>NZ_JAMTDN010000001.1:0-4800000 GCF_026797795.1 Nocardiopsis sp. EMB25 | reverse complement strand
CTTGGGCGCGGACAGCACCTGCTTGCGCATCATCCTCGCCTGGACACGCCGGTCGACCTCGTCATCGTCCGTGATGCCGCCAGAGCGCACGACAGCGCGGGCGTACTCCTCGGTCTGGAGCAGCCCGGGGATCGCGAGGGCCTCGAAGGTTCGGATCGAGGACGCCTCCGCTTCCAGGCCGACGAAGGTGCCGCTGCCCCACACATCCGAGTAGGAAACCCACCATCCACGCTGACGGGCCTGCTTGACCAGCGAGAGCGCGGCGTCGCGCTTCCCTTCGTCGGTGACTTCGTAGATGTCGAGCAGGTCCTCGATATCGCGGCGGTTGGGCCGCTTCCACTGGTTCTGCTCGATGTGGGTCAGCTTTCCCCGGCTCCAGTCGAGCTGGTCCGTGACGAACTGGGCGGTGTAGCCCTTCGACTCTCTCAGGTCACGGAGAAGGTAGGAGAGGCGACGCCTGCGCACGGTCGGGCTTCCGGACACGTCGGGGTTCCTCCGTCGGCTGCTGAGTTCCTGACCTGATCCTACGCCGATCTTCGCACTACGGGACATATCGTCATCCACCAATCTTTATTTCTGCGGTTGAAGCGTATATCCAGCATGGAATCTCTTCATTGGCATTGCAAAATCTGCCGCCGATAGTGATGATGGTCTTGCCCAATGCAGCCGCCGGACCTCCCATCCGGCACCTGAACCCCTGGAGGTGCGCCTGTGCGCTACCTGCTGTTGTTCCTGCTGGCGCTGTGGCCGCTGGCCCGCGCCGTCTCCCGTCCCGAACTGCCCGACCGCACCGCCGGTGTGGCCCGTCGGCTCGTGCGCGGCCTGCGCCCCCGCCGGGCGGCGCGCCCCCGTCGCTACGCCCGCCCCGGCCCCGCACTGCCGTTCGTCGTGTCCGGCCCGGCCGACCTGCTGCGCCTGGTGGCCGAGCCGCGACCGCTGTCCGTCGTGGTCTTGGGCCTGTCGTGGTTGCGGGCGGGGGTGCGGTGATGGACCGCCTGGAAGCGCGCCGGGCCCTGGACGAGCTGATCGCGGGCCGGTGGGTGCTCTCCTACGAGATCGACGACGCCGGGGTGCGGACCTACACCGCCCGGCGGCCGGTCGGCTGGACCGGCAACGGCGATCCCCACACCCGCCTGGAAGCTGCCTCCTACCGGGAGCTGTTCACCGTCATCGCCCGCCACACGAGGAACAGGGTCGTGCCCGCGCCCAGGAACGGGGGCACGCGATGAGGAAGCGGCGGACGGTGTGCGAGATCCGCCAGGTGGCCTCGATGAGCGAACTGCGCTTGTGGGCGCGTGTGCACGGCGCCCGCGTCCGGTGGATGGGCGCGACGACGGACGGCGGTGAGGTCTGGGGCGCCACGAGGGGCGTGGCCACCCGGGTGTGCGTCACCGCACCGGACGGACGCGTCCACCCGATCGTGTGGCGCTCCCCGCTCGAACCCGCAACCGACCGTTAGCCGGTGAAGGATCGCCGCGCCCCGGGTCCCGGGCATCCCCCACCACCTGGAACCCGGGGCGCGGCCCGTGGAAGGGACACCCCGATGGGTGAGGACGTGGTGTGGGTGAGGCCGAGGTCGTTGACGGCCAGTACGGCCGGTGAGGTGGCGGACCTGTTCCGGGTGGCGGACGCGACGGTGCACCGGTGGGCGCGCCAGGGGCGGGTGCGGTGCGTGCGCACCCCGAGCGGCGGTCAGCGGTTCGACGAGGCCGAGATCCACCGGGTGCTCGGCTCCCAGGCGGTGGAGGGGAGCGGGCGGCCATGACGCGCGAGGAATGGGAGAACCGGCCGCTGACGGCCGAGGAGGAGCGGGCGGTGCAGGTCCAGGGCCGCTGGGTGGCGATGCGCATCGCCTGGGAGGAGAAGCTCCGCGCCCGGGGCGAACGGGTCCCGGGACCCTTCGAGAACGTCGACTGGGGCGACTAGGGCGCGAGGGTGTCCAGACGGTAACCGATCCCGCGGACGGTGTGGATGAACCGGGGCTGGGACTCGGAGTCCCCGAGCTTGTGGCGCAGGCGCCTGATGTGCACGGCGATCGTGTTGTTCACCGGAGGCAGGGGCTTGTGCCACACCTCGGTCCACAGCTCCTCACGGCTCACGACGCGCCCGCTGTTGCGCATGAGGAAGTCCATGATCCCGAACTCCCGCAGCGCCAGGTTGACCGGGTTCCCGTCGACGAACAGCCGGTGGCCCAGCGCGTCGAGCTCCAGGGCTCCGGACCGCAGGGCCGTCGGCTGCTGACCTCCGGAAGCCGGAGCGGGAGCATCGGCCCCGGGGAGCGATCCGCGCAGCAGCGCGGAGAGCTCAGGAATCCGGTAGGGGCGATTGACGCAGGCGGTGGCCCCCGCGGTGAGGGCCCTGAGGGCCCGCTGGGAGTCGCCCGCGCCCACCCCGATGAGGATGGGGATGTCGGTCGCGCGCCGTACCACGCGCACCAGCGTCTCCAGGTCGACCTCGGGGGGAGCCGCGCTGGTGACGAGCGTGTCCGGCCGGATCATGCCGATCCGGAGCAGTGCCTCGGCCCCGTCGACGCAGACGGTGATGTCCATGTCGTGCCCGCTGAGCGAGAGCACGAGCTGGTGCGACTGCTCCGACTCCGGCTCCACCAGCAGGACGCGGATCGGCCCCTCCGTCCGTTCGCCGGGGTCGCCCCGCTCCACCCGCTCCACCCGCTCCTCCTCGTCCGGAGCTCCCGAGGGCTGCGGGACGGAGGTGGAGGGGGTGAACGCGGGCATGGGCGATCCACTTCGTCGAAGGGGAGGGAGGACGGGGCGCGTGGCGGGCGGCCTACCCGAAGCGTCCGGAGATGTAGTCCTCGGTCCGCTTGTCGGAGGGCTTGCTGAAGATCGTCGCCGTCTCGTCGAACTCGACCAGGCCGCCGAAGCGGTCGCCGTTGTCGTCGACGGCGGCGGTGAAGAAGGCGGTCCGGTCCGAGACGCGCGCGGCCTGCTGCATGTTGTGGGTGACGATGACGATGGTGAACTCGTCGGCGAGCTCATACATCAGGTCCTCGATCTTGAGGGTCGCGATGGGGTCGAGCGCGGAGCACGGCTCGTCCATCAGGATCACCTCGGGGTTGACCGCGATCGCCCGCGCGATGCACAGCCGCTGCTGCTGACCGCCGGAGAGGGCGAACGCGCTCTCCTTGAGCTTGTCCTTGACCTCGTCCCACAGGGCGGCCTTGGTCAACGACTCCTCGACCAGGTCGTCCAGACCGCTGCGCACGCCCTTGATGCGGGGGCCGAAGGCGATGTTGTCGTAGATCGACTTGGGGAACGGGTTCGGCTTCTGGAAGACCATGCCGATCCTGCGGCGGACCTCGATCGGGTCGACGGCGGGGTCGTACAGGTCCTCGCCGTGGTAGGTCACGCTGCCCTCGACCCGGGCCCCCGGGATGAGGTCGTTCATCCGGTTGAGGGTGCGCAGCACGGTGCTCTTGCCGCAGCCGGACGGGCCGATCATCGCGGTGATCTGACGCGGTCCGACCTTCATGTTCACGTCGCGGACGGCCTTGTTGGAGCCGTAGTAGATGGAGAGGCCGCTGACGTCGAAGACGGGTTCGTCCAGCCCGGGAACCTCCCGGTTGTACCGGACGGTGTCGGGGGCGACGCCACGGCCGGACTCGGAGCCACGGGGAGTCGCGGTGTTGCTGACAGACATGAGGCCACTTCCGGGTCGGACGGAGCTTGCGCGGTCGGTGAGGGGGCGGATCCGCGGAGCGCGGTCGTACCCATGCAAAGGTGTCCGAATGAAGCGGAGGTGAACGAACCTCGTGGCCAAAGTGAACGTGTGCGGTGAACTCGGATGATTCCGGATGTCACCGTTTCGACCGGGACGATCGGAGAGGGTGTGGACACCGTACGTGACCGGATGTGAGGTGACGGTGTCGGTGACCGGACGGGGGCGGTGGACGAACGGGTGGGTGATCACGGCCGACCGGAACCGCCCCGAGCACCGGTGCTCGCGGTGCCCGGGGCGTTCGCGTCCGGTCGCCGGAGGCTCACTCCTGGGCGGCGGGCCCCTCGCCGTCGCCCGCGGCGGCCTGCTGCTCGGCGATCTTCGCGCGGACCTCGTCCATGTCCAGCTCGCGGGCCTGGGTGATCAGGCTCTCCAGGGCCTCGGCCGGGAGCGCCCCCGCCTCGTTGTAGATGACGGTCCGGTCGCGGACGACCATCAGGGTCGGGATGGAGCGGATCTCGAACTCGAAGGCGAGCTCGCGCTGGTCCTCGGTGTCCACCTTGGCGTGCACGACGTCGGCGTGCTTCTCCGAGGACTGCTCGAACACCGGGGCGAACTGGCGGCAGGGGCCGCACCACTCGGCCCAGAAGTCGATGAGGACGAGGTCGTTGTCCTTGAGGGTCTCGGCGAAGTTGTCCTTGGTGAGTTCGACTGTGGGCACGGGGTCTCCTGAAATCTGATCGTCGTCTGGTGTCGACCTGCGGCCAACGGCCATCCTCTTCCAGTGCTACAGCGGCGGCGTCCTCCGGTTTGTTCCATACCCCGCAGGCACGGCCGGGGGACGCCGCCGACCTGTCGTTTTTCGACCAAAAACGGATGACATACCTGTTTGGGAGGATGGGCGCGCTCGGGCTAGGGTCGGCTCATGGGACACGCTCCCATTGTCGTGACCACGGTGCCAACTGTGGCCCGAAAGTCGAAAACACAAGGTCAACGGGGGGACGGATGGGTACGAATGCATCCGGGAAGGGCGCCCCGGTCGACTACCGCTTCACCCTCGCCAACGAGCGCACCTTCCTCGCCTGGTTGCGCACGGCCCTCGCCCTCCTCGCCGGGGCCGTCGCCGTCCTGCACCTGCTCCCGCTCGACTGGAACGAGGCCCAGCGCACCACGGTGGGCCTGACCCTGACCGTCCTGGCCGGGGTCATCGCCGTGTACGCGCCCCTGCGCTGGTACCACGTGCAGAAGGTCATGAGCCGGGGCGAGACCCTGCGGATGAGCGTGCTGCCCATCGTGGCCACGGTCGCGGTCTTCGCCGTGTGCGCCGTCATCCTCTGGGGCAACCTGTGGTGACCGCCGGGTACGACGAGGACCGGGACCCGGGGCTCCAGCCCGAGCGCACCCTCCTGTCCTGGCATCGGACACTGATCCTGGTGTTCTTGGTGGGTCTGCTGTACCTGCGCGGGGCCCTGGTTCCCGGCGGCGTCGCGGTCACGGAGGCGCCCGTGGGCGTGCGGTTGGCCACCCTGGCCGCCCTCCTGCTGCTGTGCGCGGTCCTCGGCCTGCACCTGTGGTACCGGTGGCGCCGGACCGGGCGCGGTCTGCGCGACCCCGCCACCGGGGAGCCTCCCCCGACCCTGGCCAGCCCGTGGGCGCTGGGTCTGCTCAGCGCGGGCGTCCTCGGGCTGTGCGTCGTCCTCGCGGTGACGGCCCTTCTGGCCTGAGCGGTCGCCCGCTGGCGTCCGTATGCCCTGATCGGGCTGGTGCGGGCGCCCGGCGGCCGTGCTCCCTTCCCTCACGCGGGTACGGGGGGCGCGCCGGGGCCCGTCGACGGCCGCTTCCCGTCAGGCCGGAGTCGGCACGGATCGGGCCGAGCGACGGTGCTCGACGATCGAGTGGATGATGTCGTTGAGGTCGCGGGCGGGCTCGAAGCCGATCAGCCGCCGGGCCAGCGAGGTGTCGGGGTAGCGGCGCTGCATGTCCTCGTACCCCTCGCCGTAGGCCTCCTCGTAGTCGACGTAGGTGATCGCGCTGGAGGACCCGGTCAGCTCGACCACGCGGTCGGCGAGCCCCTTGATCGACACCTCCTCCCGGCCGCCCAGGTTGACGGCGCGGTTGTACGCCTCCGGGGTCTCCATCAGCCGGGTCATCGCGGGAACGACGTCGAAGACCGAGCCGAAGCAGCGGCGTTGCGTACCGGTGCCGTACACGGTGATCGGCTCACCGGCCAGCGCCTGGCCGACGAAGCGCGGGACGACCATGCCGTAGCGGCCGGTCTGCCGGGGTCCGACCACGTTGAAGAACCTGGTGATGACGCACGGGACCCCGGACTCCACGCCGTGGACGTAGGCGACCAGTTCGTCCAGGCCCTTGGCGGCCGCGTACGACCACCGGCTCTTGGTCGGCGACCCGTAGACGCGGTCGTCGTCCTCGGTGAGGCCGTCGGCGTCGTTCTTGCCGTACACCTCGCTGGTCGAGGCGACCATGTACGGCACCCGGTGGGCCACGGCGGCCTCCACCACGTTCTCCGTCCCGTGCAGGTTGGTCCGTAGGGAACGGAGGGGGTTGTCCACGATCGTGTGGACGCCGACCGCCGCGGCCAGGTGGTAGACGGCGTCGGACTCGGCGACGAGGGAGCCGACGAGGCCCTGGTCGAGGATGTCGCCGTGGACGAAGCGGAACCCCGGCGCCCGTTCCGCGTGCGCCAGGTTGTCGGCCGACCCCGTCGACAGGTCGTCGAGCACGGTGACGTCATGCCCCTGCGCGACCAGGTGGTCGCACAGGTGTGAGCCGATGAAACCGGCGCCGCCGGTGACGAGGATCTTCATCGTTGACCTCCACTGAGGGGGTTGTGCGTTGTCGTTCTTCTTGAGACTGGGTGGATCGCATGGGAAGGGTGGGAAGCGTGCGGATCGCGGGTTGGTCGGGGACGGATCGGGGACGTCGCCGGTGGTGCCCCGCGGGTGTGCCGCCCGGGGGCTCAGGCGAGCTGGCGCAGGACGTGGAACCCCTCGGCGAACGCGACTCCGGCCTGCATGCCCCGGAGGACGGCCAGGGCGCGCAGGGTCGCCTCGGAGCGGGTGTGCGGGTGGGGGTGGCTCTGTGACCCGTAGGCCGCCATGGCCTGGAGTTTGTCCGCCATGGCCTTCTCGTCCAGTTCGACCAGGAGGGTCGGCGGGCCGGTCGGCTCGGTTCGCCACTGGTCCGCGGCCTCCTCGTAGGCGAGGACCAGAGGGGGGTGGTGCCGGAGAGCGGCGTTGGAGGGGCGCAGCGCGGTGTGCGCGGCCTCAGCGACGGCCCGGTGGTCCTGGTTGTAGCTGGTGTGGTGCGGCGTGAGCACGACCGTGGGCCGGAGGCGGGAGATCGAGATCGGGCTCTCGTGCTCGATCACCTGCGCGAGCCGCATCCGGCCCACGAGGTCGAGCTTGAGGTGGTACTCGTCGCCGGGCAGGGCCATGTGCCAGTCGTCCCAGTGGAAGTGGTCGCGCACCTGCTTGATCTCGGCGAAGCGCTCCTCGGCGGTGGAGAAGCCCCGGGGGGACAGGTCGGCGGTGTCCCCGACCGTCATGAACTGCACGAAGACCTCGGCGCCCGCGTCCTTGGCCTTGCTCATGAGACCGCCGCAGCCAAGGGTCTCGTCGTCGGGGTGGGGTGCGAGGACCAGGATGCGCTCCTGGGACCAGTCTGTCTTCATGCCAGTTTCCCGTCCTTTAGCGAAAGGTGCGTGTGGGGGATTCCGGTCGGTCGACACGAGTGTGTTTGGGACCGGAGTGGGGAGCGGGACCCGTGTGATGTGTGGTCGTTGCCGTGGTCGCGGTGGCCATGAGGCAGGGTCAGGGCTCCGGGATTGTCGGGACTCCAGGGGCCTTGGGGGCTTCAGGGGAGCCTTGAACGCACAGGGGGGCGGGTCCGTTCGCTGGTGCGGAGGGGGGATCCGGGCCGGGCGGTGTCGTCTCGTGCGCCGGCGGACGACTGGGGCGGGTGACCGGTGGCGCGGGTTCGCCCTCGTTTCGGCGAACGTGTGTGCGGATTCCGCATGCCCGTGGCCACAGAACGGTGTTTTGTGGCCAATGTGTTCAGAGAGACCCTCGTGATGTCTGTTTCCCCGCTCATGTCACGAGTCGTGTCCTTTATGAGGTTCTCTTGTCTTGCTCGGATGGTCGGGGGGTGGGGATTCTCTTGGTCTACTACGTGGTTTCGGTTATGTCGGAGGGGTGCTTCGAGCCGTTCCGGGTTTGGTGTCGTGGCCACCTTCGGGAAAGGGGCGGATCTGTCGATTCTCCTGCCTTCGCCGGTCGCTCGCGGTGGGGAGAACCTGCGAGGTCGGGCGTTCGCCGAGCGCGGATGAGCGGCATCGTGGCTGGTGGTATGGGGTCCTGCGGTTCCGTTTTCCCCCGGATCGGGGCCCCGCGTGGCTGAGGTGGGCGCTTGGTCGCCGATCACGCCTGGCGTTCTCCTTGTCTCTTCGTGTCACCGTTCATGAGGTTTTCCGGTTTTTCGGGCAGTATCCAACAAACCGGAGTGGGGCGGGCTCCGGTCGTCATCACAAATATCCTCTAATGGGTACCACCTCACGCAAGCCCGTGGATACGATTTGCGTGGCCTACATAGGACGCGAAGCCGGGTGAACCCATCCGAGTCGCAGAGCGTCAACCTAACGCCGACTTTGCGGTTAATGTCGGTCCGAAAACCAGTGACTTCCGGAGGGTCCCAGGGTTGTGCGTATCGTGCGTTTCATCGGAGGCCTGCTGGCGGGGTTGGTCGCCCTCGTGCTGGCAGCGGCACTGTTCGTCTACTGGTTCGACTTCGCCACGACCTCGGTCGCGGAGGCTGGGGGAGGCGCACTCGCCTACGCCTTCCTGTGGCTGGCGTTCGGCGCGAACCTCTTGTGGTGGACCGTCGTAGGACTGCTACGGCTGGGTGAGGGGTCGGTCCGAACCGTCGTCGGAGGCCGGGCCCGCGCTCGGAGGCGGGACGAGGTCACGGCGGGCGCCGCCGGCGAACGCGTCCTCGTCGGCGCCGGAGCCCCCGGACCAGGGGCGGCCACGGCGATCGGGGCGGGCACGGACACCGTCGACCCGGCAACCGAGGCGGCCGAGGCCGCCGCCTCCTCCGGCGGCCCGGAACCGGGTGACGTGGCGCCACTCGGCGGCGCGGTCGCTCCGGACCGGGTGGAGGGGGCCGACGCCCCCGGGGACGTGAGCATCGCCGTCATCATCCCGGCGCACAACGAGGAACCGGTGATCGGCGGCGCGATCGACTCGGCGCTGAGGCTGTTCGACCGGTGGGACGTGTACGTCGTCTCGGACTCCTCCAAGGACGCCACGGCCGACATCGCCGCCAGGACCGGTGTGAACGTCCTGGAGCTGCTCACCAACCGCGGGAAGGCGGGCGCGCTGGAGGCGGTGATCGAGGAGTTCGCGCTGACCGAGCACTACGACGGCGTGCTCATCCTGGACGCCGACACCGAGCTGGACCCCAGGTACGTCGAAGGCGCCAAGCGGCAGCTCAAGGACCCGGACGTGGCGGCCGTGGCCGGGTTCGTCGTGTCGGAGTGGAAGCCGCGCGAGCGTACGTTCGCGGGTCGGCTGATCTCCGCCTACCGCGACCGGCTGTACTTCATGCTCCAGTACTTCATGCGGTTCGGGCAGACCTGGCGGCGTTCCAGCACGGCGTTCATCGTGCCCGGATTCGCCAGCGTGTACCGCAGCAGCGCGCTGAGGGAGATCGAGGTCAACCCCAAGGGGCTGGTGATCGAGGACTTCAACATGACCTTCGAGCTCCAGCGCAAGCGCCTCGGACGGATCTCGATGCGGCCCGACACCCGCGCCTACAGCCAGGACCCCTTCACACTGCGGGACTACTCCAAGCAGGTGGGCCGGTGGACGCTGGGCTTCTGGCAGACGGTCCGCCGCCACGGGGTGTGGCCCAGCGCGTTCTGGCTGTTCCTGGCCCCCTACCTGCTGGAGGTCGTGCTGGTCTCCGCCGTCTTGCTGCTCACGTCGGCGCTGGGCCTGTTCGTCCTGGTGGGAGTGGTCGGCGGCGAGCCGGTCATGAGCATCCCCTACTACGGGGAGGGCGTGGCGGCGGTGACCGCGTTCCTGCCGCCGGTGGCGATCGCGGTGGGCCTGTTCGTACCCGACTACGCGCTCACGTGTGTGCTGGCGATGGTCCGGAGGCGCCCGTCCTACCTGCTGTACGGGCTGTTCTTCCTTCCGATGCGCCTGATCGACGCCTACCTCGCGCTGCGGATGATCCCCCGGGCGTGGACGGCCGACTCCGACGGTCGGTGGAGCAGCCCGGTGCGTGTGTCGAACCGGTCCTGACCAGGAACGGTGTGAGATCCCACCGCCCCGCCCACCCCGGCGCGGGGCGGTCCCGGACAGCGTTTAGCCTCGGGGAGGGGCCCCGACCCTCCTCGGGGCGGCAGTCTGTGGATGAGGTGGAGTAGCGGTGGACAGCAGACGCGTGTCGTTCACGCTGTACCGGGTGCTGGCGTACGTGACCGGTGTGTTCCTGCTCGGTCTGACCTTCGTGGCCATGCCCGCGAAGTACCTGGTGGGGGAGGATTCGGCGCTCGCGCTCATCCCCGCGCCGAGCGGCGCGGAGCACTGGTTCGGCCCCGAGTCGCCGCTCATGATGTTCATCGCGATGCCGCACGGCTACGTGTACATGGCGTACGTGCTGGTCGTGCTGTGGGTGTCGCTCAACCGGCGTTGGGGAGCGGGCCGGACCCTGGGCGTGGTGCTCGCGGGCACGATTCCGGTACTGGGCTTCGTGGTCGAGCACCGGCTGGTCAAGGCCGAGCGCGCCGCGGACCAGGCGGCTGGACAGGGAACTCAGGAACCCGCGCCGACCGTCTGACCGGCCCCGCCCTCCGTCTCCGAGGCCCGTTCCCGCTGGGAGCGGGCCTCCTTGACGTCCCGGCGCACGCGGACGACCCAGAAGGCGATCGCGGAGACGCCGAACATCGCCCACTGGACGGCGTAGCCGAGGCTGCGCCAGTTGACGGTGATCTCGGTGGGCGGCTCCGGCGGGGGGACGGGGCGCAGGGACGCGGTCGCGGGGTCGTCTTCGGGGAGGGCGACGTAGCCCTCGTAGAGGCGGTAGTCCCATGCGTTGACCAGGACGGACGTGGCGATGCGCTCGACCTGGCCGTCGGGCGTGTCGACGGGGACGACGCCGTCGGTCGCGGCGTCGGGCGGGAGGATCCAGCCGGTGACGGTGACCCGGCCGCCGGGCGCGTCGGGGACGTCGGAGCCGTCCTCGGTCCAGCCCCGGTTGACGGTG
Source organism: Nocardiopsis sp. EMB25 (assembly GCF_026797795.1). Classification (NCBI taxonomy): domain Bacteria; kingdom Bacillati; phylum Actinomycetota; class Actinomycetes; order Streptosporangiales; family Nocardiopsidaceae; genus Nocardiopsis; species Nocardiopsis sp. EMB25. The sequence continues at coordinate 4,789,032 of NZ_JAMTDN010000001.1, read as the reverse complement.
ACGGCGGTGCCGTCGCCGGTGACGAGGGGAAGGACGACATCGTAACCGCGGACGCCGTCCGAGAACCGGGGGACCAGGAGTTGGGCGTCGGTGTCGTAGTGGCCGGTCGCCTCGACGGCGGTGTTGGCGTACAGGTCCGGGTGCATGTAGGCGCCGGGGTCGATGAGGTCGTCGAGGGGAGTGGCGTCCGCGAGGTCCTCGGCGGGGTTGGTGATCACCTCGCGGTCGGGTTCGACGGAGCGGAGGGACTGCCAGTAGGTCCCGGCCGAGCACACGACGACGACCAGCGCGAGGAGGAGGTGCAGGCCGATCCAGCGGGGACTGAGCAGTGTTCTCACCCGACCAGGCTATGCGCGCCCCTCGGGGAGGCGATCATGACCCCGGATTGACACTGACCACATGGGCTTGGTCGCGCAGGGGCCGGAGAATGACGATCACTTTAAGTAGTTTCCAGTGACTGAGGGTTGTTATTCGAGGGTGGGGTGGGTAGTGTCTCTATCAACGCGGATCGACGGGATCGTATCCGCGGACAGGCCTTCCAGGCCGCGACTCCAGGGGGGAGGAGTCGCAGGCCGTTTCCCAGAGCGAGGGTCGTCTCCGTACTTTGAGGGGGGATGCGGAGGCGACCCTCGCCACCTCTTTCCGGGGGCGTTCCCGTAGTTCGGCGGGGGCGCCCCCGGTGTCGTTCCCGTGGCGTTGCGCGCCGCGGGTGCCGGTCGCGCGACGCCGAGCCGCAGGTCGTCGAGGGCGGCGTCGGTGAAGGTGGTCCCGGCCGTCAGCCCTCGGGGAGTTCTTCGAGTGAGGCGCGGCTGTGTCCGAGGGCGGTCAGTACGTCGTCCATGGAGGTGCGTCGTCCGCTGTCCGTGCGCTTCCGGGCCATGACCAGGGCGAGGTCCCCCAGGTCAGTCTCCGCCCGCTCCGGTTCCGTGCTGGTGATGTCGGTCTCCTGGTCGTGTTCGGGAATCGGCGTCTTCCGGCCGGGGAGGGACGTACGGGTTCGTGGCAGTCGGTACGCGCCACAGGGCGGACGCGTCGACCAGGTACCGGATCACCCTCTTGGCCCTTTCTCCTCGGCCCGCAGTTCCGCCCAGCCCTCGTAGTCCCACCCCTGGGCGAGTTCCGCGAAGTGGTCGAGCGCGGCGACACGCCTGTGGCGTGCGGCGTACTCCCTGAGCGCGAGGTTGACGGTCTCCTTCTTCGTCCGGGAACCGGAGAGCCTCATGGCCTCACGTAGGGCCTCGTCATCGACGTCGAGCTGGACCAGGCTCACAGCGTCCTCCTGATCATGAGTATGTACATCTTCATGATTGACGATCGACCGATCCCCCGGGAGAGGGAGGTTCCTCGCCCCTGTGGGTGACGCGCGCGGTGCGGCGGTGCGTCAGACTCGGCGGCATGAACCGACACACCGCGGCCGTCCTCGTGGCCGCCGGAGGGGCGGCCGCCTACGCGGTCTCGAAGGTCGAGCTGGCGCTGTCCGGCCGACTGGGCATGCCGGGCTTCCCCGCCCCTCAGGAGTCCTACGCGACCTACGACCCGCTGACCGGGCAGCTCTCCAACGCCGCGGTGGGCGCGGTTCTGGTGGTCCTCATCCTCGGGCTGCTGCGACCACCGGTCGGGACGTTCTGGCGTTGGGCCCTGGTCCTCACCAACGCGGTAGGCGCCGCCATGGTCGGCGCGGGGGTGCTCACCTTCGGGGCCCGGGCGACGGGCCTGCTTCCCGGCCTCGGCGCGCCCGCGGACGGCGTCGCGGCGTGGGCGGCGCTCGCCGTCGGCGCCGTGTGGGTGGTCGCGTGGGCGGTCGCCACCTGGACCTCGGTCGTGCGCATCCGGTCCTGAGCGGGCGTTCGGCCACGGTCGCCACAGGTGGGGCGCCGCCCCGGGCCCGATACGATCGCCGTGCCCGGTGGAGTGCGAGAGGGGGCGGCCATGCAGCGTGAGGACGGGGAACTGCCCGTCGACTCGGACGTCGACGTCCACTTTCCCCGGCAGCGCCGTGAACTGCCCGACGAGCCCTGGGCGGTCCTCGCGGCCATCTCCCTCGGCGGAGCGCTCGGCGCCTGCGCCCGCTACGGAGTCGACACCGCGCTCCCTCACGCCCCGGACGCGTTCGCCCTGTCCACGCTGCTCGTCAACGTGACCGGCTGCCTGCTCATCGGTGTGCTCATGGTGCTCGTCGTCGACGTCTGGCCACGCCTGGTGCTGCTGCGCCCCCTGCTCGGCGTCGGTTTCCTCGGTGGTTTCACCACCTTCTCCACGCACATCATGGACGCTCACGACCTGCTGGAGGCGGGGCGGGCCGGGCTCACCCTGGCCTTCCTCGGGGCCAACCTGGCGGGCGGACTGGCGGCGGCGTGGCTCGGTGTCACCCTGGCCACCCGGGCCACACGTCTGCGCCGTTCGGGGCGGGTGCGGCGATGATCCTGCTCATGGTCGCCGTCGGCGGCGCGATCGGCGCCCCCCTGCGCTACCTCACCGACCGGTTCGTGCAGATCCGACACGACTCCGTGTTCCCCTGGGGGACCCACACGGCCAACGCGACCGCCTGTCTGATCTTCGGCTTCGTCAGCGTGCTCGCTCTGCCCGACTGGGCCTACGCGCTGGTCGCGACCGGATTCCTCGGCGCGCTGTCCACGTACTCGACGTTCGGCTACGAGACCCTGCGCCTGCTGGAGAAGAAGACCTGGTTCCTCGCCTTCGCCAACGCCGCGGCCTCCGTGGGCGCCGGTTTGGGCGCCGCGTACATCGGCGCGGCCTTCGCCGCCGCGCTCTGACCACCGCACGCGAACCGCCCCGCCCCCGGGGCGCGGGGAGCGGAGGGCGGCTCGGGGTCAGCCCATGGTCTTCTGGCCGTCGAGCGTCTCGCGGATGATGTCCGCGTGCCCGCTGTGCTGGGCGGTCTCCGCGATGACGTGCAGCAGGACGTCGCGGGCGCTCCACGAGGAGCCCTCCGGCCACCAGGGCGCGACCGGAAGCGCGTGTCGGACCTCCAGGTCCGGCAGCGCGTTGACGACCCGCGCCGTCTCCTCGGCCACCCGCTCGTACTCCTCCAGGACGCCGGCGAGCGTCTCGCCCTCCTTGAGCTCGAAGCCGTCCACGTGGTCGGCGATGACCTCCGGGTCCGAGAAGTCGAGGCCCCTGGCCCCCTCCTGGATGAACTCGGTCCAGTGCCGTTCCACCGTGGCTACGTGCTTGACCACCCCGCCCAGGCACAGCTCGCTCGCGGTCGGCCGCTGGCGCGCCTGCCCGTCGGTGAGTTCCTGGACCGTGTACCGCAGGTTCCCCCGTGTCCTCTCCAAGAACTCCAGAAGAGCCGTGCGCTCGACGTCCACCATCGTGTCCCGCGCCTGCATCCCGATCACCGCTTTTCGCGTCGTCCTTCGAGTTCGGTCCCCACGATAGGAAGGGTGTAGGTCAGTTTCTGTCCTACATTCGACGGTGATCCGGGATTCGTTCGGCGTCAGCCCATGGTCTTCTGACCGTCCAGGGACTCGCGGATGATGTCCGCGTGCCCGCTGTGCTGGGCGGTCTCCGAGATGATGAACAGCAGGGTCTCGCGGGCGCTCCGGGAACCGCCCTCCGGCCACCAGGGCGCGGTCGGGAGGTCCTGCCGGACGTCCAGGTCCGGCAGTGCGCCGACGACGGCCTCGGTCTCCTTCGCCGCGCGCCCGTAGTCCGCCAGGACGTCGGCCAGGGTCTCGTCGTCCTCCATGCGGAAGCCGCCCTCGTGCGCCGCGACGACCTCCGGGTCCAGGTAGTCCGTGCCGTGGTCGCCCTCCGCCATGAACCGGGACCAGCGCCGCTCGCCGCGGGTCATGTGTTTGACGATGCCGCCGAGGCAGAGCTCGCTCGCGGTCGTGCGCCGGCGCGCCTGTTCCTCGGTCAGGTCCCGGACGGTGTACCGCAGGTTCCCGCGCGCCTCCTCCAGCGCCTGGAGCAGTGCCGCCCGCTCGGCGTCGACCGTGGTGTCCTGGGGCTGGTTCGCCATGATGACCACCGCTTTCCGATGTCGTCCTTCGCGATCGGTGCCGACGGTAGGGCGGGTGGAGGTCAGCTGCTGTCCTGCGTTCGTCCGGGCTTCGTGTTCGTCCCTGGAACCCTCGGAAGCTCTCCCGATAACCTGGGCCTCTGGCGACCCGGAGGTTTCATGGCGCTCATCCCGCTCCAGTACCGACTCGACGGCCCCAGGCACGCGCCCGTGGTCCTGCTCGTGCCGCCCTTCGGCACGACGATGTCGGTGTGGGATGCCCAGTTGCCCGCGTTGACCCGCGACCACCAGGTCCTGCGGATCAACCACCGCGGGCACGGGTTCTCCCCGGCGCCGGAGGGTCCGTACACGATCGCCGACATGGCGCTCGACGTCCTGCGGGTGCTGGAGGAACGCGGGTTCCCCCGGGTCTCGGCGGTCGGGGCCGGGTTCGGATCGTCCCTGCTCGTGTGGATCGCCGCCAACTCCCCGCGCACCCTGGACCGGCTCGCGCTGCTGGCCGCGGCGCCGCGTACTCCCCCGTCGCACCACTGGGGCCGGATCGCCGCCAAGGTTCGTTCCGGCGGCCTGGCGGCGGTGGCCGACGAGGTCGCACTGCCGTGGTTCACTCCCGACATGCTCGAGGACCGCCCGGAGGACGTCGAGCGGTTCGAAGAGGCCCTCGGCAGGCTCGACCCCGGCGCGTTCGCCTCCGTCTGCGATGCCGTCGCCGCCATGGACCAGCGCAACCTGGTGGCCGCGGTGCGGGCGCCGACCCTCGTGGTGACGGGAGCCCACGATCCGCTGCTGCCCCCCGGGCACGGCCGCAGGCTGGCGGACGGGATCGTCGACTCCCGTTTCGAGGTGGTCGCCGGCGCCGCGCACCTGGTGGGAGTGGAGCGCCCCGAACCGGTCAACGAGCTGGTCACCGAGCATCTGACCCGCTGGCGCCCCGGCAGCGTGGTCTGACCGCGGGGCGAGGTCCCACCGGGGTGACGGTCACATGGCGCCGTCCTCCGGGATCAGCGGCCGACTGATCTCCAGCAGGTAGCCGTCCGGGTCGCGGAAGTGCGCCGCGCGGATACCCCACGCGGTCCAGTCCCTCGGCCCGCGCACCAACCGGGCTCCGTCCGCGACCAGCTGGGCCGCGGTCGCGTCGACGTCGTCCACCTCGAAGACCACGGCGAGCCGGTCCTGGTGGGGGAGTTCGGGGTCGGCCGTGTCGGTCTCCAGCGCCTCCGCCATGACCTCGCGCTGGTTGAGCGCCAGGCGGGTGGCGGACCCCGCGTCGAACTCCGCGTAGCGACTGCCCGTGTCTCCTCGCAGCACGGGGAGTTTCAGCACGTCGGAGTAGAAGCGGAAGCAGGCCTCGTAGTCGTTGACGAGGAGCCTGATGTAGGTGCAGCGCATGGGGCCTCCTGCCGGTCGCTGTCCGGGGCCCGCCGGGGCGTCGTGGCGGGTCGGGTCGGTCGGTCACCGAGTATTCAGTACCCGCGTTTCACGGACCCATGGCCCGGCCGGCGCGCCGTGTGCCCGTGGCCGTTCCCGGCCATGCGTTGTCCTTCTGCCTCGGAATGTAGTACACATACTATCAATGGCAGCAGAACAGAGACGAAGTGGGGGACTGGTGTGACGAGTACGCCGACCACACGGACATCCAGGGCGCAGGCGCAGGCGACCGACGCCGTGGCCGAGCCCGTGATCCGGGTCCGTGACCTGCGAATGAGCTACGGGAGCACAGAGGTCCTCCGGGGGGTCGACTTCGTCGCCCGCAGGGGTGAGGTGGTCGCGCTGCTCGGGCCGAACGGTGCGGGCAAGACCACGACCGTTGAGATCCTGGAGGGGTTCCGGAAGCGCTCCGGAGGTGACGTCGAGGTCCTCGGGGCCGACCCCCAGCACGGCGGGGAGGACTGGCGCGCCGGACTCGGCGTGGTCCTCCAGTCCTGGCGCGACCACGGCCGCTGGCGGGTGCGCGACCTCCTCCACCACTTCGGTCGCTTCCACGCCCCCTACTCCACCCCCGACCGCGTCCGCCCCCACGACACCGACGAGCTGCTGGAACGGGTCGGCCTCGCCGAACACGCCCACCAGCGGATCAACAAGCTGTCCGGCGGGCAGCGGCGCCGACTGGACGTGGCGATCGGCGTCGTCGGCCGTCCGGAGGTCCTCTTCCTGGACGAGCCCACCGCGGGGTTCGACCCCCGGGCCCGCCGCGACTTCCACGACCTCGTGCACGACATCGTCGACAGCGACGACACCACCGTCCTGCTGACCACCCACGACCTGGACGAGGCGGAGAAGCTGGCCGACCGGATCCTGGTCCTGGCGGGCGGCACCATCGTCGCCGACGGCAGCGTCGAGCAGCTGTCCGCGCTGGTCGAGCGGGACAGCGAGGTCTCCTGGAGCCTCCACGGCCAACGGAACGTGCACACCACCGACAGCCCGGCCCACCACGTCGCCGAGCTGTACGCGGAGCACGGCGAGGACCTGACCGACCTGCGGGTCAGCAGGGCCTCCCTGGAGGACGTCTACATGGAGCTGGTCCGCCGCCACGAGTCCGGCGACGCGGACGAGGCCGTCCACGAGTTCGCGAAGGGGATCCGGTGAACCACGCCACCAGCAACGCCGTCCGTGCGGGGGCCGCCCGCGGCCTCCTGGAGTTCAGGGGGACCTTCACCAACCCGCCGGACCTGTTCGGCTACCTCTACATGCCCGTCCTGTTCGTCGCCCTCGGCTTCTTCCTCTCCGGCGAGGAGGTCGACGGCGCCGCCACCAACTACGGAGCGGTGACCTACAGCGGCGGCCTGGTCCTCATGCTGATCATGCTGGGGACGCTGGCCGTGGCCCAGGTCCTGGCGGCCGAGCGTGAGGACGGCACGTTCCTGCGGGCCAAGGCGATTCCGCACGGGATGCTCGGCTACGGCGTCGCCAAGGTCGTCCACCTGTTGTCCATGTCCGCCGTGGCGGTGGCGCTCACCGTCGTCCCCGGCCTGTTCCTCGTGGAGGGCTTCGGTCCCCCGAGTTGGGGCGCGGCCCTCACGCTCGTGTGGGTCTGCGTGCTGGGACTGCTGGCCATGGCCCCGATCGGCGCGACCCTCGGCGCCCTCATCAGCAACCCCCGCGCCGTGGGGCTGATGATGATCCCGATCATGGCCCTGCTGATGCTCTCCGGGGTCCTGTTCCCGCTGGAGCTCCTGCCGGACTGGGTGTTCACCGTCGCCCGGGCGCTGCCCGTGTACTGGCTCGGTCAGGGGGTGCGGGCCGGTACGCTGCCCACCGACTACGGCGCGCTCGAACTGGCCGGGGCCTGGCAGCTGCCCGTGGTGGCGGCGGTCCTGGCGGCGTGGGCCGTGGTCGGGTCCCTGGTGGCTCTGCGCGTGCTGCGGCGGATGGCTCGGCGGGAGTCGGGGTCGCGGGTGCAGGCGGCGAGGGAGAAGGCGATGAAGCGTGTCCTCTGAGAAGGCGCCGGCGAACGGGCGCGGCGCGAACGGCGGGAGCGGGCGCAAGGGCCGGTCGGCGGCCGGGAGCGGCGAGGCGATCTACAACCGCATCGCGATGCTGCGCGCGGAGCGCAGCGTGTCCCGCCGCCAGTTGGCCGAGGCCCTCGGTGTCCACTACCAGACCGTCGGCTACCTGGAACGGGGCGAGTACAGTCCCAGCCTCCACCTGGCCCTGCGCATCGCGCGCTACTTCGAGGTGCCGGTCGAGGTGGTCTTCTCCACCGAGCCCTTCCCGCGCCTCGGCCAGTGACCAGACCCCACCTCTCCCCGGAAAGGGGGACCCCGTGAGTTTCCTCTCCACCCTCATCGACGAGTTCCGCCCCTCCCAGATCAAGCGCGACATCGACGACGTGACCCGGCTCCGGACGGAGAACCCGAAGGTCCGCCGCCGCTGGGCCTCCCGGTCCCGGCGGCGTGCCGCCACCGTCCTGATGGGGGCGATGGGCCTGGTCGGCGCCGCGTTCCTGTGGTGGCAGCCCTACACCGCCAACGGTGGCGGCCCCGGCCTCGTCCTGGGGGTCGTCGCGGCGCTGGCCGTGTTCGTCTGGCTGGTCGCGCAGTTGAACATGGCCACGCGCCTGGCGGTGAGCTACCAGCACCTGGACGAGCGCCAGCGGATCGAGCGCGACCGCTCCACCCGGATCGGCCACCACGTCACGGCGGCGGTGCTGGTCAGCGCCTTCCTCCTGGTGATGGTGCTGAACGTGTTCAGCTACGACGCCGTGTCCTTCCCCGAGGAACTGACGTGGCCGCTCCTGTGGCTCATCCTCATGGTGCACACGTCGGCGCCCTCCGCCTACCTGGCCTGGACGCAGCCCGACGAGATCGTCGACGACGAGGACGACTGACCGGCGCGAGCCAGCGCGCGGGTTTTTGGGTCTCGCCTCTCAACCTGGCAGAAATCTGATAGTCAGATATCATGTTGACCGTGCGTACGATGACCGCGACCGAGGCCGCGAGAAAGTTCTCGGATCTCCTGGACGCCATCGAGGCCGGTGAGCGGGTGACCATCACCCGGGGGCGGGTTCCCGTTGCGGAGATCGGACCAGCTCGTCGCCGCACTGGTGCGGACCTGCACGCGGCCCTGGAAGGCATCGCGCCGCTTGACGACGAGTTCGAGAAGGACATCGACGGGGCACTGGACTTTCTCACGGATGAGGAGGCCGACCCGTGGGTCGACGCCTGATCCTGGACACCAATGTCCTGATCTCCTACGAGCGGGGCACGATCGACCGCTCGATGTTCCACGAGGACGACCTGTCGATCGCCGCGCTGACGGTGGCTGAGTTCCGAGTCGGTATCGAGATGGCGGGCACCGCCGCGCGGGCAGCCGAACGTTCCAGGGCGCTGGCGGCCATCCTCGACAACGTGGAGGTCCTGGAGTACACAGAGGCGACGGCCGCACACCACGCGGCTCTGATCGCCTACACCAAACGCAGTGGTACACCCCGTGGGAAGCACGACCTCATGCTCGCCGCGCACGCCGCGCAGACGGGTCGGACCGTCGTGAGCCGCGACGCCAAGGCACGTTTCGGTGACCTCCCCGGCGTCCTGGCGACGGGGGTCGAGTAGGAATCAGAAGATGTCCGGGCCCGCCCAGCCGTAGGTGCCGCGCTGGCGGACCAGGGCCAGCTCGTCCTCGGAGAGCACCCGGGGCTCACCGATCTGGCGGGCCCTGAGGTAGGCGGCGCACAGCCAGTCGAGCAGCCGCAGGTTCTCCAGCGCGTGCTCCAGACCGTGCCCCAGCGCCACCCCGCCGTGGTTGGCGAGCAGGGCGGCGTCGCGCCCCTTGAGCGCCTTGGCCGCCTGGTCGGCGATCTCCCCGGTGCCGTAGGTCGTGTAGGGCGTCACGGTGATCGCCCCGCCCAGGGCGGCGGCCCGGTGGTGCACCGGGGGCAGCTCGGCCAGGACGGAGGAGACGGCGACGGTGTCGGTGGTGAAGGCGTTCACCACGGCGGTGGCGTCGCGCCCGTGCTCGGCGGCCTGACGGTGCACGGCCATGTGCAGGGTGGCCTCGGCCGCGGGGTCGTGGCGCCCCTCCAGGACGCGGTCGTCCAGGGACATCACCGGGCAGTCGGCGGGCTGGAGCTGGTCGGGTGCGACCCCGTGCGGCGTGACGACCACGAGGTCGCCGCTGCGGACGCTGACGGTCGTCGACTCTCCGGGGGCGGAGCCGACGGCGGAGACGAGGTTACGGGCGGTCAGACAAACGTCCCGGCGTTCCTGTTCTAGCAGCATGGGGCATCCTCGACGCGCGCTCTGGCGGTGCGGTCTGAGGCGTGTTCCGCGGACACGCCCTGGGCGGTCGGTGACGTGGGCGTCCGGAGCCGGACGAACCCACTGAGGTACACCTAAATGTACGTCAAATTCTCCCCCAGGTATTCCCCAGGCGGGCGTGTTCGCTGTGTAGCGGCCCACCCGCGCCGCGTACCTGTGGACACTGTCGTGGCGTGATGCTCACCACGGGTCACGGCTTCTGGAGCTCGTGTTTTTGCTGACCAGAAGTGGTTTGTGGGAGTTTTGTTGCGTAAGTGTCCTATGAGACGAGGCAGTTTGTGACTACCGATCTCGGGCAAACCGGACCCGTGAACGAACCCTACGTAACCCTTCCGTCCGTGCCGTACCTGTCGGAACCGGGGTCGGCCACGGCCACGAGCCTGTACATCGACGGTGAGTGGCGGGCGGCCCGCAACGGCCGGGTCCGGGAGATCCTGGACCCCGCGGACGGATCCGTCCTCACCATCGTGAGCGAAGGCGGCCGCGCCGACGCCGAGGACGCCATCGCCGCCGCCCGACGCGCCTTCGACCACGGTGAGTGGCGCAGCACCACGGCCACCGAACGCGGCCGTGTCCTGGAGCGCATCGCCGACCTCCTCCAGCGCGACCGCCACGAGATCGCGGTCATGGAGTCGCTGGACACCGGCAAGACGATCGAGGAGGGCGGGATCGACGTCGACGACGTCACCAACGTCTTCCGCCACTACGCCGGTCTCGCCGACAAGGACGCCGGCCGACTCGTCTCCGCCCCCGAGGGCGTGCAGAGCCGCGTCGTCTACGAGCCCGTCGGCGTCTGCGGCATGATCACGCCCTGGAACTACCCGCTGCTCCAGCTCGCCTGGAAGATGGCCCCCGCCATCGCCGCGGGCAACACCATGGTGATCAAGCCCAGCGAGATCACCCCGGTCACCACCGCCAAGCTGGTCGAACTCAGCACGGAGGCGGGCGTCCCGGCGGGCGTGGTCAACCTGGTCCTGGGCAGCGGTCCCGACGCGGGCGCGCCCCTGTCCGAGCACCCCGACGTCGACCTGATCTCCTTCACCGGCGGTCTGGTCACCGGGCGCCGCATCATGGCGGCGGCCTCCGAGACGGTCAAGAAGATCGCCCTGGAGCTCGGCGGTAAGAACCCCAACATCATCTTCCCCGACGTGGACCTGGACACCGCCGTGGACTACGCGCTCAGCGCCGCGTTCTTCCACTCCGGCCAGGTCTGCTCGGCGGGCGCGCGGCTCATCGTGCACAACGACATCCACGACGCCTTCACCACCGAACTCGCCCGCCGGGCCGAGGCCATCCGGATCGGCCGCGGCCAGGTCGAGGGAGTGCGGTGCGGGCCGCTGGTCTCCGCCGAGCACCGATCCAAGGTCGAGGCCGCCGTCGCGCGCGGCGTCGAGGAGGGCGCCCGGGTCATCGCGGGCGGCAAGCGCCCCGACGCCCCCGAGCTGGCCGACGGCTACTTCTACCGCCCCACGGTCTTCGTCGACTGCGACCGCTCCATGGACATCGTCCAGACCGAGGTGTTCGGCCCGGTCGTGACGGTCGAGCGGTTCGAGACCGAGGCGCAGGCGATCGAGCTCGGCAACGACACCGACTACGGGCTCTCCGGCGGCGTGTGGACCAACGACACCGCACGCGGTGAGCGCGTCGCCGCCGCCCTGCGGCACGGGACCGTCTGGGTCAACGACTACGGGCCCTACTTCCCGGGCGCCGAGTGGGGCGGCTTCGGTCAGAGCGGCGTCGGCCGCGAACTCGGCCTCGCCGGGCTCGACGAGTACCGGGAGGCCAAGCACATCTACCGCAATCTCGCACCCGAACCCCAGCGCTGGTTCGGTTAGCCAGGGCGTGTGTCCGCCACGCGTGCCCTGACACCGCCCCGGACGGTCCGACCGTCCGGGGCGGTCGTCACCGGGGACCGGACCCGGACACACGGGTCGGTACCCCCGGCATCCCCCTGAGCAAGAATTCACGAGAGGAACCAGGCCGTGTCCGACAACCAGAGCACCTACGACTACGTGATCGTGGGAGGTGGAACCGCGGGTTCGGTGATCGCCAACCGGCTCACCGAGGACCCGGGCACCACCGTCTGTGTCATCGAGGGTGGCCCCGACGACCGCGACCACGAGAACGTGATCAAGCTCCGCGACTGGTTGAGCGTCCTCGACGGCGACCTCGACTACGGGTACACCACGACCGAGCAGCCGCGCGGCAACTCCCACATCCTGCACTCGCGCGCCCGCGTGCTCGGCGGATGCTCTTCGCACAACACGCTCATCAGCTTCCGGCCGTTCGCCGAGGACCTGGACGAGTGGGTCGCCATGGGCGCCGAGGGCTGGGACAACGCCACCGTCCAGTCCTACGCCGACCGGATCAAGTGCAACATCGTCCCGGTCGCCGAGAAGGACCGCAACGCCATGGTCAAGGACTGGGTGTCCTCGGCCGCCGAGGCGGCGAACGTCCCCGTCGTCGAGGACTTCAACGCCCTGACCTCGCACGGCGGCGGGTTCGCCGACGGGGCGGGCTTCCTGTCCATCGCCTATGACCCCTACACCGGGAACCGGTCCTCGGCCTCCGTCGCCTACCTGCACCCGATCATGGGCGAGCGCGACAACCTCACGGTCATGCTGGAGACCTGGGTCGACCGGATCGTCTTCGACGGCGACCGCGCCACGGGCGTCAGCGCGACCCTGAAGTCGGGTGAGCGCGTCACCGTCAACGCCCGCCAGGAGGTCATCCTGGCCGCCGGCGCCGTCGACAGCCCGCGTCTGCTCATGCTCTCCGGTGTGGGCGCCGCCGAGGAGCTGCGTTCGGTCGGCATCGAGGCCCGCCACGACCTGCCCGGTGTCGGGGAGAACCTGCTCGACCACCCCGAGTCGATCATCATGTGGGAGACCGAGCGCCCGGTTCCGCGGGAGACGGTCATGGACTCCGACGCGGCCCTGTTCGTCCGCCGCGACACGAGCGACCCGCGCCCGGACCTGATGTTCCACATCTACCAGATCCCCTTCGACGACAACACGAAGCGGCTGGGCTACGAGTCCCCCGAGGACGGCTACGCGGTGTGCATGACGCCGAACATCCCCCGGTCCCGGTCGCGCGGCAAGCTGTACCTGACCAGCTCCGACCCGAAGGCGAAGCCCGCGCTGGACTTCCGCTACTTCACCGACCCCGACGGCTACGACGAGCGGACCATCGTCGACGGGCTCAAGATCGCCCGCGACGTGGCCGCCACCGAGCCGTTCCGCTCCTGGATCAAGCGCGAGGTCGCCCCCGGCCCCAAGGTCCAGACCGACGAGGAGCTGTCCGAGTACGGCCGCCGCGCCGCGCACACCGTGTACCACCCGGCGGGCACCTGCAAGATGGGCGCCGCCGACGACGACACCGCCGTGGTCGACCCCCGGCTGCGCGTACGGGGTCTGCGCGGTCTGCGCGTCGCCGACGCCTCCGTCTTCCCGACGCTGCCCACACCCAACCCCATGGTGATGGTGCTGGCGCTCGGCGAGCGTGCCGCGGATCTGATCCGCGCCGATCGTGTCGTCCGGAAGGAGGAGGCCTGATGAGCACGCAGACGGCCGAGGCGGCCGGTCCGCCGAGCGGTGGGGCCGAGGTCACCTTCTCGGTCCGCAACCTGTGGAAGATCTTCGGGAAGAACGCCGACAAGGTCATCGGCACCGAACTGGAGAGCGCGGACCGCGACCGCATCCGGGAGGAGACCGGCTGCACCGTCGCCGTGCGCGACGTGTCCTTCGACGTCCACCCCGGTGAGATCTTCGTGGTCATGGGCCTGTCGGGGTCGGGCAAGTCGACCCTGATCCGGTGCCTGACCCGCCTGATCGAACCGACCTCGGGCCAGGTCCTGCTCGACGGCGAGGACATCGAGGAGGCCAGCCCGCAGCGCCTGCGGGAACTGCGCCGCCACAAGATGGCGATGGTCTTCCAGCACTTCGGCCTTCTGCCCAACCGGAGGATCATCGACAACGTGGCCTACGGGCTGGAGGTGCGCGGGATGCCGCGCCCCGAACGCCACGCCCGGGCCCGCGAGATGATCGAGATGGTCGGGCTGTCCGGGTACGAGAACTCCCGCCCGAGCCAGCTGAGCGGCGGCATGCAGCAGCGGGTCGGCCTGGCCCGCGCGCTCGCCGTCGACCCGCAGGTCCTGTTGTTCGACGAGCCGTTCAGCGCCCTGGATCCGCTGATCCGCCGCGACATGCAGGCCGAGGTCATCCGGCTCCAGCGCGAGCTCGACAAGACGTCGGTGTTCATCACCCACGACCTGCAGGAGGCGCTCAAGCTCGGCGACCGCATCGCCATCATGCGCGACGGCGAGCTGGTGCAGGTGGGTACGCCGGAGCAGGTGGTCGGCCGCCCGGCCGACGCCTACGTCGCCGACTTCACCTCGGACGTCGCCCGTACCACGGTGCTCACCGCACGCTGGCTGGTCCGCGACGCGTTCCCCGAGGAGCGCACCGACGGTCCGGTCTGCCAGGCGCGCACCGTCCTGGCGGAGGTCCTGCCGATGCTGGCCGCCACCACGGCGCCCGTGCGGGTCATGGACGGGGACACCTTCCTCGGGTACGTGGGCCGCGACGACGTGCTGCGCGCGATCGCCGAGGACCAGCTGGCCGACGCCACGGTCGCGGCGGCCATCGAGGAGGAGGCCGTCGAGGAGATCGGCGAGGAACCGACGGACGGCGAACCGGGCGGGAACGCCCGACCGTCCGGGGCGGACACCGACACCGGAGCCGACGACGGGGAGACGTCCGGGGCCGAACCCGGGCGGGGCACGGGCGGCGCGGCCGCACCGGAGCCCGGCGGGCCCTCCGACGCGGGCGGCTACAACGGACCCAGCGGCTACAAGGGGCACGGCGGTCCGGCCCCGACCGGGGACGGTGGGTGACATGGCCACGGTGACCAGGTCGGACTCCGGTCAGACCACCGGGAACTCGGCCGACGGCACTCCTCTGACGTGGACCTGGGTCCAGGCGGTCATCGCGATCGCGGTGCTCGTCGCCGGATACTGGGTGAGCCGCGCGCTGGGCCACCCCGGGTGGTCGGGTCCCTTCCCGTCCGCCACCGGCGAGTGGTTCATGGCGCGGATGGACGACCTCTACCTGTGGATCGTCCTCAACCGCAACGACAGCCCGCTGTTCCTGTACGGGTTCAACTACGTCTCGGTGGGTCTGGGGTCGGCGGTCGTGCTGATCAACCAGATCCTCGACTTCCTCACCTGGGTGGGCGTCACCGTCCTCGGGGTGCTCGCCTCCTGGCGGATCGCCGGATGGCGGGTGGCGCTGCTCGTGCTGGTCACGTTCGCGGTGTTCGCGCTGACCGGGCTGTGGAACGAGTCGATGACCACGCTGTCGCTGATCATCACCTCGGTCCTGGCCGCCCTGCTGGTCGGCCTCCCGCTGGGTGTCCTGGCCGGGCGCAGCGAACGGTTCTACCGGGGCATCCGGCCGGTGCTGGACTTCATGCAGATCCTGCCCGCCTTCGCCTACCTGCTGCCGTTCGTGCTGCTCTTCGGTATCGGCAACCCGGCCGCGGTCGTGGTGACGGCGGTGTACGCGATGCCGCCCGCGGTGCGGATCACGGCCCTGGCCATCCGCGAGGTCGACAAGGGGGCGATCGAGGCGACGACGTCGCTCGGCTCCACCCCCTGGCAGGTCCTCACCAAGGTGCAGCTCCCGATGGCGCGGCGCACCATCCTGCTGGGCGTCAACCAGACCATCATGCTCGCGGTCTCCATGGTCGTGATCGCGTCGGTGATCGGCGCGGGCGGTCTCGGTGACGCGATCTACCAGGCGCTGGCCAAGGTCAACGTCGGCCAGGCGTTCCAGGCCGGTGTCGCGATCGTCATGCTGGCGATCGCGATGGACCGGGTGACGGGCGCGGTCGGGCACGGCGCGCACACGCCGCAGATCGCCCCGCGGTTCCGCCTCCCGGTGCTCGGCGCCGGTCTGGCGATCGTGATCGCCTCGGTCGGTGTGGCGCGCTTCCTGGGCGTGGACGGGTGGCCGCGTGACCTGGCGGTCGACATCAGCGACCCGATCAACGCGTTCAACGAGTGGTTCGAGGCGGTGGCGGGCGGTTTCACCGCGGCCCTGGGCACCGTGACCCAGAGCTTCGTGATCAACCCGCTGACCGCCGTGCTCACGGGGTCGCCCTGGTGGCTGGTGGTGCTCGTCGCCGCCGCGCTGGGGTGGATCTTCGCCGGGGTGCGCACCGCCGTGATCTCGGGTGTGTCCTTCGTCGTCGTCGGTCTGCTCGGTGTGTGGACCGAGGCGATGGACACCCTGGCGCAGGTCCTGGTCGCGGCGCTGGTGACGATCGCCCTGGGCGTGGTCATCGGCGTCCTGGCCTCGCGCAGCGACGTGTTCGCGGCGATCCTGAAGCCGATCCTGGACGCGATGCAGACCCTGCCGCCGTTCGTGTACCTGATCCCGGCCGTGGCGTTCTTCGGTCTGGGGCCGGTCCCCGCGCTGGTCGCGGCGGTCGTCTTCGCCCTGCCGCCGGTGATCCGGCTGGTCAACGACGGCATCCGCGGGGTGCCCGCGAATACCCTGGAAGCCGGGGTGTCGCAGGGTTCCACGAAGTGGCAGCTGCTCACCAAGGTGGAGCTGCCGATGGCGCGCGGGTCGCTGCTGCTCGCGGTCAACCAGGGCATCATCCTCGTGCTGTCCATGGTGGTCATGGGCGCGTTGGTCGGTGCGGGGGCGCTCGGCTTCGGTGTCGTGTTCGGCCTGGCGCAGAACCAGTTCGGCCTGGGTCTGGCCTCCGGCCTGGCGATCGTCTGCCTGGGCCTGTTCCTGGACCGCGTGACGCAGGGAAGGAGGGCACCCCGTGCCTAGGTTCATGAGGAAGGGCGCCCTGATCCGCCTGCTCGCGGTGGTGCTGGCCGCGGTGTCGGTCAGCTCCTGCGCGGTGCGCACGGACCAGGTCGCCCGGGACCCCAACACCGTGCGGATCGCCGTCAACGGATGGGTGGGGTACGAGGCCAGCGCCGAGGTGCTGGCCTACATCCTCCGCGAGGAGATGGGCTATGAGGTCCAGCTCATGCGGGTGGACGAGCAGCCCGCCTGGCAGGCGCTCGACCAGGGCGTGCTGGACGTCATCGTGGAGAACTGGGGTCACGAGGACCTCATGGAGCTCTACGGCCCCGAGGGCAAGGGGACGGTCGTCGACGGCGGCCCCACCGGCAACGAGGGTGTGATCGGCTGGTACGTCCCCGCCTACCTGGTGGAGGAGTACCCCGAGATCGCGACCGTGGAGGGCGTCAAGGAGTACTCCGAGCTGTTCCGGACGGCGCAGACCGGGGACAGCGGGGAGTTCCTCGCCGGCGCCCCCGGGTTCGTCACCCAGGACCAGGGCATGATCAACGCCTTCGACCTGGACCTGGAGATCGTCTACGCCGGGTCGGAGGCATCGCAGATCACCGAGGTCAGGCGACGGTACGCGAACGAGGAGCCGGTGCTCTTCTACTTCTACGACCCGCAGTGGCTCCAGGACGAGCTCGACCTGGTCAAGGTGGAGTTCCCGCCCTACTTCGAGGGGTGCGACGACGACCTGGAGGACGTCCCCTGCGACTACCCGGTCTACGAGCTGAACAAGATCTTCCGGGCCGGGTTCGTGGAGACGGGTGACCCCGCCTACCAGTTCCTCGACAACTGGCGGTGGAGCAACTCCGACCAGAACGCCGTGGCGCGGATGATCGCGGACGAGGGGCTCGACCCCTCGGAGGCGGCCGAGATCTGGGTGGAGGAGAACCCGGACGTGTGGCGCGACTGGATCCCCGAGGGATACGAGGGGCGCTGATCCGGACCGATGGCCGGGGTGGGGAGGACCCGCCCCGGCCCTCGTCGTCCGGTCACGTGTGGTGACCAATGTGGCGCACGGTGACGGTGTGCCAGCGGAAGGTCTCTGTTAGAGTACGACCACTTCTGCGACAAACGGGCAGAAAGCGGCTCTCAGCCATCCGTGCGAACCCCATGATTCCGCCGTCCGGCCACCGGAGCGCGGACCGTCGCACAGTGCCGCGTTCACCCGCCGCTGGCTCCCGACAGGACCCGCGGTCGTCGCGGAGCGCACCGGTCGCGCAAGCGGCCCCTGACCCGGAGCGGCGGCGCGCACGCCGTTCGCGCCCCCGGTGATCCGGTGTCGCCCTGTCACCGATACCCCTTGGAACGTTATGGCTCCCCGCTCGCTGGCCCACGTCCCTCTTCCCGACCAGTCGGTCATCGACGCCGTCCGCCGTTCCTGTTCGGAACTGCCCACCGGTTCGACCCGCCTGGCCGAGACCTTCTACAAGCACCTCTTCCAGATGGCCCCCGGCGTGCGGAGCATGTTCGCCGACGATCTGCGGCCCCAGCACCGGCGGATGGCCCAGGCCCTCCTCCAGGTCGTCCAGTACCTCGACACGCCCGACGAGGTCGCACGTGAGCTGCGCGCGCTCGGCGCCCAGCACCACGGGGAACTGGGGGTCCAACCCGAGCACTACCCCTACGTCGGCCGCGCCCTGGTCCGCGCGGTCAGCGAGATCTCCCCGACCTGGTCCTCCTCGATGAGCTCCGCGTGGGTGCTGGTCTACGAATGGATCACCGCCAACATGCTCGCCGGTGTCGAGCAGGATTCTGGGAGCGCTTCCATGGGTTCCGCCGAGCGTGCTCCCGCCAGTGCCGCCGGGCGCGGCGCGGCGGCGCACCGCCGGTACGCCCGGACCACGCGTTGATCGAGCCCGGCGGAACGCCTCCGCGACCGCACCCCTTCCCGACGCCATCCCCGACCCCGACCCCGCGAGGGACCCCGATGACGCGACACGACAGCCGCACCCCCGGCACGGAGGGTGAACGCCACGTCCAGGCGGTTCTCGGCACCGCCGACCGCGCCGACCGCTTCTACCAGGATCAGATGCTCGACCATCTGAACCCGAGCATGCGCGAGTTCGTCGCCCGCCAGCAGATGCTGTTCATCGCCACCTCCGACGGGAAGGGCGAGTGTGACTCCAGCTTCCGCGCGGGACCGCCCGGGTTCGTCCACACGATCGACGAGTACACCGTCGCCTATCCGGAGTACCGGGGCAACGGTGTGTTCGCCAGCGTCGGCAACATCATGGAGAACCCGCACATCGGCCTGATGTTCCTCGACTTCCTGCACGATCGGATCGGGCTGCACGTCAACGGACGCGCCCGGATCGTGGAGGACGATCGGATCCGCGAGCACGTTCCCGCGCTCCCGACGCCGGAGGTGCCCGGGCAGCGCGCGCTCGTGTGGGTCCTCGTCCACGTCGAGGAGGCCTACATCCACTGCCGCAAGCACATCCCCCGCCTACGCGAGGTCGGCCGGGACGAGGCCTGGGGCACCGACGACGTCAAGAGCAAGGGCGGCGACTTCTTCGGGGCCAAGGCGACCCCGAGCCCGTGGGCGCTCCCCGAGCCCGCGGCGCACGGCGGCCGCCACGGCGGGTTGTAGGGCCCGCCGGGGAACTCGGATCCATTCGTCGGCGGCGGTGACCAGGACGGTGGCCTCGTGCGAAGGGCGATCGCGTCATGGCGCGTGGCCACCGTCCGATCGCGTCCGAGCCGGTCAGGTGTTCTGGGCGGCGGTCGTGACGCCCCTGTCGGAGGAGGCGTCGAACGCCGCGAGCGCGACCATCACCGCCACCACGAGCACCGCCACCGCGAGCGGCGGGAGCCACAGGGAGGTGACGCCGACGGCCAGCAGCGCGGCGATCCCGGTCAGTCGGCTGGTGGCGGTGCGGCGCCACAGGGCGCGCTGGAAGATCAGGTTGCCGAGCAGGTAGACGATCGGGCCGGAGACGATCGTGAAGGCGATCCACGCCGAGGTCTCCCCGACCGGGTGGTGCACGACCTCCTCGATGCCCACCGCGACCAGGATCGCGCCGCCGACCATCAGCGCGTGGGCGTAGGCGTAGGCGTCCCGGGCGGCCGCGGTGACGTCGTCGGACTCGTACTCGTGCTCGGCATTGCCGTGGCGGAAGTCGAAGTACAGCCACCAGAGCAGGAACATCGTGGTGAACCCGACCACCGCGGCGGCCACGACGCCGAACGTGAACTCCTCCGACAGCAGGGCTCCCCCGAGCACCAGGATCGACTCGCCCAGGGCGATGATGAACACCAGCCGGTTGCGCTCGGCCAGGTGCGACTCGGTGGTCGGCCAGGACGACATGGGCGTGGAGCCGAGTCCCGGCAGCCAGAACCCGAACCGGGGCGACGCGTATTCGATCAGCACCGCCAGCGCCCACAGCGCGAGCCGCGCCTCGCCCTCGAAGCCCAGCCCGACCAGCCACAGCACTCCCGCGATGGCGCTCCACGCCAGCAGGTGCGCGTAGTTGCGGCCCATCACCTGGCCGCGGAACGCCCACACCATGAACGAGCTCCGCACCAGCTGGAGTACCAGGTACCCGGTGACGAACAGCCAGGCGCGCTCGGTGAACGCCTCGGGGATGGCGATGGCCATCGTCAGCGCGGCCAGCATGAGCACCGCGAGCAGCAGCTGTGTGCCCCGCGCGAACGGGTTGAGCCAGTTCATCGCCCACGCGGTGTAGTTCCACCCCCACCACACCGCGAAGAACAGCACCGCCGCCTCCGCGACGCCGAGCACGTCCAGGTGGGCCACCACGTAGTGGGACAGCTGGATGATGGTGAAGACGTAGACCAGGTCGAACAGCAGCTCGACGGGGCCGACGTGCCCCTGGGTGTCCTTGGTCCGGAGCAGGTTCCGGGTCTGTTGCACGCTCACGCGTGGTCCTCTCTCGTACTGGTGCGACACGTCGTCCGGCAGGGAACGTCCCTGAACGGCGACCACCGTCGGGAGGCGGATCGTGACACCGCGCGAGTAGTATCGGCGCGACCGCCCGTCACGTCGATACGTTATGGCCGTTCCCCGCCCCGTGCCACCTCCGCCCTTGGTGATCCCATGAGTCGTACCTCCCTGCTCGCGAGCCTGCTGGGCTTCGTCTCCGTCCTGCAGTTCGGCTATCCGATCACCGGATACGGCGAGCTGTGGACCGCGCTCTACATGGTCCTCTACGCGGTCATGCTGATCTTCGGGCTCCTGGTGGTGCACGCCGAGGGGGAGACGTACCGGCCGCTGATCGCCGTCACCGTCGTGTTCCTGTTCACGGGCACCTGGTTCTCCCTGGACCAGGACAGCACGCCCGCGGCCGTCGCGATGCTGGTCAGCGTGGCCCTGTCGATGGCCTCACTGATGTTCTCGCTCATGCGGTTCGTCTTCCGGCGCGGCACCGTGCCCGGCATCGACCTCGTCCTCGCGGCGATCACGGCCTACCTCATCCTGGGCGGGCTGGCGGCCGCGAGCTTCACGCTGCTCGAGATCGCCGTGCCGGGCAGCTTCGAGGACCCGCAGGCCGACGGACCGCTGGTCTGGCAGCAGTTGCTGTACTACTCCTACGTCACCGTCGCCACGCTCGGGTACGGCGACGTCCTGCCGATCACTCCCTGGGCCCGTTCGCTCGGCTCCCTCCTGTCCGTTGCCGGGACGCTGTACCTCACCGTGATCGTCGCGCGGCTCGTGGGCATCTGGTCGTCCAGCCGTGACGACGCCGCGCGGGGGTGAGCGCCGACCGAACGGACACGGTCGACTCTTCGGGAAAAGGGGATGTCCTCGGCGCTGCGCCCGCCCGTCACCCACCACCGTCCGGGGCCGCCTCGCGGCGGGCTCCTCCCCTCAACGGCGGGGGTGTTCGTACCGCAGCCTCCGGTACACCCAGTACACGTTCAGGCACGCGCCCGCCAACCCCGCGCCGAGCAGCACGACCAGCCACGTCTCATCCGTCAGAAGCGCCGCGGCGACCACTCCCACCAGCAGCACCAGGGCCCCGAACACCGCCAGGACCATGCGGAACCCCAGCGCGCTCGCGGGCCGGTCGTGACTGCCCAGCGGACCCTTCAGACTTCCCCGCCGCATGGCGTCCTCCCTTCGCGCCGTCCGTGTCCGTTCTACCGGCGCGCCGTCGGGTGGACGCAGCGGCCCCGCTCGACGGGCCCCGCACCCCACCCCTACCCACCCTGGCGGAGGCCCTCCTCGGGATCGGGTGTCACGTGGAGTGTCGGGACGCCGAAGGGCCGTGCCATCGGGCCGCCCCAGTCACGGAGGACGGGGCAGTGCGGGGCGGGCGCGCCGTCGAGGAACCGGTTCGCCTCCTCGTGGAAGGCGGCGCTGGTCGGCAGGTAGGCGTGCGGTGCGCGCACCGGGCAGGCGTTCCGGTCGACCGGCAGCCGCCACCCGGAGGGCATGAGCGGCAGGTCCCCGGTGGAGACCACGCTGAGCGAGCGCGTGTGCTCCGGCAGCGGGAGGGAGAGGATCGACGCGGGGGCGTCCGTGGTGCCCAGCAGGGCGTAGCCCGCGGGGGAGCCGGGGTCGAAGGTGAAGTCGGCCGTGCGGCTCAGCGGCGTCAGCACCTGGAGCAGGTCCGACGCGGGGCGGCCCGGACCCGGTTCGCCGGTGGGCCGGTAGCCGCCGGTGCTCTCGGGGAAGGGGCCCACCAGGATGAGGGCGTCCACCCGGGGAGCCGCGCCGGTGGCCACCGCCTTCCACGCGATCCACGCCCCCTGCGAGTGCCCCACCACGACCAGGGGGCGCGGCAGGTCCTCGGTCTGCTCCGCGAACGCCCGGAGCTGTTCGTCGACCGGCCGCTGGGTGTGGGCGCTGACGTAGGGGGCGCCGGTCCGGATCGGGCACAGCGCCTCGCCCCGCGGCTGGCCGTCCCCGGGGCCCGCGTAGGAGAAGTAGAAGGTCTGGTCGCAGCCGTAGCCGAGCAGGTCGGTGCGGGTCCGGAACGCGGTCCCGGCACCGGAGCGCGAGTCGATGCCGGACATGACCAGGACCGATCCCGCACGGGGGCGGGCGGGCTCGGGCGGGTCGGTGCCGCGTGTGGCGACCCACGCCCAGGACAGCAGGGCGAACGCCACGGCGACCGCGCCCAGGCGAATCGGGCCCCCGGGCCGCGCGGGGCGGGCCAGGGCGGTGACGGCGACGGCGGTGGCGGCGGCCGAGACCGGGACGAGCGCGAGGGTCAGCCCCGGGAACAGGTCGGCGAGCGCGCCGACCCCGAACACCGCGCAGCCGTAGGGCAGCGTCACACCGACGCGGAAGCCGTCGCGCCAGGCGCGGGCCAGGGTGTCGCGGATCCGTGGACCCGCCCGCCAGGGCAGCGGGGCGAACGCGAGGACGAGCACGGCGACCGCGACGACCCCGCCCCAGAACAGGCGCGCGTACAGGAGGGTGCCCGCGATGTAGACGGCCTCGGCCGCGAGCAGCGTGGGGATGAGCAGGACCCCGTAGAAGGCGGCGGCCAGGGCCAGCCGCTCGCGGGTGAGCCCGCCCGCCATCAGGGCCAGGACGGTGACGCGGACGGCGAGCGCCAGGGCCAGGAGGAGGGTGAACGGCACGGGGCCGGTGGTCGTGGTCAGGAGGACCCGCAGGTCGCCGAAGAGGTCCAGGGGCGGGAGCGCGACGAGGTGGACCAGGCCCGGCCAGGTCGGTAGGACACCGGTCGCCGCGAGGGTCGTGACCACGGCGGTCACCGGCACCAGGGGCAGCCAGCGCGGGGCGATGCCCTTGCTCCTGGTGGGGGACTCCACCCGCACGCGCGTCACCCCCTTCCCCCACCCCTACCCACGTGGCTGGGTTTCAGATATCCCAGTAAATCCCTTCAATTCGGACCAATGTAATTCTTCTGGCGGCGTTCAAGAATGGGAACGTCCGTTTCAAACAAGGGGTTTGAGCTGGGGTGGCGTCCGTCGCGGTGAAATTTTTCCGATGTCCTTCGCGAAAAAGTTCGCCTCCACTCCCCCTCATCCCCTACTCTTCTAACCAACACAACCGAAAACTCGGAAGACCCCGCGACGATTGATTACCGCCCGGGGTCGTGGCCAGCAAACTCGAACCTTTTACGCAAAGGATTGCCAGCATGCGCGATTATAGCGCTGCCTTCCTCGCCCTGCTCGGGGCGTACCTGAAGGCGCTGTTCACCCCCGCTCGTGGCCGCCACTCGGCCGCCGCCCGCCGTCGTCGTTCCACCCGGGTCCGCCGCTACGCGCCGGTGCCCGCCCCGGTCGAGGCCAGCACGCCTCCCGCCCCGAATCCCGCGCCCGTTTCCGCGCCGCGTCTGGCGCCGCCGCGCGAGAGCTTCCCCGCCGACGAGGTCGCCCTCGTCCGCCCCTACCACGTGTCCCGCGAGCGCGACCTCGACCGGGTCCAGGCCGAGGCGACCGCTCGCCTGCACGCCTGGATTCCGAAGCAGACCCCGCCTCCGGGGGACCTGCTCGCCGCCCCCGTGGAGCCCCGGCCCGGCGAGTTCGACGAGCTCGCCGCGCTGGTCCGCGTCTGGAACGACCAGCGGGCCCGGCGGTGTGGGGCGGTGGCGGCGTGAGCACCCTGGACATCATCCTGCCCGGCCTCTGGTGGCCCTACCGCGGTTACGCCGGTGACCTGTCCGAACTCGCCAGGGTCCGTGCCGACCTCGGTCGTGACCTGGTCGGGTTCGACCCGGACCTGGTGGGCACCGTCCAGCTCGTGGTCAGCGAACTCGTGGCGAACGCGGCCAAGTACGCCCGTCCGGGCGGCGAGGTCGTCCGCAC
This sequence comes from Nocardiopsis sp. EMB25, assembly GCF_026797795.1. NCBI lineage: Bacteria > Bacillati > Actinomycetota > Actinomycetes > Streptosporangiales > Nocardiopsidaceae > Nocardiopsis > Nocardiopsis sp. EMB25. Next base: position 4,764,673 of record NZ_JAMTDN010000001.1, on the reverse strand, counting down.
GATGTGCCTGACGGACCCGCGCACGCTGCGCGTGACGGTCAGCGATCCCGGTGGGCCCGACAGCCCCCGCATTCCCACGGAGCGCACCGCCGACGAGTGGGACCTCGCTGAGGGGCAGCGCGGCCTGCTCCTGGTGGAGAGCCTGGCCGCCGACTGGGGCTGCCACGCCTTCCCGGAGTGGTCGGGCTACTTCACCCAGGTCTGGGCGGCCTTCGACGTCGGTTCCGGCTGAGTGGGACACACCGGTGCCCCGTGGACGGGGCCGTCCAGGGGGCACCGGTCGGGGATGTCAGCGGGTGACGGTGGCGATCAGCGTGACCCACTGGTCGGTGTCGAAGGCCAGCGCGCCGAGTTCGCGGTGCTTGGTGTCGCGCACCTCCGCGCCGTTCCCGTGCTCGCGCACCTCGACGCAGTCACCACCGCTCGGGCTGTACGTGGACTTGTGCCACATGGCTACTTCTCCTTCTCCTCGTCCAGGAACCGGCGCGACTGCACCGGAGGCAGAGAACGGCCGAGGGCCGCCTTGATCTGGTTGTGCAGACGGCCGTAGTCGCTCGCCTCGTCGTGCACGATAACTCCCCGATTGTGCTCGCTGGCCGCGATCGCCCCGCCCTCGTGCAGGTGGAACATCATCAGTGGACCCATGAGCCCGATCGGCGTCTCCTCCGCCATGATCAGATGAACATCGAGATGTCCCGTTCCGATCAGATCGAGTAACCGCCTGGCCTGTGCGCGACGAATGTCATCAGGTAGCCGGGTCACGGCGAAGGCGGGGAACACAGCCATCACGGACGCCAACTTGTTCGCCACCAACACCTCGAAGCGCCGGGAGCGCGCCTGCACCAACTGGGTGATGTCAGCGGCCCGGATCAGGTTCCGCCGCATCATCAGCGTCATGTACTCCGGGCACCGGGGGTGGCAGACGAGTGAACTCAGGTCACCCCGGGTGAATTCGGCGGTGACGATCCGAGTACAGGGAGCGGCCAGTGGGGAGGACGGCAAAGGCTCCGGTCTTTACCCTGACGGTGCGAGCCGATTGGAAGGGCGGAGCTATGCCCCACGGTAAACCAGTGGCCACCGGGGTGGCTGTGGCCATACGGGAGCTACGCGGACATCTGGGCTGGTCCCAAAGTCGGTTGGCGGACGAGGTGTGCCGGGTGAGCGGCCGGGACACTGTCACCCGCGAAACCGTCTCCCGCTGGGAGAACGGCAAACGCACGCCGACGCGCTACCACCTGCGCCACCTCGCCGCAGCCCTACAGGTGCCCCTCGAAGCCTTGGAGACTGACCCCGTGGACCGTCGTGCTTTCCTTACGTCCATAGCCGGTACCGCCGTCGCGCCCCTTGTCGCGTCCGACCTGGTTGAACGCGGCTTTGAAGCAGCACTGTCCGGGCGTGGTCCCGACTGGGACGCGCTGGTGGACTCCTACGGTCGCGACTACATGACCGCTGGGGCCGCACAGATCCAACAGCGGTTGGCCGGGGACTTGGTGGTGTTGCAACGGCAGTTGGACACCCCTCACGCGTGGGCGACCGCGTCCCGTCTGGCGACCCTGTTCGCCAAGACGTTCCCCGGCTCCGACGGAGTCAAGGCCGTTTCGTGGTATCTGCGCGCCGCCGAGTTCGCCGACCGCGCCGACGATCGCGAGGCCCGCGTGTGGGTGCGTGGACGTGCCGCTATCGCCCTCGGCTATGAGGGGGCCGCCCTGGACGACGCCGAACGGCTCGCCGACCAGGCCCTGGCTATCGACGACCGCCCGACCCTGGGCCGACTCAACGCCATCATGGGTAAGGCCCACGCGTCAGCCATCCGAGGGGACGCCGACACCGCCCGCGAGTTGGCCGAGGAAGGTCGCCGCACGTTCGACGTGGCCGCTTCCGACGACTCCGAGGCGTCCGATTACGCCGTTCCCTACTGGCGGATGAATGTGTTCCTGTCCCTCCTGTCGGCGCGATTGGGAGACGAACGTGACGCCTTGGCCGCCCAGGAGGAGGCGTCTCGGCACCTACCGCCGACTCTGCCCCGGTTCCGCACCCACCTGGACATGCACCGGGGGTTGATGCTCGTGCGCGCCGGAGACCGGCGCGGAGGTGTGGCCCACGCTCACGCCGCGTTGAACCAGCTCCCACCGGAAAAGCATTCGCTGACGTTGCGGATGTTGATGGACGAGATAGAAGCCCAATAACCACCCAGAGGTCGGGTTTGTGGGGTGGTCGCGCGCGTGGCCACCCTCGCGGCCACTCCCCGTCGCTCCCCGGTCAAGTGATGGTGGTCACATGGACAGCTCAACCGCCGCTACCTCGACGTGGCCCACGCTCCCGGGCCAGCCCATCCCGTCCGCCCAGCTTCGTCCCAGCGACATCGTCGTCATGCCCGACGGTCGGATCCGAGCCGTCACGGCGCTTCGCCGCACCCAGCCTGGCACCGTCCACGTTCGCTTGGGCGGTACCTGGTATGCCTACCAGGCTGACCAGACGCTCACGGCAGTCGACCGGGGGCGACGGTGACGTATCAGAACGTTGCCCTCGCCGCGCATTGTGAGCACGCTGTGACATAGGACGCATGACGGAGCCCAGCACACCCGAACAGACCGCCCTCGACGACCTTCGCCAGCGGCACCCCGGATGGAGGATCCAGCGGGCCTACGACGGTGGCCCCTCCTGGAGCGCCGTGCACGGACCCGACGCTGACGACGTCATCCGCGCCGACACGGTCGAGGTCCTGGGAGCACGGCTGCACCTGACCCAGTTCGCGCCCCGGCACCGGCCAGGGGCGATGCCATGACCCGCCACGCCGTCGCCTACGTCGGTCGCTCCCGATGGTTGGTGGACGGCCGGGAGGGCAGTTGGGACGAGTGCTACCGCTACCTCACGCGGGTCTGCGGTCTGCGGCACTCCCTCACCAACGAAGCCCTCGCGAACGCCCTGCGGATGGACCGCGCCCACTGGGTGGACGTCGCCAACGAACACGAACACCCATAGAGGACTACGCCGCTGGTTAGGCCCCGGCGATGACGGAAAGGAAGCACGTGGACACCACGACGAACCCCCAGCCCCTCCCTCTGGCTCCCCGCGCCGCAGACTGCTCGAACTGCAATGGATCGGGCAAGATCTTCAACGACCAGGACGGCAACGGGCCATGGAAGAAGGAGATCATCGACTGCCCCCTGTGTAACGGAACAGGACAGGTGTGATGGCTGACCTCAACGACCTGCACGCTCGGCTCGTGGCCGATCTGGACACCCCGGAGGGGATCCGGGCGGCGTTCGCCGCCCACCCCCGGCACCGGTTCATCCCGGACATGATCTGGCCGAGCGCGATGGGTCTGCCGCTGTACCGCACCGCTGACCCCGAGAAGTGGGCACGGATCGTCTACACCGACGATGCGGTGACCACGCAGGCCAATGACGGAGGGTCTGGGCCGGTGAACCGGCCCACCTCGTCGTCGTCGGCACCGCAGCTCATGGCGGACATGATCGACGCCGCGAACATCGCGCCGGGGATGCGGGTGCTGGAGATCGGCACCGGAACCGGGTGGAACGCCGCGATCCTGTCCACTCTGGTCGGCCCGGCGGGTTCGGTCACGAGTGTGGAGATCGACCCCGGCGTGGCCGCCGCCGCGCGAGAGCGTCTGGCCCGAACTGGTGTACGGGTCGTCACTGGCACCACAGCCCCTGGCACAGACACCTATGACGCCGCCATCGCCACCTGCGCGGTCAGTAACGTCCCCCTCGAGTGGACCGAACGTCTCGGGCAGGACGCGCCCCTCGTGGTGCCGTGGACGCCGTACGCCGACAGCGGCCCCACCCCCATCGTCGTCCTACGTGAGACCGGGGATGTGCTCGCGGGGCCGTTCGTGCGGGACGCGGCGTTCATGCGGAACCGTGTCCAGCGTGCCCCCCGCCAGCGCTTCCCCGGAACCGGTGCCGAGCCGGACGGTGTGGGGAGGTTCCCCCTCGGGTCCGTCGAATTGCTCGACCGCGACCTTCTCACCCGTCTGGTGCTGGTCTGCCCCAGTATGCGCATCGACGTGGGCGGGCGTCCGTGGAACGGGCGGAGCGCGCCCGTCATCGCGTTGGGCGCGGGTGACTCCTGGGTGTACATCTGGCCGGATGGCACGGTCACCTACGGCGGGGATGCTTCGCTGCTGGAGAGGTTCACCGTCGGTTACGAGTCGCTGGACAGTGCCGGCTGGCCGGGCCTGGACGAGTTCTCGTTGGAGGTGGACCCGAAGACCGAGGTGTGCAGGGTCCGGGCACCGTTCGGTGCGTGGGAGCACCGGGTCGGCCGGTGAGAGGTTCACCTTCGAGAACGGTCGGAAGAGGTGGGTGGATGAGTAGCTACCAGAGCTGGCGGGAGAGCGGGCACCTGGAACGGGCGATCGAGACCGCTGGAGGTGTCGAGGCGTTCGAGGCCGGTGTGGCGCGCCTTCGGGACGAGGCTCGTGCCTGGCGACTGGTCGAGATGCGCAAGCACCGGGGGCTCAGCCAGGCCGAGGTCGCGCAGCGCATGGGAGTGTCGGTCGCTCGGGTCTCCCAGATCGAGTCGGGGGACCTCTCCACGCGTGACGTCCTCGACCGCTATGTCACGGCGCTGGGCGGGACTCTGGTCATCGTCGCGGACTTCGGCGACGAACAGTTGAAGGTCGGCTGACACGACGGAGCGGGGGAGCCCGCCGGGCTCCCCCGCTCCGGTCGTCTCCAGGGCCTACACGCCGTCCATCAGGGCGGGCAGCGTGGCCTCGTAGGCGGTGCGCAGGTCCGCCAGCGGCACCTCGACGGACCCGCCCGGGTGGGTGACCACCAGCGCGTCGCCGCCCACGGCGCCGATCTCGGCGACGGGCACGTCGTGCTCGGCGGCCAGCGCGCGGAGCGCGTCCGCGTGCTCCGGGAGCACCGCGACCGCGGCGCGGGCGCCGGACTCGCTGAACAGGGCGGTGAACACGTCGCCGTCGACCTCCACGCGCACGCCCCGGCCACCGCGCAGCGCCGACTCGGCGAGCGCGACCCCCAGGCCGCCGTCGGACAGGTCATGGGCGGCGGTCACCAGGCCTCGGTCGGCGGCGGTGGCCAGCACCTCGCCCAGCGCGGCCTCGGCGGCCAGGTCCACCCGGGGCGGCAGCCCGCCCAGGTGGCCGTGGACCACGTCGGCCCAGGCCGAACCGCCGAACTCCGCGCGGGTCTCGCCCAGCAGGAACACCGTGGCGCCGTCGGTGTCGAAGGCCGAGCGAAGGCGGTTGCGGACGTCGTCGATCACGCCGAGCACGCCGATCACGGGCGTCGGGTTGATCGCCACGTCACCGGTCTGGTTGTAGAAGCTCACGTTGCCGCCGGTCACCGGGGTGCCCAGGCTCTGGCAGGCGTCCGCCAGGCCCCGGGTGGCCTCGGCGAACTGCCACATGACCCCCGGGTCCTCGGGCGAGCCGAAGTTGAGGCAGTTGGTGACCGCCAGCGGGCGGGCGCCCGTGGCGGCGACGTTGCGGAACGCCTCCGCGTAGGCCGCCTGGGTGCCCGCGTAGGGGTCCAGACGGGTGTAGCGGCCGTTGCCGTCGGTGGACAGGGCCACGCCGCGGTGCGAGTCGTCGGACACGCGGATCATCCCGGCGTCGTGCGGAGCCGAGACGACCGTGTCGCCGCGCACGTAGCTGTCGTACTGCTGGGTGACCCAGGTGGGGTCGCCCACTCCGGGGGCACCCAGCACGCGGAGCAGCTGGTCGCGCAGCTCGGCGTCGTCGGCCGGACGGGGCAGCGCGGCGGCGTCGTCGGCCTGGAGCGCGTCCTGTTCGGCGGGGCGGGCGTAGGGGCGCTGGTAGACCGGGCCCTCGTCGGAGGCGGTCCGCGGCGGCATGTCCACGACGGTCTCGCCGTGCCACGTCATCACGAGGCGGCCGCCGCGCTCGGCCTCCTCGGGGGTGACCTCGGTGACCTCGCCGATCTCGGTGGCGACGATCTGCCACTTGGCGCAGATGGCGAGGAACTCGTCCATCTTGGCCGGCTCGACCACGGCCATCATGCGCTCCTGCGACTCACTCATGAGGATCTCCTCGGGCGTGAGCCGGGGGTCGCGCAGCGGGACGCGGTTGAGCTGGATGTCCATGCCGCCGGTACCGCCCGCGGCCAGCTCCGTGGTCGCGCAGGACACACCCGCCGCGCCCAGGTCCTGGATGCCCACGACCAGGTCGCGGGCGTACAGCTCCAGGCTGCACTCGATGAGCAGCTTCTCCATGAACGGGTCGCCGACCTGCACGCTGGGGCGCTTGGCGTGCGACTCGTCGTCGAAGCTGGCGCTGGCCAGCACGGAGGCGCCGCCGATCCCGTCCGGGCCGGTGGTGGAGCCGAACAGGACCACCTTGTTGCCCGGGCCGGGAGCCTGGGCGAGCTTGATGTCCTCGTGCCGCATCACGCCGACGCACAGGGCGTTGACCAGCGGGTTGGCGAGGTAGCCCGCGCCGAAACCGATCTCACCGCCGATGTTGGGCAGTCCCAGGCAGTTGCCGTAGAAGGAGATGCCCGAGACCACGCCGGGGAGTACGCGCTTGGTGTCGTCGGCGTCGGCGGGACCGAAGCGCAGCGCGTCCATCACGGCGACCGGCCGGGCGCCCATGGTGAGGATGTCGCGGACGATGCCGCCGACCCCGGTGGCCGCCCCCTGGTGCGGTTCCACGTAGGAGGGGTGGTTGTGCGACTCGATCTTGAACGTGACGGCGCGTCCGTCGCCCACGTCCACGACACCGGCGTTCTCACCCATGCCGACCAGCAGCGCGTCGCTCTCGGGAGCCTTCTCCCCGAACTGCTTCAGGTGCACCTTGGAGGACTTGTAGGAGCAGTGCTCGCTCCACATGACCGAGTAGATCGCCAGCTCGGAGGAGGTGGGGCGGCGGCCCAGGATCTCGCGGACCCGCTCGTACTCGTCCTTGGCCATGCCCAGCTCGGCGTAGGGCTGGGGGGTGTCCGGGGTGTCGAGCGCCGTGGTGACGGTGTCGAGACCAGGTACTTCAGACATGCGTGGTTCCGTTCGGGATGTGCGGATGTGAGCCGGGCCGTGGCGTCCGCCGACCGGCGCGGAAGGTCGTGGTCAGGGCAGAACTCAGGATCTGGGCTGGACGGCGTTGCCGAGCATGAGGAGCGCGGCGGCCTCCTCCGCGTCGTGGTCGGAGGAGTCGGCGACCAGGACGTCCCCGTCGCTGAGGATGGTCTCGCCCAGGGGGACGTCGTCGGGTGACTCCGCGCCCTCGGGGAGCAGTTGCCCCCAGTTGGCGTCCAGAAGGTGGTGGTAGACCGACTCGATCGCCTCCTCGGAGTCGGCGGCCCGCTCGCCCTCGTCGGTGACGACCCGCACCAGGCGCACGCACTCGGCGGTCGTGCACTGCACGTCCTCGTCACCGGAGACGTAGGACAGTCCGTCCGGGGGGTCGCCCAGCACGTCGACGTCCGGCGCCTCCAGGCGCTCCGGGGTCTGGGCCGACCCCGGAGCCGGAGGTTCGGGCGACGCCGTGGGCACGGGGGTGCTCAGGGCCTGGAACAGGCCGAGCGCGCCGGAGACGACCAGGCCGACGACGAGTGCGACGGCCAGTGCGATCTTGAAACGGCGGGAGCGCAGCAGCGCCATCATCGCGAGGTTCGTCCCCCTGTCCGTGTGCGGGTCCGTCGGGTCAGGCGTGTACCGGGGTTCCGGTCGCCAGGTGGCTGAGGATCGAGGTGAAGAAGCCGAGCCCGTCGGTGGAGGGGCCGGTCAGCGCCTCGACGGCGTGCTCGGGGTGCGGCATGAGGCCGACGACGTTCCCGTGCTCGTTGGTGATCCCGGCGATGTCGCGGCGCGATCCGTTGGGATTGCCGCCGACGTAGCGGACCACGACCCGGCCGGTGGCCTCCAGTTCGTCCAGGGTCTCCTCGTCGGCGACGTAGCTGCCCTCGCCGCTCTTGAGGACGACGAGGACCTCCTGGCCGTCGGTGTAGTCGCCGGTCCAGGCGGTGGCGGTGGACTCCACACGCAGCACCTGGTCGCGGTTGAGGAAGCGGAGCGAGGTGTTGCGGGTGAGCGCTCCGGGGAGCAGGTGGCTCTCGCACAGGATCTGGAAGCCGTTGCAGATACCGAGCACCGGCAGCGCGCCCGAGCGGGCGGCCGGGACGAGCTCGGACATCAGGGGCGCGAACCGGGCGATGGCGCCGCAGCGCAGGTAGTCGCCGTAGGAGAAACCGCCGGGCAGGACGACCGCGTCCACGCCCTTGAGGTCGGGTTCGGCGTGCCAGAGCGCGACGGGCTCGGCACCCGCCAGCGCGACGGCGCGGGCGGCGTCCTTGTCGTCGAGGGAGCCGGGGAAGGTGACGACGCCCACACGGGCTGCCATGAGCACACTCCGGGTCATTGTGTGTCCGCATCCCGCGCGCGGGAAGACGGGTGGTTGGGCGAGGAGTCCGCGGACGCCGGGCCGTCGCGGGACGGCGCGTCCGCACCTCGCAGCGTACCCGGTCGACTGTGTTCGGGTACGACCCTCACCCCGCTTCCGGGCTCCTGGCCTGTGCGATTCTCCCAATTCGGACGGCTGGAAGCGCGGTCGGGGTGTGTGACCCGACAGGCGCGGTGGTGTGTGCCACATCCCCGTGCGGAGGTGTTCGGTCCCGGGGGCTCCTGGACGCGGGAGGTGGACCCGGCGGCCGGCCGGGCGCCCACCCGCGGGCTCGGTCGTTCACGACCGGGAAGCGGACAGTGCGGCGTAGTCCTGCTCGTGGATGTGGGCGGGGCCGGGATCGGGGCGGTGGTCGCACCGGGCGAGACGCTTGCGCAGGAGGACCGTCGTGCGCGGGGCGCCCCGGAAGGAGACCTCGTCCATGAGCCGGCGCATCAGGAAGATGCCCCTGCCCGATTCTGCGCTGAGGCGGGGCAGGGGCACGGGGCCCGGGGAGAGCCCGCGGGGGAGGGCCGTGCCAGCGGGCGCCTCCCCGTTGTGGGAGATCCGCAGCTCGCACAACCGGGAGTCGAGGTCGGCCTCGACGCGGTAGTCGGTGGCCGAACCGGCGTGCTCGATCGCGTTGGCGCAGGCCTCGGAGACGGCGAGGATGATGTCGTCGGCGCAGTCCTGGCACAGGCCCACGCGTCGCAGCAGGGTGCCGAGGACGTCGCGTACGACGGAGACCGTGTACGCCTGGCGGGGGAGCGAGATCGAGAAGACGGCGTCCATGCGTACACCTCTCGTGCTCCGTGGTCGGTTGCCGGTTCGACGCGTTAAGGAACCTTCCCGAGCTCGGTTGACGCAAAACGAACAGCCGTGCCCGATACGGGACACGGCTGGCCAATTCCGGACACACCAGGTGTGCGGGTGTCCGTCCCCGGTGCGGGGTCAGGCGACGTGGACCTCGAAGTCCTCGATGACGGTGTTGGCGAGCAGCGTCTCGGCCAGCCGGCGGACGTCGGCGAGCTTGGCGTCGTCGACCTCGCCGTCCACCTCGACCTCGAAGCGCTTGCCCTGCCGGACCTGCTCGACCCCCTCGAAGCCCAGCCGGGAGCAGGCCCCGGCGATGGCCTGGCCCTGGGGGTCCAGGATCTCGGGCTTGAGCATGACGTCAACAACGACGCGGGCCACAGCGTCCTCCAGAAGAAATGTGGGTGTGCCGCACTTGCCCGCCGCGGAGCCGGGCGGGCGCCTCTCCGAGCCGCTCGGAGGGGCGACGCCAGCGTATGCCACACCGGCCCGCGACCGGCCCCTGGCCAGGCGCCACGCTGGTCCTTTACCGCATGCTTACCCGTACTGGAGACGGTTTCGGTACCTTCGTGACTCGTATCACCCTGATTGATGTCATCATTGGAAGCGTCTGGTGGCGTCTACCAGTGTGGAAGTGATCGTCCGGTCGTCCAGAGGGGGGAATCTTGACGACTATCGCAGCGGACCAGACCTCCACGACCGGTGAGACCCGCGCCGAAGAGCAGACCCTGGACTTCGCCACCGCGGTGACACCGTTCGCCGACCAGCTCTACCCGACCGCCCTGCGGATGACCCGCAACCCGGCGGACGCGGAGGACCTCGTCCAGGAGACATTCGCCAAGGCCTTCGCCAATTTCCATCAGTTCCGGGCAGGCACCAACCTGAGGGCCTGGCTCTACCGGATCCTGACCAACACGTTCATCAACTCCTACCGCAAGAAGCAGCGCGAGCCGCGCCAGGAGACCACCGACGAGATCAAGGACTGGCAGCTCGCCGCCGCCGAGGCGCACACGTCGTCCGGCATGCGTTCGGCCGAGACCGAAGTCCTCGACCACCTGCCCGACTCCGACATCAAGCTGGCTCTCGCGCGCCTGCCCGAGGAGTTCCAGGAGGTCATCTACCTCGTGGACATCGAGGGCTACGCCTACAAGGAGGTCGCCGCCCGCATGGGGACGCCGCTCGGCACGGTCATGTCCCGGCTGCACCGCGCCCGCCGCCAGCTCCGCGAGATGCTCGCCGACTACGGCCGTGAGCGCGGCATGCGCGTCCCGGCCTGAGCCGTCCCGCCCCGCGCGTTCGCACGGCGCCCCGGCCCCCGCCCCAACCACCCCATGACCCCGCGCGGTCTCTCTCCGTAGCCGCCGCGTGCTGCCACGTCACGCCCGGGCGGCCTCGACATCGAGGCCGCCCGGGCGTTTCCGTTCCGTCGTCAACCAGGGTCCACAAAGTTGTTGGAAGTCCTTGTAATTGATAGGAAGCCCTGGTAGTTGCGCATGTGTGGAGGATCGGGATGATGGGCGGACAGGTTAAAAGGTGACGCTGAGGGCTTGCGCTCCACGTAGTGAGTTCTGTCACGATGTGGGGAGGGCTGTCCGCTGCGCCCACCACCCCGGGTGAGCGGACCTTGATTCGGCCGATCAGCGTTCACCCACGCGAATTCGGCCCCGAGAACCCGAGGAGCGACGTGTCGGACACCACCGCACACGCACAAACGGAGCTTGTCCAGCTCCTGACACCCGAAGGGGAGTTCACCGCACACCCCGACTACCCCCTGGACATCGGCGCTGACGAGATTCGCGACCTGTACCGGGACCTGGTGCTCGTCCGCCGGGTCGACAGCGAGGCCGTCTCCCTCCAACGGCAGGGTGAGCTGGGCCTGTGGGCCTCCCTGCTGGGCCAGGAGGCCGCGCAGATCGGGTCCGGGCGGGCCCTGCGCGACGGCGACATGGCCTTCCCCTCCTACCGTGAGCACGGCGTCGCCTGGTGCCGCGGCATCGAGCCCAAGGAACTGCTGGGTATGTTCCGGGGCGTCACCAACGGCGGCTGGGACCCACACGAGCACGGCTTCCACCTGTACACGATCGTCATCGGCAGCCAGGCCCTGCACGCCACCGGCTACGCCATGGGCGTCCAGCGCGACGGGGCCGTCGGGGAGGACGGCACCGCGGTCATCGCCTACTTCGGCGACGGCGCCACCAGCCAGGGCGACACCAACGAGGCGTTCAACTTCGCGTCGGTGAACAACGCCCCCGTGGTCTTCTTCTGCCAGAACAACCAGTGGGCGATCTCCGAACCGCTGGAGCGGCAGGCCCGTGTGCCGATCTACCGGCGCGCCTCCGGGTTCGGCTTCCCGGGTGTGCGCGTGGACGGCAACGACGTGCTCGCGTGCCTGGCCGTCACCCGCGCCGCGCTGACCAACGCGCGCGAGGGCAACGGGCCCACGCTCGTCGAGGCGTTCACCTACCGCATGGGCGCCCACACCACCAACGACGACCCCACGCGGTACCGGGCGACGGCCGAGCTGGACGAGTGGAAGGCCAAGGACCCGATCCTGCGTCTCCGCCGCCACCTGGAGCGCGAGGGCCTGGCCGACGAGGAGTTCTTCGCCTCGGTCGACGCCGAGGCCGACGCCATCGGTGAGCGCGTGCGCGCCGAGTGCCGGGCGCTGCCCGACCCCGAGCCGCTGGACATCTTCCACGAGGTCTACGCCGAACCCAACGTCCACATCGACCAGCAGCGGTCCGAGTTCGCCGAGTACCTCGCGTCCTTCGAGGGCGCCGGCGCGGAAGGGGGCCGCTAGGCCATGGGAACCAACCTCACGATCGGCAAGGCGATCAACGCGGGCTTGCGCGCCGCCATGGAACACGACCCGAAGGTCCTGGTCATGGGTGAGGACGTCGGCCGTCTCGGCGGCGTCTTCCGGGTCACCGACGGCCTGCACAAGGACTTCGGCGCCGACCGGGTGATCGACACCCCGCTGGCGGAGTCCGGCATCGTCGGCACCGCCATCGGCATGGCCCTGCGCGGGTACCGCCCGGTGGTGGAGATCCAGTTCGACGGGTTCTTCTTCCCGGCGGCCAACCAGACCTTCACCCAACTCGCCAAGATGCGCCGCCGCTCGGCGGGCAAGCTCAGCGTCCCCGTCGTCATGCGCATCCCCTACGGCGGCGGCATCGGCGCGGTGGAGCACCACAGCGAGTCGCCCGAGGCCTACTTCACCCACACGGCGGGCCTGCGGGTGGTCACGGTCGCCAACCCCGAGGACGCCTACTGGATGATCCAGCAGGCCGTCCGGTCCGACGACCCGGTCATCTTCCTGGAGCCCAAGCGGCGCTACTACGAGAAGGCCGAGGTGGACACCGAGGCCCCGATCGCCGAGGCGACCCCGATGGACGCCGCTCGGATCGCCCGGCCCGGCACGGACGTGACCCTGCTGGCCTACGGGCCGATGGTCAAGACCGCCCTCCAGGCCGCCGAGGCCGACACCGACCACTCCGTCGAGGTCGTCGACGTGCGATCGCTGTCGCCCGTCGACTACCCCACCATCGTGGACTCGGTGAAGCGCACCGGCCGTCTGGTCGTGGCGCACGAGGCGCCGCTGAGCGGCGGCCCCGGCGCGGAGATCGCCGCCCGTGTCACCGAGGAGTGCTTCTACCACCTGGAATCGCCGGTGATCCGCGTTGCCGCCTTCGACACCCCCTACCCGCAGTCCAGGCTGGAGGAGCACTATCTTCCGGACCTTGATCGGGTTCTGGACGGTGTGGACCGGGCGTTCGCGTTCTAGGTATCGGGGAACAGGAGACATGGGGATTCAGAAGAACGCACCCGCCGTCGGCGGCGTGCAGTCGTTCAAACTGCCCGACGTCGGTGAGGGCCTCGTGGAGGCCGAACTGCTCACCTGGTACGTGAAGCCCGGCGACGAGATCACCGTCAACCAGAACCTGTGCGAGATCGAGACGGCCAAGGCCGTGGTCGAGCTGCCCAGTCCGTTCGCGGGCACCGTGCGGGAGCTGCTGGTCGAGGAGGGCCAGACGGTGGACGTCGGCACGGTGATCATCACCGTGGACGACGGCAGCGGTGGTTCCGGCGCGGCCGAGTCGGCTCCCCCGGCCGCGGAGGAGACCGAGGAGCGGGAGAAGCCGCTGGTCGGCTACGGCGAGAAGGCGGGGGCCACCCAGCGCCGCGCTCGTCGCCGCCCGACCCCGTCGGCTCCGGTGTCGCCGCCCGCCCCGAAGCCCGCCGCGGTGGCGCCGGCCGCTCCCGCCGAGCCCGCCGCCCCGGTCGCGCCCGCGGTTGCGGCCGGTGGGCGCCCGCTGGCCAAGCCACCGGTGCGCAAGCTCGCCCGCGACCTCGGGGTGGACCTGGCGTCGGTGACGCCGACCGGCCCCGGGGGGATCGTGACCCGCGAGGACGTGCGCGCGGCGGCCGAGCCCGCCGAGGCTCCGGCCGCTCCGGTCGCCGAGGCCCCGGCCGTCACGACCGACCGGGCCGCCCGTGAGCGGCGGATCCCGATCAAGGGGGTGCGCAAGCACACGGCGGCGGCGATGGTCGGCAGCGCGTTCACCGCGCCGCACGTCACCGAGTTCCTCCAGGTGGACGTCACACGGACGATGGAGGCGATCACACGCCTGCGCGAGCGGCCCGACTTCGCCGACGTGCGGGTCTCGCCGCTGCTGCTGGTGGCCAAGGCGCTGCTCATGGCGATCCGCCGCAACCCGGAGGTCAACGCGTCCTGGGACGAGGAGAACCAGGAGATCGTGGTCAAGGACTACGTGAACCTGGGGATCGCGGCCGCCACCGACCGGGGTCTGGTGGTGCCCAACGTCAAGGACGCCGACGCCAAGACCCTGCCCGAGCTGGCCGGGGCCCTGAAGGATCTGACCGACACGGCGCGGGCGGGCAAGACGAGCCCGGCGGACATGTCCCAGGGCACGATCACCATCACCAACGTCGGCGTGTTCGGCGTGGACGCGGGCACCCCGATCATCAACCCGGGCGAGGCGGCGATCCTGGCCTTCGGCCAGATCCGGGAGATGCCGTGGGTGCACGAGGGTGAGCTGGCGGTGCGCAAGGTGACGACGCTGTCGCTGTCCTTCGACCACCGGTTGGTCGACGGCGAGCTCGGCTCCAAGGTGCTGCGGGACATCGGCACCGCGCTGGAGGACCCCGAGCTGACCGCCCTCGCCTGGGGGTAGCCGACCCTCCTCGGAGCCCGGGCTCCGAGCGCTGGACCGGTGTGGTGCGGCCCTTCGCGCGTGAACGAGGCCTCCGGCGGACGGATCATCCGTCCTCCGGAGGCCTCGTGCCGTCCCGACCCCGGCCGAGCCGGACGCGGTGGCGGGGCCCGCCCCCCAAGGGGGAGAGGGACGGACCCCGCCATTGGGGTATTCCCGGACGGGCGTTGACCGACACATGGCGTGTGCGCTCCGTTCTGCTCCGGGGTCAGCCCAGCGGCCAGACCAGGTGGTAGCGCACCCCGATCAGCACGACGAACAGCGCGGCCACGATGACCAGGGTGTGGTGGACCCGCCAGGCCGCCGACCACCAGCCGCGCCGCCAGGCCAGAGCGGTGAGGACCAGGGCCGCGAGAGTGGCCGCAGCCCCCAGGGTCAGGGGAACCAGCAGCACCGGTGAGTCCGCGAAGAACAGGGCGAGCAGCAGGTTCGGGTCGGTGAACAGGTAGGCGAACATACCCACGGTGGCGAACGCCCCGAGGGCGGCGAGCGCGGCGCACCAGCGCGCGGCGGCCGCGCCCCGAGGAGGGCTGGGACGGCGCCGGAGCAGGCGGACCAAGGCCAGCGCAGGCCACACCAGCACAGTCGCCAGCACGAGGAGGGCCGCTCCGATCGCGATCGCGTGGACCCGGGGCGAGTCCGGCCACGCCACGCGTTGGTAGGCGGTCGTGGGGTTGGTGTCGAAGGACAGCCCGGTCACCTGATCGTTGGCCGTGATGAACCCGATCCGGTCTCGTCTTTCCCGTTCCTCGAACAAACCACCGCCGAGGGGCAGGAACCGTTGTTCGGGCAGACCGACGGAGTCGACCACCACGGCCCCGTCCTCCCCCTGGCGCACCCGCACCCAGGACAGCAGCGAGTACACCGAGGCCGGACCGCTGGTGGTGCGGCGGGTCGCGACGTACGTACCCGCGTACCCGCCCGGTGGCACGGCGGCTTCCTCCTCGGCCGGGCCCGGACCGGCGGAGGGACCCGTTCCCAGCGGCTCGGAGCTGTCTGTGCCGGACCCCTCGGCGACGGGTGCGAACTCTTCGATGAACGCCTCACTGAGGGCCATGCGCATGTCCCGTCCGTCCGCGTCGGTGGTCCCGTCGCCGTTGATCGCGACATGGAAGCCGACTTCGGCCTCGGGGACGACGACGAACATGCTGTGGAACCCGAACAGGTCCCCGGCGTGGCCGACCACGCGGGGCCGGTCCAGTCGCCACTCCCAGGTGCCGTAGCCGACCCCGGTGACCTCCGGGTGCCCGCCCGCCTGACGGTCCAGCATCGCGGTGACGGACTCCTCCGACAGCACACGTTCGCCGTCGAGCTCCCCGCCGTTGAGGACGGCCTGGAGGAACCGTGCCATGTCCGAGGCGGAGGCGATCGCCAGTCCGGAGGGTTCTCCACCCAGGTGGTAGCCGGTGACCGGGGTGCCGTCGGAGTGGTGGGCGACGGGCAGGTCGTGTGCGCGGGCCAGCTCGTGCAGGGGGCCGAACGCGCTGTCCGCCATGCCGAGCGGCTCGAACACGTGCGTGCGGACGTACTCCCCGAACGGCGTACCGGACACCTCCTCGACGATGAGCCCGGCCAGGTTGAGGGAGTGGTTGGAGTAGGCGACGAACTCGCCGGGTTCGAAGATCCGTCGGGGTTCGGCCGCCGCGACGTGGTCCGGCAGGGATGCCAGCTCCGACGGGTCGAACGCGCCCTGTCCGGCGATCGCCTCCTCGAACCCCGCCGTGTGGGTGAGCAGGTGGTGGGTGGTGACCGGACGCCCGGAGGGGGTGGCGGGGACCCTCGCGTTCTCGGGGAGGTAGGCGTTGACGTCCTCGTGGAGGTCGATCCGTCCCTCCTCCGCGAGCTGGAGGACGGCCACGGCGGTGAACACCTTGGCGATCGATCCGACGGGGAACACGTGGCGGTCGGGGTCGACCTCGCTCCCGTGCTCGGCGTCCGCGTGTCCGTAGCCCCCGTACCCCGTCCGTTCGCCGCTCGACACGATGGTGGCCACCGCCCCGGGGACTCCGTACTCCTCCAGGAACTCGGGTACCCGCGTGTCCAGGAAGCTCTGCGCGTCCACGGGTTCGCCCAGTTCCTCGCCGCTTCGCGGCGCGTGGCCGCCGGAGACCGGCGCAACCCCGGCGGCGGCTCCGGGAACCGCCCACGTGGCCAGGAGTACCCACGCCAGCATGGCGGACAGCGCGGTCACCAGTATGGGGAGAACGCCCTGCGGACAGGGGACATGGCGGAGCGGCACGGTCACCTCCGGAGCGCGGGGGGTTGCTGTCGGTTACCACCGTAGGTCGGAGGAGGGGCGTTGAGGGGTTGTCCACAGGGGGAATCCGCACCGCGAACCAACACAGTGTTGCTTGCGTCGTAGTTGTCGTTGGCAAGCGAAAACACTGTAGGAGTCAATCGCATGAACGCGCCGCGGAGCGGAAACACGTCACGCCCCCTGACCGCCACCGCGCTGGTGGTCGCGACCGCGCTGGCACTGTCCGGCTGCGGAGTCGTCCCCGACATCACCAACCTCACCGGCGGCAGCAGCCCGGAGCCGCCCGAACCGTCGCCCGGTCCGAGCCAGGAACCGGAGCCCCCCGAGCCCACGCCCGAACCCGTCGAGGTCGACTTCCCCTACACCCGTGAGGGGCAGATCTTCCAGGACACCGGCCAGGACTCCACGCTCCGCTTCTCCGTCACGGGCCTGGAGCGCACCGACGAGTACACCGTCCTGTACACCGAGAGCACCTACATCGACCACTTCCGGGGCCGGAACAGCAACCTCGCCATGCCGGACACCCTGGTGGACCCCGTCAGCGGACGGGCCTTTCGCGCACTGCTGGACGAGGACGGCGACCGGTACGGCTCCGTGGCACCCCGGGACGGGCGCTACTACCCCGTCGAGGTCGACGCCACCAACCGGTACCGCTGGTACTTCCCGCGCCTTCCCGACGAGGTCACCCAGGTCACGTTCGTCGGCAGCGGCCTCGGCGCCATGACCGGCATCCCGGTGGTGGACGTCGACGAGGAGCGTCCCGACCCCGAGGCCCCCAACGGCGCCGATCCCGACTTCGACCCCGAGTCCGGCGACACCGTCGAGTTCGAGAACCGGCGTCCCGACGCCGAGGCCGTGGAGCACGTCGGGGAGATGGAGAGCTTCGTCGACTCCGACGTCGCCTCCACCACCCGCGACGGCGACACCGAGACCGTCGCCCTGCGCTCCGACGTCATGTTCGCCTTCGACTCGGCCGAGCTCACCGCGGAGGCCGAGGACGTCGTCCGGCGCGCCGCCCGGTCGCTGGAGCACAACATCGACCCCGACGACCCGGAGGTCACCGTGATCGGCCACACCGACGGCCGCGGCTCCGACGCCTACAACCAGGAGCTGTCCGTCGAGCGGGCCGAGACCGTCCGGGAGGTCCTCGCGGAGGAACTCGGTGAGGGGTACGACTTCACCGTGGAGGGGCGCGGGGCCACCGAGCCGGTCGCCGAGGAGGGCGGCGCTGACGACGAGGAGGCGCGTGCCCGCAACCGGCGCGTGGAGTTCTCCTACCGCGTGGACCGGTCCGGTGACGCCAGGACCGGGAACGATCGCGACGACGAGGCCCTGGGCTCCAGCGAGCGCAGTGTCTTCCCGCCCGCCGCCTTCGTCGAGGACGACACCGCCGAGGTGGTCGCCTCGGTCACCGAGGGGGACGTGCGGATGGACGTGCACCCGCTGCGGCGCGACGGCGCCTACGTGATCAGCACGGTGTCGCTGACCAACACCGGTGACGAGCCGGTGCTGCCCGACATGGGCGGGGAGGACGCCGTGTCCCCGGGCGGACCGACCGAGTTCAGCCAGGGCGCGCTGGGCGGCTTCCAGCTTCTGGAGCCCGACACCGACCTGGTCCGCTACGTCACGCTGTTGAACTTCGGCGGCGACAGCTACGCGGGCTTCGCGGAGGAGGTCCACGAGATGCAGCCGGGCAACACGTACCAGCTGGTCGCGGTGTTCGCCGCGCCGCCCGCCGAGGTCGACCGGGTCACCCTGCGCGCCGGGTCGTTCGGGGAGGTCGAGGACGTGCCGTTCACGGAGTGACGGAGGCCGGGCGAGACGGGCCGTCGGCCGCCCCGCCGGGAGCGCACCCGGCGGGGCGTGGCCGTGTCAGCCCAACAGGAAGGTGACCCCGAACAGGACCGGGATGGTGAGGAGCGTGGTGATCAGTACGACCTCGCGTGCGAGCCCCTCCCCCGTCCGGTGCTGGACGGAGTACGTGAAGACGTTCTGCGCGGTCGGCAGGGCGGCGAGCACGACCACGGAGAACAGCGTCGTGCCGGTCAACCCGAACGCGAACGCGCCGATCGCCCACGCGACGAGCGGTTGCGCGAACGACTTGAGCACGACCGCGACGAACACGGGACCGCGTTCCGGACCGCGCCCGGGGAGGCCGCTTCCGTGCAACGAGATCCCGAACGCCAGCAGCATGGCGGGCACGGCCATACCGCCGACGAGGTCGAACGGTTCCATGAGCGGCGCGGGCGGGGGCCACCCGGAAGCGGAGACCAGGACACCGGCGAGCGACCCGATGACGATCGGGTTGCGCGCCGGGGCGCCCAACGCCCGCCGCAGGACCGGGCCCACCCCGCGCACTCCCCCGTGGGACAGGTCCAGGACGGTGAGCCCCAGGGGGGTGAGCGCGAGCAGCTGCATGAGGAGGATGGGCGCCACCAGGGACGCGTCGCCGAGCACGTACGCGGCGATGGGGATGCCCAGGTTGCCCGCGTTCACGTAACAGGCGCAGAGGGTACCGACAGCGGAGCGGCCCAGCCCCCACCCCCGGACGGCGGCGACGAAGGCGAACGCCAGGCCGATCGTCAGCACGGTCAGGACGCTGGCCAGGGCCGAGGTCGACACCAGGGAGGAGAGGTCGGCGCGCGAGAGGATCGTGAACAGTAGCGCCGGGCTGGCCACATAGAAGGCGAGCCTGGTGAGGACGTCCTTGGCGCCCGGTCCCAGGAGGGGGATCCGTCCCAGCATGTAGCCGATGACGACGACGCTGGTGATGACGCCGAACCCTACGACGACCCCGGACAATCGGCGCTCCTCGTGCGAAACCGCGACACGGCGGGAGAAACGCTATCCGAGCTGGTGCGCCGACGACACGCCGGGGGTCAGGGGAACACGGTCACTCCCCGGAATCCGGGCTGGGGGCGTCCGACGGGTCGGCCTCCTCCTCGGCGGCCTCCTCCTCCGCTTCCGCCTCGGCCGCCGCGGCGGCCGCGCGGTCAGCGGCACGGGTGGTGCACACCTCCTCCGCGGGGGCCGAGGAGCCGTCGACGGCGACCACGGTGAAGCAGTACTCGCCGTAGGTGTCGGTGGTGGTGATCTGAGCCGAGGTCACCCCGGCACCGGTCCGGGCCAGGGTCGTGGGTTCGAGGTTTCGCGGTCCGCCCACCACGAAGAAGGGCGCGGTCCCGCCGCTGTTGTCGGTCCAGCTGAGCTGGACGGCGTTGAGGGTGTCCGCCAGGCGCACGTCCGTGGGAGCGTTGATCGGTTCGGGGACGGTCGGTTCGACTATCCCGTCCGCGCCGTCGCCGGTGGCTTCCTCGTCCCCGGTGGCCTCGTCGGTTCCGGGGCTCGGCTCGGCGGCGGGCTCCTCGGGCTCGGCGGCCGAGAGGATCGGCGTCTGGGGCCCGGTCGACGCGAAGGCTCCGGAAACGGAGGTGAGCAGCAGGATTCCGCACACGCTCGCTGCGAGGTGGAGGTGTTTGCGCCAGCGGGCCTGGGAGACGTCCGGCTCGTGGAGGGCGGGCCACTCGGGGGTCTCGTCCCTCCGGGCGGCGGCCCCGTCCTCGGGCAGGCGGCCCGACTCGGTCGTGCCGCTCCACCCCTCCACGCGCGACCAGGCGAGCAGCGGGGAGATCTCCTCGCCGCGCAGCTTGGCCATCATGATCTCGGCGGTGCCACCCGCGTTGGTGGCGGGAAGCCTGCTGCCGCTCTGGTCGTCCCCGGGCGCCGCCGTGGGCTGGTCGCCGCGCAGTTGCCGGGCGCTGTCGAGGCGCGTCGACGCGGGCGCGGGCGGGTGCTCGGCGGGGTGGGGAGGGGCCGCGGGTGGGGCCGGGGCTTCGGGGGTCTGCCGCGGCCACAGGGGGGCGTTGGGCGCGTGTCCGGGGGCCGACACCGCGTAGGGCGGTGTGGGGAGGTGCTGCTGGGGCGTGTGCGCGGCCTGTTCCCCGCTGGGGACGGAGTACGGGGACGGGTGCGGTGCCTGGGCCCCGGAGGGTGCGGTGTGCGGACCGGGGAAGGGGGGCTGCGCGCCGGAAGGAGCCGCGTGGGGCTCCTGGGGTGGGGTCCGCGCACCGGTGTGGGGCGCCTGCTCCCCATCGGCGACAGGGTGGGAGGCCTGTGGTCTCGATGGCGGCACCTGCGCGTCGGGGTGAGCGGCCGCGGCGGGGTGGGGTGGTTGGGGTTCGTGGGGGGTGTGCGCGGCCTGTACGCCACCGGGGACAGCGTACGGGAATGGGACCTGGGATACCTCAGCGCTGGAATGGCCAGTTGTGGTGGGGGGATACGGCTGGGATTCCTGAGGCGTGTGTGACACCTGCTCGCCCTGGGATGAGAGGGGAGGCGTCTGTGGTCCCGGGTGCGGTGCTTGGGCCCCGGAGGGTGCGGTGTGGGGTCCTGAGAGTGGTGCCTGGGCCCCGGAGGGTGCGGTGTGCGGACCGGGGAAGGGGGGCTGCGCGCCGGAAGGAGCCGCGTGGGGCTCCTGGGGTGGAGTCTGCGCACCGGTGTGGGGTGCCTGCTCCCCGCTGGGTACGGGGTGCGGGTACGGGTTCTGCGGCCCCGCGGGCGGTGCCTCGGGGGCGGTGGTCGGCAGCACCGAGGTCGGGGGCTGAGCCCCACCGGGCACCGGGGGCGGGTCGACGGGGGCGCTCGCCCCGGTCAACGGAGCCTGGGCACCGCTGGGACCGGAGACCGTCGTCGCCGGTCGCGACGTGCGTGCCTGCTCGAACGCGGCCGCGAAGTCCGCCGCGCTCTCGTGCCGCTCCTGCGGGGCCTTGGCCAGGGCGCGCGAGAGCACACCGCGGAGCTTGCGGGAGATGTCCTGCCGTCCGACCGGCGGGGCCTCCTCGGTCAGCACCCGCCGCGCGTACTCCTGCGCGTCGAACCCGTCCCCGACGGTGAACGGCGTACGGCCGACGAGCATCGTCCAGATCGTCGACGCGAGCTGGTACACGTCCGAGGCGGCCGTCCGCGGCTCGCCGCGCAACGCCTCCGGGGGAGCGTGCAGGAACGACTCCGAACCCGGCGGCGGCGGGGGCACGGCCGCACCGATCGGGTGAACGGAGCCGAAACCGGTCAGCACCGGGGTACGGCCCGCCCTCAGGACATTGCCCGGGCTGACGTCGTTGTGCACCAGACCCCGACCGTGCATCGCGCCCAGGGCCGCGGCCGCGCTCCGGGCGACCGCCGCCGCCTCCTGGATCGGAGCCGGCCCCCTGGTCGCGAGCATGTCGGCGAAGGAGCCGTCCGCGTAGAACGGCAGGACCACGAACAGGTCGCCCTCGGCCGTGGTGCCCGCGTCCAACAGAGGCACCACGCCGGGCACCCCACTGAGGTCGCGCAGCCGGTCGAGCTCCGCGCGCCCCTGGGCGGCGGGCAGGACCTTGAGCACGACGTCCGCACCACTGGTCGCACGCGTCGCGCGGACGATCCTGGCACGGCGCCCCTGGCGCAGTACGGCGGACGTGTCGTATCCGGGCGCCCATGCGGCGTGGTCGGAGCCGGACATGAGTGAGCGACCCCCTCGTGGTGTTCGTGGCGGAGGCCCCAGCGCTCAGGCGTGGGGGATGGTGACGCGGTGGGTCAGGGCAGTTCCGGCAGGCGCGGGGCGTCGAACGCGGGGTCCTGCACCACCTGCTGCCGGAACGTTCCGAACCCACGTTCCTCGTTGACCTCCTGCTGGCGGCCGAACGCCCCGATGAGAGCGATGACGCCGCAGATCAGGGCGGTGAGGATGAGACCGCCGATCACCGCCGGCCACACCTGCTGACGGCGCCGCCAGTAGCGGCTGGAACCGTACAGCAGAGCCGACCGCAGCTGGCGGTGCCGCAGGGCGTCCGCCTGGAGGACGTACTTCTCCTCGTCGGGCGTGTAGTGGAACGCCTCGGGGAGTTGCGGGTCCGGATCCGCTGGGGTCGGTGGGGACGGCGTGGGGGAGGACATCGCCGATCAGCCTACTAGAACAGACTGTTCAGGTAGTTGCTCAGACGGCCGTACTTCTCGGCGGTGCCGCTGGTGGCCTCGATCATCTTCGAGAAGGCGGAGTTGACCTCGGCGAAATGGGAGTCGAACTCCTGGGCCTTGGCCTGGAACTGCGAGCTGCCCGAGCCCTCCCACTGGTTGACGGTGCTCTCGGACTGCTCGTTGATCTGGCTCATGATCGCGGTGAAGCGGGCCAGGTGCGCCTGTTGGTCGGAGGCCAGGCCCTCCAGTTGGCCGACATTGCCGTAGACGTCGAACTGGTTACCCATGACTGCGCGCCTTTCTCGTGGCGGGGAAGAAGGTGGGGGAGCGTTAGGCGTTGATCGGGCGGGCGAGGCCGCCGAGGTCGTTTCCGGCCTGCGAGAGGTCGTCGGCGGAATCCTGGTCGGTGATGTTGAACTGCTGCTGACCCTCGTTCAGCTTGATGCCGTTCTGGCTGCACCAGGTCATGAGCTCGTCGAACCGTTCGGTGAGGGCGTTGCGCGCCGCGCGGAAATCGTTGAGGGCCTGACCCTGCAGGGCGTCGCCGTCGTTGGACATGTCCTGGATGAGCTGGTTCATCTGGGTACGGAGACCGTCGGATTCCTGTCCGAGGTTCTCCCCACCCGTTCCGAGTGCGTTGACATTCTCAAGACCGGCGTGGTTGGACATCTGAACCCTTCCGGGGGTGGGAGAGGAGGTGTGAGGTGTGCCCGTCCTCCGTGGGCAGGGTGTTCCCCCAGGGGCGGAACACGGGAGGAGGGGAGATTACGGACGATAGTAAGGATCTCATCTGCGGGTCAATGACCACGCACCCTTCGCGACATCGCGGCCGGATTCGGCCAATGTGGTGTTATTCATCGTGGGTTCACGGCTGGCCGTCACCGCAGTCGACGTAGTCGACGACGCTCGCCTCGTACGCCTCCGGGGTGTCCAGGGTTTCCCAGTGTTCGTCCATGTAGGCATCGACGAACTCCTCACCGGACACGGTCTCACCGCACCACGTGACCTCGTTGTGGTACATGGCGTCTCCGAGGGCTCCGTCGACCTGGTTGAGGCTGGTGGACCCTTGGGTGTTCCACTCGTCCTTGTCCAGCTCGACGTAGTACCCGTCGTCGTTCTCCTTGACGAGGCGGGAGTAGAACAGTCGGTCCCGCGTGGTCCCCATGTTCGCGATGACCTCGTCCGGGTCGCCCTCGGTGAACATACGGTCCAGCGTGCGCACACTGGCCTCGCGCTCGACCCAGGAGCGCGAGACGTACTCGGTGGTCGGCTCCTCATCCGGGGAGGCCCCCTCGTCGTTCGCGGGGGCCGAGCACGCGGCCAGGGCCAGGCAGGCGCACAGGGCTGTGGTCAGGAGGGCCGGTTCACGGCTGGCCGTCACCGCAGTCGACGTAGTCGACGACGCTCGCCTCGTACGCCTCCGGGGTGTCCAGGGTTTCCCAGTGTTCGTCCATGTAGGCATCGACGAACTCCTCGCCGTTGACGGGTTCACCGCACCAGGTGACCTCGTTGTTGTACATGGCGTCCGCGAGGGCCCCGTCGATCTGCCCGGAGTTGTGGACCGCCTCGGTGTTCCACTCGTCGTTGTCCAGCTCGACGGCGTATCCGTCCTCGTCCTCCCGGACGATCGCGGTGTCGAACAACCTGTCCCTCTTGTCGCCGATGTTCTCGACGACCTGGTCTGGGTCGCCCTCGGTGAACATGCGGTCCAGCGTGTGCACCATGACCTCCCGTTCGACCCAGAAGAAGGAGACGTAGTCGCCGACCGGCTCCTCCTCGGTCTCGGGTTCGGGGGTCGAACAGGCGGACAGGACCAGGCTCGTGGCCAGGGTGACCGCCGTGAAGGCGGGTACACGGCCCCCGTGCAGAGTCAACGGTTCCTCCGGATCGTGTCGACGACGGTCTGTGGCCAGCCGCGCATCACTCCTCCTCTTCCTCCTCTCGGCCTTCGAAGACACTGTTCGTGTCGTTGTAGGAGTTGTTGTACTGCTCGACGAAGTCGCCCACGCGCTGGTGGCCCGGCTGGGTACGGCCGTCGCTGGTGGTGACCTCCACGTCGTCCATGATGTTGCTGATGGCGCCGTCCATCCGGTCGAGGTCCTGGTTCTCGTTGTCCGTCCACTCGTTCGGGTCCTTCTCGACGCTGACCCTGACGGAGTCGTCGAAGACGAAGTCCTCCCCGATGTCCTCCGCGGTCAGCCGAACACCGTCCTGCCAGACGGTGAGAGCGCCGCCGTCGATCAGGGTGTGGAACTCGTCGGGGCGGATGACGTCGTTGAGGGCCTCAGGGTCGTGCTGTGACAGGTGGTCGAGGGCCTCGATCCGGAAGTTGCGCTCAATGTACTCGGCGCCGGAGAAGTCCGGATGGCGCGGGGAGACCTCGTACTCTCCGTCGACGATCGCCTCGACGATGCTGTCCTGTCCGAGTTCCAGACCCTTCGCCACGGCCGCGCCGATGACCGGGATCTTCTCCGACAGGCCGGTCGCCTCGCCCACGATGAACTCCGTGATCTGCGTCTCGCGATCGATCTGCTCGTCGAGGTCGGCGGTCCGGTCGGCGGACTCCCGGCGCAGGGCCTCCTCCAGAAGAGCCTGGAGCTGCCCCCCGCCGCGTGCCGTCTCCTCGTCCTGCCCGCTCTCGAAGTACGCGGCGGCCTCGATCTGCTGGTAGACGTCGACCGAGTTGACCACGCGTCCGGCGGTCTCGTCGTTGCCCATGAGCAGCTGCATGTACATGGCACGCTCCTCGGGCCCCATGGAGACGAAGTTCCTGCCCGGTTCGAAGTTCCCGACGCCCGTCACCGGCTCGTTGTCCTGGAGGACGTCGCTGTCGGCGAAGCTGTAGATGTAGGCGTCGAAGATGTCGGCGAGACCGTCGGCGAGTTCGCCGTTGAACTGGGTGAAGGACGCGTCGGAGTACTCGTTCTCCCCTTCGGTCACGTCGACCCCGGTGTTGACGAGGGCGTCGTGCATGTCGGGGTCGGTGAGGGTCTCCATGAACCCGGCGAACGCGCGCCCGGCCCGGCTGACCTCCAGGGGGTCGTCGCTGTTCAGGTCCTCGTGCACCCAGTCGATCAGCTGGCGGGCGGTGGCGCCGTCGTCGTGCCACTCGTAGGTGAGCGTGCCCTCCAGAGCCTGGGCGCGCATGTCGTCGTGGTAATCGATCCCCGGCTCCGGGTTGAGGTGGGTGCCCGTGAGCATGAAGTAGTTGGAGTCCTCGTTGCGGCTGGCCACGTCGATCAGGGCCGCCATCTGCTCGGAACTCGGCATGATCCCGTCCGGGTCGGGTGTGTCGCCCCAGTTGTCGAGGAAGGCCCCCATGGACAGGTGGAGGTTGGTGGACAGGCCGTACCCGGCCTCCAGGTCCTCGTCGGTGTGGGCGAGGAGAGCGGACAGGGACTTGAGGTCGTCCCCCAGCGTGACCGGGGTGTAGGGGATGCCGTTCTCGTCGTAGTCGACGGGGAGGGAGCTCTCCACGGCGGTCCGGAAGCTCTGGGGCAGCTTGTCGTAGCCGCCGCCGAGGTTCGGGTCGGAGAGGGCGAGCAGGCCGTCGCCGAGAACGCCCAGAGCGCGTTCGCGCTCCTCGTCGGTCATGTCGCTCTCGGCCATGAGGCCGGGGAGGGCGAGAATGCCCAGGCCGAGTCCGTCACCGTTGGTGTGCTCCTCCTCCAGCTGCCCGTAGAACTCCTCCAGGAAGTCGACCTCACGGGAGTTGAGCGGGGTGTCGTTCTCCTGGCCCCTCCGCGCGTTGGTGCCGATCATGGCCATCAGGGCCATGAGCTCCTCGTAGCGCTCGTCCAGGGGCTTGTCGCCGCTCCAGTAGCCGTTGAGCTCCTCGGCCCACTCGCGCGCGTTCTCGTCGGTGAGGAGGTTCTCGTCGATGAGCTGGGCGAAGCGCGCGGGGTCGAGGTTGTAGAACGCCCAGTCGGCGTTGCCCGCGTCGATGAGCCGCTGGACGTTGGCGGGGGTGGGGCCCTGTTCGAGCATCTCGCGGATGTCCGCGGCGTTGTCCTGGAGCTTCTGCCAGTTGGTCTCCTCGCGGGTGACGAGGGAGTCGCGGGTGGACTTGAGCCCGTCGTAGAGCTCACGGCACTTCGCTTCGTCCCCGGCGCCCCAGTCCGTCCAGAGGAAGCCGTCGGCCTCGGGGTAGGTGGCGGTGATCACCGCGTCCTGGTACTTGCCGGGGACGTCGCCCTCCTTGGCGCGGCGGTCGTTGTGCCAGTCGGAGACCTGGGCGCCCCACTCGTCCTTGAACTCCTCGATCATGTCCGCCCACATCTCCGCGACGGAGGCGACGTAGGTGACGGTGACCGCGGCGTCGCGCCAGTGCTGCTGGTCCTCCTCGGAGAGGTTCTTGATGTCCCAGCCGATGACGTCGGTGAACTGGGTGGCCGCGGAGTCGAAGCCGCCCTGGAGATCGTCGGCGCGTCCGAGCACCCGGGAGTTGAGTACTTCCAGGTCTCCGGCGCAGTCGTACATCGGACGGGACGTGTAGTCGACGTTGCGGGGGGAGAAGTCCAGATCGAAGGAGGCCACGGTCTTCCTTGGGAGTGAACGGGGAGGGCTGGGAAGGGGCGGGGCACGGCGTGGGCGGGGGTGGGACTGGTCCGCCGGGACGGCGGGGACGGTTCTAGAAGTTGATCTCCAGGCGCGCGTCCCAGGCGGAGTTGTAGTCCTCGGCGCCCTCCAGGTCGTTCCGGGCGATCTCGGACGCACCCGCCTGGATGTTGTTCGCGAGGGAGAGGCCGTGCTCCTGGACGTCGATGAGGTCCTGGGCGAACTCCTCCTTGAACGTGCGGAACCCGGCCACGACGTCGGTGTGGCCCGCGGCGGCCTCGGCGTCCTCCATGAGGAGGTCGAACATGTCGGCCAGCCCGGCCATGGCGGCCGCGAGGGTCTCGGCGTACTCGCCGCCCTCCATCGCCTCGATCGGGTTGGCGCCCGCCTCTGTGCTCATGGGGATCTCCTCCGTGGGTGCGGGATGACCAGGAGGACGGGTTCCGCCCTCCACACGCGAGTACCGCCTCGCCGGGGGGCGGCGGGACGGCCGGGGTCTGGGTCTGGGGCACGGGGTCAGACGCCCGAGAGTAGCGATGAGTTCCGTTGTGCGCGAGGTGTTCGCAGATGTTATCCGCGCCCGGAGTGTGCTGTTCGTCGGGTGTTCACGGCCCGGGCCGATCGCGGGAGGTCAGCTGGACGGGCTGGCGCCGGCCTCGTCCTCCGGGGGCTCCTCCGCCCAGCGGACCACGAGCGGGTAGCCGTCCATGGAGGCGTCGTGGAACCGGGGGAAGGCCTCCTCCGTGCCGGTCACCTCACCCTCCTCCAGGTCGACGCGGAACCACGCCTCCTCCGTCTGGAGCAGGACCGCGTCGCGCTCGGGCGCGGGCGCGTACTGGAGCACCGGGCCGCCACTGTTCTCCATGATCCGGGTGGCGGTGTGCGTCTGCCCGTCCACGGCCACCAGGTAGGCGCCCGCCATCTGCTGGGCTCCGGCCGGATCGTGGACCAGCACGGCGGTGCCCCCGCCCCACACGAGGCCGTCGTCGAAGGTCTGCCACTGTCCCTCGGCCGTGGTCAGGGACGCGTTGACGACGCTGCCGTTGGTCTGGCGGACCACCAGGGTCCGGCCGTCGGCGCCGGGCAGCTGCTGGGTCGGGACGCTGTTGCGGATGTGCAGTTCGCCCGCGGGCGTGAGCGCCCAGTCGCTCGGGCGCCGGCCCTCTCCCAGAGGGAGGGTGCCCTCCTGGTTGGGCGTGCCGCCCGGTGCGTCCAGCGGCACCGACATCACCTGGGGCGGCTGGACGTCCTGCTCGTTGTCGGAGACGTACCAGAGCCGGTCGCCGTGGATGACCGGTCGCGACACCACCTCGCCGGAGGAGGCGGTCACCGACTCGACCGGCTGGTACGTGATCATCGCGGGTGCCTCGCCCTCCTCGTCGGTGGCCTCGGCGACCGCGGAACCCTCGGCGTCCTCCGGATCGGTGAGCGCGGCGATGGTGATCGCGGACGGCTCGGTGGTCGCGTAGGCGAAGAACTGCCAGTCCGCGGAGAACTGGGAGTGCACCGGCAGGTCCGACGCCATGGGGTCCACCGCCCCCTCGGGAAGGCCGAGTTCGTGGACGGGCCGACCGGTCACGGGGTCGTGGAAGACGAGGACCTGGTCGGTCTCCGGGTCGCCGCCCTCGTACCCGCGGTGCAGCAGCGCGAGCCCGGCCAGTCCCTGCTCGGTGATCTCCTCCACGGTCTCCGGCGGGTCGTCCGAGTCCGTGGACGAGGTGTCGCAGGCGGTGACGGCCACCAGACACGCGGCCGACATGAGGGCGAGGGAACGCCGCACGAATCTGCCTTTCGGGGGAGGGAACGGTGGAGTTGCCACAAGTGGGACCAACCCGGACCCCCTATGGTTCCACCTCCGGCGGAGTGCTGCGGGCGCGGCGGCCGGAGTCGGCCACGGGACGGGAACGACATCACGCCTTCGCGGGCGCCGTCCGTTCCGGGCGGCACCGGACGAAGTCGAGCCAGGCAACGGTTCCGACGGGGCGGCCGCCACCGGCCGCCCCGCCCACGTTTCCCCCTACGCCGGGGGCTCGCTCCAGCCGACCTGCACCAGGTCGGGGCGCTTGCCGCGCAGCGCCAGCTGCGCCCGGCCCTGCGGCAGCGCCTTGGAGGCCACGCCGTTGGCCAGGCGGCCCTCCATCCGGTCACCCGAGAACAGCAGACCGGGTGTCGCCATGTCGCTGAGCGCCTGGAGCACCGGCTCGAACATCGCCCGCGCCGTACCGCCGGTGCGCCGGGCCGCGATGACGTGCAGGCCCAGGTCGGCGCCCTGCGGGATGTACGGCGCCAGCGGCGCGAGCGGGTTGCTGCGCGAGGCGATCATGTCCATGTCGTCCACGACGATGTACAGGTCCAGGCCCTTCCACCAGCTGCGCTCCCGCAGCTGCTTGGGGGTCACGTCCGGACCCGGCAGGCGCTGCTTGAGCGACCCCGCCAGGTTGTCCGCGACGGCCTTGGTCTGCTCCGCCGTGGTGCAGTACGCCAGAAGGTGCTCCTCCGGCACCAGTTCCAGGTGCGAGCGCCGGAAGTCGACCATGACGATGCCCAGCTCCTTGGCCGGGCGCTGGACGATCTGCTTGACCAGCCCGCGCAGCAGG
Organism: Nocardiopsis sp. EMB25; assembly: GCF_026797795.1. Classification (NCBI taxonomy): domain Bacteria; kingdom Bacillati; phylum Actinomycetota; class Actinomycetes; order Streptosporangiales; family Nocardiopsidaceae; genus Nocardiopsis; species Nocardiopsis sp. EMB25. The sequence continues at coordinate 4,734,874 of NZ_JAMTDN010000001.1, read as the reverse complement.
GTCGTCTTGCCGGTCTGCGGGTCGCCGAACACCACCAGGTGCGGGTCCCGGTCCAGGTTGGTCGTGGCCGGGGCGAGCGAGCTCTCCGCCATGCCGAGCACCAGCTCGCGCATGCGGCCCTTGCCGCTCTTGCGCCCCTTGAGCAGCTCGTCGAGCTCCACCCGCTGGGGCAGCGTCCGCACGCCCTGCACGGCCTTCTGCGGCCAGCGCTCCCGGACCCGCTTGATCAGGTCGCGGATCCCGTCGGTCACGTCCTCACCGCTGGCCACCCCGTCCACCCGCGGCAGTGCCACGTGCGTGTGGTGCTCCTCCGAGGTCAGGCCGCGGCCCGGGGTGTCCTTCGGGATCTCCTCGGCGACCTTGCGGCCGATCCCCGAGTCCATCGGGTCACTGAGCCGCAGCTCGAAGCGCCCGCCGAACAGCGCCTGCAGCCGGGACCTGATCTGCGACGACGCCGCACCCGTCAGGATCGTGTGCACGCCCAGGGACGGACCCCGGGTCGCGATGTCCATGAGGAAGTCGTCGGCCGCGTCGAAGGAGTCCCGGACCGCCGACCACCCGTCGATCATGAGGAACAGGTCGCCGACCACGCTCGCGGGCAGCTTCCCGTCGGCCCGCGCCTGGCGCAGCGCCGCCGGGGAGTCCAGCTTGTGCTTGCGGAACACCCGTTGGCGTCGGTCCAGGTGCCCCGACACGTCGGTCAGGATCCGCTGCACCCGCTCCGGGTCGGCACGGCCCGCCACGCCCGCGACGTGCGGCAGTTCGTCCATCGCCTGGAGGGCGCCGCCGCCGAAGTCGATCGCGTACACCCCGACCCGGCCGGGCGGATACCGCCACGCCAGGCTGGCGATGATCGTGCGCAGCAGCGTCGACTTGCCGGACTGGGGCCCGCCCAGGACGACGATGTTGCCCTCGCCGCCGGTGAAGTCCAGCTCCGCGGGGATCACCCGCTGCTCACGCGGGATGTCGGTGAGACCGATGACCGCCTTGGCCTCGGCCGGGTCCGGCTCGGTGCCCTCGCCCTCCAGGTCGTCGGCCTCCCCGAGGTCGGCCAGCACCGAGTCGAAGGTCAGCAGCTCCGGCAGCGGCGGCAGCCACACCGGCCGCACGCGCTCGGCGCCCGAGGCCACCAGTTGGTCCACGGTCACCTGGAGGGTCGTGCGCTTCTCCTGCTTGGGCCTGCTCTCCTCCTCCTTGGCCCTGATCGATCCCACGAGCGAGTCGACCAGCGACCCCGTGCCCGTCACCTTCTCCAGGGCGTTGTAGGACAGCAGCGGCAGAACGGGCTCGTGCTCGTCCTTCTCCTCCCGCTGGGGCGGCTCGTAGGGCTGGGAGACCATGGCGGCCTTGAACCGCTCGAAGACGGAGGTGTCGACCTTGAGGTAGCCGGATCCGGGTTCGGGCGGCAGGTGGTAGGCGTCGCCCACGCCGATCGCCTCCCGGCTCTCCGCCTCGGAGAAGGTGCGCAGGCCCACGCGGTAGGACAGGTGCGACTCCAGGCCCTTGATCTTGCCCGACTCCAGGCGCTGGGTGGCCAGCAGCAGGTGCACCCCGATCGACCGGCCGATGCGCCCGATCGCGACGAACAGCTCCGCGAAGTCCGGATGGGCGGTCAGCAGCTCGGAGAACTCGTCGATGATGATGAGCAGGTGCGGCAGGGGCTCCAACTCGGGGTTGGTCTCGCGCGCCGCCTCGTAGGCGTGCAGGTTCGGCAGGTTGCCCGCGTTCTTCAGGATCTGCTGGCGCCGGAGCAGCTCGCCGAAGGTCGCCTCCCGGAACCGCGTCACCAGACCGTCGTCGTCGGCCAGGTTGGTGATCAACCCGGCGCTGTGCGGCAGCCGGTCGGTGTCGGCGAAGGTCGCGCCGCCCTTGAAGTCCACCAGCAGCAGCGCGAGGTTCTCCGGCGAGTGGTTGATGACCAGTGAGGCCACCATCGTCCGCAGCATCTCCGACTTGCCCGAACCGGTCGCGCCGACCACCAGCCCGTGCGGGCCCATGCCGCCGAACGCCGACTCCTTCAGGTCCAGCAGCACCGTGTTGCCGCTCGGCCCGATACCGATCGGGACCCGCAGGTAGTCGCCGGTGCTGCGCTTGCGCCAGGTACGCCGCGTGTCCAGCTGGGCGACGTCGGGCACGCCCAGGATCTCCGGCAGCCCGACGGTCTCGTGCATGGCGTCGTCGGAGTCGGTGACCGCGATACCGTACGGCGCCAGCCCGCGCGCCAGGCTCGTCAGGTGGGCGATGCTCGACCGGTCGGCCCTGCCCTCGATGGGGCTGCGGTCGGCCGCCTCGTCCGCACCCGGCAGTTCGGTGTCCTCGGTGAGGGTGCCGTCGGCGTCGACCGTCAGTCGCAGGTCCACCGCCTCCGGTTCCTCGCGGCGGTCGCTCACCAAGGCGATCACATGGATACCCAGGTCGGCCAGGGAGGTCACGGGCGGTTCGGCGTGCAGTCCGGACAGCGTCGACTGGTGCTCACCGTCGAGCACGACCACCAGCCGCTGTGTGCCGGGGCCCGGCGGCTTGCCGCGCCGCCTCTGGAGGTCGACCGTGCGGCGCTCGATCTCCTCGGACAGCAGTTCGGCGATCTGGACGGTGTTCCCGGCCACGAGCCGGGCGGGCATCGGGCCGTCCTTGGCCTCGTCGAAGGTGTTGTGCGGCAGCCACTTCAGCCACTCCCACGACGTGCGCATCTTGTTGTCGCGCACCACGCCGATCCGCAGGTCGTGCGGAGAGTGGAAGGTCGACAACTGCGCGATCATCGACCGCGCCAGCCCCCGCCCGGCCTCGCGGTCGCCGACGACCGACACCACGCCGTACTCGCGCAGCGGGAGCACCAGCGGCATCTCGGGCACGTCGCCGTACAGCTCGATGAGCTGGTCGGCGGCGCCCTGGCAGACGGGGTCGTAGACGATCAGCGGGTTGGAGTTGTCCACCTTGAGCTTCAACGCCCGGGCCAGCGGCCGGGTCCCCGAACCCGCGCGCACGTCCAGGAAGTCGGGATCGGACGCGCGCCGCTCCCAGCGCCGGGCGCGGGAGCGCGCGGGCTCGGTCAGCAGTTGCGGATCCGGGTGGCGGAAGGCGTTGTCCGCGCGCTGCGTGGCGGCCACGTCCCGGACGATCTCGCGCAGCTGGTCGAGGTAGTCGACGTACCGCTCCCGCTGTTCCCGGATCCGCTTACGGGGTCCGTTGTGCTGGGCGACGAACATGATGATGCCGACGACGACGCTCGCCATCATGATCATCACGCCCGCGACCGCCATCAGCGGGCGGTGGCCCATGGTGATGGACATCAGCAGGGAGCCCGACCCGGTGATGATCGGCATGATGATCATCGCGCCCGAACTCGAGGCGGGAGGATTCTCCGGCATCTGCGGCGGGGTCGCGATGACCAGAGGCGTGTTCCCAGGGGCAGTCGGGGTGCTGCGGGCGGGGCGGGGGACCGGTCTCGTCGCCACAGTGATCTCTTTCCGTCCACCGGCGGGGGTTGGGTGTCTGGGTGACTACGCTAGGAATGATCTCGCGAACACCGCGAATCACCTAATTCGCGTCGGTCTGTACCCCCGAGCGGAGATAACCCCCTACGGCGACGGCAAAGGAATCATGGGTGTGAGTGGATACTGCCGGGTTACGGTCACCGGACCGGACCGCTGGGCCGATCTGGCACTGCCCGGAAGTGTGCCCGTGGCGACGCTGATGCCGCGCATCGTCGAGGTGTGCGCTCCCCAGGAGGAGGGCACCGAGCCCGCGCACTGGGCGTTGACCACCGTCGACGGCTCCCCGGTCCGGCTGGAGGAGCCACTGGAGAGCGCCGGGGTCTACGACGGCGACGTCCTCATGCTCGACCGGCGGACCGCGCCCAGCCGACCCGCGCACGTGGACGACGTGCGCGGTGCCGTGGAGGACCGGGTCGACGAGACCGCCCGGATCTGGAACCCGACGACGACGCTCTCCTTCGGGCTCCTCGTGGCCGGAATCGGCCCCTTGCTGATGCTGCTGTTGATGATGTGGTTGCGACCCTCGGTCGGCCACCTGGGTGTGGCGAGCGTCGGCACGCTGTTCTCGATCGCGATCATGCTGCTCGCGGCACGGCGTCCGCTGCCCGCCGTCGCCCACGTCCTGTTCGCCGCCTCCTGCGTGTGGGGCGCGGTGACCGCCGTACTCGCCGCGGGCCTGGTGACCGCCGCGGGCGCCCTGGTGATGTCGGCGTTCGCGCTGGCCGGCGCGCTCCTGGTGGCCGGGGTCGGCTGGGCCCTGCACGAGACCGGGCTGGCCTACATCGCCGGGCTCGGCGTGATCACGGTGACCGCCGGGGTGCTGGTCGGTGTCGGGGCGTTCGTGGACCCGGTGCAGGGTGTCCGCGCGATGGGACTGGCCCTGGCCCTGTGCGTCGGCGCGCTACCGCGGGTGGCCATGGTGATGGGCGGCCTGTCCGGGCTGGACTACGAGGTGGGGCGCTCGGGTCAGGTCGCCACGGACCGTTTCGAGGACACCTTCACCAACAGCGACCGTCTGCTGCTGGGCATCGTGATGGGCGCCGCGATCAGCGGCGGCGCGGTCACCGTGCTCCTGACCTTCATGGCCGAGGGGCTGCCGGATCTCCTGCTCAGCGGTCTGCTGTCGGTACTGCTGATCATGCGCTCGCGCCTGTTCGACCGGATCCGCCACGTGCTGCCGTTGCGGCTCGGGGGCGTCCTGGGGATCGGAGCCGCGGGTGTGGCGGCGATCGGGGAGTACCCCGTGCTGGGCCCGTGGCTGCCGGTCGCGGTCCTGCTCGCCTGCATGGTCCTGGGCGTGCTGAGCTGGGTGCGCCTGACCGACGTCCCGCGCGCGTCGCTGCGCCGCGTCCTCAACGGGGTCGAGGTCGTGGTGATCATCGCGATGTGCGCGGCCCTCGCCTGGGGGATGGGCCTGTTCGCCTTCGTCGCGCGGATGTCCGGGGTGGAGTGACGGCGGTCCTCCCGCCACGGGTCCGGGACCGCGGCGCGCCGGGCGGACTCAGGGGCGCTCGGTCGACGCGCCGTCGGCGCCGGCCGGGTCCTGACGGGACGGTTCCTCCCGCCCCGACGGGGTGTTCGACGCCTCCACCACCGCCGTCGCCGCCACTCCTCGCGGGTTGGCGCACCGCCTCCGCCGCCGGGCCTCCCGGAGCGACACACCCACGATGCGGGTGGCCGCCGCCGCCGTGATCACGGCAAGGGGGAGGACGAGCCTGGCCGCGGGCTGGCGAATGGGATGGAAGCGGGCCCCCACACCGTCCAGGACGATGAACCCCGCGGGCCGAACCCGCGCGAAACCGCTGCCCCCGGCCCCGTCGGCGCCGGGGATACGGCTCGAACCGCCGCCCATGGTGCTGAGCGCGCTGACCCGCGCGACGGGGACGACGGTGGTCGCGCCCGACACCACCGGTTCGCCGAACACGGTGGCCGCCCTGGCCGCCGTGCCGGTGCCCTCCACCACGCGCACGAGCGCGTCCAGCGCGGGGCTGGAGCGTCGGGCGGGTGACGCGCCACCGGCGTTTCGGGCGGTGCGTCGGGCACGTCGGATCGCGGATCTCAGCATGGTCCTGCTCCCTCGCCGGTTTCCCCACACGCTACCGGGCCGCCCCGGCGAGGGGCCGCTCCTCCCGGCGCGTCCGTGTCTCCGGGGGCGCCCGCCCGTGTGGCCGATTTCGGACATTGAGTGACGGTTCGTGTGTTCAGGGCGATATGGTGTCCGCCGTTCCACGAACGACCCAGGAGGGGAACCCCGCATGCCCGAGCCGATCAACCGTGCCGCGACCCTGGCGGGAGGGGCCGCCCTGGCGTTCCTGCTCAGTGCCTGCGGTGGTGGCGACACCGGGCGGGCCGAACGGGAGCCGGACACCGTCGCCGGGGGCGCGGAGGGCGCCGAGGAGACGGCCGCGGCCGAGGAGGCCGTCGAACTCGTCGACCCCATGGAGCTCGCCCCGGACCACCTGTGCGAGGTGCTGTCCCAGGACACACTGGACGAGTTCGTGGGCCCGGGCCGTGCGGGCAACCAGGAGGGGGAAGGCGGCGTCCCGGACCCGGACAGTCTGGAGAACACCGGACAGCTGACGATGACCTGTATCACCACGGACGTGGACATCGACGCTGAGGCGCCGCGGAGCCACAGCCTCACCTACAGCCTGGAGATCAGTGAGGAGCTTCAGATGGACGACTACGTCCTCCCGATCGAGGAGTCCGAGGCCGACCCCTCGCTCGGCGTCGGCGAACTGGCGGCCATCGAGTTCCAGCGGGAGGGGACCAGCGCCGAACTCACCGTGGTCGACGGGCAGGTGCTCGTGAAGGTGACGTACGACGCTGACGAGGTTGTCGACGACGGGGCGGGCGACTACGTCGGTGTGGCCTACCTCGACGAGGAGGAGATGACCCGGCGTGCCGTCACGGTCGCCGAGGAGATCCTCGCCGCGGTCGGCTGAGCCCGCCCGCGCCCGGGAGGGCCCGTCAGAACAAGGGTTCGCCGGGCTCCAGCGTCTCCGGGTCGACGGTCACCACCCGGCCCCCGGCGGTGATCGCGGCCAGCGCCTCGCCCTCCGGGTGCACGGCGACCCGTCGGAAGTCCACCGCGCCGTCGCGGTCGGCGAGGTCCTCTCCCGTCTCCAGGTCCCACACGTGGCTCATGGAGCCGGTCGCGTCATCGTCTGACGCGTACCCCGGCACCTCCCAACTCGCGTACACCCGAGACCGCTCCGGATCCACCACGACGTCGAGGAGGACGGCGACCCCCGTGTCGGCGAAGCCGGGCAGCGTGAAGGAGCCCAGTTCCGCGCGTCGCGCGTAGTCGAACCACACCAGCCGCTCCCCGTCCCCGTACACCACCTCGTCGCGGCCGGGGACCGCGGCGAAGACCGTCGAGTCCGTTCCCCGAACGGTGTACGCCTCCTCCCCCGTGCCGATGTCCCACACGGAGATCGTCCCGGTCCGGGCGATGGCGAGGCGGTCGGGGCCGACGAACTCCACGCGGTTCGTCCGCCCCGGCACGAGCGATCCCGTCGCCTCCCCGGTGGCCGGGTCGACGAGACCCACGCTGTCCGCGTCCATGTCACCGCCTCCGGCCAGCGCCACCGCGAGCACACTCCCGTCGGGGCCGAACGCCGTGTCCTGGGCGTCGCGTGGCGGGGCGGACCACACGCCTCCGCTCTCCTCCGGTCCGATCTGCGGTCCCAGATGCCGTGCGGTCGTCCCCGACGGCAGGTCGAAGGTGTGCGTGACCGCGACCGGAAGGGTGACCCCCTCGTATTCGACGGGGACCGCCGCGGCGACCGTGCAGCCGGTGGGTGAGAACACGGGCTCGGAGTCGGTGTCCACCGCGTCGGCGGGGCGGGCGACCTCCCTCCCCGCGCGCCAGTCCCACACCGTCAGCCCGTACTCCCCGGTGGTCACGGCCAGTGCGTCCCCGCCCGGGCCGAACGCCAGCCCGATCGGCCCCGCCCCGGCCCCGTCGGGTGCCGTCCCGGGTGACGGGTACCCGGTGCCGTCCAGGCAGGACGCGTCGGCGACCGGTCCGGCGTCGGGCTCTCCGGGACCCCCGCCCTCCGCCGCTCCGCCGGGGGACCAGCCGCGGGACCAGGCCGCGGCGGAGCCCGCCACCAGGGCGAGCACCAGACCACCCGCCGCCAGGAGCGCGGCACGACGTCCGCGTCGGGGAGGGGGTTTCGGTACCCCTCCGGCGGCGCGGTCCCCGGCTCGGGGGTCGACGGCCGACCTCTGCCGTGCCGCGACGGCCTCGACCGCGGTCCGCACCCGCCGCGGCCATGGACCCGGGTCGGACTCCCCGCCGAGCATCCGCACCAGGTCGGCCGCACTGGGGCGCAGCGACGGGTGGCGTTTGAGGCAGGCGTCGACCAGTCCGCGCAGTTGCAGGGGGACCCGGGGGAGCCCGGCCGGCCCCTCGACGCCGCTGGCCGCGAAGCACAGCGTCGCCGCCCAGGACAGCACGTCCGCGGCCGGGGCCGTCCCGCCCTCCGGCGCCGCGAAGGCCGGGTGCGGGGCGCGTTCGGAACCGTCCCGTTCCAGCCATTCCAGACCAGGGTCGGCCAGGACCGCCGACCGCGCCGTCAGGAGCACCCCGTCGGGCCACAGCGAGCCGTGGACGCGTCCCGACGCGTGCAGGCCGGTCAGCGCGAGGGCGAGCGCGAGCGCGAGCGGGACCAGCGCGTCCGCGGAGAGGGGACCGTGCTCGTGGACCAGGTGCGCCAGGCTCGGCCCGAACGGGCGGTCCACGGCCACCCAGGGCACCGCACCCTCCAGGTCGGCGTCCCGCACCCCGCACACGTGGGGGCCGGACACCTCGCGCGCGGTCAGCACCCGCTGGGCGAAGGCCGACCGGAAGGCGGGGTCGGTGGTGTGCGTCGACCGCGCCACCTTGACCGCGACGGGTGCTCCCTCGGCGCCCGACCCCAGGTAGACGCGCGTGAAGGTCTCCTCACCCAACCGGGCGTGGAGGCGGTAGGGGCCGACGGACGGCGGATCGTGGGGGTGGAGCGGGAGCATGGGCCCTTCCCTGGAGGCGGCGGTGGCGCGTGACGTCAGTCGATGGTGGTGATCAGGCGCAGTTCGACGGCGTCGACGACCCACATCCCCGAGCCGGTCGGCGGGAACCCGACGAAGATCTCACCGTCGGGATGGAGCGTGATCTCGGCGACGAACCCCTCGTCGGACTCGGCCGTCAGCTCCTCACCCGTGGAGAACTCCCACACCTTCATCACGCCCTCGGACAGGTCCGCGGCCGGTTCCCGGTACGTGGCGTACAGCCGGTCCGCCTGCGGGCTGTACACGAACTGGTCCAGGGGCGCCCCGGGCGGGTCGGCGGGGACGAACCGGGTGGGCTCCCCCCGGCTGCCGAGCACCTGCCTGCGGGGACCGCTCTCGTTGTAGTAGAGCACCTCGTCGTCCTCCGTGAGGACCAGGTCCGGGTCGAACAGGGGGGAGCTGTGGCCGTCCCCGTACGCGACCAGCTCGCGCGTTCCGGTGTCCCACACGAGCACCTCACCGCTGAGGGTGTGGGCCCCCAGGTGGGAGCCGTCAGGGGAGTAGGCGACGATCTCAGCCGCGCTGTCGGCCTCCTCGTAGGCGTGGACCACGTCCCCGCTCTCCACGTCGTAGGTGACCACGCTCGTGGGGCCGCCTGCGGCCGTGGTCACCTCCGAGCCGTCCGGGGAGAACTCGGCGGCCGTCACGTTCTGTCCGGGGCCCAGGACGGTGCTCTCCCCGGTCTCCAGGGTGTACACGTGCGTTCCGTCGTCCGAGGTGAAGGCGAGTTCACAGTCGTTCGGGGAGAACACGGGCCTCCCCCGCAGAGGAGGGATCTCCACGTCGATCCACGCGAGCCGGGTGCCGTCCCGCCAGTTCAGGAGGAAGATCCCCTGCGGGCTGCCGATGGCGAGGACTGAGCCGTCGGTGGAGAACGCGGGGTGGAGCCGCCCTTCCATCTCGGGCAGTTCGCCGCTCTCGGCCGGTTCGGTGAACTCGTCGGCCAGGTGCACGGCGGGGTCGCACACCTCGCGCTCGACGGGTTCCGCGCTCGCGGACGGCACGGCCTCGCCGGGTTCGGCGCGCACCAGGTCCGGACCGCCCAGCGACCACACACCGAAGCCGCCCATGAGCATCAGGGCGACGGCCGCCGCCCCGGCGATGAGCAGCCGCCCCGCCAGAGGGCCCTTCTCGCCCTTGGCCAGGGCGGTCGATCGCACGGCGTCCCGGTGTTCGCCCGCGACCTCGTCGAGTGCCTCCCGTGCGGCCGGGGGCAGCCAGGCGGCCGCGTGCGGCGCGGGTTCGGGCGAGCCGCCCAACGCCCGGAGGACTTCCGCGGCGGTGGGCCGCCGGTCGGGGTCCTTGTCCAGACAGGACGCGACGAGCCCGCGCAGGGACTCGGGCACGCCGGTCAGGACGGGGTCCTGGTTGGCGACGCGGTACATCACGGCCGACGGGTGGCCCTCGCCGAACGGCCCCGTCCCCGTGAGCGCGTACACGAGCATCCCGCCGAGCGCGAACACGTCCGAGGGGGCGCCGCACCGCTGTTCCCGGACGATCTCCGGGGACATGTATCCGGGGGTGCCGACGATCCGGTCCGCGTCGCCGTGGCGGGCGTCCTCCATCGCCCCGGCGATCCCGAAGTCGATCACCTGCGCCCCGTCCGCCGACACCATGACGTTGCCGGGCTTGAGGTCGCGGTGGACCAGGCCCTTGGCGTGGACGCCCTCCAGCGCGCGGGCCACGCCCCGCCCGAGGAACCGCACGCTCTCCTCCGGGAGCGGGCCCGTGGCGTGCACGAGGTCGTGGAGCGAGGGCCCCATGACGTACTCGGTGGCCATCCAGGGAGTCTGCCCCGAGGTGTCGGCCGCCAGGACCCGGGGGACGTTCTCGCCCAGGACGAGCCGGGCCAGCTCCAGCTCCTGGGCGAAGCGCTCGCGGAAGTCGGGGTCGTAGGCGTACTCGGCCCGGACCACCTTGACGGCCGCGGACGTACCGGCCGCGTCGAGCCCCAGGTAGACGCGGCCCATGCCGCCGGCGCCGAGGAGCGCGGCGATCCGGTACGGTCCGACCCGGCTCGGGTCGTCGGGTGCTGGCTGCTGCATGGCGACCTTCCGAGGCGGGTCAGGACAGTTCGGAGACGATGGTGAACCCGGAGTCCAGGATCAGGACGCTGATCTCTCCCGTGTCGGAGACGGCGGTGGCGACGTGCTCCCCGTCCGGGTGGACGCCGATCGGGTCGTAGAGGAGGATCTCCCCCTCCCTCAGGAGCTCGCCGGTCGCGGCGTCCCACACGCTGCTCCGGCTGGAGGGCAGACCGTAGGCTCCGGCGAGGACGCGTCCGCCGTCGGAGGAGAAGGCCAGGTCGTGGATGAGCTCGTGCTCCTCGCCGACGGGCGCCAGCTCACGGACGGTCGCGCCGGTGGCGGTGTCGACGATCCAGGCGCGGTTGTCCCCGTTCACCACGGCCATGGTGGAGTCGTCGGGGGAGAGCGTGAACGAGTACCGACCGTCTCCGGAGATCCGGTACAGCTCTTGGCCGGTGGCGGTGTCCCAGACGAACACGCCCCGGTAGGCGTCCCACTCGTGGTCGACCACCATGCCGACGAGCAGGGACCCGTCACGGGTGAAGTCGAGGTCGAAGGCGATGCCCTCGACCGGGATGTCCACCTCGGCGGTGTCGCTCTCCACGTCCCAGATCTGGATGAGCCGGTCGCCGTCGTAGGTCCCGTCCTCGGAGGCGAGGACCGCCAGCCGGGAGCCGTCGTCGGTCAGGGCGGGGTAGTCGTAGAAGCCGCGGTCCCCGTTGTTTCGGCCCACGACGGCCACACGGTTGTCACTGGACCCCTCCCATACCTCGACGTAGCCGTCGGCCGCGGAGGCGACGTAGCCGCTGGACGTGATGTCGGCGGAGGTCGGGGTGGGCTCCCACGTGTCGATGGGCACGCCCTCGCGCCAGTCCCAGGCGGACAGCGTGCTTCCGCCGTAGACGTACAGCGTCTCCCCGTCGTCGGAGAAGACGAGGTCGTACATGAAGCCGCTGAGTTCGACCTCGGGAGGGCCGTCGGAGGGCTCGCCGCCCGGGTCGGGGGACGACGAAGGGTCGGCGCCGGGGCCGGCGGTGGCGGCCGGCTCCTGGCCCGGGAACGGGAGACCGGTGAGAGCGAGCGCGGTCCCGCCCGCGATGACCAGGGCGGACGCCGCGGCTGTCACGAGGACGGTGCCGCGCCGCCGCCACCAGGGGCGTTGGGCCCCGGCCTCGGAGTCATCGGATCCGGGCGGAGGGGGCGGCGCCGCGTCGTCCGCGGCGCGGCCGGGCCGACCACGCGCTGCGGACCGGCCGGCCGCCTCGCCGTCCATGGGTACCGTGGTGCGCTCGGCGGTCTCCGCGCGCCGGGACTCATTCTCCCGGAGGTCGATCTGCTGGGTGACGGGGGAGGGCAGCCACCCGTGCTCCGCGGACGGAAGCGGGAGCGCGGACAGCTCCTCCAGGATCCGGTCGGTGTCGGGACGCGCCTCCGGGTCCTTGGCCAGGCACACGGCGGCCAGGTCGCGGAGCACCCCCTCGGGGACCGTGTCGAGGCGGGGCGCCCCGGACAGGACCCGGTGCAGGACGGCGGCCGGGTGGCCCGCACCGAACGGCGGCTCCCCGGAGGCCGCGAAGACCACTGTCCCGGCCATCGAGAACACGTCGCTGCGCGGCGAGACCTCGTCACCGGTGACCTGCTCGGGAGACGTGTAGGCGGGGGTGCCCAGGGTCTGGCCGGTGCGGGTCAGGACGGTGCCCTCCACGGCCCGGGCGATCCCGAAGTCGATCACCTGGGGCCCGCGCGGTGAGAGCAGGACGTTGCTGGGCTTGAGGTCGCGGTGCACGATCCCGGCCGCGTGGATGGTGTCGAGGGCGCGCGCCAGCCCCAGGGCGAGAACCCGCAGTGACGGTTCCGGGAAGGGGCCGCCCGCGAGGACGGCGTCCTTCAGCGTTGGACCGGGGACGTACTCGGTGGCCATCCAGGGAGCGGGCGCGTCGGGATCGGCGTCCACGACCGCGGGGGTGAACGGCCCCCGGACGAGGCGGGCGGCGCGGATCTCCCGGCCGAAGCGGGCGCGGAACCGGGTGTCGAACGCCAGGTCCTCCTTGACCACCTTCAGGGCGCACAGGTGGCCGTCGGGGGTGCGCGCGAGGTAGACCTCGCCCATCCCGCCCGCGCCCAGGCGGGCGAGGAGACGGTGGGGGCCGATGTACGGGGGATCTCCTGGGGTGAGCGGCTGCACGGTGGGTGGGGTCCTCACGGGGTCCGAGGTCCTGCCCCGGTGGTCGTTCGGCCGGGGTGGGGGCGTCCGTCAATCTAGTCGCTCACGGCCTCCGCCCGGGCCCCCGGACCCCTGACCCTCGCCCCGGCCGGTGAGGCAGTGAACCGGTGGGGTCCGCGGGGAACCGGTTCCGGCGCGCGGTGCGTCTGACCGAGACCCGGCCCGCACCCGAGCGGGCCCCGATACCGGAGCGCACCGACCCATGAGCCCCTACCGGCCCGCTCGCCCCGAGGACCTGCCGCCGCCCGGAATGCTCTGGGCCCACGGCGTGATCGAACTCGGCGCCTACCGCGCCCTCGAAGCGCGCCCGGGCGAGACGTTCACCTATGACCCGGTGGGGACCACCTTCACCCACGAGGGCTTCACCTACGGCCCGCACGGCCTGCACTTCGACAACTCGTCGGGCTGCTGGTGGCGGCTGACCTGGGTGGAGGGCGGCAGGGCGGTCCTGACCGGTTACGAGCCGCTGGGCCAGCGCACGATCGACGAGGAGATCGACCTGCTCGCGGGCGGCCCCGACTGGCTTCCGCACGAGTGGCTGGACACGCATATCGCCCGGTACCGCCACGAGCAGATGGGCGTGTCCTTCCTCTGCTGGTGGGACGGAGCCTGGGGGCGCACGGACTACCCCGACACCGTCGTCGACGACGGCCTGTGCACCGTCGGGAGCTTCGGCACCCTCGATGACCTGGTCGCCCACTCCCTCCCCCTGCCGAAGGGCGACCGTGACCGAAGCGTGGCGGCCGGGCTGATGCGCGCCGTCGCCGACGGCGACGGCGACCGGGCCTGGGAACTGTTCGGGGACCTGTTCGGCACCGGCCGCCTGGATCCCGCACGCGCGCGCGAGCTGCTCGGGGAGGACTGGTTCACCTGGCGGAGCGCCCTGCCCGCCGGAACCCCTCCCGCCGAGCCCCGGCGCCCGCGCCTGCTCAAGGAGCGGGAGCGGGAGGCGCTGGTGGCGCGCGCCATGCGGGACGCGCACGAGCTCGACCGCCCCACCCCGCCGGAGACCGAACCGCTGCGCACCCTGCGCGAGAGCCTGCGCTCACTCGCCGCCGAACGCGGCGAGGAGCTGACCTTCACCGTCGCCTGCGAGCAGGGGGGCTTGAGCTTCCCGCGGTTGGTGACCACCTCCGGCGAGGTCCTGGCGGAGCCGTGGGAGGACAGGCTGCTGCCCTGGCGGCTGCGCCGGGCGGAGGCGCACCCCGAGCACGGCTCCTGGTACTTTCTGCGGCTCCGCGCCGCCGGCGGGGACGTCGCGGTTGAGCGCGCCTACGACCACTGGCCCGCGTGGGGAGCGCGGTCCACGGGCTTCGACGGGCACATGGTGCCGCCGAGCCTGCCCTCCCTCCAGGACGAGATGGCCGCCCGGGACCCGCGCTGGCGCCCGGAGTGGGTGTGGCTGCTGGACGAGGAGATCCCCTACGATCCGCCGACGGACCTGTGACGCGGGGCCGGGCCGGGCGGCCCGACCGATCCCGGCGGGCCGCCCGCGGCGGGGCCGAGGAGAACACCGTCAGGGGCGGGAGGCCGTGGCCCCGGCCCAGATGTTGACATCGGACTCGACGGCCCACGCGTCGATACGCCGCAACTCCTCGTCGGTGAACTCCGGGGCGTCCAGCGCGCTCAGGTTGTGTTCGAGTTGCTCGACACTGGAGGCTCCGACGAGCGCCGTGGTCACCGTGCGCGGGCCCTGGTCGCGCAGGACCCAGGAGATCGCCATCTGCGCGAGGCTCTGGCCGCGTTCGGCCGCGATGGCGTCGAGCGCGCGGGCCCGCTCCAGGACGGTGTCGGAGAGCATGTTCTTCCTCCAACTGGGGCGGCCCACTCCGGCGCGGGAGTCGGCGGGTACGCTCCCGTCCAGGTAGCGGGAGGTCAGAACGCCCTGGGCCAGCGGTGAGAAGGCGACCACGCCCATGCCCTCGTCGTCGGCGGCGGCCAGGAGGCCGTCCTCGATCCAGCGGTTGAGCATGGAGTAGGAGGGCTGGTGGACGACCAGGGGTGTGCCCAGCTCGCGCATGATCCGCGCGGCCTCGCGCGTGGCGGCGGGGCTGTAGGAGGAGATGCCCGCGTACATCGCCCGGCCTGACACCACCGCGTGGTGGAGGGCGAGCATGGTCTCCTCCAGCGGTGTGTCCTGGTCCGGACAGTGGCTGTAGAAGATGTCGACGTAGTCCAGGCCCATCCGCTGGAGAGAGCGGTCGAGGGAGGACAGCAGGTACTTGCGGGAGCCGCCGCGCAGGTGGGGGCCGGGGCCCATGACGTATCCGGCCTTGGTGGTGATGACCAGCTCGTCGCGGTAGGGGCGCAGGTCGCGGTCGAGGATCCGGCCCAGGTTCTCCTCGGCGCTGCCGGGCGGCGGGCCGTAGTTGTTGGCCAGATCGAGGTGGAAGACACCGAGGTCGAAGGCTCGGAGGAGGATGCGGCGCTGGCCCTCGAAGTCGCGGTCGGCACCGAAGTTCTGCCATAGCCCGAGGGACAGGCGGGGCAGGTGGAGGCCGCTGTTGCCGCAGCGTCGGTACTCCACGGAGTCGTAGCGGTCCTCGCTCGCGACGTGTGTGCCCACGGTATGTCCCTTCGTCGGTCTGCGTCTGAGGGGACAGTTTCGCAGACCAGGACATTCCAGGCGTCATCGGCGACAGAGGGGCGCCGTGCCGCGAGAGCGGGTACGGGTACGGGTGTCGTACGTCGCGGATGCGTCGTGGATCAGGCGGCGGTGAGTCCGGCCAGCGCGTGGCCGTGGTGGTGGGAGGACTCGGGGATCCGCGCGAACGGGTTGAGGAGGGCGGCCGCGCCCACCGGGTCGCTCGCGGGGTGGGAGACGGTCTCGCCACCGCGGAAGAGGTCGGTCCAGAAGAACCGGCCGTCGCGGCACCAGACGTTGACGTCACGCTGGACCGACACGACGGCCATCTCGGACGTTCCGGACCAGTAGAGCTGCCGGGGAGTCAGGGACGCGAGCTCGCCCAGGAGCGCGGTGATCGCGCGCTCGGCACAGAAGGCGTGGCGAGGCTTGTGCTTGACTCGCCTGGCGAGGGCCGACTTCGCCCGGGAGGCCCGGGGGTTGTTCAGGCGCCAGTGACTCAAGGTCGTCTCCAGTGTGTGTCGGGTACCGCGTGCAGACCGTGTGCGCTTGTCGCGACCACGAGCCGCGGTTCGAGGGGCGCCGCCGCCGCTGTCGCGTGAGCGGGTTCCCTCCACAAAGTTGGTGAGGCGTGAACCGTGTCGTTACCTCGTAGTTATTCTTTGCGCTCCGGATGCTAGCAGCAATCGACCCTCCGTGGTCGAGGCTTTTGGGAGTGACCAATCTCACAATTAACGAATGGGTATCAGCTTGGAGTTTGAGAGAACCACCAGTTGAGGATGCCTATTTCGAACATAAGTCTGAGAGTTTTCGAAGCTGAAAGAGATGCGGAGTCTCGTTCTCGCTGTCGCGGTGATCACCCGCTTTTGCGACTACTAGGCGTCATTGCTTCACCCACAGTGACTTTACGCAGGTGAGGAGTCCTTTACCCGGGTCGGGCCGGGTCTTGTGCCTTCCGCCGTCGGGGGTTCACGTGCCTCCATGCCCGTTTTGCGCCCCCGGTGACCCCGGTGTATGGGGTGGTCGCGCGGCTGGAGGACACTGGAACGGGTCGAACGAGGAGAGAAGCCGCGCAGTGACACAGACCAATACATCCGGTGACCCGATCGCGACTCGTCCGGGTTCCGTCCCCTCCGAACCGGCGGGCGGCGCCCGCGCCTGGCTCGTCTGGGGCGTCGCCGTCGGCGGCTACTTCCTGGCGATGCTGCACCGCAACGGCCTCGGTGTCGCCGCGCTGGAGGCGCAGGAGAGGTTCGACGTCGGCCCCGCCCTGCTGTCCCTGCTGCCGATGCTGCAGCTCCTCGTGTACGTCCTCCTCCAGGTGCCCTCCGGGCTGCTGGCCGACCGGCTCGGTCCGCGCTACGCCCTCGTGATCGGGATGGGCGCGATGGTCGGC
The DNA here is from genome assembly GCF_026797795.1 of Nocardiopsis sp. EMB25. Lineage (NCBI taxonomy): Bacteria > Bacillati > Actinomycetota > Actinomycetes > Streptosporangiales > Nocardiopsidaceae > Nocardiopsis > Nocardiopsis sp. EMB25. Next base: position 4,718,091 of record NZ_JAMTDN010000001.1, on the reverse strand, counting down.
GGAGCGTGTCTGTTCGCGCTCGCGCCCGGGGTGGAGGCGGCCGTCGCCGGCCGGTTCCTCATCGGACTCGGAGACGCCCTCGTCTTCCTCAACGTCATCCGCCTGGCCGCCCTCTGGTTCCCCCGCGAGCGCTACGCGCTCGTCAGCGGCCTCACCGGAGTGGTCGGGGGGACCGGTCAGGTGGCCAGCGTCGCGCCGCTGGCGTGGGCGCTGGAGGGCATGGGCTGGGTGGCCGCCTTCCTCGCCACGGCCGGGCTCACGGCGCTCATGGCCGTGCTGGTGCTGCTGATCGTGCGGGACCGCCCCGCGGGGGCGGCCGGCAGGTCCACCGTGGCCGAGCCGATGCCCGTCTGGGCGGCGCTCGGAGAGGCGCTGCGGGCGCGCGGTCCGCGGATCGGGATGGCACACCACGCGGCCGTCATGGCGCCGTTCACGATGATGATGGTGCTGTGGGGGTATCCGTTCCTCGTGGGCGGCCTGGGATTGTCCGAGGGGGCCGCCGCGCTCACGCTCACGGGCCTGGCCGCCGGGGGGCTGTGGATCGCGCCGTTCGCGGGTGTCGTCATCGGCCGCTGGCCGAACGCGCGCGTGTGGCTCGGACTGGCCCTGGGCACGTCGCTGAGCGCGGGGCTGCTGCTCCTGGTGCTGTGGCCGGGTGGGGCGCCGGCGGGTGCGGGGATCGCGGTCCTGGCGCTGACCGCGCTGGGGCAGACGCTGGCGCCGACGGTCTCCTTCGACTTCGCCCGGGACGGTATCCCGGTCAGCCGCACCGGTGTCGCCTCCGGTCTGGTGAACATGGCGGGCTTCTCCACCGCCGTGCTGTGCACCGTCCTGGCCGGGGCCGTGCTCCAGGTCCTGCCCGAGTCGCCGACCTCCTTCCAGTGGGCGTTCGTGCCCATCTGCCTGACCACGCTCTGCGCGACCGTGGTTCTCTGGCGCCTCGTCCTGCGGCGTCGGTGAGCTCGACCCCCGGATGATATCATGAGATATCACTTGGAGGTGATCGTATGGCCGATGTCCTGATCCGCAACGTGCCGGACAGTGTCCTGAGCGCGATCGACGCGGACGCCAAGAGACACGGACTGTCGCGCAGCGAGTACCTGAGACGCTCTCTGGAGCGGACGGCGAGAAGCGCTGGCACCTCGGTGACGGAGGACGACCTGTCGCGCTTCGCCGAGGCTTTCTCAGACCTCGGGGATCCGGAAGTCATGAAACGGGCGTGGGAATGACCTGGTTGATCGACAAATCCGCCCTGGTTCGGCTGGGAACCAGTCCGGACGCGCGGGAGTGGGCCGCGCGCATCGAGAGGGGCCTGGTACGGATCTCCACGGTGACCAGACTGGAGGTGGGTTTCTCCGCGCGGTCCGGCGGGGAGTTGAGGAACCACCTCGGCCGGCCTCCGCTCTCGGCGATGCCGGTCGAGTACGTCACCCCCGCCATGGAGGAACGGGCGGTCGAGGTCCAGGCACTGCTCGCGGACCGGGGGCAGCACCGGGCTCCTGGAGTGCCGGACCTCCTCATCGCGGCGGTGGCGGAACGGGCCGGTCTGACCGTGCTCCATCTCGACAAGGATTTCGAACTGATCGCCGAGGTTACCGCACAGCCGGTCGAGAGACCGAGACTCGCCTGACCGGCCTGGACCGGGAACACGCGAGGGGCGGGGCGGCCGGCGGCCGCCCCGCCCCTCGGGCGTGGGAGACGCGTTAGAACGCGGACTCGGGCACGTCCATGAGCTCCAGGTTCACGCCCTCGGCGATCCGGCGCTCGGCGGCGATGCGCGGCAGGAACTGGTCGGCGAAGAAGCGCGCGGCGGCGATCTTGCCGGTGTAGAAGTCCTTGTCCGCGCCCTCGGCGCCGTCGATGCTGTTCAGGGCCACCTCGGCCTGGCGCAGCAGCAGCCAGGACAGGACGACGTCACCGAAGGCCATGAGCAGGCGGGTGGAGTTCAGGCCCACCTTGTACAGCTCGCGGGGCTCCTCGGCCGCACCCATCGTGTGGCCGATCATGATCTCGACGATCTTCTCGACGTGCTCGACCGCCTCCAGGAGCAGCCCGCGCTCCTCCTTCAGCTGGCCGTTGCCCGCCTCGCTCTGGGCGAAGCCCTTGATCTCGGCGGCGAGCTTGCCGATGGCGGCGCCGCCGTTCTTCACGATCTTGCGGAAGAAGAAGTCCTGCGCCTGGATCGCGGTGGTGCCCTCGTAGAGGGTGTCGATCTTGGCGTCGCGGATGTACTGCTCGATCGGGTACTCCTGGAGGTACCCGGAGCCGCCCAGGGTCTGGAGGGACTCGGCCAGCAGCGCGTAGGAGCGCTCGGAGCCCACGCCCTTGACGATCGGCAGCAGGAGGTCGTTCATCGCCTCCAGCTCCTTGACGTCCTCACCGGCCGCCTGAGCGATCTGGATCGCGTCCTGCTGGGTGGCGGTGTACAGGACGAGGGAGCGCATGGCCTCGACGTAGGACTTCTGCGTCATGAGGCTGCGGCGCACGTCGGGGTGGTGCGTGATGGTGACCTTGGGGGCGTTCTTGTCGCCGCCGGCGGTCAGGTCGGAGCCCTGCTTGCGCTCCTTGGCGTACTCCAGGGCGTTGAGGTAGCCGGTGGAGAGGGTGGCGATCGCCTTCGTCCCGACCATCATGCGCGCGTACTCGATGATGAGGAACATCTGGCGGATGCCGTCGTGCCTGTCGCCGACGAGGTAGCCGATGGCGGGGTGCTTGTCGCCGAAGGTCAGCTCGCAGGTGGTGGAGGCCTTCAGGCCCATCTTGTGCTCGACGTTGGTCACGTAGGCGCCGTTGCGCTCACCGAGGGAGCCGTCCTCGTTGACCAGGTACTTCGGAACCAGGAAGAGCGAGAGACCCTTGGTGCCGGGGCCCGCGCCCTCGGGGCGCGCGAGCACCAGGTGGAAGATGTTCTCGGTCATGTCCTGCTCGGCCGAGGTGATGAAGCGCTTGACGCCCTCGATGTGCCAGGTGCCGTCGCCCTGGTCGACCGCCTTGGTGCGCCCGGCGCCGACGTCGGAGCCGGCGTCCGGCTCGGTCAGCACCATGGTGGCGCCCCAGCCGCGTTCGATCGCGAGCTTGGCGAACTCCTTCTGCTTCTCGTTGCCCTCGGAGTGGAGGATGCTCGCGAAGCCCGGGCCCGCCGAGTACATGTGGATGGAGGGGTTGGCGCCGAGGATGAGCTCGGCCGCGGACCACACCAGGGAACGGGGGGCGCCGAGGCCGCCGAGCTCGGGGGAGAGGTCGAGGTTGTACCAGCCGGCGTCCATGTAGGCCTGGTAGGACTTCTTCAGGCTCTCGGGGATGGTGACCGTGTTGGTCTTCGGGTCGAAGACCGGCGGGTTGCGGTCGGCGTCCTCGAAGGACTCGGCGACGACACCGGTGGCGAGCCGGTTGATCTCGTCGAGGATGGTACGGGCGGTGTCCTCGTCGAGTTCCTCGAACGGACCCTTGCCCAGCACGTCCTGGCGCTTGAACACCTCGAACAGGTTGAACTCGATGTCGCGCAGGTTGCTCTTGTAATGCGTCATGGACAGCTCCGCTGTGTCCCGGCCGCGGTGTCTGTACACGCGGATCTACCGACTAGTAACAAGTCAATGTTACTACCCAGTAGCACCGTGCGCCAGTGGGGGAAGGCACATCTGGCGTACGGGCGAGTGATGTGTGGCGCCGTCGCAGGTCAGGAGTGGGAGATCGACCGTCGCGGAGGGTAGTGGAACCGCTCCCGAGCGGGGTCCGGCGCGGCGTCGGGGTAACGCTAGCGGGTGGCGTCACCGCTGATCGGCACCGCCTCCCGGGATCACCAGGCGCGGCCCTCGGGCAGGTCGTCCAGGTGCGGGGCGGACAGGTGGAGGACCTCGTACCGCTCGGCGGCCCCGTCCGGCTCGCCCGGCGCGTCCCGCCACAGGACGAACCGTACGAGGCTCCAGCGCCCGGGGTCGACGGCGAGTGCCGCGGTGTGCACGCCGTCGTGCCGGGCAAGCTCGCGCAGGGCGTCGATCTCCCGGCGGACGGCCTCCGCGGTGCCCAGGCCGTCCGTGCCGGAACCGGTCGGAACGTCGGTCAGCCGCCGGGTGGCCCACCGGGGGGCCGAGTCGCGCGCGGGGCCGCTCTCGCGGGCCACGCCGGTCCAGTGGTGGACGACGGGACGGCCGAAGTCACGGATGACGTTCTGGAACCCGCCCCCGCCGACGACGAACTCGGCCATCGCGCCCACGTCGTTCCACAGGTAGAACGGCGCGTACTGGTTGACGGGAGAGCCGCCGACGCCGCGCTCCCGGATGAGGTAGGCCTTGAGCCCCAGCCCGGCGTGGTCGTCGAGGATCGGCCCGGCCGCCGCCACACGGGCGCGGATCGTGCTCATGTCGTGGTCGACGGGCAGGGTGATCTCGTACTGCTTGGCGTACACGGGGAGATCTCCTTCGGGGTCAGTCGGAGCCGGTCGTGGAGCGGTCGGCCAGGAGGGTGAGCACGCCCGCCACAGCCTGGTGGAACGGTTCCGTCGAGTCCGCCGCGCGAGCGAGGACGTAGCCGCCCTGCAGGGCGGCGACCAGTGCGGCGGCGATCAGATCCGGGTTCGTCGCCGGGTCCAGCTCGCCCCGGTCGCGTCCCTCCGCCACGACCTCGGCCAGGCGGCCGCGCAGCCACCGGAGGGTGTCGTCCACCGGGGCGCGCAGCTCGGCGTCGGCCATCACGTCCGGGTCCTGGGTCAGCCGGCCGACCGGGCAGCCCCTGAGGACGTCGCGCTCGCGCCGCATGTACGCCGTGATCCGATCGAGCGCGGTGCCCGGTCCGCCGAACTGCTCCTCCGCGCGCTCGCGCAGATCCTCGGCGGTCCGGCGGATGGCGGCCAGCGCCAGCTCCCGTTTGCCCCGGAAGTGGTGGTACATGCTGCCCTGCCCGGCTCCGGCCCGTTCGAGGACGGCCCGCGGGCTGGTGCCGACGTATCCGCGCTCCCACAGGAGCTCCCGGGTGCTCTCGATGAGTCGTTCCGCTGTGTTCACGCCCACACTGTACATACCAGTAGGTACAGAATGTTCCGCCCGTTGTGCTCCTATGCTCGGACGTGCACGAACACCTGATGTGGGGAGCCACGACACCATGCTGGAGATGCTGCCCGGGCTCACCCGGATCTACGAGGAGTGGGCGCGGACGTACCCCGACGTCCAGCCCCTCACCATCCAGTTCGCCGCGGACGGTCAGGGCGGGGAGGGCTTGGACGGCGTCCTCGCCTACCCCCTGGAGGGGCACTGGCTCCTGGTGGGCTTCGGCCTGACGGAACTGGGCGAGAAGACCAGCGAGGAGAAGCGGATCTCCGGCGCGGGGTTCGAGTTCACCTGCCGGATCCCGCGCGACCCCGACGACCGCTCCGTGCCCGCCTGGATCCTGCGCGTCCTGCACGCGCTGGCCGACCACTTCCTCGCGGGCAGCGACCTGGACGTCGGCCACTGGATCGTCACGCCCTCGCCGCTGGGAGGGGAGCCCTCGAACGGCGACATGACCTCGCTGGTCATCGTCCCCGACGTCGAGGTCCGCGCCATGCAGACGGAGAACGGGCTGGTCATGTTCTTCCAGCTCGTGGGTCTGACCGCCGACGAGGGCGCGCACGCGCAGGAGGCGGGGACGGCCGCCCCGCTCGTCGCCCTCCTGCGCGACCGCGACCCGAAGCTGCTCACGGACCCCGGTCGCGAGCCGGTCCGCCTCTGAGCCGACGGGCCACCGCGCCCTCAGCGGTCCGGCGCGCCGACGGGGACGAGGGTGAGCGCCGTCCGGTCGAGGCCGTCCACGTGGAGGAGGGCGTTGACCGCGTCGTCGGCGAACCCGGACACCACCAGGCTCCGCAGCCCCAGCGCCGTGGCGCACAGCGTCAGGTTCTGCGCGACGTGCCCGGCCTCCTGGAGGAGGAGGCGCAGGGCGCGCTGCCCGTAGCCCGCACGCAGTCTTCCCACGTCTCCCACCAGGACCACGAGGGCCCCGACCGTGTCGGCCACGGCCCCGGGGCGCCCGTCGGCCTCTCTCCGGAGGAAGGGGGACAGCCCCACCAGGCGCTCCGTCCCATGGGGGCCGTCGGTCCGGAGCAGGGCGTGTTCCTCGGCCAGGTAGCGGTACGTGCCGGGCGCCAGACCGGCCACGTGCCGGGCCACCACGTGGACCTCGGTGGCGTAGGCCGCGCCCGGACTGGGGTGGTTGCGAGGGGGGAGGCGGCGGCCGGTCTCGTCGGCGCGGGCCGGGCTCAGCCCGGCGGAGTGGGCGAGGAGGCGGGAGAGGTCGGTCAGGGCCAGGTGGGAGCCGTAGTCCCCGTGCGCGCTCGACCTGCGCGCCAGGACCTCCCCCAGCTCGGCCGTGAGCGGACCGGGTCCGGGAAGGTCGACCACGGGGGCGCCCGGGGTGGGCGGGAGGGGCCGCTCCGGCGGCACCGGGCGGGGCAGGTGCTCACCGCCGATCGTCGCCGCCCGGTACTTGCTCGCCTCCGCGTACACCCGGTCCGGGGCGGTCGTCTCGGGGGAGAAGTAGTCGCCGGGCGGCTCCCGGCGCGGATAGGAGAGGGACAGCAGCCAGGCGAGCAGGCGCTCGTCCTCGATGTCCAGTCCGAGACGGTTGTGGGTCATGTGCAGCAGGGACCACACGACGCGGGTGAGGTCGTTGGTGAGCTCCATGCCCCGGAGGCGCGTCACGGTCTCCCGCAGCGCCCGGTGCCACAGGTGGTGGGTGGAGTCGCCCTCGGCGGCGACCAGCCGCTCCACCTGGTCGCGCCGCCCCGACCACCGCGACGGGGCGGAGTGGAAGAGCCGCTCGGCCGCCTCGCGCGCCCGGTCGTCGCCCCGGGCGACCTCGGCGGAGTAGTCCCACCCGAAGTAGTAGCCCCGGGCCTGTCCGACGGCCTCCACGTCGGAGAACCCGAGCACGCCGAAGGCCAGCGCCGTCAGGTCGGCGGCGACCACCAGCCGCTGGTCCGGCCGGGGCGCGGCGCGCAGCACCGCCAGGCTGATCCTCGTGCTGACGCAGAAGAAGTCCTCGCACACCTCCAGGGCCTCGGGGCCGCCGTAGCGCTCGGTCTCCGGCGCGTAGACCGCGTCGACCACGTCGCCGTCGTCGTGCCAGCGGTCCGGGTCGGCCCGGGGCAGTCTCGCGTAGTAGTCGGCGCTGCTCAGCTCGATCGCGTCCCCGGCGGTCTCCTTCGCCGCGGTACGCATGTGTTCGGCGAACGCCCGGACGGCGTCGGCGTCCGCGTCCAGGAACCGCACCCGAAGGTGGGGCCCGCCGTCCCAGTACCGCAGGAAGAACCAGGCGCGCGCGAGTCCCGCGGACACCAGTTCCTCCGCTCGGGGGGCCAGGCGGTCGAGCAGGAACGCGTCGATGCGGTCGCGGTCGCGGTGCAGGTGGACGTACACGGCCGTCCAGGCGCGCGTCATGGTGTGCTCCCTCCGTGACCGGGGGTCGGTGGGGCGGCGTCGACGGGGACGTCCATGTAGGCGCCGCGTTCGGCCCGCACCCACAGTTGGTAGGCGGGGGTCTGGTCGGGGGCGAACCCGAGCGCGGCGGCCCACTCCGCCTCCTCGTAGTTGCGCATGGGGCGGGCGCACAGCCCGGTGGCGGCGGCGCCCAGACAGCCCCACTGGGCGATCCAGCCGAGGAGGGTGTGCAGGACGGTTTCCGCGTGGGGTCCGTGGGCGCGGGCCCACGGGATGAAGTCCACGGCCAGGGTGAAGCCGAGGGAGGAGGAGAAGGGGGTCGCGTCGGTCCGGGGGACGGGCCGCCCGGGGTGCCGGGCCCCGTCGGGGCCCAGCTCGCGTGCGGTGCGGTCGTCGATCCGGCCGTCCGCCAGTGTCTGCTGGTACAGCTTCAGGGAGTCGGGGCCGGGGGCCACCGACCGCGCCGCGCCGAGGGCCGCGGTGAGGGCGTCCGTGATCGTGGAGCCGCGTTCGGGTGAGACGTGTGCGCTGGTCACGAGGTTGGCGGTGGAGACGCCGCTGGTGCGGTCGTCCAACCAGCCGCGCAGGTGTGTTCCGGTCGGGGCGGCCGTCTCCGAGGCCCGGGCCACCGCCTCGGGCCGTAGTGAGGGGCCGTCCTCGTCACCGTCCGTGCCGAGGGTGACGCGGGCGCAGGGGAGGAGCCCGTCGGGCAGGGGCGCGGCCGCGGGCCCCAGGCGCGTCCGGGGGCGCAGACCCGCGCGGGTCAGGGTGAGCCCGAGCGTCGCCGCCAGGTGGCCGCCCTCCAACAAGGCCAGCGACGGTCGCAGCCGGCCGTACTCGGGCGGATAGCGCCGGTGGTCCACCGCGACGACCAGGTGGGCACCGGCCAGGGCGGTCTCCGGGTCGTCGGGGAGGCGGGCCCCCGCCACCGGGTGGAGCGCGTGCGACTGGGGGTCCACCCGTAGGCAGCCGGAGCCGCGCCCGGCGGGCAAGACGAACACGTCGGCGCCGAACAGCCCGCGGGGGGAGGGGTAGGCGCGGTGCACGGGGTAGCGGTCGGCGGCCGACAGCCTGCGCACCCGCACCGCCTCCACGCTCGCGGCGAGCATCCGCTGTACGGGGGACCAGGGGCCGCCGAGCGGGGGGCCGGCGGCGGCCAGACCGCGCAGCGGCTCCAGGGCGGGGAGCGTGAGGGGCGGTTCCCCGGCGCCGTCGGTCGGACCGCTGGACAGGACCGGTCCGGAGAACAGTGTCTCCGGCTGGGCGACGTCCTTGCCGTGCGACTGCGCGTGGAACGCCGCCAGGACGGGGGCGAGGTCGTCGGTCACGGGAACGGGTGCGGAACCGGGTGGATCGTGCCGGGGCTCTCCCATGGGACTCCTCCCTCGAACAGCGTGTGCGCGCGGGTGAGCCGCTCCAGGGAGCGGGTCCGCCGGTGGGTGTGGCCGAAGGTCATCGGCAGCGCGCCCGGGACGATCACCTTCACCGACCGCACCCCCGCGGCCGCCACGTAGGGCGCGCTGCTCTGGTCCACCACCACGACGTCCAGACCGAGGTCGTGCATCCGGGCCAGGCGGGCGCCGAGCACGGCGGTGAGGTCGGCGCCGGCGAACGAGGAGGGGTGTCCCGCCCGGAACTCCTCCTCCGACACGGTGCCCGTGGGTGCGTCCAGGAACTCCCAGTGCGGTCGGGCCTCCCACAGGCCGTGCATGCCGGTGTGGTCCTCCAGGGTCCGGACCAGGGTGAAGTCGTCGAGCATGGGGCGGCAGCGCTCCACGTTCACCGACGGCCGCATCCGCACCCACTTCGGGTACATGAGCGCGTTGGTGACGGTCTCCTCGACCGCCGCCATGAGTGCGCGGCGGGGGTCGGGGTGCGCGCCGGTGGCGAGGCTGAGCGCGGGCGCCCGGCCTTCGCGGACGTCCTCCTCCAGGGCGGTCACCGTGGCCAGCGCGGTCGGGACGCCCAGGTCGGAGGTGAGGTCGAGGATGCGCAGGGTCAGGCGGCGCTCGTCCAACAGGTCCAGCAGGTGGGCGAGGTCGGGGTTCCGGCGCACATCCACCTCCCGCAGCCGGGTGCGCGAATACCAGGCGAGCAGGAACGCGTCCCGTTCCACCACCTCGAACAGGCCGTACATGACGGCCTCCTCCAGGGAGGAGCCGACCGCGCACCCGTTGGAGGACTCGTAGAGGAAGCGGGTCCCGTGGTCTCCGGCGTGCCAGTACGCCACGTGTTCGGGCACCAGGACCCGGCGCCGCTCCAGGGTGGACCACCCCCACACCCAGGTCGTGGGGGTGTCCGGTGTGTACGGGACGAGGTCGAAGGCGGGGTGGCCGTACCACCCGGGTTCGTGCGGGCCGAGCCGTTCGGGGTCCACGGCGTCGTCGGCGAGCTGGCTGTAGGAGCCGGTCACCGTCGCCGCGCCGGACAGCCGGCGGCCTCCCGTCACGCGCTCCACGCCCTCGAGGAGGGCGGGGACCTCGCTGGCGGAGAACCGGGTGGAACGGCCGTAGCCGCCCTCCCGCGTGGAGTGTCCGGGGGCGACGGTCTCGCAGGTGACGAGGGGCAGCGGTGACTCCTCGTCGCGGTAGACGTGCGCGGCCGGGCCGAACCGGAAGTCGAGCAGCCGTTCGCGCAGGTCGGTCCGGTCCACGGCGCGGGTGCGGAGTGCGTCGCCGACGGTCGGCTGGGGGGTGCGGGGGTCGAGCGTCCCGGGAGGGGAGAGCCCGGCCCCGTCGGGGAAGCAGGACGCGCAGTGCGGATGGGGGACGAACCGGTGCCGGGTCACCTCCCCGGTACGGCAGTCCAGCGCGACCAGCGCGAGCCGCAGCTCCTCGGGTCCGGCGAGGGCGGCGTCGGCCAGGCGGGCGAAGGCGTCCGACCACAGGGCGAACAGGGCCGGGTCGGCGGCGGCCCGGTCGGGGTCGACACCGCCCTCCACGTCGCGCCGCCACAGTCCCGCGCAGCGGGCGCATCCCGTGCCTCCGGCGGGTGTCCAGGGGCCGAGGACCGCGAGGGCGCCGTTCATGCCGGTGTACAGCACGCCCCCGCCGACGCGGGTGGCGTGCGGTTCGGCCATCGTGGCCCCGGTCGGGCGGGGGACGCGCGCGGTCACGACCATCGGGCCACCGCCGCGAACACACCGTGCCGCCGCCAGTCCCGGGCGCCGTCCGGCTCCTCCACCCGGACCAGCCCCGTCTCCCGGCACCACCGGGCGAGTGAGGCGGTGGCCGGGTCGGTCCGGGCCGCGCTCCGGACCACGGAGCCGTGGGTGGCCTGGGCCCCGGCCACGGCTCGGAGCAGAGCCTCCCGCACACACGCGTCGGGGTCGGCCGCCGTCGCGGCCCCGAGGAGGACGTCCTGCGGGGTGAGGAGCGTGGTGAGCCACAACCCCTCCCACGCGCGGACCCGGAGCCGGGCCGAGACCCCGAAGCGCAGGGTCAGCGCCGCCCACAGCCGACGCGCGGGGGCGGACAGGGAGGGTGGCTCGACGTCCTTCCACGCGTCCGCCCGGTCGGTCAGGACCAGGTCCCCGACGGCCGCGCCGACCGCGGCGAGCGGTGTCAGCCCGAGCCCGCGTCCGCCGTCTCCGCCCTCCCGCGGGCGGTGCCGCCACGCGGTGGCGTGCAGACCGCCGAGCAGGGCGTCCACCCTGGCCTGCGCGGTGGTGAGTCCGCAGCCGACGAGGTCGGAGCGCTCCACCCGGGCCAGGCCCACGGGGAGCTGGGGAAGGTCGCCGGGGAGGGGGGCTCCCACCGGACCGAACACCCGGTCCCACAGGTGCGCGACCGCGTCCAGCTGGTCGGGGGCCTCGGCGGGGGGCGTGCCGTCGAGGCCCCCGGGGGCGAAGGGCGTGGTGCGTACCGGGTCCAGCGCGGGAGGGGCGACGAAGGGGTGCGGTTCGCTGACCAGGTCGTCGGTGGTCACCATGAACTCCGGGTCCGACTCGGGGACCTCTCCCGGGCCGGGTTCCGCGGGGGAGTCCTGCGGGCCGTTCGCGCAGCGCGCCACGTGGGCGACCAGTGCCAGGGCCAGCTGGGCGGCGACGAGGGAGCGGGTGATCCCCAGCGCGGCCTCCTCCAGCGGGGGGCGGTTCCGCTCCGGGGCCCGGTACCGACACCAGTCCTGGACACGTTCGACCAGGTCGGGGGTGGCGGAGGTGGTGCGGGGGCCGGACAGCCACACGCCCTCGCCGGACGCGATGAGGTGCAGGGCCTCCCCGTGCCCCGGGACGAGGAGACGCGTGGTCAGCGGGGTCGCGTCGTCGGATCCGGGCTCGGTTCGCACGGAGCGGAAGCCCGCGCGCTCCAGCGCGCGGTGGACCTCCGACCTCAGCCGGGGGCAGGAGGCGCGGACCAGGACCGTGCTCCGGTGCAGGAAACGCAGCGCCGCGAACGGTCGCCGGGTCATCGCCTCCAGGTGGGCGAAGGCGGCGCGGTCCGACTCGGCGAGGTCGGCCTCCTCCTCCACCTCGCGCAGGAAGCCGTGCTCCTCCAACTGGTCGAGCATGCCCTCGAGGAAGGGCCGTCCCCGGGCGGGGAACCGGGCGGTCAGGGCGCCGCGGACGAAACCCGTGCGCAGCGTGGGTTCCAGGGCCCGCCACACGGTGTCGGCCTGGGCCCCGCGGATGACGACGGCGGTCGCGCCCATGCTCACGGCGACGCCCTCCTCCGCGAGGGACCGGGCACGGACGGCGCTCTTGAGGCGTGTGGGAACCGTGTGGTCAGTCATCGCCCACCCACGGGAGGGTCGGCCTCAGCTCGGGGTCGCTCTGCTGGTGGGCGACGACCCTGGCCACGGTCTGTTCCCAGGTCTCGCCGACCACCTCCTGTGCGGCTTCGGTGAGCAGGTAGGCGACGGAGTACCGCTGAACCGGCGTCACCCCCATGAGGGGCAGCAGGTCGAAGAAGCAGTTGATCACGAACCGGAACGCCGCGAACCCGTGTCCGTCGCCGAGCCTGGTGAAGTCCAGTTTCCTGAATTCCTGGTGGAAGTCGCTGTAGGAACGTTCGTCCGACCCGCTCCAGCGCACCCGCGTCGCGTCCCCGAACCGGGCCGCCGCGTCGAGGCGGTCCGGGTGCGGGAACGGCAGGATGTGCCCTTCCTCGGCGAGCGCGGTCGCCTCGGGCAGCCAGCGCCGGGTCCAGTCGAGCCAGGACAGCGCGGACGGGTCGTCCGTGGTGCCCTCGTGCACCGCGCGCAGGGCGGTGACCAGCCCCTCGCGCTGGTCCCGGTAGGCGGCGGCGAGCCGTTCCTGGGCCGTCCCTTCCGGATCGGACCAGTGGAAGTACTCCTTCCAGTGTGAGAGGAACGCCTGGTACCCGGAGCGCAGCCCCCACTCGGGGTAGCGGGAGGCGATCGCCGCCATCCCGGCGAACACGTGCGGGACCGCGGCCCGGCCGTCGACCCGGTCGGCCACGCGGGAGAGCCCGTCGGTCAACACCCGGCCCTTGAGCGCGACCGCCTCGGGGCCGCGCAGGAACGTGTCGACCGGATCGTCCCGCAGCCACCGGACGGAGTTGTCCGGTTCCAGGGGTGCGTAGGGCGGCTCCACCAGTTCCATGCGGCCCATCCGTTCGGAGAACGCCGCGTACCGACCGGGGTCGAGGGCGTGCGTCGAGGGGTTGCGCTCCAGGAACTCCTCGACGTCGGCCGCGGCGCACCCGGCCGCCTCCGCCACCGGCACGGGGTCGCCGTCGAGGTAGAGCACGCAGTGCGGGCCCAGCCGCCAGTGCAGGTGGAGCCACGCGGAGTCGATACCCGCCTGGGCCGCGATCCGCCGGGCGGTCGGGACGAGGCACTCTCCCAGGAGCGCGCTCTTGTCGCTGTCGTAGTAGGTCACTCGGAGTCCGACGGTCAAGGGAGCAGCCTCGCTTCGCCTGGGGGATCGGGCATCGGAGGGGACGGGGGCCGGGGGACGGCGGAGAGTTCGAGGAACACCTCGGTGGCGTGGCGCCCGTCCGGTCCCCTCAGACCACCGTCCTCGGGGCTCGGCAGGAACTCCTCCACCATCAGGGTCGGACCCAGGTGGGCCAGTCGTTTGGCCGCGGTGGCCGTGTGCAGCCTGCTCAGGAAGTCGACGTGCTGGGGCTTGGGCGCCATGGCGCGCTCCAGGGGGCCGAGCCGGGCGCCCTGGAGCGGGCGCGCGAACACCTGGTCGGGGATGCCGCGGGACAGCCGCTCCGTGTTGACCCGGCGGTACAGCGCCTCGGCCGACTCGCCCGGCTCCGCCCGCAGGCAGGACGCGTCCACGGCCCAGCGGCGGCGGAACAGCAGCACGTCGCCGAAGGAGATCCGCGGTGTCGCGCCCCCCGACGGACGGCCTCCGGCCGCTGACCCGTGTTCGTGTCGGCGGTCGTGCAGGTCCAGGGAGAGGTCGCCGAACGAGAAGAACGGCGAGTCCGCCACCATGGCCACGAGCATCTCGTCGTAGGGCAGCGCGTGCGGCACGAGGAACCCCGTGTAGACGGGGTCGATCTCCTGGCCGGTCGAGGCGAGGACGAGCCGCAGGCCGTTCGGGGTGTGGACCAGTTCCAGGTCGCGGGTGGAGGGGCCGTCGGCGAGGGTCGGCTCGTCGCGCAGGGCCAGTTCCCCGTCGGCCAGCAGCGGTGACAGGTTGGCGTTGAACCCCAGGGCGGACCTCATGTGCACGGTGACCGAACCCTCCGGGGCCAGGCGCCGGACGTGGGCGGCCACGCGGGCGCGGACGTCGTCGGGGAGGTCGGCGAGGAACCGGCTGAAGTAGCGTGCGCGACCTCCGTACACGTGGTTGAGGACGAGGCGGCCCCGGTCGGGGTGGCCGAAGACCGCGAAGGACCTCGGTGCCGCGAACTCCCGCTCCGGCAGGAGCTCGGCGATCTCGTCCACGACCCCCGGGTCCACCTCGACGGACTCGGCGTCCTCCCGCGTCAGCGCGGTGAGGTACTCCACCGCGCGCCGCCGGGCCGCCAGCAGCGCGGACAGCGCGCCGTCGGGGTCGGTCTCCCCGGCCCCGGCTCCGTCGGACATCAGGCGCTGCGTCAGGGGGAAGGCCGCGCGCGCCTGTTCGGCGAACTCGTCCAGGTCGGCGCACCGGCCGCCCCGGCCGTAGCGGGCCGTGAACACGCTCTCCAAGGCGCCCGACAGCACCCGCTGGTCGTCCAGCGCGAACAGCAGCGGCATCAGCCGGCGCAGGTCCGACGACCAGGCGCGGGTCCACGACCGGGGGACGGGCGCCCCGTGCGACACGAGGCAGTCCTCCACCACCGGTGCGGTGGCCGTGCCCGGCTCACCGAGGGCGTCCGACCACGACCGCTGGAGGCGGAGGATCCCGCGTGCCCGCTCCGTGCCGTCGGCCGCTCCGAAGCCGTCGAGCACCTCCTCGGTGCTCCGGAACGCCGCGGCCACCCTGGCCGCGGCCGCCCCCGGCAGCCGTTTCGCCAGGTCGTGCCAGTCCCGGGCGAAGTGCGGGGACTGTTCGGCGGACGGGGCCCACGGGACCAGGATCCCCTCCCGGATGAGCCGGTCCAGCAGGTTCATCGCGTACTCCGGAGCGCAGCGCAGGTCCTCGGCGAGGCCCTCGCGCAACCCGTCCAATCGGACCGGGACGCGGGCGCGCGCCTGGAGGGAACCGAGCAGCCGACCCCACACACCGGTCATCGGGAGGCGGACCTCCTCCTCGCCGAAGGCCTCCGCGCGCAGCCCGGCTACGGGCGGCGACCAGCGCTTGCGGCGCAGGACCAGCCGCTGGCCCTCACGGCGCGCGCTACCGGTGAGCACCCACTCCAGGCCCGACCGGGCCTCGGGGTCGGCGGCCAGCACCCGGGCCGCCTGCCGGGGCAGGAGCCGGCGCAGGTCGGCCCTGGTCGAGAGGCGCAGCGGCTCGCCGTCGCGGTCCGCCGACACCGGGTGCTCCAGGTCGTCGAAGTGGACCCCGGTGTAGAGGGAGTAGGGGCTGACCTTCACCGTCGACCGCGAGAAGTACCGGACCAGCGCCGCCTCGGCCTTGCGCGCCCGTTTGTCCGGCGGCCCGTCCGCGGCGGCGCGCGCGGCCACCGCCCGGTGCAGGTCCGGGCTGGACAGCGCCGTGCTCCGGTCCACGGAGGGATCGCGCGCCCACGCGGCGAGCACGGCGCGCTCGGCCACCAGGGCGTCGGCGTGCGCGGAGTCGAGGCGCTCCACGGCCCGCGCGGTGGCCGCCCAGCTCTCCGACCACGCGGCCAGGAGCGGCACCCGTTCGAGGAGGGGGCCCTCGGAGAGCGGCTGACTCGAGCGGGGCGGACGGTCGTTGAACACGTCGCGCTTGACGGACAGCGCCTCCCGGCGGTGCCGCTCGGTCTCCAGTCCGGGGGCGACCCGGTGCAGTTCGTCGACCAACCGCGTCCGGAGGCCGTCCCGCCGCCGCTCCTCCTCGGCGAGGGCCAGCAGCAGGACGCGGTCCGCCGACACCGAGGGGCCGGGGGCGCGCAGCGGCCGGTAGGGGAACAGGTTCACACGGGAGACCAGGTAGGGGCCCTCCACGCAGTCGATGCCGGAAGCGCTCACTCCTCGCCTCCGGCGGCCCCGCGCCTGCCCGATCCGAATCCGCGCGGCTCGCGCTCGGACGCCCAGCGGAACCAGCGCAGCGCCACCACCGTGCCCCCCGCCGACCAGGCGAGCAGCAGCCACACCGACGGCCAGTCCCAGACGGGGCCGGACTCGGCGAGCGCGCCCTGGATGAGGATCGTCAGGGGGCGGCCCGGCAGTAGGTCCACGACCGCGCCCACGGTGTCGCCCAGGGGAAGGATGATGAATCCTCCGGCCAGGAACGCGGTGGGGAAGAAGACGCCGTTGACCATGGGGACGGCGGCGTCGGCGTTCGGCGGGAGCAACGAGAGGGCCGCACCCAGCGGGGCCAGGCACACGAAGCCGAGCAGGAGGGCCGCGAGCAGCTGGGGCAGCCGGGCCGGATCCGGGGTCACACCCATGCCCAGGAGGCCGATCAGGGTGACCACCACGAGCACGATCACGGCGGTGAGCAGGGTGTTCACCAGGTAGGCGCCCATCACGGTCGCCGGGCTGACCGGCGTGGTGCGGAAGCGTTTGAACAGGCCGTGGTGGCGGCGGATGGCCAGTCCGATCGCCACGTTGGCGAAGGCGACCGACATGAGGGCGAAGCCGAGGACACCGCCGTAGCTCAGGTTGGCCTGGGTGATCTCGTGCTCGCCGACCACGCGCACCGCGTCGGCCTGGGAGCGGAAGGCCAACCCGAACCCGACGTAGAACATGACCGGCATCAGCACGATGAAGGCCAGGGTGATGGGGGAGCGCCAGAACTCCTTGAGCTCGCTGTCCACATGCAGGAGGAAGCTGCTCGGACGGCGTTGTGTCGCGGTGGTCATTTCTCGCCGCCCTCCAGCATCGCGACGTAGGCGTCGTCCAGGCTGGGCGGGACGATCGTCAGGCCGGTGATCTCGGTCCGCTCCCGCTCGGCCCACTCCTGGACCCGCCGCACCACGGCGTCCTGGTCGTCGGTGCGGATGCGGACACGGCCGTCGACGAGGGAGGCCCCCTCGGGCAGGCGGCCGTCGACGCCCTCGGGGGCGGCGAACTCCACGACGGTGGACGCCGCCGCGCCGCGGACGAGCTCCTCGGGGGACCCCGAGGCGATGAACTCCCCGTCGCGGATGACGTCCACGCGGTCGGCGAGTTCCTGGACCTCGACCAGGTCGTGCGAGGTGAGGACCACGGTGGTGCCGCTGTCGCGCAGTCCGCAGACGAGGGCGTGGATGCGGCGGCGGGACACGGGGTCCAGGCCGGTGGTGGGCTCGTCCAGGAACAGCAGTTCGGGGCGGCCGGTCAGGGCCAGGGCCAGGTCCAGGCGGCGGCGCATGCCGCCGGAGAGCGACTTGACCAGGGCGCCGCGCTTCTCGGTGAGGTCGACCTGTTCGAGGACCTCGTCGACGCCGAGGGGGTCGGGGTAGTAGGAGGCGTGGCGGCGCAGGACGTCACGGACGGACAGTCCCGGCTCCAGCATCGTCTGCTGGAGGACCACGCTGATCCGGCGGCGCAGCCGCGCGAAGTCGCGGCGGTCGCCCGGGTCCAGGCCGAGCACCGACAACCGGCCGGACGTCCGGCCCCGGTGCCCCTCCAGGATCTCGATCAGGGTCGTCTTCCCGGCTCCGTTGGGGCCGAGCAGGGCGGCGATCCGCCCGGCGGGCACCTGGTAGGTGACCCCGTGGAGGACCCGGCCCCTCCCGTAGTCCTTGGTGATGTCGATGGCGTTGATCGCGTGCACGTACGGCCCTCGGTGTTCGTGGAGACGGGCGTGTGTGTGGGGGGCGGCCCCGCCGGGGGCAGGGGGGAGCCGCCCGGGAGGGGAGTCAGCCGCACGACCCCGAGGAGCAGCAGCTGCTGCTGCCGCAGCAGGAGGTGGAGGTGCAGCTGGAGCTTCCGCTGGTGGCGCCGGTCTCGGGGACGGCGACCGCCTCGCGGACGCTCATGACCTCCATGTCGTCGAAGTCCAGGTCGGGCAGGTCGATCGTGGGGGATTCCTGCGTGGCCATCGAACACCTTCTTCTGGAGTTGTCGGGGTGTTGTGTGTGTACTCCACGAAATGGGTGTACCGGTTATGTGTCCGGCGCACCCACGACTTGAGTACGTCCGAAACGATTCACGCTTTGATCAGAGAATGTCGCGTGAATCGGTGGGGGTTCACTCCTGGTGGCGTGTGTGGGGCGGGACGGTCGGGGGGTTCAGCCGCAGGAGCCGCCGGAGCAGCAGCTGCTGCTGCCGCAGCAGGAGGTGGAGGTGCAGCTGGAGCTTCCGCTGGTGGCGCCGGTCTCGGGGACGGCGACCGCCTCGCGGACGCTCATGACCTCCATGTCGTCGAAATCCAGTTCGGGCAGGTCGATCTCTGGTGCCGCCGAATGGGGCATATCGTCCTCTTCGTTCGGAGTTCTTCTCTGGCCCCCGGGCGGAAGCGAAAATAGCACATGTCCAACCAGCGGGACACGGGGTCTTTTGGATGTTTTTCCGGGTGTGGTCCCCGGTTCACATCCGCGGACGGAGCGCGGATCCGGAGGAGACGCGGACGGGCCGCCACCCCCTTCGGGGTGACGGCCCGCGTGCGCGGGGGCGCGCTACCGCTCCGCGGCGCGGTCGATGGCCGTGCCGATCGACCCCACCCGGTCGGCGAGCAGGCCCATCGCCCCGATCGCGCGCGTCATCGGGTCGTCCTCGCCCCCGCCCAGCGCGCGGCTCCGGCGGAACGCCTCCTTGACCTCCGTCCAGCGGGCCTCCTGCTCGGGCGTCATCACCCCGCGCAGCTCCGCCAGCTTGAGCAGGTTGGCCTCCGCGCCCGACGTCAGGGTCTGCGCCTCGCCCAGGTAGTGGTCGTCGATCGCGGCCTCCACCTCGGCGTCGTTCATCACCGGCACGATCTTCTCCGCCAGCCGGTTCATGTTCCGGTACGAGCCCTGGAGCTGGAACGGCGGCTCCGTGCGCGCGTCCTCGGACTGGCCCGCCGAGGCGATGTAGGCCTGGTTGTTGGCCAGCACCACCTCGCGCACGCGCAGCATCTTGCGCAGCACCGACACGATCCGGTCCACCTCGGCCGCCGAGTACGGGTGGCTCAGCCGGTCCGTGCCGACCGACCCGTCGCCCTCGGCCATCCGCACGAACGTGTACACGTCCTCCCGGTCGCGCGTGGACAGCGGGGCGAGCGTGGAGTTGGAGGTGAGCGCGTTCTCGATGTAGCTGAGCGCGAACATCTCCTCCTTGCCGGACAGCACGTCGCCCAGGTTGTACACGTCGGCGCGGTTGGCCAGCATGTCCGGGATCCGGAACCGCTTGCCCTGCTCCGTGTACGGGTTTCCGGCCATGCACACCGCGAACCGCTTCCCGCGCAGGTCGTAGGTGCGCGTCCGCCCGTTCCACACGCCCTCCATCCGGCGCTGGCCGTCGCAGAGGGAGATGAACTTCTGGAGCAGCTCCGGGTTGGTGTGCTGGATGTCGTCCAGGTACAGCAGGGCGTTGTTGCCCATCTCCAGCGCGAAGGAGATCTTCTCGACCTCCTGCCGCGACGTGGCGTCGGGCGCCTCGTCCGGGTCGAGCGAGGTCACGCCGTGCCCCAGCGCGGGCCCGTTGACCTTGACGAACACCAGCCCCAGGCGGCTGGCCACGTACTCCATCAGCGTGGTCTTGCCGTACCCCGGCGGGGAGATGAGCAGCAGCAGTCCGCTCTGGTCGGTCCGCTTGTCGTCGCCCGCCGCGCCCAGCTGCTTGGCCAGGTTGTCGCCGATCAGCGGGAGGTAGGCCTCGTCCAGCAGGCGGTTGCGGACGAACCCGCTCATCACCTTGGGCCGGTACTCCTCCAGCCGCAGGCGCTCGCGCTCGGCGGCCACCAGCTCGTTGCGGCGCCGCTGGAAGTCCCGGTAGGCGGGCACGTCGCGGGCGCGGAACGCCCGGGTGCGCGGCAGGATCTCGTCCAGCCGCACCTCCAGGGACCGGTCCCGCACGCGCGGGTGGGTGCCGAGCAGGCCCGTCACGGTCTCGCCCACCGCCGCCGACGACTCGTACCGCTCCACGGCCGACCCGGTGAGTTCGATCGCCGCCGCCTCGGGCAGGTCGCCCGGGTCCACCTCGTCGAGCGTGGTCGCGAACGCCTCCAGCCACGCGGTCACCAGCTGGTGCCGCGCCGCCAGGTCGCCCTCCAGCGTGCGCAGGTCGTCCTCGAACGCCTTGCGCGTGGTCTCCCTCGTACTGCCCAGGGCCCGGTGGAACCGGTCCAGGAGCAGCCGCGCGCCCGCCCCGGACACGAAGCCCGACGACGTCCGCGATCCCTCGGCCAGCTCCTCGAACAGGTACTCGCCCACCAGCTCCAGGTCGGTGTCCTGGTACAGCCCGGTCCCGGTGAGGAAGGCGTCCACGCCCTCGGCCAGCTCCGTGCGCAGCGCGTCGACCGCCGCCGAGCGCCGTACCCCGAAGACCGCGCGGGCGCGCGCCAGCGACCCGGCGCGCGTGCGCCAGGCGGTCCGTTCCTCCTTGCCCGCGCCGTAGGCCCAGAACAGCTGCGCCACCGCGCGCGTGGTACCCGGATACCGCAGCAGACCGGCCCCGGCGCGCAGCCTGAGCAGCGCGGACAGGATGAGGGCGGCGTCGTGGTCGTGCACGCCGCGCTCGTAGCCCTCGTCGTAGCGGGTCTCGGCGACCCCGCGCACCAGCTCCAGCAGGGACCCGTTCTCGGCGTGCACTCCCGCCTCGGCCAGGGCGTCGAGGCTCAGGCCCTCCCGTCGCCCTCCGCCGGCTCTCGATCGACTGCCTTCGGCCGCCGCCGTTTCCGGAGAGCCCTCCTCCGCGGCGGCCAGGATCGACGTCGCCAGGTACTCCGCCCGGTAGACGTCGTCGCTCTCGGAGACCAGCAGACGGTCCCACAGGTGGCGGGTCCGGCCGAAGGCCGCGTCCGTGACCGGTTCGCGGTAGTCGGTGCCCGTGAGCGCGACCGCCATCGTCCCGTCGTGCGGGGTGAGGGTGAGGTCGATCGGCTGGGTGTTGACCGCGAACCGGTGCCGCCCCAGCCGGATGGTCTCGCCGCCGGGTCCGCCCTCGAACAGGTCGGCCCGGTCCCGCAGCGCCCGCCCGGCCTCCTGCCGGGCCGACAGGATCTGGCCCTCCAGCTCCTCGGCGCGCACGGAGTCGCCGAGCTCGCGCATCTCCCCGACCGTGCGCCGCAGCCGGGACACCATCGCGTCGGAGGCGAAGTAGGTGTTGACGTCCTCCAGCGTGGAGAGCGTGGCGACCCGGCGGTGCACGCCCTCCAGGACCCGGGCGGCGGACGAGGCCAGGCGGTCCGCCCGGCGCGACCGCTCGTCCACGAGCGACTGCTTGCGCGTGGAGAACGCCTCGTACACGTCCTCGCGCTTGTCCGACAGCTCCGCGAGGAAGTCGTCGAACTCGGCGAACCGCGACTCCAGGTTCTCCACCTGGAGCATGATCCGGCCGAGCTGCTCGTCGCAGCGGTCGGGCGTGTCGGCGGCCGCCAGCGCGCCGGTGATCGCCTGCCCCAGCAGCGCGAACTCCGCGGCGAACTCGGCCCGTCCCTCCTGGGCCAACAGTTCCCTGCGGCGCGACTCCAGTGTGGCCCGGGCCCGGTTGATCCCGGCCAGGACCTCGCCGATCCGCTCCAGGATCCGCGTGCGGACCCGGGCGTCGCCGATGTCCAGGGACCCCACGACCTCGGTGACCACCTGGAGGCCCTCGGTGCGCTCCTCGATGCGCTCGCCGACGGCCGTCGCGGCGCTGACCGCGTCGATCCCCTCGGCCTCCCCGACCAGCCGCGCCACGTCGGAGTGGTAACCGTCGAACGCGTCGTCCTGTTCGAGGAAGCCCACCGTGCGCCGGCCGACCGCGTCGATCTCCTCGGACAGCCGCCCGTCCAGCTCGGCCAGCCGGTCGGTGTCCACGTAGCGCGTCTCGGAGAGCGTGGCCGCCTGCCCCTGCGCGCGGCGCAGTTCGGTCAGCCGCTCCACCCATCCCTCCGCCGACCGGGGGGTCTCGCCCCGCGACGTGCGGATGAGCGCGGTCACCCGCGCCTCGGTCTCCGCGAGGGCGTCAGCGGCCTGCCGGGTCAGGGCCTGGACGGTCTCGAACTCCTCCAGCACCCGCTCGGCGGTGGCCCGCACCTCAGCCAGCGGGGAGGCCAGGTCTCCCAGCTCCTCCTCGCCCAGCCAGTGGAAGCGGTCGGCCACCCGGCGGCAGGAGGCGATGATCGCCTCGAAGACCTCGGTGGACGGGCTCATGTCGCTGGCGATCCGGGCCACCGACAGGCACTCGGACACGCCGCGGACCAGCTCGGCGTTGCCGATGCGCTCCAGCGGACCCGTACCCACCGGCTGGGCCGCCGCGTACACGTCCGACACGTACGGCGTCCGCCACACCTGCATCGGGTGCACGCGGGTCGGCTCGTCCGAGGTCTCCCGGAAGACGGTCATCGTGCCGTCGTCGAACAGGGAGTACCCGTGGCAGACGATCGGGGTGGCGACCTCCTTGCGGATGGTGTTGTACGACAGCAGCAGACTGCGGCCGTCCGCGGGCGAGTGGAAGACGTACAGCACGTCCTCGCCGTTGGGAGAGCGCACGACCCGCTCGAACTCCAGGTCGGTGACGTCGGTGTCGAACGTGCGCACGGCGCCGGTCGTCAGGTGGTACCCGCCGGGGAAGATGAGGCCCTGGTCGTCGGGCAGGCGCTGGCACGCCTGGCCGATCCCGTCGAGCCGCTCCACCGCCTTGGTGCGGGTGTTGAAGACCAGGTGGCGCCACTCGGTCTCGTTGTAGGGCAGGACGCGTAGGAGGATGAGCGCGCCGACCCGCGCGTAGTGGACGGAGGCGTCGGCCAGGCTCTGGAGCGACTCGTCGACCGGTTCGCTGTAGATTCCCTCGCCGACCTCGGTGTTGTTCTCCACCTTGATGGTGAGGTCGCCGTTCACCGTCTCCACGAACAGCTCGTCGAGGATCGAGATGTGCGGGTGGCGGCCGGACACGTGGTCCTCACGGGTGGTCTCCACCCACGTGAAGTCGTGCGCGGGCGGGCGGACGTGGTCGCGCTCGCCCCGGTCGTCCATGTAGGAGAGCTCGCCCGTCGGCGAGACCGACCACCGCAGCACGCGTACGTCCTCGGTGTTCGGTCCCGTCTGGAACACCGCCAACAGGCGGTCCTCCACACGGCGCAGCTGCAACAGCCGGGTGTCCCGGTAGTAGCGGTACAGCCGCGCGAACTCCTGCCGGAACTCCTCGTCCGACAGGAGCCCGGGCACGGCGTCCTCGGGCGCGTCGACGAACGTGAAGGAGTCGTCGTCGTGCTCGTACCGGTGTGTGGAGAACACGTCGCAGACGCGGGTCTCCCGTTGTAGGCCGATGAAGACGTTGTAGCCGAACAGGATCATGTCCCCGTCGGCGCCGTCGCCGACGGAACGCCCGACACTGATGATGTCCCGGGGCACGCAGTTGTGCTCGGTACGGATGCGTTCGGTCCCCAGAAGGGTCATGTCCGACCCGCCGAACACCTCCAGGCGGCGGGCGTTGAGCGCCTCGGTTCGCCGGGCCAGCTCGCCGGTCTGCTCGCGGAGCCGGGCGCGGAGCACCTCGTAGGTGCCCGCGTCCAGCGTCCGCGCGTCCTCGGCGTCCGGTCCGGGGCTTGCGGTCTCCTGGGACTGGGCCTCGGTCACGGAGGACTACCTCACTGCTTCACGGGGGCGAGCGCGGTCACGGGGAGTGTGTCCACACCGAGTTCACGGGCCTTGCCGAGCAGCTGGTCGAGCTTGTCGGCCTGCGGGCCGCCCGCGCTGATGAGCTGGAGCAGCAGAGCGGAGACGGTGAGGTTCTTGACGTCCTCGGTGCCGATGGACGACAGGAGCCGGCCCAGCTCGTCGCTGAGGTCGGCCTCGCCGTTGAGGAAGCCGTTGCCCAGCGCCTGGACGGTCTCGGAGTTGCCGACGAAGCCGTCCACGGCCTTGCCCAGGCCGATGGAGTTGACCATCCGGTCGAAGAAGGCGCCGTCGCCGCCGACGATGTTGATGTCGGCGCTCTCCAGGCCGGCGGCCATGACGGTGGCCTGGGCCTCGGCGACCTGGCGGTGCACGTCGATCCCGGCCAGGCGGACCTCCTTCTCGGCCTCCAGTCGCAGGCGGTACTCCTCGTGCTCGCGGCTGACCTGGTCCAGGGCGGCCATGGCCCCGGCCTTGTCGTTGAGACCGGCGGCCTCGGCGCGCAGCTTCCGCTCGATGGCCTCGGCCTCGGCCTCGGCCTTCTCCCGGGAGACGACGGCCTCGGCGCGGCCGACCTTCTCGATCGCCTCGGCGTCCTGCTCGCGCACCTGGACCTCGGCCAGACCGCTCGCGGCGGCCTCGGCCTGGAGGCCCTCGGCGAGGCGGATCTTGGCGCGGGTGTCCAGCTCGGCGGCCTGCTGGCGGGCCTCGGCGAGGGTCAGCTCCTCGGCGGCGCGGTGCTTGGCGGCCGACTCCGCGGCCTCGGCGGCCTTGATGTCCTTGACCAGGTTCTCCTGGGCCTCGGCCTCGGCCTGGATGATGATCGCCTGGCGTGTGCGCTCGGCCTCCTCGACCGCGCGCAGCCGCTTGATCGCCTCCTCCTGCTCGGCGACGGTGCGGTCGACGGCGACCCGCTCGCGGACGACGTCGGCGACCTCGCGCTTCTCGCCCTCGATCTCCTTGGCGTTCGAGATGCGGCTCAGCTCGGTCTCACGCTCGCGGCCGATGACCTCCAGCATGCGGTCCTTCTCGATCCGCTCGGTCTCGATGGCGATGACGCGCTCGCGGTTCTTCTCGGCGACCGCGATCTCGCGCTGCTGGTTCTGGTGCTGGACGCCCAGCGCCTCGCTGGTGCGGATGTTGGCGGTCTCGGCCTTGAGCCGCTCCTCGGCCTGGACGCGCGCGGTCTCGGCCTCCTCGCGCGCGCGGATGATCTCGATCTCGCGCTTGGCCTTGGCCGCGGACTCCTCACGGCGCTTCTCCAGCTCGGCGAGGGTCTCGGCGGTCTCGGTGTTTTGCCGGTCGATCTCCTGCTTGCGGTCGTTCTCGAACTCGTTGGTGCGCTTGTGCTCGATCGCCGTGCGCTCGGTGATCTTGCTGATGCCCTGCGCGTCGAGGATGTTGTTGGCGTCGTGCTGGTGCAGCGGGGTCTGCTCCAGCTCGTCGATGGCCACGTCCTCCAGGCTGTAGCCGTTGAGGTCGGTGCCGATGAGCGAGACGATCGCGTGGCGGAACTGCTCGCGCTGGGTGAACAGCTCCTCGAAGTCGAACTGCTTGCCGACGGTCTTGAGCGCCTCGGAGAACTTGGAGTTGAACAGCTCCTGGAGCGTGTCCTGGTCGCTGGCCCGCTCGGTCCCGATGGACTTGGCGACCTTGCGGACGTCCTCGGCGGTCTCGTTCACGCGGACGTAGAAGTAGACCCTGATGTCAGCGCGGATATTGTCCTTGCAGGTCAGGCCCTCGCGTCCGCGCCGGTCCAGGGTCAGCGTCTTGAGCGAGATGTCCATGATCTCGGCCTTGTGCAGGACCGGGAGGACGATCGCGCCCGTGAAGGTGACGTGGACATCCCGGATCTTGGAGATGATCAGGGCCTTGCCCTGCTCGACCTTGCGGAACAGCCGCGTGACCATGAGGATCAGGGCCAGGAGGACGACGATTCCGACGGCCAGGGCGACACCGACGGTCAGGAAGGCCGCGCTGGTCGCCTCCTGTCCCGTGGTGGCTGCGCTCAACAACACGTGGGGGTCTCCTTCTACACGTGGCGTGCGGTGGGGCTGGCGAGCACCGGGGGAGGTGTGCGCGGCGGGGGCCGTGTCCGAGGTGCTCGCGGGAATGGGACGCGACGGACACCGGAACGGTTCCCTCCCCGGCCGTCGAACGGCCGAGGGTGACACCTGGTCGGGGGAGGGATGGCCGGAGGCGGCCGGGGGCGCCCGCCCCGGATGCCGGGGCGGTCCGCGCGGCGGTGGTCAGTCCCGGCCGGGATCGAGGGCCGGGTCGAAGTGGGTGACCAGGAAGACGTCGTTCTCCCGGTCGTGGTCGAAGATCAGGGCGGTGCTGCCGAGGGGCAGGACCTCCCCGCCGGTGGTGCGGACGTGGATGGAGATCTCGGCCCCGGCGTCGGTGGTGATCTCGGCGCGGCCGAAGCCCTCAGAGGCCTCGCCGATACGGATCACACAGGTACGGCCGACCAGGTCGTGCTTGGAGTCGCTCCGTCGCCCGGGCAGGAGCCGGGCGACGGCCATCGCCAGTCCGCTGGTGACCGCCCAGGCGGCGATCAGCGCGATCAGCAGGACCACGGCGCCGAGGGCGAGCAGCAGGGAGGGGGACGTGGTTTCGAGGAGGCTGGTCATGATGCCGCCCATCATGCTCACGAACCAGGCGACGCCCACCATGAGGGTGAGCGAGACCGTGACCGGGGCGCGCGCGCCGCTCCGTTCGCCGTGGCTCTCGGCCGATGTCCGGCCGGATCCGCCCAGCAGACCCGCCCGGGTCATGAGAGCGCTCAGGCCGGCTGCCTCACCGTCGGCGTCCACACCGTCGAGGAGCTCGGTGTCGGCCGCGCCGACCACGACGAGGATCCAGTAGACGGCCGCGACGATCAGCATCGGTGTGAACAGCACGGTGGGGAAGCCGAAGGCGGTACTGAGGAAGAGCCCCACTGGTCACACACTCCCGCCGTGTTTTCCGATGCCGAGGCCCGTTCCGGGCGCCCGCGCGAGGCGCCCCGGCCACCCGTGGGGGTGCCCGTCAACGTCGAACCGCCCCGGACTCTACCGAACCCCCCAGTTCAGCACGGCTCCGCGGGGTGGGTTTGACCGTTTTTGACCGGTTGTGGCCACGGTCAGGACGGTCACGACCGCCGAGGCGGCCAAGAGCGTGGCGGCGTACGGCCGAGCAGGGAGGTCCGGCCCCGCGCTCCGGTGCGGAACCCCTCCTCGCCGATCCGGGACAGCACGGCCTCCTGGTACCCGCGGGCCCGGTCCGCCGGTGACGGGAGTTCGAGGAGGCGGTCGGCGGTCGGCCACGCCTGGACGACCCCGCCGGTGCCGTGCCGCCCCGGCGATCTCGGCGGAGGCGTCCCGGAACCGGCCGTCGGCCATGGTGGAGCGGAGGAGCACGCGGACGGGCGCCTCCTTCCCGTGTAGGGCGCCGACCGGCTCCTCACACGGGCCTCACGGTCGCCGACCGCTCGTCGGGGGTGGTCAGTCGGTACGTCGGCGAAACCTCCTCCAGGAGGCGAGGAGGCCGTGTTCGGTGATCGCGAAGAGGTCGGCGAACTCTTCGCTGGAGCGCTCCTCGTCCTCCGTGTCCTGGAGGACGAGTTCGCCGGTCACGACCACATCCCGCTCGGCGGTGATGACACGTTGGGGGCGGTGGCTCCCACCGGACCCGCAGCACCTCAGGGCGAGGGCGGCGGCCGCCTCCGCGCCGTGGGCGACCGGGAACCCCGGATGCTCGAAGCGGGCGTCGCCGTCCACGAGTGAGGCATATCCGTCCACGTCCCCCCGGTCCAGGTAGAGATAGGTCAAGAGGGCGTGTTCGGCCCCGATGGACGAGACGCTGGTGCCGGGTGGCGGAGACGGGGGGCCTCCCTGGGGCTGGGACACGGTGCTCTCCTCCTCTTCCGTGTGTTCCAGGCCCCATGCTGAGCGTGGTCGGAATTCTTCCGCTATCACGCTGCTATCAGCGCTTCGGAGGGAGGGCTTTCCGTGTCCAACGATTGCCGTGATGATTCCGTGCCGCCTGGAAACGGGGTTCCACGGTGGCCGGATCCGGCCACGTTTCCGTCCGTTCCGTTGCGCTGGTTCGTGGTTCGCGCGCCACCCGGATGCCGGCTGGCCCCACCGGAGCGGATCAAAACCCTCTGAACTGCGGGGACTCCGCGCCCCAGTCTCTGGCGGCGGTGGACTTAGGGGTGATAGTTCAATGATTTATTAAAAATCTCATCCGCTGGCTCCGAGGGTTCCGGAGGGGAAGACTTGTGGCTTGGTGAATCGGTATTCGTGTAGAATACCGAGGTCGTGTGCAAGGTCCGCCAAACAGCGTGGTGATTCCTGAGGAGGGAAGATCGACATCACCCAGGAGCAGTCCGGAATCCGGTTCCGGCTGCTCGGCCCCCTGGAGGTCACCGGGCCCGCGGGCCCGGTGCCCGTACCGGCCGGGCGCCAGCAGACCGTCCTCAGCGCCATGCTCCTCGATCTCGAACGCGTCGTCTCCGTCGATCACCTGATCGACGTTCTCTGGGAGCACGAGCCCCCGGAGACGGCCCGCACCCAGGTACAGATCTGCGTCTCCCGGCTGCGCCGCCTCCTGCGGCCCGTCGGGGCGTCCATCGAGACTCGTCCGCCGGGGTACCTGCTCGTCGTCGACCCCGCGACCGTGGACGTGCACGTCCAGCGTTCCCTGGTTAGCGAGGCCGCCGAGCTGAGGGACGCTGGACGCTGGGAGGAGGCCGCGGCCAGCCTGCGCGCCGCCGCGGAACTCTGGCGCGGCCCGACCCTGAGCGGTGTCGACTCCGCCCCGCTGGCGGCCAAGGCCGTCCGGCTGGACGAGGAGCGGCTGTCGGTGATCGAGTCCCACCTGGACATCGAACTGGATCTGGGGCACCACGCCCGGCTGATCGGGGAGATCCGCACCCTGGTCGGTGAGCATCCGCTCCGCGAAAGCCTGCGCGCCCAGCTGATGCTCGCCCTGTACCGGTCCGGGCGGCAGGCGGAGGCGCTCGACGAGTACCGCGCCGGACGCGATCTGCTCGTGGAGGAACTCGGCCTGGAACCGTGTGAGGAACTCCGGGGGTTGGAACGTGCCATCCTCTCCGGGGATCCCGCGCTCCAGGTGCCCGCCGCAGCTCCCACACCCGTGCCCGCTTCGGAGTCCTCCGCGCCCCCCGCCGACGAGGAGGGGCCGCGGAGGACCGACTCGGCCGCCCACCCCTACCAACTGCCCACCGACACCGCCGACTTCGTCGGTCGCGAGGAGGTCACCCGCACCATCACCCGGACCCTGGTCGACAGCGGTGACCAGGTCGGTGTCGCGGTGCTCATGGGCCGTCCCGGAGTGGGCAAGAGCGCCACCGCCATGCGCGTCGCCCACGCCCTGGCCGCCGATCACTACCCGGACGGACAGCTCTACTGCGATCTTCGGGCCACCCGGGGCAACCCGCTGACCTCTTCCGACGTTCTGAGCAGGTTCCTGCGTTCCCTGGGCGTCCCGGCGCAGGGCATCCCCGAGGACGTCGACGAGCGGGCGGCCATGTACCGGGGGATGCTCGCCTCCCGGCGGGTGCTGGTCGTACTGGACGACGCCGCCGACGAGGCCCAGCTGGCCCCGCTCGTCCCCGCGGGCGCGGGCTGCGGTGTCCTCGTGACCTCGCGCGCCTTCCTCACCGGCCTGCCCGGCGCCGCCCAGGTGGTCCTGGACACGCTGCCGGACGAGGTGTCGATCGATCTGCTCTCCCGTGTCCTGGGGGAGGAGCGGGTGCGTGCCGAGCCCGACGCGGCCGGGGCCCTGGTCCGCGCCGTCGGCCGTCTGCCCCTGGCGCTGCGCATCATCTCCGCCCGGCTGGCGGCCCGGCCCCGCTGGCGGCTCGCCACGATGGTGGAGCGCCTCGCGGACGAGCGCAAGCGGCTGGACGAGTTGGCGCACGGCGACATGACCGTCCGGGCCAGCCTCTCCCTGACCTACGACGGGATCGACCCGCGGACCGCCCGTGCCTTCCGGCTGCTCGGGACGTTGGAGGGCCCCACCATCCCGGCCTGGGCGGCCGGAGCGCTGCTCGACGACGACCGGCCCTTTCCCTCGGACCTGGTCGAGCCCCTCGTGGACGCGCACATGATCGACGTCGTCGGGACCGACGCCGCGGGTGAGTCGGTCTACCGTTTCCACGAACTCGTCCGTGACTTCTCCCGTGAGCGGTTCCTCCGGGAGGATGAGGAGGGGCGGCCCGCCGTGGAGCGTCTGCTGGGCGGCTGGCTGTCCCTCCTGGACACGGCTAACCGGCGGCTGGTGGGCGGCGACTACCTGCGCCTGCGCGGGACGGCGCCCCGGTGGCCGCTCCCGGCTCGGTACGTGGAACGGCTGCTGGCCGACCCGTGCGAATGGTGGGAGGCCGAGCGGTCCAACATCCGGCACGCCGTCGACCAGGCCATGGCCGAGGGACTGGACGAGCACACCTGGGACCTGGTCGTGGGCCTCTCCCCGTTCCTCATCCGCCGCGGTTATCTGGACGACGTCCAGGAGCTGTACGACACGGTGGAGCCGTTCCTGCGCGAACGCGGCAACCGGCGCGGACGGGCGGCGCTGATAGAGGCGGTGAACGACCCCGTGACCAGGCATCACGGCATGGCCGCGCGGAGGCGGATCCTGGAGGAGGCGCTGGAGGAGTTCGTCGACCTGGGCGATGTCCACGGTGAGGCGCTCACCCGTAGGGAGATGGCGGACCTGGTACATCTGGGCGGCGACCAACAAGGGGCGATCACACTCTGTGACCAGGCTCTGGCGGGGTTCGAGGAAATAGACGACCTGGGCGGCCAGTGGCGCAGCCTCATGTACGCGGGCTATCTCCGGTGTCTGGCCGGGGACACCGTGCGGGGCCGGAGCGAGCTCGCCCGGGCCCTGGCCATCGCGGAGGAGACGGGGGACTCCAGAGCCCGTGCCCAGGTCCTGCACCGGATCGGCATGGTGGACACGGACGTCGCGGAGTACGCCCGGGCCCTGGAGCACCTCCAGAGCGCACTCGACCTGGTCGAGGAGCTCGACGACCCCTCCGGGAAGGCGGTCGTCCTGCGTGCCCTGGCACGGGTGCACGCGTTCAGCGGGCGGACGGCCGAGGCCCGCGCCCTCCTGTCGCGCTCCTCCGATCTCTTCACGGAGCTGCGTGACACGGAGGGCCGGGTCTGGATCGAACAGGAACTGGCACGACTGGGCTGAGGGGTGGGGTCACCCTCGCTCCCAGCCGTTACCGCTCCCGGTCAGGAGGCTGACCACCTCGTGGACACCCTCCTTGGCGTCGTCGAGGTCGCGGACGATCTCACCGATCCGGGAGACCTCCGGCGCCGCGTGCGTCTGCGTTGTGGCCGCCGTCGCGGGCTCGGCCGCGAGGAGGGGGAGCGCGACGGCGATGACGATCGTGGCGAGCGACTTCATAGCCTTCATGACTGCCTTTCCGGAGGATGCGGGACCCCGTTCTTCGGGGACGACGCCAACCTAGGAAGCCGGCCGTTCCCTTCCCTATCCCTCGGCTATCCGCGTCCCCTTCCCGCAGGTGGGGGCGGTGGGATGGCCGATGGCGGCCAGGCTTCGGCGACGGAGGCCGGGGGAACGCGAAACATGCGAATTATCGCTCATCTCTATTTCATCGGATTCACTCTCGCCTTTCCTTCACACGGTCTTCACGGAATAGGGCACCGATAGGTGCGGGATGCGGGGCGACCGGAAGGTGGTCATCGAACCGGTCGACGCCGGACGGTTCGTACCACGACCTGAGGAGCTTCCCCCATGGAAAGAACGGTGGAGATCTCGACGCTCGGATCCTGCGCGGTGGACGGCGTGACCGTCCCGAGCAGAAGGGCGGTGGAACTCACCGCGCTGCTGGTGCTCTCCGGAGGACGGGCCCAGCGGGATTGGATGATGGTCAACCTCTTCGAGGGCGACCCCGCCCCCTCCAGCCTGCCGACCCTGGCGCTGCGGGCGCGCAAGATCGGACTGCCCGTGCGCTATGACCGGCTGCGCGGCTCCTACTGGCTGGAGGAGGGCGTCTCCTGCGACGTGGCCGAGGTACTCGGTCTGCTGCGTTCGGGCGGGACCGAGGAGGCCCTGGACCGGTACCCGGGCCCTTTCCTGCCGGCCAGCCACAGCCCCTTCGCGGTGGAGGTGCGCGCGACGGTGGAGAACGCCCTCGTCAAGGCCGTGCTCAAGCGTGCCGACCTCGACCTGATGACCCGTGCCGACCGCGTGGTGAAGCACCCCGTGTTGAGCGAGGAACTGGTGCGGAGGGGCGCGGACACGGCCACGGTGTCGCTCAGCCGCTCCTGGCTCAACGCGCTCGAGGCGGTGGGCTGATCCGGGGCACGCGACGGGCGGATCGAAGAGCGGGGGAGGCTCTGCGCCGCCCCGGAGCCGGGCGACCGACGACGAGGACTCCAGGTTCCCGAGGTCGCCGTGGCACAGTCCGGCGTCGCCGGACGAACGGAGACCGCCGTCCGCGGTGAGGTGGAGCGAACGCGTGGCGCTCCCGGCGGAGACGGCCAGCCGAGAGTGATCCCCAAAAAAATCTCGGGCGGGGTGTCGATCCGCGCGGGTCCCGTTCGACGTGTGGGTGAGAGCGGGGGACACGGCTCCCGCGGACCACGGAAGGTGAACACCATGCGCTACCTGATGGCGATCATGTCGGACGAGAACGCCGAAGCCGGGAAGGTGCCGCCGGCGGAGGTCTTCGAGGCGATGGCGGCCTACAACGATGAGCTGGTCAAGGCCGGGGTCCTGCTCGCGGGCGAGGGGTTGGCGCCGACCTCCGAGGGGGCGGTCGTCAGCTTCCGTGACGGCCGGGCGACCGTCACCGACGGCCCGTTCGCCGAGGCCAAGGAGGTCATCGCCGGATACTGGATCCTCCAGGTCTCCTCCCGCGAGGAGGCGATCGAGTGGGCCAAGCGCTGCCCCCACCCGCCGGAGGGCGACGACACCGTCCTCAACCTGCGGCTGCGGCGCATCGCCGAACTGGAGGACTTCGGTGACGAGGTCCCCGACCACGTCAAGGAGCGCGAGCGGGAACTGCGCGCCCAGGGGTACGAGAACGGCTGACCACGGGAGGCGCCGCGGCCGGAGGCCGTCGGTTGAGGGCGTCCCGCCCTTGCCGCGGAGGCGGCTTCCGGGCGGTGGCGGGCGACGGGCGCGCTTGCGGTGGTGTGGCTCACCCTGCTGGGATGGGGGCGTGAGCCACACTGACGCGACCCGTGCGGTGGAGGCGGTCTGGCGGATCGAGTCCGCCCGTCTCGTCGCCGCCCTCACCCGTGTGGTCGGCGACGTCGGCCTCGCCGAGGAGTTCGCCCAGGACGCACTGGTCAGCGCCCTGGAGAAATGGCCGGAGGAGGGGGTGCCCGACACCCCGGGCGCGTGGCTGACGACGGTCGCCAAGCGCCGGATGCTGGACCGCTGGCGCCGCGACGAGCGGTTCAGGCTGCGGATGGCCGACCTCGGCCGGGAGATCCAGGAGAACGACGGGCAGGCGGAGTTCGACGCGGTCCTGGAGGAGGACTACGGCGACGACCTGCTCAGGCTTATGTTCGTGTGCTGTCATCCGGTGCTGTCCACCGACTCCCGGGTCGCCCTGACCCTGCGCCTCCTGGGCGGGCTCACCACCGACGAGATCGCCCGGGCCTTCCTCGTCCCCGAACCGACCGTCGCCCAGCGCATCGTCCGGGCCAAGCGGACCCTCGCGAAGAGGAGGGTGCCCTTCGAGGTGCCGGTCGGCGAGGATCGCGACGCCCGGGTCTCCTCCGTCCTGGAGGTCCTCTACCTGGTCTTCAACGAGGGGTACACGGCCACGTCCGGACCGGACTGGATGCGTACGGACCTGTGTGAGGAGGCCATGCGTCTGGGCCGGGTGCTTGTCGGTCTGCTGCCCAAGGAGCGCGAGGTCCACGGGTTGGTCGCGCTGATGGAGCTTCAGGCGTCCCGGTTCCGCGCCAGGGTGGGCCCCGACGGCGTGCCGGTCCCGCTGTTGGAACAGGACCGCTCCCGCTGGGACCGGCTCCTCGTCAACCGGGGACTGGCGGCCCTGGACCGGTCACTGCCCGCCGACCCCGCCGACAGGAGGGGACCGTATTCGCTCCAGGCGGGGATCGCCGCCGAGCACGCGCGTGCGGCCACGCCGGAGGACACCGACTGGATGGCGATCGCCGTACTGTACGCGGCCCTGGTCGAGGTGACCGCCTCTCCGGTGGTGGCGCTCAACCACGCGGTGGCGGTGTCGATGGCGGTGGGCCCGGGGCCGGCGCTCGCACTCGTCGACCGCCTGCGCGACGAGCCCGCCCTGGAGGGGTACCACCCGTGGTCCTCCGTCCGCGGTGACCTGCTCTCGCGGCTGGGGCGGGGCGAGGAGGCGCGCGCGGAGTTCGAACGCGCGGCCGAGCTCACCCGCAACGAACGCGAACGGGATCTGCTGCTGGAGCGCGCCCGGCGAGAGTGAGCACCGCGCCCTCAGGTGTCCGAGGCCCGTTCCCCCGAACACGGGCCGGGGAGGAGCGGCGGGCCCGCAACGGGCACGGTCTAGAAGGCGGGCGGGCCGGGCTGCCCCACCAGGGCCGGGTCGATCCGCCCGGTCACGTGGTCGATCGCGACGTTGGCGTGCAGCCGCGTCCCCGTGGCCAGGACCGAGTCGTCGGCGTAGAAGGCGGGGTTGTGGTTGGTCGCCGCCCCCCGCTGTCCGGGGATCGCGTGCAGCGCGCCCCCGACGTACTCCGTGTCCTGGCAGCCGAGCAGGACGAAGAGCCCGCCGAAGGCGCCGACGAGTTCCGACACGTCGTCGCAGCCGAGGGTCGACTCGGTGCGCTTGACCATCTCCTCCCCGACCACCCTGCGCAGGGTGGGCAGGGTCGCCGACGTCCACGCGGGCGTGTTCCTCACCGGGGGCACGCTCTGGAGGTATTCGACCTCGGCCGTGCATCCGTGGGCCAGCGCGATGTGCTGGGCGGCGCGGCGCAGTCGGTCCCGCACGGTGTCCATGTCGGCCGCGTCGAGGCAGCGGACGGTGCCCCACAGGACCACCGAGTCGCCGATGATGTTGAACCGGCCCGTGTCCTCCACGTGCCCGATGGACACGGCGACCGGTGAGGTCGCCGGGACCTGCCGGTAGATCTGGCCGCAGGCGGAGACGATCTCGGCCGCCGGGGGCATCGGGTCCACGCCCAGCCACGGCATCGACCCGTGCACCTGCTGGCCGTGGACGGTGATCCGCACCGCGCACGACGCGGCCAGGAGGTTGCCGACGTGGTAGCCGACGACGCCCGTGGGCAGCGGGACCACGTGCAGGCCGAACACCATCGTGGGGGCGGGGTCGAGCAGCGCCGGGGAGGCGACCATGGCGCGCGCCCCGCCGTCCTCGCCCATCGGAGGACCCTCCTCGGCGGGCTGGAAGACGAAGAGGATCGTGCCGGGAAGCTCCGAGCGCAGGTCGGACAGGATCTCGGCGGCGCCCATGAGCATCGCGGTGTGGCAGTCGTGGCCGCAGGCGTGCGCCACGGGGAACGGTCCGTCGGGGTAGTCGTCGTCGACGACGGTGGAGGCGAAGTCGACACCGCTGTCCTCCTTGACGGGGAGGGCGTCGATGTCGGCGCGCAGCGCGACGACCCGGTCACTGGGCAGGCCGCCCTCGAGGACGCCGACGACGCCGTACCCGCCCACGCCGGTCCGGACCTCGTTCAGGCCCAGAGAGCAGAGGTGGCGGGTGACGAAGGCGGCGGTGTCCCGCTCCCGGTTGGGCAGTTCGGGGTGCGCGTGCAAGTGGTGGCGCCAGCCGACCAGCTTCGACCCGATCGCCGCGGTGTGCCGGTCGACGGCCTCCCACAGCGACTCCACGTCCGCGATGGTCCGACTCATCGCTCCTCCCCCGACGCCGTTGTGGCCACGGTAGACCGGGTTTCCTCCCGGTTGGTGTAAACGCGGGCAAACGCTGTTCCCCGGTGCCTTCGCCATCCGGGATTCTGCTGACAGCAGGCAACCCTGGTGCGTTCCCGCGGCGAACCGCCAGACTGCCCCGCATGAGACTTCTGATTCTCGGTGGTACCGAGTTCGTGGGCAGGGCCGTCGCCGAGGACGCACTCGGCAGGGGCTGGGACGTCACGGTCTTCCACCGCGGCCGCCACGCCGCCCCCGAGGGCGCCGCCGTCCGGCACGGGGACCGCACCGAACCGGGCGGGCTGGCCGCGCTGGAGTCGGGGGAGTGGGACGCCGTCGTCGACACGTGGTCGGGCGCCCCTTCCGCCGTCGCGGCGGCGGCGCGGCTGCTCGACGGCCGGGTCGGGCACCACACCTACGTCTCCAGCCGGTCGGTGTACACCTATCCGGCCCCCGCGGGGCTGGACG
Organism: Nocardiopsis sp. EMB25; assembly: GCF_026797795.1. Taxonomy (NCBI): domain Bacteria; kingdom Bacillati; phylum Actinomycetota; class Actinomycetes; order Streptosporangiales; family Nocardiopsidaceae; genus Nocardiopsis; species Nocardiopsis sp. EMB25. The sequence continues at coordinate 4,682,099 of NZ_JAMTDN010000001.1, read as the reverse complement.
AGGAGGGGCCGGTCGTGGCCGCCTCGCCGGAGGACGACGACGTGACCGACTACGCGCGCGCCAAGCGGGGTGGCGAGCTCGCGGCGGAGACGGTGTTCGGCGACCGGGCGCTGTTCGCGCGGGCCGGACTCATCATCGGTCCGTACGAGAACGTCGGCCGGCTGCCCTGGTGGCTCACCCGGATCGCCCGGGGCGGCCCGTTCCTGGCTCCGGGCCCGCGTGACCTGCCGCTCCAGTACATCGACGTCCGCGACCTGGCCGCGTGGACCCTTGACGCCGCCGCGTCCGGCCTGGGCGGCGCGTACAACCTGGTCAGTCCGCCCGGTCACACCACCATGGGCGACCTGCTGGCCGCGTGCGCGGCGGCCACGGGCGCCGACGCGGAGCCGCGCTGGACCGACCCCCAGGTCATCCTCGACGCCGGTGTCGAACCGTGGTCGGACCTGCCGATCTGGCTGCCGTCCGGTGAACTGTACGACACCATGCACCAGGGCGACGTGTCACGCGCCCTCGCCACGGGCCTGCGCTGCCGTCCGGTGGCCGACACCGTCGCCGACACCTGGGCGTGGCTGCGCGCCCTGGGCGGCGAGGCGCCGCAGCGCCCCGACCGGCCGGAGCTCGGCCTGGACCCGGAGGTGGAGGCCGAGCTGCTCGGGCTCTGACCCCCGGGCGCGCCCCGGTCCCCGGTCCGCCGTGTCACGCCGCCCGTTCGGCGGGCCGCCGGGAGGTCACGGGCGGGTCCGAGGCGACGGACGCGGCCAGCTCCTCCAACCGCCGACGGGTGCGGTCGTCCACGGGGGTGGTCGTGGCGAGCTGCACGGTCCGGGAGCGGTCCAGCCACAGGCGTGTGAACCGCACCCGTAGGAGTCCGACCCGCGGGTTGCGAAAGCCCCTGATCCGGGTGTCCGTGCGCTGGACGTCGCGGCGGTTCCACAGCTCCTCGAAGAGCGCCGACTCGCGGCACAGCCGGTCCACGAGGCCGGTCCATCCCGGGTCGTCGAGGTGGCCGACCATCGAGGAGCGCAGCCGGGCGACGATGCTCGCCGACACCTGGTCGTGGTCCTCGTACACCTCCGCCCACGCCGGGTCGAGGAAGTTCAGCACCGCGCAGTTGCGGTCACGGGTCGGCCACTCCTCGATGTCGCTGATCAGGTGGCGGTAGGTGCGGTTGTGGGCCAGCACGTCGAACCGCGTGGTCTGGACGCACGCGGGCAGCGGGAGGAGCTGTTCGAGCACCGCCAGGTGGTCGTCGGTGACCGTGTGCGGGCTGGTGTCGTCGAGGGTGGCGTCGTCCCCGGCCAGGTTCAACAGGTGGGCGTGCTCGTCGGGGTCGAGCCGCAGCGCGCGGGCCACCGCGTTGAGCACCTGGGCGGACGCGTTGATCGGCCGTCCCTGCTCCAGCCACGTGTACCAGGTGACCCCCACGCCGGAGAGCTGGGCGACCTCCTCACGGCGCAGACCGGGGGTGCGCCGCCGTCCGAGGGCGGGCAGCCCGACGTCGGCCGGGGTGACGCGTTCCCGGCGGCTGCGGAGAAAGGCGGCGAGTTCCCGCCTGCGCTGGTCGTCCACGGTGTGGTGGCTCCCTCCGCCGACCGGTGTCGGGTGGTGTCGGTACCAGGATAAGTAGGCTCCTGGTACCAGGATGCCAGTCGTCCGACAGTGGACCGGTGACCACGAGAACCCCCCGGGTCCGCCCGGCGGGGGAGGGAGCCTCCCCCGCCCGCGCGCACCGGGAACCATCCGAACTGCGCGGGCCGGGGCTGCTGGCCCTGCTCGTCGGCGGCTTCGTCGCCACCTACACCTTCTCCAGCGTGAACGTGGCGGTCCCCCGCATCGCGTTCGACCTCGACGCCTCCCCGGCGGAACTCGGGCTGGTGATCGGGGTCTACGCCCTCTGCTTCGCACTCCTGTTGATCATCGGGGGCAGGCTCGGCGACGCGTTCGGCCGCAGGCGGCTCTTCGTCGCGGGCCTGACCGCCTACGCGCTGACCTCCCTGGCCGCCGGGCTGGTCGGCGGTATCGCATGGCTCGTCGTCGTCCGTGGCGCGCAGGGGGTCGCGGCGGCATTGATGGTGCCCCAGATCCTGGCCACCATCCAGACCACCACCCGCGGAGCCGAGCGTCTGCGGGCGGTCGCGCTGTTCAGCGCGGCCAGCGGGTTGGGGACCGCCGCGGGCCAGGTGGTCGGCGGGGTACTGCTCAGCGCGGACGTCGCCGGAACCGGCTGGCGCTCCGTCTTCTGGTTCGGCGCCCTGCTGGCCCTCGTGGCGCTGCCGGGCACCCGCTCCCTGCCGAGGACGGGGGCCGACGGGCGCGGTGAGGCCGACGTCGTCGGGGCGGCCGTGCTCGCCGCCGCCCTGCTGGCCTTCCTCCTCCCCGTGACGATCGGCCCCGAGGACGGGTGGCCGCCGTGGACGGTCGCGTCGTTGGTGCTCTCCGCCGCCGCGTTCCCGGTGTTCTGGTGGTGGGAGCGCCGCCGCGAGCTCGCCGGCGGACTGCCGCTGGTGCCGCCGAGCGTGCTCGGGCACCGCTCGCTGCGGCTCGGGCTGCTGATGGCGTGCGTGCTCTTCGCCGGATACGGCGCGTTCATGTACGTGTTCGCGCTGACCGTCCAGAACGGGCTGCGGCAGGGCCCCCTCGTTTCGGGGCTGACGCTGCTGCCGTTCGCGGTGGTCTTCGCCGTCGTGTCGATGAACCTGGGCGTGTTCCGGCGGTGGTTCGGCTCCGCGGTCATGACGGTCGGGGCGGCGGCGCACGTCGTCGCGCTACTGGGGGCCGCGGCCGTCGTCGTGCTCGGCTGGCCGTACCCGTCGCAGTGGCTGCTCCAGCCGCTGCTCGCCCTGCTCGGCGCCGCCCAGGCACTGATGTTCACTCCCCTGCTCAGCGCGGTGATGGCCGGGGTCCCGACGTCGGTCGCGGGGCTGAGCGGCGGGCTCTTCTCGACCGTGCAGCAGGCCTCCCTGGCGCTGGGGGTCGCCCTCTACGGCGGCGCCTACACCGGGATTCTGCCGGAGCTGTCGTACCCGGGCGCCTTCGGGACGTGCCTCGCCGTGCAGGCGGTGACGTCGGTCGCCTTCGGGCTGATGGCGCGGCGGCTCGGAGCTCCGGGGGACTGAGACCGAGCCCGGAGACCGGAGGCTCGTGAAACCGTCGTCGGCGAAGCCGCGTCCAAGCCACGGAGATCCCCCGACGACCTGGAGGCCCCGTGTCCTACCACCCTTCCGCGTCCGGTGGCGGAGAGAGGAGCGCGGGCGGCGCGCTGACCGCCGCCATTCTCATGACGCTGTGCTGCAACCAGATCTGCGGCATCATCGCGATCGTCTTCTCGGTCGTCGCGATGGGCAAGGACGACTGGGCCGAGCGCGACCGGTTCATCGGCCACGCCTGGACCACGATGACGATCGGCCTGGTGATCAGCCTGGTGTTCCTGGTCATCTACTTCCTCGCCTTCGCCGGCGGTTGACCCACGGCGCGGGGCCGTCCTCCCCCTCCCGGGAGGACGGCCCCGCGTGCTCCGTGCGGCCTCGGTACGTCCAGCTCCAGGCGCCGGTCGGCCAACCGCTTCCGCAGCTTGTCCACCTGGAGGTCGACGATCCTCGCCAGGTCCTCCGTGGACAGAGCGTCGAACATGATCACGTCGTCCAGCCGGTTGAGGAACTCCGGCTTGAAGGTCGACCGCACCACGTTCATCACGCGTTCCCGCCGCTGCTCCTCGTTCAGCGACTGGTCGACCAGGAACTGCGACCCCAGGTTGGAGGTGAGGATGAGGATGGTGTTGCGGGAGTCGACGTGGCGGCCCTGGCCGTCGGTCAGACGACCGTCGTCCAGCACCTGGAGCAGCGTGTCGAACACCTCGTGCCGGATGGGGCCCTCCGTGGTGGCTGATCGGCTCGCGCCGTCGACAATGTCATCAGTGTGTTGGAACATGTGTTCTAAGAACGATCAAGCGAGAGCGCTCCGGGGAACGAGGTGAATGCGGTGCCGGAGTTCAATGAGCAGCCAGAACGCTCTAGCCTGAGAGACATGCGACAGAGTGAGGAACGGGCGGCCCTCCTCGGGCTCCTCCTCGGACGCCGATTCGGCTGGACACGGGTGGTGGAGGACGTCCTCGAGGCGAACAGCGCCCAACAGGTCCTGAAGAACACCCTCGGGGGCGGGGAGACCCTGTTCGATTTGGACGAGGAACCAGTCAGCCGAGCCCTCGCGGAGGCGAACGATCTCCTGGCTCGGTGCGTGGACGACGGTGTCGGTGTCCACGCCTTCTGGGAGGAGAGCTATCCGGCTCAGCTGAGGGATATCCACGAGATGCCCGCCCTGGTCTTCACGAGGGGAACCGTTCTTCCCGACGAACGGCGGTCGATAGCCGTGGTCGGCTCTCGAAAGGCGTCCGAACGCGGTCTCGCGATCGCCAGGAGCATCGCTACCGAGCTCAGCAGGCAGGGCATCACCGTGGTAAGCGGTTTGGCCGCAGGTGTCGACACGGCTGCGCATACCGCGGCGCTTCGGGCAGGAGGCCGTACGGTCGCGGTCATCGGCACAGGGATCAATCGGCACTATCCGAGTCAGAACAGACAGCTTCAGGAGGACATCGCGTCCGAAGGGCTCGTCCTCAGTCAGTTCCTGCCCGACTCGGCACCGACCCGGCAGAGTTTTCCGATGCGCAACGCGGTGATGAGCGGCTACGCGGCCGCCACCATCGTGGTGGAGGCCGGGGAACGCAGTGGGGCACGGATCCAGGCGAGGATGGCCCTCAAGCACGGGAGGCCGGTCATCCTGCCGCGCGACCTCCTGTCGAACGCGTGGGTTCGTGACTACGCGCGAAGGCCCGGAGTCCATGTGGTCGGTGGGATCGATGAACTCATGGAAGCCGTCCACGCGATCCTCGCTGCGGCCGAAGTGACTCCCGAGGAACTCGTCAAGGACACAGAGCTTGTCTGGTGAGCTCAGACGACATCCGGTCCGCGCTCATGTCGAAGTTCAACTCGCCTACCTCCACGCTGCCCCAGCACGCGGGAAGGGTGTGTGCTCGACGTGTTTCGGAGCCTGTTCACCCGGCTTCAAGCACTGTCTTCCCTGCCAGAAGGTCAGAGCCGGAGGGGGATCCACGTTAGCCGACCTGGTGGTTCCCATCACCTACAGGAACGGATCGACCGGCCAACACAGCCAGGCGCTGAGGATGTACAAGCAGTCTCCGGAGAGTCGACCGGCCAGGACGAACCTCGCCGCGCTGTTCGCCGACTTCTGCCTGAACCACATCGTCTGTGTGAGGGCCGCCGCCGAAGTGGACCGGTTCACGCACGTGGCCTTCGTGCCCAGTACGAAGAATTCGAGGCAGACGACTCATCCCCTCGAGGAGACCCTCGCTTCGACCGTCCGCAGCCTTCGGCGGATACCACTCGCCGTCAACCCGGATGTGCCCTCCGACTCCAGGGACTTCAACGAAGACTGGTTCTGCCTCGATGGGATCCCCGATCCGAGCTCGCCGACCGACGTCCTCCTCATAGATGACACCTGGGTCACCGGTGCGCGTGCCCAGTCCGCCGCTTACCGGCTCAAGCGGGCCGGAGCGCGCAGAGTCGTCACCGTCGTGCTCGCCCGTCAGATCCAACCCACGTTCCAGCATGCCAAGCCCTTGCTCGAACGGATCACCTCGGTCCCCTACGACCCTGATACGTGTGCCTTCCATGCTCGCGCCGAGACGGACCTGCCGGAGACCGGGGCGGGCTGAGACCGACGAGCGTCTCGCAACGGTGACGAGTCCGTCGCAGGGTCTCTCACCTTCCCGGTCATGGCGACGGGCGTGTCCGACGGGCCGAGCGCGACCGGTTCATCGGCCACGCCTGGACCACGATGACGATCGGCCTGGTGATCAGCCTGGTGTTCCTGGTCATCTACTTCCTCGCCTTCGCCGGCGGTTGACCCACGGCGCGGGGCCGTCCTCCCCCTCCCGGGAGGACGGCCCCGCGTGCTCCGCGCGGCCCCGGTCAGACCGCGGGCTCCTCCGCCCGCTCCGGGGTCACGAGTAGCTTGTCCGTGGCGTCGTCGACGTCCACCGCGACCGTGTCCCCCTCGGCCAGCTCGCCCGACAGCAGCTCCCGAGCCAGCGGGTCGCCGATCGAGGACTGCACCAGGCGGCGCAGCGGGCGAGCACCGTAGTTCGGGTCGTAGCCGGTCAGCGCGAGCCATTCGCGGGCCCTGGGCGTCACGTCCAGCTCCAGGCGCCGGTCGGCCAACCGCTTCCGCAGCTTGTCCACCTGGAGGTCGACGATCCTCGCCAGGTCCTCCGTGGACAGAGCGTCGAACATGATCACGTCGTCCAGCCGGTTGAGGAACTCCGGCTTGAAGGTCGACCGCACCACGTTCATCACGCGTTCCCGCCGCTGCTCCTCGTCCAGCGACTGGTCGACCAGGAACTGCGACCCCAGGTTGGAGGTGAGGATGAGGATGGTGTTGCGGAAGTCGACGTGGCGGCCCTGGCCGTCGGTCAGACGACCGTCGTCCAGCACCTGGAGCAGCGTGTCGAACACCTCCAGGTGCGCCTTCTCCACCTCGTCCAGCAGCACCACGGTGTACGGTCGGCGCCGCACCGCCTCGGTGAGCTGGCCGCCCTCCTCGTACCCGACGTAGCCGGGGGGTGCCCCGACCAGGCGCGACACGGAGTGCTTCTCCGAGTACTCACTCATGTCGACGCGCACGATCGCGCGCTCGTCGTCGAACAGGAACTCCGCCAGCGCCTTGGCCAGCTCGGTCTTGCCGACACCGGTCGGTCCCAGGAACAGGAACGAACCCGTGGGCCGGTCCGGGTCGGAGATCCCGGCCCGGGCACGCCGCACCGCGTCCGACACCGCGGTCACGGCGTCCTTCTGGCCGATCAGCCGTGCCCCGAGCTCCTCCTCCATGCGCAGCAGCTTGGAGGTCTCCCCCTCCATGAGCCGCCCCACCGGGATGCCGGTCCACGAGGAGACGACGTCCGCGACCTCGTCGGCGCCGACCTCGTCCTTGACCATCGTGTCGCCGCCGGAGCTGGCCGCCTCCTCCTCGGCGTTGGAGGCCTCCTCGATCTGCTTCTCCAGCTGCGGGATGTCCCCGTACATCAGCCGGGACGCCTGGGCGAAGTCGCCCTCGCGCTCGGCCAGCTCGGCGCGGGTGCGCAGGTCGTCCAGTTGCCCCTTCAGCTCACCGACCCGGTTGAGCCCCGCCTTCTCCTGCTCCCAGCGGGCGACGAGCGCGTTGAGCTGCTCCTGCCGGTCGGCCAGGTCGGCGCGCAGCCGGTCCAGGCGCTGGATGCTGGCCTGGTCCGACTCCTTGGAGAGCGCCATCTCCTCCATCTTCAGCCGGTCGACGGTGCGCTGGAGCTCGTCGATCTCCACCGGGCTGGAGTCGATCTCCATCCGCAGCCGGGAGGCCGCCTCGTCGATGAGGTCGATCGCCTTGTCCGGCAGGAAGCGCGCGGTGATGTACCGGTCGGACAGGGTCGCGGCGGCCACCAGGGCGGCGTCGGCGATCTGCACCTTGTGGTGCGCCTCGTAGCGGCCCTTGAGCCCGCGCAGGATCGCGATGGTGTCGGCGGCCGACGGCTCACCCACCATGACCTGCTGGAACCGCCGTTCCAGGGCGGGGTCCCTCTCGATCTTCTCCCGGTACTCGTCCAACGTCGTGGCGCCGACCATGCGCAGCTCTCCGCGCGCCAGCATGGGCTTGAGCATGTTGCCCGCGTCCATGGCGCCCTCGGCCGCACCGGCGCCGACCATGGTGTGCAGCTCGTCGATGAACGTGATGATCTGGCCCTCGGACTCCTTGATCTCCGAGAGCACCGCCTTGAGCCGCTCCTCGAACTCGCCGCGGTACTTGGCGCCCGCCACCATCGCGGACAGGTCCAGGCTCACCAGCCGCTTGCCCACGAGCGACTGGGGCACGTCACCGGCCACGATCCGTTGGGCCAGCCCCTCCACGACGGCGGTCTTGCCGACACCCGGCTCACCGATGAGCACCGGGTTGTTCTTGGTCCGGCGGCTGAGTACCTGGATGACCCGCCGGATCTCGCCGTCGCGGCCGATCACCGGGTCCACCTTGCCCTCGCGGGCCCGCTCGGTCAGGTCGACACCGAACTTCTCCAGTGCCTGGTAGGTGTCCTCGGGGTTCTCCGACGTGACCTTCGCCGACCCGCGCACCCGCTCGAACGCCTCCAGGAGCGCCTCCGGGGTGGCGCCGACCTCGCCCAGCAGCCGCTTGGCCTCACCGCCGTCCGTCGCCAGCCCCACGAGGAGGTGCTCGGTGGAGACGTACTCGTCCTCCAACTGCTGGGCGCGCTTGGCCGCCGTGTTGATGGACACGATCAGCTGGCGCGAGGAGTTCGGTGAGCTGACCGTCGACCCGGCCGCCTTCGGCAGGGCGTTGATCGCCGCCTCGACCCGGTCCTTGAGCGTGTCGGGGTTGGCCCCCACCTCCTTGAGCAGCGGGCGGGTCACCCCCTCCGCCTGGTCCAGCAGCGCGGCCAGAAGGTGGAGCGGGTCCACCTCCGGACTACCGTCCGCGGTCGCGCGCCGGACGGCCACCGACAGGGCCTCCTGGCTCTTCTTTGTGAGCTTGTAGTTCATCTCCGGTGACTCCTTTCACCAATTCTGTCACCCTGGGTGACATTCCATGGCCGACCGTGCCCCCGTGCAGTCGTACCGGAGCCCCGTCAGTCCCGTTCGTCGTCGCGGCCCGCTCCCGGGCCGCCCTGCCCGGAACCGGTGTTCCGGGTGTTGTCGTCCTCCGGCCGCTCGGCCGTGTTGAAGATCGTCACGCGCGTGCGGCGCACCAGCTCCCCGCGCGCGCCCCCGCCCTCCGCGGGGGTGGGGCGGCCGCGCCGGGCCACTGCCCTCCGCGCCGCCTCCAGCTCGTTGGCCAGGTGGAACACCTGCTCCCGCAGCTGCTCCACCTCGTGCTCCAACTCCAGGATCCGCTTGATCCCGGCGAGGTTGATGCCCTCCTCCTGCGACAGACGCTGCACCTCGCGCAGCAGCTGCACGTCGCGCATGGAGTAGCGACGCCCCCGGCCGGAGGCCCGGCCCGGCGACACGATCCCCAGCCGGTCGTACTGCCGCAGGGTCTGCGGATGCATTCCGGCCAGCTCCGCCGCCACCGAGATCACATAGACCGGAGCGTCAGCGCCGAAGGAGTCGTTCACGTCGTTCACGCACCCTTCGCCCGCGCCTCGAGTCCCTCGCGCGGGTCGTGGTCGGTCGTCGCGGCCCGGAACTTCTCCAGCGCCTCGCGGGCGTCGCCGCTGACGTTCGTCGGAACGGTGACCTCGATCGTCACGAGCATGTCGCCCGTGGTGCCGTCCTTGCGCTTGGCCCCCTTGCCGCGGACCCGCAGCGTGCGCCCGTTCGGGGTGCCCGGCGGGACCTTCACGGTCACCGGGAAGCCGCCCAACGTCGGGACGCGCACGTCCGCGCCGAGTACGGCCTCGGGGAAGGTCACCGGCACGGTGATGGTGATGTTGTCGCCGCTCCGACCGAACACCGCGTGCTCCTTCACGTGGACGACGACGTACAGGTCGCCCGCCGGGCCGCCGTGCTCGCCCGGGGCGCCCTTGCCCTTGATGCGGATCCGCTGGCCGTCGGTCACGCCGCCGGGGATCCGGGTCTGGATGGTGCGGGTGCTCCTGCCGCGCCCGCTGCCGTGGCAGTCGGTGCAGGGATCGTCCACGACCAGGCCGCGGCCCTTGCACTCACCGCACGGCTCGGACAGCGAGAAGCCGCCCAGGTTGGTGTTCTCGTGCCCGGTGCCGGAGCACTTCGGGCACATCCGGGGGGCCGTGCCCGCCTTGGCGCCGGTGCCCTTGCAGGTGGGACACGGGGTGTCGCTGGCCAGGCGGAAGGAGCGCGTGACCCCGTCGGCCGCCTCGCGAAAACTCAGCGTGGTCTCGGTCTCGATGTCGGAGCCGCGCCTGCTGCGGGCGGCCCCGGCGCCCCGGCCCCGGCCCCCGAACAGGCCCCCGAACAGGTCACTCAGCCGTTCGCCGCCGGACGCTCCACCGCCCCCGGGGCCCTGGCCGAACAGGTCTCCCATGTCGAACCCGCCGGGGCCGGTGCCCCCGCCGCCGGGTCGGTAGGACCCGCCGAACAGCGAGCGCGCCTCGTCGTACTCCTTGCGGCGCTTGTCGTCCGACAGGACGTTGTAGGCCTCGGAGATCTCCTTGAAGCGCCCCTCGGCCTTGGGGTCGTCGGTGTTCGCGTCAGGGTGGTTCTCCCGGGCGAGCTTGCGGTAGGACTGCTTGATCTCGTCCTTCGAGGCGGTCTTTGAGACTCCGAGGACCTTGTAGTAGTCCTTCTCCAGGTAGTCCTTGGTGCTCATCGACTGGTGCCTTCTCCCGCTGGTGCCGGTTGCGTCCGATGCTTACACGTGCCCCGGTTCCGCGCGGAACCGGGGCCGGGGCGCGGTTCGCGGACACGTGCTCGAACCACGTCCGCGGAACACGCCCCGGCCTCTCCGGTCGTACCCACCGCCGGGGCGGCGGGCACGACCGGAGTCGACCACGGGCGAACCCGTTACTTGCCGTCCGTCTCCTCGCCCCCGCCGGAGGAGGCGTCGGCCTCGTCCCCGGCGGAACCGGTGTCCTCGTCGGACCCGGCGGCCTCGGCGCCCTCGACGGGGTCGCCGACGACCACGCGGGCCGGGCGGAGGATCCTCTCACCGATGCGGTACCCCGGTTGGAACACCTCGATCACCGTCTGGACGGAGACGTTCGGTGCCGGGACCAGGGTGAGCGCCTCGTGCAGGTTCGGGTCGAACTCGTCGCCCGACTCGGCGTACCGCTCCAGGCCCAGCTTGGCCGCCACGGCCTCCAGGGACTCACCGACCGCCTTGAACCCCCCGGTGAGCTCGTCGTGCTCGCGGGCACGGCCGACGTCGTCCAGGATCGGCAGGAGTTCGCCGACGACCTGGGCGGTGGCGACCTCGCGGACGGCCACGCGGTCGCGCTCGACGCGCTTGCGGTAGTTGGCGTACTCCGCCTGCACCCGCTTGATGTCGTTGGTGAGCTCGACGACCCGCTCGTCCGCGTTGATCGCCTCGGTCACCACGGTCTCCGGGGTGTCCGGGACCTCGATGGTCTCCTCGGCACCGGCGTCCGCCTCGTCGGCCTCCGCGGCCTTGGGGTCGCGGACCTCGCCCGTCTCCGGGTCGATCCGGCGGTTGTCTCGGATCACCGGTCCCTGGTGCTCCTCACCCTCGCCGGAGCCGCTGGTCTTGTCCGACTGCGCCATCTGGGACGCGCCCTCCTTCCTCGACTCGTCACTCGGTCCCGGATCAGGACTGGGTGCCCTTGCCGTTGTCCTCGTCGACGATCTCGGCGTCCACGACGTCGGCGTCGTCGGCGGTGTCCGAGGCGGTCTGCTCGGCGCCGGCGGCGGCGCCCTCCTGGCCCTGGCTGTAGATGGCGGAGCCGATCTTCTGGCTGGCCAGCGCGACCTTCTCGCTCGCGGTGCGGATCGCCTCGACGTCCGTGCCCTCCAGGGCGGTCTTCAGCTCGGCGACGGCCGACTCGGTCTCGGAGCGCACGTCCGCCGGGATCTTGTCCTCGTTGTCCTTGATGACCTTCTCGGTCTGGTAGACGAGGGACTCGGCGTTGTTGCGGACCTCGGCCTCCTCGCGGCGCTTGCGGTCCTCCTCGGCGTACTGCTCGGCCTCGCGGACCATCTTGTCGATGTCGTCCTTGGACATGGCCGAACCGCCGGAGATGGTGACCGACTGCTCCTTGCCGGTGCCCAGGTCCTTCGCGGTGACGCTGACGATGCCGTTGGCGTCGATGTCGAAGGCGACCTCGATCTGCGGGACGCCGCGCGGCGCCGGGGGCAGACCGGTCAGGTCGAAGACGCCCAGCTTCTTGTTGTACTGGGCGATGTCGCGCTCGCCCTGGTAGACCTGGATCTGCACGGACGGCTGGTTGTCGTCGGCCGTCGTGAAGATCTCCGAGCGCTTGGTCGGGATGGTCGTGTTGCGCTCGATGAGCTTGGTGAACACGCCGCCCTTGGTCTCGATGCCCAGCGACAGCGGGGTGACGTCCAGCAGCAGGACGTCCTTGACCTCACCCTTGAGCACGCCGGCCTGGAGCGCGGCGCCGACCGCCACGACCTCGTCCGGGTTGACGCCCTTGTTGGGCTCCTTGCCGCCGGTCATCTCCTTGACCAGCTCCGCGATGGCGGGCATACGGGTGGAGCCGCCGACCAGGACCACGTGGTCGATGCCGCTGAGCTGGATCCCGGCGTCCTTCATGACCTGCTGGAACGGCGTCTTGGTCCGCTCGACCAGGTCGGCGGTCAGGCGCTGGAACTCGGCGCGGGTGAGCTTCTCGTCCAGGTGCAGCGGGCCCTCGGCCGAGGCCGTGATGTAGGGCAGGTTGATGACCGACTCGCTGGAGCTGGAGAGCTCGATCTTGGCCTTCTCCGCGGCCTCGCGCAGGCGCTGGAGGGCCATCTTGTCCTTGGACAGGTCCACGCCGTTGGCGTTCTTGAACCGCTCGACCAGCCAGTCGACGATCGCCTGGTCCCAGTCGTCACCGCCGAGGTGGTTGTCGCCGTTGGTCGCCTTGACCTCCACGACGCCGTCGCCGACCTCCAGGAGGGAGACGTCGAAGGTGCCGCCACCGAGGTCGTAGACGAGGATCGTGGCCTCGTCCTCCTTCTCCAGGTGGTAGGCGAGCGCGGCCGAGGTCGGCTCGTTGATGATGCGCAGGACGTTCAGACCCGCGATCGTGCCGGCCTCCTTGGTGGCCTGGCGCTGGGCGTCACTGAAGTAGGCGGGCACGGTGATGACCGCGTCGGTGACGTCCTCGCCGAGGTAGGCCTCGGCGTCGCGCTTGAGCTTCTGGAGGATGAAGGCGCTGATCTGCTGCGGGTTGAAGGTCTTGTCGTCGATCTTCACCGACCAGTCGGTGCCGATGTGGCGCTTGACCGAGCGGATGGTGCGGTCGACGTTGGTGACCGCCTGGCGCTTGGCCACCTCACCGACGAGCACCTCACCGTTCTTGGCGAAGGCGACGACGGAGGGAGTGGTGCGGGAGCCCTCGGCGTTGGCGATGACCGTGGGTTCGCCGCCCTCCAGGACCGCGACGCACGAGTTCGTCGTACCGAGGTCGATTCCGACCGCACGAGCCATGGTTGCTACCTCCGTCAAGGTTGAGTCGTTCAGGCGTAAGTTTGCTTCGTCGAGTGATCGCTGTCAAATCAGTTGAGTCAACCCGACTCAAGTTAGTTCCTACGCAGAGACAACGGCCGGCCCAGGCGTGGTGTTCCCGTTGGGGGCGACTTCAGGGGGGAAATGGCGCAAACCCGGGGCAACTCGGGGAGAACCTTGACTCCGGGCCAGGGGAACCCCTGGGGCGAGGTCGGTGGTGGGGCGGAGGAGGGCGGCGGGAGGTCGGACAGGTGTTATTACCGGTGCCCCGCTGTGCCCCCGGGTGTCCGATGTCGGCTACACATAATGTGTGGATCGTGGATTATGTGGCCGGTGCCATGACCGGCGCACTCCTGTGATTCCCCGGTGTCATCGTCCGCGGGCGCTGGCGCGCCGGGATCGGATCCCGTAGTCCGACCCCGGACCCGGGTGGTGGCGCGGGTGTCGTCGACGGTTCCCCGTGGCGGGGGGCGGGTCGATGGCGTCCCAGCGATTACTCGCTAGTAACATATGTCTTGACCGCCGGTGTGTGGCGCACCGGACGACACAGCAGGATGGGAGGCCACGGGCGATGCTGTACCTGACATTGGGCATCATCACCTCGGTCTTCGCCGTGGTCGCGTTCACCGTGTTCGCTCTGGCCATCCGCCAGATCGTGCGAACCGTGGGCATCGGCCGTCCGGTGGAGCCGGAGCGCAAGGGGCCGTTCGGACAGCGGCTGACGATGACGCTGATCGAGATCGTCGGGCACACGAGGATGCTCAAGCGGCCGTGGGTCGGTGTGGCCCACTGGTTCGTGATGGTCTCCTTCCCCCTGCTGGTCTTCACCGTCATCGAGGCCCAGGGCGAGGTCTTCGACCCGCACTTCCACCTGCCGATCATCCATGACTGGACGATCTACGGCCTGGCCATCGAGATCATCGCGGGCGCCAGCCTCGTCGGCATCCTCGGCCTGACCGGCTACCGCCTGATCAGCAGCCCGAAGCGGATCGGCCGCCAGTCCCGCTTCATGCACTCCAAGCACTGGACGGCGTACTACGTCGAGGCCTACATCATCGGCCTGCTGCTGGCGATCTTCGCGATCCGCGGTCTCAAGGTCGCCTCGGAGGACTTCCCGTTCCCGGTCTGGGCCACCCCGATCTCCCACGCGGTGGGCGCCATCCTGCCCGGTGACGCCGCGGTCGCCGAACCCGCCATCGCCCTCGTGGCCGCGTTCAAGCTGATCATCAGCTACGCGTTCTTCGTCGTGCTGTCGGTCAACCTCACCATGGGTGTGGGCTGGCACCGCTTCCTCGCGCCGGTCAACATCTACTTCAAGCGCAAGGCCGACGGCGCGCCCTCGCACGGCGCCGCCAAGCAGATGATGGACAAGAGCGGCGTCAAGCCCCTCGACTTCGAGGAGGCCGACCCCGACGAGGACCCGTTCGGCGCGGGCAAGATCGAGGACTTCACCTGGAAGGGCCTGCTCGACTTCAGCAGCTGCACCGAGTGCGGTCGCTGCCAGTCCCAGTGCCCCGCCTGGAACACCGGTAAGCCGCTCTCTCCGAAGAAGGTCATCCTCGACCTCCAGCAGCACGCCTACGAGAAGGCCCCGTACCTGCTCAAGGGCATCACCGAGGAGACCCTCGCCGAGAAGCCCGACGAGAGCCACGCGGGCGTCGACGTCCTCGCCCTCCTCAACAAGCCGCTCGTCGGCACCGAGGAGGAGGGTGGCGTCATCCACCCCGACGAGCTGTGGTCCTGCACCAACTGCGGCGCCTGCGTCGAACAGTGCCCGGTCGACATCGAGCACATCGACCACATCCTCGACATGCGCCGCTACCAGGTCATGGTCGAGTCGAACTTCCCGTCCGAGGCCAACACCCTCCTGAAGAACCTCGAGAACAAGGCCAACCCGTGGGGCATGGCCGAGGACCGGAGGATGGACTGGATCCAGGAGCTCGCCGAGCAGGAGAACCCGGTCGAGGTCGAGGTCGTCGACGACAAGCTGTCGCCGGACACCGAGTACCTGTTCTGGGTCGGCTGCGCGGGCGCCCTGGAGGACCGCGCGAAGAAGACCACCAAGGCCATCGCCGAGCTGCTGGACATCGCGGGCGTCAAGTTCGCCGTGCTCGGCGGCATGGAGGCGTGCACCGGTGACCCCGCGCGCCGCCTGGGCATGGAGTACGTCTTCCAGATGCTCGCCCAGCAGAACGTGGAGACGCTGAACGAGGCCGGCGTCACCAAGATCGTGGCCAGCTGCCCGCACTGCTTCAACACGCTCGCCAACGAGTACCCGCAGCTCGGCGGCACGTACGAGGTCGTCCACCACAGCCAGCTCCTGGCCAAGCTGGTGGACGAGGGCAGGCTGACCCCGGTGCGGAACGTGGACGAGAACATCACGTACCACGACCCCTGCTTCCTGGGCCGCCACAACAAGGTCTACACCCCGCCGCGCGACATCATGGCGAAGGTGCCCGGCGTCAAGACCCAGGAGATGCACCGCCACAAGGAGCGGGGCTTCTGCTGCGGCGCCGGCGGTGCCCGCATGTGGATGGAGGAGCGGATCGGCAAGCGCATCAACACCGAGCGGGTGGACGAGGCGCTGACCACCAACCCCGACACCGTCTCCACCGCGTGCCCGTTCTGCCAGGTCATGCTCGGCGACGCGATCAACGAGAAGAAGTCGCAGGGCGAGGCCAAGGAGTCGCTGGAGGTCGTGGACGTCTCCCAGCTCCTGCTGCGCTCGGTCAAGGGCGAGAGCCCGACCGAGGGCGAGAAGGAGCCCGCGCAGGCCTGATCTTCGTCCGACGGACCCGTCGCGGGGCCGGTGCCGACCTTTCCTGGTCGGGGCCGGCCCCGCGACGTGTACGGCGTCAGACCGACGCCTGCCCGCGCACCAGCGCACCGGCCCGCCCCGAAGGCGGTGCACGGCCCCACGGTCGGGGCGCCGAAACGTGACATACCCGCCGTGCCCGGCACCGGGCGGCATGACATTTGTCAGTGACCGTTCCGGGTGGTTCCGCACGGCGAGCCGGTGACAACGGCGTCTGTTCCGTGTGACGCGGTTTCGCGAGCATGGTGGACATGACGACGACAGTGCACTCCGCAGCCACCGACGCCCCCGCGCGGGCCACCACCGGCAGGCCCGCCGTGGTGGTCCGCGACCTTCGTCAGAAGTACGGCGACTTCGAGGCGGTCAGGGGCGTCTCCTTCGAGATCCGCCCCGGTGAGCTGTTCGCCCTCCTGGGCACCAACGGCGCCGGTAAGACCACCACCATCGAGACGCTGGAGGGCTTCCGCCGACCGACGTCCGGGACCGTCCGGGTCTTCGGCGAGAACCCCTACGGCCAGCCCGCCTCGATCCGCGAGCGGACCAACGCCGTCCTCCAGGGAAGCGGACTCCTGGAGGACCTGACCGTCCGGGAGACCGTCGACCTCGCCCGCGACCTCGCCGCCCGGCCGCGCGGCACCGAGGAGGTCCTGGAGATGGTGAACCTGACCGACAGGCGTGGGCTCGCGGTCCGCCAGCTGTCCGGCGGGCAGAAGCGCCGTCTGGACCTGGCGCTGGCCCTGGTGACCTCTCCCGAGGTGCTCTACCTCGACGAACCGACCACGGGCATGGACCCCGAGGCGCGGATCGACACCTGGCGGATCGTCTCCGAACTGAAGAAGGACGGTGTGGCGGTCCTCCTGACCACGCACTACCTGGAGGAGGCCGAGCGCCTCGCCGACCGCCTGGCGATCATGCACCGCGGCGAGGTGCGCGTCGAGGGCACCCTGGCGGGCGTGCTGGAGGGCTGGGGCGACCGCGTGGCGTTCGCCGTGCCGGAGGACGTGCGCACCGCCGACCTGCCAGAGCTGGAGGGCGCCGAACTGAGCGTGGAGACCCGCGACCAGACCCTGTGGGCCACGTACACGGCCCGGAGCGGCGACGCGGCGGAGCGGGCCCACCGCGCGGTCGGGGCCCTTCTGACCTGGGCGGGAGAGCACGGGACGGTCCTGCGCCATCTCCAGGTCCGCGGCGCCTCCCTGGAGGACGTCTTCCTCAGCGTCGCCGACGGCGCCGCCGACCTGGTCTGACCCCGTCTTCTTCCCTCCGTCCCGCACAGCCCGGCGCCGCCCCGGCGCGTTCCACCCGAGGAGCAACCATGAGCCCCACCACCGCACCGGCACCGACCACCCGACCCTCTCTCGGCTGGTTCCGGCGGACCCTGCGGCTGACCCGCGCCGAGTTCACCCTCTTCGTCCGGTACAAGACGGCGTGGCTGTTCCTGGCGATGCCGCTCGTGTTCCTGTTCGTCACCCTCCAGATGCCGGACGACGAGGTCCTGGACGGCGTCGGCTACGCGGAGCTGTCCGTGGCCGGGGTGTTGGGCACCATCGGCGTCCTCGTCGGCATCGGTCACGCGTCGAACGTCTTCACCGCCCGCCGTGAGTCGCTCGTGTTGAAGCGGCTGCGGGTGAGCGGGGTGCCCCCGCTGGTGATCTTCGGCGCGACGACCGCGATCATCGTGTTCTTCTCCCTGGTCGTCGCCGCCGTCATGGTGGGCCTGATCGCCGTGCTGCTCGGCGAGCTGCCCCGCGACCCGCTGATGCTGGCGCTGGCCGTGGTGCTGAGCGCGGTGTCGATGACCATGGTCGGACTGCTCCTCACCCCGTTCGTGCGCAACGCCGAGGGCGCCCAGATGGTGTCGGTCCTGCCGATGATGGTCCTCCTGCTCATGGGCGGAGTGTTCTTCCCGCTGGACCTGCTGCCCGACACCGTGCGGCAGGTGGTCGAGCTGCTTCCGGTGGCTCCGGCGGCCCAGCTCGCGCAGGCGGCCTACACCGGCTACGACGTGTTCGGCGGGTACCAGGGCGCCGGGACGCCGGGCTACCTCGGACTGTGGGCGGCGGCACTGCCCTCGCTGCTGGTGCTGCTGGCCTGGACGCTGGCTCTGGCGTTGGCCGTGGAGCGTCGCTTCCGCTGGGACCCCCGCCAGCCGTGAGGCCGCCCCGCGCGCAAGGGGCGCGGTGGAGGAACCGTTCCGCCGCGCCCTTCCGCGTGTGGACGGGGCGGGCGCGGGGCCGATACTCGTAGGGGCCCGGAGTGCGTCGGGCCGGTGCGGACGGGAGGGGCCGGGTGGACGGGGACGTGACGGGAACCGGCGGCGCCGAGGGGCGCTACGCGGGCCGGATGCGGATCGCGCGGATCGGCATCATGTCGACGATGATGTTCGGCGTCGTCTCGATCCTCGGTTGGCCGGTGGTCGACCTCCTGGCGTCCACCGACCTGGAGGGGGCGCCGCCCTGGTCGCCGGTGTGGCCCGTGGTCACCGTCGTGCCGACCGCCGTCACGCTCGGCGTCATCGTCTGGCGCCGGGTCAACGAGCGGCGGAACGCGGAGCCCCGGCTCTTCTGGAGCTCCCTCGCGCTGGCGGTGCTGACGTACGCGCTGACGGCCACCCCGGTCTTCGGTCTCGTCGGTCTCGCCAGTTGGTGGGGGATGGCGGTCCTCGCGGTTCCGCGCCGGCGCGCGGTGTGGGTCAGCGCGGTCCTGCTGGTCCTGCCCTGGGCGCACCTCCTCCTGTTGGGGCCCCACCTCCACCCGGGGCTGTTCGCGGTGTTCTGGCTCGTGGAGATCGTGCAGGCCCTCGTGGTGGCGGGTGCGAGCCTCACCTCGATCTGGCTGTGGGACGTCACCAACGAGGCGGTGGAGGGCCAGCGGGCGCGGGCCCGGTTGGCGGTGACGGAGGAGCGGCTGCGGTTCTCGCGGGACATGCACGACCTGCTGGGCCACAGCCTCTCCGCGCTCGCGGTCAAGTCCGAGCTCGCGGGGCGTCTGCTGGAGCCCGCGCCCGCGCGGGCCGCCGCCGAGATGGCGGAGGTGCACGCGTTGGCGCGGCGGTCGCTCCAGCAGGTGCGGTCGGCGGTCAGCGGCTACCGCGAGGTGAGTCTGGCGGAGGAGGTGAGGTCCGTGACCGCGCTGATCGGCGCGAACCGGACCGAGGTCACGGTCACGGGACTGGACGGACTGTTCCTGCCCTCGCGGACGCAGACGCTGGCCGCCTGGGTGGTGCGCGAGGCCGGGACCAACGTGGTGCGGCACGGTGACGCGGCCCGGTGCGAGATCGGGTTCACCCTGACCGGGGACGTCGTCTCGGGGACGGAGGCGCTCGTGGTGGAGGTGGCCAACGACGGGGCACGCGGCGAGCCGGGGACGGGTGCGACGTTCGGCAACGGCCTGTCGGGGCTGTCCGAACGGGTCGCGGCGGGCGGCGGCTCGCTGTCGGCGGCGCGGACGGGCGACGGCGGCTTCCTGCTGCGCGCGGTCCTGCCGCTGGACCGGAGACCGGCGGAGGGCGCCGTGTCCACGGGGGGTGAGCTCGTGTGAGCGGCGACGTCGGCGCGCACGCGCGCGAGGCTTTGGCGCCCGACGCGCGCGGGGAGCAGCCACCGGAAGAGCGCGGAGCTCCAGTGCCCGACGCGTGGGCAGGCTCCGCGCCGGAGGCGGACGGAGGTACGGACGCGGGCGGCGACCGGAAGATCCGTGTCGCGCGGCGGGCGCTCGTGGCCTCCACGATGATCCTCGACGTCCTGTTCGTCCTCTTCCCGCTCATCGACGTGGCGACGTCGGCGGCGGAGGGGATCGTCCTGTGGCCCTCCCTCGCGGCGGTGCCCCTGGGGATCGGCTGCGCCGCTCTGCTGCACGTCCTCTTCACGGGCTGGCTCGACGGACGGCGCGACCCCGCCCCGTGGGCCTACTGGGGCTCGACCGCCCTGCTCGTGCTCTGCTGCGCGGGGCTCCAGGACCCGATCAACGTGGTGATCCTGATCGCCGCGTGGTGGTGCGTCGGGGTGGTCGTCGCCTCCCGGCGGCGCACGTCGTGGGTCACCGCCGGGCTCCTCGCCCTGCCCTGGCTGCTCATCCCGACCACGCAGGCGGACGTCCGGTTCGTCCCGTTCCTGGTGGTGTGGCTGTTCGGGGTCGCGTACGCGCTGATCCTGGCCGGGGGGATGATGATCTGCGCCTGGCTCTGGGAGATCGTGAACGACGCCGTCGCCGGGCAGCGGGCGCGGGCCCGGCTCGCGGTCATGGAGGAGCGGTTGCGGTTCTCACGGGACATGCACGACCTGCTGGGGCACAGCCTCTCCGCGCTCGCGGTCAAGTCCCAGCTGGCGAGTCGGCTCGCCGAGCGCGACCCGGGACGGGCGGCCGTGGAGATCGCCGAGGTGCGGTCGCTGGCGCGGACGTCGCTCGCGCAGGTGCGGTCGGCGGTCAGCGGGTACCGGGAGGTGGACCTGGCCGAGGAGGTGGAGTCGGTCGGCGCGGTCCTGCGCGCCAACCGGACGGAGGTCTCGGTCACCGGTCTGGACGGGCTGGAGTCGCCTCCGGGGGCGGCGGCGCTGGCCGCGTGGGTGGTGCGCGAGGGGGTCACCAACGTGCTGCGGCACAGCGACGCCACGCGCTGCCGGATCGGGTTCACCCGGACGCGGGACGCCGGCTCGGGGACGGAATCGCTGGTGGTGGAGGTGGCCAACGACCGGGCGCGGCCGGGTGGGAG
Organism: Nocardiopsis sp. EMB25; assembly: GCF_026797795.1. Taxonomy (NCBI): domain Bacteria; kingdom Bacillati; phylum Actinomycetota; class Actinomycetes; order Streptosporangiales; family Nocardiopsidaceae; genus Nocardiopsis; species Nocardiopsis sp. EMB25. The sequence goes on along the minus strand of NZ_JAMTDN010000001.1, from coordinate 4,661,409 downwards.
CCGGGAGTCGGCGTCCTCGGGGAACGGTCTCTCGGGGCTGTCGGAGCGCGTCGCGGCGGGCGGGGGCACGCTGTCGGCGTCGCGGACCCCGGATGGCGGCTTCCTGCTGCGGGCGGTCCTGCCGCCGTAGCGGACGCGCCGGCCGTCGCTCGCCGTCCCGGGGCTAGGGCCTGTTTCTTGGAACGGTCACCCGAGGGGGTGTCGTTCGGGCGCCGGCAGGGTTGTGCAAGACGAGTCGAGCCGCGAGCGAGGAACGAGCGACAGGCGAGGACGAGGATGAAGAATCCCTGCCTTGAGGGCGCCCGAACACGGTCCGAAGCGAAGCGGAGGACCCAAAAAACACCGCCTAGATGCGCTGACCCGAGAAGTTCGGCCCGCGCAGTGTGTACGAGCCGCCCAACGGCGGCCCGAACGGGCCGGAGGGCGTCGCCGCCCCGGACACGGGCGCGGGCGGGGGCGGCCGCGTCGGCTCCGGGAGCAGCCTCGGCTCCGGGAGGAGCGGGTGGTCGGTGTCGGGCAGTGATCGGCCGCCGCCCGTCCCGCCCGGGCGGGGTTCGGGTGGGGGCGCGGTGTCCGCGCCGACAGTGCGGTGCGGCGCCCCGGCCGAGCCCGCGGCGGGCGGGGGAGACGCGAGGGGGCCGCTCCCGGCGGCGGTCCCGGGCCCGGAGCCGTGGACCACGCCGAGCACGTGGTCGATCTCGGCGGGGCTGAGCGGCCCTTCCGCGTCAGCCACGGCGATGAGCACCTCGGTGTACAGGTCGATCTCGTCCAGTGCGACGCGGTCGTGGAGATTGAGCGCATCGCGAGGGTGGGCGCCGGAGTCGTGGTCCACGTGTGCTCACCTCCCGGAGGGCTGCGGTGCCGCGGGGCGGGTGACGGGACGCTCGGTCCGGTCCGGCGTGATGCGGGCGCGACGGACCCGGACCACGGGGCGTGAGACCCCCCAGGCTACGCCGAGTACGACCGGTCGCACATGACCCGTGCGGACCAGTGCCCGGCTCACCCGGTCTAGTCAGGGGTGGTGCACCACCCACCCCCTCCGTTCTACCGGCCGGTAGTCACCTCGGTCCAGGGCCCCGGCGTCCCGCCGGGGCAGACCGTGGTCACCCGCGCCAGGTGACGTCCCTGTGTTGGACGGCGTAGCCCGCGTACGCGGTCGGGGTGTGCTCCAGGACGGCGCGGTCGTCGTCGTTCAGCTCCCGGATCACGCGGCCCGGAACCCCTGCCCAGAGCGTGTCCGGCGGCACTGTCTTGCCCGGGGGCACCAGGGAGCCCGCGGCGACGAGCGCCCCCTTCCCCACGCGGGCGCCGCCGAGGACGATCGCGCCGATCCCGATGAGGGCCCCCTCCTCGACGACCGCGCCGTGCACCATCGCCTTGTGGCCCAGGCTGACGTCGTCGTGCAGGATCGCGGGCTGGCCGGGGTCGGAGTGCATTCCGCACTGGTCCTGGATGTTCACCCTCCGGCCGACCACGATGTCCTCGGTGTCGGCGCGCAGGACCGATCCGTACCAGACGCTGCTCTCGGCCCCGAGCCGGACACGGCCCACGACGACCGCGCCGGGCGCGACCCACGCGCTGGGGTCGATCTCCGGTTCCCCGAACGGAGCCCCACCGATCATCGGCCCGGCCGAGGCGCCGCTCGGGTGTCCGTGGGTCGTACTGTCCATGTCGGGTCCTCCATATGTGTTTCCGGTGTGCGTGATCCCGATGACGGCCCGAAAGTATCGCGCCGGGGGAATCGGCCGGGGCACGGCGCAACGACGCGCCGACCGGAGTTGACCGCTGAGCCCCGCACGGGGATGATCGCGCATACCTTAGAGAGGAACGTGACCAGGGTCCACACGGTGATGTACCCGTCGAGGTTATTGACGGGCTGGTGTCACCCGGGTCTACCTTGGTCGTTTGGACGGTGTCCACGACGTGACGCTCCGCGCGTGGCCGGTGCCCCCATCCGGTCGGCGCGGCGAGGCGGGACCACCCGCGGGCGCGACCCGGATCACGGGTCCGATGGGTGCTTCGCCAACAACTGGGTACGGGGCAACTCTCACCTTCTGCGACGCGCAGCCGGACGGTGTTAAGGACATGAAAGGCACTTGAGCGAAATGTTGCCGGGCGGCGGACTGCAACAGGACAGGTTTCCGACGGTGCGCAAGGGCGGCTACGACAAGGCGCACGTCGACGACTACTTCGTACGGATGGACAACCAGTTCAAGGACCTCCGCGAGCGTTTGCAGCGGCAGGACGACGAGCTGGAGCAGTACAAGCGCGACCTCGCGATCGAACGTGAGAAGAACCAGGTCAAGCCTGAGCACGAACAGATCAGCGAGCGCATGGCCGAGATCCTGAGGATCACGGAGGAGGAGGCCGCGGAGCGTCGCGCCAAGGTCGACGCCGAGGTCAAGGAGGCCCGGAAGAAGGCCGAGGAGGAGATCGCCAAGCAGCGCAAGGACGCTGAGCAGCACGCCGAGCGGATCGTCTCCTCCGCGCGCGGGGAGGCCAACGAGATGGTCTCCAGCGCGAAGAAGGAGTCCGAACAGCTGCGCGACCAGGCCAAGGCGGAGGGCGACCGCCGCCTGAACGAGGCCGACGCGCGCGCCAAGAAGATCCACGACACCGCGGACCGCAGGCTCGCGACCCTGACGGCCACGCACGCCGAGGCGCTGCGCCGCCTCAAGGACATGCACTCCACGCTGGCCGACCTGGTGACGGCCGAGGACGAGGCGGGCGCTCTGGAGTCGGGTCTGACCCGCGAGGAGACCACCACCCCCGCCTCCGGCACCTCCGCACCGGGGAAGGCCGCCGGGCCCGCCTCCGACGCGGCGAAGACCGCTTCGGCCAGGGACACCGCGGCCAAGCCCGCTCCCGCCAAGGACGCTCCGGCCAAGGAGGCCCCGGGCAAGGAGGCCTCGGGCAAGGACACGCCCGCCGAGACGGCTGGGCCGGCTCGGTCCGCCAGGCCGGCGGAGGCGCCCAAGCCCGCCGACTCCGCCAAGCCCGCCCAGGGTGCTGCGAAGGCGCAGGGCGCTGAGGAGCCGACCACGAAGCTGCCGCCGGTCAAGCCGGAGGCGGACGAGCCGACCACGAAGCTGCCGCCGGTCAAGCCGGAGGCGGACGAGGCGACCGTGCGCATCACCCCGGTGTCCCAGCCGGGGCAGGCACCGCGGCCGGGTGGCGGCAAGGGTGACGGGACGGCTCCGGGGGCCCCGCAGGCCGCCGCTCCGCCCACGGGGGCACCCGTCTCCGGTGTCCCCGCTCCGGGCGCTCCCGCCCCCGGGGCGCCCGTTCTGGGAGGTCACGGTGGGCCGAGCGGTCCCCAGCGGCCCGTGACCCCGCCGAGTGGCGCGGCCGACACGGACATCACCGGTGTCTACAGCCGTCCGCAGTCCGCCCAGCCGCAGCCGCCGGCCGCGGGGCAGGAGGGTGTGCGGATCATCCGCAACGAGTAGCGCCGCGGTCGCACCCGGCCGAGGGCCGGGCGACAGGGGGTGGGACCGCCGGTCCCGCCCCCTAGGGCGTGTTCGGTGGACACTCGCCCTGCTGCGCGACGCCCCGGCACAACTCTCGCCGCGTTCTCATCAGTCGACAGCCAACCCCGGGCGGGCCCCCGCTGTGCGACACTGCGGAGCTCGCGAAGCGGAGCACAGTAGGGGAACTCCTTCTTCGGCCTTGCGAGAGCCGCACCGGAGACGCCGCTCGCGACGGGCGGCATCCACCGAACGCGCCCTTGCCGTTTTGTGGCCGGATGTAGGGTGACGTCCGCCTTGTCGCAGGCTGTCGGCTACGATGCCGACAGCCATGATGATACGCGCGGCCATCCGGTCCGACCTCGGTGCGATTCTGCGTCTGCTCAGGGAACTCGGCGGTACCGCCGACACGCAGGGCGCGCACGTTCGCATGTCCTCCGCCGCGGTCCGCGCCTGGACGCGGATGGAGAACGACCCGGACCGCACGGTGCTGGTCGCCGAGGAGCGCGGACAGATCATCGGCACCCTGGACCTGCTCGTCGTCGCCAACCTGACCCACGACGCCCAGCCCTGGGCCGTGGTGGACAACCTGGTGGTGGACCCGCAGCGGCGCGGAGGCGGTGTCGGCCGGGCCCTGATGGAGGACGCCCTGGACCGCGCGACCCGTGCCGGGTGCTACAAGGTCGAGCTGTTCGCGCACGAGAGCCGCGACCGCTCCTCCGGCTTCTCCGCGGCCCTCGGCTTCGGCGTCTCCGCCGAGGGCTTCCGCCGCTACCTCTGAGGAACGCGCTCGGGGGCGCTCCCGCCGCGCAGCGGCACGCCCCTCATGAACAGCACGGCGACCAGCCCGATCACGGCGACGGGGAGTCCCGCGACGAACACGCCCTGCATGGCGTGGTCGAACGCGCCCACGATGACGTCCCGGACGGGGCCGGGGAGTGCGTGGACCAGCTCCGGGGAGCCCTGCGCCGACTCCGCCGCACGCGCCAGGCTCTCCGACAACTCCTCGGCCTCGGCGGCCCCCGGCCCGTCCTGGGCCGCCACGTCCGCACGTGCCGTCGCCGCCGCCTGCGCCAGCTCCGTGTCGAGTCGCGCCACCATCACCGCGCCCAACGCGGCCACTCCCGTCGACCCGCCGAGGTTGCGGAAGAAGGTGAGGGTGGCCGTGCCCGACGCGAGGTCACCGGTCGGCAGGGCGCTCTGCGTGGCGAGCAGCAGGAGCTGGAGGTTGAGGCCGATCCCGAGGCCGACCAGTGCCTGACCGACGACGACCGTGGCCAGATCGGGCAGCACCTGGCCCAGACCGGGCAGCACCTGGCCCAGGCCGAGGACGGCGAAGCCCGTGACGGCCAGCGCCATCCCCGTGACCGTGTACCCCTTCCAACGGCCGTTCCCGCTCACGGCGAAGCCGGAGCCGATCGACGTGACCAGGAACGACACGACCAGCGGCAGGGTCATCAGGCCGGAGACCGTCGGGGACGCGCCGTGCACCATCTGCAGGTACTGCGGGAGGTAGATGATGAGACCGAACATCATCACGCCGACGCAGACCGAGCCCGCCGAGGCGAGGACGAACGTGCGGTCGCGGAACAGCCGGATGGGGACGATCGGGTCGGCGGCGCGCCGTTCGACGAGGACGGCGGACACGGTCAAGAGCACCGCTCCGACGCCCAGGGCGATGGCGGTCGGCGAGGTCCAGGGGATCTGGGATCCGCCCAGGCTCAGTAGCACGATGAGCGTGCTGGCGGCGCTGAAGACCAACCCGGCGCCCAGCCAGTCGACGGGGGCCCGGTGGCGCGGCCGGGCGGGCAGGGTGAGCATGACCTGGATGACGACGAAGGCGACGACGGCCAGGGGCACGGTGATGAGGAAGCACCACCGCCAGCCCAGCGGACTGTCCACGAGGAAACCCCCCACCAGCGGTCCGAGGACGGTGGACACGCCGAAGACCATGCCGATCAGTCCGCTGTAGCGCCCGCGTTCGCGCGGCGGGACGACGTCGCCGAGGATGATGTTGGGCAGTGTGGCCAGGCCGCCGACGCCCAGGCCCTGGAGGGCGCGGGCGGCGATCAGCGAGTTGACGTCCTGGGCCATCCCGGCGGCGAGCGAGGCGACGATGAAGACGCCGAGCGCGATCTGGAAGAGGAGCTTGCGTCCCCACACGTCCGAGAGCTTGCCCCACACGGGCGTGGACGCGGTCATGGTCAGGAGGGCGGCGGTGGCGACCCAGGCCAGGCGGTCCTGCCCGCCGAGTTCACCCATGATCGTCGGCAGCGCGGTCCCGATGATCGAGTTGGTGAGCATCGAGGTGAGCATGGCCAGGACCAGCCCGACCATGATCCTGCGCACGGCGGGCCGGGAGGTCGTCGCCGGGGAGTCCGACGTGGCGGGGCCGGGGGACGGGGCGGAGGTCTCGAAGGTCTCGGGGGTCGTGGCGGGGGGTCGCCCGCCGGGTTCGCGCTCGTCTCGTACCGACTGTTCCATGGGTCCCCCGAATCCGGACGCGCGAATAGCCCCGCGGCTGAGTGCCGGGGGCGGGCGTCCATGGTCCGGTATATGTAAACGCTGTTGACCTGTCAAATCGATATCTGTCCGACGTATCGGTGTGCGTCGCGGCCCCAGAGGTGTCAACCTGGATATCCGACAGTCAGTTCGCGGCCGCCGAAGGGTGTGCACATGGTCCGTCCGGAGGAAACCGGAGGCGGCTCCGCGCCAGCGCGCGGGCGTGAGGCGACGCGTGCCCGCATCCTGGAGAGCGCGCGGGAACTGTTCACCAGTGAGGGGTACGGCGCGGTCTCCTCGCGGATGATCGCCGCGCACGCCGGTGTCAACGTGGCGCTGATCAACCGCTACTTCGGCGCCAAGCGCGGTCTCCTCACCGAGATCCTGCGCGAGGACGGCGTCTTCCCCGGGCTGATCTCAGGTGATCCCGGCACTCTGACCCGGCGCCTGGCCGAGCACGCGGTCGGCCGCCTGTACGGCGAGGGGACGGCGTTGCAGCGCGCCCTCGACCACTCCTCCGGGGACCCCGAGCTCCAGGCCGTGTACGAGGGGCGGCTCAAGTCCGCCATGCTCGAACCCCTCTCCGCCTACCTCGGGGGCGACGAGGCGCCGGTCCACGCCTCCCTGGTCGCCGCCGTGCTGCTGGGCCTGACCCGGGTGCGGCTGATCGAGGGGGCCACGGCGCTGCGCGCGCACGATCGGGCGCGGCTCACCGACCGGGTTCAGGCCCTGCTGGACCTGTGCCTCGCGGACTTCGAGACCGAGGACGAGTGAACCCCGGCGGCGCCGGGCCGCCGGAGTCGGGGGACGCGTGTTCCGGTCAGGCCAGGGCGGACAGGCCCGTGACGATGAACGCGACGGCGGGAACCGGCAGGATGAAGGCCCAGTACTGCATCGGCACGAAGAAGAACGTGTGCGCGTTGCGGTGGAGCACCGGTTGTCCGGTGGCCGGGTGGAATCCCTGGCGCGGGGCGTTGAGCTTCCTGCCGAGGAAGAAGACGGCGACCGCCGCGGGGAGTAGGCCGATCCCGGCGCCCATGGGGTCGGCGCCCTCCCCGATGAGGGTCATGGCGGTGAAGGCGCCCAGGCCGCCGAGCGGTGCCGCGATGAGCAGGACGAGAATGCCCCGGCCTCGCCAGATGAGCATGTTTTCCTCTTGTTGGGGGAGGGATGTGGGTTACGGACGATGCATCAAGCTACCGGAGTTACGTCCGTTATAACGCCCAGTTTGTCGGTCGTGACCGATTGCGGCCATGGGGGGCACGTGCATCCGCTCATGCCGAAGCCCGTGCCGACTCACGGGCCGCCGCACCGTCCATAAACAGAAAACAAACTTATCCATTGTCGGGGTGCGGCGTATCTTGGGTCACACCGGAACACTGGCGGAGGCTCACCGAACGGGTGCGGCGCGCACCCCGAACGGAGGAACAGTGCAGTCCGAGCAGTCCGAGACCGTACTCACCGGCGGGCGCGTGGTCGACGGGACCGGTTCCCCCGCCCGTGCCGCCGACGTCGTCCTGGCGCGCGGCCGCGTCAGCCACATCGTTCCGCCCGGCGGGGCCAGGAGCACGGGGGAGTACGTCGACGTCGGCGGGCTCGTCGTCGCGCCGGGCTTCATCGACATGCACGCCCACTCCGACCTCGCCGTGCTGGCCGACCCCGCCCATGAGGCCAAGGTCCTCCAGGGCGTCACCCTGGAGGTCGTCGGGCAGGACGGACTCGGCTACGCGCCCGTCACCGAGGCCACCGCCGACGAGATCAGCGGCCGGATCGCCGCGTGGAACGGCACACCGCACCTCGAACGCTCCTGGCACGGCGTCGGCGAGTACCTGGACCTCGTCGACCGGGGCGCTCCGGTCAACGTGGCCTGTCTCGTCCCGCACGGCAACGTCCGCATGGCCGTCATCGGGGACGAGGACCGACCGCCCACGCGCGCCGAGGCCGAACGGATGCGCGAGATCGTCGCCCGGGGCATGGCGGAGGGCGCCCACGGCCTCTCCACCGGACTGACCTACACCCCCGGCATGTACGCCACCGACGACGAGATCGTGGATCTCCTCGAACCCGTCCGCGTGGCGCGCGGCTACTACTGCCCCCACCACCGCAACTACGGATCCCACGTCGTGGAGTCCTACCAGGAGTGCCTCGAGGTCGCCCGCCGCGCCCACGTCCCCCTCCACCTCGCGCACTGCCACGTCAACTACCCCCGCAACCGCGGGCGCGCCCCCGAGGTCCTCGACGCCATCGACGAGGCCACGGTCCGGTACGGACTCGACGTCACCCTGGACAGCTACCCGTACACGGCCAGCGCCACCTACCTGGCCGCCCCGCTGCCCAGCTGGGTCCAGGAGGGCGGTGCCGCGGCGACCCTGGACCGGTTGCGCGACCCCGCGATCCGCGCCCGCGTCCTGCACGAGGTCGAGGTCGAGGGGACGGACGGGAACCACGGCGTACCGCTGGACTGGGCCACCGTCGTGGTCACGGGTGTCGGCGACCCCGCCCTGTCGTGGGCGGTCGGTTCGCCGGTCGCCGCGCTCGCCGAGTCGCGCGGGGCGAAGCCCGGCGAGCTCTTCCTCGACCTCCTCGTCGCGGACGAGCTGCGGTCCGGTTGCCTGATGGAGGTCGGCAACGAGGAGAACGTCCGCACCGTCATGCGGCACAGCTCGCACACCGGCGGCAGCGACGGCATCCTGGTCGGGGACCGCCCCCATCCGCGAGGGTGGGGCACCTTCCCCCGCTACCTCGGCCACTACGTCCGGGAGCTCGGCGTCCTCAGCCTGGAGGAGTGCGTCCGCCACCTCACCTCACGCGCGGCCCGCAGACTCGGCCTCACCGATCGGGGCGTCGTCCACGTCGGGGCGGTGGCGGACCTGGTGGTCTTCGACCCCGGCACGGTCGCGGCCGGAGCCACGTACGACGAGCCCCGCCGGGCGCCGGTGGGTATCGAACACGTCCTCGTGGGCGGCGAGTTCACCGTCCGCGACGGCCGCCGCACCGACCGGTCGCCGGGTCGGTCGGTGCGCGGACACGTCGGATAGGGACGGCGGGACCGGTTCCGTCCGGGGCCGGGGTCCGTGCGGACGCCGGATGTCAGCCGATGACGATCGCGCCCGCCAGGACCGGATTCCCGAACCGCACGGTCCCGTGTCCCGAGGCGAGCGCGCGGCTGCCCTGGCAGCTGGTCCCGGAGAAGAGCGCGAACCGGACGTTGGCCTCGGAGTCGATCTCCACGACACCGCCCTGGCCGGTCTTCAGCGTGCGGCAGCCGCCGTTGCGGACCGTCTGCTCGAAGCCCGACTCGAAGGTGATCCGCACCGTGGCGGCGTCGTCCTCCCCGTTCGACATCCCGGAGACCGCTCCGGCGATGGTGGCGGACATGGTGGCGAGGTTGGCTGGGCGGATCGGCACGGGGTTCCCCTCTTCGGCCGTGCCCGTTCGCACGCGTGAGCGGCCGGTGGGCACGGAGACGGTTACTCTGTGTCATTTAGCTACAGGTTCAGGCGAAAGGGCGGGAACCCCGGCGGAGTGTCGGGTGATTCGTGCGACAGGTGGAACGGCTCCGGAGCCCCGGGCGTCGGAGGGTAGGATCGGGGCGCTCGGACGGAGCGGGTTCCGCGCCGCAGGCGTCCATCGGGGGCGCCCGCCCCGCCGCGGAGCGCGGAACCGGAACGGGCACTGAGTGAGCGGAGGAGGTGGCCGGGGTGACACTGCTGCTCGCCCTGCTCGAATTCCTCCTCCTGGGCCTGTTCCCGACCGAACTCGTGCCCGAGCCCGGATCCCTGGTGCTGCTGGCCGCCCTCGGTGCGGCCCTGGCCCTCCACGTCCTGTGCGGCATCGGCCCCTGGCCCGCGGCGGACGCCGCGAGCACCGTGGCGCGTGCGATGCGCCGCAGGTCGGAACGTCTGCCCGTGCTCACCCTGTGTGACCCGGACGCGGCGGGCAGGCCCCGCCCCAGAGCCCCGGGCGCGGCCCTTCCGGCCGCTCGCTGACCGAACCCGTGCGCTGACCGGCTTCGCGCGCCCCACGGCGCGCTCCTCCGGTGCGCCCGCGCGCCTTTCGCGCACGGGCCCCTGCTCACGCGCCTTCCGCGAGCGGCCAGACGTCTGACCCACCCCACACGGACGAAGGGCCTCACCCTTGTACGGATTCGGGCCGATCGCGGCCGCCGTCTCTCTGCTCTCGGCGGTACTCGCCGCCCTGACCTCGTTCCTCACCCCGCTCGCCGGAGGGTTCGCCGCCGGAGCCGCCGTCGTCGTCCTCACCATGCTCGTCCGACTGCTGCTCGTCCCCCTGGGCGTCGCCCAGGTACGGGCGGAGAAGGCCCGGGCCCGGATCGCGCCCCGCTTGGCCGAACTCACCGCCCGACACAAGAACGATCCGACGCGGCTGGTCGAGGAGCAGCGGAAGGTGTTCGCCGAGGCGGGGACCTCGCCGCTGGCGGGCTGCCTTCCCGGGCTGGCTCAGGCGCCGGTGCTCATCGCCGTGTACGGCCTCTTCACGGGCGCCGCGGTCGCGGACGAGCCGTTGCTGGAGCACACGTTCGCCGGCGTCGAGTTGGGCTCGACCCTGGGCGCGGGCGCGGACGGGTTCCTGATCGCCCCGGTGTTCGCGGTGCTACTCGTGCTGCTCGCCGCGCTGGCGTGGGCCAGCCGCCGCTACCTCGTGCTGCCGTCCATGGCGGCCGCCCCGTCGGGGCGGCCGCCCGTGGCGGCGGCGCTGTCGTGGATCGGATTCCTGCCCGTGGTGATCGCGGCGTTCGTGCCGCTGGCGGCCGGGCTGTACCTGGTGACCACGACCGCCTGGACGCTCGGCGAACGGCTGCTGCTGCGCCGACTGCTGCCCTAGGCGGTGTTCTCGGGGTCCTGCCGCTTCGCTTCGGACCGTGTTCGGGCGCCCGAACGGTGACCCCCTCGGGTGACCGTGCCAAGGAACAGACCCTGGGGTCCCTCATCTGGCGGGGGTCCCCGACCGGGCCGTGCGGGCGACCAGGAACAGGAACAGGCCGCAGGCGGTCACCAGGATCCAGCCCGGACGGGACGCGTGCGCGAGTTCCGCCGGGCTGGCCCCGGCGACCAGGCCACCCGCGAGGGCGATGCCGAGCGCGGCGCCGAACTGGCGCGCGGTGGACGTGATCGCTCCGGCCACGCCCGCGCGGTCGGTGGGGAGCCCGCCGACCGCGGTGGTGGTGATCGGGGCGTTGGCGAAGCCGAACCCGACGCCGATGAGCGCGTGGGCGGTCAGCAGCAGCGGGACCCCCGTGTCCCCGTCGAGGCCGACGAGGCAGAGTCCGCCCGCCGCGATGAAGCCCCCGGCCAGGAACAGCGGAGGGCGCGGCCCGAACCGGCTGACCAGGTATCCGGACAGGGGTGCGCAGACGGTCGCCCCGGCGGCCAGGGGCAGGACCGTCAACCCGGCGTCCAGCGCCGTCCACCCCCGGGCCTGCTGCAGGTGGAGGGTGTTGAGCAGCAGGGTCGCGTTCAGGGCGACGAAGACGGCGACGGCGCCGAGGACCGCGCCGCCGAACACCGGGCGACCGAGCAGGCGCGGGTCGATGAGCGGTTCGCGTCGTCGGGACTCGACCCGCACGAAGCCGACCGTCACCGCCGCGGCGCAGGCGTACGCCGCCAGCATCGGGGGCGACGTCCAGCCGACGTGCGGCCCCTCGATGAGGACCCCGACCGAGAGCGCGATGACCGCGGTCAGCAGGACCTGGCCCGGGACGTCGAGGCGCCGGGGCCGCCGGGCCTGGGACTCCGGAACGAACACCGCGCTGAGCGCGAGGGCGGCGACCACGACGGGAGCGTTGATCCAGAACAGCGAACGCCAGCCGAGCGCCTCCACGAGCGCGCCGCCCATGACGGGTCCGGCGGCCATGCTCAGCCCGAAGACCGACGCCCAGACACCGATCGCCCGCGCCCGCTCCCTCGGGTCGGGCATCGCGTTCACCACGATCGCCAGGGCCACCGGGCTGAGCATCGAGGCGCCGACCCCCTGCACGGCGCGGGCCGCCACGAGGGCGCCCAGCGACGGGGCGAGCGCGCAGGCGAGCGAGGACGCGCCGAAGACGGCCAACCCGATCTGGAACACCCGTCGGCGCCCGAAGCGGTCCGCCAGGGCTCCAGAGGAGATCAGGAGGCCGGCCAGGACGAGTGTGTAGGAGTCCACGGCCCATTCGAGGCCGCGGGTCCCGACGTCCAGGCCGTGTCCGATCGCGGGCAGGCCCACGTTGACGATGGTGGTGTCCAGCCCCACCAGGAACATGCTCAGACAGCAGACGGACAGGACCGTCCACCGTCGTCGTGCGCTCAGGTCGGGTGGGGCTGGGTGGGTGGTCGCGGTCACGCTGTACCTCGCGGGGTCCGGGAACGTCGGTCCGGCCATGGTCGGGTCGGACCGGGCTCCGCGGCCAGCGAACGTGCCGGGACGGCACGTCGGCCGGGCTAGAACTCCACGGTCACGCAGGCGAGGCGGTCACCGGCGCTGCCCGCCTCGCCCGCCTCCGTGCTCGTGTGGTGCTCGTGGAGCACGACCGAGTTGGCCTCACCCTCGCGGAACTCCCATGGGACGGTGGCGGACGCGAACCCGTTGCCGGTGTCGTCGCTGGTGAAGTCGAGCCACACCTCGTTCTCGGGGTTGGCGTAGGCGGGGTCGGTCGACGGTTCGCCCTCGCCCGCGGCCGGGTCCACCTCGTTCTGGTAGTGCGGGCCCGCCGCCGCGGGGTCGTCGCCGCAGGGCTGGGTGTGCACGTGGGCGCCGAAGTCCCGGTTGGGCTCCAGACCGGTGCCGGTGAACTGCACGTACGTCTCGCCGTCCTGGACGCGGACCTGGATGTCGGAGGTCGCGCCCTGGGGAACGGCGGTCTCGTCGTAGGTGATGGCGGCCTCGCTCTCGCCGGGCGGCATGAAGATCGACGCGGTGACACTGGGGGAGGCCGTGGGCTGGAGGGTCGGCGCGTCGGTGGCGGTGGTGTCGCCGCCACCGTTCCCCTCGGTGCCGGAGCCGCCGTCGGCGCATCCGGTGGCGATGAGCGCGGTCAGTACCAGACCGACGGTGAGCGGTGTCGTGCGCATGACGGGACTCCCGGTGTGATCGCTGTGGTCGACCGCAACGTTACCCAAGGTGTCCCTTGTATAACTAGGCGTGCTGGTCGTGGTGCGTCGGGGCCGGGAACGGGGTCCTGAGGTCGAAGGCCTCGGGGGAGGGGCCGTTCGTCCGCAGCAGGTCGAGCCGTCGCTTGGCCTCGCCGACTGTGGGGAGCGTACCGGTCGGGATCCACCACAGCACCACGAAGGCCTCGCGCATGCGCTCGAACCACTCGCGCCGCCTGCGGAGGAAGTCCAGGTGGTCGCTGCGGTAGGTGAAGTCCCACAGCGCGTCGACGTCCTCCCACACGGAGAAGTTGAGCAGGAGGTCCTCGCCGAACGGGCGCAGGTTGGTGGCGTCCTTCTCGCCGTCCTCGATGAACCGCCAGACGAAACCGGGGGAGGCGTCGGCGAGGGCGTTGATCGGGTCGAGCGCGTCGGTGAAGTCCTTCATCGACGGGTCGTCGAGCGGCGCGCGGAGGACGGCGATGTTCAGTTGGGCGAGCTGGTACGCGGGGGCGGGGGTGGGGTTGTCCATGGGGCCAGCACACCACGGCCCCGACTTCTATGTCAATCTCCATTGTTTTTGGAAACGACCACGCAGCACCGGCCCGGAACCGGGGCCATCCGAGCGCGCCCGCCGTCCTCCCCCCGAGCCTCCAGCGCTCCGCGCAGCAGCTCCAGGTTCAGCCCGCAGGCCAGGGGCGGGAACTCCCGGGCGAGCGAGTGGAACGGGCAGTTGCGCAGCCGGAGGCCGTCCTCGGCGTCCTCCGGCTCGTAGCCGCGCTCACGCAGGAACTCGGGGAGCGGGGTGTCCCCGCCCTCCGCGCCGACCCGCTTGCCCTCCGCCCTGGCCGCCGCGTGCAGGGCGTCCTCCGCGCCGTGCCGGTCCACCGCCTCCGCCAGCACGCGCGCGGCGAGTTCGTAGTCACGGGGCGGCAGATGCAGGGACAGCTCCCGCCCCGAGCGGCGGTAGAGCTTGGCCGGGCGACCCGACCCGGGGCCCTCGCGCCCGCTCACCTTGCGGCGGGTCACCTCCAGCAGCCCCGCGTCGACCAGCCGGTCCAGGTGGTGGGCGGCCAGCGTGCGCTGGAGCCCCAGGGCCTCGGCGGCCCGGCCCCGGCTGACGTCGCCGTCGGAGGCGGCGACGTACTCGTACAGCCGACGGCGGACGGGGTCGGCGAGGGCGTGGGCGGCGTCGAGCGAGGTGTGGTCCATGCGTCCATTGTGCGACCCGCGCCCGACCGGCGGCGGGGTCGCCGGTGGTGGCAGACTGGAGGCGACCCACGACCCCTGCCGAACAGGCGACATGCGAACGATCAGACGCGGCGGCGAGCACGAGACCGAGATCCGCAAGTCCCGGTTCATCTGCGCGCTGGCCAGGGTGGACAGCGAGGACGCGGCCCGCGCCTTCATCGCCGAGCGGCGCAGGGAGCACTGGAACGCCAACCACAACTGCACCGCCTACGTCCTGGGCGAGGACGGCGGAGTCCAGCGGTCCAGCGACGACGGGGAGCCTGGGGGAACCGCCGGGGTGCCCATGCTGGAGGTCCTGCGGCACCGGCGCCTCACCGACACGGTCGCCGTGGTCACCCGCTACTTCGGCGGGGTGAAGCTCGGCGCGGGCGGTCTCATCCGCGCCTACGGCAACGCCGTGTCCGCCGCCGTGGACGAGTTCGGGGTCCTGGAACGGCGGAGACTGCTGGTCGTGGACGTGTTCGCCGACTACGTGCTCGGCGGACGCCTGGAGAGCGACCTGCGCGACTCGTCGCTGGTGGTGCGCGACGTCGCCTACGAGGACCGGGTACGGATCGAGGTGGCCCTGCCCGAGGCCGATCTGCCCGACTTCGGTGTCCGTCTCGCCGAACTGACGGGTGGACGGGCGGAATACGAGGTCCAAGGTGCCACGATCGTCGAGGTGGACCCCTGATCCGGCGGCAAACGACGTTTACACCTCCGTAACGAGTCGCCGCCCGACCGTGCCGGTGCGATCGGGCGCCGCTTAGGATTTGCCGTATACGTCATCGTTCGTGGGGAGTCACGTTCATGCGCAGCTCACGCGCGCCCCAGGTGCTGTCCTGTGGTCTCGTGGTGCTGCTGGTCGCGGGCTGCACCACCGACGCCGACCCCGAGGAGCCGCCCGCCCCCGAGCCCACGGGCGAGCCCACGCCGCTGCCGACCGCGTTCGACGGCGCCGCCCCGCCGGGGGTCGACGGTGAGGTCCTGCGCTTCCTCCACGGGGAGGAGGCCGACGTCCCCGACATCCTCGACGACCCCCTCGGAGTGCGGATCAGCCCCGTCGGGACGGCCTTCCTCATCAGCTCGGGCGGCGCGGACCGGCACCTGCTGCACGACGCGGCCACCGGGGACACCCTCTGGGAGGGCGAGGCGAGGTTCCGCGGCTTCGACACCGACCAGGCGGGCGCCCCCGTCATGCGGATGACCGACGACGACGGCCCCTACGTCCTCGACGCGCGTGGGGAACGGGTGTGGGAGCCCGCGGAGGAGGGTGACGCCTACCTCGACGGCGTCGCCGTGCGCTACCCGGACGAGTGGAGTTTCGACGACCCCGGGGGCGAGTACGCGGTCCTGGACGTCGACGGCGCGACGCTGTGGGAGTACGCGTTCGACGCGCCGGCGCCGGAGGACGTGGAGCCCTCCGCGGAGCCCGACGAGGAGGCCACCGGGGAACCGGACGGGGACGCCGCGGACGGCGGTGACCGCGCGGACGAGGACGTGCCCGTGGCGGGCGTCCCCGTGACCGCGTGGGACGGCGGGGTGCTGGTGGCCCCCGGCGGTCCCGTCCTGCGCGCCGCCTCGCTGGACGAGGACTCGCCCGGCGAGGAGCTGTGGTCGATCAGCGGGGTCGACGAGGACCTGGGGCGGTCCGCCTCCGCCCCGGCCCCGGTTCCGAGCGTGCTCGGCCGTTACACGCTGCCCGGGGAGTCGGACGAGGGCGCCGAGGGCGGTGAGTCGGGCGGAGACGTCCTGATCGTGCGCTGGGCGGGGCGTGAGGAGCCGTCCACGCTCGCCGCCTACGACCGCGAGGACGGCGCTCTCCTGTGGGCCCTGGAGGAGCCCGGCCCCAACCCGGTCGGTGAGCCCTTCGACCCGGCGGAGGGGGCGGGCAGCCTCTACGACGACGCCACGGGCACCCTGTTGCTCCCCCAGGCGAGCGGTGAGGCGACCCTGGTCGCCGTCGACCTCGCGCGGGGTGAGGTCCTGTGGGGCCTGGAGGAGGACGACGTGTCCATCGCCCCCGCGTTCACGCACGACGGACTCGTCTACGCCGACTCCAGGAGCAGCGACGGCGGAGGCGAACAGCTGGTCCTGGAGGCGGACACGATGGACGTGGTCGCCGAGGACCCGCCCGCCTACGTCGAGGCGGTGAACGAGAGCGGTCACGCCATCCTCGTGTGGGACCGGCAGCGCTTCGTCTACGGTCCGCCGCCGGACGAGGAGCCCTCGTCGGAGCCGACGGAGGACCCCTCGCCGACGGACGACCCCAGCTGACACCCCGCTCCGCGGAACCGGTCCTCACCCGGCACGGCCGGTACGTGGTCACGCGCGCCCGTGACGTCGAGGTCCTCAAGCGCGTGCCCGTGGCGCACGCTGCGCATCCCGCTGAGCGGTCAGGACCGCCGCTCGGGCATCCGGACGACGACTCTGAGCCCGAGCGCTCCGGTGTCCACCGTGCCGTCCTCGTGCGCCTCCCACTGCCAGCGTGCGGTACGCGAAGTACCGGCGGCGACCACGATCACGTGCGGCGGCAGGTTGGTCAGGACGTGCTCGTCGGCGGGACCGAGGGCGCGCGGCACGAACACCACCTCCGGCCGTTCGGGGCCGGGCTCCACGCCCTGGACGGGGTCGGGCGCGACCACGGTCGGGATGGTGTTCGGGACCAGCGCGTGCAGCGGGCGGCCGGGCTTGAGCACACGGACGGTCAGTCCCGCGGCGTGCAGCTGGTCGGCGACCACGCGCACCGTGTCCGCCGCCAGCCGTTCGTCGCCGCCGACCGCCAGCAGGCCGCGCAGGCGGGTGAAGTCCACGTGGACGAGCATGTCCGTGCCCTGCTGCCTGCCCAGGCACACCAGCACGCCCTGGACCGCCGTCTCCACGGAGGTCAGCGTGGCCGTGCCGAAGTGGACGGGGGTGGCCGGACCGCGACCGCCGCCCTGGCGCCAGGTGGTGGCGTCCACGACCCGCCAGGACATCGACGGCGGTGTCGACCCGGCGGGTACGACGGCGGTGGTCTCCGTGGACGAGGTCAGCAGGGCGACGGGGCGGACGGGGCCGTCCGTCGCGGCGGCGAGCAGGTCGGCGTGGGCCGCTCCCGCGCGGCCGGCGGCGTCGGGGTCCGCGGCGATCATCTCGGTCGCGGCGCGGCGCTCCTTGGCGGCGGAGGCCGCACGGGCGGCGCGGGGCTTCTTCGGCGTGCGCCACGGCAGCGCGGAGAGCTTGCGGAACGGCCAGGCGACGGCGGCGAGGACCGGCTGCCAGAAGAGCGTGAGCAGGGTCAGCAGGATCAGACCGGCCGCGCCCGCGCCGAGGAGCTTGGGGTCGATCTTCGGCTCGTCCTCCTCGGGGGTGAGGTCGGTGACCTGCTCCGTGGGCTCCTCGGTGGGCGGCGGGGTGTAGGCGGGCGGTGGCGGGGGCGGGCTCGGCGGGGCGACGCCCAGGGCGTTGGCCTGGTCGACGGCGACGACGCACAGGGGGTCCAGGCCCGTGTACACACCCTCGCCGCCGGAGTCGAAGGGGACCACGAGCCGCCATCCGGGGAGTACCGCGCGGTCCTCGCCGAGGGCGCCGCCGTCGGCCTGGGCGCGTCCGGCGTTGAGCTCGTAGATCTCGTCGGCGCGCTCGGGGTCGCCCAGGATCAGGTCGGCGATGGCCTCCAGTCCGGGTGAGCCCTCGGGGACGACGTAGTAGTACACCTCCGGACAGATGTCGTAGGTCGCCGCCCCGGTGCCGGTCGTCGTGTCGGTCCCCGTGGTGCCGCCGGTCGCGGTGTCCGCGTGTGCGGGGGCGGCGACCGCCGCGAGGAGGACCGAGGCGAGGGCGGTACCGGTGACGAGGGCCGAGACGCCGCGCAGCGCCCGCGTGGTGGCCGACGGAGGCGCCGGGGGTCGTGCCGCCGCGATCAGGGTCACTGCTCTCTCCTGTGGATGACGTCGCTGGTCGGGGGGTTTCGAGGAGGCCGTCCCAGAAGATTCCGCCGGGCTCGGGGAACCGCACTCGCTCTGGAGGCATCTGTTCACTCTGGGACGTGTGAGTCTATGATGTCGAATTCGCACCCCTTCCGAGGCACTGGCCCTCGAAGTCCCCCGGCGCGTCACACCCGGTCCCGTGTGTCCTCCCTCGAACCGCGCCGTGTTCGAACCCGGAAAGCGAGTATCACGGAACGTGGCGACGAACCCCCGCGAGCACCTCCGCTGGAACCTCCTCGACCAACCCGGGGACCCCGTTCCGTGGAACAGCTACGAGGCCCGCTCCCTCAAGACCTTCTACGAGCGCCTGGCGGACGCCGCGGACCAGGCCGCCACCGACCTGCGCAGGCTTGAGGGAGACAAGCTGGGCGAGGGCGAGACGATCAAGGCGCTCAAGGAGCTCGTCGAGGAACTCCCCTCGCACCTGGACAAGGCGCACACCGCCTACGAGAAGGGCTACAAGGCCCTGGAGACGTGGGCGGACGCGCTGGACGCGGCGAGGGAGAAGAGCGAGACCGTCGCCATCCTCGCGGCGGGCGCCTACGACGGTCTGGCGGACGACGAGCGGGACACCTGGAAGGAGGGCGAGGGCGGGGACGACCCGCTGCGTGAGGAGTACGTCGTCCGGCTCAGGCGGGTCACCGACGACCTGGACGAGGCCGCCGAGACCGCCAAGAACGCCCTGGAGGACGCCAAGCAGGGCGACCCGAACAAGCTCTGGGGCTGGTTGGACGCGATCGTCACGTGGGTGGAGGAGAACCCCCTCATCTACGCCGCGATCATGGTGGTCGCCGGTATCGCCGCGATCTTCATCCCCGGTCTGGGCATCGCGCTCGCCATCGCAGCGCTCTCCATCAGCGCCGCCACGCTGCACCGCGAGGGCAAGCTCGGCTTCAACATGGAGACCGTCCTCACCCTCGGACTCGACGCCATGTCGCTGATCCCGGGCGGTGTGCTCCTGCGCGGCGGCCGGGCCGTCTCCCGGGTCGCGGGCCCCTTCGCTAGCCGGGCCTCCGGTCCCGTGCGCCGGGGCGTCAGGACCACCGCCAACGCGGTTCGCAACAACCGGGCGGTCCAGACGGTGACGACGAACGTCGGCAGAGCGAAGTCCTCGGTGTCGTCGACGATCAACGGGAACCGCGCACTCCGGGTGGGCGCCGACTTCGTCGCCACCGGAACGAAGGACACCGCCGTCGGTATGGGCTCCTCGATCGCGGTCCAGATGGCCGGGGGCACGAGCTGGGAGGATATCAACCTCACGAACGAGCTGATCGGCGCCGCCGCGACCAACTTCCCCGCTGCCGGGGTCAGCGCGGGCAAGACCGAGTGGGACCTGAGCCACTCGTCGAGCGGCTCCGGCTCGTCCGGCACCACGACCACGGGTTCGGGCGGCGGCGACAACACTCCCGACATCGATACCCCCGACATCGATGTGGACACCGCTCCGGGCGGCGACGGTTCCGGCGGTGGCGGCTCCACCGACGGTGGCGGGAACGATCCGACGGCCGCGAACGACGCGGGTGCGCCGCGTTCCGGGGACGATCCGGCCACGCCGGGCTCGGGAGACGGCTCGGTTTCGCCGACGGGCGCCGACGGCGCGGCTCCGCCCCAGACGGGTGCCGACCCGCAGCCCTTCCAGGCCGAGGGCCCGGGCTCCTCCGGGGACGCGGCCCCGGCCCAGACCAGTGGTGACACGCAGACCACGCAGGCGGCCGACACCACTTCGGCCCAGACCGCCGGGGACACCGGACCGACCCACACCGACGGCGGCGACACGGGTTCCACCCAGTCGGGTGGCGACACGTCGACCAGCCAGTCCAGCGGCGGCGACGGTTCCTCCTCCCGAACGGACGGTGACCCGGGCTCCGTTTCCGGTGACACCGCGCAGCCGCGCATGCCCGACGCACCCGACCCCGACCAGTACGACGACCTGGGCGAGGGCGGCGTGGCCGTGACCAGGAACGCCCCGGCGGGCAACGGCGGCGGCGACTTCCCGGCGCGCTCGCAGAACCGGATCGGGGACCCGGACCCGGACTCGTCCGGCCAGCGCGACGCCGACACGCCCGGGGACACGACCTCCCCGACTCCCCGGGCCTCGGGCGACGGAACCACCGACACCGACGACCCGGCGGCCGCGCACGAGCCAGACCGCCCCACCCCGAACCCGGACACCACCAGACCCTCGGACGCGACCACGTCGGACAGCGGGCCGACGACGGACGGCCCGAATCCGGACACGTCCGGGCCCGAGGACACGCCCACCCCCGACACCCCGGCCCCCGCCGGGGAACGGATCGACGTCGAGGGCGCCCGGGGCGAGTACCGCACCGTCGAGGGCCCCGACGGGCAGCCGAACGTCACCTACCGCTACCCCACGGGCGACGGCGACTACACGATGACCGTCAGCCCCGACGACGTGACCGTCAACGGCACCTCGGTCCAGCGTCAGGACAACGGTTTCCAGGTCACGAACGCGGACGGCGCCTCGGTCAGCGTCTCCAACGGCGAGCGCGGCCAGCCCGGCACCATCGACCTCACCAGCCCCGACGGTGAGCGGGGACCCTCCTACAGCTCCAATGGTTCCGGCGGCTCCGATCGCCCGGGACACGCCGACCACCCGGGCGAGGTGCGCGTCCCGACCCGGGACGGCGACGTCTCCGCCTACCGCGGTCGGGACGGCGCCACCATCCGCACGGACGACGGCCTCACGGTCAACCAGTCCCGTGACGGCGCCGCCCAGATCACCCACAACGGAGACGGCGCCGTCGACCTGCGCTTCAACGACGGCCCGCGCGTCAACCGCCCTGAGGGCGAGCCCGGCGCCACACCGCGTACGACCGTGACCGACCCCCGGTCCGGGCGGACCGCGCAGGTCGGCAGCGACGGCTACCGGGTCGACACCGGGGACGGCGCCACGCACGGCTACGACCGGGGAACCGACACCGCCACCCTGGACGCGAACGGAAGCCGCGTCGAGGCGGGGCCGGACTCGGTCCGGGTCACCGACGAGTCCCGGGGAGTCGATATGCGGCAGGGCCGCGACGGCCGGGGCACGGCGGTCGGCGCGGGCTCCGGGGGACGGGTACGCGAGGACGGCAGCGCCGAGATCCGCACCGACAACCCGACGGCCACCCCGCACGCGACCCTGGGCGCGGACGGGCACGCGCAGGTCGGCGGCACCCAGGCCTGGCCGGGCCAGGTGGTGAACCCGGACGGTTCGGGAGTGTGGATCCGTCCGGGACGGGTGGATCCGGTGTCCGGGGACAGGATGTCGTCGGACACGATCGAGGTCCGCGGTCCGGATGGTTCGGCGCGCTCCTACGGGATGGACGGCCGGGCTCTGGGCGAGTACCCGTCGCTGAGCCCGAACCCGGGGGCGAGTGGGTCGTCCGCGCACGCCAGCGACGACCCGTCCTCGTTCACCATGGACATGGGCGGGAACCGGATCACGGTCACGTCGGGTTCCGACCCGACGGTGCGTGCGGACATCCCGTCCGGACACCCGGACCACCCACGGGGCTGGTCCGTCACCGCTTCGCGCGGCGGCGAGGTCTCGGTCAGCGCGCCCCCGGACGCCCGCGGGGACCGGCTCCAGGTCACCAACCGGCAGCCCGGCGAGCCCGGCGGCAAGGTCTCCACCGATATGTCCACCGACCTCCACCGGATCGGATCCGGCCCCGATGGAGTGACCGCCGACGCCTCCGGCGGCGTCCACGCGGGCAGCACCGAGCGGGGCTCCCACGTCGGTGACGGCACGCTGCGCACGGAGGTCACCTCCGACGGCCACGGAGGCGCGGAGACGAGGACCCCGTCCGGCGACCCCGTCGCCGGGCACTCGGGCTCGGAGGGTCACGTCGCCACCGATTCCGGAGTCACCGTCCGCACGAGGGGCGACGAGGTCACCGCGGACGTGCCGAAGGGCTCCAACCAGACCGTCCGGGACGGCGGCGGTCGCACGATCGACGTGCGCCCCGACGGCACCACCATGCGCGGACCGAGTCCGGACACCCCCGAGTCCGTCCCGCTCCGCATGGGCGAGACCGCGGGCGACGCGGGGCGCGTCCCGCCGGGCTGGCGTGTGGAGACCACCTCCGACGGGAGCATGGCCGCGTCCACCCACCCGGACAACGAGATCATCGTCCGCTCGCCCGACGACATGTCGCGCACACCGCACATCACGCGCAACCCGGACGATGTCGAGTACAGGAACGGTGATGTCAACGGCAACCAGACGAGGTCCGGCCGCAATGAGGTGAGTGACGGGAACGGGACGACGGTCCGCGACAGTCGGCGCGGGGTGCGGGTCACGAGCGGGGACGACAGCCCCGAACTGCGGATCACCGAGGACCAGGTCCGGGTCACCACCGCCACCCCCCGTTTGCTCGGCACCGTCGAGCGCCAGGACGTCCAGATCGTGGACATCCCCACCGCCCGGCCGGACACCGGGACGGATGCGCCCCGACCGGGGTCCGGCGGGGGTGCGCCCGCGCCGGGTCGGGACGCGTCCGCTCCGACCCCGCGCCAGGACTCCGACGCGCCCGACGCACGCAGGGACACCACCGACACCACCGACACCACCGACACCGACGGCTCCACGCGTCCGGAGTCCGGCGACGGTCGGTCGGACGCCGACGGCTCCCCCGGGAACGACCGCCGGGGAGACGACGCCTCCGGCGACGGCGACCCTCCGGTGCGCTCGGAACTGAACTCGATGCGGACCACACTCGTCCAGACAGGCGAGACGTTCGTCAAGAACGTCCTCAACGTCCTCGGCGGGTTGGCCGCTGAACACCTGTGGATCGGGGAGCCCGGAGTGGCGGGCATCCAGACCGCCGACGTCGTCCAGGCGTTCACGCAGTTGGGGACGTCGGTTCCCAAGGGGTTGGCCGAGGCCAGGATGGGCGACATGTCGGATCTGCCGCCTGGTGTCGCCCCCTTCGGCCTGGAGATGTCCCACCAGGCGGCGCGCAACATGTGGCGCGACGACACCATGGACGCGATGTACGAGGAGCAGGTCGACACCGCCGGGGAACTGAACGATGTCAAGAAGAGCATCGATTTCCTCAACGACGTGTTCATTCCGGAGATCGACAGCCAGCTCGAGAACGCCAGGAACAACGGCGCCGGTCCGGAGGAACTGGAGCGGCTGGAGGCCCTCCGGGAGGCCGCGGAGAACCAGAGGGAGTCCCTGGTGCAACAGCGGAACGAACTCCACGAGGAGATCACCCACCGGACCCCGGGCGAACTCTGGGACGGACTGACCGACCGGGGCTAGGACCGACCGGCGCCCGAGGAAGGAGAAGCACCCATGGCCAGGATCGTCAAGATCGACATCGACGCGCTCCACGAGATGGAGCGGTCCCTCATCCGCATCCAGAACGCCTTCGCCAACGAGGACGTCAAGAGTCCGGAGGAGAAGGCCGAGGACATCGGCCCCGCCAAGGTGGTCGACAAGGCCAAGGAGTACGGCGAGGACTGCAAGAAGAACTACGAGCGCCAGGCCGAGGACCTCGGCGCCCTGCTCCAGGCCCTCACACCCGTCATCGACACCTTCACGGAGGCCGACGAGGAGCTGGGCAAGAGCCTCTCGGAGAACAAGAACGACACGCCGCCCCCGCCGCCGGGCCCCGGCCCGGTCGCCGTCTGACGGACCGCGAGCGACGAGGAGACACACCGCCATGCCCTACCTCTTCGAGGAGGACGTCCCGGAGTACGTGATCGGGTTCGACATCGACATCCCCGGTCACTGGAAGCAGTACGACCTCTCCGGCGACGCGCTCGCCCGTATGCGCGCCCAGGCCGTGGAGCAGTACGGCAACCGGCCCGAGGAGATGAGCGCCCTCAACGACCTGTTCAGCGACATCGCCCAGGTCACCAACGACGCCGTCGGGGCCGGTCTGCTGTCCGCCGCGGGCGTCTTCGAGGAGTACGACGACGGCTTCTTCATGGCGACCGTGTGCGTCTTCGTCTTCCCCTCCGGGCGCGGTGACCAGGCCCTGGAACCCGTCCGCATGGTCGAGAACGTCTACTCGGGCTCCGCGACCGCCCGCGAGGGCACCTGGCTGCGCAAGGTCGCCGCCGACCTGACCCACACCGGGCTCGGACTGTGCGGACGCGTGTTCGGCGTCACCGACCACGACATGGACGACGCCATCGTCCGGTCGGTGGCGATGCACACCGCGTTCGAGGTCCCCGGCCTGGACAAACGCGTCATGGTCAGCTGCACCAGCCCCAACTCCCGGGAGGCCGAGGAGGTCCTGGACCTCTTCGACGCCATCACCGGTACCGCCCGGTTCTGGGAGGAAGCGACCCCAAGCTCCTGAACTGGGCAGACCCGGCGGTGATCGGGTCCGATGACCATGTTCACCGCCATATCCACGACAATGGACCGGCGCGGGCGCGCCCGCGGTCTCCGCTGGGGAGCCGGCCGGTCCGACGGACTTCGTCCGGCACGAGATCCGACACACGAGGAGAGACACATGCCCGCGTACAACGTCGACAGCGACAAGACCGATGAGGCCTCGGGCTCCCTCACCCAGGACTTCAACGAGTTCCAGGAGCGGCTGGAAGGCATCAAGGGCCGCATCGACGGCCTCATCGCCGACGGGTACAGCACCCCCGCGGCGGAGAAGCACTTCCGTCCGTTCTTCGAGGAGTTCCAGTCCGGGTTCGAGAGCGTGAACCAGGGCCTGGAAGGCATCGCCAAGTACGTCAAGCAGGTCGGCACCACCTTCAGCGAGACCGACGACAAGCTCGGCGAGGGCCTCCGCAACGGCTGACCCCGCCCGACACGTGGACGGGGGCGGTCGCGGACCGCCCCCCACCTCCATCCCCCGACGACGAACGACCGGAAGCAGTACCCACCGTGCGCCTCCTCTTCACCGCGACACCCGCCACCGGCCCGTCCGGGCACGGGCCGGACGGCTCGGCCCCCGTGGCCTCCTCCGCGCTGCGGCTGGACGTCCTCGTCGACGCCGACCCGAGCGCCACGGTGCACCAGCTGGCCGAGGTGATCGATCCGGTCGTGCGTACCGTGCCCCGGGCGCCGGGGCAGGAGGTGCCGCTCTTCGTCGGGGACCGGCCGCTCACGCCGGGGACGACCCTCGCCGACGCCGGTGTCCTGGACGGCTCGGTCATCGGGGTGGGCGCGCCGGCCGAGGTCAAGGGGGAGCCGCCCGGCGTGGTGGAGGTCCGGGTGGTCTCCGGGCCCGACGCCGGACGCGTCGCGCGCCTGGACCCGGGCGACTACCTCGTCGGGGACGACGAGGTCGCCGTGCTGACCGTGGACGCCGACGGGTACTGGGCGCGGATCCGGGTCATGCCCGACGGCACCGTCACCATCCTGTCCACGAGCGGCGGCTCGGGGTGCGCGCTGGAGGGCGACCCCGTCGACCCCGGCGCCGAATGGCCGCAGGGCGAGCAGCTCACCCTCGGCGGGACCCTGTTCGAGGTGTGGCCCAACCACCGGGCGGACGCCTCCGTGGTGCCCTCCGAGGACGGGACCGGTCTGGACTACAACCGGCCGCCCCGGCTGCACCCCGCCCCGACCAAGACGAAGTTCAAGCTGCCCAGCCCGCCCGAGCCGCCGGACCGGCCGATCGCGCAGCTGCTCCTGATGATCCTCATCCCGATCACCATGGCGGTCGGCGGCGCGCTCGTCATGAACCGCCCGCAGATGCTGCTCTTCGGCCTTCTCGCGCCGATCTCGGTGGCCTTCACGCAGATCATGCAGCGCCGCACCAGCAAGGTGCGCTACGAGAAGCAGCTCGCGGAGTTCGAGGAGAAGACCGAACGCGTCACCAAGGACGCCCGCGACGCCCTCGTCGCCGAACAGCGCCGCTTCCGTGACACCTGCCCCGACCCCGCCGCCGTCCTCCTGCTGGCGACCGGCCCGCGCTCACGCCTGTGGGAGCGGCGCCAGACCGACGACGACTTCACCCAGCTGCGCGTGGGTACCGGGAGCATCCCCTCCCAGGTGGTGCTCACCGATCCGACCAAGGACGAGCACCGCAGGGACGTCACGTGGGACATGCGCGACGTGCCCGTGAGCGTGTCGGTGAAGGACAACGGCGTCGTGGGCGTGGCCGGGAGCGGTGAGGGCGCCCAAGCCCTGGAGCGCTGGCTCGTCGCCCAGCTCACCACCCTGCACAGCCCGGCCGAGCTGCACCTGTACCTGCTGTCCATGGAGGGGGACCACAACCGCTGGCGGTGGACCCGCTACCTGCCGCACCTGCGCTCGGAGACGCCGCAGCTCTCCCTGAGCCGGATGGGCATCGACGCCACCACCTGCGCCCGCCGCATCTCCGAACTCCTCGTCATCCTGGAGTCGCGCACCAAGGCGCGCCGGGACGGGGCGGGGGACGATCCCGCGATCGTGGTCGTGCTCGACGGCGCCCGCCGCATCCGCTCCCTCCCGGGCGTGGTGCAGCTCCTGCGCGAGGGTCCCGAGGCCGGGATCTACGTCCTGTGCCTGGACGCCGACGAGCGCCTGCTGCCCGAGGAGTGCCAGGCGGTCGTCAGCATCACCCCGCACGGCATGCGGCTGCGCCGGACCTCCTACGACAACGTCGAGGACGTGCGCCCCGACGTCCCCTCCGCCGCGTGGGCCGACCGCCTGGGCCGCGCCCTGGCTCCCATGCGCGACAGCAGCGTCGGCGAGGGCGGCGGATCACTGCCGCGCAGCGCCCGGCTGCTCGACGTCATCGGCCTGGAACCGCCGAACGGCGAGGCCATCGCCGCGCACTGGGCGGGCGGCGGCCGCAGTACCGTCGCCACTCTGGGCCTGGGCCTGGACGGCCCCTTCGCCGTGGACATCCGCCGCGACGGCCCGCACGCGCTCATCGCCGGTACCACCGGTTCCGGTAAGTCCGAGCTGCTCCAGACCCTCGTGGCCTCGCTGGCGGCGGTCAACCGCCCCGAATCGATGTCCTTCGTGCTCGTCGACTACAAGGGCGGCAGCGCGTTCAAGGACTGCGTCGACCTGCCGCACACCGTCGGCATGGTCACCGACCTGGACACCCACCTGGTCGGCCGGGCGCTCGTCTCCCTCGGCGCCGAACTGCACCGCCGCGAGCACATCCTGGCCAAGGCCGGGGCCAAGGACATCGAGGACTACCTCGAACTGCTCGACCGCGATCCGCGCATGCCGCAGATGCCCCGGCTGATGCTGGTCATCGACGAGTTCGCGTCCATGGCGCGCGAGCTGCCCGACTTCGTCAAGGGCCTGGTCAACATCGCCCAGCGGGGCCGTTCGCTCGGCATCCACCTGGTGTTGGCCACCCAGCGCCCCGGCGGAGTGGTCACCAACGACATCCGCGCCAACACCAACCTGCGCATCGCCCTGCGGATGACCGACGAGAGCGAGAGCCGCGACGTCATCGACGCGCAGGAGTCCGCGCACATCGGTATCGACACGCCCGGCCGCGCCTACGCCCGGCTCGGTCACGCCTCCCTGCTGCCGTTCCAGTCCGGACGGGTCGGCGGCCGCCGCGTCGTGGCCGTGGCCGACGCCTCCGACCCGGTCGTCCACCCGGTCAAGTGGTCGGACCTGGCCCTGCCCGCGCCGACCGCGGCCGAGTCCACGACGGAGACCGGCGACGTGGAGGTCACCGACCTGACCGTCCTGGTCTCCGCGGTGAAGGAGGCCGCCGAGCGGATGGGGGCGCGCCGCCAGCCCAGCCCGTGGCTGCCCGCGCTGCCCACCGGGCTCACCCTGTCCGAACTCCTGCGCGGCCGTCCGCCCGCCGCCGAGCCCGGACGGATCCGGCCAGCGCCGGTCGGACTGATCGACGTCCCCTCCCAGCAGCGCCAGTTCCCGTACACGCTCGACCTGGCCAAGACCGGGCACCTGCACGTCATGGGCTCCGGCCGTTCCGGCCGCTCCCAGACCCTGCGGACGATCGCCGCCTCCCTCGCACTGGCCCACCACCCCACCGACGTGCACATGTACGGCCTGGACTGCGGCAACGGCGCCCTGCTGCCGCTGGAGCGGCTGCCGCACTGCGGGGCCGTCGCCCAGCGCACCCAGAGCGAGCGGGTCGTGCGCCTGCTCGGCCTGATCGGTGAGGAACTCGACCGCAGGCAGAAGCTGCTGGCCGCGCACGGGGCCGCCGACCTGGAGGAGCTGCGCGCGGCCGTGCCCGCCGCCGAGCGCCCGGCCCACATCGTGCTGTTCATCGACCGACTGGACGCCTTCGAGCAGACCTTCGGCGAGTACAACTACGGCGCCCTCGTGGAGGACGTCACCACCCTCATGCGCGACGGCGCGGGCGTGGGTCTGCACGTCATCGCCACCGGCGACCGGGTCCTCACCCGGACCAAGTACTCCTCCACCACCGAGGAGCTCCTGGTCCTGCGCTGCAACGACCGCGGCGACTACGGCGCGGCGGGGCTCAACCACCGGGACCTGCCCGAGGAGGTCCCGGACGGCCGGGCCTTCCGCGCGGGCGACTCCATGGAGGTGCAGATCGCGCTCCTGACCAGGAACCTCCAGGGCGCCGCGCAGGCGGCGGAGGTGGGGCGCATCGCCGACTACGTGGCCCGCCGCCCCCAGGCCGGGGACGGACCGCGGCCCTTCCGCGTGGACGTCCTGCCCGACCAGATCGGCTACGCGGACATGGCCCGGTACCGCACCGAGCCCGCCCGGCCGCTCTCCGCTCTGTTGGGCGTGGGCGGCAACGAGCTGTCCGCGGTCAGCGCCGACCTCTCGCGTATCCCGACCTTCCTGGTCAGCGGGCCGCCGCAGTCGGGCCGCTCCAGCATGCTCACCACCATGGCCATGTCCCTGCTGGAGGCCGGGACCGAGCTGCTGCTCGTGACCCCGCGCGGCTCGCGCCTGACGGACCTGCGCACCCGTCCGGGCGTGCGGGCCGTCATCGACGCGGCCGAGCCGAAGCTGTCGCAGCTGCACGAGGCGCTGGGCAGGTTCGAGGCGGACACGGCGGTGGTGGTGGTCGACGACGCGGACCTGCTGCTCAACAGCGACCTGGGCAAGGAGTTCACGCGCATCGCCCGTGGCATGGTCGGCCCGGGGTGGGGCATCGTCGCCGCGGGCACCAACGAGACGCTCCAGGGCGGGTTCAACGGCTGGCACGTCCACCTCAAGCGCAACCGCGTGGGGGCGCTGCTGTCGCCGCAGAGCCAGGCCGACGGCGAAGTGCTGGGCCTGCGGCTGCCCAAGGGCGTGTCCAGCCCCCGGCTGACGCCCGGCACCGCCTACCTGCACCTCGGTGACGGCCGTATCCAGCAGATCAAGGTGCCCCACCCGTGAGCGCGGCAGGGCCCGGGGGAGCCCCGCCCCCCGAACCGTGACCGACCGGCCTCCCGTGCCGGCGCCGGTCCGGGACGCTCTACTATCCGAATACCGGCACGACCCTCCCGGCCCACCCCTGCCCCGGGTGCCGTTCCCCTCTCCACTCGCCTCATCCGAACCAGGACCCGTCCCCAGTGAGCGCAACCCCCTCGTCCGTCAACCTGCCCACGACGGCCAGCGACCTGACGCCCTCCGACCCGACGCGGATCGGCCCCTACCGGTTGGTCTCCCGCCTGGGGTCGGGCGGTATGGGCGTCGTGTACGCCGCGCAGGACCAGCTCGGCGAGCTGGTCGCCGTCAAGCTCATCCACGCCGAGTACGCCGCCGACCCCGAGTTCCGTGCCCGCTTCACACGTGAGGTCGACCTGCTGCGCCAGGTCGGCGGCGCCTGCGCCGTGCCGCTGCTCGCGGCCGACACCGACGCCGAACGCCCCTGGCTGGTCACCCCGCTCGTGCGGGGCCTCACCCTCAGCGCCTACATGCGCAAACACGGCGCCCTGGACGAACGGCTCCTCCTCGGTCTGGCCGCCGGCGTCGCCGAGGCCCTCGCGCAGATCCACGCGGCCGGGGTCATCCACCGCGACCTCAAGCCCGCCAACATCGTCCTCTCGCCCGAGGGGCCCCGGGTCCTGGACTTCGGCGTGGCCCGCGCGGTCGACCAGACCGCGCTCACCCGCACCGGCGCCGTCATGGGGTCGCCCGGGTGGATCAGCCCCGACCACTACCAGGGCAGGCCCGCCAGCACCGCAGACGACGTCTTCGCCTGGGGCGCGCTCGTCTCCTACGCCGCGACCGGCCGTCCTCCGTTCGGTTCGGGCGACCCCGCCGCCGTGGCGCACCGGGTGATCAGCGGCGATCCCGACACCGCCGGGTTCACCGGCCCCCTCGCCGACCTGGCCGCCCGCGCCCTGAGCAAGGAGGCGGAGGACCGCCCGACCGCGATGGAGCTGGTCAACGGCGTGATCGCGGTCGGCAACCCCGGGCGTGCGATCGCCCCCCTCCCCGACGCCTCGTCGGCGGGCGGGGCCATGGCCGCCCTGGTCGACAACAACTGGACCGGGGTGCAGACCGCCCCCGAGCGCGCGTTCACCGTGGCGCCGGAGAAGGGTTCGGGGGCCGGGCGCCGCGTCCTGCGCCTCGTCGGCGCCGGGGCGGCGGCGCTCGTGGTCCTCGCGGGCCTGGGCTTTGGCGGTGTGGCCGTCGCGCGGAACTGGGACGCGCTGCCCGTCGCGGCCTGGTTCGAGGACGCCCCCGACCAGCCGGCCGAGGAGGGCGAGGCCGGGGAGGAAGGCGACACCCGCCGCCCCGGCCCGGTGGGCGAGGAGCCCACCGAAGACGCCCCACCCTCCGAGGACCCGTCCGCCTCCCCGTCCGACGAACCCTCCGAGAGCGAGGAGGGCGACGCCGACGACGCCGACGGCGGCGGGGAGACGACCACCGCCATGGCCACGGTCGGCTCCGGGGTGAGCGCGGGCGGTGAACGCCCCTCCGGCGACCACGTGGTCGCCTTCCGACCGGAAGGCGGTTCCGCCCGGTACGCACTCCTCGACGGGGCCGACGTGACGTGCGCCTGGAGCTTCTGCCAGAGCCAGGGCGGAGGGGTCGCCAACGGGGCCTCCGGGACGGTCGCGTCCAGCCCCCGGGCGCTGACCGGCTACGTCAACAGCGGTGGCCGCACCATCGAGGCGCAGGTCACCTACACCACGGCCGAGGACGGCACGATCACCATCACTCGGCTGGTCGAGCAGCACCGCACCAGCGGCAGCGGGACCCCGCCGTGGTAGGCGGGCGAACACGCACGGACGGGAACGCCAGGAAGGACAGGAGAGCAATGCACAGGACCCTCGTACGCGGGGCCGCAGTCGCGCTGGCCCTCGCCGCGACCGTGGCCCTCGCCGCCCCGGCCCCCGCCACCGCCGCGAGCTACGGCGGCCAGTGCGGGGACGGGTACGGCGTGCTCGGCAGCGCCGACGTCTCCGGAGGCACGGTGTTCGTCACCTACAACTCCTCGGAGGGGAAGAACTGCGTCGTCACCGTCCGGAACAGCACGGGCAGCGCGATCAGCATGGACGCCGCGCTCAAGCTCAGCTCTGGCACGTCGTGGCAGACCGACCCGGGGCAGTGGCAGACCTACGCCGGGCCGGTGTACCTGTCGGCGGCGGGCCAGTGCGTGGACTGGGGCGGCTCGATCCAGGACAACTGGGTCGTGCGCAACGGGACGTTCTGCAGCTAGGCGGAGTTTTTGGGGCCTGCCGCTTCGCTTCGGCCCGTGTTCGGGCGACCGGTCCGAGGAGGGCCGGAGCGACGTCAGTGGTGGGTGCGCGGGCCGTGCCGTCCGAAGCTCCGGAAGGTGCCCTTGCGCTCCTCCGCGGCGGCACGGGGGCGCGGGGTGGTGGGCCGCTCGCCCTCCTCGGCCTCCGCCTGCGGCTCGGCTCCCGCCTTCGGTTCGGCTTCCTCGGCCTCCGCCTCCGGTCCGGTCTCCGCCTCCGACTCGGCCCCCGACACGATCTCGGTCCGCACGATCGTCCAGGCCAACGGCCAGAACGCGACGATCGCGGCGAGGCCGATCACGTAGAAGGCGCCGAAGAACGGAGTCACCGCCGCCAGGCCCATCACGGCCAGGGCGACCGCCACCACGATCGTCATCGACCGGCCCATGATCTCAGCCCGAACGACGCCCGCGGCGAACGCCAGCGACCCGAGCAGGAAGGCGACGGTGCCGCCCGCCAGCAGCGTCAGCAACCACGGCTGCAGGGCCTGCACCAGCGCCAGGGTGTCGGCGCCCGTCGGGATCGCCGTCGCGACGGCCACCTCCATCCCCGCCAGCGCGGCGACGAGCACCCCGGCCACGATGACCAGGGGGAGCGCGAAGAAGCTCCACTGCTGCTCGCCCGCCTCCCTCAGCCGGCTGCGGAGCCCCTGGAAGGCCAGGACGAACAGGGCGAGGGCCCCGACCGTCAGCAGGTGTGCCATGGCCCACCGCATCGAGTCGGCCTCCATCGTCTGCACCACGACATCCGAGGACAGAGTGGCGCCCACCAGGAAGGGGTGGTACAGGAGCACGGCCAGCAGGATCACCGGGGCGACGGCCATGGCGGCCACCCGGAACCAGTTGCGCGTGCGCGTGGACATCGTGCCCACCTCCGGTCCGAGACCCGGCCCGGGCGCCCGTGCGGCCCGGGCACAGACGGTTCTTCTCCACCCTACGACGACAGCTTCCTCCGGTACAGGTGGGACGGACCCGCGCTGACCTGGATCGTCCCAGGCGGCGGATGAGCGGGAGCCGGTCGTCCCTCCGGTGCCGTGGTGTTCCCCGCCCACGGCTTCGCGACTCACGGTGTCCGTGGAGTTGCCCACGGTTCTCATCGGGGTAGGGTCGAGCAGGCGCACGTGATGCGCCACGAGGACGCGTCGGCGCCAGAGCGGGGATCTGTCGCCGCCGCGTAGCGGACACGGCCCGTTGGGGGTGCGGGGATATGGCGGACGCGCCCGACGGGGTGCCGGAGGGAACGCCGCGCGGCCGTACCCGGTGGCGCAGGTTCGCGTTGGTCGCTCTACCCGGCCTCGGGGCGGCGGGGCTGCTCGCCACGATGGGTTATCAGGGGCTGCTCGCCGCCGCCTTCGCCGTGTCGGGGGACACGATCAAGGTCTCCGCCGACGTCCTGGACGCCCGGGGATTCACCCAGTTCGGCTCCTTCGACCAGACCATCGACGGCACCAGCCTCCCGGTCGCCGTCACCACCATGGAGTCGGTGGAGATCCACGGCCTGTGCCAGTCGACGCTGCTCGAGACGCCGCTCGGCCCGGTCACGGTCCGTATCACCGCGGGCCACGACGAGCCGATCACGGGCAGCTCGGTGGTGTTCGACGCGGAGGAGTTCACCGCCGACGTGGAGTTCACGAACGTCGAGATCGGCCGGGACGCCAGCACCCTGGACAAGGCGGTCGGCGGCCAGGGACCGCCCGGAGGGTTCGGCCAACAGGCCGACACCCTCCTCCTCGTCGACCTCCGGTCGAAGCTCAGGGCGATCACGGCCGCGCACCTGCGCCTGCCCGACACGCACTTCGCCGTCGGGTTCGACGTACCGGAGTGCTTCTGACCATGCCCGACCCCCTGGCCGTCCCGCGTACCGTCTCGCGCGGACTCCGCCGCCGCCTCCGGGCGGCCGTGCGCGGATTCCGCCACTGGCGGTGGAGCCGCCCCTTCTGGGGCGGCCTGTTCCTCGTCGTGGCGGGGGCCGAGATCCTGGCCGCCCCCACCGCGCAGACGCTCGCGCTCCCCGCCGACCTGCTCCTCCTCGCGGCGCTCGCCGGTTCCTCGCACTACCTCATCGGTGCCCTGTCGATCGTCAACGGGCTGCTGAGCTGGGCGCGGCCCGACCACCACGCCTTCCACGGCGCTGTCGGGACCCTGCTCGCCCTGGCCTCGTTCACGACCTCGAACTTCGGCGGCTTCCTCCTCGGCATGCTGCTCGGGGTCATCGGCGGGTCACTCGTCCTCGCCTGGACGGCGGACCCGCGTCAGGGCGGTCGGGGCGGCGCCGACGCGCCCGCCGGACGGGCCCGGGGCGGCTGGTCCGCGCGCCTCAGGTCAGCCGTTCGTCGATCCAGTCGAAGACTCTCTGCTCGAACACGGCGCGACCGGCCGGCTCACAGTGCAGACTGGCTCCTTCGTCGGTGGTGAACCGCACCAACTCGCTGGGGCCGGGCAGCGCGTCGTGGAGCTGTTCGGACTGCCCCGGCCAGAAGACCTCGCCGTCGGGCGCGGTGATCAGCAGCGGTGTGGTGATGCGGTCCACGACCGGTGCGAGTGTGTACCGGTCGAGCTCCGTGAACAGGTCGAACGGGGAGAGATCGCCGTACGGCTTGGACCGCCACCGCCAGATCGCGGCGCTGGCGGGGTCGGCGGCGATGCCCTCCCGCATGTACCGGTCGAAGGAGTCGCGCTCGCCCGCCTCCCACAGTTCGCGCATCTCCCGGGGTATGTGCCGCCACCACGAGGTCGACACGTCCGTCACGCCCGGGTCCGCGACGGCGGCGGCGATCCGGTGCTCGAACGCCAGCGCCCGGGGCACCCAGTATCCGCCCTGGCTGATGCCGACCAGGGCGATCCGCTCCGGGTCGACGTCGGGCCGGTCGAGGAGGAAGTCGACGACCGGGGTGATGACGTGCTCCCAGTCGTGGCGGAACGGCACCTCGCGCAGGAACAGCATCGACTGCTGACCCGGCCCGTCGAACAGCAGCACGCGGTGGCCGCGCGCGACGGCGCCCGCGCCCACGAGCGACCACACGTCGGTGATCGCCCCGTCGCTGCCGTTGTTGACGATGACCGTCGGCAGCGGCCCGGAGCGGTCGGGCGGACTGAACAGGAATCCGGGCATGATGTCGCCCTCGTAGGGGATGGCGACGCGTTCCGCGGGAGGCGCGGAGGCGGCGCCGAAGCGTTCGAAGCAGTCCCGGTGCTCGTGGAACACCGGGACGAGCCGTCCGGGGTCCTCGGTCGCGTCGACACCCACCAGCGCGGTGGCGAAGTACTTGGCGGCTCGGAGGTAGCCCTCTCCGGCGCTGACCCGCCGCCCCCGGGCGTCGGACCCCTCGGCCTCCCAGCGGACCCGGCGTGCCAGATCGGTCCACGCGGTGAACCACGCCTCGGCGTCACCGCCCGGAGTGATCCGGGCCGCCGTCGCGAGGACCTCCCCGACGTCGGCGGCACGGCGGTAGGCCGCCCCGAGCGCGAGCAGCGCCTCGTAGTCGAACTGGTCGTCGTCGAAGAGTCGAAGCCGCATCCGCCCACCCGCCGTCGGTACCGGCGGTCACCTGCTTTCCCTGGCCGCCGGGTGCGTCCAACCGCCAGGTTAGGTCCGCACACCCCGCTGACCCGGGCAGGCGCGCCGCTGGCCACGACGGGGGTTCCGGGAGGGGCGGACGGGGCCGCGCCCGGGCGTGATGTGACCCGTGTCATACAGTGGGTGGCCAGGGGACGGGAAAGCTCCGTGGCGGTGCCCGGGTGCCACGCACCACACCCCGGCGGGGCCGGGCCGAACGCCATTCTCTAACATTTTCTATTATGGACGTTGCTGAGAGAGGGGGCAGTGACCCTGCCCCCAACCTGGCCGAGGGGTTCCCCGAAGCCACCCGCGAGCGGTGGCGTGAACTCGTCGCGGGAGTGCTGCGCAAGAGCGGTGTCGCCGAGGAACGGCTCGTCGACACCCCCGAAGGGGTGCTCGCCACCCCCACCTACGACGGGTTCGAGATCGACCCGCTCTACACCGAGGAGCCGGCCCCCACGGGCCAGGGCTATCCCGGACAGCCGCCCTTCACCCGGGGCTACCGCCCCGAGGGGGCGGCCACGGACGGGTGGGACATCCGTGCCCGCCACACCGACACCGACCCGAAGACCCTCGCACGGCGCCTGCACGCCGACCTGATGAACGGCGTCGCCTCCCTGTGGGTCGGAGTCGGCGGCGACGCCCTGCCGACCGCGTCGCTCGGCGAGGCCCTCACCGACGTCTACCTCGACCTGGCACCCGTGGTCCTGGACCCCGGAGCCGACTACGCCGACGCCGCCCGGGCCCTGTTGGAGGCGCACGCCGACGCCGGGGTCCCCGACGGCCGGATCATCTCCCACCTGGGCATCGACCCGTTGACCACCGCCGCCCGGGCGGGGGAGCGGCCCGACCTCGAAGGCCCCGTCCGATTCGCGGTCGAGTGCGCGGCGGGCCGTCCCGGACTCGGCCTGCTGATCGCCGACGGCACACTCGCGCACGAGGCGGGCGGCTCCGAGGCCCAGGAACTCGGTTCCGCGATCGCCGCCGGCACCGCCTACCTGCGCGCCCTGCACGAGGCCGGGATGGACCCGGCCGACGCCGCGCGCCGGATCGAGTTCCGCCTGGCCGCCAACGCCGACCAGTTCACGGTCATCGCCAAGCTCCGCGCCGTCCGCGCCATGTGGAACCAGGTCCTGGCCGCCTGCGGTCTGGCCGCCGACCAGCGCGCCATGCGCCTGCACGTCACCACCTCCGAGGCCATGACCACCCGCCGGGACCCGCACGTCAACATGCTGCGCACCACCGTCGCGTGCTTCGCCGCCGGGGTCGGGGGCGCCGACGCGGTCACCGTGGCCCCCTTCGACTCCGCCGTGGGCCTGCCCGACGACTTCGCGCGCCGGATCGCCCGCAACACGCAGTCACTGCTCATCGAGGAGTCCCACCTGGCCCAGGTCATCGACCCGGCGGGCGGCTCCTTCTACGTCGAGGCGCTCACCCGCGACCTCTACCGCGCCGGCTGGGCGTTCTTCCAGGAGTTGGAGGCCGAGGGCGGCGCCGCCGACGCCCTCGCCAGCGGACTGCTGCGCGAGCGCGTCGACGAGGTGTGGGAGCGCCGCCGGATCGACATCGCGCACCGGCGCGCACCGCTGACCGGCGTCAGCGAGTTCCCCGACCTCGACGAGGCGCCGCTGGTCCGGCCCGCCGATCCGGTGCGCCTGCCCGTCGGCCCGCACCGGTCGAAGGGGTTCCCCGTCCGGCGCTACGCCCAGGAGTTCGAGGCCCTGCGCGACCGCGGCGACGCCCAGACCGGCGACACCGGACACCGGCCGACCGCATTCCTGGCCACGCTCGGCCCGGTCGCCGCGCACACCGCCCGCGCCTCGTTCGCCGCGAACCTGCTCGCGGCGGGCGGCGTCGCGGTCGAGCGGCCCGGCCCGCTCGACGACGCCGACACGGCCGCGCGCGCCTTCGCCGCCTCCGGCTGCCGGGTCGCGGTCATCTGCTCGTCGGACAAGGTCTACGCCGAGCACGCCGAGGCCACCGCCCGCGCGCTGAAGGGGGCGGGCGCCCGCCGCGTCCTGCTCGCCGGATCACCCCGGGACACCTACCGCGAGGCCGGGGTGGACGTCTTCGCCCACCAGGGCTGTGACGCGGTCGCCCTGCTCACCGACCTGCTGGACGTCCTGCTCACCGATCCCCCGACCCCGACCCGACCCGCGACCTCCGAGGGGGAGAACGCATGATCCCCGACTTCTCCCGGGTGGCCCCCGAGCCGCCCGAGTTCACCGGTGACGGAGCCGCCGCCTGGCGCGAGGCCGTCCAGGAGCGCGGCGGCGAGGCGGTCGACGCCCTGGAGTGGGAGACCCCCGAGGGCATCGCGGTCAAGCCGCTGTACACCCCCGCCGACCGGGCGGGCCTGGACTTCGTCGGCGGCCTACCGGGCATCCCCCCGTACCTGCGCGGGCCCTACCCCACCATGTACGTCAACCAGCCCTGGACCATCCGCCAGTACGCGGGCTTCTCCACCGCCGAGGCGTCCAACGCCTTCTACCGGCGCAACCTGGCGGCCGGCCAGAAGGGCCTGTCCGTCGCCTTCGACCTGGCCACCCACCGCGGCTACGACTCCGACCACCCCCGCGTGGCCGGTGACGTCGGCATGGCCGGGGTGGCGATCGACTCCATCTACGACATGCGCCAGCTGTTCGACGGCATCCCGTTGGACCGCATGAGCGTGTCCATGACCATGAACGGCGCGGTGCTGCCCGTCCTGGCGCTGTACATCGTCGCCGCCGAGGAGCAGGGTGTGTCCCCCGAGCAGCTGTCGGGGACCATCCAGAACGACATCCTCAAGGAGTTCATGGTCCGCAACACCTACATCTACCCGCCGCGGCCGTCGATGCGGATCATCTCCGACATCTTCGCCTACACCTCGCAGCGGATGCCGCGGTTCAACTCCATCTCCATCTCCGGCTACCACATGCAGGAGGCCGGGGCCACGGCCGACCTGGAGCTGGCCTACACGCTCGCCGACGGCGTGGAGTACATCCGCGCCGGTCAGCGCTCCGGCCTGGACGTCGACCGGTTCGCGCCGCGCCTGTCGTTCTTCTGGGCGATCGGCATGAACTTCTTCATGGAGGTCGCCAAGCTGCGCGCCGCCCGCCTGCTGTGGGCGCGCCTGGTCAGGGACCTGGGGGCGGTCAAGGACAAGTCGCTGAGCCTGCGCACCCACTCCCAGACCTCGGGGTGGTCGCTCACCGCCCAGGACGTGTTCAACAACGTCGCCCGCACCTGCGTGGAGGCGATGGCCGCGACCCAGGGGCACACCCAGTCCCTGCACACCAACGCCCTCGACGAGGCGCTCGCCCTGCCCACCGACTTCTCCGCGCGCATCGCCCGCAACACGCAACTGCTGTTGCAGCAGGAGTCCGGCACCACGCGGGTGGTCGACCCGTGGGGCGGCAGCTACTACGTCGAACGGCTCACCCAGGAGCTGGCCGCCAAGGCGTGGGCGCACATCCAGGAGGTCGAGAAGGCGGGCGGCATGGCCGCGGCCATCGACGCCGGTCTGCCCAAGATGCGCATCGAGGAGGCCGCCGCGCGCACCCAGGCGCGGATCGACTCGGGGCGTCAGCCGGTGATCGGCGTCAACAAGTACCGGCCCGACACCCACGACGAGATCGACGTGCTCAAGGTCGACAACGCCGAGGTGCGCGCCCAGCAGCTCGACAAGCTCCGCCGCCTGCGGGAGGAGCGCGACGAGACGGCCGTGCGCGCCGCCCTGGACGCGCTCACCGAAGCCGCCGGGCGCGAGTCCGTCGCCGACGAGTCGCTCACCAACAACCTCCTCGCCGCCGCCGTGGACGCGGCCCGCGCCAAGGCCACCGTGGGGGAGATCTCCGACGCGATGGAGAAGGTGTTCAGCCGTCACTCCGGTCAGATCCGTACCATCCAGGGTGTGTACAGGGACGAGGCCGCCGGAAGCGGCGACGCGGCGGGGCTGATGGAGCGGGTCGGCGCCCGTGTCGACGAGTTCGCCGAGACCGAGGGGCGCCGCCCCCGCATCCTGGTCGCCAAGATGGGCCAGGACGGGCACGACCGGGGGCAGAAGGTCATCGCGACCGCCTTCGCCGACCTGGGCTTCGACGTCGATGTCGGCCCGCTGTTCCAGACCCCCGCCGAGGTGGCGGTCCAGGCCGTGGAGGCCGACGTCCACGTGGTCGGGGTGTCCTCGCTCGCGGCCGGGCACCTCACGCTGGTCCCGGCGCTGCGGGAGGAGCTGGCCAAGCTCGACCGCGAGGACATCATGATCGTCGTCGGCGGCGTGATCCCCCCGGCGGACTTCGAGCCGTTGCGGGAGATGGGCGCGTCCGCGATCTTCCCGCCGGGGACGGTGATCGCGGAGGCCGCGATCGACCTGCTCGACCAACTGGAGGAGCGGCTCGACCATCGGGAAGGGGAGTGAGAGTGGCCGATGACGGCACGGCCGCCACGACGCGCGGCCGTGGACGCCGACCGGTGGACGTGGACGCCCTGGCCGAGGGGGTGCTGGCCGGGCATCGGCCGACCCTGGCGAGGGCGATCACCCTCGTGGAGTCCCGCCGCCCCGACCACGCGCGGGCTGCCCAGGAGCTGCTGGTCCGGTTGCTCCCGCACACGGGCAAGGCGCGGCGGGTCGGGATCACCGGGGTGCCCGGGGTCGGCAAGTCCACCTTCATCGACGCGCTCGGCGGGCGGCTCACCGCGGCCGGTCACCGGGTGGCGGTGCTGGCGGTCGACCCCTCCTCCACCCGGACCGGCGGCAGCATCCTCGGTGACAAGACGCGGATGGCCCACCTGTCGGTGGACCCCAACGCGTTCATCCGCCCCTCGCCGACGGCGGGCACGCTGGGCGGGGTCGCCCGGGCCACCCGGGAGACCATGCTGCTCATGGAGGCCGCCGGGTTCGACGTGGTGCTGGTGGAGACGGTCGGCGTCGGCCAGTCCGAGGTCACCGTGGCCGCGATGGTCGACTGCTTTCTCTTCCTCACCCTCGCGCGCACGGGCGACCAGCTGCAGGGCATCAAGAAGGGGGTCCTGGAGCTGGTCGACGTGGTCGCGGTGAACAAGGCCGACGGACCGCACGCCGACGACGCGCGCCGGGCCGCCCGGGAACTGTCCCGCGCGATGCGCCTGCTCCAGCCGGTGCACCCCGACTGGCGCCCGCCCGTGCTGACGTGCAGCGCCCTGACCGGGGACGGGCTGGACGAGGTGTGGGAGACCGTGGTCGAGCACCGCGCCGTGCTGGAGCGCGGCGGCGGGCTGGAGGAGCGCCGCAGCCGCCAGCGGGTCAGCTGGATGTGGGACCAGGTGCGCGACCAGGTGATGGACACGTTCCTGCGCGATCCGGGGGTGAGCGAGCTCATCCCGCGGTTGGAGGAGGAGGTACGCTCCGGGGAGACCACCGCGACCCTGGCGGCGCGTGGACTCGTCGAGTCCTTCACGCGAACGATCACACGGAGTGAGCGTTCCTCGGACGAGTGAACCGAAAGTGACGGTGGGTAGTGTGACGCCGGCCACGGGCTTTTCACGGGCGGAAAAACCGGCTCTCATGTCGTGAAATAACACGGTGTCAACGGGCGAAAACGGGCCTGCCGGACCGGGTTCGTGCCCAAGAGGCGAAAATTTCTTCTCCGATGGCATTCCCGAACGGCCCGTTCGCCTATACCGTGTGTGTCCAACGACTTACCAGACTCGCGGACGCGCCAGCTTCGTCCCCTCGGTGGTCGGCTCTGTGGGAGTGGGGCCGATCGCCGACGGCGCGGTCCGCCAGTCTGCGTATGGTGAGACGAAGGGACCCCCGCCATCCGACGTGGGGCCGGGAGGAGTGATCGTGCACAGGCTTGGACTGAGCACGCGAGTAGACAGCCGCAGTGTCATCGTCGCGATCGAGGGTGAGCTCGACATCGCGACCGCCGCCGACCTCCAGCAGCACATCGAGTCCGCGATCGACGACCACGGGTCGTTCCTGATCCTGGACCTGTCCGCCCTGGACTTCATGGACTCCAGCGGACTCAACGTCATCATCAACGCCTACCGAACCGTCCGTGAACAGGGCGGCTCCCTCGCGCTGGCCGCGTTGAACGAGCGCGTCACCAAGGTCGTCCGCCTGGTCGGCCTGCACCGCCAGGTCCCGGTCCACCAGACCGTGGCCACCGCCATCGCCGCCATGGACGCCCTGGAGGCCAAGCGTCAGGCTGGGTAGTCTTCGGGAGCGTGACCCGACTCCTGCCCTCCAGTCCCATCGATCTGTCGTGGGACCACAACAGCCACTATCACGGTCATCTCCTCCGCCAGGTGCCCTCTGGCCGGAGCCGCGCCCTCGACGTCGGGTGCGGTGACGGGCGGTTTGCCCGGGCGCTGGCCCAGCGCGGCCTGACCGTCGACGCCGTGGACGCGTCGGCGGACATGGTCGGGCTCGCCCGCGAACGGACGCCGCCCCGCCTGCCCGTGCGCTACCAGCACGCCCGTCTGGAGGAGGCCGAGCTCGCCCCCGAGGGGTACGGCTTCGTCAGCGCCATCGCCAGCGTGCACCACATGCCCCTCGGCCCGACCCTCGAACGGCTGTCCTCCCTCCTGGAACCCGGCGGGGCCCTGGCCGTCCTCGGCCTCTACCGCGAGGAGGGGTGGGGAGACCTCGCCGCCGGCCTGGTCGCGCTCGGGCCGCAGTGGGCGATCGGTCTGGGGCTGCGCGCGGCCCGACTCGCGACGGGCACACCCGACCTGGCGCGGATCTGTGACGGTGCCGAGAGGATGCCCATGCGCGACCCGGAGACGAGCCTGCGGGAGATCGGCGCCACCGCCGCACGGCACCTGCCCGGAGCGCACCTGCGCCGTCTGCTCATGTGGCGGTACTCGCTGGTGTACACCCGTCCGGAGTAGGGGCACCGGGGACGCGTGTGCCCGGGACCGGGCGGATCGTCGTCCCTCCTCCCTAAGCTGGCCGCGACCGGCCACCCCCTACCGAGAGGACGACGACCGTGCTCATCATCGCCGGAAGCATCACTGTGGATGCGTCGGACCGCGACGCCTACCTCCGGGGCTGCTCCGCGGTCGTGGAACAGGCTCGTTCCGCGCCGGGGTGCCTGGACTTCGCGCTCTCCCCGGACCTGCTCGACCCCGCGAGGATCAACATCTACGAACGGTGGGAGTCCGAGGCCGACCTGGAGCGCTTCCGGGGTTCCGGACCCGCCGAGGACCAGGAGGAGGAGATCGTGTCGGCCTCGGTGGCCCGGTACGTCGTCTCCTCCGTCGGGGCTCCCTGACACCGGGCCACCGCTCAGTCGGAGCGG
Source organism: Nocardiopsis sp. EMB25 (assembly GCF_026797795.1). Lineage (NCBI taxonomy): Bacteria > Bacillati > Actinomycetota > Actinomycetes > Streptosporangiales > Nocardiopsidaceae > Nocardiopsis > Nocardiopsis sp. EMB25. Next base: position 4,618,744 of record NZ_JAMTDN010000001.1, on the reverse strand, counting down.
TCGGCCGGTTCGGTGACGCGTCCGGTCACCTGACCGTTCCCGCCTTCGTCCACCCGCCCGTTCCCGGCCCGGGTGCGGTCGAGTTCGGCCTTGAGGTCGACGACCAGCGACCGGAGTTCGCGCAGCTCCACCCTCGTGAGAGCGTCCTCGGCGTCCCTCTTCTCACCCTCGATGGTCTTGACGAACCAGGAGGCCAGGACGCCGGTGATGACACCGAGCAGGGCGATGCCCACGATGAACAGGCAGATCGCGATCAGCCGTCCCGTGTCCGTCACCGGGTAGTGGTCGCCGTAGCCGACCGTGGAGATCGTCACCAGGGTCCACCAGGAGGCGTCGCCGATGGTGGTGATGTTGGCGCCCGGGGCGTCGCGCTCGGCCTTCAGGACGGCGAGCGAGGCCACGAGCAGGATGATCACGGTGAGCGTGGCGGTGTAGAGCACCACGTTCCCGCGCGCGGACACCGACAGCTTCCGGTGCAGGATGGACACCACGCTGAGCAGCCGCACCAGCCGCAGGGGGCGCAGCATCGGCAGCAGGCAGACGGCCAGGTCGAGGAGGTTGGCGCGGACGAACGCCCACCGGTCCGGGGCCAGGTACAGGCGGGCGGCGTAGTCGACGGTGAACGCGAACCAGACCACCCACGCGGCGGCGGAGCAGACGTCCTGCCACTGTTCGGACAGGTCGGCGTCGAGGATCGGCCAGGCGTAGGCGGCCAGGAAGCCCACGGCCAGGGCGAGCAGGGGCCACTCGGTGGCGTTCTGCCACCGTTCGAGACGTTCGGGGCTGCGGGCGTCGGTGCGTGTCTGGGGTTCGTCCACGGTCATGATTCGATCAGCCTCGGATGGACTCGGGGAAACGCGCAGGTCGCGATGGGGTTGCTCTTACCGCTGGCCGGGTTGGGGACCCTGTGGCGGCTGGGGTCCCGTGGGTCCCGTGGGTCCCTGGGGCCGTTGGGGACCTGAGGGGGCCTGAGGCTGACCGGGGTGCTGGGGGCCGGTCGGTGCCTGCGGCGGCTGGGGTTGCTGGGGCGCCTGGAACCGCTGCTGGGGAGCGCCCGGGGCCTGGTGACCGTACGGCTGACCCGGGTGGCCCGGCTGACCCGGGTGGCCCGGGTGGTGCGGTGGGACGTGGTGGCCTTGGGCGGGCTGGTGCTGCGGGAATCCGTGCGGTGCCGGGGCGGTGGGCTGACCCTTGCCGCGCGCGCTGAGCACGGCGAACAGCAGCAGACCGATCGCGATGGTCACCAGGACGGGGCGGACGATGTTGTAGGTGGCGACCAGCCCCATGTACGGCATCGGTCCCCCGGCGACCGTGTTCCCGAACGGAGCCAAGATGGCGAAGTCGTACCAGATTCGCCACCCGATGATGGCAACCCCGCACAGGGCGAGCAGTCCACCGCCAGCGAAGATGAGCCCCTTGCCGCTGGGTGACCCGGCGGCGCGCACCAGCGCGATGACGCCGGGTACGAGGTGCGCCGCGATGGTGAACAGGATGCTGAGAACGAGGTAGATCATGATTGGCTCCGCTGTCGTTGTCGGTGAGGTCAGCGCTTGACCACGGGACCGGTCTGGTGGGGGCCCTGGGGCGGTCGCGGTGCACCTGGTGCGGGGCTGACGGCGGGTTTCGCGTGGCGGCGCGTGGCGGCGAACACCAGGAGGATGATCCCGGCGCCGAACAGGGCGAAGGACAGGTAGGAGATGAAATCGATCACGAGACCGGCCGCGTTGAAGCCGAGATACGGGCCGATGAACGAGTGGATCGGGATGGACCAGAGCGCGAGAATCAGGTCGGTGGCCCCGCTGACCAGGACGAGAGCGCCGCTGGTCAGAGTGAGGCCCTTGCGGCCCACCGGGGCCATGAGGCCGCAGACGATGATGCCGATACCCGTGAGCGAGGTCAGGACCGGGCCCACCAGGAACGGGAGAGGGATGGAGTTCACGGGGCTCCTCGGGGAACGGTGACGCGGGAGGCATGGGGCCGTGGTGCGCACCCGAGGGTAGTCGCCCGCCTCGAGCAGGGTCGATAGTCAGGCCGGATGTGGCCGGACCCCGGCGCGGGTTCGCGTTCGTCCTAGTCGAAGACCTCGATCGGGCATCGGGCCGCACCGCTGCGGGCTATGCGGGCATCGCTGGTGACCAGCGTGCCTCCCAGGGCTTCGGCCAGTGCCACATAGGTGGCGTCGTAGGCGGACAGGTTCGCGCGGAGCACCTTCACACGGGGCCACAGGGGAAGCGCGTCGTATCGGTCGATCGGTAGCCGTCCATAGGCGAGTATCGCCGCGTCCGCCTGGTCCGGCGTGATCTTCCCGCCGCGAGCCATGCCGAGGAGTGCCGACATGACCTCGGTGTCGAGAAGGTACGGGGCACACAGGAGGTCGTCTTCGGCCACCCGGTCGGCCACAGCCGAACCGACCGGGCCGACCGCTGTCAGCATCTCGACGAGCGCTGAGTGGTCTGTGACGATCAACGTCCGGCTCGCCCCTCATCGATGGCGGTCAGGACGTCGGAGACGGTGACGTCAGACTGAGCGGTACGACGGGCGGCCTCCACGGCGTCGGCCAGGGTGGGCTTGGAGACGTCACGGGTGAGCACGGTGCGGGCGTACGCCTGGAGGGACTGCCCGGCCTTGGCGGCGCGGATCCTCATCTCCCTGACGACTTCTTCCGGCATGTCGCGGATGGTGAGAGCAGTCATGAAAGCATTCCATCTCCATTGGAAGCATGATGCATTCAAAGGCGGGCGAGGCCGCCGGGGTAGACGCGGTGCTCCCAGAACACGAGCGGGCGGGGTTCCTCGGTGGCGGTGCGCATCAGACGGCCACCGCCGTCCGGTTCCGGGCGGTGAACGAGGGATGGTCGGGCGCGAGGAGATCGCCCTCGGGGATCGTCCGGGGCGCGGGGATCGGGTCGGGGCTGGCTCCCCAGGAGCGCAGGCGGGCGGCGGCCCCGTGCTGGGCGCGGGAGAGGTCGCGTTCGTGGGCGGTGTAGTAGGGGCGCACGAGGGCGACATCGTCGGCCGGGACCGGCGCGGGCGGCGGGGTCAGCCGGGGAGCGGGTCGGGAAGCCGGGGCGGCGGCCTGCTCCGGAGCGGGCATCGGCGCGTAGCGGCGGACCCGGGTGGAGCGGCGACGGCGGGCGGCGGCAGCGGAGTGGCGCCCGCGCGCGGGGGAGAGGAGGGCCCTCAGGATCTCCAGGGTTGGGCGCAGGAGGGCAGGGATAGAATAGGCCATGTCGGCAATCTTTCGGTTAAAGAGTTGAGTTGCTGGCCACGGCCCCGGATGTCTTTCAAACGTCGCGGGGTCTTCGTGTGTGCGGTTGTGGTTGGGACACAGATTAGGGGAGTTCGGGGGGAGGAGCGAAATTTTCGGTGGGAAAGGTGGGCCGGGAGAACCAGGTTTCTTGTTGTGCCAGTTCAGGGCGGGTGGGGAGAAGAACCAGCCCGTTTTGTCGCGATAGTTTTATTGGTGATGTTTGCCTGAATTGGTGTGCTGCGCGGAGTGCCCGTGAAAGCGAAAGGGGCGCCTCCTCCGAACGGAGGGGCGCCCCATGGTGCGTGTGGTGCTCAGCCGTGCCGCCTGAGGGAGTCCACGAGGGAGGTCCACTCGGCGGCACCGAACGTGAGGTGCCCGAGTTCTCTGTTCTGGGTGTCACGGATCAGGACGGTCTGGGGGGTTTCGTTGACCTCCACGCAGCTCTGATCGCGCATGCTGTAGCTCGACTTGTGCCAGCTGTTCACAGTGCCTGCCTCATCTCTTTCAACTTCCGCGCTGAGGAGTCCGGGGGGAGTGCCCACGCCTGGAGCCTGCCGAAGACCGCCTCCAGGTTGCGGATCTCACGGGTGTCGGCGAAGAGGAGCTCCCCAACCGGGTGCTCCACGCACAGGACGGCCTGCTCGTCCCCGATGTATATCAACCTGAATGGTCCATTGATCCAGGCGAGGTCGGGTACCCCCGCCGGGAGGATCTGGACGGTGATGTTGGCCCGTTCGGATTCCTGGACGAGCCGCTCGATCTGCTCACCCATGACCTCGGCTGGCATCGGCAGCGAGAGCGCGGTCTCGGCCAGGATGACGTTGAGGGCCAGGCCAGCGTCGGTTCTCAGGTCCGCGCGCCACGATGCCCGGGTACGGATGACGTTCTGGATGTGGTCCTCCGACGCGCCCGGGACCGACTGTGAGATGAGCAGCCGTGCGTACTCGGAAGTCTGGAAGAAGCCCGGAACGACCAGGGGATGGAAGAAGCGGATCTCCCGGGCGCGCTTCTCGTAGTCACGCGACTGCCGGTACCACTCGGGCTCCGTCCTCGCCTTGAGCACGTCCCCCCACTCGCGGAGCAGGGCGCCGTTCGTACGCAGCGCACGATCCAGCGCGGTCACCACGTCCCCGTTCGGGGCTCTTGTCGCGTTCTCGATCTTGCCGAGGTAGGACGCCGACCAGTCCGTCCTCCTGGCGAGTTCGTTGAGCGAAAGCCCCTGCCGCCTACGCAGCCGCTTCACCCGCTGACCGAACCTGACCCACTCCGGCTTTTGGGGTTCGTCCATGCGTACAGCCTGTCAGTGAACGCGTACGCGTACGTACGGAAGTCCCCAGATCCCCGCCATCCCGTAGAACCGCTTTCCTCGCGTCCGGCCCCTGCCACAGCCTGAGGAACGAGGAAGTCCCGGCGATCGCTTCAACGGCCCCGGGACCCGGTTCACACCCGCGCTCTCAGGACGACAGGTACGAACATGAACGAGGCTACTCCGCGACGCGAGCCCGCGACGGGCGTCCCCCGCCAGCGCACCGCGATCGTCCCACCGCCCCGGCGGCTGAGCTTCGCCGATCCCCACCGGTGCGGGATCGTGCTCGGCCACGACCCGGGCCACGTCCGTATCGCCCGCGTGTGGGCGCACCAGATCGCCCGCACCACGCCCAACGCGGCCTTCCCTCTGGTCGCGGTGGCCAGCGAACTGGTGACCAACGCCCACCGGCACACCCGGTCCGGCGACCCCGGCGGGGCCGTGACGGTGGTGGTCGAGCGCCGCCGCCACGTCCTCATCCTGACCGTCACCGACAACGGTCCCCGCCCCGGCCCGACGATCCCGGTGCCCCGGATCGAGGAGGGAGGGGACCCGCTGCGGGGCGGCGGATTCGGACTCCGCATCGTCGACGCCCTGGCGTCGTACTGGGACTGGAGCGGTTCGGCGGGCGGGCCGCTGACCGTCCGCGTGCTCCTGGAGCGGGACGTCGCCCCCGGACTCCTGGCGGTCGTCTAGACCGCCGTCCGCCCCTGCCGGAGGGGGAGGGGCGAACGGCCCTCGTCAACTGGCCCCGTCAGAGGCGTTCGGATCGCTTTTACGGGTTCTCGGGGCCGCAGTACTCCGTCCACTTGTCCGCGAATCCGTCGTCGTACCCTCGCTTGTACTCCTCAGAGGCACCTTCCTGGTACGCATGGTCCGGGATTCCGGAGCAAGGATTCGGAACGAAGGCCATATGTTCGGACGCGCTGGCCTCCCCGTCGTCATAACCGTCCTCGTAGGTGGCGAAGCGAATCGGGAAGATCTCACGCTCCAGTTCGTCCACACGCCGTTCGAGTTCGGCGATGCGCTCGGCGTCCGAAGGGGCCTGTGCGGCAGCGGGAGCGCATCCGGTGACCAGGGCCGCGAGCGCGGCCACGAGCAACAGCTTCTTCTTCATATCTCTCCTCGGCTCGGGGTGGAGGAACGGGGGAAGAGAAAATCCGACCGCGACCAGCTGTCCTGATCACATTCACGCCGTCGGAATTCTTCACCCGATCGCACATCGGAACGGCTGCATCCGACAGCAGCCGTACGGATGGATGCCCGGGCGCCATCCGGGGTAGTCCGTTTCACCGGGGCCGATAGTGGCCACCCCCGGCCGGTTCTTCGGAACGCCCTCCGTCCAGAGGAGAATTCACCCGGCTCACCCGCCCGCGGGCCGCGCTCGCACAGCGGCCGGACGGCTCGTCGCGCCTGTCGCTGCGACCGTCCGCTCAGCGGCACTGGTCGTCGACGTACCCCTCGAAGTCGGGGAACTCCTCCCCGGCCAGCCGGAGGATCTCCCGCCACGGCCGCCGCGAGTCCGGGGCGTGGCGCTCGGCGATCGCCACCGCGTCGGGATCGACGCCCTCGGGCTCCTCGTCGTAGGCGACCTCGCACGGTCCGATCCCCTGGGCCAGCAGCCACAGGAAGGACGCCAGGTCCGCGGCCATCACCGCGGTCTGCCCCTCCGACCCGAGGTACACCACGGGCTGCTCCGTCAGGGGCCGCCCCTCCCGGACCAGCCACAGGCCGACGTAACCGCCCGCGCCCTCCATCCCGAAGAAGCGGAACTCGCTCCCGTCGGCCTCATCGTTGCCGGTCCACTGCCGGTACCACCACGCGGTGTCGTCGGGATCCTCGAACCGCTCGTACATCTCGAACTCGGGTGGGCCGGTGGCCCCGATCCGGGCGAGGTCGGCCAGCATCGGGGGGAAGGCGAGATCGGGCATGGCCGAAAGCTACCGCCCCGTAGGGACATCCCGCCTCAGGACGGTCGGCGGGGGTCACCATAATGACGGGATGAGCGAACACGCGGACCTCCCCGAAGCAGTCGACGCCAAGGCACTCCTCGCCCTCTCCGAGGACCACCACGAACGCACCATGCGGTTCCTGGGCACCAGCGAGATCAGCGGCCACCTCGTCAAGGCCTACGCCCTGGAGGCGCCCGGGCGCACCGTGACGGACGGGGACGAGGACGAGGCGCTGCGGATCGCGGAGGGCCACCTGTCCCTCGGCGAGTCCCGGGGCTCCCTCGGGCTGGCCGTGGTCATCGCGCACGCGGGCGGCGACGGCGACTACGTCCTCGTCCACAGCTGGATCGAGGGCCACATGTCCGACCTGGCGATCTTCACCGGTCCGGCCGGACGCCCCGACCTGCTCCGGCCGGGGCGCGTGGGGCTGGCGCCCTGCGTCTGGGAGGCCGAGATCCTGGCGCACGAGCGCGACGTGTTCGCCTGGCACGTCCTCGACGGCGAGGGGGACGTGTCCGACCGGCTCACCACGTGGTCGGAGGACGTCATCGAGGGCGCGTCCCGGTGAGCGCGGCGAACGTGCGGCGCGCCCGCCCCGAGGACCTGCCGCGCGTCGCCGCGCTGGCGGCCGAGCACGCCGCCTACGAGAAGGCCCCGCCGCCCGCCCCGGACCTCGCCGAACGGCTCGGCGCCCTCCTCTTCGGCCGGGCCGAACCCCGCCTGCACTGCCTCGTGGCGGAGGACGCCGACGGCGAGGTCGTCGGGTACGCGACCTGCTCCCCGGAGGTCTCCACCTGGGACGGGTGCGAGTACCTGCACATGGACTGCCTCTTCCTGCGCGACGGGACCCGGGGGGCGGGGCTCGGCGCGCGGATCATGGACGCGGTCGCGGACACGGCACGCGGGCTCGGCCTCACCGAGGTGCAGTGGCAGACCCCGGTCTGGAACGAGGACGCGATCCGCTTCTACGACCGGCTCGGGGCGCGCGCGAAGGAGAAGCTGCGCTACACGCTCCCGGTCGCCGCGGACGGGGACGCGTAGCCGACGGCGAGCGGCTGGCCGGGGTCCCGGTCACGCCGGCGGCGGGAGGGCGCGTTCGAGGGCGTCCCGGACTCGCTCCTGGCCGCGATCGCGGCCAGGCCCTCCCGCGCGGCCGCGAGGCGCCCGGGTCTGAGGACGCGTCTTGGTGAGCCGGACCCGGATCAGGCGAGGACGACGCGCGTGCCGCCCTCGGCCAGGACGTCGAGTACCTCGGCGAACAGGTCGTAGGGTCGACCGTCCGGTCCCAGGGCCCGGGACAGGTGCTCGCGTGCGGTCGCGGCGTCCCGCCACAGCAGGGTCGCGGGGGCGGTGCGGCCGAGGCCGCCGCGCAGACAGTCGACGATGGCGTCCAGGCAGCCGCCGAAGTACCCCCCGGGTCCGTTCACCGCCTCGCCGAGCGCCAGGTAGAGCCCCGGTTCGTCGGTGACGCACCGGCCGTCGAGTTCGTAGGTGTGACCGGCGGGCCGGTCCTGGTCGGCCTGTCGGCAGCCCCGCTCCCGGACGAGGTCGAGCCAGGCCCACCGCTCCCGGGTGCCGAGGCCGCTCCAGGCCCCGGACGCATCCGGCGGCCCGGTGAACCACCGCTCCCAGAGGGGCCGTGCGTGCTCGGGGACGGGGGTGAACGACTCCCCGTCGAGCGCCAGGTCGATCAGGTCCGTCCCGTGGGCGTGCGGCCACCAGTCGACGACCCGGGCCCACAGCAGCCGTTCGGTGAGCGGCTCGCCCCGGTCGTCCCGTACCGCCAGGGCGGCCTCCTCCAGGTCCAGAGCCCGCCGGGTGCCCTTCGCCAACGCCGCCCGCAGCCGGTCACCCGGGGCGAGTCCCCGCAGGACGAGCGGGGGCGCCGCCCGCTCGGGCGGCAGGACACGGGCGAACTCCCGGCAGGAGCCCAGCCACCGGTGCTGGTCGTGCACCCGGACGGCGCCCCTGTACCCCTCGGGCGGGCCCTCGTGGTCGTCCAGCCCGGTGAGCACGAGACCGCCCGCCCCGGAGTGCCGCCCGAGGCTCTCCGCGTCCTCCAGGAGCCAGGGACCGAGCTCCTCGTCCTCCGGCACCAGCCACACCCGGTCCCCGACCCAGCCGTGTGCCCCGGCGCCCTCCGGTCCCCAGCCGAACAGTTCGTACGTCCCGCGCCGGGGTTCCCCGAACAGCCCGTCCACCTCCGCGCACACGCCCCAGACGTGGCCGTGCTCCGTCTCCGCCAGTTCGTACCGCCCGTGTCGGCGGCGGTCTCCATTCCCACGCACGACGGGAATCATGCCGCACCGGGTGTCACGCCGGCGGCGGGAGGGCGCGTTCGAGGGTGTCCCGGGACCCGCTCCTGGCCGCGATCGCGGCCAGGACCTCCCGTGCGGTGGGAGCCACGGCACACGCCCGCTCCTACCGGCGGTTCGCGTCCTGGGCGTCCACGTGCTCCCGGAAACGCGGGAACTCCTCCCGGGCCAGTTCGAGGATCTCCTCCGGGCCGCGACGCGCGCCCGGGGCGTGCCGCTCGGCCACCGCGACGACCTCGGGGCTGGTGCCGGTGGGACAGGGCTCCTCCCCCAGGGCCACGAAGGGGTGGACCCCGTGCGCCAGCAGCCACAGGTAGGAACCGAGGTCGGGGGCCATGACCGCCAGCTCCCCCTCGGAGCCGACGAAGACGACGGGCTGTTCGGTCAGGGGCCGCCCCTCGCGGACCAGCCACAGACCGACGAGCCCGCCGCCCCCTCCATCGCGAACAGGCGGAACTCCCGGCCGTCGGCCTCGTCGCTGTCGGTCCAGGCCCGGAACCACTGCGCGGTCTCGTCCGGGTGCCCGAACCGCTCGAACAGCTCCAGGTCGGCCACCAGGCGGCCGGTGACCCGCACGAGGTCGGCCAGCATCGGGGGAAACTCCAGCTCGTCCATGCCGGAAAGATAGCCCGGCCCGCGGACACCTCCGCCGCCGTTTCGTGACCGATGACGGGCAATCCGACCACGGTGGTCGCTCCGAATCCCCCACACCCCATGAGAGGACGAGCGGAGAGGACGCATGGTCACCGGCCAGAACACATCCGCGCGCAGGCGGGTCGCGGTCATCGGCGCGGGCGTCGCCGGACTGACGGCGGCCCACGTGCTGCGCCACGACTTCCAGGTCACGCTGCTGGAGGCGGACGACCGCCCGGGCGGACACGCGCACACGCACCGGGTCGGCCCCGCCCCCGGGACCTGGGTCGACAGCGGCTTCATCGTGCACAACCGCCGCACCTACCCCCGGCTGCTGCGGCTGTTCGACGAACTCGGCGTGGCCACCCGGCCCACCGAGATGAGCATGTCCGTCAGCTGCGACGGCTGCGGCCTGGAGTACGCGGGCGCGCGCGGCCCGCTCGCCCTGCTGCCCGGCCGCTCCGGGCGCGGTCCCGCCTTCGCGCACATGCTCACCGAGATCCCCCGCTTCCACCGCGCCGCCCGGCGCGTCCTGCGCGTGCGGCACCACGTCGGACCCCGGGAGCCCACGCTCGGCGACTTCGTCCGCGCCCACCGCTTCCGCCCCTACTTCGTCGCGCACTTCCTGCTGCCGCTGGTGTCGGCGGTCTGGTCGTGCCCGTCGGGCACCGCGCTGGACTACCCCGCCCGCTACCTCTTCGCCTTCCTCGCCAACCACGGCATGCTCGGCGTGTGGGGCTCGCCCGAGTGGCGGACGGTCTCGGGAGGCTCACGCGTCTACGTGGAGCGGCTGGTCGAGAACCTGCACAGCGTCCGCACCGGAGCGCGGGTCACCTCCCTGGCGCGGACCCGCTCGGGGGTCCGGCTGCGGGTGAACGGCGAGGAGGAGGACTACGACGCGGCGGTCGTCGCCACCCACGCCGACCAGGCACTGGAACTGTTGGAGGCGCCCACCCCCACCGAGCGCGAGGTGCTCGGCGCCTTCCGCTACTCCCGCAACCGCACCCTGCTGCACACCGACACCTCCGTGCTCCCGCGCGACAGCGGCACGTGGTCGAGCTGGAACCACCGCCTGGCCTCGTGCGACCCCGACGGCGACCCGGTGCGCGTCAGCTACCACATGAACCGGCTCCAGCGCCTGGACGGCGCGGAACAGTACGTCGTCACGCTCAACGACGACGGCGCGGTCAAACCCGACGCCGTCATCGCCGGGATGGACTACGCCCATCCCGTCTACACCCCGGAGTCCGTGGCCGCGCAGCGCCGACTGGGGGAGCTGAACGACGGCCTGGTGGCCTTCGCGGGCGCCCACCACGGCTGGGGGTTCCACGAGGACGGGTGCCGCTCGGGCGTCGTGGCGGCCGCGAGCCTGGGGGTGCGCTGGTGAACACGGTCCCGGTTCCGGCCCTGTACGAGGCCACCGTCCGCCACGTACGCGCCGAACCGGTGCGCAACGCCTTCGCGTACGGCACCTATTACTGGCTCGTCGACCTCGACGACGTCCCGCGCCCCCGGTGGCCCCTGCGGCTGTGGTGCGACTTCCGCGCCGCCGACCACGGCGCCGGCTCGGCGCCGACCCTGCGCGCCGACCTCGAGGCCTTCCTCGCCGGGCACGGTGTCGACCTCGGCGGCGGCCGGGTCCTGATGCTCGCCCATGCTCGGGTGCTCGGCCACGTCTTCAACCCGCTCACCGTCTACTGGTGCCACGGCCGCGACGGCTCCCTCCGGTGCGTGGTCGCCGAGGTGCACAACACCTACGGAGGCCGCCACCGCTACCTCCTGGAGACCGACGCGCGGGGCCGCGCGGAGGCGGACAAGGTCTTCCACGTGTCCCCCTTCAACCGGGTCGAGGGCCGCTACCGCCTCAGCCTCCCGTCCCCGGGGAGCCGTCTCGCCCTCACCGTCGCCCTGCACCGCGAGGGGCGGCCGCCCCTCACCGCCTCCGTCCGCGGCACGCACCGGCCCGTCAACGCCGCGTCGCTGGCACGGCTGGCCCTGCGCCACCCCGTCGCGCCCCTGACCGACGCGCTGCGGATCCGGATCCAGGGGATCGGCCTCTACCTCCGAGGCCTCCCGGTCCAGTCCCGCCAGCCCCGCGCGTCCGACGACCACGCATCCCACGAACAGGCAGGACACACACCATGAACACGATCAGCACACCGCCGCCCCCGACCGTGGACGCCCAGCGCTGGCCCGACGTGGCGCGGGTTCCCGCCGCCGGGGTGCGCGCCCGTCTGGCCCGCCTCCTGACCAGACGGGTGTCCGAGCGGTTCGGCGTCCACGTGCACGTCGGTGACGGCGAGCCCACCGGTGGCGGCGAGGCCCCCGTCCTCCTCCTGCGCGATCCGGACGCCTTCCACCGCCGACTGGCCGCCGACGGCCTCATCGGCCTCGGCGAGTCCTACATGGCGGGCGAGTGGGACTCCCCCGACCTGGTCGGGCTGCTCACCGCGCTCGCGCGCGTCTACGAGGACCTCGTGCCGCGCCCCCTCCAGCCGCTCCGGCACGTCACCCTTCCCCGGCGCCCCGCCTCGGAGCGCAACACGCGCGGCGGCGCCAAGCGGCACGTCAGCCACCACTACGACCAGTCGAACGACCTGTTCGCCACCTTCCTCGACCCGACCATGACCTACTCCAGCGCCCTGTTCGCCCCCGACGAGCCGCGCACCCGCGCCACCCTCGCCGGGGCCCAGGGACGCAAGATCGACCGCCTCCTGGACGGGGCCGGGGTCACGTCGGGCACGGAGCTGCTGGAGATCGGCACCGGGTGGGGCGAACTCGCCCTGCGCGCGGCCCGGCGCGGCGCGCGGGTCACCTCGGTCACGCTCTCGGCCGAGCAGCGTGACCTGGCCCGCGAGCGCGTCGCCGCCGCCGGCCTGTCCGACCTGGTCACCGTCGAGCTGTGCGACTACCGGGACGTCACCGGCGCCTACGACGCGGTGGTCAGCGTGGAGATGATCGAGGCCGTCGGCGACCTCTACTGGCCCGTCTACTTCACCGCGCTCGGCCGCCTGACGCGCCCCGGCGGACGGGTCGGACTCCAGAGCATCACCATGGGGCACGCCATGATGCGCGCCTCGCGCGGCTCCTACACCTGGATGCACAAGTACGTCTTCCCCGGCGGGCTGATCCCCTCGGCGACGGTGATCGAGCGGGAGCTGCGGGAACGCACCTCCCTGGAGATCGTCGACCGGACGGCGTTCGGCGCCGACTACGCCGACACCCTCCGCCTGTGGCGCGAGGCCTTCGAGGGCGCGGCCGACCGGGTCGCCGCGCTCGGTTTCGACGACGTCTTCCGCCGCATGTGGACCTTCTACCTCTCCTACTGCGAGGCGGGGTTCCGGGCGGGGATGCTCGACGTCGAGCAGTTCGTCATGGAGCGGAGGGCGTGACGGCCGTGGCCGCGCTCGGAGTGAACCTGGCCGCCACCGCGGCGGCCCTGTTGGCCCTGGTCCTGGGCGCCTTCGTCATCGGCAGACGGGTGGGACGGCACAGCGTCATCGACGTGGCATGGGGGATCGGCTTCGTCGCGGTCGCGGGGATCAGCGCCCTGCTCGCGACCGCCGACCCCGCCCGCGCCTGGCTGCTGTTCGCGCTCACGGCCGTGTGGGGTGTCCGGCTCGCCGCCCACATCGGCACGCGCGCCCTCGGCCACGGGGAGGACCCCCGCTACGACCGCCTCCTGTCCCGCGCGCCGGGCAGCCGCGACGCCTACGCCCTGCGGATGGTGTACCTGCTCCAGGGCGGCCTGATCTGGCTGATCTCCCTCCCCGTCCAGGTGTCCGCGCACACGTCGTCGCAGCTCGGCCCGGTCGCGTTCGCGGGCGCGGCCCTGTGGCTGTTCGGGTTCGCCTTCGAGGCGGTCGGCGACGCCCAGCTGCGCCGGTTCAAGGCCGACCCGGCCAACCGGGGCCGGATCATGGACCGGGGTCTGTGGGCGTGGACCCGCCACCCCAACTACTTCGGGGACGCCTGCGTGTGGTGGGGGCTGTTCCTGGTCGCCTGCGGGTCCTGGTGGGCGCTGCTGACGCTGCCCTCCCTGGCGGTGATGACCTACCTGCTTACCCGGGGGTCGGGGCAGCGGCTGCTGGACGAGTACATGTCGGACCGGCCCGGCTGGACCGAGTACGCCGACCGGACCAGTGCCTTCCTGCCCCGGCCGCCCCGGCGGAGGTGACCGCCGGCGGGGCGGCGGTCGACGCACGTCAACGGGCCCGTGACCTGACCTCCGTGATGTTTCCGTCGCCCGCCCGGCGTTCCCCGGTCACATGTCGCGGAGGTGCTCCTCGACGGCCGCCACCTTCCCGTCGAGCGCCCCCTCGACGCCCGGTCGGATGTCGGCCTTGAGCACGAGGGAGGTCCGGGCGGCGCCCTCGCCGGCCGCCTCCACCGCGCGCTTGACCACGTCCATCACCTCGTCCCACTCACCCTCCACGGTGGTGAACATCGCGTCGGTGCGGTTGGGGAGCCCGCTGTCGCGGACGACCTTGACCGCCCTGGCGACGGACTCCGCCACGGACTCCCCCTCACCCAGGGGGCTCACTGAGAACGCGACGAGCATGGGCACTCCTTGGCTGTGTCGGGGTCGCTGTCGGTGCCACGGGTACGGTAACCGAGTCCCCCGCCCCACAGTGCGATCCGCGACACGGGAACCCCTCCGGCGGTGACCCGGCACCCCGGAAAACCGGTTGGCCCGGGCTCCGGCCCCGTGGTTGGATCCCGGGCATGGTGCCCTCCGACGTCTTCCGCGACCAGCCCGCCCTCATCGGCGACCGGGTCCGCCTCGAACCCCTCGACGAGCGGACGGGCGAGCACCTCGTCCCGGTCCTCACCGACCTGGACCCCGACGTGCGCCGCCTGACCGGCACCCACACCACGTTCACCGAGCGGCAGGTCCGCGACTGGGCCCGTTCGCGCCCGTCCCACGCCGACCGCGCCGACTGGGTGATCCTCCGGAACGAGGACGGCCGCTGCGTCGGCGGCTGCGCGCTCATCGACCTCGACGCCGACAACGGCGGCGTGGACTACCGCATCGCCCTCAACGACATGTCCCTCACCGGCAACGGCTACGGCACCGAGGCCACCGACCTCGTCCTGGAGTACGCCTTCACCGTGGCGGGCCTGCACCGGGTGGCGCTCCAGGTGTTCGACTTCAACACGGGCGCCCAGAGGTCCTACGCCCGCTCGGGCTTCGTCCGCGAGGGCGTCTGGCGCGACCACCTGTACTGGGACGGCGAGTGGCACGACGCCGTCCTCATGTCGATCCTCGCCCACGAGTACGCCGACCTGCGCGCGGCGCGATCCCGCTGACACCCGGCCGCGAGCCCGGCGCGCGCACCCCGTCACCGATAGGCTGCCGACCATGCCCGTCCCGGACTTCATCCTGGAACTGCGCCGCCACGTCGGCCACGGACTCCTGCCGCTCACCGGGGTGACGGCGGTGGTCCTCGGCGACGACGACCGCGTACTCCTGCACCAGCGCCTCGACGACGGCCGCTGGTGCACCCCCGGCGGCATCCTCGAACCGGGCGAGCAGCCCGCCGTGACCGCCGTCCGCGAGGTGTGGGAGGAGACGGGACTGACGGTCGAGGTCGAGCGCATGACCAGCGTCGTCGCCCAGGAGCCCTACACCTACCCCAACGGCGACGTGGTGCAGATGCTCGACATCTCCTTCCGCTGCCGCTACGTCGGCGGCGAACCGGACGCCTCCGGGGACGAGTCGATGGACGTGCGGTGGTTCCCCGTGGCCGACCTGCCGGAGATGCCCCGGCGCATCCTGGACCGGATCACCTGGGCCCGTGAGGACCGGGCCGAGCCCTACTTCCACCTCGCCCCCTCCGGTTCCCGGGCGCGCTGAACCCCGTCGCGCGGCCGGGGCCGGGCGGTAGGAACGCTCCCATGACCACACTCGGCGCCGTCTTCCGCCCCCAACTGCCCCCCGAACGCCCGCGCTCCGGGGGCCGCGCGTTCCGTTCCGCCGGTGCCGTCCCCGAACGTGCGACCGCCCTTCCCCCGGACGGCGGGAAGGGCGGTCACACCGGCCCGGGTTCCGTTCTTCGGGGCGGTCGTCCGGGGTGCCGTCCGGGATTGCGAACGGTGGGCGCCGCGCCGTGGACGTCCGTGGGCGGGACGGGGCGCGGCGGAGGCCCCGAAGGACACCGCCGGGGGCGTGTTCCGCGGATGCCGCTCGTCGCGCGGCGGAGTACGTGTTCGCGGAACACGACCTAGGGCCTGTTTCTTGGAACGGTCACCCGAGGGGGTGTCGTTCGGGCGCCGGCAGGGTTGTGCAAGACGAGTCGAGCCGCGAGCGAGGAACGAGCGACAGGCGAGGACGAGGATGAAGAATCCCTGCCTTGAGGGTGCCCGAACACGGTCCGAAGCGAAGCGGAGGACCCAAAAAACACCGCCTAGTGCCATCTGCGGCGCATCGTCCAGTGGTCGGAGGACACGTCGCGGGTGATGTCGATGATGTTGGGCTCGCCGGACTCCGACTCCGCCGAGACCCGCAGCAGGTGCGTCTGCGTGGCGGGGACGCCGGGCCGCTCCGGGCGGGCGGGCCAGTCGCCGATGATCCTGCGCACGCGGAAGGTGTGACCGCGCCACGTGAACCGGGCGGGGTGCCCGTCGTCGGTGGAGCGGACGTCGATCCGTTCGTTCAGAAGACTCACGCGTACAGTTTATCGAACATGAGTTCGAACAAGTCAAGTTCTCGGCGGGAGGACCTCACCGGCTTCGGACGATGTCGTCCCACCTCAGAGCCACCACCGCTGCCTCCACCCCCGAACGGAAACATCTGTCACAGGAGCACCCGGCCGCGTCTCCTTCGGTCCCGCAGCGCCGCCATCCGCCGCGTGTTGCTCGGGCGCCGGGTCAGCAGGTGGTACAGCAGCAGCGAACCCCCGCGGTCCGTCCGCGCCCGGTCGGCCATCTCGCCCATGTTCACCCGCGTGTACAGGTCGGGACCCGCCGCGAGGAACCGGACGGCGTGCACACCCTCCGGGTGGTGTGCGTACGCGTGGTTGTCGGCGGTGTACTCCATGGTCCGCGCCAGTGCCGTCCCCAGACCCGGCACGAGCTCCGCGCCCAGTGTCGCCACCCTCCGCCAGAACGACGTGTGCCCGGCGGCCACGTGCCCGAACTGGTGCGCCACGAGGAACGCCAGCACGTCCGGATCGCGTGGCCGACCGTCGGGGCCGAACAGCTCCTGCGGCAGGACGAGGTACCGCCGCAGGCCGTGCGCGGCGGCGTCCGTGACGATCCGGCCGCGCGTCGGCCGGACGTAGGCCTCCGGCGGTCGGGCCAGGCCCATCGCGGAGGACATCGTCACCACCGACCGGTAGGCCTCGGGGAACTGCGTCGGTGAGATCTTCACCGACTCCGCGCGTTCGCGGGCGTACCGCAGGCCCCGTACCGTCCAACACGCGGCGGGTATCGCGGCCGCGGCGATCGCCGTCCAGGCCCACGACCCCGTCGCCGTCCACAGGGTGTGGACGGCGGCCGCGACCAGCGCCACCCCCACCAGTACGCACACCACCAGCAGGGGTGTCTCCCACGGGTGCGCCCTGGTCGGGACGAACTCCTCGTCGGGCTCCTCGGCCCCGTGCCCGCACATCCCGACCGCGCGGACGCCGTTCGCGCACGCGTGCGCGAACCCCGGCGCCACCGACGGCGAGCAGTACGGTGCCCCGCGGGACGCACGGGCGGGCGCACCGCCGCCCTGGGGCGTCGCGTGTGGCATCCCGCCTCCCCTCGGGCCGCGGATCCGTGAACAGCGGAAGCTCGCCACTCCCTGTAACGGAATATTACTTTTCGCTGCCCTGGGTATGGGGTTGCCGGGGGACGGCGTGTCCGGTCACCGAGTGTGCGCTCAGCGCTCCTCGTGCCTTCGGAGCTCCTCGGCGAGGATGTCCAGGAACCGGTCCACCTGTGCCGGGTCGTACCCCGGCCGGGCGCGGGTCGTGGCGAACTGGACCCTCTCGACCTCGGCGGAGGTGAGCGTCGCCCGCTCCGGGCGGCCCTGCTGGATGACGTCCATCGTGAACTCGGCCCGGTCCAGGAAGTCGTCCACCTCCTGTTCGTTGTAGCCCGTGGTCAGCCGGGTCGTGGCGAACTGCTGCTCCCTGATGTGGGCGGCGGTGAGCCGTGGCCGGTGCTCACGTCGCCTCTCCTGGGGAGCGGCCGGTTCGTGGCCGCCGTGGCCGTAGGCCGCCTCGGGGGAGGGGTGGGTCGGCAGCGGTGGCGGACCGCCGTGGCCACCGGGGCCGCCGAGACCGCGTCCGGCCAGGTCCGCGGCGACGATGTCGAGGAAGTCGTCCACCTCGTCCTCCCGGTATCCGGGGCTCAACCGGGTGGTCCGGAACCGAGAGTTGCGCACGTCGTCGGCGGTCAGCAGCGGACCACTCCGGGGTCCACCCTCCAGGGCCACCAGAGTGGCCTCGATACGGTCGAGGAGATCGTCGACGTCCTCCTCGTGGTACCCCGGGCGCAGACGCACCGTGTGGAACTTCTTGTTGCGGATGTCCGCCGGTGTCAGAGGCATGGTCCCCATTGTGCAGTTCAGGAGGTTCTCAGAGGGTTATCCCTGGGTATTCCGTGATTCGATCTCCGCGAGGTCGTCCGTGAGCTGCTGGAAGTACGCCTCCACCTGGGCGCGGTCGTAGCCGCGTAGCACCACGTCGAACAGGGTGGCGCGCAGCTGCCCGGCGGTGATCGGGGTGGGGGAGGGGTCGCCGGAGAGCGCGGCACGCGCGCGGCCGACGGCCTCGTCCACCTGCGTGCGGTGGTAGCCGCGCAGGACGACGTCGAACTCGGGGCGGGAGTCGGGGGAGGTCATCCCCGCATTATGCCCAGACGCCCGGGCCCGCGCCAGGGAGAGACGGTCAGTGGCGGACGCCGTCGGCCGGTCAGCTCCGCAGGAGGTACATGGCCACCCCGCGGGCGACCGCGTCCGCCGCGTCCTCCCGCCACCGGGGGTCGCTGAGAAGGTCGGCGTCCTCGGGGTTGCGCATGTTCCCCGCCTCCAGGAAGACCTTGGGAACGTCGGACATGTTCAGCCCGCCGAGGTCCGTCCGCTCGTCCAGGCCCTCGTCGGCGAGGTAGTCGGCGTAGGGCATGCCGGTGCCGTCCCGGTACTCGCGGCGCAGGTCCTCGGCCAGAAGACGGGACGGTTCCACGATGTCGTCGGTGAAGTCGGGGACCTCGCCGGGCGTGATCACGTGGAACCCGCGTCCGGACTCCGGCCCTCCGTCGGCGTGGATGGACACGGCCGCGTCCGCGTCGACCTGGTTGCCGATCCGCGCCCGCTCGTCGATGCAGGGACCGACACCCTCGTTGTCGTCCCGGGTGAGGACGACCGTGGCGCCGTCGGCCTCCAGGCGGTCGCGCACGAGCAGGGACAGGGCCCAGTTGAACTCGTGCTCCGCGTAGCCGTCGGCGGTCTGCGCCCCCACCGTGTCGCAGGACTTCTCCCCGGGGCCCGCGGGAACCTGGGCGTTGATCTCGTCGGGGGCCTCGGCGTTGCCGCCGTTGTGCCCGGGGTCGATGACGACCACCCGGCTGCTCAGCGGCCCTCCGCCCGCCGGCGTGTCCGCGGGGGAGCCGTCACCGCCGGTGCTGTCGCCGCCGTCGGTGTCCGTGGCTCCGTTGCCGTCACCGTCCTCAGGGGCGGGGAGCGGAGGTGCGGCGGTGGGTCCGTCGCCCGACGCGGCGTCGGAGACCGCCGAGCACGCGGGCGTGAGGAGCAGGGCCAGGGCGGTCAGGGACAGCGCGAGGCGGTGCCGGACGGCGGGCCCAGGGGGAACGGAGGTGGGCATGCCCCACAACGTAGCGGCTCGGCGGGGTGAGGGAACCAAGAGGCGGGGGCCGTGAACTCCGGCGCGGGGCGGTTCGCGAGCGACGCACCCATTGTTGGGACGCGTGTCGCGGTGGCAGGTTTACACACTCCACAAAGAATCTGAAAAGACGACAGGAATGGTTACGAAGGGTGTCAATGCGCCTAATGTGACCATTCCGTAATGGCGTTTCGGGTGAATTGGGCTATTTGGTTGGAGTATCCTTGGTGTGGAGGAATGGGGCGTGGTCCCTGTCCAGGTGGCTCGTGTCCGCGCAGGTCGAATCCGCCGCGACCCCCGTTCACTCGAAGGCGCCCCTGTCTCTGGCCACCTTCAGTCCCCCATAGTCTCCTGGTTCTGTTTCGCGGTTCGAGTCCTTCCTTCTCCGTGCTGACGGAACGTGCGACCAGGCCAGCCCGACAGTGCGGGTTGGGACGATCCGAAGAGGATTGACTTGAAGAACACTGCCCGTTTCGCGGCGCGCCGCATCGTGCAGGGCGGCGCCACCTTCGCCGCCCTCGGCGCGCTCACCGTCGCCACCGCCGTTCCCGCGAACGCCGGGGTCTACCAGTACGGCTGGGCCTACGCCGACATCGCCGACGGTCACGGTGTGGCGTCCACCGCCGTCGCTTTCGAGGACTCGGCCAGCAACTCCTTCTCCGGTGCGGTCGAGGATTACCTGACGATCGACGCCGAGACCAGTGCGACCGTCGACGCCTCCGGTGCGCAGGCCACCACCGTGGTCAACAGCGCCCGGATCCAGGTCACCGCCGACGACCTTGAACGTATCCTCGACGAGAACGAGGACGACGAGGACTCTGAGCCGGAGGAGCCCGTGGAGCCGTCGGACCCCGCGAGTCCTGAGCCCCCGGAGGGGCCGGATCGCGGCAACGGCGACTCCGAGGGGGACGGTGCCACAGGAGACGGCGGCTCCGGTGCCCCGGAGAACGACGGGGACGCCGACGCCCCGAGCGACCAGCCCACCGAGCCCGGCGGCCAGCCGTCCGACGAACCCGCCCCGAGCGACTCCGACTCCCAGGAGCCCGCGCCGGAGCCGACGGCCATCCCGGAGTCCTCTCCGGGCGCCACCGGTGACGCGAACGAGTCCGTCCAGCTCGACGAGGAGAACACCGAGCTCACCGCGAGCGGCGAGGAGCTCGTTCTGGACGCCACGATCACCGGGATGACCGTCACCACCACCCAGACCTGGGGCGGTGAGGTCACGCACTCCTTCGAGCCCGGTGACCTCACCGTGGACGTCAGCACCCACGCGTCGTCGATCGGGGTCGGCCACTCCGAGCAGACCTGGGAGGTCGAGGAGGAGGGCCTCCACTGGTATGACGCCTACACGGCCGGTGGCGTGTCCGTCTCCGTGGCCGGGGTCCTCGAGTTCGAGTACCCCCTCGGTGAGGCCATCGCCAGCGTCACCGAGGAGATGTACGAGGGCACCGACGGTGACGGCGACGGCAACGGTGACGACAACGGCAACAGTGGTGACGACAAGAACCCGCCCGCCGAACGCGAGGTGCCTGAGGAGAAGCCCAAGCAGCGCAGCGTCGAGCCGCTGGCCCAGACCGGTTCCCCGGTGGTCGGGCTGATCGCGGCGGGTGCCGCGGTCGCGGCCGGTGGTGGCCTGGCCGCCTTCTTCGCGCGCCGCAGGAAGACCGCGGCCGCCGCCGACGAGTCCAGCGAGGGCTGAGCGCAGCGGCGAGAGTCGACGAGGCGTCGGATCGGCTGATCCGGGCCTGGGGCCCCGGGGCGACGACGCCCCCGGGGCCCCTTCGCGTCGCCACGGGTGATGCGTTTATCGCGCGACGCGCGCCACGGCGTCAGGTTTACTCATTCCGCAAAGAATTAAAGAAGGCGACACGAATGGTTGCAGAAGGCATAAAAATGCTTAATGTGACCATTCTGTGATGTTTTTTCGGGTGAATCAGACTATTCAGGCGAAGTATCATTGGTGTGAAGGAACAGGATGTGGTCCCTGTCTGGATGGCTCGTGTCCGCGCATGTCGGAGTCGCCACGACCCCCTGTTCTCGCGGAGGCTCCCTGGCTCTGGTGCGCCTCCGGTCCCCCATCAGCATCCTGGTTTCGTTTCGCGTTCCGACTCCCTTCACCATCACGGTGCCGGAACGCGTGACCAGGCCAGCCCGACAGTGCGGGCTGGGACGATCCGAAGAGGATTGACTTGAAGAACACTGCCCGTTTCTCGGCGCGTCGTGTCATGCAGGCCGGCGCCACCTTCGCGGCCCTCGGCGCGCTCACCGTCGCCACCGCCGTTCCCGTGAACGCCGATCAGTACCGGTACACCTGGGCCTACGCTGATATCGCCGGTGGCTACGGCTGGACCAACACCGGCGTCGTGGACAACGCGCCCTCCAGCCGCAGCAACGCCTTCTCGGGTGCGGTCGGCGATTATCTGACGATCGACGCTGAGACCAGCGCGCACGCCGACCTCAACGGCGCGACGGCCACGACCGTGGTGAACAGCGCCCGAATCCAGTTCACCGTCGGTGACCTCGAAGGCGTCCTGGACGACTCGGAGGAAGAGGACGGCGAGGACGCCACCGGCGAGGACGACGGGGAGACCGGAGAGCCTTCGGAGGCGCCGTCCGACGCCCCGTCCGAGGGTGAAACCGACACCGACGGTTCCGAGGGTGAGGGCTCGGAGGGTGACGGGGAGGCTCCGTCGCCGTCGCCGACGCCTGAGTCCAATGAGGGCTCCGACGAGAGCGAGCCGGGTGACGGTTCCTCCGAGGAGTCCGCTCCGGAGGCGGAGCAGACCCAGGAGCCCGAGGCCGCCGGAGCCGGTGGTGAGAACGAGGTGGTCACGCTCGACGAGACCAACTCCGAGCTCACCGACGGCGGTGACGAGGTCGTCCTCGACGTCACGATCACCGACGTGACCATCACCACCACCCAGACCTGGGGCGGCGAGGTCACGCATTCCGTCGTTCCGGGCACCGTCACCGAGAACGTCAACAGTGTCGACGCGTCGGTCAGCGTCACCTCCGAGGAGGACTTCTGGGAGGTCGACTCCTCCCAGGAGGAGGACCTCCTGTGGCACGACGCCTACACTGCGGGTGTCCTCAACATCTCGGTCCCCGAATACTTCGTGGTCACGTATCCGCTGGGTGAGACGATGGCCAGCGTCGCCGAGGTGGTCGTCGACGACGGTGACGGTAATGGCGGCGACAACACCGACACCGACGACGGCCAGGACGGCTCCGGTGAGGAGGGCGACGACAAGAATCCGCCGACCGAGCGCGACGTGCCCGAGAGCAAGCCCGACCCTCGCAGCGTGGAGCCGCTGGCCCAGACCGGTTCCCCGGTGGTCGGGCTGATCGCGGCGGGTGCCGCGGTCGCGGCCGGTGGTGGCCTGGCCGCCTTCTTCGCGCGCCGCAGGAAGACCGCGGCCGCCGCCGACGAGTCCAGCGAGGGCTGAGCGCAGCGGCGAGAGTCGACGAGGCGCCGGATCGGCTGATCCGGGCCTGGGGCCCCGGGGCGACGACGCCCCCGGGGCCCCTTCGCGTCGTACGGTCGGCGGTGCGGAACTTCCCGCGCGCTTCCACCGTTGTCCGGTCGTCGAGGAAGCGAGGACGACGAGATGCCGTATCCGGTGCGGTGGAGCGGACACGTGACCGGGACCACCGAGCGGGTGGCTCCGGCACGGCGCGTGGCCCGGTTCCGCTCCTGGTACGGTCGGCCCCCGGTCGAACCGACCCCCGTCCCCGGCTCCCTCCCCCCGGCCGACCGGCCCCCACCGACCACCGCCCGCACGGTGGCCTCGTGAAGGAGCCGGGACCGGCATCCCCCTGAAACGACAGGAGTGTCGTGGTGACTCCCCCCAAGTTGACCGCTCGCCGACTCCTCGGAGCCGGTGCCCTGTTCGCCGGGCTGGGCGTGTTCGGCGCGGCGTTCGCGGCCCCCGCGGGCGCGGACGCGCTCGTCTGGGGCACCGCCCAGGCGAGGGTGGCCGGCGGCGATCTCCTCGCCGGGCACGCGACGGCCACCAGCTTCGGCGACGACATCGAGGACACCGCCGCCACGGGGGTCCTGCTGGGTCCACTCGCCGACTACGCGGTGGTCACCGGTGAGGCGGGCGCGTCCGTCGACGCCGACGGCGCCCACGCCACGACCACCCTGGACTCGGCGACCGTCCGCCTGGGCGCGGCCGACCTCGTCGACCTCGGGCTGGTCGAGGCCCCGGAGGGGTGGTCACCGGTGAGTACCGCCGCGGACCCCGACGGGAACGCCGACGACGGCTCCGACACGACGGGTGAACCGGAGGCCACGGCCTTCCCCGCCCCAGAGGCCACCCCCACCGCGGCCGACCCCACCGCGGGTCCCTCGGACACCCCCTCCGGGCTTCCGGACGGGGCGCGCAGCGGCGACGGGACAGCGCCGGACATGGGGTCCCCGACAGCCGGAGCGGAGCCGTCAGCGAGCCCCTCGACGAGCGGTGACGGTGCGGTGCGCCTGGACGAGACCGACTCCGATCCCCTGTCCGGCACGGCCGACACGGTCGGTTTCAGCCTCTCCGACGTGGTGTCGACCGCCTCCGCCGGGTTCGACGGCCGGACGGAGGCGTCCCTGGAGTACGGGAACCTGACCGCCTCCGGCGTCGAACTGGAGGGCGTGGAGGACACCGAGAACGGCTACGTGGTCGACGACAGCGTGGCCTTCCTGGACGCCGACGGCTCCGTGATCGAGGAGGTCGGGGTCAGCGTCGGCATCGCGATCAACGAGGCCACCTTCGAGGACGGGGACGAGGGCTGGGACGGCCGGGGCGTCCGGTCATGGCTGACCGTGTGGGTGCAGGTCGGCGAAGCGGATGAGGAGGACGGCGACCGCCTGGTCGTGGACTTCGCCGAGACGCGGGTCCTCGGATCGACCCACGACCCGGCCGCCTCCCCCACTCCGGACCCCACCCCGGACCCCACGTCCAGCGCCACCCCGACCCCCTCCCCGAAGCCCACCCCGACCGAGGACCCGTCCGACCGCCGGTTGGCGACGACGGGCGGTTCGCTGGCCGCGCTCGTGGTCGCGGCGGTGGTCGCCGTCGGCGGCGGTACGACCGCGACCTTCCTCGCCAGGAAACGGACCACCGCGATGGACGACCGGATCGGGGACTGACCGAGGACCTGAGGGCGGTCGCGGCGTGGCGTCGCCGCGTCCGGCCGCCCGGGGTCACACCCGGACCCGCTCCGGTTCGACGCGCTCCGGCCGCACGCCGATACCGACGAGGCGGCCCGTCACGCGGCTCAGCGACGGGAACCACCGGAACAGGCGCACGAACGCGGGGACGCGTGCTCCGTCGCTCCCGAGGGGCGTGTTCAGCACCCTCCGCGCGTCGTCGCGGGGGAACAGCCGACGTCCGATCGCGATCTGGAGCGCCTGGGTGACCCGGGTCGGCCACATCCGCCGCGCCTGCACCCGGGCGAGGTCGCTCTCGTCCAGCGCGCCCGCCGCCAGCCGGGGCCCCACGATGTTGGCGGTGGCGACGGCGTCCTGCACCGCCAGGTTGATTCCCACCCCACCGGCGGGGGACATCGCGTGCGCGCTGTCGCCGATGCACAGCAGCCCCGGCCGGTGCCAGCGCCGCAGCCGGTCGACGCGGACCGCGAGGTGGTGCACGTCGTCCCAGGAGGCGATCTCCTCCACCCGGTCCGCCAGGTCGGGGGCGAGATCGGTGATCCCCTCCCACAGGGCGGTCAGCCCCTCGCGGCGGACGTCCGCGAACCCGCCGGGGCGGATCAGGTACGCCAACTGCCAGTAGTCGCCCCGGTTGATGGACACGAGTCCGCGACCGCTCGCGGTGAAGAAGGGCACGGAGTCGGTGGGCCTGCGTGAGACTCGCAGCCACAGGACGTCCATCGGCGGGGAGGAGGCGACGGGGACGAGCCCGGCCTGCTCACGGATGGCCGAGTGCCGCCCGTCGGCCGCGACCACGAGGTCGGCGGAGATCTCCAGATCGCCGCCCTCGCCTGAGGCGCGCACGCCGGTGACCCCGTCGTCGGACACCACGAGTTCGGTCCCCGGCGTGGACATCAGCAGCCGGAAGGACGGGAACTCGCGTCCCTTCTCGGCGAGGAAGTCGAGGAAGTCCCACTGGGGCATGAACGCCACGTAGGGGTGGTGCACGGGCAGCCGCCGGAAGTCGGCGAAGGTGACGGGCCCTCCCCGGAGGTCGATCGTGATCCGCTCCAGCCGCGCGTGGGGGAGGCGGTGGAAGTCCTCGTCCCAGCCGAGCTGGTACATCAGTTCCTGGGTGGAGGGGTGGATGGTGTCGCCTCGGAAGTCGCGCAGGAAGTCGGCGTGCTTCTCCAGGACGATCACGTCCACGCCCTGCCGGGCGAGCAGGAGGCCGAGGGTCATCCCGGCCGGGCCGCCGCCGATGACACAGCACTGGGTGGTCAGTTCGCGCATGGTCGTCGCTCCTCACCCCCGGGATACCCGTTGGCGGGGAGTCGGGAACGAACCCACCCGGGAGTTCGGCGGGGGAGGGCGACGAAGTGGGAGGCGTCGGTTGAGGGTGGTGGAGGGGACGTGGGATGGGGACTGCGCCGGAGGCGTCGGTTGAGGGTGGTGGAGGGGACGTGGGATGGGGACTGCGCCGGAGGCGTCGGTTGAGGGTGGTGGAGGGGACGGGCGGGCCCGTCCCCCGGAAACCCGCCCGTCGCCTGTGTCAATGTCAGTAGCCGGAGTGTGCCCGGCCGTTCCCCCCGGAATCGGCACAGACCGGGGAGATCACTCCGTACGCTGGTTGGGGATTCCGGCCAGCAGGGCGCGGACCTCAGTCTCGCGGTAGCGGCGGTGTCCGCCCAAGGTGCGGATCGAGGTCAGCTTGCCCGCCTTGGCCCAGCGTGTCACGGTCTTGGGGTCCACGCGGAACATGGTGGCAACCTCGGCGGGGGTCAACAGGGGCTCCGCCTCGGGCGTGCGAGTTGACATGTGTACGGCCTCTCCTCCTGGATCTGTGTGCCGATCCTTGAGCCTTATTCCTGGCGCTTGGCCCGGATGTCCAATATTTCCACTGGGTCCATATTGGCATCACCCGAGGTGATAGCGCGACCACTCCAAGCAACTTTGCGCGTGGGAGGCCAAGAAAGCCGCCCGTGGCCGCGTCACGCTAAGTGATTCTAGCGACACGTTTAGTGGCATGTGGCGTATTCGGTCAAAACTTCGTTCTCCGGCCTCGTTTTTCTCGATCCGGAGCGTCCGAACTGCTACGTGGTCCTGACCGAAAACAGTGGTTCGGGCTGGGGGAGGTGGACTGGCGTTCCTGTTCAGTCGCTGTGTGGGTGGATGTGGGTCGTGGGGGCGGGGGCGGGTCTCCGCCCGTCCCGGCCAAGGGGCGGATCGCGTGGATCTCCCGCGTGGCAAGGGTTTCGTCGTTACTCAGAGTGCGTTCAGTGATGGTCCGGCTACAGTCTACGCTGATCCCTAACGGGCGTTATGCCCAGTTTCATCGGGCTTGGTGGTGTGCGGGGATGACGTCCTGGCTCGCACCGTTGTCACGTGCGGAAAGCCTGTCCCCGCCCGGGAAGAAACCTGGCGTACCAGGTTGGTGTCCGGCGTGGCGTGCCGTGCGTCACGATCTCAGATGACGACATTCGCGGGTGTGGTGTCCACGAAAAACTGACCAACCCGTGACTCTCAGTTGGCGTGCTCCAGGGCGCGCACCGACCT
The DNA here is from genome assembly GCF_026797795.1 of Nocardiopsis sp. EMB25. Taxonomy (NCBI): domain Bacteria; kingdom Bacillati; phylum Actinomycetota; class Actinomycetes; order Streptosporangiales; family Nocardiopsidaceae; genus Nocardiopsis; species Nocardiopsis sp. EMB25. Next base: position 4,591,766 of record NZ_JAMTDN010000001.1, on the reverse strand, counting down.
CCAGCGCCGGAGGAGCCGCTCGCGCAGCCCCATCACACGCTCCGTGTCGCCGGTCGCGAGGGCCTCCACGGCCTCGGAGACCTCCGCGACCGAGTGGTCCCCGCGCAGCGCGTCGTCGCTCAACAGGTGCGGCATGCCGCCGTAGTCGAGTTCCAGCAGCGCGTTCGGGTGCGCGGTCAGCGCCAACCAGTCCACCAGCTGCTCCGTCGACGAGGACACCGCGTGCTCGCCGAGCCGCTCCCGCAGTACCGCCACCGTGTGGTCCAGCCGTCGCCTCGCCTGTGACACGCGCGTCAGGTAGAACAGCGTGCGGGTGGTGTCCGTCGACAGCACCAGGCACCGTTCCGCGGACTCGAAGGGCACGAACCACGGCACCGGGATCGTCCAGTTGCTCGACAGGATGCCCGGGCGCGCCTCGGCGCCCGACTCGCGCCACTCCCGGTAGCCCTCCTCGGCCCGGTCCGCTTCGTGCTCGGGGACGAACGCGCCGCTCACCAGGACCGAGGTCGTGTTCGTGAACTCCGTGAACGCCCGCCACGAACGCAGCCGGGTCTGCCACGGGCATACGTACAGCCGCCCGTCCACCCTGCGCAGGTAGGCGTTCCGGCTCTCCTCCGTCGGGGCCACCACGGGGGGAGTGGTGATGAGCCTGCCCAGGCTCTCCGCGTGTTCGGCGGCCAGCGCGTTGACCCTCCGTGGCCGGTCGGGGGAGTCCGCGTACTCCTCCCAGTACCGTCGGTCACTCGGAGAGAACGCGTCGATCGGCTGATAGACCCGGAGGTAAGCGGTGTAGGGCAGCACGATCGCATCGTGGCACACATCGCTGTGGGTGACACCCACCCCGGAAACCCTCGTCGGAACGGTCGTTCGGACGCGGGCCACACCCGTCACACCCGGGTGGCGTAGGCAGGGTGGGGTGCGACCAGGTACGGTTGTACGTGTACGTACGCTGACGCCGGTCGTCAGTCGCGTTTGACGGCCGTCAGCCCGTTACCGCGGGTTAGTAAGTGATCTGGGGTTCGTCGGAACCCAATCGTTGAGGGGGTCGAGCCAATGGGGCGCGGCCGAGCCAAGGCCAAGCAGCAGAAGGTCGCCCGGAAGCTCAAGTACAGCACCGGCGGGACCGATCTTGATCGGCTGCGGTCGGAGCTGGGTGTCGCTGAGGACGAGGGGTCTCCCTCCGGATCGTCGGGTCCGGACGACCCCTACGCGGATCCTCACGACGAGCTGATCGACCGTTACGCGGATCTTGCCGACAAGTACTCGGACTCCGACAAGTAGTCGTTTCCGGGACTGACAGGTCGCTCGGACAACAACCGCAGGCCTGTGCCACCCACCGGTCCCCCGAGCGGGGGCCACGGTGGACAGGTGGATATAGCCGGTGCGAACCACGCTCGTGGTTCGCACCGGCTATGTTCGGATCCGGTGCGCAACGCTTCTCTCACGCGCTCCGGTACTCGCCGCTCAAGCGGGCCCGGCCGGAACCGGCCGTCACCTCGCCCAGTCGCCAGGCCGGGACATCCCGCTCGGCCAGGACACCGAGGGCGCGTTCGGCGTCCTCCGCCGCGACGATCGCCACCATGCCCACACCCATGTTGAAGGTGGCCTCCATGTCGTCCCGCGCCACGTCCCCCTGGTCGGCCAGGTAGCCGAACACGGGCGCGGGCGCCCAGGTGGAGCGGTCGAGCTCCGCGTCCAGGTGCTCGGGCAGCGACCGGGACAGGTTCGCGGCCAGGCCGCCGCCGGTGATGTGCGAGTAGGCGTGCACCTCGACGGCCGCCGTGAGCGCGACGCAGTCCTTGGCGTACACACGGGTCGGGGTGAGCAGGACCTCACCCAGGACGCCGTCCAGCTCCGGGACGTGCGCGTGCAGGTCGAGGCCGGCTCGTTCCACGACGTTGCGGACCAGCGAGTACCCGTTGGAGTGCGGTCCGGACGAGGCCATCGCGATGACCACGTCACCCTCGCGGACCCGGTCCGGGCCGAGGATGGCGTCACCCTCGACCACGCCCGTGCCAGCGCCGGCGAGGTCGTACTCGTCGGGCTCCATGGCGCCGGGGTGCTCGGCGGTCTCCCCGCCGATCAGCGCGCACCCGGCCTGGTGGCAGCCCTCCGCGATACCGCCGACGATCTCGGCGACGCGCTCCGGGACGACCGAGCCGCAGGCGATGTAGTCGGTCATGAACAGGGGCTCGGCGCCGCTGACCACCAGGTCGTCGACGACCATCGCCACCAGGTCGACGCCGATGGTGTCGTGCTTGTCGAACTGCTGGGCGAGCATCACCTTGGTGCCCACGCCGTCGGTGGAGGTCGCCAGGACCGGGTCCTTGTACTTGCCCGTGTCCAGGCGGAACAGACCCGCGAAGCCGCTCGCGTCGGTGACCTGCTCGGGTCGGCGGGTCCGCGCCACGTGACTCTTCATCAGGTCGACGGCGCGCTCACCCGCGGCGATGTCGACGCCCGCGGCCGCGTACGCGCCCTTCGCCCCTGTGCTCTCGGCTGCCACGCGAGATCTCCTCGTGCTGTGTTCGGTGGTGGTGCGGGCACGGCGGACCCGATCAGGGCACGCCGGAACCCGGGCACGGCGAACCCCCCGTCCGCCGTGCCTCGATCAGGTGTCGCTCGTGGCGAGACCGGTGCCCTCGGAAGTCCCGCAGGACTTCTCCAGCAGGTACTTGCCGCGTGCGTCGTCGGCGACCTCGATCGGGTACACGCCGTCGAAGCAGGCGCGGCACAGCTCGTTCTTGGGCACCTCGGAGGCGGCGATGAGCTCGTCGAGGTCGACGTAGGCCAGCGAGTCGGCGCCGACCGACTCCGCGATCTCGTCCACCGTGAGGTTCGCGGCGATGAGTTCGGCACGCGTGGCGAAGTCGACGCCGTAGTAGCACGGCCACAGCACGGGCGGACTGGAGATGCGAACGTGCACCTCGGCGGCTCCCGCGTCGCGCAGCATCCGCACCAGGGCGCGCTGGGTGTTGCCGCGGACGATGGAGTCGTCCACGACCACGAGGCGGCGGCCCTCGATGACCTCGCGCAGCGGGTTGAGCTTGAGGCGGATGCCGAGCTGGCGCAGGGTCTGGCTGGGTTGGATGAACGTGCGCCCGACGTAGGAGTTCTTCACCAGGCCCTGGGCGAACGGGATGCCGCTGGCCTCGGCGTATCCCACGGCGGCGGGAGTGCCGGACTCGGGCACCGGGATGACCAGGTCGGCCTCGACCGGGTGCTCCTTGGCCAGGCGGCGGCCCACCTCGACGCGGGTGGAGTTGACGTTGCGCCCGGCGATCGTGGTGTCGGGACGGGCCAGGTAGACGTACTCGAACAGGCAGCCCTTGCGCCGGGCGGGGGCGAAGCGACGGGAGCGGACCCCGCGTTCGTCGATGGTCAGGAACTCGCCGGGCTCGATCTCGCGGACCAGGGTGGCGCCGACGATGTCGAGGGCGGCGGTCTCACTCGCCACGACCCACCCGCCGGCGTTGGACGACTCACCCAGGCGGCCGAGCACGAACGGGCGGATGCCCTGTGGGTCGCGCGCCGCGTACAGGGTGTTCTCGTCCATGAAGACCAGGGAGAAGGCGCCCTGTACCTTGGGCAGGAGGGCCAGCGCGGCGTCCTCCATGGTGCGCTCGGAGTCGCTGTTGGCGTAGTCGGCCAACAGGTTGGTGAGCACCTCGGTGTCCGTGGTGGCGCCCCGCCGGGAGTCCGGCAGCATCGCCGACAGCTCCGGCGTGTTGATGAGGTTGCCGTTGTGGCCGAGCGCCAGGCCGCCCTCACGCGCCGAGTAGAAGGTCGGCTGTGCGTTCTCCCACACCGGTGAGCCGGTGGTGGAGTAGCGGCAGTGGCCGATCGCGAGGTGGCCGTTCAGGGATTCGAGCGTCGCCTCGTTGAAGACCTGGGAGACGAGCCCCATGTCCTTGTAGACGACGATCCGCTCCCCGTCGCTCAGCGCGATGCCCGCGGATTCCTGTCCGCGGTGCTGCAGAGCGTAGAGACCGAAGTAGGTGAGCTTGCTGACTTCTTCGCCGGGTGCCCAGACCCCGAAAACACCGCAGGCGTCCTGCGGGCCGCGTTCGAGCGGATCGAGGTCCATGGAGAGCCGGCCGTCGGAGTACGACACACTCACAGCTTAGTGCCTGCCCGTCGGCTCGGCACCACCCGGGGGATGGTCGGACCACAGGGGGAGCCATGGGGACAGGTCCGACCGGGCGCCGCTGGCCTGGAGGGAGCGCTCCGCGACCGCCTCGTCCCAGGCGGTCCGGCCGGTCGCGAGGCGCAGCCAGGTGAGGGGGTCGGTCTCCACGACACCGGGTGGGGTCCCCCTCGTGTGCCGGGGGCCCTCGACCGCCTGGACGGCCCCGTGCGGGGGGACGCGCACCTCCAGACTGTTGCCCGGGGCGCGGTCGGCCAGCACGGCCAGGGTGGCGCGTACGGCGGCCTTGACCGCCGCGCGCTGGGGGGTGTCAGCGCGCAGGACGGCGCGGGCGCAGGCCTCGGCGGCCTCCTCGTCGGAGCCCTCGAAGGGGGGATCCCCCAAGGCGTGGAGTTGGTCGTCCAGGGCCGTGCGGAGCCGCCGTACGGCGCTCGCGGTCAGAGCGGAAGGCATGGAAGCAGCCTAGGGAAGGCGCCGAGCCGGAGGCGTCCGTCGAGGGTGGTGGAGGGTGACGGGCGGGGGACGGAGAGAGAGGGTGGGCACAGAGGGGTATCGGATCTGTGAATCACAGGGATACTTGTCATGTCTGGGGAATGGACCGATGGTGGACATCGGGGGATTCCAGTGGACCTGTCCGCCGATCTCCGCACACTTGGGTGATTCCTGTCTCAGCGCACCGCTGGCCAGAGGGGGCGTGACACGGTAGCGTCCCGAACCGTCCCGATGTCACTGAGACTGGGAGGAATGCGATGGAACGCCCGCAGGATGGAGTTCCGCGCACCGATACTGAACAGGTGAACGAAGGGTGAACCGGTCCGGCCGCCTCCCCGACCGCCGCTCTCCGGGCCCGCACCACGCGAGGCCGCCGAGCCAACCGGCTGGCCAGCACACTTACCATCCACGAAGGAAGACCACCGCACCATCGGGAGAACGACGTGCGCCTGCGCCTGCGCCCGCGTGATGACAGTTACTACGAGATGTTCACCGACTCGGCGAACAACCTGGTCATCGCGGCCCGCCTGCTGGTGGAGCTGATGAGTGACGGGGCCGACCGGGAGGCCATCGGCGAGAAGATGCGTGCCTGTGAGCACGCTGGTGACGACGCCACCCACGCGATCATGCGGCGGCTCAACAAGAGCTCGGCACCGCCGATCCACCGGGAGGACATCTACCGTCTGGCCTCGAACCTGGACGACGTCATGGACTCGATGGAGGCCGCCGTCGACCTGATCGGACTCTATGGACTGGAGCGGCTGCCCAAGGGCATCATCGACCAGATCGAGGTCCTGGAGCGCGCCGCCGAGCTGACCGCGGAGGCGATGCCGCGACTGCGGACGCTGCAGGACCTGACCCGGTACTGGATCGAGATCAACCAGCTGGAGAACCAGGCCGACCGGATCTACCGCAAGCTTCTCGCCAAGCTGTTCAGCGGGGAGTACGACGCGCTGACGGTGCTCAAGCTCAAGGACGTGATCGAGGAGCTGGAGACCGCGGCGGACGCGTTCGAGCACGTGGCGAACACGGTGGAGACGATCGTCGTCAAGAACGGCTGACCCCTCCGGGGCGCCGTGTCGGCGCCCCGGTCCGGATGTGGAGCGTCCTGTCGTGTTCTACACGTGGCTGAGGCCGCGATCCCGTGTCTCGGGGTTTTCCATGCACACATGCAGGACGAGTCCCAGAGCATCTGCGAGACGCTCCAGCGTGGGAAGCGTGGGCTGCGTGCCGCCGTGTTCGAAACGGGCGACACTGGACTGGGGCATCCCCGCGCGGCGGCCGAGTTCCGATTGGGACCAGCCGAGTTCCTCGCGGCGAAGCCGAACCGTTTCAGCCAGCTCGAAGCGCAGACGGGTGAGTTCGTAGGCCTCTCGTACCGCGGGGCGGTCGAACCGCTCAGAAGACTTCAGATCGGACAGGGTTCTCCTCGGGGGAGTGTTCATGGTGACTCCTCATCGACCGTGTGGCCAGCGTTGACACAGTCGTGCATCGCGCGGAGAGCACGTCGGACCTCGGCTGACTCCCGGGCTCGGGTCTTGTGGAACACGGTCAGCATGATGATTCGCCGCCCGGCCGCGATGTAGTAGGTGACGCGTACCCGGCGCCCGCCGCAATAGAACCGTAGCTCCCGTAGTTTGCCATCCAACTGACTCGTGTAGGGGAATCCCAGGCTGACACCACGGCATTCAAGCAGGTCCAGATGAAACAAAGCCTGAGCCCATTCCTCGTCGGACAGACCCCCAAGCCATCGTTCCACTTCAGGTTCCAGTTCAATCGTACCCCAAGCCATAGCATCGATGCTATAGGAGTTGGGCTGGTACTGAGCGTGATGGCGGCGAGGGCGCCCTACACCGAACGGGTGATCTTCCGGGCCGGGACGGTCTCGGTGGCCAGGACGCCGCTGAGGTAGGCGTGGAAGCCCTCGGCGTCGATCTCCTCCACGACCGTGGCGTTCGGCTCCAGGCCGTGCACGCCCCAGGACATGGCCGAGTATCCGCGGGTCAGCTCGCCCGCCGTCTCCACGTCCACGTGGTAGCGCGCGCAACGGCGGACCAGCTCCGGGTGGAGCAGCACGGCGGCGGTGAGGGAGTCGGGGTGCGTGGTGCCGTCGATGCCCACGCTGCGGTCGAACTCCAGGGTCGCCGCGCACACGTCCGTGAAGAAGTCGGAGAGCGGTGTACCGATGGCCTCGATCCGGTCCAGGCGCTCCTGCCCGAAGACGGCCTGGCGCAGCGTCAGCGGGTCCCAGGGGACGACCGTCACGTCGAACCCGGCCGCGAACACGGCCTTGGCGGCCTCGGGGTCCACGTAGAAGTTGAACTCCGCGGCGGCGGTGATGTTGCCGCGCCCGTTGTTGGACCCGCCCATCACGTACAGCGAGCCGACGTTGCGGGCGAAGTCGGGGTCCTTGGCCACGGCCATGGCGATGTTGGTCAGGGGGCCGATCGCCACGATCGACAGCTCCCCGGGGTGCTCGGCGGCCAGCCGGACCAGGGCGTCCACGGCGTGCTCGGACTCCGGTTCCAGCCCGGACTGGTCCATGCGCAGGCCGCCGGAACCGTCGCCGTGCACGTTCTCCGCGCTGACCCACGCGCGGGTCAGCGGTGCCCGGCAGCCCAGGTGCACGGGCACCTCGCCGAGCCGACCGGCGACGTTGAGGGTGAGGAAGGCGTTGCGCACCTGCTGGTCGAAGCCGACGTTGCCCGCGACCATGGTGATCGCCCGCAGGTCGGCCGCCGGGTCGAGCAACCCCACGAGGAGGGCGACGCAGTCGTCCTGCGCAGTGTCGGTGTCGATCACCAAAGGTGTGGGCACGGAGTCTCCCTTGTCCGAGGTCAGACGGGTAATCTACACCGGTTTTCACCCGGTTTCGGAGGCGGTCGGCCACCCGGACCGGCCCCCTGGTCGATCACCGCTCCCGCCGGGGAGACGTGGGAGTTCCGGTTACCCGAACCGGCCGGTGATGTAGTTCTCCGTCTCCTTCTTCTCCGGCCGGGTGAACATCTGGTTGGTCTCGCCCATCTCGATGAGCTTGCCGGGCTTGCCCGGACCGGACAGGTTGAAGAACGCGGTCCGGTCGGACACGCGCGCCGCCTGCTGCATGTTGTGGGTGACGATCACGATCGTGTAGTCCTCCTTCAACTGGTGAATGAGGTCCTCGATCGCCAGCGTCGAGATCGGGTCCAGCGCGGAGCAGGGCTCGTCCATGAGCAGGACGGACGGCTTGACCGCCGTGGCGCGCGCGATGCACAGGCGCTGCTGCTGGCCGCCGGAGAGGCCCGAACCGGGCTTGTTCAGCCGGTCCTTGACCTCCTCCCACAGGTTGGCGCCGCGCAGCGACTCCTCCACCAGGTCGTCCGCCTCGGAGCGGCTCATCCGCCTGTTGTTCAGCCTGGCGCCCGCGATGACGTTGTCGTAGATCGACATCGTCGGGAACGGGTTGGCCTTCTGGAAGACCATGCCGACCTCGCTGCGGACCAGTACGGGGTCCACGTCGGGGCCGTAGATGTCCATGTCGTCCAGGAGCACCTTGCCCCGCGCGTACGCGCCCGGAGTCACCTCATGCATGCGGTTGAGGGTGCGCAGGAAGGTGGACTTGCCGCAGCCGGACGACCCGATGAACGCCGTCACCGACCGCGGCTCGATGGTCATGGACACGTCCTCCACGGCGAGGAAGTCGCCGTAGTAGACGTGGAGTCCGGAGACGTCGATTCGTTTGGCCACTGGATGTTCCTCGTGAGTGAGCTCGACGCGCGGTGCGCGGGGCGGTTGGTATGGGTCAGCGGGCGGACTTCGGCGCGAACGCGCGTCCGATCATCCGGGCCAGGAAGAACAGCAGCATCACCGTGAGGATCAGCGTCAGCGCCGCGGCCCAGGCCCGCTCGTAGTTGACGGCACCGCCCATGCGGACCTGTGAGTAGATGAAGACCGGGAGGCTCATCATCTGGCCGTCGAACAGGTTCCAGTTGATCGACACCGCCGAGGAGCCCGCCGTGAGGATCAGCGGCGCCGTCTCACCGATAACGCGCGCGATGGCGAGCATGATCCCGGTGGTCAGTCCGGCGGCCGAGGTGGGCAGGACCACCTTGGTGATCGTCCGCCACTTGGGCACGCCCAGCGCGTAGGAGGCCTCGCGCAGGTCACGCGGGACCAGGCGGAGCATCTCCTCACTGGAGCGGACCACGACGGGGATCATCAGCACGGAGAGGGAGATGGCGCCCGCGGCTCCGTTGGTGTGTCCGGGGCCGAACAGCACCATCCACAGGGCGACGACGAACAGGCCGGCGACGATCGACGGGATGCCCGTCATGACGTCCACGAAGAAGGTGATGAGGCGCTTGATCCGGCCCTCGGCGTACTCCACCAGGTACACGGCGGTCATGACGCCGATCGGCACGGAGATGAGCGTGGCCATCCCGGTGATCGCCAGCGTGCCGACGATCGCGTGGTAGACGCCGCCCGCGTCCATGCTCGGCAGGACGCCGTTCATCGACACCGACAGGAAGTACCCGTCGAACCGGCCGAAGCCGTTCTGGAGCACGGTCCACAGGACCGACACCAGGGGCGCCAGCGCGAGCAGGAAGCACCCGTACACCAGCGACGTGACGAACCGGTCCACGGCCTTGCGGCCGCCCTCGACGCGCGCGGAGGCGGTCACGGTGATCACCACGTAGGACACCGCGGTCAGCAGCGCCCACGGCATGACACCGAACGAGGAGAAGGCCAGGAGGAACCCGGACACCACGGCGGCGCAGGACGCGAGCAGGGCGGCGGGGAAGTAGCGGGGCAGGGACGCGTGCCGGAGAGAGGCCTCGGCCGACCCGGCCTCGGGTCCGGGGGGCTGCGTGGTCGTCGTGCTCATCAGGCCTCCTTGCTGCCCCGCGCCACGATGTAGCGGGCGCCCATGTTGACGGCGAGGGTGATCGCGAACAGGACCAGACCGGCGGCGATCAGCGCGGACACGCCGTACCCGGTGGCCTCCGGGTACTGGAGCGCGATGTGCGCGGCGATGGTCTGGTTGCCGCTCTGGAGCAGGTCGAAGGAGATCGCGAGCGACGGCGACAGGATCATCGCCACGGCCATGGTCTCGCCCAGGGCGCGGCCCAGACCGAGCATCGCGCCGCCGACGACACCGGAGCGGCCGAAGGGCAGCACGGCCAGCCGGATCATCTCCCAGCGGGTGGCGCCCATGGCGAGCGCGGCCTCGCGGTGGCCCTGCGGAACCTGCTTGAACACGTCGCGCGACATCGCGGTGATGATCGGCAGGATCATGACCGCCAGCACGACGGAGGCGGTGAGGATCGTCCGGCCGGAGGTGGAGGCGGGGCCGGAGAACAGCGGGATCCAGCCCAGGTACTCCGTCAGGCCGCGGAAGACCGGGACGAGTTGCGGCGCGAGGAACCCGATCCCCCACAGGCCGTAGACGACGCTGGGGATGGCGGCGAGCAGGTCGACCAGGTAGCCGAGCACGGAGGCGACCCTGCGGGGCGCGTAGTAGACGATGAACAGCGCGATCCCGACGGCCACGGGGGTGGCCAGCAGCAGCGCGATGGCGGCCGCGAGGACGGTGCCGAACGCCAGAGCCGCGACGCCGAACGCGGGGTTCTCCCGGACGTTGGCGTCCCACTCCTGGGTGGTGAGGAAGCCCGTCGTGTTGGCGGCGAGCGAGGGCCAGGCCTGGATGATCAGGAAGGCGGCGACCCCGGCGAGGATCAGCAGAATGAGGAGGCCCGAGCCTCGGGCGAGCCCGGCGAAGACGGCGTCGCCGATCCGGCGCTTTCCCGTGGGCGGCGGTGCCGCCTGGGGCGCGTCCGTGGTCGTCATGGATTGGCTCCGGTTCGGAAAGGGTTCAGGGCTGGTCACCTGGGCCGTGCCGGATCGGCGCGCGTGGGTCGCGCGGCGGCTCCGGGTGCCGTGGATCCGGGTCGGGTGGCTGCGATCCTTCGATTCAGTCCGCCACGACTCAGAGGTAGCCGGTCGGTGACCGTGTTGTCACGGTCACCACGCGCGGTTTGGCCCTTCCGCGCCGAGTGTGAAGGTAGGCGCGGCAGGTGACCAGTTATCCCAGAGAAGGTGAACGGGAGATGAACGACATGTCGCACTCCCGTGGCCTCAAGGGGTTCAGGTGGTGAATGTGATGTGTCGCACCTCAGGAGGACCCGGGCTCGACGGCCTCCGACGGCGGCGCGTACATCACGTCCGTGTCCCACACCTCGAACCCGAGGGAGGCGTAGAGCCGCACGGCGGCCTCGTTGTCGCCGTCCACGTACAGGTGCACCCACGGCAGCCCGGCGTCGCGCAGGTGGTGCAGACCGGTCAGGGTGAGTGTGCGGCCCAGCCCCGTCCCCTGCCAGTCGGGGTCCACGCCCACGACGTAGACCTCACCGACCGGTTCGCCGTCGGTGAGCCCGGCTCCGTCGGCGTGCGTCTTGGTCCAGTGGAACGCGGCGACCGAACCGTCGGCGGCGGTCGCGAGGAAGAAGCCGTGGGGGTCGAACCAGTCCTCGACCTCGCGCTGGAGCAGGTCGTCGAGGGTGAGCTGGCCCTGCTCGGGGTGGTCGGCGAAGGCGCGGGCGTTGGCGCGCAGCCACGCCTCCTCGTCCTGGCCGACGACGAAGGCGCCCACCCGGACCCGGTCGGCGACCTCGGGCCTGAGTTCGGCCTCGGGCAGTTCGGGCGCGGTGCGGGGTCCGCCCGGCACGTCGGCGGGAAGGTCACGCAGCGGCATGCGCATCTTGTGCAGTTCGCGGACGGCGCGCCAACCGTCCCCCTCGGCCACCGACACCGCCTGCGGGGTGCGGCCGTGCGCCCAGACGCGCACCCCGTCGGGTCCGGCGTCGTCGCGGACCGAGCGCAGGAGGGCGGTGCCGTGTCCACGGCCGCGGTGGGCCGGGTCGACCACGAGTTCGCCGGAGTCGGGTTCGCCCTCGACGCGCTCGACGAACGCGAAGCCCACGACCCGGTCGTCCTGGGTGACCACGTGGAACCGGCTGCTGCCCGCGGGAGCGCCGTGCCGGACGCGGAGGATGGTGTGTTCCGACAGGGGGGCGACGCCGTCCTCGCGGCGGGCGGCCTCGGCGAGGGCCAGGATCTGGTCGGCCAGGTCCGTGTCGAGGTCGTCGGTGACGTGCGGGGTGCTCATGGTCGAAAGCCTACGACGGTTCGTTCACGGGGCCGAGCCGGGCGTGGCGGAACGGTGGAACGGGTCAGGGACGGCGGCGCTTGCCCTGGTAGCGGGCTCCGGTCCGGACACGGCGCGCGGGCGCCAGGGGTGTGGCGAGCAGCAGGGCCAGGAGGACGGCGGCCAGCAGGATCGACGGCGCCATCGACGGACGCAGGTCGGAGTGGTCGGCGGCCACCTCGGTCTCGTCCATGTCGTCCTCGGACGGGGTGACCATCGGCAGGTCGGCGAGGTCCTCGCCGCCGGGGGAGAGGTCGGGCAGGTCGGCCGCACCGCTGGGGATGGTCGGAACGTCGCCGCCGGTGGTCGGCGGTGAGCTCACTCCGGGGCGGGGGGTCCGCGGCGAGGACGTGTCCCGCGGGGTGGGGGTGGAGTCCGACCGGCCGTCGCCGCCGGAACCGCCGTCCGAGTCCTCCCGCCCGTCGTCGGTGGACGTGGGAGAAGGGTCGGGCGACGGGGACCCGGTGGGATTCGGCGTGGGGCTGGGGCTCGGCGTGGGGCTCGGGCTCGGGGAGGGACTCGGTGTCGCGCTGGGGCTCGGCGTGGGGCTGGGGCTCGGGCTCGGCGTGGGAGAGGGAGAGGGGGTGGGGGACTCGGTCGGATCGGGGCTGGGCGACGGGGGTTCGGTGGGGTCCGGGCTCGGGGAGGGGCTCGGTGTGGGGCGGGGGTCGATCACGGTGATCGACCACGCGCCGGTGACGGCGCTGGTCGGAGTGCCGGGTTCGGCGCACCCGTCCTGCTCGTCGGGGAGGCCGTAGGTGAGGGTGGCGACGACGTCGACCGACTCCCGGGGAGCGCCGTTGACCTGTCCCGCCGGAAGGGGTTCGCCCGGGGCCAGTCGTCGCGGTTCGAACCCGTCGACGCGGAACCCGGGGGTGTCGACGGACAGACCGATCAGGCAGACGGCGAGGTCACCCGTGTTGGTGGCGGTCACGGTGTTGGCCGGCACCGCCGATCCGAGGTCCACCTCACTGGCGGAGTGCCGGAACACGACGGTGACCGAGGGCGTGCCGGTGCCGGGCTCCGGGGAGGGGGAGGGGTCGGCGTAGGCCGGAGCCATCACGGCGACGAGGCTGGACCCCACGAAGGCGGCGCCGAGCGCGACGCTCAGGTGCCGGGGGTGCGCGGTGAGCGGGAATCTCGCGGTGGGGGTGGGCATCGGTGCGATTCACTCCTACGTGGCGCGCCGGAACGGTGGGACGCACCCGGCCCGGGGAGTGGCACCGCGCCAGCCCTCACCCGACTCGGGTTACCCCACGAATCCTAGGCCGTGCGAGCCCGGAAGACGAGTGTCATGAGCACCCGAATTCACACTGGTGGTGACGGTGAGTGACGGTTCCCGCTCCGGCTCTCGGCTTCGGTTCCCCGCTTCGGCGCCCTTCACCGCCCTCGACCGTTCCAGGACACGGGTTCTCGGGCGCACGGGACCGGCGACCGGGACCCCTTCGATCCCGGCCATGCCGACCGTGCTCCCCGCGCGTCCTCCCCCGCCTTCCGGCGGCCGCCCTACGTCCCGCTGTTCTCCGGGGTCCGGGCGGCGGGCAGCGACTCCGCGGCCTCGCCCTGCCCGGACGTGGCCTTGGCGACCGGGTCCGGAACGAAGCGGTAACCCACGTTGCGCACGGTGCCGATGAGCGACTCGTACTCCGAGCCGAGCTTGGCGCGCAGGCGCCGGACGTGGACGTCGATGGTGCGGGTGCCGCCGAAGTAGTCGTAGCCCCACACCTCCTGGAGCAGCTGCGCCCGCGTGAACACGCGGCCGGGGTGCTGGGCCAGGAACTTGAGGAGTTCGAACTCCTTGAAGGTCAGGTCCAGGATGCGGCCCCGCAGACGGGCGATGTAGGTCGCCTCGTCGATCACCAGGTCACCGCGGCGGATCTCATCCGGGTCGTCGGCGCCGGTGTCGGACGCCCCCACGGCCAGGCGGAGCCGCGCTTCGACCTCGGCGGGCCCGGCGGTGGTCAGGATGAAGTCGTTGACCTGCCAGTCCGGGGTCAGCGCCGCGACGCCGCCCTCGGTCAGGACGACCAGCAGCGGGCAGTCCAGCCCCGTGGTGTCGAGCAGACGGCAGAAGTTCCGGGCGGCTGCCAGGTCGGTTCGCGCATCGACCAGAATGGCGTCGACGGGAGCACTGGAGCTTCCGTTGCCACCGGAGGCCAGGAGCGCGCCGGCCTCCGCGGGCGCCACCCGCACCGAGTGCAGGAGGAGTCCGAGAGCGGGCAGCACGTGGTCGGACGGTTCGTTCGAGTTCGTCAGTAGCAGCAGATGGCTCATGCGTCTCTTCTCGTCAAACCCGCGTGATGCGGACGATCGAAGGCGCCTTTGCCCCCGGTGAAGATTTGTCGAATACGTCGCCTCCGAGCAACACCAAGGATAATCAACAGATGGCGAAGTGCACTATCAGGTACTGGGCCGCGGCCAAGGAAGCGGCCGGAACGGCCGAGGAACACGTCGAGGCGGGGACCCTCGGAGAGGCCCTGGAGGCGGCGTGTCGGCTGCACCCGGACGACCGCTTCCAGCGTGTTCTCGGGGCTTCGTCGCTCCTGGTCGACGAACGGCCGGTCGGTCGGCGGGCGCACGGCGAGGTCACCGTCACGGACGGCACTGTGATCGAGGTCCTACCGCCGTTCGCGGGCGGGTGAGGTCGTCGAAAACGGTTCGGAACACGGAGGAGACATGGACGAAACACCAGAATGGGCGCGGCGTGCGCGCGTCGTCGTTCTCGGCAAGCCGGAATGCCACCTGTGCGAGGAGGCGTGGGCGATCGTCGAACGGGTCGCCGACGACCTCGGGGCGACCCGGGCCGAGGTACGGCTCGACGAGGTGAGCGGGGTCGAGCGCGAGGAGTACTGGGACAAGATCCCGGTGACCTTCGTCGACGGGCGCCGGCACGACTTCTGGCGGGTCTCGGAGGGGCGTCTGCGCTCCGCGCTGAGCGCGTGAGCCGTCGCAGAACCACTCCGCGGGGGAACGGACGCGACTTCTCGGGATAACGAGAACGGGACGCAACAAATCTTCCCATCGGATTCCCGTCGGATGTCCGGAATGGGGGTCTTGGCCATACCGGTTCGGAGGTCGGGGGAGGCCTTCCCCGAAGGGGGCGTGGAGGACGCGCACAACGCGGAATCCGCCTCCCCGTACCACCGTTCGCCGCCGTGACCTCGTGTGGGGGAATGCCGCGGAGTTCCCGCCCCTCGCCGCGGGGCCCGTGTCCGCCGCGGGTGGGAACTTATGGAACCCGCCTCACAGGGCACCCCACTTTGTGCGTGCTTTCACAAGCACGTAATCTGTGGACGACAGACCAGTCGGGGAAGGACGACGCACCGGCCCCCACGGCGCGCCGCTCACGGCCCGCACCCCGTCCGCACCACAGCCGCTCAGGAGCGCCCGCCTGTGACCAGTCGTCCACCTCGGCCCCGGGAGAGGGGAATCCCCGAAGCCACCGTCGCCCGACTGCCGGTCTACCTCCGCGCGCTCCAGGCACTCCAGGACCGCGGGATCCTCACCGTCTCCTCCGAGGCGCTCGCCACGGCCGCCGGTGTGAACTCCGCCAAACTCCGCAAGGACCTGTCCCACCTCGGGTCGTACGGGACGCGCGGCGTGGGGTACGAGGTCGAGTACCTCGTGTACCAGATATCGCGTGAGCTTGGTCTCACCCAGGACTGGTCCGTGGCCATCGTCGGCATCGGCAACCTGGGACGCGCACTGGCCAACTACGGGGGCTTCGGCTCACGCGGGTTCCGTATCGCGGCCCTGCTCGACGCCGACCCCGGGGTGGTCGGACAGAGCGTGGCGTCCATCCAGGTGCGGCATATTGACAGCCTGGAAGAGGTTGTGCGTTCCAAGGGTGTGTCCATCGGGGTCATCGCGACACCGGCGGCGTCCGCCCAAGGCGTGGCGAGCCGGTTCGTCGAGGCGGGGGTGACCAGCATCCTCAACTTCGCGCCCGTGGTGCTCAATGTGCCGGACGGTGTCGATGTGCGTAAGGTCGACTTGTCCATCGAACTCCAGATCCTGGCCTTCCACGCGCAGCGCAGGGCCGACGGCGACGGTCGCGAGGCGCGGGCGGCGGGACTGGAACTGACGTGAGACCGACACCAAGGCCGTGAGGCCCGCATCAGCGGCGGCGATGAGCGAGCGTGCGCCGCGTCTCGGGAGGGTCCGCACACATGAAGGTGACCCGTGCCCGAGTATGGAGAGAAGCTGTGTAGGCCCGCATAGGACGCATGGGAGAGAGCGGATGAGTGTCCTGGCCGTGGGGTTGAGCCACCGGAGTTCGCCGGTGGCGCTGCTCGAACGCGTCGCACTGAACGGCGAGACGCGGACCAAGGCGGTCGGCGACATGCTCGGCTCCGACTCCGTGAACGAGGTCATGGTGGTCTCCACCTGCAACCGCACGGAGGTCTACGCCGACGTCGCGACCTTCCACGGCGGGGTCGCGGCCATCACCGAACTCCTCTCCTGGCACACCGGCGTCCCGCTGGGCGAACTCTCCGAGCACTTGTACGTGCACTACGAGGACCGTGCCGTCCAGCACCTCTTCTCCGTCACCTGCGGCCTGGACTCCATGGTCGTCGGCGAGGGCCAGATCCTCGGCCAGGTCCGCGACGCCCTCAAGGAGGGCCAGGAGCACGCCACCGTCGGCCGGGTGCTCAACGACCTCGGCCAGCGCGCCCTGCGCGTGGGCAAGCGCGCCCACACCGAGACCCACCTCGACCACGCCGGAGCCGACATGGTCAGCTTCGGACTCGGCGAGGCCCTGCGCCCCCTCGGCGCGACCGTCACCCCGGAGCCCTCCGGGGTCACCGTCGAGAGCACCACCCCCGCCGAGGGAGCCGCCGCCCCGCCGGGCTGCCCCATGTCCGGCGCCACCGCCGCCCCCGCGGGTTCCGGTACCGCCTTCGCGGTGTCCGCCGACTCCGACGTCCCCGCCGCCTCCGACGCCGAGGTCGCCCGGCCCGCCCCCGCGTCGCTGGCCGGTGTCCGCGTCCTGGTCCTCGGCGCGGGATCCATGAGCGCTCTGTCCGCCAACACCGTCGCCCGCCAGGGGGCCGGCCGTGTGGTGGTCGCCAACCGCACCCACGAGCGCGCCGCCCGCCTCGCCGAGTGCCTCACCGAGGCCTACGACGCCGTCGACGCCGTCGCGGTGCCCTTCGAGGAGGCCGCGACCGCCCTCGCCGACGTCGACCTGGTCATCTCCTGCACCGGCGCCCAGGGGGTCGTGCTCGCCGCCGACACCGTCGCCCCGGCCGCCGAGGGGCGCGACAGACCCCTGGTCTTCCTCGACCTCGCCCTGCCCCGCGACATCGACCCCGCCGTGCGGGACCTGCCCGGAACGCACCTGGTCGACATCGAGGACCTGCGTCAGGCAGCCGCCGGCGGCGCCGGAGGCGGCACCGACCGCTCCGGTTCCCTCACCCTCGTCCGGGGGATCGTGGAGGAGGAGGTCGCCGAGTTCGGCGCCGTCCGCCGCGCCAACCAGGTGACCCCGACCGTGGTCGCCCTGCGTGCCCAGGCGCAGGACGTCGTCGAGGCGGAGCTGACCCGCCTGCACGGCCGCCTGCCCGACGACCTCGGCCCCAAGGCGCGCGAGGAGATCACCCGGGCCATGCGCCGGGTCGCCGACAAGCTCCTGCACCGGCCCACCGTGCGGGTCAAGGAGCTGGCCAAGGCGCCGGACGGAGAGTCCTACGAGGTGGCCCTCCGGGAACTGTTCGACCTCGACCCCCAGGCCCCGGGGGCGCTCGCCGCCCCCACGGGCCCGACCCACGCGGAGCGCTCCGCCCAGGAGAAGGCATGACCGGTACCACCGCCAAGCTCGGCACCCGCCGCAGCACCATGGCGACCACCCAGTCCCAGATGGTCGCGGACGCGATCACCGAGCGCACCGGGCAGGCGATCGAGCTGGTGCTCATCACCAGCTTCGGCGACGTCACCAAGGCTCAGCTGACCCAGCTCGGCGGCACCGGCGTGTTCGTCAACGCCCTGCGCGACGAGCTGGAGGCCGGGACGATCGACTTCGCCGTCCACTCGCTCAAGGACCTGCCCACCGCGCCCGCCGACGGTCTCACGCTCGTGGCCATCCCCGAGCGCGACGACCCGCGCGACGCGCTGTGCGCCCGCGACGGCCTCAAGTTCGCCGACCTGCCGGCGGGCGCGCGCGTGGGCACGGGCTCGCCACGCCGCGCCGCCCAGCTCGCCGCGCTCCGCCCCGACCTCACCTTCGTGCCGATCCGCGGCAACGCCGAGACCCGCCTGGGCAAGATCACCGCCGGCGAGGTCGACGCGGTGGTCCTGGCCTACGCCGGACTGGGCCGCGTCGGCCGCCTCGACGACGTCACCGAGGTCTTCGAACCCGAACAGGTCCTGCCCGCGCCCGGTCAGGGCGCCCTCGCCGTCGAGTGCTCCACCGAACGCGCCGCGGGAGACCTCGCCCACCTCGCCGCCGTCGACCACGCGCCCACCCGCGCCGAGGTCGTCGCGGAGCGGACCGTGTTGGCCGAGCTGGAGGCCGGGTGCGCCGCGCCGGTCGGCGCCTACGCCCAGTACGGGAACGGCCGGCTCCGGCTGCGCGCCGCGGTGGTCGCCACCGACGGGACCGAGGCCGTGCGCCGGGAGCGCGTGATCGGCCTCGACTCGCCCGAGGACGTGGCGGCCGCCGCGGACCTCGGCCGGGACCTGGCACGGGAGATGATCGTCGAGGGCGCCGACGGCATCGTCGCCGCGGCCTTCACCGAGAGGGACGAGACACAGTAGGAGCCAGTCGGCGGGCCGCCCGCACGCACGGTCCCGCCGCGCCGCCACCACCCGGAACCCCGTGCCTCCGGGAGCAGGCGACCCACACACGAGGAGCCAGTACGTGAACGCCAACGCCAACCCCCAGCCTGAGGAATCGCGCGCCGCAACGCGGTCCGGACACGTGGCGCTGGTCGGTTCCGGCCCCGGCAGCGCCGACCTGCTGACGCTGCGCGGCGCCGACATGCTCCGCCGCGCCGATGTGGTCATCACCCTCAACGAACCGGCCCGGGAGGAGCTCGCCGGTTTCCGTGAGGGGCTGCTCACGCACTGCTCCGACGACGTGTCCGTGATCCAGGCCGACGAGTGCGGCGGCGACGTCAACGCCCTCGCCGTCACGCGCGCCCGCGAGGGCCAGCGCGTGGTGCGCCTGTACTCCGGTGACCCGTTCTTCGGGTGCCGGGGCGGTGAACTGGTCGCCGCCTGCCACCAGGCCGGGATCGACGTCGACGTGGTCCCCGGGATCTCCGCGGTGACCTCCGTGCCGACCTTCGCGGGCATTCCCCTGCTGGGCGATGGCAACCCCGAGGTTCGGGTGCTCAACGCACGCGACCACGGCGGCGCGGAGGTCGACTGGCACGAAGCGGCGGCGAGCGAAGCCACACTGGTCATCCTGGGCGCCGACGCGCCCCCCGGGGAGGCCGCCGCGCACCAGGGGCCCGGGATCGACGTGCTGTGCAAGACCCTCATCGCGGGCGGGCGCCCGCCGACGACGCCCGTGGCGGTCGTGCGCGCGGGCGGCACGACCCGGCAGACCACGGTCACCTCGACGCTCAACCGGCTCGTCGCCGAGCTCAAGGCCAAGGACGCCAAGGGCCACCACCTCACGGCCCCCGCACTGATGGTCGTCGGGACGCCGGTGGGTCGCCAGGGCAAGCTGTCGTGGTACGAGACCCAGTCGCTGTTCGGCTGGCGCGTGCTCGTGCCGCGTACCAAGGAGCAGGCCGCCGCCCTGTCCGAGCAGCTGCGCGGCCACGGCGCCGTGCCCGAGGAGGTCCCCACGATCTCCGTGGAGCCGCCGCGCACGCCGCAGCAGATGGAGCGCGCCGTCCGGGGCCTGGTCACCGGCCGCTACCAGTGGGTGGCGTTCACCTCGGTCAACGCGGTGAAGGCGATCCGCGAGCGGTTGGAGTCCTACGGGCTCGACGCGCGCGCCTTCGCCGGGGTGAAGGTCGCCGCGGTGGGCGACAGCACGGCACGGGCGGTGCGCGACTTCGGAATCCAGCCCGACCTGCTGCCGCCCGACGACGTGCAGTCCAGCGCCGGACTCGTGTCGGTGTGGCCGCCCTACGACGCCGAGATCGACCCCATCGAGCGGGTCCTGCTGCCGCGCGCCGACATCGCCACCGAGACCCTGTCGGCGGGGCTCGGCGACCTCGGGTGGGAGGTCGACGACGTCACGGCCTACCGCACCGTGCGCGCCGCCCCGCCGCCCGCGCCGATCCGCGAGGCGATCAAGGGCGGCGGGTTCGACGCCGTGCTGTTCACGTCCTCCTCCACCGTGCGCAACCTCGTGGGTATCGCGGGCAAGCCGCACAACACGACCGCCATCGCCGTCATCGGCCCGGAGACGGAGAAGACCGCGATCGAGTTCGGTCTGCGCGTCGACGTCGTCGCGGCCAAACCCTCCGTTTCGGCCCTCGTGGAGGCGCTTTCGGAGTACGGTGCCGCCAAGCGGCGTGAGGCGATCGAGGCGGGCAAGCCCGTTCTGAAGCCGAGCCAGAAGCGCCGCGGCCGCCGCCGCAAGCTCTGAGCCGCCCACATCCGCCGACCACCTGGGAGTCCCCACATGCCCCTCTTCGGCCACGACGCCGCGTTCCCCGAGGCCCGGCCGCGTCGACTGCGCCGGGGCGCCGCGCTGCGCCGCCTCGTCGCGCAGACCCGCGTGCTCCCGGAGAACCTCGTCCTGCCGATGTTCGTCAAGGAGGGGCTGACCGATCCGGCGCCGATCTCCTCGATGCCGGGCCAGGTGCAGCACACGCGCGACAGCCTGCGCGAGGCCGCCGTCGCCGCGGCCGAGGCGGGTGTCGGCGGGCTCATGCTGTTCGGCATCCCCGAGGAGAAGGACGAACGGGGTTCGGCCGCCGACGACCCGGACGGGATCGTGCAGGCGGCCCTGCGGGACCTGGCCTCCGAGGTCGGCGACGACATCGTGGTCATGGCGGACCTGTGCCTGTGCGAGTACACCTCGCACGGCCACTGCGGCCCGCTGATGACCGACGGCCAGGTGGACAACGACCTCACCCTGGAGCGGTACGCGTCCATCGCGGCGGCCCAGGCCGAGGCGGGCGCCGCAGTGGTGGCGCCCAGCGGGATGATGGACGGTCAGGTCGCGGCGATCCGAGCCGGTCTCGACGGCGCCGGGCACACGGGGGTGCCGATCCTCGCCTACGCGGCCAAGTACGCGTCCGCCTTCTACGGGCCGTTCCGGGAGGCCGCGGAGGGCGCGCCCCAGTTCGGTGACCGCTCCGGTTACCAGCAGGACCCGGCCAACGCGCGCGAGGCGCTGCGCGAGGTCACCCTGGACATCGCCGAGGGCGCCGACATGGTGATGGTCAAACCGGGACTGGCCTACCTCGACATCGTCGCCAAAGTCGCCGAGTCCTCACCGGTGCCCGTGTCGGCCTACCAGGTCAGCGGCGAATACGCGATGATCGAGGCGGCGGCGGAGCGCGGTTGGCTCGACCGGGAGCGGGTCATCGTCGAGACGCTCACCTCCTACCGCAGGGCGGGGGCCGAGCAGATCCTCACGTACTGGGCGACCGAGGCGGCGCGCTTGCTGCGGTGACGGACCGGGTCCTTTCGCCTCCGGTCGCGGCCGCCGGGCGTCGGGCCACCAGCCATCGGCCGCGTCTGGACACGTACGACCACCGGGGGGCTCCATGACAGGTGTGCTGTATCGACGCAAACGGCGGCACACGACCGAGAACATGATGGAGTCCGCGCTCCGCTACGCACGGCTGGGCTGGCCGGTCGTGCGCGGGGCCGCGCCCGGTGCGGACCGGGCGTGCACGTGTGACCGGATGGGCTGCCCCGACCCCGCGGCGCATCCGGTCACCATGGCGTGGGGTGTGGAGGCGAGCACCGACACCGACACCATCCGCCGGTGGTGGACCGCCTCTCCCGAGGCGAACGTGATCCTGCCGACCGGTCGGGTCTTCGACGTGTTCGACGTCCCGCGCGAGGCCGGTGTGATGGCTCTGGCGCGGATGAGCCACGCGGGCGTCCCCGCGGGGCCGGTCGCGGCGGTGGAGTCCTCGCGGTACCTGTTCTTCGTGGCGACGCGCTCACCGGTCGACGAGGACGAGTGGTGGTCGTGCCATCTGGACTGCGTCCCCGAAACGGTGGAGGAGACCCCCGGCCTGCGGTGGCACTGCCGCGACAGTTTCGTCCTGGGCGCGCCGTCGGCGCTGCCCTCCGGTGGCCGGGTGACCTGGATCCGGGCACCCTACGACGAGGGCGGGTCCGTCCCGCTGCCGGACCCGATCGCGGTGCTCGACATCCTCGCGGACGCGAGCGAGGAGTTCGCCAGGGGCGGTCGCTGACCCGACCGGTGTTCCGAGGGAGGGCCGGTCCGGTGTCCGGAACCGGCCCGACGGGCCTGACACGGGCGGCGTCGCCGGGGAAAGCGGGTCATGGCGTAGGTTCGTCCGGGTGAACGGAAAGACCCCTTCCTCCCCTCCACCCGCCCCGCGCACCCCGTCCGCCCCGGTGCCCGATCCATTCCAGGCGTCCCCGCCGCCCCGGCCGGCCTTCGCGGCACCCCCTCCGCGCCGCGGGCGCGCGGCGCCGACGTGGCTCGTCGCCAGTGGCGCGGTCGTCGTGCTGCTGACCGCGGCCGGTGGCGGGTTCGCGCTCGGCGGCGTCCGGGCCGCGGCGGATCTGTCCGCCTCGGCGGAGGCGGCGCGAGAGAGCCGCGCGGGCGGGGCCCCGGCCGTCGTGGACGGCGCGGAGGAGGACGCCGAGGCCGAGGCGGCCGACGGCTTCGCCGAGCCCGGCGGCGTGTTCCCGGACGGCTCGACCGTGGACGTGGAGGGGGTCTCCTTCGGACTCCCCGCGGGATGGGCGCCGTTGGAGTCACTGCCCGAGGACATGTCGTTGCGGATGGACGGCTCCGAGACGGCGTACGCCCTGACGCGCGCCGACGGCACGATCGTCGCGTACGTGTCCGTGACCACGCTCTCCGTGACGGGGGCGGGCGGCCAGACCACCACCAGTGTCGACGCGGCGATCATGGTGCGTAGGGCCTACAGCCCGTTCGTCGAGGGCTCCGAGGACCGCGAGGACGGCGCCCACGAGGTGCCGGGGAGCCCCGACACCTCGCGCCTCGACATGCGCTTCACCACCGGCCTGGACCTCTCGATGCTGATCGTCGACACCGGAGCGCCCGCGTTCGCGGTCGTGTCCGTGGTGGTCGACGAGGGGAGCGCGCCCACCGAGGACGAGGTCACCACCGCCGACCTCGAAGCGATCCTCGCGTCGGTGTCCGTGCTCTGAGGGGGCGCCCCGCCATCGGTGACCGGGCGGCGCCCCGCCGCCCGTGTCGGGCGCCGCCACCCGCCCCGCGCGCCTACACGCGCTCAGCGTTGACGACGATCCCGTCCTCGTCGCTGTAGAGCCACTCGCCGGGCACGAAGGTGACGTCCCCGAAGGTGACCGGAACGTCCAGCCGACCGGCGGCGTCCTTGGCGGACTTGCGAGGGTTGGAGCCCAGGGCCTTCACACCCAGGTCGAGCCCGCCCAACGCGACGGTGTCGCGGACGGCGCCGTGGATCACCACCCCCGCCCAGCCGTTGGCCACGGCGGCTTCGGCGATCATGTCGCCCATCAGGGCCGAGCGCAGGGAGCCGCCGCCGTCCACGACCAGCACCGCGCCGTCGCCCGGGGTGTTGAGGACCTGCTTGACCAGGCCGTTGTCCTCGTGGCACGTGACAGTGCGGACGGGCCCGGAGAAACGGGCTCGGCCGCCGAACCGCCGGAACTGCGTGGAGCAGCTGCGCAGGGTGTCGCCGTGGTCGTCGATGAGGTCCGCGGTGGTGAAGTTCGTGGTCATGCCGACTCCAGTGGGTGGAGAAAGATGTACGCCACCAAAGCTACTCACTGGTAGGACGCCCTCTTCGGTTGGGATCGCCCGGCTCCTTCGTCGATGTCATGTCTCAGAGGGCGCGAATCGGTCGCGTTCGATGACAAGATAAGGGCCTTCCCTTCACCCTCCCGTGGGAATCCCGTCACCTGTTGGATGCTTTTCGGCTGTCCAGCTTTCCCCCGAGCGTGCGGTTCTTCCCCGATCGACCCCTTGGAGAGAGATGGTCTCGGAGATCCTCGCCATCAGCGCCGCGTGGTCGCGTGCCGTGGTCGGCGCGGTCGCGGAACTCGACCCCTGGACGCGGCACGCCTTCGACGTGGGCACCGAACTGTTCCTCGGAGCGTTCGCGCTGCTGTTCATCGCCTCGTGGTGGAGGGCGCGCTCCATCGACGCGCGCACGGTCGGCCTGGCGCTGTTCGCCCCCGTCGCCACGGTCATCGCCTACCTGGTCAGCCGCTCGCTCAAGGAGGTGGTCGAGCAGCAGCGCCCCTGCCAGGCGATGCCCGACCTACCCGCCGTCGCCACCTGCCCGCCCGCCGGTGACTGGTCCTTTCCGAGCAATCACGCCGCCATCGCGGGAGCCTGCGCCGCCGCCCTCGTCATCGCCTGGCGCCGTATCGCCGTCGTGGTCGCCGTCTTCGCGGCGGTCGAGGCCTTCTCCCGTGTCGTCGTCGGCGTCCACTACCCCCACGACGTGACCGTCGGCCTCCTCGTCGGCGCGCTCGTGGCCACCCTGGTCTCGCTCGCCCTGGCCCGCCCGCTGACCCTGCTCGTCGAACGGCTTGAACGGATCGACCCCCTGCGCCCGCTGCTGCGCGCCGAGGCGCGGGTTCTGCCTGACCACGAGGACCACACCCGCGACCGCACCCTCGCAGGCGTCTGAGCCCCGCGCCGCGCCGCGTGCCCGGATCCGGCCGCCGGATCCGGGCACGCGTGTTCGGGTCCGTGCGGCACGTTCAGGGGGTGCGGTTCTTCCGCGTAGGAAGGCGTGAGGCCATCCGATCGTGAGGGGAGGATCCGCCATGCCGCTGAGTTCGCGCGTGGGAAACCACGAGTCCATCCGCGAGGAGCGGCGACTCCTCCTCACCCCGGTCTACGACGACGCCCGTCCCGAGGAGGCCGACCGGGAGGCCACCGCCGTCGTGGGGATCTTCGGCGCCAACGCCTCAGACAGGTCGAACGTCCTGGACGCGCTCGACCTCATGCGTGACACCGTCCGCTGGTCCTTTCGCGCGAACGCGCCGGGCGGCTCCACCCCGACGGCGATCCCGCGACCCGCGTCCACGCGCTGGTCCGATCCCTCCTCCGCCCCTGAGCAGCGGCATCACCGGGTGCGATGCGGGGCGGGTCACGGTCACCGGACCGGACGCAGCTGACACACTGGTGACGTGGGTACTCAACAGACTTCCGCAGAGCTCTTCCAGCGAGCCACCGCCGTCGTCCCCGGTGGTGTGAACTCGCCCGTGCGCGCCTTCGGCGCCGTCGGCGGCACCCCGCCCTTCTTCGTCAAGGGCGAGGGTCCCTACCTCACCGACAGCGAGGGGCGCCAGTACGTCGACCTCGTGTGCTCCTGGGGTCCGCTCGTCCTCGGCCACGCGAACCCCTCCGTCGTGGCGGCCCTCCACTCCGCGGTCGACGCCGGGACCTCCTACGGCGCCCCCACCCCCGGAGAGGTCGAACTCGCCGAACTCATCGTCGATCGCACCCCGGTGGAGAAGGTCCGCCTGGTCAACTCCGGCACCGAGGCCACCATGTCCGCGATCCGACTCGCGCGCGGCTTCACCGGGCGCGGCAAGATCGTCAAGTTCGCGGGCAACTACCACGGTCACGTGGACGCCCTCCTGGCCGCGGCCGGATCGGGTCTGGCCACCTTCGCCCTTCCCGACTCCCCGGGAGTGACCGGCGCCAGTGCCGCCGACACCCTCGTGCTGCCCTACAACGACATCGACGCCGTCGAGCGGGCCTTCGCCGAGCACGGCGACGACATCGCCTGCGTCATCGCCGAGGCCTGCCCCGCCAACATGGGCGTCGTCCCGCCCAAGGCCGGGTTCAACGCCCGTCTCAGGGAGATCGCGCACGCCAACGGCGCCCTCCTGATCCTCGACGAGGTCCTCACCGGCTTCCGTGTCAGCTCGTCCGGCTGGTACGGCCTGGAGGGCGTCGCCCCCGACCTCATGACCTTCGGCAAGGTCATGGGCGGCGGCCTGCCCGCCGCCGCCTTCGGCGGCCGCGCCGACGTCATGGACCGCCTCGCGCCCGAGGGGCCCGTCTACCAGGCGGGCACCCTCTCCGGGAACCCGCTGGCCACCGCGGCCGGGATCGCCACGCTGCGCGGCGCCACCCCCGCGGTCTACGCCCACATCGACCGCGTCTCGGCCCAGGTCGAGTCCGAGGTCTCCAAGGCGCTCAGCGAGGCCGGCGTACCGCACCGGGTCCAGGGCGGCGGCAACCTCTTCACGGTGTTCTTCACCGACCAGGACGTCCACGACTTCGACACCGCGCGCACCACCGACACCGCGGCGTTCGCCGCCTTCTTCCACGCCATGCTCGACCAGGGCGTCTATCTGCCGCCCGCGGCCTTCGAGGCGTGGTTCTTCTCCTCCGCCCACGACGACGCCGCGATCGACCGCGTGGTCTCGGCGCTGCCCCGCGCGGCCCGTGCCGCCGCGGAGGCCCAGGGCTAGCCCGGCGCGCCCACGAGTTCAGTACGTAAAGGACGACCACGATGACGACGACCACCGTCGTGCACCTACTCCGCCACGGCGAGGTGTACAACCCCGACAGGATCCTGTACGGCAGACTGCCCGACTTCCATCTCAGCGACCGCGGCCAGCAGATGGCCGAACTGGCCGCCGAGTGGTTCGAGGGACACGACGTGGCCGCCCTGTTCTCCTCGCCCCTGGACCGCACACAGGAGACCGCGGTCCCCCTCCAGAAGCGGCTCGACCTGCCCGTCACCCTGGACGACCGGCTCATCGAGTCCGCCAACCGGTTCCAGGGCATGTCGCTGTCGGCCCGCTCGGTACGCGACCCCCGGGTGATCCGGCGCATGTACAACCCGTTCCGCCCGTCCTGGGGGGAGCCGTACACCCAGATCGTCGCCCGGATGGTCGAGGCCATCAAGGTCGCCCGCCAGGCCGCGTGGGGCCGGGAGGCGGTGTGCGTCAGCCACCAGCTGCCGATCTGGATGGCCCGCCGGGCCGCCGAGAACAAGCGCCTGTGGCACCGACCGGACAGGCGCGAGTGCAACCTGGCCAGCGTCACGTCGCTGACCTTCGCTGACCAGCGGTTGACCAGCGTCAGCTACGCAGAACCGGCCGCCGAGCTGTACACGGACGGTATGGCTCTTCCGGGGGCGTGACCCTGACCGCGTGCCCGTACCGGTAAGCTGGGGCTTCGGGTGCGGTGGGCGTACGCCTCAGACGGCGGCCTCACCGGGGTTCGCCCCGGCCGCACGGGGCCATCCCGCGCCCAGCACCGGTCGGTGCCCCGCGGGCACGGCGACCGCATCCGAGCTCCACGCCGGTAGGCACCGACCACTGGTGCGGCATGTCCGGCACTCTAGTCAGCGAGAAGGTGATCCCATGGGTTCCGTCATCAAGAAGCGTCGTAAGCGGATGGCGAAGAAGAAGCACCGCAAGCTGCTCAAGCGCACGCGTGTGGCGCGTCGCAACAAGAAGTAGGGCCGGTCGCGGCGAACGTCGTCTCTCCGCGGGCGTGGGCGGGCCCAGAGCGCGCCCTCGGACGCGGAGACACTACTTCCTCTCGTGGGCGCCGAAACGGCGCGCAGGAATTTTCCGGGCGGGCCACTGTTGTGGTTCACGGGTCCACGACCTCCGTTTCACCTCTGTGTGAACGGTCGTTGACCTCCCGGAATCTCGACTCCCGTCTTCCAAGGAACGTGTCGCCATGGCTCGTGTCGTACTCGTCACCGGGGTCTCCAGCCCCATGGCAGCCGGGGTCGCGCAGACCCTGGCGGGGGCGCCCAGCGTGCACCGGGTCATCGGGGTGGACTCCGCTCCGCCCTCCGGCGCGGGGTGGTCGGCCTACTCCTCGGAGGGATCTGAGGCGTCCGGCGAAGGTCGTTCGCGCCGGGAGTACGCCCACGTCGACCTGCACGACGAGAGCCTCCCCCAGATCGTCGCCGACTCCGGCGCCGACCTCGTCCTCCACCTGGGGTTGGACGCCGACCGCGGCCCCCACCGGGAGGACCACCTGCTGGGCACGATGCGTGTCCTGACCGCCGCCCAGCGCTCCGCGTCCGTGCGACGGCTCGTGGTGCGCTCCAGCGCCACCCTCGACGCCGACGACGCCGCGGAGATCGAGCGGCACACCCGGGGTCTCCAACGGCGCCGCCCCGACCTGTCCGTGGCGGTCCTGCGGTTCGCCAACCTCATCGGCCCCTCCACGGACACCCCCCTCACCCGTTATCTCGACTCCCGCGTCGTCCCCACCGTTCTCGGTCACGACCCGCGTGTCCGCTTCCTCCACGAGGACGACGGCGCCGAGGCGCTCGTGCGGATGGCGTTGAGCGAGGAGACGGGCTTCTTCGACGTCACGGGCAAGGACTCCGTGCCGCTCTCGCACTGCCTGCACAGGGTCGGCGGCCAACGTCTCCCGGTGCCCGCCTCCGGGCTCAGGGTGCTGCGCGGCCTGGCCCGGAACGGTCGGATCGCCTACGCGAGCGCCAACGCCGCGCATACCGTCCGTGCCGGTCTGAACGCCTCTCGCTGGGACACCGCCCCCCTGGAGCGCGTCCTGCGCTGGTCGCCCTCCTACAGCTCGGCGCAGGCCTTCGAGTCCTACGCCTCGTCCCGCGCCTCCGCCCAGCCGCCGCGCGGCCCCGGGCTGCGCCCCGTCCACGTCCTCG
The DNA here is from genome assembly GCF_026797795.1 of Nocardiopsis sp. EMB25. Classification (NCBI taxonomy): domain Bacteria; kingdom Bacillati; phylum Actinomycetota; class Actinomycetes; order Streptosporangiales; family Nocardiopsidaceae; genus Nocardiopsis; species Nocardiopsis sp. EMB25. The sequence goes on along the minus strand of NZ_JAMTDN010000001.1, from coordinate 4,563,193 downwards.
CCCTCGCCCGGGCGACACTGGGCCGCTGAGGCTCCGCGTTCTCCTCGGGCCGCCGCTTCGCCTCGGCCCGTGTCCGGGCGCCCGAGGAGGCAGGGGTTCCTCGTCCTCGCCCGCCCGTCGCCCGCCACCGCCCTCAACGGACGCCTACGGCGCAGTCCGATCCACGCTCGTTCCTCGCTCGCGGCTCGACCCGTCGTGCGCAACCCCGCCGGCGCCTGAGCTGTGTTTGCCCTGGTCCTCCGCTTCGCTTCGGACCGTGTTCTGGCGCCCTGAAGACAGGGATGCTTCATCCTCGTCTTCGCCTGTCGCTCGTTCCTCGCTCGCGGCTCGACTCGTCTTGCAGCACCCTGTCGGCGCCTGAACTGTGTTTGCCCTGGTCCTCCGCTTCGCTTCGGACCGTGTTCTGGCGCCCTGAAGACAGGGATGCTTCATCCTCGTCTTCGCCTGTCGCTCGTTCCTCGCTCGCGGCTCGACTCGTCTTGCAGCACCCTGTCGGCGCCTGAACTGTGTTTGCCCTGGTCCTCCGCTGAGCCGGGGTGACCTCTCCGGGTGGCGGACCTCAGGCCCGGCGTCGGTGCCGAACCGCCCGTACCGCCACACCCCCGGCGACGGCGCCCGCCACGGCCGCGGGCACGGCCACCTTCAGCGCCTTTCTGTGTCTGCGGAAGTCGTGCACCGGCCACTGGTGCGTGCGCGCGTACCTGCGTAGGTCACCATCGGGGTTGACCGCGTGCGGGTGGCCGACCAGGGACAGCAGCGGGAGGTCGTTGGAGGAGTCGCTGTAGGCCGAGCAGGCCGCCAGGTCCCACCCCTCACTCCGGGCGAGGGCACGTACCGCCACCGCCTTGGCGGGCCCGTGCATCAGGTCGCCGTTGAGCCGCCCCGTGTACACACCGTCGACGCTCTCGGCCTCGGTGCCCAGCGCCCCGGTCAGCCCCAGGCGCCTGCGGATGATCTGGGCCAGTTCGACCGGCGTGGCCGTCACTAGCCACACGGGCTGTCCGGCGTCCAGGTGGCGCTGGACGAGTCTGCGGGTCCCCTCCCAGATGCGGTCGGCCATGGAGTCGTCGTAGATCTCCTCGCAGAGCGCGACCAGGTCACCCACGTCGTGCCCGGCGACGAACGCCAGGGCGGCCTCACGCGCCGCGTTGATGTGGTCGGGCTGTTCGGCGCCGGTCACCCGGAACACCGTCTGCCCCCACGCGAACCGCAGCAGGTCGCGCGTGGTGAACAGGTCCCGGGACGCCAGGCCCCGTGCGAAGTGGTAGATCGACGCGCCCCGCATCAGGGTGTTGTCCACGTCGAAGAAGGCGGCTCCCGGCCCCGCCGAGGGCGGGCGCGGCGCGTCGTACGGCACGGTTCTCTCCTGGCTCGGCTGGGGGAGGCGGCCCTCCGATGTCCGGGGTGACGCTCCCCGCTGGTTTGAGCCTACGGGCACCGGTGAGTCGCGTGTGGTCACTGGGCCTCTGGCACAATTCTGGTGATGAAGGTCACATCGTGATGGGTGGGTTGCGCTCCCACTCTGCGGGATCTTCCCCCACACTGACCCCTTCGCTTTCGTGACGTGCACATCCACCCGTGAACGTGCAGCATCATTGTCGGGATGGTGACGGTAGGACTGGCATTCACAAGCGCGTTGGTGGCCTGGAGCGCCACGGCGGCTCTCGCCGCGTACGCCCAGCGCCGCCCCAGCATCGCCAGGGTCGGTTGGCTGGTCGCCGCCCTCGGCCTCGCCGTCGGCCTCAGCGCCGCCGTGCTGGGCGCGATCCTCGACTTCGGTGCGCTCACCTTCCGGCTCCACCAGATCGGCGTCAGTCTCCTGGGACCGCTGTACATGGCCTGGGGCGCGGTCGAGTACGGCGTCCGGTCCTCGCGCGGCCGGTTCACCTCACGCCTGTTCCTCAGCGCCTTCACCATCGTTCCGATGGTGGTGCTGTTCGTCGACCGTGTGAGAAGTCAGTTCGGGCGCTCCTATCCCGCCTTCGCCGACCACTACGACATCATCCCCCGGTGGCTCGTCGGCGGGGCCCACATCCTGGTCCTGGTCCTCCTCGTCTGCGCGGTCGTCGGCGTCCTGCGTCGCTCCGGCCGGAGCCGTCCGCACCCGGACCTGACGGTGCTCGGCCTGGTCGCCCTGGCGGCCGTGCTCAGCGTGGTCGTGGGCCGCATGGGCCTGGGCGTCCTGGGGCCGCTTCTGATGCTCGGTTCCGTCGCCGCCCTCTGGGGTGCCTCCGCGCTGGCCGCGAGCCCGCGCCGCCGCGACCGGTTCGACGATGAGGAGCCCTACGACGACGAGGAGCCCTACGATGACGGGGACTCCTACGACGAGGGCCCCTACGACGGCTACGACGACGCCGACGAGCCCTTCGAGTCCTACGCCGAACCCCAGGAGGAACCCGTGCGCCGCAGGCGTCGCAACCCCGCGCCCGTAGACGACCGCCACGACGCCCCACCGTCGCGCCAGCCGTCCCGGCTGCGCGGCGTCATCACGATCTACACCCTCGCCGAGGGGCAGGAGCGCGGATTCGACCAGATCGCCGACGCCATCGTCGACCAGGTCGCCGACCAGGAGCCGGACACCCTCCTCTTCGCGTGCCACACGGTGCCCAACGCGCCCCTCCAGCGGATCGTCTACGCGATCTACCGCGACGAGCTCGCCCGCGAGGAACACGAGCGGCAGCCGCACACCCTGGAGTTCGCCCAGCTGAGCGCCGGCCACGTGGTGGCCACCAACGTGATCGAACTCTCCCTCTCCGGCGCCTCGGCCAGCGACGGCCTCGCCGCGATGCTGATGCCCCGCTAGGGTGTGTCCGCCGAACACGTCCTGAGCCGCTTCACCCCGGAGCGCCGCGCGGCGCCCTGCCGTGCGAAGTCTCGAACCGGTGTCGTCGGCGGACGTCGGAGAACCATCACGAAGCCCACGACGTCGCATTCCGGGTGAAGTACCCTTCTCTACAGGTTTTTCATGACCGGCCCCGTCGGGTGCCGTTGGCGTGTGACCTAGACCGGCGGGACGAACCGGCCGACAGGCGCGCCTGAGCGAAAGAAAGTGTGCTGGGACTCATGCGTAAGTTCCTCGTCGTCCTGTTGTTGCTCCTGGGAGTCGTGGCGGTGGTCGCGGACGTGGCGCTGCGCGGCGTCGCGGAGGACATGGTCTCGGAGCGAATGGCCGAGCGGCTGGATATGGCCGAGGAGCCCGACGTGGCCATCGGGGGGTGGGCGTTCCTCCCCCAGGCCGTCACCGGTGACTACTCGCAGATCACGATCACCGCGGACAGCGCCGCCATGGCCGGGGTGACCGTCGAGCAGATCGAGGCGTCCGCGAGCGACGTCCGCGCACCCCTGTCCGAGCTGCTCGACCAGCCCGACGTCGTCGCCGGGACGGTCGACGGGTCCTTCGTGGTCCCCTACTCCTACTTCAGCGCCCACCTGCCCGAGGGCATGACGGTCACCACCGAGGGCGGGGAACCGCGCATCATCGGCGAGCTGGCCCTTCCTGAGCTGGGTCTGAGCACGTCCGTGTCGGCGGGCGGCGAGTTCACCGTCGAGGGCGACACCGTGCGACTCACCCCCGTCGACGTCCAGCTGGGGGACACGCCGATCGACGTCGGCTCCATGGTCGAGGGCATGCTCAGCTTCAGTGTCCAGGCGCCCGAGCTCCCCTTCGGCCTGACCGTCACCGACATGGAGGCCACCTCCAACGGTCTGCGGATCACCGGCGTGGGCCAGGACGTTCCGCTGATGGGCTCCGAGGCCGTCTGATCGTGCTCGCTTCGGGCCCCGCCTCGCTTCGGCCCGTGTTGGGGCGCCCGAACGGCGACCCCCTGAAGTGACCGTTCCAGGAGACGGACCCGTGCCGCTCCACACATGGAGGGACCCGTGAACGACCACGGCCGACGGGACGGCGCCCGCGGCGACGCCGCGCGTCCCTGGGACGGGCAGGTGCTCGGCCCCGAGGACCTGGGCGCCGACCCGGGCGAGCGGGCCACGCTCGTGCAGTTCTCCACGGCCTTCTGCCAGCCGTGCCGGGCCACCCGGCGCATCCTCGACGATGTCGCGGGCATGGTCGAGGGGGTGGCGCACGTGGAGGTGGACGCCGAGTCCAGACTCGACCTCGTGCGCCGCCTGGGACTGCGGGGCACCCCCACCGTCCTCGTCCTCGACGCCTCCGGCGAGGTCGTGCGCGGCGCCGGCGGACAGCCCCGCAAGGCCGACGTGATCGCCGCGCTCGGCTCGGTGATCCTCTGAGGCCGCGCGCCCCCCGGCCGCCTCAGCGGGGCTGACGCGACCTTCTGTGACCCAGCACACCCGTGACAAACACCTCGATTGACCTGTAGCGTCTACGACGTGACTTCCTTGACGAGCGCGTTTTTGACGAAGCGACGGGCAGTGGACTACTGCCACGTCGCCGCCGCGCTCTGTCTGTGTCCCTAGGGCGGACGGGCCTCCCGGCCCTCGCTCCCTCCGTGCGACCGGTCCATTCTCCGTGCACGCAGTAGGGGACTCCACGCCATGCAGGTCGGCCCTCGCGGGCGGCACACCGCCCCGACACCTCGCTCTCCCGCCATCCGCGGCTCCGTCGTCGTATCCGGCGTCCGCCGGGACCCGGTCCGGAGCCGGGCGGGAGCGAACGCCGAGTATCTGCCCAGCGCACCGTGTCCCCGGTCGGCCGTGCCGGCTCGGGGCCGGGCACGCCGCGTCCGCCCGCACACTGATCGTCTGACCCCCGCTCTCCGGGCCCCGTGCGCCCGGAGGGTTCCGACCAGCACACGCGACACCGCATCACGAATCACAGGAGGTTCCCCATGAGCCGCTCCGACGTCCTTGTGGACGCCGACTGGGTGGAGGCTCACCTGGACGATGAGAACGTGGTCCTCGTCGAGGTCGACGAGGACACGTCCGCCTACGACGGGGGCCACATCCCCGGCGCGGTCAAGATCGACTGGAAGAAGGACCTCCAGGACCCGGTCCGCCGTGACTTCGTCGACCGCACCGGGTTCGAGAAGCTGCTGTCCGACAAGGGCATCGCCAACGACCACCAGGTGATCCTGTACGGCGGCAACAACAACTGGTTCGCCGCCTACGCCTACTGGTACTTCAAGCTGTACGGCCACGAGAACGTCCGTCTCCTGGACGGCGGCCGCAAGAAGTGGGAGCTGGACTCGCGCGAGCTCGTCAAGGAGGTCCCCGAGCGGGCCGCCACCGAGTACAAGGCCAAGGAGCAGGACCACTCCATCCGGGCCTTCCGCGACGAGGTCGTCGCCGCGATCGGCGCCAAGGACCTGGTCGACGTCCGCTCGCCCGACGAGTTCACCGGCAAGCTGCTGGCTCCGGCGCACCTGCCGCAGGAGACCTCCCAGCGCCCCGGCCACATCCCGACCGCGCGCAACATCCCGTGGGCGAAGACCGCCAACGAGGACGGCACGTTCAAGACGGCCGACGAGCTGCGTGAGCTCTACACCGAGGCCGGTGTGGACCTCGACAAGGAGATCATCGCCTACTGCCGTATCGGCGAGCGCTCCTCGCACACCTGGTTCGCCCTCCACGAGATCGTGGGGCTGGAGAACGTGAAGAACTACGACGGTTCCTGGACCGAGTACGGCTCCCTGGTGGGCGTTCCGGTCGAGCTCGGAGAGGCGGAGGCCAAGTGAGCGACAGCTGCGGAGCTCCGGTCGGGGGCGTGGCCCTCGCCGACGTTGACGCGGGTGACCAGGCGGTCATCCAGGGCACGGTGACCCGTGACGGCAAGCCCCTGCGCGGTGCCTACGCCCGACTCCTGAACGACTCCGACGACTTCGTGGGCGAGGTGGCCACCGGAGACGAGGGCACCTTCCGCTTCTTCGCGGCCGACGGAGCCTGGAAGGTGCGGGTCCTGGCCTCCCAGGGCTTCACCGGCGAGTACGCGGTGAACGCCGAGGTCGGCAAGGTCATCGACCTGCAGGTGCAGGCCTGACCCACGTCCGGGGTACGGCCGCCGTGGGCGGAGCCGACCGTGTGGGTCGGGCCAGGCCGCGGGGCGTGAACCCGGCCAGCGTGTGCGCGGAGCGCCGGTTCTGACGGAGACGACCGTCTGGGCCGGCGCTCCGCCGTGTCCGGGGGCGGCACGCCGGTTGTCCACAGGGGATACGAAGAGTCTGGCAGGCAGTCGTGCGGCCTGCTTGACTTGGTTCGGCGGGCTGGTGACGGCCTCATGCCCCACTCCGGGTACGCCCGGAGTCCTCACCGAGGCCGGTCAGGAGGTGTTCGGACGGTGCCCAACCCACGGTCAGACGGCTCATCCCGAGGAGAAGCCGGGAGGACCTACCTCGGCTGGCGGCACGCCGTGCTCCTACCGCATCCCGGTCCGGCTCCGCGCCGACCGGCGCCCGGCGAACAGCGGACCCTCAGCGAGGAGTGGATCGCCGGTCAGCGCGACAGTGAAGCCCGGACCAACCGCCCCCTGTACGCGGTGCTGGGTGGGCTGGCCCTGCTCGTCGTCCTCCTCCTCGCCCTGTGGTCACAGCGGATCCTGCCCGCGACGCTGGCCCTGGGCGGCGTGTTCGCCTGCGCGGCCGTCGCCGCCCCGGTGGGTTTCGCGCTGGTGCAGAGCCGCCAGGTCATCGCGCAACGCCTGGCCAAGGCCAAGGAGAGGCTCGCGGCCGAACGGGAGGAGCGCGACCGCGCCCTGCACGAGCGCCAGCGCGAGCACGCGCGGCGGTACGCCGAGTGGCGGGCCGCGAGTCGCGCCTACGAGGCGCAGCCGCGCTGGTACGGGGTCACCGTCCCGGCCGACCGGGAGGCCGTCGTCGTGGTCGGCGGCACCGACGCCGGGTGGTCCGCCCTGCTCACCACGATCGGCGTCGCACGGCTGCGGGAGGGCGGGGACCTCACCGTCGTCGACCTCACCGGCAGGGCGGTCGCCCGGGAGCTGATCCGGCTCGCCCGACGGTGCGCCGTGGCCCCACGCCGGTGGGTGCTCCCCGCCGATCTGCCCCGGATGACGCTCGGGACCAACCTCGACGCGGGCCAGCGCGCCCGCGTGCTGTCCGCCGTCGCCGCCGCGTCGGGGACCCCCGAGGACGTCGACGCGGACGAGACCCTCCTCCTGCGCCTGCTCGAGGTGCTCGGCCCGCGCGCCGGGATCGCGGAGCTCATCGGCGGCCTGCGCGCCCTGTGCACACCGGAGGGAGACGACGCCGAGGACGATCCGGCGCTCGTGCGGTTGTCCGCCGGCCAGCGCGCCCGGGTGCGTGAGCGCTGTGCCGACACCCCCGGCGCCTGGGAACGGGCCTGGGAACTGGAACGGCGGCTGAGCCCGTTCGAGGGGGTCGGGACCCGGGTCGAGGACGGCACGTACGCGCAGGTCAAGATCATCTCCACGGACAGGGCCTCCGGTGAGGCCGCGGCCCGGGTGTACGGCACCTACACGGTGGCCGCGCTCAGCGAACTCCTGGAGGACGGGCCGCGGGGGGAAGCGGAGCCGCCGCATGGCGAGCGGGGCCGGGCGCGCCCGAACCGCACCCGCACGGTCGTGGTCTGCGGGGCCGAGACCCTGCCCGAGGGCGAGGTGGACCAGATCCTGCGGGCCGCCGCCGACGGAGGCGTGGAGATCGTGCTGATGTTCCGTACCCCCGTCCCGGCCGCCCTCAACCGGTTCTCCGACCCCACCTGCCTGCCGGTGGTCATGCGCCAGCGCGGCGGGTCGGCGGACGCCGTCGCGCGCGCGGTGACCTCTGTGCCCGGGGTGGCCGCGCGCCCGGGCACCGGGGCCGAGGTGCACCGTCTGAGTGAGGTCATCGGTGAGGCGGTCGGGGCCGCGGTCACCGAACCCCACCCGGACCCGGAGACCGAGGCGGAGACCGACGACCGGTTCTTCCCCTCCCCGCACACCGAGTCGGGCGCGATGATCCGCGACGCCGCCTCCGGGATCGCCCCCCTCGACCTCGTTCGCCATGTGAGATCAGCCACGGCGTGGGGGAGGGCCACCGCGCAGGCCGAGGAGATCGACACGCCCACCGAGCCCGCTACGGAGAGCGACGGGTCGTTGCGCCCCATCGGCCTGGACGCCGGATCACTGCGGCGGCTGCCGTGCACGGCAGCGCTGGTCCTGGGCGACGAGGGGCCTGTTCTCACCGACACCAACCCGGGTATCCTCACCCTGTCCACAGCCACTCTGGCCACGGTGGCGGACTCCCGTACCACCGGTCACGGCGCGGACGCGGTGTCCGACGCGGAAGCACGGGCCGCCGAGCCGGGCGACCGCTCCGACAGCCGTCGGCCACGGATCGTGCCGGGCGACCGCTCCCCGGCCGACCGGGAGACGGCGCCGAACCCGTCCGACCCCTTCCACGGCGGAGTGGTCACCGGCGGGGAGGCGCCCGAACGGGTACCGCCCAACCTGGGCCCACCCCCCGAGCGCCTGGACTGGCGGGTCTGACCGGAGGTGGACAATAGTCTTGGCCCGACACGTCACCCGCGACCACCACGTACCGGCGCGGGCGATCCAGCGACCTGGAGAATTGATGAGCGAGCTTCCCCTGCGCGCCCAACTGGCATCGGTACTGGGTAGGAGTGCGGCCAGTCTGTCGCGCGCGACCGGACGCGGAGACGGCTCCGTGATCGGTGGCCGGGTCGCGCTCAAGGTCGAGCCCGACCTGCTCGCCAAGCTCGCCCAAGGGCGTCGCCTGGCCCTGGTCAGCGCCACCAACGGCAAGACGACCACCACCAAGCTCATCTCGCAGGCCCTGCGCGAGCTCGGCGAGGTCGCCACCAACGAGTTCGGCGCGAACATGCCCACGGGGCACATCACCGCGTTGTCCAGCAACGGATCCGCCGTCAACGGCGTGCTGGAGGTCGACGAGAAGTACCTCCCGCAGGTCCTGCGCGCGACCAACCCCGCCTTCGTCGTCCTGATGAACCTGAGCCGCGACCAGATGGACCGCGCCTCGGAGATCAACCTCCTGGCCAAGAAGTGGCGCACCGCACTCGGCGAGACCAACACGCACGTCATCGCCAACGCCGACGACCCCCTCGTCGCCTGGGCGGGGCTGGGGGCGCCGAACGCCACCTGGGTGTCGGCCGGTCAGCGCTGGAAGGAGGACTCCTGGTGCTGCCCCGAGTGCGGCGGCCACCTCAAGCGCGACGTCGACCCGTACTGGGAGTGCCCGGAGTGCGGCCTGGCCCGGCCCCAGACCACCTGGGGGGTGGAGAACGAGACCGACTCACTCGTGTGCCCCGACGGACAGCGGGTCCGGCTCCAGCTCAACCTGCCCGGTGACGCCAACCGCTCCAACGCCGCGATCGCCGCCGCCACCGCGGCCGGGTACGGCATCCACCCGATGCGCACCGTCGAGCGGCTGCGTGAGATCACCTCCGTCGCGGGCCGCTACACCTCCGTGGTCACCATGGGCGTGGAGGTGCGCCTGCTGCTCGCCAAGAACCCCGCCGGGTGGCTGGAGTCCTTCGCCGTCCTCGACCCGCCCCGGGTCCCGGTGATCCTCTCCGTCAACGCGCAGATCCCCGACGGCAAGGACACGTCGTGGCTGTGGGACGTGGACTACACCGTGCTGCGCGGACGCCGCGTGTTCGTCATGGGTGAGCGCCGCACCGACCTCGCGCTGCGCCTGGAGACCGACGGCGTGGCCTTCGAGACCGCTGATCGCGTCGACGAGGTCCTGGGCCGCCTCAAGGCGGAGCAGCCCGGCATCACCAAGGTCGACGTCATCGCCAACTACACCGCCTTCCAGCAGATCCGCACGGCCTACGGCCGCGTCCAGTAGGGGAGAGACTCATGACGGACACCAGCAGCGCCCTGCGGATCGTGTGGATCTACCCCGACCTGCTGAGCACCTACGGAGACCAGGGCAACGCCCTCATCCTGCGCCGCCGCGCCGAACTGCGCGGCATCCGCACCGAGATCGTGCACGTCCACTCCAGCGACTCGGTGCCCGAGCAGGGCGACATCTACCTGCTCGGCGGCGGTGAGGACCGCCCGCAGATCCTGGCGGCCGAGCGGCTGCGCGCCGACGGCGGCCTGGCCCGTGCCGCCGCCCGCGGCGCCTGCGTCTTCGCCGTCTGCGCCGGGTACCAGATCATCGGCGAGAGCTACGGCGACGACGAGGCCAACCCGCTGCCCGGTGTCGGCATCCTCGACATCCGCAGCGGCCGCGGCCAGACCCGCGCCGTCGGTGAGATCGTCGCCGACGTCGACCCCTCCCTCGGGGTGGGCCGTATCACCGGTTTCGAGAACCACCAGGGCCGCACCGCCATCGGCCCGTCCGCCCGCCCGCTGTCCACCACGGTGCGCGGCATCGGCAACGACGACCGCACCGAGGGCGCCTACCAGGGGCAGGTGCTGGGCACCTACCTGCACGGCCCGGCGCTGCCGCGCAACCCCGCGCTGGCCGACCTGCTGCTGCGCTGGCGTGTGGGCCAGCTGCCCCAGCTGCCCCCGTCCTGGGGGGAGCGCCTGCACGAGGAGCGCCTCGCCGCGGCCCTGAACGCCTGACGCCGAAGGCGGGAGGCGAGTTGCGCGATCGAGCGCCCCGCGGCCCCGCGGCCCCCGCGATCGGATCATCCGTCGCGGGGGCCGCGATACCCGCGGTCCGAGGAACCCCCGGTCACAACCGCCGGTGCATGATGTGCAGGCCGACGTAGCCGTGCTCGGGGTGGGCGAACCCCTCGGGCAGCGTGCCCAGGACGTCGAACCCGAGCGACGTGTACAACCGCACCGCGCGCGTGTTGGTCGCCACGACCGCGTTGAACTGCATGGCCCGGTAACCCGCCGCGCGCGCCCACTCCAGTGTGTACTCGCACAGGGCACGACCCACCCCGCCGCCCTCATGGGCGGGGTCGACCATGTAGCTGGCACTGGCGACGTGGCCGGCGTTTCCCTGGTGGTTCCTGTTCATCTTCGCCGTGCCCAGGACCGTCCCGGTCCCGTCCACGGCGACCACCGTCCGATCGGGTTCGGGCAGCAGCCACCAGTCGCGTCCGTCGTCCTCCCCGAGATCCGTGGGGAAGGTGAACGTCTCACCCGCCGAGACGATCCGTTGGAAGAAGGGCCAGATGGCGGGCCAGTCGGCGGGGGCGGCGGCGCGGATGTGCATGCCCCCCAGTCTGGCGCTCCGACCTGTCCCGCGGCCATCGGTTTTCGGGCGGCCCCGCCGTCACCAGGAGCGTGCCCCATCACCGTCGCGGGGCACGGTTTCCCGGCCGCTACCGGGGGCGGCGGCGCAGGTTGATCTGAGCGTTGGCGCCGGTGTCCGGGTCCACCACGACCTCCTGGCCCGCCGCGATGCCCTCGACCACGAAGTCGGCGTCGGCCGGCGCGGCCCGCTTCACCACGCCCAGGGCGATCGGGCCCAGTTCGTGGTGGCGCGCCGACGAACCCACCCGGCCCACGGCGCGTCCCTCCAGCTCGATCGCCGCGCCCACCTCGGGTAGCCGCTCGGCGGTCCCGTCCAGGTGCAGCAGCACCAGACGGCGCGGCGGTCGGCCCAGATTGTGCACCCGGGCGACCGTCTCCTGGCCCGGGTAGCAGCCCTTCTCCAGGTGCACCGCGCGGTCCACCCAGTCCACCTCGTGCGGGATCGTGCGGTCGTCGGTGTCCACCCCCGGCCGGACCCGGTGCGCGGCGATCCGGTGCGCCTCGTAGGCCCACATGCCCGCCGGGCGGGCGCCAGCCGTCGTCAGCGCCTCGGCGGCCTCGACCAGGCGCTCGGCGGGCAGGAACAGGTCGGTCTCGTCCTCGGTCCTTCGCTGGACGACCCCGTCGAGCACGTCATCGGCGTCGTCGACGGCCTGGGCGCGTTTCGGGCCGAGCACGGTCAGCACGGAGTGGGAGTCGCTGAGGTCGGCGACCTCCACGCGCAGCATGAACCGCATCGAGTCCAGGAAGGCGGCCAGCCCCGGACCGCCCCCCGGCTCGGTGTGGATCCAGGTGGCCTCACCGTCGTCCACCAGTGACAGGTGGTGCCGCAGGTGGCCCCGCGTGTCCAGGACCAGCGCCTCGGTGGCGGTGCCGGGCGGCAGGTCGCGCGTGAGCTGGCTCGTCAGGTCGTTGAGCCACCCCAGGCGATCCGGTCCGCTCACCCGGACCACGCCCCGGTTGCTCCGGTCCACCCACGCGCTGGAGCGTTCGATGGCGCGGCCTTCGTGTGCGGGGTCACCGTAGTGCGCGGCGACGCCCGCGTCGATCGACTCGGCGGTCACGGCGCCCGGTGTGGTCAGCAGCGGCGATGTCATAAAGCCGAGACTAGCCGCCCCGCCGAGTCCACCGGCAATGTGTCTTTGACCTGCGGTTACGTTCGCAGAAAAAACATTTGCCCCACACGTCGCGGGCGACGTACCTTCGAGGCACGCAAGAAAGGAGGTGGTCCGAGAAATGGTTGACTCTAGGACTGGCGAGGTGGCCGTCCGCTAGGGCGACGCCGCGTGTTCGCGCGACGTCGCTCGCAGCGAATCCCAGACGGACACCCGGACCCCGGGCTGCCGGAACTCGTCCGACCGGCCCCGCCCCCCGGCGGGAGACGGCCCGGGGTCTGCTACTGCTTCTGGTCGATCCTCTTCAGCTGCGCCGACATGTACGGCCGCAGCTTGTGGCCGCGCGCGGCCAGGTCCCAGGCATATCCCAGTGTCTCCCGGTCGTCGCCGAACAGGCCGTACAGCCGGTGCGAGGCCGTGGCGTCGATCCCGGTCTCGGTGTGCACCACCGCGTCGGTCGACATCTCCACCCGGTTGGCGAACACGTTGCCCACGTACACCTCGGTGAAGCCCTCCGGGTGCACGTACAGCGCCTCCAGGTGGATGACCTCCTCGCCCTCGGTGGGGCCCCCGTCGTCCTTGGCGGGCTCCGGGCGCGCACGCCAGTAGGCCTGCTCCTCCGTGACCAGCTCGCCCAGCGTTCCGTCGGCGTTCATCCGCCACGCCTTGCTGGAGAAGGTCAGGTACGGCAGTCCCGCCGTGTGGGCGAACTCGATCTCCTGGCCGAACTGGAACTCCTCCACGTCGGCGTATCCGGCGACGCCGACGCCCTCCCAACGGCCGATCAGGAAGGACAGTTTCGCCAGATCGGGGTGTACATCAGCGTCCATGCCTCCCGAGCGTAGCCGTGTCCGGAGGGTGGCGGTGACAGCCCGCTCCGGCCACCCTCGCGCATCGGTCCGGTCACGCCCAATTGGCCCCGGTTTCCCGAAGAACTGGTAAAGATTGTCACCGACGCGGTGTGGCCACGGGGTGTCACGCCCGCCGCGGAACTGGACCTCCGACGCATTCTCCGAAAGGGTGGCCTGTGTTACTGGTGATCGGTTCGGTGCTGCTCGTCGCCGGGGTGGTCCTCCTCCCGCTGACCGTCGTCGCCGTGCGGCGCTGGCTGCGTCAGCGCGGCCTGGCCCGCCTGCGCCCGAGCGCCCTGGCCGCGCGGATCGGGCGCAGGATCACCCTGACCGGCGTCGCGGCTCCCGGTCCCGCCGGGCCCATCGCCTCCGGACTGGCCGGGGCTGAGTGCGTGTGGCACGGCCACGAGGTGCTGCGTCACTACTGGCCGCTCACCCGTGACCGGGGCGACAGCGCGGTGCGCGAGCGGGCCTGCGACCCCATCGCCGAGTACGGCTCCGAGGAGCTGTTCGGCCTGGTCGCCGAAGGCGCGTCCGAGGACGCGGACCGGGTCTTCGTCGACCCCTCCGGCAGTGACCCCCGTGACGCCGAGCTGTGCCTGCAGCGCGTGGTGGGGCGTCCCCAGCCCGGCGTGGCCGCCGCGGCCGACGACCTCCTGCCCCGCGTGCGAGGCAGGATCTCGGGCGTCTTTCGCGGTGAGACCATCGAGTTCGAGTACCGCGAATGGGTGATCCGCAGGGGCGCCCGAGTGCGCGTCACCGGTCAGGTCCAGACGCGGGACGGGCGGGTGGTCATCACGGCCCCGGAGGGTGGCCGGCTCACCGTTGAACACGGTGTCGACGACCAGCCGGTGCGCCTCTCCCCCCGGCGCAGGGAGGCGATCGGCTTCTCGGCCGCCCTCGTGGCCTGCACCGTGGCGGGTGTGGTGCTGATCGCTCTCGGGATCTGAGTAAGCTGGCGCCCATGGCTCGATCGATGGTGATCAAGGTCACCGCGGGGGATGACGCCCCCGAGCGGTGCAACCAGGCGTTCACGGTCGCCGCGGCGGCCCTCGCCAGTGGGGTGGAGGTCTCGCTGTGGCTGACGGGGGAGTCGGCGTGGTTCGCCGTCCCCGGACGCGCGGACGACTTCGAACTCCCGCACGCCGCTCCCCTCGCCGAACTCCTGGCCGCCGTGCTGGCGGCGGGGCGGGTCACCGTGTGCACGCAGTGCGCCGCGCGGCGGAATCTGGAGCAGGAGGACCTGATCGAGGGTGTGCGCATCGCCGGCGCGCCCACGTTCGTCGAGGAGACCTTGGGAGACGGCGTCCAGGCGCTCGTCTACTGACCGGGCCGGAGACCCCGCACATGACGGTGCCCGCGCCACCGCCGGTGGCACGGGCACGGAACGAACGGGAGCCGGGGCTACTTCTTGCCCTGGTTCGCCACGGCCTGGATCGCGGCCTTGGCGGCCTCCGGGTCCAGGTAGGTGCCGCCAGGGTTGGTGGGCTTGAAGTGCTCGTCGAGGTCGTAGCGCAGCGGGATCCCGGTGGGGATGTTCAGCCCGGCGATGTCGGCGTCGCTGATCCCGTCCAGGTGCTTGACCAGCGCGCGCAGCGAGTTGCCGTGTGCCGCGACCAGTACGGTCTTGCCCGCGGCCAGGTCGGGGACGATGGAGTCGTACCAGTACGGCAGCGCGCGGTCCAGGACGTCCTTGAGGCACTCGGTGCGCGGCAGCAGCTCCTGCGGGAGGTCGGCGTAGCGCTGGTCACCCGCCTGGGAGTAGGGGTCGTCGTCGGCGATCGGCGGTGGCGGGGTGTCGTAGGAGCGGCGCCAGACCATGAACTGCTCGTCGCCGTACTCGTCGCGCGTCTGCGCCTTGTCCTTGCCCTGGAGGGCGCCGTAGTGGCGCTCGTTGAGGCGCCAGGTGCGCCGGACCGGCAGCCAGTGCAGGTCGGCGGTCTCCAACGCGAGGTTCGCGGTGCGGATGGCGCGCTTGAGGAGGGAGGTGTGCAGGATGTCCGGGGTGATCCCGGCCGCCTTCAGCAGCTCCCCGCCGCGGCGGGCCTCGTCCTCGCCCGTGGCGGACAGGTCCACATCCACCCATCCGGTGAACAGGCCCTTCGCGTTCCAGACACTCTCACCGTGTCGCAGCAGTACCAGAGTTCCCATGGCACCAAGCGTATCCATCCCGGTCACCCGCCCCGGGGGCGCCCCATACCTGCCGGATGTCGTTTCCCGGGCCGGTCACCCCAGGGGGCTCGTCGTTCGGGCGTCGGCGGGGTTCTTATGGATGGGGCTGCGCCGGAGGCGTCCGTTGAGGGTGGTGGAGGGTGACGGGTGGGCGAGGCGAGCCGCGTAGCGAGGAACGAGCGTCAGGCGCCGCCGAGGATGAAGAATCCCTGCCCTGAGGGCGCTCGAACACGGGCCGAAGCGGAGCGGAGGCCCGAAGAAGGCACTGCTACTCGTGGTGGCCGGGTTCCGCCAGGTGCGCGAACGCCTTCAGGTTGCGCATGTCGTGACCGCGCTCGGCCCGCCAGCGCCACTCCTTGCGGATCGCCGACGCGAACCCGCGCTCCAGTGCCGCGTTGAAGTTCTCGTCCGTGTACGTGAGCGCGCATCCCAGCAGCCGGTCGACCTCGTCCGGCGTGATCCCCTTCAGCGGCAGGCGTCCGCGCAGGTACACGTCACCGACGTCGTCGGCGGCGAACGCCATCCCGTACATGTCGGAGTTCCTGTGCATCAGCCACTGGTAGAACTCCGCGTGGTTCTCGTCCGGCTGGCGGCAGAAGAACGACGTCAGGGTCAGGCTGTGCGCTCCGACCTCCAACCACACCAGTGTCTTGAGCTTGGCCGTCCCCGGCAGGGTGACGAGGAAGGAGCCCTCGCGCGGACGCTCCATCTCCAGCCCGGCCTCGGCCACCGCCTCGGCGATCGCCCCGGCCGCGGTCTCGCGCGCCGAATCCGTTCCCACGTCCCATCCTTTCCTTCGGTCCGTCACCGGCACGCGGCCAGCGGCAGCGGGCTCGGAGCGGTGCTCGACCGGTATACGTCCAGTAGTTCGTCCACCGTCCGAGACCAGCCCAGTGTGGCGGCGTGTCGGGGGGCCGCCAAGGCCAGCTTGGCACGCCATGCCGGCTGGGTGATCAGCCGGTGCAGCTCGGCGGCGTAGTCGTCGGGGTCGTGGCCCTCCACCAGGACGCCGGAGGACCCGTCCGCCACCGCCGTGGTCAGGCCGCCCACACGCGAGGCGACCACCGGTGTGCCGCAGGCCTGCGACTCGACCGCGACCAGGCCGAAGGACTCGGAGTAGGACGGGACGACCGTCGCCGTGGCCGCGCGGTAGTAGTCGGCCAACCGCACACGGTCCTGCGGCGGTTCGACCCTGACCACGTCGGCCACGCCCAGGGAGTGCGCCAGGTCGGTCAGCAGGCCGGGTTCGCGTGTCCCGCCGCCGGACAGACCGCCGACCACGCCGACCACCAGGCGCGAGCGCAGTGAGGGGTCGCGCTCCAGGAGTCGGGCGGCGGCTCGGATGAGCACGTCGGGGGCCTTGAGGCGCTGTACGCGCCCCACGAAGAGGAGGAGCTCGGTGTCGGGGGCCAGACCGATGCGGCGCAGCGCGTCGCGCCGCGACCCCGGTGTGAAGATCTCCAGGTCGACGCCGGGAGGGATCACACTGAGCTGGGGCTCGCGTGCGCCGTAGTGCTCGCGGAGCTGGTGCGCCTCGTCGTCGGTGTTGGCGATGAGTCGGTCCGCCTGGCGCACGAGCTGGTCCTCACCGCGCACTCGGGCCTCCGGTTCCGGGGTGTCCCCCTCGGCCAGGAACGCGTTCTTGACCCGTGCCATGGTGTGCATCGACTGCACGAACGGCACCCCCCAGCGGCGGGCGGCCACGACGCCCGCCCGGCCGGAGAGCCAGTAGTGGCCGTGCACGAGGTCGTAGTGGCCCGGTTCTCCCTGGGCCTCCGCGCGGAGCATCCCGAAGATGAACGGACACAGGTGGTCGGCGAGCGCGTTCTTGTCCAGGTGGCCGTAGGGCCCGGCGGGCACGTGACGGACGTTCACCCCTGGGACGAGTTCGACGACCGGTGGCAGGTCCGGTCCGGTGGCCCGGGTGAACACGTCGACGGCCACGCCCCGCTCGGCCATGCGCCGGGCCACCTCGACCACGTACACGTTCAGTCCTCCGGCGTCACCCGTGCCCGGCTGATCCAGTGGCGAGGTGTGCAGACTGACGGTCGCGACGCGGGACGGAGTCGCCGTCTGCTCGCCCTCGGGAGCGTTTCCGGACACCGGTGGTCCTCTCCGATCGTGTGTACAGCCGCTGTCGTCAACAGCGACGAAGGTACACACTGTTCCCACGCGGAATGTCCGAGGGCCCTGCTATAAGAGGCCCTCCCGCTCAGGGCGTGGCGGACCAGCCCGACACCAGGAAGTCGACGGTGTCGGGGAACGCGCGGGTCCAGGTCCGGAAGTCGTGGCCGCCACGCGGGTGGAAGGTGGCGACCGTCATACCGCGCTCGGTGAGCAGGTCGGCGAAGCGCGCCGCCTCTCCCTGGATGCTTCCCTCCTGGAGTGGTGTGTGATCGTCCTCACCCTCCACGAGCGCGAACCTGAGGTCGCGCACCTCCGTCGAGCCCAGCAGCCGGTCGGGGGCGTGGTCCGCGGTGTCGCCTCCGAACACACCGTACGGGTCGTCCACCCGGAAGTATCCGCCCCAGCTCGCCACCTGGCCGTAGAGGTCGGGGTTGCGCAGCGCGGTGGCCGCGGCGCCGTAGCCGCCCATGGAGAACCCGCCGAGGGCGCGCAACCTCCGCGGCCGAACGCGGTCACCCTCCACCGCGCGGATCACCGCACCGGTGACGAAGGACTCCAGGGCGAAGGAGCCGTCCGCGGCGTCACCCCACTCGGTGGTGGCTCCCGAGGCCACCTGCCCGTGGGGCGCGGCGATGACGAACTCGACCCCCGTGCGGCACATCTGCTCGTCCAGGAGTTCGCCGACGTTCTCGTCCATCAGCGTCCGGTGCGTGGAGGCGGAACCGTGCAGCAGGTACAGAACGGGCCGGTCGGCGCTGTCGGGGCCGGGCGGACGGCGGATCCACACCGGGCGCCCGCCTCCGGGGGCGTCGGCGTCGGGCAGGGTGACCACCTCGTCCCGGCCCGGCTCGTCGCAGACGGCGACCTGGCCGGGCTCGGGGATCGGTGCGGGGGTGGTCACCCCCTGGGCGGGCGGGAATCGGATCTCGCCAGCGCTGACCTCGGGGTCGGCCCCGAACAGGTGGTGACCGAGCCGTTCGGGGAGCCCTCCGGGCGGGGCGGTGGCCAGGACCGCGGCGGAGACGACGACCGTGCACGAGGAGACGAACACGACGGCTCGTCGGGAGAAAGACGCGAACACACCGAAACCTCAGGGTCGGGGCAACCGGTATCCGCTCCCAGCGGGGCGGAGCGATACGGAATGTGACTCACTGTAGTCGACCGGGGGCTTTGTGTGTGGAGATTGTCGCTTGAGCCCCACGATCCCCGTTCCTGAGGTCCCGCACCCAGTGTCGTGCCCGTGCGGTCGTGGCCCTCGGCGTCCCGGGCTCAGACCGCCAGGGCGTGCCGCAACCGGAGGTCGTCCGGGTAGGGGCGCAGGTAGGTCTGCTCGCGCGCCCAGTCCACATCCTCCGCCGCGCAGTGGTGCCGAAGGAGTGTGACGGGCAGGCTGAGCGGCACCAGTTCCGCCCGGTAGTCCTCGATCGCGGTCAGCAGGTCGTGCCGGCGCGTGTCGTCCAGGAGCGGGCTGAGCATCCCGAACGCGTGCTGGAGCGTGTTGGCGTGCTTGCCCCGGGTCGTCCGCACAGCCATCGCGCTGTGGAAGGCCGACGCGTAGGCGGCGGCGGTCTCCTCCCGGTCCGCCGACCCCGCCCGTGCCACGATCCGCCCCGTCCTCCGGTATCCCTCGGGAGAGTGCGACATCAGCTGGAGCTTGTGGCGGGTGTGAAAGGCCACGAGGTCCCGCGGCTGCCACTCCGACTCCAGCAGTGCACGCAGCCGGGCGTGCGCGAAGACGCGCTGGACGAAGTGCTCCCGCAGCGCGGCGTCCGACAGGCGGCCCTGCTCCTCGACCGGCAGGTGCGGCAGGAGTCGGGTCAGGCGCTCGGCGAAGGCGCCCCGGCCCTTCCCGTCGACGCGGTTCCCCTCGGTGGAGAACACCGGCAGGGCGAGCAGGCCGCAACTGGGCGACTTGTTCTTGAGGATGTAGCCGTCCGCTCGGCGCAGCTGGAGGACGTGGTGGTCGGCGACGGCCGCCAGGTCGTCGGTGTGGTCGGCGCCGTCCTTGCTGGAGACCACCCGGTCGGCGCCGTCGCGCCGCTGGAGCCGCAGCGTGGGGCGCGGGACGCCCAGGCCGATCTCCGCCTCCGGGCAGACGGGAAGCCAGTCCACGTGGTGGTCGAGCTCGTCGGTGAGGAACCGGGATCGGGAGTGCCCTCCGTTGTAGCGGACGGGCGCGCCGAGCAGACAGCTCGACACCCCCACCAGAGGTCTCGTGGCGGTCGTCGGCTCGTGCGCTGGTCGCATACGGTCTTCCTACCCCGGGATCCGGCCGAATCCCCGTCGAGGTCACAGTACTGTCGGTAGGGCGTTCGTTGCCGTGGGCGAGGGGGATTGGTGCCGCCGACCATCGTGCTGTTCACCCAGGACCTGCGCGTCCACGACCATCCGGCGCTCACGGCCGCCGTCGGCGCCGGGGACACCGTGCTGCCCCTGTTCGTGGTCGACCCGCGGATCGTGGAGCGCTCCGCCCGCAACCGCTGCGGCTACCTGGCCGAGGCGCTCACCGCTCTGCGCGCCGCGCTGCGCGCACGCGGCGGCGACCTGGTCGTCCGCGAGGGGGACACGGCCGAACGCGTCCGGGAGCTGGCCGAGCGGACCGGGGCCGAGGCGGTGTTCCTGAGCGCGGGGGTCAGCCGGTGCGCGGTCCGGCGGGAGGACCTGCTGCGCGGGGCGGGCCTGTCCGTGCGCGCCCTTCCCGGGTTGACGGTGGTCCCCCCGGGCGAGGTCACCCCCGCGGGCGGCGACCACTACAAGGTGTTCACCCCGTACTGGCGTGCCTGGGCCGAACACGAACGCAGGGCCGTCCTTCCCGACCCGGGCGAGGTGCGCCTTCCCGGAGATGTCGAGCCCGGCGTGGTCCCCGAGGGCCTGGCCGGGGCTGGGGTGGGCGCGCCGGCCCCCTGCCGTCTGACCGGAGGCGAGGAGGCGGCGCGCGGGCGGCTGCGCGCCTGGCTGGACCGGGGGCTGCCCCGGTACGCGCGACGCCGCGACGACCTGCCCGCCGCGGCCACCTCCGGTCTCTCCGCCGACCTGCGGTTCGGCTGTCTGTCGCCCCTGGAACTCGTCGAGGCCGCCGAGGCGGCGGACGCGGGGGCCGGAGCCGAGGAGTTCGTCCGCCAGCTCGCCTGGCGGGACTTCCACCACCAGGTGGCTCGCGCC
This sequence comes from Nocardiopsis sp. EMB25, assembly GCF_026797795.1. NCBI lineage: Bacteria > Bacillati > Actinomycetota > Actinomycetes > Streptosporangiales > Nocardiopsidaceae > Nocardiopsis > Nocardiopsis sp. EMB25. The sequence continues at coordinate 4,542,638 of NZ_JAMTDN010000001.1, read as the reverse complement.
TTCCCCGACCTCCCCGTGCGCGACTACCGGCCGCGGGACCGGGGGTGGCGCGAGGATCCGGACGCCCTGGACGCCTGGCGGCGGGGGATGACCGGGGTGCCGATCGTGGACGCGGGTATGCGCCAGCTCCTCCGGGAGGGGTTCATGCACAACCGGACGCGCATGATCACCGCCGCCTTCCTCACCCGGACCCTGCGCGTGCACTGGAGGGCGGGCGCCGAGCACTTCCACGCCCACCTCGTGGACGGGGACGTCGCCGACGACTACGGGAACTGGCAGTGGGTCGCCGGGACCGGGAACGACACCAGGCCGAACCGCCCGTTCAACCCGCTGCGCCAGGCCCGGCGGTTCGACCCGGAGGGCGACTACGTCCGCCGCCACGTCCCGGAGCTGCGGGGCCTCCCGGGGCGGCGGGCGCTCACGCCCTGGCGGGAGACCGAACCGCCGGAGGGCTACCCGCCGCCGATCGCCGACCCGGGCCGGTGACACCGCGGACGGCCGACCGCCCGCGGCGGGCGCGTCAGGTCGTGCCGAAGGCCCGTCGGAAGGCGGCCAGGGCGCGGTCGTCGAACAGCACGAGACGGACCTCCGGCACCCGTACCTCCGACCCGTGGATCGCCTCCGCCGCGATCCGCGCGGCGTCGTCCATCGGCCACCGGAAGACGCCCGTGGAGATGGCGGGGAAGGCCACCGACTCCGCGCCGAGCTCGTGCGCCACGCCCAGCGACTCCGTGAAGCACGACGCGAGCAGCGCGCTCCGGTCCTCCGACGCGCTGTACACCGGGCCGACCGTGTGGATCACCCAGCGCGCGGGCAGGAGCCCCGCGGTCGTCGCCACCGCCCGTCCGGTCGGCAGGCCGCCGCCGTAGTGGGCGGCGCGCAGTCGGCGGCACTCCTCCAGGATGGCCTCGCCGCCCTTCCTGTGGACGGCTCCGTCGACCCCGCCCCCGCCCAGGAGGGAGCTGTTGGCGGCGTTGACGATCGCGTCGACCCGCTGCTCGGTGATGTCGCCCCTGATGACGCTGAGGCGAGTGTGATGAGTGCTGCTCATGTTGGTTTCCTTCCCGGTCCTGGGGGCTCCTCCCCGGGCCGCTCCCATCCTCGCGGAGCGGGGCGCGGTGTGCCGGAAAGCCCCATCCCCACGGGTAACCAGGATTTAACCCGGGGGTACGACACTGTGTAGTACTAGCGCCGGTAGACTCGACGGTATGACTCGGCTTGGCGAACTCGAACGCGCGGTGATGGATGTACTGTGGGCGCAGAACGAACCCATGACGGTTCGCGAGGTCGGCAAGGCGCTCGCCGAGCGCGACCTCGCACACACGACCGTCATGACCGTGCTCGACCGACTGGCCAAGAAGAAGGTCGTCACCCGGGCACGTGAGGGTCGTGCGTGGCGGTACCGTCCGGCAGCCAGCCGTGAGGCGTACGTGTCCGAGCTGATGTTCGACGCTCTCGGGCAGACGGGAGACCGTGACGCCGCCCTGGCCGCCTTCGTCCAGTCCATGGACGGCCAGGAGGCTGAAGCGCTCCGGCGCGCACTCGCGGAAATCGAGCAGCCAAGGAACTAGTCCGAATGGTCAGTGCCGCCCTCCTCTCACTCGTCGCGGTCGGCTGCGTCCTCGCCATGGCGGCCCTCCACCGGGCCAAGTGGCCCTCGCGCGGCCCCTACACCGCCGTGATCACCTGGCAGGCACTGGGCCTGGCGTGGGGCGTGTCCACCATCGGCGCGCTGCTCGCCTACGGGCTGTCCACCTACGAACTCGGCGCCGCTGCGGGCCTGCTCGCGCTGGCCACCGACATCGTCACCGGGCGGTTGCTGATCACCGAGCTCTCCCGGGGCCTGGAGGGCGTCAGCCACATCGTGGCCGTGGCCCTGGCCATCGTGCTCACCCTCGTCCTCTTCTACGGACTGGTCTCCTCCTTCATCCACGTCGTGCGCGTGCGCCGCCGCCACCACGACCTCCTCGAACTCGTGGCCAGCGAGCACCCCGACGTCCCCGGCGCCCGCGTGGTGGACCACCCGGCCGCCGCCGCCTACTGCCTGCCCGGCGTCCTGCGCTCCCAGGTCGTCATCAGCGCCGGTGCCCTGGCGGTCCTCGACCACAAGGAACTGGCCGCCGTCCTCGCCCACGAGCACGCCCACCTGCGCCAGCGCCACGACCTCGTGCTGCTGCCGTTCTCCTCGCTCAAGCGCGCCTTCCCGCGCGCCGCCCTGGTCCGCACCTACTACGAGAGCGTCGCCCTGCTCATCGAGATGTGCGCCGACGACCAGGCCCGCCGCACCAGTTCCTCGCGCGAGCTCGCGATGGCCCTCCTGCGCTTCGGCGCCGCCGGACCCGCGCCGGTGCCCGCCGGGGCGATGGCCGCCCTGGACGAGAACGCCCAGGCCGGTGTGGTCCGCCGCGTCAACCGACTCCTGCGCCCCGACGACGAACTCCCGTACCACGCGGGGGCGGTCATCATGGGCGGCTCGGCCTTCCTCCTCGCGGTGGTCACCTGCCTGTGGCACATCCCGGTCTGACGGCCTCCGGGCCGCCCGCACCACGACGGATGTGATCCCGGGCTCGGTCGGGCACGATCGGCGCCGCCGGTGCGTTTACCGTGGAGAGCGGGCGGAACACCCGCCGGGACACGTCGTCGGGAGTGTGCGTTTTGTTCGGACTGATCTGGCAGGCCATCTACCTGGTCACCTTCGTGGCCAGTCTGTACGCGCTGATCGAGGTGATCCGCACCCCCGCCCAGGCGTTCGAGTTGATGGACAAGCAGACCAAGAAGCTCTGGCTGATCCTCACGGGCGTCGCCACCGGCCTCGCCCTCCTGGCCGTGTTCTCCGGGAGCGGCATGTTCGTCATCCTCGGCCTGGTCGCGACCCTCGTCTTCCTCCTGGACGTGCGCCCGGCGGTCAAGGGCGCGAGCGGTGGACGCAACAACGGCCCCTATGGTCCCTGGTAGGCCACCCGCGACCCGACGCGCGGCGCGGGCTCACGGATGGCGGTCGCCCACGTCGTTGAGGACCTTCCACAGCGACTCCGCGTAGGCGGGGTCGTCCGTGTACCGGCTGTGCCCCAGGATCTCCGGACGCAGGGCCTCCCCCGGGGGCGGGTCGTAGCTCCGGGGGTCCGGCAGCGGCTCGGCCGGGGCGATCACCCCGGGCACGTCCGGGCCGTCGGCCGAACGCTCCACCGTGCGCACGGGGTCGGCGATGGCGTCGGTGACCCGCCACAGGTTCCGCCAGCCCGACACCCGGCGCCGCAGGTCGGCGAAGGCGTACGGGCCGAAGTAGGCGGGGAAGTAGCGCGCGTAGAGCCGGTCGAGCGGTGAACCGTGCGTGATCAGCGCGACCCGTCCCACGCAGTCCTCCGGCAGCTGCCAGACCGTGGCCGCCGCCAGGACCGATCCCTGCGAGTGCCCCGACAGGACCACGTCGGTGCCGTCCCGCGCCAGCCGCGCCACCCGGGCGGTCAGCTGCGGCACCGCCCGTTCGGCGTAGGAGGGCGGGGCCAGGGGGTGCGCCACGCGCGGCCAGAAGGTGCCCACATCCCACAGCGCGCCCACCGCCTGGCGCGTCGGCCGGTCCCGGTAGGCGCTGCGGCCGATCCAGGCCACCCCGAGCAGGGCCGCGCCGCCCAGGACGGCCCCCATGCTGACCAGGACCGCCACCGTCTCCCGCGCGACCCCCTCGATCCCGCCGGACACGGCGGTGTCGGCCGACCGCGGCCCCGCCACGACGTCGCCGGAGAAGGCCGAGTACAGCACCAGGACCACCAACGGGACCACGGGTGCCAGGAAGGTCGCCATGACGGCGGGGAGGATCTCGGTCATGCGGCCGATCGCCCTCGCGCGGGCGATCTCCCACGTACGGCGGTCGCGCACGCTGCGGGCGTACTGCTCGGTGACCTCCGGGAGGTGGGCTCGGGTGGCGCGCCGCAGCTCCAGGGCGACCACGGCCACGACGGCCAGCGCGATGACCGCCTCCAGCGCGAACGCGAGCTGGAGCCACGAGTAGGCCGCCGGTGGGCGCACCTCCAGACAGGCCGATCCGTTCGGCGCCAGCGGGTCGCACCCGCTGAGCCACAACGACCCCTGGTAGACGAGGGCGGCGGAGAAACCACCGCCCAGCAGCGCGCCGAGGGCGGCGGTCGCGGGTCCGGCTATGCCCCACATGGCCGTCCGGTCGTGCGCCCGGTCGGACACGTACAGCACCACCGATGCCGCCAGCAGCACCAGCACCAGCAGTCCCTGGGCGGTGAACAGAGCGTTGAGCGTCGCGCCGTCTCCTGGCAGAGGGCCCGACGCCGCCCAGCCCGAGCGCGGCCACGCGGTGTAGACCGCCACGCCCACGCCGAGGGCGATCGTGGCGTCCCGAAGCATGCGGCAGACGCGGTCGACGCGCGCGTTCCACTTCGTGTCGGCCTCCGGCACCGTGACACTCGCGGTGCTCGCCGTCATCACGGTTCCCAGCAGTACCGCCAGTACCGTTCCGACCAGCCACGCCGCCGGCCCGGGACCGTCCGCGGCGGCGCGCACGGCCAGGTCGTACCTCAGTGCCGGGAGCACCAACAGGAGGGCCACGGTGCCCAGGGCCATCGCGATGTGCGCGGACCGCAGCCGCGCCAGGACCTCCCCGTTGTGCCAGAACTCGGGCCGGCTGAGCGGCGCCGCGTCACTCGTCACCGGTGGGATCGGCCCGCGGACCACCTCGTACTCGCTCTCCGTGCGTCGCGACAGGACCCACAGCACCACGACCACGGCCATCGGCAGCAGAGCGCCCAGCAGCAGGGCGGTACCCGGGGCCGACAGGGGGGAGGAGGGGTCGGCGAGGAAGCCCAGCCACGGCCGCGCGCGGAGACAGGTCTGGGCCTGGGCGGTGCACTGCCACGCGATGAGGTCCATCCCGATCCCGGCGGCGGCCAGGGTGATGAGCACGGTCAGGGAGAGCGCCAGCAGACGGACGGAGCCGTCGTAGACGTGGTTGGCCGCCTGGCGCGCACCGCCCGGGTTCCGGTCCACGCGCCCCGGACGGGTCCAGTACGCCAGGTTGAGCAGCATGAACGGGAGCAACAGCAGCCACAGGGCCCGTGAGGAGCTGCCCGAGGTCAGGTTCCCCCACGCGAAGATCTCCCGGCGTACGCCCGGAACGGTCTCGGTGTCGTGCCGACCGCGCCAGCGGAAGAAGCCCGCCAGGCCGTCGCCCGCCACACGCATGGCCGGTTCGACGTCGAGGAGCTCCTCGGCCTGTCCACCGGCCACCCCGTGCACGCGCAGCTCCACGCGGTCGCCGTCAGAGGTGGGGTGGGGGACGGGGGGTGGGGCTGCGTCCGACATATCAGCATCCTGCCACGCTGAGTGTTCGAGTGACAGCGTTACTGGACGAGTGACTCGTCCGCCGCTCCCCAGGTGTTGCACGCGCCCGGAGTCTGCTCCTCCCAACCCCTCCGCGTCCACCACACACCGTTGTCGGCCGAACCGTGGGTGCGTTGCGCCTCGTCGCCGTCCTCGCGGTCGGCGGTGGCCGCGGCGTCGTCCAGGAGTGCGTCGAGGTCGTCGTCGTCCAGCGGGTAGCCCACCCGGACCGAGCCGAGGAACGCGCCCGCCAGACAGTTGGCCTGGAGTTCGCTCCGCCGTGTCCAGGAGTTGCGCTCCAGGACGTCGTCCTCCTGGCGGCGCTGCTCGTGGTAGTAGTCCAGCAGCCCGGACTCACCCTGGACGTGGTGCGCGTACTCGTGCGCGAGCAGGGAGGCGTACACGACGCTCTCCGTCGCGCCGTTCCACTTCTCGACCACGTCCGCCGTGCCGATGTAGATGCTCCGGCTGGCCCGGCAGTAGAAGGCGCCCGCCGGAGACGGATAGGAGCGGCACGGGCTCACCCCGGGCTGCTCCCAGAACACGCGCAGCGGCGGTTCGAAGGGGATTCCGGCCCGTGCGAACTGGGTGCTCCACGCGTCGTCCAGGCAGTCCGCGACCTTGTGGAGGAAGACCTCCATCGATTCCGGGCGGTCCACGTCCGGCTCGGGCACCGGGCACGGCAGCGGGCTGAGCCGGCCGGTGTCGTAGAGGGGATTGGCGACCAGGGCGGCGCGCCCGGACGGCCGCTGCCGCTGTTCCGCGTTCCGCGAGACCACGCCGGCGGCGGAACCGTCGGAGGTGGAGCGGTCGGGTACCCCCGCCGCGTCGGCGTCGGTGCCCCCGGCCCCCGGAGGGGGCCCGGCCACGGATCCGTCCTCGGCGCTTGACCAGGACAGCACCGCCAGTGCCAGGAGCAGGGACAGCAGGGCGGCCACCGTGCCGAGCACACGGCGGTCGGCCTGGCGTTCGGCCGGACCGGGCACGCCGCTCACCGCACCAGGTCCTCGTCGGCCTTCCACGTGTTGCACGCGGCCGGATCCTTCCGGTCCATGCCGTGCTCGGTCCACAGGCGCCCGTTGGACTCCCGCCCGTGTGTGCGCTCGTCGCCGTGGTCGCTGCGCCGGGCGACGTCGTCGAGGATGTTCTCCCGCTCGTCCCTCCCGAGGTCCAGGGAGGACCCCGAGGCGCCGAGGAACACCCCGCCGAGACAGTTGGCCTGGAGTTCGTTGCGGCGGGTCAGCTCCTCGGCGGTCTCCTGATCGGTTCCCGCGCGCTCGGCCCGGTACTCGGCGAGCATGCGGGACTGGCCCTGGACGTGGTGACCGTACTCGTGGCTGAGCAGGAAGGTGTAGGCCTCCGGCCGGTCGGTGCCCGCCGACGCCGCGACGATGTCCTCCACCCCCAGGTACAGCCCCTGGTTGGCCTGACAGTAGAAAGCCGCCGTGTCCCGTTTCGGGAAGGGGCCGCAGGGGCTGTGCCCCTCCGCGTACCAGTAGACGCGGTTGGGGGAGGTGAACTCCATCCCGGCCGCCGCGAAGTAGCCGCTCCAGGCCTCGTCCAGGCAGTCGGCGATCGCGTGGACGAACGCCTCCATGGACTCCGGGTCGTCCGGGTCCAGTTCGGGGGCGTGGCATGTCACCTCGCCCAGCTCGCCGACCTCGTAGAGCGGGTTGTCACGGAGGAGGTCGGTACCGGTGTCGGTCAGCGGCATCTCGGCCGTCGTCGGCCCGGGGGCCTGGCCCTGCGCGCCGAACGGGCGCGAACCCGACCAGGCGGCCTCGGCGGAGGGGAGCATCTCCGAGATCGCGAGGAAGCCGGTGAAGCCGACCGCGGCCAGCCCGACGCACAGCGTGAAGGAGACGCCCACGCTCAGCCGCTGGAGGAATCCCGGCCGCTCGGACCAGAACCCGGGACCGGCGGTCGGGGCCGGGCTCACCACGGAGTCACCCGTCGGCGACGGAACACACCACTCCTGGGGAGGGGCGTCAGTGCACGGGGGGAACGGGGGGACCGGATAGGCTCTCGCGTCATGTGGTGGGTTGGCTCCAGGTGCCCGGCCGTCGCCTTCGCGGCGGCCGCTCTCGTGTTCTCCTCGCTGTTCACGGTGGTCACCGGCGTCGGGGCCGTGGGGACGGCCCATGCCGTGACGGCGGCGGCACCGGCACCAACAGTACAAGGGCCCCCCGACCCGGTCGCAGCCCGGAGTTCGGCCTCTGAGACGGTGATCACCAACGACATCCGCCTCGACCTGGACGAGGACGGGGTCCTGCACGGTGAGGAGACGCTCTCCTTCGAGGGCGGGGCACCGGAGACCTTCACCCGGGCGCTCACCGAGACGATGCTCTACACCACCGACCACGACCGCGTCTACGAGGTGCACGGGATCACCGCCGTCGACGGCGCGGGCGCGGAGCTGGCGGTCGAGACGGAGAAGGTCAACGGCACCCTCTACGCGCACATCGACACGGGGGGAGCCGAGACCGTGGTGCTCGGCTACCGGGTGACCGGTGCGGTCAGCCAGGTCGCCCAAGGGGTCCAACTGGAGTGGCGGGCGGTGGGCGCCTACAGCCACACCGTCCAGTCCACCGACGTGACCGTGACCGCGCCGATGCCCCCGGAGGGGTTGTCGTGCCTGGCGGGCGAGCCGCGCAGCGCGCTGTACTGCACCGCCTCGGACATGGGGAGCGAGCTGGTCTTCGCGCACTTCCTCCAGGCCGACATGCGCCCCAGCGACCGCCTGGACATCGCCGTCACCTATCCGCCCGGTACGGCGTCGGGAGAGCCGATTCTCGAACGCCGTTGGTCGCTGGCCTCGGCCTTCGAGGTCACCCCGTGGACGGCCGGGGTGTTCGGACTCCTCCTGCTGGTCCTGGTGGGCGGACTGGTGGTGCTGATCCGCGTGCGCGGTCGGGACGAGCGCGCGCTGCGCGAGGAGGCCTCTCGGGGCGACCAGGCGCCGGTGACCACCGGAGAGCACGGACGGGCGCGGTTCGAGCCGCCGGACGGCGTCCACCCCGGCCAGATCGGGACCCTCTTCAACGAGACCGTCGACATCACCGACCTCACGGGCGCGGTCGTCGACCTGGCCGTGCGCGGCTACATCCGGCTGGAGGAGCTGCCGCACGAGCACTTCACGTCGGTGGACTGGCGGCTGGTGCGCTTGGACGGGCCGCCCGGCGACAGCCTCCGCCCCTACGAGTGGCTCCTGCTGGACGCCCTCTTCGCCGAGCGCCGGACGGTCCGCCTGTCCCAGGTGGGCACGGCGCGCGTGTGCTCGGACTTCCCCGCACGCATGGACCGGGTACGGGAGGAGCTGTACCGGGACATGGTGCGACTGAGGTGGTTCGCGCGCTCGCCGAACCAGGTGCGCGGGCGCTGGAGCACCATGGGGATGGTGACCACCGCCCTCGGCGTGCTGCTGACCGTGCTGTTGGCCATGTTCACCACGGCGGCGTTCATCGGCCTGGCGGTGGTGATCGCCGGAGCCGCGGTCACCGTCGCCGCCCAGTACATGCCCGCCAAGACCCGCCTGGGCAGCTCGGTGCTCGCGCACACCATCGGCTTCCGGGACTACCTGCTCAGCCAGCGTTCGGCGACGGAACGACCGGGGGAGCGGGTGGAGATCTACTCGCGTTACCTGCCGTACGCGGTCATCTTCGACGACGTCGACCGCTGGGCCAACATCCTGGCCTCGGCCGCGCTGACCGACCTGACCGACGAGGAGCTCACCGGGGACGGCCTGGCCTGGTACACGGGACCGCGCGAGTGGCGGATCGAGGACTTCTCCGACTCCATCAGGACGTTCGCCGTCACCCTCACCGGCATCATCACCAACGCCCGCCGGATGCGGCTGGTCAACCAGTTCCAGCGCAGGCGCTGAGGTTCCGGGGAAGCGCGCCCGGGGCCGGTTCCGGTCCGCGTCTGCCGTATCGTCGGGGCTGTCCGTCCGCGGGGGAGCGGTTCCGCGGCGAGGAGCCACGAGGAGGGAACATGCGCGCGGTCGTGCAGCGGGTGTCGCACGCGTCGGTGACGGTGGACGGCGAGGTGGTCGGAGAGATCACGAGCCCCGGACTGATGGCGCTGGTGGGGGTCACCCACACCGACACCGAGGCGGAGGCGCGCAAGCTCGCGAAGAAGCTGTGGACGCTGCGGATCCTGTCGGACGAGCGGTCCTGTTCGGACGTCGGCGCCCCGCTCCTGGTGGTCAGTCAGTTCACACTCTACGGTGACGCGCGCAAGGGCCGCCGTCCCACGTGGCAGGCGGCCGCGCCCGGTCCGGTCGCCGAACCTCTGGTCGAGGCGGTGGTCAAGGAGCTGCGCGACCTGGGCGCGGAGGTGGCCACGGGCCGGTTCGGGGCCATGATGTCGGTGGGGCTGACCAACGAGGGGCCCTTCACCGTCATCGTCGAGGTCTGAGCGTTCGCCCGGAAGATTCTCTCCCGCGTTTTTCGTGCAGCTCACGGGCGTTTTTCGGGAAAGCGGAAAAAGTACTTCCGAGAGTCATTGACGATCGCAGAGGGTGTCCGTACAGTTGCGGTGTGAATCGCCCCTGGATGCGAGAGTCGTCATTTGTTATCCGGTTGCCGGTTTCCTGTTCTGATAGCGCCGTGGTTGACGATTTCCGCCGTGGTCAGGGCGGTTTTCCCGGCTGTCCCAAGAGTCTCCGAGGCGTAGCTGTCCGCAGTGCGAACGGCCGTTCGGGCCTGGGGGAGGGTCGGTCGTGGCCACCTTCTCCTTTTTCGCCGACAATACCTGGAAAGTGCACGTGAAAGATGTGGTGATCAGCGTGTTCGCCGGTATCGCATAAGGACGTTCCACGTCGCCGTCCGGGGCGGTGGAAGAGTCAATGGAAAGCGGGCCTCCAGGCCACGGAAAGGTGATGAGGACAGTGCACGGCTCGTCTGTGTGGCATGCCGTTCTGCATATCGACGCGGGCGCCGCGCCACTCCTTCTCGGGACGCTCGCCATACCCGCCCTACCGCTCGCCTGGCTCTGGCTGGTGCGCCCCCGGGCCGCCCGGGCCCTGGGCGTCCTCGGCATCGCCGCCGTGCTGTCCGCCTACGCCGTCCTCGTCGTGGGGCTGGGCGGGGAGTGGGCGCCAGCGGATCACGTCCACAAGGTCTCGCTGCCCTCGAACGGGATCGCGGCGAACGTGGCGGTCACCGATCCCAACCCCCTGCGGCCGCCGACCCCGTTCACCGACGAGCTCCTCGCCCAGGCCGTGCTCTTCGTCCCGCTCGGGCTGGTGGCCTTCCCGACCCTCACCTCGGCGTGGGGCCGTGTCGTCCTCGGGCCGCTCGTCTCCGTCACCGTGGAGGGCCTCCAGTTCACGCTCGCGTCGGGCCAGGGCGCGAGCCTGACCGACCTGTGCGCCAACACCGTCGGCCACCTGGTGGGGCTGGGAATGATGGGCTGCGCCTCGGTGCTGCTCGGCTGCCGGGTGGACCGCCCCGAGCACGAGTCGGTCCCGGACCGTGGGGTGACCACGGCCCGGGACCGGTGACTGTGTGTGCCTTGGTCCTCCGCTTCGCTTCGGACCGTGTTCGGGCTCCCAAGGAGGCGGGGATGCTTCATCCTCGTCTTCGCCTGCCGCTCGTTCCTCGCTCGCGGCTCGACTCGTCTTGCAGCACCCCGCCGGCGCCCGAACTGTGTGTGCTGTGGGCCTCCGCCTCGCTTCGGACCGGGGTCGCCCCGGGCCCGCCGCCCCGCTGACCGTTCCGGGTGAGGGGCCTACTCGACGCTGGCGGTCACCGGCTCGAACTTGTAGCCGAGACCGCGCACGGTCACGATGTACTGGGGGCTGCTCGGGTCCTCCTCGATCTTGGCGCGCAACCGCTTGACGTGCACGTCGAGGGTCTTGGTGTCGCCGACGTAGTCAGCGCCCCAGACCCGGTCGATGAGCTGCATCCGGGTGAGGACCCGTCCCGCGTTCCGCAGGAGCACCTCCAGCAGCTCGAACTCCTTGAGCGGCAGCTGCACGTTCCCCCCGCGCACGGTCACCACGTGGCGCTCGACGTCCATCCGTACCGGCCCGGCCTGCAGCGCGGCGGGCAGCGGCTCGGCGCCGTCGCTCGTCTCGTGGCGCCGTATGACGGCCCGGATGCGCGCGACCAGCTCACGGGAGGAGAAGGGCTTGGTCACGTAGTCGTCGGCGCCGAGCTCCAGACCGACGACCTTGTCGATCTCGGAGTCCTTGGCGGTCAGCATGATCACGGGAACGCTCGACTTCTGCCGCAGGGTCCGGCAGACCTCGGTGCCCGACAGGCCGGGCAACATCAGGTCGAGCAGCACCAGGTCGGCTCCGGTGCGGTCGAAGGTCTCCAGCGCGATGGTGCCCGTGGGGGCCACCGCGACCTCGAAACCCTCCTTGCGCAGCATGTACGAGAGGGCGTCGCTGTAGGATTCCTCGTCCTCGACAACGAGTACGCGCGTCACTGTGCCGCCTCCTGACGGTCGGTGTTACCGGTGGCTTCGGTCCCCCGGCTCTCGGGTCTGGGCAGACGCAGAGTGAACGTCGACCCCGACCCCTCCTTGCTCCACACGGTCACTTCTCCACGGTGGTGGGTCATGATGTGCTTGACGATGGCCAGGCCCAGACCGGTACCTCCGGTGGCCCGGCTCCGAGCGGCGTCCACACGGTAGAACCGCTCGAAGATCCTCTCCAGGTCCTGCTGGGGAATGCCGATCCCCTGGTCGGCGACGCTGATGTCCACGCTCGACCTGGACACCCCGACCGAGACCGCCACCCGCGTGTTCTTCGGGCTGTAGGCGACGGCGTTGGCGATCAGGTTGCGCAGCGCGGTGCCCAGCAGCCCCGCGTCGCCCAGGACGGTGACGCCCTCGGCGCCGCTGCCGACCAGTTCGATCCCCTTGGCGTCGGCGGGCATGCGCACCGCGTCGAGCGCCTCGTCCACGACGTCGCCCAGGTCCACCCGCGTGGGCTCGGCCATGGGTTCGGCGCCCTGGATGCGGGAGAGCGTGATCAGGTCCTGGATGACCGCCGTCAACCGGGCGGCCTCCTGCTGCATGCGCTCGGTGAAGCGGCGGACGGCCTCGGGGTCGTCACTCGCGTCCTGTACGGTTTCCGCCAACAGGGACAAGGCGCCCACCGGGGTCTTCAGCTCGTGCGAGATGTTGGCGACGAAGTCTCGGCGTACCGCCTCGACGCGGCGGTGCTCGGTCTGGTCCTCGGCCAGGACCAGGACCAGGCCGGTCCCGCCCAGGGGGGCCACCCGTACGGCGAAGGAGGTGGCGTCGGGCCCGAACTTGCGGACGGCCACCTCGATGTCGGTCTCGCGGATGACCCCGTCCCTTCGCACCTGCCGGGCGAGGGCCAGGAGTTCGCCTATCACCAGCTCCTCGCCCCGGACGATGCCGAAGGCCCGGGCGGCGGACGAGGCGCGCAGGACCCGGTCGGCGGGGTCCAGGATGACCGCGGACGAGGGGAGCGCCGCCAGGACCTCCGCGATGCCGGCCGGAAGGGCGCTTCCGTCACGGCGCTCGGGCGCGGGGGCCCGTCGTTCTGATGAGCTGGTACGGAGGTAGAGACCGGCGACGACGCCGATGACGACGCCCGTCACGAGTCCGAAGATGCCGGTCACGGCGGTGAGAAGTTCCCCTTGCACGATTCGATCGTAAACGGGCGGACCGGATCTTTACCCGGTCAGGGTGGGCGACACAACCGAGCTTCTCGCACCGTTCACCAAAACTTGGCCGATTCTTCAACAAACCACTGGGAGCATTGACGATATGCGGGATACCTACCACGAGGACCTCGACAGCCTGGGCGAACGCCTCGTCGAGATGACGCGCCTGGCCAGACACGCGGTCGCGCGCGCCACGACGGCCCTTCTGGACAGCGACCTGGCGGCCGCGCAGGAGGTGATCTCCGGTGACGAGGAGATCAACCGACTGGACCAGGAGATCGAGGACACCGCCTTTAGCCTGATGGCGCGCCAGCAGCCGGTCGCCTCGGATCTGCGGACGATCATCACCTCTCTGTACATGCGCGGGGACCTGGAGCGGATGGGCGACCACGCCGTCCACCTGGCCAAGATCGCGAGGCGGCGACACCCGGACTCGGCCATCCCCAAGCCGGTCCGGTCGATCGTGCTGGAGATGGGCCACCAGGCCGAGATGCTGGTCACCAAGGCGGGCGAGGTCATCAGTGAGCGCGACCCGGACACCGCGCTCGAGCTGGACAAGGACGACGACCGGATGGACCGGCTGCGCCGCAAGCTCCTCCAGCGCATTCTCGCGCCGGGGTGGGAGTACGGCGTGGAGGCCACCATGGACGTCACCTTGGTGGGGCGGTTCTATGAACGGTTCGGTGACCACGCGGTGCATGTCGCCGACAATCTCGTCTACATGGTGACGGGTGAGAAGCGCGAGGACTACGACCCCGAGTCGTGACCCCGGGTGACGGCGGTGACCCGGGGCACCGGCCGGTGTCGGGAACGTGACATCCGTCGCTCCGGTGTCGCCGAGGAGGCCCGGGGAGGGGTCGTGGGCCCCTCCCCGATCCCCCGTGCGTGATCGACGGTTCACCTGGCCAGTAGGGGTTCAGGACCTCCCGTGAACGCTCTGACCAGGTCCTCGAGAGGGCTCGGGTACACTTTGTCAAGCCCCGAAAAGGGTGGCTTGACCTGCGTGTTCGCAAACCTAATAGGTACGTTAAGTCACAGATTCGTGGTATCCTTGTGGTAGCGGAAGGGGTACCTGTCACATGGCTTTCAAGGTCGGCGACACTGTTGTCTACCCCCATCATGGGGCTGCTCGTATTGAAGCGATCGAGACTCGCACCATTAAGGGCGAGGACAGAACCTACCTCGTTCTGAGGGTCGACAAGGGCGATCTGACGGTGCGCGTGCCGGCTGAGAACGCCGAGGACGTCGGCGTTCGTGACGTGGTGGGACAGGAGGGCCTGGACAAGGTCTTCGAGGTGTTGCGCGCGCCGCACACCGAGGAGCCCACCAACTGGTCCAGGCGCTACAAGGCGAACCTCGAGAAGTTGGCGTCCGGCGACGTCAACAAGGTTGCCGAGGTGGTCCGGGACCTGTGGCGTCGGGACAAGGAGCGCGGACTGTCCGCCGGTGAGAAGCGGATGCTCGCGAAGGCCCGGCAGATTCTCGTCAGTGAACTCGCGCTTGCCGAAAAGACCAACGAGGACAAGGCCGAAGCGCTCCTCGACGAGGTTCTGACGAACTGACACCGGTCGAAGAAGCACCTCATTCATGACGAATATGCCTCGGGTGGGCGTCGGAACGGACGTCCACCCGTTTTCTCCTGGAAGAACACTTTTTCTCGCCGGTTTGGAATGGCCGGGAGAAGACGGGGTCAGCGGCCATTCGGACGGTGACGTCGCCGCCCACGCGGCGTGCGACGCCCTGTTGTCGGCCTGTGGCCTGGGGGATCTCGGATCCAACTTCGGCACGTCCGACCCACGGTGGCGCGGCGCCTCCGGCGCGGCTCTGCTGACCGAGACCGTGGCGCGGGTGCGCGCGGCCGGGTTCGAGATCGGCAACGTGTCCGTCCAGATCATCAGCAACCGCCCCAAGTTCGCGCCGCGGCGCGAGGAGGCGGAGAAGACGCTGTCCGAGGTCGTCGGGGCGCCGGTCAGCATCTCGGCCACCACGACCGACGGCCTGGGCCTGACCGGGCGCGGCGAGGGCATCGCCGCGGTGGCCACGGCCCTCTGCGCGCCCCGGGACTGAACACACGCACACGCCGACGGCCCGCCTCCCTGATCAGGGACGCGGGCCGTCGGCGTGCGTGGACGGACGGAACCGACGGTGCGGAACACGTCCGCCGCTCGGGTAGTCTCCGGCACATTCGCCGCCACGGCGGCCCATCCCCCTGACCACGTACCGCGCGGCCCGGAACGCCGCATGACCGGGGGAGGGCCATGACGGACGTCGATGACCGGGCGCCGATCGAACCGCCGACGGAGCGGTCCGTCGGGGAGCCGGGCGGTCCCCGGCGGCTCCGAGGGCCGTGGGGAACCCCCGAGGTCTGGCGGCGCGGTCGGGTCCTCGCCGGAGTCACCGCGCTGCTCGCCCTGCTCCTGGCCGTCCCCGTCCTGGTGCCCAACGGCCTCGGCCGTGCGGGCAGCCTGTTCGAGACCGTCCTGCCGTGGGTCGGCCTGGCGGTCCCGGTGAGCGCCGCGGCCGCCGGGCTCCGGCGCTCGGCGTCGGTCGGACTGGCCGTCCTGCTCCTCGCGGCCGCGTGGGCGGGGTCGTTCGGGCGTCTGTACCTGCCGTCGGGTCCGGACGTCGAACCGAACCTGACGGTGGTCACGCACAACGTCGGCGCGGCCAACGGCGATCCGGAGGCCACGGTTCGTGAGGTGCTCGAGGCCGCCCCCGACCTGGTCGCCCTCCAGGAGGTCACCTGGGAGGCGAACGCGTCCTACGACCGGGTCCTCGGCGCCGAACTGGAGCACTCCGGACGGTGGGGCACCGTCGGGCTGTGGAGCAGGTATCCGATCACGGACTCGCGGTCGCTCGACCTCGGGTTGGGATGGAACCGGGCGATGCGCGCCGAGGTGGCCGGACCCGACGGGGGGATCGCCGTGTACGTCGTGCACCTGGCGTCGGTCCGGGTGCACGGCACCGGGTTCGACACGGCGCTGCGGGACCGGGGGATCGCGGCACTCGCGGACGCGGTCGCGGAGGAGCCGCTGGAGCGGGTCGTGGTGATGGGCGACCTCAACGGCAGCACCGACGACCGGGCCATGGCGCCGCTCACCTCGCGGTTGGCCGCCGTGCGCGGTACGGGGGGCGACGGGCTGGGTCTGACCTGGCCCGCCGGGTTCCCGTTGGTGCGGATCGACCACATCCTGGTCCGCGGGGTGACGCCGACCGAGACGTGGTCGCTGCCCAGGACGGACAGCGACCACCTGCCGATCGCGGCGCGCCTGAGGGTGTGAGGCGCTCCTGGACGGAACACGTCCTCGCGGCGCGTCAGTCCCCCGGGGGCAGCGGCTCGCTGCGCACCCGCCCGGACGGCGGCCCGGGGGTGAGGTCGGGCATCGGCGAACGGCGCGGTTTGAGGACCATCGGGCGCTTCTCCAGGGGCGGTCGGCGCCCGGCGTCGGCACGGTCCGGTGCGGTCGGCGGGTCCACGGCGCCGGGCTCGGGTTCGGGGTCCGACGCGGAGTCCTCCGTGGCCTCCGACACGAACTCCGGGTCGGGAGCCGGCTCGAACTCCGGATCCGCCGCGGGCGCGAACTCGGGGTCGGGCTCGGGGGCGGCGGCGCCCTGGGGCACGGAGCCGACCCCGAAGGCCGCGCGGACCTCCGGTCCGGTGTCGTGGTCGAGTACGGGGGTGGGCTCCGGGGCCGTGTCCGCGGCCTCCTCGGCGAAGGGGGACGGCCCGTCGTCCTCCGGAGGAGTCCACTCCGGAGGGACGTAGTCCGTGAGCGCGTCGCCCCCGAGGTCGTCGGCGGGCGGTTCCCACAGGGCGGTGTCCGGGATCGGGGAGTCCTCGGGCTCGCGATGTCCGGCCCCGGGGCCCGCTCGGAGGGGTTCCGGTCGCGCGCCGAGGGTCTCGGCGGCGTCGGGAGCCGGCTCCGGCGCCGTCGGCTCCTCGTCCCAGGCGTCCGGCTCGGCGTCCACCGCCTGCCCGGCGTCCGGTTCCCCGTCCCAGGCGTCGTCTCGGGCGCCTGGCCCGGGCACCCGAGCGGGCGGGGTCTCGGCCTCGTCGTTGGCGGGGTCTCCGGGGAGGGCGTCGTCCTCGAACCCGTCGTCGGTCCGGTCAGCGCGCGGGGAGTCGGATCCCCGGAGGTCGACCGGTGACGCGGCACCCGGAACGACCGGGACCTCCACGCTCGCCCGTTTGATGGGATTGGCCCCGGTCCGGGTGCGCCTGGGCAACGGAGCGGTGACGGACTCGGGGCGGTCGTCGGCGGAGTCCTCCGCCGGCTCGGGCTCCGGCCCGGGAGGGGCGGGGGACACGGAGACGACCTCGGAGAACTCGGAGTCCGCCCCCTCCCCGGCTTCGTCCGGCTCCGGCGGAGGAGGGGTCCGATCGCGCGGGCGCGGGTCGTCGACCGCCTCGTCCGCGGTCCCGCCGTGGTCGTGCCGCGCGGGGGCGGGCCCGAAGTCGAGCAGTCGCGTCGTCAGGTGGTGGTCGTCGTCCGGCACGGTGTCGTCGAGTTCGGACGGTGACACCGCGCGGCCGTGCAGCACCGTGGCCCGGTCGGCCGAGGGCTTGGGGCGCGGGGGCGTCGCTCGGCGCCGTCGGCGGATGTGCGCTCGGACGGTCATCCACAGCAGGAACGCGACGAGCAGCGCCGCCAACGGGGCGACCGCGACGATGACGTTGGCGACCCCCTGGTGGACGGTCTCGACCAGCCCGAGGTTGCCCAGCACCATGGCGGCCGCCGCCACGAGGATGAGCACGGGGATGAGCACGAGGTCGACCCACACGCGGTCGCGGGGGTGCGCCTCGCGCAGGACGTAGCTCACCCAGAACGCCATGAGCAGCAGGAGGGTGTAGGTCACCGGGAACACGTGGGCGAGGGGGCTGCCCTCGTGCCCGCCGTACTCCGCGAAGCGGAAGACGCCGTTGTAGGAGATGACGAGGGCGCAGGCGGCGATGAGGCCGACGAACAGCGCGCCACCGACGAGAGCACCGGCTCCCGCGCCGCGGCTCGCGGGTCGAGCGTTCCGTGTCCCTGTCTCGGGGGCTTTGTCGTAAGGGGCCATCGCAACCGCAGCGTAGTCGAGGAAGCCGCGCGAACACGAGATTCCGGCCGATCACGGCCCTCCTCCAGAGGCGCGGCGCGGGGGACGCGTCGCCCGGGCGCCCTGATGGCCGTGTGGGACGGGCTTCCGTGCCCGGAAATCTCACACCGGGTCGGCTGTAATACGGCTCATCACATATGTGCCCTGGAGCCTGTCCGGGAGACGATCGGCCCGGAGCGTGGTTGGTGGTTTGTGATCCGCGGGTGAAGGGAAAGCGGTTAGGCTTGACAACGTGAGTCTGCGCTTCTATGACACCAGTGCCCGACAGGTCCGAGACTTCGTCCCCCTCCGCGAGGGGTGTGCCTCGCTGTACCTGTGTGGTGCCACGGTGCAGGCACCACCGCACATCGGCCACATCCGCTCCGGCCTCAACTTCGACATCCTGCGCCGCTGGCTGACCCACCTCGGCTACGACGTCACGTTCTGCCGCAACGTCACCGACATCGACGACAAGATCATCAACGTCGCCGCCGCCGAGGGAGTGCCCTGGTGGAAGGTCAGTGAGCGCAACCAGCGGGCCTTCACCGAGGCCTACGACATCCTCGGCTGCCTGCCGCCCACCGTCGAGCCCCGGGCGACCGGGCACGTGCCGGAGATGATCGAGCTCATCCGCCGCCTCATCGACGCCGGCCACGCCTACGCGGCCGACGACGGCTCCGGCGACGTCTACTTCGACGTGGCCTCCTACGGCGCCTACGGCGAGCTGTCCAACCAGCGGCCGGACCAGATGGAGGACTCCGCGGAGGAGGGCCGCGGCAAGCGCGACCCCCGCGACTTCGCGCTGTGGAAGGGCGCCAAGCCGGGCGAGCCCAGCTGGGAGACCCCGTGGGGCCGGGGCCGGCCGGGCTGGCACCTGGAGTGCTCGGCGATGGCCACCAAGTACCTCGGCCCGAGCTTCGACATCCACGGCGGCGGCCTGGACCTCATCTTCCCGCACCACGAGAACGAGGTCGCCCAGTCCCGTGCCGCGGGCGACGGGTTCGCGCGTTTCTGGCTGCACAACGGGATGCTGCGGGTCGGCGGTGAGAAGATGAGCAAGTCGCTCGGCAACTCGCTGCTCATCCCGCAGATGGTCCAGAAGGTCCGTCCGGTGGAGCTGCGCTACTACCTCGGCCAGGCGCACTACCGCTCCGCGATCGACTACTCCGAGGAGGCGCTGCGGGAGGCCGCCGCCGCCTACCAGCGGATCGAGGGCTTCCTGACGCGCGCGGTCGAGGTGACCGGCGAGGTCGCGCCCGCCGAGGGCGTCCCCGCCGGGTTCGCCGCCGCGCTCGACGACGACCTCGGGGTGCCCCAGGCGCTGGCCGTGGTGCACGGCCACGTGCGCGAGGGCAACACCGCGCTGGCCGCCGGGGACAAGGACAGGGTGGCCGAGCTCGCCGCCGAGCTGCGCGCGATGCTGGGGATCCTCGGAGTGGACCCGCTCAGCGAGCAGTGGGCCGGTGGGGACGCCGGGCTGCGCGAGGTCGTCGACGCCCTGGTGGCGGTGGCCCTGGAGCAGCGGCAGGCGGCGCGGGGCCGGAAGGACTACGCCGCGGCCGACGCGATCCGCGACCAGCTCGCCGAGGCGGGCGTCGTGGTCGAGGACACGCCGCAGGGGCCCCGCTGGGACCTCAGGCGCGGATGACGCGGGCGGTGGCGCGTCGGGACTAGGCTGGAGGTTTGCCACCACTGGTGGCGAATCCGCCGGACGCCGACGCGCTTCCGGCATGCTCGCGAGACGTACGGGGAGGCGGCGGACATGCCGGCGAAGAAGAGCAAGAAGGGCCCGACCAAGGGCAGCGGGGGCAAGGGGCGGCGCTCACTCGAGGGCAAGAGCGGCACCCTGCCCGCCGAGCAGCGGCACTGGTACGAGGGCAAGCAGCGGGCCCGCGCGGCCAAACGGCCCCGACCGGCCGGTGACCAGCAGGGAGCGGCCCGGCAGCAGCGCCGCTCGGCCGACTCCGACCTGCTGGTGGGGCGCAACCCGGTCGTGGAGGCGCTGCGCGCGGGCATGCCCGCCACCCGTCTGTTCCTGGCCAACAGCCTGGACCCGGACGAGCGGGTGACCGAGGCGGCGCGCGCCGCGGGCGACCGGGGCGTCGAGATCGTCGAGGTGACCCGCGCCGAGCTGGACCGGCGGTGTGAGAGCAACGGCCAGCCCGGCGCCGCCCACCAGGGCATGGCGCTGCAGGTGCGCCCGTACCGCTACTGGGTTCCCGAGGACCTGCTGGAGAGGGCGCTGGAGTCGGACACCGCGCCGCTGATCGTCGCGCTGGACGGGGTGACCGACCCGCACAACCTCGGGGCGGTGGCGCGCTCGGCGGCCGCGTTCGACGCGCACGGCCTGATGATTCCGGAGCGCCGGTCGGCGAGCGTGAACATGACCGCGTGGAAGACCTCCGCGGGAACCCTCGCCCGGCTCCCGGTCGCGCAGGCCACGAACCTGACGCGTGCGCTGGAGGGCTTCAAGAAGGCGGGGCTGTTCGTCGTCGGACTGGACGCCGAGGGCGACACGAAGCTTCCGGACCTGGAGCTGGCGACGGGGCCGCTGGTGGTCGTCGTGGGTTCTGAGGGCAAGGGCCTGTCGCGGCTCGTGCGCGAGTCGTGCGACGTGGTGGCGAGCATCCCGATCGGCGGTGCGGAGTCGCTCAACGCGTCGGTGGCGGCGGGGGTGTCGCTGTACGAGGTCGCTCGCAGGCGCGGGCTCGAATCCGAGTAGGCCACGCGGCTCAGGAACCGGTACCATTCGGATGGACGCTCCGAGGCCTGACGGCCCCGGACGCCCGCCAGCGTAGCTCAATTGGCAGAGCAATCGCCTTGTAAGCGATAGGTTAGGGGTTCAAGTCCCCTCGCTGGCTCTTTCTATGTCTGACCTGGGGCATCTTCAGGCGGAACCACTCCGCTGACCGCCTCACCGCCTGGAGGGCGATCGCCTGTGGGCGCCGCGCGCCCGTGCCGGGGACCGCGCGACATGGCCGCCGGCCCTCTGAAGCCCCGCGTCGGCCCTGCCTTCCCCGCCCCGCGGGGCGCGCATCCGCCACCGACGAACCGCCCGCGGCCGTGGAGACGGCCCGGGTTCCGCCGCGCCCCGCGGTATGACTGTGCGTGATAAATCAATCTCCGACAGTCGCGGATTTTCTCAGGTGAACTTCGCCTGTATGCGTGGCCACGGATCGGTGCGTGTGTGTAAATCCGTGTGCTCTTCCCTGGAGATGTGCAGGTCAGAATGGGCTAAGAACTCGCCACCGGCAGGGGTAAGAAGCGCTTCATTGCTCTCAGGTGTCCGGGTGGCGTAGGAATGTCTTAGCGCAAGGTCGCACCACTTCGCAGAAGCGCGGATTCGGTACACGCAAGAATTCGCGTGATTTTCTCTCGGTGTAATGACGCCGCCGTTCGGGGCATTGTTCCGAAATTGTGGTATCGAGATCTATGGGGAGTCAGGAAATGCACATCGTCGAGGAACGTTCGGAAGTCATGACCAAGGGGTACGCGAGATATGATCTCGCGGACCAGCTCGGAGTCGCGGACGCGGACCCCCGTCTGTCGAGCCTGGTGGCGGAGTTCTCGGAGCTGCCCACCGACCCCTACGCACGGTCGGCGGGCCGGTTCAGGCGCTACTCCCGCGGCGTCATCACCCCTTGGGACAACGGGTTCAGCTGGATCCCCCCGGTCCTGAGCGACGACGAGCAGTGGGTCACCGAGTACTACCAGGGCGACCACAACCCGGAGTTCACCGGGGCGCGCCGCCAGTTCCCCGCGCTGCGCGAGAGCGCGACGGACAACCCGCTGCTGCGGGACCTGATCCTGTTCGACTTCGGCCAGACCGAGTGGAGCCCGGTCGACCTGATGGCGCCGATCCACGTGGGCGTCCACATGATCAACCTCGTTGTCGACGAGGCTGGTCAGGAGGCGGTGGCCTCCCCGAACTGCCTGCACCAGGACGGCGAGCCCTACACCTTCGCGCACCTGATGTACCGGGACAACGTGGTCGGGGGCGGGAACACCATCGCGCCGCCCCGCTGCGCCGGGATGACGCCGGGGGAGATCTCCGAGGACCTGGTGATGGCCGAGTTCGAACTGACCAAACCTCTGGAGTCCTACGGGGTCCGCGACGACAAGGTCAGCCACTACGTCGCACCGATCCGCCGCGGGGGCGACCCCAGGCCGGGCGGCCGCGCCATCCTGCTCGTCGACTTCACTCCGATGGCGCCCCGGATCTGAGGGCCCGCACCACACCCGCCCCCGGGCCGCGGGAGGTACCCGCCTGCGGCCCGTCACGGTCCACCACCAGTCGAAAAGGAAAAGGAAAAAGATGAAACCGGAAAGCGGATCCCGGGCCCGGGGGAACGAGCTCGACGTCCTGGGCGTGGGGATCGGTCCCTTCAATGTCAGTCTCGCGGCGCTGCTGGAGAAGGCGCCCGAACTGAAGACCGGATTCCTGGAGCGGAAGCAGTCGTTCGAATGGCACCCCGGCCTTCTCTTCGACGACGCCTGCCTGCAGTCCCCCTTGTACAAGGACTGCGTCACGATGGTCGACCCGACCAGCGAGTACTCTTTCCTCAACTTCCTCGCCCGTAATCACCGGCTGCACCGTTTTGTCATTGCCGAATATCCGACGGTCCTGCGGCGCGAGTTCAACCAGTACCTTCAGTGGATCTGCGGGCAACTCGACCATCTCCGTTTCGGCGCCAGTGTGGACGAGGTCACCCACGACGGGACCCGGTTCGCGGTGCGGACGTCGAACGGGACCCAGCACGCCCGGGACCTGGTCCTCGGCGTCGGCCGGGCACCCTACGTGCCCGAGGCGGCGCGACCCTTCCTGGGGGAGACGCTCTTCCACGGGTCGGAGTACCTGTTGCGTTCGTTCCCCCGGAAGGGGAAGCGGGTCGCGGTCATCGGCGGCGGCCAGACGGGGGCCGAACTCGTCAACGACCTGCTCAGCGACAAGTCGCAGTTGCCCGCGGAGGTCATCTGGGCGACCCGCAGGCACAACTTCGTTCCCTTCGACGAGTCCCCGTTCGCCAACGAGCTGTACACCCCGGGCTACACCCGCTTCTTCTACCGGGAGCCCGCCGACGAGCGCGAGCGGCTCCTGGGCGTCCAGAAGGCCTCCAGCGACGCGATCCTGCAACCGCTGCTGCAGAACATCTACCGCCGCGTCTACGAGATGGACCACTTCGAGGGCGCGCCCATGGCGACCCGTCTGCTGGTGGACCGCGAGTTCACCTTCCTCACGCCGACCCCGGACGGTTGGAGCGTCGAGGTACAGGGGCCGCACGGAACCGAGGTCTTCCTCGCCGACACGGTGATCATGGCCACCGGCTACACGTTCGAGGTGCCCCGCTTCCTCGAACCGGTCCGCGAGCACCTGCGGCTCGACGAGCGGGGCCGGTTCCAGATGAACGAGGACTTCTCCGTCCGGACCGAGGGGCTGGGCGGCGGCCGGATCTTCGCCCACAACGCCGCCGTCCACTCCCACGGGTGGACCGACCCGAACTTCGCGGCGATGGCCTGGCGCAGCGCGGTGATGACGAACGCCCTGGCGGGGCGGGAGGTCTACGACCTGAGCGCCTCGGGCACCACCGTCGCCTGGGAGGGGGCGGAGCGGCAGAGCCCCCTGCCCGTCCGCGACCGGGAAGCCGTCGCCCTCCACCAGTGAGTCCCGCACCCGCCCCCACCATCCCGACCACTCGAGCAAGGAAGCACGAGCGCATGAGCATCCAGACCGACCACACCCTCCTCGACCGGTTCGTCACCCACGGAGCCGAGCTGACCGCCCAGGACTGGAACCTGGCCGCCGCCGACTACGGGACGCGCGGGCGCCTGGCCGAGGAGGCCGACGCCCTGACGGCGCGGGCCTACGGAGACGGCGACCCGGACGCGCAGAACCGTGTCCAGGACCTCCTCGGCGCCATCTACGAGCAGGACTTCAGCATCCCGCCGGCCGAGCGCCTGGACCACGACTCCCAGCCGATCCTGCGCGACGTCGCCGCCCGACTGGAGAACGCCTTCCTCACCCACGAGGCCGCCCTCGTCCCGGAGTCGGCGCTGACCGGGTACCCGCACACCGCCAAGGAGTACGTGCGGTGGTTGGAGGACCTCGTCAACGCGCACGTGGCGAGCCGCCACGAGTTCTACACCTCCTTCGTGGAGGCGGAGGCGACGAAGGAGGACATCCGCTTCTTCATGGTTCAGGAGGGGACCCTGGACCCCCGCTTCGACGACATCCTCGCGCTCGTCCAGGTCGGCACCACCGGCGTGGAGAAGATGGAGATCGCCAAGAACTACTGGGACGAGATGGGCAACGGCGAGCACGCCGGCGTGCACACCACCATCTTCGCCAAGTCCCACACCGCCCTGGGCATCGACTCCGGCTTCATCGCGGACAACACCCTGCTGGAGGCCAAGGTCTGCGGGAACCTGTCCTCGGCGCTCGCCCTGTCCCGCCGCCACTACTACAAGGCCGCCGGGTACTTCGGCGCGACCGAGTACCTGGTTCCCCGGCGGTTCGAGTACCTGACCCGGGCCTGGAAGGAGCTCGGCCTCCCCCCGGAGGGCGTGGAGTACCACCTGCTGCACATGGAGATCGACGTCGAGCACGGCGAGAGCTGGTTCAACGAGGTGATCGGCCCGGTCGTCGAGCGGGACCCCCGGCTGGGCCGGGAGATCGCCCTCGGCGCGGTCCTGCGGCTGAACACCTCCGCCCGCTACCTCGACGCCATCGTCGACCACTGCCGGGCGTCCCGCGGGGCGTGCGGCTGAGGGCGGCCGCCCCCTCACGACCTCCCCCGCCCCTCGGAAACCCCCACCACCCCCTCGGAGCCGCGGCGGTCCGCTCCGGACCGCCGCGCCCCGCCCACGAGCGGAATTCGGAGAAGACCTGATGCTGACCCCCACACCCGCCCTACGTACGGCCTCGGCCGGGCTCGCGCTGGCCGTGCTGAGCGCCTGCGCCCCCTCCAACGCCTCCGACGCCCCCGACGCGTCCGACACCGCCGAAGAGCCGGCCACCGTGGTCGTCGGCGTGCACAGCGGCCTGCCCAGCCTCGGCTACGCCGAGGGGTCGGGGCCGCGGGGATTCGAGGTCGACGTGGCGCGCTACGTCGCCGAGCGGGTCGCCGGCCCCGACGCGCGGATCGAGTTCCGGGGCGTGCTCCCGCCGGAACGGGACACCGTGGTTCGCGACGGCGAGGTCGACATGCTCTTCGCCACCTACTCCGCGCTGCCCGAGCGCGGCGAGTTCGTGACCTTCGGCGGCCCCTACGTCACGGCGAGCCAGGACACGGTGGTCCGCGCCGAGGACACCTCGATCGACGCCCGGGAGGACCTGGCCGGAACCCGGGTGTGCAAGGTGGAGGGTTCCAACTCCTGGCGGAGGATCACCGACGACGAGGGCATCGACGTCGAGCTGGTGGACGCGGCCGACTACCCCGAGTGCCTGGACATGCTCGTCGAGGGGGAGCTCGACGTGGTCTCCACCGACGACCTGGTGCTGGCCGGGATCATCCCGGACGGGGAGAGCGACGCCTACCGGTTCGTCAACGACCCCTTCACCGAGGAGCGGTACAGCGTGGCCCTCCCCAAGGGCGACGTGGAGACCTGCCAGCTGGTGAACGAGGCGATCGAGGAGATGTACGCGGACGGCACCGCGCTCCGGCTGCTGGAGGAGTGGTTCGGCTCGACCAACCTCTCCCTCGACCGGCCCCTCCCGGAGGCCGAGACCTGTGTCTGAGACGGACCCGACCGCCGCACCCACCGACCGACCGGATCCGACAGGGGTCTGCACCATGAACCGACCGATCCACCCCGCCGAGACCCAGAGCGAGGAGCTCCTCGCCCCGACGCCTCAGGAGGAGCGCGCCCCGGGCGTGTGGCCGCGTAACGCGCACCGCTCGAACGGGGTCATGGAGATCGCGGGCCACACGGTGACCGAGCTCGCGCGCGAGTTCGGCACCCCGCTCTTCGTCCTGGACGAGGAGGACTTCCGCTCCCGGTGCCGGGAGTACGTCCGGGCCTTCCACGGCGGCGACGTCTACTACGCCGGGAAGTCCTTCCTGTGCACCGCGGTGGCCCGGTGGGTGGTCGAGGAGGGGCTCAACCTCGACGTCTGCTCCGAGGGTGAGCTGGCCGTCGCGCTGCACGCCCAGGTGCCCCCGCACAGGATCTCCATGCACGGGAACAACAAGTCCCTGGCGGAGCTGGAGCAGGCGATCGAGGTGGGCGTGGGCCGCGTCGTCGTCGACTCCTTCACCGAGATCGACCGGCTCTCCGCCCTGGCCGAGAGCCGGGGCAGGCGGCAGCGGGTCCTGGTCAGGGTGACGACCGGTGTCGAGGCGCACACGCACGAGTACATCGCGACCGCTCACGACGACCAGAAGTTCGGGTTCGCGCTGAGCACCGGCATGGCGGCCGAGGCGGTCCGCCGCGTGCTGGCCGCCCCGGGGCTGGACCTGGCCGGCCTGCACTCCCACATCGGATCCCAGGTGCTCTCCCTCGAACCGTTCGAGGTGGCGGCGGCACGACTGGTCGCCCTGCTGGGGGCGGTCAAGGACGAGCACGGAGTCGAACTGGCCGAACTGAACCTCGGGGGCGGCCGCGGCATCACGTACGTGCCGGGCGAGTTCCCCACCCCCGTGGCGAGCTTCGCCGAGGGGCTCCGGCGGGCCGTTCGGGGGGCGTGCCGTGAGCACGGGATCGCGGTGCCGCGCCTGGCCGTCGAACCGGGGCGGGCCGTCGTCGGCCCCGGCACCGTCACCCTCTACGAGGTCGGCACGGTCAAGGACGTCACCGGTGTGCGCCGGTTCGTCTCCGTGGACGGGGGGATGAGCGACAACATCCGCCCGGCCCTCTACGGCGCGCCGTACACGTGCGACCTGGTGTCGCGGGACTCGGCCGCCGCCCCCGTTCCCAGCAGGGTGGTGGGCAGCCACTGCGAGAGCGGCGACGTCCTGGTGCCGGAGGCGCGCCTGCCCGGCGACCTGGCCCCCGGGGACCTGCTCGCCGTCGCGGCCACCGGCGCGTACTGCCGCTCCATGGCCAACAACTACAACCACGCCCTACGCCCCGGCGTCGTCGCGGTCCGTGAGGGCCGGGCCAGGGCCATCGTCCGTAGGGAGACGGTCCAGGACCTCCTGCGGACCGACACCGGGGTCGGCGACGAGGAGGGGCCGGCCGTCCCGACCCACGCCCACCCCGAGCCCACGGGTCCGTGAGACCAGCGGCCGCCACAGAACGGAGAGAGGAAGCCATGTCGACCATCACGCGCGACCGGACCCACGTCGAGGGACTGGCCCCCGGGATCGCCACGCTGCTGAACAGCACCACCGTTCCGGGTCTCCTGAGCGTCTCGTGCGTCAAGAACACCATCCAGGTGGACGTCACCGAGGGCGACTTCTGCGTCCGCATCAGACCGGGCGAGGGCGGTACCGTCTCGCGCCTCTACTTCACGGCGGTGTACCGGGGCCCGCGGGAGTCGGGGCAGACCTGGTGGACGGACTGGTGCCTGGACCTCAAGGGCCGGCGCGGCGGTTCGAGCGGCGTCGGCGCGCTCATCCTGGCGGAGATCGGCAAGAGCCGGCGCAAGTTCGCCGAGATGTTGGCCGAGTCGGCCCGGCTGGAATCCCAGCCGGGAGGGTGAACGGCGGCGGCCGGTTCGCCGCGGCCCGTCCGGCCCGGCGGATCGGCCTGGTTCAGGTCTGGTCGCGGACCAGGTCCCAGGCCAGCCGTTGGATGTTCTTCAGCAGGTCGCCCAGAGGGGCGGGCTGCTTTCCGTCGACGGGCGGCCGGATCACGGCCCACACGTTGCGCGCCAGGTCGCCGTCCTTGATCGGTCTGTACTCCACCCCGGAGGGGCGGTGGACCAGGGAGAGGGCCGGCACCAGGGCGATGCCCAGGCCCGCGCCGACGAACCCGAACACGGTCGCGTAGTCGTTGCTGCGGAAGTGCGCCTGCGGTTCGAACCCCGACGCGGCGGCCCAGTTCCTGGTGGCCCGCGTGCACGGGGTCTCGTCCCGGCCCAGAATCCAGCTCTCCTCCGCCAGGTCCTCCAGGGAGATCCGCTCGTTCCCGGCGAGCGGATGCCCCTCGGGCAGCACCACGCCGATCGGCTCGCGGAGGACGAGTTCGCTGATCAACGTGGGGGTCTGGGCGAGCGGGACGTTGTCGTAGGTGTAGGTCAGGGCCACGTCCGCCAGATCCTTCTTGACGTGTTCGATCGCGTCCTCCGGTTCGGCCTCGGCGTAGCTGAGAGCCGTGTGCGGATAGTTCTCCCGATGGGCGGAGAAGGCCCGCGGGACGAGCGACCACCCGGCGCTGCCGAAGGACGAGACGCGGATGGGCCCCAGCATGGTGTTGGCCAGGGAACGCATCGTGGCCTCGGCGATATCGAGTCGGTCCAGGGCTTCCCCGGACAACTCCAGGAGAATCTCCCCCGCCCGCAGCAGTTCCATTCCCCGGGGCCCCCGGCTGAACAGACTCTGCCCTACCTGGCGTTCAAGCGCGGCGATCTGCTGGGAAACGGCTGGAGGCGTGAAGGAGAGAGCCTCGGCCGCCCGGACGATTGATCCGGTCTCGACGACTTTGGCAAATGTCCGAAGGCGTCGCTCGTCCAGCATTAAAGTTCTCCTTTTTGCTGTGGAAACCAGCGGTGACTTCCGCATTCGTGAGAGGTGCTGCAGACTTGGAGCAGTTCCCCTCAGAGGCGGGGAGAGGCCCTGCCGGGGCTCTGTGCGGTGCGTCCCTGAACCGTGCACCCGACACCACGGAGGCTTGTCGGGCTGCTCGCCGGTGGCGCTCTCCTCGCAAGGCTCCGTCGGGGATCGTATGGAGGCGGTTCATCTGTCTGGATTTCTCACTTGCTGAACTGTTGGCCGTATTTCTGAAATCAGGCGGCCACGCCTGAAGTAGCTGTGCCTCGGTCTTAAAAAACCGTTGTCCAGTGTCCATCGACGGCGAAAATCTGTCAACTAATCCGTGCTCTCCGTGATGAGGTTGGCCGGAATCGGACAGAGTCTTGCCTAAAATTCCGGGAGAGTATATGCAGGCTATTGTCACCCAGCCGCAGGACAGCGGTGTTCCGGTCCGGTTCCAGAAATGGTCGGATCCGCGGATCAACGCCGGTCACGTCCTCGTCCGCGTTCGCCGCGCCGCGCTGAACCGGAACGACGCGATGCTGGTCGACCGGCGCGCGGACCTCGGCGGTCCCCGAGTGCTCGGTTCCGACGGGGCCGGCACCGTCGTCGAGGTCGGTTCCGGGGTCCTGGAGGCGGCCCCCGGCGACGACGTCGTCATCCTTCCCTCGCTGCGGTGGGGGCCCCGCGAGGACGCTCAGGGGCCGGATTTCGAGATCCTCGGATACCCGACCGCCGGAACCCACGCCGAGTACATCCTCGTCCCCGAGGAGAACGTGTTCGTCAAGCCCCCGGAGCTCGAGTGGGACGAGGCGGCCGCCCTGCCGCTGGCCGGATTGACCGCGTGGCGCGCCCTGATCACCCGGGGCGGCCTCAAGGAGGGGGAACGCGTCCTGGTCACGGGCGCCGCGGGCGGCGTGGCGAGCTACCTCGTCCAGATCGCCGCGGCCCTGGGCGCCCAGGTGTGGGTGACGTCGGGCCGTGAGGACGCGATCCGCACGGCCGTCAAGCTCGGAGCCGTGGGAGGGGTCGTCCGCTCGGGCGACTGGCCCGGAGAGCTGGCCGCGTCCACCGGCGGGCCCTTCGACCTCGTCGTCGACTCGGCGGGCGCCTCGTGGGACGCGCTGGTGGGGCTGCTGCGCCCCGGCGGCCGCATGGTCGTCCTCGGGCGGACCGCCGACCACGGCGCCACCCTCGACGTTCACGGCGTCTTCTGGTCGCAGGTCTCCATCCTGGGCAGCTCCATGGGCGGCCCCCGGGAGTTCGCCGACCTCCTCTCCCACGTCGCCAAGCACGACTGGCGTCCCGTGGTGGACCGCGTCATCCCCATGAGCGAGCCGGTGGAGGCGTACCGGGCGCTCAACGACCCGGGGCGCTTCGGAAAGGTCGTGCTGAGTGCGCCCGACTCGTGATGTGCCGAATACCGGAGCCGCGCCCGCCGGGCGGGCCCGAAGCGTTGAGCAAGGGAGCGTCATGAACGGAATCCACGTCCCACTGGTCACCCCCTTCGCCGCGAACGGCGAGGTCGACGCGGCCTCACTGGAACGGCTCGCCCGCCACTGCCTGGAGGAGGGCGCGGCCGGGCTGGTCGCGCTCGGCACGACCGGGGAGTCGGCCATGCTCACCGCGCGGGAGCGCGAAGCCGTGCTGGAGGTGTGCCGCCGGGTCAGCGACGACCACGGCACCCCGCTCACCGTCGGAGTGAGCGGCATGGGCACGGCCACCACCGTCGAGCAGGCCCGCGAACACGACCGGTGGGCCGACCGGCTCATGGTCGTCGTCCCCTACTACCTCAGGCCCACCGACGAGGGCGTGATGACCCACTTCGAGGCGGTCGTCGACGCGGTCCGGGCACCCGTCATCGTCTACAACGTCCCTCACCGGACGGGGAAGGCGCTCACCACCGGGACGTTGGCGACGCTGCTGTCGATGGAGGGCGTCGGAGCGGTCAAGCACTGCGCCGGAGCGATCGACCAGGGGACCCTCGAACTCCTCGCCCTGGACGTGGACGCCGACGTGTTGACCGGTGACGACGCACTCATCCACCCGATGCTGGGTCTGGGGGCCGCGGGAGCCATCTCCACGACCGCCAACATCGCCCCGGGCCACTACCGGCGCCTTCACGACCTCGTCCGAGGCCAGGACACGGCGGCCGCCCTCGAGCTGCACAACGCCCTGCTGCCCCTGGTCTCCACCGTGTTCGCCGAACCCAACCCGACCGTGGTCAAGGCGGCCCTGAGCGAGATCGGCCTGATCGACGAGCCGACCGTTCGCGCCCCCCTGTGCCAGGCGGACCCCCAGCTGGTGTCCGACGCGGTCGCCGTGTTCAAGGAGCTGCCCTGATGTTCGACGTGTACTGCCCCGACTGTGGAATGACGACCCTTCTCGGCCCGCGCAGGGTCCTGGCCATGCACAACACCGAACCGGGTGTCATCACGGTGGAACTGCTCTGTTACGACGGGCACCGGGTCACCCTCGTCACCGGCAAACGGGCGGACGAGCGCGACACGGCCGCGCGGGGCGCCACCGGCGAGCCCGGGTCGGACCGCGTCGCGGACCGGGCGGAGGACGGTTCGGAGCCGGTCGGGACCGACTCCGGCGCCGCCGCCGAGCGGGACGCCGTCGCCGACGCCGCGTCGTTGCTCGACGCGCGTTGACGGCGCCGGGAGGGCGCCCCGCCGCTGCTCGGCGGCGGGGCGCCCTCCATCGTCCGCGGTCCCTCCCCCGAACCCCCGTTCCCGGCCGGTCCCGTTCGGTACGGGGACAGTGACCGGCGGCACCGCTCCGGTGACCTCCGCGCCAGTGGGTATCCCCATGGGGACCGGAGCCGCTCGCCGGACGGCGGTGAGGGGCCCGAAACGGACGCGGACCCCAGGGAGGCGAGTCATGGCGGCAGACCGGACGGCGGTCGCCCGTCGTCGCGCGGCGGTTCTGCTCGCGGTCGCGGTCACCGCCCTCGCCGCCTGCACCGCGAGCGAGGGGATCGACGGCGGTGGGACGGGTGGCGCACCCATCCGCGCACCGGACCTCGGCGACGGCGTCGAGGTGGCCAGCGGGCTCGACATCCCGTGGGGCCTGGCCTTCCTGCCGTCCGGCGACGCCCTGGTGGCGGAGCGGCACACCGGGCGGATCCTGCGGGTGTCACCCGGCGGGGCCGAGCCGGAGGAGGTGTACGAGGTGCCCGGCGTCGCGGGGCCCGAGGGGGCGGAGTCCGGATGGGAGGGCGGACTGATGGGCCTGGCGTTGTCACCGGACCACGCGGAGGACGGCTACGTCCACGCCTACCTCACGACCGAGGACGACAACCGCGTCGTTCGGTTCCGGCTTGACGGGAAGGACCCGGAGGTCGTCTTCGACGGCATCGCCAGGAACAGGTACCACGACGGCGGCCGGATCGCCTTCGGCCCGGACGGGATGCTGTACGTCGCCACCGGTGACGCGGGTCGGCCCGCCCTGGCCCAGGACCCGGACAGCCCCAACGGCAAGATCCTGCGGCTGACCCCGGAGGGGGACCCCGCACCCGGCAACCCGGACCCCGGATCCCCCGTGCACAGTCTCGGACACCGCAACGTGCAGGGCCTGGCCTGGGACGACGAGGGGCGGATGTTCGCCACCGAGTTCGGTCAGGACGCCTTCGACGAAGTCAACCTGATCGAACCGGGCCACAACTACGGCTGGCCGGAGGTGGAGGGGACCGGTGACACCGACGGGGGGCGCTTCACCAACCCCCTGATCACCTGGACCCCCGACGAGGCCTCGCCGTCCGGCGCCGCCGTCGTCGGCGACACCCTGTACGTCGCGGCGCTGCGGGGGGAGCGGCTGTGGGCCGTTCCCCTGGAGGACGGCGCGCTCGGTGAGCCGTCCCCGCGGTTGGAGGGCCGGTTCGGTCGGCTGCGCACGGTCGGAGAGGCCCCGGACGGGACGCTCTGGATCACCACCTCCAACACCGACGGCCGGGGGAACGTGCGCGAGGGCGACGACCGGATCATCCGCTTCGAGGTCGGTTAGGGCATGTATGGCGGACACTCACCCCGCTGTGCGTCGCCCCAGCACAACTGTCGCTGTGTTCTCATCAGTCGACAGGACCCCACCCTGACTCCTTCTTCGGCCTTGCGACAGCCGCACTGGATACGCCGCTCGCGACGGGCGGCATCCACCACACACGCCCCAGGGCGCCTTCCGGGAAGTGTCACGGCCGCGCGGTAGCGTTCGCGGGCGACGGCGGGCGACGGCGGGCGACGGCGGGCGACGGCGGGCGACGGCGGGCGACGGACGGGGGCGGTGTGCTCGACGAGGACGACGAGGGGCTCCCGTTCCTGTGGGAGATCGCGGCGGCCGACCCCGAGCTGTTGGCGGTCGCGGACCGCACCCGACCGGAGCGGATCGAGCGGTGGGACGTCCACGCGTACGACCGCACCGTGCTGGACCTGCACGGATACCGGATGGACGATGGGCACGCACGCTACCTGTGGGCGGTGAGCGCACCGCTGCCGGACCTGGTCGCCGCGGGGGAGCGCGCGGAGGTCGGCGGGCTGGACGAGGTGGCCGTCCCCGAGATCGGGCGGCGGGCCCTGGACCGTTTCGGGCTCCCCGGAGGCCTGTTCGCCCACCGTCTCGGGCAGGAAGGTCGTGACGGGGATCTCGGGGACGTGGGCCGCCTGGTGTACACGCACCCGTCCGGTGACGGGGAGTTCTGGGTGGAGCGCGGGACCGGCCGGGCGGCGCTGCCCTGGTCGGACCCCGCGTCCGCGGCCTGGGCGGCCTCCTCCTCGGTCGCGTTGGTGGAGATGGCCTGGCGCTGGTACTGGGTGGCCCGGATCCTCGCCGAGGAGGACGTCCACGGCGGATGGGACCACCCGGAGGCGGACGAGGCCGAGTCCGACTTCCGGGACCTGGTGCGGTGGATCGACCCGAACTCGGTCTTCGCGCAGGAGTTCCCGCTGGTTGATCTTTTGTAGCCGCTACCGGAGGCCGTGGCGGTCCGCCCACGCGGCGGTCGCCGCGCCGATGGCCTCGGGCCGGTCCTCCGGCGAGTGGTGCCCCGCCGGGCCGCAGTGCTCCCTCTCCAGGGCCGCCATGTGGGTCGCGCACCAGGCGGCCATGTCCTCGGTGACGAGCAGCGTCGGCGAGGAGTCGAAGGTCAGCAGTAGCTTCGGCACGTCGTCGCTGGCGGTGAGCCAGCCGCGGTAGCCGTCGAGCCGCTCCACCACGTCGGCCGGCCCGCCGTCCAGGGGGATGGAGCGGGCCCACGTGAGCAGCGGACGCCGGCTCTCCGGGGTCGGATAGGGAGCCCGGTAGGGTGCGATCTCCTCCTCGTCCAGCGGGTTGAGGACGCCACGGGTGAAGGCGGCGTCCACGAGTCCGTTGCCGCTGAGCGCCCTCTCCCCTCCCTCCGGGGAGCGCAGGGTCTCGAAGCGCTCGCGGGCCGGGACGCTCAGCTCCGCCCAGGACATCGGCCGGATGACGGCCTCCATGAAGGCGATGCCGCGCACCCGCCCGGGGTGGCGCGCGGCCAGGTCGAAGGCGAGGGCCCCTCCCCAGTCGTGCCCGACCAGCACCACCCGGTCCAGGTCCAGTGCGTCGAACCAGGCATCGAGGTAGCGCGCGTGGTCGGCGAACCGGTGGGCGCCGTCGGGTTTCCCGGATCGCCCCATGCCGATCAGGTCGGGGGCCAACAGGCGCCCGGGGGCGCCGAAGGCGGGCAGGACCTTCCGCCACAGGCGGGATGAGGCGGGGTTGCCGTGGAGGAACACGACGGGTGTCCCCTCCCCGGTCTCCTCGTAGTACATGGTCGAGTCGAGAACGTCGACGACGGGCATGTGGACTCCAATCGTTAGCTTCTCTAATGTTCGAATCACTAACGAAAATAGATCGTCGGGGAGACCAACGCAAGTGCCCGGATTCGACGCATGACCGCCCCGACACGCCCTCCGGCGCGGCCGACCGGGGCCGCGACGGGCCGGGCCGCCCGGAGCGCCACGCTCCGGGCGGCCCGGCCTCGGAGCCACACCCCGGGTGTCAGACCCCGGGGGCCGCCGTGCGCGCCTCGGCGTAGGAGTCGAACCCCATCGTGAAGCTCGCCCTGCCGGAGGTCCGGCCGCGCAGGTCACCCACGTAGCCGAACGTCTCCGCCATCGGCACCAGTGCCGACACCACCTTCGCGCCATACCGGTCCGACAACGCCCGCACCCGCCCCCGACGGGAGTTGAGGTCGCCGATCACATCGCCCATGTACTCCTCCGGGGTGGTGACCTCCACGGCCATCACCGGTTCGAGGAGGACCGGCTCCGCCCGGGCGGCCGCCTCCCGGAAGGCCGCCGTCCCGGCGATCCGGAACGCCAGCTCGGAGGAGTCCTCCGTGTGGAAGGCCCCGTCGAGCAGCGTCACCCGGACACCGGTCATCTCATGCTCCGAGAACACACCGGCCAGCATCGCCTGGCGGCACCCCTCCTCCACGGAGGGGACGAACTCCCTGGGCACCCGGCCCCCCGTCACCGCGTTCACGAACTCGTACCCGGACTCCAACGGCTCCAGGGCGATCCGCACGCGCGCGTACTGCCCCTTGCCGCCGGACTGCTTCCGGTGGGTGTACTCGACCCCGGACACGGACCTCCGGATCGTCTCGCGGTAGGCGACCCGGGGCCGGCCGATCCGGGCCGCCACCCGGTACTCCCGGAGCATCCGGTCGAGCTGGATCTCCAGGTGCAGCTCGCCCATTCCGCCGATGATGGTCTGGCCGCTCTCGGCGTCGGCGCGCACCCGGAAGGAGGGGTCCTCCTCCGCCAGGCGCGCGATGGCGCCGGAGAGCCGGTCCTGGTCGGCACGGGACTCGGGTTCGACCGAGACCTCGATGACCGGGTCCGGGAAGTCCATGGACTCCAGCACGACCGGATGCTCCGGATCGCACAGCGTCTGCCCGGTGGCGGTCCGCTTCAACCCCATGACGGCGACGATGTCCCCGGCACCCGCCGACGCGATCTCCTCGCGTTCGTCGGCGTGCACGCGGTAGACCTTGCCGACGCGTTCCCTCCTTCCCCGCGCGGAGTTGTGCACCCGGGCGCCCGTGTCGAGCCGTCCCGAGTACACGCGGACGAACGTGAGTCTGCCCAGGTGCGGGTCGCCGCTGATCTTGAACGCCAGGGCGGCCAGCGGCGCGTCCTCCGACGGCTCCCGCCCGACCACCGTGCCGGGATCGCCCGGAAGGTGACCGTGCACGACACCGGAGTCGACCGGGGAGGGCAGGTAGCGGACCACGGCGTCGAGCAGGGGCTGGACACCGATGTTCCGGTAGGCGCTGCCGCACAGCACCGGGGTGACCGTGGTGCCGCCGTCGACGGAGCCGAGGGTGGCGCGGCGGATCGCCGCGTGCAGTTGCTCCTCCGTGGGTTCCACGCCCCCGACGTACAGCTCCATCACCTCCTCGTCGTGCTCGGCGACCGCCTCCACCAGGCGGGCTCGCCACTGACCGGCCTCGGCGGCCAGCTCGTCCGGGAGGTCGACGACGTCGAACCGTTCGCCGTGCTCGGCCTCGGTCGACCACACGAGCGCCCGCATCCGGACGAGGTCGACCACACCGTGCAGGTCCCGTTCCGTGCCGATCGGGATCTGCAGAACCAGCGGAGCGGCGCCGAGCAGCGCGGAGATCGTGTCGACGCAGCGCGCGAAGTCGGCGCCGACGCGGTCGAGCTTGTTGACGAAGCACACGCGCGGCACTCCGTAGCGGTCGGCCTGGCGCCACACCGTCTCCGACTGCGGCTCGACACCGGCCACGCCGTCGAACACCGCGACCGCGCCGTCGAGCACCCGAAGGCACCGTTCCACCTCGACGGTGAAGTCGATGTGGCCCGGGGTGTCGATGACGTTCACGGTGTGGGTGACCCCCTCCACCGGCCAGTGGCAGGTCGTGGCGGCGGAGGTGATGGTGATGCCGTGCTCCCGCTCCTCGGGCATGAAGTCCATGGCGGTGTTCCCGTCGTGGACCTCACCGACCCGGTGGGAGACACCGGTGAGGTACAGAACGCGCTCGGTGGTGGTCGTCTTGCCCGCGTCGATGTGCGCCATGATCCCGATGTTGCGGACCGTGGCCAGTTCCGTGTGCTGGATGGCCATGGGCTGTTCCGTCCTTTCTGGGTTCGGGGTGTGGCGGCGAGCGCGCGCAAGCATGGGGACCGTCCGTACGGTCCACCGCCTGGCGGGAGCGTAGGCGGCGGACTGTGCGTGGTTCCAATGGTTTTGTGCTGTTCCGGGGTGATCCGCGCATGTGACGGCGCCGACGCGCCGAAAACCCTTTGCCCGGCGTTTGGCCAGGTTGTTAGCGTCGGTGGTCATGAAGGCTCTGACCGAGCGGGACATCCGCGGATCATTCATCAACTGCTCGAAGGGGGAGGCCCAGCGCCTGTCCCCGCCTCGGGATCTCGCGGAGCGTCCCTGGGAGCACCTGGACTTCCTCGGCTGGCGAGACCACACGGCGCACGAGCGCGCCTACCTGGTCGTCGAAGGGGAGGAGGGGCCGGTGGGGGTGGCGCTGCGCATCGTCCCCGCGCGCGACGGGTTCCGCCCGACCCTGTGCTCGCTGTGCCTGACCACCCACCGGGGCGGGGGCGTGACCCTCATGTCGGCGCCCAAGGCGGGCAAGGCCGGCCGCGAGGGGAACACGGTCGGGCTGCGCATGTGCGCGGACTTCGCCTGCTCGCTCTACATCCGGGGGCTGAGGGAGCCCGGTCCCGGGGGAGGGCGGATCGTGGAGTCGCTCACGGTCGAGGAGCAGGCCGCGCGGGCCAGGGAGAACCTCGGAGGGTTCCTGGAGAGGCTCAGGGCCTGAGGGGCGACCCCACATGAACCTCGCGGAGGGCCGGTGGGCGTCGTGCCCACCGGCCCTCCGTGTGTCCGGAGTCCCGGGACCGGGAGTCAGTCGCTCGGGAAGCGGGGCTCCACGATGGTGTTCGGCCCCGGGAAGATCAGCCGCTCCTCACCGTCTGGGAACCGCACGACGTACGGCGGCCCGTCGTTGGCGCCGCGCACGTCCACGATCCTGCCGCTGTGCTGTCCGTCGCTGCTGGCGACGCCGTGCGTGTGCACGTAGTCGCCGATCTTCGCCTTCATGCCGCCCCCGTTCGACGTCGGCCGCCCCGGCGCCGCCGCTGGCCCCGGTCACCGGCCGTAACCAGGACCTACCCGGTCCGGTGAACCGCTGAACCGTGCCGTGGCCCGACCGTCGCGGGCGCGCGAAGTGATGAGGCGCCGGTCCCGCTCAGCGCGCCAGGAGGGCCCGCAGCTCCCCGACGACCTCCGCCGGGGCCTCCTCCGCCATGAAGTGGCCGCACGAGACCGTGGCGTGGTGGAGGTCGGCGGCCCAGGCGCGCCACCGGGCGGCGGCGTCGAACCCCAGCGCCGCGCCCCAGTCCTGCTGGAGCACCGTCACCGGCATGGCCAAACGGTTCCCCGCCGCGCGGTCGTGCTCGTCGTGCTCGACGTCGACGCCGGCCGAGGCGCGGTAGTCGGCGACGATCGACGGCACCGCCGCGCGGCACGCCCGCAGGTAGGCGGCGCGGACATCGTCGGGGATCGCCTCCGGGGCGTTCGACCAGGCGTCCAGGAAGGAGCCGAAGAACGCGTCCGGGGCCGCCGAGATCATCTCCTCCGGCAGGCCGGGCGGCTGCGCCATCAGGTAGAGGTGGAACCCCACGGCGGCCGACACGCCGTGCATGACGTCCCACATGTCCAGGGTCGGCAGGACGTCCAGCGACGCCAGGTGGGTGACCGCCCCCGGATGGTCGAGCCCGGCGCGGACCGCCACGAGGGCGCCCCGGTCGTGGCCCGCCAGGGCGAACCGGTCGTGGCCGAGGGCGCGGGCGAGCGAGACGACGTCCGCCGCCATCGTGCGCTTGGCGTAGGTGTTCCCGTCGGTGTCCTCGGGTTTGTCGCTGTCTCCGTACCCGCGCAGGTCGGGGCAGATCACGGTGTGGTCGGCGGCCAGGTCGGCGGCGACGTGCCGCCACATCAGGTGGGTCTGGGGGAACCCGTGCAGCAGGACGACCGGGCCGCCCGACCCGCCGACGGCGGCGTTCAGGGCGACCCCGTCCGCCACGGGTACGCGCTGGTAGTCGAATCCGCTGATCGTCGGTTCCATCATGGCTCCTCGTGGTGTCGGCGCCGCTCGGTCCGGCGGCGTGCCACGAGCATGCTCCGGGCGGGTCAGCACCCGGTCAGCGGCGGATCAGCGCGCCGCCGGGGCGCGGGTCCCCAGGTCACGCGTGGATAGGTTGGGGGCCGTGGTCCGTACGGTGCGCGCGGCGCGGACCGGAACACGGGGCTGGTACGGGGGTGGTCGTGTCGTCGGTGACGTTCGGGGTGCTCGGGCCGATCGAGGCGGCCGACGAGCGCGGGCCGATCAGACTCAAGGGGGCGCGTCACCGGGCGGTCCTGGCCCGGCTCCTGGTGGCCCGGGGACGGGTGGCGCCCGTGGAACGGCTCGCCGACGATCTGTGGGACGACCCCCCGCGCGGCGCGGTCGGCGCGATCCGCACGTTCGTCGGGGAGCTGCGCCGGGCGCTGGAACCCGACCGGCCGCCCCGGTCACCCGCGCGACTGCTGGTCACGGTCGGCCCGGGATACGCGCTGCGCACCCCGCCGGGGTCGGTCGACGCCCGGCGCTTCGAGACCGCTCTGGAGGCTGCGGGACGTCTGCTGGAGCACGGGGACGGGGAGGCCGCCGTGGCCGAGGTCGACGTGGGCCTGAGCCTGTGGCGCGGTCCCGCCTACGCGGAGTTCGCCGACACCGACTGGGCGCGCGCCGACGCCGCCCGCCTCGGTGAACTGCGGACACTGGCCGTGGACCTGAGGACGCGGGCGCTGCTGGCGCTCGGACGGGCGGCCGAGGCCGTGCCCGACCTGGAGGCGCAGACCACCGGCCATCCCTGGCGCGAGGAGTCCTGGCGGCTGTTGGCGCTCGCACTGTACCGGTCCGGCCGGCAGGGGGACGCCCTGGCCGCCCTGCGCCGGGCGCGTGCGGCGTTGGCCGAGGAGTTGGGCGTGGATCCCGGCCCCGAACTCCGGCGCGTGGAGACCGACATCCTCACCCAGTCCCCGGGCCTGGAGAGCACCCGGCGCGCCGGACCGCGACCGGTCGCCCGTCAGGCGGGCGCGGACCGCTCGGTCACGCCCCGGGCCAGGAGGCCCGGAGCGGCCGGCTCCCGACCGGACGGCCCCGGGGAGCCTTCGGGAGCGCGGGGAGGACGGCCCGTTCCGCGCGCCGGGCGGAGGCGGCCGTTCGTCGGCAGGGCTGAGGAACTGGAACGCCTGGAGGAGGTCGCCGACGGGGCCGTGTCACGCCGGGCGCTCGGCGTCGCCCTGGTCTCCGGTGACGCCGGGGAGGGCAAGACCACGCTGGCCGAGGCGCTCACCGGGCGGCTGGAGGAACGGGGGTGGACCGCCGCCTGGGGGCGCGGCCCCGAGCAGGAGGGGGCGCCCGGTCTCTGGCCGTGGACCCAGGTGCTCACCTCGCTCGACCGGGCCGGGCACCCGACGCCGCCGGAGGTCTCCCGGACCGTCGGGGATCCGGACCGGCTGACGCCCGGGGAGATGGCGGCCACCCGGTTCCGCTCACACCGCGCCGTCGCCGACCACCTGGCCCGGGTCGCGGGCACAGCGCCGCTGCTGCTCGTTCTCGACGACCTCCAGTGGTCGGGGGAGGAGACGCTCTCCCTTCTGGCGTTCCTGGCGGGCGAGGGGATCGCCGCGCCCGTCGCGGTCGTGGGCACCTACCGGGCCACCGAGATCGGTCCGTCCCTGGCCGAGGCGCTGGGGCGGCTGGCCAGGGTCGAACCGGCCCGCGTCCACCTGGGCGGGCTCGACGCGACGGCGGTCGGGGAGATACTCCGGGCCGCACTGGACGGTCCGGTGGACGCCGCCACCGTGCGCGCCGTTCACCGGCGGACCGGAGGCAACCCGTTCTACACGGGGGAACTCGCCCGCCTGCTCCGCGACGAGGGGCCCGCCGCGCTGGACTCGGTCCCCGCCGGGGTGCGGGACGTGGTCCGCCGCCGTGTGGCCCGGCTCCCGGAGGCCAGCCGGGGTGTCCTCGGCCAGGCGGCGGTGGTCGGCCGCGAGGTCGACATGGATGTCCTGTCCGCCCTCGTCGGGGAGGAGGAGGCGCTGCGGGCGGTGGAGTCCGCCCAGCGTGAGGGTGTGATGGTCGACGCCGGGCCGGAGCGGGCGCGGTTCACGCACGATCTGGTGCGGGACGCGCTCCGCGAGGAGGTCGCCAGCGTCCGCCGGGCCCGTTCGCACGCGCGGATCGCCGAGGTGGTCGAACGGCTGCGTCCCCACGACGCGGATGCCCTCGCCCACCACTACGTGCGCGCCGGGAACAACGCCGCGCGGGGGAAGGCCGTGCGGTACGCGCGCGAGGCCGCCGGGCGAGCCGAACGGGCCTTCGCCCCGCACGAGGCGGCCCGTCTGTGGCGGGAGGCGTTGACCGCCCACGACCGGGAGGCCGGTGCGGGCGCCGCGGAGGGCGGGGGCGACACGGAGGGCACGGGCGCCGCGGCCGGAAACGCCGTCCGGGAACGGCTCGACCTGGTCATGGGGCTGGTCCGCGCGCTCGCCTTCACCGGCGACCTGGAGAGCGCCCGCCGCCACCGGGGCGAGGCGGTCGCCATGGCGGAGGAACTCGGCGACCCCCTCCAGACCGCCGCGGTCCTCGGGGCGTTCGACGTCCCCGCGATCTGGACCGCCAACGACGACGAGGCCCTGTCCCAGCGGGTGGCGGCCGCGGCCGAGCGCACGCTCGCCGCCCTCCCGGAGCGGTTCCCGGCACAGCGCTGCCGACTGCTCGCCACCGTCGCGATGGAGCTGCGGGGCGTCCCGGGCGGGCGGGGCCGGTCGGCGGCCCACGCGGCCGAGGCGATCGCCCGTGAACTGGACGATCCGGAGCTGCTCGCGTTCGCGCTCAACGCGCGGTTCATGCACGCCTTCGAGCGGCCGGGGTCGGCCGGGGAGCGCGCCGACCTGGGAACGGAACTGGTCGGCCTCGCCCGGCGGCACTCCCTGGTCGGTTTCGAGGTGCTGGGCCGTCTGATCCTGCTCCAGGCGCACGCGGCGCTCGCGGATCTGGACACCGCCGACGAGCACGCCGCCGCGGCGGACCGGCTGGCCGAGGAGTACGGGATCCCGCTCGTGGGCGTGTTCACCGAGTGGTACGCCGCCCTGCGCCTCGCCGTGGCCGGGCGTGTCCGTGAGGCGGAGGCGGCGTACCGGTCCGCGTCCGGGGGGCTGCGACGGAGCGGCATGCGGGGGATGGAACGCGGGCTGTCGCCGTTCGCCCTCCTCTGCCTGCGGATCCAGAGCGGCGAGGGCGCCGGGGTCGCGCTCGCCGCCGGGGAGGCGGTCGCCGTCGGCACCGGGCCCTTGACGCCCTGGGTCCGGGCGCTCGACCTGGCGTGCAGGGGTGAGCTCACCGCGGCGGCCGAGACGCTTCCGGCGGACTCGCCACCGGACCTGCTGCGGGAGGCCCGCACGGTCCTCGCCGCGCTGGTCGCGCTCCGGACGGGTGACCGCGCGGCGATGGAACGGGCTCACGCATCGTTGCTCCCCGCCGCCGGGGAACTCGCGGGTGCGCAGACCGGACTGCTCACGCTCGGTCCCGTGGCCGGGTATCTGGGCGCGTTGGCCGAGGCTCTGGGCAGGCCGGACGAGGCGGAGCGGCACCGGCGGCGGGCGCTGGCGGTCGCCGAGCGCGCGGGCGCCCCGCACTGGGCGGCCGCCGCGCGCCGGGCGCTCGGGCTCAGTCCTTCCTGAACGACGGGGCCACGGCGGTCTCGAACCGGGTCAGCCAGGTCTCGGCGCCGCCCTCGACCCACGGGCACTCGCGCACGAAGTGCGCCCACTCCCCTTCGACGGCGAAGAGCTCGCCGGACTCCCGCAGGAACCGCTCGTCCACCTCCTCGGCGTTCACGCCCATCTCCTCCTCCATCACCGGTCCCAGGACCCTCATCAACAGGTCGCGGGACAGGGACGAGTTCTCGGCCAGGAGCACGGCGTCGTACAGGTCCTTGCCCTGGGGGTAGCCGTCCGTGTACAGCCACAGGACCTTCCACGCCAGGGAGAGTTCCGGGCTGGCCGCGAGGACCTCCGCCGACCCGACCCGTGCGTGGACGGGCGGCTCCGGCATCGGTTCGTGGAACACGATGTCGACCTGCACCGTGCCCTTGGGCAGGTGCTCCCACGACCACGGGAGGACGATCCGGCGTCCCTCGGCGCGCTCATAGGTCCAGATGCTCTCCGTCCGCGCCTCGTCGGGGTGGAACCGGAGGCCGGGCAGGTTCGTGACGGCGCCGTCGAACGCGCCCACCAGGTCGTCGAGCATCCGGGAGGCGTCCTCACCGACCGGTTCCATGTCCGCCGGGACGACGACGAAGTCCAGGTCGCGGGCGCGCCGGGCGGCGTCGCCGACCCACATGGGCATGAGCATGCTGCCGCGCAGGACCAGGTGGTCGCGCCACCGCGTGCCCGCGATCACGGCCAGCGCCTCCTCCATGGCGCATCGGTGGGTGTTCCACCAACGGGCGGCGAGCCCCGGGTCGTCGAACACCGGCTCGCCGGGCCGGTAGGCGTGCTGGTACTGCTTGAGCGCCGGGTCGAACACCTTTTCCTGGCTGGCGTGCGGTCCGGCGGTGTTCGGCAGGTAGGTGTCGGGGTAGCGATCCTGCGACCAGGCCCGGGGAGACGACCGGACGGAGGACCCGGCCCCGGCCGACACCGGGGCGGCGTCCATCCACCCGGCGTCCAGGCCGAGCGCGCTGTCGTACACGACGAATTCCCGCTCGATGCCGAGGACCCTGGTCTCCGGATCGGCGTCCTGGGGCCGCCACGCCCAGGCCAGGCCCTCCTCCCTCAGCGCCGTCTGGAGCTGGTCCAGGAGGGCCCTGGCTGTGGACAGCCCCACCCGTGAACAGCGCTGCGTGACGAACCGCTCCTGGTAGCCGTCCTCGCGGACCCGTCGGGCGTTTCGGGAGAACCGGGCGAGGTGCGGTTCGACGAGCCGCGAGAGCGCGTCGAGATCCGTGTCCGGGGCGAGCAGCAGCTTGATGTGGTGCTCGAAGTAGCAGTGGGCCGGGAGGGCCAGTGCCTCCTCGCGGTTCCTGGGGACGCCGACGTTGGACTGGGAGACCTCGATCTTGGCGCGGGTCACTCCGAATCCGCCCTCGGCCAGGCGGTCGGTCCACTTCTCGGCCACCGCGATCTCCCCACTGAGCGTGCCGTGGCCGTGGTAGGTGACCATGGGCTGGGAGGCGGAGGCGCCC
This sequence comes from Nocardiopsis sp. EMB25, assembly GCF_026797795.1. NCBI lineage: Bacteria > Bacillati > Actinomycetota > Actinomycetes > Streptosporangiales > Nocardiopsidaceae > Nocardiopsis > Nocardiopsis sp. EMB25. Next base: position 4,498,631 of record NZ_JAMTDN010000001.1, on the reverse strand, counting down.
CGGTCGAGCTCGATGTGGGTGAACTTCAGTCCGTTCTCCCGCGCCCACGCTGCCGCCTCGTCGACACGCGCCGGTGTGGGCGCGTCGAGCGTCAGGTGGGTCTCGAAGTCGCCGGGAAACTCCATGGGGCCTTCTTCTCCGGTTCTGCCGGTGATGGGTTCGCCACCCTGGGACGTGTCCGGTCGCGGTGTGGTTCCGGCGGACCGGTTCACCTCAGCGCGGGGCGATCCCGTTGTAGAGGACCCCCATCACGTCGGCGAGGTACACCTCGACGTCGGCGGGGTCGGCGTCCGCCTTGAACATGACGAAGCCGTGCAGGGTGGCGGACACGGTCATCGCGATGGTGAGGGGGTCCCCCTCGGCGATCTCCCCGGCGGCCTGGCCCTCCCTGATCGGACTCACCACCGAGTCGAGCATGCGCTCGACCGCCGCGGCGAGCTGTTCGGAGACGTCGGGGTCGTGCTTGCGCGTGTACATGAGGTCGAGCAGGGCGGGGTGCTCGACGGCGAAGTCCACGTAGGTCCGGGCCAGCCTGATGAGGTTCGCGAGGGTGTCGTCCCCGTCCTCGACCTTGGCCGTGCCCTCCATGCGCTCGGTGAGCCGCTCGAACCCGGTGAGCGCCAGGGCGTCGATCAGGGCCTGCTTGTCCCTGAAGTGGCGGCTGGGCGCGGCGTGGCTCACCCCCGCCTCACGGGCGAGCTCGCGCAGGGACAGCGCGGCCGGTCCGCGCTCGGCGAGGGCGCGTTCGGCGTTGGCGAGGAGAACGGCGCGCAGGTCACCGTGGTGATAGGGGCGGTCAGGCATGGCTCCAGCATAGGTCGGGTGTTTCCGCCGCCAGCATTGTTGTCATTGACAACTTTAAGATGGCTCGCCTACGGTGGCGCGATGGACACGAAAGCGGTCACGATCCCCGACCTGAGCGGCCGTACGGCGGTCGTCACCGGAGCCAACAGCGGCCTGGGCCTGGAGACCACGCGCGTCCTCGCCCGCAAGGGTATGCGGGTGGTGATGGCGGTGCGCGACGAGGAGAAGGGTCAGGCCGCCGCGAAGTCGGTCGACGGCGCCACCGAGGTGCGTCCCCTCGACCTCGCCGACCTGGCGTCGGTGCGCGCGTTCGCGGAGGGGTGGGACGGGCCGATCCACCTGCTCGTCAACAACGCGGGCGTGATGGCCCTGCCCCGCTCGTACACGGCGGACGGGTTCGAGACGCAGTTCGGCGTCAACCACCTCGGCCACTTCGCCCTCACCAACCTGTTGTTGACCCACGTCACCGGTCGGGTGGTGACGGTCTCCTCCGGCCTGCACCGGGCGATGCGCGGCATCGACTTCGACGACCTGAACCTGGACTCCGGTTACACGCCGGGCCGCGCCTACGCCCAGTCCAAGCTCGCCAACCTGCTGTTCACGCTGGAGCTGCAGCGACGACTGGAGGCGGCGGGGTCGCCGGTGCTCGCGACCGCCGCCCACCCCGGGTACGCGGCCACCAACCTCCAGAGTCACGCCGCCAACCCCCTCGCCCGGGCACTGATGGCCGTGGGGAACAGGCTGATCGCCCAGAGCGGGGCCGTCGGAGCGCTGCCCACGATCTACGCCGCCACCCAGGACGTGCCGGGGGCCGCGTTCGCCGGACCCACGAAGATGGGGGGAACACGCGGCGTCCCCGGCCTGTGCAGCCGGAGCGAGGCGGCGTGGGACTCGATCGCCGCGCGGCGGCTGTGGACGGTCTCCGAGGAGCTCACCGGGGTGGAGTTCCCCGACCTGGCGCGGACTGACTGAACCGATGCGCTGAACCGGTCGCTGAACCGGTCCGCCGAACCGCCTCGCCCCCGTCCGGCCGGAGAGCGCCGGACGGGGGCGAGGCGGTGGTGCTCCGGGTCGGTCACGGGACGAGGGTCAGCTCGTCCACCGCGGCCTCCTCCACCCCCTCCCGGGAGACGGTGAACGGCAGGGTCTCGCCCGCCGCCCACGCCTCCATCTGGTCGTCGTAGTTGGGGTGGAAGGCGTGCCCGGAGTTGCCGGTCAGGTGGATCCAGGTGGAGGCGTCCCGGTCGGCGAGGTCCACGACCATGCGCATGGACGGCACGGCGACGATCTCATAGCCCTCGGTCGCGTTCCATCCGGTGGCGTTGACGATGCTGGACCCGCCCGAACTCTCCACCGGGCCGCGGTTGAGCAGCCACTCGACCGGGCCGATCCCAGAGGTGCCGAAGGACTGGTTGGTCGCGGTCAGGGTGTGCAGGTCGCCCCAGCGCCAGTCGGCGGGGTCCTCGCCCAGGCGCTCGGTCAGCTCCTCGGCCGCGGCGTCCATCGCGGCGGCCAGGACCTCGTCGCGGCCGTCGGCGGTCTCACCGTCCCACCAGGCGGACTCGGGGTCGGCGAGGAGCTCGTTGACCACGTACATGCCGCGCGAACTGCCGCTCATGGTGACGCCGTCGCCCAGCTCGTCGAAGAGCAGCGGCAGCAGGTGGCGCCAGAACGCCTGGTAGAAGGCGGCGCCCGCCGAGTCGGGGCCGGTGTGGCCGTCCCAGTTCCGCAGCAGGTCCTGAGCCTGGGCCGTGACACCGTCGACCTCGACCTCCAGCAGGTGGGGGAGGGTCCCGGCGGCGGCCAGGTGGTAGGAGTCCATGTGGATCGCGGACATGTCCTCCGAGGTCACCGGGCCCTCGGTGATCGCCTGGTCGATCAGGTCGTTGATCCGCTGGCTCCGGTATCCGTAGTCCCAGTCGTCGGTCAGGTGGTGGGGGTACTCGGCGTCCACCAGGGACTGGTTGGCGGTCACGATCACCCCCGAGTCGGGGTTGTACACGCTGGGCAGCGCGTCGAAGGGCAGGTAGTCGCCCCAGTCGTAGGCGGAGTCCCAGCCGGGGACGGGCCAGCGGCCGTCGCCCTCGCCGCGCACGGGGACGCGGCCCGGAGCCTGGTAGCCGATGTTGCCCTCGGCGTCGGCGTAGACGAGGTTCTGCGCGGGGACGTCGAAGCGGCTGGCGGCGTCACGGAAGTCGTCCCAGTCGCGGGCGCGGTTGATGGCGAAGATGGACTCGACGGTGGTGCCGGGCTCCAGGGCGGTCCACCGGAGGGCTACGCCGTACTCGGAGCCGTCCGCGCCGTCGGGGGAGTCCGGCGCCTCATCGTCCGACTCCACGGGTTCGGCGACCTGCGGATTCTCGGTGACGGGGGCGAGGTGCGATCCGGCCTCGGCGTCGGAGATCAGCGGTCCGTGCCCGGTCAGGCGGACGGTGATGTCGACGTCCTCGCCGCCGGCGACGGCGATCGTCTCCTCGATGACCTCCAGGGGCACGCGCTCACCGTCCACGACGTAGTGGTCGCCGTCGATCCGCTCCACGTAGAGGTCCATGACGTCGGGGTTGAGGTTGGTCAGGCCCCAGGCGATGGACTCGTTCTGGCCGATGACCACGCCGGGCAGACCGGAGAAGCTGAACCCGGTGACGTCGTAGGGGCAGGCGTCGGTGATCTCGTCGCAGTGCAGTCCGATCTGGAACCAGGTGGAGGGCATCGACGCGCCCAGGTGGGGGTCGTTGGCCAGGAGCGGCAGGCCGGACTCGGTGTGCTCGCCGGAGACCACCCAGGAGTTGGAGCCCAGGTCGGGGCTGGTGGAGGGGCCGAGCAGGCCGGGGATCGCCTCGGAGATCCGGTCGAGGCCGTCGACGGCGGAGAGGGCGTCCTCGGGCAGGTCCGGGGGAGTGGTGTCCGGCGTCGCGTCGGGTGCGGCGGCGGTGTCGGTCGGGGCGGCGCCGGGGGCGCGGCGCTCGTCCGCCATCGGGGCGTCGGTCCCGGAGTCGGCCTCGGCGCCGTTGAGCTCGTCGGTCGCGGTGATCGGCGTGTGCTGATCGACGGGGTAGGCGGGGTAGAGCTCGTCGATCTGGTCGCGGGTGAGGCCGGAGGCGAGGAGGACGGCGCGCTCGGTCTCCTCGCGGAGGTTGCCGCCGAGGTCCCAGGCCATGGCCTTGAGCCAGGCGAGGCTGTCGGCGGGGGTCCAGGGCTCGATGGCGTAGTCGTCGGCGGTCACGGCGAGCAGACCGTGCTCCAGGCTGGCGGCGGTGCCCTCGTGCTCCTCGATCCAGGCGTTGACGCCCTCGGCGTAGGCGTCCAGGTGGCCCCGGGTCTGTTCGTCGAGCAGGTCGTACTCTTGCTCGGCGACGCGGCGCCAGCCCATGGTGCGCAGGTAGGCGTCGGTCTCGACCTGGTCGGGGCCGAACAGTTCGGCGGTCCGGCCGGCGGTGACGTGGCGGCGGAAGTCCATCTCCCAGAAGCGCTCCTGGGCGTGGGTGAACCCTTGGGCCATGAAGAGGTCGTGCGAGGTCTCGGCGTAGACGTGGGCGACGCCGTACTCGTCGCGCAGGACGGTGACGGAGGAGTCGAGTCCGGGGAGGGTGAGCTCGCCGGAGGTCTCCGGGAATGAGCGGCGCACGGCCCATATCCCCAGGAGTGTGGCTATCAGGGCCAGCGCCACCACGGCTGCGAGGGAGCCCAGAAGTACGCGAACGAGGACACGGCTGCGCAAGACACTCATGCGGGAACACTAGGGTGCGCGGCGTCACGTGATCCAGGCCTCTGGGGCGGTCGATCCAATTGTTACCTACGGGTAAACACGGAGTGGTGGAGGTTTCCCACGTTCCGGAGTCGTTCGGCCCGCCCGCCCCGGCCTGTCGTCGCGCCGTGCCAGACTCCGTCGCGTGATCGGGGCCCGGTTGGGGCGTCCCCGCGGAGAGCGGCCACCTTCCCCGCGGCGTCCCGGATCACGCCGCCGGGCTCTTCGCCCGCGGCGCCTGAAAGCCCTGTGGTGTAGGGGATCGGGGTGGTCTAGGTTGGCCGCGAACGACGGCCGACGAACGAAGGACTCCATGACCACCCCCTCCTCGCCCCACCCCCTGGACACGTCGGTTCCGCACTCCGCGCGCGTGTGGAACTACTGGCTGGGCGGTAAGGACAACTACCCGGCCGACCGGGCCGTGGGCGACCAGATCCGTGACGCCAACCCGATGATCGCCGAGATCGCCGTCGCCCAGCGGGCGTTCCTCGTGCGCACGGTCCGCCACCTGGTCACCGAGGCCGGGGTCGACCAGTTCCTCGACGTGGGCACCGGGCTGCCCACCGCCAACAACACCCACGAGGTCGCCCAGGCGCACGACCCGGCGGCGCGGATCGTCTACGTCGACCACGACCCGCTCGTGCTCACGCACGCCCGCGCCCTGCTCACGGGCAGTCCCGAGGGCGCGACCGACTACGTCGACGCCGACCTGCACGAGCCCGAGCGAATTCTGCGGGAGGCCGCGAAGACGCTGGACCTGTCCCGGCCGACCGCGCTGTTGCTCCTGGGCGTCACCGCGCACGTGGTCGAGGACGAGGAGGCCTACGCCGTCGTCCGCCGACTCGTGGACGCCCTGCCCAGCGGCAGCCACCTGGTGCTGTGCGACGACACCAACGTCATCGCCCCCGCCGAGATGGACGAGATGATCCGGCAGTGGAACGAGGCCGGGGAGAACCCCCGGGTCAACCGCACGCCCGAGCGGATCGCCGGGTTCTTCGACGGCTTGGAGCTGCTGGAGCCGGGTGTGGTCTCGGTGACCGAGTGGCGCCCGGAACCGGCCGAGGTGGGCACGGTCCGGCTCCTGGACGACTTCGGCGGGGTCGCCCGCAAGGGGTAGGGCCGCGCTGGACGAGTCCCCAGTCGGCTCCCGCCGGATCGACCTGGTGACGCGCCGGGCCGAACTCGCCTGGCGGCGCGAGGTCGGAGCGCGGACGCCTCAGGCGGAGACGACGTCCGGACGGACGCCCCCCCGTGGCCGTCGCGCGTGGTTCGCGGTGTCGGCAGCGGCGCGGGAAACGTTCGCGTTCCCGGTTCTATTCCCGTCGCCGCCGTCGCGGCGCTCGTCGTGCGGGGGCTGGCATACGGCGGGGTGTCGGTGGGTTCACAGACCTGGACGCCGCGGCACGCGTCGGAGGTTCCCGAGACCGCGACGGCGCTGCCGGCCCGCGCGTTCAACCCGGCCATCGCGTTGGGCGCGCTGCTGGACGGCCGGGTGGCCGACGGGTTCAGGACATCGGATTCACGGAGGAACTGACATGGCACACACGCTGAGCAACCCCGAGGGCCTGCACGACCCGGTGCCGTTCGGGTACTCCCACCTGGCCGAGACCTCCGGAGAGCTGGTGGTCGTCGCGGGGCAGTACGCGTCCGACGCCAAGGGCGGGGTGGCGGTGGAGGACTTCGCCGGGCAGGTGGAGCTGGCCTTCGCCCACCTGGGCACGGCGCTGGAGGCCGCGGGGCTGGGGTACCGGCACGTCGTCCGGTTGGGGACCTACGTCGTCGATCACGACCTGGGCAGGCTGGAGGTCCTCGGGGAGCGCGTGCACGCGATCTGGGGCGGGAAGCCGCCCGCGCAGACCCTGCTGGGGGTGGCGACGCTGGCGCTGCCGGGGATGCTGTTCGAGGTCGACGCGTTGGCCGTTCGGGATTGACCTGATGTTCGCTGTCCCGCTCGGGCGGTGGCCGTGACGGTCGCCGCCCGAGCGGCGGGGCGTTCGGCTCAGGTGGCGGGGGAACCGTCGGTGGCGAGGTAGACGCGGACCAGGCTGGCGAGTTCGTCGAACTCGCCCCGCTGCGGTGGCGGCTCCGCCGCCAGGAGGTCGCCCACGGGGATGCGCGGCTGGGGGATGGTCGCCCGACGCTGGGGGCGCGGGTACATGTACGGGCGGACGAGCGCGCCGCCGGTCTCGTCGGGGTCCGAGGGCCGAGGTTCCGGGTTCGCGGCGAGCGGCTCGGGCTCGCCAGGGGAACCGGTCGGGAGTTCGCGTCGGTCCGGAGCGGGGCCGATCGCGGTTCGAGTCGGTGTGCCGGGCACGAACACGAAGGCCAGGGCGGTCGCCAGCGCCGTGGTGGCGAGGGCACAGAGCTGGCCCGCGAGGGTTCGGTGTTGCCTGCGGTGGCGGCCGGTAGTGTGTTGCACGGTCATCCTCCTGCTGTGTTCAGGTGGTTGATCACGCCCCGGACCGGTGTTGCAGTCACCGGCTGGGGCATCTGTGTTTCTGTGTTCTGGGCGGGTGTCATTGGCCCCGTGGGACTGCGCTTCCCGCCGTGGCCTCAGGTGTCCAGGTCGCGGTCGGTGTCGATCAGCGCCCACACGGTCAGCGGGCCGCCCGGGCAACCGGTCCACCACCACTTCTCCGCCAACGCGGCGACCAGGCGGAGGCCGCGCCCGGAGGGCTGTGTTCCGTCGATGCGGTCGGTCAGGACGGGAACCGTGACCGGGCGCAGGGCCCGAGGACCGTCGTCGGTCACGGAGACCAGGACGACCCGACCGGGCAGCACCTCCACGGTGACCCTGACCCGTCCGCACCGGCCGCCCGAGGCCGTGTGGATGACGGTGTTCGTCACCAGTTCGCTGACGACCAGCTTGACCAGGGCGTTCGCTTCCTCGTCCAGCCCGGTGGCCCCCGCGCACCAGGTTCGGATCCGGCCGACCTGCGCAGGTGCTCCGTCGAAGTACGCGGCGGCCACCCCAGCACGACGGCTCTTGACGCGGACCGGCAACCCACCCACCACCCGCCGGTCCTGGCTGTGGCCGCATCGCGGCCTCGGCACCTCGAATCCGGACATCTTGCTCTCCTTTTCCGCGATTCTCAGATCAGCGGTAGCGGTCGTTAGATTTGGTTTAAATGTCCGAATGATTGGCAATTGAGGTGAAGTGACTCAAGCGCTCAACTCTTCGGCCTGCATTAACTGTGCTCGCGACAGCGCTCGGATTTCCAGAAGTGCCATTGACTTCTCGATAACTCTCGCCGTTGCTGTCCGGGTGTGTCACACTGTTGGCAGAGAGTCGAATCTGCTTGATTCCGCTGGAGTTCTATGCCCAGGAAGCCCAACCCCTCCTATCGAAAGATCGCGACTGAGCTGCGGAAACTCCGGAAATCCAAGGGCTGGACCCAGGGGAGGCTCGCTGAGCAGTTGAGTTGCTCCACGTCCCTCATCTCCTACTGGGAACTGGCCATCTATGTGCCGCAGTTGAAGGAGTGCCAGTCGCTCGACCAGATATTCGGTACGTCCGGCTTCTTCGAACGTGCCTGGGGCAGGGTCAACAGTGAGAGTATCTACCCGGTAGGTACGCAGACCGCCGTCGATTTTGAGCGGTCAGCTGCGGACATTCGCGAGTACCACACGATCCTGGTTCCTGGCTTGGCGCAGACTCCCGGGTATGCCCGGGCCACATACCGTGCGATGCAGCCGTTCGCCACGGAGGAGACCTTGGACCGCCTGGTCGCATCCCGTGTGAAGCGCCACGAGATCCTGCGGGGAGTCGATCGGCCGCTACTGTGGATGGTGCTGGACGAGGGAGTGATCCGACGGGTTCTCGGTAGCCAGGCCACGATGAAGGAGCAGTTGGAACATCTGCTTGAGATGACGGAGTCGCGAACACTCCGGCTTCAGATCGTTCCTCGGCGTTGCAAACTTCCCCCAGGTATCTCAGGGCCCTTCAAGATCTACACCTTCCCCGATCGTCCGATGGTCGTGACGGCGGAGTACGTGGTCGATGACCTCGTCATCGATGACACTGAGCAGGTGCGCTACTGTGCGAATCTCTTCGGGGCGATCCAGTCGGAAGCGCTGTCGACAAGCGACAGCTATGAGCTGGTGCGGCGGGTACAGGGAGAGCTCGATGAGCAGTCGTGAGTGGCACAAGAGCAGCTACAGCAGCGGTGTGAACAACAACTGCGTGGAGGTCTCCGAAGGGCGGGCTGTGCTGGTGCGTGACACCCAGAACAGGGGCCTCGGCCACCTCACCTACCCCAGCGCCGAGTGGACAGGTCTCCTAGCCACCCTGAAGGAGTCCTCGGGGAATCACTGAGCCGCAGCCTGTGGTTGCCAAGAACCAGCCTGCGGTGTGCCCCCGTCCGCGCTGCACACAGGCACACCGCAGCGACGCTCACTTCGTGTCGAAGCGCAGATCAGTGATGGTGGTCAGGTCGATGCCGTAGCGGGCGTAGACCTTGGTGGTGTTCTCCCCGGTCAGGTCGGATTCGGCGTAGCCGAGCAAAGCCGCGACGCGGACCACCTCGGCCCGGCTGTCGGCCTCGATCTCCAGGTAGGCGGGGATGCGCGGCCAGGTGTCGATCTCCAACTGAGCGCCGTCCAAGGTGAAGCTGCGCCGGTGGTTCTCCTGGTAGGCCCTGGGGCGGTAGCCGAGCTTTCCCAGCAAGGTGTTGGCGGTCTCGAAGTCACCGATCTCGGTCTCGGTCTCGCGGGTGCCACCGATGGCGTCGGACTCGATCTCCTTGACCGTGAGCGTGACCCGGTCACCGGTGTCGCGCAGGCGCACCCAGCGTGAGGTGTCGGCGGGGTCGATGTCGTAGACGTAGCGGCGTTGGAGCACGTCGCCCAAGTCGGTCCCACCCTTGTCGAGGATGATCCGGGCCACCTGGTCGGGGTCGATGCCGAGGACCTTGGCCTCGTACTCGATCGTGCTCATGGAGTCGTTCCCCTTCTTCACGAGGTGTGTTCCCAAAAAACCAGAGGGATGCGGTAGGCGGCTTCCTGTGTACGGCACTCCCCGGTTCCCGAGGCTGTAGCGCGCAGCGGTGACCATGCCGTCGTGAATGCCTATCTGGAGGAGGGTCTGCCCGCCTTCCACGTCCACCGCCACGTGATGAGTTATCAGATCATGGCGCGGATGATGCGCTCTAAGTCCGGCCGCAGGAAACGGAGGCTGGCCGATCTGGCCCACCGGATGGGAATCCTCTGACACAGGGCTATTAGTATCCGGGTATGGCCTCTGATCCCGCAGAATCTTTCGCCCGCCCCCGGGTTGCTGCTGGCGTCCTGTTCTTCGATCACCTCGGTCGGGTGATGATGGTGGTTCCCTCCTACAAGGACTACCTGGACATCCCCGGCGGCTACATCGAGCACGGGGAGACCCCGACCCAGGCCGCCGCCCGGGAGGTGAAGGAGGAACTGGGGATCACGCCGCCGATCGGACGGCTCCTGGTCGTCGACTGGGCACCCAATGCCTCCGAGGGCGACAAGCAGCTGTTCGTCTTCGACGGGGGAGTGCTCGACCAAGGCTGGCTGAACCAGATCGTCCTTGACCCAGCCGAGCTAACCAGGTACGAGTTCCACGACGTGGACACGATCGGAGAGGCCACCATCCCCCGACTCGCACGCCGAATCACCCACGCTGTTCGGGCCCGTGCGGAGGGGACAACGGCCTACCTGGAGAACGGACAGGACGTCTCGTAGGTCGGCAACTCCCCATGCCCCCCGACGATTAGCCCGGTGCGTGGGCCTTAACTGGCCATCCCACGAAGGAATCCCTGTGCCGGTACACCACTTTGACGTTGACCGACTCCAGAAGGTCGACGAGATCCTCGTGGGGCTTCGTGGGAAGGAGAATGGCGAGTGTGGGGTCGGCGGGCGTGACATGTCTCCGGTAGTCCATGAGCTGGCCGATCGCCATACGCACGGCTTCGCGGGAGCTATTTCCCTTCGCCTCGTAGAGCACGTGGGCGTGGGTGTCGTAGAGGTCGGTCAGGAGGGTCGAGGAGAGTCCAGCAGCCCTGATCTGGAACCGGCTGACCTCGTGTTCGTGCTCTTCAAGTAGCTTCCTGAAGTCTTCACACAGGGAGGCTTCGCGTCTGCTGACCTTGGTGCGGGGGATGGCTGACCGTGAGATCGGCTTTCCACTGTGAGACTCGGGTTCCACCATGACACTCGTCGTGATGTCAGCCGGTACCTGGGCACATTCAGTCTTGTCCGAGGGGGTGATGATGTCCTGAGGAAGCTGCGTCACATCTTCCACCGGGCGGAGGCGGAACACGATGACGCGCCGCAGGTCGCCCTTCAGGTTGGGAGCCTGGCGCACGACGTAGGGCTGATCGGCGTCCAGTTCGAACTTCCCGATGTATCGCTGGCGTTTGGCTTTTGATCCGGGCACCTTGCCATCGGCTTTGAAGACACGCAGGTCACGGTTGTCGTCAACATGCATCAAGACGGCACCGTTGCGCTGACCATGACGGCCGACAAACACCTGGTCACCTTCGCCATCTCCGGTGTACTCGAAGACTGGGCCGATGTGATCTTCGGTCGGGAGCCAGCCGTCGTAGTACCCCGACAGTTCGCCTCTCTCTGGGTTGCTGTAGAGGAGCACGTTGGCGCGGCCTGTTTCTTCTAGCACCTTGGTACATGGGTGAATCCCCATCCCTTGGCCGCCACCGAAGACGTCCTGCATTTCGCTACGTGTCGTGATGTGTCCAGGTTTGATGGGATCGTCGACCATGCGGTTAATGTACAGCTTTGTGGTATCGGTCGGCCGGTGAGAAAGGTCCTGGGGTTCGGTTCAGCGGAACGCGGCGGGCAGGGCCTCGGGTGTCAGGTTGCCGGGACCGCCGAGGGACCAGGCGGGGCACTGGCCGAGTGCCCTCAGAACTTGGGCAGGGCGCTCGTGGTGGGCGGCGTGGTGGTCGTCGATCAGGCGGTGCCAGACAGGCGAGTCGAAGGCCACTCCACGTTGGTGGCCAGGGCGGACACGTGCTTCCAGACCACCGGTCACCGCCGCACCCCCGCCTCCGCGGCCTCCCTCCGCACCCGCGCCACGACCTCCGCCGCCGGGGCGTCGCTCGCGGACCGGAAGCCGTCGCCCGCCCACAGCGCCATCCCGCCGGTGTCGCCCGCGCTCGCCGCCGCCGCGCGCAGCGGCCTGGTCATGTGGTGGACCTCCGGGTAGGCGGTCGGCGCCTGCGCGTGCTCCCACATGAACCGGTTGGCCAGCCCCCGTGCCGGTCGCCCGGTGAACGCCCTGGTCAGCGCGGTCTCCGTGAACGCCGGGTCCACCAGTGCCGCCTTGTGCACGGGGTTCGCCCCGCTCTCCGGGCACCGCAGGAACGCCGTCCCCAACTGCACGGCCGTCGCCCCCAGCTCCAGCGCGCGGGCGGCGTCCCGGCCGTTCATCAGCCCTCCCGCCGCGATCACCGGCGCGTCCACCGCCGCCGCCACCTCGGGCAGCAGCGCGAACAGCGGCGACCCGCCCCCTCCGGCCGGGTCGAACACCGCGCGGTGCCCTCCGGCCTCCGAACCCTGCGCGCACACCCCGTCGGCGCCGCGCTCCACCGCGATCCGCGCCTCCTCGACGGTCGTCACCGTCACCACGGTCGCCGAACCCACCGCCCGCAGCCGGTCGAGGACCTCGGCCGACGGGCATCCGAAGGTGAAGCTCACGACCGGGACCGGGTCGGCCGCCAGGAGGTCGATCTTGGCCGCCCACGCGTCGTCGTCCCGGACCGGCTCGCCCACCGTCGCGCCGTGCCGCCCGGCCTCCGGGCCCAGCTCCTCCCGGTAGGCCGCCAGGACCTCCGGGGCGGCGGGCGCTCCCGAGGGCACGAACACGTTGACCCCGAACGCCGTCGTCCCCGACGCCCGCACGGCCGCGATCCGCTCCGCCAGGGCGTCCGCCGACAGGTACCCCGCGGCCAGCGACCCGAGCCCGCCCGCCCCGGACACCGCCGCGACCAGGTCGGGGGTGGACGCCCCGCCCGCCATCGGCGCCTGGACGATCCACCGTTCCCGCAGCAGCTCCGCCAACCGCATGAGTCCCCCGCCTTCCCCTCGCGTCGAACGGAACGGACGCTAACAGGAGCGGTCGCGGCGGCGGGTCACCGACCCGGCGTCACGCGTCGGGCACCGTCCCGAACAGCGGCAGCAGCACCGTGTCCACGATCTCCTCGATCATCGCGTCGCCGATCGGCTCGTGGTGGAAGATGAAGTGGTTGCGCACCAGCGCCTGCCCCACGTCCAGCCGCATCGGCGTGACGGCGCGCGCGTCGATCTCCCCGCGCTCCACCGCCCGCCGGGTCGCCTCCGCCATCATCCGGCGGCCCATCCCCTGCGAGTGCGACCGCAGCCGCGCCGCGCGCTCCGGATCGGGCAGGATCTCGGTCATCAGCCCCCGCAGCCCCTTGCCCGCCGGGCCCGCCAGGGTGCGCGCGGTCCGCCGCAACACGGCCAGCAGGTCCCCGCGCAGCCCACCGGTGTCCGGCAGCTCGCCGGGCGTCGGGACGATCGCGTACACCGCGTCCATCACCAGCTCGGCCCGCGTCGGCCACCGCCGGTACAGCGACGCCTTGCTCGCCCGCGCGCGCTCGGCGACCCCCTCCATCGTCAACGCCGCGTAGCCGTGTTCCTCCAGCTCCTCGACGGTCGCCGCGAGGATCGCGGACACGAGCGCCTCGCCCCGGCGGCGGGGGCGTTTGCGGTGGTCGGTGGTCTCGGGATCGGCGGCCATGTTCCGCATCCTACGAAGCCCGGACGACCCGGCCGGTCGTCCCGTCGACGGTGACCCGTTCACCCTCGGTGAGGACGGTCGTGCCCGTGCCCGACCCCATCACCGCCGGGATGCCGTACTCGCGGGCGACGATCGCGGCGTGCGACGCGGCCGCGCCCGTGTCGACCACCACCGCGACCGCCCGCTGGAACAGCGGGGTCCACGACGGGTTGGTGTAGGGGCACACCAGCACGTCGCCGCTCTCCAACCGGTGGAAGTCGTCGGGACCGCGCACCACCCGGACCGGGCCCGTGGCCGTCCCCGCGCTGGCCGGGGTCCCCGACACCAGCGCGTCGCCCCGTTCCTTGGCGGGGAACACCCGCGCCGGGTCGATCATCCGGACCCCGGTCAGTTCGGCGCGTTTGGCGGCCCGGACACGGACCAGGGAGCGCAGCCGGTCGGCCTGGTCGTCGGGGATGTCCTCGACGTCGCCGACCTCCAGGACCTCCTCCATGCGCAGGTGGAACACGTCGAAGGGCTCGTCCACGACCCCCGCCGTCCGCAGCCGCGCGCCGATCTCCAACAGCGCCCGCCGCAGGGCCGGGAGCCCCGCGGTGAAGTAGAAGTGCGAGTCCTCCCGGAACGCCAGGCCGTTCTGCGCGGCCCGCACCCACCGGGTCACCCGCGCCCGGGACCGCTCACCCCGCAGCAGCGGGTGCTCCAGCAGAGCGGCCAGCGTCCCCTCGGACCGGGACCCGGGGTCGTCCCCGCGCTCCTCGCCGACCAGCACCCGGACCAGGCCGACCACGTTCTCCGGCGACTCGGCGAGGGTGGGCGGGCTGACCAGCAGCGGCGTGGTGGTCTCGCGGCGGCCGAACTCGCGCTGGAAGGCGTCGAGGTCCTTCGCGAACGCCCTGAGCGACCCCTGTCCCGACCGCAGCTCCCGAACCACGTGTTCCGGGTCGGCGGACTCGAAGAGCGCGCGCAGCTCGGGTGTGGCGCGGACCGTGTCCGCCAGGTCCTGGAGCGCCCGGTTGGCGTCCTCGGTCCGCGTCCGGGCCCCGCCCAGCAGGTCGCCGAGCAGGGAACGCCGACCGAGCAGGGTCGTGGCCGCGGCCAGCCGCGCCACCGACGCCCCCGCGCTCGGCAGGTAGTCCAGGCGCAGGTCGCGGCAGTAGTCCATGAGCGCGAGCACGCGGTCGGGCACCCGGACCAGCTCCGTCCACGGCGGCGTCGCCGGGTCGAGCGCGTCCAGCTCGTCGGCGCGGCGCAGGAACTCGGCCAGCCGCGGATCCTCCCGCCAGGCGTGGATGTCCATCGTCCGGGCCTTGCGCGCCAGCCGGAAGGGCGTGGCCAGGGCGCGGAGCGTCGGACGGGGCGCCCGCGGGGTGAGCTGGGTGACCACCCCGTCCTCCTCGACGAACACGTCCTCGAAGCCCCCGGTGATCCCGTACGCCTCGATGATCTCCTGCATCATGTGCGCGGGTCCGCGGCCGAGCCAGGTGCTCACGTCCATCGGGTAGGGCCGCACGGGGAGGTACTCGGTCAGGATCGAGCCGAGCAGCCGCTGACGCCGGTTGAGCGGTCCGGTCTCCGGAGGCAGGGCGGTCATCGGCCGGGACTGGACGATGTACGCGCGTCCACCGGACAGGCTCCACTCGATGTCCTGGGGGCGGCCGAAGTGCCCGGCGATCGTCCGCGCGTGCGCCACCAGGACGGAGAGCTGGTCGTCGGTCAGCAGCCGTCCGGCTCCTCCACCCCCGGCGCCCTCCGGGCCGTCCCTGTTCCCGGTGTCCCGCCGGTCCTCGCCGTCGTGCTCCTCCCGCACGACCCCGCCCCCGGCCTCGGAGCGGATCACCACCTCGCCCCGGCCCGGGGTCCACTCCAGGAGACGGCCCCCGTGGTCGAGCACGTAGTGGTCGGGTGTGACCAGTCCGGACACCACGGCCTCCCCGAGCCCGGCGCCGGCGTCGACGATGACGCGGTCGCGCTTCCCGCTCACCGGGTCGGCGGTGAACATGACCCCGGCGACGTCGGAGTCGACCATCCGCTGCACGACCACCGCGATCCGCACCTCCGAGGCGGCCACCGACCGCTCCGCGCGGTAGGACACCGCCCGGTCGGTCCACAGCGACGCCCAGCACCGGCGGACCGCGTCGACCACGGCGTCGGCGCCGACCACGTTGAGGTAGGTGTCCTGCTGCCCGGCGAACGTGGCGCCGGGCAGGTCCTCGGCGGTGGCACTGGAGCGGACCGCGACCGGGACGTCCTCGCCGAGGGCGGCGTAGGCGTCGGTGATCGCCGCGCGCAGGCCCTCGGGGACGGGCGCGGACTCCAGGTCGGCGCGGAGCGCGGCGGGGTCGGGGACGCCGTTCGAGCCCCGGGGGGTGAGCCGCTCCTCCAGTCCGATCCCGGCGGCGACCTCCGCGTAGGCGTCGGTGGTGACCACGAACCCGGGCGGCACCGGCAGCCCGGCCCGCAGGAGTTCACCGAGGTTGGCGCTCTTCCCGCCGACGGCCGCGAGGTCGTCGGCGCCGAAGGCGTCCAGGGGAGCGACGGAGCGTGTGTGGGTCATCTGGGAGTCTCCCTGTCTGGATCCGCGTGCGCCGTGGTGCGCAGGGGGAGGTGGGGAAAGGCGAGGGTGAGGAGGAACGCCAGGCCCATGAGCGGTGCCATGGCCAGGAGGGCCGACGGCACGGCGGCGCCGAACGCGTCCTCCACGAGTGTCCGGACCGGTTCGGGGAGCGCGGCGATGGCCTCGGGGGTGAGCGACCGGGGGTCGCCGACACCGGAGGGGACGCGGTCGCCGAACGCCCGCGTGACCAGGGCGCCCACCGCAGCGACGCCCGCGCTGGCGCCCACCTGGCGCAGGAAGAGGACCGACGAGGTGGCGGTGCCGAGGTCGGCGTGGCCGACGGCGTTCTGGGCGGCGAGCATGACCACCTGCATCACCATCCCGATCCCGAGCCCGAGGAGGACGAGGAGCCCCGCGAGCGCCGCCGTGTCCAGCTCCGGTCCGAACACCCCGATCAGCGTGAGCCCGGCCGTCGCGACGGCGGTCCCCGCGATCGGGTAGCCCCGGTAGCGGCCGGTGCGGGTGATCAGCCGACCCGACACCACCGTCGTGACGAGCGTCCCGGCCATGAGCGCGGTCACCAGCAGGCCCGCCCGTGTGGCGCTCATACCCAGGGCGATCTGCGCGAACGCGGGCACGTAGGTGAGCACGCCGAAGAGGCTGAACCCCACCAGGAAGCCGACCGCCACGGGTAGGGCGAACGCCCGGTCGCGCAGGAGGCGCGGCGGGAGGACGGGGTCGCGGACCACGCGCGCGGTGACCGCCCACAGGGTGAACGCGGTGGCGGTGCCCGCGACCAGGGCGGGGAGGGCCCAGGCGGGGTAGCCGCCGGGCCGGGCGAGGGCGTCGCAGAGGAGGACGGCTCCGACCACGGTGGCGCTCAGGGCGGCGGCGCCCGCGTAGTCGACCGGGGGCCGCTCCGTGGGGCGGGGGAGTCGCAGGGTGAGACTGAGGACGACCAGCGCGGCGAGGCCGAGCGGCGGGTGGATCGCGAAGATCCAGCGCCACGACAGGTGGTCGACCAGCAGGCCGCCGACCAGCGGGCCGCCGACCGCCGCCAGGACGTACACCGCGCCGAACAGGCCCAGGTAGCGGCCGCGTTCGCGCGGGCTGACGATCTCCCCGACGATCGCCTGCGCCCCGATCATCAGACCGCCGCCGCCCAGGCCCTGCACCACCCGGGCGGTGAGGAACACGCCGAGGGTGTCGGCCGTGGCCGCGAGCAGGGCCCCGGCCGAGAACAGGACGACGGCCGCCCGGATGAGCGGCGCCCGGCCGTAGCGGTCGCCCAGGCGGCCGAAGACCGGCATCACGGCGGTGGCCGCGACCAGGTAGGCGGTCACGATGGCGGGCATCTGGTCGAGACCGCCGAGGTCGCCCGCGATCTCGGGGAGCGCGGGGGCCATGGAGGTCTGGTCCAGCGCCGCGAGCAGCATCGCCATCAGCAGCCCGGGGAGCGCCAGGGCCACGGAGGTCGGGCGTCGTGGCACGGTCCTCGCCTCCCTGTCATCGTCATCGTTAGAAAACGTTTCGTTCTCTAACGAGGCTAGCCTTCGCCTTTAGTAAACGCAACGTTTCTTGTGGTTGCATCGGGAGGAACGGTGACGGGAACGCGCACGGCGCCGCTCCCGTGGGAGAGCGGCGCCCCCCGCGCACGCCCCGCCGGGGCCGTTCCGGCCACGCCGCCGACTCGCGTGTACGCTCGGCCCGACACCGCATCAGTCCAGGAGGAACCCACCATGACCGCGACCGCCGTCGTCACCGGAGCAAGCAGCGGGATCGGCGCGGCCACCGCACGCGGGCTCGCCGCCGAGGGCTACGACGTGGTCCTCGTCGCCCGTCGCGCCGACCGGATCGAGGCCCTGGCCGAGGAACTGACCAAGGCCGGGCACAGCGCCCGCGCCCAGGTCCTGGACGTCACCGACCGCGCCGCCGTCGACGCCTTCGCCGAAGCCCTGCCCGCCTGCTCGGTCCTGGTCAACAACGCGGGCGGCGCGATCGGGACCGAGACCGTCGCCACCGCCGACCCCGCGGACTGGCGCACCATGTACGAGGTGAACGTCCTCGGCGTGCTCAACATGACCCAGGCCCTGCTGCCCAAGCTCGTGGCCGGCGGGGACGGGACCGTCCTGGTGGTCTCCTCCGTCGCCGGGCACGTGGTCTACGAGGGCGGCGGCGGTTACGTGGCGGCCAAGCACGGCGCGCACACGCTCGCGGCCACGCTGCGGCTCGAACTCGTCGGCCAGCCCGTGCGCGTCCTGGAGGTCGCCCCGGGCATGGTCAAGACCGAGGAGTTCACCCTCAACCGCCTGCGCGGGAACGCCGAGGCGGCCGAGGCGGTCTACGCCGGGGTGCCCGACCCGCTGTCGGCCGAGGACGTCGCGGACACCATCGTCTGGGCGGTCACCCGGCCGCCGCACGTCAACATCGACCTGCTGGTGGTGCGCCCCCGCGCGCAGGCCGCCCAGCACCGCGTCCACCGGGTCAAGGAGTAACCGGACCGGACCGGGACGGGCGGCCGGGACCGACTGGCGCGGGGCGGGGCGGCGGAACTCGGCTTGACCTTGACGCCACGTCAACTCCTAGCGTCGGCGGCATGAGCGAGAACACCACTCCCGAGATCGACCGCACCATCTACCCCATGCCGATGTTCGCCACCCTCCAGGTGGCGGATCTGGCGACGGCCGAGGCGTTCTACCACGCCGTCGGCTTCGTCTCCCTGGCCACCGTCCCGGGTCCGGACGGGACCCCCGCGGTGGTGCACCTGCGCCGGAGTCGGTACCAGGACCTCCTGATCGTCCCCGGCGAACCGGAGCGCGGCAGCACCACCGTGAGCTTCAACGCCGCCGGGCAGGACCTCGCGGAGCTGGCCGAGGAGATCCGCGCCGCGGCCCCGGAGGGCGCACGGGTCGAGGGGCCCGAGGACACCGCCTGGTTCACCACCGACCTGACCGTCGACGACCCCGACGGCAACCGGCTGATCCTCACCGCGCCCCGCGAGGCGGAGATGGAGCGCGCCAAGGAGTGGGCGAGGACCTTCGAGGGCGACTACGTCGTGGAGGGGTAGCCTCCGACGACGGCCGGCCCCCACCGCCGCCGGTGGGGGCCGATCCCTCCTCCGAGCACCGTCCCGGCCGGAGCCGACCTACCCTTGGCCCCATGGAGTGGACCATCCACCAGGTCGCGGTGAGCGCGGGAGTCACCAGCCGGACCCTGCGCCACTACGACGCGATCGGGCTCCTGCGCCCCTCCCGGGTCGGCGACAACGGTTACCGGTACTACGACGCTGACGCCGTCGCCCGCCTCCAACGCGTCCTCCTGCTGCGCGACCTCGGCCTGAGCCTTTCCGTCATCGCGGACGTCCTGGACCGCGAGGAGGACGAGGAGGGGGCCCTGGCCGAGCACATCGCGCTCCTGGAAGCCGAGCGCGACCGTCTCGACCGGCGGATCAGTGCCGTCCGGTACACGCTCGACGCGCGTCGCTCGGGGCGGGACCCCTCGATGGGGATGATGTTGGAGGGCTTCAACGACCCCTACGAGGACGAGGTCGTCGCCCGGTGGGGAGAGGAGGCCTTCCGGAAGAGCAACGCCTGGTGGCGCGGGAAGACCACCAAGCAGCGGATCGAGTGGAAGCGCGAGACCGACGTCCTCGTCGCCGCGTGGACGGCGGCCTGGCGGGACGGCGCGGACCCGGCCTCGGACCGTGCGCGGGAGCTGGTGGTCCGGCACGTGGAGTGGCTCCGGCGCATCCCCGGGACCCCGGTGGCCGAGGGCGACCGCGAGCGCTCCGTCGAACTCCTGCGCTGCCTGGGCGACATGTACGCCGAGGACCCCGGCTTCGCCGACACCTACGGCGGTCCGGGCGGCGCCGCGTTCGTGCGCGACGCCCTCCGCGCCCACGCCGAGCGCTCCGTGTGACCCGCCGCCTCCCGTGCCGCGGCGCCGCCCGCCGTACGCCTTTCCACTCCGCGAGGGCCGTGATACGTGTGATGGGTTCCACACGGGCGGATTCCGCGCGGATCCCGCGTCCCGGCCCCCGCCCGTGTCCCGGCACGGCAAGGAGCCCGGATTGAGTTCTCGCGTTCCCCAGAGCAGCTACTCCTCAGGCACCTCCGACACCCCGCTCCTCGGCGACACCATCGGCGCGAACCTCGCCCGCGCCGTCGCCGCCCACCCGGACCGCGAGGCCCTGGTCGACCGCGCGGGCGGGGTGCGGCTCACCTACCGCGAGTTCGACGCGGTCGTCGACCGGGTCGCCCTCGGGCTGCTCGACCTCGGCGTCGCCAAGGGCGACCGGGTCGGCGTGTGGTCCCCCAACCGCGCCGAGTGGGTCTACACGCAGTACGCGACCGCCCGGATCGGCGCGGTCATGGTCAACGTCAACCCCGCCTACCGGACCCACGAACTGGAGTACGTACTGGGCCAGGCGGGCATCTCCGTCCTGGTGGCGGCGCCGTCGTTCAAGACCTCCGACTACGCGGCGATGATCGACGAGGTCCGGGGGCGCTGCCCCGACCTGCGCGAGGTCGTGCTGTTCGACACCCCGGCCTGGTCGGCCCTGCTCGCGGCGGGCGAGGCGGGGGACCGGTCGCGGCTGGCGGAGATCGAGGCGGGGCTGTCGCCGGACGACCCCATCAACATCCAGTACACCTCGGGCACCACCGGATTCCCCAAGGGCGCCACGCTCTCCCACCACAACATCCTCAACAACGGATTCTTCGTGGGGGAGTTGTGCGGATACACGCACGTCGACCGGATCTGCGTTCCGGTTCCCTTCTACCACTGCTTCGGCATGGTGATGGGGAATCTGGCCGCCACCAGCCACGGCGCGTGCGTGGTCCTCCCCGGTCCCGGGTTCGACCCCGCGGCGACCCTCGACGCCGTCCAGGCCGAACACTGCACCTCCCTGTACGGGGTGCCCGCGATGTTCATCGCCGAACTGGCCCTGCCGGACTTCGACGACTACGACCTCTCCACGCTGCGCACCGGGATCATGGCGGGCTCACCTTGTCCCGTCGAGGTGATGCGCCAGGTCATGGGCAGAATGGGCATGCGCGAGGTGTCCATCTGCTACGGAATGACCGAGACGTCCCCCGTGTCCACCCAGACCCGCCGCGACGACACGGTGGAGCGCCGTGTCTCCACGGTGGGCCGGGTGGGTCCGCACCTGGAGGTCAAGGTGATCGACCCGGACACCGGGACCACCGTCCCGCGCGGGACCCCCGGCGAGCTGTGTACCCGGGGCTACTCGGTCATGCTCGGCTACTGGGACATGCCCGACCGCACGGCGGAGGCGATCGACGCGGGCCGCTGGATGCGCACCGGCGACCTCGCGGTCATGGACGACGAGGGCTACGTCAGCATCACCGGCCGGATCAAGGACATGGTGATCCGCGGCGGGGAGAACGTCTATCCGCGTGAGGTCGAGGAGCTGCTGTACACCCACCCCGACATCCTGGACGCGCAGGTCATCGGCGTCCCGGACGAGAAGTACGGGGAGGAGCTCATGGCGTGGGTGCGCATGCGCGAGGGCGCCGAGCCCATCGGCGTCGACGGGCTCCGCGCCTTCTGCGAGGGGCGGATCGCCCACTTCAAGATCCCGCGCTACGTCCACGTCGTCGACGAGTTCCCGATGACGGTCACCGGCAAGGTCCGCAAGGTGGAGATGCGCGAGCGGGCGATCCGGCTGCTGGGCTGAGACCGTTCCCGGCCACGTGCCGAAACGCACGGGACGGGGCCCGCCCTCCGCGGTGACACGCCGTTCGGAGGGCGGGCCCCGGGTTCCCGCACGGGGTCCGGGGCGGGGTCCGGGCCCCGGACGCGACGCGGACTCAGGCCCCGGACGGAGCCGTGTCCATGTCGGAGGCCAGCAGCTCCGCCAGTCCGTCCAGGGCCTGGTCGGCGGTGTCGGCGTCGTCGCAGGCCAGGGTCACGGTCTCGTTGTGCCCCGCGCCCATGGACATGACCGCCAGGACGCTGCGCGCGTCCACCGGGTCGTGCCCTTCGCGGGCGATGGTGACGGGCAGGCCCGTCTCGTTGACGGCCTGCACGAAGAGGGCCGCGGGCCGGGCGTGCAGTCCGAGGTGGGATCCGACGGTCACGGTGCGCTGGGGCATGTCAGTCCTTCTCTGCTCGAGGGCGGCGGGGCGGATCACAGGTCGTCGATCCGCCACCGCGGGTCGGGGTCGGCCACGACCGTGGCCTCGTGCGCGGCCACGTCGTTCGGCGTGGGGATGGTCGTACCGGGCAGGGAGACGGCGGCCGTCCCCCAGGACACGGCGCGGCCCAGCCCCTTGTCGGGGAGGCCGTCCTCGCTGAGGTAGCCCGCGAGGGCGCAGTCGCCCGCACCCACAGTGCTGCGGGTGCGTACCCGGGGACCGCGCGCCCACCAGGTTCGCTCGGCGTCCACGAGTATGGCCCCATGGCCGCCCAATGTCACGAGGGCCAGCTCGTTGCCCCAGGAGAGGACCTCGCGGGCGGCTCCCACGACCGCCTCGACGGTGGGCAGGTCTTGTCCGGTCAGCTCGGCGAGCTCCTCGCGGTTGGGCTTGAGCAGGGTCACCCTGCCCGCGTGGGCCGCCTTGGCGAGCGGTTCCCCCGAGGTGTCCAGGGCGAGCGGGACCCCGTAGGCCGAGGCGAGTTCCGCGACGCGGACGTACAGGTCGCTGGGTACCCCCGAGGGGAGACTGCCGCACGCCACGATCCAGTCCGGGTCCAGAGCCAGTTCCTGCTCCAGGACGTCGAGGAGGGCGTCGGTCTCGGCGGCCGACAGGACCGGGCCGGGG
This sequence comes from Nocardiopsis sp. EMB25, assembly GCF_026797795.1. Taxonomy (NCBI): domain Bacteria; kingdom Bacillati; phylum Actinomycetota; class Actinomycetes; order Streptosporangiales; family Nocardiopsidaceae; genus Nocardiopsis; species Nocardiopsis sp. EMB25. The sequence goes on along the minus strand of NZ_JAMTDN010000001.1, from coordinate 4,476,003 downwards.
GCGTTGAGCTTGGTGGTGGTGCCGTCGGCCTCGGTGACCGCGATGTTGGCGCGTGTCTCGCCCCCGATGGGCACGGCGACCTGCGGGAGGTCGTCGAGGAGGGCGGTGAGCTCGGCGCCGCCGCCTCCGCCGACGGGGAGGACGGCCCGGGCCGGGACACCCGCACCGAGCAGCGCCCGCGCGACGTTGACGCCCTTGCCTCCCGGCTGCGCGTGGGTGGCGCTCACCCGCAGGACCTCGCCGCGAACGAGGCCGTCCACCTCCAGGGTGTGGTCCACGCTCGGGTTGGGCGTGAGGGTCAGGATCATGGCTCTCTCCGACGTGTCTGCGCCCGTCCCGGTGCGGCTTGTGGGTATGGCTTTGATTATGTGTGTTTGGTTGCGTGTGTCAAGGGTGTTGTCACGCGGGGTTCATCGTCGCGGTGGGCGGGATTTCCCGGACGTGGGCGGTTCGATGCCCTGGATCGTGCCTGGTGGGAGGCGTGTGTTCGGTGGTGTGGGGGATTGTGGCGCACAGGGTGCCGGCCGATGGGGACTGTTGGGGTATTGGGTCGTGATGCCTCTTGTGTGTCCTGGGCAACACAGCTAAACTCACAGAAAACCACGCCGAAACACAGGTGATCCAACATGTACGCGGAAGAGCGCCAGAGGGTGATCCTCGAACGCGCCCGGCGGGACGGCCGGGTCGACGTGACGGGGCTCGCCTCGGAGTTCGACGTCACGTACGAGACCGTCCGTCGCGACCTCACGGCGCTCGAACGCCACGGGGTCCTGCGCAGGGTCCACGGCGGCGCGATCCCCGTCGAGCGTCTGGGCTTCGAGCCCACGCTCAACATGCGTGATTCCGTGCTCACCGAGGAGAAGGAACGGATCGCCAAGGCCGCACTGGCCGAGCTTCCGGCCGAGGGCGCCATCCTGCTCGACGCCGGGTCCACCACCGGGCGCATGGCCGAACAGCTGCCACGCGACCGTGAGTTCACCGTGGTCACCAACTCCCTCTCCATCGCCCTCACGCTCACGCCGCGGACCAACATCAACCTGATGCTGCTCGGCGGCCGCCTGAGGGCCCGCACGCAGGCCACCGTCGACTCCTGGGCCCTGCGCTCGCTGGCCGAGTCCTTCGTCGACGTGGCGTTCATGGCCACCAACGGAATCTCCGTCGAACGCGGGCTCACCACGCCCGACACGGCGGAGGCGGAGGTCAAGAGGAGCATGATCGCGTCGTCACGGCGCGCCGTCCTCCTCGCGGACCACACCAAGGTCGGCAACGACCACTTCGCCCGGTTCGCGGGCGTCGAGGACCTCGACCGGATCATCACCGACACCGGTCTCGTCGAGGGTCTGGCGGAGGAGCTGGAAGCCGCCGGTCCCCCGGTCCTCACGGTCTGAACCCGACCATCCACAGATTCGACCCGGCACGCGTATCGCGCCGGCCACCTCCCAGGAGGTTCCCCCATGTCAGACCAGCAGACCACGACGAGCATGGCGTCAGTGCGCTCCGGCGTCCAGCGGTTCGGCGGATTCCTGTCGAGCATGGTGATGCCCAACATCGGCGCCTTCATCGCCTGGGGCCTGCTCACGGCCATGTTCATCGAAACCGGCTGGTTGCCCAACGAGAGCCTCGCCGAGCTCGTCGGGCCGATGATCACGTATCTCCTCCCCCTGCTGATCGCCTACACCGGCGGACACCTGGTGTACGACAGGCGGGGAGGCGTGGTCGGAGCGGTCGCCGCCACGGGTGTCATCGTGGCCGTGGACATGCCGATGTTCCTCGGAGCCATGGTCATGGGGCCGCTCGCGGCCTACCTGATGAAGAAGTTCGACGGCCTCGTCCAGCCCCGCATTCCCACGGGCTTCGAGATGCTCGTCAACAACTTCAGCGCCGGAATCCTGGCGGGGCTGCTCGCGGGCGCGGGGATCTACGCGGTCGGGCCCGTGATCGGCGCCGTCACCCGGGCGCTCGGGGCGGGGGTGCAGTTCCTGATCGACATGAGCCTGCTCCCGCTGGTGTCGATCATCGTCGAGCCCGCCAAGGTCCTCTTCCTCAACAACGCCCTCAACCACGGCGTCCTGGCGCCGCTGGGCGTCGCCCGCGTGGCCGAGCAGGGCAAGGCCATCGAGTTCCTCATCGAGACCAACCCCGGTCCGGGCCTCGGTATCCTCCTGGCCTGCATGTTCTTCGGCCCGAAGATCAGCCGCGCCACCGCCCCCGGCGCCATCCTCATCCACTTCTTCGGCGGGATCCACGAGATCTACTTCCCGTACATCCTCGCCCAGCCCAAGCTCATCCTCGCCGTGATCGGCGGCGGCATGTCCGGCCTGGCGACCTTCATGGTCCTGGACGCGGGACTGCTCGCCACTCCCTCGCCCGGCAGCATCATCGCGCTCATGGCCGTCACGCCCCGCGGTGACCACCCCGCCGTCCTGGCGGGGGTCGCGGTCGCCACCGTCGTCTCCTTCGCCATCGCCTCCGCCCTGCTCGGCTTCGGCCGGGCCGAGCGCAAGGCGGAGAGGGCGCGGGAGGCGGAGAACGCGGAGTCGTCGGCGGCCTAGGGGAAACAGAACAAGGAGAGGACATCATGAGCAGCATCGAAGGCTCGGACATCAAGAAGGTCATCGTCGCCTGCGACGCCGGGATGGGGAGCAGCGTGCTGCTCACGTCCCAGCTCCAGCGCACGCTCAAGGCCTACGGCGTGACCGTCGCGCACTCGCCGGTGGACCGGGTCCCCGCTGACGCCGACCTGGTCCTGTGCCACACCGGACTGGCCGACCGCGCCCGCGCCCGGGTGCCCGACAAGGTCGTCATCGCCTTCCAGATGTACCTGGGGGACCCGGTGTTCGCCCGCGTCGAGCAGGCGATTCGGGACGGTGGGACCCTTGCCGACTGAACTGACCCTGACCACCGACGCGGTACGGCTGGGCCGCACCGCCTCCGACCGGGCCGACGCCGTCGACCAGTGCGGGGCCCTGCTGGTCGAGCTGGGCGCGGTCGAACCGGGCTACGTGTCCGCCATGCACGAGCGCGAGGCCTCGATCTCCACCTTCGTGGGTGAGGGCATCGCCATCCCGCACGGCACCGACGCCTCCCGGGCCCTGGTCAAGGAGACCAGGCTGGCCTTCCTCCAGTTCCCCGACGGGGTCGACTGGGGTGGGCCCACCGCCTACGTCGCCATCGGCATCGCCGCCTCCGGGGACGAGCACCTGGGCGTGCTCTCCTCCCTGGCGTCGGTCCTCACCGATCCGGAACGAGCCGCCCGGCTCCGTTCGGCCGCCGACCCGTCCGACGTGCTCGCGCTGTTGGGCCCGCGGCGGGACGGCTGAGGCCGGGAGCCCGACCCGACCGGGGCGGACCGCCGAAGCCGGTCCGCCCCGACACCGCGCGCCGCCGTCCTCGGCGCGCGGCCGAGAACCATCAGAAAGGTCCCCACATGCTCGTCGCCCGCTTCTACGCCCCCGGTGACATCCGCCTGGAGCAGGCCCCCGAACCGACCGCCGGGCCCGGCCAGCTCAAGATCGCCGTCGCCAACTGCTCCACCTGCGGCACGGACGTGAAGATCTCGCGCCACGGCCACCACCACATCGACCCGCCCCGCGTGATCGGCCATGAGATCAGCGGCCGGATCACCGAGGTCGGTGAAGGCGTCACCGGCTGGTCCGAGCAGGACCGGGTCCAGGTCATCGCGGCCATCCCCTGCGGTGAGTGCCACGAGTGCTCCTCCGGTCGGATGCCCGTGTGCTCCCGCCAGCAGTCGATGGGCTACCACTACGACGGCGGTTTCGCCGAGTACATGATCATCCCCGAGGCCGTGCTGGCCGTCGACGGCGTCAACCGCGTTCCGGACAACGTGAGCATGGCTGAGGCGTCCGTGGCCGAGCCGCTGGCCTGTGTGCTCAACGGGCAGGAGATCGCGGGGGTCGGCGAGGGGGACACGGTCGTCGTCATGGGCGCCGGTCCGATCGGCTGCCTGCACGTCCGCCTGGCCCGGGCCAGGGGCGCCGCCAAGGTCTTCCTGGTGGACATCAACCGGGGACGCCTCGACATGTCCGCGGACATCGTCCGGCCGGACGCCGCCATCTGCGGGGAGGAGACCGACGCCGTCGCCGAGGTCCTCCGCCTGACCGAGGGCCGGGGCGCCGACGTCGTCATCACCGCCGCCGCCTCCGGTCGCGCCCAGGAGGACGGCCTGCGCATGGTCGCGCGCGGCGGTCGGATCAGCTTCTTCGGCGGGCTGCCCAAGGACGATCCGATCATCCGGCTGGACTCCAACCTCGTGCACTACCGGGAGATCTCGATCTTCGGCGCGAACGGCTCCAGCCCCGACCACAACCGTCGCGCCCTGGAGCTGATCTCGACCGGAGCCGTGCCGGTCAGCGACCTCATCACCGAGCGGATGGGCCTGTCCGACGTGCACAAGGCCATCGAGACGGTGGCGTCGGGCACCGCGGTCAAGGTGACCATCGAGCCTTGACCCCGAGGAGGACACGATCCCTGGTCCAGACCACTGGTGTTCCGCCGCCTTTCACGATTGGCTGTGTACGAGGCATTCGCACACACCCGTCGGTTCCGAGAGGGGGCCGGGGTGAGCCGAGTACGAGCAAGGACCCGATCCAGGAGCGATGATGCCGAAGACCGGCCACCCGAGCCCAGACACACCGACCCCTGAGGAAGCGGTCCGTGCGGGGGCCGACGCGGGGGAGGACACGGTGGAGGAGACCGCCACCGTGGTGGACGCCGTTCCCGCGCACACCCCCCGCCTGGCGGGCGTCCCCGCCAGCCCCGGCGCGGCCGTCGGTCCCGTGGCGCGCATGGCCGCCCGCCCGACCCTGCCTGACCGCGCCCCCGCCGCCGAGGACCCCGCCGCCGAGGCGGACCGGGCGCGCGCCGCGCTGGAGGGCGTGGCCCGGTGGCTCGACGCCCGCGCCGCCGGACTGACCGGTGACGGGGCGGCCGTACTCACCGCGCAGGCCCTCATGGCCCGCGACCCCGAGCTCGCCCGCCGGATCGGGGAGCGCGCGGAGGCGGGGGAGGCCGCCGCGTGGGCGGTCCACTCGGCGGTCGGCGCCTACCAGGAACTGCTGCTCGCGGCCGGGGGCTATCTGGCCGAGCGCGCCGCCGACCTCGCCGACATCCGTGACCGCGCCGTCGCGCTCCTGCTCGACGAGCCGATGCCGGGCCTTCCCGACCCGGGCCACGACCACGTCCTGGTCGCCGACGACCTCGCGCCGGCCGACACCGTGCAGCTCGACACCGACCGTGTGCTGGCGATCGTCACCCGGCAGGGCGGCCCCACCAGCCACACGGTGATCCTGGCCCGCGCGCTCGGCATCCCCGCCGTCGTGGGGTGCGCGGACGCCGACACCCTCCGGGACGGGACCGCGGTGGCCGTGGACGGGGACGCGGGCACCGTCGACGTCGAGCCCGACGCGGAGTCCGTCGAGCGGATCCGCGGCCGGGACGAGCGGCGCCGCGCCCTGCTCGCCGAGTCCTCCGGACCCGGTCGCACCCGTGACGGCTCCTCCGTGGCCCTGCTGCTCAACGTGGGCGAGGGCGACCCGGAGGACGCGGCCGCGCACGACAGCGAGGGTGTGGGGCTGCTGCGGACCGAGTTCCTGTTCCTGGACCGCTCCGAGCCGCCGACGGTGGACGAGCAGACCGCCGTGTACACACGTTTGCTCAAGGCCTTCTCCGGCCGCGCGGTCACCGTCCGCACCCTGGACGCGGGGTCCGACAAGCCGCTGCCGTTCGTCGGGACCGGCCCCGAGGACAACCCCGCCCTGGGCGTGCGCGGCTACCGGACCGCGCGCGACCAGCCGGGTCTGCTGACCGACCAGCTGACGGCGATCGCCGCCGCCGTGCGGGCGACCGGCACGCGCACGCGCGTCATGGCGCCCATGGTGTCCACCCCCGACGAGGCAGCGGAGTTCGCGGCGCTGGCCAGGGGGGCGGGGCTGGCGGAGGTGGGCGTCATGGTCGAGGTCCCCGCCGCCGCGCTGCTGGCCGACCGGATCCTGGCGCACGTCGACTTCGTGTCGATCGGCACCAACGACCTCGCCCAGTACACGATGGCCACCGACCGCACCCTGGGCTCGCTGCCCGACCTGCTCGACCCCTGGCAGCCCGCCCTGGTGTCCCTGGTGGCGGCCGTGGGCCGGTCGGGGGAGCGGCTGGACCGGTCGGTCGGGGTGTGCGGTGAGGCCGCCGCCGACCCGCTGCTGGCCCTGGTGCTGGTGGGGTCGGGGGTGAGCAGTCTGTCCATGTCGGCCCCCGCGCTGCCCGCCGTCCGCCACGCGCTCGCCCACCACACGCGCGAGGAGTGCCGCCGCCTGGCCGACCTGGCCCTGGCCGCGTCGAGCGCCGGGCACGCCCGGGAGGAGGTACGGGCCGCCGCGAACCCGGAGGTCGACCTCTGGTGACCGCTTCCCCCTGACCCGCCGCGCCCGCCCCCGGTCCTCAGGCTCCGGGAGCGGGCGCGGTGTGTGTCAGGCACCCGCCGTCCCCCAGTCGCCGCCGACGGCCCCGGGCACGAGGTCGAGCCGTTCCCGCGCGGCCCTGAGCAGGTCGTCGGCGTCGGTGGAGCCGGACGCGGTCCAGGACTCGCGGGCCGTGCCGACCACGGAGAGGAAGACGGCGGTCAGGACGTCGGGGCGCGGGTCGGTGGCGCGGTCGACCCCGGCGCGCTCGGCGACGACCTCCGAGATCCGCTCCTGGTGGCGTCGGCAGGAGCCCGTCATCGCGGCGACCACCGCGGGGTCGTCCTTCAGGACGGTGGCGGCGCGGCTCAGGAAGTCGCGCGTCTGGGGGTCGACGCCGTTCCAGTGGTCCTGGATGGCGTTGCGCAGCGCGGTCAGCGGGGGTTCGTCGGCCGGGCGGGCGCGCAGGGCCGAAAGGAAGAGTTCGTCGATGCCCGCCAGGGCCTCCAGGAGGAGTTCCTCCTTGGTGGCGAAGTAGCGGAAGAGGGTCCGCTGGGAGACGCCGACGCTGGCGGCGATCTGTTCTGTCGTCGTTCCGTGGTACCCCTGTTCGAGGAACAGACGGAGTCCCGAATCGATCAGGTTCTGGCGCAGTCGCGCCTTCTTGCGCTCGCGCAGTCCCACGCCTTCGGCCCCGGCCGTGTCCGTCACCGGTCCTCCCGCCATCGGTCACCCCTCCTCTCCTGGACGTTCTGCCGACGGAATATTACGTCAGTCACAGTCAAAAATCACTTGCTGCAAACTGTCAGCCGCTGACATAGTCTAGCCCAGCGGATTCGAGACTGGGGGAAGTCATGACACTCGGGGATGCCCTGCCCATGTCCAGGGCGGAGCGGCTGCGGCGAAGTCCGTGGTCGACACTGGTCGCCATCGCCTTCGGCGTGATGATGGTGGCGCTGGACGGAACGATCGTGGCCGTGGCCAACCCGGCGATCGGGGAGAGCCTGGGGGCCTCCCTCGCCGAACTCCAGTGGGTGACCCACGGGTACCTGCTCGGCCTGGCGGTCTTCCTCATCACCGCGGGCAAGCTCGGCGACCGCTTCGGGTACCGGCGCACCTACCTGGTCGGCGTGATCGGCTTCGTGCTGTCCTCGGTGGCGATCGGGCTGTCCGTCGGGGTGGTCATGCTCATCGCCTTCCGCATGCTCCAGGGGATCTTCGGGGCGCTGCTGCTGCCCGCCACCATGGGACTGCTGCGCGCCACCTTCCCGCCGGACAAGCTCGGCCGGGCGTTCGGCGTCTTCGGCAGCCTCATCGGCGCCGCGACCGCCGGCGGCCCCATCGTCGGCGGGATCCTGGTGGGCGCCTTCGGCTGGCAGGCGGTGTTCTTCATCAACCTCCCGGTCGGCGTGGTGACCGTCGTCCTGGCGCTGTGGCTGCTCGGCCCGAACCAGGCCACCGACCCGGGCGCCCGCATGGACCTCCCGGGCATCGCGCTGCTCAGCGTGGCGATGTTCGCGCTGGTCTGGGCTCTGGTGGAGGCGCCGACCGCCGGGTGGACCGCCCCGGTCACCCTGGGATCGCTCGCCGTCGCCCTCGTCGTGGGCGCGGCCTTCGTGCTCTGGGAGCAGCGGCCCCGGGACCCGCTCATCCCCCTGGGACTCTTCGCGAACCCGTCGATCGCCATCGGCGCGGTGCTCACGGCGTGCATGGCGGTCAGCCTCATGGGCGGGCTGTTCTTCGTGACCTTCTACCTCCAGGGCGTGCGCGGGATGTCCCCGGCCGAGACCGGGCTCCAGCTGTTGCCGATGACCGCGACCATGGGCCTGACCTCGCCGATCGCCGGCCGGGTGCTGGACCGGGTGGGCGCCCGCGCTCCGACGACGGCCGGCCTGCTGATGTCGGCGCTCGGGATGTTCATGCTGTCCCGCCTGGACGGGGAGACCGGGGTCCCCTACATCTCCGTCGCGTTCGTCCTGGTCGGCATGGGGCTGAGCCTGGTCATGACCGGCGCCACGGCCGCGATCCTCGGCAACGCGCCGCTGCGCTTCGCGGGGGTGGCCTCGGCCGTGCAGCAGGCGGCCATGCAGCTGGGCGGCTCGCTGGGCACGGCGGCGCTGGGCGCGGTGATGTCGCTGAGCATCATGGCGACCCTGCCCGGCCACTTCGCCGCGGCCGGGCTGGCCGAACCGGCCGCGGGTGAGCTGACGGACATACAGAGCGCCGTCGCCCAGGGCGGGTCCGTCGTGCCGGAGGGAGCCTCCGCCGAGACCGTGCGAGCGGTCGCCGAGGCCAGCAACCTGGCCTTCCTGGACGGGCTGCACCTGGCGTTCGGGATCGCCGCGGCGCTCATGCTGGCGTCGGCCGTGCTGTCGCTGTTCATGCGCGCGGGCCACCCGGCCGGTGAGGGCGAGGCCGAGGAGGCCGCGCCGGCCGTCCACGTGTAGGAGATCCGTTCCGGGCCCACCGGGTGCGCGACCGCGAGGTCGGCGGCCGGTGGGCCCTCGTCGTCGTCCCGGCGCGGTGTGACTTGCGGGACCGTCGCGCGGCATGGTTGATTGGTCACATGACCAATTTAGTCGAGCGACCAAATTCCACTCGTGGGCGGCGCCGACGCGAGGAACTCGTCGAAGCCGGGCTCGCCCTGCTCGCCGAGGGCGGCTGGCCCGCCGTCACCACCCGCGCCGTGGCCGAGCGCGGCGGCGCCAACCAGGGGCTCATCCACTACCACTTCGGCGGCCTGCCCGCCCTGCGTCTGGAGATCGCGCGGCGGGCGGGCGACGCGGTGATGATGCCCGTCGTCGAGGCGCTGCTGGCCGCACCGGACGCGGGGTCCGCGCTCGACGCGATGCGGGACGTGGTGCCCCGGGTCGGGGGCGACGAGAAGGTCGTGCGGCTGTCGGTGGAGCTCATCGTGGGGGCGATACGCCAGCCGGAGCTCGGCGACGCGCTGCGGGCGGGGCTGCGGGAGGCGCGCGGCCAGATCGCCGACTGGCTCGGGACGCTGAACCCCCACTGGTCCGCCGAGCGAAGGACGGGGACGGCGACGCTGGTGACGGCGTTGCTGGACGGGATGGTGCTGCACCACCTGCTGGACGCGGAGCTGTCCGTCGAGTCCGCGCTGGCGGCGCTGGGCGAGCTGATCGGGGCCGACTCATGAGGGTCTTGATCTCCGGCGGCGGGATCGCCGGTCTCACCCTCGCCTACTGGCTGCACCACTGGGGCCATACCCCCGTCGTGGTCGAGCGTGCGCCGCACGGACGGCTCGGCGGTTACGGCATCGACTTCTTCGGCACCGGTTACGACGTGGCCGCGCGCATGGGCATCGCCGATCGGCTCGCGGAGCGCCAGCTCCCGGCCGAGAGCATCTGCCACGTGGACGGGGTGGGACGGGTCACGGTCCGGCTCGAGCGGCGACTGCTGGAGAAGGTGATCCGCGGACCGTACCTCGCCCTGATGCACACCACGCTGGAAGAGGCGTTGGGCGGGGCCGTACGGGACAGGGTCGAGATCCGGTACGGACACCGCGTCGCCGCCGCCGAGCAGCGGGCCGACGGCGTCGACGTCACCTTCGCCGACGGCGGTCACGAGAGCTTCGACCTGCTCGTCGGCGCGGACGGGGTGCACTCGGCGACCCGTGAGCTCGCCTTCGGGCCGGAAGAACGGTTCGCGCGGCACCTGGGCTACGCGATGGCCTGCTATCCCGTGCCGGACACCTACGGGCTCGGTCCCCGGCGCGTCCACCACAACGAGCCCGGCCGCCAGACGGTCCTGTACCCCACCGGAAGGCCCGGCGAGCTGATCGCGCTCTTCCTCTACCGCACGGCCGACCGGTCCGTCCCGCCGCGAACCGAGCGGCGCGACGCACTGCGCGGCGCCTTCTCCGACACGGGCTGGCTCACACCCCGGCTGCTCGCCGAGGCACCGCGAGACGACCTGTTCATGGACGGCCTCACCCAGATCGCCATGCCGTCCTGGCACACCGGCCGCATCGCCCTGGTCGGCGACGCCTGCGGAGCGATGACCCTGACCTCCGCGCAGGGCGCGTCCATGGCCATGGCCGGCGGCTACCTGCTGGCCCGGGCACTGCACCGGCACGACGACCACCGGGCCGCCTTCCACACGTACGAAGCGCGGTTGCACCCCGTCGTGCGGCAGCGCCAGCGGCGCGCCCGCGCCCTCGCCCGTTCCCTCGTCCCGGCGACCGGTATCGGCCTCGTCGCCCAGAGCGCCGTCACCCGGCTCATCCTGCGCGACGCCTTCACCGGCCTGCTGCGCCGCGGTTACGGCGATACCACCAGCGTCCTCACCCACGACTGAAAGGCACCGCCATGGAGATCACCCAGCGCCCAGCACCGCCGACCGGCATCCGCCGCCTGCTGTTCCGGGCCCCCATCCACCTCTACCGCATGCGCCTGGGCTGGCTCTTCGGCGGCCGGTTCCTCCTGCTGAACCACACCGGCCGCGTGTCGGGCAAGCGGCGCCAGGTCGTCATCGAGGTCGTCGAACACGATCGGACGGACGGCAGCTACGTGGTCTGCTCCGGGTTCGGCCCGAAGGCCGCCTGGTACCAGAACCTCCTGGCCACACCCGAGAGCAGCATCCGGGTCGGGCTGCGCACCGTCCCCGTCACCGCCCACCCCCTCGGCACCGAGGAGGGCGGCGACTTCATGGCCCGCTACGCGCCCCGTCACCCCAAGGCGGCACGCAGACTCGTGCGCTTCATGGGCTTCTCCGTCGACGGTTCCCAGGAGGACTACCGCGCGGTCGGGCAGCATCTGCCCTTCGTCCGTCTCCGCCCCCGCCCCTCATGAGGGTTCGCCGTATGACTGCCACACCCGCGTCCGGGGGCGCGGTCCCGCCTGCCGCCGTCAGCCCCGGGCGTCGCGGGCGATGCGGTAGAGCACGTTCGGCCGCAGGGGACCCTCGGGCGCGGCGGGGTCGGCGTTCATCGCCGCCCAGGGGTCGAGGTCGGACTCCCGCCACGGACGAAGGGTGAGGCGGTCGGTGCGCGGTTCGGTCATGGGACCCAGCCAACGCGGATCCGCGCCCCGGGGCAACCGCCCCTCCCCGAGGGAACGGCCTCAGCCGATCCGTGTCATGGAGGACTCGTAACCGCCGCCCGGGTAGGTCCACGGACCGCTCACGGTGTCACCGTCCGGAGAGAACGTCCCCTCGTAGAACGCGGGCGAGCCCTTCTCCCCGCCCCAGATGGTGAGCGTGTCCCCCTCCAGTTCGTAGACGTAGTCGAAGGTGTTGCCCTGGGCGTCGTAGAACCGCGACCGGATGTCGGCGCTCGGCTCCTCGGCGCCGAACGGCCTCTCACGGCCGATGACCTCCATCCCGATGATCGCCTGCCCGCCCTGGACCAGCCTGACGTCCTGGACGAGGAAGTGCCGGCCCGGCATCCACCGGAAGGTGACGGTCCCCTCCGCGCCTCCGCCGACCTTCCAGGTGCCCGCCAGGCGGTCCAGGGCGCTCAGGGCGGGGTCGGGGGTCGCGGTCCTCGTGTACTCGGTCATGGCGGTCGCCTTTCCTGGGTTCCCGGCGGCGGTTCGCTGCCGCCGCCCTGTCACCCGTATGACCGCCGCGCTCCGGAAAAGGAATCGGTCCCGCGTGGGAAATCCTCGGACCGGGGCGTGTCTCGCGGAACACGTCCTAGGGCTCACGGGTCAACGGCAGCCCGAACGCGGGCAGGATCTCGGGGCCGAACGTGGTGATCTCCGCGATGCGGCCGTCCTCGATCCGCAGGACGTCCAGATTGACCGCCGTGTACGCGTCCTCTCCCGGGGCGCGCACGTAGTTGACGGCGGCCGGTCGGCGGTTGGCGGCCACCGGCACCGAGATCCACGAACCCCATGCCCCGTCACCGGTGAGGACCGGACGCCACATGTCGAGGATCGCCGCGCGGCCGTCGTAGACCAGCGACGCGGGCGGCATGGTCTGGCGCGCGTCCTCGCGCAGCAGGGCGGCCAACCCCTCCAGATCGGCGTTCTGGGACGCCGCCACGAAGCGGCGAAGGACGGCGCGTTCCTCCTCGCTGGGCGCCGTGGCCGGACCCCACTCCGCCCGGCGCGGCGGTAGGACGTCCCGCAGGGTGGCCCGGGCCCGCTGGAGCGCGCTCTTGACGGAGGGAACGGTCATCTCCAGCGCGCTCGCGGTGTGGTCGGCGGTCCACCCGACGACGTCACGCAGGATGAGCACGGCGCGCTGGCGCGGCGGCAGGTGCTGGAGGGTGGCGAGGAAGGCGAGTTCGACGGTCTCGCGCGCGACCGCCCGCGCCTCCGGCCCCTCCTCCTCCGGCGCGGCACGGTCCAGGAGTTCGTCCGGGTAGGGCTGGAGCCAGGTGACCCCGGTGAACGGTGAGGCGCTGGGCGCCGTGGCGTTCGGAGCCCGACGCGGGCCGCGCCGGGCCAGGGCGTCCAGGCAGACGTTGGTCGCGATCCGGTACAGCCAGGCGCGGAACGTGGAGCGCCCCTCGAAGCTGGCGCGGTTGCGCCAGGCCCGCAGCAGGGCCTCCTGCACCATGTCCTCGGCCTCGGTGAAGGAGCCCGTCATGCGGTAGCAGTGCACGCGCAGCTCGTGGCGGTGGCGTTCGGCGTGCTCGGTGAAGGTGGCGTCGTCGATCACACCGGTCTCCGGCACGTTCGGCCGCCCTCCCCTGGGAGCCCCCCACGGAGGGCTCCCACGCGTTCGTCGTCGGATCAGGTGGTGTAGTCGGCGTTGATCCGGATGTAGCCCTCGGTCAGGTCGCAGCCGTACACGGTGAAGGCGCCGTCGGCGATCCCCAGGTCCACGGAGATCACCACCTCGTCGCCCTTCATGTGCTCGGCGGCGCGGGCCAGGACCTCGTCGGTGGCCTCGGCCGGGAACGTCTCCACGTCCCCGAAGAGGATCCGCACGCGGTCCGGCTCGACGTCGGTCTCGTCCTCGCACTTGCCGATCGCCATCGCCACCCGGCCCCAGTTCGGGTCCGCGCCGTGCACGGCCGTCTTCACCAGCGGCGAGTTCACGACCGTCTTGCCGATCCGCTTGGCCTGGGCGTCGTCGCGCGCACCGGTCACCCGCACCTCGACCAGCTTGCTGGCGCCCTCGCCGTCGGAGGCGATCATCCGCACCAGCTCGAGCGCCACCCCGTACAGCGCCTCCTCGAACTCCGCCGTGTCCACCGGACCGGCGAGCCCGTTGGCGAAGATCGCCGCCGAGTCGCTGGTGGAGGTGTCCGTGTCGATGCTCAGGGCGTTGAACGTGCGGTCCACGACCCGGCGGAACACCGCGTCCAGCACCGGCTGGTCGAGGTCGGCGTCGGTGAAGAACCAGGCCAGCATGGTCGCCATGTTGGGCTCGATCATGCCGACGCCCTTGGCGATGCCGGTCACCGTGGCCGACCCCGCCCGGGCCGAGGCCGTCTTGGGGTGGGTGTCGGTGGTCATCATCGCCGCCGCCGCACGGTCCAGATCGGCCGGGGGGAACTCGGCGGGCAGCGCGTCCAGGTGCGCCCGGACCTTGTCCATCGGGTACGGCTTGCCGATCACTCCCGTGGAGGCGACGAGGATCTCCTCGGGCTCCACCCCCGCCGCGCGCGCCACGCGCTCTCGCACCTCGCGGGCGTTGGCCTCGCCCGTCATGGTGGCCACATTGGCGTTGCGCGCGATGACCGTGACACCGCGCGCGCGGCCGTCCGCCGCCGCCTGACGGCTGATCACCACGCTCGACCCGGCGAACCGGGACTTGGTGAACACGGCCGACACGTGCGCGGGAACCTCGGACACCACGGCGAAGAAGTCGTCCTTGGGGTCCTTGATCCCGATGTTGCCCGCGACGCCGCGGAATCCGGCGGGTACGGGGGTCTGGCTGCTCATCGTCCTCCTCCGAGCTCGATGGGCGACACCTTACTTCCTGCTCTGACCAGCAGGCATTACGGGCGTGGCCGATGAGGGTTTCGTACCGTGCGTGACCAGCGCGGGTGTGACAACGAGTGATTAACGGGGTATCCGCCGAGAGGGTGACCACCACGGGGGAGGCGTGTCGTGCGTGACGGTGACTGGCTCACGGAGACCGGGGGGCGGATCCGCGGAGTCCTGAAGGTGATGGTGGACGCCGGGTGGATGCCCGGCGGCGCCGCGGTCATCGGGACCGGCGGGATGTGGGAGTTCGTCGCGGTCGGGAGAGTGGACGGGGAGGCGGAGACCGCCCCGGACGTGTTCTACGACGTCGCGAGCCTGACCAAGGTCATGGCCACCTGGCCGCTCGTGGGCCGGGCCGTCGGCGAGGGGGTTCTCGACCTGGACGCCCCGATGTCCGAATACCTGTCCGCCGACGGCCTCCCGGGCGCCGGCGTGACCATCCGCGAGATCCTCACCCACACGAGCGGACTCAACCCGGTGACCTGGCTGGAGCGCTACGTGGGCACCGACCAGGACCTGGCCGAGGCGATCCTGGCCGACCCCTTGGAGGACCGCGGCCACCACCGGTACGTCGACCGCGGCTTCATCCTGCTCGGGCTGCTCCTGGAACGCCGGTACGGGGCCCGCCTGGACCGACTGGCCGACGACCTGTGGGACGAACTGGGGATGCGCTCCACGACCTTCGGCCCGCTGGCGCGTTCTCCCTCCGTGGCACCGACCGAGCGCCGTCTGGCCGGCGCCGCTCCCGGGTGGGGGGTGGTCCACGACGAGGCGGCGGCGCTCATGGGCGGCGTGGCGGGGCACGCCGGGGTGTTCACCACCGCCATCGACCTGGGCGCCTTCGCCCGCGAGCTGCTCCGGATCGGTGAGGGCTGCGGCGGTCCGGTCCCGTCGCCGTTCGCGCGGGAGAGCTGGCAGCCGCACGTGGACGCGGGCCACCGCCTCGGGCGGGGACTGGGATGGCTGGTCACCCCGGAAGGGGTCGTCTACCACAACGGGTACACCGGGACCAGCCTGTTCATGCACCCCGCCAGCGGCCGCTACGTCGGCGTGCTCACCAACGCCGTGCACTACGGCCGGGAGCGGACGGGGCTGGGGGAGTTGCGTTCGGCGGCGCGGGCCGCGCTCACGCCCCAGGCCCACGGATCGACGCCGTGAGGTCGGCGATGAGGTCGCTCAGCCCGGCGGGGCCGGGAACGACGAGGTCGGCGGCTTCGGCCACGGCGGTGACCTCCTCGGAGGAGGAGCACACGGTCAGCCCGGCGACGCCGTGCGCGCGCAGGTCGGCCACGGCGTCGAAGGCGGGCAGGTCGCCGAGGTCGTCGCCCGCGTAGAGGACCGTGCGCGCGTCCGACGTCCGCACCAGCTCGGTCAGTGCCGCACCCTTGTCCACACCCTGTGGACGGAGTTCGACCACCATCCGCCCGGGCTCCACCCGCAGCTCGGCCCGCTCGGCCAGCGCCTTCAGGGACGGGGTCAGCAGGGCGAGCGCGCCGTCGGGGTCGGCGGTGCGGCGGGTGTGCACGGCCAGAGAACGGCCCTTGTCCTCGATCCACGTGCCCTCCGGCGCGCCGACGCGGTCGATCAGGCCGGGGAGCTCACGTCGAACCAGGTCCACGCCGGGCGGAGGGTCGGCGGCCAGAACGCGCCCGTCGGCCCAGCGCTCGGCCCCGTAGTGGCCGAGGACGGTGATGCCGGGAACCCGGTCGAGCCCACCCAGGCGCACGGCGGTGGCGGCGGGGCGGCCGGTGACCACGGCGACGGAGCCGATGAGTCCGGCCAGTTCGGCGAGGCGGTCCACGACACCGGGGAAGGGCGCGGATGTGCGCGGGTCGTCGACGATGGGAGCCAGGGTTCCGTCGAAGTCGAAGGCGGCCAGGGCCTTGGCGGGCTCGGCCAGGAGGGAGTCGAGCGCGGCGCGTCCGGCGTCCGTACTCGGTCGGGGCAGGGACATGCGCGTGCCTTTCGGGTCGCGGCGGTCGGAGCCGTCCGGGCGGTCAGGGTACCGGTCCGCCCTCGATCGGCGCCTCCGGCGCGGTGTCCCCTTCCGGGGGGCGGTGCCGCAAGGGGGTGGCCCGTGCGACCCGCCCGGGGCTCCTACTCGGTCGAGGAGGGGTCATCCGCGGCGGAGGGTGGGCCGGGGCGACCGGTGCGTTCGGGCGGGGTCAGAGCCGTATTCCGAGTTGGCGTGCGTTGCGTTGGCGCCGTCTGTCGGCACGCAGCCGACGCAGACGTTTGACGGTCATGGGGTCGAAGGCGAGTGCCTCGGGCCGCTCCACCAGCCCGTTGAGCAGTTGGTAGTAGCGGGTCGCGGAGAACCCGAACTCGTCACGGATCGCCTGTTCCTTGGAGCCCTCGAACTTCCACCACTGGCGTTCGAAGGCGAGGATGCGTTGTTCGCGTTCGGCGAGGGCCGACTGACCGTCCTCGGTTGGACCGATATTCGGCATGGGACACCCCCTGGACGGGAAATTGGATGGTCCGGATCGGCGCGACTCATGCTAGCGACTCGACATGCCGGATGAGGAGCGCGGACGTGAGGACTGGCACGGGGGATACAGTTGCGTTTCCTCACCGTCCGGCCACTTGTACACGCCGGAATCCTGTGCTCGTGACAGAATTGCGGTGGTCCGGGGGAGGGCCGTGAAACGCTGGCCGCAACGTTCGAGGGAGCCCGTCGTGCTCGGGGGCAACAACCGTAACAGGACACGCAAGCGTCGCTTCGGAGCCGCGGGATGCGCGGTCGCCACCGTGATCGGTCTCACGGCCGCCCCGGCGGCGGCCGACGGCGACGGTCTCCCCGACCTCCGTCCCGAGCAGTGGGGCCTGGTGTCGATCGGCGCCCAGGAGGAGTGGGCGGTCACCCAGGGCCAGGGCGCCGTCGTCGCCCTGCCCGGAGTCCCGGTCCCGGAGGAACACCCCGACCTCGTGGACAACGTCCGCGTCGACACCGAGTTCGGCGCCAACGAGGGCGACCTCGACGAGGGCACCGCGCTGGCGGTCCTGGTCGCCAGCCACGGGCACGGACGCGACGCCGAGGGCGGTGTGCTCGGTGTGGCCCCGGAGGCCGGCCTGCTGGTCCTGCCCACCGACGACGCGCTCCCGGACGCGGTCCGCTACGCGGCCGACGAGGGCGCCCACGTCATCCTGCTGCCCGAGGCGGCCGGCACCGGAGCGACGGACGGGGCCGCCGGCCCCACGGGGACCACCGGCGCGGCCGGTACCGGAACCGCCGGCGGAACGGTCGGCGCCGACGGCGCCGGGGAGATCAGCGCGGTGGACGCCCCCGATGACGACCTGCGCGCCGCGACCCGGGAGGCGACCGAGTCCGGCGTCCTGGTCGTGGGTCCGGCGGGGGGCGACGACCCCAGCGTCCTCTCCGTCGCCGGGGTCGACGAGAACGGCGCCCTGATCCCCGACAGCCCCGCGACGCAGACCATCGAACTCACCGCCCCCGGCGCCGACCTGGCCGTCGCGGACGCGGACGGCGGACAGGACCAGGTGACCGGGACCCCCTACGCCGCCGCCATGGCGGCCGGGGCCGCGGCACTGCTGCGCGCGGAGTACCCGCGACTGAGCGTCGAGCAGATCCGTCAGTCGCTCGTGGAGGGATCCCAGGAGGGCCCGGACGGGCTGCCCACGCTCCACCTGCCCTCGGCCCAGGCCCAGGCCGCCGAGAGCGCCGGGGGCGTTCCGCTCGAGGACCTGGCCGACCGCGCGGACCAGGGACCGCGCGTCCCCCTGTGGGCCTGGTTCGCCAGCATCGGCGCGGTGCTGGTCCTGGGCGTCCTCCTGGCCGTGGTGTGGGTGCGGCGCTCGACCGCCGATCCCTACGGCGTGCGTGAGGAGCGCCGCGAGGAGGAAGAGGGGATCGCCGCCGAACGCGGCAGGGAGGCCGGGGAGCAGGAGCCGCCGTCGCGTCGGAAGGGCGGTCGGCGCCGCAAACCGCGCGGGAGGTAGCCGGCGGACCGTGCGAGGGGTGTCGGCGTCCGGCGTCGGCGGCCGCTCCGGGGCGTCGAACCGCCCGCGCCCGTCGTCCACGGCCCGACGATCCGCCCTGGCGCCGCCCGCCCCTCACCGGGCCCACTCGATACAGGGGTGCCGAACCACCGACCGCCTCGTGCTGCCCGCACACCGCCGCGGCGGCCTCCGCACGGGCCCGCCCGCCGGCGACGGAGGGCGGTCCCCGGCGTCCTCGGCGCCGGACCCACCCCGGCGCGGAACCGCGCCAACCTCAGGGTCGTCGCCTGTCGTGACTGGTCATCCACCTTGGGTGGTCATTTGTGCGCGTGCATATGTAAGCACGCCCGGCCGTCTTGACGTGGGCGCGCCAGGAGAGAAGGCTTTGTGGAATGTCACCCCTTGAAGCGTCACCGTTGCCCTCGCGAGGCGGGTCGGTGACCGGGATCCGTCCCGAACACCGCAACCTCGTCAACGGGCGTGTGCACCTGTCCGAGTACGACCCCAAATGGCCCTATCTGTTCAGGCGTGAGTCCGACCGGGCCCACGCCGCGCTCGGCGACCGCGTCCTGCTCTTCGAACACGTCGGCTCCACCGCGGTACCGGGGCTCGCGGCCAAGCCCTGTCTCGACCTCCTGCTCGTGGTCGCCGACTCCGCGGACGAACCCGCCTACCTCCCCGACCTGGAGGCCGCCGGGTACAGCCTCGTCATCCGCGAACCCCACTGGTACGAGCACCGGCTCCTCAAGGGCCCCAACGTCAACCTCAACCTGCACGTGCTCACCGACGGCTGCGTCGAGGTCGAGCGGATGCGCGCCCTCCGCGACCGGCTGATCGCCGACGCCGACGCCCGTGAGCGCTACGAGGCGCACAAGCGCGAACTGGCTGAACGGACGTGGGACCGGATCCAGGACTACGCGCAGGCCAAGTCCGAGGTCATCGAGGAGATCCTCGCCGCCGCCGGCGCGCCGGGCCCCGACGCCGACCACGGCGGAGGGGGCGAGCACGCGGATCCGGCCGAGTCCTGACCCCGGCGGTCGCCGCTCCCGGACCCCGCTTCCCCGCGCGAGAACGCGCGTGAAACCGCCCCACGGCCACTCCAGGCGTGGTTCTCTGGTCACCGCGCGTACGTGAGGGCCTGGACGAGCTGGGCCAGGACTATCTGGAGCGCATGCGCTCGGCGATCCCGCTCGGCCGGATCGGGGAGGTCGACGACATCGCCTCGGCCTGCCTGTTCCTGGCCGGTCCCGGGACGTCCTTCATCACCGGCCAGGCCCTGGTGGTCGACGGCGGCCAGGTGCTGCCCGAGGACGGCCGGGCCTTCGCGGCCCGGGTCGCGGGCTGAGACCGGTGGCGGAGCCGACTCCGCCACCCCGCGGTCCCGGCCGCCCCTCAGCCCAGTGAGCGCAGCTGGTCCTGGAACCACCGCCGCGGCGGCAGCGCCACGGCGGCCTCCCGCAGCCGTCCGCGCCGTGCCCGACGCTCGTCCGCTCCCATCGACAGCGCCCGGTGCAGGGCCTCGCCCGTCTCCACGGTGTCGTACGGGTTGACCAGCAGCGCGTCCCCGCCCAGCTCGTCCGCCGCGCCCGCCTCACGCGACAGCACCAGCACCGAGTCCCGCTCCGACAGCACCGGTCCCTCCTTGGCCACCAGGTTCATACCGTCCCGGATCGGGTTGACCAGAAGCACGTCGGCCATCTGGAAGGACGCCAGCGAACGCGGGTAGTCGTCGTTGACCTCCAGGACCAGCGGAGCCCACTCGGCCGTGCCGAACTCCTCATTGATCTCCTTGGCCACGCGCAGCACCGCGTCGGTGTACTCCTGGTACTCGGGAACGTCTCCCCGGCTCGGGTAGGCGAACGCCAGGTGTGTGACCCGACCGCGCCACTCCGGGTGCGCGGTCAGCAGCTCCCGGTACGCCTCCAGGCCGCGCACGATGTTCTTGGACAGCTCGGTCCGATCCACCCGCACGATCAGCCGGGTGTCGCCGACGACCTCCTCCAGAGTCTCCCGGCGCTCCGCGACGCGGGGGTCCGCCGCGCTCGCGCGCAGCCCCTCCTCGTCCGCGCCCAGGGCGTGCACGCCCACCTCGACCACCCGTCCGCCGTGCTCGACCGTGCGCTTGGCGAGGTCCACGTCGGCGCGCAGGATCTCCGCGCAGCACCGCAGGAACGCGTCGGCCCAGCGCGGGCTGTGGAAGCCCAGGCGGTCGGCGCCGAGCATGCCCTCCAGCAGTTCGCGGGCGACCTGGTCGGGCAGCATCCGGAAGTACTCCGGCGGGGCCCACGGGGTGTGCGAGAAGTGCGCGATCCGCAGGTCGGGGCGCCGGGCGCGCAGGATGCGCGGCACCAGCGCCAGGTGGTAGTCCTGCACGGCCACGCGCGCGTTGTCGGCGGCCCCGGCCACCAGGGCCTCGGCGAACGCGTTGTTGTAGGCGGTGTAGTCCTCCCACCGCCGACGGAACGCGGAGCCGAAGGACGGCTTGTTCGGGGTGTCGTACAGCATGTGCTGCGTGAACCACAGGGTCGAGTTGGCGATCCCGGTGTAGGCGCCCGCGAAGGTCTCCTCCGGGATGTCCAGCATGTGGACGCGCATGCCATCCAGGTCGTGCGTGCGGTCCAGGCGGGCCCCCGGGGCCTCGGCGGCGGCGCGGCGGTCGGAGGGCGACAGGGCGGCGCACACCCAGAGGCCGTCGATCTCGGAGGCCACCGAGATCATCCCCGACACGAGTCCGCCGCCGCCCCTGCGGTACTCCAGGGAGCCGTCGTCGGCGGTCGAGAAGGACACGGGTCCCCGGTTGGAGGCGATGAGGATCTGTGCCTTGTCCACGTGCTCGTCCTCTCGGTGGCGCGGAAGGGTCTGCCGCCCGTGAGCGGGGGGTGGTGCGGGGCGGGGTGTTCCCTGGAGTCTCGCCTGCGGACCGGGGCCCCAAACCCGCGCGGGGGCAACGCGGGCGCGCGTCACACCCCGGAAACCGAGCACGTGCACTCTGACGGCTCTGACCAGGGAGCATCTCACCATGTGAGCGGTTTCGTGTAATCCAGGTCACCACATGTGGAAAGCCGGTCAACGTGTCCGTTACAGTGACCGTGCGGATCCGACGGGATCGGCGCACAATTTCATATTGCTCATCCAGAGGGGTGGAGGGACCGGCCCTGCGAAGCCCCGGCAACCATCTCAGCATGCGATACTCGCGCTCCTCGCGAGGCGGCTGAGGCAGGTGCCAACTCCGGCCTGGGGTCAAGGTGGCCACCAGGAAAGATGAGGGGAGACGCCTCGCCATGGCGATTGCCGCCACAGAACCCACCTCCGTCCGCTCCTTCGGCCCCGCGACCGCGCTGTCCTGTCGCGAGTGCGGTGAGCGCTACGACCTCACCCCCAGGTTCGCCTGCGAGTTCTGTTTCGGTCCCCTCGAGGTCGCCTACGACTTCGGGGCCGTCACCCGCGCCGACATCGAGAGCGGCCCGAACAACATCTGGCGCTACCGCTCCCTCCTTCCGGTGCCGACCAACGTCGCCGAACTCCCGAACATGAACCCCGGCCTGACCCCGCTGGTCCGCGCCGACCGCCTCGCCGCCGAGCTCGGCCTGGACTCCCTCCACGTCAAGGACGACTCCGGCAACCCGACGCACTCCTTCAAGGACCGCGTGGTCGCCATCGCCGTCGAGGCCGCCCGCACCTTCGGGTTCACCACCCTGTCCTGCTCCTCCACCGGCAACCTCGCCGGCGCCGTGGGCGCCGCCGCCGCCCGCGCCGGTTTCGAGTCCTGCGTGTTCATCCCCGCGGGCCTGGAGGAGGGCAAGGTCGTCATGGCGGCCGTCTACGGCGGCAAGGTCGTGGCCATCGACGGCAACTACGACGACGTCAACCGCTTCTGCTCCGAGCTCATCGGCGACCCCGCCGGCGAGGGCTGGGGCTTCGTCAACGTGAACCTGCGCCCCTACTACGGCGAGGGCTCCAAGACGCTGGCCTACGAGATCGCCGAACAGCTCGGCTGGCGCCTGCCCGAGCAGATCGTCATCCCGATCGCCTCCGGCTCCCAGCTGACCAAGATCGACAAGGGCTTCCAGGAGCTGATCAAGCTCGGCCTGGTCCAGGACCGCCCGTACAGGATCTTCGGCGCCCAGGCCACCGGCTGCTCCCCGGTCGCGAAGGCGTGGGAGGCGGGCCACGACGTCATCCAGCCCGTCAAGCCCGACACCATCGCCAAGTCGCTGGCCATCGGCAATCCGGCCGACGGGCCCTACGTCCTGGACATCGCCCAGCGCACCGGCGGGTCCGTGGAGCACGTGAGCGACGCCGAGGTGGTCGACTCCATCAACCTCCTCGCCCGTACCGAGGGGATCTTCGCCGAGACGGCGGGCGGCGTCACCACCGGCGTCCTGCGCAAGCTCGTGCGCGAGGGCAGGCTCGACCCGAAGGCCGAGACCGTCGTGCTCAACACCGGTGACGGGCTCAAGACCCTCAACGCCGTGGACGCGGGCGTGACCGCCACGATCGCCCCCTCCCTGTCCGCGTTCGCCGAGGCGGGCCTGCTGTAGGGGCCGCCGCGGCCTCCCCGACGACCTCGCGGGATCCGGTGACGTGCTTTCGGATCCCGCACCCATCCGACGAAGGAAGAACACCCACATGAGCGCCAGCGTCCGCGTGCCCACCATCCTGCGCACCTACACCGACGACGCCTCCGAGGTGACCGCCGAGGGCGCGACCCTCGCCGAGGTCATCGACGACCTGGAGGCCAACTACCCGGGCATCCGCGCCCGGATCCTCGACGACGCGGGCAAGGTCCGCCGCTTCGTCAACGTGTACGTGGGCGACGAGGACGTGCGGTTCGAGAAGGGCCTCCAGACCGAGGTGGCCGACGGCGCCCAGGTCTCGATCATCCCGGCGGTCGCCGGGGGCTGCTGAGCCGCCTCCGATCCGCGACCCCGAACGGGGCGGACCGTCCCCTTCCCCCCGGAGGGGACGGCGCCGCCCCGTTCGTCGTGTCTGGACCGGACCGTCCCCGCGGCCGCCCCTCGTAGGCTGGGGCCCATCGAGTTCGGACGAGGGTGGCGATGTCGGCGACGCGGTTGTTGGTCCTGGGCGTGGTGCGAATCCACGGTCGGGCGCACGGGTATCGGGTGGGTCGGGAACTGCTCTCCTGGAACGCCGGGGAGTGGGCCAATGTCAAGTGGGGGTCGATCTACCACGCGCTGCGCAAGCTCAGCCGGGAGGGGAAGCTGCGCGAGTTCGTCGCCGAGGGCGACGAGGTGGTCGACCGCACCTCCTACGCGCTGACCGACGACGGCGAGGCCGAGTTCCACCGGTTGTTGCGCGCGGCGTTGAGCCACTCCGGTCACGACCACGCGCTGCTCTGCGCCGGGGTCACCCTGATGACCGCGCTGCCGCGGGACGAGGCGGTGACGATGCTGGAGCGGCGCCTGGCCGGGCTGGAGGGGGTCGGCGCCGAGGTGCGCGCGGGACTGGACCAGGAACACGGCAGGCCGCCGCACGTGGCGGAGCTGTTCGGGCTCTGGCGGACGACGGTCGAGGCCGAGACCGGGTGGACCCGCCAGCTCATCGCCTCGCTGCGCGAGGGCCGCTACACCATGGCCGACGACGGCCCCGGGGCCTTCGGCCTGCCGAAGGCGGGGAAGTGACCACCGCTTCCCGCGCACGGCCCTGAACGGACGCGTGTCGGTCCCGGCCGCCTCGTTCGCGCGGGGCGGCCCGGTGGAACTTATTAAAACTTGAATGCTGGCGACCGATGGTGCACACTCATCCTCGCATTCAAGTTTTAATAAGGAGCGAGGATGATCCACACACGCGAGCTGACCCGGACCTTCCGGGTCGGCAAGCGGACGGTCGAGGCCGTCCGGGGCGTCGACATCGACGTCGGGGAGGGCGAGTTCGTCGCCCTCCTCGGCCCCAACGGGGCGGGCAAGTCCACCACCCTGCGCATGCTGACCACGCTGCTCGAACCCACCTCGGGCACCGCGAGCGTCGCCGGGCACGACGTGCGCGCCGAGCCCACCGAGGTCCGGCGCCGGATCGGGTTCGTCGGCCAGGGCCACGGGGCGGGGGACGACCAGCGCGTCCGCGACGAGCTCCACACCCAGGGGCTGCTGTACGGGCTCGACCGGCGGACCGCCCGCAGCCGCACCGGCGAACTGCTCGACCTGCTGGAACTCGACGAGGCGGCCGACCGCGTGGTCACCGCGCTCTCCGGCGGCCAGCGCCGCCGCCTCGACATCGCGATGGGGCTGATCCACCGCCCCGGACTGCTGTTCCTCGACGAACCCTCCACCGGGCTCGACCCCCAGAGCCGCGCCAACCTGTGGGAGCACGTGGCCCGCCTGCGCGGCGAGTTCGGCACCACCGTCGTGGTGACCACCCACTACCTGGAGGAGGCGGACGGCGCGGCCGAGCGTGTCCTGGTCATCGACCACGGCCGGGTCATCGCCGACGGCGGCGCCGACGAGCTCAAGAGCCGGGTGTCCGGTGACCTGGTCGTGTTCACCACGGAGGACGGGGCCGCCGCCGACCTGGGGGCGAAGGTCGCCGAGGCGCTGCCGTCCGCGGGCACGGCCGAGGTCGTCGCGGAGCCCGGTCGCGACCCGCGGGTCCGGATCCGCGTGGAGCACGGCGACGCCGCCCTGCCGGGGCTGCTGCGCTCGCTCGACGGGGCCGGTGTCGCGCCGCTCTCCGTGGCGGTGAGCAGGCCGACGCTGGACGACGTCTTCCTGACCCTGACCGGACGCAGCCTGAGAGAGGGAGAGCGATGACCGCGACGATGAGGACGCAACCGCCGCCGGCGGCGGCCAGGACGAGGGGGACGACGGCGCGCGACGTCTGGATCGTCTTCCAGCGGCAGGGGCGGCTGGTGCTGCGTCGTCCGGCGCTGATCCTGTTCGGGATGTTGCAGCCGGTGCTCTACCTGGCCCTGTTCTCCCCCCTCCTGGAGGGGCTCGGCGGACCCACGGGCGAGGGTTCCTGGCGGTGGTTCGTGCCGGGGCTCCTGGTCATGCTCGCGCTGTTCGCCAGCGGATTCGCGGGGTTCGGCCTCCTGCCCGAGCTGGCGTCGGGCGCGCACGAACGGCTACTGGTCTCACCGGTGAGCCGGGTGGCGCTGCTGCTCGGACGGGTGTTGGCGGACGCGGCGATGATGTTCACGCAGATGCTGCTCATCCTCGCGCTCGTGGTCGCGTTCGGGCTCCGGATCCCGCCGCTGGGCGCGGTCGTGGGCCTGGCGCTCCTGGTCGTGCTCGGAGTGGGACTGTCCACCCTGTCGTACCTGGTGGCTCTGGCGGTCAGGCAGACCTACGTCTTCGCGCCGATCGTCCAGGGGGCGCTGATGCCGCTCATGCTGCTGTCGGGGGTGCTGCTGCCGATGGACCTGGCGCCGGGCTGGCTGTACGCGCTGTCGAGGCTGAACCCCGTCTCGTACGTGGTGGACGCCGAGCGCGCCCTGTTCGCCGGGGAGTGGGGTCCGGCGGTGGGCGTGGGGTGGGCGGTCGCGCTCGGCCTGGCGGTCGTGGCGCTCGCCGTCGGGGGCCGCGCCGTGCGGGGGTCGGCGAAGTGAACCCGGGCCGACCCGCGTTCACCGGGCGGGTCGGCCCGCGCGGCCGTGTCCACCCAGGGCGAAATCCGCACGTCGCGTCGGATCATCGCAGGTAAACCCTGGTGAGAGGGCTGTGGAAATCGTGACCACATCGTTTGCACTCTCCATGGCCGAGTGCTAAAAAGGGACCTGGTTAGCACTCGACTTTCCTGAGTGCTAAGCCGGATCGAGGCTGCGAGATCGCGGTTCCCGACAGCGGGGTTGTCGGTGCGACCGCGGTCGTCCGTCGCGGGCGCACGCCTCGTCCCATCGCGTATCAGCCCGGTCACGGGAGGACAAGAACTCAATGGCAGCCAAACTGATCGCGTTCGACGAGGAGGCCCGTCGCGGCCTCGAGCGCGGTATGAACCAGCTCGCTGACGCCGTCAAGGTCACGCTCGGCCCCAAGGGCCGCAACGTCGTCCTGGAGAAGAAGTGGGGCGCCCCCACGATCACCAACGACGGTGTCTCCATCGCCAAGGAGATCGAGCTCGAGGACCCGTGGGAGAAGATCGGGGCCGAGCTGGTCAAGGAGGTCGCCAAGAAGACCGACGACGTCGCGGGTGACGGCACCACCACCGCCACCGTGCTCGCCCAGGCTCTCGTCCGCGAGGGTCTGCGCAACGTCGCCGCCGGCGCCAACCCGGTCGGTCTGAAGCGCGGCATCGAGGCCGCCGTCGCTCGCATCAACGAGGAGCTCGGCAACCTCTCCAAGGACGTCGAGACCAAGGAGCAGATCGCCTCCACCGCCTCGATCTCCGCCGGCGACACCCAGATCGGCGAGACCATCGCCGAGGCGATGGACAAGGTCGGCAAGGAAGGCGTCATCACCGTCGAGGAGGGGCAGACCTTCGGGCTCGAGCTCGAGCTCGCCGAGGGCATGCGCTTCGACAAGGGCTACATCTCGCCCTACTTCGCCACCGACCTCGAGCGCATGGAGACGGTCCTCGAGGACCCCTACATCCTCATCGTCAACTCCAAGATCTCGAACAACAACGAGTTCCTGCCCGTTGTCGAGAAGGTCCTGCAGGCCGGCCGTCCGCTGATGGTCATCGCCGAGGACGTCGAGCAGGGCGCGCTCCAGACCCTGGTCGTCAACAAGATCCGCGGCACCTTCAAGTCCGTCGCCGTCAAGGCTCCGGGCTTCGGTGACCGCCGCAAGGCCCAGCTCGGCGACATCGCCGTGCTGACCGGCGGCCAGGTCATCACCGAGGAGGTCGGCCTCAAGCTGGAGAACACCGAGCTCGACATGCTCGGCCGCGCCCGCAAGGTCGTCGTCACCAAGGACGAGACCACCATCGTGGACGGCGCCGGTGACGCCACCGCGATCGCCGGTCGCGTCAACGAGATCCGCAACGAGATCGAGCGCACCGACTCCGACTACGACCGCGAGAAGCTCCAGGAGCGTCTCGCCCGCCTGGCCGGCGGCGTGGCCGTCATCAAGGCCGGTGCCGCCACCGAGGTGGAGCTCAAGGAGCGCAAGCACCGCATCGAGGACGCCGTCCGCAACGCCAAGGCCGCGGTCGAGGAGGGCATCCTGCCCGGCGGTGGTGTCGCGCTGCTCCAGGCCAGCGTCCCGGCCTTCGAGAAGCTCGACGTGGACGGCGACGAGGCCATCGGCGCCGACATCGTCCGCCGCGCCATCGCCGAGCCGCTGAAGCAGATCGCGGTGAACGCCGGCCTCGAGGGCGGCGTCGTGGCGGACAAGGTCAAGAACCTGGAGCCCGGGTTCGGCCTCAACGCCGCCACCGGTGAGTACGCCGACCTGTTCAAGGAAGGCGTCATCGACCCGACCAAGGTGACCCGTTCGGCTCTGCAGAACGCCGCCTCCATCGCTGGTCTGTTCCTGACCACCGAGGCCGTCATCGCCGAGAAGCCGGAGAAGGCCGCGGCTCCCGCCGCCGACCCGACCGGTGGCATGGGCGGCATGGACTTCTAGGTCCAGCCTGGAGTCCGAGGTCCGGATACGCGACCTCGCCCGCGACGACCGGGTGGCCCCTTCCGGGGCCGCCCGGTTTCGCTGTTCTCCGGGTCTTTTCGCCAAGTGCCGGGCAGTCACAGACACGGAGCGTTAGTGTTCCGCTCGGAGGTGTGATGATAGATGGGTCCTGCCGTGGCTGAACCGGCCCCTGTGACGGAGTCGTCCAGATGGGACTACCTGCTGAGCACTTGGCGGGAACTGGACGTGCCTGAAGGCTGGAGGGCCGAGATCGTCACTGACGACGCCATCATGCTTGGCGCGCCGCTCGAGGACGCCCACTGTTTCATCGCCTCTCGGGTGTGCTCGGAGTTGCACCAGGCCATCTCCGATGACTGGGGTGTCTACCAGGCTCTCAGCATTCGATTGCCGCTGGTCGGGCGTCTTTACGTGCCGGACCTGGTCGTCATGCCCGAGGATGTCGTCCTCGATCGATCCCAGTCCCCGAGTCCGGCAGAGGCCGCGTTCCTCGCGGTGGAGATCGTGTCCAGGAGCAGTATGGACACCGACCGCAGGAAGAAGCTCGGGGGCTACGCGTGCGCCGAGGTCCCGCTCTACCTGCTCATCGACGCCTGGGACGGGATGGGCCCCTCGGTCAGTCTCCACGAGCAGCCGAGCAACGGCCGGTACAAGCACACCAGCATCGTGGAGTTCGGAGAGAAGATCCGCCTGCCGGAGCCCTTCGACCTGGAACTCGACACCTCCAGGTTCCCCGGTCCCGACAAGTGGGCTTCCTGACCTCTCCCACCGGACCGGTCAGGCGCGGACGAGCGTCAGGTACGCGAACCCGAGGGTCTCCCGCATGCCGTGGACACGGGCGTGCCGGTGCCGGTCCGCCCGCACGCGGACCTCGTCGGCGCGCGGCGAGTCCGGGTTCCCCGCCAACCACTCCTCCCAGCCCAGCGCGTGGCGGTTCTCGAAGTCGTCCCACTCCTGCGGCGAGGCCTCGGACAGCGCGAGCAGCCGGAACCCGTGCGCCAGGGCGAGGTCCACGAGCCCGGGCAGCGGGCGGTACTGGGCCGGGGGGATGAAGGGCATGGCCGCCGCCGCCTCGGCGTCGGTCGGCGGCCGCCTCCAGAAGCACTCGCCGAACAGCAGCCTGCCACCGGGGCGCACCAGGTCGCCCAGGGCCGCGAGCGCGTTCGCGGTGTGATCCAGGGGGTCGCCGCCCCACACGTGGGTGGACCCGCTGTTGACCACCACGTCCGCCGGTTCCCCCTCCCACACGCCGACGTCGGCCGCGACCAGATCGACCCGGTCCGCCAGGCCGCGTGCCCTGGCGTTGGCCCGGCCGTGTTCGAGGACGCCCTCGTCGAGGTCGACGCCGAGGCCGGTGGCGGCGGGGTCGGTCGCCAGCGCGCGCAGCAGGAACTCGGCCCATCCGCAGCCGAGGTCCACCACGCGGCGGTCGGTGAGCGGCCCGAGCGTGCGGATCAGCTTGGCGGCGTGTTCGTCGGAGAGCGGGCCGTTGAAGTCCGCGTCTCGGTACAGCGGCGGGATCTCCGGGGTGGTCAAGGTCTCTCCTGGTGTCGGGTCACGGGGTCGTCGGTGCGCGTCCGGCGCGGACTCAGCCGCCGTGCCAGGCGCGCCACAGCCTCGCGTAGGAGCCTCCGTGCGCGAGCAGCTCCTCGTGCGTGCCCAGTTCGCTGATCCGGCCCTCCTCCACCACCGCGATCCGGTCGGCGTCGTGTGCGGTGTGCAGGCGGTGCGCGATCGCCACCACCGTGCGCCCCGCGAGCACGCCGCCGAGCGATCGCTCCAGGTGGCGGGCCGAGCGCGGATCGATCAGCGACGTCGCCTCGTCGAGCACCAGGACCTCCGGGTCGGCCAACACCAGACGGGCCAGTGCCAGCTGCTGCACGTGGGACGGGTCCAGCGTGATGTTCCCCGAGCCGACCCGCGTGGCCAGACCGTCCGGCAGCGCGCGTACCCACGTGTCGGCGTCCACGGCGGCCAGCGCCTTCCACAGCGCGTCCTCGTCGACGCCCTCCCCCTCCTGCGCGAGTGACAGGTTCTCCGCGACCGTCCCCCGGAACACGTGGCTCTCCTGGCTCAGCAGGATCGCCCGGCGCCTACGCTCCCCCGGCGGCAGTGCCGACAGCTCAGCGCCGCCCACCCGCACGCTGCCCGATGTCGGCGGGTGGATCCCCGCGATCAACTTCCCGAGCGTCGACTTGCCCGCGCCGCTCGGCCCGACCACGGCCAACCGTTCGCCGGGCCGGACGACCAGGTCCACCCCGTGCAGCACCTCGGTGTCCGTGTACGCGAACCGCACGTCCTCGACCTCGACCGCGCCCGGGGCCGCGTCCGCGTCCCCTGCGGGAAGAGGGGCCTCCTCCCCGGTCAACCCGACGCCGAGCAGCCGTCGGAGGCTGGTGAACCCCATCATCACGCTGTCGACCTCGTCGATCAGCTTCTCCACCGGCCGCGCCAGCTGCGAGCTGAGGAAGACCGCCGTCGCGATCTGGCCCACGCTGATCGCGCCGTTCACGTGGAGCACCCCCGCGGCCAGGAGCGTCATGGCCACGGGGAACTGGTAGGAGAACTCCAGCGGCGGATACCACACGGTCCGCAGCCAGAGCGTGTACCGCTCGGCCAGGTAGGCCCGGTGCACGCGCTGGTCGTTCAGCGCGACCTGGCGCGCCTGCCGCCCCAGGGCCTCGATCGTGCGCGCGCCCTCCACGGTGTCCGACACACCCTGGGTCAGGTCGGAGTAGGTCGCCAGCTCACGCACGTATCCGTCCGGCGCCCGCCGGACGTACCAGCGCGTGGACACCCACAGCACCAGGGCGGAGGGCGCCATGGCCAGCAGCAGCACCGGATGCACCACACCGATCGCGGTGACCACGACCACCACCGTCACCGCGCTCACCACCATGAGCGGGACCGAGTGGCGCACGGCGTGGCTCAGGTGGCCGATGTCGCGTCCGGTGCGCGCCACCAGGTCACCGGTCCCGGCGCGCTCCACGGTGCCCAGCGGCAGGCGCAGGACGTCGCGTACGAACTCCTCGCGCAACTCCGCCAGCACACCCTCGCCGAACCGGATCGACAGCGCCACCGACACCAGGACGAACACGGCGTTGACCAGGAGCGAGCCGACGATCGCCGCCGCCAGCAGGTCGACGCTCCCCATCGGGCCGCCGGCCCGCACCGTGTCGATGACCCGGCCGAGCGCCCACGGGGCGACCAGCGCGCTCAGCGCCGCCACGCCGTACAGACCGATGACACCCGTGAGCGTCCGGCCGTGCTCGCGCCCCGCGCGCCGCAACCGCCGCCACACCATGGCGGCCGGGGCGACCGGCAGTCCGTCGACCGGCTGCCACGCGGCGGCCTCCGGCAGGTGCGGCGCGGGGTGTTGCGCGGTCCGGGTCATGGGATCTCCTCCGTGGCGACCTCACGCAGTACGGTGGCGGCGTACTCGGGTACGTTCGCGAGCAGTTCCGCGTGCGTCCCCTGGGCGAACGTCCGTCCCTCCCGGACGAAGAGCACGTGGTCGGTGTGGGCCAGCAGCAGGGGGCTGGTGGTGAACAGGGCGGTCGTCCGGCCGGTCCGTTCCGCGGGGAGCTTCTCCGCGATGGCGGCCTCCGAGTGGGCGTCCACGGCCGAGGCCGGTTCGACGAGGACGAGGATCTCCGGGTCCAGCCCCAGCGCCCGCGCGAGCCGGAGCCGCTGCTGCTGGCCGCCGGAGTACTCGCGTCCGCGCTCGGTGAGCACGGTGTCCAGCCCCCGAGACGACTGGTGCACGACGTCGTCGGCGTGCGCGGCGTCGACCACCCGTGCCAGCCGCTCGTCGGACAGCCCGCCGTCCGGGGACAGCTCGTCCCGAAGCCTCCCGGAGAGCAGGTGGGCGTCGTTGGTCGCGACCAGCACGCGGTCGCGCACCGTGCGACGGGGCAGGTCCCGCAGGCGTACCGCGCGGCCGGTGGAGCGCTCGACCAGCTCCGCGCCCTCCTCCTCGCGGTAGCGGCCGAGGCGTTCGGCGATCACCGTCGCGTCGGAGGGGTCGGCGCACACGACACCGGTCGTCCGCTCCGCCGTGACCGTCACCCCGCTGACCGGGTCGCGCAGGTCGCACGGTGCCTCCGGTGCCCGGGCCGGGGCCACCGGGTCGGGGTGGTCGTGTTCCAGGGACAGAACGCCGACGACCCGGCGGGCGGCCACTCGCGCGGAGACGTAGAAGGACGCGGTGAAGGTCAGATGGCGCACGGCCGTGCTCAGGACGGTGGTGTAGCCGTAGAAGGCGACCAGTTGGCCGACGGTGAGTTCACCCGTGAGGGCCAACCGGGCCCCGTACCAGACGATCCCCGCCAGCAGCAGCCCCGGCAGCAGCTCGCGGACGGCCTGGAGGGTCGCGTCGGTCCACCCGACCCGCACCCCGGCCGCGCGGACCCGCTGGGACTCGTCCCGGTACCGGTGGTCGAGGGTGCGCTCCCCGCCCACACCGCGCAGGACGCGCAGGCCCGCCACCAGGTCGCCGGCGATCGTGGTCAGCTCGGCCTGGCGGTCGCGCTGGTGCTGCTCACGCCGCGAGAGCATACCCAGCAGCGGCACCGTCGAGAGCATGATCAACGGCACCGCCACCAGGACGACCAGTCCGAACGTGACGTGTGAGGTCAGCATCAGGGTGCTGGCCACCCCGATGGAGACGACCGCTCCCGGCAGCAGGGCGCTCATCTCGTAGAAGTCGCCGATCCGGTCGATGTCGTCCGTGCCGACCGCCACCACCTCACCGGAGGGCAGCCGCCGGGTGAGCGTGGGGCCCAGGTCGACCGAACGGCCGGTCACCGACTGCACGGTGCGGTAGGCCGACGCGTACCAGTTGAACGCCTGGGCGCGGTGGAGGAAGTGGAGGAGGGCGACGGAGGTCAGGATGAGGGCGGTGAGGACCCCGGACCAGAACAGGAGCGCCGTCGTGTCCCCGTCGGTGAGACCGGAGTCGATCGCCGCGCCGATCGCCGCCGAGAGGAGGACGCCGCAGGTGGTGAACGCGCCCATGACCAGGGAGGCCCACGTCAGGGTGCTCCACTGGCGTCGGGCGAGCCAGAGGAGGAAACGGTCGGCGGACCGGTGGTCGGGGACCCCCGGGGGTTCGGGAAACACGCGCACGGTTTCGGACCCTAGCCAGGCTTCTCCCGCGTCGGCCACTGGTTTTTCCCGCCCCCGCCCCGGCCCCGGCGACGGTCGGAGCGCGGGCCACGGAGCCGCCCGTACGAGAGGTCGGGGGTGAGCCAGGGTGATTCCGGATGTCGATGGTCACCGCGGCTTGGGATCGTGGGGGACATGAACGCAATTCACGGATCCGAGCGCGCGACGGCGGGTGTCCGGCCGGAGCGTCCGCCTGTGTTGGTCCGGGTCATCCTGGTGACGGTGGGCGCCCTGCTGGTCTGGCTGTTGATGGGTTGGGTGGACGACACCCTCTTCCCCGCCGAGGAGGTGACGACGGCCAGCCACGTGGTGAACGCGCTGCTCGTCTTCGTGCTGGCGGTGCCCCTGGTGTGGGCGGCGCGCCGCTTCCTCGACCGGCGGCCCTGGGGCGGGCTCGGGCTGACCGGGGTCCGGGAGGGCCGGCGGCCGTTCCTGGTCGGGGCCGCCGCCTGGGCGCTGCCCGGGGCGGCCGGGATCGCGCTGTGCGTCGCGATGGGGTGGGCGTCCGTCACGGCCGCCGTGCCCTGGACCGAGCTGCTGCCCGGGGTCCTGTCGCTGGCGGCGCTGGTCCTGGTGTTCGAGGCGGTGCCGGAGGAGCTGATCTTCCGCGGCTACCTGTACCGGAACCTCAACGCGGCCATGCCCGCCTGGCTCGCGGTCCTGGCGCAGGCCGCGCTGTTCGCGCTGTTCGGCACCGGGCTGTGGGTCATCCTGAACGGGTGGGGCGTGCTCGCGGAGCGGCTGCCGCTCTTCCTCGGCATGGGGATCGTGCTGGGCGGGATCCGCTTGGTCACGGGGAACCTGTGGGCGTGCGTGGGCTTCCACCTGGTGTTCCAGACGGTCGCGCAGACCATGCTGAGCAGCGGCTACGTGGAGGTCCGGGGGGTCGACGCCATCATGTCGACCGGCTTCCTCGCCCCGTTCGTGTTCGGTGTGCCGACCGTGATGCTGCTGTCGCTCACCACCGGCGACTGGGGGCGCCGCGTGCCGGACCCGATCGCCCGCGAGGGCTGTCCGAGCTGACCGGACCGTCCACTCCGAACGGGCGGTCCACCCGCTCAGCGAACGGTGCCCTCCTCGTGCAGGAGCTCCACGAGCCTGCGCACGGCCGGGGCACAGCGCTCGCGCTCGCCGAACCCGATCCACTCCAGACCGGAGATCTCGTTGTCCGCCACGATCTCTCCGTCGTGGTCGGCGGCATAGCAGGTCATCCGCACACGGGTGCCGGGGGCCTGGGCGTGCGCGACCTCGTCGATCACCGCCACCCGGCGGAAGGTTCCCGGACGCAGCTCGACGCTGACCTCCTCCCGGGCCTCCCGGGCCACCGCGGCCTCGTCGCTCTCACCCGGTTCCCGCTTCCCACCCGGGACGTAGAGCAGATCCTTGCCCTTGGACCGGACGCACAGCAGCCGGCCGTCGCGGACGTGGACCCAGGCCAGGGCGTCGATCACGGCGGGTACCCCGGAGGGTGTGGAGGCAGTCGCTGTCATGGTGGCCACTGTAGGCCGGTCCCCGTCCGATGAAACCCCCCACTCCGCGTGACCTGAGGCACTAGCATCCCGGGTGCCGACAGCGGCGACCGACTGATCGGCTCCAGCCTCCGGGGCCAGGGAAGGACGGGCCAGATGACCACCTTCGGCGGAGGGGACGCGACCGCGCCCGACGAGACGGGGCCGGTGCGGCCACTCCTGGCGGACACGTCCAGCGGTGGCGTCCCACCGCAGACCGACACCCACCGCCAAGCGAGGGAACGCGCCTACAACCTGTACAGCGCCGCGATCGGGGCGTGCCTGTCCCGGGGCGACGCGGCGCGGGCCGGGGCACTGCTCATCGAGGAGGCCCGGCTTCCGTTCCTCACGCCCGACCAGCTCGACCGGGTCGGCGCCGAGCTGCCGCCGGTCATCGAGGAGCTGCGCCGCCACCCCGTGTGCGTGCCGGAGGGCGCCACCCCCGAGGATCCGGGCCCCGGTCCGGACTGGGACGAGCTCGAGGTCCTGTTCGACCTCGCGCTGCGTTCCCGCCTCACCGGGACCGCCCGGGAACGGCCCCGTGCGCTGCTCATCGGCGGTCAGCCGGGTTCGGGCAAGTCGACGCTCCAACGCCTCCTCCTACCGGTCCTTCCGGAGGGGACGGTCAGCTACGACGGGGACGACCTGCTGCGCCTGGCGCCCGACTACGAGTGGGCGATGACCGCCGACGACCGGGTCGCCTCGCGCACCCTCTCCCGGCAGATCGCGGGCCTGCACCAGCTCGCCATGGAGCACGTGCGCGAGCGGCGGGTGGACGTGGTGTGCAGCCATCCGCTGGGGCGCGCGGACTGGGCGGCGGCATGGGTGGAGGGCTTCCGTTCGGCGGGGTACCGAGTGGAGGTCGCGTTCGTGGCGACGCACAGCAGCAACAGCGCGTTCGGGATCGTCGACCGGCACGAGCGCTCCCGCCGCGACCAGGGTTTCGGCCGGTGGATCACTCCGGAGGACCACGACCGGTTCTACCTGGGGGTGCCCAACAGCATCGAGTTCCTGGAGACGCACCGGCTCGTGGACTCGCTGTTCGTGCTCTCACGGCTCGGTGAGGTGCTCTACGCCAACCACCTCACCGAGGAGGGGGAGTGGCGGGCGGAGCCGTTCGGGAGGATCGCCCTGGAGGCCGAGCGGGGGCGCCGCGAGCTGTGGCACGTGGAGGGGGCGGGCTGACCCCGGCACGCCCGGACGCCATTTCGGCGAATTTCACAGGATGAGGGTGAAATAGAATTTCTGCGGAATTTTTCCGTGTCGAAATCCGATTCCCGCGAAGATATGATCGTCGGGTGAATGTCATTCGTTTGGGTTTCGTGACCCTGGTGTCCTCCGCCCTTCTGGCCGCACTCGCCCCCTCCGCGCAGGCGGAGCCCGACGTGGCGGACCCGACGGCCGCTGTCCTCGACCAGACCAACGGCCACCGTGCCCACCACTCCGCGCCCCCGCTCGTCGCGGACGCCCGGCTCGCCCAGGGGGCGCAGGAGTGGGCGGACCGCGGGGTGTTCGAACACAGTTCCTTCGAGGAGCGGGGCCAGGCCGGGGAGACCCTGTACAAGCGGATGTCCCCGGATCCGCTGCGTTGTGACGAGCGCGTCCTGCGCCAGGCGGTGGACACCTGGTACTCGGAGGTCAGGAACTACGATTACAACACGCCGGGCTTTTCGGCGAAAGCGGGCAATTTCACCCAACTCGTGTGGAAATCCACTGAGCGCGTCGGTGTCGGAATCGCGGCCACGCGTGAGGAGAACGGCTGGCACGGATGCATGGTGGTGGGCCGATTCGATCCACCGGGAAACTACGTCGGCCGGTTCGAGGAGAACGTGCTGCCGCCGAACTCATAGCGCCGCCCCGGGCCGCCCCGGGCCGCGCCGTGACGGCGCGGCCCGGAGCGCGTCGCCTCAGTCCTGGCGGCTGGTGACCTCCAGCAGGTGCATGCCGAACTGGGTCTTCACCGGCCCCTGGAGCACGCCGACGGGGGCGGAGAAGACGACCTTGTCGAACTCGGGGACCATCTGTCCCGGGCCGAACGATCCGAGGTTGCCTCCGTCCCTGGAGGAGGGGCAGGAGGAGCGCTGCCTGGCGACCTCGGCGAAGTCCGCTCCGTTCTCGATCTGCCCCTTCAGCTCCAGCGCCTCCGCCTCGGTGCTGACCAGGATGTGACGTGCGGTAGCCGTAGCCATGTGTGTGTCCTTTCGGGTTCGTGCCGATGCCGTCTTCGACATCCTAGAACCGCGCAGGTGGTCACCGGTGTAGGGCCGGTCGGCGGTACCCGGGGCCGCCCGCCGCCGCGGGATCAGTTCTTCGACCCGACCGAGCGCATCGTCTCCCGGTCCTCCTCGCCGAACCGCTCCTCCAACTGCTCGGGGGAGGCGTCGAGGTCGATCTGGGCGAGCGGCACCCCGCGTGCGGACTCGATCGCGCCCAGACGCCGCAGTGCCCGGTTGCCGGCGTACTCGACCAGCTCGCCCGGCGGCAGCTCGTAGCGCTGGTCGGCGGGATCGTCGGAGGGCGTGTCACCCCGCTTGACCGTGGTCATCACGTGCGGCAGCAGTTCGTCGAGCCGTTCGCGGACCACCTCCCAGTTGGCGTCGTCGGCGGCGACGTGTCTGCGGCAGGTGAAGGTGCCCCACGCCATGTGGCGGCGCTCGTCGTCTCCGATCCTGCGCACGATCTCCCGCATGCCGGGGAAGATGTCGCGCACGGTGCACAGGTGGTTCCAGGCGTAGTAGCCGGTGAGCGCGAGCGACCCCTCGATGACGTGGTTGTAGGTGACCGACGCCCGCACCTGGTTGCGCGGGCTCGGGTCGTGCAGGAGCGCGTCCAGCGACCCGGGCAGCTCCTCGTAGAACAGCGCGCGGTACCCCGGGTTGGCGTCGACGTACTCGTGCAGGTCCTCGTACACCCCCAGCGCGTCCAGCCACAGCCGGAACGCCTGGACGTGCTTGGCCTCCTCGAAGGCGAACTGGGTCAGGTACATCTCGTCGCCGAGCCGGCCCTCGGCCGCCATCGCGCGGATGAACGGCTGGAGGTCCTCGGTGACCGCCTCCTCACCCGCCACGAAGAACGCGCACAGCCGCAGGACGCGCGTGCGCGCCGCGTCGTCGAGCCGCTTCCAGTCCTCGGCGTCCTGGCTCAGGTCGATGTCGGCGGGGTCCCAGAAGCGGGCGTTGCCCTTGGTGAACAGGCGCAGCGGAAGGGAGTCCCAGTTCAGGCCCCCGCCGCGGAGCGAGTGGAAACCGGTCCTGTGTTCGTTGGCGGCCGTCGACGTGGCTGGGGTGTCGGGCATGGGATGACCTCCAGGGGCGGACTGACCTCATGATTGGACACAGATGACTCTCGTGTAAAGAGAAAACGTGCCGTGGGTCACGAAAAAACAGAATCTGGTTCGGTAGGGCTGGTGGGAAGCCGTCCCTCCAGGGGGATACGGTCAACCTCGGCGGCGATCAGGCCCTTGCCGAAACGGTACGGTCGGGGAGTACCGCTCAGACCGACCGCATCGATCGGGGGACGACGTGTTCTGTGGTGATCCCGGCAGCGAGGGTTACACGACCTGCGCGACCCAGACACAGCTGTTCGCGTTGGCCTCCGCCGTCCCCGCGCTCCTCGGGTTGGCTCTGTTCGTCGCCGCCTTCGCCGCGCCGTCCGTTCGGGGCGACCGCCTCCTGCGGACCCGCGCCCTCACCTACTCCCTCATCGCCTGGGGGATCGCCGTGGGCACCTACGTCATGGGCGGCCTGCCGTCGCTGTGACCCGTCGGCCCGGTGGGTCCGGACGGTCCGGACCGCCCGGACGATCCGCCGCGCGGTTCCGCCGTGTCCACCGGGCTCCTCAGATCTCGTCCCCCGCGAGCAGGTCGCCCGCGTCCGCGATCCGGTAGGCATACCCCTGCTCGGCGAGGAAGCGCTGCCGGTGCGCCGCGTAGTCCTGGTCGAGGGTGTCCCGCGCGACCACGGCGTAGAAGCGCGCCGCCCGGCCGTCGGTCTTGGGCCGCAGCACCCGGCCGAGCCGCTGCGCCTCCTCCTGCCGGGACCCGAACGACCCCGACACCTGGACGGCCACACCCGCCTCCGGCAGGTCGATCGAGAAGTTGGCGACCTTGGACACCACCAGCGTCCGCAGCTCACCCGAGCGGAAGGCGTCGAACAACCGCTCCCGTTCCTTGTTGCGGGTCTCGCCCTTGATCACGGGGGCGTCCAGCGAATCGCCCAACTCGTCCAACTGGTCGATGTAGGACCCGATCACCAGGACCTGGTCCTCCGCGTGGCGCCGTACGATCTCCCGCACCACCGTCGTCTTGGAATCCGACGAGGCGCAGAACCGGTAGCGGTCCTCCGGCTCGGCGGTCGCGTACGCGAGGCGCTCGGACTCCGACAGGTCCACGCGCACCTCCACACAGTCCGCCGGGGCGATCCAGCCCTGGTTCTCCATGTCCTTCCACGGCGCGTCGTAGCGCTTCGGTCCGATCAGGGAGAACACGTCCCCCTCGCGGCCGTCCTCGCGCACGAGCGTGGCCGTCAGGCCGAGACGGCGCCGCGCCTGGAGATCGGCGGTCATCCGGAAGATCGGCGCGGGCAACAGGTGCACCTCGTCGTAGACCACCAGGCCCCAGTCGCGGGCGTCGAACAGCTCCAGGTGGGTGTACACGCCCTTCCGGCGCGCGGCCATCACCTGGTAGGTCGCGATGGTGACCGGCCGGATCTCCTTGCGCGTGCCCGAGTACTCACCGATCTCGTCCTCGGTCAGCGACGTGCGCCGCAGCAGCTCCGACCGCCATTGGTGCACCGACACCGTGTTCGTGACGAGGATCAGCGTCGTCGCGCCGGTCATCGCCATCGCCGCGGCGCCGACCACGGTCTTGCCCGCGCCGCAGGGAAGCACGACCACCCCGGACCCGCCCGCGTGGAAGCTCTCCGCGGCCTCCTTCTGGTACCCGCGCAGCTCCCACCCGTTTTGGTCGAGGTCGATCCGGTGCGCCTCGCCGTCCACGTATCCGGCCAGGTCCTCGGCGGGCCAGCCGATCTTGAGCAGCGCCTGCTTGAGGTTGCCGCGCTCGCTCGGGTGCACGGCCACCGAGTCCTCGCTCAGCCGCTCGCCGAGCATGCCCTTGAGCTTGCGGGCGCGCACGACCTCCTCCAGCACCGCCCGGTCGGAGGACTCCAGGACCAGACCGTGTGCGGGGTCGCCGACGAGCCGCAGCCGCCCGTAGCGGTCCATCGTCTCGGCGATGTCCACCAGCAGGGAATGGGGAACGGGGAACCGGGAGAACCGGATCAGGGCGTCGACGACCTGCTCGGCGTCGTGCCCGGCCGCCCGCGCGTTCCACAGCGCCAGCGGGGTGATCCGGTAGGTGTGCACGTGCTCGGGGGCGCGTTCGAGCTCGGCGAAGGGGGCGATGGAGCGGCGGCACTCCTCAGCGGACTCGTGGTCGACTTCGAGGAGGAGCGTCTTGTCGGACTGGACGATCAGGCAGGACACACGAACCTTCTCACTCGTGGGCATGACGGGACTGGAGCCGACGGCTCTCCGTGGAGGGAGGATCCCGCACGGAGTGTCCTCCCGAGGGTGGTGGTGGGAGGGCGGCGTCAGGTGCAACGCGCCCGACCCCCCGATCATGCCCGGCCGGGGTGAAACCCCCGGTCACCGGGGTCACGTCTCGGTGAGGAGCATGACGACGACGAACAGGACGACCAAGGCCACATTGACCCCGTTGGAGATCCAGGCGTAGCGCGTGAAGCGCGTGGCCCGCTCGTGGTCGCGCTGATCGCTGAGGGCGATCGCGGAGAAGACGATCCCGGGGATGGCGAAGACGTTGCAGCAGGTGGACACCATGCCGATGGCCACGACCAGGGAGAGGACCATACTGACCGTGCCGGGCTGTCCTCCGTGCTGCGCCCCGTGGGCCGGCGGAGCGCCGTACGTGGGCGGGGTGCCGTATCCGGGAGGGGGCGGCCCGTATCCGGGAGTGGGCGGCCCGTATCCGGGCGCGGGGGAGAAGGCCGGGGGCGGGGGAGGGTGACCGTAGCCGGAGGGCTCGCCGTGGCCGGGCGCGGAACCGTAACCCGGCGGTGGGCTGTAGCCGCCCGTGCCGGCGTCGTAGTCGTAGCCTTCCGAACCGGGGGGCTGTTCGTGCTGCCAGTCGTCCTTCATCGACGGGTTCTCCGTTGTCTCGGGGGACGTGTGCGTGGAGGGGCGGGTCAGGAGTAGTAGGCCGTCACGGCCAGGAGGACCAGGACGGGGACGAGGAAGACGACGAACATCGCCACGTAGGCGAGGTTGCAGGCCCACGTGTAGCGGAGGAACCGCTCGACCTCGGCCGTGTCGGGGATCTTCGCCAGGGCGGTGACGCCCAGCCCGATCCCGGGGAGGTTGGTCAGCAGGAGGAAGAACCACAGCCCCAGGGACGCGCCCAGCGCGGGGATCGCCAGGGTGAGGACCGCGACCACCAGGGCGGCGACGGCGCCGCCCACGCGCGGGGGCGGCCCGACGGGCCGGGGGGCCGTCACGGGGCGGGCGGTGGGAGGCTGGGCCGGGGGAGGGCCGCCGGCGGCGCCGTTCGCGGGTACGGGGCGTCCGAGAGCGGAGCGCTGCTCCCTCTCCCAGAAGGCCCTGGGGCCACCTCCGCCGATCACAGGCCGTCGCGCTCCCCGGTCGTCCCCCTACACCGCATGTTCCGTCCCTCCCGGTCAGACGCCGCCCGCGGACCCGTGGTTCACCCGTCCGCGATCAGTAGTTCGAGATCGGGACGATACCCCCGATCCACGACCCGGCCTGCGTGAGCGCCACGAAGGTCAACACCATCATGACGAAGAACATCACGCCCGCCGCTCCCAAGCAGTACCAGGAGTAACGCGTGAGGGTCTCCGCCTGATCCGGGCGCCCCCGGTCGCGGGCCTGCCCGGCCCGCACCGCGAACACGATCCCGGCGATCCCGAAGAGCCAGTTCGCGCAGCACAGGAACGTGACCGCGTGCAGGATCAGGGCCATCGTGGAGCTGTTGGCGCCACCCGTTCCCGGGGCCGGCCGGCCGTCCCGGACCTCGCGGCCGGTGTCGTGGCGGTCGGCGGACTCGGGCCCGCGCGTCGCCTCGCGGCGGTGCTCACCGTCACGTCCGTGGTCGCGGGGGGACGATGCCCCGGGGGGCAGCGATGCGTTGCTCATGAGGTTGTCTCTCACCGTCGGCGGGTCGACCAACGGCACCACAGTAGCCCGCGTGCCGCGGATGTGGCCCACACGCGTGGCACACACGCGCGGTGATCGCGCCGTCAGTCCACCGCCCGCTCCAGTTCGGCGACGGCGGTGATCCGGTGAATCGCGAACCGGTGCACGGCCGCGCGCGTCGTGTCGTAGGCGGTCAGGAAACCACCGTCGACCCCCGACGGTTCGACGATCCGGCTCACCTGGCGGCCGTCGGTGTCGGTGTAGCCGATCCACACCCGCCGCTCCTCCCCCGCCGCGTGCGTGAGCGCCTCCATGACCGCGTTGGCCCGCGAACCGGGCGGCCCGTCCTCCGGGAGCGGTATCGGCCGACGCGCCGCCGTGGCCGCCTCGTCCCCGGCGCGCACCGCCCGGACCGCCGCCCGCACCAGCGTGGCGGGCGACCCCGTCTCGACCGGGGGCGGCACGTCCGCCGGTTCGGCCCGCCGCACCTCCGGGCGGCTCAGGCGCATGCTCCCGTCGCCGCTCTCGGGAACCGGGTGGTACCCCAGCTGCCGCAGCCGATCGATCAGCGCCGACCGGCTGACCCGGCTCGCGACCACCGTCGGCGCCAGGCGGATCAGTCCGAGGTCCTCGGCGCGGCGGTCGGCGAGCAGCTCCTCCAGCGCCGCCGGTTCGTCGCACCTCAGGTAACTGGAGGCCGAACCCGCGCGCAGGCGCCCGTGGCGACGGCCCACGTCTGACACCAGGTAGCGCAACGCCTGGGGCACCGGTGTGCGCGAGTGACGTTCGAGCAGGGAGGTGATGTCGGCGACGCCCCGCCCCGCGTCGAGCGCGCGCCGCACGGAGTCCTCGGTGAAGCGGAAGACCGTGGCGCCGCCGGTCGACTCCACGTCCGCGACCAGCGCGAGTTCCCGGGCCAGCTCGGTCACCAGCGGCCCCGGGGCGATCGCGGTCATGTCCCCCTGGAGGAGGACGTGGTCGAGCGGGCGGGGAAGTTCGCCGGCCAGCACCCGAGCGGCCGCGTCCTCGTCACCGTCCAGCAGCGGCCGCGTGTGGTCGGCCAGGGCCCCGCGCCCGGTCAGGCCGAGCGCCGCGGCCTCATCCACGGCCGCCCGCACGAGCTCCGTGTACACCGGGGACTGTCGACGGGGGCGCCGCCAGGCCAGACGCACGGCCAGCGAGTCCGGGAGCGGCGCGAACCCCGGCGCCGCGGTCGCCAGCTCACCGAGCACGTCCCGGCGCGCCTGGGGCGCGGCCGGTCGCGTCAGACCGGGGCCCAGCACGTTGCGCGCCCGACCACCGGAGTCGGTGGACCCGGTGAGCGCGGCGACGCGGTCCGATTCCAGCCAGGCCGACGCCAACCGCAGCCACCGCTGTTCGGCCGGGCTCTCCCGCCACAGGTCGTACTCGCGGGTGGGCAGCCACTCACCCGCGACCCGGTCGTCGGCGCCGACCAGTCCGGCGGCGTGGGCGGTCTCCACGAACAGGGCGGCGGTGGTCTCGTCGGTGTCCATCGTCTGGGCGGCGCGGCGCAGGTCCCTCACTCCCATTCCGCCGTTGCGGAGCACGGCGGCGGGGTCCTGGGACCAGCGCTCCAGGAGTTCCTCGATCGCCCGCAGCACCGTGAAGGCCTGCCCCGCCGCGGCCCGGGTGACCGCGTCCCCGGGGTTCTCCGTGCCTTGGAACGGCGGCGGTTCGGTGGTGACCTCCCGGAACAGCGGTCCCGAGCGCAGCGCCAGGCCGACCTCGCGCGGCAGGGTCAGTGTGTCCTCGCCGGTGGGGACGAGCAGGGCGCGGGCGAGGAGCGTCTCGACCGGGGACGCC
Organism: Nocardiopsis sp. EMB25; assembly: GCF_026797795.1. NCBI lineage: Bacteria > Bacillati > Actinomycetota > Actinomycetes > Streptosporangiales > Nocardiopsidaceae > Nocardiopsis > Nocardiopsis sp. EMB25. Next base: position 4,432,522 of record NZ_JAMTDN010000001.1, on the reverse strand, counting down.
GCCGTGGCCAGGCTGACCTCGCGCCGCGCGTCCGACACGGTGCCGTTCGGCGGTCCCCACGCCATGCTGTCCAGAAGCCTGCGCGCCGGCTCCCCGACCTGGTCGACCAGTCCGTTCACCCGTGCCGGGTCGGACAGGAGGGTGGCGACCGTCTCGACGGGGGTTGCGGCGGTGCTGTCGGGCGCCAGGTCGTCGGCGAGCCGCTTGACCGCCCCGTGCGGCAGGGCGCTGAACAGGGCGCGGGCAGGCGGGCCGAGCCGCGCGGGGTGGGGGAGGAGGTCGCGCAGGACCTGCACCGGGCGCAGCCGTCCCCGGTCGGGCCAGACCAGGGCGAGGCGGTGCAGGGTGTCGAGGGCACGGGTCAGGGGATCGTCGGTGGGGACGGGGCTCAGCTCGAGGGCGGCGGCCAGGTCGGCGGGAGGGACGCCGACGGGTTCGCAGAGCCGGTCGTCGCCGAGCGCCACGACCGACTCCAGGACCTGGAGGGTGAAGCGGTCGAGTCGTTCCAGCACGCGCAGGACCGCGTTGCGGCTGGTCGCGCGGGCGGCCAGGGCGCCGATATCGGCGGGCACCGGCTGGGTGAGGTCGGGCCGGGCGGCCAGCAGCGCGGCGAGTTCGTCGTCCGAGCGGCCGCGCAGCCAGGACGTGAACGTCGGGGGGCGGGAGGCCGTGTCGTGACCCTCCGACCCTGGATGGTCCCGGTCCGCCCCCGGGCGGCGCCGGTCGGGCTGTGCGTTGTCGCTCATCGTGTCCACGCTAAGCGATGTCGTCCCGCGCGTCGCGCGTGTGCCCCCGCTACCATTCGTCACCGGGCACAAGGCCGAATTCGAACAGAATTCGATGCCCGGAATCAAGGATAAGGGTTAAAAGCCAGGTCATTGTGGGCCAATATGGGGTCATGTCCCAGCGCTCGGAACAACTGGTACTCGACTATCTGTCCGAGGTCGGCCTGATCCTGCACGGTCGGATGACCGCCAGGGAGCGCACGGCGTACCTCGCCGACCTCCGCTCGCGGATCGACGCCCGCCGCGCGGCGGGGGGCGACCCCGGTCCCGACGCGGCCCGCGAGGTTCTGAGGTCCTTCGGCACCCCGAAGGACCTCGTCCGCAGGGAGTGCGAGGGCCGCGACCTGGACATCCAGGACGACGAGCTCATCCCGCCCCAGCCCGCGCAGGCCAACCGGGAGCCGCCGCCGTGGCGTGGCGGGCCCAACCGCGGCCTCATGGCACTCCTCGACGGGACCGGAAGGCCGGAGGCCGACACGTCCGGAGCGAGCCGGACGGGGCCCGTGCGCGGTGTGGCGCTCGTGGTGCGCGCGTGCCCGGGGGAGGCTGCCGCCCTGGGATTGATGCTGCTGACGGTGCCGTGGCGGTGGGACCTGGCGTTCGTGTGGGTGCTCGCGGCCGCGTTGATCGTGCTCAGCCGGGTGTGGAGCACCCGCGACAAGTGGGTCGGTGTGGGGCTGCCGGTGGTGTCCTGCGCGGTCGCGATGCTCCTGTGGGACGGCGAGGCCAAGTTCATCGACCGGTACATCCAGGAGTCGCTGCCCGCCACGGGCGTGATCGGGCTCGGACTGGCGTGCCTGGTGTGCGTGTTCTACCTGTACCCGAGGGCGCTGCGGTCCGCCCTGGTCGGTGACCGGGCCCGGGAGGGGGTCGTGGAGGGCTGAGGGAGCCCCGGTCGCGCGCTCCGGACTCCGCCCGGGTCATCGCTTGGCAAACGCTCGGAATAGCCTTCTCCGCCCCGCAGGTGACGGCGCGTCCGAATCCGCGACTTCGTGTAGACCTGTCCCTACGCCGACGCGTCCGCACGGGCGGCGGTCGCGTCCCCGGAGGTGACCCGGTTCTCCAGCCCGGGCACCACAGGTCGCGTGGCCCGCGCCCCCGCCGAGTCCCGTCCCACACTCCGCGCTCAGCGGTGCGTGGGCCACCGCCGACGCACGAGGCCCGGAGACGGAAAGTCCTCCGGGCCTCGTCGCGTTGTCACGGGGTTCCCCGTCCCCGCGCCGACCAGCCGGGGGCGTCCCAGACCCACCGGTGGGCCGCTGTCGGCGCGCGTCCGCTCGGCCACGGGGGGTGAGATATGCCCTCGCGTCCGAAGGGTCTCTCCCAGTACCTTGGTCATCGTCCCCGGCAATCCAGGGGCGCCACGGGAACGGGTGGGAGGGCGGTCAGGACGCTCCCCGGTGTCCGGATCCCCGGTGCCTGACAGCGAAAGCGTGAGGTCACTACGTGCCCACCGGCAAGGTCAAGTGGTACGACGGCGACAAGGGTTTCGGTTTTCTCACCCGTGACGACGGCGGTGAGGTGTTCGTGCACTCCTCCTCCCTGCCCGCGGGCACGACGGCGCTCAGGCCCGGCCAGAGGGTCGAGTTCGGCGTGGCCGACGGGCGCAAGGGCGTGCAGGCGCTCCAGGTCAAGCTCCTGGAGGGCCAGCACTCGGTCGCCAAGGCCCGGCGCAAGAAACCGGATGAGATGGTCGTCATCACCGAGGACCTGATCAAGCTCCTGGAGGGCCTGTCGGAGGGCTACCGGCGGGGGCGTCATCCCGAGCGCCGTGAGGCGTCCAGGATCGCGTCCGTCCTGCGTGTGGTCGCCGACGACCTCGACGTCTGAGCCCGTGCCCGCCCGGTGGCCGACGGCCCCGGGCGCGGCCCCCGTCCGCGCGGCGAGACCCGGCCAGGGGGAGGAATCGGGTGAACCTTGACCCGCGGCATGGTCAAATCGGTGTGCGCGATCAGTGAGAATGGGGAACGTGAGCCCTTCTCGACGTTCTCCTGTACCGGACAAGGCCTGTATCGAGGCGGTGGACCTGGCCCGCTCGGCGGCCGCCGAGGTCGGGCGGCCCGAGTGGGTGGGAGAGCAGCGCGCTCCCCAGGTCGAGGGCACCCGCCTGGTCACCCACTACTTCACCTGCCTGGACCCCTCCTACCCGGGGTGGAACTACGCCGTCACCGTGGTCCGCGCGTCGCGCGCCAAGTCGGTCACGGTCAACGAGGTCGTTCTGCTCCCCGGCGAGGGTGCCCTCGTCGCGCCCGAATGGGTTCCCTGGAAGGAGCGGCTGCGCCCCGGTGACCTCGGCGCTGGCGACCTCCTGCCCACGGACGAGGACGACGAGCGCCTCGTCCCCGGCTTCGCGCAGGTGCCCGAGGGCGAACTGGACGAGGAGGGCGCCGACCAGCAGATGTTGTGGGAGCTCGGCCTGGGCCGACGCCATGTCCTCTCCGAGGCCGGTCGCGAGCAGGCCGCCGAGCGGTGGTACAACGGCGAGGCCGGTCCGCGCAGCCCGATCGCCACCGCCGCGCCCGCCCGCTGCGCCACCTGCGGATTCCTCACCCCGCTCGCCGGTGAGCTGCGCCAGATGTTCGGCGTGTGCACGAACGAGTTCGCTCCCGACGACGGCAAGGTCGTCTCGCTCGACCATGGCTGCGGCGCCCACTCCGAGGTCCGCCACCCGGCCGAGCGCAACGAGCCGGTCGCGCCGGTCGTCGACGAGCTGGGCTACGACCACATCACCTTCGAGGACACCGCCGAGCTGGAGCTCGTCTCCGCCGACTCCTGAGTCCGGCTCCCCCGGTCCCCTCCGCACGCGCGCCGGCGGCTCCGCCCCGGCCGCGTGCGGCCCGTGCGCACCACCGCGCGGGTCACCAGGAGGACCGCGAGTCCATGATCATGAACGCGACGATCAGCGTGGCCGTGGCCGTCCACACCAGGAACGACCACAACGTGAACGCGAGGGGGAGGTCGCGCAGCCGCGCGTGGCTCGGGTCCCTTCCCTCCCTCTCGTCCGTCATGATCGTCCGGGGCAGCCACCGGTGGAACGGGCGGACGTTGATCACCACCCCCGCGAGGAGCAGGACGTAGGACGCCAGCGCCACACGGGCCGAGGCGGTCTCGAGGTACACGCTGCCGGCCGCGATGACAACCACGAGGGGAAGAGCCGCCATCCGCCACCGTGATCGCTTCGTCGGCATCCACGGCACGATGATCGCCCAGAACAGGACGGCCGAGCCCGTCGCGGCGGTCCAGTAGTAGGTCATGGGGGCGTCCGGAAGCACGCGCGTCACCGTTCCCGTTCGACTCGGGCGGTCCGGGCGCGACGGCGGTCGCCGTCGGCGTCGGACCGCGGACGGTTGTCGAGAGTCCGACGTAACCGACGTCTTGGTAGTTTCCTCGGCGGTCGTGTCCGCGCTCACCCCGTTCGGCGCGTACCGGAGTGTGACTCTCCCGGGCATGGCCTAAGGTCGTTCTGCCGTCCGTGTGCGATCCGGGGCGGCACCGCGCCGGGCTGGTTCGCACCGCAGGAGGAATCCACGATGGCCGAGTCGGTGACCGCTGGGGCGGTCGACCCCTTCAACACCGCCGAGCTGCGCCGACGCGTGCTCGCCGCGTGGGCCGACGCGCCCGCCCGGTTCCGTGAGGACGCCAACGCCGAGGAGGACTTCGCGCTCGGCGGCTACCGCGACCGCGTCGTGGTCGAGCTGGCCCAGAACGCCGCCGACGCCGCCCGACGCGCCGACGTCCCCGGGAGGCTGGCCCTCACCCTGGAGGACGACCGGTTCACCGCCGCCAACACCGGCGCCCGCCTGACCGCCGAGGGCGTGGAGTCCCTGTCCACCCTGCGCGCCTCCACCAAGCGCGGTGAGCACGGCTCCGCGGGCCGCTTCGGCGTCGGGTTCTCCGCGGTCGCCGCGATCAGCGACGAGGTCACCGTCTCCTCCGGCGGCTCCGCCGTGTCCTTCAGCGCCGGACGGGCCGGGAAGGCCGTCGCCGAACTGCTCACCGGGGGCACGGCGCACGAGGACCTGGCCGAGGAGGTGGAGCGTCGCTCCGGACACGTGCCGATGCTGCGCCTGCCCTTCCCCACGACCCCGGTCGATGCGCGGGGCTACGACACCGTCGTCACACTGGCCCTGCGCGACGCGACCGCCCGCGAACGCGTGCGCGACCTCCTGGACGCCACCGGCGAGGCCCTGCTGCTGGCCCTGCCCGGCCTCACGGAGGTCAGCGTGTCCGTCGACGGCGCCGAACGCCTCCTCACCCGCGACGACACCGACCCGGCGGGACCGGTCACCACTCTGCGCGACGCCGACGGCACCCGGCTCACGCACTGGCGGGTGCTGACCCGCTCGGGCGCCTTCGACCCCTCCCTGCTGGCCGACCGCCCGGTCGAGGAGAGGGGCCGAACGGAGTGGGAACTGACCTGGGCGGTGCCGGTGGACGCGGACGGTGTCGTGGCGACCCTGCCCACCGACGTCGAACCGGTCGTGCACGCGCCCACGCCCACCGACACCGAACTCGACCTGCCCGCCGTCCTCATCGGCACCTTCCCCCTCAGCACCGACCGCCGCACCGTCCAGCCCGGCGCGGCCACCGACCTGCTGCTCTCCGAGGCCTGCGACGCCTACTGCGCGCTCCTGCGCCGCTTCGACGCCCGTGCCGCGCTCGACCTGGTGCCGGGTACGCGCGTGGGCGGCGGAGCGGTCGACGCCGCCTTCCGCGCGCGCGTCACCGAACCGCTCCAGAACACTCCGTTCCTCGCCACCGCGGCCGGGGCCCCCGTGGCACCACGCGACGCCGTGCTCCTCGACACCGGCGGCTCCGGCGGCGCGGGTGAGCTGGTCGGGGTCGTGGCCGAACTCGTTCCGACCCTGCTCCCCGGCACGTGGAACCCGCGCCACCCCGCACTGACCGCCCTGCGGCTGCGCCGTGTCGGGCTCGCCGACCTCGCGGACCTGCTCGGTGACATCGAACGGTCGCCCGACTGGTGGGCGGAGCTGTACGGCGCGCTGGAGATCGCGGGCAGCGGAGGAGCCGACCTCGACGAACTGGGCGCCCTGCCGGTCCCGCTCGCCGACGGCAGGCTCGTCCACGGACCGCGCTCACTGCTGCTGCCCACGGAGGACTGGGCGGAGGTCGCCGACGCGCACGGTGAGCGGCTCGACCCAGCCGCCCTGTCCGCGCTGGGCGTGCGGGTGGTCCACCCGGACGCCGTGCGGCCGCTGCTGCGCCGCCTGGGCGCGGTGGACGCCAACCCCGCCACCGTCCTGTCCGACCCGCGCACCGAGGCCGCGGTCCGCGACTCGTTGGAGGCCGAGGACCCCGAACCCGTGGCCGAGGCCGTCCTCGACCTGGTGGCCGCCTCCGGGATGACCGTCGCCGACGCCCCCTGGCTGGCCGACCTGGCGCTGCGCGACGATGAGGACGGGTACTCGGTGGCCGCCGAACTGCTCGTGCCGGGCGCGCCCCTGGCCGGACTCCTCGTGGCGGACGCGCCCTTCGGGACGGTGCACGAGGACGTCGTCGAACGGCACGGCACCGAGGCCCTGCGCGCCGTCGGCGCCCTCTGGGAGCTGACCGTGGTCCGGGCCGAGGAGGTCGCGCTCGGCGAGGAGCTGGTGTCGGCCTTCGACGGGGCGGCCGGCGACGGCGGGCCGGACGGGCTGGAGGACTGGGCGGACGAGGTGCTGGAGCGGGTCGGCGACCCGGACCTGCCGCCGGTCGTGCCGGAACTCGTGTGCGTGGCCGACCTCGACTACGTGGCCGACGACCAGTGGCCGACGGCGCTGGCGATGCTCGCGGGCGGTTCGCTCCGCGAGGCGGTCACGTCACCGACACGGGTGCTGCTGCCGGACGGGCGCGTGGCCGACGTGCCGTCCTACACCGCGTGGTGGCTGCGCACGCGCGCCCTTCTCGGCGGGCGCGCCCCGGTCGAGCTGCGCACGGAGGACGCGGACGCGGCGCTGGTCGGGTTGTACGACGAGGTGCCCGCCGACGTCGATCTGGAGTTCGCCCACGCCCTGGGGGTGCGCACGACCCTCGCCGAACTGGTCGCCGACCCGGACGGACCGGACGACCTGTTGTCCCGGTTGTCCGATGCGGCGCGGCACGTGGACCGCACGGCGCTGCGGCGGGTGTGGACCGCGCTCGCCGGGGTGGACACGGACCTGGTCACGCCGCCGAGCCGGGTACGCGCGGTGCGCGGCGGAGCGATCGTCGTGGCCGACGCCGAGGACGCGGTGGTCGTGGACTCACCGGACCTGCTGCCGCTGCTCGACGACCGTCCGCTCGTGCTGGCCCCCGCCGAGGCGGCGGAGGCGTTGGCGGACGTGCTCGACCTGGACCTGGCGAGCGAGGCCGTCGACGGCGAGGTGGGGGCCGGCGGCGAGATTCGCCAGGTCCCCGGGGAGGCCGAGCTGTTCCTCGACCCCGGCGGCGAACCGGACCGGACCTACCTGCACCACCAGACGCTCACCGTGGACGGCGTGGAGGTGGAGTGGTACGTGGGTGACGGGTTGGTCCACGCCGCCACCAGCGGCGGCCTGGCCCGAGCGCTGTGCTGGCGCGCCGGGCAGTGGGACCGCCGACACCTGGTGGCGGCGGTCCTGCGCGACCCGTCCGCCGCCGCGACCCTGCTCGCCGAGGCCGACCTGGACTGAGGGGCGATCGCCGGGGTGCGCTCAGGCCAGGGCCGCGGCGAGGCGCTCGCCCAGACCCTCCTCCCGGCCGCCCCACCCCGTGACGTCGACCTCGTCGCCGACGGACAGCGTCCCGGGTCGGGTGACCGCGAACTTGGCGCCGAACGCCACCCCGCCGCTGTCCGCGCGGCGGTAACCCGCCAGGGAGCGCAGGGGTTCGGGGCCGTCCTTCTCCCCCCGGTCCTGGTCCACGGTGGTGACCGCGCAGCGGATGCACACCTTGGCGTAGCCCAGCTCCGCGTCACCGAGGCGGACGGCGCGGACGCGGTCCTCGGTGTGTGGCTCCGACCAGCCGGAGACGATGACGTTGGGGCGGAAGCGGTTCATGGGAACGGCCTCGCCGCCAGCGCCGGTGATCCGTTCGTTGAGCAGATCCAGGGAGGCCAGCGACGTCATGAGCACGGCGGTGCTGTCCGCGAAACCGCTGGTCCCCGAGGTCAGGCCGCCGGTCTCGCGGGCGTGGTCGCGGGGGACGCGCACCAGCCGACTGGCCGAGCCGAGCGCCTCCGACAGCCACGCGGCCACCTCGTCGCCCTGGTCGACGCCGACGAACGGCTTCTTGTGCAGGACCACGTCGACGCGCGGCCCCTCGGGGTCGACCTTGAGGTCGAAGGGGTCGAGTCCGTCCAGACGCAGGCTCACACCCGTGCCCTCGGCGTCGATGCCCGCGCGCACGAGCGCCATGCGCGGGTCGACGCGCTGGCTGCGGAAGGCCCCCCGTGAGTCGACGACCATGAACGTCCGGTCGTGGGCGATCCCGGCGGGCGTCATCTCCGCGCGGGAGACGCTGGTCCCGGCGCAGCCCTTGACGGGGTAGCGGACGAGTTCGGTGATGCGTGCCATGAGCCGAAGGTACCGCGTGGCCACCGGAGTGAACGCGGTGGGAGGCGGGCACCCGGATCGGACTCTCGCACTCCGCGCGGCCCACCGAGCGGCGGACCGGGTACGGACCCGGCGCCGTCGGGACCGGGTGGGGACCGGGCGGCGCGGGTCCGCTCCCCCAGCCGCCCCGCCCGCGTCCACGGGCCCGTGGAACCGGAATGGGCCGACCCACGTCACAGAAGGGAATCGGTCCCCCTGATACCGGGGCTGGAAGTCGGGCGTCATCCCTCCCCCTTCTTGGAGATCATCAATGATCCGCGGACTCGTCCCCCACCCCCAGAGCGGTGCCGTCCTCCCACGGGCGGCCGCCGGAGTCGCCTCCATCGCCCTCGCGGCGGCCCTGACCTCCTGCTCCTTCAACATCGGCGAACTGGAGCCCGTCGGCGAGGACGCGACACCCCCCGCCGAGACGGAGGAGACCGGCAGCGAGGAGCAGTCCGGGCAGACCGGCGCCGCCGAGGACGGCGTTGGGGAGGGAACCAACACCGGCGCCGCCGGGGAGGAGCTTCCCGTGGACCCCGCCGAGGCCGTGGCCTGGGACGAGGAGACCTTCTGGCTCAGCGGGTCCGGAGACGCGCTCTACCGGATCGACTGGACGCCCTCGGCCAGCACCGCCCTGGAGTTCACCCACACCGGCGGCGCCAACTTCATCGTGGTCCCCTACGACGCGGACGGGATCCGCTTCGGCAGCCTGGTCAACGAGATCGGCGCCTACGAGGGCGACACCGTGCTCGGTGACGCGGTACTCCTCGGCGACGCCGGCGGCATCGAGTTCATCCACATCCAGGCCGACGGGGCCTGGACCATGGGCCGCTGATGCGCCCCGCGTGACGGAGGCGGGACGTCCCGCCTCCGTCACGCGGTGATTCACCGAGTGCGCTCGGGGAGGGGCGCGGGCCTGCCGCGGTGAATTCGCCGGCCCGTGACGGTGCCGCGCCGTAGGGTGCCCGGCATGTCCCGAACATCCGAACCCTCACCGCCGTCCGGCCTGAGCATCGTCCGGGGCGACGCCACCAGCCCCCACGCGCCAGGGCCCAAGATCATCGCCCATGTGTGCAACGACCGGGGCGGCTGGGGCAAGGGATTCGTCCTCGCGTTGTCCCGCCGATGGCCGGAGCCGGAACGCGACTACCGGGCCTGGCACCGCGCGCGTGCCCGCAACGACTTCACGCTGGGCGCCGTGCGGCTCGTGCGGGTCCGCCCCGACACGTGGGTGGCCAACATGGTCGCCCAGCACGGAACACGGCGGGGGAACAGCGGTCGACCGCCCATCCGCTACGAGGCGGTCGCCGCCTGCCTGCGTGCGCTCGCCGCGCACGCCGACGAGCTCGGGGCCACCGTGCACATGCCGCGCATCGGCTGCGGGCTCGCCGGGGGGAGGTGGGGGCGGATCCAGCCCCTCATCGAGGAGGAGCTCCTCGCCCGCGGGGTCCAGGTCACCGTCTACGACACCGACTGAGGATCCGTTCCTCGGAGCGGTCATCCCGGGGCCGCCGTTCGGGCGCCGCCGGGGCGCCCACGGATCGAGGTCGCGCCGCAGGCGTCCGTTGGGGCTGGCGGCGGGCGGGACGAGGCCAAGCGGCGGGCCCCGAAGAACGCCTCCTACCGGGCCACAACGCCCCTCCTACCGGGCCACCCGGAAGAAACCCTCCGAGATGAGCGTGCGCAGCGCGTCGGGTGTGCGTTCCCGGACGACCTCCGGGTCCTCCCCGATCAGTTCGGCGATCACGTCCAGCAGCGGTCCGACCGGCATGGTGCCGTCGCACACACCGGCCAGGGCCGCCTCGACCGTGCCGATGCGCGCGACCCGGTGCAGCCCGTCCCGCTGGCGCAGGACGATCTTCTCCGGGTCCGGCGCGCCCGGACGCCCAGCGCGCTCCTCCATCACCCCGGGCGCGAGGGCCACGTGCGCCGACAGCAGGGCCGCGTCGGTGAGCCGCAGCGCGGTCATCGCGCCGTCCACGACGTCCGGCAGGTACGGGCCGACGGGCTGCTCGATCTCGTGCCGCAGCTCCTCCACCCGGACGGTGGCGTCCTGGGCGGCGTCGTTGCGCAGGCTGATCCAGCCGAACCCGATCCCCTTGATGCCCTCGCGCTCGAAGTAGTCCAGCCAGGCGTCGTACCGGCGCGTGTACTCGGGGGTGCCGTGCTCGCAGGAGTCGCGCAGCCACAGCTCCACGTACTCCGCGGGGTCCTGGACGTCGCGCTGGACCACCCAGCCCGAACAGCCGGTGCCGGTCACCCAGCCGCCGACCCGGTCCTCCCAGTCGTCGCCGTCGGAGTGCACCCAGTTGGCGAGGAGCTGACACCAGCCTCCGTCGGTCAGGTGCGCGGGCGCCTGGCGGACCAGTTCGGCGCAGACGGTGTCGCCGGGCAGGTCCGACTCCCGGTAGGTGTACCGCGCCGACTCGGGCGTGATGACGAACGGCGGGTTGGACACGATGAGGTCGAAGCGCTCGTCCGCGACCGGCTCGAACATCGACCCCTGCGCCAGCCGGGCCCCGCCGACACCCGACAGCGCCAGGCTGATCCCCGCCAACCGCACGGCACGCGGGTTGAGGTCGGTGGCGACCACCTCGCGGGCGCGTGCGGCCAGGTGCAGCGCCTGCACCCCGCACCCGGTGCCCAGGTCCAGCGCACGCTCGACCGGGCCGTCCACGATGAGCTGGGACAGCGTCGCCGACGCGCCCCCGGCGCCCACCACGTGGTCGGGGCGCGGGACGGTCCCGCTGCCCGGGCGGACCTTCGGGTCGGAGACCACGAATCCGGGGCGCCCCTCCTCCAACTCCCACGGACCCAGGTGGACCAGGGCGCGCACGACGGGGCCGTCCGCGCCCGCGGTGTCACGGTCGACGGTGACGAGTCCGGCCTCGGCGAGTTCGTCGACGGGGAGGATGGCGCGCGCGGCCCGTTCGGGGATGGGCGTCTGGAGCCACCACAGCCGCAGCAGCAGTCCGAGCCGTTCGTCCCCGCCGGTGGCGCGCAGGGCGGGCACCAGTTCCTCACGGGCCAGCGCCCGTGCGGCGGCGTCGCCGAGCCGGTCACGGACGCCGGACACCGTGTAGTCGGCGTCGATGAGGATGCCGCGGAGTCGGTCGGCGAGTGCGCGAGGGAATTCTGTCTCAGACACCCGCCCATTATCGGTCAGGCGCGAGAGTGCCCCGCTGGTCGGCGGGCGGATCAGGAGGGCCCGGGGTCGTCGTCGCGGGTGGGGGAGGCGGCGCGTCCGGCGGCCTCGGCGCGTTTGCGGAACAGGCGCGGGATGTAGAGGAACCCGAACACGCCCAGGACGATCCCGGTCACACAGACGCCGATCCACCAGCGTTCGGTGTTCGGGAGGCCGTCGCCCATGGAGATCAGCACGACGAGGGCGATCACCCACGCCACGGTGCCGATGGCGGCGGGGACGCGGTAGTCGCTCTCGTGGACTTCGGGGTCGGGCTGGCGAGGTTTGCGCACGCACCCAGGCTATCCGTTGGGGGCCTCTCGCTTCGTGGGGTGCGTTCGGTCACACCGTGTCGGCCGATCATCCGACCATATGGCGATTCCTATGAAACATGAGTGTCATTAGTGACCTGTGTTGTACAAACATGCAACTAACCTGGCCCAGAATCCTTGTTGTCCCGTAACGCGACCAGGTCAGGCTGACGACGTGAGCACACCGAACACATCCCCCAATGTGTCCAAGGCCCCCTCGGGACCTGTGGACCGCTTCTTCCGCGTCACCGAGCGCGGCTCGAACATCGCGACCGAGATCCGCGGCGGTCTGGCGACCTTCTTCGCCATGGCCTACATCGTCGTTCTCAACCCGTTGATCATCGGCACCGCCGCGGACGTCAACGGCGACACCCTGGGCATTCCGCAGGTCGCGGCCGTCACCGCCCTGGTCGCCGCGATCTCCTGCCTCCTCATGGGCGTGGTCAGCCGCTACCCGTTCGCCATCGCGGCGGGCATGGGGCTCAACGCGGTCGTCGCCTACGGCCTCGCCCCGCTGATGCCGTGGTCCGACGTCTTCCTGCTGATCATCGTCGAGGGCGTCCTACTGCTCATCCTGGTGGTCACCGGGTTCCGCACCGCGGTCTTCGCGGCGATCCCGCCGGGGATCAAGACCGCGATCGCGGTCGGCGTGGGCCTGTTCCTGGCCTTCATCGGCCTGGTCAACGCCGGGTTCGTGCAGGCCGGCGAGGGCACCCCGGTCCAGCTGGGCGACGGCGGTCTGAACGGCTGGCCGATCGTGGTCTTCGTGCTCGGCCTGTTGGTGAGCGTCGCGCTGTACGTGCGCAAGGTGAAGGGCGCGCTGCTCATCGGCATCGTCCTGGCGACCGTCGTCGCGATCGTCGTGGAGACCGTGTTCGGCGGCGGTGACGCCGAGGGCGGCCTCGGCTGGAGCCTGACGGTTCCGAGCCTGCCCGCGGGTGTCGGCGACATCGCCGCCCTGCCCGACCTCAGTGTCATCGGCCTGTTCGCCGACGGCGGTCTCGACGTCCTCGGGCGGTGGGGCGACATCGGCTTCGCCACGGTCCTGATGCTGCTCTTCACCCTGCTGCTGGCCGACTTCTTCGACACGATGGGCACCATGGTCGGCGTCGCCTACGAGGGCGGACTGGTCGACGAGGACGGCAACATGCCCAACACGCGCGAGGTTCTGGTCGCCGACTCCCTCGGCACCGTCCTCGGCGGCCTCGGCTCGGCCTCGGTGAACACGGTCTACGCCGAGTCGGCGGCGGGCGTCGGTGAGGGCGCCCGCACGGGTATCGCGCCGATCGTCACCGGCGGCATGATGCTGCTGGCCACCTTCTTCACCCCGCTCGTGTCCCTGGTGCCGTTCGAGGCGGCCACGCCGGTGCTGGTACTGGTGGGCTTCATGATGATGACCCAGGTGGTCAACATCGACTTCCGGGACCCGGCGCTCGGCATCGGGGCGTTCCTGGCGATCATCATGATGCCGTTCACCTACTCCATCGCCAACGGCATCGGCTTCGGTCTGCTCGCCTACGCGTTCGTCCGCCTGGTGCAGGGCAAGGCCAACCAGGTGCACCCGCTGCTGTGGGTGATCTCGGTGATCTTCCTGATCCATTTCGCGGAGGCCCCGATCTACGCCCTCATCGGCTGATCCCCTCCGCGTCCCGGCGACGGGAATGCGTGTGGTCGTGAACGGCGTTGACCCCAGTGATGAGTCAACGCCGTTTACCATTGTGTAGCCCACCCCCGGCCCCGACCACCACGGCCCCGCACCACGAGCCCGACAGGGCGGTGAGGGGCTGATGTCGCGCCTGACGATGTTTCGATCCCTGGCCGTCCGCAACTACCGCCTCTACGCGTTCGGCCAGCTCATGTCCAACCCCGGGACGTGGATGCAGCGCATCGCCCAGGACTGGTTGGTCCTCCAACTGAGCGGTGGCAGCGGTATCGCGCTGGGCATGACCACGGCGCTCCAGTTCCTGCCGATGCTCCTGTTCGGGCTGTGGGGCGGGGCGTTGGTGGACCGCCTCGACAAACGAAGGATGCTCGTCCTCACGCAGGGTTCCATGGGTGTGCTGGCCCTCGCGCTGGGTGTCCTCGCCACGGCCGAGGTCGCCCAGGTGTGGCACGTGTACCTGTTCGCCTTCGGGCTGGGGCTCATCACGGTCCTGGACAACCCGGGGCGCCAGGCGTTCGTCCCGGAGATGGTCGGCCGGGACCACCTCAGCAACGCCATCGCGCTCAACAGCGCCAGCTTCCAACTCGGCCGGGTCACCGGACCGGCCATCGCGGGCCTGCTCATCGCGTTGATCGGTAGCGGGCCGGTGTTCATGATCAACGGGGTGTCGTTCGGCTTCACCATCGTCGCGCTGTTGATGATCCGCACCGGCGAGCTCCAAAAGACCGACCCGGTGGCGGGCGGCAAGGGACGGATCCGCGAGGGCCTGCGGTACGTCAGCGGCAGGCGCGACCTCGTGCTGCTGCTCGTCCTGGCCGCGTGCGTGCAGTTCTTCGGCGCGAACGGGCAGAACCAGATCGCGCTGATGGTGAACAACGTGTTCGAGACGGGCGCCGCCGCCTTCGGCGTGGCCGCCGCCGCGCTGGCGGTGGGCGCGCTCATCGGCGCGCTGCTCGCCGCCCGCCGCGAACGGCCGAGGCTGAGCCTGGTGCTGTTGGGCTCGCTGGGGTTCGGGGTCTCCCAGGTGGTCGCGGCCGTGATGCCGGGCTACGTGTCGTTCGTGGTGGTGCTCGTGCCGATGGGCATCGCCTTCATGACCTATGTGACCACCCTCAACGCGACCTTTCAGCTCAGTGTCGACCCGCAGATGCGCGGCCGGGTGATGAGCATGTTCATGCTGGTGTTCATGGGCGTGGCCCCGCTCGGAGCGCCCGTCGTCGGCCTGATCGCCGACGGGTTCGGCCCGCGGGCCAGCCTGACGGTCGGCGGCGTGGTGACGATCGCGGTCGTCACCGTGCTGGGCGCGCTCCTGGCGCGGACCAGGGGCGTCCGGCCGCGGGACCTGCTGCCCGGGCCCCGCGGCCGCCGGGGGACGTCGCGCTCTGCAGGTGGGGAACCGGCGGAGACCAGGGACGGGGACGACGGAGACCGGCGCTCCTCCGAGGAGACCGGCGCCCAGGTGTGAGCTCGCGGTCGGATACCGATTCGGTATACGCGTCTGCGCCGCCACACGAGGGGGAGAGATCATCAACGCCGAGCCCTGACCATCGGCCGAAACGGGGAGATGTGGGCAGACAAGGCTTTGGCGCGTTGTTGACGGACGAACAGTGGGTGCGTTTCCTCAAGGCGGGGGCCACCCGGAGATTCGACGCCGGAGAGCCGATCCTCCGGCAGGGAGAACGGGGCGACGCCGTCTTCATGCTCGCGGAGGGTGCCGTCAAGGTCATGATGGTGCGACCCGAAGGCACGGAGTCACTGATCGCCCTGCGCGGGGTCGGCGAGGCGCTGGGCGAGTTCGCGGCGCTGTCCGGCCTGCCCAGGACGGTGACGGTCCTCGCCTCCGGCCCCTGTCTGACCCGGGTGCTGAGCGGACCCCAGTTCCGGCTCCTGGCCAAACGGATGGACCTGGAGCGCGTCCTGTGGGAGCACATCGTGACGCGGCAGCAGGAGAGCGACTCCCTGCGCGCAGAGATGGCCGGTCTGCCCTCGGGGCAGCGGCTGGCGGCGACCTTGCTGAGGCTCGCCCGCGCCATGGGGAGTGACATCGGCGCGCGGATGGGGCCCGACGGAGGAGGGGAACGGGAGGGGGTCCACCGAGGGGCCGTACTCGAACTCGGGCTGACCCAACGTGAGCTCGGGGACTCCATCGGGCTGTCCCGGGCGTCGATCGCGGCCGAGTTCAGCAGGCTGCGCGCGCTCGGGGTGATCAGCACCGGCCGGAGGTTCATCGCGATCCGCGACGTCGAACGGCTGGGGAGACTGGCCGAGGGCCGGGAACCCGACGAGCGGTCCCGCAGTTCTTCGCGCTGACGACCCCGGAGTGTCCAGTTCTGGACACTCCGCGACGCCGCCCTGGGCGACTCTCGGAGGGAACAGTGCCCTCTCCGTGACCGAGGAGCCTTGATGAAGGCGGAGATCCCGCGCCGTGCACGGCGCACGAGTCGAACGATGCCCCCGTTCCGCGCCACCCTGGCGGTGGACGCCGAGAAGTACTCGCGTACGTCGTCGTTCAACCAGCGCATCCTCAGCAACACGATCCGGGACGTCCTTGAGGAGGCGTTCCGCAACAGCGGCCTGGAGCGGTTGTGGGGGAACGCGTCCTTTCCGCAGTCCACCGGTGACGGCTACGTGGTCGGAGTCCCTCCCGAGTACCTTCCCCTGCTGATCCATCCGCTCCTGGGAGAGTTGCAGGAGGTCCTGGGTGAGATACAGCCGGGGCTGGCCTTCGAGGACCGGGCGCTGCGCCTGCGGCTGCGCGCGGCGATCGGTTTGGGGCCGCTGCCGGACAGCGGGGGAGACGAACGCGGCGACGGCATCGGCACGGCCATGAACGAGACGCACCGCCTGCTGGACGCAGCGGAGCTGCGCGTGGCGCTGGCCGACTCCGACCCGGACATCACCTTCCTTACCGCGGGGCTCACCCGCCGTGTCTACGAGGACGCGGTGCTCGGCGGCTACGTCGGCCTAGCGCCTCGCCTCTTCCGGGCGGCCGAGGTCGACCTTCCCGCGAAGGAGTACCGCGCGGAGGCCTACCTCTACGTCCCCCGGCCCTCGGTGCGGCCGGGGAACGGCGGGGACGGCGGTCCGGACGGGGAGCCCGCACGGGCAGCCTCCCCGGTGCGCGGGCGCCCCGACACCGCGATCGTGTTCGAGGAGGTGCCGGATGCCTGACACACGAGGGGCGGGTGTTCGCGTCCACGCTCGCAGTGAGGTGACCCGCCTGCTGTGCGCCGCGGCGTACACCGACCGGGGGTTCCGCAACGGCGTCATCAAGGAGTTGGTCGAGCACCCAGAGCGGAGCGTGGCGCCGTCCCTGGGGTTCGACGCGGTGCCGGTCCTGCGCCACTGCCTGCGCGCTCGCCGTATGGAGGCGACGGCGGCGCTCCGGGTCATCGGAAGTTGGGTGGTGCTGTGGCTGACCGTCCTCCTCCTGTTCGTGATCCTCGTGTCCGTGCCGGGCGCGATGAACGGGCTGTGGGAGGACATCACGTTGGGGATGAGTCTCGGGGTGTACATAGGGGGCCGCCTGGTCTTGGGATTCGCCGTGTTCACCTGGCTCAGCCGGTTTCTTACCGGACGCAGCACCGCCCTCTACTTGGAGGACACGGCGGAACGAAGGAGGACACGGGGAATATTCGCCGTGTTGGGCGTCCTGCTCCGGTGGGCGGTCCGCCTGTGCGCGGTCACGACCGTCCTGGCGGTTCTCGTGGCACTCGTCGCCCAGCCCTTCATCCAGTCGTCCCCCTCCGAGCCAGCGCCGCTGTTCTTCGGGGTACTCGGCGTCATCGTCGTCTTCCTCATGGTGACGTGGGTGGCCGCCTGGTACCGCACCGCGGTGGAGAGCGTTCTGACCACCGAGCTGAGCGAGCGGAGATTCACCGGAACGGGTCCCGAGGTCGACGCGAAGTACGCCCCGCTGCTCGACATGATCGCTCGCGAACAGCACTCCCGCGTGGTCGTCTACGACACCGCCCGCCCCTTCCGCGGAGCCGGGAACGCGTTCGACGCGTGGTCGCTTCCCCTGGAGTTGCGCGCCGCCGACGGGAGACAGCCCACGGGTGGGCTCGACGGGCGGTTCGTCACCGACCTCGTGCGGCGGGAACTGGAGTCGCTGACCACGTCGGACACGGGCGCGGGCCTGGACCGGCTCAAGGGAATGGAGATCACCGAGTGCGTGTTCCTGCCCGGCCCGCTGCCCCTCGGCTACACACGCGGGCAGCTTCCGGTTGGGTGCGAGGACGCGTCAGAACACATCGACGAGGCGGTCAACGAGGGAGCCGAGCAGCGCCGACACTTCCTCCGCGTCCGTATCGGCGGCTGGGAGGAGCACGTGGTCACCACGATCTACGTACGCGCCCACGCCCACAGGGGGATGCTGCTCCTGGAGGTCGTCCCGCACGTGCTGGCGCCGCTCGACGATCGGTTCCTCGCGGCGGACGCCATCGCGGAGGCGGCCCCGCTCGGCCCCGGCCAGGGGGCGCGCCGACTGCTCTCCGCGCTCTTCAGCGGACCGGCGGCGTCACTCATCGCATGCGTGTCGCTGATCCAGACCGGGGCGTCCCTGGTGCGCACGCGGCTCAACCGCCCCGACGGCAACCGGGTGGAGGGGCCACGGGCGAGTATCCGGGAACGGGCGGCGGGCGGTGGGCTCTCGCTGTTCCAGGAGATGGACGTGGCCCGGTACGTCAAGACCGTGGAGGAACGGATGGCCAAGGGGGTGCGCAAGGCGCTGCTGGACGCGGGTTACGAGACCGACGAGTTCCAGCGGCGGATCGTCAACATCAGCGGCGGCGGCGTCTTCGTCGGAGGTTCGGTCTCCGGTGGGGCCATCGCCACCGGTCAGGGATCGCTGGCCAGAAGCGGCGGTACACACGGGCGCGAACGTGACAGTGACTGAGAACACCGAGGTGGAACATGGTTGAAAGCAGTGACGACCGGGACCGCGAGACCGAGGGGACCGCGGGGGTCTACATCGCCGGTTCGATGATCGGCGGCTCCGTCGCCACGGGGCCCGACGCCGAGGCGGAGGACAGGGGCAGGAGGGAGGGCGTACCCACAGCCGCGGACCTGCCCGCACCGTCGTCCCGGCTGAACTCGGCGCCTCCGGGGCAGGTGGTGATCGGAGGGCACCTCACGGGCGGGGCCGCCGCACTTGGCCCGCGCAGCAGGGCTGTGGACGCGTCCGTCCATAGCGCTGCCCCCTCTGTTGAGGCGCTGTTGGCGGGGATCGCCGACGTCCGCCGCCAGTTGGGCGAGCGGGAGCGCACGTTCGAGGTCGAGGCGGTCGACCGCGAGTTGGAGAGGGCGGAGCGGGAGTTCGGCGCCACCGGGCGGATCGGGCGCACGCTGCTGGAACATCTGGTCCGCCTGTTCGGCAGCGGAAGCCTGATTCTGCGGAGCCTTACGGGAACGGGACCCCTGATGGACATCCTGGCCAACGCCCTGGAAGCGGCCCCGCCAGTGGCCGACGAACTCCAGGACCGCACATGACGACGGGGAACACGGCGGTGACCAACACGCGCGGAGCCGAATGGGACGTCGAGGCACAACGCTGGGTGCGGCCCGCCGCGGAGGACGTTCCTGGGGGCGGGGAGGGGGTGCTCCCGTCCGCGAGCGGCTTCGGGAGGGCACCCGGAGACCGCCCCCTGATCATCGGCGCCGTGGTTACTGCGGCCGTGTTCCTCCTCGTCGTCTCGGTGGCGATTCTCGCCGAGGTCGGCGAGGCCGCGGATACGGGGGAGACGGACGGCGCTTTCGGGGAGGAGGATTTCTCCGGGGATGATGACGCTGCGGACGAGGAGACGCCCTGGGATGACGGCGCGGCCGACGACCTGAGCTATCCGGACGAGACGGGGTACGACCTCTCCGAGGACGACCCCTTCGACTGGTACGAAGACTCCGAGGGGTTCGCGCTGTACGTGCCTGAGTCCTGGGCGCGCACCGAGGACGAGTCGGGCGTCGGGGTGACCCACACCTCCACCGACGACGAGCGCTACCTGCTCCAGGTCATGTGGGACGACTCTGGCGACCCTCCGGCGCGGGTGGTGGACGGGACGTTGCGACCCTACGTTTCCGAGTACGACGGGTACGTGGAATTCGCCTGGGAGGAGGACGCCTCCGACGGGGACACCACGTTCGAGTACGGCTACGACCACGACGAGCACGGGCCCAGGCGGGTGCTGCTCACCGCCTTCGACCTCGGGGGTCCGACCACCTACATGGTGCTGTCCGTCGGCCCAGAGGACGAGCGGGCCGCGATCGAGGAGGTCCACGACGAGGCGGTGTCGTCCTTCTGCGACGAGGACGGGGTGTGCCGCAACGACACCTGACGGCGCCGTTGCGCCCGGCGCCCCGCAGGGGGGTCGGGGGGTGGCCCCGCCACGGCGCCCTCCCCGGGCTTTTCCACCGCGGGCCGGGGAAGGACGGGGGTATGAGACTCTTCCTCGCGCTCAACCCTCCGGCGGCGACCCTGGACGCCCTGGGCGAGGCGGTCGAGCGCGGCCGGTCGTACGCGCCCCGGCTGCGCTGGACCGCGCGCGACGGGTGGCACATCACCCTGGTCTTCCTGGGAGAGGTGGAGGAGGACCGGCTGCCCGACCTCACCGAGGCGATCGGCGCGCGGGCCCGGGAGCACCGCCCGCTCTCCCTCGCCGTCGAGGGCTGGGGCCGGTTCCCGCCGAAGGGCAGGCGCTCGTCCGTCCTGTGGGCGGGCGTCACCGGTGACACCGACGCCCTGGACTCCCTCGCCCGAGGGATGCGCCGGGCCGCCCGTTCGGCGCGGATCCCGGTTGAGCGCCGACCCTACGTGCCGCATGTCACGGTCGCGCGGAGCCGCCCCCCGAGCGACCTCACCGGGACCCTCGACGCCCTCGGCGCCCTGCGCGAGAACGGCTGGCGGGCGCGTGACGTGCACCTCGTCGAGAGTCGCCCGGGATCGGCCGACCGCTACCGAACCGTCCGGAGGTGGGCGTTAGGCTGGGAAACCGATTCCGACCGATCACCGGAGCTGGACACGCCATGAGCATGCTCACCAACAACCGCAAGCAGCGCTGGCTGCTGCCCGTGGTGCTCGGTTCGATCATGCTCATCGTCGTCCTCGGAGCGCTCCTCAACTGATCCCGGCCGCGCGGGGCCGCCCCGCGACCCTCACGCGGTCGCCGAGACCAGCCCGACCGCGTGCGCCACGAGCGCCGCGTTGTCGTGCGCCTCCGTGCCGTCCGGCAGCCGCATGGTGTCCTCCAGCCCGATCCGCACGTCGTAACCGGCGGCGGCCGCGGCCTCCAGCATCGGCCACGCGGTCGCGTCAGCACCGTGCAGCATGCGCGGCCGGTCCAGCCGGGCCCGGTCCAGGAGCGAGATCACCGCGTCCGCGTTCGCGCGCGCGTCCGCCACGGCGACCTGGGTCGGTTCGACCAGGACCGCCGCCACCGGGATCTTCGTCGCGACCAGGATGCGCGCCGCCTCCACCGTCCACACCCCGGCCTCCACCGCGACCCTGCGGTCGTCCAACAGGTGCACGAGGTCGACCGACCCCGCCTCGTGCAGGTTCACCGTCACCGAGTCGGGCAGCGCGGACGACGCCCACCTCTGCACCAGGTCGTACCGGCGCCAGGGGTCGGACTCGGCGGACAGGGAGGTGGTCAGCGACACGGGCACGTCCGGTCCCTCGGCGCGCAGGCGCTCCATCAGCGGAGCGACCACCTGCGGTTCGAGCGACTCGGCGCCCCGGGAGTCACGCGGATGGATGTGGACGCCGGTCGCACCCGCCTCGACGACGGCGTGCGCGTCCGCCACGAGCTGGTCCACGGACACGGGCAGGGCCGGATGCGCGCCGGGACGGCGGTCTCCGTTGAGACAGGCGACGATCCTCATGGGCCCTCCTTACGGCGCTCCGTATGCGACATGTGCCCGTTCCCCCACGGGTGCAAGCACCGCGTCGCGCGGCCCTGGCAGGATGGCGACCATGAATCGACCGCTCGCACTCGCCGTGGCCGCACTCCTCGTCGCGGCCTTGGCCACACCGGCCGCCGCCGCGACGACCGAACCGGACGACGGCGGTACCGGCGGACTGGACTACCCGCGCGGAGGGGAGGGGCCCGCGGGATCGGAGACCGCGTTCACCCTCCAGGACCCGGGGATCGCGGAGTCGAGCGGGATCGCCCCGTCCATGCTGCACGAGGGCGTGTGGTGGACGCACAACGACAGCGGCCCCATCGAGCCCGAGGTGTACGCGGTCGACGAGAACGGCGAGACCCTCGCGACGGTCACCCTCGCCGTGCGGCTGCGCGACTGGGAGGCGATCACCGTCACCGAGGGGGCGGACGGCACCCCGGAGGTGCTCGTCGGCGACATCGGCGACAACTTCGGCGGGAGCTGGCCGAACGTCAGCGTCTACCGGTTCGCCGAACCCGAGACGCTCGTCGACGCCACCGTCGAACCCGAGGAGATCACCCTCGTCTACGCCGACGGGGGGCGCGACGCGGAGTCGATGATGGTCGACCCCCGTGACGGCCGTCTCTACGTGGTGTCCAAGGAGTTCTCCGGCGGCGTGTACGCGGCGCCCGAGGAACTGGACCCGGCCGGGGTGAACACCCTGGAGCGGATCGACTCAGCCCCGCTGTTCGCCACCGACGCGGCCTTCTCCCCGGACGGCGAGCGGTACGTGATCCGTACCTACTGGGGGGCGAACGTCTACGACGCCACCGACGGCGTTCCGGGCACCGCCCTGGGGTCGTTCGAGCTCCCGGAGTCGACGCAGGGCGAGTCGATCGCCTTCACCCCCGACGGCACCGCGCTCATGGCCGGGACGGAGGGGGTGGGCGCCCCCGTGTGGCGGGTGCCGCTGCCCGACCGCTACCTGTCCGGCGAACCGGCGGAGACGGACGCCGAGCCGACGGAGACGGAGAGCGGGTCCGCGTCCGACAGCGGCTCGGGCCGGGCTGGCGCGATGCCGTTCATCCTGGGCGGCGTGGGCGTGGCCGTGCTGGTCATCGGCGGGATCGTGCTACTGGCCCGCCGGGGTTAGCGTCCCCTCCACCGAGTCCATGATCCGGCGCCAGTGCTCGCGGCGCCTCGCCCGCTCCCGCGGTCCGCCCATCCGCTCCTGGTGGAAGCGCAGGACCGAGCGCTCGCCCTTGGGGGTGACCGCGACCTGCACGGTGGTCTCCGCGCCGTCCGGAGACCGGTGCGTGAGCCGCACGTGGTAGCGCGGCCCCTCGCGGAGGCCGCGCACCTCGCCCTCGGCGCCGTCGGCCGTGCGGTAGCCGCCACCCCGGCGCAGCTCGATTGATGGTGACGGGCCGAGCCACAGCTCCAGGCCCTCCTCGCTGGTCATGAACCGCCACACCCGCTCGGCGGGCAGGGGGAGCGTCCGGGACACCCCGATCTGGTAACCCGCGTCCCGTGTCAGTCCGACCTCTCCCATGGAATCCTCCTACTGGTTCTCGCGACGGGCGCGCAGCGCCCTCACCTTCTCGCGGTTGCCGCAGCGCTCCATCGCGCACCACCGCCGCCGTCCGGGCCGAGAGGTGTCGACGAAGAGCAGCAGGCAGTTGTGTCCGCCGCACTCGCGCACGCGGTCGGCGAAGCGGCCGGTGAACAGTTCGACGGCGTCGCGCGCGACGGTCGACAGCGCCTGTGAGGCGTCGGCGGGGGAGGCCCAGGAGGCGGTCCCCCCGGGGGCCATCTCCGGCGCCAGAGGCGCCTTGGCGGCGAAGCGGTTGATCTCGGCCACGTCCTCCGCCGGCAGCGCCCTGTCGTGGGCCGCCGCGCGGGTCACGCGCAGGATCGCGTCCCGCAGGCGGCGCGCGTCGCCCACGTCGCCCTCCGCCACCCCTACGTCCGACGGGCTCAGGCGGAGGCGGCACGCAGCCAGCCAGGCGCGCAGGTCGTCGGGGGCGTGCAGAACCTCCCAGCGGGCCAGTTCGTCGGGGCCGCCCGTGGTCAGCAGTTCCAGGCACAGCGCCCCCGGGTCGAACAGGTAGCTCGCCCCGTTCGGAGGGTGCATCGGTATGCCCGTTGCGCTCGCGTTCATGTAACCAGTATAACTGGAATCACTGGCACGGGGGAGCCCCCGGACGAACCGAAGGAGACCACCGATGGCCGTGGACTGGCAGCTCGTCGTGGACTGCGCCGAACCGCTCGCGCTCTCCCGCTTCTGGGCGGCGGCCCTGGAGTACGAGCCCGAGGACAACGACGCGCTCATCGGCCGCCTGGAGGCGGCGGGCATGGTCGGGGAGGACGACTACACCGTGGTGGACGGGCGCAGGGCGTTCATCACCCTCGCCGCGATCCGCCACCCCGACGACCCCGTGCAGGAGGGCAGCGGCATCGGCCTGGGCCGACGCCTCCTCTTCCAACGGGTCCCCGAGGGCAAGGCGGCGAAGAACCGCCTCCACCTCGACCTGCGGGTCGGGCCCGAGCGGCGCGCCGAGACCGTCGAGCGGCTGGAGGGGCTCGGCGCGACCGCCGTGCGCGCGATCGAGGAACCCGGTGTCTCGCTCGTCACGATGCTCGACCCCGAGGGCAACGAGTTCGACGTCCAGTGAGTGTTGTCCCGGGCCTCCGCCTCGGCCCGGGTTCGGGCGGCCGAACGGCAACTCCCCGGGGTGGACGCTCTATGGAATCAGGGCCCTACCCCTCCGGGGTGAGGAAGTGCTCCCGGACGAGGAAGGCGTGGCGGGAGAAGTCGGTGAACACCCCGTCCACCCCCGCCTCGAAGAAGGCCTCGTACTCAGCCGCGAAGCCCCCGTAGTCGCCCGGCTCGCCGTCCGAGCGCAGCTGCTCGGGCAGGAAGTGGTTCTCACTCCGGAACGTGTACGGGTGCACCACCAGCCCCGCCTCGTGGGCGTTCGCCACCAGGTCGGTGGGCTCACCGAGGTCGCCGTCCTCGGTGGTCGGGATCACCAGGCTCTTGTGCGGGCCGATCGCGTGCGCGAAGGAGGCGACCTCCGCCAGGCCGTCCGGGGTGGTGTAGTGCAGCCAGTGCTCCTCGGTGCCCATGAGGTAGACGAGGGGCAGCTCGGTCTCGGCGAGCTTGCGCAGGCTCTCCGCCTCGAAGGACTGGAGGAACACCGGAACTCTCGGCTCCGGGCCGGTCAGCCCCGCTTCGCGCAGGGTCGCGATCAGCGTCGGCTCCAGCTCCAGCCCCTGGGACACGTGGTAGGCGGGGTGTTTGGTCTCCGGGTAGATCCCGATCGGGCGTCCCAGCTCCTCGGTGAGCGCGAACGCGAGCTCGATGACCTCGTCCAGGGTCGGGATCTCGTAGGACCCGTCCATCATCGCGTTCATCTTGCGCACGTCCTGGAGCCGCTCCACCGCGCGCAGGGTCTTGATCTCGGCCAGGGTGAAGTCCTGGGCGAAGAACCCCTCCACCTCGTGCCCGTCGATCGTCCGCGTGGTGCGGCGGTCGGCGAACTCCGGGTGCTCGGCCACGTCGGTGGTCGCGCCGATCTCCTGCTCGTGGCGGCAGATCAGCTTCCCGTCCTTGGTGGCGACGAGGTCCATCTCGATGAAGTCGCCCCCGTACCTGGCCCCCAACTCGTAGGAGGCCAGGGTGTGCTCCGGGCGGTGACCCGACGCCCCCCGGTGCGAAATGATCGTGATCGGGAGTTCCTTCTTGTTCCTGCGCACAGCCGAACCGTCCTGGGAAGCGGAGTTAGACGACAGAGTCCTGGGGGATCACGGCCGCCCCGTGAGAGGGGCCGAAGGACCCATTCTCCCCGAGGCCGCACCCCGCTCCGACCGTGACCGACGAGCGCTCCCCGGCTCTGGCGCACCCACGGCCCGACACGCGCCCCCGGACACGGCACGGGGCCGACCGGCGACCGGTCGGCCCCGTGTGACGGACGGCGCCGCTCGGGCGGTGCCCCTCAGGACAGGCGCGAGAGCACGAAGTCCACGCACTCGGTGAGCTTGTGGACGTCGCCCGGCTCCACGGCCGGGAACATGGCGACGCGCAGCTGGTTGCGGCCGAGCTTGCGGTACGGCTCGGTGTCCACGACGCCGTTGGCGCGCAGGACCTTCGCGATCGCTGCGGCGTCGACGTCGTCGCTGAAGTCGATCGTGCCGACCACCTGCGACCGCTTGGCCGGGTCGGTGACGAAGGGCGAGGCCACCGGGGACTTCTCGGCCCAGTCGTACAGGATCGACGACGACTCGGCCGTGCGCGCGACCGTCCACTCCAGGCCGCCCCGGGTGTTCATCCACTCGAGCTGCTCGGCGAGCAGCAGCAGTGTGGCCACGGCCGGGGTGTTGTAGGTCTGGTCCTTGCGGGAGTTGGCCACCGCCGTGGTCAGCGAGAAGAACTCCGGGATGTACCGGCCGCCCGCCGCGATCTCCTCGACGCGCGCCAGGGCCTTGGGCGACATGACCGCGATCCACAGGCCGCCGTCGGCCGCGAAGCTCTTCTGCGGCGCGAAGTAGTACACGTCCGTCTCGGCGATGTCGACCGGCAGACCCCCGGCGCCGCTGGTGGCGTCCACGAGCACGAGCGCGTCGTCGTCGGCGCCCGCCACCCGCCTGATCGGGGCGGCCACACCGGTGGAGGTCTCGTTGTGCGTGAGCGCGTACACGTCCACACCGGCCTCCGCGACGGCCTCGCCGTGGCTGCCCGGATCGGTGCTGACGACGGTGGGCTCCTCCAGCCACGGAGCGCCCGCGGCGACCTTCGCGAACTTGCTGGAGAACTCACCGAACGCCAGGTGCTGCGACTTGGAGCGCAGCAGGCCGTGGGCGGCGATGTCCCAGAAGGCGGTGGTGCCGCCGTTGCCGAGCACGACCTCGTACCCCTCAGGGAGGGAGAAGAGGTCGCTCACACCCGAGCGCACCCGGGACACCAGGGACTTCACCGGCTTCTGGCGGTGGGAGGTGCCCATGTAGCGGGTGCCGGAGGAGGCCAGCGCCTCCAGCTGCTCCGGGCGGACTTTGGACGGGCCGCTGCCGAAACGGCCGTCGGAGGGCAGCAGGTTCGCGGGAATCTGAATGTCGTCGGTCACGGTCTCCAGGGTAGTGGTGGCACCCCTGACACCGCCGGTCAGGGCGTGGATTGGCGGCGTGAACATCCGTGACTGCGGTACGGGGAATCACACGCGACCGTCCTCGTTCCCGGACGGGAGCCCGCGAGTCAGGGGTGGCGCGGGGGACGCGTGACGCGAGAGGATGCCCCACGTGGACCACCGAAACCCTGCCGAACTGCGGAAACCGTACATGGGCGACCCCTTGCGCCGAGCCGACCTGGCCGACCATCCCATGACGCAGTTCCACCTGTGGTTCGACGAGGCCTACGCCTCCGACCTCGCCGAGCCCAACGCCATGGTGCTCGCCTCGGTCGAGGCCACGGGGATGCCGCGCGCCCGCACCGTCCTGATGAAGGGCTACGACCGCCGCGGGCTGCGCTTCTTCACCAACTACACCTCCCGCAAGGGTCAGGCCCTGGACGCCGATCCGCGCGCCGGCGTCGTCTTCCCCTGGCACGCCATCCGACGCCAGGTCCTCATCGCGGGGCGGGTCACCCGCCTGTCGGACGCGGAGAACGACCGCTACTTCGCCTCCCGCCCGCGCGGGTCGCAGATCGGGGCGTGGGCGAGCGAACGGCAGTCCCAGCCGGTGGCCGACCGCGACGAACTGGACCGCCTCTACGGCGAGTTCGATCACGTGTGGGCCGAGGACGAGCCGATCCCCCGCCCCGCCTACTGGGGCGGCTACCGGCTCGTCCCGGAGGAGGTGGAGTTCTGGCAGGGCGGCGCCGACCGTATGCACGACCGTTTCGTCTACACCCCCGACGAGGCCGGGGGCTGGCGGATCGAGCGGCTCGCCCCCTGAGGAGGCGCCTCAGGGGCCCCCGCGCGGATCGCCCCTGAGGGGCCCGGGCCTCCGAGCGGCTCCCCGCACCCTCTCAAACCCCTCCTTCCCGCTCTTTCCCGCCGTCCCGGGCGTTCCGAGGGCGCTTCGTACGCCCGTTCGGTATATCGTGGCCCGGGCCGGGGCCGCGCACGAGCCCCAGGAGACCACGACCCCACGCGCGGGGACTCGTACCCCGGATCGGCGGGGTCCGCCGCGCCGGGGCGGACCGCCGCGCGCCGGGTCCCGACCGGATCCACGTTCGCGCAGCGTGTCCGTATCGTGAGACCTCGTCGAAAATCGGGTCGGTGCCGTCGCGATATGCTTGCGGTATCGGTGGTCGCTCCCGCGGTCCTGCGGACGTCCCGGTCCCCACTCGGCCTCTGGGAATCACGCACCCCCGGCCTGTGTTGTGAGAGACCTGCCGTGCCCGCCGTGACCACGCGACGGGCACAGAGCCTTGGGAGGGGAGACTTGACCGCACACGGGCTGATCGACACCACGGAGATGTACCTCCGGACGGTCTTCGAGCTCGAGGAGGAGGGGATCGTCCCGCTTCGGGCCCGCATCGCCGAACGTCTGCACCAGAGCGGCCCCACCGTGAGCCAGACCGTGGCCCGCATGGAGCGCGACGGTCTGCTGCGCGTCGAAAACGACCGTCACCTGGTGATGACGGCGGAGGGCCGCCGGCTGGCCACCCACGTCATGCGCAAGCACCGCCTCGCCGAGCGCCTGCTCGTGGACGTCATCGGCCTCCCCTGGGAGGACGTCCACATCGAGGCCTGCCGTTGGGAGCACGTCATCTCCGAGGCGGTGGAGGAGCGGCTCGTCACCCTCCTCAACGCCCCCTCGGTGTGCCCGCACGGCAACCCCATCCCCGGACTCGACGAACTGGGGCTGGAGGACTACGCGCCGGAGCCGTTCACCGACGACTCGATCGTTCCCATGATCGACGTCGCCGGCAACGACGACATCACCGTCACCGTCCGGCGTATCAGTGAACAGTTGCAGTCGGACGCCGACATCATGCTCACCCTTCGCCGATCCGGGGTACAACCGGATCAGGAAGTGGTCCTGCGCGCCTCGGACGACGGGGTTCGCGTCACGGGCGGTGAGGCCGGGTCCGCCGAGCTTCCGGCGGATGTCGCCGGACACATCTTCGTCGCCAAACCGTGAACCGTTCGTATACGTGGATTGGTGGCACATCGGGATTGTCTCAATGCGCTGCGGGAACGTTGACGGTGTTGCTACGCTCGGCCCAAGGTGCGGTCGTTCGGGGTACCGGGAGCGGGCATGTGCGCAGCTCATGACGGCGAGGTGGCGGCTAGATGACACGGTGGGGTGAGCCCTTCCGGGAGAGTGACGCGCTCGCCACGGCCGCCGTGGTGGACCAGGCGCAGATCGCCATCGTCGTCATCGACCGATTCAGCCTGCTCAGGTACTGGAACCCCTTCGCCCGCGAGCTCTTCGGCTTCGTCGACGGCCGCGACTACGTCGGTCTCTCCCTGCTCGACATCGGAATCCACGAGTCCGACCGCGAACACGCCTCCCAACTGGCCCGCCGCGTCCTGCGCGGTGAGCCGTGGGAGGGCACCTTCGCCGTGCTCAAGGGCGACGCCAACTGGATCCACGTGCGCGCCCAGGCCGTCCCGCTGCGCAATGACGAAGGCGAGATCGACGGCATCACCCTGATCGCGCGCGAGGCCCTGCGCAGCGGCCGGGTGGAGGAGCAGTACGGTCTGCTGGAGCGGATCGGCAGCCGCCTGGCCAGCTCGCTGGAGTTCGACTCCACGGTCAAGGGCGTGGCGGGCATCCTGGTCCCGCAGTTCGCCGACCACTGCTTCATCGACCTGTACGACCACGAGCGCCTGGTCCGGCAGGTCTCGGTGCACGCCGAGGGCTGGTCCCCGCCCGCGCGCACGTGGTACGAGGTCGGCGACGAGGTCCACTACACCGAACGCCACTTCGTCACCCAGGCCCTGCGCCGCCTGGAGACCGTGGTCAGCGGCGACTACCTCCTGGAGAACTCGCCCAACGACCGGTCCAACCTCGTCTCCCGCCAGGTCGGCGTCACCTCCGCGATCGCCGCCCCGCTGCGGGCGCGCGGCGAGGTGCTCGGCGTGCTGACCCTCGCCCTGTCCGGGCTCTCGCCCCGGCAGAAGAGCACCTACGGTGGGTTCGACCGCGACCTGGTCGGCGCGATCGCCTCGCGCGTGGCCCTGGCCATCGACAACGCCCGGCTGTTCGAGGAGGAGCGCAGCACCGCGCTGGCCTTCCAGAACAGTCTGCTGCCGAGCAGCTTCCCGCAGCTCGAC
This sequence comes from Nocardiopsis sp. EMB25, assembly GCF_026797795.1. Classification (NCBI taxonomy): domain Bacteria; kingdom Bacillati; phylum Actinomycetota; class Actinomycetes; order Streptosporangiales; family Nocardiopsidaceae; genus Nocardiopsis; species Nocardiopsis sp. EMB25. The sequence goes on along the minus strand of NZ_JAMTDN010000001.1, from coordinate 4,402,869 downwards.
GGCCTCACCGTCGCGCACCGCTACCTGCCGGCCGGGCCGCTGCAGGCCCACGGTTACGGCGTGCAGACCCAGGTCGGCGGCGACTTCTACGACGCCATCCCGCTGTCCGCCGGACGCGTGGGCCTGGTCATCGGCGACGTGGAGGGGCGTGGTCCGCACGCGGCGGCCGTCATGGGCCAGCTCCGCGCCGCCCTGCGCGCGTTCGCCCAGGCCGACCGCGAACCCGCCGACATCCTCCGCGAGCTCGACGAGTGGGTCCGTCAGCTCGGCCAGCCCGACGGCGACGGCGGCACCTGGATCCCCAGTGTGAGCTGCCTCTACATGGTCTACGACGCCTGGTCGCGGGAGCTGTCCTACGCCAACGCCGGGCACGCCTCGCCCCTGCTGGTCACCTCCGACACGGTCGAGACCCTCGACCTGGAGGTCACCGACCGCATGTTGGGCGTTCGCGCGCGCGGCGCCGCCGGCGAGGACATCGTCTACCACCAGGCCGACCTGCGGCTCCCGATCGGGGCCACCCTGGTCCTGTACACCGACGGCCTGGTGGACCGGCGCCCGGCGGGTGGGCGCCCAGACCCGGAGGGGGCCCTCCTCCGCCTGGCCGAACGCGTCACCGAGGTCGCGGACAAGGACGTCGAGCAGATCGCCGAGGCGGCCGTGCACAGCGTGCCGGGCGAGATGGACGACGACACCGCGCTCCTGGTCGTGCGCACCCACTCCGACGAGCTCGCGCTGCGCGAGGGCTGGTTCCAGTCCGAGGCCTCCACCGTGGGCGAGGCGCGCCATCTGGCCGCCAACACGTTCGCGGAGTGGGGGATGGACCGCGACCAGGCGGAGCTGGCGTGCCTGCTGGTCTCGGAGATCGTCACCAACGTCGTCATCCACGCCACCCCGCATCCGGTGCACCGCGAGTTCACGGGCAACGGGGTCATGGACTCCGAGACCCCCTTCGACGGCGGCGTCGCCGACGAGTTCGACGAGGACTGGACCGACCTGCTGGAGGAGGCCGCCTCCACCGACGAGTCGAACGAGGACCCGGCGGAGAAGGAGTTCCTGCTCCGCCTGCGCCGTGGCGCCTCCGCCGTGTGGGTGGAGGTCTTCGACCACGATCTGAGGCTGCCCCGCATCCGCAGCGCCGCCGCGGACGACGAGGGCGGGCGTGGGCTCTACCTCGTCGAGCAGCTCGCCGCGCGCTGGGGTTCGCGGCCCACCCCGGACGGCAAGGCGGTGTGGTTCGAGATGCCGATGCACGGTGAGGACGCCGAGGAGCGGGCGGACGAGGACCGGACGGAAGGCGCCTCGGCCGAGGGCCCCGTCTGATCCGGCTCGGTGAGGGCCCCGGTTCCCCGGGCCCGATCCCGCCAGCGAACGCCGGGGGAAATCCCCGTCACACTCCTTGTCCTTCTCGGGCACGCTGAGTAACGTGCGCCCTGACGCGTGCCCCCGCGCGTGACCGGTTCCCCCCGCCGGAAGGACCCCCATGACCCGCCCCCTGCGGTTCGGCGCCCGCGCCCTCCTCGCATCACTGCTCCTCGTCCTCGCGCTCGCCGCCCCGCCGTCCGCCCTGCCCACGAGTCACACCGAGGCCGAAGGGCGGTGGCGGCCCGCCTTCGACTACGACACCGACGGCTGCTACCCCACCCCCGCCATCGGCCCGGACGGCACCCTGAACGGAGGGCTGAACACCTCCGGCGCGCTCAACGGGAACTGCCGCGACGCCCACGACCTGGACAACACGAACTCCTACTCCCGCTCCCGCTGCGACGCCAGCGGCTGGTGCGCGTACATGTACGCCCTGTACTTCGAGAAGGACCAGGTCCTCCCCGGTTGCTGCGGGCACCGGCACGACCTGGAGCACGTCGTGGTGTGGGTCCAGGGCGGCGAGGCGCGGTACGTGTCCGCCTCGGCGCACGGCGAGTACGACACCCGCCCCGCCTCGGATGTCCTGTGGGAGGGCACGCACGCCAAGATCGTCTACCACAAGGACGGCTGGTCCACCCACGCCTTCCGGTTCGCCGCCGGGCACGACGACCCGCCGGAGAACCACCACGGCGTGTGGCAGTACCCGGACCTGGTGGGCTGGGACCACTTCCCGCCGGGCATCCGCGACGTCCTCACGTCGGCGGACTTCGGCAGCGCCCAGCTCGACCTCAGGGACGACCGGTTCGCCGGCGCGCTCGAGCGGGCGATGCCCCCGGGGATCGACTTCGACCCCCACGCCGTCGGCTGAGCCCTCGCCCGGCCGCGGCGGTCACGCGCGCTCCGGCGCCCCGGCGAGATGGTCGTTGACGCGGCGGAGCAGGGCGAACAGCTGCGCGCGCTCGTCGCGGCCGAGCGGGGCCATGATGTGCTCGTTGACGTCGTCCAGGACGCGGTCGAGTTCGGCGAGGCGACGCTCGCCGTCGTCGGTGATGGTGATGACGTTGCGGCGCCCGTCGGCCGGGTCGGGCGCGCGGCGGATCCAGCCGCCGCGCGCGAGAGCGTTGAGCACCGCGACGAGGTCGCTCTTGTAGATCCGGGTGCGGTCGGAGAGGGCCGCCTGGCTCGCGGGGCCGAACTCGGCGAGGGCGGCGAGCACCACGAAGTCGTCCTTGTGGGCGCCCACCGCGCGGAGCGCGTCGCCCGCGGCGCGCCGCATCTGGACGGCCGTCATCCCGACGAGGCGCGAGAGTTGGCCCCTGAGCCGCTCGGGGGTCCGGTCGCCGTGGTCGAATCGCAGTTCGTCGCCGCTCTCCATGCGGGCAGCCTACCCCGCTTGTGTTAGGGACACTAACGATGTATTTTCGTTCGCGAGGTTAACGTTAGTGATTCTAACTATTTGAGGGGTCACCATGGCCGACACCGAGACCCTGGTCCGTGAACTCGCGGACCGCGCCGAACTGGCCGACCTGGTCGCCCGCCACAGCCTGTGGATCGACGAGGGCCGCTGCGACGAGACCGACCGGCTCTTCACCGAGGACGTCGTCGTCCGTTCCCTCCGCGGGGAGGCCCGCGGCATCCCCGCGCTCGTCGAACTCGCCCGCTCCGGCCACGACCGCTACCAGCGGACCATGCACTCCAAGGCCAATCTCGTCATCGAGGTCGACGGTGAGACCGCCGCGGTGCGGGCCCACGACGTCGCCGTCTTCGTCATCGACGACACGACGGAGGCCCTCGCGGCCGGGGTCCACCGCTACCGTGCGCGCCGCACCGGGGACGGCTGGCGCTTCGACCGCCTGGAGGTCACCCCGGTCGCGCTGACCGAAGCCCTCGGCCGGGCCCTCTGAGGTGTGTTCCGCGCCCGCTGCTCGGCGTGCGGCGTCTTCTGGACAAGTCGTAATACTCGTATTACGCTGATGTGATGGCGAAGGTGAGAATCAGTATCAGCCTTGATCCGGATGAAGCCGATCGCGTCAGGTCACACGCTGATCGTGCGGGGATGGACGTGTCGTCCTACCTCGTCAACGCCGCGATCCGTCAGATGGCCGAAGTCGAGGCGGCGGAGGCGGAGTTCGCGGCTGTCGACGCGCTGATCGCCGATGCCGAAGGGCGGGCCGAGCACTACGGGCCCGTCGACGACGCGGACGCCGAGTCGCTGAGTGCGGATGAACGCCGTGAGGTGGACGAGGCGATGCGTCTGGTCTACGGTGCCGGAGAAGCTCCGGGCCGGGGCGAGGTGGCGTGAGCGTCCGCGTGCCCGTTTACGACACAGGGATGCTCATCGCGTTGGCCGCGCGTAAGGCCAAGGCGGTCCAGATACACCGGGGGCTCGTTCGGGCCCCGCACCGTCCCGTGGTCCCCGGCCCGGTTGTGGCCCAGGTGTGGCGTCCGGACCCGGCGACCGTGCACGCCGTGAGCGCCGTCCTGAAGGAGTGCACGGTGCCCCAGGCCCGATCGTCCTCGTCCGCCCTGCGGCCCACGAGTGCGGGGCAGGCGGAGTGCATCGCGTGCGCGACCGCTCCGGACATCACCGACTGGCGGCGCGTCGGCACGGTGCTGGGTGTGGCGGACCTGCCCGTGAAGAAGCGTCCGGACGCGGTGGACGCCCTTGTCGCGTGGGTCGCCGTGAAGCATCGGAGCGCCGTGGTGTTCACCAGCGATCCCGCGGACATCACCGCCTACGTCGAGGCGATCGGTGCCGATGACGTGCACGTGGTCGCGGTGTGACGTCCCGGGCGTACCGACCGGGGCGAGGTGGCGTGAGCGTTCGTGTGCCCGTTGACGACGTCCGGCGGGCTCAGCGCCAGGACCACGCCCACAGCAGCAGGCACACGAACACGAAGAAGACCACGATCCCGCTGGTCGTCCACGGGATGTGCACCTTGGGCCGGAGCTTGCGCACGCCGATGACGAGCAGTACGACCAGCAGGCCCATGACGATGAGGCCGTCCCACGCACCGCTCATGACCGATCCGACCCTTCCCGAACGGGGGCTGTCTCACAGGCCCAGGCCGCGTCCCACGATCTCCTTCATGATCTCGGTGGTGCCACCGTAGATCGTCTGGACGCGGGCGTCCTGCCAGGCCTTCGCCACCGGATATTCCATCATGTACCCGTACCCGCCGTGAAGCTGGAGGCAGCGGTCCATCACCCGGTTGCACATCTCGGTGGTCCACCACTTGGCCATGGCGGCGTCCTCGACGGTGAGTTCGCCCCGGTTGAGCAGCTCGACGCCCCGGTCGACGTACACCCGCGCCATGTCCACCTCGGTGGCCATCTCGGCCAGGGCGAAACGCGAGTTCTGGAAACGCCCAATCGGGCGGCCGAAGGCCGTGCGTTCCCGGCAGTACTCGATCGTGTGCTGGAGCATCGCGTCGGCGGAGGCGGTCGCGCAGGTGGCGATGGACAGCCGCTCCTGCGGCAGGTTCCGCATCAGGTGGATGAACCCCTGGTTCTCCGTCCCGACGAGGTTGGTGACCGGCACGCGCACGTCCGAGAAGAAGAGCTCGGCGGTGTCCTGGGCCTTCATCCCGACCTTGTCCAGGTTGCGCCCGCGCTCGAAGCCGGGAGTCGCGCGCTCGACGGCGACGAGCGAGAAGCCCTGGGCGCCCGCGTCGGGGTCGGTCTGGCAGACCACGATCACGACGTCGGCGTTGACGCCGTTGGTGATGAAGGTCTTCTGCCCGTTGACGACGTACTCGTCGCCGTCCCGCACGGCCGTGGTGCGGATCCCCTGGAGGTCGCTCCCGGTCGAGGGCTCGGTCATGGCGATCGCCGTGATCAGCTCGCCGCTGGCGAACCCCGGCAGCCACCGGCGCTTCTGCTCGTCGGTGGTCAGCCCGACCATGTACGGGGCCATGACGTCGTTCTGGAGGGTGATGCCCAGGCCGCTGGCGTGCGCGCGGCAGATCTCCTCGTTGACGATCGTGTTGTAGCGGTAGTCGTGGATCCCGGTGCCGCCGTACTCCTCGGGCACGCCGTGGCCGAGCAGGCCGACCTCGCCCGCCTTCGTCCACACCTCCCTGGGCACGATCCCGTCCTTCTCCCACTGGTCGTGGAAGGGAACCACCTCGCGTTTGAGGAACTCCCTCACGCTCTCGCGGAAGAGGTCGTGGTCGGAGTCGAAGAGTTCCCGCTTCATGTGCTGCCCCGAGAGTGTCGTCGGTCACGTTCGCTCACACGTTAACCGAATCGGATTCGGTTTTGAAGGGGGCGGGCAAGCGCGGGCAAAGGTTCCCGCGGACGGGGCGATTCCCCCGCTCCCCTGGCCCGGCCGCTTCCTACCGTGGCGGGAGGGGGCCGCCGTCGCCGGGAGGCGGCCCGGGTGGGGGGAGTACCGATGGTGCGGAGCAGGGGCGACCGGCGGGAACGGCGGGGTGCGCGGATCGCGGTCATCATGACGGCGCTGATGCTGAGCGTGCTGCTCTCGGCGCTGGACCAGACCATCGTGTCGACCGCCCTGCCGACGATCGTGTCCGACCTGGGCGGGCTCAACCACCTGTCCTGGGTGATCACCGCCTACCTGCTCGCCGTCACCGCCAGCACCCCGCTGTGGGGCAAACTCGGCGACCAGTTCGGCCGCAAGAAGCTCTTCCTCGGCTGTATCTCGGTCTTCGTGGTCGGCTCCGCCCTGTGCGGGACGGCACAGGACATGCTCCAGCTCATCATCTTCCGGGGGATCCAGGGGCTCGGCGGGGGCGGCCTGATGGTGCTGGCCGCGGCGATCATCGGCGACGTCGTCTCAGCCCGGGAACGCGGGAAGTACCAGGGGCTGTTCGGGGCCGTGTTCGGTGTCGCCAGCGTCGCCGGTCCACTGATCGGCGGATTGTTCGTCGACCACCTGAGCTGGCGCTGGGTCTTCTACGTCAACCTGCCGCTGGGGATCGTCGCCTTCCTCCTCGTGCTCGCGGTCCTACCCCAGCACCGTCCGGAGGGCCGGGGGCACGTGGACTACGCGGGGATCCTGCTGCTCGCCGCCACCGCCGTGTGTCTGACGCTCGTGGCCGCCTGGGGAGGGTCGATGTACCCCTGGACGTCGCCGGTGATCCTCGGACTGGCGGTCGTCGCGATGGCCCTGGGGGCGGGCTGGTGGTGGACGGCCAGCCGCGCCGAGGAGCCGGTGATGCCGCTCGGCCTGTTCCGCGACCCCGTCATCGTGGTCCCCATGGCCATCAGTTTCTGCGTGGGGGTCGCGATGATGGGCTCGATGGCCTTCCTCCCGCTTTTCCTCCAGGTGGCGCACGGTCTCTCGCCCACGGCCTCGGGCCTGTACCTGCTGCCGATGGTCGGCGGCCTGTTCCTGACCTCGATCGGCAGCGGCCGCCTGGTCGCCCGCACCGGCCGCTACAAGGTCTTCCCGGTGGTGGGCATGGCGGTGACGTCGGTGGGGCTGTTCCTGCTCTCGACCATGGGGCCGGACACCGCCGACGCGGTCATGGGCGCCTACTTCTTCGTCCTCGGCTTCGGCCTGGGGCTGGTGATGCAGGTGGTGATGCTGGCCGTGCAGAACGGGGCCGAGTACCGCGACCTGGGCGTGGCCACGTCCTCGGTCACGTTCTTCCGGTCGATCGGCGGCTCCTTCGGGACCGCCGTGTTCGGCTCGGTGTTCGCCGGGCGGTTGGCCGTCAACCTCGCCGACCGCGCCGAGCAGATCCAACTCCCGCCCGGAGTGGACATCTCCATGCTGGAGAGCGATCCGCGCACCGTGGACCAGCTGTCCCCCGAGACGCAGGCCTCGTTCCTGGGGGCCTACGCCGACGCCGTCGACACCGTGTTCCTGTGGGCGGTGCCCGTGGCGCTGGCCGGGTTCGTCCTCGCGGTGTTCCTCCGGCAGGTCCCGCTGCGCACCACCGTGGAGTCCCCGGACCTGGACGAGGCCATCTCGCCGGTCGTCGCCGCCGGACGCGGCCCCCTCGCGCACGTGGAGAAGGCGGTGTTCCGGTACTGCGGCAGGGAGGGCGCCCGCGGGATGTACGACCGCCTGCGGGAGGCCAGTGGGTTGTCGGTCTCCTCGGAGGCGTGCTGGGCGCTCAGCCACCTGGGAACGATGGGACCGTTGAGCCGGGAGGAGGAGGAACGGGTCGCCAGTGTCTCCAGTGAGTGGTGGGAGCGGATCCACCGGGAGCTGCTGGAGGCCGGGTACCTGGCCGAGGAGGGCGGGCGCTGGGAACTCACCCGGAGCGGGGTCGAGGCGGCGAGGGCGGTGTTCGACGCCCAGCGCACGGCGCTGCGGTCGCTGCTGGCCGACTACGGCCCGGACGAACACCCGGAGGTGGTGGCCGCCGTGGAGCGGATGACCGCCGACACCCTCGGGGACGACGAGGACGCCGAGGCCCTCGGCCGGGACCCGGGCACCCGGGGGGCGTAGGCAGTGTTTTTGGGGCCCGCCGCTTCGCCTCGGCCCGCCCGTCGCCCTCCACCACCCTCAACGGACGGCCTTCGGCCGCGGAACCTCCCTCTTCGTCGCCCTCCACCACCCTCAACGGACGGCCTTCGGCCGCGGAACCTCCCTCTTCGTCGCCCTCCACCACCCGGACGGCACCCCTCTCGGGTGACCGTTCCAGAAAACAGGCCTAGCCCGGCCTCCTCGGGGGATCATGGCGGGTGCGTTGCCCCCTGAGAGAGTGAGTCCGATGGCCCCCGCATCCCGTTCCCCCAAGCGCCGGCGTAGGAGTGACAAGCGCCGTTCCGCCGAGCACAGACGCAAGCGCGCCGCGCGGCGCGCCGCCGAGCGCCGCCGGGAGTTCGACCGGCGCCGTCCCGCCGGGCGCCGGGGGGAGCGCGACGCACCCCGCGCCACCGGACGTCGCCGGGAACACGAGAGGCGCCGTGCCATGGCCGTCCTCGCGGGGTGCGTCGCGCTGCTGCTCCTGCTCGGCCTCGGCGTCTACCTCCTCGGGGACTGGGAGTCCCCGCCGGACGAGTGGCGTGTCACGGGATTCGACGCCCAGGTCACCGTGCACGCCTCGGGATCGGTCGACATGGTCGAGACCGTCACTTACGACTTCGGGGACGAGCCCTCCCACGGCCTGACCCGGGAACTGCCCGAGACCGGGTGGATCGACGACTACGGATGGCGCGACTTCGGCCTCACCGACGTCCGGGCCCAGAGCGCCGACGGCCTGGCAGTGGAGATCAGTCCCGGCGAGGGCGACCCCCGCGCGGAGAGTCGGACCGTCGTGCGCGTCGGCGACTTCGGGGCCGACCCGGAGCTCACCGGTGAGCACGTCTTCGAGATCGCCTACACCTACGAACGGCTCACCACGCTGGCCACGGATGGCGGGGCGGACTACTACGCCGACATCGTCGGGAGCGGATGGAGTGTTCCCGTCGAGTCGACCACAGCGACGTTCCACCTGCCCGACCTGGCAGACCTGTCCGACCCGGACGAATCGGAGGAGGCGGGGGAGGCGTACGACGCGATCGACGCCGCCTGCCACGCGGGTGACGTCGGCGACCGCGGCGGCTGCGCCGACTTCGCGTGGGCGGACCGGGGCACCGCCGAACCGCTGCTGACCGCCGAGCACGGGAGGCTCTCACCCGGGCAGGCCATGAGCGTGCGGCTGTCCCTTCCCCCGTCCGTGTACTCCGCCGACCACACGGCCCGGGACGAGGGCTCCGCCCGGCCCGCACCGCCCTCCACCGACCTCCTCTCCGCGGCCGTCGGCATCATGGTCCTCGGCTGCCTCGTGGGGCTGGTGCTCGGGCTGAACCACCTGGCCGAGTACCTCTTCGGGCGCGAGGCCTGGCAGGGGAGCGGCTCCCGGGGCGGAGGCATCGGCGGCGGAGGTGCCGGAGGCGGAGGAGGCGGAGGAGGCGGTGGTGGAGGTGGCGGCGCCGGTGGGGGCGGTGGCGGTGGCGGCGGTGGCTGACCGCGGCGCGGCCCGCACCGGCGGGCGGTCGGGTGACCCCGATGACCTGCGGCGGAGGGGAAAGAGCGGGGCGGGGGCTTGCCACGGCAGCCAAACCGAATACAGTTCGGTTTAGAACCGTCACCCACGTCCCTGGAGGACCCCCGTGGCCGAGGCATACATCGTCGGCGCAGTACGCACCCCCGTCGGCACGAAGAAGGGCGCGCTCGCGGCCGTGCACCCCGCGGACCTCGGGGCGCACGTGCTCAAGGAACTCGTCACGCGCACCGGGGTCGACCCGGCCGCGGTCGAGGACGTCGTCATGGGCTGCGTGACCCAGGCCGGGCCGCAGGCCCTCGACCTGGCCCGCACCGCCTGGCTGTCCGCCGGGTTCCCCGAGTCCGTCCCCGGCGTCACCATCGACCGGCAGTGCGGCTCGTCCCAGCAGGCCGTGCACTTCGCCGCCCAGGGCGTGATGTCCGGGACCCAGGACCTGGTCGTGGCCTCCGGCGTGGAGAACATGGGCATGGTCCCCATGGGCGCCAACGTCCAGTTCGCCATCGACAACGGCCTGGGCCTGTACGGCGAGGGCTGGGTCGAGCGCTACGGGATGCAGGAGATCTCCCAGTTCCGGGGCGCCCAGCTCATGTGCGAGAAGTGGGGCTACAAGCGCGAGGAGCTGGAGCGCTTCGCCCTGGAGAGCCACCAGCGCGCGGCGCGGGCGATCGAGGACGGCCGCTTCGACGACCAGATCGCGCCCCTGGCCGGGGTCGCCCGGGACGAGGGCGTGCGCGCCGACACCACCCTGGAGAAGATGGCGGGCCTCAAGCCGCTGCGGGAGGGCTGGGAGCTCACCGCCGCCGTCGCCAGCCAGATCTCCGTGGGCGCGGGCGCGGTCCTGCTCGCCTCCGAGCGGGCCGTGCGCGAGCACGGCCTGACCCCGCTCGCCCGGATCGTGCAGCTGTCCCTCGTCGGCGACGACCCGGTGTACATGCTCACCGCGCCCATCCCCGCGACCCGGATCGCGCTGGACAAGGCCGGGCTGACCATCGACGACATCGACGTCACCGAGATCAACGAGGCCTTCGCGCCCGTTCCGATGTCCTGGATCGAGGAGCTGGGCGCGGACCCGGCGAAGGTGAACCCCAACGGCGGCGCGATCGCCCTGGGCCACCCGCTGGGCGCGACCGGAGCCGTCCTGATGACCAAGCTGGTCAACGAGCTGCACCGGTCCGGTGGCCGCTACGGCCTCCAGACCATGTGCGAGGGCGGCGGGCAGGCCAACGTCACCGTCATCGAACGGGTCTGAGGACGCCCTGGGACGGGATTGACCCCGCGTGCGGCTGGAATTCACGCGGTCGCACGCGGGGCTGTCCCTCTTCCGGCCTCACCCCGACCGGGGCTTCGGTGGCTGGTACCCGGTGTGGGCGGGCCAGATGTTGTGGTTGCGGTGGAAGACGTTGTCCGGGTCGAACTCCCGCTTGACCTCGGCCAGGCGCTGGTGGTTGTCCAGGCCGCGCCCGGCCACGACGCGCTCGGAGCCCTCGTCCCCGACGAAGTTCAGGTAGACGTCCCCGGTCCGCCAGGGCTCGGTGTCCTCGCGCACATCGTGCACCCAGTCACGCGCGTGGTGGTCGTCGGCCGGGTCCTCCCACATCGCCAGCGGGTGTACGGCCCACGCGGCGTGCCGCCACGGCACGGGGTAGTCGGCCTTCGACCGGTCCATCGCGCCGCCGAACGGGAAGAGGACGTGCTGGGTCGGGGAGGGGACCAGCATCTGGTGGGCACGGGCGCAGAACCTCTCGATGAACTCGTCCGGCAACGAGTTCAGGTGCTCCACCGACCAGTAGTTGCGGTAACCGGGCGGGTCGTCCAGGGCCTTCTGCGCCTCCGCGTAGGGCATGTCGGTGAGGAGTTCGGCCTCGGCGCCCATCCGGCTGAGCGGCGCGGCCAGGTCCCGGAGCATCCGCTCGTCGCCCACGCAGGTCAGCACGACCGCGCACATGAGCGTGCCGACCAGTTCGTCGGGGATGAACGGTTCCGGCTGGGGGACCAGGTAGATGACGCCGCCGCCGAGCTCGTCGGGGGCCTCGTCCATGAGGTTCCGGTACACGCGGACCACACCGGGACCGGTGTCGGGGTGGAAGAGGAGCAGCCCGAGCGAGAACCTCGGCAGCGGGTGGAGGCGGAAGGCCAGTTGGGTGGCGACGCCGAAGTTGCCGCCGCCTCCGTGCAGGGCCCAGAACAGCTCTGGGTTCTCCCCGGCCGAGGCGTGCACCCGATCCCCCTCGGCGGTCACCAGGTCCACGTTGAGCAGGTTGTCGCAGGCCAGGCCGAACTTGCGTTCCAACCACCCCGAGCCTCCGCCGAGCGCGAAGCCGGCGACGCCCGTGGTCGACACGCGGCCCCCCGTGGTGGCCAGCCCGAACGGTGCGGTGGTCGCGTCCAGGTCGCGCATGAGGGCGCCCCCGCCGACCCTGGCCTCCATCGCCTCCGGGTCCACCGTCACGGAGTGCATGCGGCGCAGGTCGATGACCAGGCCGCCGTCGGTGAGCCCCATGCCCGCGACGCTGTGGCCACCGCCGCGCACGGAGAGCTCCAGGTCCTCCTCGCGCGCGCATTCGACGCAGCGGCGCACGTCGTCGACGGACGCGCACTCGGCGATGGCGCTCGGGTGTAGATCGATCATCCCGTTGAAGACCGTGCGGGCGTCCTCGTACTCGGGGCCACCGGGGGTGAGCACCGGGCCGGTCAGCCTGGAACGGAGGGCTTCGAGCGCGGTGTCGGACATCGCTGCCTTGAGCTGGGCCATGGCTGTCTCCCTCGCCGTGGCGCGGCCGGAGCGGCGCGGGCCGGGCGTGCCGCTGTTCCCTACCTCTCAGCGTAGGCCCGCGACCCGCCGCGAAATAAGCCCACTTTGAACGAAAATTGCCTGATCATACGTGCTCAGTGGCGGTCCGGCGGCGAGCACGCCGCCTTCTTCCGCTCCCGGGCGCGCTCCTTCATCGCGGCCCGCTCCTCGGCCGTGAACCCTTGCAAACCACCACGGAGACCGGGTCGGTGGCCGGGGCCGACGGGCCGGGGCTCGTCAGGAGTTCTCCGGGCCCGGCTCGGGGGGCTTCGTGTGGAGGACCGCGCGGGCCTGCTCCGCGGCGCGGAGGATGCTCTCGCTGATGAAGTCGCTGAAGCGGGCCATGTTCTCCAGACGGACGGCGGCCGGGGTGCCGTGTCCGAGGACGCTGACGCCCTGCCGCGCGGTCTCGGCGATCCGGGTCATACCGCGGGCGCCGTCGATCGTCGACTGGTACCAGACGTCGTCGTCGACGAGGTAGCGCTCACGGCGGCCCTCGTCGCGCTGGCGGCGGATGAGGCCCTGCTGTTCGAGGAGGGCGATCGACTTGGAGACGGACGCCGGGCTGACCTGGAGGCGCCCGACGAGTTCGGACGCGGTGAGGCTCCCGGCGTCGGCGACGAAGAGGCAGGCCAGCACCCGGGCCGCCATCTTGGGCAGTCCCTGGTGCATCAGGAGGGTCGTGAACGTCTCCTCGTACTCGCGTACGGCCTCGTCGTCGCGCCCGTGCTCGCGCGGTGCCCGCTGTCCCCCGGGCGGGGTCTGCCTGCGCCGGTGGGCGCGGCGCTCGGTGGCGCGCTGCGCCAGGTCGGCGCGGTAGCCGGTGGGACCGCCGTTGCGCATCACCTCGCGCGTGACCGTCGAGGTGGGGCGCTCCAGACGCCGGGCGATCTCCGCGTAGGCCAGGCCGTCGGCCAGTCCCAGCGCGATCTGCTGACGTTCCCGTTGGGTGAGTCTGCCTCCCGGCACCGTGGTCTCCCTTCGCGCTTCCCCGATGCCGGCAGCGTAGCGTTCGCTCATGCTCAATGCAACAGGCAGAGTATTCGTTGTTGCGTTAGACCTACATCTATTGCAACGAAATATGTGTTTTCACCTGCTGTGATACTGATCCTTCGCAACGAAGTAGTTGTCAGATTCTAAAACGCAACGTAGCTTTTCCGTTGTCGGAAACAAAGAGCGCACAAGGAGAGCATGATGCAGAAGTTCGACACCCCCGCCCCGGTCTCCGCCGTCGTGAACATCCCCGCCGGGCGTATCCAGGTCATCGCCGCCGACCGGTCCGACACCACGGTCGAGGTCCGGCCCGCCGACGCCGCCAAGGGCCGCGACGTCAAGGCGGCGGAGCGGGTCGCGGTCGCCTACGCCGACGGTGTCCTGCGGATCGAGGCCCCGAAGACGAAGAACCAGTACTTCGGTCCCTCCGGGGCCGTGGAGGTCACGATCCAGGTGCCCGCCGACTCCCGGGTCGAGGCGAGGGCGGAGGCCGCCGAGTTCCGGGGAGTGGGGCGCCTCGGTGACATCGACGTCGAGGGCGCGACCGGCGCGGTCAAGGTCGACGAGGCCGCGAGTGTGCGCCTCACCGCCTTCGAGGGCGTCTCGGTCGGCCGTCTGGGCGGTCCCGCGCGGATCAGCACCCAGAAGGGCGACATCCGGATCACTGAGGCCGTCTCCGGCGCCGTCGTGCTGCGCACCCGGATGGGCGACGTGACCATCGGCGCCGCGCCGGGGGTCTCCGCCAGCCTGGACGCCGGTACCTCCTACGGCCGGATCCACAACGCCCTGGCCAACACCGACGGGGCCGACGCCGTCCTGACCATCAGCGCGACCACCGATCAGGGCGACATCACCGCCCGCGGCCTGTAACGCACCCGACCGCGATCCACCAGGTTCCCGGACCCGCGGCCGCGATCCGCGCGCGGGTCCCGCCGCGCCCGCGCCAGACGCCCGACACCACCGGAAGGACCCCCTCATGACGAAGAACGGCACCCCCTCGACCAGCGCGAGGTGGACCGGCATGGTGCCGGTCGACGACACGGCCCTGGCCGTCACCGACACCGGCGGCCCCGGCACCCCGGTGATCTACCTCAACGGCCAGTTCGCCACCCAGGGGTACTGGCGGAGGACCATCACCGAACTGGGACCGGACTGGCGGCACATCACCTACGACGAGCGGGCGCGCGGCAGGAAGTCGAGGCGTTCGGCGGACTACTCCTTCGAGGCCGCGGTCCGGGACGTCGACGCGGTTCTCACGGCCAGGGGCGTGGACCGGGCGCTGCTGGTGGGCTGGTCCTACGGGGCGTTCGTCGCGGCGCACTGGGCCAGCCGGAACCCGGAGCGCGCCGTGGGCGCGGTCCTGGTCGACGGCGCGTTCCCGTACGACTGGCTCGACGGGGCCATGGAGCAGCGGATCCGGACGCTGTTCCGGCGGGTCGCCTGGTTGACGCCGTTGCTGCGCCCCACGGGCCTCCTCCCGCGGATGACCGCCGAACAGATGGCCGACAGCAACATCGAGCTCGGCAGGATCTCCCGCGAGCGCGAACTGGGTCCCGTGCTGGACGCCGTCACCGTTCCGACCCGGTACGTGGTCGCCTCGGGGACCTCCTTCGGAAGCCGCGGTGACGAGCAGGAGCGGACTCGCACCAGCCTGGACGGGGTCACGGCCCGCAACCCGGACATCGAGGTCCACGCGAAGGTCGCCAGCGACCACGGCGCGATCCTGCGCAGGGACTACCGAGCCGTCGCCGAGGCCGTACGCGAGGTCGCCGACCTCGACGTCGGTCGGAGCTGAGGAACGGGTGTCCCGCGGTCGGCTCTCCACGCTTCACCCACGGCCGAGGTGACGTGGCATGCGGATGACGCGCTGGTCCGGCGGGTGGAGTGCGCCGCTCGGCGCACGGAACACCCGCGTCAGCGGCCGGCGAGCGCCGGACCCCCGACCCCGCGCACCAGACCCAGCCACTCGGCCATCCGGGCGAGTTGGTCGGTGAGCTGGTCGAGCGTGTCGGCGGGCGCGTCCTCCTCCAGCGTGATCCGCTGCGCCAGCAGCACTCCCTCGGCGCGGTCGGCCTTGAGGTCGACCCGGGCCACGAGCCGGTCCCCCAGCAGGAACGGCAGCACGTAGTACCCGTGCACCCGCTTGGCCGCCGGAACGTAGATCTCCAGCCGGTACCGGAACCCGAACAGCTCCTCGGTGCGGTCGCGGTGCCAGACCAGCGAGTCGAACGGGCTGAGCAGCGCGCGGGCCTCGACCCGGCGCGGCACGCGGGCGTCCCGGTGCAGGTACGCGGGCCTCTGCCAACCCTCGACGGTGACCGGGACCAGCTCGCCCGAATCCACCAGGTCCCGGACGGCCGCCTTGGACTCGTCGGGCCGCAGCCGGAAGTAGTCCCGCAGGCTCGGCTCGGTCGCCACCCCGTGCGCGCGGGCCGAGATCGCGACCAGCTCGCGGTGGGCGTCGGCGGGCTCGGGGAGGGGGACGCCGCGCAGGTCCGGGGGCAGGACGCGCTCGGTCAGGTCGTAGCGGCGCTCGAACTGGCCGTTGCGCCCGTCGACCATGACGTCACCCACCCAGAACAGGTACTCCAGGCACTTCTTCACCTCCGACCAGTTCCACCCCCAGTGGTCCTTGGCGCGTGGAAGGTCGTGGGCCAGCGCCGCCTCCACCTCGCGGGCGGTGGCGGGCCCGATCCGGGCCACCTCCTCATGCACCGCCTTGACCAGCTCCGGTTTCTCGCGCTGGACGGCGTTGATCCACCCCGCGTCGGTGCGGGCCCGGTTCTGTTCCATCCGGAACCGCATCAGCTGCCGGGTGGCGGGCGGGATCAGGCTGGCCTCGTGCGCCCAGCACTCCACCAGACGCGCGGCGCTGGTGCGCGCCTTCGTCGTGGTGGCCCGGTTCAGCATCGCCTGGTCGTAGTTCCCGAGCCGGGCGAACACCGGCAGGTACTGGCTGCGCGCCAGCACGTTCACGCTGTCGATCTGCACGACGCCCACCCTGCGCACGACCCGGGCGAGGTGCGTGAGCGTCGGCTGCCCGGTTGGAGCGGGATCGGCGAAGCCCTGGGCGGCGAGGGCGATCCGGCGCGCCTGGGCGAGGGAGAGTTCCGCGTCGCGGCGGGGGTGCGGTTCGGCCATCCGAACACGCTAACCCCCGCCTACGACAAGTTCGCGGCGCAGGTCGACGAGGCCTTCGCCCGGTCAGCCCATCCTGCGGTGCTGGTCCGGCAGCTCCGAGGGCCCCGGTTCGGCTGGACCGATGAGCGGGCCGGGCAGGGACGGGTCGAGCACCCCCTCCTCCAACCAGCTGTAGGAGTCGTCCATCATCCGGCGGGACAGCTTGCCGTCCACGTCGTCGGTGTTGGACCACAGATCGGTGAAGAGCGCCTCGATCCGCAGTCGCGCCTGGCGGCAGAACGCGTCGGCCAACTCGAACGGGGTGTCCCCGCGCTCGGGGTGGGCGTCGGCGTCGTACCGGGCGCGCACCGCGACGGCGCTCATCGCGAACAGCTCGGCGCCGATGTCCACGATCCGGGCGAGGAACCCCTGCTTGACCTCCAGCCTCCCCTGCCACCGCGACATCCCGTAGAACGTCGACCGCGCCAGCCTGCGCGCCGTCCGCTCGACGAACCGCAGATGCCCGGCGATCGGCCCGAACTCGGCGAACGCCGACGGCACCTGTCCCTGCCCGACCACGAGCGTGGGCAGCCACTTGGCGTAGAACCCGCCCGCCCTGGCCAGCGCCCGCGCCCGGTCCGCGCGGTCGGCCCCGGGGTCGATGAGGTCCCCGGCGACGGACAGGTGAGCGTCCACGGCCTCCCGTGCGATGAACAGGTGCATGACCTCCGAGGACCCCTCGAAGATCCGGTTGATGCGCAGGTCGCGCAGCATCTGTTCGGCGGGCACGCCGCGCTCGCCGCGCGCGGCCAGCGATCCGGCGGTCTCGTAGCCGCGCCCGCCGCGGATCTGCACGAGGTCGTCGGCGATCGCGTACGCGTGCTCGGACGCCCACAGCTTGGCGATCGCCGCCTCGATGCGGATGTCGGCGCCCTTGTCGTCGGCGAGCTGGCTGGCCAGGTCGAGCATCGCCTCCATGGCGTAGGTGGTGGCGGTGATGTAGGAGATCCGTTTGGCCACCTCCTCGTGCCTGCCGATGGGGCGGCCCCACTGGACCCGTTCGCGGGACCACTCGCGGGCGATCCGGGTGGACCACTTGCCCGCCGCCACGCAGAGCGCGGGCAGGGAGAGCCGCCCGGTGTTGAGCGTGGACAGGGCGATCCGCAGCCCCTGGCCCTCCTTCCCGATCCGGTTGGCGGCCGGGACCCGCACCCGGTGCAGCCGGGTGACGCCGTTCTCCAGGCCGCGCAGGCCCATGAAGCGGTTGCGGTGCTCCACGGTGATGCCGGGGGAGTCGCCCTCGACCACGAACGCCGTGATGCCGCCCCGGTGCCCGGGGCCCTCCGGGACGCGGGCCATGACGACGAGCAGGTCGGCGACCACCCCGTTGGTGGTCCAGAGCTTGACGCCGTCGAGGACGTACTCGTCGCCGTCCTCGCTGGGCGTGGCGGTGGACCGCAGCCGCGCGGGGTCGCTGCCGACGTCGGGCTCGGTGAGCAGGAACGCGCTGATGTCCGAGCGCGCGCAGCGGGGAAGGAAGGCCCGCTTCTGCTCCTCGGTGCCGAACATGGAGACCGGCTGCGGGACGCCGATGGACTGGTGCGCGGAGAGCAGGGCGCCGATCGCGGGGGAGACCGAGCCGACCAGGGTGAGGGCGCGGTTGTAGTAGAGCTGGCTGAGCCCCAGCCCGCCGTACTCGGTGGGGATCTTCATCCCGAGGGCGCCGAGTTCGCGCAGACCGTTCACCACCTCGTCGGGGATGCGCTCGTCGAGTTCGATGCGCTGGGGGTCGATCTCCCGGCAGAACTCCCGGAGCCGGTCGAGGAAGGCCTCCCCGGCCTCGACGGAGGCGGGGTCGGGTTCGGGGAGGGGGTGGATCAGGTCCAGCCGGAGCCGCCCCAGGTACAGCTCCCTGGCGAAGCTGGGGCGGGTCCACTCGGCCTCGCGCGCCTGCTCCGCCACGGCCCGCGCCCGCCGTTCGTCGACCTCGGGCGCGTCGGTGGGAGTGGTGCCGGGTTCGACGGTCGACATGGATCGCTCACCTCATCGAGGGAAGGGTTGTGTCCTGTATCACAGCACTACCCGTCGGTGTCCGATCTGACGCCCGGTCGGGCCTCCTGTGGATACGGGCCGACAGCCTCCGTAGAGAAAAGTTCGGGCTGATGCGAACCGCGGGGAGGGCTCGTACGTCAAAGGAGACGCGACACAAACCACCGAGCGTGTGCTGGGAGTCGCACAGCCCCGGTGCGGAGGACGGCCGCACCGGGGCCCACCACCGCCCGCGGCCCGCTTCACCGTTGCCGTGGGTGTCGGTCGTATGGCCTAGCCTTTTCCTGTGCGTATCGCGACATGGAATGTGAACAGTGCCCGGGCCAGGGCGGAGCGGATCGGCGCCTGGCTCGACCGCAGCGACGTCGACGTGCTCGCCGTCCAGGAGACCAAGGCCCGGGACGACCAGTTCCCCGCCGCCGTCTTCACCGACCGTGGCTACGAGGTGGCCCACTTCGGCCTCTCCCAGTGGAACGGGGTCGCGATCGCCTCCCGGGTCGGCCTGGAGGACGTCCAGACCGGCTTCCCCGGCCAGCCCGGGTACGGGGAGCCCGAGGAGGTCGAGGCGCGGGCGATCGGCGCCGTCTGCGGCGGCGTGCGGGTCTGGAGCCTGTACGTGCCCAACGGCCGCGAGATCGACCACCCGCACTACGCCTACAAGCTGCGCTGGCTGGAGGCGCTGCGCGAGGCGAACTCCGCCGACCTGGCCGCGGACCCGGACGCGCAGATCGCCCTCATGGGCGACTTCAACATCGCGCCCCAGGACGACGACGTGTGGGACATGGCCGAGTTCGAGGGCAAGACGCACGTCACCGAGCCCGAGCGCGCCGCGTTCGCCAAGCTCGTCGACGCCGGGTTCGACGACGTCGTCCGCAGGTACGCTCCCGGCCCGGGGGTGTACACCTACTGGGACTACAAGGCGCTGTCCTTCCCCAAGAGGAAGGGCATGCGGATCGATTTCGTGCTGGCCTCCCCCGCGCTGGGCGGCCGGGTCAGCGGCGCCGTGATCGACCGCGAGGAGCGCAAGGGCAAGGGGCCCTCCGATCACGCCCCCGTGATCGTCGAGCTGGACGGTGAGAAGGAGACGAGCGAGTGAGCACACCGAGGATCGCCGTCTTCGGCAGCGTGAACATGGACCTGGTGGCCTACGTCGACCAGGTGCCGTCCTCCGGTGAGACGGTCGCCGGAACCGACTTTCGCCAGGTGCCCGGCGGCAAGGGCGCCAACCAGGCGGTCGCCGCCGCGCGGGCCGGGGCCGAGGTGGCCTTCCTCGGCGCCGTGGGCGAGGACTCCTTCGGCGGCGAACTGCGCGCCAACCTCCTCGACAGCGGTGTCGACGTGTCCGGGCTGCGCACCGTGCCCGGGGTGTCCGGCGTGGCGCACATCGTCGTGGACGGCTCGGGCGGCAACCAGATCATCGTGGTCCCGGGCGCCAACGGCGAGGTGCGGGACACGGTCGAGGGCGACGCGGGGATCATCGAGGGCAGCGCCGCGCTGCTGCTCCAGCTCGAACTGCCGATGGAGGCGGTCGTGGCCGCCGCGCGCACGGGCGGCGCCCTGGGCGTGCCGGTCTACCTGACCCCGGCGCCCGCCCGCGAGCTGCCCGACGAGCTGCTGGAGTGCGTGGACGTGCTCGTCCCCAACCAGCACGAGGCCGCCGCGATCACCGGTCGCACCGAGCCCCGGGAGGCCCTGGCGGCCCTGTTGGAGCGCGTGCCGGAGGTGCTGCTGACCCTGGGCGAGGACGGGTGCCTGTTCGGGCGGCGAGGAGTGGAGCCGGTGCACGTCCCGGCGCGGAAGGTGACCGCCGTGGACACGACCGCGGCCGGGGACACCTACTGCGGATCGTTCGCCGTGGCGCGGGCGGAGGGGCGCTCGCCGGAGGAGGCGATGCGGTTCGCCGCCGCGGCCGCCGCGCTGTCCGTCCAGCGGCCGGGCGCGAGTTCGTCGATGCCCGCGCGCGAGGAGGTCGAGGCGCTGCTGGCCGAGTGAGCCCGGCCTCGGCCGGGTGGGTCCGCCGCGGGCGGTGGGGGTCAGCGGCGGTACCTGCGGACCTCTCCCGGTGCGGTGTGGTCCAGCCAGGTGCCGTCGCCGAGCGGGGCCAGGCCGGTACCGGTCCGGGAGGTCGGGGGGAGGCGCCCGAGTACCCGGCCGTCGCCGACGCGCACGAGATGGTTCTCGTGGAAGTCCTCGGAGAGCTCGCCGTCGCCTTCCCGGACGACGCGCTCTCCGTGGACGGAGACGACGGCCGTGTCGTCGTCGACGAAGTCCGCGAGGTAGGTCCCGACGAACAGCGTCTCGAACTCCTCCTCGTCGTAGCCGAAGGCGCCGACGTCCAGTTCACGGATCAGCTCTCCGTCGGGGAAGGAGCGGAACTCGACGGAGCCCTCCTCATCGGAGAGGGAGAACACACGGCCGTTCGGGGACAGGTCCCTCAGGAACGAGAAGAGCGCGTCGTACTCGTGGAGATCGAGGGTGTCGCCGTTCAGCCGGGCACGGAAGGTGCGGCCGCCGTCCTGTCCTTCGGCGACGCCGGCCAGTACGTGCTTCCCGTCCGGGTGCGGACGGAGTTCGGCTCCGTGTCCCGAGCTCTTCAGGTCGGCCTCAGCCAGGACCGCGCCGTCGGCGGCGCCGAGTGCCAGGAGCCGGTCGGTGCCCTGTCTCATGTGCGGGTTCCGGTCCAGGAGGCGGTCCGTCTCCGCTGAGAGACCACGCCTCATGGGGACGAGAGGTCCTCGTCGGTAGACCCACAGGGTCGTCCCGTCGGCGGAGAACGCGCATGCTCCCGAGCCGGTCAGCAGGGGACCGTCCGCGCCCTCCACCTCGAGGGAGCGCTGCCAGAGGACGGCTCCCCCACGGTCGACGCAGACCAGCTCCTCGCGGGTGTGGTAGGCCGCGCGGCTGAGATCCGGGGCCGCGGCGTGCTCGCGTGCCGTCTCCGCGGCCGGATAACGGGCGGCGGGCTCGACCACCGCGCCGTCCTCGGCCGGCGGGGCGGTGAACGCGTAGGCGCGGATCTCGTCGCCGAAGGCGAGCGTGGCGATCCGGTGGGGCATCGGGTCCTTCCTCCCCAGCGGTGCGTGTGGTGTCGCCGAGCCCTCACCCCGGCCTCGCCAGGGTATCCGGCGCGTCTGATCCCCCGCTCAGGAGGTGGTGTGGCCGATCCGCTCCAGGAAGGGAGCGGGGTCCTGGTTCTGGACGCGGACCTCCAGGACGATGTCGACGTCGTCGCCGATCAGGCGTCCGCCCCAGGGCAGGTCTCCGCCGTCGCCCACGCCGAAGTCGGAGAGCCGGACGCGGGCGGTCGCGGAGAAGAAGTGGCCGTGGGTGTCGTCGGGGGAGGCGTGGTCCGGCGCGTCGCCGACCCAGCGGGCGTCGAGGGTGACCGGGGCGGTGGAGCCGTGGATGGTCAGGTCGCCGTGGAGGAGGAAGGCGTGCCGCCCCCGGCGGCCGGGCTCG
Source organism: Nocardiopsis sp. EMB25 (assembly GCF_026797795.1). Lineage (NCBI taxonomy): Bacteria > Bacillati > Actinomycetota > Actinomycetes > Streptosporangiales > Nocardiopsidaceae > Nocardiopsis > Nocardiopsis sp. EMB25. The sequence goes on along the minus strand of NZ_JAMTDN010000001.1, from coordinate 4,381,128 downwards.
ATCCCGGTGGAGGCGAAGTGGATCTCGGGGTACCGGGCCACGTCGAGGAAGTCGGCGGAGCGCAGGTGGGCGTCACGGGCGCCCACACCGGTGTTGACGCTGTCCGCGCGCAGGACGACCTCCGCCGAGGAGTCGGCCGGAGCCTCGCCGATGTCGAACCAGCCCTCGGCCTGGCCGAAGGTCCCCTGCACTCGGCCGAAGCGCAGGTAGTGGGCGACGAAGATCAGGCTGGAGTGCAGAGGGTCGAGGTACCAGGTCCCAGGCCCTGGACCCACCTCGGCGGGGAAGTCAGCCATACGAAATCTCCCATTTGTCGCTTATGTGGCTTTTGCCCACAGTAGGTGGGGCGCCGACCCGGCTTGAGGGGTTTCGGTCCGGTGGGCGCGAGACATTCGACTCCCACCCGGGCGGGAACGGACACACCCCTTCTGACGAGGGACGACACACGCCATGAGCGGTTCGGGAGGAAGTGCGGCCACAAGCGGCCACGGCACACCCGGGAGAACCGACGACAGGGAGCCCCTCGGACGCACGGGAGGCCGGAGCCCTCCGGCCCCGGCCTCCCGGTGGTCCCTGACGCGGCGTGTCGAACGGCGCGCCGGACGCGGCGGCTACATGTGCTCGGGAGCCTCCACGCCCAGCAGGTCCAGACCCTGGACCAGGACCCGCAGCGCGACCGCGACCAGTGCCAGCCGCGACTCGCGCTGCTCCTCGGTCTCGGCGGTGAGCACCGGGCAGTGCTCGTAGAACGCCGTGAGCGCCTGGCCGAGGTCGAACAGGTACGCGCACAGGCGGTGCGGCTGGAGGAGGTCGCCGACCTGGGCCACGACCCCGCCGAACGCCAGCAGCTTCAGCGCGAGGTCGCGCTCGGCGCCCTCGGCGACGGCGATCTGGCCGCGCGCCTGGGCCGGGTCCAACCCGCCCTTGCGGAAGATGGAGCGGATCCGCGCCTGCGCGTACTGGAGGTAGGGGCCCGTGTTGCCGGTCAGCGCCAGCATGCGGTCGAAGTCGAAGGTGTACTCGGTGTCGTGCGAGACCGACAGGTCCGCGTACTTCACCGCGCCGATGCCGACCTTGTCCGCGATCGCGGCCCGCTCCTCGGCGCTGAGGTCGGGGCGGTTCTCCGCGACGACCGCCGCGGCGCGCTCCACGGCCTCGTCCAGCAGCGCCATGAGCCGGATCGGGGCACCGCTGCGGGTGCGCAGGATCTTGCCGTCGCTGCCCAGCACGTTGCCGATCTGCACGTGGGTGGTCTCCACGCCGTCCGGCAGCCATCCGGCCTCGCGCGCGGTGGCCCACACCATCTTGAAGTGCAGCGCCTGCGGGGCGCCGACCACGTACAGGATGCGGTTCGCCTTGAGGTCCTCCACGCGGTGGCGCACGGTGGCCAGGTCGGTGGTGGCGTAGCCGTAGCCGCCGTCGCTCTTGCGGACGATGAGCGGCACCGGCTTGTCCTCGCGGCCGGTGAACTCGTCGAGGAAGACGCACAGGGCGCCGTCGCTGACCTCGGCGATGCCCTTGGTCTCCAGCTCGTCGCACACGTCGGCGAGCATGTGGTTGTACGTGCTCTCACCGGCCAGGTCATCGTCGGTGAGCGTCACGCCGAGCTTGGCGTAGACCTTGTTGAAGTAGACGCGGGACAGCCCGACGAGCTTGCGCCACAGCCGCAGCGTCTCCTCGTCGCCGCCCTGGAGGGCGACCACGCGGCGGCGCGCCCGGGGGGCGAAGTCGTCGGCGTCGGGGCCGGAGGAGTCGAACTTGACCCGGGCCGCCTGGTAGAAGGCGTTGGGGTCGGTGGTGAGCAGGTCGGCGTCGCCGGAGTCCTCGCCGACCTCCAGCAGGTGCTCGATGAGCATGCCGAAGGGGGTGCCCCAGTCACCGATGTGGTTCTGGCGGATGACGTTGTGGCCCAGGAACTCCAGGGTGCGGGCCAGGGAGTCGCCGACCACGGTGGTGCGCAGGTGCCCGACGTGCATCTCCTTGGCCACGTTGGGCGCGGAGTAGTCGACCGGGATGTTGAGCGACTCCTGCTCGGGGACGCCCAGACGGGGGTCGTCCAGCAGGTCGCGGGTCCGGGCGGCGATCCAGTCCTCGCGGAGGGTGAGGTTGATGAAGCCCGGCCCGCTGACCTCGACGTCGCGGCAGACGTCGGCCACGTCCAGGTGCTCCATGATCGCCGCGGAGACCTCGCGCGGCTTTCGGCCCAGTCGCTTGGCGAGGGCGAGGGCGGCGTTCGCCTGGTAGTCGGCGAACTGGGACGGGCGGATGACGGGGTCGGTGTCGGCGAACTCGGGGCCGAAGGCGGCGCCGAGGGCGGACTGGACCCGTCGCGAGAGTACTTCCTGCGGGTCGGCCATGCCACAAGCGTACCGACCGTCCCAGGCCCTCCCGGCCGGTCTCGGCGGTTCTCCGGGAGGGCGGATGTCAGCTCCCCTCCCTGCGGGCCCGCTTCACCTCGCGGTCGACGGACCAGGCGTCGGCGACGGGACCGAGGTGGTCGAGCTTGTCGGGGTTGGCGACGGACCGGATGGCCTGGATCCGCCCGTCGAGCACGTCGAGGGCCATGATGGAGAGGACCCCGCCGTCCCGGTCGCGGAAGATCGCGCCGGGCTGTCCGTTGACCTCGTGCGGCTCGCATGACACGTCGATCCGGAACAGCCAGGGGAAGACCGTGCCCAGCAGGCGGGCCACCTTCTCCGCGCCCACGATCGCCCTGGCCAGCTGCGGGGTCTTGCCGCCGCCGTCCCCGACCAGCCGCACGTCGGCGGTCAGCAGCTCCCGCAGTCCGCCGACGTCGCCCTCCTCCAGCGCGTCGAAGAACCGCGTCGCCAGCTCCCGCCGCTCCCGGCGATCCGCCGCGAACCGCGGCCTCCCGGCCTCCATGTGCCGCCGCGCCCGGACCAGCAACTGTCGGCACGCCGCCTCCGAACGCCCCACCGTCGCGGCGATCTCGTCGAATCCGAAGGCGAACACCTCCCGCAGCACGAACACCGCCCGCTCCAGCGGGCTGAGCCGCTCCAGCAGCAGGAGCGCCGCCATCGACACCGAGTCGGCCAGCTCCACCGTCCGCGCCGGATCCTGGTAGGGATCGCTCAGGAGCGGCTCGGGAAACCACGGCCCGACGTACTCCTCACGCCGTACCCGTGCCGAACGCAGCACGTCGATCGAGATCCGCGTCACCGTGGTCGCCAGGAAGGCCTTGGCCGACGTCGGCCGGGTGGCCGACCCGTCGTAGCGCAGCCACGTCTCCTGCACCGCGTCCTCGGCCTCCCCCACACTGCCCAGAATCCGATAGGCGATCGAGAACAGCAGCGGCCGCAGCTCCTCGAACTCCTCGACCTCGTCCACGCCGTATCCCCTCCATGCCCGGAGCCCGGCGCCCTCGGGGGACACCGGGCCGATCGGTGGCTCCGTCTAGGGCCTGTTTTTTGGAACGGTCACCCGAGGGGGTGCCGTTCGGGCGCCGGCAGGGTTCTGCGAGACGAGTCGAGCCGCGTGGCGAGGAACGAGCGACAGGCGAGGACGAGGATGAAGAATCCCTGCCTTCGGGGTGCCCGAACACGGTCCGAAGCGAAGCGGAGGACCCAAAAAACACTGCCTAGTGGAACTGGCCGGCCACGTAGTCGCCGGCGGGCCGCTGGGTGATGATGTTCATCCGGTTCACCGCGTTCATGAAGGAGACCAGCAGCGTGAGGGCGGCGAGCTGCTCCTCGTCGTAGTGCCCGGCGGCGTTCGCCCACACCTCGTCGCCGACCCCGGTGCCCGCGTCCGCGACCCGGGTCCCCTGCTCGGCGAACTCCAGGGCGGCGCGCTCGGCCTCGGTGAAGACCGTGGCCTCCCGCCACGCCGTGACCAGGTTCAGCCGGAGCGCGGTCTCCCCGGCCGCGGCGGCCTCCTTGGTGTGCATGTCGACGCAGACGGCGCAGCCGTTGATCTGGCTCACGCGCAGCTCCACCAGTTCCCGCGTCCTGGTCGGCAGGGGCAGGTCCTTGAGCGCCCTGCCGGCGCTCGGGACGGCGAGGATGTCCAGTCGTGCGTCCATGGTGTGCTCCTCCGTGCTCGTCGGTGGTGACACCCCTTGGGACGAGGAAGCCCGGGACCCTGTGACACGGGCCGGTGTGACGCACGTCTCGCCTCGGTCCGTCCCGGTCAGCGCTCCTCGGACTGGGCCAGTCGGTGCAGCCAGTTCGGGGGACGGTGGTGCACGCGACGGCGGATCCGCTCACCGATCCGCCCCACGGCCAGGTCGTGCGCGAGCTGGCAGGCGCGGGCCACGCCCTGGGCGCGGCTGTCGCCGTGCGCGATCACCACGGTGCCGTTGAGTCCCAGCAGCGCCGCCCCGCCGTAGGTCTCGCTGTCCAGCCGCGCGCGCAGGTCCCGGAGCGCCCGGCGCTGCAGGAACGCGCCCGCCTTCGCGGCCACGGACGAGGTGAGCGCGTCGCGGAAGGCCTCCATCGCGAACGCCGCCGTTCCCTCCACCGACTTCAGAGCCACGTTCCCCGTGTGCCCGTCGGTCACGACCACGTCCACTTTCCGGGCCAGCAGGTCGTGGCCCTCGACGTTGCCCTGGAAGTCCATGGTCTGGGAGTCCTCGGCGGTGGCCGCCAGCAGCTCCGTGGCCCGGCGCACGAGCTTGTTGCCCTTGCCCGGCTCCGAGCCGATGGTGAGCACTCCCACCCGGGGCCGCTCCACGCCGAACGCCGTGTGGGCGTACGCGCACCCCAGGTGGGCGAACTGCACCAGCATCTCCGGCTTGGCGTCGGCGTTGGCGCCCGCGTCCACGAGTACCGTCGGCGTCTCCCCGGTGGGGAGGGTCACCGCCAGGGCGGGGCGCAGCACCCCCGGCTGCGTGCGCAGGCGGACGGTCGAGGTGGCCACGACGCCACCCGTCGAACCGGCCGAGACCAGCGCGTCGGCGTCACCGCGCCGGATGAGCCGGCAGGCGACGGCGGCACTGGACCGGGGCCGCCGCCAGCTGGCCAGCGCGCCCTCGTGCATCGCCAGACTGTCCTCGGCGTGCACCACGGGGACGTCGCGGAGCGCGTTCTCCTCGGCGAGCAGCGTCGCGATCTCCGTGCGCCGCCCCACCAGCACGACGCGCAGCCCCAGCTCGCGGACGGCCAGCACCGCGCCCCGGACGATCTCTCCGGGGGCTCGGTCGCCCCCCATCGCGTCCACCGCGATGGTCGGCGGAGACGTACGCGGTACGACGTGAGCGTCCACGTCCGCGTCGGATGTGCCACTCAACTTGGTTCGTCCTTCACGGGTGGGGTCGGTGGGCGGGCGCGCGGACTGCCCGGTGTTCGCGCAGGTCCTCTGGTGCGGGGCGGTGCCGGTGCCGCGCGTGGTCGCCTCGCGCGCGGCGGGCCAGCAGACACGGTATCGGGTCGCCGGATGGACGTCTGAGTTCGGCAGGTTCGTATCCTCATGCGAGGATACTTCCCGTATGTCCAGGTCAGGGCTGGATATTGCGCTTGATGGGTACAAAACCCCATGTCGGGGTATACCCGCTTGCTGGTCCGGGCTTCAGCCGAGGTCCGGATCCGTGTGACTACACATTGAATTTCCGTACCAGGTGGTCCACCGGTGTCCGCGCACACCGGACCCGCCTGATCAGGGCTGCCCGGCGGTGCTCCGCCGCGGCCCTGCCTACATGCAGGAGAGGAGAGGCGTGAGCGTAACGCCAGACGCGGCACTGTCCCCGTCCGCCGGACGTCGGTTTCGTGCCTACACGACGAAACACCTCGACGAGCTCACGGCGCGAGCTGGTCTCGCCGCTGACGAGCGGCTCGCGGTGCAAGCGGTGGCCAACGTGCTTCCGTTCCGGGTCAACAGCTATGTCATCGACGAGCTGATCGACTGGGACGCGGCGCCGGACGATCCGATCTACCGGCTCGTCTTCCCGCAGGCCGACATGCTGCCCTCTGGCGATGTCGCCAGGATCGCCGACCTGATCCGTTCCGGGGCCTCGCGCAAGGAGCTGAACGAGGCCGCCAACCAGATCCGGGCCAACCTGAACCCGCACCCCGCGGGACAGATGGACCTCAACGTGCCCAAGGCGGGCAACGAGGAGCCCATTCCGGGTGTCCAGCACAAGTACAAGGAGACGGTCCTCTTCTTCCCGAAGCAGGGCCAGACGTGCCACGCGTACTGCACGTACTGCTTCCGCTGGGCCCAGTTCGTCGGTGACGCCGACCTGAAGTTCGCCTCCGGCGAGGTCGACCAGCTGGTCGAGTACGTGCGGACGCACCCCGAGGTCACCAGCGTCCTCTTCACCGGTGGCGACCCGATGATCATGGGCGAGGGGGTGATCTCCAAGTACATCGAGCCGCTGCTGGAGATCGAGCACCTCGAGGCCATCCGCATCGGCACCAAGGCGCTGGCCTACTGGCCGCAGCGCTTCGTGACCGACCCGGACGCCGACGACACCCTCCGCCTGTTCGAGAAGGTCGTCGCCTCGGGTAAGAACCTCGCGTTCATGGCGCACTTCTCTCACCCGAACGAGATGAAGCCGGAGCTCGTCCAGGAGGCCGTGCGCCGGATCCGCGGGACCGGCGCCGTCATCCGCACCCAGGCCCCGCTGATCCGCACGATCAACGACGACTCGGCCACGTGGGAGAGCATGTGGCGCACGCACCTGCGCCACGGCATGGTCCCCTACTACATGTTCGTCGAGCGTGACACGGGGCCGCAGGACTACTTCGCCGTGCCGCTGGCCGAGGCCTACGACATCTTCCGGGGCGCGTACCAGAAGGTGTCCGGCCTGGCGCGTACCGTCCGCGGTCCGTCGATGTCGGCGACCCCGGGCAAGGTGTGCGTGGACGGCGTCACCGAGGTCGCGGGCGAGAAGGTGTTCGTCCTGCACTTCATCCAGGCGCGCGACCCCGAGCTGGTCGGCAAGCCCTTCTTCGCCAAGTACGACGAGAAGGCGGCCTGGCTGTTCGACCTCAAGCCCGCGCTGGGCGCGACCCACTTCCCGTGGGAGAACGCGCCCGTGGAGTCCAACGGGCTGGTGGACCCCACCCGCCTGTAGGCGACCGGGGGTGAAGGACACGGAGCCCGGCACCGTTCGCGGTGCCGGGCTCCACGCACGTCCGGGCCGTGGACGGCGACCGCCGGGAATGGGATGGGATGGCGGTCGACGGCCTGGACGCTTCCGGGGCAGGTCTGTGTGTGGGGGAGGGGACCGGAAGCGGGGATGGCCGGGCGCGCGGCCCGGGTGGGGGCGGCGGGAACGGTGCCGAGGCGGTCCGGGGACCGGCTCGTGCCCGTGCCCGTGGTCCTTCACGGGGAGGCGCCGGGACCAGGGGTCAGGCGCCGGTTCAGGCGATGAGCGTGTCGAAGTCCCCGGTCTTGGCGCCTTTGACGAAGGCCTCGATCTCGGCGGTGGTGTAGACGAGGGCGGGGCCCTTCGGGTCGCGGGAGTTGCGCACGGCGAAGTCCCCGCCTGGGAGGGCGGCGATCTCCACGCAGTTGCCCTCCGGGTTGCTCCAGCTACTCTTGGTCCAGGTGACGTCCGGCAGGTCGGTGGCGGGAACGCCGTTGTAGATCGAGTGCATGTCAACCTCCTGGAACTTCGGGGACTCGTGGGCGGGTGTCCGTACGCGACCGTCCGGCGCGTCGCGCCCGCCGTGCCGAACCATAGGGCTCTCGCCGGGAGGATCGGGCCCCGAGTACAGGGGTGGCCCATGATCCGTGCGGGTTCGTCTCGTCCTTGGTGCGGCCCAAAGCGTAGCTCATGCACGTGCAGACGTGATTACATCGGTAAGTACATAAGGGGGAACCGGGGGTCACTCGCCGGTGTCGTCGCACGTCATGGCTTATGTGTCGGAACGCCGAACGGTTCACTCCCGGAGGATCGTTCTTGAGTCGTGGCCGAAATCGGTCATGTGGGAACAACCTGACCGGAAAGCGGTGTGACCACCATCACTGTCGGCCCCGTGTTGTCCGCCATGACGGAACCCCGGGTCGGCGGGTGAGTCCGTCCCGGGGGCGAAGGAGTGCGCGGCCGATCACCGGCCGATCACCGGCCGGTCGTCGGCGGAGAGCCGGGGAGGGCTCCCTAGGAGTAACGCTCCAGGAAGCCGCGGAGGATGCCCTCGGTCTCGTTCGGCGGAGGGGCCTGGGTGGCGAGGTGGTCCATCGTCAGGGCGTAGCGGTGGGTGTCGTCGTACTTGTCGAAGTACAGGGCGCTGCTCAGCTGCTCCAGGTAGACCACGTCGGGCAGCTGCGGGGTGGGGAAGCGCAGGATGCTGAAGGGGCCGCCCGCCGCGGCGTGGCCGCCCATGGCGAAGGTGGCCACCTGGATGGTGATGTTGGGCCGCCGCGCCATCTCGATGAGATGCTCGATCTGGCCGCGCATGACGTCGATGTCGCCGTAGGGGCGGTGCAGGACCGCCTCGTCGATGACCGCCCACAGGCGGGGCGCGTGGGGTTCGACGAAACGGCGCTGGCGGTGCATGCGCATGCTGACGCGGTTGGTCACGTCATCGTCGGAGGTGGCCGTGCGCGACAGGCGGATCACCGCGCGGGCGTAGTCCTCGCTCTGGAGCAGGCCCGGCACGAACTGGACCTCGAAGGTACGGATGACGGAGGCCGCCTCCTCCAGTCCGATGTAGACGCCGAACCACTGCGGGAGGACGTCGCCGTACTGGTGCCACCAGCCCTGGGCGTTGGCGCTGGAGATCAGGCCCAGGAGCGCCTCGCGCTCCCCGGCGTCATCCACTCCGTAGAGTTTGAGCAGGTCATCCACGTCGCGCGGCTTGAAGCTGACCTGACCGAGCTCCATCCGGCTGATCTTGGCGTGCGATGCGCGGATGGCGTACCCGGCGTCGTGGCGGGAAATGCCCTTGGCCTGGCGCAGGCGTCTGAGCTGGCTGCCGAGCAGAATGCGCAGCACGGTGGGCCCACCGCTGGAATTCGCCAGGAAATCCTGAGTGACCTGCATATTCTCTGCCCGGTCGGCGACCACGTCACCCTCCCTGTAGCGGCGTCGGCGCTGGCGACCGCTCAGTATACCCAGAGGTCACGGAAGTGCACAGGGTTGTCGGCATTGAGTTCGTGTGCCGGAACTGCGCCACCGCGTCCGGTGTAATCGTGTGTACCGACGCGTGAATTCTTCTCCGGGGACCTACCGTTTGGGCCGCTTCGTCCTATAGTCTTGCCAATCGTTACTCTGCACGTGCATCCGTGGCTTACAGATGTAAGCGACGTTGACCACGTCAGACAGGGCCGCGTGAACCGACATCACCTCGTGAGGACCGTGATGAACGCAGAGTTGGTGTCTTCGGAACTCGACTCCGAGGCAACCTGGAGCCGCCCTTCGCTCGCCGAGGCGAACGGCGAGTGCCTGGGTGGCTGGTGGGATCACACGCTGACCCGTCTCGACGTGGGGGAGTGCGCGCGCACGCCGGAGGCCGTGGCCCGGGCCTTCGAGGCGACACCCGACTCGGTCCGCTCCTCGCGTGAGCTCGCGACGGGCACGGCGCGGGAATGGGGCCTCGTGGAGGTCGCCGAGGATCTGCGCCTCGTCGTCTCCGAGCTCGTCGGCAACGCCTGCCGGCACGCCGTTCCGCGGGGACGGTCCCCGGAAGGAACGCGCGTTCTCGTGCAGTTCCGGCTGCTCAGGGAGCGGCGTCAGGTGGTGTGCATGGTCGCTGATCAGGTCGAACACGGTCCGGTGAAGGTGGAAGCGCACCATTTCGCCGAATCGGGGCGCGGGCTCGGGCTCGTCGCCGCGTTCAGTCGGACATGGGGATGGGATCCGGTCCGGGGCGAAGGAAAGATCGTTTGGGCGGTTTGTGGTGGTGAAGACTGAAATACGCCCCGTCCAGGCCGGATAACGGTCATCCGATGGCTCCATGGGACATCGGCGTTGCCGTTCGGGCGGAGTAGGCTGTCAGCGCATGTCGGTATTTGACCGGCGGCGCCTTGATGAGAGTTCTCTTCCATCCGAGCCCGGGAGCGAGGCGTGGCCGTGCTGGACACGGAGCGGAACCGGTTCGCGTGCGGTGGGACCACCGTCGTCGAACTGGACGGTGAGATCGACCTGGCCACGGCGGACCAGGTGTACGCCCGTCTCGCGGGCGCGGCGGCCGACGGGTGCGTGATCGCGGACCTGTCCGCGGTGGAGTTCATCGACGCCTCCGGGGTGAACGCCCTCATCGCCGCCCTGCACACCGCGACCAAGGCGCGGCACCACCTCGTCCTGGCCTCCCCGCCCCGTCAGCTGTCGCGGATCCTCGACGTCCTGTCGCTGCGCTGCCTCCTGACCACCCACGCCGACGTGGCCGCCGCACACGCCGCGCACGAGTGCGCCGCCGCCCGGAGCCGCTGAGCGATGGCTCCCGGAGGCCGCTTCCTCCGGGAGCGACCCCCCGGACCGGCGGGCACACCCCGAGAGCGCGAACGGGGTGCGCCCGGTGGGGACGGAACTCCCCCGGGCGCACCCCGTTCCCCGTCCGGTGGAGGGCTACTCCACGGTGACGCTCTTGGCCAGGTTGCGCGGCTGGTCCACGTCGTTGCCCTTGGCCAGGGCCAGCTCGCACGCGAACACCTGCATCGGGATCGTCGACACGATCGGCTGGAGCAGGGTCGGCACCGCCGGGATCTCGATCAGCACGTCCGAGTACGGCCGCACCGACTCGTCGCCCTCCTCGGCGATCACGATCGTGCGGGCGCCGCGTGCGCGGACCTCCTGGATGTTGGACACGATCTTGTCGTGCAGCACGCCGCGGCCCTTCGGCGACGGCACCACCACGACGACCGGCAGGCCGTCCTCGATCAGAGCGATCGGGCCGTGCTTCAGCTCGCCCGCCGCGAACGCCTCCGCGTGCATGTAGGCGAGCTCCTTGAGCTTGAGCGCGCCCTCCATGGCCACCGGGTACCCGACGTGGCGGCCCAGGAACAGCACCGTGTCGGCGTCGGCCAGCGACCGCGCCAGGTCCCGCACCGGGCCCACGGTGTCCAGGACCCGCTCGACCTGTTCCGGCATGGTGGCCAGCTGCGCGATGACCGCGTTGATCTCGTCGCCGAACTTCAGCCCCCGCACCTGCGCCAGGTACAGGCCGATCAGGTAGCACGCCGCCAGCTGCGTCAGGAAGGTCTTGGTCGCGGCGACCCCCACCTCCGGGCCCGCGTGCGTGTACAGCACGCCGTCCGACTCGCGGGGGATGGTCGACCCGTTGACGTTGCAGATGGCCAGCACCCGGGCGCGCTGCTCGCGGGCGTAGCGCACCGCCATCAGGGTGTCCATGCTCTCGCCGGACTGGGAGATGGCGATGACCAGTGTCTGCTGGTTCAGGATCGGGTCGCGGTAGCGGAACTCGCTGGCCACCTCGACCTCGCACGGGATGCGGCACCAGTGCTCGATGGCGTACTTGGCGATCAGCCCCGCGTGGTAGGAGGTGCCGCACGCGATGATGACGATCTTCTCGACCGTGCGCAGCTCCTCGGGCGTCAGCCGCATCTCGTCGAGGGTCAGCTGACCGTCCATCGTGACGCGGCCCAGGAGGGTGTCGGCCACCGCCTGCGGCTGCTCGACGATCTCCTTGAGCATGAAGTAGTCGTAGCCGCCCTTCTCGGCGGCCGACGCGTCCCAGTCCACGTGGTACTCGCGCACCTCGACCGGGTTGCCGTCGTAGTCCGTGACGACCACGGAGTCCGCACGCAGCTCCACGACCTGGTCCTGGCCCAGTTCGACGGCCTCGCGGGTGTGCGCGATGAACGCCGCGACATCGCTGGCCAGGAAGTTCTCGCCCTCGCCCCGGCCGACGACCAGCGGCGAGTTGCGGCGGGCCGCGACCACCAGGCCGGGGTCGTCGACGGAGGTCGCCACGAGCGTGAACGCGCCCTCCAGGCGGCGGCACACCGCGCGCATGGCCGCGGGCAGGTCACCGTCGCCGCGCCGCTTCAGCTCGGTGGCGAGCAGGTGGGCGGTGACCTCGGTGTCGGTCTCGGAGGTGAACTTGCAGCCCAGGTCCTCCAGCTCGACGCGCAGGGCGGCGAAGTTCTCGATGATGCCGTTGTGCACCACCGCGACCCGGTGGTCGTTGTCCACGTGGGGGTGGGCGTTGACGTCGTTGGGTGCGCCGTGGGTCGCCCAACGCGTGTGCCCGATGCCCGCGCCGTCCCCGGGCATCGGATGGTTCTCCAGGGCCTGGCGCAGGTTGGCGAGCTTGCCCGCCCGCTTCTCGGTGTGCAGCGCGCCCTCGCCCTGCACAGCGACACCCGCGGAGTCATATCCGCGGTACTCCAACCTCGCGAGGCCGTTCACGACGACCTCAAGCGCCGGTTGCGGCCCGACGTAGCCAACGATTCCGCACATGAGCGCCAGCGTAGGTGAAAGCGGACGGTAAATCGACCAACCAGTGCCCCATACCACTGGTCGTTTTCGCAGGTAACGGTATAGACCATTTGGTGTATGGGGGGTAGACCGCGCAGGTCGGGGGCAGGGTGTTCACGCAGAGTGGATCCCCGCTCGTCACTCCCGGGCCCGGCAGAATTTTTTCCGGGTCGGCCACGTGAACGTGTGGTTTCGAGCACGTTCCCGCCCCAGGCGAGGGGCTAGGGGGGACCGGCTGCCAGGTGCGCTCCGGAGCCTCGTCTAGGGTGGTCAACCGTGTCTTACGCGACGAAGAACGGCGTCTCCTCGCCGTACGTGGAGCTCGACAGGGACGCCTGGGCGGCCCTGCGCGCGTCCACGCCGCTGTCCCTGACCGAGGCGGACCTGGCCGCTCTGCGCGGCACCACCGACCCCACGTCCCTGGACGACGTGCGGGACGTCTACCTGCCCCTGTCGCGACTGCTCAACCTCTACGTGGGCGCCACACAGCAGCGGCACGCCGCCGTCCGCGCCTTCCTGGGGGAGGCCGACCGGCCCTCCCCCTTCATCATCGGCGTCGCGGGCAGCGTCGCGGTCGGCAAGTCCACGACCGCGCGTCTCCTGCGCTCCCTGCTCGCCCAGTGGCCCAACCACCCCGACGTGGAACTGGTCAGCACGGACAACTTCCTCTACCCGAACGACGTGCTCCAGTCGCGCGGGCTGATGCGCCGCAAGGGCTTCCCCGAGAGCTACGACCGGCGCGCGCTGGTGCGCTTCGTGTCGGAGATGAAGGCGGGCGCCGAGCGGATCGACATCCCCGTCTACTCCCACCTGGCCTACGACGTCGTCCCCGGGGAGCGCCAGACCGTCCGCCGGCCGGACATCCTCATCGTCGAAGGCATCAACGTCCTCCAGTCCGCCACCGCCGGACACCTGGCCGTGGCCGACTTCTTCGACTTCTCCCTCTACGTCGACGCCCGGGTCGAGAACATCCGCAACTGGTACCTCGACCGCTTCCGGGAGCTGCGCCGCACCGCCTTCGCCGACCCGCGCTCCTACTTCCACCACATGGCCACGACCATCGGCGAGGAGGAGGCCGTGGAGTTCGCGGCCAACACGTGGCGCACCATCAACGAGGTCAACCTGGTGGAGAACATCCGCCCGACCCGAGGCCGCGCCACCCTGGTCCTGTACAAGGGCGACGACCACCGCGTCCAGCGGGTCCGCCTGCGCAAGACCTGACTGTGCTCTTCGCGCGCTCGTTGCCTCGCGTCGGGGCTCGGGGCGTGCAGAACCGGGATTCTTCGTCGTCGCCCTCGCCTGGCTCGTTCCTCGCCGGCGTCTCGGCTCCTCCTGTAGAACCCGGTACGCCCCTCGCTGTGCTCTTCGCGCGCTCGTTGCCTCGTGTCGGGGCTCGGGGCGTGCAGAACCGGGATCCTTCGTCACCGGGGTTTGCCGTCGGGCTCCCGCGACGGTTAGGGTAAGGCTCCTTTTCCGGCCGCGCCCCCTGGGGTGTCGTGCGCTCTGACGGATCGGAACGAACCGGGCCTTCCACGGCGACCGGGGCGGGACCCGCGCACGCGCGCGGCCGCGCCATGTCCCGCCGAGCCCCTCCGAGGTCCGCCCATGACCACGACCGATCCTTCCGCCGTGCCCGTGAGCCCCGAACTCCAGGCCGAACGCGACCACCTCGCCGCCGCCCACGCGGCCCTGGCCCGGATGCGCGAGGAGGTCCAGAACACCTCCCTCATGCTCGGTGACGTCGTCAACGACAAGGTCACCAACGCCGCCCTCCAACGCGGCCGCGAGCGCCGGCTCGCCGCCCTGGCCGACGTCCCCGGAGCCCCGCTGTTCTTCGGCCGCCTCGACTTCGACCCCGGCACGGTCTTCGTGGACGACGACCCCGCGCCCTCACCGGACCAGGACCCCGACCGGGTGCACATCGGCCGCCGCCACGTCCACGACGCCGACGGCCGCCCCATGGTCCTGGACTGGCGGGCGCCCCTGTGCGTCGCCTACTACCGGGCCTCTCCCACCGACCGCATGGGAGTCCTCAACCGCCGCCGCTACGGCTTCGGCGCCACGGCGAACGACGACGGAACCGGGGCCGTCCTCACCGCCTTCGAGGACGAACCCCTCACGGCCGCCGACGCCGGTGAGGCGCCCGCCGACGGCCTGCTCGCCGCCGAGATCGAACGGCCCCGCACCGGACCGATGCGCGACATCGTCGCCACCATCCAGCCCGAACAGGACGACCTGGTCCGGGCCCCGCTGGAGACCACCCTGTGCGTCCAGGGCGCCCCCGGCACCGGGAAGACCGCCGTCGGCCTCCACCGCGTCGCCTTCCTCCTCTACACCGAGCGCGAACGCCTCGCCCGCTCCGGCGTGGCGATCATCGGCCCCAACCGCTCCTTCCTCTCCTACATCCGCGACGTCCTGCCCGCCCTCGGCGAGGTCGACGTCGCCCAGGCCACGGTCACCGAGCTGCTCACCGCCGACCTTCCCGAACGCTCTCGCCCCGCCGCCGGATGGGTGCGCCGGACCGAGGAACCCGACGCCGCCCGGACCAAGGGCGAGGCCCGGATGGCCGAGGTCCTGCGCCGCGACCTGTGGTCCCACCTGCGCGACCCCGAGGAACCCGTGGTGGTCCGCCGGGGCGCGCGCCGCTGGCGCCTGTACCCCGAGGACCTGCGCCCCCTCCTGGACGAGCTGGCCGAACGCGGTGTGGCCTACGGGGCGGGCCGTGAACTGCTCTCCCACCGCATCGCCCACACCGTGCTGTCGCTCATGGAGTCCGCCGGGGAGGTCTGCGACGACCGCACGCACGCCCAGGTGCGACGCGACCCCGCGGTCAGGTCGGCGGTCAACGCCCTGTGGCCCAAGGCCGATCCCCTCAAGCTCGTCCTGGGCCTGCTCACCGACCCCGAGCGGCTCGCCCGTGCCGCCGACGGCGTGCTCAGCCCCGACGAGCAGAGGTCCGTCCTCCTGCCCGGCCGGCCGCGCGGCCCCAAGTCGGCGCGGTGGTCGGAGGAGGACCTGGCCCTGGTGGACGAAGCGGCGGCGCTGATCGAACGCCCCGCCGGCCTGGGGCACATCGTCGTGGACGAGGCCCAGGACCTCAGCCCCATGCAGTGCCGCGCGATCGGTCGGCGCTGCGTGTCGGGGTCGCTGACCGTGCTCGGCGACGTCGCCCAGGGCACCAGCCCCTCGGCGGCGAGGAACTGGTCCACGCTCCTGGAACACCTGGGCAAGCCCACCGGTCACCTGCGGGTCCTCGACCGGGGTTACCGCGTTCCCGCGCAGATCATCGACTTCGCCGCCCGTCTGCTGCCCACCATCGCCCCCGGTCTGGGCGTGCCGTCGGCCGTCCGCCGGGCGGAGGGCTCGCTGACCGTCACCGCCGCCGACGGGCCGCTCGCCTCCGCGGTCGCCGAGGCCTGCCGCGACGCGCTCGAGGGGGAGGGTTCGGTGGGACTGATCGCCGCCGACCACGAACTCTCCGCCCTACGCGACGCCCTGGCCGCGGAGGGGCTGTCCGCCCCGCTCCTCGGTGAGGCCGACCTGGACGCGGGCCGCCTGGTGGCGGTACCCGCGAGCCTGGCCAAGGGCCTGGAGTTCGACGCCGTCGTGGTCGCCGAACCCGCCTCCGTGGTGGCGGCGGAGGAGCGCGGGGCCAACCGGCTCTACGTGGTGCTCACCCGTGCGGTGAGCACGCTCCACGTGGTGCACTCCCGGCCGCTCCCCGAGGAGCTCCGGTGAGGTGCGCCCGTCAGCGGGCGACGGCGGTCTCCTGACCGTCGTGCGCCCGTTTCCAGGGGCCGGGGACGATTCCGGCGGTGAGCAGCCACAGCGCGACCGTCACCAGGTGCGCGCGTTGCACCAGTCCCAGCGCGACCCCGGGGTCGCCGTCGCCGGAGGACCAGTACAGGATCCCGGCCAGGATCAGGACGGCGACGGCCGACACCGCCTGGAGGGCGGCCATCACCGCCACGAACGGCCACGCCGGGTCGTCGGCGTTCCACCGGTTCACCGCCAGAGCGATCACGCTCACCAGCGCCGTCACGACCGCCGCCACCGACAGCAGGGCCTGGGCGAGGGTGGCCCCCTGCCCGCCCTCCACCAGTGACTCGGCGGCGCACGCGACGTCGGTGGAGACCCGGCAGGCGCCCGGCATCAGTGACGTGGCCAGGGAGATCGCGCCGAACGCGGCCATCGACCACCAGGAGACCAGCAACCAGCGACGCGTCTGCCTCGTCCCCAGGGACAGTCCCAGTGCGGCCGCCACGATGACCAGGATCGACGCGGTGCGGTGGGTGCTGTCCAGGAACTCGCCGAAGGGTGAGCCCGGCTCCGCCAGCGCCCCCTGCGCGGCTCCGCCGCCGGGCAGGACGACCTCCAGGACCCAGAGGCTGTAGACCACGGCCGCCGCCACGGCGGCGACCCTTCCGTCCCGGTAGTCCCAGTGCAGACTCGCGGTGCTCGTGTCAGGCATGGCGCCCTCCCGTTCCGCCGGCGGCGTCTTCTCCCCCATGAGACGCGGCGGGGCCCGTTCACGTTCCGTTCCCCTGCGGAACACGGGTCGTCTTCGAACCTACGTCACCCAACTCGCGGCGGCACCGTTATCCGCGGGTGCGTGTTGGCGCGTCATGATCGAAGTAAGGGGGATCATCAGACACTGCGCGCGTGACCGTCGGGAACCGCGCGGAACGGGACACGTCCGACAGGAAGGCACACGTGATGGACGGTGCGGCCACGACACGGTGGCTGATCGTGGGGGTGGACGGCAGTGACTCCAGCCGGCACGCGCTGGAGTGGACGGCCCACCAGGCCGTGCTGCGCGGGTTCGGTCTGCGGATCGTCGTGGCGGCCTGTTCCCCCGCCTCCGTGGGCGTCTTCGACGCGCCCGTCCCCGACGAGGAACCCGTGGAGGCGGGTGGGACGGACGCCACCGCCGCCGAGCGCCTGCTGGCGTACGCCGCCGACTGGGTGTCCCGGCTCTTCCCCGAGCTGGAGGTGGCCCCCGTGCTGTCGCGGGACCGCCCACTGGAGGCACTGCTCACGGAGGCGGGCAACCCCGGCGCCGCGGCGGTCGTGGTCGGCTCGCGCGGGCTCAGCGGCTTCCTCGCCGCGTTCGTGGGGTCGGTCGGGATCGAGCTGGCCGCCCGCTCTCCCGTCCCCGTCGTGGTCATGCCGCACGAGCACGCCTCCGCGCACGGCGTCCGCGGGCGCGTGATCGTCGGTGTGGACGGCTCCGAACCCAGCCGCCGGGCCGTGGAGTTCGGCTTCGCCCAGGCGGAGTTCGCCGACACCGAGCTGGTCGCCGTCAGCGCCTGGCAGCCCCTGGTGGCCTTCGCCGCGGCCACCGGCCCCATCCCGCCCGAGCTGTTCGACGACGCCACGGCCGCCGAGGCGGCGCGCCAGTCCCTGGAGGAGGAGATCGTCGAGGCCCGGCTGCGGCATCCCGGCGTGTCCGTGGTCCCCCGGGTCGTGCGCGCCCATCCGGTGGTCGCGCTGCTCGAGGAGGCCACCCCCGCCGACCTGATCGTGGTCGGTTCCCGGGGACGCGGCGGAGTGCGGGGTCTGCTGCTCGGTTCGGTGAGCCACTCCGTCCTCCACGGTGCGAAGGGGCCCGTCGCGATACTGCGCTGACCGGTCGCCCGCGCCCCGACCGTCCCCTCATCCCTGGGAGCTCAGGCGCAGCGCCAGGGCCGGGCACATGCGCACGGCCAGTTCGGCGTCGGCCGCCAGGGCGTCCGGCACGGTGACGCGCTGGTCCTCGGGGTAGCCGTTGCGGTCCAGCCGGATCAGGTCCGGCAACAGCTCCGCGCACAGTCCGTGCCCGTCGCAGCGCGACCAGTCCAACGACAGCCGTGTCCGGCGGTCGGTCGAACCGTCCGCCAAGGGCAACAGGCCGGAGACGGGACGTCCGCAGCCGCCTTCGCGCGCGTGCTCGGACACGTCCTCCCCGAACACCGCCAGCGCGCTGCGCGCGAAGAGGGCGCTTCCGTCCGGGTGCGCGCAGGCGCCTCTTCCCTCACCCACCGCCGCCGCGGCCAGGGCGGGCTCCGGCCCGCTCTCCCCCGTGACCAGTGCGGAGAACGATTCGGCCAGCGCGGGCAGTCCGCGCAGGCACGGGCCGCACTGGCCCGCGCTCTCCCCGGCCAGGTACCGCAGGACCCGCGCGACCTCCCCCAGCGGACAGGTCGTCCGAGGCAGGGGGAGGACCACCCCGGCGCCCAGGGTGCCGCCCGCGTCCGCCACCTCCGCGTGCGAGAGGCGGACCCGGTCCGCGACGTCGGGGGAGAGCCAGGCTCCGTGGTAGCCGCCGACGAGCACGGCCTGGCCCGGGGCCGTGTCACACATGTGCAGTACCTGGACCAGAGGGGTTCCGGCGGGCGCCTCCACGACGACGGATCCGCCGACCGTGAGCAGGACCGTGCCCGGTTGGTCGGCCGTCCCCACCGACGCGTACTGGTAGGCCCCGCCGAGAGCGAGCAGTGCCGCGTGCGCGTAGGTCTCGGCGTTGGACAGCAGGGTGGGCAGGCCCGCGACGCCGTTCTCGCTGGTGCGTCGGGGCTGGCCGGGTGGGACGGGGGGACCGCCGTTGATGCCTTGGACCAGGGCGCCGGACTGCCCGGACACGAACCGGTGCGGCATCTGGACCAGCCGCAGGCCCAGCGCGGACCGGCGTTCGGCCACCGCCGCGCGCAGTGACTCCCGAACCGGATCGTCGTCGGCTCCGGAGGGCGCGCGGTCGGCGATCCCCACCACGACCTCGGGCGCCCCGAGGGCGTGGGCGGCCAGCTCGGCGCCGTCGAGCACGAGGTGGGGCAGGCGTTCGAGGAGCATCCGGTCCTTGGCGCTGCCGGGCTCGCCCTCGACCGCGTTGACCACCACGCGCGCGGGTGCCCGCCGACGGAGCGCGGACCGCAGCACCGACCGGAGCTTGCGGGCGAAGGGGAACCCGGCTCCTCCGCGTCCGGGCAGCGCGCCGAGCTCGGTGAGGGTGATGAGGTCGTCGGCGGTCATCTTCGGGAGCTCGCCGTGCAGGCGCACGTGTGTGTCGTGGTCGACGCGCTCGTGTTCGTCCAGCCCCGTGGTCAGTCGCGGACGGCCGAGGGTGAGGGTGATCATGGGCGCCTCCTCCGGTGGGGTGACGGTCGGCGGACCGGTTCCGGGGCGGGGGCGGAACCGGGGGGTGACAGCTGCTCGGAGGCGGCGCGCACCTCGCCGGGGCCGCTGGACGCGGGGCGGACGGTCACCACCAGCCGCAGCACGAGGGCGCAGCAGACGGCCGACAGGCACAGCAGGTAGGCGATCACGACCCAGGTCGGGGCGGCGCGTCCCACGGTCAACCCGTGCACCAGGCCCAGGGGCCAGGACAGGTAGGCGGCCAGATGCGTCACCCGCCAGACCCATGGGCGGCGGGTCCCGGTGAACCAGCCGCGCAGGATCCCGGTGACGGTGATGACGACCAACAGATCGGCGGCGATGATTCCATAGGCGACCGCCGGATCGGTGCCGAACGGAAGCAATGCGTTGAAGGCGTTCAGCCGGGTGTGCGAGATCTGTAGGACGACATGGGGAAGGAGGAACCCCATGGAAATCAGCGCCATTGACTTGTGGGATGATTGGTGGATTATGCGTAGTCGTGGAGTGCTGATAATGCGGTCAGTGGCGATAATGCCAAGGGCCGTTGTCACAGTGAGTCCGACAAGCGATATCACGCCGGAATAGGTCCAGAGGACATCCTGGACGGCACGCGTCACCACGATGTTCTCCGGCACGACCAGTGCCAGGAAGGCGTTCGCAGCAACCGCTCCGAACAGGATGGACGCCCATATCCACGGTCGTGGTCGCCGTGTTGGGCGATGACGGATCAGATGTCTGATATTCAGAGGATTGCCGCTGGGTGTGCGGCTCCTTGCGAACATGCTGTCCACCCCTTTCGGCGCCGGGTGGTGTGCGTCCACGCGGCGCGTGCGAATTGGTGGGAGGTTTGCGAGTCGCGCTCGTGGCGGCCGAAGGTAGCACCGCGCGGCGGTCTCCGCCAGTTGTTTCGCCGGATTCCCCGGTGGGTCCGTGGCTGTCAAGTGCCTGGGCGGATTTTTTTCGGTATGCAAAGACCCAGTTCAGTCGTGGGATAGGGGAGTGGGAGCGCTTCCCAATGTTTTGTGAATCGATGTGAGGGGCCATACTGGCCGACATCCGGGCGATCACGGTCAGATAAAGGGGCCCGGTAACTTAGCCCGATGGGAGAGGCATGTGAACACTGAGGCGAAGGGTGCCAAGGCCCTCGGCCTGGCCCTGTTCCTGCTGGTCACCGCATGTTCCACCGACGATCTCGCTCCGCCCCCAGCCGGCTCCGGGCCCGGGGACGAGAGCTCCGAGGAGGCCGCCGACCCCGGCGGGTCCGACACCGGAGCGACCGACGGAGGAGGCGGCGTCGCCGCCCTCGGAACGGTCTGGGACGAGCGGTTCGGCGACGTCCTCACGGACGGGGAGGGCAACGTCCTCTACCGGTTCGCCGACGACGAGGCCAACCGCTCCACCTGCGTCGACGGGTGCGCCGAGAACTGGCCACCGCTGCACGTCACCGACGAGGGCGCACCCGTGAGCGCCGACGGCGCGGCCACGGCCGACCTCGTCGACACGATCGAGCGCGATGACGGGTCGTTACAGCTGACCTACGCCGAATGGCCGCTGTACACCTATGCCGGCGACGCCGCCCCGGGGGACGTCAACGGCCAGGGCGTGGGCGGCGCGTGGTACGTCGTCGATCCCTCCGGCCGGATGGTCACCGGCGCTCAGGACGGGGCTGACGGCTCCGCCGACACCGATGGTTCCGCCGACTCCGGAGGTGGGACGGACGGCTACGGCTACGACGGCGACTACCGTCCCGCGCCCGCCCATCGAGTGACGGCCCCGGGCGTCCCCGCTCGGTCCGGGACCTGATCACGATGGAGCCACGCGACACCCCGTACCACCCGGGGGGAGCCCGACGCGCCGATCTCGACGCCCTCCCCGACCGGCGGCGGCCGGGATGGCGCTCCCCGCGTTCGATCGAGCTCCTCGGCGTGGTCGGTTTCCTCGTCCTGGCCTCGATGACGGTGTTCATGATCGCCCCGAACGGCACCACGGGTGTTTCGGGCGTGTTCTGGAACGACTGGGTCAGTACCGAGTTCGGGCCGCTCGGCCCGGCCGACGTCGACGCCCTCGTCAAGGTCCGCCAGGCCGGCCTGTGGGAGATCCCCGTGGGCCAGCAGGCCCGGGACCGGGCCCAGCTCGATCGCGTCCGCGAGGTGGGCGGGATCCTCGCCGAGGACCACATCCTCATGGACGAGCAGGTGCGCGAGGCCGCGGCCCGGCTCGACGTGCGGTTGCCCAGCGAGCCCAACCCGAACCAGCAGCGCTGGATGGACGAGCTGTCGGAGTTGTCCGGGGCCGAGTTCGACCGGGTCTTCGCCAACCGGCTGCGCGCCGCGCACGGCGAGGTCCTCGCGGTCCTGGCCGAGGTCAGGGCCGGAACCCGCAACGAGCTCGTCCGCTCCTTTTGCCAGCACGGGATGCTCATGGTGCTGCGGCACATCACGCTGTTGGAGAGCACCGGTCTCGTGGAGTACGAGGAGTTGCCCGCGCCCCGTCCCCCGGAGCGGCGCCCCCTGCCCTGAGGCCCGCCACCGGCCGGAGCCTCCGCGCTGGAGGGCGGGCGCCCACCCGTCGCCCGCCGCCGCTCGTCAACCGCCACCCCCACAGGGGCCCGAAGGGGCTCCGGCGCCCCCGTCCACACCCACCGCGCCGACCCCTTCGGGCCCCGCCCCTTTCGTGTCCACCCCGCTGTCACGCGGTGGGAGCCGCGTGTCCGACCACGAGGAGTACGAGAATGACGGACGAACGGCCACGACCACGATCACCGAGGCGGCTCCGCCGACGCGGGCGCCGCCGCGTCCTCGGCGGGGCGGCGGCCCTGCTCCTGGTCTCCGGAGGTCTGGCGGCGGTCCTCGCCGACGCCGGCCCCTCGACGGAGGGGCGGTTGGCGTCGTCCGAGGCCGACCGCTCCTCCTGGCCCCCCGAGGGCCGCCGCCCCGGCGGCCCCTTCGCGGAGGACTTCGCCCCCATCGGCCAGGCGCCGCCGCGCGAGGGCGACCCCGAGCCCGGCCCGGACGCCTCCACCGGCAGGTTCACCGTCGACTGCGGCGTCAACGAGAACGGTCTGCGCAACTCCGAGAACGTCATCGTGGCCCCGGGCGTGCCCAACGGCGCCCAGCACACACACGACTACGTCGGAAACCAGGACGTCGACCGGTTCACCGACGACGTCGGCGTGAACAACGCGATCCTCGCCCGGGGGGAGACGACCTGTGCGGGCGGTGACCGGTCCATGCACTACTGGCCGGTGCTGCGCGACACCACCGTGCCGGGCGATGACGCCGACCGGCCCGGCGGCGGCCTGGACGGCAACGTGGGGCGGATCCTCACGCCCTCCTCGGTCACCATCGAGTTCCTCGGCAACGCGCGGGGGCCGGTGGTCGCGATGCCGGAGTTCCTCCAGATCATCACCGGCAACGCCCGCGCCGCCACGCAGGAGGGGGAGAACGCCAACGCGCGGTGGACCTGCACGGGGTTCGGGGACCGCGCGTTCACCGACCGCTACCCGCTCTGCCCCGAGGGCAGCGACGTCGTGCGCGTCTTCGACTTCCCGAGCTGCTGGGACGGGGAGGGCGTCGAGAGCGCGGACAACCGTTCGCACATCGTCTTCCCGGAGGAGGACGGCGGCTGCCCGGACGGGTTCACGGCCGTGCCGCGCCTGCGTCAGACGTTGGTGTACGAGGTGCCCGACGGCCCGAACTTCGCCGTGGACGGTTTCCCCGAGGAGCGGCACGACCCGATCACCGACCACTCCGACCACATCAACGTGATGCCGCGCGAGCTCATGGCGGATGTGGTCGACTGCCTGAACGGCGGCCTGGACTGCTCCCCGTCCTCCTCACCGGGTGCCGTTCCCCGTCCGTACGCCCCCACATGGGAGAACGAGCGGTGGTGACGCGGCTCCTGGAGAGAAAGGTCTAGTGGCTTCCGGCGGCGGCCGGTGCCCGTCATGTGACGAAGAGCACCGGCCGCCGCCGCTGGTTGTGGCTGGTGGGGCAATCGCCCCGTGTTCTGGGAAAAGCCGCCCCCACCTGTGTCGGAACGTGACCTCGGAGGGTGGCGTCCGGCACGCTGGTACACGACACGAATCCCTTGCTGTGCAGCGGAATCCGGGGCCACTCGTCTACATATTTAGACCATTGGCCTATACCAATTGGTCACTACCCCGCGTCGTCGTTCATGATGCGAGAGATCTCGACCTTCGAAGAGGAGCGGCTGTGACTGACGTGGGTATCGATGTGGGTGTTGCCCCGACCGACCATGAGGAGCTGGTCTCATGGGTGCGCGAGGTGGCTGAGCTCACGCAGCCGGACGCGGTCGTGTGGTGCGACGGATCCGACGAGGAGTGGACCCGTCTCACCGACCTGCTCGTCGAGCAGGGCACGTTCACCCGCCTCAACCCGGAGAAACGGCCGAACAGCTTCTACTGCACGTCCGACCCCACCGACGTCGCCCGGGTGGAGGACCGCACCTTCATCTGCTCCGAGCGCGAGGAGGACGCGGGCCCCACGAACAACTGGATCGCCCCCGACGAGATGCGCGCCACCTTCGGCGAGGTCTTCAGGGGCGCCATGCGCGGCCGCACCATGTACGTCGTGCCGTTCTGCATGGGCCCGCTCGGCGGCGACATCTCCCAGCTGGGCGTCGAGATCACCGACTCGCCCTACGTCGTGGTGTCCATGCGGATCATGGCCCGCATGGGATCGGCGGCCCTGCGCCTCATCGAGGAGCGCGGTGACTTCGTCAAGGCCGTCCACTCCGTCGGCGCCCCCCTGGAGCCCGGCCAGCAGGACGTTCCCTGGCCGTGCAACAGCACCAAGTACATCTCGCACTTCCCCGAGACGCGGGAGATCTGGTCCTACGGGTCCGGCTACGGCGGCAACGCCCTCCTCGGCAAGAAGTGCTACGCGCTGCGCATCGCCTCGGTCATGGCCCGTGACGAGGGCTGGCTGGCCGAGCACATGCTCATCCTCAAGGTCACCTCCCCCGAGGGGAAGTCGCACTACATCGCCGCCGCCTTCCCGAGCGCCTGTGGCAAGACCAACCTCGCCATGCTCCAGCCGACCATCCCCGGTTGGAAGGTCGAGACCGTCGGCGACGACATCGCCTGGATGCGCTTCGACTCCGAGGGGCAGCTCCGCGCGATCAACCCCGAGGCGGGCTTCTTCGGCGTCGCGCCCGGAACCGGCGTCGAGACCAACGCCAACGCCATCGACACGCTGTGGGGCAACAGCATCTTCACCAACGTCGCCCTCACCGACGACGGCGACGTGTGGTGGGAGGGGCTCACCGAGGAGCCGCCCGCACACCTGACCGACTGGAAGGGCCGCGACTGGACTCCGGACTCCCCCGAGCCCGCCGCCCACCCGAACTCCCGCTTCACCACCCCGGCCGGGCAGGCGCCGACCATCGCCTCCGAGTGGGAGGACCCGGCCGGCGTGCCGATCTCGGCCATCCTGTTCGGCGGCCGACGCGCCACCGCCGTGCCTCTGGTCACCGAGTCCCTGAGCTGGCGGCACGGCGTCTACATGGGCGCCAACGTCTCCTCCGAGAAGACCGCCGCGGCGGAGGGCACCGTCGGCGAGCTGCGCCGCGACCCCTTCGCCATGCTGCCCTTCTGCGGCTACAACATGGGCGACTACTTCGCCCACTGGCTGCGGGTGGGCGCGGGCGCCGACCAGGCCAAGCTGCCGACGATCTTCTACGTGAACTGGTTCCGCAAGGACGCCGGCGGCCGCTTCGTCTGGCCCGGGTTCGGTGAGAACAGCCGCGTGATCAAGTGGATCGTGGAGCGTCTGGAGGGCCGGGCCGAGGCGGTCGGCACCCCGATCGGCAACGTGCCGACCCTCGACGGGATCGACACCGAGGGCCTGGAGCTGTCCCGCGAGGACCTGGAGTTCCTGCTCTCCGTCGACCGCGACATCTGGAAGCAGGAGGCCGCCCTGGTCCCCGAGTTCTTCAAGACCTTCGGAGACCACCTTCCCAGCGAGCTCTGGGACGAGTACCACGCACTGCTGGACCGACTCGGCCAGTAGACGTCCCCGCCGACCCCGCCTTCCGCACATGGGGCCGGCACCAGGGGGGCGGGCACCGTGGCACCCGCGCCCCCTTCACCGTGTCCCCCGCGGTCCGACGCGGACCACGGGGGACTCCTTCGCGGTCAGTCCCGCCTGAAGTCGAACCGTCCCTCCAACGAGGCGAACTCCCTGCCGTCGTCGGTGGTCGCGTACCACCAGATCCAGAGCTCGCCGGAGTGGGCCTCCCAGGGGACCTTGACCGTCCAGCTCTGCCGCCAGGGACCGGCGAGGGCGTCGATGTCGCCCGACAGCTCGGCGCCGGCCTCCGCCAACCGCTCGGTCAACGGTTTGGTGCTCTCACCGAGCTTGAGGTCGCCCACCTTGCGTACCTGGCGCACCTGAACCTTCCGCAGGTCCACGGGTTCACGCAGAACGGCGTCGATGTCACAGCGGATCACGTTCCCGGGCTTCGGCGACCCGGGCGTCAGAGTGATGTCGCTGATCTCGAGGATGCTCTTCTTCTTGGTCTTCTTGTCGCTGATGTCCGTGATGTGTTTCGTGGGCATGGTCAAATTGTAATCACTCAGTTACTAAGAGTAGTGACATGGCGTGGTGAGCCCCGTCGCCACGTCTGGAGCTAACCGTCGACCCGCGCGTCGGCCGGAACCCCGTCCTCCCCTGAGGCCCCGCGCGCCGCGTCCCGGCCGACCCGGTCCCCGGTCCGCGCGTTCGACCGGCCGCCGATCCGGGACAGCAGGTAGTGCGCCAGGCCGCCCGCGAACGCGCCGAGCAGCCACGCGTAGCCGGACAGGTCGGCGAGGGCGGGCAGCCACACCGTGGCCACGGAGAACACGGCCGCGGCGACGAACGCGGCGAGCGCGCGCAGGTTCCAGCCCCGCGTGTAGTGGTAGGCGCCGTCCGGCGAGGTCGAGTACAGGTCGTCGAGCACGATCCGCTGGCGGCGGATGAGGTAGTAGTCGGCGACGATGATCCCGTAGAGCGGGGCCAGCACCGCCCCCAGCGTGTCGACGAACACCGCGATCCCCATCTGGCCGATCACCCCGACCCACAGTCCGCCGATCACGAACGCGACGGCCGCGGTGATCAGCCCGCCCGTGCGCGCGTTGACGTGCCTCGGCGCCAGGTTGGCCAGTCCGTAGGCGGGCGGCACGAAGTTGGCCACCACGTTGATCCCCACCGTGGCCACGAAGAAGGTCAGCGCCGCCACCACGGTGAGCGCGACGTTGTCCACCCGCTCCACGATGTCGGCCGGATTGGTCAGCGCCTCCCCGTACAGCACCGACGTGCCCGCGGTGATCACCAGGGCGAGGAAGGAGAAGAACGCCAGGCTCACCGGCAGGCCCCACAGGTTGCCCCGCCGCATCTGCCGCTCCGTGCGCACGAACCGCGAGAAGTCCCCGTAGTTGATGATCACCGCGGCGAAGTAGGCCACCATCGTGCCGACGATCGCGGAGAACGCCGCCACCGGCCCGCCCTCGTACTCGCCCTGGCCGGAGAGCACGTCGCCCAGCTCGGAGAACAGGCCGTTGCCCGCGCGGTACCAGATCACGCCCATCAGCGCGATCATCACGACGTACACCGCCGGTCCGGCCAGATTGAGGAACTTCCCGATCCACTCGATGCCCCGGACGAACATCACCACCTGGAAGACCGACACCAGCACGTAGGCCAGCCACCCGACGGCGGACACCCCCAGGAACGTCCCCTCCGGTCCCGGTCCGAACAAGGCGGTGATGAGCAGCGCGATGGCGGTCGAGGCGAAGTAGGTCTGCGCGCCGAACCAGAACGTGGCGACCACACCGCGCACCAGGGTCGGGAACTGGGACCCGTGCACGCCCAGGCTGGCCCGCGCCATGACCGGATACGGGATCCCGTACCGCACGCTCGGCCTGCCGACCAGGTTGACCAGGCCCATCACGATGAGCCCGGACAGCACGATCGCGGCGAACACCGACCAGCCGCCCAGGCCGTAGGAGATGAACAGGGTCGCGGCCAGGGTGTAGCCGAACAGGCTCTGGATGTCGTTGGACCAGACGTTGAAGATCGCGAACGCGCCCCAGGACCGTTTCTCCGGCGGGAGCGGGGCGAGGTCCTCGTTGTACAGGGACGGGTCGGGGTCACGGACGGTGTGGTGGCTGTCGCCGGTACTCATGGGTTCTCTCCTGGGATGGCGGGGCGGTGGTCAGATGTCCTCGCGCGCGGTGGCGCGGTCGGCCAGGTCCTCGGAGCGCACCAGGTCGAACCCGCCGGTCTCGGGGTCGTGAACCCAGCTGCGCCCGGTGCTGGTGGCCAGGAACGCGTCCGGGTCCGGCGGCGTCAGCTCCGCCTGCGGGAACCTCGGCAGGATCCACACCCGCATGAGGACCAGGTAGACGGCGAAGGCGATGGGGAAGCCGATGACGTACGCGTAGTCGAGGGCGAACAGGGCCGTGACGGAGGCGGTCACCCAGGCGATGAGGGCGGCGGGGTTGACCCCGCGCGTGTACCGGTACTGACCGTCGCTCCGGAACAGGTGCGGGACGTTCACCCTCCGGCGCCGGATCACGTGGTAGTCGGCGACCATGATCCCGGCGATCGCGGCGATGAACCCCCCGTAGTAGCCGAGGAAGGTGAACAGGTTGTCCAGCAGCAGCCATGGCGCCGTCGCGGTGGCGACCACGCCGGTCACGACCACGCCCATCCGGTAGGACAGCCACGGCGCCGCGGCGTTGACGAGGTTCAGCGTGGCCGGGACGACGTTGGCGGCGGTGTTGGTCGACCACTGGGCCAGGACGATCATGACCAGCAGAACCCCGAGCACGACCCCGGTGCTCTCCTGCTGGATGACGTCGATCGGGTTCCAATGGCCGGTGACGATGAGCGACACCGCGCCGATGAACGCGATCCACGCCTGCATCACCGGCAGCACGACGAACTGCGCGACGAGCACGTTGCGGTTGCGGCTGAGGAACCCGCGTGCCCCGGGGACGGTGGCGACGAAGCGCGTGATGTTGGGGATGTCGACGGCCACGGGCGCCCACACCGCCATGTTGATGATGAACAGCGCCGCGAGCGGGGTGTCCCCGCCGCCCGCGAAGGTCCAGATGTTGCGCCCTTCCAGTTCGGCGATGCCGTCGAGGGTGTAGTACATCCAGAGGGAGATGGCGAGGATGCACGGCGCGGCGATGGACGCCAGCCGCTCCACGGCCTTGATCCCGAGGGCGACGTTGACCACCTGCACCGCCAGGAACACCGCGTACCACAGCGGCCATGAGCTGAACCCGGTCCAGTACTCCACGAGCCCGTTGATCGCCAGCGCCCCGAGGTAGGTCTGGATGCCGAACCACGCGGCCGCGACGAGCCCCCGGGACACCGAGGGCAGGTGGGTGCCGACGACTCCGAAGGGCGCCCGCAGGTAGACCGCGAAGGACAGGCCGTGCTCGGTCCCGATGTCGGCGGTGAGGCTCATGATCACCGCGAGCGTCATGGTGGCGGTGAGCACGATGAGCATGACCACGGGGAGGGTGACGCCGCCCTCGACGCCGTTGGCCCCGTACTGGAAGGTGACGATGACGACGGCCAGGCCCACCCAGATCCAGACGAAACCCAGCAGGGAGATGGGCCGCTGGGTCAGCCAGGTGGGCAGGATCGACTCCTCCACCAGGTGGTTGGTTCCGCGGTCGGGCGCGTGTGACGGGACGGACGGTTCCATGGGGGATGACTCCTTCGCTGGTGTTCAGGGGAGTGGGAGCGCGGCGCTCCGGTGCGGGGGCCAGCCCGTCACGTCCTTGGGGCGGGGTTTGGCGTAGGTGCGGATCCTGCTGGTGGTCAGGCCGAGCCCGACGAGGGCCTCGGCGAGCGGAACGGCGGCGGTGACACCGTCGACGACGGGGACACCGGTGGCGGAGCGCACGGCCGTGTCCAACCCGGCCATCCCGGCGCAGCCGAGGCAGATCACCTCGGCGCCGTCCTCCTCGACGGCCGCGCGGGCCTGCCTGACGACGGCCTCGACGGCGGCGTCGCGGTCGCGTTCGACGTCCAGGACGCCGAGCCCGCTGGCGCGGACGGACGCGCAACGGCCGTCGAGGCGCGCGAGCGCGAGCCGGTCCTGGATCAGGGGGACGGTGCGGTCGAGGCTGGTCACGACGGAGTAGCGGCGGCCGACGAGGCAGGCCAGGTGGGCCGCGGCCTCGGTGATGTCGACGACGGGCGCGTCGCACAGTTCCTGGAGTGCCTCACGTCCGTGCTCTCCGAAACCGGCTTGGACGACGGCGTCGTAGGGGCGGTCGTAGGCGGCGACGCGGTCCATGACCGCCACGGCGGACAGGTAGCTCTCGAAGTTGCCCTCGACGGACTCAGGGCCGAAGAAGGGGGTGAGCGGCACGATCTCGGTGCCGGGCGTCGCGACCGACCGTGCCCGCTCGGCGAGCACGTGGGTCACGGAGTCGGTGGTGTTGACGTTGACCAGCAGGATGCGCATCCTCGTCCTTCCGCGCCTCGGGTGTGGCGTGCGCCACTCAGCGGGGCCACCGTAACTCTTGTGAAGCTATGACTTCAAGACTTGTTAATCAATCACTTCACTCGATGGCTACATAGACTTAACACCGCTATGACGACCCCCTCAGCAGACAACAACGCCGGTGACCTCGACGAACAGCGGATCGGCGGGCGCATTCGCGACCTGCGCAAGGAGCACGGGCTCTCGCTCCGCGCCCTGGCCGATCGACTCGACATCAGCGCCAGCGCGCTGTCCCAGATCGAGCGCGGCAAGATGCGTCCCTCGGTCACGCGCCTGTACCAGATCATGTCCGAGCTGGGCGAGCCCATGACGGCGATCTTCGGGGAGGGGGGCGCGGACGAGGAGCGCGCGGAGTCCGAGGAGGCGCGGAGGGACGCGCCGGGCTGGTCGGGCCCGCCCGTGGCGGAGGGGCGCGCGGTCAAACCGCCGTCGGAGGTGCTGTCCGACCACGTGTCGGTGACGCGCGCCGACGAGGCCGCCGCCCTGACCCTGAGCCACGACGTCCGGTACCGCAGGCTCACCCCCGAGCAGGTGCCCGGGATGAGCTACTTCGAGTCGACCTACCCGCCGGGCGCCTACTCCAGTCAGAACGCGGAGTTCGTGCGGCACAGCGGCTATGAGATCGGTCTGGTGGTCAGCGGAGAACTCGTGGTGGACACCGGGTTCGACACCCACCGCCTAGGGCCGGGCGACACGATCTCCTACCCCTCGACCACGCCGCACCGGATCTCCAACCAGTCGGACGTGCCCGCGGTCGCCATCTGGCTCAACCTCCCCTGAGCCCCGGGGCCGCGTCGCCGCCGGAACCCGTCCCCCCGCGCCGCGCGGTCAGTCCTCGATGCGTTTGATCGTGCGCACCCGGTCGGCCGCGATGCGGAAGACCACGCCGATGCCCTCCTTGGTGAAGTCGACGAACGCTCCGACGGTCATGAAGTGGTCGGCCTCGACGTCGACGGTGTCGCTGAACCCCTCGTTGATTCTGAACGTCGCCATGGTGCCTTCCCTACGACGCTGCGGTCCGGTGGCGCTACCACCAGCGTAGACCCGTGGGTGGTCGCCCGCCCGTCGGGACGATCGCCCCCGTGCCCCGACCGGAGGGGGAACATTTCGGGGCGTTCTCTCCTTCGCCCCAGGCGGTGGCCCCGCCCGTGCTACGCATGGACGGTAACCCACCGACTTCCCCCGGGATAGCTCATGATGTCGTTCCTGCTGGTCCTCGCAGTCCTGGTCGCCATGGTCGGCGGCGCCGTGCTCGCCACCCGGAGATTCGGGGTCAGCGACGAGTTCTCCGGCGGCGCCGTCGGCGTCGTCATCGCCCCCTGCGCGCTCGCCCTGTACCTCGTGGCCGCCGCGATGGGGGTCGTGATCGGCTGGGAGGACTTCAAGGCGGCTGAGGACGGCACGGTCTCCGAGGCGGGCGCCGCCCAGTCGCTGTACTGGAGCACGACCGCGTTCCCCGACGCCGAGGGCGAGGCCGTCCGCTCCGAGCTGCGCGCCTACCTGACCACGGTCGTGGAGGAGGACTGGCCCCTGATGGAGCACGAGGGCGTGCTGAGCCCGGAGGGCGACGACGCCCTCGCCGACCTGGCCGCCTCCGTGCGGGGACTCTCGGTCTCCGACACCGGCGACGGCCTGGACCGCCTGACCGCCCGCCAGGAGCTCACCAACCTGAGCGACGCCCGGATCGAGCGGGCGGACGCCGCCGGGGACACGGTCCCACCGGTCCTGCTGGCCATCGCGGTGGTCTCCGCCGTGGCCGTGGCGGTGCTGCCGTTCGCCATGATCAAGCGGGGCGCGACGGTCGCCTACTTCTGGGGGTGGATCAACCTGGCGTTCGTCTTCGGCACGATCGTCCTGCTGTTCTCCCTGGGAACGCCCTACAACGACGTCCTCGCCAACGACGCCGGAGGCATGGAGGACACCCTGGCCGCCTTCGAACGCGCCGACCAGGCCCTCGACGCGCGTTAGCGGTGTTCGTCCTGGGCCTCCGCTGCGCTTCGGCCCGGGTTCGGGCGCCCCTGGGGCAGGGGTGCTTCATCCTCGGCGGCGCCTGTCGCTCGTTCCTCGCTACGCGGCTTGCCTCGTCTTGCACCACCCCGCCGGCGCCCGAACCGTGTTCGTCCCGGGCCTCCGCTGCGCTTCGGCCCGGGCCCGCCGCTCCGGGGCTCCGGTCACCCCGCCCCGCGTGCGGCCGCCGCCCGGCCCGAGCCGGCGGCGGCCAGCGCGGCGACGACCGCGACGACGACCATGGTGCGCATGGGGGTGAACGCCCCGGCGGCCGTCTGTCCGCCGGAGCCGGAGACGTCCGCCAGCACCTGCTCGCGCACGTCCTCGGCCACCTCGGGCAGCGGCTCCGGGGACGGGGAGGGCTCCTCGTCGACGGGCTCCTCCGTCGGTGCCGCCCCCTCGGGCTCCGCGGGAGCGGGCGCCGGGGCGGTGGCGCCGGGCTCGGCGGCCTCGCGACCGGCTTCGGGCGGCGGCTCGGGAGCACCAGGGTCGGCCGTGCGCTCGGGTTCGGTCGGCCTTGCGGGGGCGGAGGGAACGGGCGGCTCCGGTTCCGGCGCCCCCGGTCCGGCGGGCTCGCACGGCGGGACCTCGCCCGTCCGCACCACCACGCGCACCCCGTTGGCGCACACCAGGACGTAGGACCCGGCGCGCACCTGGATCCGGGTGTCCGGCGCCGTGACGTCGACCCCCTCGGGGCCCACGTCCACACTCGTTCCGCCACTCTCCACACGCACCCCCGACGGGCCGACCGTCACGGGTCCGTCGGCTCCGTCGGTCTCCTGGACTGCGGCCGCCGCGGAACAGGCGAGTACGAGCCCGCTGGCCGTGATCAGGGCGGGCAGGGTACGTCGAGAGGGGGGCACGTCACTCCTCGTGGCACGGTGGGTTCGTGGTGTGATCGTACGGCGTCGGAGTCCTCCGCGCCCCCGAAACCGCCGCTTCAGGGCGAGTGGAGACGCAGGACCGCGTGTTCGGCCCAGTCCGGCGACCGGGTGAACCGGGAGACGACCGCCATCGTCGCGAAGGCCAGCGGGATCGTCCACGCCGCGGGCTGCGCCAGCAGGACCGTCGGCCATCCGGGCGGTGTGTCCACGAGGATCGACCATCCGACCGCGCCCGTCGCCGTCACCGCGCCGACGCCCAGACCGGCCGCCGCCCCCGGCAGGGTCAGCCTCCGCCACCAGATGCCCAGGACGAGGAGCGGGCAGAAGGTCGACGCCGCCACGGTGAACGCCCACACCACGAGCACGTTGATGTCGATGCCCTGGACCGGCAGCGCCATCAGCACCGCCACGCACGCCCCCACCACGACCGCCAGTCGCAGCCGGGGCACGCTCCCCTGGAACAGGTCGTGCGACAGTCCGCCCGCCAGCGCCAGCAGCAGTCCGGACGACGTCGACAGGAACGCGCCGAACGCCCCCGCCGCCACCAGCGCGGTCAGCAGGGTGCCCGCCGTGCCCGGAGCCGCCTCGGCGGGGAGCACCACCGCGACCGTGTCGGTGCCGCGCAGCAGGACGAGTTGCGGGGTCAGCACCCTCCCCAGGAGCCCGTACACCGTCGGGAACAGGTAGAACAGCCCGAGCAGCGCGATCACGCCGACACCCACTCTGCGGGCCACGTGCGCGGTCGGACTGGTGTGGAAGCGCATGATGACGTGTGGCAGGCCCATGCACCCGAGCGTGATCGCCAGCAGCGTCGACCATGTCTCGAACAGGGGGAAACCGCCCGTGCCCAACAACGGTGTGCTCCACTGCGCGCCACCCAGGTCCGGCAGACCCGCCGGGTGCGGGACGCCCGCCCCGGCCGGGAACACGTACTCGGTTCCCGCCGCCACCGTGTGCTCGCCCGCCGTCAGTTCCACCACCGCGCCCGACGGGTCGGTCACCGTGACCGGCTCCTCCAGGTGGAAGCGCGTGCCCACGGTGAACTCCACGGGTGTCGCCTCGGGGAAGCGCGTCCCCCACTCCGGGTGCAGGGCCTCGGCCCGGGTGTCCGCGCCCGCCACCGCCACGAGGTACACGGCGGGAACGGCGATGAAGGCCAGTTTGACCACGTAGTGGAAGGCCTGCACGTAGGTCGCCGACCGCATCCCCCCGGCGGCGATGGAGCCGCTCACCACGACCCCCGCGAGCACCACGCCCACCCAGTACGGGGTCCCGCTCACCAAGGTCAGAACCACTCCGGCGCCTTTGAACTGGGGCACCAGGTACAACAGCATGATCACCAGCACCACGAGGCCGCAGAGCTTGCGCAGCCGTGGCGCGCCCAGCCGGTACTCGGCGAAGTCGGGGACGGTGTAGGCCCCTGAGCGGCGCATCGGCCCCGCCACCAGCGCCACCACCGCGACGTAGCCCGCGGTGAACCCGACCGCGTACCACATCGCGCCGACCCCGTTCTTGAGCACCAGGCCCGCCAGCCCCAGCATGGAGGCGGCCGACAGGTACTCTCCGGCGATCGCCATCGCGTTCCAGTGGGGGGTGACACGGCGCGAGGCCACCAGGAAGTCCGAGGCCGACCGCGCCGCCCGCACGCCGTAGACACCGATCACCAGGCTGGTGACCAGTACCAGGCCGATCGCCAGAACGGAGATCACCCGTCGTTCCCGTTCGGTCCAGGCGTCCGGGCCGTGGGACCGCCCGCCTCCCGCCCGTCCGCGTCCCGCTCCTCGGCGCGCTCGGCCGAGCGCACGTGCCACAGCGCCAGCCCGAACAGCAGCGGGTACACCACCACCGTCAACAGCAGCCACGACACCGGGAGCTCCGCCCACCGGACCCGCCCCAGGGCCGGGAACAGGGCGAACACCCCGCTCATCCCGAAGAGCAGTACCGACAGCAGCGCGACCGTACGCGCCGCGATCCGTCGCTGGGCGCCGAACAGGCGGCGCGCCCGTTCGGTGTCCACCGGCTCCGGGAGCGGCAACAGGTGCTGCACCGGCCGGTTGCCCCTGGCCAGCGCGACCCGGGTCTGGGGGCTCGTCAGCTTCTCACGGCGCGCGCTCATGGCGTCGGCCGGTTCGGGTGGCCGTCACCGTCCCTGCCCCCGGGCCGCCCCGCCGGCCCGGTACGCGGGTTCGCCGCCCGGCCCAACTGGTCCCGCCGGGCCGCTTCCATCAGCTGTTCGCGCAGGTGGCGGCCGTGCCTGCGGCTGACCGGCACGTCACCGGCCGGGGTTCCCGCCACCAGGCCCGACGAGGAGGTCACCCGCAGGTCCCGCACCCACGGGATGGCGACGAGGTAGCCGCGGTGCACGCGCACGAACCCCGCCGCCGCCCACACCTCCTCCAGGTAGGACAGGGACAGCCGGATCAGGTGCGTGTCGTCGGCGGTGTGCAGGCGCACGTAGTCGCCCTGGGCCTCGACGAACTGCACGTCGTCGCGCTTGACGAACACCGTCCGCCGCCCGGAGTCGATCTGGACCACGTGCAGGTCCTCGGCGGGCGGGGACGCGTCGGCGGGCCGCCGCAGCTGCGCGATCCGGCCGACCGCCTCCGCCAGCCGCTCGGGACGGATCGGCTTGAGCAGGTAGTCGACGGCGCCGATCCCGAACGCCTCCACGGCGTGCGCCTCCGAGGCCGTCACGAACACGATCGACGGCGGCTCCGACAGCACGCTCAGCACCCGTGCCACGTCCATCCCGTCCAGACCCGGCATGAGGATGTCGAGGAAGGCCGCGTCGATCGTCGTCGTGCCCAGGAGCCGTACCGCCGTCGCGCCGTTCGAGGCGACCAGGACCTCCGCGACCTCGGGCATGTCCCCGAGCAGCGCGGCCATCTCCTGCCGGGTCGACGCCTCGTCCTCGACGACCAGGACCCTGAGCCGCGTCCTCACGGTGCCACCACCCCCCGGGTGAACCTCGGTACGCGCACGGTCACCTTCGTCCCCTCTCCGAGTGCGGTCTCGATCACCAGACCGTACTCGGGTCCGTAGACGGCGCGCAGCCGCTGGTCCACGTTGGCCAACCCCACCCCCCGCGACTCGGGACCGGTCCCCGCCAGCAACGACCGGGCCAGGTCCGGGTGCATGCCGACCCCGTCGTCCTCGATCTCGATCACGCACAGCGGCCCCTCGCCGTAGCCGGACACGCTGATGTGCCCGCGCCCCTCCTTCCGCTCCAGGCCGTGCCGGATGGCGTTCTCCACGATCGGCTGCACCACCAGGAACGGGACGGCCACCGGCAGCACCTCCGGTGCCATCCGCACGGTGATGTCGAGCCGGTCGTGGAACCGGGCCCGCTGAAGCTCGAGGTAGGTCTGGGTGGCCTCCAGCTCGTCGGCGACCGTCGCGTAGTCGCCCTTGTCGGAGAAGCCGTAGCGCAGGTAGTCGGCGAAGTCCGACAGCAGATGGCGGGCGCGGTCGGGGTCGGTGCGCACGAGAGCCGCGATCACGGCGAGCGCGTTGTGTACGAAGTGCGGGGAGATCTGCGCCCGGAGCGACCGCAGGTCGGCGGCGGCGATACGGGCGCGGGCCCGGCGCAGCGCCGCGTGGTCGAGGTGGTCGGCCACCAGGGCGGCGGCGGCCTCGACGTCGGCCTCGACGGCCTCGCCCGCGGCCACCAGCGCCCCGGACAGTTCGTCGGCCACCATGAGCGGGACCGCGTACACCGGGGTTCCGTCGGGAAGTCGGCCGCGCGTGCCGCCCCCGTACTCGAAGACCTGGGCGAGCAGCCCGTCCACGTCGGACGAGCCGACGCGGCGGCCGTGGGCGGCGACGGGGCCGTCGAGGTCGGCGAGGACCACGCCGTCCACCGCGAGCAGTCGGCGCAGCCGCCGGGCGGCGGCGGGCACGCCCCGGCCGTGCAGTCCGTCCCGGAGGTCGAGTCCCAGGGCGTGGACCTGGCGCATCAACTCGGCACTCGACGGGCGTTCCGGGGACGTCGGGCGCCGTCGTGAGGAGGACAACCGCGACAGCCACCTATATGACACGAAACGAGCCTATCCCAGCGGAATGTGTCGGTGCTCACGTTCGGGTCGCCTCCTCCGTCGGAACCCGCGCAGGGGTCGAGCCCGCCCCGGAGGGGTGGGGCGGGCTCGACCGTGGGGGAAACCGGGGCGGTGGCCGATCCCGTGGGGGGTGATCGGCCACCGTTGGCCGCCTCGGTTCCGTTGGTTTCGGTCAGTGCTTCCTCGTCCGCGTCAGTGCTGCGCCGCCTTCTCCGCGCCCGCACCGGTCAGGGCGCGGACCTGGAGGCGCGCGAACTTGTCGAAGTCGCGCTCCTTGGACGTGAGGGTCCCGACCACCGCGCAGAGCAGGCCCAGCGGCACCGACACCAGCGCCGGGTTCGGAATCGGGAACCAGGCGAAGTCGGCGCCCGGGATGAGCGCGTTCTCCGACCCCGACACCACCGGCGAGAAGAACACCAGGCCGACCGCGCTGATCAGGCCGCCGTAGATCCCGGCCAGGGCGCCCGCCGTGTTGAACCGCTTCCAGAACAGGCTGAGCAGCAGCGTCGGCAGGTTGGCCGAGGCGGCGACGGCGAAGGCCAGCGCGACCAGGAAGGCCACGTTGAGCCCCTGCGCGAACACGGCCAGGACGACCGCGACGACGCCGATGGCCATGGCGGTGATCCGGGCGACCCGGACCTCCTCCAGACCGCTCGCCTTCCCGCCGCGCAGCACCGAGTTGTAGAAGTCGTGTGCCAGCGAGGACGACGACGCGATGACCAGCCCGGCCACCGTGGACAGGATGGCCGCGAAGGCCGCCGACGCGATGAGCGCGAGCAGGACCGAGCCCGCGATCGGGCCGCCGACGCTCTCACCGACGGTCTGGGCCAACTGCGGTGCGGCGGTGTTGCCCGCCGGGTTCTGCGCGGTGATGGCCTCGTGCCCGACCAGCGCCGCCGCGCCGAAGCCCAGCACCAGCGTCATGAGGTAGAAGGTGCCGATGATCCCGATACCCCAGTTGACGGACTTGCGGGCGCTCTGGGAGTCCGGGACCGTGTAGAAGCGGATGAGGATGTGCGGCAGGCCGGCCGTGCCCAGCACCAGCGCCAGGCCGAGGCTGATCAGGTCCAGCTTGTTCCACATCGTCTGGACGGGGTCACCGGCCACCTCGACACCGAAGCGCAGACCCGGCTCCAGGAACGCGGCGCCCGCCTCACTGGCCTCGGCGGCGTCGCTCATCAGGGCGCCCAGGTTGAACCCGTACAGCGACAGGGTGAGCAGGGTCAGCAGCGCGGCGCCCGACATGAGGATGACCGCCTTGACGATCTGGACCCAGGTGGTGCCCTTCATCCCGCCGAGGGTGACGTAGGTGGTCATCAGCAGCCCGACCACCACGATGCCGACGACCTTGGCGACCTCGGCGCTCATCCCCAGGAAGGTCTCACCGGGCTGGATGCCCAGCAGCAGGGCGATGAGCGCGCCCGCCCCGACCATCTGGGCGAGGAGGTAGAAGATCGACACCACGACCGTGGAGACCGCCGCGGCGGTCCGGACCGGGCGCTGTCGCATCCGGTAGGACAGCACGTCGCCCATGGTGTAGCGGCCGGAGTTGCGCAGCAGCTCGGCGACGAGCAGAAGCGCGACCAGCCACGCCACGAGGAACCCGATCGAGTAGAGGAAGCCGTCGTAGCCGAACAGGGCGATGATCCCGGCGATGCCCAGGAAGGACGCGGCGGACATGTAGTCGCTGCCGATCGCCAGGCCGTTCTGGAGCGGGGAGAAGGAGCGCCCGCCGGAGTGGAAGTCGACCGCGCTGCGGGTGCTGCGGCTCGCCCACACCGTGATGCCGAGCGTGGCCGCGACCATGAGGCCGAAGAGGACGAGGGTGACGACGCGGCCGCCCTCGCTCGCCGCCTCCTGTGCGAGCATCATCGGCCGACCTCCTCGGTGACGGCGGGCAGTTCCTCGCGCAGTTGCGTCGCCAGGCCGTCCAGCCTCCTGCGCGCGTACGTCGTGTACAGCACGGCGATGCCGAAGGTGGTGACGAACTGGAGCACGCCGAACACGAGGGCGACGTTGACCGTGCCGAAGAGCACGGTGCCCATCAGGTCGCGGGCGAAGGCGGACATGAGCACGTAGAGCAGGTACCAGGCCAGGAACGCGAGGCTCATGGGGAAGACGAAGACGTAGAGGCGACGCTTGAGCTCGGTGAAGCGCGGGTCGCGGTGCATCTCGACGAAGGCCGCGTCTCGTGTGGCTTCCGTCCCGCCCGGCGGGGACGGACTCCCGGCCTGCTTGTCTGTTGCCATGGTGGACTCCTCTGGGGGATGTGCGGGGCCTACCGGTTACACCCGCGTTGCGCTGGTGTGACCTGCGTTACTCGGAACTGTAAGGAGGGACACGCCGGCGGGGGGAGGAGGTGCGCGTTCGCGAGCGCCGAACGCTGGGGCCGCGCGTCGAGTGGTCGCCGGCCGTGCGGCGAGCGGTCGTGTGGTGCGGTGAGCGGCGGGTGGGCGGTTCCGGGGCGCCGCGGCACCGGGGCCGCGCGCGACGGCTCCGTCCCCTCCCTGCCCGCCGACGGCCCGGCCCGTCGGCTCCACGGCGGTGATCCGTGCCTCCGCCCGGGGCGGAAGCCCCGTGCGGAGGGCGGCGTTGTACCGTACGGCTGGGCTGTGGCCTTCCGTCGGCGGGCGTGTTTCGCCCCCGCCACCGCGGACCGGCCCCCGGCACCCCGGACGAGGTGCGCCGTACCCGGCAGCGACAAGACGGCGCGGACATGTTCGCCGCGTCGTGGAGGCATCTCGGGTCATGGCTTGGATCGTTCTCGTGGTTTCCGGTCTGCTGGAGGCGGCGTGGGCCACCGCGCTCACCGCGTCCCAGGGGTTCACACGCCTGTGGCCCTCGGTCGTCTTCGGGGCGACACTCGTCCTGAGCATGGGCGGGCTGGCGTTCGCGCTGCGCACCATCCCACTCGGCACCGGCTACGCCGTCTGGGTCGCCGTCGGCGTCATCGGAACCGCCCTGGTCGGCGCGGTCCTGTTCGATGAGGGCATGAGCGTGGCCAAGGTGCTGTGCCTGGTGCTCATCGTGGCCGGGGTCGTCGGGCTGAAGTTCCTGCACTGACGTGTCCCGGAGGGGCGGAGCGCGTTCGCGGTCAGTCGACCCAGGTGCGGATGGTGTCCGCGCCCCCGCCCTCGGGGCCGGCGTAGTACTCGCTCTCGGTGTGGACCACGGAACCGTCCTCGTTGACCGTGGTCCGAACCACGGTCAACCGGGCCTCGAACCGGCCGAGGTGGACCGTGCGGTGCTCGTAGCCGATCTCGGAGCCGCTGGTCTCGGTGTCGGCCGCGGCCCCGGTGGCTCCCGCCGCGACCGTGCCCGCGGCGACGGCCAGGGTGAGGAGGGCTCGGCGAGACGTCCGCAGGAGGGCGGGGAAGGGTCCGTCCCCGTCTGTTGGTCGCGGGGGACGGTGGGTGCGGTGCTCGGTCAACGGTCGTCCTTCCGTCGCTGGTGGCACGTGAAGGGGAGGCCCCGCCAGGCGGAGCCTCCCCGGCCACGTGTGCGCCGACGCGTCGGCGCACGGTCGGTCTCATGGGTGCGGTCCGTGGCCCGGGGGCCGGAGCCGCTTCCATGAGCCTGTCTCATTCACGTCGGAACCAACGTGGAGGACACGCCCTTTGATGACACTCTGTGATTGTGCCATCGCCCGGGTGTCGCTAACGGTGGTGGCCGTACCGGTGGCAGTGGTTGTGGTAGCCGTACCAGTGCCAGTGGCCGTGGCAGTGGTATCCGTAGTAGCCGTGGCCGTAGCCGTAGTGGCGGTACTTGACCTTCCCGTGCCTGAACTTGTCGCGGTCGTGCCGGTCACCGTGCCGGTCGCCGTACCGGCCACCGTCCCGGTGCCCGCCGTCCCTGTCGCCTCCGCCGTGGCGGGACGAGTCGTAGCCGCTCTGCTGGCTGACGGACTGACCCGCGGAGTCGTAACTCTGGGCCATCGCGACCGACGGCACGCCGAACACCAGAGCCGGGGTGGCGATTCCCGCGACCAGGGCGCTCGCGATCTTCCCCTTGCCCATGGAAACCCCCCTTCAGTACGCCTGGTGGCGTGCGGCGTTGACATCCCTGGCAGCGTGACCATCCAGTCGACGGGCGCCCCTTGCACCCATGACCCCCGCCGAGGTCCTGGGCGCCGCCCGGACGCTGCCGTCGGTCGACATCCACACGAAAGCACAATCGGTGACGCGATGTGAGCGAACTGTGGTGTAGATGACTCTTTTGTTGGGATTTCAACACCTTGCTCGTCCCCTACCCAGAATGGCGCCCGTCTGACGAGAACTGTCATAAATCTGACATTTGGCTTGGCGTCGCACCTGGAACGACGCCGGGCCGGTCTAGGTTGCGAAGTGGTCGGTCTCCCGGCGCCGGTGCACGGTGACGGAGAAGTCCCGGCCGTGAGGAAGTCTCATCACTTGGAGAGTCGCATGACGTTCAAGCAGGGTGACCGCGTGCAGTTCCGCAGCAGCCGCCACGACGACCAGATCCGCACCGGCAAGGTGCACTCGGTCCAGGGCAAGGGCAAGGGCGCGCAGTTCACGATCACCGACGACGAGGACCAGCAGTCGGTCCACGTCCACGCGCACCAGATCGAGGGCAAGCTGTAGCGGCACCCGCGTTCGCGTGGAGGGGCATCCGGCCGGGCCGGATGCCCCTTCGCCGTTTCCCGGTAAAGGAAGCTTTTGGTTATTTCAGTGGCGGTGATCGCGGAGTCCTCCCCGATGTGAGGAGGGCACCGTGCTCTAATCGCGATGGGGGAGCGGTGGGAACTCCGGCGAAGGGTCCACGGCCCAAGACACGGCCCAAGAGCCGTCCGTACGACCCCAGGGGTTCCCGACGACGGCGAGGGTCCACGACCATCGCGACCGTCCCCCACGAGATCGGTGACAGTGCTCTCCGTGGATTCCGGCGACCGAGGCCGGGGAGACGTCTCCCCGGCTCACGCCGTTCCCACGGCGAACGTCCGTCCATCTTCTGCGCGTGGCCGTCCGGTCACACGAATCCACCGTCCGCCTCGTCCCGCTCCTGACGGACGCGGGCGAGCACGAGTTCGGGTGAGGAACCGTTGAGGAACATGCAGGCGGCAGGTATGGGACGTACCGACGAGATCCGGGTCGTGGCCCCCAGGGTGAGCGACGAGACGGTGGACCCCGAGCGGTTCCACCTCGCGGAATGGGTCGTGTCGTGTCTGGAGAGCCGGGGCGCGGCCCGTCCGGGACGCGCGGCGGTGGCCGCGCTGGCGGGCAGGCTCAGGCAGCGCCTGCTCCGCCGGGGCGAGCTCGCCTTCCGGGAGGGGGATCGGGACGCGGGGGTGTGGATCGTCCGGTCCGGCCGTCTCGAACTCGCGGTCAAGGGGCGGTCCCGGCCGCTGATCGTGCAGATCCTGCGCCCGGGCGGGATCGACGGCGACATCCAGAAACTGCTGGGTATGCCGTTCCCGTACCGGGCGCGCGCGCTGGAGGAGTCGGAGTGCCTGACCATGACGCCGCTCGACTTCGAGGAGTTGCTGGGTGAGCACCCGGAGATGTCCCGACTGTGGATGGCGACCATGGCCGAGCGGCTGTCGGAGTCGCACGACCGGATCGTCGGGATGCTCGGCCGCACGCTCACCCAGCAGAGCGCCCGGCTGCTTCTGGACGAGGCCAGCGGCGGGGTGGTCGACGTGCCCCAGCAGAAGCTGTCGGAGATGTTGGGTGTGTGCCGTCCCTCCCTGAACAAGGTGCTCAAGGAGCTGGAGGGGCAGGGACTCATCAGGCTGCGCTACGGCGCGGTGGACATCCTCGACCCCTACGGTCTCGCCCAGCGGGCGGACTGACGGGGTCGCCCCGTCGCCTCCGCAGAAGCGCTGACGGGATCCGGTCGCCGGAGACGGCCCAGGGATCCAGCACAGGAGAAAGGGTGGGAACCGGTGCGGTCCCCACCCCGTGACTCCGGCGTCCCGGAGGTGTTACGCGGAGGCCTCGGCGTCCTCGGCACGCTCCGAGCGGCGCCGGGTGATGTACATGACCACACCACCGGTCAGGGCGATCGCGCCGCCGACCAGGGCGAGGTCCTCGGACGGGCCGGTGACGGCGAGCTCCTCGGGAGCCCCGCCGACCGCACCGCCGCCACCGCCGCCTCCCGCGGGGCGGGGGCAGGGACCGATGAAGGATCCGCCGGGGCCTGCCGTGTCACAGACCTCGTGGAACTCACTGTCCTCGGTCTCGGAGTGCACCCCGCTGCCGTTGTCGTCGTGGTGGTGCGGGCCGCCACTGAACGGACCGCCGTCACGCCCCTCCTCCTGCTCGGCGGCCTCGGTGTCGGCGGGCTGTGCCGCCTCCTCCTGGGCCGCCGGGTCGGCTTCGTCGACGGTGTCGGCCGTGGCGACGCCGGCGACGGACAGCGAACCGCCGATGAGCGCGGCCATCGCGACCCCGGGCCAGAATCTCTTGTCCAGAACGGCGCGTCGAACGAGTTCAGACATTTGCACTCCTATGGATCGGATGCAGGTAGTCGCAGCTTTTCGTAGATTCATGGGTCATTAGGGGACCGGCACGCCGAGTCACGGGAGTAACTGTGTCGCATTTCTGACACTCCTTCTGGTCCCACTCCTCTCGGAAAGCATGGAAATAACATCCACTGCGTGTTTTCTGGCGTTCCGTTAACTCGCGCATGGGTTCGCGTGGTGATCGCTGGCAGTTCTCCAGTTCCAGGCAAAATGCCAGAAATACTGTCGCTTCGGTAACAGATGAGCCTGATTATGGGGAATTCATGTGGTTGTGTGGTGCGCGTTGCCGCTGGAGGCGCCTCTCAGGGGTTTCCGGCGGGGACTCGCCGGTGGCTCGGGCGGGCTCACGGCCCGTCCGTCGCACAGGAGGGAACTTCCATGAAGGCGAAGACGATCACACGTGTTCTGGTGGCCGGTGTGGCCGCCCCGATGTTGGCGTTCGGTCTCCCGTCGGCCGCCCTGGCCAACAGCTTCTGGCACGGGGACTCCCAGTTCGCCGGGCCGAACGGATCCATGTCCCAGAGCATCACGGCCGCGGCCGGCAACGGCCACTTCGGCGGAGGCTTCGGTGGCCATGGTGGGGGCTTCGCGCTCTACAAGGCGAGCGCCTCCTTCGCGGGTCCGCATGGCGCCGGTTCCCAGAACCTCTTCAGTTTCGCCAACTAGCAGGAAGTAAGGCGGGCGCCCCCCACGG
Organism: Nocardiopsis sp. EMB25; assembly: GCF_026797795.1. NCBI lineage: Bacteria > Bacillati > Actinomycetota > Actinomycetes > Streptosporangiales > Nocardiopsidaceae > Nocardiopsis > Nocardiopsis sp. EMB25. The sequence continues at coordinate 4,337,000 of NZ_JAMTDN010000001.1, read as the reverse complement.
GACCGCCCACCTGACCGCAAGGAGGTCTCGTCCCCGTGGCGGGACCTCCGCCCTTGCGTGTGCTGCCGGGGAACCCCGGCCGCCACGTGCACGCGGTGCGGTTCGGGGCCGGGCGCCCGCGAACGCGCCACGGGGTGGACGGAGGACGTACATGAACCCGAGGGCCACATCGGCGGTACCCGAGCGCCGACTGAACGGGACCGAGACCGCGGATCCGCGGGTCCAGCAGGCGGCGTGGGTGGCGCGCTGCGTCGGTCGGGGCTCGGCCGCGCCGCTCACCCCCCGGGACCTGAACGCGCTCGCCACGTTCCTGCACCGGCAGTCGCTGTCCCGGGGCGCGGTCGCCTTCCGTGAGGGCGACTCCCCCTCCCGGGTGTGGATCGTTCGGTCCGGACACGTGGAGCTGTCGGTCGGCTCGGGCGAGGAGCGCACGGTGGTCGAGATCAGGCACGCGGGTGACGTGGACGGCGACATCCAGTTCCTCCTGGGCAAACCCCTGCCGTACACCGCGCGCGCGACCGACGACGTCGAGCTCCTGTACATGCGCGCCGAGGACTTCGAGCGACTCATGTCCGAGCACCGCGCGCTCGCCCGACGCTGGCTGGCCAGCATCGCCGGCCGCCTGGACGCCAGCCAGGGACGGATCATGGAGCTGCTGGGCAAGTCCCTGACCGAACAGACCGCCCGGCTGCTGCTCGACGAGGCGTCCAGCTCGGTGGTCCCCCTGCCGCAGCGCACGCTCGCCGCGATGCTCGGCGTCCGCCGGCCGTCACTGAACCGGGTGTTGAAGCGGCTGGAGCGGGAGGAGCTGATCGAGATGCGGTACGCGGCGATCGAGATCCTCGACCCCGACGGGCTGTCCAGGAAGGCTCACGGAAGTCACGCGGGCTGACAGGGTCAGCGAGGCGACAGTTCGGCTGTGGGGCCGTCACGCGAGTGGTTGGTTGAGAGTAACGACATCATGTCGCACACCTGTGCGCGGGGGCGGGCACACCGGGACGCGCTGTCAGCTTCTGGACCATCGGCCGTACGCCTCGGCCGCTTCCCGTATGCACCAGAGCAGATGAGGCGGGCCATGACACCGTGGCCAGGCGTCGCGGTGGATATGGCGGGGCACTGAGCCCCGAACGCAAAGGAGCAGATCATGCCCAGGCGCACTGCACGTCGGGTGGCGGCCGCGGTTCTCGCGGCGCCCATGCTCGCGCTGGCGGTCCCGGCCGTCGCGTCGGCTGAGCCCATGGCGCCCAGTGGCGTGAGCGTCGTGAGCCACGGTGGTTTCGGCCACGGTTTCCACGGCGGGTTCGGTCACGGCTTCGGCGGCTTCGGCCACGGTTTCCACGGTGGTTTCGGCCACGGCTTCGGCGGCGCGTTCTTCTCGCAGAGCGGCAGCTTCGCCGGACCCGGTGGCGCGGCGTCGTTCGACGTCTTCAGCTTCGCCCGCTAGCCGGGCACCACGCGTAGGAGGGACGACGCGGACCCGCTCCCGGGGGCGGGTCCGTTCGCGTGCCCGGAGGGCGGAAGGGAATTCGGGCCGATTCGGTCACCGAGGCGACAATTTGACCGCACGGTGATAGTGCGAGTGGTTGATTGGTTGATGGTTGTGATCGCGACTTCATGCGGTACACGAACGCGCGGGGACAGGCGCGTACGAGAGCGTCCGCCGCTCCCGCAGACATCGCCGGCCGTGCGCCTCGGTCGGGGCCCCGCGGTTCGCCTCAGAGCAATGGCAGGCCACCGTGTCGCGACTCTTCGCGGTGGGGTGGTGGGGCGTTTCGCCCCGGTTGCAGAGGAGCAGACCATGTCCAGGCGCACTGTTCGCCGTGTGGTGGCCGCGGTTCTCGCGGCGCCCATGCTCGCGCTGGCCGTTCCGGCGGCCGCGTCCGCCTACAGCTACGACTACTGGTACGGCGGTCCGTACTACGGCTGGTACGACAGCGGCTGGTACGGCGGCTACGGCTGGTACGGCGGCTCGTTCTACGGTACGAGCGGCAGCTTCGCCGGGCCCGGTGGGGCGGCGTCGTACAACGTGTTCAGCTTCGCCTACTAGGCGGCACCACCCGAAGGAGGGACGACGCGGCACCGGTGCGCCGGTCGCCGCGGCGCGGACCCGCTCCCCGTGGGGGCGGGTCCGTTCGTGTGTCTGGACATCCGGGGGCCGATTGGGTCACCGAGGCGACAATTCGACTGCACGGCGGTGGCGCAAGTGGTTGATTGGTTAACAGTTGCGATTGCGACTTCATGCGGTACACGAACGCGCGGGGACAGGCGCGTACGAGAGCGTCCGCCGCTCCCGCAGACATCGCCGGCCGTGCGCCTCGGCCGGGGCCCCGCGGTTCACCTCAGAGCAATGGCAGGCCACCGCGTCGCGGTCACCGTGGCGTGGCGGTGGGGCGCCTTCGCCCCGGATGCAAAGGAGCAGACCATGCCCAGGCGCACTGTTCGCCGTGTGGCGGCCGCGGTTCTCGCGGCGCCCATGCTTGCCCTGGCGGCCCCGGCAGTAGCGTCCGCCAGCCACACCGACGGCTTCGGCAGCGGAGCTTTCTGGTCCTACAACGAGTCCATGGCGGGCTTCGGGGGCGCGAGCAACCTGAGCATCGTGAGCAAGGCCGGTTTCGGCGGCCACGGTGGTCACTTCGGCGGCGGCAACTTCGGCGGTGCGCTCTTCTCGCAGAGCGGCAACTTCGCCGGACCCGGTGGCGCGGCGTCGTTCGACGTCTTCAGCTTCGCCCGCTAGCCGTCCATCACCCGAAGAATCGAAGGGGACGATCCGGCGCCGGTTCTCCGGCCGCCGCCCCGGACGCCCGGGAGGCCGCGGCCTCCCGGGCGTTTCTGTGTACCGTGTTCCCCCTGGAACCCCATGTCACCAGGTGCGGGGTGGCTTTCCCGTCATGAGCCGTCACGAAAAGTGACATGCGCGTGACCGGATCCGGCCACGCGTGCCCCTCTCGCGCGTTCCCCCGGCGTGTGGTAGCGGACCGTCCGGCGGCCGTGTCGCGCGCGCGGATTCCCGGTTTTGACCTCTTCATGCACACCACCCCTGTTGGTTTCTCCATTTCTATGGTGTTTCGTTAGGAAACTTTCCGAATTCATGGAGTATTCGGGTGGTTGTCCTTTTCCGGTGCGTGGCTTACGTTTTCCCCTGTTCATCACCAGGTGAACACTTTGACGGACGTCGGGCGGCAAACCTGGCGAACCGTCCACCCCCGTGGGCGCACGGCGCCCGCACTGCCTAGTACCCCCGCGAAAGGGCAGAACCTTGCACGGATCCCCCCTCCCCCGCGCCGTCGGCATGACGGCGCTCTCCCTCGGACTCGTCCTCGCCGCCACCGGACCGGTCGCGGCCGACTCCCCGACGGGCGGCCCCTCGCCGGACCAGATGGCCGCCATGCGCAGCGCCTTCGGGCTCACCGAGTCCGGCGTCACCGAGCTCATCGCGGCCCAGGAGGCGGCCGCCGAGACCGAGAGAGAACTCCGCGAGGAGCTCGGCCCGGACTTCGGCGGAGCGGTCTTCGATGTCGACACCCTCGACCTCACCGTCCAGGTCACCGACCGCTCCGACTTCGGCGCCGTACGGGCCGCCGGGGCCGTTCCCGAGCTGGTCGACCACGGCGAGAGCGCACTCGACTCCGTCATGGAGGCGCTCGACGCGGCCGCCGACGGAGCCCACGCCACCGTCCACGGCTGGTACGCCGACCCGGCCAGGGACACCGTGGTCATCGAGGCCGCACCGGGCCACGAGTCCGCGGCCGAGGAGTTGGCCGCCAGCGCCGGTGTCGACGCCGACGCCGTCGTCGTCGAGGAGAGCCCCGGAACACCGCGGACCTACGCCGACATCGTCGGCGGCAACCCGTACTACTTCCAGGACGGCGGCAGCTGGTACGTCTGCTCGATCGGGTTCGGCGTCGTCGGCGGCTACGTGACGGCGGGCCACTGCGGCGACGAGGGCAGCGACACCTGGCACGACGTGCCCGGAACCCAGCAGATCGGCACGGTCGCCGGGTCGGTCTTCCCCCGTAGCGACATGGCCTGGGTCGACGTCACCAACCCTGACTTCACGCCGACCGCCCAGGTCAACGACTACGACGGCGGCACCGTGACCGTCACCGGCTCCGCCGAGGCCCCCGTCGGCGCGTCGGTGTGCCGCTCGGGCCGCACCACCGGCTGGCAGTGCGGCGTCATCGAGGCCAAGGACCAGACCGTCCGCTACCCGCGCGGCCAGCACGTCCACGGGCTGACCCGCACGACCGCGTGCGCCGAGGGCGGCGACTCCGGCGGCTCCTGGCTCGCGGGCACCGAGGCCCAGGGCGTGACCTCCGGCGGCTCCGGTGACTGCACCTCCGGCGGCACCACCTACTTCCAGCCGCTCAACCCGATCCTGGAGCGGTGGAACCTGACCCTGCTCACGGGCTGACCCACCGGCCGGCCCCGGACCCCCGGGGGCCGAACCGCGGGCACCGGCTCACCTGACCGGCCGGTGCCCGCGCGCGTGCTCAGCGCGCCCGGCTCATCCGGTGGCCCCGGTGAGCTCGGTCCGCAACGCGGAACACTCCGTGACGTAGGCGGTCAGGTGCTCGGCGGCGAAGGCGTCCGCGTCCCAGTCCCGCGGGGACGCCTCGGTGGCCGCGTCGGCAACGTAGGCCCACCCCGCGCCGCCGTCGGCCAGCTCCAGACGGCGGACCTCGTACCACTCGTCCTCGTAGACGTCGATGATCCGCCGCTCCGTCTCCGACAGCCCGGACAGCAACCTCCCCGAGGCGGTTCCGGCGCCGGGGACCAGCACGGGGTAGGGGCGGCCGGGCAGCGCGGCCGCCCGCCAGCCGGGCGCGGCGGCGGGCACGGAGTCGGGAACGCGGCCGAGCAGCGCGTTCAGGATCTCCGGGAAGAGGAGGGTGCCGTAGACGAACAGCGGCTGTCGCCGCTCAGACAGTCGGTGCATACCAGTGGATCCTAGACATCCACGCGTACCCGGTGACGCCCCGCGTAGACGTTCATCGAGGACCCCCGCAGGAACCCCACCAGCGTCATCCCCGCCTCGGCGGCCAGGTCGACGGCCAGGGACGAGGGCGCGGACACCGCCGCCAGCGCCGGGATCCCCGCCATCCACGCCTTCTGCGTCAGCTCGAACGAGGCCCGCCCCGAGACCATGAGGACGGTCTCCCGCAGCGGCAGGCGGTCGCCGTGCAGCGCCCAGCCGACCAGCTTGTCCACCGCGTTGTGACGACCCACGTCCTCGCGTACCGCGAGCGGCTCGCCGTCGGCGGTGAACAGCCCGGCGGCGTGCAGTCCGCCCGTGCGGTCGAACACCCGCTGGGCCGAGCGCAGGCGGTCGGGCAGCAGAGCCAGGGTTCGCGCGTCCACGCGGAGGCCGTCCCCCTCGACCGGCCACCGCGCCCGTGTGCGCACGGCGTCCAGGCTCGCCTTCCCGCACAGCCCGCACGACGAGGTGGTGTAGAAGTTGCGTTCCAGGGACGTGTCGGGGCGCGGGACGCCGGGGGCCAGGGACACGTCGAGCACGTTGTAGGTGTTCGCCCCGTCCTCGGTGGCCCCGGCGCAGTAGCGGATCGCGGCCACCTCCTCGGCCGTGGTGACGACGCCCTCGCTGACCAGGAACCCCGCGGCCAGGTCGAAGTCCGCGCCCGGGGTGCGCATGGTGACGGCCAGCGCGACGCCGTCCACCCTGATCTCCAGGGGCTCCTCCACGACGAGGCTGTCCACCCGCTCGCCGGCGGCCCCGTCCCTGATCCGCAGGACCTTGTCCCGGACCGTGACCCGTCCCATCCGCAGCACCGCCTCCGTCAGCCGAACCCGCTGTCCCAGGTTCGCACGAAGGGCCCGGACACCGCGCGGGGAGGTGGCTTGGTTGTGGGGCGGACGGGAATGATGCAGACAGAGGGGTTGGCGGTGAGCGAGATGTCGAGACCAGGGGCCGGGGCGCTGCCGGATCCCCCGGGACCCTCCGGCGCCTCCGGTCACGTCGGCACCACGAGCGACGCGGCGGCGGTGATCGGTGAGTCCGGTACGGTCCTCGGCTGGACCAGCGGAGCGCAGGAGCTCCTCGGGTACCCGCCCGACACGGTGGTCGGCCGGTCGGCGGCCCGCCTGCTCGCGGAGGGGGAGGACCCGGACCCGGCCCGGACGGCGCGGATCGCCGACCGGTGCCGGTCGGGCAGCGGTTGGCACGGCACGGCCGACCTCCGGCACCGGGACGGTCGACTGGTCGAGGTGGACCTGCGGGTCTGCGCCGCCTTCGCCCTGGACGGCCAGCGGTGCTTCCTGGTCTCCGGCCGGGAGCGCACGCCGGGGTGGACGGTCGGCGGGTCGGTGCTGGACGGTTTCCTCACCCGCTCGCCGATCGGCATGGCCGTGGTCGACCCGCAACTGCGCTTCGTCTGGGTGAACGACACCCTGGAACGGTTCGGCGGGGTGTCGCGGGAGCAGCGTCTGGGCCGACGTCTGAGGGACCTGCTCCCCGGTCTGCGCGCGGAGCCGATCGAGGCCGTCATGAGGAGTGTCCTGGAGACCGGCACACCCGTGCTCGACCACGAGTACCAGGGGTGGAGCTGGGCGGACCCGTACCGCCCGCACGCCTACTCCACCTCGTTCTTCCCCCTGATCGACGCCAACGACGCCATCACCGGCGTCTGCTACATGGTCATGGACGTCACCGAGCGGTGGAACGCCCAGCACCGCCTGAGGCTGATCAACGAGGCGGGCACGCGGATCGGCAGCACCCTGGACGTGTCCCGTACGGCACAGGAACTCGCTGACTTCGCGGTACCGCGCTTCGCCGACTTCGTCGTCGTCGACCTCCTGGAGTCGGTCCTGGACGCGGAGGAACCGCCGCCCTGGCCACCCGGAACCAAGCCCGCGATGCGCAGGGCGGGCCTGGGTTCGGTGCGCGAGGGCTGCCCGGAGGCGGTCGTCAGGAGGGGGGAACGGGTGGACTTCGTTCCGCCCCCGCACGACGCCCGCTACCTGGTCGAGGGCGACGCCGTCCTGATTCCGGTCCTGAACCCCGACGACGACGTCTGGGCGGTGGAGCAACCGGCCCGGGTGGCGACGATACGGAAGTTCGGTCTGCACTCGCTCATCTCCGTCCCCATGCGGGCACGGGACACGGTGCTGGGCCTGGCCACCTTCGTCAGGTCGCGGAACCCGACGTCCTTCGAGCCCGACGACCTGCGGTTGGCCCAGGACCTGGTGGGTCGGGCGGCGCTGTGCGTGGACAACGCCCGCCGCTTCTCACGCGAGCACACCACGGCGCTGGCGCTCCAACGCACCCTGCTTCCGCATGTGCTGGCCAGCGGGACCGTTCTGGAGACGGCCTCCCTCTACCTGCCGTCGGACGCCGCGAACGGGGTGGGCGGCGACTGGTTCGACGCCATACCGCTGTCCGGCGCACGGGTGGGCCTGGTCGTGGGCGACGTGGTCGGACACGGACTCACCGCCGCCGCGACGATGGGGCGCCTGCGCACCGCCGTGCACACGCTCGCGGACATGGACCTGCCCCCCGACGAACTGCTGGCCCACCTCGATGACCTGGTGATCAGCCTGCTCGACGAGAACCCGCGGGACGAGGCGACGACCACCGCCCTGACGGGCGCCACCTGTCTGTACGCCGTGTTCGACCCGGTGACCCAGCGCTGTGTCATGGCACGCGCCGGGCACCCGCCACCCGTCGTGGTCCCGCCCGGGGGAGACGTCTACTTCCCGGACCTGCCCGCGGGGCCGCCCCTCGGGCTGGGCGGACTGCCCTTCGAGACGGCCGAGCTGGAGCTGCCGGAGGGCAGTCTGATCGGCCTCTACACCGACGGCCTCCTCCGGTCCGACGGCCGGGACGCCGAATCCGGCATGTTCCGCCTCGGCCGGGCCCTGGCCCGGCCGGGCGTAGCGCTCGACGAGCTGTGTGAGAGCACGGTCCGACTGCTTCTCCCGGGGTCCCACACCGACGACGCCGCGCTGCTGCTGGTCCGGACGCACACCCTGAGCGCGGACCGGATCGCCTCGTGGGACGTGCCGTCCGACCCGGCCGCCGTGGCGGACATCCGGGCCCGGGCGTCCCGCCAACTGAGTGAGTGGGGGCTGGACGAGCTGGTGATGACGACCGAGCTGATCGTCAGCGAGTTGGTCACCAACGCCATCCTCTACGCGTCGGGGCCGATCCGGCTGCGCCTGTTGCGGCAGGCAGGGTTGGTCTGCGAGGTCTCCGACACCAGTAACACCGCCCCCCGGATGCGGCACGCCCGCACCACGGACGAGGGCGGGCGCGGCCTCTTCCTGGTCGCCCAGCTCACCCACCGGTGGGGCACGCGGTACACCGGGGACGGCAAGATCATCTGGGCCGAACAGCATCTCCCGGTCACCGACGCGGCCTAGGCGCCGCGGGTCCCCGGTCGGCCACGTTCAGGTCCTCGCCGCGTTCGTACCGGTACCAGGTGACGCCCAGGCGCACGGACACGGCCCCGGAGTCGTGGGGGTGGACGGCGGTGACCGCCCGGATGCTGCCGTCGGGCATCACCACGATGTCGTTGGGGCGGAGCGCGGCGGCGGGCAGGGATACGCGGTCGTTCACGGGATCCTCCTCAGGGGCGGCCTGAGTTCCAGGTCACACCTCGGACACGGTCGGTCGCTACGAGGTGACCGGTCCTCGCAACCGGCGCTACGTTCCACGCATGGAGAGCAACGGCTTCTGCGAATCCCTGACACGGGCGCGCAACAACATGGGGCTTTCCAAGTCCCAGCTGGCCGCTCGCGTCAGTCGTTCCCCCTCCACGGTGACCCGGTGGGAACGGGGCGAGTACCTCCCGGACCGCGATGACGCCGAACTCCTGGACCGCGTGCTGCAATGCGGCGGCGACCTGCTCAGGGAGTGGCAGGTGGTCGCGACCGGTTCCGTGGTTCCCCACTGGAAGCAGCGCGTTCCCTACCTCGAACAGAACTCCGTGGCGATCCACCTCGTCTACCCCTACGGCATTCCCGGCCTGATCCAGGCCACGGAATACGTCGAACTGATGTTGCGGGAAGGGCTCTGCCCGGGGTCGGACGAGCAGATCAGGGCGGAGGCGAAGAACCGTGCGGGCCGCTACGACGCGCTCGCTGCGAAAGGGGCGCCGTGGGTAACGGCCGTGTTCCCCGCCTCGTGCCTGTCCCGGCTTCCCCCGTCGGCGCGGCAAGCTCAGGCACGGCGCCTGGCGGACCTCATCGACGCGGGTCGGGTGACGGTGAACCTGCTCGGCGACGATGCGGTCATCGACATGGTCGCACCGCTGATGGGCTTCCAGCTCACGGACGGGACTCGGGTTCTGGCCAGTGAGCACAATTGGGATGTCGTGGTACATGACCAGCCGAAGCAGGTAGAGACCCTGCTGGCTCGGATCCAGCGGGCGACTCAGGTCGCCCTGTCTGAGGGGCAGTCGGTCGAGATGGTGAAGGAGATGGCCCGTGAATGAATGGCACAAGTCCAGTTACAGCCCGAGTACATCGACGTGTGTGGAGGTGCGTGAGCACCAGAGCGGCGCGGACGTGCGCGACACCGAGCACCGGGAGGCCGGGCACCTGCCCTTCCCCGCCGGTGAGTGGGCCGCGCTCCTGGCGTCCGTGACGCGGAGGTAGGGCCGCACACGGTGAGGGACCCCGGGCAGGGCCACTGCCCGGGGTCCCTCCGTGTCCGGCGTCCGCGCATTTCCTGATCAATGACGCAAATTCGGGCGAAGTGCGTTTTTCGGGTGAGCTGAGGAATGGCTCCTGGTTCTTTCTGTCAACCTGTCTGACCTTGAAGAACGAGAAACCTGGTTGTCCTCTCAGGGTTCTTTCGCGGAAAGCTTCGCCTTCTCCTCCCGGGTCCTCTACTCTTCTTCCCGGAAACAACTCCATACACGGAAGACCCCGCGACGATTAGTCGATCGTCCGGGGCCGTGGTCAGCAACTCAAGTCTTTAAGCAAAGGATTGCCGACATGGCTCATCTTAGCCGTGCGGTCCTCAGGTCTGCCCTGGAGAACCTGAAGACCCTCCTCAGCCCCGCGCGCGGACGCCACAGCGCCCGCCGACGCCGCTCCACCCGGGTCCGCCGCTACGCGCCGACGCCCGCCCCCGCCCCGCCGGTTCCCGCGCCCGCCGCCGAGCGGGTCGGCACGGTTCCCGCGCCTCCCGAGCCCGGCCCCGCGCCGCGCCCGGCACCGCCCCGTGAGGAGATCCCGGCCGACGACGTCGCCCTCGTCCGGCCCTACTACGCGGCCCACGAACGCGAACTCGCCCGCGTCAGGGAAGCGGCCGCCCGACGCCCGCGCGCCCGGACGGCCGCGCCGACCGACACCGCGCCCACACCCGCGGCCCCGCGCGTGCCCGAGCCCCGGCCGGTGCCCGAGGGCGACCTGCTCGCCCCCCTGCGGCCACGGTCCGGGGAGTTCGACGAACTCCGCGACCTCACCCGTATCTGGATCGGTCGGCACCGGAGGAACGAGGTGGCGGCGGTATGAACACCACACCGACGAAGGAGCCCCGGCCGGTCGTGTTCTGGGAACACCGCGTCTACCCCGGCCGCCTGGCCCTGCTCACCCGGGTGCGCGCGGACCTGGCCGCCGACCTGACCGGATTCGACGAGGACCTGGTCGACACCGTCCGACTCGTGGCCAGCGAGGTGTTCGCGAACTGCTGCAAGTACACCGACTCCGGCCGGGAGGGCGGCGAGGTCATCCGGGGGCTGTCCATGCCCGACGACAGGACCCTGCGTGTCTTCCTCAGCGACGCGGGCGGCGGGGGCGGCGTCCCCCGCGTCCCCGCCGAGCGCACCGAGAGCGAGTGGTCCCGGGCGGAGGGACAGCGCGGTCTGCTGCTCGTGGAGAACCTGTCCACCGACTGGGGGCACTTCCGCCTCGCCCCCTGGGCGGACCTCGGCACCCACGTGTGGGCGACCTTCGGCATCGCGCCGGAGAGGACCCCGAGGGACCTGCGTCCCCACGTCTTCACGTCCTGACCCGCTCGCCCGGTGTTCCGTGCTCCTCGGGGGCCGGTCAGGCCCGGGCGACGCGGTACCGGCTGCCGTCGTCCTCCCGTTCGAGGTACCCCTCCTCGACCAGGTAGCGGCGCATCGCGGACGGGTCGTCGAAGCAGGTGAGGATGGCGGTGTTCACCTGCTTCTCCGTGTACTCCAGTTCGGGGGCGAAGAGGCGGTCGGTCACCTGGCGCAGAGCCGCCTGGCGCAGGTCCGACCGGACGGGGAGCCGGGTCAGGCGGCCGTGCCGGAACAGGGCGTCGACCGGATCGGACACCACGGGCCGCTGGCCCTCCACGGCCTCCCGGAACACGTCCGGGACGGCCGTGATCCGCTGGTCCGCCTCGCGCACGAGCTCGTCGCGCAGCAGGCGCGTCAGGCGCTTGACCGCTCTCGCCCCGCCGGACCGGATCTCCTCGGAGGGGATTCCGTCGGGCCCCGCGCACACCACTCGGGCGTACAGGGCGAGCCGGTCGGCGTCAGCGAGGGAGGAGGCGAGCTGGGTGGGGTGCGGCACGGGGCCCTCCTGGGATCGGTGGGTGTTCCGCCACCGAAGCCTAGGAGGTGTCCCGGTCACCTGGCCAGGGTTTTGCCGGTTCACAACGCGGTGAGGATGCCTTCCACGACCCGCGCCACCCCGTCCTCCTGGTGGGAGGGGGCCACACCCAGGCCCAGCACGGGGTCGAACAGGTCGGGGTGCCCGTTGGCCATCGCGTAGCCGTGCCCCGCCCAGGTGAGCGCGGACAGGTCGTTGGGCATGTCGCCGAAGTAGGCGACCTCGTCCGCCGTCACCCCCCACGATCCGCACAGCTCGGCGAGGGCGTTGCCCTTGGTCACGCCCGGGGCGCTCATCTCCAGCAACCGGCTGCCGCCCGAGTAGGTGACCTCCGCGAGCGCTCCGACCGTGGACTGGGCCTCGACGCGCATGTCGTGGAGGGGCGTCTCAGCCGCCCGTGCCAGCAGTTTGGCGATCGGTGCCGCCCGCTCCAACAGCTCCCCGACGCCGTCGACCTCGGTACTCCACGGGGCCTGGGCCGCCCACTCCGACAGCTCGAAGGCGGGTTCGTAGACGAGCCCGTCCCCGGTCTCCACGGCGAAGCCGAGATCGGGAACGGCGGCCAGCAGTTTCTCGACCACGGTCCCGGAGGTGTCCTGGCCCAGGGCGCGCACCAGGGGCTCGGCCCGGTCGGGCAGGTGGGTGAAGGCGCCGTTGGCGCACACCACGGCGGCACACGGCAGCCGGTCGGCGATCATCCAGGTGGCAGCCGGAGGGCGGGCGGTCACGACGACCACCCGCAGCCCCGCGGCGTCGGCGGCGGACAGGGTGTCGATGGTGCGGGGGGAGAGGGAGCCGTCGAATCGGAGGAGGGTGCCGTCGAGATCGGTCGCGATGACCCGGGGAGAGACCATGCCGTGGATTATCCCTGCCTCCTGTGACCGTTTCGAGCGGTTTCTATCGGGGTGAGGGGGAGCGGCGCACGTATGGTCGCGGGAACGCGTTCGATCACTCCGCCCCGGAACACGTCGTACAGGTCGAGGGTCTCCAGGTGCACGTAACCGATGTGGCAGTCGCACGCGGCCTTCGGGCAGGGGACCGGACCGAGCCGGGGCGCGAACGATCCGTCGTAGAGATTGCCCATCGGTACGTCCACGAAGTGGCAGCGGCGCACGTTCCCCTCCCCGTCCACGGACAGCACGCTGTCGCCGGTACGGCACGGGAGCCCGAGACTGGCGTGGGGCGTGCGGCTGTAGTGGAAGTGCGGATCGATCTCCTGCCACACGGCGGCCTCGTCGTCGGTGTAGCTTCGCCCCTCGGCCGCGTTCACCCACAGGTACACGTGGTCGGGAAGCTCGGCGCGCATCCGCCGGGCCGCCGACAGGTGCTCGGGCTCGCCGACCACGCCCACGCTGAACCGCACGCCGAGTTCGACCAGGCGGTGCGCCTTGGCCGCGAACCGCTCGTGCGTCACCTGGCCCGGGTGGTAGGTCGTCCACAGGGCGGCGGTGTCCAGGTCGCAGTCGGCCAGCCACTCGACCCGGCCGCTCGCGTTGGTCTGGATCGCCACCCGTTCCACGTGCGGCAGGTGGCTCAGCCGCCGGATGGTCGCGCGGTACCAGGACCGCACCAGCCCCTCGCCCCACGGGGTGAACAGGACGGAGATCCCGGTCCCCGGGTGCGCCGCGTCGTCCGCCACCCAGTCGGCGAACCGTTCGAGGGCGGCCCGGTCCGCGCGCAGCGTCTCCGGGGTGTCGCGCCGTTTGGCGAAGGGGCAGTAGGGGCAGTCGTAGTCGCAGCTGGCCAGGGGTCCTCGGTAGAGGAGGGTCAGGTGCGGGGGCAGTGTGGTTCCGGGGGCGCCCGCCCGGCGGGGCGCGGTTCCGGGTGCGCTCATCGGGGTCATCGGGCCTCGTAGTCGGCCATCAGGGCCGCGACGGCGGCGGAGAAGAACAGGGGGCCGACCGCGTCGGAGTGGGCGATCCCCTCCTCGGACAGCAGCACGCGGTCCGCCCCGGGAGCGGAGGCCAGCCAGCCCCGGGCGGAGAGTACGCCGAACTCGGCGGGGAAGTCCCCCTCGGGGTGGGAACCGAACCTCGCGGCGTAGTCGGCGGCGTCCATTCCCTCCACCCGCAGGAGGGACTGGAGCAGGTGGCGGCGGCGCCGTTCGTCCCCGTCCAGGTGGAAGCCCACCTCGGCGTGCGCGAACCCGGCGGTGCCGCGCTCGGTGAAGTCGGCGATGATCGACCGCACCTGCCCGATCCCCACCGCGTAGTCGAATGAGTAGTGGGCCGAGGAGGTGTAGGAGCGGGCGCCGCAGCCCAACCCCACCATGCCGTCGGTCTGGCAGCAGTAGTCCGGCCCCGTGGCCTCGGCGGCGTCCGCGCGGCGGAACATCCGCATGGACACCTGCTCGTAGCCCCGACCGAGCAGGTGGTCGCGGCCCTGCCGGTACAGCGCCAGACGGTGGTCGTCCCACGCGCGGGCGCGGCGGCCCAGGCCGGTCAGCGGCCGGACGTAGAGCGGGTAGAGGTAGACCTCCTCCGGCTCCCACTCCAGGGCGGTGTCCAGCGAGTACTCCCATGTCCGGGAGGTCTGGCGGTCGATGCCGTAGATGAGGTCCACGTTCAGGTCGGCCGTGGTGGCCGCACGGATCGCCGCGAGCGCCCGGTCCACCTCGGCGCGCCTTTGCGGACGGCCCGCCGCGTGCGCCTCGGAGTCGACGAAGCTCTGCACGCCCATGCTGATCCGGGTCGCGCCGCGCTCGGCGAGGACCGCCAACCGGTCGGGGGTGGCGGTGGCGGGGGACGTCTCCACGGACACCGGGAGGGCCGACAGGTCCACCCCGAACGCGCGCTCGGTCAGGTCGTAGACGCGGGTGAGCTCCTGCGCGGTCAGGTAGGTGGGGGTGCCCCCGCCCAGAGCCGCCCGGGCGAAGGCCGCGCCCTCGGGCAGTGCTTCGGCGACCGCGTCGGCCTGCCGCTCCAGGGCGTCCAGATAGGCGGTGACCTGTTCGGCCGGGGGAGTCGAGCGTGTGAACAGGTTGCAGAACCCGCACCGCATCTCGCAGAAGGGGATGTGCGCGTACAGGGACAGAGCCCGTACGTCCTCGCCGCGCCACAGGTCGGCCAGGAGCGGTCTGGAATCGGAGGCTGGAGCCGGAGGCTCTCCGTTGAGGGTGGTGGAGGGCGACGGGTGGGCGAAGGGGCGGTACGCGCTCTTGTGCGGGTAGGCGTACACGTACGACTGGTACGGGGAGTCCGCGCGCACCGGTTCGGGGCGCGGGGTGAGGGAGAGGGTCACGGGTGCGCCTCCTCGGTGTCGATGGTGGTGCCCTGGGGCAGGACGGCGTGGGCGTAGGGGACGGTCCACACGGTCTCGTGGCCGAGCCGGTGGCCGGTGTAGCCGTCCTCGCCGTAGGCCGTGCCGTGGTCGGAGCACACGATGGCGAAGCAGGGGCGGCGTTTCGTCATCGCGGCCACGAGAGGGGGCAGGTGGCGGTCGACGTACTCCAGAGCCGCCGCGTGGCTCTCGCGCGTGTCGCCGTCCTCCCGGGTGGCTCCGGGCAGGTGGAACCAGTTGGGCTGGTGCAGAGCGGCCACGTTGAGCAGGAGGAACAGCGGTTGGTCGGCGGGGCGTTCGGCGGCGATCCGGACCGCTCGGGCCACCTGGTTCTCGAAGGAGCGGGGGTCGGTGACGCCGAACGACTCCTCCCAGTGGCTCTCCGCGAACAGGTCGGGCAGGACCGACCCCAGTGCCGAGCGGCGGTTGAAGAAGCCCGTGCCCCCGACACAGGCCGTGTGGTACCCCGCCTCGGCCAGGCCGCTCGCCAGGTCGGGGGTGTCGAAGGTCCAGGTGCGCGGTGCGGTGGTGGCGCTGCCGGGGAAGGCCGCGGCGAACAGGCGCGGGTGCGGTCCCGGTGCGGCCGGGGTGGGCAGGAACCCGGCGAGCATCGCCAGGTGGGAGGCGTAGGTGAAGCTCGCGGGGGCGTGGCGGCGCTCCCACCGCCCACCGGGCAGCAGACGCGCCAGGTGGGGTGTGCGGCCCGACTCCGCCAGTTCGGCGGCCACGTCGTAGCGCAGGGTGTCGAGGGTGAGCAGGAGGATGTCGTGCGTGCCCACGACGGCGTTCATGTCCGGTGTGCCGGACGCTGTGTCGCTGGTGGTGTTCATGGGGTTTTCGGGGAAGTCTCGTCTCAGTGGGCGGCGGACGCGGGAGCAGGGACGGGGAACCGGCCGGTGGCCAGGGCGCGCAGCTGCTCGCCGTAGGTGTCGCGGCCCTCGTGCAGGACCCCGGGGATGAGGTCGCCGAAGGCGTTGACCTCGCAGACCGTGAACGCGCGCCACCCCGGGGAGACGAGCAGGTCCACCCCGGTGTGCAGGGTACGCGGGAACGCCGCGGCGGCTCGTTCGGCGGTGGCCATGGCCGCGCCCCACGCGCCCGCGCCGACCTCCGCCCGGAGGGCGTCCAGGTCCGCCCGGGCGTTGCCGAGGTGGAGGTTGGTCATCGGCGAGGTGGACGAGCGCACCACGACGTGGGTGGCCCGTCCCGCGACCACCACCACGCGCAGGTCGATGACCCGTCCCGCGAAACCGGCTTTGGGCACCCAGCGCTCCACGTGCAGACCGTCGGGCGCGAGGGCGTCCACGACCGCGGCCACGTCCGCCTCGGCGGTGTAGGTGCGCATCCTGAGGCTGTTGAACAGCGCGACCGAACCGTCCTCGCCCCGCTCCAGGTGGGCCGAGGTCACCGCGCGGATCCGGCCGCCGGGCGCGGTGGCCAGGGCGATCACGCCGGAGGCGGACGAACCGTGCCGGGGCTTGACGAACACGCGGTGCCAGCCCGCCTCGGCCATGGCCGCCCGCAGTGACGCGTAGCCGGTGACCGTTCCCGGGAGCGCCGGGGCCACCGGAACCCCGGTCCGGTCGAGGCGAGTGTGACAGCGCCGCTTGTCGCACATGACGACGAGGTCCTCGGGCTCCTGCACCAGGCGGGCGCCCGGGGTGTCGGCCACGGCCCGGGCGAGGCGGGCGAGCGCGGCGCGGAATCCGGCGTGGTGTTCGGCGGTGCCCTCGGCGCGGTAGGGGTCGGGGTCGCGGGTCCAGCCGCGCAGGAGCCGCTCGGTCTCGACGTCGCCGCCGGGGGAGTCCACCCGGACCAGGGCGTTCTCGGGCAGGGCGACCGGCCCCGAGGCGAGGTCGCGCCAGGGGACGACCACGGGCTCGGAAAGGCCGGCGGCGCGGGCGGCGGCCCGGAACAGGTCGAGGCGGCGGTTGCCGGGGACCCCGACCACGACCAGCGGGCGGTCGTGGAGGCTCACTCGGCGACCGCCGTGAAGTAGTAGACCTCGTCGCCGTAGGTGTCCGGTTCCTGCGGGTCGGACAGGTCGATCTCGACACCCGCCTCGGTGAACGCGGCGCGTAGGCGTTCGGCGTTCTCCTCCGACAGGAAGTGGTGGTGCAGGTCGAGTCGCTTCAGGTTGTGGAACACGGGGGCGTTCAGGAGTGCGTCGACGTCCTCGTCGCGCAGGGTGCCCAGGGAGAGGTCGAGGGTGTCGAGCGTGCGGGTGACGGGCGCGTCGGCCAGGGCGCGCACCCATCGCCCGGTCGCGTCGGAGTTGCGCAGGCCCAGGTGGCGGAGTTCGGGGAAGGCCTCCGCGGACAGGACCGGTGCCAGATCGTCGGCCGTGGCGTCACCCCCGTAGTTCTTGTGCCCCAGCCACAGTTCGAGGTGCTCCAGCTTGGGGAGGGAGGAGGCGGCCACGTCCCGGACGACCTCGGGTCGGAGTCCGCCGCTCTGCACGGTGAGCCTTCGCAGGGACGGGTGCCCGTCGACGCGCAGCCCGAGTGACTCGGTGCCTCCGCGCACGGTGAACTCGGTGAGGTCCGGGAAGGCCGCGAGGAGCGGGGCGAGGTCGCAGTGCTCGATCCAGGAGATCTCCTGTTCCTCCTGGAGGACCTCCCCGAAGAACAGGGAGCGCAGGCGGGTCAGCTTCGGGGCGAGGGCGACGAGCCGGTCGCGGACCTCCTCCGACAGGAACTGGAAGTCCTCGTCGGCGATGTTGCCGACGATCAGCGCCCGGACGGACTCCGGCGGCACCAGGTCGGTGAACCGGCCCAGGTAGGTGTCCAGATCCTCCCGGATACTCTCTCCGATGCAGAGATCGACCTCCATCCGCAGGCGCCACGCCACCGAGTCCGGGGCGGCGATCGCCTCGAAGAGCGGACGGTAGGACCTCGGCAGGGTGGGGTGCGGCTCGTTCCTGTTGCGGGCCCACCGCATGGCGGTCGTGAACTCGTCGTGGATGGTGTCCCAGTGGGTGAACTCGACGGCGGGCAGGCCCGCGAACTCGGTGACGTGGTGGCCGTTGGGCATGGGTGTGCGCCTTCCGTGGAGGTGTGTCGCCCATGGATAGCAGGCGGCGGTGACACACCGTCCACCGGCGGGTGGTTCCGACCTGGTCGGCGCTGCGTCGGGACAGGACACGCCACTCGGTGTGACAGTGTGTGCATGGCTAGGCACAGCGAACTCCGAGACTTCTGGGAACGCCGACTCGAGGGCGACTGGACCGAGAGCGGGGTCGGGTACCGGGCGCTCGGGCGCCCCTTCAACCGGTGGATGTACCGGGTGCGGGAGGAGGTCTTCCTCCGCGAGGTCGGCCGCCTCGCCCCGCACGGCCGCAGCGTTCTCGACGCGGGCAGCGGCACCGGCTTCTACGTGCGTCTCTGGGAGCGTCTCGGTGCGGGTGACGTCACCGGGTGCGACATGACCGACGCCGCCGTGGCGCGCCTGCGCGGCCGCTTCCCCGACCACCGGTTCGTCCGCCAGGACGTGTCCGACCTGGACGCCTTCGACGCGGACGCCTTCGACGCCGTCTCCTGCATGGACGTCCTCTTCCACATCACCGACGACGACCGCTACGCGAGCGCCATGATGGAGTTCGCCCGGGTCCTGCGCCCGGGTGGGTGCCTGGTGATCTCCGAGAACTGCCTGCAGCGCCCCGAACAGCGCGGGGAGCACCAGGTCAACCGGACGCTGGAATGGATCGCCGGAACCGCCGACAAGGCCGGGTTCGACGTGGTCCGCCGTGTGCCCATGCTCATGTTCATGAACGCCCAGGTGGACGCCGCACTGCCGTGGCGCAAGCTGTGGGGCGGCACCCTGCGCGCGGCGACCGTCACCGCGCCCACGGGCTGGCTGGCGGGCGCCGCCCTGTACCCGCTGGAACGCCGGATGGTCCGTCGGCGGCGTGAGAGCCCAACCACGGAGCTGTTGGTGTGCCGCCTCCGGGAACGCGGCTGACGGAAGACACGGCCCGGGGTACGAACTGTCGTGACGTGGACCGGGATACGGTTGACGTCCACCTTGCGTCGGAGGCGGCGATCTCGGGGGATGACGCCTCCGGGTCGGCGCGTGACTCGTTCGGGAGGCGACAGTGCGACGCTCGACGCTCGTTTCCGCGCTCAAGTGGGGCCTCGGGGGGATGCTGGCGACCCAGGTAGCGGTGGCCGCGACGGTCATCGGAGTCAACCAGTGGCGCAGGCGCGTGCGCCAGCACCGGGCGCGCTTTCCGAGGACCGCGCCCGTGGAACTGCCGGTCGGGGACACCACCGCGACGGTGTACACCTACGGCGAGGACGTCTACGAGGACATGCTCGCCGCCATCCGGGGCGCGCGCCGGCGGATCCTGTTCGAGTCGTTCATCTTCAAGGACGACCAGGTGGGGCGGGAGTTCAAACGGGCGCTCATCGAGGCGGCCGACCGGGGCGTCGAGGTGTTCGTCATCTACGACGGGTTCGCCAACCTCGTCGTGCCGCGCGCCTTCTTCGACTTCCCGCCGGCGGTGCGGGTGCTGCGCTACCCGGCGTTCCGCCCGGAGGTCCTGCTGCTGAACGTGCGCAAGTCCGGCCGCGACCACCGCAAGATCCTCACCGTGGACGGGGAGACCGGCTTCGTCGGCGGGTACAACGTGGGCTCGCTGTACGCGACGGAGTGGCGGGACACGCACCTGAGGGTGTCCGGACCCGCGACGTGGGAGCTGGAGAACGCCTTCGTCGACTTCTGGAACATGAACCGGGGCGAGCGACACCCGAGGCTGGAGCACATCGGCGACACCGGGTGGGAGGCACGCCTGCGGGTCCACCGGAACGTGCCGGAGCAGCTCATCTACCCGATCCGGGGGATGCTCCTGGAGGCCATCGACCGGTCCAAGGACCGGGTGCTGTTCACCCAGGCCTACTTCATCCCCGACCGTGAGCTCCTCAGGGCCCTGGTGGACGCGGCGGCGCGGGGTGTGGACGTCAACGTGCTCGTGCCGGAGGACTCCAACCACGTGATGGCCGACTGGATGGCCCGTGGACAGTACACGGCGCTGCTGCGCGGTGGGGTGCGGCTGTGGCTGTACCAGCACGCCATGGTGCACGCCAAGACGGCGACCGTGGACGGCCGGTGGAGCACGATCGGCACGGCCAACGTGGACCGTCTGAGCATGACCGGCAACTACGAGGTCAACGTCGAGATCTTCGACGAGGGCGTGGCCAAGCACCTGGAGGAGGTCTTCGCCAACGACCTCACCAACGCGCGGGAGCTGACGGTGGAGGAATGGCGGGGCCGCCCGGTCGCCGCGAAGTTCGGCGAGCTGGTCCTGGCCCCGTGGCGTCCGTTCCTGTGAGCCCCGCCGGCCGTGTCGGCGCGGCCGGGGTCCTGCCGGGATGGTCAGGTGGTCGGGCGGGGCGTGTCAGGGCGGGGCAGGTTGAAGAAGGGGTCGCGTTCGGCGCGGCGGGGACGGGGGCCGCCCCAGTGCTGTGGGCCGGGGTGCGGGTCACGGTGGAGGGCTCGGGCGATCGCGGACTCCGATCCGCCGCGCTGTCGGGTCCTGGTCCGTCCGTCGTCGTGTGACCGGTCCGCGTTCGGCATGGTTCGAGTGCCCCCCACAGGTTCGTCGGCCGGTTGGCGGACCGGCGCCGTGAACGTCCTGGTGGCCATGATCAGGGAGGAGGGGCACGGTGTCATGGCGACACGGTGGCGGCGGGCGAAGTCCTTCGCGGGGCGGACGCGCCGAAGGCGGGTGAGGCCCCCGCCAGACGCGACCGGAGGGGCTCCTCTTCCGTCGACTCCGCGGAATATCCGCAGGTCGAAATGGCGGCCCCAGCAGGATTCGAACCTGCGACACCCGCTTTAGGAGAGCGGTGCTCTATCCCCTGAGCTATGGAGCCATGGGCGCGGCCCGGAGGTATCGCTTCCCCCGCCGCTGGGCCAAGCCTAACCCAGGATGGGAGTGTGTGGGGTGTCGGTCGGTCTTTCGGGGCCCTCACTCGGGGACTCTTGGCGCAGGGCACAGTACGCTGCTCTACGATTGGTTGTCCTGGTGGCGGTGTGATGTTGTTCACGACGCGTGTCGCGTTTTGAGCTCACATGCCCCCTTTCCGCTTCGGCGGTTCGGAAGAGGCGTCATCATGCACCGTTCTGACCAGGGGTGACGCCGAACGTCAGAGTGGACGACCAGGGGGAGTCCGGGATACCGGCCCTGATCGGCACCGCTCGGTGTTTCGGTCTCGCGTGTCCGCATGTGGACATGTAGTACGTTGCGATGCGGCCACGTTAGGTGTTCGACGACATGCAGGCGGAGGATCATTCGTGCCGTTCACTTCTGATTCGGCGCGGCGGGGCTCCCGCGCACCGGAGAACGGGATGCCGACCGGCCTCGCGGAGTCGCACCGTGGTCTGAGCTGGCCCCTGAGGTCTCTCACGCTGCTGGTGGTGATGGCGTTCCTGGCGGTGTCCGGGGTTACCGGTGGGCTGGCGCCCGTGGCCGCGCAGGACAACGACCTGGAACAGCTGCGTGAGCAGAACGAGGCGGCGGCGGAGGCCTTGGAGGCGGCCACCGACGAGTACGTCGAGCGCCAGGAGGCGGTGGAGGACGCCCAGGAGGAGTTGGTCGAGGTCCTCCACGATCTCCAGCAGACCGAGATCGAACTCCGGGAGATGCGCGAACCGCTCGCCCGGCTGGCCAGCACCCTGTACCAGCAGCCCGGTGGAGGGGTCCTCGCGACCCTGGCCTCGGGGTCGCTGGAGGAGGACCTCCAGACGCAGTCCTACGCGGCCAAGATCGCCGAGGACAACCAGGCGCTCATCCAGGACGCCACCGACCTGCGTGAGGAGCAGGTCCAGCTGGCGAGCCAGGCGCAGGAACTCCAGACCACCACGCAGTTGGAGCAGGTGGAGCTGGCGGCGGAGGTCGACGCGCTGCGCGACCAGGCCGAGGAGAGCACCGACGAGCTCATGGCGGAGCTGGAGAGGCTCGGTCTCGACCCCGGCACCTACATGAACCAGGCCGAGTGCGATGCGTCCGCGGCCTCCAAGGCCGATGGCTACCCCAACGGGCAGCTGCCCCAGGCCGCCCTGTGCGCGCTCTACGACGACAAGTTCCTGCGCGCCGACGCCGCGGCGGACTTCTTCGAGCTCAACATGCGGTACGTGGAGACGTACGGCGAGAACATGTGTCTGACCAGCGCCTACCGCGACCTGCCGAACCAGTACCGCGTGTACCGCGAGGTGCCGCCGGGCTACGCCGCCGTCCCGGGTACCAGTAACCACGGGTTGGGGCAGGCGCTCGACCTCGGTTGCGGCATCCAGAACTACCGTTCCGAACGGTGGAACTGGATGAACGCCAACGGCCCCGACTTCGGTTGGACGCACCCCGCGTGGGCCAAGTCGAGCCCCTTCGAACCCTGGCACTGGGAGTACGGGGGCTGACCGGCCCGCCGCCGGTCCCGACCGGTTCGGTCCCGTCCCCCGACGCGGCCCGCACGGCCTGGCCGTGCAGGGTTCCGTCCGCCTCGGACCCACTCGCTCGACCGGGCGAGCCGGTAGGGGGCGGCGAGCCGCCCCCTACGGTGATGCGGTCAGACGGTCTCCGGGGTGAGCTCACTGGTGCACTGGCCGCAGCGGCTGGCCTTCTTGGGGACGTCGCCGAGGCAGCGGGGGCATGCCCGGGTGGTGGCCTCCTCCGCCTTCTCGAACCGCTCCAGGAGCTTGCCGACCGGCATCACCACGAAGAAGTACAGGATGGCGGCCGTGATGAGGAACGAGATCAGGGCGTCGACGAACGCGCCGTACATGAACCGGCTGCCGTTGATCTCGAAGTAGAGGTCGCCGAACGTGGGGATCCCGCCGAAGATCCCGATCAGCGGGGTGATGAACCCTTCGGTGAACGCGGTGATGAGGTTGGCGAAGACCGCGCCGATCACAACCGCGACCGCCAGCTGCACCAGGTTCCCCTGAAGCAGGAACTTCTTGAAGCCTTCCATGGAACTGCCCTACGTCACTCGTGATGGTCAGGTACAGGACGTGTGTGGCGGATACACGCCCTGCTGAGCGACGCCCCGGCACAACTCCCGCGGCGTTCTCGTCAGTCGGCGGCCACCCCCGGGCGGGCCCGCTGTGCCCGCGAAACCGCGCACAGCGGGGAACCCCCTTCTCGGTCGTGCGAGAGCCGTACCGGACGCGCCCACCCGCCGCCCTCCACCACCCTCAACCGATGCCTGAGGCGCGGTGACTTCCTTGGCGACGGGCAGCGTCCACCACACACGCCCTAGCGCCCGATATGGCGCTTGGTCAGCATTCACCACTATTGGTGATCGGTCAACCGCGAATGGTGATCGACAGTCGTGAAGTGGCCGCGTGCCCGGCCAGTGCTCTGGCTTCGCCCGGAGTGGCGGCGATGACCAGCAGCGCTCCGCTCTCCCCGCCCCGGCGGTCCTCGTCCGGTACCGCGAGTACGGGCCGATCCCCGGCCACCTCCCTCGCCGGTCTCGCGCGCGGGCGGTGCGGATCGCCGTACCCGGTGGCGGCGAGGACGTCCACCCGGCTGCCCGGGGACAGGAGGTCCACCGCCCCGGCGTCGGCGACCCGGACCGGGACCGCGACCAGGTCGGGCCCGTAGGCGCGCGCCGGGGGATCGGAGAGCCGGGCGTCGGTGATGACCTCGCCCTGGCGTACGGGGGCGTTGAGGAGGAGCCCGGCGGTGGTGGTTCCGGAGGTGAGGGCCCCGCTCGGGACCAGGGGAGCGGGCAGGGCGCGACGGGTGAGGTCGTGCTCGCCGAGGGGCCGGGAGGGGTCGAGGTCGCGGGAGGCGACGAGCACCTCGGTGGTGGCTCCCGGCGGTGGCCGGAGCACGAGGGCCGCGCTGAGCAGGGCGACGGCGGCGAACAGTGTCGCGATGACGCGTCGGTGCCGGTCGATCAGGCGGATGAGGGTGTGGCGGTGGCGGTGGGTCCGGGAGGGAGCGGTGGCCATGACTCCACGTTAGGACGCAGAGGCGCACCGTGGCGGTTGTCCACAGGCCGGATTTCCACCGGGACGGACGGTGCGCCGCCGGAGGTCGGCGGCGCGTCGACCGTCAACGGCCGCGGCGGCTCAGCTGGCCGCGGCGGGGGCGCTGGACGCGCTGTCCGAGCTGCTCTTGCCGGACGAACCGGAGTCGCCGGAGGAGCTCGTCGAGCTCTTGGCCTCGGAGGACGCGGACGAGGAGGTGTCCGAACCGCTGTCCTTGCCCTCGCCGGACGTCGAGCTGGTGATGGCGGAGCTGTTGGAGGACGTGCCGCTGTCGGTGCGGTAGAAACCCGAGCCCTTGAACACGATGCCCACGGCGGAGTACACCTTGCGCAGGCGCCCCTCGCACTCGGGGCACACGGTCAGGGAGTCGTCACTGAAGCTCTGCACGACCTCCATCTGGGCGCCGCACTCGGTGCATGCGTACTGGTACGTAGGCACTGTTCGTGTCCTCCTAAACTGGCACTCTCGCCCGTTGACTGCTAAATAGTAGTCGGTCGCCGACCTGGGCCGCGACAGCACCTCGTGCCGAACACGTGTCGGGGAGTGTGGAGCCGGGACGGCGGCGTCACCGGGCGCGACCGTCAGCCACAACGCTCCGGCGGGGTGGGTTAATCCCTGGTCGTCCGCTTCGCCCGCCCCCGGGCGTCAGGCCAGACCGGGGCGCCGGGGTCGAAGGCGCGCAGTCCTCCACCCGGCGTGACCACGGCGTCCACCGGCCGGTCGTGCGGTTCGCGGGGGACCGACGCCACGAATTCCTCGTCGTGCACCACCGCGATCGAGGGCGTGTGCGGCCCCTTGTGCGCGAGCGCCCGGTCGTAGCAGCCCGCTCCGCGCCCCAGCCGCATCCCCTCGCGATCCACGGCCAGCGCCGGGCAGATCACCGCGTCCGCCCCGGCCAGGGCCCCGGGGCCGTAGCGGCGGCCGGTGGGTTCGACCAACCCGTGCCCGGCCGGGGCCAGGCTCCCGGGCCCGTCGAAGGCCGCCCAGTCCAACTCGCCCCCGGGCAGGAAGACCGGCAGCAGCACGTAGGCGCCGCGTTTCCACAGCGCAGTCACGAGCTTGCGGGTGTCGGGTTCGCCGCCGACCGAGTAGTAGCAGGCGACGGTCCCGCCCATGGTCAGCCACGGGAGCTCCATGAGGGTGTCGCGGACCGCCGAACCCACCCGGTCGCGCTCCTCCCCCCCGCGCTCCCGCCGACCGGCCAGGATCCGCCGCCGCAGCGTCCGCTTGTCCGGCCGGTCCCTCTGTTCGTCCTCGCCGTTCATGCCCCCAGTCTGGCACCGCCCGTTCCCCGGGCCCGCGGCGTGCTGCCGCCCACGATGAACACCGGGTGGCGGTTTCTGGTCATTGGTCCGAAACCGTCGGGACTTCTCGCACGGCGAATGCGCGAGGAGGCCACAGGTGGCCGTGGGTCTGTCCTAGAGTGCCGATCATGAGTGCCGACACCGACCAGACACGGCCCCGATCCGCCGCCGCCTCCGTCACGAAGGCGGTCGTGCCCGCGGCGGGCCTGGGCACCCGTTTCCTGCCCGCGACCAAGGCCACTCCCAAGGAGATGCTGCCGATCGTGGACAAGCCCGCGATCCAGTACGTCCTGGAGGAGGCGGTCGCCGCCCAGCTCCGCGACGTCCTGATGATCACCGGGCGCAACAAGCGCTCGATCGAGGACCACTTCGACCGGGCCCACGAGCTGGAGAAGGCGCTGGCGGCCAAGGGCGACGAGGAACGACTCCGGTCGGTGCGCGAGTCCAGCGACCTGGCCCAGGTGCACTACGTCCGCCAGGGGGAGCCCCGCGGCCTGGGCCACGCGGTGCTGTGCGCGGAGGCGCACGTCGGCGACAACCCGTTCGCCGTGCTGCTCGGCGACGATCTGATCGACAACTCGGGTCTGCTCAGTCGCATGATCGAGGTGCGTGAGCGGCACGGTGGCAGCGTCGTCGCGCTCATGGAGGTCGAGCCCGAGCAGGTCTCCCTCTACGGCTGCGCGGGCATCGAGCCCACCGACGAGGAGGACGTCGTCACCGTCACCGACCTCGTCGAGAAACCAGCCCCGGAGCAGGCGCCGAGCCGATGGGCGATCATCGGCCGCTACGTCTGCGACCCGGCGGTCTTCCCGATCCTGCACGAGACCCCGCCGGGACGCGGCGGTGAGATCCAGTTGACCGACGCCCTGCGTGAACTCGCCCGTCGCAAGCCCGAGGACGGCGGGACCGTGCGCGGCGTCCTGTTCCGTGGCCGCCGCTACGACACCGGCAACAAGGCCGACTACATCCGCACGGTGGTCGACTTCGCCTGCCGCCGCCCGGACCTGGCCGCCGAGCTGCTGCCCTGGCTACGGGAGTTCGTCGAGAGGCAGGAGCCCGCCCGCCCGTCACCCGCCACCGCCCCTGGGACCGCTTCGCGGTAGGGCGGGGCGCCCTTCGCCACCCTGCCCGGCGACTCCGGCGCCTTGCTGGCTGGCACCCGGATCCATCGTGGTGACAATGGGACGTGGGCTTCCTTCCGAGACGGCTGGGTCGCCCACATGGACCACGAGCCGGAGGGGCCCCCTTGAAGACCGTCGAACAGCACGTCAACGACGTCCTCGGACTGATCGCGCCACCCGAACCGACCGAGCTCGACCTGCTCCGGGCGCACGGGACCGTTCTGGCCGAGGCCGTCACGTCACCGGTGTCGCTGCCGGGGTTCGACAACTCGTCGATGGACGGATACGCGGTGCACGCCGCCGACCTGGCCTCCGCCACCGCGGACGCCCCGGTGAGCCTTCCGGTGATCGCCGACATCGCCGCGGGTGACGGCGGTCCGGTCGCGATCCGCCCAGGCATGTGCGCCCGCATCATGACCGGGGCGCCCCTGCCGTCGGGCGCGGACGCGGTCGTACCGGTCGAGTGGACCGACGGCGGCACGACCACCGTGCGCGTCGACCGTCCGGTCCGGGCGGGCAATGCCATCCGGCGCGCGGGGGACGACGTCCGGGAGGGCGCCGAGGTGGTCCGCGCGGGTGTCCGGATCGGCGCCGGGGAGACGGGCGTCCTGGCGGCGGTCGGCCGCCGTACCGTCCCGGTGTTCCCCCGGCCCCGCGTGGTCGTGCTGTCCACCGGGGAGGAGCTGGTCGAGCCCGGCCGCCCGTTGGGCCCCGGCCAGATCTGGGAGTCGAACAGCTACATGCTCGCGGCGGCCGCCCACGACGCCGGATGCGACGTGCACCGGCACGGCTTCGTCGGCGACGACGTGGCGACGGTGCTCGACACCCTGGAGGGCCTGCTGACCCGCGCTGACGTCCTCGTCACCAGCGGCGGCGTGAGCATGGGCGCCTACGACGTGGTCAAGGAGGCGCTCACCCGCCAGGGCACCGTCGAGTTCACCCAGGTCGCGATGCAGCCGGGTAAGCCCCAGGGGTTCGGGACGGTCGGCCCGGACAGGACACCGATCCTGGCCCTGCCAGGCAACCCCGTGAGCGCCTTCGTCTCCTTCCAGGTCTTCGTCCGGCCCGTCCTGCGCAAGCTGCGCGGGCTGGACCCGGACCCGCTGCCGACCACGCGCGCGATCCTGACCTCTCCCGTGACCTCCCCGCCCGGACGCCGTTCCTTCCTGCGCGGCGTACTGGCCGAGTCCTCGCACGGGCCGGACGCGCGGCCGACGGTGGCGCCCGCCGTGCGGCAGGGCTCCCATCAGCTGTCGGCTCTGGCCGACGCTGATTCGCTCGTGGTGGTGCCCGAGGACGTCACCGAGCTGCCCGCCGGAGCGGTCGTGGAGGTCATGCGCCTTCCTGAGGGGTGACGCGCCCCGGCCCGGAGCCCGTCGCCCGGTCCCGATCGGGCGGCGTCACCGGGGGCCGCCGCCGTGCCGTACGGTCATGGTGGACGCGCCGACGCGTGTCCCCGCGGCCTGGCCGGGCCGCGCTCGACGTTCGAGTGCTGACGAGGCGACCGATGAGCGACACCCCACGAACGGAGCGGGCCGACCACCCCTCCGGCTTCACCCACCTGGACGCGTCCGGCGCGGCGCGCATGGTCGACGTCTCCGAGAAGCGGGTGAGTACGCGTACCGCCACCGCGAGCGGGCGGGTCCTGCTCAGCCCGGAGACCGTCGCCGCGCTGCGCGGGGGCGAGGTGCCCAAGGGGGACGCGTTGGCGGTCGCCCGGATCGCCGGGATCCAGGGGGCCAAGCGCACCCCCGACCTCGTCCCGCTGTGCCACCCCATCGCCGTGCACGGCGCCGACGTCGACCTGACCGTGGCCGACGACGGTGTGGACATCACCGCCACGGTGCGCACCGCGGACCGCACCGGCGTGGAGATGGAGGCGCTCACCTGCGTCATGACCGCCGCGCTCGGGCTGGTCGACATGGTCAAGGCACTCGACCCCGAGGCCGAGGTGACCCGGGTGCGGGTCGAGGAGAAGACCGGTGGGAAGAAGGGGCACTGGAGGCGCGGTGAGTGAGCGCGCCGACGGTGGCCCGCGGGTCGTCGTCGTCACGGCCTCCAACCGGGCGGCGGCCGGGGTGTACCCGGACCGGTCCGGACCGGTGATCGCCGAGCGGCTGCGTGCCCTGGGGTGCGGGGTGGTCGGACCCTGGGTGGTCCCGGACGGGGCTCCCGTGGCGGAGGCCATCGACCGGGCGCTGGCGGAACGCGCGGACGCCGTCCTCACGACCGGCGGCACCGGACTCACCCCGCAGGACCGGACGCCTGAGGCGACACGCCCGATGCTCGCCTTCGAGATTCCCGGGATCTCGGAGGCCCTACGCGCGCAGGGGCGGGCCAAGGGCGTGCCCACCGCGCTCCTGTCGCGCGGGCTGGCCGGGGTGGCCGAACGTGACGGCCACCGCATGCTCGTGGTCAACCTGCCCGGGTCACGGGGCGGGGTGAAGGACGGCATGGACGTGCTGGAACCGGTTCTGTTGCACGCTGTCGACCAGCTGCGCGGCGGTGATCACGCACGCCCCGAATGAGACGGAAGAATGACCGGAATCACATCACGGGCATTCCGTCCATGGAGAATTCCTTGACCTTGGTCCGGTTTTCGGTGCGCGACTATCAGGGTTAGGTGGAAACCGGAACTCGGATCGTAGGAGTGACGCCCGACACGTCGGACCCTTGGGGTGGAATACTGGGAGAGGCCACCGGCGGTGGGCGCGCCGCGCAGCCCGGAGAAGGCGCGTCCGTGGTCGGTGACGCCGAGAGGCTCGGAGGGACGGTCGTGTATCGCAGACAAGGGTGGCCCGTCACCCTGTACGAGGGGGCGGTCGCGCTCCGCCCGCTGCGACTGCGGGACGCCGCCGCGTTGCGCGACGCCCGGTCGCGCAACGCCGAGTGGCTGCGTCCCTGGGAACCGACCTATCCCGAGATGCCGCTGCGCACCACCGGACTGACCCCCTACGTCGCGATGCTCCAGGCCATCCGCCGGGAGGCCCGCCAAGGGCTGTCCATGCCGTGGGCGATCACCTTCGGGGGCGAGTTCGTCGGGCAGCTGACCGTCGGCGCCATCGTTTGGGGTTCGGCCAGGTCAGCGCAGGTGGGGTACTGGATTGACAGCGCCTACGCCGGTCGCGGGATCACGCCGACGGCGGTCGCGCTCGCGGTCGACCACTCCTTCTTCCGTGTCGGGCTCCACCGGATCGAGGCCAACATCCGTCCGGAGAACAGGGCGAGCAGGCGGGTCGTCGCCAAACTCGGCTTCCGCGACGAGGGGGTGCGCAGACGCCAGCTGCACATCGACGGGGCCTGGCGCGACCACATCTGCTACGCGATCACGGCCGAGGAGGTCCCGCACGGTTTGCTCCGGCGCTGGCGCGAGCGAGATCCGTCCGATCCGTTCCCCGAGTCCGGTTCGGACCCCGGTTCCGCTTTGGGGCCGGAAGGCCCGAACGGAACCCGGGATCCGCGCGATCCGGCCAGCCCGCACCCGGGACCGAACTGAACGGGGCGGGGCCGAGGATGCGTTCGGAGTCCAAACCCTCCTTTAACCAGATCTACTCATTACTTTGCGTTGAATTGACACTGCTCTCCGCAGTGGCTCGCTGACCTGCACTTCCCCGACCGAAGGCACGTCGACCGAAACTGAAGGTCCACAATCTTGCGACACTCCGGTCAGAATGTGGCGCATTTATGGACACGGGGTCGTACCGTGCGGAACGTAGACGCATTGACGATGCGGCCAACGCGTGGATATGGCTCACGGGAATCGGCTCCGGGGGGACCGGGGTCGTCGGGGGCGCCACGCGGCGCGGTGTCGACGAGGTGTCGAACAACGTTCAGTGGCCGTCATCGTGAGGAGGGGTGATGAGCAGCTCTCCTCTGTACCTGGCCATCGTGGTGGTCTGGCTCATCGTCCTCGTGCCGATGCTGTTGCGCAAGGACTCAGTGGACACCGTCCACGAGGACCAGCGTCGGGGGGACGAGTGGGAGCCGGCCGAGGTTCCGGAGGCGTCCGAGCCGGGCGGAGGCGACCAGTCCCCCGTCGAGGAGGACGTGTCCCCGGAGGACGGTGGGGATCCCGACGCTGAGGAGACCCAGGTCCTCCGGCGCCCCGTCGTCGGAACGGAGGGAAGCCGGCGGCCCCCCGGGGGCCCGCGCTCCGGGCTCCGGGGCCACGAGGGGCGGCACCGCGCGGCCCGTGAGTCGCGGGCGCGGGTCATCGCCCGGAGGCGTCGCCGCACCACCGGTCTGACGCTGGTGAACGCGGCCACGATCGTGGCGGTCCTGTTCGGTCTCGGTCCGTGGTGGGTCGTGCTCCCGCCGATCCTGCTCCTGTCCGGTCATCTGGCCCTGCTCAGGGAGGCGGCCAAGGCCGACAGCGAGCGCCTGGAGGCCCAGCTGAGGGTGCGGCGCCGTGTCGCGCTCAGGGCGCGCCGGGAGGCCGAGGAGGAGCAGCGGCGCGAGGCGGAGCGGGAGGCCAAGGTGATCGCCCTGCGCGAGCGCCGCAGCCAGGTCTACGACCAGTACGCGGACGCCCATCTCCGGGCGGCCGGGGACTGATCCGGGGGCGGTGGTCCGATCGTGTTCGGACCACCGCCGAACTCCTGCTAGTCTTTATCTCGTCTTCGGGGCTATGGCGCAGTCCGGTAGCGCACCTCGTTCGCATCGAGGGGGTCTGGGGTTCAAATCCCCATAGCTCCACCGCAGACAGAAGGCCCCGCCTCCCACGGGAGGCGGGGCCTTCGTCATGCCGTGCGCGACGCGGCCGACATGGAGCGGGGCCCGTTCCCCGGTGGGGCGGGCCCCGCGATGCCTCCTGGTCCGGGTGCTGTTCCCTCGACGCGGGCGGTCTCCGGACCGGAGCCCCGAGTGTCACCGGCGAAGTTGCTATCCCCTGTGGCGGGGCGACCGGGCACGGTCCCAGACTACTCCGCGCCCGATCCCGCGTCCGGAGGGGTTTCCCGCGACGGCGCGGAAGGATCTTCGCAGTGGCAACTTTCCAGCGTATAGTTCACCGCATGGCAGACGGATACCACCACGGAAACCTGCGCGCCGCCGTCCTGGAGAGGGCCGCGGAGGTCATCGCGAGGGAGGGGCCCTACTCCTTCAGCCTGCGTTCACTCGCCGCCGACCTCGGGGTCAGCCACACCGCGCCGCGCCACCACTTCGGCTCGCGTGAGGGCGTCCTCAACGCGATCGCGGTCGAGGGGTTCCAGGAACTGGCGGAACGCCTGCGCGCCAACCGACGGGCCGGGGGCGACTTCCTGGAGGCGGGGGTGGAGTACGTGCGCTTCGCCGTCGAGCACCCCGCGCACTTCCAGGTGATGTTCGCGCCCACCCTGCTGGACGAGGACGACGCGGAACTGCGGGCGGCGAGGTCGGCGGCGTTCGCCGAACTCACGACCGGGGCGGACTCCGTCGCCGGTGGCCCGGCGGGCGGGGACAAACCCTCGGCCGTGGTCGCCGGGTGGTCGATCGTGCACGGCATCGCGACCCTGGCGTTGACCGGGAACCTCGACGCCTCCGGTGTGCGGGCCCTGTTCGACGACCCCGACCTGCTCGCCGTCACCCGCAGGAGCGCCGGCCTGCTCTTCGGTCGGCCTCCCGCCGGGGAGTAGGCCGCGCCGGTCGCCCCCGGTTCCGTCGGGTGCGGCCCCGCCCTCTCTGCGGCGGAATCGAGTGAAGCCACCTCGCGGTGCCCCGGTCATGTCACCGGAGAACGGGCCCAAGAGCTCCGTCGCGCTCCTGTCACGTGGTCGCACCGTGGTGTTCCGGACCGGAAAAACATCCTTTTATTTGATTTTTTGTGTGTCCGAAACAGGGGGTCTCGGGATGGTTGTCGGGGTCGTCCCGCAGTCTCCGAGGGCGGGGTTGGTAGTGACGGAACGTGGTTCCAGAGACTGGCGGGGCGGAAGGGAGTCAAGGGGAGGAGGTGATCGGGTGAGCGCTCCCACGGCTCGGTCGGACACGCTGCCGCAGGTATTCGCGATCTGCTTCCCCCAGGACGTCCCGGGGGGCGGTGAATCGGTTTAAGAGTGGACGACTCGTATCCTGCGCAGATCCCGTTTCAATTTTGCTGAATCGGGGCTCTGTCTTGCCTGGTCAATGGGTATCCTCTGTCCTCGTCCGCGCAATGGAAAACGCTCTGATCTGCGATGACACGGAGAGTATCGGCCATTTCTCCTTAGGTGCTGCAACCTTTGGTGGTCTCTCTTCCATGGGAATCCTAATGATCCTTCATGGGGCTTGTGTCCGGATGGTTTGATACGCCATCTTGGTCGGTGGGATGGGCTGAAGAACCACACGAAAGGTTGTTGCCATGACCACGCACGCACAGACCTCCCAGAACACTGGGTGGAGCTGGCAGTGATCAGCCCGGTGCCAGGGTTCCGATGAACCCCGGTGGAGGGGCCCGGACGGGTCCCTCCACCGCCGGTGGCGGAGCCCGGGAGTGCGTGGAGCCGGTGTGGCGGCTTTGGCCCCCGGCGCCTTCGGGTAGGGACATGGCGACGACCCGGCCCCGGACGGGGCCGAACCGAGCCGAAGGGCCGCAACCCCCGTGTCCGACTCCCCACACCACAGTGGCGGCTACCAGCAGGACGACCCCGAGCACGTCGGAGGGTACGAGCCCTCGCCCCCGGAGCCGCCCGACGACCCGCCCCGCACGACGGTGGAACCGTTGGAGGAGACCGGGGAGCCCGCCGACGGTCCGGTCGCCGCCGAGCGTTTTCGCCGGACCACCCCGGCCCGACGAAAGCCGATCCCCGCCCGCAGGAGCGGTGGGTACTGGCGGTTGGCCTTCGGGACGGTCGCCTATGTGATGGTGGTCGGCGGCATGGCCGACTACGTCGATCCGCAGACGCGCGCCCTGGGGCACCTGGCCTTCTGGGCGCTCATCGGACTGGCCATGTTCGTCAGCGTCAGCCGTGAGCGCCGACACGGATGGGAACCCGCGCCGCGCTGGCCCTGGCCGGCCGGAGCGCTGGGCGGAGCGGTCGCCGTGGAGATCCTGGTCGTCGCGGTCGGTTCGCCCGCCGTCATCGTCGGGTCGCTGATCCTACTGGGGCTGGCCCTGTTCGTCCTGCTGCTCTTCGGCTGACCGTTCGGGCGCCGGCAGGGTGCTCATGGACAGGTCCGCGCCGGAGGCCTCCGTTGAGGGTCGGTGGCGGGCGACGGGCGGGCCGAAGCGAAGCGGCGGGCCCGAGACGAACACGGTCAGGTGGCCTCGTCGTCGAAGGGCGGGCGCTTGCCGTTGAGCCGGGCCGCGGGACGGCTCTCGACCTCGTCCTCGCCGTCCTCCCAGAAGTGCTTCTGGACGAAGCGCTTCGGGTTGAGGTCCTGGACGTCGAAGTCCTTGAACTCGGGGCCGAGCCCCTCCTTGATGTCGGCGGAGGCGGAGTTGGCCATCATCCGGAGCTGGCGGAGCAGTCGACCCGCCTGCTGAGCCATCTTGGGCAGCTGGTCGGGACCGAAGATCAGCACCGCGAGCAGGAGGAGGACGATGAACTCTCCTCCGCTGATGTTGAACATGCGCGATCCTCGCCCTTCGTGATGCGACCGGCTCCAAGCAGGTTAACCGGTATCCATGCTCATGGGTAACCATGCCCCGATGACGACGAGGTGTCCGAAGACCGACCGGCCCCCCACTCGCGGGCGAGCGGAGGGCCGGTGAAGACGGATGGCGATCAGATCGCGCGAACGTCAGACGCCTGCGGGCCCTTGGGGCCCTGGATGATGTCGAACTCGACCTTCTGGTCCTCCTCCAGGTTCCGGAAGCCGGTACCCGCGATCGCCGAGTAGTGGACGAACACGTCGGGCTGTCCGCCACCGACGGCGATGAACCCGAAACCCTTCTCAGAGTTGAACCACTT
This sequence comes from Nocardiopsis sp. EMB25, assembly GCF_026797795.1. Classification (NCBI taxonomy): domain Bacteria; kingdom Bacillati; phylum Actinomycetota; class Actinomycetes; order Streptosporangiales; family Nocardiopsidaceae; genus Nocardiopsis; species Nocardiopsis sp. EMB25. Next base: position 4,302,890 of record NZ_JAMTDN010000001.1, on the reverse strand, counting down.
CACGGTGCCCTGAGCCATGTGCTCTCCCTTGGGGACTACTTCGGGGCCGCACCCTGCTGGCCCCGGGTCGCCGGGCGCCGTATCGGCGAGACCATCCCCGACGAGCGCCCACGTGCAGTTCCGCGAGGCGCCTCGGGCATCCATGGAAACAACAACAGCAACCAGTCGTTGACATTACCAGGACGCGTGCCCGCTGCCGAGTCCTTTCCCGCAGGAATCCATGTTCTCGGGTGTCCTCTTTCGGCTACTCCAAACTGTTGATTTCCCACGCCGGTGGTACTAAAGGAGACGAACTCCGCGGTCGGAAACACCGCCTTCACCCGGTGCGGGCCGCCACGCTCGGGCGACGCTTCCCCACTGGTCAGGAGCCCCCGTTGCCGTAGATCCACACGTCGAACCACAGCCGTTCCCGCCAGCTCGCCTCGTCGATCGGATAGGCCGAGAGGACCGGGTACAGATACGCGAAGTGCGCGATGATCAGCAGCATCACGACACCGAAGACGATTCCGCCCACGGCACGCGCATAGGGGGCGAAACGCGGGCTCTCCTCCCCGGGGCCCATGGCCAGCCCGAGCATGAGCACGATGGCCAGGACCAGGAACGGCAGGATCGGCAGCGCGTAGAACAGGAACATCGGACGGTCCGGGTAGGCGAACCACGGCAGCCAGCCCGCGGCCACCGCCAGCACCACCGCTCCGGCACGCCAGTCGCGGAAGGTCACCCACCAGCCGATCATCACCAGGAGGGCGATGATGGCGGTCCACCAGATGACGGGCGTGCCGATGGACACGATCGAGGTCACGCAGTCACCGGTGCCGCAGCCCACGGCCTGGCCGTTGTAGTGGAACATCACCGGGGTGCGCATGATGAGCCACTCCCACGGCGCGGAGATGTAGGAGTGGTCGCTGGTGAGGTTGTTGTGGAAGTTCATCATCCGGGCGTGGTAGTCCCACAGGCTCACCAGCCCCTCCAGGGGCGCGCTCAGCGGCCCGGGCACCCACGCGGGCAGCAGGCCGTCGGCGTGGTCGCGGTTGTAACCGCCACTGGTGAACAGCCATCCCGACCAGGAGGCGAGGTACACCACCGCGGCCACGACGACCGTCTGCAGGAACGCGGGGACGGCGTCGATCCCCAGCCACCGCCAGAACGGGCGCTGCTGCCCCACGTTGCGCCGCGCCCCGTAGTCCCACGCCACAGTGAGCAGACCGAACGCCGCCACGAAGAACAGTGCCGACCACTTCGTGCCGATCGCCAGACCGAAGCACAGTCCGGCGGCCAGGCGCCACCAACGCGCGCCCAACCACCCCACCCGGGTCACGTCCGCCCCGGACTCCGCGACCCGCGCCAGCCGTTCCCGGGCCGCGTCACGGTCGATCACCAGGCACGCGAACCCCGCCAGCAGCCACAGCGTCAGGAACATGTCCACCATGGCGATGCGGCTCAGCGTGAAGTGCAGCCCGTCCAGCGCCAGGATCACACCCGCGGTACAGCCGAGCAGCAGCGAACGGGTCATCCGCGTCGCCACGCGCACCAGGATGAGCACCGTGAACACCCCGGCCAGCGCGGAGGCCGCCCGCCAGCCCTCGGGCGTCATGGACGAACCGAAGGGCAGGAGCGACCACAGCCAGTCGCCGAGCGCGATCATCCACTTGCCGACCGGCGGGTGCACGATGAAGTCGCCCGCCCCGGTGAAGATGCCCTGCTGCCCCTGAGCCAGCAGGTCGTCGGCGCGTTCGACCGTCTCGTGCTCGTAGCCGAACTCCCACAGGCCGTAGGCGTCCTTGGCGTAGTAGGTCTCGTCGAAGTAGATCCGCGGTGGCTCGCCGAGGTTGAAGAACCTCAGGGCTCCGGCGAACAGCGCGACGAGGACGGCGGCCGCCCAACCCAGCCAGCGCGGGCCCGCGCCGGTGGAGGAGGGGCGCGGCAGGCCCAGGCGTTGACGGGTCGGATGGTGCGGGTGGGGCGCCGTGGGAGGCGGGGCCTCGGAGGAAGGTGCGGTGGTGGTCATCTCGGCTCGTAGGTTGGGGTTCGGGCGGTCCGTGTGCGGACGGGCCGCGAAACCGGGTTTTCGGTCGGCATGACAGGCCAACCGTAGCGTGACAGGACGGGGATCACAGTGGTTGAGGGTGTGGCAGGTGCACCGCGAGTCGGGACGTTGACGCTCGCCGGGTTGCCCATCGGGAACCTGGAGGACGCGCCGCCCCGACTCATCAGCGCGTTGGAGGGCGCACGCGTCATCGCGGCCGAGGACACGCGCAGGCTGCGCCAGTTCGCCGCGCGGGCGGGGGTGCGTCTGGGCGGCGCCGAGGGGGCCCGGGTCGTGTCCTACTACGACGCCAACGAGAGCCGCCGGACCGACGAGCTCCTCACCGACCTCAAGGACGGGGTCGACGTGCTGGTGGTCACCGACGCCGGGATGCCCGGCGTGTCGGACCCCGGCTACCGCCTGACCGCGGCCTGCGCGGAGGAGGACATCCCGGTCACCTCCATCCCGGGTCCGTCGGCCGTGACGACCGCGCTCGTGGTTTCCGGCCTGCCCACCGACCGATTCTGCTTCGAGGGCTTTCCGCCGCGCAAGGGGCTGGCCGGATACCTGGCCGACCTGGTGGGCGAGCGCCGCACCATGGTCTTCTTCGAGAGCCCCCACCGGATCGCCGCGACCCTGACGGCGATGGCCGACGCCTTCGGCCCCGACCGCCGCGCCGCCGTGTGCCGCGAGTTGACCAAGACCTACGAGGAGGTGCGCCGGGGCGGGCTCGGCGAGCTCGCCGCCTGGGCGGCCGAGGGCGTTCGCGGGGAGATCTCCGTGGTCGTGGAGGGGGCGCGCCCCGGCGGCGGGTCCGCCAGCCCCGCCGACCTCATCGCGGCCGTGTCCGCCCTGGAGGAGGAGGGCGTGCGTCGCAAGGAGGCGATCTCCAGGGTGGCCAAGGAGGCGGGCGTGCCCAAGCGCGAGGTGTACGACCTCGTCCACGGTGTGGGGCAGGATCAGGGGCATGCGTAGCGAACTCTTCCAGCGAGCCCAGGAGAACAGCGTTCCGGGCATGTCCCTCCAGAACCACAAGATGCTGCGGATCGGCCTCAACGGTGAGGTCCTCGCCCGCCAGGGCTCGATGGTCGCCTACCAGGGCAACGTCGACTTCTCCTACGAGGGCGCCGGCAGCGTCGGCAGGTTCTTCAAGAAGGCCCTCACCGGTGAGGGGATGCCCCTGATGCGGATCACCGGTCAGGGTGACGTCTTCCTGGCCCGCGACGCCTGGGACGTCCACCTCATCGACCTGGAGGGTGACGCGATCACCGTCAGCGGTGACAACGTCCTCGCCTTCGACCCCACCCTGAACTGGGACATCCGACGCGTCGAGGGCGCGGGGATCATGTCCGGCGGCCTGTTCAACACGGTGTTCCACGGGTACGGCCGCGTGGCCATCGCCTGCCACGGCGCTCCGGTGCTGCTCAACGTCGACCAGCCGACCTTCGTCGACACCGACGCGGTGGTCGCCTGGTCCAGCTCCCTGCGGTCCGGGGTGCGCAGGACCATGAAGGCGGGCGCGCTGATCGGCCGGGGCAGCGGTGAGGCCGTCCAGCTGTCCTTCGAGGGGCAGGGCTTCGTGCTCGTCCAGGCCTCCGAGGGAGCTCCGGCGCCCGCGCCCACGGGCTGACCCCGGGGCCCGCCCCGCGCGTACCCGCACATGCGGGAGGGGCCCGGGTACCGTGCCGCGGCACGGTACCCGGGCCCCTCGCGTCAGGAGGGCCAGAGCCCGGACGGGCCCTACACGACGGCGCCGTCGTCCAGCTCGCGGGCCGCCTTGGCGGCGCTGCGCTCCTTGGCCTTGCGCTCCTTGAGCACGTGCGGCGCGGGCGTCTTGTCCCACCTCTGGAAGAAGATGGCCAGCGGGATCGCCACGAACACCGTGGAGACCACACCGGTGCTCAGACCGACCAGCATCGCGATCGAGAAGTCCTGAAGCGAGGATCCACCGAAGAAGGTGAGGAAGCTCAGGATGATGAGCGCGCCGACGGTCGTGTTGACCGTACGCGGCAGTGTGTTGAGCACCGCCCGGTTGGCGATCTCCGGGAACGGGGACTTGTCGTCTCGCGCCCACTCGTCACGTACGCGGTCGAACACCACGACCGTGTCGTTGACGCTGAAGCCGATCACACTGAGGATCGCGGCGAGGAACACGCCGTCGATCGACTTGCCCAGCCAGATGAACAGGCCGATCACCAGGATGATGTTGAACGCCAGCGACAGCATCGTGGACAGGCCGAAGGACCAGCGGAACCGCCAGGCGAGGTAGAGCAGCTGGAGGGTGAGCGCCGCGCCCAGGGCGATCAGTGCCCGGTTGCGCAGCTCGTCACCCATGCTCGGGCCGATCAGCTCGTCGCTGAGCAGTTCCACGCCGCCGGTCGCCTCGTCCAGGGCCTCCTGGACGGACGCGGCGTCGTCGTCGGAGATGTCCCCGGTGCGCACGGCGAGGTCGCCGTCACCGGCCTCCTGCACGACCGCGGTGTCCGAGCCGGGGAAGTCGAGCCCGGCGACGACCTCGCGAGCGTCGTTCACGCTCAGGTCCTGGTCACCGGTGATCTCGTACTCCAGGACCCGGCCGCCGGTGAACTCCACGCCCAGGTTGGCCTCCCGCACGAACGGTGCGGCGACGGCGGTCACGACGATGAGCGCGGCCACGCCCAGGGCGATCCGGCGGGACTTCATCAGGTCCGGGTTCTTGGTGGTCAGCCAGGTGCGCACCGAGCCGATCTTGTTGAGGCCGGTGATCGCCGGGTGCCTGCGCACGACCGCGCGGCGGACCGCCCACTCGACCAGGACACGCGCGATGACCAGGGCGGAGACCATGGAGGCGATGGTGCCGATGCTCAGGGTCACACCGAAGCCCTGGACGGTGCCGGAGGCGAAGAAGAACAGCAGCGCCGCGGCGATGAGCGTGGTGATGTTGGTGTCGAGCACCGCGCTCCACGCCTTCCGGCCGCCCTCGACGAAGGCCTTCTCCAGGCTCGGCGGGATGGCCCGGCGGCGACGGCGCCGGGCGGCCGCGCCCTTGGCCTCCTCGTCGTCGGAGTCCCGCATGCCGGACGCCCGGTTGGCGTCGTAGACCTGCTGTTGGCGCTGGTACTCCTCACGCGCCCGCTCGAAGATCAGCACGTTGGCGTCGATGGCCATACCGATGGCCAGGACGAAACCCGCCAGACCCGGCAGCGTCAGCGTCGCCCCGATCGCGACCAGGGCGCCGTAGGCGATGAGCGTGTAGAACGCCAGCGCCACCGACGCCAGCAGGCCGACGAGCCGGTAGACGAGCGTGATGTACAGGGCGGTGAACGCGATACCCAGGACGGCGGCGATCGCGCTGGCCTGGATGGCGGCGGCGCCCAGGGTCGGGCCGACGGTCTGGCGCTGGACCTCGGTGACCGGCAGCGGCAGCGAACCGCCCTCGATCAGCACCGCCAGCTCGTTCGCGCTCTCGCTGTCGAACTCGGTGTTGGTGATGGTCGTGACGCCCTCACGGCTCCCCGCGCCGCACACGTAGCTGTTGTTGAGCTCCGGCGCGGAGATGATCTCGTTGTCCAGGACGATCGCGACGCGGCGGCGCGGGTCGCCGAAGTCCGCACAGGCGGCCTCGCCGGTGAGCGCGGCCCACTCGTCGCGGCCCTCGCCCCGGAAGTTGACGTCCACGACCCAGGAGGCGCCGGTGGCGTTGTCGAGCCGGGCGTTGGCGCCGGAGATGTGGTCGCCCTGAATGGCGGCCTCGCCGAGCTGGAGGTAGGTCCCGGTGGAGTCCGGGAGCGTCAGGGCGACGTCCTCGGGGTTCTCCGCGGGCTGGCCCTGACCGGCGGTGGGGTCGCCGCCCATGTTGCCGAAGAGCTCGGCCATCTCCTCGTCGGACAGGCCGCCCTCTCCGCCCTCGGTGGCCTCACCGTCGCCGGAGGACTCCTCCGCGCCCTCCTCGGCGTCGGCCGGGGGACGGGCCTCGTCGGCCGTGTCCTGGGGGGCGTTGGCGAAGTCGCCGGGGGCCTGGACCCCCTGGCCGCCCTGGCCGGTGCCCAGGACGGGGTGGATGGTCAGCTGCGCGGTCTGGCCGATGACCTGGGCGGCCTCCGCCGGGTCCTGGACGCCGGGCAGCTCGACGATGATCCGGTTCGATCCGGAACGCGACATGTTCGCCTCGGCGACGCCCATGCTGTCGATGCGCTGGCGCAGCACCTCGATGACCATGTCGGTGTTCTCGGCGTTGGCCGGGGTGCCGTCCGGGCCGTCCTGGGTCTCCAGGACGATCTGCGTGCCGCCGCTGAGGTCGAGGCCCAGGCGGGGCGGGATGAACCACGCCGCGCCGAACGCGACGAGGATGACGAGAAGGGAGATGAGCGCGCGAATCCAGCGCCCTCCGGCTCCCGTTTGACTGGACAAGGGGTGGAACCTCTCACTGCGGATGGTGGATCGCCGGGCGCGTCCGGGGCCGGGCGCGGTCCGACGGGGGTCAGACGAGGACGGGCGCGGTGAGAGGGGGCGCGCGCGTGGGCGGTAGCTCCCCGGAGGTGACCTGTTCGGGCAGGGGGTCGGTGTGCGGACGGGGGAGCGGCCACCACGGCTGCTCCCAGGCCGCGAGCCGGAGCGCGCAACCGGGCACCGCGTCGGGAAGGTCGCGCGGGGTGGCGCGCTGGTCGCAGGTGGCCGGGGTCGCCGCGGTCGTCAGGACCGGACGCTCGCCCGGACCGGCGTGTTCGCCGGGGCCCTCGTCGGTGTCTCCCCCAGCTCTCCCGGCCGTCTCGTCGGAGCCGGCCGTCTCGTCGGAGCCGGCCGTCCGCTCGACACCGGGGGCGCCGTGCGACGTGTGCGCGGAGGCTCCGGCCCCGGCGGCGGCGCCGGAGGCGGTGGGCAGGGAGAGCACGACCATCAGCACCATGCCGGTGATGAGCACGGTGGTGTGGGCAGGGCGGGGTAGAGCACGGATAACCGTGGTGACCACCGCCTCGAACGAAGGACCGGGTTGACTGTGGAGCCGCCGTGCGCCCCGGTCGCGATCGGCGGCGTTCAGCAGAGCATACGGGCACGGTCACGCCCGGGGGAATCGTCCTCCGCCCCCCTGTGGACGACCATCGCCCCTACCCTCGTTCCTACCATCGCCCCCGCCACCGTTCCACCGCCGCGACGGCCACCGTGTACGGCTCCCGCGCCCACCGTGAGGACCACCGGGTGTGGCCGCTTCCGGCCGCGGCCCCGACCGGGCGTCGTCCGGGGCGGGCGACGCCCGTGCCGGAGGGCGCGGTCGTGCCCCGGCGGCTTTAGTCTTGAGACATGTCGTCGAATCGCCACATCCTGACCGCGGTCGCTTGGCCCTACGCCAACGGACCGCGCCACATCGGTCACGTGTCCGGCTTCGGAGTCCCCTCCGACGTCTTCTCCCGCTTCCAGCGAATGTCGGGCAACAACGTGCTGATGGTCAGCGGCACCGACGAGCACGGCACCCCGATCCAGGTGCTGGCCGACCAGGAGGGTGTGAGCGCCCGGGAGCTGGCGGACCGCTACAACCGGATCATCGCCGAGGACCTGGTCGCCCTCGGCCTCTCCTACGACCTGTTCACCCGTACCTCCACCGGCAACCACTACTCCGTCGCCCAGCAGCTGTTCACCACGCTGTACGAGAACGGCTACGTCTTCACGCACACCACCAAGGGCGCGATCTCACCGTCCACCGGCCGTACGCTGCCCGACCGCTACATCGAGGGCACCTGTCCGATCTGCGGTTACGACGGCGCGCGCGGGGACCAGTGCGACAACTGCGGCAACCAGCTCGACCCGATCGACCTCATCGGCCCCCGGTCCAGGATCAACGGCGAGACCCCCGAATTCGTGGACACCGAGCACTTCATGCTCGACCTGCCCGCGTTCGCGGACATCCTCACCACGTGGCTCAAGGGCAAGGAGGGCGACTGGCGTCCCAACGTCCTCAAGTTCTCCCTGAACCTCGTGGAGGACCTCCAGCCCCGCGCGGTCACCCGTGACCTCAACTGGGGTGTGCCCATCCCCCTGGAGGGCTGGTCCGACAACGCCAACAAGCGCCTGTACGTGTGGTTCGACGCGGTGATCGGCTACCTGTCCGCGTCCATCGAGTGGGCCCGGCGCATCGGGGAACCGGACGCGTGGCGCGCCTGGTGGCAGAGCGAGGACGCCCGCTCGTACTACTTCATGGGCAAGGACAACATCGTCTTCCACTCGGTGATCTGGCCCGCCATCCTGCTCGGCGCCAGCGGCGAGGGCGACCGCGGCGGCGACGCGGGCGGTCTGGGCTCCTTCAACCTGCCCACCGAGGTGGTCTCCAGCGAGTTCCTCACCATGGAGGGGCGCAAGTTCTCCTCCTCGCGCCGCGTGGTGATCTACGTGCGCGACTTCCTGGAGCGCTACTCCGCCGACGCCCTGCGCTACTACATCATGGCCGCCGGGCCCGAGACGCAGGACACCGACTTCACCTGGTCGGAGTTCGTGCGCCGCAACAACGACGAACTGGTCGCGGCCTGGGGCAACCTGGTCAACCGGTCGATCTCCATGGCCGCCAAGAACCTCGGCGAGATCCCTGCGGCGGGCGAGCTCACCGACGAGGACCAGCGGGTGCTGGCCGAGTCGCGGGCGGCGTTCGCGGCGGTCGGGGAGAGGCTGGGGCGGTCCCAGTTCAAGGCGGCGCTCCAGGAGGCGATGCGCACGGTCGCCGAGGCGAACAAGTACATCTCCGACCAGGCTCCGTGGGCGCTGAAGAAGACCGACCCGGAGCGGATGGCCACCGTCCTGCACGTGGCGCTCCAGCTGGTCAGCGACGCCAACACGCTGCTCACGCCGTTCCTGCCCGCATCGGCCAACAAGGTGTACGCGATGCTCGGCGGCACCGGCACCTGGTCGGGCATGCCCCGTCTGGAGACCGGCCACGACACCATCGGCGGCTCCGAGGAGTCCGTGGACTACCCGGTGATCACCGGGGACTACGCGGGCGACGAGGCGCGCTGGGAGTCCCGGCCGATCGTCCCCGGAACCCCGCTGAGCCGTCCGCAGCCGCTGTTCGCCAAGCTCGACCCGTCCGTGGTGGACGAGGAGCTGGCACGCCTGGGCCTGGAGGGCGCCGATGGCCAGGCGTAGCGGCAAGGCGGTCAAGGAGCGCAACAGCCAGACCCCGCCGCCCGTGCCCGAGCCCCTGCGCGTCCCGGTGGCCGACAGCCACACGCACATGGACATGCAGACGCCCGGGGTCGAGGAGATCATCCGGGTGGCCGAGGGCGTCGGCGTGACCCCGCTCATCCAGGTGGGCGTGGACCTGCCGTCGTCGCGCTGGGCCGCCCAGACCGCCCAGGCGCACCCGGGCAGGGTGTGGGCGGCCGTCGCGCTGCACCCCAACGAGGCGCCGCGCATCGTGCACGGCGACGGAGCCACGGGTGTGGAGGTCGACGACACCGACTGGGCGGGCAAGGCCCGTCCGGGCGGCGGCTACGAGGGCCTGGCGGAGGAGCTGGCGGGGATCGACGCGCTGGCCGCCCTGCCGCACGTGGTCGCGGTCGGGGAGACCGGCATGGACACCTTCCGCACCGGCCCGGAGGGGGCGCGTGCGCAGGAGGAGTCCTTCCGACGCCACATCGACATCGCCAAGCGCCACGGCAAGGCGGTGATGATCCACGACCGCGAGGCGCACGAGGACGTCCTGCGGATCCTGTCGGAGGAGGGCGCGCCCGAGCGCGTCGTCTTCCACTGCTTCTCCGGTGACGCCGACATGGCGAAGGTCTGCGCGGAGCGGGGCTACTTCATGAGCTTCGCGGGCAATGTGACCTTCGCCAGCGCCGAACCCCTGCGCGAGGCGGCCCGGGTGGCGCCGCCGGAGCTGATGCTCGTGGAGACCGACGCGCCGTTCCTGACGCCCAAGCCCTACCGGGGACGGCCCAACGCCCCCTACCTCATCCCGCACACGTTGCGTTCCCTGGCACAGACCAAGGGGATGGACGAGGACGAGCTGGCCGCGGCCGTCGCCGACAACGCGCGGCGCGCCTTCGGTATCTGAGTCGGCCGCTTCGGCGCCCGAACCGACGGACGCCCGGCCCCCTGACGGGGAGGCCGGGCGTCCGCGCGGGTGAACGGTCAGAAGGAGTGGCCGCGCTTACGCCGCCGAGCGTCCCTGGCGACCTTGTCGTTCGCCTTCCAGCGCCGCTTCTCCTCCTCGCGCAGCCGCCGGTCGGCCCTGGACCGGTTCCGCTCGGCCTCGCGCCGGAGTTTGTTCCACCGCTCCAGGCGGCGGGTGTCCAGCTCGCCCTCGTCGATGGCGGCGACGACCGCGCAACCGGGCTCGGGGCCGTGTGAGCAGTCCGCGAACCGGCACCGCGCGGCGAACTCCTGGATGTCGTCGAAGGTGCGGTCGACACCGGTCGCGTCGCCCGGGACGTCGATCCGGCGCACGCCGGGGATGTCCAGCACCAGGGCTCCGCCGGGCAGGGTGAGGAGCTGGCGGTGAGTGGTCGTGTGCCGTCCGCGCTTGTCGTGGCGGATCTCGCCGGTGTCCATCAGGGCGCGTCCGGAGACCGCGTTGACCAGGCTGGACTTCCCGGCGCCGGAGGTACCGAGAAGGACCCACGTGCTGCCGGGCAGCAGGCGCGCGGCCAGATCCTCCAGACCGGTTCCGGTGTGGGCGCTGACGGTGTACACGTCGGCGCCGCCCGCGACGGATTCGACGAGTTCGACCACCTCGGGGAGGCGGTCGCCGGCGAGTTCGGCCTTGGTGACCGCGACGACGGGGGTGGCCCCGCTGGCCCAGGCCAGACTCAGGAAGCGTTCCAGACGGCCCACGTTGGGCCCCTGGTCGGCGGCCTCGCAGATGAGGACGGCGTCGACGTTGGCGGCCAGGACCTGGTCGTGGGAGTCGGTGGCCACGCCCTGGCGGACGAGGGCCGAGGCGCGTTCCAGGACGGCCTCGATCAGCCAGGTGCCGCCGGAGCGGCGTACCGCCACCCAGTCGCCGCTGGTCGGGGCGCTGGCGGGGTCGGTGCGGGCGGCCCGGCGCACGGCGGGGGAGTGTTCGGCGGTCTCGGGCCTCGGGAGGAGGACCTGTGCGCCGCCCCTGCGTGCCGCGCAGACCCGGGCGGGCAGCAGGACGTGCTGGCTGGTCAGGGCGACGGAGTCGAAGGCGGCCTCGACACGGGGGGTCCAGCCGAACGGGGCCAGGGGGTGCGACGCGGAGGCGTCGGCGGAGTGGTCGTGAGTGCTCACGTCGGGCTCTCTGTGACGGCGAGCCCTGTTGAGGAGGGTGTTCCTCAGGGCTCGCGGACGATCTTCAGGATGGGCTGGGGGTGGAACGTGAACTCAGCCATGGCGTCGTCCTCTCCGTCGTCGGTCGGCCCCGTGGTACGCGGAGCGTACGGGTCCGCCGATTGTAGGCCGGTCGGATTCGGTGGGGCCAGCGGTTTTTCGGGCGCGGGTCGGCTTGGCGCGGGGCTCAGCGCCGGCGGGGCGTCCACACGTCGTCGTCGGGCGAGGGCGGCCGTGTGCCGCCGCGCGCCGAGTGCCGGGGTGTGTAGGAGGCGGCGTCGGCGTCGGCGCGGCCGCTCCCGAGCCGTCCGTCTCCGTCGCGCCGCTCCTCCCCGCGCGTGGTCGGCGCGCCCGGGGCGGTCCTGCCGCGGTCCTCCGCCGCGAGCATGAGGACGAGGCTGCAGATGAGCAGGAACACGAACAGGCCCACGATGAGCGGTAGCAGTAGGTCGTGGGCGCTGGACCCCGACGGGGCGGCACGCCGTCCCTCGGAGGCGGGAGGCGCGATGTCGACCCCGGCCATCGCCGTGTAGTGCATGGCGGTCACGGCGGCGGCCATGACCAGGGAGGCGCCGACGATCACGGGGGAGCCCCTCAGCCGGGAGGCGAACCACAGGGCGGCGGTGGCCGCCACCAGGGCGATGGCGGTGGCCGCGATCACGTGGCCGTGGTCGTGGCGCATGGTCCCGACGAAGTTCATCGAGGCCATGCCCATGTAGTGCATGGAGACGATCCCGATCCCGGAGATGAGGCCGCCCACGACCAGGCGGGCGTTGGTCGGCCGGGTGACCGTCAGGGCCAGGGCGACGGCCATGACCGCCACGGCGAGCGCGCCGCTGCCCACGGTGAGCAGGGGGTCGTAGCGGATGATGACGTCCGGCACGGAGTAGCCCATCATCGCGATGAAGTGCATGGACCATACGGCGGTGCCGCCGAGGGAGAGGGCGGCCAGGGCCAGCCACACCCAGCGGGCGCCGCTGACGGTGAGGCGGGCGCGCGCGGCGAAGGAGAGGCCGAGCAGAGAGCCGATGACGGAGACGGTGTAGGCGATCGTGGGGGTGAGGGCGTTCTGCGCGAGGTACTGGACCACTGGTGCGACGCTCCGGACCTGCTGGGGTGGGGGACACCCCATGCTATAAATCCAGTGATTTGTGACACGAGGGGTTGAGGCCACATCATGTGTCCGGTTCCGGCCACACAGCCACCGTCCACACGGCCCCGCCCACCCGTCGCCCGTCATCGCCGGGGCCGTTTCGCGGAGGGGCCACCCCTCAAACGACGTCTTCGGCGCGGCCTCCTCCGAACGCCGCCGGCCTGGTTGCGGCGGGACGCCGCCGCTGTGACCCCTATGCGGAGCCGTCGGCGCGCAGCCCCCTGAAGGCGATGCGGGACAGGGAGTCGGCGAGCTCGTCGGCGTCCAGCCCGCGGTCGGGCTTGTACCACTCCACGATCGAGTTGACCATGCCGAACAGCAGCCGGGAGGCGACCGCCGGGTCCACGTCGTCGCGGATCTCACCGGCGGCGATGCCCTCGCGTACGAGGTCGGCGACCAGGTGGTCGAACTCGCGGCGCCGGGTCAGCGCGTGCTTTTCCACCTCGGTGTTGCCCCGGACCCGAAGCAGGAGGGTCACGTGCGGGAGCTGCTCCACCAGGACGCGGACGCTGCCGTGGAGGACGTTCTCCAGACGGTCGATCGCCGGGCCGGTGGTCGAAGCCTCCTCCCGTGTGACCGCGAAGAGCGCGTCGAGGGCGAGGTCGAGGGAGCGGCGCAGCAGTTCGGTCTTGCCGCTCACGTGGTGGTAGATGGCCGACTTGGTCACGCCGAGCGCGCGGGCCAGGTCCTCCATGCTCGTGCCGTCGTACCCGCGCTCGTTGAACACGCGCGCGGCGACGCGCAGGACGGAATCGGCGTCGTGGCCGGGGCGGCCGGAGCGGCGCCGCGCGACCTGGCCGCGTGCGGGCGCTGGTTCGGCTGGGGAAGTTCGGGACACGACTGTCGAATCTACCTCCTGCTGAGCGCGCGTGCGCTGGGCGGACGGGTTCTCGACCCACGTCGGCGGGTCCACACGCGACCGATCGCCTAACGAACGGTCGGTAGGTAACCCATCGTAGAGGGCGCTCGTCGACCACCGGGCGGTCCGTCTCCGGGGGTGGCGGGAACGGCGGGCTCGGGCCGGGTGCGGGTCCTGCCGCACGATCGTGCGCCTGGCGGCGTCAGGGTCCCATCAACGGCGTTAGGGACCCGTCAATCCCATGGTTTCCCTCTGGTCCGGAAGAGTAGTTTCTGTGGCGTCCGTGATACCCACGGTAGTTTTACTACTTATGTGAGGAATTCGTACCCCCCATGGCCATCTCACGCCGCGGCGCCCTGCGCGCCTCCCTCCTCGGCGGCGCCGGCGCCGCCGCCGCGACCGCGGTTCCAGCCGCCGCCCTCGCCGAATCCGTCCCCACCGTCTCCCCCGGTTCCGTGGACGCCCACGGCGCCCTCCGGCTGCTCCGGTGGGGCAACCGGCGCTGGCGCCGCCACCACTCCCGACACCCGCACGAGGGCAGAGCCCGCAGAGCCGAGCTCGTCGACGGGCAGTACCCCTTCGCCACGGTCCTCGGCTGCGCGGACTCGCGCGTCCCCCCGGAGCTGGTCTTCGACCAGGGGCTCGGGGACCTGTTCACGATCCGCTCCGCCGGCGAGGTGCTCGACCAGTCCGTCCTCGGCAGCCTCAGCTACGCCGCCGAGCACCTGGAGGTACCGCTCGTCGTCGTCCTGGGGCACTCCTCGTGCGGCGCGGTCACGGCGGCGGTCGAGGCACACCGGAGCGGCGAGATCCCGCACGGCCACATCGGTTACCTGGTCGAGCGGATCCTTCCCGTGGTCGAGTCCACGCCCGACGACGGCGACGACTTCGTCGACGACTGCGTCCGCGCCAACGCGCGGTACGTCGCCGAGACGCTGCGGGAGGACCCCGACCTGCGGGACAGGGTCGACTCCGGGCTCCTGGACATCGTCGCCGCACGCTACGACCTGGAGGACTCGCGGGTCACCTGGCTGTGACGCACGGGCGCCCGGGACGGGCGGAACGGACATCGGGCGCACATCGATCGAACGTGCGTCAACAGCACAACAGGCACTTCACAGCGTCCGAGGTGATGGGGGAGAATGCGCTCAGAGCCCCCCGAGACCGCAGGGAGACCGGTATGTTCCGGATCGCCATCAGCCGCCTCGCCGACGCCGGGTGGCGCATCGTCCCGGAGCGGCGGGAGACCGCCATGACCGTCGACGAGGCGCTGCGCGCGGTGGAGAAGTACCTTCCCAAGGTCGATACCAGCGAGATCGACGGCGACGTGGTCCAGCGGTCCGTCAACCGGGTCAACGACTTCCGCCGGGATGTGTCCACCGAGGACGGTGACCGCTACCGGGTCGTCATCGCCCCGATGATGTGAGCCGGCCGGGGAGCCGGCCTCCCCGACCCTCGCGCGCGGGTCGGCTTCCATCCGCCACGATGACACGCTGGGACAGTGCCTCCCCGATCCTCGCGCGCGGGTCGGCTTTCCCACGGTTCTCCAGGAAGGAACCCCGTGTACCCCCACCCCCCGACACCCCGCAGCCGCGGCCGCGGGTGGCTGATCGCGGTCTTCGCGGCCGCCGCCCTCACCATGATCGTTCTGGCCGGCGCGATGGCCTGGGTGTGGTGGTCCGCGCGCCCCGGAGGCGGTGAGACGGTCGCCTTCCGGGTGGGGGACCCCACCGCCACCGTCTCCCCCGAGACCGTGGACCGCGTCGCCGAGCTCCTGGTGCGGCGGGTGCGGAGCATGGAGGCGGGTGAGCCCGTGGTCACCGCCGGGGGGAGGACGGTCACCGTCGAGCTGCCGCGCGACGCGGACGTCGAGGAGGCCGTCGCCCTCATGGAACGGAGGGGGAGCCTGACGGTCCATCCGGTCGTGGGGCTGGCGGGGCCGGTCGGTGAGCCCGGCGCCGAGGACCGCTCCGACGCCGAGCTGGTCCTGCCGTCACCGGACGGGAGCGGCGATCTGCTGCTCGGTCCGGCGGCGCTCGACAACGGCGGGGTCGCGTCCGCCGAGACCGAGCACAGCCCGATCGCCTCCGCGTGGCTGGTGAACGTCGCGTTCACCGAGAGGGGAGCCGACACGTGGGCCCGGATGACCGGCGAGGCGGCGTGCCACCCGGCGGGGAGCCCGGAGCGCCGCCTCGCGATCGTGGTGGACGGGGAGGTGGTCACCGCGCCGGAGCTCTCCCCCGACGTCGCCTGCGAGGTCGGACTGTCGGGCGGGAGCACGGCGATCAGCGGGGCTTTCCCCGAGGAGGAGGCGAGCGCGCTGGCCACCCTCATCAGCATGGACCCCCTGCCGGTGGAGGTCACCGTGGAGTGAGGTCCGCGCGGCGGCGCGGCGGCCGCACGGCGTGGGAGCCGCGTGGAGCGGCGCGCGCGGGTCGTTGCGTGCGACGCCGACGCCGGACCCTCGCCGCGCACGACGGAAGGGGCGGGACTCCCGGCCCCGCCCCCCATGGCTGCCTGTGTCGGCCCGTCGTACCCGTCGGCCGTTCTCCGCCCGCCGCCCCGGCCCCGGCCCCGGCCCCGCGGTTCCGGTGCCGGTCCCGGTCACAACCTCCGCGAATCCCCGCGGTAGTCGGACCGGTCCACGTCCGGCAGGATGCCCTCGTGCCGTAACACCGGGCGCGACCTCCTCCCGGACCGGATGACGGCGGTCCCCGCGACGCCGCTCAGCAGCGTCGCGATCGCCACCCCGGCGACGAGGTTGATGACCGCCGTGGCGATCTGGCTGGCCAGCTCGGCGCCCTGGAGGAACGGCGTGACCGCGGCGACCGCCGTGATCAGACCCATCATCCAGCCGAAGAACGCGCGCGGTCGCGGCGCCGCGAGCAGCAGCACGTGCAGCAGGCCCGTGGCCAGCAGTGCCGCCGCGGCCGCCATCAACGCGTAGGCGACGGTCCCGGAGTCACCCAGGTCACCGGCCTCCTCCGGAGCGAGCACGGGAATCCCCAGAACCCCCCGGATGATCAGAGTGCCGACCAGGACGACCAGTGCCGCCACCACGGCCGTGGCCAGTCCCCCGGACCACAGCCGTACCGCGTCGACCGGACGCTCACTTCCGAACTCGCCCATGCCGATCCCCCCAGAAACGGCCTCGAACTCGGTCGTAGCCCACATACCCGCAGCTCCCGAGCGGTAACCCACACGTGGAACACTGGAGGCATGGCTCACTTCGCGCACGCCCGCGTCGACCTGGACGCGATCGCCGACAACGCCCGGCTGCTCCGTGAGCACGCCGGCGGCACCCCTCTCATGGGTGTGGTGAAGGCCGACGGCTACGGCCACGGCATGCTTCCGGCGGCTCGCGCGCTCCTCGCCGGCGGCGCGACGTGGCTCGGCACCGCCTTCATCCACGAGGCCCTCGGCCTGCGCGCGGCCGGGATCACCGCGCCCGTGCTCGCCTGGATCATCCCGCCGGGGGAACCCGTGGCGGAGGCCGTCGCGGCCGGGATCGACCTCGGGGTCAGCGACCGCGCCGTCCTCGACACCGTCGTCGCCGCGGCGCGCGAACTCGGGCGGCCCGCGCGCGTCCAACTGAAGATCGACACCGGGCTCAACCGCGGCGGCGTCAACGCCGCCGAGTGGCCCGCCCTGGCGGAGGCGGCCGCCCGCGCCGAGGACGCCGGTGATCTGCGCGTCAGCGGAGTGTGGTCGCACTTCGCGTGCGCGGACGAGCCCGGCCACCCGTCGATCGCGCTCCAGCTCTCGAACTTCCACGAGGCCCTGGAGACGGCCGACAAGATCGGCCTCACCCCCGAGGTCCGGCACATCGCCAACTCGGCGGCCCTGCTCACGCTCCCCGAGGCCCGCTTCGACCTCGTGCGCGGCGGTATCGCCAGTTACGGACTCGTTCCGATCCCGGGTTTCGACGTGCCCGGATTGCGGCCCGCGATGACCCTCCGGTCCCGCGTCGCCCTCACCAAGCGCGTGGGCCCCGGCAGCGGGGTCTCCTACGGACACCGCTACGTCACCGACCGCGACACCACCCTGGCACTGGTGCCCCTCGGGTACGCGGACGGCGTTCCGCGCCACGCCACCAACAAGGGTCCCGTGCTGCTCGGAGAGCGCGCTCACATCATCTCGGGAACAGTCTGCATGGACCAGTTCGTTGTGGATGTAGGCGATGAGCCGGTGGAGGCGGGGGAGTACGCGGTACTGTTCGGCGATCCGACCGACCACGCCGCGACCCCGACCGCCGGGGACTGGGCCGAGGTCCTGGACACCATCCCGTACGAGATCGTCACGCGGGTGGGCGCGCGGGTTCCTCGGGAGTACACCGGCGGCGCCTGAGCCGGACGCCGCCGAGCGTCCCAGCCGCCTCCGCACCCCGTCTAGCCTGGGTGGGGAGGTCTCCTCCGGCGCGCCAGGCGCGGCGTGCCCGGTCACCACCCGACCCACTACCGACACAAGCTGCGAGTCAGATGACAGACGTAACAGCCACCGCCACGGGCGCGCCCGCCGTCCACGAGGTCACGGCCGCCACCGACGGCGCCATGCGCGCCCTCGGACGGGACCTGGCCGCCCTCACCCGCCCCGGTGACCTCCTGATCCTGTCCGGGCCCCTCGGCGCGGGCAAGACCACGTTCACCCAGGGCCTGGGCGAGGGCCTGCGCGTACGCGGGTCGGTCACCTCACCGACCTTCGTCATCTCCCGCATCCACCCGTCCCTGGCCGGCGGTCCCAGCCTCGTGCACGTGGACGCCTACCGGCTCGGCGGGCCGGACGAGATCGACGACATCGACCTCGACATGACCCTCCCCGACTCCGTCACCGTCGTCGAGTGGGGCGAGGGCGTCGCCGAGGGGCTCAGCGACGACCGGCTGGAGATCCGGATCGAGCGCCACCCCGACGACACCAGAACCGTCCACCTGATCCCCGTCGGGGACCGGTGGTCCGACGTCGACCTGCCCGGCATCGCCGCCGGGCGCGGATGAGGCGGTCGCCCGTGCTGCTCCTGGCCTTCGACACCGCCACCCCGGCGGTCACCGCCGCCATCGGCGAGCGCTCCGCGGACGGCGCCTTCACCCTGCGCGCGAGCGCCTCGTCCGTGGACGCCCGCCGCCACGGTGAAC
Organism: Nocardiopsis sp. EMB25; assembly: GCF_026797795.1. NCBI lineage: Bacteria > Bacillati > Actinomycetota > Actinomycetes > Streptosporangiales > Nocardiopsidaceae > Nocardiopsis > Nocardiopsis sp. EMB25. The sequence goes on along the minus strand of NZ_JAMTDN010000001.1, from coordinate 4,284,468 downwards.
TGCTCAGCCCGACCATCCGCCGCCTCACCGAGGAGGCGGGGGTCGCACTCGGCGACCTCGACGGCGTCGCCGTCGGGATCGGCCCCGGCCCCTACACCGGGCTGCGGGTCGGCCTGTCCACCGCCCACGCCCTGTCCGACGCCCTCGGCGTGCCCTGTCACGGTGTCACCACGCTGGACGCGCTCGCGTTCGCCACGGGGCGCACGGAACCCTTCGTCGCGATGACGGACGCCCGCCGCAAGGAGGTGTTCTGGGCCCGCTACGACGACCACCTCACACGCGTGGGCGAGGTGCGCGTCGACCGGCCCGCCGAGGTCGACACCGGGGGTCTGCCCCTGGTCGGCCACGGCGCCGCCATGTACGCCGACGTCCTCGGCGACGCGGCCGCGGCCCCGGAACCGCTGCACCCCGACGCCGCCGCCATGGTCGAACTGGCGCTGCTGCGCCTGCACCGGGGCGAGAATCTGCCCGACCCCACCCCCCTCTACCTGCGGCGTCCCGACGCCGTGGCCCCCGGCGCGCCGAAGAAGGTCCGGCAGTGGGTGAAGTGAGCGGGGAGGCCGGGGCGAACGGGGTGCGCCTGCGCCCGATGACCGTCGAGGACCTCCCGGCGGCCATGGACCTGGAACGGGCACTGTTCCCCGAGGACGCGTGGACCGAGGGCATGTTCCGCGACGAGCTCACCCAGCCCTCGCGCCACTACGTCGTGGCCGAGTCGGGCGACCGGGTCGTGGGCTACGCGGGCCTGCGCTCGGTGCCGCCGGAGGGTGACGTCCAGACCATGGCCGTGGCCCAGCCGGTGTGGGGGCACGGGATCGGCCGGGCGCTGCTCACCGCGCTGCTCGACCGGGCCGAACACGAGGGCGTCGTCCACGTCTTCCTGGAGGTGCGCGAGGACAATCCGCGCGCGCAGAAGCTGTACGCCGACTTCGGCTTCACGCAGATCGGTGTCCGGCGCGGCTACTACAACGGGGCCGACGCGATCGTCATGCGCCGCACGGCCCGACCCGGACAGGGGTCCGGTGGGGAGGGGAACCCGTGAGCGACCATCCGTTGATCCTCGGGATCGAGACGTCGTGCGACGAGACCGGCGTCGGTCTCGTGCGCGGCTGTGAACTGCTCGGCGACGAGGTGGCCTCCAGCGTCGACCAGCACGCGCGGTTCGGCGGCGTGGTCCCCGAGGTGGCCAGCCGCGCGCACCTGGAGGCGATGACCCCGACCGTCCAGCGCGCCCTGGACTCCGCGGGCGTGAAGCTGTCGGACGTGGACGCGATCGCGGTCACCGCCGGTCCCGGCCTGGCCGGAGCCCTGCTCGTCGGGGTGTCCGCAGCCAAGGCCTACGCGATGGCCCTGGACAAGCCGCTGTACGGGGTCAACCACCTGGTCGGCCACGTGGCGGTGGACCAGCTGGAGCACGGGCCGCTGCCCAAGCCCGCCGTCGCGTTGCTGGTGTCGGGCGGCCACACGTCGCTGCTGCTGGTCAACGACCTGGCCACCGACGTGGTCTCGCTGGGCGACACCGTGGACGACGCCGCCGGTGAGGCCTACGACAAGGTGGCGCGCCTGCTGGAGCTGCCCTACCCGGGCGGGCCGCCGATCGACAGGGCCGCCCGGACGGGCAACCCGCGGGGCATCCGCTTCCCGCGCGGCAAGTGGGGCGACGGGACCTACGACTTCTCCTTCTCCGGGCTGAAGACGGCCGTGGCCCGGCACGTGGAGGACGCCGAGCGCGCCGGTCAGCCGCTGGTGGTCGCCGACATCGCCGCCGCCTTCCAGGAGTCGGTGGTGGACGTGCTCACCCGCAAGGCCGTGGACGCGTGCGTGGAGCACGGTGTGAGCACCCTCGTGATCAGCGGGGGCGTGGCGGCCAACTCGGCGCTGCGCGCCCTGGCCGAGGAGCGCTGCCGGGAGGCCGGGATCGAACTGCGGGTGCCGCGCCCGCGCCTGTGCACCGACAACGGCGCGATGATCGCGGCGCTCGGTGCCGAGGTGGTGGCGGCCGGGCTGCCCGCCTCGACGCTGGAGCTGGCCACGGACACCTCCCTGCCGGTGGAGTCCCCGCTGGCCGTGTGAGCCGCCCGCCGACCGCTGCCGACGCCCCCGCCGGACGACCGTTCCGACGGGGGCGTCGCCGTGCCCGCGCGAAGTCGCGTTCCGGCCCGGTGGTTCGGGTCGGGAGCGATGCCGTGGATCTGATGTTCCGCTCCTTTTGTTGCTTTTTTGGTTATTGCGGCAAAAGGGATATATGGGTAATTCAGGGCGCCCTCTTCCCGTTCCCGAGCCGACCGTGAACGGGGTGCTTGGGAAGAATCCGACTCTTCGGTTCGCTGGGCGCGTCGTGGACGCTTCCGGCAGGTAAGGAGTTAATCTGCCGTTGACCGCCTCTAAGGTCCCAGGGTTCCGCGCATGTTCTCTTTTCGGATGATCGATTCACGTCATTTTCCGGACATCGCGCCCTGTGGAGCTGAGGCGTTATCGGGTCGATGATGCGGAGGAGTCCATGAGACGGGAAAAACGCAAGCGGGGAGCGTTCCTCACCAGAGCGGCGGCGGTCACCCTGTCCGCGGTCGTGGTTCTGGGCGGACAGGCCATCGTCAGCCCGGCGGCGTACGCGCAGGACCCCGTCGACTGGACCCCCGGGCACGGCGGACAGCCGCCGAGGCCGCAGAGCCCCGCCACGCCGCAGCATCCGGGTGGCGGGGGCGGGGGCTCGCAGATGCAGATGCCGCCGATGGCGGGGATGCCCGAACAACCGGCGCTGGTGGACCTCTCGGAGGAGGCCCCGGAGACGGAGGACGCCCCGATCCCCGGGGCGATCAACCTCAAGGACCAGGAGTCGTTCGAGGTCGACGGCCTGCTGGGCGACCTCTGCGCGTTCGGTCCGGGCAAACGGGTCCAGGGGGCGTTCAACAACGAGACCGGCGAGTTCCTGCCCAAGCGCGACTACGTCCGTCGGAACGGGGAATTCGCTCCGCGCGGTCCCTGGGAGACCGTGCGGGGCCAGTGCCACTTCCCCGTGCTCGGCGCGTGGGACCACCCCGGGTTCACACGGCGGATCACCGCCGTGCACCAGAACCGGGGAACGGGCGACGACTACTACGAGCTGACCGTCGCCTACGCGACGGCCTTCGACGTGTCCACCAGCACCGGGTTCTCCATCTCCAAGACGGTGGCCGACGACATCTTCAGCACCACGAAGACCAAGAGCCGGGACCACTCGTGGTCCTGGGGGGCCGCCCATGACGTCAGCCGGCTCCGGGCCATGCTCATCGAGCCCTGCACCGAGGTGTGGCTGGACGCCACCCCCATCCGGCGGACGGTAAGGGTCCAGCCGGTGTTCGAGCTCTTCGACCACCGGTTCGAGCGGATGCAACAGCGGATGAGCGCGGACAACTGGCGTCTGGCGAACCCGGCAGGCCCTCGGTTCTTCTTCTCCCCCGGCTTCCACATCGACGGCACGGCCGACCGCCTGCTGCACGACACCACGCCGGACCTGATCATCGCGAAGCGGCAGAGGGATCTCGACGACAAGCTCTGCGCGTAGCGCTCAGGGTGCCGGGCGATCCGAGTGATCGCCTCTGACGACCGCCCCGCTTTTCGGACCTGCTCCCGAAAAGCGGGGCGGCTTCGCTGTGCAGAACGTCAGGGTGTCAGTCGGCGGTGAAGACGAAGGGGCGCAGACCGGCGGGCACGGTGGCCGGGTCGAGACCGAACTCCGCCCACACGTTGGTGCCCAGGTCGCCCCAGGGGCCGAGCGGGAGGTGCCCCCAGTTCGTGGACAGGTTCTCGACCAGGAGGAGCCCGCGTTGGCCCTCCGACCAGTCCCACTCGTCGCGGGTGCGCTCGGCGGGGACGCGCGGGACGCCCCCGCCGCCCCCGGAGTCGCTGACCGACAGCCGGAGGGTGGCCGGGTCCGGCATGGACAGGGTGCGGATGACCTCGCCGTAGGCGGTGCCGGAGTCGGTGTACCTGAGGGTGTTGGCGAACAGCTCGGACAGGCAGAGCCGGAGGGTGTCGACCAGGTCGGGGTCGAAGCCGTCCAGGTCGCGGGCGAGGTCGGAGCGGACCCGGGAGAGTTCGCGGAACTCGCCGGTGTAGACGCGGTGCTCCCAGAAGACGTGCGGTGCGGTCATGCCACCGTCACCCCCTCGCGGTTCTCTCGCCGGTCCTGCCGTTGCTGCCAGGTGCGGACGAGGGCGGCGAGTTCCGCGAACTCACCGGGGGAGGGGGACAGCGGCGGGGCGAGGAGGTCGCCCTCGGGGACGCGCGGCTGGGGGATTCGAGGCGCGGGGTTCTTCGCGGTGCTGGCGCTGGTCCGTGCGCGGTCCCGCTCGTGGGCGGCGTAGTAGGGGCGCACGAGGGCGACGTCGTCGGCGGGGATGTGCTCCGACGGGGGAGCGAGGCGGGGCGCCGGGGCGGTGGTGCGTCGCGGGCGCTGCGCGACGGACGCGCTGGTCGGAACGGGTTCCGGGGTGGGGGCGGGCGCCGGGGGCGGTGCGTAGCGGCGGACCCGGGTGGAGCGGTGGCGGCGCGCCGCGTGGCGGCCGCGCGGGGAGGCGAGGAGGCCCTGCACTGAGCCCACGACGGGGGCCAGGAGGGCAGCGATAAGATGGAGCACGCTGGCAATCCTTGGTCTAAAAGGTATGAGTTGCTGGCCACGACCCCGGGCGTTGAGTAAACGTCGCGGGGTCTTCGTATGCGGTTGTCGGGATCGAGATTAGGGGATGGGGTGGGGTTGTGGGCGGGCTACGGGGAAGTAATGAAGAAAAAATTCGGGGAGGTGGTGTTTTCCCAGATCGGGTGGGGTGTGAGGGGCAAAAACCGTATGTGGGATATGTGGGTTGAATCAGTCATGAGGCACAGAAAGACCCCCGTTCCCGGTGCGGAACGAGGGTCGTCGGTCTGGGGTCAGCGGCCGCTCTTGATGGAGGAGAGGAAGCCGGTCCAGGCGGGGTTGCTGAAGCCGAGGTGCCCGTGCTCGCGGTGCCGGGTGTCCCGAACCAGGGTTTCGGACGCGCCCTCGGCGACCTCTACGCAGTTCTGGTGCGAGCCCCCGCTGTAGGTGCTCTTGTGCCACTGGGCGTCACTCATGACGGAATCCCTCAATCGTCTTCTCGATCAGCCGCAGCGACTGGCTCGGTGGCATCGCTGCCGCTTGCAGCCGGTGGAACCGCATCTTGAACTCTGCCACGGCGGAGGGATCGTCGATGAACTGGCCCTTGTAGGCCGACTCCACGTAGACGATCTCCCGCTCCGGCGCCGGATCAAGCACCGAGAAGGGCCCCACCAGCCCCGGGTTCAGGGGCTCGTTCGTGATCTGCAAGGTTATCCGCTCACTCGATGCGAGAGAGTGGACGCGCTCCAGCTGCTCGCGCATGATCGGCCCCTCGTCGATCGGGTCCAGCAGGACCGCGCGGCCGATCACCACCATCATCACCGGGGTCTGCGCGTTCTGGAAGCGCTCGCCGCGAGCGATGCGGTCGCGCACACGGGAGTCGGTCGTGGCGCGCGGCTCCCAGGGAGTGACCGCCCGCATGACCGCGGTCGCGTAGGCGCGGGTCTGGAGCAGCGAGGGCACCAGGAAGGGGTGGCAGTCCAGGATGGAGGCGGCCTTCTGCTCCAACTCCTCCATCTGACCCAGCCAGGGGATCTTGCCCTCCTTGACGAGGTCGTCCCACAGGATGGTCAGCTCGTCGCCGGTCCCGAGCACCTCGTCCAGCGTCGCCAGGACCTCCGCCGTCGGCGAGGTGCGTCCGCGTTCGAGGTTGGACACGGCCGTTCCCTTGACACCGAGCGCTCTGCCCAGCCTCTCCTGGGTCATGCCCAGGGCCTCGCGCCGCTGCTGGAGGACGCCGCCCCACCGTTCCCGGATGTCCGTGCTCACCTTGGCCATGCTCGATGCTTGCATATCGGAAAAGGACAAAGGGGGCCTACCATTCTCATTCCTCACCCGATGGAGTTTCGCAAAAACTCCATCGGGGCGGGTGGACTTTCGCGAAAACTCCATGCGAGGGGGCCAAGTCCGCGGCCCGTTGGGAGCCTGATCCCGGACGGTGAGGAACGGGCCGAAGGGGAGCAGGCGATGGGGGAGCCGGGTGAGGCGCGGGGGATCGACGGGTTGCCGAGGCGGATCCCGCCGGGGCGGCCGGGCGTGCGGATGGCGAGCTTCGGGCCGCTGCCGGGGCAGGTGGGGACCGCGCGGCAGTGGTGCTGGCACGGGTCGGGGCTGAGCTACGACCGGGCGTATGCGCTGCTGGTGGTGCTGTCGGAGCTGCACACGAACGCGCTGCGGCACACGGCGTCGGGGCGGCCGTTCGGGCGGGTGCGGGTCGAGATGGAGCGGCACGGGGGCCTGTTCCGGATCGCGGTGACCGACGACGGGGTGGTGGGCGGCGGGGCCGGGGAGCCGTCGGTGCCGTGCGTGGGCGGGGCGGGTGGCGTGGGCGGCGGTGGGTTCGGGGGAGACGGGCTCGGGCTGCGCCTGGTGGAGGAGCTGTCGCGGGCGTGGGGGTGGTTCGGGCGGTCGGGGAACCCGCTCACGGTGTGGGCGGTGGTGGACCCGAGTGGGCAGGGGACGCGTGGGCGGGTGCCGCGGCCGAGGAGGGCTGTCTGAGCAGGAGGGGAAGACCGGGCCGGGGCGGGAGAGGGGCGCCCCGGCCCGGCCGGTCTGCCCACCGGATTCAACTACATGACCAGATGTGGTCATGGACAGTGTTAGAGGAGGTCAGGCCGCCCCTTGATATCCGGATGTCACGTACATCCGCTATCTTGACCACCTACGCGAGGATCGCCCGTAATCATCTGCTTACGGGTAACTTGCGGAGTTTCCCCAGGTCAGATGCTAGGTGAGAACGGAGCACCATGGCTGTAGCGATGAACCCCAACGAGGCTCATTCCGGAGGCGATGCCGCTCTTGAGGCCGCAGCACGTCTCTTCCACCTTCCCAGGGACTTTGCGGAGGCTGTCGTCGCGGCGAGGGGAGCGACTAAACCTGAACCTGGATTCACACCTGCACACTGGGATACGTTCGGTGAGGACCAGGCACAATTCATGTCTGATGTACAGAGGCACGCAGAAACTCTAGGAGAGAATATCCAGGCTGGAGCTGTCGAGGGCGCGCGGACTGACACGGAGGCTGGGGAAGACTTCAACAACAGTCGGGTATCGCCAGTCTCACGCGAAGTCAACCTTTTCTGAAAAGAAATTCCCATTCACTCCAGGAGTCCTTCTTATGCCTGAAGCAGAATACACGCTGAAAGCCGAGAAATGCTACACCACTACTGGCATTCTCATTGAGGCAAAATCGATGTTTGAAGGGCTTATTGACAACATTCGCGGAAGGTCGGAGAGATACGATTCCATTGCTAACGTAACTGCCACTGAGTTCAGTGAACTTATTGAGCCCAGTATTCGTGATGTTGCAACAGAGAACAGGAGTGCTTGGGAAAACTCTCTACTCGCATGCGTCCATGCTGCTGGGCTTCTCGAGCGTTACAGCGTCGCTCTCGAAGAATACGAGGGTAAGATCGAGACCTACAGGACGAATCTGGCGGAAGAAGTAGAAGCAGCAAGTACGCACGAAGAAAAGATATCTCTAAAGGAAGATTATGATGCTAAAGCTACGACAGCCTGGACAGAATTCGAAACTGAAGCTGACGAGTGTTCCAGTGATCTTCTAGCAGGGCCCACGCCTGAGGGTATCCGAGCTCTGACCGAAGGCGGATTTATTGGTCCTGCTCCCGGTGGCCTTGGTTACGTGATCACAGGAGACCCCGAATACATCGCTTTCCGAGAGGAAGACCTGTCAGGGGGAACTCTTGGAAACGATATCAAGCTGGCCATCGACGGGAACGAGGCCGGTGCGGACATGCTCGCAAGGGATCTTCCTGTCCTGCAGGCAATTTTGGCTCTTGCGCAGCACAGGCAGCAGGAAGGCGGCCGGCTAGACGAGGAGCACATGGAGTTCCTGGCCGAACTGAACGCTGCACTAGATAACGAATATGCCGGACACGAGCGAGACCCGGAAACTGGAGAAATCGCAGTCTCTGAGGGTGATTATCTAGAGGTCCTTCGAGCTATCCGTGAGAGTGAACACTTCTCGGATGAGCAGGAAGCCGAGATTATCGATGCTCTGGGCGGTGCAGTTCTCGTATCATCTGATGAATCGCTCGGAGGAAGCTATGAGAACGTTCCTGAGCCCGTGAGAACCACTGTTGAAGGTCCGGATTTCAGTGGCCTCCGGAGGGGTGACGGATGGGGCAACGTTTACGGTGAATGGGAGGAAGATTTCGAACTTGTACGAGATCTCCTCGGTGGAACATCCTCCAGTAGAGACGGAGAACCACTTCGTGGAGGGGCCGAACTCTCGCTCAACATCATCGACACGGTCTCCGGGAATGTTGAGTTGATTGATCAGCCTACTGTTCACACGCCCGAAGATGTCTACAGAGATCTTTTGTCCGTCGGGCTCAGGAATGAAGATGCAAGTTACGCCATCATGACTGGCGAATATCCTGACGGTGCGGACTACGGATATCCTTGGACGGATGACAGCAAGGACAATATCCGCCAGAGAATGGTCGAGACACTGTTTGCCTACGATTGGGATGATGATGGTGCGGTTGCTCGAGAATTTGTGGACTGGATTGCTGATGATCGTCGCAACGGGTCACCTGAAGAAAAGGAACTTGCTGGCCATGCGGCAGCAGGACTGGTTGACTACATAACCCAGGAGGAGCTTTTTGAATCCCTAACTACAATCGGGGGTGAGCCATTCGATGAGAGTCAGCCAATGGGTGAGGTCAACCCGTTGGCGACACGTGGTCTCCTCGAAGTGTTCGAGGCATATATCAACGATTTCGGGTCAGGCTCTTCAAGTTCCAACACGTTTGACACGGATGCAGACACGGAGAAGTATCCGCTTGCTGAGGATGGTCATCATCTCACATTGACTCCCATGAGTCGAGTCAGATTTATGGAGCTCATTATGGGTGATGAAGCATCCGCAGCTGAGATGTACGAATCTGTAATCGGAACGAGGACAGATTCGGTTGATGAGATGTGGGAAACGGGGACTGTCGACGAAGAGGTAGCCAGAAATAACGGCAGACTTACATATCTTTTTGAGTCTGCCTTCGACAACCACATCATGGGGGATTATGCAAGCGGCGCTGATGCGTATCAGCGGGAAATTGATGTCAAGACCAACGCTTGGAATATCGCCATCGGTTCAGCGTCGGGCCCGATTCCGTGGGGAGCCGGAGGTTTTATTGGAGACAGCGGGAAGGCGCTTGCTGCAGCGGCGGTCCAAAATGGTGTCGAGATCTATCCGTCTCATGAAGAGGTGTCAGGGCAACATGAAGGTTTTCGTCCACGTGATGAGAACACCTACCGTTTTGATGTTCAATTGCAGATCCTCCACGGAATGATCGATAATGGAGACATTTCTTTGGGTGACATCTCTGATTCCATCCTGGAGAATGGGGAACTTCCAGTGTCCACTGACATGTCTAGTCACGAAGAACCTGGAGGGCTCACGGAAACCATCAAAGAGGACAACTTTAGCGAATCTGAAAATGCGATGATCGAAGATCACGTCGAGGCTAATCAAGAAGGTTACGAGGCTTTCTCTGAGGCCAATATTCGAGCCACCACTCGGGAGCAGTATGATGAGATCATCAATCCTGGTCGAAGAAGCTGATTTTGATGCTGCGTGAGTACAAAAATTAGGATGCAAAATCTAATGCGAAACAAACTTGTACTTGTCGCTGTGGTTCTTGGGTTGGTCCCCTCTATTGTTCACTTCGCGGTGGCAGATGCCGGTGCGCTTCGCGCCCCGACTCCGATCTATATAACGATGGGTGTCGCCGCGATATCGGGCATCCTCCTCTTCGGTTGGGCTCTTTCTTGGTGGAGTAGGTTCCGCGAAAAATGGTTCATCCTGCTGCTCTGGTTCGTCTCTGTGCTCGCGATCCTTTTGGGCGGAACCAGTCTCGCCAATGTCATTGGCCAATGGTCTGCTCAACTCCGTTTAGGGGAGGTCTATGAGCTAACACTCGTTTTGCTTGTCACTGCTTCGGTCTGTCTCGTGCAGGTGCTGATCAGTATTTGGTTGGCAACGAATGACATGAAGTGGCCTCGCCCGCGTCGCATCACCTCTGCGGTACTGGCTGTTGGTGTGATGGCGTCCCTCGGCATGGCTGTCGACATCTCGCGTGGAAGCTCTGTTCAGAGTACGCTGAGCAGCGGGTCAGAGGAGAACCCGGATATCCCTTCAGGTGTTAGTGAAGTCTCGTGGAGGCTTGAACTTCCTGAGGGGGAGAGCGCCTATCGAGTTTGGCCGATTTCATCAGGTGCCCTTATTGGGTTGACGAGCGGCGCCCTGGTAATTAATCCTGATGCAGGAACGGAGTCGTGGCGATACAGATGGCCAGGGGCTAACGCGAGACTTGGTGCCGCTCCGTGGGGAGAAAATGTCGTTTCCTACTTCACGACGTACGAGCAGCCGGACGGTGTTGAAGAAACTTCTGAATTGGTTGGTTTGGATTCGGCTAGCGGCCGTGTGAACCATGCGGAATCCTACCCTTTCGAGTATCCTCACCCGGAGAGGCGCCTGACGCTTCCCCAAAGATCAATCTCTCTTGATATTGCTGGCGACACTGTTGTTCGCGCCGATGCAGGATCCATGGTCAGCGGGTTCAGTGCAACATCCGGTGAGCATGTCTGGGATTTCGATGGTTCCCCTTCATGTCAGCCGGACACATCCATGAGCGACAGTGGGAGTACTCGGTTCTTCGCAGGTTATGTGCATGTCTTTGTTCCCGTCTATTGTCTCGCTGATGATGGTGGGACTTCTGGTGCCAGCAGAGTAGTCGTTCATACAGTAAATGCTGCCACCGGTGAGCTTGAATGGGTGTACGAGGATCCCATCTCTTCAGGTGGGCTTCCTCCCAATATCTCTGTTTCGCATGACGGGACACGGGTCTACTTTGATCACGAGGAATCGCAGACATTCGCGGTTGCCGATTCTGCTACCGGAGAGATGATATCGTCAGGTGAGCGGGAGGACTTCAGAATCGTGGGAAGCGTTCCCGGGGGGTCGGGAGCGATGTTCCTTGTTCGAAATGGGAGCACCTACACTCTGGCTGAAGAGGGCGCTCTGTCCCCTGACACGATTACACTCTCAGAGGGATCCGGGCACGATGTCAGTGCCACGAGCGAAGCTCTCTACGTCGTAGACTGGGCATCCGATGGTTCTGGTCCTGCGACGGTGACGGTTTATCCGTGGGATGGTTCGGAGCCGAGCAGTATCGAAGATGTCTTCGGTCGGGATCTTTCGGAGGATGAAAGCGCTCGGATCCAGGTGGTTCCGGGGGGCGTGATGGTTTCTGCTTTCGAAAGCTTCCTGTTCACAGAACTGGTGGCTCTCCGTTGAGAAAGCTCCGATCGGAGTCATCGGACTGAGATAGCCACCACCCCGCAACGCCGGAGGGGGCCGGACCGCTCGGTCCGGCGCCCCCCGTGGGTCAGGTTCGTAGTTGTCCCTGTGACTCCTACTCATCGTCGCGGCGGCGCTTCTTCTCGCCCCTGTCAGTGTTGACGGGGACTTGCCTCGCTGGTCAGCCCGGCTTCTTCGACCACGGGTCGTGCTGTCGGGGTCACCAGCCGAGGTACACGACCAGGGAGCCCACCACGCAGAGGATGAGCAGGCACCCCGCCCCACCGCCACCTCCACCTCCGCCGCCGCTTCCTCCCGTGAAGCTCGACGGGGGCGGGGGATTCGGGTGGTTGGGGCACCCCGGGCCGTGGTAGCCCGTGTTCTCGTCGCAGGTACTGCCGCAGCCCGCCGCCATGACTTCCTCCCGTGGAGTGCTACCAGAGTCGAATGCCGGTTCTCGTCGGGCCGGGGGGTGTGTCCGGGGCGGCGGCGGCTCCGCGCCGCCGCCCCGGCCCCTACCTCCCCGGGTCGAACAGGTCCAGGAACGCGCAGGCGAAGGCCGCCGCATGGGCGGCCGCGATGGGCTGCCACAGGTCGTCGGATCCGGGGGTCTTGCCGCTGAGCATGTCCGAGATCCCGCGGATCACCAGCGCGTGGGTGCCGAAGGTCAGGTACGCGCCGTGCAGGAACCCGTACCCCTCCATCTCCACCGCCAGGGCGTCGCCGCAGTAGCGCCGCAGCCGTTCGGCGGTGCGCGAGCGCTCGTGCGCGACCACCGTGCTGCCCGCGGCGACGGGCTTGACGAACGCCCGGGGCGGGTCCGGCAGGGGGCTGGACAGCGCCCGCCGCTGCCATTCCCCGCGCGCGGCCACGTCCCGGGCCCGCTGCACGGCGTCGTGGGAGGGCGCGGCCGTCTTGGCCCGGGGCCGGAAGTCGTCCTCCCCGTCCTTGCCGGTCTCGTAGTCGTAGATGGCGTCGGCCACCACGACGTCGCCGAGGCGCACGTCCTCCTTGAGCCCGCCCGCGACGCCGACGAACAGCAGGACGGCGGGGTCGAAGGTGGTCAGCGCCCGCTCCACGTGCACGCCCGTGCCGACGGCGCCCGGGCCGATCTCGGCCAGGGCGATCCGCAGGGTCCGGCGCGCCCCCCGCAGCGTGCCGGTGCGGAACAGGGTTCCGCGTGCGTTGACCTCGCCGACGGGGCCGGAGAGGTGCCGGGCCACGGCCGTGTACTCGCTGCTGATCGCGGTGATCACCACCGCGTCCGCCCGGTGGTCCTCCGCGGGGGCCGAGGTCCGTGTCGCGTGCTCGGTCCGTGCCGGAGTCTGGTGGTTGTGGTTGTTCTCGCCGGTCTGGAAGACGGGGTTGCCGGAGAACGTCGTGTTCCCCAGGAAGTGGTTGCCGTAGTTGTCGCCGGTCATGGTGTTCCTCTTGAGTCCTGGAAGTGCCGTGGGCCGCTGACCGGGCTATCCGGCCTTCTCCGTGCCGGAATCCGACGAGGTGTTCTGGTTGTTCTTGCCCGACTGGAACACCGGGTTGCCCGAGAAGTTCGTGTCCCCGTGGAAGTGGTTGCCGTAGTCGTTGCTGATGTTCTGGATGATCTTGGCGACCTGCTCGGTGTCGTATCCCGCCTCCTGGAGCACGTCCCGGACGCAGATCAGCACCTTCTCCGGGATCGCCCGCGTGATGCGGTGCAGGTCGTGTTCCTGGAACAGCTGCTCGATCTGCGGCGCGGCCCCCAGCTGCCGGATGCCGAAACTCGGCGCGTAGTCGAAGAACTCGTCGTTCTTCCTGGCCCAGGTGTGCTCCCGGTTGTTCCTGCGCACCGCGCTCCAGGACCTGAGCCAGGACCGGCTCTCGGTGAGGTTGCTCCTCAACTGCGGCAGGACGTTCCGGGCCGATTCGACGACCAGGGCGACCGTGTCCCCGGGGTCGGTCCCGGTGGGAAGCGCTCCGGCGGGCATCCGGTGTTCGTCGTCGACCGGCGGCATGACCATCGTCTCGCCCTCGACGTGCAGCAGGCCGCCCTGGGTGGACAGCCGCACGAAGGCCGTCACCACGACCTGGCTCTCCCAGGTGCTGATCCCGATCTCCAGGAAGTGCCGGGCGCGCTCGTGGAAGACGTTGACGAAGCCGCTGACCCACTCCCGCCGCAGGGTCCCCCGCTCCCCGTCGGCGGCGATCATGTTGGGGACCAGGTCCTCCACCCTGTCCTGACGCACGCCGGGGAGGAACACGCAGTCGGCCAGCTCGACCTCGCGCCGGGTGCTGCTGTGCTCCCCCTCGGTGCCGCTGAGCTTGGGCAGCTGCTCGCGCAGCTCGGCGTAGAGGCGCTCCACGAGGGCTCCTCCGGTGAGCGTGGGCTCCTTCCGTGCGGGCTCGCCGTCGGTTCCGCTTCCCGCGGCGACGAGCCCTCCCGCGGGCTGGTCGGCGCCGGGGCCCGGCCGCTGACCGTTGCCCCGTCGGGTCGGTCGGTCCTCCTGGCCGGGGAGGAGCTTGAGCAGGACCGGCCAGGAGTCGAAGCGCAGACCGGCGCCCACGAAGGGCATGGCGCCGGTGTAGAAGGCCACCGGAACCGTACCCACCCCGCTGCCCCGCCAGGGGGCGCCCGCGTCCTTCCTGATCGACCGGAGCGCGGTGTTGGTGGCGTTGCGCACCGCGTAACCGCTCAGGACGGCGGCGGTGAACAGGATGAGCAGACCGAACCAGAAGGGGATCAGGGAGCCCACGCCGGGCCCGGCCGCCGGTTGGGGGGAACCGTCGAAGGAGCCGGAGTAGTCCGTGCCCAAGCCGACGAGCAGGCCACCGAACAGCATCGGGAGGAACAGGAGGGCGATCACGCCGATGACCCAGGGCAGGTAGTTCGGGCGGCTGAGGCCGGGGAGTCCCCGGCCGCCCAGGGTCATCAGCATGTGCCTGAGGTCGCGGTTGCGCCGGTACCGCGCCCAGGCCTCCAGGGCCACCGCCAGGGTCAGGACGACCAGCACGGCGGCGACGTTGAACAGGCAGAGTACGAGGGCGAAGCCCAAGAAGCAGGCGCCCGCGGCCGCGCGGACGTTGCGGGCCCGCAGGCACTCGCGGACGACCCGCCCGGCGTCCAGCCCGGGTTCGCGGGCCGGGGTCCGGTGCGGCCGGTCGGCGCACTCCCTCAGCACGGCGTCCCGGAAGTAGCGGTCGGTCCAGGCCGCGGCGCACAGCCGGGCGGTGGAGTCGTACTCGGGGTTGCCCGCCGCCGCCTCCACGAACGACGGGGGCACCGCTTGGACGCTGCCGCGTCCGTTCTGTCGGGGTTCTGGTTGGCTCACGGTGAAGCTCCTTCGAACACCGGCCGGCCGAGTCCGTCGGCGGCCGGTGCCGCGTGGCTGGGAACGAGGGGAGAGGGCGGACGAGGCGTCCGCGCCGCGTGTCCCTCCCGGTCGCGGGCTGCGGCCCCGGGGCCGTCAGGAGTCCAGGGAAGGAGTGCCGTCGGGAACCCGTGCGGAGTCCCAGGCGGTGTCGAGGATGCGTAGGGCGAAGTCGTACAGTCGGCCCGATCGGTGCGCGACGATACACGGCGAGTGACGTCCGTGTTCGGCGTTCTGGTAGAGCGTGATGAAGGCGATTCTGTCGGTGGCGACGATCCGGTAGAGGTTCGGAAGGTCGTAGAACCGGATCTGGGTGTCGCTCTCCCGTGTGGCCTCGGCCAGGTAGTGGAAGTTGGCCCAGACCTGCTCGGCGAGCAGCCCGGGGCCGAAGCCCGGATCGACCTCCCGGAGCTCCCGCTCCCGCCGCGCCAGCCAGTTCCCCCGGGACTCGGGGGAACCGCTGGGCGCGGGGGAGCCGGGGTCGGGCAGGAGCACCCGGACGTGTTCCGGCGGCCGTCCTCCGCCGGTCCACAGCGGCGTGAAACCGTCCCGGGTGAGTTCGTTGCCCCGCCCGACCATGACGCGAAGCCAGCGCGCCCGGCCGATCTCCTCGGCGAGCGCCGCCTTCGCGTCGTCCTGGTGCCTGTGCACCCTCAGCACCCCGAGCCCGCTGAGCCGGGAGACCGCCGCCAGCAGCCACCACCGGGCCCGCTGGGACAGGAGCGAGCCGAGTGCCACGGTGGCCGCGGTCGCGGCGAGCGAGCTGGTGACTCCGAGGACGAACTCCGTCAACGCGTGCTCCCTTCGCGCGACCCGTGGCGGCGTCACAGGGGATTTTTTGGTCACCTTGACTCTAAGGCCGCGGATGTTTTTGGTCAAGTGGACCTTTAGTAGGTTGAGGGGATGAACTCCGCAGTCGTGCCCGATACTCCCCGGACGCCGGTCTCCGTGACCGTCGACCTCGTCATCTTCACCGTGCGTGACGACGCTCTCCACGTGCTGCTCGTGAAGCGGGGCAAGGAGCCGTTCATGGGGGACAGCGCGCTGCCGGGCGGGTACGTGCGCCCCGACGAGGACCTGGACGCGGCGGCGCTGCGCGAGCTGTCCGAGGAGACCGGGGTCGACGGGCGTGAGCTGCGTCTGGCCCAGCTGCGGGCCTACGGCGACCCCGACCGGGACCCGCGGGGCCGGGTCATCACGGTGGCCTACCTGGCGCTGGGTCCGGACCTGCCCGACCCGGTCGCGGGCACCGACGCGGCCGACGCGGTGTGGGTGCCGACGGAGGAGGCGCTGGCGCCGGGGTTCGGCCTGTCCTTCGACCACGGCCGGATCCTGTCCGACGCCGTCGAGGAGGCGCGCTCCCGGTTGGAGTACACCACCGTGGCCGCGGACTTTTGCCGCGAACCCTTCACCATCAGCGACCTGCGCCGGGTGTACGAGGTGATCTGGGGTACCGCTCTGGACCCCAGCAACTTCCGGCGCAAGGTCCTGCGGACGGCGGGGTTCGTCGAGCCCACGGGGGAGCGCCGCACGGCCGAGGCGGGCAGACCCGCCGCGCTCTACCGCTTCGGCGGCGCCACGGAGCTGTACCCGCCGCTGCTGCGCTCCGGTGACGTCCTGGGCTAGTCACCCCGACGGACGCCGGAGGGCGCCGGACCGCGCGCGGTCCGGCGCCCTCCCGTGGGTCGGCGCTCGGGGGCGTGCGCCCCCGGCTCGCTACTCGTCGTCCTCGTCGTCGTCGCGGCGGCGCTTCTTCTTGCCGTCGCGGCCCGGGCGCAGCAGCGCCTCGGCCAGGGCGAGCATCGTCTCCTCCAGGGAGGCGAGGCGCTTGGTCATGTCGTCGTGCGAGTTCTCCACCGCCTCGGTGACGGTCTCCTCGAACTCGTGCCGGTCCGGGCGCTGCTTGAGCTCGCGCAGCACCGGCTCGACGGCGGAGGTGACGTGCGAGTCGATCTCCTCCAGCTTGTCCGTGTGGTCCACCTGCGGCCGGTCGACCAGCTCGGTCAGGCGGCGGTGCAGCTCGCTGACCTCCATGGACTGCGGCAGCTGGTTGAGCCGCTGGTTGAGCGCCTCCAGGCGGTCGTCGATGGCCTCCATCCGGCCGTCGACCCCCTCGAAGTGCCCGCTGACCCCCTCGAACTGGCCCTCGACGCCGTTCACCCGGCCGTCCAGGCCGTCCAGGCGGCCGTTCAGGCCGTCGATGCGCCCGTCGACGCCGTCGATCTTGCCCTCGATGCCCTCGAAGCTCCCCTCGAAGTGTCCCTCGAAGGTGTCGAAGCGGTCGGTGAGGCGGCCGAGCTCGTGGTCGACCTTGCCGGTGATCTGTGACAGGTGGTTGTCCACCTTGCCGGTGAGGGCCTCGCGCTGGCGCTCCAGCTTCTCGTCGAGCGCCGTGCGGTGCGCCTCGGTCTGCTCGGTGAGCGTGTCGGAGAGGGTCTGGTGCCGCTCGGTGCTGTCGGTGGCGGCCTTGGCCGTCGTCTCCTCGACGAACGTCCGCAGCTCGGCCAGGTCGGCGGCGACCCTCTCGGCGTCCTCGGCGACCTGCGCCTTGAGGGCGTCGGTGCGCTCGTTGACGGACTCGCGCAGCGCCTCGGCGGCCGCCTCGTCCCGCTCGCGGTCCTCGGTGCGGCCCAGCTCCAGCTGCTCGTTGAGCTCGGTGAGGCGCTGGCGCAGGTGGGACCGCAGGTCGGTGAGGGAGGACTCGTGGTTCTCCCGCAGCTTGGCCACGGCCCCGGTCACGTCCGCGATGGCGGCGTTGGCCTCGGCGTGGTTCTCCTCGGCCTGGGTGCTCAGGTAGCCGATGCTGTCGGTGACCTTCGTGGTCAGCGCCTCGTGCCGCTCCTTGGCGGAGGTCGCGAGGGCGGTCAGCTCCTCGGCGAGGGAGGTGGTGCGCTCGCCGAGTTCGCCGGTGTTCTCCTGGAGCTTGGTGAGCAGCTCCTCGTTCTTCTCGGAGAACGCCGACCGGACCTCCTCGGCGGACTCCGTCACCTTGGCGGTGAGCTTCTCACCGAGCTCGGCCCCCGCCTTGGCCTGGGCCTCGCGGGCCTCGGCGACGGCGGTGACGATCGCCTCGCGGCCGGAGGCGACCGCCTCGGACAGGTCGGTGCGGCCGGCGGTGATGGCCTCGTTGATCTCGGCCCGGCCGGACGTGAGGGCCTCGGTGATCTCCGTGCGACCCTCGGCCAGGGCCGTGGCCAGCGCCTCGTGCCGCTCGGTGAGGGTCGACTCGCTGGCCTCGTGCCGCTCGGCCAGGGTCGAGTCCAGCGCGGTGAGCGAGGCCTCCACGGCCTCGGTCCGCTCCGTGAGCGAGGCCAGCGCGGTGTCCAGGGCGTCCAGGCGGGCCTCGACCTTCTCGCTGAGGCCGGCGAGCTTCTCACCGAGGTCGTCGACCTTCTCCGCGGTGCGGTTGCCGGTCTCGGCCATCCGCTGGAGGCGGGTGAGCGCGGTGTCCATGTGCCCGGCGAGGCGGTGCGTGTCGGCGCGCAGCGACGGCATGTCGGCCAGGGGCTTGACCTGCTGACCGACCAGCTCGATGTGCTCGGCGAGGGTCTCGGCCCACTCCGGCGGGCGCTCCAGGAAGCCGTCGATCCGACCGTTGACCGCGGTGACCGCCTCGGAGAGGCCGGTGAGCTCCTGCTCGCGCAGTTCGCGCAGGAGCCACTCCATGCCCTCCAGCCGCTGGCGCATCTCCTCGCTCACCGCCCCCTGGCTCTTCTGCTCGGAGACGTGCTCCTGGGCGGCCTGGGAGAGCAGGTCGCGCATCCGGTCGGAGATCCCGGCCTGGCTGCTCCCCCCAGTGAGGAAGTTGTGATTGGTCTGTTCCACCGAGGTGCTCCTTTTGGTTCTGGCGCTCCCGTCCGGGCCCGGAGGAAGGGACGGTGGTTCCGGGCGGTCGGGTTCTCGATGGTCCCCGGGCGCGTGGCGCCGCGCGGTGATAACGCCTTAACGTGACGCAAGTGTGACTGAGCGTATACGCGCGAGGCATGGGGGTTCCGTCGCCTGAACCGCGCGCGGGTCAATCAACCACGGCCTTCCGGGGGAGTCCATGAGAAGGGAAAGCAATCAGCGGTCGACAGTCTAACGACCGGCGCCCCCGTCACCCCAGGGGTCCGGCGAAGAACCGCGCGCGGAAGGTAACGATATGGTCCCCGCTCCGTCACCGGGCCGCCCTCCCGGGGCGGTTCAGGCGCGCCCGGGGCCGGCGACCTCCCT
The DNA here is from genome assembly GCF_026797795.1 of Nocardiopsis sp. EMB25. Taxonomy (NCBI): domain Bacteria; kingdom Bacillati; phylum Actinomycetota; class Actinomycetes; order Streptosporangiales; family Nocardiopsidaceae; genus Nocardiopsis; species Nocardiopsis sp. EMB25. The sequence continues at coordinate 4,265,475 of NZ_JAMTDN010000001.1, read as the reverse complement.
GCACAGCAGGCTGTAGGGGCGCTCTCCGATCCTGGTCAGCACCACCGTGACCGCCTCGGACCCGGAGGCGCGCAGATCCCTGCGCAGCTTCTCGGTGTCGACGGCGGAACCGCGTTTCTTGATCGTGACCGTCCCCGCGTCGCGTGCGCGCAGCGCCGAGCGCAGCCTCTTCAGTGAGAACGGCAGGACGTCGGTGACCTCCAGGACCCGCCAGAGGGGGGAGACCACCGCCCGGTCGGAGGTGAGGTAGGCGATCCGCTCGTCCAGCAGCGCGCCGTCCACGCGGGCGGCCGCCTCGGCCACCAGGTGCGAGCGCACGACGGCGGGGTCGGGGTCGTAGAGGTAGCGGCGCGCGGGAGCCACGGGCGCGGGGCCGAGCCCGGGGACCTCGTCCAGGTGTGCCACCGCCCCCTCGGCGGCACGCAACCCGGGCCGCTCGTGCAGGACCGTCGCGCGGCGCCGGGGGCCGTCGGCGAGGTCGCCGAACCACAGCGCCGCCTCCTTCAGTTCGCCGTCCACGGAGATCCACTCGGCGGCGGCGTCGGGCGGGAGCACCTCGTGCGGGATGCCGGGCGCCGCCTTGAGGCACGCGGCGGAGGAGCCCCGGGCCAGGTCGGTCGCCACGTCCCACGGCGGCGAGTAGGCCGCCGGGTCGAACACCCGGCCCCGGCCGCCGCGCCGCGCGGGGTCGCAGAAGAGCAGCGGGTAGGCGCCGGGCGCCGTCTCGGTCACATCCCCCTCGCGCACCCGGGCGCGGTCCGCCAACCCGAGGGCGGCGATGTTGGCGCGGGCCACGGCGACGGTCAGCGGGTCGGCGTCCACCCCCTCGACCGGGACGCCCCGTGCGGCCAGGGCGAGCAGGTCCGCCCCGATCCCGCAGCACAGGTCACCCGCGCGCCCCCCGCCCAGAGCGGCGTCGGCCGCGGCGGCGGTCCGGTCCGCGCGGTAGTCGGCCACCACCCGCCTGGTGGACTGCTCCAGGCCGTCGGGCGTGAAGTACATCTCCTGGGCCCGGTCGCCGAACTTGGCCCTGCCGCGCTCACGCAGCCCCACCTGGGTGAGGACCGCGTTGACCAGGTCGGAGACGGGAAGATCGGGGTCGAGGGCGCCCACGCGGGGATCGCCGCGCAGGTGGGAGGCGACCGCGAGCCGGTCGGCGGCGGCCTCCTTCGGGTCCACGCCCGCGAGCACCTCCCGGCCCGCGTCGGTGAGCAGGGCCGAGAAGGCCGACTCGCGCATGGATCCTCCCTCGTTCGACGGTGTGGGCGGCGTGGATCCGGGCACACTTCCGGGGCGCCCCGGTTCCGGTCCGCCGTGCTCCCGGCGCTGTTCCACCGTGTCCCCGGCGTTGCCTCGCCCCGTGTGTTCCCGGCGGTGGGTCTGCTGACCAGCGGCCCTCGCCACATTTCCATTCTGGCACTCGCAGGGGTAGAGTGCTAACCGCGACGAGGCCGGTCTGGCACCCGCGACGACAGGCCGCCGCGGTCGCCCCTTTTTTCGTAGCCGGTCCGTGCTCGCGCGCGGGCCGATGTCAGGACACCGAAACCTTGAAGGGGGAGGTCACACCGTGTCGACCGCCACCAAGACCGTGCTGAAGCCGCTTGAGGACCGCGTCGTGGTCAAGACCCTGGAGGCCGAGCAGACCACCGCCTCCGGTCTGGTCATCCCGGACACCGCCAAGGAGAAGCCGCAGGAGGGCGAGATCCTGGCCGTGGGCCCCGGCCGCCTCGACGACAAGGGCAACCGCGTCGCCATGGACGTCAACGTCGGCGACGTCGTCCTGTACAGCAAGTACGGCGGCACCGAGGTCAAGTACGACGGTGAGGAGTACCTGGTCCTGTCCGCCCGCGACATCCTCGCGGTCGTCGAGAAGTAGGTCTCGACCGGGGGCTCGCTCCGAGCCCCCGGCCAGCCAGTTCTCCGCATCCCGCACCGGTCGGCATCACGCCGGGCGGGCGGGATGTTCCTTTGCGACCACAAGAGGAAGTACTCACCATGCCGAAGATCCTGGAGTTCGAGGACGACGCCCGCCGCGCCCTCGAGCGGGGCGTCGACAGCCTCGCCAACGCCGTCAAGGTGACGCTCGGCCCGCGCGGCCGCAACGTCGTCATCGACAAGAAGTTCGGCGCTCCGACCATCACCAACGACGGTGTCACCGTCGCCCGTGAGGTCGAGCTGGACGACCCCTACGAGAACCTGGGCGCCCAGCTCGTCAAGGAGGTCGCCACCAAGACCAACGACGCCGCCGGTGACGGCACCACCACCGCCACCGTGCTCGCCCAGGCGCTCGTCCGCGAGGGTCTGCGCAGCGTCGCCGCCGGCGCCTCCCCGATGTCCCTGAAGAAGGGCATCGACGCCGCCGCGGAGAAGGTGTCGCAGATCCTCGTCGAGCGGGCCCGCCCGGTCGAGGAGCGCGCCGACATCGCCTACGTCGCCACCAACTCCGCCCAGGACGCGCAGATCGGCGACCTCATCGCCGAGGCGTTCGACAAGGTCGGCAAGGACGGCGTCATCACGGTGGAGGAGGCCCCGACCTTCGGTCTGGACCTCGACTTCACCGAGGGCCTGCAGTTCGACAAGGGCTACGTCTCGCCCTACTTCGTCACCGACGGCGACCGCCAGGAGGCGGTGCTGGAGGACGTCCGGATCCTCATCAACCAGGGCAAGATCAGCAACCTCAACGATCTGCTGCCCCTGCTGGAGAAGGTCGTCCAGGAGAAGAAGCCGCTGCTCATCATCGCCGAGGACATCGAGGGCGACGCCCTGGGCGCCCTGGTGCTGAACAAGATGCGCGGCATGCTCAACGTCGCCGCGGTCAAGGCGCCCGGCTTCGGTGAGCGCCGCAAGGCCATGCTCCAGGACATCGCGGTGCTGACCGGCGGCCAGGTCATCGCCGAGGAGGTCGGCCTGACCCTGGAGAACGCCGACCTGGACGCCCTGGGCACCGCCCGCCGCGTCACCATCACCAAGGACGCCACCACGATCGTGGACGGCGCCGGGTCGCAGGGCGAGGTCGAGGACCGCGTCCGCCAGATCCGCAAGGAGATCGAGGCCAGCGACTCCGACTGGGACCGCGAGAAGCTCCAGGAGCGCCTGGCCAAGCTCGCGGGCGGCGTGTCGGTCCTGCGCGTCGGCGCGGCCACCGAGGTGGAGCTCAAGGAGAAGAAGCACCGCCTCGAGGACGCCATCTCGGCGACCCGCGCGGCCATCGAGGAGGGCATCGTCGCCGGTGGCGGCGCCTCCCTGGTGCACGCGGCCAAGGCCCTGGACGACCTGGGCCTGACCGGTGACGAGGCCACCGGTGTGGCGATCGTCCGCCGCGCCCTGGTCGAGCCCGCCCGGTGGATCGCGGAGAACGCGGGCGCCGAGGGCTACGTGGTCACGCACCGCGTCTCCGAGCTGGAGGTCGGCCACGGCTACAACGCCGCCACCGACACCTACGGCGACCTGACCGCCGAGGGCATCCTCGACCCGGTCAAGGTCTCCCGTTCCGCCGTCCAGAACGCCGCGTCCATCGCGGGCATGCTCCTGACCACCGAGGCGCTGGTCGTGGACAAGCCCGAGGAGGAGGACGAGGGCGGCCACGGCCACGGGCACGGCCACTAGGAGTCGGCCACCGGAGCACCGGTTCCGGGGCACCTCGTCCGGGGGTGGGGCGCGTCGCCGCCCCACCCCCGTTCACTACCACGGTATTCCCGTTTTGCCCCATAAAAAATGTGGTGCTTTCGGGCGTTTTTTCCAAAACGTGACCATTCCGTAGTTGTCCATTGGAGCGGTTGGGTCCCGGGTTGGGGGCATCATTCGTTACGTGACGGATGCAGGCGCCCGGGGGGGCGTTACCGCGCGGCCGGGAACGCACCGGGACGGAACGCACCAGGATGCGGACCCGGAGACGCGCGACACGGGTTTGAACCATCTGGGGTCACTCGCGGTCCAGGGGGACGACGGGGCCATGGACTCGCTGCTGCGTGAGGTCCGACCCATGGTGGTCCGGTACTGTCGTGCCCGCCTGGCACGGGTCTCCGGTCTGGCCCACTACTCCGACGACGTGGCGCAGGAGGTGTGCATCGCCCTGCTCACGGCCATTCCCCGCTACCAGGACCGGGGGCGGCCCTTCGCGGCCCTGGTGTTCGGCATCGCGGCGCACAAGGTGGCCGACACCCTGCGGGTCGCGGGGCGCGTGGAACTGGTGCCCGCGGACACCGTCCCGGAGCCGCCCGACGACGGGCCGGGCCCCGAGGAGGCGGCGGTCCGGGTGATCGAGGCCCAGCGGGCGAGGGAGCTCCTCGACGAGCTCCCGGAGAGACAACGGAGATTGCTGGTCATGCGGGTGATCGGCGGTCTGACGGCGGATGAGACGGGACATGTACTTGGAATGTCGGCGGGAGCGGTACGGGTTGCCCAGCACCGAGCTATTGCTCGGCTTCGGCAGGTGGCCCTGGCGAACAGACTCCTCCCGTGAGCACGGCCGCAAACGACGCTCCCGTCCCGTCTGTCCCCGCCGCCCCACCGCACCGCACGGTTACTGCGCCCATCCGGCGACCCGGCGCGGCCGCCTGCGCTGACGCCGGTCGACACCGCTTCGGGAGCACCCGTGCGGGTGTGACCGAGGGTGACGCCCGCCCCGATCTCAAACGGTGAGACTGGTCACTTTCCGGCCGTGGTTGCGGGGCGAACGCTCCTTTCCTCGTGAGGCGCACGCGGCCACGCTCTAGGATGAGGTGACACGCGGGGGCGAATCCGCGCAGGTGTGCCGGGATTGCGGAGGTTGTGTCATGAGCGACGAGTACAGCGACTACGGGGACAAACTCCTGCCCCCCGGACTGACCTACGACGACGTGCTCCTCGTCCCGGCCTACTCCGACCTGCAGCCCGGGGAGGTGGACACCACCACCCAGCTCTCCCGCAACATCGAACTGAGCATCCCGCTGCTGTCGGCCGCGATGGACACCGTCACCGAGGCGCGCATGGCCGTGGCCATGGCCCGCCAGGGCGGCGCGGGCGTTTTGCACCGCAACCTGTCGGCGGAGGACCAGGCCAGCCAGGTCGACCTGGTCAAGCGCTCCGAGGCGGGCATGGTCACCGACCCGGTCACGTGTCACCCCGACGACACCCTCGCCGAGGTCGAGCGCCTGTGCGCCCACTACCGCATCTCCGGTGTCCCGGTCACGGACCCCGACGGGTCCCTCGTCGGCATCGTCACCAACCGGGACATGCGTTTCGAGAGCGACCGCTCCCGCCTGGTCCGCGACGTGATGACCACGGGCGAGCTGGTCACCGCTCCCGTCGGTGTCTCCCGTGAGCAGGCCTTCGACCTCCTGCGCAGGCACAAGGTCGAGAAGCTGCCGCTCGTCGACGGCAAGAACCGCCTGCGCGGCCTGATCACCGTCAAGGACTTCATCAAGAGCGAGCAGTTCCCCGACGCCACCAAGGACGCCGACGGCCGCCTCGTCGTCGGCGGCGCCGTCGGTGTCGGCGCCGAGGCCGAGGAGCGCGCGAAGCTGCTGGTCGAGGCCGGGGTCGACTTCGTCGTCGTGGACACCGCGCACGGCCACTCCTCGGGCCTGGCCGACATGGTCGCCAAGCTCAAGGCCAACTCCCGCGCCGACGTCGTGGCGGGCAACGTCGCCACCCGAGCCGGGGCCCAGCTGCTCGTGGACGCGGGCGCCGACGCCGTCAAGGTCGGTGTCGGGCCCGGCTCCATCTGCACCACACGCGTGGTCGCCGGTGTGGGCGCGCCCCAGCTCACCGCCATCCTGGAGGCCGCCAAGGCGTGCGGCCCCGCGAACGTCCCGCTCATCGCCGACGGCGGGCTCCAGTACTCCGGTGAGATCGCCAAGGCGATCGTGGCCGGGGCCAGCACGGTCATGCTCGGCAGCCTCCTCGCCGGCGTCGAGGAGAGCCCGGGCGAGCTGATCTTCATCAACGGCAAGCAGTTCAAGGCCTACCGGGGCATGGGCTCCCTGGGGGCCATGCGCGGCCGCTCCTTCTCCAAGGACCGCTACGCGCAGGCCGAGGTCGCCGCCGAGGACAAGCTCATCCCCGAGGGCATCGAGGGCCAGGTGCCCTTCCGCGGCCCGCTCCAGGCGGTCGCGCACCAGCTCGTCGGCGGCCTGCACCAGTCCATGTGGTACGCGGGCTCGCGCACCGTCGCCGAACTGCGCGAGCGCGGTCAGCTGATGCGCATCACCAGCGCCGGTCTGCGGGAGAGCCACCCGCACGACATCAAGATGACCGTCGAGGCGCCCAACTACAACACGCGCTGACCCGAGGCGGTCCGACCTCCCACGCCCGGTGGCGCCACCCGCCACCGGGCGTCGTCGTGTCCGGGGCGGCTCCCGGCCTCCACCCCCGGCGCCGGACGGCCACCGGACTCACACCGCCATCACCCCGCGCGCCGCGACCCGCGGCCCTCCGGACGCGTCGTAGCGCTCCCACGCGGCGGCGATCCTGCGGACCGCGACGGAGAGCGTCGGCTCGGGGGCCAGGAACGGCAGCCGAAGCCAGGGCGAGGCCCCGCCCCCGGGCGACAGCGTGGCGCCCGGCAGCAACGCGACCCCGTGCCGGAGCGCCACCTGCGCGAACGAGGCCGAGTCGCCGTGCGGCATCCGGGTCCACAGGGTCTGCCCGCCGACCGCCGGCAGGTACCGCCAGCCCGGCAGGAGCCGGTCGATCTCACCGGTCAGCCGCGCGTGGCGGTCACGGAGCTCGGCCGTCCGGCGCGCGACCAGGGAGCCGGGGTCGCGCAGCAGCGCCGCCGCGGCCAGCTGTGAGGCGACGTCGCCGCCCACGTCGGCCAGGGTCTTGGCGCGGCGGAGCCGATCCATCACCGGGGGCCGGGCGCGGATCCAGCCCACCCGCAGCCCGCCCCAGGCCAGTTTGCTCAGGGACCCGACCGTGACGACCCGCTCCCCGCCGGGGAAGGCCGCCAGGGGCGGTGGCGGGTCGGCGGCGAAGCCCAGGTCCGCCATCGTCTCGTCGTCGACGACGAGCAGCCCGTGCGCACCGGCCGCGGCGGCGACCCGGCGCCGGTCCATCGCGTCCATCAGCGTCCCCGTCGGATTGTGGAAGGACGGGACGAGGTAGGTGAGCGCGGGGCGGGCGGCCATCCCCTCCAGCAGGGCCCCGGTGTCCACGCCCCCGGTCCCCACGTCGACCGGCCGCAGCCGTGCCCCGGCCTCGCCGAAGAGGGCCAGTGCCCCCGGGTAGGTCGGCCGCTCCGCCAGGACGGTGTCCCCGGGCGCGACGAGGCAGCGCACCAGCAGGTCCAGTGCCTGCTGTGCGCCGTTGGTGACCAGGACGTCGTCGGGGCCGGTGGGCAGGCCGCGGAGGGTGAAGCGGTCGGCGACGGCGGCGCGCAGTTCCGGGTGGCCGGTCGGGTGGTAGCCGATGTCGTCGGCGAACCCGGCCAGCCGGTCGACCGCCTTCCGGTAGGTGGAGAGCAGTTCCGGAGGCGGGGAGTCGGGGGCCGCGCAGGTCATGACGAGGGAGGCGGTGGGCGGCTCGAACAGGCTGAGGAACGCCGACCCCTCGCTCGGGCCGCCGCCCACGGCGGCCGGGTCGGGCCCGGGGCCGTGCGCCACCCGGGTCCCGCTGCCCCTGCGCCGGGTCAGGAGTCCTTCGTCCCGCAACAGGTCGTAGGCGGCGACCACGGTGCCCCGCCCCACGTTGAGCCGTACCGCCAGACGGCGTTCGGCGGGCAGCCACGCCTCGTGCGGAAGGGCGCCCTCCTCGACCAGGACGCGCAGCCGGTCCGCCAGCGACCGGTAGAGGGGGCCGCGCCCGGCCGCCCACCGGCCGAGCAGGATCGTGAGGTCGTCGGCGCGGATTGGCTCGCTCATGCGGCCAATTGTCCCGGATTGGCTCTGCCCCGGGCGAGGTACCCCCGCGAGGCTGGGGAGCATGACACACCACGCCGAGACCAGGACCGTCCACCAGCCCGCGCCCGTCGTCGAGGGCAGCACGCCGCTGGGCGTGCCCATCTACCAGGCGCACACCTTCGCCTTCCCCGACACCGAGACCATGGCCGCGTCGTTCCAGGGCGCGGGCTCCCCCTTCGTCTACGCCCGCTACGGGAACCCGACGGTGGCCGCGCTGGAGGACGCCGTCGCCGACCTGGAGGGCGGGGCGGGCGCCATCGCCTCCGGTTCGGGGATGGGCGCGATCACCGCCACCCTGTGGGCGCTGCTCGGCACGGGCGGCCACGTGGTCGCCCAGGAACGGTTGTACGGCGGAACGCAGGCCCTGCTGACCACGCTGCGGGAGCGCTGGGGGGTCGAGGTCACACAGGTGGACGCGGGCGATCCCGCCGCGGTGGACGCGGCGCTGCGTCCGGACACGCGGGTGCTCGTGTTGGAGACGATCGCCAACCCGACCGGCCAGGTGGCCGACCTGCCCGCGCTGACCGCGCTCGCCCGTCGGCACGGGGCGACGGTGATCGTGGACAACACCTTCGCGACCCCGCTGCTGTGCCGCCCGATCGAGCACGGCGCCGACATCGTCGTGCACTCGGCCACCAAGTACATGGGCGGCCACTCCGACACGATCGGCGGTGTCGCGGTGTTCGCCGACGCCGGGACGCTGACGCGGGTCCGCGAGCGCACCAACGAGTTCGGCGCCGTCATGGAGCCGTTCGCGGCGTGGCTGATCAACCGGGGACTGAGCACGCTCGGCGTGCGGATGCGGCGGCACTGCGCGAACGCGGAGGAGCTGGCGCGGCGCCTGGACCGGCACCCCGCGGTCACCCGGGTCCACTACGCGGGCCTGCCCGACCACCCCGGCCACGCGACCGCCCGCGAGCTCCTCGACGGGGGCTTCGGCGGGGTGCTCGCCTTCGAGCTGGCGGGCGGATTGGAGGCGGGACGGTCCTTCGCCGAACGGGTGCGGCTCGCGGTGCTCGCGCCGTCGCTGGGCGACGTGCGCACGCTGGTCATGCACCCCGCGAGCACGTCGCACCGGATGCTCGACGCCGAGGGCCTGGCCCGGGCTGGCGTCTCGGAGGGGCTGATCCGGCTCAGCGCGGGGATCGAGGACGTCGAGGACCTGTGGGCCGACCTGGAGCGTGCCCTGGAGTGACCCCCGCGCGCGGGACCGGCGGGCCGTGCGGTACACGGCCGGCCCCGCCGGGGAGGCCTTCGCTACACTCCGCCCCCGGTGGGCGCGCGATGGCGCCCGACGCGTACGGAAGCGGTGTTCGATGAGACGCGTGCTCGGGGCGGTCGTCCCGATGCTGGTCCTTTCGCCGACGGTGGCCTCCTGCGCCACTGTCGGGGCGCAGACGTGGGACGTGGAGGTGACCGTGGACGAGCTGCCGCTGGCGCCCTTCGGTCCCCGTGAGGACCACGGCCTGGCCTGGACGGGTTCGCGGCTCCTGGTCTGGGGCGGGCACGGGGAGGGGCAGCACGACTCCTTCTCCGACGGCGCCTCCTACTCCCCGGAGACCGGCGCCTGGCGTGTCCTGGCGGACGTCGACCTGGAGCCCCGGACCCGCCACAGCACGGTCGTGGTCGGGGACAGGATGCTGGTCTGGGGCGGGTTCACGCCGACCCGCGCGGGCGACGAGGACGCCCACCTGGCCAGGGACGGCGCCCTCTACGACCCGGAGGCGGACTCCTGGGAGCCGGTCGCGGACGCGCCCGAGGCCAGGGACCTGGCGCGCGGCGTGGTGGTCGGGGAACACGTGGTGTTCGGCGGCGGGAGCGCCCCGCACGGGTCCGCGGCCGACTTCCTCGTGTACTCACTGGAGGACGACGACTGGAGCACCGTCGCTCTCCCCTTCGAGCCCGAACCGGGCTTCGCCGTGTACGACCTGGCGGCGCGCGGCGACGCCGTGGTGGCGGTCGGCGGTTCCCCCGAGGGGATCGTCACCATCGGTTTCCGCCCGGGGGACGAGGCCGCGACGGTCCGGGAGGTCCCCGAGGCCGCGGAGACCGGGGGCGCGGACGTGTCCGCCGGCGTGGCGACCGCACCAGGGGGCCCGGTCCTGCTCGCGCTGCGCGGTGATGAGAGCGCGAGCGTGTACGAGATCGACGGCCCCGGACGGGCCGAGCTGGTGGACCGGCGCGACTTCACCGACTTCCGGCCGCCGGTCTCGCACGCGACCGGCGGCCTCATACGCGGGGACATGCACGTCCTGGACGGGCTGGGGCTGCTCGCGACCGGTCCCGGGGAGTTCAGCCTGTGGGACCCCGAAGGCGAACGCTCCCACCGGGCGCGGACCGGGGCGCTCTCCGACTACTGCGGCCCCCTCGTCCCCGTCGTCGACGACGCGCTGCTCGGCTGGGGCGGCCGGGGATGCGGCTCCGCCGGGGTCAGCGTCGGCGTCGACGCCTGACGGACCGGCCCGCCCGCCGCGGGTGGACCGGCGCCGCGAGGTCCCGGAGCCCCCCGCCTCGGCGCGCGGGGACCAGGCCCTACTGGACGGACCGGAGGATCCATTCCTCGTCGGGGCCGGTCTCCGGCGTGCGCTGGACCAGCCGGTACCCCGGGTCGGCCGACGACTCGGCGACCGCGAGGTTCAGTTGGCTTCCGTAGTTCACCAGTTCGGTCGTCCCGGTCTCCGGGTCCTTGTCCAGGCGCCACCCCTGGGCGGGGTGGATGGCGCAGTTCCGCTGGACGATGTAGGCGCCGTTCTGATCGGGCTCGGAGACGGCGAGGCACATCCCGCTATGCCCGTTCCTCAGGTTGTAGTAGCCCGCGCCGCCGTGCACGAACTCCCACTCCTGGTCGGCGATCCCCAGGCAGTCCCACTGGATGACCCAGGCCCCCTCGTCCGTACGCGATCCGGCCACCCCGGCGCACAGGCCGCTGTTGGCGTTCACGAGCCGGTACACGTTCTTCTGAGAGCTCGTGGCGACGCGGTCCGCGGTCCCGCCGCCGTACTCCTCCGCGTGCACGGCCGCTCCGCCGAGCCCCGCCTGGAGCATGGCCGCCGCGCCGATGACCGCCGCCGCGCGGCCGAGGGTTCGTCCACCTCGCATGAGTTTCCCTTCGTTGACCCATCTCGAAACGATGGGTAATCACCTGGAAACTTAGCGTGCTCAGTGGGTTCGTGTGGCCACTTCGGGCACGTGCTCGCGGGGAAGGAGGCGCGGGAGGGCGCTCCACGTGCGGATAGACTCTCCGCGGCAGTAAACGCGCCGGTCCAGCATCCGGCGCAGCACACCTCGAGGGGGATCAAGCGTTGGCTCAGGTGGAGATCGGGCTGGGTAAGAACGGACGCCGAGCCTACGAGCTCGACGAGATCGGGATCGTGCCCGCCCGGCGCACGCGTGACCCCGAGGAGGTGTCCATCGCGTGGCAGATCGACGCCTACCGCTTCGAGACGCCGCTGATGGTCAGCCCCATGGACAGCGTCGCGTCCCCGAAGACCGTCGTGGCCGTCGGCCAGATGGGCGGCCTCGGCGTGCTGGACCTGGAGGGTCTGTGGACCCGGTACGAGGACCCCGAGCCGCTCCTCGAGGAGATCCGCGAGCTCGACGACGTCGCCGCGACCCAGCGCCTCCAGGAGATCTACGCCGCGCCGATCCAGGAGGAGCTGATCGGCCGCCGGATCGAGGAGATCCGGGACGCGGGCGTCGTCACCGCCGCCCGCCTGTCGCCGCAGCGCACCGCCCAGTACCACAAGGCGGTCGTCGACGCCGGAGTCGACCTCTTCGTCATCCGCGGCACCACGGTCTCCGCCGAGCACGTGTCCGGCCGGGCCGAGCCGCTCAACCTCAAGCAGTTCATCTACGACCTCGACGTGCCGGTCGTGGTCGGCGGCTGCGCCACCTACACCGCCGCCCTGCACCTGATGCGGACCGGCGCGGCCGGTGTGCTGGTCGGCTTCGGCGGCGGGTCCGGGCACACCACCCGCTCCGTGCTGGGCGTGGCGGTCCCGATGGCCAGCGCCGTCGGCGACGTGGCCGCAGCCCGCCGCGACTACCTCGACGAGTCCGGCGGCCGGTACGTGCACGTCATCGCGGACGGCGGCATGACCGGCAGCGGCGACATCGCCAAGGCCCTGGCCTGCGGCGCGGACGCCGTCATGGTCGGCTCCCCGCTGGCGCGCGCGACCGAGGCGCCCGGCGGCGGCTACCACTGGGGCAGCGAGGCGCACCACGGTGAGCTGCCGCGTGGCGAGCGGCTCAAGGTCGGCACGATCGGCGACCTGAGGTCGATCCTGCACGGTCCGGCCTCCACGAGCGACGGTTCCATGAACCTCATGGGGGCGCTGCGCCGCACGATGGCCACCGCCGGGTACACGGACCTGAAGGAGTTCCAGCGGGTCGAGGTCGTGGTGAACCCGCACCGCTGACCGGTGACGAGGGCTTCTTTCGGGGGCGGTCCGCCAGTGGGCGGGCCGCCCCCGAGGTCGTCTCCGGCGCGGTTTCCTCCTCCCGTCGCCTGACGCCCCCCGTGACTGAATGACGGCCGTATGCGACCATGGTCCGGATTTTTGCGTCGTATGACCCGACGTTGACCCGGACCCTGGAGGACCGAATGGCTCACAGCGAGCGCCGTGGTGCCCGGTGGAACGGCCCCCTCGCCGCCGTCTGCGTGGCCCTCGCCGTCTGCCTGCTGCTGACGGGCGGGATCGTCTACACGGTCGGCCGGATCTCGACGGCGATGGACGGGTGGGAGGGCCCGTCGGGGCTCGCCGACGGCGGTATCGCGACGCCGCCCGCCGCGGACCTGACCGGACCGCCCGCGCGGGCGGAGGTGAACACCGAGGACGGTCCGCGGGAGGAGCCGAAGGCCGGAGGAGGCGGTGCGGGGGACGCAGGATCGGGCGCGGACGAACGGCAGAGCCCGGGGGCGGGTGTGCTCCGCCCCACGGCGGCGTGGCTCGACGAGGTGTCGGAGGCCACGCGGATCCCGCGCCGCGCGTTGGAGGGGTATGCCAGCGCGCAGCTCGCGATGGCCGAGCGGCAGCCGTCGTGCCAGCTGTCGTGGCCGACTCTGGCGGGCATCGGGTACGTGGAGTCGCGCCACGGCACGTACGCGGGAGGCGAGATCGGCCCGGACGGCACCACGACCGTGGACATCATCGGCATTCCGCTGAACGGTGACAACAACACCCGGGCGATCGCTGACACCGACGGCGGCGAGCTGGACGGCGACGAGCGGTGGGACCGCGCGGTCGGCCCGATGCAGTTCATCCCACGCACGTGGGACCGGTGGGGTGCGGCGCTGGAGGGCGGTACGCCCGACCCGCACGACATCGACGACGCCGCGTTGTCCGCCGCGCGCTACCTGTGCGCGCAGGGCCGGGACCTGACGGTGGCGGCGGACTGGGAGAGCGCGATCCTCGAGTACAACAGCTCCACGGAGTACGTGAACGACGTGTTGGCCTACGCGCACGCCTACGCCGACGCGACCTGACCGTCCCCGGGTTCCGAGGTCCGGGGCCCGTTTCCCGGGGGCGCCGCAGTGGCCCCGGGAAACGGGTCTAGAGTCCGGAGCGTGGACACACGTACGGCCCTGCTGCGCCGCATCCGGATCTGGATCGTTCTCTTCATCGTGGGCCTGGTGGTCAGCGGGGTGACCGCCTTCCCCCTGCCCGCCGAGGTGCGTCTGCTCGAATCGCTCCTGCGGGGACCCCTCGCCCCGGTCGCGGAGGCCCTCCCGGGGCTGGCCGACTGGGTGGACCGGATCCGGACGGGGCTGGACGCCGTCGAGAGCGAGTACCCGTTCGTGCTCTACGGAACCGACTGGCTCGCCTTCGCCCACCTGGTGATCGCGGTGGCCTTCTACGGTCCGCTCCGCGACCCGGTGCGCAACGTGTGGGTGGTCCAGTTCGGCATGATCGCCTGCGTCATGGTGGTGCCGCTGGCCCTGATCTGCGGACCGATCCGGGGGATCCCGTTCTTCTGGCAGCTGATCGACATGTCCTTCGGGGTGTTCGGGATCATTCCGCTGCTCATCGTCCACCGGATGATCCGCCGCCTGGAGTCGCTCGGGACGGAGGCGGCGGAGGGGACGGCCCCGGCTCCTTTCGTCCAGCGCGCGTGACACGCCCGCCGGGGCGGCGACGACCAGCGCCGACACCGCCCCCCGGTTAGCCTGGGAGCCTCTGGCCGGTCCGATGGACAGGGGCTCCCGACGGGTATCCGCCTGGGAGGAGCACCATCGAGACGGAGGACGACGGATGGCGACCACGTGGTTGGGACCGGACGCGCGCACCGAGGCGCTCGCGTCGATGGCCGACGAGGAACTCGACGTCCTCGTCGTCGGAGGGGGAATCGTCGGGGCGGGCATCGCGCTGGACGCGGTGTCGCGCGGACTGTCCACCGGGTTGATCGAGGCGCGCGACTTCGCCTCGGGCACCTCCAGCAGATCCAGCAAGCTCATCCACGGAGGGCTGCGCTACCTCGAACAGCTCGACTTCGAACTCGTCCGTGAGGCGCTGACCGAACGCGGGCTCCTGCTCACCACCATCGCCCCGCACCTGGTCCGGCCGGTCCCGTTCCTCTTCCCGTTCTCCCACCACTGGGAACGCTTCTACATCGGCGCGGGCGTCACCCTCTACGACACCCTCGCCCTCACCTCACGCAACAACCGCGGTCTGCCCGCGCACCGACACCTCAGCAGGTCCGGTGCCCTGCGCGTCTTCCCCGCGCTCAAGCGGGACGCCCTGGCCGGGGCCGTCCAGTACTGGGACGCCCAGGTGGACGACGCCCGCTTCGTCACCACCGTACTGCGCACCGCCGCCGGGCTCGGCGCGCGGATCGCCTCGCGCGTCCAGGCGGTCGGCTTCCTGCGCGAGGGGGAGCACGTGGTCGGGGCACGCGCCACCGACCTGGAGACCGGCGACGAGATACGTGTCCGCGCCCGCCAGGTGGTCAACGCCGCCGGGGTGTGGACCGACGACATCCAGGAGATGGTCGGCGGGCGCGGGCAGATCCACGTGCGCGCCTCCAAGGGCGTGCACCTGGTCGTGCCGCGTGACCGCGTCCAGGCCTCCTCCGGCATGATCCTCAAGACCGAGAAGAGCGTCCTGTTCGTCATCCCGTGGGGACGGCACTGGATCATCGGCACGACCGACACCGCCTGGGACCTCGACAAGGAGAACCCGGCGGCGAGCCGCACCGACATCGACTACGTCCTCGACCACGTCAACCAGGTGCTGCGCACTCCGCTGGGCAGGGACGACGTCGAGGGGGTCTACGCGGGGTTGCGTCCGCTGCTGTCCGGTGAGGACGAGCAGACCTCGAAGCTGTCCCGTGAGCACACGGTCGCCCACCCCGTTCCCGGCCTGGTCCTCATCGCGGGCGGCAAATACACCACCTACCGCGTCATGGCCAAGGACGCGGTGGACGCGGTCGCGCACGGTCTCGGCGGCGGAGTCCCGGCATCGGTGACCGACCGTCTGCCGCTGGTCGGCGCCGACGGGTACGCCGCCCT
Source organism: Nocardiopsis sp. EMB25 (assembly GCF_026797795.1). Taxonomy (NCBI): domain Bacteria; kingdom Bacillati; phylum Actinomycetota; class Actinomycetes; order Streptosporangiales; family Nocardiopsidaceae; genus Nocardiopsis; species Nocardiopsis sp. EMB25. The sequence continues at coordinate 4,250,088 of NZ_JAMTDN010000001.1, read as the reverse complement.
GTACAACCAGCGCCACACGCTCGCCCGGAACTCCGGGCTGCACGTCTCCCGCGTCACCCACCTGCTGCGCCGCTACGGATCCACCGTCCACGACCTGCTGACGCTGATCCGGGAACGCCCCGACCTGGGACAACCGCTCGCCGGGGCCGAGGACTACCTGCGCGCCGAGATCGTCTACGCGGCCCTCGCGGAGGGCGCCCGCCACCTGGAGGACGTCCTGTCCCGCCGCACCCGGATCTCCTTCGAGACCTGGGACCGGGGGATCGCCGCCGCGGAGGAGGCCGCCGAACTGCTCGCCGTGCCGCTTGAGTGGAACGAGGAGCAGGTCAAGCGCGAGGTCGAGTACTACCGCAAGGGCATCGAGGCCGAGCGCGCGGCCCAGGAGCAGGACACCGACCAGGAGGCCGACGCCATCCAGCACGGGGCGCCGGAGATCGTCCCGGAGGCCGACACCGGGCGGTCCGCCGGATCCTGACCCCGCCTTCCGGACGTGTGCGGCGGCGGTGGCTCCCGGGGCCGCCGCCGCCTCCAGTGTGGTCCGGGGCACACTTGCCCCGCTAGGGTGCGGTAACGAAGCCCCGACACCACCGCGAAGGACCCCCAGCCATGATCACGGTGCTCCTCGTCGAGGACGACGTCCGGCTCGCCGACGCTCTCGCGGGCGCCCTGGAGGGCCACGGGTACCTGGTCGAGCAGGCCCGCACCGCCGAGGCCGCGCTCGCCGCGCCGCCCGTCGACATCGTCCTGCTCGATCTCGGCCTGCCCGACATGGACGGCGTCGAACTCTGCCGCCGCCTGCGCGAACGCCGGGACGGCGGCGACACCGCCATCATCATGGTCACCGCCCGGGGCGACCGCCGTGAACGCGTGCGCGGCCTACGCTCGGGAGCCGACGACTACGTGGTCAAACCCCTGGCGCTGGAGGAGCTGTGCGCCCGGATGGAGGCGGTCCTGCGGCGGACCGGCCGCCGGGGCGGGGCCGCCCTGACCGCCGGCGCGGTGACCGTCGACCCCGCCACGCGCACCGCCACCTGCGCGGGCGCGCCGGTCGACCTCACCCGTAAGGAGTTCGACCTGCTCACCGTCCTCGTCCGGGAGGCGGGCGCGGTGGTCTCGCGCGAGCAGCTGTTGTTACGGGTGTGGCAGACCGACTGGTCGGGCGCTCGGCGCACCCTGGAGGTGCACGTGGGGACGCTGCGCTCCAAGCTGGGCGTCCCGGGGGTCATCGAGACCGTGCGCGGTGTCGGCTACCGCCTCGTCCCCGGAGAGAGTGAGCGTTGCGCCACCGCGTCGTGACCGTCTACGTGACCCTGCTGGTGGCCGGGTGCCTGGGGCTGGCACTGCCGCTGTGCGGGAGCATCGCCGCGCGCGGGACCGCCGGAATGCTCCTCGACCGGATCAACGACACCGCCCGCTTCGCCGGGCTCGCCGAACCCAGCGTCGTCACCGGTTCGGCGGGAAGCCTGACCAGGGAGCTGGTCTCCTACGACCGCCTGTACGGGATCACCGCGATCGTCGTCGACCGGGACGGCGCGGTGGTCGCGAGCTCGCGCGAGGGAGTCACGCTGGCCGACCTCGACCCCGCCGCCGGGGAGGGCGGGACGATGCCGCCCGAGGTGCGCACGGCCCTGGCGGGCAACCGGATGGGCGCCGACACCGTGGTCTGGCCGTGGCAGGACGGGCCGCTGATCGTCGCCGAACCGATCGGCGGGGCGGGGGAGGTGGTCGGCGCGGCGGTCACCGCTTCCCCGACCGGGGCGCTGCGCCGGGCGACGCTCGTCCAGTGGGGTGTGGCGCTGGCCGGGGTCACCGTGCTCATGGTCGCGGGCATCGCCGCCGCCGGTCCGCTCACCCGCTGGGTCCTGCGCCCGATCGACGACCTGGCCGAGGCGACGCGCGCGGTGAGCGAGGGGAGCCTGGGCGCGCGGGTGCGTACGGCGGCCGGGCCGGTCGAGCTGCGGCGACTGGGGGAGTCCTTCAACCAGATGGCCGACACCATCACGACGATGATGGAGCGCCAGCGCATGTTCGTGGCCTTCGCCGGGCACCAGGTCCGCAACCCGCTGGCGGCGCTGCGGCTGCGGGTGGACTCCCTGGTGCGGCACCTGCCGCCGGAGGGCCGCCAGGGTCACCGGCTCGCCCTGGACGAGGTCGACCGCCTGACGCGGGTCTGCGACGGTCTGCTCACGCTGGCCCGGACGGAGGACGCCGACCACTCCACGGTGTGGGAGGACGTGCGCGAGGTCGCGGAGGACCGGGTCGCGGCCTGGTCGCCCATCGCCGAGCGCGTGGGGGCGCGGCTGGTCGTGGAGGGCGCGTCCGGGGTGCGGGTCACGTGCGTGGAGGGGACGCTGGACCAGGCCCTGGACGCGTTGATCGACAACGCGCTGAAGTTCGGCGGTGAGGGGGTGCGGATCGTCGTGCGCGTGCGGGGGCCGTTTCCCGGGACGGGTGGTGGAACCGATGGGGACGACGCGGATGGGGGGTACGTCGACCTGCACGTGGAGGACGACGGTCCGGGGCTGTCCGAGGAGCGGTTGGCCGACGCGACCCGGCCGTTCTGGCGGGACGGGCACGACGGCGTCGGCGGCAGCGGGCTGGGCCTGTCGGTGGTCGTCACCCTGCTGGAGCTCCAGGGGGCCCGGCTCACCCTTCGGTCGCGCAGTCCCCACGGGATCGACGCTCGCGTACGTCTGCCGTACTAGTTCTGGGACCGCCGCTTCGCCTCCGCCCGTGTTCGGCCGCCCCCGAGGAGGGGGTTCCCGCCCGCCCGTCGCCCTCCACCACCCTCAACGGAGAGCCTTCGGCTCCGGTACCCCCCACTTCGTCGCCCTCCACCACCCTCAACGGAGAGCCTCCGGCTCCGGTACCCCCCACTTCGTCGCCCTCCACCACCTCAACGGAGAGCCTCCGGCTCCGGTACCCCCCACTTCGTCGCCCTCCACCACCCGGGGCTCAGGTCCCCGACGCCTCGTAGGCGTACTTGACCGAGCGGTAGTACGCGGCGGCCCCCGGGTGCAGGGGCACCGGCAGCGTGGCGATCGCCGAGCGCGGATTCAGACTCAGCGCGACCGGGTGGACCCCGACCAGGTCGGGACGCGACTCGAAGAGCAGTCGGGTCAGCTCTCCGGCCACCTCGTCCGGCATGCGGTCGTTGACCACGAGCAGACTGGGCACGCCGATCGTGCGCACGGCCGGGACCCCCGGGTAGGTGCCGGCGGGGACGGGCATCTCCGTGAAGTGCTCGCCGTACTCCTCCACCAGCGGGGACACGTGCTCCGCCAGGTCGATCAGCCGGATCGGCGTCCTCGCGGCGAGATCGGCCACCGCGCGCGTGGGCAGGCCGCCCGACCAGAAGAACGCGTCCACCCGCCCCTCCTCCAGAGCGCGCGCGGACTCGCCGATGGGCAGACGCACCGGGACCACGCCGTCGGCCCCGCCGTCGCGCTCCTCCTCGGTGATCTCCGCCAGCCCCGCCAAGGACAGGAGCCGCTCGGCCATCATCTCCGTGCCGGAGCCGCTGGCGCCCAGGGACACGGTGCCGCCCGCGAGGTCGCCGATCTCCGTGTGCTCGGACTCCGCGCGGACCACCAGATGGGTGTGGTTGTCGTACAGCCGCGCGATCGCGGCGACGGGCAGCGGCTCGTCGAACGGGGGTTCCCCGGCCACGGCCAGGGCCGCCACGTCGGCGAGGGTGAAGGCGGCGTCCACGGCCCCGGCGGCGACCAGCCTGTTGTTCTCCACGCTGGCGGCGGTGGGGACCGCGACGATCTCGGTGCCGTCGGGTTCGGCGTCGACCACGCCCGCCAGCCCGGAACCGTACTCGAAGTAGACGCCGCCCTCGCCGCCCGTGCCGACGGACAGCCGGAGGAGGTCTTCGTGCGGCGGAAGTGAACTCGTGAGGAGGGCCGCGGTGAGGACCACCGTCACCGATGACCGCACGATCGACCACGAACCGTGACTTCGCGCCCACACCATGGTCAGACCATAGCAACACGGCCGGAACCTCAGCGGAGCCTCAAAACCCGGAGCGGACGCTGTCCGAGACCGATCGGTTCCCGTTACGTTTCTCACCGGAGCGCTTCCCACAGGAACGGCCCCCCGAACCCTCGGGCGATCCCCGAAGGACCCCTCCCCGGCGCCGTCCGCTCCGTCCCCCAGCTACCCCCCAACGTCATTCCGAGAGGACTCGACCATGCGCCGCGCCGTGCCGTCCCTGGCCGTCCTGCCCGTCAGCGTTCTCATGCTGGCGAGCTGTGCCCAGCCCGCCGAACAAGCCGCCGAGGACGCGGCCGGCATCGGCCAAGGAGCCGTCCGGGAACAACTCAGCATCGCCACCGGCGGTTCCACCGGTGTGTACTTCCCCCTCGGCGGCGCCCTCGGCACCGTCATCGAGGACAACGTCGAGGGGCAGACCGGCTCCGCGGAGACCACCGGGGCCTCGGTGGAGAACCTCCGACTCATCGGCAACGGCGACGCCGACATCGCCATCGTCCAGGGCGACGCCGCGGGCCAGGCCTTCGAGGGCACCGCGGAGTTCGAGGGCAGCCCGATCGAGTCCTACGCGCTCGCCGTGTTCTACCCCAACGTCTTCCACACGGTGACCCTGGACTCCATCGCCGAGGACGAGGGCCTGGAGTGCTTCCGCGACGTGCTCGGCACCCACTACTCGGTGGGCGCCCCCGGCAGCGGAAACCACGCCACCACCTCCGCGGTCTTCGAGGCCCTGGAGATGTCCATGGGCGACATCGAGATCGAGAACCTCGGGTACGCCGAGACCGACAGCGCGCTGCGCGGCGGCCAGCTCGACGCCGGTTCGTGGGTGGTCGGTGAGGGGCACGGCGGGCTGACCGAGCTCGCCACCACCGAGGACGTGCACCTCATCAACATGTGCGACGACGAGCGCGAGGCCATCACCGCCGCCTCCAGCAGCTACACCGAGCACACCATCCCGGGCGGCACCTACCCGGGCGTCGACGAGGACACCGAGACCATCGCGGTGTGGAACTCGCTGGTGGTCGCCGGTGAGTTCAACGAGGAGCAGGCCTACCAGATCACGGCCGCCATGTTCGACAACATCGACACCCTCCTCGCCGCCCACGCCCCGGCCGAGGAGTACCTGGTCCCCGAGACCATCCTGAACAGCCCCGTCCCGGTGCACCCCGGCGCCGCCCGGTTCTACGAGGAACAGGGCGTCGAGCTGCCCGAGGAGCTCGTGGTCCAGACGGAGGGTTAGGCCGTTCCCGTGGCCGCTCGATCCGAACCGACCGACCGGCCGTCCGCGGGCGCCGACCGCCGTCGGCGCCCGCGGGCCCCGGCGCTGTGGGCCGCGGTCCTCACCCTCACCGCGGTGGCCGCCGCACTGCTGGCCCCCGTGTGGCCGGCGCTCCGCCTGACCGACGACGGAGCCCCCCTCGGCAGCGTCCCGCTCACGGAGGGGGAGACCTTCACCGTCGCCTACGTCCACTCCATCGACGGGTTGCCGATCGAGGAGGACCTGACCGTACGCGACGGCCGCATCGTCGCCGAGGCGACCCGCTTCGTCCAGTACGGCGCGGGCATGGGCCGGGTCACCGGAGTGGGTGAGGCCCACGCCGACGGCGAGTGGTGGGTGGTCGAGGACATGGACCGCGACGTCGGCGCCGAACTGGTGCTGCGCCCCGGATCGGCCGAGGTCGACCACCGCCTGCGTACGTCCGACACCGAGGTACGGCTCTCCCCGTGCCTGACCTCGCACCGGGTGGTCATCGCCCCCGTGCGGGTCTCCACGCTTCGACTGCTGCTCGGCCGCGTTCCACGGCCCGAGTGCTGACATCCCCCTCTCCGTACGAGAACCCGAGGAAAGACCATGGCTGACACTCCACCGCAGGCGCCGCCGGAGGGCGCCGCCCCCGACACCGCCGGGGACGGGACCGGATTCGGAACCCGGACGGGCAGAACCGGGACCTCGGCGGACGTGCTCCCGGACGTGGACGGCCGGGACGGGGGCGACGGCCCGCTGTGGAGGCGGGTCGCCGAGGAGCGGTGGGGCGAGGGCCGAGCGGCCACCGCGGTCGGCGCGGTGGTGGCCGTGCTCGCCGTCGCCCTGACCGCCTTCCAGCTCTACGTCGCGCTCTTCGCGGGGTTGGACGCGCGGCAGCAGCGGATCATCCACCTGCTGTTCGTGATGGTCCTGGTCTTCCTCCTGATGCGCCCCTTCGACCTGGGCAAGGCGTCGGGGCTGTCGGCGCTCACCGTCGTCCGCGCGCTGATCCCCCGGCGGAGGAAGGGGACGGTGAAGGGGGAGGACGTCGGGGACGCGCGCGACGCCGCCGCCCGGCGCGTCCTGACCGGTGTCGGCTGGGTCCTGGACCTGGTGCTGGTCACCGCGGCCGTCGTCGTGAGCGTCTACCCGATCCGGTACCAGGACGAACTGGCCGCGCGCGCCGGGGCCTACACCGGGCTGGACTGGGTCCTGGGCCTGATCCTCATGATCGTGCTGCTGGAGGCCACACGCCGGGCGGTCGGGATGATCATGGTCCTGCTCGTGGTCGCCTTCGTGTACTACGCGTGGATCGGCCCGTTCATCCCCGGGCAGTTCGGCCACACCGGCGCGACCATCCAGCGCATCTCCACGCACACCTACCTGGGCGACGGCATCTACGGCCTGACCCTGGGCGTGGTCGTGACGTTCGTGTTCGTCTTCATCCTCTTCGGCGCCCTGTTGAACAAGACGGGCGGCGGCAACTTCTTCGTCGGGCTGGCGTACGTGGTGACCGGGCGCATGGTCGGCGGCCCCGCCAAGGGCGCGGTGCTCGGCAGCGCCATGATGGGCTCGGTGTCCGGGAGCGCCATCGCCAACGTCGTCACCTCCGGCCCCTTCACCATCCCCCTGATGCGCAAGGTCGGCTACCGCAGGGCGGACGCGGCCGGGGTCGAGGCCGCCGCGTCGACCGGCGGCCAGATCCTGCCGCCCATCATGGGCGCGGGCGCGTTCATCATGGCCGAGCGCACCGGGATCCCCTACGCCGACATCGTCAAGGTCGCCCTCATCCCGGCGCTCATGTACTTCGGTGTGATGTTCCTGTTCGTGGACATCCTCGCGCGCAAGCACGGCATCGGCGTCGCCAGGAACGAGGACCTGCCGCGCCTGCGCCTGGTGATGGCCGCGGGCTGGCACTTCCTCCTGCCCCTGCTGCTGCTCATCGTCCTGCTGCTCCAGTACGTGCCGCCCACGCAGGCGGGCCTGTACGCGTGCGGTGCGCTGCTGGCCGTGGCGATGCTGCGGGCGGGGAGCCGCCTGTCGCCGAGCGACCTCCTCGACGTGTTCGTCATGGCCGCCCGCAACACGCTCCCGGTGTCGGCGGCGTGCGCGGTGGCGGGGATCATCGTCGGGATGGTCGGGCTGACCGGGCTCGGTCTGACGCTGTCGAACGTCCTGGTCACGGTGTTCGCCGGCAACCTGCTGCTCACCCTGGTGATGGTGGCCGTGGCGTCGCTCATCATGGGTTTCGGGCTGCCGGTGACCGCCTCCTACGTGGTCATCTCGGTCCTCGCCGTGCCCGCCCTGGGCGAGCTCGGGCTGACCGTGCTCGTGGCGCACATGATCGTGTACTGGTACAGCCAGGACTCCAACGTGACGCCTCCCGTGGCGCTGGCGGCGTTCGCCGCGGCGGGGATCGCGGGCGCCAAGCCGATGCGGGCCGGGGCGGCGGCGTGGAAGTTCGCCAAGGGCCTCTACCTGATCCCGGTCATGATGGCCTACTCCGCGCTGCTGGCGGTGGACGGTCCCGTGCTGGAGCTGGCGGCCGCGGTGCTGAGCGGGTGCGTGGCGCTCGCGGCGGCGGCGATCGCGATCGAGGGGCACTTCCTGCGGCGCACGACGCTGGGGGAGCGGCTCGGGCTGATCCTGGCCGCGGCCCTGGTCATGGTCGGCCCCGAGTGGGCCGCGCTCGCCGAGCGGGTGCTGTCGACGGCGGTGGCCCCGCACTGGTTCGTGCTGGCGGGCTCGGCCCTGGGGGTGGCGCTCATCGCCCTCCAGGCGATCGGCCACCGCCGCTCCCGGGGCGCGGAGGACACGGTGACGGTGACCGACCAGCTGTCCTGACCCGTCAGGTCAGCTCCCCGGGGCGTGGCGGCGTGCCTCCTCCACGGTGTCCGCCCCGAAACGGCGCCGCCGGCCGGTGTAGGCGTCGATGGCGCGGCGCAGGTGGGCGCCCTCGAAGTCGGGCCAGAGAACGTCGTCGAAGACGATCTCGGCGTAGGCGGTGTGCCAGGGAAGGAAGTTGCTCGTCCGCTGCTCCCCGGAGGTGCGCAGCAACAGGTCCACGTCGGGGAGTTCGGGGTCGTACAGATAGCGCGCGAACCCGTCCTGGGTGAGGTCCGCGGGGTCGATCCGCCCGGCGACGGCGTCCGCGGCCGCCCGGGCCGCGGCGTCGGCGAGCTCCTGCCGTCCTCCGTAGTCAAGGCAGATGGTGAGGGTGAGACGGGTGTTGTCCGCGGTGAGCGTCTCGGAGCGCTCGGTCTCGTCTCGCAGCCGTGGCCGGACCTGATCACGGCGGCCGTACCAGCGGACGCGGACCCCCCTACCGTGCAGATGCTCGGTGAATGCGCCGATCCGGCCGCTGAGCAGGTCGAACAGTGCCGTCACCTCCTCCCGGGAGCGGGACCAGTTCTCCGTGGAGAACATGAACACCGTCAGGTACCCGACGCCGCACTCGATCGCCGCGTCCACCGACCGGAGGAGCGCGGGCTCGCCCGCACCGTGGCCGTCGACGGCCGGGCGGCCGCGTTCGGCGGCCCAGCGCCGGTTCCCGTCCATGATCACGGCGACGTGTCGGGGCGGCGCCTTCGGGGTGACGGGGGCTCCCGGGACCCGCCCACGGCGCGGCCCGCCGAGCGGGGAGGGGCGCGGGCGGCTTCGCACGGCGGGGCCCGGTGGGTCGCTGAGTCCGAACAGGGAGGAGAGGAGGGAGGACGACGGGCCGCCCTGACGCGGGGCCGGGAGCGAGGGCGGTTCCAGCGGGGTGCGCAGCAGCGCGCCCCCGCGGCGCTCGATCTCGTCCAGCCACAGACCCAGGCCGTTCGTCATCGCCGATACGAACGGCCTGCTCGACGGGTGGACGCTCTCACCCGCCCGGGCTCCCTCGGCCAGGAGATCGCGGGCACGGCCGACCTCGAACCCGATCAGCTCCGTGTGGGGACGTCCCGGGCTCCGCCGCCACAGGCTCTCCGCCGTCAGCCCGAACCGTTCGAGGTCGCGGCGCGGCAGGTAACAGCGGCCGCGGTCGAGGTCGATCGCCAGGTCGCTGAGCACGTCGGCCATCTGGAACACCTCACCCACCAGCGACATCAGCCGCGGTGCCTGCCCGTCGACCGGTTCCAGCAGAGGTGCGGCCATCTCGGCCCATGTTCCGGAGATCCCCAGCAGGAATTCTCGCAGCTCCCCGAAGGTGGCGAAGTCGGGGCGCTCCCCGCAGTCCTTCTCCAGTGCGGAGAAGTGATCGGCCAGCAGTCCGGTGTCGAGCCCCCACATCCTGACCGTGTGGACGAACGCACGTCGCAGGGAATGGGTGCTGTGCGCCGTGTCCAGTTCCCGGAAGGTCGTGTCGCGCCATCGTGCCACGGCTCCGGGGCGGTTCGCCTCCGGCCCCTCGTCCGCCAGGTCGTCGACCGAACCGGCGAAAGCCGCCAGCGCGTGCAGGTACGGCCGTTTCTGCGCGGGTAGCAGCGCGAAGGTCGCGTACGAACTCCCGTGCCTGCGCGCGTGTACCCTTCGGCAGACCTCGAACGACCGCCGGAGCGTGGGGTCGCTGATCCCGGCGACCTCCATCATGTCCGTCATACTCAAGAAGCGACGCCCCTTCCTCTCGTCCCGCCGTTCGAGAATCCCCGTCCTCGCCGTTCGTGAGAGTACTCAACGTGCTGTCGCCCCATGGCTTTTTCGGTGAATCCGGACGCCCGTTGGTGTATAGGCGAAGAATTCGACCCAGGGGAATTTATGTAAGTATTATGATGTAATGTCGGTGTGTTTCGTGATTGTGGCGGGGCCGCGTCTCGGTCGCCGCCCCAGCTCCACGCACGGAGCAGTAGGATTACCCCATATGTGGCGATTTCGACGGACTTCTGGGCGGGTGCCGACCGGCACGGGCATCGAGGCGGCGCTGGTGTCGGCCGCGTACGGCACCGACCCCGTTCTGCGGTCCGGGTGCGAGGTGGTGCGCGAGGGCGGCGTCGCGGCCGGGCTGGCCCTGCTCGGTGAGGAACGCGACGACGCCGAGGTCCGCGCCCACCGGGCCGAGGCGCTCGGCCGCGCCGCCGTCGACCGGGTCGCCGAGGTCGCCTCCCTGGCCGAGGGAGACGCCGACGAGGCCGACGTCATGCTCTGGCTCGGGCACGTCCTGCTCGCACGTGCCGCCACCCGGCCCACCGGGGGCGCGGCCACGGTCCGGGCCGATCGCAAGGCGCTGGAGGCGGGACTCATCGAGGCCCGCGCTCCCCTGGAGGCCGCCGCCCACCTGCGTCCCGACGACGCCGTGCCCTGGGCCGCCCTCCAGACGGTCGCCATGGGTCTGGGCGCGGACCGGGAGGAGAAGGACCGGATCTGGGGCGAGGTGACCGAACGGGCACCGCACCTGTTCCCCGCGCACATGACCCGGGTCCGCTCCCTGTCCCCGAACCGGGGCGGAACGACCGAGGAGATGTTCGCGGTCGCGGGTGCGGCGGCGGACGGCGCACCCGAGGGCGACCCCCTGCCCGCCGTCCTGGCCCTCGCCCACGCCGAGCACCTGCGGGCCGAGCGCAAGAGGCTGATCGCCGAAGGTTCCTACGACTACATCGCGGACATGATCCTGGGCCGCCTGCACGGCGAGGCCGTCCGCGAGCTGTTCGAGGCGGCCCGGGCCTGGGTGTCGGTCGCGGCGCCGCACGAACGCGACGTCCAGGCACACCACCTGTTCGGGTGGGCCTTCCACCGGGCCGACGTCGCCGAGGCCGCGCGGTGGCACCTCGGCGCGGTCGGCCACTACTACTGCGAGCTGCCGTGGTCCTTCTTCGGCGACGCGCGGGCCGGAGTCGCGCACGCGATGGCGCGGGTCGGGGTGGACCCGCGGGTCCGTCCGGAGGGCGGGCCGACCTGACACCCGGGAAAAACGGTGGTCCGGGCGGTGGTGCCTCGTCCACAATGCATGGGTGCTACTGACGATCACGACCACGGCCACGCCCGCGACGGACCTCGGATACCTGCTGCACAAACATCCGGACAAGGCGCAGAGCTTCGAGCAGTCCTTCGGAACGGCGCACGTCTTCTACCCCGAGGCGACCGACGAGCGGTGCACCGCGGCGCTCATGCTGGAGGTGGACCCGCGGTCGCTGCTGCGCTCGCGCACGTCGGTGAACAGCCCCGACTTCGCGCTCGCGCAGTACGTCAACGACCGTCCGTTCGCGACGTCGTCGCTGTTCACGGTGGCACTCGGCCGGGTCTTCGGCAGCGCGCTCAAGGGGCGGTGCAACACCCGGCCGGAGCTGGCGCGCACGCCCATCCCCCTCACGCTCGCCCTGCCCGCCGTGCCCTGCCGGGGCGGGGCCGACCGTGCCCGGTCCCTCTTCGAACCGCTGGGCTGGCGAGTGGCGGCCGAACCCGTACCGCTCGACCCCGGCCTGCCCGGGTGGGGCGACTCGCACTACCTGTCGCTCACCCTGACCGGCACGATGCCGCTGTCCGAGGCGCTCAGCCACCTGTACGTGCTGCTGCCCGCGATGGACGGCGCCAAGCACTACTGGGTGGACGAGTCCGAGGTCGACAAGCTCCTGCGGGCGGGCGGCGCCACCGGCGGGGACGGCGACGACGGCCCGGGATGGCTGGCCTCGCACCCCGAGCGCGGCTGGATCACCCGCCGTTACCTCAACCGGCGCGACCGGTACGTGCGCACCGCCCTGGCGCGGCTGGCCGAGGCCGACGACCGCACCGGGGACGAGGAGGCCGACGACCCGGCGACCGAGGACACCGCGGCCGCCCCGGCACGCGAGGAGCGCGGCCCGTCCCTGGCCGAGCAGCGTGCGGGCGCCGTCCTGGCGGTGCTGTCCGCCGAGCGCGCCACCAGCGTCATCGACCTGGGCTGCGGGTCCGGCAAGCTGCTCGAACGGCTGGTCGAGGACCGCGCCCTGGAGCGGATCACCGGGGTGGACGTGAGCACCGTCAGCCTGGAGCGGGCCCACCGCGCACTGTGCCGGGGCTGTCACCCGGACGGACGCGGCCGCCACCGCCCCCTGTTCGCCGGTGCGGACGGGGCCCGGGAGGGGAGCGGCGACCGGCTCTCCCGGCCCGAGCTGCTGGTGGGCTCGGTCGTGTACCGGGACGCGCGGTTCTCCGGCCACGACGCCGCCGTCCTGATGGAGGTCGTCGAGCACCTCGACCCCTCGCGCCTGTCCGCGATGGAGGAGAGCGTCTTCGGCGCCGCCCAGCCCAGGGTCGTGGTGGTCACCACGCCCAATGCCGAGTACAACAGGCACTACGAGGGCCTGCCCGAGGGCGCCTTCCGCCACGACGACCACCGCTTCGAGTGGACCCGCGCCGAGTTCACCGCCTGGGCCGAGGGCGTGGCGGAACGGAACGGCTACGCGGTCCGCTTCCTGCCGGTGGGCCCGGAACACCCGGAGACCGGCGCCCCGACCCAGATGGGAGTCTTCACCCGATGAGCGAGATCGAGACCACCGAGCCCGCCGAGCCGCGGGTGCTCAGCGTGCCCAGGATGGGGCTGGTCGTGCTCGTCGGGGTGTCCGGCGCGGGCAAGTCGACCTTCGCGGCGCGCCACTTCCTGCCGACGCAGGTGGTCAGCTCCGACCACTGCCGCGGCGTGGTCAGCGACGACCCGAACGACCAGGCCGCCAGCGCCGACGCGTTCAAGCTGCTGCACACCATCGTGGACATCCGGCTGCGCCGGGGCCTGCTGACCGTCGTGGACGCGACCAACGTGCAGCGCGGCGCGCGCGAACAGCTCGTGCGCATCGCCAAGGACAACAACGTGCTGTCCACGGCGATCGTGCTCGACGTGACCGAGTCGGTGGCGGTCCGCCGCAATCGGGAGCGCCCCGACCGGTCCTTTGGCGACCACGTCATCCGGCGACAGCGCCGCGACCTGAAGTCGAGCCTCAAGAGGCTGACCCGCGAGGGCTTTCGCAAGGTGCACGTGCTGCGCGGCCCGGAGGAGATCGACGCGGCCACCATCGAACTGGAACGCGCCTGGCCGGACCGCACGGAGCTGACCGGCCCGTTCGACATCATCGGCGACGTGCACGGCTGCCGCGCCGAGCTGGAGGAACTGCTCGGCGATCTCGGCTACGCGCTCACCCGCGACGACGAGGGCCGACCGGTCGGCGCCCGCCATCCGCAGGGCCGCACCGCCGTGTTCGTGGGCGACCTGGTCGACCGGGGCCCCGACAGCCCGGGCGTGCTGCGGCTGGCCATGGGCATGGTCGCCGACGGCGACGCCCTGTGCGTGCCGGGCAACCACGAGAACAAGCTCGTACGCGTGCTCAAGGGCGCCAAGGCACAGCTCACACACGGTCTGGCCGAGACCATGGAGCAGCTCGGCCGCGAGAGCGAGGAGTTCCGCGCGCGCGTGCTGGAGTTCTGCGACGGGCTGGTGAGCCACCTGGTCCTGGACGAGGGGAGGCTGGTCGTCGCGCACGCCGGACTGAAGGAGGAGTACCACGGGCGCGCCTCCGGCCGGGTGCGCTCCTTCGCCCTGTACGGCGACACGACCGGCGAGACCGACGAGTACGGGCTCCCGGTCCGCCTGCCGTGGGCGCGCGACTACCGGGGCCGGGCCGCCGTGGTGTACGGGCACGTGCCCACGCACAAGGCGGAGTGGCTCAACAACACGATCTGCCTGGACACCGGCTGCGTGTTCGGCGGGCGGCTCACCGCCCTGCGCTACCCCGAGCGCGAGCTGGTCGACGTGGCGGCGCACCGCGTGTGGTACGAGCCGACCAGGCCGCTCGTGCCGGAGACGCCCGGCGGCGGGGCGGCCGACGAGGCCCGGTCGAAGCACACCCTGGACATCACCGACGTGGGCGTCGGCGACTTTCGCTCCGGAACGCACGTGGACACCGAACACGGCGCGGTACGCGCCGACGGCGGCAGCACCCTCGCGGCGCTGGAGGTGATGAGCCGGTTCGCGGTCGACCCGCGCTGGCTGCTGTACCTGCCGCCGACCATGGCCCCGGCGCCCACGGCGACCGAGCCCGGCCTGCTGGAGCACCCGGCGGAGGCGTTCGCCGCCTACCGGGGCTCGGGGATCGGCCAGGTCGTGTGCGAGGAGAAGCACATGGGCTCGCGCGCGGTCGCGGTGCTGTGCCGGGACGAGACGGCGGCCGAACGGCGGTTCGTCCCGGGGGAGCTGGGAACCGTGTACACCCGGACCGGGCGCCCCTTCTTCGCCGACCCCGCGCTTCAGGCGGAGGTGGTCGACCAGCTGCGCGAGGCGGTCGGCGCGGCCGGACTGTGGGACCGGCTCGGCACGGACTGGGTGGCCCTGGACGGGGAGATGCTGCCGTGGTCGGCCAAGGCCCGGTCGCTGATCCGCGAGCAGTACGCGTCGGTGGGCGCCGCCGCGCGCGCCGCCCTGCCCGCGGCCGGGGCGGCGCTGGCCGCGGCGGCCGGGCGCGGCGTGGACGTGGCCCACCTGGCCGCGACCGTGGAGCGCCGGACCGGGCAGATGGAGGAGTTCAGCCGGGTGTACCGGCGCTACTCCTGGGACACCGACGGCGCCGCGGGGCTCCAGTACGCGCCGTTCATGGTGCTGGCCTCCGAGGGACGGGAGTACACCGACGCCGACCACCTGTGGCACATGGGGGTCGCCGAACGGCTCGCGGAGGTGAGCGGTCTGGTGCGCTCCACCCGCTACCTGGTCGTGGACACCACCGACCCGGACGCGTGCGCCGCGGCCGCCGGCTGGTGGTGGGAGCTCGTGTCGGCGGGCGGTGAGGGCATGGTGGTCAAGCCGGTGCTCGGCGCCCGGGCGCGGGCGCGCAAGGGCCTGGCCCAGCCGGGACTGAAGGTGCGCGGCCCGGACTACCTGCGGATCATCTACGGCCCCGACTACACCGAACCGGAGCGGCTGGAGGCGCTCAAGGAGCGCCGTTCGCTGGGCCGCAAGACGGGGCTGGCGATGCGCGAGCACAAGCTGGGGCTGGAGGCGCTGGCGCGGCACGCCCGGGGCGAACCGCTGTGGCGGGTGCACGAGGCGGTGTTCGCGGTCCTGGCCCTGGAGTCGGAGCCGGTCGACCCGCGGTTGTGAGGCCAGGACACCGCTGAGGGAGTCCTGGGCGCCCGAACACGGGCCGAAGCGAAGCGGAAGGCCCGAGACACAGCACGGCCCCGCCCGATCCGGGCGGGGCCTTCGCGTGTCCGGGGCGCTGGGGCGCGCCCCGGATTCGGAGGATCGCACGATAAATGGCAGGCTGACTTGTCGTCACATCCCACCAAACCGGGCTGTGCGTCGTCTCCTTTTCACGTTCGCTCTTCCGGACGGTCATGCGCGGGGGTGATGATGTGCACGCCCACAAGGCCGACAAACCCCGAATACCCCCTCAAACCCCCACACATACGGAGAAGGCGTGTCCCCAACCCCTTCCAGAACGCCGGCGAGACGCGTGCTCGCGTCGACCTCCGCCACGGCGGCCCTGATCCTGACCGCCACCCTCGCGGCGGCCGCCCCCGCCGCCGCCGAGCCCACCACACCCGTCATCAGCGAGGTCTACGGCGGTGGCGGCAACAGCGGAGCCGAGCTGCGCCACGACTTCGTCGAACTGGGCAACCCCACCGACGCCGCCGTCACGCTCGACGGCTGGAGCGTGCAGTACCTCCCCGCCAGCCCGAGCTCCGGCACCCGCGCCCAGGTCACCGAGCTGTCCGGATCCGTCGACGCCGGGGGCCACTACCTGGTCCGCCAGGGCCAGGGGTCGGGCGGCAGCGTCGACCTGCCCGCCCCCGACGCCACCGGCGGCACCGCCATGTCCGCCCGCTCGGGCGCGGTCCTCCTGGTCCGGGGCACCGACCCCGTCACCTGCCGCACCGCCGTCGAGTGCGCCGAGGAGGAGGGGGTCGTCGACGTCGTCGGCTACGGCGACGCCGTCGTCTTCGAGGGCGCCCCGGCCGCGCGGCTGAGCAACACCGCCTCCGCCGCCCGCGACGACGCCTTCACCGACACCGGAAACAACGCCGCCGACCTCACGTCCGGTCCCCCCACCCCCACCAACGCGGCCGGGGAGACCCCCGGCGACGGCGGAGGGGACCCCGACCCGGGCGAGCCCGGCGACCTGCGCGTCCACGACGTCCAGGGCACCACCCGCACCTCCCCCCACGAGGGTCGGCGGGTCAGCGGCGTCCCGGGCGTCGTCACCGCGGTCAACCGCTTCGGTTCCGCGCAGGGCTTCTGGTTCCAGGACCCCGAGGGCGACGACGACCCGCGCACCAGCGAGGCGCTCTTCGTCTTCACCGGCTCCACCACCCCCGACGTGGCCGTCGGCGACGAGGTCCTGGTCGGGGGCCGCGTCAGCGAGTACCGGCCCCAGACCGACGCGCACACCATCACCCAGCTCTCCGGGGCGAGCTGGACCACCGTCTCGTCCGGCGCCGACCTGCCCGGGTCGGTGCTGCTCGACGCCGACGCGGTCCCCGACGAGTACGCCCCCGACCACGGCGGCGACATCTCCGACCTCGACCTGCGCCCCGGCACCTACGCCCTCGACTTCTGGGCCGCCCACGAGCACATGCTCGTCCGGGTGGAGGACGCGCCCGTCATCGGTGAGACCGACCCCTACTCGGCGCTGTGGGTGACCACCGACCCCGACGGCCGCGACGCCACGGTCAACGGGGGAACGCTCTACGGCTCCTACGACGAGCCCAACCCGGGCCGGATCAAGATCGAGTCCCTGCTCGACCGCGACACCCACCCCTTCCCGCGGGCCAACGTGGGCGACACGCTCACCGGCGTCACCGAGGGGCCGCTCTACTACAGCCGGTTCGGCGGCTTCCTCATCCGCGCCACCACGCTGGGCGAGATCGTCGGGGGCGACCTGGAGCGCGTGCCCGCCCGGGCGGCCGCCCCCTACGAGAACACCATCGCCACGTACAACGTCGAGAACCTCGACGGCGCGGACGACCAGGCCAAGTTCGACGAACTCGCCCGGGGCATCGTCGACTACCTGGGCTCCCCGGACATCATCGGCCTGGAGGAGATCCAGGACGACAACGGCCCCGTCAACGACGGCACCGTGGACGCCGACCTCACACTCCGCCGCCTGACCCGCGCCATCCACGCGCAGGGCGGACCGCGCTACGCCTGGCGCCAGATCAGCCCCGAGGACGGTCAGGACGGCGGCCAGCCGGGCGGCAACATCCGCAACGTCTTCCTCTTCGACCCCCAGCACGTCCGCTTCATCGACGCCGGGGAGCCCGACGCCACCACCGGCGTCGAGGTCCTGGAGGGGCCGCGCGGACCCGAGCTCAGCGTCTCCCCGGGCCGCATCTCCCCCGAGGACGAGGCGTGGGACTCCAGCCGCAAGCCGCTCGTGGGCCACTTCCGCGTGCGCGGGCGGGACCTGTTCGTGGTGACCAACCACTTCAACTCCAAGGGCGGGGACCAGTCCCTGCACGGGGTCGTCCAGCCGCCCGAGCGGTCGAGCGAGGTCCAGCGCAACGCGCAGGCGCGCCTGGTCAGGGAGTTCACCGACGAACTGTTCGCGGTGGACCCGGACGCCAACGTCGTGGTCATGGGCGACCTGAACGACTTCCCGTTCTCACCGACCCTGGACATCCTCACCGGGGACGGGCCGCTCACCAACCCGATGTCGGACCTGCCCGAGAACGAGCGGTACAACTACGTCTTCGACGGCAACTCACAGGCACTCGACCACATCCTGTTCAACGCCGCGCTGGCGGGCCGGATGGACTACGAGGTCGTACGGATCAACTCCGAGTTCCACGACCAGGTCAGCGACCACGACCCGCAGGTGCTCTACCTCGACATCCGCGGGGGCCGCGGGTAGCGGCGGCACGGCGCGCCGACGCGGGCGCGCCACCCGGTCACCGGGGGAGGGAACCGGCGCGGTCCCTCCCCCGAGCCGTGCCCCGGGGAGCCCGGAGCGCGTCCGAACGGCGCCTATCCTGGGGGCGTCCGCGAAGCGGCGGACGGACCTCGACCCTGGGGAAGCGAGAGATGCACGTACTCCTCACCGGCGGCGCCGGGTACATCGGCACGCACACCGCCGTCGAACTCCTCGACGCCGGGCACGACGTCGTGGTCCTCGACTCCCTGGTCAACAGCCACGGGGAGGCGCTGCGGCGGGTCGAGCGGATCACCGGCCGCGCCGTCACGTTCCACCGCGCCGACTGCACCGACCCGGCCGCTCTGCGCCGCGTCCTGGGCGAACACGACGTCGACGCCGTCATCCACCTCGCCGGGCTCAAGGCCGTCGGCGAGTCCGTCGAACAGCCGCTGCGCTACTACCGCAACAACCTGGACGCCCTGCTCACCCTGGCCGAGGCGATGGACGAACACGGTGTCCGCGACCTGGTCTTCAGCTCCTCCGCCACGGTCTACGGCGATCCCGAGCGGACCCCGATCACCGAGGACGGCGCGCTCAGCGTCACCAACCCCTACGGCGCCACCAAGCTCTTCGCCGAGCGGGTCCTGCGCGACCTGACCGCCGCCGACCCCCGCTGGCGGGTCGTCGCGCTGCGGTACTTCAACCCCGTCGGCGCGCACCCCAGCGGCCTGATCGGGGAGGACCCCCAGGGCGTGCCCAACAACCTGTTCCCGTACATCGCGCAGGTCGCCGCCGGGCGGCGCGAGCGCCTCCAGGTCTTCGGCGACGACTACGACACCCCCGACGGCACCGGCGTGCGTGACTACCTGCACGTCGTGGACCTGGCGCGCGGCCACCTCGCCGCGCTCGCCCACCTGGCCGACGCCCCGGGGTGGCGCACGTACAACCTGGGCACCGGACACGGGACGTCGGTCCTGGAGAGCATCAGCGCCTTCGAACGGGCGACCGGGGCCACCATCCCGTACGAGGTGGTCGGCCGCCGCCCCGGCGACATCGCCGTCTGCTACGCCGACCCGTCGGCCGCCGCGCGCGACCTGGACTGGAAGGCCGTGCGCACGGTCGACGACGCGTGCGCCGACGCCTGGCGCTGGCAGAGCGCCAACCCGAGGGGCTTCGCGGGCTGAGGCGTGCTCTTCGCGGGCTCGGGGCGTGGGGAACGGGGATCCTTCATCCTCGGCGGCGCCTGTCGCTCGTTCCTCGCTCGCGGCTTGCCTCGTCTTGCAGGACCCCGTACGCCCCTCTGTGTTGATGCGGCCTCGCGGGCTCGGCCGGGGCTCGGGGCGTGGAGAACGGGGGTCCTTCATCCTCGGCGGCGCCTGTCGCTCGTTCCTCGCTGGCGGCTTGCCTCGTCTTGCAGGACCCTGTACGCCCCTCGCCGCGCCCAGATGTGGGGGAGCACACCCGGTCGGAGCTTCCCACCAAGCCGAACGCGCGGAACACGCCCTAGACTGGGCGTATATCCCTGTACTTCTGCGGAAGGTCCTCCGTCGTGTCCGTTGGTGCTGACAGCACGTTCGACACCGTCCTCGTCGTGGACTTCGGCGCGCAGTACGCGCAGCTGATCGCACGGCGTGTGCGGGAATGCCACGTGCACAGCGAGATCGTGCCCTCGACCATGCCGGTCGAGGAGATGCTCGCGAAGAACCCCAAGGCCATCATCCTGTCCGGTGGCCCCTCATCGGTCTACGCGGAGGGCGCCCCCAACGTGGGCGCCGAACTCTTCGAGACCGGGGTGCCCACCTTCGGCATCTGCTACGGCTTCCAGGCCATGACCCGTGCCCTGGGCGGCACGGTCGACCGGACCGACCTGAGCGAGTTCGGCCGCACCGAGCTGTCCGCCGTGACGGACTCCCTCCTCTTCGAGGGCGTGCCCGAGGACCTCCTGGTGTGGATGTCGCACGGCGACTCCGTCGTCCGCGCGCCCGAGGGCTTCCGGACCACCGCCAGCACCGCCGGAGCCCCGGTCGCCGCCTTCGAGGACACCGAACGCCGCCTCTTCGGCGTGCAGTTCCACCCCGAGGTCATGCACACCGAGCACGGCCAGGACGTCCTGCGCCGCTTCCTGTACGAGGGCGCGGGCTGCCGCCCCACGTGGACGATGGTCAACATCGTCGAGGAGCAGCTGGAGCGCATCCGCGAGGAGATCGGCGACAAGCGCGTCATCTGCGGGCTGAGCGGCGGCGTGGACTCCGCCGTGGCCGGCGCCCTGGTGCAGCGGGCCGTCGGTGACCAGCTCACCTGTGTGTTCGTCGACCACGGTCTGCTGCGCAAGGGCGAGGCCGAGCAGGTCGAGAAGGACTTCGTCGCGGTCACCGGCGTGAGCCTGAAGGTCGTCGACGCCGAGGACCGGTTCCTGACGGCGCTGTCCGGGGTCACCGACCCGGAGGAGAAGCGCAAGATCATCGGCCGCGAGTTCATCCGCGTGTTCGAGCAGGCGGCCCGCGAGATCGTCGTCGAGAGCGGCGAGCACGGAGCCGAGGTCGAGTTCCTCGTCCAGGGCACGCTCTACCCGGACGTCGTGGAGTCCGGCGGCGGCACCGGCACCGCGAACATCAAGTCGCACCACAACGTCGGCGGACTGCCCGACGACCTCCAGTTCACCCTGGTCGAGCCGCTGCGCGAGCTGTTCAAGGACGAGGTGCGCAAGGTCGGCGAAGAGCTGGGCCTGCCCTCCGAGATGGTGTGGCGCCAGCCGTTCCCGGGGCCGGGCCTCGGCATCCGGATCATCGGCGAGGTGACCCGCGAGCGCCTGGAGGTCCTGCGCGAGGCCGACGCCATCGCCCGCGAGGAGCTCACCCGCGCCGGACTGGACCGTGACATCTGGCAGTGCCCGGTCGTGCTCCTGGCCGACGTCCGCTCGGTCGGTGTCCAGGGCGACGGCCGAACCTACGGCCACCCCGTGGTACTGCGCCCGGTCAGCAGCGAGGACGCGATGACCGCCGACTGGTCGCGCGTGCCCTACGACGTGCTCGCCCGTATCTCCAACCGGATCACCAACGAGGTGCGCGAGATCAACCGGGTGACGCTGGACGTGACCAGCAAGCCCCCGGGCACCATCGAGTGGGAGTAGGGGCCGGGTCCTTTTCCTGGAACGGTTCCCCAGGCGGTGCCCGAACACGGTCCGAAGCGGAGCGGAGGACCGGGAACGGCACGGCGGGCCCGGTACGCGCTGGTCCAGCGAGTACCGGGCCCGTTCGCGTCAGGCCGCGGTGAAACTCCGATAAGAGGGGGCCGTGGCGGAATTCCCATGACCGCTCAGGCTGGAGCGGTCATGGGAATTCCTCGGTCGGAATCTGTTGTCAGCAGGTCACGCGGTAGCTGGAGCTGGTCGCGGTGATCTTGTTGCTGTACCGGAAGACGGAACGGTAGTTGTGGTTACCGGACCCGGAGCAACTGGCCGAGAGCGTTTGGCTGGAGGGGCTCATGGAAGCGCTCGTCATGTCGGTCCACCCCCACCACCGGTGGCGCTGGAGGACGAATCTCCACTGGCCTCCGTAGTTGCATCCGGAGTAGGAGGCCTTGATGTTGCTGCCGGACTTGTAGGGTTTGCGCGGTCCTGAACAGGCGGCTGCCACGAGGGCCTCCATCTGCTCTTCCGACAGCTGGACCTCGACGGCCTGCTGGGGCTGCTGCGCGGACGGGGCGCTCTCCGCGCTGGCGGAACTCGCGGCGGAGATCTGGAACACGGTCGCCGCCATACAGGCGGCCGCCACGGCGGCAATGCCACGGGCCAGTTTGTTGCGAATCTTCACGATGGTTAACCCTTTCGTTATGCGTCGGTGAGTCTTTCGTTCTCTCCGACTTTCGTCAAGGGCTAAATTTGGCCATACCTGGCCATACGTGAATTGATCAAAGGTTTATTCGTGTTTTAGATCGATGATTATTCAACCTTTGACTATGGAATAGTCGTGTAGGGGTGAAAGGGTCCGGTCGCTGAACGCGCCCCGGGGAGTCAGTCCACCAGGTGCTCGATCGAGATCTGCGTTCGGTCCAGACCGGACCGGTGCGTCAGCTGCACGGTGGTCGGCCGTTCGCCCTCCTCGATGATGAAGGCCAGTTCACCGCCGACGGTGGCGCGGGGAGGGATTCCGCCCTGGGCCCACAGCCCGTCCGTGTCGCCCTCCAGGGGCGTCGGGCTCTCCGCCGGATAGGGGCTGACCCCACCCTCGACCAGAAGGTACTGCTGGTCGGAGAGGAAGCGCAGCTGCTCGTCGCCGAGGTTGGTCATCCTCAACCCCACGAAGCAGTACTGGCCGCCCTCGATTTCCGAACGGGGGAAGTACTCGTCGCGTGTGCGGTTGCAGTCGACGTCCTCGATCTCGTACTCGACCATGCCGTCGGCTGACCGGACCGGAGCGTCTCCGGGTACGGCGTCCTCGGAGGTCTCCTCCCTGTCCTCGGCGTCCTCCGACTTGTCCTCGTCCTCGGGTGCGGGCCGCTGGGCGCCGGACTGCTCCTGGCCGGAGTCACCGTCCGCGTCGGCGTCCGCCCAGGGCGCGCTGCCGTTCACCGTGGACAGCACGGCCAGCAGGACCGCGACGGCGATGAGGACGGCCGCCACGGCCGCCGCCAGACCCAGGACGATCCCCTTGCGCCGGTTGGGCGCGGCGGGTCGGTGCGGGGGCGGCGGGACCGGTGGGACGTAGGGCTGCGGTCCGGGGCGCGCCCCCTGCTGCTCGGCGGACGGCGCCATCGGGATCGGACCGGTCGAGGCCGGGTGCGGCTGCGCGGGCGCGGGGCGGCGCGGCGCGTTCTGGTTGCCCGGGGGCGGACCGGACGGGCGCGCCCCGGCGGGGCGCGCGGCCGGGGGCGGCGCCTGCGGCCGGGGGAAGGTGCCGGTCTGGTGGGCCGGGGGCGGCACCGGGCCGGCCTGGTAGCGGCCGGGCGGGGGCGGCGGGGGCCGCATGCCCGTCATGGTCTGCTGGGCGGGGTGCATCCCCGGCTGCGGGCCGCCGGGCGGCATGGGAGGCAGGTTCGGCCGCCACGACTGGTGCAGGGCGTGGGAGACCATGTCGTTCGGGTTGGAGTTGTCCTCGCCGCCGGCGAGCTCCAGGAGCAGATCCTGGGCGGTCGGCCGGCGCCCCGGCTCCTTGGCCAGGGCGCGCAGGACGAGCCGGTCCAGCGGGCTGTCCAGGTTCCCGATCTGCGGTTCGGCGAAGAGCACGCGCTTGCCCAGGGTCATGGCGTCGCCGTTGCCGAACGGGTGGGTCCCGTTGCCCGCGAAGGCCACCAGGCAGCCCCAGGCGAAGATGTCCGCCGAGGTGGTGACCTGTTCCTCCAGCAGCTGTTCGGGCGCCATCCAGCCGGGACTGCCCATGACGATGCCGGTCTGGGTGTGGTTGGTCGCGGTGTTCATCGCCCGGGCGATGCCGAAGTCGATCACGCGGGGCCCGGAGAGCGACAGCAGCACGTTCGCGGGCTTGAGGTCGCGGTGGACGAGCCCGGTGCGGTGGATGGCCGCCAGCGCCGCGGCCACGCCCAGGGCGAACCCGTGCAGGGTCGAGGAGTCCAGCGGCCCGTTCTCGGCGATGTGCTCGGCCAGAGCGGTTCCGGCGATGTACTCGGTGACCATGTAGGGACGGTTCTCGAACGTCCCGTGGTCGAGGACCTTGGCCGTGCAGAAGGAGGCGACCTTGCGGGCGTTCTCCATCTCGTCGCGAAAACGTGCCCGTGTCGCCTCGTCGAAGGCGAGTTCCGGGCGGATGACCTTGATCGCTACCTGGTTGTTCCTCTCCGCGGTACTGCCCAGGTAGACGGTGCCCATGCCGCCGCTACCCAGCTTCCCGGACAGCACGTAGGGACCGATGGTGGCCGGATCTCCGGCTGCCAGCGGTTCCAGGTTCTTCGGGAGCCCATCCGACGGCAAGCGACCCTCCCCGACGGTGTCCAAACTCCGCCTCGCCCCAAGGTAGCGGTGTTTGTGCCCTGATTCCCACCCGTGCGACGTTTCGGATCGTTCGGGGGAAGGGCGGTATCTGACATGACAGTGATGACTGATCCCCGATCGGAGCCCCTGGTTCGCGCCGACGGGTGTGATCCCGTCGGCGACGGGCGCGAGACACACTGCTTCCCCGGCCGGGGCATGTGTTCACGCAAGGTAGGGGGTTCCTTTACGATTGGGGACTCGTGACCGTTAGTACCACCGTAACCGTGCGGGTCCCCGCGAAGGTGAACCTCCAGTTGGCGGTGGGACCCAGACGTGAGGACGGGTTCCACGCCCTCGTCAACGTGTTCCACGCCGTCTCGTTGTTCGACGAGGTTACCGTCAAGGAGGCCCCTCCGCGTCAGGACTTCGGACTCGCGACGCTCACGGCATCCGGTGGGACGCGCGTGGACCTGGCCGGGGTTCCGCTCGACGCCACGAATCTCGCCGCGCGCGCGGCGGCCCTCCTGGCCGAGGAGACCGGCAAGGGGTCTCCCGTCGAAATCCACCTCGACAAGCGGATCCCGGTGGCCGGGGGCATGGCGGGCGGCAGCGCCGACGCGGCGGCGGCCCTGGTGGCCTGCGACCGGCTGTGGGGCTGCGGTCTGCCCCAGACGGACCTCATGGACCTGGCCGCACGCCTGGGCAGCGACGTGCCCTTCCCGCTGATGGGCGGTACCGCCGTGGGGACGGGGCGGGGAGAGATCCTGGAGCCCCTGGTCGCGCCCGGCCGGTACCGGTGGGTGTTCGCGCTCTCGTCGCGGGGCCTGTCCACGGCCAGGGTGTTCGGGGAGTACGACCGGTTGCGGCCCGACGCGCCCGCGCCGCGCCCCTCGCCCGCGATGGAGGAGGCGCTCGCGTCCGGGGACGCCGCGTCGCTGGGCGCCGCGCTCACCAACGACCTGGAGCGGGCCGCGCTGTCGCTGCGGCCGGATCTGGCGCGCGTTCTGGCGGCGGGCCGGGAGGCGGGCGCGCTGGGGGCCCTGGTGTCCGGCTCCGGGCCGACGTGCGCGTTCCTGGTGGGTGACGAGGACTCCCCGAAGGCGGGCGGGATCGAGGCCGAGGTGGTGCGCGCGCTGAAGGCCGCCGGGGCGGACTCGTGCGTTCCGGCCGGCTCGGGGGACGTCCTCGGCGCGACTGTGGTGTGACGCACATCACTTGATGAATCGCGGTCCGGGCCCGCGCCTCGCCATTGACCTCAACCCTTGTTGAGGTCGAAGACTGGGGTGCATGACGACCGCAGCCACTCTCTCGCGCTACGCCGACCTGCCCGTGCTCATCGGCCTCATGGAGGGCGACGAGAAGCACAAGGGCGCCGCCAACTCCACCCTCGACGTCCTGTGGGTGCTCTACGACCGTGTCCTGGCCGTCACCCCGGAGACCGCCGAGCACCCCGCACGAGACCGTTTCCTGCTGTCCAAGGGGCACGGGCCGGTCGCCTTCTACGCCGTTCTCGCCGCCAAGGGCTTCCTCGACGTGCCCACCCTGCGTGGATGGAGGGCGTTCGACTCACCGCTCGGCCACCACCCCGACCGCGTGCTCGTGCCCGGAGCCGAAATCGGTAGCGGTTCGCTCGGCCACGGGCTGCCGCTCGCACTGGGCACCGCCCTCGGACTGCGCGCCCGGGACGTGCGCCGCCCCGACGGCGCACCGCCCCGCACGGTCGTGCTCGTCGGCGACGGTGAACTCGACGAGGGCAGCAACCACGAGGCGATCACCGTGGCCGGGCGGCTGCGGGTCGAGGAGCTCACCACGGTGGTGGTGGACAACCGCTCCAGCGCCCACGGCTGGCCGGAGGGGATCGGCACCAGGTTCGAGACCGAGGGCTGGATCTCCCGCGAGGTCGACGGGCATGACCACGACGCCCTGCACACCGCCCTCACCGCGCCCCACCCGGGCCACCCACTGGCCGTCATCGCCCGCGTCCGCTCCAAGCGTTAGGAACACCGCCATGCGTGAGACCTTCGTCGAGACCGTCAACGCCGCCCTCACCGAGGACCCCCGCACCGCCGTCGTCCTCGCCGAGATCTCCGTCGACGGGTTCCGGCGGGCCGCCGTCCGGCACCCGGGCCGCGTGATCAACGTCGGCATCCGTGAACAGGCCATGATCGGCGTGGCGGGCGGCCTCGCCCTGGCCGGCATGCGCCCGATCGCGCACACCTACGCGCCCTTCCTCGTCGAGCGGCCGTTCGAGCAGATCAAGCTGGACTTCGGACACCAGGGGACCGGTGCGGTACTGGTGAGCATCGGCGGCTCCTACGACGCCTCGGTCGAGGGACGCACCCACCAGGCGCCCGGCGACGTGGCGCTCCTGGACACCCTCCCGGGGTGGACCGTGTACGTGCCCGGACACCCCGACGAGGTCCGCGACGCGCTCAGGGCGGCGATCCCCGGGAACGACCGGGTGTACGTGCGGCTGTCCGGAACCGCCAACCGGTCGCCACTGCCCGTGTCGGGCGGGCTGACCGTCGTGCGCACGGGGTCGCCCCGCTCGGCGGGGGTGGTTCTGGCGGTCGGTCCGATGCTCGATCCGGTCCTGGAGGCCACCGCCGGGCTGGACGTCACCGTCGCCTACACCGCGACCGTGCGGCCCTTCGACCGCGAGGGGTTGAGCGCACTGGTCGGCGCGGCGGGCAACGCGGACGTGCTGGTGGTCGAGCCCTATCTGAGCGGCACCTCCGCCCACGAGGTCTCCGCCGCCCTCGCGGACCGCCGCCACCGCCAGCTGGGCCTGGGGGTGGCACGTGACGCGGAACTGCGCGCCTACGGGACCCCGGCACAGCACGCGCGCGCCCACGGACTCGACACCGAGGGCATCGCGAAGGCGGCCAGGGAGTTCTTCCTCGTGTGAGGCACGGCGCCCTGCGTCCCCACGGTCCTGAGGCCGAGGTCGGTTGGGCCGGGAACAGGCCGGGGGCGGCGCGGGTTGTTGGTGGCGGGCCGGACACCGGCCCTGTCCCACGGGTCCGCCACAGGGCCTAGTGTGGGCCGTCGGGGTGTCCCGGTGAGTCGCGCGCACCGTGCCGGGACCGGCACGACGTCGGCGCGCGCCCGCGACCGATCACGGGCGGCGAGGTTCCGCCGTGCCCCCCGCAGCAGTGTTCTCGCAGTACGGAGAGGAAGTCAGACCAGGTGAGCATCAATGTGCTAGGGCGTGTGCCGTGGATGCTGCCCGTCGCGAGCGGCGTCTCCGGTGCGGCTCTCGCAAGGCCGAAGAAGGAGCCAGCCCGGGGTTGGCTGTCGACTGATGAGAACGCCGCGAGAGTTGTGCCGGGGCGTCGCGCAGCAGGGTATGTGTCCGCGGTACACGTCCTAGGGACGGCGGGCCGTTGACGAATCTGGTCAATCTCCAGGACGTGTCCCTGGCCTACGGGCCGCTCGTACTCCTCGACAAGGTGTCCCTCGGCGTGGACGAGGGTGAACGCATCGGCGTCGTCGGCCGCAACGGCGGCGGCAAGTCCACCCTGATCTCGGTGCTCTCCGGACGCACCGAACCCGACTCCGGCCGGGTCGTGCACAACCGCGGCCTGCGGACCGGGTTCCTCCACCAGCGGGACGACTTCCCCGACACCACGGTCGGCGCCTTCGTGCTGGGCGACCGCGCCGAGCACGAGTGGGCCGGTGACGCCCGCATCCGCGACATCCTGCGCGGTCTGCTCGGTGGCTGGGACCTGGACACCGACATGTCCGGCCTGTCCGGCGGCGAGCGCCGCCGGTCCGCGCTGGCGCGCCTGCTCGTGGACGACCATGACCTCATCGTCCTCGACGAGCCCACCAACCACCTGGACATCGAGGGCATCGCCTGGCTCGCCCAGCACCTCACCGGCCGTCCGGAGTCGCTCGTGGTCGTCACCCACGACCGCTGGTTCCTGGACGCCGTCACCACCCGCACGTGGGAGGTCGGGCGCGGCGCGGTCGAACGCTACGAGGGGGGCTACGCCGCCTACGTCCTCGCCAAGGCCGAGCGCGAACGCCTGGCCGCGGCCGCCGAGGAGCGCCGCCAGAACCTCATGCGCAAGGAGCTGGCCTGGCTGCGCCGGGGAGCCCCCGCGCGTACGTCCAAGCCCAAGTTCCGCATCGAGGCGGCCAACCAGCTCATCGCCGACGAACCGCCGGTCCGCGACACCGTCGAACTCGTCCGGTTCGCCAGCTCCCGGCTCGGCAAGACCGTCGTCGACCTCAAGAACGTGTCGGCCTCCGTGCCCGACCGCCTCCTGCTGGACGCTCTCACCTGGCAGCTCGGCCCCGGCGACCGGGTCGGCCTGGTCGGCGTCAACGGCGCGGGCAAGTCGACCCTGCTCCGGATCCTCGGCGGCGAGCGCGAACCCGACTCCGGTTCGGTGCGCACCGGAAAGACCGTCCGGCTGGCCCACCTGTCCCAGAACATCGCCGAGCTCGACCCCGAGGCGCGTCCGCTCCAGGCCGTCATGGACGTGCGCGAACACGTCACCATCGGCAAGCGCGACTACACCGCCAGCCAGATGCTGGAGCGCTTCGGCTTCCGGGGCGAGCGCCAGTGGACCCCGATCGGCGACCTGTCCGGCGGTGAACGGCGCCGCCTCCAGCTGCTGCGCCTGCTCATGGACGAGCCCAACGTGCTCCTGCTGGACGAGCCCACCAACGACCTGGACATCGAGACCCTCACCGAGTTGGAGGACCTCCTCGACGGCTGGCCCGGCTCCCTGGTGCTGGTCAGTCACGACCGGTACTTCCTGGAGCGGATCACCGACCGCGTGCTGGCCCTCATGGGCGACGGCACCCTGGCCTTCCTGCCCGGCGGCGTCGACGAGTACCTGGAGCGCCGCGCCGCCAGCGCGGAGCGGCCCTCCGTCCCGGCCGGCGCCTCGGAGGGGGCCGC
The DNA here is from genome assembly GCF_026797795.1 of Nocardiopsis sp. EMB25. Lineage (NCBI taxonomy): Bacteria > Bacillati > Actinomycetota > Actinomycetes > Streptosporangiales > Nocardiopsidaceae > Nocardiopsis > Nocardiopsis sp. EMB25. Next base: position 4,221,217 of record NZ_JAMTDN010000001.1, on the reverse strand, counting down.
GGCCCCGAAGGAGGAGCCCGCGGTCTCACCGGCCGAGCGGCGCGCCGCCCAGAAGGAGATGCAGCGGGTCGAGCGGCGGATGGACCGGATCGCCAAACGCGAGGCCGAGCTGCACGAGCTGATGGCCGCCGCGGCCGAGGACTACACCCGGCTGGCCGAGCTGGACGCCGAGGCCAAGGCCCTGGCGGCCGAGCGGGACGAGTTGGAGGAGGTCTGGCTGGCCCAGGCCGAGCTGGTCGGCGACTGACCGTGTCAGGGCGCCCGAACGGTGACCCCTGGGGCACGGGCCCGGTGGACGTCCGCCGGGCCCCGCCGCGTCCGGTCCCCGCTCAGCCCCAGGTGGTGCCCGCGGGCTCCTGGATGGTGACGTTGATCCTGTTGAACATGTTGGTCAGGCCGATCGTGAGGATGAGGGCGGACAGCTCCCGCTCGTCGAAGTGGTCGGCGGCCTCGTCCCAGACCTCGTCCGGCACCCGGTCGCGGCTCTGGTCGGCGATCCGGGTGGCGTACTCCGCCAGTGCCAGCGCGGCCCGTTCGGCGTCGGTGTAGAAGGGCGCCTCGCGCCAGGCCACCACCGAGGCGATCCGCTCCTCGGACTCACCGGCCCCGCGCAGGTTCACCACGTGTCCGTGGACGCAGGCGGCGCACCCGTTGACCTGGCTCGCCCGCAGCGCCACCAGCTCCTGGACGGCGTGCTCGAGGCCGCCCTCGCCGATCGCCTGGACCAGGCCGCCGATGCCCTTCATCGCGCTGGGCAGGACGGCGGCGGGGTTCTTCATACGTGCGGTCATGGGGGTTCTCCCTCGCGTGGTCCGCGGCGCCGCCGTTCGCGGCCCCGGCTCGTTCGCTCCGACACCCCCCTGACGGATCGCGCCGGACGGATGTGACCGCCGCCGGAGGACTTCTTCCGAACGGGCCCGCGCGGTCACGTTCACCGCCTCGCGCGCGTCACAGTGGTGACGCCCCCGAGGAAGGACACGACCGTGACCGAACACGAACTCCTGGCCCGCCGCTTCGAGGAGCACCGAGGGCACCTGAGGGCGGTGGCCCACCGGATGCTCGGCTCGATGAGCGAGGCCGAGGACGCCGTCCAGGAGTCCTGGCTACGGCTCGCCCGTTCGGCGGACGAGGACATCGACAACCTGGGCGGATGGCTGACGACCGTGGTCAGCCGCGTCTGCCTGGACCTGCTCCGCTCCCGGGCCGCGCGGCGTGAGTCCGCGTGGGAGGAACACCCGCCCGACCCGGTGGTGGCCCGCGTGGACGGCGAGGACCCCGAACATCGGGCGCTGACCGCCGACGCCGTCGGGACCGCCCTCCTCGTGGTGCTGGAGTCCCTCACCCCCGCGGAGCGGCTCGCGTTCGTCCTGCACGACATGTTCGGAGTGCCCTTCGACGAGATCGCGCCGATCGTGGACCGAACCCCCGAGGCGGCCAGGAAGCTCGCGAGCCGTGCCCGGCGGCGGGTCCGGGGAGCGGCGCCGGTCCCCGGACCCGAACCGGTGCGCCAGCGCCAGCTCGTCGACGCCTTCCTGAGCGCCTCGCGCGACGGCGACTTCGACGGGCTGCTGGCCGTCCTCGACCCGGACGTGGTCCTGTGCGCGGACACCGGTGCGGACGGCGGCGCGCTCACGGTCCGGGGCGCCCGGGCGGTGGCGGGACGGGCCTTCCTCTACCGGAGCCGCGCCACCGACCTCACGCCGTGGCCCGCCCTGGTCAACGGGGCCGCCGGGGTGGTCGCCACGGTCGGCGGACAGCCGGTGTCGGTGCTGGGCTTCACGGTCGTCGACGACCGGATCACCAGGATCGACATCCTCGCCGACCCGGCGCGGATCGCCCGGCTCGACCTGGCGGACTTTCGCGCCTGACCCGCGTCGCCCGTACGGGGGCGGGGCGCGCGGCCCCGCCCCGACGCGTCAATCGACCAGTTCGCCGAAGGCGGTGGCGATCTCCTGGGCGCCCGCCCGGTTGGTGTGGATGTCCGGGCCCCGGTCGACGTCGCACATCCAGGTCAGGTCGCAGATCCGCTGCACGTTCGTGGGCATGCCGGTCGCACTGTCCGCGGGCACCGCGAAGTCCGAGGACTCGAAGGCCCGCTCCACGTCGGCGACATCGACCCCGGCGTCCTCGTAGGTGGCGCGCAGGGACTCGTTCATCCGCTCCAGGACGTCGGCGGCGTAGGCGACCAGGTCGTCCTCGGGGGCCTGCGCGCCGTCCTCCGCGGGTGGGGCCTCGGCGCTGACGGGGGCCGCGGACGCTTCCGCCCCTTCGTCACCGCCCTCCAGCAGCAGGGCGGCCAGGAACGGGTTGTAGTAGGTCATCGCGATGATCTGGGTCTCCGGCCCCGCCGCCGCGCGCAGACGGTCGGCGATCTCGGGGACCTCGGTCCCGATCCGCTCCAGGCCGTCGTCCACGCAGGCCGTGTCGACCGCCGGGCCCTCCGGGTCCTCCAGGTCGCTCACGCACCCGGTGAAGTTGTTGCCCCCGATGGTGAGGGTGACCAGCTCGACGTCCCCTCGGTGCCCGGTGAGGAACTCCTCCGCCGCCTCCAGCTGGGACCGGCCCCCGTACCTCTCGTCGCAGCGGGGCAGGCCGCCCGCGATGAACGTGGTGGTGTCCTCGCCGCCGCAGCCCATCCGCTCGTGGCTCAGCGTCGAGTCCGCGTCGTACAGGTCCCGGTACAGCACGTCGGTGTACCCGTCGGCGGTCTCCCCGGGGATACCGCTCTCGTCGGGCTGCACACCCACGGTCAGGGAGTCGCCCAAGGACAGGTAGTAACGCTGCTCGACACCCGTGTCCTCGTCCCCGCCACCGCCGCAGCCCGTGGCGACCACGGCCGCGGCGGCCGTGGCCGCGATCCAGCGGAATCTCACTGTGCTCTCTCCAACCCATGCCTGGAATGTGGTTCGCGCCCAGACAGCGGTCTCCCGGTGAGAGACGGATACCGCCCGGTAACTAGCTTTGCGGACCAGAGGGTTCCCTGTCGAGGGGCGCGAGCAGGCTTCTCAGTAACGATGCGAGCCGCGCCCGGTCCTCGTCGGGCATGGGTTCCAGGAGCGATTCCTCGTATCGGACGAGCGAGGCCAGGGCGGCGTCGATACGTTCGGTGCCCTGCTCCGTGAGGCGGACCAGCACACCGCGCTTGTCGGCGGGGTCGGGCCGACGGCGGACCAGGCCCGCGGCGGCCAGGCGGTCGACCCGGTTGGTCATGGTCCCGGAGGTCACCAGGGTGGCGCGGAGCAGGCGCCCGGGGCTGAGTTCGTAGGGCGGACCGGAGCGGCGCAGTTCGGCGAGGACGTCGAACTCCCACGGCTCCAGGGAGTGCTCGGTGAAGACGGTGCGCCGGGCGCGGTCCAGGTGGCGTGCGAGCCGGGAGACCCGGCTGAACACCTCCAGCGGCGTCACGTCCACGTCCGGGCGTTCGGCACGCCACGCCTCGATCAGCCCATCCACCTCATCGCGCATGGGAACAGCATATCTCTTGACATCAAGATAGTGGGGCCGGTAAGAGGTACCGGCCCCACAGGCGACGTCCGCGTCCGCGGGTCAGCCCGAGCGGCGTCCGCGCGTGTTCAGGCCCGGTTTGGGCTCCAGACGCGCGAGTCCGTTCCAGGCCAGGTTGACCAGGTGCGCGGCGACCACCTCGCGTTTGGGCTTGCGCACCTCCAGCCACCACTGCCCGGTCAGGGCCCACATGCCCACCAGCGCCTGCGCGTACATGGGGGCGAGCACCGGGTCGTAACCGCGTTCGGCGAACTCGTCGACCATGATGTGCTCGACCTGGCTGGCGATGTCGTTGATCAGGCTGGCGAAGCTGCCCGTGCCGGAGGCCACGTGCGAGTCCCGGGTCAGAACCCGGAAACCCACGGTGTTCTCCTCGACGTAGCGCAGTAGCGCCAGCGCCGCCCGCTCGATCTTGTCGCGCGCGTGGTCGGCGGTGAGGGCCTCGCCCATCATGTCCAGGAGGGTGCGCATCTCCCGGTCGACGACGACCGCGTAGATGCCCTCCTTACCGCCGAAGTGCTCGTAGACCACGGGCTTGGACACACCGGCCCGTGCGGCGATCTCCTCGACGGAGGTCGCGTCGAACCCACGCTCGGCGAACAGCTCCCGGCCGATCTCCACAAGCTGTTGCCGACGCTCCTTGCCCGTCATGCGCTTGCGGCGCACGCGGGTCCCCTGCTGGCTGTCGGCTGCTCCCATGATGGCTACTGATCCTAGAGGCTGACCCGCTTGGCGGCGAGTCGTTCCGGGTTCGGCCAGCGGACCTTGGTCGCCCAACCGAACCGCTCGAAGATCCAGATGATCCGGGCGGAGATGTCGATCTGCCCCTTGAGCACGCCGTGGCGGGCGCACGTGGGGTCGGCGTGGTGCAGGTTGTGCCACGACTCGCCGAAGGACGGGATGGCCAGCCACCACACGTTGCGGGAGCGGTCGCGGACCTCGAAGTTCTCCTCGCCGATGGTGTGGCAGATGGAGTTGATCGACCAGGTGACGTGGTGCAGCAGGGCGACGCGCACCAGGCTCGCCCAGAAGAAGGCGGTGACCGCGCCCCACCAGGACATGGTGACCAGACCGCCGATGACGGCCGGGGCGGCCAGCGAGAAGAGGACGATCGGGACGAAGAGCTTGTCGACGAGGACGACGTCCTTGTCCTTGAGCAGGTCGGGGGTGAAGCGGCGGGGCGAGGTCTTCTTCTCGTCCAGGTACATCCACGCCATGTGCGCGTAGTACAGCCCCTTGGCCACGGACTTCCAGTCGTCGCCGAAGCGCCAGGGGGAGTGCGGGTCGCCCTCGGCGTCCGCGTACTTGTGGTGGCGCCGGTGGTCGGCCACCCACTTGATGACGCTGCCCTCGATGGCCAGGCTGCCCGCGACCGCCAACGCGATGCGCAGGGGGCGGTTGGCCCGGAACGACCCGTGGGTGAAGTGGCGGTGGTAGCCGACCGTGATCCCCAGACCGCTGATCACGTAGAAGACCGCGGCGATGGCGACGTCGACGAGGGACAGCCCCCAGCCCCAGAAGAACGGCACGGAGGCCAGCAGGGCGATCAGCGGGATGAACACGAAGGCGAAGACGGTGTAGCGCTCGGCCTTGCCGCGCGGCTCCGGTTCGTACTCGGGGATCGCCTCGCGTTTGGGGGGCGTGCCGATCGGGGCCTCGGGCGCTGCGGTCATGTCTCCACACCTCGTCAAGGGAGCGTCGTGTCGAGGTCAGGGCGGCGTTCGCAGGGCACGGGGCACCCGGGCCGACGGCCCAACCTATTCCTACGTAACCGTAACCTACGAACCCGTAGGTTTGGCAAGCCCCCCGGCGGAGGCGCTATGTTGGTGCCGAGCGTCTGGGGGTGCGAGGCCACGCCCAGTGCGTTCCCGGATGATGTAATCGGCAGCATGTGGGGTTTTGGTCCCCATCGTCCAGGTTCGAGCCCTGGTCCGGGAGCAGTCCATCCGAAGCCCGCCGAGGAGCCCGGGAGGCCCCGGGCGGTGGCGTGAACGGCGGCCCGGAACCCCTGGGCGGCGGCGCCCGCGCGCGGATCACGCAGCTCGCAGCGCCACACCCCCGTGAGGCGGCTGTGACGCGCATGTATCCTTCCCATGTCGGCCGCTGGATCATCCGACGGCCGCCCGTGCGGCACGCGGGTCGGGTCGCCGAGGGGTGAGCCGACAGTTCAACCGCCAGCTATTCACGAGGGGTCTCCTTCAGTGAGCGTGAGCCGCCCGGCTGCCGTCATCGTCCTCGCGGCGGGCGAGGGCACCCGAATGAAGTCCAAACTTCCCAAGGTCCTCCACGAGATCAGTGGCCGCAGCATGCTCGGACACGTGCTCGCCGCCGCCCGCGATCTCACCCCCGAGCACACCGTGGTCGTCGTCGGCCACGCGCGAGAGCGGGTCGCCGAGCACCTTGAGCAGGTCGCCCCCGAGGCCACCACCGCGGTCCAGGAGGAGCAGAACGGCACCGGACACGCCGTGCGCATGGCGGTCGAGGACCTCGCGGGACGGGACGTCACGCTCTCCGGAACGGTCGTCCTCACCTGCGGGGACACGCCCCTGCTGCGCGGATCGACCCTCGCCGAGCTGGTCGCCGCGCACGAGAAGGAGGGCAACGCCGTCACCGCGCTCTCCGCGCGCGTCCCCGACCCCCACGGGTACGGGCGCATCGTCCGTGACGCCGCCGGCGCCTTCACCGGGATCGTCGAGCACGCCGACGCCACCCCCGAGCAGCGCGGGATCGACGAGATCAACTCCGGCATGTACGCCTTCGACGGCGCCCTGCTGTCCACCGTCGTCCAGCGCCTGTCCACGGACAACGCCAAGGGTGAGGAGTACATCACCGACGCCGTCGCCCTGCTGCGCGGGGACGGCCACCGGGTCGGCGCCTGGACCGCGGGGGACTGGCACGAGGTCCAGGGCGTCAACGACCGGGTCCAACTGTCCGAGGCGCGCCGGATCCTCAACCGGCGTCTGGTCGAAGAGCACATGCGCTCCGGCGTGACCGTCGTCGACCCCGCCACCACCTGGCTCGACGTCCAGGTCCGGATCGGCCGCGACGCCGTCCTGGAACCGAACACGCGGCTGCGCGGCGCGACCGTCGTCGGTGAGGACGCCGTGGTCGGCCCCGGCGCGACGCTGACGGACACGGTCGTCGGCGAGGGCGCGGCGGTGCGTGAGACCACCGCCGACCAGGCCGAGATCGGCTCCGGGGCCAACGTCGGCCCCTACACCTACCTCCGGCCGGGCACCCGCCTGGCCGAGCGGACCAAGGTCGGCGCCTTCGTCGAGGTCAAGAACTCGACCGTCGGCACCGGCTCCAAGGTCCCGCACCTGACCTACGTCGGGGACGCCGACATCGGCGAGGGCAGCAACATCGGCTGCTCCACCGTGTTCGTCAACTACGACGGGGTCAACAAGTCCCGGAGCACCATCGGCGACCACGTGCGCATCGGCAGCGACAACACCATCGTCGCGCCCGTGAACGTGGGCGACGGCGCCTACTCCGGGGCCGGGGCCGTGGTTCGGGACGACGTTCCGCCGGGTGCGCTGGCGGTCTCCGAGGGGCACCGCCAGCGCAACGTCGAGGGGTGGACCCAGCGCAAGCGTCCGGGCACCGCCTCCGCGGAGGCCGCGGAGCGGGCCGAGCGGCGCAGAGCAGACAATTCCAACAAGCAGTGACTGTGGGGGAGAAGTACGTGAGCGGCATGAAGGCCACCGGGCAGAAACAGTTGATGCTCTTCTCGGGGCGGACCCACCCCGAACTGGCCCAGGAGGTCGCGAAGGAGCTGGGGATCGACGTGGTCCCCACCCGGTTCGACACCTTCGCCAACAGTGAGATCTTCGTCCGCTACCTCGAGTCCGTCCGTGGCTGTGACGCGTTCGTCCTCCAGTGCCACTCGGCTCCGGTCAACGAGTCGATCATGGAACAGCTGATCATGGTGGACGCGCTCAAGCGCGCGTCCGCCAAGCGGATCACCGTGGTCACGCCGTTCCTCGGGTACGCCCGCCAGGACAAGAAGCACCGGGGCCGCGAGCCCATCTCGGCCCGTCTGATGACGGACCTGTTCCGCACGGCGGGCGCCAACCGCATGATGGCGGTCGACCTGCACACCGACCAGATCCAGGGCTTCTTCGACGGCCCGGTGGACCACCTGTTCGCCCTGCCGATCCTGGCCGACTACGTGGGCGGCAAGATCGGGTCCAACGACATCACCGTGGTCTCGCCGGACGCGGGCCGCGTCCGTACCGCCGACCGCTGGGCCGACCGCCTCGGCGCGCCGCTGGCGATCATCCACAAGCGCCGCGACCCGGACGTCGCCAACCAGGTGAAGGTCCACGAGGTCGTCGGCCAGGTCGAAGGTCGCACGTGCGTGCTGGTCGACGACATGATCGACACCGGCGGCACCATCGTGAAGGCCTCCGAGGCCCTGTTCGAGAACGGCGCTGAGAAGGTCATCGTGGCCGCCACGCACGGTGTGCTGTCCGGCCCGGCGGCCGAGCGCCTCCAGAACTCGCGGATCTCCGAGGTGATCATCACCAACTCCCTGCCGGTCCCGCAGGAGCGCTCGTTCGACAAGCTCACCCAGCTGTCCATCGCGCCGCTGATCGCCCGCGCCATCAGCGAGGTGTTCACCGACGGCTCGGTGACGAGCCTGTTCGAATAGCCCACCCGTCGCCGGGGGGAGCTTCGCCGCGGGTGCCACCACCCTCGACGGAGAGCCTCCGGCTCCGGTGGTCTTCCCTCTGCTGGTCTTCTTCGGCTCCCATGCTGGCGGGCGCCCGTGAATGCGGGGTGTCCGCCAGCGGGCCGTGTACGGAGTCGTCGGTGAAGCCAGTAGACTTGACCGAGTGTCCCCGTGCCCAGCGGAGCCCCTTCGGCTGCGCAGGATCGCGCGGGCAGGGGTGCGCGACGAGTGTTCCCGGGCCGGGCGGGTCCGGTGGCAGCTCGCCGGGCACGCCTGGAACCACGGCGGCCGTGTCCCCACGTGGGTGACCCCGCCGCTTTCCCCGCCCAGTGCGGGAATCGTCGTACTACTGGAGTCGTGTTCCCCGTACTGCGGGGTTGAACCCGAGGAGTTTTGTCGTGTCCGAGGTACGAATCGCTGCCGAGCCCCGCACGGAATTCGGCAAGGGCGCCGCTCGGCGCGCCCGCCGCGCGGGTAAGGTGCCGGCCGTCCTCTACGGCCACGGCACCGACCCCCGCCACCTCAACCTGCCGGGCCACGAGCTCATGCTCGCCCTGAAGACCCCCAACGTCCTGATCCGTCTCGACGGTCTCGACAAGGACAACCTCGCCCTCCCCAAGAGCGTCCAGCGCGACGCCATCAAGGGCTTCCTGGAGCACGTCGACCTGCTGGTCGTCGCCAAGGGCGAGAAGGTCCAGGTCGACATCCACGTCGAGCTGACCGGTGAGGTCAAGGCCCCGGGCGTGCTCAACCAGGAGCTCGTCGAGGTGACGGTCGAGGCCGAGGCCACCCACATCCCCGAGGGCGTCACCTTCGACGTCGAGGGCCTGGAGATCGGCGCCACGCCGACCGCCGCCGACCTCAAGCTGCCCGCGGGCACCACTCTGGTCACGGACCCCGAGTCCGTCCTGCTCACCGTCTCCGCCCCGCGGGTCGAGGAGGAGGCGGAGACCGCCGAGGCCGGGGAAGGCGCCGAGGAGGCCGCCGCCGAGTAGGGCGGTCCCCCACAGTCATCGCAGCGAACGCGCGGTTCCCATTCGGGGGCCGCGCGTTCGGCGTGCGGATAGGGTCGTGCACCATGGTGGACCTGTGGCGCATGCTGGGAATCAGGAAGAACGAGGACATGGCTGAGGCTGAGCGCTGGCTGGTCGTCGGGCTGGGCAACCCCGGCCCCAAGTACGCCGCGAACCGGCACAACGCCGGGTTCATGGTGGTGGACGCGCTGGCGTCCGCGAACAACGAGCGCTGGAAGGCGCACAAGGCGCATGCCGAGGTCGTGGAGACCCGGCTCGAGGGCGCCTCGGTGGTGCTGGCCAAGCCGCGGTCCTTCATGAACGTCTCCGGCGGGCCCGTCGCCGGGTTGGCGAAGTTCTACAAGGTGCCGCTCGAGCGCGTCATCGTCGTGCACGATGAGCTGGACATCGACTTCTGCGCGCTCAAGCTCAAGCGGGGCGGCGGATCGGGCGGGCACAACGGCCTGAAGTCGATCACGGCCTCCCTGTCCAGCCCCGACTACGTCCGGGTCCGTTTCGGAGTGGGCCGCCCGCCCGGCCGGATGGACGCCGCGGCCTACGTCCTGCGCGACTTCTCCTCCACCGAGCGCGGGGAACTCGACCTCAACGTCGAGCGCGCCGCCGACGCCGTCCGCACGGTCATCAAGGACGGCCTGGAGCGGGCGCAGAACATCTTCCACACGGCGGTCTGACCCCACCCCACCCCACCCGTCACCCACCACCCCACCCCAGCGGACGGCTTTCGGCCGCGGCGCCTCCCACGTACGGACGCCTGCGGCGGGGTGCCTCCCATCGGTGGGTCGTCACCCAACGCTTCTGGTTTCGGTCTCGGCGAAGACACGTTTTTGGGACGACCAGGACTAGCTTCACCAACAAGCCGACACGAGACGCGACTTCTCCACTACTTTTGGTTACTGTTCGGGTCGTCAGTCCTTGTTCGCTACCCGACTCCACGCCCCGCTCCCACCCTTCCGCATGGGCCCTGAAGCGCCAGGTGTGGTTACTCATGGTGAGGTTTTCGGAACACGTAGTGTCCTTGGGGGGAAGTGTGGCCACAACCAGCGGGGTGGAGACCGCTCAGAACCGGAGCGCTCGACCGATCGGCGCGGAGGGGCTCGACACCGAGGCGCGAGGCCGGTCGTGGACCCGTCCGTACGTGGCGGGACTGGTGGCGCTCGACCTGATCGCCGCCGCCGTGCCGGCCTTCGGCGGAACCGTCGTCCGGTTCCAGGACTCCGTGTGGGTGCCGGAGGCCGTCCCCTACCTCCAACTCTCCCTGCTGCTTCCGGTGGTGTGGGTCGTCTTCGTCTGGCTGGGTGGCGCCTACGAGCGGCGCTTCCTCGGGGTCGGAACCGAGGAGTACCGCCGGGTCGCCGTCGCCGGGGTGTTCCTGGCGGCCTCGCTCGCGATCAGCGCCTACGCCGTCGCCTTCGACCTCTCGCGCTGGTACGCCCTCGCCGTCCCTCCGCTCATCGTCACGGCGAGCCTGGCCCTGCACTACGCCCGCCGCAAGGCCCTGCACCGGCGCCGCCGGTCCGGCCGGTGCATGAGCGGGGTGGTGGTCGTCGGCTACCGGTGCGCCGCCCGCGACCTCATCCGCCGCTTCCGCGGGGAGATCTACCACGGCATGCGGGTCGTGGGTGTGTGCCTGCCCTCCGGGGAGGTCGCCTCCCACGGGCGCGGCCCCGACACCGTGGAGGGGTGTCCCGTCCTGGGTTCCTTCGAGGAGGCCGCGGACGCCGCCAGCCTCGTCGGCGCCGACACCGTGGCCGTGCTGGCCTGCCCCGAGATGGACGGCGTCGAACTGCGGCGGCTGGCGTGGGCGCTGGAGAAGACCGGGACCGACCTCATCGTCGCCTCCGCGCTCATGGAAGTCGCCGGACCGCGCACCTCCATCCGCCCGGTCGCCGGGCTCCCCCTCCTGCACGTGGAGCACCCCGAACTCGAGGGAGGACGGCGTCTGCTCAAGGGCGCCTTCGACCGTTGCGCCGCGGCCCTCGCGCTGGCCCTCCTCTCGCCGCTGTTCCTGGTGCTGACCGTGCTCATCCGGTCCGAGGGCGGTGGCCCCGCCCTGTTCGCCCAGACGCGTGTCGGCAGGGGTGGCGACGAGTTCACCGTGTACAAGTTCCGTACCATGGTGGTCGGGGCCGACGCGCTGAAGGAGATGCTCAGGCCCCGCAACGAGCACGACGGGGTGCTGTTCAAGATGCGTCGCGACCCCAGGGTGACGTCCGTGGGGGCATGGCTGCGCCGGTACTCGCTCGACGAGCTTCCCCAGCTCGTCAACGTGGTCCGGGGGGAGATGTCGCTTGTCGGCCCCAGGCCGCCGTTGCCGGAGGAGGTCGCCCAGTACGGGCACGACGTCCGACGCCGACTCGTGGTCAAGCCGGGTATGACGGGCCTGTGGCAGGTCAGCGGCCGTTCCGATCTCTCCTGGGAGGAATCGGTCCGCCTGGACCTGAGGTACGTGGAAAACTGGTCGCTGACGTTGGACATCCAGATCCTGTGGAAGACGTGGTCAGCGGTGATCCGTGGGGCGGGAGCTTACTAGCCGGTGAAGAGCATCAGAAACGATCATGAGGTGGCCCGGGACCTGGCGACCGAGGCGGGCCAGCTCCTGCTGCGCCTGCGGGCCCGGCACGGGTTCGCCGAGCCCGACGTGCTGCGAACCCTGGGGGACAGGACCTCCCACGAGTTCCTCTTCTCCGCCCTCGGGCGGCTGCGTCCCAGCGACGCGGTGCTCTCCGAGGAGGGCGCGGACGATCTGTCGCGGCTACGCGCGCGGCGTGTGTGGATCATCGACCCGCTCGACGGAACCCGGGAGTTCGCCGAGGCGGGCCGTACCGACTGGGCCGTGCACGTGGCGCTGTGGGAGAACGGTGACCTCGTCGCGGGCGCCGTCGCCCTCCCGGCCCAGGGCAGCACCGTATCCACGGTCGACCCGCCGTGGCTGCCGGACGAGCGCCCCGGGGACCAGCGCCTGCGCATCACCGCGAGCCGGTCGCGCCCGCCCGCGTTCGTGCAGCGCATGGCCAACCAGCTCGGCGCCGAGGTGATCCCCATGGGCTCGGCCGGGGCGAAGATCTGCGCGGTCATGCTCGGCATCGCCGACATCTACGTGCACGCGGGCGGCCAGTACGAGTGGGACAGCGCCGCGCCCGTCGCGGTCGCGCGCGCCGCCGGTCTGCACACCTCACGGATCGACGGCGCGCCCTTGCGCTACAACGTGTCCGATCCGCTACTCCCCGATGTCCTTGTATGTCGATCGGAATTGTCGGGTATGTTGTTGGCAAGCATCCGCGACGGTGCGGACCTGGACAGCGCGGGGCCGCACGCGGGGGGCTGACCGAAGAGGCCCTCCGCCGTCGGCCGTGTCGGTATCACAAAGGCGGATTCATGGGTCAGTCCAGTCAGCAGGCGCCCGGGCGCTACCAGCTCTCCCAGCTCGACGTGCTGGAGGCCGAGGCGATCTTCATCATGCGCGAGGTGGCCGCGGAGTTCGAGCGGCCGGTGCTGCTCTTCTCCGGCGGCAAGGACTCCATCGTCATGCTCCGGCTCGCTGAGAAGGCCTTCTGGCCCGGCGCCATCCCCTTCCCCGTGATGCACGTGGACACCGGCCACAACTTCGACGAGGTGATCGAGTTCCGCGACCGCCGCGTCGCCGAGGCGGGCGTCCGGCTGGTCGTGGCCTCCGTCCAGGAACAGATCGACGCGGGCAAGGTCAGCGAGCCGACCGGCCGCTGGGCCAGCCGCAACCGACTCCAGACCTCCGCGCTGCTGGAGGCCATCGAGGACAACGGCTTCGACGCGGCCTTCGGCGGCGCCCGTCGCGACGAGGAGAAGGCCCGGGCCAAGGAGCGGGTCTTCTCCTTCCGCGACGAGTTCGGGCAGTGGGACCCCAAGAACCAGCGCCCCGAGCTGTGGAGCGTGTTCAACACCCGCATCGAGCGCGGTGAGCACATCCGCGTGTTCCCGATCTCCAACTGGACCGAGTTGGACGTGTGGAGCTACATCAAGCGCGAGAAGCTGGAGCTGCCCTCCATCTACTTCGCGCACGAGCGCCGGGTCTTCGAGCGCGACGGCATCCTGTTGGCCGACTCGCCCATCATCCAGCGCGACGAGACCGAGACGGTCTTCACCGAGACCGTGCGCTACCGCACCGTCGGCGACCTGACCTGCACGGGCGCGGTCAAGTCCACGGCTGTGGAGCTGGACGACATCATCACCGAGATCGCCGCGACCCGGATCACCGAGCGCGGACAGACCCGGGCCGACGACCGCGCCAGCGAGGCCGCCATGGAGGACCGCAAGCGCGAGGGCTACTTCTAGGCGTCCACGGCGGACACACACCCCGCCGCGCGACGGGCGGCGTCCACCGCACACGCCCCGGCCCCGGCCTCAAGCTCCCACCACTTCGACCCTGGACCAGGCAAGCATGAGCAATGACATCCTGCGGTTCGCCACGGCGGGCTCCGTCGACGACGGTAAGAGCACCCTGATCGGCCGACTGCTGTACGACTCCAAGTCGATCTTCGAGGACCAGCTCGACGCGGTCGAGCGCACCAGCGCCGCCCGCGGCGAGGAGCAGACCAACCTGGCGCTGCTCACCGACGGTCTGCGCGCGGAGCGGGAACAGGGCATCACCATCGACGTGGCCTACCGCTACTTCGCCACACCCAAGCGCACCTTCATCATCGCGGACACCCCGGGCCACATCCAGTACACCCGGAACATGGTCACGGGCGCCTCCACCGCGGACCTGGCGATCATCCTCGTGGACGCCCGCAAGGGCCTCCAGGAGCAGAGCCGCCGCCACGCCTTCCTCACCTCCCTGCTCCAGGTCCCGCACCTGGTGCTGGCGGTGAACAAGATGGACCTGGTGGACTACTCCCAGGAGCGCTTCGAGCAGATCAAGGCGGAGTTCGCCGACTTCGCCAGCAAGCTCGACGTGTGCGACCTCACCTTCGTGCCGCTGTCGGCGCTGCACGGCGACAACGTGGTGAGCCGTTCGGAGAACATGCCGTGGTACAGCGGGCCCTCCCTGCTGCACCACCTGGAGAACGTGCACATCGCCTCGGACCGCAACCTGATCGACGCGCGCTTCCCGGTGCAGTACGTCATCCGGCCGCACAAGTCCGACGACCCCGACCTGCACGACTACCGGGGCTACGCGGGCCAGCTCGCGGGCGGTGTGCTCAAGCCGGGTGACGAGGTCACCCACCTGCCCTCCGGGCTGAGCACCCGTGTGTCGAGGATCATGACCGCCGACGGCGAGGTGGCCGAGGCCTACTCGCCGATGTCGGTGACCCTCCTGCTGGAGGACGAGATCGACATCTCCCGCGGCGACATGATCTGCCGGCCCAACAACACGCCCAGCGTGTCGCAGGACATCGAGGCGATGGTGTGCTGGATGACGGACGCGCGCAAGCTCACACCGCGCTCCAAGCTCATCGTCAAGCACACGACGCGCACCGCGAAGGTCCTGGTCAAGGATCTGCGCTACCGGCTGGACGTGAACACGCTGCACCGGGACGAGGACGCCGACCACCTGGCGCTGAACGAGATCGGCCGGGTGCGGCTGCGCTCCACCCAGCCCCTGTTCGTGGACGAGTACGCCAAGAACCGCCAGACGGGCGGGTTCATCCTCGTCGACGAGGCCACCAACGCCACGGTCGGCGCCGGGATGGTCGTCAAGGCGGACTAGACGGTATGTAGTGAGGGTTCGCGAAAAGGGCCGGGACCCCGCTCACACGTTGCCGTGGGTTGCCGACCAGGCAGAACCTGGACGGTAGTGCCTACATGTGTGGGAGGTCCCGGTGTCTTTCGAGCCTACGACCGTCGGCCTGGACGTGCACGCCCGCACCACCACCGCGTGCGCGATCTGCGGCCCCACCGGCGAAATCATCACCACCCGCCTGACCAGCGACCACACCCAGATCCTCGGCTGGATCACCGGCCTCACGACCCCGGTCCGTGTCACCTATGAGGCCGGCCCCACCGGCTTCGCCCTGGCCCGTACCCTGACCGGGGCCGGAATCGACTGCGTGGTGGCCGCCCCGTCCAAACTCCAACGACCCAGCGGCGACCGGATCAAGACCGACGCCCGCGACGCACTGCACCTGGCCCGCCTGCTCCGCCTCGGCGAGATCACCCCGGTCCGGGTGCCCACCCCAACCCGTGAAGCGGCCCGGGACCTGTCCCGGGCCCGCGAGGACGCCCGCGCCGACCTGATGCGCGCCCGCCACCGCCTGTCCAAGCTCCTGCTGCGCCAGGGCCTGCTCTGGGAAGGCAAGAACACCTGGACCTGGGCCCACCACGACTGGATCAGCCGCCAGCGCTTCACCGAACCGGCCCTGCAGGCGGCCTTCGAAGCCGCCCACGAGCAGGTCCTGCTCACCCAGGCCCGCCGTGACCGGCTGGACACGGCCATCATCACCGCGGCCACCGAACCGGAGTGGGCGGCGATGGTGGCCCGGCTGCGCTGCCTGCGCGGAATCTCGACACTGACCGCGTTCGGCCTCGCGGTGGAGATCGGCGACTGGGAACGCTTCACCGGGGCCACCATCGCCTCCTACGTGGGTCTGGTCCCCAGCGAGCACTCCTCGGGCTCCTCCCGCAGGCTGGGGCCCATCACCAAGACCGGCAACACCCACGTGCGCCGGTTGCTGGTCGAGGCCGCCTGGCACCACCGCCGCCCCTACCGCCGACCCACCCGGGACATGCGCGCCCGCTGGGAGCAGGCACCCGTGCAGGTGCGCGCACGCGCCCACGCGGGCAACCACCGCCTGCACCAGCGCTGGCGGCGTTTGGACGAGCGCGGTAAGAAACCCGTGGTCGCGGCGGTCGCGATCGCCCGGGAGCTGGCCGGGTGGTGCTGGAGCCTGGCCACGGCACGAGAGTGAGCCCCGCCCAAGCCGGTCGGTGGGAGCGCTCAGCCGGGGACACCGCGTGAGGAACAATCCACGAAACACCTATGAGCAGCCGGTTCGGTTCCGGCCACGCTCGTCTACTAGACCGTGGTTTCGTTCCCGCCGAACAGTCCGTCCTGCGGTATCCAACCCGCGCATATCAGTCTGACCACGCGTCGTGCATGACACGCGAACCGGGTTGCGCTCTCCCGCCGACCCCCATACCGGGCCCGCGGGGCCTTCTCGCTACGCCCAGGGTCGTCACGCCCCCCGCTGGTAGTCAAGGTCGTTCGTCCCTCGCTGAAGCTCGGGGCGCTCCACCTTGACTTCCAGCTCAGCGTGACGGGATGGCGGCTATCGAACAAGGCCGGGAAGCGCCACGGCGGGTATCAGCGGTGACAGATCACCACCTATCGCCGCTGGTCAGCGCTGTGCTCTTGACAAACAACCTCTACATATCAGGTGTATTGACCTGAGAGGTTAGGTACACGAGAAGCGGGAGGGCCGCTGATCGCGGTGTGGAACCGGTGGTGATTGTAGCCGTGCAGCCACCCGGTGAACGCCTCCCGCTTCTCGGTCTCGGACCGGTAGGGGCGGGCGTAGGCCCATTCGTCGGTCAGGGTCCGGTTGAACCGTTCCACCTTGCCGTTGGTCTGGGGCCGGTAGGGGCGGGTGCGCTTGTGCTTGACGCCCTGGTCGGCGAGCAGGTCCCGCCAGGTGTGGGACCGGTAGCAGGACCCGTTGTCGGTCAGCACCCGCTCCACCACGATGCCCACCGACGCGAAGTAGGCGTGGGCGCGTTCCCAGAAGCCGGTCGCGGTGTCCTTCTTCTCGTCGGCCAGGATCTCTGAGTAGGCCAACCGGGAGTGGTCGTCCACGGCGTTGTGCACATAGGCGTACCCGGCCTTGGCACGGTGTTTGCGGCCCTGGGGGCGTCCCAGGACTTTGTGGCCGCCGCCGTTGGGGATGTTGCCGAGTTTCTTGATGTCCACGTGCACCAACTCGCCGGGCCGGGTCCGTTCGTAGCGGCGTACCGTCCGTCCGGTGGCCCGGTCCAGATGCGCCAGGCGGGACATGCGGTGCCGGGTCAGGATCCGGTGCACGGTGGAGGCGTGCATGCGCAGGTGGCCGCCGATACGGGCCGGACCCCACCGGTGGGTGACGCGGAGCTTGATGACGCGGCGTTCGCGTCGGGTGGGGGTGCGCCGGGGCGAGCGGGCCGGGCGGCTGGAGGCGTCGGTCATCCCGGCCGAGCCCAGGGCCCTGTAGCGGGTGGCCCACCGTTTGGCGGTGGTGGGACTGACCTGGAAGCGTTCGGCGGCCCGCCGCAGCGGCCAGCCGTCCTCGACGACGCACTGGGCCAGGAGCAGGCGTCCTGCGGGGGTCAGGCGGGCGTTGGCGTGGGTAGTGTGGGGCATCGAGGGCCTTCTGGTGAGCTGGTGTAGATGTGGTAATCCACACCGATACCGAAGGCCCTCTTGTTGTGCGTCGACCGGGGTGGGTGTTACCAACCTCCGTGGTCAGTACAACTAGGGCGCCGCTCTCGGAAACGGGAGCGTCACGGGGGCGACCCCGTGACGCTCCCGTTTCCGCTCGTGGACGCGGACCGGACACAGCGCGCTTCGCGTACTCACAGCGGTCACAATGACCACAAGGTTTACATTTGCCAACGTATGGGTCATCCTTGGGGCATCAGTGCAGGTGAGACCGGTGCCACCGGCTCGGATGGCGTGTGACACGCCCGACCGGGGATCGGCACCGAGTCCGGTTCGAAGGAACGGCGTGATGCCCTCCACCGCAAAGGTCGACCCGTCCCCCCTCCCCGCGGCGGGGGAGCCCGACACGCGTGCTCTGGACACGCCCGCCGTGGCCGGTGAGACCCACCGCCTCCCGGGTGTCCTGGCCAGCGCGTGCAGCGCCCGTCGTGTGGTGGAGCAGTTCCTGTTCCGTCTCGGCCGCACCGAGCTCGTCGAGTCGGCGACCCTCGTCGCCAGCGAACTCGTGACGAACGCCGTCACGCACGGCCGTCCCCCCGTGCACCTGGACCTGGCCTGGTCGACCGGCGTCCGTCCCGCCCTGCGCCTCGACGTCCACGACCACGGGCGCATCGCCCTCCACGCCGTGGACCGCCACAGCGACGAGGAGGCCGAGTGCGGGCGCGGACTCCTCGTCGTCGACCACCTGGCCGCCCGCTGGGGCCTGACCCCGCACCGCGTCCACGGCACCCACGCCTGGGCGGAGATCGTCGCCACGGGGTGACCCCCGCCCTCCGCGCGCGACCCCCGAATGTCACTTTTCAGCCACGCGCCGTGACTCCAGGTCATACCCTGGACGGGTGGATGGCTATCGTCTGGTGTTCGTCGGTGGGATGGGGCGCTCCGGGTCGACCCTGATCGAGCGGCTCCTCGGTGAGCTACCCGGGTTCTGCTCGGTCGGGGAGGCCGTGCACCTGTGGCGGCGCGGGCTCCTGGAGAACGAGCGCTGCGGGTGCGGTCGCCCGTTCTCCGACTGCGGATTCTGGTCGGACGTCGGCAAGGAGGCCTTCGGCGGCTGGGACCGCCTGGACGCGCGCGGCGTGCTGCGGCTCAAGGACGGCGTCGACCGCACGCGCTTCCTGCCCATGCTGCTCAACGGGTCCGGCGGGGGCGTCCTCGGTGCGCGCAACGAGCGCTACACCGATCTCTACCACCGCCTGTACACGGCGGTGTCGCTGGTCAGCGGTGCGCACGTGGTCGTGGACGCCAGCAAGCACGCCTCGCTCGCCGCGTGCCTGCGCTGGCGGTTCGGAGCCCGGATGCGGCTGCTCCACGTGGTCCGCGACCCCCGGGCGGTCGCGCACTCCTGGGGCAAGCGCGTGCCGCGCCCGGACGCCTCCCCGGACAGTAGCGAGCCGGAGATGGCGCGCTACTCGGCCGGCCGGGCGGCCGTGCAGTGGGTGACCCAGAACACGACCCTCGACGCCCTCGCCCGCCGCGGCACCCCGACCCTGCGGGTGCGCTACGAGGACTTCGTCGCGGATCCGGTCGCCGAGTTCGCCCGCATCGCCGAGTTCGCCGGGTACACGGGCGTGCCGCCGGTGGTGGGGGAGGCCGTCCCGCTGGCGCGGACGCACGCGCTCTCGGGCAATCCGATGCGCTTCTCGCAGGGGCCGGTCGGGGTGCGCCCCGACCATGGCTGGCGGGACTCCCTGGCGCCGTGGCGCCGGGGGCTGGTCTCGGCGATGACCGCGCCCGCGCGGGGGCGTTATGGCTACTGACGTGGGGTTCGTCGGGGCGGAGGGCGCTGGCGGGGTTGCTTCGTGCCCAAATTATAACGTAAAGTCATTAGCTATGAACTCTGTGTAGTTCTGGCTCTGGGGGCGCTGACGTGAACAGGGGACCGACACGAGGACTGGCCGCGGTGGGCGCGATGCTCACCGCACTGACACTGGCGGGGCCGGGCTCCACCGCCGAGGGGCGCGTGGAACCGCTCGACGACCACTCTCCACCCACCGACCACCCACTGCCCGTCGATCGGACCGGGGCGCACACCGCCGCCCTGCTCGGCCTGCCCGCGCCGGCCGAGTTCGAGTGCGGGGTCTCCGAGATCCTCGAACCCTCCTGCGGGGTGTGGTGGGGCGCCAGCCCCTACGGCGACCGGATCGACTCCCTGGAGTCCGCCGTCGACCGCGACATGGACCTCGTCTACACCTGGCGCGGCATCGACCAGGCGGACGTGCCGGGGGAGCGCGAGAGGCGGATGATCGCCGAGGGCCGGTTCGTGCACACCAACATCGAGGCGCGCCGTTTCGAGCGCTCCGGGCACCCCGACATCGCCTACGAGGACATCCTCGACGGTGGGTTCGACTCCTCGCTGCGCTCCCAGGCGCGCACGATCGCGGAGTTCGACGTGCCCTACTTCGTCACCTTCGACCACGAGGCCGACGCCAACAAGCGCTACCGGAAGCGCGGTACCCCGGACGAGTTCGTGCGCTCCTGGCGGCACGTGGTCGACCTCTACCGCGAGGAGGGCGCCGACAACGTCATCTGGGTGTGGAACGTGACCGGCTGGCGCGACAACCTCGACCGTCTCCCCGGCCTGTGGCCGGGCAACGACTACGTCGACTGGATCAGCTTCGAGGCCTACAACATGACCGGCTGCGACCTCATGCCGCACTGGGACGGCGTGCACTCCTTCGAGGACGCCCTGCGACCCGCCTACGAGTGGATCCAGGAGCAGGGGCCCGAACACGGCATCGACCCCGGCAAACCGATCATGATCGGCGAGATGGGCACCACCGACATCGGCCCCCGCGAGACCCTGCGCTGGTACGCCGACATCCCCGACGTCCTGCGCAGGTACGAGCGGGTGCGCGCGGTCAAGGTCTGGGACAACCGGGTCTCCGGGTGCGACTTCCGGATCAACGCCAACGAGTACGCGCGGCGCGGCTTCGAACTGGCCGGGCGGGACCCCTACGTGAACCTCCCGGACCGGGTCCGCCGGATGGCCGCCTACGCCCAGAGCAGGGACTGAGCGCCGACGGGGACGAAAACCGGGTGACACGGGCGGAGCCGGTCCCTAGGGTCGCGGCATGGAACAGAACCTGCTGAACGTGGTCGACGTCGAGGCGACCTGTTGGAGGGGCGCGCCGCCACCGGGCCAGGCCAACGAGATCATCGAGATCGGACTGACCGTCGTCGACCTGGACGCGCGTCGGCGTGTGGCCAGGCACGGCCTGCTCGTACGCCCCCGAAGGTCCGAGGTCAGCGCGTTCTGCACCGAGCTGACCACGCTCACCCAGGCCGAGGTGGACACCGGCGTGGACTTCGCCGAGGCGTGCCGGTGGCTGGTGGAGGAACACGGGGCCAAGGAACGCCCGTGGGCCAGTTGGGGCGACTACGACCGGAACCAGTTCGTCCACCAGTGCCGGGTCACCGGAACGGAGTACCCGTTCGGGAGCCGCCACACGAATGCCAAGCGGGAGTTCGGCGCGTTCCACGGCATCCGGAAGAAGGCTCCGGGGATGGCCCGTGCCCTGAGCATGGCCGACCTGCCTCTGGAGGGGCGCCACCACCGGGGCGAGGACGACGCCTGGAACATCGCCGCGCTGGTGCTGTTCCTCGTGGAACGCGACGCGTGGCCCCGGCCCGACCCCGGGGAGTGAACCGCCGGGACCGCTCGCGCGCCCGGACCTCGGACCCCCTCGTCCTAGACCCCCTTGCCCCGCAGGTGGAGCGCGCGCAGCACCCACCCGGCGGGGACCCCGCACACGACGAGCAGGGCGACCAGGGCGCGGCCCTCGGTGAGCCGGTGCCTCAGGGTGGTCCGGATCCAGCGCAGCGCCTCACCGCGCCGTCCGGCCGCCGCCTCCGCGAAGGCGATCTGACCCGCCACCCGCGCGTAGCCACGCGGCACGAGGACGAACTCGGGATAGCGCTCCAGCAGCCAGCGCAGCGCCGTGGAGATGGTCCGCCACCGCCCGGCGAAGTGCGACTTGCGGTGCCACAGGACGCGTACGCCCGGCTCGGGCAGGTTGCGGATGGGCCGCCGGCGCGCCAGCCGCAGCAGGAGTTCGTAGTCCTCGGCGTAACTGCCCGGGATCTCCTCGCTCACCGTCCCGCAGCCGTCGAGCATCGCCCGGCGGCGGATGAGGAAGGTCGACGGGTGCAGCTCGGTCAGCCGTGAGCCGAGCAGGTCGCCGAAGGTGACGGTGGCCCGGTCCAGGACCCGTTCGGCCTCGACCCGGTCGTAGACCACACGGATGCCGCAGCACACCAACTCGGTGTCCGGCTCGGCCAGCATGACCAGCACCTGGGCGCGGAGCTTGTCGGGCAGCCACGTGTCGTCATCGTCGCAGAAGGCCACCAGGTCGGTGTCGGCGGCCAGCACGCCGGTGTTGCGGGCTCCGGCCAGCCCGGGGGTCAGGGTGTTGGTGACCACGCGCACCGGGCGGTCACCGTCGTCGTCGGCCAGGGAGGCGTCGGGCTGGTCGTTGTCGTACACCACGATCGTGGTGATCCGTCCGGCGTACTCCTGCCCGTGGATCGCGCGCAGGGTGCGGCGCAGAAGTTCGGGCCGGTCCCGGGTGGGGACCACGACGGTCACGTCGGGCCAGTCGTCGCCGACGGGCGCCGTCCGGGGCTCGGGCAGGGGCGTGCCGGGGGTCTCGGTCAGCAGATCGATGAGCTCGCCGGCGCGCAGGGCGGCGCGCTCGGGGCCGTCGTCCTCGCCGGGGCGGACGTGGAAGTCCCCGGGGGAGGCCAGCGCCCGGTCGATCAGGGCGGCGAGCTGCTGGGGGGTCGAGCACGAGCGGACGCGCCCCGCCTCCTCCAGCCGGTTGACGAACAGGAGCTGGTGGTCGTCGACGTGCTCGTCGAGTTCGGGGTCGCGGGCCACGACGATCGGCAGGTGGCCGGTTCCGCGGGCCTGGACGATGGTTCCCGGGCCGCCGTGCGTGACCACGACCCGGGCCGCGCGCATGTGGGCGCCGAGCCGCTCGCCCGCGAGGAAGGCGGTGCCCGCCGCGCGCTCGGGCGGGGAGCTGTGCCCGTACTGGACGAGGACGCGCAGGTCACGGTTGCGGCGGGCGTAGTCGTCGGCCCACCGGACCAGCCGGTCGAACGCGTGGTGGTCCGTGCCGAGGCTGACCACCACGTCCGGATGGTCGCGGTCGTCGAGGCGCGGTGTCGTGCGGGTGGTCTGTTCGGTCACAAGAGCGGTCCTACCGTGATGGCGCTGGGCATGAACGACCGCTGCTCCTCCCACTGGGCGAGGAACAGGCGGGTGAAGGGGCGGCAGAGGCGGGCGGTGAGGGTGGGGGTGTCGAGACGGTCGTAGACCTCGATGTAGACCGTCGGGATCCGCAGGAACCACGCCAGGACGAAGAACGGCAGTGCCACCCCGGCCCCGGTCGTCACGACCGCGCTGGGGCGCCCCTCACGCAGCACCCGCACCGCCAGCCACGTGTTGCGCAGGAGGTTGCCCACGTGGCGGGTGGTGGGGTGGAAGGCCCAGCGCACGTCCTCCTCACCGAGGGAGGACACCGCGTCGGGGGTGCGGAAGGTCACCCAGAGGCGTCGCCTGTCCTGCCACCAGGGCCGCAGGGACAGGAGTTGGGCGAGGTGGCCGCCGCTGGAGGCGACCAGGAGAACCGGTCGAGCAGACATGGAGTCATCATGTCATAACTCAACGTAGTGATTCGGGTGGTGTGGCAAGCCGGAGATCTCAACTTCGCAGCCGGAGGCCGAGGTGCCCCCGCAGGCGCCACACGGTGGCCAGGTGTCCGACGGCCCCGACGGCGATGGAGACCGCGAGTGCCACCGGAACCTGCCCCAGGAGGCCCACCGTCAGCAGGGGGAGGGCCGCGAACCAGATGACGGCGCTGCCCGCGGCGAGCATCACCGCGTCCCCGAAGGGGTGCAGGACCACGCGCTTCCGCAGCTGTAACAGCGGCAGCACCTTGCGTACCACCACGGAGACCACCAGGGCCACCGCGGCGCCCGTCGCGCCCAGAGCCGGAGCCAACGCCACGCACACCAGTACGTTCGCCGCCAGTGCCAGGACGTTGTTGACCAGGTTGAGCGTGCTGCGTCCGGTCATCGCCAGGATGAGGTCACCCATCCCCAGCGCCGACCCGACCAGCTGCCCCGAGCACACGACCACCAGGACGGTCACCCCCGCCGCGTACCCGGGACCGAACAGGCTCATGACCTGCGGCGCGAACACCAGCGCGGAGAGGTACAGGGGCCAGGTCAGGCACACCAGCCACGCCGTCCCCGCCTGGTACAGCGACCGGACCCCCGTGTGGTCGCCGGTCGCCAGCTGCTCCGCGAACTGCGGCTGCGCGGCGGACAGCACCGCCTGGTTGCCGAACTGGCCGAGGACCATGACCCGCGTCGCGGCCGTGAACACCGCCGCGCCCGACAGCCCGCTCAGTAACGCGACAAGCACCACCCCGCCGCGTTGCACACCCATCTGGGCCACCCCCGCCACGGCACGGGGCAGGGCGAAGGACCAGAACACGCGTGGCGAGACGCTTCCGTCGCTCCGGAGACCGTCTGGGGTGTCCGGAGCGGCGTCCGTTCCCGTACCGGCCTCCGTGACCGCCGGCGCGCCGCCCCTCCGCGGCGCCGGAGCGGCCCGGGTGAGGAGGCGTCCCAGCCAGAACCACGCCAGCACACCCGCCGGAAGGTAGGGGCCCGCCCACGCCAGCGCCAGCAGTCCGGCCGACCCGGACAGCGCGACCGCGGCCACCAGGGCCAGCTGGGCCAGTGGCCGCCCGACCTTGTCCACCAGGACCGTCGCGGTCATGTCGTGGTGCGCCCGTGTCGTGGCCAGGGCGGAGTCGACCATGACCGCGAACGGCACGAAGGCGGCCAGCAGCCGCAGGTAGGTCTCGGCGTCCTCGGTCGCCAGAGCACGCGCCACCGGCTCGGCGAACAGCACCATCAGCACGCCCAGCAGCCCGGCGGCGGCCACCGGCGGACCCATGGCGACCCGCAGCAGTCGTCGCACGGACTCCGCCCGTCCGAGCACGCGCAGGCGGGTGATGAAGTAGACCAGCCCGTCCGGGGCCCCGGCACCCGCCACCGTCGCCGCGATGAGGAACACCGACGTCGCGGAGAACAGCAGTCCGGCCGTCTCCGGGGAGAACGCCCGGGTGATGGTCACGATCACCGCCAGGTTGAGCCCCGCGCCGACCGCCGCGCCCGCCATGTTGAGCACACCGCCGCGCAGGACGCGGCTCAGTCCGGCGCCCGCGCGGTCCTCGGTGGCGGTCACGTGCGCCACGAGGGGGTACGGCCCCACCACTCGGCCAGTCGCGCGTCGCTCTCGGCGAACCGCGCGGTCAGCTCGGCGCGCAGCGGCTCGGGCATCGACGAGCGGCGGCGGGCGTTGTGCCGTCCGGGTGGTGTGCCCGGCCCCGAGGGGATGCCGAGGAACCGCTCGATCCCGGCCAGCGTCCGCGCGGTGCCGTCGAACAGGTCCGCGTAGTCCACGACGTGGATCCTCTCCCGCCCGAGGTGCCGCTCCAACCGCGACAGCTGCTCGACGTACCGGCCGCGTGCCAGGTACGCGTGGTGCTGGTGGGCGAACGAGTAGGACAGGGGGTCCGCGACCAGCCGTTCCTCCTCGCCGGACAGCCTCCCCTCCTCCAGGTCGATCGCGCGCGCGAACGGCTCGGACTCGAACCCGCGCGCGCTCTCGTGGGCGTGTGCCGAGTAGGCGCGCTCCACGGGGTCGCGCAGGATCACCACGACCAGTACCTCGGGGAGCGTCCGCGCGATCCGTTCCGCCGCCAGCGGGTGGAACAGGTAGTACGGGCTGGACTCCATCACGCGCACGCGCGGTCGCCCCCGGCGCTCTCGCAGAGAGGCGCGCAACGGGAAGCACGACCGGTACCACCTCTCCCCCCGGGAGTACCCGACGTCGAAGAAGTGGACCCCCTTGCGCAGCGTCGGCCCCGTGACCGCGGGGTGCCGGGCCAGGGACTTGAACAGCGACGTCGTCCCCGACCGCTGGGCGCCGCAGATGAGTACGTCGGGCAGGGCACGCGCGGCGCTGGTCACACCGCCCAGGCCGTCCGCCAGGGGCAGGAGCGCCCGCCGTACGGGGTCGGACAGGTGGCGGAGAGCGGCGGGCGGCGTGTCCACGTGAATCACGGAGTCCTTCGCTGGTCGTGGTGGATGACCCGTCCTCGGCCGGGCCGGTTGTGGGCGCTGCGGGGCGGATCGGTGTCAACCGGTGTGGGCGGCCTCGTGCGTCGCCCTCTCCTGGAGGCCTTCCAGCGCTGGGAGCAGCCAGTCGTCCACGGCCGCCAGGTGGCCTCCGCTCTCGTCCTGACGGTCGTGCAGGTAGCGGGTGGCCAGGTCGATGAGGTAGAGGGCCATGACCGTCGACACCGCGTGCGGGCGCAGCCCCGTCTCGGTGACCAGCGGGTCGCGCAGCAAGCGTGATCCGCTGTCCAGCCACCGGTGCACACCGGGGTGGACCCCCGCCTGGACGCACTCGTTGAGGTCGTAGTGCAGCGCGTCGAACCCGGCGGGCGCGTCGAGGGTCAGCCGCTCCCAGTCCCATACGAAGGCCCGGCGCGCCGTGCTGGCGATGTTCCAGCGGGTCAGGTCCCCGTGCCAGGCCCCGAAGGGGAGGGCCACGTCCGGCAGGCGGCGCAGCGCCGCGCGCAGCGGAGCCGCCTCGGGGCGTGTGCCGAGCGCCGCGATCCGCTCCTCCAGGGCGATCCGGTACGGGCTGTCGGACAGGCGCCGCTCGCGGACGCCGGTCAGCCCGACGATCTGGGTCACGCATCGAAGCAGCTGGCGGCGGGTGGGCCGGTCGGTCTGGTCGCCGACCGGCAGGGCCTCCTGGACCAGCAGCGGGTGGCTGTTCCACTCGCCCTCGTAGAGCAGACGCGGGACCGTCACGTCTCGGAACCGGGCGTCGGCGAGGTGGCGCAGGGCCCGGGTCTCGGCGCGCACCAGGCGCGACGTCAGGTCGTTCACGGCGACCTTGGCGTAGCCGATCGTCCGTCCGCCGGGGGTGAGCAGCAGCAGGACGGGTTTGCGGTTCGCCCTGGGCGGTCCCAGGTGGATGGCGATCGCCAGCTTCCGGTCGAGCGCGGAGGTGAGCGCGTGCTCGATGCCGGGCCCCGCGCCCACGTACAGGCGGTCGCGGAGCAGCAGCGGCGCCATGCCCGTGGCGAACGCTCCGGTGAGCAGGGCGGCGCGGACCCGTTCGGAGAACGAGTGTCCTTGGAAGAAGGACGCGATGCCCCGTGTGGCGGCCGATCGGTCGTGCGCGGGCAGGATCACGCGCGGGTTGTGCGCGTTGGGGACCGGCAGGTACTGGTTGCCCCGTTCCTGCCGTACGAGCCGCCGTACGCCGCCGTCCCCGGGGCCGAGCAGTCCGCCGCACGGCCACAGGACCGCGGCCAGGTCGGTCAGGTAGGTCGTCTCGCCGTTCACCGAAGACCCCCTCTGGTGCGCGCGGTGACCGGGCCGGGCGTCGGCCGCGCGTCGCCGCGCCAGAGCAGGGCGACGGCGACGAGGGTGACGGCCAGCGGGGACATCAGCGCGACGTAGAAGAACATGTACCAGAACAGCAGCAGCACGGTCAGCAGGGCGCCCTGCCCCACCGGAGAGGCCGTGGCCCGGTGGCGCCACGCCGTCCAGGCGAGGAAGCCGAGGAGGAACGCGGTGCCCACCCACCCGTTGGCGATGAGGGTGATCCACAGCTGACCGGCGTTGCCGATGACGTGCTGGCCGCAGCCGGGGCACTCGGCGGTGGGGCCGATGGCGATCGACTCCGAACTGCCCGCCATCTCCCGCGTCGTGCCCCAGCCCACGACCGGTGACAGGTCGGCGGCGGCCACGGACGCGGCGTTGCTCGCGGCCCGGCCGTCGTCGCTGTGCGGGTTGTCGGCGCGGGCGCGGACCACGTCGGCCAGCGGTGACACGGCCAGCACGAGCAGCACGACGACGGACGCGACGGCGCAGGCGCCCACCAGCACCACACGGCCGCGGCGCAGCGCCTGGACGGCGCCGTAGGCCAGCGACAGCACCAGTCCCACCCACAGCGCGCGATTGAGGGAGTGGACGATCGGGGCCACCGCCGCCGCGGCGGCGGCCAGGGCGGCCCACCGCACCATGCCGGTCCCCTGGAGGACCCAGCCCACCACGAGCCACACCAAGAGCAGGGAGACCATGTATCCCCAGATGTTGGTGTACTCCCAGGGTGCCTTGGGGCGGGCCGACTCGTAGCCGAAGATGTCCATGACCTGGGCGGACGCCGGATGCACCAGGGTCTGGACGTAGGGGTCGGAAGCCAGGGGGCCGGGCAGCAGGTACTCCAGGGGCGCGGTGAACTCGAATCGGGGCGCGAGCATGCCCAGGTAACCGCCCGCGATCGTGGCCAGGCACAGCACGGCCAGGGCCCACACGACCGTCCGCGTCGGCAGTTCGCGCTCGGACAGGTTGCCGACGTAGAGCATGAGGACGGTCAGCACGAGGTAGTTGATCACGCGGTGCACGGCCCCGGCGTGCCCTCCGCTGCCCGGGACGGTGCCGGGTACCTCCAGCGAAACCATGGCCAGCCCGAACACGGTCCACAACAGGAACAGCGCCCAGAGCCAGAAGCCCGACGGCAGCCGGAGCCCGACCGTCCGGTGGCGGCGGAGCAGCTCCGCCGCCATCGGGACGGCGAACAGCCAGTACGCGAACTGACCCAGGCCCAGAGCCCACCACAGCGGGTACCCGGCCAGCAGCCAGACCACCGGACGACCGGTGCCGGGGGGAGGGCCGACCGGGACCCCTGTCCCGGGGAGGGGGCGCTGGGCGGCGGGTGTCGCCATCAGTTCCGTGCCCCGACGGTGTCGGCGGCGGTGTCCTCCGAACCGGTGCCGGCCCGGTCCGCCGAGTCCTCGGCCGTGGCGGCCCCGTGCGCTGCGGCGGCCGCCCCCTCCGTCGCGGCCGCGCTCTGGGTCTCCTTCGCGCGGCGGGAGGCGGCGTCGTCGGGACGTGCCTGTCGGGGCAGCGCCGCCACCCCGGGCACGGGTAGGCCGAAGCGGGCGGCGGTGGTGGTCAGCGACACGAGGTCGGCGCGTCGGGTGCGGCCGAGCTCGACCACCGGGAGCAGCAGGTCGGCCGAGGCGGCCAGCGCGTGGGTGTCGGCCCGCTCGGTCGCGGGCGGGACGGCGATCACCACGTACTCGGCCCTCTCACGCAGGAGTTCGAGCAGCTCCGGCATGGCGGTTCCCTGGGTGGGGGCGGTGGTCCCCGGGCGGCCGTACCGGAGCACGCGCAGGCGGGGCGCGGTGTCGGGGCGCACCTCCAGTTCGGTGGGGTCCTCACCGTCCAGGAGCGCCTCGGCCAGACCGGGACCCGGGGGCAGGTCCAGCGGGTCGGAGGCGGTGTCGGTCGCGGGGTCGGCGCGGACGAACAGGGTGTCCGAGCCGGTTCGCGCGAGGGAGGCGGCCAGGTTGACGGCGGCGGTCGGCCCGGCCCGCCCGGGCGAGGTGGCCGCGACGAGCAGGACACCCGGGGAGGGGACGCGGGCGCGCACCGCGTGGGCGCACTCGTTGACGCGTTGGCCCGCTCGGGCGTCGTCGCCGAACAGACCGGGCGCGTCCCGGCCCGGCGCCGTCAGGTCCAGGAGCACGGGCACGCCGCCGATCCGCGCGGTGTCCTCGGTGTCGCGCAGGACCGGGTCGAGGCGGTCGCGTGCGAACGCGAGGAGGAGCCCGGCGAGCAGCCCCGCGGCGGCGCCGCCGGCGATCCACACGGGGACCATGGGAGAGGTCGCGCTCCCGGGGAGGGCCGCGGGGGTGATGATCCGGCCGGGCTCGACGGTCTCCTGGAGCGCCGTGAGCGGGCCGATACCGCGTCCGAGGTCGGCGATCTCGGCACGCAGGGTGTCGGCCCGGGCGGAGGAGCCGTCGGCCAGTTCGGCCAGGTCCTCGTAGCGGGCCTCCTGCTCGCCGCGCAGGGCGGTCAGGTGCGCGGTGATCAGGTCGCCGACCTCGGTCTCACGCTGTTCGAGGTAGGCCTGCGCGTAGGCGTTCGCGCCCTTCCTCGCCGCCTCGGGACTCCCCGCCGCGTACGTGATCTCCAGCACGTTGCTGTTGGGTGGAACGGACAGTGACACGCGGTCCCGCAGCATACCGGTGTCCGGCGGGGCGGCGTCGGGTTCGGCGAGGGCCGCGGCCGCGGCGGCCGAGACCCGGTCGGACAGCACGACCTGCGCCTCGGTGTCGAGGTTGACGTCCCCGGCCAGGCGGCCGGACCGCTCACCGGTGAACTCGGCCATGCCGGTGGGGCGGACCTGGACGGCCGCCGTGGACTCGTAGGTGGAGGGGAGTGCGACCGCCCCGGCCGTGGCGAGGACCAGTCCCCCGAGCACCCCGACCCCGACCAGCCGCCAGCGGCGGCGCAGCAGGGCCGTGTACTCCTTCAGTTCCGGTCCGGGCGGGCCAGGGGCGTCGGTGTCCATCGGGTCCTCTCCACACGCGCACGTGCGACACTTTTAGTAAACGATTGCATACTAAGTGTAGTCCCCTTGGGGATGCGCGCTGCTTGTGGAAACTGCCGTTTCCGGCAGGCGGATATCCGGAAGGACCGGCCGCGCCGCCCCGACGGTGACCGCGGTCAGGGGCGGCGCGGCTCCGGGCGACCCGTCCGGGTGGGTCAGCCGGTGAACACCGTCGACGGGACCAGGCCGGTGTCGGACTCCCAGGCCTCGTCACACGCCGCCTGTGTGGACACCGTGTGCGCGCGGGCCGAGCAGTCGCGGTAGGCCCGCACCTCCTCGTCGTACATCAGGAACACCGAGGCCACCGCGAGTGACATGACGATGCCGAGCGTTCCCACCGCCACGCTCAACAGGGCCCCGGGCGCCTGGGTGCGGTTCTCCCGCGCCGACCGGCGCGCGCGGAACCCCTGGACGACACCGAACACGGACAGCACGACGCCGTAGGGCTGGAGCAGCAGGCCAGCCATCCCGAGGAAGAGGCCCCACAGGCCCCCTCGCTCGACCTTGGGCGTCTGCCCGTCGGTTCGGGGCTCCGGGCTGTTGTCGGTCACGGTTTCACTCCTTCGACGCGCCCATCGGGCGCCGTGGTCCGCGTGCGTACGCGGACCGTCCTCGGTGTCGGTGGCTCCGGGGCGGGTCCGCGAAGTCGGATGCGGTCCGGTCCCGGGCGCGCTTGGCCCGGTCCCCGTGGGTCCGACGCTACCCGGACCGATAGGGTGGGGACACGGACGGGCCGCCTCGGTTCGGCCGTCACCCGTCATGACCCCATGGGCACCGCTCCGCGGGGAACGCGCGGGTCACCCCCCAGCGACGCCCCTGGCGCGGTCCGGAACGGGCCCCAAGCCCTGTGGGCGCGCGAACCCCGGATGCTGCGCCGTCCCCCGGCGCCCCCGGACACGGGAGCCCGCTCCCGCACCGCCTTCTACACACTGGGAGAAGCACATTGTCCGCGCGAGTGGTCGTCCTCATATCGGGCACGGGCAGCAACATGGCCGCCCTGGTCGACGCGGCCAAGGACCCCGGGTACGGCGCCGAGATCGTCGCCGTCGGCTCGGACCGGCGGGGAACCGGGGGTATCGAACTGGCCGGGAAGGCCGGTGTGCCCACGTTCGTCGTTCCCTTCCGAGACTACTCCGACCGTGCCGAGTGGGACGCGGCCATGGCCGACCGGATCAGCCGGTACGAACCCGACCTGGTGGTCTCCGCCGGGTTCATGCGCATCCTGGGCCCCGCAGTCCTCGGCCGTCACACCGCGGTCAACATCCATCCCGCGCTGCTCCCCTCCTTCCCCGGCGCGCACGCCGTGCGTGACGCGCTCGCCCACGGTGTCCGGATCACCGGCACCACCATCCACTTCCTCGACGAGGGCGTCGACTCCGGGCCGATCATCGACCAGGTGGCGGTACCCGTCGAGGACGGCGACGACGAGTCCAGCCTCCACGAGCGCATCAAGGGCGTGGAGCGGCGGATGCTGGTCGACACGGTCGGCAGGCTCGCCCGCGAGGGCTGGACGGTCGACGGCAGGCACGTGCGGTTCGGCCGCACCGAGCACAGCGTCACGGACGCGACCGACACGAAGGAGCAGCGGTGACCCAGCAGGCCATCAGGCGTGCGTTGATCAGCGTGTACGACAAGACCGGTCTGGAGGAGCTGGGGGCCGGCTTGGCCGAGGCCGGAGTGGAGATCGTCTCCACCGGATCGACCGCCGCGCGACTGCGCGACGCCGACATCCCCGTCATCCCCGTCGAGGACGTCACCGGCTTCCCCGAAATCATGGAGGGCCGCGTCAAGACGCTGCACCCCCACGTGCACGCCGGTCTCCTCGCCGACCAGACCAACCCCGACCACGTCGCCACCATCGAGGGCCTGGGCATCGCCCCCTTCGACCTGGTCGTGGTCAACCTCTACCCGTTCCAGGAGACCGTCGCCTCGGGGGCCTCCGCGGCGGACTGCGTCGAGAAGATCGACATCGGCGGTCCCGCGATGGTGCGCGCCTCGGCCAAGAACCACGCCAGCGTCGCCGTCGTCGTCGACCCGGCCGGCTACGACGCCACCCTCCGGGCCGTGCGCGACGGAGGGTTCACCCTGGAGCAGCGCAAGCGCCTGGCCGGGCTCGCCTTCCGTCACACCGCCACCTACGACGCGGCGGTCGCCTCCTGGTTCGCGGGCGCCTACGCCCCCGACGAGGAGGGCGCCGAGTCGGGCTGGCCGTCCTACCTGGGCATCGGCTACTCCCGAGAGAACGTGCTGCGGTACGGCGAGAACCCGCACCAGAAGGCGGCCCTGTACACGGTCGAGGGCGTGCCCCCGGTCGGGCTGGCCGGCGCCGAGCAGCTGCACGGCAAGGCCATGTCCTACAACAACTACGTCGACGCCGACGCCGCCCTGCGCGCCGCCCACGACTTCGACGCGCCGTGCGTGGCGATCATCAAACACGCCAACCCGTGCGGCATCGCGGTCGGCGCGGACAACGCCGAGGCGCACCGCCTCGCGCACGCCTGCGACCCGCTGTCGGCGTTCGGCGGTGTGATCGCCACCAACCGCCCGGTCGAGGCGGAGCTGGCCGGGCAGATCGCCGAGATCTTCACCGAGGTCGTCGTCGCCCCGGGCTTCGCACCCGAGGCCGTCGAGATCCTCACCAAGAAGAAGAACATCCGCCTCCTGGTCGTGGAGAACCCCGGCTTCGCCACAGGTGTGGAGAACCGTCAGATCAGCGGCGGTCTGCTGGTGCAGTCCCGTGACGCGATCGACGCCGAGGGCGACGACCCCGCGAACTGGACGCTCGCCGCCGGCGAGCCCGCGGACGAGACCACCCTCGCCGACCTCGCCTTCGCCTGGCGGGCCGTGCGCGCGGTCAAGTCCAACGCCATCCTGCTCGCCTCCGGGGGCGCGACCGTGGGTGTGGGCATGGGGCAGGTCAACCGCGTCGACTCCGCCCGCCTCGCGGTCACCCGCGCGGGCGACCGCGTGAGCGGCTCCGTCGCCGCCAGCGACGCGTTCTTCCCCTTCCCCGACGGCCTGGAGATCCTCACCGGGGCGGGCGTGCGCGCCGTCGTCCAGCCGGGCGGCTCCGTCCGTGACGAGGCGGTCATCGCCGCGGCCAAGGAGGCCGGGGTCACCATGTACCTCACCCACACCCGCCACTTCTTCCACTAGGAGCCGACATGAGCGCGACGATTCTCGACGGCAAGGCCGTCGCGAAGGCCATCCGCGGGGACCTGGCCGAGCGTGTGGCCAAGTTGAAGGCCAAGGGGATCACCCCCGGCCTGGGCACGGTCCTGGTCGGAGACGACCCGGGCAGCCACTCCTACGTCCGGGGCAAGCACCGCGACTGCGCCCAGGTGGGGATCGCGAGCATCCGCCGCGACCTGCCCGCCGACGCCACCCAGGAGGACGTGGAGCGGGCGGTCCGGGAGCTGAACGAGGACCCGGACTGCACCGGCTACATCGTCCAGCTGCCCCTGCCGAAGGGGCTGGACGAGAACCGGGTGCTGGGTCTCATCGACCCGGCCAAGGACGCCGACGGCCTCCAGCCCTCCAACCTGGGCAAGCTCGTCCTGATGCAGGAGGCCCCGCTGCCGTGCACCCCGCGCGGCATCGTGGAGCTGCTCACCCGCTACGACGTGCCGCTGCGCGGCGCCGAGGTGGTCGTGGTGGGTCGCGGCGTCACCGTGGGCCGTCCGCTCGGTCTGCTGCTGACCCGCCGCTCGGAGAACGCCACCGTCACCCTGTGCCACACGGGTACGCGCGACCTGGCCGAGCACACCCGCCGGGCCGACGTGATCGTCGCCGGTGCCGGTGTCCCCGGGCTGATCGGCAAGGACATGGTCCGGCCCGGCGCGGCCGTGCTGGACGTCGGTGTCTCACGCACCGAGTCGGGCCTGGTCGGCGACGTCCAGCCGGACGTGGCCGAGGTCGCCGGGTACCTGTCGCCCAACCCCGGCGGCGTGGGGCCGATGACCCGGGCGATGCTGCTGGTGAACGTCGTGGAGGCGGCCGAACGCCAGGCGGTCTGAGGGCCGTTCGGGGGCGGTGCGCGGCTGCGCCACCGCCCCGGCGGTGCGGCCGTTCGCGGTGGCGGCCTCGGCGGTCGCCGTCGCCGTGTTCGCCGTGGCGGGCGTGCGCGCCCCGCCGTGGCGGGGGCGGGCCCGAGGTCAGCTGGCCCGGCGGGAGGAGCCGCTGGTGGGCATCGGGCGGACCAGCCCCAGCGCCACGACCTCGTTGGCCAGGCGGGTCCGGCGGTTCTGCCCCTCGGGAATGCGGAACTTCTGGTACAGCCGCAGCAGGTGCTGCTTCACCGCGGCCTCGGTCACGACCAGGGCCTCGGCGATGTCGCGGGCCGTGGCGGGGGCGACGAAGGCCTCCTCTGACAGCGCGGGCTGGCACAGGGCGGTGAGCACGTCCAGTTCCCGGCGGGTCAGTTCGGGGGCCGAGCCGCGCCGGAGTTCGATGTCGGGACTGATCTGCTCACGCGGCAGCCCGCCCACACGGCAGCGTGCCGTGCCGAAACTCACGACGTCGTCCTCCTCCAGCACCCGCCGCGCGATGGGGCGGCCGTTGACGCGGGTGCCGTTGCGGGACAAGCCCAGGTCGACGACGTAGACGTAGGGTCCGCGGCGGACGAGCTCGGCGTGGAGCAGTGAGACGCTCGGGTCGCCGAGCCGGACGTCGGCGCCCTCGCCGCGTCCGACGGTGGTGACCTCACCGGTGAGCTGACGGATGTCCCCGGTCTCTTCGACCCGGAGGTAGGGCCCGTCCACGGTGACTCCTCCCGGGCTGGTGGTGTGGCGCGGCCGACGGGGGTGCGGGTGACGGTGGGGGAGCGGTGGTCGTCGAGTGGTGGCTGCTCGGTCTGCGCGTTGCGTGGGCTTCATGGGGGTCGGTCCTCGCTCGCCGTTGCACTCGTCTCAGGTTGGATTACCCGGGTGGTACGCGTTCTACGCGCTTACTCCGGAGTTAGGCGGATACGGCGCGGAAACACACCCGTATGACCATCCAGAAGTGGGTAACGGTCGGAGAGGCCACCGATGGGCGACGGGACCGATTCCGTGAGCGCTGGGGCTCCGGCGACACGAATCACCGGCCGGGCGGTGATTCGCCCATCCACAGATGAAGTGATCTGCCTCATGCCAATCGGGGATTCTCCTTGGTCCGTCGGCGTTTCCCGCTAGATTGCCGACCGTGACGACACCACCACAGGCGGGCGAGGAGGCCGGGCACGCCCGGTACACCTTCCGGCTGCGTGTGTCGTCCACCGCCCACCACGCCCTTGTGCGGGAGTGGGGGCGGTGTCGGTGGGTGTGGAACCAGTGCGTGGCCGCATCCCGCGCCGCGGACAAGGCCGGGGAGAAGTGTGGTCCGGCACGGTTGGACCGGATGCTCACCGGCTGGCGCGCCGCCAGGAGGTGGCTGCGTCGGGGTGGGTCGGTGCCCCAGCAGCAGACCGTGCGCGACTTCGCCGACTCGCGCGCCAAAGCCTTGAAGGACGTCAGGAACCGCCTGCCCGTGCGGCAGCGGGCCGGGATGCCCAAGTTCGGGAAGAGGCACCAGGCCGCTTTGACGCTGAACTACACCCGGCGGGGGTTCCGCCTCGAGGACGGGCGTCTGTGTCTGGCCGGGGGATCGTCCTGACCGTGGTGTGGTCGCGCCCACTGCCCGACCAGCCGTCGAGCGTGCGCGTGTACCGCGACAGCCTCGGACACTGGTACGCGTCCTTCGTGGTCCCCGCCCAGACAGAGCCACTGCCCGCCACGGGGCGAGTGATCGGTGTCGACTGGGGTGTGGCGGAGGCCGCGACCACCACCTAGGACGACCACGACCTGCCGCATGCCGAACACGGCAAGAAGGCGGAGGCCAGGCTTACCCGCTATCAGCGGATGATGGCCCAACGCAAACCCGCCCAGGGGCGCAAGGCGTCGAAGGGCTACCTGCGGGCCAAACGCCTGGCCGCCAAGGCTCACGCGAAGGTGGCCAGGCAACGCCAGGACACCGCGTGCAAGTGGGCCAAGCGGGGGGTGCGCGACCACGACGCGATCGCGGCGGAGGACTTCAAGCCGAAGTTCCTGGCCAGGAGCACGATGGCGCGCAAGGCGGCCGACGCGGCGATCGGCGCGACCAAGCACGCCCTGGTGGAGATGGGTCGCAAGCACGGCCGGGACGTGCGCCTGGTGCACCCGGCGCACACGACGATGGACTGCGGCTGGTGTGGTGCGAGAGCCAAGCACCGCCTGCCGCTGTCGGAGCGAACCTACACCTGCACCGCCTGCGGCGTGTCCCGACCGAGGGACAAGAACTCCGCGCACGTGGTGCTGGTCCGGGCGGGTCTGGGCCCGGCTGGTGTGGAGGGCGCAAGACCCGGGCGTCCGCGGGACGCTCGGGCGGCCTGAGCCAGGAATCCCCGCACATTTCATGGCGGGAGGGGACTCGATCACGGTTCCCCTTCCTGCGGAGAGGGGAGCAGTCAATACAATGGGCCGCGTCTCGTCCGCTCGGGCGGCGGTATGCCCCGCAGCGGACCCCCGTAGCCACCTGGTCGGTGCGGCCCAGCGGCGCCATGCCCTTTCGGACACGTCGCCGTGTGCCGTGTGGCCGATCTGTGCCAGCTGCGGGACGAGTACGTGGACGAGCCGCGCGGCGGCCGGTCACATTCGGATCGAACGGGTCGGACGCGCGGTGGACAAGGCGGGGCAGGCGGAGTTGGCGGACAGGGAAGAGGGCACCCCGGAGGAGACTCCCGGAGCGCGGGAGCGCGCCACCGAAGGCCCGTCTGAGGGCGGGCGCGGTGACGCCGGCCCGGTCCCGGACCCCGAGGGGGCGGCCCCGGATCGTCCGAAGGTGCCGTTCTGGCTGGCCCAGGTGCCCTACGCCCTCGTGCTGGCGACCCTGTCCGCCGGGATCATCGTGGTGGCCGCCGCGCACTTCAAGCGGGGTCCCGCGATCATCGCCGGGGCGCTGCTGCTGGCCGCCGCCTTCCGTCTGGTGCTGCCCAAGGACTGGATCGGACTGCTGGCCGTCCGTCGGCGCTGGATCGATCTCGTCACGTGTGTCACCCTCGCCGGTCTGCTCATCGTGTTGGCATGGGTGGCGCCGCAACTCTCGGCCTAGCGGTGGAATAAGCTTGATGTCGAGATACCGCGACACCGACAAGCCACCGCCTCCCCGGTATGCACGGACACCGGGCGGGATCAGGGGATTTGCCGAGCGGGCGGGGCGGTCACGGCCACGAACCGTGACCGTGCGCGGCCGTGTGAGGCGGTAGCCACAGACTGAAGGGACAGCCACACAGCCATGGCCAAGATCAAGGTCGAGAACCCCGTAGTCGAGCTCGACGGTGACGAGATGACCCGGATCATCTGGTCCTTCATCAAGGACCGTCTGATCCTTCCGTACCTCGACATCGACCTGAAGTACTACGACCTGGGCATCGAGGAGCGTGACCGTACCGACGACCAGGTCACGGTCGACTCCGCCAACGCCATCAAGCAGTACGGCGTCGGCGTCAAGTGCGCCACCATCACCCCGGACGAGGCCCGGGTCGAGGAGTTCGGACTGAAGAAGATGTGGCGGTCGCCCAACGGCACCATCCGCAACATCCTCGGCGGTGTCGTCTTCCGCGAGCCGATCATCTGCGAGAACGTCCCCCGGCTCGTCCCGGGTTGGACCAAGCCGGTCATCATCGGCCGCCACGCCCACGGTGACCAGTACAAGGCCACCGACTTCAAGGTCCCCGGCCCCGGTTCGGTCACCATGACCTACACCCCGGCCGACGGCGGCGAGCCGGTCGAGTTCGAGGTCGCCAACTTCCCCGAGGGCGGCGGCGTCGCCATGGGGATGTACAACTTCCGCAAGTCCATCGAGGACTTCGCGCGCGCCAGCCTGAACTACGGCCTGGACCGCAACTACCCGGTCTACATGTCCACCAAGAACACGATCCTCAAGGCCTACGACGGCATGTTCAAGGACGTGTTCCAGGAGATCTACGAGACCGAGTTCAAGGAGAAGTTCGACGCCGCGGGCCTCACCTACGAGCACCGCCTGATCGACGACATGGTCGCCGCCGCGCTCAAGTGGGAGGGCGGCTACGTCTGGGCGTGCAAGAACTACGACGGCGACGTGCAGTCCGACACCGTCGCGCAGGGCTTCGGCTCCCTGGGCCTGATGACCTCGGTCCTGCGCACCGCCGACGGCCGCACGGTCGAGGCCGAGGCCGCGCACGGTACGGTCACCCGCCACTACCGCCAGCACCAGCAGGGCAAGCCCACCTCGACCAACCCGATCGCCTCCATCTTCGCGTGGACCCGCGGTCTGGAGCACCGGGCCAAGCTGGACAACACCCCGAAGCTGACGGAGTTCGCCAACACCCTCGAGGACGTCGTCATCAAGACCGTCGAGGGCGGCCAGATGACCAAGGACCTCGCGCTGCTGGTCGGCGGTGAGCAGGAGTGGCTCACCACCGAGCAGTTCCTCGCCGCGCTGGACGAGAACCTGTCCAAGCGTCTGGCCTAGGCGGTGCCCGCCCGGGCCCCCGCGTCGCCGCCGGGACGGCACACCCCCTGGGGTGATCGTTCCGAGGAGCCGGGCACGGGTTCGGGTGAGATCTCGGTCACGCCCGGGTGTCCCCCACAAGGGGACGCCCGGGCGTCGTCGTGCCGGGGGCGCGTACGTGCCCCGATCGTCCCGATCGCGCTGTCGGCGGGCGGTTCGGCCGCCCCGGCGATCGAACTTTCCCGGAGTGTTTTCCGTGTTCGGCGCACATACGGGGGGCTCGGGTGCGAGGATGGAGGGGTCGCGCCGCGAGGGTGATCGCCGGGTGCGACATAGGCCACGCGAGTAGGATTTACACCTTTCGCGAACTTTGACCTATTGTGGAGTCACGCCGGTGAGAACCGGCAGGCCAGAGAGGGTGACAGCCCCTCTGAGCCACCACGAACCGACGTGCCGGCCGTGCGCCCGCTGGGGGGTAGGCGCGCACAGTACGGAACGTCACGAAGAAGGGCCCGTCGCCTCGTGCGACGGGCCCTTCGCCTTTTCTTCGCGCGCTCGTCGCCTCGCGTCGGGGCTCGGGGCGCCGAGCACGGGACTCAGTCCTCCATGGCGCTCTCCGGGATCGGCTCGCCCGCGCGCATGGCCGCGAACATCTCATCCGAGCGGGCCTCGTCCCAGATCACCACGGACCCGACGTTCGGCAGCGTCGGCGTCTCACCCACGGGCACCGCCGTGGTCCGCGTACCGCCGCGCATCGCCAGCATCATCGTGGCCAGGTGCCGCATGTGGACGTCCTCGTCGACCAGGAAGGTGTCCGTGCCCGCCGAGATCAGCGGCACCGCGCGGAACGGGTTGAACATCGTCGACGGCGCCGACGCCTTCTCGACCAGTACGGAGAAGAACTCCCGCTGCCGCTGGATCCGGTCCAGGTCGGCGCGCGGGGTGGCGCGGGTCCGCACATAGCCCAACGCGGTGCCGCCGTCCATCACCTGGCACCCCGCGTCGATGTCCAGACCCGCCTTCGGGTCCTCCATCGGCTCCTCCGGGCACAGCTCCACGCCGCCGAGCGCGTCCACCAGGCCCACGAAGCCACCCATCCCGATCTCGACGTAGTGGTCGATGCGCACGCCCGAGGCGTTCTCGAAGGTCTCGACCAGGGGGCCGGGGCCGCCGCAGACCTCCTCGCCCGCGTCGTCGGCGCCGCACACCGCGTCCGCGAAGGCCGTGTTGATCTTGTTGTCGGCGTAGCCCGGAATGGCCATCGGCACGTAGGAGTCGCGGGGGACGCTGACGATGGTCGGATCCCCGTCCTCGGGGATGTACAGCACCATGATCGAGTCGGTCCGCCGCCCCTCGGCGTAGCCGGTGGCCAGCTCGTCCATCTCGTCCTCGCTGAGCCCGTCCCGGCTGTCGGAGCCGACGATCATGTACGTCGTCCCCGGCTGCTCCTGCGGCCTTCCCTCGTAGTCGGACAGGGCGTCGACGCGGTTCAGCCGTCCGTCCGCCCAGAGGTAGATGGCGGCCGGGGGCACGATCAGGACGATGAGTAGAACCGCCAGGACGGTCAGCGCGATGTTCCTGACCCGGTTGTGGCGCCGCTCCCGGGTGCGGCGGGCCTTGCCGGTGCCGTCGTACTCGCGTGCGGCGCTGTGCGTCCGGCTCCGCTTCTGCGAGGTCCGCGGCTTGGGCACGGGGCGCCGCGGCGGCGCCTCGTCCGCGGTCGGGACCCGCCTCGCCCCGCCCAGGGTTCGCTGCTCCGACTCGCGTTCGCGGTACAGCCGCTCGAACTCGTCCGGCTTACCGGGGTCGCCCGCGCGCCGGAACACACCCGGACTGTCGTGTTCACCGGTCGGGCCGGAGTCGCCCCGGTTCCGTGGGTCTGCCATCGAATCGCCTTATCCGCTCCGCACTTCACGTCGACCGCGTCGGTCCGTCGTGTGTGTGATCGCGGAAACTGTAGCGGGGTTCACTCCGAAGACGGAGAGCCGCCCTCGGCCCCGGAGGGAGCCGCCGGGGCACGGCTCGGGTCAGCGCAGCCGGTGGGCGCCCGCCGACGGAAGCGCGGGACGGACGCGGGGAGGGATCCGTCCGCGGTCGGCGAACGCCCGGGTGAGGGCCCGTTCGATCCGCTCCGCCCGTTCCTCGCCCACCAGCGCCACGGCGGTCCCCGCCCAACCGGTCATCCGCACACCGCGCGCACCGGAGAGGGCGGCGGTCTCCGCGGCGAGCTCGACGCCCCCCGAAGGCAGGCCGAACCCGCGCAGGGACAGATGGGAGGCCTCCAGGACGGGACCGACCTCCCCGGCCCGGCCCGCGCGCAGCAGTCCGACCGCCGCGTTGAGCCGGTGCGGCTCCGTGGCCTCGAACTCGACCCGCTGGCGCAGCCGCCGGTCGGGCAGCTTCCGCAGGGCGGCGCGCAGGTCGCCCACGGACCGGAGGGGACCCAGGACCTCCTGGGCGGACCGGATCGCGGCGGCGTGCGCGGGCCTCGGGTCGCGACGCGGCAGGGCGCCGGTGTCGATGACGAGCAGCCGCAGCCCCTCCTCCGCCAGGTCGAACGGCAGCACTCTGGTGCGCAGCGTCCTCAGGTTCACCCTGACCGCGTGTCCCGGCCGCGCCGCGAGCGCCACGCGCTGGTCCGCGTCAGCGCCCTCCGGGGGAGGGCCGCCCGCGAGGTCGGCGAGGGCGAGCGCGACCGCTGCCCCCGCGGCCGCCGCGCGCCCCAGGGACGCCCGCTCGGGCAGATCGGAGTCCAGGAGGACTCGGACCCCCTGGTCGGCTCGGAGGAGGCCGCTCCCACGAGCCTCGTCGACCGCCTCGGCCACCGCCCGCGCGGCGCGCTCGCGGGCTCTCAGCGGGCCTCTGGGCGTGGCCACGCGTACGTCGCCGCCCGGGGCGATCCCCACGGCGGCGGTCACGCCCCAGGGCAGGGCGGCGTACAGGGCGGCGCCGCCGCTGGCAGCCGTGTGCTCACCCAGGAGCGCCACCCGTCCCGGCGCGTGCCAGACACCCCCGGCCACCATGCCGTAGGCGGTGGCGAAGTCCCCCGCCAACGCGTCGGCGTCCGGAGCGGTCGTCGGCCATTCCCCCCGGGGCCCCGCCGGACGCAGGCCCAACGTGGCACGCCACCGTGCCCCCGTACCCCCCACCTGTCAACCTCTCTCACTCGGTGAACACCCGTTCCACAAGTCTGCCGCCGGGGCCGAGCGTGGCGGGTTCCCCCTCCCCGTGGGGCTGGTTACGGTTGCGGTCCACCACCGGCGCGGAAGGGGAGCCATGCCCGCAGTGCTGAACCGGGCCCGGGACACGGCCCGCCACTACCGGAACCTCGCCATGGACTCCTACTGGGGTCTTCGGCGCAGGAGGCCGGGCGTCGACCATCTGGTCCGCGCCTACGAGCGTTACGCCGACCGCAACGGCGGCCTCCTGGCCGGAGCGGTGACGTATTTCACCTTCCTGTCCTTCTTTCCGCTGATCGCGTTGGCCTTCGCCGCGCTCGGCTTCGTCGTCGCGGCGGGCGGTCCGGAGCTGACCACCTACTTCGAGCAGGCCCTGGACGAGGTCCTGCCCGGCCTGTCCGAAGAGCTGCCCATGGAGCAGGTCGCCCGCGCGCGCGTGGGCGCGGGGCTCATCGGTGTGCTCGGCCTGCTCTACGCCGGGTTGAACGCGGTCTCGGAGCTGCGCCAGGCACTGCACTCGATCTGGCTCAAGAGCGTCAAGGACGGCCCCAACTACCTCGTGCGCAAGGGCGCCGACCTGCTCGTCATGGTCGGCCTGGGGGCGGCCCTGCTGTTCACGGTCGCCTTCACCAGCGTCGCGCAGGCCGCCACGACCTGGCTGCTGTCGTGGGTGGGCCTGGACGGCTCCGTGCTGGCCAACCTCACCCTGCGCGCGCTCGCCGTGGCCATCGCGGTGGCCGCCAACTCGCTCATCTTCGTGCTGGCCTTCTCCCTGCTGTCCGGCAGCGGGCGGCCCACCCGGGCGATGTGGCGGGGCGCGCTGATCGGCGCGGTCGGTTTCGAGGTCCTCAAGGCCGCCGCCGCGATCCTGCTCGCCGGAACCCTGAGCAACCCCGTGTACGCGTCCTTCGCGGTCCTGGTGGGGCTGCTGGTGTGGATCAACCTGGTGATGCGCCTGGTGATGTTCAGCGC
Organism: Nocardiopsis sp. EMB25; assembly: GCF_026797795.1. NCBI lineage: Bacteria > Bacillati > Actinomycetota > Actinomycetes > Streptosporangiales > Nocardiopsidaceae > Nocardiopsis > Nocardiopsis sp. EMB25. Next base: position 4,178,481 of record NZ_JAMTDN010000001.1, on the reverse strand, counting down.
GGCCTGGACGGCGACGTGGCTGCCGATGCCGCCCCCCTACACCGGGACCCTGCCCCTTCCGGAGCAGAACGGGCTCCACTGGACCAGGACGGTTCCCGCCGCGCGGGCGTCCAGGGGGGCGGGGCGGGAGCGGCGCGCCGCTCAGCGCGCGCTGGCCGCCGCGTTGTCGCTGGTCGGTGCCGTGGGTGCGGCCGGGGTCGCGGCGTGGGCGCTGCGCGACCGTGATTCCGGAGAGGAATGATCCTCCTTCACGCGCGAGGAAATTACCTCACTGTGCGTTCCCGTCCCGTATGCGCGAGGTGTCGACAGGGTAGTCCTCCTCTGTCCCGGTTGACCGTTTCATCGGGGCGCACCGACTGCCGACCATGAGACCGTCGGCGATCACCCCCCTCGGAGGGCAGATGGGAATCGCATTCAAGTCGTCCGAACGCGCGACGCTCGGCGTGGAGTGGGAACTCCAGCTCGTCGACCGCAGCAGCCGACACCTGAGGCAGGAGGCGCAGGAACTCCTTTCCGAACTCCCGGACCTCAGTGCGGGCGGGGACGGGCCCCCGCTTCGGCACGAACTGATGCAGTCGCAGGTGGAGGTCGTGACCGGTATCTGCGAGACGGTCGAGGACGCCAAGCTCGACCTCACCCGCAACATCGACCGGATGCGGGACGTCCTCGAACCGCGCGGAACCACCCTGACCTGCTCGGGAACCCACCCGATCGACGACTGGCGGGACCAGTCGTTCAGCCCCGGGGAACGCTACGGGGAGTTGGTCGAGCAGATGCAGTGGCTCGCGCGGCGGATCCTCACCTGCGGGGTCCACGTCCACGTGGGGGTGCGCAGCCAGGAGAAGGCCATTCCCATGGTGAACGCACTTGCGAAGTTCCTCCCGCATTTTCTCGCTTTGAGTGCTTCCAGCCCATTTTGGAGTGGGCACGACACGGGTCTGGCCTCCGCCCGATCCGTCGTCTTCGGCGCCCTTCCCACGTCCGGGCCGCCGCCGAACCTGTCCGGGTGGTCGGCTTTCGAGGAATACCTCGAAACGCTTCTGCGGGCGGGTACCATCGCCTCTATCAAGGAAGTGTGGTGGGACATCCGGCCGCACCCGGATTTCGGCACCGTCGAGATCCGGATGTTCGACGGGATTCCCACCCTGCGCGAGGTGGGAATGGCCGCCGCGCTCTGCCAGAGTCTGGTGGAGCTGTTCGACCACCAGCTCGACCGGGGGTACGGGCTACCCAACCCGCCGTCCTGGCTGGTGAGCGACAACAAGTGGCGGGCCACCCGCTACGGACTCGACGCTCGTGTGATCACGGACGGGCACGGAACCACGGTGCCGATCCGGGATGACCTGTACGAGCTGGTCCGCGAGCTGCGACCGATCGCGGCCCGCCTGGGCTGCGCCGAGGACCTGGACCTGGTCTCCGAGATCCTGGACAAGGGTGCCTCCTACGAACGGCAGCGCGCGGTCGTCGCCGAGGGCGGATCGCTCGACGACGTCGTGGACATGCTCGCCGCCGAGCTCCGGGGCGGCCTCGCCCGCGCAGAGGTCAGTGTCGGCGACGGAGCCGGTGCGCGCTGATACGCGAATGAAGAGGGGACCCTCGCATGCAGGGACGTGACCTGCCGGAGCAGTTGACCGCTTTTCTGGCGCGCCATGAGCGGGAGTTCACCGGCTTCCGCCGGGACCTGCACATGCACCCCGAGCTCGCCTTCGCCGAGCACCGCACCACCGGGCGGATCGCCGAGCGGCTGCGCGAGGTGGGTCTGCGCCCGCGGGTCCTTCCGCAGGGCACCGGCCTGGTGTGCGACATCGGTTCGGGCCCGGGCCCCCTGGTCGCGCTGAGGGCCGACATCGACGCCCTGCCGATCACCGACGAGAAGTCGGGGGTTCCCTACCGCTCCACCGTTCCCGGCGCCGCCCACGCCTGCGGGCACGACGTGCACACCACGGTCCTGCTGGCGTCGGCGGTCTTTCTCGCGCAGCAGGACCGCGCGGGGGCCCTCCCAGGGCGGGTCCGGCTGGTCTTCCAACCCGCCGAGGAGCTGCCCGGCGGCGCGGTCGAGGTGGTCAACGACGGAGCGATGAAGGGCGTGGACCGCATCTTCGCCCTGCACTGCGACCCCCGCCTGATGGTGGGCAAGGTCGGGCTACGCGTGGGCGGCATCACCGCCGCCTGCGACCAGCTCATGGTGCGGCTGTCGGGGCCGGGCGGCCACACCGCGCGCCCGCACCTGACCTCCGACCTCGTCTACGCCATGGGCAAGGTGGTCACCGAGCTGCCCGCCGCGCTGTCCCGACTCGTCGACCCGCGCGCCGGGTTCAGTCTGGTCTGGGGCCGGATCAGCGCGGGGGCGGCACCCAACGTCATCCCCGACGACGCGGTCGCCGAGGGCACCGTGCGCTGCCTGGACGACGAGGCCTGGCACGCGGCGCCGGACATCGTCAAGGGCCTGGTCGAGTCCGTGGCCTCCGTCTACGGAGCCGAGGCCGAGGTCACCTACCGCCGCGGAGTCCCGCCCACCATCAACGAGGCCGAGAGCGTGGAGATCATGCGCGAGGCGGTCGGACTGGCTCTCGGCCCGGAGGCGGTGGCCAGCACTCCCCAGAGCCTGGGCGGGGAGGACTTCGCGTGGTACCTGGAGCACGTGCCCGGTGCCCTGGCGCGCCTGGGCACCCACTCGCCGGACTGGGACGGCCCCATGCTGGACCTGCACCGGGGGACCTTCGACGTCGACGAACACGCCATCGACGTGGGTACCCGCTTCATGGTCACCACGGCGATGACCGCGCTGTGGAACGCCGCCCGAACCGGGGAGCGGATGGACGACGAGGCCCTCGCCTGACCGGGCTTGTTCTGGTCCTCCGCTTCGCTTCGGGTGACCGCTCCAGGAAACCGCCACGTCTCCTGGGGCGGATCTACCGGATTCTCGGAAACTTGGCGTCGGCGTGGGCGGGCGCGTGCCGCCCGGGTGGCATTCTGAGGGTATGAACCACCCACTCACAGTTGAGCAGATCCGGCGGGCGCCGAAGGTCCTGCTGCACGACCACCTCGACGGCGGCCTGCGCCCGTCCACCATCGTCGAACTGGCGCGGGAGGTCGGCTACACCGGTCTGCCGACGTACGACCCCGCGGAACTGGGCGTGTGGTTCCGCGAGGCCTCCGACTCCGGCTCCCTGGAGCGCTACCTGGAGACCTTCGCGCACACGACCGCCGTCATGCAGACGCGCGACGCGCTCGTGCGGGTGGCGGCCGAGGCGGCCGAGGACCTGGCCGCCGACGGCGTGGTCTACGCCGAGCAGCGCTACGCCCCCGAGCAGCACCTGGCGTCCGGGCTGACCCTGGAGGAGGTCGTCGAGGCCGTCCAGGAGGGGCTGGAGCTGGGCGAGAAGCGCGCCGCCGACCAGGGACGCAGCATCCGCACCGGCCAGCTGGTCACCGCGATGCGGCACGCGGCCCGTTCGTCGGAGATCGCCGAGCTGGCCGTGCGCTACCGGGACGCCGGGGTGTCCGGTTTCGACATCGCGGGCGCCGAGGCGGGCAACCCGCCCACCCGCCACCTGGACGCGTTCGAGTACCTGCGCCGCGAGAACTTCCACTTCACCATCCACGCGGGTGAGGCGTTCGGCCTGCCGTCCATCTGGGAGGCCCTCCAGTGGTGCGGGTGCGACCGCCTGGGCCACGGCGTGCGCATCATCGACGACATCACCACCAACGAGAACGGCGTGCCGCGCCTGGGCCGCCTCGCGCAGTACGTGCGGGACAAGCGCGTCCCGCTGGAGATGTGCCCCAGCTCGAACGTCCAGACCGGCGCCGCCGAGTCCATCGCCGAACACCCCATCCGGCTCCTGCACGACCTGCGGTTCCGCGTCACGGTCAACACCGACAACCGGCTCCAGAGCGGTGTCACCCTGTCGGAGGAGTTCGCCAAGCTCTCCGAGGCCTTCGGCTACGGCTGGGACGACCTGGAGTGGTTCACGGTCAACGCGATGAAGTCGGCCTTCCTGCCCTTCGACGAGCGCCTGGCCCTGATCAACGGCGTCATCAAGCCCGGCTTCGCGCAGTTGAAGTGGGCGACGGTCTGATGGACCGAGGGGAGTCCACGACCCACGCCTCGACCTCCTCGCGGGTCCTGGCCCTGGTGTGGGTCGTCATCGCCGCCCTGTTGCTCGTCGACGTGTTCCTGCGCGGCGAGGGCCGCTCGGCGTGGATCGCGACCGCCGTGCTGGTGGCGAGCATCGCCGGGGTGTACCTGATGTGGCTCCGTCCGCGCGTGGTCTCCACCCCGCGTGGGCTGCGGGTGATCAACCCGGTCCGGGAGACCTTCGTGCCCTGGGCCGCGGTCGTGTGGGTGGACGTCACCGACGTGCTGCGCGTGCACACGCCGGGGGGGATCGTGCGCTCGTGGCCGCTGCGTGAGACGAAGCGCGCCAAGGTCCGCGAGAACCTCCGGCGCGACTCGGGGCTGGCCGACGAGCCCGACGACGACGCGGACCCCGCCCGTCAGCGTCCGGTGGACGTGGTCGCGAGTCAGTTGCGCCGGGACGCCGAGCGGCACAAGGCCCGGCCCCTGAGCGGACCGATCCGGGACGTGGCGGAGGCCGGTCCAGCCGCTCTGGGCGCGGAGGACGAGCCGCAGACGATGGTGCCGGTCGAGGTGATCGTCGTCCTGGCGTTGACGGCGCTGTTCGTCGTGGGGGCGCTCGTCCTGGCCTGAGCGGTTTCCCCCAGGAACGGCCTGACGGGGCCCGGTCGTGGAGACCGGGCCCCGTCTCTCGCGCCGTGGGGTTGACGCGACCCTCGCCTTCTGGTTAGGTAAGGCATGCCTAAGGGAAAACGTCGGGCGGTCGGCTTCGCGCGGATGGCCGGCCGCCCGGTTCCTTCCCCGAGGCGTCGCGCGCGGTCCAACTGAATAACGGGAAGTAGAGGTGTCCGGTTCGCGAGTCCAACGGGATCTGCGGGGATCCCGCGCGAACGGCCACCAGGGAAGCATCACCTCCGACCGCACCACGGCCGGTGCCGTCCACCCCAGGCCTCGGGGTGTACGCTCGCCACGCCGGTACCGGCCTCGCCCGGTGCGGCCGGAGGTGTCCCAGCCGGACGACTCGCGGGTTCACCCCGCGGTCCAGGGCCTTCCCGTGGCGCGAGTCAGGAGGCGCTCCGGCACGTCGCGAGTCCAACGGGGTCTGCGGGGATCCCGCGCGGCACCGGGGCCCGTCCTTCCCTGACGCGAACGCGAGCCCGGCTCACCCGTTCCGTACGGGGGCCGGGCTCCTCGCGTGCGCGCCGTCCCAGCGGTGGCCGGGGGGTCAGGCCCGGTCGATCACCCGGTACAGCAGTTCGCCGAGCCTCCGGGCCCGCTGCTTGACGACCTCCAGCGCCTGGTCGGACTCGAAGGGCTCCACCACCGATCTCATCGCGTCGTTGGTGACGATCGCCAGGCCCAGCACCTCCGCCCCCATCTCCACGGCCGCGATGGTCTCCAGGGCGATCGACCGACCGACCACGTCCGCCCCCGCCTGGCGGAGCACGGCCAGTTCGGCGGGCGTCTGGAGCTGGGGGCCCACCGTGGAGACGTACACCCCCTCGGCCAGCGACGGGTCCACGTCGTGGATGATCTCCCGCAGCCTCGGGCTGTAGGCCTCCGACAGGTCGACGAAGCGGGCCCCGGCCAGCGGCGAGCGCGCGGTCAGGTTGATGTGGTCGCGCACCACCACCGGCAGGCCCGGTGAGAAGTCGGCCCGCAGCGACCCGGCGGAACCGGTCAGGACCGCGACCCCCGCCCCGGCGGACAGGCCGGTGCGCACCGCGTGCGCGGCCCGCATCGGGTCGTGGGTCTCGTACTCGTGGACGCGCCCCATGAACACGACCACGCGCTTGTCGCCCACCCACATGCTCCGGACCTTGCTGGAGTGCCCCTTGGCGGTGGGGGAGACGAACCCGGGCAGCTCGGTGACGTCGAACTCGATGTCGGAGGAGCCCAGCGTGTCGACCGCGCCCGCCCAGCCCGACCCGAGCACCACCAGGGCGTCGAAGCTGTCGGCGCCCGCGCGGGACAACAGCTCCCGCGCCGCCTCGGCCGCGAGGTCCTTGGCATCGTCGGTCGTCTGGGGCGCCTGCTCTGTTTCACTCACAAGCCGGATGCTACCGCTGTGTAGTCGGATTGTTCCGGAACGCAACGCAGTGTGTCCGCCGGGCGGAATGGGCGGGGGTCGTCCCCGATGGGAGGGGAGGGCGGGACGCACGGTGATGGCGGGAACGCCCCGGGCCACCCCTCACCAGGCCCGATTCGCGGGCGTGAAGTGGTGTTCGTCCCATTCTCCGCCGCTGTGGGGCGGCGCACACGTCGTGAGGCGGTCCACGGCGGACGCGGGAGCCCGTCGACCGGGGGCGCCTGCGGTTTGCTCCGGTCGGGATGGACGACAATGGAACCAAGCGAAAAACCTGGTGGTGCCCTGCCATGCCCGATTTTCGCCCCGGACCGGGAACGGGCGCGGCGGCCCAACCGAAGAGGGAGTGAAGCAGCGTGACGAAGGTCGTGATCATCGGTGGCGGACCCGGGGGCTATGAGGCGGCGCTGGTCGCGGCGCAGCTCGGCGCGGACGTGACCGTGGTGGAACGCGACGGCATCGGCGGCGCCTGCGTCCTCACCGACTGCGTGCCCTCCAAGAGCCTCATCGCCACCTCCACGCGGACCACCTACGTACGCGAGGCGGACGCCCTCGGCATCAACGTCCACGACATCCACGACGGCAAGGCCGAGGTGGAGGTCGACCCCGGCCGGATCAACCCCCGCATCAAGGCGCTGGCCCGCGCCCAGTCCGACGACACCCGCGCCCGTCTGGTCAAGGAGGGGGTGGAGGTCGTCATCGGCGAGGCCCGCCTGGTCGACCCGCACATCGTGGCCGTCGGCGACCAGCGGATCCGCGCCGACGTCATCCTCATCGCCACCGGGGCCCACCCCCGCGAACTCCCCAGCGCCAAGCCCGACGGCGAGCGCATCCTCACCTGGCGCCACCTGTACGACATGGAGGAGCTCCCCGAGAAGCTCATCGTGGTCGGATCCGGCGTCACCGGAGCCGAGTTCGCCAGCGCCTACCAGTCCCTCGGCTCGAACGTCACCCTCGTCTCCTCGCGCGAGCACGTCATGCCCACCCAGGACGCCGACGCGGCCGAGGTCCTGGAGGACGTGTTCATGCGCCGCGGCATGACCGTCCTCAGCCAGACCCGCGCCGAGTCGGTGGTGCGCACGGGCGACGGCGTCCAGGTCACCCTGACCGACGGTCGGACGGTCGAGGGCAGCCACTGCCTGATGACGGTCGGTATGATCCCCAACACCGAGGGGCTGGGCCTGGAGGAGGCCGGCGTCCGCCTGGGCCGGGGCGGGTTCGTCGAGGTCGACCGCGTCTCCCGCACCACCGTGCCGGGCGTCTACGCGGCCGGTGACTGCACCGGCGTCAACATGCTCGCCTCCGTCGCCGCCATGCAGGGTCGGATCGCCATGTGGCACGCCCTCGGCGAGGCCGTCTCCCCGCTGAAACTGTCCACGGTCGCCTCCACCGTGTTCACCCACCCGGAGCTGGCCGCGGTCGGCGCCAGCGAGGACGACGTGCGCAGCGGCCGGATCGACGGCCGGTCGGTGACGCTGCCGCTCAACACCAACCCGCGCGCCAAGATGAACGAGGTCAGGGAGGGCTTCGTCAAGTTGATCTGCCGCCAGCACACGGGCATCGTGCTCGGTGGCGTCATCGTCGGCCCGCGCGCCAGCGAGCTCATCCTCGCGGTGTCGGTCGCCGTCCAGCAGCGCCTGACCGTCGACGACCTGGCGCACACCTTCGCGGTGTACCCGTCGCTGTCGGGCAGCGTCACCGAGGCGGCGCGTTCGCTCATGCTGGCCTCGCCGGAGTAGGAGCGACCGGGACGGGGTCCCGACCGGGGACAGGGGCCGCCGGGCGTCAGGCCAAGGACGCCGACGGCGGACCCCGCTCCCGTGGCCCGCGGGAACCGCGCGCTACCGGTCCTTGAAGTACCGGAACAGGTGCTCCTCGCGGATCATCGACACCGCCGCCACCGCGCCCGCCAGGACGGCCGGGACCGCCCCGACCGGCCCCCACACGTCCACCGCGAAGGTCTCCCAGGGGTCGGCCGGGTTGCCGACGTGGGCGGCGACGACCAGGGCGCACAGGGACAGCGCCAGACCCGCCAGGGACCACGCGGCCGCCTCCAGTACCGTCCCGACGAGCAGCGCGCGCCGAGACACCCCGACGTGCAGCGCGCCCGCCATCTCCAGCCGGCGCAGCCGTACGGACACGAAACCGAGCACCAGCCCGACCAGCGCGGCGGCGGGCAGCGCGAACCGGGTGGGCCGCTCGGCGAAGAGCGCGGCGCCGTCGAAGGTGGCGCCCAGGCTCGTGTTGAGCTGGGCGACGTTGACCGAGACCGTCGGGTCGGCCTCGGCGCGCACCGCCCACAGGAGGAGGTCGTCGGCCTCCTCGGTGGGCGGTCGGGTGTCGGCCCAGCACTCGTCGTAGCCGGTCGACGTGCCGCCCGGGACCACCACCGCGTAGCGCAGTCGGGAGTCGCGCCCGTCGTCCGGGTAGGGAAACACCCCGGCCACGGTCATCGGCTCGCCTCCGGCACGGAGTTCCTGCCCGGGACCGACCCCCAGCAGATCGGCCGTGTGGTCCGACACCCACACCCCGGACGCCGCCTCCGCGCGTACGCCGAGGACCTCCGCCATCCGCGGGGTGACGTGGAAGACGGGGACCGGGTGGTCGGGCATCGAGGACAGTCGCAGCCGGGCGCCCTCGGCCAGCGCTCCGGACGCCCGGACCGCCGGGAGGCCGATGAGCGCCTCGCAGGTCGCCCCGTCGATGTGGTCGGTCGCGGTCACCACGCGCACCGAGGCGCCGGAGTCGATGAAGGCGTCGGCGCGCCGGTGCAGGTCGACCACGCCGCGCGCGTCGGCCACGGCCAGGGTGCCGATCGCCAACCCCAGGCCGACGGCGAACAGCGCGGCCCGGGTGGTGCCGGTCCGCAGGTTGCGCCACACCTCGCCGAGCAGGTCGCGGACGTTCACTGCGCACCAGCTCCCGCCATCCGTTCGCCCAGGTCGATGACGTCCGTGCACGCCTTCCGGGTGTGCGGGTCGTGGGTGGCGATGACGACGATCACACCCTCCCGGGCGATCGCGCCCAGCGTGTCGTTCACGGTCTCGGCCGTGCGCAGGTCCAGCTGGGCGGTGGGTTCGTCCACCAGGAGGAGGTCGGGCGCCGAGCACACCGCGCGGGCCAGCATCAGGCGCTGGGCCTCGCCGCCGGAGAGCTGGCGGAAGGGGCGGTCGGCCACCTCGGTCAGGCGGAAGTCGGCCATCACCGCACGGGCGCGGGCCTCCGCCTCCCTCCTCCGGCGGCCGCGCGCGATCAGCGGCAGGGCCACATGGTCGAGCGCGCTGCGGCCGGGGACGCCGTAGGGGTTCTGGAACACCCATCCGACGCGGTGGACCGCGGTCGTCTCCACACTTCCGGCCGTGGGCTCCACCCAGCCGGCGAGGATGGACAGCAGGGTGGACTTGCCGCAGCCGGAAGGGCCGCACAGACCGGTGATCCGCCCGGGGAGCAGATCGAAGGACAGATCCTCGAACAGCATGGGGGCGCCGGGGAAGCGGTGCCCCAGAGCGTTCGCGCGCACGAGGGAGCTCACGCGTCGCCCCCCTCACATGAGGTCGCGGTGCGCGCCGGGCCCAGGTCGACCCGCTCGGGCAGCTCCACGCCCTCCTCGGGCACCACGATCGCGCTGCCCAGGGAGGAACCGACCACTCGGACGGCGTACACCGAGTCCCCGGAGGCCAGGCAGCCCCCGGTTTCGGTCTCGTCGAACACCGCGCCCGGGGGCACGGAGTAGGCGTCGACGGGTTCGACCAGTTCCAGAGCGCCGTTGACCGGCTCCTCCTCACCGCCGACGGCCGCCCGCGCGGCGGGGGTGTCGGCGAGCTCCCGGAGGAAGTCGGGGTCGTCGATGAGGCCGTCCTCGGACACGGGGCCGGTCGAGCCGCTGATCGTCACCTGCCGCTTCCCGGACAGCGAGGTCTGCGGCATCGGTTCGATCCGCGCCGACTCGAGGGTGCCGCTGATCGCCGCGAGGGGGGTACCCGGGCTGACGTCTGCCCCGGGCAGGCCGGAGCACTCCTCGACGGAGACCTCCGAGGCGGGCATCCAGACCAGGTCCGCGCGCGACAGGCTGTAGGAGGGGTCGTCGAATCCGACGTCGTCCATCAGCATCCGGACGGTGCGCGCGGTCTCCCACCCGTACACGCCGTCGACGGTGACGTCGTGGCCGAGCCGGGCGAGTTCGTCCTGGAGGGCGCGCACGTCATCCCCCCGGTGGCCGCGGCGCAGGTCCCGGTGCGGCGGTATCGAGGTGGCCAGCCCGAGGACGGGTTCGTCGTCGACCCGAGCGACCGCCGTCCCCGACTCCAGGGTGCCCCCGGCGGTGCACTCGGTCGCGGTCAGGGTTCCGTTCCCCCGCAGGAGCAGGTCGAGGGTGGGCGCGACGGAGAACCGCACCGGCACGGTCCGTTCGTCGGTGTAGGGCTCGGCGAGCACCGGCGCCGAGTCGAGGTCGGTGGCCGCGGTCAGGTCGGAGGGCGGGTCCGCGGGGCGCAGGAGGAAACCGGCCGTGCCACCCGCCGCGAGGACGAGCAGCAGGGCCAGGAGGGTGGTTCCGCTGGGTCGGATCTTCACGAGACGTCCTGGGAGGAGAGTGGTCGGTGGTGGTCAGTCCTCGGTGTCGGACGACGACCCGGATTCTCCGCCGAAGTCGATCTCGACGCCGGTCAGGTCGAGGCAGGCGTCGAACTCGGCGTGCCCGGTGTCGACCAGGCCGCTCCCGAACCCGCCGAAGATGTCCTCCTCGAGCTGTTCGACGGTGTAGCCCTCCTCGGCCGCGCCCGCTTCGACCAGGCAGTCCACGGCCGGTTGGAACTCCTCGCCGAAGGCGGGGCCGTCGGGGGCGCCGCTGGCGGCGACGTCCTCCTCGACGGCGCTCTCCACGGCCGACGGCGCCGCGGACGGATCGGTGGGCGAGTCGCTGGTGGACTCCCCCGGTTCCTGCCCGGGCTGGGAACACGCGGAGGCGAACAGGGCCAGCGCGCCCAGGGCGAGCACGCGGCGGACGGTGCGGTGGTGTGCGTTCATGCGGTTCTTCACCTTTCCTCGTGGGTTCGGTCTGGTCCTCGGTGGGGCTGGACGGCCCGGGAGCGCCGGGCGGGCCCGTCGTGTCCGAGCCGTTCGACGGGAGCTCAGCTGCTCGGCGCCCGGCGGCGACTCGACCGCCGACGGGAGGGAGCGGTGGAGCACGCACGCTCACAAGCCGTCTCCGCGGGCGGGTGTACCATGCCCTTGCCGTTCGCCTCGTCGCGGTCGGTGGGGGTGGGACCGAGCGAATTGCGGTCGCTCGGTCCCACCCGTCAGGCGCGGGGCGCCCGGGGTCATCCGGATTCGGGGCCCACGATGGCGATACCGCCCTGGGCCAGGCAGTCGGCGACATCCGGGTCGCCCACGTCGAACGGCGCGTCCTCGAAGCCCGACTCGGACGACGCCTCGAAGTCCTCGTCGAACTGTTCGGCCGTGTAGTCGGCGGAGACCGCGCCCAGGTCGATGAGGCAGTCGACGATGAGCTCGGAGGGCTCGCGGCCCTCGGGGTTGTTGAGCTGCATGTTGTAGGCGGCCTCGATCGCGGCGACGGTTCCGATCGCGCACTCCTCACTCCGGTCCATGTACTCGTTGAACTCCTCCTCGCCCTCGGGCCAGGTGACGGGTTCGCTGGTATAGAGACCGTTGGGCTGCTTGGTGTGCGTCTCCTCGAAGCCGAGTCCCTCCATGCACTCGACGTATCGGGAATGCGCCTCCTCGTAGTCGTCCGCGGTCAGTCCGCCGTTTTCGATGGCGCGCTCGAACACCTCGCGCTCGAAGTCGTTCTCGGCCGAGTCCCGAAACTGTTCGAAGAGCGCGACCAACGCGGCGTTCTCGGGTTCGGAGGCGTTTTCTCCGCCCGGGGAGCACGCGGTCATGAAGAGTAGGAAAAGAGATGCGACGGCGAATGTTCGGGCAGGGAATATGCGTGGCATGTCACCTCCGAGGGCGGGTGTCGTGGGCATTTTCAGCTGCCTCGTCACAGCCGTGGGGGCGGGACCGAGCGAATTGCGGTCGCTCGGTCCCGCCGATCGGGGGTGCTGGCCGGAAACGCCGTTCCGGTGTTAGTCGGCGCTAGTTGGCGATCTGCCAGCCGGAGTAGCGGGGGGTCGCCCCGTAGTAGTCGGCCGCGTAGGCGCGGGAGCTGCTGGTCGTCCACGCGGTCTGCGCGTAGTACCGTCCGTGCCGGGCCCAGGAGCGCCCGATGCCGCAGGTGTCGGTCACCGTGCCCGCGATCGAGCGGGAGGCGTTCACCGAGGTGTAGCCGTAGCAGGCGGCCGCTCCGACCTCGGCCGCGGAGGCCGGGGCGGTGACGGCCAGGCCGCCGCCCAACACGAGCAGGGAGCTGAAGAACAGCCCGGCGGTACGCGAGGCCAGACGGGAGCGCAGGCCCACGAATTCGGTCGTGGAGGACATGGAAATCCCTTCGAGTGACGATTGTTGCTAACAGCGCGCTGCACTCGCATTTATATGTTCTTAACCTGCGCGGGTCAATGTTGGATCCTGCCGGGGCAGTCTTATGCTGCGCTGAGTGAATCAAATCCTTGATTGATTCTGATTGTCGCGACTTCTGTTTTTGGTGATCAGCATCCCTGTTGTGGGTGGCGCCCGGCCCCATGATCCGTTGAATGTCACTCTCGGTGACGAATGGCCGGATCCGGCCACGCTCGGTTTCCATATTCATGGGATCATCGGCCTTTCTTCACCGAGTCGGGAAGGGGTCAGCGCGGCGGCCAGGAGGGTCGCCAGGGCGATCACGGAGGCGAGGCAGGCCATGAGCAGGGGCCAGGGCACCACGATCGACCAGGCCGGATTGAAGTAGCCGAAGAAGTAGGCCTCCGCCAGGACCGCCGCGGCCCCCACCGCCAGTCCCGACACACCGCCCAGCAGCACGCCGATCCCCGCCGTCGTCGCGGCCCGCGCGCCCGCGAGCCGCCGTCCGGTGCGCGGATCGGCGCCCACGACCAGCAGTGTCGCGGCGTCCCGGCGGGAGTCGAGGGCGGCCAGTCGCACGGCCACCAGGCACGACCCCACCGCCACGACCCCCGCCAGCGCCAGGAGCACGTACATCTGCCTCGTCCTCGGGGAGGAGTAGGGGCGCTCCACGAACAACTCCGCCCCGGCGGCCCCGGCCACGGCGGCGCGGGCCCGGTCCGCGCGCGCCCGGGAGGGCGCGGGGCCGTTCCCGGCGACCAGGCCGACGGTGGCCGCCTCGCCTCCCCACTCCGCCAGCATCTCCGGAGGAACGATCAGGGCGTACTGCGCGCTGGGCCACTCCACGACGGTGGCGGGCACCCGTACCCGCCGACCGTCCTCGAACGGCTCCTCGCCGCTGACGGAGGCGGGTTCCTCGTGCGAGCGGCGGAATCCGACCCGGGCGTGGCCGTCCGGCCACAGGTCCAGGTCCCGCGTCACGACGGCCCTCCCCTCCGCCAGCGCCGCGGCCGCCTCCTCCGCGCCGGGCAGTCCCAGGGCGCGGACGAGGGTCCCGTCGTCCACGAGGGGCGCGGCCCCCAGCGCGCCGCCCCACATCACCTGGCGGTTCTGGTCGCCGTTGGCCTTCATGGGGGCGCAGTCGGGGGAGTCCAGGGGGACCGGTGCGGTGATCGGCTCCGTCCGTATCTCCTCCGGAGGCCAGACGGCCCAGTCCGGACAGGGCTGTCCGGGGTCGGGCACGGGGGCGACCTCCATCCGGGTGTCGATCATCCGCACCGGGACGACGTCGTTCTCCGGGAAGTGCTCGCGCAGGGCGGCCTCGGCCTCGTCCGCCGTTGAGGCGGACGCGCCGTCGGGCAGGTACACCAGCGTCGTGCCGACCGCCGCGCGGGGGAAGTGCCTGCGACCCTCGTGCGCGATCGCGGAGGAGGTGAAGACGGCGACCGCGGCCAGGGAGGCGACGGCGGCGATGGTGACGGTCGCGGCCATGGCGGTGCGCTCGCCGTTGCGGGCGGCGTCCCTGAGGGCGAGCCGGCCCGCCAGCGGCAGGCGTCCGGCCAGCCGGGCCAGTGCGGTCACCACGAGGGGCGTGCCCAGCACGGCAGCCCCCGTGGCCACCAGCGCGGCGGGGACGAACAGCCACGGGGTCGCCGTCCGAAACGCCGTCCCGGCCAGGACCGCCGCCAGCAGTGCGGTGACGGACGCGACCCCCGCGCGGCGCCGCCGGGTGGCCGCCGCCGGACGGCTGGAGAGCACCGCCACCGGGTCGGTCCGCCCGGCGCGCAGGGCGGGCGGGAGCGCGGCGGCCAGTGCGGTCAGGGCGCCCAGCGCCCAGAACGCGGCGAGGTCCGCCGCGGGCAGGATCAGTGAGGGAAAGACCGGGTCGCCGACGTGGCGCAGACCGGCCGACACCGCCCAGGCCGCGCCCAGTCCCGCCAGCGCGCCCACGGCGCCGGCTCCGCCGCCGACGGCCGCCGCCCCCAGGAGCACGGTCCGGCGCAGGGTCTGCGCGTCGCCGCCCTGAGCGCTGACCAGAGCCAGGTCACGCTCGGCGCGGCGGGCGCGCACGGCGAACGCGGGTCCCATGACCAGGCACGCCAGGACTGTTCCGGCGGCGAGTCCGCCCAGGAACAGCAGCCGGGTGTCCGGGCCCGCGGTGGGCTGGCCGCTCAGGAGGGGGACCTCGGCGGGAGGGGGCGGGTCGGAGACCACCGCACGGCTGTAGACGGTCGATCCGGTCTCGTTGATCCGCAGGACGCGGTCCCACGTCACCGGTTCGGACCCGGTCACGAACCACACCGACACCGCGGTCGCGGTACCGAGCTCTCCGCCGGTGTCCAGCAGCGTGCCCGGCGCCAGGACGACCTGGGCGGGGTTGCGACTGGCCGGGGCCACACCCGTGACCGTGACGGTACGGGCGTCGCCGCCGTCCGCGGCGAGTGCGATCCCGTCGCCCGGCTCCAGGGACAGGCGTCGGGCCAGTTCCCGGCTCACCAGGGCCTCGCCCGGTTCGGTGGGCGCGGTCCCCTCCAGGGGCGCGAAGGCGTCGGCGAGCGGGCCGTCGACGGGGGCCTCCAGGGCCTCCAGGCCCTCGGTGGCCCGGTCGCCGCTTCGGGCCGTCACGGTGCCCGTCACCGCCCGGACCAGATCCGATCCCTCGGGGAGGAGGTCGAGCAGGGTCGCCTCGTACTCCTCGGGCGACGGCGGTTCGGCGTCCGCGCCACCGACCATGAGGTCGTCGCGCGGCGTCTGCTGGACCGGGCCGGGCAGGTGCCAGGTGATCCGTGCCTGGGCGGAGTCGCCGAGCATCATGCGGTTGAGGACGGCGGCGGGCGGGGTGATCGAGCGGAGCAGGACGTCCCCCGCGGTAGCCCCCGCCACCACGAGGACGACGGCTGCGGCGATGAGCGCGGTCGCGGCGCGGTTGCGCGCCGCGTCCCGGAGCGCCAGGCGCAGCGCGGCCCGCCACGGAGCGGTGAGGGAGCGCGCCATCACACCCCGCCCTCGGTGTCCGCCGTGATCAGTGCCTCCAGGCCGAGCCGGCCGCCGGTGGAGGTGGCGACCCGGCCGTCACGGAGGAAGACCGTGCGGTCGGCCCAGGCGGCGTAACGGGAGTCGTGGGTGACCAGGAGTCCGGCGGCGCCCTGGTCGACGCGGTCGCGCAGCAGGGCGACGACGTCCTCGCCCGTGGTCGAGTCCAGGGCGCCGGTCGGTTCGTCGGCGAGGATCAGCCGCCGCGGCCCGACCAGGGCGCGGGCGATCGCGACGCGCTGACGCTGGCCCCCGGAGAGCTGCTCGGGGAAACGGTCGGCCCGGTCGGACAGGCCCACGTCGTCCAACGCGGCGGTGGTCAGCGGACGGGCCTCGCGCGGGGGCAGGCCGTCCAGTTCCAGGGGGAGGCTGACGTTCTCGGCGGCGGTCAGGGAGGGGATGAGGTTGAAGTCCTGGAAGACGTAGCCGATCCGGCGGCGGCGCAGGGCCGCGCGCTGGCGGGCGGTCAGCGCCTCCAGGGCGTCGCCCTCGACCAGGACCGAGCCCCGGGTCGGGGTGTCCAACCCGCCGGCGAGGTTGAGCAGCGTCGTCTTCCCGGAGCCGGACGGGCCCATGACGGCGACGAGTTCGCCGGGCGCGACGTCGAGGTCGATGTCGGTGAGCGCGTCGACGCGGGTGGGTCCCTCGCCGTAGACGCGGGTGACGCCGCGCAGACTCAGCTGGGGGGTGGGGGCGTCGGTCACCGGCTCGCCTCCGGGCGTCGCGCCGCCTCCGGGGCACGCGTGGCCGCGGGCGCGGAGGCTCCGCCACGTGTGCGCGAGGCCCGTGCCAGGCGGGACTCGACGTGGTCGAGCCACTGCATCTCAGCCTGGGCCGAGAAGACGAGCGCGTCCAGGACCAGGTCCCAGGCCAGGTCCGCGTTCGGGTCCTCCTCCGTGGCCTCCCGCCCGCGGCCCGACCGCTTCAGGCGCGTGTAGTCCTGGAGACCGCGCAGGGTCTCGGCGCGCTGGGCGTCCACGACGGCGCGCACGTCGACCCCCGGCGTGGTGACCGCGAGCGCGAGCTTGAGCGCGAGTTCGTCGCGGGCGGGGGCGCCGCGCTTGACGGGGCTGTTCCACCACGACTCGACCTCGGTCCGTCCGGCGTCGGTCAGGGCGTACCGCTCGGGTGCCTCGGGGTCGTCGTCGTGAACGGAGGCGATGAGTCCGTCGCGCTCCAGGCGACCCAGGGTGGTGTAGGCCTGCCCGATGTTGAGCGGCCACGTGCCACCGCTGCGCGCCTCGAACTCGGCGCGGAGCTGGTACCCGTGCTTGGGGCCGTGGGAGAGCAGGGCGAGGAACCCCTGGCGGACTGACATGAGACACCTACTTACTGAGTAACTAGCTCCACGATACTTACTCGGTAACTAATCGCGCAAGGCTTCGGGTCAAGGGATCGCGACGCACGGTGAAATCGCTGGTGCGCGCATACGAATCGCCCTCGTTTACGCCGATCTCACGATCGAGCGGGTACTGTTTGCGATGTGATCTGTCCCAAGTGCCAGAGCCCCATGCGTACCTACGACCGACAGGGCGTCCACATCGACCGGTGTGACGTCTGCCAGGGCATCTTCCTGGACCGGGGTGAGCTGGAGAGCATCATCGCGGCCGAGCAGCGCCACTACGCGGCGCCGCCTCCGCCGGACCCGAGCGCCCCCCAGCCCGGTTACCACCAGGCCCCGCCGCAGCCCTACCCCCAGGCTCCGCCGCCGGGGTACCGCCAGGGCGGTTACCCCGACTCCCCGCGCGGCTACGGCGGCTATCCCGACTCCCCGCGCGGCTACGGGGGGTACCGGGACTCGCCCAAGCCCTACCGCGGTCGGCGCAAGAAGAGCTTCCTGGAAGAGCTCTTCGACTGAGCCGCGCGTGCATCCGCTGATCTGCACGCGCTGCGGGGAGTGGAACGAGACCCCGGACACCAGCGCGGGCGCGTCCGTCCTGCGCTGTGTCGCGTGTGGGCTGACCCGGCCGTTCGCGCGCCTGCCGCTGTACTGCGTGTCGGGCCCGAGCGGCACCGGGAAGTCCACCATCGCCGGGCTGCTGCTCGAACGACTCCGCGACCGCTTCGTCGTGCTCGAACAGGACCTGCTGTGGGTGGGCGGTCTTCGTGACCCCGCCGGGCACCACCGCCTGTTCCGCTCCACCTGGCTGCGCACCGCCGCCATGGTGCAGCAGAACGGGCGGCCGGTCGTGCTGTGCGGGACCGTGGTCCCCCCGGAGCTCGAGCCCCTCCCCGAGCGCGCGCTGTTCTCCGACATCCACTACCTGGCGCTGACCTGCGACCCCGACGTCCTCGCCGAACGGCTGAGGGCCCGTCCCGCCTGGCGTGAGTGGGACGAGGAACGGATCGCCGAGACGCTCGACTACGCCGCGTGGGTCGCGGGGGAGGGGCCCCGCCTCGACCCGCCGCTGACCCTCGTCGACACCACCGGCACCGGACCCGAGCGGACCGCCGAGACCGTGGTTCGGTGGGTCGAGGATCTGCACGCGCGCTCCGGCGCGGCGGCCTGACCCTCGACCTCGGGCGTCGTCTCCCCGGCCACGGACACCGAAGCCGCGAACGCCGACGGCCACGGACACCGAAGCCGCGAACGCCGACGGCCCCGGGCGCGCGCCCGGGGCCGTCGGCGTTCCGTTCGTGGGCGGTCGGGGCCCGAACCTCAGAAGTCGAAGCCGCCGAAGTCGCCTCCGCCGAAGTCCCCGCCCCCGAAGTCGTCACCGCCGACGTCCCCGACGTCGCCCATGTCACCGGCGCCCATCATGCCGCCGCCCAGCATCGACCCCATCATGGAGCCCATCATCATGCCGGTGAACATGCCCATCATCATGTCCATGCCGAAGTAGCCGCCGGCGTAGGGCGAGTAGGCCGGTCCCGCGTCGTAGTACGGCCGTCGCTCACCGCCCACCTCGACCAGGCGCACGTCCGGCTGTCCGCCGGTCCGCACGGCCTGCGCGCACGCGGCGCACGCGGTGACCGAGCGGGGGGCGCCGCCGGGCGGGGCCCAGGTGACGTCCTCGGTGGACGGGCCGTGCTGCGGGTTGAAGAAGCAGGGGCCGCGCCGCTCGGGCACCGGCTCGCCGCTCATCCGCGCCCGGGTCGCGCTCATGTAGTAGCGGCCGTCCTCCAGGGCGCTGGTGACCATGCGGACCTGGTCGGGCTCGGAGATGGTGTCGAGCAGGGACTTGGCCTGGTCGTAGGAGTCCATCGCCCGCGTGTAGTCGGCGCGGGTGGCCTCGTCGACGGCGGTGAGGTCGATCTCCAGGCGGGCGACGTCCTCGCCGAGCCGGACGACGTCCTCGGTGGCCATCTGCCGGATCTCGGCGAGTTCCCTGGCCTTCTGGGCCGCGCGCTTCTTGCGGCTGTTGTGGACGAACCAGCCTCCCGCCGCGACCACGAGCACCAGGACGGCGAGCAGGACGACGCCGGAGACCGCGCCGGAGGCGGCGTCGGACTCGGCCTGTTCGACGGCGTCGGGCACGGCGGCCAGGGTGTCGATCTGGTTCCCCGCGCCCTCGTCGAGCGCGATCTGCCGGACCGCCTCGGTGTCCTCGATGTCGGGGGAGGTGACGCGGAAGGCGTCGGAACCGGCCAGGATGCCGTAGGCGCCGTCGCCGACCTCGGCCATCACCGGCTCCATGACGGCGTTCAGGCCGGTGTCGGAGCCGGCGGCCCCGGTCGGCAGGATCACGTAGTAGACCGGCACCTCCGACCCGGCCACGACCGCCTCCAGGGCGGATTCGTCGGCGGCGGGGATCTGGTCGATGCTGGGGTCGATGAAGACACCGTCGCCCTCCAGCTCGTCGACGATGTCCTGGGTGTCGGGCAGCTCGGGCGGGGTGTCGGCCGCGGCGGGCATCGCCGAGGCGGTCACGACCGCCGCCGCGAGCCCGGCGGTCAGGACTGTGGGTGTTACCAAGCGGCGCAGCATGTCGTTCCTCTCGCCTCCGTCACTAGCAGGGACGAACGGGATGTCCGCACAGTTCCCGCCACGGCCACGGTCTCACCGTGTCCTTCGCCCCACAACGCGGCGCGGCCCGCCGGAGGTGTCTCCGGCGGGCCGCGGTGTGCTGCGGGATCGGGCGGGTCAGCGCCTGGCGGTGGTGGCGGGCTCCCCGGCCTCGTCCTCCGCCTCCGGCGCCGTGTCGTCGCCCTTCACCTCGACGGGTCGGGCGAGCTCCTCGTCCAGCGGGACGAAGCCGCTGGCGCCGCGCGGGGCGTGGTAGCGGGCCACGTCGAGGATGCCCTCGCGCTTGGCGACGATCGCCGGGACGAACGCCTGGCCAGCCACGTTGGTGGCGGTGCGGCCCATGTCCAGGATCGGGTCGACCGCCAGCAGCAGGCCGACGCCCTCCAGGGGCAGGCCCACCGTGGACAGGGTCAGGGTGAGCATCACGGTCGCGCCGGTGGTGCCCGCGGTCGCGGCCGAGCCGATCACCGAGACGAACACGATCAGCAGGTAGTCGGTCAGGCTCAGGCTGACCTCGGGGAAGAACTGGGCGACGAAGATCGCCGAGATCGCCGGGTAGATCGCTGCGCAGCCGTCCATCTTGGTGGTGGCGCCGAACGGGACGGCGAACGCGGAGTAGTGGCGCGGCACGCCGAGGTTCTGCTCGGCGACCCGCTGGGTGACGGGCAGGGTGCCCATGGAGGAGCGGGAGACGAAGCCGAGCTGGACGGCGGGCCAGACGCCGGTGAAGTACTTGACCGGGGACAGGCCGTTGAGGCGGGCGATCACCGGGTAGACGACGAACACCACCAGCGCCAGGCCGACGTAGATGGCCAGGGAGAACTTGCCGAGCGCGCCGATGGTGGTCCAGCCGTAGCTGTAGACCGCGTTGCCCAGCAGGCCGACGGTGCCGATCGGGGCGAGGCGGATGACCCACCACAGGGCCTTGAGGACGACGTCCAGGGCGGAGGCGGTGAAGTTGATGAACGGCTCGGCGGACTTGCCGACCTTCACCGCCGCGATGCCCAGGACCACGGCGATCACGATGAGCTGGAGCGCGTTGAACGACAGCGACGTGCTCAGCGAACCGTCGTCGGCCGCGGAGGTGCTCGCCGTCAGACCGAGGAAGTTGGTCGGGACGATGCTCTCGATGAAGGCGATCCAGGAGCCCTGCGTGGAGGGCTCGGCGGCGGTCGAGGCGTCCACGCCGCTGTTGAGGCCGGGCCGGAAGAGCAGCCCGAGGCCGATGCCGATCGCGACGGCGACCAGGGCGGTGACGGCGAACCAGAGCAGCGTCTTCCAGGCCAACCGGGCGGCGCCCGCGACGTTGCGCAGGTTGGCGATCGAGGAGATGACCGCGAGGACGATCAGCGGCGGGACGATCGTGCGCAGCAGCGTCACGAAGATCGAGCCGACGGTCTGGAGGGCCGTGGCGAGCCAGTTCGGCTCACCGTCGCCGGTGGTGCCCAGTTGGAGGGCGACGACACCGAGGGCGAGGCCCAGGATCAGACCGCCCAGGACCTGGACGGAGAAGGGGATGCGTGCGAACGGATTTCGCGAACGTGCGGTGGCACTCTGCGAGGACACGGAGGTGACTCCAGAAGGGTGGCGATGACAGCCGAGGGTCCGACGGCACGGTCGGAACCGCCGGGTCGGCTTCGGGGCAGGGATGGGGGTATCACCGGGAAGGGGTGACACACGGGACGGGTGCGCGGCGCGCGCCTCGACGGGCGCGCGTGAACCTAGCTACACGCGTGACAGCCGCGGCGGCACAGGTCGATGTGCCACCGTCGCGTCAGTCCCCAGATGTTCGTCACGATCAAGGACAATAACGTCAAACCCTTACTTATTCCATACGCGTCATGGGATGAATCCTGTGTGGGTTCATCCGGAGCGCCCGTGTCCAGGGGGTTTCGCTGGAGAGGACTGGGCGGGAGTGTGGTGAGGCGCACGCCGGGTGTGGGACCGCCCCAAGGGCCCTGTGGATAACTTCGTCACAGGATGGCGCGGGTCGCTACGATGGGTGACGGAAGGTGATCCGTCGAACCGAGGGGCGCCATGTCCGTTCCACCAGTACCCGGGCAACCGGATCCGGAACTCGATGGCATGCTGCTGCTCCCCATGCCGCCGACGGACGGCTTCACCGCTGACGATCTCGACCGCCTCCCCGGTCTTCCGCGTCACACCGAACTCATCGACGGCAGCCTGGTCCTCAGAAGCCCCCAGGGGCGGTGGCACTCGGCCGTCAAGACACTGTTGAGCCGCCAGATGGACGCCCAGATCCCGGGCGACCTGTACGTCTACCGGGAGTTCACGGTCAGGCTCGGCGAGAGGCAGCGGCCCGAGCCCGATCTCATGCTGGTGCGGGGGGACGGCCGGACGGGGCCGGACTCCACATGGATCGGACCGGAGCCGGTGCTCCTCGTCGTCGAGGTGGTCACACCCGAGTCCGAGATCAGGGATCGGGAGCGCAAGCCCCGGATCTACGCTCAGGCCGGGGTCCCGCACCTGTGGCGGGTGGAGCGGGAGGAGAACCGAACGATCGCGGTTCACGTGTACGCCCTGGATCCGGTCACCCGGTGCTACATGTCCGCCGGTGTGTCCCGGGGTCGTCTCCGGGTCGACGACCCCTGTCCGCTCGACATCGACCTGACCCGCCCCGAACGGTAGTGAACGGACCTGGACACCCGGGGAGGAAGCGGCCCGGGAACCGCGAAGGGGAGCTGTCTGTTCGGGATGCGCGAAGAGGCGGGCAGCGGTGCCGGACACACGAGGGGGGAGGCCCCGGCCCCGGCGCCTCCCCCCGTGACTCAGACGTCCGGGCGCTAGGCGTCCGGGCGCTAGACGGTATGTAGTGAGGGTTCGCGAAAAGGGCCGGGACCCCGCTCACACGTTGCCGTGGGTTGCCGACCAGGCAGAACCTGGACGGTAGTGCCTACATGTGTGGGAGGTCCCGGTGTCTTTCGAGCCTACGACCGTCGGCCTGGACGTGCACGCCCGCACCACCACCGCGTGCGCGATCTGCGGCCCCACCGGCGAAATCATCACCACCCGCCTGACCAGCGACCACACCCAGATCCTCGGCTGGATCACCGGCCTCACGACCCCGGTCCGTGTCACCTATGAGGCCGGCCCCACCGGCTTCGCCCTGGCCCGTACCCTGACCGGGGCCGGAATCGACTGCGTGGTGGCCGCCCCGTCCAAACTCCAACGACCCAGCGGCGACCGGATCAAGACCGACGCCCGCGACGCACTGCACCTGGCCCGCCTGCTCCGCCTCGGCGAGATCACCCCGGTCCGGGTGCCCACCCCAACCCGTGAAGCGGCCCGGGACCTGTCCCGGGCCCGCGAGGACGCCCGCGCCGACCTGATGCGCGCCCGCCACCGCCTGTCCAAGCTCCTGCTGCGCCAGGGCCTGCTCTGGGAAGGCAAGAACACCTGGACCTGGGCCCACCACGACTGGATCAGCCGCCAGCGCTTCACCGAACCGGCCCTGCAGGCGGCCTTCGAAGCCGCCCACGAGCAGGTCCTGCTCACCCAGGCCCGCCGTGACCGGCTGGACACGGCCATCATCACCGCGGCCACCGAACCGGAGTGGGCGGCGATGGTGGCCCGGCTGCGCTGCCTGCGCGGAATCTCGACACTGACCGCGTTCGGCCTCGCGGTGGAGATCGGCGACTGGGAACGCTTCACCGGGGCCACCATCGCCTCCTACGTGGGTCTGGTCCCCAGCGAGCACTCCTCGGGCTCCTCCCGCAGGCTGGGGCCCATCACCAAGACCGGCAACACCCACGTGCGCCGGTTGCTGGTCGAGGCCGCCTGGCACCACCGCCGCCCCTACCGCCGACCCACCCGGGACATGCGCGCCCGCTGGGAGCAGGCACCCGTGCAGGTGCGCGCACGCGCCCACGCGGGCAACCACCGCCTGCACCAGCGCTGGCGGCGTTTGGACGAGCGCGGTAAGAAACCCGTGGTCGCGGCGGTCGCGATCGCCCGGGAGCTGGCCGGGTGGTGCTGGAGCCTGGCCACGGCACGAGAGTGAGCCCCGCCCAAGCCGGTCGGTGGGAGCGCTCAGCCGGGGACACCGCGTGAGGAACAATCCACGAAACACCTATGAGCAGCCGGTTCGGTTCCGGCCACGCTCGTCTACTAGACCGTGGTTTCGTTCCCGCCGAACAGTCCGTCCTGCGGTATCCAACCCGCGCATATCAGTCTGACCACGCGTCGTGCATGACACGCGAACCGGGTTGCGCTCTCCCGCCGACCCCCATACCGGGCCCGCGGGGCCTTCTCGCTACGCCCAGGGTCGTCACGCCCCCCGCTGGTAGTCAAGGTCGTTCGTCCCTCGCTGAAGCTCGGGGCGCTCCACCTTGACTTCCAGCTCAGCGTGACGGGATGGCGGCTATCGAACAAGGCCGGGAAGCGCCACGGCGGGTATCAGCGGTGACAGATCACCACCTATCGCCGCTGGTCAGCGCTGTGCTCTTGACAAACAACCTCTACATATCAGGTGTATTGACCACGGAGGTTGGTAACACCCACCCCGGCTGACACACGACAAGAGGGCCTTCGGTATCGGTGTGGATTGCGACGTCTACACCAGCTCACCAGAAGGCCCTCGATGCCCCACACTACCCACGCCAACGCCCGCCTGACCCCCGCAGGACGCCTGCTCCTGGCCCAGTGCGTCGTCGAGGACGGCTGGCCGCTGCGGCGGGCCGCCGAACGCTTCCAGGTCAGTCCCACCACCGCCAAACGGTGGGCCACCCGCTACAGGGCCCTGGGCTCGGCCGGGATGACCGACGCCTCCAGCCGCCCGGCCCGCTCGCCCCGGCGCACCCCCACCCGACGCGAACGCCGCGTCATCAAGCTCCGCGTCACCCACCGGTGGGGTCCGGCCCGTATCGGCGGCCACCTGCGCATGCACGCCTCGACCGTGCACCGGATCCTGACCCGGCACCGCATGTCCCGCCTGGCGCATCTGGACCGGGCCACCGGACGGACGGTACGCCGCTACGAACGGACCCGGCCCGGCGAGTTGGTGCACGTGGACATCAAGAAACTCGGCAACATCCCCACCGGCGGCGGCCACAAAGTCCTGGGACGCCCCCAGGGCCGCAAACACCGTGCCAAGGCCGGGTACGCCTATGTGCACAACGCCGTGGACGACCACTCCCGGTTGGCCTACAGCGAGATCCTGGCCGACGAGAGGAAGGAGACCGCGACCGGCTTCTGGGAACGCGCGCATGCCTACTTCGCGTCGGTCGGCATCACGGTGGAGCGGGTGCTGACCGACAACGGGGCCTGCTACAAGTCCCACGCCTGGCGCGATGTGCTCGCCGACCAGAAGATCAAGCACAAGCGCACCCGCCCCTACCGGCCCCAGACCAACGGCAAGGTCGAGCGGTTCAACCGCATCCTGGTCGAGGAGTGGGCCTACGCCCGCCCCTACACCAGCGAGGCCGAGCGGCGGGAGGCGTTCGGGCAGTGGTTGCATCACTACAATCACCACCGGTTCCACACCGCACTCGGCGGCCCTCCCGCCTCCCGTGTTCCTAACCTCTCAGGTCAGTACACCTAGGCGTCCTTGATGTCGCAGACCACGGCGCCGTTGGCGACGGTCTCACCCGCGGCCAGACCCAGCCCCGTGATCACACCCGCCTTGTGCGCGTTCAGCGGCTGCTCCATCTTCATCGCCTCGATGACCACCACCGGGTCGCCCTCGGCGACCTGCTGGCCCTCCTCGGCCACCAGCTTGACCACCGTGCCCTGCATCGGCGACACCAGCGAGTCCCCGCTGGCCGCCGCCGAACCGGAGCCGCCCCGGCGCGCGGACCGCTTCCTCTTCGCCCCGCCCGCACCCGGGGCCGCGGCCGTCGCGGACCCCAGACCGGCGGGCAGCACCACGTCGATCCGCTTACCGCCCACCTCCACGGTCACCGTCTCGCGCTCGACGGGATCGGCCGTGCCGGGCTCGCCGGCCCACGGCTCGACGCGGTTGTCGAACTCGGTCTCGATCCACCGCGTGTACACCCCGAACGCCTCGTCCGGGTCGGCCGGGGCGAACGCCGGGTCGGTCACGACCGCCTGGTGGAACGGGATCACCGTGGGCATCCCGCCCACCGTGAACTCCGCCAGCGCCCGCCGCGACCGCTGGAGCGCCTCCTGCCTGGTGCGGCCGGTGACGATGAGCTTGGCCACCATCGAGTCGAAGGCCTGCGGCACGGTGAACCCGGCCTCGCACCCGGTGTCCACCCGCACACCCGGACCCGCGGGCAGGTTCAGCTCGGTGATGGTGCCCGGCGCGGGCATGAAGCCCCGCCCGGCGTCCTCGGCGTTGATCCGGAACTCGAAGGAGTGTCCGCGCACCTCGGGGTCGCCATAACCCAGCTCCTGGCCGTCGGCCACCCGGAACATCTCCCGCACCAGGTCGATCCCGGTGACCTCCTCGGTGACCGGGTGCTCCACCTGAAGGCGGGTGTTGACCTCCAGGAACGAGATCGTGCCGTCCACCCCGACCAGGAACTCGCACGTGCCCGCACCCACGTACCCGGCCTCTTTGAGGATGGCCTTGGACGAGGCGTACAGCCGCTCCATCTGGGCCTCGGACAGGAACGGGGCCGGGGCCTCCTCCACCAGCTTCTGGTGGCGGCGCTGCAGCGAGCAGTCGCGGGTGGAGACCACCACGACGTTGCCGTGGGTGTCGGCCAGGCACTGGGTCTCCACGTGGCGGGGCTTGTCCAGGTAGCGCTCCACGAAGCACTCCCCGCGCCCGAACGCGGTGACGGCCTCGCGCACCGCCGACTCGTAGGCGCCCTCGACCTCCTCCAGGGTGTAGGCGACCTTCAACCCGCGCCCGCCGCCGCCGAACGCGGCCTTGATCGCGACCGGCACGCCGTGTTCCTCGGCGAAGGCCACCACCTCCGCGGCCGAGTCGACCGGGTCGGGGGTGCCGGCCACCAGCGGGGCGCCGACCTTCTGCGCGATGTGGCGGGCCTGGACCTTGTCGCCCAGGGCGGTGATCGCCGCGGGGGGCGGGCCGATCCAGGTCAGGCCGGCGTCGATGACGGCCTGGGCGAAGTCGGCGTTCTCGGCCAGGAACCCGTAGCCGGGGTGGACCGCGTCGGCCCCGGACTCGGCGGCCACGGCCAGGAGCTTGGCGATGTCCAGGTAGGAGTCGGCGGGGGTGGACCCGCCCAGGGAGTGGGCCTCGTCGGCGATCTTGACGTGCAGGGCGTCCAGGTCGGGTTCGGCGTAGACGGCGACGCTGGCCAGACCGGCGTCCCGACAGGCACGGGCGATGCGCACGGCGATCTCGCCGCGGTTGGCGATCAGAACTTTACGCACGGTGGGAAATCCTCCTGCTGTGGCACGGAGCGGGAGCGCGCCGTCCGCTCAACGGAAAGTCTATGGATCGGGGTGACGTGGTCACCTGGTGCTGAGCCGCCAGGCGCCGGGCCCGGGCCGCGTCGGGACCTGGGTGCGCAGGTTCCGAGCGCGGTCTCTCCAACCGGAGACCGGTTCCGTCGCCCTGGTGGTGTCGGTGGCGCGTCGGGCCGCCGCGCGTGCGCTGAGCACGGCGGTGAGGGCCGCGAGCTCCTCGTCGGAGGGGGCACCGCGGACCACGACCACGTGTGGCGGGAGTTTCGGTTCACTCACAGCGGGATGTTCCCGTGCTTCTTGGGCGGAAGCTGCTTGCGCTTGTTCCGCAGGGCCTTCAGGGCCTTGGACACTTGGTCCCGGGTCTCGGAGGGCATGATCACCCCGTCCACGTAGCCGCGTTCGGCCGCCGAGTAGGGGTTGAGGAGCGTGTCCTCGTACTCCGTGACCAGCCGTGCGCGCTCGGCCTCGACGTCGTCGGCCTCGGCCAGCGTGCGCCGGTGCAGGATGTTCACGGCGCCCTGGGCGCCCATGACGGCGATCTGCGCGGTCGGCCACGCCAGGTTGACGTCGGCGCCCAGGTGCTTGGACCCCATGACGTCGTAGGCGCCGCCGAAGGCCTTGCGCGTGATCACGGTGATCAGCGGGACGGTGGCCTCGGCGTAGGCGTAGAGCAGCTTGGCGCCGCGCCGGATGATGCCGTCCCACTCCTGGTCGGTGCCGGGCAGGAAGCCGGGCACGTCCACGAAGGTCAGGACCGGGACGTTGAAGGCGTCGCAGGTGCGGACGAACCTCGCGGCCTTCTCGGAGGCGTCGATGTCCAGGCAACCCGCGAAGCTCATGGGCTGGTTCGCGACCACGCCCACGGAGCGTCCGTCGACGCGGCCGAAGCCCACCACGATGTTGGTGGCGAACTGGGCGTGGACCTCCAGGAAGTCGCCGTCGTCGAGGACCGCCTCGATGACCCGCTTCATGTCGTAGGGCTGGTTGGCCGAGTCCGGGATGAACGCGTCCAGGGCCAGGTCGGTGTCGGTGGGCTCGTCGCCCGGCTCCTCCTCGGGAGGCAGAACCGGTGCCTCTTCGAGGTTGTTGTCGGGCAGGTGGGACAGGAGCGTGCGAACGTACTCGATGGCGTCCCGCTCGTCGGCGCCCATGTAGTGGGCCACACCCGACTTGGTGTTGTGGGTGCGGGCGCCGCCCAGCTCCTCCATCGACACGTCCTCACCGGTGACGGTCTTGATGACGTCGGGGCCGGTGATGAACATCTGGGAGGTCTCGTCGACCATGACGACGAAGTCGGTGAGGGCGGGCGAGTAGACGTGCCCGCCCGCCGCCGCGCCCATGACGAGCGAGATCTGCGGGATGACGCCGGAGGCGTGGGTGTTGCGCTTGAAGATCTCCGCGTACAGGCCCAGCGAGACGACACCCTCCTGGATGCGCGCGCCGCCGCCCTCGTTGATGCCCACGACGGGGCAGCCGTTGGTGAGGGCGTGGTCGAGGACCTTGGTGATCTTCTCGCCGTAGACCTCGCCGAGGGACCCGCCGAAGACGGTGACGTCCTGGCTGAAGACGGCGACGGGGCGGCCGTCGACCGTCCCGTGGCCGGTGACGACGCCATCGCCGTAGGGCCGGTTGCGGTCCAGCCCGAAGCTGGTCGAGCGGTGTCGGGCCAGGGCGTCGAACTCCACGAACGAGCCCGGGTCGAGGAGGGCGTCGATCCGCTCGCGAGCGGTCATCTTGCCCTTGGCGTGCTGTTTCTCAACGGCTCGCTCCGAACCCGCGTGGACGGCCTCGTAGCGCCGTCGTTGCAGGTCTGCGAGCTTGCCCGCGGTCGTGTGGATGTCGATCTCAGCCGCGGACAGCGGTTCTGGGGCTTCGGTGGCCATGACACCCCAGGTTAGTCGTGTGGACGTCCAAGGAACCTATCCGGGTTTGGGTTACTCACCAGTAACCCATGCCCAGGTCACAGGGGCGCCACGCCCGGGAGGGGCGCCGAAAACCGGGCGGATCGCGGAATTGGCGCGTGACCGAATGTGAATTCATCGCCGTCGCACACAATTGTTAACGCACTGGCAAAACCGACGAAATCCGCCCCCCGAACGCGTCCGTGCAGGCACGCCCTCTGTAGTCTCGGCCCCATGACAGCGGTTAGCGCAGAACGCGACAGTGCCCGGCAGGAAGTTCCCGAGCAGCTTCGGAATGACGTCAAACTGCTCGGCGAGATGCTCGGAACGGTCCTGGCCGAAAGCGGCGGCAAGGACCTTCTCGCCGATGTCGAGAAGCTCAGGCACGCCGTGATCGGCGCACGCGACGGTTCGGTCTCCAGCGACGAGATCACCGCGATCGTCGCCGCCTGGCCCCTGGAGCGCGCCAAGCAGGTGGCGCGCGCCTTCACCGTGTACTTCCACCTCGCCAACCTGGCCGAGGAGCACCAGCGCATGCGCGCCCTGCGCGAGCGCGACGACGCCGCCAACCCGCCCCACGAGTCCCTGGCCGCCGCCGTGCGCGCGGTCCGGGACACCGACGGGGGCGAGGAGCGGCTGGGCGAACTCGTCGCGGGCATGGAGTTCCACCCCGTGCTCACGGCGCACCCGACCGAGGCCCGCAGGCGCGCGGTGTCCACGTCCATCCTGCGCATCAGCGCCCAGCTGGACGCCTGGCACGCCGCCCACGAGGGCAGTAGCGCCGCGGCCGAGGCCCACCGGCGGCTGCTGGAGGAGATCGACCTGCTCTGGCGCACGTCCCAGCTGCGCTACACCAAGCTCGACCCGCTCGACGAGGTGCGCACCGCGCTCGCGGCGTTCGACGAGACGATCTTCGACGTCATCCCGCAGGTCTACCGGACCCTGGACGCCGCGATCGACCCCGAGGGCACCGGTGTGCGGCCCCCGCGCGCGACACCGTTCGTCCGCTACGGCAGCTGGATCGGCGGCGACCGCGACGGCAACCCGTTCGTCACCCACGAGGTGACGCGCGAGGCCGTGCGCATCCAGTCCGAGCACGTGCTGCGCGGCCTGGAGCGGTCCTGCGACCGCGTGGCGCGCACCCTGACCGCCTACTCCAACCTCACCCCGGCCAGTCCCGCGCTGCTGGACGCGCTCTCCGCCGCCAGGGCGGGGCACCCCGACCTGATGTCGGACGTCGTCAAGCGCTCGCCCAACGAACCGCACCGCCAGGCGCTGCTGCTGGGAGCCGCACGGCTGCGCGCCACACGCGAACGCGACGCCGACCTGGCCTACCCCACCGCCGACGACTTCCTCGCCGACCTGCGGACCGTTCAGGACTCGCTGGTCGAGGCCGGTGCCGTCCGCCAGGCCTACGGTGAGCTCCAGCACCTCATCTGGCAGGCCGAGACCTTCGGTTTCCACCTGGCGGAGCTGGAGGTGCGCCAGCACAGCGAGGTGCACGCCGCGGCCCTGGCCGAGCTGCGGGCCGGGAAGCGCCCCTCCGAGCGCACGGAGGAGGTCCTGGCGACCCTGCGGGTGATCTCCTGGATCCAGGAGCGCTTCGGCGTGGAGGCCTGCCGCCGCTACATCGTCAGCTTCACGCGCTCGGCCGAGGACATCGCGGCCGTGTACGAGCTGGCCGCCCACGCGCTGCCAGCCGACCGGGTACCGGTCCTGGACGTCATCCCGCTGTTCGAGACCGGCGCCGACCTGGACGCCTCGCCCGGCGTCCTCGACGGCATGCTGGAGCTGCCGCAGGTCCGGCGCCGACTCGACGAGACCGGCCGGCGGATCGAGGTCATGCTCGGCTACAGCGACTCGGCCAAGGACGTCGGCCCGGTCAGCGCCACGCTGCGGCTGTACGACGCCCAGGCCCGACTCGCGGCGTGGGCGCGCGACCACGACGTGCGGCTGACGCTCTTCCACGGCCGGGGCGGTTCCCTGGGCCGCGGCGGCGGCCCGGCCAGCCGGGCGCTGCTCGCGCAGGCGCCGGGTTCGGTCGGCGGGCGGTTCAAGGTGACCGAGCAGGGTGAGGTCATCTTCGCCCGCTACGGGCAGCACGCCATCGCCCGCCGCCACATCGAGCAGGTCGGCCACGCCGTCCTCATGGCCTCCACCGACGCCGTCCAGGAGCGCGAGCGCTCCGCCGCCGAGCGGTTCCGCCCGTTCGCGGACACCATCGCGGCGGCCGCCCAGGAGACCTACCTGGACCTGATCAACACCGAGGACTTCGCGCTGTGGTTCTCCCGGGTCAGCCCCCTGGAGGAGCTGGGCGAGCTGCGCCTGGGATCGCGGCCCGCGCGTCGCGGCAAGGCCAAGGGCCTGGGGGACCTGCGCGCGATCCCGTGGGTGTTCGCCTGGACCCAGACCCGCGTCAACCTGCCCGGCTGGTACGGGCTCGGCACCGGTCTGGCGGCGGTCGAGGACGTCTCGGTGCTCCAGGAGGCCTACCGCGAGTGGCCGATGTTCGCGTCGCTGCTGGACAACGCGGAGATGAGCCTGGCCAAGACCGACCGCACCATCGCCGAGCGCTACCTGGCCCTGGGCGGTCGGCCGGAGCTGAGCGAGCGGGTGCTGGCCGAGTACGACCGCACGCGTGAGCTGGTGCTGAAGGTGACCGGGCACAGCCGCCTGCTGGAGAACCGCGCGGTGCTCTCGCGGGCGGTGGACCTGCGCAACCCGTACGTGGACGCGCTGTCCCACCTCCAGTTGCGCGCGCTGGAGGCGCTGCGGGGTGAGGAGTCGGGCTCCCTGTCCGAGCAGGACCAGCAGCACCTGGAGCGCTTGCTGCTGCTCTCGGTCAACGGTGTGGCCGCCGGGCTCCAGAACACCGGCTGACCCCGGACGGATACGACGCGCCCCCGCACCCGAGGCCAGGGTGCGGGGGCGCGGTCGTTCGTGCTCGGGGTCAGGCCGGGAACTCCGCGGTGTCCAGCGTGACGCCGAACGGTTCGGGAAGGTGGATCTCCTTGCCGAAGGGGACCTTCGTCGCCGAGGTGTACCGGCCGTTCTCGGGCTCGGAGAAGAGGGTGACCTCGCCCTTGCCCGTCTGCGGATCCCAGCGGTCGACCAGCAGGTAGAGGGGGATCCCGGCGTGCGCGTATCCCCACAGCTTGGCCTTGCGGTCCTTTTCCGCGGTGCTCTTGGACGTCACCTCGACCACGAGAATCGCTTCAGCAGCCGGATTCTCAGCGTTGGGATCAGAGGCCGTCTCAGGGAGAACCATCAGATCCGGGATGTACAGACTGCCAATGCGCGGGACCCGAATGTCCTGGGCCTGATGAAGCTCTGCCTCCGGAAGCTGGCTGCCCGGGCGCAGGATCTCGCGGTAGATCTCCCTCTGGATCCTGGAGACGATGACGTTGTGATCGTACTTGGGGGGAGTCATGATCCTGATGTCGCCTTCGATGATCTCGGCCCGCCACCCCTCGGGCAGGTCCAGCTCTTCCCAAGCGCGCAAGACGACGTCCCAGTAGGACGGTACGGCGGTCACTGTCTCGGTTTCCGCTTCCGCTTCCGCGATACTCATCTGTCGCGCCACCTCCGGTAGCTGAACGTAGCAACGCGTCATCACCGATGTGCTGGTTTCAGGGTAACCGGTGGTCCTCCACAGCGCGGAGTTTTCCACAGCGGTTCCGGCGCTGCTGTAATGGGCGCATGGCCCACGACACCGACGACCTCCCGCGCCCGCCGCTCGACCCGACCGCGCTCAACGCCGCCCTGGCACGCCCCGGCGGGATGTGGCACGGCGTCGACGTCCTCCCGGCCGTGGGCTCCACCAACACCGAACTGCTCACCTGTGCCAGGGCCGGGGCGCCGCACGGCAGCGTGCTGGCCACCGAGCACCAGACCGCCGGGCGCGGCCGCCTCGGGCGCGGCTTCACCACCCCCGACCGCGCCGCGCTCACCTTCTCCGTCCTCCTGCGCACCACCGTCCCCGCGGACACCCTCGGCTGGCTGTCCATGCTCATGGGGGTGGCCGCGGTCGGCGCGGTCCGCCGGGTGACCGGAGTCCCCGCCGCGCTGAAGTGGCCCAACGACGTCATCGTCCCCGCCGAGGTCCGCGCCGAGGGCGCGACCGCCGACGGCAAGCTCGCGGGCATCCTCTCCGAGGCCGACTTCTCCGACCCCGACGCCCCGGCCGTCGTCGTCGGCATGGGCGTGAACGTCTCACAAACCCGCGCCGAACTCCCCGTGGACACCGCCGTCTCCCTGCGCGGCGAGGGCGCCGCGGACCTGGACCGCTCCGCGCTGCTCGGCGCCGTCCTGGGCGGGTTCGAGGAGCTGTACACCGTGTGGTCGGCCGCCGACGGTGACGCCGAGGCCAGTGGGCTGGCCGACGCCTACCGGGGCATGTGCGTCACCCTGGGGCGCCGGGTGCGCGTCCACCTTCCCGGTGAGGAACTGCTGGAGGGCACGGCGACCGGTGTCGACGCCCACGCCAGGCTCGTGGTGGAGGGGCCCAAGGGCGGGCGGGAGCTCAGCGCGGGCGACGTCGTCCACGTCCGGCCCGGTTCCTGACCGGGTGATCCCACCCCTGGGGAACGCGGCGGGGGTGTGGAACGTTGTCGGTTCAGTCCGCGTCCCAGCGGAGGACGGGGCCTCATCCGGCCCTGGTCGGCCGAGGCTCCGGGCGTAAGCTGGAGAGGAACCGCCGGAACGAACCGAGCGCCGCACCGTCGGCCCAGTGGCGAACTGCTGGTTCCCCGTACACGCGGGGATGGTCTGAGAGAGAACGTATGCCGTCGCGTCCCGACCCGAAAGCGATCGAGTCCGCCCTGCTCGGCGGTGAACCGGTCTACACCAGGGAGCAGGCGGTCGAGCTCTCCGGAGCCGACCCCGAACTCGCGGGCCGCGTCTGGCGCGCCCTCGGCTTCCCGACCCACGGCGAGGACTCCGTCGTCTTCGCCGAGAGCGACGTCGAGGCCCTGCGCATCGCCAACTCCCTCCTGGAGGAGGGCGTCCTGGACGAGGAGGGCGTCGTCCGCTTCGCCCGCGCGATGGGCCAGACCATGGCCCGCCTCGCCGACTGGCAGACGAGCATCCTCAGCACGCTCATCTTCAAGGACGGCGACGACTCCGCCGCCAGCCCGCTGATGAACCAGGTCAAGGAGCTCCTGCCCGACGTGGAGCGGCTCCTGCTGCACATCTGGCGGCGCCAGCTGGCCGCCTCCACGGCGCGCACCCTGGCGGTGATGTCCAGCAACAACGACATCGTCCCCAACTACTACCCGCTCATCGTCGGCTTCGCGGACCTGGTCTCCTTCACCACGCTCAGCCGCGAGCTGGACGAGGTCGAGCTGGCCGAGGTGGTCGAGGGCTTCGAGGCCACCGCCGCCGACATCGTCGCCTCCGGGGGCGGGCGCGTCGTCAAGACCCTCGGTGACGAGGTGCTCTACGTCGCCGACTCCCCGCGCGAGGCCGCGGACATCGCCCTGCGCCTGGCCTCCGGCGTCAAGACGCACGTGGAGGTCCCCGACGTCCGGGTCGGTGTCGCCTACGGCCCCGTCCTCACCCTGCACGGGGACGTGTTCGGCACGACGGTCAACCGGTCCAGCCGCCTGACCTCCTTCGCCCGCCCCGGCACCGTCCTCATCGACGACAACCTCGCCGAGAGCCTCACGGGGGAGGAGGGGCTCCAGGTGGTGAAGGTGAGGGCCCGCCACGCGCACGGCCTCGGCCTCATCCAGCCCTACACCCTGCGCCGCGACTTCGAGCCGGGCGGCCACTGACGGCGCGGCCCCCCGGAAAACGCCGCGTGCCCGACCGGGCCGGGGGATAGGCTGCCACACAGAGTCGGCCCGCGACGCAGACAGGATGTGAGCCTTGTCGAGTGCCCCTCCTCCCGTGGAGAGACTGCGCACCTCGGGCGTCTTCAGCCTGGAGGGCAGTGATTTCGACGTCGAGAACAACGTGTGGATCGTCGGCGACGCCGACACCGCCGTCGTGATCGACGCAGCCCACGACCACGAGCGCATCGCCCGGGGCCTGGGCGACCGCGAGCTCATGGCGATCGTGTGCACCCACGGGCACAGCGACCACGTGAACGCGGCGGTCGCCCTGGCCGACCTCACCGACACCCCGATCCTGCTGCACCCCGACGACGCCGAACTGTGGCACCAGGTGTACCCGAACCGCGAGCCGGACGCCCCGCTCCTGCACGGGGAGACCCTCGTCGCCGGGGGAGTGGAGCTGCGCGTCCTGCACACCCCGGGGCACACGCCCGGCGGGGTCTGCCTGTACGCACCGGAGATCGGGACGCTGTTCAGCGGGGACACGCTGTTCCCCGGCGGGCCGGGCGCCACGGGGCAGCCGTTCTCGGACTTCCCGACGATCATCGCCTCCATCCGCGACCACCTGGTCGGCCTGCCGCCGGAGACCGTCGTGCACCCCGGACACGGTGAGTCGACCACCGTCGCCGAGGCCGCCGAGCACCTGGACGAGTGGGCGAAGCGGGGCTTCTGAGGCCGCGACAACCCGTGGCGCGGCACCGGCCCGACACCGCGGACCCCGCACCCCGCCTCTGATCCCTTTCCCCTGAACCCCGTACCGCTCCCGGTGCGGGGTTTTCCGCATGCCCTCCGGCCGGGGCGGAGCCTTCCTACCGCGCGACCCGTGCGTCCCGGCGGAAACCGATGTGATTCATTGCACTCAGTGCATCGGTGCACTGCGGTGCAATAAGCTCCTAGTGTGACGTCATGGCCGACAATCCACCGTCCACCACGAACCGCCGCGAAGCGCTCAAGGCCCGGCACCGCCGGGCGATCATCAACGCGGCCGCGGAACTCATCGACGAGCGGGGCGGGCCGACCTTCACCGTCGACGAACTGGCGGCACGGGCGGACGTGGCCAGGCGGACCGTGTTCAACCACTTCGCGTCCCTGGACGACGTCGTCATGGAGGTGTGCGGCGAGGCGGTCAGCGACCTGACCGAGACCTTCCGCCGCAGTCTGGAGGCCCGGGCCGCGAGCGGCGGGGGGTCGATGGCCGACCAGTTCGCCGACGCCCTGCGCGAGACCGACCTGCTCTCCACCATCACCTACATGACCGGGATCCTCGGCGGTCGCCGTCGAGACCTCTGCGGCAGGGAACTGGTTCTGGTGGACCGGGTGATGAACGAGTTCAGCGCGTCCCTGGCACGAACCCTGGAAAGCCACCACACCGACGTCGACCCCTTCGACGTGCACGTGCTGGTCGCCTCGGTCATCGCCGGCCTCATGGCCGTACTCCACCACTGGGACCAGGCCACGGGCGGGGTCGACACCCCCGAGTCCCGACAGGTCTGGAACGGCTTCCAGGAACGCCTGTTCGCCACCCTGCGCGACGGGTTCGGCCGCGGCTCCGACGGCTCCGCCTGACACCCACCCCACCCCACCACGACACGGGAAGACCACCCATGGCAGAACTGCTCTACCGACTCGGCCGCGCCGCCGCCAGACGCGCGTGGACCGTGATCGCCCTGTGGCTGGCCGCCCTCCTGGCCGCCGCGGGAGCCTACGCACTCTTCGCCGGGGAACTGGAGGAGACCTTCTCCCTCCCCGGCACCCCGACCTCGGAGGTCAGCGACCGGCTCGCCGACGAGTTCTCCGGTATGGGCGGCGGCAGCGGCACCATCGTCCTGCGCACCCAGGACGGAGAACCCTTCACCGACGAGCAGCGCTCCGACGTCCTCGACCGCCTCGACGAGGCCGAGGGGGTCGACGGCGTCGAGTCCGCCGCCGACCCGTTCGCGATCGAGGCGCGGCGCGAGGCGCAACGGGAGGAGATCGACGAGGGCCGCGCCGAGATCACGGGCGGCCGCGAGGAGATCGAAGCCGGGCTGGGCGAACTGGAGACCGCCCGCGAGCAGGCGGAGGCGGCGGGGACACTCGACGCCGTCGCCCCCCAGCTCGACCCGCAGATCACCGAACTCGAAGGCAATCTCGCCGAACTGGAGGAGGGCGAGCAGAACCTGGAGGAGGGCGCCCGCCTCCTCGAACTGTCCGACGGCATCCGCATGGTGTCCGAGGACGGCGCCACCGCCCTGGTCACGGTGGCCTTCACCGAGGAACAGAACGAGATCGCCCAGGAGACCAAGGACGAGGTCATCGCGGCCTTCGAGGAGATCCCCGGCGTTGACACCGAGTTCGGCTCCGACGTCGCCATGACCGCCCCCGAGCTCTTCGGCGTGGGTGAGGCGGTCGGCCTCGCCGTGGCCGCGGTCGTCCTCGTCATCATGCTGGGCACCCTGGTCGGCGCCGGACTCCCGCTCGTGCAGGCGCTCGTCGGCGTGGGCGTGGCACTGCTGGCCGCGCTGGCGCTGTCGGACCTGGTGGCCATGTCGTCGGTGACACCGATCCTGGGCATGATGCTCGGCCTGGCGGTCGGGATCGACTACGCGCTGTTCATCATCCACCGGCACCGCCGCCAGGCACGGGGCGGACTCGACATCCGGGAGTCGATCGCCCTGGCCAACGGCACGGCGGGCAACGCCGTGGTGTTCGCCGGTGCCACGGTGCTCGTGGCGCTGCTCGGACTCAACCTGACCGGCATCGACTTCCTCGGGATGATGGGGAACGTCGGGGCCCTCGCCGTCGCTGTCGCGGTCCTGGTGGCGGTGACCCTCACCCCGGCGCTGCTGTCGCTGGTGGGCGGGCGCATCCTCTCCCGTAAGGAGCGGGCCTCGGCGGGGGCGGCCACCGCCGGGCACGACGAGGCCACGGCGCGCCCGATGCGCACCCTGGGCGCCCTGGTCAAGGTCGTGCTGGTGACCGGCGCGCTGCTGGTGGTCGCCGTGCCCGCGCTCGACCTGCGTCTGGGGCTTCCGGACGGATCCAGCGAGGCGCACGACTCCACCCAGTACCGCGCCTACACGGCCGTGGACGAGGCGTTCGGAGCGGGGGCCAACGGCCCGCTCGTCGTGGTGGCGGACCTGCCGGGGTCGCAGGACGAGGAGGAGGCCGCCGGGCAGCAGCTGAGGGTCGCCGAGGAGATCGCCGACCAGGACGCGGTGGCGGCCGTCGCGCCCGTGGCGCTGTCCGACGACCGGAGCGTGTCCGTCTTCCAGGTCGTGCCGACCGAGGGGCCGTCGAGCGAGTCGACCGAGGCGCTCGTCCACGAGCTGCGCGGACTGGACCCGTTCGACGACGGCGCGGAGCTGGGCGTGGCGGGGACCGCGAGCGGCAACATCGACATCTCCGACAAGCTCAGCGACGCCCTGCCCGGCTACCTCGCGGTGGTCGTGGGGTTCTCACTGGTCATCCTGCTCGTGGTGTTCCGGTCGCTCCTGGTGCCGGTCGTGGCCACGCTCGGGTTCGTGCTGTCCTTCGCCGCCGCGCTCGGCGGCGTGGTGGCCATCTACCAGTGGGGGTGGCTGGGCGGCGTGTTCGGCGTCGACAGCCCCGGCCCGGTGCTGAGCTTCCTGCCGACGATCATGGTCGGCATCCTGTTCGGGCTGGCGATGGACTACATGCTGTTCCTGGGGTCGGGGATGCGTGAGGCGTACGTCCACGGGGCGCCGGCGCGGTCGGCGGTCCAGAAGGGGCTGATCGCCGGGCGCGCGGTGGTCACGGCGGCCGCGGTCATCATGATCTCGGTGTTCGCGGGGTTCATCTTCTCCCACACCACCATGATCAGGCCGGTGGGCTTCGCCCTGGCGTTCGGCGTCCTGGTGGACGCGTTCGCGGTGCGGCTGACGCTGATCCCCGCGCTGCTGCACCTGGCCGGTGACAAGGCCTGGTGGCTGCCGCGCTGGTTGGACCGGATCCTGCCGGACGTCGACGTGGAGGGGGCCCGCCTGGAGCGGGTGCACACCCCGGACTCCGGTCGGGAGGAGGAGACCCCCGAGCCCGTCGGCACCACGGTCGGCTCGTAACCCGCCAGGGACACCCGCCCCCGTCGGAGCGGCCGTCACGGTCGCACCGGCGGGGGCGTGTCGTGGCATCGAGAACGTCGGGAGACCCCGGCCCGTGGCTCAGCCCTCCCTCTCCCTGCGCCTCCACGCCCGCGCCACCCCCGTGGACACGACCGCTCCCACCAGCCACAGAACCCAGAGCAGGGCGACCAGCCAGGTCACACCGCCGAGGGCGGTGGTGCAGATCAGTGCCACGAGTGTGATCAGTGTGATGGTCAGGTGCACACGATCTCTGGTCGCCATCCGGTTCCTCTCGTTCCTGGGGGCGAACACCGAGCGCCGGTCGCCCGGCCCCCAAACCATGAGCACTACCCCCGCGACCCGATTCCACACGGGGACGGAGGGAGCCGCGCGCCATGGGCCGGGTCGGCGGACGTCCACGGCTGGGCGGGTATCCGGACCAGTGGAGGGGACGGGGCTTCCGCGGACGCGAAAACCCGTGGCGCGCGGTGTTGGAGTCCCCGTAGGTTGGCCGCACACCGACCCGGGAGGACACACATGACCATGCCGCGCAAGGGCACCCGTCGCATCACCGTCGACGGTGTCGCCTACCGCTGGCGGGTGCGGGCCCGTCCCACGCGCGCGGAGCTGGCCCGGGCCCACGGACGGTTCGGTTTCGCGGTGGAGGCCGTCGACACCCCCGGACACCCGCTGGTGGTCACGCTCGACCATCCGCGTCCCTCCGGTGACGGCTGCTGCCCCTTCGGCCCGCCGTCGGAGGGCCGTGACCCGGAGCCCGTCACCCCGGCCCGCGTGGCCGAGGCCGTTCGCGCGGCCCTGAGCGAGGGCTGGGCGCCCGGAACCCCCGGCGGGCCGTTCCGGTACGCGCTCCGGACGGAACTCGCCGCCTCGGTCCAGCTGAGGGGACACGCCGCGTTGGTGCGGGGGCGCTGAGGGAGCCGGTCGCTTCCGGAACCGGGGACCCGCGGACCACGTCGGATACTGGGACGCCACCCATCCGCCCTCCGCCCAGGAAGGACCGCCCCATGCCGCACGAGTCCCCCATGACGCCGGAATCCGGCCCCTCCCACTGGGTGGACATGCGGTGGCGGCTCGCCTGGGAGTGGCTCGCCTGGACGGGAGGGTGTGTCGGCGTCACGATCCTCATGGCCGTGCTGGCGGTCGACGCGGTGGTGACCGGGCTCCCGGGGTCGAACGCGTTTCCCTTCGTCCTGTTGGTGATCCTCGTGCCGCTGTGCTGGGCGCTGTTGCACATGGCGCCGCGCTACTCGACCCGCCAGGGGGTGGCCGTGGACGGGGCCGGGATCACGCTCGTCCAGGAGTCGAAGTGGTGGTTCCGGGGGCGTACCACGCACTTCGCCTGGTCACGTGTGACGCGGATCAGCAGGGAGGTGATCCGCAGCCGCTACGGGACCAGCTATCTCGTCGACATCGAACTGACCGGTGCCCTGGCCCAAGAGCGGTACCCGACGTGGGTCCTCCTCGACTGGAGGAAGATTCGGATCGGGTTGGACAGGGCGCAGTACGAGAATCTGTCGCAGATCCTGCGCACCGCGCGCCCCGACCTGTACGCCGGGGAGTGAGGCGTCGCGCGGGGCGGTCACCTCGATCTCCAGGAGGAGAGGGTCGGTTCCAGGTGCGCTCGGCGTTGACCAGCTCCTTGTCCCGCTCCGCGCTCGACCTCCATCTCCGCCACGTACGTCTGGATTCCGGCCAGCGTGAGCGGGCGCTCGGGCAGCGGCTCCACAGGGCCTCTTCTCTCAGGGGGCGAGAGCACGGAAGGTTAGCGGTGGGACGCGGGTGCGGGCAGGCGAATGGACCAACTCGCGGGCCAGCGGTCTCCAGGCGTCCTCGTGCGGTTCGGTCATCGGGGCGGCTCCGTTCAGGAAACGAGGTTTCCGGGGGCGTCCAACCAGACCCGTTGACCCTCGGGGGTCACGGTCACGCCGAAACGGGTGTGTTCCGGGCGGCCCGCCTTCCGCCACCAGGAGTACGCCTCGGCCAGCTCGTCGAAGAGGCGGCGCGGGCCGTGTTGCCGAACCCTGTAGTCATGGGGGCCAGGCTGAACACGCCACGAGGCCCAGGAACCCGAACCGGGATCCATCAGGTACACCGTGTAGTTCGGGTTGCCAGGGACGTCGTCATCGAAGACCAACAGGTCCTTCATACCGGGTACCCGCAGTCCGATCGCGAAGCTCGCGTCGAAGTCGCTGATCGGCTCGTACGGGTGCAGGTCCGTGGATGTCTCGGTGTACTCGTGCTCGGGGCGAACGCGGTCTTCGAGGGAGCCGTGTGGCGTCCGCTGACCGCGCACCCACATGAACCCCACGTTCCCGCCGAACCGCCCGGACGCGGTCCCGTCCGCCTCCACCTGGAGCCGAAGCAGCGTGCCGTTGTGGAAACTGGTCCCCCAAGGGGTGACGACGCGGCCGCCAGGCGACGTCTGCTCGACCCACGCGTAGGGAACACGCTGGACGGCGGCGGTCGCCAGTACTCGGTCGTAGGGAGCGTCAGGCGGATAGCCCTTCTCACCATCCCCAGTGACCACGTGAACGCCAGAGCCAGCAAGGGCCTCCTCTGCCTGCCTGGCCACGGCCGGGTCGATCTCCACCGACGTCACGTTCCCACGGCCGACCTTGTCGGCGAGTAGGGCGGCGTTCCACCCGGTCCCAGTACCGATCTCCAACACTCGGTGCCCAGCGGCGAGATCGGCGGCTTCCAACATCATCGCCACGATGCTCGGCATGGACGCCGAGGAGGACCGGTATCCGCGCCTGGTCGCGTCACCGTCGTCGATCTGGGTGATGAGCGGCCTGTCGCTGTAGCAGGCACGTAACCACGCCTCAGGATCTTCGACCCTGGTGAGGGGCGTCAGGTCATCCTCGCTCTCGACCCAGATCCGGTCGGGGACGAAGTGGTGGCGAGGTACCCGCATGAAGGTGTCCCGCCAGGTTGAGGAGGGGCTGACCTCCTCGACGAGGCGGGACCGGAGGTCTTCGGCGCTGGTCATTTGTCGTCGCGCTCGTGCTTTCCGTCTCCGCTGCCGCCGTCATCGGGGGTTGGTGGCGGGATCGGGCGGTCGGGCTTGTGTCCGTCGCTGGTGGAGTTGTCCTCGTGTTTGCCCATCAGGGCCTCCGCGGGGGTGAGGGGAAGGATTGAGATGACGGTAACTCGATCAGCACGCTGAGTCAGAGCGTTGGCCGGGAATGGTCTGCGGTGTGTGTCCCGGGGCGGGCGTGGGTAGGCGTGGGCCCCTGGCCGGTTCAGGGATTGGTGCGGAGGGTGCCGACAAGGCGGGCGATGTCGGCCGCCTCCTTGTCGGCGTCGATGGTCAGGGCGAGCCGGTGGACCTCGGCCAGGGAGATGAGCAGGTCGGTGATGGGTGGTGTCCTCCCGGTCGTGGGGGTGGGGTGGGCGAGGTCGGGGCGGTGACGGAGGAGGGTTCGGACGGCCTCGGCCAGGTCCGACAGATCGTCGGGGCCGGTGGTGTTCGCTCGGCCGTACGGGTGGACCGCGAGGGGGCGGACGGTGGCGAGCGGTGCGGAACGGCGGACCCGTCGGGGGAGGGGCGCGTGGTCCTGCCGGGTTGCGTGGGGCACGGGTGGCTCCTGGTCGTTCGTGGGCGGGTCAGGGGCGCTCAGTGCCGGTGCGGGCCTCCCGAGTGAGGAGGGCGTGGACGTGTTCGGCGGGGAAACGGTGGCGTCCGGTCGGCGTCGTGAGGCTGGTCAGGTGGCCCTCCCTGGCCCAGCGGACGACAGTGCTGGCGTGAACCCGGAAGAGGGCGGCGACCTCGTTCGGCGTTATGAGGGTTCCGGCGGCCGGGGCGGAGCCGTGCTCGGCGGTCATCGTCGTGGTGCCTTTCCCGGGCGGGAGTCGGGGGTGCGCGGCGCGGGGGCGATCGGGGCCGCCTGCGGGTCGGCCCCGTACACCCCGGTCGGGAACGGCATGCCGACGCACGGCCCCGGGCTGGCCAGCTTCTTGGCGAGCTGGCCCGGGGTGTCCGCCATGAGCGTCGGTTCGGTGGTCGTGTGCGGGGCCCGGTCGGTGGCGATCCAGGTGTGCTCCGTGCACCGGATCCAGTACCGGTCCCCGTACTCGGCCCGGAGGCGGGCGAGGTCGGCTCTCGCGCTCATGAGGCGACCCGCAGCGCTTCGGCGAGCCTCATCCGGAGTTCGGTGAGAGAGGCGGCGGTCAGGCCGACCAGCCCGTCGCGGCCGTCGACGCGCAGGGCCCGCCAGGAGCCGTCGGCCTCCCACGCCGTCCACCCGGGGAAGTCCCGGCGGAACGCGGCGACGCGACGGTCGGAGTCGTTCGTCATCCGTGGCGCGTCGGGTGGCGCCACGCGTTGACAGGTCATCGGCCTCACCTCGGGGATGTCGGGGTGAGACGACCGTAGGAGTCATACCGCGCGGGGAAGGGCACAAAATGTGCCCCCTCGATGTCAGACTGTGAGCAGCCCCATCTTCTCCGCCAGCACCGAGACGCGCCGCTGTCGTCGTCCGTCCCGCTCGTCGAGTTCTTCGAGCAGGATGCGGCGGGCGTACCCGTTGTAGCGGATCGTCTCGGGGGCGGCCTCGTGCGCGGCTTCCAGGACCCGGAGCGCGGCCTCGGGTTGTGCGTCGAGGTGGTAGGCGCGTGCCTGTTCGATCTCGTGGCGGGCACGGCGCGGCCGGGACGGGATGGGTGCCTCCGACGCTCGATCGGCTTGACGTACCGACTCTCCCCCAGCGCGGAGCTCCACGGCGATCGTGACGGCGTGCGCGCCCATGATCGCGCGGGAGAAGCTCGTCACCGGGTGATAGTACGAGGCGGGTAGGCGTTCGGCGACGGCGTTGGCCGCGTCCCATCGGCCCCACGCGGTGCCGATCTCACCTCGTCTGGCGGCGGTGTACCCGTCCTCGAACAGGGTCGCGCCGTGGATCGCCGCGACGTCGGTTCTGGCGACATCCGTGTACCGGCCGAGGAGCGCCAGGGTCTGGGAGGTGACGACGTCGGCGGCGTCCCAGTCTCCGGCGTCCCGGTGGGCCTGGGCCATGAGCCAGGAGGCGACACCGATGGCGTGCAGGTCCCCAGAGTCCTGCGCGGCGACCATGCCGCGTTCGGCCACCCGCCAGAGGAGGTCCTGGGCGGGCTGGTAGGCGATGAAGAACTGAGCCAGGGCGTAGACCTCGGAGAGGACGGCTTGCGCGGCCCTGCGTGTGGTGCGGTCGTCTACCTGGTGGGCGGCGAGCTGCGCGTCCTCGATCAGGTCCGGGAGGAGTTGTCCGAGCACTTCTCGGTGGTTGGGGGAGGAGTGCCGAGCTGACCACGCGTGGGTGAGGCGGGCGCGAAGGTGTTCCACAGGGGGTGCTTCGCGCTGGGTGA
Source organism: Nocardiopsis sp. EMB25 (assembly GCF_026797795.1). Classification (NCBI taxonomy): domain Bacteria; kingdom Bacillati; phylum Actinomycetota; class Actinomycetes; order Streptosporangiales; family Nocardiopsidaceae; genus Nocardiopsis; species Nocardiopsis sp. EMB25. The sequence goes on along the minus strand of NZ_JAMTDN010000001.1, from coordinate 4,134,339 downwards.
GGGCGGGCATGGCGTTGATCGCGGTCCGCACTGCGGGCAGCCGGGTGTGCCCGGGGCCGGTGAACAGCGAGATGGGCATGGACTGGTCGCCCGTGAGCTGGGACAGGTCCCGGAGGCGGAGTGCTTCGGCGAGCCGGAGGAGAATGGCGAGTTTCGGGGTTTGGAGGCGGCCGTTCTCCACGGCCTTGACCCAGCTCGCGGATTTACCGACGAGCCCGGCGAGAACCTCACGAGTCATGCCTCGGCGCGTGCGTTGGATCTTCAGGCGCTGCCCGAAGGAGAGATCCGGGCTGTCAGGAGTGGGGGCGGGCTCGCGCATATCGGGCCTCATCCTGTCTGAGTTGGTCGCACCGCTCAGCCTACGTTGGGGCCTTCGCCGTGTCAGGGGTGCGATCGGTCCGTGACCGACGAGGGCGGCCTGTCCATGGTGTCCCGGATGGCTCGCAGTAGGTGTTCCCAGGTGGGGAGGCGGGACTCGTAGGGGGCGTCGTGGTCGTAGACGAGTGTGACGGCGGGGATGTCTCTGAGGGTGTCGAGCGACCGTTGGAACGCCGGATGTGCGGCGAGTTGTGGTTTGCAGTGGGGGACGACGATGGTGGGCACGTTGTAACCGACCATTTTGCACAGAAGCCCGATCGCGAAGTTGTCGGCGTGGCCGTTGGCGAACTTGTTCACGCTGTTGAAGGTGAGCGGGCACGCCACGACGAGGTCGGCGGGTGGGAGGCTCTTGCCGGTGCCGGGCATCCGGTACTCGACCCGGACGGGTTCGCCGGTCAGTTTCTCCAGTTCGTCAGGGGCGTGGAACCTCGTGCCGACGGGAGTGGACAGGCAGACCACCGTGTAGCCGTCGCTTTGCAGTCGGCGCACGAGATCGGGTACGCCTTCGGGGGCGGAGGCGCCGGAGACGACGAGGTAGAGGGTTTTCGCCATGCGGGCAGCGTAGGTGTCAGGGCGTGGGCGGCAGGATGACCCACCGAAGCTAGAGAGGCCTCTGATGGCAGACGAGCAGGACACCCCCACTGTGGATTTCCTGTACGAGATCGGCCTGCTCAAGCGGTACAAGCGCACCGGGTGGGTGATCGCCGGGGTACCTGACGCGGAGTCGATCGCGGACCACTCGCACCGGACGGCGGTCGTCGCGGCGGTGCTCGCGTCGATGGAGGGCGCGAACCCGGAGCGGGCGGCGTTCCTGGCGTTGTTCCATGACACGCAGGAGACCCGCACGATGGACGTGCCCTACATCGGGAAGCGGTATCTGAAGGCGGCACCGCCCGAGTCGGTGACCGCCGACCAGGTCGCGGATTTGCCTGAGGTGGTGGCTGACATGGTCAGCGGCGCGGTGGCCGAGTACGAGGCGAAGGAATCTCCGGAGTCGGCGTGCGCGAAGGACGCCGACAAGCTGGAGTGCCTGTTGCAGGCGGTGGAGTACCAGCAGCGGGGCACGGACACGCGGGCGTGGGTGGATTCGTCGTTGGCGGCGTTGAGGACCGCGTCGGCACAGCGGTTGGCGAAGGCTGCGTTGGAGCGGTCATCGCTGGCGTGGATGCATGAGGCGCGGGACGCGAAACCACCGCTGTAGGAACCGCCCTGTGCGCGGATTCCATTTCCGTTCTGGATTCGTTTTTGGCTGCGGTGGAAATAAGGTGTGCGACAGCGGGCCGCCCCGGTCGGGGCGGCCCTTTTTTGAGGCGGAGGAGAAACCGCCGCGCTCGGGTGGCGCGCGTGTCAGACGGTCGTGGCGAGCCATCCGATGGTCTCGGTGTTGTGCTTGCCGTCGCTCTGGGTGTTGTTGTCGATGAACACCTCGTTCAGGCGGATCAGGAAGCCCTCGCGGTTCACGTCATGGATGCGGATGCCCGGTGTCTGCGGGCCGTTGAAGGTCTGGGTGAGCGGCAGCACGACGACCTCCGCGCCCTCCGGGAACGGCGTGGGGAAGGTGACTCGGGTGAAGGTAGCGGTCTCGCCGGCGGTCGTTTCCACCGCGTCGGTGGAGTTCAGGTCGATCTTGCCGGTCTGGATCAGGCTCACGATGAATTCCTTCCTCGGTACGGTCGTGTCGGGTTGTTCGCCGCAGGTCGAATAGTGTGCGGAGATCAACCCGCACCGGCGACGGCGTTCGCTCCGAGTCATTCTCGGCCGGAAGTGATCGCGCGATGCGAATGAAATGTAACACGATTGTGGGGGTGGGTGCCGCATATTCCCCGAGGAAGTGATTGCTGGTGCAGAATGATTCTCGTTCCGGCAATGTTCTTTTGGCTGCGGAGTGGGTGTTCCGCCGGTGTTGTGCCATAAGGTTCGATGCTCTTATTTCGGGCAAAGAGGGTATTTGGCGTGATGTGCGCGAACCGACCTGGTTCTTTTCGAGTATTGGCCTGAGCTGCGCAAACACGAAACCTGGTGGTCGGTAGGTCCTGTTTCCCGAAAACGTTCGCCACCGAGCCCCGGGTGCCCTACTCTTCTTTGCGAACACAACTCCATACGACGAAGACCCCGCGACGGTAGGAAACCGCCCGGGGTCGTGGTCAGCAACTTCGATCTTTACAGCAAGGACTTGCCGACATGACTGATTCTAGTCGTGCGGTCCTCAGGTCTGCCCTGGAGACCGCCAAAGCCCTCCTCGCTCCCGCGCGCGGCCGTCACAGCGCCCGCCGTCGCCGCTCCACCCGGGTCCGCCCCTACGCGCCGACGCCCGCCCCGATCACCCCCGAGCCGACGCCCGATCCCCCGCAGGTCAGTGTCCCTCCCGCGCCGCGCCCGACCCCTCCGGTCAGGGACGCCGCCTTCATCCGGCCCTACCTCCTCGCCCACGAGCGCGAACTCGCCTACGCGGACGCACACCCCGCCCGCCGCCTGCGCGCCCGCACGACCCAGCCGACCGCCGACGGCCCCCGGGTGGTGAACCCCGCCTACACCCCCAAACACGCGGCCCCCGTGCCCGCGCCCCCGAGGGTTCCCGCCCCGCGCCCGGCCCCCGAAGGCGATCTGCTCGCCGCCCCGCCGACCCGGGAACCGGGGGAGTTCGACGAACTCGCCAGCCTCGTCCGCACCTGGCACGCCCAACGCTCCGGACTGCGCCCCCTCGTGCCCGCCGACTGATCCGGGAACAAACCGGGTGGGGCGGCGGACGACACCGCCGCCCCACAGGGAACCGGACATCAGCCCTCGTCGGCGGGCCGCCGGGTGTTCGGCACGATCGGGGTGTCCTTGGGACGCACGCCGATCTTCGACCCCAGCCACACCAGCGGGTCGTACTTGCGGTCCACCACCCGCTCCTTGAGCGGGATCAGCGCGTTGTCGGTGATGTGGATCCCCTCCGGGCACACCTCCGTGCAGCACTTGGTGATGTTGCAGTACCCCATCCCGAACTCGTCCTGCGCGATCTTCCTCCGGTCCGCGGTGTCCTCGGGATGCATCTCCAACTCCGCCACCCGCATGAGGAACCGCGGCCCGGAGAAGTGCTCCATGTTCTCCTCGTGGTCACGGATCACGTGGCACACGTTGTTGCACAGGAAGCACTCGATGCACTTGCGGAACTCCTGCGACCGCTCCACATCCTCCTGGGCCATCCGGAAGTCTCCGGGGCGGGTGGCGGGATCGGGCGTGAACGACGGGATCTCCCGAGCCTTCTGATAGTTGAACGACACGTCGCACACCAGGTCCCGAACGACGGGGAAGGTGCGCATCGGCGTCACGGTCACGACCTCGTCCGGCTCGAACACGCTCATCCGGGTCATGCACGACAACCGGGGTCTGCCGTTGATCTCCACCGAGCACGACCCGCACTTGCCCGCCTTGCAGTTCCACCGGACGGCGAGGTCGGGCGCCTGGGTGGCCTGGAGGCGGTGCAGCACGTCGAGCACCACCTCGCCCTCGTGCACGTCCACCGTGTAGTCGGTCAGGCCGCCGCCCTCGCCGGAGCCGCGCCACACCCGGAACTTCCGCTCACTCATGACCGCTCCTCCTCGGGCAGCTCTTCCTCGGTCAGGTACTTGGCCAGTTCGTCACGCTCGAACAGGGCCAGCAGTTCGGGCGGCACGTCGGCGACCGGACGCCGGGTCAGGACGACCTGATCGCCGCCGTCCGCCCGGACCGCCAGGTTCACCCGCCGCCACTCCGGCGACATGTCCGGATGGTCGTCGCGCGTGTGCCCGCCGCGCGACTCGGTCCGTTCCAGCGCGGCGGTGGCGATCGCCCGGGACACCAGGATCATGTTGGGCAGCGCCAGCGCCAGGTGCCATCCGGGGTTGTACACCCGGTCACCGGGCGCGCTCAGGATCCGCGACCGTTCCTCCAACTCGTCCAGCCGCTCCAGCGCCCGCTCCATCTCGGGGCCGCGCCGGATGATGCCGACCAGGTCGTTCATGGTGTCCTGGAGCTCACCGTGCACGTCGTAGGGGTTGACCCCGTCCCCCTGCTTGAGCGGGTACAACGCCTCGGCGACCGCCTGGTCGACCGCTCCGTCGACTGCGGAGCGCCGCGGCTCGGGACGGTCGGGCGCGTCCAGGTAGCCGCACGCCCCGAGCCCGGCCCGCCGCCCGAACACGAGCAGGTCGGACAGGGAGTTGCCGCCGAGCCGGTTGGACCCGTGCATCCCGCCCGCGACCTCGCCCGCCGCGAACAGCCCGGGCACGTCGGAGGCGGCGGTGTCGGCGTCCACGCGCACCCCGCCCATGACGTAGTGGCAGGTGGGACCCACCTCCATGGGTTCGGCGGTGATGTCCACGTCCGCCAGCTCCTTGAACTGGTGGTGCATGGACGGCAGCCGTCTGCGGATCTCCTCGGCGGGCAGACGTGAGGACACGTCCAGGAACACGCCGCCGTGCGGGGAGCCCCGGCCCTCCTTGACCTCGTTGTTGATCGCCCGCGCCACCTCGTCGCGGGGCAGCAGTTCGGGCGGCCTGCGGTGGTTCGCGGGGTCGTCGTACCAGCCGTCGGCCTCCTCCTCGGTCTCGGCGTACTGCGACCGGAACACGTCGGGCACGTAGTCGAACATGAACCGGGCGCCCTCGGAGTTGCGCAGCACCCCGCCGTCGCCGCGTACGGACTCGGTGACGAGGATGCCCTTGACCGAGGGCGGCCAGACCATCCCGGTCGGGTGGAACTGGACGAACTCCATGTTGATGAGGGACGCCCCGGCGCGCAGGGCGAGCGCGTGCCCGTCCCCGGTGTACTCCCAGGAGTTGGACGTGGTGCGAAACGCCTTGCCGATCCCGCCGGTGGCCAGGATGACGGTGGGCGCCTCGAAGACCACGAAGCCGCCGTCCACGCGCCGGTACCCGAAGGCGCCGAGGATCCGACCGGGCCCGCCGTCGGTGGACCCCTCGGTGAGCAGCCTGGTGACGGCGGTCTCGGCGAAGACCCGCAGCCGGGCGTCCGGGTCGCCGAACTCGGCCGCGTCCTCCTGCTGGAGCGCCACGATCCGCTGTTGGAGGGTGCGGATCATCTCCAGGCCGGTGCGGTCGCCCACGTGCGCGAGGCGGGGATACTCGTGGCCGCCGAAGTTGCGCTGGCTGATCAGCCCGTCCTTGGTGCGGTCGAACAGCGCGCCCCAGTACTCCAGCTCCAGGATGCGTTCGGGCGCCTCGCGGGCGTGGAGTTCGGCCATGCGGGGGTCGTTGAGGAACTTGCCGCCGCGCAGGGTGTCGCGGAAGTGCGTCCGCCAGTCGTCGTCCGGGTTGGCGTTGCCGAGCGCGGCGGCGGCCCCGCCCTCGGCCATGACGGTGTGCGCCTTGCCGAACAGCGACTTGGAGATGACGGCGGTGCGCTTCCCCTGCTCGCGGGCGGCGATCGCGGCGCGGAGCCCGGCTCCGCCCGCGCCGATCACCACGACGTCGTAGCCGTACCGGGTGATGTCGGGTTCTGTTGTGGAGGGCATGTGCCGGTGTCTTCCTTCCCCGGGGCTCAGTTGAGGATCCGCAGGTCGGTGATGGTGCCGCTGGCGACGAGGGCGATGTAGGCGTCGGTGGCCATGAGCGTGGCGATGCTGAACCAGCCGAAGTACATGTGCCGGTTGTTGAGCGTGGACAGCCGGGTCCACACCCAGTACTGGACGGGGTGGGTGCGGAAGGTGCGCAGACGCCCGCCGAAGACGTGGCGGCAGGAGTGGCAGCTGAGCGTGTAGCCCCAGAGCATGAGCACGTTGAGCAGCATGACCAGGTTGCCGACGCCGATCCCGAAACCGCCGTCGGTGCCGTGCGCGAAGGCGACCGCCATGTCCCACGTGTTGATCGCGGTGATGGCGAAGGCGGCGTAGAAGAAGTAACGGTGGCCGTTCTGGGGGAGCATGAGCGGCCGGGTCTCGCCGGTGTAGGAGCGGTGCGGCTCGCGCACGGCGCAGGCGGTGGGCGCCTGCCAGACCGACCGGTAGTAGGCCTTGCGGTAGTAGTAGCAGGTCACCCGGAACAGCAGCAGGATCGGCAGGCTGACCAGGGCGTAGGGGATCAGGGGCGGGAACTCGAAGGGGAGCCGCCCGAACAGGGCCGCGTCCGGGGCGCACTGCTGCGCCAGACAGGGCGAGTAGAACGGGGTCAGGTAGTGGTGTTCCTGGACCCAGTAGTGGTCCTGCTGGAACACGCGAACGGTTCCGTAGACGAGAAAGGCGGCCAGGCCCAGTGTGGTGAGGGTCGGGCCGAGCCACCACCGGTCGGTGCGCAGTGTGCGCGGTGCGATGCGCGCCCGGCCGCTGCCCGGTCGCGCTCTTTCGGTCGAGGTCACCGTGGTCTCCACCTCTCTGTGGAGAGCCCCGGGCGCACGGGCGGGCCGTCGTGCTCCCCGTGGCCGCGGCCGCTCTCCGTGCGTGCTGGACGGCTGGGGAGAAGCAGTAGCGAAGCCGGTCTGCAACGCAACGTTAGGGTGCTGTGATCACGGTCACGTTCCAGTGCCGAAGAAACGCGGGGTGAACGTGTGTGAAATACGCCACTCTGGGTTGGGGTTTTGGTGACGTTTGCGTTATTTGTCGCAAATGGTCTTTTTGGAAAATTCACCCATTGTGGTATTGGAGTGAACTGAGGGGAACCTGTTAGCTTCGGCCCTTTTTTCGGGTTCGTGGCCCGGTGTCCGCTCCCTCGTCGTCGTCCGGAACCTCCCCGGGGGCGCCCGCGTCCGTGGCCGAGATCAGCACCTCCAGGTCCGGTCCCAGCTCCTGCGGCGTCAGACCCAGCAGGTACCGGTTGAGGTGGCGGCGGAAGGCGTCCGCCGAGTGCGAGGGCTCCACGTCCTTGCGGTGCGCCAGCGCCACCGTCCGCAGCAGGCGGGGACGCGCGAGGGGGGTTCCGCGCAGGCCGGGACGGTTGCGCAGCACCATGCTCGGCACGACCGCCAGACCCAGGCCCGCCTCCACGAACCGGAGCACGGCGTCCATCTCGCCGCCCTCGACGGCCAGCTCGGGTTCGAACCCGGCGGCCCGGCACGCGCGCAGCGTGGCCTCGCGCACGTCGTACCCCCGCCGGAACATGACCAGGGGGCGGCCCTCCAGCTCGGTGATGCGGATCGAGGCGCGGCCGTTCGGCGAGGGCTGGCTCATCGGGCTGGCCACCACCAGGTTCTCCCGCAGGATCGGCGTGGTGGCGAAGTCCGGATCGCTGCTCTGGAGGGGGAGGATGATCAGCGCCAGGTCCAGCTCGCCGCGGCCCAGGTCGCGGATGAGGTCGCGCGAACCGCTCTCCTCGACCTGGAGTTCGATCCCCGGGAAGCGGGTGTGGAAGTCCGCGAGCACGTCGGCCAGCAGCCCCGCGCACAGGGACGGGGTCGCGCCCAGCCGCACCCGGCCCCTGCGGACCCCGGCCAGCTCCGCCACCTCGCGGCGGGCCGTCTCCAGGTCGGTCAGCATGCGCTGGGCCAGCGGCAGGAGCGCCTCACCCGCCGGAGTGAGTGTGATGTTTCCCCTGGCACGACTGAATAACGGTGCGCCCAACTCCCGCTCAAGGCTGCGGATCTGTTTGCTCAAGCTCGGCTGCGCGACGCGCGAAAGCTCGGCTGCGCGGGTGAAATGGCGTGTACGGGCTACCGCGACGAAGTACGCGAGCTGCTGGAACTGCATGCTCCATAGCCTAGAGCTATGGACACCAGCGTCCTGATGACTTGGACGTCAGACTTAACTCGATTTTAAAGTGGCAGGCTGTGGCGAACAGTACCTTGACCAAGAAGCGGTCTACGGCCTACGGGTCCACGGTGGCGCTCAAGTCAGCGATGGCGGTCACCGGTGCGATCCTTGTGCTGTATTTGATCGCGCACATGTACGGCAACCTCAAAGTCTTCATGGGCCAGGAGGCCTTCGACGGCTACGCCGAGGGACTCCGCGAGCTCGGCTACCCGCTCCTGCCGCATGAGGGCTTCCTCTGGATCGCGCGCCTCGTCCTCCTGGCGAGCGTCCTCATCCACATCTACTGCGCGGTCGTCCTCACCGCGCGCGACAACCGCGCGCGCGGCGGCGTCCGCCGATACCAGGTGACGAAGCGCGTGCAGCGTTCGTACGCCTCCTACACCATGCGTTGGGGCGGCGTCCTGATCGCGCTCTTCGTGATCTTCCACATCCTGCACCTGACGGTGAACGTCATCGCTCCGGGCGGTGCCTCCGACAGCCCCTACGAACGGCTCGTCAACGGCTTCCAGCCCGAGTTCTGGTACGTGACCCTGTTCTACGTGGCGGCGGTCATCGCGGCCGGCTTCCACCTGCGGCACGGCATCTGGAGCGGCGCCGCCACGCTCGGCGCCAACAAGGCCAGCCGCCAGGGCAAGATCAACGCCGTGGCCGTGACCATCGCGCTGGTCGTGACCGTCGGCTTCCTTCTCCCGCCTCTGGCGGTCACCTTTGGACTGGTGAGCTAATTGTCTGAGAACGACCTGTACATCGAGGGCGAGCCCGTCCGGGACGAGAAGGCGCCCGAGGGCCCGATCAACGAGCGCTGGGACAAGCGCCGTTTCTCGGCCAAGCTGGTCAACCCCGCGAACCGGCGCAAGCTCTCCGTCATCATCGTCGGCACCGGTCTGGCCGGGGCCTCGGCCGCCGCGACCCTGGGCGAGGCGGGCTACAACGTCACATCCTTCTGCTACCAGGACAGCCCGCGCCGCGCGCACAGCATCGCGGCGCAGGGCGGCATCAACGCGGCCAAGAACTACCGCAACGACGGCGACAGCATCCACCGGCTGTTCTACGACACCGTCAAGGGCGGCGACTTCCGATCCCGCGAGTCGAACGTCTACCGCCTGGCGCAGACGTCGGTCGAGATCATCGACCAGTGCGTCGCCCAGGGCGTGCCCTTCGCCCGTGAGTACGGCGGCCTCCTCGACAACCGCTCCTTCGGCGGTGTCCAGGTCTCCCGTACCTTCTACGCGCGCGGCCAGACGGGGCAGCAGCTCCTGATCGGCGCCTACCAGGCCCTGGAGCGCCAGGTCGCGGCGGGCACCGTCAAGATGAACACCCGCCACGAGATGCTCGAGGTCATCGTCGTGGACGGCAAGGCGCGCGGCATCATCGCCCGCGACATGGTCACCGGCGAGATCGAGACGCACTTCGCCGACGCCGTGGTCCTGGCCACCGGCGGTTACGGCAACGTGTTCTTCCTGTCGACCAACGCCATGGGCTGCAACGTCACGGCCGCCTGGCGGGCGCACCGCAAGGGCGCGCTCTTCGCCAACCCGTGCTACACGCAGATCCACCCGACCTGCATCCCGGTCAGCGGCGACTACCAGTCCAAGCTGACCCTGATGAGTGAGTCGCTGCGCAACGACGGCCGCATCTGGGTGCCCAAGAAGGGCGGCGACGACCGCGACCCGCGCCAGATCCCCGAGGACGAGCGCGACTACTACCTGGAGCGCATCTACCCGGCCTTCGGCAACCTCGTGCCGCGTGACATCGCCTCCCGCGCCGCCAAGAACGTCTGCGACGAGGGCCGCGGCGTCGGCCCCGGCGGTCTGGGCGTCTACCTGGACTTCGCCGACGCGATCAAGCGCATGGGACGGGCCGCCGTCGAGGCCAAGTACGGCAACCTGTTCGACATGTACCAGCGCATCACCGGTGAGAACCCGTACGAGGTTCCGATGCGCATCTACCCGGCCGTGCACTACACCATGGGCGGTCTGTGGGTCGACTACGACCTGCAGAGCTCCATCCCGGGCCTGTTCGTGACCGGTGAGGCCAACTTCTCCGACCACGGCGCCAACCGCCTGGGCGCCAGCGCGCTGATGCAGGGTCTGGCGGACGGCTACTTCGTCCTGCCGAACACCATCAACGACTACCTGGCGGACGGCCCGTTCGAGCAGCTCGACGAGAGCCACCCGGACGCCGCCGCGGCCAAGGAGCAGGTCACCTCCCGGATCGAGAAGCTGCTCTCCATCAACGGTTCCCGCACCGTCGACTCCTTCCACAAGGAGCTCGGCCACATCATGTGGGACTACTGCGGCATGGAGCGCAACGAGGAGGGCCTGACCAAGGCCATCGAGCGCATCCGCGAGCTGCGCGCCGAGTTCTGGCGCGACGTCAAGGTGCTCGGTACCAACGACGAGCTCAACCAGGCCCTGGAGAAGGCCGGCCGCGTGGCCGACTTCCTGGAGCTCGGCGAGCTCATGTGCATCGACGCCCTGCACCGCCGCGAGTCCTGCGGCGGCCACTTCCGCTCCGAGAGCCAGACCGAGGACGGCGAGGCGCTGCGTCACGACGACGAGTTCGCCTACGTCGCGGCCTGGGAGTTCGGGGGCCAGGACAGCAAGCCCGTGCTCCACAAGGAAGCCCTGGAGTACGAGTACGTCGAGATGAAGCAGCGGAGCTACAAGTGAACATCACCCTGCGCGTATGGCGCCAGAAGGGCCCGGGCGACGAGGGCCGGATGGTCAACTACGAGCTCTCGGACGTCTCGCCGGACATGTCCTTCCTGGAGATGCTCGACGTCCTCAACGAGAAGCTCACACTTCAGGACGAGGACCCGGTCGCCTTCGACCACGACTGCCGTGAGGGCATCTGCGGTGCCTGTGGTGTCGTGATCGACGGCGAGGCCCACGGCCCGGAGGTCACCACCACCTGCCAGCTGCACATGCGCAGCTTCAAGGACGGCGACACCATCACCGTCGAGCCGTGGCGCGCCAAGGCGTTCCCGGTGGTCAAGGACCTGGTCGTGGACCGCGGCGCCTTCGACCGGATCATCCAGGCGGGCGGTTACATCAGCGCCCCGACCGGTACCGCCCCGGACGCCCACGCCAACCCGATCCCGAAGCCGGACGCCGACCGCGCGTTCGACGCCGCGACCTGCATCGGCTGCGGCGCGTGCGTGGCGGCCTGCCCGAACGCCTCCGGCATGCTGTTCACCGCCGCGAAGGTCACCCACCTGGGCATGCTCCCGCAGGGGCAGCCCGAGCGGGCCTCGCGCGTGGTGAAGATGGTCAACCAGCACGACGAGGAGGACTTCGGCGGCTGCACCAACATCGGTGAGTGCGCCGCGGTCTGCCCGAAGGGCATCCCGCTGGACACCATCTCCCAGCTCAACCGCGACCTGCTGGGCTCGCTCAGCAAGGGCATCGGCTGACCGCCGACCCCACGCGTCGCACGGGGCCGCGCTCCTTTCCGGTGAACACCGGGGGCGCGGCCCCTCGCGTGTCCCGGGCGGTCACGGGTCCCCGCTCGCCGTCCGGTCGTCCAGGGGTGTCCGGGTGCCTCAGCCGGAGTCGAGGAAACGGCGGACCGAGGCGGCCGAGGCCGGTCGTCCGTGCCCGAACAGGAACCGCGTGGGCCGTGCGTCCAGGACCCGGCGGGCACTGCGCCGCAGTCGCCCGGTGTCCTGGGCGAGGAAGGGGAGCCCGGGGCGGTCGCGCCGCGTCATGCTCCCGGCCAGCAGGTCCCCGACCAGGACCTCCCCGCTCTCCCGGTGCCGCAGGCTCACCGAACCGGGGGTGTGCCCCGGGGTGTGCAGCACGTCCACCGGAACCCCGTGGGCGTCCAGGTCGGCGCCGTCGCCCAGGACCACGTCCGGGGTGAACGCCGGGAACCCGGTGTCCAGGGTGCGCCGCAGGATCCTTCCGAACGGGTTCAACGGCGTGTAGAGCTCACTCGTCCCGGACTCCGCCCACTCCCTCTCCGCCTCGTGCACCGCCACCGGGACCCCCAGCCGTCGGCGGAGCGCGGCGGCCCCTCCCGCGTGGTCGGGGTGGCAGTGGGTCAGGACGATGAGGGAGATCGAGGCGGAGGCGATCCCCGCCTTGGCCAGGCGGCCGAGCAGCCGGTCCTCGCCTCCGGCGAAACCGGTGTCCACGAGGACGGTGCGCTCGCCTCGGATCGCGTAGGCGGCGGACGCGCCCAGGGGGAGCGGGACGACGGGGGTGTTCATCGGGACTCCTCGCGGGCGGCGGGCACGGGCGGGGCGGAGGTCAGTTCCCCGGGCGAACCGATCCGGGCGATGTGCCGGTCGGGCCGGACGAGGTAGGCGGAGCCGTGCAGGCGGGCGGTGGCGCGCCCCCGGTCGAGCGCGGTCGCGACGCCCCGCGTGGTGTGGGCCGCGGCCCAGTCCGGGGTGATGAGGCGGACGGCGCAGGAGTCGGGCACGGACAGCCCCTCGGCCTGTGCGGGATCGGTGAGCAGGAGGGTGTGCCGGTCGTGCGGCAGCAGGTCGTGCAGGCGGCGGGTGCGCTGGGTGAGCCCGTCGAAGAACTCCGGGTCCGGCAGCCGGTCGCCGCCGACCAGGTCGCCCGCGCGGCCCCCGGTGCCCGAGGCGCGGCGGTAGCGGTGGTCGAGTTGGGAGAACCTGCGGGCGAGTGCGCGTCGCGCGCGGTCGGAGGACCGCAGAAGCGTCAGCGCCGCGTCGCGCAGATGGCGGCGCGGGTCGCCGCGCAGCAGCATGGCCTGGGCGCCCCGGTGGGTGAAGGCGATGACCTCGGCCGCGACCGGGTGGCGTTCGTCCTGGTAGCCGTCGAGCAGTCCGGCGTCCGCGCCGTCGATGACGGCGGCCAGCCGCCAGGCCAGGTTCATCGCGTCGCCGACGCCCAGGTTGAGGCCCTGGCCGCCGAACGGGGTGTGGACGTGCCCCGCGTCCCCGGCCAGGAACACCCGCCCGCCCCGGTAGCGGACGGCCTGCTCGTGGGCGAGGGAGAAGGTCCAGAACTCGTCGACGGCGTGGATGGTCCCCTCGATGCCGGTGCGGGCCATGCAGCGCTGGGCGTCCTCGATGCTCGGCTCCACACCCGGTGTGGCGGTGTAGGCGAGGCGGTAGCGGCGGTCACCGGGCAGCGGGAAGACGCCGAAGATCCCCTCGGTGTCCCCGGAGAAGGTCATCTCGTTCCGGGGCAGGGGCCAGTCGACGACGGCGTCGCACAGCACCCAGTCGTCGGCGTAGGGGGCGCCGGTCCGTTCGATGCCGAGGAGTCCGCGGACGGTGCTCCTCGCCCCGTCGCAGCCGACCAGCCAGCGGGCTTCCAGGGTGCGGGACCGGCCGTCGGCGGTGACCGTGGCGCGCACCCCGTCGGTGCGCTGTTCGATCGCGACGCACTCGGTGCCGCGCTCGACCCGTACCCCGCGTTCCGCGAGCCGGTCGATGAGCAGGTGCTCGGTCCGCGCCTGGGGGATGTCGACCATGAACGGATAGGCGGTGTCCGCGAGGGTGCGAAAGTCCACGGCGATCCGGTCGCGGTGGCCGGTGCGCAGGGCGAGGACGTCCACGCGCTGGCCCTCGGCCAGGACGGCGTCCGCCACGCCGAGGTCGCGCAGGTGCTCGAGGGTGCGGGCGTGCAGCGCGGCGGACTTGGTGAGTTCCAGGACGCCGTCGTGCTTGTCGATGATCCGTACGCGGACACCGAGGTCGTGCAGGCGCGTGGCGAGGGCGAGCCCGGTCGGGCCCGCTCCCACGATGAGGACGTCGGTCATGGCATCTCCAAAAACGAATGTTCGTTCTTTTTAGAATCCCCCGCGGAGGGTGCGTCTGTCAAGAACGGTCGTTCGTTCTACGATGTGCGCATGCCACGAGTCTCCGACGCCTACCTGGCGCAGCGCCGGGAGCACATCCTGACGGCGGCGGCCGCCTGCTTCGCCCGGGACGGCTTTCACCGCACGTCCATGCGGAACGTGATCGACGAGGCGGGGCTGTCCCCGGGGGCGGTCTACCGCTACTTCCGGGGCAAGGACGACATCATCGTCGCGATCGCCCTGGACGCGATCGGCGCGGTGCAGGACGTCGTCCGCGAGTCGATCGCGCGACGCAGACCGTTCCCGGAGCTCGTCGGGGAGCTGCCCGCGACGATCGAGGCGATGGACCGGGCCGACTCCCGAACGCGCCTGGCCGTCCAGGCCTGGGGGGAGGCGCTGCGCGACACGGCGCTGCGCGACGCGCTGAGCGCCGGGCTCGACGGGGTGCTCGACCAGCTGCGCGCCCGGGTGGAGCTCGGGCGGGCCGACGGCCAGATCCCGGAACGGGTGGATCCGGCGGCCACGGCGCGAGTGCTGCTCGGCCTCGTGCAGGGGTACATCCTCCAGCGCGCCTGGGATCCCGACCTGTCCGCGGCCGACTACGGCCGGGCCGCGCGCGATCTGGTGGTCGGCTCCCTGTCCGCCTGACCGCCGCCGGTCGACGCGCCGGTCGGGGGTTCGGCCGTGCGCGGGTCAGACCGCCAAGGGGCGCAGCATGCAGTAGGTCGGGGGCGCCGACGGTTCGTTGACCGCGCGCACCACCCGGAAGCCGTGGCGCTCGTAGAAGCCGATGTTGGCGGGGTTCATCGTCTCCAGGTAGACCGGGACCCCGTCGGCGTCCGCGCGGGCCAGTCCGTCGCGCAGCAGGCGCGAGCCCACACCCGTCCCCTGCACCGCCGGATCGGTGCCGAGCACCGCCAGGTACCAGTGCGGCTCCTCCGGAGCCGTGGCCCGCACCGCCCCCAGGAACCGGAAGACCCGGAGGACCCGCGCCACCCCCATCAGCCGCACCCAGTGGGGCAGAGAACGCAGTGCGGTCAACGGTCCCTCCGCCGTCTCGCCCGGCGGCGTCCACAGCGCCGCCCCACCGATCACCGGTGTCCCGCCGGCGGTCTCCCACGACTCGTGGACCCAGGCCGTTCCGCCCGGTACGTGGCCGAACCCGGCGTTCAGCGCGCACACGCGCATGCTCCTGGCGAGGCGGTCCTCCCCGTCGGGGAAGAACCACCGGAAGAGCGGATCGTCCTGGAAGGCGCGCCCCAGGACGCGGACCAGACGCGCAACGTCGTTCATCGTCGCGGTGCGGACGCGAACGTCCGCCGGAGTCGTGGGGGTCATGCGCGCCGCCTCATTCCCGTGGAGCCGGGTCCGGGTCACGGCTCATGCTAGGCGCGTGACGCGGCTGTGCGTAGACCCTTGGCGACGTCCCGTCACATCGGAGCACGCGAGAGGAAGTGGCTGGTGCCGATCCCGGGGTGCTCGACCTCGCGGACCACCTCGAAGCCGAACCGCTTGTAGAAGGCCACGACGGTGGGGTCGAGCGTCTGGGTGAAGACCGGGGTGTATTCGGCGTCGGCCCGGTCCAGGCCCGCCGACAGCAGCTCCCGGGCCAGTCCGGCGCCCTCGACGGCGGGGTCGACGCCCAGGGCCGCCAGGTACAGGTGGGGTTCCTGGGGTGCGGCCATCTTCCATTCGGCGAAGACCCGGACGAAGGCGCTCATCCGGGCCCGACCGATCAGCGCACCCCAGTGCGGCCAGGTGCGCAGCGACACCAGCGGCCCCTCCGGGTTGGTGGCCGGGGGCGCCCACAGCGCGGCCGCCCGGACCACCGGGGGGTCCGCGGGAGTCTCGGCCACCTCGGCGACGCGGGTGTCCCCGGACCGGACGTAGCCGAAGCCCGCCGTCAGCGCGAGGAAACGCCGGGTTCGGGCCATCCGCTGCTCGTCGTCGGGAAACAGCCACCGAAAGAGCGGATCGTCGTGGAGCGCCCGGCTCAGGACCCGGGCCACGGCGGGCACGTCGTCGATCGTGGCGGGGCGGGCTGCGGCGGTGACGATCGGACTCATCCCAAGAACTCTCCGGCTAGGGGGCGCTCCGCACATGGTAGATCACGGTACTGTCACGGCGAGTTCGGGGGCGGGTGGCGGTGGCCGAGCTCACATCGGGCGCGCGTTCACACCGACTGGTCGAACACGTGCGCCCGCACCCAGGCGTGCATCGCCACCGCCGCGGCGGCGCCCGCGTTGATCGACCGCGTCGACCCGAACTGCGCGATCGACAGCACCGCCTCGCACACCTTCCGGGCCTCCTCCGACAGCCCCGGGCCCTCCTGGCCGAACACCAGGACGACCTCGCGGGGCAGCGGGTGGGTCTCCAGGGGGACCGCCCCCGGCAGGTTGTCGATCCCGACCAGCGGGAGCCCGCGCTCCCCGGCCCACCCCAGCAGCGCGGCGGTGTCGGAGTGGTGGTGGACGTGCTGGTAGCGGTCGGTCACCATGGCGCCGCGGCGGTTCCACCTGCGGCGGCCGACGATGTGCACGGCCGCGCAGCCGAAGGCGTTGGCGGTGCGCACGACCGAACCGATGTTGAAGTCGTGCGACCAGTTCTCCACGGCGACGTGGAACGGGTGCCGCACGGCGTCGAGGTCGGCGACGATCGCCTCCCGCCGCCAGTAGCGGTAGCGGTCCACGACGTTGCGACGGTCGCCCCCGGCCAGGAGTTCGGGGTCGTACCGGTCGTCCTCCGGCCAGGGGCCGACCCACGGCCCCACGCCCACCTCGCGTGCCTCGTCCTCACCGGGGGCGGGAGACGGCGTCGGGGCGGTCGCTGGCGCGGAGTACTCGTTCATCCGTTCCAGCTTACGGACCTCGTCAGCGTCCGGATCCGTGGACGTTCCCGCCGTGCACGTGTCCGACCTGGATCACCGTGCCGCTGACGTCGTCGGCGCGGTTGACCACCGGGCCGTAGGTCACCTGCCCGGGCTGGGCGGCCAGGGCGTCCATGAAACGGCGGATCTCCGGTTCGGCCTCGGCCGCGCGCTCCAGGTGGCCGGCGACCGCGGTGATCGCCGCCTCGTCGTCGGGCTCGAGCAGGGCCTCGTCCAGCGCCTCCTGGGCCTCGGGGTCGCCGCGGAAGTACCGGAAGACCGTCTTGCGGAAGGACTTGAAGTCGTCGATCGTCGCCTGACTGACGACCTCGGCGATCTTGGCCACGGTGCCGGTGGCGACGGCCGTGGCCAGGGCGATGGTGGAAGGGTCGGGCATGGGGGCTCTCCTCCCGAGGGGTGTGTACGCTCCCCAGTCTTCCCCGTCAGGCGGTGCGCTGTCGCCTTCTCGCGACCAGAAGTGCCACCGCGCGCCAGCCGAGGAGCGTCACGGCCAGGAAGACGGAGGTCACCAGGACGAAGCTGAGCGGCGCGTCCTCCCCGGTGGCCAGGCGCGACACCATGCCTCCGGCGACGGTCACCGCCCAGACGAACAGACCGGTTGGCCAGATCCGGACAGGGGAGCGCCAGGCCAGGGTGACCACCCAGCCCAGCACGAGGGCGGCCAGGAACGGCCACGCGGTCGAGGCCACCGCGGGGAGGGCGAGTCCGGTCTCGTGGTCGGCCTTGCCGATCACCACGAAGGCGAGCACGCACACCAGGTCGGCCGCCAGAGCGAGCGGCGCCGTGAAGGAACGCATACCCCAAGGCTATGGCCGCCGCCGGCGGGCCTTCCGGCGGGTCGGGCGGTGGAGGCGACGGGGTGTCCCGGGCGGGTCCCCGGCGGCCTCGGGGACCGGGCGGGTCCGACTGGCTCCGATCGGCTCCGGGCGGTCCGGGAGCGTCGGGTGACACCGTCTGGTCATAACGTGAACCACACGCGAGTCACACGCGTCAATCCCCGTTGGGGCGGCCACGGGACCGCCCCACGCCCACGGGTACCCGGACCCTCCCCGGTCCCGTCGAGCTTCCAGCCCGCCCCGCCACCGAGTGACAGATCGGCCGACGCATGCCCCCACGCCAGTCCTCGCCGGTACCGCCCGCTGGACCGGGTTCCGCCCCGCCCCTCGGGTTGCGGCCGCTCACGGCCGACGAGCCCCGTCGTGTCGGTTCGTTCCGCGTGGTCGGGCGGATCGGGGCGGGCGGGATGGGGTCGGTGTACGCGGCCCTGGACGACGCCGACCGGCGGGTGGCGGTCAAGTGCGTGCACCGGGTCTACGCCGCCGACGCCGAGTTCCGCCAGCGCTTCGCGCGCGAGGTCGCGCTGGTCCGCCGCGTGAGCGCTGTCTGCGTGCCGAGCTTCGTCGACGCCGATCCCGAGGCCGACCTGCCCTGGTTGGCGACCGAGTACGTTCCCGGGCCCACCCTGCACGAGCACGTCGGGGGGAACGGTCCCCTGGCCGGGGACGCCCTCCCGGCCCTGGCGATCGGGTCGGCCGAGGCGCTGGCCGCGATCCACGCGGCGGGTGTGGTGCACCGGGACCTGAAGCCGGGAAACGTGATCCTGTCGCCCGAGGGGCCGAGGGTGCTCGACTTCGGTATCGCGCGGGCGGTGGAGGAGACCGCGCTGACGCGCACCGGCGGCCTGGTCGGGACTCCGGGGTGGATCGCCCCGGAGCAGTACCGGGGCGCCCCGGCCACGGACCGCTCGGACATCTACGCCTGGGGCGGGTTGGTGGCCTTCGCCGCGACCGGCCGCCACCCGCACGGTTCGGGGACCTCGAGCACGATGGCCGCGCGGATCCTGTCCGAGCCCCCGGACCTGGACGGTGTCCCGGCCGGATTGCGGGAGGTGCTGGAACGGGCGCTGGACAAGGCCCCCGAGCGGCGCCCGGACGCGGCCACCGCGATGCGTGAGGTCGCGTCGGCGCTGTTCCCCGACGAGACGGCCGCCGCGGTGCGCGGGGGCGGCGACGTCGACGTCCCTCGTGTCATGGGTCGGGCGTGGCCTGGAACAGGGGTCGTCGACCCGCCGGTGGAGGAGTGGCGGCGCCACGCGCCGCGCAGGCGTTCGTGGGTGGTGCGGCGGCGTGTGCCGCTGGCGGTCGGCGCCGCGGGGGCCGCGCTGGCGGTGCTGGTCGGCACGGTGGCCGGGACGCTGGCCCGCGAGGACGCGGACCCCGGAGCGGCGGACGGCGGCACGCCGGGAGGCGCGCAGGACCAGGTGCCGGTGGCGGAGGCGGGAGACGCGCGGGGGGCGGATGTGCCCTCCGACGTTCCCGAGGAGTACCGCGACCTGTACGAGAGCGGCCGCGTGATGGTGGCGTCCGCGTCGGACACCGCTCCCGAGCTCGTCCGCCGACTCGAACCGGCCTCCGGCGACGGGGAGGGACTGGACCAGCTGCGGCTCTCGTTCACCGCCACGGACCTGGTCGGCGACACCGCGCTCGTCGAGGTCAGGGCCGAGTACCTGCCGGACTTCGGAGAGCTGCAGATCGCCGAGTGGGACTTCGGCCGGGCCCCGCGGATCACCGCTGACCAGGGCGTCCTGGACGTCACCCGGCCGGAGACCAACAGCGTGTACGTGCTGAGCGCCCGCAATCCCACGGCCGACCTTCTCGTCGAGGTCGACGGCACGGAGGCGGGGCCCGTGTACTACGTGCCCGACGAGGTCCGGGACGCAGACGCGGCCATCACCGTCGACTACCCCGGCGGCGTCTGCTTCCGCCCGGAGAACGTGGTCGAGGACGGGGCCTACGACTTCGAACTCGAACCACTGAGGCCGTCCGTCGTCGAAGGAGGCCGGATCGACCACTGCGCTGATCGACCATGACCCCCGACTCCCCGTTCCCTCACGTGAAGGTACCGATGTCCCCTGACTCCCCCCGTCCGTTCGACCAGGACCACCTCCCGCCCGGCATCGACCCGCCCGGCGCCACCGATCCCCGACAGCTGGGGGACTACCGTGTCGTCGGCAGGATCGGCGCCGGCGGCATGGGCGCGGTGTACGCGGGCGTCGACCCGGCGGGCGCGTGTGCCGCGGTCAAGGTGATCCATCCGCAGTTCGCGGCCAACCCCGAGTTCCTCGCCCGCTTCGCCCGCGAGGTCGAACTGGTGTCGCGGGTGCGGGCGACCTGTACGGCGGCGTTCTACGGAGCCGACGTGCGTGCCAGCGCCCCATGGTTGGCCACCGAGTACGTGCGCGGACTGACCCTCCGCCAGCACGTCCGGGCCAACGGGCCCCTGACGGGCGGCATGCTGCTCTCTCTCGCGGTCGGTCTGGCGGAGGCCCTCGCGGCCGTCCACGAGGCGGACATCGTGCACCGGGACCTCAAACCGGGCAACATCATGCTCTCGCCGGAGGGGCCGAAGGTGCTCGACTTCGGCATCGCCCGTGCCGCCGACGCGACCGCCCTGACCCGGACGGGCGGTCTCATGGGGACGCCCGGGTGGATGGCTCCGGAGCAGTACCTCGGGCAGGAGGCCACGGCACGGTCGGACATGTTCGCCTGGGGCGGGTTGGTCGCCTTCGCCGCGACCGGCCGCAACCCGTTCGGGACGGGGAACGCGGAGGTCCTGATCCACCGCACCCGCGAGGAGGAGCCCGACCTGGAGGGGGTGCCGCCGGAACTCCTCGACCTGGTCCGCCGGGCGATGGACAAGTCCCCGCAGGCGCGGCCCACCGCCGCGCGGGCGCTCGCCGAGCTCACCGACGGATGGAACGCCACCCGCGTCCAACCGGCGCGCGACGTTGCGCCCACGCGGATCGTGCCCGACCTGCTCGCGACCGAGTGGCGCGGGGTGACGGCCCCGGAGCCCCGGCCCGTGCGCCGCCCCCGGCGCGGTCGAAGGATCGCACTGGTGACCTCCGTGACGGCCGCGCTCGTGGCCGTCACGATCGTCGCCGCGTGGCTGGTGCCGCCGCGGTCCGACGGGGCGCCCGAGGCCGCGGGGGAGGCCTCGCCGTCGCCGGAGGCGGACGGGGGCGAGGGCGGGCCCGCCGTCCTGACCTCGCCCGAGGACTTCGACGCCGTCCTGGCGGAGGCGGTCAGGCTCGCCCGGGAGGCGCCGAGCTTCGCCGCGTTCAGCTCACAGGACAGCGGTGACGTGGGCGACGGGCAGTCCGTGTACTACGAGTACACCGAGGACCCCGAACCCGTGTACCTGGACCTGGTGGTGGTCGGAGGGATGACCGACGGGCGGGTGGAGGTCGGTGAGGGGCCGGACGACGTCCTCGGGTTCATCGAGTCGGGCCGGGAGCAGAGCACCGGCTACGATCGGAACTTCTACCGGGACGCGGTGGCGGCGGACTCCGCGGCGCGTCCCCGGGACCGGTGGGAGACGGCGCTGGACGAGCTCGACGAGACCGTCCAGGACGGCGCGGAGGTCACCTACCAGGGTGTCGACCGCGCACGCGCCGACTTCCTTCCCGGGAGCATGGCCGGAGACAGGGATCTGGCCTCGCGTGAGGGCCACCACTACACGGGGTCCTTCATGCGCGAACCGGTGTACGAGGGGGACGAGCCGGAGGTCACCTTCGAGCTCTGGGTCGGGGACGACGGGTACCCGTTGACGTACCGCACCGAGCTGCGCTGGGAGGGGCCCACGGAGGCCGGGGACCCCTTCGGCACCGCCACCTACGACCTCGTCTTCGTCCAGTTCGGCGAGCCCGTGGAGATCGAACTGCCGGACGAGTCCGAGATCGCGGCGAGCCGGTCGCAGGCCCAGGGCTTCGGGTCCTGATACCCGGGCCCGGGCCGGGCGCCGGTCTCCCACGACCCGCGCCCGGCCCCGCCCACCGCGCCTACTCCCCGGTGAGGTTGTCCCTGAGGAACTCCACCTGGAGCAGCATCAGGTTCTCCGCCACCACCGGGTCCGACGGCATGTGCGTCACCCCCGACAGCGGCAGCACCGTGTGCTTGCGTCCCGCCGCGAGCAGCGCCGACGACATCCGCTGCGTGTGCGCGAACACCACGTTGTCGTCCGACAGGCCGTGGATCATCATCAGCGGCCGCTCCAGCTTCGCCGCGTCCGTCAGCAGCGAGCTGCCCTCGTAGGCCTCCGGCCGGTCCTGCGGTGTGCCCAGGTACCGCTCGGTGTAGTGCGTGTCGTACAGCTCCCAGTCGATGACCGGTGCGCCCGCGATCGCCGCGTGGAACACGTCCGGCCTG
Organism: Nocardiopsis sp. EMB25; assembly: GCF_026797795.1. NCBI lineage: Bacteria > Bacillati > Actinomycetota > Actinomycetes > Streptosporangiales > Nocardiopsidaceae > Nocardiopsis > Nocardiopsis sp. EMB25. The sequence goes on along the minus strand of NZ_JAMTDN010000001.1, from coordinate 4,112,363 downwards.
CGCAGCACCGCCAGCGCCGACAGGTACCCGCCGAACGACCACCCCTGGATCCCCACCCGCGAGGTGTCCAGGAACGGGTACCTCTCCGCCGCGTCCCGCAACGCCGCCACCTGGTCCTCCAGGACCGGTGTGGCCAGGTCGAGGTGGATCGCCTGTTCCCACTCCACCCCGACACCGGGGGTGCCCCGACCGTCCGCGATCAGCACCGCGAACCCCTGCTCGGCGTACCACTGCGCGGTCAGGTACGCCCCCCGCGCGTTGAGCACCCGCTGCGCGTGCGGCCCCCCGTACGGCGCCATGAGCACCGGCAGGGGTCGCAGGTCCTCCCGGTACCAGGACGGCAGCACGAGCGCGGTCGGGATCTCCCGCTCACCCGCCCGCCACCTCTTCACCCGCAGCTGCTCCGGCAGGTCGGGGGTCTGCGCGAAACTCTCGATCTCGGTCCGCACCCGCTGCGTCTCCGAGCTGGCGTTGCGAAACACCAGCGTGTGCACGCCCGGGAACTCCATCGACCGGTGCTGCACCACGAGCGTGTCACCGCGCAGCCGCCCCGACCGCACCCCGCTGTGCGCCTCCGCGTCGGAGGTGGTCGAACACCCGTGCCCGGGTACCTCCACCGGTGCGGCCAGACCCGTCGGCAGGTCCACCAGCCACAGGGACACGTCCCCGGGACGCCCGGCCGGGGAGCCCGAGTACAGGATTCGGTCCCCGTCCACGTCGACCACGGAGCGCACGTACACGTCGGGCGGGCTGACCGGCTGGCCGCCCACGTACACCCGCCGCTCACCGTGCTCGGGGTCGCGCGCCACCCACACCAGGTCACCGGAGGCGGTGTGGTCGGGCACCCCCGACACGATCTCCAACCACACGTCGTCGGTGTCCGTGCGCACGTCCGCGACCAGACCGGTCACCGGGTCGGCGCTGAACAGCGTCATCGTGCGCTGGTCGCGGCTCTGCCCCGTGAACACCACCGTCGGCGTGCCGTCGGGGCCGGTGGTCCAGCCCGCGCGCGCCAGGTACGGCAGCGCCGCACGGTCCCACTCGATCCACGCGGGCGCGCCCGGACCGCTCGCCCGGTGCTGACCCGCCGTCGCCACGGACAGCACCGCCATCCGCACCTCCGGGTTGGCCGTCCCGGCCGCCGGGTAACGCAGGACGGTCGGCTCCTGCTCCGGGCTGGCGGGGTCGTCCACGTGCCAGCGGGCGACGTCGGCCTCGTCGACCCGCGTGGCCAGGATCGCCCCACCGTCGGGGGCCCACCAGAAGCCGCGGTACCGGCTCATCTCCTCGGCCGCGACGAAGTCGGCCAGGCCCCACGTCACGTGCTCGCCGTCGGGCTCGGCCAGGGCGCGGTCCCCGTGGTCCTCCTCGGCGGCGTCGATGTCGATCACGCGCAGCGCGCCGCCGCTCACGTAGGCGATGCGATCGCCGCGCGGGCTGATCCGGGGGTCCACGACCGGCTGGGTCGCGGGGAGCTCGCGGGGCGTGTTGTCGTCGCCCACCAGGTCCACGTAGAAGAGGCGCCCCGAGAGGGTGAACACGGCACGGGTGAACGCGTCGTCCACCGAGTAGGAGACGATGCCGCCGCCGCTCTCCCGCAGCCGTTCGCGGCGGGCGCGCTCCTCCGGGGGGAGGTTCTCGTCGTCGGCGCCGAGCTCCCGGGGGTCCGCGGCCACCCAGGCCGTACCCTCCTCGGTCTCGTGCACCCACAGGCAGGTGGCGGTGTCCACACCGTCCCGTCCCCGGAGGAAGGCGACACGCCGCCCGTCCGGGGAGATCTCGAACGCGTACGGGACACCGATGGTGAAGCGATGGGTTCGGGCCAGTTGGCGAGGAAAGCTCATAGGGCGATTGTGTCCCATCACCGGGCCGCCCGCCGCGCCCGTCGTGGCGAGCCCCCATGCCCGGGGCTCGGGCTCCGGGCTCGTCGGGGCGGAGAGGGGGCGACCGGCCCGGTATCGTTCGCTACGTGATGGACAGGCGACTGATGATGGTGCACGCACACCCCGACGACGAGAGCATCGTCACGGGAGCGACACTGGCGAAGTACGCGGCCGAGGGCGCGGAGGTCACCCTCGTGACCTGCACCCTGGGCGAGGAGGGAGAGGTCATCCCCGACGACCTCGCGCACCTGGCCGCCGATCGCGACGACACGCTGGGCGAGCACCGTGTCGGTGAACTCGACAAGGCCTGTGTCGCGCTGGGCGTGCGCGACCACCGGTTCCTCGGCGGTCCCGGCCACTACCGTGACTCGGGGATGGTCGGCGGACCCGCCAACGACCACCCCCGCGCGTTCTGGGGGGCCGATGTCGAGGAGGCCGCGACCCTCCTGGCGGAGATGATCCGTGCGGCGCGCCCGCACGTGGTGGTCAGCTACGACGAGAACGGGGGCTACGGCCACCCCGACCACATCCAGGCGCACCGGGTCACGCGCCGGGCCTGCGTCAAGGCGGGGGAGCGCACGATGCCGGGGACCCCCTGGCGGGTCCGCAAGCTCTACGCGATCGCCCAGCCCGTGTCGCGGATCGAGGCGTCCATCTCCCGCCTGGCCGAGGAGTCCGGTTCCTTCACACCGCCCTCCCAGGTGTCCGACATCGCCCTGGGCACACCCGACTCCGCGGTGACCACGCGGATCGACGCCACCGACCATTGGGCGGCCAAGGCGCTCGCGATGCGTGCGCACGTCACCCAGATCACGGTGGAGGGCGAGCGGTTCGCGCTGTCGAACGGCATCGCCCAGGAGATCGACGCCGTGGAGCACTTCACCCTGATCATGGGGCCGACGCCGCGGACCGTCGGCGGGGAGTTCGAGACCGACCTCTTCGCGGGCCTGTGAGCGGCGCCGGCGGACCCGGTGGGACCGGCCGCGTATCCTCCACTGACATGACCACGTCCGACACCGCCACGGGGGCCGAACGGGCGCGCGGCGCCTCGGTCCTGCTGTACCTGGGGACGCTCGCCGTTGTGGCGCCGCTGGGCGCGGTGGTCGGGCTCGTGTCCTCCCTGTGTGCGGGGTGGCTGACCCGGTACTGGGAGGCGGGACAGCCGGTGCCGACGATCGCGGTGGCCGCGCTCGTGGTCTACGTGGCGTTGTTGTACGCGGGCTGCCGACTCCTGGCGTGGGGGAGCGGGACGCCGGACGCCGCGATGGCCTTCACGATCGGGTTCGTGCTCTCCCTCTTCGCCGTGATCGGTTACACGCCCGGCGGCGACATCGTGCTCACCGGTCACATGATCCACAACGGTTACCAACTCGGATCGATGCTGGCCCTGGCGGCGGCCGTGGTGGTGAGTTCGGTCCGCGGCGCGCGCGGCGGCGTCCTCGCCGGGTTCGGCGGCGGCCGCTAGCTGTATTGACCACGGAGGTTGGTAACACCCACCCCGGCTGACACACGACAAGAGGGCCTTCGGTAACGGTGTGGATTGCGACGTCTACACCAAGCACCAGAAGGCCCTCGATGCCCCACGCTACCCACACCAACGCCAAACTCACACCCACCGGACGCCTGGCCCTGGCCCGCTGTGTCGTCGAGGACGGCTGGCCCCTGCGACGGGCCGCCGAACGCTTCCAGGTCAGCACCACCACCGCCAGGCGGTGGGCCACCCGCTACCGGATGCTGGGCCAGGCGGGCATGCACGACGCCTCCAGCCGCCCCCACCACTCGCCCCGACGCACCCCCACCCGCCGCGAACGCCGCGTCATCAAACTCCGCCTCACCCGCCGATGGGGACCCGCCCGCATCGGCGGACACCTTCGCATGCACGCCTCGACCGTGCACCGGATCCTGACCCGCTACCACTGTGCCCGTCTGGCCCACACCGACCGAGCCACCGGACGGGCGGTGCGCCGCTACGAACGGGCCCGGCCCGGCGAGCTGGTGCACGTGGACATCAAGAAACTCGGCAACATCCCCACCGGCGGCGGCCACAAGACCCTGGGGCGCGCTCAGGGCCGCAAACACCGCTCCAAGGTCGGGTACGCCTACATCCACAACGCCGTGGACGACCACACCAGGTTGGCCTACAGCGAGATCCTGGCCGACGAGAGGAAGGAGACCGCGACCAGCTTCTGGGAACGCGCGCATGCCTACTTCGCGTCGGTCGGCATCACGGTGGAGCGGGTGCTGACCGACAACGGGGCCTGCTACAAGTCCCACGCCTGGCGCGATGTGCTCGCCGACCAGAAGATCAAGCACAAGCGCACCCGCCCCTACCGGCCCCAGACCAACGGCAAGGTCGAGCGGTTCAACCGCATCCTGGTCGAGGAGTGGGCCTACGCCCGCCCCTACACCAGCGAGGCCGAGCGGCGGGAGGCGTTCGGGCAGTGGTTGCATCACTACAATCACCACCGGTTCCACACCGCACTCGGCGGCCCTCCCGCCTCCCGTGTTCCTAACCTCTCAGGTCAGTACAGCTAGCGGTCCGAGGGTGGGTCAGGTCCAGAACTGCAACAGCAGCTGACCGAAGAACGCCATGCCCGGGTACGCCGGGTTCGGCAGGACCAGGTCGTAGAACCGGTAGAAGGCGTTGAAGAAGGCGTCGTTGACGCTCGGGAACCACAACAGCGCGAAGATCGCGATCGAGAAGTACAGCGCGTTGACGCGGAGGAAACCGGTCACCCTGTCCGACAGCGCGGGCGTGAGCAGCTCGAACCCGTCCAGACCGGGGACCGGCAGCAGGTTGACCACAGCCGCCGTCAGGTTCGCCAGGGACAGGAAGGCCATCGAGGAGATCGCCCAGTTGGTGGTGTCGCTGTCCGGCGGAACGAGGACCGACACGGTGACCGTCAGCGCCGCCGCCACCACGAGGCTGGCCAGCGGACCGGCGAGCGCCACCACGGCACGGCGCGAGGCCGGAATGCGGTCCCACTTCACGTAGGTGGGCGGGCCGGTCAGCCCCAGCCCGCCCAGACACAGGTAGACCAGGGGCAGGATCAGGCCGCCGAAGGTCTCCCGGAAGGCGAAGGGGTTGAGCCTGAGGTAGCCACTGCCGCGCAGGGAGCGGTCACCGGCCAGGTAGGCGGCGAGCGCGTGCCCGAACTCGTGCACGGTCGCCGAGGCGATCCACCCGAGGACGATGAGCAGGGGCGGGACCAGTGGTGTGACGCTCGTCCCCTCGGCGGCCCAGTCCAGTTCGGCCGCCGTCCACGACAGCCAGCCCGCGAAGCCGATGAGGCCCAACAGCAGCACGAACACCGGGCTGGGCAGGAAGTCCGACCGGCCGCCGGATCCGCCGGCCTTCGGCTTGGTGACGACGGTGGGGTCCGCGTCCACGACGCTTCCGTCCTCGGTGTCCTCATCCAGGTCGGGGACGTTGAGCGCGTCCTGGGGCATCCGCTCCCACGGGTCCGTACCGCGCGCGTCCTCGGTGTCCGGGGCCGTGTTCGGTCCGGGCCCGTCGGTCGTGTCCGCACTCCGCGGCGTCTCGGGCGTGGGCATGGTGCTCCTGCTGCTTGTGGGTGGTTCGCGGTCCAGATTAGGCCCTCCCGTCACCCGCCATCGCCCAGGGTCGCTTCGCGAGAGGGTGGGGCTGCCACCCTCAACGGACGGCCTTCGGCCGCAGTGGTTTCCTCCCGTCACCCGCCATCGCCCAGGGTCGCTTCGCGAGAGGGTGGGGGCTGCCGCCCTCCCGTCGCCCGCCACCGCCCTCAACGGACGCCTGCGGCGCGGTCACCCGAGGGGATTGGTCGTTCGGGCGCCCGAACACGGTCCGAAACGGAGCGGAGGGCCAGAGCGAGCGCCAAGGCCCGGCAGAACACTCCCTAGACCACCGCGCGCGGCGCCACCGCCGACTTGTGCAGGCACGCGATCGCGAACGCCCGCCCCGGCGCGGTCAGCTCCCTGCGCCCCTCGCTGTCGCCCTCCGTGAGCAGCCCCAGCGTCTCCAACAGCCAACCGACCGCCATCACCAGCGCGCGTACCTGGTCCGACGCGGTCTCCGCGGTCCTTCGGTGCGCCGCCGCGTGCCGCCCCGCGGACACCGGGACCTCCGCGGGCACCCACCCCGACTCCGTCAGCGCCCGTTCCGCCGCCACCACGTCCGACTCCCCGCGTCGGGCGTGCGATCCGGCCCCCTGCGGCGACCGCGCCAGCAGGATGCCCAGCAGCGTCTCCGCCGCCGCCTGTTCGATCCCGCCGGTCCGGCACAGCGTCTCGGTGACGGCCCACCACAGCGCCTCGGGGTCCTCCCGCAGCTGCCGACCACGCCGTGTCAGCACCAGTCGCCGACCCGACCTGCGTACCGCGCGCATCCCGCGCAGTACCTGGTGCAGGGCGATCAACTGGGTGGCGTCGGTCTCGCTGCGCGGGGGTTCCGGCGAGGTGCGCCACCCGAAGTCCGCGCACATCTGCCGGACCACGCCAGGGGTGATGTACCCGATCTGGGTGAGCGCGATCCCGTCCGCCGCCAGGTCCAGCAGTGTCCGCAGCGGGGTCAGGGCCGTGTCCGCCGCACGCGGTACGTCCGTCCCGGCGATGATCTGCCCCACCAGCGGCCACAGGCGCTGCCTGTGCGGATGCACGGGCGATCCGATCCACGCGCGCACCCGTTCCTCACGGATCCGGTCCAGGTGGCTCAGCCCCCGACGGTCGGGCTGGGTGAGGAAGGACCGCGTGAACCGCTCCTGCGCCGTTCGCCACCCGTGCTTTCCCGGGCGCACGTCACCAACCGTGATCGCCATCTCCAGCGCGGCGGCGGTCTCGTGGCGCGCCCGGATCTCGGCGTCGCCGACCGCGCTGCCCCACGTCAGTTCGGGCAGGTCCGGCGGTTCCACGCCCGACTCCCACATAAGCCGTTCGTACATGGCCAACGCGGTGTCGTGGTCGTCGTCGCGGACGGACAGCAACGTGACCGTCTCCGGCGCCGAGCACACCTGGGCGTAGCGGTGGAGTTCGAGGAGGGAGAAGAGCGTGCCGAGGGAGCGGGCCGTGAACAGCCGGTCGTCCGTGGACCGGGGAAACCGGGCGGGGAGCTCGAACCAGCAGAACCGCTGGACGGAGTACTGGGCGAGTCGTTCGATGTCGTGGTCGGGGGACAGGGTGTCCAACGCCTGACGCGCGGCCCCGGCCGCCCGCTCGTCCCGTCCGGCCAGTTCCGCGAGGGCGGACGCGACTACTTCGCGCATGATGGGCGCTCACCACCTCCCGCCGTGCCGGGCGCCCGCTCAGCGTGGGGTGACGCCGGGGCGCGGTGTTCTCCTGCGTCCCGCGCGGAGCTGGCTCGCGCTCACGGCGGGACTCTGCCGTCTCCTACCCCGGACGGGGCGAAGAATGCCTGTGTTCAGGCCTGATCTGGCGCCCCCCGGTGTCGTCCGGGGGCGTCGCCGGTTGTTCGGGCTGCCGTCGTGGAACCGGGAACGGCCGCGACCGTCAGGGCGCCTGTGGGGGACGCCCGTCACGTCGTCGCGGGGGCACGGGGGGAACGACACGGCTGGCGGCGATGTCGGATTCGGCGACCTCGACCACCGAGTCGTCGCGGCGGCGCAGGGTCAACACGCCGTCCGTCCAGGACTCCACGACACCGACGATATCGGTGAAACCCTGATCGGGGAGGTGGATTCGGACGGAGACCCGTTTTCCTACGTCGTCACGGGTGATCCGGTGCACCAGACGACCCCTCAAGTGCATCGAACGCCACCCCCGATTGTGCGCTGGGTATTCTCCGACGCCATACTAGGAGAACGACATCTGTGCCAATAGCTTGCGGAGCCCGGGAACCGGGGGAATCGGCGCCCGCACGCCGATCCCTCCCCGGGCCTTCCGAAGGTCCCCGTCTCCCTCGCCGGAGCGCGGGGGTGAGATCAAGGAGTTCGACGTGACCTACGTCATCGCGCAGCCCTGTGTCGATGTGCTGGACAAGGCGTGCATTGACGAGTGCCCTGTGGACTGCATCTACGAGGGCGAGCGCATGCTCTACATCCACCCGGACGAGTGCGTCGACTGTGGTGCGTGTGAGCCCGTCTGCCCCGTCGAGGCCATCTACTACGAGGACGACCTGCCCGACCAGTGGCAGGACTTCTACAAGGCCAACGTCGACTTCTTCGACGAGATTGGCTCTCCGGGCGGCGCCTCCAAGGTGGGCAAGATCGAGCGGGACCACCCGCTGGTCGCCAAGCTCCCGCCGCAGGCCTAGGACGCCCGGGCAACCGGCCGCCCACACCGGCCGGTCATACGCACCCCCTTGGCGCAGAGGGTGCTGTCCCCGAGCGGACAGCCGAACGTGAGTGTCGCGCCGACCCCCCCGGGCCGGGGGTCGGCGCGACGCTTGTTCCAACCCCGACTCCCTACCCCTTCCGACCCGGATGGAGAACGCACCGATGGCCGAACGGCGACGCGTGACGGACCGGCTCCCGACCTTCCCGTGGGACAGGCTCGCCCCGTACAAGCGCACGGCCTCGGCCAGTCCCGACGGCATCGTCGACCTCTCCGTCGGCACCCCCGTCGACCCGGTGTCACCGAACCTGCGTCAGGCCCTGGCCGACGCCGCCGACTCCCCCGGCTACCCGATGACCTGGGGAACCCCGGAGCTGCGCGCGTCGATCTCCGGATGGCTGGCGCGCCGCCACGGCGTCCGCGTCGAGGAGGACGCCGTACTGCCGACCGTCGGCTCCAAGGAGCTCGTGGCCTGGCTGCCCACCCTGCTCGGACTGGGCGAGGGCGACACGGTCGTCCACCCCGAACTGGCCTACCCCACCTACGACGTCGGCGCCCGCCTGGCGGGTGCCACTCCAGTCGCCTCGGACGGGCTGACCGCGCTCGGACCGGCGCCGGTCGGGCTCGTGTGGGTGAACTCGCCGAGCAACCCCACCGGACGCGTGCTCGAGGTGCCCCACCTGCGCAAGGTCGTCCAGTGGGCGCGTGAGCGGGGGGCGGTCGTCGCCTCCGACGAGTGCTACCTGGACCTCGGCTGGGAGGACAGGGAGCCGGTCTCGATCCTGCACCCGGACGTGTGCGACGGCTCGCACGAGAACCTGCTCGCCGTGCACTCGCTGTCCAAGCGCTCCAACCTGGCGGGCTACCGCGCCGCGTTCGTCGCCGGTGATCCGGCCCTGGTCGGGGAGCTGCTCGCGGTGCGCAAGCACGCGGGGATGATCGTCCCCGCCCCGGTGCAGGCCGCGATGCGGGCGGCGCTGGACGACGACGGCCACGCCGCCGAGCAGAAGGAGCGCTACCGCGCGCGCCGCACCCGCCTGCGTACCGCGTTCGAGGGCGCGGGGTGGCGGATCGAGCACTCCGACGCCGGTCTGTACCTGTGGGCGAGCCACTCCGAGCACGACGCGTGGGGGGCCGTGTCGACCCTCGCCGACCTCGGCGTCCTGGTGGCTCCCGGCGACTTCTACGGCACGGCGGGCGCCCGGCACGTCCGTGTGGCGTTCACCGCGACCGACGAGCGGATCGAGGCGGCGGTCAAGCGCCTGGCGTCGTAGCGGTGTTCTTCGCGGGCCCGCCGCTCCGCGGAGGGGCGGGCACCCTCGACCGGCGCCTCCGGCGCGGCATTCACCTCGTTCGGGCGCCCGAACGGTAACCCCCGGGGCCACCGTGTCAGCTAGTGCTGTGGCCGGAAACGTTCGCCCGGGTGCTCTCACGCCGCGATGGGTAGCGGTCGGCCTCCCCAGCGCAGGCCCTTCTCGCTGCGCACCCGGGCACGCTCGCGGCGTTGAGCCGCGAGCACGTGCGGGTCGCGGGCGTTGGCGTTGCGCCACCGCAGGTAGGCGTGCAGCGCCCGGGTCTGCACCGTGTGGTTGGGATGGTGGGAGTTGGCGATGGTGAACTGGCGCAGCGGCCCGAAGTGCGCCTCGATCGGGTTGGCCCAGGAGGCGTAGGTGGGGGTGAAGCACAACTCGACCTTGTTGCGCCGGGCCCACGCCCGGATCTTGGGGCCCTTGTGCGCGGACAGGTTGTCCATGATCACGTAGATCGGAGCGCCGTCCGGGCGGGCGGCCCGGATCGACTTGAGTGCCCTGAGCGTGTTCGCGCCGCCTTTGCGCCGGTGGTTGACGCCCCACAGGGTGTCGGAGCCCACCGAGTAGCAGCCGTGGAAGTAGGTGATGCCGTGGGTGCGCCGGTAGGTGGCCGCGATGCGGTCCGGGCGGCCCTTGCGGGCCCAGCCCGCCCCAGCGGTGGGGCGGATGCCCAGGGGCCCGAACTCGTCGAAGGCGAAGACCCGGTCGGCGAAGTACTCCATGACGTGCTCGATGCGATCGAGTTTGGCATCGGCCTCGGGGTCGGGCGAGTCCTTCCAGGTCGTGGTGCGTTGGAAGGTGATGCCGTGCCGGTGCAGCAGAGCCCGCAGGGTCTCGCGGCCGATGCGGGGGCCCGGTCCGCCGCGGCGGGCCAGGTGGTCGGTGAGTTTGCGCAGCGACCAGCGGGTGAAGGGTCGGCCGAGCTTGGCCGGGCGGGTGGTGGCCGTCTGGATGACGAGGTCTTCCTCGTCGGGGGTGAGCAGGCGGGGACGGCCTCCCGCCCATTTAGGGTCCAGGCAGTCCAGCCCCTGGGTGTTGAAGGCGTGGATGACCTCGCGCACGGTCTTTTCGTCAGCGGCGACCAGGCGGGCGATGACGGGGACGGTGTTGCCGCTGGCCGAGGCCAGGATGATCATCGCCCGCCGGTAGCGGACTGTGTTGGTGCTGCCCCGGCGGACGATGCGTTGCAGTTTTTGGCCCTCAGGATCGGTGAGTCTGCGGGCTTTGAGGGGTGCGGACACCGCGGCTCCCAGGGTCGACTGCTGGTGTTGCGGTCAACCCTGACACCGATCACTGACCCGGACGAACGTTTCCGGCCACAGCACTAGTCAAGGACGACGCGGCCCTCGGTGTCGGTACCGTCGTCGACGGTGGTCCACGCCTCGGCGTCGTCGAGCCCGTCGGAGGCACGCCAACGCTGGTCGCCGTAGGTCACCGAGGTGAGCCCGTACTCCTCCGCGTGGGCGACCGCCCAGAGCGCCATCGCCCATCCCAGGTCACCCGTGCTCGGGTCCTCCGCCACGGGCAGCTCAGCCGGGTCGGTGCCGAACACGCGGGCCATCTCCGCTTCCGCGCCCGTGACGTCCGCGGTCCGCGTGGACGCCAGGTTGGCGGTGTCGTGCCAGCAGGTCATCGCCGGGCCCAGGGCGCCGGTGAACGCCTCGGCCATGTCCTTCGACAGGGTCTCGTGCTGGTCGTAGGCGTAGCCGTCGGCGCTGCGCTGCACCGCCTGGGCCGCTTCGAACACGGGCAGCTCCTCCCAGCCGCCGATGTCCGCAAGCGCGTCGTAGAACGCGCCGCTGGCGTACACCGGGTCGAGGATCTGCTCAGGGTCGCCCCAGTCCTGCGACGGCCGCTGCTGGAACAGGCCCACCGAGTCGCGGTCGCCGAACTCCAGGTTGTAGAAGGTGGACTCCTGCCACACGGTCGCGTACGCCACCGTGACGGCCTCCTCCGGCAGGTCGCGGCTGAACGCCACCCCTCCGACCGTGGCGGCGTTCACCGCCTGCTCGGGCTCGAGGACGTACTCACCCTGTGCCAGGTCCAGGCGGCAGGCAGGGTCCGGCGCCTCCTCGACGGTGTCCAGCGGCTCGACCGTGGTCAGCACGTAGTAGCCCCCGGCCACGAGGGCGCCGCACACGAGGAACAGGGCCAGGAGGATCTTGACGAACGCGGAGATTTTCCGACGCTTACTGGGCACGGGCGAACCAACGGGTCGGTGACGGGTGGAGCACGTCGCACGGGACGGGGGGTCATATGTGCGGCGCGTGGGGCGCGTCGCGCGCCTCGGCCGCATTGTAGTCGCCGGTACGGTCCTGCACGGAGCGTCACGCAGGGTGGTCCGCGGCGTACGGGACGGGGCCTCAGCGGTGTCCTCTCCCCAACCCGCTAACGTGGGTGCACATGACCAGCTCGTACACAAGCCCGCTGCCGGACCAGATCGACGAACTCTGGGAGCAGCGCTCCGAACTCACCCCCGGCCACACCGACGCGCGCGAGACCATCATCGGCGCGATCGACCAGATCGACGAGGGCAAGGCGCGCGTCGCCTTCGTCGACCCCAGCACCGACGAGGTCGTGGTCGACGAGCGCGCCAAGCGCTCCATCCTGCTCGGCTTCAAGGTCCTGGACATGAAGGAGTCGCACGTCGGCGACTTCTACCACCACGACCGCATGCCGCTGAAGACCCGCTTCGACGGTGTCCGCGTCGTCGCGGGCGCGATCGCCCGCTGGGGCTCCTACCTGGCCCCGGGCGTCGTGCTCATGCCGTCCTTCACCAACATCGGCGCCCACGTCGGCTCCGGCACCATGGTGGACACGTGGGCGACCGTGGGCTCCTGCGCCCAGGTCGGCGAGAACGTCCACCTGTCCGGCGGTGTCGGCGTCGGCGGTGTCCTGGAGCCGCCGCAGGCCTCCCCGGTCATCATCGAGGACGACGCCTTCCTCGGCTCCCGCAGCATGGTCGTCGAGGGCGCACGGGTGCGCACCGGCGCCAAGCTCGGCGCGGGTACCATCCTCACCTCCTCCACGCGCGTCTTCGACGCCGAGACCGGTGAGGAGCTGCCCCGCGGCGAGGCCCCGGCCTGGTCGGTCTGCGTGACCGCCAACCGCGTCAAGAGTTTCCCGGGCGGCGACTTCGGTATGCCCGTCCTGCTGGTGCTCAAGCGACTGGAGAAGGGGCAGGAGCACGACAAGCTCGCGCTGAACGACCTGCTCCGCGAGCACGGCGTCAACGCCTGACGCACGCGCGACTCCCGAAGCGCCCTCCCACACGGTTCGGGGGGCGCTTCGTGTTTGTCTAGGCTGGACGGCGCGTACGCGTCCGGGAACGCGGTGCGGCGCGAGCGACGGACGACGACCTGAACGGGGCGAGACGATGCTGGACCTGACCTCCGACGTGGCGGACCTGACCGCCGCCGTCGTGGACATCCGTTCCGAGAGCGGTGACGAGCGGATCCTGGCGGACGCGGTCGAGCGGGCCCTGTCCGACCTGCCGCACCTCAAGGTCTCCCGCGACGGTGACGCGATCGTCGCCCGGACCGACCTGGGCCGTCCGCGCCGGGTCGTGATCGCCGGTCACATCGACACCGTCCCCATCGTCGACAACGTCCCCTCACACGTGGACGGCGGTCGCCTGTACGGCTGCGGCACCTCCGACATGAAGGCCGGGGTCGCGGTCCAGCTCAAGCTCGCCGCGCTGGTCACCGAACCGGTGCACGACGTCACGTACGTGTTCTACGACAACGAGGAGGTCGACGCCTCCCGCAACGGCCTCCGCCGTCTGGCGCTGCACCACCCCGAGTGGTTGGCGGGTGATTTCGCCATCCTCATGGAGCCGACGGACGGTGTCATCGAGGGCGGCTGCCAGGGCACGATGCGCGTGCGGGTCGTGACCCGGGGCAAGCGCGCGCACAGCGCCCGGTCCTGGATGGGGGAGAACGCGATCCACGGCGCCGGGGCGGTCCTCGACGTCCTGCGCGCCTACACCCCGCGCGAGCCGGAGGTGGAGGGGCTGCGCTTCCACGAGGGGCTCAACGCGGTGGCCGTCGAGGGAGGTGTCGCGGGCAACGTCATCCCCGACGAGTGCGCTGTCACGGTCAACTACCGCTTCGCCCCGGACCTGTCCGTCGCGGACGCCGAGGCGCACCTGCGCGAGGTGTTCGACGGCTTCGAGGTCATGGTGACCGACGCCGCCGCCCCGGCGCGTCCCGGGCTGGACGACCCGTCCGCCGCCGCGTTCGTCGCCGCGGTGGGGGAGGGGCGGGCGCGCGCCAAGCTCGGGTGGACCGACGTGTCGCGTTTCTCCGAGTTGGGGGTCCCCGCCGTGAACTACGGCCCCGGCGACCCGCTGCTGGCCCACACCAGGGACGAGTACGCCGAGATCGCGAGGATCCGTGAGGCCGAGGAGCGGATGGTCGCCTGGCTCGGCGGCTCGCGCTGACGGAGTGTCACCGGTCGTGGGTGTCCGCCGCACGCGACCAGGGGATTCGAGGTGCCCGGGGGGCGAATCGGCCGCTTCCGGTCACCGCGGGTACACGTGCGGTTCAGGCGCGATCCGCTCCTGCTCGGATAGCTTTACGAGCATGACGGAAGAGGAACACATTCGGCACGCGGGTCCGCTGACGTACCGGGGGCGGGCCATCCCCCAGACCACCACTGACCAGCGCCTGCTGGATCAGCGGGGGCCGACGGACTGGGTCCACACGGATCCCTGGCGGGTGCTGCGCATCCAGTCGGAGTTCGTCGAGGGGTTCGGCCTGCTGTCCGAGCTGCCGTCGGCGGTGAGCGTGTTCGGGTCGGCCCGGGTGAAGCCGGACAGCGACCACTACGCGCTCGGTGTGAAGGTCGGCGCCAGGCTGGCCGAGGCCGGATACGCCACGATCACCGGTGGCGGTCCGGGGATGATGGAGGCCGCGAACAAGGGCGCCCAGGAGGCGGGCGGCATGTCCGTCGGGCTGGGGATCGAGCTGCCGTTCGAGCAGTCCCTCAACCCGTACATCGACGTGGGGATGACCTTCCGGTACTTCTTCGTCCGCAAGACGATGTTCGTGAAGTACGCGCAGGCCTTCGTGGTGCTGCCCGGCGGGTTCGGGACGCTGGACGAGCTGTTCGAGGCGATCACCCTCGTCCAGACCAACAAGGTGACGCGTTTCCCCGTGGTCCTGGCCGGTACGGAGTTCTGGGGCGGCCTGTACGAGTGGGTCGAGTCCCGCCTGCTGGAGAACAACCTGATCAGCCCGGCGGACACGGAGCTGCTCCAGCTGACCGACGACCCCGACGAGATCGTCGACATCATCCGCAAGTCGCACCTGGACATCGCCCAGCGCAACGGCGAGGTCCCGCCGGGCGCCAGCTGAGCGCTCCCGCGAAGCGGTCGTCCACGGGTGGTGGCGGGTGACGAAGTGGGTGGTGCTGCGCCGTGAGGCGTCGGTTGAGGGTGGGCCTGTGCTCCTTCGCGAAGCGGTCGTCCACAGGTGGTGGCGGGTGACGAAGTGGGTGGTGCTGCGCCGTGAGGCGTCGGTTGAGGGTGGGCCTGTGCTCCTTCGCGAAGCGGTCGTCCACAGGTGGTGGCGGGTGACGGGTGGGCGTGGGAGCATCTAACCGTGCCTGTCTTCATCATGATCCTGGTCGGTGCCGCTGCCCTGGCCGTGCTCGTCGGCGTCGTCTACGTCGTGCTCGGCAAGGGTGGTCAGCTCGCCCGTTTCGAGGCCGACTACCCCCCGTTGGACCTGCCCGCCGACCGCCCGGTCGGGTCGGCCGACCTCGGTCGGCTCCTGTTGCCCCTGTCGTTGTGGGGCTACCACGTCCGTGCCGTCGACGAACTCCTCGCGCGCCTCACCGCCACCCTGCGCGAACGTGAGGCGCGGATCGAGGACCTGGAGTGGCGGCTCGCCCGGCTCGACGCCCCGTACGTCCCCGAGGGGCACGGTCCCACTGACGGTCAGCGCCTGCCCGGCGACGCCTACGCCCCGGAGAGATCCGCGGAGGCCACCGCCCCGGACGGCGTGGTCGAGGACGGTGTCGACGCGTCGGCGGAGAGTGCCCCCACCACCTCCGGCCAGGGCTGACACCGCTTGTCCGCGGTCCGGTGGCGCCCCTCGGAGTAGGACCCCCGGGCATCGGATATGTCGTGTGTCACAGCCGACGTCCCGTCGTCGTCCGCCGCGTCGGTTTTCGGTGCCCTATTCTCGTTCGCTGTACACACGTACCCCCCGTTCCACCGGAGCGGGCGGAGTTTTGGTCAGGATGGCGAGGATGGACACAGCAGCCGATCTCGATCCGGGACCCGAGGGCGGGAGCAACGGTTCTCCCACCCCCGTCCGCCAGATGTCCCTGTGGCAACCCCCCCGATCGACCCGCAACACCCTCAGACGCCGCCGCCGGATCACCGTCGTGTCCGGCGTGGTGGCGGCGGTCCTCGTGCTCGCGGGCGGCATCGCCACCGCGTGGGCCCTCACGGGGGGCGACGAATCCGACGCGGCGGAGGAGGCCGCGCACCTGGAGCGGTTCGTCGGATCCTGGGCGGGTGAGATGACCCAGGTCGACACCGAGGGCGAGCACGTCGCCGACTGGCACGCCGAGGTCCGCGTCGAGGAGGGAGCCGAGCGCGGCGGTACCGCCTGGACGACCTTCAACTGCTCGGGGACGCTGGAGCTGTCCGCGCGTGACGGCGACCGCGTCGTGTACGCCTACACCGAGCTCGCCGACCCCGAGGACCGCTGCGTCGACGAGGCGGAGCTGACCCTGTGGCCGGACGACGACGGCCTGATGGCCGAGTGGTCCTCCGTCACGGACGAGGGGACCCGGATGACCTCCACGGGGGCGATGGACTGACCCGTCCCGGAGGAGGCCCCCGGCCGCGGCGATATCGCCGGATCCCTGTTTCGACCGGACGCGCCGGGGCAGGAGAGGGTTCGGCCACCCACGCTCACATCGGAATTCGGTCAGGACCGATATAACCTTTACTGACCAACGATTCCTCGCCGGTGGACGCCCGCGCGTTCGCGCGGCCTTCGCCTGGCGCACACACCGGGGCCAACCTCCGAGATAATGGTCGAGGAGTGGTTCACGTCCCTGTCCTCACGCGGGCGCGAGTCACACGGACCCGGCCCACGGTTCCGGAACCGAACCGTCTCGTCGGATCGGCGCCGGTGCCGTGGGTCGGCCCCGGCCACCTGCGAGGAACATCTAGAAAGGGGAATGGCATGGCGGCGATGAAGCCGAGGACCAGCGACGGGCCGATGGAGGTCACCAAGGAGGGTCGCGGCATCATCATGCGAGTCCCCCTGGAGGGCGGCGGACGCCTGGTCGTCGAACTGACACCGGACGAGGCGGTCGAGCTCCGGGACGCGCTCAAGGGAGTCGTCGGCTAGGACACGCCCTGGCCATGACGTTCCGTGCCCGTGACCCCCACCCCGGGCCGGAGACCCCTGACGACCCCCGAGGTTGTACACCTCCCAACTGAGTGAACGATTGTGAGCAGCCGGTGCCCTTCGCCACGCAGATCCAGTCCCGAGCGGGAAACCTCGCCGAATCCACCGCGGACCTGCTGGTCCTTCCCGTGTTCGCGGACGACGGACCCAAGGCGGCCGAAGGGGTGGCCGAGAGCGGATTGGGCGGGGACCTCCCCGCGCCGCTCACCGACCTGTTCACGCACTACTCGCTCACCGGCAAGTCCGGCGAGCTCGTCCAGTTCCCGGTGTCCCGGGACGAGGGCCTGGCGCGGCTGGCGCTTCTGGGAGTGGGGTCGGGATCGCCCGACGACCTCCGGAAGGCCGGAGCGGCCCTGTCCCGGGCGGCCAGGGGCCGCAGCCGTGTGGCCCTGGCCTGGCCGGGCTCGGACACCGAGGCGGCGACCGCCTTCGCCGAGGGCGTTCTGCTCGCCTCGTACACGTTCAGCATGAAGACGGGTGAGACGCCCGAGGACAAGCGCCCGGCCGAGGCCGTCGACGTGGTGGGTGACGGTGGCGGGGACCTCGCGGACGCCCTGCGCCGCGGCGCCGACCTCGCCGGGGCCACCGCACTGGCCCGCGACCTGATCAACACCCCCTCCCTGGCCAAGGACCCGGAGTGGATGGCCGCCCGCGCCCGAGAGGTCGCCGCGGAGAAGGGCCTCCAGGTACGGGTCTGGGACGAGGACGCCCTCGCCGAGGCGGGCTTCGGCGCCATCCTGGGCGTGGGCCAGGGCTCCTCGCGGCCGCCGCGACTGGTCCAGCTCTCCTACACACCGCAGAATCCGACCGAGCACGTGGTGCTGGTCGGCAAGGGCATCACGTTCGACACCGGCGGCCTGTCGCTGAAGCCCAACGACAACATGATGCTCATGAAGACCGACATGAGCGGTTCGGCGGTCGTGCTCGCCGTGCTGTCGGCGCTGGCCTCGGTCGGCGCGTCGGTCCGGGTCACCGGTCTGCTGCCCCTGGCGGAGAACGCCTTCTCCGGAAGCGCCACCCGGGTCGGCGACGTGCTGACCACCTACTCGGGCACGACCGTGGAGGTCCTCAACACCGACGCCGAGGGCCGCCTGGTCCTGGCCGACGCCATCGGCTACGCGGTCTCCGAGCTCGCCCCCGACCTCCTGGTGGACGTGGCGACGCTGACCGGCGCGGCCAAGGTCGCGCTCGGCACCGGCACGGGCGCCCTCTACAGCGACGACGACACCGTCGCCGCCGAGCTGGAGCGAGCGGGCCGGGACTCGGGCGAGCCGTTGTGGCGCATGCCGCTCACCGACGCCTACACCGAGACCACGGAGTCCCGGGTGGCCGACCTCGCCAACATCGGCACCCGGGGCAGGGACTTCGGCCCGGCGGGCGCGACCGAGGCCGCCCTGTTCCTCCGCGAGTTCACCGGCGACGTGCCCTGGGCCCACCTGGACATCGCCGGTCCGGGCCGATCCATGAGGGAGGACGGCATCCTCAGCAAGGGTGGAACCGCGTTCTCCACACGGGCCCTGCTGCGCTGGCTCGCCTCCCGCTAGCGGCGGTGCCGCCCTCGGGCCCGCCGCTTGGCTTCGGCCCGCCCGTCCCCGCCACCACCCTCAACGGACGCCGCCGGCGCGGTCTCGACCTTCGAGAACCCCGCCGGCGCCCGAACGGTGACCCTTCTCGGGCCCCAGGGGACGGGTGATGAGTCGGGGGCGGCCGGTCACCGGATCGTCGACCAGCGTGCCGTCCACACCGAACACCTCGTGGAGCACCTCCGGGGCGAACACCTCCGTCGGCGGCCCCGCCGCCACCACACGGCCCCCGAGCATCGCGACCACCGTGTCCGCGTAGCAGGCGGCCAGGTCCAGTGTGTGCAGGGCCGCCACGACGGTCGTGCCCATCCCCGCCACCAGCTCCAGGACCTCGAACTGGTGGCGCGGGTCGAGGTGGTTGGTCGGCTCGTCGAGCACGAGCAACCGGGGCCGCTGCGCCAGCGCACGGGCCAGGAGCACCCGCTGCCGTTCCCCGCCGGAGAGCGTCGACAGCGGCCGCCGCGCCAGCTCCCCGCACCCCGTCCTGGACAGGGCGGACGCCACCGCCTCCCGGTCGTCGGGCCCCATGACCCCGAACGGCCCCAGGTGCGGTGTCCGGCCGAGGGCGACGGCCTGCTCGGCGGTGAGGTCGAACCCGCCGTGCTGGTCCTGTCCGAGCACCCCCACCCGGCGCGCCGCCTCCCGACGGGACAGCCCGAGCAGGTCGTCCCCGCCCAGTACCAGATCACCCCCGATCGGCCGTAGCGCTCGGTAGACGGTCTTCAGAAGCGTCGACTTCCCGCTCCCGTTGGGCCCGACGAGCGCGGTCAGTGTTCCGTCCGCGACGTCGACGTCGACCCCGCGCACCGCGGGCACGTCGGTCCACCCGGCGGTCACACCGTTCAGGCGCAGCCTCACGGTTCCTCCTCCTCACGCCTGTCCGGCGGTCGCGCCCCGCGCCCCGCGCAGGGCGGCGACGAAGAACGGCACCCCGACGACGGCGGTCAGGACGCCGATGGGCAGTTCGGTGGGGCGCAGCACCGTGCGCGCGGCCAGGTCGGCCCACACGAGCATCAGCGCGCCCGACAGCGCGCACACCGGCAGCACCCTGCGATGGTCGGCTCCGACGAGGAGCCGGGCGAGGTTGGGGACCACCAGTCCCACGAACCCGATGGCGCCGGCCACGGCCACGGTCGTCCCCGTCAGCAGGGCGGCGGCCGCGAACAGCCGTGCCCGGGAGCGATCGGCGTCCACACCCAGAGACGCCGCGCCCTCCGAACCCAGCACCAGGACGTTGAGGGATCCCGCCCGGGCGGTGAGCAGCGCCGACAGCGCCAGCACCGCCGCCGCGCACACCAGCGCCGACGACCACCGCGCCCCGGACAGGCTGCCGAGCAGCCAGAACAGGACCTGCTGCTGGGCGTCGCCCGACTGCGCGCGCAGCACCAGGAACGACGTGACGCCCCCGAGGAGCTGGCCGATCGCCACGCCGACCAGGATCAGGCGCAGCGGTTCGAGGGTTCCGCGCGTGCGGGCGACGGCGAACACCAGTAGCCCGGCCACGAGCGCACCGGCGAACGCCGCGAGGGGGAGCGCCAGAGCGCCCAGCGCCGCCGAGCCGAGGGTGGTCATCAGCAGGACGGCGCCCACACTGGCCCCCGAGGACAGGCCGAGGATGTGCGGGTCGGCCACGGGGTTGCGCACCAGGGCCTGCACGACCGCGCCCGCGACCGCCAGTCCCGCGCCCACGAACACGGCCTGGAACACGCGTGGAGCGCGCAGCCGCCACACGATGAAGTCCTCCGCCTCCGGGACCGGCCCGTTCCCCGGGACGCCGTCAGCGCCCGCGAGGGCGGCGAGGCGGTCGGCCAGGACGCGCACCACCGTCATCGGTGGTACGTCGACCGACCCGACGCCGATCGCGGGCAGACAGGACACCGTGAGCACGACGGTGAGCCCGGCCAACAGCGGGGCCAGGGGGACGCGGTGGCCGAGGGGCACACGGCGTCCACCGGGCGCGCGGCCGGAGGCTCCGGAACGGTCCCGGCCACGGTCTCGGGCCCGCCCCCGAGCACGGGACGTCACCACCGGGCGTCCCCCTCACCGTGCAGGGTCTCGGCCAGGGTCCGTACCGCCTCGGCGTTGAGCACGCTGGGCGAGGTCACCACCGACTGCGGCATGACCACGAACCGCTCCTCACGCACCGCCGTCGACCCCGCGACGGCGGGGGAGCCGAGCAGGGCCTCGACCAGCTCCTCCTCGGGCAGGTCGGAGAAACCGGTCAGGACGAGGACGGCCTCCGGGTCACGGCTGACCACCTGTTCCTCCGAGAGGTCCGTGACCACCTGCTCCACGTCACCCGCGACGTTCTCGCCCCCGGCGAGCGTGATCACCCCGTTGGCGGTGCCGGTCGCGCCGAGCGTGGACACACCCTGCCCCGCGCCGGGGACGACGGACACGGCCAGTACGCGGACGGGGCGGTCGGCGTCGGCGGCCAGCGCGGCGGCGGCGTCCACGTCCTCGCGCATCCGATCCACCAGCTCCGCGCCGCGCTCCGGCACACCGAAGACCTCGGCGGCGCGCTCGACGAACGCGAAGGTGTCCGCCAGGTCGGTGGTGGCGCCGGGGGTGTCGCAGGCGGTGAGGCCCGCGATGCCCGCCTCGGTCAGTTCTTGGGGGGTGGGCGTGCCGTCGAAGGCCCCGAACTGGTACGGGGAGACGCCCATGACCAGGTCGGGCTCGGCGGCGATGACCGCCTCGCGGTTGCCGACGCCCTCGTCGATGACGGGGACGCGCTCCAACTCGGCGCGGTCCTCCTCGGGGAAGGCGGTGAAGAAGTCCGGGGCGGCGGTACCGACGACCGAGTCGGCCACGCCCAGTTCACGCAGGATCGCGGCGGACCCGCCGTCCATGGTGACCACGCGCTCCGGCGGCCCGGTCGGTTCGGGCAGCCGGGGGCACCCGTTCTCCCCGGACCCGCTCGCCGGATCGGGGACGCCGCCGACCGAGCCTGTCGAGCAGGCCGAGAGCGTCAGGGCTCCGGCCGCCAACAGCGCCGCGAACCGGATCCGGTCCGCAGGTCCGCCGGTCCCCGTCCGGCCCACACACCGGGTCCGCCGCAGCCGGGTTCGTGCTCGCATCGTGTCCGCCTTCCGTCGTGCCCGGGGGCCTCGCGTCCCCGGGGTCCGCTGGAACCTCGGCACGACGGTCGACTCCGACGGCTCCCGGGTTCCCGGACGGCGGAAAGAGTGGGGCGGACGACGGATCGGTCGGGGCGGCCACGGCTCGGGGAGCCCCGAACGCGCCCTCCCGACGACGCGGACGGACGCGGCCGCGGGTCGGCCTCAGGGGCGGATGGCGGCCAGCAGCCCCTCACCCACGGGCATCAGCAGCGGCACCAGCGCCCCGTCCTCCCGTACCCGCTGGACCAGCTCGCGGGCGACGGTCTCGGCGGGGTCGGGCACGCGCAGCGGTCCGTCCGGCTCGGCGGAGGCGGTCAGGGATCCGTGGAACACCATCACACCGCCCGGGCGCAGCAGGCGCCGGGCCTCGTCCAGGTAGTGGAGGTAGGCCTCTCGGTCGGCGTCCACGAAGACGAGGTCGTACCCGCCGTCGGTGAGCCGTGGCAACACCTCCAGCGCCCGCCCGCGGATGAGCCGTGCCCGGCCGGTGCCGAACCCCTCCCCGCCGAACACCGCGCGGGCGTGGTTCTGGTACTCGGCGTCGGTGTCCACGGTCGTCAGGATCGAGTCCGGGGCCATGCCCCGCAGGAGCCACACCCCGGACACACCGCACCCGGTGCCGACCTCGACGGCCGACCGCGCCCCGATGGCGGCGGCCAGGAAGCGCAGCGCCGCCCCCGTGATCGGATCCACCGGCGGGGCCGACGACCGGCTCGCCACCGCGTAGGCGTCAGCCAGGGGACCGTCCCCCACGGCGTCCTGGGCGAACCGGTTCTGCTCGGTGCGGACCCAGGTGATCCGGGCCGCGCTCTGATCCGTGCTCGTGATGACGGCCTCCCGCTGCGGTGGTCACGTTGTGGTCGGACTCCCTGACCAGCGATATGTCACACACCGTGGTGTGTTCTTCGCGATCGGATCACGTCCCTGGCGCAAGATTAGCCTGATCCGGCGCGAACTCCGAGCGTGGCCGCGGGAACTTAACAGGCGTCTCCCGGCGTTGAATCGGGAGGAACGCACGTTGACCGCCACGAACCACCTTCCCCCGACCAGGCCTCGTGCGTCGCTTCGAAGGGATGAAGGGAGCAGCGGTGCCAGAGACCGGCCCAGCCGTGGAATTCGAGGCATGGGAACCCCCGAGCTGGGAAGAGGTCGTCCGGGTCCACTCGCCCCGGGTGTATCGGCTCGCCTACCGGCTCACCGGTAACAAGCACGACGCCGAGGACCTCACCCAGGAGGTCTTCATCCGGGTGTTCCGCTCCCTGGCCAACTACACCCCCGGAACCTTCGAGGGTTGGCTCCACCGCATCACCACGAACCTCTTCCTCGACACGGCGCGCCGCAAGGCGCGCATCCGCTTCGAGGGGTTGGCCGACAACGCCGACGAGCGCCTGGAGGGCCGGGAGCCCTCCCCCGCCCAGCGCTACGAGGACCGGCACTTCGACGCCGACGTCCAGAGCGCCCTGGACGCCCTGCCCGCCGAGTTCCGCGCTCCCGTGGTCCTGTGCGACATCGAGGGCCTCTCCTACGAGGAGATCGCCGCGACGCTCGACGTCAAGCTCGGCACCGTCCGCAGCCGCATCCACCGGGGCCGAGCCCAGCTGCGCCGTGCCCTGGAACACCGGCGGGCGCTGGCCGCCGAGACGGAGGCACGCGGCGCACACGCGACCAACGGGGAGGCGGAGTGAGCATGGACCATCTCGGAGAGCGGCTCTCCGCGCTCGTCGACGGCGAACTCGGCCAGGCTGAGCACGAGCGCGCCCTGATCCACCTCGCCAAGTGCGAGTCGTGCCGGTTCGAGGCCGACATGATGCGCAGACTCAAAAGGCGCCTGACCGGCCTCGGTGAGCCCGAGCCGGACCACGACTTCCTGGGCCGCCTGACCAGCCTGTCCCGGGACACCGGGGGTTCCACGGACGACCGGGGCCGTCCGGGGCCGCCGCCCGGTGGAGCCGGGTTCGGTCAGCGTCCGCCCCTCGGATCCTCCCGGCCGCTCGGCGGCCACCCCCTGGGCGGCCATCCCCTCGGCGGTCCGTTCGCCGCGGAGGCGGGTGATTCCGGTCCCGTGGCGGCCGATCCCGGCGCGGTGGCGACGCGTCCCTCCGGCGCACGGACGACCGCCGCCCCGGAGACCGGGGCCGAGGCCAGGCCCGCGCGCCGTCGCGGTGCCGAGCGTCTCGCCCACCTGTTCCCGCCCATCCCGGGCGGCCGCTACGCCTTCGCCGGGGTAGCGGTGGTGACGGCCCTGCTCGGCTCGGCCTTCGTCGCCGGAGGGGATGACGACCAGACCCCGGTCGTCGAACCCCGGCTCGCCGACTACGCGGTCGAACACGCGGTGACCAGCCGGAACATGCCCGTGGTCGGGCCCTCGACCACGGAGCCGCAGCCGGAGGGGGCCGAGGCCCTCGCGACCCTGGACGGCCAGTCCCAGACCATCGGGGAGCCGAACCCGACCGGCCGGACCCACACCACCCGGTGAGCGCGGAGGAGCCCTCCTCCCGTCCGTTCTCCGTACCGGTGACCCTGGTGGTCCTGGTGGCTCTGTGTGTCCTGTGCCTGACCGCCGCGACGCACCCCGACTCCTCCGGGGTGCCCGCCGAGGGCGTCGACGACGGGATGCCGGTGCTGCGGCGCGCCGCGGAGGCCGACGACGAACTCGCCTACACGGCGGTGCGCACGGTCTCGGGGGCCGCCGCCGGGAACCGCGCGGACGGCGGTGACACCGGTCGGGAGGTCCGTCTGCGCCTGGTGAACCGTCCGGGGGAGGGGATCGCGCTCGCGCCCCTCGACGACCACGAGGACGCCTTCGTCGTGCGCGACTCCTCGGCTCTGCAGTCACTCGACGACCGACTGCTGCGCATGCTGGAGGACACCTACCGTGTCACCGACGAGGGTCCGGCCGAGCTGGGCGGCCGCCCGGTCAGACTGGTCGAGGCCGGCCGCTCGGACGGCTCCGTCGCGGGTCGGTTCTGGGTGGACGACGAGACCGGCGTCCTCGTCGGACGCACCGTCCACACGGAGTCCGGCGCGGTCGCGCTCGGTTCGCGGCTGACCGACGTGCGCCTCGGCGAGGGCGACTGGCCGGAGGAGGCCGTCGGCGGTGAGCCCTGGGGCGACGCCCTGACCGTCCCCGAACGGGACGGGCTGCGCGAACGCGGCTGGTGCCTCCCCGAACACCTCACGTGGAACCTGCGGCTGGTGGACGCCAGGTCGACGTACCTGGGAGAGCAACGTGTCGTGCACGCCATCTATTCGGATGGTCTGTCCCAGGTGTCCGTCTTCACTCAGCGTGGGAAGCTGGGAACGGAACATCCCTCCACACTTCGTGACGGATACGCCGGAACCGGAACGGGGGGAAGTGACGTCACAACACAACATGACACGATCTTCGGCGGTGACGTCGGTCAGTACCAGAGCGTGTGGCAGTCCGACGGGTTCGTCTTCACGGTTCTCGCGGACGCACCCGCAGGTCTGGCCTCCTCCGCGGTGACCGCGCTGCCGGAGCCCGAGGGCTCCGGGTTCTGGGCCAGAGTGCAGCGCGGTCTGTCCAGGTGGGGGCTCCCCTGACGCCCACCCGGACGCGCCGTGCGCCGACCCCGACCACACAGACGTACGGAGCAGGTCTTGAGCGAGGACTATGGCCGTTCGGCGCGGGGGGCAGGGCCGGACGCGGCCACCCCGCCGAGCGGCGGCACACCCCCCGATCCGGGCGGGCACAGCGTGGTGTCCGCCTCGGGCCAGGAACCTGCGGAGCTCCCCCAGTGGCCGGTTCCGGCCACTCCGCCCCCGGTCCCCGGGGACCACCGGTCCCCCACCCACCCCGAGCACGCGAACCGGGAGGAGGGCGCTCTCGCCGGTGCCTGCCCGCCCGCGCGCGCTCCCACCGCGACCGCGGCCCCCCGACAGACGGCCGGTCCCCCCGGCCACGGCAACGCCTCCCCCCAGCCCTCGCCCCCCGGCAGCGGAGATCCCATGAACCCCACCCCGTCCCCAGGCCCGGGAGACCCATCCGCAACCCCGCCGAACCCGGCACCGCGACGGATCCAGCAAGACCCGGCCGCCGCGCATCCGTACGGCCGGCCCTCACCGGGCGGCACCGGCCAGATCGAGCCCCAGCCCGTCCAGGCGACGCGGATGACCCACCAGCAGACGCCCCAGGTTCAGCAGCAGGTGGCACAGGGATCACAGGGGGCACACGGTCAACAGGCAGGACAGGCGCAGCCGAACCAGCCCCCGCAGTTCGCCACCACGGCTCAGCAGCCCCAGGGACAGCAGTTCCACACCCAGCAGGTCCTGGCCCAACCGGGCCCGACGGGTGGCCAGGTTCCGCGGCAGTTCGGGACCGAGAGGCGCAGGCGCGGCGTGCCCGTGTGGATGGCGCTGTCCGGCATGCTCGTCGTGGCCCTCATCGCCGGTGGCGCGGGCGGGGTCGCGGGCTCACTGTTCAGTCCGGCGTCCGGTCAGGAGGCCGCGCCCGAGGACGAGGGGCCCGTCATGAACGAGCCGCCGCCCGAGGCACCCCAGCGCGACCCCGACACCATCGCGGGCGTCGCCCAACGTGTGAGCCCCAGCGTCGTGTACATCGGCAGCGCCAACCCCAGCGTGCCCGGAGGCGGCTCGGGTTTCGTCATCGAGGGAGACTACGTGGTCACCAACGACCACGTGTCCTCGGTGCTGGAGGAGGACGGCATCCAGATCGAGTACAGCGACGGAAGCCTGTCCGACGCGACCATCGTCGGCGCCGACCCCAGCTCCGACCTCGCGGTGCTGTCCCTGGCGGACCCGATCGACGTCGAGCCGCTGGAGTTCGGTGACTCGGAGGAGGTCATCGTGGGCGACGAGGTCATCGCGATCGGGGCGCCCCTGGGCTTGGCGGGCACGGTCACCCAGGGCATCATCAGCGCCACCGACCGGCCGGTCAGCCCCGAGGGGGAGAACGCCAGCCGGTTCTACGCGCTCCAGACCGACGCCGCGATCAACCCGGGCAACTCCGGGGGACCGCTGGTCGACCTCGAGGGGCGGGTGATCGGGGTCAACTCGATGATCGTCACCATGGGCGGCTCCATGGGCGAGGGGTCCGGCAACATCGGCCTGGGCTTCGCGATCCCGTCCTCCGAGGCGCAGAGCGTGGTCGAGCGGCTCATCGGCAACGAGTCGACCGCCTACGCCGACATCGGTGTGGAACTCGACCTCCAGAGCCCCACGGCGGGCGCGGTCATCGCGGACGGCTCCGGCGCGGTGGAGGACGGCGGCCCGGCCGACGAGGCGGGTCTGGAACCGGGCGACGTGATCACGTCCTTCGACGGGCGCCGGGTGAACTCCGGGCAGGAGCTGCTCGCCATGCTGCGCGACCGCTCCCCAGGAGACGAGATCGACGTCGTCTACGAGCGCGACGGCGGCCAGGAGACGGCCACGATCGTGCTCGGCTCCTCCAACGACTGACGCCCGGCCGAGGAACACGGAGACGACGGGAGGCCCCGGAACGCGGTTCCGGGGCCTCCTTCCACGTCGCCCACTTCCACGGAGCGCCGCCGTCGTGCCCGCGGCCCGGCCGTTCACCAGCCGGAGCGGTCCGGCCTCCGGGAACGGTCGCCCGAACACGGGCCGAAGCGAAGCGGCGGGCCCAGAACGAGCACGGATCAGCGACCGGCGGGAGAGATGCCCAGCTGCATACCGGCCAGCCCGCGCGGCTTGCCGACCAGGTTCTCGGCGATCGACGAGATCACCGTGCTGGCCTCGGCGTCGGGGTCGGTCAGGACGAGGGGCTTGCCCTCGTCGCCGCCCTCACGCAGGCGGGTGTCCAGAGGAACCTGGCCCAGCAACGGGATGTCGGTGCCGAGTGTCTTGGTCAGCGCCTCGGACACGGTTCGACCGCCGCCCTCGCCGAACAGGTGCAGCGGTTCGCCGCCCTCCGGCGGGACGAAGTACGACATGTTCTCGATGACACCGGCGATGCGCTGGTGCGTCTGGGCGGTGATGGCGCCCGCGCGCTCGGCGACCTCGGCGGCGGCCTGCTGCGGAGTGGTCACCACGAGGAGCTCGGCCGACGGCAGGAGCTGCGCGACGGAGATGGCGATGTCACCGGTGCCCGGGGGCAGGTCCATCAGCAGGACGTCGAGGTCGCCCCAGAAGACGTCGGAGAGGAACTGCTGGAGCGCGCGGTGCAGCATGGGGCCGCGCCACACGACCGGCTGGTTCCCCTGGGTGAACATGCCGACCGAGATGACCTTGATGTCGTGCGCGGTCGGCGGGAGGATCATGTCCTCGACCTTGGTCGGGAAGTCCGACGCGCCGAGCATGCGCGGCACCGAGTGGCCGTAGATGTCGGCGTCGACCACGCCGACCTTGTGGCCCTGGGCGGCCATGGCGGCGGCGAGGTTGACGGTCACGGACGACTTGCCGACCCCGCCCTTGCCCGAGGCGACGGCGAAGACCCTGGTCAGGGAGTTCGGCTTGGCGAAGGGGATCTCCTTCTCCGCCTGGCCGCCGCGGAGCTTGGTCTGGAGTTCCTTGCGCTGCTCGTCGCTCATCACGTCGAGTTCGACCGCGACGGAGGTGACCCCGGCGACCTTGGTCACCGCTTCGGTCACGTCCTTCTCGATACGGCCCTTCATGGGGCAACCGGCCACCGTGAGATAGATGCCGACGCGCACGGCACCGTCGTCGGCGATGTCGACGCTCTTGACCATGCCGAGGTCGGTGATGGGGCGGCGGATCTCCGGGTCTTGCACCGTGGCCAGGGCCTTGTGCACCTGCTCGGTGGATGGTGTGGAGGACATGTACCCAATCGTAGGTCAGCGGAACGGGATCTTGGCCTGTGGCGTCTCTCCCACCTGCCATCCGTTGCAACGGGGGGCGGCCACGGACCTATTCCGGGGCGACGGCGGGGCGCGCGGGTTCGGGCGGGGCCGGCCCGAGGGGTGTCGAACAGGGGTCCGGAAGGGTCGGTCCATACCGTGACCAGGCGTTAACGGCGTGCCCTTAACGCTGGCAATACAAGCCCGGATAGTAGTCTCTGCGCACCATGGGAAATGCGCCACCACCGCCTGGTTCGTCCTGGCCCGCCGCCCCTGAGGGGCCGGAGGGGCGGGCTGATGGTGCGTGGACCCATGAGCAGACCTGGGCGGGACCGCCTGGGGGAGGGCGGTTGACGCCCCCGGGAGGGCACCCGGCGGTCAACCCGGATCCCGCGGTCTGGGCCTGGCCGCCGCCCCGACCGGTGCGGACCAGCGGGTTCGCCCCCGCCGAGGCGCCGGAGGGTGAGCCCTATCACAGACTCGCGCGCGGTTCGCGATACCGCTGGTGGGTGCCGCCCCTGTCGCTCCTGGTCCTGGCGTTCCTGTTGTTCTTCCTCTGGGTCGCCGTCGCCCTGGCGTTGACGATCGTCGCCCTCGCCGAGGGCGGCGGACTCGGTACGGGTTCGGTCCGGGTGGGGGAGATCGCGAGCCTGGCGATCGGCCTGGTCTCGGCCGCGCTGCTCATCCCGATCGTGCTGCTCGTCGTACGGGTGGTGCAGTGGCGCCGCGTGGGCACGCTGATGTCGGTCGAGGGGCGGATGAGGTGGCCGTGGCTGGGGCGCTGCGTGGCCCTGGCCGTGGCCCCCGTCGCCGTGAGCGTGCTGCTCTACCTGTCGCTGTCGGACGACTTCCGGACGGGGACGATGTCCGGCGGCGCGTCCAGCGGGGCCGAGGTGGCGGCGGTGTCGGTGTCGATCCTCGTCATCCTGCTGCTGGTGCCCTTCCAGTCGGTGGCCGAGGAGGTCACCCTGCGGGGCCTGGTCATGCAGTGGGTCGGTTCACTGGGCGCGCCCGCCCACGGCCCCGGCGGAGACCGGGCCGTGGCCCGGGTGCTGCGCTCGCCCGCCCCGGCGATCCTCGCGAGCGGGACCCTGTTCGCCGCCCTGTACGCCTCCGCCTACCCCGGCGACGTGTGGACCACGGCGACGCTCACCGTCATGGGAACCAGCACGGCGTGGCTGACCTGGCGCACCGGAGGCCTGGAGGCGGCGATCGGGCTGCACCTGGTCAACGGCCTCGTCCAGCTCGTCCTGTGCGTGCTGGAGGGACGGACGGCGGCGATCGGCACGGGGGTCGTGATCGGTGCCGGACCGCCGGGGATGGGCGGACCGTTCGGGCTGGCCCTCGCGGTGGGGGTGATGGTCAGCTACGCCCTGACGGTGACGTGGTTCGCCCGGCGCGCCGGTCTGCGCCGGACGAGCGCGGTCGCGCGGGCCTGAGGGCACCCGCTCAGCGGGCGGCGCCGGTGCCGGGGCTCAGCCGCCGTCCGGGCGCCAGGAGGGGTCCCGGCCGGTCAACCCGAGCAACCGTTCGAACAGGGACGCGTCGTCCGCCACGACCACCGGCGGCCCGAACAGGCCGGGAGTGCCCTCGGGGTTGTCGGCCACGACCGACCGCGCCCAGCCGTGGGCCGTCCGCACCGCCTCCGCCAGCGCGGGATCGTCACCGGGAAAGGCCTGACCGGTCGCGACGGCCAGGTCCCAGCCGTGGATGAGGACCTCGTCGACCGCGACGGCTCCGGCGTCCGCGGCCGGGAAGTCGAGACCGCCCGCCCGCGTCATGCCGGTCCAGGCCGCCTCCCGGAGCCACGCGTGCGCCAGTCCGTCGAGCCGGGCGGGGATCCGCGTGCGCCAGCCCGGGGCCAGCCGTGACGCGTCCGGGACCGGGGGAGCGTCGTCGGCCGCGCCGAACTCCTTGACCGCCGCCGCGGTGAAGGCCGCGCACAGGCCGTCGAGGTGGTCCAGGAGCGCGCCGACGGTCATACCGGTACACGGGGTGGGGTACGTGAGCTGGTCGTCGCGCACCCCCCGCACGATGCCGGCGGTCGCGGTGGTCGCGGGGCGTGGGTCCGTCGTCATCGGTTCTCCGCTGTGGGGTCGTCGGGTACGCGGTCAGTGTCGCACCCGGGACCGACGATCCGGTTCCTCACCACGGCGCGCGTCGCCGAGGAGGGGAACCGTCAGAGGTTCGGGTTCCGTGCCGGATCCGCACCCGACGGGCTCGAGGCCCGGCTCCGCACCGCCTCGTCGGAGCCCTCCCACACGATCGGCTCCTGAGGCGGGAACACCCACGTCCGGTAGGACCAGAACCGGAACAGCGTGCCCAGCCCGACACCGACGACGTTCCCCGCGACGTTGTGCGCCAGTTGGCCCTCCAACGCCAGCACGTACACCGCGAAACCCTGGCAGCCGAGCTGGAGGAGCATCCCCACCCCGTTCATCACCAGGAACAGCACCGTCTCGCGCGCGTACCCCGTGCGCGCCCGGTCCCGGTAGGTCCAGAACCGGTTGCCGACGAACGCGATCGCGATCGCGCACGCGGTGCCGACCACCTGGCCGGCGAGGGGGTCCGTGCCGACCCCCCACAGGAGGTTGGTCACACCGAGTTGGACCACGTAGGCGATGGCCCCCACGGAGCCGAACCGGCCCACCTCGGCGGTGAGCCTGGCGACCCGGGGGCGCCGCTGGAGGAACTCACGCACGGACTGGATCTCCCGTCGGTCTGGGGGTCTGCTCGTCTCGTGTCCCGGCCCGGCGGGCCGCTCACCTGGGGCGGGGGTGGGCCCTCGGGGCACGGAGCGGGCACGCCCTAGACTCTAGCCGGGGACTGGAGCAGGACCCCGGCCGCGGGTTCCGAGCCGAAACGGCCAGGTTCCGCATCGCGCGGAGCCGTCCCGTCACCGCGGTGGACGAGCATGAGTTGAGGAACTGTGAGCGAGCGTAACCGCACTGTCCCCCGTGTCGGAATGGTGGGAGGCGGACAACTTTCCCGGATGACTCACCAAGCGGGCATCGGACTGGGAGTGGACTTCTCGGTCCTGGCCGCCAGCCCGACCGACAGCGCCGCCCTGGTCTGCGGTGACGTCACCCTGGGGGACGACCGGGGGCTGGACGACGTCCTGGCCTTCGCCAAGGCCTGCGACGTGGTGACCTTCGACCACGAACACGTACCCGAACCCGTCCTGCGCGCCGTGGAGGAGGCGGGCGGCCTGCTGCGCCCGGGCCGCGACGCCCTCCGCTTCGCGCAGGACAAGCTGCGCATGCGCACCCGGATGGCCGAACTCGGCGCGCCCTCCCCGCGCTGGCGTCCGGTCACCACCGCCGACCACGTGAGCGCCTTCGCCGAGGACACGGGCTGGCCGGTCGTGCTCAAGGCGGCGCGCGGCGGCTACGACGGCAAGGGCGTGTGGATCGTCGACGGCCCCGCGGAGGCCGCGAAGGTCGTCGACCGCGCTGTCCAGGAGGAGGTCCCGTTGCTGGTGGAGGAGAAGGTGGCCTTCTCCCGGGAGCTGGCCGTCCAGGTGGCCCGCTCCCCGCACGGGCAGGTCGCGGTGTACCCGGTCGTGGAGACCGTGCAGCGCGGCGGCATCTGCCACGAGGTGATCGCCCCCGCTCCCGGCCTCGACGAGGAGAAGGCCACCCGGGCCCAGGAGTTGGCGATCGAGATCGCGCACGCCCTGGACGTCACGGGCGTCCTGGCCGTGGAGCTGTTCGAGACCGCGGACGGCGTGGTCGTCAACGAGCTGGCGATGCGCCCGCACAACTCCGGCCACTGGACCATCGAGGGCGCCCGTACGTCCCAGTTCGAGCAGCACCTGCGCGCGGTGCTGAACCTGCCGCTGGGCGCCCCGCGCACCACGGCCCCCTACACCGTCATGGCCAACCTGCTGGGCGGTGGGGACCCCGAGGTCTACCGCCGCTATCTGCACGTCATGGCCAAGGACCCCGAGGTGAAGGTGCACTTCTACGGCAAGGACGTGCGTCCGGGCCGCAAGATCGGGCACGTCACCGTCACGGGCGACGACTACCGGGACCTCCTGGAGCGCGCCCGCGACGCCGCCGACTACCTTCGAGGAGACGACCAGTGACCGACAGCGCCAACGGGCGGGGCCCCGCCGTGGGGATCGTGATGGGATCGGACTCCGACTGGCCGGTGATGCGTGAGGCCGCGGACGCTCTGCGGGAGTTCGACGTCCCCTTCGAGGCCGACGTCGTCTCCGCGCACCGGATGCCGCACGAGATGATCCAGTACGGGACGGAGGCGGCCGACCGCGGCCTGAAGGTGATCATCGCCGGAGCGGGCGGCGCGGCCCACCTGCCGGGCATGCTCGCGTCGGTGACGACCCTCCCGGTGGTGGGCGTCCCGGTACCGCTCAAGTACCTGGACGGCATGGACTCGCTGCTGTCGATCGTGCAGATGCCCGCGGGAGTGCCGGTGGCGACCGTGGCGGTGGGCGCCGCCCGCAACGCCGGCCTGCTGGCCGTGCGCATGCTGGCCGCCGGTGACCCGGAGCTGTCCGAGCGGATGGCCCGGTTCCAGGAGGGGCTCAGGTCCCAGGCCTACGCCAAGGGCGAGCGGCTGCGCCGGGAGGTCGCCGAGGACGGCAAGCCCGCCGGGTTCGGCCTCGGGCGCTGACCGGCCGGTGCCGATCGGCGGACCGACCACGTGATGACGGCCGTTCGGGTCCTGCCCCGGGCGGCCGTCTCGTCGTCCGCGTCGAGTGCGGGGAACGGGGCGGCGTGGGCACAGCGGGCGCGGGGGCATGATGGTCGCATGAACCGCGCAGTGGAGGACAGCAACCGCCGCATGCTCCGGGCACGGGACGCGATGGACCGCGCCTACGCGCAGCCCCTGGACGTTCCGGCCCTGGCGCGGATCGCCCACGTGTCCGAGGCGCACTTCTCACGCACCTTCCGGGCCACCTTCGGGGAGAGCCCGCACCGCTACCTCCAGCGCCGCCGCGTCGAGCGCGCGATGTTCCTGCTGCGCGCGACCGACCGCAGCGTGACCGACATCTGCTTCGAGGTCGGCTTCGGGAGCCTGGGGACGTTCAGCCGCACGTTCAGCGCCATCGTCGGGACGTCACCGAGGGAGTTCCGGCGGGAGGCGGCGGCCCCGGTCGTGCCGACGTGCTTCACGATGGCGTGGGCGCGACCGAGTCGGGCGCCCTCAGCGCCGGCCGACGACTGAGCGGTTTCGGATAAGTCTTCTCCAGGCCTGCTCACTACAGTCGTACACATGTTCAACGCGATCACGCACTCACAGATGTTCGTCCTCGACCAGGACGAGGCCCTCGACTTCTACGTGGGCAAGCTCGGCCTGGAGGTCGGCGCCGATATCGACTTCGGGGCCATGCGGTGGCTGACCGTCCGTGTCCCCGGCCAGCCCGAGCGGGAGATCCTGCTGGAGAGGCCGGGCGGCCCGGGGATGTCCGAGGAGACGGCGGAGCAGGTCCGCGACCTGGTGACCAAGGGCGCGATCGGCGGCTGGTTCATCCTGACGACGGATGACTGCCGCAAGACCCACGAGACGCTGCTGGAGCGCGGCGTCGAGTTCACCGAGGAGCCCACCGAGCGCCCGTACGGCATCGACTGCGGCCTTCGCGACCCGTTCGGCAACCGTATCCGCATCACCCAGGTGACCGCCTGAGCCCGGTCCGGCGAGGCGGGTTCTCCGGATGCCGGGCACCCGCTTCGCCGGAGCCGCGGGCGGGGCGGATCCCCGTGTCCTCCTCGCGGGCGTGGTTCGCTCCCCGTCCGCGAGGCCGGTGCGAAGGTCAGTTCCCACCGGGTTCCGGTGCGAGGGTCCGCAGACCGGCCAGGGCCTGGTCGACGGTGGGCAGGGAGCCGGGGTCGATCACGGCCTGGAGCACGTACCCGCTGACCAGGCTGTACACGACCGAGCCGAGGGAGGCGGCGGTGTGCTCGTTCACCTCCTCCTCCGGGACCCCGAGGACGATGGCCGCCATGGACAGGCGCGCCTGGGCGTACCCCGCGTCGAGCCGCTCGCGGATGTCGGGGTCGAACTGGGCCTGGGCGACCGCCTGCACGCTCGCCAGCAGCATCGGCCTGCGGTCGGGGATGGTGCCGAACAGCGCCTCGAAGAGTGCCCGCGCCCGGTCGTGCGGATTCCTCGCCTCAGCCGTGCGCACGGCGGCCTCGAAGGTGTCGCCCCACTCGCTGGCCGCCTCCAGCACGGCGGTGTTCATGAGGTTGTCCTTGGAGCCGAAGTGGTAGCCGATGGAGGCCAGATGGGCCCCTGACGCGGTAGTCGGGAAGGACCCCGGGGTCGACGTCGAGCTGGTCTGCGACGAAGGCCACCGCTCGTCCGGGCACCCGAGTGGGGTGGTCGGCCTGGAAGACGCCGAGCATGCGCGCGGTGCCCCACTGCACCGCCCAACCGAGCTGGGTGGCGGGGGTGCGTTTGCTGCGGGCCAGATGAGGGCGTCAGGGGTCAAGCGGAAGCACTGTTCCAGGTCAGCCACCGACAGCTCGTTGGGAAGCGGCCGTAGCGGGTGATCTGGTCGTCGGAGAGGTACTCATGCGGCATGGCCACGAACGTAGGGGCCGCGAACTGGGCAAATCGGCCCCGTCACCGAACCGTCACTCAGGTCACGGCTCTACCGCTAAATCCTGTAGTAATCCTCCTCGACCCCGGCCGACGCGCGGGTCCGTCCCCGGCCTGCCGGGGACGGACCCGCGCGTCGGCTCAGAGTTCTATACGTCCTCGCACAGGGGGATGCCCTCGGGTGGGGTGTCGCCCTCGACCTTGGGGGTGTCCACGTACAGGTCCGACACCCACGCCCCGTTGGAGAGCTTGTTCCACACCGCCCATGCGCCGGTGTACCGGCCCGGGACGTCGTCGGTGTCGTCCACGGACTGGCCATCGCGGACCTGGCAGACGATGGTGAGGGTCTCCGACTCGGGGTAGTTGCTCGGCTGCGCGCGCGGGTAGGAGTTCGCCGGCCCGCAGAACGCGTTGAGCCCCAAGCCCTCGGTGTAGACCACGGTGGCCAGCACCGTCTCCCGGCCCGGGACCGGTGAACAGTCATAGCCAACCGGCTCCGGCGCAGGTGGTGGATCATCGGGGGTGTCCGTGACGGGGACGGGGGAGGAGACCTCCGGCGAAGGGGTCGGCGTGCCGCTCGGTGCGGGGTTCGGGGTCTCCTCCCACTTCGTCACCAGGGCCTCGACCACCGGCGGTCCCAGAACACCCACCGCCCCCAGGAGCGCCGCCACGATAGCCGCGATCGCACCCCATTTGGCAGCCGCTACTACGCCGCTGCTGTGTGCAGACGCAGCGCCCCCGCCTTGGTCCTGTCCTTTCTGGCTCTGCTTTTCACCCTGGCCTTCCGCTCCGGGCTCCATGTGTCCCTCCTTCGGGTAGGGGGCGGGCCCGGCACGCGGTGCGCGCCGGGCCCGGTGGTGATCGGCCTCAGGCGCAGGCCGGGTAGGCGTAGGGCTCGGACCCGTTGTTGGTCACGGTCCCGGCCGCGCAGTTAACCTGCGAACCGGGCAGGAGGGGCGTAACTACCCAGGGGTAGGTGTACAGGTCGTAGCGAGTGGTGTCGGAGTACTGGCCATACAGGGCACCCACGCCCCAGGGGGCCTGCTGGATACCCGCCCAGGCGTTGTCGGTCGGCCCGGAGTAGATCCGGGTCGTGGCCCAGTCGGCCATGCATGCCGGCGAGTGCCAGTGCTCGGCTCGCCCGGTGCCGGTGCTGGTCTGGACGTAGTCCAGGCTCACCATGACCGCGTCGTTCACGCACCCCATGGCGTAAGGGTCTTCACCGTTGCAGCCCTGGTCGTAGCATCCGGCCGCTGCGGCCGGAGCCGGTGCCGCCGTCAGGAGCGCCGCCCCCAGGACGGAAGCCGCCCCCGCGGCCAGCATTCGGCGGATACGGACACTCCTTTGTTTCTTCGCCATCCCGTTGAACCTCCGTTTCCTTTTTATGGCAAGGGCATGACGTTTCAAGGAATACCACCGCATGCGCAGGGAGAACAGTCGATATGCATCGCTTCACAAGCACACAAAAACCGAACAGCGTTAATTTTCAATCGATTTATTCCACGCGTGGGCAAGTGGAGCCTTGTCTATTTTGCGACTTCAGGGCCTTCTGTCGCTTTTTGTGGCCCAAGTTGTTTTATTCTGCAAAAAACGAATCCCATTCTAGGAAGCCCAGACGCCAGCGTGTCAGTGTCCGCATCCGCTCGAACTCCCCTGAAATATGACCAAAGTCACAGTATCCTCAGGAGGGTGAACCCGGTCAGGTCAGGGTGTCGTGGCACATCACGGTGCCCAACCCCCTGCGGGTGGACCGGCAGGTTCGACGGCCTCGTTCTCGTCCAGGGTGTCCAGGGTCAGGGATTGGTGGCCGTTGACGGTCAACCGTTCGCAGGAGGTCACCACCAACCGGTGCCCACCGGGCCCGGGCAGGAGGGGTTCGATCTGGTCCAGGCTGTGGGCGTTGTCGGCCACCACCAACACCGGACGACGCCGTTCGTCGGCCTGGGCCAGGGCGTGGAGCGCCGCCCGGTAGAACGCCGCCCGCTCCTCCAGGTGCGTGGGGATGTCGTCGGGATCCACCCCCACCTGCCGCAACAAGGCGTCCAGGGCAGCGGAGGCTTCGACGGGTGGGGTGTGGGGGGTGTAGCCGTGCAGGTCCACGAACAACTGGGCGCAGAACCACCCCCGCCCCGCCGCCACCGCGGCGGCCTGCAACGCCAGAGCGGTCTTACCCACCCCGCCCATCCCCGCCAGAGCCGACACCACCACCGCACCCGACCCCCGCGGTGGTCGATCCCCGACCGCGCCCGTACCCGTGGGGGTGAGACGGTCCAGCACCTCCTGGAGCTGCTCGGCCCGTCCGGTGAACCCATCCGGTGGGGCCGGCACCGCGAACAACGCCCTCACCGCGGCGGGACCCTGGTTGACGATCGTGGTCGTGTGGTTGCCCACCCCGCCGTGGATGACCCCGGCCTGGGCTGTAGTGCCCGACGGGTCACCCTCGATGGTGTTACGCGCACCAGGCACACTGGCATCTGGTCGGGGAGTGGGTTCGGTCATCGGTGGTCCGTGTCACCAGGGCGACGAGGCCCGTGGTAACGGTGCTCCTGGTGCTTGCCGGTAACGGGGCCGTGGAACGTGCCGCCGGAGAAGTCGACGTGGTCGCGGGGGGTGGGGTCGGTCATCAGCGGCCCGTGTCATCCGGGGTGTCGGGACGGTGGTGGTGTTCCTCGTGCTTTCCGACGACCTTGTCGTGGAAGGTGCCGTCGGAGAAGTCGATATGGTCCCCGCCCCCACTGTGGTGGGTGGTGTTGCCGACCCCGCCCTCGACGGTGTGGGCCTGCACGGTGGTCCCGGAGGGGGCACCGGTGATCGTGTTGCCCGCGCCCCCACCCGCTGGGGCCTTCGGGGTGTGGGGGTTGGGTGGGTGGAGCACCGCCCACACCGTCACGGCCCCGGTGGCCACCGCCACCGCCAGGGAGGCGATCCCGGCCAGCTGGTTGACCTCGCCCAACCCCAGGTTCAGATCGGGAAACAGGTGGGGCAGGTCCCAGGCCGCCCTGAGTACGAACGTTGGGAGTTTCCCCAAGGCCGGGTAGTTACTGAGTTTTTCGTTAGTTCTTCGGGTATGAGGGGTGGATCTCCAGGCCGGTGTGGGTCAGGAAGGACCACGCGAGCCGCTCGTCCGCGCAGATGCGGTTGATGCCTTGTTCTGCTGCGTCGGCGACGTCGGCCAGGTGGTCACCGGCCACGTTGGCCAACTCCCGCGCCTTGATGGCCGACCACAGCATCTCCACGGGGTTGAGTTCGGGGGCGTAGGCGGGCAGACGCTCCAGGGTGAGCCAGTCCTGGTCTGCCACCCAGGCGCGCATGGCCCGGCTCCAGTGCGCGCTCAACCCGTCCCAGACCAGCACCACCCGCTCGCCCTCGTAGAAGCGTTTGAGCTGTTCGAGTACCGCGATCAGCGCGTCGGCGTCATAGCTGCCCGGACGCAGGTCGAAGCACAACCGGGCCCCGCGTCCGGCCTCGGCGGCGTGGTATCCCAACGCGGCGGCCATCGAGGCGCGTTTCCAGTTCAACCGGTGGGTCAGGGTGGGGGTGCGGCCGCGGGGTGCGTAGGCGCGGCGCACCTGGGGCAGCAGCGAGATGCCCGATTCGTCGAAGAACACGATCCATGCCCGATTCTTCAGTGCCCCCTTTTGATGCGTGGCCACTCGTGCGCCACCCACCGGGCGATCTCAGACTCGTCGCGCTCGGCGGCCGTGCGCTGGGGTCGTTGCAGGCTCCAGTCCAACCGCACGGTCAGTAGCCGCCATACCGACGCAGGGGCCAACTCCACCCCCGTCACGCGCTCGACCACCAGCCCCACCCGCTCCAAGGTCCACAACTCGGAGGCGAACCCGTGGGCCTGGGCGCCCTGCTCCAAGGCGGCACGGACCTGCTTCACCTGCTCCTCGGCCAACTTGGGAGGCCGCCCCGTAGGCGGGCGACGACGCAGCGCCGCCACCCCGCCCTGTTCCCACAGGCGTTTCCCGCGCCGGACACTGTCCGCGCAGACGCCGAGCATCCGGGCGATCTCGGCCTGGGAATGGTCGCCTTGGTCAAAGAGTTCGGCTGCGCGCATACGCCGGGCCTCGGCCAGCTGCGGGCGGGTCAGCGGCGGGACGGCTTCCTCAGAAGCAGGGGGCTCGGTTGTGAGGGGCATGCCGTGATGCTCGCACGACCAATCCCCTCATACCCGAAGAACTAACGAAAAACTCAGTAGGCCCTGTTTTTTGGAAGTGGGAGTGGAGCAGGGTCTGCCCTGGCAGGCTTGGTGAACGTGCCCGGACGTCATGAACTCACCGATGCCGAGTGGGCCCTGCTCGCCCCGCTCATGCCCGACGATGCCCCCAAAGGCAAGAAGTGGGCCGACCACCGCAAGGTCATCAACGCGATCCTGTTCCGCACCCGCCGCCCCGCCCAGAAATTCCTGCGCTGGACCATGACCTCACGCCTGATGCCGCGGCTGCTCATCCCGCACCGCAACACGGCGAACCCAGCCCCCATCGGCCACGACAAGCGGATGCAGTTGCTGCGCCGGGCGGTCGAGGACGAGGAGCTGGATCTGATGGACCGGGTGGTCGTGGTGCTGGCGCTGCTCTTCGCCCAACCACTCAGCCGGATCTGTCGGCTCACCCTCGACGACTTGGTCGAAGAGGACAAACGTCTCAGCATCCGGTTCGGCGACCCGCCAGCCCCGGTCCCCGAGCCGTTCGCCGACCTGCTGCGCGACTTCGCCGCCCGGAGGCCGAACCTGACCACCGCGACCAAGCCCGGGGCGCGCTGGCTCTTCCCCGGGCGCCGAGCCGGACAGCCCATGGACACCAGCACGTTCGCTCACCGGATGCGCAAGAAGGGGCTCCCGACCTTCACCAGGCGCACCGCGGCCATCCGCCAGCTCGCCCCCCCAGGCCCCGGTACCGGTCGTTGCCCGGATGCTCGGTTACCACCACGTTCACATCACCGCCCTGGCGGCCGAGACGGGAAGCCCGTGGTCTCACTACGCCCTCGACAACCACGCAGAGTGAGATCAGCCGTTAAACAAGGATGAATACCAACCAATCGATTGCCGACCTCCACCAGATGAGCGGACGCAGGTGGGGCGGGGACCCGGGCGAGTGTGCCAGACCCAGGTTGCGGCCTGGAGAGGGCTGCCGTTGCCGAGCCGCCAGCCCCGAAGTTTCAGTCCAGCAGCCGTGGAAGAACCGCTCTTCGTCGACGGTCCCTGAATCGGAAGGGGTGCCCAACGAACGTGGCCAACCCGCACACCAAAAGAGTGATGCGTGCACTGTTGGACGTCGTCATGGGCGGCTCCTCCACTTGCTGCGACTACGTGGCTCGTAGGCGGTTGTTCTTCAACCTAGGTTGCCCCTCGACAAAATGTATACCTTAACCTACACTTTTTTGTGTAGGCTAAGGAACGCAATAAGGGGGGTGAAATGGACAGCCGAACCGAGAAACCTGTGCAGTACTTGCCGTCGGACCAGGTTCGCGACACCTTGGGCAGCCGCATGGCATGGGTGAGCGAGACCGGGGGCATCCTCGTCATCACCGACAGTGGGACCCCCGACGGGGCCCTGGTCTCACCCGGCCTGCTGGTCGAGGCCGGACTGGCATCCGTGAGCGAGCAGGGAGTACGTGAAGCCCGTGCTCACTGGGGAGCAACCCGCATCCGGGCTGCCGCCGAGGGCCCCCAAGGGCTGACCCACCACAAGAACCTGTTGGCAGTGTTGGTGGATCAGACCACAGCCGCTGCGCTCATCCGCCGCCTGCCTGTGCTGGCGTTCACCGAACTCGACCTGACCGGCATCGCCCTGGCCGACGGCGAACTCATCGCGCCCGGAGAGTACGCGGCACATGACGGAAAGACACTGCGCATCCGCGCCCCCCAACAAGAGGAGACGACCGTGGACAACATCACCCTGAACGACCCGGAAACCCCCGAGGCAGTGATCTTCGAGGCCCTCCGAGAGACCGCCACCCGCGCCGCAGCCGCATACATGCGGGTGGCTGAAGCCGCCACCACCCCCGAAGTCAAGGAGGAGGCGAAGCAGCAGATGAAGCGAGCCTGGAGGATCAAGAGCAATCACGACCTGAGTCGCGGCGAAATAATCGCCTTGATTCAGCAACTCCAGGGAGAGATCGACCAGCTGCGGGAGGCCTGAGCGATGCCGCCCCCTTACGAGGTGCGCCCGGAGCGGCTCCAGGAGATCTTCGACGAGTACATCAAGGACCTGGTGTTCGGGGACGTCGATCCGGTGCCCCCCGGAGACAAGCCAGTCGTGGTGCTCCTAGGAGGACAGACCGGAGCGGGTAAGTCGAGCGCCTTTCACGGAATCATGGACCGCCATGGTGGGAATATCGCTGAAATCAAGCCGGATGAATTCCGACTTTTCCATCCAGATCTAGACGAGATTATGCGGAATGATCCGCATGCGATGCTGGAACATACCGCACAGGCGATGTATGCATGGTCCGACATGACCCGCAACTACGCTCACGCCAAAGGCTATGGGCTGATCATCGAGAACACCTACAGTCGGCCCGAGTACCTACTCAAATACGCAGAGGAGTTGTCCAAACCGGTTGACACCACTAGAGAAGATGGTGCCACGGTCCAGGTTCATCGTGGG
The DNA here is from genome assembly GCF_026797795.1 of Nocardiopsis sp. EMB25. Taxonomy (NCBI): domain Bacteria; kingdom Bacillati; phylum Actinomycetota; class Actinomycetes; order Streptosporangiales; family Nocardiopsidaceae; genus Nocardiopsis; species Nocardiopsis sp. EMB25. Next base: position 4,070,790 of record NZ_JAMTDN010000001.1, on the reverse strand, counting down.
TTTGAGGTCGAGTCCGTAGTCGTGGCTACCCCCTCCGATCGCAGTTGCTTAGACCTGGTCGGTCGATATCTGAGCCAGCCGCCCGAGAAGGCCCGGTGGTCCGATGCTGAGTTCCACGATTTCTCATTCGATCAATTGCCACGTTCGGTAGAGGTATTGGAGACCTGCGCTGATGTAGATCGGATCATCGTCACCGATCGGGACGGTGTCATTCACTACAATAACGAGCGAGCCTCTGATGGCCGATGGGAGCAGAAACCACAGGCAAGCCAGGTCTTACAGGAGATCCGTGGTGACGGCCGCGTGCCCTTCAGTCACGATGATGCGCGGATGTGGCTGTCGCAGTATTGGCAATACTCTAAACATCTCCTCAATCGCGACGAATTGAACGCGGTCACCGCCCCCACGATGCTGGCCCTGCACGAACGGGCCGACCGGGTGGCCCAGGTCGCCTACGCGGGCGACGCGGACAGGCTCGCCGAGCATGAGCAGTGGCAGAAAGTGCAGAAGGTGGTGTTCATGGCCGGGGAGCGAGGTGCCCCCAACGCAGATCTGCCACATCACCCCGAAGAGTTTCTCCATGCCGATGCTGCGGAGAAAACGCAGTTCTTCACAGCGCTGCGGGACGCAGGGAAAAGCAGTCCCAGCTTGCCAGAGGACGCCGTGGAAGCGGTGAGACGAGCACAGCAGGGGGCGGCACCTCCCACGATCCGCACGTCGCCCTCCGCACTTCCTACAGCTTCTTCTGAGCACCGCCAGGGCAGAGAAAAGGGTCCTGACATCGAACGTTAGACACCTATGGTCGGTTCCGGCCAGCCCAAGCCTCCATGATCCGAACACCGTTTAGGGGGTTTTGTTTGACTCTGTCCCATGGCAGACGAGGGTCAGCAGGCAATCGGGGTATTGGCCGGTGGCATCCCGTGAAACAGCAGGGTGGGCCACCCCGTTCTCCGGGGTGGCCCACCCTGCTGTGTGGGGTTCAGCGACCCATGGCGCTTTCGGCCTGTCGGGTTCGGGAGCGGCCGCGGGGGCCGCGCAGCCGGGTGGCCGCATGCTTGCCCTGGATGGCATCGCGCGGGTGCGTGGCATTCATCCTGTCCACTCGCATGCGGGTCTCGACAAGCTCGGGGGCGACGCCCTCATCGCGCATCTGTTGTTCGACCAGCGTGCGACGTTCCTCGGAGTCCCAGGTGGGCGGGTTGGTCTCGGCCGCCTCTGCCTTAGCTTCTTCCTTGGCCTCGGGCTCCGGTACGAGCGAGCCTTCCTCACCGCGCTCGGCGTCGGACTCCTGCTCCTGTTCCTTGCGCTGCGCCTCAATCTTCTCCAGGTCCTCGCGGACCTGCTCGGCAGAGGGGGTGCGCAGGTCGTGGTCGTAGCGTTCCAGGACCTCGTCGTAGATCACGTCGTCGACGCGGGCGGCTTCCACCTCGTGCTCACGCCAGCTGACCGCGACCTCATAGACCTCCGCGATCTGCTCCGGGGTGGCCTGGTCCCACCACTCGGGGTCGTCGACCACGGCGAGCTTCTCCTGAGCCTTCTCCCATGCGGCCTGGTAACGGGCTCGGGCTTCAGCCCGGCGCGCGGCCTCCTCCTGGCGGAGGCGGGCGATCTCGCGCATCCGCCGGAGGACCTCGGACCACTGGCGCCCGTTCTGTTCGGCCAGCTGCATCATCCCGCGCAGGCTCCGGCCGAGCGCCTCGTCGATGCCGTCGGACTCGTTCACCTGGCCTCCAAGTCAGCGGTCATTGCGGGCGTCGGTGAACAGCCCCGGCGGCGGCGGGGTATACGGCAGGGGGGCGCCGGGCTTGTTCTCGTCTTCGCTACGCCCGAACGGGCCGTCCGGGTCGAAGAGGATGTTCATCTGGTAGTCGGCGTGGTCGCGCCACCAGGTGCTCATGCCGGTGGCGCCGTCCAGACGCAGGTTCTCCCAAGACCGCCACAGGGCTTCCAGACGGGAGACCGCTTCTGCCGAGCGCCACCATTCGGCCGACCAGCGGCGGGAGCCGCGAGCGCCGACCTTGCGCCGGTACATGGGGAGGATGACCTCGCGGACGAACTCGTCCACCGACCCGTAGTACAGCTCAGCGTCGGCTTCGTCGTCGTCCTCCCACCCGCCCGGGTCGGGTGCGGCCGGTGGTGACGGTGCTGGGTCGCTGTCGGCGGGCGTGCCTTCGACGAAGGCCATCATGTCGGCCAGCGCGTCCTGATAGCTCTGGTCGTCGGTGTCGATCGTCACCGGATTCCCCCGGGTTCGTGGTCAGCGATGGACTTCTTGATGGCGTCGGCGTGCGTGCCCTGCATCCAGGGCACGGTCTCAATCAGGGTCGGTGGCGCTCCGGAAGCGATGACCACCGCCCGGCCACGGGGGATCGCGCCCAGGTCGGCGACGTCCATCGCGGCCTGACTGGTGAGCTGGTGGCTGGTGGAACGCCCGTCCCGGCTAACGCTGGCCGAGACCGCTTCGCGGTCGTAGTCACCGATGAGCTGGGACAGCTCCTGCAAGAACTGGGTCTCGGACACGCCGCCGCCGTAGACCTTGATGTTGGAGGCCGACCAGAGCTTGCGCATGCCCTCCTGACCCCACACCTCCACGCCCTGAGACCAGGACTGGAGGATCGCCATGAGGACGATGCCGCGCGACCCGTAGTGGGAGTACATGGCGGGCAGTTCAGACCACTTGCACACGTTGGCGACCTCGTCGAGGACGCCCAGCATGGGGTTGGACAGGCGCCCGCCGGGCATGGTGGCCGCGAGTTCTTCGGCGGCCTCCACCACGGCGACGGTCAGCGCGGTCACCAGCGGCCCGGCGGTTCCGGCTCCTTCCTTGGACAGGCTGTAGAGGGTGCCCGTGCCCTCACGGACGAACTCGTGGGGGTCGAAGTGCGGGCGTGTGTCGTCGGGCCCGGTGCGGGTGATCCAGGGGGCGATACGCCGGTTGGTCATGCAGGAGGCCATCTGCATGGCGGTGCCAAACACGCCCGCACGCTGTTTGTCGGGGGCCTCGATGATGCCCGACAACCCGTCGGCCTGAAGGGGGAAGCCGTGCTCGGTGAGGATGTGCACGGCGGTGTCATCAGTGGGGCGGGTCAGCCAGGTGTAGACACCGGTGATGGGCCGGGAGTCCAGCGCGGCCGCAAGCAGCAGATTGGCAAGCAGGTTGCGCCCCTCGCCGTCGAAGTAGGCGTCTGAGCGGGCACCGGCTTCGCGTGACCCGGCAGCGAAGTGCCCGGCCAGCTGGGCGGCCTTGACCTCGTCGGTCACATAGCTCAACGGGTTCCACCACCAGGAGGGCTCTTCCAGCGCGATCTGCTGGGGGTCGAAGGGCCACACCAGGCCCTTGCCGGCGCGGGGGCCGCGGGTGGCGTCGAGGATGTCGCGTTTGTTGGAGGTGACCAGGACCGCGCCGGGCGCGGACATGATGGCGGGCACGCCCCGGGAGGTGGTCTTTCCGGTGCGCGGCCCCCAGATGTCGACGTGCATGTCCTCCCAGGACCCGTACAGCATCTGCTTTCCGGCCACGGTGCGGCCGATCGGAACGCCGGGGGAGTCCTTCACACCCAGGCGCTCGGCGGTGGCCGAGGCGCCCGCTTCGGTGAGCGCGGCCAGGTCCTGGCCGCGCCCCATGTAGGCGGCCGAGGCGTCGACGCGGGTGCGCTTGTGACCGCGGCGGCGCACGAACCACACGATCAGGGTCGCGATCCCCGCGGCCAGGACGAGGAGGCCGATCAGGACGCCGGTGGCGGCGCCGGTCCAAAAGAGGGAGCCGAAGAACAGACCGAGCAACAGACCGAAGGGGTCCAGCGGCAGATCCTGGGAGCCACCGGTGATCAGGTTGCTCACGTGCAGGGGAACCCAGGTGCCCGCCACCAGCAAGGCCAACAGGATCAGTCCGCACCAGAGCATGATGTTTTCGGGGCTGGTCGCGCTCGGGCCGCGTTTGCGCCGGTTGGACTGGTTGCTCACGCGACCGTCTCCTGATCGACGCGCTGGGAGACGCGGGACGTCTCGTGCCAGAGCTTGTTGGTGTCGTTGATGCTCTTCTCCACGGAGGTGAGTTGGACCTGGACCGGGATACCGGGGCGCCCGCCGACCTTGACGAGGAACTTGCCGCGCCCGGGCGGGGCGGCTTCCGCGCCGGTGGCCGAGTCCCAGGCGGGCGGGTCCTGCCAACCGATGAGCATGCGCTGTTCGGCGCGGGAGAAGGGGATGGCGGTGTTGAGCATCGGCATCTCCGCTGAGGGCAGGCCGCCGCAGATCACCATGCCGGAGCGCTCGACGAACCCCTTGGCCTTCATCCTGTCCTCTTCGGCCGTCAGAGACATCAGGTCGCTCATGGTGTGGGAGATCATCGCCATCCCCACACCCCGCTGCCGGTTGAGGCGGGTCAGGGCGTCGACCCGGTCGACCATGCCCTTCCCCGCGCGCAGGGCCCGCCACAGCTCGTCCAGGATGACGAAGTAGTGCCTTCTGGGCTCCAGCCCGGCGTCGGCCAGGGCGTTGGCGACGTTGATGGTGCCGAACCCCGCCGACCAGCACGCCAGCAGCACGGCGGCCTGGAGGTCGGTCTCCGAATCGTCGATCGCGGACACGTCGAACACCACAGGGCGGTCGCGGTGCATGGGGGTGGTGGTGTGCTGGGCGAAGGTCTCGCCCAACCGGCCGCCGCCGACCAGGCCGATCAGGGAGGCTTCGAGACCTTCGGTGATCTCGCGGTAGCGGTCGAGGGAGCCGCGGTCGAGGGCGACGTGGCGTACCTCGTCCGGGGCGTCCTGAATGACCTTGAGCAGGTCGGCCAGGATGGGGACGCCGTCGTGGCGGTCGTCCAGGACCTTCAGCGCCCGGTCCAGGATGGTTTCCTCCCGGTCGGTGGGTGGGGCGGCGCGCATGATGGTCAGCAGGGCCGAGACCATAGTGTGGCGGCGCCCGTGGGCGTCGGCGATGACCTGGCTACGGGCCTTGCCAGTGAGGCGTTGGGCGGCCGCGCTGGCGTCTCCGGGATCGAGGATGTTCAGGTGACCGCGGCCGCGGCCCAAGGAGATGACCTGTCCGCCGAGTGCTTCGATGAGGTCGACGTAGTCGGGTTTCAAGTCCCCAAGGACCAGGGGTTGCACCCCGTACCCGGCCAGTCCGGTGGCCATCCGTCGCACGATCGTGGACTTGCCCAGGCCGGGTTTGCCGAGCACGAACGCTGACGGGTTCGAGATCAGCTTGGCGCGCTGGAACCAGGAGATGGGGTCACAGCACAGGGTGGCGCCGGACTGGAGGTTGCGGCCGATCGGTACCCCGATCATCGGGGTACCGGTACCGACGGCGAACGGCCACAAACCGCACACCTGCACGGTGGTGCCGCGCCACTCCTCGGCCATCTGCACCATGGTCGCCATGCCGCCGCCGCGGCCTGCCCAGCCGCGCGGGCCTGGACGGCGCACCGACGGGCCCTTGGGCTGCTTCTCCTTCTTCGCTGCTTTCTTCTTGTCGTTCTTGGCCATCACAGCTGCTCTCTGAGTTCGACGGGCACCTTCAGGTGCTTGGGCAGCACCAGGCCAAGCGGGAGCGCCGCGGCGAACGCGCTGTCCTGGGCGCCATGGACGAGACGCAGCCGCAGTCGGGCGGTCGCTGAGAGGTTGTCGATCGCCGCGACGGCGTCCGGCTTCTTGTCGGAGTCCAGCACGGTGGCGGTGACCACCATGCCGAAGTTGACCAGGCCCGCCCCGGCAGCCTCCTCTGCGGCGGTCGCGCGAGCCTGGCGGGTGGCCAACGCATCGCGGGCCGACGGTTTGCTGCTCGAGGTCTGGCGAAACTCCGCCGCTCGCAGGTCGGCCTCCACCAGGCCCGCGGCGCGTGCGGCATCCAAGGGGCGGTAGAGCAGTGCGATGCGCTTGCGTGCGATGTCGCGGTGCGGCGCCAGCAGGCGAGAGAGGATGCCGGACTGGACGTTGCCGCGCGGGGCGGCGGTCATCGACCACGACACCGACAGCGCCCCGTCGTGGACGTAGGAGCCCCAGGACGCTTCGTGCGCGGTGGGGCCCACGTCCGGCCAGGTCAGTTCCGGCACCTGTCCGGCGGCGTGGGCTTCCTCGATCAACACGGCCGATGCCGGGTCGTAGGCGATACGAACGACCTCGCACAGCTCCTGGGCCGTGAGGGGGTGGGCAGCTCCTGCGCCGGTGGAGCCGAGCCCTTGGGTCAGGCCGGGCAGCCGGGCGGCAAGCTCGCGCCCCATCTCTTCGGGTTTGCGGCGCTTGCCCCCGGAGCGGGCGGAGGCGGAGAAGGTGACGGCGACGTAGGCCTTGACCGTGGAGGACCCGGCCGGGTACCGGTTGACCGCTTCGTTGAGCATGGCCTTGGCGAACTCGGGTGCGTCCGGGTCGATGTGGGTAGTGACCTCCCGGCGCAACCGGGTACCAGTGTCGGGGGCGGTCTCAATGGTGACCGAGGCGGCCTCGATCCCCGGTTCGTCGCCGAGGTTGGCCAGCCAGCGCCCCCATCCGGCGACCCAGATGTCGATCTGTTCGGAGTCCACCAGCGCCGCCCCGTCGGGTTCGGTGCCCAGCACGACCGTGTAGTGGCCGGTGAAGGGCACGTAGATCAGGGCGAAGCGGCGCCCGTAGGAGTCGGTGTGCTCGCTCAACCGTGAGGGTGCGGCCAGTCCGGGCAGTTGGAAGGTGCCCCAGGCGGTGCGCCCCAGCGGCCCGGACCGGTACAGGTGCGATCCGGCCGAGCGAGTGTTCCACCAGCCCACCCGGTCAGCCATGCGGGAGAGCAGGTTGCGGTCGTGCTTGTCCTTGACCAGCAGCACCAGCAGCATGCCCCCCAAGGAGGCACCGACCACGATCCCGGCCGCCAGGCCCGCGGCCATGACGACGAACACCATGAAGATCAGCCCGCCGAGCAGGAGCATGGTGCCCAGCGACCCGAGCCCCATCAGCCCGGGGGAGGTGGGTTTGCGCCAGTTGCCGTACGTGCGCGGCGTGTGTGTCTCAGTTGCCATCAGGAGTCCGTCCCGTCGTTCACTGCCCCCGCCATGTCGCTCTTCGCACCCTCGGCCGGTGCCTGTGCTCGATCGGCAAGCTCCGTGACCGGGACACCACCCGTCGCCGCCGTCGAGGCGTCGGCTCCCATGGCTTCGGTGCCTCCAGCGCCCTCGGGACCGGTTGCGTCTGGGCCATCGTTAGCGGGACTCTCGGTTCCGTTGCCCTGGCCTGGGTCCGCGGGGGCCGGTTCGGTCGTGGTGTCAGCAGGGGCCGGTTCGGCTCCTGACCCTTCCCCTGCGGCGTCGTCTGCGCCCGGTGGACCACCTGTGGGTGCCTCACCGCCACCGCTGGTTCCGGTGTTGGCCTGGTCCTGACCAAGCTTCATCGCCCCGTCGGCCATCTTGCCGCCGACCAGGCTCGCGGCTCCGGCCATAGCGCCTCCGACACCGCCCGCACCGAGAGAGGCCATCGGGGCCACGAACTTCATCAGGGCGGGCATCGCGATCAGGCTGATGAGCATCATCGTCACGCCGACCAGGACGCCCATCAGACCGGTCTCATCCTCGCTGTAGAAGAGGTCGTTACCTCCCACGAGCTGAAACGCGGCGGCGTAGATGATGGCCGCGGCCGGTTTGTAGAGAATCCACGCGATGAGCCAGCCGATGCACTTCTTGAACCACTGCTTGCCCATCTCGGTGTTGGTGAAGGACGCGGCCAGCGGGAAGACACCCGCGAGGATCACGACCATCCCCACCCGGACGATCATGAGGATCATCTGCAACATCGAGAAGAAAATGATGAAGATACCGACGAAGATCGCCAGGAACGCGCCGATGCCGCCGGTCGTGGCGGCATCAACGACCAGCATGCTGGTAATCGCTTCGCCGAAGTCGGCATCCGTCGACTCCAGGATGATCCACCGGGCGAACCCGTCAGCAGCACCCATCGCCGCGCCGATCCCGGCGACCCCGGTTCCGGTCACGACCACCAGTGTCATCAGCGACTTGAGTAGTTCCTTGCCGGGTTCGGCGCGCTGTTCCCACACCATGCGCACCGCCCCGATGATGACCGACAGCACCGCGGCCGCGCCCATGTACCACCACAGGGAGCTTTGCAGGAACTCCACCGGGCGAGAAGCGTTCTCAGGTCCGGTCGAGGGCAACACTCCTGTGACGATGCCCGAGGCGGCCGAGATCAGCACCGTCGCGAACAGGACGAGGCCAATCTTGCTGACGTGGCCCGCCCCCTCACCCCGGCGCTGGTTCAGTGCCATCATCGCGCCAAGGAAGATCAGCGCCAGGACGCAGATACCCAGTGAGATCCAGGCGGCGTACCCCAGGAGTTCTTCGAGGCCAGAGGGACGAGCGGCAGGAGGCGGTTCCCGGATATCGACGATCTCGCCTTCGGCCACCGCTCCGTCAACGCGGCCACCGCTGGTCAGATCGAAGGTGCCTACGAAGACCCACTGGGTGGCCATGATCCCGACCGTGGTTCCCACACCTTCCATGACGGCTGAGGCGAGGTTCTCCACGGCGTTGCCGACGACGGTTTCGCCGAACGCCCCCATGTTGCAGATCGGCTGATACCACTCGCAGCCTTCCTCAGCCGCATCGGTCGGCAACATCTCAGCCCTCCGCGAACCAAGGGATGTGTCCGGAGGCGTCCTGGATCTGGGCCACAGGGATGATGGGCTGACCGTCTGGGCGGAGTTCGACCTTCCAGTCTCCCTCCTCCCATTTCAGGTCAGTCGTCACGGACGCGAATACTCCGTTGCTGGCTTCCACTGCCAGGTCGACACGAGCTGAGACGGGCCCGTATCCCACGACCTGGAATCCGGCGATGGACATGCGCAGCCCGGTGTCATCGAAGGGCCCGTTCTCTTCGAGAGACTCCAGTGCCGCCTCGCGCCCAGGCCCTTCAGCGACCAGTTCCTCGTTCAGGTCCTGGACGAGGTCGGGGTCGGTCCCCATCGCCAAAACGTTGGCGGCGGCCACCAGAGCCCCGGCGGGGGAGTGGGCGTAGCACTGGCGGAACCCGTTGTCAGCGATGAGCCCAGGGCCCGCGTCCGGATGAGAGGGCGCCTGCGTACTGCCGACGAACTCCCACTCGACGTCGGTGGGGGCTTCCTGGATTTCGGTCTCATCGCTGCCGGGCAGGCCGCACATGCTTGCACCTTCAGCTGGCGCGGTCTGGGTTTCCGGGACAGGGTCGGAGGTAGGGGAAGCCGTCGCCGAGGGTGCTGCTTCCTCTTCGCTATCCGGCCACAGGATGATTCCGGTCACGCCGATCCCCAAGACAGCAATCAGACCCACGACTCCGGCCGAAGCGATAAAGGTCTTTGACGCAAAGGGATGGTCGCTTTTGCGCTCATCATAAGCCATGATCTTGCGCCTCTTCCTTTGTTAAGCGGGTTCTCCACCGGTCACGAGGAAGCTGATGATCGACGCGGCTGCGGAAATCACGACCACGCCGCCGAGCACCATGCCGAGCTTGCCAAGGTGCTCTCCGCCTTCACCGCGGCGGGAGTTGATGGCCATGGTGGCGCCCGCGATCATGAGGCCCACCACGCAGATGCCCAGGCTGATCCATTTGGTCCACTCCAGCAGGGTGATGAATCCCTCGAATCCGGGAGGAGCGGACCCGGTCCCAGGGTCGGGCACGACGCCGGGAGCGGACGGCTGTGCATCAGCAAGATAAAAGGAGTCGGCGGCCACTTGGGCAGCCTGGGGGAGCATTTCGGCAATCATCAGGGGTTTCTTTCTACTCCACTATTGGCGCGAGATCAGCGAGGTCGGAGATCATCGCACGTACGGGTTTGGGCGCGGCGTCCAAGGTCGGGGACTCTCCCAGACGCCAGGCCTCGATCCAGGGCACGTTCCACACACGAGGAACACCACCAGAGACGAGTTTGGCCAAGTCCCTGAGCGGGCGGGGAAGCCGCCCAGGCGCGTCAGCAATGAGGACCAAGCCCAGTAGGTCCACGCCGCTGTAGCCGGAGGCCCACTCCGTGGCGGCTGCCTGTGCCGCCAGGAGACCACGTGCGTGCGTGCGTGCGACCAACACCGCCTGCGGACGGAAGGTGACCGAAATGGCCACTTCCGGCCACGCATGAACGGCCGCACGGCTGCCCTCCAGCAGCGCGGCCAGGGTGCGTTCGCCCGCTCCTCCGTGCACGCCGACCCACCACAGCCGCGCCGGAACCGTCACCGGACGCCGAGGAAGGAGAGCCCCGGAAGCAGTGATCCCAGCCTGTGGGGCAGTGGGGCCACTGGGGTGCGCAGGCCCTGAAACGACTTCCACCGGTTCAGCTTCAACACCGTCGTTATCAGCATTTGCCGAGGTCAACCACGGGTTGTTCTCCACCATGACGCAACCACCCTCCTTTCAACATCGTTGTGCTGTGTCCCTCCACAGCACGAGAGCGGCACCAGGACATGCGGCACCCGAAGGGTGTCATTGGGATGTGACCAACCACCCCACCAGCCGCACCGGCCGCTGTGCGACCTGTTTTGTCACTGGTGGCACAGAACATGCGAAGAATACCGACATCAGCGCATGTTTCACCACGCAGGTGGCACCTGGTTCCGCGATGCACCGGGCGCAGGCTCTCTAGACTGAGCGCGCCCAATCAGGGTGAACACCGCACTTCGTGACAAATGACCTGGAGGACTGTACTCGCATGTCCGATTCCAAGGGTCTGGGGGTTGGACTCCTGGCCACCGGCTGCGCGCCCCTCGCGGTGTTCGCCGGGTGCTTGATGATGCTGGTGCTGATGGTCAGCCCAGGTGACGGCTGTGTTCCGGGGGCGGGGGGGCCAGGAGTCATGATCGACACCGACTCTCTGCCCGAGGGCAACGTCGCAGGCTACTACGACGAGCAGCTCCTCAACGCCGCGTACATCATCAACGCAGGGGCGGCCCTGAATCTGGACGCGCGTGATCAGAAGATCGGCGTGATGACGGCCATGGGAGAGTCCGCGCTACGAGTTCTAGACACGGGTGATGCTGCCGGGCCCGACTCTCGCGGCTTGTTTCAGCAGCGAGACAACGGAGCCTGGGGGTCGCTTGAGGACCGGATGGACCCCACCATCAGCGCGACGAACTTCTTTCTCGCGCTCATGGAGGTCGACGAGGAGGAGGCCATCGGGGACGAAGACGTCGTCGCCCGCCAAATGAGTCTCATCGCGCACGCGGTGCAGGTCAATGCTGACCCCTACCACTACGAGTCGTACTGGGATGAGGCTGAGGAGGTCTTCAACGCCTTGGCCGGGATCGACCTGCCCGGAGTGCCCGACAATTACGCCGCCTCCCAGTCCTGCGCTGCCATCAGCGGGGGAGGGGCCCCGCAGATCAGCGACCAGTGCGCACCCGTGGCCCACGCCAGACTCGAGACATCCACATGTCGAGGGTACGCGGCGATCCAGACCGAGTTCGGCATCAACTGGCCCGGTGGCGTCGGGTGCTATCACCCGCGGCCGTGGGAGATCCCACCAATGGACCACCCCAAGGGACTCGCCTGCGACTACATGGTCGCCACCGCAGCCCAAGGGAAGATCCCAACCCCTGAAATGCATCAGCAAGCCATCGAGGTCATCAATTGGCTGATCCAGCATCATGAAGTTCTCAAAATCAAGTACATCATCTACGAGGGCCATATCTGGAACCCAGGATATGGTGATCCCGTGGGCAGTTGGGAAACAGTAAAGCGCTGGAATCCGCTATACGCCACAGGAGATCTGACGACCGATCACTATGACCACATCCACGTATCCCACCACCCATAACCCCGGAACCAGCGGGAGCCAGGCCAATCCATGAATAGTCCGTCAATCGACCACAAGAGGATTCCAGCATTCCCCAAAATCACGGCGCAGATCGCCGACGATGCGACGGGGGAGGTGAGCATCAACGGCATCTCCCATCCGATCACCGGCGAGGGTATCAACGACGTCCGCACCCGCATCGTCGCGACGATCTCCGCCACCGCGGACAAGATCGGCCGCCCGGTCAAGGCCACCACCACCGATCCTGACGGCGTCTGGCCACTGATCATCCACCCCGACGGCACGGTCGAGCAGGACTCCTCCGTGCCCCCCGTCAAAGCCCGCACGGGACCGAAGGCGCCCTCGCGCACCCCTACCTCCGACGCCCCCAGCCACCCGGCTCCCGCGCCAACTGCGCCTACTCCGCCGGTTCAGGCGCCCTCGCCCGCACCAGTAGGGCCGCCCCCTACCGCGCAGGCCAGGAGTGAGACTGCACAGCTCAGGGCGCTCTGGCAGTCCGCTCAGTGGTGGGAGGAGGCGATCAACGAGCACAACCAGGCACGCGGCTACCTGCACAGGGGCACGCTGATGAACCCGCCGCAGTTCCCGCCGGGCACAGGCGCCGAACCATCGAGCGCCCCGCGGGATACTTCTCCGCACGAGCAGGCACCCGCCAGCGCCCCGGGAGCGAACGGGGCCCGGTGAAACGCACCGGAAAGAGAGCAGGCCGTCTGTTGGAGGGGTGCCGGTGGGGTCGGGCTACTGAATCGTTTCGGAGCCAAATCCGGCGGGACCCTCAAAGACCAAGCCGGGGGCCGAGTGCCTGCTTCGCGGGGTGAGGGCCGGTGGCCCTCTCCAATGAGCAGATCGCCCGCTACGGCCGCTTCCCCGAGAAGCTGTCGGTGGGCGACCTGGAACAGTGCTTCCGCCTCACCCCCGATGCGCTGGCCTTGGCCTCAAGCAAACGCACTCCCGCCACCCGGCTGGGATGGGCCGTGCAGTGGGGCACGGTCCGCATGCTCGGGGTGTTCCAGCCCGGACCATCCCACCAGCGTTCCCGAGCGGGCGGTGGCCTTCGTCGCCGACCAGCTCGGCATCGACCCAGGGCGCCTGCCCGAGGACCGATCCCGGGAGAAAACCGCCTACGAGGCCCAGTTCTCCCGAATGCCCGGCAACAGGACAAGTAACCGGTGAGTAGCTTCTGGGGGCGGTCCGAGGTCACGGATCAGGGGGTCGAGGAACATCGGAACGAAAACCCGCGCTAAGGGCCCACAGGGTTACTCGTCCGCAGGAAGGTTGCTGACCGCGGCTTCGAGGTCGGCCTGGGTGGGCAGGGTGTAGCGGCGGGTGATCTCCAGCCTTCGGAACTTCGGGCTCGGCACGGGCCCTCCTTCACATTCAGTGAACCCATGCTGTCAGCTTCGGATCGTCGCTACCGCCAAATCCTGTAGTAATCCTCCTCGACCCCCGGCACCGTGCGGGTGCGCGGCAAGGGGAAGTTCGGTGGCAAGGACCGCACCGTCCCGCTGCACGCCGAAGTTCGTACCTCCCTGGAACGCCTCCTGGGCGAACTCGGCGGACCGGCCTCGGGGCCACTGGTGCGCAACCGCGACGGCGGGGCTCTGTCGACCCGGGCGGCGAACACCGCGGTGTGCGAGCTGGGCGCGACGGCGGGGATCGGCCCTTCAGACAACGGGGAGCCGTTCGGGCCGCACGTGCTGCGCTACACCTTCGGCACCGACCTGGTCCGGGGGCGCGGCGACCTGGCCAAGGAGCCGGTCGACCTGGTGACCGTCGCCGAGCTGATGGGCCACGCTGACATCAACACCACTCGCCGCTACGCCCTGCCCACCGACGCCGACAAGGCCGCCGCCCTGAACGCGCTCACCGTCGACCAGTGAGGTTCGGTCACGTTTGCGGCTGGTGTCATGTTCGTTAACGGCACCCCAAGACCCACGAGACGCTGCTGGAGCGCGGCGTCGAGTTCACCGAGGAGCCCACCGAGCGCCCGTACGGCATCGACTGCGGCCTTCGCGACCCGTTCGGCAACCGTATCCGCATCACCCAGGTGACCGCCTGAGCCCGGTCCGGCGAGGCGGGTTCTCCGGATGCCGGGCACCCGCTTCGCCGGAGCCGCGGGCGGGGCGGATCCCCGTGTCCTCCTCGCGGGCGTGGTTCGCTCCCCGTCCGCGAGGCCGGTGCGAAGGTCAGTTCCCACCGGGTTCCGGTGCGAGGGTCCGCAGACCGGCCAGGGCCTGGTCGACGGTGGGCAGGGAGCCGGGGTCGATCACGGCCTGGAGCACGTACCCGCTGACCAGGCTGTACACGACCGAGCCGAGGGAGGCGGCGGCGTGCTCGTCCACCTCCTCCTCCGGGACCCCGAGGACGATGGCCGCCATGGACAGGCGCGCCTGGGCGTACCCCGCGTCGAGCCGCTCGCGGATGTCGGGGTCGAACTGGGCCTGGGCGACCGCCTGCACGCTCGCCAGCAGCATCGGCCTGCGGTCGGGGATGGTGCCGAACAGCGCCTCGAAGAGCGCCCGCGCCCGGTCGTGCGGATTCCTCGCCTCAGCCGTGCGCACGGCGGCCTCGAAGGTGTCGCCCCACTCGCTGGCCGCCTCCAGCACGGCGGTGTTCATGAGGTTGTCCTTGGAGCCGAAGTGGTAGCCGATGGAGGCCAGATGGGCCCCTGACGCGGCGGCGATGTCGCGTGCCGTCGTGCGGCTGTAGCCCTTCTCGACCAGGCACTTCTTCGCGCCTTCCAGCAGGTCCTCGCGTTGGCTCATGCGGGGAGGGTAGCAGGAGGACGTACGTACGTATCGCTGGACTCCGGCCGGTGGGGAGGATCGGGTTTCCACCGATGTGAACGGACGTACGTATTGACGGACTATTTTGACGTACGTACGATCATCGCCATGCGCACCCACGACCGACCCGCCGCCCGCACCTGGGTGGGGCTGATCCTGTTGCTGATACCCGCGCTGCTGGTGTCCATGGACATCTCGGTGCTCTTCGTCGCCGCCCCGGCCATCGCCGAGGACCTCGACCCCACCGGATCCCAGTGGCTGTGGATGATGGACGTCTACGGCTTCGTCATGGCCGGGCTGCTCGTCACCATGGGCTCCCTCGGCGACCGGATCGGCCGTCGCCGCCTGCTGCTCAGCGGTGCGGCGCTGTTCGGGGCGGCCTCCGCACTGGTGGCGCTGGCCTCCTCACCCGCACTGTTCATCGCGGGTCGGGTCCTGCTGGGGGCGGCCGCCGCGACCCTCGCCCCCTCCACGCTCTCCCTCATCCGCGCGCTGTTCACCGACGGGGCGCGGCGCCGACTCGCGGTCGGGCTGTGGACGGTCGCGTTCACCGGAGGGGCCGTCGCCGGGCCGATCCTCGGCGGCGTCCTCATGGAGTTCCTCCCCTGGGGTTCGGTCTTCCTCGTCAACCTGCCCTTCATGCTCCTCCTGCTCGCGGCGGCTCCGTGGACCGTCCCCGAATCCCGCGACCCCGGTTCGGCCTCCTTCGACCTGTTCGGCGCGGGCGCCTCGCTCGTCGCGGTCCTCGGCCTCGTCTACGCGCTCAAGCGGTTCGCCGAGCACGGCGCCGACGCCCCGGCCCTGGCCTCCCTCGGGGCGGGAGCGGCGTTCCTCGCGCTGTTCGCGTGGCGCCAGCGGAGCGCGAAGCACCCGTTGATCGACCTCTCCCTGCTGGCCAGGCCCGCCTTCGCCGCCGCCGTCAGCGGGGGCGCCGTGGTCTCCTTCGCCGCCGCCGGACTGGGGCTGCTCACCTTCACCTTCCTCCAGACCGTGCACGGCCTCAGCCCGCTGGCCGCCGCTCTGTGGGCGCTGCCGACCTTCGTCGGTACCTTCCTGGGCGCGGCCGGGGCGGGCGCGCTGGCCGGACGGGTCCGCCCGGCGCCCTTGGTCTCGGCGGGCCTGCTGACGTCGGCGGCCGGGTTCGCGATCGTCGGGTCGGTCGGTCCCGACACCGGCCTGCCGGTGTTCGTCGGCGGATACACGGTGGTCACGCTCGGCGTCGGGGTCGTGTCGACCATCGCCAACACGCTGGTCCTGGCCACCGCGCCGCCGGAGCGCGCGGGGTCGGCGGCGGGCATCTCCGAGACCAGCCACGAACTCGGCGCCGCGCTGGGCATCGCGACCCTCGGCACGGTGTCCACGGCGATCTACCGCGCGACGATGGAACAGGAGTCGCCGGAGGCCGGATCCGCCGCGACGGAGACCGTCACCGGAGCCGTGGCCGCGGCCGGCGAACTGGCGGCTCCCGAGGCGGGGGAGCTGCTGGACACCGCCTTCGCGGCCTACACGAGCGGGCTCTCGGCGAGCGCCATGACCGGGGCATTGGCCCTGGCCGGGGTCGCGCTGCTGGCGCTGGTCGCCCTGTGGCGGCTGCCCGCCGGGATCGGCGAGGAGGCGCGGTCCCCGGCCGTCGCGGCCGAGGCGGGCGGGCGGGAGGCGCGCGGGGTCTGAGGCCCCGGCGCACCCCGCCCGTACGGGGTCAGCCCGCCAGGTAGTACCGGTCGTTCGGCACGCACTCCTCGGCCGGGCGCCGCTCCAGGTAGTCCCACTCCAGCAGTTCGTTCACCGCAACGAACCCGTCGCCGCCCCTCTCCGGGATCTCCTCGGCGGGCACGAGCAGCTGTTCACCGCCACCGGGCTGCTCGAAGTGCGGGGCGATCGGTCCCACCAGGGCGGTGATCCCGGTCGTGACCGCGTAGCAGTTGTAGTTGTGCTCGGGGCCGTCCGGCCAGGTGTTGAGGGAGTCCGGCGGCAGGGCACGCGCCTGGTACGGGTCACCCGCCGGGGCCATGAACGTGCCCCACGGGGAGCCGAAGCGGTCGAGCATCGCCCCGGGTTCGAGTGTCCGGAGCTCGTTGACCGGTTCGCCGTCCACCACCACGAAGCCGTTGTGCTCGGGGTAGTCCCAGCCGCTCCAGGTCTCGCCGGTCTCCGGGTCCACCTGGTCCTCCACCCACCACCGGTCCAGGAACTCGACGGGGGACAGGCCGCCGAGCGGTTCGTACCCCTTGACCAGGACGGCGACCGGCCCCTCCTCGGGCAGCTCCGCCGGCCCCAGGCGGCGGTCGCCGCACACGTACGTCTCCAGGTCCCCGGGAGCGGGCGGCGGGTCGAGCGGCGGACACTCCCGTGCGGCCGCCGGCACGGGCCGCTCCGGAGCGGTCTCCCCGTGGGCGGCGGGCGCCCCGACCAGGAGGAGGGCGACGGCCGTGCCGACCACCGGTGCGATCTTCACCATCGGGCTCCGTTCGATGCTCGGACGCCCAGACAGCGCCGGGCGTCACGGAAACACTACGGAAAGTAGTGAACCACGGGGGATCCCGGCGGGAGGAGGAACGCACGGAAAGGGAGGAGAACGACCGGCTGATCCGATGGGACCGGCCGGTCGCGGCGCCTCGATGAAGGGGTGTCCGGAAAAGGCGGGGAGGGGGAAGGGGGTGCTGTCAGGCGTCGACCGGGGTGACGGGGGCGGGTGGGCTACTGGCGCCCGAGGGCCCGGTAGGTCCATCCCGAGGCGCGCCAGTAGGTCGGGTCGAGCGCGTTGCGGCCGTCCACGATCCGCTTGGCGGCCACCACCTCGGCCAGCTCGTCCGGGTTGGCCTCGCGGAACTCCGCCCACTCCGTGAGCAGCAGGACCACGTCGGCGCCGCGCGCCGCCTCCAGCATCGAGGGGGCGTACCGCAGCTCCGGGTGGGCCTCGCGGGCCCGGTCCAGCGCGGCGGGGTCGTACACCGTCACCTGTGCGCCCAGCGAGGCGATGGTCGAGGCCACGTCCAGGGCGGGCGAGTCGCGGATGTCGTCGGAGTTGGGTTTGAACGCGGCGCCCAGGACCGTCACCGTACGCCCGGCGAAACCGTCGCCGATGAGCTGCCGCGCGATGTCGATCGTCCGTGCCCGGCGGCGCTGGTTGATCGCGTCCACCTCGCGCAGGAAGGACAGGGCGGGCTCCACGCCGAGCTCGTCGGCGCGCGCCATGAACGCGCGGATGTCCTTGGGCAGGCAGCCACCGCCGAAGCCGAGGCCCGGGCCGAGGAACTTGCCGCCGATGCGGTCGTCGTGGGAGAGCGCCTCGGCCAGCTGGATGACGTCGGCGCCGGCCGCCTCGGACACCTCGGCCATGGCGTTGATGAAGGAGATCTTCGTGGCCAGGAAGGCGTTGGCCGACACCTTGACCAGCTCGGCGGTCTGGAGGTCGGTCACCAGGAAGGGGACGCCGTCGTCGACCTGTTGCCGCCACAGTTCGCGGACGGCCTTCTCCACGCGCGGGGAGTCGGTGCCGATCACGATCCGGTTGGGCCGCAGCGTGTCCTCCACGCCGAAGCCCTCCCGCAGGAACTCCGGGCTCCAGCCGAGCTCGGCCTCCTCGCCGACCGGGGCGAGCTCGCGCAGGCGGGCGGTGAGGGTCGCGGCGGTGCCGACGGGAACGGTGGAGCGGCCGACGACCACCGTGGGGCGGGTCAGGTGGGGGGCGAGCCGGTCGATCGCGGAGTGGACGTAGGTGAGGTCGGCCGCCCCCGAGTCGTCGCGCTGGGGCGTGCCCACGCAGATGAGGTGGAGGTCGGCGAACTCGGCGGCCTCGGCGTAGGAGGTCGTGAAGGACAGTCGACCGGTCCGCAGGTTCGCGGTGAGCAGCTCGTCGAGTCCGGGCTCGTAGAAGGGGACGCGACCGGAGCGGAGCAGGTCGATCTTGGCCTCGTCGACGTCGAGTCCGAGAACCTCGAAGCCCATCTCCGAGAGGCAGGCCGCCGTCGTGGCGCCGAGGTAGCCGGTGCCGATGACCGAGACGCGCATTCGTTCCGCTTCGACCACTGGTGGAGTCCTTCCGTGCTTGCCGTTCGCGCTCGTGTGCTGGTTGTGCCCGTTTGATGTGGTCAGCACCCCGGGTGGGGGCAGAAAACGGACATTGGGACCGACGGGTGCTGCATTGGGGTCGCATCACCCTACGCGCCGGGGTGTGGCGTGTGCCCCAACAGGGCGTGAACAGTCAGGCGCACAGGTTACCGGTGCGAAGCGGGCGATATGCACCGGGTCGGGTTCGGTGGTCCGCCGGGCCGGACGAGGAAGGCGTCAGCGGCCGTCGTCGTCGAGGGCCCGCAGCTCCGCCCCGATGGTGTCGGTCACAGCGGGCCTCGGGTGCCCCGCGGGCCCCTCCCGGCCGGGCTCCGCGCCGTCGCCCTCCCAGCGAACGCCGTCGACGCCGTCGCGGCGGACACGACGGAGCACGGGTCACCTTCCTTCGGGGCTCACCCGCAGATGTTCTCCCGGGCGGTCGTCGTGGCCAGCGGACCGTCCTCCGCCGAAGTCTCCTCCGGCGTGGGCTCCGGGAGCTCGGGGGCGTTGAACGTCGTGTAGTTGAAGCCGAGGACGACCTGGACCTCGTCCTCCAGGGCACGGTCCTCCACCAGTTCCGAACCGGGGAAGACCCCGGAGACGAACTCCGCCTCGGCCTCGTCCCCGGGGGCGTGGCGGATCTGCGTGGTGGCCAGGTCGCGGCGGTCCCAGTTGGCCGCCGGGGTGATGACGTCGAACCCGACCTGGCCGAGGTTGCGGTCCGTCCGCGCGCCCAGGCCCGGGGTGGCGGTCCCGTTGAACACGCTGATCCGGATGTCGGACGGGTCCGGCGGTTCGGGGGAGGCGTCCGCGGACGGTTCCCCCTCGCGGATGGGACGGTCGGCACGGACGTCGGCGAACAGGTCGCGCGCCGCGGGCTCGTCCCACAGCAGTGCGACGTCCCCGCGCGGAGTCCAGTGGTTCATGTCGGCGATGGGCACCTGGGTGAACGTGACCTCCTCCAGGTCCAGGTCGCGCAACTGGTACGCCAGCTCGTTGAGCGAGCTCCCGTCCAGCCCCTCGTCGACGGTGACCGACGACAGCGCGCTCTCCAGGAACGCGGCCAGACGCGCGGGGTCGGTGAGGGTCTCGGTGCTCATCGCCCGGTCGAGCATGGCGGACAGCACCTGCTGTTGGCGGTCGATCCGGTCCAGGTCGCCGCGCGCGGTGGCGCGGGTACGGGCGAAGGCCAGCGCCTCGGCGCCGTCGACCTCGTGCGTGCCCGCCGCCATGTCCAGGTGGGCCTTGGGGTCGTCGATCGCCTCGGGCAGGCACACCTCGATGCCGCCGAGGGCGTCCACCACGTCCACGAAGCCCTCGAAGTCCACCTCGACGTAGTGGTCGACGCGCACGTCCGTCAGGGCCTCCACGGTCCGGACGGTCATCGTCGGCCCCCCGTAGGCGTAGGCGGCGTTGATCTTGTCCTCGCCCTCGCCGGGGATGTCGACCCACGAGTCGCGGGGGATGCCGACCACGCTGACGCGGTCGCGGTCGTCGTTGACGCGCACCAGCATGATGACGTCGGACCGGCGGCCCGGCGCGGAGCCCACGCTCAGCGCGTCCTGGTTCTCCCGGCTCATCTCCCCGCGCGCGTCGGAACCGATCACCAGGAAGGTGAGCCCGCCGGAGCCGCTTTGGGGACGGCCGTCCTCGGAGAGCGCTCCGAACACGTCGAAGCGGTTGAGCGCCCCGGACATCCACCCCGTGATCGCCCACGACGTGCCGGAGGCCAACAGGACCAGCGTCGACAGCGCCCCCATGACCATCAGACCGGTCCGGCGGCGGCGCACGGCGGCCGGGGGCACCGTCACCCGGCCGGACCGGGGCGAACGGCGCTGGTCGGGCGGGAGCGGTTGGGAACGCTTGCGCCGGAACTCCTTCGGCGGTCCCTGCCGACCGGCGTTGTCGTCGCTCATCGGTGTCCCCGTCCCACCCGTGCAGCGGTGTCCATCATCCTTAGGTTGTCACCCGATCCGCCGAAGGGCGCGGGATGTCAACCCCCGGCGTGTTGTTCTCCCGTTTGGGTGTGACGCGGCCGGGGCGGGAACCGTTCACGGCGGAATGAACGGGCCGAAACCTCCGGGCGCGGCGGCCGGTCCTGCGGGCCCCGGAAGCGGTCGGCGGAGCGGACCCCGGGCGTGCAGTACCGTTGACGCGCGTACCCCCAGTCCCGACACGTCTTGACCTTGGGAAGTGCCCGTGTCCTGGCCGCCAGTCTCCGTCGTCATGCCCGTCCTCAACGAAGAGCGCCACCTCGCCGCCGCGGTGGAGCACGTCCTCGCCCAGGAGTACCCGGGAGAACTCGAGGTCGTGCTGGGCGTGGGTCCCTCCGCCGACCGCACCCGCGAGGTCGCCGACGGGATCGCCGCCGCCGACCCCCGGGTCAAGGTGGTGGACAACCCCACCGGGAGGACCCCGGCCGGGCTCAACGCCGCCATCGGCGCCTCCAGCCACGACATCGTGGCCCGTATCGACGGGCACGCGATGATGCCGTCGGACTACCTGCGGGTGGCCGTGGAGACGTTGCGGGAGACGGGGGCGGACAACGTCGGCGGAATCATGGCCGCGGAGGGGACCACGCCGTGGGAGAGGGCCGTCGCGGCGGCGATGACCTCCAAGGTGGGTGTGGGCAACGCGCGCTTCCACACCGGGGGCGAGGGCGGTCCGGCGGACACCGTCTACCTGGGCGTCTTCCAGCGGTCGGCGCTCGACCGGGTCGGCGGCTACGACGAGGCGTTCCTGCGCGCCCAGGACTGGGAGATGAACCACCGCATCCGCGTCAGCGGCGGAACGGTGTGGTTCCAGCCGCGCATGCGGGTCTCCTACCGCCCCAGGCGCAACGTGCGCCTGTTGGCCAAGCAGTACTTCCACTACGGGCGCTGGCGGCGCGTGGTCGCCCGCCAGCACAAGGGCACGATCAACCTGCGCTACCTCGCCCCGCCCGTCGCGGTGGCCGGGATCGTCGCCGGGCTGGTCGGCGGCGTGTTCTGGTGGCCGCTGTTCCTCGTGCCCGCCGCCTACCTGGCCCTGGTCACGGCGGCGTCGGTGCCGCTCGCCAAGGGGCTGCCCGCCGCCAGCGTGCCGATGATCCCGCTGGCCCTCGCGACGATGCACATGTCCTGGGGGGTCGGGTTCATCACCAGCCCGCCCGGGCTCGGCGCCGACTCGCGCACCGCGCGGGCGTCGCGCGCGACGAGCTCCTGAGCCCCGGGCCGGGCGGGGGCACGGGCGTTCCGATGCGGGGCGCGCTCACCCCGTCCCGCCCGGTCAGTCCTGCGCGGCCGCCTTGAGCGCCGACACCGTTCCGGGCACGTCGTCCACCACGACGGCGTCCATCCCCGCCTCGGCGAACAGGGCCGCGTCCACCGGGTCCGGGCACCACGAGACCACCTCCAGCCCGGCGCGGTGCGCCAGGTCGACGGTGTGGGCCACCGAACGACGGCCGGGCCGCGGCGCGTCCCCGGTCCGGCCGAGCGAGCGCGCGTCGATCGCCACGATCGGGCAGCCCATCCCCGCGGCTCCCGCCACCGCCTGGTCCAGCGGGTTGCGCACATAGGGCATCCACGCCGTCGGCACCTCCGGAGCGCCCTCACGCACGGCGAGCAGGACGCCGGGGTCGAAGGAGCACACGAACACGCGGCGCCGTCGGGCCTCCCGACGCAGGTGGGGGAGCAGGAGCGCCACCGTGCGGCGCGACGGCGCGTCGACCGCGTCCTCCATCACCGACTTGACGTCCACGTCCACACCCACCCCGGACGGGATCGCCGCCAGCCCCTCCTCGAGACCGGCCAGCCCCGCCCGCGCGCACTCCTCGGCGGTCAGGTCCACGATCGCCCGCCCGTCGGCCAGGGACGCGTCGTGGTACAGGACGAGGGCGTCGTCGGCCGTGCGCCGCACGTCGATCTCCACCCAGTCGGCCCCGGCCCCGGCCGCCGCCGCGTAGGAGGCCGGAGAGTTCTCGGCGGCCCCGTCGACCACGCCGCGCCCGGCGCCCCGGTGGCCGATCACCTCGGTCGGCGTGAACAGCCCGCTCATCGCGCCGCCTCCTCGCCGGCGCTCCCGGCCCGGGCGCCGGTCCGACGCAGCAGGGTCTCGGCGATCTCGACGTCGCCCGGGTTGGTCACCTTGATGTTGCCCTCGTCACCCGGCACGATCCGGACCTCCTCCTCGGGCAGATACCGCAGCACCACCCCGCAGTCGTCGGTGGCGACCAACCCGGGATCGGCCATCGCCAGCTCGTAGGCGCGGCGGAGCACACCCAGCCGGAACCCCTGCGGGGTCTGCATCCGCCGCAGCTCGGCGCGCGGGGGGACGGACACGATCGCCTCCCCGCCGGTCCGGCCGGGGGCCACCCGCACGGTCGTGTCCGTGCTGGGCACGGCCACTCCGACCGCGCCCGCCTCACCCAGTGCCGACACGCACGCGGTGACCGTGGCCGGGCGCAGCAGCGGCCGCGCCGCGTCGTGCAGCAGGGCCAGGTCGGTGTCGGCGGCCGACGCCATCGCCGTCAGAGCGGCGTAGGAGGTCTCGGTCCGGGTGGCGCCGCCCGGCAGTACCCGGCTGACCTTGGTGAACCCGGCGCCGGCGACGATGTCCTCCACCCGGCCCACGTGCTCGGCGACCATCAGGACGACGATCTCGTCCACCTCGGGACAGGCCTCGAAGGCGGCGACCGAGTGCTCGATGATGGGCCGTCCCGCCAGCGGGAGCAGCTGTTTGGGCGTGGCCGCGCCCATGCGCGAGCCCACCCCTCCGGCCAGGACCGCGGCGATCACGCGCGGAGCTGCGGACATCTCTTCGCCTTTCTCGGGACGCGTGCGCGCGCTAGGGGAGCGCGTACGGGGAATCCAGTCGCCGACCTTAGGGCATGCTCAGCGGATACACACCCTGCTGCGCGACGCCCCAGCACAACTCTCGCGGCGTTCTCATCAGTCGAAAGGACCCCCACCCTTACTCCCTCTTCGGCCTTGCGAGAGCCGCACTGGATACGCCGCTCGCGACGGGTAGCATCCACCGAGCATGCCCTACCGGACACCTGCGATGCGCACCCGGCCGGTGGTCCGACCCGTCGTTCCCGGCGGTACCCTATGGACGCCTGTATGGCGTGCCCGGCCCGGACCTCCTCATCTCTGACACGGTCGCGAGGCCGGGCGCGGTCCGCGACATCCCCCACTCGCTCGGACACGCCCCCACCGTGCCGTGGGCCGGTGAGGGCGGGACCGCGAATGTCGGCCCGGTGCGCGCAGGTGAGTACCTACACGCCCGTCCGGAGACCTTCGGCACCCGGACGTGAATCAACCCTTGGAGGTGGCGGTGGCGTCAAGGACGCTGGCCGTCTGGGAGCACCGGAAGGTCGTCGGCCTCCTGGTCCGGCGCGACCTGAAGGTCAAGTACCAGCAGTCCGTACTCGGGTACGCCTGGACGATGCTGGAACCCATGGCCATGACCTTGGTCTACTTCTTCGTCTTCGGCGTCATCCTCGAGGCGAACCGGGGAATGCCGGACGACGCCGGGGCCTACGGCGGTTTCCTGCTGTTCCTGGTCGCGGGCATCCTGCCGTGGACGACGTTCGGTCAGATCCTCGGCGAGGCCCCCCGGGCGATGATCACGCACTCCAAGCTGATCACCACGATGAAGGTGCCGCGGGAGATCTTCCCCCTGGCGACGGTGGGAACCAAGTTCGTCGAGTACCTGCTGACCTGGCCCGTCCTGCTGGTCTTCGTGTTCGCGCTCGGCGGGCGCCCCTCGGTCGAGGGCCTGCTCCTGTGGCTGCCGCTGGCGGTCGTGCTGACGTTCATGTTCGGCCTCGGCGTCACCCTGTTCCTGTCCTCGGTCAACGTCCTGCTGCGCGACGTGGAGCGCCTGACGCGCATCCTCACGCGTCTGCTCTTCTACGGGTCGGCGATCCTCTTCCCCGCCGCCATGGTGCTGGACTCGGAGGACGTTCCGGGTTGGGCGGCGACGGTCTTCCAGCTCAACCCCCTGATGGGGATCTTCCAGATGCACCGGACGGTGTGGTTCGCTGGGTTCGAGGAACTCACGCCGACCGCCCTGGCGTTGACCTCTTCGGTGGTGGGTTCCGTCCTGATGCTGATCATCGGATACTGGACGTTCCGCCGCCTGGAGATGTCCGTCCTGAAGGAGTTGTGATGGCGCAGACCACCTACGGCGCCGAGGGCACCGGCGGACCGGTCATCGAGGCCAAGGGGCTCGGCGTGAGCTTCGCCGTGAACCGGCGCCGCAAGCGCAGCCTGCGTGAGATGTTCATCCACGGGTCCAAGCGCGACCCCAACGCCGAGGGCGACGAGTTCTGGCCCCTGCGCGACGTCTCCTTCGAGGTCGCCCGCGGTGACTGCGTGGGCATCGTCGGCAAGAACGGCACCGGCAAGTCGACCCTGCTCAAGCTCATCGCCGGGGTGCTCATGCCCGACGAGGGCGAGGTCCACGTGCGCGGCAAGGTCGCGCCGCTGCTGGAGCTGCGCGCCGGGTTCAACGACAACCTGACCGGTCGCGAGAACGTGTATCTGGTCGGTTCGCTGCACGGCATGTCGGAGAAGGAGATCGACGAGCGCTTCGAGGAGATCGTCGACTTCGCCGAGATCAAGCCGAAGTTCATCGACTCCCCGGTGCGCCACTACTCCAGCGGGATGAAGGTCCGGCTCGGTTTCGCCCTGATCTCCCAGCTGGAGCACCCGATCATGCTCGTCGACGAGGTGCTCGCGGTCGGCGACAAGGCGTTCAAACGCAAGTGCTACGAGGCGATCGACCGGATGCTGGCCAACCAGCGCACCATGGTCCTGGTCTCCCACAGTGAGAAGGACCTGCGCAGGTTCTGCAACCGGGGCCTGTACATCAAGGGCGGCGGGCTCGCCCTGGACACCGACATCGAGGCGGCCCTGGACGCCTACAACGAGGACACCAAGGTCGAGATCGCCGAGCGCAAGAAGCGCGAGGCGGAGAAGAAGCGCGCGGCCGAGGCCGGGCGCGAGGACGGCGAAGGCCCCACGGGCGGCCAGGCGGCCTGACCGCCCGACGTCCCCCGACGGCCGTCTTCGCGGCGATGAGCGCACCTCCGACCTGTTTCGGTGGTGCGCTCGTGTCTGTCCGGGCATGCCCGAAACGAGGCCGCTCGGGCCTCGCCACGTCTTACAGGCGCTATGTGCGTGTCAGTGGTTGATTGGTTACTCTCCGTGAGAAACGGTGGCTCCCAGTACTGCTGGAGGAGGCACGACCATGGCCAAGGGCACGGTGGCGCGGTCGACCGCGCGGATGTTGGAACGCAGGAGCGTCACCCGGTCCGGGGTGACACGGATCAGCGTCCTGGCGGCGCTCGCGGCGGCGGTCTGGTTCTCCCAGGCCGACACCCTGGGATGCCTCGTCGGATCCGCCTTCCTCGGCGCCGTGCTGTTCTGCGACGCCGTCCGTGCGCGCATCCGCGCCGACCGCCGCGACGCGCTCACCATGTGGGTGGCCGCGATGCTCGGCCAGCTGCGCGAGTACGTCGTCTACGTCGGCCTCACCCTCGGCGCGGTCGCCGAGGGCGTCCAGGGCGCCTGGGGGTGGGCCGCCGGAGCGCTCATCGCCCTGGCGCTGCGGGACGCGTTCCTGGTGGCCCGTTCGGCGCCCGCCGCGCCCGGACACGGGCTGGAGGCCGCCCTCGAAGGCGAGGGTTCCACACCGGGTTCGAACGGCGGAACCGACGGCCGCGGCGGGCTCACGGCCGGCCTCGTGCCGCCTCCGCGCCGGGAGCCCCGGGAGAACGACCCGCGCCTCACCGGGCGCCTGCTCGGCGACGCGTCCGCCCGGGCGACCGCCACGGAGGACCCGGACCACCGCACGCGGTCCGACGGCCCCGAACACCACGACACCCGGCCCCCGCGCACCGCGGGGGCGCCCCTGCCGATCGCGATCCGCCGGGTCATGGTCTTCACCCAGCCCACGCGCTTCCTGGTCATCGCGGTCGCGGCCACGGCCTGGGACGCGCGGGTCGCCTTCCTCACCCTCATCGTCGGCTGCGCCCTGGCCGTGACCGGGGAACTCGTCGACCCCACCGCCCGGGAGGCGGGCAAGTGACCGAACGACTCGCGGACGCCACCGACGGAGCGCCGCGCGAGCGTCTGCGCGCCGCCGTCCCCGACCTGAGGGCGCTACGTGACGACAGTCACGTCTGCGCGCTGCTCGGTCGGGTCGCCCCGGGGGCCGTCGCGCCCCTGCTCCCGGCGCTCACCGGACTGCTCGTCGTCGCGACACTGCTCGTGGCGGTTCGGGGACAGCTGGCAGGCATTACCCTGTTCGCACCGGTCGCTGCCCTGCTACTGTCCGGTCTGGCCTCGGGGCACCCGCACGACGGGCGCTTCGACTGGCTCGTGCCGCCCGTCCTCCGCGTCACCGAGTACGGGTACCTGACGGTTCTGGGGCTGGCGTCCGGTGTACCCGGTCCCCTGGTGTTCGTACTCTTGATGGTGGTCGTCTGCCACCACCGTGACGACGTCGCACGTCCCTCCGTCGGCGTCGCACGGCCCGCATGGGTGCGCGGGGCGGCGCTCGGATGGGACGGGCGGATGCTCGTCATCGCGGTCGGCGGCGCGTTCCACGTGCTCGGACCCGCCTACGGGGCACTCGCCGGATACCTGGTGGTGCTGCTCGTCCGCGAAGCCGTGCGCTCCTGGTGCGCGACACCCGTGACCGAGGTCTGCACGACCGCCGACGCGTTCCCCCGCGGAGGCGACACGGACCGGGGAGGTCCTCGGACGACCCCACCCGGCCACGAGGACGGGGGCCGACCGGCCGCCGGAACGAACGGGGAGGCGTGAGGCGTCTCCCCGAACTAAGGAGGAACACGCCCTCATGCTCGGAATGGTTCTCGCCGCAGGCGCGGGACGGCGTCTGCGCCCCTACACCGACACCCTGCCCAAGGCCCTGGTGCCCGTCGACGGCGAGACGACCATCATGGACATCTCGCTGCGCAACCTCGCCGCCGCCGGGCTCACCGACGTCGTCGTGGTGGTCGGTTACCGTGCGGAGGCCGTGGAGGAGCGGAAGGAGGCGCTGGAGGAGCGCCACGGCGTCAAGATCACCCTCAGCTACAACGACAAGGCCGAGGAGTGGAACAACGCCTACTCCCTGTGGACCGCACGCGAGTTCTTCTCCGAGGGCGTCCTCCTCGTCAACGGTGACACGGTGCACCCCGTGAGTGTCGAGGAAACGCTACTCGCCGCGCGGGGTCCGGAACTCCTCCTCGCGGTGGACAACGTGAAAAATCTGGCCGACGAGGAGATGAAGGTGACCCTCGACGAGGGCGGCCACATCAAGACCATCACCAAGCTGATGGACCCGGCCACCGCCGCGGGCGAGTACATCGGCGCCACCCTCATCGAGGGTTCGCTCGACGCCCGCCTGGCCGACGCGCTCAAGGCCACCTGGGAGCGCGACCCGCAGCTGTACTACGAGGACGGCTACCAGGAGCTCGTCAACCGCGGCGAGAAGATCTCCGTGGCCCCGATCGGCGACGTCCAGTGGGTCGAGGTCGACAACCACGACGACCTGGCCAAGGCGAGGGAGATCGCGTGCCGCTACTAGCGCGAATGCTCCCCTCCCCCCTGGCGATCGACGTGCGCCGGGGGGCCATCGCCTCCCTCGGGTCCGTGCTCGCCGACCGTCGGATCGCCACCGAGGGCCGCATCGCGGTCGCGGTCGGTCCGGGGCAGGGCGCGCACATCGCCGCTGACCTCGACCTGCCCCAGTGCGAGGTGTTCCAGGTCGACGAGGGCACCGTGGACGCCGCCACCGATCTCGGCAAGAAGCTGCGGTCGGGCGCCTACGAGGCGGTCGCGGGCATCGGCGGCGGCAAGACCATCGACGTGACCAAGTTCGCCGCGACCATGGCGGGCATCCCCATGGTCGCCGTGGCCACCAACCTGGCGCACGACGGGATCGCCTCCCCGGTCAGTTCCCTCGAACACGAGGGCGGCAAGCCGTCCATCGGCGTGACCATGCCCATCGCCGTGGTCATCGACGTCGACTACGTCCAGGCCGCCCCCGCGCACCTGGTCCGCTCCGGTATCGGCGACGTGGTCAGCAACATCTCGGCCATCGAGGACTGGGAGCTGGCGGGCCGGGTCGCCGACGAGCCGGTCGACGGCATGGCGGTCACCTTCGCCCGGGTCGCGGCCGAGGCGGTCCTGCACCGCCCCGACTCGATCGAGTCCGACGCCTTCCTCGCCGTGCTCGCCGAGGGCCTGGTGCTGTCCGGGATGGCGATGTCGGTGGCCGGGTCCAGCCGCCCGGCCAGCGGTGCGTGCCACGAGATCCTGCACGCCGTCACCCAGCTCTACCCGGGGACCAGCAACCACGGCGAGCTCGCCGGGCTGGGCGCGCTGTACGCGTCCTTCCTGCGGGTGCGCCATCTGGGCTGGTCGCAGCGGCGGCTGGAGGAGATCCGCTCCTGCCTGCTCCGCCACCAGCTGCCGATCCTCCCCACCGACGTGGGGCTCGACGAGGAGGCCTTCGTGCGCGCCGTCGTCCACGCCCCGGGCACGCGTCCCGGCCGCTTCACCATCCTTGAACACCTGAACCTCTCCGAGGACGAGATCAAGCGGAGTGTCGCGGACTATGTCGAAGCCGTCGGTCGCTGAGGTCCGCGCGGGCGGTCAGCCCGCGGGGATCAAGGAGCGTGTCAACGAGGAGCACTGGGCCGGCCGCTACTACATGCGGGACGTCTCGCCCTACCTGAGCACGCTGTTCGTCCGGCTCCGCGTCCCGCCGAACCCGATCACCTACCTGATGATGGTGTTCGGTGTCCTGGCCGGGGTGGTCGTGGCCTTCGGCGGGCTGTGGTCGGCGATCCTCGCGGCCCTGCTGGTGCAGGTCTACCTCCTGTTGGACTGCTCCGACGGCGAGGTCGCCCGGTACACGGGGCGGACCAGCGTGGCGGGGATCTACCTGGACCGGATCGGCCACTACGTGTCGGAGATCGCCCTGCTCATCGGCCTGGGCGTGCGTGCCCAGGGTGAGTTCGAGCCGGGCGGCTGGGTCATCCTCGGGATGGCCGCGGCGATCGGTGTCGCGCTGATCAAGGCCGAGACGGACAATGTCGTGGTGGCCCGGGCCAAGGCGGGGCTGCCGGAGGAGGTCACGGCCGAGGCGATGCGTCCGCGCTCGTCCGGGCTGAGCCTGGCCCGGCGGCTGGCCTCCGCGCTGAAGGTCCACCGCGTGATCCAGGCGGTCGAACTGTCGCTGCTGGTCGTGGTGGCGGCGGTCGCGGACGCCTTCCTCGGCGACCTGGCCGCGACCCGGGTGCTCGTGGTCGCGTGCGCGGTCGTGGGCGTGGTGATGAGTTTCGCCCACTTCGTGAGCGTGGTCGCCTCGCGACGCCTGGAATAACGCGTCAGTGACGTTACTGTCACATACGGGGCCGTGTGTGTTGCCCGCGTCACGGCCCCGTACACCTTTCTCTTATTCTCTCGTTAGTCTGTTCGTGCGAATGTTGGCGTGAGTCAACCTGCTCGAAGTCCATCGTCCACTGAACGGTCGCAAGCATGGCCACATCCGTGATCCCGTCCTCACCGGTCTCCGGCGCGTCCGCGGAGGAGGGCTCCCGAGCGCCGCGAGCCGAACGGAGCCGTCCCGAGGTGTCCGGTCCCATCCAGCCCACGCTGTCCTGTGTCCTGCTCACCATGGGCAACCGCCCCGCTGAGCTGCGCAGGGCGATCACCAGTGTGTTCGAGCAGGAGGGCGCGGACGTCGAGGTGGTCGTGGTCGGCAACGGCGCGGACCTGCCCGAGCTGCCCGAGGGCGTCACGACGGTGCGGCTGCCGGAGAACGTGGGCATCCCCGAGGGCCGCAACCACGGGGTGCGCGCGACCAAGGGCGACGTCGTGCTGTTCCTGGACGACGACGGATGGTACCGCTCGACCGACCTGGCCCGGCACGTGCGGGAGCGGTTCGCCGCGGCCCCGGAGCTGGGCGCGCTGTCCTTCCGGATCGCCGACCCGGACGGGGGCCCCGACCAGCGACGCCACGTGCCCCGGCTCCGGGTGGGTGACTCCCGCAAGTCGAGTGTGGTGACCACCTTCCTGGGGGGCGCGTGCGCGATCCGGCGCACCGCGTTCGAGGAGGGCGGCGGTCTGCCGGGCGAGTTCTTCTACGCCCACGAGGAGACCGACCTGGCCTGGCGGATCATGGACGCGGGCTACACGATCGAGTACGACGCCGAAGCGGTCATGTACCACCCGGCGGTGGCGCCGACCCGGCACGAGAACTTCTACCGGCTCAACGCCCGCAACCGGGTGTGGCTGGCCCGCCGCAACCTTCCGTGGCCGCTGGCCTTCGCCTACCTGGGGACCTGGGTCGGGCTGACGGTGCTGCGCGAGCGCGACCGGGCGGCGCTGCGGTCGTGGTTCGGCGGCTTCCGCGAGGGGTGGCGCGAGGACGCGGGGCCGCGCACGCCGATCCGGTGGTCGACCGCCTGGCGGATGACGCGCGCGGGGCGCCCGCCGGTCATCTGAGGCCGGACCGGGAGCCCGACGGCGCCCCGTCCGCGGACCGTGCCATCGTGGGGCCACGACACCGGGCGCGGTGCCGACATGACGGCGGAGGGGGCGGTTTCGATGGTGGCGCTCACGGCGATCTGCTTCGTCGCGGTGGTCATCACCGCGTTGTCGGCGCTCATGACCTTCTTCGTGGTGCGCGACCTCCGGGCTCCCCTGCCGAGGGAGCCGGTCGAGCCTCGCCGTCCGTACCCGTTCCGTCACGGTCCGCCTCCGGAGGGATGACGGCGCGGCGGCTCCGGGTGTTCGGGTCCGGGACCGAGGCGTCCTGACGGGGTCCGGTTCCGAGGTCGGCCGACGAGGGGGCCGGGCGTCCTTCCCGGCGTCCGGCCCCCGTCGCTCTCGCGATCAGACCTCGGTGACGACGTCCTCGTAGTCCAGGCGCGGAAGGCGGTCGAACCACGCGTCCGGGCCGGGCTTGCCGACGTTCATCACCACGACCGGGCGCAGCGGCGAGTCCTCGCCGAAGAACTCCCTGCGCACGCCCTCGGCGTCGAACCCGACCATCGGCCCAGCGGCCAGACCGGCGGCGCGCACGCCGATGATCAGGTACGCGGCCTGGAGGAAGGCGTTCTGCTCCGCGATCCTCGCCCGGCTCTCGTCGTCGCCGGTGAACATGTCCCGGGCGCCCGGCAGCACCGGGAAGACGTTGGGCAGCCGGTCGTGGAAGTCGGTGTCCGCGGACAGGATGAGGGACAGCGGTGCGGTGGAGGTCTTGGGGGCGTTGTTGCCCGCCATGTGCTTGACCAGGCGCTCGCGGGCTTCGGGGGAGCGCACGGCGGTGACCCGCAGGGGCTGGTTGTTCATCGCGGTCGGGCCGAACTTGACGAGGTCGTGGATGGCGCGGACCTGCTCGTCGGTCACGGGCTCGTCGGTGAAGGTGTTGGCGGTGCGGGCGGACCGGAACAGCAGGTCCTGGGTCGCCTTGTCGAGAACCAGCGCCTCGTTCATGTCATAACCTCTGTCGTGCTCTGCGGGCGTCGCCGGTGTGGCCACCGGAACGGTCTTTCGGGAGCACCAACATTGTTATCCAGGAAGATATTTCCTGTGCGACTAAATGTGGTCGCGGTCACTCGCTCGGCGCGAGACGGCGTCGGACCCGCTGCCTCGGGACCTCCGGCACGTCAGGGGTGGAGGCGTCCGCCCACTCCTCCAGTCGCTTGACGAACATCCGCGCCTGGACCGGCCAGTGGTAGGAGGTCCGCGCGATCTCGTGTCCCGTGCGCGCCATCCGCCGCCGCAGGTCCGCGTCCCGGCGCAGCCGCAGCACGGCCTCCGTCGCCGCGTCCACGTCGCCGAACGGTACCACCAGGCCCGCGTCGCCCTCGGGGCGCCCCGTGACCAGGTCCTTCGCCATCGGGTTGGCGGTCGTCACCACCGGTAGGCCGTGCGCCATGTACTCCACGACCTTCGTCGGCATCGAGTGCCGGTAGTTCGGTGTGTCGTGCAGCAGGCTCACCCCGGCCGTCGCCCCCGCGCAGATCCGTAGCGCCCGGTCGTTGGGCACGAACCCGTACCACTGGAGGTCGCCGTCCTGCTGGGCCTGGCGCAGCAGCGGCCGCACACCCGCGTCCGCGCCGCCGATCACCTCCAGCCGGACGCCTCGGGGGCGCAGCCTTCGTCCCAGTTCGACCAGCTCGTGCGCTCCGCGCGCCACCGAGACGTGCCCCAGGTACACCACCCGGTCGTCGCCCGGTTCCCGCGCGGGCTCCACCGGTACCTCGGTCGTGTTGGGCACGACAGGGTGGTCGTACCGGAACCGCGACCGGTACCCCTCCTCGGCCAGGAGCAGCCGCATCCGGCGCTCGGCCCGCCGTTCGAGGGCGCGGACCACCGCGCCGAGCGGTCGGCGCACCGGCCCAGGCACCCACGGCTTGGTCAGGATGGCCGCCGCGGTGTCCTCATGCACGTCCCACACCGTCGCGGGGCGCCGCGAGGGCAGCGCCAGCATGAGTTCGGGATCGTGGAAGAGCAGGAGGTCAGCGCGGGGCGCGTGCTCGGCGAGTACCGTGCGCGCCGCGCGCAGGGCCGTCAGCCGCTCACGGCCGACCGCCCGGGGCACGTCGACCGAGTCGACCTCGCCCCACGGTGTGACGCCGCACTCCCGGAATGGGGCGACGTAGGTCACATGGTGTCCCGCGTCGAGGAGGGCGCGGATCTGCCGGTGCAGGATCCGGGCGTCCTCGGGATGGTGGACCACCGTGGCCACGAGTGCGTGCATCGAACATCACCTACGAGTGTCACCGGTCGGGTCCGTCTACAGCGATGATCCGCCTCATATGCGCGGTACCAGCTGTCCGACACGGTAATCACCAGCGGAAACGGTGCGAATAAACCACGGTGGACACAAGGGGGTAAACGGGTGAACCTTGCATGGTCCGAAGATGAACGACAAGGGGCACGCCGATGAACCGCGGTGGGTTCGTGGTCGACGTGCCCCTCGGGCGGACCCCGGTGCGCTCAGAGCACCCGCAGCCCCTCGCGCTCGACGGACCGGCGGGCCTGCGCGGGCACCTCGGTGTCGGCCTCGGGTTCCGAGCGCCGGAGCACGCCCCGGGTGTCCAGCAGCAGCCGCGCGTACTCCGACAACCGCTTGGGCCGGTACTCGCCGTGGTCGGTCAACAGGATGGTCAGGTCGGCCTCGGCCAGTGCCTGGTCCAGGTCGGTGGCCCGGGGGATGTCCGCTCCATCGACCTCCCACGCCTCCACGTGCGGGTCGTGGTAGGTCAGCGTGGCGCCCTTGGCCGCGAGCTTGCGGGCCACCGGACGCGCCGGGGACTCTCGCTGGTCGGCGATGTCGGCCTTGTAGGTGACGCCCAGCAGCAGCACCTTCGACCGGGACAGCGCCAGCCCCGACTCGTTGAGCAGCTCCTGCGCCCGCTGGGTGACGTAGGAGGGCATCCGGCCGTTGATCTCCTGGGCCAGCTCCACGAATCGGAACGGGTAGCCCAGCGTCTTGACCTTGTACGACAGGTAGTTCGGGTCGATCGGGATGCAGTGGCCGCCCACACCCGGCCCCGGGTAGAAGGCCTGGAAGCCGAACGGCTTGGTCGAGGCCGCGGCGATGGCGTCCCACAGGTCCACGCCCAGCTCCTGGCAGAAGATGGCCATCTCGTTGACCAAGGCGATGTTGACGTGCCGGTAGGTGTTCTCCAGCAGCTTGGCCATCTCCGCCTCGCGCGTGCCGCGCGCCCGGACGACGGTCTCCACGAAGCGCCCGTAGAACTCCGCCGCGGCCGCCCCGCACTCCTCGGTGAGGCCGCCGACCACCTTGGGGGTGTTGGCCACGCCGAAGGTCGGGTTGCCCGGGTCGATCCGCTCGGGCGAGAAGGCCAGGTGGAAGTCGGCTCCGGCGACCAGGCCGGACTCCTCCAGCAACGGCCGGACGACCTCCTCGGTGGTGCCCGGGTAGGTGGTCGACTCGAGGATGACCAGGGTCCCCGGCGTCAGGTGCGTGGCGATGGACGTGGCCGCGGAGGTGACCGCGCCCAGGTCGGGGCCGCCCTCGGGGGAGAGCGGGGTCGGCACGCAGATGACGATCACCCGTGTCCGGGCCAGGCACGAGGCGTCCGTGGTCGCGGTGAACCCGCCGTCGCGCATCGCCGCGACGTCCTCGTCGGCGAGGTCGTCCACGTGCGACACGCCGCCGTTGAGTCCGGCGACGACGCCCTCGTTCACGTCGAGGCCGACCACCCGCAACCCGGCGGACACGGCTTCGGCCGCCAGGGGCAGGCCGACGTAGCCGAGGCCCAGGATGACGAGGTCGCTGGTTCCGCCGGAGGACTGCTCGGGAATGGAGACTGGGTTGGAGGCTGCGGCATCCACTTCGCGGTCACACTCGCATTCGTTGGGTGAACGGGCGCACTGTTTCGGGGACAGCCTGGGGAGGGAAGGTGGGGCATCCGAGTGTAGGCAGATGTCGTTCCCGGTTACGGGATCTGGCCTGGTTCGGACAATTTCCGGATAAGAGCCCGGTACGCCCGGTTGTAGCGGTATGCGGCTTCCGCCCAGGTCCGATCGGTGCCGACGCGGTTCCGGCCAGCGAGACCGTACGAAACGCGCTTTTCCTGACTGTAAGCGAGTTTTGTCAGCACATCGGCGAGCCCCGCCGATTCGCCAGCCGGAATTAACTCACCAGTCACTCCCGGTTCCACAATCTCTTGCAACGCAGGCAACTCACTCGCCACAACGGGAAGTCCTCCGGCCATAGCCTCCACGGGTTTGAGCGGTGTCACCAGACGACACACCCGGTCGTCCCGACGCGGCACCACGAACACGTCCAGCGCCGCGTGGTACCGGCGTACGTCCCCCGCGGGCACGCGCCCGGGGAAGTGCGCCGCCCCCTCCAGCCCCGCCGCCTCGGCGCGGGCGCGCAGCGCGGGCAGCTCCGGCCCGTCACCGACCACCAGGGCGTGCGCCCCCTCCCCGCGCTCCCGCATCAGCGCCACCGCGTCCAACAGGACGTCCAGGCCCTCGTAACCGAAACAGCTGGTCGTCGTGCCGACCACGTACTCGTTCGCGCCGATCCCCAGCGCCTCGCGCACCTCCTCGCGCGGTGGAAGCGGATCGAGGAAGGACGCGTCCACCGCGTTGGGTACCACCAGCAGTCGCTCGCGCGGCACCCCCCGGGCCTCGATATCCGCGCGCATCGTCTCGCCCAGCGTCACCACCAGGTCGGCGGCCAGCATGCACTCCGTCTCGCTCGCCCGTTCGGCCTGGTAGAAGGCGTCCGACACGCTCCGCGACGGATCTCGCGAGAGCCAGGACTCCTCCAGGAAGCCGCGTACCTCGTACACCACCGGCAGTCCGTACCTGCGGCCCAACTCCAGCGCCAACCGCGCGTTGTGGTGGTTGCTCGCCGCGTGCAGCACGTTCGGCCGCAACGCCTCCACCAGCGGCTCCGCCAACCGCAGTCCGGCCTCCAGCTCCGCCCGCGGGTCGGCGGGCGCCGTCCACGGCAGCAGCCGGTGGTAGGGGATCCCGTCCACCCGCACCAGCGTGCGCGGGTCGGCGACCCCCTTGGTGAGCGGGTATCCGGCCCGGGTGACCACGTGCACGTCCATCCCCGCCTCCCGCTGCGCGGTGGCGATGCGGTGGGTGCGCTGCGTGTACCCCGCGTTGGTATGGGGTAGCGCGTTGGTGACCAGATGCAGCACCCGCAGCCCCGCCCCGGGCGTGGACGGGTCCTCGGCCACACGCCACCGTTCACCGGCGGGGCGTGCCGGTCGCCGAGCGTTCACCGTGTCGTCGGGCCGCGTTCGGTGACCACGGGTTAACGTGATCCCGTGATGGTCGGGCGATGTGGACGGGGACGCGGGAACAGCGCGTCCTGTCGCCAGGGCCGTCCGATACTCCGCCGCGTCTCGGCGCGGACCCTCCGGGAGCTGTCCGACCAGCTCACGTGCGGTGTCCGCGTCACCTGCGGCCAGGCTGGCGGACACCAGCCGGCCGACGCGGCGGGGGGAGGCGCCCTCCGCGGCGGTGAGCACCGCCGCGCGCGCCTCCCCGCGCAGGCCCCGGTCCCAGAGCGCGTAGGCCCGTGCCAGGCCGCCCAACCGGGTGGCCGCGGCCCGGATCGCGCGCCGCAGCGGACCGGGCGCCAACCGCAGCGCCAGCAGCGGCAACCGCGCGGGATCGGACCGCAGGTGTCGCCAGGCCAACGTGACGGTGAACGTCACCGCTCGCACCCAGCGGGCGCGCGGACGCGGGACGTGGGATTCGGAAGTCTGGGTGTCATGCACGGTCAGTCACACAACCACGCGGACGTGACCAGGTGGTGACACCACGGCGACACGGACGGGACGGCTCGGGCAAGGAACCGGTCGGACCGTCCCGGACCCGCACCGGTCACAGCGACCTCCACCAGGTCGGATCCGCCCCACCAACCCCCTCGGTGGGCACACCACCCCAACAGAAGGAAACGTGAGAGACGTGGCATCGAGCGCTCCCCTCGGGAGTCAGGACACCGGGATCGTGCACGTGGTCGGGGCACGGCCCAACTTCGTCAAGGCCGCGCCCGTCGTCTCGGCTCTGCGCGGTCGCGGCGCGCACCAGGCGGTCGTCCACACCGGGCAGCACTACGACGACCGCATGTCCGCCGTCTTCTTCCGCGACCTGGGCCTGCCCACCCCCGACGTCGACCTCGGCGTGGGCTCGGGCTCGCACGCCGCCCAGACCGCCGCGCTCATGGTCGGCCTGGAGAAGGAGTTCACCGAACGCCGGCCCGGCATGGTCGTCGTCTACGGCGACGTCAACTCCACGGTGGCCGCCGCCCTGGTCGCCGCCAAGCTGCGCATCCCCGTCGCGCACGTGGAGGCCGGGCTGCGGTCCTTCGACGACACGATGCCGGAGGAGATCAACCGCCGCGTCACCGACCAGCTCAGCGACCTGTGCTTCGCCACGAGCCCGGAGGCGGTCGGCCACCTGGCGGCGGAGGGCGTCCCGCCCAGCCGCGTCCACCTGGTCGGCAACCCCATGATCGACACCCTCCTGGCCAACCTCGACCGCTTCGACGCCGACGCGCTGCGCGCCCGCCTCGACCTGCCCGAGCGCTACGTGGCGGCCACGTTGCACCGGCCCGCCAACGTCGACGACCCCGACACGGTGGCGCGCCTGGTCGCCCGCCTGCACGAGATCGCCGACACCACCGACGTGGTCATGCCCGTGCACCCGCGCGGCAAGGCCGCCTTCGACCGGGCCGGGCTCGGCGACCACCCGCGTGTCCGCCTCCTCGAACCGCTCGGCTACCTCGACTTCGTGGCGCTCACCCGCGGCGCCGCGGCCGTGGTCACCGACTCCGGCGGCGTGCAGGAGGAGACGACCATCCTCGGCGTTCCCTGCCTCACCCTGCGCCCCAACACCGAACGGCCGGTCACCATCACCCACGGGACCAACCAGCTCGTCACCGAGGACGACCTCCTCCAGGCCCTCGGCAAGGCCCTGGACGGGCGCGGCCCCGACCGGCTCGGCGACGACGTCCCGCCGCTGTGGGACGGCCGCGCCGGAGAGCGGATCGCCGCCATCCTCACCCAGTGGACGAGGTGATCACCATGTCAGACTTCCACCGGCCGATCCCCACACCACCCAGACGTCACACGGGGTCCGCCACGCATCCGACCACGGGCGCCCACGCCCGGCCCGGCGCACGCCCCCGGCGCCGTCCGACCGTTCCAGCCCCCAGGCCCCCGATGGACGCGGCGGCGACGCCGATCCGATCAGAACACGAGGTGGCAGACCGTGAAACGGCGTGAACAGAGCCAGACCGAGCAGCTCAAGCAGGCGCTGGCCGAACGCGAGGCCCAGCTCCAGGAGGCGCGCGCACGTCTGGCCGCCGTGGAGGGCTCGACCTCCCTCCAGGTCGGCCGCGCCCTCACCGCGGCCGCCAAGAAGCCCGGCCGTTCCCTGGTCCGCCTCCCGCGCGATCTCTACCGCCTCTGGCGCCGCAGCGGCCAGACCAACCACAGCGAGCGCCGCCGCCCCGCCAGCGAGCCGGTCCGCTCCTTCGACGCCGAACGCCAGGAGGCCCGGCTGCTCACCGGAGTCGTGGGCGGTCGCGAGGACCGGCTCATCGCCGCCACCGTCGTCGGCCCGGCCATCCAGTCCGCCATCGACCCGTACGTGCGCACGGTCCCGCTGCGTCCGCACGACGCACAGATCGTCATGGACGGCGTCGACGTCGACCTCGTCCTGGTGTCCGCCTCGGCCGCCGCCCCCGGCTCGCCCTGGGCACACGTGGGCGACCCCGCCGCCACCGACCGCACCCGCGCCCTGCACTGGGTCCTGGAGTCGGCCGCGGCCCGCGGCATCCCCGCCGTCCTGCTCGACGACGCGCCGGCGCCCCCCGCCCTACGCGGACTCGGCTTCGACCGCGTCCACACGGGCGACGCCGGAGTCCCCCTCCACCTGTTCAACCCGGTCGCCGCCGAACTCGCGCCCGGCCCCGCGGCGGTCTACGTCCGGGCCGCGCGCGACGAACCCGTCCCGGACGTCCTCACCGACCTCGGAGTGCGCGTCGTCGACGTCGACGCCGCCGACCTGCCCGACGCCCTGCGCGCGGCCAACGTCGCGGTGGTTCCCGAGACCTCGCCGGACACCGACGGCCTCCGCCGACGGGCCTGGGCCTGCGGCGCCCGCGTGGTCACCCACTCCCCGCTGCCCCGCCCCACGGGCGAGGACCTGGCGGTGTCCGTGCCGCGCCTGCGCGCCGAGCGGCCCACGGGCCCGGAGCAGCGCGAACTCCTGCGCCGGGTGTTCCTCGACGAGGCCACCCCGGTCCGCCTGTCCGCGGTCCTGGAGGGGCTCGACTTCGCCTCCGGCACCGCCGGAACCGACCTGCCGCTGCGCGGCCGCGCCGTGGCCGTCCTCGCCGACCCGGCGGGGGAGGCCGACGCCGACCAGCTCGCCACCGACCTGCTCACCGCCCGGCTCCGTCCCGCCGAGGTCGTCGTCCCCGGCACGGCCGCCAAGTTGACGGGGGTCAAGCGGCTTCGGTCGGAGGGCGTGACCGTGCGCACCGTCCGCGTCAGCGCGCCCGACACCCCCGAGGAGCTCACCCGGGAGGTCGACCGGGTCCCGGGTGACACGCACGGCGGGCTCTCCCACCAGCGGTGGGCCGCCCTGGCCGAGCGCGCCACGTCCCCTTGGGCACACCCGTGGACCGGACCGCTCGGCGATCACCGGCTCGTCGACCTCGTGTGCGCCGCCGAGTGCTCCGGCGCCGACGCGGTCGGGACGGCGGACACCGGGCCGGACACCGACGACCCGCTCACGGGGGCGGGGGAGCGCGGGTTCTTCGACCGTCCGGACAGCGGCGGCCAGCAGTACGTGTTCGTCAGCGCCATCACCCCGGAGCTGGCCCGGACCGAACTCCTCCGCCGCGGCTGGCGCCCCAGGGAGTGGAACCGCCGCGGCAGCCGTCTCCTCGCCCTGGGCCCGGACCACGGCACCGGAGCCGGCCCCGGCGGCGACGGGTCCTCCCACTCCGCCGCCCAGACCGGCGCCGTCGGTTGACCCCCGACCGCGCCGACCGCCCCGCACGGGCAACCCGAAAGCATCCGAAGGGAAGAACGTGAGTACACCTCCTCCGCGCGCACTCCTGTACGGGGACGTGGACCTCAACATCATCGACGGTTCCGCGGTCTGGGCGCAGTCGATGGCGCAGGCCCTGGCCGCCGCCGGATGCGAGGTCACCCTCCTTCTGAAGGCGCCCGTGCGCACCGACCGGCTGACCGCGCCCCTGACGGACGTGCCCGGCGTCCGGCTGCTGCGGCCCTATGAGGACAAGCTTCTGCCCGACCTCGGGCCCAGGGGGCTCACCCCCGAACAGGCCGTCACCCTGATCACCGGCCAGGACGAGCGTAGGCGGTTCGACCTCGTGGTGGTGCGGGGCAGGCGCCTGGCGGGGCTGGCCGCGCAGGAGGAGTCCCTGTCCGGTCGGCTGTGGACCTACCTCACCGACTTCCCGCACGGCGTCGCGGAGTTCACCGCCACCGCCACCGCGGAGCTGACCGAGATCGCACTGGCCTCCCGGTTCCTGCTCTGCCAGACCGAGGAACTGCGGGCCTTCCTGGAGTCGTCGGTGCCCGCCGCCTGCGGGCGCTCGGTCCTGTTCCCACCCGTGGTCGTGGTCCCCGACGACGTCCGCTCGGACGGAGAGGTGCACGCCCGCGCCCGTCTCGCCTACACGGGCAAGTTCGCGCCCAGGTGGAACACCCTGGAAATGACCGAGCTTCCGGGCGAGCTGTCACGGCTCGGCGTGGAGGCCGAGGTGGTGATGATCGGCGACAAGATCCACTCCGACCCGGCCGACTGGGCCAAGCGCATGCGCAGGGGCCTGGAGGACACCGACGGCGTGGACTGGCGCGGCGGCATGTCGCGCGCTGACGCGCTCCGTCAGGCCGCCGAGTGCGACTTCGGGCTCTCCTGGCGCGACCCGTCCATGGACGCCAGCCTCGAACTGTCCACCAAGGTCCTCGAACTGGGCGCGCTCGGCCTGCCGGTGGTCCTCAACCGCACCCCGATGCACGAGGCCATGCTGGGCGGGGACTACCCCCTCTTCGCGGGCACGGGGGTGGACTCGGTCGCCGCCGTCGTGGCCCGGGCCCACGCCGACCGCTCCGTCTACGCGGACGCGGCCGAGCGCTGCCGTCGGGCCGCGGCCGACCACACCCTGGAGCGCGCCGCCGAGCGGCTGCGCCGCTGCCTGACCGAGGCGCTCCCGCCCGCGCCCGCCGGGACCGACCCGGAGCGCCCGCTCAAGGTGGTCGTGGCCGGGCACGACCTGAAGTTCTTCACCCGCCTGGCCGACTACCTCGACTCACTGCCCGGGCTCGAGGTGCGGATCGACCAGTGGGAGGGCCTGAGCACCCACGACCAGTACCGCTCCCGCGAGCTGGCCGGGTGGGCGGACGTGGTGATCTGCGAGTGGTGCGGTCCCAACGCGCTGTTCTACGCCAAGTGGAAACGCCCCGACCAGCGGCTGGTCGTACGCCTGCACCGGTTCGAGCTCTACGCCGAGTGGCCGCGCAGACTCGACATCGACAAGGTGGACGCCGTGGTGTGCGTCAGCCCGCACTACGCCGACCTGACCCGTGAGATCACCGGCTGGCCCGCCGACAAGGTGGTCGTGCTGCCCAACTGGGTGGACGACGAACAGCTGCGCCGTCCCAAGCTCGCGGGCGCGGAGTACTCCCTGGGCATGATCGGGATCGCGCCCTCGCGCAAGCGCCTGGACCGCGGGCTGGACGTACTCGCGGAACTGCGGCGGATGGACCCTCGGTACACGCTGTCGATCAAGACCAAGCAGCCGTGGGACTACTGGTGGATCTGGAACCGGCCCGAGGAACGCGCCTACTTCGAGGGCGTCTACCGGCGGATCCAGCGCGACGAGCGGCTCGCGCAGGCCGTGGTCTTCGATCCGTTCGGTCCGGACGTGGCCACCTGGCTGCGGCGGGTCGGGTTCATGCTCTCCACCAGCGACGACGAGTCGTTCCACCTGGCGCCCGCGGAGTGCGCCGCCTCGGGCGGGGTTCCCGCGCTGCTGCCGTGGCCGGGCGCGGACACCATCTACGACCCGCACTGGATCCACGACGACGCGGTGGAGATGGCCGAGGCCGTCCACGCGATCGTGTCCGAGGGCCGGTTCGCGCAGGAGGCCGAGCGGGCGAGGGCGGAGGTGACCGGAGCCTACGGGCTGGCGCGGGTGCGTTCGCTGTGGAGCGACCTGGTGGTGCGCGGGAAGGTGCCCCAGGCCGCGTCGACCCCGACGGTGGCGTAGCCGTGTTTTCTGTGGGCCAAGGCGGGGCGGTCACTCCAGGGGGTTTGACGTTCGGGAGCCGGCGGGGTTCTCAAAGATCAAGACTGCGCCGGAGGCGTCGGTTGAGGGTGCCCGGCCCACCGCGAAGCGGCCCCCGGGCGGTGGAGGGCGACGAAGAGGGAGGTTCCGCGGCCGAAGGCCGTCCGTTGAGGGTGGTGGAGGGCGACGAAGAGGGAGGTTCCGCGGCCGAAGGCCGTCCGTTGAGGGTGGTGGAGGGCGACGGGCGGGCCGAAGCGCAGCGGAGGACCGAAACGAACACAGTCAGACCGGGCCGGTCATCTTCGTCAGACCGCCCGCGCCCGCGGGCAGGAACAGCGCGAAGGTGGTCGGCCGGGTCTGCACCAGTTCGATCCGAGCCCCCTCCGACTCGGCGATGTGCCGGGCCAGGGCCAACCCCAGTCCGGTGCCGCCGTCGCCGCTGACCTCGCGGTCGAAGATCCGGCCCGACAGGTGTTCGGGGACGCCGTCGCCCTCGTCACTGACCTCGATACGCACCGACTGGCCGGTGTCGAGGCGGCGGATGGTCACCGTGCCCGCTCCGTGCTTGTAGGCGTTCTCGACCAGGGTGGCGAGGATCTGCGTGAGGTCGCTCGGCACGGTCATGGCGGTCAGCCCCGGGTCCCCCGCGACGACCAGGTCGCGCTTCTCCTGCTGGAAGACCGGGGACCACTCGGCCTGGAGGTGGTTGAGCACCGGGTCGACCTCCACCGGTTCCACCTCGGGGTTCTGGCTCTTGCGAGCCCGCCCCAACAGGCTCTCGACGGTCTCGACGAGGCGTTCGGTCTGGGAGAGCGCGGCCTCACCCTCCTCCCGGACCACCTCGGGGTCGTCGGCCTCGGCGACGATCTCCTCCAGGCGCA
Organism: Nocardiopsis sp. EMB25; assembly: GCF_026797795.1. NCBI lineage: Bacteria > Bacillati > Actinomycetota > Actinomycetes > Streptosporangiales > Nocardiopsidaceae > Nocardiopsis > Nocardiopsis sp. EMB25. Next base: position 4,027,475 of record NZ_JAMTDN010000001.1, on the reverse strand, counting down.
TGGTCAGTGCGGTGAGCGGTGTGCGCAGCTGGTGGGAGGCGTCGGTGGCGAAGTGGCGTTCGGTGGCGATGAGGCCGGCGATGCGTTCGGCGCTGCGGTCGAGCACCTCGGCCACCCGGTCCGCCTCGGGGATCCCGTAGCGGTGGCCCCAGGGGGTGGCCACGCCTGACCCCAGGCGCTCCGCGGTGGCCGCCAGGTCGACCAGGGGGAGGGTGAGCCTGCGGGCCTGGAACATCGACAGCCCCACGGCCACGCCGATGGCGAGAAGGGACAGCGAGCCGATCCCGAGCCAGGCGCGGACCACGCTGCGCTGGACCTTGTCCGCGCTCGCCCACACCTGGACGTGTGTGCCGCGACCGGTGGTGTCCATGGCCCGGAGCAAGCTCGGCGCATCCGGCGTGGCGGGGCTCAGGGCGGGGTCCCCCGCCGTGGTCGCCTGGGTCTCCCCGGGAGGGGTGATGCGTATGAACCGGCGGGGATGCTCAGAGCTCAACTCGGCGAGGTCGAGTTCGCCCTGGAGTTCGAGCATGTTGTCGCTCTCCGCGCCGATGAGTTCCGCCTCGCTCCGGAGCTGTTGGCTGGCCTCGTCGTGCACCATCCTGTACGTGAGCGCACCCAGAGGCAGGCCGAGCAGCATGACGGCGATGACGGTCACCACGAGGGTGGAGAAAACCATCCGCCTGCGCATGTCACCTCATCCGTGCGACCCGGGCGGCCGATCGCGTCCAGCGTGTCGGCGCGCGGTCGGGTCAGTCCCGTTCGAAGCGGAAGCCCACGCCCCGCACGGTGGTGATGTAGGACGGCTGGTTGGCGTCGTCGCCGAGCTTGCGGCGCAGCCAGGAGATGTGCATGTCCAGGGTCTTGGTCGACCCCCACCAGTTGGTGTCCCACACCTCGCGCATGATCTGCTCGCGGGTCACCACCTTGCCCGCGTCGCGGACCAGAACACGCAGGAGGTCGAACTCCTTCGTGGTCAGCTGGAGTTCGCGTTCGCCGAGCCAGGCACGACGTGAGTCGTTGTCGATGCGTACACCGTGGACGACCGGCACCTCGGCTCCGCCGCGCCGCAGGAGGGCGCGGACACGGGCGAGGAGTTCGGCCAGCCGGAACGGTTTGGTGACGTAGTCGTCCGCCCCCGCGTCCAGGCCGACCACGGTGTCGACCTCGTCGGCTCGGGCGGTCAGGATGAGGATGGGCGTGCCGTGACCCTCGGCGCGCAGCCGACGTGCCACCTCGAGGCCGTCCATTTCTGGCAGCCCGAGGTCCAGGACCATCAGGTCGATGTCTCCCGCACGTGCACGGTCGAGTGTCTCAATGCCGTTGACGGTCACGTCCACCGTGTAGCCTTCGCGGCGGAGCGCACGCGCGAGGGGCTCGGAGATCGAGACATCGTCTTCGGCCAGCAAAACGCAGGTCATGGTCCCGATCGTAGGTCTGGGGTCGCGCATTTCCCTATTATGCGCGCCGGATGGCCCAAGGTTGGCCGAAAATACGCTATTCCCATACCGGGCAAACCGTTCATTCATCCATATTGTGCCTTTTCTTTGCTTTTTCTTGGTGATACTGGGATGCTGGTTGCTCGCGTGTGCGGGAGCCCCGTTGTGCCGTGTGCGTTTCCGGCGCGACCCTGAGCGACTTCCGCCCCGAGGAAGTGGGACACTTCATCACGCGACGGGACATGGGGGCGGCCCCGGTGGGGCATCGACGCGGAGTCGGATTCGCGCTCGGTCGCCAGCCCCCCGTCCGAGCGCGACCACCCCAGATCCCCAGATCCCCAGACACCGAGGAGCTCCTTCGTGAACGACCACACGCCCGACCCCGGGGGCGGTTTCGGCCCGCCGCCCCAGGGTCCGCAGAGCCCCCATGGGGGACAGGGGCAGCAGCCCCACCACCCCCAGGAGTTCCTGGACCCGCAAGGGCGGCAACCCCACCAGCCCCAGCAGCCGAGCCACGCCCAGCAGTTCGGTCAGCCGCAGCAGCCGCAGTACTGGCAGAACCAGCAGGTCCCCCAGGGGCCTCAGCCACCGCAGCCTCCTCAGAATCCCCAGGGTTTCCAGGGGCAGCAGCCCCCGCAGGGGCCGCCCCAGGGGCCTCCGCCCCAGGGTCCGGCCGGACCCGCCTCACCCCCTCCAGCGGGGCGCGGACGCTACGGGGCCGGGGTGCTGGCCGTGCTCACGGTCATCGCGGTTCTCGCGGGCGCGTCCTTCCTCGGCGGCGGTCTCTTCCTCGGGCAGACGGTGGTGAGCGGATTCGCCGCCGACCCGTCGCCCGAACCCGCCGAGGACCCCTCCCCGTCTGGGGAGCCGACCGAGGAGCCCACCCCGGAGCCCACCGAGGAGGAGTTCGAGCCGACCGAGGAGCCGACCGAGGAGCCCACCGAGTTCGAGCCCCAGGAGCTGATCACCTCCACTGAGCTGCTCGACGAGCTGTCGTCCGAGTTCGACATCACCGAGCGCTACGACACGACCGGCGACATCTGCGAGTCCGACGAGGGTGAGGGGCCGCTCTTCCAGTGCAGTTCCGCGATCGACACCAACCTGGTGCGGGTCATCGCCTTCGACAACTCCGGGATCGCCGCTCTCATGGCCGGGGCCCTCTCCGCCGATGAGGAGGGCGACTCCGTGGACGTGCAGTACGCCTGCCACTTCGTGCTCATCTGGTTCGAGCAGAACGGCCTGGACCAGGGCGAGCGCGATGACATGACCGCCGCCGCCGAGGAGATCGTCGGCTGTCTCTGAGCCGCGCGCCGGAGCGCCCTTCCGTCCGGGGCGCCACATCGTGTCGTTACGCACATTAGGAATCACTCTGGGTGACAATGGCCTCGTTGGTGCGGTCCGTCGGGCTTGTGCGCCCCGTGGCCGTTCCACCGAGCACATCCATCCCGGTGCCGGCCCCGACCGCCCCACGGCTGACAGTCCGGCCAGAGCGCCGACACCGGCAACCACCCCGCCCCGCACCCGGGGCCGGACGAGGAGCGGTGATGGCCAGCAGACGATTCCTGAGAGTGACGACGGCGGCCCTGGGGCTCGCGGCGCCCATGGCGCTGGCGGCTCCGGTCGCCACGGCGGAGAGCGGACCCGAGGAGACACCCGTGTCGGCGCCGTCGGCCACCGCGGCCAGGACGGAGTCCGCCTCCCCGCGGCTGTACTACACGACGTGGCGGGACGCCAGTACCTACTGGTCCGCGGACACCCGCTACGCGACGGGCGGGTGGCTGTGGCCGGGGCGGCACTACGTCTTCTGCCAGACCAAGGGGCAGCCGCACACCGATGGCAAGGACACCAGCACCATGTGGTGGGTGCTCACCGACGACGACACCGGCAACAGGGACGTGTTCGTCAGCGCGACCGCCTTCGACGCGGCCGAGCCGTGGCAGCCGATCGAGGGCCTGCCGCGTTGCTGAGCCCCGGCCACCGGTCCGGAGCGGGCACGCCGCCGACCGGTGGCCGGGTCGGCGCCGTCCCGAACCGATGGCCGGGACGGCGCCGCCGGATCAGCGCTCCTCGACCTCGAAGGTCAGCGGTCCGGCCAGGACTCCTCCGTCACCGTCGAGCAGGTAGGCGGTGAACGTACCGGCGCCCAGCACGCGCGTGCTCACCGGGACGTGGCCCCACTCGCGGCGGGCCCGGCGCGTGGCCAGCGGCTCCTCCGCGCCCGGGGAGACCCCCTCGGCGAACACCGCCACGTGGTTGTCGCGGCCCGGGGAGTCGGTGGAGTAGCGGAAGATCGCCGTCGCGGGCTCCCGGACCGGCGTGCGTCGCAGCTCCAGCGTGCCGGTCGGCGTCTCGACGGGAGTGGCCTGGTCGCCGACCACGATCCGGCCCGAACCGCCCTCGGGGTACCGTTCGGCGGTCACCCGGCCCTCCAGGGACCCCGTCAGGTACTGCTCCAGGGCGCCCTGGTAGGTCGCGCCCACGACGGTGAAGTCGGCCCCGCGGAACGGGTACATGTCGCCGCCGCGCGCGGAGAAGTCGATGGTGGCGACCGTGATCGGGTCACCGTCGACGACCTCGCCGTCCTCCACGAGGACCGTGCCGTCGTGCAGAATCACCTCGCGGACCCGCTCCCCGGGAGCGACCACCCGGCCGTCCGAGTCGACCTCCTGTGCGGCGCGCTCCGGGTCGTAGGCGAAGTTCACCCCGCCGACCTGCATGAACCCGCCGTTGGCCGCGGGGGCGGCGTGCACACCGTGTTCGAGCAGCTCCTTGATCTGCGAACGCGGGATGTCCGGCACCACCACGACCTGGTTGGCGAACGGCGCGATCCCGTAGGTGTCCAGCGCGGTCAGCGGCCCCGCCGGGATGACCGACGAGTTGCGGATGCCGCCGCCGTTCTGGATCCCGATCTGCGGCTCCGGGACCCCGTACTCCGCCGCGTTGCGCCGACCCGTGTCCAACAGGGCGTCGGCCATCAGGCTTCCGAGGTTGGTCTCCTGGGTGCGCACCCCCGGGTCACGGGTGCCGTCCAGGGCGACCTCGCTCTCGGCGACCACGGTCTCGTCGAGGGCGGCGACGTGGGCGGAGACCGGTTCGGTCACCTCGCCCTGGACCGCGGCGTGCGGCTCGACGGCGTCGTCGCCGACGCCCGAGACCCGGACGGTGCCCGAACGGTCCGAGACGGAGGACACCCGGCCGTCGGCGTCGAAGTTGACCACCAGGCGGCCGACGTACTCGTAGTCGCCGCCGGTGGTGACGATCGGCAGGTCGGCGCCCTCGGCGTCGCTCGCCCACAGCGGGTACGAGAGGGGCTCTCCGGTGGACGGGTGCGCGGTCACCTCGTCGCCGGGAACCAGCGGGTCGTCGGGGTTGGCCATGACCTCGTGGCCACCGCCGGAGACGATCGCGTCGACGTCGGTCAGCTGTTCGGCCACGCTCTGCTCGTAACCGATGTTCTGCAGGTGGGAGATCATGACGATCTTGTCGACGCCGTCGGCGGTGAGCCGGTCGACCTCGGCCTGGACCGGTCCGACCACGTCGTGCAGGACCAGGTCGCGGGGGCTGCTGATGCTGTGCAGCTCCGGGTAGAGGGCGCCGACGACGCCGACACGCTCGCCCGCGACGTCGATCACCGTGCTGGGCGCGATGCGGCCCGCGTCCGCCAGCGCGGCCAGGCGGGGCTCGCCCGACACGTCCACGTTGGCCGCGACGACGGTGGTGTCACCGGTCATCGCCTCAAGGAAGTCGGCGTACACGTCCGGGCCGAAGTCGAACTCGTGGTTGCCCATGGACACCGCGTCGTAGCCGGCGTGGTTGGTGGCGATCGCGTCGTAGAACGGCGCGCCCTCCTCCATCGAGGCGGAGAACTCCGGACCGGGCAGGTAGAGGTCGCCGGAGTTGACCGACACCACGCCCCGCTCGGCGGCCTCGTCCGCGCCCGCGCCGACGCCCGCGTTCTCGGCGTCCCGCAGGTCGTGCAGGAGGGTGGTGTAGCGGGCGGCGCCGCCGAAGTCGGGCTGGGCGGAGGCGTGCAGCAGCGCGGACTCGGGGTCGTTCCCGTGCAGGATCGTCAGGGTGAAGTCGGCTCCGGCCCGGGTACCGGGGGTCTCCCGGGGCGCCGCGTCCGCCGCGGAGACGGATACGGACGAGGCGACCAGGCCGCCCGCCAGTACCAGCGCGCCGGACGCGCGCACGAGTCTGGTCATGCTCTGTGACTCCAGTTTCTTGGGGGAGGGGGTCCGGGACGGTGGGACGTCCCGGGATGGGGGTCAGAGGGCATCACCCTAGAGGAAGAAGGGTCTCCTGGCACGGGATCGGGGGTGACGACGCGGCGAACCCGCGGTGCCGGTCCGGGGGACGAAACCGGGTGCCGGGTCGCCGGACGAATCGGGTGCGCGCACTACCGCCCCGAGGGCCACGGCACCTCTACCATGGACGCACACGCCCATCGACTCCTCGGAGGACCCCTGTGCATCGCTCTGGCCAGGACCCCCACGACCCCGACGGGGCGCGTGGCGCGGGTGGCGGTGTTCCGCCCCAGCGCGGGCTGTTCGGTTTCGGGGCGCACCTCGACGCCCTGCACCCGAACGCCCCGACGCCCCGGAAGGTCGCGGTGGTCCGGACGTTGATGTTCGTCGGCGGTTCCTGCGGACTCGCCCTGTCCGCGCTGTTCCTCATGGGGTTGGCCATCCCACCGGAGACGATGGGCGAGGTCCTCCGAGAACAGGCCGACCTGGCCGCCGAACAGGGTGTCGAGGCGGTGGTCACCGTCGACGTGATGCGCTCGCTCATGGCCGCGCTGGCTCTGGTCACCGGTGTGTACGGGCTCCTGTCCACGCTGTTGGCGTCCCGGATCCGCCGCAGGACGATCGGGGTGTTCTGGGGCGTGGTGGTCTTCCAGGTCGCGGCGGGGGCGCTCCTGGTCTGGAACATCAGCGGTGGCGACTGGCAGTCCGTCGTGCCGCTGGGCTTCACCGCCACGATGGTGGCGTTCATGTTCTCCCGGGAGGGGCGCGCCTACTACGGGCTGCTCTGACGCCCGGTGCCCCGGGCGGCCGTCCTCTCCGCGCTCCTTCCGAGTCCGAAGAGGCGCGGCCCCTCACGCGGGGGCAGCGGAGGCCGGACCGCGACCTCCGTCCACCGGCGTCCGAGGAGGGCCCGCACCGCGGCCGCCCCCGTCCCCGGTTCCCCGGCGCCCTCGGGCGGTCGCACACCGCCCTCCTCGTTCTCCAGGGCCAGACACTCCCGCAGGAGCTCCGCCGCCCCGGGCCGGTCGTCGGGGTCCTTGGCCATCGCCGCCGCCACCAGCCGCTCCAACCCCGGCGGCAGGTGCTCCACGTCCGGCTCCTCGAACATCACCCGGCGCGCCATCTCCTTGGGATGCGCGCGCCCGAACGGGTCGTGCCCGACCGCGGCGAACCCGACCGTCGCCCCCCACAGGAACACGTCCGCCTTCTGGGTCGTGGGCAGGGCGCCGTACTGCTCCGGACTCATCCACCCCGGGGTGCCCAGCCGGTCGAGCTGACGTGCGACCCGTTCGTCCGCCAGAGCCTCCGGGGACGGGAGCCGTAGGTCGCGGTAGGCGCGGCGCATCCGGCGCAGCCTGATCCACTTGGTCGGGTCGGGGTCCTCCACCGGGTGGGCGATCCCGAAGTCGAGCAGTTTGGGGCCCCGGTCCGACAGCACGACGTTGCTCGGTTTGAGGTCGCGGTGCACCACACCGGCGTCGTGGATCGCCCTGAGGGCCTCGGCCGTCCCGACCGCGAGCCCGAGCAGCATGCCCCGGCGCAACCGGCCGAAGCGCTCCACGTGGTGGCGGAGGGTGGGACCGGGGACGTACTCGGTGATCATCCACGGCGGGTCGGCCTCGACGTCGGCGCGGACGAACCGCGCCACCGACGGGCTGTTCACCCTGGCCAGGAGCCGCGCCTCGTGGGCGAAGCGCGTACGGAACCGGGAGTCGGCCGCCTGCTCGGGGTGGACGACCTTGACCGCCAGGTAACCGTGGACCCCGGGGGACTCGGCGGCGTAGACCGTGCCCATCCCTCCGGAGCCGACCCTGCCCCGGATCCGGTGTCCGCCGACCGTGCGCGGGTCTCCGGGTTCGAGGGGGGCGAGTCTGCGGATGCCGCGCGCCTTCATCGTGCTCCCGTTCGCTGGGGGACGCGTGTGCCGGGATCCTATCCTCCGTGTGTTTCGGCGTCGGGTCGCGCGCGGTCGACGGTCGTGGGTCCCCTGGCGCTCCCGGGATCTCGTCACAACCCCGGACGCGGTTCGCGCGTCGAATCCGGCGAGAGGTACGCCCGCGCGCGGGCCGAGCGCCGGAAAGGACGCCATGGAGTTCACCCTCGCCGACGGCACCACCGTGCGGATCACCGCCGCCACCTCCCGCGCGCTGCGCGCGGCGGTGCCCGTACAGGGCCGTCCGGGGCTGTCGCGGCTGCGGAGCCGCACCCCAGGCGAGGCCGTCCGAGCGCTGGCCGACCAGCGGCTGGCGGTCCGGGACCGGCGCCTGGGGATCTGGGTCCTCACCGAACGCGGAGCCGGAGTGCGCGACCTGCTGGCCAACGCGCCCGGGACGGCCTTCGGGGGCGGCGGGGACGACTGGGGCGGGCACGAACCCACCCGGCTCACCGTCCACCCGGAGGTCGACGACGGGACCGCGGTCCGGCTCAACGCGGCCGCCCTGCGCCGGGACCGGCCCGCTCCGCAGCCACGGCCGCCCCTCCCGTACCGGCGCTCCGACGCCTCGCTCCCCGACAAGGACCACTGGCTCTACCCGGTCGGCGGCGCGGTGATCGTCGGGCTGTTCCTGCTCCTGCTGCCGTTCCTCGGGATCGTGGCCGCGGGCGTGCTCGTCTTCCTCGGGCTCGGCGCGGCGGGCGTCGCCGCGCTCGCGACCGTCATCACGAAGGCCTTCGACGAGCCGTCGCGAAGGCCCCTTCCGGGCCAGGCCGAACGCGCGACGGAGGAGTGGCTGCTGCGGGAGTGGAGGGAGTGGTACGTCAGCCCGGACACGCTGGACACCCCGGCCCGCGCGCTGCTCGGCCGCGCCCAGGCCGCCGTTGACTCCGTCCTGGCCTCCTCCCTGCACGACCAGGGCCTGCTGCTGGACACGGTCCGCAACCGGGTCGTCCTCGCGGACGTCGAGTGGGGCCTGGCCAGGAGCCTGGCCGGGCACACCCGGACCCGGCGCACCATGGCGAGCACCCCCACTCCGGGGGAGCACAGCCGCCGGGCCGCCGCGCGCGCCCGGGAGGTCCTCGACCAGGACGTCGCCCGCGTCGCCGAACGCGTCCGCGTCCTGGAGGACTACGCGAACAAGGTCCGCGCCGCGGAGATGGAGCGCTACGACCGCCGCGCCGCCGAGCGGTTGGAGGCTCTGGCCCTGGAGGCGGGGTCCGACCACCGGCAGCAGGACGAGGCGCTGTCCACCCTCGTCCAGGCCCAGGAGCTGGCGTTGCGCGTCGCCTCCCTCACCAACGAACTCGGGTATCCCGGCCACCCGGGCCCCCTCGACGGCCCGGAGCCGCCGGACGGTCCGCGGCGGTGAGCCCGACCGGCGCCGTCCACCGATGTTCGGCGGCACTCCCGTTCGTCGGTGCCTTCTGGCACGCTCGACACGAGAGGAGGCACCATGACCCCCGAGCAGTTCATCGACGCCGCGTTGTGGTTCCCGGAGACGTCCGAGACCGAACCCTTCGGTCCGGGCCCGTTGGTCTACAAGGTCGCCGACCAGAAGATGTTCGCGCTGCTCATGGAGCGCGCCCAAGGCCCGGTGGTCAACCTCAAGTGCGACCCGGAACTGGCCCTGGAACTGCGTGACCAGTTCCCCGGCGTCACCCCGGGCTACCACATGAGCAAACGGCACTGGAACTCCGTGCTCCTGGACGGCTCCGTGCCCGACGACGAGATCGTGGAGATGCTGAGACACTCCTACGTACTGGTCGCCCGGAGCCTGCGCCGGGCCGACCGGGACCGCGTGCTCGCGGCCCTGGGCGACGACGCCCCCCGGCCTGAGGGGCCGTCCGCCACCGTGTGACCGATCGGGAGGGAGCGTTCATCTCGTGTCCGACAGGACCTTCCGGCCCGCCGTCGTCCAGGGCGTCCTGGAACGGATCACCTACGCCAACGAGGACAACGGGTACACCGTCGCCAAGGTCGACACCGGGAACGGGGCCCACGACCTCCTCACCGTCGTCGGCGCCCTGGCCGGCGTCCAGCCCGGCGAGGCGCTGCGCATGCAGGGCCGCTGGGGCTCCCACCCCCAGTACGGCCGCCAGTTCCAGGTGGAGAACTACACCACCGTCCTGCCCGCCACGGTCCAGGGCATCCGCCGCTACCTCGGCTCCGGGCTCATCAAGGGGATCGGCCCGAAGATGGCCGAACGCATCGTCGGGCACTTCGGCACCGACGCCCTGGACGTCATCGAGGACGACCCCCAGCGGCTCGTCGAGGTGCCCGGGCTCGGCCCCAAACGCACCCGGCTCATCGCGGACGCCTGGGAGGAGCAGAAGGCGATCAAGGAGGTCATGGTCTTCCTCCAGGGGGTCGAGGTCACCACCTCCCTGGCCGTGCGCATCTACAAGAAGTACGGGGACGCCTCCATCAACGTCGTCCAGAAGGAGCCCTACCGGCTGGCGTCCGATGTGTGGGGGATCGGGTTCAAGACCGCCGACACCATCGCCCAGGCGGTCGGCATCCCGCACGACAGCCCCCAGCGGGTCATGGCGGGCATCCAGTTCACCCTCTCGGAGTCGACGGGCGACGGTCACTGCTACCTGCCCGAGGAGCGGCTCATCTCCGCCGCCGTGAAGATCCTCGGGGTGGAGGCTGGCCTGGTCATCGAGTGCCTCCAGGAACTGGTCGCCACCGAGGGCGTGGTCCGCGAGACGCTTCCCGGACCGCAGGACGAGACGGTGCGCGCCGTGTACCTCGTGCCGATGCACCGCGCCGAGATCGGGCTCGCCTCGGGGCTGCGCTCCCTCCTGGAGGCCCCCGGCGACCGGCTCGCGTCCTTCACGGACGTCGACTGGGACGTGGCCCTGGGCTGGCTGCGCGAGCGCACCCGGGTCGACCTCGCCGACGCCCAGCGCGAGGCCGTGCGCACCGCGCTCACCGGGAAGGTGTGTGTGCTCACCGGAGGCCCCGGATGCGGCAAGTCCTTCACCGTGGCCTCCGTCGTCACCCTCGCCGCGGCCAAGCGCGCCAAGATCATCCTGGCCGCGCCCACCGGGCGGGCCGCCAAGCGCCTGACCGAGCTCACCGGTGTGGACGCCTCCACGGTGCACCGGCTCCTCGAACTGCGCCCCGGCGGTGACGCCGCCTACGACCGCGACAACCCCCTGGACTGCGACCTGCTCGTTGTCGACGAGGCCTCCATGCTGGACCTGGTCCTGGCGAACAAGCTGGTCAAGGCGGTGCCACCGGGTGCGCACCTCCTCTTCGTCGGCGACGTCGACCAGCTGCCCTCCGTCGGAGCGGGACAGGTGCTGCGCGACCTCCTCGACGACGGCTCCCCCGTCCCCAGCGTCCGCCTCACCCACGTGTTCCGGCAGGCCCAGCAGTCGGGCGTGGTCACCAACGCGCACCGGGTCAACACCGGTGAGCAGCCCGAGTTCCAGGGAATGACCGACTTCTTCCTCTTCCCCTGCGACGACGCCGAGGAGGCCGCCGAACGCGCCGTCGATGTCGTCGCCCGCCGCATTCCACGGCGCTTCGGGCTCGACCCCCGCCGCGACGTGCAGGTCCTCACCCCGATGAAGGGCGGACCGGCCGGATCCGCCCAGCTCAACACCGCCCTCCAGGCCGCCGTCACACCGCCGGGGGAGGGGGTGCCCGAACGCCGTTTCGGCGGACGGGTCTTTCGCGTGGGCGACAAGGTCACGCAGATCCGCAACAACTACGAGAAGGGGGCCAACGGGGTCTTCAACGGGACGCTCGGCGTGGTCACCGGGATCGACGCGGTCGCCCAGGAGGTGGCGGTGCGCACCGATGAGGACGAGGAGGTCGCCTACGACTTCGCCGAACTCGACGAGCTGGCGCACGCCTACGCCGTCACCGTCCACCGCTCGCAGGGCAGCGAGTACCCCTGCGTGGTGATACCGGTCACCACCAGCGCGTGGATGATGCTCCAGCGCAACCTGCTCTACACCGCCATCACGAGGGCGAAGAAGCTCGTGGTCCTGGTGGGCTCCCGCCGCGCCCTCGCCCAGGCCGTCCGCAACGCCTCCTCCGGCCACCGGTACACCGCCCTGGCCCACCGGCTGGGGAACTGGTAGGTGCCGCGGCCGGAGGCCGTCGGTTAAGGGTGTCCCCCTTCGCGAAGCGAACCCTGGGTGGTGGTGGGCGACGGGCGGGCCACTACGCTGGTTGACCGTGCGAGAGACCCTGATCGTCGTCGGCGCCGCCATCATCCGTGACGGCCGCGTCCTGGCCGCCCAACGAGCCGAACCCGCGGCCCTGCGCGGCCGGTGGGAGTTCCCCGGCGGCAAGGTCGACGACGGGGAGTCGCCCACCGACGCGCTCACCCGCGAGTGCCGGGAGGAACTCGGCGTCACCGTCCGACCCCTGCACCCGATCGGATCCGACGCCCCGTTCCCGGCCCCGTCCGGCTCCCGTACGCGTGACGCCGTGCTGCGGTTGTGGCGGGCGGAGCTGGTCGACGGCGAGCCCGAACCGCTGGAACACCTGTCCCTGTGCTGGCTCTCCGCCGCCGACCTGCGCGCCGTCGACTGGCTGCCCGCGGACGTCCCCTTCCTGGGCCCGCTCGCACCCTTGCTGGTCAACCCATCGTGACCAGGTTGACCTGCACGTTTCCCAACCAGACACCTCTTACCGCATAAACTGGCGACGGGCCGTGGCACTCTGCGGTCTCTACCCAGTATCAGGAGATCGAGACTTTCCCATGTCCAGCGCCATGCCCGTCGAGGGCTCCGCACGCCGCGGCGACATCCGAAACGTCGCCATCGTCGCCCACGTGGACCACGGCAAGACGACGCTCGTCGACGCCATGCTCTGGCAGTCCGGTGTGTTCCGTGAGAACCAGGACGTCGACGACCGCGTGATGGACTCCAACGACCTGGAACGCGAGAAGGGCATCACCATTCTCGCGAAGAACACGGCCGTCCACTACACCACGCCCGAGGGCGAGGACGTGGTCATCAACATCATCGACACCCCCGGCCACGCCGACTTCGGCGGCGAGGTCGAGCGCGGCCTGTCGATGGTCGACGGCGTCGTCCTGCTCGTGGACGCCAGCGAGGGCCCGCTCCCGCAGACCCGCTTCGTGCTCCGCAAGGCCCTGGCCGCCAAGCTCCCCGTCATCCTCGTCATCAACAAGGTCGACCGGCCCGACAGCCGGATCGCCGAGGTCGTGGACGACACCTACGAGCTGTTCATGGACCTGGACGCGGACGAGTCGCAGATCGAGTTCCCGATCATCTACACCTGCGCCCGCGACGGCAAGGCCTCCCTGGAGCGCCCGGAGAACGGGCAGGTGCCCGACAACGACAACCTCGTTCCGCTGTTCACCACCATCCTGGAGACCATTCCGGCGCCCGAGTACACCCCCGGCGCGCCCCTCCAGGCCCACGTCACCAACCTGGACGCCTCCCCGTTCCTGGGCCGCCTGGCGCTGTGCCGCGTCCAGCAGGGCGAACTGCGCAAGGGCCAGCAGGTCGCGTGGATCCGCGGCGACGGCACCACCCAGCAGGTCAAGATCACCGAGCTGCTCATGACCGACGGACTGGAGCGCCGGCCCGCCGAGAAGGCCGGGCCCGGCGACATCGCCGCCATCGCGGGCATCCCCGACATCATGATCGGCGAGACCCTCGCCGACCCCGAGGACCCGCGGCCGCTGCCGCTGATCACGGTGGACGAGCCCGCCATCTCCATGACCATCGGCACCAACACCTCGCCGCTGGTCGGCAGGGTCAAGGGCGCCAAGGTCACCGCCCGCCTGGTCAAGGACCGGCTGGACCGCGAGCTGATCGGTAACGTGTCGCTGCGCGTGCTGCCCACCGAGCGCCCCGACGCCTGGGAGGTGCAGGGCCGCGGTGAGCTGGCCCTGGCCATCCTGGTCGAGCAGATGCGCCGTGAGGGCTACGAGCTGACCGTCGGCAAGCCGCAGGTGGTCACCCGCGTGATCGACGGCAAGACGCACGAGCCGGTCGAGCGCCTCACCGTGGACGCCCCCGAGGAGTTCATGGGCGCCATCACCCAGCTGCTCAGCGTCCGCAAGGGCCGCATGGAGAACATGGTCAACCACGGCACCGGCTGGGTGCGCATGGACTGGCTGGTTCCCTCCCGCGGCCTCATCGGGTTCCGCACCGAGTTCCTCACCGAGACCCGCGGCACCGGCATCGCCCACCACGTCTTCGAGAAGTTCGAGCCGTGGTTCGGCGACCTGCGCACACGGCCCAACGGTTCCCTGGTCGCCGACCGGGCCGGTGTCGCCGTCGCGTTCGCGATGTTCAACCTCCAGGAGCGCGGCACGCTGTTCGTCGAGCCGACCACCGAGGTGTACGAGGGCATGATCGTCGGCGAGAACTCCCGCGCCGACGACATGGACGTGAACATCACCAAGGAGAAGAAGCTCACCAACATGCGCTCGGCCACCGGCGACGAGCTCGTGCGCCTGGTGCCGCCGCGCCAGCTGTCCCTGGAGCAGGCCCTGGAGTTCTGCCGCGAGGACGAGTGCGTGGAGGTCACCCCCGAGCACGTGCGCATCCGCAAGGTGGTCCTCGACCAGAAGGAGCGCGCCCGCATGGCCGCGCACAAGAAGCGCCAGTCCCAGTAGGGGTTCGCGGGTCGGGGGCGGTCGGTGGACGCCGACCGCCCCCGACGCGTTTCCGGCCAGGTCAGAGGGGTAAACCGCTTAGAGCGATGAAGTCGGAGCCCTCGTGTCCTCGATGCGGGCGCGCGGTCCATCCTCCGGGGTTGTGGACCAGCGCGTGGCAGTGTGACGTCCACGGCCCGGTGGCGCCCCTCCAGGGGGTCAGAGCCCCCGGGGTGAGCAGTCTCGACGCCCTGCTTCCCCAGGCCCACGTTCCGGTCTGGGTCCCGTGGCCGCTGCCCACCGGGTGGGTGGTGACCGGGTTCGCCGAGGCCGGTGACGACCGCAGCGGCGTGGTGGCCGCCGCCGTCGCCCTGTCCGGACCCAACCCACTCGGTGGGATCGGCGAGGCCGTCATCGTCGCCGAGGACCCCGGGGTGGGGCTCGGGGCCCGGCTGGCCGGTCTGGAGGGGCCCGACCCGGGCGACGGGTTCGACTCCTCGGCCGCCGACGCCAAGGTGCGCTTCGACGGTCACGAGATCGCCCTGTGGAACCTCGACGTGGGCCGCGACCGCGCGGTCTACACGGGTGAGGCGCTCGCCCACTGGTTGTGGTTCGTGTTCGCCTCACCGGATACCGCGATCCTCATGTGCGAGATCAACGCACTGCGGGACCTGCGCGACATCAAGGACGGCGGCGTCGCTTTCGAGCCGCCGTTCGGGGCCCTCAGCCCCTTCCTCACCGGAGGGCTCGCACCGCTGGAATGACCCGGCCCCGGCGGTGCGTGGGAGCACCCCGGGCACGCTGAACGGGACTTACGTACAATCGGGCAGTGACCCGAATCGACCTGCACTCGCACAGCTCCGTCTCCGACGGGACCGACACACCAGCCGAGGTCCTCCGGGAAGCGGTGGCCGCCGGGCTCGACGTCCTCGCCCTGACCGACCACGACACCGTCGGCGGGATCGCGGAGGCGGCCGAGCACGTGCCCCCGGGTCTCACCCTCGTCCCCGGGATGGAGCTGTCCTGCGCCCACGCCGGGTCCAGCGTGCACCTCGTCTCCTACCTGTTCGACCCCGACGCCCCCGGACTGGCAGCCGAGCTGCGCCGGGTCCGCTCCGACCGGGCCTCGCGGGCGGAGGAGATGGTGGCCAAGCTGCGCGGGCTCGGCGTCGACGTGTCCTGGGAGCGGGTCCTGACCATCGCCGGGGCCGGACGGGACGAGTACGCCGACGCCAACACGATCGGCCGCCCGCACCTTGCGCGCGCGATCGTGGAGGCGGGCGCGGCCCGGGACGTCCAGGACGCCTTCGACCGGTGGATCGGCTCGGGCGGCCCCGCCTACGCGGCTCGGTACGCCCTCGACCCCGTACGCGCCGTGGAGCTGGTACGCGAGGCGGGCGGCGTCTGCTCCCTCGCCCACCCGGCGCGCGCCGAGGGCGCGCTCAACGGGGCGGTGCCGATCGACCTGGTCGAACGCATGGTGGCCGCGGGGCTGGGCGGTATCGAGGCCGATCACCCCTCGCACAACCGGGCCCAGACCAAGGAGTGGCGGGGTGTGGCCGCCGACCTGGGCGTGGTGGTCACCGGCTCCAGCGACGACCACGGGAGCCTGACCGGGCACCGCCTGGGCTGCCGCACCACCGCGCCCGAGGCCTTCGAGGAACTCGTGGCGCCCGCGACGGGCGTTTCGCTCATCCGAGGTTGACCCGCGTGCCCGGTGCCTGTTCTGGGCCTCCGCTGCGCTTCGGCCCGTGTTCGGGCGCCTGAAGAGGCAGGGGTGCTTCATCCTCGTCCTCGCCTGTCGCTCGTTCCTCGCTCGCGGCTCGACTCGTCTTGCAGCACCCTGCCGGCGCCCGAACGAAACCCCCTGGGCGCCTGCTCCGGAAAACAGGATCGCGCGTTCGATACGGTACGGACCACTGCCAGAGAGCGCGACAATGGTCGCAGCGAACTACCTGAACCTGGACGATTCGAAAGGTCTGACGCCGTGTTCTGGAAGCGGAAGCCGAAGAAGAAGGACGGCCAGGAGGCCACCGACTCCGCTGTGGAGGAGCGGGAGGCCGCGAAGGACTCCGAGGAGGAGGCCGCGGGGGCCGAGTCCGAGGACACGGAAGAGACCACGGACGGTGTCGAGGAGACCGGCGCCGAGGAGACCGGCGCCGAGGAGACCGGCGCCGAGGAGACCGGCGCCGACGGGGACGCCTCCGATGAGGACACCGACGACGCCGAGAGCGCCGAGGGCGGGAAGTCCGAGGCCAAGGACGCCGAGGGCGAGGGCCCCGCCGACGTGTTCGCCGACGACGCGGAGGAGCCGGGCGTGACCGGCCCCGACGGCGAGGGCATCACACGGGTGCGGACCTCGGGCAGTTTCGAGTTCGACGGTCAGACCTACGAGATCGTCAGCAACACCTGGATCGTCGAGGCCGACGACGAGGGGGTCGTCGTCATCGATCCCGGCCACGACCCCGAGGCGATCCTCAAGGCCGTCGGCGACCGCGAGATCTACCTCGTGGCCTGCACGAACGGCTACACCCCGCACATCGAGGGCGCGCTGCGCGTCGCGGAGGAGAGCGAGGCCGACATCGCCCTGCACCCCCGCGAGATGCGCGCCTGGCGCCGCCACCACGGGGCCGAGCACCGTCCCGAGGTCGAGGTCGAGGGGCAGGGCGCCTTCGACATCGGCGATCTGCACATCGACGTCCTGGCGCTGCCCGGCACCTCGCCCGGCACCGTCGGCTACTACATCAGCCAGCTCGGCGTGGTCTTCAGCGGTGACACCCTGCGCAAGGGCGAGCCCGGCATGGTCGGCGACACCTACATCGACTACACGACGCAGCTCGCCTCCATCGGCGAGGCCCTGCTGTCGCTGCCGCCGGCCACCCGCATCCTGCCCGACCGCGGGCCGGCCACCACCTCCGGCGCGGAGAGCAAGAACTTCGACGACTGGGTCTGACCTGGACGACCGTCCGCCGCGCCGTTCCGGTGGCGCGGCGGACCGGGCCGGAGCGGAGCGCGGGCCCGAGGCATCCACGGACCGGGGCGTGTTCCGTGGATGCCGCCCGTGCCGAGGAAGCCCTCGCGCGGCGGGCGTCCGTCGAGGGCGGCGGAGGGCGGGGGCTTCAGCGCGACTGCCGCAAGCCCGAAGAGGGAGCTCCCCTACCGTGCGCCGCTTCGCCGGCTCAGCGGTGTCGCGCGGCGGGGTAGGTGTCCTCCGCGCACGTCCTAGCGCCGGCCCACGGACTCGGTCTGGTTCCAGAAGGACGTCAGCGCGCTCGACGTCGTCTCCGGGGCCTCCACGTTGGGGGAGTGACCGGCACCGGGCACCACCAGGCGCTGGGCGTCGAGCCGCTGGGCCATCTCGGCCTGCTCGTCGGTCGACCAGGTGTCGTCGTTCTCGCCGTACAGCACCAGCGTGGGCAGGTCCAGGGCGGCGAGCTCGTCGACCCGGTCCGCCGTGCCCAGCAGGTCCTCAGCGGTGCGCATGAGCCCCATGGCGCTGCTCGACACCAGCCGCCTGCGGAGGAAGTCCTGGATGCCCGGGTCGGCTGTGCGCTGGCGCGCCTCGCTGTCGAACTGTTCGTCCCACAGTTCCTGAAGCCGTGCGGTCGAGGGGTCCATGGACAGCGCGGCGATCAGGTTGCGCGCACCGGTCGCGCGGTCACCCTCCAACGCGCCGGGGCCGCTGCACATGAGGGTGAGCGAGGCCAGAGCCACACGCTCGGACAGGGCGGTCTCCCGGACCACCAGGCCGCCGAACGAGTGTCCGACCAGGTGGACCGGCGAGCCGTTTCCCACCTCGTCGACGACCTCTGCGACCACGCCGCCCAGGGAGGAGAGGCGGTAGTCGGGGAGCTGGACGCCGGGAGGGGCGGTGAGGGTCTCCGGTCCAGGCGATTCATAGGTGCCGGGCAGGTCGATCGCGACCACCTCCCGACCGGCCTGCGCCAGGCTCTGGAGGAGGGCGATGAAGTCCTCCTTGCTGCCGGTGAAGCCGTGCACCAGGACGGCGGGCGCCAGTTCGGCGCCGCCGGACGTCGGCAGCGCGCGCAGGGCCGCCACCGGGCCGTGGGACAGGTGCAGGTCCGCCCGCCGCACACCGGGCGGCGGGTCGAGGAAGGTCGGTGTACTCACGTCGGGCAACCTTAGGGCATCTTCGGCGGACACCGGCCCCGGATCATCTCCGACCGCCCGTCCGCCAGATGGGCGGACGGTCAGCGGTCACGGTGCCCGGCCCCGTCGCCTCCGGCTCCCCCTCAGGGGAGGGCCGCCCGCGATCGGCCGGGGCGGGCGGCGGTACCACCACGGCCCGGCGGTGCGGTCGGCGACGGGAGCGCGATCAGGTGTTCTCCGGGTCCCGGCGGGCGGCGCTGGCGCCACCGCGCGTACGGCGACGGCGGCGGACCCGCTTGGTGCCCTCCTCGCCGGAGGACTGGCTGCCGGAGCGGGCGGGCGTGCTGGGCGCCTTCTCGCTGCTCGCGCCCTCGGCGGCGGCCACGGCCTTGCCGCCACGGGTACGGCGGCGCGACCGCTGCCGGCCCCGGCTCCGGCTCTCGCCACGGCCGCTCTCGCCACGGCCGCTCTCGCCGCGGCCGCTCTCGCCGCGGTCGCGGTCACGGCGTCCGCCGCGCTCGGTGCGCGGGCCGCCGGTGTCGCCGATGTCCTCGACCTCCTCGGCCTCCAGACCCGCGTGGGTGCGCTTGTCCGCCGCGAGCTTGCCCTTGGTGCCCGCGGGGATCCTCAGGGCGGTGAAGAAGTGCTCCGAGGTGGAGTAGGTCTCCTCCGGGTCCGGGAACGACAGGTCCAGGGCGGCGTTGATCAGCTTCCAGCGGGGCATCTCCTGCCAGTCCACGAAGGTGACGGCGGTGCCGCTGCGCCCGGCCCGGCCGGTGCGGCCGATCCGGTGCGTGTAGGTCTTCTCGTCCTCGGGCGTCTCGTAGTTGACGACGTGGGTGACGTCGTCGACGTCCAGACCCCGGGCGGCCACGTCGGTGGCGACCAGGATGTTGATCTTGCCGTTGCGGAAGGCCCGCAGAGCGCGCTCGCGCTGGCTCTGGCCCAGGTCGCCGTGGACGGCCGCGGCGGCGAAACCGCGTGCCTTCAGGTCACTGGCGACACGGTCGCAGGTGCGCTTGGTCTGGCAGAAGACCATGCTCTGGCCGTGGTCCTCGGCCTGGATCAGGCGGGCCAGCATCTCGATCTTGTCCATCTGGTGCGTGCGGAACGCGTGCTGGGCGATCCGCCCGGTGATGGAGGAGCCGTCGATCTCGTCGTCGTCGCTGGCCCGCACGTGGGTGGGCTGGCGCAGGTACTTCCGCGACAGCGCGACGATCTCGCTCGGCATGGTGGCCGAGAACAGCATGGTCTGGCGCTCGGCCGGGGTCTTGGTGAGGATCCGCTCGATGTCGGGGAGGAACCCGAGGTCGAGCATCTTGTCGGCCTCGTCCAGGACCACGGCGGCGACCTGGTCCAGCCGCAGGTGCTTCTGGTTCTCCAGGTCCAGTAGGCGGCCGGGGGTGCCGACGACGACGTCCGCGCCCTCCTTGAGGCCGTTGATCTGCGGCTCGTAGGAACGGCCGCCGTAGACGGTGAGGACGCGCAGACCGTTGCGCTTGCTGGCGGTGGTCAGGTCCGCGGCGACCTGGATGGCCAGCTCACGGGTGGGGACCACGACGAGGGCGCGGGGGCGCTTGGCCGAGCCCGGGGACTCCTGGGCCCGCTGGAGCAGCGGGAGGCCGAAGGCGAGGGTCTTGCCGGTACCGGTGCGGGCCTGGCCGATGATGTCGCTGCCGGCGAGGGCGATCGGGAGGGCCAGTTCCTGGATGAGGAAGGGCTCGATGATCCCCTCCGCCTCCAGGGCGTCGGCGATCTCGGCGGTCAGGCCCAGGTCGCGGAAGGTCGTTCGGTTCTGTGTGGTCTGTTGTGTGCTGCTCAGGGCTCAAGCCTCCATCTTGGCGGGCCGCAACGTTGGCGTGGCCGCGGCGGGGTGCGGTCGCGGGCGGCTTGTGGCCGCCGCGGAGGGCGCGGCTCACCGCTGCTCCACCTTCCGGTGAGGGGCGCGGTGGCGCTGCCGCCTGGATCCGTGCGGGCCGGGGTGTACCCGTCCGCGGACCGGCTCCATCCGCAGTTCTGTCGTGTACGAGGGGTCCGTCCCCGCGTGTGAGGGGCGCTTCGAGGGCCGCTGTGTTCCAGACCGGCACCGATCGCCGCACCGTGGTGGCCGGGTGACCGTCCCCGATCGGGCGGGGGCCGGTCTGGTCGCCTGCACACGCCGGTCATCACGCAGAGTCTAGCTGGTGACTCAGCTGGTGGACATAGCAGTTCACCGAGCTGTGGACGGCCGAGGACCTACCCGTTCCCAGCCGATGCAACCGTGTCCGCCCCTCGTTTAGTCCCTGGAACCCGTCGCGGAGCCGACGGGGCGCGCCCCGGTTCGGAGCCGGGCGCACCGGGCGCTACCCTGACGGGCATGACGCAAGGCCCTTCCGCCGACCCCGGCGTGATCGATCTCCTCGGGCTGCTCGCCTACGCCGAGCTCGGCTCGTTCTTCCGGCTCGCCGACGACGCCGGACTCGCGCCGACCCTGCGGGCGAAGGGCCAGCTGGCCGCCCTCGCCGCCACGGAGCAGGCTCACTACCAGGCGCTCCGGGACCGGTTGGAGGAGCTCGGGGCCGACCCCGAGGAGGCCATGGCGCCCTTCGTCGCGCCGCTGGACGCCTGGCAGGAGCGCACCGAGCCGCAGAGCTGGCTGGAGAGCCTGGTCAAGACCTACGTCGGCGACGGTATCGCCGGTGACTTCTACGCCAGGGTCGCCGGGCTCGCCGACGACGAGACGCGCGTCCTGGTCGAGGGCGTGCTCGCCGAGACCGGCCGCGCCGAGTTCGTCGCCGAGACGGTGCGCGGCGCCCTGGAGGAGGACCCCAAGCTGTCGGGCCGTCTGTCCCTGTGGGCGCGGCGCCTGGTCGGCGAGGCCCTGAGCCAGGCCCAGGCCGTGGCCGTGCAGCGTCCCGAGCTGGCCAAGCTGCTGGCCGGGGGCGACCGCGGGGCGGAGTCGTCCTCGGGCGTCGGTGACCTGGCCGCCGTGAGTAGGATGTTCGCCTCACTGACCGAGGGGCACTCCGGGCGTCTGCGGGCGATGGGGTTGGCCGACTAGCCCCGCCGGTCCCCGGATCCCGTGCCCCGGGAGGCCGGCCGCCACAGCCTCCGCCACCGCGTCGTTCGTGGTCGGAGGGGGTTCCCGCCCAACACTTTCATGACGATTCCTTGGTCAATGCACGTATAGTCGATGACGTTCCCCGTCTCCTGACCACGCGAGTAGGTACTTCCATGCCCCGTGGGACCTCCGTGCGCCACCCGCTGGCCGGACTCACCCGTGACTTCCACAAGCTCGGTCCCCTCGGCTCCCCGATCGATCCTGGTATGGGCGCTGAGCTGGACCAGCACGCCGCGGAGGTGTGCGACGCGATCACCTCGTCGGGAGGCAGGCTCACGGCGCGCAGCCTCGGAACGTACCTGCACGGCTTCATCGACGGGTGCCTCGAACAGGGCTGGGACTCCGAGGCGGTCGAGTACGACTGGGAGACCCTCCGCATTCTCGCGATCTGCCGCCTGGCGAAGGAACGGGGCTTCGTCCGCTAGGTTGGTGGCATCCGCGGGCGGTCGTGATGCCTGACGCGAGGATGCTCGCTGTGGCCGGGCCCACCCGTTCCCCAGCGAAAACCCGGAGCTCGGCGTACGCTGTGAAGGTAGCCGGTGACGAGCGGGAGGCCGATGACCGGCCCCGTCGCCGAGGCTGATCCAGGGCCCTGCGGAATGCAACGTGGGACACGTGGTGCCGGTACGCAGTGGCCGGGACCGCGACTGGCGGAGCGGCCCGCAGAGCCGCGAGAAAGGAATGCGCATGAGGAGCGGTCGGCATGGGGCGGCGCGTCCACCGGTCGGCGTCCTGATCCAACAGGAGCGCCTCGACTTCGCGCTGTTCGCACTGATCATCGTCGTCGCGCTGGTCTCGATGGTCTTCTCCGGGCCCGGCAGCGTGGT
Organism: Nocardiopsis sp. EMB25; assembly: GCF_026797795.1. Taxonomy (NCBI): domain Bacteria; kingdom Bacillati; phylum Actinomycetota; class Actinomycetes; order Streptosporangiales; family Nocardiopsidaceae; genus Nocardiopsis; species Nocardiopsis sp. EMB25. Next base: position 4,005,224 of record NZ_JAMTDN010000001.1, on the reverse strand, counting down.
CTTCTGGTTGGCGTTCATCCCGATCGTCGCCTCGGGCGTCCTCGCGTTCCGGAGGATCGAGCACCTGTCGCGCATGGAGCTTCGCGACTCCGAGCTGCTCTGACGTCCACGCGCCGGTGTAGCGGCGCCCGGGCACGACGCGAGGGCGGGGCCCGTCGGCCCCGCCCCCTACCTGCATCCCTTTCCTCCGGCCGACGAGCGCGGCCGCAGGTCTCGTGCGCGACTACGGGGCGGACTCGCCCCCGCCGCGCTGTCCGGGGGCCGTCCTGGCCTCCGTGGTCTCCTTCTCCCGCTCCGCGGGGCGGCGCATCGCCGCTTCACGTCCGGCCTCGTAGGTGGCGCCCGGGCCCATCTGGCCCGTCTCGCGTTCGACCACGTCCAGCCAGCGCGCCCACCGGGACTGCATCGGCTTGATGAGGCCGCCGCCGACACCGACGACGAGGATGCCGCCGATCGTGGCGAGCACGGCGATCAGGACGGGCATGGTGACGCTCATGGCCACGCCCATCTGGTTCAGCGCCGCGATCACACCGAGCGCCATGATGGCGATGGCCGCCACGTTGGCCAGGACCCGTCCGTAGGACAGGCCGCCGAGCGCCCCGCTGATGAGGTCGCGGGCGGCCTTGGCCAGGATGCCGGCCACCACGAGGATCACCAGCGCCACGATGCCGCGCGGAATCCAGGCGATGACCTCGCTGAGCAGCTGGCTGACCGGGTTCGGCCCGAAGACGTTGAACGCGAGCGTGAGCACGAACAGCAGACCGACGTAGTAGACGATCTTCCCGCACAGTTCACTGGCGCCCCAGCGGCTGCGCTCGAAGTACTCGCCCACCCCGCCGCGGTGCAGCGCGCGGTCGAGGCCGATCGAGTGCAACCCCTTCGCGACGAGCTTGCCCAGGACCCAGGCGACGAACCAACCGATCACCAGGATCACGAGGAAACCGACCAGCAACGGCACGAAGGTCGCCACCATCTCCCAGGCCGCGGTCACGCCCTGACCAATGTCCATAACGCCTTCACCCCCGAATCGCTTTGTCCGCCGGGGCACGGAGTCCACCCGGACGGGTACGGCGCACAAAAAGTGCTGTAGTTCTCATGTCCGCGATACCCGACCTTTGGTGATTGAACCTTTTGCCCGCCTTGTCGGGGGTGGGTTGCTCTTTCTTGGACATTCTTTTACGGGAAAATGGAATAATTTCCGGGGTGTCGTCTGGAAATTCGGTCATTCATGGTGGACGCGGACACGAAAAGGCCCCGGGAGCGTGCTCGGCGCTCCCGGGGCCCAGGGGTCCGGGTCGGGGGGACCGCGGCCGGAGACCGTCGGTCGGGCGGGGTTATCGCTCGTCCCGCTCCTCGGGCTGGCGCTGCAGGTCCCAACCGCTGATGCCGCGCCAGGCGAGGCGGGCGACGAGCTGCTCGGCGGCCTCCTTGGGCACCTCGCCGTAGTTGTTGAGCCAGTAGCGGGCGCTGGTCTCGGCCATGCCGACCAGGCCGATGCTCAGCAGGCGGGCCTCCTCGTCGGAGATGCTGGTGTCCTGACGGATCACCCCTTCGATCAGCTCGGCGCAGCGCTGGAAGGTCTGCTCGCTCTTCTCGCGCACGGCGGGCAGGTTGCGCAGGTCGGATTCGAAGACCAGGCGGAACGCCTCACCGTCGCCGGCGACGAAGTCGAAGTAGGCGCGAAAGCTCGCGATCACGCGCTGGCGGTTGTCGTCCGTGCTCTCCAGCGCCTCGCGCTGCTTCTCGACCAGCGCCTCGGAGTGCTCCTCCAGCAGGGCGAGGTAGAGCTCCAGCTTGCCTGGGAAGTGCTGGTACAGGACGGGCTTGCTGACTCCGGCGCGGTCAGCGATCTCGTCCATGGCCGCGGCGTGGTACCCGCGGGCGACGAAGACCTCTTGTGCCGCGGCCAGGAGTTGGCGTCGGCGCCTGACCCGGGGCAAGCGGGTACCCCGGGCGCGGGCGTCTGAAGGAGCTGTCACACCCACACCCTCCGAAATCGGCATGGCAGATGCACGCCACCTCGAACATCTGCGTGGCTAGTACTGCCCGGCGCGACATGGTGTCACGCTCCACAGCTTTTCCCTCATCTTACTCCGGCGTAGGTTCGGTGTGGGCGGTCAGCGGCGGGCCCGGGTCACCGGTGCTCTTCCTCGTCGTCGGCGCCCAACTCGCGCAACTGCTCGACCACGTCCGCCTCGTTGGCCTGCTCCAGACTCCGACCAGCGGGGTTCTCCAGCCACTGGTCGCTTTCCTCTTCGGCGGTCCGCGCGCTCTGCTCCGCCGCGTCCGCCTCGGGGACGGAGTCCGACGGGTCCGCGTCGGCCTCAAGGCGCCTCTTCCCGGCTCGATTCTGTGCTGTCACGGGAGCCTCCCGGCGTCGTCGCTGCGCGTACAGACGACACTACCCGCCCCAAGGCCGCCGGTAGGGGAACCGGGCGGCACGAACCCGCAGGCAGCGGGGGCGGAGAAGGTACGTTGAGGCATGCGGGCAGGGGTGTGTCCCACGCCTCCCCGGGGTGGGAATGGGAAACCCCACCCGTTAGGTTGGGTATAAGTGCAAGCACGCTTCGCGCCCCGCCCCCTCGGCCGACGCCCTTCGGTCCGGGCGGCGCGGAGCCACCTGAACAGACCTGAGGAGTCACCGTGTCGCTGCCGCCGCTGGTGGAACCAGCTGACGAGCTGACCGTGGACGAGGTGCGCCGCTACTCGCGTCACCTGATCATCCCCGACGTGGGTATGGACGGGCAGAAGCGCCTGAAGAACGCGAAGGTCCTGGTCGTCGGCGCCGGCGGTCTGGGTTCCCCCGCGCTGCTCTACCTCGCCGCCGCGGGTGTGGGCACGCTCGGCATCATCGACTTCGACGTCGTCGACGAGTCCAACCTCCAGCGCCAGATCATCCACGGCCAGAGCGACGTCGACCGTCCCAAGGCCGAGTCCGCGCGGGACAGCATCAAGGAGGTGAACCCCAACGTCGAGGTCATCCTCCACCAGGAGCGCCTGGAGTCGGACAACGCGTTGGACATCTTCGCCGGCTACGACCTGATCCTGGACGGCACGGACAACTTCGCCACCCGCTACCTGGTCAACGACGCCTGCGTGCTGCTGGACAAGCCTTACGTGTGGGGCTCGATCTACCGGTTCGACGGCCAGGTCAGCGTGTTCTGGAACGAGCACGGGCCGCAGTACCGCGACCTGTACCCCGAGCCTCCGCCGCCCGGGATGGTCCCCTCCTGCGCCGAGGGCGGCGTGCTGGGCGTGCTGTGCGCGTCCATCGGGTCCGTCATGGTGAACGAGGCCATCAAGCTCATCACCGGCATCGGTGACCCGCTCGTCGGCCGCCTGCTCATCTTCGACGCCCTGGAGATGACCTGGCGCGAGGTGAAGGTCCGCAAGGACCCCGACACCGAGCCGGTCACCGAGCTCATCGACTACGAGGCCTTCTGCGGCGCGGTGTCCGAGGAGGCCACCGAGGCCGCCGCCGGCTCCACGATCACCGCGGGCGAGCTCAAGGACCTCCTGGACAAGGACGAGGACATCTTCCTGGTCGACGTCCGCGAGCAGAACGAGTACGAGATCGTCAACATCCCGGGCGCGGTCCTCATCCCCAAGGGTGAGTTCCTCAACGGGAAGGCCTTCGAGCGGCTGCCGCAGGACAAGCGGATCGTCCTGCACTGCAAGTCGGGCGCGCGCTCGGCCGAGGCGCTGGCCGCGGTCAAGTCCGCCGGGTTCAACGACGCCGTGCACGTCGGCGGCGGGGTGCTGGCCTGGGTCAACCAGGTCGACCCGAGCCTGCCCGTCTACTGACCGGCGGGGTCCCACCGACGGGGGACGGAGCGGGCCGGCCCGCTCCGTCCCCCGTCGTCGTCCACGGCCTCGGGCCCTCCTGTCGCCGCCGCTCGTGAGTGGGTACAAGTCCCACAGGGGCCGCCCACGTCGTCGGAGCGGCCCGCCGCTGGGAGGTGGCGTCATGCGAGAGAAGGGACGCTGGGCGGACTGGGCGGCCATCGCCGCCGGTCTGGCCCTCGGAGTGAGCTGGATGTGGCACGGGATGTACGGCTGGGGCGGCGGACTGATGTTCGTGCTCGGGCTGGTCGTGATCATGGCGGCGGTCATCTCCCTGAACCGCCCCGCGGCGGTGTCCGGGGAGATCGCCCTGATGGCCATCGGCCTGCTGACCTTCGCCCTGCCGTGGATCCTGGGGTTCACCGAGCAGACCGCCGCCGCGTGGAGCGCGTGGCTGATCGGGCCGGCGATCATGCTGCTGGGCCTCTACGGGCTGGTGATGGCCGGGCGGACCCGCAAGCGCGACCCCGAGCTCGCCTGGACCATCCACCGCAACGAGTTCGGCGGGAGGCCGTCCGGCCGCGTGAGCTCCCCCTGAGGCAGGTGCCGTGCCGAACGGCTCCCGTGCCGCCCCACGGGAGCCGGTCGTGCCGGGGCACGCCGTGCGACCCGTCCGCAGTAGGCTCTCCGGTGTGCTGGACGACTTCGACGACCCCCACGCCGGACCGGACGACTACGCGGAGGAGGTCCTCTCCGTGGTCGAGTCCATCCCGCCCGGCACGGTGATGTCCTACGGCGACATCGCCGAGTACGTCGGTCGCGGCGGCCCCCGCCAGGTCGGCTCCGTGATGTCCACGTGGGGCGGCGCCGTCCCCTGGTGGCGCGTCGTGCGCTCCGACGGCCGCCCGCCCTCGGGCCACGAGGTGCGTGCTCTGTCCCACTACGCGGCGGAGGCCACCCCCATGCGTCCCGGCGCCGACCGCGTCGACATGCGCCGGGCCCGGTGGGACGGGCGGAACTGAGCCCCGGGACCCGGCGGGGCTGACCCCCGCGGCGCGGACGGATGTGTCCGTTCTGGCCGAGAAGGTCCCCGACCTCTGGTGAACTGTTGGTCGTGGACCATGCCCGATACCGACTCGTGCGGCGCGCCAACCGGGCGCAGCCGCCGCCGGTGCTGGACGAGAACCAGCGGCGCGTGGTCGAGCACGCGGGCGGCCCCCTCCTGGTATTGGCCGGACCCGGGACCGGGAAGACCACCACCATCGTCGAGGCCGTCGTGGACCGCATCGACAACCGGGGTGTGGACCCCTCGCGCGTGCTCGTGCTCACGTTCAGCCGCAAGGCCGCCCAGGAACTGCGCGAACGGATCACCGCCCGGCTGCGCCGCACCACCCGCGAACCCCTCGCGCTCACCTTCCACAGCTACGCCTACTCCCTCATCCGGCGGGAGTTCCAGCGGATGGGCGACCTGCCGCCGCGCCTGCTCTCCGGTCCGGAACAGCTCATGGAGGTGCGCGAACTCCTCACCGGTGAGGCCCTCGACGGCGCCGCCCACTGGCCCGAGCGGCTGCGCCCCGCCCTGGAGACGCGCGGTTTCGCCGAGGAGCTGCGCGACTTCCTCATGCGCGCCCAGGAGCGCGGTCTGGGCCCGGCCGAACTCGACCGGCTCGGCCGTGAGCGCGGCAGGGACGACTGGGAGGCCGCGGCCGGGTTCCTCGACCGCTACACCGGCCGCTTCGACATCGCCCCCGTCCCCACGCTCAACTACGCCGAGCTCGTTCGCGTCGCCGCCAACATGCTCGCCGACCCCGAGGTGCAAGAGCGCGAGCGCGCCGCTCGCGAGGTCGTGTTCGTCGACGAGTACCAGGACACCGACCCCGCCCAGGAGGAGCTGCTCCGCGCCCTGGCCGGGGACGGCCGCGACCTCGTCGCCGTCGGCGACCCCGACCAGTCCATCTACGCCTTCCGCGGTGCCGAGGTCGACAACATCCTGGAGTTCCCCCGCCGCTTCCGGGCCGCCGACCGCTCCGAGGCGCCCGTCGTCGCGCTGCGTGTCTGCCGCCGGAGCGGGTCCGCGCTGCTGGCCGCGTCCCGGGGGCTGACCCGGCGCCTGCCCGCCGTCGCGTCGGCGGGCGGGCACGTCAACGAGCACCGCGACCTGACCCCGGGCGAACGCGTCCCGGACGGGCGGGTCCAGGTCCTCCTGGCCGACAGCGCCGCCCAGGAGGCGGCGGTCATCGCCGACACCCTGCGACGGGCGCACCTGGTCGACGGCGTCCCGTGGTCGGACATGGCCGTCCTCGTGCGCTCCTCCACCCGACAGCTGCCGGTCCTGCGCCGCGCCCTGACCGCCGCGTCGGTCCCCGTGGTCGTGGGGGCCGACGACCTTCCAGTGGCCGCCGAGCCGATCGTGCGCCCCCTGCTCGCGCTCATCCGCTACGGCCTGGAGCCCGACCGCCTCGACGACGACAGCGCCCGCGACCTGCTCACCGGACCGTTCGGCGAGGCCGACACCGTCCGGCTGCGGCGGCTCGTGCGGGCCCTGCGCCGACTCGACCTGGACCGGGTCGCCGCGGCCCGGACCGAGGGCACCGGCGGGACCGCTGGGGAGGCCGCCGAAAGCACCACGGGGGAGGCCGCCGACGGTGTCCACCCCGACGGCTACCGACCCGCCGCGCGCCTGCTCGTGGACGCGCTGCGCGACCCCCGCGAGCTCGCCCTGGTCGCCCCGGAGGTCGCCGCGCCCGCCCTCCGTATCGCCGAGGCACTGTCCACCGTCCGGACCCTGACCGCCCAGGGCGCCGACGCCGAACAGGTCCTGTGGCGGCTGTGGCGCGACAGCGGCCTCGCCGACCGCCTCCTGCGCGCCAGTCAGGCGGGCGGCCGCAGGGGAGCCTCCGCCGACCGCGACCTGGACGCCGTCGTCGCCCTCTTCGAGAGCGCCGCCCGCTACTGCGACCGCCTGCCCCCCGGCGCCCCCGCCGGTTTCCTGGAGGACCTCGCCGCCCAGGAGATCCCCGGCGACAGCCTCGCCGAGCGCGCGCCCGAGGGCGAGGCGGTGCGCATCCTCACCGCCCACCGCTCCAAGGGTCTGGAGTGGGGGCTGGTCGTGGTGGCCGGGGCACAGGAGGGCGATTGGCCCGACCTGCGGCTGCGCGGCTCGCTCCTGGGCGTCGAGGAGCTCGTCGACGCCGACGTCCACTCCGCCGACACCTCCGGCGCCGCCCTGGCCTCCAAGCTCCTGGACGAGGAGCGCCGCCTGTTCTACGTCGCGCTCACCCGCGCCCGGCACACGCTGGTCGTCACGGCCGTGGGCGGTGAGGAGAGCGACGAGCGCCCCTCGCGCTTCCTCACGGAGATGGGCGTGGGCGACCCCGAGCCGGTCAGCACCGGCCGCCGCTGGCTCTCCCTGCCCGCGCTCGTCGCCGACCTGCGCTCGGTGGTCACCGACCCCTCCGCGCCCGACCCGCTGCGCGAGGCCGCCGCCGCCCACCTGGCCCGCCTGGCCGAGGAGGGCGTGCGCGGCGCCGACCCGTCCGAGTGGTACGCGCTCACCCCCTTCACCGACGACCGGCCGCTGGCGGGGGAGGAGGACACCATCCGCGTCTCCCCGTCCCAGGTGGAGAGTTTCACCAACTGCCAGCTGCGGTGGCTGCTCGAACGCGCCGCCGGGGCCTCCTCCGGCGACTCCGCCTCCGCCCTCGGCACGGTCGTGCACGCCGTCGCCGTCCTGGTCGCCCGCGGCAGCTCGCCGGACGAGATCCACAAGCGCATGGACGAGATCTGGTCCGACCTGGACTTCGGCGGTCCCTGGCAGGCCGACAAACAGCGCGAGCGCGCCGACGAGATGGTCGGCAAGCTCCTGGACTGGGACGCCGCCAACGACCGGGAGCTGGTCGTCACCGAGGAGGGGTTCCGCGTGGACGTCGGCGGCATCGAGATCACCGGTCGCGTCGACCGCCTCGAGCGCGACGCCCAGGGACGCGCGGTCGTCGTCGACATCAAGACCGGGGGCACCAAGGCCGACGACCTGGCCCGCCACCCCCAGCTCGGCGTCTACCAGATGGCCGTGCTCAGGGGCGCCTTCGCCAAGCTCGGCCTCGCCGAACCCGGTGGCGCCGCCCTCGTCCAGGTCGGCGGCGCCGCCCTCGCCCGCAAGGCGCGCGAGCAACCCCAGCCCCCGCTCGGCGAGGACCCCGACCCCGAGTGGGCCGGGACGCTGGTGCGCGAGGTCGCCGCCGGGATGGGCGGCGCCCGTTTCGCCGCCACCCGCAACAAGGGCTGCAACGCGTGCGCCGTGCGCGCCTGCTGCCCCGTGCAGGACGAAGGCCGACATGTGTGAACCCCCACCCCCGCCACGTTGAGGACGCCGTCACCGAACCTCCCCCACCACCCCGAGAGCCACCATGTCTGAACCCCTGACCGACCCGGCCGACCCCGCGCCGACGTTCCCCCGCCTGACCCCCGCCGAACTGGCCCGACTGCTCGGCCAGCCCGAGCCCACCGCCGAGCAGTCCGAGGTCGTCTCCGCGCCGTTGGAACCGGGCGTGGTCATCGCGGGCGCGGGGTCGGGCAAGAGCGAGACCATGGCCTCCCGCGTGGTGTGGCTGGTCGCCAACGGGCACGTGCGCCCCGAACAGGTGCTCGGCCTGACCTTCACCCGCAAGGCCACCGCCGAGCTGGCCGAACGCGTCCGCAAGCGGCTCGACCAGCTGCGCGCCACCGAACAGCTGCCATCCGAGGTGCTCGACGGTGAGCCCACCGTGTCCACCTACAACGCCTACGCCGGGCGGATCGTCTCCGACCACGCCCTGCGCGAGGCGGTCGAGCCCACCGCCCGTCTGCTCAGCGAGGGACAGTCCTGGCAGCTGGCCGCGCGGATCGTCGGCGAGTACGACGGGCCGATGGACCACATCACCGTCGGGGCCGACACCGTCACCCAGCGGGTCCTGCACCTGTCCGGGGAGATCGCCGACCACCTGACCACCACCGACCGGGTGCGCGGGATCGGCCGGTGGATCCAGGCCGAGGTCGACACGATGACCCGCAAGCCCACCAAGGAGACCCGGGACCTGGTCGCCGCCCAGCGCCGCCGTGAACAGCTCCTCCCACTGGTGGAGCGGTACGACCACGCCAAGCACGTCCGCGAGGCGATGGATTTCGGCGACCAGATGGCGTTGGCCGCGCGCATCGCGCAGAACCACCCCGAAGTCGGGCTGATCGAGCGCGGCCGGTTCCGCGTCGTGCTCCTGGACGAGTACCAGGACACCAGCCACGCCCAGCTCGTCCTGCTCAGGTCCCTGTTCGGGGAGGGGCACCCGGTCACCGCCGTCGGCGACCCCTGCCAGTCCATCTACGGGTGGCGGGGTGCGATCGCGGCCAACCTCACCCGGTTCCCCACCGACTTCCCGACCGCCCCGGGGCGACCCGCCCCCGTACGCCGCCTGTCCACGAGCTTCCGTAACGGCGAACGCGTGCTGGGCGTGGCCGAGCGGATCTCCGAGCCGCTGCGCGCGGAGGCCGCGGAGGTCCCCGTCCTGCATCCAGGGCCGGCCAGGCGGGGGCGCGGCACCGCCCTGGCCGCGCTGTTCCCCACCGAGAGCGAGGAGGCCGCCTGGATCGCCGAGCAGGTGCACAGCCTCGTCCACGCCCGGCCGGGGGAGCCGGGCGACGCGCACACCGCACCCGACTTCCTTCCGTGGCCGAACGGTGAGTCCGGAAACGGCGAGGACGGCGGGATCAGCCCGGGCGACGTCGCCGTCCTGTGCCGTAAACGATCCCAGTTCCCGCCGCTGCGGGAGGCCCTGGAGGCGCGCGGCATCCCCGTCGAGGTGGTCGGGCTCGGCGGGCTCATGCTCGTGCCCGAGGTACGCGACATCATCGCCACCCTGCGCGTGGTGCACGACGCCTCGGCGGGCAACGAGCTGGCCCGCCTGCTCACCGGACCGCGGTGGCGGCTGGGCCCGCGCGACCTCGCCGCGCTGGGCGCCCGCGCCGCCGAGCTCGCCCGGCACACCCGCCGCGACCTGACCGCCCCCGACCCCGGGGAGGAGCCGGAGGACGACATCCTGCGGCGCACCGTCCTGGACCTGACCGCGGAGAGCGGCAGCCTGGTGGACGCCGTGGACGACCCGGGGCCCGCCGAGGACTACTCCGAGGCCGCCTACGAACGCCTGGGCCGCCTCGCCGAGGAGCTGCGGTCCCTGCGCAAACTCGTCGGCCAGCCCCTGCCGGACCTGGTCACCGAGGTCGAGCGGATGCTCGGCCTGGACATCGAGGTGGGTGCCCGCACGGGCCGCGACCCCCTGTCGGCCCGAGCCGACCTGGACGCCTTCGTCGACCACGCGGTCCGCTTCGTCGGCAACAGCGAGGACCCCACCCTGGGCAGTTTCCTGAGCTACCTCAACGCCGCCGAGGAGAACGAGAGCGGTCTGGCCCCCGGCGAGCGGGTCGGGGCCTCGGACAGCGTCAAGCTCATGACCGTGCACGGGGCCAAGGGGCTCCAGTGGCCGGTGGTGATCGTGCCCGGCCTGAGCGCGGGGCGCAAGGCTCCGCTGTTCCCCGCCAAGGCACGTGACTCGCTGGCCTGGGTCAAGGCCGACCACCTGCTCCCGTACCCGCTGCGCGGCGACCGCACGAGCCTGCCCGCCCTGACCGGTGTGGCCAAGGAGGACATCGCCGATTTCAAGGCGGCCGAGGAGGCGCGCCACCTGATGGAGGAGCGGCGGCTGGCCTACGTGGCCGTCACCCGCGCGTCCTTCGCGCTGCTGTGCACCGGCCACTGGTGGGGTCGCACGGGCGGTACGCCGAGGGGGCCGTCGGTGTTCCTGGAGGAGGTTCGCGAGGCGTGTGAGGCGGGGTCGGGGTCGGTCGTGGCCTGGGCGCCGCCGCCGGATCCGGAGGAGACCAATCCGCACGACGACGAGGAGAACTCCGCCGTGTGGCCCCCGGCGCACGTCGGGGACACCGCCTCAAAGGGCGCCGTCGCGGCCGGGCCGGAGCTGGACCCCGCCGACTCCCGGCGGACGGAGATCCTGGAGGGCGCCGCCCTCGTCGAGCGCGCCCGGGAACGCCTGCGCGCGGGTACGGCCACCACCGAACCCGCACCCTCCGGCCTGCGCCGACGCCTCCAGGGATGGGAGCGCGACACCGAACTCCTGCTCGCCCACCGCCGCGCCGCGGCGGCGGGGCCGGGGGAGGGGCCGATCGACGTGGAGCTGCCCGCCCACCTGTCGGTGTCGTCCATGGTGTGGCTGGCCCGCGACCCCTCCGCCCTGGCCCGCCGGATCCGTCGGCCGCTACCGCGTCCGCCCGCACCGCACACCCGGCGCGGCACCGCCTTCCACACGTGGCTGGAACAGCGCTTCGGCCGTGACATCGCGCTCCTGGACGAGCTGCCCGGGGCCGCCGACGAGACGGCCGGGGAGGACGAGGACCTGGCCGAGCTCCAGAGCCGCTTCGAGGAGAGCGAGTGGGGTTCGCGCGTCCCGGTCGAGGTCGAGGCGCCCTTCGAGACGGTCATCGGTGACCGTCTCATCCGGGGGCGGATGGACGCGGTGTTCCACGATCCCGAGACCGGCCGCTACGACGTCGTCGACTGGAAGACCGGACACCCGCCCACCACGGAGGCCGAGCGGCGCGCGGTCGGCGTGCAGCTGGCCGCCTACCGGCTGGCGTGGGCCGACCTGGCCGGGGTCGACCTCGACGAGGTCCGCGCCGCCTTCCACTACGTCCGTGCCGGAAAGACCGTCCGGCCCGCCGACCTGCTCGACGCCGAGGGCCTGGCCGCGCTCATCGACTCGGTGCCCGAGCCCGGGTGAGAGCGCCGCCGCCCCCGCCGATGACGTGGACGCCCGGCGGGAGGCCGTCGGGCGTCGACTCCGGGCCGGGGACGGCGCGGCGCGGACACGACGCGGGCCGCCCCCGTGGGATCACACCATGCCGAAGACGAACCCGCCCGCGGACTCGGTGTCCTCACCGAACAGGAACTCCCGACCCGACTGAATGAACTCCTCACGGCTGATGGACCCGTCGCCGTCGGTGTCCAGGGCCTTGAACCGCTCCCAGGCGGTGTCGACGGTCGCGCCGAGGATCTCGGCGTACTCGACGTACTCGGCCTCGCTGATCGAGCCGTTGTCATCGTCGTCGAGGAGGTCGAAGACCGCGTCGGCCAGGGCCTCGGTCGGGTTGGACCGGCTCGTGTCCTCGGAGACCGCGCGCATGGCGCCGACGAACGCCTCCCGGTCCAGGCTGCCGTCGGCCGACTCGGAGCGGCGGACCAGTTCGTCCCACAGCCCGTGGTAGGCGGCGTGGATCGCCCGAGCCCGGGTGTCGTCCGCGTCCAGGGAGTACCCCTTGGCGTAGCGGTCGACCAGGCGCTGGTAGTCGTCCCAGGTGAGGGTGGCGTCGTTGTCGCTGTCCAGGGTGTCGAAGAGCGTGCCGAACCGCTCGGCGATCGCGGCGGAGGGGACGGTGTCCACGGGTTTCCTCTCGTCGGTGGGCGGGGCTGTCCCGCCCGCTGCACACTTCGAGTCTCCCGCGCCGCGCACGGTTCCCGGTACGGTTTCGCGCCTCCCTTGACAGAGAGGTGGGCGGGAGACCCGGGAGTTCGTCGATCACCCTCTTCTCATGAGTCGTCTTTATACACACTTGACATCTTCTCCCCAGACGCAACACTTGTCCCTCGAGGCGACGAGTCTCCTTTTTAATCCCCCTGAGCCACCGCGTGTCGGCGTGTTCCACCCTGCCCTCCCACCTCCGCCGCCGTGGTGCTTCCCCTGCCCCAAGGAGCATGTTCATGCCATCCGATCCGGTGACGAGCCGTAGGTCGTTCCTCCACAGCGTCGCGCTCGTCGGTGCGGGGGTGAGCATCGCGGGTCTGGTGGACCCGTTCGTGGCGACGGAGGCGCACGCGGCGACCTTCACCCACCCGGGCCTGCTGCACACCAGCGCCGACTTCACGGACCTGACCGCCAGGGCGGGCGAGACCGCCGACCCCTGGGCGTCCGGCTGGGACGCGGTCCGGGCGGACGCGCGGTCCCAGACCGGCTGGTCGGCCAGCCCGGTGGCCGAACTGAACGTCGGCGGATCCGACGAGAACTTCACCCGACTGCTCGACGACGCGCACGCCGCCTACCAGAACGCGCTGCTGTGGAAGCTGACCGGGGACGCCGCCCACGCGGACACCGCCAGGGACATCCTCAACGCCTGGTCGCAGGCGCTGACGTCGGTCTCCGGCACGCCGCTGCTCGGGCAGACCGCCGGCATCCACGGCTTCGTGCTGGCGAACGCCGCCGAGATCGTCCGTGACCACGAGGGGTTCGACACGGCCGGCTTCGCCGCGATGCTGACGGACGTCCTCCACCCGGTGAGCGACGCGTACCTGACCGCGACCCCCGACACCTGCGGGGAGGCCTACGGGACCAACTGGAAACTGTCCCACATCGCCTCGGCGCTGGCGATCGGGATCTTCTGCGACGACACCGCCAAGATGGACCAGGCGACGGCGCTCATCACCGACACGCCCCGGATCATGAACTCCGTCCCCTACGTGTGGGACGGCGGAGCCTCGGACCGGTACTCGGTCACCGGCCTCAGTCTGCTCGCGGCCGTCTGCGAGATGGCCTGGAGCCAGGGCGTCGACCTCTACGCGAGCCACGACAACCGCCTGCTGGCGGCCAGCGAGGAGATCGCGCGGTACGAACCCGCGTCCTCGGAGGTGCCGCTGCTGGGCACCTGGGGCACCTCGGCGACCAGCCCCGCGTGGGTGATCATCCACCACCACTACGTGACGCGGAAGGGGCTGTCCGCCCCCAACACGGCGAACCTCGCCGACCGGGCGCGCGCCGAAGGCGGCGGCTTCGACCGACTGGGCCTCGGAGGGCTCGCCTACTCCCTGTAGCGGAGAGGCCCTCCTGATCCCCGCTCATCCCCCTGCTCAGTAGAGAGAAGAAGTCCTGCCATGAAGTTCGTCACCAAGACCCAGTGGGGCGGCCGTCCGTTCGAGCCGAACGGCGATGACCCGATCTGGTCCAACCGGGGCGTGAAGGTCCACTACCTCGGATCGTCCTACAGGATCGTCGACCACAGCGAGTGCGCGGCGAAGGTCCGGTCCGTCCAGAACGAGCACATGGACGGACGCGGCTACGCCGACATCGGCTACAGCCTGATGGTCTGTCGACACGGCTACGTGTTCGAGGGCCGGGGGGCGCGCCGGCAGTGCGCCGCGAACGGTAACAAGACCCTGAACCGCAATCACTACGCGGTCCTCGGCATGGTCGGAACCAACGTGGGCAACATCACGACCGGGTTCGGTGTGTGGAACTACAACCCGACCCCGGAGATGAGGCAGGGCATCCGCGACGCCATCGCCTACCTCAGGCACTACGGCGGCGCCGGCACGGAGATCCTCGGCCACAGGGACGGCTACTCCACCGCGTGTCCAGGGTCGCTTCTGTACCACCTGGTCCAGAGCGGGGCACTCGAACCGGGCGTGAACAGCAGCACCACCGAGTACGTCACCGGGGCCGGTGAGACGCTCGGATCGGTGGCCGCCAAGTTCAACGTCCCCTGGATGGAACTGGCCCGCATCAACGACCTGCCCCTGATCGTCGTCGAAAGCTACGAGTTTCCGTTGGGCACCGAGCTCGTCATCCCCGCTCTCAGCTCGGAGCTGGACCCCCAGGGCGGTGTCAGCGGCCCGGTCGGGGACTACGTTCCCTTCCCCGGCACGGAGTGGTTCCAGGGTCGGCCGAACAGCCGGATCATCATGGCCATGGGCGTACGGCTCGTTCAGGAGGGCTGCAACCCCTACCAGGTGGGTCCCGGCAGCCAGTGGTCGGACGTCGACCAGGACGCGTACGCGATGTGGCAGCGGAAGCTGGGCTTCACCGGGGCGGACGCCGACGGCTGGCCGGGACGGACGTCCTGGGACCGGTTGACGGTGCCGGCCGAGAGCGGTGTCTCGGCCGGCGCGACCGGCTACGAGCCGTTTCCCGGAGCCGATTTCTTCCGGAACAACCCGGACAGCCCGATCGTGACGGCGATGGGCGTCCGCCTGGTCGCGGAGGGGTGCAGCGCGTACCTGTCGGGTCCGGGGCCGCGGTGGAGCGAGGCGGACCGCCAGTCGTACGCGAACTGGCAGGAGAAGCTGGGGTACTCCGGCGCGGACGCCGACGGCTGGCCGGGGCAGACCTCCTGGAACCAGCTGAAGGTCCCGCGCCAGGGCTTCGGCCCCTACGAGGAAGGGGGCGCGTCCGGCGGTACCTACGAGCCCTTTCCCGGCGCCGAGTGGTTCACGACGAGCCCCAACAGCTCGATCATCACCCAGATGGGCAACCGCCTCATCACGGAGGGCTGTAGCGAGTACACGTCCGGGGCCGGTCCCCAGTGGACGGAGGCGGACCGCCAGTCGTACGCGAACTGGCAGGAGAAGCTGGGCTTCACCGGCGCGGACGCCGACGGCTGGCCGGGACAGACCTCCTGGGACCAGCTCAGGGTGCCCAGGTACTCGACCGAGTACGAGCCCTACCCGGGGGCCGACTTCTTCCAGAACAGTCCCAACAGCACGATCGTGACCAACATGGGCCGCCGACTGGTGGCCGAGGGCTGTGGGCTGTACCAGATCGGACCGGGCCCGCAGTGGTCCGACGTGGACCGCGACTCCTACGCCAAGTGGCAGGAGAAGCTCGGGTACTCCGGCGCGGACGCCGACGGCTGGCCGGGCAAGACCACCTGGGACCAGCTCCGCGTTCCCAAGAGTTAGGGCGTGTGCCCCGGTTGGGCGGTCGGCGACCGCCCAACCGGGGCGCCGGTCCCGGCCGCCCCCGCCCCACCCGCGGCGGGTGCCCCGAACCCCCACCGACGGCCTAGGCTCGGAGCGGACAAGGACGTCGAGTAAGGAACGGGTGGAAAATGGACGTACGCGGTTACATCGAGGCGCACAGGGACGAGTTCCTCTCCTCACTCAAGGAGTGGCTGGCGATCCCGTCGATCTCCGCCGACCCCGCCCACGCCGACGACGTCCGCGCCTCGGCCCGGTGGCTCGCCGACCACCTCACCGCGACCGGTTTCCCGACCGTCGAGGTGTGGCGGACACCCGGTCTGCCCGCCGTGTACGCCGAGTGGCCCGCCGCCGACCCCGACGCGCCCACCGTGCTCGTCTACGGCCACCACGACGTCCAGCCCGTCGACCCGGTGGGGGAGTGGGAGACCGATCCCTTCACGCCGACCGAGCGCGGCACCTCCCTGTTCGCGCGCGGCGCCTCCGACGACAAGGGCCAGGTCCTGTTCCACGCCCTGGGCGTGCGCGCCGCCCTGGCCGAGTCCGGAGCCGACGCCCCGCCCGTCACCCTCAAGCTGCTGGTCGAGGGCGAGGAGGAGTCGGGTTCGGTGCACTTCGCCGAGCTGATGCGCGCCAACCGCGAGCGGCTGGCCTGTGACGTCGCCGTCATCTCCGACACCACCATGTGGGCGGCCGACACCCCGTCCATGTGCGTGGGCATGCGCGGCGTCACCGACGTGGAGATCAACCTGTACGGCCCCTCCCGTGACCTGCACAGCGGCTCCTTCGGCGGCGCGGTGCCCAACCCGCTCAAGGCCATGAGCGACCTGCTGTCCGGCCTGCACGACGCCGACGGGCGGATCGCCGTTCCCGGCTTCTACGACGGTGTGGTCGAGGCCAGCGACGAGGAGCGCGAGCTCATCGCCCAGCTGCCCTTCGAAGAGAAGGAGTGGCTGGAGACCGCGGCCTCCACCGCCACCTGGGGCGAGGCCGGATACAGCACCCTGGAGCGGATCTGGCTGCGCCCGACCGCGGAGATCAACGGCATGTGGGGCGGGCACACCGGCGCGGGCGGCAAGACGATCGTGCCCCGCTCCGCGCACGCCAAGGTGAGCTTCCGACTCGTGCCCGGTCAGGAGCCCGCACACGTCCAGGACCGTGTCCGGGCCTACGTCGAGGCGGGCGTCCCCGACGGCCTGCGCGCCGAGCTGGAGTTCGGCGGCCCCGGCGTGCGCGCGTGCGCCTCCGACCTGACCTCTTCGGAGCTGCGGGCCGCGCGCACCGCGATGGAGCGCGCCTTCGGCGCCCGCGTGCTGTACACCCGCGAGGGCGGCAGCGGCCCGGAGGCCGACATCGCCGACGTCCTCGGCGCCCCCCTGGTGTTCGTCGCGGTCGGCCTGGACGAGGACCGTATCCACGCACCCAACGAGAAGGTCGAGGTCCCGCTCCTGCTCAAGGGCGCCGAGAGCGCCGCCTACCTGTGGGAGGAGCTCGCCGCCGCACGCCGCGCCTGAGCGCGCTCCGGGACGGGGCGAAGGAGCCGGAGGGACACCACCGGGCATGCGCCGCGGTCCCCGGTGGTGTTACCTGTACATGAGGACCGTGCCCCCACGGCAGACCGACCATCCGGAAGGACCCATGGACGCCGACTCCATTCCCTCGCTGTCCCGTGCCGCCGTCGACCCCGCGGGCCATCGGCGCGCGGACGCCGCGTGGTTGGAGAGGGCGTGGGCGGACCCCGACACGCGGGTGCTCGTCCTGGAGGGCGGCGACCCCGGCAGCTACGGCTGGCAGGCGGTCATGAACAAGCAGTCGCGCGCGCTCGTCACCACCGGCCAGGTGCCCGGACTCGTGCTCACCGGCCCGGACAAGGCTCCCGAGGGCGAGCGGTACCTGCTGGGCGTCCAGGACGGTACGGCCTACTTCGCGGTCCGCTCCCTCCAGGACCTCGCCGCCACCCCCACCGCCGAACCGGCGTCACTGCGCGAGGTCGGCGCTCTGCTCGACGACCGCGACACCGGCCTGCTGACCCGGGCGGTCGCGCTGGCCAACTGGAACGCCTCGCACGGCTTCTGCCCGCGCTGCGGGTCGCGCACGACCATGGCCGCGGCCGGGCACATGCGCGTATGCCAGGAGGAGGGCACCGAGCAGTACCCCCGGATGGACCCGGCGGTGATCATGCTGGTGCACCGCGAGCGCGGCGGCCGTGAGGAGGCCCTGCTGGGCAACAACCCCAGGTGGGGGTCCCACCGCTTCTCCGTCCTGGCGGGCTTCGTGGACGCCGGGGAGTCGCTGGAGCAGGCGGTGGTGCGCGAGGTGGCGGAGGAGGCCGGGATCGTCGTGGAGGATCCGCGCTACCTGTCGTCGCAGCCCTGGCCGTTCCCGCGCAGCCTCATGGTGGGGTACACGGCGCGGGCGGTCGGTGAGACCGAGCGCACGGACGACGAGATCGCCGAGACCCGCTGGTTCACGCGTGAGCGGCTCTTCGCGGCCGTGGACTCCGGTGAGGTCACGCTGCCCGGCCGGGTCTCCATCGCGCGCTCCCTCATCGAGCACTGGTACGGGGGCGAGCTGCCCGGCGAGTGGTGACGCCCGAACACGGTCCGAAGCGGAGCGGAGGGCCAGAACGAACACGGCCCCGCACGTCCGTCCCCCGGGATCGGTCGTGCGGGGCCCGGTGCCCGGCCTCGCGTCCCCCCGCCGCCGCCGGCGGCGGTCTCAGTTCGCGCCGGCCGAGGTGTTCAACTCGTCCGGAAGCGAGGTCAGGGGGCTCGTGCTGCTCTCCACCACGTCCCGTGCCAGGTCGGCGACCTTGCGGCCGCGCGAACGCGCCGAGGATCGTAGCCGCTCGAACGCCTCTCTGGGCAGCAGGGTGTGGCGCTCGGCCAGAACGCCTATCGCCTGTTCGACGGTGACACGCGAGTGCAGGGCGTGCTCCAGCTGCGCGACCGTGTGGCGCAGCCGCTCCACCTCGGTCGCGCCCTCCGGCGCGCGCCCGGGCGACTGTGCGCGCGGCTTCGGTACACCGGCCTCGTTCGACAGCAGGTCCGCCAGGACCATGGCGCTCACCAGGTCGGGCATCTCCTGCCCGCCCTCGACCCGCCAACCCGTCGAGGTGCGGCGCACCACGCCGACGTCCAACGTGTCGGCGACCGCGATGTCATGAGGCCTCATGTCGTCCCCCAACTCAACACTCCCCGTCGTCTTCGTCCAACCAGAGGTTGGCCGTGCTGGTCGCCGGACGGTACGCGGATGCTCCGGGGCCGCGGCCCCGAGGGAGGAATCCCCGCGGTGCGGACCGCGTCCCGAGGGGGACCGCGGTCCGCGCACCGACCTACGCCAACTCGGTCAGTTTCTTCTTCACCTGAGCGAGCGACGGGTTGGTCATCGCCGCGCCGTCGCTGAAGACCAGTGTGGGAACGGTCTGGTTCCCTCCGTTGGCCTTCATCACGATCTCCGCGGACTCCGGGTGCTCCTCGATGTTCACCTCACGCCCGGTGATCCCCTCGCGGGCCAGCTGGCTCTTGAGCCGCTTGCAGTATCCGCACCACGGGGTGGTGTACATCGTGAACAGTTCGGTGCCCGTCTTCGTCATGTCGCTCATATCCACTTCCTGTCAGGCGTTCGGTGGGGATCGGTCGATCCACCACGTGACAACACCGCGTGGCGCGACCCGCTTCCCGCGACCGCCGGACACACGGTGGGACGCCTCACAGACCGGACTGGTTCCGGATTGCTCGGTGGCGCTCCGAAGGGGCGCGGTGCCGATCCGCTCCCGGTGACGGCCGATACTTGAGAGACTGAGCCCCCAGAACCGCTCAGACGCCCCGACCACACGCAGGAGCACCATGGATCCCGACCGCGTCCTGGAGGGACTGGACCCGGAACAGACCCAGGCGGCACGTGCCCTGCGCGGGCCCGTGTGCATCCTGGCCGGAGCCGGGACGGGCAAGACCCGCGCCATCACCCACCGGATCGCGCACGCGGTCGCCAGCGGCGTCGTCGGCGAGCAGCAGGTCCTCGCGGTCACCTTCACCGTTCGCGCCGCCGGGGAGATGCGCGGCCGCCTGCGCGGCCTGGGCGCCCCCCGCGTGCAGGCGAGGACCTTCCACGCCGCGGCCATGCGCCAGCTGTCGTACTTCTGGCCGCAGGTGATCGGCGGCCCCCTGCCCACCCTGATCGACAGCAAGATCAAGGCGGTCGCGCGCGCCGCCCACTCGGTCGGCCTCCAACCCGACCGGACGGGTCTGCGCGACCTGGCCAGCGAGATCGAGTGGGCCAAGGTCACCCAGGTCCGCCCCACCGACTACGACAAGGCCGTCACCAAGGCGGGCCGCCAGTCGCCGATGCCCGCCGGAGAGGTCGCGCGGGTGTTCGAGGCCTACGAGGAACTGCGCCGCGAGCACAACCTCCTCGACTTCGAGTCCATGCTCGAACTCACCGCCGGCATGATCACCGAGTACCCCGCGATCGCCCAGCGGGTCCGCGACCAGTACCGGTACTTCGTCGTCGACGAGTTCCAGGACGTCAATCCGCTCCAGAAACTCCTGCTCGACGCCTGGCTCGGCGATCGCGACGACCTGTGCGTCGTCGGCGACCCCAGCCAGACGATCTACTCCTTCGCGGGGGCCACCCCCGGCTACCTGACCGGGTTCGCCGCCCGCTACCCGCACGCCACCGTCGTCGAACTCGTCCGCGACTACCGGTCCACGCCCCAGGTCGTGCGGGTGGCCAACCACGTCATCGGGCAGGCGCGCGGCACCACCGGCCACCTCACCCTCCAGGCCCAGCGGCCCGACGGGCCCGACCCGATCTACCAGGAGTACGACGACGAGCCCGCCGAGGCCACCGGGGTCGCGCGCAAGATCAGCCTCCTCATCGAACAGGGCGTCCCGGCCAGCGAGATCGCCGTCCTGGTGCGCACCAACTCCCAGTCGGCCGCCTACGAGCAGGCCCTGTCCGACGAGGGGGTGCCGTTCACCGTGCGCGGCACCACACGGTTCTTCGAGCGCCCCGAGATTAAGCAGGCCGTCCACACCCTGCGCGGCGCCCGGCACGGCGCCGCCGGCGAGGACGACGAACCGCTCGTGCGCACCGTCCGCCAGCTGCTCGGCCCGCTCGGGCTGACCGACCAGGCCCCCGAGGGCCGCCAGGCCCGTGAACGGTGGGAATCGCTGTCGGCGCTCTCCCAGCTTGCGGAGGACATGGCCGCCGTGCCCGGTCCCGACGGGGGTTCCGCCACCATGGCGCACTTCGTCGAGGAGCTCGACGCCCGCATGGCCACCGAGCACGCCCCCGGTTTCGAGGGGGTGACCATCGCCTCCCTGCACTCGGCCAAGGGTCTGGAGTGGGACGCGGTGTTCCTGGTCGGGCTGACCGAGGGCATGATGCCCATCGTCTACGCCGAGACCGACGAGCAGGTCGAGGAGGAGCGCCGCCTGTTCTACGTCGGTGTCACCCGCGCGCGTCGAGACCTGTCCATGTCGTGGTCGCTGGCCCGCTCCCCGGGTGGCCGCCGCACCCGCAAGCCCTCGCGCTTCCTGGACGGGCTGCGGCCCGCCTCCCCGTCCACGTCCGGCCGGAGGGCCGAGCGCCGCAGGGGTCCCGTGCGCTGCCGGGTGTGCGGGGTGACCCTCGCCGATGCGGCCGAGCGGAAGCTGGGCCGCTGCCTGGGCTGCCCCTCCAGCTACGATGAGGCGCTGTTGGAGCGGATGCGCGAGTGGCGCCGGGACAGTGCCCGGGAGCGGAAGGTGCCCGCGTACGTGGTCTTCACGGACGCCACCCTCCAGGCCATCGCCGAGCAGGAGCCGTCGAGCCTCGCGCAGTTGTCCGCCGTGTCCGGTGTCGGCCAGGCCAAGCTCGACCGCTACGGTGAAGCCGTACTCGCGCTGGTCGCGGGCGCCGACCCCGCCGATGTCCTGGAACGGTCCGAGCCGGGCGGTGGGGCAGAGGGCGGCACGGACGCCGAGGACGGGGAGGAGCCGATCGATGGGTGAGCGCGTGGAGGTCGAGGGCGGCGGGCAGTCCCTGTCCGATCTGCTGGAGGTACTCGACCTGGAGCGGATCGAGGACGACATCTTCCGGGGGAACAGCCCCGAGGAGGGGCCGCAGCGCGTCTTCGGCGGTCTGGTCGCGGGCCAAGCGCTGGTGGCGGCGGGGCGCACCGTGCCCTCCGACCGGCACGTGCACTCCCTGCACGCCTACTTCATCCGCCCCGGTGACCCCCGTGTACCGATCGTGTACGAGGTCGACCGGGTCCGTGACGGACGTTCGTTCACCACCCGCCGTGTGGTGGCGGTCCAGCACGGCAAGGCGATCTTCACGCTGTCGGCCTCCTTCCACAAGGAGGAGCCGGGTCTCGACCACCAGATCCCGATGCCCGACGTCCCGCCGCCGGAGGACCTGCCGAGCACGCGCGAGCGGCTCCAGGAGGCGTTCGGGAAGGTGCCCGGGTTCGTCCGGTGGCACCCGATCGAGCTGCGTCCGGTGGGGCCGCTGTCCTTCGAGGCCGAGCGGAACCCGCAGTTGCGCACGGCCAGCAACCCCGTGTGGCTCAAGGTCGACGGCAAGCTCCCCGACGACCGGCTCACGCAGGTGTGCCTGATGACCTACGCCTCGGACATGACCCTGCTCGACACCGTCCTGCTCAGACACGGGAGGTCGTTCGCGGGGATCTCGATGGCCAGCCTCGACCACGCGATGTGGTTCCACCGGCCGTTCCGCGCCGACGAGTGGCTGCTGTACGCCCAGGAGGCGCCGAGCGCGCAGGGCGCGCGGGGGCTGGCGCGCGGGTTGGTCTACACGCGGGACGGGCAGTTGGTGTGCTCGGTCGTGCAGGAGGGCCTGATCCGGGTCGTCGACGCCGAGGGCTGGGGCTGACCCGCCCCGGCCCGCCCCGGCCGCCGTGCCTCGGACGGGCCGTGGGGCGGGAACCGGTCGACACCCCTGGATCACCCGTCCGGGCCGTCCCCCCCACGGCGGACTCTCCTCGAGGCCCTCCCCCGCCCGCTCGGCGGAGCCCGCGCCGCCGGTGACCCGTGGGGACGGGCCCTCGCTCTGGCCGAACGCGCTGAGCAGCGGTTGGACCGGGGCGAGGCGCGGGCGGCGGAGGCGGACGCCGAGACCAGCGCCGACCTGTTCCGCGGGCTCGGGGACCGCTGGGGGGCACTGCGGGCCCGTCGGCCGCTCGCCCGCCTGGCGGAGCTGCGCGGGGACCGCGTGCGCGCGTCCGCGCTCCTGAGCGAGGACCTGGCCGCGGCCGAGGACCTGGGCCTGTGGGTGGACGTGGTCGGCACGCTCACCCGGCTCGGCCGTTCGGCGCTGGCCGACGACGACACCGGCCGGGCCGAACGGCTGTACCGGCGGGCGCTGGAGATCGCGGCGGAGCGCTCGTTCACCCGGGGCCAGGTGCGGGCCGAGGCCGGGCTCGGGCGTACCGCCCTGCTCCGGGGCGACCGGGACGGTGCCCGGGCGCACCTGGGTCGGGCCGTGGAACGCGGGCGGGCGCGCGGTCTGGCGGACGAGGCCGCGGCACTGCTCGCGGAGGTGGCCGCCGGTCGGGAAGGAGCGGCGTCGCGGACGTCCGTGACGGCGTCGAACATCTGACCCGTGTTCCTCACCCCTCAGGCCAGTACACCTAGTCCCCGGGGATACGGACGCTCGCGGTGAAGATCCGGTCCACCCGGAGGCCGAAGGAGGGCGGAAGGGTGGTGCCGATGCCGAGCTGGGCGGAGTGGGCGCAGGGCGCGCTGTTCAGCGTGACGAAGGCGTCGGTGCCGTTGTGGACCGCCCACGTGCCGTCCGGGAGGTCGACGCAGCGGACGGGATCGTCGTGGACGACGGCGCCCCCGCCGGCGGTGAGGAAGACGAGCTTCCCCGTGGCCGCGGCGGCGGGCGCGGCGGTGGCGAGGATGAGCACGACCGCCACGGCGAGGGCGCCGGGTCCGGTGACTGTTCGACGCACGTCGACTCCTTCGGGTGGGCGGTCGGTGACGATCAGCCGCGCGTTCCGGGGAACGTCCGCGACGCGGGACCGACCTCGGTGGCCGCCCCCGTACCGCACCGGCCGGGGGCGGCACGGCGGACTAGCTCCGGACGACGAGGCTCCTGGTGTTGCCGGGCAGCGACCCGAACTCTCCGGGGCGCACGCTGTCGACGACGCGTGGATGGAAGGCGCACGAGGTGGTGGACACGTAGACGCGCCGGTTGGTGTCGTTGAAGAGCGCCGTGGGGCCCTCGGGAAGCGTGATGCAGCCGACCGGGTCCTCGTACTCCACGGGCCCGTTCGCGTCGAGGAAGAGGACGAGTGTCCCGTCGGCCGGGTGCGAGTGGGTCGCCCTCTCCGGGGCGTCGGCGATGGCGGGTGCGGTCGTGGCCAGGCTGAGCGCGGCCGTGGCGGCGAGTGTTCCGAGGACTGCGGCGGTGTGGCGCACGTCGACTCCCTGTGGCGTCCGAGTGATGACTCTCCGTGTCTGTTCTGTGTGGAACACCTATCACCCGTCGCGGCGCCGCGCACGTACCGGCGCGAGGGCGGCCCCGCTCCGGACGGGGCCGACCCGGTCGACCTAGTCGATCACGTGGGCGCTCTCCACGCCGGTGAGCACGAAGTCGCGCTCACCGGGGGCCACGGTGTCCAGGGCGTCGATGGGCTCGTCGCACGCGTTCAGCGACAGGACGACGGACTTGTCCGTCCGGTTGTCGATGCCGTCGACGGCGTGCGGGACGTGGTAGCAGCCCCGGGGGTCCTGGTGCTCGCGCACGATGGAGTTCCCGTACAGAAGGTAGATGACCCCGTCCGCGGCGTCGGCGGGTGCCGCGGTCAGGGTGAGCGCGGCCGCGGTGGTGAGTGTTCCGAGGACGGCGGTGGTTCGTCGCACGTCGACTCCTTGTGTACTTGCGCCATGACACTCCGTCATGGCTCCAGGTGAATCCCTATCACTGAGGGGTGGAGCCGTGCACCTGGCGGTCATGGCGCGAACCGGGGCCGCGGTGCGCCGAAACCCCCGCCGACCTCGTCGCGGGTGTGTCCAGGCCCGGGCGGCGGCGAAGGCGCGGCCGACGACCGCGGCGCGGCGGACCGGCGCTCCGGGGGCGGCGCCGGGGTGGCGGACACCGGGCCGACGGCCGCCCGGTAACGCTCCCGCGAGCGCGGACATTCCCTTGAACCCGTGGCCGGATGCGGACGTTTTCGCAGGTCAAAAATAGGTTGCTGATTTTCTTGGCTACGCCGTAGTGTGTACACCGTCGTCATGACCGCCCCTGGCGCAGGTGAAAGACCCTGCCGCCCGATCGTGAAGGAGGTGCCCATCTGATGAGCAACACCACGCAAACCACCGGCTTCGTCGCTGTCTTCGCCATGTCTTCGCGTCAGCGTCCGGTGACCGTTGCCCAGGGCACCGCCTTGAACGGTCACGGCGACGTCAACGCCGTGTTCGGCGAGTTCACCACCACCGGTAGCGGTATCGCTCGCGGTCGCGAGAGCGGCCTCGGCGGCTTCCTCGGCATGACCGGATTCCAGGGGTCCCGCCCCTCGGTGATCCAGGTCGCCAAGGGTGATGCCCGTACTGGCAGTGGTGTGTCCGCCGAGCTCGAGCTGGCTCCCGAATGGGGCGAGCCGCTGGCGAACCACGCCGAAACCGCCCGGCGCCGCTACGGCGCAGTGGGGGAGTGTCCACGGAGGATTCCGGCCTAGAGCAGAACAGGCCGAGAGTTTCGACCGTGGCCGCGGACCCCGCACAGGGGCCGCGGCTTTCTTTGTATCTCCGTAGCCGGACTCCGTCCCCCAGGGGCGGTGGACGGCCTCGGCGACATCGCAAGTCCAGGTCCCGCACCGGACTCGTCCGGTGGCAGCAAGCACCGACCGCGTTGTACGAAACGAACAAAGATCTTGGAGGGCACCGATGCTTGCGTCGGTCCTGCAAACGCCCTGGCTGGGTGAGACCGAAGTTCCCTGCCGACTCCAGCCCGACCTGTTCTTCGCCGAGGCACCCGCCGACGTCGAGGCCGCCAAGGCGGTATGCGGCTCGTGCCCCGTCAAGGAGCAGTGCCTGGCGGACGCGCTGGAGCGCAAGGAGCCGTGGGGTGTCTGGGGCGGGCAGTTGCTCGTCGCGGGCCAGGTCGTGGCGCGCAAGCGCCCTCGGGGCCGCCCCCGGAAGAACCCCGCTCCGGTCGCCGCCTGACCCCACCCCACCGATCCCGAACACACTTCCCACGAAGGAACGAAGAACGATGATGCTGCTTCAGGAACTCATGCGCGTGGTCGAGAGCGCGGAAGTCGAACCCCGTCGCCGGGAGAGCCTCCGGCTCGGAGCGCGCCAACTGCGCGCGCGCCAGCGGGAGGAGCGCCGTTTGGAGGAGGCGCTCATGGAAGTCGCGTGGTCCAGGCTGTGTTGACGCACGGCTGACCGGTGGGAGGGCGGCGGACGGTAGGCCCTCCACCTGATCATTCACGCGCGGTGGGGCCGGGCGGTGACCTTCGGACGGGGTCACCGTCCGGTCTCGTTTTCGTTGCGGATGGATCATGGAACCACTGCCGGGGGTGTCCGTGTGCTGCTTCCAGCGGCCGGAACATCGTCCTGCTCAGAGTGGAATTCGCCACACCGCAGGGCTTTTCGTGCGTGTCGGGTCACCCGGTCATCACGGAGCAGGCGGACAATTCTCCGCAAGACGCATCTGTGCTACGGGGCTTCCCTCGGCTACCGTAAAGTTCGTGCCCTCAGACACCAAAGTCGAGGTACGCCGCAGTCCTCGTCGCCGACGTACCGTGTCGGCCTACCGGGACGGGGACACCACGGTCGTCCTCGTGCCCGCGACGTTCTCCCGCGCTGAGGAAAAGCGCTGGGTGGGACGGATGCTGCAACGGCTGGAGGCCCGCGAGGGCCGACGGCACTCCGGCGATCGGGAGCTGCACGAGCGCGCGTTGGAGCTGGCCCGCCAGTTCCTCGACGGGACCGAGCTGCCCGAGTCCGTGCGCTGGGTGGACAACCAGAACGCGCGCTGGGGTTCGTGCACCCCCGAGACCCGCACGATCCGCATCTCCCGACGGCTGGTCGGCATGCCCTCATGGGTGGTGGACTACGTACTCGTCCATGAGCTGGCACACCTGTTCCACGCGCACCACGGCCCCGAGTTCTGGGAGCTGGTGCGGCGCTACCCCAAGGCCGAGCGTGCCCGGGGCTACCTGGAGGGGTTCAGCGCCGCCTCGCGTCTGGAGCCCTGCGACCAGGAGGACGTTCCCGAGGAGGAAGAGGACACCGCTGGGGTCGCGGCCGAGGACTGACCGCCGCCCTTGATCTCCGACTGGGAGGATGCGGAGCGGGTCACAGCTGCGGGGCTCCCCGTGTCGTCACCTACCCCGCCTCGAGGGTGGGGCTGGTCGCGGCGAGGCGGCCCAGAAGCGGGGAAGACCTGGCGGCCGTGGACACCGGGGAAACGGCCGAGCGACTTCGTCCGCGCGTACGTCGGGATCGGCCGCGAGGCGGTCGCCCGCGGTGTGATCGCGGCGCTGGAGGCGCACGGTTACACCGTCCTCGACCAGGTTCGTGAACGCGTCGAGTCCCGCACCGACCCGAAGACGCCGCAGGAGCGGGTTCCCGGAGGCCTGCGAGGGGGAGGCCCGACCGCGCGGATCGAGCCTCCGCGAACGCGTGGGCGCCGTCTTCAGCGTCCGTACTAGTCGTTGTTTCCGCCGCTGTGGTGTCCGCCGCCACCGCCACCGCCACCGTGACCGCCACCGTGACCGTGACCGCCACCGTGGCCGTGGCCGTAACCGCCACCGTGGCCGCTGTGGTGCCCCCACCCGTGTCCGTGGCAGTGGTAGTGCCTGTGCCACTTGCCGTGGTACCCGCCGTGCTTGTGGCGGTGGTTGTGGCAGCGCCGGTGCTCGGGGAGCGCTGTCTGCGTGGTCTTGGCCGACGTGGCCTCCTGCTGGACGACGGCCGGGCTTCCGTTGGCCTGGGGGACCGCAGGGCCGCCGGGCTGGGCGGTCGTCGCGGCCGCCGGAGCGCCGAACGTCAGAGCAGGAACCGCGAGCCCCGCGAACAGGGCGCCTGCGATCGTCTTCTCGTTCATGGGAACCCCCATCGCGTCCGAACGATGCGGGGCGTGCTCGTCCTCGGCTGTCGCGGTGCCTGTCCGGTCGGGGGAAGTCCCTCGTGCCCATGACTCCCGTGGAGGTTCTGGGCGGTGCGGGCGGGCGCCGCTCGGTGGCAGCGCTCCCGAGCGAGCACGCTCACTGATGTCGCGTACGTGACGTGCCCTCCACCTGTTTACTGATGTTCCTGCTCGCCATTCTTGCTCGCCAGCGAGAGAAATGGAAGAGAGGAACGAAAATGTCGCACACGTGACAATGTCGGATAAGTGACAATGTTTCATTTTGGCATGGGGTCACGATGGCGGCCGTTTGCCTGAGTATGAGAAACGTCAATTCTGGTGCCGGCCAGGGGCGGCCGAGGCCTTCCCGTCCCCCCGGAGGGTCAGGCGGCCCGCGCCGCGGTTCTCGACGCGCCCCCTCGGGGGTTCGGTATCCCGCGTTCGGGGTACTGTCCCGGTGCCTTGGCCCATTCCACTGCCAGGTGTCGTGCTCGCCCAGGGTGCCGCGAGGTCATCGTGACCGGGTTCGGCCACCACACGTGGGCCGGCGGCGGGGGCGACCGCATGTGTGTCGAACGCGGACTCCTCACCCATGGCCCAGGGGAAAGCGACACATTCCGTGAGTGCCATGCCTACTTCGTGGTCGCGGGTGGCGGAGCGATGAAAAGCCCCGCGTCTCCTCGTGCGCGACGAATCCGGCGGGACCCGCGGCGCTTGGGCGCCGCCCGAGGCGGTGGTCGGCGGGAAAGGATCTCTCCGGCGAAGAACGTCGTCGGTGCGCGTGGGCTCAGCGCCGCCCTCGTGGCCCCGGCCTTGTGCCAGAGCCCCGTTCACTCCCGTGCCAGGACGCCGCTCCACCGTCGCATGGCGCGCGTCCCCGTCGCTGACCTCCTGGCCACGCCCTCGGCGGCCACCATGACGACACGGGCCCCGTTCCGGATGGTGGAACGGGGCCCGCGCGTTTCCTCCGACGGTGCCGGACGCCCGGACCTACACCCCGCTCGTCCGACCGTCGCGTAGGTGTTCGGCCACGGCCGAGGCCGCCGCCCGTACCAGAGCACGACACGGTTCGTCCGACGGCTCCGGCACCTCGTCGACCGGGAACCAGCCCAGGTCGTTCGACTCGTTCGGGTCACGTACCAGCACCGCGTCCGGTGGCGCGATCGCCGCGAACTGCACGTCCAGGTGGTGGCTCCCGCCTCCGCACGGCACGGCGTGCCGGTCCAGGCGTACCGGCGACGGCAGCAGGGTGATCCCCTCGATCCCCGACTCCTCGGTCGCCTCCCGCAGCGCCGCCCCGGCGAGCGTGGTGTCCTCGGGCTCGCAGTGCCCACCGGTCTGCAGCCACAGGTCGTGGATACCGTGCAGGACCAGCGCCACCCGGGACCCGTCCGCCGAGATGATCGCCGAACTCGCCGTCACATGTCCGGGCAGGCACCCGCGCCACATGGCGTCCTCGTGCGCGTCCAGGTGTTCCAGGTACGACCGGCGCAACTCCTCCTGCCGGGCGTCGGGCGCGCTCCACGCGCCCAACAGCGCCCGGGCGTCCGCGTGCAGAGACACGGTCTAGGCGTCCTCTCCGCGGTCGTCCCCGTCGTCCTTCTTCTCGTCCTTCGCGGCGTTCGTGTCGCCGGTCAGCTTCGAGATGTCGAAATCGGCGTCCCCGAACTCCCCGCCGCCGCTGACGAACGCGTCCGGGTCGTCCAGGTCCGCGCCCGCGGGCATCAGGTCCGGGTGCTGCCACACCGCGTCGCGCCCCTCGATCCCGCGCGCCTCCTCCAGCGCGGTCCACAGCGCCGACGCCTCGCGCAGCCGGCGCGGGCGCAGCTCCAGGCCCACCAGGGCCGCGAACGTGTGCTCGGCGGGCCCACCGGTCGCCCGGCGCCGCCGGGTCGCCTCGGCCAGGGCGCCCGCCTGCGGAAGCCGCTCGGACACCGCGTCCGACACCACCGTGGCCACCCAGCCCTCGATCAGAGCCAGGGTGGTCTCCAGGCGGGCCAGCGCCGCCTTCTGCTGCGGTGTGTCCTCCGGCTGGAACAGGCTCTCGCCGCCCATGCCCCCGGACAGCGCCTCCTGCAGGGCCTCCGGGTTGGTGAGGTCGATCCCGCCGAGCTTGTCCTCCAGGCCGCTGACGTCGAACGACATCCCGGCCGCGTACTCCTCGACCAGCCGGGACACGTGTGAACGCAGCCACGGCACGTGGGAGTACAGGCGGTGCACCGCCGCCTCGCGCGCGGCCAGGTACAGCCGCACCTCGTCCTCGGGGATCTGGAGCCCCTCACCGAACCCGGCCACACCGGGCGGCAACAGGGCCGCGTTGCCCTCACCAGCCAGCGGCAGACCGATGTCGGTGGTACCGATCACCTCGCGCGCCAGCTCGCCGATCGCCTGCCCCGCCTGCTGGCCGACCATCATGCCGCCCATCTGCTGGACCATGCCCAGCAGCGGACCGGCCATGGACCGCATCTCCTCCGGGAGATTCTGTCCCATCGCCTGCACGGTCTTGGACGTCAGCGGGTCGCACAGCTGCGCCCACGAGTCGATCGTCCGCTCGATCCACTCCGACCGGCTCCACGCCTGGGCGGTGTGGATCCCCGACGGCAGGTCGGTAGCCTGGTCAAGCCACAGGTCAGCGAGGCGGAGCGCCTCCTCGACCTTGGCGTAGTCGTGGGGCGGGACGCTCGGGTCGCCTTGCTGGGACACCGTGTGCCGCGCGATGTTCTTGGCCATGTCCCAGTTGATCCCCGACTGCGACGACGTGCCGCCGGAACCACCAGGGCTCGGCTGGCTCGACATCATGTCGGCGAACTGCCGGAGCATGTTGGCCATCTGTTGCGGGTCGCCGAACGGGAAGTCGCTCGGCGTTCCGGAGTCTCCCCCGCCCGGGCGGCCGCTGCCGGCACCCGAGCCGGAGTCGCCAGAGCGGCGTCCGGACTCGTCATCGGGATCGTTCGGCATGCTGAAACCGAATGGCAGGTCGCTCACAATCAGACCTCAGGCAGGATTAGGTTTGGTCTCCACTGTCACGTTAGCTGGGAGTCGCCCGGAGTGAATACCGAAAGCAGCCAGGTTCGCCCAGAGCACAGCCCGTCCGAAGGCGCGGGCTCGGTGGTCGCGGTCACCGGCGCCGCCTCCGGGGTGGGTCGGCTCCTCGTGCAACGCCTGACCGAGCCGATTGGTTCCGCGGCCGCACGGGAGGTCGTGGCGATCGACGGCGAGTTCTCCGACCTGGACGGCGTCACCTGGCGCATCGCCGATGTGTGCGATCCGGGGTTGGTCTCGCGGCTCGACGGCATCGACGTCCTCGTGCACACCGCCGACGACCGTTCCCTGGACACCAAACCCGCCAGGCGTCGTCAGCACAACGTTCGCGCCGCCCAGACGGTCCTGACGGCCGCCGCCGCCTCGGGGGTGCCGCGCGTCATCCTCGTCACGGGCACCATGGTCTACGGTGCGGCTCCCGACAATCCGGTGCCGCTGCCCGAGGACGCTCCGCGGGTATCCGACAACAGCGCCGGGCTGACCGGCGACTTCGCGGAGATCGAGGCACTCGTCGAACGCGCCCGCCGCGCGCACCCGAGTCTGTCCGTGACCGTCGTCCGCCCCGCACCGCTGGTCGGCCCCGGCCTGGACACCCTGCTCAGCCGCCACTTCTCCGCCCCGCGCCTGCTCACGGTGAAGGGCCACGAGCAGCGGTGGCAGTTCTGCCACGTCGACGACCTGGCCAGCGCCCTGGAATTTTGCGCCCTGCACGGAGTCGAGGGCCTCGGCGGGGTCGTGACCGTGGCCAGCGAGGGCTCCCTCTCCCAGGAGGAGGTGGAGGAGATCGCGGGCATGAAATCCTTCGAGGTCACCGCCCACCTGGCCTTCGGCGCGATCCGCCGCCTGCACCAGGCGAGGATCACCCCGGCGGCGGAGGGCGAGCTCAAACACCTCGTCTACCCCTGCGTGGTGGACTGCCGGGCCCTGCTGGAGGCCGGGTGGAAGCCCCTCTACGGCAACGGGGAGGTGCTCAGCGCACTGCTGGAGTACCGGAGCGGCAAACCAGCGCTGGTGGGCCGCAACCTGGGCGCCAAGGAGGTCACCATCACCGCCGCGGGCGCGGCCGGCGCGGCGGCCGCCGCGATCGGTACCGCCGCCGCCATCCGCCACCTGCGCCGCCGCGGCCGGGGTTGACCACCGGGCAGAGGGAACGGTGGGGGCCGACCGTCGTGGACCGGGTGCGTGTCCGGATTCGTACCCGACGACGAGGCCGTCCCCGTCGGCATGGAGGACCTCACAGGGCTTGGCCCGGCACCGGGACCGAGCAGGTCAGGGTTGGTACCGTCGAGGCGTGCAAGAAATCACTCTCGCGGCCGTACGCGACACGCCCCTGTCCGTCGACGAGGTCCTCGCCGCCGTGTCGGATCCCCACGCCGGGGGAACCGCCGTGTTCATCGGCACGGTCCGGGACCACGACCACGGGCGCGACGTCGCCCGCCTGGCCTACTCGGCGCACCCCTCGGTGGAGGAGCGGCTGCGCGCCGTCATGGAGAAGGTGCTCGCCAGCACCACCGTCCCCGGGCGTCCGGTGGTGAAGCTGGCGGCCGTCCACCGCGTCGGCGACCTGGAGATCGGGGACGCGGCGGTGGTCGTGGCCGCCGCCGCGGCGCACCGGCAGGAGGCCTTCGAGGCCTGCCGCCGCCTGATCGACGACCTCAAGGCGCAGGTGCCGATCTGGAAGCACCAGTCCTTCGAGGACGGCCAGGACGAGTGGGTCGGTACGCCGTAGGGCGCTCGCCGTGCGGGGACCGGGCGCGCGCCCGGGTTCCGCACGGGCCGTAAGGTATGGGCATGCTTCGTCGTGTCCTGACCCTCGTCGTCGCCCTCGCCCTGCTCGTGGGCCTGGCGCTCGGCGGCCTCTACCTCCCCATGCCCTACATCGTGGCGACCCCCGGCGTCACGGTGAACACCGTGGGCGAGTTCGAGGACGGTCCGGTGATTCGGATCGAGGGCGCCGAGAGCTACGAGCACGACGGCGCGCTCTCCATGGTCACCATCCAGTACGCGGGCGGCCCCCAGCGGCGCCTCAGCACACTGGAGGTCCTGACCTCCTGGCTCTCGCCGAGCAACGCGGTCATGCCAGAGGAGCTGCTCTTCCCGGCCGACCGCACGCCCGAAGAGGTCAGCGAGCGGCAGACCGTCCAGATGAACGACTCCCAGACCGACGCGACCGCCGCCGCGCTGGGCCAGCTCGGCATCGCCTACGAGGCGGTCCCGGTGGTCGCCGACGCCGTCGAGGGCATGCCCGCCGACGGACTGGTCGAGCCCGGCGACGTCATCGTCGAGATCGACGGCGAGCCCGTCCCCACCGACACGGGCGGGGGCGGCGGCGAGCGGTCCGTGGGCAGCGCGGCGGTCGTCGACACGGTGAGCGCGCGCGACCCCGGTGACGTCGTGGAGATGGTGCTCGACCGGGACGGCGAGACCGTCGAGGTCGAGATCACCACGACGGAGGGCGAGGACGGCACGGCCGCCGTCGGCATCCTCATCGCCGACGACACGGACTTCCCGATCGACGTGGAGATCTCCGTCGGCGACATCGGCGGGCCGAGCGCCGGGATGATGTTCGCGCTCGGGATCATGGACCGGCTCAGCGAGGAGAGCCTGACCGGCGGCGCCCGCGTGGCCGGATCGGGCACCATCAGCGCCGACGGTCGGGTCGGTGGGATCAGCGGCATCCCGCAGAAGATGGTCAGCGCCCAGCGCGACGGCGCCGAGTACTTCCTCGTGGCCGCCGACAGCTGCGACCAGGTCGCTGACTCGGCGGCCTACGGGGAGTTGGAGGTGGCCCGGGTGGAGACGCTCGACGACGCGGTGGCCGCCCTGGAGACCATCCGGACCGGAGAGGGTGAACTGCCCCGCTGCGAGGGCCTGGAGTAGGTCCCCCTCCTTTCCGGGACGGTCACCTCAGGGGGTTTGCCGTCCGGGTTCCCTGCCGGCGTCCGAACACGGTCCGAAGCGGAGCGCAGGACCAAAGCAAACAGGGCGCGGGCCCAAAGAAAATACGGCTCAGCCGTTCCCGGTCCGCCCGCCCGCGGCTCCGTCCTCGTCGAGGTCCAGGGTCAGCGCGAGCGCGGAGGTCAGCGCCGGAACGAGGTCGGCCCCGTTGAGCACCTCGGCCTCGCTGTCGTGACTGCGCATCCGCATCGCGCAGTGGCGCGACCCGTCCCGCAGCACTCCGGCGACCATCCGGATCTCCTCGGTCTCCCGGCCCGACTCGACCGGGTCCTCGCCCATGGCCAGGGTCTCGTCCGACCCCTTCACCACCAAGCGCTCCATGACCAGGGCGCACCCGGCCACGTCCTGCGGCCACAGGATGCGGCCCAGCGCGTCCTCCAGGGGGACGTCGTCGGGGAGCGGCTCCTGTTCGACCGGAGTCAGCTCCTCCGGGTCGACCGGGGAGTCGATCCCCAGCAGACCGGCCAGAGCGGGCTCCGCTTTCAACAGGTCGGCGGTGGGCACCAGGGCGTACAGGCCCAGCGGTCGGTCCCACCCCTGCTCGGCGGCGTGGCGTTCCAGGTCCATGACGGCTTCGCGAATGTTCGACACACTTCCATGGTGACCGATGCGGGAGCCTCGCCGGTCCCGATCCCGGACAGTAGGGTCACCAGGGGCGCGCCGGTTGCCGGTCCGATACCCCAACGATGCTCGCTCGTCACCCGATCAGGGGGATTTCGGGAACCCGGCGGCCTCCGCATAAGTTCTCAGTAATAAGGCGCCACACGCGCACCGAACGCATCTACCAAGCCAGAACGAGGGGGAGGCGTGAGCTTCCGATCGCCCGGCGCACCACCTGCGCGTATGCCTCGCCGATCAAGGTTGCTCGCGCCTGTCGCGGCGACCGTGGTCGTCATCATCGCGGGCCTGGCGCTCGCCGCGAACTTCTGGACCGATTTCAAGTGGTTCAGCTCCGTCGGGTACACGACGGTGTTCCTGACCGAACTGTGGACGCGCGTACTGCTGTTCGCCGTCTCCGCGTTGGTCATGGCCGTCATCGTCGGCGCCAGCATCTTCTTCGCCTACCGCTCCCGGCCCGGCGTACGCCCCATGAGCCTGGAGCAGCAGGGACTCGACCGCTACCGGCAGTCGATCGACCCGCACCGCAAGCTGTTCTTCTGGATCGCGGTCGGCGCCCTCGCCCTCCTGGCCGGAGCCGCGGCCAGCGGTGACTGGCGGTCCTACCTCCAGTTCGTGCACGCGACCGACTTCGGCGTCGCCGACCCCGAGTTCGGCATCGACATCCAGTTCTTCGCGTTCGTCTACCCGTTCCTGCGGACGCTGCTCGGCTACGTGTACGCGGCGGTCATCCTGGCGTTCATCGCCGCGGTCATCGTCCACTACCTGTACGGGGGCGTGCGCCTCCAGAACGACAGCGGCCAGCGCGCCACCCCCGCCGCCCGGGTGCACCTGTCGGTGCTCCTGGGCGTCTTCGTGCTGCTGCGCGCCGGGTCGTACTGGCTGGACCGCTACGGCCTGGTCTTCTCCGACCGCGGGTACACCTTCGGCGCGTCCTACACGGACGTGAACGCGGTCAAGACGGCCCTGATGATCCTCACGGTCATCTCCGTCATCTGCGCCGTGCTCTTCTTCGCCAACATCTACTTCAAGAACACCATGGTCCCCATGGCCAGCCTCGGTCTGCTGGTCCTGTCCGCGGTGCTGGTCGGCGTCGCCTACCCCGAGATCGTCCAGCGCTTCCAGGTCAGCCCGAACGAGCAGCGCCTGGAAGAGCCGTACATCGAGCGCAACATCCAGTCCACGCGTGAGGCCTACGGCATCGCCGACGCCGAGGTGACGGACTACGACGCCACGACAGAGCTGACGCCGCAGGAGCTGGCGGCCGAGGCCGACACGATCCCGAGCGTCCGTCTGGCCGACCCGTCCGTGATCTCGCAGACCTTCCAGCAGATGCAGCAGGTCCGCGGCTTCTACGAGTTCCCGGACGTGCTGGAGGTCGACCGGTACCCGGACCCCGAGGGCAACCTGATCGACACCATCGTCGCCGTCCGCGAGCTGGAGGGACCGCCCTCCGACCAGGACAACTGGCTCAACCGGCACCTGATCTACACGCACGGCTACGGCATGGTCGCCGCCGCGGGCAACCTGATCGACCCCGAGGGCCGCCCGGTCTTCACGGAGTACAACATCCCGCCCCGGGGTGAGCTGAGCGAGGTCACCGGCGAGTACGAGCCGCGGATCTACTACGGCCGCGAGGGCGCGGAGTACGTCATCGTCCAGGCCGAGCGCGAGTACGACTTCCCCCTCGACCCCGAGGAGGAGACCGAGGACGTCCCGACCCTGGAGGACGCCCAGGAGCCGACCGCCAGCCCCGAGCCGGACGAGGCCCGCGCCCCGTCCGACTCCGACACCGAGGGCGGCTCCGAGGAGGGCGCCCAGGAGGGGACCGACGGCGGCGAGGCCGACGGGAACGGCGGTGACGAGGGCGCCGAGGACGGCGGATCCCAGGCCTACAACCGTTACGAGGGCGACGGCGGCGTCCAGCTGAGCACCTTCTTCGACCGGGTCCTGTACGCGATCAAGTACCAGGAACCGAACATCCTGCTCAACAGCGCCATCACCAGCGACTCGCGCATCATCTACGAGCGCGACCCGCTGGAGCGCGTGGAGCGGGTCGCCCCGTTCCTGACCGTGGACAGCAGCCCCTACCCGGCGGTGGTGGACGGCCGGGTCCAGTGGATCGTGGACGCCTACACCACGTCCAACGGCTACCCGTACGCCAACCCGATCGACTTCAACCAGGCGGTCACCGACACCTTCACGAACGGCACGGCACAGCAGGTCGGAGCCCTTCCCGGCAACGAGGTCAACTACATCCGCAACTCGGTCAAGGCGACGGTCGACGCCTACGACGGCACCGTCACGCTGTACGCCTGGGACGAGGAGGACCCGGTCCTGCAGACGTGGATGAGCGCCTTCCCCGGCATCGTGACGCCCCGGTCGGAGATGAGCGAGGAGCTGCTCGACCACGTCCGCTACCCGGACGACCTGTTCAAGGTGCAGCGCGAGATCATGCGTGAGTACCACGTGACCAACGCCGAGGCCTTCTACGGCGGTCAGGACTTCTGGACGGTCCCCGCGGACCCGACCACCGGGGACGACGACCCGATGCCGCCCTACCGGCAGACCATCAACTACCCGGGGGCGGACGAGGCCAGCTTCTCTCTGACCACGACGTTCGTCCCGCGCAACCGGGAGAACCTCGCGGCGTTCATGGCGGTCAACAGCGACCCGAACTCGGAGGACTACGGCCAGCTGCAACTGCTGGAGCTGCCGCGCAGCACGGTCAACTTCGGCCCCGGCCAGATGCAGAACGCCTTCGACTCCGACGCGGCGGTCCGCGAGGTCCTGCTGCCGCTGGAGCAGTCCAACGCCGAGGTGACGCGGGGCAACCTGCTGACCCTGCCGTTCGGCGACGGCCTGCTGTACGTCGAGCCGCTCTACGTCCAGGCTGGTGGCGGCGGCGCGGCCTCCTTCCCACTGCTCCAGCAGGTGATGGTCGGCTTCGGTGAGGACGTCGCGATCGGCAGCAACCTCCAGGAAGCGCTGAACAACCTCTTCGGTGAGGGTGAGGCCCCGCTGCCCGACCCGGAGGCGCCCGCCGAGGACGAGGAGCCCGCCGAGGGCGACGCGGACGAGCCGGCCGAGGAGCCCTCCGGCAACGAGGCGCTCACCGACGCGCTGAACGAGGCCGTCGAGGCCTGGGAGGAGGCGCAGGAGAACCAGGACCAGGCCAACGAGGACCTCCGGGAGGCCCTGGAGGCGATCGAGGAGGCGCTGAACGAGTAGTCGCCGCGGTCTCCGGCTTCGGGTGACCGGTGACGGGGCGGGGCCCGCGGGCCCCGCCCCGTTCGCGTGGGGCCGCTCCCCGAGGGCGGCGTGCTCCACGTCTCGTGGCGTCGATTTGGGTTCACGGCCCGGACACGCTACTGTTGAGAACACAACGACGCGGGGTGGAGCAGTTCGGTAGCTCGCTGGGCTCATAACCCAGAGGTCGCAGGTTCAAATCCTGTCCCCGCTACTGATACCGGACCCGGAAGAAATTCCGGGTCCGGTGCTTTTCACCCGGTTCCCCGTTCCGGCGGGGCGCGGAATCCGTTTCGTGAGGGTGGGAGTTGGCGGCGGTCGTCGCGGGGTGCGAGCCCTGGTACGATTGACGAAGGTCAGGTCGAACGGCCCGACCGGGGTGGATCCCATCCGGTTCTTCTCAGGAAAAACTGGTTTGCCACCCAGGGCGAAAGGCCCTAAAATAGGGATCAACGACGCGGGGTGGAGCAGTTCGGTAGCTCGCTGGGCTCATAACCCAGAGGTCGCAGGTTCAAATCCTGTCCCCGCTACCAATGAGGACCGGCATGGTCGGAAACCAAGTTTCCCTCCATGCCGGTCTTTTGCTTCTTCCGAGGAATGATCCCCGGCCCCGCGGTGAAGGCCGGAGTGGTCGGAGACAAAGATTCCTTCCACGTCGGCCCCTCGCTTTTATGGGAAAACCCGAGTGGAGTCTCACGGCGAGGAGCACCGGGAAGGACCCGCGGACGTTTTCCGTCCGCGGCCGAACCACACGTCGGGCCGCGCTCTTCGCATGAGAGCGCGGCCCGACGTGTGGGACGGGATGAGGGTCAGCGCGTGCGGCCCTCGACGAGCTCCACCACGCGGCCGGCCCGCTCGGCGACCTTGGGATCGTGCGTCACCACGACTACGGCCGCGCCGCGCAGTTCGGCCTGGGCCAGCAGCTGGTCCATGATCATGCGGCTGCTCGCGGCGTCCAGGGCGCCCGTGGGCTCGTCCGCGAGGATGAGCGCGGGTTCCCGGCTCAGCGCCCGCGCCAGCGCCACACGCTGTTGCTCACCGCCGGAGAGCTGGTGCGGCTGCGAGCTGAGGCGATGCCCCAGGCCGACGGACTCCAGCAGTTCGCGGGCACGGGTGCGGCGGCGGAGCACGGGTACCCCGCCCAGCACCATCGGCACGCCCACGTTGGCCAGTGCGCTGCGCCGCTCCAGCAAGTGGAATTGCTGGAAGACGAAGCCGATGCCCTCGCCGCGCAGGCGGGACCGGCGCCCCTCGCCCAGGCGGGTGGTGTCGACGTCGTCGAAGACGTACGTGCCGCCGCTCGGCCGGTCCAGCAGGCCGAGCAGGTTGAGCAGGGTGGACTTCCCCGACCCCGACTGGCCGACGATCGCCACGACCTCGCCACGCGCCACCTGGAACGTGCAGTCGTGCAGCACGTCGATCCGGGTGCCCGACACCATGAAGTGCCTGGTCATACCCTCCACCCTGAGGAGGGGAGAGGTGTCGTCCGGGGACCGCGCGGCCCCCGGCGGGGGTGTGCCGACCGCCATCTACTCGCCCTCCATGATGAGGTAGTCCTCCTCGGAGAACTCCTCGTCGGCGCCGCCGGGAACGTCGAAGCGGGGGTCGAGCGGAACCGGGTCCATGATCCGCTCACCGACGCTGAGGCCCTCGGTGACCTCCACCATGGAGCCGTCGGACACACCCAGGGCGACCTCGCGCATCTCCTGGGAGCCGTCCTCGGCAACGACCATGACCTCGCCCTCGTCGGCGTTGCCGCGTACGGCGGTCACGGGGACGGCGAGGACGTTGGAGACGTCCTCCACGGAGACCGACAGCTTCCCCGTCACACCTTCGAAGGCCTCGACGTCGGCGGGGACCCGGCAGACCAGTTCGGTGCCGCCACCGCCACCGCCCTCGACACCTCCACCGTCCTCGGGGGCGTTGCCTCCGCCCCCCTGTTCGGCCGGGCCCAGGGAGACGAACTCGCACGCGGTGGGCGCGGGGCCCTGGTCGATGCTCAGCTCGATGTCGCGGGGCTCGCCGCCGAAGCGGTACAGGTCGTTCGACGGAATGGTCGCCACGGCCTGGAACTCGTCCGGGGCGACCGTCGCCAGGACCGCCCCCGGCTCGACGACGTCACCGTCGCGCAGGTCGCCGAGCCCCGTCACGTCACCCACGCGGGGCGCGTAGAGCGTGACCTCGCGGGTGGCGGGGGCCTCGGCGCCCTCCTCGCCCCCGGCGGCCCCGGCGTCCGGAGCGGACAGGGTCACGATCGGCGCGCCGTTCTCGACCGGAGCCCCGTCACTCACCCAGACGCGGGTGACGGTGCCGCCGTTGCGCGCCGTGACGTCCTCCCCGGGTGCGGCCCGGACGGTGGCGTCCAACACCATCACCGAGCTGATCGAGCCCAGCTCCACCGTGAACGGCGCGCTCGTCTCCAGGGCGGCCTGTTCCATGGGAACTTCCGGGCCGCCCCCGCCGAGCACCCGCGGCAGCATGACGTAGGTACCGCCGCCGAGCCCCGCGAGGAGCACGAGTCCGGTGCCGGCGATGATCCACTTCTTCTTGCTCATCGTGAGTCTCCTACTCGCGGAGTCCGGCGACGACGGACGCACGCAGCGCCCGGGCCGCGGGGATGATCCCGGCCAACAGTCCGACACCGGCGGCGCTGCCCAGTCCGAGGAGCACGCCGTCGGCCGGAACGCGCACGTCGACGCCGGGCGGCACGAGGTCGAGCTCGGTGACGACCACCGAAGCCAGGGACCCCAGCGCCCAGCACCCGGCGAGGGCGATGGCCCCCGCCACGACCGACACGACCACGGCCTCCATCACCACGGCCACGAAGAGCGTGAACCGGGTGGCCCCCAGAGCGCGGTAGGTGGCCAGCTCGCGGCGGCGCTCGCGCACGGTGACCAGACCGACGTTGAGCACGCCGAGCAGGCCGGTGCCGAGGGTGATGAAGGCGATGCCGAGGAGACCCCAGGTCATGTACCGCAGGGGTTCCTCCAGCATGTCGGCGCTGTCCGCGCGGTAGCTCCAGATGGCTTCGGGGTCGGTGACCCCCCAGCGCCAACCGGCGGAGGCCAGGGTCTGCGCGAACGCCCCGCCGTAGTCCGCCGTGCCCGGGTGCTCCGGGTCCACACGGACGACGTAGGTGTTCTCGCCCATGGGGAACCCGAACTCCTCCGCGGGGGCCTCGGACCCCGGCGCCGAGAAGAGTATCTCCTCGCTGGCGGGGGAGCGCAGCAGGTAGGCGGTCTGCCAGCTGAAGTCCATGTTGGAGTCGGCGATGACGCCGACGACGCGCGCCTCCACCCACCGGTCCTGGCCGATCTGCACCCGCGCCAGGTCCGGCAGGACGTCGGCCAGGGACTGGTTGATCACCAGGACCGGGGCCAGCGACTCGGTGTCCTCCTCGGAGAACCAGCGGCCCTGGGCCATGTCGAGGCGGCGGATGTCGCCGAGTTCGGCGTCGACGCCGCGGAACTCCACGTCCGGCGCGGCCGTGTCGCCGGAACGGATCCGGATGAGGTCCCCCGGCGTCTGGTAGAGGGAGACCTGTTCGCCGCCCGCGCGGTACAGGTCCTCCTCCAGGGCGTCGCGGTCGCTGATCTCACCGCTGACGCTGACTTGCAGGGTGGCGGGGAGTCCGCCCTGGATCTCGCTGTAGGCGACGGCGTACCGCTGCCCGAAGTCGCTGCCCATGACCACGAGGATCAGCGCGCCGATACCGACGACGACACCGGCGCAGGACAGGATGGTCCGGGCGATGTTGGCCCGGGAGCCGGCGAAGGCGAGCACGATCCCGGCCGTGAGGGAACGTAGCATTCGGTCCCTTCCCGTGTGTGGGGCCCGGCACCGCAGAGGAGCGGCCGGGCCCGCGTGAATCGGGTGGTTTCACGACACCCAACGAGGGGAAAAGGAATTTCGGTTCACGGCGGGACCGGGTTTGTGGCCGGGGAGGGGCCGACGCGCTCCGGGAGGTCAGCCGACGGAGAAGCCGTCACAGGTCAGGGGGGTCCCTGAGTCGCCGTCGCTCCAGATAACGGTATGGACACCGTCGGTGCGGCCCTCCTCGGAGCCGATGGCGGGGTCGGGTTCGTCGGTGGTGGCGGTGGCCGTGAAGTCCTCGGGGTAGTCGACGTGGGACCAGGCCCCCGGGGAGAGGACGACGTCGGCGGAGGACGAGGACCCGTCCGGGGAGAGGACGGCCACGGTCACCCTGGTGACCTCGGTGTCCTCACCGGCCAGCACACCCAACCGGGCCGGTGCGCCGGGGGAGACGGCCGAACGCGGTGTCTCGGTCCGCCAGGTGTCCGTGGTGGGGGAGTCGACGGCCGGAGAGCACATGTAGGTGTCGGGGTCGAACACGGTGTCGGGGAGGGCCGAGGGCTCGGACGAGGCGGAGTCGCGCACGCGGTCGGCGATCATCGCGTCGAGTTCCTCGGGGGTGTGCCCGTGCCCGGCACCGCAGGCGACGGCGGCGGTGGCGGCCGCGGTGGTGGTGAGGAGGGCGGCGGCGCGGCGGAGCGCGGCCCGGAGGGGTGTCGTGGTCAGCACATCCGGCAGGCTACTACCTGGGGTTATGGGATGCGTGTGGAATGTGACGAACGCTGGCCGGGACGGCCGCCCCGCCCGGGTGCGGCCGGGGCCGCTACCGGACGGGTGTGGGGCCGCCGTTGAGCCAGGTCAGCGCGGAGTCGTGGAGCAGGCCGTTGCTGCACACCAGCGGGCCGCCGTCCTCGAAGCCCTCACCGCGCAGATTGGTCGCGCGCCCGCCGGCCTCCTCCAGGATGATCGGCAGCGGCGCGGCGTCCCACAGCGACAGCTCGGGCTCGGCCGCCACGTCCACCACACCCTCGGCGACCATCACATGGGACCAGAAGTCCCCGTAGGCGCGCGTGCGCCAGACCGAGCGGGTCAGACCGAGGAAGGAGTCGAGCAGGCCGCGCTCCTCCCAACCGCTGAGCGAGGAGTAGCTGAACGAGGCGTCGGCGAGCTCTGACACCTTGGACACGTGGCAGCGGGTGGCCTTCGCCAGACCGCGTCCCGTCCAGGTGCCGCCGCCCTTGGAGGCCCACCAGCGGCGGTGCAGGGCCGGGGCGGACACGAGGCCGACGACGGGCCGGTCGCCCTCCAGGAGCGCGACGAGGGTCGCCCAGACGGGGACGCCGCGGACGTAGTTCTTCGTCCCGTCGATGGGGTCGATGACCCACACACGGTTGCTGTTGCCGGTCTTGCCGTATTCCTCGCCCACGACCGCGTCGCGGGGGCGTGCGCGCGAGAGCACACCACGCAGGGTCTCCTCGACCAGACGGTCGGACTCGGTCACCGGGGTCAGGTCCGGTTTGGTGTCGACCACCAGATCGAGCGCGCGGAACCGCTTGAGCGCGAGGTCGTCGGCAGCGTCGGCGAGCACGTGGGCCAGCCGCAGATCATCGTCAAAGGACGCCATGGCCGGTAACGCTACCGGGACCGGGGCGTTCATGGCGATGGGGGCACCCCCGCGTGACCAGAGTGTTAGTCACATCAGGGACTGCAGAAGATTCGGGGGGACGGGGTTCCAGGGCCGTTCGGTGGGAGGATGGGGGGATGGAGACCGCGAGCGGACGCAGGCACGCCGAGGGGACGTCGGCGCGGGAGCGGTTGATGGACGCCGCCTACGCCGAGATCGTGGCCGGGGCCTGGCAGGGACAGCGGATGGCCGACATCGCGTCGGCGGCGAAGGTGTCCAGGCAGACCCTGTACAACGTGTTCGGCAGCAAGGAGGGGCTGCTCCAGGCGATCGTGGTGCGCGAGGTCAACGCCCTGCTGGACACGGTGGTGCGGCTCCTGGAGACCGAGGAGCACGACCCGGCGCACGCGGTGAGCCGGGCGACGCGGCTGATACTGCTCAACGCGCGCGACAACCCGCTGCTGCGGGCGGTGGTGACCGGTGACCGGGAGCTGCTGCCGGTGCTCACGACGAGGTCGGCGCCGTTGCTGGACGTGTTGGGGGAGCGGATCGCGTGGCGGGTGGGGGAGCGCTGCCCGTGGGTGGACGCGCCGCTGGCGGAGTCGGTCGCGGACGTCGCGGTGCGGCTGACGGTCTCCTACGCGTTGCAGCCGATCGACCCGGAGCGGGCGGCGGAACGGGTCGAGCGCGTCGTGCACGGGATGCTGTCGCGCGGACGCTGAGAGGGGGTGCCTCCGGTGTGGGAGGAGCCGCTGTCGGAGCGGGAGCGGCGGAAGGTGCTGAGGAAGTACATGCCGCACGGCCGCATCACCGTGCTTCCGGTGCGCCGCGCCGAGCGGTTGGTGCTGTTCGACCAGGTGGCGCGGACCTTCGAGCCGGGTGTCCGCTACACCGAGGCCGAGGTGAACGCGGTGCT
Source organism: Nocardiopsis sp. EMB25 (assembly GCF_026797795.1). NCBI lineage: Bacteria > Bacillati > Actinomycetota > Actinomycetes > Streptosporangiales > Nocardiopsidaceae > Nocardiopsis > Nocardiopsis sp. EMB25. Next base: position 3,961,349 of record NZ_JAMTDN010000001.1, on the reverse strand, counting down.
GGTGCGGTTCAGCGCGGACCTGGCGGTGCTGCGGCACAGCCTGGTGGACGAGGGGTTCATGGAGCGCGACCGGTCGCGGTACTGGCGCTGCGGGGGGACGGTGGACCTGTAGGGGTGCGGTCGGGTCGGAGGAGGGTGTCCCCCGGCCCTCGACCCGGCCTTTCCCAATGCCCCCGTCCCAGGTATGCGCGGGCGAATTCGCTCCGCCACTCGTGGGTTTCGCGGAAATGCTCCCCGCCGCCACCACGGTGAGCGGGGCGCGTTCGCCGTGCCTACGTTCCCGGATGCACGTACTCGGCGCGCACGGCGTAGATGGCGGCCTCGGTGCGCGAGTGCACCTGGAGTTTCTCCAGGATGTTGCGCACGTGGTTCTTCACGGTGTTCTCCGTGATGAACAGCCGCTCGCCGATCTCCCGGTTGTTGAGCGAGTGCGCCAGCAGCTTGAGCACCTCGGTCTCCCTCGGGGTGAGCTGCGGCAGTGCCGGGGCCGACCCGCGCGGGGAGCCTCCCTGTTTGGCCAGTTCGGCGAACTCACCGATGAGTTTGGTGGCCATCGCCTGGTCGACGAAGGACTGCCCCACGGCGATACCGCGCACCGCCCGGGGGATCTCGGTCACCGAGATCTCCTTGCGCAGGTACCCGGTGGCGCCGGCCTTGAGCGCGTCGAAGAGATCGACCTCCTCGTCGCTCATCGTGAGCATGATGAATTTCGCCTGTGGCAGGGCCTCACGGATACGTGAGCAGGCGTCGATGCCGGATGCCTGTGGCATGCGCACGTCCATGATGACGACGTCGGGGCGGTGCTCGGCGGCCAGGCGCACCGCCTCTTCGCCGTCACCCGCCTCGCTGACCACGTCGATGTCCTCCTCCTCGTCCAGGACCGACACCAGGCCGCGTCGAAACAGGGCGTGGTCGTCGACGACGAGGACGCGGATGGGGCGGGAGGGGGCGAGGGATTCCTCCGGGGTCCGGATCAGGGCTGGGGGGCTCGGGGGGTGCGGACTCACGACGACGGCCTTCCTTGCGCGTGACAGACGAGAGGTTCCACGTCCCCGCCTCCGTCCATGTGGCCCGGCGGTGGGGAACGCACCGCCTCAGGAGGGGAGTTTCCACTTTAGGCAGGCTTCCTGTGCTCTACGGCGGAATCGAGTGAACCTCTCTCGCGGTACCCCGGTCATGTCACCAGAAAACGGGCACATGGTCCGGGGTATCGCCACACCTTCCCAGGGGCGGGACAGAGCAAATACCCGGTTTATTTCTGACCGAAATCTTCTATCTGTCCGGGCCCCGCAGTGGAAGGGGTTTTCGCGCACCGACGCTCCAGGCCGATTGGGCCAGTCGCAATACACGCAGGTCCATCCGCCGGCCATCAGCGGAAACTCACGCGTCATTCGAGTGATCATGCTCGTCCTTCCCCGTCTTTTCCGGGCGTGACGGGAGACTACCGAGAGTGATCAACGGATTTCGGTGAGCCGGGGAATCCGTCCCTGGACGGGGGAAGCGCCCTGGCGCGGTCGGGTGCTACGCCCCGGGTTCCTCGTCGAGGGCGCCCTCCCGGCTGGCGAGCAGGCGGCGCAGCGACCCCACGCGGTCGGGGTCGAGGGTCCCCTCGGTGAGCGCGGCGGCGACGGCGCAGCCCTCGACGTCCTCCTGGTGCGTGCAGTCCGTGGGGCACGCGTGGGCGACCTCGTCGATGTCGGCGAAGCCCGCCACGATGTCCTCGGGCTCGATGTGCGCCAACCCGAAACTGCGCACCCCGGGGGTGTCGATCAGCCAGCCGCCCTCGAAGGGCAGCGCGACGGCGGAGGTCGAGGTGTGGCGGCCCCGGCCGGTCACGGCGTTCACGTGGCCCACGGCCCGGTCGGTTCCGGGGATCAGCCGGTTGACCAGAGTCGACTTGCCCACACCGGACGAACCCACGAACACACTGGTCCGGTCGGCCAGGCGGGATCTGAGCCGGGTGAGGTCCCCCTCGGGGCTCAGCACCTCGTAGGGCAGTCCCAGGGGCTCGTAGACCCGGACCAGGTCGTCGGGGTCGGCGAGGTCCGCCTTGGTCAGGCACAGGAGCGGTTCGAGCCCGGCGTCGTAGGCCGCCACCAGGCACCGGTCGACGAAACGGGGCTGGGGCGCGGGGTCGGCGAGCGCGCACACGATGGCCAGCTGGTCGGCGTTGGCGACGATCACCCGCTCGACGGGGTCGGTGTCGTCGGCGGTGCGGCGCAGGATGGAGCGGCGGTCGCGGACCCGCACGACACGGGCGAGGGTGTCGGGCTTCCCGGACAGATCCCCCACGACGTCGACGCGGTCGCCGACGACGATGGAGCCCCGGCCCAGTTCACGGGCCTTCATGGCCACGACCGGGACGTCGTTCACCAGGCACCGGTAGCGGCCCCGGTCCACGGCGGTGACCAGGCCCTCCACCGCGTTCTCGTGCTTGGGGCGCTTGCGGGTGCGGGGTCGGGAGCCGCCCCGGGCGCGTACGCGGATGTCGTCCTCGTCCAGGTGGCGTCCCCCGCCCCGCGTGCGGCTCATGCCAGAGCCTCCGCCCAGAGGCCGGGGAAGTCGGGCAGTGTCTTGCGCGTGGTGGCGATGTTCTCCACCTCCACCCCGGGCACCGACAGGCCGATCACCGCGCCGGACGTGGCCATCCGGTGGTCGTCGTAGGAGTGGAACACGCCGCCGTGGAGCGGTCGCGGGCGGATGACCAGGCCGTCGGACAGCTCCTCCACGTCACCGCCCAGGTGGTTGATCTCGGCGGCGAGCGCGGCGATGCGGTCGGTCTCGTGACGGCGCAGGTGCGCGATCCCGGTGAGCCGGGAGGGCGTGTCCGCCAGGGCCGCCACGGCGGCGATGGTCGGGGTGAGCTCGCCGACGTCACGCAGGTCGGCGGTGATGCCGTTGACCTGACCGGTGCCGCGCAGGGTGAGGTCGCCGCCGGAGCGGGACACCTCACCGCCCATGCGGGTGAAGAGGGAGCGCAGTTCGTCGCCGGGCTGGGTGGTGTGCTCGGGCCACCCCTGGATGGTCACCTCGCCACCGCTGACCAGGGCGGCGGCCAGGAACGGCGCGGCGTTGGACAGGTCGGGCTCGACGGTGATCTCGGTGGCCTTGACCGGCCCCGGCTCCACCCTCCAGGAGTTCTCCCCGGTGGACACGGACACCCCGACGGCGCGGAGCATCTCCACCGTCATGTCCAGGTGCGGCTGGGAGGGCACGGGCGGCCCCTGGTGGCGCACGTGGACGCCCTGGGCGAACCTGGCGCCGCTGAGCAGCAGCGCCGAGACGAACTGGGACGATCCGGAGGCGTCCAGGACGACCTCGCCGCCGGGCACCGCGCCGGTGCCGTGGATGGTCATGGGCAGGGCGCCGCGCCCGCCGTCGTCGATGTCCGCGCCGAGGGCGCGCAGGGCGTTCAGGAGTTCGTCGACGGGCCGTTCACGGGCGCGGGGGTCCCCGTCGAAGTGGACGTCGCCGTCGGCGAGGGCGGCGAGCGGCGGAACGAAGCGCATGACCGTTCCGGCGTTGCCGACGTCGACGGACGCCGGGCCGCGCAGCGCGGCGGGGGTGACGACGAGGTCCTCGCCGTCCTGGGTGACGCCCACGCCCAGGGCGCGGAGCGCGCCGATCATGAGTTCACTGTCGCGGCTGGCGAGCGGGCGGCGCACGACGCACGGCGTCTCCGACAGCGCCGCCAGCACGAGCGCCCGGTTGGTCACGGACTTGGAACCGGGCAGGGACAGTCGCGCGCTCACCGGCCGCTGGGCCGTGGGAGCGTGCCAGTGGTGGCCGGTGGGCTGCGAGGAGTCAGGCATGACTCAAGGTTATCGGGACCGAGGGCGTGGACGGCGGTGGCGGGCGTATTCTGGGAGCGCCATGGTGTATCTGGATCACGCAGCCACGACCGACGTCCGCCCGGAGGTCATCGCCGACCTCACGGAGGAGCTCGGTTCCCTCGGCAACCCCTCGTCGCTGCACGGCCACGGCCGCGCCGCGCGCCGCACGGTGGAGGAGGCGCGGGAACGGCTCGCGGGCGCCCTCGGCTGCACGCCGCACGAGGTGGTCTTCACCGGGGGCGGTACCGAGTCCGACAACATCGCGGTCAAGGGACTGTACTGGTCCCGGAACGCGGAGGATCAGGCCCGGCGGCGGATCCTGGTCAGCGCGGTCGAACACCACGCGGTCCTCGACCCGGCGCACTGGATGGCCGACCACCAGGGGGCGGTCTTCGAGGCGCTCCCCGTCGACGGCGCGGGGCGCGTCGACCCCCGGGCGCTGAGGGACGCGATCGAGCGTGATCCCGGTTCGGTCGCCCTGGTCTCGGTCATGTGGGCCAACAACGAGGTCGGCACCGTGCAACCGGTGGCCGAGCTGGCGGCCGTGGCCGCCGAACACGGGGTCCCCTTCCACACGGACGCCGTCCAGGCGGTCGGAGCGGAGCCGGTGGATTTCGCCACCAGCGGAGTCAGCGCCCTGACGGTGAGCGGCCACAAACTCGGCGGCCCGGTCGGGGCGGGCGCCCTGGTCGTCGGACGGGGCCTGGCCCCGGTTCCCGTCCTGCACGGCGGCGGCCAGGAGCGCGACATCCGCTCGGGCAGCCTGTCCACGCCCCTGCTGCGCGGGCTGGCCACCGCCGTTGACCTCGCCGTGGCCGAGCGCGAGGAGCACGCCAAGCACCTGGCCTCGCTCCGGGACGACCTGGAGGAGCGCGTGCGGGCGGAGGTTCCCGACGTCGTCGTCAACGGCGACCCCGACGGGAGGCTGCCCGGGATCTCCCACCTGTCCTTCCCCGGCTGCGAGGGGGACGCGCTGCTCATGCTGCTCGACGCGCGGGGCATCTCCTGCTCGACCGGTTCCGCGTGTTCGGCGGGGGTCGCCCAGCCCAGCCACGTACTCCTGTCGATGGGGGCCGACCCGGACACCGCGCTGAGCAGTCTGCGGCTGTCCCTGGGCCGCACCTCCGCCCCGGAGGACGTCGCGGCGCTGGCGGGGGCGATCGGGCCCGCCGTCGAGCGGGCCCGCGCGGCCCGGGCCAAGCGGCGGCGCTAGGTTCTGGAGAGGCGCCGGCTAGTCCCCCGCGCGCTGGATCGTGACGGACTCCAGCACGACGTCCTCCACCGGACGGTCGTTCTGGTCGGTCCGCACCTGGGAGATCGCCTCCACGACCGCGTAGGACTCGTCGTCGGCCACCTGGCCGAAGATCGTGTGGCCGCCGTTCAGGTGCGTGGTCGGCGCCACCGTGATGAAGAACTGCGACCCGTTGGTGTCCGGGCCCGAGTTGGCCATGGCGAGCACACCCGGCTCGTCGAAGGTGCGGCCGGAGTCGAACTCGTCCTCGAACGTGTACCCGGGGCCGCCGCGTCCGGTCCCCTCGGGGTCGCCGCCCTGGACCATGAACCCCTCGATCACCCGGTGGAAGACGGTCCCGTCGTAGAAGGCCGCGTCCCCGGTCACCGGGTTGGGCACGCCCTCGCCCTCGGCGAGGTCGACGAAGTTGGCGACGGCCAGGGGAGCGTCCTCCGGGAAGAGCTCCACCGTGATGTCGCCCTCACTGGTGTTCAGCACCGCGCCCTCCACGTCCGACACCTCCGTGTCGTCCTGGCACGCGGTCGTGGCGAGCAGGAGGGTGGAGGACAGCACGACGGTCGCCGGCAGGGTCAAGCGCTTCATCGGTTCACTTCCGAGGTGTGGTTCGCGACTGGGCGGCACTCAGAGTACTGGGGGAGGAGGGGCTTCCCCACCCCGGGGCACGCCGATCACCCGACGGGAGCCGCGCAGGTCAGAGGGGTTCGGGGATGATACTTCGAACGCGTCCGGTCATGGGACGGCATTGTCGGTGCTTGTACTGACTTATCACGGATCGCCGCACCCGCCCCGTCGCTTGACCAGCCGCACCGCCACGGGAGATGGTCGGATGAAGGGGGCGGGGTCGACCCGAGGGACACGGCCCGCCCCGACCGGCGACGGGAGAGGATTCGGGAGTGAACACTGCGTTGCCGTCTGCGATGTGGCTCCCCTTCGGCGCGCGGATACTGCGCGCCAGGTCCGACAAAGGGCTCTCACGCGCCGAGCTGGCCAGGACCGTCGGGGTGACCGACGACAAGCTCCGCGAGGTGGAGGACGCGCACTGCCGACCGGCCCGGACACTGGTCGAACGGGTGGACACCGCGCTGGGCGCCGACCACCAGCTGGTCGACGCGTGGGCGGTCACCCTCCAGGCCGAGGCCTTCCCCAACGAGTTCGGGGACATGCGGGAGCTCGGCACGCACGCGGCGCGGCTCTGGGAGCACCAACCCATGGCGGTGCCCACGTTCCTGCGTACCCGGGAGTACTCCCGGGCCATCCTGGGGCCCGCCCACCCCGGCCTCGGCGCGGACCAGGTCGAGGCCATGGTGGACGAGGAGATGGCCCACCGCGCGGCGATGACCGGACCGGACGGCCCCCGGCTGCGGGTGGTGCTCAACGAGATCGCCCTGACCCGCCCCCAGGGCGGCGCGGCCGTCATCAACGCCCAGCGCGGCTTCCTGGCCGACCTCATCGCGGCGGGCATCGTCACCATGGGCGTGATCCCCGAGCAGACCCCGCACCACCCGGGACTGGGGGGAGCCTTCCGCCTGATGGAGTTCGAGGACCGGCCCAGCATGGTCTACGCGTTCGCCGCGCAGGGGGGAGACCTCACGGCTGAGAGTGAGCAGGTCGGGCGGTGCACGATGGTGCGCGACGCCATCGAGGGCGTCGCCGTCGAACTGGCGCCGGACTCGGAGCTCCTGACCGCGCGGTGACCCGGACGGTGAATCCGGACGCGACCGGCCCTTGGGGGAACACCCGATGATGGGCTAGGTTGCCCGCCATGGATATCGCGATCACTTCCGGGTACGTCGTGCCCGTCGACGGAGACCCCGTCGACGGCGGCACGGTCCTCATCTCCGACGGCGTCATCACCGCGGTCGGCCCGGACGCCGACGTCACCGTTCCCGAGGGGGCCACGGTCGTCGACGCCTCCGGAAAGTGGGTGCTGCCCGGCTTCGTCGAGGCGCACGGCCACATCGGCATCGACGAGGAGGGCGTCGGCTGGGCGGGCGACGACACCAACGAGATGACCGACCCCAACGGCGCGCGCATGCGTGCCCTGGACGCCATCAACCCCGCCGACCTGGGCTTCGTCGACGCCCTGTCCGGCGGTGTGACCAGCTCCGTCGTCAAGCCCGGTTCCGGCAACCCCATCGGCGGCCAGACGGTGGCCGTCAAGTGCTGGGGACGCAGCATGGAGGACCGGCTGATCAGGCAGCCGACCAGCGTCAAGAGCGCCCTGGGCGAGAACCCCAAGCGCGTGTACGGAGAGAAGAAGCAGCTGCCCTCGACGCGGCAGGGCGTGGCGGCGGTCATCCGCGACGCGTTCACCAAGGCGCAGGACTACAAGGCCAAGCGCGACCACGCGGCTGCCGAGGGCACCCCCTTCGACCGGGACAACGCCATGGAGGTGCTGGTCAGCGTCTTGGACGGTGAGCTCCCGTGGTGCCAGCACGTCCACCGCGCCGACGACATGCACACGGCGATGCGCCTGGCCGACGAGTTCGGGTACCGCCTGATCATCAACCACTGCACCGAGGGCCACCTGCTCGCCGACGAGATCGCCGCGCGCGGCGTCCCCGTGATCACGGGTCCGCTGATGACGAGCCGGTCCAAGGTCGAGGTGAAGAACAAGACGCTGGCCAACCCGGGCATCCTCGACCGGGCGGGTGTGAAGGTCGCGCTGACCACCGACCACCCGGTCGTCCCGATCGAGTTCCTCGTGCACCAGGCGACCCTGTGCGTGAAGGAGGGCCTGGACCGCGACACCGCGATCCGCGCGATCACCCTCAACCCCGCCGAGATCATGGGGATCGACGACCGGGTGGGCGCGCTGCGGCCCGGTCTGGACGGCGACGTGGTGGTGTGGTCGGGCGACCCCCTGGACGTCATGAGCCGTGCCCTGCGCGTGTTCGTCGAGGGCCGTGAGGTGTACACCTACGACGAGGAGCGGCGGGAGCGCGTGGTGGCGGACGCCTTCTACCGCGAGGGCTAGGAGCAGTCCCGCGCCTTAGCGCCCGATCGGGCACTAAGGCGCGGGGCGCGTGGTCTGAGGCGCGGCCGCCCAGCGGAAATAGGGAGGTTCTCCCATGGTGGGGGCGCCCTCCTTAGCGGAAGCCTGGTGCTGGTCGGGGCACACGGTCCCGACCCACCGGACCCCCGAGGAGGACGTCATGCACCCCGACATCCACGCCCAGGCCGCCGACCTCTACCGGGCCGAGCGGGAGCGCGAGGCCCGTGAGGCACGAAGGGCGGGCGAGGCCCGAGAGGGCGCCGGGGAGCGCCCGACGCGCCGATCCGGGAAGGACGGGTCAGCCCAGCGCGCGGAAGCCGCCGTCGGCCGCCACACCACTGTCCGCCAGGTCCAGGACGGCGGTGGCGCCTTCCATCTTCAGGCGTGAGCGCAGGTCGGTCGCGTCCTCGGGGCCGCCCTCGAGGAGCACGAGCGCAGTGCCCGCGACCACCGCGGCCAGGAGGACCGAGGCGTCGTCGCCGAGCACGGACAGCGGCGTGGCGGGGCCGATCACGATCCCCACGCGGTCCCCGCCCGTGAGCGCCCACCGCTCGGCGCGCTCCCGTGCGGCGGCGACCAGCTCCGCGCCGGTCCACGCGCGCCCGCTCGCGTACGCGGGAGCCCCGGAGTCGAGCACGTAGGGGGAGAAGTGGTCACCGTGTCCCCGGGCCTCGGTGGTGTAGTCGAGCACCATCGGTGGAAGGTCCCTCAGGGGCAGTCCGAGCGGGTGCAGGGACGCGCCCACGACCTCCTCGGCTCCGCTGTCGAGCGCCGCCCCCAGCCGGTCGGCGTCGGCCACCGCGATCTGCGCCCCGTCGGGGAAGGCGTCGCCGTCGACGGGCACCGCCACGGCTCCGACCGACCAGGAGGACAGGAGCCAGACGATGGACTGCCAGTGCAGGGGCAGCGCGACCGCCACCCGGTCGTCCGGCTGTGTCCCGAACCCGTCCACCATCATGTTCGCGGTCTTGGACACCCAGTTGTCGAGGGTGGCCGGGGAGAGCTCGACCCTGCCTCCCGACGCGTCGTAGGAGGTCACGAACGGGTGAGCGGGGGCGGTGGCGACGAGGTCACGCCACAGCTGTGCTGGAGTCTCGGACATGCCGCCACTCTAGGGGGTGTCCCGTGGACCCCCTGACGGTGTCCCACGGACACGTGCTCCGCCGCGCGACGCCCCAGCACGACTCTCGCGGCGTTCTCACCAGGTGAAGGGACCCCGCTCCGGGCCCACACCGTCCCCTGTCCCCGCCCGCCGAGCGCGGCGGGCGGGCGTCGGCCGCCGTCGGACATTCCCCTGGGGGCCGGACCACCGACCACCTCGATGTGTGCGCCATGTCGCCCGAGGTGCCAGAGTGTCTCCATGCGCTTGCCTCCCGGACGGATCCTCGCCCGTGTCACCGCGCTCCCCGCCATCGCCGTCTCGGCCTGGCTCCTGGTGGCCTTCCCCCTCCTGGCGCTCGGCCTGTTCACGCCGCTGGCCGGGATCGTCGTCGGTGTCCCCGTGGTGGTCACGGCCTGTGCCCTGGTGCCCCGGCTCATTCCGGACCCGGAGGAGGACGTGCCCTGGTGGCCGGTCGTCCTCGTGCTGCTGATAGCCGTGGCCTTCGCCGCCGTGCAGATCGCCTACCACGCCGAGGCGCTGGTCATCCGACGCGACCCGGCCTCCTACGCCATGTACACGGTGTGGATCGCGGAGAACGGATCCCTGCCGATCCCCCTGCGCACCGACCTCATCGCCGGGGACGACCCCTCGCTCAGCTACCAGAGCCTCGCCCAGTACCAGCGCGGCGACGCCATCTGGCCGCAGTTCATGGCCGGTGCGCCCCTGCTGACCTCGATCGGGTACTGGCTGGGCGGCCTCACCGGCATGCTGGTGACCACCCCCGTCCTGGGCGCGCTGGGCGTGCTGACGCTCGCCGGGCTCACCGCCCGCCTGGTCGGCGCCCGATGGGCCCCGCTGGCCGCCGTCGTCCTGGCCGTGTGTCTGCCCCAGCAGTGGGTCAGCCGGTTCACCTACAGCGAACCCGCCACCCAGATCCTCCTGCTCGGCGGGCTGGTCCTCGCCTACGACGCCCTTTCCCGACGCTCCTTCCTGCGTGATCGCTGGTCCGCCCAGCACACCCTGGCCGCGGCGGCCGGACTGTCGTTCGGCCTGGGACTGGTGGTGCGGATCGACGTCCTGCGCGACCTGCTGCCCGTCCTCGGCTTCGTCGGGCTGCTGCTGCTCGCCCGCCGGGGGCAGGCACTGCCGCTGCTGGGCGGACTCCTCGTCGGCGCGGGGATGGGGCTGTACGCCGGTTACGGCCTGTCCCGTCCCTATCTGGACTACCTGTCCGACTCGCTCAACCCGCTCCTGGTGATCACCGCCGTCGTCATCGTGGTCACCGTCGTCGCCACCGCCGCCCTGTGGCGGTACGGCGTCCCCCGCGTGGAACGGGTCCGCTGGCTGCCGACCGCCATGGCCGTCCTCGCCCTGATCGCGATGGTCGGCTTCGCGATCCGTCCCCTGCTGTGGCCCGACTACGGCCACGGCAGCGACTTCACCGACCACTGGGTCGCCGCCGTCCAGGAACGCGAGGGGCTGCCGATCGAGGGCAGCCGCACCTACTACGACCTCAGCCTCTACTGGGTCGGCTGGTACGTGGGCCTGGGCACCGTCCTGTTCGCCGCACTCGGCCTCGCCCTGGTCCTGCGCCGCGTCACGGCGCGCCGCGAACCCCAGTGGGTCCTGCCCGCCATGCTGTTGGTGTGGACGGTGGGCACCACCCTCCTGCGCCCCGCCATCACCCCCGACCACCCGTGGGCGAGCAGACGGCTGATCGCCCTGGTCATCCCGGCGTTCATCCTGTTCGCCGTCTGGTTCCTGGCCTGGCTCACGCGCTACTGCGACCGCGCTGTCCGGCTCGACGGCAGCGGGCCGCTCATACGCTCCCTTCCGACCGTGGTCGCCGCGGGCGCCTCAGTGGCCATGATCGTGCCGACCGCCGCCACCGCGGCGGGCGGCATCATGGGTTACCGGCAGGACGTGGGCACGGTCGCCGCCACGGAGAACCTCTGCGCGCACCTACCCGACGACGGGTCGGTCGTCGTGGTCGACGGCGGAATGGCGGGCAACTACCTGCCGCTGCTGCGCAACGTGTGCGGGCTGCCGACGGCGGCGATGGACGAGCCCACGCCCGGGGACGTGGCGCGGGTCGTCGGTCAGATCCACGAACGGGGCCGTACCGCCGTGCTCGCGGCGCCCGAGTCAGCCCCGCTCATGGAGCTGACCGGCGGCGCGGTCACACCCGTACGACCCTTCCACGTGGTCGCCGACATGGACCCCAGTACCCTCATGGAACCGCCCACCGGCCACTGGACCTTCCGAGGAAGCGTCTGGGTGGCCGTCATTCCGGCCACAGACTGATCGACCCGGCCCCAACCACACCGCTGAGACGGACGCATGAGCCACACACCCGACCACATCCAGGACCCGAACACGGACGAGGCGCCCGTACGGGTCACCGTCGTGCTCCCGTGCTACAACGAGCAGGACCACGTCCTCGACGAGGTCAAGCGGATCTGCTCGGCCATGGACGCCTCCGGGTACGGATACGAACTGCTGGCCGTGGACGACGCCTCCACCGACGACACCCTCGCCCGGCTGCGCGACGCCGAGGCTCTCCACCCACGGCTGCGCGTGATCGCCTTCGGCCACAACGGCGGGTCCGGGACGGTGCGCCGGATCGGCAGTCAGCGGGCGCGCGGCGAGTTCGTGGTGTGGACCGACGCGGACATGAGCTACCCCAACGAACGGATCCCCGAGTTGGTCGCGATGCTCGACCAGGATCCCGAGATCGACCAGGTGGTGGGCGCGCGCACCCAGGAGATGGGCTCGCACAAGGCCCTGCGCGTCCCGGCCAAGTGGGTTATCCGCAAGATCGCCGAGGGCCTCACGGGCACCCGCATCCCCGACCTCAACTCCGGTCTGCGCGTGTTCCGGCGCGACGTCGCCCGCCCCTACCTGCGGCTGCTGCCGCCCGGGTTCTCCTGCGTCACGACGATCACCCTGGCCTTCCTGTCCAACCAGCACCCCATCCGGTACGTGCCGGTCGAGTACGCCACGCGGGCGGGCACGTCGAAGTTCCACTTCGTCAAGGACGCCTACCGCTACATCCTCCAGGTGCTGCGGATGGTCATGTACTTCAACCCGCTCAAGGTGCTCATGCCGCTCGCGCTGACGCTGCTCGGGGTCGGTGCCGCCAAGTTCGTGTTCGACCAGGTGCGGGATCTCTTCTACATCGCCAACAACACGGTCATGATCCTCATGACGGGGTTGATCCTCGCGGCGATCGGGCTCCTGGCCGACCTCATCGTCCGCTCACGGGAGGGCGCGTGAGCGCCGAACCGGCCCGGGTCGCCCTCGTGGGGCCCGCCCACCCCTACAAGGGCGGCGGCGCTCGGCACACCACCGAACTGGCGCACCGGCTGCGCGCGCTCGGCCACCCGACGGCGGTCGAGTCGTGGCGGGCGCAGTACCCGGCGGCGCTCTACCCGGGACGGCAGACCATCACCGACCCGGAGGGCGAGCCCTACCCCGACACCCGTCACGACCTGGCCTGGTACCGGCCGGACGGCTGGTGGCGGACCGGACGCCGCCTGGCGGGTACGGCCGACCTCGTGGTGCTGACCCTGTTCTCCCCGGTGCAGGTCCCCGCCTACCTGGGGGTCCTCGCGGGCGTGCGCTCCCGGCGCGCGGACACGCGGGTGGTGGCGCTGTGCCACAACGTGCTGCCGCACGAGCGCCGGGCCGTGGACGTGTCCCTGACCCGCGCCCTGCTGCGCCGCGTCGACGCCGTCGTCACCCACTCACCCGACCAGGCCCTCCTCGCCGAGGGACTGCGGGGAGCGGGAAGGCCCCGGCCCGTGGTGGCGCACATGCCCCCGCACCTGCCGGAGACGGGCGGCCCGCTCCCGGCCGCGCCGGGGGAGCGGCGGCACCTGCTGTTCCTGGGCATCGTCCGCCCTTACAAGGGCGTGGACGTGCTCCTGAGGGCGCTCGCGGCGGGGGCTCCCGAGGACGTCGCGCTCACGGTGGCGGGCGAGTTCTGGGGCGGTTCCGGCGAGCTGGCGGAGCTGGCCGCGGAGCTGGGGGTCGCCGACCGGGTCCGGTTCCGTGAGGGGTACGTGCCCGCCGCGGACCTGCCGGGGCTGTTCGCCGATGCCGACGCCGTCGTCCTGCCGTACCGGACGGCCACCGCCACGCAGAACGTCTGGCTCGCCCACGAGCACGGCGCGCCGGTGGTGGCGACCCGGGCCGGGACGCTCGCGGACCACGTGCGCGAGGGGGTCGACGGCCTGCTGTGCGCCCCGGACGACGTCGGGGACCTGGCCCGCGCACTGAAGGAGTTCTACGCCCCGGGGGAGCCCGAACGGCTGCGCGCCGGGGTCCGCCCGGTGGACGCCGAGCCCTACTGGCGGGCCTACACCGGGCGGCTGCTGACGGCCTGAGCGGGCACGGCGCGCCCTCGCCGCCACGTGGCGCCGTCTGTTCCCCCGACACCCCGGGAGCGAGGAGAGCCACCGAACCGGGTGCTGTAGGGTCGCGGCATGTCACTATCGGAGGTCCGCTCGCAGATCGACGCCATCGACGGGCGGATCGTGCGACTGCTCGCCGCCCGGCAGGTTCTGGTCAAGCAGGCGGCGGCGTACAAGGGCGACGGGGACGCCGTGCGCGCGCCGGACCGCAGAGCGGCGATGATGACGCGCCTTCGGGAACTCGCGGTGACCGAGGGCGTCGCGCCCGAGGTGGTCGAGCGCGTCTACACCGAGATGATCGACGCCTTCATCGACCTGGAACTAAGCGAACACGCTCGCATCGGCCGACCCTGATCGCACGCGGGGCTCCCGCCGTCACCGCCCGGGGGACAGCCGTGGACCGCGCGCGGTGTCGGCGGCTGTGCGTCCCGGGGGGCGTGGCGGACCTGGCCGCGCGGTCAGGGGCCCTACTCGTCCACGACGAACTCGGGTACCTCCACGTCGGGCCACGCGTCGGTCCACTCGAAGGTCTCGTGGAGCGTGTACTCGACGACGTCACCGGGCTCCACCCAGTCGGCCGCCCACTCCGGGGCCTGGACCACCACGCGTTCGGAGGCCAGGGGCAGGCCCGTCTCGGGGTCGAAGAGGAGCCGTTCCTCGTACCGTCCGTCGATCAGCCCCTCGACGTCGTAGGCGACTCCCACGGCGGGCCGTCCGGACCGGTCCTCGGTGACCCCCTCGGCCGCGCGGACGTCGGGCAGCCCCGCCAGGACCTCGTAGACGCCCGCCCTGACCTCCGGAGGGAGGGGGAGGTCCAGGACGGCCCGGACGGTCGCGACCGACGGCTTGGGCACGGTGTGGAAGCCCGCCTCCGCCGTGTCCCCTTCGTCCAGCTGCTCCTCCTCCCCCTCGGGCCGCAGCATCTCCCGCAGCCGTTCGGGGTCCGAGGGCAGTTCCTGGAGCTCCCGCGGGCCCAGCGGGGACTCGCCGAAGAAATAGCCGGGTTCGCTGGGGGTGTACGGCTCTCCGAGCACCATGTCGTTGGGGATCTCCAGCCGCGTGGTCTCCGCCGGCCAGAACGTGGGGGCGCCGTCGCGCTCCCACGCCTCCCGGCCGCGGTCGGTGACCAGGGCCCAGTCCGTCGAGGTGTGCTGGAAGGTGTGCAGATCGGTCTCGACGTTCGTCCAGTGCCGGGTCTCGCGGATGTCGTACACCCCGTACCTGTCACCCTCGGGGCCCACCCCCCAGGCCCGGGCCGAGACGGTCTCCGCGTACCAGACGGCACCGTCGGCCGGTCGGGACCGGGCGGCCTCGACGGCGGGGGCCATGGCCTCCGCGGCGCTGCCGTCGTTGGCGGGCTCCTCGCCTCCGGTCCCCTCCGACGGGGCGGCCGGGGTCAGCACGACCGAGTCCGGTCGCATGAACCCGGGCGGTCCCAGGACCAGGAAGGCGAACACGGCGCCGGCCACCAGGACGGCGGCCCCGGAGACGGCTGGCGGGACGCGCCCCGGCACGTGCCGGCCCCCGAGCCTCCGGACCGTCGTCGCGGCCGCGTTCGGGTGTCCGGGCCGCCAGGCCAGGCGGGCGTTCAGGGAGTCGGAGGTCGGTTCGGGAACGCTCTCGCGCATGCGGCGAAGGTGGTCCATCTCGTTCACTGGTCGGTCTCCTTCGCGGGGAACGGGTTCTCGGGGAGGGCGGCGCGCACGCGCTTGCGGGCCCGGTGCAGACGGGACCGGACGGTGCCGACCGGGATCCCCAGGACCGAGGCGACCTCCTCGTAGGTGAGGTCGCCCCAGGCGACGAGCAGCAGCACGTCCCGGTCGCCCTTGGAGAGCCGCGCCAGGGGAGCGGCGAGCAGTGCCGACACGCTCTGGGCGTCGACCCGCTCGCTCACCCGGTCAGCGTGGTTCTCCAGAACCGGGTCCACCCCGGTCCTGGCCAGCGCCCGGTAGTGGCGGGTTTCGCTCCTGTGCTGGCGGCGCACCAGGTTGGTCGCGATCCGCCACAGCCACGGGCGGGCGTCCGGGCGGGCGGGGTCGTAGCGGTGGCGTGTGAGGAACGCCGTGCGAAAGGTCTCGGAGACGATGTCGTCGGCGTCCGCCTGACCGAGCCTTCGGGCCACGTAGCGGTGCAGTGCGGGCGCGTGTCTCCGGAAGATGGCGCTGAAGTGCGCCGAATCGGTGAGTGACCGCCGGATCACGGCCGCGTCGGATGCCTGGTCGGCGTCCTCGGCGCGGCCGGTCCCGGAATCGACTAGGGACATGGGGCGGGTCCCATCGGTTGGGGGTGCTTACATCCCTCTTAGCCCGATCCCCGGAAAAGGGTTCACGCTGACGGCGATCCGTCCCGCGTCCTCGCCGACGCCGAACGGGCGGTCCTGGACAGCGGGAGGGACAGTCCGGCCCAGGCCACGTCCGCGACCGTCATGACCAGGCGGGACAGGACCGCGACCACCAGCGCCGCCCCCGCGTCCACGACCGGTGCGAGCGCCACGACCAGCACCGCTTCGCGCACCCCCAGGCCCGCGGGCGCGAACACCACCAGCAGCCCCAGCGTCCACGCCAGCGCGTAGGCGCCCACCGCGGGACCGAACGACCGGACCGGGTCACCGCCCACCGCCCACGTCAGCACCCACACGTGCGCGCCCAGCGGTACCCAGGCCGCCAGGGTCCACGCGACGGCGGTCGCCATCGCGCGACCGGGGAGCCGGAGCGGACCCGCCTCGGCGACCTCCCGGAACCGCGTGAACGGCCGGGCCGCGAGCCGCACTCCCCAGCCCACCACCCGCGGGTGCAGGGCCGCCAACAGCAGCGGCGCCAGGGCCAGCGCCCACCACCACCGCGAGGCCGCCCCAACGGATGACAGCGGCAGAGCGACCGCCGCGACGGACAGGCTCACCGCGACCGTCACCCCGACCGCGAGCAGGGTCGCGGCCGCGCCGCGTACCCGCGGCACCCTCCAGTCCCTGCCCAGCTCCACCTGGGCGACGAACGCCCACACCGACCCGGGCAGGTACTTGCCGAGCTGGCCCACGAACATCACCCGCGCCGCCACTCCGCGTGGCAACGGCGACCCGAGTCCGGCGAGCAGCGCCCGCCAGGCCATCATCTGCGCGGTCAGCCCCGCCATAGCGGCCAGCACCGCCACCGGAAGCACCCACAGGGGCAGGGCCACGGCGGCCTCGCGCGCCTGTTCCCAGTGCGTGCGCACCGCCAGGCCCGCGCACACCAGGAGCACGAGCAGCAGCGCGAGCCGCATCCACGGGTTACGGCGAAGCCGAGTCAGCACGTGCCCTCCCTCCTCCCGGCCGGTCCACCGATGATCCCAGACGGGTGGTGCGGGCGTACCGCCCTCCCCTACCGCGTCGTAGGGTGCGGTCATGAGTGGTGCGAACGACCCCTTCCCGACCCCTTCCGCGATGCGCCGGGCGCTGGCCCGCGCACGCGACGGCAAGACCCTCGACGTCACCGAGGCCGAGGTCCTCCTGCACGCCCGGGGCGACGACCTGGAGACCCTCCTCGACCACGCCGGGCGGGTCCGCGACGCGGGCCTGGAGGCGGCCGGGCGCCCCGGGACCATCACCTACAGCCGCAAGGTCTTCGTCCCCCTCACCCGCCTGTGCCGGGACCGCTGCCACTACTGCACGTTCGCGACCGTGCCCGGGCGCCTGGAGTCGCCCTTCCTGTCCCCGGACGAGGTCCTGGAGATCGCCCGCAGGGGCGCGGCCCTGGGGTGCAAGGAGGCCCTGTTCACCCTCGGCGACCGCCCCGAGGACCGCTGGACGGCGGCGGCCGACTGGCTCGACGCCCACGGGTACGACGACACCCTCTCCTACGTCCGGGCCATGGCCGTCATGGTGCTGGAGGAGACCGGCCTGCTGCCGCACCTCAACCCGGGGGTGCTCACCTGGTCGGACTTCCAGCGGCTCAAACCGGTCGCACCGTCCATGGGCATGATGCTGGAGACCACCTCCACGCGGCTGTTCACGGAGCGGGGGCAGGCGCACTACGGCAGCCCCGACAAGGACCCGGCCGTCCGGCTGCGGGTCCTGGAGGACGCGGGCCGTTCCAGCGTGCCGTTCACCACCGGCATCCTGCTGGGGATCGGCGAGACCGTCCGCGAACGCGCCGAGTCGGTCTTCGCGATGCGCGCCGCCGCCCGCCGCTACGGCGGGATCCAGGAGGTCATCGTCCAGAACTTCCGCGCCAAGCCGGACACCGCGATGATGCACCGTCCCGACGCCGAGCGCGAGGAGATGGCCGCCGCGATCGCGGTCACCCGCCTGGTCATGGGGCCGAGGGCGCACGTGCAGGCGCCGCCCAACCTCATCGGCGCCGAACGCGGGGGCGTGGACGAGTACGCGCTCATGGTCCGCGCGGGCATCGACGACTGGGGCGGGGTCTCCCCGCTCACCCCGGACCACGTCAACCCCGAGCGGCCGTGGCCGCAGATCGACGACCTGGCCGCGCGCACCGCCGACCTGGGCTTCACCCTGCGCGAGCGGCTGACGGTCTACCCGGAGTACGTCCGCATGGGCGAGCCCTGGCTGGACCCGCGGGTGGCCGGGCACGTCGCGGCGCTCGCCGACCCCGAGACCGGCCTGGCGGCCGAGGACGCGCCGGTCGTGGGCCGCCCGTGGCAGGAACCCGAGGCCGTGCTGGTCTCCTCGGGGCGCACCGACCTGCACACCGGGATCGACGAGGCGGGCCGGACCGAGGACCGGCGCGGTGACTTCGACTCGGTGTACGGCGCCTGGGACGAGCTCAGGTCGGGGGTGGACCGGGAGGGGGCCGTGCCCCGCAGGTTCGACCCCGAGATCGCCGCCGCGCTGCGCAGCGCCGAGACCGACCCCGCCGGGCTCTCCGACGGCGAGGCGCTCGCCCTGCTGCACGCCGACGGGCCCGAACTGGAGGCGCTGACGGACTTGGCGGACCGGGTCCGCCGCGACACCGTCGGCGACGACGTCACCTTCGTGGTCACCAGGAACATCAACTTCACCAACGTCTGCTACACCGGCTGCCGGTTCTGCGCCTTCGCCCAGCGCCGCACCGACGCCGACGCCTACACGCTCTCCCTCGACCAGGTCGCCGACCGGGCCGAGGAGGCGTGGAACGCGGGGGCCACCGAGGTGTGCATGCAGGGCGGGATCCACCCGGATCTGCCCGGCACCGCCTACTTCGACATCGCGGCGGCCGTGCGCGAGCGGGTGCCCGGCATGCACGTCCACGCGTTCAGCCCGATGGAGGTGGTCAACGGGGCGGCCCGCACCGACCTGCCGATCCGCGAGTGGCTCACGCGGGCGCGCGAGGCGGGTCTCGGGTCGATCCCGGGGACGGCCGCGGAGATCCTCGACGACGAGGTCCGCTGGATCCTCACCAAGGGCAAGCTGCCCGCGCGCGAGTGGATCGAGGTGATCACGACCGCGCACGACCTGGGCATCCCCACGACCTCCACGATGATGTACGGGCACGTGGACTCCCCGCACCACTGGGTCGCCCACCTCAAACTGCTGCGCTCGCTCCAGGAGCGCTCCCTGGAACGCAACGGGCGTCCGGGGTTCACCGAGTTCGTGCCGCTGCCGTTCGTGCACACCAACGCCCCCATCTACCTCGCGGGGCTGGCCCGGACGGGCCCGACGGTGCGGGAGAACCGGGCGGTGCACGCCCTGGCCCGGCTGCTGCTGCACGGGAGCATCGACAACGTCCAGTGCTCGTGGGTGAAGCTCGCCGAGGACACGTGCCGCCAGCTGCTGGCGGGCGGGGTCAACGACGTGGGCGGAACGCTCATGGAGGAGACGATCAGCCGGATGGCGGGGTCGGGGCAGGGGTCGTACAAGACGATCAGCGACATCCGTGCCCTGGTCGCGCCGACAGGACGTCCGCTCCGCCAGCGCACGACGCTGTACGGGCGGGTCGACGAGGAGCGGCGCCGGGCGGCGGAGGCCAGCGACGGGGTCGCCCCCAGCGTCCGGCGCTCCACCCTGCCGCTCGTGTGACCTCCTCCGTCGACTCCGGGACACAGGAGTATGAGCAGAGTATGATTCGAGTATGACGAACAAGCGCGTCACCATCAGCGTGCCGGAGGAGATCGTGGCCAAGGCCCAGCGTGCGGTGGATTCCGGGCAGGCCGGTTCGGTCTCCGCGTACTTCACGGAACTCGCGGAGAACGCGCCGGACTGGGTGGCCATCAGGGCGACGCTCGATGAGCTGAAAGCCGAGGTCGGAGAGGTTTCGGCCGAGGACAGGCAGTGGGCCAGGGAGGCTCTGGGGTTGGACGGGGCGGACGAGTTCCCCGGTTTCGAGGACAACTCCCACGCCGCCGCCTAGGGTTCTCGGCATGAAACAGGTCGTCCTCGACTCGGGATTCCTCATCGCCCTCGAACGAAGGGATCCTCGGGCCTATCAGGTTCAGGAACTCCTGTATGAGGCGAGTGCCGTCGCACACGTGTCGGCTGGGGTGCTGGCCCAGGTGTGGCGGGGCGACCCCCGTCAACAGGTCATCGCCAAGCTCCTGAAGTTCAAGGGCGTTCTCGCGCACCCGTTGGACCCTGGGAGCGCGCGCCGGGTCGGGGCCCTGCTCGCTCGTAGCGGTACGAGCGATGTGGTCGACGGTCACGTGGCCCTGCTGGCCGCGGAGCTGAACGCGACGGTTCTCACGTCCGACCCCGACGACATCGGCAAGCTCGATCCGACGCTGCGGATCGTACGGGTCTGAGCGGCGAAAGGGGGCGCGACACCGGAAACGGCGTCGCGCCCCCTTCGCGCGGGGCGGGGTCAGCAGGTGCCGAGGGACTCCCAGGCGCCCCACTCGCCGGTGGTGCCCGGCTCGGCCTGGGTCCACCACTTGGCCCGGTAGGCCGCGCCGTTGTGGGTCACGGTGTCGCCCTGGGTGTAGGTCCCGGGCGCCCAGGCCGGAGCGGCGCAGTCGTCGGGGTTGCCCCCGCCGCCGTCGCCGCCGCCGTCACCGCCGCCCGCGGGCGCGTCGACCAGCGTGCCCTCGCGGGGGTTGTCGTAGGTGATGGCGTACTCGTTGGTTCCGACGGTGACGCGGAAGTTCGACGGCTGCGCGATCGGGAGCCGGTAGCTGAGCACGAAGTCCAGCGAACCCCCGGCGGGGATGCTCTGCCAGCTCGGAACGGTCAGCTCCACCCGGTGGAAGTCGCCGTCCAGGCCGCCGACGTTGTCGCCCCGGTCGTGCCCGTTCTGCACGTGGGTCAGGCCCATGCCGGACTGGTCGCTCATGTTGGCCGGTGCCGAGGTGCCGTAGTCGAACGTGATCGTCGAACCGCCGGGGATCTCTCCGGCCGAGTTGTTCGTGATGGTCACGTCGGGGGTGATCGGGTAGTTGTTGTCGCCCAGCGCGAACCCGTGGAAGTCGACGTCGACGTCGAGGACCTCCGCGGGGGCGGCGGTCTCCGCCTTGGCGGCGCCGTAGGGGCCCGCGTTGCTGAGCGTCTGGTGGAGGTTGGTGATGAGCGTGTCGCCCATCTCGTACTGGCCCTTGGCGTCGTTGTAGGCGTAGTCGCCGGCCATCTCCCAGATCATCACGCCGCCCAGCCCGGTACCCGCGACGTAGTCCGCCTTGGCGGTGATGGCCTGGTCCGCGTCACCCGACAGGAACGTGTTCGTGGTGGAGTTCCACCACCACTCGCTCTTGGCCACGTCGTCCCAGTGGCGCGTGTAGGTGCCCTCGAGCCCGTCGGTGACCCCGTAGTCGGCCACGTAGTCGCCGACGACCCCGTTCTCCAGGTTCAGCACGTGCCAGATCGGGTTCGCCCCGGCCGCGATGGCGTTCCCGGTCACGGGGTCGCTGTCGTGCCACAGGTTGTCGATGCCGTCCGCGCCGTCGCCACAGGGCACGGAGATACCGGTGCCGGGCTGGCACTGGGTCTGGTCGGGGAGCGCGGAGGTGCCCCAGAGGCCGTTGGTGCCGCCCTGGACGTCCTTCCAACCCCTGGTGTAGAAGGGCACGCCGAGGTTGATCCGCCCGGCCTGCATGGCGCCGCGGAAGTAGTGGTGCGCCCAGTCGGCGTTGAGGTAGCCGATCCCGTCGTAGGCGTTGTAGACGTCGGCCAGCTCGGGATCCTGGCCGCTGTCGTAGAGCGCGCCGTTGTGGCCCACGAAGTGGTTCCACGTGCCGTGCAGGTCGTAGGTCATCATGTTGACGAAGTCCAGGTACTGCACGACCTGGTGCACCTCTTGGCCGCGCAGCAGCCAGCCGGAGGAGGGGACCGCGGCGGTCAGCTGGTAGTACGTGCCGTCCTGGGCGGAGGCCTGGTCGAGCTTCTCGCGCAGGACGCGCATCAGCTCCTCGTAGCCCTCCCAGAGCAGCCCCCGGCGCGCGTCGGAGATCCAGAAGTCGTCGGGGTTGCCCGCGCCGTTGTTGGACGTGGCGTACTCGTAGTCGATGTCGAGGCCGTCGAACCCGTACTGGCGGACGAACTCGACCGCCGAGTCGGCGAAGGTCTCGATGCCCTGGTGGTTGACACCGGTCTCGGTGGTGGTCATCGAGTAGAAGCCGCCCGAGGCCACGCGCTCGCCGTCGGGTCCGAAGTAGCCGCCGGTCTCGGCCCAGCCGCCGACGGCGACCAGGGTCTTGACGCCCGGGTTGTCCTTCTTGAACTTGTTGAGCTGGTTGAAGTGGCCGTTGTAGGAGAACTCGGGGTCGGGCTCCAGGCCGGGTTCGTCCCAGGTCATGCCCGTGGCCGGGTTGTCTGGTGAGTCCGGGCCCACGGACAGGCGGTTGTTCCCGTCGACGTGTCCGAAGGCGTAGTTGATGTGCGAGATCCGGTCCCAGGGGATGTCGTCGACCAGGTAGGTCGGTTGGCCGTTGGAACCGTTGCGCCAGCTGGTGAAGTAGCCGATCACCCGGCGGTCGAGGTTGTTGGGGAGGATCTCGCGCCCGTCGGCGTCGTACACGTCGCAGTACGGGACGTCGACCCCGGGGGTCGGGTGGAGGCCGTCGGGCCGGCAGTCGGCGTTGGCGGCGGGTGCCGCCGGGGCCTGCTGCGGTGCCTGGGGGGCCTGGACGGCGGCGTTCGCGGTCGGCGCCGTGAAGAGCATGCTCGCCGAGACGCACAACCCGGCGGCCGCGGCTCCGAGGGCACGTGCCCATCGGGCGGGTCTTCCCCGTCGCGGGGAGGAAGGGGAGGGCATGGGGGACCCTTTCTGGAATCGGTTTCTGGGCACACCACGGGCCCCGCCCGCGACCGGAGGCCGGGGATGGGGTCGTGGTGACGGAGGAGGTGGGGGTGGGCCGGAGACGGCGGTGGGGGCCGGGGGCCTCGCGGCGGTCGGTGAGGGGGTGTCCCGGAGGCGTCGGCCGTGGGGAGCGGGTGGGGGTGGGGTGGGCCGTCACGCGAGGGGAGTGGGGTGACGGCCCACCCGGGAGGGGGTGGAAGCGGGGCCGGGAGTAGCCCCGCGCGGGGTCCGGGGACGTCGTGGACGGTGGGCGGTTGCTAGCAGGCTCCGACGGTCTCCCAGACACCCCACTGGCCGGTGGTGCCGGGCTCCTCGCCCCGCGTCCACCACTTGGCGCGGTAGACGGTGCCCTGGTGGGAGACGGTGTCACCGCCGGTGTAGACGGTGTCGGCGGACCAGGCCGGAGCGGTGCAGTCCACCGGCGGGTCGGTGGGTCCGTCCGTGGGGCCGTCGGTGGGTCCGTCCGTGGGGCCGTCGGTCGGCGGGGTCGTCGGACCGTTGCCCAGGCGCGCGGAGATGTCGCGGGCGAACTGGTAGCCGTTGGTCGCGTCCCAGTTGATCGACCAGGTCATCACGCCGCCGATGGGGCCGTACGGCGTGGTGGGCGAGTACTGCCCGCAGCTGGTCCCGGCCTCCAGGCAGTCGAGCGCGGCGATGACGCTGCTCGTGGGCATGTACCCGCCGCCCGCGGCCGAGGGGACGGCCGGGATGCCCAGGCCGACCTGGCTCGGGGACAGGCCCATCTCCAGCTGGATGCAGGCCTGGGCGGCGACGAAGTCGACCGTTCCCTGGCTGTAGATCTGGCCGTCGCACCCCGCCATCGTGCCGGAGTTGTAGTACTGCATGTTCACGATGGTGAGGATGTCGGAGATGTTCGACGCCAGCTGGTAGTACTGCTGGCTGGGCGCTTGGAAGTCGATGGTCTGCGGCGCCATCGTGATGATCAGGTCCGGCCCGGCGCTCGTCCTGAGGTCGCGCAGCGCGGACTCCATGTACTGGGCGTTGATCCCGTGCTCGAGGTCGATGTCGATGCCGTCGAACCCGTAGTCCCGCATCAGCGCGTACGCCGTGTCGGCGAAGTTCTGCGCCTGGGTGGGGTTGGTGACGCTCACGTTCCCGAGCTGCCCGCCGACGGACAGGATGACCTTGCGGCCCTCGGCCTGGACGGCGGCGATGTCGGAGCGGAACTGGGCCTCGGTGTAGCCGTTGAGCTCGCTGCTGGCGAGGTTGAACGTGATGCCGCCGTCGAGCGAGGGGTGGTTGTCGGCGAAGGCGACCGCCACCAGGTTGTACTCGGACGGGACGTCGGCGAGGGTCAGAACCGTGGAGCCGTTGTCGAAGTTGTGCCAGTAGCCGGTGAGCCACTGCTGCGTCTGCTGCGCCGAGCTGGTGTCGGACACGGTCTCGGCCTCGTTGGCGGCCAGGGCGAACTGGCCGGCGCCACCGGCGATGAGCGCCGAGGCGACGACGGCGAAGGCGCCGGTCAGGGCCGCTTTGGCCCGTGAGGGGGTGCTCCTTCGGCGGCGTCGTTCGCGGAGGTGGTCGAGCATGGGGGGTGCTCCTTTCGTCGAGCGGGGCGACGAACCGGCTCTGCTGCCTTAATTGTTAAGAAACCTTAGAGTTGCTTGACTGGCGCGTCAACGAAAACCGTAAGGAAAGTTTGCGATTTTTCGGAGACATGATGTGACCCCGTGCCGTGTGTGACTCCCGAGGTTCAAGGGGT
Source organism: Nocardiopsis sp. EMB25 (assembly GCF_026797795.1). Classification (NCBI taxonomy): domain Bacteria; kingdom Bacillati; phylum Actinomycetota; class Actinomycetes; order Streptosporangiales; family Nocardiopsidaceae; genus Nocardiopsis; species Nocardiopsis sp. EMB25. The sequence continues at coordinate 3,936,829 of NZ_JAMTDN010000001.1, read as the reverse complement.
CATCGAGGCCACTGAGCACACGAAAAGCGGCCAGCGCCCCGGGGAGGGGCACTGGCCGTCCGTCATCATCGGCGTCACCGCACGGTCACGAAGTCCTCCGGATCGCGTGGCGGACGCTCCCCCGGCGGCTCGGCCGCGTGTCCCACGGCCACCGCCCCCATCGGCTGCCACTCCTCGGGCACGTCCAGCACCTCGCGCACGACGTCCGGGCAGAACATCGTCGAGGAGATCCAGGCCGACCCCAGTCCCTCCATGGCCAGCCCGACCAGCAGACTCTGCACCCCGGCGCCCATCGCCACCAGGAACATCGACCGCTCGGCGTCCGCCCGGCGCCGGTCCGGGTACGGGTGCGCGCCGTCGGCGACCAGGAACGGCACCACGAGGTACGGAGCGCCGCGCAGGACGTCGCCGCGGCGCGTCCGGCGGGCGATCGCCTCCTCGGAGAACCCGTCACCCCGCAGGTCGGCCACCCACGCGTCCAACATGGCGTCCAGCAGCCGCTTGCGCGTGCGCTCGGACTCCACGAGCACGTACCGCCACGGGGTGGTGTGGTGCGGCGCGGGGGCCGTCACCGCCGCGCCGACCGCGCGCCGCACGGCCGCCGGGTCCACGGGGTCGTCGGTGAACGCGCGGACCGTCCTCCGGGCGGGTACGACGTCGCGCGACCCGTAGCGGAACAGGTCGGCGTCGGCCGAGCGCACGAGTTCGACCGCGCCGCGGCCGTCCTCCTCGGTGACCAGGGCGCCCAGGCCGCTGACCACGGCGACGGGCACACCGCTGGCCTTGCCCTTCACCAGCTCGCCGGCGCCCGCGATCTCGTCGGCGACCGCGTTCACGGTCGCCTCCATGACGTTGCCGTGCGTGTCGGTGGCGCCGCGCAGGTCCTGGAGTACCGTCAGCCCCGCCGCGCCGATGGCCACGTCGGTCTGGCCGACGCGCCAGGGGCGGCCGAAGGTGTCGGAGACGACCACGGCCACCTCCACCCCCAGACGTTCGCGCAGCCCCGCGCGCAGGGCGCGGGCGGAGGCGTCCGGGTCCTCCGGGAGCAGGAGCACGGTACCGGGCTCGACGTTGGAGGCGTCCACCCCGGCGGCCGCCATCACCAGACCACGGCGCGTCTGCGTGATCCGGGTGCGGCCCGCGCGGGCGACCACGCGCACCGTCTCGGCGTCGATCGCCTCCTCCCGGTCCATCCGCCGGGCACGGCCCTCGGCCTTGCTGACGATCTTGGAGGTGACCACGAGGACGTCGCCGTCCACCAGAGGGACACCGGAGGCGGCCACGGCGTCGGCGACCAGGGCCGCGAGATCGTCGCCCGGCCGCACCTCGGGGACGCCGGGCAGCCCGCGCACGCGTATGTCGTCGGTCACGCGCGTCCCCCCGACAGTTCGACCGCCAGGTCCACCGCCGCGCGGGCGATCGCCTCGGTGGCGGCGGGGTCGCTCATGTACAGCGGACGCGAGCGCACCTCGATCCCCTCGACGCCCTGGCACGCGGCCTCGTCGGCCTCGTCCACCAGCCAGCCGTCGAGCAGGTCGGAGCCCAGGTGCTCGGCGACGGCGGCGGCGCTCGTCTCCACCCCGATGGCGGCGAGGCAGGCGTCGGCCATCCCGCGCACCGGCGCGCCGCCGATGATCGGCGAGACACCGACCACGGTCTTGTCGAGCAGGGCCTCGCGGATACCGGGGACTCCCAGGACGGACCCCACGCTGACCACGGGGTTGGACGGCGGAAGGATCACGGCGTCCGCCTCGGCGATGGCGCCCAGGACGCCCGGAGCCGGCTTGGCCGACTCGGCGCCCATGCTGATGATCTGTTCGGCGGGCAGCGCGGCGCGGTGCCGGATCCACCACTCCTGGAAGTGGATGGCGCGGCGGCCCTCCTCGTCCTCGACGACCACGTGCGTCTCCACCTGGTCGTCGGTCATGGGCAGCAGGCGCACGCCGGGCTTCCAACGGTCGCACAGCGCCTCGGTCACCGCCGAGAGCGGGTACCCCGCCGCGAGCATCTGCGCGCGGACGATGTGGGTGGCGGTGTCCCGGTCGCCCAGCCCGAACCAGGTGGGGCGCATGCCGTAGGCGGCGAGCTCCTCCTTGACGGTGAAGGACTCCTCGGCCCTGCCCCAGCCCTGTTCCTCGTTGATGCCCCCGCCCAGGGTGTACATCACAGTGTCCAGATCCGGACAGATCCGGAGCCCGAACAGGGTGATGTCGTCCCCGGTGTTGCCGATGACGGTGATGGTGCTGTCTGTGGTCTGGTTTCCGGAGGTGGGAGCGTCGATCCCGAGCGCCGCCTTCAGGCCGCGAAGGAACCGTGCACCACCGATACCGCCGGCCGGTACGACTATCCGCATGCGTCCAAGTCTGGCAGGCTGGGGGCGTGTATGAGTCGTCTGCCCCGCCGTGGGCCGCGACCCCGGCGTGACCGTACCCGTGCGGGGAGTCTCCGAACCCCGGGGCGGTGCGCGCCGTCTCACCGGTCGGCTGTGTCCGATGTTCCCATTCCCCGTCGGGGCGCGGCCGATACACCTGACAGCCCGACGATATGCCAAGCTTCCCCCGTCTCGACGGTGAGGAACCAGCGGAGGGGAACCTCTCTTGAACAACGAAACACTCGATCGCCTGCGCCCGCTGGGGGCCTGGGTCCTCCTCGGGGCCGTGGGCGCGACCCTGTTGGCTGGCCTGATCCGCCTGATCGTGTGGGCCAGTGACTACACCGGAGGATTCGCCGTCGGAGTGGAGTCCGCCGCCTCCAGCTTCTTCGGGCTGTGGCACGTGGTGCTCCTGGCCGCCGCCGTCGCCCTGGTCGTGACCAGCGAGCGTACGCGTCCATCGGCCGCTCCCGTCGTCGTCACCGCGATGATCATGGTCGGCGTCGGGTTGCTGTTCGCCCTGATCTCCCTCATCACCGGGTTCATCGTCCCCGACAACGTCGGCCTCGGCTTCGCGAGCTTCTTCACGACGATCGCCCAGGGCGGGGTGCTCGGTCTGCTCGGCTTCGTCCTCCTCAAGGTCTTCAACGACCCGACGCTGGTGCCGCGCGCGACCCCGCAGGCCCAGTACGACCCGCAGCAGCCGTACGGCTTCGGCCAGCAGGCCTACGGCCAGCCGGGCTACCCCGCCGCCGACCCGGCGCAGACCTCGTCGGGCCAGGTCTACGCCCAGGACCCGGCCCAGACCGCGTCCGGTCAGCAGCAGGCCTACGGTCAGGCGTACGCGCAGCCGGCGGACGCCGCGCAGGGCGCCTCCGGTCAGCAGCAGGCCTACTCCCAGTACGGCCAGGACGGCCAGGCCTACGACGCCGCCGCTCAGCAGCAGCCCTATGACGCTCAGCAGGCCGCGTACGGCACGGGTGGCCAGCAGGCCTACGACCCCTCCGCGCAGCAGGCCTACGGGCAGCAGTACGGCGACGCCTCGGCCCAGCAGCAGCCCTACGCCTACGGCACCGGGGCCCAGCAGGCCTACGACGCCGCCGCTCAGCAGCAGGCCTATGACGCTCAGCAGGCCGCGTACGGCACGGGTGGCCAGCAGGCCTACGACCCCTCCGCGCAGCAGGCCTACGGGCAGCAGTACGGCGACGCCTCGGCCCAGCAGCAGCCCTACGCCTACGGCACCGGGGCCCAGCAGGCCTACGACCCGTCCCAGTACGGCCAGCAGTACGGCCAGCAGTACGGCCAGCAGTACGGACAGCAGGACGCCTCCGGCCAGGCCTACGACCCCGCGCAGTACGCGCCGCAGTCCTACGACGCCCAGCAGGGGACCGAGCAGTCCGCCGCCTCGGGTGAGCAGGCCGCCCAGGACGCCATCCAGTACGGGTGGTACCAGGGAGCGGACCAGGGGCAGCAGGCCCAGCAGGCGCCGGACACACCGTCCGACAGTGGAGTTGACCCTTTCTTTAACTCCGGCGAGCAGGCTGGTACGGACGCCTCCGGGCAGGCGCCCGCGTCGTACGGAAGCCAGTACGAAGCGGGCTCCGGATACGGCTCTGACCAGCAGGGACAGGGCAACAGCGGGGGGCAGCAGGGCTGGTACGGCGGGGAGGACAAGCGCTGATCGCCCTTGGCGCGTCCGCGCCTCCCTCCGCCTGGGAAGGCCGTGAATTGCGTGGTAATTCACAGAACGGACATGGCACGATCGTCGTTGGCGGTTCGTTACATGATATTCAGTGGATTACCACGTAGGGCGCTTGACTCCTGGTCACGGCCCCGCGTGTAATTTCAAGGTGGGATTCCACCCGGCCTGGGGGACGAAAAGGGCCGGGACATCTATGGGGGGCAACAGGAGGTGCGCATGAGCGAGGTGATCCCGCTGGCGCACGGCTCGGACGAGGATCTGGGCTGGCAGGAACGTGCCCTGTGCGCGCAGACCGACCCGGAGGCGTTCTTCCCCGAGAAGGGCGGCTCGACCCGCGAGGCGAAGAAGGTCTGCCAGTCGTGCGAGGTACGTGCGGAGTGCCTGGAATACGCGCTGGAGCACGACGAGCGCTTCGGCATCTGGGGGGGACTCTCCGAGCGTGAGCGCCGAAGGCTGAAGAAAGCCGCCGGAGGGGATTTCGATTTCCTGGCGGAGATGCTCTAGGGCACACGCGCGAGGCGCATCCGGACCGCGAGTCCGGGTGCGCCTTTTTCATGTTCCATGCCGTTTGGGACTTTGGTGAGGATTGCGGCACACATCCGTCGAGTCGTGAATGCACTGATACGGTGCCGTCTGGGTGTCCTGGGCGAACAGCCCCACGACGCATCGGGGTGGCGTATCGTGATGACCCGCGCCCACCGTGCCGGACCGACCACGTCGGGCCAACCGTGCCGAACCGGACCCCGGGCGAGGCCGACGGGCGCCTGGCGCCTCCACGCGCCCGAAGGTCGGGGCACCGCCCCACCACCCGTCCCCGGGGCCCACCCCTCTCCCGGAAGAGAACACACCACAGCCGTGCTTGACCACGATCCCGCCAGACACGTCGTCACCGCGGTCATCGTCTCCCACGACGGCGCGCGTTGGCTGCCGGAGACCCTCGCGGCCGTTCGCGGCCAGTCCCGGCCCGTCCAGCGCGTCGTGGCCGCCGACACCGGCAGCGCCGACGGCAGCGCCGACCTCCTCGCCGAGTACCTGCCCGACGACGCGGTCCTCGCTCTTCCGGCGACCACCGGATACGGCGACTCCGTCCGCCGCGCCCTCGACCTGCCGCGCTCCACCACCCCCGTCAAGGGCGTCGCCGACGACGCCGTCGAGTGGATCTGGCTCATCCACGATGACCTCACCCCCGAGCGCGACGCCCTCGAACGGCTGCTGGTCGCCGCCGACCAGGACCCGCGCGCCGCCGTACTCGGCCCCAAACTCCGCGACTGGTTCGACCGCCGCCGCCTGGTCGAGGTGGGCGCCACCATCGACGGCGCGGGCCGCCGCGAGACCGGCCTCGAGCAGCGGGAGTTCGATCACGGCCAGCACGACGGCACTCGTCAGGTCCTCGCGGTGTCCAGCGCGGGCATGCTCGTCCGGCGCGACGTGTGGGACCGGCTCGGCGGGTTCGACCCCGCGCTCCCCCTGTTCCGCGACGACATCGACTTCTGCTGGCGCGTGGGCGGCGCCGGGCTCCGCGCGGTCCTGGTCACGGACGCGGTGGCCTACCACGCCGAGGCCTCGGCCCGCCGACGCCGTCGGATCACCGCCACCCGCAACCACCCGCGCCGTGTCGACCGCAGGCACGCCGTGTTCGTGCTCCTGGCCAACCTGCCCGCCGGCGGCATGGTGGCCGCGCTCGTGCGCAACTCCCTGGCCTCCCTGCTGCGCGTGATGATGTACCTGCTGATCAAGCAGCCCGGCAACGCCCTGGACGAGGCCGCGGCCATCACGCTCGTGTACCTGCGCCCGCTCCGCCTGGCCCGGGCGCGCTTCCGGCGCCGCCGCGACCGCCGCCGCACCTACAGCGCGATCCGCCCCTTCCTGGCCCGGGGGGTGGCCCTGCGCCAGTTCGCGGACGCCGTCACCGGCGTCCTGTCCGGAGAGCCCGTCCTCAACACACCCGGACGCCACCAGGCGGTCACCGCCCCGCCGAGCCCCGACGACGAGGAGGCGGCGCTCGCCGACCAGACCAGCTTCCTGCGCCGCGTCATCCTCCGGCCGGGCACGCTGCTGCTCCTGGGGCTGGCCGTCGTGGCGCTCATCGCTGAGCGCTCCCTGCTCTTCGGTGACCTCCTCGCGGGCGGCGCGCTGCCACCGGTCGCGGGCACGGCGGGCGACCTGTGGTCCCTCTACCTGACCGGATGGCCCGACCACGGGCTCGGCTCGAACACCCCGGTCCCGCCCTACGTCGGCCTGCTCGCCCTGCTGTCCACGCTCACCCTGGGCCAGCCCTGGGTCGCCGTCTCCGTGATCCTCCTCGGCTGCGTCCCGCTGGCGGGGCTCACGGCGTTCCTGCTCGCCCGCGAGGTCGTGGAACCGCGTCCGGTACGCCTGTGGGCCGCCGCCGTCTACGCGTTGCTGCCCGTGGCGACCGGAGCGATCGCCCAGGGGCGCTTGGGCACGGCTCTGGTCCACATCCTGCTTCCGGTCATGGGACTGCTGGCGGTCCGACTGGTGTCGCTGCCCCCCAGACCGTCCCGTCGCGCCGCCTGGGGGCTCGGCCTGGTCCTGGCCGCGGCCACCGCGTTCGTTCCGATGGTGTGGGTGCTGTCGCTGGTCACCGGGGTCCTGGTCGCGGCGGCCTTCGGGTACCTGGGGCGGCGGCTGTACGTGAGCGTCGCGCTGAGCCTGGCCGTACCCGTCGTGCTGCTGCTCCCGTGGTCGCTCGAACTCCTCCGCCACCCCACGCTGTGGCTCCTGGAGGCGGGGTTGCACCCGCCGACGGAAGCGGCCACCGCCGGGGAACTGCTCCTGTTCTCCCCCGCCGGGTCCGGCACCCCGCCGATGTGGGTCACCGCGGGTTTCGCGGCCGCGGCCCTGTGCTCGCTCCTGCTGCTGCGCGACCGGATGGTCGTCGCGGCGGGCTGGTCACTGGCCCTGTTCGGGCTGCTCGTGGCCGTGGCGACCAGCCGACTGGTGATCGAGCCGCACTCCGGCGGACCCCCCTCCCCGATCTGGCCCGGCGCGGCCCTGTCCTTCGCCGCCCTCGCCGTCCTGCTGTCGGCCGCGACCGCCGGGCGGTCGCTCGGCCCCATGATCCGCCTGGGCGGGCTCCGGCGCGTGTTCGCGGTGGCCGTGGCGGTTCTCGCGCTGGCCACGCCGCTCTCCGCCGCGGCGCTGTGGATGTGGACGGGCGTGGACGGGCCGCTCACCAGCCGCGCGGACATGGTGGTGTCCCGCGCGCTGGAGGTCGTCGACCAGGATGGGACACGACCCCGCACCCTGGTCGTCACACCGGGGGAGGACGGCGTCGACTACACCGTCCTGCGCGGAGAGGCGCCCAGGATCGGGCAGGAGGGTGTGGTCCCCACCGAGGAGGCGAGGGAGTTCATGGACCGGGCGGTCGCCGAGCTCGTCGGCGGTCAGGGTGGGGAACACCTGCACTACCTGACCGATTACGGGGTCCAGTACGTGCTCTACCCGCGCCCGGAGATCGGCGACGCCCACGACGCCTCGATGGTCACCACCCTGGACGGCACACCCGGTCTGCTCCGTGTGTCGCTGTCCGACCGCTACGGCCTCTGGCGCGTGGGAGAGCCCACCGGGGCCCTGCGCGTCGTCGCCGAGGACGGCGAGACCCGGGCGCTGGACGTCGACGCCGACCTCCCCGCGGGTGACTCCGGGCGGCGGCTCCTCCTGGCCGAGTCCGCCGACCACGGATGGCGGGCCACGCACGACGGGACCGACCTCGTCCCGGTCGGGACCGAGAACGGTCTCCAGGCGTGGGAGCTGCCCCCAGGCGGCGGTGAGCTGCGCGTGTGGTACTCCGACCCCGTCCACACCGCGTGGCTGGTCACCCAGGGCACGCTGCTGCTGGTGGCGGCCGTCCTGGCGGCGCCCGGTGCCCGGACCGAGGAGGAGACGCGGTTGATCGAGTCCGCCGCCGCACCACGGCCGCGACGACCACGTCGGACGGGGCGCCGCTCCCGCAGGGGCGGACGCCGACGCGCCGGTCGGGTCACGGCCGTCCAGAGGGAGGGTTAGATGCGGCTGATCGTGGAGAACCGGTTCGCGCTGTTCGGCGTGGTCGCCCTGGCGCTGGCCGCGTTGTTCGGTGGCACGCTCGTGCCCGTGAGCGACCCGCTCGGAGCCACCCAACCCGGCACGGTTCGCCCCGACCTCACCGCGAGGGTGTGCCCGGCGCCCCACGAGGGGGCCCAGAGCACCGTCGCCGCCTACGCCCCGAGGGTGGGCCGCGACGACGCGGGCAGGCTGTGGGCCGACGTCGGCGAGGACCTCACCGAGCCCGGCAACGTCTGGCTGGCCGAGACCGAGGGGGTCGACGGCCCCACCGTCCTGCGCGCCGAGGGCAGCCTCGCCTCCGGGCTCGACGCGGCGCAGACCACGGTGACCGGGGCCGGGATGACCGAGGTCCGCTGCGCCCAGCCCTCGACGAGCACCTGGTTCGCCCTGCCCGGCGGCAGCGGGAACGCCGGAGTCGGCAGCGACGGGCGGGGGCACGTGATCGACGAGGACGACGAGGGCGACCCGGTGGAGACCGAGACGCTCACCGTCCACCTGGCCAACCCCTCCAGGACCGCGGCGACCGCCAGCGTGGACGTGTACACGACGGACGGCCTGTCCTTCTCGGACGAGAGCCGGGGGATCTCCGTGCCGGCCGGGGAGTCCATCGAGTTCGAACTGACCGAACTGATCCAGCAGTCCGCCTCACTCGGCGTCCACGTGCGCACCAGCACCGGCCGCGTGGCGGCGTCCCTGCTCTCGGAACACTCCTCCGGCGCCGTCTCCTGGGTTCCCCCCACCCGGGGGCCCGCCGAACGGCACGTGATCCCCGGACTGCCCGAGGGCGAGGGCACGCGACGGCTTTTCGTCACCTCTCCGGGGGGCGACCTCGCCGAGGCCCGGGTGCGCGTCCTTCCGGTCGACGGCGACGAGGAGGAGCTGATCCTCGACGTCCCGCCCTCCGGCTCCGCCTGGGTCACCCTGGAGGCGGCACTGGCCGGGCGTTCCGGCACGGTCGTCGTGGAGGCCGACGTGCCCGTGGTGGCGGGAGCCCTCGCCGAGGACGACGACACCGCCTACCCGGCCGCGGTGGACCCGCTCTCCCATCCCCTGGACACCACCGCGGTCCTGCCGTTCGTCCCCGACGGCGTGGACGCGGAGCTGGTCGTGACCGCTCTCGAAGGGGACGCGCACCTGGTGGTGACGCCGGTGGGCGCCGACGGGACCCAGGGCGACGCCTCCCGCGTCGACCTGGCCGCCGGGGCCACGCTCGTATCCGGAGCCGAGTGGGATCTGCCGTCGGACGAGGGGAACACGGTCCGGCTGGAGCTGTTGGAGGGCTCCGGACCGGTGCACGCGGCGCGGATCCTCAGCACCGAGGACGGGTGGAGCGTCCTCCCGGTGCCCCCGGCGCCGGTGGAGGTGCGGCTGCCGATCGCGCGCGGATCGATGGTGGGCGTCGTGCCGTAGCCGTGTCTGCCTTGGGCCTCCGCTTCGCTTCGGCCCGGGTTCGGGCGCCCCGGAGACAGGGGTTCTTCATCCTCGGCCGCGCCTGTCGCTCGTTCCTCGCTCGCGGCTTGCCTCGTCTTGCAGAACCCTGTCGGCGCCCGAACTGTGTCTGCCTTGGGCCTCCGCTGCGCTTCGGCCCGCCCGTCGCCCTCCACCACCCTCAACGGACGGCCTTCGGCCGCGGAACCTCCCTCTTCGTCGCCCGCCACCGCCCGGGGGCCGCTTCGCGGTGGGGCGGGCACCCTCAACCGACGCCTCCGGCGCGGCACTCACCCGGTTCGGGCGCCCCGGGGCTCACGCCTCGGGGTCGACGGACTCCGGTTCCACGCCCAGCAGGTTGGCGACCTCCTCGACGACCGCCTCGTGGACCAGCAGGGCCATCTCCTCCGGATCCTTGGTCCGGATCTCCACGGGACGGCGGTAGACCACGATGCGGGCTCTGCCGTCCGGATCGTTCTCCAGGCGGGAGAAGGGGATCGACTCCACCAGAGGGTCACGGGGCGCGATCGGGGGGACGTCCTCGACGAGGAAGTCCACGTTCGCCAGTTCACGCGCCCACAGGCGCTCCAGGCGTTCGACGGCGTCCAACACAAGGTCGTCGAAGGCCTGCGCTCGGCTGCGGTAAACCGGCAGGTCGGAGGGCACGAGAGGACCGCGGATGCCTCGGCCGCGGCGGTCCCGGCGCCGCACTCGGTCTGGTTGGCCACTGGAAAGGCGCACTCGTCGCACACTTCGAGACTAAGCCATCAACCGCCCCGCGCGTAGCCCCGATTCCCCGGAACACGGCCGCGCGGGGCACGCGGGGACGGCCGTCGTGGGACGATGCTGGCGTGTCCCTCGGTAAAGGCATACAGTCAAACGCTGTGAGCCATGTTCGACGCTGCTCCCGTACCGCGTGCAGGCAGCCCGCCGTCTTCACGCTCACGTACGTGTACGCCGACTCCACCGCCGTGCTGGGCCCTCTCGCCGCCTACGTGGAACCGCACTGCTACGACCTGTGCGCCGTCCACGCCGACCGGCTGACGGCCCCCCGCGGCTGGGAGGTCGTGCGGCTTCCGGTCGAGACGTCGGGCGGCGGACCCGGCAGCGACGACCTGGAGGCCCTCGCGGACGCCGTACGTGAGGCGGCGCGCCCGCCCTCGCCCGCGGTCCCCACGGATGACGCCGTCGGCGAGGGAGCCGAGACCCTGCGCCGCGGCCACCTACGCGTGGTCCGGTCCGACCCGGGCCGAGGCGACCACGAGCCCCGCGACCGGGGCTGAGCCCACCGGGGCGGTGCCGGAGCGGCGGGGCCCCTACCACCGTCACCCTCCGTCCAAGCTCCCTTCACCCCCGGGTGTCGCCGGCCGTCCGCGGCCCCTTGCTACGTTTGTACGGCGCGGACCCCAGGGCCCTGCGCGACACCGAACCAGGAGCAGGACCGACCGGCCGGAGAAGACGTGGTTGACCTCCGAAGCATCTTCAAGGCATACGACGTACGCGGTGTGATTCCGGACACCTTCAATGCCGATATCGCACGGGCGATCGGCGCCGCCTTCGCCCGCGTGGTCGGTGGCCCGGCCGTCGTGGTCGCGCACGACATGCGCCCCTCCTCACCCGACCTGGCCACGGCCTTCGCCGACGGCGTCACCTCCCAGGGCATCGACGTCGTGTTCGCCGGGCTCGGCTCGACCGACCTCCTCTACTACGGCTCCGGCCACCTCGACCTGCCCGGCGCCATGTTCACCGCCAGTCACAACCCGGCCGAGTACAACGGCATCAAGATGTGCCGGGCCGGGGCGGCGCCGATCAGCGGCGAGACCGGTCTCGACGAGATCCGCCGGCTGGCCGAGGCCGGGGTCCCGGAAAACGCCGGGCCGAAGGGCGCCGTCACCGAGCGTGACCTGCTGCCGGGATACGCCGCCTACCTGCGCGACCTGGTCGACCTGTCCGGCATCCGACCGCTGAAGGTGGTCGTCGACGCGGGCAACGGCATGGGCGGGTACACGGTCCCGGCGGTCCTGGAACAGGGGCTGCCGCTGGAGGTCGTGCCCCTGTACTTCGAGTTGGACGGCACCTTCCCCAACCACCCCGCCAACCCGCTGGACCCCGCCAACCTGGTCGATCTCCAGGCCAGGGTGCGTGAGACCGGCGCCGACATCGGCCTGGCCTTCGACGGCGACGCCGACCGCTGCTTCGTGGTCGACGAGCGCGGCGAACCCGTCCCGCCGTCGGCGGTCACCGCCCTGGTCGCCGCCCAGGAACTGCGGCGCGAACCGGGCGCCACGATCATCCACAACCTCATCACCTCCACCGCCGTGCCCGAGATCGTCCGCGAGCGAGGCGGCGTCCCCGTCCGCACCCGAGTCGGCCACTCCTTCATCAAGGCCACCATGGCCGAGACCGGCGCGATCTTCGGCGGCGAGCACTCCGCCCACTACTACTTCCGGGACTTCTGGCGGGCCGACACGGGTATGCTCGCGGCGATGCACGTCCTGCGGGTCCTGGGCTCGGACGACCGTCCGCTCTCCCGGATCACCGAGGAGTACTCGCGCTACGCGGCGTCCGGGGAGGTCAACTCCACGGTGGCCGACGCGCCCTCCCGGATGGCGGCGGTCCGCGCGGCCTTCGACGTCAGGGACGGCGTCACCGTCGACGAACTCGACGGCCTGACCGTCCACCTGCCGGACGGATCATGGTTCAACCTGCGCGCCTCCAACACCGAACCGCTCCTGCGGCTCAACGTGGAGGCGTCCGACGAGGAAACCGTGGCGAAGCTGCGCGACGAGGTCCTGAGCATCGTCCGAGCCTGACCAGGCATTCTGGTGGGGAGAGTCCGCGCCGGGCACAGGCAGTCCGCACGGCGCGGACGTGCCCACGGCGCCGAGGCGCCACAGGCACACCCACGAGCACACGAGGAACGAGAACATGAGCACGAAGATCGACGGGTGGCTGCTGGACATCCTGGCCTGCCCGCAGAGCCAGGCCCCGCTCCGCCACGACCCCGAGACCGACGAACTGGTCTGCGACGAGAGCGGTCTGGCCTACCCGATCCGGGACGGCATCCCGGTGCTGCTCGTCGACGAGGCGCGAAAAATCGATTGAGGTCGGATGGAACGTTCTGGCCACTTCGGTAGTCCAAACGGCTACGGCGTGAGGTGAGAGGCGCAGTTCGGGCGTGATCGTCCGAGGCGCGGTCCCGCCGTTCGCCCCGTACCCTGTTGGTGCGCGCCCCGCACGAAAGCCCTGGAGGACACTGATGCCCGGTCCCGAACCGCTACAGCCGAGCGACCCCGCAGCGTTCGGCGCGTACCGAGTGACCGGTCGCCTGGGCAAGGGCGGGCAGGGCGTGGTCTACCTCGCTGAGGACACCGAAGGCGACCAGGTCGCGGTCAAGGTCCTCAACGACCAGTGGTCGGGAGACGGCGAGCTGCGCAGGAGGTTCGCCAAGGAGGTCCGGGCCGCGCAGAAGGTCGCGTCGTTCTGCACGGCCGCGATCCTCGACGCCCAGCTCGACGAGGACCCGCCCTACGTGGTCAGCGAGTTCGTGCAGGGCAAGGACCTCCAGGACACCGTGGCCAAGGGCGCACCGCTGCGGGGCTCCAAGCTTCAGAGGCTCGCCGTCTCCACGGCCACCGCCCTGGTGGCCATCCACCGGGCGGGCATCGTCCACCGCGACTTCAAGCCGGGCAACGTGCTGCTGGGACAGGACGGCCCGCGGGTGATCGACTTCGGCATCGCGCGCATGGACGACGGCACGGCCACCATGACCAACTCGATCGTGGGGACGCCCTCCTACATGGCGCCCGAGCAGATCGAGGGGCGCGGGGTCACCGACAAGTGCGACATCTTCGCCTGGGGCTGCGTGATCGCCTTCGCCTCCACCGGACACGCCCCGTTCGGCGCGGACACCGTTCCGGCGGTCGTGCACCGTGTGGTCAGTGCGCCGCCCGAACTGGACGGGATGGACGAGGCGCTGCGGCCGATCGTCGAGTCCTGCCTGGACAAGAACCCCGACCGGCGCCCCAGCGCGCAGACCCTGCTCATGCGCCTGCTGGGCCATGAAGGGGACGAGGGCGCCCACTCCACCGACGACGCGCTCCAGCGGGGCGAACAGGTCGCCCAGGCCGGGGGTGCGTTCACCGGCGGGCAGGTCCCGCCGATGGGTCACCAGGCGCCGCCGCCCTCGGGGCCCCAGCAGGGCTTCGGGGGCTACCCGCCGCACGTGTCCGACCCGCGCATGGGCCAGAACCCGGGTACATCGAACCCGCGCCCCATGGGCCAGCCCATGAGCAACACCCCGCCGCCCTTCGGGGTCCACCCCGGTTCCACGAACCCTCGGCCGGGGATGCCCGGGGCCTACCCGCCGCACCAGCAGCGGCCGATGCCGCCCGGGGGCGCTCCGATGGCGGCGGGCGGCAACCCGAACCAGACCTACGCCCGCCCCGGCGCGCGCCAGCCGATGCCGCGCCCGGTGGAACAGGACTCGGTGCTTCAGCAGAGCTGGGTGATCCCGGCCGTGCTCATCACCATCGTGATCCTGATCCTCGTCCTGGTACTGCTGGCGGTCAGTCAGTAGGCGGTGTTCGTCGTGGTCCCGCCGTTTCGCCCCGGACCGTCTTCGGGCGCCCACGCGGCCGGGGATTCTCGTCCTCCCCGCACGCCCCGACCACCCTCAACGGACGTCTCCGGTCGCGGTCAGACCTGGGTGAGCGCGTTCATCGCCCGGGAAACCGCCTCATCCACCAGGTCGCGGACCTGCGGCCAGCGATCGTCGACGCAGTCGGTCGGCATCACGGTGACGCTGTCCGCCCCGGAGATGTCCAGCGCGTCGCGTACCCCGTCCGGAGTGGTGAGCCGCGCGTCGGCGGTCACGGCCAGGACGCCGGTGTGGGGGCGGCCGACCTCCTGCACGACCACGAACAGCGTCAGCGACGCTTCGCCGACCACCAGGTCCAGAGCCGTCCACCAGTGCGCGGCACCGGGTGTGAGGACCGTCCGGGAGGCGGGTACGGGGGCCGTGTCCGAGGACTCCTCCCGGGTGTCGTCGAACCCGCCCGAGCGCACCACCGTCCGGGCCTCCGGGTCCAGGGCCTGGAGAATGAGGCCCAGTGACGCCCGACGCGATCGCACGTACTCCTGGATCCGCCGACACGTCACCGACGCCAGCGGGGGGATGTGCACCCGCGGGGGCGGAACGCTCGCGGGCGCCCAGCACAGCTCGTCGCGCAGGGTCCCGGTGACCAGGCGCGCGAAGTAGTGGACCAGCGCGGCGAGCCGATCGCCGGGCTCCCGGCCGTCGGACGGCGGCGGGGAGGCGCCCGGGCCCGGCGGCAGGGGCGGGTAGTCGGAACGCTGGAGTACCAGGGACGCGAGGATCCACGGCAGAGCCCACGGCGGGTCCTCGCCGGTTCCCGCGGTGGTCGGCGCCGCGGCCCCGGCGCCGCTGTCGGATCCGTCCTGCGCGCAGTCGAGTCCGCGCAGGACCGCGACACACTCGGCGAAGGTGTACGCGGCTCGGACCACGGGATGGGCGGGCAGGGCGGCGGCGTCGGCCAGTCGGCGGGCCTCCTCGTCCTTGAGGGGGCGGGCGGGGGAGCGGGAGGCGCAGTCGGTCGGCAGGTCGGCGGCGCGTCGGGCCAGCTCCCGTACGTAGTCGACGGAGACCGCCTGTCCGGACATCCCCTCCTCGGAGGTGGACACCACCAGGTCCTCCAGGGCCGGTGCTCCGCCCAGGTCCAGAACGCGGCGTCGGATCAGGGCGCGACGCGCGGCCGCACGCGCGTCCCGGGGCTGGCCTTGGCGGTGCCGGGCCCAGATCGACCGGAGGCGATCCACGTCGGTGAGCTCGTCGCGCACATGGCCGGGGAGGCGGTTCAGGGCCACGCCGCTGCTAAGGGTATCCACGTGTGGATCCGTAGCCCGCGGACTCGGTCCCAAAACCTGTCGGGAGGCCGGTCGTGTGGCCGTGACCGGCCGCGCACACGTGTCAACCCACGGTGGCCGTGAGCGTCGTCGGTTCAGGGGCGGCGGTGGTGGAGCAGCCGCATCGCCTTCTCCTTCTCGAAGTCCATCGCCCGTGCCGGGGCGGCGGTGAGCCTGCCGAGCCGCTCCCCGTGCTGTCGTACCCGCGCCAGGACCTCGGGTTCGGCCAACACGCGCAGCGCGAACGCCAGGGCTGCGGGCGGGATGTCGAACTCGCGCTCCATCTCCAGGCCGACCGCGATCGTGCGCAGGTCCTCCTCGGTGAACCGGCGGTGGCGATGGCCACGCCCGGTGGGCCGCTCCTGTGTGCGGGGAAGCAGCCCCAGGCCCTCGCGGTAGCGCAGCATGCGCGCGGTCGTGCCCACCTGGTCGGCGGCGGTCGAGATCGGCACGGGCCCGCCCGGGGTGGAGAGCCGGTCGGATACGGGCGAGGCGTCGTCGAGGGCGGCCATGGACGCGAGCCTAACCCACTTTCCACGCGAGTCGAAGCGAATCTGACAAACGATTGTCATAATTACTCCATGCGCGCGTGAGGGTGCCTAGAATCAGGGGCGCCACCACGATCACGAGTGAGGAACGCATGGCTTTCGACTTCAAGGTCGCCGATCTTTCCCTGGCCGAGTTCGGCCGTGACGAGATCCGGCTCGCCGAGCACGAGATGCCCGGCCTCATGGCCACTCGCGCGGAGTACGGCGACAGCAAGCCCCTGCGGGGCGCCCGGATCATGGGCTCCCTGCACATGACCGTGCAGACCGCCGTGCTCATCGAGACCCTGGTCGCCCTGGGCGCCGAGGTGCGCTGGGTCAGCTGCAACATCTTCTCCACCCAGGACCACGCGGCGGCCGCCGTGGTCGTGGGCCCCGACGGCACCGTCGACGACCCCAGGGGCGTCCCGGTGTTCGCCTGGAAGGGCGAGACGCTGGAGGAGTACTGGTGGTGCACCGAGCAGGCGCTGACCTGGCCGGGCGCCGAGGGTCCCAACATGATCCTCGACGACGGCGGTGACGCCACCATGCTCGTCCACAAGGGCGTCGACTACGAGCGCGCCGGCGCCGTTCCCGACCCGGACACCGCCGACAGCGAGGAGTTCGGCGTCGTCCTGCGCCTCCTGCGGGAGAGCCTGGCCAAGGACTCGCAGAAGTGGACGAAGATCTCCGCGGGCATCAAGGGCGTCACCGAGGAGACCACGACCGGCGTGCACCGTCTCTACGAGATGCAGCGCGACGGCAGCCTCGCCTTCCCCGCGATCAACGTCAACGACTCGGTCACCAAGAGCAAGTTCGACAACAAGTACGGCATTCGCCACTCGCTGCCCGACGGCATCATGCGCGCCACCGACGTCCTCATCGGCGGCAAGGTGGCCGTCGTGTGCGGCTACGGCGATGTCGGCAAGGGGTCCGCCGAGGCCCTGCGCGGCCAGGGCGCCCGCGTCATCGTGACCGAGATCGACCCGATCAACGCCCTCCAGGCCGCCATGGACGGTTTCCAGGTCAGCACCCTGGACGACGTCCTGGAGACCGGTGACATCTTCATCACCACCACCGGCAACTTCAACGTGATCATGGCCGACCAGATCACCCGCATGAAGCACCAGGCGATCATCGGCAACGTCGGGCACTTCGACAACGAGATCGACATGGCCGGGCTGGCCAAGGTCCCCGGGGTCTCGAAGAAGGAGATCAAGCCACAGGTCCACGAGTGGACCTTCAGCGACGGTACGTCCGTCCTCGTGCTCTCCGAGGGGCGTCTGCTCAACCTGGGCAACGCCACCGGGCACCCGAGCTTCGTGATGTCCAACAGCTTCACCAACCAGGTCATCGCGCAGATCGAGCTGTTCACCAAGCAGGACGAGTACCCGACCAACGTGTACACGCTGCCGAAGATCCTCGACGAGAAGGTCGCGCGTCTGCACCTGGACGCTCTGGGCGTCAAGCTGACCACGCTCACCAAGGAGCAGGCCGCCTACATCGGTGTGGACGTCGAGGGCCCCTACAAGCCCGAGCACTACCGGTACTAGTGGTGCGCGCCGGGCCGGGGGCGGTGCTCCCCGGCCCCGGCCCACGAGAGAGTGACGCAGTGAGCACTATCCCCTCGCACGAGGTGGCGGACCTCGGCCTCGCCGCCGCCGGGGTGCGCAGGGTGGACTGGGCGGAACGCTCGATGCCCGTGCTGCGCAGCGTGCGCGAGCGGTTCACCCGGGACCGGCCCCTCGACGGTCTGCGCGTCGCCGCGTGCCTGCACGTGACCGCGGAGACGGCGAACCTGCTGCGCGTGCTGCGCGCGGGCGGCGCCGAGGTCTGGCTGGCCGCCTCCAACCCCCTGTCCACCCAGGACGACACCGCCGCCGCCCTGGTCACCGAGTACGGCGTGGCGGTCCACGCATGGGCGGGGATGGACCAGGAGGCCTACGACCGTAACCTCGTCACGGTCCTGGAGGCGAGGCCCCACCTGCTTCTCGACGACGGCTGCGACCTCGTGAACACGGTGCACGCGGTCCGCCCCGACCTCATGGAGGGGGTGCTGGGCGGCTGCGAGCAGACCACGACCGGGGTGATCCGGCTGCGTCGGATGAGCGCGGCGGGCGAGCTGCGGCTGCCGATGGTCGCGGTCAACGACACCGCCACCAAGCGCATGTTCGACAACCGGTACGGCACGGGACAGTCGACGATAGACGGCATCCTGCGGGCCACGAACGCGATGCTCGCCGGCCGGACCGTCGTCGTGGCCGGGTTCGGCTACTGCGGTCGCGGCCTCGCCGAACGCGCTCGGGGCATGGGCGCCCGCGTGGTGGTCACCGAGGTCGACCCGGTCAAGGCCCTGGACGCGGTCATGCAGGGGTACACGGTCACCACGATGGACGAGGCGGCACCGCTCGGGGACGTGTTCGTCACCGTGACCGGCAACCGGGACGTCGTCCGGGCCGAGCACCTGGAGCGGATGCGCGACGGGGCGATCCTGGCCAACTCGGGCCACTTCGACCTGGAGATCGATCTGGTGGCGTTGGACCGGATGGCGGTCGAGGTGAACCACGGGGTGCGTGAGCAGGCGGACGAGTACGTGTTCGGTGACGGCCGCCGCGTGCTGCTGCTCGCCGAGGGCCGACTGGTCAACCTGGGGGCGGCGGAGGGGCACCCGGCCGCCGTCATGGACATGTCCTTCGCCGTGCAGGCGCTGACCACGGAGTGGCTGGCGCGCAACCACGCGGACCTGGAACCCGGCGTGGCGGAGGTGCCGGAGGAGACCGACACCGAGGTGGCCAGGCTCGAACTGGCGGAGCTGGGGGTCGGTATCGACACGCTCACCCCGGACCAGGACGCCTATCTGCGCTCCTGGCGCCCCTGACCGGGTCAGCCGGTCGCGCGGGGGCCGGTGGCTCCGTCACGCCACGCGGCCTCCTCGTGTCTGCGGCGGCGTTCGGCGAGCACCGCGGCCAGGAAGTGCGGCGGGGCGGTTCCCGGCGGCGGAGGTGGGCTGATCTGCGCGGACACCGCGTCGGCCAGGCGGACACCCATCTCGTGTCGGGTGTGCTCGGCCAACTCCCCGTAGCGCAGGACGTACTGGCGGGCGGAGGCCGCGGTCTCCGGCGAGAGCCGGGACAACTCGGCGTTCGCGGCCCAGGCGGCCAGGTGCGGGGGCATCGGGATGAACTCCTGGTGGCGGCGCCCGGTGCGCTCCTCGACGACCATCGTCCCCGCGAGGAAGTCGCCCACGCGTCGGCCGTCGCGGTTGACCATCGACGTGAACAGGGCGATGACGCCGGTCGTCAGCCAGATCTCCAGGAACCCGGTCAGCGCGCGGGCCAGGGCCTGGCGGAACCGGACGGGGGAGCCGTCGGTGCCGACCACGCGCAGCCCCATCGCCAGCTTGCCGAGGGAGCGGCCGCGGGAGACGGTCTCGAAGGCCGCCGGGTAGCCGACGATGATGAGGACGAGCGCGGCGGTGAAGAACGCCGTCGTGGCGGCGGGGTCGACGCCCGTGCTGATCCAGGTCGCGGCCACGGCCAGGACGGCCAGGAGGAAGAGCTGGAGGACGATGTCCAGCGCGAGTGCCGCGGCGCGGGTCGCGAAGCCCGCCGGGCGCAGGTCGAGCACCACCGCGTCGCCCGTGACCAGCGGAGTCGTGACGGACACGTCCTCGCGGGCCTCGCCGCCGGGATGGGACACCTCACACGCTCCCTCGAAGTGCGAACCTTGTCCTCCGACACTACCGTCACCCGCGCCGGTGGGCTCCGGCGGCCGGGGAACGGAACGGACGGAACGACCGAGTAGGGTCTCACACGTGGATATCGACGTGTTCGCGGCGGCGCACGCCAAGGAGTGGGAGCGCCTGGAACGCCTGGTGGGCAGGCGCCGACAGCTGTCCGGCGAGGAGATCGACGAGCTGGTCGACCTCTACCAGAAGGTCTCCACGCACCTGTCGGTGGTGCGCTCCTCCGGGCAGGACCCGGTGCTGGTGGGACGGCTGTCGGCACTGGTGGCCCGCGCGCGCTCGGCGGTGACCGGCTCGCACGCCTCCGCCTGGCGGGACGTGGCCGGGTTCTTCACCCGCGTGTTCCCCGCCGTGCTGTACCGGCTGCGGTGGTGGTGGATCGCGGTGACCGCGGGAACGGTGCTGGTGTCCACGGTGATGGCCGCGTGGCTGGTGAACACGCCGGAGGCGCTGTACGCGATCGGTTCGCCGGAGGACATGGCGAGGTACGTCGAGCACGACTTCGCCAACTACTACGTGGAGAACCCGTCCGGGTCGTTCGCCGCGCGGGTGTGGACGAACAACGCGTGGGTCGCGGCGCAGGCGGTCATCGGCGGGGTGTTCCTGGGGTTGTGGACCCTGTACGTGCTGGTGGTCAACGCGGTGGGGGTGGGCCAGGTCGCGGCGATGATGATCGCCAACGACCGGGCGGACGTGTTCTTCGGGCTGATCCTGCCGCACGGGCTGCTGGAGCTGACGGCGGTGTTCGTGGCGGGCGGCGTGGGCCTCAAGCTCGGGTGGACGATCATCGCGCCGGGCCACCGGACTCGGCTGCGGGCGCTGGGCGAGGAGGGGCGGGCGGCCGTCGCGGTGGTGCTGGGACTCGTGGCGGTGCTGTTCGTCTCCGGGCTCATCGAGGGCTTCGTGACCGGGTGGGTGGAGACCGTGTGGCTGCGGGTCGGCATCGGCGTGCTCGCCGAGGCGCTCTTCCTGGCCTACGTGTACACGCTGGGGAAGTGGGCGCACGACAAGGGCGAGACCGGGGATCTGGAGAACGCCCCGCAGGCCGTGCCGGTGGCCTGACTCGGCGGAAAACCCGGCGCTCGGGGGTTCGCTCTGGCAGCATCGGCCGCATGGACGAACAGACCCCCCGTTGGTTCAAGAGTTCCTACAGCGCCGCCGTGACCTGTTGTGTGGAGGTCGCACTTACGCGGATCGGTGTCCGGGTCAGGGACTCCGAGCACCCGGAAGGTCGTGATGTCGGCATCGCGACTGCGGAGTGGGTGGCCCTGGTGTGCGCGGTTCGCGGAAGCGAACCCAGGCATCACGGGGCCTCGGGTCGGCGGGCGACGGCCCTCTCCGCCTCGGCGATGGATCGCTCGACCATGGCCACCTGTGGGTGATCCTGACTCAGTTGTGCGTTCCAGACGCGCAGGACCTCGGTGAACCAGGTGAGTGCGTTCTCGGCGTCACCCATCTCCAGGCGTGCCAGCGCCACGTAGTAGGCGGCGTCAGCGGTCATGTGGTGGTCGGGGCCCAGGTCACGCTTCCGGGTCGTGTGGACGTGCCGGAACTCGGGCTCCGCCGCGGCGGGGTCCCCCCGACGCATGGTCACGTACGCCATGTTCTGCGCGGCGAGGAGGGCCAGTGGGTCCTCCTCATCAGAGGTCCGGGCCCGCTTCTCCCGCACGGAACCCAGGATCTCCGTGGCCTCGTCCCAGCGTTCCCTTCTGAGCGCTGTCAGGCCGAGCTGGTAGAGGCTGTCCAGAGTGTCCGGATGCTCGCCGCCGAACACCCGCGCGCGGTCCGCGTGCACGGCGCGGAAGGCCTCCTCCGCGTCATCCAACCGGTCCTGGTACAGCCGGGACTCCGCCAGGAAGTGCCTGGCGGACATCACCGTCGCATCGTGCGCACCGAACGACTTCGTGCCCGCGTCGACACACCCGATCAGTACCTCCTCCGCCTCTGACGTGCTCCCGAGCCGGAGGAGGGTTCTGGCGACCGACACCAGTGTGCGGAGCGCCTGAAGATGGACCTGTTCGATGGCCCCGATGAGCTTCAAAGCGCTGTTCCCGATGCTGCGTTTGTCCTGCGAATGGAGCCGGATGCGCGACATCGTGATCATGAACAGAGCCGCGGACTCCATGTCCAGGTCACGATCGCGCTGCCACTCCAACAGGTGTTCCGCCTCGTCCAACAGCGGGACATCGTCCTCGGTCAGCGCCGTGCGTACTGTCTCGGAGACAAGCGGATGAAGACGGAGTGACGTTTCGTTCTGGTGCGTGGTGACGCTGACCAGCCCGTGGACGACGAGGGCGTTGACCGCCCGGGCCGTCGCGGCCTCGTCCATGCCGTCGAACGGCCCCTCCCGCAGTTCGGAGATGGGGAGTCGGCGAAGTGGGATGTCCTTTCCTTCGGGCCCCAGGACAGCGAGCAGACGCAGCAGCGGGGCCGCGTACGCGTCCCTTTCCGCGACCAGTCGCAGTGACAGTTCCCAGACACCGGACAGCAGTTTCCTGTCCGCGTCGGTCCCCACCACGAAGGGCGCGGCGAGATCGTCAAGGGACTCGATGCCCGAGGCCAGGCGATCCAACAGGGCGTTCGAGTCGGGGAACAGCACCCGGTGCGTGGCCAGGATGCGTCCGGCGAGGTGAAGAGCAAGCGGCACGCCGCCCAGGCGTTCGGCCAACACGTCGGCTCCGGGAAGGCTGGGAAGTCCCGCGTGGTCGGCGAGCGCCCTGGTGGCGGAGCGGGCGTCCAGCTCACCCACGCGGTGCACCTCGGCCGGGGCCCACAGCGCGGGATCGTCGATCCGGCTCGTCACGAGGACGAAGCCGCCCGGACTGGCGCGCATCCACCCCAACTGGTCACCGACGCGGTTGTCGGGATCCAGCTCCTCCGGCCGGTCCGCGTTGTCGATGACCAACAGCCACGGCCGGGGCGCCTCATCCAGGTGGCGCCACACCCACCGTGCCGCCTGGTGCCGGGTGCCTCGGAGACGCTCGGCCTCCTCGCGGGAACCGCCCACCTCGACGGCGGCCTCCAGCATGCTGGCCGTGACGCTGCCGGGCCGGATCCAGAAGACCGTCCACCCGTCGGAACGCGCCCGCTCGGCGAGCGCGGCGGCCACGGTGGTCTTCCCGAAACCCCCGGGACCCGTGAGGACGTGGGGGACGGCGGCACCCGCCCGCATCGCGTCGCCGAGTACGGTCAACAGGTCGTCACGACCGCGTACGGCGGTCGCCAGGCGCGGCGGGTCCAGGGACACGTCCGACGCCGGAGCCGCCGGAACGGACGAGACGTTGATCGTCACGTCGCCATGGATGTCCTTGGCCTGCACCAGTTGGCCGGACACGGTCCCGTGGGCGGAGTTCTCGTGCGCGTCGGGGGGAGGAGCCATGCCCCCCATAGTGCCCGCGACGTCACCCGGGGCGGGAGCCGACTCGATTCACCTCAGGGCTCTTCGACCCACCAACGTCGTACGACCTTTGGTATTGCCATGCTTGTATGGCGATGATCGGTTCTCGTCGACCAGATGCGTGCGGTCGACCGCCAGCTTCGACCGGGCGACTCCGCCGGGCGCCTGGAGCCGGATGAACTGGACGAACGGGACCACGCCCGCCGTCTCATCCTGGGCCTCCGGTAGGTGTCACAACCGCCCCTGGGCCTTGAGGTTGATGTAGGCGTCCGCGAGCGCCGGGGCGATGTGCTCCGGGTCGGCGTCGACCACCTCCACGCCCATCCGGCGCAGCTCCGCCGTGACCCGCCGCCGCTCGCCCAGCGTCCGCTCCGCCGCGGCCGCCCGGTACAGCGCGTCCGCGCTGCCGCGTTCGGCCGCCATCGCGCCCACGGCCGGATCCGTGACCGCCGCGACCATCACCAGGTGGCGCGACGTCAACGCGCCCAGCTTCGGCAGCAGTCCCTCCTCCAGGGCCGCCGCGTTCAGGTCCGTCAGCAGCACCACCAGCCGCCGCGTCCTTCCCTGCGTCCCCAGGACGGTCGACACCATCCCCGCCGGGTCCGACTCCAGCAGCTCCGCCTCCAGCGGCGCCATGGCCTCCACGATCCGCCCCACCTGGCTGCCCTTGCCCGACGACCGCACCTGTGCGCGGACCCTCCGGTCGTAGGCCAGGAAGTCCACCCGGTCGCCGGCCTTGCCCGCCAGCGCCGCCAGCAACAGCGCCGCGTCCATCGAGTGGTCCAGGCGCGGGGTGTCACCGACCCTTCCCGCGGACGTCCGCCCGGTGTCGAGCACGATGAGGATGCGCCGGTCCCGTTCGGGCCGCCACGTGCGCACCACCACCCCGTCGCCCCGCGCGGTCGCCCGCCAGTCGATCGACCGCACGTCGTCGCCGGGGACGTAGTCGCGCAGGGAGTCGAACTCGCTTCCCTGGCCGCGCACCATCGCGGTGTGCTGGCCCTCCAGCTCCCTCAGTCGCGACAGCTTCCCCGGCAGGTGGCGGCGGCTGTGGAACGGCGGCAGCGTCCGCACCGTCCACTCCGCCGACAGCGTCCGCTGGCGGCCCGCCAGTCCCATCGGACCGATGCTGCGCACGGTCACCCCGGCCGCGCGGGCGTCGCCGCGTCGGGTCGGGGTCAGCGTGGTCGTCAGACGTCGTCGCTCACCCGCGTCCACCCGCACCGGCATGGTCCGCGGACCCGCGTTCGCGCTCGGCGGCCAGGCGTCGCGCACCCTCCCGCGCAATCCGCGCCGGGTCGGGTTGGTCAGCGTCAGGTACACCGTCGCCGAGTCACCCAACCGCAGAGTCGTGTCCCCCTCCCGGGACAGGCGCATCGCCTTCGGGCTCGCCGCCAGGGCCACGTCCGCCACGAGGAGCGCGATCAGCACGCCCAGCGCGATCGCGGTCACCCAGGCGCCCATGACCCCCGAGATCGCCACCGCGGCCACCGTGAGGGCCGCGAGGACGACCGCCCGTCCGGTGACCGCCATCAGCGCGGCACCGGGACGGAGGCGAGCACACCGTCCAGGATCCCGTCGGTCGTCGCGCCCTCCAGCTCGGCTTCCGGGCGCAGCGAGATCCGGTGTCGCAGAGTGCCCTTGGCCAGCGCCTTCACGTCGTCCGGGGTCACGTAGTCGCGTCCCGTCAGCCATGCCCACGCGCGGCTGGTCCGCAGCAGCGCCGTCGCCCCGCGCGGGGACGCCCCGAGCTGGAGCGAGGGCGACTGGCGGGTCGCCCGGCACAGGTCCACGATGTAACCCAGAACCTCGGGCGCCACCCGGACCCGTTCCACCGCCAACCGGGCGGCGCGCAGCTCGGCGGCCCCGGCGACCGGAGTCACCCCGGCGGCGGTCAGGTCGCCCGGATCGAAACCGGCCGCGTGGCGGCCCAGCATCTCGACCTCGGCCGCGCGCTCTGGCAGCGGGATCGTCACCTTCAACAGGAACCGGTCCAGCTGGGCCTCGGGCAGCGGGTAGGTGCCCTCGTACTCCACCGGGTTCTGCGTCGCGGCGACCATGAACGGCTCCGGCAGCGCCACCGGGTCGCCCTCGACCGTCACCTGCCGTTCCTCCATCGCCTCCAGCAGCGACGCCTGCGTCTTGGGCGGGGTCCGGTTGATCTCGTCGGCCAGCAGCAGGTTGGTGAAGACCGGGCCCCTCATGAACTCGAACTTGGCCGTGTGCTGGTCGTAGACGAGCGAACCCGTCACGTCCCCCGGCATCAGGTCCGGGGTGAACTGCACCCGCTTGTGGTCCAGGGACAGGGCGGCCGACACGGTGCGCACCAGCAGTGTCTTGGCCACGCCCGGCACACCCTCCATCAGGACGTGGCCCCGGCACAGCAGGGCCACGACCAGAGCGGTCACCGTCTCGTCCTGGCCCACGACCGCCTTGCCGACCTCCCGGCGCAGGGCGGTCAGGGCCGCTCTCGCCTCGTCGGCGGAGGGCAGTGCCTCGGATGTGAAGGCGCTCACGCCGTCTACCTCTCTCGATTCCTCGATGGTCTGTCGCGGGGCCCGTTCTGCCCGGGTCACCGCAGCTTCCGGGTGCGTTCGTCCAGTTCGTCGGCGAGCCGGACCAACGACGGGTCATCGGCGGTGAACGGGTCGGGCCGATCGCCGTAGACCACGGCGCGCAGTCGTGCGGGGTCGTCGCCGGTCCGTGCGGCCACGGCCGCCACGACGGCCTCCGGGGAGGCGTCCGGGTCGAGCCCGAGCTTGGGCACCGCCCGCTCCCGGAACCCCCGACGCAGCGCGTCGGCCGCGCGACCCCGTGCACGGCGGGACTGGTACAGCCCGGCGCGGCCCTCGGTGGTCTCCGCGGCACGCACGACGACCGGCAGCGCTTCGGGCACGAGCGCGCCCATCCGGCGTCCGCGCCACACGGCGAGCAGCCCCAGCGCCACGACCAGCGGCACCACCGACCACCGCACCCCCGACGGGAGCAGTTCCCACAGGCTGGAGTCGCCGCCCACCCGGGGGGTGTCCGGTCGCAGCCACACGACCTCGTCCGCGGCCAACAGGTTGAGCGCCAGAGCCGCGTTCCCGTGACCGGCGAGCGCCCCGTTGGTCAGGGGCAGGCCCGTGCCCAGCACCGTGGTCGTCGTCCCGTCCTCGGTCACCTGGAGCAGCGCGTCGCCCGCCGCCGACGGGTAGCAGCCCACGGCCTCGGTGCTCCGGGGGGCGGTGTACAGCTCGCCGCCGACACCGGCCTCGCCCGCCGCGACGGCGCCGGGCAGGTCGCATGCCGGGGCCAGCGCCGCACCGTCGTCGATCCGGCCCGTGACGTCCACCCCCGGAGCGAACTCCGACAGTGCGGACAGCGACGGCTGGACCAACACGGTGTCCACGTCCAGGCCCGCGAGCCGGTCCAGCTCCTCGGGCAGCAGCCGGTGGTCCAGCGAGACCAGTAGGACGACGTCGTCACCGGCACCGGACACGGCGTCCGCCGCGTCGGCCGAGGAACGCGCGATCCGGACCTCGCCGTCCTCCCCCAGAAGACGTACCAGGGCCCGCGTCCCGTCGGGGGAGACGCTCCCCGGTTCCAGGTACCCCTCGGGGAACCGCTCGGCGCCGAGCGAGAGCAGGACCGCGACGACGACGAACGTGGTGAGGAGGATGAGCGGTGTGCGGACCGAGCGCCACAGCCGGGCGATCCCGCCGCCGCCCGGTTCGGCGGACTCCGGGCGGGGGGCCGGGGGCGTGGGGGGCGCGGTCCGGGCGGGGGCGGTCACCGGGCCTCCTCCCCGGCCTGGGCGGGACGGGCCGACTCCAGTCGCGCGTCCAGCTCGCGCAGGACCCGGGCGGCGTCGGCGGTGGCGGGGCGGTCGCCGTAGGCCACGTCGTTGAAGATCCGCGCCCCCTCGGCCAGGCCGTCCGACTCGCCAGACAGGACCGCCGAGGCCTCCGCGGCCAACTCGGTGGCGGTCCGTCCGACGCGGGGCGTGATCACGGCCCGGTCCTCCAGCGCGACGCTGATGGCGCGCATCCGCTCGGTCACCGCGGCGGCGAACTCACCGGCGGCCTCGTGCCGCTCGGCGGCGGCCCGGTGATCGGCGACGGACAGCGGAGCCTCCTCGTGGACGGCGGCGCCGCGCCGGCGGCTCGCCGACGGCCGCAGGTAGATGATCAGCCACACGAGCAGACCGGCGAGAAGGATCAGCAGGGGGCCGAGCACGACCCAGCCGCCGATGACGCCCGAGCCCGCCGCGGCCGCCCCGCCCAGGAGGTCGAGGATCCACTCCTGGATCCGGTCGAGGAGCGTGGGCGCCCGCTCTCCGTACAGCGGGTCGGACAGCTCCTCGACCGCGCGCCGACGCCCCTCCTCCCGGGTCACCTCCGCCGGGACCACGGCACTCACCCGCGCCACTCCGGCAGGTAGACCTCAGGGCCGACCTGGTGTCCCGCGCGTGCGGCCTCGTGCAGACGCAGGTCCAGGCCCTCGCGCCGCATCCGCAGGTCGATGTAGAGCAGGGTGGCCACGCCCACGACGAACGGGGTGGTGAACGCGTTGATCAGGACCTCGCCGACGTAGATGAGCGCGCCCGAGGCGACCGGCATCCACGCCTCGACCGGGAAGAGGAACACGAGCGCCAGGGAGCCCATGGTGAACGGGGTGGTGAGAAGGCCGCCGATCAGGCCGACGAGGAGCATCGTCAGGAGGATGATCCCGAAGACGCGCCACCAGCTGCCCCGGGTCAGGCGCCAGGACCGGGCCAGGGAGGCGAACACGCCGACCCGCTCCAGCACGACGACCGGCATGGCGAAGTGGATGCGGACCACGATCCACAGGAACACGCAGACGCACGCGGCCACGGCGACCAGCGCCAGGACGATCACGGCGATCCCGGCCTCGACGGCCCCGGACACGAGTAGGGCGGCTCCGACGCCCACGCCGACGATGCCCACGAGGGCCGTGGCGAGGGTCAGGCCGAAGTAGATGAGCAACTGGATCAGGGCCAGACCCACGATGGTCCAGAGGCGGTCGCGGATGGCCGCCCACGCCTCACCCGGGGTGAGCCTGCGGCCCAGGACCGCGAGACCCACGACGGCGGTGAGCAGGCCGGTGACCAGGATGTACCCGGCCTGGGAGAGGAGGGCCCCGCCGTAGGTGGTGATGATCGACCACGTGGACACCGGGATGGGTTCCGCGGGGTCGAGGGAGGCCGGGTCGTTGAGCGCCTGGTCGAAGAAGACGCCGTAGTCGCGCATCGTCCCGCCGAAGCCGACGGCGCTGATGACGCTGGTGACCGCGACGACGATCATCGCCAACCCGGCGGTGGTCTTCGGGTTGTTCCGGATCAGGGCGAACGCGCCGTTGAACAGGTCGCCGACGGTCATCGGGCGCAACGGCACGACGCCGGGCTTGGGCGCGGTCGGACGGCCGGGATACCCGTGGCCCTGCGGGCCGTAGCCGGGGGGCGCTCCTTGAGGACCGTAACCGGGTGGTGTTCCCTGCGGGCCGTAGCCGGGCGGCGTCCCCGGCGGCGCGTAACCCGGTGCCGCGGCGGGAGGGCCGTAGCCCGCCGCCGGACCGGGCTGGGCGTCCGGCCAGCCGTACTGGGCGGGCCGGACGGGTTCGGTGTCCCGCCCGGGGGGAGCGGTGGGTCCGGCGACGCCGGGGGACTCCGCGCCACCGGACACGCCGCCCGGGACGCCCGGCGCCGGGCCCTGGCCGGGGGCCGACCAGCCGCCGCCCCCGTCGGGCGTTCCGGATCCCGCGGGCGCTCCGGAACCGGAGGGCCGCTCGCGTTCCGGTCCCTCCGGGGCGGTCCCCGGAGAGTCGCGGTGCTCGTCCTCCTGGCTCATCTGGCCACGCCCTCCGTGAAGTTCGGTTACGCTGCGTGAGCCGAATCCTGTGCGATCCGTGCTCTTCTTCCCAACCTACCGGCCGGTCGCACCGCACTTAGGCGGCCCCGTGGCAGTTCGGAGCCCAACCTAGGCACTTCATTCCTTTTGTATGCTTTCTGTTACCAGCCGGTTCAGAGGTCAGCGTTCCCGGCGCAGCTCAGCCGGGTCGCCGCCGCCGGTGACCGAAACTGGCCCCGAGGGGTCGAAAAACGTCGACCACTCTCCCAACGTTGCCCGAAGGTGGCAAGGTTGGGGGGACGACCGCGGTTCCCCACGTAGGGGGACGTCCTTCCCCGTACACGGGGAACACGGGCACCGCCCACATCCGCCGCTCGAGTGTTCCAGGAGAGAGGAGTAGGCGCCGCGAGGACCGCCCGCGAGGAGGTTCCGAGCCCGGCGCCGGACGCACCTATGAAGGGACGTGTACTGGTTGTCGACGACGACCTCGCCCTCGCCGAGATGCTCGGCATCGTGCTGCGGGGTGAGGGGTTCGAGCCGTCGTTCGTCCATGACGGGGACAAGGCCCTGGAGGCCTTCCGCGAGACCAAGCCCGACCTGGTGCTCCTGGACCTGATGCTGCCCGGGGCCGACGGTATCGACGTGTGCCGCCAGATCCGCTCCGAGTCCAACGTCCCGATCGTCATGCTCACGGCCAAGAGCGACACCATCGACGTCGTCCTCGGCCTGGAGTCGGGCGCCGACGACTACATCGTCAAGCCCTTCAAGCCCAAGGAGCTCGTGGCCCGCGTCCGCGTGCGCCTGCGCCGGACCGAGGAGCCCGCCCCCGAGGTCCTCCAGATCGGGGACATCACCATCGACGTCGCCGGGCACGCCGTGCGCCGCGACGGTGAGCAGATCAGCCTCACGCCGCTGGAGTTCGACCTGTTGGTCGCACTCGCCCGCAAGCCGCGCCAGGTGTTCACCCGCGAGGTGCTGCTGGAGCAGGTCTGGGGCTACCGCCACGCGGCCGACACCCGCCTGGTCAACGTTCACGTGCAGCGCCTGCGCGCCAAGATCGAGAAGGACCCCGAGCACCCCGAGGTCGTCGTGACCGTCCGCGGTGTCGGCTACAAGGCCGGTACCGCCTGATCCGGACCCATCACCCATGACGTCAGCCGCACCCGAGGAGGACCGGGAGGCCGACCCCGGCGAGGACCGGGCGGCCCCGGCCCCAGGGGCACCCGCAGACAAGGCGCGCGACACGAGTACCGGTCTGACACGGGCCTACGCCTTCGCCCAACGGGCGGCGAGGGCGCTGGTACGCGGTGTGCAGACCAACTGGCGCCGCTCCCTGCACCTGCGCGTCATCTCCACGACCCTGGTGCTGTCCCTGGTCGTGATGATCGGGCTGGGCTACGTCCTGGTCAGCCAGGTGCGCGGCGGCCTCCTGGAAGCCAAGATCGACACCTCGGTCAACGACCACCGGGCGGGGCTCACCTACGCGATCGAGGAGCTGCGGGAGAACGAGGTCGCCGTCGCCGACCGCGACCGGCTCCTGACCAACATCACCAGCGAGCTGACCAACCGCAGGGGCGACACCGGCCTCTACGGCGTGCTGATCCTGCCGTCGGTGGGCGGTGACAACGGCTACGCCACCGGCGACGACGACACGTTCCCGGAGGGGCTGGAGGAGGCCGTCCCGCAACGGCTGATCAACGAGGTCCGCCAGTCCGAGACTCCCGACCAGCAGTACCACACGTACACGAGCATCACCCATGACGGCGTCACCGAGCCCGCGCTCGTGGTCGGGGCCCAGCTGACCTACGCCTACGAGCTCTACTACGTGTTCCCGCTCCAGCACGAGCAGGAGATCCTCGACCTGGTCCAGCGCACCGTCGCCCTGGTGGGTGTGCTGCTGGTGGTCCTCCTGGGGCTGATCGCCTTCGTCGTCACCCGTCAGGTGGTGAGCCCGGTCCGCTCCGCCGCGCGCTCGGCCGAGCGGCTGGCCACGGGGGACCTCACCGAGCGCATGACCGTGCAGGGAGAGGACGACCTCGCGCGGCTGGCCGTGTCCTTCAACGACATGGCGGGCAACCTCCAGGAGAAGATCCAGGAGCTGGAGGAGCTGTCCAAGCTCCAGCGCCAGTTCGTCTCCGACGTCTCCCACGAGCTGCGCACCCCGCTGACCACCATCAAGATGGCGGGCGATCTCCTGTTCGACGACCGCGAGGAGTTCGAACCCACCCAGCGCAGGTCCGTGGAGTTGCTCCAGAGCCAGGTGGAGCGGTTCGAGGAGCTCCTGGCCGACCTGCTGGAGATCAGCCGGCACGACGCCGGGGCGGCGACCCTCGGTATCGAGTCGGTGGACATCCGCGACGCCGTCATGAAGGCCGTCGGCGACGCCGAGCAGATCGCCGAGCGGCGGGGGATCAAGGTCGTCCTGCGTCTTCCCGCCGAACCCTGCGTGGCCGAGTTCGACACCCGCCGGATCAACCGCATCCTGCGCAACCTCGTCGTCAACGCGATCGAGCACAGCGAGGGGCGCGACGTCGTGGTGGCCGCGGCGGGAGACCGCGACTCGGTGGCCGTGGCCGTCCGCGACTACGGAGTCGGGCTCAAGGAGGGGGAGGAGCACCTGTGCTTCGACCGCTTCTGGCGGGCCGACCCGGCGCGGGTGCGCACCACGGGCGGGACCGGTCTCGGCCTGGCCATCGCCAAGGAGGACGCCCAGCTGCACGGCGGCTGGCTCCAGGCGTGGGGCATGCCGGGCCAGGGCTCGCAGTTCCGCCTGTCGCTGCCGCGCAAGTCCGGCACCGAGCTGCGCGGATCCCCGCTCCCCCTGGTGCCCCCGGAGATCGCGCTGGGGCGTAACTTCTCCTCCTACGGAGACAGGGACGCCGGGGGCGCGGCCGAGCGGTCGGAGCGCGCGGACCGGACCGACCAACCGGAAGAGGACACCGAACGGGGCGAGGAGGACGCGCGGTGATCGGACCGGACCGGATCTCCCGGGGGGTGCGGGCCGCGCTGGCCGCGACCCTCACGTGCGCGGCGATGACCGCCTGCGCGACGGTTCCCATGACCGGCCCCGTCATCCCGGGCGACGGTGGCGGCCCCTCTGGCGGAGGCGGGGCGTACGTGCGCCTCCTGCCCGCCGGACCCCAGCCGGGCATGAGCCCGGAGGCCCTGGTCCGGGGGTTCCTCAGGGACATGGGCAGCTTCGAGGAGGACCACGGGGCCGCCCGCAGCTACATGGTCGAGGAGACCGCCCGGACGTGGTCTCCCAGCGGCAGTGTCCAGGTGGTGGGGGGAGCCGAGTCGGTGGCCCTCGTCCCCGAGGCCAGCTCCGACGGGCTCACCACCAACGTGCGGATGAGTACCACCCTGGTGGCCACCATCGACGAGACCGGCAAGTACGTCCCCAGCGATTCGAGTCGGCTCGAGGACTTCGTCTTCACCCTCGTTCGGGAGAACGGCGACCCCGACGGCGAGTGGCGCGTGAGCGAACTGCCCGACGAGCTGATCCTCAGCCAGCTCGACGTGGAGCGCACCCACCGCTCGTTCAACCTGTACTACTACAACCGGGAGGGCACCGCCCTGGTGCCGGACCCGGTCTACCTCCCGGTACGTCCCACCGACGAGATGGCCGATCGCTTGCTGCGCAGGCTCGTCGGCGGCCCCACCGACTGGCTGGCGCCCGCCGTGAACTCGGCCCTGCTTCAGGGCGCGACCACCGAGGTGGACGAGGAACACGCCGAGATCCGCGTCAACGGTGTGCCGGAGACGGACGAGTTCGAGTTCCTCCTGGGCGCCCAGATCGCGTGGACGCTGCGCCAGGTTCCGGGGGTCGAGGAGTTCACCCTGGTGGTGAACGGCTCCGAGGTCGCCTTTCCGGGGGCCGACGGCGAGCGGGCCGAGCGGCCGCGCCCGGGCAGCGACTACTGGGCCAGGGTGAGCCCCGGCGCCGCCACGAGCGGGATGCGCGCCTACTACACGCAGGAGGGGCAGCTGTGGTCGGCCTCCGAGCTGGCTCCGGACGCGCCCAGCGACGCCGAGCGGGTCCCCGGCCCCCTCGGAGCGGGTGAGGTTCCACTGGAGCGTTTCGCGGTGTCGATGCAGGAGAGCACGGTCGCGGGGATCACCGTGGGCGGCGGCGAGGTCGTCACGAGTTTCACCAGCGCGGACGCCGGGGTCCAGGAGGTCCTGTCGGACGGGGTCTTCACCGGGGTGTCCTGGGACGTGGACAGGAACCTGTGGGTGGTCGAGGAGGTGGAGGAGCCCGCCGCCGAGGACGGGGCCGAGGACGGCGGCACGGGCGAGGGCGCCGACGAGTCCCCAAACGGGCCGGAGGACCCCGGGTCGGATCCCCCCGCCGACGGCCTGACCGCCCAGGCGCCGCCCGAACCCGGCGCGACGGCGCTGTGGATGCTGCGCGACGGCGACGAGGTCGTGGGGGTCGACGTCTCCGAACTGGACGACCGCTCGGTGGTGGAGTTCCGCATCTCCCGTGACGGGACCCGCGCCGCGGTGGTGACCGAGGTCGACGGCGAGCGCGCGCTGGAGGTCGGCCGCGTCGTGGTGGACGAGGACGGACGCGTGTCCGTCGGTGACTTCATCATGCTGGCCGGGGACCTCGCCGACGTCACGGACATCGCGTGGCGCTCCGGTGACCAGTTGGTCGCCCTGGGCAGCCGGGAGGGCGGCACCAGCCAGGCCTTCCTGGTCTCCCTGGACGGCGGTACGCCTCCGGCCAGCGCGGGCGCTCCCGTCGCGGGGATGACGACCGTGTCGGGCGCCCCGGGGCAGCCGTTGATCGCGGGTGGCGAGGACGGCAACGTGTGGCTCTCCAACGACCGGGTGAACTGGGAGAACGTGGTGGAGGGCGCCTCGCCGGTCTACCCCGGCTGACGTGGTTCGCCGCCGGTTGTCCACAGGTGCGGATTCGGTCTGGCGGGCCCGCCTCGGCCCGCGGATCCTTGAGGTATGGACGACTTCGTCGGCTGGCTCCGGCACGCGTGGGCACGACTGTTCGCCGCGTTGCTGGACCTGCTGCTGCCCCAGCCCTGTGTCGCCTGCGCGGTGGCGTCCGGGCCGCTGTGCGGCGACTGCCTGGCCCTGCTCGACCGGCGCCCCCGGCGATGCGCGCCCAGGCCCGGGTGCCCTCCGGTCTGGGCCGCGGGCCCCTACGCCGGGTACGACCGGCGGGTCCTGCTCGCCTACAAGGAGGGCGGGGCCGACGCCCTGACCGGGCCGCTCGGCGGTCGACTGGCGGCCGTCTACGCGGCGACGGGGTGGGCCGGCCCGGACACCCTGCTGGTTCCGATCCCCGGGCGGGGGCCGCCGTGGCACCGGGGCGGCCCGGTCGCCCGCCTGGCGGACGCGTGCCTGGACCGCTCCGGCCACGTGGGACGCGTGGCTCCGCTCCTGCGGTACCGCCGCCGGGCCCGTCCCCAGGTCGGCCTGGGACGTGCCGAGCGCCTGGTCAACAGGGTGGGCGTCTTCACCGCGGTCACCGGCTCCGTCGGCCTGGGTGACGTGGGGACCGGTGCGCTGGCGGGGCACCGGGCGGTGGTGGTGGACGACGTGCTGACCACGGGGGCGACGGTTGCCGAGGCCGCGCGTGCGCTGCGGTGCGCGGGTGTGCCGGTGGTGGGAGCCGTGGTCCTGGCCGAACGGGTTCCCTGACGCGTTCGTCAGCGTTTCCGGCCAGCCCCGATGAGCAGTCGCTGGACCGGTGGTGCGGGGACGGGTGTCGCGGCGGCCGCGTGGACGTCTCCGGTCTGGGCCGCTTGACGTCCGGGGGCGACGCGGATGAGCGCGGTGTCCGCGGGGCGACCCACGGCGGGCAGGACACCCGACGGTTGGGCCGGTGCCGCCCGGCCGGGGTGTCGGTCGGCCGGGGCCGATGGTCGGCTGGCCTGCGGTGAAGGTTTTACGAAGCTCTCGTGAACGGGTGAAAAGCCCGCCTGTGCAGGGGTTTGGCGGGGTCGCGGAGGGCCCGGGGAGGCCCCGGCTACCTGACAGACGCGTCCGGACAGGTTACGGTCCAGGTATGGCACCCGTCCGGGTCCGTGGTTGCGCCGGAATGACCGAGCTCCCGGGGAGACCGGGAAGCGGTTCCGGCAAGCCGATGCCAGGCGCAGGCGAAACGGCCCACGTAAGGCGACTTTTCGTCGACCGATCACGGTGCGCCTTAGAGGTAAGCCCTGCCCCGCGGAGGGTCCCGATGTCCCTCATGACAGGGAGAAGAGCAGTAGTCGCGGATAAGAGCGGCGACACTCTCAGCAGGCGGATGTGGGGACGAAGACCAGGTCGGCCGGACGGGTGGCATGCCCTTGCGCGGGGTTCGCCCTCGGTGGTGAACCCCGCGGGAGCACGTCGTCCCGGGGTCCGGTCCCCGTGCCCCGAGGACGTGTCCCACGCGCTCGCCCCTCTCCTCTCCGGCCCGTCGATCCCCTCGGCGGCGGCCGATTCGTCACGAATCCGGTGGTTGTTCGTTCCTCCTCCTCAGGGGTCCCGGGCATTCGCGCCCTGGTGCGCGTGATGACCGTGCTTCTGGTGGGTATACGCACTTCCAACCGAGCCGTGGCCCCGATGGGACGGGGCCACCAGCGGAAGGGGGCTAGCGCGACACTCTTCCGTCCCCCAAGGCGGAAGGGAGCAGAACCAGCCTGGCCGTCGCCTTCACGGCGGCCACGCGATGAAGGGGGTCCTATGGACATCATCGTCAAGGGTCGACGCACCAGTGTGAGCGAGAGGTTCCGACAGCACGTCGAGGACAAGCTCGAACGGCTCTCCAAGTGGGAGCGGAAGGGCATGAGCGTCGATGTGGAGGTGTCCTCGGAGCGCAACCCCAAGCTCGCGGACGTTCGCGAGCGGGTTGAACTGACCATCCACTCCAACGGCCCGGTCATCCGCAGCGAGGCCGCGGCCTCCGACCGGCACGGGGCTCTCGACCTCGCGATCGACAAGATCGAGGCCCGTCTCCGCAAGGCCGCCGACCGCCGCAAGGTCCACCGCGGCAACCACACCCCGGTCTCCGTCGCCGCCGCCACGGCGGATCTCGCCGGAGACCTGGTCACCGAGACCACCACCGCGGAACAGGCGCCCCCCGCCCAGCGCAGCGGTGAGGAGGAGATCGACGGAGCCAAGGTCAACGAGCGGTTCACCGACGAGTTCGTCGAACTCGACACCCAGGGGGACGTTCCCGTCATCGTGCGGGAGAAGTTCCACCGGGCCAAGCCGATGAGCATCGACCAGGCGCTGATGGAAATGGAACTCGTCGGACACGACTTCTACCTCTTCCACGACGAGGTGAAGGACGCGCCGAGCGTCGTCTACCGTCGCAGAGGTTTCAACTACGGGGTCCTCCGGCTCGTGGACTGAGCGACGGGAGGCCGCCCCGTTCCGCCCGTACGCGGGCGGCCCCGCCCTCCAGGGGTCGTTCCGTCTTCGACAGAGGCGCCCGACCCACGGACCCCATGAGAGGACCCGCCCCGAGGCTCGGGGCGGGTCCTCGGTGTTTCCCCCACCTCCGTCACCGCGTTCCGGGCGCTCCCCGGACACGCGCCGGGCCGTGCGCGCGATCGGCACGGCCCGGCGCCGGGACGGATCAGCCGCCTCGGCGCGTCTGCTCGCGCTTGATCTGGTGCAGCGGGGTGGTGTGCGGTTCCTCCGACTCGAATCTCGGCGGGTCGAGCACCACGTCGGCCAGCATGTCGCACGCGGCGGCCACCACCGCGGCGGCCACCATCAGGAGTCCGCCCACGATCAGGAGCCATATCGTCCCGCCGAGCACCACGGCGAGTCCGCCCAGGGCGAAGCCGACGAACGCCAGGCCGACCGCGATCCACGAGGGCGCGCTTCCCCGGTGGCGAGGGGTCGGCGCGAGGTTGCCCCCCTGCCTCTGGAACCCCCGGATGTGCCCGAACCCCTCCTCGTCCTTCGGCCGGTGGCGCTCCCACCGCGAGCCCGGGTCGGAATCCAAGGAGGGGCCGGGGGATCTCGAACCCGGCTGCCACAGCGCGCGTTCGATCAACTCGAACGGAGTGCGTGGGGCCGGGGCGCCCTCGACCGTCTCCGTCTCCCTCTTCCTCTTCCTCTGGCTCTCTCGCATCGCCATCCACCTCCGGCGCGCCGCGCTCAATGGCACCACGGGAGCGGGGTCACCAGCGCGGCCTCATATGAATCCATTACCCACTGCGGTACCAGGAGCCGCGCAAACACCACGAAAAGCCGGGGAACATCCGAACCCGTTACACACGTTCGTAGGAGGGAAGGAAAAGGGACGTGCCGGGCCGGTTTCGGCCGGTGTTCGGGTGCGGCCGGAGTGTAGCCGTTCCGAGGGTGCGGGCCTCGCGGCCGTGGTCCTCTAGGATGGAGCCCCGAGGGCCCAGGGACCCCCGGCGTCCACCGCGGTCGCGCGGCAGCGGTCCGCGGGCCCAGGTCTGACTCTCCACACGTGTGGAGCCAACCGCGATCTGCGAGGAGCGCATAGGAAGTGCCAGGGATACTCAGTAAGCTCCTGCGCGCGGGTGAGGGAAAGACCCTGCGCCGGCTCACCAAGCTCAAGGACCAGGTCAACTCCCTCGAGGAGGACTACGTCGACCTGTCGGACGAGGAGCTGCGGGACCTCACCAAGGAGTACAAGGAGCGGTACGAGGACGGCGAGTCGCTGGACGACCTCCTGCCGGAGGCCTTCGCCACCGTCCGCGAGGCCGCCAAGCGCACCCTCGGCCAGCGGCCCTACGACGTCCAGATCATGGGCGGCGCGGCACTGCACCTCGGCAACATCGCCGAGATGAAGACCGGTGAGGGCAAGACCCTCACCAGCACCCTCGCGGTCTACCTCAACGCCCTCGCGGGCAAGGGCGTCCACGTCATCACGACCAACGACTACCTCGCCCGCCGCGACGCCCAGACCATGGGCCGTATCTACCACTTCCTGGGCCTGGAAGTCGGTGTGGTCAGCCCGCAGATGCGCCCCTCCGACCGGCGCAAGGCCTATCAGGCCGACATCACCTACGGAACGAACAACGAGTTCGGTTTCGACTACCTGCGCGACAACATGGCGCTGTCCCTGGACGACACGGTCCAGCGCGAGCACTTCTTCGCCATCGTCGACGAGGTCGACTCCATCCTCATCGACGAGGCGCGCACCCCGCTGATCATCAGCGGACCCTCCGAGCAGAACTCCCGCTGGTACGGCGAGTTCGCCAAGATCGCTCCCCGTCTGAAGCGCGACGAGGACTACGAGGTCGACGAGAAGAAGCGCACGGTCGGCATCACCGAGTCCGGTGTGGCCAAGGTCGAGGACTGGCTGGGCATCGACAACCTCTACGAGGCCGTCAACACGCCCCTCATCAGCTTCCTCAACAACTCCCTCAAGGCCAAGGAGCTCTACCGCAAGGACAAGGAGTACATCGTCAAGGACGGTGAGGTCCTCATCGTCGACGAGTTCACCGGCCGTGTCCTGGCGGGCCGCCGCTACAACGAGGGTATGCACCAGGCCATCGAGGCCAAGGAACGCGTCAAGATCAAGGACGAGAACCAGACCCTGGCCAAGGTCACCCTCCAGAACTACTTCCGCCTCTACGAGAAGCTGTCCGGCATGACCGGTACCGCCCAGACCGAGGCGGCGGAGTTCAGCCAGACCTACGACGTCGGCGTGGTGCCGATCCCCACCAACAAGCCGATGATCCGCGAGGACGTCAAGGACGTCGTCTACAAGCACGAGGACGCCAAGTTCCAGGCGGTCGCCGAGGACATCGCCGAGCGCCACGAGGCCGGTCAGCCCGTGCTCGTCGGTACCACCAGCGTCGAGAAGTCCGAGCTGCTGTCCCGCATGCTCAAGCGCGAGGGCGTGCCGCACGAGGTCCTCAACGCCAAGAACCACGCCCGTGAGGCCGCGATCATCGCCCGCGCGGGCAAGCTCGGCTCCGTCACGGTCGCCACCAACATGGCCGGTCGCGGTACCGACATCATGCTCGGGGGGAACCCCGACTTCCTCGCCGACGAGGAGCTCCAGAACCGCGGCCTGAGCCCGCTGGAGACCCCGGAGGAGTACGAGGAGGCCTGGCCGGAGGCGCTGGAGAAGGCCAAGAAGGAGTACGAGGAGGAGCACGAGAAGGTCGTCGACGTGGGCGGGCTGTACGTGCTCGGCACCGAGCGGCACGAGTCCCGGCGCATCGACAACCAGCTGCGCGGACGTTCGGGCCGTCAGGGCGACCCGGGCATCTCCCGCTTCTACCTCTCCCTCCAGGACGACCTCCTGCGGCTGTTCAACAGCAGCCGCCTGGAGGTCCTCATGAACCAGCTGAACATCCCGGACGACCAGCCGATCGAGTCGGGCATGGTCAGCAAGGCGATCGCCTCCGCCCAGGGACAGGTCGAGACCCAGAACTTCGAGATCCGCAAGAACGTCCTCAAGTACGACGAGGTCCTCAACCGGCAGCGCAAGGTCATCTACGCCGAGCGCCGCAAGGTGCTGGAGGGCCAGGACCTGCGCGACCAGGTCGTCGAGATGCTGGAGGACGTGCTCCGCGGCTACGTCATCGCCGAGACCTCCGACGGCGACGCCAGCGACTGGGACCTCGACCGCCTCTGGCGGGCCTTCCGGCAGATCTACCCGGTCAGCTTCACCGTCGACGAGTTCCTCGACGACCACGGCGACGCCTCGACCCTGACCGGCGAGCTCATCGCCGACCGGATCGTGGAGGACGCCAAGGAGGCCTACGACGCCCGTGAGGCCGAGCTGGGCGAGGAGGCCATGCGCGAGGTCGAGCGCCGGGTCATCCTCCAGGTGATGGACCGCAAGTGGCGTGAGCACCTCTACGAGATGGACTACCTCCAGGAGGGCATCGGCCTGCGCGCGATGGCTCAGCGCAACCCGCTGATCGAGTTCCAGCGCGAGGGCTTCGACATGTTCCAGCAGATGCTGGAGGCCATCAAGGAGGAGTCCGTCGGCTACATGTTCAACCTGGAGGTCCAGGTCCGCAAGAAGGAGGAGCCGACCCTCACCGCCTCCGCCGCGGCCAAGACCGCCGCGACCGTCGGCGGGGCCTCCGGAGCGAGCGCCGTCGCGACCGTCGTCGACGAGGAGGAGGCCGCCGAGGCCGAGGCCCCCAGCGAGGAGGCCGAGCCGGCGGAGGACGTCGTGGTTCCCGGTTTCGACGGGGGCCGGCCCGACCAGCTCCAGTACTCGGCTCCGAGCGAGGACGGCTCCGTCGAGCAGCACAGCGAGTCCACCGACGAGTACGCCGGTACCGCTCGCAACTCTCCCTGCCCCTGCGGCTCGGGCAAGAAGTTCAAGAAGTGCCACGGGGCTCCGGCCGCCATGTAGGCGCGGCCGGTAGCCGCTGAACGCGTGTGGGCGCGCCCCCTCGGAGCCGCGCCCACACGCGTTCCGGTGTTCTGGCCGTCCGATGCCCTAGAGGTCGACCGGAGCCGAGCCGAAGGCGACCGAGAACCGGTCGCACCAGATGACCACGCTCGTCATACCGGAGATGTCGGCGTCGGCCGGGATCTCGTAGTTGGCCGACCCGTGGGTTCCCTTCAGCTCGCCGAGGGCGACGTAGCGGCCGTCGCGGTACTTGGACCAGTCGCCGCCCGCCTCCTGATCGGTGATCCAGACATGGAGGTCGGGGCCGTCGCTCGTGGCGAGGTCCTCCAGGCGGACGTGCCGTGACCCGTCGGGCAGCTCCAGGACGGTGACCGTGCCGGAGGTGTCGTGCTCCTGGGTGATGAACTCGCCTCCGGCCAGGACCACCGGCTCGGTCTCCCCGCCCGCCTCGCCGCCGTCCCGGTCCTCGCCGTCCTCGCCGTTTGCCCGGCCCTCGCCGTCGGGGGCGCTCGGGGCCGAGGCCGCGGCCGGCGGCGGCTCCTCGACCGTGCGCGTGGTGAACAGCCGCCAGGGCTGGAAGGCCCACAGGCCGGCCGCCACCAGGACCAGGACGAGACCGGCCACCGGCCACAGCACCAGGGGACGGCGCCACCGCCCCGCCTTCGGAGTCCGTGCGTTCATCGCTCCGCCTTTCGAGAGGGCTTCGTCTTCCCCCCTCATTCGGAGCGGACGGCGGTGAGGCGACCCGGCTCCGCCGAATTCCTCACCGCCGTTCTCCGCCGCGCACGGCTCAGCCGGTGCGGTCCCCGTCCTTCGCCGTATCGCCTCCGCCGGTCCCGGAGCTCCCGCCGGTCCCGGAGGCGGCCGCGGCCGTCCCGTCGTCCTCGGCGGGCTCGCGGCCCGGCGTGGGCAGGTTCATCTTTTTGATGAGGAACATGAACACGAAGTAGTAGAGGAAGAAGTAGGCGACGCCCATCGCCAGGATCCACACGAGCCCCGTCGTGTTCGACTTCGTCGCGTTGATGAGCAGGTCGATCGCCCCCGCCGAGAAGCCGAAGCCCAGGTGGGCGTCGATGGCGTTGAGCACGGCCATCGCGACGCCGGTCAGCACGATGTGCACCGCGAACAGCACCGGGGCGGCGAAGATGAACGCGTACTCGATCGGCTCGGTGATACCCGTGACGAACGCGGTCAGCGCGGCGGCGATCATGAGGCTGCCGATGTTCGCGCGCTGGGACGGGTGGGCGCAGCGCCAGATCGCCAGCGCCGCACCGGGCAGACCGAACATCAGGACGGGGAAGAAGCCCGACAGGAAGCCGCCCGCGCTCGGGTCACCCGCCAGGTAGCGGTTGATCTCGCCCAGGTACACGGTGCCGGTCTCCGGATCGGTGTACTCGCCGAACACGAACCACACGACCGAGTTGACGATGTGGTGCAGGCCCAGGGGCAGCAGAAGGCGGTTGATCACGCCGTAGATGCCCGCACCGACCGACCCGGCGCCGATGATCCACGCGCCCAGGTCGTTGATCCAGCCGCCGACCGTGGGCCAGACGAGTCCGAAGACCACGGCGATCAGGGTGGCGACCGCCGCCATGAGGATCGGCACGAAGCGGCGGCCGCCGAAGAAGCCCAGCCATGTGGGCAGCTTGATCCGGTGGTAGCGCTGCCAGAGCACCGCCGTGACGATACCGATGACGATGCCGCCGAGGACGTCGCTGGGGTTCTTCACCCCCCAGTTGACGATGGACGCGGAGTCCACCACCAGTGTGACCCGTTCACCGATCTCTCCGCCCTGCTCGAAGAAGAGCAGTTTGGTGACGCGGTCGAACACCAGGTAGCCGACCAGGGCGGCCAGCGCGGTCGAGCCGTCCGCGCGCTTGGCGAACCCGATCGCCACACCGACCGCGAAGAGCAGCGGCATCGCCTCGAACAGGGCGTTGCCCGCCTGGCCGATCACGCCGGCGACGGTCTCCATCCAGCTCATTCCGGGCCAGCTGGCGACACCGTCGGCACCCAGGAGGTCGGGTTGCCCGAGGCGCAGGAGGAGGGCGGCGGCGGGCAGGACCGCGATGGGCATCATCATGCTGCGGCCCAGGCGTTGCAGCACCGCCAGGGAACTGGACGACCGTTGCGGCGTCGACCGTTCGGTCGTGGCGGGGGATTGGTCCGGACTCATGGGGGGCCTTTCTCGGACTGCGCCCTCCGGGCGCGATGTTGAGGGAGTGCGGCCGACACCCACCCGTCACGACGGGCGGTGCCCACCGCACACCCCCTGCTCAGTCGCCGTGCCGACGGGGGTCCAGCCGCGAGTGCAGCTGGTAGCGGTCGGCGCGGTAGGTGGACAGCGCCAACTCCACGCACTGTCCCTTCGCGAAGCTCCGGCGCTGCATGACCAGCACCGGGCTGCCGGCGGGCAGACCGAGCAGCCGGGAGTCCGCGGAGTCGCAGATTCCCGCCTCGATCGTCTGCTCACCGGAGTCCAGGAGGATGTCGTACTCGTTCTCCAGCACCTCGTACAGGGAGCGCTCGGCCAGGTCGAAGTCCTCCAGCCCCGGCACCATCGCCGCCGGGATGTTGGAGCGCTCGACCGCCATGGGCTCGTCGTCGGCGGTGCGCATCCGCTCGATGTGGTGGACCAGGGTGCCGGGCGCGATGTCGAGCATGCGCGCGGTGTGGCCGCTGGCCGGGATGACCTGGCGGATCAGCTCCCGGGCTCCGGGCTCGTACCCGCGGGCGCGCATGTCCTCGCTGAAGGAGGCCAGGACGAGGGACATCTCGATCTTGGGTCGGGCGATGAAGGTGCCCTTGCCGGGGACCCGGTACAGACGGCCCTCGGACACGAGCAGGTCGATGGTCTGGCGCACGGTCATGCGCGAGAGCTGGTAGGCGGTGCTCAGTTCGCGCTCGGACGGGATCATGTCGTCCACACCCAGTCCGGACTCCGTGATCCAGTCCAGGAGCAGGTCACGGAGTTGGCTGTACTTGGGAAGCGGGTTGCTGGGGTCGATCGACATGGGCGGACGGCCTTCTCGTTCGGCGGGTGAGGTCGGCGTACGACCCTAGCGCGAGACGCACCCGGGCACCCTGGCCGGTGTGACCGACCCGTCCCCGGGAGAATCGGGGTAAGACTGGTATAGTCCGGACTAGACCACAGCTCCGACCGCGTGTCAATACATTCCGCGCACGGCGGCCCGCACCCCAGGGAAGGTTCTCCATGACCACCACGACGAGCGTCATGCGCTCCGAGATCGCCGAACAGCCCGAGGCCCTCCGCCGCACGTTCGCGGAGCTGCTCCCGCTGCGCCCGGAGATCGAGGCCCTGGGGCGCTCCACCAAGCACGTGCTCTTCATCGCGCGCGGTTCCTCCGACAACGCCGCGGTCTACGGCAGCTACCTGCTCCAGGCCCACACCGGCCGCCTGGCCACCCTGGGCTCGCCCTCCATCGCCACCGCCTACGGCGCCAAGATCGACCTCTCCGACGTCCTCGCCGTCGCCATCTCCCAGTCCGGCAAGACCGAGGAGATCGTCGAGACCA
Source organism: Nocardiopsis sp. EMB25 (assembly GCF_026797795.1). NCBI lineage: Bacteria > Bacillati > Actinomycetota > Actinomycetes > Streptosporangiales > Nocardiopsidaceae > Nocardiopsis > Nocardiopsis sp. EMB25. Next base: position 3,892,964 of record NZ_JAMTDN010000001.1, on the reverse strand, counting down.
TGCGCTGGGCCGCCGACTGCGGCGCCCGGACCGTCGGCGTCACCAACGGGGCCGACTCCCCGCTCGCGGCCGAGTCCGACGTCGCCCTGGTCACCCGGGCGGGGAGCGAGGTCGCCGTACCCGCCACGAAGACCTACAACACCCAGCTGGCCGCCCTCGCCGTCCTCGCCCTCGGTCTGGGGGCCGACCTGGACGCTGGCGACCTGGAGCGCGTCTCCGAGGGCATCGAGGAGACCCTCGCCGCGCCCACCGACGCGCTGGAGGAGATCGTCGAGCGCATGGTCGCCGTCCAGGGCGCCGTCATCTCCGGCCGCGGCATGGCCTTCTCCACCGCCCTGGAGGCCGCGCTCAAGCTCAAGGAGGCCTGCTACCTGCACGCCATGGGCCTGTCCTACGCCGACCTCCAGCACGGCCCCATCGCGGTCGTCGACCCGCGCACCCCCGCGCTGCTGGTCGCCGCCCCCTCCGGCCCCACGCTTCAGGGCACGGTGGCCCTGGCCGACCGCGTCCGCTCCGCCGGAGCCCCGGTCTTCGGCTTCGGCGGCGGTGACGCCCTCGCCGCGGCCAGCGACCTGTCCGTGCCCGTCCCGAACGTGCCCGAGTGGGTCGCCCCGATGAACCTCATCGTCCCGGCGCAGCTGCTCACCGAGCGCCTCGCCCGCCGCCTGGGCTACAACCCCGACGTCCCGCGCGGCCTGAACAAGGTCACCCAGACCTCCTGACCCCGAATCGCGCCCCCGGTCCAGACCAGTCGTCCGGAAACCCTGGTGCGGCGGGACCGGAGACCTCTAAGCTCACCTCAACCCACGGGGGAGCTCCCCGTCTGTACACGTAACGGAGGACCCATGGCGGACAAGGCGACCGCGATCGTGGCCGGGCTCGGCGGCGCGGCCAACATCGAGGACATCGAGGCGTGCATCACCCGCCTGCGCACCGAGGTCAAGGACCCCGGACTGGTGAACGAGGCCGCGCTGAAGGCCGCGGGCGCCCACGGGGTCATGAGCTCGGGCACCATCGTCCAGGTGGTCGTCGGCCCGGAGGCCGACACCCTCACCGACGACATCCAGGACCTGCTCGACTGACCACCCCCCCACGAGGAAGGTTTCCCCCCACATGTCGGACCACGCACTCCGCGTCCTGGCCCCCGTACCGGGCACGGCGCGCCCCCTCGACACGGTTCCCGACCCGGTCTTCTCCCAGAGCATGGTCGGCCCGGGTCTGGCCGTCCACCCCGACTCGGAGCAGGGCGGCGCGGGTGACCTCCAGGAGGCGCGCTCGCCCATCGCCGGAACGGTGGCCAAGCTCCACCCCCACGCGTTCGTCGTGATGGCCCCGGACCAGACCCGGGGGGTCCTGGTGCACCTGGGCATCGACACCGTCGACCTGGCGGGGGAGGGGTTCTCCCTCCTCGTCGAGCAGGGCGACGAGGTGGCCGCGGGCACCCCGGTGGTGCGGTGGTCCCCGAGCGGGGTCGCGGCGCTGGGCAAGTCCCCGGTCGTGCCCGTGGTCGCCCTGGACGCCGCCGCCGACGCGCTCACCGAGCCGGCGGACGGAGCGGTGGACCACGGACAGCCGCTCTTCACCTGGGGGTGAACCCCGAACGTGCCCGGGTGGATTCGGCCCCGTCCGGCGGGGGCGGATCCACCCGGGCACGCCGAGGCGGTAGTCTCCGGCGAGCCGCACCCTTTCGCCGGAGACGGGACCCGCCATGAGACTGTCCGTTCCACGCGCCCTGGCCCCGGTCTGCGTGGGCCTGGCACTGATCGCGTCCGCCTGCACCACGGGGGAGGTGGGGTCCTCGCCCCAGACCGACGAACCGCGGCCCAACCAGGGCTCGGAGCCCTTCGAGCCGGTCCTCGCCCCGCGCGTGCTGGAGGAGATGGACCTCGACACCAAGATCGGGCAGCTCCTCGTCCTGACCGCGCAGGGCACCACCGCCGCGGAGAACGCCGCCCAGATCGAGGCGTACCGACCCGGCGGACTCATCTACTTCGACGCCAACCTGACCGACGCCCCGCAGATCGCCGAGATGTCCGCCGGACTCCAGGGCCTGGCGGCGGGCCAGGGCGCCGGCGTCCCCCTGTTCGTCGGCGTCGACCAGGAACAGGGCATGGTCGCCCGGCTGCCCGTGGGCACCCGCTTCCCGGACGCCATGGCCGTCGGCGCCACCGGGGACCCCGCGATGGCCGAGCTGCTCGCCAGCACCACCGCCGCCGAGCTCACCGCGCTCGGGATCAACCTCGACTACGCGCCGGTCGCCGACGTCAACACCAATCCCGACAACCCGGTCATCGGCGTCCGCTCCTTCGGCTCCGACCCCGACCTGGTCGCCGAGATGGTCGTCGCCGAGGCCGACGCCTACGCCGGGGCGGGGGTCGTCCCGGTCGTCAAGCACTTCCCCGGCCACGGCGACACCGACGTGGACAGCCACACCGGGCTCCCGGTCATCGACCTGCCGCGCCAGACGTGGGAGGCCGAGCACCTGCCCCCGTTCCGCGCCGCCGTGGCGGCCGGGGTGGACGCCGTCATGACCGCCCACGTCCTCATGCCGGGGCTGGACGGTTCGCGCGACCCCGAACCCGCCACGCTCTCTCCCGCGCTCATCGACGGTGTCCTGCGCGACGAACTGGGCTTCGACGGGGTGGTCACCACCGACGCGCTCAACATGGAGGGCGTGCGCCAGACCCACTCCGACGGCGAGGTCGCCGTCCGTGCCGTCGAGGCCGGGGTCGACCAGCTGCTCATGCCGCCCGACCCCGCGGCGGCGGTCGCCGCCCTGCGCGCGGCCGTCGACGGGGGGCGGCTGACCGAGGAGCGGATCGACGCCTCCGTCCTGCGCGTGCTCACCCTCAAGGAGAAGCGCGGCATCCTGACCGAGGCCCCGCCCGAGCCCGTCGACCCCGACGCCGCCGCGGCGGCCGTGACCGACCCCGCACACGCAGAGGCCGCCCAGCGGGTGGCCGACGCGTCGGTGACCCTGGTCCGGAACGAGGACGACCTGCTGCCCCTGGCGGAGGGCACGCGCGTGAGCGTGCGCGGGGAGGGAGCCGACCGTATCGCGGTCACGCTCGCCGACGCCGGACTGGAGGTGGTCGACTCCGGCGCCGACGTGGTCGTCGTGGGCACCGACGGCGCCAGGAGGTCGGCGGCCCAGCGCACGCCGGTCGAGTTCGCGCTCGCCCAGGGGACACCCGTGGTCGTGGTCGCGCAGGGCGGCCCCTACGACCTGGAGGTCTTCCCCGAGGTCGATGCCTACCTGGCGGTCTACTCGTCGGTGGACGTGTCCAGGACCGCCGCCGCACGGGTCATCGCGGGCGAGGTGGAGCCCTCCGGGAAGCTCCCCGTGGACATCCCCGGGGCCGGTGTGGAGGCGGGGACCGGGCTCACCTTCTGACCCGTCCGCCCCCTTCTTGATCGCCGGAAGTGGTTGAAACGTGTCCGGAACGGGAAGAACGCATCCCCGCCCGGACACTCGGGCCCCCTCCGAGGACCGGCCGGGTCGGATCCGCGACACGGATGGAGGGGATCGGATGAACGGCACCCGCCGAGGCGTCATCTCGGACTGGGGCGGAGTGCTCACCACGCCGCTGCTCGACTCGATCGGTGCCTGGCTCCACGACGAGCGCATCGACCACGCCCACTACCAGAGGGTCATGCGCCCCTATTTCGACGGCAGTCTGGACGGGAACAACCCGGTCCACGCGCTGGAGCGCGGTGAGATCGACACCGCCCGCTTCGAGCGTGACCTGGCCGAGTTGCTCAAGCTCACCGACGGCGGCCCGGTGGTCGCCGAGGGCCTCATCCACCGGATGTTCGCCCGGTTCGAGCCGGTGCACGAGATGTACGAGACGCTGCGCGCCGTCCGCCGCACCGGCGTGGGCACCGCGCTGCTGTCCAACTCCTGGGGCAACGGCTACCCCCGCGAGCACTTCGACTCCACCTTCGACGAGATCGTCATCTCCGGCGAGGTGGGGATGCGCAAGCCCGAACCCCGGATCTACCTGCACACCTGCGAACGGCTCGGCCTGCGGCCGCAGGACTGCGTGTTCATCGACGACCTGCCGCACAACATCGACACCGCCGAGGAGCTCGGCATGACCGGGATCCTGCACACCGACGCGGCCACGACCCGGAGCGAACTGGACCGCCTCCTGGCACCCGACACCACGCACGGCCCCCCGAACGGCTCCGATCCCTCGAACACCCCGGACGCGCGGGACTCCCGCGCGGCCTGACCGGCCACCCCGGCCGGCGGGGCGGTGGCGCGTCCACCACCGGTTCCTTGGCAGACTCAAGGGGACCGCACACCATCCCGGAGAGCCGATGTACGTCTTCCTGCCCAGCACCGTCCCCGCCCTCGCCAAGGTCCTCGAGGAGGGGCGGGTGGACGGTGACCCGCTGACCGCCTTCGCGGCCGACCCCGACTCCGGGGTCGACGCGGAGGAGGCCGAGTACGACGCCATGTACGCGGCCGCCGACGAGTCGCTGACCCTGTTGGCGGCCGACCCCGACGCGCCCCGCCGCCGGGTGGTGCTGGCCGCGACCATGCCCGACCACGTGGTCGAGCGTGTGGGCGCGGCGGGTCCCGGGGTGATCCGCGTACGGGTCACCGGTTCCGTGCCCTACAAGAAGCTGGCGTCGGCGCACGTGGACGACGCGGGCGCGGTGGAGGACGTGGCCAAGGCGGCGGCCGACCCGGCCTCCGACGCGGCCGAGGACCACGAGCTGATGTGGTTCGCCGTCCAGGAGCTGCGCTACCTCGTCGAGGAGGACGGCGCGTAGCGCCGCACGGTCGGGCCGTTCAGGACAGCCGCTCGATCTCCTGGAGGATCCGGCGCTTGGGGAGCGCGCCGACCATCTTGCGCACCGGCTCGCCCCCGCGGAAGAGGAGCATGGTCGGTGTGCCCATCACCTCCTGGTCGCGGGTCAGGCCGGGGTTGGCGTTCACGTCGATCCGGACGACCCTGAGCCGGTCGGGCAGGTCCCCGGCGAGTGACTCCAGGACGGGGGCCAGCTGGCGGCACGGAGCGCAGTGCTTCGCGGTGAACACCGCCAGCACCGGCAGATCCGACCGCAGCACGTCCTCGGCGAAGGTCTCCTCGGCGGTCTCGGTCACGCGTGTCGTCGTCATGGTCGGGGTCCCTCCATCTGGCACAGCGGCTCGGGCGCCTCGGGCAGTCGTGCCTCGGCTTCGGCCAGCTGCGCGCCCACCTGGTCGCGCACCGTTCGCAGTCGGTCGATCAGCGCGTCGAGCTCCGCGAGCTTGTCGCGGTAGACGTTGATCGAGGCGGGGCAGGAGTCCCCGGTCGGGTGGCCCGACCGGAGGCACTCGACGAAGGGCCGGGTCTCCTCCAACCCGAACCCGAAGTCCTGGAGCAGGCGGATCTGCTCCACCAGCCGCAGGTCGTCGTCGCCGTACACGCGGTACCCGTTGGCCGCACGATGCTCGGGCAGCAGCCCGAGGGATTCGTAGTACCGCAGGGTCCGGGTGCTGACCCCGGCCCGTTCCGCGAGTTCACCGATGCGCATGCCAATGACGGTAGACCTTGACGCCGACGTCAGGGCAAGGCAGGTGGCGTCAGCGCAGGTGCCGCCGGACCTCGGCGCCGAACCGCGGGACGCCGGTCCGTTCCAGAAGCGCGAGTACACCGGGTACGGTGGTCGGTTCCCTGCGGTAGGAGGCGGCCTGTTTCTCCAGAACCCCGAGAGTCAGGCCCGGGTACAGGTCGAGTTGGTCGAGAAGGAAGTCGTCCGGGTGCACGGCGAGGACGTCGTAGGGCTTGAGCGCCGCAATCGGGAAGTCCTTGGTGTTGAAGGTGACGATGACCTCGGCGTTGGCGCGCACGGCCGCCGCGAGGACATGCCGGTCCTTCGGGTCGTTCTCCATGCCGTCGATCAGCGCCTCGTAGCCGCGAACACGGGCGTCGGGGAAGGCGCGGTCCATCTGTGAGATCCTGCGCTCCGCCCTGTCGGCACCGATACCGCGTCGGATCACGTTGCGCCTGAGCTCGTCAAGGACATCGGCTGACCACAGTGGCCGGTAGGCGCCCGCGACGGCGAGGCGTAGGAGCGTGTCGCACAGGTAGGCGGGATAGAGCGCACACGTGTCGAGGAAGGCGGGGAAGGCCACTGGTGTCTGCTCTCACCTGGTGTTCTCTGGGGTTTCGGTCGCCTCGTACAGGCCCATGTCCTCGGCTTCGGCGGCCATCTGGTCCAGAACCTGCTCGCGCTCCCGCCTGGTGCGTTCCTGGTAGTCGAGGATGTCGCGGAGGAGGACACGGCGGTGCCGCCCGCGCATGCTGAAGGGAATCTCGCCGTCGCCCAGAAGTCTGACCAGAGTGGGGCGGGAGATACAGAGGAGGTCGGCCGCCTCCTGCGTGGTCAGCATGGTGTTGTGGGGAGCGATGGAGATCGCCATCCCTTGGGAGAGCGCGGCCACGACGTCGCGCAGGACGGCGTAGAGCTCCTCGGGGAGTTCTATCTCAGAACCCTCCGGGCCGACCAGGCGTGCCTGCGGACACTGTTCGTCGGTCAGGCCACGGGCGAGCGCGGTCAGTGCCGATCTGTCGTCAGGCGGAAGGATCGTTCGTTCACGCAGTGTCGTTGCCATGACACAAGGTTACCATATTCGAAAAAAACGAAAACTCTGTGCCGCCCGGCATGACGGTTCGGCGCGGGCCAGGGGTCAGCGCCGCCAGAACAGGTGGTGGGTGACCCCGCTGGGGCTCGGCACCGCCTCGTGGTGGAAGCGGTCGTCCAGCTCCTCGGGGCTCTCCCACAGCCGTTCACCCCCGCCGAAGTCGACGGGTGCGACGGCCACGTGCAACGTGTCGACCAGGTCGGCCTCGAGGAACTCGCGGATGGTGGTGGTCCCGCCGCCCAGCCGCACGTCCTTGCCCCCGGCCGCCTCCTTCGCGCGCTCCAGCGCCTCGGCCGGTGTCGCGTCGAGGAAGTGGAAGATGGTGTCGGACAGGGCGAAGGAGGGGCGTACGTGGTGGGTGAGCACGAAGACCGGCGTGTGGAACGGCGGTTCGTCGCCCCACCACCCCTTCCACTCGTGGTCCTTCCAGGGGCCGCGCTGGGGGCCGAACTTGTTGCGCCCCATGATCTCCGCGCCGATGTCGCGGGCGAACTCGCGGGTCATGTAGTCGTCCAGCCCGCGCGAACCGCCGAGGTCGGTGCGGTTCGGCCAGCTGGCGGTGGCGCCCGCCCAGGAGAACAGGGCGGTGGGGTCGGCGTGCCCGAAGGGCCGTTCCGGGCTCTGCCCCTCACCGGAGCCGAACCCGTCCCGCGACACGCAGAAGCAGTGGACCCTCAACAGCTGCGACATGCACCCTCCTCCGGGGATCTCCGATCACGTTTCGCGACCGGTGGCACCGTACAACCGCATGGGGACAGAACGTCCGAAGGAGAGCGACCACCCGCCGCGTGTCGGTTCGACCTGTCGCCTGATGGCGGCCGTGCTGATGGGCGGCGCCACGGTACGAGGGTGGCGTCGCCCAACGGCACGGATGCCTGTTCACCTGACGTGGTAGCTCACCCGCCGGGAGCCGATGAGCGTGGCGCCCTCGGGGAGGTCCGTGCCGTCGTCGCCCTCGCAGAGGACCCGCAGCCAGACGTCACTGTCGTCGGCGTAGGGGTTCAGCCGCTCCAGGTACTCCCACAGGCTGTGGGGGAGGGGCATGCAGGAACACGCGCAGGTGTGGGTGTTGTAGGTGGGCGTGAGGGGAGAGATGCGGCCCGCGAGGGAGATGCCGTCGTCGTCGGGCTCACCTCCCCGGATCACCTGGACCACTTCGGTGTACAGCTCGACGCTGGGCACGTTCGTTGACGCCATGGAGTCAGCTCCTAACTCAGAGGAGGTGCCACCCGGTAGGGGTGTGCGACTGAGTCCAGGATGATCCTTGCGCGCAAGGATCTCAAGGCTTAATTCTTGTCCGCAAGGATTTTTCTCATGGCGTGGGGTCTACGATCAGGGAGCAGATCCGAGTGGAGAGTGGGGGTCCGTGTGACTGCGAGTGGGGCGCCGGGTGTGCGTCGTCGTCGGCTGTCCGCAGCCCTGAGGCGACTGCGCGAGAAGTCCGCATTGACGTCCGCGGAGGTCGCCAAGCGCATGGGTTGGACCTCGGGCGCAAGACTCACCCGCATCGAGCGCAACGAGTGGAAGTTCCCGAAGCGGGAAGAGATCGAAACTCTGCTGGAGATCTACGAGGTCGTGGGGGAGGAGCGGGAGCACCTTCTCAGTCTGGCCGAGACGGCTCGCGGGCGCAGCGATTGGCATGAATACGCTGACCTCTTTCCCGGTTCGTTGCCTGACCTGGAAGCTGAGGCTGTTCGAATCAGGTCCTACGAGGCAGTTGTGGTTCCTGGTCTGCTCCAGACCCCTGCCTACGCGGCGGCTGTGGTGAAAGCTAGTCAGGTGGTGCCTCAAGAGCAGATCGAGCGCAAAGTGGAGTCACGCATGGCGCGTCGCGCTGTGCTGGATAAGCCCAGAGGCCCATATCTGACTGCCGTGGTTGATGAGCCTGCTCTGCGTAAGGTTGTGGGTTCTCACGTTGTCATGGCGGAGCAGCTTCGCTTCCTCGTCGGCATGGCTGCTCACTACAAGGTGACGGTTCTGGTGCTTCCAGATGAGGTTGGTGCTCATCCTGCGATCGATGGAGCGTTCACTCTGTTCGACTTCCCCCGGCCTGAGCCGGGGATCGTCTCGATCCCCACTGTGGTTGAGGCGCTGTACGTTGAGGACGAAGACTACTTTGATCAGCACGCGCTGATCTTCGACGCCGTCCAGAACCTGGCGCTGGATCCGCAGGGGTCGATCGACCTCATCAGTTCCATCGCCGCCGAGCACGACAAGCGAGCCTGACCATGTTGCTGGAGTTCCGTAAGTCCTCCTACTCCACTGGCGGAGAGAACTGCGTGGAGGTCGCCGACCTGCCCACCGGTGCGGCCATCCGCGACTCCAAGCACCCCGAACTGGGCTTTCTCCCTGTCGAGGCCGCCGAGTGGGTGTCCTTCGCCCGACTGGTGACCTCTCCAACGCGGGTTCTTCGGGAAACCCGTCGGTAACCAGGGGATCGCTCTGGATACTGGCTCTCATGGAGTCGAGGAGGCAGTATGTCTGTCATGAGTATCCGGGACACGGAAGCACCCGACCGGCCCCTGACCGTCGACGATCTGGCGCGCATGCCGGACGACGGGCGGCGCTACGAGTTGGTCGACGGGAGGCTTGACGTGTCTCCGGCCCCCGTCTTCGACCACACGTCCGTGGACTCCCGCCTGACCTACCATCTCATCGCGGAAGCACCCGACGAGTTCACCGTGCTCACCGGTCCGGGTATCAACTTCAACGCGGACCGGACCCATCACCGAATCCCGGACCTGGCGGTCATCCGGGCCGACGCCGCCGAACGCCCTTATCTGACCAAACCGCCGCTGCTGGCCGTGGAGATCCTCTCCCCCGAGAGCGTGCTCCGCGACAGCAACACCAAGCGCGCCGAGTACGCCGCCTTCGGGATCGAGTCCTACTGGATCGTCAACCCGCACCCGGACAAGGTCGGCATCAGTGAGATGCGCCTGGAGAACGGCCAGTACCGGGACATCACCCAGGTCTACGGAGAGGACGTCTTCGAGACCGAGCTGCCCTTCCCGATCCGGATCGTCCCGCACTGGCTCGTCGCCGACGGCCCCTGGAAGAAGCACATCGGAGGCTGAACCCCCGCGAGGTGATTGGGCCTCGCGGGTCACTTCTCCTCCCTCCCCGCGGTCTCGGCCCGATGACGTGGGCGTGGTCCCCTGCCCGTGCCGGAGCCGGTGATCACGATGCCGCCGGGCGCGATGCGCGCCTTGTCCCCGTTCCTCACCGCGTTCGTGACCCGGCGGCCATGCCCGGAAAGGGGTGGATCGCCGGATTCGCGCTCGACAAGATAACAGCGCGCGCCGACCCCGGGCGCGGACGTGACCGACCCGGACACGGACACGGCGGGGCCACGGCTCGGTCTCGGGCCCGTTACCGCCCCGATCCGCCCATACGGCAAGATGGGTGCGTCCCCCGCCCCCGATCCCCGAGGAGTCCGCCATCAGCCGCCTGGTGCTATGGAACGTCGACCTCACCCTCCTCGACGCGGGCCGCGTGATGAGGGCCGCCCACGCGGAGGCCTTCGAGGAGGTCACCGGTGACCCCCTCGTCTACCTGACCTCCGCCGAGGGGCGCACGGACTCGGAGATGTTCTTCGAGTTCTGCGCCCGCAACGACACCGACGTCGAGCCCGACAACGCCACCCTCGAACGCTTTCTGACCGCCCTGGAGGCGGCCTTCGTCCGGCGCGCGGACGAACTCCCCGCCAAGGGCCGCGTCATGCCCGGCGCGACGGCCTCGCTGGCGGCGGTGGCGGGGATGCCCGACACCGTCCAGACCGTGGTCAGCGGCAGCACCCGCGCGACCGCCACGGCCAAGCTCGCGGCGTTCGGCCTGGACTCCTACCTGGACCTGGCCGTGGGCGGGTTCGGATCGGTCAACTACCCCAAGTCCAGCCTCATCCAGTCGATCCGGCTGCACGCGGCGGGCGAGGGCGGCCACACCTACGCCGAGAGCGAAACGGTCCTGGTCACCAGCTCCGTGCCCGACGTGCGCGCGGCGGTGATCGGCGGTGCCACCCCCGTCGCCGTCCTCACCGGGTCCGCCACCGAGGGCCAGCTGCGCGACGCCGGGGCGACGGCGGTCCTGGAGGACCTGACCGACCCGCGCGCGGTGATGACCGCGGTCCACCAGGCGACCACCTCCTGACGCCTCTCACACGCCCTCACAGGAGGCCGCCGAACGGGGGCGTTCGCGGGGTGACGGACCCCCGCAATCCGGTTCTAACAGTACGTAATCACCGCGTAACGGTGTTGGTCCTGTTCTCAGTGGCGAAAACCAGTAGCCTGGTCTGCGGGTGGGGACGGGACAACGGCGTCCCGAGACCTCGCCGACCTTCGCCTGTGCGCACAGGTACACACCCAATCACCGTCCACGTGCGTCCCTCGCGGCCAGAGGGGTTCACAGATCCTCACAACACGGCACGGAAGTTCACAGGTCATATGACCGGGTGTTCCTCCGCTGCTCCACGACGTTGCTCACAAAGGAGTGAGAGAGCCATATGTCCGGGCAATCCGACGTCTTCCTCCAGAAGCTGCTCACCGACGCGGCCTCCCGGTGGTCCCCAGGGCCCCGGTTGAGCCCTGATGAGGCCGTCCGCCGCTTCCTCCCCCTCTACTACCGCCACACGGACCCCGAGGAGCTCGTCGGCCGCTCCCCCGAGCAGATCTGCGGCATCGCCGCCTCGCACCGTGAGTTCGGCCTCGAACGGGTGCCCGGCCGCGCCAAGGTCCGCGTGTTCACCCCCACCGTCGAACACGACGGCTGGGAGCAGCAGACCAGTGTCCTGGAGATCGTCACCGACAACGCCCCCTTCCTCGTCTCCTCCGTCACCATGGCGCTCAACGAGCTCGGTGCCGGCGCCCGCCTGATCATCCACCCCCAGATGACCGTCGGCCGCGACCTGGAGGGCGTCCTGCGCGAGGTCGACCCGGAGATCGGCGGCGAGGGCCTGCTGCCCACGGACGAGTCGTGGATGCACATCGAGATCGACCGGCAGACCGACCCCGAGCGCATCAAGGAGATCACCGACCGCGTCGAGAGCGTCCTCAACGACGTCCGGTACGTGAACGAGGACTCCGCCAAGATGAGCGACCGGGCGATCCGGATCGCCGACGAGCTCGCGGCCTACCCCGACCGCCTCGCCGCCGGTGGCGTGGACCCCCGCGAGATCGGCGAGAGCGTCGACTTCCTGCGCTGGGCGGCCGGCCGCCACTTCACCTTCATGGGCTACCGCGAGTACGCGCTGGTCACCGACGAGAACGGCGACGACGCCCTGCGCCCCGAACCCGGATCCGGGCTCGGCATCCTGCGCATGGACTCCCCGGCCTCGACCAGCTTCGCCGCCCTGCCCCCGGAGATCCGCGCCAAGGCCCGCGAGCCCTACGTCCTGGTCCTGACCAAGGCCAACTCCCGCGCCACCGTCTACCGGCCCAAGTACCTCGACTACATCGGCGTCAAGAAGTTCGACGCCCAGGGCAACATCGTCGGTGAGCGGCGCTTCCTCGGCCTGTTCACGCCGCAGGCCAACACCGCGAGCATCACGCAGATCCCGATCATGCGCCGCAAGCAGGCCGAGGTGCTCGCGCTGGCCGGGTTCGAGGCCGACAGCTACGACGGCAGGGACCTCATCGAGCTGCTGGAGACCTTCCCGCGCGAGGAACTCCTCCAGATCCCCGTCAACGAGCTGTACAACATCGTCCGCGGTGTCCTGCGCCTGCGCGACCGGCGCGGCACCAAGCTGTTCATGCGCCGCGACCCCTACGGCGGCCGGTACATGTCCTGCTTCGTGTACATGCCGCGCGACGAGTACAGCACCCGCGTGCGCCTGGACATCCAAAGCGCCCTCGCCGAGGCGTTCGAGGGCGCGACGATGGACCACAACGTCATGGTCGGGGCGGCCCCGCTCGCCCGCCTGTACCTGGTGGCGAGGGCCCAGCACGGGCAGACCCTCGCCGACATCGACCAGGTCGCCCTGGAGGAGCGCGTCCGCCAGGCCGCCCGCTCCTGGGAGACCGACTTCGACACCGCCCTCACCGCGCGGTTCGGCCCCACCCTGGCCACGGAGCTCAAGGACCGCTACGCGAGCGGCATGAACGAGGCCTACCGCGTCGACAACGCGCCGGAGGTCGCGGCCACCGACGTCGGCGAGCTGGAGGAGCTGTTCGGCCGGACCGACCCCGACCAGCGGGCGGGCGAGTTCAGCGTCGAGCTCTACCGGCCCGACCCGGACGCCGACGACTGGCGGTTCCGCCTCTACCGGATCGGTGAGCCCATCTCGCTGAGCCGCGTCCTGCCGGTCCTGGAGAACCTGGGCGTCGAGGTCGTCGACGAGTGGCCCTACGACATCACGGTCAAGGACGTCGGCCGGGTGTGGATCTACGACTTCGGCCTCGGCCCCATTCCCTCGACGGACCTGGCCTCCTCACGGCTCAAGGAGCTGTTCGAGGACGCCTTCGACGCCTCCTGGCGCGACCTCGGCGAGTCCGACCGGTTCAACGCCCTCGTGGCGCGGGCCGGGCTCGACTGGCGCCAGCTCATGGTGCTGCGGGCCTACGCCAAGTACCTGCGCCAGACGGGCGCCACGTTCACGCCGGACTTCATCGCCGACGTGCTCGCCGCCAACGTCTCCATCGCCAACCTGCTGGTGGAGCTGTTCGAGGCCCGCTTCGACCCCGACCAGTCCGACGCCGGGCGCGACGAGCGCTCCGACGCCCTGCTCCGCAAGATCGAGGGCGAACTGGAGGCGGTCGCCAGCCTGGACCACGACCGGATCCTGCGGTCGTTCACGGCGGCGATCAACGCCACCCTGCGCACCAACCACTACCAGGGCCACCCGTACCTGGTGCTCAAGCTCAACCCGCAGGAGATCCCGGACCTGCCGCACCCGCGGCCCCGGTTCGAGATGTACGTGTACTCGCCGCGGGTCGAGGGCGTGCACCTGCGCTTCGGCTCGGTCGCCCGCGGCGGCCTGCGGTGGTCGGACCGCTTCGAGGACTTCCGCACCGAGATCCTCGGCCTGGTCAAGGCCCAGATGGTGAAGAACTCGGTGATCGTCCCCAGCGGCGCCAAGGGCGGATTCGTCTGCAAGCGCCTGCCCAAGGACGGCACCCGCGACCAGGTGATGGCCGAGGTCGTCTCCTGCTACAAGCAGTTCATCAGCGGCCTGCTCGACGTCACCGACAACCTGGTCGACGGCGAGGTGGTCCACCCCGAGCGCACCGTCCTGCACGACGGCGACGACTCCTACCTGGTGGTCGCCGCCGACAAGGGCACCGCGACCTTCTCCGACATCGCCAACGAGATCTCCCTGGGACGGGACTTCTGGCTCGGCGACGCCTTCGCCTCCGGCGGTTCGGTCGGCTACGACCACAAGGCGATGGGCATCACCGCCCGCGGCGCGTGGGAGTCGGTGGCCTACCACTTCCGCGAGATGGGCGTGAACGTCCAGGAGGAGCCGTTCACCGTCGTCGGCATCGGCGACATGTCCGGTGACGTGTTCGGCAACGGGATGCTGCTGTCCAAGCAGATCAGGCTGGTCGCCGCCTTCGACCACCGCCACGTCTTCCTGGACCCCGACCCCGACCCGGCCGCCTCCTGGGCCGAGCGCAGGCGCATGTTCGAGCTGCCGCGCAGCACCTGGGCCGAGTACGACTCCGACCTCATCTCCGAGGGCGGTGGCGTGTTCCCGCGCTCGGCCAAGTCGGTACCGCTCACGCCGCAGGTCAAGGCGGTCCTGGGCATCGACCCGGAGGTCGAGGCGGTCACCCCGGACGAGCTGATCCGGTACGTGCTCACCGCCCCCGTCGACCTGCTGTGGAACGGCGGCATCGGCACCTACGTCAAGGCGAGCACCGAGGCGCACGCCGACGCGGGCGACAAGGCCAACGACCAGGTACGCGTCAACGCCGACCAGCTGCGCGTGAAGGTGGTCGGCGAGGGCGGCAACCTCGGCCTGACCCAGCCGGCCCGGATCGAGTACGCCCGCGAGGGCGGTCGGATCAACACCGACTCCATCGACAACTCGGCGGGCGTGGACACCTCCGACCACGAGGTGAACATCAAGATCATGCTCGACCGCGAGGTGCGGGCGGGCGAACTGTCCAAGGCCGACCGCGACCAGCTGTTCATCGACATGACCGACGAGGTCGCCTCGCTGGTCCTGGACAACAACTACGCGCAGAACACCGTGCTCGCCGCCGCGCGCAAGCAGGACACGCAGATGCTGCACGTCCACGGCCGCTACATGCGCCACATGGAGCGCACCAAGCTCCTCAAGCGCAAGCTGGAGGACCTGCCCTCCGACAAGGTCATCGCCGAGCGGCGCACTGCGGGCAAGGGGCTGACCAGCCCCGAGTTCGCGACCCTGCTGTCCTACACCAAGATCGACCTCAAGGAGCAGATCGGCCGGTCGGACCTGGCCGACGACCCCTACCTGGCCGACACCCTGACCGACTACTTCCCGACGCCGCTGCGCTCGGAGCGCTTCGCCCCGAGCGTGGCCTCGCACCCGCTGCGCCGGGAGATCATCGTCAACCAGGTGGTCAACCAGATGGTCAACCGCTCCGGGGTGACCTCCGCCTTCCGGCTCAACGAGGAGCTCGGCTCCAGCGCCGCCGACATCGCCCGCGCCTACCTGGTCGTCCAGGAGGTGCTCCAGCTGCGCAAGTACTGGGGCGAGGTCGAGGAACTGGACCACGTGATCTCGGTGGACAGCCAGCTGGCACTGCTGCTGGAGACCCGCAAGCTCGCCGAGCGCTCCGCCCGGTGGCTGCTGCGCCACCGCAGCTTCCCCTTCGACATCCGAAGCGAGATCGGCTACTTCGCCGACGGGGTGGGCGAGGTCCTGCCGCGCCTGGTCGACCTGGTCAAGGGGCGCGACCGGGAGGCCTACGTCGAGCGCCGCGACCGGTACGTGTCGATGGGCGTGCCCGCCGAACTGGCCGAGCGGGTCGCCGTGATGGTGCCCGCCTACTCCACCCTCGACCTGGTGGAGATCGCGCACCGCACCGGCCGCCCGGTGGAGAAGGTCGCCGAGCTGTACTTCGAGCTCGCCGACCGGCTCAACATCAGCTGGTGGCGTGAGCGGATCATCGACCTGCCGCGCGACGACCGGTGGGCGACGATGGCGCGTTCCGCGCTCCGCGACGACCTGTACTCCGCGCACGCCGACCTCACCGGGCGCGTGCTGGAGGCGGCCGACACGGACTCGACGGCCGAACTGCTCGACGCCTGGTCCGAACAGAACCGTGACAGCGTGGAGCGGTCGGGGATCACCCTCTCCGAGATCCAGGAGAGCGAGCGCTTCGACCTGCCGACGCTGTCGGTGGCCCTGCGCTCCATCCGTTCCCTGGTGGACTAGGAGATCCCGCCTCGGGCCCTCGCCCCGCTCCGGCGGGGTGACCGCTCCGGGCAACGGAACACGAGGACGGGGTGCGTGGTGTCGACCACGCGCCCCGTCGGTCACCTGGGCGTATCGTGTTCATATGGGCGCTTCCGCGGATCCGGTGCGACACCACCACCGGATCGGCCAGCCCGTCACCGGCGGCATCGCCGTCCGGAACGCGGGCGGGCGGTGCCGTTCGACTCCGACCGAGGCGGGTGGGGCGCGGAGGGGGATTCTCCTACGGGGCGCACGGGAGAGGGTGAGAGCGTGCGGGAGACCGACGGCTCCGATCCTGGCACGGAATCCGGACCTAAGCTGCTGGACCGCGCCCTGTCCCGGGTCGTGCGGGAGACCGGTGCCTCGGTGGGTTCGGTGTACCTGTGGGCGCCGGGCGATCGGATACTGCGGTTGGTCGCGCTGTCCGGGGGGTCCCGCCAGGTCGCCGCGCCGTGGGCGCGCGTGTCGCTGGTGGATCCGATCCCCGCGGCCGAGGCCGTGCGCGAGCGGCGCCTGGTGTGGGTCGGCAGCCACGCCGAGCTGTCCTTCCGCTACCCGCGGCTCGCGTTCGTCCTGCCCTATCACCTCGCGCTGGCCGCCGCGCCGATCACGACCAGCACCACGGTGTGGGGCAGCGTGGTCCTTCTGTGGCCCGGCTCGCACCAGCCGCAGCTGAGCGCGTACGAGCGTGAGACGGTCGAGAGCACCTGCGACCGCATGGGCGCGGTCCTCCAGAACGCCGCCGAGGACGGGCACCCCGTACTGGCCGGAGGCGAGCCGCACCTGTGGTCCCCGCCGCGTCCGCGCAGGCCCGCGCTGGTCGAGGCGCTGGCCGCGGTGGACTTCGCCGGCCGCCTCCCGGAGGGCTGTTGCGCGCTGGACCTGGAAGGTCGGATCACCTTCATCGACGCCACCGCGGCCGACCTGGTCGGGAGCAGCGTCCCGAACCTGCTCGGAGCACTGCCCTGGGAGGCGCTGCCGTGGCTGGACGACCCGGCCGTGGAGGACCGCTACCGGGCCGCGGTGATCAGCCGCCGCCCCACGTCCTTCACCGCCCTGTGCCCACCGGACCGGCGGTTGGACTTCCGGCTCTACCCGGACGCCTCCGGTATCAGCGTCCTCATCACCCCCGCTGACGGCACCGTCCCGGGGGCCATCCTGGGATCGGAGCACGGGGAGGGCCACGCCGCGTCGGCGAGGGCGGGGTCGCTGTACGACCTGATGCACCTGGCCGCCACGCTCACCGAGGCCGTCAGCGTGCGGGACGTGGTCGAGTTGGCCGCCGACCAGGTCATGTCCGCCTTCGGCGCCCAGGGTTTCGTCGTGGCCGTGGCCGAGGGCGACCGGCTCCGTGTCGTCGGCCACCGCGGTTACCGGCCCGAGGTCATCGACCGCCTCGACCTTCCCCCCTTCCGGGACGAGACATCCCCCGCCGTGCGCGCCCTGATCAGGGGGATGCCCCTCTTCTTCGCCTCCCCCGGTGAGATGGCGCGGCTCAACCCCGACATCCCGCGGTTGACCGGAAGGGCGTCCTGGGCCTTCCTGCCGCTGATCGTCTCCGGGCGCCCGGTCGGCTGCTGCGTGGTCTCCTATGACGAGCCCCGCCCCTTCACGCCGGACGACCGCGCCGCCCTGACCTCCTTCGCCGGGCTGATCGCCCAAGCCCTGGATCGCGCCCGTCTGTACGACGCCAAACACCAGCTCGCCCACGGCCTGCAGACCGGGCTGCTCCCGGCCGCCCTCCCCGACGTGCCCGGGCTGGAGGCGGCCGCGCGCTACCTGGCCGCCACCCACGGCATGGACATCGGCGGTGACTTCTACGACGTCATCCGCCTCGACGACACCACCGTCGCCGCCGCGATCGGCGACGTCCAAGGCCACAACGTACGGGCCGCCGCGCTCATGGGGCAGGTCCGCACCGCCGTCCACGCCACCGCGGGAGCGCCTCCCGGGGAGGTCCTCACCCGGATCAACCGCCTGCTCACCGACCTCGACCCGGGCCTGTTCACCAGCTGCCTCTACGTCCACATCGACCTTGCGCGCCACCGCGCCCACCTGGCCTCCGCGGGGCACCTTCCCCCGCTGCTGCGCCACCCCGACGGCCGCGCCGAAGTCCTCGATCCGCCGCACGGGCTCCTGCTCGGCGTCGACCCGGCCGCCGACTACGAGGCCACCGAGATCCCCATCCTGCCCGGCGCCGTGCTCGCCCTGTACACCGACGGCCTCGTCGAGGCCCCGGGCGCCGATCTCGGCGACGCCATCACCGACCTCGCCGAACACCTCGCGCGAGCCGGGCACCAGCCGATGGACACCCTCGCCGACGTCCTCATCCGGCACGGCCGGGCCACCGATCCCCACAGCGATGACATCGCCCTGCTCCTGCTCCGCCCGGGGCCGGTCGGCGGCTGACACCGGCGGTCTCTCCCCGCCACGGGCGGTGTCCGCCGCGTACGTCCTGGGGGCGGTGCCCGCCGTATACGCCCAGGGGCAGCGCTCGCCGTATACGCCCTAGACTGGGGGCGTGGCAGAACTGGACCCAGCAGAGAAAATCAAGGAGCTCGCGGCGACCCTCGCGAGTGTCACCGCCGTGGTGGACGTCGACGCGATGCGGACCGAGATCGCCGAGCTGCGTGAACAGTCCGCCGACCCCGAACTGTGGGCCGACCAGGAGAACGCGCAGAAGGTGACGCGGCGGCTCTCCGGTCTGGAGTCCACGGTCAACAAGCTCGGTTCGATCGGGCAGCGCCTCGACGACCTCGGCGTGCTCTACGAGCTCGCCGCCGCGGAGGAGGACGCCGACACCCGGGTCGAGGCCGACACGGAGCTGGAACAGCTGCGCAAGGAGATCGGCGAGCTGGAGGTGCGCACCCTCCTCAACGGCCCGCACGACGAGCACGAGGCCCTGGTGACGATCAACTCCCAGGCCGGTGGCGTGGACGCCGCCGACTGGGCGCAGATGCTCCAGCGCATGTACCTGCGGTGGGCCGAGCGGCACGGCTACTCCACGGAGATCTTCGAGACCTCCTACGCGGAGGAGGCGGGTATCAAGTCCACGTCCTTCGCGGTCCGGGCGCCGTTCGCCTACGGCACCCTGCGCGGTGAGCACGGCACGCACCGCCTCGTGCGCATCTCGCCCTTCGACAACCAGAACCGTCGGCAGACCTCGTTCGCCGGCGTGGACGTCGTCCCGGTGGTGGAGCAGAGCGACCACATCGACATCGACGAGTCCGAGCTGCGTGTGGACGTGTACCGCTCCAGTGGCCCGGGCGGTCAGGGAGTCAACACCACCGACTCCGCGGTGCGGATCACCCACATGCCGACCGGCATCGTCGTGTCCTGCCAGAACGAGCGTTCGCAGTTGCAGAACAAGGCGACCGCGATGTCGATGCTCCAGGCGAAGCTGCTGGCGCGCAAGAGGGAGGAGGAGCAGGCCGCCCTGGACGAGATCCGCGGTGAGTCGACGAGCAGCTGGGGCACCCAGATGCGCAACTACGTCCTGCACCCCTACCAGAGCGTGAAGGACGTGCGGACCGGCGCGGAGACCGGCAACACGTCGGGTGTCCTGGACGGCGACATCGACGACTTCATCGACGCGGAGATCCGCTGGATGCGCAGCCGGGAACGGAACGACGGCCAGGGCTGACCCTCGAAGTGTCCCCGCCTCCGGGCGGGGGCACGCGCGGGGTTCGGTCGTCCTGGAACGCGGGTACCACCGGGACGGCGGTGCGGTACGGGTGCCCGTGGTGCCGGAGTGATCCGTGTCCCAATGGTGATGAGGGCGACTCCGCACTTTTACCGAAAAGGCTATATATGAACGTTATCATCGGTTGACGCCTCCGATATGCTCGTGGCCATCGCACGACGGTGCCATGATCTGGATGGTGTGCCACGATCGGGACAATCCGGGTGGCGTGCCCCCATACACTGTCGGTTGGCCATGCGGCCGGTACGATCCCGCGGGAAGCCGTGCTTCGGTGCGGGTGCCCATACCTTCGAGACCCTTGTGATGCGCCTGTGATCCACTTCGACAACGTCACCAAGGTCTATCCGACCCAGAAGCGCCCCGCGCTCGACGGCGTTTCCATTGACGTAGACAAGGGCGAGTTCGTCTTCCTCGTCGGCCCCTCGGGCTCGGGTAAGTCGACCTTCCTCCGGCTGGTGCTGAAGGAGGAGAAGCCCGACAAGGGGCGCGTCCACGTCGCCGGCAAGGACCTCGCGCGCCTGTCCAACTGGAAGGTGCCGCACCTGCGCCGGCGTATCGGCTGCGTCTTCCAGGACTTCCGCCTGCTGCCGAACAAGAACGTCTTCGAGAACGTCGCCTTCGCGCTGGAGGTCATCGGTAAGCCCCGGCGGTTCATCCGCAAGGTCGTGCCCGAGGTCGTCGAACTCGTCGGCCTGGAGGGCAAGGCCGGACGCATGCCCGGTGAGCTCTCCGGTGGTGAGCAGCAGCGTGTCGCGATCGCGCGCGCGTTCGTCAACCGCCCGCAGATCCTGCTGGCCGACGAGCCCACCGGAAACATCGACCCCGCGACCTCGATCGGCATCATGAAGGTGCTCGACCGAATCAACCGCACGGGCACCACCGTCGTGATGGCGACGCACGACGCCGCCATCGTCGACTCGATGCGCAAGCGCGTGATCGAGCTGGAAGAGGGCCTCGTGGTGCGTGACCAGACACGCGGCGTCTACGGCCAGGCGTACTGACCTCTGGCGCGCCCGCGGCGCCGGGTCGCCGACCACCGCTGCGAGGACACCGGCGCGGCGAAGCTTCCAAGGATGGACCTGTAACAGATCATGCGAGCACAATTCGTTCTCTCCGAGACCTGGATCGGCCTGCGCCGAAACCTGACGATGACGGTCGCCGTCATCACCACGGTGGCCATCTCCCTCGCCCTGTTCGGTGGCGGTCTGCTGGTCAACCAGCAGGTGTCGGAGATGCGCAACTTCTGGGACAGTCGGATCACGCTGACCGTCTACATGTGCAACGACATCTCCCCGGCCGAGGCGTGCAAGGAGAACGGCGCCGCCACGGAGGAGCAGCGCGCCGAACTCCAGAGCAAGCTCGAGGGCATGTCCCAGGTCGATGACGTCGAGTACATGTCCGCCGCCGAGGCGTGGGAGGACTTCCAGAAGCGCATCGGCTCCACGAACGAGGCGCTCGCCAACGCGGCGCAGGAGGGCGACATCCCGGACAACTTCCGGGTGCAGCTCACCGACCCGTCGCACTACAACACGGTGCGTGACGCGGTCTCCGGGGCTCCGGGCGTGGACAGCGTCTCCAACGACCAGAGCGTGCTCGAGGACTTCTTCGGCCTGCTCGACGGCCTCAAGTGGGCGGCCCTGGTGGTCGCGGGCGTGCAGCTGGCCGCGGCCGCGCTGCTGATCGGCAACACCATCCGCCTGTCGGCCTACAGCCGCCGCCGGGAGACCGGCATCATGCGCCTGGTCGGCGCGTCGAACTTCTACATCCAGCTCCCGTTCCTCCTGGAGGGCGCGATCGCCGGTTTCATCGGTGGTCTGATCGCCTCCGGGTTCATCGTGGCCACCCGGTTCACGCTGCTCAGCCGGATCGAGGAGTGGTTCCAGTTCGACGTGGCCGTGGACACGAGCGCGCTGCTCGCCGTCATCGGCGTGTCGATCATCCTCGGTGTGCTGCTGTGCACCATCACCTCGTTCCTCACCCTGCGCCGCTACCTGAAGATCTGATCCGACGGTCGTCGGAAGGGGGCACGCGGGGGAGCAGGGGGCCGTGTGCCCCCGACCGTATGGAAGGGAAACCACTGTGGCACGGGAGACCGGTCGCAAACCCATCGCGCAGAATCGGCGTGCCCGGCACGACTACCACATCGACGAGACCTACGAGGCGGGCCTGGTCCTGACCGGGACCGAGGTCAAGTCGCTCCGGGAGGGGCGGGCGTCGCTCGTCGACGGCTTCGCCCACATCCACGACGGGGAGGTGTGGCTGGAGAACGTCCACATCCCGGAGTACTCCCAGGGGACCTGGACCAACCACGCCGCCCGCCGATCCCGTAAGCTACTCCTGCACCGCGCGCAGATCTCCCGGCTCATCGGGAAGACCCGGGAGCCCGGATACACCCTGGTGCCGCTGTCCCTGTACTTCAGCGACGGCCGGGCCAAGATCGAGATCGCCCTGGCGCGCGGTAAGCGTCAGTACGACAAGCGCCACGCCATCGCCGAGCGCGAAGCCAAGCGGGACATGGAACGCGCGCTTCGCCGCCGTCGATGAGGCGCCCGAAAGGAACACACACGGTGTCCCCCCGTCTCCTCGGCCGATTCGCGGCCGCCGGAAGCGGCGTGGCCATGGCCCTCACCTTGGCCGCGTGCACGCCCAACCCCAGTCCTGAGGTGGCCGTTCGCTCCTTCCTGCTGGCCTGGCAGAACGGGGACCACGAGCAGGCCGCCGCGTTCACCACCGGAGACACCGGTGAGGTGGCGAGCGCCCTGGCCGACGTCCACGATCAGCTGGACCTGGCGAACCTGCGGTTCGGACTGGGGCAGATCGACCGCGACGGCGACTCCGCGACCGCCGAGTTCGACGTGACCGCCGACCTCGGCATCGGCGACCCGACCTGGAACTACACCGGCCGGATGCCGCTGGAGTGGGGCCCGGACGGGTGGCGGATCACCTGGTCGCCCAGCGTGGTCCACCCCGAACTGGAGGACGGGGAGCGGCTCGCGGTCAGCTACGAGATCCAGGCGCGCGGTCAGATCCTCGACCGCGAGGGTCAACCCCTGGTCGCCGGTGAGAGCGTGACCGCCTTCGGGGTGTACCCGGGGCGGATGGACGACGTCGAGGCGGGCGTCACCGAACTCGCCGAGCTCCTCGACGAGGAGTCGGAGCCGCTGCTCGACCGCGTGCGCTCCGCTCCGCCCGAGCAGTTCCAGCCGCTCGTGCTGATGCGCGACGCCAACGTGGACCAGGCACTGCTCGGCCGGGTGGGGTCGATCCCCGGCGCGGGGGCCGAAGCGGTCGAGATCAACCTGACGCCGTCCGTGGCCCCCGCCGTGCTGGGCGAGGTCGCCGGGACGGCGGAGCACCGGGTCTCGTCACGCGTCGCGGGGCCCTACCAGGCCGGTGACACCGTCGGGCTGAACGGCCTGCAGAACATCTTCCAGAACGAGTTGGCGGGTTCGGCCACCACCCAGGTGGTCTCCCTGGACGCCGACGGCGAGGTCACCGACGTCCTGGAGTCCTGGGAGGGTGACCGCAGCGGCGGTATCGGGACCACGCTGGACGCGGCCGTGCAGCGCTCCGCCGAGGCCGCTCTGTCCGGTATGCCCGGGAACGGCTACCTGGTCGCCGTCGACGTCGCCAGCGGTGACGTCCTGGCCGCGGCGAGCGCGAACGGCGGGACCACCGACGACGGCGCCCTCACCGGCTCCTACGTCCCGGGCGGTGTGTTCACCATCGTCTCGTCGCTGGCGGCGTTGGAGTCGGGCGCGGTCGCTCCGGGCGAGCAGATGCCGTGCGGCTTCCAGGCCGAGGTCGGCGGGCAGACCTTCACCAATCCCTCCGGGAGCGTCGCACCGGTGACCCCGACCCTGGCCACCAACCTGGCGGGGCACTGCACCGTCGGATTCGCGGAGCTCGGCGACCAGGTCGGGGCGGAGGCGCTCACCGCGACCGCCGGCCGGCTGGGCCTGGGCGCCGACTGGCAGCTGCCGCTGCCCGGCAACCCCGGCGAGGTGAGCATCGGTGACGGCGCGGCCGACGTCGCCCAGGCGATGAACGGCGAGCAGGGGGTGCGGGTGAGCCCGCTGTCCATGGCACTCGCCGCCGCGGCCGTCGCCGACGGGACGTGGCACGCGCCGAGCCTGGTCCGCGAGGAGGGCCCCGCGGCGGTGGCGCCCTCGGAGCTGGACGAGGCCGACCTGGAGGTGGTCCGGGAGGGGATGCGCCAGGCGGTCGCCACCCGGATGCCGAGCCTGAACCTGTATGGCGAGGAGGTCTACGGGCAGGCCACCCGCACTGAGCAGGACGGGACGGCGCTGCACTGGTTCGTCGGCTACCAGGGTGACGTGGCCTTCGCGGTGCTGGCCGAGGTGGACCCGCAGGTGACGCTGCTGACACACCACGCGATGAACTCGACGGTGTCCTTCCTCGACTACCTGGCCAACGGTGCGCCCGAGCCGGTGACCCCGACCCCGACGGAGGGCGCGGGCGGTACGGGTGTGACCGGTGACGGAACCGGTGCCACGGGTGAGGGGACCGGCATCCCCGGTACGACCGGCGACGGCGCGACCGATCCGACCGGGACCGCCTCGGGAACGGCCGGGGACACCACGGGCCAGCCGGGCTTCTGAGCGGCTTCGCATCCGAACGACCCTCCGGGCAACCCCCCGGAGGGTCGTTCGCGTCTTCCCCTATGACTGGGGCCGCGACAGGGGGTAGCGGCCCAGTGG
The DNA here is from genome assembly GCF_026797795.1 of Nocardiopsis sp. EMB25. Taxonomy (NCBI): domain Bacteria; kingdom Bacillati; phylum Actinomycetota; class Actinomycetes; order Streptosporangiales; family Nocardiopsidaceae; genus Nocardiopsis; species Nocardiopsis sp. EMB25. The sequence goes on along the minus strand of NZ_JAMTDN010000001.1, from coordinate 3,868,521 downwards.
AGACAGGACCTCATCTCGGGGGAGGCTCTGTCGGTTCCCAAGGTCGGCCCGACCCTGCCGACCGCCCCCGCGGGCAGCGTAGACCCGTCTTGCGTCCGCGCCCGCGGGGGTTTCTCCCTGTCCGGGGCGGCTCCCGGGAATCCACTTGGTGCCCACGGCGTTGTATCGGTAGAGTGATGCACGTCGAGCGCGCGTCGCTCGCGTGTCGGCCGCCCGGCGACGGGGGGCTTTGACAATTCCACAGGGGGTGATCGGTTTCGACTTTGGTAGTCGTTCCAGGGGAAGCGGGTCGAGGGTTGCGTTTGTGACCTCGTAAATCCTGCATTCGCTTAAATTCAAGTGCCAATAAGAAGCACTCCGAGTTCGCTCTCGCTGCCTAAGCGATAGTGACTCTGTCGGTCTGAGCTCGTCATCGGCCCAGGTACCGGCATCAGCTAGATGACTTACCGTCCGGATCAGGCCACGGGGCCCGGATGGGACATCTTCGTGGCTGGGCTCGTCAGCGATGTGTCTGTGTAAGCGCTGGGGCCGAGTAGAACGGCAGCACAGACTGCACCCGGAGAAGCCCTGGCTCGGTACTGAAGGACGCGGGTTCAATTCCCGCCACCTCCACTCGTCTTCGAGGCGACCCTGTTCGCAAGCTGCGCTTGCTCGCGGGGTCGTCTCGTCGTGTTTCCGGGGGTGGTCAGACGTGGATCACTCCCACGCGGCCGCCTGCCAGCTTCGTGATGTCGTCGGGGTCGGAGGTCGCCACGGCGACAGGGCCGGTTACGGACAACGCGGTCGCCACGACCACGGCGTCCAAGGCGTGGATGTGGCCACCCGTGATTCCCGCGTCTCTCAGCACCCTCTGGGCTGACCGGGCGATGTCCCGGGTCACGTCCAAGACGATCAGGCGGGACAGCACCCAGTCCATGCGGGCGGGGTGGACGCCGGTCGGCTCCGCCTCCACGGTGGTGATGGCGGAGACCACCACACGGACCCCCTTGTTGTGGGCGGCCTTGACGCGTTCGGCCGTACGGGCATCCCCCCGGAGGAACAGAGACAGGGCCTGGGAGTCCAGGACCAGTGTCCCGCTCACTCGGAATCTCCCGTGCGGTCCCCGTGGAGCGCGGCCATCAGCTCCTCTTCTGCTTCTGTGACCCGTGCGGGATCCAACGGCCCGTGTTCGGCCTCGTGCGCGGCCACCAGTTCACCGAGCATGTCCTGTTCGATCTGCCGCTGTACGGCTTTCTCCACGTAGGCGGAGAAGCCACGTGGGTTCTTGACTCTGTGGAGGACCGCGCCCACGGTCCCCTCGTGCAGCGACACGGACTTGGTGACGGTCGGGCCCTCGCCGGGGGTGGGGTCTGTCGTAGTAGTCATGACCCTAGTCTAATGGAACTTCTATTAGAGCGCGGGGTCGGAGGGTGAGCAGGGGTTTCACTGGAGGCCGATGACGCTTGGACCTGTGTCCTCATCGGTGCGGCCGGTGACGGCAGAGGCCCCGAGGCGGCTTCCCGTGCACAGGGACCCGGACGTCTCCGTCCAGCGCGGGTCGGCCAGCCGTCAGTCGCAGGGGGCCGGGTCCAGGTCGTGGTCGCCCGGTGCGGGGTCGGGTGCGGTGGCCGCCAACTCCCGGGCCAGGGCGTCCACGTCCTCGCCCATCATCCGCCCCTGGACCGTCGGGTTGGGTCCCTCGTCCGCGAACCGGGGGGAACGGCCGCGCTCCCGCGCGTCCGTCACCCGGCCACCGAGCTCGCCGTTGCCCACGACACCGTCGTCCGCGGGGACCGCGGAGTTGTTGTCCAACCCCATCCACATTCCCGGCTGGCGCTCGTCCCCGGGAGAACACCGCTCATCCTCCCAGTCGATCGCCATGACGTACTGGTGTCCGGCCTCCAGCCGCGGCTGGTCCCCGACCCCCGAGGGCCTGTGGTTCTCCAGACCTCCGGTGAGGGTGTATCCCCAGGTGGAGTACTCGAAGATCTCGGGCACCGGGCGGGGCGGGTCGTCGGCCGACCACAGCACCCGCCGCACGTCCAGGGTCACGTTCCGGCCGACGCCCACACCGGGTTCGGGATCCTCGTGCGGGGGCGGGACCGTCCTCTCGCTCACGACCCGGGCCAGGATGACGTGGTCGGCGTAGGTCACCCAGTCCCGCGCGGTCGACCCGGGCTTGCGGTAGCTGATGGCGGCCGACGTCCCGGATATCTCCCGGGGCCGGTCCTGGTGTGCCAGCACACCGGTCGTCGCGGCGGCGGAGCCGATCCCCACGGCGACCGCCGCGGCGACGGGCAGTGCCGTCTGGCGTACCTGGCGGATGAGCACCGGCCCGCTGTCGCGGGGAACCGGTTTCTTCGACGGAGCGGCGGGGCCGGGGGATGCCATGGAGACTCCTGCGTGGGGGCGTTGGCGTGGGCGCCTGCCGCGAATGCGGTCCTCGCGGGGCTTCTTCCTCGGGTGGGACGTCCCGCGGGCGTTCCGGGATGTCCGTTCACGGCGACCGATCCACGGTCACCGTGCGCGCCGTCCAGGCGCGCGCCCGACAGGCCGTCCCTCTCACGACCACCATCGTGCCGCACCGCGGGCCCGCCGGGGCGCTCAGGAACCCGTGTAGGCGCGGGCGAGGGCGTCGGCCTCGGCGTAGGTGGGCAGCTCGTCGGGGGGCGGCAGATCCTCCCGGACGGCGGTCGCCGCCGCGACCGTCGCCTGGAGGGCCGCCCGGAACAGCAGCGACCCGCAGCTGACGCGGCGCACGCCCAGTTCGGTGAGTTCGAGCAGGGAGGGGCCGTCGGGGGAGTACAGGATGTTGAGCGGCGCCTCCAACGCGTCGACGAGGGCGCAGATCCGCTCCGGGTCGCGCAGGCCGGGGACGAACACCCCGTCCGCCCCGGCCTCCTGGTACGCGGCCACCCGGTCGGCCGTCTCCCCCACGGGCCCCGGCAGCCAGTGGGTGTCCGTCCGGGCGTTGACGAACAGTTCGGGCGCCGCCCGCTTCACCGCGCGGATCACCGCGGACTGGTGTTCCGGGTCGGTGAGGGTTCCGTCCGGTAGGCCGTCCTCGATGTTGATCCCGACGACACCCGTCTCCGCCAGTTCGCGCGCGAGCCCGGCGACCTGTTCGGGATCGTCGCCGAACCCGCCCTCGATGTCCACGCTGACCAGGGCGTCCAGTCGGGCCAGGCCGCGGGCGAGCGCGACCGTCTCCGCGCGGGCGGTGCCCGCCGCGTCGGCTTTCCCGGCCGCCGACGCGACGCCGAGGCTGGTCGTCCCGACCGCGCGGAACCCGGCGCCGACCAACGCGGCGGCCGAGGCGTGGTCCCAGGCGTTGGGCAGCACCAGGGGCGCGCCGACGCGGTGCAGGTCGCGGAACTCCTCGTGGGCGTTCACCGGGCCCCCTCCGCCAGGAGGACGTCGAGCACGCCGCGGGCCAGCGCCAGGGCGTGGGCGGAGCCGGGGCAGGGCCGACGTCCGTGCCCGAAGGTGAGGTGTCCGGACACCGGACGTCCCGGAACGGGGCGGTCGGGGTCGGGGAAGACGCGCGGGTCTCGGTTGGCGGCGGCGAAGTCGAGCACGAGGTCGGTGCCGGGCGGCACGGGGCGACCGGCGAGGACGGCACCGTCCAGGGCTCGGCGGCGCGTCTCCCGGACCGGGGACGTCAGGCGCAGGGCCTCGGCCACGAGGTCCTCAGCCCCCAGGTCACCGGGAATGGAGAGGCCGAACTCGTCGACCACGGCGAGGGCGCCGCGGATCAGCCCGGCGGTGCTGTCGCAGGACTGTGTCAGGAGGGCGATGCGCTGCGCGGCCTCCTCGGGTCCGCCGTCGGGCAGCAGACCGACCAGGGTCCGCACGCCCTCGTCGGCCGGAGCCAGGTGTTCGGCGGGGGCGCCGGGCTGGTAGGCGGCGGCCACCGCGCGCGTGGCCGGGACGACCCGGGCGAGGGCGCCCGGGGAGACGCCCAGGTGGAGGGCGAGGACCTCGACGGGGACGAACGGCGCCGCCTCGGCGGATACCTCGCGGGTCCTGACGGCGGCCCGCTCGCGTAGGAGGGAGGGGTCGAGTCCGCGGAGCAGATCCTCGGCGACCGCGCGGCGGCGGTCGTGGTCGGTTCCCTCGCAGAACCGGACGGTGGTCCGCCGCAGCCAGTCCAGGGGGCTCCCGCCCTCGGGGGGCGGCGGCACGGCGAAGCGCGGATCGTCCAGGATCGCGCGTATCCCCGCGTGGTCGCGGACGTGGAGTGGTGGGGTCATGCCGCGATCCTAGGGTGGGGACGTTTCGGCGCCCGCCGAAGCGTTCCCGGCTCGGAACGGCTCATGGGGACACGGACGGGGGGCGGTACCGGCCGGTACCGCCCCCCGTCCGTCCGGTGGCTCAGGCCTCGGTGGCCCCCACCAGCCAGGCGACCTTGTGCGCCGTGACGCCCAGGCTCCCGCTGCTGCCCAGGTACACCCCGAACGACGCCAGGAACGCGTGTCCGTGCTCCCGGCGCTCGCAGACCACGTCCTCCACCGCGTGGGCCGACGCGGGATTGCCGACCCTCAGCCTGGGTGAGGGGTCGTCGGCCACGTCGGTGGTGACGTCGTAGCGCGACAGCTCCGCGGCGAGTTTCTCCAGGTGTTCGCGTTCCTCGGCGGGCACGTGGGACGCTTCTTGGTCGTGTGCCCGTCTCGACTGGGCCATAGCGGATCCTTTCGTGTCGAGCGTTGCTCCTCGATGCCCTGACCCATTGTCGCTCAGAGTAAAGTTACTAGTACGTACCGCACCTACGACACGCCGTCGGCCGTCCACCCGCCCCGGTGCATGACTCGCTCGACGGAGAGGTCCTCGGACAGGACCACGAGGTCGGCGCGGGCGCCGACGGAGATCCGGCCCGTGCCCTCCAGTCCCAGCGCCGCGGCGGGAACCGAGGAGGCCGACCGCACCGCCTCGGGCACGTCCACCCCGATGTCGGACACCGTGTTGCGCACCGCCTGGGGGAGCACGATCGTGCTGGAGGCGATCGCGCCGGTCTCCACCAGCCGGGCCTCGCCCCCGCTGACCCGGACGCGCAGCTCGCCCAGGGTGTACTCACCGTCGCCCAGACCGGTCGCCGACATCGCGTCCGTCACCAGCGACACCCGCTCGGCGCCGGCCGAGGCGAACACCAGCCGCGCGGCGCCCGGATGGACGTGCACGTTGTCCGTGATGAGTTCGACCGTCACCCGCTCGTCGCGCAGGGCCGCGGCGATCGGCCCCGGGTCGCGGTGGTTCAGCGGACGCATCGCGTTGTACAGGTGGGTGGCGACGGTGGCGCCCGCGTCGAAGGCGGCGAGGGTCTGCTCGTAGGAGGCCTCGGTGTGTCCCACCGCGGCCACCACGCCGGAGGACGCGGCGGCGCGGATCAGATCCAGCGCGCCCGGCAGTTCGGGGGCGACCGTGATCATGCGGACATGGCCCCGTCCGGCCCGGAGCCAGCGGTCGAACTCGGCGGTGTCCGGGTCGCGCAGCAGCTCGGGGTCGTGCGCCCCGCACCTGGAACGCGCGATGAACGGCCCCTCCAGGTAGATCCCCGCCAGTTCCCCCTCCTCGCACAGCTCGGCCAGCGCCGACACCTGCCGGACGGTGTCCTCCGGAGAGGCCGCGACCAGCCCGCCCACCAACGACGTCACGCCGCGCGCCCGGTTGAACGCGACGATCTCGCGCGCGCCCTCCGGATCGGCGTCGGGGAAGGCGTGCCCGGCTCCGCCGTGGATGTGCGTGTCGACCAGGCCCGGGACCACCCAGCCCCCGCCGACGTCGTGGGTCCGGCCGGGAGGCGGCGCGCCGGCGCCGAGTTCGGCGACGCGGCCGTCCTCGACCCGCAGCCAGCCGTCGTGGACACCGTTGGGTGTGACGACCCGGGCGTGGGTGAGCGTGACGGGAGTGTGCACCATGTTCGGGCTCTCTCTGGGTCTCGGGAAGGGCGGGGTGCGGCCTGTGTGTCGCAAATTACACCGGGGTTCCGGCGGGTCCGGGCGCGGGGTCCGACCTTTGTTCCCAGGGTGCGGGACCCCCTGCGGAGCTGGGAAATCCTGACCCGTGGGACGATTTGTCCACGACGTGGACGCCGGTTCCCGGGATGGTCCGGCCGTGACCGGGGGGACGACACGCATTGACGATAGCGGTCGGCGAGCCGCATCATGGGGGCATGTCCGCCGGTGAGCTGCTTGTCCAGCGCCTGCACGTCGATCTCCGACAGCAGGCGAGCGCGCTCTGTCGTAGCTAGCGCCTTGCGGGGCCCGCGCGCCCCGCGCCACGGGTGTACCCCGTGCCCTCCGTGCCCTCGCAGACACCGGACACTCAGCTCTCCCAGTCACTGGGTTCTGGGCCGCTTCCCGGCCCGACGAGCACCCCTGCCAGGCCCGCACACCGAGTCCCGGACGACGGCGTCCGCGCCTGGTGTCGGTAGGGGAACGACGTCTCCTCCGGTGTCACCCAACGAACACCGCCTCTGACGCTTCCTCCGGTCGATCCCGGCTGGCTCTGACCGAACCCAGGAGTTCCGCATGACCCGCTTCACCGTGCTCGTCGCCGCCCCGCAGACCCGTTCCTCCGTCCGCGCCGCCGCCCTGGACGCGGCCGCCGAGATCGCCGCCCGCGTGGGGGTCGACGCCCAGCCCGCCGTCGTCGACCTGGCGGAGATCGGGCCCGACCTGCTCACCGAGTCCGCGTCCTCGGTCGACGCCGCCCTGGAGCGGGTGCGTGAGAGCGACGTGCTGCTCGTCGCCTCCCCGCAGGTGCACGGCACCTACACCGGCCTGCTCAAGGTCTTCCTGGACCGCCTGCCCGAACTGGGGCTGGGCCACACCGTCGCGGTGCCGCTGGCGGTCGTGGAGGACCTGCGCAACAGCCGTGGGATCGAGGAGGACCTGCGCATCCTCCTCGCCGACCTGGGCGCCTGGGTGGCCGAGCCCGGCCTGGTCCTGTCCACGGACGAGACCGACCGGCCCGGCGGCGTGGTGCGCGCGTGGGCCGACGTCGCCGCCCCCGGTCTGCGCGAGGCCGTGGCCGTCACGGCCTGATCACGGGTTCCGGGCCGCGCGGGGGCGCGGCCCGGCGGTGTTTTCCCTGGGCCTCCGCTGCGCTTCGGCCGGGGTTCGTGCGCCCTCGAGGCAGGGATTCTTCATCCTCGTCTTCGCCTGTCGCTCGTTCCTCGCTCGCGGCTTGCCTCGTCTTGCAGAACCCTGCCGGCGCCCGAACGGTGTTTTCCCTGGGCCTTCGCTGCGCTTCGGCCCGTCCGTCGCCCGCCACCGCCCCTCAGCGGGCGCCGTCCACCGCGGCGGCCCGGCGGCGGCTGGTGTCGGCCTCGGCGCTGGCCACGTTCCCGCGTACCAGGACCACCACGACCAGGGTCAGCGCGAACCCGCCGACGCGCAGGGCGAACAGGACCGGGTCCTCGGGCAGGCTCTCGCCGAACAGGATGGTTCCGGCCACCACCATGAACACGTTGCCCACCACGTTCGACACCGGGGCGGTGATCGAGGCGCGCGAGCGCTGCAACGACGTCTGGAACAGCACGATCCCCACCGCCCAGCCCAGCGCGTACAGATACGGGTAGGGCGAGGTCAGCGCGGGCAGGACGGCCGCGGCCACCCCGTGCTCCGCCAGCAGTCCGCCGAGCCCCTTGCCCTGGAGCCCGGCGCTGCCCTGGGCCAGTCCCGCCGCCGCGCCCATCGCGGCGGCCGACACGTACCGGCCCCCGCGCCCGGCGGCGCCCATCACCGCCACACAGGCGACCACCGTCACCAGGCTGACGGTGACCAGGACGGGGGTGTTCGCGGAGGTCCCCGTCTCGCCGCCGTCGGTGGTGGACAGGGTGAGCAGGCCGAGGGCCACCGGCATGAGGCCGAGCGCCACGTACTCGCCGCAGGTGACGCGTTCGCCCATGACCAGGGTCGCGACGAGGAGCGTGGCCGCCACGCCCGCCGCGAAGGCGGGCTGGGCGACCGACACCGGGGCCAGGCCCAGGGAGACGATGAGGCCGACGCTGCCCAGGGCGGCGAACGCGCAGCCGAGCACCCAGCGCGGGTTGCCCAGCAGGATCCGCGCCAGGTGGAGCGGTCGGTGGACGGAGATCGACTCCGACCCGTGCAGGGCGCGCTGTTCGACGGTGAGGCCGACGGTGTAGACCATGGCGGAGGTCAGCGCGACCAGGAGTCCGATCACGGTGGATCCCTTCGGTCGGGACGGCGGTGCGGACCGGTCTGCAATGTATAACAAGTTCTAGTCTGCTCGTCACGGTGGCTCGGCCACGCGGTACCGCTCGGGCCCGTCGTACTACCCTGTTGGTGAGCCCCCTGCCCTCGTGTGATCGGCCGTGAACGGGGGAACCGTCCGTGACGGGTGAGAACCGGTTCCGGGTCCGCCCGCGCGACGTCACACCGAGGAATGGGGCACGGTGCAGGACCCAGACGAGCCCGAGAAGGACGTTTCCGAGACCGGGGGCGACGCCGACGCCGCCGCGGAGGGCGGCGCGGGCCCCGAGCCGGCCCGGAGCGGCGCCGCGGACCGGTGGCGGGCCCTGGCCGACCGCGCCGCGGCGGTCTTGTATCGATTCGACCGTTTTCTCTCCGCGCGGCGGCGCACCGGACCCACGCGGTTCGAACCCGGCCCCCTCGGGCTGCTCGGCATCATGCTCTCCGCGATGGCGGTCACCCTCCTGCTCGTCCAGACCGGCTCCGGCGGAACCAGTGCCGTCCAGGGCGGTCGGGAGGGGGCCGTGGACGTCCCCGGGCCGCCGGACGGCCGGCTCCGGCTCATGGTGGTGGGCGGCTCCCTGACCCAGGGCAGCAGCGGCGACTACACGTGGCGCTACCGTCTGTGGCGCCACCTGGGCGAGTCCGGTGTCGACGCTGACTTCGTCGGACCCTACGACGACGTGTACGGCCTCGCGGAGGGCGAGTTCGACCACGCCTACGCCGACGCCGACTTCGACACCGACCACGCCGCCCGCTGGGGGACCACCGCCCGCGACCTCGCCGACGACGTCGCCCTGGTGGCGGCCGAACACGAACCCCAGTACCTGCTGCTCCTGGCCGGGCTGGAGGACATCCTGGCCGGGGGAGGGGCCGACCACGCCCTGGCGGGGGTCGGCGAGACCGTCTCGACCGTCCGCGTGGCGCTCGCGGAGGTGCGGTTCGTCATCGGGGAGCTTCCCCCGGTCGAGGGCACCGGGGACGACGCGCGGATCAACGAGGAGATCCGCCGGTTCAACATGGGCGTGGTCGACCTCGCCGAGCAGTTGACCTCGCAGACCTCTCCCGTGGTCGTGGCCCGGGTCGCCGCCGACTACGTGCCCTCCCGCGACAACTGGGACGAGACGCACCCCAACGCCCGCGGCGAACTGCGGATCGCCGCGGCCTTCGCCGACGCGCTCGCCGAACCGCTCGGGGTGGGCCGGGACTTCCCGCGCCCCCTGCCGACCGTGGCCACCGGTCCGCGCGCCGCCCCCGAACCCGACGCCGAGGAATCGGCGGACGGCCTGGTCCTGAGCTGGGACGCGGTTCCCGGCGCGACCGACTACCGGGTGGTCCAGCGCAGGCTGGGACCGGACCCCGACGAGGCGGTGGTGCTGCCCACCGATGTGGAGGCGGACGGCGACCGTCGGTCGGTGCTGGTCGGGGCACTGCTGAGCGGGGCCCGGTACGAGTTCGTCGTGCGCCAGTACAAGGGCCGGGACGAGGGGGAGCGTTCCGCGCCGCTGAGCTTGGTCTGGGACCCCGACCCGCCCCCCGCCCCCACCGGTGTGCGCGTGGTCGACGGCGGCGCGACGGTGCTGTGGGACGCGGTCGAGGGGGCCACGCACTACGAGGTGTGGCTGCGCGCGCTGGCGTGCTCGCCGAGCGACGACTCCCGGGCACCCGCGGACACGCGTGACGGGGGGCCGTCCCCCGGCCACGGGGACGACGAACCCCGGAGGTCACCGGACGAGGACCCGTCGCCGGCCGGGCCGTCCCCCGCTCCGCCCCCGCCTCCGCCGCCCCCGCCCTCCCCCGAACCTCCCCCGAACCCGCCGTCCCCTGAGCCACCCCCACCGCCGACGCCCACGCCGACCCCGGGGCCGACCGCCCCGCGCCCGCCTGAAGGGGCGGAGTGCGGGCCGGTCGACGACAGGGGACCGGGCAGCGGCGAGGGATGGCACCCCCAGGGGCCGACGGGGTCGGAGCCCCGTTGGGAGGCGACCGTGAGCGGCCCGTACGAGGTCGTGGTCCGCGCCCACCGCGACTACGTGGAGGGCGGGTACTCCGCCTCCGCCCTCCTGGGGGACGGGTGAGGCCGGTGCGCCGACTCGACCGGGCGCTGCCGTGGGCGGTGGGCCTCCTCGCCGGTGTCCTGGCCCTGGGGCCGGCCCTGGGACGCGGCTATGTGCTCCGGTACGACATGGTGTTCGTTCCGGAGCCGTCCCTGGCGACGGTTCTGCGCGGAGCCGACGGCTTCCCCCGCGCGATCCCCAGCGACGCCGTGGTGGCGGCGCTGTCCGCGCTCGTCCCCGGGGACCTGGTACAGGCGGCGGCGCTGCTGTGCGTGTTCACCGTGGGCGGCGCGGGCGCGGCCCGGCTGCTGCCGCGTCCGGGGAGCGGAGCCGGGCGCGTGGCCGCGGTGGCCGCCGGGATCGCCTACGTGTGGAACCCGTTCGTCGCTGAGCGATTGCTGCTCGGCCAGTGGGCGATGCTCCTGGGTTACGCGGGACTGCCGTGGGTGGTGGGCGCCGTGGTCCGTCTGGGGTCGACAGGGACGGCCGCGGGGTTCGCGGGGCTCGTCCGCGCCCTCGTGCCCGCCGCGGTGGGCGGGTTCTCCTCCGTGGTGCTGACCGCGCTCACCGCCGGCCCCGTGGCGCTGTTCCCGCGTGGGCGCGCGGCGGTGACCGGTCCGCTCCTTTTGCTCTCGGCCCTGCTCCTGGTGTCGCTGCCGTGGCTGTTGCCGTCCCTGGCCGGCGGCACGAGGACCGACCCGGCGGGGGTGGCGGCCTTCGCCGCGCGCCCGGACACCCCGTTCGGTGTGCTGGGCTCCCTGTTCCTCCTGGGTGGTGTGTGGAACTCCGGGGCCGTTCCGGCGGGCTACGGGGAACCGGTGACGGCGACCCTGCGGCTGGTGCTGTGCCTGGTGGCGCTCGCGGGGTGGGTGTGGTGGCTGCGCCGGGAGCGACCGGAGTTCGGGTTCGGGTTGTCGGTGGCGGCCGGAGTGGGTTTCGGGATCGCGCTGCTCGGGGCCACCGAAGCGGGGCGGGCGGCGCTGTCCTGGCTGATCGGGTTCTGGCCGGGCTTCGGGCCGCTGCGGGACGGTCAGCTCTACGTCGCCCCGCTCGCGCTGGTCCAGGCCCTGGGCCTGGGGGCCGCCGTGGGCTGGCTCGCGCGTCCCCGGTCCGGGGCGCGGGCCGCGTGGCGGCTGGGGGCGGCGGTGTTCGCGGCGTTCCTGCCACTCGTGGTCCTGCCGGGTCTGGTGTGGGGAGCGGGGGGCCGGCTGGTCCCCGTGGACTACCCCCGGGCGTGGATCGAGGCCCGGGACGCGGTGGCCGCCGACGACCGGCCGGGGGCGGTCCTCGTCCTGCCCTGGAGCGCCTACCGGGGGCTGGACTGGTCGGGGGAGCCGGTGGTCGTGCTCGACCCGGCGACCAAGCTCTTCGACCGGCGCACCCTGTGGAACGACGACCTGCGGATCGGGACCCCGGACGGCGGGACGGTCGTGGTCACGGGAGAGGACACCCGTGCGCGTGAGGTCGGTCGGGCCTTGGACATGGACCCGGCCACGGGGCTGCCGGGGATCGGCGACCCGGAGGAGTTGACCGGGCTCCTCGGAGGTCTCGGCGTGCGGTACGTGGTGGCCTCCGCGCCGATTGATAACGAGTTCTTGTTGCGTGCTCCCGGGGTGTCCGCCGTGGTCGAAGGACCCGACATGTCCCTTTTTCGCGTGGACGATCAGCACGTAAAGGCGGATAAAGCTAGCGGAACGGGGTTGGAAGTTACCGGGGGGTTAGTTACAGTTGGGGCAATCGTCTGGTCTGTAGCTAGATCAGGTTCTAGTCTCGTTCTCCAGCGTTTCGGTTTCAGAGCGAGGCCGGACGCGCGGAAGGAGATCCCCAAGTGATCAAGGTAATCGCCGCCTGCGTGATCGGCGCGGCTCTGGCGGGAGGGGTCACCGCGGTGGCCACCAACCTCACCACCGAGTCGACCGCGACCGCGGAACCGGTGAACGAAACCCTCTACAACTACGGCGACCGCTAGACCGTCGCCGTCGGAGAGGACCGGGGCGCCCCGTTCAACGCGGGGTGTCCCGCCCTCCACCCTCCACGGCCGGGACGCGCCCGGCCGCCCCACCAGACGTCCGGTCGACGGGCTTGCTCGGCGTGCGCTCCGCGCTTGCCTCCCGTGATCGCTCCTTGGGCTCGATTCGACACGGAACGTGATCGATGCGGGTTCCAGCCGGACACCGCGCGGAAGGAGAGCGTGTGGTCATCGAGAAGGTCCACCACAGGGTCGGACCCGGCGTGCCCAAGCCGATCCTCCCCACCCCCGACCAGGAGGCCGACGTCACCGCGGGGGGCCGCGCCCGCACCCCGGCCGACCCCGCCCCGACGGAGGCTCCCACGGAGGCCGACCTCGGTCCGCGTCTGGACGGCGTGCGGCTGGTGATGGTCAACTGGCGCGACCCGTGGCAGTCCACCGCGGGCGGCGCGGAGGAGTACGCCTGGCGGATCAGCCGCCACCTGGCCGAACGCGGCGCCATCGTCACCTTCCTCACCAGCCGCGAACCCCACCAGGCGCGCGTGGAGACCCGCGACGGCATCGTCATCCGCCGGATGGGCGGCCGTTTCACCGTCTACCCGCGCGTCATGGCCTGGCTGGCCCTGTGGCGGCGCGAGTACCACCTCGCCTTCGACTGCATGAACGGCATCCCCTTCCTCTCCCGCCTCGTCCTGCGCCGCCGCACCAGGGTGGTCAGCGTGGTCCACCACGTCCACGACCTCCAGTTCAACGCCTATTTCCCGGCGCCGCTCGCCTGGTTCGGGCGCTTCGTGGAGTCCGCCGTCGCCTCCCGCGTCTACCGGAACTGCACCACCGTGACCGTCTCCGAGTCCTCCCGCACCGCCATGCGCGACAAACTCGGCTGGCGCGCGCCGATCGAGATCGTCCACAACGGTGGTCTCCCCGCTCCGGAGGAACCGCGCGAGACCGGGCGGACGCCCGCGCACGATCCCTCCCGCCCGGCGGTCGTGAGTCTGGGCCGCCTCGTCGTCCAAAAACGCGTCTCCCGCGTGGTCGACCTGGCCACCGACCTCCGTGACCGGTACCCGGGCCTGAGCGTGCACATCATCGGCCGCGGCCCCGAGGGCGAACACCTCGCCGAGCAGGTCGAACGCGACGGCCTCCACGACCGCGTCCACCTGCACGGATTCCTCCCCGAAGCCGACAAGAACGCCGTCCTGGCCGCCTGCGACCTGCACGTCACCGCCTCCCGGTTCGAGGGCTGGGGCCTGACCGTCATCGAGGCGGCCAGGCTCGGGATCCCCACCGTGGCCTACGATGTGGACGGACTTCGCGATTCGGTCCGCGACGGTGAGACCGGCTGGCTGGTGCGCGAAGGCGAGGAACTGACCGACGTGGTGTCCCGGGCGCTCAAGGAGCTGTCCGACCCCCACCGCGCCGAGGAGGTCAGCCGGGCCTGCCGCGTGTGGGCCGCACAGTTCACCTGGGCGGCCAGCGGCGCACGGATGACCCGTCTCGTCGCCGCCGAACTCGGCCTGGCCGAGGCGGAGGACGGGACCGACACCGCGACGGGGGAGAAGGCGGGGAATTGACTTCGGCGGAATCCACCGCCAGGCGCGAACCGGAGGATTCCAGAGCACCGTCCGCCCCCGGCGGATCGCTGGACCACACGCTGCTCTCGCGGCTCAAGGTCCTCACGGTGTGTCTGCTCTTGGGCGCACTGGCGGCCAGCATCGACCCAGGCAGGATCGTCAGCGACACCAAGCTCGACCTGACGGCCAACCCGCGGGGGTTCCTGGAGCGCGCCCTGCACCTGTGGGACGCCGCCTACTTCGGGCAGATCCAGAACCAGGCCTACGGGTACCTGTTCCCCAACGGCCCCTTCCACCTGCTCTTCGACACCCTGGGCACACCCGACTGGATCACCCAGCGGCTGTGGATGGCGGTCCTGCTCATCGCCGCCTTCACCGGCGTCTACAAGGTCGCCGGGGCGCTCGGCCTGGGCACGGTCAACACGCGCATCCTCGCCGGGGTCGCCTACGCGCTGGCCCCGCGCGTGCTGACCCTGCTCTCCTACAACTCGGCCGAGCTCCAGCCCATGCTGCTCATGCCGTGGATCCTGCTGCCGCTGGTGCTCGGCGCCCGGGGCGGGCTCTCCCCGGCCCGCGCGGCCCTGCTGTCCGGACTCGCCTTCCTGATGTGCGGCGGCACCAACGCCGCCTCGGAACTGGCCGTCCTCGTGGTGCCCGGCCTCTACCTGCTCACCCGGGCCAACGGCCCCCGCAAGCGGCGGCTCATGGCGTGGTGGACGGGCGCGCTCGTCCTCGCCTCGTTCTGGTACGTCGTGCCGCTCGTGCTCATGTCGCGGTACGTGTTCTCGTTCATGCCCTACACCGAGGACGCGACCGTCACCACGGGTGTGACATCCCTGCTCAACGCGGTGCGCGGCACCTCCAACTGGATGGGCTTCCTCCCCGACCAGGGCAACACCGCGCTGCCCTCGGGCGCGGCGCTGTCCACCACCCCGTGGCTCATCGCCCTCACCGCCCTGGTCGCCGGGCTCGGCCTGGCCGGGCTGATCAACCGGCGCACTCCCGAACGCCTCTTCCTCATCGCCTGCGTCCTCACCGGCACGGCGATCATCGTCGCGGGCTTCACCGGGGACCTCACCGGCCCCTTCGCCCCCCTCATGCGCGACCTGCTCGACGGTGCCCTGGCGCCCTTCCGCAACGTGCACAAGTTCGACGCCCTGATCCGGCTGCCGCTCGTCCTCGGCCTGGCCCACCTGCCCGTGGTCGTGGCCCGGGACCGGGCCGAACGCCGGGGCGCCGTCGCCGCACCCCGCGCGTACCGGGCCGTGGCGGGTGGGAGCGCAGCCGTCCTCCTGGCCACCCTCCTGCCGATCGGCACCGTCGGCATCGCCCCCCACGGCGGCTACGAATCGCTCCCCGAACACTGGCGCGAGGCCACCGACTGGCTCAACGAACGCGCCGACGAGCGCGGCATGACCATGGCCCTGCCCGGTTCGGCCCGGGGCGAGTACGAGTGGGGCCGCCCCCTCGACGAACCCATGCAGCCGCTGCTCACCGGTGCCTGGACCAACCACCAGATCATCCCGTGGGGCTCGGCGGGTGTCTCCCGCCTCACCCACGAGATCGACCAGCGCGTCTCCTCCGGGCGCGGATCGGCCGGACTCGCCGACACCCTCGCCCGCATGGGCGTCACCCACCTCATCGTCCGCAACGACCTCCAGCGCACCGGCAACAACGGCGGCTGGCCCGCCCGTGTCCACCAGGCCCTGGGCGACTCACCCGGGATCACCCGGGCCGCGGAGTTCGGTCCGGTCATCGGCTCCCTCGACCACCAGCCCGCCGCGCGCTGGTTCGACCAGCCCTATCCCGCGCTGACCATCTACGAGGTCGCCGGCGCCGCGCCCACGGTCGGCACCGTCCCCGCGGACGAGGCCATCCGCGTCACCGGGGGCCCCGAGTCCCTCCTCCACCTGGCCGAACAGGGCCTGGTCAACGACGACCGCCCCGTCCTGCTCGGCGACGACCCGGGCGCGGACGCGATCGCCCCCGAGGACACGGTCGTCACCGACTCCGCGCGCCGCCGCGAGGTCGTCTACCCGGACGTGCGCCGCAACGTCTCGGCCACCCTGACCGAGGACGAGGAGCTCGAGAGGGACGTCCCCGCCCCCGACGTCCTCGACCCGGCGTGGGAACCCTACGTCGCCCACGCCGAGGACCTGGGCGTCGCATCGGTCAGCGCCTCCTCCTCCGAGAGCGGCGCCGGGGCGCGCGGCTCCGACCGCGACCCCGGCCACGCGCCGCACGCCGCCCTCGACGACGACCTCACCACCGGCTGGCGTTCGAGCGCCTTCACCGGCGCGCTCGGCCAGTGGTTGCAGGTGGAGTTCGCCGAGCCCCGCGACGTCGACGGCCTCACCATCGCCTTCGACCAGCTGCCCGGCGAGCCGCCGCCCTCCCGCGTCACCGTGATCACCGACAACGGCGAGACGGAGGCGCCGGTCGCGCAGACCGACGAACCCCAGGAGCTCATGGCCCCGCCCGGCCCGACCTCCACCCTGCGCGTGCGCGTCGACGAGCTGGCCTGGGAGCCGGAGTACCGCTTCGGCACCCGAGTGGGCATCACCTCCCTGTCCCTGCCGGGGCTGGAGGCCACCCGCACCCTGCGCGTCCCCGGCCCCGCCGACGCCGACACCCTGCTGTTCACCGGCTCCACCGGAACCGCTCCGGGGTGCGTGGAGGGCTCCCACGTGTGGGTGTGCAACTCCCGCCTGGAGGTCCAGGGCGAGGACGCCAGCCGCCTGGACCGCACCTTCGCGCTCTCCGCCGACTCGGCGGAGAGCGCGCACCGGGTGTCCGGCGAGGTCGTGCTCACCGACCCCCGCGAGGCGGAGAACGCCGCCAACCGGGCGAGCCCGTACCCCCGCGTGACCGCCTCCTCCACCGCCGTCGAGCACCCCGCCGCGATGGGCCGGGGCGCGCTCGACGACGACGAGTCCACCGTCTGGTACCCCGACCCGGAGGAGAAGTACCCCTGGCTCGACATCGAGTTCGGCGAGCCGACCGAACTGGACCACCTGGAGGTCGCCTTCCCCCGGGCCGACAGCGTGCTCCGGCCCATCCGGGTCACCGTCGAGGGCGGCGACACCATCCGCGAGGGGTGGCTCGACGGCAGCGGCCGCGTGGACTTCGCGGAGCTGACGGCCGACTCCGTGCGCGTCACCTTCGAGCGCCCCGAGGGCCAGGACCTGGAGATCGGCACCATCACCCTGCCCGGCGTCGACCCGGTGGAGCCGCTTCCCGAGGGCGACGCCGCGACCGCCTGCGGCCTGGGGCCCACACTGCGGGTCAACGGCCGGCGCGTGGAGACCCGGATCTCCGACGGCACGCTCGCCGACCAGCTCACCGGACGCCCGCTGCGCTACGAGAGCTGCACCGACCTGGACCTGACGGAGGGCGAGAACCGGATCATCGTCGACCCCGGTAACCGGTACGACGTCCGCTCCGCCCTCGTCGAGACCGAGAGCTCCCTCGCCGACCGAGTTCCCGTGGAGACGGCCGAGGTCGAGGAGGTCCACGCCTGGGGACCGGACGAACGCCGCTTCGACGTCGCCGTCGACGAGGAGAGCCTGCTCGTCGTGAACGAGAACTTCAACGAGGGCTGGGAGGCGACCCTGTCCGGCGCCGAGGGGGCGCTGGAACCGGTCCGGCTGGAGGGCTGGAAGCAGGCCTGGGTGCTCCCCGCCGGGAGCGAGGGCACCGTCACGCTCACCTACGCGCCCGACACCGCCTACCGGTCCGCGCTCGCGGCGGGCGCCGGGCTGGCCGGGCTCCTGGTGGTCCTGGCGCTGTGGCCGCGACGCCTCGTCCCCACGGCCCTCGCGCCGGCGTTCGCCCGCGCGGCCGGGTCGACGGGCCGCTCCGGGCGCGCACTGCCCGCCGCCGGACCCGGCTGGCTGAACCGGTGGGCGGTCCTGCCCCTCGGCCTGGCCTACGGCGTGTGGGTCGCGGGCGCCGCCGGAGCCGCCGTCGTCGCCGTGATCCTGCTGTGCGTCTGGTGGCTCGGCCGCCAGGCACCCAAGGGGCTGCGCCACGCCCGGCCGGGGCGGCCGTCGCTGGGCGGGCGGACCCTGCCCCACCTGGCCGGGCCGTGGCCGGTCGCGGTCGCGCTGGCGCTGGCGGGTCTGGCCATGGCGGTCGGTACCCACCTCGCCCTGTACATGCCCTTCCACGACGTCACCGAGGTGTTCGGGGGAGCGTTGCGCGGCTGGGCCGCCCAAGCGCTGTGCCTGCCCGCCCTGGCCAGGCTCGTCCTCGCCCTCGGCCAGCGAGGGGACGACTCCCCGGACCCCGGGGCGGCCCCCCGGGCCCGGACCGCCGAACGGCTCCGCACGGCGCCCTTCGGCGGACCCGACCACCCGGCTGGGGCGGCGGCCGACGGGAACGGGAACGGCCACGCCCGTGAGTCCGCGCCCGCACCGGACTCCGACGTCGAGGAGGCCCGCACATGAGCGCACTGACCAAGGTCGGCGCGGGCGGCTCCGCGGGAACCGACGACCGCCCGATCCACCGAGGCACCCTCCTGGTGGCCGTGGGGGCCTTCCTGCTGACCCTGGCCGCCCTGCTGCCCCTCTACGTCCACGACCGGGTGGCGCTCCTGCCCGCCTCGGCCGAGTTCGAGCTCAGGATGGTCGACGAGGACGCCGCCTACCTCGACGCGTCCACGTGGTCCCTGCGCCAGGGCGTCGAACTCCGGCGGGTCGTCAGGGTGGACGCGGCCCCGCACGGCGGTGACTGGTCGGCCTGGGAGATGTCCGTGGACGTGTCCACCCCGGAGCGGATGATCGACCACTGGAGCCGCCGCGTCATCGTCGACCGCGTGACCGGCCGCGCCGTCAACTGCTGCGGTGAGCACGTCAACGGAGACCGGGCGGTCCGGCAGGCGGGGCTGGTGTTCCACTGGCCCGCGGGCGCCCCGGCCGAGGACGTCACCCACTACGACGCCGAAGTGCGCTCGGCGCCGCGCCTGGAGTTCCAGACCGAGGGCCAGGTGGCCGGGGTGACGGCCCGACGCTACACCCAGACCGTCGAGTCGACCCAGGTCCCCGGCTCGGCCCGGTCGGTGCCCGCGGCCCTGTTCACCCCCGGCGCGGAGGGCACGGTCACCGCCGCGCGGTGGGTGGAGATCACCCGCGTCTACTGGGTCGAGCCCGTCAGCGGTCTGGTCGTCAACGCCCAGGAGACCCGGTCCGAGACCCTGCGCCCGCGCGGCGGAGGCGGTGAGGTCGGGTTGCTGGCGGCCGAGCTGACCCTGTCCGAGGGGCAGGTGGCCGCCCTCGCCGAACAGGCCCGCGTCCGCGCCTTCCTGCTCACCGTCCTCGACACCTGGGCGCCCTGGATCCTCGGCCCGCTGGGCGCGCTGGCCGTCCTGGCCGGCCTCGTCCAGGCGTGGCGGACCCGGGAGACGGCGCTGCGGCGGAGGCGTGACATGCACGAACACGTTGACTGGGTGGACGGGCTCGGGAAGGAGCCGAGAACGCCCTAGGATCGGACACATGTGCGGTCGCTATGCCCAGTCTCGGAACCAGCAGCAGCTCCGGCTCGCCTTCGACCTCCCCGAGGAGACCATCCCGGAGGAGGCCGACCCCCGGGCCTGGCCTCCGCTGGACGACCTGTCCCCGGACTACAACGTCTCCCCGGGCAGGACCGTCTACGCCGTGCTCGGTCCGCCCCCGCGCGGGAGCGGGGAGACCGACGAGCCCGCCGGGCCGCGCCACCTGCGCACCCTGCGCTGGGGACTCGTCCCCTCCTGGGCCAAGGACCGCAACGTCGGCTACCGGATGATCAACGCGCGCG
Organism: Nocardiopsis sp. EMB25; assembly: GCF_026797795.1. NCBI lineage: Bacteria > Bacillati > Actinomycetota > Actinomycetes > Streptosporangiales > Nocardiopsidaceae > Nocardiopsis > Nocardiopsis sp. EMB25. The sequence goes on along the minus strand of NZ_JAMTDN010000001.1, from coordinate 3,848,933 downwards.
GCGAGACCGTCGCCGACAAACCCGCCTTCCGCGCGGCCTTCCGCCGCCGCCGGTGCCTGGTGCCCGCCGACGCCTACTACGAATGGCAGCTCATCGGGGCCGACGGCCGAGCCGAGCCGAGCACCTCGCCCGCGACCGACCCCCAGCACCGCAAGCGCAAGGCCAAGGCCGCGAAGAAGCCGTTCGCGGTGCACTACGGCGACGACGAACCGCTGGCCATGGCCGGGATCTTCGAGCGCTGGCGCGATCCGGAGGTCGACGAGAACGACCCCGCCGCCTGGCTGTGGAGCTGCGCGGTCATCACCACCGAGGCCGCGCCCGAACTCGCCCACATCCACGAGCGCATGCCCGTCATCCTGTCCCGGGACGACTGGGCGACCTGGCTGGACCCCGACTCCGGCGCGGACGATCTGGCCCACGCCATGGCTGGGACACCGGCCCAGCGGCTCGTGTTCGACGAGGTCTCCACCGACGTGAACAGCATCAAGAACAACGGCCCCCAGCTCCTGGCCCCCGTGCCCGCCGCGGGGGATGACGGGTCCGACACACTTTTCTGACCTGGGGGCGGCTGGACACTGCCCGGGGACCTCTGTGTATGGTGTGCGAGGCCACACGGCCAGCGCCCCCTCCGGGGCGCACGCACGTCGTTCATCCCATTCCCGACGTGCGCATATGTGAATACGCAACGCGGGAGCTCGCGCCATGGCGGGCTGAGAGGGCGGCTCAACGGTGTCGCCGACCGCAGAACCTGTTCGGGTAATTCCGACGTAGGGAGGCATGCCATGACGGCTATGGACAGCCGCGCCGCGAGCTCCACCGCTGACGAGCACCAGGTGACCACGGGTCCCATCATGGGATCACGGAAGGTCTACCGCGAGATCGACGACCCCGCCGGTTTCACGCTCCGCGTCCCGCAACGCCGGGTGGAACTCAGCAACGGCAGCCACTTCGACCTGTACGACACGTCAGGTCCGTACACCGACTCCACCGCCGACATCGACGTCCACCGGGGCCTGCCCGCCGCGCGGCAGGCCTGGATCGACGCCCGCGAACCCGTCGACGGCGCGGTCACCCAGCTGGCCTACGCCAAGGCCGGGACCATCACTCCCGAGATGCGTTTCGTGGCCGCGCGCGAGGGCATGGACCCCGAGTTCGTGCGCCAGGAGATCGCCATCGGCCGCGCGGTCATCCCGGTCAACCGCAGGCACCCGGAGTCCGAGCCGACCATCATCGGCAAGAACTTCCTGGTGAAGATCAACGCCAACATCGGCAACTCCGCGGTCACCTCGTCGGTGCCCGAGGAGGTCGAGAAGATGGTGTGGGCCACCCGCTGGGGCGCCGACACCGTGATGGACCTGTCCACCGGCAAGCGCATCCACGAGACCCGCGAGCGGATCCTGCGCAACTCGCCGGTCCCGATCGGCACGGTCCCCATCTACCAGGCCCTGGAGAAGGTCAACGGCGACCCCACCCAGCTGAGCTGGGAGATCTACCGCGAGACCATCATCGAGCAGGCCGAGCAGGGCGTCGACTACATGACCGTCCACGCCGGCGTGCTGCTGCGCTACGTGCCGCTGGCGGCCAGGCGCGTCACCGGCATCGTCTCGCGCGGCGGTTCGATCATGGCCGCGTGGTGCCTGGCCCACCACAAGGAGAGCTTCCTCTACACCCACTACGAGGAACTCTGCGAGATCCTGCGCGAGTACGACATCACCTTCTCCCTCGGTGACGGCCTGCGGCCCGGCTCGATCGCCGACGCCAACGACGAGGCCCAGTTCGCCGAGCTGCGCACCCTGGGCGAGCTCACCCACATCGCCCGGGCGCACGACGTGCAGGTGATGATCGAGGGCCCGGGCCACGTGCCGATGCACAAGATCGCGGAGAACGTGCGCCTGGAGGAGGAGCTGTGCGGCGAGGCGCCGTTCTACACGCTCGGCCCCCTGGCCACCGACATCGCCCCCGGCTACGACCACATCACCTCCGCCATCGGCGCCGCCCAGATCGGCTGGCACGGCACGGCGATGCTGTGCTACGTCACCCCGAAGGAGCACCTGGGCCTGCCCAACCGGGACGACGTCAAGACCGGCGTGGTCACCTACAAGCTCGCCGCGCACGCCGCCGACCTGGCCAAGGGCCACCCCCGGGCACAGGAGTGGGACGACGAGCTGTCCAAGGCGCGGTTCGAGTTCCGCTGGCAGGACCAGTTCAACCTGTCGCTCGACCCGGAGACGGCGCAGTCCTTCCACGACGAGACGCTGCCCGCCGAACCGGCCAAGACCGCGCACTTCTGCTCCATGTGCGGGCCGAAGTTCTGCTCGATGAAGATCTCCCAGGACGTGCGCAAGTACGCCGAGGAGAACGGGCTGGACACGGTCGAGGCGATCGAGAAGGGCATGGCGGACAAGTCCGAGGAGTTCGCGGCCTCGGGTAACCGGGTGTACCTGCCGCTGGCCGACTGACCCGTCCGACGGCCCCGGGAACCCCGGGAGGGATCCGCGCCCCGAACGGAGGCGGGGCTCCCTCCCGGCCCGGTCGTCGGCCCGGGCCGGCCGGAGCGGCGCCGCCGCAGGGAAGCGGGGTCAGCCCGGTTTGCGCGCGCTGGCCACCAGGTGCACGCCCACGTAGTCGTCGGACTCGGTGGCGCGCGTCTCCATCTCCACCAGGCGGCCCATCGACCGGGGGTCGCGGGCGAGCATCCCCTCCACCGTGGACGGCGACAGCACCGTGCGCGGTTTGATCCACTCCAGCTCGAGCCCCGCGTCGGCGAGGGTCTCGGTGAGCTGCTCGGAGGTGAAGCACCGAGTGATGGAGCCGTCCGGCCAGGGCACCAACAGCACGTCGGCGCTGGGTGCGTGGCTGAGCTCGGGCCAGCAGTCCTGCTCGGCCAGCAGCGCCATCCCGAGCACCACGGAGTCCACGCACACGAGTGTCCGTCCCCCCGGGCGCAGGACCCGCGCGATCTCCGTCATCGACGACTCCGTGGCCAACTGCCGCGACAGCACGCGGTTGTCGGCGATCACCCCGTCGAAGACCCCGGAGGCGAACGTGCGCAGCAGCGCGGAGTCGCCCACCACGTGCCGCAACCGCCCGCGGCGGGCCGGACGCGGCACCCCCGCGTGCCCGTTGACGAGGGTCAGGGGCCGACGCACCGCCACGTCCTCCGACGGAAGCAGGGTGACCACGTCGTGTCCGGCGGCGACGGCCCGGTGGGTGCCCTGGAAGTCCGGGCTCGACAGGTCGAGCAGCCGGGCGGGCGCGGGCGGAAGCCACCGCGCGATCTGCGTCTCGGCGACGGCCCAGTAGAAGCGCCAGTAGTCCGACAGCTGGTCGGGTGTGGCGAACTGGGCGGCCGGGGACCGTGGGCGGTCCGATGCCGGGGTCGAGGACGGTCGCACGTGCACTCCTCTCCCATCCTTGTGTGGTCCTACCCGCACTCTCCCATGCCCTACCTCCGCCGATGACGCCAAACGACAAAGTTCACCGCGCGGTGGCCCGCTTCTCCCCGCCCGGCTGGAATCAGCGTGCGAAGGGCGTTGTTGTCACCGACACCGCGCGGGACGCAGGGTCCGGCGCGCGGCAACGGATGTTGGGGAGGAATCTTCGGCTATGTCGACCGCCAGCGCGTGCCTGGAGCGCGAGGAGGCCGTGTCCGCGCCACGCGGCGCCGGTGCGCGGGTCCTGGGTGTGGAGCCGTATCTTGGGGATATGGATGCTCCAGCCGAGACCAGCGCAGGGAGGCCGACGGGCTTGGAAGAGGGCCAGGAGACAGCACGTGAGCGGGAGGAGCGCTTCGAGAGGGACGTGTTGCCCTTCCTCGACCAGCTCTACTCCGCGGCGCTGCGGATGACCCGTAACCCCGCCGACGCGGAGGACCTCGTTCAGGAGACGTTCGCCAAGGCGTTTGGTTCGTTCCACCAGTTCAAGCAGGGGACGAACCTCAAGGCGTGGCTGTACCGCATCCTCACCAACACCTTCATCAACTCCTACCGCAAGAAGCAGCGGGAACCGAAGCAGGCGGGAACCGAGGACGTCGAGGACTGGCAGTTGGCCCAGGCCGCCTCGCACACGGCCGTGGGGCTCAAGTCGGCCGAGGCCGAGGCGCTCGAACACCTGCCTGACAGTGACGTGAAGCGGGCGCTCCAGGAGCTGCCCGAGGACTTCCGGATCGCGGTGTACCTCGCCGACGTCGAGGGCTTCGCCTACAAGGAGGTCGCCGAGATCATGGGCACGCCGATCGGGACGGTCATGTCCCGGTTGCACCGGGGGCGTCGCCAGCTCCGGTCCCTGTTGGAGGAGTACGCGGTGGACCGCGGTTTCCTGCCGACGGCGCGGGCGGAGGCCTCCGCCGGTGCCGTCGCGTCGGGTACGTCCGCGGGAGGTCGGGGACAGGCGAACGGGTCGGATCGAGGAGATCGGCAATGAGCGGCGGCCACGGCAAGGACAGCGAAACCCCCTGTAGCGAGGTGCTCGACAAGCTCTACACCTACATCGACGGGGAGCTGGAGGAGGGCAACTGCGAGCAGATCAGGGAGCATCTGGACGACTGCGCGCCCTGCCTCGACGAGTACGGGCTCGAGGAGGCGGTGAAGAAGATCGTCGCCAAGCACTGCGGGTGCGACCCGGTTCCCCTGGATCTGCGGGACAAGGTTCTCGGCCGGCTGGCGCGCGCGCGTGAGGAATCCCTGGAGCGCGAGGCGAATGCGGACGGGGAAAACCTCGTGCGCGAGGTGAAAGAGGACGGCGAAAACCTCGTGCGCGAGGCAAGTTCGGAGTAAGCCAGGGTCCTCGGCTCCCGGGGACGCCCCAACGGCCGTGACACGCGGTGGCGGTGACTGTATTTCCAGTCACCGCCACCTTTTGTATGCGTTATAGCCTGCTGTCTTGAATTGTCGTGCGATGTCGTGTCATGCGTGGTCTGTAGTTGTTTGGGAGTATGTCGAGTCGGATTCCCCGTGTCTGCGGGGGTTTTGGACACGTGCCTGTCCGAGTGGAGCGGGGTGAGGGGTGTCGACACGCCCGGCGCGCTCGCCCTCTTTCGTGTCGTGACCGACTCGGAATGTTTTTTCCCGCTGATCGGCACTCTTCGATCGAACAGTTACCATGCGTAGTCAGTGCAGGTAGAAGCGACTGGAAGGGTGGGGCGAGATGGGCTTCGCTGTGGACTTTTCGGCATCGCTGGCCAGTGGCGTGTGGTGACTCAGAGTTATCATCTGAAATTACGACTTGAATTAGTAATTCCATACTCCGGAACTACTGGTCAGTTGGGGTGTTCGTCGGGGTGGCGGTTCGGGTTGGGGGTAATCCGGGACCCGTGTTGGCCCGTTAAACTGGACGCCATATCCAACGAATGGGGTAATTTACGCCGCGTGTCCAGGGGAATGGGGGCGCGCGGCATCGGGGGGAGAGGGGACAACCGTGTTCATCAGCATGCTGCACGTAGCGATGATGGTTCTTTGGACGGTATCCGCCTTCGCCGGATGGTCCTGGTGGTAGAACGGAACCGGTGAAATCATGACAGTCCGGTCGTCGTTGGCGGGGGGTGAACGGGGGTGCGGGCTCTTCCTGGGGGCGCGCGTGTCTACGTCGGAATCATCGTTGTCAGTGCTGTCACCATCGTGCTGGTCGGGCCGTATTCGGGTATCGACCTGAAGACCCTGGTCCTCGTGGCCGTCCTTTTCGTGGTCGCCGAGTCCATCAGCACCATCGTCGTCTCCAACGGCAAGATGGGGATGTCGCCGAGCTCGGCGGTGTCACTGGCCGCGATCGTTCTGGTGGGGCCGGTCGGGGCGGCGGTCGTCGGTTTCGCCTCCTGCCTGACCATTCGCAAGCAGATCCTCGTCAAGCGGGCGTTCAACGGCGCGCAGTTCGCCCTGGCCGCCTACGCGGCCGGACACGTCTACCTCCTGTGCGGAGGCACGGTCGGCGAACCGGTGCGCGAGGACTTTCCCATGATCCTGCTGCCGTACGTGGCGGCCGTGATCACCCACACCGTGGTCAACTCCGCGCTCGTCGGCGTCCTGATGTGGACGCTCGGCGCGGTCCGCGCCCGGCGCAAGAGCCCGATCCACTGGCGCCCGCTGGTGGCGGTCGAGCTGTCCTCGATCGGCTACCAGATGCTCGGTCTGGCCATCGCCGCGGTCTGGGGCGGGGTCGGGATCATCGCGCCCCTGCTGGTCCTGCTGCCCCTGTTCATCGCGCGCTGGACCTTCGCGCAGCAGGCCGACGAGGCGCGGGCCCACGAGGCCACGCTCGCCACGCTGTGCCAGGCGGTCGAGACCAAGGACTACTACACGCGCGGCCACTGCATGCGCGTCGCCGAGGGCGCCGCCATGATCGCGCGCGAACTGGGTATGCCCGCCGAACGGGTGCAGAAGATCCGCTACGCGGGGATGCTGCACGACATCGGCAAGCTCGGGGTGCCCACCAAGGTGCTGCAAAAGACCGGGAAACTCACCGACGACGAGTACGCGGCGATCAAACTGCACCCGACACGCGGCTACGAGATCGTGCGCGAGATCAGTTTCCTCGACGAGGCACTGGCCGGTATCCGCCACCACCACGAGCGGCTGGACGGACGCGGCTACCCCATGGGCCTGGTGGGGATGGAGATCCCCGAGTCCGCCCGCGTCATCAGCGTGGCCGACGTGTTCGACTGCCTGACCTCCACGCGCTCCTACCGCAAGGCGTGGTCCGTGGAGGACGCCATCACCGAGTTGCGGGCCTGCGTCGGGACGCAGTTCGACGGGCGGATGGTCGAGGCGCTCGTCCGGGCGGTCGAGCGTGAGGGCTGGAAGACCCCGGACATCGCCGAGCCGCCGGGGGGCTGCTACGAGGCCGCCGAGAAGGCGGTCGGGCGGACCGGAGAACCGGCCGCCGAGGGCTCGGCGCCCGCACCCGCCGAGGCCGTTCCGGGTGGGCGTGACCGATGATGACCCAGAGCCAGTCCGACGAGGCCTCGTCACCCCGCCCGCCGCTCACCGGACTCGAGGGCGGGGCGCTCGGACTCCAGCGACCGCGGGGACCGATCTGGCGCACCACGCGCCCCATCCGCGCCGTGCTCGTCGCGGCGGCCGGGGCGGGCACGCTGGCCGCCGTCGTGTGGACCGCCGCGCACGGGGCCGTCGAGCCCTACGTCGCGCTCACCTTCTGCCTCGTCATCGCCGTCGGAGAGCTCGCGCGCATCACCCTGCCCGGGCACCGGGAGGTCGCCCCGATCGCCTCGGCCGGAGCGATCAGCTACGCGTTCCTGGTCAGCCTCGGCGACGTGCCCGTGGAGCACTCCGCGTCACAGGTGGTCGCCGTGGTCGGGCTCGGGCTGGCGCTGGGGGAGCTGCCACACGTCGCCGTGGGCCGGAGCCCGCGCCTGGAGGACCTGGCCCGGCGGGTGCTGGCCGTGATACTCATCGCGGTGGCCTTCCGCCCGCTGGTCACGCAGCTGTCACTGACGGAGCCCTCGGTGCGGGTCACGCTGCTCATGGCCTCGCTGGTGCTGCTCACCTGGCTGGTGGACGCCGTGATGGCCGGTGTGCTGCGCGCCGAACGTCTGCGCACGAACCTGCTGGTCGCGGTGCGCGACGAGGTGCGCGCGCAGTTCGCGACGGGCGCGGCGATCGGCGCCAGCGGCGTACTGATCGCGCTGGCCTGCACGGTCACCGGACTGGTGGGACTGCTGGTGTTCAGCGCCCCGCTCCTGGTCTCCCAGGTCGCCTTCCGGCGCCACGCGGAGGTACGGCGCACCTACCTGGAGACGGTGCGGGCGCTGTCGCGGGTCACCGAGGTCGGCGGGTACGTGGAGAACGGGCACTCGCGCAGGGTCAGCCACCTGGCCCACGGCATCGCCTGCGAACTGGGTTTCTCCGAGGCCCAACTGCTGGAGTTGGAGTACGCGGCCCTCATGCACGACATCGGGCAGCTGTCCCTGCGCGAGCCCATCGCGGGCGGCGCGACCGTGCTCGCCTCACCCCGGGAGCAGCGGCGGATCGCCGAACTGGGGTCGGCCATCATCCGGGAGACCGGGGTTCTGGACAGCGTCGCCGAGGTCGTTCGCCGCCAGTGCGAGCCGCTGGCCGGGGACGGCGACGAGGGCGTGCCGCCGCTCGGCAGCCGGATCATCAAGGTGGCCAACGCCTTCGACGACCTCGTCGGGGAGAACGGCGACGACGAGCGCCGGGCCGCGGTCCTGGAGCGCCTCCGGATGGACACCGAGAGCGAGTACGACCCGAGGGTGGTCGACGCCCTGGCCACCGTGCTCGTTCGCGCGTGAGGGCGCCGGCGGGGGAGCGGCGTGAGGACGCCGGCAGGGTTCTTGTGGATGGGACTGCGCCGCAGGCGTCCGTTGAGGGTGGTGGCGGGCGACGGGCGGGCGAGTCGAGCCGCGAGCGAGGAACGAGCATGAATCGGGCCGCGCCGTAGGCGTCGGTTGAGGGTGGTGGCGGGCGACGGGCGGGCGAGGACGAGGATGAAGAATCCCTGCCTTCGGGGCGTCCGAACAAAGTGAGTACCGTGCCGGAGGCGTCGATTGAGGGTGCCCGCTCCGCCGCGGAGCGGCCCTCGGGCGGTGGCGGGCGACGGGCGGGCCGAAGCGAAGCGGCAGGCCCAAAAAGATACTCCCGGTTCAGTCCGTCGGGGGACGCAGGCGGGTGACGAACTTGTACCGGTCACCGCGGTAGAGCGAACGCACCCACTCGACCGGGTGGCCGTCCGCGTCGAAACTGTGCTGGCAGTGCAGCACCAGCGGCAGACCGACGTCCACACCCAGCAGCCGTGCCTCGTTGGGGGTGGCCAGAACCGTCTCGATCGACGCCTCCGCCTCGGCCAGGGACACGTCGTAGGCGCTCGCGAGAGCCTCGTAGAGCGACGCGTAGCGGTCGAGCTGACGGCGGAGCCCGGGAAAGCGCCGCGCGGCCAGGTGCGCCGTCTCGACGGCCATCGGCTCGCCGTTGGCCAACCGCAGCCGTTCGATCCGCAGCACGCGTCCGCCCGAGCGGATCGCGAGCAGTTCGGCGAGCTGGTCGTCGGCGTTGATGTAGCTGACGTCGAGGATGCGCGTGGCGGGGTGCAGGCCGTGCGCCCGCATCTCCTGCGTGTAGCTGGTCAGCTGGAGGATCTGTGCCACCTTCGGCTTGGCCACGAACGTGCCCTTGCCCTGGATCCGCAGCAGGCGACCCTCGACCACCATCTCCGTCAGCGCCTGGCGCACCGTCGTGCGCGACGTCTCGAACTGGGTGGCCAGGGCGCGCTCGGGGGGCACGGGATTGCCCGCCGGCATCGCCTCGATGAGCTCCAGGAGCTGCTTCTTCACCTGGTAGTACTTCGGCACCCTGGGGTTGCCGTCCAGTGTGCGCTGGCCTGTCATCGGTGTCCTCCCACGCGTCCCGACTCCGTCCACACACCCCTCCGGTGTGGTCGGCGCGGCGGGCCGTGCGGGCCGCCGACTGGTGTGGACCACTGGTCGAGTGCGTATCTCTTGAGTATGCACGCCTTCATGGGATGATTTGTGAGTGCCTCACCTCAGTGATCTCATCCGACGTCACACGTCACTCAAACAGGCGGACCTGGAGTGGATCCACTCCCTGGTCTCGGACTGGCAGCTGCTCGCGGACCTGTCGTTCGCCGATCTCGTCCTGTGGGTGCGGCTGCGCGGCGACGACGGCTGGCTGGCCGTCGCCCAGATGCGACCGACCACGGGGCCGACGGCCTTCCAGGACGACCTGGTGGAGACCGCGCTGCTGGACGACATGACCGACGTCACGTCCAGGTCGGCGCCCCGGGTGATCGGGCGCCGCGCCCTCATCGACCGCGCCTGGAGCGAGGGGCGGATCTGCCGGGACGGCGACCCCGACTGGTCGGGCGGCGTCCCCGTGCGCGAGGAGACCATCCCCGTGCGCCGCGAGGGCCGGCTCATCGGGGTGATCCAGCGCAGCACGAACCTCAGCTCCGCGCGCACCCCGAGCCGGCTGGAGCTCACCTACCTCCAGAGCGCCGGGGACCTGGCCCAGATGATCGCCGAGGGCGCGTTCCCGTTCAGTGACCAGGGGCCGCTCATGGTGCGCTCGCCCCGGGTCGGCGACGGGCTGCTGCGGCTCGACCAGAACGGCGAGGTGGTCTACGCGAGCCCCAACGCGCTGTCGGCCTACCGACGGCTGGGCCTGGCCGCCGACCTCGTCGGGGCCCGGCTGGACCGCACCACGCTGGAGCTGGCCGCACCGGGTGAGGCCCGCGACGAGGCGCTCACCTACACCGCGAGCGGCCGCGCGCCGCAGGAGGCCGAGGTGGAGGCGCGGGGGGTCACCGTCCAACTGCGCGCCATACCGCTGGTCATCGACGGGGTGCGGATCGGCGCGCTGGTGATGGTCCGCGACGTCACCGAACTTCGGCGGCGCGAACGCGAACTGCTGACCAAGGACGCGACCATCCGGGAGATCCACCACCGGGTGAAGAACAACCTCCAGACGGTCGCGGCGCTGCTGCGGTTGCAGTCACGGCGGCTGGACGTGCCGGAGGCGCGGGCGGCGCTGGACGAGGCGGTCGGCCGGGTGGGGTCGATCGCGATCGTGCACGAGATGCTGTCGCACACGCCCGACGAGGTGGTCGACTTCGACGACATCGCCGACCGCGTCATGCAGATGGCCGCCGAGGTCTCCTCGACCGGCAGCACGGTGGTGCCGCGCCGGGAGGGCGGTTTCGGCCTGCTGTCGGCGCTGGTGGCCACACCGCTGTCGATGGTCCTGGCGGAGCTGGTGCAGAACGCGGTGGAGCACGGCCTGGGGCAGGGCCCCGGGAAGATCGAGGTCCGGGTGCGCCGCTTCGACGCCGTGCCGGGCCACCCGAGGACGAGCAGCCTGGAACTGGCGGTGTTCGACGACGGCGGGGGACTGCCGGAGGACTTCGACCTGGAGGGGACGACGAGTCTGGGTCTCCAGATCGTGCGGACGCTCATCGTGGGCGAACTGGGCGGAACCCTGGCGATCAAGCCGAGGGAGGACGGGGGGACCGAGGTGGCGATCAGCCTCCCCCTGGAGCACGAGGAGGGGGAGGTGCCCTGAGGCCACTCCCGGGGCTCGTCTCGCCCACCGCGGGAGCCGAGCCCCGGGGTCCCACGGTTCCGTTTCTCGGAACGGTCGCCTGAGGGGGTCGTCGTTCGGGCGCCGACGGGGTTCCTGCGGATGGGGCTCCGCCGTAGGCGTCCGTTGAGGGCGGTGGGGGGCGACGGGCGGGCCGAGGCGGAGCGGCGGGCCCAGGAGGATACGGCCTAGGCCCGCACCATCGGACGGCGCGTGGTGCCGCGCTTGCGCAGCAGGCGCCTCTCGTCCTCGCTCATGCCGCCCCAGACGCCGCCGTCCTGGCCGCTCTCCAGCGCCCACTTCAGACACGCCGAGCTGACAGGGCAGCGCTGACAGACCGCCTTGGCCTCCTCGATCTGGATCAGTGCGGGGCCGAAGTTTCCGATGGGGAAGAAGAGCTCGGGGTCTTCGTCACGGCAGGCTGCGTCATGGCGCCAGTCCATGCGGTCCACTCCTCACGGTGAGGCGATCGGGGGTTGTGAACATTTTCACGATCGGTCGATGCGCAGGGCGCCCGGTGGATGGTTCCCACCGGAGGGTGTCAGGGCCGAGACGGTCAGGTTTCACCCCACGGCCATGTGGGAAGCGCCCCAATTAACTCGCCCGTAACTCATGGCGATAACTTGAGCGTGACAGGCTCGCAGGATCGGTGCAAGAGCTCCCGGGGTCAAAGGTCCCGATCGGCGTGTCGGGTGCGTCACAGTGCCCGTGAATGGTGTCTTTCGAGCCAATTAACAGATGATTCGTAATGCCTTCGGTACCGAGTGGAAGTTGACCTGTTCTCGGTCTCCCAGGTATTCACCGTCGATTTGGAACGCTCTGGGGTGGGACGACGAGATCTCGAGTGAGTCCAGGTCGTGCCAGGTGAGGTACCCGTCACCGATCGCGGGGAGCCCCTTGGGAAAGAACATCTGCGAAAGTACCCAGCCGGTGAGCGCGTGCGAGGAGTTGGTCAGCGCGAATGCGTCCAGGCCCAGCTCGAAACGGGACGCCGGCGTCGGCTGGAGCGGCAGTGATCCCGCGTAGGTCCACGGCGTGGTGTTGGTGACGAGGGCGAAATAGGCCCCGTCCCGGGGCGGTCCGCCCGCGGACACACGCAGTGAGGGGTCGCGGATATCCCCGCGGAAGAACAGCTTTACCGCCACTTCCGCGTACAACGCGGGCGTGGCCTTTCGGCCGTGGGCGCGCTCGTTCTCCACCTGCTGGACGACGTCGGCGTCCCACCCGAAACCGGCGCAGAACGTGAAGTACCGGTCGTCCTGGTCACTCGTGATCCGCCCGAGGTTGATCTCGCGCTCGCGGCCCTCGCGGATCGCCTCCAGCACCGCGCTGGTCGCCTCGACCGGGTCTCCGGGTACGCCCAGGGAGCGGATGAACACGTTGGCGCTGCCGCCGGGGATCACGGCGTAGCGGGGGCGTGGCAGGTCGCCGGGGGTGGCCAGGAGTCCGTTGACCACCTCGTTGACGGTGCCGTCGCCGCCCAGGCTCAGGACCAGCTCGAAACCGTCGGCGGAGGCCTTCCGGGCCAGCTCGCTGGCGTGGTCGCGGTAGGCGGTCTCGACGACGGTGACGTCCAGCTCGGCGGTCAGGGCGCCCACGATCACCTCTCGGGTGCGAGTGGTCGTCGTGGTCGCCTGGGGGTTCACGATGAAAAGGGCGCGCACAGCCCCAAGTCTAGGCGGTGCTCCCCCGGGCTTTCGGCCTCCTCGGTGCCCGGCGGAGGGCGCGATCCCGTCGTGGGGGCGGGGAATCGGGCGTGACCTGGGAGGGGAGTCGGGGAAGGGCGGCCGCCGCGCGCGTATAGGCTCGTCGGGTGTCTACGCGTCCCGTCACCCTCGTCGTCGCCGCCGCGCTGGAGGCCCTGATCGGGCTCGCCGCGGCCGTGGGCGGCGTCTACAGCCTCGTCACCGCGGCCACCGGTCAGGCCGCGTCGGTCACCTCGGCCATCCCGTTGGCCTTCCTGGGCGTCGGAGCCGGTGCCGTGCTGGTGTTCGTCGCGCGCGGCCTGCTGCTGCTGCGCGAGTGGGCCCGCACGCCCGTGGTGGTCACCCAGCTGTTCCTCGCGGTGGTGGCGTACTACATGTTCACCAGCGAGCAGTTCCTCATCGGCGGCGTCCTGCTGGCGGTGGCCCTGTGCGCCGCGGGGGCCGTCCTGGCTCCACCGACGACCGCGGTGCTCTTCCCTCCCGAGAAGGGGGAGTAGCTCCGCGGCCGCGGGTGGTCGCCGGTCAGTCGTCCGTGGTCAGGGCCTGACGCAGCTGAGCCAGGGTGCGCGCCAGCAGGCGCGACACGTGCATCTGGGAGATTCCCAGTTCCTGGGCGATCTGTGACTGGGTCATGTTGCCGAAGAAGCGCAGCAGCAGGATGCGCTTCTCCCGCGGGGGCAGTTGTTCGAGTAGCGGTTTGAGCGACTCTCGGTACTCCACACCCTCCAGGGACTCGTCGACGATCCCCAGGGAGTCGGCCACCGCGGGGGCGTCCTCGTCCCCGCTGTCGGGTGCGTCCAGCGACACCGTCGAGTAGGCGTTGGCGGACTCCAGGCCCTCCAGCACCTCCTCCTCGGTCATCTGGAGGTGCGCCGCGAGTTCGGCGACGGTCGGCGAGCGTCCCTCCCGCTGCGACAGGTCGCTCACCGCCTTGGTGAGCGAGAGCTTGAGCTCCTGGAGGCGCCGGGGAACCCGTACCGCCCAGCCCTTGTCACGGAAGTGCCGTTTGATCTCACCGACGATCGTCGGGGTGGCGTAGGTGGAGAACTCCACCCCACGCTCCAGGTCGAACCGGTCGATGGACTTGATCAGCCCGATCGTGGCCACCTGTGTCAGGTCGTCGAGCCACTCCCCGCGGTTGCGGAACCTGCGCGCCAGGTACTCGACCAGGGGCAGGTGGAGCTCCACGAGCTCGTCACGGATACGCCGCCTCTCCTCGGAGTCCGCGTCGAGTTCGTTCAGGCGCTCGAACAACTCTCTCGCGCGGGCCCGGTCGGGCACCGCGTGCTCGGTCTTCGCTGTCAGAGCGGGCCCCCTCTCGCTCACGCGGACTCCAGCGTGCCGCGACGCTTGTACAGGACGATGTGGACCCGGTCATCCGGTCCGACGCCCGCATCGACCTCGCCCGCCAGGGCGGACAGGACGGTCCAGGCGAAGGTGTCACGCTCGGGGAGGCGGCCGTCGGCGGTCAGCACCGAGACGCAGATCCGCATCCCCTCGGGGGTGAGTTCGAACTCCGTGGTCAGTTCTGTGCCGGGCAGAGCCTGGGCCAGCAGCATCGCGCAGGCCTCGTCGACCCCGATCCGTAGATCCTCGATCTCGTCGAGGGTGAAGTCGAGGCGTGCGGCCAGACCCGCCGTCGCCGTCCGCAAGACGGACAGATAGGCGCTGTCCGCGGGCATGTTGACGGTGACGGCGTCCCGGACGCCGATGGCGTCGGCCGTGGGCACAGCGGTTTCTTCGGTCACGTCCCTCCTTCGGGGGGCGAGGTTGCCGCTTGACTGCAATGTATCTCGTTTCACCCTGCCACCGCCGCAGGGAAGTGAGATCGTGTCCGCCCGATCCGGTACGAACGTGAGATGAACGGCCCTTCTCAGGAGGTTCGGGAGCCCAGTTCGCGCAGCGCGTCGCCGTCCAGACGACGGACCGTCCACCCGTCCATCGGATGGGATCCGAGCGCTGAGTAGAAGTCGATCGCGGGCGTGTTCCAGTCCAGGACCGACCACTCCAGCCGCGTGTAGCCGCGCTCCACGCAGATCCGCGCGAGGTTCCTGAGCAGGGCGTGGCCGTGGCCGTGTCGGCGCAGGTGCGGGCGGACGTAGAGATCCTCCAGATAGATGCCGTGTCGACCCGTCCAGGTGGAGAAATTGAGGAACCACAGGGCCATCCCCGCCGGTTCCACCTCTCCGCCCTCCCCGACATGCTCGGCGACGTGCGCGTACACGGCGGCCCCGGGGCCGAAGAGGGCGGTGTGGATGTCCTCCTCGGTGGCGGTGGCCGACTCCGGCTCCTTCTCGTACTCGGCGAGCTCCCCGATCATCCGGTGGATGAGGGGAACGTCCTCGGGACGGGCGGGGCGGATCATCGGATCACCTCGGTCGGGAAGGAAACGAACCCCTCCAGCCTATGCCGTGGCCAGGATGTTTCCGCTGCCGTTCACGTCGGGCGGTGGGCGACCACCCGCTCGACGAGGCCGAGCAGGAGGCGGTCGTGGTGGCCGACCTCGAAGCCGACCTCCGACGCGACCTCCCGGGGGAGCCTGCGCGGGTGTTCGCGGCGCCGTTCCAGCAGTGTGGCGGGGAAGCGGGTGTACTCGACGTGGTCGACCAACAGGAGACGGCCGCCCGGCACCAGGACGCGGTACATCTCCTCCAGCGCGCGGCGCTGGTCGGGCACCGCGCACAGCGACAGCGTGGACACGACGGTCTCGAAGGAGCGGTCGGGGAACTCCATCCGCTGGGCGTCGCCCTCGACGAGCCGGACCGGGCGGCCCAGGCCGTCGGCGCGCTCTCGGGCCCGGTCCAGCATCTCCGGGCTCAGGTCGATGCCCGTCAGTTCGACCTGCGGGGGGTAGTGGCGGAGGTTGCGGCCGGTGCCGATGGCGACCTCCAGTGTGCGCCCGCGTGCGCCCGCGCACAGGATCTCGCGGGTACGGCGCAGAACGGGGCCCTCCAGGGCCTCGCTGAGGTCGTACCGGGCGGCTCTGCGGTTCCAGAGATTGCGTGCGCGCTCGGTGCGCGGGTCCATGTCGTCCCCCGAAGGCCGTGCTGGTGCCCCTGCGTCACGACTCTGCTGGGGCGGCGCCGCCGGGTCAAGCGCGGCGGGGGGTGTTTTCCCGGCGGTTCCGGAGCGCACGGCGGGCGGCCCCGTCGGGCGCCGCCCGCCCGCGCTGGCGGTCGGGTTCGTGGAGGAGTGCATGGGCGCCTTCCTGTCGTGTTCCCCTGCCCCCTACCCGTCCTGGGGTCGCTCATGGCGAGGCTGGTCCAAGTGTCCTGATCCGGCCAGTACGAATCCGTGGGAACCGCGGCGGGACGGTCGACCGGTCCTGTGCCGGCGAACCATGGTGACCGACGCCGGGGGAGGAGGCGACGGGGCCCGCCCGATGAGGAGATCCCGGGACCAGCGGGGGATCACCGGTAGGTCGCCGCGACGGCGGTGAGGTCGTCGTCGGCCTGTCCGGTGGCGCGGGCTCGTTGATGGGCGGCCAGCGCGGCGCGGGTCATCGGAGTCTCAGCGGTGAGCTCTTCGGCGAGCCCGGTCAGGTAGAGCAGGTCCTTGGCCACGAGCCGCACCGGGAAGTTCGGCGTGAAGTCACCGGCGGCCATGACGCCGATCGCGCGTGCGGCGGCCGGGCTGGTCACCGGCAGGTCGCTGAGGAAGCCGGCCGATTCGGCGGGGTCGAGGCCCGCGCGGCGGGCGACGCCGAGCAGTTCGGCCATGGTGGCGACCTGGGCGGCCAAGGACGCGTTCACGATGAGTTTCAGCGCGGCGGTTCCGGGCCAGCACCTGGTACCCCAGGGAGTCCTCCAGCGCCTTGACCCGGTAGCTCAGACCCGGCTGGCTCAGATGCAGCCGAGCCGCCGCGCGGCCGAAATGCAACTCCTCGGCCACCACCGCGAACAACCTCAGATCCCCGAGATCGACCGCGGGCTCCTCGTCATGGAATCCCGGCACTTGCGTCACCTCTCCCGTTCCGTCGGCACGGCACGCCCCACAACGTAGCCAGGACGGGCCCGCGCGCAGGTCCGGTCCCAGGTGGGTCGGGGTGTCCTCGCCGCTTCGGGAAATTCTGTCGGACGTGTCGATCTCGGCCCGGCCCGTTCGACCTTGGGGTGAGAGTCCGCCACGAAGGTCATACGAACGAGGGACAGGGACATGACGACCATCGACACCGTGAAGACGAACGCCCCCGGCCGCGCGGCCAACGTTGGCCTGTGGGTCCTCCAGGTCCTGCTGGCCGGGGCCTTCCTGATGGCGGCCTACACCAAGCTCGCCGCCACACCCCAGGCGGTCGAGGGCTTCGAACAGATCGGTCTGGGCCTGTGGTTCATGTACGCCATCGGCGTCGTCGAGCTGGCGGGCGCGGTCGCGCTGCTCGTCCCGGCGCTCAGCGGCCCGGCCGCGCTGGGCCTGGCCGCGCTGCTGGTCGGGGCGACCGTGACCCAGCTGCTGGTGGATGAGCCGGCCACCGCGCTGTTCCCGGTCGCCTACCTCGTGCCGATGGCCCTGGTCGCCTGGGGACGCCGCGCGCGCACCGCGCGCTTGGTCCGCCTGCTGGGCGGCCGGGGCTAGAGGGTGCTTCGGACGGTCCTGACGGCCGCAGCCCGTGCTCTCCTGCGGGGAAGGAGGGGAGGGCGGTGGAGGTCCGGGTCCGCCGGGCCGCCCCGCGGATCACCTGGGAGGAGCCCCGAGCCCGGGACGGACGGGTGCCGGGGCCGTTCGAGGACGTCGCGTGCGGGACTGAGAGAAAGGGGGTGCCCCGCGAGCCGAACGGCTCACGGGGCACCCGTCCCTGAGGGATTCAGAGCACCTTCGAGAGGAACGCCTGGGTCCGCTCGTGCTGGGGGTCGGTCAGCACGTCCCTCGGATCCCCGGACTCGACGACGACTCCCTCGTCCATGAAGACCAGGGAGTCGCCCACCTCCCGGGCGAACCCCATCTCGTGCGTGACCACGACCATGGTCATGCCGCCCTCGGCCAGGTCCCGCATGACGTCGAGGACCTCACCCACCAGCTCCGGGTCCAGGGCACTGGTGGGCTCGTCGAACAGCATGAGCGACGGCTCCATGGCCAGCGCCCGGGCGATCGCCACCCGCTGCTGCTGCCCGCCGGACAGCTGCTCGGGGTAGGCGTCGGCCTTGTCCGGCAGCCCGACCTTCTCCAGCAACTCCATGGCCTTCTCCGTGGCCTGGGCCCTGGGAACGCGCTTGACCTGGACAGGGGCCTCGATGACGTTGCCCAGCACGCTCAGGTGCGGGAACAGGTTGAACCGCTGGAACACCATCCCGATGTCGCGGCGCTGGGCCGCGATCTCATGGTCGCGCAGCTCGTACAGCCGCCCGCCCTTTTGCCGGTAGCCCATCAGCTCGCCGTTCACCCAGAGCCGCCCGGCGGACAGCTTCTCCAGGTGGTTGATACACCGGAGGAAGGTGGACTTGCCGGAACCGGAGGGGCCGATCACGCACATGACCTCGCCGCGCTTGACGGTCAGGTCGATCCCGCGCAGGACCTCCAGCCGTCCGAACCGCTTGTGGACGTTGTCCGCCACGACGAGGGCGTCGGCGTCCCCGGGGGGCACGGGGTTCTCGGAAATCTCGGCCATCAGTGCGCACCTCCGACGACACGGTTCCGAACGCTGTTCTGGCTCGGGTTGAACCTGCGCTCGATGAAGTACTGGCCGACCATGAGGACACTGGTGATCACCAGGTACCACAGGCACGCCGCGACCAGCATCGGGAACACCTGGTAGGACTGCGTGCCGATCGCCTTGAGCTGGTAGAACAGCTCGATCGTCACCGGCACGTAGGCGAGCAGCGCCGTGTCCTTGAGCATCGCGATGGTCTCGTTGCCGGTGGGCGGGATGACCACGCGCATGGCCTGCGGCAGGGTGATCCGCCAGAGCACCTTGGCGCGGCTCATCCCGAGCGCCTGGGCGGCCTCGGTCTGTCCCTTGTCCACGGACTGGAGCCCCGCCCGGATGATCTCGGCCATGTAGGCGCCCTCGGACAGCGACAGGGCGAGCAGACCCGCCGTGTAGCCGCTCAGGAGGGTACGGGCGTCGATCGAGAAGAACCGGAGGTCGCCCTCCAAACCGAACGCGGCCATGATGTAGGTGTCGAAGGGCACGCCGAATTCGATGGTCGCGTACAGGATGGCCAGGTTGCCGAAGAGGACGGCCAACACGAGGCGGGGCACGCCACGGAAGAACCAGGTGTACAGCCAGGAGACCGACACCAGGACGGGGTTTCCGGACAGCCGCATGACCGCCAACACGATCCCCAGGACGATGCCGATCGCCATCGACAGCAGCGTGGCGCTCAGGGTGACCCACACACCGCGCACGACCGGCTCGGAGAACATGTTCCCGAACATGAACGGCCAGTTGAACGCGTCGTTCGTGAACAGCATGTGCACGAACATGGCGGCGAGGAGCAGGATGAAGCCCGCGGCCACCCACCGTTCCGGGTAGCGGACGGGGACGGCGGTGATGGGGCCGGCGGAGCGGTCCGGGTCCGGGGTCTGGACCTTTTCCGGACCGCCCGCCGGTTCGTTGGGTGAGGACACGTCTCGGTCTTTCACTCGGTGGGCGGGAGAACGGGGTTCGGGAGCCGCCGACTAGAGGGAGGGATTGACCTCGGCGGCCTCGATCGCGCCGGCCTCGATGCCCCACTCCGCGAGGATGTCGTCGTAGGTCCCGTTCTCCATGACGGTGTTGAAGGCCGCCGCGAGCTCGTCGGCGAACTCCGTGTCGTCCTGGTGTACGACGATGCCGTAGGGGGCGGCGTCGTACTGCTCGCCGATGAACTCCAGGACGCCGTCGCCGGTCTGCTCCAGGGCGTAGGCCGAGGTGGGCATGTCGGCGAGCGAGGCGTCGTTGAGGCCGGAGACGACCGTCTCGGTGGCCTGCGGCTGGCTCTGGAACTTCTCGATGGTGACGGGCTCCTCGCCCGCGTCGACGCACGCCTGGCTGCGGGCCTCGATGTCCTCGTCGTGGACGGTGTTGGACTGCACGGCGATGCGCATGCCGCACGGGTTCTCGGGGTCGACGTCCTGGGGGTTGCCCGCCTGGGCGAACCACTGGGTGCCGGAGGAGAAGTAGCTGACCATGTTGACGGCCTGCATGCGCTCCTCGGTCACGGTGAAGGAGGAGGAGCCGAGGTCGTACTCACCGCTCTGCACACCGATGATGATGGAGTCGAACGTGGTGGGGACCCACTCGGTCTCCAGGCCCATCTCGGCCAGGGCGGCCTCGACGAGGTCGACGTTGAAGCCCTGGACGGTCACGCCGTCGTCCTCCAGGAACTCACCGGGAGGGTAGGCGGCCTCGACGCCGATGACCACCGTGGTGTCGTCGGAACCCGTCTCGGAGCCCGCGTCGGTGCCTCCGTCCCCGCTGCCGCCGCCACAGGCGGTGAGCGCCAGGACACCGGTGAGGGAGAGGGCACCGAGGAGGGTCCGCCGTGCGGACCGGGGCGTGTGCGTGGCCATGGTGGGGTCTCCTTCGAGCGCACGTCGTGCCTGGTCGAGGACTCGGGAAGGGACCCGATCGCCAGTTTCCAGGCAACATCCACGACATTTTGTACAAAAGGGGGATACTAGGGTGTCGTCAATGTTGGCCACCCGCGATGTTCCTGTGGTCACCGTTGTGAGAGGATTGCGTAACGGGTCAACCCCGTGAGAGGCGGCCGCGCAGAACTCACATAGGAGTCCGGCGAAGAACGGCCCTCCCCGGAACGCACCTCCGGTCCTACGGGACCGGTGCCGTGGAGGCTCCCCTAGCACTCACACGTCTTCGCGCGTGGCCCCCGCCGCTATCAAGTCCGCCCTCGTCATGGCCGACGTCGGGCGTACACGCGAAACCTGAGGGGTTTGAGAAGTTGTCCACTGATTCGCATACCCATGACACGTCCACCGCCCTGGACCAGGATCCGGCCTTCGCCCTGCACCGCGGCGGCAAGCTGCACGTGACCTCCTCCGTCGACGTCAACGACCAGGCGAGCCTGTCCCTCGCCTACACGCCCGGTGTCGCCCGCGTGTGCGACGCCATCGCCGAGACCCCGGAGCTCGTCGACACCTACACCTGGAAGAGCAACCTGGTCGCCGTCGTCACCGACGGCACCGCCGTCCTGGGCCTGGGCAACATCGGCCCTGAGGCGTCCCTGCCGGTCATGGAGGGCAAGTCGCTGCTGTTCAAGCAGTTCAGCGGTGTCGACTCCGTGCCGATCGCGCTGGCCTGCACCGACGTCGACGAGATCGTCGAGACCGTCGTGCGCATGGCCCCGTCCTTCGGCGGCATCAACCTGGAGGACATCTCCGCGCCGCGCTGCTTCGAGGTCGAACGCAAGCTGCGTGAGCGCCTGGACATCCCGGTCTTCCACGACGACCAGCACGGCACCGCCATCGTCGCCGTCGCCGCGCTGCGCAACGCCGCCCGCCTGACCGGCCGGTCCCTCGGCGACCTGCGCGCGGTGGTCTCCGGGGCCGGCGCGGCCGGTGTCGCGGTCACCAAGATGCTCCTGGACGGCGGCATCGGCGACATCGCCGTGGCCGACTCCAAGGGCATGATCTACGAGGGCCGCGAGGGGCTGACCCCGGTCAAGCGGGAACTGGCCGCCCTCACCAACAAGGCGGGGGTCCAGGGCTCGATCGAGAGCGCTCTGGCGGGCGCCGACGTCTTCATCGGCCTCTCCTCCGGTGAGGTGCCCGAGTCGGTCGTCGCCACGATGGCGCAGAACGCGATCGTCTTCGCGATGGCCAACCCGAACCCGGAGGTCCACCCGGACGTCGCCCGCAAGTACGCGAGTGTCGTGGCCACCGGCCGCAGCGACTTCCCGAACCAGATCAACAACGTCCTGGCCTTCCCGGGCGTGTTCCGGGGAGCGTTCGACGCCGGTGCCAGCGACATCACCGAGAACATGAAGCAGGCCGCCGCCACCGCGCTGGCCGACCTGGTCGGCGACGACCTGTCCGCCGACTACATCATCCCCGGTCCGTTCGACGAGCGGGTGGCCCCCGCCGTCGCGGCCGCCGTCGCCGCCCAGGCGCGCGAGGACGGCGTCGTCGGCGGGTAACGCGGGCACCCGGACACGGGTGGGGCCCGGAGAGCACGCCCCCGCGGCGTCTCCGGGCCCCTCACGCGTCTTCGGGGTCGAATCCGCGCCGTGCCGGGGCACGCTTCGGTAATCTTGGGTCACGTCCCCTGGGAGGAGCCCGGATGTCCCGTGAGATCCACGTGCCCTACACGATCGAACAGGACGAGGATGGCGTGTGGTGTGCCCACGCGCAGCTTCGCCCCGGCGTCGGCGCGCACGGCGAGGGGGAGGATCCCGAGAGCGCGATCACCGACCTGCGCGAGGCCCTCATCGCCTTGATCGAGGAGTTCGGTCCGCCCCAGGAACTCGCGCTCACCCTGGACGTGGCCTGATGCCTCCGGTACCGGCTGTGCGGGGCGACCAGGTGGTCAAGGCGCTCGAACGAGCGGGTTTCCAACTGACACGTATACGAGGAAGCCACCACGTGATGCGCCATCCCGACGGCCGAGGCACCACCGTGCCGGTTCATCGAGGCCGGGATGTCGCGAAGGGGACGCTACGAGGGATACTCGCCGACTGCGGGATGTCGGTCGACGAGTTGGGTGAACTCCTCTGAACAACATGTGACATGGGGCCCGGAGAGCACGCCCCCGCGGCGTCTCCGGGCCCCTCACGCGTTTCCCGGGTTCCTACTCGTCCCGCCTCCCGTCCCCGCCGTTCCCGTCCGCGTCGGACCCGGGGCGGTCCTGTTCGCTGACCGCGGTGCCCCAGGGGTCGGCGGCCGAGCCCCCGTCGACGGGTGGCATCGGCCGGGCCCCGGGCTCCTCCGCACGGGATTCCTCCGCACGGGGTTCCTCGGAGCGCTCACCGGTGGTGGCGGAGCCGGTCGTCCCGGCGGCGGTCGTGCCGCCGTCGGTCGTGTCCGCCGACCCCTCCTCCGTCCTCTCCTCGTCCTCGCGCTCCTCGGGGCGGTCGGCGGCCGGACCCCACCGGCGCATGTCCCGGCGGATCACCTCGACGGTGTCGTCCAGGATGCGCCGCAGGTCGGTGGCGGCGGCCTCGCCGACGTGACCCGCCTCCCGCGCCACGTCGCGGACGCGCTCGGAGAAGTCGCGCAGGGCCTGGTCGAACTCCGGGGTGTGCGAGCGCTCGGAGCCACGGCCCCAGGCCGCGCCGAACGCGCCGCTGAACCCCTGGGCGAAGCGTTCCCACTCACGGGCCCAGGGGCCGCCGTCGCGGCAGCGCTCCCGCCGGCCCTCCTCCCGGCGCTCATCGCCGGCCGCCTCCTCGGCCCCCTCCGAGCTGGAGGCGCCGGAGGTGTCGGAGCGCCGGGCCTCCCGGGCGCCCCCGTCCTCGGCTTCGGCCCGCTCGCGCTCCTCGCGGGCCTGCCCGGTCTCCTGAGTTCCGGCGGACTCGGCCTCGGGGGCCGGGCGGCGGGGACCGCTGGACGCGTACTTCAGCTCCTCCCGCAGCGAACTGATGGTCGCGCGGACGTCCTGCTTGACCGCCCGGGCGATGTCGCGCACCGAGTCGGTGATCTCCCGCTCCAGGTCGTCCAGGTCGCCGCTGCGCTCACGCAGCTCCTGGCGCCCCTTGTCGGTGAGGCGGTAGACCTTGCGTCCGCCCTCCTCGGTGTGGGTGACCAGCCCCTCCTCCTCCAGCCGCGCCAGACGCGGGTAGATGGTGCCGGGGGAGGGGGAGTACACGCCCAGGAAGCGGTCGCGGAGCAGGCTGATGATCTCGTAGCCGTGGCGCGGGCTCTCGTCCAGCAACTTGAGCAGGTAGAGCCGCAGCCTGCCGTGGCCGAAGATGGTGCTCATTCAGGCCCCCTCGGGGATAGCCGCGGGTGTCGCGGGGGCGCGGCGCAGCAGCGCGGTGCGCGCCGACACCGTGTTGGTGGAGATGGACGCGGGGTCGACGCCGGGGCCGATCTTCCCGCTGAGGACGCTGCGGGCCGGGGCGCTGCGCCGGTCCAGGGAGAAGTCCGTGTCGAGCTTGCCGGTGATGGAGCGCATCTCGACGGTCGCCGAGGTCTCGGCGGGGACGCGCAGGGCGATCTCGCCGGACACCGAGTTGAGGCGGACCCGTCCGGAGGGGGCGAGGTCGGTGTCGGCGAGGATCTGGCCGGAGGCGGTCTTGGCGTTGAAGTCCGAGAGCCGTCCGCCCGCGACGGCGAGCTGGCCGCTGACGCTGTTGAAGGTCAGGGAGCCAGACGGGTTGCGGACCGAGGCCTGGCTGTTGGCGGTGGTGATGTCGGTCGCGCCGGAGGAGTCGTCGAGGGTGATCTCGCCGGAGGCGGTCCTGACGCTGGTGCGGGCACCCAGGCCCGCGCCGACGACGGGGGCGCTGACCGTGTTCACCTCCACCGGGCAGTCCGCGGGGATGCGCAGGTTCACGGTGGCCTTGCGGCCGCCCATGCCCTTGTAGCTGTTGAGCTGGATCGGCCGCAGCCGGTCGAGGAGGCCCTGGCTCGTGAGGTCCTCGTAGTGGATGGTGAGGATCCCCGCCTCCTGGGTCACCAGGACGGGTTCGCCGACGATGTCGGTCACCTCGAAGGTGACCGGGTCGTCGGTGGGGAGGATGTTGACGTGACCGCCGATGATCCTGACCTTCAACGCGACGATGCCGTCGAGTGTGTGGGTCATCGGCTTGTCGATGGTCCAACGTGCCATCGTGCACCCTTTCGCTCGCTCGATGGCTTCACGATATGTCGCGAGTGGGCCGAACTCAAGATATGTCGCGGATCTCGGGGGTGTCTCAGGGGTGTGCCGGGGGGACCCTGAGAGTAGCTTTTGCTCCTTTTGTCATCTTTTTGTGGTTTCCTCGGGAGGTTCGCCCGGTGACCCGGCCGGTGCGGACGAAGACCTGCCCAGGAGTCCCCGAGAATGCACCATCCCCCGAACCCCGATCCCGTTCCGCTCAGGCAGGAGCCCTACCTCCTCCCACCGCCACCGCGGCCACAGGGCCAGCCGTACCGCGTGCCGACGGTACGCACCGACCGGATGCCCCTCCCCCTCAGGTTCCTGCGCGTCCTGTGCGTCCTGTACGCGACCCTCACCCTGTTCGCGGTTCCGGTCGCCGTCCTCCTGCTCCTGAGCCTGGACAGCTCTCCCCACATGACGGCGGAGTGGTACGCCGAGTGGGGCATGGCCGTCCCCCGGCTCTGGTTCTGGGTGGTGGTGTGCCCCCTCCTGGCCGTCCTCTACTTCCGTGCCGCCGCGCGACTCGGCCGGGGCGGCAGGTCCGCGCGTGGCGCCGTGCTCACCGCTCTGGCCCTCGACACGGTCCGGGTGCTGATCGACACCACGGTGCTGACCGCGACCGATCCGCTCGTGGACCACTGGGTGACCGCGGTGGTCGCCTGGATCGTCGGCCTCGTGGTCAACCTGGTCCTCCCCGGCTTCTTCCTCGTGCTGCTGTGGGTTCTGCGGTCCAGCCGGGACTGGCTGCGCGCCACCGACACCCGGGCCTGAGGCCCGAACACGCGGAAGGGGCCCGGGTCGCGATGACCCGGGCCCCTTCCGCGTTCGCTACGGCCCTACTCGTCGTCCTCGTCGTCCAGCCGGGCCAGCCAGGTGGCCAGGCGGTCGACGGGCGTCTCGAACTCGGGGTTGATGTCGGTGAACGCCCTCAGCTGCTCGGCGAGCCAGGCGAAACTGACCTCCTCGCCGCCGCGGCGGTTCTCCAACTCCTCGATTCCGCGATCGGTGTAGTACACGACGCCCCGCCAGTTCTAGTCCGCGGGCGGGAACACCGTGTCCACCAGGGCACGCTGCTCCGCCTCGTGCCGCTTGGCCGAACCCGCGGCCGGAGCCGAGGAGGCCGGACGCGAGATCCGGGTGAACGGACGGTCGAGCTGCTCGGAGAAGACCAGCGCCACGAACGGCCACGGGCCCATGTTCGCGGGCTCCTCCTGGACCCACAGGACCTCGCCCGCGTTCGGGAAGGACTTGAGCTGTTCCCGGATCTCCTCGATCGGCAGCGGGTAGAGCCGCTCCGCGCGGATGATCGCGGTGTGCTTGTCGCCGCTCTTGCGACGGGCCGCGTCCAGGTCGTAGTAGATCTTGCCCGAGCAGATCACCACGCGGCGGACCTTCTCCGGAGCGATGCTGTCGTCCCCGACCAGAGGCCGGAAGTGGCCCGAGGTGAAGTCCTCGGCGGCCGACGTGGCGGCCTTCAGGCGCAGCAGCGACTTCGGCGTGAAGATCACCAGCGGGCGCTCCAGCGGCGACTTCGCCTGCCAACGCAGCAGGTGGAAGTAGCTCGCCGGGGTGCTCGGCATGGCGACCGTCATGTTCTCCTGCGCGCACAGCTGGAGGAAGCGTTCGATGCGGGCGGAGGAGTGGTCCGGCCCCTGGCCCTCGTAGCCGTGCGGCAGCAGCATGGTGACGCTGGAGCGCTGGCCCCACTTCTGCTCGCCCGCGCTGATGTACTCGTCGATGACGGTCTGGGCGCCGTTGACGAAGTCACCGAACTGCGCCTCCCACATGACCAGCGCGTCCGGGCGGGTCAGCGAGTAGCCATACTCGAAGCCCAGCGCCGCGTACTCGCTCAGCAGCGAGTCGTGCACGTGGAAGCGGGTGGTGCCGTTGTCGAACTGCTTGAGCGGCGTGTACGACTCACCCGTGTCGCGGTCCATCAGCGTCGCGTGCCGCTGGCCGAAGGTGCCGCGACGGCTGTCCTGGCCGATGAGGCGGACGGTGTGGTCGTCCAGCAGCAGCGACCCGAAGGCCAGTAGCTCACCGGTCGCCCAGTCGATCGAGTCGGACTCGACCGCCTGCGCCCGGCGGGCGATCTGCGGCGCCAGCCGCGGGTGCGCCGTGAACTCCTCGGGCAGGTTGACCTGCGTGTCGATGACCCGCTTGACCGTCTCGGTGCTGATCGCGGTCTCGACCACGGAGTGGTCCAGACGGCGTTCGGTGAACACCTCGGGCTTGACCACGGAACCGGGCTCGATCGGCTTCTTCTCGACCTCGCGGGTCTCGGTGAAGGCGCGCTCCAGCTCGTTCTGGTAGTCGCGCAGGGCCGACTCCGCCTCCTCCACCGTGATGTCGCCGCGGCCGATCAGGGCCTCGGTGTACAGCTTGCGGGTGGAGCGCCTGGCGTCGATGACGTCGTACATCAGCGGCTGGGTGAACGCGGGGTTGTCGCCCT
Organism: Nocardiopsis sp. EMB25; assembly: GCF_026797795.1. Classification (NCBI taxonomy): domain Bacteria; kingdom Bacillati; phylum Actinomycetota; class Actinomycetes; order Streptosporangiales; family Nocardiopsidaceae; genus Nocardiopsis; species Nocardiopsis sp. EMB25. The sequence continues at coordinate 3,821,978 of NZ_JAMTDN010000001.1, read as the reverse complement.
CGTTGTGCCCGCGGCGCCGGTAGCACACCATGTCGATGACGACGTCCTTGTTGAACGCCTGCCGGTAGGCGAAGGCCAGGTGCGCGACCCGGACCACGGCCTCGGGGTCGTCCCCGTTGACGTGGAAGATCGGCGCCTGCACCATCCGCGCCACGTCGGTGGCGTACACGCTGGAGCGGCTGTCCGACGGCGAGGTGGTGAAGCCCACCTGGTTGTTCACGATGACGTGCACCGTGCCGCCGGTGCGGTAGCCGCGCAGCTGGGACAGGTTCAGGGTCTCGGCGACCACGCCCTGACCGGCGAACGCCGCGTCACCGTGGATGAGGATCGGCAGCACCGTGAAGCCGTGCGGACCCTTGTTGAGGAGGTCCTGCTTGGCGCGGACGATGCCCTCGGCGACCGGGTCGACCGTCTCCAGGTGGGAGGGGTTGGCGGCCAGCGAGATCTGGATCTTGTCGCCGTCGGGGGTCTCGAAGACGCCTTCGGTGCCCAGGTGGTACTTGACGTCACCCGAACCGTGCGCGCTGCGCGGGTCCAGGTTGCCCTCGAACTCACCGAAGATCTGCCCGTAGGACTTGCCGCAGATGTTGGCGAGGACGTTGAGGCGGCCGCGGTGGGCCATGCCGATGACGGCCTCGTCGAGTTCGGCCTTGGCGGCCTTGGAGATCACGCCGTCCAGGAGCGGGATCAGCGACTCGCCGCCCTCCAGGGAGAAGCGCTTCTGACCGACGTACTTGGTCTGCAGGAAGGTCTCGAAGGCCTCGGCGCTGTTGAGCCGGTGCAGGATGCGCAGCTGCTCGTCGCGGTCGAGCTTCTCGTGCTCACGCTCGACGTGCGCCTGGATCCACTCCCGCTCCTCCGGGCTCTGGATGTGCATGTACTCGATACCCACCGTGCGGCAGTAGGTGTCGCGCAGCACGCCCAGCACGTCGCGGAGCTTCATGACCTGCTTGCCGCCGAAGCCCCCGGTGGGGAAGGAGCGGTCCAAGTCCCACAGGGTCAGCCCGTGCTGGAGGACGTCCAGGTCGGGGTGGCGGCGCACGTCGTGGTCGAGCGGGTTGGTGTCCGCCATCAGGTGGCCGCGCACGCGGTAGGCGTGGATGAGCTCCTGGACCCGGGTGGTCTTGTCGAGCTGGGTGGCCGTGTTGACGTGGATGTCCTGGACCCAGCGCACCGGCTCGTAGGGGATGCGCAGGGAGTGGAAGATCTCGTCGTAGAAACCGTCCTCGCCCAGCAGGAGCTGGTGGATCCGCTTCAGGAACTCACCGGACTGCGCGCCCTGGATGATGCGGTGGTCGTAGGTGGACGTCAGCGTCATGACCTTGCTGATGCCCAGCTCGCTCAGGGTGTCCTGGGAGGCGCCCTGGAACTCGGCCGGGTACTCCATGGCGCCCACGCCGAGGATGGTGCCCTGGCCGGGCATCAGGCGCGGCACGGAGTGCACGGTGCCGATGCCGCCCGGGTTGGTCAGGCTGATCGTGGTGCCCTGGAAGTCGGACACGCCCAGCTTGTTGTTGCGGGCCTTGCGGACCAGGTCCTCGTAACCGCCCCAGAACTCGGTGAAGTCCATCTCGTCGGCGCCCTTGATGGAGGGCACGACGAGCTGGCGGGAGCCGTCGGGCTTGGGGAGGTCGATGGCCAGGCCGAAGTTGACGTGCTCGGGCTTGGCCACACCCGGCTTGCCGTCGACCTCGACGTAGGAGTGGTTCATCTCCGGCATCGACTTGAGCGCCTTGACCATGGCGAAGCCGATGAGGTGGGTGAAGGAGACCTTCCCCCCGCGCCCGCGGCGGAGATGGTTGTTGATGACGATGCGGTTGTCGAACAGGAGCTTGACCGGGACCGCGCGCACGCTGGTCGCGGTCGGCAGCGCCAGACTCGACTCCATGTTGGTCGCGGTCCGCGCGGGTGCGCCGCGCAGACGCTCCTGCTTGACCTGGAGCGCATCGTCGCTCTTGGGTTCGGTGGCCTTGGTGGCCTTCTTCGGCGCGGGGGCCTCGGGGGCCGCGGGGGCCTTGCTCTTCTGGGCCTTGGCGGGCTTGGTGGCTCCTCCGCCCTTCGCGCCGGAGTCCGCGGGCTTGTAGTCCGCGAAGAAGTTCCACCAGGCCTTGTCAACGGAGTTGGGGTCGGTCAAGTACTTCTGATAGAGGTCCTCGACCAACCACTCGTTGGGGCCGAAATCTGTCAGGGGTTGAGACGCCTCAGACGACACGGCGGAGATCGCCCACTTCCGCAGCTCGCTAGTGAATGTGTATGAAGACGGGTGGCTGCTGGCAAGGCGGGCTCAATGAACACATGGGTAGTCCCCGTGGTCCGGGGAGTATCTGACCTGGCCAGCACTCGTCCTGGTCCCAGGCTACTTGTACCGCCCTCCAAGCGGGGAACGCGGGCGTTGTTGAAACTAGGAGATAGCTAACAATCTTTCACAGTCCCGTTGTCTCTTCGTGGTGATACACGAGCGGAGGGTGATTAATATGTCGTGAATGTGTTGATTTGTAGGGATTTCAGGGTGCAGGTGAACTGACCGAGTCCGGCCATGTCAGATGTGGCGTGTCACACGCTTCCCGTGGCGACCACGGTCCGGAGGCGTCGGGCGGCTGCTTCCACGCCCCGGGGGCCGCTTCGGGTCGCGAAACGCCGGTCGTACCCGCCGCGGGTGTACGGATCTGTGCGCTCTCCGGCGTTTCCCCACGCGAGAGCCGTTCCCACGCCTACGATCTCGATACGAACTGGGGACACACGGCAGGGGGTGGGGCTCCGTGAGGGGGCTCGGGGAACTCGAAGCAGCCATCATGGACGCGCTGTGGCGGTCCGAGGAGCCGCTGTCCGTGCGCCATGTCCGCGAGACCATGGTCTATGACCGGGAGATCGCCTACACGACCGTCATGACCGTCGCCAACATCCTCTTCCACAAGGGGCTGCTGGACCGGGAGAAGGCCGGGCGCGCCTGGGTGTACTGGCCGCGCGAGACGCACGCCGAGTACACCGCACGCGTCATGGACGAGGTGCTCAACGAGGGGCCGGATCCGGGCGCGACCCTGCTCAGCTTCGTGGAGCGGTTCAGCGACGAGGACATGGCCCGGTTCCACCGGCTGCTCGACCAGGCCCGCGGCCGCCGCGGCATCGCCAGCTGACCCGTGTCGCCGCCCCGTGTCCCCGGTCAGCGGCGGCGCAGGTTCCGCACGCTCCCGGACGCGATCGCCGCCAGGGTCGCGGCCACCGTCAGACCGGCCATCAGCGCGATCGACGACTCCGCGCCGATCCGTTCCGCCAGCGGGCCGATCGCGATCTGACCCACGGGCATCGCCACGAACGACCCCAGGGCGTCGTAGGAGTACACGCGTGACAGCTTCTGCTGGGGGACGTTCTCCTGGACCGAGACCTCCCACGCCACGCTGAACTGCTCCACGGCGACGCCCGCCACGAACATCGCGGCGAAGAGCAGGGGCAGCGGTGTGGGTCCGGCCAGCGCGAACAGCGGCACCGTCTGCACCAGGATCAGAGCCGTCCCGTACAGCAGGGCCCGCCGGGGCTGCCACCGGGCCGCCAACACCCCGCCGAGCAGCAGTCCGGCGCTGTTGACCGCCATCAGTACCCCCCACAGGGTGCGCCCGAAGGTCGCGTCGGCGATCGCCGGGCCGAGGACGGAGGTCGTCGCCGACCAGCCCGCGTTCACCACCATGAACTGCAGCACGATGATCCACACCCACGGGCGGGCGATGAACTCGCTCCACCCGTCGCGCAGATCGCGCAGGACGTTCGAGCCCTCCCCGGCGGCGTGGAGCGCTCCGCCGGGCAGCCGCAGGAACAGGAAGGCCACTCCGGCCAGGGTGAACAGCACGGCGTCCGCGGCGATCGCCCATCCGGCCCCCATCAGGCCCACGACCGCGCCACCCAGGGCCGCTCCGGCGAACATGCCCGTGTGCGTGCCGACCCGCAGCATCGCGTTGGCCGGGCGCAGCAGCCCGGCCGGGACGGTCTGCGGGGTCAGCGCCGCGGCGGCGGGCAGGTTGGCGGCGGCCGCAGCGCCGTTGACCAGGCTCAGGCCGATCATGAGGGGAAGGGACGCGGCGCCGGTGAGCAGTGTCAGGGCCAGGACGCCCTGACTGGCGGCCGCGAGCGCGCAGCCGCCGCGCAGCACCAGGGACCGGGGGAGCCGGTCGGCGATCACCCCGCCCAGGAGCAGCAGGCACACATTGGCCACCGACCTGGCGCCCACCACCAGGCCCACGTTCACCAGGGAACCGGTCGTGTCCAGCACGGCGAAGGCCAACGCCACCGAGGCCATCCCGTTGCCCAGGTACATCAGGGAGCGGCCGAGCGCCAGGGCCCGGAACGCCGGGTGCCGTAGTGGGGAGAGCACGCCCGTCCCGGTGTGCCGTCCCGCGGGTGTCCGCGGGACGGTGTCGTCCCTTTCCGTCACGTCGCGCCTCACGTCCCGTCTCGCCCGGCCCTTGCCGGAGCACGATGACAGGACGGGAGGCGGGGCGTCCACCGGTTTCTGCGGTCGGCAGAGAGTCGACGGGTCGGCCGGGGTCGCTCACCGGGTCAGGCGGGTGCGCTCACCCGCCCGTCCGGGGGTCGTAGGTCTCGCCGGTGATCGGATTGGTGGCCAGCCCGGTGGCGGGGTCGTAGTCGACGTCCATCCCCAGGTCGGGGTCGTGCAGCAGACCGGTCCCGGGGTTGCGGAGCAGACCCGAGTCGGGGTCGATCTCCCAACCGGTCACCGGGTCGACCTCCGGGGTCGCCGTCGGCTCGGCCGAGGGGCCGGCGGAGGGTTCGGAGGTGGCCCCCGGCTCGGCGCCGGGCTCGGGCGAGGGGTCCTCCTCGGGCTCGGGCTCCTCCCGGTCCCCGGTGTCCTGCTCCTCGGCGATGACCTCGCTCTGGCCGAGCTGCGACTCCGCGCCGCCCTCCGGGTCGAGCTGGCCCCAGCTCACCAGGGCCAGGATGAGGATGCCCAGGCCCACGCGGTAGTAGACGAACGGCATGAAGCTGTGGGTGGAGATGAACCTCATCAGCCAGGCGATGACGACGAAGCCGACGACGCCCGCGATGACCGTGCCCACGAGGGTCGCGCCCCAGCCGGCGTACTCGTCGCCGCCGATGTCGGTGAGCTTGTACAGGCCCGCGCCGAAGACCGCGGGCAGCGCCAGCAGGAAGGAGTACTCCGCCGCGTCCTTGCGGTTGAAGCCGAGCAGCATCCCGCCCGTGAGCGTGCCGCCGGAGCGGGAGACGCCCGGGATCAACGCCAGCGCCTGGAAGAGACCGAAGGTCAGACCCCGGGAGACGGTGAGGTCCGCCAACCCCCGGTGCTTGCGCGTGTACTTGTCGGCGAGGCCGAGGAAGACGCCGAAGATGATCAGGTTCAGCGCGACCAGGCGCAGGTCACGGAACACACTGTCGATCTGCTCCTCCAGGAGCAGGCCCAGGACCACGATGGGGATGGAGCCCAGGATGACGTACCAACCCATCCGGGCGTTGATGTCGCCACGCAGTTCACGGACGAACAGCGACCTGGTCCACGTCGACAGGATCGCCCAGATCCTTCGCCGGAAGTAGATCAGTACGGCCAGTTCCGTACCGAGCTGGCTGACCGCGGTGAAGGCGGCTCCGGGGTCGGGCCAGCCGAAGAGCGCCGACACCACGCGCAGGTGGCCGCTGGAGGAGATCGGCAGGAATTCCGTCAGCCCTTGGACCAGGCCAAGGATGATCGCTTCGAGCAGGGACATGTCGGTGGTCGCTCCGTGGTGGAAGCCCTCGGCGGGAGGCAGCCGGGGCACGCACGGCGGAAGGGCCGTGGCGATATCTGGAAGGGGTGACCTGGGCAGCCTATCCAGAGTTGCGCCCCGAGCGCGTCACGGGCGGGAGGGAGACGGCCCCAGCACCCAGCTGCGCCCCTCGGCGGCGAGTTTCTCCACGAGCGTCGCGCTGTCGTGCTCCTTGGCGAACAGGTGCTCCGGCCGGGTGATCGGCACGATCCACAGCCACCGGACCGGATCGCCCTGGAAGGTGAGCCCCGAGGTGTCCGGTGGTCGATGGTCGGTCCGTGTGACCAGATCGGACGGATCCTCCAGCAGCAGCACCGCCCCCGCGTCGCCGCGCATCGCCCGGTCCTCGGGGTTGTCCAGCCACTTGACCGTGTGCCCCGTCCCGAACCACGTCACCGCCCGCCACGGGAACGCGCCGATCCACCGGAAGATCCGCGCGGCCCGGTGCGCGGGCATCGTCGTGGCCAGTGCCAGTTCCACCCGGGCGTGCTGGGAGGTGTTGGCCATGTACCGGTCCAGCGTGGGCATGCGCTGCCCGCACATGCCCACGGTGGACAACACCGTGAACGGGCGTTCGGCGCCGGGCGGCCGCTCCGAGAGCCGTAGCAGCGGCGGGTGGCCGTCGGACACGTCCCAGTAGTGTCCGGGCTCTCCGACCCGACGGTTCAGGTGGCTGAGCACCGTGCGCTGCACACTCCGCCACGCGCCCGCCGCCCGTCGCCAGTCCCAGTAGGCCTCGGCGTGCACCACCCGCGGCCACAGCTGGTCACGCACCGAGTCCAGGTCCCAGGCGAAGGCGCTGCGTCCGATCGCCTCACGCGCGTAACCGGGGAGCCCGCTGTCGGCCTCGGCCCAACCGGGGATCACCGCGAGCAGCCCCTCCTCGTCGATCAGGGCGACCCCGTCCCCCTCCTCGAACCACACGGCGCGCAGGTGCGCGGGGTCGAACCGCGGTCGTCCCTGCGGGTGCTTGGTGTAGGCCTCGGGCATCAGCGGGGCGCGGCCCTCGAACAGGCCGCCCTCCTCGCTCACCACGGGGGCGACGTCGTGGTTGGCCAGCCAGACGGGGACACGGATGCGACCGCGCGCGTCGAGGAGGTAGGCGGCCGTGGTGCGGGAGTCGCACTCGACGACGACACGGCGGCTCTGGTAGGGGCTGACCTCGTCGAGCAGGACGTCGATCCCTGTCACCGGCCCTCCCGCGTGCCGTACCCGTGTTGTCACCCGCGTCCGGCGCCGGACCAGCCCGGCCCGTCCGGACAGTGCGTAGAATCGACGGTAGTGCCCTGACGGGCGGAGCCGCAGCGCAACCGCGTATAAGTCGTATAACGACCGACTCCGCGCCGTCCCCGAGCCGGGCCCAGACCACCGTCGCCACTCCCTTACGGATACCTATGCCCGCCGAGCTCACCTTCGTCGCCCCCCGCCGCGCCCAGCCGCCGCGGCACCTCGCCGACCTCAGCCCCGAGGAGCGGGCCGAGGTCGTGTCGGGCCTGGGGGAGAAGCCCTTCCGCGCCAAGCAGCTCGCCAAGCACTACTTCGGCCACCTGGAGTCGGACACCTCGGCGATGACCGACCTTCCCGAGGCCTCCAGGGAGAGGCTGGGGGAGGCGCTGCTGCCGACCCTGCTCACACCGGTCCGGCACATCACCTGCGACAACGGGATGACCCGCAAGACCCTGTGGAAGGCCTTCGACGGGGTGATGTTCGAGTCGGTGCTCATGCGCTACCCGGACCGCGTCACCCTGTGCATCTCCTCCCAGGCCGGGTGCGGGATGAACTGCCCGTTCTGCGCCACCGGGCAGGCGGGGCTCACCCGCAACCTGTCCACGGGCGAGATCGTCGACCAGGTGGTGGCCAGCGCCCGCGACCTGGCGCGCGGCGAGGTCGCCGGGGGGCCGGGCCGGATCAGCAACATCGTCTTCATGGGCATGGGCGAGCCCATGGCCAACTACAAGCGGGTGCTCCAGACGGTCCGCCGGATCACCGACCCGGTGCCGAATGGACTGGGTATCTCCCAGCGCGGCGTCACGGTGTCCACGGTCGGGCTGGTGCCCGCCATCGACAAGCTCATCGCCGAGAGGATGCAGGTGCGCCTGGCGATCTCCCTGCACGCGCCCGACGACGAGCTGCGCGACGAGCTGGTGCCGATCAACACCCGCTGGAAGGTCCAGGAGGTCCTGGACGCCGCGTGGCGGTACGCCGGGACCACCGGTCGCCGGGTGTCGATCGAGTACGCGCTGATCAAGGACATCAACGACCAGGCCTGGCGGGCCGACCTGCTCGGCGAGCTGCTCAAGGGCCACCTGGTGCACGTCAACCTCATCCCGCTCAACCCCACTCCCGGCTCCAAGTGGACGGCCTCGCGCCCGGAGGACGAGCGCGAGTTCGTCCGGCGGCTCCAGTCGCACGGGGTGTCGGTCACCGTTCGCGACACGCGCGGCCAGGAGATCGACGGCGCCTGCGGGCAGCTCGCCGCGGCCGAGCGCTGAGCCGCCGGGACAGAGCCCCGTGACCGAGACCCTGCTGGCCTTCGCGGTCTCCGCCCTCTCCGGCCTGGTCCCGGTCATCAACATCGAGGTGTACCTGGTGGGCGCCGTCGCCCTGACCGACGGCGGCGCCCCCACCCTCGCGGCGATGGCGGCCGCCGCCGGGTTGGGGCAGGCCCTGGGCAAACTGCCCTACTACTACGTGGGCCGGGGCAGTATCTCCCTACCGTGGCTGCGCCGCAGGGCCGCCACCCCGGGGCGCTGGACCGAGCGGGCGGCGCGCTGGAGGGACAGGGCGCAGGAACAGCCGGTGTGGGGGGTCGGGCTGGTCGCGCTCAGCTCGTTCGCGAGTGTCCCGCCGTTCGTCGTGGTGTCGGTCCTGGCAGGGGTCGTGCGGCAGAACGTCATGGTGTTCTTCCTGGTCACGTGGGTTACTCGGACCGCGCGTTTCCTCGTGGTGGTGTTCGCGCCCGCCTGGGCGATGTCGTTCCTGCCGGGGTGACACCGGGGCCGGCCGTCGCGGGCCGGGCGTCCGGAACCGCGCCCGCGGGCGAGCGCCCGCGGGCGCGGCCCGCTCAGGTGCTGACCAGGTCGCGGCGGCGGAAGCCGACCAGGCCCGCCGCCGTGGCGGCCCCGGCCGCGGCCAGGACGGCGAGGAAGGGCACCGCGTCGAACTCCTCCACCGGGAGCTGCGACAGGATCTGGAACGGTCCGGCGTCCAGCATCCACTCGGGCAGGTCCATGAGCAGACCGAAGACGGTCACGACCAGCCCGTAGCCGTACCAGGCCCACACCAGCCCGACCAGGCGCGGCGCGATCCCCACGAGCAGGGTGGCCAGCCCGACGAACAGCAGCACCACCGGCAGCTGGGCGGCGCCCGCCTCGGCCACCGAGCGGATCCAGTCGGGGTCCTCGGTCACCAGCCCCGCGCCGACCCCCATCGCCAGCCCGCCCAGGAGCAGGATCAGGGCCGACGCCAGCGCGCTGACCAGGACAGCCGAGCCCATCCATCGGATCCGGCCCACGGCGGCCGCCAGGGTCAGCTCGGCGCGTCCGGTGTTCTCCTCGGCCCGCGTGCGCAGGACGGAGAGGACGGCGAAGGCGACCGCGGCCATCACGACGTAGAGGATGAGCATGCCGAGGAACCCGTTGGCCATGTTCTCCGCGTCCAGGCCCATGCGCCCCAGGAGTTCGGGGTTCTGCTCGATCATCACGTCGATCTCGGAGATGAGCGTGCCGAAGGACAGCGCGAACAGCGCCACGGCCACCGTCCACACGATGATCGACACGCGCTGCTGGCGCAGGTGCAGGGCGAACACCCCGTTGAGCAGCGGGCCCGCCCCGGCCGGTCCCGGCCGCGCGGCGACCAGTCCCGCCGCCAGGTCGCGGCGGCCCGCCAGGGAGTAGGCGACCGCGAACAGTGCCGCGATGACCAACGGGTAGAGCGCCAGCGGCCACCAGCGCAGGTCGTCGAACATCCGGGTCTGCTGCGCCCAGGCGAAGGGCGAGAACCACGACGGGGCGCTGCCGCCGCGCTCGGCGATGTCGCCGACGACGCGGAACATGAACAGCACGCCCACGGCGAGGAAGGCCAACCCGCTGGCGCCGCGCGCGTGCTCGGACACCTGGGCGCACACGGCGGTGACCGCGCCGAAGGTGACCCCGGCCAGCGCGACGCCCCCGCCGAAGGCCGCCGAGTCGGCCACGGCCAGGCCGTTGGCCACCATGACCAGTGTCAGGAGCCCTCCGATGACACCGCAGACCAGGGCGTTGGTGGCGAGTGCGGCGGTCATCTGGGCGCTGGGGCCGAGCACGTTGGCGCGCAGCAGTTCGGCGCGCCCGCTCTCCTCCTCGGCCCGCGTGTGGCGGACCACGTGCAGGACGCTCATGACCGCCAGCGCGACCACCAGGGTCTGGGTCATCTCGTTGGCGACCATCGAGCCGAGCCGGTACTCGTCCAGCCCGTATCCCGGGCCGCCGAAGACGATGCCGGTCGGCGTCTCCATGACGGCGGCGCGCGCCATCCTCTGTGCGGGTTCGGCGAACATCTCCGCCAAGGTCGGTACGGTCATGGCGAGCAGGCCGACCAGGGAGGCCGTCCAGACCGCCATCCGCACCCGGTCGCGGCGCAGGATGAACCGGACCAGGTGTCCGGTCCCGGTGAACGTGCTCATGCCGCGCTCCTCCCCTCGCCGTTGAGGGCGGCCAGCTCGTCGCCGTAGTGGCGCATGAACAGCTCCTCCAGGGAGGGCGGGTTGCTGACGAGCGAGCGGACGCCGAGCTCGGTCAGGGCACGGAGGGTCTGGTCCATCCGGTCGTTGTCGACGTCGAAGGTGACGCTGCCGCCGTCGACGGACAGGTCGTGCACGCCGGGGAGGCCGGCGAGCGCGCTGGCGTCACCGTCGGTGGTGGCGCGGACCGTGGAGCGGGTCAGGTGGCGCATCTCGTCGAGGGTCCCGGACTCGACGGTCCGGCCCTTGCGGATGATGGTCACGGTGTCGCAGAGCTTTTCGACCTCGGCCAGGATGTGGCTGGACAGCAGGACCGAACGGCCCTGGGCGCTGACCTCGCGGACGCAGTCGGTGAAGACCGACTCCATGAGCGGGTCGAGGCCGGAGGTGGGCTCGTCGAGGATGAGGAGTTCGGCGTCGGAGGCCAGGGCGGCGACGAGGGCGACCTTTTGCCGGTTGCCCTTGGAGTAGGTGCGCGCCTTCTTGGAGGGGTCGAGTTCGAACCGGCCGAGCAGGTCGCGCCTGCGGACCGGGTCGACCGAGCCGTGCAGCCGTCCGAGCAGGTCGATGGCCTGGCCGCCGGTGAGGTTGGGCCACAGCGCCACGTCCCCGGGCACGTAGGCCAGGCGGCGGTGCAGGTCGACGGCGTCCCGCCAGGGGTCACCGCCGAGCAGTCGGGCGGTGCCGCCGTCGGCCCGGAGCAGACCGAGCAGGACGCGGATGGTGGTGGACTTCCCGGCGCCGTTGGGGCCGAGGAACCCGGCTACCTGGCCGGGCTGGACGGTGAGGTCGAGGCCGTCGAGGGCCTTGAGGCTCCCGAAGGACTTCTGGAGTCCGCGCACGTCGATGGCGGGGGATGACATGGGTGTCCCTCCTGGTGGGTGGTGATCGTGAACGTGGGTTCCGGGGATTCAGGACGAGTCCTCCGGCGGGTCGCTCACGTACAGGAGGTAGGCGTCGAGCATCGACCGGTCGGCGAGCAGACCCTCGGTGTAGAGCTCCAGGGCCGGGAGGGTGAACTCCTCCGACCATTCGCGGATGACCCTGCGGAAGTCGACGTCGGGTCCGGGGTGGCGCAGCGTGACGAGCATCAGCAGTGACCCGCCGCCGGTCGCGGCGAGCCACCGGGCCCTGGCCTCGGGGTCCCTGCTCGGGCGGACGGTGCCCGCCTTCACCCCGGCGTCGAGGTAGGCCTCGATGTCGGCGGCCATGTGCTCGTACAGCGTGCGGGCCAGGTCCCCTCCCGCCTGGAGGCACCGGAAGAGGAAGGCCATGTACGGGGCGAACTCCTCGGCCTCGGCGAGGTGGTGCAGGACGGTCGTCTGGTCCTTGGTGGTGATCGACTCGGTCTTGACCTCGCGGATGATGCGCATGACGTGTTCTTCGCAGGCGACGCGCAGCTTGGCCTTGGTGCCGAAGTGGTGCATGACGAGGGCGGGGGAGACCCCGGCGCGCTCGGCGATCTCGCGGACCGGGACGTCGAATCCCCGCTGTCCGAAGCAGTCGACGGCGGCGTCGCGGATACGCGCGCGTGCGGTGAGGTCCTCCGAGCGGTCGGGGGGCTTCCCTGAAATTGAATTCATGTTCATCATGCTAAACACATGTTCAGCATGCTGGCAAGATGTTTAGTCACCCTTCTCCTCCTCGGATGCTCTGACGGCGGGGCGGCGGTCCGTCCGCTGGCCGAGCACCCGACTGAGCACCTCTCCGTCCCCGTAGACTGCGGGGCACGGTCCGGGGCGCCCCAGACGCTCCGGCGTCGAGGAGGGAGGCACCCATGGTGCGGATCGCGGTCGCCCAGTTCGCGCCGGGCCAGGACAAGGCGGAGAACGCGCGCTCGGTCGCCGAACTGGCGGCCCGGGGCGCGGCCGAGGGTGCCGAGGTCGTCCTGCTGCCCGAGTACGCGATGTTCACCGCGTCGCGGACCGACCACCGGTACGTGAAGTCCGCCGAATCCCTGGACGGTCCCTTCCTCTCCGCCGCCGCCGACACGGCCCGCTCGGAGGGCGTGCACCTGGTGCTGGGGGTCAATGAGGCGACTGTCGGGGAGAACGAGGCGGGTGAGGCCACCCACTTCATCAACACGCTCGTCGTGCTCGGTCCGGACGGTGGGCGGCGCGCTCTCTACCGCAAGATCCATCTCTACGACGCGTTCGGTGTCCGTGAGTCGGACGTGGTCCGCCCCGGGCCGATCGAGGAGCCGGAGACCTTCACCGTCGACGGCGTGGTCTTCGGTATCCAGACCTGCTACGACCTGCGGTTTCCAGAGGTGACGCGGCGCATCGCCGACGCGGGGGCGCATGTGGTGCTGCTGGCGGCCCAGTGGGTTCCGGGCCCTCTGAAGGAGGACCACTGGCGCACGCTGGCCCGGGCGCGGGCGATCGAGAACACCGTCTACGTCGCGGCGGCCGGACAGGCGGCGCCGTCGGGGGCGGGCGGCAGCATGGTGGTCGACCCGATGGGCACGCCGACCGTCGCGTTGGGGGAGCAGCGCTTCGCGGTCGCCTCCGCGGAGGTTTCGGCCGCGCGGGTCGAAGAGGTGCGGAGTATCAATCCGGCCCTGTCCCTGCGCCGTTTCGCGGTCACACCGCGCGACCTGGACTGAGGCCCCGTACCCCTACTACTCAGTAGGCATCGGGCAAATCAGATGATTCCACGTCTCCGAACTGGGGTCTTCCCAGGGTTCGTTACGTAGGGTTATGATTTCCGTGCACGGAGTGATTTGGATCGGTCCGGACACTTCCCAGTGCCGGGAGCCTCTGATTCGATAAAGAGCCGGTAACTATCGGCCCGCCAGACTGTCCTAAACCACGGGGGGAGCAAGGACATTGCGCGGAACGAGCACTGTATGTGCGACGGGTGCACGGCCTGACGACACGTCGGAAACCTACCTCTACGACCCGGAGGCGCTGACTGGGGACCAGCGTATGGGGGACGCCTGCGCTGTTTGCCACACCCAGTGGCCCCGACCCCGTCGGGTCCTCGGGCAGCTGCCGGACGGATGCCACGTGTTCGGATGCCGTGAGTGCGCGGACCTCGTCGGAGCGGGGCCCGGTGCGGCCTCCGGCCGACCGGTGTACGCCGCCCGTTAGCGAGGCAGGAGTCCGGGGGCGGCCGTTCGGGAGCCCGACGGACACGGTCGCGCTCCGGGTCCAGGGGGAGAGTCGGACCCGGAGCGCTTCCGCTGACGCGCCCGCTTCCATGGGGAGGAGGGGAATTGAGCGCGTCCTTCCAGGATGGTCTCCGTGGTCTCCTCCGCCGGCCACTCCCGGTGAGGAGTGGCCGCCACCAACGATACTCCGTGTTGCCCGCGATCGACCGTCAGTAAGAGAGATCCGTCCCGAATTCCCGTTAGGGCATCCTAACCGTTCGTGGGGAAGCCCAGGTTGACGCCGCCCTCGGGACGCTTGCCCGGGTCGATCCAACGAGCGGTGACCGCCTTGGTCCGGGTGTAGAAGTGCACACCCTCCGTGCCGTGCGCGTGCGAGTCGCCGAACAGCGACTGCTTCCACCCGCCGAACGAGTAGTAGGCCATCGGCACCGGAATCGGCACGTTGATGCCGACCATGCCGACCTGGATCTCGTTCTGGAACCTGCGCGCCGCGCCGCCGTCGTTGGTGAAGATCGCGGTGCCGTTGCCGTACCGGTTGTCGTTGATCAGCCGGACCGCCTCGTCGTAGTCCGACACCCGCACCACGCTCAGCACCGGACCGAAGATCTCGTCGCGGTAGCAGTCCATCTCCGGGGAGACGTGGTCCAGCAGCGACGGTCCGAGCCAGAACCCGTCGGACTCCCCGCCCAGGACCGGGTGCACGCGGCCGTCGATGGCCAGGGTCGCGCCCTGCTCGACACCCGACTCCAGGTAGGAGGCCACCTTGTCCCGGTGCTCGCGGGTGACCAGCGGCCCCATCTCGCTGCGGTCGTCGTCGCCCGGGCCCACACGCAGGCGTTCGACCCGCTCGCGGATCCGCGCGATCAGCTCGTCGGCGACCGAGTCCACGACCGCGACCGCGGAGATGGCCATGCAGCGCTCACCGGCCGAGCCGAACCCGGCCGAGACCGCCGAGTCGGCGGCCAGGTCCAGGTCGGCGTCGGGCAGCACGACCATGTGGTTCTTCGCGCCGCCCAGCGCCTGCACGCGCTTGCCGTTCTCAGCCGCCCGGCCGTAGATGTACTGGGCGATCGGGGTCGAACCCACGAAGCTGACCGCCGCCACGTCCGGGTGCTCCAGCAGGCCGTCCACCGCGACCTTGTCGCCCTGGAGCACGTTGAACACCCCGTCGGGCAGCCCTGCCTCGGCCCACAGCTCGGCGATCAGCAGGGACGCCGACGGGTCCTTCTCGCTGGGCTTGAGCACGAAGGTGTTGCCGCAGGCGATCGCGACCGGGAACATCCACATCGGGACCATCGCCGGGAAGTTGAACGGGGTGATCCCGGCGACCACGCCCAGCGGCTGGAGGATGGAGTAGGAGTCCACGCCCGTGGACACGTTCTCGGAGTAGCCGCCCTTGAGCAGGTGCGGGATGCCGCAGGCGAAGTCGACGACCTCCAGGCCGCGCGCCACCTCTCCCTTGGCGTCGGAGACGACCTTGCCGTGCTCGGCGCTGATCACCTCGGCGAGACGGTCGCTGTTGGCGCGCAGCAGCTCACGGAAGCGGAACAGGACCTGAACCCGCTTGGACAGCGACGTGTCGCGCCAGCCGGGGAAAGCCTCCCTCGCCGAGCGCACGGCGGCGTCGATCTCGGCCTGACCGGCCAGGTCGACCGTGCCGGACACCTTCCCGGTCGCCGGGTTGTACACGTCCGCGCGACGCTCCGCGGGACCCTGGTGACGGGCTCCGCCGATCCAGTGGGTGACGTTCTCGCTCATGCGTTTCCTCTTCGTCGGATACCGGTTGTCCACAGGCGGCCAGTCCGGACTGGCGCACCCGCCGCACACCGTGTTTGCTTATTAACAAGGGGGCGCTCACTAGCCGCCCACCTTGTGCTGCCCCGCCTCCGCCGCCCTGCTCGCGCGGCCTCGCGGGCTCGGCCGGGGCTCGGGGTGTGGAGAACGGGGTTCTGCCCGCCCGTCGTCCTCCACCGCCCTCAACGGACGCCTGCGGCGCGGTTCTCCTGTCGCCCCCGCCTGGCTCGTTCCTCGCCCGCGGCTCGCCTCGTCCCGCGGGACCCCGTACGCCCCTCTGTGCTCATGCGTGCTCACAAGTTCGCACGGGGCTCGGGGCGTGGAGAACGGAGTTCTTCGTCGTCGCCCTCGCCTGGCTCGTTCCTCGCCGGCGGCTCGGCTCCTCCTGCAGAACCCCGTACGCCCCTCGCGCACCTCAGGCCCGAGCGTCGACCTCGCGCACCGCGTCCACGAGCAGGTCGCGGCCCTCGGCGGCCTCCTCGGCGGACAGGGTCAGGGGCGGGGCCATCCGCAGCACGTTGCCGTGCACGCCGCCCTTGCCGACCAGCAGTCCGCGCTCACGCGTGGCCTCCAGGACCCGGCCGGCCAGCTCCGAGGACGGGGCGCCCGTGTTCGGGTCGACCATCTCCACGGCGAACATCAGGCCCTTGCCGCGCACGTCGCTGACGCTGGGCAGGTCGGTCAGCGGGCGCAGACCGTCGACGATCAGCCCGCCCTGGCGCAGCGCGTTGCCCTGGAGGTCGTGCTCCAGCACGTAGTCGAGGGTCGCCCCCGCCGCCGCCATCGACACCGGGTTGCCGCCGAACGTGGCCACGCCCAGCGCGTGCAGTCGGTCCATCAGGTCGCCGCGCGCCACGACGCCGCCGACCGCGAAGCCGTTGCCCAGCCCCTTGGCGAAGGTCATCGCGTCCGGGGTGACCCCGTGGTTGCCGATCCCGAAGAAGCTCGTACCGGTACGGCCCCACCCGGTCTGGACCTCGTCGGCGACGAACAGGATTCCGTGCTCGTCGAGGACCTCCTTGTAGGCGGCGTACAGGCCGTCCGGCGGCATCGCGAAGCCGCCCACGCCCTGGATCGGTTCGGCGATCAGACACGCGACGTTGGGCGCGGTGGTGTCCAGCACGTCGCGCAGGTCGGCGACGCAGGCGGTGATGTACTCCTTCTCCGTCATGCCCCGGAAGGCCGGGGCGGCGCGGTCGGTGCCGTGCAGGTAGTGGACGTTGAGCGGGGACAGGGAGGAGTTCTTCCAACCCCGGTTGCCGGTCACCGCCACCGTGCCGAACGAGCGGCCGTGGTAGCTGCCGCGCATGGCGAGGACCTCGTCGCTGCCGCGCGCGTAGGTGGCCAGGAGCAGGGCGGTCTCGTTGGCCTCGGTCCCGGAGTTGGTGAAGAAGACCTTGGCGTCGGGGATTCCGGACAGCCGGGCGATCTTCTCGGCCAGCTCGACCTGGCCTCTGATGAGGTAGAGGGTGGAGGTGTGCACGACCCCCTTGGCGATCTGACGCTCCACGGCCTCGCGGACCTCGGCCACGTCGTAGCCGATCATGTTGGTCACGATGCCGGTGAAGAAGTCCAGGTAGGTGCGGCCCTCGGCGTCCGTGACGCGTGACCCCTTACCGCTGACGATCTCCAGCGGGGTCTCGTAGTACAGGGGCAGCCAGGAGGGCATGACCGCGCGGTGGCGCGAGAGAAGTTCCGACATGACCCCAGTCTCGCCCCGCCCCCAGCTGATGACCAGGATCACCATGTTGACAACATGGCGGTCGGCTTTACGAGATGTAAAGAACAGCGGAGGACGCGGTTGCGGTGGTCAGGTGGCCGGAGGGTGATTCAGGATGTAAGGAGTCAGGGCCCGGGACCTGACAGTGCGTCCTAGTATGGGAGGGTGCTTCCCACTCTCGCCGAGGTCCTCCAGCTGCCCGCCCTCCAACGTGCCCGCCCGCGCGTCGTGGTCGGCTCCGACCGTCTGGACGTCCCCGTGCGCTGGGTCCACATCGCCGAGGTCACCGACCTGGCCCACCTGTTGCGCGGTGGCGAGCTGGTGCTCAGCACGGGTATCGCCATGCCCGACGACCCCGACGCCCTGCGGCGCTACATCGACGACCTCGCCAACGCCGGGGTCAGCGGGATCGCGGTCGAGCTCGGCCGCAAGTACCACGCCGAGCTCCCGCCCGCCTTCCTGGACGCCGCGCGCGACGCGGGGGTGCCCGTCGTCCTGCTCGACCGCGAGGCGCGGTTCGTCGAGATCACCGAGGCCGTGCACATCCGCGTGGTGAACGAGCAGCTGGAGGAGCTGCGCGAGTCGGAGAAGCTGCACTCGGTCTTCACCCAGCTGTCGGTGGAGGGCGCCGACACCGCCCAGATCCTGCACGAGGTCGCCCAGCTGTCCGGCTGTCCGGTGGTCCTGGAGAACCTCACCCACCAGGTCCTGGCCTGCGACCTCAACGGGGAGGACCCCGGCACGCTGCTCACCTCGTGGGAGAGCCGCTCACGCGCGATCCGCTCGGGCAGCCACACCGTCCACGCCCCCACCACCGGCTGGCTGGTCACCACCGTCGGCGCGCGCGGCCAGGACTGGGGGCGTCTGATCCTCATCGCCGGCGCGACCCCGACCGGGCGTCAGAGCATGCTCATCGAACGCGCCGCCACCACCCTGGCACTCGGCCGGCTGCTGGAACGCCACCAGGAGAGCCTGGAGCGCCAGACGCACCGCACGATCATCTCCGGCATCATCGACCGCGCCTACTCCGACCCGGAGGAGGCACTGGTCCGGGCGCGGGCGGTCGGCGTGCCGCTCAAGGGGCGCGAACTGGTCGGGCTGGTCCTACGGCTGCGTGAGAGCGGGACGGGGCTGGCGGGGCAGGCCCGGCTGTCCGACACCGCGGAGGGCGCCGCGCGCGCCTGCCGCGAGCTGCGCCTGCCCGCACTCGTGGGCTCGCTCGACGACCTGCGCGTGGGCATCCTGCTGCCGCTGTCGGGCAAACAGCGGCTGGAGCCGACCCTGCACATGCTCGCCGACCGGGTGCGCAGCGCGATCGGGGACACCGCCGTGCTGGCCGTGGGTTCGTCGGCGGACGGCATCCGCGAGGTGCGCCGGTCCTTCCTGGAGGCTCGGCAGGTCGGCGACGTGGCCGTCCGCCGCAACGACCAGCGTCCCTTCTACCGGCTCCCCGACCTGCACCTGCGCGGACTGCTGCACCTGTTCCGCGACGACGAGCGCCTCCAGACCTACGTCGAGCGCGAACTCGGGCCGCTGCTCGACCATGACGCGCGCCACGGCGACGACCTCACCGACATGCTCCGCTGCTACCTGGGAGCGGGGCGCAACAAGGCGCTCGCCGCCACTCGGGCCCACCTGTCCAGGCCCGCCTTCTACGAACGGCTTCGGCGCATCTCCAACACCCTCGACGCCGACCTGGAATCCGTGGAGACCTGTCTGTCACTGCACGTGGCCCTGTTGTCCCTGGACTCGATGCGCGATGACCGCTGATCTGCGACGACGCAGGGTTCCATGGCTCGGTCACCTTCGGGAAACAACCGTGCAGTAATGTGGAATCCGTCGTTGGTGGCTGATGCAGCGGCGAATTCCAAAAGTCCACAGGCCAGAATTCATCGGATTCTTGCGGACGCAAGCGGAGGATCATGTGACCCACCAGGCGGACTCCGGTCCCGCACGCAGGAACAACGGCATCGTTCTCGACGACACGGCCAAGCGCATCATCGAACTCCTCCAGGAGGACGGTCGGCGGTCCTACGCGTCCATCGGCAAACTCGTGGGCCTGTCCGAGGCGGCCGTGCGCCAGCGCGTCCAACGGCTCCTGGAAGCAGGGGTCGTCCAGGTGGTGGGTGTGACCGACCCGATGATGCTGGGGTTCAGCCGCCAGGCGATGATCGGCGTCCGCACGATCGGTGACCTGAACACGGCGGCCGACGCCATCTCCGACATCCCGGGCGTGGAGTACGTGGTGATCACCGCGGGCTCGTTCGACCTGCTGGTGGAGGTCGTCGCCGAGGACGACCCCCGGCTCCTGGAGATCCTGGCGGACATCCGCGCCATCGACACGGTGGACACCACGGAGACCTTCCTCTACCTCAAGCTCCGCAAGCAGACCTACGCCTGGGGTACGCGTTAGCGGAGTGCGGCCCCGCCCGCCCGTCACCCTCCACCACCCTCAAACGACGCCTGCGGCGCGGTATCGCCCGCTTCGTCACCCTCCACCACCCTCAAACGACGCCTGCGGCGCGGTATCGCCCGCTTCGTCACCCTCCACCACCCTCAAACGACGCCTGCGGCGCGGTGAGCCCCCGCGCGGGCAAGGAGCCGGGGGAGGCGGAGCCTAGTGCGGCCCCGCCCGCGCCCAACGAGGACGCGCGGACGGGGCCGTGCCTTGGCGAGATCACGGAGGACGCGGGCATACCAGTAGCTCGTCGCGAGAGGCCGTGATCGGGCGATGTTCGCCAAGGTGGTTCGGGTCAGAGCCGGGCGAAGGCCTCGTCGAGGATGTCCAGCCCCTCGTTCAGCAGCTCGTCGGAGATGACCAGCGGCGGCAGCATGCGGATGACGTTGCCGTAGGTCCCCGCGCTCAGCAGGATCAGGCCCTGCTTGTGCGCGTGGGACAGCACCTTGCCCAGAGCCTCCGGGTTGGGCGTCTTGTCCGCGTCCTTGACCAGTTCGATCGCGACCATCGCGCCGCGGCCGCGCACGTCGCCGATGATGTCGTACTTGGCGGCCAGCTCACGCAGGCGGCCCAGCATGAGCTCACCGATCCGGCGGGCGCGCTCGACCAGGCCGTCGGACTCGATGGCCTCCAGGGCGGCCAGCGCGGCGGCGCACGCGGCCGGGTTGCCGCCGTAGGTGCCGCCCAGGCCGCCGCCGTGGACGGCGTCCATCAGCTCGGCGCGGCCGGTCACGGCGGCCAGCGGCAGGCCGCCCGCGATGCCCTTGGCGGTGGTGATGAGGTCGGGGACGATCCCCTCGTGGTCGCAGGCGAACATGTCGCCGGTGCGGGCGAAGCCGGTCTGGACCTCGTCGGCGACGAACACGATGCCGTTGGCGCGGCAGAAGTCCACGACCGCGGGCAGGAACCCGGCGCCCGGCTCGATGAAGCCGCCCTCACCCTGGATCGGCTCGATCACCACGGCGGCGACGTTCTCCGGGCCGATCTGCTTGGTGATCTGGTCGATGGCGGCCCGGGCGGCCTCGGGGCCGCAGTTCTCGGCACCGGTCGCCCAGCGGTAGGGGTAGGCCATCGGCACGCGGTAGATCTCGCTCGCGAACGGCCCGAAGCCCTGCTTGTAGGGCATGTTCTTGGCGGTCAGGCCCATGGTGAGGTTGGTGCGGCCGTGGTAGGCGTGGTCGAAGACGACGACGGCCTGGCGGCCGGTGGCGCTGCGGGCGATCTTGACCGCGTTCTCCACCGCCTCGGCGCCGGAGTTGAGCAGGATCGAACGCTTCTCGTGGTCGCCCGGGGTGACGCGGTTCAGGGCCTCGCACACGTCCACGTAGGCCTCGTACGGGTTGACCATGAAACACGTGTGGGTGAACCGGCCGAGCTGCTCGGCGGCGCGCTCGACGACGCGCGGGTCGGCGTTGCCGACGTTGGTCACCGCGATGCCGGAACCGAAGTCGATCAGGGCGTTGCCGTCGATGTCCTCGACGATCCCGCCACCCGCGCGCTCGACGTAGACCGGCAGCACGCTGCCGACGCCCTGGGCGACCGCCGCCGAACGGCGCTCCTGGATCGCGCGGCTCTTCGGGCCGGGGATCTCCGTGACGATCCGGCGTGACTGGACGACCTCGGACGTGGCCATGCGGCTGCCTCCTGTGAACGGGCTCGGGTGAGGGAGTCGATCCGACTGCCATGACCTTAGGCGGCGCGGAACGGGGCAGACATGGACACAGTGGATAATTGATCCAGGGACCTGCGCCAATGCGGCGCGAGACACGTCGTACGGAGGGAGAGCGGATGCCCCCGACCCTGGGCGCCCTGCTGCGGACACCGCGTCTGCGGCTGCGTCTGCTCAACGGCGAGGACCAGTTGGACCGGAGGGTCGCGTGGGTCGCGGTCAGCGAACTCACCGACCCCACCCCCTACCTGGCCGGGGGCGAACTCGTCCTGACCACCGGAGTGCGCTGGGCGGACAGCGACCCCGACCACCACGACTACGTGCGCCGACTGGCCGAGCGGCGGGTGGCCGGGCTCGGGTTCGGGGTGGGCGTCGTCCTGGACGAGACCCCCCGACCCCTGCGCGAGGCCGCCGCCGAGCTCGGGGTCCCGCTGGTCGAGGTGGCGCGGGAGACGCCGTTCATCGCGGTGGGCAAGGAGGTCTCGCGGCTGCTGGCCAAGGAGGAGTACGAGGGGCTCACCCGGGCCTTCGCGGCGCAGCGCGAGCTCACCCGGGCGGCGCTGTCCGGAGCGCCGGAGATCGTCGACCGCCTCGCCCGCGATCTCGACGGCCGGGTGCTGCTGCTGGGCGACGACGGCGCCGTCAGGCACGCGGCGCCCGCCAGCGCGGCGCGGCACGCGGGCGTGATCGCGGGCGAACTGCCACGGCTGCGGGAGGCGGGCGTGCGCGCCAGCGCCTCCGTGGAGTCGTCGGGCGAGCGGGTGTCCGTCCAGCCCCTGGCCACGGGGCGGCGCGTGCGCGGTTACCTCGCCGTGGGGACCGGCGGCCCCCTGGGATCGGACGACCGCACCCTGGTCAACGCCGCGGTCTCCCTGCTCTCGCTCGAACTGGAACGCAGCGGCCGGGGTTCCTCCGCGCAGGCGGGGGAGGGCGTCCTCGTGGCGTTGCTGACCGGGGCGCTCGACCCCCGCCACGACGGTTCCGCCCCGCTGCGGGCGATGCTGCCGAACGAGCCGGTGGTGGTGGGCGTGGGCGACGCCGCCGGGGCGTCCCACCCGCCCGAGGGCGTCCTCGTCGCCGAGCACGGGGGCCGCGCCCTGCTGCTGGCCGGTGCCGGGACCTCGGGCGCCGTGATCCGCGAGGTGCTGGACGGCCCGGCCGGGGTGAGCGAGCCCGTCGCCTACGCCGACCTGGACACCGGTCTGGCCGAGGCCGAGCGCGCGCGCAGCGTCGCCCGGGAGGGGGACGGCGGGGTGGTGCGCGCGGGCGACCTGCCCGGGGGCCTGCTCGGCCTGGCGGAGACCCCCGTGGGGGCGCGCATGGCCGAGGACCTCCTCGCGCCGCTCACAGGCCAGCGCACGGGCGCCGAACTCCTGTCCTCACTGCGCGCCTACCTGGCCAGCGCGGGGCGCTGGGACGCCGCGGCCGAGTCCCTGGGCGTCCACCGGCACACCCTCCGCTACCGGATGACCCGTATCCGGGACCTGCTGCCCGGGGACCTCGACGATCCCGACTACCGGGCGGAGCTGTGGGTCGCACTGCGCGTGCTCGGGATCGGGTAGTCGTGTTCTCTCTGGGCCTCCGCTCCGCCGCCGCGCCGCGGACCCTGGAGCGGACACGCACGGCGAGCACTGCCGTCACCCAGCGTGAAAGTCGGGGAGGTTTCCCTGTTCGGCCGGTCCGGGGCGCGTTCTTCCACGACAATGGGCGCTGTTAGCGGGCGGTAATCACCCGATCACGGGTTGGCGGACCGGGGGGCGACGTGAGGTCACTGCGCGACGACGAACAGCAGATCGGCGGGCCGTTGGGGCCGGGAGGGGTCGCCGGGGCGCCGGGCCCCGTCACCACCCAGGTCGGCCGGTCCGGGGTGGGGGCGGCGTCGCTGCGCTGGAAGCCTCCGCTCGACCACGACGAGGTCCGCTCCGTCCTCGCCTACCTGCGCGCCTGCCTGAGCCGTGAGGCCGTGCACACCCACGTCGTGAGACCCCATGACCTCTCCTCCGACTCCTGCGCCTGCCTCCCGCCAGGCCCCGAGTCCCTCTTCAGCGGTGCCCGGGAGACCGCGCTCCTGCACCCTGCGGCGGCCCGGGTCATGCGCCTGGCGCAGACGCGCGGCCAGGCCCTCCGGTACGGGTACCCGCTGGTGATCCTGGGGCAGGGGGCCGACCGCGTCGCCCTCCCGTTGCTCACCACGGACGTGCGCGTCGTGGACGACCTCGACGGGGACCCGTGCGAGCCCGGTCTCCAGGCCGAGGCCGGGGCGGCGGTCCGCGCCGTCGGTTCACCCGACGTCAACGCCGCCCTCCTCGCCCGGCTCGGGACCACGGACCCCGACGACCTGTTCGAACTGCGCACCCGCCTGCGCACCGGAGCCCCTGACGCCGCGCAGCGCCCGGCGGCCGTCGCCGACCTCGCGACGAAGGTGCGCACCCTCCTCTCCCGGCTGGAGATCGAACGGGTCGACGACATCGACCCCCTCGGCACGAGAGGACGGCCGACCTCCCTCGGCAACGGGGCGCACAACGTCGCCGTGCTCTTTCGCGCGGGCCCCGGCGGACACCTCGACGGGGACGACCACGAACCCGGCTCCGTCGAGGGCGTCCTCGCCGACCTCGACCCCTCCGACCGGGACGGGCTCGACCCCGAGGCGGCCGTCAGCACCGCCCTGGAGCCCTTCCTCGGCCGGTCCGCCAACGCCCGCCCGCTCCATCCGGACCAGGCCCGCCGTTCCTCCGCCGGTCGGGCCGTCCGTGGGATGGCGCCCGCCGCCGCCCGGGAGCCGCAGGACACCGCCGCGGTGGTCCCCGTCTCGGCCACCCCGCTCAACCAGTCCCAGTACGCGGTGCTGAGCGCCGCCATGCGCGACCAGCTCACCGTGGCGGCCACCCCGCCCGGCAGCGGCGCACACGAGCTGGTCGACGCCCTCATCCGCACCGCCGTCAGCAACGGCCAGCGCGTCCTGGTCTGCGCGCGCACCGAGGGAGACCTCGCCGAAGTCACGCGCCGCGCCTCCGTCGCTCCGGGGCACCCGGTCGTCCGCGTCGGTGGTCCCGAACACCGCGCGGCCGAGATCCGCCAACTCAACCGGCTGCTCATCGACCACGCCGGAGCCTCGCCCCCGCTCGCGTCCGACACCGCCGACGGCGAACCCGCCTCGCACCGGGCGGACCTGGCCGACGACTGGGCGCGCGTCCGGGAGGCGTGGCGGGCCATGGACGCCATGGCCTCCGGCGGGCACGCCCTCGCCCAGCTCGCGGAGGAACGCGGTCGCAGCATCGCGTGCGGATGGGACCCCGACGCCCTGTTCACCCCCGAGCGCGGCGGGCCCGAGTACTGGCTGCACCGGGCCGAACGCGCCGGGGCGGGCGGATTCGTCGGCCTCCAGCACCGGGCCGCCATCCGCCGCGAACTGGGCGTGAGCACCGATCCCGACAGCCTGGCCAGGCTGTGCGCGGTCGCCCGGATGGAGAGCGACTGGCGGGCGGCGGTCGACCGGCGGACCCGCTGCGCCCCGCTCGGTGAACTCACCAGCGGGCTGACCGACGCCCTGGCCGGACACCGCAGGTCCAGCTCCGCCTGTCTGAGCGCGGTCACCGAACCACGGCTCTGGCGTGGCCGGGCGGCGATCGAGAACCGTCTGGAGACCCTCAACTGGCACCACGGCACCGGCTGGCCGGGCGTGTCCAACCTGCTGGACACACTGCCCACGTGGATGTGCCGCACCGACCAGGTCCGCGCCCTCCCGCCGCAGGCCGGACTCTACGACCTGGTGATCGTGGTGGGGGCCGAGCGCACCAGGGCCGCCGAGGTGCTGCCCGCCCTCTACCGCGCGAGCCGGGCCGTGGTGCTCGGCGACCCCGCCCACCCGGGGCCGATGAGCGTGCTGGAACCCGCCGAAGAGCGTCGGGCCCTGGTCGCCGCGGGGATGTCCCCCGACCAACTCGACGACCGGGGACTGCGGCACGGGGCGGGTTCGGCGCTGCGAGCCGCCTACAAGGCCGCGCCGCCGCTGTTGTGGCTGGACGAACACGCGGGGGCGGCCCCGCCGCTCGCCCAGACCGCCTCCCGGCACTGCTACGGGGGGCGGGTCGCCGTGCGCACGGTCCCAGACCCGACGGGCGGCCCCGCGTTCGCGTGGCACGATGTCCGCGGAACGTGCGAGGCCGCCCCCGGCGCCTCCTACGTCAACCGGGACGAGGCCTACCGTGCGGCGGTGGTGGTCGACGAGATCGACGCCGAACTGCCCCCCGGACACGTGATCGCCGTGGTCGCCCCGACCCAGCCGCAGGTGGCGCTCATCCGCCGCCAGCTCCGTCACCGCCACCCGCGCCACCAGGTGCGGGTCGGCGGACCCGAGCTGCTCGGCTCCGACCGGGACGCCGCCGACGTCACCGTCCTGTCGCCGATGCTCACGGTCGCGGCGCCCGCCATCGCCGAACGCAGGGTCCGGCGGATGATCCACCTGTGGTCGTCGGTGCTCACGCGCACGCGCCGACGCCTGGTCGTGGTCGGCGACCGGGGGTACTGGATCGGCGGTGACGGGCCGCTGGCCGACCTGGACGCCCTGGTGCTCGGCGCGCGCGCGGCGGCCGGGACCGATCCCGCCAGGGACGCCCTCGTGGACGAACTGCGGGGCGCGGGCACGTCGGTGGCCCCGCTCCAGACCGTCCAGGGCTGGACGGCGGACCTGGTCGTGCGGTTCGCCGCACGGCGCCTGATCATCCTGCTCGACCGGGAGCCCGACGGCCGGGCCCTGCGCCACCTCATCGTCCGGGGCGAGGCGCTCAACCGGGTCACCGGGGACCCCGTGGTCCTCGTCCCCGCCTGGAGGTGCCTGGCCGACCCCCGCGCCCTGGTCGAGGAGATCCTCGCCGCGTACTGACGACGGGACCGCTCCCGTCCGTCGGCCGCGGGAACCCGTCCCGGAAGCGGGATCGGCGGACTACGCTGATCGGAGCACGATGTCCGGGGTGCGATGGTTCGTCCGCTCCCCGGGGCGCGGAGGGGAGAACACGGGTGCCTGAGGGCCACACACTGCACCGGTTGGCGGCGCACTTCGACAAGACCTTCGGCGGCGGCGCGGTGCGCGCCTCCAGCCCGCAGGGCCGGTTCGCCGACGGAGCCGCGCGCGTGGACGGCCGGGTGCTCACCGAGAGCGAGGCGCACGGCAAGCAGCTGTTCCTCGGCTTCGACTCGGGGGAGTGGCTGCGCGTGCACCTCGGACTGTACGGGGCGTGGACCTTCGGCGACGCCGACGGGGAACGCCATCTGGGCGCGCCCCGCGCCGAGGGCGCGGGCCGCCGCGACCTGGAGCGGGACGCCGGGGGCTTCGTCGTTCCGCCCGCCGCCGCGGGCACCGTGCGCGCCCGGCTCGTCAACACCTCCGGCTGGGCCGACCTGCGCGGACCCTCGGCGTGCGAGGTGATCACCGAGGATGACAAACGCGCGGTCCAGGACCGGCTGGGCCCCGATCCCCTGCGTGCCGACGCCGACCCCGAGCGGGCCTGGCGGACGGTGAACCGCTCCCGGACCAGCGTCGCGGTGCTGCTCATGCGACAGGACGTCATCGCGGGGATCGGCAACATCTACCGGGCCGAGTCCCTGTTCCGGGCGGGGATCGACCCGCTCACCCCGGGCCGCGACCTCACCCGTGACCAGTGGTCCGCGCTCTGGGCCGACCTCACGGCCCTGCTCCGCGACGGTGTGCGCGACGGCTACATCATCACCACCCGCCCCGAACACCGCCCCGACCCCGACGCCCGCCCGGTGCCCCGTCCGGACACGCTGTACGTGTGCTACCGCACGGGTGAGCCGTGTCGCGTGTGCGGGTCCCCGGTCGCCTCCCGCGAACTGTCCGGGCGCACCCTGTACTGGTGCCCCGGCTGCCAGCGCTGACCCGGATCCGTACGGTTTCCCGCCCCGGTGCCGTAGACTCCCAGCCGCGTTCTTAACCGGTTCAGCTTTCACGTGTGCATGGGGGTGCGTTGGGGTCTCAGATGCGTCGACCGACCATCGTGGACATCGCCCGGGTGGCGGGGGTGTCCAAGGGCGCGGTGTCCTACGCGCTCAACGGCAAACCGGGGGTGTCCGAGCGGACGCGTCAGCGCATCCTGGACATCGCCCGCGACCTGGGGTGGGCCCCGAGCGGTCCCGCGCGCGCCCTGTCACCCGGAGGCCGGGTCGGCGCGGTGGGGCTCGTCGTGGACCGCCCCGCGCACGCCCTGGGCGTCGAGCCGTTCTTCATGCAGCTGGTCTCGGGGATCGAGGCGGAGCTGACCGTGGCCGGGGTGGACCTGGTGCTCCACGTCACCGAGGACCAGGAGGCGGAGCTGGCCGCCTATCGCAGGTGGGCCGCCGAGCGGCGCGTGGACGGCGTGATCCTGGTCGATCTGAGGGTGGACGACCCCCGGGTCGGGGAGGTGGAGGAGCTGCCGCTGCCCGCCGTCGTCCTCGGCGGTCCGGAGGGCGCGGGCGGGCTGCCCTGCCTGCACTCCGACGAGGCCGCCGCGATGCGCGAGGTGGTGCGCTACCTGGCCGCTCTCGGGCACCGCGGGATCGCGCGGATCGCCGGTCCGGAGGGCTTCCGGCACACCCGGGACAGGACGCGGGCCTTTCGCGCCGCGGCCGAGGAGGCGGGGGTGGCGCGGACGCGCACGGTGCACGCCGACTACACCGGGGAGGCGGCCACGCGCGCCACACGCAGGCTCCTGGCCCTGGCGGAGCGGCCCACCGCCCTGGTCTACGACAACGACCTCATGGCCGTGGCGGGTCTCGGCGTGGCTCGGGAGATGGGTGTGGACGTCCCCTCCCAGTTGTCCATCGTGGCCTGGGACGACTCCGTGCTGTGCGGCCTGGTGCGCCCCTCGCTGACCGCGATCGTCCGCGACACCGTCTCCAGCGGTCGCGAGGCGGCGAGGATGCTGCTCGGGCGGGTGGCGGGTGACGGGGTCGTGAGCCGACAGGCGCCGCCCGGGGAGCTGCACCCGCGCGCGAGCACCGGACCCCTCGCCCCCTGAGGGGCTCCGAGGCGCCGTTTCCGGAGCGGATGCGCAGGTCCTCCCGTTACAAGCGGATAACGCCCATGCTGCCGGGGATTGACGGGCGTGATGCGGACATGCTGTTGTGGACGTCACTTACCCGGTTCAGCAACGGCCTTCCGCGCTCCGTTTTGGGAGCGCTCCCAATCTGCCGTGCGGCGGAGGGACCACCCCCACCGAAGGCCGACCGGGGTCGAAGGAGGAGTCTTGATGAGAGCACTGCGGGTTCCGGCCGCTCTCACGGCGCTGGCCCTGGCGGCCACGGCGTGCGCGGGCGGCGGCGGAGAGGGAGGCTCGGGTGCCTACCCCCGGAACGAGACCCTGTACACCTCCGGGACCGCCTGGGGACCGCCGGTCAGCTGGAACCCGTTCATGCGGGGCCAGTACGCGGTCGGCACGATCGGACTCGTCTACGAGCCGCTCTTCCTCTTCGACCCCATGGAGAACGAGTACGTCCCCTGGCTCGCCGAGAGCGACGAGTGGACCGCCGAGAACGTCCACGAGATCACCCTCCGCGAGGGCGTCCAGTGGACCGACGGAGAGGCCCTGGACGCGCAGGACGTCGTCACCACCCTCGAACTCGGCCAGATGGACGCCGCCCCCTACAGCAACGTGTGGGACTTCGTCGAGAGCGTCGAGGCCACCGACGACCGGACGGTCACCGTCACCTTCTCGGAGTCCCGTCCACAGGAGTGGATGAACTGGGCCTACGCGAACCCGATCGTCCCCGACCACATCTGGGCCGACAGCGGCGAGGACGACCTCGTCGACAGCCCCAACGAGGACCCCGTCGGCACCGGCCCCTACGTCTACGGCGACCACGCCGACGACCGCATGATCTGGGAGCGCAACGACGACTGGTGGGCGGTCGAGCAGCTCGACCTGGACATGGACGCCCGCTACATCGTCGACATCGTCAACGCCTCCAACGAGGTGACGATGAACATGCTGTCCCAGGACGAGCTGGACCTGTCGAACAACTTCCTGCCCGGCATCGACCAGCAGCTCACGGGCGACGAGACCCTCACCAGCTTCTACGACGGGCCGCCCTACATGAAGAGCGCCAACACCGCCTGGCTGGTGCTCAACCACGACCGTGAGCCCATGGACGACGTGGTCTTCCGGCAGGCGCTCGCCCGGGCCATCGACATGGACCAGATCATCGGGGGCCCCTACTCCAACCTGGTGGAGGCGGCCAACCCCACCGGCCTGCTCCCCGCCTGGGACCAGTACATCGACCACGAACTGGTCGCCGAGGCCGAGCTCGGCTACGACCCCGACGAGGTCGTCGGCATGCTGGAGGAGGCCGGGTACCTGGACGAGGACGGCGACGGCTTCGTCGAGACGCCCGACGGCGACCCCATCGAGCTGACCCTCATGGTGCCCTCCGGCTGGACCGACTGGATGGAGGCCGCGCGCCTCATCGCGGAGAACGCCCAGGCGGTCGGCATCAACGTCGAGGCGGAGTTCCCCGAGTTCGACCTCCTGGTGGACAACCGCAACGCGGGTGAGTTCGACATGCTCGTCAACAACGAGCGCCAGCAGAGCAACACGCCCTGGACCTACTACGACTACCTCTTCCAGCTGCCGATCCAGGAGCAGCAGACCACCGTCAACTTCGGCCGGTACGAGAACGAGGAGGTCTGGTCCCTGGTCGAGGAGCTCGCGGCCGTCCCGACGGACGACGTCGAGGCCGCGGCCGAGGTCACCTCGCGGATCCAGGAGATCCAGCTGGCCGAGATGCCCGCGATCCCGCTCTGGTACAACGGCCTCTGGTCGCAGACGAGCAACGTGTACTGGACCAACTGGCCGAGCGAGCACGAGGACACCCCGGACTCCGCCGCCGCCCTCTGGAACGGGTGGTTGGAGCTGGGCGGCGTGCTCACGCTCGCCGAGATCGAGCCGGCCGGCTAGCGGTGTTCGTTGAGGGCCGCCGCTCCGCTTCGGCCCGCCCGTCGCCCGCCACCGCCCGGGGGCCGCTTCGCGGCGGGGCGGGCACCCTCAACGGACGCCTGCGGCGCGGTACTTGCTCTCGTCGGGTGCCCATGCGGCCAGGGATTCTTGCCCGCCCGTCGCCCGCCACCACCCTCAACGGACGCCTGGCGGCGCAGTTCTTCCCCTGGCTGCGCCTGACGCTCGTTCCTCGCTAGCGGCTCGCCTCGTCTTGCAGAACCCTGGCGGCGCCCGAACCTTCCGGGTTGGGAGCGCTCCCCTCCCGACCCTCCCCGGCCCGGTCGGCCCGAGGCACACGGCCGACCGGGCGGTCCCGGCGGGCCCTTCCCCAGGCCCCGCCGGGACCCACGTCCGCCGACAACACCCGAAAGGTCAAGCGCGTGTGGCGCTACATCGGCCGCAAGCTCGTCATCTACCTGTTGACGTTCGTCATCGCGGTCACCATCAACTGGATGATCCCCCGGTTCATGCCGGGTGACCCCGTACGGAGCATGCTCTCCCGTGCCTCGGTCAGCGACCCCGAGGCCCTGGAACGCATGAACGCCTACTACAACGAGGTCTTCGGCTTCGACACCCCGCTCCACGAGCAGTATCTGAGCTTCTGGGCCGGACTCCTCAGGGGCGACCTCGGCGTCAGCATCATGCTGTACCCGGAGCCGGTCACCGACGTCATCATGCGGTCGGTCCCCTACACCCTGGCGGTGCTGCTCCCGGCCATCCTGCTCAGCTGGATCGTCGGCAACCGCTTCGGCGCCTTCGCGGCCCGCAGCAAGGTGCTGGACAACACGATCCTGCCGGTGGGCTACGTCCTCACCGCGACGCCGTACATGTGGCTGGCCCTGCTCCTGGCCTGGGCGCTGGGGGTCGTCGCCGGGATCTTCCCGGTCGCGGGCGGATACAGCTACGCCCTACGGCCCGAGTTCTCGTGGGTGTTCGTCTCCGACCTGATCAGCCACTGGTTCCTGCCGTTCCTGTCCATGTTCATCGTGGCGCTCGGCGGATGGGCGATCGGGATGCGCAACATGATCATCTACGAACTGGAGGCGGACTACTCCACCTACCTCCAGGCCCTGGGCGCGCCACGCCGCCTCATCCGCCGCTACGCGTTCCGCAACGCGATGCTGCCGCAGATCACCGGACTGGCTGTCCAGCTCGGCACCATCATCGCCGGCGCCCTGCTGACGGAGATCGTCTTCAACTACCCCGGCCTGGGCACCCTCATCCTCGACTCACTCAACAACCGTGACTTCTTCCTCCTCCAGGGGATCTTCCTCTTCGTGGTGGTCGGCGTGCTGATCGCCAACTTCATCATCGACATCGTCTACGTCCTGATCGACCCCCGCACCCGGGTCCAGATGACGGGAGGTGCGGCATGACCGACGTCGCTGGCGCCCCCGGCGCGGACGGCGCGGGCACGGCGCCCGAACCGGCCGCCGAACGCCGACGCTCCGAGACCCTGCACTTCGCCCGGCGCAACCCCAAGCTGCTCATCGGGGCGGGCATCGTGCTGGCCCTGCTGATCACCGGCCTCATCGGCCCGCTCTTCATCGACCACGACCCGAACGAGTACGTCGGGCCGCAGAGCCAGCCCCCGAACGGCGAGTACTGGCTGGGCACCACCAGCTTCGGCCAGGACGTGTGGGCCCAGTTCGTCCACGGGCTGCGCTCGACCTTCCTCATCGGGGTCTTCGGCGGCGGGGTGGCCTTCGTCGTCGGCACCGCCGTCGGCTTCCTCGCCGGGTACAAGGGCGGATGGGTGGACGAGGTCCTCAACATGATCACGAACGTGGTGCTGGTCCTGCCGGCACTGGTCGTGCTCATCGTGGCCGTCGCCTACCTCGACGCGCGCGGCGTGCTGGTGCAGGGTGTGTTCATCGGCCTGACCTCCTGGCCGTGGGCGGCGCGCGCGGTCCGTGCCCAGACCCTGTCCCTGGCCACCCGCGACTTCGTGGACCTGGCCCGGCTCAGCGGGCGGCGCACGTGGCGGATCATCACCGCCGAGGTGGCCCCGAACATGAGCTCCTACCTGGTGATGACCTTCATCCTGCTCTTCGGCGGCTCCATCCTCATCGCCGCGGGCCTGGACTTCATCGGCCTCGGACCGACCAACGGCGTGTCCCTGGGACTGATGCTGGAGAACGCGGTCGCCTGGAGCGCCCTGCAACTCGGGCTGTGGTGGTGGTTCATCCCGCCGGGTCTCGGCATCACCGTGATCGTCGGGTCGCTGTACATCCTCAACGTCGGGTTGGACGAAGTGTTCAACCCCAAGCTGCGGGAGCTGTGATGACTCTGCGCGTGAAGGACCTGAAGGTCTACTACCAGACGCTGCGCGGGGACGTCCACGCCCTCGACGGGGTCTCGTTCGACCTGGCGGACGGCGAGATCATGGGCCTGGCCGGGGAGTCGGGCTGCGGCAAGAGCACCCTGAGCAAGAGCCTCATCCGGCTGGACTCGCGGATGCGGCACGTCGGCGGCACGATCGAGCTGGACGGCAAGGACGTGCCGATCGCCGACGACGAGGCGATGGTCCCGCTCCGCTACCACGAGATCTCGCTCATCCCGCAGTACGCGATGAGCGCGCTCAACCCCACCCGCAAGATCGGTCGGATGATCAACGAGCTGCTGCGCGCGCGGGGTGTGCGCCCCGGCGACGTCGACGGGGAACTGCGGCGCCGCCTGGAGCTGGTCGGCCTCGACCCGGAGGTGCTCGACCGCTTCCCGATCGAGCTGTCCGGCGGTATGAAGCAGCGCGTGGTCATGGTGATGTCCACACTGCTCAACCCGTCCCTCCTCATCGCCGACGAGGTGACCTCGGCCCTGGACGTGTCCACCCAGCGCTCGGTCGCCGAGTCCCTCGTGGAGTTCCGCGACCGCGAGTACGTGCGCAGCATGGTGTTCGTGACCCACGACATCTCGCTCGTGTACCAGATGGCGGACACGATCATGGTGATGTACGCGGGGCGCATCGCCGAGAAGGCACCGGCCAAGTCCATCATCGAGGACCCGCGGCACCCCTACACGCGGATGCTCGTCTCGGCCCTGCCCGAGGTGGGCAGCACGGTCACCGGCGGCCGGCTGGAGGGCATCCCCGGCACCCCGCCCGGACTCCTGAACCCGCCACAGGGGTGCCGTTTCCGGGCCCGCTGCCCCATGGCCTTCGACAGGTGCGCCGAGCAGCCGCCGCTGGTGGAGATCGAACCCGGCCACTGGGCCGCCTGCTGGAAGACGGGGGAGTGACGGTGAGCGAGACCCTGCTGGAACTCGAACACGTGCACAAGGTGTACCGGACCGGCGCCTTCGGCGGCGGACGCAAGCGCGCGGTCCGCGACGTCAGCCTGACCGTGCGGGCGGGCGAGGTCGTGTCGCTGATCGGTGAGAGCGGCAGCGGCAAGAGCACCCTCGGCAAGATGGTGCTCGGCCTGTCGCGGCCGACCGAGGGCCGGATCCTGGTCGAGGGCACCGACATCGCCACCATCCGCGGGTTCGCCGCCCGCAAGGAGTACTACCGCCGGGTGCAGGGGGTCTTCCAGGACCCGTTCAGCTGCTTCAACCCCATCTTCAAGGCCGACCGGGTCTTCGAGATGGTCCGCGGCTCCTACTTCCCCGAGGTGTCCGACGCCGACTGGCGGGACCGGGTGCTGTCGGCGCTCGGCACCGTACGCCTGGACCCGGGCAACGTGCTCAACAAGTACCCCCACCAGCTCAGCGGCGGGCAGTTGCAGCGCATGCTCATCGCCCGCGCCCTGCTGCTGGACATCCGTCTCCTGGTGGCCGACGAGATCATCAGCATGCTGGACGCCTCCACCCGGATCGACGTGCTCAACCTCCTCGCCGACCTCAAGGAACGCGGCCTCGGCATCCTGTTCGTCACCCACGACCTGTCCCTGGGCAACTACGTCAGCGACACCTCGGTGATCCTGCACAAGGGGGCGATCGCCGAGATGGGACCGACCACGCGGGTCTTCGACAACCCGCTGCACCCCTACAGCCGCCACCTGCTCTCCTGCGTGCCCCAGCTGCACCGCACCTGGGCGGAGGTCGACGCCGAGCTGGCGGCCGACCCGCCGGAGGACGTCACCCTGCCGACCGTGGCCGACGGGGACGCCTCGGCGCCGCTCCTGGAGGCGGAGGAGGGGCACTTCGTCGGGATCGACCAGTCCTGAGCCCGCCTGCGCGCGCTCGTCGCCTCGCGTCGGGGCTCGGGGCGTGGAGAACGGGGTTCTTCGTCCTCGGCGGCGCCTGTCGCTCGTTCCTCGCTGGCGGCTTGCCTCGTCTTGCGGGACCCCGTACGCCCCTCGCTGTGCTCATGCGGCCTCGCGGGCTCGGCCGGGGCTCGGGGCGTGGAGAACGGGGTTCTTCGTCCTCGGCGGCGCCTGTCGCTCGTTCCTCGCTGGCGGCTTGCCTCGTCTTGCGGGACCCCGTACGCCCCTCGCTGTGCTCATGCGGCCTCGCGGGCTCGGCCGGGGCTCGGGGCGTGGAGAACGGGGTTCTTCGTCCTCGGCGGCGCCTGTCGCTCGTTCCTCGCTGGCGGCTTGCCTCGTCCTGCAGAACCCCGTACGCCCCTCGCATTCATCACCATCCCACGAACGGAATCGGAGTCCTCATGACCACCTGGTTCGACCTGGGCGACGGGTGGACCGTGGCCCCCGTCGCGCCCGACCCCGGGTCCCCGGCGGCCGGTCTCGGAGCGCTGCCCGCGACCGTCCCCGGCTGCGTCCACACCGACCTGCTCGACGCCGGGGAGATCGACGACCCCCACACCGACGACAACGAGACCCGGCTCGGCTGGATCGGCCGCACGGACTGGCGGTACGTGCGTTCCCTGGCACGGGAGACGGCGGACCTCGACGGGAGCGACGGCCCACCCGAGCGCGTGGACCTGGTGTGCGAGGGGCTCGACACGGTCGCCGCCGTGCGGGTGGCCGGGCACGAGGTGGGGCGGTCGGAGAACATGCACCGCACCCACCGGTTCGACGTCACCGAGGTACTGGCCTCGGCCGGGGACGACCCGGAGCTGGTCGTGGAGTTCGCCTCCCCGTACCGGTACGCCGAGGCCCACCGGGACCGCATGGGCCCGCTGCCCGCCGCCTACGACGAGCCCTACCAGTACATCCGCAAGATGGCCTGCAACTTCGGCTGGGACTGGGGTCCGACGCTGGTCACCTCCGGGATCTGGCGGCCGATCCGGCTGCACGCCTGGTCGACCGCGCGGCTGGCGGCCGTCCGCCCGCTGGTGACCGTCGAGGGGGCGGGCGGGAACGGGCCCGTCCTCGGCCGGGTGCGGGTGCACGTCGACCTGGAGCGCACCGCCGCAGGGCGGCGGAGCGCGCTGGAGCTCACCGCCCGCGTCGCCGGCGCCACCGCCACGGCGACCGCCGAACCCGGCGAGGACACCGCCGTCCTGGAACTGGAGGTGGCCGACCCCGGTCTGTGGTGGCCGCGCGGCCACGGCGACCAGCCGCTGTACGACCTCACGGTGGAGCTGTCCGCCGACGGGGCCGCCCTGGACACGTGGCGCCGTCGGATCGGCTTCCGCGAGGTCGCGGTGGTCGACGAGCCCGACGCGCGCGGCACCGGGTTCGCGGTCACCGTGAACGGGCGGCGCGTCCTGGTCAAGGGGGCGAACTGGATCCCCGACGACACCTTCCCCTCCCGGGTCGACGCCGCCCGGTACCGGGCGCGGATCGGCCAGGCGTGCGCGGCGGGCGTCAACCTGCTGCGTGTGTGGGGCGGCGGGATCTACGAGTCGGACGACTTCTACCAGGCGTGCTCGGAGCTGGGGGTCCTGGTCTGGCAGGACTTCCTCTTCGCCTGCGCGGCCTACCCGGAGGACGAGCCGATCGCGGCCGAGGTGGCGGCCGAGGCGCGTGAGGCGGTCGTCCGGCTGTCCCCGCACGCCAGCCTCGCGGTCTGGTGCGGCAACAACGAGAACCTGTGGGGCCACGAGGACTGGGACTGGAAGCCGGTCCTGGACGGACGGCCCTGGGGCGCCGGGTACTACCTCGACCTGCTGCCGCGCCTGATGGCCGAGCTCGACCCGACCCGGCCCTACCTCCCGGGCAGCCCGTACTCGCCGGGGGAGGGAAAGCACCCCAACGACCCCGCCCACGGCATCATGCACGTCTGGGACGTCTGGAACCAGCTCGACCACACCCGCTACCGGGACCACCGGCCGCGGTTCGTCGCCGAGTTCGGCTACCAGGCGCCGCCGAACCACGCCACGCTGCGCGCGGCGGTCTCCGACGCCCCCCTGGCCCCGGCCTCGCCGGGCGTGGCCCACCACCAGAAGGCCGAGGACGGCGACGCCAAACTCGCGCGGGGGCTGGCCGAGCACTTCGGTGTCCGGGACCCGGGCTACGACGACTGGCACTACCTGACCCGGGTGCTCCAGGCGCGGGCGCTGGAGCTGGGGATCGGGCACTTCCGCTCCCTGTGGCCCCACTGCACGGGAACGGTGGTGTGGCAGCTCAACGACTGCTGGCCGGTGACCTCGTGGGCGCTGGTCGACGGCGCGGGCCGGCGCAAGCCCGCGTGGTACGCGGTGCGGGGGGCCTACGCCGACCGGGTGGCCACGGTGCAGCCGACGGAGACGGGGCTGTGCGTCGTGTTGGGCAACGACACCGACGAGGAGTGGACGACGGAGGTGACCGTGGCGCGGCACGGCATCAAGGGCGGGCGCGGGGTCCTGGCCTCGTCCGAGCACGCCGTGCGGGTGGCCCCGCGCGGGGCCCTGCGCGTGCCCGTCCCCGACCGCGTGGCCGTGCCGGGGCGGGCCGAGGGGGAGGTGCTCACGGTCGACGGCGCGGGGGAGCGGGCGTGGTGGTTCTTCGCGCGGGACCGGGATCTCGACTACGAAAAACCGGAATTCGACGCCGAAACACGTGTGGACGGCGGGGATTTGCGGGTACGGATACGGGCTCGCGTGCTGCTGCGGGATCTGGTCGTGGAGACCGATCGCCTCGATCCCTCGGCCGTGGCGGACGGCGCCCCGGTGACCCTGCTGCCGGGGGAGGAGCACACCTTCGTGATCACGGACGGTGCTCGTCTGGACTCGGGTGCGGTGCTCACGGCACCCGTTCTGAGGTGCGTCAACGACGTTCTGGCGACATCGAGGTGAGCTGAGGGTGACGTTTCGGTGACCGGAGTCACGACCGTGCGCTCCGGCCGCTGGAGGGCGGGTATTCCCCCGGGCTCCGTGCGGGTTGCCACACCGAAATCCCCCGCGGGCTGGCCCGGCTGTGATACGTTCGTGAGTGATTGTTAGTCGTTGAATTTCGCAGTTGGTGTATGCCCGCGGAGTTTGTGACCGGCGGGCGGTTTCTCGTGGATCGGCTCGCGGCAATTACTCGGGCGTGTGTGTAGGCGTCCGTGTAGACCGAGCTGAAGGAGAGAACATGGCTCAGGGCACTGTTCAGGGTACTGTGAAGTGGTTCAACGGCGAGAAGGGCTTCGGCTTCATCTCCCCCGACGACGGTGGGCCCGACGCTTTCGTCCACTACAGCGCGATCCAGGGTTCCGGCTTCCGTAACCTCGAGGAGAACCAGCGCGTGGAGTTCGAGATCGTCGCTGGCACCCGCGGCCCGCAGGCCGAGAACGTCGTCGCCATCTAGGCAGTAACGACGCAGAGCGCCCCCGGAGGCTTCGGTCACCGGGGGCGCTTTCGTGTGCCCGGACCCGGACCAGCCCTGGGCCGGGTCCGGGTCCGCCCCGGCCGACCGGCGCGGACCGGGGCGCGGTCGGCACGGCCCGCCCGGACCCGGGAAAAACCGCGTGTCATCGCGCAGCCGAACTGACAACCTGTGCGGTGCCCCCGGCCCACCCCGGCCCGACGACGTCCCCGACACCGAAGCGACGACCATGACCGACTGGATCACCACCCCCGTCACCCCGGACATGCTGCGCGGAGCCATCGAGGTGGAGCGCACCGAACGCGGTGTCCGACCGCACCGCCTGCCCGCCTGGGTCCGGCGGCAGTACCCCGACGAGGCCTTGATGAGGACCGAGGCCCACACCAGCGGCGTGCGGCTGTGCCTGCGCACCCGCGCCACCGTCATCGAACTGGAGACCGTGCCGACCAGGACCGTCTACCAGGGCGCGCCGCCCCCGCCGGAGGGCGTGTACGAACTGCTGGTCGACGGACGCGGCAGTGGTCGGGGCGGGGTGGCCGGAGGTGACGTCACCACCGTGGACATGATGACCCAGACCGGCGTCACCACCCGCGGCCGGTCCGGCTCGGTCCGCTTCTCCGGGCTGTCGGAACGGGAGAAGGAGGTGGCGGTCTGGCTGCCCCACCGGGAGGCCACCGAGCTGATCGCGCTGCGGACCGACGCCCCGGTCCTGCCCGCCGAGGACCGGGAGCGGAGGGTCTGGCTTCACCACGGGAGCTCCATCAGCCACGGCTCCAACGCCGAGGCTCCGACCGCCATCTGGCCCGCGATCGCCGCCGAACGGGGTGGTGTGGACCTGGTCAACCTGGGATTCGGCGGCAACGCCCTGCTCGACCCGTTCACCGCGCGCACGATCCGGGACGCCCCGGCGGACCTGATCAGCCTCAAGATCGGCATCAACCTGACCAACACCGACCTGATGCGGCGGCGCGCCTTCACCCCGGCCGTGCACGGCTTCCTCGACACGATCCGGGAGGGGCACCCGGACACGCCGCTGCTCGTGGTCTCCCCCATCCTCTGCCCGATCCAGGAGGACACCCCGGGGCCGGTGACGCTGGACCCGGAGGACGCCGCGCTGAGCTTTCGCGCGACCGGGGACCCGGCGGAGCGGGTCGCCGGGAAGCTGACGCTGAACGTCATCCGGGACGAACTCGCGCGCGTCGTCGAACGCAGGGCGGCGGACGACCCGCACCTGCACCATCTCGACGGCCGTGTGCTCTACGGGGAGTCCGACCACGACGAGCTGCCGCTGCCGGACCGACTCCATCCGGACACCGCCGGGCACCGGCGGATCGGGGAGCGGTTCGCGGACGCGGTCTTCGCCAGTGTCGGAGCCTTCGCCGCGCAGGGGTAGGAAGGGCGCGGCCCGGCGGCCGGGGCGTGGACCCGGCCACCGGGCCGTCAGGGCGTGTTCCGCGGACACATACTCTGCCGCGCGACGAGCGGCATCCACGGGACACGCCCTCAGGACCGGCCGCCCCTCCAGGGAGTGCGGGGCGGCCGGAGGCGCGGTCAGCCCTGCTGGAGCAGGGACTCGGCGCGCTGGCGCACCTCGGGGGTGTCCAGTCCGCGCACGGTCACGGTGGTGCGTCGGCGCAGCACGTCGTCGACGGTGACCGCCCACTCGCGGTCGCGGGCGAAGACCACCTGGGCCCAGATGTCGGGACCGTCGGGGTGGATGCGCTCGCCCAGCGCGGGCTCGTCGCGCACCAGGCCCGCGATGTCCATCGCCAGGTTCCCGTAGTGCGAGGCCAGGTGTCGCGCGACCAGCGGGTCCAGGCGCGCGCCCGGCTCGCGGTCGATGATGATCCGGTGCGTGACCGCCTCGGGGCTGGCCAGACCGGGCAGCGGCACCGTCTTGAGCGGGTCGGACATGTCCTCCGCCAGCGGCACGGCCGAGACCTTGCGCAGCTCGTCGAGGATCGTGCGGCCGATGTGCCGGTAGGTGGTCCACTTGCCGCCCGCCACCGACAGCATCCCGCCGCGGCCCTGGGTGACCACGGTCTCCCGCTTGGCCGAGCTCGTGCCGCCGGGGCCGCCGGGCAGGACCCGCAGACCCGCGAACGAGTAGGTGATGTTGTCCGGGTTGAGGTAGGGCGCGTCGATGCCCAGGGAGGCCTCACCGAGGATCTGGTCGATGTCACCGGGGACGACGCCCACGTCGGCGGGGTCGCCGGTGAACTCCTCGTCCGTGGTGCCCAGCAGCAGGCGGCCCTCCCACGGGATGGCGAAGGAGACGCGGTACTTGTCGACGGGGATGGTCAGCGCTGCGCGCCACGGCTCGGGCGTCTTCAGGACCAGGTGGGCGCCCTTGGACAGGCGCACGCTGGGCGCGACCCCGGGCTGCTCCATCTCGCGCAGGCGGTCGACCCACGGGCCGGTGGCGTTGAGCACCAGCCGGGCGTCGATGCCGAACTCCTGCCCGTCGACCCGGTCGCGCAGGTCGGCGCCGGTCACGCGGCCGCGCGTGGTGCGCAGGCCCTTGACCTCGGCGTGGTTGAGCACGACCGCTCCGGCGTCCGCGGCGGCGCGGACGGTCATGATCGCCATGCGGCTGTCGTTCATCTGGTGGTCGCTGTAGGCGGCCACCGACTTCAGGCCCTGGGTGCGCAGGCCGGGGGCGAGCCGGGTGGCCTGGTTGGGGGACAGGAGGCGGCCCATGCCGTCACCGAAGGCGGACAGCGCCGAGTACAGGAACACGCCAGCGCCCATCTTCGCGGCTCCGTGGGGGCCGCCGGAGTAGATGGGCACCAGGAACGGCATGTGGTTGACCAGGTGCGGGGCCACGTCGGAGGCCAGGGAGCGGCGCTCCTTGTGGTTCTCCGCGACCAGGCGCACGTTGCCGGTCTGGAGGTAGCGCAGGCCTCCGTGCACGAGCTTGGAGGAGGCGCTGGAGGTGGCTCCGGCGAAGTCGCCGGCGTCGACCATCGCGACGCGCAGACCGGCCTGGGTGGCGGTCCAGGCGGCGGACGTGCCCAGGATGCCGCCGCCGATCACGAGGAGGTCGAACGTGCCCCGGGCGAGCTCCTCGCGCGTGTGCGCGCGGGAGGAGGCGATGTCGTGTTGCTGGGTTCTGGCGGTCATGGCTGGGTGCTCCGTCCGTTCGGGAGGGATGGCGGGTGCCGCGCCTGTACCTGAACGGGCTCTGACGTTTCAGGCAGGTGTCACCTGCATAATACGACAATGCCGAACGATGGTGAAGATAGCCCTGCTGGTTACCGGTGGGTATGGCGCGGATCGGGCCTCAGTGCGGAAAAATCTGTGCGAGATTCTTGCTCTCGATGATGAGTTGATCGCCCAAGGTGATTAACGTTCGGTATTGTCGAACGCTCTGGTTAATACCAGTACCAGTGCCGGTTC
This sequence comes from Nocardiopsis sp. EMB25, assembly GCF_026797795.1. Classification (NCBI taxonomy): domain Bacteria; kingdom Bacillati; phylum Actinomycetota; class Actinomycetes; order Streptosporangiales; family Nocardiopsidaceae; genus Nocardiopsis; species Nocardiopsis sp. EMB25. Next base: position 3,780,720 of record NZ_JAMTDN010000001.1, on the reverse strand, counting down.
GGTGGGGCCCCGAAGACGAAGGGAGCCGGGTACCGCCCCCGTGGCGGTACCCGGCTCCCCACGTGTGCGGGACGGGCGTCAGGCGCCGAACCCGGCCAGCTTCCAGATCCAGGCGCCGATGACGCCGCCGACGATCGGGGCGACGACCGGGATCCAGGCGTAACCCCAGTCCGAGGAGCCCTTGCCCGGGATCGGCAGCAGCGCGTGCGCGATACGCGGGCCCAGGTCACGGGCGGGGTTGATCGCGTACCCGGTCGGGCCGCCCAGGGACAGACCGATCGCGAGCACGAGCAGACCGACCAGGAGCGGGGCCAGACCGGTGGAGAACAGGGCGGACAGGTCCACCTCGCCCCCGGAGACGTGCCCGGAGTTGGCGCCGATGCCCAGGATGCCCAGGAGCAGCATCGCGGTGCCGATGACCTCGGTGACGAAGTTGGCGACCGGCCTGCGCACCGCCGGGGCCGTGCTGAAGACCGCGAGCTTGGCGTCGGGGTCGTCGGTCGGCGCCCAGTGCGCGTGGTAGACGAGGTACACCAGCACCGCACCGGTGAACGCGCCCGCCATCTGGGCGGCGATGTACCCGGGCACCAGGGACCACGAGAAGTCCCCGATACTCGCCAGACCGATGGTGACCGCCGGGTTGATGTGGGCGCCGCTCGTGGTGCCAGTGACGTAGACGGCCATCGCGACCGCCATACCCCAGCCGAACGTGATGACGATCCAGCCGGCGTTGTTGGACTTGGACTTGGCCAACACCACGCCGGCGACGACACCGCCACCGAGCAGGATCAGGATCGCCGTACCGACGAACTCTGCCAGATAAACCATGAGGACCTCCGCCCCGAAAGGGGCATGCGGGGTGCGGGAGGTCCGTCGCTCCGCGTCGGGGGGCGCGGGACCGGAACGACGTTGGACACACCCGTCACGTGATGGGGATGCGCGGGGCACGCGGTGTGCCCCGGGTGCCGCTTCCAGGGGTCTCCGGCGGGCGCCGGAGGTCCCTGGAAGCGGTCGTCAGAGGAGGCGGCGGGCTACTGCTCGTCGGGGTGCTCGACCCAGCCGAGCGTGCGCTCCACGGCCTTGTTCCAGTTGCGGTACTCCCGGTCGCGGACCTCGGGGTCCATCTTCGGGGTCCACTCGGCGGCCTTGTGCCAGTTCGCGCGCAGGGTCTCCACGTCCGGCCAGTAGCCGACGGCCAGACCGGCGGCGTAGGCCGCGCCCAGGCAGGTGGTCTCGGCGACCATCGGGCGCACGACCTCGGCGTCCAGGACGTCGGACAGGATCTGCATGAGCAGGTTGTCGGCCGTCATGCCGCCGTCGACCTTGAGCGTGGTCAGGTCGATCTGGGAGTCGGCGTTCATCGCGTCGACCACCTCGCGGGTCTGCCAGGCCGAGGCCTCCAGGACGGCGCGGGCGATGTGGCCCTTGTTGACGTAGCCGGTCAGACCGGCGACGACGCCGCGCGCGTCGCTGCGCCAGTGCGGGGCGAACAGGCCGGAGAAGGCGGGCACGATGTAGCAGCCGCCGTTGTCCTCGACCGTGCGCGCGAGGGTCTCGATCTCCGGGGCGGTGGAGATGAGGCCCAGGTTGTCGCGCAGCCACTGCACGAGGGAACCGGTGACGGCGATCGAGCCCTCCAGGGCGTACACCGCGGGCGCGTCGCCCAGCTTGTAGCCCAGGGTGGTGAGCAGGCCGTTGTTGGAGGTGACCGGCTCGGTGCCGGTGTTCATGACCAGGAAGGTGCCGGTGCCGTAGGTGCCCTTGACGTCGCCCGGGTCGAAGCAGGTCTGACCGAACAGGGCGGCGTGCTGGTCGCCGAGGGAGGAGGCGACGGGCGTCCCGGCGAGGTAGCCGCGGGCGGTGCCGTAGACCTCGGAGGAGGAGCGGATCTCGGGGAGGATGGCGGCGGGGATGCCCATCGCGTCCAGGATCTCGGAGTCCCACTCCAGCGTGTGGAGGTTCATCAGCATGGTGCGGCTGGCGTTGGTCACGTCGGTGACGTGGTGGCCGGTCAGCTTCCAGATGAGCCAGGTGTCCATGGTGCCGAACAGCACCTCGCCGCGCTCGGCGCGCTCGCGCAGCCCGTCGACGTTGTCGAGCAGCCAGCGGAGCTTGGGGCCGGAGAAGTAGGTGGCCAGGGGCAGGCCGCACTTCTCGCGGAAGCGGTCCTGGCCGCCCTCGTTGCCCAGCTCGCGGACGATGTCGTTGGTGCGGGTGTCCTGCCAGACGATGGCGTTGTGGACCGGCTTGCCGGTCTCGCGGTCCCACACGACGGTGGTCTCGCGCTGGTTGGTGATGCCGACGGCGGCGACCTGGTCCGGGGTGATGTCGCTCTTCTGGAGCGCCTGCTGGACGACGACCTCGACGTTGGTCCAGATCTCCTCGGCGTCGTGCTCGACCCAGCCCGGCTGGGGGAAGATCTGTCGGTGCTCGCGCTGGTCGACCGAGACGATCCGTCCGTCCCGGTCGAAGAGGATGCAACGGCTCGACGTGGTGCCCTGGTCGATCGCGGCGACGTACTGCTGACTCATCGGGATGTTCGCCTTCCGGTGGACGGCTGTGGGTGGGAAGCCGGGATGGGTGTCGAACGGGTGAACTCGGCGTGGACCGAACGGCGTACGACATTGACGTATGAAGTACGCGTCAGTTTCATCCGTCTTTCCTTCCCATGTCAAGACGGTGTGACGCAATCGTGTCGCGTGGATCACATGTTACGGAGAGTGATCTACGGTGGGTTCACGTGCACTGTGCCAGGACCGGTGTCCAGGTGGAACGCACCACTCCGACCAGCGGTTTCGTGGGGATCGGGTGGGCGTTCGGGCGCCGCCAGGGTTCTGCAAGACGAGGCGAGCCGCTAGCGAGGAACGAGCGTCAGGCGTGGCCGAGGATGAAGAATCCCTGGCCGCATGGGCGCCCGAACACGGGCCAAAGCGAAGCGGAGGCCCAAAACAGACACGGCCTAGTAGGGGGACGCCCCCAGGTCACGGGAGATGGCGCGGGCGGCGTCGCGGACGTAGGAGACCTGCTCCATGTCCGGCTTGCCGTCGTCCGAGGCCAGGCGCTCCACGGCGCCGCGCACCCCGATCCCGCCCACGGTGACGCCGCGGCGGTCCCGGATCGGGGCGGCGATCGACACCTCGCCCTCGACCAGTTCCTCGGCCTCCCAGGCCCAGCCGTTGTCGCGGACCTCCACGAGCTGCTCCTCCAGGGCCATGGGGGAGACGACGGTGTGCCGGGTGAAGGCGGGCAGCGACACCACGCCCTCGGTCTCGGAGGCCGGGGTGTCCTCCTCGGGTATGGCGAGGGGGTCGAAGGCCATCAGGACCTTGCCGATCGCGGTCGCGTGCAGGGGCAGCAGGTCGCCCACGTCGAGCGTCTGCCGGGTCGAGTCCGGGCGGAAGACGTGGTGCACCACCAGGACCTGGTTCTTGTGCAGAGTGCCGATGCGCACGCTCTCCCCGCTACGGGAGGCGAGGGTGTCCGCCCAGTTCAGAGCCCGTGTGCGTAGTTCGTTGCCGTCCAGGTAGCGGGTGCCCAGGCTCAGCATCCCGCCGCCCAGGCGGTAGCGCCCCGACTCGGGGTCCTGCTCGACGAAGCCGACGTGCTGGAGCGTGCGCAGGATGCCCAGCGCGGTTCCCTTGGGCAGCTCGAGCGACCGGGAGATCTCCGCCAGGCTCAGCCCCCGGGCGCCGCTGGCCAGGAGCCGGAGGATGGCGGCGGCGCGTTCGATCGACTGGATTCTTCCCGGCATGGGGGTGCAACCACTCTCTAGTACGACAATGTCATACGCGAAATGCTACTACGCGATGTGACGCGGCACACCTCGTCCTCGGCTCGGCTCCGCGTGCGGTCGGGCAAGTCTAGCCCTCGACCCCCGCTCTGACCTGCGGGGCGAGGGGAGGATCACAGCTCCTGGGCGGACTTGGTGATCCCGTTCGCGGCCTCGTCGACATCGCCGTCGGTGATGTCCAGGTGCACGGTGAGCCGGATGAGCGAGGGGCCGATCGCCACGGCGCCCACACCGTTGCGGGCCAGCAGTTCCACCAGACGCGCGGCCGATCCCTCCGGGGTCTGCAGCAGCACCATGTTGGTGCGGGCCCGTGCCGACAGCCCCGGTGCCGCCCCGATCCGTTCGGCGAGCAGCGTGGCGCGGGTGTGGTCCTCCGGGATCCGCTCCCGGTGGTGGCGCAGCGCGTGCAGGGCGCCCGCCGCGATGATCCCCGCCTGCCGCATCCCGGCGCCCAGGAGCTTGCGGGCCCGCCGGGCGCGGCGGACGGTCGCGGCGTCACCGGCCAGGGCCGATCCCACCGGCGCGCCGAGCCCCTTGGAGAAGCACACCGACACCGTGTCGAAGCCCGCGGCGACCTCGGCGGGCGCCGCGTCCAGGGCGGCCGCCGCGTTCCAGAGCCGGGCCCCGTCCAGGTGCGCGCGCATGCCGTGCCCATGGGCGAACGCGACCACCCGCCGCTGCTCCGCCAGCGGCACGACCTGGCCGGTGAAGGTGTTCTCCAGCCACAGCAGCGCGGGTTCGGCGCGGTGCGCGTCGCCCTCCCCGGCCCCGCGCGTCCAGTCGGCCAGGACGTCGTCGGAGGGGAAGGGGTCGCCGGAGTACAGGCGCGGCTGCACCCGAGACAGGACCGCCGCGGCCCCCTGCTCGGAGCCGATGAGGTGGTGGTGTTCGTGCGCCCACACCTCCTCGCCGCTGCGCGCGGACACGTACAGCGCGATCTGGTTGGCCATGTGCCCGGACGGCACGTAGAGCGCGGCCTCCTTCCCGAGCAGGGCGGCGGTCTCCTCCTCCAGGGCCCGCACGGTCGGGTCCTCGCCGTACACGTCGTCGCCGACCTCGGCCTCGGCGATGGCGCGGCGCATCGCCGCCGTGGGGCGGGTCACCGTGTCGGAGCGCAGGTCGATCATCGGGGGTTCCTTCCGCAGGGTGCGGAACCGACGATACTGCCGGGCCTCGGGCGTCTTCGAGGCGCGTCAGTCGTCCCCGATCCGCTCCAGCGCCCGGGAGAGCAGCCGGAGCGACTCCAGGGCGCGTCTGGCCTCCTCCTCGCCCAGTTCGCCCACCAGTTCCTCGGCGACCCGGGCGTGGTCGGGGCGGATGCGGCGCATCGCCGCCCGGCCCTCCTCGGTGAGGGCCAGCAGCTTGGCCCGGCTGTGCGCCGGGTTCGGCCGGTACTCGGCCAGTCCCTGGTCCACCAGCAGGTCCGCCATGCGCTGCACGCTCTGCCGCGAGACGCCGAACCGCCGGGCGACGGCCGACACCGGCCGGGGCTCGTCGGTCACCGCGCCCAGCACCTGCCACCGGGCCGCCGTCAGCCCCGCGGGCCGGGCCAGTTCCTCGGCCACCGCCATGAGCTGCCCGTTGAGGCGGAACACGGTGAGCGCGGTCCCCGACAGCAGGTCGGAGGGACGTTCGTCGGACGGGGGCACGGACGGGGTCATGGCCGGGACGCCTCGGCCAGGACGGCGAAGGCCTCCGGGTCGTGCTGGGCGAAGAGCCGGTACCAGGCGTCCAGGACGCGCGGGGAGTACAGGTCGAGCGCCGCGAAGATCTCGCGCGCGAACTCCATCGGGGCGGTCGGACCGGCGGTGATGAGGTCCCCGTCGGTCACGGCCAGCTCGGACCGGTAGTGGGAGATCCCCGTGTAGCCGGTGGCCAGGAGGTACTCGGGGGCGGCGCTGGTGTGGGCGCGGTCGTCGAGCAGCCCCTCGCGGGCCAGCCCGGCCGTGGCCCCGCAGATCGCGGCGACCGGGACCCCGGCGTCGAGGAAGATCCCGGCGGCGGAGGCGAAGGGGGACAGCGACTCGGGCTCGACGTCCCAGCCGTCCGCGCCGGGGAGGATCAGCATCGAGCTCTCGGACGGTTTGAGCTGGTGGAGAGCGACGTCGGGCAGGACGCTGAGCCCGCCCATCGTGGTGATGGGCGCGCCGGTGAGGCCGACGGTGACCACGTCGTACCGGCCGGGGCGGCGCTGCGCGTGCCCGTTGCGGATGTGCGCGACGGCGTGTCCGACCTCCCAGTCCGCCATCTGGTCGTAGACGGCGAGGTGGACGGTCCGCTGGAGTGGTGCGTTCATGACAACATCCTGTCATTGTGACAACATGGTGTCAATGGAGTTCGGGGGACCGTCCGAGAGGAGTGTCGGGGTGGTGCGCCCGATCGCGTCCACGCCGTGATGACACGGTAGGGAACCCGCATCGGGTGTGTGGGGGAAATGGCGCAGAAAAGGTCTGATGTTCCTTTTCGGGCAGACCGCAAACACGCAACCTTCACGAATAAAAAGGTGAGGGGTCGAGAACCGGGTCGTCACGGCGTTGGCCCCCGGCGGGACGGCTCGCGTGTCCGGTGATACGCGGTGATACAGGAAGCAGCTCGCGCCGCGAGGTGCGTAGCGCCACCGCCCCGTCAGGGGCGGTCGGAATCCCGGTCTCTTCAGGACCGGGAGGAAGTCAAATCCAGGGGCCGTGGAGTCCCTGGTCGCTGTCCGAGGGAACTACTTCGTGTTCTGCTGGACGGCGGCGAGGAAGGCGCGCCACTCGGCCGAGTCGACGAATGAGATGTGCCCCAGCTGCCGGTTCCGGGTGTCGCGGACAGCCGCGCCGGTGAGCAGGTCGGCGACCTCGACGCAGTCGCTTCGGTCGCTGTGGCTCGACTTGCGGAAGGTCAGGTTCGTGGTGGGGCGCATGGTCGCCTTCCTACCCCACCTGGGCCTTTGCAATGGCGTGCTGAGATCAACCGTCCCTGTCCGGCCAGAACCACTGATCCGCTGGTGTGTCCTGAAATCAGCGGATACGCTTGGCGGCGGACGAATGCAGAGAAGGCTCCGACCATGTGGTCGGAGCCTTCTCGTTGCCAGAAGGCCTAAGTCCTGTCGTAACAGGCGGAGGCCAGGAAGGCGTGCCACTCGGCCGGGGGCAGCTCCAGGTGGCCGAGCTCACGATGCTTGGTGTCGCGCATAGCCACCCCACCAGGCATGTCTGCGACCTCCACGCACTCCTGTGCGGTGCTGCTGTAGCTGGACTTGCGGAAGTGCAGATCGTCTGTGGATGAGTGCATAGGTGGTCTTCCTAGAGGTCGGCAAGCATCTTCTTCATCATTCGGATGGACTCCAGTTGCGATCTGGCTGTCACCTGGAGGTGGTCGAACACATGGCGATACTCCGCCACCTCGGCCTCCTCCTCCAGGAACAGACCCTCGGTACGGGTCTCCAGATAGACCAGTGGAGCGTCCATCTCGTCTGGGAAATCGAGCAGTACGAACGGCCCGCTGAGGCCGGGGTGTAGCCCTGCGGAGAACGGGAGCACCTGGATGGTGATCGCGTTGTCGGGATCCTCGGCTTGGGTGATGAGATGCCGGAGTTGCTCTTGGGCGATGCCTTCTGTTGCGGGGAGCCGATGGAGAGCTGACTCGTCGATCACGGCCCAGATCGTCGGCGGGTGCTCACCGTGCAGTACTTCTTGGCGGGCCATCCGCGCTTCGACGATGCGGTCCACCTCGTCGGCAGGCCGTGCAAGGGCTGCCCGCGCCGATGCGGCAGCGTAGCGCTCAGTCTGGAGCAGGCCGGGGATCACGATGGGTTGATAGGTCGAGATGACGGACGCCTCGGACTCGAAACCCACGAACGAGGACCCGCCGAACACGTCCTTGAACTTGGCCCACCAGCCCTTCGTTCGGGACTGGCGAGCCAACTCCAGGGTTGCTTCCCGAGTGGCGTCGTCCTTGACCCCGAAGTAGTCCAGGAGTTGACGGATGTTGCCGAGGTCAGGGCGTGTCCACTTGTTGCCCTCCATGTGGGCCAGGCGACCACGTGACCATTCCAGGGCTGCGGTGACCTCCTCCAGCGTCTTCCCGTGCTCGTGCCTGAGGTGACGGAGCACCGCAGACAGGCGGCGTCGACGAACGGTCGGGCTGTATTTCCTGCTCATCTGCCTCTCCCGTGAGGGTGGTCGTGCCGATCGTATGGCGAACTTCTCATCAGGGCATCTTTCGGAATCCTGTGATCGGATTCTCTTGATTGCCTTGCAAAGATTAGATTCCTAAGTTCATCATAGAAGCGCATTCGCCCACGCCGCCCTCATCCAGCGGCATCCCAATCCGGAGGTGCGCCTGTGCGCTACCTGCTCCTGTTCCTGCTGGCGCTGTGGCCCCCTGCCCGCGCCGTCTACCGTCCCCCGGCGGCCGACCGCGTCCCCAGCGGTGTGCGTCGGCTGGTGCGCGGGGCCGTCCGCCCCCGGCGGGCGGCGCGTGCTCGCCGCTACGCCCGCCCCGGTCCGGCGCTGCCGTTCGTGGTCTCCGGCCCCGCCGACCTGGTGCGCCTGATCCCCGGGCCGCGACTGACCGCCACCGCCGGTCTGAGCTGGCTGAGGGCGGGGTGGCGGTGATGGACCGCATGGACCGACGCGAGGCGCACCGCGCCCTGGACGAACTCATCGCCGGTCGCTGGGTCGTCTCCTACGAGGTCGACGACGCCGGAGTGAGGACCTACACCGCCCGGCGGCCGGTCGGCTGGACCGGCGACGGCAACCCGTTCGAGCGGCTGGAGGCCCCCTCCTACAGGGAACTGTTCTCGGTCATCGCCCGCCACGAGCCGCGCCCCGTGCCCCCGCCCCGGGACGGAGGCGTGCGGTGACCGAACACCTGGACAACGCCCCGACACTGCTGACGGCCGGTGAGGTCGCGGCGATATTCCGGGTCGACAACGCCACCGTGAACCGGTGGGCCCGCCAGGGCAAGGTGCGGTGCGTGCGCACCCCCAGCGGCGGCCAGCGGTTCGACGCCGACGAGATCCGCCGCCTCTTCGGCGAGCAGACGGGCGGCCAGCCATGAACGACAACGACCGGGAGAACGCCCCGCTGACCGCTGAGGAGGAGAGGGCGGTCGAGATCCAGGGCCGCTGGGTCGCCCTGCGGATCGCCTGGGAGGACGGGCTCAGGGCGCGTGGCGAACACGTGCCGGGCCCCTTCGACGACGTCGAGTGGGGCGACTGAGCCGACACCCCACGGGTTCGGGGCTGTGGCGCACGTCACCACGGCCCCGAAGGCACGCCGGCGCAAGGGCTCCCGGTGACCCAGGTCTCACGGGCGTAACAGAAACGAACGACGTGGTTCACACGGTCTCACAAATGGTATTACCATTGCCGTCACCTGTTCCAAGGGCAGGTCAAGGCCGTGTCATCGGCGGCCCAGAGTCCTCAACCGCCCACCGGAAGGCTCCGTCGTGGAGAACTTCGAACCCGTCTACGGCACGGGACCCCTCCTCGGGATCGCGGCCGGCGCCATCGCCCTCCTGCTGCTCCTGATCATCCGTTTCAGACTGCACGCGTTCGTCGCGCTCGTCCTGGTCAGCGTCCTGACCGCGCTCGCCACCGGCATCCCCGCCTCCGGAGTCGTGCCGACCCTGCTCGACGGGTTCGGCGGCACGCTCGCCAACGTCGCCCTCCTGGTCGGCCTCGGGGTCATGATCGGCCGCCTGCTGGAGGTCACCGGCGGCGCCGCCGTCCTGGCCGGGGCCCTGATCAAGGCGTTCGGGGAGAAGCGCGCCCCGCTGGCCCTCGGCGTCGCCTCCCTGCTCTTCGGCTTCCCGATCTTCTTCGACGTCGGCCTCATCGTCATGCTGCCGATCGTCTTCAGCGTCGCCCGGCGCCTCGGCGGGTCGGTGCTCACCTACGCCCTGCCGACGGCCGGCGCGTTCGCGGTCATGCACGCCTTCGTCCCGCCGCACCCCGGCCCGGTCACCGCCGCGGTCGAGATCGGCGCCGACATGGGCCTGGCCCTCCTGGTCGGCCTCGTCCTGGCCGTTCCGACCTGGTACCTGTCCAGCTACCTCTACGGCCTGTGGGCGGGCAGGCGGTTCGAGCTCCCCGTCCCCGACGACATCCTGGCCGACGGCACGGTCAAGCACGACGACCCGCCGCGCCTGGCCACCGTCCTGGGCATCCTGCTGCTCCCGATGGTGCTGATCTTCGGCAACACCGGAACCGCCACGCTCGTGGCGACCGGCGCCGTCGCCGAGGACGCCGTGTGGGTGCGGGTCCTGCAGCTCCTCGGCCAGACCCCGATCGCGCTCCTGCTCACCGTCCTGGTCGCGATGGTCGTCCTCAGCCACGGCCGGTTCTCCCGCGCGAGGGTCGAGGAGATCGTCGGCGGCGCGCTCGGCCCGGTCTGCGCCATCATCCTCATCACCGGCGCGGGCGGCATGTTCGGCGGCGTCCTGCGCACCAGCGGCATCGGCGAGGCGCTCGCCGCGACCCTGGAGTCCACCGGCCTGCCGGTCATCGTCGCGGCCTTCGTCATCGCGCTGGCCCTGCGCGTCGCCCAGGGGTCGGCGACCGTGGCCCTCACCACGGCGGCGGGCCTGATCGCCCCGGCGGTGCACGCCACCAGCGGGCTCTCCTCGATCGACCTGGCCCTGACCGTCATCGCGATCGCGTGCGGCGCCACCGCGTTCTCGCACGTCAACGACTCCGGGTTCTGGCTGGTCGGCCGCTTCCTCGGCATGGACGTCAAGACGACGCTCAAGACGTGGACGGTCATGGAGACGCTCATCGGCTTCGTGGGCTTCGGCCTCGCCTTCGGCCTGAGCCTGGTGGTGTGACCGGGACCCGACGCGGTCCGGGGACGCCCGTGACCTCAGGAGTGCGCGCCGTCGTCCGCGTCCAGGGCGACGGCGACCTCGCTGACGATGGAGCGCATCGCCGCCTCGGCCACGTCGGGCAGCCCGTCGGCGATCGCCCGCGCCACCGCCGTGTGCAGGCGCAGCGCCTCCGGGCGCGGCCGCCGCGGCATGAGGTGGTAGGAGGTGCGCCCGACCAGCACCTCGGCCACCACCTGGGAGAGCCCGACGAACATCTCGTTCTCCGACAGCTCCAGGACGCGGCGGTGGAAGGCGATGTCCAGGTCGAGGAAGGCGTCCAGGTCCCCGGCGCCGCCGGTCTCGGACATCCGGTCGGCGACCGCCGCGAGCCGGGCGCGCTCCTCGGGCGCGCCGCGCACGGCGGCGAGGGCGGCGGCGGCCGGTTCCACGGCGGCGCGCAGTTCGTTGAGCGAGCGCAGCTGGTCCATCCGGCCCGGTCCGGCCAGCCGCCACCGGATGAGCTGGGGGTCGAAGACGCTCCAGTCCGTGCGGGGGAGCACCCGGATCCCGGTCCGGGGGCGGCTGACCACCAGGCGCATCGACTCCAGGACGCGGACGGCCTCCCGCGCGACGGTGCGCGAGACCCCGAAGTCCGCCTCCAGTCCCTGGAGGGTGAAGGCGTGCCCGGGCTCGTACTCGTCGGCGGCGATCGCGGGGCCCAGGACCGCCAGCACGCGGTTGTGCAGTGTGCGGTTGTCAGTGCCCATCGTGCTCCCAGCGCTCCGGATTCCAGGGCCCGGCCGTGATCGGCGCGGCCAGCCCGAAGCCTAGTCGGACTGATTGATATCACTATTCAAGACGGTGGCCGCGCCCGTGCGCGGGTACACACGAGAGCGGGAGAGACATGCACCTCGTCTTCATGGGAGTCTCGGGCAGCGGCAAGACCACGGTCGCCGCGCGCGTGGCGGGGCGGCTCGACCTGCCCTTCGCGGAGGCCGACGCCTTCCACCCGGACGCCAACATCGCCAAGATGGCCGCGGGCGTGCCGCTGACCGACGAGGACCGGTGGCCCTGGCTGCGCGACCTGGCCGGATGGATCGCCGAACACGACGCGCGCGGCGGGTCCACGGTCATGGCCTGCTCGGCGCTGAGGCGCTCCTACCGTGACGTGCTGCGGGAGGGCGCCCGTGACGTGCGTTTCCTGCACATGAGCGGGACCTTCGAGGTCATCAGCGCGCGCATGGGCGCCCGGGAGGGCCACTTCATGCCCCCCGCCCTGCTCGAATCGCAGCTGGCGACCCTGGAGGAGCTCGGCCCGGACGAGCGCGGAGAGGTGTTCGACGTACGCGAGGACGTGGACGCCCTGACCGAGCACGCCCTGGCCTACATCGGCCGTCCGGTCCGGTCGGCCGGGGCCTGAACCACGTCCCCGTCCGCGGGTGAAGGCGTTCTGAGCTGGGAGGACGGTGTGCGGGCCGGATTCTGGGCCGGGTTGGGGTCCGGGCCCGGGGGAGGAAACGGACACCCCGCTGTTGCGCGGTACCCCTACCGCACGTAACCCTGTTCGTCATGTATGAGACGGTTTCCTCCCCCTCCGTCCCCGAGCAGCGTCCCGAGGTCGCCGCGCAGGCTCCCCGCACGGGACTCCTCTCCGGCCGCCGCCCCGGTGAGCGACCGCCGTCGGACGTCCAGCAGACCTGCGCCCTGATGTTCGTCGCCGGGCCGTTCTTCGGCTTCCTCGCCTACGCCGCGTGGGACCGGCTGGGCGCCGGGGCGCCCACACAGGTCGTCACCGATCTGCGGACCCTGTTCGTCCTCTCCGCCCTGACGGCGGCGGTGGCGGTCGGGCTGGCGGTCCCCGTGCTCCGGGCCGTGCCCCTGCTGTGGCGGGTGGCCCAGTTCGGCGCGCTCGCGGGGATGGGGGTGGCCCTGTCGGGGCTGCACCGGGCGGCCCAGATCTCCAGCACCCTCCTCCTGGTCGCCGCGGCGCTGGCGGCGCTCGTCGCGATCGTCGTGAACATCGCGCTGTGGACCACGGCCGTCCGCCGCTGGTGCGACGTCCGCGGCGCCGCCTGAGAACGCTTCCCTCCCGGGGCCGGTCAGCCGTCCAGGAAGGCCGCGAGCGCCTCGCCCTGCCCGAGGATCGCGTGCCCGGTTCCGGGCAGGACGCTCACCTCCGCGTGCGGGGCGCACGCGCGTATCCGCCGGGCGGTCCGGCGTGAGTCGAACATCGCGTCGCGGTCGCCCACGATCAGCCGCACGGGCACGGTCAGGCGGCGCAGCGCGCCGTCGGAGAACACGGGCAGCGGTTCGGTGCGCGGCCGAAACCCCGAGAACGTCAGCTGGACGGCGTCCAGGACCTCCCGGTGCTCCGGATCCCGCAGACCCGTCATCGCCCGCACGGACCGGCGCCTTCCGCCCGGAACCAGCAGTCCCAGCAGCATGGTCCCGAGGATGCGTTCCGTCCTTCGCCGACCCACGCCGCCGGGGCACAGCAGCCCCAGGCGCCGGACGCGTTCGGGACGCCGGTCCGTGTAGTCCAGGGCGACCCAGCCGCCCAGTGACATGCCGACGAGGGCGGTGGCGGTGACCCCCAGCCCGTCCAGGACCTCGTCCAGCCATGAGGCCAGAGCGTCGGAGCCCAGGGGCGGGCGTGAGGGGGCGCTGAGTCCCGGTTCGCCGATGAGGTCGACGCAGTGCACCCGGGAGCCGCGCGCGAGGATCGCGGCGTCGTCCCGCCAGGCCGTCGTGTTGGCGCCGGACCCGTGGAGGAGGACGACCGGGGGCGCGTCCTCGGGCCCGCAGGAGACGACGAAGGTCTCGCCCGCCCGGGTGGGCACCCGCGCGTGCTCGACGGGTACCGGCCACGCGGCCAGGTCCCGGAGGTAGCGGTCCCGGATCCGGCGCTCGGCGTCCGGGGACCGGTAGATCGCGCTCACTGGTCGAGCACCGCCTCCATGTAGTCGAACAGCCGGGCCGTGTCCGCCAGGCCGCCCAGGACGACGACCTTCATCCGCGACCGGTCGGCGTCGAAGACCGTCTCGAGGCGCAGCCGCTGGCCGTCGGAGCGCGGACCGGCGGCCATGCCGGTCAGGAGCGTGGTCAGGCGGTCGGCCGTGGCCCGGTCGATCCCCTCGACGTCCACGATGCTCGACACCTCGGTGTGCCGCTGGCCGGGAGCCCCGCCCGGCGGATCGGGCACCGGGCAGCCGGTGAACGCCTCCAGGGCGGACTGGGAGATCCGGTACTGCTTGCCGATGCGCACGGCGTGGAGCCGTCCGTCGCGCACGTAGTTGCGGATGGTGCGCACGTGCAGGCCCAGCCGTTCGGCGACCTGTTCCACGGAGTAGAGGCGATCGTTCACAGGATGACCCTAACCTTCCTTATCTTCCTGTGCAACAGGGTAGTTTGCGGAGTGTTGAAGGCATGTCCGGTTGAGTGGGTGGGGTCCGGTTCGGCCCGTGGTCCCCAACTTCCTTTTCTTGGACAAAGAGGACAAACGTTGAACATCGCATGATCCCTTTTATTTCACTCATAAAGGCTGCAAAGCCCATATAATTCCCCGTTGGGTTTCCTCGGCGGGGCGGGAGGGTAAAGGGATTCGGTTGGACATCGCGTCCAGAAAATCGGAGCTATGGATCACGGCACAGTACTGAAACGGTTGTATTAATACCCAGCCGTCCATCTTCCCCGGTGCACTTGGCGCGGTTTAGGGTCCACACCATCAACCAGGGCCTCGACCCCCCGCCCACACCGAGGTGGACCATGTTCACGAAGTCTTCCCGAAAGCCGTTGGCCGCGCTGGCCGCGGCCGCCACACTCGCGCTGGTGGCGACAGCCTGCGCGGAGAGCGAACGAGAGGGTTCGGGTGGCGATGATTCCGAGCCGTTCGTCTTCGCGAGCGCGGGTGACATCAGCACCCTCGACCCCTTCTTCACCAGTGACGGAGAAACGTTCCGCTACAGCAGGCAGGTCTTCGAAACTCTGCTGAAACACGAATCCGGCGGCACGGAGATCGTCGGCGGCCTCGCCGAGGACTGGGAACAGTCCGAGGACGGGACCGAATGGACCTTCCACCTGCGCGACGGCGTCACTTTCCACGACGGCGAGGAATTCAACGCCGAGGCCGTGTGCGCCAACTTCGACCGCTGGTTCAACATGACCGGCCCCTACCAGGACGGGAACAACTCCTACTACTGGCAGTCCATCTTCGGCGGCTTCGCGGAGAACGAGAACGAGGACATCGGCGAGCCCCGCTTCGAGTCCTGCGAGGCGACCGAGGAGCTCACCGCGGTCGTCACCATCTCCGAGTACTCCTCGGTCTTCCCCGGAGGGTTCTCCCTCGCCGCCTTCGGCATCATGAGCCCCGCCGTGATCGAGCAGGTCGAGAACGAGGAGATCACCGGCGAACCCGGGAACTTCACCCTCCCCGCCTACACCCAGGAGGCCGGGACGGTCGCCGGAACGGGTCCGTTCCGCGTCACCGAGTGGAACCAGGACCAGGCCGAGGTCACCCTGGAGCGCTACGAGGACTACTGGGGCGACCCCGCGGGCTTCGAGACGATGATCCTGCGCGCCATCCCCGACGAGAACGCGCGCCGCCAGGCCCTGGAGGCGGGCGACATCCACGGCTACGACCTGGTCGCCCCCGCCGACGTCGAACCCCTGGAGGCCGCCGGGTTCCAGGTGCCCACCCGCGGCGTGTTCAACGTCCTCTACATGGCCTACCAGCAGGAGACCAACGAGGCCCTCGGCGACGTCGAGGTCCGCCAGGCCCTCGCGCACGCCGTGGACCGGCAGCGGATCGTCGACACCATCCTCCCCGAGGGCGGTGAGGTGGCCACCCAGTTCCACCCCGACACCCTCGACGGCTGGTCGCCCGACGTCCAGACCTACGAGTACGACCCCGACCTGGCCCAGCGGATGCTGGCGGACGCGGGGCAGGAGGACCTGACGGTCGAGTTCTGCTACCCCACCGACGTCACCCGGCCCTACATGCCCGCGCCGCGCGACATCTTCGACGTCATCTCCGCCGACCTGGAGGCCGTCGGGGTCACCGTGGAGGCGACGACCTACGAGTGGACCGAGTACATCCCGCGGACCAACGCGGGCGACTGCGACATGTACCTGCTCGGCTGGACCGGCGACTACAACGACGCCTACAACTTCATCGGCACCTGGTTCAGCGGCCCCAGCGACGAGTTCGGGCTGCGTGACCAGGAGCTGTTCGACGCCATGGCCGAGGCCAGCTCCAACCCGGACACCGAGGAGCGCGTCGCCGCCTACCAGGACCTGAACGAGCAGATCATGGAGATCCTTCCGGGGCTGCCCATCTCCAGCTCCCCGCCCTCCATCGCCTTCGCGCCGAACGTCGTTCCGCCCAACGTCAGCCCGCTGACGCAGGAGGAGTTCGCCGAGGCCTCCTGGCAGTGAGGCGGGGCCCCTTCCCCCACCAGGGGGAGGGGGCGGTCACTCGTCGCCCTCTCGGAGCACCCGCCCCAACCCGGCGGGTGCTCCGCGTACACAGTTCCCAGGCACGGCCCGTGTCGACCCCCGGGCCGTGCCCCTCTGGCGAAAGGCGGCAAAGGTGCTGCGATTCATCGTCAGGCGTACCCTCCAGCTGATCCCCACCCTGGGTGGCCTGTCGATCCTGCTGTTCGCCTGGCTGCAACGACTGCCCGGCGGACCGGAGTACGCCCTCCTCCCCGACGACGCCACGCAGGAGCAGCGCGAGGCGCTGCGGCGCGCGCTCGGTCTGGACGAACCGTTCACCGTCCAGTACCTGGCCTTCCTCCGACGGATCGCCCAGGGCGACCTGGGTGCCTCCCTCCAGACCGGCAGACCCGTGCTCACCGAGTTCTGGACACGCTTTCCCGCCACGTTCGAGCTGTCCATGACGGCGATGCTCATCGCCGTGTCCGTGGGCATCCCGCTCGGATACCTGGCCGCCCGCCGACGCGGTTCGGCACTGGACTTCGCCGCGGTCGGCGGCTCCCTGCTCGGCATCTGCACGCCGGTCTTCTTCCTGGCGTTCATCCTCAAGGTCGTCTTCGCCGAGACCCTGGGCTGGCTGCCGTCCGCGTTCCGGCTCTCGCCCGGCCTGACCCGCACCGACATCACCGGCTTCGTCCTCCTGGACGCCGTCATGACCCGGGAGTGGGACGTGGTCTGGGACGGGTTCGTCCATCTGATCCTGCCCGGCCTGGCGCTGGCCTCGATCCCGCTGGCGGTCATCGTGCGCATGACCCGGGCCAGCGTCCTGGAGGTCCTCGGCGAGGACTACGTGCGCACGGCCGACGCCAAGGGGCTGCACCCCGGCACCGTGCGCACCCGCCACGTGATGCGCAACGCCATGCTCCCCGTGGTCACCGCCGTCGGCCTGCTCACCGGCAGCCTGTTCGCCGGGGCGGTCCTGACCGAGAGCGTCTTCGCCTTCCCCGGGATCGGCTCCTTCGTCTACTCCGCCACCCAGGAACGGGACTATCCCGCGCTGACCGGCTTCATCCTGCTCATCGCGACGATGTACGTCCTCATCAACCTCCTGGTGGACATCTCCTACAGCCTCCTCGACCCGAGAGTGCGGGCCCAGTGATGCCAACGACACCCAGCCCCCCGCTCCTCGGCCGCAAGGCCGCCAAGGTCGACCGGCTCGCCGAGCTCATGGGCGAGCGCGCCGACGACGGCCACGGCGCGAGCATCTGGCGCGAGGCCCTCTCCCGTATGCGGCGCAGCCCCATGGCGATCACCGGAGCCGCGGTCGTCGTCGTGTTCGTGCTGATCGCACTGTTCGCCCCGCTGATCGCGCCCTACAGCCCCGTCGAACAGACCTGGGGCGATGAGGTCTTCCCCAACCGCAACGTGTTCGTGGGCCCGCGCGCCGAGAACTGGTTCGGTCTGGACAACCTCGGCCGCGACCAGTTCTCCCGCATGGTGATCGGCGCCCGGCAGACCCTGCTGGTGGGGGTCGTCGCCACGATCGTCGGCTTCGGCGTCGGCGCCCTGCTCGGCGGCACGGCCGGTGCGGCCGCCGTCCTCGGCGGGCGCTGGGGCCGACAGCTGGACAACGTCGTCATGCGCTTCATCGACATGATGCTCGCGCTGCCCACCCTGCTGCTCGCCGTCACCGTCGCCGCGCTCATCGGCCCCAGCCTGCTCACCGTCATGCTCGCCGTGGGCGTGGCCCAGGTGCCGATCTTCGCCCGGCTGCTGCGCGGCGCGATGATCTCCCAGGGCGGCCGGGACTACGTGCTCGCGGCGCGGGCACTGGGCGTGGGCGAACGCAGGATCGCGCTCACGCACATCCTGCCCAACTCGATGGGCCCGGTGATCGTGCAGTCCACGCTCACCCTGGCGACCGCGATCATCGACGCCGCCGCCCTGTCCTACCTGGGGCTGGGCAACCCCGACCCGTCCTTCCCCGAGTGGGGGACGATGCTCGCCGACGCCCAGCGCTTCCTGTCCAGCGCGCCCTCCCTGGCGGTCTACCCCGCCCTGGGCATCATCGTCACCGCGCTCGGCTTCACCCTGCTCGGTGAGGCGATGCGGGAGGCACTCGACCCCAAGCTGAGGAAATGACCATGAGTTCCAGCACGCCACTGCTGACCGTGGACGAGCTGTCCGTGGTGTTCCGCCGGCGCGGCGCCGAGGCCACGCGGGCCGTGGACGGGGTGTCCTTCACCCTGGAGGAGGGCCGGGTCACCGGCCTGGTCGGCGAGTCCGGCTGCGGCAAGAGCGTCACCTCACTCGCGCTGATGGGGCTGTTGCCCGACCGGGGCGTCACGGTCGGCGGCTCCGCGGCGCTGCGGCTTCCCGACGGGGACGTCGACCTGCTCTCCCTCTCCCAGAGGCGGTTGCGCGATCTGCGCGGGTCCCAGCTGGCGATGATCTTCCAGGACCCGCTGAGCTCCCTCAACCCGGTCGTGCCCATCGGCCGCCAGGTGACCGAGATCCTCCGGCGCCACCGGGGTCTGGGCGGAGAGCGCGCCCGCAAGGAGGCCGCCGACCTGCTGTACCGGGTGGGCATCCCGGACCCGACCCGGCGGCTGCGCGAGTACCCCCACCAGCTGTCCGGAGGTATGCGTCAGCGGGCCCTGATCGCCATGGCGGTCGCGTGCCGTCCCCGGCTGATGATCGCCGACGAGCCCACCACGGCGCTGGACGTCACCATCCAGGCGCAGATCCTGGAGCTGCTGCGGGACCTGGTCACCGAGGAGGGCACCGCGCTGCTGATGATCACCCACGACCTGGGGGTGGTCGCCGGGCTGTGCGACGACATCAACGTCCTGTACGCGGGGCGCGCGGTGGAGCGGGCGCCGCGGTCGGAGCTGTTCGCCGACCCCACCCACCCCTACACGGTCGGACTGCTCGGTTCCATCCCCCGGCTGGACGCGCCGCGCGGGGATCCGCTCACCCCCGTCCGCGGTTCGGTCAACGACAACATCGCCTGGTCCGACGGGTGCGCGTTCGCCCCCCGCTGCGACCACTACACGATGGACTGCCTCCAGGGGGCGCCCGCGCTGGTCGAGGCGGCGGGCGGCGGCGCCCACACGCACCGCTGCGTGAACCCCGGCGCGGACGCGGAGCGGGAACCAGAGGAGGCCGCCGGGGCGGAGACCGGGCCGGAGGAGGCCCCCGCCCCGGAGACCGGGGCGGAGCGTACGGCGGCGGTCGACAACGAGGAGGGGCGGGCATGAGTCTGCTGCGGATCGAGGACCTCAGGGTGCACTTCCCGATCAGGCGGGGGGTGGTGGTCGACCGGACCATCGGCCACGTGCGCGCGGTCGACGGCGTGAGCCTGGCGGTCGAGAGCGGACAGACCTACGGGCTCGTGGGGGAGTCGGGCTGCGGCAAGACCACCCTGGGCCGAGCCGTGCTGCGCCTGGTGGACGTCACCGACGGCTCGGTGTGGTTCGACGGCCGGGACCTGGCCGGCCTGGACGCGCGGTCGATGCGCCGTGAGCGCCGCAGACTCCAGATGGTCTTCCAGGACCCGCTGGGCAGCCTCAACCCCCGGCAGAACGTCGGTTCGATCCTCATGGAGGGGCTGCGCGTCCACGGAATCGGCGGCCCGGACGAGGGCGAGGGCGCGCCGCGCGGCCGGGAGCGCGACCGCCTCGTGCTCCAGGACCAGCGCAGGCGCGTGGTCGACGCCCTGGAACGGGTGGGCCTGTCGTCGAAGGCGCTCACCCGCTATCCGCACGAGTTCTCCGGCGGCCAGCGCCAGCGGATCGGGATCGCCCGCGCGCTGGTCCTGGAACCGGACCTGATCATCTGCGACGAACCGGTCTCGGCACTGGACGTGTCGATCCAGGCGCAGGTGCTCAACCTGTTGGAGGAGCTCCAGGACGAGTTGGGCCTGACCTACCTGGTGATCGCGCACGACCTGGCGGTCGTCCGGCACGTCAGCGACGTGGTCGGGGTGATGTACCTGGGCGGCCTGGTCGAGGAGGCCGACAGCGACGACCTGTACGAGTCCCCGCTGCACCCGTACACGCGGTCGCTCATGTCGGCGGTGCCGGTGCCCGATCCCGGGGTGGAGGACACCCGGGAGCGGATCCTGCTCTCCGGGGACCTGCCCTCGCCCGCCGACCCTCCGTCGGGCTGCCGGTTCCACACCCGCTGTCCGTGGCGGCAGGACGACCGGTGCGCCACCGAGCGGCCGGAGCTGCGGCGGTTGGCGGACGCGCCGGAGACGAGCACCCACCGGGTGGCGTGCCACCACGCCGAGCGGATCCTGTCCGGGGAGATCCAGCCCAACGAGGAGCGCGCCGAGCGCATCGTGCACGGGAGCTGAGCGCCGTCCGGGTCGTCTCCGCGGCGCCGCGGAGACATCCCGGCGGCACGGCCGTGCCTTTTGATGTGATGTGAGTCACACTTGGAGTATGGATGATGCCGCTGACCAGGGTCGGAGCAGACCCCGTCCCCTCCCGGCCGCCGCGCCCGGCTGGGTGTGGCCGGTCGCTCTGGCGGTGGGTGCGGTCGCGGCCGTCCTCGCCTACCTCCTCGCCCCGGTGGCGCCACCGCCGCCGCCGACCCTGACGGGCCACAACGCCCTCGCCGAGGACGTGGCGGCCGTGGTCGACCCGCGCGACGTGCAGGGCCTGGTGGTGGCGCGGTTTCCGGTCGACGCCCCCGACGCCGTCGAGTTCGCGCGGGCGGGGACCGAGGACGGCGCGGTCGCGGTCGACCAGGAGACCCTCTTCGAGACCGGTTCGCTGTTCAAGACGGTCACGGCGATGACCCTGGCGGACATGGTGGAGAAGGGGGAGACGTCGCTCGACCGCACCCTGGTCGAGGTGTTCCCGGACGCCGTGTTCGCCGATCCGGACGTCGCCGGGGCCACGCTGGAGGACCTGGCCACCCACCACTCCGGCCTGCCGACGCTTCCCGCCGGCGACCCCCTGTACGGCTACGTCATCGCGCCGGTCATCCTCACCGACCCCTTCGCCGGAGCCCCGCCCCCGGTGGAGGCGCTGGCGACCACCACCGCCGACCGGCCCGGCGAGTTCCAGTACTCCAACCTCGGCTTCTCGGTCCTCGGCGCGGCGCTGGCCGCCGAGAGCGGCACGCCCTACCCCGAACTGGTCGCCGAGCGGGTCCTGGAGCCGCTGGGCATGGACGACACCGTCGTCGGCGTCCCCGGCGGCGGCGCGGTTCCCCACGCTGTTCCCGGCGCACGCACCGAGCCCTGGCGGGACACCGACTACGCGCCCGCCGGCAGCGGCACCTGGAGCACCCCGGCCGATCTGACCCGGTACCTCACCGCGGTCGCCGACGGCACCGCCCCCGGGATGAGCGCCCTGGAGCCCGTGTACGAGGGGATCCCCGACCCCCGGGGCGGGGCGGACGACTTCGCCCTGGGACTGGCCTGGTTCACCGTCGACGTGCCCGGGGTCGGCCCGGTGACCAGACACGCGGGCGACACCTTCGGCACCAGCACGATGCTGGCCCTGGACGGAGCGCGGGGCGTGGTCGTCATGTCCAACGCGCAGAGCGTCGACTCCATGGAGCTGGCCTACGAGCTCCTGAAGGAGGACCCGCGGCCGCTGGCCGACACCCCTCCCACCCCCGTCGCGGTCGCCGCGACCGTGATGACCGCGGTTCCCCCGGTGCTCCTGCTCTCGCTCATGCTGCGCCGCCGTACCCTCCTCACCCAGCGCCCCCTCGACCGCCTGCGCGTCGTGTCGCTGTCCCTGGGGTCCCTGTCCTGGCTCGTCGCCGGACAGCGGGCCGGGGACTGGACCTGGGCTCCCCTGGCGCTGTGGGCCCTGGCCGTGGGAGCCGCGGCCGCCGGGGTGACGGTGGGGGTGTGGCACCTCCGCCGGGCGCCGACGGAGAACGGGCGCCGGCGGTGGCTGCACGTGCCGGTGTTCGTCCTGTCGGTGGTCTTCTCGCTCACCCTCGGTTCGCTCATGCTCTGGGGGCTGGTGGCCGCCTACGGGTGAGGGGGCCGAGCGGCGGCGGTCCCACCGGGGCGGATGACAGATGTCATGTCCGGGTTCGTGAATCCTCACGGCCGGGCGGTGACAGCCGGGTCTTACGGTGGGTCAGGCGATCCGGAACGCTGGGGGCATGGCTACCGCTGACCCCCGGACCCAGGCGCCGCCGCCCTCCCCGCCGAAGCGAAGGACACGCCGTCCCCTCCCGGCCGCCGCCCCCGGTCGGGTGTGGCTGACCGCTCTGGCGGTGGGCGCGGTCGCGGCCGTCCTCGCCTACCTCCTCGCCCCCGTCTCCCCGCCGCCGCCCGCGAGGTTCGGCGGCCACAACGCCCTCGCCGAGGACGTGGCGGCCGTGGTCGACCCGCGCGACGTGCAGGGCCTGGTGGTGGCGCGGTTTCCGGTCGACGCCCCCGACGCCGTCGAGTTCGCGTGGGGCGGGACCCTGGACGGAGCCGTTCCCGTCGACGAGGACACGCCCTTCGAGACCGCGTCGGTGTTCAAGACCATCACCGCGATGACCCTGGCCGACATGGTGGAGAACGGGGAGACGTCGCTCGACCGCACCCTGGCCGAGGTGTTCCCGGACGCGGAGTTCGCCGATCCGGACGTCGCCGGGGCCACGCTGGAGGACCTGGCCACCCACCACTCCGGCCTGCCGACCGCCCCCGACGGCACGACTCTGCGCTCCCGGATCCTGCCCGCGCTCAACCTCACCGACCCCTACGCCGCCGCCGAGCCCCCGGTGGAGGCGCTGGCGACCACCACCGCCGACCGGCCCGGCGAGTTCCAGTACTCCAACCTCGGCTTCTCCGTGCTCGGCGCGGCGCTGGCCGCCGAGAGCGGCACGCCCTACCCCGAACTGGTCGCCGAGCGGGTCCTGGAGCCGCTGGGCATGGACGACACGGTCATCGTCGAGGGGGTCCCCGAGGGCGGGGCGGCGCCCAACGTCGTTCCCGGGGCGCGGACCGAACCGTGGGACAACACCGCCTACGCTCCCGCCGGGATCACCACGTGGAGCACCGCGGCCGACCTGGCCCGGTTCCTCACCGCGGTCGCCGACGGCACCGCCCCCGGCACGGGCGCCCTGGACACCGTCCGCGAGGACGTCGCCTTCCCCGGCGTGCCCGCGGACCACCCGAGCGGACTCGACGGCTTCGACCTGGGTCTGGCCTGGATGACCTCCGACTGGCCGGACGTCGGCCGGGTGACCTCGCACAGCGGCGGTACGCTCGGCACAGCCACGATGGTGGCCTTCGACGACACCCACGGGGTGGTCGTCATGGCCAACTCGATGGCCGTCGACTCCCTGGGCCTGAGCCGCGAACTCCTGAAGGACGACCCCGAGCCGCTGACCGGAGGCCTTCCGGTCTGGCTCACGACCGTTCCCACTGTGATGATGACGGTGATCCCACCCGTGCTCCTGCTCTCGCTCCTCCTGCGCCGCCGTACCCTCCTCACCCAGCGCCCCCTCGACCGCCTGCGCGTCGTGTCGCTGTCCCTGGGGTCCCTGTCCTGGCTCGCCGCCGGACAGCGCGCCGGGGACTGGACCTCGACCCCCATGCTGCTGTGGGCCCTGGCCGCGGGCGTGGTGGCGGCGGCCGTGACGGTCGGGGTGTGGTTCCTGCGCGGAGCGCCCACGGAGAACGGGCGCTGGCGGTGGCTGCACGTGCCGGTGTTCGTCCTGTCGGTGGTCTTCTCGCTCACCCTCGGTTCGCTCATGCTCTGGGGACTGGTGGCCGCCTACGCGTGACCAGCGCCGTCGCGGGCCCGCCGTCCGGGCCGCGACGGTCTCCGTTCGGTATCCGTAGCCCGAGTGTTTCCTGTTCTGGGCGGGACACGCGATAAGTTTGTGTCGTCCCTTTTCATCATTCGCCCTGGATCCCCGCTCTCCGGGCTCGCACCCCGCAGGAGTTCCCTGTGTCCCCCAACCCCGGCCCCGGCGTGCTCAGCGCACGCCTGTTCACCAGCGCGGCCCTCGTGGCCGGATTCGTTCTCGGCGGTGCCGCCGCCGCGTCGGCCGACCCCGGCAACGGCGGCGGGAACGGCGCCCCCGGCGACAACGGCACAGTGAAGATCCACGACCCCGAGCGTCCCGAGGAGGACCGCCGCAACGTCCCCAAGGTCTGCGGCTTCTACATCACGGCCTTCAACTTCGACGCCGGTCAGGAGGTCGACTGGGAGATCGTCACCCAGGGCGGCTCGCCGGACTCCCGCGAGACCGTGCTGGAGGACACCCTCGTCCTGGACGAGGAGGGGGAGGGCAGCACCGAACTCCTGGACCTCCCGGACGGCCACTACCGCCTGAACTGGACCTTCGAGGGCGAGAACGGCGAGGGCAAGCACAAGGTCTTCAAGGTGACCTGTGACGACGAGGAGCCCACCGAGGAGCCGACCGACGACCCCTCGGACGAGCCGACCGAGGAGCCCACCGAGGAGCCCACCGAGGAGCCGACTCCCGAGCCGAGCGAGGAGCCCAGCGAGGAGCCGAGCCCGACCGACGACCCCTCGGACGAGCCGACCGACCCCGGCAGCACGCCGACGCCGGAGCCGACCCCCGAGCCGACCGAGGGTGACGACGCCCCGGCCCCGGACGAGGACTCCCCGAGCCTCCCCGTGACCGGATCGGCGCTCGCCGGCCTGGTCGCGGTCGGCGCCGTGGCAGTCGTGGGCGGCGGAGCGGCCGTCTACCTCAGCCGTCGGGGCAAGGGCTCCACCGAGGGCTAGCGTTCGGCTCGGTCAGAGCCTGGGGGCGGTGCCGCGGGCACCGCCCCCTCCGCTTGCCCGGGGTGGTTTTCCCAGGGGGCGCGGTTCAGGCCGCGCGCAGCGCCGCGCACACGTCCAACAGCCGCCGCCGCAGCACGGCGCCGCGCTCGGCGAACCCCCGCTGGGCCGCCATGTACTCGGCCTTGCCCTCGGCGGTCTCGATCCGCACCGGCTCGTACCCCCACGCGACCAGGTCGTAGGGGGAGGCGCGCATGTCCAGGACCCGGATGTCCCTCGACAGTTCGAAGCAGTCCACGACCAGCTCCGACGGGACGGCCGGAGTGAGCTTGTACGCCCACTTGTACAGGTCCATGTTGGCGTGCAGGCAGCCCGGCTGGTCGAGGTCGACCTGGGCCTCGCGGGTCGGTCGCAGGGTGTTGAGCGGCCGGGCGGGCCCGGTGAAGAACCGGAAGGCGTCGAAGTGGGAGCACTGGATCCGGTGCGACTCCACGACCCGGTCGGTGCCCTCGTGGCCGAGCCGCAGCGGCACCTGTCCGTGGCGCACCTCGTCCGTCCGGTAGACCATCGCCCACTCGTGCAGCCCGAAGCAGCCCAGGTGGGCGGGGCGGTCGGCGACCGCCGACAGCAGGCGCTCGACGAAGCCCACCACCCGGCGGGCGGTGCGGAAGGCGTCGGCGTCCAGACCGACGGCCCCGTCGGGGAGCGCGGTGTAGAACCGTTCGTCGAGGCGGGCGCGGGCGCCCTCGCCGAGCAGGACGGTGCCCACGCCCGGGTGCCAGCGCCGCAGCTGGGAGGGCTTGAGGTTGTAGTAGGTGAACAGGAAGTCCTCCACCGGGTGGCGCTCGCCCTCCCGGCGGCGCCGCAGGTGGTCGGCGACGAGTGCGTCCACGCGTCGTTCGTGCCCTCGGGCGCGCTCGCGCCACTCCGGTTCGGTGAGGGCGGTCACCGCCCCGGTCGTCGTTCCCATCACGGCCCCCAGGGTACGCGGGGCCGTGGGTGCCGCGCCGTGGGCGTCCGTTGAGGGTGGTGGAGGGTGACGAAGAGGGAGGAACTGCGCCGCAGGCGACGTTTGAGGGTGGTGGAGGGTGACGGGCGGGCTCAGTTCGACTGCTGCACCGGCAGGTGGCGGCCCAGGTAGCCCACGTAGACGCGGTTGGTGGTGCCCGGCCCCAGGTGGGGGTAGAAGTACAGCCTCGGGCAGATCCCGTACTCCGTGTCGAGCTTGATGTGGGCGTACATGGGCACCCGCCCACCCGGGTCCACCTCCGTGGGGACCCGGAAGAGACGTTTGTCGTTGAGTTTGCCCCGGTTGCGTACGTAGTCCGACTCCTGCGACGCCAGCCGCTTGACCGGGATCACCTGGTAGCCGTCCGGGGTCTCACGCAGGTAGGAGTGGAAGCCCAGCCCGCTGCCGGGGTTGTCGAACTGGTAGCGGGCGTAGTCGTTCAGGGCCAGCAGCGCCTCCCAGGCCCGGGTGACCCACAGCCCCTCCTTGCGGCTGTCGGAGAGCTCGTACACCGTGTCGTGGTCCTCGATGGTGAAGAACAGGTGCGGCAGGGCGGAGCCGTCGGTGATCTGTTCCAGGAGTTCACCCACGCACGTGGGGGGCGGACGCCGGGTGTCGCGCGGGGCGGGGGCGGCGGCCAGCCGGTAGAGCCCCTCCTCACGGGCCCGGGCGCGCAGCCACCGGGTCTCGTGGCGGGCGGCGCGGAGCTGCTCACGGGCGGTGTCGAGCTCGTCGGTCAGGTCGGCCGTCTCGGCGAGCAGCTCCTGGCGTTCGTCGGCGAGCTCGCTGATCCGCGCGCTGAGCCGTTTGACCTCGTCGCGCAGCCGCTGGGTCAACTGCTCCTGTGCCTCCCGCTCCTGGGCGGCCGCGAGTTCGGCCGAGGCGACCGGAGCCGGGGCCGCCTGGCGGGCCGGAGCGGGCACGGACGGGCGAGCACCGGCCCGGGAACGCAGGTCCGCCGTCTCCTCCGTGAGGAGCGCGTCGATGGCCCGCAGCGGTGCGGGCAGCCTCGTGTTGACCGCGTTGTCCCGCACTCTGCGGGAGAGCGCCGCGCCCACCCAGTTGCGGACGCGGTCGCCGTCGCGGGCGGTGTCCAGCGTCGCCGGGCTCATCCGGGGGTGGCGGGTCGGGTCGTCGGCGTCCGTCGGATCGACTCCCGGTAAGAAGGTGCGCACCCCGCCCGCGGGGATGTCCAGCTCCTCCGGCAACAGGCCGCCGACGCGGTCGAGCGCGGCGGCGTCCAGCACGTATCCGGCGCACATCCCGGTGCACCGGTTCAGGGCACCGGCCATGGCGGTGCGCCAGGCGGCCACGGTGACGTCGCGGGGGACGCCCGTCGCCACGATCGCCATCCGGCGGTCCGGGTCCCTGATCGCCGACACCAGGGCCTCCACCAGGGCGTCGTCGCGGCCGCGCACGATGCTCGGCGTCGACGGCATGGGCCAGCGGCCGTCGTGGGCGTCGACCTCCTCCAGGAGCATGCGCGCGGCCTCGGGCGGCATGACGTCCGGCCGCGGTTGGTCCGACGGCGGGTCGGCGCGGTCGAGGGGCTCCACGCTCATGTCGATCCACACGTGGTGGCGGGGTGAGAGCTCGGGATCCACCACGGCCGTCGCCACGGTGCGCCACACGCCGTCGGGTTTCTCGGACTCCGTGGTCAGGCGGAGGAAGACGAGTCCCTCGTCGGGGTTGTCGTGCCGGACCACGAGCGCCCGTGAGCGGTTGCTCAGTTCGAAACGGCCCGAGACGGAGAAGTCCACGCGCGCGCCCGAGTTCCCTCTCTTGCTCAGCCACCGGGACAGGACCGTCGAAGTGAGGGTGACCAGGTCACCGCCGGCTTCCGGGACCGAGACGAGCGTGCGGTAGACAAGTGGCAATGAGCGCTCCCGGGCTTCCCGTCGGCTGCGGTGGACCCGAGGGCCGGCCCGAACCCGCGGGCGGAGCCCTCACCAACCACTGTGAACGAAGGCGCCCGCCGACGCCAGTCGGGCGGCCAAGGATCCCTTCTCAGTCTGACCAGCTTAGGGCGTGTCCGGCGGACGCGTGCCCCGATGCGCTGGGGGCGGCGGCCACGGAACGCACCCCGGACCTTTCGGGTGGTGTTACCCGATGACCGGCATTCCCAAGCGATACCCGTCGTAGGTGGTGTGAAAAGAGGTGTCCCTGTGTGGCGGGCGTGTCCGTGTGTCGTCACCACGCAGTAGGTTCGCGGCCATGAGTTCTGGACTGATGGCCTACAGCGTCGACCTCGGCGCGCTCCCCGACGACTACACCAGGGCCCACTGCGACGCGTACGGCTCCTTCCTCGACAACCGCCCCTTCTACCCCGTGAAGTACTGGTGGTTCGCCGAGGTGGACCAGGCGCTCAAGGAGCTGGGTGTCACCGCCGTGCGCATGGACTCCCTGTGGACGGGTGGCGGGGCCGGTGAGGAGTGGTTCGCCGGGCAGGTGCGCGAGGCCGCGGAACAGGCGGCCGGAATCTCCGCCGAACGGGTGAACGCGCTGGAGGACTACTCCATGCGGGAGTCCGTGCACGCCGTCCTCGAGTGGATCCGGTACGCGGCGGCACGGGGCCACGGGATCGTGGGCTTCTACCACTGAGTGCCCGCCACCGCGGACGGCGACCGGCGCGTGTGCGGAGAGGACCCGACCGGATGCGCCAGTGTGGCCAAGTCCAAGGGGTTGGTTGGCAACGGTGGACAAGGCGGGGGCGTGCGGTGCGGGCTAGCGTTCCTGGCATGTCTACGCGTCCGTTCTGGCTGGCCGGCACCGCCGCGACCGGCGACACCGAGATCACCGTCGTCAACCCCTACACGGGTCGACCCGCGGGCACCGTCGCCGTGCCCACCGTTTCCCAGATCGAGGAGGCCGTGGCCGCCGCGCACGCGGTCGCCGGCGAGGCCGCCGCCCTGCCCGCGCACGTGCGCGCCGACGCCCTGGCGCACGTGTCCCGCAGGCTGGGGGAGCGCGCCGAGGAGATCGCCCAGACGATCACCGCCGAGAGCGGCAAGCCGATCAAGTGGGCGCGCGGCGAGGTCGGGCGCGCCGTGTCCGTCTTCCGTCTGGCCGCCGAGGAGGCCCGCCGGGACAGCGGCGAGCTCCAGCGCCTGGACACCGATCCCGGCGGAACGGGCCGCATGGCGCTCATCCGCCGCGTCCCCAAGGGCCCCGTCCTGGGCATCTCCCCGTTCAACTTCCCGCTCAACCTGGTCGCGCACAAGATCGCCCCGGCCCTGGCCGTCGGCGCCCCGATCATCCTCAAGCCCGCCCCGGCCACGCCGATGACGGCGCTCATCCTCGGTGAGATCATCGCCGAGACCGACCTGCCCGGCGGCGTCCTGTCCGTGCTGCCCATGCCCAACGAGCGCGCCGCGTCGCTGATCACCGACGAGCGCCTCCCGGTCATCTCCTTCACCGGCGGCCAGTTCGGCTGGGAGCTCCAGCGCCGGGCCCCGCACAAGCACGTCACCCTGGAGCTCGGCGGCAACGCCGCCGCCGTCGTCCTGGCCGACGCCGACCTGGACTGGGCCGCCCAGCGCGTCGCCCTGTTCGGCAACAACCAGGCGGGCCAGGTCTGCATCGGTGTCCAGCGCGTGATCGTCGAGGACTCGGTCCACGACGCGTTCGTCGCGAAGCTGGTCGACCGGGTGGAGGCGCTCGGTGTGGGCGACCCCGCCGACCCGGCCACCGAGGTCGGCCCGCTGGTCGACGAGGCCGCCGCCGAGCGGGTCGAGGCCTGGGTCGAGGAGGCCGCGGCGGCGGGCGCCAAGATCCTCACCGGCGGTACCCGCGACGGTGTGACCGTGGCGCCGACGGTCATCGCCGACGCTCCGGCCGACGCCAAGGTCGTCCGTGAGGAGGTCTTCGGCCCCGTCCTGGTGGTCCAGCGCGTGACCGGCACCGACGCCGCGTTCTCCGCCGTCAACGACAGCGATTTCGGACTCCAGGCGGGCGTCTTCACCCGCGACCTGCCCACCGCCTTCCGCGCCCACCGGGAGCTGGAGGTCGGCGGTGTGGTCATCGGCGACGTCCCGACCTTCCGTGCCGACCAGATGCCCTACGGCGGCATCCGCAAGTCCGGTGTCGGCAAGGAGGGCGTGCGCTCGGCGATGGAGGACCTCACCTACGAGCGCGTCCTCGTGCTTACCGGCATCGACGTGTGACACACCCCGGACGGACGCGCGGCCCCGCCGTTGAGCGGGGCCGCGCGCGTTTCACGTGCGAGGGTCAAAGACGTTCGGCCCCGTCGTAGAGCCGCCGCGCCTCCTCACCCAGGCGCGGGCCGTACTGGGTGCCGCGGTCGTCGGCGTACTTGAAGCTGACGACGGACGAGACCGTGCCCCGGCCGGTGCGCGGGTCGAACCCGGTGAACCACGGGCCGCCGCTGGAGCCCTGGGTCATCCGGCACCGCACTCCGTTGGCGGTGGTGCCCCCCGTGTCGGGCGAGGTCTTGCCCGAGCAGTAGTGCAGCAGCCGCCCGTCGAAGGGTGAGGCCGCCGGGTAGCCGAACGTGTACACCTGCCTGCCCTCGCGCGCGCGGTCCTCGGCCCAGGCCGAGAACGAGATCCGCTGCGCCCCGACCCGGTCCTGTACGGCATCGCCGGAGTGGGTGTTGAGCACGACCATGGCGACGTCGTAGCTGTCGTCGGCCTCGCGCGACCAGCGGGGCGAAACCAGCATGTCGCGGGCGGTGTAGCGGCCGTACGGGCTCTCCCCGTCCCGGTACCCGGGCACGAAGGTCCAGTTGCGCGCCCAGGAGCCGGTCCCGTCCTTGGCGCAGTGCCCGGCGGTGACCACGGTGCTCCGGTTCTCCGCCTCGATGACCGACGCCGAGCACGTGAAGTCGCGGCCGTTCATGGTCAGGTACACCTTGCCGGTCGTCCGGGTCACCAGACCGCCGGCGCCCCAGACCTCGCCGCTGCTGTCGGTGCGGGGGGCCGCCTGGTGCTCGGCGTCGGACCCGGCGGAGTCCTCCGGCCCGGCGATCCCGAGCGTCTCCCCGACCAGGCCGGTGATCGGCCGTGCGGCGGCCATCCGCTCGTTCGTCCAGTAGTCGAGCACGGCCCTGCGCTGGGCGTCGGTCACGGCGGCGCTCTGGTGGGACACACCGTCCATGCGCGAGAGCGCGACCCGCTCCCGCCCCCGCTCCGTCTCCGACGGCTGCGACATGTGGACGGCCTGGGTGACGGCGGAGGCCGGACCGGACGGAAGGTCGAGGAGGGCGATTCCCCCGAGGGTGAGCGCCACTGCGGCGACGGGGGCGAGGATCCTGTGTGCGGTGGGCGAGGTCATGGACTGATCTTCGCACACTTTCAGTAACTCAGTGACTACTTTGTGTTTGTGTCTCGCGTTCGCTGGGAAGAGAGACTGTCCGCCCGCCGCCCCGGCGCGTGCCCGAGGCGCCGTCCTCCGGGGGGCGCCCGGCCGACCACGGCGGGAGTGGTGGTCGACCGGACGGGTCATCGGGCGAACGAGCGGGCCGTCAGGAGAGCGGGATGGTGATCTGGGACGGGGCGCCCTCGGGAGAGGTCACCTCGACCCGGTTGAAGTACGGGCTCTCACTCGTGTAGCGCGGGTCCGCGCTGTCCACGACCACGGCCAGCCGGTGGCCCGCCGGGACGTCCCACACGACCGGCTGGAGCTCGGCGGTCACCGTCACCGGCTCGTCGGCGGAGCCCCGCAGGGTGTAGGGGGCGTGGGAGACCAGCGCACCCGTGCCGTAGGCGTTGATGTCGTACAGGTACACGAACACCGACTGGTCCTCGGCGGTGGGCTCCAGGGTGAGCGTCACCTCCGGAGCCCCGGCCACGCGGGCGCCGTCCGGGTAGGTGGGACTCGTCCACACGGCCGAGCGGTAGCGGTCCACGGTCGGGAGCAGGACGCCGGTGGGCACGTCGAAGAACTGCTGGAGGGCCCCGGACAGCAGCACCGTCCCGCTCGTCGCGGTGGTGCCGATCCCGGTGCGGAAGTCGTAGTCCCACCCCGTCGACGGCTCCGGCTCCATGGCGCCCCGGCTCTGCCAGCGGAACCAGCCGGTGCTCGGCCGGTCCAGGTAGTACCGGTCCGTCGCGCCGGTCACCGACGGCCAGTCGGCGTGCGTGGTCCACCCGCCGCGGCCGTTGTTCGGCTTGACGTGGACCGGGTCCTCGTCCGCGATCCCGTTGGCCTCGCCCTTGAGGTGGTGGTCGAACCAGTCGCCCACCGACTCCCAGATCTCGTTCGGCAGGCCCGCCGCGCCGAAGGCCTCGGCGGTGGCGTGGTCGCCCGGGGTGAGCATGAGTCGCTTGGGGCCCTCGAGCCGCTCGTAGAAGTCCGTGATCTGCCCGGGCGGGAAGAAGCCGTCGTTCCAGGCGTTGGCCATCATGATCGCGGTGCCGTTGGCGTTGATCTGGTCGACCTTGGTGGCCACCGAGCGGTCGGGCGCCATCTCCAGCGCGGGCCCCACGTCCCCGTCCCGGTAGCCGTCCTCCACCTCGCGCATGACCTCGCCGGGGCGGCCGGTGAGATTGCCGAGCGCGAGCAGCACCTCCACGGACTGCATGTCGATGGTCTCGTTCGGGTACAGCGACGGCACCAGGTCGGTCCAGCCGCTCATCGCGGCCACGGCGCGCACGCGGTCGTCCTCGGCGGCCGTCAGCATGCTGATGCCGCCGCCGTAGGAGATCCCGGCCATGCCGATCCGCTCGGGGTCGGCGTCGGTGTTCTCCAGGGCCCAGTCGATGACGGCGCTGGCGTCGGCCCGGTCCTCCGGGCCGGCGATCTGGACCTCGCCCCCGGAGTCCCAGAAGCCGCGTGAGGTGTAGGAGACCACCTGGTACCCCGACTCGTAGGCGAGCCGGTAGGCGGCGCCCACGTAGATGAGGTTGTTCGTTCCCCAGGCCGAGGGCATGACCAGCAGCGGGTGCGGTCCCTCGACCCCGGTCGGGGTGATCACCTTGGCGCCGAGTTCGGTGCCGTCGTGGCTGACGATGGTCTCGTAGCTCACGGTGGCCCCGACCGAGGCGGCGGCGGGCGCGGCGGGCAGGAGCGCGACGGCGAGTACCGCCGCCAGGGCGCAGGACAGCAGCCGGGTGAGCGCGCGCGGGACGCGGGGGGTCGCGCGCCCACCGCGAGGAACGGGTGCGGGCGTGTCTGTGTGACGCATGAGGGGGAACCTCGGGATGTCGGGGGAGGGGGATCGGGAGGTTCCCGATGGGTCGCGCCATCGCCATCGGGGGGTGCGGCCGTCCGGTCCGGCCGGAGTGTGACGGGGGACATGGAGTACTGTGAGGTAACTTACTAACGAGTAAGGTAAGCCACCGCCACTCCCTTGTAAAGCCCCCGAAATCCCACCGAAGCACGTGCCGGTCCACGCGGTGCGGAACAATGAGGACGTGCGACAACAACAGCAGCGAACCGTAGTGGTCCTCGGCTCGACCGGCTCGATCGGGACCCAGGCCGTCGACATCGTCCAGCGCAACCCCGACCGCTTCCGGGTGGTGGGTCTGGCCGCGGGCGGCGGCCGGATCGACCTGCTCGCGAAGCAGGCCGCCGACCTCGGCGCCCGGCTGGTGGCCGTCGCCGACACCGACCGGGCCCCCGAGCTCACGCGCGCCCTCGCCGAACACGGCGCCACCGCCACCGTCCTGGCCGGACCCGAGGGGGTCGCCGAACTGGCGGGCGCCGAGTGCGACGTCGTCCTCAACGGCATCACCGGCGCGCTCGGCCTGGAGTCGACACTGGCCGCTCTGCGCGCCGGGCGCACCCTCGCCCTGGCCAACAAGGAGTCCCTCATCATCGGCGGGCCCTTGGTCCGCGAGGCGGCCGCGCCCGGTCAGATCATCCCGGTCGACTCCGAGCACTACGCCATCGCACAGTGCTTCCCCCACGTGCCCGAGGGGGAGCTGACCAGCCTCGCGCAGGGGCACGTCCACGCCCGTCGCGACGAGGTGCGCCGCCTCGTGGTCACCGCCAGCGGCGGGCCCTTCCGCGGTCGCGGCCGCCACGAACTGGAGGGCGTCACCCCGGAGGACGCGCTCAACCACCCCACGTGGAGCATGGGCCCGGTCATCACCGTCAACTCCGCCACCCTGGTCAACAAGGGACTGGAGGTGATCGAGGCCAACCTCCTGTTCGACGTCCCCTTCGAGCGCATCGACGTCGTGGTGCACCCGCAGTCCATCGTCCACTCGATGGTCGAGTACGTGGACGGGGCGACCATCGCCAAGGCCAGCCCGCCGAGCATGATGATCCCGATCGCCCACGGGATCGGGGCCCCCGACCGGGTTCCCGACGCCGCCCCCGGACTGGACTTCGCCAGGGCCCAGGAGTGGACCTTCGAGCCGCTCGACCACGAGGCCTTTCCCGCGGTGCGCCTGGCCGCCGAGGTCGGCGCGGCGGGCGGTACGGCCCCCGCGGTCTACAACGCGGCCAACGAGGAGGCGGTCGACGCCTTCCTGAGGGGAAACCTCGCTTTCCCGGCCATCATGGACACCGTGTCCCGGGTAGTCTCGGAGCATCAGCGGTCGGAGCGCCCCCTCGGTGCCTCCTCGGCTGACCTGACCCTTGACGACGTGTACGCCGCTGACGCCTGGGCCCGTGTGCGCGCGCGTGAACTGCTGACGGGCCGGGCCTGACACCGGCTTGAGGAGAGTGCATGGTCGCGTTGATGACCGTGATCGGGATCGTCCTGTTCGTCTTCGGGCTGCTGTTCTCGATCGCCTGGCATGAACTCGGCCATCTCTCCACGGCCAAGATGTTCGGGATCAAGTGCACCGAGTACATGGTCGGCTTCGGCAAGACCCTGTGGTCGGTGCGCAGGGGCGAGACCGAGTACGGGGTCAAGGCCGTCCCGCTGGGCGGCTTCGTGCGGATGGTCGGCATGCTGCCGCCCGCGCGCAGGACCGGGGACGAGGGCTCGCGCAAGCTCTCCCGCTGGCGCGCGATGGCCGAGGACGCGCGTGAGGCGTCCTACATCGAGGTCGGGCCCGAGGACCGGGACCGGCAGTTCTACCAGCGCTCGCCGTGGAAGCGGCTGATCGTCATGTTCGCCGGCCCCGGAATGAACGTGGTCCTGGCCGCGATCCTGCTCGGCGTGCTGTTCATGGGCATCGGCGTACCGCAGAGCACCACCACGATCGGCATGGTCACCGAGTGCGTCGTGCCCGCCGGGGAGTCGGTCACCGAGTGCACCGACGAACCGCCCACCCCCGCCGCGGAGGCCGGTCTGGAGGCCGGTGACGTCATCGTGGAGGTGGACGGTACGCCCACCCCCGACTGGAACGCCGCCAACCAGGCGATCCGCGACTCCCTGGGCGGCACCGAGATCGTCGTGGAGCGCGACGGCGAGCGGGTCCCGTTCGACGTGGACATCATCGAGAACGAGCTGCCCGCGCGCGACGCCGACGGCGAGATCCTCTACGAGACCGACGCCGACGGCGACTACGTCTACGACGACCAGGGCTACCGCGCCTACCGGACCGAGACCGTGGGCTTCCTCGGCATCGTGTTCGCCTCCGAGCGCTCCACGCTGACGCTGGGCGAGTCCGCCGCCGAGATGGGGACCATGCTCGTCGGCGTCGGCGAGGCGCTGGTCTCCCTGCCCGGCAAGGTGCCGGACGTGTTCGCCGCGGCCTTCCTCGGTGAGCAGCGCACCCAGGACTCCCCGGTGGGCATCGTCGGGATCTCCCGGATCGGCGGCGAGATCATGTCCCAGGGCCTGCCCCTGGCCGACACCGCCGCGCTCATGATCCAGATCCTGGCCGGGGTGAACCTCTTCCTGTTCGCCTTCAACATGCTGCCGATCCTGCCGCTGGACGGCGGCCACATGGCGGGCGCGCTGTGGGAGTGGGTCAAGCGCGGGTGGGCCCGGCTGACCCGGCGGCCCGACCCGGGCCCCGTGGACGTGGCGATGCTGACCCCGGTGGCCTACGTGGTGGTCGCGTGCTTCCTGGTGTTCAGCGTGGTCCTGCTCGTGGCCGACCTGTTCAACCCGGTGCGCCTCTTCGGTTGAGCGGTGCTTGTTGTGGTCCTCCGCTTCGCTTCGGACCGTGTTCGGGCGCCCGAAGGGCAGGGATTCTTCATCCTCGTCTTCGCCTGCCGCTCGTTCCTCGCTCGCGGCTCGACTCGTCTTGCAGAACCCTGCCGGCGCCCGAACGGTAACCCCCTGGGGATCCGTTAGGGTGTCCGGCTCCTCGCGGAGCGACTCTCGGACGGTGGAGGGTGACGGGTGGGCCACATCGGCACCCTCGTCCCTATCGGTAGGGGTAACCTGGGCACCGCGATCCGGGAACGACGGCGCAGACTGGCGCCGCAGGTGAATCGACTCCCCGGTCGCGGCACCGCGCGCCGCTCAGGGCGCTCCTTCTTTTCCGCATCCGGACGAATCAAGTGCCACCCCCTCCGGTGGCAGACGAGGTGAATCAAGCGTGACCGTCGATCTCGGTATCCCCGCCACTCCGCCGCGCCCGCTGGCGACCCGGCGCAAGTCGCGGCAGATCATGGTCGGAAACGTTCCCGTGGGCGGGGACGCACCGGTGTCCGTCCAGTCCATGACGACCACCCGCACCTCCGACATCAACGCGACCCTCCAGCAGATCGCGGAGCTCACCGCGACCGGCTGCCAGATCGTCCGGGTGGCCGTCCCGACCAACGACGACGCCGAGGCGCTCCCGATCATCGCGAAGAAGTCGCAGATCCCGGTGATCGCCGACATCCACTTCCAGCCCAAGTACGTGTTCGCCGCGATCGACGCCGGATGCGCGGCCGTGCGCGTGAACCCGGGCAACATCAAGAAGTTCGACGACAAGGTCGCCGAGATCGCCAAGGCCGCCAGCAACGCGGGCGTTCCGATCCGGATCGGCGTCAACGCCGGTTCCCTCGACAAGCGGCTGCTCGCCAAGTACGGCAAGGCCACGCCCGAGGCGCTCGTGGAGTCGGCGCTGTGGGAGTGCTCCCTGTTCGAGGAGCACGGCTTCCGCGACATCAAGATCTCGGTCAAGCACAACGACCCGGTCGTGATGGTCAACGCCTACCGGCAGCTGGCACAGGCGTGCGACTACCCGCTGCACCTGGGCGTGACCGAGGCCGGTCCGGCCTTCCAGGGCACCATCAAGTCGTCGGTGGCCTTCGGCGCCCTGCTGGCGGAGGGCATCGGAGACACCATCCGCGTGTCGCTGTCCGCGCCGCCCGCCGAGGAGGTCAAGGTCGGCGCGCAGATCCTGGAGTCGCTGGGCCTGCGCGAGCGCGGCCTGGAGATCGTCTCCTGCCCCAGCTGCGGCCGTGCCCAGGTCGACGTCTACACGCTCGCGGAGGAGGTCACCGCCGGCCTGGAGGGCATGGAGGTGCCGCTGCGCGTGGCCGTCATGGGCTGCGTCGTCAACGGTCCCGGTGAGGCGCGCGACGCCGACCTCGGGGTGGCCTCGGGCAACGGCAAGGGCCAGATCTTCGTCAAGGGCGAGGTCATCAAGACCGTGCCGGAGTCGCAGATCGTGGAGACCCTCATCGAGGAGGCCATGCGGATCGCCGAGGAGATGGGTGAGTCCGTCGAGCCGGGCGAGCCCACGGTGGCCGTCGCGGGCTGACCCCTCCGACACACCCCAGGGCCGCCTCCCGAAGCCGAGGCCCGCGACGAACACAGGCCCGGTCCACGCCACGCGCGTGGGCCGGGCCCTCGTCGTTTCGGGGCGAGGGTGCGGGCGAGGGTGAAGAGCGGGTGAACGACCGGCGTCCACCGACCCCTTCGCAGGTCAACGGTTTACCACTACTGTGGGTAATAACATATGACATGCATCACGTTTGTGTGCGTTTTATTGCGTCATAACGCACGGATTCTGGCGTCAAAGACGGACATACGCAACGTTTGCGGGTCATGTTACCTAGGTAACGCGGCTAACGTTGCTGGAGGCATGTCCCAGCCGTGACCGGCGGGAACACTGGGCCGCCCTCCGCCGTGCATCCTCCGGGGAGCGGCGGCCGCCCCTCATCACACGCCCTCCCCAGGGGTGTGGTGCGCCCACGCACAGAACGTCGAGGAGTTATTCACGTGGTGGACCAGAAGACCACTGCGGGCACCCGCGTGCCCGCCGGCCAGGGCGGTGTGCCCTCGCTGAGGGACCGCCTCACCCGCCGCAAGCCCGTCGAGAAGCTCGTGGCCGAGACGCAGGCCGCCGAAGGCGCGGGCCTGCGCCGACACATGGGCTTCTGGCAGCTGTCCATGATCGGCATCGGCGCCACCCTGGGCACCGGCATCTTCGTCGTCCTCGGTGAGGCCGTGCCGGTCGCCGGGCCCGCCGTCATCATCGCGTTCGTGCTGGCCGGGATCACCGCGCTGTTCTCCGCCCTCGCCTACGCCGAGATGGCCGGGATGATCCCCGCCTCCGGCTCCGCGTACTCCTACGCCTACGCCACCATGGGCGAGTTCATGGCCTGGATCTGCGGCTGGTGCCTGATGCTCACCTACGGCGTGTCCGTCGCCGCCGTCGGGGTGGGCTGGGGCCAGTACATCGACGAGCTCCTGCACCTGACCACCGGGCTGTCCATGCCCGCCGAGCTGCTCGCCGGGCCGATGGAGGGCGGTCTGATCAACCTGCCCGCCGCCATCGTGGTCCTGCTGTCGATGTTCGCCCTGCTCACCGGGGTGCGAGAGAGCAGCCGCGTCAACGCGGTCATGGTCGCCATCAAGATCGCCATCCTGGCCATGTTCGTGGTCATCGCCGTGACCGCCGTCCAGGACGGCAACTTCGCCCCCTTCATGCCGATGGGCATGGCGGGTGTCAGCGCCGCGGGCGCCACGCTGTTCTTCTCCTACATCGGGTTCGACTCCGCCTCCACCGCCAGCGAGGAGGCCAAGAACCCGCAGCGTGACCTGCCCCGCGCCATCATGTTCTCGATGATCCTGGTGACGGCCCTGTACTGCCTGGTCGCCTTCACCGCCGTCGGCGCGCTCAACTGGACCGACTTCGCCGACGGCGAGACCTCCCTCGCCGGAATCCTGACCAACGTCACCGGCACCCCGGTCTGGGCGGTCATCTTCGCCGCGGGCGCCGTGCTCGCCCTGGCCAGCGTCGTCCTGGTCGTCCTGTACAGCCAGACCCGCATCCTCTTCGCGATGTCCCGCGACGGCCTCATCCCCAAGGCGTTCTCCAAGGTGGACGCCAAGGGCACCCCGCGCGCCAACACGGTCATCACCTCCGTGGTCATCGCCGTCCTGGCCGCGCTCATCCCGTTGGGACCGCTCGCCGACGCCACCGCCATCGGTACGCTCTTCGCGTTCGCCCTGGTCAACGTGGCTGTGATGGTGCTGCGCAAGCGCCGACCGGACCTGGAGCGCGCCTTCCGGATGCCGGGCGCCCCGGTCACCCCGGTCCTGGGCGTGCTCGCCTGCGCCTACCTGATGGTCAGCATGGACCTGAGCGTGTGGGTGGCCTTCGTCGCCTGGCTCGTCGTCGGCCTGGCCGTCTATTTCGCCTACAGCATGCGCCGCTCCGCCCTGGAGGCGGAGGGCACCGTCGAGGCCGGGGTCTGACCGGTTGAGACACGGGGGCGGGGCCGGGAATCTTCCGGCCCCGCCCCCGCGTTGCTGGGGGTGCCCGCGTGAAACAGGTGGGTGAAGACGCCGCGAACCATGCAACGAACCACCACTGACCACGCGAAAAACGCAACGAAGTGGATCTTTCGGGGCGCATTTCAGCGCGATCGTCCACCTAGAGTGGACGCGGCCGTACGCGACGACCGATCGGGAGGGGGAGCGATGACACGCCGACACCTGCGCGTGGCCCTGGACCAGGGCACCGGGCGCAGCGGGGACACCGCGTCCTCCCTCGCCAGGCTCGCCGACCGGGCCCGGGCCGCCGCCGACGAGGGCGCCGACCTGCTGGTCGGCCCCGAGATGTCGATGACCGGCTACGCCCTGGGCGCCGAGGTCACACGCCTGGCCGAACCCGCCGACGGCCCCCTCTCCGAGGCCGTCGCCCGCGTGGCGGCCGACACGGGCGTGGCGATCGCCTACGGGTTCCCCGAGCGCGCCGACGGGCGCGTGTACAACACGGTGCGCCTGGTGGGCGGAGACGGCGCGCCCCTGGCGCTGTACCGCAAGAGCCACCTCTTCGGCGACCTGGACCGGGACATGTACGCCCCCGGGGACACCCCGGTCGTGCAGGCCCACCTGAACGGTGTCCGGCTCGGCTTCCTCATCTGCTACGACGTCGAGTTCCCCGAGACCGTGCGCGCGCACGCCCTGGCCGGGACCGAACTGCTCGTCGTGCCCACCGCGCTCATGCACCCCAACGTCCGGGTGCCCACCCTGCTGGTCCCGGCCCGCGCCATGGAGAACCAGCTGTACCTGGCCTACGTCAACCGCTGTGACGCCGAGGGCGACCTCGACTACATGGGACTGAGCGCCCTGATCGGCCCCGACGGCGCCGAGCTGCTGCGCGCCGGCCCCGGCGAGGAGCTGCTGGTCGCGGACGTGGACCCGGACGCGACCGCCGACCTGCTGGCCGAGCAGTCCTATCTGGACGATCGCCGGCCCGATCTGTACGGGTCGCTCGTCCCCTGAACCACCACCCGACACCAGTCACATCAGCCACGCGGTACACCCGCTCGACGAGACCCTTGTGTAAGGAGGGGCCCATGACGTCCGCCGTGCCCACGGCCGCAGGTTCCGCGCCCGCGCAGGACACACCGTTGAACATGTGCGGACCGGACTTCCCGTTCGCCTACGACGCCTACCTGGAGAGCCCTGCCGGGCTCGGACAGGTCCCGGCCGAGAGCCACGGGACCGAGGTCGCCGTGATCGGCGGCGGCCTGTCGGGCATCGTCACCGCGTACGAGCTCATGAAGATGGGTCTGAAGCCGGTCGTCTACGAGGCCGACCAGATCGGCGGACGTCTGCGCACGGAGAAGCTGCCGAACTGCCCCGACGACGTCGTCGCGGAGATGGGCGCCATGCGCTTCCCGCCGTCGTCGACCGCCTTCCTGCACTACGTCGAGAAGATGGGGCTGGAGACGACCCCCTTCCCGAACCCGCTCTCGCCGGTCACCCCGAGCACCGTCGTCGACCTCAAGGGCGAGTCGCACTACGCGACCACCCTCGACGACCTGCCCGAGGTCTACCGCGAGGTGGCGCGCGCCTGGGACCGCACCCTGGAGGAGGGCGCCCAGCACACCCGTATGCAGCAGGCGATCCGCGAGCGCGACGTCGCCACCCAGAAGGAGATCTGGAACGAGCTGGTGGACAAGCTCGACAACCAGACCTTCTACGGCTTCCTGTGCGAGTCGCCCGCCTTCGCCTCCTTCCGCCACCGTGAGATCTTCGGCCAGGTGGGCTTCGGCACGGGCGGCTGGGACACGGACTTCCCCAACTCCATCCTGGAGATCCTGCGCGTCACCTACACCGGCGCGGACGACGACCACATGGGGATCGTCGGCGGCGTCCAGCAGCTGCCGACGCGGATGTGGGAACACGCCCCGGACAAGATCACGTACTGGGCGCAGGGCACGTCCCTGGCCTCCCTGCACGGCGACGGGCCGCGCCCGGGGGTCACGGCGCTGCGCCGCACCGCCGCCAAGGGCTCCCCGTCCGGGAACATCACGGTCACGGACGCCTCCGGCTCCACCCGCACCTACGCGGCGGCGGTGTTCACCGCCCAGAGCTGGATGATGCTCTCCAAGATCGACTGCGACGAGAGCCTGCTGCCGATCGACCACTGGACGGCGATCGAGCGGACCCACTACATGGAGTCCTCGAAGCTGTTCGTTCCCGTGGACCGCGCGTTCTGGCGGGACAAGGACCCGGAGACGGGCCGCGACGTCATGAGCATGACGCTCACCGACCGCATGACCCGGGGTACCTACCTGCTGGAGGGTGAGGACCCGGACGGTCCCGCCGCGATCTGCATGTCCTACACCTGGTGCGACGACTCGCTCAAGTGGCTGCCGCTGTCCGCCAACGAGCGGATGGAGGTCATGCTGAGCTCGCTCGGCAAGATCTACCCGGACGTGGACATCCGCTCGCACATCACGGGTGACCCGGTGACGATCTCCTGGGAGGACGAGCCCTACTTCATGGGCGCGTTCAAGGCGAACCTGCCGGGCCACTACCGCTACCAGCGCCGCCTGTTCACGCACTTCAAGCAGGACGAGCTGGAGGAGCGCCACCGCGGCCTGTTCCTGGCCGGGGACGACGTGTCCTGGACGGCCGGCTGGGCCGAGGGCGCCGTGCAGACCGCGCTCAACGCCGTGTGGGGCGTGGTGCGCCACTTCGGCGGTCAGACGGACTCGACCAACCCGGGTCCGGGCGACCTCTTCGACGACCTGGCGCCCGTGCGCCTTCCCGAGGACTGAGGTCCGACCGGCCTCGCCTCGACGGCCCCCGTCCGCGCGTCCACCGAACCGCGCGCGGCCGGGGGCCGTCCCCGTTCGTTTCCTGCAGCGGTCGCCCATGGGGGCGCCCGCCCCGCCGAGGAGCGGTCCCTCGGGCGGTGGTGGGTGACGGGCGGGCCGAAGCGGAGCGGCAGGCCCAGAACGAACACAGCTAGGGCAGTCCGGCGGTTCCCGCCAGGATCGGCTGGTCGACCAGCCGCGACAGCACCAGGGTGCTCTTGGTGCGCACCACGAAGGGCTCGGCGCCGATGCGCTCGATGACCTCCTCCAGGTGGTGGGTGTCGCGAGCGCGGACCTGGACGAAGGCGTCGGCCTCGCCGGTCACCGTGCACGCCGAGGTGATCTCCGCGTACCCCGCCAGTCCGCTGCGGATCTCACCGGGCGAGGTGCGCGCGCGGCAGTACAGCTCGATGTAGGCCTCGGTGGTCCAGCCGACCGCCTGGGGCTCCACGACCACGGTGAACCCGCGTACGGCGCCGGACTCGATCAGTCGGTCGACGCGGCGCTTGACCGCGGAGGGGCTGAGCCCGACCTCGCCGCCGATCTCGGCGAAGCTCATCCGCGCGTCCGCGCCGAGTATCGCGATGATCCGCTCGTCGACACGATCCAGACGCATTGTGCCCCTTATGTCCCTGTCTGACCTCACCAGGGCACATGCTACCGGGGCGACACCTCCTGGGGTTCGTGTCGTTTCCGCATGTCACGTTCGGTAATTGAGACAATGCGTACGGACATCACGACGCGCAGGGGAGAGCACGAGTGCGACGACGAATCCGGGCCACCGCCACCGCCGGGGCCCTGCTGGCCTCGCTCGCGATCGCCCCCGTACCCGCCCTGGCTGAGGCCGCCCAACCGGTCACCCGAGTCGACCGCACCGGTCTCGACTGGGCTCCCTGCAAGGACCTCGAACCCCAGGGCGACGAGGTCCTGGAGTGCGCCACCCTGACCGTCCCTCTCGTCCGCACCGCCGGAGGCGACCGGGTCCCCGGAGCCGACGAGACCGTCGAGCTCGCCCTCTCGCGTGTCCGCGCCACCGGCACCAGCCAGCGCACCCTGCTCGTCAACCCCGGCGGGCCCGGCAGCGGGGCCCGCCGCTGGGCCTCCATCACCCACCAGCGCATGCCCGAGGAGCTGCGCGAGGTCTACGACGTCGTCGCCTTCGACCCGCGCGGCGTCGGCGCCTCCACCCCCGCCATCAGCTGCGATCCCGACTACTTCACCCCGGTCCGCCCGGACACCGTGCCCGCGGACGGGGCCGAGGAGGCCGCCCTGAGGGCCGACGCCCAGGCCTACGCCGAGGCCTGCGCGGAGAACACCGGCACCCTCCTGGCCCACACCCGCACCGAGGACACCGCCCACGACATGGACGCCGTCCGTCGCGCCCTGGGCGAGGACCGCATCGACTACCTCGGCTACTCCTACGGCACCTACCTCGGCACGGTCTACTCCTCCCTCTACCCGGACCGCGTCCGAGCGCTCGTCCTCGACAGCGTCGTCAACCCGGACAACCCCTGGTACGAGAGCAACCACGTCCAGAGCCGCGCCCTCCAGCGCGCGGCGCAGAACTTCTTCGACTGGGTCGCTCGCCACCACGACACCTATCGCCTGGGGCGGACCGGGGACGAGGTCGCCGAGGCCTACTACGACCTGCGCTCCGAGGCGCGGCGGAACCCGATCGAGGACACCGTCGGCCCCACCGAGCTGGAGACCGCCGTCATCGTGGTCACCTACACCAGCTCCACCTGGCCCGGAGTCGCCCGCGCGCTGTCCACCCGGATCAACGACGGCGACGCCGCCGGGATCGTCACCCTGCACAAGGCCTTCGGCGA
Source organism: Nocardiopsis sp. EMB25 (assembly GCF_026797795.1). Lineage (NCBI taxonomy): Bacteria > Bacillati > Actinomycetota > Actinomycetes > Streptosporangiales > Nocardiopsidaceae > Nocardiopsis > Nocardiopsis sp. EMB25. Next base: position 3,736,779 of record NZ_JAMTDN010000001.1, on the reverse strand, counting down.
CCACGCCGACAGCGACCAGAGCTACGGCGGCTACCTCGCCGTCCAGTGCACCGACGCGCACTGGCCGACCGACTGGTCCGCCTGGCGCTCCGACGCCCTCCTCGCGCACGAGGAGGCGCCCTTCATTGGCTGGCACAACGCCTGGTACAACGCTCCGTGCCTGAACTGGGCCGCGGGCTCCGGGGACTGGTTCCAGGTCGGCGACGCGCCCCACGAGCACCGCGCCTACACCGGACCGGCCCTGATCGTGCACGCGACCGAGGACGGGGCCACCCCCCTCGAGGGCGCCCACGCCCTGCGCGACCGCCTGCCCGGGTCGGTCCTGGTCATCGAGGACGGCGGACACACCCACGGCGTCGCCTTCACCGGCAACGAGTGCGTCGACCAGATCGTCACCGACTACCTGCTCCGCGCCTCCCTGCCCGACCGGAGGACGACGGGGCCGGACCTCATCTGCGCGTCCCGCCCCGAACCGCGTCCGAGCACCCAGCGCGAGGACCTGAAGGCCGTGGCGGAGGGGGCCGGAGCGGCCATCCCGGAGCTTCCCGGTGAGCCGGGGTAACCCGTCTAATAGGCTGGAACCGGCGCGAACTGGATCGGGTCGTCACCTCCGGGACTCCCCGGGGGACCGACTGGACGATGGGGGAGAACGCGATGCTTCGGACCTCGCCGGTACGGATCCTCGGAGAGCGCGACCGGACGGCCGTCCGCGCACTCCTGGACACCGACCCCGTGGGCAACGTCTTCGTGGCCTCGCGCCTGATGACCACCGGGATCTCCGCGCGCTTCAGCGGGACGGAGGTGTGGGGTTTCGTCGAGGACGGGCACCTGACGGCCCTGTGCTACTCCGGAGCCAACCTGGTCCCGGTCAACGCGGGACCGGCGGCGATCCGCAGCTTCGCCGACCACGCCCGCTGGCGCGGCCGCCGGTGCTCCTCGATCGTCGGCCCCGTCGAGGCCGTCCAGGACTTCTGGGAACAGGTCACGCCCGCGTGGGGACCGGCCCGTGCCATCCGCGCCAGCCAACCGGTCCTGGAGATCGACACGCCGCCCGCCGTGCCCGCCGACCCCGAGGTGCGCCGGGTCCGGCCCTCGGAACTCAACACCCTGGTCCCCGCCTGCGTGGCGATGTTCACCGAGGAGGTCGGCGTCCCACCGGATTCCGGCGACGGCGGGGCCCTGTACCGGGCGCGCATCGAGGAGCTCGTGCGCACCGGGCGCGCGTTCGCCCGGATCGAGGACGGCCGTGTGGTCTTCAAGGCCGAGATCGGCGCGGTCACACCGCACGCCTGCCAGGTCCAGGGGGTGTGGGTCCACCCCGACCTGCGCGGCCGGGGCCACTCCACGGCGGGCATGGCCGCGGTGGTCCGGTACGCGTTGGCGGAGATCGCGCCCCGCGTGACCCTGTACGTCAACGACTTCAACACCGCGGCCCGCGCCACCTACCGCAGGGTCGGCTTCCGCCAGGTCGGCGAGGTCATGTCGGTGCTGTTCTAGGGGTGACCGCCTCGCGGTTCACGGACCGAGAGGCGCTGAGGCAGCCACGGTCGGTCGCCACGTCCGGCACTTGTGCCCCCAACGGATCCTCGCGAGGATGAACCGTCATCTGTCGACCCCCATGACAAGGATCTTCGTGAAGTTCAAGAAGCTCGGGCGCGCGTTCTTCGTTCTGGCCTTCGCCAGCGTGGCGACATGGGCCTCAGCCTCCCCAGCGTCAGCTCACTCCCTGGGTTCCGCGGTCGTCTCCGAAGAAGGGTGCGACTGGGCCAACGGTAACTACACCGTTCTCTACTCCGACCTGATCGAGGTCGACCTGATCGGCGGGCCCTACGAGCAGCTGGGTACGGCCTACCTGCTGTGGAACGCTCAGTACGGGGAGAACTGCGCGGTCACGATGCGGACCGGCGGCGCGCACGGGACTTCGACCTGGACCACCGCCACCCTCTACGTCCAGACCTCGTCCGGCTCGACGCGGTACGAGGACGAGGGCTTTTACGGCCACTACGCCGCCGTCTCCGGGCCGGCCCAGGACCAGTGCGTCCGCTACGAGGCGACGATCGACTCCCCTGAGACCGGCTACGTCGGCTGGGGAGGCCGACCCGGGTGGGACAACTGCGACTGACGCGCTCCGACAGGTAGCGGACCGAGTCGCCGCCCGGTGGAGGGGGCGGTGCGGCACCACCCCCTCCACCGACTCGGCGGCCCCTACTCCGCCGTCGCGAAGGACGGCTGGAAGTCCGGGGTGTCGGCGATGAGCGCGCGCGTGTACTCGTGCCGGGGCTCGGACATCACCCGGCCCACCGGGCCGTACTCGACGATCCGGCCCTTGTTCAACACGGCCACCCGCTGGGCGATGTTGGACACCAGCGCGATGTTGTGCGTGACGAACAACAGCGCCATCCCCTCGTCCTGGAGGTTGCGCAGCAGCGTCACGATCTCCGCCTGCACCGACACGTCCAGCGCCGACGTGATCTCGTCGCACACCATCAGGTCCGGCTTGGTCGCCACCGCGCGCGCGATGCACACGCGCTGGCGCTCACCGCCGCTGAGCTGCTCCGGGAAGCGGTCGGCGTAGGCGGCGGGCAGGGCCGCGCGCTCCAGCGCCTCGGCCACCACCGCGTCCGGATCCTGGGGTCGGCCCATCAGGTGCCGGTAGGGCCCCAGGATCTGGTCGCGCACACGCTTGCGCGGGTTCAGCGCCTCGTACGGGTTCTGGAACACGTACTGCACGCGGCGCCGCTGCTCGGCGGTGCGCCGGTAGCTGCTGCGCGCCAGCGGCTCACCGTCGAAGAGCGCCTCGCCGGTGAACTGGTGGTGCAGCCCGGCCACCGACCGCGACAGCGTGGTCTTACCGGAGCCGGATTCCCCGAGCAGCGCCACACACTCACCGCGGGAGACCGACACGTCGATCCCCTCCAGCACCTGTGTGCGCCCGTACCCGGCCGCCAGCCCGGAGATCCGCAGCAGCGGTGCCTCCTCCGGCTCCTCGGCCTCCTCGTGCCCCTCGGTGCGCAGCAGCGGCACCGCCGACAGCAGGCGGCGCGTGTACTCGTGCCCGGGTTCGGCCAGGACCGCGTCGGTGCGGCCGCGCTCGACCAGCTCGCCCCGGTACATCACCGCGATCTCGTCGGCCAGGTCGGCGACCACGGCCATGTCGTGGCTGATGTAGACCCCGGCGGTCCCGTACTCGCGGGTCATCCGCCGAATGGTCTCCAGCACATGCGCCTGCGTCGTGACGTCCAGGCCCGTGGTGGGCTCGTCGAGCACGATCAGCTCCGGGCGCCCGACGAACGCCATCGCGATGGCCACCCGCTGCTGCTGCCCTCCGGACAGTTGGTGCGGGTACCGGTTGAGGAACCGGTCGTCGTCGGGCAACGCCACCTCGCGCAGTACCTCGCGGACCCGGTCCAGGACCTTCGCGCGGGGCAGCGTGTCGTCGTGCAGGGCCTCGCCCAGCTGCGTCCTCAGCCGCAGCGCCGGGTTGAGCGCCGAGGCGGGGGACTGCGGGATGTAGGCCACCGCCCGCCCGCGCAGCTGCCGGACCTGCTGCTCGGACAGGGAGGCCAGGTCCTTGCCGCCCACCTCCACGTGGCCGCGGACGATCTCCGTGGCCCGCTTGCAGTGCGCCAGCAGGGACAGCCCGAGTGTGGTCTTGCCGGAACCGGACTCACCGACCAGACCGAGGATCTCGCCCCTGCGGACGGTGATCGACACGTCGGAGATGATCTCCACGGCCGACGGACGGCCGATCACGGTCAGGTCGTCGACCTCGAGAACGGTGTGCTCGTTTCGCGTCACTTCTCGACCCCCCGGTCGATACCGATGGCCGCGCGCGACAGCCCGTCGGTGATGAGGTTGGCGCCGATGGTCAGGACCGCGATCGCCGTCACCGGCAGGACCACGGGCCACGGCTGAACGGCCATGCCCTGTCGCGTCTCGTTGATCATCAGGCCCCAGTCCGCCGTCGGCGGCTGCAGGCCCATGCCCAGGAAGCCCAGGACCGCGACCACGCCGATCGAGTAGGTCAGCCGCAGTCCCAGTTCCACCAGGAGGGGGCTGGTGACGTTGGGCAGGATCTCCACCGCCATGATCCGCCAGCGCGGCAGGCCGATCGCCTCGGCGGCCTTGACGAAGTCCTGCTCGATCACCTTGCGGGTCGCCTCACGGATCACACGCGCCACCCGGGGCACATGGGATACCGCGATGACCGCGACGATCAGCCACACCTTCGGGCCGATGATCGACATCACCAGCAGTGCGGCGATCAGCTGCGGGAAGGCCAGCAGGACGTCGTTGAAGCGCATGAGCACGTCGTCCAGCCATCCGCGCCGGTACCCGGCCACGATGCCGACCACCGTGCCCACGGCCACGCCGATCCCCGCGGCCGAAGCGGCGAGCAGCAGCAGCGTCCACCCGCCCCACAGGAAGCGGGTCAGCACGTCCCGGCCGAGGTTGTCACCGCCGAACACGGTGCCCCCGACGCCCGTCTCGTAGGGCATGGCCACGAACTCGGTGGGCTCGTAGGGCGCCACGAACGGCCCCGCCACGGCGACCAGGACGATGATCCCGGCCAGAACCGTGCCCACCTTGGTCCGTCCGAAGCCCCACGCGGTCCGGAACAGTCCGGGCCTGCGCTTGGCCGACTTCGCGACCTTCTCCACCTTGGGGTCCGTCATCGGTCCGCTCATCGCCGCACGTCCTTCGCCTTCGGGTCGTCCGCCGGGGTTTCGGCGGCCCCGTCCTCGCCTCGGTCCTTCGCCGTGGCGCTCCCCGGCGCGGAGGGCCGGTTGCCCGAGACCCGCACCTTCGGGTTGGCCGCCAGGCCGATCACGTCGGCGAGCAGGTTGACCAGGATGTAGATACCGGCGATGAGCAGGACCACGGCCTGGATCAGCGGGACGTCGCGGTTGGCGATGCCGTCCATGAGGACCTTGCCGATACCCGGGATGTTGAACAGGAACTCCACGGCCACGACGCCGCCGGCCAGCCACGCCAGCTGGAGCGCGATCACCTGGGCCACCGGCCCGATCGCGTTGGGCGCCGCGTGCCGCCACAGCACGACCCGTTCGTCCAGGCCCTTGAGTCGCGCCTGCTGCACGTACTCGCTCTCCAGGACCTCGATCATCGTCGCCCGCATCATCCGGACGATCGGCGGAGCCACCGCCAGCGCCAGGGTGAGGGCCGGCAGGATCCACTGCTCGGGTCCGCCCTCCCGCGAGTACACCGACGGGAACAGGTTGGCTCCGCCCGGCCCCAGGGCGAGGATCAGCAGGATGCCGACCACGAACTCGGGGACGGAGGCCAGGACCAGCGTTCCCAGGGACGCGGTGTGGTCGAACCCCCGGTCGCGGCGCAGCGCGCTGAACGCGCCGATGAGCAGCGAGACGGGCGTCGCGACCAGGGCGGCCAGGCCCATGAGGACCAGCGAGTTCCCCAACGGGGACTCCAGGTACTCGGAGACCGGCTGGCGGTTGGAGAAGGACGTGCCCAGGTCCCCCTGGAGGAGGCCCTGGAGCCACTGCGTGTACTGCACCGCCACGGGCTGGTGCAGGTTGAGTTGGTCGCGCAGTGCTTCCAGGCGCTCCGGTGTGGCGTCCCGGCCCAGGATCAGCTGGGCGGCGTCGCCCGGCAGCGCCTGTGTGGCCGCGAAGACCACGACGGACACTGCCCAGAGCGTCAGGACGCCGAACAGGAGGCGGACGGCGATGAGTCGAGTCATGGTGAGCTTTCGGTAGCGATTCCTGCCGTGCGTTCCCGCGGAGCCGCTACTGCTCCTTCCACATCGTGTGGAACGAGTACGAACCGAGCGGGTGACCGGAGACGGACGGCTCCAGGCCGTGGATCCTCCGCGAGTGGGCGTCGAGCAGGTTCACGAAGCCCCACACGATGTAGCCGCCCTCCTCGTACTCGATCTTCTGGGCCTGCTTGATGAGCTCGTTGCGTTCGTCGTCGTCGGGGGTCTGGCGGGCCTGCTCGACGAGCTCGACCCACTCCTCGTCCTCGCCCCACATGGTCTCGTTGTAGGGGGCGCCCACGACCGAGCCCTGCGAGGTCTGCGTGAGGTAGTTGCGCGCGCTCCAGAAGTCCTGGCCGAAGGCGTAGGGGAAGCCCTCCTCCGCGTTCCAGTAGTCGCTGGCGTTGACCCGGCGCAGGTTGACGGTGACCCCGGCCTCGCGGGCCTGCTCCTGGAACACCTCGGCGGCGGCGACGATACCGGCGTTGATGTCACCGGTGACCAGCTCGACCTCCAGGCCGTCCCCGTGCCCGGCCTCGGAGAGCAGGCGGCGGGCCTCCTCCAGGTCCTGCTCGCGCTGCGGGAAGTCCTCGGGGTAGGACGGGTCCATCCGGGCGTACATGTCGTTGCCGATCTGCCCGTACCCTGCCAGCGCCTGGTCGACCATCTGCTGGCGGTCGACGATGAGGCGGAAGGCCTGGCGGACCCGCACGTCGTCGAAGGGCGCCTGGTCCACGCGCATGGTGAACGGCAGCCACATGCCGGTCTCGGACTCCATGACCTCCACGTCGATGTTGCCCTCGATGATGGCGACCTGGGCGTGCGGCACCTGGCTGATGACGTCGACGCTGAGGCTGGTGAGGGCGTTGACCCGGGCGTCGTCCTCGGGGAAGTCGATGATCTCCAGCTCGTCGACGTAGGGCAGGCCCTCGACGTGGTAGCCCTCGTGCCGCTCGAAGAGGCTGTACTGGCCGGCGGTGAACTCGGCGTGCTTGAACGGGCCGCAGCCGATCGGGTTCTCCGGGTCGTAGCCCTGGGGGACGACGCAGTTGTAGTACTCGGCGAGCGCCTCGGGCAGGGTCACGAACGGTTCGGTGCAGGGGATGACGACGGTGCGCTCGTCGGTGGCCTCGACCCCCTCGATGTCGACGCTCTCCAGGTCGCCCGCCCCGCGCATCGGGTTCTCCTCGTCCATGATGCGGCGCAGGGAGAAGACCACGTCGTCGGCGGTGACGGGGGAGTCGTCGTGGAAGGTCAGCCCCTCCTTGAGCACGACGGTCCACTCCGTGGCGTCGTCGTTGGGCTCCAGGGACTCGGCCAGGTCCATCTCGATGGCGCCGTCCTTGGTGAAGGTCACCAGGGCGGCGTAGAGCGCGTGGTTGCGCGCGATGTCGACGTTGTCGGTCGGGTCGTGGGCGTCCAGGGTGTCGCTGGCGCCGCCGCCGGCGATGCCGACCCGCAGGCGGCCGCCCCGTTGGGGCTCACCGGAGGCGGAACCGCCGGTGTCGGAGTCCCCGCCGCAGGCGGCCAGGACCGGGGCGATGGCCGCGCCGGCCGCGGAGGCCTTGAGCAGGGAACGGCGGCTGGGGGCGTGCGGACGGGCGGGGGTGGGCTCTTCGGGCAGGGACGACACGGGACACCTCGTGTGGGTACGGGAGCTTCGACGGGACGACACCGCAGCCTGGGGAGGTGCCCGGGCAGGGTCCGGGCCTGGGCCTACCAGCGGGTATCAGTCCACCCATCGATACTTGTGTGACCCCTGGGAAGCGTCAAACCAGGTGAAGACGGTGTTCGGAGTGCGAACCGCTCCCTGGGAGGTATACCGAGGGTGTAGCTGTGATACCGGCGCAAAGCCGTTGTGGCCTGCCTTTTGGGGGAGTTCCCGTGGGCGACACGCGCGGTCGTGTGCGCATGCCGCCCGCGAGGTGTTTGTGGCGTGCCCCACTTGGGGGTTGTGCCCTAATTGATGCGAGGGGGAAGTGAAACCGTGGTGTTTAACGTTTGATTTGTCCGTTTTGACGGTTTCTGGTTAGGGCGACTCAACGCCGAGGGCCTCCGGTCCCATGAGGAAGTCCGGGTCGAGTTGCGCCGCCAGGTCCGCGGTGCCCGCCCGGGCGCGAGCGTAGCGCAGGTGGAACTCAGCCGACTGGCGGGTGAACTTCGCCCAGTCCTTGGGGTGGGCGTCGACCATGTCCCGCATCCGGCCGAGCGTCTTGACGTTGTCCTCCTCCAGGTCGGCCAACTCCGGGTGGCGGCCCTTCTCCATCGACCGCACGAACCCCGAGTGCGTCATCCACGCGGCCAGGGCGTCGCCGACGTGTTCGCGCAGGAACTCGACGTCCTCCTCGTCGCGCACCTTGTTGCCGATCACCCTGATCTCGACGTCGTGGTCGCGCGCGTAGTCGGCGTACTGCCGGTACACGCCCACGCCGCGCAGGGTCGGTTCGGCGACCAGGAAGGTGACGTCGAAACGGGTGAACAGTCCGGAGGAGAAGGAGTCGGCGCCCGCGGTCATGTCCATGACCACGTACTCGCCCGGCCCGTCGACGAGGTGGTTGAGGTACATCTCGGCGGCGCCCACCTTGGAGTGGTAGCAGGACACGCCGAGGTCCTCCTCGGAGTAGGGGCCGGTGACCATGAGCGTCGCTCCGTGGGCGTCCGTGCCGAACCGCTCGTGCACCGGGTTCTTCCCGGTCACCTCCAGCAGGCGCGACCCCCGGCCCGGCGGGGTGGTCTTGACCATCGCCTCGGCCGACGGGATCCGCGGGTTGTCGCCGCGCAGGATCTCCCTGATCTCGGTCAGGTGCGCGCCCAGCGCGGGAAGCTCCGCCAAGCGCTGCTCGGGTACGCCGAGCGCGGCGCCCAGGTGCTGGTTGATGTCGGCGTCGATGGCCACCACGGGCGCCCGCTGGGCGGCGAGATGGCGGGTGAAGAGTGCGGAGAGGGTGGTCTTGCCGCTGCCGCCCTTGCCCGCGAACGCGATCTTCATCGGCCCTCCGTGTCGGGTGCGGGCGGGGTGGCCCCGCCCGCGCGGTGTCCGGGCCGCGCGGCGACCCGATGAGAACGGGAACGATTATCGTTCCATTCGGGGTCGCGTGTCAGGCGAATGGCCGATCCCGGTGCGGTATTGCCAACGTGTTACACGTCACATGGGTGGTTCTGGGGTCCGAACCATTTCCTTTGTCCTCACGGGGGAGGACACGTGACGGCGTTTTGTGGCCAATCCGCGACGGCGGGACGCCGGGTGTGCTGTTCTGGACCCAGCCCACCCTTGTCTAAGGTGAGTGCAGGCTGCGCGACCCGCGCGCCCGTCGCGGGTGATTGGAGTGACCGGATGGCTGAGGCGAGGCAACTCCGGGAACACGTGCCCGCGGAGGTTCCGGAGGACACCGCGCCGACACCGCCAGTCACGTCGACGATCGAGGTCGCGGACCTCCCCGACGACGCCACCGACAACACCGTCTGGAGTTGTGCGGGCAACCTGACCGCGGTCCGCTCCATCCGGGCGCGTGTACGCGGATTCCTCTCCGGGAGGGGGCACTGCGACGTGGCCCTGGACGACGCCGAACTCGCCGTCAGCGAACTCGCCACCAACGCGCTCCTGCACTCACGGTCGGGGCAGACCGGCGGAGTGATGACGCTCTTCCTGCGCTCGGGGCCGGGCAGGCTGCGGGTCGCCGTCGCCGACCAGGGGGAACGCGACGGATCCGGTGGGCACTCGCGCGAGGACGGCGAGGACTACGGGCGGGGTCGGCTCATCGTCGACAGCTGCGCCACCCGCAGCGGCGAGTACTGGAGCGGGTCCACCCACGTGGCCTGGTTCGAGATCGACGACCCGGGTACGGCTCCGGCGGACGTCGACTGACTACCGGTCACCTCAGGGGGCTTGACGTTCGGGCGCCGGCGGGGTGGTTATGGATGGGGCTGCGCCGCAGGCGTCCGTTGAGGGTGGTGGAGGGCGACGGGCGGGCGAGGCAAGCCGCGTAGCGAGGAACGAGCGACAGGCGTGGCCGAGGAGGAAGCATCCCTGCCTTGAGGGCGCCCGAACACGGTCCGAAGCGCAGCGGAGGACCCAAGAAACACAGCTCAGAACATCGAGTCGGCGTGCGGGTGGGCCACCCGGACCGGGTCCGGGGCGCAGCGCACCGTCACTCTCCGGCCCTCCGGCGCGGGGGAGTCGTCCCCGGCCACCACACAGGCCCCCGTCCACAACGCGAGTGCCACCAGTGCCACCCTCGTGGGCTCGTCGCCGTGCTCGTCCACCGCGACCACGTCGTCGGAGGTCAGTTCCAGTCGTTCCCGCAGTTCACCGAAGCGCACCATGAGGTCGCTGTGCGGGTAGAGGGTCGCCAGGACGCCGTCGCTGGTGCGTTCGTAGCCGAGGATGCCGTTGTCGAAGAGCCCGCGGGTGGGGCTGTACCCGCTCCCGTCCAGGCTGGGCTGGAGCAGTTCGTCGAACGAGGTCGTCCCCAGGGCGTCCCCGAAGGAGATCACCTGGCGCACGCGTGAGCGATCCGCCAGCTCCAGGGCGGTCTGGGCCAGGTCCTCGGTGACCAGCAGCAGCCGCGTGTCGGTCTCGGCGAGGATGGCGCTCTGGGTGTCCGGATCGGAGGTGGTCGACAGGGGAAGCGCGCGCCCGCCGACGGACATCACCGTGTACGTGGCCAGGAAACGCTCAGGGCACACGGGGGCCAGCACACCCACCACGTCGCCGAAGCACATCCCCCGGCGGCTCAGCCCCGCGGCCGCCTGCTCCACGGTCGCGGCGAAGGTCAGCGCGTCCACCCGGCCGCTCCGTCCCCGGATGGTGCCGCCCCGTGCGGGGCGCAGCCGCAGACGCTCGCACAGGCCCCCCGTCAGAGAGCCGATCGGGTCGTCCCTACGTGGCAGATGGTGTCCCGGCCGTCCGGTTCCCGAAGTCAGTGCTACCCCCATGCGTACCCCCAGCTCTCCCAGGCGGCGACGGTTCGGCTGTCCGGGCTCGTCACGCCCCCTCCACGTGGCGAGCCCGGTGCGCCGTGCCGGGAGTCCGGCGCCTGTCCCCTCCCCTGGGGGCGCCTGGTCCCGGCACGGTTCTCCACCGACCCCGGGACAGGCCCGGGGTTGACGGTCCGGCGGCTTCCCGTGTTCGGTCCGGGGCCGACGGCCGTTGCGGGGGCTCCCGTGAGCGCGTCACCAAAGGTGTCGCGAGCCCGAAGCCCCATGGCTGGAAGCCTAGCGCGTTCACAGCCAGATGCACATGCATGTTGCGGTGCAGATGCATATGTAGATTCATGGCATGCGAACGCCGAGTCATCACCAGATGGCCAGCGAGTGGCCTTTCGCGGCTCACCCCGAGGCGCTGTGCCGCTCGATCCAGGCCGTGATCTGGGTACGCGAGTGGAACCCCATCTTCCGGTTGATGTTGGCGACGTGCCGGGCCGCGGTCGACGGCGTGATGAACAGCGCCCGGGCGATCTCCGGGTTGCTCTTACCGGTGCTCACCAGACGCGCGATCTCCAGTTCCCGCCGGGTCAGCCGCTGCTGCGGACTGGTCGACTCCGGCGAGGGAGCGGCCGGCGCCTCCGCACGCCCGGACCGCGCGCCGTTGCGCCGTCCGCTCGGCGTGCGCCGCGACGGCGGCCTGCGTCCCTCCTCGGACAACAGCTCGGCCTCCCTGACCGCCTCGGTCAGTTCCAGTGCGCGGCCCTGCTCCCACCAGCCGACCAGCTGCCGCCTGCGTCGCCGGACCCGCTCCAGGTCCGTGAACGGCCAGGGCGCGGGGTTCGTGGACAGCCCCAGGCGACCCCGGACCTGCGCGGCCGCGCCCGCCAGACGGCACGCGGATTCGCGCCGGCCCAAGGCGGACGCCACCCGCGCGATCGCGGTGAGGGAACGCGCCGCCTCCGCTCGCTGCCCGGTCGTGTGACTGAGGACGAGTCCCTCGCTCAGGTAGTCGAGGGCCTGTTTGGTGTGCCCCTGCACGTGGGCGACCCGCCCGATGCCTGACAGGCAGCGGGCCTCCTCCGCGGCCGCCCCGATCAGCCGTTGGGTGTCCAGGGCCTCGCGGTAGCAGCGGTCGGCGGTCATCAGGTCGCCGTTGGCCTCGGCCGCCCCGGCCTGCCCGATGAGGATGACGCCGACCCCCCAGCGGTGGTCGATCCCGCGCAGCAGAGTCAGTGCCGCGTTGTAGTGGTGGTCGGCGCTGGGGTAGTCGCCCTGCTGCGCGACCAGTGCGGCCCGCGTCCCGAGGGCGATCGCCTCACCCCACAGATCACCGGCGTCCCGGCACAGCCGCAGGGCCTCCTCGACCCGAACAGCGGCCCGGTCCAGGGAGCGCGTGCGCACCTCCACGAGCGCGAGCAGGTTGAGGCAGGTGCGGACGAACACGTCGTCCCCCGCCTCCCGGCACAGCCGCAGCCCCTCCTCGCCCAGGGCCAGGGCGCGTTCGTGGTCACGCCGCACCCGGGCGAGCTGGGCCCGGCCGACCAGGGCGCGGGCGCGCGACGGGGCCTTGGCCGCGTCCTCCAGCCCGAGCAGCAGGTCCATCCAGTGCGCGCCCTCGGAGTAGGACTGGTGGCTGACCCAGTGCGCGACCAGGCTCACGCACAGGCGCAGCCCCGGTTCGGCGGCGCCGTGCTCGTACGCCCACCGCAGGACCGAGCGCAGCGTGGAGAACTCGGCGATGACCCGTTGGCGGCCGGAGTCCCGCTCCGTCCAGGGCATCGACTGGCTCGACTCCAATCGCCGCCCCAGGTCCTCCACCAGACGCAGCATCCGCGCCAGGAGCCGCTCCTGGAACGGCTCGGCCTCGCCCCGGGCGGCCAGCCGCTCCTGGGCGAAGTCGCGCACGGCCCCGGGGAGTTTGTAGCGCACCCGGCCCTCGAACTCACCGGTCACCGTGATCAGCGACCGGTTGAGCAGGGACGTGAGCAGATCGAGGATGTCGGTTTCCGGCAGGTCCTCATCAGCGCACACCTGCTCGGCCAGCTCCAGGTCCCACCCGCGGAACACCGACAGCCGACACAGCAGCAGCCGCTGCGGTTCGCTGAGGTTCTCGTAGACGAAGTCCAGTACCAGCGGCAGGACCTCGCTGCGCGCCACGGCCTGCCCTGGTCCGGGACGTACGTCAGGGGAGGCCAGGTGGGAGCGCAGCGCCTCGGCGAGGGCCTCCGGACCCGTCCCGGGGGCACTCGCGCCGAGCACCTCGATGCCCAGTGGCACCCCTCCGGCCAGGTCGCACAGGACCGCCACCGACTCCAGTTCCCGGTGCGAGACCGTGAAGCGGGGGTCGCGGGCACGGGCCCGGTCCAGGAACAGCCGCACCGCCTCGGCGTCCGAGGGGTCCGGCGGCGGTGCGTTGCGCGCGGCCACCGGCAGTGCCATGGGGGGGACCCGCCACACGGTGCCGCCGCACAGGCGGATCGGCTCTCGACTGGTGAGCAGCACCGTCACGGCGGGGCACGAGGCCAGCAGAGCCTCGCCCACCTCGGTCACCGCGTCGGCGATGCCGTCGCACGGATCGAGGATGAGCAGGAGCCGCCGCGAGCGCAGCGCTTCGGTCACCGTCACCGACATCGGTTGACCGGGCTCCTCGACCACGCCGACCGCGTTCGCCACGCGGGCGTAGACCTCCAGCGTCGTGCTCGCGTCGGTGAGGTCGGCGATCCACACTCCGTCGGGGAAGGAGACGGTGGACTGTTCCGCGACCCGCAGCGCCAGCCGGGTCTTGCCGAGGCCGTCGGTCCCGCACAGGGTGACGGATCGGCTGGAACCGAGGAGTCGGAGCAAGTCGCTCAGATCCCGCTCGCGGCCCACGAAGCCGGTACCCGGCCGAGGGAGGTTGTGCCGCGCGGGCGCGGTCAGAGGTGCCATGGCCTTCACATGTAGGGGCGGTCGGGGAAGGTCTTCACCAGTGCGGAGGAAAGGGGGGCAGGGACGAACACGTAGGGAGGTGGGACGCGGTACTTGGAGTTTCTGGTTTAGCGCGTGCACGCGCACTGTGCAAGTGCTTCCGGACAACACGCCGCCTTTCAGCCGGAGTCCGTGGTGGAAGCCCAGCCGGTCAACTGCGTTCTCGAGGAAATCGAGAGTTTTCTGAAGATGTTCGCGACGTGTCGCGCGGCGGTCGCCTGGCTGATGGTCAATCGTTCGGCTATTTCCCGATTCGACAGGCCCGCCTCCGCGAGCTCGGCGATCTCCCGTTCCCGGGGGGTCAGCGACGCCGGACCGGTCGCGCGGCCGGTGGTCCGGGGGAAGGCCAGGGCACGGTCACGGACCTGCTCCAGGGGAAGGGCACGCCACGCGTTCCACGCCTCGGTGGCCCGGGCCGTGCCCACCCACCGCTCCACCGCCGAGCGCAGGCGGACGGTTTCGGCCGACGGGCGGCCCAGTGACGTCCTCAGATCCGAGGCCACACCGGCCAGGGCCGCCGCCCGTTCGGCCTCCTGCTCCGCCAGCGCGAGCTCGGCCAGCGCCTCCAGGGCGCGGGCCACGGCGATCCGCTGTCCGGACGTGAAGCTCACCCGAAGGCAGGTCGACAGCGGCTCCCTGGCCTCCAACACCTCGCCGTCGTTCAGCAGCAGCCGCCCCAGGGCGCGGGCGCAGCGGGCCGTCGCGGGCGCCGCCTCCAATTCGCTGAAGACCTCCAGGGCCCGCGCGAACAGGTCCCGGGCACGGTCGTGGTCGCCCACCTCGGCGGCGATGGTCCCCAGGCCGTGCAGGCTGCGGGCCACGCTCCACCGGTCGCCCAGCCCCTCGGCCACCTCCATGCTGTGTTCCAGGTGACGGACGGCCTCGTCGGTCTCGTCCCGGCGGCGGGCCAGCCGGGCGAGCACACCGAGCAGGCTTCCCTCGGTGATGGGGTCACCGACCCCCCTCACCCATGACCGGGCCTGGTCGGCGTACCGCTGTCCCTCGTCCAGCGCACCCGTACGCAGGGCCAGCGCCGCCAGCGTGGTCAGCGCGGAGGCGGCCGCCCCGGGTTCGCGGCAGGCGCGCGCGGCCTCCAGGGCGCACTGGGCCAGGGCGGCGACCCGCGGGGCGGGGTCCAGGTCGAGCCGCAGTTCCGCGTGGAGCGCCAGGGCACGCGTACGCAGGACGGGGGACTGGTGGTCGGGGTCGGTGGCCAGGACGGTCTCCAACACGCGGCTCCCCTCGGCCGCCAGGTCGCGGACCATCCAGTACGGGCGCAGCGCCACGCACACGCGCAGGGCCTCGTCCACCCGGCCGTGGGAGACCGCCCACCGCGTCACCCGGGCGTGGTTGTCGCGATGGTGGTCGAGGAAGCGCAGCTGGCCCAGCCGCTCTCCCCAGGTCATGGGTTTGCTGACGTTCGCGGCCATCTCCTCCAGCCGGCGGACGCTGAAGCTCAGGTAGCGTTCCCAGCGCTCGTCCTCGCCGCCGCTCTCGGCCAGGTGCTCGGCGGCGTAGGCGCGGACGGTCTCGGTGAGCCGGTAGTGCGTGGTGCCGTCGACCTCGGCGTCCATCACCACGAGCGACTTGTCGACGAGGGAGAAGTGCAGCGGGAGGATGTCGGCGGAGTCGACGCCGTCGTCGGAGCACACCTCCTCGGCGACCTCCAGGTACCACGTGGTGAACACCGACAGCCGGTGCAGTAACCGCCGTTCGGACTCCGACAGCAGGTCGTGGCTCCACTCCAGGACCGCGCGCAGGGTGCGCTGGCGGGCGGGGAGATCGTTGGAGCCGTCGCTGGTGAGCAGCCGGAACCGGTCGTCCAGGCGGCGCAGGATCTGCTGGACGGAGAGCACGCGCACCCGGGCGGCGGCCAGTTCGATGGCCAGCGGCATGCCGTCGAGCATCCGGCAGATCTCGGCGATGTAGCCGGAGTTCTCGCGGGTCATCTCGAACCCGGAGCGGGCCGCGTGGGCCCGGGTGACGAACAGGCGTACCGACTCATAGCGCTGGGTGTCGCGGCGGGGGATGGGCGCCGGATTGGCGGCGTAGGGGTCGGTGGGGGTCGGCCGGGAGGGGAGGGAGAGCGGGGGCACGCGCCAGATGTTCTCCTGGGGCACGTGCAGGGGTTGGCGGCTGGTGGCGAGGATGCGTACCCGGGGACAGTCGCGCAGGACCGCCTGGCACAGCTGCGCCATCGGGCCGACGGCGTGTTCGCAGGTGTCCAGGAGCAGCAGCAGGTTCTGGGTGCGCAGCGCGGTGATGATCGCCTCCATCACCGTGCGGGCGTCGTCCTCCACGGCCTGGAGGCCGTTGGCGACCGTGCGCAGCGCCTGGTCGTGGGTGGAGGCCTCGCTCAGGTCGATGAAGCGCACGCCGTCGGGGAACCGGCGGAGCACGCGCTCGGCGAGGTGGAGGGCGAGCCGTGTCTTCCCGATGCCGCCGGTCCCGGTGAGCGTGACCATCCTGGCGGTTCCGAGAAGGCGGCCCAGGTCGACGATGTCGCGCTCACGACCGACGAACCGGATGAACTCGCCAGCGGACAGGGGCAGGTTGTGGCGGGGATGGGACATGGCCTCGATTACTTGGACACCGAATCGGCCGCGGCGCGCGCCTGGGCGGCACCGTGGCACGGAGAACAGCCTGCCTCCAGTCTCCCACCGACCGGCTGGAGCTGTCTTGTGAATGGCCGGTTCCGGCATGAGCGGTCAGAAACCGCCCATGCCGGGACCGTTGGTGCTATCAGGCCGATGTGTCATCGGTGGCGGGGCGCCAGGTCGCCGGGTCGGCCGGGCCCTGATCGCCGGAGGCCATGTCCTTGACCTCGTGGTCGCCGTCCTCGCCGAAGGGCGGGAACCAGACGAAGGGGACGCCCTTCTTCGACGCGTACTGGATCTGCTTGCCGACCTTGGCGGTGGAGTGGAACACCTCGGTGTTGAAACCGCGCTCGCGCAGGAGCGCCCCGGTGCGCAGGGCGTCCTTGCGGCGTTCGGCGTTCGGTACCACCACCATGACGTCGGTGGGGCACACCCGTCCCTCCTGGATCCGACCCTCCGCCACGAGCTTGGCGAAGATGCGGGTCAGGCCGATGGAGATGCCCACACCGGGCAGCCGGCGGCGGATGAACTGACCGGCCAGGTCCTCGTAGCGGCCGCCCGCGCAGATGCTGCCGTAGGCGGGGTCGTCGTCGAAGGAGGCCTCGTAGACGGTGCCGGTGTAGTAGTCCAGCCCGCGCGCGATGGACAGGTCCGCGACCACGCTCCCCTCGGGGAGGTCGGCCAGCTCGTCCAGCACGAAGGTGAGCTCCTCCAGACCCTCGGAGAGGAGTTCGGAGGTGACTCCCAGCGCCTCGACCTTCCCGGCGACGTCCTTGCCGGCGCCGCGCACGCGGGCCAGGGCCAGGCACGCGTCGGCCTGCTCGTCGTTCAGGCCCTCGCCGAGGAGGATGTCGCGCACGCCGTCGTCGCCGATCTTGTGCAGCTTGTCCACGGCACGGATGACCGTGAGCGGCTCCTTGACGCCCAGGCCCTCGTAGAAGCCCTGGAGGACCTTGCGGTTGTTCACGTTGAGTGTCCAGGAGGGCAGGTCCAGCCCGCTGAGCACCTGGTGGACGATCCGCGGCAGCTCGGCGTCGAAGTGCAGCGGGACGGAGTCGACGTTGATGACGTCGATGTCGCACTGGGTGAACTCGCGGTACCGGCCTTCCTGCGGCCGCTCCCCGCGCCAGACGCGCTGCATCTGGTAGCGCTTGAACGGGAAGGTCAGCTCGTTGAAGTGCTGGGCGACGTAGCGCGCGAAGGGCACGGTGAGGTCGAAGTGCAGCCCGAGCCTGGCGTCGGAGTCGTCCTTGGCGTCCGCCTGGAGCCGGTGCAGGGTGTAGACCTCCTGGGAGGTCTCGCCCTTGGCCATCAGCACGTCCAGGTTCTCCACCGAGGGCGTCTCCACGGACGCGAAGCCGTAGGACTCGAAGCCGGCGCGGATATGGTCCAGCCAGCGCTGCTCCACGGCCCGGACCTGTGGGGTCCATTCGGGGAAACCGCTGATGGGAGTGGGGCGGACGACGCGCTGCTCGGACATGTGGGGTTCTCGGCTCCCTTGGGAGAATGGGTGGTCGGCTGTGCCCCTCACTCCCGCGCCCGCCGACGTGCGGCTCCGACGTGGGAAGGGGCTGCGTCCATCCTACGGGCAACCGGTGCCGCCGTTCGGGTTGTCCACAGGCGGTGGCGGGCGACGGGCGGGGTGCCGCGCCGTGGGCGTCGGTCGAGGGTGTCCGCTCCTGCCACGGAGTGGCCCGTGGGCGGTGGTGGGCCCGTCGGCCCACGTGGACGGATGTGGGCCGACGGGCTTCGTGGGTGTCGGCCTCGGGCCGCCACCCGCCTCCGACACCGAAGAGCGAGGCGTCGGTTCGCGGGCGGACGCCCCAGGTGCGCCACCGAGGCGCCCCCTTCGGTCGCCCACTCGTGCCAGGAGTCCCGGCGACCGATCCTTGGCGAGTGCCCCGCCCTCCACCGTAGACTCCGCCGCCGGTCCCGGACAGGGATTGACGCGGCCGAAAGCGGCCGAAAACGGCCGCTCACAAAGTCGTAAAGTCGGTCCACCGGGGTACGGTTCCGTGCTTTGCTGGTTACGGTGTGTCCGCACTCGTGGACCGCCCGCCACGGGACTCCTCGGCCGGTCACGTGGCGATGAGCCGTGTCCGAGGCCGAGCGCGCGCACCGGAGCGCGCTGGTGGGTGTCGCGTCCCACTGCGCGGAATCGCCTTCACGGAAGGCGTTCCGGTGTTAGGTTCCAGGGGCGGCGCCCCTCGCGATGGTTCGGATCCGGGGGAGACCGCACCCCTCAAGCCCGGGACGCGCCAACCCACCGTCCGTGCGCGCGCCCGGCACTCTCCGCTAGGACTTACTGTGATCCATCAAGCCAACAGCTCCCAGCACGCGCAGGCGGCGACCGGGCTCTCCACGAAGATCATCGTGGCCGGTGGTTTCGGAGTCGGCAAGACCACGTTCGTCGGAGCCGTCTCGGAGATTCCTCCCGTGCGCACCGAGGCCGCGGTGACCGAGGCCAGCGCGGGGGTCGACGACCTCTCCCACACGCCGGACAAGACCAGCACCACGGTCGCGATGGACTTCGGGCGGATCTCCCTGGAGACCGACCTGACCCTGTTCCTGTTCGGCACACCCGGGCAGCAGCGGTTCTGGTTCATGTGGGACGACCTGGTCCGGGGCGCCCTGGGCGCCGTGATCCTGGCCGACACCCGCCGCCTGGCCGACACCTTCCAGGCGCTGGACTACTTCGAGCGCCAGTACCGCCTCCCCTTCGTCGTGGCCATCAACGACTTCGACCCCGAGGCCGCCTACACCGTCGATGAGCTGCGCGACGCGCTGGACCTGACCCCGGACGTGCCGATCGTCCACTGCGACGCCCGTGACCGGCAGTCCGTCGTGGGGGTCCTGGTCACCCTCGTCAAACACGCGATGGCCCTGGAGGCCCGGCAACGGCCGCACCGCCAACTCGCCTGAGGAGCCCCCCGACGGGAACGCGGGGGTTGTGTCCGGCGTTACCCTGGCGTGGTGTTCGGACGAATGGCGGAAAGCGTCCGCCGCCTCCTGGGAAAGCCAGGCGCGGTGGATCTGCGGCCCTATACCAAGCTCCTGCCGGCGATCGAGGCCGAGGAGGATGGTCTGCGTGAGCTCAGCGACACCGAGCTGACGGACCGCGCCATCGACCTCGGCAACGCCGAGCTCCCCTACGAACGCGGCGACCTCGTGTCGTTGTGCGCCGTCGGCCGTGAGGCGGCCAGGCGTGCTCTGGACGAGCGTCCCTTCGACTCGCAACTGCTGGGCGTCATGGCCCTGCTCGACGGGCACGTCGCGGAGATGGCCACCGGCGAGGGCAAGACCCTCGCCGGCGCTCTCGCCGCGGCGGGTTTCTCGCTGCGTGGCAAGCGGGTGCACGTCCTGAGCGTCAACGACTACCTCGCCAGGCGCGACGCCGAGTGGATGCGCCCCCTCTACGACCTGCTCGGTGTGACCACCGGGTGGATCAACGAGGAGTCGACCCCGCAGGAGCGCCGCACCGCCTACGCCTGCGACGTCACCTACGTGGCCGTCAGCGAGCTGGGCTTCGACGTCCTGCGCGACCGCATGGTCACCGACGTCGACGAGCGCGTCGTGCCCGAGCCCAGCGTCGCCATCATCGACGAGGCCGACTCCGTGCTCGTCGACGAGGCGCGCGTGCCGCTCGTCCTGGCCGGTGCCGCCGAGAGCGTCGCCGCCGATGTGGAGATGGCCGACGTCGTGCGTGCGCTCACGCCGCGTCTGCACTACGAGGTCGACGGTGAGGGGCGCAACGTCCAGCTCACCGACGCCGGCATCGACGCGGTGGAGAAGGCCCTGGGCGGGGTCGACCTCTACTCCGAGGACGACACCTCCGTCCTACCGCAGGTCAATCTGGCCCTACACGCCCACGTCCTGCTCCAGCGCGACGTCCACTACGTCGTACGCGACGGCGAGGTGCGCCTGATCAACGAGTCGCGCGGCCGGATCGCCCTGCTCCAGCGCTGGCCGGACGGACTCCAGGCCGCCGTCGAGGCCAAGGAGAAGGTCGCGCTGAGCGAGACCGGTGAGGTCCTGGACTCGATCACCGTCCAGTCGCTCGTCCTGCGCTACCCCACCCGCGCCGGGATGACCGGTACCGCCATGGCCGTGGCCGAGCAGCTGCGCGAGTTCTACGAGCTCGAGGTGGCGGTCATCCCCGACAACAAGCCGTGCGTGCGCGAGGACCACGGCACGCGCCTGTACGCCACGCGGGAGGAGAAGGAGGACGCACTCGTCGAGAAGGTCGAGGAGGTCCACGAGTCGGGCCGCCCGATCCTCATCGGCACGCAGGACGTGGCCGAGTCCGAGCTGCTGGCTGGGCGCCTGCGCGAGGCGGGGCTGGAGTGCGTGGTCCTCAACGCCAAGAACGACGCCGACGAGGCCGCGATCATCGCGGAGGCCGGTACCCACGGGGCGATCACGGTGTCGACCCAGATGGCCGGCCGGGGCACCGACATCCGCCTGGGCGGCAGCGACATGTCCGACCGCGACCGCGTGGTGGACGAGGGCGGTCTGTACGTCATGGGCTTCGGCCGCTACCCCTCCAGCCGTCTGGACGGGCAGCTCCGGGGCCGTGCGGGCCGTCAGGGCGATCCCGGCGACTCCATCTTCTTCGTCAGCATGGACGACGACCTGCTGGTCAACCACGCGTCGGAGACCACCGGCTACCAGACCACCGGTGACGGGGAGATCACCGACGGGGGCTGGCTGGCCATGGTCGACCACGCCCAACGGGTGGCCGAGGGGCAGCTGCTGGAGGTGCACCGCAACACGTGGCGGTACAACCAGCTCATCGACGTCCAGCGGGACGTGGTGCTGGAGCACCGTGAGAAGGTCCTGACCGGTGACGAGGGCACCCGACACGTGGCCTCGGACCGCTCGGAGCGGCACAAGGAGCTGGTCGAGGAGCTCGACGAGGAGACCGTGGCCCGGGCGGCGAGGCTGATCACGCTGTACCACCTGGACCGGGGTTGGACCGACCACAACGCCTTCCTCGCGGAGCTGCGGGAGGGTATCCACCTGCGCTTCCTCGGCCGCCGCGACCCCCTCGACGAGTTCAACCGGGAGGCCGTGCCGGTCTTCAAGGGCTTCCTCGACGAGGCCCGTGCGCGTGCGGCGAAGAGCTTCGAGGAGCTGGAGGTGCGCGACGGTGAGCTCGACGTCAGCGAGGTCGGTGTCAAGCGCCCGTCGATGACCTGGACGTACATGGTGCACGACCACCCCTTCAGCTCGGCGCTGGAGACCCTCGTGGGCCGGCTGAAGGGCGGAAGGGGCGCCTCGGGGCGCGACTGAGAAACGCGTCACACACTGTATTTCCGTGCGCGGGTCGGGACCAAGGTCCCGCCCGCGCATTATTTTCGTGCACTAGTCTGCTGAATTACCGGCCTGGCGGGAAAGTGCCCCCGTGCCTTTGGTTCGACCCGGTCGGCATGTCGTTTTTCCATGGAATCCGAGACGGTTGGGACTGAATCCACGGTGGTCCACGAGGTCGGTGCGCAGGAGAAGATCAGTTACGGGAGGAACGATCGTTTCGCCGGCGGTCCGGTCGGCGGCGGTCAGTTCTGGATCGCGGAGGACGGCCAGCCGGTGGCGAAGATCGGCGGCCCGAAGGAGTGGCGCCCCACGCCGATGATCGATGTTCGCGTCGGTGACGTCTTCACCGTCGGCGGGCAGGCCTGGAAGGTCACAGATATCGTCGACGCGGATTCACCCTCCGCCTATCTCCTGGCGACAAGAGTGAGTTGACCAGGTGCCCCGGGGAAACCCGGGGCGTTTTTTTGTTCCTTCTTCTGATGAGAATTGCAACCTGGTGCAACCTTTGCCGATTCCGTGGTTGTGCGGCGACGCTCCGGCGGGGCGGGTTTCGCGCCGTGGGGCTCGTGGGGCCTCTGGTGGCTGTGCGGCTGGTGGGGTAGTTGAGCCGTAACATCCGTGTGACGTTGTGTCGTCGCAGATCAGCAGGGTGTATCCGGGGTGTCCGCCGGGTGAATCGAGACGTTCCGGTTATCTGTTGGAGGGTGTTCGCGTTACCGCCGTCTCGTTAACGTCAGTGGTGTGAGGCGCGCCCCGTCGCGTTTGGGGGGGTCCTGCTCTCGGAGAGTCCACGGGTCGCTGCGCCTCGCGCCCCCGGTCGGTCCCAGGGGCTGTCCCCCGCCCCTGGGCCTGGCCACCCCCGCGACACGGTGGGGGAGTAGGTTCTCCCGTATGGGTATCCGACACATCGCACTGTTCCGGTGGCGCGACGACGTCACTCCGGCCGGGGTCGCCGAGCTGGAGAAGCTCCTCGGTGAACTGCCCGCCGCCATCCCCGAACTGCGTTCCTACGCCTTCGGTCCGGACGCGGGGATCAGCGAGGGGGCCTACGACTTCGCCGTGGTCGCCGACGTCGACGACGAGGCGGGTTTCGCCGCCTACCGGGACCACCCCGAGCACCAGGCCGTGTTGGCCGTCATCCGGCCGATGCTGGCGGACCGCGCGGCGATCCAGTTCCCGGTCGAGATCACTGGGTAGATCACGTTCCACAGGTCCGGTGAGCTTGATTTGCCGGGCCTTTCTCGTGTTCAGGGTGGGCTGGGGTCTTGCGGTAGAACGAGTTTCAGTTTAACCTCTGGGTATACCTCGCCCGGTGAGGGCGCCCGGTTGTTCGGTCATCGGGCGCCAACGGACGGCGAGTGCAAGAAGCGCCGCCCGGTGCGGTCGGATCGCGCCCCGACCCCATCGGGCGGTGTCTTGTCTCCAGGGCGGGGCGGCTCGTGTTCCGGGGCGGTGCGGTCAGCGCAGCAGCCGGGTGAGCTCGCCGAAGGTCAGGCACGGCCACGGCAGTCCGCAGCCCAGGCACCGGTGGCCCCCGCCCTCGGCCCCCTCGTCGGGTCTGTGGAGGAACAGCAGGTCCACGCAGACCCCCGCCAGCGCGGTGACCTCGTCGCGTGCGCTCGCGTAGAAGGCGACGTCGTTGATCCGGGCCAGGGCGCCGCCGGAGTCGCCCGCGGGCGGCAGGCCGACCGTGTCGGGTTCCCACGGAACCGCACGGGCCGAGCGTTCCCGGATGCCCTGGACGCAGCGGAGCAGTCGCGCGTGTTCGGAGGTGATCCCTCCACGTGACGCTGACGTGGTGAACGGTGACATCGCTGATCTCCCCCCGCCGGGTGGATACGCGGCCTCGCGATGTCACACAGAGTATAGTCATCATTGCGGAATGTCGCGACACGCGGAGGGTGCGAGGCACGGATCGCCCTCCGGGGGCGGCCCGTGCCTCGGTGTGTCGGGCGACCGCGTGTCGCCGTGTCGGTGCGCTCTAGCCGCAGCTCCCGCCGCAGCTGCAGGAGCCGCCGCTCTGGCAACCGCAGCCGCAACCGGAGCCGCAGTTGCATCCGCTCAGCATCGGGGGCGTGGTCAGGGGGTGAGTCACGGTCCCTCCTCCGGGCTCGACGGTGCCCGTGGCCGATCACATCACAGCCCCTGATTCGCAGGGGGCGCCACGGGCACGTATCCCGACGACAGAGGTGCCCCACGCCCGCCCCCTCCAACCCGCCGGACATCCTCGACAGGCCGCACCCGCCCGGGCCGCCTGCCGAACTTTTCCTTGTGAACCCGATCTGAACTGGTCTTTCATCGGGGATTCGGTCAGGCGAAGAAGGTGGGCTCCGTTGCCGACCGGCGTGTCATTCGGTAGAGCCAAACCTGTCCCAGGACCATGACCGGAACCACGGGCGCGAGCCAGGACCACACGAACACGGCGGTCGTGTCCGGGATCGGAGCCGTCGGGAGGCCGGCCGTCAGCGCCACCAGCGCGCCCGGAACCGCGATCGCGACCGCCGACGTGTGCCGCGACAGCATCGGCCCCCTCAACCCGCTCGTCATCACCAGCGCGCCGAGCAGGACCACCGCCAGGGCCGCCGCCACGACCGGCGCACCGCCCGCCGGCCCCCCGGGAAGGAAGGCGGCGACGGTGGTGACGACCGCCAGACCCGCACCGACCCGGGCCAGCGGGCGCGTCGCGCGGGCCGCGACGTCCGCGCTGTCGCAGTGGTCGGCGCCGACCAGCCGATCGGCGCCGAAGGCCGCGCCTCGAAGAGCGAACAGGCAGACCACCGTGGCCGCGCACGCGACGGTGAAGAGGCTCGCGACCAGACCGCCGGTGAGCAGCCCGGCCACCACCAGGCCCCACGCCACGGCGACCGCCCAGCCGCCCGCCACGACGGCGCCGTCGCAGGCGGACCGCCACCCCGGCCGGTCGATCCGAGCGCGCAACCACAGTCCGGCGTCGCGGACCAGCCATCCGGCGAGGAGGGCGACGAGCACCGGCCACAGCTTCGCGACCACGTGGTGCTCGGTGTACGGGAACAGGCCGGCCAGGACACCGACGGCGGCGACCAGCCACACCTCCGAGGCGAGGAAGCAGGGGGCGACGGCGGCGACGGTCCGGCGGCGCTGGCCGGGTGTGCGCGCCACGGCGGGCATCAGCATCCCCAGGCCGACGTCGGAACCGGCCAGGACGAGGTAACCCACGAGGAACAGGGCGAGGAGTGCGGAGGACAGGACGTCCATGGTGTGCTCCCAGGAAGGTCAGAACGAGTGGACGGGGGCGGCGGGCTCCCCGTGCTCGGCCTCGCGGCGGGCGGCGAGGGGACCGCCCTCCGGGCCGCGCCGGGCGTAGCGCGCCAGGAGCCAGCAGGTGACCGAGGCCAGGACCGCGAACGCGGCCGTGAAGAGGGAGAAGGACAGCAGGGCCATCCCGGGGGACAGGGGCGTCATCGCGTCCGCCGTGGTGAGGTGGTGGACGACGGCCCACGGCTGGCGGTTGGTCTCGCGGAACACCCAGCCGCCGACGCTCGCCGCGTACGGCAGGAAGGGCGTCACCGTGAGCGGGGCGAGGAACCAGCGCCAGCGGTCGAGTCCGCCGAACGGCCAGACCAGCAGCATGACCGGGCCGAGCAGGGCGAACACCAACCAGGACAGGACCATCGTCACCTCTCCGAACAACCCGACCGCCGACGCCGTGCCGCCCTCGTGGGCCGCCTCGATCGCCTCGATCTCCCCCGGGGAGTAGGTGAGGCCGCTGGTCGGCGGTGCCTCGCCGACGATTCCGAACTGGAGTCCGCCGAACGTCGCCACGGGCAGGGCCATGAGCGTGACGGTGATCGCCGCGTAGCGCACGCCCCGGCGGAAGATCCCGTGATCGTCCTTGCGCCGCACCAGGTGGTAGGCGCTCACCGCGGCGACGACCAGAGCCCCGAGCAGCAGTGCGCTGGTCACGATGTGCCCGAAGGCCAGGGCCGAGGCGGGGTTGGTCAGCAGCGCGGCCGGGTCCGTCATGTGCGCCACGCCGTCGACCATCTCGAAGCCCACGGGGTTGCGCAGGAACCCGTTGGAGACCAGCACCCACCACGCGGACACGTAGGCGGTCGCGGTGACCACGGCGAAACAGGCCAGGTGCGCCCACCGGCCCATCCGGTCCCAGCCGAAGATCCACAGCCCGAGGAACGTGGACTCGACGAAGAACGCGGTCATCGTCTCCAGGGCGATCGGCGCGGCGAAGGTGTAGCCGAACATCTCCTGGATCCCGCTCCAGTTCAGTCCGAGCTGGAGCTCCATCACCAGGCCGGACAGTACGCCCATGCCGTAGTTGACCAGGTACAGTCCGCCCCAGAAGCGGACCGCGGTCATCCGCGCGCGGTCGTCGCGCAGGACGGCGGTCAGCTGGGTGACCAGGATGTAGGGGGCCAAGCCCAGCGTCAGGGCCACGAACATGTAGTGCGTGGCGGCCGTCAGCGCGAACTGGAGTCGCGCGAGCAGGAGCGGATCTTCGAGCATCGTGGGGCCTCGGGGTCGGGTGCCGTGGACGGCTCTCAGCATCCGCCGGGGGCCCGGCGCCGCACATCGTCTCGTCGGCGACATCCGGGGACCACTTCTCGGCGTACACACGCCGAGGCGGCTACTCCCAGACGTGTAGGGGAAATCCCCGAGAGGGGCTCAGGGCCCCGGGGCCCTTCGGCCCGACGACTCCCCAGAGCGCGGGGGCGCCCGGTCAGGACTCCCTGCTCCACCGCGGGGTGACGAGCGCCGCCTCGTAGGCGATGACGACCAACTGGGCCCGATCGCGCGCCCCCAGCTTCACCATCGCCCTGCTCACGTGTGTCTTGGCCGTGGCGGGGCTGACCACGAGCCGCGCGGCGATCTCCTCGTTGGACAGCCCGCCGCCCACCAGCGCGACCACCTCGCGTTCACGCTCGGTGAGCCCGTTCAGGCGCGTCGACGGTTCGGGAGCGCTTCTGGGACGGCGGGCGTAGTCGGCGATGAGCCGCCGGGTGACTCCCGGCGACAGCAGGGCCTCGCCCCCGTGCACGACCCGCACCGCCTGGAGCAGGTCCGCCGGTTCGGTGTCCTTGACCAGGAACCCGCTCGCCCCCGCCCGCAGCGCGTCGAAGATGTACTCGTCCAGGTCGAACGTGGTGAGGATGACGACCCGCGTGCGGTCCAGGGACCGGTCCGACAGGATGCGCCCGGCCGCCGCCAACCCGTCGACGCCCGGCATGCGGATGTCCATGAGGACGACGTCGGGGCGCTCATCGCGGGTCAGCCGTACCGCCTCCGCGCCGTCGGCGGCCTCGGCGACCACCTGGATGTCCGGTGCGCTGTCCAGGAGCGCGCGGAACCCGGCGCGCACCAAGGCCTGGTCGTCGGCGAGCAGCACCCGGATCAACGTCGCTCCGTTCCGTCAGCGGTCGCGACCTCACCGGAGGCCGCGGTGGGGGGACTCCCACCGCCGTCCAACGGCAGGTGCGCCCGTACCCGGAATCCTCCCCCGTCCAGGGGGCGCGCGTCCACCGTGCCGCCGAGCAGGGCGGCCCGCTCGGCCATACCGGTGATGCCGTTGCCGTGCTCCGGCGGTCCGACGGTGCCGTGCCCGTCGTCGGTGACCTCGATGTCCAGGGACGTGTCGCGGTGGTCGATCCGCACCGTCGCGGAGGCGGCGCCCGAGTGCCGGACCACGTTGGTCAGGGCCTCCTGGACGGTGCGGTAGGCGGCGGTGTCGGTGCCCACGGGCAGGCGTCGGGGCCGTCCCGCCGTCTCCACACGCACCTCGATCCCCGCCCGCCGAGCACCCTCCACCAGCTCTCCGACCCGGTCCAGCCCCCGGACGGGGGAGCGGGGCGCGGCCTCGTCGGCCGAGCGCAGCACGCCGAGCATGCCCCGCAGTTCGGTGAGGGTGTCCTTGCTGGTCGCCTTGATGGTGGCCAGGGCCTCGGCGGCCCGCTCGGGTTCGTTCTCCATGAGGTACAGCGCCGTCCCGGCCTGGACGTTGATCAGGGAGATGTTGTGGGCGACGGTGTCGTGGACGTCACGCGCCAGTCGCAGCCGCTCGTCGGCGGCCCGCCGCAGCAGTTCCTCCTCCCGGGTGCGCGTGGCCTCGGCGGCGCGCTCGGCGTCGGCGCGCTGGTACTCCGCCCGCCAGCGCATCACCTCCGCCGAACACAGCACGACCAGCACCCACGCCACCAGGCCGATCGCCTCCACCCGCACCGTCCCGGTCACCGTGACCTCGTACAGGCTCATCGAGGCGAACTGGCCGATCCCCAGCGTCCATCCGAAGACCCGGTACCCGAGCCGGACCGAGGAGTAGAGCATCACCGCCGCGGCGAACATCACCAACCCGTCGGGGAAGCCCAGCGGGTAGTACAGGCTCGCGACGACCACCGACACGACCGTGCCGACGCACGTGCGGGAGGTCCGCCAGAACAGGGGCGCGCACGCGACCACGATGAGCGCGTACCCCCACGGCCAGGCGTCACGCGAGGCCTCGGTCGCGACCAGCGCGTCCCGTTCCAGCACGAGGGTGCTGAGCAGTGAGAGGACCAGGAGGGCCAGGGCGATCCGGGCGTCGGTGCGGGTGGGGCGCGGGAGTAGTGCTGCCACACCACCGACAGTACGGGCAGGGCGTCGGGGGCGCGCGTCGTCCGGGGGAGGGCTCTCGCGCGCCGCGCGTACTCCCGGGGGAGCACCCCGTCGGTCAGAACACCCCGTCCGGGGGAGCGGGGGAGTCCACCGCGTCGGCGTCCCGCACCGGTGGCCGGCCCGACGCGAACCGGTCGAGGTCCTCACCCTCCACGAGGCGCGCCATCTCGGGGTCGCGGTGCGCGCGGCGGCCCAGGTCGTCGGCGGGCGGCGGCCGGTGCCCCGCCACCAGGACGAGGTTGCCGAACCTGCGACCGCGCAGGACGCCCGGCTCGGCGGTCAGCACCACGTGCGGCAGGGCCGCGCGGGCCGTGGCGACCTGGGCGCGCGCGTGGTCGAGCTTGTGACCGTCACCGATGTTCACCACGAGGAGGCCGCCGGGCCGCAGGACGCGCGCCGCCTCGGTGTAGAACTCCACCGACGTCAACCGCGCCGGGGTGCGCGCGCCCGCGAAGACGTCGCTGACGATCAGGTCCGCGCTGGCGTCGTGCCGGGCGGCGATCCACTCTCGCGCGTCACCGATGCCCACACGCAGCTGCGCGCGCCGGTCCCACGGCAGCCGTCGGCGCACCATCTCCACCAGCGGGGCGTCCACGTCGACCGCGCGCTGCCGCGACCCCGGGCGGGTGTGCGCGACGTAGCGGGCCAGGGTGAGCGCGCCCGCGCCCAGGTGCAGCGCGTCGATCGGCTCCCCCTCGGGCGCCACCAGGTCGGCGGCGTGCGCGATCCGCCGGACGTAGGAGAAGTCCAGGTGGGTGGGGTCGGAGAGGTCCACGTGGGACTGCGGGGTGCCCTCGACCACCAGGAACCAGGAGTCGGGGCGATCGGCGTCGGCGAGCAGCTCGGCGCCGGGCGCCTCCAGCGCCTTTGGCGCCGCGTCCGCCCCGCGCGCACCGCGTCTGCCCATGCCGCCCCGCCCCCGTTCACCGATCCCCCCAGGCTAGGCCATGGCCGGAACGGTCAGGAGGCGTCGATCCGCGCGAACTCCTCGGGGGTCAGCTCCAGGTCGGCGGCGAACGCGCTCCCGCGGATGCTCTCCGGGCGGGAGGCGCCGGGGATCGGGATCACCGTGGGCGACTTCGCCAGCATCCAGGCCAGGCACACCTGGAAGGGGGTCGCGCCCCGGACCGCCCCGACCTCCTCCAGGGCCGGGTGCCGATCCGCCAGCCCGCCGTGCCGGGACCTGCCGCCGAAGGGGCTCCAGGGAAGGAAGGCGATCCCCAACTTGGCGCACAGCTCCAGCTCGGGCTCGCTGGACCGGAAGTCGGGGGAGAACTCGTTCTGCACGGCCGCCAGCCGCCCGCCCAGGACCTCCTGCGCGAGGCGGATCTGCTCCGGGTCGGCGTTGGAGATCCCCACCATCTCGACCTTGCCCTCGTCGAGCAGGTCGGCCAGCGCGCCGACGGAATCGGCGTAGGGGACGGCCGGGTCCGGACGGTGGAACTGGTACAGGCCTATCCGCTCCACGCCGAGCCGCCGCAGCGACTCCTCGCAGGCGCGCCGCAGGTGCTCCGGGCTGCCGTCGAGCCCCCAGCCGCCCTCCGCGTCGCGGGTGTGGCCGCCCTTGGTGGCCACCAGGACGTCCGAGGTGTCCCGGCCGTAGGTGCGCAGCGCCTCGGCGACCAGCAGTTCGTTGTGTCCGGGGTCGGTGGCGTCGCGGTGGTAGGCGTCGGCGGTGTCGATCAGCGTGATCCCCGCGTCCAACGCCGCGTGGACGGTCGCGACCGCGTGTTCCCTGGGCGGACGGCCGCTCAGGGACAGCGGCATCGCGCCGAGCCCGACCGCGCTCACGGTCCGGCCGCCGATCGTCCTGGTGCGCATGGTCCTCTCCTCACATCCTGGCGCGGGCCGCCCACCGCGCTCCCGCGCCGGGTGCCCTACCCATGGTCAGCGCGCACGAACGTGTC
Source organism: Nocardiopsis sp. EMB25 (assembly GCF_026797795.1). Classification (NCBI taxonomy): domain Bacteria; kingdom Bacillati; phylum Actinomycetota; class Actinomycetes; order Streptosporangiales; family Nocardiopsidaceae; genus Nocardiopsis; species Nocardiopsis sp. EMB25. The sequence goes on along the minus strand of NZ_JAMTDN010000001.1, from coordinate 3,706,693 downwards.
CCCACTCCCGCTAGCCTGGGTTTCCGAGAGTCCCCACCGAGCGCCGTCCCGGCGCCAGCAACGAGGAGTGGCCGTGCTACTGCGGATGTCGAACCTGTTCCTGCGCACCCTGCGTGAGGACCCGGCGGACGCCGAGGTGCCGAGCCACAAGCTGCTCGTGCGCGGCGGCTTCGTGCGCCGTGCCGCACCCGGCGTCTACTCGTGGCTGCCCCTGGGCAAGATGGTCCTGGAGAACGTGTCCCGTGTCGTGCGCGAGGAGATGGACGCCATCGGCGCCCAGGAGGTCCTCCTCCCGGCACTGCTCCCCAAGGAGTACTACGAGGCGACCGGCCGCTGGACCGAGTACGGCGACACCCTGTTCCGGCTACAGGACCGCAAGGGCGCCGACTACCTGCTCGGCCCCACCCACGAGGAGCTGTTCACGCTCCTGGTGAAGGGCGAGTACTCCTCCTACAAGGACTTCCCGGTCATCCTCTACCAGATCCAGGAGAAGTTCCGCGACGAGGCCCGGCCCCGCGCGGGCGTGCTGCGCGGCCGTGAGTTCCACATGAAGGACTCCTACTCCTTCGACATCGACGACGAGGGGCTCCAGGCCTCCTACGACGCCCACCGCGCCGCCTACATCCGTATCTTCGACCGCCTCGGGCTGGACTACGTGGTCGTCTCGGCCACCTCCGGCGCCATGGGCGGCTCGGCCTCCGAGGAGTTCCTGGCCGTCGCCCCGACCGGTGAGGACACCTTCGTCCGCAGCACCGACTCCTCCTACGCCGCCAACGTCGAGGCCGTCACGACCCCCGCACCGCCCGCCCGGCCCGTCGAGGGGCTGCCCGAGGCACGCGTCCACCACACGCCGGGCACCGCGACGATCCAGACGCTGGTGGACTTCCTCAACGCCGCCGACCTGGGACGGGACTTCGCTGAGGCCGACACCCTGAAGAACGTCCTGGTCAAGACGCGCGCCCCCGGCTCCGAGGAGTGGGAGCTGCTCGGCATCGGCCTGCCCGGAGACCGCGAGGTCGACCTCAAGCGCCTGGAGGCGTCCCTGGAGCCCGCCGAGGTCGCCCTCCTCGACGAGGCCGACTTCGCCGCCAACCCGTTCCTCGTCAAGGGCTACATCGGCCCGCGCGCGCTGATCGACAACAAGGTCCGGTACCTGGTCGACCCGCGCGTGGTGACGGGCACCTCCTGGGTGACCGGCGCCGACAAGGCCGACCACCACGTGGTGGACCTGGTCGCCGGACGCGACTTCACCCCGGACGGCACGATCGACGTCGCCGAGGTGCGTGACGGCGACCCCTCGCCCGACGGGGAGGGCACGCTGTACACGGCGCGCGGCATCGAGATCGGTCACATCTTCCAGCTCGGCCGCAAGTACACCGACGCCTTCCACGTGGACGCGCTGGGCGCGGACGGCAAGCCCAAGCGGGTCACCATGGGTTCCTACGGCATCGGCGTCTCCCGCGCGGTGGCCTCGATCGTGGAGCAGTCCCACGACGACAAGGGCATCGTGTGGCCGCGTGAGGTCGCCCCGGCCGACGTGCACGTGGTCGGCACGGGCAAGGGCGAGCAGATCGAGGAGGCGCTGCGGATCGGCGGTGAGCTGGAGGCCCGCGGGCTGCGCGTCCTGGTGGACGACCGCAAGGGCGTGTCGCCGGGGGTGAAGTTCACCGACGCCGAGCTGTTGGGCGTCCCCACGGCCGTCATCGTCGGCCGCGGCCTCAAGGACGGGCTCGTCGAGCTGCGCGACCGCGCGACCGGCAATCGCGAGGAGGTCGCGCTGGCCGAGATCGTCGACCGCGCCGAGGCGGCCTGCGGGGCCTGACCCGGTACCGGTGGGGATCGCCGGGGCGCCGGGCGTCGGAACGCCCGGTGCTCCCCCAGCCCCCTGGGGCGCGCGGGGCGGTCAGGCCTCTTCGAAGCCCGGCAGGGAGTCGAGCCCGCCGCCCCACACCAGCGCGCGCACGGTGGCCGCCTGGAGCGCGCGGGCCGCGGTCGAGCGCAGCGCGGGGTCGTCGGCGGCGGTCAACCAGACGTACGCCCTGGCCGTGGTCTCCTCCATCCCCACCGCGTACGCGTCGAGACTCGCCGCGTCCTGGTCCGAGGGCAGCGGGTACGACGACCGGGCGGTCTCGGGCCCGACGCCCAGTTCCACGGCGGCGTCGTGCAGCGTGTCGCGCAGCGCCTTGTGCAGGCGGGAGTACTCCCCGGCCGCGTCGCGGCGCCCCTGGTCCCCGGCGACCCCGCGCAGGTACTCGTACCCGTACACGGCGGCGTGTTCGGCGCCGAGCGCCTCGGCCAGGGCCCCGGGGACGTCCGTCGTCTCGCTCACCTGCGCCCGTCCTCTCGATCCGCTCAGTCCGCCTGGTCCAGAAGGTGCGCGTGCCCGGCCTCGCACGCGCCGATCCCGCTGATCAGCTGTGCCAGCCCCGGGTCGGCGACGGCCAGGGCCCGGTCGACGCGCGCGCTCGCCGCGGCAGCCTCCAGAGCGCGCAGCCCGGCCGTGTCCAGTGCCGCGTCCGGGGCGGGGAGTTCCGCCTCGGGGGTCTCCTCGCCCTCGGTCGCCGAACTCTCCGGCAGGGCGTCCATGAGCGCGTCGACGTGGGACAGGTGGTGCTCCAGGATGCGGTTGAGCAGCTCCTCCGGGCCGGTGCCGTTCGCCAGAGCCGTCTGGTAGCGCGTCACCGTCCGCTCCTTCTCCCGGATCATCGCACGCAGTACGTGCTCCTCGGGGGTCACGTCGGAGGGGTACCACTCGGTGCGGCCGCATCCGGCCAATCCCACGGCCAACGCCACACCCAGTGCCGTACGGCGGCTGACGTCGCTTCGGCCCACGCGGTCTCCTCTCATCGGGCCCCATCTTTCCACGGCCCACGCGCGTTTCGACGCGCCCCGTCCACCGTCGGCGACCTGGAACGTGTCCGGGAGTGGATACCCTTGCAGCACGACCGCCGTCGCGACGCGACGCGCGGGATATGTCGCAGACTACGTACAGAGCTGGACCGCCCCGGTACAGCGGCCACAGGCCGAGTGGGCGGGATTTCGCCGTTGTTGGAGGGGCAGACACGACATGGGAGCGCAGGCGCGTCTCGAGCGCATCGCCGAGCTGCTGGAGCCGGTACTGGCCAAGGCCGGACTGGACCTGGAGGCCGTCGACCTGACACCGGCGGGAAAGCGCCGGGTGCTGCGTGTGGTCGTGGACTCCGACGACGGGGTCGACCTGGACACGGTGGGCGAGGTCTCCCAGGACGTCAACGACGCCCTGGACGCCTCCGACGTCATGGGTGAGCTTCCCTACGTCCTGGAGGTCACCTCTCCCGGCGTGGACCGGCCCCTGACGCAGCCCCGCCACTGGCGCCGCTCCCGCGGCCGACTGGTGAAGGCCACCCTCGCCGAGGGCGGCGAGGTCACCGGCCGTGTCACCGACGCCGACGACCGGGGGGTCACCCTGGACGTCAAGGGTCAGCCCCGGACCTTCGCCCACGCCGAACTGGCCAAGGGCAAGGTACAGGTGGAATTCCGCCGCGACGCCGACGCCGACGCGGCGGACTAGAGGGGGAGCCCCGTGGATATTGACATGAGTGTCCTGCGCAGCCTGGAGCGCGAGAAGGACATCGCGGTCGAGCTGGTCGCCAAGGCCATCGAGGACGCCCTGCTGATCGCCTACCACCGTGAGGAGGGCGCCGACAAGCGCGCCCGCGTCGAGCTGAACCGCTCCACCGGCCACGTGACCGTGTGGGTGGCCGAGCTCGACGAGGAGGGCGAGGTCGTCGGCGAGTACGACGGCACCCCCACCGGGTTCGGTCGGATCGCGACCTCCACCGCCAAGCAGGTCATCCTCCAGCGCCTGCGTGACGCCGAGGACGAGCTCACCCTGGGCGAGTTCGCCGGGCGCGAGCACGACATCGTCTCCGGCATCATCCAGCAGGGCAAGGACCCCAGGAACGTGCTGGTGGACCTCGGCAAGATCGAGGCCATCCTGCCTCCCCAGGAGCAGGTGCCGACGGAGACCTACACCCACGGCGAGCGCCTGCGCGCCTACGTGGTGCAGGTCCGCAAGGGTCACCGCGGCCCCTCGGTCACCCTGTCGCGGACCCACCCGAACCTGGTCCGCAAGCTCTTCGAGCTGGAGGTGCCCGAGATCGCCGACGGCACCGTGGAGATCGCCTCGATCGCCCGTGAGGCCGGGCACCGGACCAAGATGGCCGTCCGCTCCAACCGCGGCGGCGTCAACGCCAAGGGCGCCTGCATCGGCCCGCTCGGCAGCCGTGTCCGCAACGTCATGGCCGAGCTGCACGGAGAGAAGATCGACATCGTCGACTACTCCGACGACCCGGCCGTCTTCGTGGCCAACGCCCTGTCGCCCGCCCGGGTGAACTCGGTGGAGATCCTGGACATGGCGGCCCGGGTCGCGCGTGTCGTCGTGCCCGACTACCAGCAGTCCCTGGCGATCGGCAAGGAGGGGCAGAACGCCCGGTTGGCGGCCCGACTCACCGGATGGCGCATCGACATCCGCTCCGACGCCGAGCCCGCCGACGGGGCCGGGGCGGACGCCGACGGCGCCGCCGCGGGCGAATAATCGGGTCGCGCCCGTGTCCCGACGCGATAAGGTGGGAGAAGGCGGTCTTGACCGACCCGTGCGCACGTGCGTGGGGTGCCGGTCACGGGCAGTCCAGTCCGACCTCGTGCGGCTGGTGGCCGAGGGCACGGCCATCACGCCCGACACCCGGGGTCGACGTCCCGGGCGCGGTGCCTACCTGCACGACGACCGGCGGTGCCTCGAGCTCGCCGTGCGTCGCAGGGTGTGGGCACGCGCCTTCCGGAGCCGCGACGGAGGGGGCTCCACCGGGTGGGACCTCTCACGTGTGGAGGCGTTGATCGGCGCCACCCCGAGTGGCGGATCCGGGGGGTATTCCGGTTAGGGTTGGAATGTCTGAGCCGGCCGACGGTGTTGTAGTAACCGTGGTCGGCGTGCGGTGCTGTGTCGGCACGCAGAACCGGCCCATTGTTGTGTAGCGATGAGGAAGCAGGTCGAGATTGCGATGAGCGCCTGATGAGTACGCAGCGATGAGTAACTCAAGCTAACGACGGTCCGGCACGTGCCCATGTCCCGGACCGAAGCTGAAGGAGAGTAGTGGCGAAGGTCCGGGTGTACGAACTCGCCAAGGAGTTCGGAGTAGAGAGCAAGGCCGTCCTGGCCAAGCTCAACGAGATGGGCGAATTCGTTCGTTCGGCGTCCTCGACGATAGAGGCGCCCGTCGTTCGACGCCTGCAGGAAGCTTTCAACAACGGTTCCGAGGGCGGCAAGAAGAGCGGATCGGCTCCCAAGCCGGGTCCGCGTCCCGCCGCGTCCGAGGGTTCCGCGCGCGCCGCGGCCCCCAAGCCGGGTCCCGCGCCCAAGCCGGGTCCGCGCCCGGCCGCCAAGCCGGGTCCGCAGGGCGAGGCCCCGAAGGAGGCTCCGAAGGAGACCCCGAAGCCGGCCGCCAAGCCGAGTCCGCAGGGCGAGGCCCCGCGTCCCGGCAGCGCGCCCAAGCCCGGCCCGAAGGGTCCCCGCGGCGAGGCTCCGCGCCCCGGCGGCGCGCCCAAGCCCGGCCCGCAGCGTGGCGAGCGCCCGCAGCGCGGTGAGCGTGGTGAACGCGGCGGCCGTCCCGAGGGTGGCCGCGGTCCGCGTCCGGCCGGTCCGCGTCCGGCCGGCCCGCGCCCCGGTAACAACCCGTTCGCGTCCAACGCGTCCGGTATGGGCGCCAAGCCCGCCGCTCCGCGTCCGGGGGGCGGCGCCCCGCGTCCCGGTCCCCGTCCCGGCCCGCGTCCTGGCGGTCCGCAGGGCGGCGGCGACCAGCGCGCCCCCCGTCCCGGTGGTGGCGCTCCGCGTCCGGGTGGCGGCGCTCCGCGTCCCGGTCCCCGTCCCGGCCCGCGTCCTGGCGGTCCGCAGGGCGGCGGCGACCAGCGCGCCCCCCGTCCGGGCGGTGCCGCCGGCGCTCCGCGTCCGGGCGGCGGCGCCCCGCGTCCGGGCCCGCGTCCCGGCGGTCCGCGCCCCAGCCCGATGAACATGCCCGCGTCCCGCCCGACCCCGCCCGGCGGCGGCGGTCGCGGTGGCGGCGGCGGTCGTCCCGGCGGCGGTGGCCGCGGTCGCGGGGGAGCCCCCGCGGGTGCGGGTCCGCGTCCCGGTGGCGGCGGCGGTCGTCCGGGCGGCTTCGGCGGTCGTCCCGGTGGCGGCGGTCGCGGTCGCGGCGGCACGGCGGGTGCCTTCGGGCGTCCCGGCGGTCGTCCCGGGCGTGCCCGCAAGTCCAAGAAGCAGCGGCGTCAGGAGTTCAACGACCTCCAGGCCCCGTCGTTCGGCGGCGTCAAGATCCCGAGCGGCAACGGCCAGGTCATCCGCCTGTCCCGCGGCGCCTCGCTGTCGGACTTCGGTGACAAGATCGACGTCAACCCGGCGTCGCTGGTCCAGGTCATGATGCACCTGGGCGAGATGGTCACCGCGACCCAGTCGCTGCCCGACGAGACCCTTCAGCTGCTCGGTGAGGAGCTGAAGTACACGGTTCAGGTCGTCAGTCCCGAGGACGAGGACCGCGAGCTGCTGGAGTCCTTCTCCATCGAGTTCGGTGAGAACGACGGCACCGACGCCGACCTGCGGCCCCGGCCGCCGGTGGTCACCGTCATGGGTCACGTCGACCACGGTAAGACGAGGCTGCTGGACACGGTCCGCAAGACCAACGTCGTCAGCGGCGAGGCCGGCGGTATCACCCAGCACATCGGTGCCTACCAGGTCTCCACGGTCGTGGACGAAGAGGACCGCAAGATCACCTTCATCGACACCCCCGGTCACGAGGCGTTCACCGCCATGCGTGCCCGTGGTGCGAAGGTCACCGACATCGCGGTGCTGGTCGTGGCCGCCGACGACGGCGTCAAGCCGCAGACGGCCGAGGCCATCGACCACGCCAAGGCGGCCGAGGTGCCGATCGTGGTCGCGGTCAACAAGATCGACGTCGAGGGCGCCGACCCGCAGCGGGTCCGCGCGCAGCTGACCGAGTACGGCCTGGTCGCCGAGGAGTACGGCGGCGACGTCCAGTTCGTCGACATCTCCGCCCTCAAGGGCGAGAACATCGACGCCCTGCTGGAGGCCATCGTCCTGACCTCCGACGCGGCCCTGGACCTCCAGGCCAACCCGGAGATGGACGCCCAGGGTCTGGCCATCGAGGCCTACCTGGACCGCGGCCGCGGTTCCATGGCCACGGTGCTGGTCCAGCGCGGCACGCTGAACGTCGGCGACTCGATCGTGTGCGGTGACGCCTACGGCCGCGTCCGCGCCATGCTCGACGAGCACGGCCAGAACGTGGAGAGCGCCGAGCCGTCCCGTCCGGTGCAGGTGCTGGGGCTCACCAACGTGCCCAGCGCCGGTGACAACTTCCTGGTCGTCAAGGACGACCGGGTGGCACGGCAGATCGCCCAGCAGCGTGAGGCGCGCGAGCGCTTCGCCCAGCAGGCGCGTTCCGCCCGCCGGGTCACCCTCGACACCTGGCAGGACCACCTCAAGGAGGGCGAGCGCTCCGAGCTGCTCCTCCTCATCAAGGGTGACATGTCCGGTTCGGTCGAGGCGCTGGAGGAGTCGCTGCTCAAGATCGACGCCGGCGGCGACGAGGTGAGCATCCGGGTCATCGGGCGCGGTGTCGGCGCGATCACGCAGAACGACATCAACCTGGCGGCCTCCGCGGACGCGATCATCGTCGGCTTCAACGTTCGGCCCGAGGGCAAGAACAGCCAGCTCGCCGACCGCATGGGCGTGGACATCCGGTACTACTCGGTGATCTACCAGGCCATCGACGAGATCGAGGCCGCGGTCAAGGGTCTCCTCAAGCCGGTCTACGAGGAGGTCCAGCTCGGCAGCGCGGAGATCCGCGAGGTCTTCAAGGTGCCGAAGATCGGCAACATCGCCGGTTCGATCGTCCGCGACGGCCTCATCCGCCGCAACGCCAAGGCGCGGCTCATCCGCGACGGTGTCGTCATCTCCGAGAACCTCACCGTGGAGTCGCTGCGTCGGTTCAAGGACGACGCGACCGAGGTCCGCGAGGGCTTCGAGTGCGGTATCGGTGTCGGCTACAACGACATCCGGATCGAGGACGTCATCGAGACCTACGAGATGCAGGAGAAGCCCCGCGACTAGTGCCGCGAAGCTGATCCACGGGGCCCCGGCCGAGCGGCCGGGGCCCCGCCTTTGACGGTTCACACACATCACAGGTGATCATTTGTACGTTGGGGCGCTGACCCTGGACGTCCTTCTCGGTGACGTCCACTCGCTCAAGGAGAAGCGTTCGGTGGTGCGTCCGGTCATCGCCGACCTGCGCCGCAAGTTCCTGGTGGCGGTCTCCGAGGCCGGGGAACACGATCTGTACCGGCGGACGAAGATCGGCGTCGCGGTGGTCGCGCCGAGCGCCGCGCACGTGCGGGAGCTGATGGACGCCTGCGAACGGTTCGTCGCGGCCCGCCCCGAACTGGAGCTGTTGTCCGCCAGGCAGCGGCTCTTCAATGAAGAGGAAGACTGACCATGGTTGACGCCGCACGCGCGCGGAAGATCGCCGACCGCATCCAGCGCGTCGTCGCCGAGATGCTGGACCGGCGGATCAAGGACCCCCGCCTGGGTTTCGTGACGGTGACCGACGCCCGGATCACCGCCGACCTGCGGGACGCCACGGTGTACTACACGGTGTTCGGCACCCCGGAGGAGAAGGCGGGCACGTCGGCCGCTCTGGAGAGCGCCAAGGGCGTGATCCGCAGCGAGGTGGGCCGCCAGACCGGTATCCGGCACACGCCGAGCCTGACCTTCGTCGTCGACGAGGTGCAGGAGAACGCCCAGCACATCGAGGAACTGCTGGCCAAGGCCCGCCAGTCCGACGAGGAGGTGGCCCAGCGGGCCACCGGCGCCCGGCACGCGGGGGAGGCCGACCCGTACAGGGCTCCCCGCCCCGAGGACGAGGACGAGTAGCGTCCCCGAACGCGTGACATCCCGGCGGCGGCGCACGCGCGCCGCCGCCCCCGTTTTCTTCTGAGGAGATCCATGGCCGAGAGCGGTGTCGTGGTCGTCGACAAGCCCGCCGACTGGACCTCGCACGACGTGGTCGCCAAGACGCGCGGACTGGCGCGGACCCGTCGGGTGGGCCACGCGGGCACGCTGGACCCGATGGCGACCGGTGTGCTGGTGCTGGGGATCGAGAAGGGCACCAAGCTCCTGGGCCACCTCACGCTCACGGAGAAGACCTACGAGGCGACCATCCGCCTGGGTCTGACGACCAACACCGACGACGCCGAGGGCGAGCCCGGGGTCCGGGCGGACGCCGCCGGTGTGGACGACGACGCCGTGCGCGGGGCCGCCGCGCGGTTGACCGGCCGGATCCAGCAGGTTCCGCCGCAGGTCAGCGCGATCAAGGTGGACGGCAAGCGGGCGTACAAGTCAGCCCGCGAGGGCAAGGAGGTCGCGCTCAAGGCGCGGGAGGTGACGGTCGCGGAGTTCACGGTGTCCGACATCCGCCGGGTGGCCGACGGGGAGGGGACCTTCGTGGACGTGGACGCCACGGTCACCTGCACCAGCGGCACCTACATCCGGTCGCTGGCCCGCGACATGGGCGCGGACCTGGGCGTGGGCGGCCATCTGACCGCGCTGCGCCGTACCCGGGTGGGGCCCTACGACCTGTCCGCGGCGCGCACCCTGGACCAGTTGGCGCAGGAGTTCACGCAGGTCCCGCTGGACCGGGCGGTGGCGGCGGCGTTCCCGGTGCGCACGCTCACCGAGGAGGAGACCAAGCGGATCCGCCACGGCAACCGGATCGACCCGAGTTCGCTGGGGTCGGGTCCGGTGGGGCTGTTCGCGCCGGACGGGCGGGTGGTCGCGCTGGGGGAGAACCGGCGCGACCACATGAAGCCGGTGGTGGTCTTCGACCCGGCGTGATTCTTTCTTGGCGTGAATCATGTACATGAAGCTCTGCTCTTGGCTAGAATCATGTACATGATGACGATGCCGCTGGCCGAGGTCAGAAACAACCTGTCCAAGATCGTCGATGACGTCGAGAGAACCCATGACTCGGTCACCATCACGCGTAACGGGAAGCCGTCGGCCGTGGTGATCTCTGTGGACGACTACGAGTCGCTCTTGGAAACATTCGCCCTGCTTGAAAGCTCTGAGGAACAGGAACGCCTGCGTGAGGCCGAGGAGTCAATCGAAGCGGGCGACGTGACGACCGCTGAGGAGATGGTCGAACTCCTGCGTGAGCGAGCAGAGCGCGAGGACAAGCGTGAGTGATCGATACAACCTCGTCCTGGCGCGTCCTGCCCGTCGGGCACTGATGGAGGAACTCCCGATGAAGATCGCTTCAGCTGTGTGGGAGTTGGCGAACGGAGACCTTCGAACAGCGCCACGGAAGGTGGGCAAGCCGCTCCGAACCCCGTTCAGCGGGCAATGGGTGGCACGCCGCTCCACGTACCGTGTGCGCTACCGAATCGACGAGGCGGCGCACACGATCATCGTGCTCGATGTTCAGGGCAGGGCGGATGCCTATCGTTACTCGGGGAGGCGCTGATCCCCCAGGGGCTCAGCAGGGGTTGCCGTCGGGCCTTGTACTGTGATTCCTTGCTCATCATGGGCCCGACGGATGATGTCAAGGACCGCTTGAATCTGATCCGCACTCACCGGGCCGTTCTCCGCTTCCAAAGCAGCGACCAGTTCGGTGAGGCGGGCTTGCGCGAGTTTGTTTTTGGCGGCGGTCGTAACATCATCCGCCAGTTCTTCGGGCCTTGCCTTGTCCACGTTACGTAACGTAGCGGTGGCAGTCTCGCGATGGGTGTGTTTCCACAGAAGTCAGCTCGAAGGAGCCGCTTCTGTCAGGAACCCGCCGAGGACCTCGGTCAGCTCCTCCGGGCGCTCGACCGACGGCAGGTGGCCCGCGTCCGGCAGCTCCACCAGGCGCGCGCCCGGGACGCCCGCCGCGTAGAGGTCGGACACCTCCCGGATCTCGGGAACGTCGCACCCGCCCCTGACCACCAGGGTCGGCACACCGATCTCCGCCAGGCGGCCCTCGGCGGGCGGCTCCGGTGAGCGCATCGTGGTCGGCGGCCCGCTCCACATCCGGTGGAAGGTCGTCCGGTACAGCTCCAGGATCCGCTCCCACACCGGCGCGGGCAGATCCTCCGGACCCCGCCGCGGGCCGAGCGCGACGAACCGCGCCTGGGCCTGCGCCATCGCCGCCACGTCCGCCGGATCGGGGTCGGCGTGCCCCTCCCGGTACCGTGCCAGGCGCTCCTTGGGAACGGCTCCGGCCATCGCCCGCCCCGCGGCCTCGGTGAAGCTCCCCGGCCACTCCCGACCGGTCATCCCGGCGCAGACCAACGCCAGGCCGGTGACCCGCTCCGGTGCGACCAGCGCCGCGTCGACCGCGTGCCCGCCGCCCATCGACGCGCCCACCAGGGCGGCCCGCCCGATGCCCAGCGCGTCCATCAGGGCCAGCAGGTCCTCGTAGTGGGCGACCGGCCCCCCGGTGTCGTCCGACTCGCCGTACCCGCGCCAGTCGTAGCGCACCACGCGGTGGCGCCGCGCCAGCGCCTCGAACTGGTGGTCCCACATGCTCCGATCCCCGACCGCGGCGTGCACGAGGACGACCGGGGACCCCGTCCCCTTCTCCTCGTAGCCCAGACTCGTCCGACCGATGGTGATTCTCGCCATGCGGTGAACCTACGGGACCCCCGACGCCGCGCCAACCCGCTTCTGCCACGGGCAGAGGGGACTTCGGAGCGCCCGGGCGTGCACGGAGCTGGGGCCGACATGGCACCCTTGTTCCCAGGGGACCGCGCGCCCACGGAGCATCGCGCGGTCGTACGGCACAGGCGCGGAAAGGGAGTCCTCAGGTGGGGCGATGGGTTGGGTTGGGAGACGTTCCCCCGGGGTGGGGCCGGTCCGTGGTGGCGATGGGCGTCTTCGACGGCGTGCACCGCGGCCACCAGGCGGTCATCGCGACCGCGGCGCGTCGGGCGCACGCGCTCGAACTCCCCGTGGTCGTCGTCACGTTCGACCCGCATCCCCAGGCAGTCCTGCGCGGTAGCACGCCGTCGGTGCTCACGCCGATGGACCGGCGGGTGGAGCTGCTGGAACAGCACGGAGCCGACGCCGTCTGCGTCCTGCCGTTCACCGAGGAGCTCTCCGCCCTGAGCGCGGAGGAGTTCGTCCAGACCGTCCTGGTCGACCACCTGCACGCCGCGGCCGTGGTCGTGGGCGAGGACTTCCGGTTCGGGCACCGCGCGGCCGGGAACGTGGCCGTGCTGTCCGAACTCGGCAACAAGCACGACTTCACCGCCGACGGGGTGAGTCTGGTGACCGACGGCGCCACCGTCACCTCCACGCGCGTGCGCGCCCTGCTCGACGAGGGCGCCGTCGCCAGCGCGGCCGGGCTGCTCGGCCGCCCGCACCGGGTGGAGGGCTGGGTCGTCCACGGCGCCGCGCGCGGGCGCGAACTGCTCGGCTTCCCCACCGCCAACATGAATCTCACTCCGCACGCGGCGGTCCCCGGTGACGGCGTGTACGCGGGCTGGCTCAGCCACACGTCCCCGTCCGAGGGGCGGGAGTCGCGGTGGCCCGCGGCGATCTCGGTGGGTACCAACCCCACGTTCGACGGCGCGGAGCGGACCGTGGAGGCCTACGCCCTGGACCGCGACGACCTGGAGCTCTACGGCGCCCACATGGCCGTGGAGTTCGCCGAGCACATCCGCGGCCAGGAGCGCTTCGACAGCATCGACGAGCTGATCGTGGCCATGCGGCGCGACGTGGACCGTTGCCGCGACGTCCTGTCCGAGTGAGCTGAGCGGCCACCCGCCCTCCCCCGCGAAGGGGCTTTCACCTCGCCGTTTGCGGTAGGCTGGGTGGCGTCCACGTGTGCCCCGCGGCCGGTCCTCCTTCCGGGGGCCCGAATCCGGGATCGAGGCGCGCCCACGCCCGTGGCGGGGCCCGCGCCCATCGCACGCGACGGTGACTGTTCGTACGCGCGGTCACCGCGTCTGACCCCGGCCGCTCGGCCGGGCCCTTCCCGCGTACCGACAACGAAGAAACGGAGCGCTGTGTCGATCGACGCCGCCACCAAGGAAAAGATCATCGCCGAGTACGCCACCTCCGAGGGCGACACCGGCTCCCCTGAGGTCCAGGTCGCGCTGCTCACGCACCGCATCACCGAGCTGACCGAGCACCTCAAGGACCACAAGCACGACCACCACAGCCGTCGTGGCCTGCTCCTGATGGTCGGCCGCCGCCGCCGTCTGCTCAAGTACATCGCCAAGCAGGACATCACCCGCTACCGCTCGCTGATCGAGCGTCTGGGTCTGCGCCGCTAGGTGGCTCGCGGGAGTGGCTTCGGCCGCTCCCGCTTTGTTAGTAAGGTGTGACACGCGCGCCGGTTGACGCCGCCGCGTGTGGATACCACAAGTTCACAGAGGTACACCCGCGATCCTTCCCTCGGCCGCAGAGTCGAGGCCGGTCCTCGGTAGTGGTCTCCGGACGCCCCACGTCGGGCTCCGTGGACTTCGATCGATGACCGGCCGTCATCAACTCCGGGGCACGGACGCGGGACGAGACATCAGCGCACCCCGGGCACGGACCCGCCGGGTGCGCCCCGAGAACGTGTAGTAGGAGGTCGCCCATGGAGGGCGTGTACTCGGCCGAAGCCGTGATCGACAACGGTCGCTTCGGCACCCGAACCATCCGCTTCGAGACCGGCCGGCTGGCTCAGCAGGCCGCCGGTTCGGCGACGGTGTACCTGGACGACGAGACCATGGTCCTGTCCGCCACCACCGCCTCGAAGCGTCCCAAGGACAACCTCGACTTCTTCCCGCTGACGGTGGACGTCGAGGAGCGCATGTACGCCGCGGGCCGCATCCCCGGCTCCTTCTTCCGGCGCGAGGGCCGTCCCTCCGAGGACGCCATCCTCACCTGCCGCCTGATCGACCGGCCGCTGCGCCCGTCGTTCAAGAAGGGCCTGCGCAACGAGATCCAGATCGTCGAGACGATCCTGGCCCTGCACCCGGACCACCTGTACGACGTCGTCGCCATCAACGCGGCCTCGATGTCCACGCAGATCTCCGGCATCCCGTTCTCCGGCCCGATCGGCGGCGTGCGCGTCGCCCTGATCGAGGGCCAGTGGGTCGGCTTCCCCACCCACTCCGAGTTGGAGAACGCCACCTTCGACATGGTCGTCGCCGGGCGCGTCCTGGAGGACGGCGACGTCGCGATCATGATGGTCGAGGCGGAGTCCACCACCCGCACCCTGAAGCTGGTCGCCGAGGGCGCCGTCGGCCCGAACGAGCAGACGGTCGCCGAGGGCCTGGAGGCCGCCAAGCCCTTCATCAAGGTCCTGTGCCGCGCCCAGGCCGCCGTGGCCGAGCAGACCAGCCGCGAGGTCGCCGAGTTCCCGGTCTTCCTGGACTACGAGGACGACGCCTACGAGGCCGTCGACTCCGCCGTCCGTGAGGACCTGGCCAAGGCGCTGACCATCGCGGACAAGCAGGAGCGCGAAGCCGAGCTGGACCGCGTCAAGGCCGTCGCCGTCGAGAAGGTCGGCGAGGCCTTCGAGGGGCGCGAGAAGGAGGTCGGCGCCGCCTTCCGCTCCCTGTCCAAGCAGCTCATGCGTGAGCGCGTGCTGCGGGACAAGGTCCGTATCGACGGCCGCGGCCCCAAGGACATCCGTTCGCTGAGCGCCGAGGTCGGCATCCTGCCGCGGGTGCACGGCTCGGCCCTCTTCGAGCGCGGCGAGACCCAGATCCTGGGTGTGACCACGCTCAACATGTTGCGCATGGAGCAGACGGTTGACACGCTCAACCCGGAGAAGACCAAGCGCTACATGCACAACTACAACTTCCCGCCCTACTCCACCGGTGAGACCGGCCGGGTGGGCTCGCCCAAGCGGCGCGAGATCGGTCACGGCGCGCTCGCCGAGCGGGCCCTGCTCCCGGTCCTGCCCTCCCGCGAGGAGTTCCCGTACGCCATCCGGCAGGTGTCCGAGGCGCTGGGCTCCAACGGCTCCACCTCGATGGGTTCGGTCTGCGCCTCCACCATGTCCCTGATGGCGGCCGGTGTGCCCCTCCGGGAGATGGTGTCCGGCATCGCCATGGGTCTGATCAGCGAGGGCGACGAGTTCGTCACGCTGACCGACATCCTCGGCGCCGAGGACGCGTTCGGCGACATGGACTTCAAGGTCGCCGGCACCCGTGAGCTCATCACGGCGCTCCAGCTCGACACCAAGCTCGACGGCATCCCCGCCGAGCAGCTCGCGCTGGCGCTCCAGCAGGCGCGCGGCGCCCGTCTGGCCATCCTCGACGTCATGCAGGAGGCCATCGAGCGTCCGGCCGAGATGAGCCCGAACGCTCCGCGCATCCTCACCGTCAAGGTCCCGGTGGAGAAGATCGGCGAGGTCATCGGCCCCAAGGGCAAGATGATCAACTCGATCCAGGACGACACCGGCGCCGAGATCACCATCGAGGACGACGGCACGATCTACATCGGCGCCACCGACGGCCCGTCCGCCGAGGCCGCCCGGGACACGATCAACCAGATCGCCAACCCGACCATGCCCGAGGTCGGGGACCGCTACCTGGGCACCGTCGTCAAGACGACCACGTTCGGCGCGTTCGTGTCGCTGCTGCCCGGCAAGGACGGCCTGCTGCACATCTCACAGATCCGCAAGCTGCACGGCGGCAAGCGGATCGAGAACCTCGACGACGTGATCAGCATCGGCGAGAAGATCCAGGTCGAGATCCGCGAGATCGACGACCGCGGCAAGCTGTCGCTGGTCCCGGTCGAGGTGGTCGAGGCCGAGTCCGCCCCGGCGGCCGAGGAGCCCGCCGCCGAGTCCGGTGACGACAAGCCCGCCGAGAAGGGCGGGGACGCGCCGCGCCGCCGGCGCCGCCGTTCCTCCAGCCGTTCCGAGAACACCTGATCGGCCGGATCTGATCGGAGAAGTCAGCTGATGGGGGCGGTCGCACCGGTGGTGTGGCCGCCCCCGCCGCCTATACTCCGCCGGACCGGTGGGGCGCGCACCGCACACGGACCGATCCAGCGCACCAACGACGCGAAGAAGAAGGTTTCATGAGCTCTGTCCCCATCGCCGCCGAGCAGGAGCCGGGCACCACCGTCACGCTGCTGGAGCCCGAACGCGGGTCCGGTCTCGTGCGGCGTACCGTGCTGCCCGGCGGCCTGCGGGTGGTCACCGAGGACGTCCCCGGGGGGAGGTCCGCCGCCTTCGGGATCTCCGCGACCACGGGTTCGCGCGACGAGGACGCGGCGCACGCGGGCTCGGCGCACTTCCTGGAGCACCTGCTGTTCAAGGGGACCCGGACGCGTTCGGCGATGGAGATCTCCGCGCTCCTCGACGGTGTGGGCGCCGACCACAACGCCTACACCACCAAGGAGCACACCTGCTACTACGCCAAGGTGCTCGACCGGGACCTGCCGCTGGCCATCGACGTGGTCGGTGACATGGTCGCCAACTCGGTACTCGACGAGGGCGAGGTGGAGACCGAGCGCGGCGTGATCCTGGAGGAGATCGCCATGTACGAGGACGAGCCCGCCGACCTGGTGGACGACGTCTTCGCCGCGCACTTCTTCGGGGACAGCCCGCTGGGGCGGCCGATCCTCGGCACGATCGACACCATCCGCGCTCTGCCCCGCGAGCGGATCCTCGAACAGTACGGGTCCGCCTACGTGCCCGGCGAGCTGGTGGTGACCGCGGCCGGCAGCCTCGACCACGACGAGGTGGTGGCCCGGGTCCGCGAGATGTTCGCCGACAAGCTCGCCGCCGCCGGGGACGCCCGACCGGCACGCCCGCGCCTGGCGGGCGGCCCGGTGCAGACGTTCGGCGGCACGGTGGTGGAGCCGCGCGAGACCGAGCAGGCCCACATCATCCTGGGATCGGAGGGCCTGCCGCGCACCGACTCCCGCTGGCACGCGGTCCGGCTGCTCAGCGCCGCCCTCGGCGGCGGCATGTCCTCCCGCCTGTTCCAGGAGGTGCGGGAGAAGCGCGGCCTGGCCTACGCCGTGCACGCCTACCACATGGGCTACGCCGACACCGGGACGTTCCAGATCTACGCGGGCTGCCTGCCGGAGAAGGCCGACGAGGTCATCGGCGTGTGCCGGGACGAGCTGGCGAAGGTGGCCGCGGCCGGGATCACCGCCGAGGAGCTCACCCGGGCCAAGGGGCAGATCCAGGGCACGTGGGTGCTGGGCAACGAGGGCACCAACGCCCGGATGGGGCGGCTGCTCGGACACGAGCTCAACCACCCCCGTCACCTGTCGATCGACGAGGATCTGGCGCTGTTCGACGCCGTGACCGAGCAGGACGTGGCCGAGGCCGCCGCCGAACTGCTCGCGCGTCCGCGCGCGCTGGCGGTCATCGGTCCCTACGACAAGGACCGCGAGTTCTAGAGGCGCGTGTTCTGGTCCTCCGCCGCGCTTCGGCCCGCCCGCCGCCCTCCACCGCCCGAGGGGCCGTTTCGCGGCGGGGCGGGCAGCCTCAACGGACGCCTACGGCTCGGCCCCGTCCGTAGGAACCCCGGCGGCGCCCGGACCAGCCCGGGGTGTCCTTCCACGGACCGCGGAAGGACACCTCGGGAACCGCCCCGCTCGGCAGCCGGTCAGCCGGTGAACCCGCGCAGCAGGTCCTCCCGGGCCCGGGAGACCCGTGAGCGGATGGTCCCCACGGGAACCCCGGCGATCCGCGCCGCCTCGGCGTAGGTCAGGCCCTCGACCTGCGTGAGTACGAACGCCTGCCGCCGTTCGGGAGTGAGCCCGTTCAACAGGTCGAGCAGGGCCAGGTGCTCGTCGAAGCGGGTGAACCGCACGGACAACCGGTCCCAGTCGTTGAGGCTGACACACCTTGGCCGGGCCGCCTCGCTGCGGTAGCCGTCGGCGACGGTGTTGCGGGCGATCGCCAGCAGCCACGACCGCACGGGCGCCCGACCGGCGAACCGGGGCAGACTGCGCAGTGCCCGCAGGTAGGTCTCCTGGGTGAGTTCCTCGACCCGGCCGGCGGGCACCCGGCGGGCGATGTGCCGGATCACGGTGGGCCTGGTCCTGCGGACGAGGATGTCGAGGGCGGCGGCGGATCCGTCGCGCGCGGCGAAGGCCAGGCGCTCCAGTTCGCCGTCCGGAGGGGTGGTCTCGACAGGCATGGGGGGCTCTCTCCTGGTTCTGGACGCGTTCGGCCGGCCCGGTGGCGGACTGCGCCGACCAGGGGCGAAGCGCGTGGGACGGGAGCGGAGGCGTCTGCCCGAACCGGGACCCGCGGGCGCCCGGGGCCGCGCCGGTGCGGCGGCGCTCGTGGGCGGTACGCGGGACGGGCCTCAGCAGAACGCCGGAGGACCCCTCAGCACCAGGCTGTGCCGCAGGTAGAGCACGGTCTCCCGGCCGCGCGGGGGCGCCGCCGACCCCGTCGTCCGCGGTCGGGGCGGCGAAGGAGACACCGTGGCCAGCGCCAGGAGCGGCAGCAGCGCGACGGCGACCAGACGCAGGTAGGCGAAGAGTGCGGCCTCGCCCTGGCGCAGCCACCAGGCGCACACCGCGCCGGCGGCCGCGTGGACGGCCAGCATGCCGCCGCTGCCGGAGGCGGCCGCCAGCGCCTCGTCGTAGGAGCCGTGGTGGCCTCCCGCGGACTGCGCGGTCGTGTACACGAGGTGGAGCGCCGACTGGGACCAGGCCATCCAGCCGGCGATCGCGCCCAGTCCCCGTTCCCGGCCGGTCACGGCCCAGGCCACCGCGTAGACCAGGGCCGATCCGACGATCAGGCCGCCCAGGGGGACACCGTGCCCGGACGAGAGGGAGTGACCGCCCACCGACACCGAAGCGCACACCGAGGTGAAGACCCCGGCGCGTACCGTGCGCAGCGGTGGGCGCTCCGTCATGGAACTCATACTGGCATCCCGGAGCTCATCCCTCCAGGAGTGTCGCGCCGACGTATCCCCCCTCCTCGCATCCGGGAGGAACGGCGAACACCGCCGACCCCACGGCCGTGACCCACTCGTTGAGCAGGTCGAGCTCGTCCAACCGGCGCTGGATGGGGACGAACTGGCGCAGCGGGTCGGCCTGGTAGGAGGCGAAGAGCAGTCCGGCCTCGCCCCCGGTGCCGTCGCGCAGGTCGTAGTTGTAGCCGCGGCGGAAGATCCGCTCGTCCGGGTCGCCCGTCCGCGCCCGCCGCACGTGCGCGAACGACGGGATGACGGTCAGGCCGTCGGGGCCGGTGGCCGCCAGGTCCACCTCGTCGTGCTCGTTCTCACCGGTCAGCGGGGCGCCGTTGTCCAGACGGCGCCCCACCACGGCCTCACGGGCGGGCCGGTCGATCTCGTCCCAGGTGTCCAGGTCGGTGGCGATCCGACGCAGCACGACACTGGTGCCGCCGGCCATCCAGTCCGGGCCGTTCCCGCCCCAGACGAGGTGGTCGAAGTCCTCCGTCCCCGGTTTCGGGTTGACGGTGCCGTCCACCTGGCCCATGAGGTTGCGCATCGTGGTGCCGTCCGGCTGGGAGCCGTAGGAGCGCCGGAACCCGCTCTGGGACCAGCGCGGCCGACCGAAGGGGCGGGCGTCCCGGACCATCATCCGCACGGCGTGCGAGACGGTGACCGGGTCGTCCGCGCAGACCTGGACGAGCAGGTCGCCCCCGCCCCACTCCGGGCGCAGGTCGTCCCGGTCGAACTCCGGCAGCGGCCCCAGCCACTCGGGCACGGCGTCGGGGTCCACCCGTTCGACCAACCCGCGCCCGAACCCGAAGGTGGTGGTCAGCCGGGCCGGGACCTCGGCCAGTTCGGGCTCGGTGTCGGTCAGGGAGGGGGCGCCCTGGGTGAGGCGGGCGGCGTTGTCGCTGAGGATGACCATGAGCCGCCGCACGGCGTCGGCGTCGGCGTCCTCGTTCAGGTCGAGCGCGACGAACGTGGCGTGCGCCTGCGGCGGCGTCTCCACCCCGGCCTGGCGCCGACCGTGGAACGGCACGGTCCGGCCGCCGTGCGGGGGCGCCGACTCCGATCCGGGAGCCGGGTCGGCGCCACCGACCAGCCGGTGCGCCGCGGTGGCCCCGGCCGCGCCGATCCCCGCGGCCCCGAGTCCGGCCGCGCCGCCCAGGAGCAGGCCCCGGCGGCTCATCCGGCCGCCGCGTGCGTCGTCGGGTTCGGGGGCGGCCATCACTCGTCCCCGTATCCGTCGTCGGAGCCGCCACCGTCCTCGCCCGTGCCCGAGCCGTCGCCGTGGCCCTCGTGGCCCTCGTCCATGTCCTCCATGTCGCCCGTGCCGTCGCCCTCCATGTCGCCGTAGTCCTCGTTGGCGCCGGTGTAGGGGCGGATGGCCGCGTCGAAGGTGGTGGTCGAGCCGTCCTCGAACTCCACGGTGACGGTGAGCTCGTCGCCCGCCGCCAGGTCCCGGGTCAGCTCCATGAGCATGATGTGGTCCCCGCCGGGCTCCAGGGGGTAGCTACCGCCGGCCGGGACGACGAAGCCGCCCTCCATCTCGCTCATGCTGGCGTCGGCGCCCTCCAGGGTGCCCTCGTGGAGCTGCACCATGTCCGCGCCGTCGGCCTCGGCGGCGACGACGGTCAGCTCGCTCTGGGAGCTGTTGGTGATCTCACCGAAGACACCGGTCATGCCCTCGTCCTGGGTGACCGCCTTGATCCAGGGGTCGGTGATCTCGAAGCCGTCGGCCGCCGTGGCGTCCGCGGCGACCTCCTCGGCGGGGTTGTCCTCCTGCTCGCCGCTCCCACCGCAGGCGCTGAGGGCCAGGGCGAACAGGGCCGCCGCGGTGGCGGAACGGGTCGTGCGCTGGTGCATCGGATGACTCCGTGGTCGGGCCGCGGACGCGGCCGTTCACCGTGACAGTCGCCCTGGGGCCGCGCCCGGTTCCCGCCGTGGGGTCACAGAGCCGGTGAGGAGAAGTCCGTGTCCGTACGGGGCCCGCCGCGGCGCTCGGCGGGCCCGGGTCAGCGGCGCCGCCTGCTGATCGAGATCGTGGTGGGTACGGCGGCGTTGGCCGCGCCGTGCACGGTCACCTCCAGCAGCCCCTCCCCGTAGGTCGCCTCGACGTCCTCGTCCCCGATGTTCTCGGGGAGGCTGATGTCGCGGCGGAACGCGCCCATGTACCGCTCCGAGGAGTAGTACACGACGTCGTCCTCGTCCCGGCGGCGCTGGCCGCTGATGGTGAGGACGTTCTGGCTGAGGCTGACCGTCACGTCCTCCTCGAAGACCCCCGGCATCTCGCAGCGGATCACCAGGTCGTCGCCGCGCGCGAGGATGTCGGTCGGCGGGCTCCAGGCGTCGGCGAAGCCGCGTTCGCGCTCCCCGGCGTGGCTGATCTCGCTCGAGGACATGGTCTCGGAGATCCGGTTCATCTCGGTGATCATGTCCATCACCCCGTGGAAGGGGTTGCCGAACTTCTTGCGTGTCACGTCCGCCTCCTGCGGGTCTCGGTCTCCGGCTGGGCCACGCGGCCGTCACTCGCTCCGGGGTCGGGGGGTGGTGCGCCGCTCCTGGACCGACCGGCCCCGTGCGGCGTCGGGCGGCGGTTCCTCGGCCAGCGCCCTGCCCAGGCCCCACAGCATGAACAGCAGGATCACGGCGAAGGGGAGACCGGTCACGACCGCGGCGGCCTGGAGGGCGGCCAGGGCGTCCTCGCCGCCCAGGACGAGCAGGACCAGCGTCACCGCGCCCTCGGAGATCGCCCAGAACGCGCGCTGTCCCCTCACCGGGTGGGTGTCGCCGCCGTTGGTCAGCGTGTCGACCACCAGTGAGCCGGAGTCGGAGGAGGTGACGAAGAAGATCGTGACCACGAGGATGAGCAGCAGCGCGATCGCGTCGCCCATCACGGGTGAGAAGGTGAACATCGCGTCCACGAGCCGGAACGCGCGGTCCTCCTCGTTGAGCGCGGACAGTCCCGCGCCCTCGAAGAGCTCGTAGTACAGCCCGGACCCGCCGAAGACGCCGAACCACAGGACGGAGACGATCACCGGGGCGAACAGGGCGCCGACCACGAACTCGCGGATGGTGCGCCCGTAGGAGATCCGGGCCAGGAAGATGCCGACGAACGGCGCCCAGGAGATCCACCAACCCCAGTAGAAGATGCTCCACGTGGTGGTCCACTGGGCCGCCTGCGGATCGGCGAGCGGGCTCGGGAAGGACAGGCTGAGCGGGATGAGCGCGGCGAAGTACTCCCCCGCGGCCGTGGTCATGGTGCTCATCATCCACAGCTTGGGCCCGAACAGGAAGATGACGACCAGCAGCGCGAACGCCAGCCACAGGTTGATGACGGACAGGCGCCGGATGCCCTTGTCGATCCCGGCCAGGACGCTCAGCAGGGCGATGCCGGTGATGACGACGATGATGAGCGACTGCGTCATCTGGTTGACCGGCAGCCCGAACACGTGGCTGAGCCCCCCGTTGATCTGGAGCGTGCCCAGGCCCAGGGAGGTGGCCAGGCCGAAGAGCGTGCCGAACACCGCCAGGATGTCCACGAGGTTGCCCGGCCAGCCGAACGCGCGGTCGCCGATCAGCGGGTACAGGGCCGAGGCCGGACGCAGCGGCAGGTTCTTGCGGAACGTGAAGTAGCCCAGCGACATCCCGAGCGCGATGTAGATCGCCCACGGGTGGAAGCTCCAGTGGAAGAAGCTCAGGGCGAGCGCCTCGTCGGCGGCCTCCACCGGCGGAGCCTCGCCCTCGGGCACGAGGAAGTCGGAGTTCCTCGGCCAGGTCAGGTGGTGGATGGGTTCGGAGACGCCCCAGAACACCAGGCCGATGCCCATGCCGGTGGTGAAGAGCATGGCGAACCACGCCAGGGTGCTGAACTCCGGCCGTGAGTCGTCGGGGCCGAGCCGGATCCGGCCGAACTTGCTGAGCATGAGGAAGACGGCCAGGACGAGGAAGAACGTCGTGCACAGCACGTAGATCCAGCCGAGCTGGTTCCCGATCCAGTCGCGGGTGGCCGTCGCCGCGTTGAGAAGCGGGTCGGTGGCGACGATGCCGACGGTGACGAAGGTGAGGATCACGACTCCGGATACGCCGAAGACCGCGGGGTTGGTGTGTTCCCGTATGTAGTCGCGCAGGGTTGAGATGGTGGCTCCTCCCCAGCCCCGGAGGGTCGGCTGCCCTGCTGGCCGGGACGGCGGTGTCCGGTGTCGATGTGTCGTCCGTGCAGGTCACGGCCGGCGTATTCCGGATGGTAGGGGGAGACCGAGTGGTGTGCCCGGCTGGCGCGTCGCGGGAGGTTCCGCCACGGACCGTGACGAACGGGGCCGTGGGGTGGGTCAGAGCGGTTGGCCGGGGAGGGCGGAGTAGGCCTCGGCGAGCCGGTCGATGAGGACCGAACGCGGCAGGTGGACGCCGTCGATCGCGGTCACCGGGCGCACACCGGTCGTGGCGTTGGTGACGAACGCGCCCGCCATCCGTGTGCAGGAGGCTGTGGGGACGACCCGGGTCGAGACCGGGATCCCCAGGCCGACGGCGGCCCGTTCGACCAGCTGCGCGGTCACGCCCGGTAGGCACGGCGCCTGCGGCCAGACCAGGCCGCCGCCGTCCAGGAAGCCGATGTTCCAGGTCGGCCCCTCCGCGACGCGGCCGTCCGCCCCGGTGAACAGGGCGTCGTCGTGGCCGTCGAGTTGGGCGGCGCGGCGCTGGTGGACCGAGCCGAACAGACCGGTGCTCTTGACCTGGGGCGTGTCGCGGGTGAACGGCCGGGTGCCCAGGCGCAGGGGGCGCGGCGGGGCGTTCGGGTCGGGCGCGGGGCGGGTGGTGACCAGGATCTGGGGGAACGCGCGTGCGGCGGGACGGCCCAGGTCCATGTCCGGGTCGAAGACGGTCACGCGCACGACGCGGGGCGAGGGGTGGGACCGGGCGGCGCGGCGGGCCAGTTCGCGCACGCGCGGCAGGTCCAGTTCGGTGCCGAACAGGATGCGGCAGTCGCGGGCGAGGCGTTCGGCGTGCAGGTCCAGACCCCGGACGCGCAGGTCCGTGACGAGCATGGTCGTGAAGTGTCCGTATCCGTACAGGGCGAGGCCGGCGAGTTCCCCGGTGCTGACGGGGCGTCCGTTCAGTTCCATGTCGTCCCCATCATGGCATTACGGGACCTGGGTCACCCGGGTTTCCGGCACGAGCCTACGGAAGGACCTCAGGCCGGGGGGCGCGGAGCGCGGACCACACCGTCGAGCGTCGCGCCGACGCGGTCCAGCCAGTCGGCGATGACGGCCAGTTCACCGTCGGAGTAGTGGTCGTGCAGTTCCGTCATGGCCGCGCGCATGCCGGGGGAGGAGGCGGAGGCGAGCCGGTCGGCTCCCTCGGTGAGCCGTACCGCGATCTTGCGCCGGTCCCCGGGGTGCCGGGTCCGCTCCACGAGGCCCCGTTCCTCCAACCGGTCGAGGACCCCGGTGACCGACCCCGTGGACAGGCACAGGCTGTCGGCGATCTCCCCCGGCGTGAGGGTGCCGGACACGCGCAGCAGCGTGTAGCACTGGAAGTCCGTCGGGTTCATGCCGCTGAGGGCCGCCATCCGGTGCAGGAGGCGCACCAGACCGACCGCGAGCCGCTGACCGCCGTCCTGGAGGGCGTCGTAGAGTTCGGTCCGCGATCCGGCATCGGGTCCGCCGGGGGGCGAGGCCGGCGCCGTTTCCATGGAGCTCCTGGCGGGTCGGTGACCGGCTGGTCCGGTCCTACCCAGGATTCTAGGACGTGTCGTGCTCCGGCGGCGGCGTCCGGTCGGGGGAGCGGTAGCCTGGGCCGGTTCTTCCCGAGGAGGCCACCATCACCCGATCCGCAGCCATGGCAGAGCTCGTCGCCCCCGTCAGGTCCGCCGTTGAGGAGGACCTGCGCGACTACCTGGGGGGCCGTGTCCGGGAAGCGGGGGAGGCCGATGGCGAGTTCGGCCGCGACCTGGCCGCCTCCGTCGCGGGCTTCGCTCTGGGCGGCAAGCGGCTGCGTTCGGTGGTCGCCTGGTGGGGGTGGCTCGCGGGGGGCGGGGCCGACGACGGCGCGGACGCCCGCCGCGCGCTTCGCGCCTGTGCCGCGCTGGAGCTCGTGCAGACCTGGGCACTCATTCACGACGACGTCATGGACGGCTCCGACCTGCGTAGGGGCGCGCCCTCGGTGCACGCGGCGCACGCGGCGGCCCACCGCTCCCACGGGTACGCGGGGGAGGAGCGGCGGTACGCGGAGGGCATGGCGATCCTCGCCGGGGACCTCGCCCTGGTCTGGGCCGACGACATGCTCGACGAGGCCCTGGCCGGGCTGGCCACCCGGGAGGAGGCACGGGCGGTCTGGCGGAGGATGCGCACCGAACTCATCGCTGGGCAGTTCCTGGACGTGCGGGCGCCGGCGCGGCGCGAGCGCTCCGAGGCGACGGCACTGCGGATCGACCGCCTCAAGACCGCCGCCTACAGCGTGGAGCGCCCCCTGCACCTGGGCGCGGTGATGGCCGGGGCCGACCACGGGGTCGTCCGGGCCCTGCGGGACTACGGCGTCGACATCGGTACCGCCTACCAGCTCCGCGACGACGTGGACAGCGTGTACGCGGATCCCGCGCGCACCGGCAAGGATCCGGGGGAGGACATCCGTGACGGTAAGTGCACCCTGCTGATGTCGGCCGGGCTGCGGCTGGCCGAGGAACGGGGCGACGCCGAGGCCGCGCGCCTCATCGCCGACCCCGGCGCCGATCCCGACGACGCGACGGTGGGGGCGGTCGTCGCCGCCCTCGACCGCGTGGGCGCGCGCGACGAGGTCGAGAGGCGCAGACGGGACCTCGCCGCCAGGGGCGCCGCGCGCCTGGACGGTCTCGTCCTCGGCCCCCGCGCCGCCGAGGCGCTGCGTCTGCTCGGTGCGGCGGCCGCCGCACCCTCCGAGGGTGTGGAGACCCTCGGCGGCTGACCCCTCAGCGGTCCGGCGCGACCGCCGCCGAGGACTCCGCGCGGGGCGCCAGGACGCGGACGGCGTCGCCCAGTGACGTGAGGTGGCCGTCGCGCGCCCGCTCGGCCCCGGCCACCGGGCGCCAACCGGGCCCCGCGGTGAACAGGCGGGTCCTCGGCCGGGAACCGGAGATCGCGCGCGCCGTCGCCAGTACGGCCGTCTCACCCGCGCGGTCGGCCCCGTGGCACCACACGACCACCGCACGGGGGGCGAGGCGGCGCACCGCGGCCACCGTCGCCTCCAACGGGGTGCAGGCGCCGAGCACCCGGTGGGACACCCCGGCCTCCCGCAGCGCGGCGGCGAGGGCTTCCAGGGGGAGGCTGTGCATCTCGTGCGGGCCGCAGGCCAGGAGCACGGGACGGTCCCCGTACGGCTCGGCCGCCGGCGCGCGGGCGGGTCCGCGGACCCGGCGCAGCGCGGACGACACGCACCACGACAACAGGTGTTCGACCTCGACGTACCGCAGCGTGGCCTCCCACCTGCGGCCCATCCCGTACAGCAGGGGCATCGCCAGCTCCTCCCAGGCGGCCACCACGCCCCTGGACCGGAGGGCGTCCTCCAGGATCTCCTCCACCAGGGCGGCGTCCAGGCGCATCGCCGCGTGCGCCACGCCCTGGAGGGTCGGGGTCGTCCGCCCGGTCGGCCCCCCGGCGGCCCGGGGGAGCGGAGGCGCGGGAGGGCGCGGCGTCGTGACGCCGCCGTCGCGCGTCCGCTCCGCGGCGTCGGCGGGGGCCATCCCCTCGCCGACCAGACGGCACAGCTCGCGCAGCCGGGATACGTCATCGGGCGTGTAGCGGCGGTGCCCGCCCGGACTGCGGCCACGGGGCCCGACGCCGTAGCGCCGGTCCCAGCTGCGCAGGGTCGAGGGCGCGACGCCGAGCAGACGGGCCGCCGCCCCGGGGGTGAGCGCGTCGGGCACGGCACACCTCCCGAAACGTTGCGAAAGCGGTGCGACTTGTGGCCTTGGTCGCGTGCGACCGACTCTAGCTGGGACGACACCGAAAGGGGTGCAGCGATGGAACACGATGCGAAGCGTTCGGCCGAACGACGCCTGGCCGCCGTCCACCGGGCGGGGGCGGCGCTGACCGGACTCGTGCTCATCGGCTTCGGCGTGGCGGGTCTGATGATCCGGCTTCCGCTGTTCGACACCCAGGGCGAGGTGATCGCGGGTCTGTCCACCAACGGCGCGCTCAGCTTCGTCTCGGTGGCGTTCGGTTCGCTCCTGGTCGGGGCGGCCGTGCTCGGCGGCGCCTTCGCCTCCACCGTGTGCACGGCGGTGGGCCTGCTGTTCGTGGCGAGCGGTCTGGCCAACCTCTACCTGATGGGTGCCGGCCCCAACATCCTCGCCTTCTCGATGCCCAACGTGGTCTTCAGCTTCGTGGTCGGTCTCATGGTGATGACCTTCGGCATGTACGGCAGGGTGAGCGGCGGCCTGCCGGAGGACAACCCCTACCGGATCGCCCGGGAGCGGCGCCGCGAGCGCAGGAACCGGCGCCGGGACGCGGCCGTCGGCGCGGCGGGCTGAGCGCCGTGCGGGTGCTCGTGACCGGGGCCAGCGGCTACGTCGGAGGGCGGCTGGTCCCGCTGCTCCTGGAGGCCGGGCACGACGTGCGGTGCCTGGCGCGCACCCCGGAGAAGCTCCGTGACCACCCCTGGCGCGACCGGGTCGAGGTGGTGCGGGGGGACGTGGTCGACGGGTCCGGACTGGCCGAGGCGCTCACGAACGTGGACACCGCCTACTACCTCGTGCACGCGATGGCGGGCGGGCGCGGTTTCGCCGGGCAGGACGCCGAGGGCGCCCGCGTCTTCGCCCGCGCCGCCGAGGAGGCGGGCACGGGACGCGTGGTCTACCTCGGCGGCCTCGCCCCCCAGGCGGGTCCGCTCTCCGCGCACATGGCCTCCCGGACGGAGGTCGGCGACATCCTGCTCGCCTCCGCCGTGCCCACCGCCGTCCTGAGAGCGGCGGTGATCATCGGCTCGGGGTCGGCCTCCTTCGAGATGCTGCGCCACCTCACCGAGCGCCTGCCCGCCATGACCACACCGCGGTGGGTCCGCAGCCGGGTCCAGCCCATCGCCGTGCGGGACGTGCTCAGGCTGCTGGTGGGGGCGGCGGAGCTGCCCGCGGGGACCAACCGCACGTTCGACGTCGGCGGTCCGGAAGTGCTCACCTACGCGGAGATGATCCAGCGGTTCGCCGCGGTGGCCGGGATCCGGCGGCGGTGGATCATTCCGGTGCCCGTCCTGTCACCTGGCCTGTCCAGTCTCTGGGTGGGTCTGGTGACGCCGGTGCCGCCCTCCATCGCGCGCCCGCTCGTGGAGTCGCTGCGCCACGACTCGGTGATGCGCGAGGACGACCTGTCCGATCTGCTCGACGACCATGAGCGGCTCCGGTTCGACGAGGCGGTGGCGCTGGCCCTGCGCCAGGAGGCCGAGGCGCGCGTGGACACCCGGTGGTCGTCCGCCACCTGGCCGAGCGCCCCCTCGGACCCGCTGCCCACCGACCCGGACTGGGCGGGCGGAAGCCTGTACACCGACGAGCGGTCGCGGGTCGTGGAGGCGCCGCCCGAGCGGCTGTGGTCGGTGATCGAGGGGATCGGAGGCGACCGGGGCTGGTACTCGTGGCCGCTGGCCTGGGCCGCGCGGGGATGGATCGACCTGGCCGTCGGGGGTGTCGGCCTGCGTCGCGGTCGCAGGGACCCAGCCCGGCTGCGGGTAGGTGACTCGCTCGACTTCTGGCGGGTGGAGGAGGTCGTGCCCGGCGAGCTGCTGCGGCTGCGTGCGGAGATGCGTCTGCCCGGGCTGGCGTGGCTGGAGTTGGAAGTGGGGCGCGAGGGCGGGCGCACCGTGTACCGCCAGCGTGCCCTGTTCCGTCCCCGGGGGCTGTCCGGACACCTCTACTGGAAGGCGGTCACCCCCTTCCACGGTCTGATCTTCGGTTCGATGGCCCGCAACATCGCTCGTCAGGCGGCCCGGGAGCGGTGACGGCGCGGCGGTGATCGCCAGGGGCGGCGTGTGGGGCGTCTGGGGGTCGTGTTACCGTCGTGCCGAATTTAGCTCGAAAAACGAGATAATCTGTTTCAGAGCTATTAGTCGTCGATGCTGGAGGTGGACACGGTGAGAACCCGGAGAGGGACACCGGGAACCGGGCGCCGGAGGCGGCTGCCCGGGCTGGTGGCGGTCGTGGCGGTGGTGGCGTGGATCCTCGGGGCGGGCCCGCTCGGCTCGCTCCTCGGCTCTTTGGGCGACGTCCAGACCAACGACCAGAGCGCCTTCCTGCCGATCGGGGCGGAGTCCACGCGCGCGGGGGAGCTCGCGAAGGAGTTCGACCGCGGCGACAGTGTCCCCGCGATCGTCGTCTACTCCGGCGAACGCGACCTGGACGGCGCCGACCTGGCCGCCCTGTCGGCGGTCGCCGAGGGCCTCGCCGACCGGCCGTGGGTGGACGGACCCGTCGTCGGCCCCCTCCCCGGGACGGAGGACGCCTCCGTGGCCCAGCTCATCGTGCCGATCGACGCCGGTACGGACACCGGAGAGGCCGTCGGCGAGCTCAGGGAGGCGCTCGAGGACGACCCCGTGGCCGGGCTGCAGTCCCAGGTCACCGGGCCGGCCGGGTTCGCCGCCGACCTGGCCGCGGCCTTCGGCGGTATCGACACGACCCTGCTCCTGGTCGCGCTCGTCGCCGTGCTCGTCATCCTCGTCGCCGTCTACCGGTCGCCCCTGCTGCCGATCGTGGTCATCGTGTCCGCGCTCCTGGCCCTGGCCCTGGCGGGCGCGCTCGTGTACGCCTCCGCCGACGCGGACCTGATCACCCTCAACGGCCAGAGCCAGGGCATCCTCTTCATCCTCGTGGTCGGCGCCTGCACCGACTACGCCCTGCTCCTGGTCGCGCGCTACCGCGAGGAACTGTCGGAGCGGGACACCGCGGCGAAGGCCGTCGGCGCGGCCCTGCGCGGCGTGATCGGTCCGATCCTGGCCTCCGCGGGAACCGTGGTCCTCGGGGTGCTCTGCCTCCTCGCCGCCGACCTCGCCTCGACGCGGGGACTGGGGCCCGTCGTCGCCATCGGGATCGGCGCGGCCGTCCTGTCCGCGCTGACCTTCCTGCCCGCCGTGCTGCTCCTGCTCGGCCGGGCGGCGTTCTGGCCGCTCGCCCCGAACCGTCGGGGGGAGACCGCCGGGCGAGGGACCGACGCGGTCCTCGGCGGGCACCGTGTGTGGGGCGCGGTCGCCGCGTCGGTCGGACGCCGCCCCCGTGCCTACTGGGTGGGCACCGCGGTCCTGCTCCTGGCGGCCGCCGCCTTCGCGCCGCGGTTCGACGCCGAGGGCAGCTCCCAGGCCGAGATCTTCCGGACCGAGGTGGAGGCGGTCGACGGACAGCAGACCCTGACCCGGGGCTTCGGCGCCGACTCCACGGCCGCCCCGGCCCTGGTCGTCACGGACGCCGACCACGCGGACGCCGTGGTCGCCGCCGCCGAGGACGTCCCCGGGGTCACCGGCGCCGACGTGGTTCGCGAACCGGGCCCACCGGGACAGGAGGGCGCCCCGATCGTCGAGGACGGCCGCGTCCTGGTCGAGGCCGTGCTCGCGGCCTCCCCGGAGTCGGCCCAGGCCGTGGACACGGTACGGGAGCTGCGCGACTCACTGGCGGAGGTCCAGGGGGCCGACGCGCTGGTCGGCGGGGTCGCCGCGACCACCCTGGACACCCGGGAGACGGCCCAGCGCGACTTCACGGTGGTGGTCCCGCTCGTCCTCGTGGTCGTCTTCCTCGTCCTCATCCCGCTGCTGCGCTCACTGGTGGCGCCCCTGCTGCTGATGGCGGCGAACGTGCTGTCCTTCGCCGCCGTCCTCGGCGTCGGCACCCTGGTCTTCGAGCACGTGCTGGACCTGCCCGCGGCCGACCCGGTGGTGCCGCTGTTCGCGTTCGTGTTCCTGGTGGCGCTGGGGATCGACTACAGCATCTTCCTCATGTCCAGGGCGCGGGAGGAGACGCTCGTACACGGCCACCGCCCCGGTGTCCTGCGGGCCCTCACCGTGACGGGAGGTGTCATCACGTCGGCGGGCGTGGTCCTGGCGGCCACCTTCGCGGCGCTGGCGGTGATCCCCCTGCTGTTCCTGTTCCAGCTCGCGTTCCTGGTCGCCTTCGGCGTCCTGGTGGACACGCTGCTGGTGCGGTCGCTGCTCGTGCCCGCCCTCTCGCTGGAGCTGGGGGCGCGGACCTGGTGGCCGGGGCGCGCGGGCCGGGCCGTCCCCGAGGGGCGGGACCGCTCCACGGTGGCGGAACGCGCCGAGCGCGCGGTGGGCGCGGACGTCCCCTGAGCACGCGGTTCGCCCTGGTGACCAGCCGGGGCGGGTGACGGGCGGCGCTGAGGTCAGGCGTCGCCCGTCGCGCGTTCCATCGCGGTGAACGCGGTGACGAGCTGTTCCTCGGAGGTGTCGAGGTAGCGGGACAGTTCGACCGCGGCGGTGTCGGGGTCGCGCTCGGCGATCCTGAGGTGGATCCGCCGGTTCCAGTCCAGGTAGGGCGCGTGGAACTGTTCGGGCGCGTTCATGACGTGGAAGACCAGGCGGGTCTCGGCCAGCACCTGGCTCATGAACTCGTCGATCCGCGGGCTGCCCGCGAGACCGGCCAGCGCCTGGTGGAAGTGCATGTTGGCCGTGCCCATGCGCCACCAGTCGCCCACCTCCCGGGCGGCCTCGCCCTCGGCCACGGCGGCGCCGACGGCGGCGACCGCGTCCTCGGGCGCCCCTCGGGCGCCGCGGACCGCGGGAAGTTCCAGGGAGCGGCGCGCGCTGAACAGGTCGCGGACGTCGTCGCTGGTGGGGCGGTTGACGAAGACGCCCCGGTGCATCTGGTGCACCAGGAGGCGCTCCCGTGACAGGAGGCGGAACGCCTCGCGCAGGGTGTTGCGGGAGACCCCGTACTTGCGGCTGAGCCGCTCCTCGGACAGGCGGGTCCCGGGGGAGAGCGCGCCGTCGATGACGAAGGCGCGCAGCATGTCGGCGACCCGCTCGGCCTGGCTGGTGGCGCGGGCCAGGGCCTCCGGTGGCTCGGGGAGCCGGTCGATGAGGTCGTCCGTGGCCGTCACGTGGGCTCCTTCGAGGGGCGGGATCGCGTCCCTCCATGGTACGGACCGGCGGGTTGGATTTTACTGACCGGGTCTTTACCAGCTTTGTTGGATTGAAGTATTGTTCAACAATCCCACGATGGTGTGGGTCACAGCCATCCCCCTCCACACCAGGAGACCCCCGTGAAAGACACCTCCGCGGCCGCCCGGCCGCGCCCCCGTCCCGGCCGCGTCGCGCTCAACAGCGGACTGCTCGGCGCCCTGTTCCTCATGGCCACCAGCGCGGTGGGGCCCGGCTTCATCACCCAGACCACGACGTTCACCGCCCAGCTCGGCGCCACCTTCGCCTTCGCCATCCTGGTGTCGGTCCTGGTCGACATCGCGGTCCAGCTCAACATCTGGCGCGTCATCGGCGTCGCGAACATGCGCGCCCAGGACCTGGCCAACCGGGTGCTGCCCGGGGCGGGCTACGTGCTGGCGGCCCTCGTCGTCTTCGGCGGACTGGTGTTCAACGTCGGCAACCTCGCCGGTACCGGGCTCGGACTCCAGGCGATGACCGGGCTCGACCCGCGCTGGGGCACCGTCCTGTCGGCGGTCCTGGCCGTGGTCATCCTCGGCGTCAAGCGGCTCGGCGTGGCCCTGGACCGCATCCTCGTCGTGCTGGGCGTGGCGATGATCGCCCTGACCCTGTACGTCGCGTTCGTGTCCAAGCCCCCGGTCGGGGAGGCGCTGCGCCAGGCGGTGCTGCCGGACCAGCTCGGCTCCGACGTCTTCCTCGCCACCGTCACCATCATCGGCGGCACCGTCGGCGGCTACATCACCTACGCGGGCGCGCACCGCCTGGTCGAGCTCGGCAAGGGCGGGCGGGAGAACGTCTCCGCCGTCACGCGCACGTCCGTCACCGGCATCATCGTCACCGGCGTCATGCGCATCGTGCTCTTCCTGGCCATCCTGGGCGTGGTCGCCGGCGGCGCCGCCGTCATGGAGGCCGCCAACCCGGCGGCGGAGGCCTTCCGCCAGGCCGCGGGTGAGGTCGGGCTGCGGATGTTCGGCGTGATCTTCTGGGCCGCCGCCGTCAGCTCGGTGATCGGCGCGTCCTACACCTCGGTCTCCTTCGTCTCCACCTTCCACCCCGTGCTCACCCAGCGTCGGGGCGCGCTGGTCACCGGCTTCGTCGGTGTCTCACTGGTGATCTTCCTCCTCGCCGGTCAGGCCCCCGCGACCCTGCTCGTCCTGGCCGGGGCGCTCAACGGCGCCATCCTGCCGGTCGGCCTCGGGATCATGCTGTGGGTGGCCACCCGCCGCTCCCGCGACCTGCTCGGCGGCTACCGTTACCCGCGCTGGCTGCTCGCCGTCGGCTGGGCCGCCTGGGCGCTGACCCTGTACATGGCCTGGAACGCGCTCGGCGGCATCGCCGCGCTCTGGCAGTAGGACGCGACCCCGGGCACCGTCCCCGACCCCTGAGGAGGACACACCTTGCGCATCGACCTCAACTCCGACCTCGGCGAGGGCCACGGCCGCTGGGAGCTGGGTGACGACCAGGCGCTGCTGTCCATCGTCACCAGCGCCAACGTCGCCTGCGGGTTCCACGCCGGGGACCCGACCGTGCTGCGGCACACCACCCGCGCCGCCGCCGAACGCGGTGTGGCCGTCGGCGCGCACGTCGGGTACCGCGACCTGACCGGGTTCGGGCGGCGCTTCATCGACATGCCGCCCGCCGAGCTGGCCGACGAGGTCGTCTACCAGCTCGGCGCCCTGTCCGCGTTCACCGGGATGGCCGGGGAACGCATCCGCTACGTCAAGCCGCACGGCGCCCTGTACAACGCGATCGTGCACCACACCGACCAGGCCGGAGCCGTGGCCGCCGCGGTCGCCTCCTTCGACTCCGACCTGCCCGTCCTCGGCCTGCCCGGCTCCGAGTTCCTGCGCCTGGCGGAGGAGTTCGGGCTGCCCACCCACCGGGAGGCGTTCGCCGACCGCGCCTACACCCCCGAGGGGACGCTGGTCTCCCGCCGCGAACCCGGCGCCGTCCTGCACGACCCGGCCGAGATCGCCGAGCGGTGCCTGCGCATCGCCCGGGGCGAGCCGATCACCGCGATCGACGGCAGCCGGATCCGTGTCGAGGCCGACTCGCTCTGCGTGCACGGCGACAGTCCGGGGGCGGTGGAGATCGCCCGGACCGTGGCCGACAAACTGCGGGCCGAGGGCGTCACCCTGGCGCCCTTCACCACCTGACACTGGGAGGAACCGAACGTGCGCGTCCTGACGTGCGCCGACACCGGGGTGCTGGTGGAGGTCGCCGACCTGTCGGAGGTGATCGCCCTGCGCGCCGCGCTCGCGGCGCGTCCCGTGCCCGGGGTCACCGACGTCGTGCCCGCCGCCCGCACCGTGCTGCTGCGGGTGGCGCCCGGCACGAACACCGACGCGGTCGCCGCGGCCGTCACCGCCCTGTCCCTGGACGGGGCGGAGCGGGCGGGCGACGGCGGCACGGTCACCATCCCGGTCACCTACGACGGCGAGGACCTGGCCGACGTGGCCGCGCTGACCGGGCTCACCCCGGCGGGGGTGGTCAGGGCGCACACCTCCGCGACGTGGACGGTCGCGTTCTGCGGGTTCGCGCCCGGGTTCGGGTACATGGTCGGCGACGACCCGCGCCTGCACGTGCCCCGACGCTCCGAGGCGCGCACCCGGGTTCCCGCCGGATCCGTGGCCCTGGCGGGGGAGTTCGCTGGCGTGTACCCGCGCAGCTCCCCGGGCGGGTGGCGGCTGATCGGCCGCACCGACGCGCGGGTGTGGGACCTGGACCGCGATCCGCCGGGGCTGCTGCGGCCCGGCGTGCGGGTGCGATTCACGGAGGCGGCGTGACCGAGCTGGAGATCCTGGCCACCGGCCCGATGACCACCGTGCAGGACGCCGGGCGGTTCGGCCACGCCGACCTCGGGGTGGGTCGCTCCGGTGCGGCCGACACCGCGTCCTACGCCCTGGCCAACCGGCTCGTGGCCAACCCGGTCGGCGCCGCCGCCCTGGAGGTCACCATGGGCGGGCTGCGCGTGCGGGCGCGCGGCGCGGTGACCGTCGCCGTCACCGGGGCGCCCGTGCCGCTGCGGGTGGACGGGCGCGGCGTGGCGACGGACGCCGTGCTCCACCTGCCCGACGGCGCGGAGCTGTCCATGGGCGTGCCCGCACGCGGGCTGCGCAGCTACCTGGCCGTGCGCGGGGGCGTGGACGTGCCACCCGTGCTGGGATCGCGCAGCACCGACGTCCTGGCGGGACTCGGCCCGGCCGTGCCCACGCCCGGCGACCTGCTGCCGGTGGGCCCGGCGCCCGCCGGGTTCCCCCGGGTCGACCACGTCGCGACCGCGCCCGTGGGCGGACCGTCGATCGACCTGCGGGTGGTGCTCGGGGCTCGGGACGACTGGTTCACCCCGGAGGCGGTGGCCACGCTGCTGTCCCGGGAGTACGAGGTGACCTCGCGCAGCGACCGGGTCGGCGCCCGCCTGACCGGGCCGGTGCTGGAGCGGTCGCGAGGCGGTGAGCTGCCCAGTGAGGGCATGGTCGCCGGTTCCCTCCAGGTGCCGCCCAACGGGGAGCCGGTGCTGTTCCTGGCCGACCACCCGGTGACCGGCGGCTACCCGGTCATCGCCGTCGTGCACTCCGCGCACCTGCCCCGGGCGGCCCAGGCCGCGCCCGGGACCCGGATGCGGTTCACACTCTGACCCGGAGGTCTCCCGATGTCCCAGCCCGCCGCCCGTGCCGCGCTGTCCCCCGACGAGGCCCGCGCCCTGTTCCGCCGTGGGCTTCGGGTTCCCACGGCCGGGTACAGCGCGGGGTTCGCACAGGCCAACCTCATCGCCCTGCCCCGGGACCTGGCGTTCGACTTCCTGCTGTTCGCCCAGCGCAACCCGAGGGCGTGCCCGGTGCTGGACGTGGTCGAGCCCGGGGAGACCTCGGCCCCGGTGTTCGGGGGCGACCTGCGCACCGACCTGCCCGCCTACCGGGTGTACCGGCACGGGGAGCTGGTGGAGGAGCGCACGGACGTCACCGACCTGTGGCGGCCGGACCTGGTGGCGTTCCTCATCGGGTGCAGCTTCACCTTCGAGGCCCCGCTGCTGGCCGCCGGGGTACCCGTCCGTCATGTCGAGGCGGGGACCAACGTGCCGATGTACGTGACCGGCCGCCGGTGCCGCCCGGCCGGACGGTTCCGGGGGCCGCTCGTGGTGTCGATGCGGCCCGTTCCCGCCGACCGGGTCGCCGACGCGGTGCGGATCACCTCGCGGTACCCGGCGGTGCACGGGGCGCCGGTGCACGTGGGGGAGCCGGAGGTGTTGGGGATCGCGGACCTGGCCCGGACCGACTTCGGCGATCCGGTGGAGGTGCGGCCGGGGGAGGTGCCGGTGTTCTGGGCGTGCGGGGTGACGCCGCAGGCGGCGGTGACGGCGTCGGCGCCGGAGTTCGCGATCGGGCACGCGCCGGGGCACATGGCGGTCACCGACGTCCGGGACGCCGACTACCAGGTGCCCTAGCCGCAGAAGCCGAATCTGATCTGTGTGGCGGCTCCTTCCCAGTCGCCTGGCCCGGTGATGTAGCCGCTGTACCTGACGCACTTACCCGCGGCGTCCGCGACGACGGCGGCGTAGTGGGAGTAATCGCCGTACTCCTGCCGGAGCCGTTCCCCCTCGACGGTCAGGCTGGCGGAGATGACGCCAGGGGGTCCTCCGTGCAGGCTGTCGGTCCGGCGGGTGACCACGCAGTTCTGGCCGTGGCTGGAGTTCCACAGCAGGTGGACGGTGCCCAGACGCGTGCCGGTCCATTCGTCGTGGATGGGGAGCGACTCCAGTTCGACCGCGTACCCCTTCGTCCACTTGCAGCCGTACTCGGAGAAGGCGGCGGAGGTGACGGTATGGGCCGAGGCAGGGCTGGAGAGGGCCGCGGTCGCTCCGAGAGCGAGGGCCAGGGGGAGGACGGTACGTCGGAGGGCGGTGGCCAGAGTGGTCAAGACGGGTTCCTTCTCGGGCGGGGGATCGTGACGGCGGTGTTCGTGGGGCGGGGCGGTGCGGCCCGTCGGAACGGGCCGCACCGCCGGGGACGTCAGGAGCAGAACTCGTAGTTGTCCGAGATCCTGATCGCGATCTCACCGTTGTGGTCGACCCGGCCGCCGAAACGGACGCACTGGCCACGGGCCGGCGCGTGTACGGCCGCGTAGTGTGCCCAGTTCGAGTCCCCGTCCTCGATGGGGGCCTTGTTCTGGATGTAGAGACCGGCCGCCGTGAAGCCGGGGTCGCCGTGCGCGGACCCGGTCCGGCGCGTGACGACGCAGTTCTCGCCGTTGCCGTTGTTCCAGAGCAGATACGCCGTCCCGTACCGGGTTCCGGTCTCGTTCCCGTTCAGGGCGAGGGTGTCCAGGATCTGGTAGGAGGAGGAGCCCCAGTTACAACCCGCTGAGGAGCTGACCGCGCTGCCGAGGCTGTGGGCGCTGGCGGACGGGGCGATCGAGACGGTCAAAGCCAGCGTCCCGAGCGCGACGAGGAAGGTTCGGGTGAGGGTTCGGATGTTGAGGGACATGGGAGCCCTTTCGGTGGTCGGGTTCGTCGCCGACGTACGACACCCGAAACCCTGCCCGGGCGGACTTCGCAACCGCTTCGATTCCGCTTGCCTGCGGCCTCCGGCCCCCGGGGGGAACACCGTCAGGGCGTGACCGCGGCCTGGCTCCCCGCCGCCGGGGGCTGCCCGCTGGTCGTGCGGATCCGCCGCGCCGTGCCTCTCAGGTCGGCGGCCTCGGCACCGCGACCGGCGCGGTCGCGCAGCTCGGCCAGCTGTTCGACGGCCCGGGCCCTCAGGAGCGCGTAACCGTGCCTGTCGGCCACCGCCGCGGCCTGTTCGGCGAACCAGGTGGCGCGCTCGTCCCGCCCCAGGCGGGCGCAGGCCGCGGCCCGGCCGATCAGCGCATCGATCGAGTGCCAGTGCAGTCCGTCCCGCACCTGGTGCTGGAGCGAGTCGGTGAACAGCGCGTCGGCGTCGGCGTACCGACCGGCCGACAGCTCGGCGCGCCCCCGGGCGTTGAGCGCGGCCGTCACCGCCCACGGCGTCCCGGACACCTCGGCCGCCCGCATCGCCCGCCCGGCGTGGGCGCGGGCCGCGTCCGGGTCGTCGACGTCGCACAGAACCTGGGCCAGCCCGGCGAGGGCGATCGCCCTCGACACGGGGTTACCGGTCCGCTCGGCGACCGACAGCGCCTCCCGGGCGTCCCGCCAGGCCGTGTTCGGGTCACCCATGCAGCGGCGGTTCCAGCTCATCTCGCACAGGAACCGGTGGAGCAGCGTCTCCGCCCCGGTCTCGCGGCACAGCTCGATCGCCCGGGCGAGCTTCTGGTGCCCCTCCTCCAGCCGTCCCATCCAGCCGAGGACCGCCCCCAGGTGCCCCAATCCGGACGCCGACCCGGTCCGCCATCCGATCTCCTCCGCAGTCCGCCACGCGTGTTCGAGCAGCGGAGCCGCCCCGGTGAGATCGCCCTGGTGGACACCGGCCCTGGCCAGCCCGAGCAGGGCGCGGGTACGGGTCTGGTCCGCCCCGGTCCGACGGGGCGAATCGAGCGCCGCGGTGAAGGACTCCACCGCCTGACTGGTCGGTCCGAACCGCAGGTGGGCCTCGCCCAGGAGCACCCGCATGGCGGCCTCCGCGTCCGGGTCCCCGCACCTTCGCGCGCAGTCGAGCCCGGCCCGCGCCGTCGCCAGCCACTCGCCGTGCGCACCGCCATCCCAGACGAACGCGGCCAGGGAGCGGACGAGCCGCACCACCTCCTCCGGTCGGCCGTGCTCACGGGCGTGGGCGACGGTCGCGGTGATGTTCCCGCCCTCGTCCCACAGGTGGGGGTCGGACCGGTCGACCGCGTCCTGGTAGTGGGTCAGCAGCCGGTGCGCGACGGACTCCCTCTCCCGGTCCGAGGCGAGCTCGGCGGCGTGGGCGCGCACCAGGCCGTGGAGGTGGTACCGGTCGCCGGGGTCGCGTTCGACGAGGTGGTGGGCGCTCAGTTCCCGGAGCAGCTGCGCGGCCCGGTCCGGGGACAGGCCGGCGACGGCGGCCGCGGTGCGGCGCGTGACCGATCGCAGGGGGACCGTTCCCAGGAGCCGGAGGAGTCGGGCCCCCTCCGCGTGCAGCGATCGGTAGGTGCCGGAGAACGTCGCGGCCACGCTGCCCGAACCGTCGTCCCCACTGAGGAAGGAGAACCGGTCGGCGCCCTGGAGGGCGTTCAGCGCCTCGGCGACCTCCCAGGCCCCGGTGCTGATATTGGCGGCGGCGAGTCGCAGCGCCAGTGGAAGGTGCCCGCAGCGGTCGCCGAACTCCGCCTCGGCCTCCGGCCGCGCGGCCAGCGCGTCGGTACCGATGACGGCCCGCAGCAGTTGGATCGAGGACTCCTGGCTCAGCACGTCGAGGTGGACACGCCGCGCCCCGTGCCGCGCCACGAGTCCGGTCAGGTCGCGGCGGCCGGTCACCAGGACCACGCTGCCCCGGCCGCCGGGCAGCAACGGCGTGACCTGTTCGGTGGTCGCGGTGTCGTCGAGCAGCAGGAGGAGCCGCCGGTCGGCGGTCATCGACCGGTAGAGCCTGGTCAGACCCTCGACGTCGACGGGCAGGAACCGGTGGTCGGCGCCCAGGCTGTGCAGCAGGTGGCGGAGCGCGTCGCGGGGGTGGACGGCCTGTCCTCCCGACCCGCGCAGGTCAACGTGGAGTTGGCCGCCGGGGAAGCGGTCCCGGACGGTGTGGCTCCAGCGCACTGCCAGGGCGCTCTTGCCCACTCCCGCGATCCCGGTGACGAACACGATCGCGTTCGCGTCGCGGGAGCCCTCCAGGACCGCGTCCAGTTCCTCCAGTTCGGCCGTCCGGCCCACGAAGTCGGGGATGTCGTGGGGGAGTTCGGCGGGACGGACCGGGGGCGCCGCGGCGGTCGGTGCCGTGGACGGCGTGGTCGGTGCCGTGTCCCGCTCGGAGGCCGTCTCACCGCGCAGCAGCCGTTGGTGGAGGCGCCGCAGCCGCGGACCCGGTTCGATCCCCAGCTCCTCCACGAGTCGTTCGCGCAGTTCGGTGTAGACCTCCAGGGCCTCCGGAATCCTGCCGCAGCTCTGGAGGGCGGACATGAGCTGTTCGGCGACCGCCTCCCGGGCGGGGTGGAGGGAGAGTGTCCGGCGCAGCCCGGCGATGGCTTCGAAGTGGTGGCCGGTGGCGATCTGGAGGTCGTGGATCTCCTCCAGGGCCGACAGTCGCCGTTCCTCCAGCCATGGGCGGGCCGAGTCGGCCAGTGGTGCCGTGACACCGCCCAGGGGCGGATCCGACCACAGGGACACGGCCGTTCGCAGCGCGGCGAGCGCGGCGTCGTGGCGCTCGGCGGCGCGGTCGGAGCGGGCCCGGGCCAGCAGCCGCTCGAACTCACCGAGGTCGGTCGACGCGGGGTCGACCGCGATCTCGTAGCCGGAGGGGCGCCGGACGATGGTCTCCGGGCCGAGGAGAGCGCGCAGTTTGTGCACGTGGACCTGGAGCTGGCCGCGGGCGCTGCGCGGCGGATCGCAGTCCCAGAGCAGGTCGATGAGCCGGTCGTCGCCGACCACGGAGTTGGGCTGGAGGAGGAGCGCCGCCAGAACGGTGGCGCGCTTCGGGCCGCCGACATGGAGGGGTTCGCCGTTCTGGACCACCTCGACCGGTCCGAGCAGCCGAAACCGCATGCTGCTCCGGTCAGCCCGCACGTGTACCCCCATTTATCAATAAATGAGTAATTTACATCGCGCGAAAGCCTATCCGGTAGGGGCGGGGCGGCCGTCCGCACGGGAGTGCGGGGCCGCCCCTCGTCCTCAGCCGCAGAACGCCCAGCTGCCGAGGCCACCGGCGTAGCGCTGCCCGTCGGTGTCCTCGATGATGCCCGTGAACTGGACGCATTTTCCCGCGGCGGGGGCGGCCACCGCGGCGTAGTGTTGGTAGTTCCCGATCTCCACGGGGTGGTAGTGGTCTCCCTCGATGGCGAGTTCCGCCACGGTGTAGGAGGCGTACCCGTGGGTGCGGCCGGACTTGAGGGTCACCACGCAGTTCTCCCCCTCGGCCGAGTTCCACAACAGGTTGACCGTGCCGATCTGCGTGTGGCCCGCGCCCAGGATCCGGGCGCTGTCCAGGATGGTCGCCGATCCCTTCGTCCAGGCGCACCCCGACTCGGCGAACGCGATCGAGGTCAGGCTGGTGTGCGCGGAGGCCGGTGCGGTCACGGTGGCGAGTACGGCCGTGGTCAGGACGGTGAGGAGCGCGCCCAGGCGCAGTGATCTCCGGAGGAGGTGCTTCATGGGAACCCTTGTTCGATACGGCGGAGGCTGTCGACGGCCAGCGTGCCCCCGGCCGCTTTCCTTCCGCTTGTCCTCCGGTTGCCGCGTGGGCCTCGTCCGCCGCGCCTTCGCCTTGCGTTCGCCGGGCGGTGGCCGGATCGGGCCACGAGGAGCCCGGAACCGGCCCCGGGAGAACCGGTCAGCGCGGGGCGTCGTCGTCGACGACCACCACCTCGTAGAAGATCCCCGTCATGTTGGGGTAGTAGAGCATGCCGTCGGCGTCCGTCATCTTCCACACGACGCGGCATCGGCCGGGTTCGGTGCCGGCGGTGACGGCGACGCTGATCACGGCCGGTTCCCTGGGCTCGGTGTCGGGAACGGGGACCCGCTCGTCGGAGGTGCAGCTCCCCTCGCCACCGCTCTGCCGGGACATGTACCGGTCCCGCCACGGGATCAGCCCCGTGTTGGTCAGCTGCCAGGTCTTGATGAACTCCTCACCCGGGCTCACCGGGGTGCCGTCGGGGATGGTGATGTCCACGTCGAAGCGCGAGGCGTCCCCGGGGATCGGGCGGATGGTCTCCACCGCCGCCGGTTCGGCGGGTTCCGTCGGGGAGGGAGAGAGCCGCGTGTCGGAGGGTTCGGTGTCCCCGAAGCCGGTGAACTGCGTGACCGCCAGGGTGAGGGCGGATCCGGCGACGGCGCCGACCGTCGTGTGGGCCCACCCGGGAAGGCGGGGCCGCCGTCTCCGCGGAGGGACCGGGGCCGGGGCCGACGGCCTCTCCTCGGCCGGTCCGGTCCCGGCCGCGGAGGAGCGCTCGGCCGGGGGAGTGGGGTGTTCGGCCGGTGCCGCGGGGGGACCGGCGGGCTGTGCGGCCGTCTCGTGCTGTTCGCTCAGGATCCGCCGGTGCAGCTCCTGGACCTCCGGTTGGGGGTCGCACCCCAGTTCCTCGGCGAGCCGTCGGCGCAGCCGCTCGTAGGCGTCCAGCGCCTCCGCGGACCGTCCGGAGGCGTGCAGCAGACGGATGAGCCCGCCGTGCAGCGACTCCCGCAGGGGGTGGAGCCCGGTCTGCTCGGCCAGCTCCGCGATGAGGGTGGGCTCGGGACGGCCGTCCCGTAAGGACAGGTCGGCGTACAGCTCCAGGGCGGTGAGGCGCAGTTCGCGCGCCCGCTCCCGCTCGGCGACGATACAGGGTGTGTCCGGGACGTCGGCGAACGGCTCGTCCCGCCACAGCGCCAGCGCGTCGGCCAGCAGATTCCGGCCGTCCGGTGCGTCCGGGGCCAGGCGGACCGCCTCCCGCAGTCGGGTCAGGTCCGCCGGAGCGGACGCGAGGAGGTACCCGCCCGAGTCCGTCCGCACGGTCTCCACGGTCTCCTCGGAACCGCCGAGGTCGCGCAGCGTCGCGCGCAGTCGGGAGGCGCGCACCTGCACGGCGTTGACGGGGTTGGCGGGCGGTTGCCGCGGCCAGAGCGCGTCGGCCAGGTGTGCCGTGGAGACCTGCCCGCCCGCGTGGGCCAGCAGTTCGCCCAGGAAGAGACGGTCCTTGGCGGCACGTGGGGCGACCGACGCGTCGCCGTTGGTGATCCGGAGGGGGCCGAGTACGAGGAAGTCCACGCCGAGGATCCTCCCATAAGAGGGTGAAAGGTCCTCGGCGTGGACGGTGTCAGCGCCTTCTGTGTCTACTCGATGAACCGGACCACGGTGGACATGGGCGGCCCGTGGGGCCCGTCGACCTGAGACACGCGGATGCTGTTGGCGTCACGCGGCCACGACGCCTCGATCATCTCGTTGTCGCCGATGTAGATCGCCACGTGTGTGGTCGAGGAGGGCCCGCCTCCCCAGAAGAGCAGGTCGCCGGGCTTGCGCTGGCCGTAGGGGACGCGCCGTGCGGAGCTGTGGTTGTACTGCGCTCCCGTGTGCCAGCCGATGTCGAGGCCCGCGCCCGCGTAGAAGGCGTACAGCGTCAGCCCGGAGCAGTCGAACCCGAGCCGGTTGTAGTCGTTCCAGCCGCTGGGGCTGGGCGAGCTGATGCCGCAGGACGCACCGCCGTAACCGCCGGCGCCCCAGGAGTAGCTGTAGCCCTGGCCGATCTGCGCCCGCGCCACGTCGATCACCCGCTGGATCCGCTCCTCCGGGGTGCCCGACGTCGACCCGCGCGGCCCGCTGGTGTTGCGGCCGTGCCCCATGCTGCAGTCGCCGGGCTCGGGGGCCGTGCCGCCGTCCGGGTCGGTGGGCACGTCGTCGTCGCAGCGGGGCATCCCGGAGATGAAGCCGTCGGTGCCGGTGTAGACGTAGCGGTCGGTGACCCACAGGTCGTCGGAGGTCTTGTCCCAGATGTAGGACCCGTAGGCGCTCTCACCGTAGGCCTGGCAGACGATGTCGATCGTGCTGCCCTCGGGGTAGGTCTTGACCTCTGTGGCCGACGTCATCTTGGCGTCCCGTCCGGCCAGGTCCACCTTGGCCGTGTAGCCGCCCCCACTCGGGCTGCTGTCGCCGTCGTCGGAGTCGCAGCGCGGCATGTCGGGGTGGAAGCCGTCGTAGCCGGTGTAGAGGTAGTGGTCGACCACCCACAGGCTGTCGGTGGTCTTGTTCCAGATGTCGGAGCCGTAGGCCTCCTCACCCCGGGCCTGGCAGACGATGTCGATCATCATTCCGCTGGGGTAGGTGATGACCTCGGTGGCCGAGGTGGTCTTGGCGTCCCGTCCGGCCAGGTCGGTCTTGGCGCGGAAGCTGTGGGCGCCGTTGGTCTCCTCGTCGCAGCGCGGCACGTCGGGGTGGAAGCCGTCGTAGCCGGTGTAGAGGTAGTGGTCGACCACCCACAGGTCGTCGGTGGTCTTGTTCCAGATGTTGGAGCCGTAGGCGTTCTCGCCGGTGGTCTGGCAGACGATCTGGACGGTCGAGCCACCCGCGTAGGTCTTGACCTCGGTGGCCGAGGTGGTCCTGGCGTCCCGTCCGGCCAGGTCGGTCTTGGCGGTGAAGCCCCGTGAGCCGAACGAGCCGTCGTCGCAGCGCGGCACCTCGGGGTGGAAGGTGTAGTACCCCGTGTAGAGGTAGTAGTCGGTGACCCACAGGTCGTCGGTGGTCTTGTTCCAGATGTTGGAGCCGTAGGCGTTCTCGCCGGTGGTCTGGCAGACGATCTGGACCGTCGACCCCGCCGGGTAGGTCCTGATCTCGGTGCCCGACAGGCTCCGGCCGTTGCGGCCCGCCAGGTCGGTCTTGGCGGTGAAGCCGAACGAGTCGGGGATCCCGTCCTCGCACCGGGGGACGTCGGGGTGGAAGCCACTGTACCCGGTGTCGACGTAGTGGTCCGCGACATAGACGTTCTCGGTGGTCTTGTCCCAGACCGTGGAGCCGTACGCCTCACCTCCGGTGGTCTGGCAGACCACGGTGACGGTCTCCCCCTGGCGGTACATGTTCTCCTCGACGGTGCGTCCGTCGAGGTAGGGCGTGCTGCGGCCGTTCAGGTCCGCCAGCGCGGTGAAGTTGTGGCCGTCCTGACCGGTGTCCGAGCACCGGGGCATGTCGGGGTGGAAGCCGTCGTAGCCGGTGTAGAGGTAGTGGTCGACCACCCACAGGTCGTCGGTGGTCCTGTTCCAGACGTCGGAGCCGTAGGCGAGCTCGCC
This sequence comes from Nocardiopsis sp. EMB25, assembly GCF_026797795.1. Lineage (NCBI taxonomy): Bacteria > Bacillati > Actinomycetota > Actinomycetes > Streptosporangiales > Nocardiopsidaceae > Nocardiopsis > Nocardiopsis sp. EMB25. Next base: position 3,661,776 of record NZ_JAMTDN010000001.1, on the reverse strand, counting down.
GCGGTCCTGGCAGACGATCTGGACCGTCGACCCGGCTGGGTAGGTCTTGACCTCGGTGGCCGAGGTGCTCTTGGCGTCCCGTCCGGCCAGGTCGGTCTTGGCGGTGAAGCCAGTGGCGGCCTCGGCGGGGGCCGGTAGCGTGGTGGTCAGCGCGAAGGCGGCCGTGAACGCGGCCAGCACCGACAGCACCCGGAGGAGGTGTCGTCGGAGTCCGTCAGTGATGTCCCCCGCGCGGTCGGGGAGTCTCGCTTTTCTGAACATGCCCGACAGGATTCGCGAACGCCCTGTACCGACCCTGAACCGCTGGTGCAGCCGGGGTGCAGTCGCCGTGCAGCGAGGACCGAGGGGGCCAGGGCTGACCAGCGCGTCCGCGCCGTCTACTCGATGAACCGGACCACGGTGGACATGGGCGGTCCGTGGGGCCCGCCCACCCGCGACACGCGGATGCTGTCGGCGTCACGCGGCCACGACGCCTCGATCATCTCGTTGTCGCCGACGTAGATCGCCACGTGTGTGGTCGGGGAGGGACCGCCTCCCCAGAAGAGCAGGTCACCGGGCTTGCGCTGGCCGTAGGGGACCCGCCGCGCGCAGCTGTGACCGTACTGCGCCTCCGGGTGGGCGCCGATGTCGATGCCCGCGCCCTTCCAGAAGGCGTACAGCGTCAGTCCCGCACTGTCGAAGCCGAGGACGTCGTGGTCGTAGTGGCCGTCGGGGCTGGGGGAGCTGATGCCGTGGGAGGCACCTCCATAGCCTCCGGCGCCCCAGGAGTAGCTGAAGCCCCGGCCGGTCTGGGCCCGCGCCGTGGCGATGACCCGCCGGACGCGCTCCTCCGGGGTACCCGAGGTCGACCCGGGTGGGCCGCCGATACGGCCGTGCCCCACACCGCGCGCACGGGGCCCGGGGGCCGCCCCGCCGCCCCGGCCGACGGCCGAGCGCGGAGCCGCTCCGGAAACGTCGTCGGTGTCGGTGGGCAGGGAGGAACCAGCGGCCCGGAGGCGGTCGGTCGCCCTCACCCAGACGGCGGAGCCATGGGCCTCATCGCTTCGCGCGTGGTGGACGACGTCGATCGTGTCGCCCTCGAGACGCGCCGGAGGTCGTGTTTTGCGCACCATGTCCGTCAGGGTCCGGTAACTGGCTGTATCGACCCTGAAACCTCGGTGCAGTGGGCGCGCAGCGGGGGTGCAGGCGGGCCACGCGCACCCGGACGACCAGCTGGTGCGCGGGCCGCGCACCTGTCCCGCGCACCCCACCCGCCGTGCGGGCCCGCGCCTGCCGTGCGGACCCCGCCCTCCGGCCACGTCCGCCGTCGGGGCCCGAGCCCGTCCCCCGGATCCGGATCAGCGGGACCGCTCCAGCGCGCGCAGTGATCCGTCCCGCATCTCCAGCACCCGGGTGGCCGCGCCGAGGTGCTCGGTGTCATGGGTGACCAGAAGGGTGGCCACGTCGAACGTCCGAGTGGCCTCGGCGAGCAGGTCCATGATCCGCGCGCCCCGTTCGTGGTCCAGCGCCGCCGTCGGCTCGTCCACCAGCAGGACGCTCGGCCGCCCGACGAGCGCCCGCGCGATGTTCACCCGCTGGCGCTCTCCCCCCGACAGCTGGTGCGGGCGCCGGTGCTCCTTGCCCGACAGCCCGACGGCGGCCAGGGTCTCCAGTGCGGCGGCGCGCGACCGGCGGGGCGGCCGTCCACGCATGTGGTCGGTTACCTGGAGCTGTTCGACGGCGGTGAGCGACCCCAGCAGGTTCGGCTGCTGGAACACGATCCCCACCTCCCGCAGCCGCAGCGCCGCCAGCTCGCGGGGCCGCAGCCCGAGCGTGTCGGCGCCGCCCACGGACACCGCGCCCGAGTCGGGGCGGACCAGGGTGGCGGCCACCGCCAGCAGGCTCGACTTGCCCGACCCGGAGGGGCCCACCACGGCGGCCAGCTCGCCGGGGGCCACCCGGACCGACACCCGGTCCAGGGCGGTCACCACCCCGTCGCCGTCGGGGAAGGTCAGGGTCACGTCGTGCAGTTCCAGGCTCATCGGACGCCTCCCAGGGCGGTCAACGGGTCGACGGAGGTGACGCGGCGGACGGCCAGGACCGCGCCGATCATGCCCAGCGCGACCATCGCGCCCACGGGCAGGAGGGTGGTGGCCGGGTTCAGCTCGAAGGGCACCGCCGACGCGGCCGCCGCGCCCAGCGCCGCGCCCGCGGCGCCGCCGAGGGCGGCACCCGAGACGAGGACGACGATCGCCTGGGCGAGTGCGTCGCGCAGCAGGTAGCGGGTGGAGCCGCCGAGCGCCTTGAGGATCGCGACGTCTCCGGCGCGCTGGATCGTCCACACGGTCAGGAACGCCCCGACCACGAGCGCGGAGATCGCGTACAGGAAGCCCTGCATGGCCACGAGGGATCCGTTCTCGGAGGAGAACGAGCCGATCGCGGTCAGGCTGTCGTCGCGGGTGACCGACACCGTTCCCGCGCGGTCGTCGGCCGTGGCCGCGGCGTCCGGGGAGTCGACCCCGGCGGCGATCACGTTCGCGACCGGCGCGTCGGGGGCCTCGCCCCGGTCGGTGCGCGGATCCAGGTCCCGCCAGGTGTCGATGTCGGCCCACACCACGGGCAGGTGGCTGTGGTGGCCGGTGTCGGCGACGTCGGCCACGGTCAGGTCGGTCCCGGCGACGGTGAGGGTGGCACCGGCTTCGAGCCCGTACTCGTCGGCGAGGTCCCGCCCGACGACCACGCCGTCGGCGACGCCCTCCGGTGCGAGGTGCCCGCCCGCCGGGGCGGCCAGCAGCGCCACCGCCGAGGACGCGCCACCGCTGAATTCGGCGCGGGTGGTGGCCAGGGCCAGGGGTTCGGCCCACTCCACGCCGCCGGTGCCGCGCCAGGCGTCGAGCTGGGCCTCGGTGACGGTGCTGTCGGCGTAGGACTCCTCGGGTGCGTCGTCTCCGGAGGTCCCGAAGGCGACGTGGCTGGCGGACAGGCCGCGAACGGCCGAGGTGGACTGGTCGGCCAGTCCCGCCGTGAGCCCGGACAGCAGGACGACCAGCAGGGTGATGAGCGCGACGACCGCGCCCATGAGGGCGAACCGTCCCCGTGCGAAGCGGATGTCACGAAGGGCGACGAACACGGCGGCCCTCCTTCCTGGGAACACGTGGTTGGTGCATGCCCCCAAGACTCCTCCGGGCCGGGGCCCGGCCACATCGCCCGAAGGGAGCGCCCTCGTCGGGGCCGGGGTGGAGCCGCAGCTCCATCGTTCGGTTGATGCGGAGCGGACCGGATACGCCGTACGCTGCGATGATGCGGTACGGCGAAGGACGGGCCACCGGGCTGCCCGAGGTCACGACGGTGCTGCGCGCCCTGCGGCTGCTGCTGCACGCGTGCTTTTTGCTGCTGCTCGGGTTGGGCCTGGTCCGCTACCTCCTGCCGGGCCCGGACGCCGTGGTGCCCGGCCACCCGCTGTGGACCCGGTGGGCGGTCGTGGCCGGCGCGCTGCTGCTCGCCGCCGTCTACTGCCTGGGCGCCCGGGCCGCCCGGCACGACGTGCGGCGCGGCCGCTCCCTGGGCTGGCTGGCCGCGGTGACGGCGCTGTGGGCGCTGCTGTCCCTGGCCGCCCCGGGTTTCGTGTGGCTGGCCTTCCCCCTGTTCTTCCTCCACCTGCACCTGCTGCGCGGAACGCACGGGGTGGTGGCCGTGGCCGTCATCACCGCCGCCGCGATCGGCGGCCAGGCCCTGCACGCCGGGGACGTCACCGCCGGGACGGTCCTGGGGCCGATCCTCGGCGCGGCGTTCGCCGTGGCGATCGCCGTGGGCTACGCGTCCCTGTACCGCGAGAGCGAACGGCGGCGCGAGCTGATCGACACGCTGACCCGGACCCGCGACGCGCTCGCCGAGACCCAGCGGCGCGCCGGGGTGCTCGACGAACGCGAGCGCCTGGCCCGCGAAATCCACGACACCCTCGCGCAGGGCCTGTCCAGTATCGTCCTGCTGCTGCGCGCCGCCGAGAACGCCCTGCCCGACGCGCCCGACCTGGCGGCGGCGAGGGTCGTGGAGGCCCGGGAGAGCGCGTCGGCCAACCTCGCCGAGGCACGGCGGTTCGTCCGCGACCTGGCACCGCCCTCCCTCGCCGGCGGCGACCTGCCCGAGGCCCTGCGCCGCCTGTGCGCACGGGTCGGCCGGGCCGAGGGGATCGACTGCCGCCTGCGCCTGGACGGGACGCCGACCGCCCTGCCGCCCGGATACGAGGTGGCGCTGCTGCGCGCGGCGCAGGCCAGCCTGGCCAACGTCGCCGCGCACGCCCGGGCCCGGACGGCCGTGGTCACGCTCGGCTACCTGGAGGGGGAGGTCACCCTGGACGTGTTCGACGACGGAGTCGGCTTCGCCCCGGACTCCACGTCGAGCCGGGGCGACGGCACCGGGTTCGGCCTCGTGGGGCTCCGGGAGCGGATCGCGCTGCTCGGCGGGCGGCTCGACGTGGAGTCCGCGCCCGGCCAGGGGACCGCGGTCGCCGTCCGTCTGCCGCTGACCCGGGAGGAGTCCCCGTGACCGAGGCCCCGCTGCGCATCCTGCTCGTGGACGACCACCCGGTCGTGCGCCACGGGCTCACGGCGATGTTCGCCGACCGGCCCGACATGGAGGTGGTGGCCGAGGCGGCCGACGGGCGGGCGGCACTGGACGTGTTGGCCGCCGGGACGGGCGTGGACGTGGTCCTCATGGACCTGCGGATGGGGGCGGGCATGGACGGGGTCACCGCGATCCGCCGGATCACCGCGCTCGACGCCCCGCCGCCCGTGCTCGTGCTGACCACCTACGACACCGACGCCGACATCCTGGCCGCGGTCGAGGCCGGGGCGACCGGCTACATGCTCAAGGACGCCCCGCCCGACCAGCTGTGCGAGGCCGTGCACGCGGCCGCGCGCGGACAGACGGCGTTGGCGCCCGGCGTCGCCAACCGGCTCATGGCCCGGCTGCGTTCGCCGAGTCCGGCGCTGAGCGCGCGCGAACTGGAGATCCTGGGACTGCTCGCGCGGGGGCTGTCCAACCGGGCGATCTCGCGGGAGCTGTTCATCAGCGAGGCGACGGTCAAGACCCACCTGGTGCACGTGTTCGACAAGCTCGGCGTGGACAACCGGACCGCCGCGATCACCACCGCGATCCAGCGCGGACTGATCCGGGTGGAGTGAGCCGCGGGTCCGTGCCCGCACCGGCGATGGAGGATACGGTGCGTGGTGTGTCGACTACGCAATCACCCGGCGGTGGCCGGGGTCCCGGTCTGGTCTCCCTGGCGGTCTTCGTCGGCGCCGCCTACGCGGTGGCGGTCCTGGGGTCCCTCGCCGCGTCGGACGCCGGTGCCGTGTACGCGTCGTTGGAACGGCCGGGGTGGGCGCCGCCGTCATGGCTGTTCGCCCCGGTGTGGACGGTTCTCTACGGGATGATCGGCGTGGCGGCCTGGCTGGCCTGGCGGCGGACGGGACGGGACGCGCGCACCGCGTTGGTGTGGTGGTGGGTGCAACTCGGGCTGAACGCGGCGTGGACTCCGCTGTTCTTCGGCCTGCGGCAGTACGGTCTGGCTTTCCTCGATATCTGTCTGCTGCTCGTCGCCCTGGTCATCACGGTCGTCGCCTTCTGGTGCCTGCGCCGGGTTTGCGCCCTGCTGCTCGTTCCCTACCTCCTCTGGGTGGCGTTCGCTTCGGCGCTCAACCTGAACATCTGGCTGAACAACGCCTGAGTCTCCGTCCGGCCCGGTCAACGATTCCGGGAGCGGTCGGTCGAATTGTCGGTGATATTGGAAATGGTGGCAATTCTTCCGACGCCTTTTCCTGTGACATTGCCCTAGGGTGGATTCGATCGCCGCGGGACATCGCGGTTCCCAAGCGCCGAACACGGGGGAAATGACGATGAGGGTCCTGGTCACGGGAGGCGCCGGATACATCGGCAGCGTCGTCACCGCTCGGCTCGTCGACGCGGGCCACCGGGTCACCGTGCTCGACGACCTGTCGACCGGGCACGCCGACGCCGTCCACCCCGGGGCGCACCTCGTGCGCGGCACCGTGCGCGACCGCGCGGCCGAGGTCCTCGCCGAGGGCCAGGACGCGGTCCTGCACTTCGCGGCCCGCTCGATCGTCTCCGAGTCGGTCGCCCGCCCCGACCGCTACTGGAGCGGCAACGTGGGTACCTCGCTCGCGCTGTTGGAGGCGATCCGCGCGACCGGCACCGGGCGGCTGGTGTTCTCCTCGACCGCCGCCGTCTACGGGGAACCGGAGACGACCCCGATCACCGAGGACGCGCCGGTCCGTCCCACCAACCCGTACGGCGCCACCAAGGCCGCCGTCGACGCCGCCCTGACCGAGCACGCCCGCCTGCACGGGACCGCGGCGGTCAGTCTGCGGTACTTCAACGTCGCCGGGGCCGACCGGGGACGGGGCGAGCGGCACACGGTCGAGACGCACCTGATCCCGACCGTGCTGTCCGTGGCCTCGGGCGGGCGGGAGTCGGTGTCGGTCTTCGGTGACGACTATCCGACCCCCGACGGCACGTGCGTGCGCGACTACATCCACGTCGCCGACCTGGCCCGGGCGCATCTGCTGGCCCTGGAGCACGCTCGTCCCGGCACGCACGAGGTCCTCAACCTGGGCAACGGCGCGGGCTTCTCCGTCCAGCGTGTGCTCGACGTCTGCCGCGAGGTCACCGGACACCCGATCCCGGCCGTGCCCGCCGCCCGTCGGCCCGGCGACCCCGCCGTCCTGGTGGCCTCCGCCGAGCGCGCCGCGCGTGTGCTCGACTGGCGCCCGGAGCGCCCCGGCCTGCATGACATCGTCGCCGACGCCTGGGCCTTCGCCCGGACGGTCGCGCCCGCCGCCGTCTGAGGACCACCCGCCCCGGTCAGGGGTGCCGGTCGAGGAAGGCGCGCACCACTGCCCGCCACGCGTCGGGGGCCTCCGCGGCGACGAGGTGGCCGGACTCGACCTCCGCGAACTCGGCTCCGGGGATCCCCGCGGCCAGTTCACGTGACAACGCGGGAGGGGCGAGCCGGTCCAGGGCGGCGGCCACGACCAGGGTCGGCACCGAGATCCCCGGGAGGTCGGCCGTGGTGTCGGCCCGCTCGACCAGGTCGACGTGTTCGGGGGCGCCCTCGGGGACGAACCCGGCCAGCTCGGACACCGCCTTCTCCAGCTCCTCCGTGCTCAGCGCCGCCAGGGCCGGTTCACCCATGGCCACGAGGGTGAGGAACCGGGCGAGCGTCCTCCGGTCGCCCTTGAGCAGCTCCCGCCACACCTGGACGGCCAGCCGCATCCGGTGGTCCGGCCGGGCGAATCCGGCGGTGAGGACCAGCCCGGTCACCCGCTCGGGGTGCCGGGTCGCGGCGCGGACGCCGATGGCGGTGCCCATCGAGTAACCGAGGACGGTGAACCGCTCGACCCCGGCCGCGGCGGCGGTCTCCACCAGGGTGTCGGCCATGGTGTCCAGGTCCAGGGGAGTCGCCGAACGCGGGGTGCCGCCGGTTCCGGGCAGGTCGGGGGCGACCACGGTGTGCGTGCGGGTGAGGTCGTCGAGGAGGGGTCCGAAGTTGGCCTCGATCCCGCCCCCGCCGCCGTGCGCGAGGACGAGACCGGGACCGGAACCCTTGACCGTCAGGACCGGGTCAGTCCGGCCAACCACCCGCGTATGCCAGAAACCACCCCGCCTGTCGTACCCGTCCGCTAGGGTCTGTGCTGGTTCGAGAGGAGGTGTTCGATGCTGGTCGGCCGCAGGTATGTCGCGTACCTGACTCCGGAGCAGGAGGTTCAGGCCCAGGGGTTCGGTGACGCGTGCCGGTGGGTGTGGAACGCCGCCCTGGAACAGCGCCGGGAGGCGAACCGGTGGTGGAAGCGGCTTGGTAAAGCCTGGACCCACCCCTACCCCGGGTTCACGGCCCAGGCCCGCCAACTGTCCGGGGTGCGCGCTGAGGCCGACTGGCTGGCGGCCGCACCCTCGCACGTCCTCCAGCAGACACTCAAAGACCTGGACACGGCCTGCCGCACGCACGGCACCAACGCGGTCCGGTGGCGGTCCAAGGGTCGGTGGCACCCTTCGTTCCGGTTCCCCGACCCGAAACAGATCACCGTGGAGAAGGTCAACCGCCGGTGGGGGCGGGTCAAGCTCCCCAAACTCGGGTGGGTCCGGTTCCGCCGCCCTCGTGGTCTGGGCGGTCAGGTCAGGAACGTCACCGTGTCCTACCGGTCGGGGGCCTGGCACGTCACCTTCTGTGTCGAGGACGGCCGTGGTGAAGCCCAACCCAACGGCAGACCCGACGTCGGCGTGGACCGGGGCGTGGTCGTGGCGGCCGCCACCTCCGACGGGCGGTTGCACGACCGGGCGTTCACCACCCTCAAGGAGGAAGAGCGCCTGGTACGGCTTCAACGGGCTAGGGCCCGGCGGGTGAAGGGGTCGGCGAACTGGCGGCGCGCCAAGGCCGCGATCGCCCGCATCCATGCCCGGCGCGCGAACCGGCGGGCGGACTTCAACGCCAAACTCGCCCACCACCTGACCCGCCGTCACGGGATGGTGGTGCTGGAGGAGTTGAGGGTCGTCGACATGACCCGCTCGGCCAGGGGCACCGTTGAACGACCGGGCACGAACGTCGCCCAAAAACGTGGGTTGAACCGGGCGATCCTGGCCAAGGGGTGGGGGGACCTCGCTCGACGGTGTGAGTACAAGGCCAAAGTGAACGGATCATCCCTGGTCCGTGTCAACCCCGCGTTCACGTCGCAGGGGTGCAACCGGTGCGGGGAGGTGGACGCGAAGTCCCGCGAGAGTCAAGCGGTCTTCGCGTGTACCTCCTGCGGACACACCGAGCACGCCGACGTGCACGCGGCCACGAACGTTCTTGATCGCGGCAGGACAACAGGGCCCTGAGCCCAGTGCCGTGTCAGCCTGCGGAGACCTCTCGAAGAAGTCGGTGAAGCAGGAACCAGCTCGCGCCGTGAGGCGCGTCGCGCCACCCTCCCGTGAGGGGCGGTCGGAATCCCGGTCCTTTCGGGGCCGGGAGGAAGTCAAATCGGTGTGAAGGTCAAGCGTGAGGCGGGTCACGACGTGTTGATCGGGGAGTTGTCGGAGCGGACCGGGGTGAGCCGCCGCCTGCTGCGGTACTACGAGGAGCAGGGACTGCTCGACTCCGCGCGCTCACCGAACGGGTACCGGGTCTACGACCCCGACTCCGTGCGCGTCGTCCACCACATTCGGGCGCTCCTGGACATGGGGCTGAGCACCGGGGTCATCGCCTCCGTCCTGCCGTGCGCGCGGGGCGAGGCGGACGAGCCGTTGGACCTGGAGATGTGCCCGGACCTGCTGGCCACCATCCGTCGCGAACTGGCCGACCTGGACGCCCGGATCGAGCGCCTCCAGAGCCACCGCGGCGCCCTGGCCTCGCATGTGGCCTGACGCCCGGTCGCGCGCGGGACGGTCAGCCGTCCGGGGCCGCGGGGCGTACCCGCACCAGTTGGCTCAGCGCCGCCAGCACCGGCAACTCCAACAGGGGGCCCGCGATCAGGGCGACCGCGATGAGCGGTCGGTCGGGAAAGGCGGCGACGGCCACCGCCAGGGCGACGGGTGAGTTCCGGGCGACCGTCGTCATGGTGAGCGTGACCCGCTGGTCGGCGGGCAGTCGGAGGCCGCGGGAGGCCAGCAGCGCGGCCAGGGGCGCGACCACGAAGAACACCGCCAACGGGGGCAGCAGGGCGACCAGCTCCCCCGCGTGCTCGGCGACCGTGCGCGCCTGCCACGCGAACATCGCCAGCACGGCGGTGTACAGCAGTGGCAGGACCGCCCGGTTCGCCCAGCCCATGAGCACCTGGTCCCGCCAGAGCGGGCCCTTCCACCATCGCGCCGTCCGGCGCAGAAGCACCGCCGCCGCCAGGGGAAGCAGCAGGACCAGGAGCACCGCCTCGACCAGGGTGCGGGTGCCCACCATCGCCGCCTCGCCGCCCAGGAGCACCACGTACACCGGCAGCAGGACGAGCTGGAGGACGAGGTTGACCGGTAGCAGCGCGGTGGCCGCACCCATGTGCCCCCGGGCCAGGCCGGTGAAGACCAGGTACCAGTCCGTGCAGGGCGTGACCAGCAGCAACAGCAGCCCGATCCGCAGGTCGGGGCTGCCGCCGAGCAGCCCCGCCCCCAGCGCCCACGCCAGGAGCGGCGTGAACACGAAGTTGAGCACCAGGCTCGCCGCGACCACCCGCCCGGTCTCCCGGACGGCACGGACCTGCCCCGCGTCGACCTGGGTGAACACCGCCACCAGGAGGAGGACCAGCGCGGGCAGGACCACGTGGCCCGCGGCGGCGCCGACGGGCCACAGGAACCCGGTCACCAGCCCGGCGAGCGCCGCGGCGGCCACGAACACGCTCTGGAACCTCTCGGACGTGGACACGGGACCTCTCAGCGACGGAAGCGGGTGAGTGACCCCACGTTAGGCCACGTCACGATGGCCGTTCCGTCAGGCCCAGACCCCGGTGCGCGCGGCACGGCGGGCGTAGTCGGCGAAGTCCCCCGCCGGACGGCCCAGAACCCGCCCCACGTCCTCGGTCGGCTCGGTGTTGCGTCCGTCCAGGGTCCCCTGGAAGATCTCCACCAGACCCTGGGCGAGCTCGGCGGGGAGGCCCTCCGCCACCGCTCCCCCGACGTACTCCTGCGGTGTGATCGACCGGTGTTCCACGGTCCGTCCGGACGCCTCGGACAGGACCGCCGCGGCCTCCGTGAAGGTCAGCGACCGGGGCCCGGTCAGGTCGTAGGTCCGTCCGGCGTGTCCGTCCCCGGTCAGCGCCGTCACGGCGACCTCGGCGAGGTCGTCCAGGTCGATGAAGGGTTCGGCGACGTCCGGAACCGGCAGGAGCGTGGTCCCCGCGCGGACCTGCTCGGTGAGGAAGGACTCGGAGAAGTTCTGCGCGAAGTACGAGGACCGCGCCAGGGTCGTGGCCGGGAACGCCTCGCGGACCGCGTGTTCGGCGGCGAGGGCGCCGTCCTCCCCGCGCCCGGACAGGAGCACCGCCCTGCGCACTCCGCGCTCGGCGGCCCGGGCGGCGAAGGCGGCGACGGTCTCGGCCGCCCCGGGAAAGGCGAGGTCGGGGTGGTAGCAGAGGTAGACGCCCGTGACCCCCTCCAGCACCGGGTCCCAGGTGCCGGTGTCGTGCCACTCGAAGGGCGGTGTGCCCGACCGGGACCCGACGCGCGTGTCGACGCCGCGCTGCTCGAGGAGGTCGGTGACACGGCGCCCGGTCATGCCGGTGCCGCCGGTGACAAGAATGCGTTCGTGTGTCGTCATGCGTTCAGTACAGCAGCGCCGATTCAGATGAAACATGGTTCAGATACTGGATCACATAAGAGATCGTCTGATCCGGCGTAGGGTGGGCTCATGGATCCCCTCACCCACCTCCTGGACGGCCCCCGAGCCCGGGGCGCCTGCACGCTGCGCACGGTGATGAGTCCGCCCTGGGCGGTCGAGGTCCGCGACGGCGCCGCGCTGGCCCTCGTCGTGGTGACCTCGGGGCGGATCCGCGTGACCAGCGTCCACGGGCAGGCCGTACTGGCCCCCGGCGACCTGCTCCTGATGCGCGGCCCCGACCCGTACGTCGTCTCGGACTCCGCCGCGAGCGCACCAGCGCCCACCATCACCATTCTTCCCGGCCAGCGCTGCGTGTCCGCCGAGGGGGAGGAGGTCCACCTGACCATGAACCACGGTGTCGGGACCTGGGGCAACGACCCCGATGGTGAGGACACGGCGGTCATGGGCGCCTACGAGGACGACAGCGAGGTCGGCCGACTCGCCCTGACCGCGCTGCCGCCCATGACCGTCCTGCCGGGTGGGCGGGTCGACCCGGCGCTCGTGGACCTGCTGAGCCGCGAGATCACCTCCGGCCGGGTGGCCCAGGCCAGTCTCACCGACCGGCTCCTGGACTCCCTCCTCGTCATGGCCGTGCGCGCGTGGCTGGAGGAGGACTGCGACCGCGTCCCCAACTGGCTGTGCGGGCAGAGCGACCCGGTGGTCGCGCGCGCCCTGGAGCTGATCCACGAACGCGCCGCCGACCCGTGGACCCTGGAGGCGCTGGCCCGGGCCTGCTCCGTCTCCCGCGCCACCCTGGCCGCGCGCTTCCAGCGGGCCGTGGGCGCACCGCCCATGACCTACCTGCGCACCTGGCGGCTGACCACCGCCTCCGACCTGCTCACCGCCGAACCGGACCTGAGCCTGGAGGCGGTCGCGGCGCGGGTCGGCTACGGCAGCGCGTTCGCGTTCAGCACGGCCTTTCGCAGGTACACCGGGGTCAGCCCGTCCCGGTACCGGTCGCGGTCGAGAGCCGAACCGGTGCCGTCCTGACCATGTGGGCCCGGGCCGTCGGGCCGCCCGTCAGGACGGTCCGGTGGTCGTTCGCGCCGCTTCGACGGCCGTTCGTGACCGCAGCCGCCGCAGCATCCGGGCATCCTGGAAGCCGACCGCCCGCGCCGCCGCCTCCACGGTCTCCCCGGCGCCGATCAGGTGCTCCGCGCGCTCCAGCCGCAGCGCCTGCTGGTACCGCAGCGGTGTCAGCCCGGTCGCCGACGTGAACGCGCGGGTCAGCGTACGCTCGCTCACCCCCGCCGCCGCGGCCAGCTCCGCCAGCCGCAGCGGCGACCGGTACCGCGCGTCGATGGCGTCCTGGACCCGGTGTACGACGTCCACCACGTGCCCCCGGTGCCGCAGCATGGCGCTGGCCTGCGGCTCGTCACCGTTGCGGCGCGCGTAGACCACCATCTGCCGCGCCACCGAGGCCGCGGCCGAGGGCCCGTGCCGCACGGTGACCAGGTGCAGGGCGAGATCGATACCGCTGGCGATCCCCGCGGAGGTGACCACACCGCCGTCGGCCACGTACAGCACGTCGGGCACCACCCGTGCCCGGGGATGGCTCCGGGCCAGCAGCGCCTGGAGTTCGTGGTGGGTGGTGCAGCGCCGACCGTCGAGCAGACCGGCCTCGGCCAGGGCGAAGGCCCCCGAGCACACGCTCGCCACGGTGCCGCCCGCCGCGTGGTGGGCGGCCAGGGCACGCGCCTGGTCGTCGGTCAACACGCGGCGCACGGCGGCGTCGCCGGTGTACCAGCCCGGGACCAGGACCAGGTCGCGCGGTTCCAGCTCGGGCCAGGAGGTCTCGGCGCGCAGGGCCACGCCCTGGGCGGTGGGGACGTCCGTGTGCTCGGCCACGTACCGGGTCCGGTACTCCAGCCCCAGCAGGGACACGGCGGTGGAGAACACCTGCGCCGGGCCCGCGAGATCGAGCAGGTGCAGGCCCGGCGTGAGGAGGAAGACGACAGTGGTCACGATCCGGTCAGTGTAGTCGCTCCCTCGGTGATCTCGGCGACCGTGCGCACCTCGGCGAAGCGGCCCGAGAGCGCGTACACCGTCCGCTGGACGATCGCCTCGGGGAGCAGTGTGGCGGGGTCGGCGAGGACCTCCTCCAGCGAGCGGCCGGTCGGCGAGCCGGGGGCCTCGATCGGCTCGGTGGCGGTGGCGTCCACCGCGAAGGTCACCCGGTAGCCGAGGTCGGAGGCGACCCGGGCGGTGGTCTCGCAGCACTGCTCGGTGCGCACGCCGCAGACCGTGACCTCGTCCACGCCGCGCTCGGTCAGGTATCCGTGCAGGTCGGCTCCGGTCATCGCGTTGTGCACGGTCTTCGTGCGCACCGGTTCGCCGTCCCGGGGCACGAGCCCGTCCATGAGCTCGACGAAGCCGCGCTCGGGGTCGAAGACGGTGCCGGTGCCGGGCTCGGAGTGCAGGACCCAGACCACCTGGTCGCCCCGCTGGCGGGCGTGGTCGACCAGGACGGCGATCCGGTCGGCGACGTCCGGGTCGGAGGCGGCCGTCCAGCTCTCGCGCTGGAGGAAGGACTTCTGGGCGTCGATGACGAGGAGTGCGTGTGCCATGCGTCGATCGTGGCAGGGCCGCACCGGTCCGCGGCAGACACGATCGCGCCGGGGGACGGACCGATCCGGTCACAGTTCGCGGAGCCAGTTCTGGCCGACGAGCCCCTCTCCGAACATGGTGTGCGGCTCCTCGTCGACCAGGGTGAACCCGGCGGCCTCGTAGATGCGCCGCGCCGAACCCAGGACGCTGTTGGTCCACAGGGACACGCGCTCGTAGCCCGACGCGCGCGCCCACTCCACGCACCGGTCCACCAGGCGGGCCCCGACCCCGTGTCCGCGCGCGCTCGGCAGGACCAGCAGGACGCGCAGCTTGGCGGTGCCCTCGTCGTCGCCGGGGACGCAGAACACGCAGCCCGCGCGCTCGCCGCCGACCTCGGCGATCCAGGCGGCGCCCGTCTTCGGGTCGTAGTCGGCGGCGATGCGCGCGACCAGGGCCTCGAAGTCGTGGCCCCAGCCGTACTGCTCGGCGTAGGCCTCTCCGTGCGCCATGACGACCCAGCCGAGGTCTCCGGGGCGGCCGAGGGGGCGGATCTCGCTGTCCATGGGTACTCCAGATAACTGACACGAGTGTTTCAGTGGCTTTAGTCTAGGTCCGTGAACAGCACATCCTCAACCTCCTCGCCGCGTCAGACGGAGCTGCTGGAGGCCGCCTACCGGTACGCGCTGGAACACGGGCTGGCCGACCTGTCGCTGCGCCCGCTCGCCGCCGCCGTCGGTTCCAGTCCCCGGGTGCTCCTCTACCTCTTCGGGAGCAAGGACGGCCTGATCCGCGCGCTGCTGGAGCGCGCGCGGGCCGACGAACTGGACATGCTGGAGCGCGTGCGCGCCGCCGACCTGTCCGGGGCGGCGCTGGGTGTGTGGGAGTGGCTGGCGACGGAGGAGCACCGCGCGCTGCTCACCCTGTGGGCCGAGGGGTACGCGCGCTCCCTCGTCGACCCCACCGGGCCGTGGGCGGAGTTCGCCGAGGCCACCGTCCGGGATTGGCTGACCCTGCTGGCCAGCGCTCAACCGGAGGACGAGCGCGCCACACCGCTCGGCGAGGCCCGTCGCACGCGGGCGCTCGCCGTGCTGCGCGGAGCCCTGCTCGACCTGCTCGCCACCGGTGACACCGACCGCGTCGGCGCCGCAGTGCAGGGGTACTTCGCGGCGCCCGACGATGACGCGGGGGACCCCGCCCCGGGGGTCAGTCCAGGCGCTTCTTGAAGCCGACGTGCGAGGGGACGTAGCCCAGCCGCTCGTAGAAGCGGTGCGCGTCCTCGCGCGTGGCGTCCGAGGTCAGCTGGACCAGCGCGCATCCGCGTCGGCGGGCCTCCGCCTCGGCCCAGGTCATGAGGTCGGCCCCGACCCCGTCGCCGCGTTCGTCGGCGTGCACCCGCACCGCCTCGATCTGGGCGCGGCTCGCCCCGCCCCGGGACAGGCCGGGGATGAAGGAGAGCTGGAAGGTGGCGACCACCCGGTCGCCGCGGCGGCCGACCACGAGCAGTTCGCCCGGGTCGTCGTCGATGGCCTCGAACGCGGCGAGGTAGGGGGTCAGGTCGGCCGCGTTCTCGCGGATCGCCCCCAGTCGGTCGTCGGCGATCAGAGCGACGATCGCCGGGACGTCCTCGGCGCGGGCGGGGGTGAAGGTGACGGGTTCGGCCACGGGATCTCCTCGACTCGGATGCGGCAAACGTAGCCAATCACCCGATGACACGCGGTTTGGGGGTGGTGCCGTCACCGCACGCCGGGGCGCTCCCTCGGACGTCGGCGGATCCGGTCACAGCAGCAGGTCGGCCACCTCACGCAGGTCGGCCGCCACCACCGTCGCCTCCGCCAGCTCCTCGGGAGTGTGGCCGGAGGCCACGGCGATGACCGGCATCCCCGCGCTCCGGCCCGCCCGCACACCCGACGGGGAGTCCTCCACCACCACGCAGCGCTCGGGCGCGGTCCCCGTCCGCTCGGCCCCCAGCAGGTACGGGGCCGGGTGCGGCTTGCCCTCCGTCACGTGGTCGGCGGTCACCATGACCTCGGGGAACGGCAGCCCGGCCGCCTCCAGGCGGGCGTGCGCGATCAGGTCGCCGCCGGAGGTCACGATCGCCCAGGGGCGGCGCCGTTCGTCGAGCGCGGCGATCAGCTCGCGGGCGTGCGGCATCGCGCTGACGTCCTCCGCCCGCGCCACCTCGTGGGCCTGGATTCGGTGCGCCTCCGACTCCGGGTCCAGATGCGGGGCGACGAGGCGGACGAGATCGAGGTCGGTGCGGCCCGCGTGGTACCGCAGGACTTCGTCCACGTCCAGACCACGCTCCCCGGCCCAGGCGGTGAGGCCCCGGACGATGCTCTTCCCGGAGTCGGCCAGGACCCCGTCCAGGTCGAACAGGACGGTCGCCTCGGCGTAGTCGCTCACTGTGCCCCCGATCGGTCGGTGTGTTCCCGCCGCACGCTACCGCCAGGAGGGCAGCGTCAGCTCGGTGAGGACGCCCCGATGATCGCTGCCGTCCACATCGAGCACCTCGAACGCACGGACTCCGATCATCGTGTCCACCAGCACGTGGTCGATGGCGACCCGCGGCAGTGGCCCGTCGGCGGGCCAGGTTCCGGTCAGGCCCTCTCCGTGGACCCGCGCGGCGTCGGCGTAGCCCGAGTCCAGGACCGCGCGCATCGGAGCGTGGTCGAGGGTGGCGTTGAAGTCCCCAGCCAGGATCCTGAGCGCCTCGGCGTCGTTGTCCGGGAGCGAGGCCAGGCCCGCCCGCCAGAGGGGGAGGCTCTCCGCCGAGTGCGGTGGCACCGGGTGCACCGACACCACCTCCACCGGGGGCGGCCTCGAGCCATACCTCGCTTCCTTCTCCACGTACTCGGGCACCTCGAAGCTCACGTGCGCCATGTGGAACCCGCCGACCTCCCGGCCCGGGTCACCCCGGTCGGTCAGCGGAAAGGCCGAGTGGACGCTGCTGCCGTACGGGCCGGGGGCGGAGTGGTCGACCGCGTACGGCAGCGCCGTGTCCAGACCCGCCGCCTCCAGACCGTCCACCATCTCCGGGGTGACCTCCTGGAGGGCCAGGACGTCCACCTCGCGGTCGCGGACGAGTTCCACCACGTCGGCCGCGGCCACGCCACCGCCCAGGACGTTCAGCGTCAGGAGTCGTACCGTCGTGTCGCCCGACGAGCTGACCCCGAAGTCGACCGCGCGCGGCAGCACCGACACCGCCAGTACGAGCACGGCCGTGGCCAGCACCGCCAGCGGGACCCACCGGCGGAGCAGTCCGACGACGAGCTCGGCCGCGGCCCCGACCACCAGCACGTACGGGGTGAAGGCCATCAGGGGCACCAGCGGGTAGCCCCGCTCCCAGCCGAATGCCCTGACGAGCGCGAACAGGGCGAAGGCGGTCACCGCCGCCCAGACGACCACGGTCACGGCCGGGTTCCGTCGTCGGCCCGTATGCTCGCGCGCGCGGTCCGGCTCCGCACTCCGCGCCCTCCAGCCGATCATCGGCCCGACCCCCTCCGCGCCCCCGGGAAACGTTCTCGCCCATGGGACCACGGGACGCGGTCGATGGTTCGCGTCCGCACCGCCGCGGGCCGCGTGCGGTGTCTCCGGTCACGTGGTCCGCGGCACGCCGCGACCGGACCCCCGCCCTGAGCGTCGGTTCCGCCCGCCGGCCGGCGCTCCCATAGGAAAATCTATGCCCACCTTGGGCATTTCTATTGGTAGCGCGATGATCGCCAGGTCTACTGTGTGCGGGTGCGCGCGCTGATCGCGTGCCACGCACCACCCGGCCACAGGTAAGAGGAAGCACCATGTCCGTCACCAGCAGGGAAGTCCACCTCGTCGCGCGTCCCGTCGGAGAGCCGAAGCCCGGGGACTTCGCCCTGGTCGAGAGCTCCGTCGCCGACCCCGGCCCCGGTCAGGTCCTGGTCCGCAACGACTGGATGTCCGTCGACCCGTACATGCGCGGCCGGATGAACGACACCGAGTCCTACGTGTCGCCCTTCCGGCTCGGCGAGGTGATGGAGGGCGGGGCCGTCGGTACCGTGGCGGCCTCGGGCAGCGACGCCGTCCCGGTCGGCGCCACCGTCCTGCACATGGGCGGCTGGCGCGAGTACGCGCTGCTGGACGCGGACGCGGTGCGCGTGGTCGACGCCGACCAGGCGCCCGCGGAGGCCTACCTGGGCGTTCTGGGCATGGTCGGCCTCACCGCCTACGCGGGCCTGACCCGGATCGCCCCGGTCAAGGAGGGCGACGTCGTGTTCGTCTCGGGCGCGGCGGGCGCGGTCGGCAGCCTCGCCGGTCAGATCGCGCGCCAGCTCGGCGCCTCCAGGGTCATCGGCTCGGCGGGCGGCCCGGAGAAGGGGCGCCGCCTGCTGGAGGAGTTCGGCTACGACGCGGCGATCGACTACCGCGAGGGCGACCTGGAGGGCCAGCTCGCCGAGGCGGCCCCGGACGGGATCGACGTCTACTTCGACAACGTCGGCGGGGACCACCTGCGCGCGGCGATCGGCGCGATGCGCACCCACGGGCGGATCGCGCTGTGCGGGGCCATCTCCATGTACAACGCGACCGAGCCGGTGCCCGGACCGGACAACCTCTTCCTCGCGGTGGGCAAGCGGCTCACCCTGCGCGGGTTCATCGTCGGCGACCACTTCGACCTGTTCGGGGAGTACGCCCAGCGCGCCGCGACCTGGCTGGCCGAGGGTTCCCTGAGGGCGGAGCAGACCGTCGTCGGCGGGATCGACCACGCGGTCGACGCCTTCCTCGACATGATGCGCGGAGCCAACACCGGCAAGATGCTGGTGCGTCTGGGATCCTGAGAGCCCGGCCGGGGCCCGCGCCGCGGACTTCGCGGCGCGGGCCCCGGCGCCACCGAGCATCAGCCCCCACCCCTACCGGAGAGGCACCCATGCTGCACGTCACGTTGAACGACGGCCGCACCATGCCGCAACTGGGCTTCGGCGTCTGGCAGGTCTCCGACGACGAGGCCCAGAGGGCCGTCACCACCGCCCTGGAAGCCGGCTACCGGTCCATCGACACCGCCAAGCTGTACGCCAACGAGGCGGGTGTGGGCAGGGCCGTCGCGCAGTCAGCCCTGCCCAGGGAGGACCTGTTCCTCACCACGAAGCTGTGGAACGACGACCAGGGCTTCGACCGCACGCTGAAGGCCTTCGACGCCAGCCTCGACCGCCTCGGCACGGACTACGTCGACCTGTACCTGATTCACTGGCCGACCCCGGCGCGGGACCTGTACGTCGAGACCTGGCGAGCCCTGGAGCGGATCCGCGACGAGGGCCGCGCCCGCTCGATCGGCGTCTCCAACTTCACCGCCGAGCACCTGGACCGGCTGGTCGCCGAGACCGGGACCGTCCCGGCGGTCAACCAGATCGAGCTGCACCCGTACCTGTCCCAGGAGGCCATGCGCGCCGCCGACGACGCGCACGGCGTCCGCACCGAGGCGTGGAGCCCGCTCGGCCAGGGCAAGGGCCTGCTGGAGGACCCGGGGCTGACCGAGCTGGCCGCCAAGCACGGCAAGAGCCCCGCACAGGTCGTGCTGCGCTGGCACCTCCAGCTCGGCACCATCGTCATCCCCAAGTCCGTGACCCCGGCGCGGATCCGCGAGAACATCGACGTCTTCGACTTCGAGCTCGACGGCGGTGACATGGCGGCGATCTCCGCGCTCGACCGCGACGGCCGGATCGGACCGGATCCGTCGACGTTCAACCACGCCTGACGACCCCGCAGGCCCGGAGGGCGCGCACGCCCGCGGCGCGCCCTCTTCGCGGAGGGGGTCCGACATGCTCCTGGAGCCCGTCGTCCGCCGCGGGCCGTTCGTCGACGGCCTCAGGGACGGACCCGTGGAGAACCGGGTGACGATAGGACGACGATCGCGCCACCTATGATCTGAAATGTCATGATATTCCACCTATAAAAAGGGTGGATCATTCTGAACCGATCCCTCCTGGGAAAATCTTCGAGGATTCTTCCGTGTGCCTCGCGAGGTTTTCGGGGAGAACACACGCGACGCTCGCGAAAGCTTCGGGGCGGTGCCGTTCCCCCTTCCCCCGTCCGCTGTATCGTGCGAGGCCGGAGTCGCCGCCAGGAGCCGCTCCGGCGCGGTGGAGCGGGCCACGGACACCAGAAAGCACACGGGATGCTCGACAGAATCACACAACGGCTGGGACTTCGGACGGATCCGGTCATCTTCTCCGTTTCCGCCGCGCTGGCCATCGTCTTCGTGGTGAGCGCCATCGTCTTCACCGAGGCCGTCGACACCGCCTTCGGAGCCGTGTCCGGATGGATTCTCACCAACCTCGGGTGGCTCTACATCCTCGGCGTCACCACGTTCCTCGTCTTCCTCATCGGAATCGCCCTGAGCCGCTACGGCCACGTCCGGCTCGGGCCGCAGGACAGCAAACCGGAGTACAACGACTTCATCTGGTTCTGCATGCTGTTCGCCGCCGGGATCGGGAGCATCCTCATGTTCTGGGGGGTGGCCGAGCCGATCAGCCACTACGCCGACCCGCCCCGGGCGGACGTGGAACCGGAGTCGGTGGAGGCGGCCCGGCAGGCCATGGGGTTCACGCTCTACCACTTCGGCCTGCACACCTGGACGATCTTCTGCCTGCCCGCTCTCGCCTTCGCCTACTTCGTGTACCGCAGGGGGCTGCCCTTCCGGGTCAGCTCCGTCCTCCACCCGTTCATCGGTGACCGGATCAGCGGGCCCATCGGGCGGACCGTCGACATCATCGCCGTTCTGGGCACCCTGTTCGGGGTGGCGGTCACCATCGGCCTCGGCACGATGCAGATCAACAGCGGCCTCAACGAGCTGTTCGGAGTCTCCGAGAACCGGGTGACCCAGCTCGCGCTCATCGCCATCGTCACGTGCATCGCGGTGGCCTCGGTCGCCTCCGGGCTGGACGTCGGCATCAAGTGGCTGTCGACCATCAACATCGTCATGGCCGTGGGGCTGCTCGTCTACGTGTTCGTGCTGGGGTCGCCGGTCTTCCTCGCCCGCGGGATCATCGAGTCCACGGGCACGTACCTGGAGTCGCTCATCCCGCTGTCGTTCTGGAACGACACCTTCGACAACACCGGCTGGCAGGGCTCGTGGACCGTCTTCTACTGGGCCTGGACGATCACCTGGTCACCGTTCGTGGGCATCTTCATCGCCCGCGTCTCCAAGGGCCGCACCATCCGCGAGTTCGTGATCGGGGTCCTGTTCATCCCGACCGCGTTCAGCATCGTGTGGTTCAGCGTGTTCGGACTGTCGTCCTTCGACATCCAGATGTACGGCGGGGGAGGGCTCGTCCAGGCGGTCGTGGTGGAGGAGGACCTGCCCGGAGCGCTGTTCGCGTTCCTGGACCACTACCCGCTGACCACCCTCATGTCGGTGATCTCGATCCTCATCGTCGTCATCTTCTTCACCACCTCCTCGGACTCGGCGTCCCTGGTGGTGGACATGCTGTGTTCGGGTGAGGCGAGGAACCCCACGCGGCAGCGGGTCTTCTGGGGTGTGGCCGAGGGAGCGGTCGCCGCCACGGTGCTCACCGCCTCCGGCGTCGGCGGGCTGGACGCCCTCCAACAGACGATCATCGTGTTCGGCCTGCCGTTCTTCGTCATCGCCTTCATCATGATGGCGGCCCTCCTGCGCTCCCTGAGGCGGGAGACGGTGGCCGGACCGGCCCGGGTGCGCCCGCTGTCGGTCCGGCGACGAGGGGGTTCCGAGGGCAGGGGTGCGCCATGATGGCCCCATGACCACCGACGAACGCTTCCCGTCCTCGGTCGCCGACCGGCTCGCCGTCCTCCCCGCCGTCAGCGCGGTGAGCCTCGGCGGCTCCCGGGCCCAGGGCTCCCACCGGCCCGACAGCGACTGGGACCTGGCGGTCTACTACCGGGGCGCCTTCGATCCCCAGACCCTGCGCGACGTCGGCTGGGAGGGAGAGGTGTCCGAGATCGGCGGCTGGGGCGGCGGCGTGTTCAACGGCGGTGCCCGACTGCGGATCGACGGGCGCCGTGTGGACGTGCACTACCGGGACCTGGCCGACGTGGAGTACCGGTTGGCCGAGGCGCGGCGGGGGCGGTTCGGGATCGAGCCCCTCGTGTTCCACCTCGCCGGGATACCGACGTACCTGGTCGTCGCCGAACTCGCCCTCGGCCGGGTCCTGGTCGGCGACCTGCCCCGCCCCGACTACCCTGAGGCGCTGCGGGCGAGCGCGCCCCCGGTGTGGCGGGGCCTGGCAGCCGCGACGCTCGCCCACGCCGAGCGCGACCACGCTCCGTACGGCCGGGTGGCCCAGTGCGCCGGCCTGGTCGCCCAAGCGGCGTCGCAGGCCGCGCACGCCGTCCTCGCCGCCCGGGGCGAGTGGGTCACCAACGACAAGACCCTCCTGTCCCGGGCCGGGCTGGAGGAGGTCGACCTCGTCGTCGCGGGGATGACCGCCGACCCCCAGGACCTGGCGGCGGCGGTGGCCGAGGTCGGCCGGATCATCGCCACCGCCTGACACCCGAACGCCTCCGACTCCCCTCCCGGAGGCGGCGACGCGGTTTATCCGCGGGGCGTCTCTGGAATGAAGCGAATATGAGGGTATCTCGGTTCAATTCATGAACCTGGAGGTCGCCATGATGCTCATGCGTACAGACCCGTTCCAGGAGTTCGATCGGATCACCCAGCGGCTCCTCGGCGACGCGATCCACCCGGTCGTCATGCCGATCGACGCCTACCGCGAAGGCGACGAGTTCGTCGTGCACTTCGACCTGCCCGGGGTCCGGGCCGACTCCATCGACCTGGAGATCGAGCGGAACGTTCTCACCTGCAAGGCGGAGCGTCGGTTGACGGTTCCCGAGGGGAGCGACGCGGTCGTGGCCGAGCGGCCCTCGGGGAAGTTCTCCCGGCAGCTCTACCTCGGCGAGGAGTTGGACACCGACCACCTGTCCGCCGAGTACGCCGACGGCGTACTCACGGTGACCATCCCCGTGGCCGAGAGGGCCAAGCCGCGCCGGATCAGCATCACCGGCGGAGGGAGCCGGAAGCGGGAGATCAAGGGCTGAGCGCTGTGCCCGACCGGGGCCGGACCCGACCGGGTTCGGCCCCCTCACGTGACGGAGCGCCGGGCTAAGCCTCGCCGGAGACCCGCTGGACCACCTCGAAGCCCCACAGCTCACTTCCGGTCGCGGCCGGCTTGGCCGCTCCCTCACCGCCGTGACCGTGACCGTGGCCGGTCCGCCCGGACTCCCGGGCGGCCTGGGCGTGCCCGTGCTTGAAGTCCTGGCTGTTCACCCAGCTCTGGAAGTCCTCCTCGGAGCGCCACCGGGTGTAGACCAGGTACCGGTCGGTGCCCTCGACGGGGCGGAGCAGCTGGAACTCCTCGAACCCCGGCTGGTTCTCCACCAGCCCCGCCCGCTTGGCGAAACGCTCCTCCAGGGTGGCCCCCGCGCCCTCGGGGACGGTCAGGACGTTGAACTTGACGACGCTCATGCGCATCCTCCACGTTGTTCGGTACGGCCCCAAACCTAGGCCAGTTCCCCGGCGGGCGCTCTCGCACCCCAGGCGGATCAGCCGAAGACGACGTCGCCGTTCTCGTCGATCCGCCACCCCGGATTGTGCGCGATCTCCCACACCACGCCGTTCGGATCCTGCACGTGGGCGTGGAAGATCCCGCCGAACTCACCCGGCTGCGGGCGCTTGAGCACCGACCCGCCCGCCGCCATCATCAGCGCGACGGTCTCCTCGACCTCCTCGGGGCTGTCGACGTTGTGCGCCAGCGTCACCCCCGACGCGCCGGCCGTTCCGGTGACGCCCGCCGCTCCGCCGAGGTCGCGGTCGAACTTCTCGGCGTCGAACAGCCCCAGGACCACGCCCGGTGCGATCTGGAAGAAGATGATCTCGCCGGGCACGTCCAGGAGCCGCTGCCAGCCGAGCCCCTCGCAGTAGAAGGACCGGGCGGCGTCGAGGTCGGCGGTGGCGAGAGTGATGAAGTGGACCTGCTGCTTCACGGTGGACTCCCTGGGTCGGTGCGGGCCGCCCACCACATCCTGCCGGAGGCCGCCGCCACCGCCGCGCACTCCGCGGCCGTGTCACAGTCCGTGCTTGCGTGAGACCATCCGCAGCACCACCGAACGTGGGAACAACCTGCGCAGGGCGAACACCACCGGGGCGTTGCTGCCCACCGCGTACAGCGGGCGCGGACGGTCCGCCTCGATCGCGCGCACGACGGTCCGGGCGACCGTGTCCGCCGAGATCCCCCGCGCCTCGTTGGCGTTGAGGGCGCTCAGCATCGTCCGGTACTCGTCGGCGAACGGCGAGGCCGCACCCACGTACTGCGTCCGCCGCTCGCTGATGCCCGTGTTGATCGACCCCGGCTCCACCGTCGTCACACCGATCCCGTACGGCGACACCTCGCGGCGCAGCGCGTCGGCGAACCCCTTGAGCGCCGCCTTGGTCGCCACGTACGACGACCGGAAGGCCAGTGGGAAGCTCGCCAACATCGACCCCACCATCACCACACGCCCGTTCCGCCGCTCCCGCATCCCGGGCAGCACGAGCTGGGTCAGGCGCACCGCCCCGAACACATTGGTCCGAAACACCCGCTCCAGGGCCTCCATCGGCAACTCCTCCAGCGGGCCGCTCTGACTCTCTCCGGCATTGTTGACCAGCACGTCCACCGGACCCGCGGCGGCCGCACACGCCTCGATCGACGCGTCGTCGGTCAGGTCCAGCGCCAGGTACTCGACACCGGGGACCGGGGCGGTGACCGCTTCGGGTGTGCGGCTGGTGCCGTACACGCGGTATCCGCGCCGGGCCAGGGCGGCGGCGACGGCCGCGCCGATCCCGGACGACGCGCCCGTCACGAGCGCGGTTCTGGAGGGGGTGGTGGCCATGGGGAGTCTCCTCGAGGAGCGGTCGGGTGCGGACAGCCTCCATTCCTACCGTTCAGTAGGTGGTCCGCGGCACCCCGGAGGCCCGTTTCCCGACCGCCCACGCGGGCAGTGCAACACCACGGACCTTCGTGACCGAGAGGAGCCGAACCATGACCGCAGGTGCGAGTGTGCTCGTCGTCGGCGCGGGCGTCGCCGGGCTCAACGTCGCCCACCAGCTGCGCCGACGGGGGGTCGACGTCGCGGTCGTGGAGTCCCGCCACCCCGGCGCGGGCGCCTCCCACGGCAACGCGGGCTGGGTCAACCCGGCCCAGGCCGGGCCCGTCCCCGACCCCGTCCTGCTCGGGGACGCGCTCCGCGCCTTCCGCGACCCCGACGCCCCGCTGCGGATCGCACCCGACGCCCTACCCCTCCTCTCCCCCTGGTTCCTGCGGTTCCTGCGCAACTGCACCCCCGCTCGTCACGCCCGCGGCGCCCGCGCGCTCGCCGCGCTGGGCGGCCGTACCTTCCCCCTCCTGGATCAGCTCGCCGAGGACGGGGTCGAGTTCACCCGCACCCGGACCGACTTCCTCGCGGTCGCCCAGGACCCGGACGCGGTCCAGGCCTACCTCGGCTCCCTCGAACCCCTGCGCGAGGCGGGCTTCGACCTGCCCACCACGGCCCTGGACGGGGACGAGCTGCGCGACGTCGAACCGGCCCTGTCCGACCGCGTGCGCGCGGGGGCGCTCCTGCGCCACCACGTCCAGACCGAGCCGGCCAGTCTCGTCGCCGGGCTGACCGCGCATCTGCGCGCGGGCGGCGTCCCGGTCGAGGAGGGGGTGGCCGTGACCGACGTCAGGACGCGCGGCGGGGTGGTCGACGCGGTGCGCACGACGGCGGGGGAACGCGGGGTCGGCGCGCTCGTGATCGCGACCGGCGCCAAGGCCGCCGCGCTCACCACCCGGCTGGGGCGGCGCGTCCCGGTCGTCGGCGGCCGGGGGTACAGCTTCGACGTGTCCGTCGAGCGGCTCCCCCGGGCGTCCACCCTCCTGCTCGACGCGCACGTGGCGTGCGCGCCCATGGTCGGGCGGCTGCGCGTGTCGGGCGGCATGGATTTCGGCCACGGCCCCACCCGGCCCGATCCCGTCCGGATCGACGCCATCACGCGCGGAGCGGCGCCGATGATCGTCGGCGCGGACTGGACGGACCGGCGGCACGCCTGGGCGGGGGAGCGGCCCCTCACCCCCGACGGCCTGCCCGTCGTCGACCGCCTCCCCGGATACGCCAACGCCTACGTGGCCACCGGGTACTCCATGCTCGGGCTGACCCTGTCCGCACCGGCGGCCGAGGCGCTGGCCTCCTTCCTGGTCGAGGGGGTCCGCCCCGCCGTCCTGGAGCCCTTCCGCGCCGACCGGTTCGGCCCGCGGCGGCACTGACGGCGGAGCCGGTCGGTCGCCCGCGCGGTCAGCCGGTCCGACGGGCTGGCGCGGGCGCACCGGGACGGGCCCGTGAAAAACAATCACCCTCGGTGGTCGCTCGGCTACGATAAAGGGGTTCGAGTACCCCCGGCCGCCCGGAGTGCGGACGCCGGGGAGGCTGACCGATCACGAAGGTGGGACACGCCCCCGTGAGCAGCACGCCCGTCCACACGGACGCGCCCCGACTCCCGTTCGCCCAGCCCGACCTCCTCCGACTCACCCCCGACCTGCGTCGGCTCCAGGAGGAGGGCCCCCTCCACCGTGTGCGCACCGGCACCGGTGACCCCGCCTGGCTGGTGGTCGATCACGCCACCGTCCGCACGCTCCTGGCCGACCAGCGCCTGGGCCGCTCCCACCCCGAGCCGGAGCGGGCCGCACGCACCGCCGACCACGTCCTCTTCGGCGGCCCCCAGGGCGACCACGTCACCGAACCCGACGAACACCGGTGGATGCGCGACACCCTGCGCCCCTGCTTCTCACCCCGGCGGATGCGCGCCCTGGAGGGCTGGATCGACGCCATCACCGTCTCCTGCCTGGACGACCTGGAGAAGGCCGGACCACCCGCCGACCTCAGGCGCCACGTGGCCGCCGTCGTCCCCACCCGTGCCATCGCCGAGCTCCTCGGTGTCCCGGCCGAGGAGCACGCGGAGTTCGTCGCGCTCGCCGGGGCCGCGGTGGACCCCGCCCGGGCGGCGGAGGGCATGGCCGAACTCCTCGGCCACATCCACCGCCTGGTGGCGCGGAGCGGGCCGGAGCCGGGGGAGGACGTGGTCTCCGCCCTGCGGGGCGAGGGGAGCAACACCGACGAGGCGGTCGTCCGTCTGGCCATGGTGCTCTTCTTCGCCGGGGAGGAGACCACCAAGGTAGCGATGACCACCGGCGTCGCCCAGCTGATGGCCCACCGCGACCAGTGGGAGCGGCTGCGCGCGGACCCCGGGCGGATCCCGGACGCGGTGGAGGAGATCGTGCGCACGATGGGCCGGGGCGGAGGCGGGCTGGTCCGCTACGCGCGGTCCGACATCGAGGTGGCCGGGCACGTGATCGGGGCCGGAGACCTCGTCCTGCTCGACGTCGGCGCCGCCAACCACGACCCCCGCGTGTTCGACGCGCCCGACGGCTTCGACGTCGCCCACCCCGCCGGTCAGCACCTCGCCTTCGGCCACGGCGCCCGCTACTGCGTCGGGGCCCCGCTCGCCCGGATGGAGCTGCGCGTCCTGCTCACCCGCCTGCTGGAACGCTTCCCCGGCCTCAGGTTGGCCGTGGACCCCGGTGAACTGGAAGCCGCACCGGACGTCATGAACGGCACCCTGTCCGGAGGCGTGGCCGCACTGCCCGTCACCTGGTGAGGGACGACCCCGGCGGTGTGCCGATCAGGTGAGCGGGGTGCCACCTCCGGCGCCGTGGTGAGGCGGCGCGGTTCCCACGCCGACACACCGCGTGGCCGTCCTCCGCGCCGTTGACCCGGCTGGGGGACGACGGCACGGAGAGCGCGGCACGGCCGGGATCCGTGCCGCACGGGGACGCCCTACGCGTGCGGGCCGGACGCGACGCCGGTCCGCGCACCGGAGGCCGGCGGCGGGCCGACCGGGATGAGCCGGTGGGTGGGCGCGGGCGCGCTCTCGTCCACCTCGGACCGGAACTCCCTCCCGTCGTCACGGCACACGAACTGCACGACGTGCCGACCCGCCGCCGCGGCGCGGATCAGTCCGCCCGTGGTCGCCCACACCCCGGACATGTAGAAGTCCTCCAGCCCTGGCAGCCCGGGCCCGTACTTCTTGACCAGCTCCTCCAGCGTCTCGCCGCCCTCCACGAACGGCTGCCAGCCGAGCACGGTCCCGTCCAGGTTGCCGGTGTAGCGCACCTGGGTGAGCGGCGTGGCGACGTCGCGTACCTTGACCGCCTCCCGCACGCCGGGGTGGCGGCGGTCGATGATCCCGATCAGGGCGTCGGCCACCCGGCGCTTGGCGCGGACGTACTCCCGCCCGCGCCGTACCGGCAGCGTGTGCACCTCCCCGCCCCGGTACATCCGGCTCGACCGCTCGGGGCCGGTGCTCAGCTCGCGCCACGGGGCGATGTCGCAGAAGTACGTCGCGTACACCACGGCCGTCCCCGGAGGCGACAACTCCGGATAGTGGGTGCTGCGGAACTGGACGTTGACGCTCGGGTGCCGGATCCCGAGGAGCGCGTCCGCCTCCTCCTCGGTGAGCAGGTACGTCGTGCACGGGTCGGCGTCGGGGAAATCCTCGCGCAGGCCGAGGAAGAGCGAGAGGTACCCCGGGAACACCATCTCCGGCTCGTGGACGGTCTTCGTGTAGAGCCGGTGGTACTCCGCGTTGAGGTAACGGCCCTTCAGCAGGTCGTGCATGGTCGTGTAGCCGTCGCACGCCGCCACCACGATGTCCGCGAGGTGCTCGCTCCCGTCGCTGAGCCGAACTCCGACCGCCCGGTCGTCCTCGACGAGGATCTCCTCGACCCGGGCGTTGTAGCGGATCTTCCCGCCCAGCCGCCGGTACCGCTCCTCGATCGAGCGCGCCAACCCCAGCGAGCCGCCCTCCGGGACCCCCGCCGCGCCGTCGGCGTGCGCGGCGAGCTGGAAGTAGAACGGCAGCACCGGGAAGTTGGGATGCTTCTCGTACAGGATGTGGTTGAACGCCTCCCGCAGCAGCGGCTCGCGGAAGCGTTCGGAGTAGTCGCGCATCAGCACCGTGATCGACCGGCGGATGACGTTGAAGTACGGGATGAACCGCGACATCATCCGCATCCGCTCCACCGGCCCCATCAGCCCCACCGGTTTGAGGAACGGGTACACGCGCAGGCATCGGATGAACTTCCGCAGGCCCCCGCAGAAGTCGCCGATCACCCGGGCGTCGGTGGGGGACAGGTCGAGCAGGTGCGCCTCCAACCGGTCCGGGTCGGAGTAGAAGTACACCTTCCGCCCGTCCCGCCCCCGCACGACGTTGAACACGTCGAAGTGGCGCATCTCCTTGCCCTGGATCGCCCCCAGCTCCAGCCAGATCCGGTGCATCTCGCTGCCCGGTCCGTTGCCGAGCAACCA
This sequence comes from Nocardiopsis sp. EMB25, assembly GCF_026797795.1. Taxonomy (NCBI): domain Bacteria; kingdom Bacillati; phylum Actinomycetota; class Actinomycetes; order Streptosporangiales; family Nocardiopsidaceae; genus Nocardiopsis; species Nocardiopsis sp. EMB25. The sequence continues at coordinate 3,632,519 of NZ_JAMTDN010000001.1, read as the reverse complement.
GCTCACACACCAGTCGAAGGTGAAGTCGCCCTTGTCCCAGGCGGTGCAGCACCCCCCGGGGATCTCGTGCATCTCGAAGATCCGCGTCCGGTACCCGTTCATCCGCGCGTAGCAGCCGGTGGACAGCCCGCCGAGCCCGCCGCCGACGATGATCATCGACTTCCGGGGCCGCGCGGCCGGTCCGCCGTCGGTACGGCCACCTCGTCCGCTCATCGTGTCTCCGCCCATCGCTCGTCCCACGCGTCCAACCGGGGCAGGTCCCCCCACTTGCCCGGATGCCAGGGCTCGCCGCCCTCGCTCTCCCACGCCCGGAAACGCAGCCCCAGGTCACGGCAGAGGAACTGCGTCGCGAACCGGCCGGAGGAGGCGGCGAGGATGAGGCCGCCGCCGCCGAACCACTGCCCGGCCAGGGTCAGCCCGGCCAACCCCGGGATGCCCATCCGGTCCTTGTTGACCAGCCTCGACAGCAGGTCGTCGGCCTCGGTGAAGGACTTCCAGCCCAGGATGCTGCCGTGCCGGTTGCCGGTGTAGCGCTCGGTCGTGACCGGGGTGGCCACGTCCACCAGCTCGATCCGCGCGCCCAGACCCGGGTACCGGTCGTCCAGGAGGGCCCGCACGAAGTCGGCGACCGCGGCCTTGCGCGCCCGGTACGCGCGCCGGTCGGTCGTGCGCAGCTCCTTCCAGTACCCGTAGTCGCTGAAGTAGGTGCAGTGGATGACCGACCTCCCCGGAGGGGCGAACCCGTCCGCGTACCGGGAGCGCAGCTGCACCACCAGGCTGTTCTGTGAGCAGGACGGCAGCCGCGCGGCCTCGTGGCCCGGCAGCAGGTAGGTGGTGCTGTGCGGGGTGCCGGGCGGCAGGTCGCCCTCGAAGCCGACGAACGCCGACACCACCCCCGGGTAGACCACCTCGGGCCGGTGCAGCAGCCGCTCGAACAGGGCGTCCAGCGTCGGGCTGGTGTGCTCGCCGCCGAGCAGCGTCTTCAGGACCGTCACCCCGTCGCACGCGCACACGACGTGCTCACCGAAGAGGCGCCGGCCGTCCCTCAGTTCGACGCCCACCGCGCGTCCGCCCTCCACCAGCACCCGCGTGACCCGGGCGCGGTAGGCGATCTCTCCACCCAGCGAGGTGTACCGCCCGGCCACCGACCGGGCCAGACCCAGCGATCCGCCCTGCGGGAACCCGGCGTTGCGGTGGTGGGCGCTGGCCAGGTTGAACAGGTACGGCAGCACCGGGAACACCTCGTGGTCCTGGAAGAACACGTTGGGCAGCGCCCTGCGCAGCAACGGGTCCTGGAAGCGCGCCGCGAAGTCCTCCATCGACGTGGTGGCGGTCCGCCACATCAGCCGGAACCCCGGCAGGATCTCCCGGGCCGCCCTCAGCCGCTCCTGGGGCGTGCGCAGGACCGGTGGCGTGAGGAACGGGTAGTGATTGAGCCGGACGAACCCGCGCAGGTCGCGGCAGAACCCGCGGATCGGGCGCGCGTCCTGCGGGGACACCTCCAGCAGGTGCGCCTCCAACCGGTCCGGGTCGTTGTAGAAGACCACTTCCCGGCCGTTCTCGTCCACGATCCGGTTGAAGAACTCGAAGTCCGTGACGGTCTTGCCGTCCAGGGCCCCGAGCTCACGCCATACCCGTGCCGCGTCGTTGTTCCGCCCGCTGCCGGTCAGCCACTCGATCGTGTAGTCGAAGACGTAGCCCTCACGGGACCAGGCCGTGCAGCAGCCGCCGGGCAGGACGTGCTTCTCCAGGACCAGGGTCCGAGCCCCGCTCATCCGGGAGTAGCAGCCGGTGGACAGGCCGCTCATGCCGCCGCCGACGATGAGGACCCGGGGCGGCGTGCCCGGTTCCCGTTCACGGCGGGCCCAGCCGGCGGTCACGGATCCGGACGTGGTCTCAGCGGTCCCCATGGTCGGCCTCCCCGCCCAGGGCCTCGCGCACCAGCGCGGCGTTGAACCCGGCGTTCTCGTCGTCGAGCATGTCGGCGTGCTCGCCTGATCCGGCCAGCACCACCGTGGCCGTGGACGAGGAGCCGTACCAGGACCCCTCCTCGCCCTCCGCGAACAGGTCCGCCTTCTTCTCGTCGGCCACGACCGTGATCCGCGCGGCCACCGTGCCGGTGTTGGGCCTGCGGGCGCAGAACCCGATGTACTCGCGTGCCTGCTCCAGCGTCTCGGCCGCCACCGTCTCCGACCCGGTGTGCCCGCGCATGTGCTCGGACAGTTCGCGCTCGAACACCGCCAGGTGCTCGGGGCCGAACTCGAACTCCTCGCGGACCCGGTAGGCGTCCATGGCGACCACGTCCCGCACCCGGTGACCGCGCCCCTCCAGCTCCTTGGCCACCTCGAAGGCCAGGTTGCCGCCGAGCGAGTACCCGAACAGCCGGTAGGGGCCCTCCACCCGGACGGACTCGACCAGGTCGGCGTAGCGGGCAACCTTATCGTCGCCCGCCAGGTGGTTGAAGGCCACCAGGTGGTGGTCGCACAGGTACCCGGCCAGTTTCCGGTAGGCCAGCCCGTGGCCCCCGGCGGGCGGGAAGCAGAACACGTGCGGCCGCGCGCCGCCGCGGTTGAACTCCAGGTAGGGGCCCGCCCCGCTGATCCGGCCCGTCACCACCCCCTCCAGGGTGGCCGCCATTCCGTGCAGGGTCGTGGCCCGGAACAGGTGGCTGACCAGGATCGTCGCGTTGAACTCGTGCTGGAGCCGGTGGACCAGCTCGATCAGCAGGACCGACCCGCCGCCGAGCTCGAAGAAGTCGTCCCGCAGCCCGACCTCACCGGTGCGCAGCAGATCCCGCCAGTGCTCCGCCATCCGCGCCTCGTAGAGCGTGACGGGTGGTTCGTGCACGCGGTCCCGGCTCTCCGGTCGCGGCACGGGCAGCGCCGCCGTGTCCACCTTGCCGTTGGTGGTGACCGGCAGCTGCGCCATCTCGACGAACGCCGACGGGATCATGAAGGTGGGCAGGGCCTCGGCCAGGTGGCGGCGCAGCCCCCGGACGTCGAGGACGGTCCCCGGCGTCGGGACGCAGTACGCGCACAGGTCGGCGTTCCCGGACGCGTCGGGACGCACGGTCACCACCGCCTGCTCCAGGGTGGGCCAGGCCGCCAGCCGGGATTCGATCTCCCCGATCTCGACCCGGTGCCCGCGCACCTTCACCCGGCTGTCGGCGCGGCCGACCAGGTGCAGGACGCCCGTCGCGTCCCAGTGGACGAGGTCGCCGGTCCGGTACAGGCGCACGGTGCGCTCCGTGTCCCCGTGGTCCACCGTCCGGGTGACGAAGCACGCGGCGGTCTGTTCGGGGTCGCCCACGTACCCCTGGGCGACCCCGGTTCCGCCGACCCACAGCTCCCCGATCACCCCGGGCGGCACGGGTTCGCCGCCCGCGTCCAGGACGTGGACGGTGCCGCCGGGGAAGGGCCGGCCGATCGGCACCGTCCGACCCGGGTCGGCGGCGTCCACCGACCCCTCGAACCAGGTGGTGTCGATGGTGGCCTCGCTCAGACCGTAGGAGTTGACCACCCGCGTGTCGCGTCCGCACAGCGCCCGCAGCCGCAGGTACTCCTCGTTCCTCCACACGTCGGAGCCGACCACCAGCAGCCGCAGGAACCCCAGGGAGCGGCCGTCGCGCTCGCAGTGCGCCATGAGGCCGCGCACCACCGAGGGGACGAACTCCCCGCAGTCCACGCGTTCGCGGACCATCGTGTCGTACAGCAGCGCCGAGTTGAGCAGCAGTTCCCGGGCGGCCAACACCAGGGTTCCGCCCGAGCACAGCGCCCGAACCAGGTCGCCGGTGAACACGTCGAAGGCCGGGTTCGCCATCTGGAGGTGGACGCGCGCGTCCTCCTCCAGCCGATAGGCGTCACGCCAGCCCGCGTAGGCCGCGGCCAGGTTGCCGTGGCCGACCCGGACCAGCTTCGGCCGCCCCGTCGACCCGGACGTGGACACCAGGTAGGCGGTCGCCTCCGCGTCCACGGCGTCGTCGGTTCCAGCGGTCCGGAGAGCGCCGGTCGGCACCCGTGCGGCCTCCCGGTTCAGCTCCGCCACCGACACGACCTCCACCGAAGCCCCGGACAGCCGTTCGGCGCCCCGGTCGTCGGTCACGACCAGCCGCGCCCCCGCCGCCTCCGTCAGGGCCGCCAGTCGGTCCACCGGATGGGCGGGGTCCAACGGAAGGTAGGCCGCACCCGCGCGCAGCACCGCCATCACCAGGGCCACCAGGTCCGGTGACGTCGTCAGGCACAGCGCCACGACCGCCCCCCGGCCCACAGCTCGCACGCGCAGCGCGGCGGCGAGCCGTGCCGACCGTTCGTCGAGCTCCCCGTACGTGACCCGGCGCGTGTCACCCGACTCGGTCGGCGCCGACACCGCGACCGCGTCCGGAGCGGCCTTCGCCGCGCGGCCGAACAGCACGTGCACGGGCTCCGTCGGCGGCGCGGCCGCCCGGCGTCCGCTCCAGTCGTCGAGGATCAGCCTCCGCTCGGCGGCCCCGAGCATCGTGATCCGCGACACCGGCCGGTCGGACGGTCCCCGCGTCATCCCCTGGAGCAGGTTGACGTAGTGCGACAGCATCCGCCGTACCGTGTCCGGGTCGAACAGGTCGGTGTTGTACTTGAACACGCAGTGGAAGAGCCCGTCGGCCCGCTCCTCGTAGGCGGAGAGCGTCAGATCGAACTGGCCCTCCTCCTCGGGCAGCTCGACGTACTCCAACCGGTACCCGTGGCGCTCCGTGGACACGTTGTGCGTGAGCAGGATGAACATCGCCTGGAAGACGGCGGAGCGGCTGGGGTCGTGTTGCGGCCCGAGCTCCTCCACCAGCAGGACGAACGGGTACTCCTGGTGGTCGAGGCCGCCCAGTACGGTCGCGCGCACCCGGTCGAGCAACTCGGCCACCGACGGGTCGCCCGACAGGTCGGTGTGCAGCGGCAGCGGATTCACGAAGTACCCGTACACCGACCCGAACTCGGGGCTGGTGCGGCCGGTCACCGGACTGCCGACGACGAGATCGTCCTGGCCGGAGTAACGCTGGAGGAACAGGTAGTAGGCGCTCAGCAGCACCACGAACACCGTGACGCCGCGCTCCTCGGCCAGCGCGCGCACGCGTTCGCTGAGGTCGGCGTCGAGCGTGAAGAACTCCGAGGCCCCGTTGTTGGTCTGCACCAGCGGACGCGGGCGGTCCGTCGGCAGGTCGAGGGCGGGCACCTCGTCCGGCAGGCGGCCGATCCAGTACTCCCGCATCCGCGCCGCGTCCGGACCGGCGAGGAACCGGTTCTGGTGGTTGAGGAAGTCCAGGTAGGTGGCCTCGGGGGCGGGCGGCGCGACCGGCCGTCCGGCGCGCAGCCCCTCGTAGACCGCGAACAGCTCCTCGATGAAGGTGAACGTGGAGATCGCGTCCGAGACGATGTGGTGCACCGCCTTCACGATCACCCAGTGGTCGTCCGCCCGGCGGTAGAGCCGGAACCGCACCAACGGGTCGCGTTCCAGGTCGTAGGGCGCGCGGTAGGCGTCCACGATGAGCGCGTGGATCTCCTCCCACGGCCGCCCCCCGACGTCGACGAGGGCGTGGTCGGTCGTGGCCTCCCCGGCGGGGTGGACGCGCTGCACCGCCCGGCCGTCGCGCGTGAGGACGTTGGTGCGCAGACACGGGTGCCGGTCCACCACGGCGCGGAAGGCCGCGAACATGGTGTCGGGATCGAGTTCGGCCCGGATCTGGACGGCGCCGCCGATGTTGTAGGCGAACCCGTCCGGGTTGAGCTGTTCGAGGAACCACAGGGCCTTCTGGTTCTGGGTCAGCGGGTACTCCCCGGGGTCGGTGAACACCTCGGCCGAGCCCGAGCCCGCCCCGCCGACCGCGCCGTCGGCCACCAGCTCCGACAGCCGTTCGTGCAGCTCCCCCACCAGATCCCCGATCGACCCGCCGCCGAGCAGGGTGACCACGGGAACGGCCACGCCCACCTCGGCCAGGACCGCCGCCCGCAGCTCCATCGCCAGCAGTGAGTCCATCCCCAGCGAGTACAGGCTCGCCGACGGGTCCACCCGGTCGCCGGCCACGCGCAGGATCCGGGCGACGACCTCCGTGAGCCGGTGTGTGAGCAGGCCGGGGCGATCCTCGGCGGGGGCCGCGGCGAAGGTCTCGGGAAAGCCGGCCGCGCGGTCCGGGCCGTCGCCGGTCCGGGCCGTGCCCGCCTCGGCCAGCCGGGACACCAGGGGCGGCGGAGGGGAGTACCAGGCCAGGAAGGCCGGCCAGTCGACGACCGGGCAGACCAGCAGCTGCGCGCGGTCCTGCTCGATGACGCGTTCGAGCACGGCCATCCCCGCCTCGGGGGAGAGCGAACCCATCCCGCGCGCGGTGCGGTAATGCTCGACGAGCCCGAGTTCCTCGATCATCCCGGTCGCCCACGGGCCCCAGTCCAGGCTGATCGCGGGCAGACCGCGCGCCCGGCGGTGGTGGGCCAGGGCGTCCAGGAAGGCGTTGCCCGCCGCGTAGTTGGTCTGTCCCGCCGTCGTCAGCAGACCGGCGACGGAGGAGAACAGGACGAAGTGCTCCAGCGGTTCGTCGGCCAGGAGGCGGTGCAGCAGGCGGGCCCCCGCCGCCTTGGGCGCGTACACCGCGTCGAACGCGGACCGGTCCATGGCCGGCAGGAGGGTGTCGTCGACGTGACCGGCCAGGTGGAAGAGCCCGCGCAGCGGCGGCGGGTCCTGTGTCCGGCGGGCGTCGAGCCACGCGGCGAGGGCGTCGGCGTCGGTCAGGTCCAGGCTGACCGGTTCGACGTGGGCGCCCAGGCCCTCCAGTTCGCGGACCAACCCGACGTCGCGGCCCGCGCGGGTGGCGGGGTCGGTCGCGCGCCACCGGGAGCGTTCGGGCAGCGGGGTGCGGCCGACCAGGATCAGGCGGCGCGCCCCCCGGCGGACCAGGGTGCGGCACACCAGGCGGCCGAGCGCCCCGAAGGCGCCCGTGACCAGGTAGGCGCCGTCGGCCCGCAGTCGCAGTGGCAGCGGGCGGGGCAGGTCGGTGACCGGTAGGAGGCGGCTGACGTACCGGTCGGCGCCGCGCAGGGCGACCTCGTCGTCACCGGTTTGGCGGGTCAGCTCCGCGAGCAGGCCCGCCGCCTCGGCGCGAAGGCGGTCGCAGGAGCGGTCGCCGTGCGGGGCGGAGCCGAGGTCGAGCAGGGTGCCCCGGCGGTCGGTGAGTTCCTGCTGCCACAGGACGCGGCCCACGCCCCAGGCGGGCGCGCCCAGGGGCTCGACCTCCTCACCGGGGAGCACCCCCTGCGCCCGGCGGGTCACGACGTGCAGGGCGCCGCCGACCCCGTGTCCGCGCAGCGCCTGGGCGAGTGCGACCAGGGAGTAGGAGCCGGTGGAGTGGAAGGCGTCGGCCTCGGTGTCGTCGGCCCGGTCGAACGGCGGGGCGTCCAGGTTCCACAGGTGGACGATCCCGGTCAGGGCGCCGGAGCGTTTTCCGAGGTCGTCGAGGACGCGGCCGAAGTCCTCAGCCGAGTCCGGCGCGACCTCGAAGGTCCGGCCGCGGTGACCCGCCCCGTGTCCTTCGCCCGCAGCGCGGTTCCCGTCCGGACGGCGGCCGTCCGGTGCCGGGTTCCCGCGCGCTGTTCGTTCATCACCGGTCCCAGGGGCCCTGCCGATGGCACGGTCCACCCCCGCCTCGGGAGTCTCCCGTGGCGCACAGGCATGGTCCACGTCCCGGTAGCCATCGCCGGGACGGACCAGGTGGCACCGGCCCCCGCGTTCGGCCACCAGCGCGGCGAGGGCGTCGGCCGTGCCACCCGAGTCGGCCAGGAGGAGCCACTCACCACCCCACCGGTCGGCGGCCTCGGTCGCCGCCGTGGCCCCCACCGCCCGCTCGGGCCCTTCGGCCCCCGCCGTTGCGGTCGCCCCGACGGCGTCGGTGGCCCCCGCGGGCACCCACACCACGTCGGAGAGCCAACCGTCGATCGTGCCCGTGCCCACGGACGTCGGAGCCCGCTCCACGTCGACCGCGCGCAGCCCGGTGACCGCGCCCAGCGGCGTCCCGTCCTCGGTGTACAGGCGGATGTCGCCGGTCAACCCGTCCTCGTCCTCGGCCGTGACGGTCGCGTGCGCCCACACCGGCTGGGCACCGACCGGGTCGAGCAGCATCTCGGCCACGGACACCGGCAGTCGGATCCCGGTGCGCTCCGCCGAGCCGCCCGGCACGCCGTCCACCCCGGACCAGGGCAGTCGGGTCGTCAACAGGGTCTGGAAGCAGGAGTCGAGAACCACTGGGTGGACGTGGTGGTCGGCGGCCGCGTCGCCCACCGCCTCGGTCGGCCGGACGAGCGCCAGCGCCTCGTCGGCGCCGATCCACACCCGTTCCATCCCCCGGAAGGCCGGACCGTAGTGGTAGCCCTGACCGTCCAGGGCGTCATAGCACGTGTCGGCGTCGAGGACCCGTGCGGCGCGTTCCCGCACCGCCTCGGTGGCCAGGTCCGGGCCGAAACGGCGGGGTTGGCCGGTACGCACGGTCCCGGTCGCGTGCACCGACCGGCCGTCGGCGGCGCCGGTGGCGACGGTGAAGGACGCGTCGTGCGGTGCGAAGGACACCCGGGCCCGGGTCACGGACCCCTCGGGCAGGAACAGCGCCCGGCGGAACTCGACGTCGGCCAGCCCCGCGTGCTCGCCCCCGCTCAGCGTCCGCGCCGCCTGGACCGCCATCCCCAGGTACCCGGCGGCGGGGAAGACGACGTTGCCCTGGATGCGGTGGTCGGCGAGGTAGGGCATGGCCTCGGTGTCCAGCGACGCCTCCCAGGCCGGGTCCGCGCCGGGCAGCCGTCGGCCTAGCAGCGGGTGGTCCACCCGGCCCAGACGGACTCGGGCGACGCTCCCGGGCTCGGCCCAGTACCGGTCCCGGCGCCACGGGTAGGGCGGCAGGGTGACGGGTGAGCCCCCTGGTTGGAGGGCGGACCAGTCGACCTCGACCCCCAGCCCGTGCAGGGTCGCCAGTGACACGGCCATGCACTCGGCCTCGTCCTCCCGGCGGCGGATCGAGGGCAGGCAGCGGCCCGGGCGGTCACGGGCGTCAAGGCATTCGCGGATCGCGTGGGCCAGGACCGGGTGCGGCCCGATCTCCAGGAACAGGCCATGGCCGTCCTCGATCAGCAGGTCGGCGGCCGCGCGGAAGCGGACGGTACCCCGGACGTTGTCCCACCAGTAGCCGGCGTCCAGCTCCGGCCCCTCGGCCCGGCCCTCGCGCCCGGTCAGGTAGAGCGGCGCCCCGGCGGGCTTGGGGCTCAGGTCCGCGAGCGAGGCCAGCAGCGCGTCGCGGATCGGGGCCATCCGGGCGCTGTGGTAGGGCACCCGCACACCGAGGAACCGATGGAAGGCGCCCTCGTCCGCGAGCCCCCCGGCCAGCTCCTCCAGGGCGTCGGCGTCGCCCGCGAAGGTGACGCTCGCCGGGGCGTTGACGGCCGCCACCGAGACGCGGTCACCGAACGGGCGGGCGCGCGCGGCCGCCTCCTCTTCGGTCAGCCCCGCCGCCAGCATCGTGCCGGTGCCGACCAGGGTCTGCTGGAGCCGACTGCGGTGCACGACCACGGCGACCGCCTCCTCCAGCGTGTACACCCCCGCCTCGTGGAAGGCGGCGACCTCGCCGGTGCTGTGCCCGACCACGGCGTCGGGGCGCACCCCCCACGACCGCCACAGCGCGGCCAGGCCCACCTGGACGGCGAAGTTGGCGGGCTGGGCCAGCCACGTCTGGTCCATGCGCGAGGCGTCCTCGTCGGCGGACATCTCCTCGATGAGGGACCAGCCGGCCAGGCGGGCGATTTCCCGGTCGCACCGCTGGACCGCCGCGCGGTAGACCGGTTCGGTCTCCAGCAGCCGCCGCCCCATCGCCCACCACTGAGGGCCCATCCCGGTGAACACCCACACCAGCCGCCGGTCGTCGGCGCCCAGGACGCGCTCGTCGACCACGCGCGGGTGGGTCTCGCCCCGGGCACGGGCGTCCAGCGCCGCCACCAGGGACTCCCGGGAGGAGTACACCACCGACAGCCGCGACTCCAGGTGGTCGCGCCGGTGGGCGAGGGTGTGCGCGACGTCGGTGAGGTCGGCGCCGCGCTCGGTGAGCTCGTCGCGGATCCCGGCCGCGACATCCGGCAGGGCCCGCGGGTCGCGGGCACTCAGCGGCAGGACGCCGTACCCGTGTGGTCGGCGGGTGGTGGCGGGCGGCGTCGGGGGGAGGGGCCGTTCAGGCGCCTCCTCCAGCAGGACGTGCGCGTTCGTGCCGCCGAACCCGAACGAGTTGACCCCGGCGCGGGCCGGGCCGTCGTGCTCGGGCCAGGGCGTCGCCTCGGTGGGGATCGTGTACGGCAGGGTCTCGGCGTCGATCCCGGGGTTGAGCTCCTCCAGGTTGATCTGCGGGGCGATCACGCCGTGTTTGAGGCTCATCACCGTCTTGATCAGCCCGGCCACCCCGGCGGCGGACTCGGTGTGCCCGATGTTGGCCTTGACCGACCCCACGAAGCAGGGCGCCCCGGCGGGCCTGCCGACCGCGAGTGCCCGGCCCAGGGCGCCCGCCTCGATCGGGTCTCCGACCGGGGTCGAGGTGCCGTGCGCCTCGACGTACTGCAGATCGCCGGGTGTGACGCCCGCCTCGGCGCACACGCGTTCGATGAGCCGCACCTGGGCGTCCGCGTTGGGGACGGTGATCCCGTGGGTGCGGCCGTCCTGGTTGACGCCCGTCGCCGTGATCACGGCGTGTACGGGGTCGCCGTCACGCAGGGCCTCCGACAGCCGTTTGAGCGCGACCACTCCCACGCCCTCGGCGCGGACGTAGCCGTCGGCGGAGGCGTCGAAGGTCCGGGACCGCCCCTCCGGGGACAGGAACCCGCCCTTGGTCTCGGCGATCGTGTACTGCGGTGTCATGTGCAGCAGGGAGCCGCCCGCCAGCGCCAGGGCGCTCTCCCCGCGCCGGAGGCTCTGGCAGGCCATGTGCACGGCCACCAGGGACGAGCTGCACGCGGTGTCGAGGGAGACGCTGGGCCCCCGGAAGTCGAAGCAGTGGGAGATGCGGTTGGAGACCATCGTCATCATGGTCCCGGTCGCGGTGTGCGCCGCCAGGGTCTCGAAGTCCAGGTCGGCGAACTGGAGGATCTTGTAGTCCAGGGTGAAGGCGCCGACGAAGACGCCGACGTCGGCCCCGGCGAGCTCCGACGGTTTGCGCCCTCCGTCCTCCAGCGCCTCCCAGGTCACCTCCAGCAGTTTGCGCTGCTGGGGATCCATGTGCTCGGCCTCGCGCGGGCTGATGCCGAAGAACTCCGGCTCGAACCGGTCGAACCCGTCGATGTAGCCGCCGCGCCCGCCGACCAGGCGGCCGGGCTTGGCCCTGTCCCGGCTGCCGAGCGTGCCGACGTCGTACCGGTCCCTCGGCGTGGGCTCCAGGCAGTCGCGGCCCTCGACCAGGTTTCTCCAGAAGGTGCGGTGGTCGGACGCACGGCCGGGGAAGCGGCAGCCCACGCCGATGATCGCGATCCTGTCGTCGCTGAAGGATGATCCGGGGTCGGTCAGCATCGTTTCCTTCTGGATTGTCGAGCCCGCGTGGTCGCGGCGGGCATGCGCGCGGTGCGATCCCGGAGGGTTCTCCGGGCACGCTGATGCTTCGGAGACGTCCATTGTCAGAAGAATGGTGCGCCTGTGTCGCGTGCACTTTCCCCGGACGTGGTGTTCCGTTGAATGGGCATGGGTGCGGCCGGTGTGTTCAGGCCGTTCTGGATGTGGGGCGGTGGTGGTTTCGAGGGTTTGTGCGGTGCTGGTCGGGCTGGCTGGGCCGCGCTCTGCCGCGATCGTCACGGCGATTCGAAAAGTACCAGACCAAGCCGCGGCGCGCCCGGAGTCTGAATTCGTTTCGTCCCGGCGTGTTGATTTTGTGTGCTTGTTGAATCGGGGATTCGGTGGAACGGGGAGTTATGTGGACAATTAAAGGTCGTAATTCCACCGGTTAAGGACATGGCCGGATCGGGGGAGTCGCGACCGGGCCACGGGAACGGCTCGCACCGGACCGCGTCGGTGAGGGAGGCGAGGGCCCGGGAGACCCCCGGAACCGGAACACGAAGCGGGCCGCCCGGAGGAGATCTCCTCCGGGCGGCCCGTGGTGTCGTGCTCGGTCGGTCAGTGCCCGCCGGACAGGGTCCCGGTCAGCTCGGTGTGCAACCGCTGGCTGGGCTGGTTGAGGCCGGTGATCTCGACCTCGACGTCGTGCTTGCGGAAGTGCTCGGACACGTGGTCCAGGGCGGCCACGGCCGAGGAGTCCCACACGTGGGCCTTCGACATGTCCACGACCACCTTGGTCAGGTCCTTCTCGGCGTAGTCGAACCGGCCCACCAGCTGGTTGGTGGAGGCGAAGAACAGCTCGCCGTGCACCGTGTACACCCGGGTTCCGCCCTCGGGGTCCAGAACGCTGGTCACGTCGGCCTGGGTGGCGGCCTTCTGGGCGAAGAGCACCATCGACACGATCACCCCGATGATCACACCGAGCGCGAGGTTGTGGGTGTAGACGACCACGGCGACGGTGACCACCATGACCAGGGTCTCGGTCCAGGGCATGCGGCGGATGGTCGTGGGGGCGATGCTGTGCCAGTCGAAGGTGACGACGGACACGAAGATCATCACCGCGACCAGGGCGGCCATCGGGATCATGCCGACCACGTCGCCGAGTCCGACGCACAGGATGAGCAGGAAGAGCCCGGCCAGGAAGGTGGAGATGCGGGTGCGGGCGCCGGAGGAGACGTTGATCATCGTCTGCCCGATCATCGCGCACCCGGCCATGCCGCCGAAGAACCCGACGATGACGTTGGCGATGCCCTGACCGCGGGCCTCACGCGCGTGATCGGAGGAGGTCTCGGTCTGCTCGTCGACGACCTTGGCGGTCATGAGCGATTCCATCAGTCCCACCAGCGCCAGGGTCAGGGCGTAGGGGGCGATGAGGACGAGCGTGTCCAGGGTCAGGGGAACGTCGGGCAGGAACGGGACCGGGACGCTGTCGGGCAGCTCGCCCATGTCGCCGACGGTGCGGGCGTTGACCCCCATCGCCAGGGCGGCGACGGTCAGCACGACGATCGCGACCAGCGGCGCGGGGACGGCCTTGGTGAGGTAGGGCAGGCCGAAGATGATGGCCAACCCGACGGCGACCATGACGTAGATCGGTACCCCGACTCCGACCAGGTGCGGGAGTTGGGCCAGGAAGATGAGGATGGCCAGGGCGTTGATGAATCCGGTCATCACCGACGGGGGGACGAACCGCATCAGTTTGGCCACCCCGAGCAGGCCGAGCACCACCTGGAACAGGCCGGCCAGGATCGTGGCGGCCAACAGGTAGTCGACCCCGTACTCCTTGGACAGCGGTGCGGCGACCAGGGCCATGGCGCCGGTGGCGGCCGAGATCATCGCGGGGCGCCCGCCCAGGAAGGCGATGGACACGGCCATGACGAAGGAGGCGTACAGCCCGACGCGGGGATCGACGCCGGCGATGATGGAGAACGCGATGGCCTCGGGGATCAGGGCCAGCGCCACGACCAGTCCGGCGAGCACGTCCGCGCGGATCTGGGCCGCGCCGGGGATACGGGACTTCCACGTCCGTGAGGAGGTCTTCAGCGGCAGATTCATGGAACCCATCTGGGGTCGGGCAGCCCGGCGGGTGGGCCGCGGTGTTCGGGTCAGGCGGTGCGGTGACGGCGCGCGGCGGCCCGCACCGCGTGGGGTGCGGGGTGGCGCCTGGGGTTCCGGTGCGGCACGGGTGGGTGCCCCGGAGCGCGGCCGCGTCGCCGCGGGCCCGGTCACGCTGGCGGGGACGTGCCGCCCCCGTGGGGCGCGCCGGGAAGAAGAGGGGGTTGGACGGGATCATGACGAGTGGGCCCAACGCGACAGACCCTACCGTTACGTGAAGGTTGGTGTCACTGTGTGCGACTGAGACAACTCTCACAGGGGGTGCTCGGTGGTGTCGTTGCGCCTGACGACAGCCGGAAAACGTGGACCGCGTCCGTGTTTCGACGCTCATGACCCTGTGTGATGTCCCGTGAGTCAGGTCTGGGGCACGCACATTTTCCGGTCACGCGCGCTGAGGCGTGGGCGGGGGAGGAGCGGGCCGGGGCGGGAGGCGTCAGGCGGACGCGGCGCGCCCGGCGCGCTGTCGGCGCAGGCGCTCGGCGAACTCCTCGGCCATCTCCAGTTGGCGCCGCAGGGTGACGCAGCGGTCGGCGATGGCCGCCTCGAAGGAGTCGAGCCGCTCGGTCAGGGCGGCGCGCTCGTCCTCGTCGGTGCCGTCCGCGCCGAGGCCGTCGACGGCGGTCAGGAGTTCACGGGTCTCGTCCAGGCTGAAGCCGAGCGGTTTCATCCGCTTGATCAGTTGGAGTCGGTCGACGTCGGTCTCGGTGTAGAGCCGGTATCCGCCGCGTGAGCGCGCGGAGGGCACGACGAGGTCGACCTCGCCGTAGTAGCGGATCGTGCGCAGGGACAGCCCCGTGCGCTCCGCCACCTCGCCGATCCGCATGTGGTGCGCCTGCGCCACGCTGTCCCCCTCCTGCTGGTGTTCACCCCACGTTAGACCCGGATTCGCCGGGAACGCCCACGAGGGGAGGGCGGGGAGTGGGACGTCACACCGGGGCCCGCGGGACGCGACGCGGGGCCTCGCGGGTGTCGTCCGGGCGGGTCGGCAGGATCTCGGTGAGCCGTTCCCGCGCCTCGGCCGGGAACGCGGACGGCGTGACGGCCCTCCTTCGCGGTGACGAGGAGAACATACGAACGGCCTGTCTCGATGTTCTCGCGGCGGGTGGCCGGACCCTGGTCCCCCAGGGGCCGGCCACCGCGGCGCGAGAGGGCGGTCAGCGGCCGTCCAGCAGCGGACGGGTGGGGTCCCAGCCCCGTCCCTTGCGGCGGGCGGCGATACCCGACAGCGCCTCCAGCACGACGCGGTTGCCCAGCATCGCGGTGACGTCGGCGTGGTCGTGGTCCGGGGACACCTCCACGATGTCCACACCGACGACGGGCAGCTCCACACAGATGCGGCGCACGGCGTCGAGCAGCTGGCGCGAGGTGAGGCCGCCCGGCTCCGGGGTCCCGGTGCCCGGGGCCATCCCCGGGTCGACGACGTCCACGTCGACCGAGAGGAACACGCCCTCGCACTCGTCGGTGGCCAGGGCGAAGGCCTCGTCCAGACAGGTGTTGAGACCGCGCGCGTCCATCTCGCTCATCTCGTAGCACCGCATGCCCTGCCGGGCCATCCAGGACAGCGTCTCCTCCTCGGGCCAGTACCCGCGCAGACCCATCTGGATGAACCGGTCACCGCGCACGGCACCCGACTCGATCAGCCTGCGCATGGGCAGCCCGTGGCCGAGCAGCGACCCGAAGTCGATGTTTCCGGTGTCGGCGTGCGCGTCGAAGTGGATCACCGACACGCGCCCCCAACCGTGGTGGCTGGCCACGCCCTGTACGTCGGGCAGGGCGATGGTGTGGTCGCCGCCGAGCATGACGGGGATCTTCCCGGCCGCGGCCACCGTGGTCACGGCCTGGCGGACGCTGGCGACCATCCCCTCGATGTCGCCGTTGAAGCAGTCCACGTCACCCGCGTCCTTGACGTTGAGCTCGACCAGGCCGTCGGCGCGGACCGCCAGGTGCGGCCGTCGGCCGTCGTGCGGCAGGTAGTCGGTGCCCCGGAGCGCCCGCGGCCCGAAGCGGGTGCCCGCCCGGTAGGAGGTGCCCCCGTCGAACGGCACCCCCATGATGACCGCCGCGGAGTCGGCCCAGGTGGCGGGCTCGTCGAGGTCACACCGGTCGATGCCGAGGAAGGTGATGTCGGGGCCGAACAGCGGTGCGAGGCGTGTCATGGACGGTCTCCTTCGATGGTGGTTGCGGTGGTGCTCGGCCCCGGACCGGAGGGCGGCCCCACCCGGCCCCGGACGAGCAGGTAGTAGACGCCTCCGGCGATCGGGCCGCCCAGCAGGGACAGGTCCGCGCCGGTGGCCGCCGCCAACGGGCCGAGCCACAGCTCGGAGTCGGCGGCCAGCGCCGAGAACACGGTGCCCGCGGCCAGGGCGACCAGGCCCGAGCGGTGGAACCCGCGGGTGTAGCGGTAGGGGCCGCCGTGGAGGTCGTGCAGCCCTGCGGCGTCGTAGCGGGCCCGGCGCAGGGCGGCGTCGGTGAGGAACACACCCGCCCAGGGCGTGAAGACCACGACCATGACCGACAGCAGGGACAGCACGGCCGCGGTGAAGTCGACGACGAACAGCGCGACCGCCGACCCGGTGGTGACCAGGACGACCTGGATCAGCACGGTCCGGGCCCGCTTCAGCGGCACGCCGAGGACCTGCAGGTTCAGCCCCGAGGAGTAGAGGGTCATGATCGTGTTGGTGACCGATCCGCCCACCACGACCAGCAGGAACGGGACCTGGAACCACACCGGCAGCATGCCCGCGACGGCCTCGACGGGGTCGGTGTCCCCGCCGATCCCGACCCTGGTGGCCGCGGCGATGCCGATGACGCCCAGCACGACCGAGGGCAGCATCGCGCCCAGCCCGGTGGCCAGGGTGATGCCGCGCGCGCGGCTGTCGGCGGGCAGGTAGCGGGTGAAGTCGGCGCAGATGGCGATGTAGGACAGGGCCCCGCCGGAGACGGCGACGACCAGACCCAGGCTCCACGCCCACAGACGGGGCTCCGTCGGGGCGGCGACGGAGAGGTCGGCCTGGGGCAGTACCAGGGCGCCCAGGACGACCGTGCACACGACCAGGCCCACACCCAGCCAGCGCTGCATGACCTCGACGGTGGCGTGTCCCCAGACGGCGACACTGGCGGTGCACACGATCATCAGGACCAGGCCGATGACGCGGACCGCCGCGCCGTCGCCCAGCCCGACGGTGTCGGCCAGGACGGTCAGGGCCAGGACCCCGACGACCGTGTTGAGGATGATGTAGCCGATGCTGACGAGCCAGTTGAGCACGGCGACCGGGTAGTTGCCCCACCGGCCGAACGAGGCGCGGGCGACGACCAGGGTGGGCGAGCCGGTGCGGGCGCCGGTGATCGAGGCGGCTCCGACGGCGAAGAAGGCCAGGTTGCCGATGAGGAAGATCGCGGTCGCCTCCCAGAAGGAGAGGCCGAAACCGACCACGAGGGCGCCGTTGATGACGAACGTGAAGGTCAGGTTGGCGCCGAACCACACCCAGAAGAGTTCGCGCGGGCCGCCGTGGCGGTCGCTGTGCGGGATGCGGTCGGCGCCGTGGGTCTCGACCTGGAAGACCTCGTCCGTGGCCACTCCCGTGCTCGGCGGGCGGATGCCGTGGGGGTCGGGCATGTGCACTCCTCGGTTCCTGACTTTAAAATCAATATAACTGATCCTAAAGTCAGGGTGAGCTGCGACACAAGCGGCTGATGGTAAAGAATGGCGCCATGACCTCCAGCGACAGCCGAACCCGCATCCTGGACGCCGCCGTCGAACTCATCGCCAGGGACGGATACGACGGCGTCCGTCTGGCCGAGATCGCCCGGCACGCCAGATCGTCCACGGCCCTGATCCACTACCACTTCGCCACGCGCACCCAGCTGTTGGCCGCGGCCATCACCCACTCGCTGGACCGCGAACACACACGCGTCGCCGACCTGGCCGACGACGTCGGGCGCACCTCACCGCCCGAGCGCGTCGCCGACCTGGTCGACTTCTGGCTGCCACTCACCGCGGACGACGTGCGCGAATGGATGCTGTGGTCGGAACTGGAGGGCCGCGCCGTGCGCTCGACCGACCTGGCCACGGCGCTGACCGGTCTGTACGCCCGGATGCGCGCGCCCTTCGCCGCGGCGGTCCGAGACGGCGTCGCGGCGGGGGTCTTCGGCTCCTGCGATCCGGAGGAGGCCGCCACCGCGGCCCACGCGCTGCTGGGCGGACTGGCCGTGCGCCTCCTGGCCCGGGACCCGGGGCTGACCGTCCCGGCGGCGCGCGAACTGGCCGGACGGCACGTGGCGCTGGCCATCGGCTACGCGGACCGCCTGCCCTTCGCCGACCGCGAGGTTCCCGAGTACGTGCCCGACGCCGGCATCGAGCCCGCGCCGCCCCGCCGCAGGGCCACCCGGGCCTGAGGCCGCTCAGGAGGCGGTCCGGTGCGGGGCCCGTCGGCGGAGGGACCCGGTTCGGGGACGGCCGTCCGTCGGTGCGTCCGCGTAGCGTTGCGGTCATGAACCCTCTCTGGCGGGCGGCGCACGACGAGCGGGCGGCCCTGGCGGCGGACCTGACCGGGCTCACCGACGAGCAGTGGCGGGTCCCGTCCCTGTGCGCGGGGCTGAGCGTGCGTGAGGTCCTCGCGCACATGACCGCGGGCGCCAGCCTGAACCCCGTGCGGTGGATGGCGGGTGTGATCCGCTGCCGGTTCGACTTCGACGAGCAGGTGGCGATGCGTCTGGCCGAACACCTGGGCCGGACACCGGAGGAGACCCTGGAGGGGTTTCGCGCGGTCGTCACGAGCACGACCTCGCCGCCGGGGCCGACGGCGGCCTGGCTCGGCGAGGTGGTCGTGCACTCCGAGGACATCCGCCGGCCCCTGGGGATCAGGCGATCCCACCCGATCGACGTCCTCACCCGCGTGGCCGACTACTACCGGGGCACCGACCTGGTGGTCGTCGCCCAAAAGCGCGTCCGCGGACTGCGCCTGGCCGCGACGGACGGACCGTTCGCCGCCGGTGAGGGGCCGCTGGTGTCGGGTCCGACCCTGGCGCTCATCATGGCCATGACCGGGCGCGGGACGTTCTGCGACGACCTCACCGGCGACGGGGTCGGGCTGCTGCGCGAACGCTGCTGACCCCGGTCGGTCGGCGGCCGCTCAGGGCAGGCGGCGCGGGTTGCTCGGCTGACTCTCATGGTGCAGACGGTCGAGCGCGGTCACGAGGTAGGTGTGCTCGCCGCCGCCCGGCACGGTCAGGACCGTCTCCCGGCCGCCCGAGGCGCGCACGGTGGTGACCATCGAGCGCGGGTCCGTCAGGAGGCACGGGTCCGGTCTGTGGCCGTCGTGCCCGTCGAAGGCGTAGACCGCGTAGTAGGCGGGAGCCTGGCCGCGACCGGCGCGGACGGTCAGGCGGACCTCGCCGTCGGTCTCCCCGGCGCCGACCAGCATCGGCCGTCCTGGTGCTTCGCCGCCCCGGCCCGGCGTCACCGGCACGAGGGCCGGACGGGCGTAGTGTTCCCGGGCGAGGACGGCCATGGCGTCGGCCGCGTTGGTGCGCAGCGAGGTGGCGCTGAAATAGACGTCGCCGTGCACCCCGGAACGCTCCCGGTTCAGCTCCACGTGCCGGGCGAGTTCGCGCGGATCCGACCACGAGCCGTCGTTGCCGACCTTGTAGGCGGCCTGGCCGATGTACAGGTGGGTGCCGGTGCCCGCGGTGACCTCCTCCCACCAGGGGACCAGTACCGCGTAGTCGGCGATCGGCAGCCCGATCTCCCAGTAGACCTGCGGGTTGACGTAGTCGAGCCACCCCTCGCGGACCCATCTGCGGCTGTCGGCGTAGATGGCGTCGTAGGACTGGAACCCCCGGGTGTCGGAGCCGTCCGGGTCGCTGGAGGAGTTGCGCCAGATCCCGAACGGGCTGATGCCGAACCGCACGTGCGGCTTGACGGCGTGCACCGCCTCGCCCATCTCCCGGACCAGGCGGTTGACGTTGTCGCGCCGCCAGTCGCCGACGTCGTCGAACGCGCCGCCGTGCTCAGCGAAGGTGTCCTGGTCCGGGATGGCTTCGCCGGACACCGGATAGGGGTAGAAGTAGTCGTCGAAGTGCACACCGTCCAGGTCGTAGTTCTCGACCGCGTGCGTCATCGCCCGGATCACGAACTCGCGCACCTCGGGAACGCCCGGGTCGTAGTAGAGGCGGCCGCCGTAGGGGAACACCCAGTCCGGGTTCAGCCGAGCCGGGTGGTTCTCGACCAGTCGGTCCGGGTCGTCGTGCATGGCCACGCGGTAGGGGTTGAACCACCCGTGGAACTCCAGGTTGCGGGCGTGGGCCTCCTCGACCGCGAACTCCAGGGGGTCGTAGCCGGGGTCCCGGCCCTGTTCGCCGGTGAGCCACTCCGACCACGGCTCGTACGGGGAGGGCCAGAAGGCGTCGGCGGTGGGGCGGATCTGCACGAACACGGCGTTGAGCCCGTTGGACCGGGCCTCGTCGTAGAGGCCGACGAGTTCCGCCCGCTGCTCCTCGGCGCTGAGCCCCCGCTCGCTGGGCCAGTCGATGTTGACCACGCTCGCGATCCATTCGGCGCGCATCTCGCGCTTGGGCGGAGCGAGCGGATCGGGCGCGCACTCCGTGGGTCCGTGTCGGTGTCCGTACTCCGGATCGGCCGCGGCGGGGGGCGCGTGGAGCGGTAGGGCGGCGAGCGCGGCGGCGAGTGCGCCGCTCAGGAGCGCGGTGTGGGGGCCGCGGATCCGTGCCGCGGTGACCCCGGGGGCGGGTCGGTTCCGTTTCGGTCGCGTCAACGTGGCTCCTTCCGGCTTCCTCCCTGGAAGCTGTGCGTGGGCCAGACACCGAGTGGGATCTCATCGTAGCTTTTCGGACACGTTCGGTGACGAGTCCCGGAGGTTCTGTGGAAAACCTTCACGATCTACGCGGAAAGCGCAAGAGACCTTCGCCCGGGAGGTCGCGGTGCGGCGGGCGGTGCGGCTCAACGCACGGCGTAGTCCCCGAGGGAGCCCTCCATGAGGGTGAAGGCCCGTTCGGCGGAGGCGGCCACGGTCTCGGCGATGCGCGTGTCGTCCCACCCCTGGAGGGTCAGTTCCTGCACCCGGCGGAACAGGATCCGGTCCGCGGCGGCCAGTTGGGCGGCCGCGATGCGGGGGGCGAGGTCGTCGGGGGCGGTTCCGGTCTCGGCCGCCAGCGCCTCGGCGAGCGCGGCCTCGCGTTGGTCGTGCAGGTCGCGCAGCCGGGCCACCAGCGTGGGGCTGTCGGTGACCATGCGGGCGAACTCCGGCCCGGAGAACCCGATCACCGGGTCGTGGCCCCGGATCCCGGCGAGGAGCCCCCGCCGCAGGGAGGCCAGGGCCGACTCCCCCTCCTCGCGCAGTGCGACCAGGAGGGCGAGGCCCCGGACGAACTCCTCCTGGCGGTCGAAGGCCATGTCCTCCTTGCGCGCGAAGTAGTTCGTGACCGTCTTCTTGGCGACCCGGGCGGCCGCCGCGATGTCGGCGATCGTCGTCTCCTCGAACCCGTTGGCCATGAACAGCCTGGTGGCGTGGTCGGAGATGAGTCGCCTGGTCTCCTGCTTCTTGGACTCCCGGAGCCCTGTGGGTTCGTTGCTCATGGGGGAATCTTACACTCGACATAAATTTGTGTTTGACAGATCATGAGCCCAAGAGTAAGTTTACGTCCGTCGTAAAATTTCCCTCGTGGGGAGGTCCTCCGCTGTCCGCGACCACGCGCCGTCCGTCCCATCCCGACCAGAAGGGCCAGAGCATGACCGAGTTCGACGCCGGAGCCGAGTTCGACCGGCAGACCGCCACCCTGGTCGACCTGGGCTACCCCGCCCGGGCGGGGATGGCCGAGGACGCGTTCCGCGCGCTCCTCGCGCCGCTGCGCGAGGCCGTCCTCGCCCGCGCGGCGGCGATGGCTCCGCCGGCCGAGGGCCGGATCCCGTTCCTGGTGGTGGTCACCAGGGAACTGGTGCCCCTGGAGGAGTCGGTGCCGCTGACCACGCTCGCCGGGAGGACCCGGCCCGGGTTCATCGACCACTCCTACGCCCCGGGGGAGCTGGAGAGGTTCGTCTCGACCGACGACCTGGGCCTGCCCGAGGGGCGGGCGTACGTGGTGTTCGACGTCGACCGGGGAGAGGAGTTCTGCGGCGCCGTCCCGCTGGACGCCCTGACCGCCATCGCCGGGCGCGACCGCACCCCTCTCACCATCGAGGAGGGCGTCGCGATCGTGACGCAGTACCCGGAGGCCCTGGCCAAGAACACGTGCTTCTCCCTGGGCGGAACCCGCATGGGCGACCGGCGGGTCCCGGCGCTGTGGATCAGTAAGGTCGCGCCCAAACTCGGGTGGTGCTGGGAGCGCAACCCGCACACCTGGCTGGGCATGGCCTCGGCCGGGTGCCGGGTCGGTTGAGCGCCGGGGCGGCCATGGCGCCCGGGGTCGCCCCCGGGCGCCATGGCCGCCCTCCACGTGTGCGCCGGGTCCGGCGGGCGGCTACCGTGCTTGTCGACCCCGGCGGGACCCGACCGGACCGACGGGGCCTCCCCTTCGACCGACGAGACCCCGGCCCGCGCGCTCCCGAGACCGGGCAGAGAACAGGACACCCGTGAACCACAGCCGAACCCAGGAACTGCGTCTGATCGTGACCGGCGGGGGAACGGGCGGGCACACCTATCCCGCCCTGACGGCCGTCAACACCCTGCGAGAGCGGCTGGAGGCCGAGGGCGGATCCCTGAACGTCCTGTGGGTGGGTGCCGCGGACAGCCTGGAGGCGCGCGTGGCGGCGGCCAACGGGATCGCGTTCGAGTCGGTGGAGGTCGGCAAGATCCGCCGCGCGGCCAACCCGCTGCGGATGCTCTCCAGGGAGAACCTCCGCGACATGGCCAACGTGCCGCGCGGCGTGGTCCAGGCGCGTCGGCTCATCACGGACTTCGCCCCGAACGTCGTGCTGGCCACCGGCGGTTACGTCGCGGTCCCCGTCGGTCTGGGCGCGGCGATGTGCCGTCGTCCGCTGGTGGTCCACGAACAGACCGTGCGCCTCGGTCTGGCGAACAAGGTGCTCGCGCGGCGGGCCGCCCGGGTGGCGGTGTCCTCGCCGTCGAGCACGGAGCTGCTGCCCGACGAGGTGCGCGACCGCGCGGTCATCACGGGTAACCCGGTCCGGCCGGAGGTGTTGCGCGGCCAGGCGGGCCGGGCGGCCGAGGCGCTCGGGTTCGACGGCCACGACCCGTCGCTGCCCACCGTCTACGTGACCGGAGGGGCCCAGGGGTCGGTCCAGATCAACGGGACCGTCCGGGACCTGCTGCCGTGGCTGCTCACCCGCGCCAACGTCGTGCACCAGTGCGGCGCCGCCAACCTGGAGGCCCTGCGCGACGCGTCGCGGGGGCTGGCCCCCGAACTGCGCGGCCGCTACCACGTGACCGACTTCGTCGGCCCGGAGCTGCCCGACCTGCTGGCACTGGCCGACGTGGTGATCTCGCGCAGCGGCGCGGGAACGATCGCGGAGCTGACCGCGCTCGGCAAGGCCGCCGCGCTGATCCCGCTGGCCACCTCCGCGGGTGACGAGCAGCGGCACAACGCCCGCCACCTCCAGGAGTCGGGTGCGGCGGTCGCCCTGCTCGACGAGGTCGACGCCGAGCGGCTCCGGCAGGCGGTGGAGCCGCTGCTGGCCGACCCCGAGCGCCGTCGGCGCATGGCCGACAGCGCCCGCGAGCTCGGCCGTCCGGACGCCGCCGACCGGTTGGTGGACGTGGTTCTGGCCGCCGCCCGCGCCTGACCCCCCGAGGCCGTGCTCCCGCGTCGGCGCGCGGCCCCCGCCCTCTACGGCGCCCCGGTGGACGGGAGGCGTCCACCGGGGCGCCGGACGCCCGCCTTGCATGATCATTCATTTTCACGCATACTTATTGCCATGTCCAAGGTACTCACCTCTCTCCCTGTCGGTGAACGGGTCGGGATCGCCTTCTCCGGCGGCCTCGACACCTCGGTGGCGGTCGCGTGGATGCGCGAGAAGGGCGCCGTCCCGTGCGCCTACACCGCCGACATCGGCCAGTACGACGAACCCGACATCGCCTCGGTGCCGGGGCGTGCCGCCGACTACGGGGCGGAGGTCGCCCGCCTGGTCGACGGCCGAGCCGCCCTGGTGGAGGAGGGGCTCGCGGCCCTGGCCTGCGGGGCGTTCCACATCCGGTCCGGTGGCCGCGTCTACTTCAACACCACGCCGCTCGGGCGGGCGGTCACGGGCACCCTGCTGGTGCGCGCCATGCTCGAGGACGGCGTGCAGATCTGGGGCGACGGCTCCACGTTCAAGGGCAACGACATCGAGCGGTTCTACCGCTACGGCCTGCTCGCCAACCCCGCCCTGCGTATCTACAAGCCCTGGCTGGACGCCGACTTCGTCAACGAGCTCGGCGGCCGCAAGGAGATGTCCGAGTGGCTGACCGAGCGCGGTCTGCCCTACCGGGACAGCACGGAGAAGGCCTACTCCACCGACGCCAACATCTGGGGCGCCACGCACGAGGCCAAGTCCCTCGAACACCTCGACACCGGCGTCGAGATCGTCGACCCGATCATGGGCGTGCGGTTCTGGGACCCCGAGGTCGAGATCCCCGCCGAGGACGTCACCATCGGCTTCGAGCAGGGGCGTCCGGTGAGCATCAACGGCAAGGGCTTCCCCTCCGCCGTCGACCTGGTGCTCGAGGCCAACGCCGTCGGCGGGCGCCACGGCCTGGGCATGTCCGACCAGATCGAGAACCGCATCATCGAGGCCAAGAGCCGCGGCATCTACGAGGCCCCGGGCATGGCGCTCCTGCACGCGGCCTACGAGCGGCTGGTCAAC
The DNA here is from genome assembly GCF_026797795.1 of Nocardiopsis sp. EMB25. NCBI lineage: Bacteria > Bacillati > Actinomycetota > Actinomycetes > Streptosporangiales > Nocardiopsidaceae > Nocardiopsis > Nocardiopsis sp. EMB25. The sequence goes on along the minus strand of NZ_JAMTDN010000001.1, from coordinate 3,608,014 downwards.
GCGATCCACAACGAGGACACCATCGCCGCCTACCACAACGAGGGGCGCAGGCTCGGCCGACTCATGTACGAGGGCCGCTGGCTGGAGCCGCAGGCCCTCATGCTGCGCGAGTCGCTGCAGCGCTGGGTGGGCACCGCGATCACCGGCGAGGTGACCCTGCGGCTGCGGCGGGGCGAGGACTACTCGATCCTCGACACCAACGGCCCCGCGTTCAGCTACCACCCGGACAAGCTGTCCATGGAGCGCACGGAGGACTCCGCGTTCGGCCCGGTCGACCGGATCGGCCAGCTGACCATGCGCAACCTCGACATCGCCGACTCCCGCGCCAAGCTGGAGGAGTACGCCAGCATCGGCATGGTCGGCGAGGGCGCCCACCCGACGAGCATCGGCGCGGCCCAGGCCGCCTCGACCGGCCTGATCGGCGCGATGCCCGAGGGCGGCGCCGAGACGATCGCCTCCCGCGGCGAGGGCTCCGGCGCCGGCGACCTGCTCGACCACGCCGCCATCGAGTCCGGCAACGACTGAGCCTCCGCCGGCCCGCCGTCGCGGTCCGCCCAGCCCGGAACCCTCCGGGAGGGGCGGACCGCGACGGCGTCACGGGGCTCCGGACCTCTGCGGGGTCCTGACGTCGCCGACCTCCCGCGGCGCGTGCCCACCGGCCGCGTACCGGCTGGTCCGGATGAAGGCCACGCAGAGCGTCGTGAAGACGGCGAGCGTCGTCAGGCTGAGCGCCGTCAGCAGGGGGGTGAAGGGCACGAACAGCAGCGTGCTCGCCAACTCGCTCCCGATCAGCGCGAAGAGGATCACCCGGATCGTGAACGGCGTGAGCCGCGTACAGATCCACGCGCCCAGCGGCGCACCGACCGCGACGACGGGCGAGGCCGCCACCCAGTAGTCGACCACGGCCCCGGTGAAGTCCCCGATGACGAACACGTGTGTGGCGAACGCGGCGAGCGAGACCACGGTCATCATGATCACGGTCGTGGGTGTGCTCACCTTCTCCGAGACACGGAACAGCAGCACCAGGAGGAGGAACATCACACAGTTCTCGCCCACGCCCGCCACACCGCTGAGCAACCCGCCCGCGAACCCGGTACCGATGACCAGGGCCCGTTCCCGGGCGGTCCACTCGGGGATGGTCGGATTGCGCCGGTATCCGCGTTGGAACAACTGGAGCAGGAGCGCGACGGCGAGTGCCACGAGCAGCATCGTGAACAGCACACGGACCATCGGAAGCGGTACCAGGGGCGCCAGGTACACGGCGCTGACGAACACGCCGACCACGCCCGCGGCCGAACCGTAGACCACCACGCGTCTCTCGATGGGCACGCGGCACGCCAGGATGGAGATCGACGCCGCGGTCATGCCGACCGACTGGATCGCGAACGTGAAGACGCGGGCCTCGTCGGCGGGCACGTGGAGCAGTTTGGTCATGACGGGGAAGGAGACCGCGCCGCCGCCCTCACTGGTCCCACCGCCGATGAGCGAGCCGAACACCATCGTGAGCGCCACCGGCCAGTTGGCCTGGAGGATGTCGAGGAACCGCGGCCCCCACACGAGCGCCCACACCAGCCACACGCAGCCGGCCAGCGCGGAGTTGACGACGACGACCTTCGGAATTCTCGTTCTCGGCGGATTCCCTGGGGTGCGCATAGACCGTTCTCACCATTCCTGGGGATTCGTGGTCGCGATCCGTCGGTGTGACGTCCACACGTGGCGCGGGCCCTTCCCGGCCGCCGCGCGGGCGGTACGGACGCGTCTCGTTCGGTGGGCGGGGCAAGGCGCTGGCGACTCTACCGGCGCGTTCCGGCGCCCCGAGTCTCCTTACGTGCGCGGGTCCGCGCCGGGTCGGGTCAGGTGGTCGCGTACAGCGCGAGCCCGAAGACTCCGGCCACCCACGTCCACAGCAGGCAGAACCCCACGTGGGCGAGGGTGCGCAGCGGGTCGCCCCGCCACAGGGCCGGAGAGAAGTAGGCGAACTGGAACAACCAGCGCAGGGACCAGAACACGGTCTCCGCCGTGAGCAGGGCGCGCGCCAGGGGGCCGCCGGTCAGCAGTTCCGGAGCCAGCAGCAGTGGCAGCGAGCCCAGGAGCACGCAGGTCACACCGATGAAGAAGAAGTGCGCACCCGCCACCTGCCTGGGCAGCGCCGCCATGCGCGCCACCTGGTCGGGCCAGCCGATCAGCCGGGGCAGCACCAGGTGGAACGCGCCGAGCGTCACCAGCACCGCACCCACCAGGTGCACCTGACCCTGGACCGAGAACACCCAGGAGGTCACCGCTCCGGCCCCACCAGCACGAACACCGTGACCAACCCGCCCATGCGCCGTTCGTGGGCCAGTCGGAGCCCGGCGCCGCGCGCGGTCCGCAGCCAGCGCGCACGCGGCATGAAGTGCTCGGCGCCCGGACCGTAGGCGGCGATGTTGGCCGCGTCACGGCAGTGCTCGACCAGGACCAGCGCGCCTCCCGGTCGCAGGATGCGCGCCACTTCGCCGAACGCCGCCTCCCGGTCATCGGCGGCGCGCAGTTCGTGCAGGGCGAACGGGGCGATGACCGTGTCCACGGAGGCGTCCGGGGCGGGCAGCGCGTCCGCTGAGCACGCCACCGACTCCGGCCTCGGCGCGACCCTGCGGCGCGCCCGCCGCAGTGACGACTCCACGACGGGCAGCGCGTCGTACAGGTCGGCGACGGTCTGCTCACACCCGGGGTGCAGGGCGCCGATCACCGCGCTCGCCTCGTCCAGGCCGGACGAGACCACCAGGTGTCTGCCCGGACGGGGCGGCCGACCGGCCCGGACCAGGGCCGGGGAGAGCCATTCCCAGCCGTGTAGCGGCGACCGGTCGTAGACGACGTGGGAGGCCACCAGGGATGCGGCGGTCCACCAGGACGCGGCGGCCCCGGCCGTCCACGCCACCGCGCGGACGATCCCGCGCGACCGCCGGGCGACCAGCGCTGCGCCGACGGTCACCGCACCGCCCGCCAGGTACAGGGGCCAGTTGTAGGCGATCACGTGCCGTGCCCCGGACGGGCGTCGTCGGTGGCCCCCGGGCGCCTGACCGTTCATCCCCGCCTCCCCGCCGGAGTCACCAGTCGGCCCCGGTGCCAGCCGTAGTCGACGTCGGCCACGTGGAAGGCGTTGGCGAGGACGGGTCGGGTCCCCTCGAAGGGCCCGTGGCGGAAGAAGGTCACCCGTTCCACGTCCACCGCCACCGGGCGCGGCTCCCAGTTCGTCCGGAACGCCTTGACCACCAGCACGTCACCGCCGCGTCCGTCGTGCTCGAACGTGTGGGGCAGGGGCCCGGCGAAGCGCCTGGCGTCCCGCTCCGTCGCGAAGGGGGAGCCTTCGGGCAGCGGGGCGGCGGCCCCGTCCAAGGCGGCGCTGACGCGCAGGTCGGCCCGCCCGTCGGCGGACCGCACCGCGACCTCCAGCCGGTCACTGGTCCTGCGCGTCCCGAGCACGGCGCGTTCGTACCGGTAGCGGGTGAGCAGTGAGCCCGCGGCGGCCAGTGCCCGGCTCGACGTCTGACTTCGCAGGATGCGCAGGCCCCTGAGGGTGCGGGGACCTCCCCCGGTCCTCGCCCGCTCCACCGACAGCCGCGCGAAGACCCGGTAACCGGTCATCACCTGCCGCGCGCCCGCCCACGGGGGGAGAAAGGCCGGACGCAGGCCCCGGAGCGCCACGGCGGCGACCGCCGCGAAGCCGTACTCGGTTCCGTCCGGCGCACGGTAGGTGTCCAACTCCAGGCCGGGGGCGAGCAAAGGGCGCAGGACGCGCGGCGGGAAGGCGTAGGTGAGCACCAGAGAGTCGGTGAAGTGCGCGCGCATGGGCAGGGGGTGTTCCCGGATCCTCAAGCCGTTCCTCCGATGGTCGTGACGTACAGGCTCCCCCACAGAGGGCAGCGTTCCTCCTCCGCGCGGACCGCGGCCGCGCCTCCCGCCGCACCCACACTGCGCAGGACGGCGGTCCCGCCCGGTCGCACCGCGCGCTCGACCGCGGCGCGCAGCCGTCGGCGGTAGGCGGGGCCGGGGCCGTCCAGCACGTTGGACAGGGTCACCGCGTCGTAGCTTTCCGCCGGGACCGACTCCAGGTGCTCGGCGACCTCACCGAGCACGAACCGCACCCGGCCCGCGAGGTCCGTGCCGCCCGGCGGCGGGTCCGGTGCTCGTCCGGCCAGCAGTCCCGCCAGAAGGGGGTTGTCCGCGTTCGGGTGGCGCGCGACGACGCGGGCGATGCGGGTGCGCAACTCGGCGTCGAAACGGGCCGGGACCACGTGGCGGAATCCCGGGGCCAGGGCCGCGGCGAGCGCTCCGGCCGGTCGGAGGGCCGCTCCCATGAGCAGGCGCAATCCGGGGCGGTCGAGCCGGGTGCGCCACCACAGGGACTGGACCCGCGGATCGTCCAGGTCGAGGAAGGCGCGCAGCGGTCCGGGGCGCCACCGCGGAAGCGCGGCTGCGGCGCCCCGCCGGGCCGCGGCCAGCATGAGCTCGGCGCTGCCCAGGGCCGTCGGCGCGCCCTCCTCGACGCGGGCGCGGGCGTAGGCGAGCTGCACGGGGTTGACGTCGACCGCGGTCACGTCATACCCCGCGCGGGCCAGCGCGGCGGCGGTGTCCCCGGCCGAGGCCACGCACAGCACGCGCGCGGGGGCGGCGGGGAAGGCGCGTTCCTCCACGCGCGGGTCCTCGTACATGCGGCCGAACAGCAGGCGGGGGCCGTGCCCGGGCAGGGCGAGGACGCGCCCGGCGGACCAGGGGGTGGGGGTCATGACCGGGCCTCGGCGTGCCGCGCCGCGACGACCCAGGCCAGCGCGACGATCGCCAGGTTGGCGGTCAGCATCCGCCCGGGCTCGTCGATGGTCGCGGGGGAGAAGAGCAGTCCGCCGAGGTTGAACACCCCGATGAGCGCCGTCTGTACGGTCGCCGCCGCGTACGGCAGGCGCCCGGACAGGACCCACAGCCCGATGGCGGCCTCCGCCAGTCCGATCCCCAGCATGAGGGGGGTGACCAGGGGTTCGGGCAGCAGCGGCAGGTCGGAGATGATCGCCCGGTGGTCGGCGCGTCCCGGCCAGACCTTGCACCACAGCCCCTCGTAGAACCAGACCAGGGACAGGGCGGCGGCCGGGGCGAGGGTGCGTGTCGTCCGTGGGGGAGGGGGCATGCGGTCATGAAACCACCTACGTCGCGGCCGCCGTGTCCGGGGTGGGCGGACGGGAGCGCGAGGTCTTCGTCGCGCAGCGGATGACCGACCTCGCCGCGCTTCCGCCGGCGGGGTTCCGGGCGGGGTCGGGGTCCGTCAACGCGAGCGCCGGCCCGGCCCGGACCGGCGGTGGTGCGGCCGATCCAGATCAGGGCCACCACATTATTTGACTTACTCCAGAAAACGAGCCAGACTGTCGAGCATGCCAACCCCTTCGGATTTCGAGCGAATGCTGCGCGAGTCCGCTCTGCGGGTGACGGGCCCTCGGCTGGCCGTGCTCTCGGCCGTGCACGACAACCCGCACGCGGACACCGAGTCGGTCATCGGCGTCGTGCGCGGGAACCTCGGCGCGGTGTCCGACCAGGCCGTCTACGACGTGCTCAAAGCACTGACCAGTGTGGGCCTGGTGCGCCGCATCCAGCCGCAGGGCTCCGTGGCCCGTTACGAGACCCGGGTCGGGGACAACCATCACCACATCGTGTGCCGGTCATGCGGTGCCATAGCCGACGTCGACTGCGCCGTCGGCCACGCACCGTGCCTGACCGCCTCCGACGACCACGGTTTCTCGGTCGACGAGGCCGAGGTCGTCTACTGGGGTCTGTGCCCCGACTGCTCGAGCACACACGGTTCGTGAATCATCCTGTTCGCTTCCTCCCAACGCTGGAAGGATCTCCATGTCCGAAAACCACGAAGCCGCAGCAACGGGTGGCTGTCCGGTCGCGCACGGTCGGGCCCCGCACCCGACCGAGGGCGGCGGCAACCGAGGCTGGTGGCCCAACCAGCTCAACCTGAAGATCCTGGCGAAGAACCCGGCCGTGGCGAACCCGCTCGGCGAGGGGTTCGACTACGCCGAGGCGTTCAAGGCGCTGGACCTGGAGGCCGTGAAGGCCGACATCGCCGAGGTCCTGACCACCTCCCAGGACTGGTGGCCGGCCGACTTCGGGCACTACGGCCCGCTCATCATCCGCATGGCGTGGCACAGCGCGGGCACCTACCGCTCGCACGACGGCCGTGGCGGCGGCAGCGCCGGTCAGCAGCGCTTCGCGCCGCTGAACAGCTGGCCGGACAACGTCAACCTGGACAAGGCCCGCCGCCTGCTCTGGCCCGTCAAGAAGAAGTACGGCCAGAACATCTCCTGGGCCGACCTCATGATCCTCGCGGGCAACGTCGCGCTCGAGTCGATGGGCTTCGAGACCTTCGGCTTCGGCGGCGGCCGTGAGGACGTCTGGGAGCCCGACGAGGACGTCTACTGGGGCCCCGAGACCACGTGGCTCGACGACCAGCGCTACACCGGCGACCGCGACCTGGAGAAGCCGCTGGCCGCCGTCCAGATGGGTCTGATCTACGTCAACCCGGAGGGCCCGAACGGCAACCCGGACCCGCTGCTCGCCGCCCGCGACATCCGCGAGACCTTCGGCCGCATGGGGATGAACGACGAGGAGACCGTCGCCCTCATCGCCGGTGGCCACACCTTCGGCAAGACGCACGGCGCCGCCCCGGACGACAACCTCGAGGCCGACCCCGAGGCCGCCGGCCTGGAGATGCAGGGCCTGGGGTGGAAGAACAACCACGGCACCGGCAAGGGCAACGACACGATCACCTCGGGTCTCGAGGTCACGTGGACGACCACGCCCGCGCAGTGGAGCCACGGGTTCTTCAAGAACCTCTTCGAGTTCGAGTACGAGCTCACCAAGAGCCCGGCCGGCGCCAACCAGTGGATCGCCAAGGACGCCGAGGAGATCATCCCCGACGCCCACGAGGCCGGCAGGAAGCACAAGCCGACGATGCTCACGACGGACCTGTCGCTGCGCGTCGACCCGGTGTACGAGGAGATCTCGCGCCGCTTCTACGAGAACCCCGACCAGTTCGCGGACGCGTTCGCCCGCGCCTGGTTCAAGCTGACCCACCGCGACATGGGCCCGAAGGTGCGCTACCTCGGCTCGGAGGTCCCGGAGGAGACGCTCATCTGGCAGGACCCGCTGCCCGCGCGCGAGGGCGAGGTCATCGGCGAGGCGGAGATCGCCGCGCTGAAGGCCAAGGTCGCCGAGTCCGGTCTGACGATCGCCCAGCTCGTGTCCACGGCGTGGGCCTCGGCGTCGACCTACCGCGACAGCGACAAGCGCGGTGGCGCCAACGGTGCGCGCGTCCGCCTGGCGCCGCAGATCGACTGGAAGGTCAACAACCCGACCGAGCTGCGCGAGGTGCTGGGCACGCTCGAGGGTCTGGCCAAGGAGTTCAACGCCTCCTCGGCCAAGAAGGTCTCGCTCGCGGACCTGATCGTGCTCGCCGGCGGTGTCGGTGTCGAGCAGGCCGCCAAGGCCGCCGGCCAGGACGTCGTCGTGCCCTTCACCCCGGGCCGCGTGGACGCCACGGAGGAGGAGACGGACGCCGGATCGTTCGCCTTCCTCGAGCCGGTCGCCGACGGCTTCCGCAACTACTACGGCGAGGGCAACCGCCTTCCGGCCGAGTACCTGCTGCTCGACAAGGCCAACCTGCTCGGCGTGAGCGCGCCCGAGATGACCGTCCTGGTGGGTGGCCTGCGCGTGCTGGGCGCCAACTACGACAACTCCGACCTGGGCGTCCTCACCGACAAGCCGGGCACGCTGACGAACGACTTCTTCGTCAACCTGCTCGACCTGGGCACCGACTGGCGTCCGACCGGTGAGACCTCCGAGACGTCGCAGACGTTCGAGGCCACGGACGAGTCCGGTGCGGTGCAGTGGACCGGCAGCCGTGTCGACCTGGTGTTCGGCTCCAACTCCGAGCTGCGCGCCCTGGCCGAGGTGTACGCCTCCGACGACGCGAAGGAGAAGTTCGTGACGGACTTCGTCGCGGCGTGGAACAAGGTGATGAACGCGGACCGGTTCGACCTGGTCTGATCCTCACCCCGGGGCGCCGACCCCGGACGGGGAGCCGGTTCGGCCGTCATGGCCGGGCCGGCTCCCGGCGTTCGCGGGACCGGGGCCGGGGCGCTCGCCAGCCGGACCCGTCCCGGGGGTCACGGCGTCAGGTCCAGGGCCTGGGAGAGCGCCGCGGTGACGGGGGCGGCGTGGTCGGGCAGGTGCCGTTCGGCCCAGGCCGCGGCCAGCCGGTGGAAGTCGGCCAGGTCCCGTTCCACCCCGGCGAGCAGCGCCCGGAGCCCCGCCGCGGTCAGCTCGATCACCGGACTGTCGTCCCGCTCGGTGTCGACGGTCAGCCGGACCCGGTCGCCCACGTGTTCGGCGAGCGGCCAGGGATCGTGGCCGAGGTAGAGGGGTACGCGGTCGTCGAGGAGCCCGTACCACTCCCGCCACTCCTCCAGTCCGGTGCAGGGTGAGTTCAATCGGTCGTTGCAACACCGGGCTGTTGGAGTGAGCGTAGCTGCTCTTCGAAGACCTCGGCCGGAGTCCGCCAGCCCAGGACCTTGCGGGGCCGATTGTTCACCGCCAGGGCCACAGCTTCGAGGTCCTCAATCGACCACCTGGACAGATCAGTGCCCTTCGGGAAGTACTGGCGCAGCAGCCCGTTCGTGTTCTCGTTCGTCGGTCGTTGCCAAGGCGAATGCGGATCGGCGAAGAACACCTTCGTCCCGGTCTCGAGCGCGAACTGGGCGTGTGCGGACAGCTCCTTCCCACGGTCCCAGGTGAGGGTCTTGCGTAGCTGCTCGGGTAGTTTCGCCATCGACACAGTCAGCGCCGCGTTCATCGCGACGGCACCGTAACCACCGAGCGAGGGACCATTCTTCACCGTTGGTTGCTCGCCCCAACCCTCCAACCGGGGCAGGTGCACCAGCAGCGTGGACCGGCTGCTGCGCTCCACCAGCGTGCCGATCGCGGACCGGCCCGTCCCGATGATCAGATCCCCTTCCCAATGCCCCGGGGCCGCGCGATCCGCAGCTTCGGCGGGACGCTGCGTGAGGACGACATCGGCGGTGACATGTCCTTGCGGCTTGTTGCGTGCCCGCTCTCTGGGAACCCGCAACGCCCGCCCGGTGCGTAGACACGCGACCAACTCGCGCTTGAGCGCGCCGCGCCCCTCGATGAACAGGGACTGGTAGATCGCCTCGTGGCTGATACGCATGGACTCATCATCAGGGAAATCGAGCTTGAGCCGTTGGGAGATCTGCTGCGGGCTCCACGCCAAAGACCATCGCCTGTCCTGTCGACGCGGCTTGTTCAGCCCCTTCCACGTTGGTGCTTGGGGGCCGGTGACGATCGTGCCGTCGGGTCGGCGGACGCTCCCGGCGAGCCGTTCCTGCACGTACGCGCGTAGCCGATCGTTCTCCATCAGCTTGGCCGTCTTGGGGCGCTTTCCGGCCTGCTGCGCCTTCCACTGCGCCACCGAGGCCCGGTATTCGGACTTGCCGCCCCTGGTCGCTGCGTTACGACGCAGCTCACGCGAGATCGTTCCCGCATCGCGTCCGATCCGGCGGGCGATCTCTCGCACGCCGATCTTCTGTGCACGCAGCAGCGCGATCTCCTCGCGCTCGGAGAAGGACAGGTACCGGCCCGTGGGCTCGTCCAGGCTGATCGGCGGCATGCCGCCAGCGTGCCGGAACCAACGTGCCCCGACCGGCCATGACACACCGACGGCTTGCGCGGCCTCTACCGTGGTCATGCCCGACGCGATCCGCCGCCAGAAGTCGCGCTGCACCGCGCGGGAGGGCTCGGGGCGGCCAGGTGAGCGCATCGGAGGTCGCAACGCCCGATCCGCTGCCCACTGCCGTCGCGCTCCCGCAGGCATCTCAGGTATCTGCTTCTGTTCGCGTCCCATCGCACACCTTCGTGATCGAGGTGTTGCGACGACCAGTTGAATCCGCCCAGCATCCGGGGACCAGAGTGGTGCCGCTCACGGTGTCGGTGACCCGCAGCCCCCCGGCCGCGAAGAGCTCGTCCATGGTGAGCAGGCCGTGGAGGAAGCCGTCGAGCGGTTCGTCCGGGCGGGACGGACGGTCCTCGCCGGGGTCGACGTCGTTGTGGGCGGCGACACTCATCACGGCCGTGCCGATTCCGGCCGGGCCGAGCGCGCCGTCGAGGGCCAGGAAGCCGTACGGCGCGGAGCCGTCGACGGGCCACAGGGTGAAACCGTCGGACGGACGGACCTCCAGGACGGGCTGCATGACGATCATGTGCCGATCCTGGCGCACGCGCCGGGAGCCGGTCCACAGGATTCCGTCCCGGGGGAAACCCTCCCCGCTCCCACCGCGTCCTAGAACACGGCGCCGGTCCCCCATTCCTTCGCCTACCGGTCCACCCCCTTCCCCGGCGCCCGGGGCGGCGGAACCGAGGAGAGAGACACCGTGATCTTCAAACGCATGCTCGCCAGTGTCGGCATCGGCGGCGCCACCGTGGAGACCACCCTGGACGAGGAGACCGTCATCCCGGGCGGCACCGTGACCGGCACGATCAAGGTCACCGGTGGCAACGTCTCCCAGACGGTCGAGGGCATCAGCGTCGGTCTGCGTGCCACCGTGGAGAAGGAGTACGAGTACGAGGACTCCGAGGGCGAGGAGCAGTCGGGCGAGTACACCATCGACGTGGTCGTCGCCGAGCAGGTCGTCAGCGACGAGGAGTTCGAGCTGGAGCCCGAGCAGGAGTTCGAGGTCGCCTTCGAGCTGCCCATCCCCATGGAGGCGCCGATCACCGCGGTGGAGGGCCACCACCTCCTGGAGGGGGTGGGGCTCAACACCCGTCTGCACGTGGACAACGCCCTGGACCGCAAGGACGTGGACCCGCTGCTCATCGAGCCGCTCCCGGCCCAGGTCGCGGTCCTGTCGGCGCTGCACGCGCTGGGCTTCGAGCTGAGGAGCGTCGACCTGGAGAAGGCCGAGATCCCCGACACCCGCCAGAAGCTGCCCTTCTACCAGGAGTTCGAGTACGTCGGCGGCGGACAGTACGAGGGCCTGGAGTCTCTGGAACTGACCTTCCTCACCGACGAGGAGGGGATGGACGTGGTGCTGGAGCTGGACAAGAAGCCCGGCATCCTGTTCAGCGAGGGCGGCGACACGCTCCTGCGCCTGAGCGTCGAGCACGACTCCACCGACCCCGAGGAGATCGCGGGCACGCTGCACGAGTGGATCCACGCGATCGCCGGTGAGCGCAGCCTGCTCTGACCGCAGCGGGCACGACCGGGGCCCTGACCGGGCGGGCCCCGGTCCGGTTCGCCGACGAGGCGGAGCCGGAGGCCGTCGTCTCGAACGGGCGGCCCGGCTCGGTCGTGGGCGACGCGGAGGTGCCGTTCGTCGACTCGAACCCGCGCGGTGAGGTCGACGCGTTCATGGCGGCCCTCCAGGACATGCGGGAGGAGTGACGCCCCGACAGCGGTGCACGCCCTAGGATCGCGGGTGTGCGCCACGACCCTCCCGGACCGGCCCTGGCCGCGTCGGCCGCCCTGCTGGACCGGTCCCTCACGCAGATCGCCGACGCCGCCCGCGACACGCGTGCGTTCGACCGGGGGACCGTCAGGGTCGCGGCCGACGTGTGGGACAACAACACCTTCCCCCTGTTCCGGGCGGCGACGGGCCGGTCAGGGAACGAGCGGGAACGGCGCGCCCGGGCGGCACTGGAGTGGATGGCGCAGCTGGGTCCCGAGCGTCGTGCCTGGATGGTGGAGCAGGGCGCTGCCGCCGGACACCGGATTGACGCGCTGCTCGGCCCCGAACACCCGCCGGACTCCGGCCGCCGGGTCGGCGCGCCGTTCCCGCTCCGCCGGTCCAAGAGACACATCAACGCTCCGCCGTCGCGGGGGAACCTGGCGGGTTCCACCCGGGGAGCGGCGGTCTTCGTGGCCCGGGCCATGATCCGGATGCGCTCGTCCCGCCATCCCCGGGAGGCCGCGGGGTTTCCCCTGGAGGCGTGCTGCCGTGCCCTCGACGGGGCGGGACAGGACATCCTGTCGGCGGGCGCACTCCCGCGACGGCTGAGGGAGGCCGCCTTCCGCTCCCTGGTGGCCGAGTGGCTGCGGCGCGGCGGGGCGGACCTGGAACCCCACTGGAAACAGCTCCTCCAAGGTGTTCCGGACGCCGGGGAGCTGGTCCGCGGGGTGCGCGGAGAGCCGTGAGGGGACGCCGTGGCGGCCGTCCGCGGCCGCGACGCGTTCAGGGGCTCCCGTTCGGCCCGTCCCCGTTCTCCGCCAGGAAGGCGTCGGTCTCCTCCCCGGTGGGGCAGGTGGCCGGGCCGCGACGGGTCACGGACAGGGCGGAGGCCGCGTTGGCCCGGCGGGCGGCCGCCACCGGTGCCAGGCCGGCGGCCAGCGCGGCGGTGAACACGCCCACGTGCGCGTCGCCCGCTCCGTTGGTGTCGACGGCGCGGACGGGGAAACCGGGGACCCGACGGGGCGGGCCGCCGGCCTCGGCCACCACGCAGCCGTGCGCGGAGTCGCGCACGACCACCACGCCGCCGGGGCGCACCCGGTCGGCGAGGAGCGCGGCGGCCTTCTCGGGGCCGGCGCCCTCGGTCATGGTCGCGGCCTCGGCGGCGCTGAGGCTGAGCAGGTCGACCCGGTCCAGGGCCAGGTCCAGGGACCGCTCGGGCAGGTCGCCCACGACCGGCGCGGGGTCGAGGACCAGCCGCACCCCGTCCGGCAGGCCGCCGACCCAGGTGAGGAGTTCGTCGGCGCGCGGTCCGGGGAGCAGGGAGTACCCCACGGTGTAGACGAAGTCGCCCGGCCCGGGCCGCAGCGTGCGCAACTCGGTCAGGGACAGGTCGGTCTCGGCGCCCAGCCGCGTGACGAAGGTCCGTTCGGCGTCGCCGTCGACCAGGGCCACGCAGAAGCCGGTGTCCGCGTCCGGACGCGGGGGGTGCGCCGCCTCCACCCCCTCCGAACGCAGCGCGGCACGGGCCACGTCCCCGTTCGGTCCGCTTCCGTGCGCTCCCGCGTAGACCACCTCCATCCCCGCGCGCGCCGCGGCGGCGATGACGTTGAAGCCGCCTCCGGCCAGGGTGCGCGCGGAGGACGCCAGGACGCCCTCCCCAGCCAGGGGAAGGGCGTCGACCGTCATCACGACGTCGACGATCACCGGTCCCACGTGCAGAAGGCGTCCGGTCATGGTGGGGTTCCCTCGGCTCCGCATTCCTTCCCTACGGTCGTGGATCGCGTGCTACCGGGTCGGCGGCCTCACACCTGGCGAGCCAGCTGAGGTACCAGTCCGCGAAACCGACCCTCGCGCCCGGCGTGCCCAGGGGACGGAACCCGTCGTCCGAGAAGCCGTCGACCCACATACTGCCACGTTCGGGACCCGTCACGACGAGCCAGTGGCAGTGGCCGCAGCCCGCGTGGTTCAGGCACAGCGCACCGGAGGCGAACCAGTCGAAGAGGTCGTCGTCGGCGTCCCGCCACAGGCGGTACGCGGTGTCGAAGGCCTCCTGGGTCCCGAAACCGGACCGCGCCGGTTCCCGGCCCTCGTGCGCGGCCAGGTGCCGCGACCGTTCCTCCGCCGTCGGGAAGGCGACCCTCAGGGAGTCGTGCCGCATGTCGCCACCCGGGTCGGTCCACTCCCATCCCGTGTCCGTCCGGTGCAGGGTGCTGAGACCGTACTGCGGCCCCGCGCCGCCGGCGCCGACCTCGAGGAGGAAGCCGCGGTAGTCGGCGGGCAGCGAGACGCCCCACCGCGCCTCCGCCGCGGCGACCTCCGACTCCGCCAGCGGTGCGGTGAGCCGGAATCGGTGCCCGGCTGTCCCGTGCCGGCCCCAGGCCCCGAGGACGTCGCGCGGCCGGTCCGCGCGGGCCAGGGCCTCGACCCGCTCCCGGACACCGTTCCAGATCGTCGTTCCCATGGGCCGAAGCGTAGACCGGCGGGGGAACCGTCCGGCCGTCGGCGTGCGGTCACAAGCTCTCGCGCCGCTGCCGCAGTCCGTCGAGGATCAGGTCGAGTCCGATGTCGAACTCCTCGGAGTAGGCGTAGCCGGGTTTCAGGGCGCGGTCGACGATCATCTCGCTGAGGTGGGGGAACTCGTCGCGGGGGAGCTGCTCCAGCATCGAGCCCGCCACGTCCTCGAGGCCGCCGGACGAGGCGAAGGGCAGGCTGAGCTCCTGGAGCGTGAACCCGTAGACGTAGCTGTCCAGCAGCGAGAGGGCGTGCGCCGCACCGGCGACGGAGAAACCGCCCGCCCGCAGGCAGCCGATGACCGCGTCGTGGTGGCGCAGGGTCGCGTGGCCGGGGTTGGTCCGTGAGTCCATCAGGTTGATCGCCCACGGGTGGCGGGTCAGCGCGCCGCGCATCGAGGAGGCGCGCCGCAGCATCGCGGTCCGCCACTCGACGCCCTCCGGCGGGAGTTCGATCTCGGCGAAGACGAGGTCGACCATGCCGTCGAGGATCGCCTCCTTGTTGCGGAAGTGGTGGTACAGCGACATGGCCTCGACGCCGAGCCGTTTGGCGAGGCCACGCATGCTCGGCGCGCCGGTGCCGGACTCGTCCGCCAGCGCGACCGCCGTGCGGATCACCGCCTCCCTGCTGAGCGGGTCGCGGCGGGGTGTGTCGGCGGGCTCGGTCGTCACGGGGTTCTCCTGTCCGGTCTACGTCGGCTCTTGACAACCTTACACTGCAAGGCTATACCTTACGGCGTAAGTCGAATTGTGGAGCGAGGAGAGGGCCGTGGAAGCGATCAGTCGGGACGGAACCGGGAAACCGGGCGAGGGGAAGAGGATGTGCGTCGTCGGCGCCTCCGGGAAGCTCGGGCGCCACATGGTGCGGCAGGCGTTGGACCTCGGGTACGAGGTCGTGGGGGTCTGCCGTGAGCAGAGCGTGGGCAAGCTCGCCGAGTTCGAGGGGCGGATCACGGTGATCCCCGGGATGACCGACGACCGCGCGGTCGTCGCACGGGCGGTCAACGGGTGCGACGCCGTGCTCACGGTGCTGGTGCCGTGGGGGGTGAACCACTACGCCTCCGGAACCGCCCAGGCCGTGCTCGACCACGCGCGCCCGGACGCCCGGCTGGTCTTCTCCTGCGGCTGGCACATCACCCGTGACGGCAAGGACGTCTACGGCCGCGGGTTCAAGGTGTACGCGGCCGTGTTCGGGAAGCTGGCCAAACTCGCGCGCGTCGTCGACGTGGACGACCAGGTGGAGGCGTGCAGGCGGATCTTCGCCAGTGACACGCGGTGGACGGTCGTGCGCGGCAGCGACCTGGAGGAGGGCGAGAGCCAGGGCCTGCCGGTGTGGAGCCGGCACGTGGGCGACCCCGTCCTCGCGAGCAACATGACCCGTCGCGTGGACTACGCCCGCTTCATGATCGAGGCGGTGGACGACGACGACCTCGTGCACGAGGCCCCGGCCATCGTCGGCCGACTGACCCCGTCGGCCCTCGCCCACGCCGGCGGTGCGGCGTGAGCGCCCGGGGGCCGGTCGGCCGACTCCGCGCACCGGCGGAGGACCACCCCGGGCCCGGACCGAGGGCGCTCGCGCGGATCGCGGGCCTGCTGTACCTGCTCGTCGCCGCGTTCACCATCTTCGCCGGAGTGGTGAACACGCGGATCGTCGCGTCGGGGGACGCCGGGGCCACCGCGGACAACATCGACGCCTCGGCCACCCTGTTCCGCGTCGGCCTCGTCAGCGAACTGGTGGGGGCCACGGCCTTCCTGATGACGGCCATGACCCTGTACCTGCTGCTCAGGCACGTCAACCAGCTGGTCGCCGCCGCGATGGTCACCGTCGTCGCGGTCAGCGTCGCGATGCAGAGCCTGAACCTGCTCAACCAGAACACGGCGTTGACGGTCGCCACCGACCAGGACTACGCCGACGCCCTCGGCCCGGCGGCCGCCGACCAGCTCGCCCTGCTGTTCGCCGGCATGCAGCACGACGGGTACCTCATCGCCCAGACATACTTCGGACTCTGGCTGCTGCCACTGGGCTACCTGGTCCTCAGGTCGGGCTACTTCCCCAAGGCGCTCGGCGTCCTGTTGGTGGTCGGATGCTGCGGCCACCTCACGGACGTGTTCGCGCGCCTCCTCGCCCCCGAGTTCGGCGCGAGCATCTCGGCGTTCGCCATGACCCCCGCGGCGGTCGCGGAGATCTCGTTCATCCTGTGGCTGTTGATCAGGGCCGTGCCGCACCCCGACACACGGCCGCTCGCCGCGGCCCGTTCCGGTACCTGAACGTCGCGGGGCGCTCCCTTCCGGGGCATCTCCCCCGGGAGTGGGGGCGCCCTTCGTTCCGCCCCGCGCGACCGCCGCGGCCGCGCTTCCGGACGCCCCGGAGGACAGTGTGACAAGCGCCCTTGGGTACAACATCATGGTGACTCCGTGCCGCGCGCTCGGCGGTCCGCGGCGCATGGTCCCCCCGACCTGAGGAGGAGCGCTGGAAGAGCCCATCACCGATGGGCGCAGGCTCAAGGGCCTGCGCCGTCGGCACGCGATCATCGAAGCGACCCTGCGCGTGATCGAGCGTGACGGGGTGGCGGGCGTCAGCCATCGGATCGTCTCCCAGGAGGCCGGGCTGCCGACTTCGGCCACGACGTACTACTTCGCGAGCCTGAGCGATCTGCTCACCGCCGCTCTGACCAGCGTCATGGAAGAGGACTCCGAACGGATGCGACGGCTGTCCGGGGGCGGTGACCGCCGACGTGACCTCGCCGTCCTCCTGTCCGAGGTGGTCGAGGAACCCGGGCGGCTGCTCGCCGAGTACGAGCTGTTCCTCCTCGCGGCCCGGCGCCCGCACCTGCGCGACGCGACGGACGGGTGGTTGCGTGCGGTCCGGGCGTTCGCCCACAGCTACACCGACGACCCGGTCCGGGCGCGCGTCGTGGCCGGTGTGATCGACGGCCTGCTCCTGCACTCGCTGCTCACCGAGGAGAAGACGAGCGCCGACGAGTTCGAGGCCGTTCTCATGGACCTCCTCCCCGAACCCGGATAGCCGGGCCCGGGGCCCGCTGCGCGTTCGAGTAGTCGTCCGCCGTCGTTCTGGTTCCGGTCGGTGCCGTCGGGCTACGTTCCACGAACGTGGGTGATGCGCCGGCACACCGCCCCGGTCGACCCGGCGCGGTCGGGACTCCCACGTTTTCCGGGACGACCTTGGGGAGTGCGCATGCTGACCAAAGACGCGTTTCGAGATCTGATGGCCGGTGTGTGCGCTCCCGTCACGGTCGTGACGGCGATGGACGACGGCACGCCCCACGGCGCCACCGTCAGTTCCTTCGGCTCGCTCTCCCTCCGGCCGCCGATGGTGACCGTCGCGCTGGACCGGCGGTCGCGGTTGCTCGAACGGATCCTGCGGACCCACCGGTTCGGGGTCAACGTCCTCGGGGCCGGGGACGGCGACATCGCGCGGACCTTCTCCGGCGCCCGGGAGGACAGGTTCGGCCACACCCCCTGGCGCGTCGACCGCGGGCTCCCGCGTCTCGTCGGCACCGCGGGGTGGGCCGTGTGCGCACTCGACCGGGCGGTGCCCGGGGGCGACCACGTCCTGCTGATGGGGCTGGTCGTCCACGCCGACAGCACCACGGCCGCGCCGCTGGTGTACGGAAACCGGACGTTTGGCACCCACTCCGAGCACGCCCGCATGCCGCGCGCCGTCACCGACTACATCCTGGCCTTCACCCACCACTGAGGTGTCCGCCATCGATTGGAGCATCCATGGACGCTGTACCCCCCGCCGCGGACGAACTCGAGGAGCGGGCCCGCCGGGTCCTCCCGATCCTCGAAAGGGAGGCGGCACAGAGCGAGCGGGAACGACGCCTGACGGACGACGCGGTCAAGGCACTCACCGAGGAGGGCATGTTCAGACTCCTCCTTCCGCACCGCTACGGCGGTTACGAGACCCCCCTGCGCACCTTCCTCGACGTCGCCTCCACACTCGCCGAGGGCGACGGCGCGAGCGCGTGGCTGGCGACCATCTGCAACTCCTGCACCTGGATGGCGAGCCTGTTCCCGGAACGCGCGCGCGAGGAGGTCTTCGGCACCGGCACCGCCCCGATCGTCTCCGGGGTCGTGGCGCCGACCGCCCGGACACGGCGGGTCGACGGCGGGTTCTCGGTGACCGGCCGCTGGAACTACAACTCCGGGTCCTGGCACGCGGACTGGGCGGTCGTGGGCATCCCGATCACCGACGCGGCCGGCGAGGTGGTCGATCAGGGCATGGCACTGGTGCCCGCGTCCGACTACACCGTCGAGGACACGTGGTTCACCGCGGGCATGCGCGCGACCGGCAGCAACACCCTGGTGACGGAGGAGGTCTTCGTACCCGACCATCGCGTCCTGCGGGTCCCGCCGCTGTTCGACGGAACCCACCCCGTCGACGAGGGGCGGACGCCGGTGTACCGGTCCTCCTTCGGCCCCTTCGTCTCCACCGTGGTCGTCGCGCCGCTGCTCGGTCTCGGCAGGACGGCGCTCGCGTCGGTCACCCGGCAGGCCGCGGACAAGGCGATCGCCTTCACCTTCTTCGACCGGCAGGCCGACTCGGTGTCCTTCCAGGTCGCCGTCGCCGAGGCCGCCCTGCGGATCGACACCGCCCACCTGCACGCCTACCGCGCGGCCGACGCCATCGACCGGGCCGCCGCCCAGAACAGGCTTCCCGACCACCTCACCCGGGCACGCGTCCGCGCGGATCTCGGGTACGCCGTGGAGAACACCACCTCGGCGATCAACACCCTGATGTACGTCCACGGCTCAGGCGGGTTCGCCGAGGCCAACCCCCTCCAGCGTGTCTGGCGCGACGCCAACGTGGCCGCGCGGCACGCCGTGGTGCAGCCGTCCATCGGCAAGGAGATCTACGGAAAGGCGCTGCTGGGCGTCGACGAGAAGGTCTCACCGATGGTGTGACCGCCCCAGGAAACCGCGAGACGGATCGAGGATGCGATGTCCATCAGCAAGTTCACCGCCGACGACGCGGCATGGGTCCGGTTCGGCGACTCCGGCGTCTACATCGGCAACGTGCTGCACGAGAAGAACTCCACGTCGATGGGCGCAGGCTTCGCCTGCTTCGAAGCCGGGGCCCTCATGACGTGGACTCCCAGCTACGACGAGGTGATCGTCGTCCGCTCCGGACGGTTCACGGTCGACTCCGAGGACGGTTCCGTCACCGCCGGTCCGGGTGAGGTCGTCTGGGTGAGGGCGAGTGCCCCGGTGACGTTCCGGGCGGGTGCGCAGAAGACCTGGATCGCCTTCGCGACCCATCCGATCTGGGACGCGACCCCCGAGGCCAAGTCGCAGGCGTCGGCTCTGCACCCGGTCGACGGGCCGCCCGCGGACTGACGGACGGCACCGTCCGGGCCGCGGCCCGGACGGTGCCTCAACGGTTCAGACCGGGCAGGACACCGGACCCGGGTGAGCCGTCCGGCTCAGGGGCCCCGTCCGCCCGGCCCAACCAGGCACGGGCCTCCACCATCCCGCGGTGGTAGGAGCGTTCCGTGGCGACCCGGAGCGCGCGCTCGTGGAAGGAGCGCGCCCGGGACCGCTCCCCGGCCACCGCGGTGAGCCGGCCCAGCCGCAGCAGCGTCTCGACCACGTCGGCCCACAGACCGAGCTCCTCCGCGGCCCGCAGGTCCTCCTCCAACACATCCGTGACACCGAGGTGGTCGGGGCCCGCCTCGGCGGCCCGGGCCAGCGTGATGTTCGCCCGCAGCCGTCCCCACCGGTCGGCGAGGTCCAGGAAGATCGCGGCGCTGAGCTCGGCGTCCCCGCGCGCGCCGGGCACGTCGCCGGTGTCGAGACGGTGCCCGGCGCGCTCGGCGAGGGCCGCCGCCTCCAGCCAGCGGTCTCCCCTCGCCCTGGCGTCCGCCAAGGCCTCCCCGACCAGGCCACGACCCGTCTCGCGGTCACCGCCGCGGTAGACGCACGCCCCGGTGAACCACGACAGCCGGCCGGCGACCTCCGGTTCGGCGCCCACCGGGTGGCACACGCGGCCCTCGAAGGCCGCCAGCCAGGCCTCGGCGACACTCCGGGCGGACGCCGAACCGCCCGGCACGCGCAGAGCGGACTCGAAGGAGCGCCGTGCCTCGCTCACCCGGTTGCGCAGCCGCCAGTACCACGCCAGCGCGCCGACCAGCCGCAGCGCCGAGTCGGCGTCCTGCCCGCGCACGGCCAGCTCCAGCGCGTGGCGCAGGTTGACGGTCTCCGTGTCCAGCGACACGAGGGCCTCGTGTTGCCGGGCGCCCCTCAGGAGCGGGTCCGCGCACTCGGCCTCCCCGACGTGGAAGGCGATGAACCTGCGGTGTGACTCCGCCAGCTCGTCCGACCCCTCCAGGCGCTCGACGCAGTACGCCGCGACCGACTCCAGCAACCGGTACCGGTTTCCCTGGCGCGCCACGAGCGACCGGTCGACCAGCCGGGACAGGGCTTCGACCACGCCGGGAGCGGCCGAGGCGCCGTCACCGCAGACGGCCCGTGCCCCCGCCAGGGTGCACCCGTCCCGATTCACCGCCAGGCGCCGCAGGACCGTGCGCTCGTCCTCGGTGAGCAGCTCCCAGCTCCAGTCGATCATCGAGCGCAGCGTCTGCTGCCGGGTGGGGCGGCCCCGCCCCGGCCCGGTGGGCAGCGCGAAGCGGTCGTCCAGCCCGGCGGCGATCTCCTCGGGCGTGAGCGCGCGCACCCTGGCCGCCACGAGCTCGATGGCCAGGGGGATGCCGTCCAGACGGCGGCAGATCGCGGCGACGGCCGCGGCGTTCGGCCCGGTCAACACGAACCCCGGTGAGGCGGCCCGAGCCCGTTCGACGAAGAGCCGCATCGCGCTGGAGGAGCCGACGGCCTCCTCCGGGTCCTCCACCGACTCCGGAAGCGTCAGCGGGGCCAGCGGGAAGACGGTCTCCCCGGGGATGCCGAGCGCCTCCTGGGTGGTCACCATGACACGCACGACGTCAGCGGTCAGCAGCGCCCCGACCAGGTCGGCGACCTGGTCCACCACGTGCTCGCAGTTGTCCAGGACGACGAGCGCCCGTTGCCCGTGCAGGGCCCCGCGAAGCCAGTCCACCAGGTCGAAGCCCTCGGCGTCGGCCGCCCCCTCGCACAGCCCCAGCGTCGTGATGACGCGTTCGGCGAGGTCGGCGGCTGACGCACGACGGTCCATACCGGCCAGTTCGACGATCCACGCGCCGTCGGGGAAGTCCTCGGCCAGCGCCCGGGCGGCGGCGATCGCCAGGCGCGTCTTGCCGACCCCGCCCGGTCCGGTCAACGTCATCAGGCGTGCGCCGCGCGGCGCCGACAACGCCTCGCACACGCGGAGGGTCTCGCTCTCCCGGCCGATGAGCGCTGTGGGCGGGTCGGGCAGGTTGCTCCGCCCACGGTCCGCGACAGGGGTGACGGGGACCGGTTCCGGCTCCTGGCGCAGAACCGAGGTGTGGAGGGCCCTGACCGCCGGCCCGGGGTCGACCCCGAGCTCCTCACGGAGTCTGCCACGCAGGTCATGGAAGGTCGTCAGGGCCTCGCCCCGCCTCCCGGACTGGGACAGGGCGAGCATGTAGACACCGCGCAGCCGCTCCCGGAGGGGGTGCCGCCCGACCAGATCGCCCAGCTCGGCGATCATCCCGGCGCCGTCACCGGTCTCGATCCGCGCCTCGGCCAACCGCTCCACCGCCCCGACGCGCAGTTCCTCCAGGCGGGCGACCTCGGGCCGGACGAAGGCCGCGTCGGCGGTGTCGGCGAAGGCCGGGCCCCGCCACAGCTCCAGCGCACTGGTGAGCAGGCGTGCCCGGGCGCCGGAGTCCTCGCTCCGGTCCGCCTCCTCGACGAGGTCCTGGAACCGCGCGGCGTCGAACTCGCCCGCCTCGACCAGGAGGCGGTAACCGGCGGGGGAGCGCACCACGCGATCCGCGCCGAGGACCTTCCTCAACTGGGAGATCTTCGTCTGCAGCGTCTTGAGGGGGCGGCTGGGAGGGCGACCCTCCCACAGGTCCTCGATGAGCTGGTCGGCGGACACCGGACGGCCCCCGTGCACCAGCAGGTCGGCCAGAACCG
Organism: Nocardiopsis sp. EMB25; assembly: GCF_026797795.1. NCBI lineage: Bacteria > Bacillati > Actinomycetota > Actinomycetes > Streptosporangiales > Nocardiopsidaceae > Nocardiopsis > Nocardiopsis sp. EMB25. The sequence continues at coordinate 3,585,960 of NZ_JAMTDN010000001.1, read as the reverse complement.
CCCTGACCTTCGGTTCGGTGACCGCGACCCGCGCGCCACTGGAGTTCCACACGGCCAGCGGGCCGAGCACTCCAAATCGCATGGGGCACAGCATACAAGTCGCGGTCCGGGCTCCCGTGCGCGCTTCGTGCGCGCGCCGTGCGTGTCCCGTGCGCGCCACTGCCGACGCTGGAGGCGCACCGACGACGAAAGGAGCTCCCAGATGACCCGCCCGAGCAGCGGCAGGGCAGGCCCGGTGGCGTGGGCGGGCCTGGCCGTCCTCGCCCTTCCGACCGTCCTGCTGGGCCTGGACCTCACCCTCCTGCACCTGGCGCTGCCCTCGCTCGCCGTGGACCTTCGGCCCAGCGGCACCCAGGAACTGTGGATCGTGGACTCCTACGGGTTCCTGATCGCCGGATTCCTCATCACCATGGGAACGCTCGGCGACCGGATCGGGCGCCGCCGACTGCTGATGATCGGCGGTGTCGGGTTCGTGGCCGCCTCGGTCGCGGCCGCCTACGCGCCCACACCCGAGGTGCTCATCGCCGCCCGCGCGGCGCTGGGCGTCGCGGGCGCCACACTCATGCCGTCCACGCTGGCGCTGATCAGCAACATGTTCCACGACGCGCGCCAGCGCGCGCTCGCGATCGGCATGTGGGCCATGTTCTTCGCGGGCGGCATGGCCGCGGGACCCCTGGTCGGAGGCGTGCTGCTGCAGCACTTCTGGTGGGGGGCCGCGTTCCTGCTCGCCGTTCCGATGATCGGCCTGATGCTCGTCCTGGCGCCGATCCTGCTACCCGAGTACCGCGCTCCGCGAAGCGGCCGGTTCGACCTGTTCAGCGTGGTCCTGTCACTGGCCGCGATCCTGCCGGCCGTCTACGCGGTCAAGGAGTTCGCCAAGGCGGGTCCCGGCGTCGGCGTGCTGGTCACGGTGCTCGCCGGGGCGGCCTTCTCCGTCGCCTTCGTGTGGCGCCAGCTCGTCCTGCCGAGCCCGCTGCTCGACATGACCCTGTTCCGCAGCCGCGCTTTCAGCTTCGCCCTCATGATGATGCTCGTCGGCCTGGTCGGCGTCGGCGGGACCATGCTGCTGACCACGCAGTACCTGCAACTGGTCGAAGGGCTCTCACCCCTGGTGGCGGGCCTGCTGTACGGCCCGCCCGCGCTGATGATGATGCTGTCGTCGATCGTGGCGCCGATCCTGACCCGTCGGATCCGCCCGGGGTACGTGATGGCGGGAGTGCTGACACTGTCCTCCGTGGGCTATGTCCTGTTGGGGATCGTCGGACCGTCCGGTGGGGTGGTCCTGGTCGTGTCGGCCTTCTCCCTGGTCTACCTGGGGCTCGGCGCGCTGGCGGCACTGGGGACCGAGCTGGTGGTCGGCTCCGCGCCGCCGGAGAAGGCCGGATCGGCCTCGGCCATGTCGGAGACCGTCCAGGAGTTCGGTCTGGCCGCGGGGATCGCGCTCGTGGGAAGCCTGGCCGCCGCCGTCTACGGAGACAGGATGAGCCCCGCCGTCCTGGCCGACCTGCCGGAGGAGACGGCCGCGGTCGTCCGGAACAGCCTGTCCGGGGCCACCTCGGTCGCCGGGGAACTTCCCGCGTCCGTCATGGAACGGGCGCAGGAGGCGTTCATCGCGGGCTTGAACACCGCGGGGTGGACGGGGGCCGTCGTCATCCTCGCCCTCGCCGTGACGACCGCGGTCATGCTGCGCCACGTCGGAGCCGACACCGGCGCCGGCGAGGATCCGGACCCCGGCCCGGACCCCGGGGACCGCGCCGCCGCCGGCTCCACGCGGTGAGCGCGGGTGTCCGCCGCGCCGATCCGACCGTCCGAGGGCCGGGTGGCCGCGGGTGCCGATGACGACGGGAGACGCTGCGGGATGACGGGAGGCACTGTGGATCGAACGGATGAGCGGTACTCGCGGGGCATCAGGCGACGCGTCGCCCTTCTCACGGCCGCCCTGCGGGTCGCGGAGCGGTCGGGGATCGCCGAGGTCGGCCTGCGCTCGGTCGCGCGGGAGTGCGATGTCGGGCCGTCCCTGGTGAGCTACCACTTCCCCGACCGCACGGCCTTGTTGCGGGCGCTGGCACGTTACACGGCGGCCCAGTTCGAGGCACGGGCGAGCACCGCGACGGGAGGGTCGGCGGACCGGGCGGAACTGTTGGCCGCGGTGGTCGCGGACGCCTCGTCCCTGAACCGGGGCCGCGCCCTGGTGGAGTACGAGCTGGCACTGCTGGGGACGAGGGAGGACGGAGTGGTCGAGCGGGACCTCGGCTGGCCGCGCCTGCTCGCCGAGACCGTGCGGCACGCGGTGGGGGAGCCCGTGGCCGCGATGCGTGCCGTCGACGAGATCGAGGGGCTCCGGTTCCGTGCGGTCACCGGGCCCCGGCGGCTGCGGGCGCGTGACGTCCAGGCGCGCATCGAGCAGATCCTGGTCCCCCGTCGGACACCGTGAGACGGGGCGACGGGCCGGGCCGCCCCTCAACGTGCGCGGCTCGGCCCGCCGACCGGCTCCGGCCGGGACCTCCCGGCCGGGAGGACGGCGCCGCGTGCCCCTCTGCCCCCGGGGCACGCGGCGTCCCTCACCCCCGTGCGACGCGTGCCGGGTCCGGCTTCCGACGCCGCGTGCGCGGCGACCGCTCGATCTGCGCGGCCAGGCCCAGCAACGTGTCCTCCGCGCCCGGCCGCCCCACGAGCTGCATGCCCACGGGGACGCCGTTTCCGTCGACCCCGCAGGGGAGGGTGAGGGCGGGTTGGCCGGTCATGTTGAAGGGATAGCCGAACGCGAAGTCGTCCGCGTAGAAGGACCACCGCTCGGCGAAGGACCGCCCCTGGGGGCCCTCACCGATCCGGAGCGGGGGACGGGTCGCGGTGGGGGTGATCAGGACGTCGTACTCCTCCCAGAACCCCAGGACGCGGGCGGCGCCGGCGCGGCAGGCGTTGACGGCGGCGACGTAGTCCGCGGCCGTCATGCGTTCGCCCTGGCGCGCGATCTCCAGGGACGGGGCCTCGACGGAGTCCAGGCGGTCGGGCCCCACCGCCCGGACCAGCGCTCCGACGTTGCCCGCCATGACGGCCAGCAGCGGGTCCCGCATCCCTCCGAGGTCGGGCGCGGCCTCGACGAGGGCGTGCGGCAGGTCGTCGAAGACGTCCAGGGCCGAGCGGACGGCGTCGGCGATGTCGTCGTGGACGCGCCCGTGCGGGGGCGTCAGCGTCCAGGCGACGCGGAGCCGTTCGCGTTGCGTGTCGCACGCCCCGAGGAAGTGTCCCGGGGGCGTCGCCGGGAGGCCGTAGGGGTCACCGGTCATCGGGCCGGACACGACGTCGAGCAGGCGTGCGGTGTCACGCACGGTGCGCGCCATGGGGCTGCTGATCGCCAACCCCGCCCAGTGCTCGTAGGCGCTGGGGCCCCAGGGGACGCGGCCGCGCGTGGGCTTGAGGCCGACGACGCCGCACGCGGCCGCGGGCAGGCGCCCGGACCCCGCCCCGTCACCGGCCAGCGCCAGGGGGGCGAGGCCGGCGGCGACGGCGACCGCCGCCCCGCCGCTGGACCCGGCCGGGCCGAACTCCGGGTTCCAGGGGTTGCGCGTGGTCCCGTGGAGCGCGTTGTCCGTGCTGGCGCGTAGGCCGAACTCGGGCATCACCGTACTCCCGAGGATGACGGCTCCGGCGCGCTTCAACCGGGCCGCGACCTCGCTGTCGAAATCGGGGGTGTGGCCGGTGAAGGCGCGGGACCCGTTGGTGAAGGGCAACCCGTCGACCTCATGGACGTCCTTGACGAACACGGGGACCCCGGCGAGGGGGCCGTCGCGCAGTTCGGCGTCGGTGTCCACCCGGCGCGCGTCCTCCAGCGCGGCCTTCTCGCGCAGGTGCGCGACCGCGTTGAGGCTCGGTTGGAGGGCGTGCACCCGTTCCAGGTGCTCGCGGAGGACGGTCTCGGCGTTTCCTCCGGCGGCCCTGCGACGGATCTCGTCGGCCGTGTCGATGCTCATCCTTGGCTTCCTCCTCGGCGTTCGGGGTTCGTTCGTTCGCGCTCGCCCGCCGCTCGGCGGGCGAGCGCGACGAGGCCGTCCAGCGACGCGTCGGCCAGGCGTGCCGCCCGGTCGTGCGTGACCAGACCGTCGACGTAGGTGAGGTTCCAGTTGAGGCGACCGTGAGCGGTCGTGGCGGCGGCGACCAGCACACCCGTGACGGAGATGCCCGCGGCGAAGTCGGCGTCGAGGACGCGTAGGGAACCGATCCGTTCGGGCAGTCGTACGGCGCCGATGTTGGTGAGGCAGAGGTTGATCGGCCCCTCGCGGTCCATGTAGTGGAGGAGTTCCAGACTCCCTCCGACGTCGGGGCCGACGCGGGCCGCGAGGTCGTTGATCATGGAGAAGTGCTCGCCGCGCGCCCGCCTTCGCGCCAGGTCGGCGTTGACGGCCCGGGCGGTGTCCCACAGGTCGGCGTCGCCGTCGACGATCGTGGGCAGCGTGGCGACGAAGCTGCCCGCGTCGTCCGGGCCGACCGGCGGGTCGAGCTCGGCGCGGAAGCTGACCGGCGACCCGATGGCGAAGCGTGCCCCCGAAGACGCGCCCGCGTCCTGGCGCACGGCCCTCACCAGGCCCGCGGCGAGGGCGCCGTGCACGGTGACACCGCGTTCCCGGCAGACCTGGACGAGGGCCCGGGTGGTCGCCGTGTCCAGCCTGCGATGCACCAGCCGGGTCCGGCGCCGGTCGAAGGGGACCCGAGCCTGACGCGGGACCCTCGCCGGGGACGACCGGGCCGCCTCGTCGGCGTCCCGGCGCCGCTTCTCGGCGGCGGCCGCCGCGCCCCGCTCGGAGCGGTACTCGGCCGGGAAGAGGTCCTCGGTGGCCGGGAGGCGGGGCGCGCCGCCCGGTCCGCGCCCCCGCGCCGAGTCGGACGCGCCCGAGACCTCCGCCACGTGCTCGGCCCACTGCCGGACGAGGGACATCGCCGTCGTCCCGTCGGCGATGGCGTGGTGCAGGACGAGGACGAGCTCGTGGACGCCCCGGCCTCGGCCCTCGGAGGCGCTCACGACCTCCGCGCGCACGAGCGGGCCGGTGTGTCGGTCCACGCTCTTCGCCAGGTGTCGGCGGTCGGCGTCCTCGGCCCATCGCGCGCTCGACTCCAGACGGGCCCCGGGCTCCCACCTCCACACGAGTGGGATCGGGCCGGCCGTGTCGACGAACACCGGCCCTCCGGCGGGCGTCTCGGCGATGGCGGTCCGCAGGGCGGGATGGCGCCGCTGCAGCAGGTCCAGGCCCGCCCGGGCGGTCCGCCGGTCGAAGCGCCCTTCGACGGTCATCCTGCCGAGCACGTTGAGCGGTGAGATCTGATCGGCGATCCAGTACCAGCGTTCCAGGGGGCTGAGGGGGCGTGGCAAGGCTGCTCCAGGTTCGGTCGGGGCCGTTCGACGCGGGTGCGTCGGCGTGGGCGTCAGGGGGCTCCGTCGGTGCTGGGGAGGGGCGCGGTGTCCTTGAGGGCCGTGCTCACCAGCCGGACGCGCGAGTTCACCTCGTATTTCCTGAACAGTTTTTTCAGGTGGTAGTTGACCGTGTGCTGGGAGATCTTCAGCCGATGCGCGATCTGCCGGTTCGTGAAACCCTCCGAGGTCAACTGGATCAATCGCTTCTCCTGCGCGGTGAGAATGAATCCGGTTCCCACCTCGGCGCGCGGGCGGGGCAGGTGTCTCGCGGGGGCGGCCGGGTGGATGAATGTCGGAAAACGGCGCGGTATGCATGACCAGAACACTTCGTGGACCATCGGGCTCTGGAAACGGACCCGGTCTCCCACCGTCAGGAATCCGAGTTCGACGGCGACGCGCGCCATCTCCTCCGCCTCGTGCTCGGCGGCCCCCATGGCCTTTCCGGTCGGCTCCAGCGAAGCGAACTCCTCACCCATCGACGCGCAGACCGCGAGGTACTTCTCCAGCGGAAAGCGAAGCGAACCGAGAACGCCGTCGATCCATTCGTAGACCCTCGCCGGAAGGCGGTCGACGCGGATCTCGGCCACCCCCTTCCTCCTGACGAGCGCCTGTTCCTCGCACAGGCCGGCCAGCGACTCGCGGACCAGGGCGGGATGGCCGTTGGCCCTCATCAGGAACGCGGTCAGGGGCGCTCCCGGCGGAACCCGCAGGACGTCCTCCGCCATCGCGACGACGGCCGAGCGCGTCAGGGGGCCCAGGCGCACCCGGTGCAGCCGTTCCCCGGGGTGGACACGGGTGACGGCGGCGCAGTCGGGGCCGACGCGCAGCCACACCCGCCCGGAGGCCGGGCAGTTCCCCGCGGTCTCCCGCGTCCGGTGCGCCGCTCCGCCCGCAGAGCCCGGGCGGGCGCGCGTCCACGGCCCTCCGGCCAGGCACGACGAGCATCCGGCCGGCAGCAGGGGGGAGCGGCGTCGTGATCCCGGGCAGCGCACCGGCCCCTGGACGCGGAGCCCGAGTTCGCGCGCGGCCTTCAGGCACTCGGCCGCGAAGGCCGCCCGTCCCGCTCCCACGGGGCCCTCGACGGCGATGCGCACGGCCAGTCCGGAGGCACGCACCTGCCGGAGGACGCGGCGTACGTCGTCCAGTTCCCTCTCCCGGCCCCGGACCACCCGGCACCCCTGGCCGGCGGGCGACGCGGGCGGGACCTCCCCCCTCTCCGCCGGCGCGGTGCCGGGTATCGAATGCGCGGCGGACACCAGCATCGTCAACCTCCTTCTCGAACGCGGCGTACTCGAAGCGCGTTCTGGCCGATGGCACACGGTTCGAGGCAGGTCCACATAAAAACGGCGCGGATCGGCCCTGGGTCTGCGCTTCGTCATCCGATTGCGAAACCTGTACGTTCGTTCCATTTTTTTCTATCGCGTAACACGGGGCAATAGAGCGCAATGTGATGTGGGTAACACCGGACGTCTCGCGTATTTCGCCGACGCGGCCCGAGGGGAAATCCGCTGTTCCGGGGAGTGCGGATTGGCGTCACTCCTGGTCGGCGTTGTTCATGAACATTGCCTGCCTGGTCTCATGTTTGCGCGCATGAAGCCATTCTGAGCTGCGAATCTCGTGTTGTTTCGGCTTCAACTACTTGATTGCGTAGTGGCGGTGTAAGCGCTCGCGCATCTATCGTCCGACGTCGTGGCGCTCATATCGGAAAAGCGTGCGAGTGGCAGCTGCCGGTGTGGGCCACTACGGAGACATTCAAAATTGGGGGATGGTCAGTGAACAGTTTCCCGATCCGGTATGACCTTCCTGGACGCCCGTCCGACAGGATCCGACCCACCGTGTACCAGGAGGACGTCTGGGCCTCCGAGAGCCGAACCCCGAACAGCCCCCAGTTCAACGTGGTCTTGCACGAGCGGCTGCGCGGCCGCCTCGACCTACCGTTGTTCCGGGCCTGCGTGGCCGACACCCTGCGCGAGCACGACGCGTTCCGCATGCGGTTCCTCGACGACGGGGGAGTGCCGTTCGTCCGCGTGGAGGACCCGCGGGAGGCGAACATCCCGGTGGAGACGGTCGACCTCTCCGGCGAGGACGACCCCGCCGGCGCCGTCCTCGCCTGGCGGGAGAAGGACCTCTACCGACCACTGGACCAGCACCGCGGCGGCCTCGTCCGCGCGGCACTGCTCGTCGAGGACGCGTCGGTCGTCCACCTGCACCTGAAGGCGCACCACATCGTCGCGGACGCCTGGGCACTCAACCAGGTCTCCGCGCGGATCCTGGCCGCCTACCGGAGACGACGTGACGGCGGACCGGAGCACGAACCCGCACCGCCCGCCTACACCGACGAGTTCGCCCGCACACGCGCCTACACCGAGTCGCGGCAGTGCGAGAGCGACCGGCGGTTCCACCGGCGCAACCTCGAAGGCTTCACCCCCGTGCTCTTCCCCCGCTCAGGTACGGGCCGGACACGACGGGGGAGACACTCCTTCACGGTCGACGGCAAGACCGTGCAGCGGATCCTCGAAGCCGGCGGCTCGCCCATGTCCTACCTCGCCGCGGCCCTGGGAGTCTGGCTCGGCCGCGTGCTGCGCGCCTCCGAGGTGGCGGTGGGCGTCCCCTTCCTCAACCGGCGGACCGACACCGAGCGCCACGTCGTCGGCCACCTCGCCAACAACCTGCCACTGCGCCTGGACGCGGACGAGTCCCGTCCCCTCCTGGAACTCGCCGAGGCCGCCCGCGCGCGGCTCCGGGAGATGCGCGACCACGAACGACTGCCGCTCAGCGAGATCGTCAAGGAGATGCCCACCGCCTCCGACGGAGCGCGCCGGCCCTTCGACGTGACCCTGTCCTACCTGCGCTACCCGCACCCGTCACCGGGGGAGGGGATCGAACGGCGCACCACCGTCATGGCCCCCGTCCACGAGGACAACGCCCTGTCGATCATGGTCCACGCCTTCGAGGACGAGGACGACCTGCGCGTCGACCTCGACTACGCGCGCGACGTCTTCGACGGGGAACTCACCGCGGAGGCGTTCGCCGGACACATCACCGAGCTGGTGGCCAAGGGCTTGGACATGGTGGAACTGCCCGTCTCGGCCCTGTCCATGCTCACCGGTGACGAGTACGAGGACCTGGTGCGCCGCAGACAGGGGGAGCACGCCCACTACCCGCGGGAGAAGACCGTCCACGGGCTCTTCCAGGAGCAGGCGGCCCTCACCCCCGAGCGTCTGGCCGTCCAGGACACCGCCACCGGGGCCGCGTTCACCTTCGCCGAGCTGGACCGCAGGTCCAACCAGGTCGCCCGCGGGCTGCGCGACCAGGGGGTCGGCCCCGGGTCGCGCGTCGCGGTCATGGCCGAGCGCGGTCCCGAACTCCTCCCCGGGCTCCTCGGCATCCTCAAGGCCGGCGGAGCCTACGTGCCCGTCGACCCGGGCTACCCCGGGGCCCGGATCGAGCTGCTCCTCGACGACTGCGCCCCCGCGGCCGTCCTCACCAGCCGGGGCGTCGGCACCGACCGTGTTCCGCCGGGGATCCCGGTGCACCGCGTCGCCGAGCTCTACCGCGGATCGGACCGGCCGCTCGCACCCTCCGCGCAGTCCACCGACGTCGCCTACGTCATCTACACCTCCGGCTCCACCGGCCGTCCGAAGGGTGTGATGGTCGAGCACCACTCGGTGATCAACCGGCTCGCGTGGATGCAGCGCCACTACCCGATCGGCCGCGGCGACACCCTCCTGCAGAAGACCCCCGTCAGCTTCGACGTGTCGGTGTGGGAACTGTTCTGGTGGGGTGTCGAGGGCGCGCGACTGGCCATGCTGCCGCCCGGCGCGGAGAAGGACCCCCGGCGCATCCTCGAAGCGGTGGCCGCCCGAAGGGTCAGCGCCCTGCACTTCGTCCCCTCGATGCTGGGGCCGTTCCTGGACATGGTGGAGGGTGACTCCACCGCCGTCGCGAAGGCCGCGAGCCTGCGCTGGGTCTTCTGCAGCGGCGAGGCGCTCCCGGCCGAGCGGGTCAACCAGTTCAACCGCGTCTTCGCCGAGACCCAGAAGAGGGGAGGCGGGCCGGTCCTGGTCAACCTGTACGGTCCCACCGAGGCCGCGGTCGACGTCACCCGTTTCGACTGCCCGCCCGCGACCCGGGTCGACCGCGTGCCCATCGGCCGACCCGTGCAGAACACCAGCCTGTACGTGCTGGGCGCGCACGGCGGACCGCAGCCCGTCGGCGTCCCGGGAGAACTGTGCATCGGAGGAGTGCAGGTCGCGCGCGGCTACCTCAACCGCCCCGAACTCACCGACGAGAAGTTCATCAAGGACCCCTACTCCCCGGGCGGCAGGCTCTACCGCACCGGCGACCTGGCCCGCCTGCTCTCCGACGGGAACATCGAGTACCTCGGCCGCATCGACGACCAGGTGAAGATCCGCGGCAACCGCGTCGAACTCGGCGAGGTGCAGAACGCCCTGGTGAGCCTGGAGGAGATACGTGAGGCGGTGGTGATCGACCACACCCCGCCCGGCCGCGGGACCGTCCTGGTCGCCTACTACGTGGCCGACGCCGAGCTCGACCCGGGCGAGCTCTCCGCGCGCCTGGGCGCCAGCCTGCCCGACTACATGATTCCGGCCCGCCACGTCCGCCTCGACCGCATCCCCCTCACCCCCAACGGAAAGGCCGACCGGAGGGCGCTTCCCCGACCGTCCGCCGCCTCCCCCTCCAGCGGGGACGAGCCGCACACCCCCACCGAGGCCGCGCTCGCCGACGTGATCGGCGAGGTCCTGGGCCTCGGGCGCGTGGGCGTCGAAGACGACTACTACGCGCTCGGCGGAGACTCCATCACCATGCTCCGGATCCGCGCCCTCGCCGAGCGGGCCGGCGTCGGATTCGACCTGTCGGACCTGGTACGCAACCCCACCGTCCGAGGGCTGGCCGCGGCGATCGGGCGGCGCGGCGGGGCGACCGCCCCGAGGGACACGGCACACCCGCCCTTCGCCCTGGTCTCCCACGTGGACCGGGCACGCCTGGAGGGCCGCGCCGACGCCTTCCCGGTCACCCGGCTCCAGCTGGGGCTCCTGTTCCACAGCAGGCGGACCCAGGAGTCGGCGGTCTACAAGGACGTCTTCCGCTACAGCATCGAGATGCCATGGGACGCACGGCACCTCCGGGCGGCCTTCGACCGGCTGGTCGCGCGCCATCCCGTCCTACGGTCGTCCTTCGCGCTCACGGGCTACTCGGAGCCGCTGCAGATCGTCGACCGCCACGCGCCCTCGGGCGGCCTGGAGACGACCGACCTCAGAGGGGTCGACGCACGGGAGGCCGAGGAGCGGATCATCGCCCACATGCGGGAACGCCGTCGGCACGACTACGTCTTCGAGCGCCCGCCGCTCTACCTCTTCCACGCCTTCGTCACCGACGGCGCGGTCGAGTTGGTGTTCTCCTTCCACCACGCCCTGCTCGACGGGGGCAGCGTCGCCAACCTGGTGAGCGAGCTGCTGCAGGACCATCTGCACTCCTGCGGACTGGACGTCGGCCCCGTCGCGGGCGGGCCGTTGCCGAGCCCCGCCCTGCACGCGGCGGACGAGCGCGCGGCGATCTCCTCCGCGGACGGCCGCGCCTTCTGGAGGGGCCGACTCGCCGGGGCCGCTCCGCCGAACCTGGAGGGCTTCCGGTCCCACGAACCGCCCGAGGGGGACGAGATGATCGTGAGGGAGGTGCGCCCGCCCGACGACCTCCTCTCCCGCGTCCGCGCACTGGTCGAGGAACACCGCGTTCCGATCAAGTCGGTGCTGTTCGCCGCGCACGCGCTCACCCTGTCGGCGATGGCGGGCCAGGACGACCTGTGCACGGGGCTGGTCGCCCACGGGCGGCCCGACGTCGAGGACGGCGAACGCGTCTGCGGGCTGTTCCTCAACACCCTGCCCATGCGCGTCTCACCCACCCGCGGGACCTGGATCGACGCGGTCCACCACGTCGCGGAGGCCGAGCGCGCGGCCTATCCGCACCGCCGGGTGCCGCTGGAGGTGATCCAGCAGGACCAGGGCGGCGCCACCCTGGTGGACACGGCCTTCAACTACGTCCACTTCCGGCAGCTGGGCGAGGTGCTCGGGCTCACCGGTGTGCGCGACCGCGGGTTCACCGCCTGGGAGGAGACCAACTTCACGCTGCTGGTCAACGCCATGACCGACCCGGTGGACGGCCGTGTCCGGCTGCGCATGGACTTCTCCGGCCAGACCTTCACCGCGGGCCAGGCCGACCTGTTCGCCGCCTCCTACACCGAGATCCTGCGCCGTATCGCCGAAAGGCCCCTGGAGGAGGCCGACCCCTCCTTCCTCGCGCCCGCCCCCTCGAGTCCACCGCCCCGACCGGCCCCGCCCGTGTGCGTGGTGCGCTCCTTCGAGGAGCGGGCCGAAGCCGCACCGGACGCCACGGCCGTCGTGTCCGGCGACGACTCCTGGTCCTACGCCAGGCTCGCCGAGGTCTCCGAACGCGTCGCGCGCGCACTCCTGTCGGTGGGGGTGAGACCCGGTGACCGCGTCGGCATCGCCCTGGAACGCGGTCCCCGAGCCGTCGCGGTCCTGCTCGGTGTGGCACGGGCGGGCTGCTCGGCGGTGCCGTTGGACGTCACCTACCCCGCCGGACGGCTTCGGGAGATGGTCGAGCAGGGCGCGCCCAAACGCGTGGTCGTGGCGCAGGCCTACGAGCACCTGATCGACGACGGGAGCGCGGTGCTCGTGGCCGAGTCACTCCTCGACGGGAGCGCGGCCCCCGCACCGGACCGCTCCGCACCACTGCCGCGGGTGTCCCCGGAGGACGAGGCCTACCTGCTGTTCACCTCCGGCTCCACCGGTACGCCCAAGGGCGTGGCCATGCCGCACCGTTCCCTGGCCAACCTCGTCGCCTGGCAGAACAGCGTGCCCAGCGGGGCCGTCGGCGGCCGGACGCTGCAGTACGCGCCGCTCAGCTTCGACGTCTCGTTCCAGGAGGTGTACTCCACGCTCTGCGGCGGGGGCACGCTCGTGGTGATCCCCGAGGACCTCCGCCGGGACGTCCCCGGGCTGCTCCGCCACATCGACGAGGCGGGCGTCGAACGCGTCTTCATGCCCTACGTCGCCCTGCAACGGCTCGCGGAGGCCGCCACCGCGCTGGGCGTCGTGCCACGATCCCTGAGGGTGATCGCCTCCTCGGGCGAGCAGTTGCGCATCACCCCGGAGATCCGCGGCCTGTGCCGCTCCCTGGGAGAGGACGTGGTCCTGGAGAACCAGTACGGTCCGACGGAGAGCCACGTCGTCACGGTCCACACACTCGACGGCGACCCCGCCCGCTTCCCGGCGCTGCCCCCCGTCGGCCGACCGGTCGACGGCGCCCGGGTGCTGGTGCTCGATCCGTCCGGGCGCCCGGCGCCGGTCGGAGGCAAGGGCGAGATCCACCTCGGCGGGGCCTGCCTGGCCTCGGGCTACGCGGGCCGCCCGGACCTGACCCGGGAGAGGTTCGTCGCCGACCCGACGCGGGAGGGCGAACGGCTCTACCGCACCGGTGACATCGGCATGGTCCTGCCCGGCGGCGAGGTCGTCTGCCTGGGCCGTTCCGACCGCCAGGTGAAGGTGCGCGGATACCGGGTGGAGCCGGCCGAGGTCGAGATCGCCCTGGCCGAGGCGGCGGCGGAACTGGGCGCGGAGGCGGTCGAGGTCGCCGTCGTGGCCCGGACCCGTGCGGCGGGGGAGACCTTCCTCGCCGCCTACGCGGTCTCCGCGGAGGCGGACCTGGACGTGGAGGCGCTCCGCCGCCGCCTCCGGGCAGTCCTGCCCGAGTACATGGTCCCCGCGCACGTCGAACGGATCACGGCCATGCCGATGACGCCGAGCGGCAAGCGCGACGACGCCGCGCTGGGCCGCCGGCCGCTCGCGGCGCCCTCCCGGCGCACGTCCGCCCCGCCGAGCACCGCGGAGGAACAGGTCCTCGCCGACATGCTGGGAGACCTGCTCGGCCGCACCGAACTCGGTGTCCACGACAACCTCTTCGACGCGGGCGCCACCTCGATCACGGCGATGCGGCTGGCCGTCCTGGTCGAACAGCGCTTCGGAACGCCGATACCGCTGTCCAGGCTCATCGCCGCGCCCACCATCGCCGAACTCGCGCGGGAGCTGCCCGGGGCCGGAGACGGCGAGCGGCGTCCGGAGAGCGGGTTCGACCCGCTGGTGCGCATCCGCGAGGGCGGGGACGCCGCGCCTCTGTTCTACGTGCACCCGATGGGCGGCAACGTGCTCTGCTACGTGCCGTTCGCCCAGCACCTGCCCGACGACCGGCCGCTCTACGCGCTCCAGGCCTTCGGCGCCGACGCGGGAACCGAGCCCGTGCGGGGGATGGAGGAGATCGCCCGCCGCTACATCGAGGCCATGCGCCGTGTGCGGCCCGAGGGCCCCTACCACATCGGAGGGTGGTCCTTCGGTGGCTTCGTGGCCTTCGAGATGGCCCGCCAACTACGCGCGGAGGGACACGAGGTCGGCTCGCTGGTCGTCCTCGACACCACCGCGCTGGGCGACGACCGCAGCGCGTGGGTCGACGACAACGCCCTGATCGCCTGGTTCTTCTGGGAGCTGCTCTGGCTGGAGCGCGGGGGCGACTCCCCCGAGGCGGTCATCCCCGACGGGGCCGCGACCCTGGACGAGAAGTTCGAGTACATCACCCGCCTGGCGGTGGACGAGGGCGTCCTGCCCCCGGGCAGCACGGACAGCGTCGTGCGCCGCCTCTTCCGGCTCTACGAGGCGAACTGGCGCTCGGCGTTCGAGTACTGGCCCGAGGTCGTCGACCAGGACATGCTCCTCGTGCGCGCCAGGCGACCGCTCCCGGAGGTGCTGCTGTCGATGCACACGGCGATCGGCAGCATGCACGCCGACGCCGAGAACGGGTGGCGGGAGCGGACCTCGGGCCGTCTGTCGGTGGTCGAGGTCGAGGGCGACCACCTCACGATCATGGAGGAACCGTACGTGGCCGACGTCGTGACCGCGGTACTGGACGCCGTCGAACACCCGACCGGCGACGTGGAGGAGTGAGGGCGATGGCACGGACGAGGAACGCGATCGTCATCGGCGCCGGTATCGGTGGCCTGACCACCGCCATCGCCCTGCGCAGGGTCGGCCTGGACGTGCGGGTCTACGAACGGGCCCCGCACATCAGGGCACGGGGGTTCGGACTGTCGGTGATGAGCAACGCCATCGCGGCGCTGGACTCCCTCGGCGTCGACCTGCGGCTCGACAAGCGCGGGAGCACACTGGAGCGCTATCTGGTCAAATCCCGGGGCGGGCGGCTCATCAGGGAGTTCCCCTTCCCCGAGATCGTCGACCGCCTGGGCGTGCCCTGTGTGTGCATCGGCCGCCCCGACCTCTTCGCCGCACTGCGGGAGGAGGCCGCCGGCATCCCGATCGCCCTGGGCCGGGCCGCGGAGGGGTTCGAGGTGGACGGCGGCCGCGCGCGCGTACGCTTCGCCGACGGCGGGGTCAGCGACGAGGCCGACCTGTTGATCGGCGCCGACGGGTTCAACTCGGCGGTGCGCAGGCAGCTGGTCGGTCCGAACGAACCGGCCCACGACAGCGGTTACATCGTCTGGCTGGGCATCACCGAGTACTCCCACCCCCGGTTCACCCCGGGGTCGGTCGTCCACTTCTGGGGCGACGGCATGCGGTTCGGGCTGGTCGACATCGGCCACGGCCGACTGTACTGGTGGGGCACGAAGAACATGCCCGCGGCCGTCTCGGCGGCCTGGGACGGCGGCAAGGACGAGATCCTCGCCGCCTACCACGGATGGCCGGACGAGGTCCGAACAGCCATCCGGGTCACACCGGAGGCGGACGTCCTGTCGGTGACCTCACGCGACCGCCCCTTCCTGGAGCGGTGGGGAACCGGCCCGGTGACCCTGCTGGGCGACGCCGCCCACCCCATGCTGACCAGTCTGGGGCAGGGGTCGGCGATGGCCATCGAGGACGCGGTCGTCCTGGCCCGGCACGTGCAGGCCCAACCCGACGGGCCCCGGGCGCTGCGGGCCTACGAGGACGCCCGCAGGGAACGCACCCGCGCCATCGTGACGGCCACCCGCGCCATCAGCGACTTCGAACAGTCCCAGGGACCGGTCCGGCGGTGGGTCCGCGACGCCTACTTCCGGCACATGCCGCACGCGTCTCTGGTCGGGCGCCTCGAGCCCGCCCTCACCTTCCCCGGAACCGGACTCGGGGACACCATGGCCGCGGACGCGGGAAAGGAGCACCGTTGAGCGAGAAGCGCGAAGCGAGCGAGGAGGCGGGCCCGGTGCTGATCACCGGAGCCTCATCGGGGCTGGGCCGAGCCTGCGCCCTGGATCTGGAGCGGCGCGGGTTCGGGGTGCTGGCCGGCGTGCGGCGCGTCGAGGACGGAGAGAAGCTGGTCGCCGCGTCCTCGCGCGGCCGCCTGGAGTACGCGGTCGTCGACGTGACCGACGAGGACTCCGTCGAGGCCTGCGCCGACCTCGTCGCGTCCCGGTACCCGGGACTGCGCGGTCTGGTCAACAACGCGGGGATCGCCGTGTCCGCGCCGCTGGAGTGCGTGGACAGCGCGACCCTGAGACGCCAGCTGGAGACCAACGTCGTGGGTCAGCTCGCGATGGTCCGGGCCCACCTGCCCCACCTGCGCCGGGCACGCGGCCGCATCGTCAACATCACCTCCGGCCTGGGACGGGTGGCGATCCCCTATCTCGGGGCCTACGCCGCGGCCCAGTTCGCCAAGGAGGCGTTGAGCGACGCGCTGCGCCGGGAACTGGCCGACAGCGGGGTGCGTGTCTCGGTCGTGCAGCCCGGGGCGATCATGACCCCCATCTGGGGCAAGATCGCCTCGGTCGCCGATGAGGCGCTGCGCGGAGCCGCGCCGGGGGTCGCGTCGGTCTACCGCGCCTCCTTCTCCGCCTTCCTGGCGGCCAACGCCGAAGCGGCCGCGCAGAGCGGCACGACCCCGGAGCGGTTCGCCGCGACGGTGGCCAGGGCCCTGACCGATCCCGTCCCCCGCACCCGCTACCGGGTCGGCGCCGACGCCTGGACGGCCGACGTGCTGTCCCGGGTCCTTCCCGACCGCCTGTTGGACAGGCGCTTCGCCGCGATCCCCCCGACGCGGGCGGACTGGGAGGCGGCCGACGCCCTCCGGAGTTCCCCGGAGGAGTGATTCCCGGGTGGGCCGGGGGCGCACGGCCCCCGGCCCACCGGTCAAGGCTTCCCCGGCGTCAGACTCCGTGCGTGGAGAGGCAGAAGGGGTGGCCCGCCGGGTCCAGCAGCACCCGCCACACATCGGGCCGAGGCTGGAACGACGCCATCACAGCGCCCAGAGCCAGCATCCGGTCCTGAGCGGAGTCCAGGTCGTCGACGCTCAGTTCGATGTGCGCCTGTTTCTGCTGGGCGGGGTCGGGCCAGGACGGGGGCCGGTAGTCGGCCTGCCGGACGAATCCCAGCCCTGGGGCGTCCGCGCGGCCGAGCAGAACGAAGTCGTCGCTGGAGAACAGCACGGGCAGACCGAGGGCGTCGCGATAGAAGCGGGCGAGTTCGGCCGGGTCCGGGCAGTCGAAGTCGACGGAAAGGAATCGGATCACGGGGGCGGACGAGGTGTCTCCTGTGCTCATGGTGGGACCGTAGAAGGCGACCCGGACAGGTGCTGTCCGGGTCCTACCCCACACTGGGTGACTGTGATGGGTACCACTTCCCGACTGCTGCGCCTGGTGTCTCTGCTGTCCACACGACCGGTCTGGACCTGCCGAGAACTGGCTGAGCGCATGTCGGTCACCGACCGGACGGTCCGCCGTGACATCGCCCGGCTACGGGACCTGGGCTACGGAATCGAGTCCGACCCGGGCCCCTGGGGCGGCTACCGCCTCAGCCACGGCGCCCGGATGCCGCCGCTGGTCCTGGACGACGAGGAAGCGCTCGCCGTGGCCGCCGGCCTGCGTTCGGCCGCGCTCAGCGGGGCCCTGGGCGCGGGCCAGGCCGCGCTGTCAGCCCTTCTGAAGCTCCAACAGGCCATGCCCCGGCGGCTGGCCGGTCGGCTGGGTGAACTCGACGCCACCCTGGCGCACACCCCGCGGTCCGAGGAACCGCAGATCAGCCCGAACAGGCTGCTGGAACTGGCGACGGCGTGCCGCAACGGGACGCGCACCGAGCTGTCGTACCGGGACCACGCGGGGCGCGCGACGGTCCGCTACGTCGACCCGTACCGCCTCGTCCACACGGGCCTTCGCTGGTACCTCGTCGCTCGCGACGTCGCTCGGGGCGAGTGGCGTACGTTCCGGGCCGACCGTGTGACGGGGACACGGCTCACCGCCGAGCCCACCGAACTGGTCGATCCGCCAGACGCCGCGTCGTTGGTCTCCCGGAGCATCGCGAGCGTCGTGTACCCGGTGTACGCGACGGTCCGGTTCCCGCTTCCCCTGGACCAGGCCCTGGCCGTGGTCCCGCCCACGATCGGCGCGCACACCCCCGACGGCCCCGACGCCACCGTGGTCGAGATCGGCGGCAACGACGTGGAACAGCTCGCCGGCTACCTGCTCGGCCTGGGCACCCCCGTCCGTGTGCTCTCCACCGACGCCGTGCGTGAGGCACTGCTCCGCCGCACCCGGGCGCTGCTCGAAGCCAACGAATGACGTGGTCGTTCACGGCACCGTGTCCCCGGTCCCGGTCTCGTCGGGCGGCGGTGAAGTCACTCGTCGACGGTTTTGTGAGGAATCGGGATTCTCGGCCCAAAGAGGTATCAGGGTTTTCCCGGTGAAAAGTCCTGGTGCCGGATCGGATGTCGAAGACCGGACCGTACACGCCGATCCGGAGAGCGCCCATCGTCTGACACAGTCCTTACACATGTCCCCTGAACCGCGGAATTTCGAATTCTCGCGGGAACCAGGCGATGCCTGAACCAGGATCCCGGTCTCCTGTCCTAGTTTTGTGCGGAGCGGACCCGGCGGCGGCGCCCGCCACATGATGGGAGGAAACCGATGCGACGTCGATTCATCACACGCCGTTTGGCGGCGACCGCGGCCGCGCTGAGCGTGCTGCCACTCACCGCGGGCGGCGTCGAGGCCTCCACCGGCACCCCACCGGCCGACCGGGGAGAGATCATCGCACCACGCGAGTTCAGCGGCATCACCTGGCTGGCCACCTCCGACACGGCGGGGAGCGACGGGGAACCCCAGCAGATCTTCCTGGTCTGCCACGACACCAGGGACGACTACGCCGAGCGCGACCTCCCGCGCCTGTCGATCGTGCGGACCCCCGTCGACACCGACGGGATCATCGTCGACGAACTCGACGTCGCGTTCCCCAGCGTGCCCAACGACCTGGAGAGCATCGCCCGGGTCCCCGGGCGCGACGAGGCCCTGCTGGTGGAGAGCAACGCTGACGGCGACGACCCCGACCCCACCATCTACCTCGCCAGGTGGGACGAGGACCTCGACATCACCATCGCGGGCGCGGTGCCCTGGCCCAGGACGCCCGAACCGCTGGTGAACGTCGAGGCCACGGCTGTCGCGACGGTGCGCGGAAGGGACTACTTCGTGTACGCCGAGCGGGCGCAGGGAAGCGACACCACCAACGTCAACATGACCCGCCTGGCGATCGGAAGGAACGGCGAGATCAGGTTCGGCGGGGAGTGGACGTCGGTTTCCTTCACGGCCAGCGCACCGCCGGACGCGCGCCCCGCCTCGGGTATGGACATCGACAGGCGAGGCAACGTCTACATCTCGTCCGCGTACGATCCCGGCGACCTCGGCCCCTTCGACAGCGCCGTGTACCGTGCCGCGGTGGTCCGCCCGGGCGGACCCATCGGCGCCCGGCTGCGTCCGGTCAGCCCGCCGGAGGAGCTCGCGCGCAGCTCGGGGCTCAAGGTCGAGGGCGTCGCGCTGGTCGACGGCTCCTTTCCGATGTTCATCAGCGACGACGACGAGGACTACGGCGGCCTGCTTCGCCAGCTGCGGGTGACGCGGCCGGGCGACAGCTCTTGAACCCGCGCTCAGGGCGGTCGGCGACACCGTCCCCGGCCGCCTCCGGTTCCCGTGCCGGATGGGTGCGGGTGGCGCGTGAGGACGACAGGAAAGCGAGGCCGTAGATGGCTTCTCGGGACGGGTCGGTGTTCAAACGCTGCGGATCCCGCCAGGAGGCCACCGGCAAGTCGCTGGGTGCGAAGTGTCCGAAGCTGCGCCGTGAGGACGGGGCGTGGAACTCCCGCCACGGCGAGTGGGCCTTCCAGCTGGAGTTGCCGCGCACCGGTGAGGGGAAGCGGCATCAGGCGCGGCGGGGCGGTTTGGGCTCGCAGGAGCAGGCCCAGGCCCAGCTCGATCACCTCAAGGTGCTGATCCGCCTGGCCGACGAGGAGACGGACGTCGAGGTGCAGGTCGCCGACCTGATCCAGCAGGCGCTCAAGGCCCGTCGCCCGTTGCCGGAGGCGACGGAGGTCAAACGCCGCATCGGGGCCGGGGCGCGTACCCGCGAGAAGATCCCGACCGTCGCGCAGTGGCTGAAGGAGTGGTTGGACGGCAAGCCCGATCTGGCACCCAAGACCCGGGCCTCCTATGAGGGGCACATCCGTAACCACCTCGTGCCGCACCTGGGGGCCACACGCCTGGACAAGTTGACGTCGTGGCAGGTGGAGGAGATGTTCGCCGCGATCGAGGAGAACAACCAGCGGATTCTGGAGTGCCGCGAGTCCGACGACGCCAAGGTCCGCGCGTCGGTGAAGGGCCAGCGGGTCATCTCGCTCTCGACCAAGCACCGCATCCGCGCGACCCTTCGGAGTGCGTTCTCCGAAGCGGTGCGGCGCCCGGACCTGCCGGTGGCCGTGAACGTCGCCTCGCACGCCCGGTTGCCGTCGTGTCCGCGTACCAAGCCGTTGGTGTGGACACCGGAGCGGGTGCGCCAGTGGCAGATCGATGGGGTGGTGCCGGGGGAGGTGATGGTGTGGACCCCGGAACAGACCATCACCTTCCTGACCCACGCGAAGAAGTACCGGTGGCTGTTCCCGATGTTCCACCTCATCGCCGTCAAGGGACTCCGGCGAGGCGAAGCCGTGGGCCTTCCGTGGGCGAACACCCGGTTGACCGATGGTCAGGTCGACATCCGCACCCAGGTGGTCACCTTGGGGTGGAAGACGATCACCACCACGCCGAAGAGCGCGGCCGGACGGAGGACGATCACTCTGGACTCCGGCACCGTCAAGGTGTTGCGTTCCTGGAAGCGGTTCCAGAACGAAGCTCGCCTGCAGGCGGGGCAGGGGTGGGTGGATTCGGGGTTGGTGTTCACCCAGCCTGATGGGTCGGGGTGGCATCCGGGGGTGGTGCCCCGGTGGTTCAACCGGATCGTGAGGGCTGCGGGGTTGTCGCCGATCCACCTGCACGGGCTCCGTCACGGTGCCGCGTCCCTGGCGTTGGCGGCGGGGGCGGACGTGAAGGTGGTCTCCACCGAGTTGGGCCACGCCACGACTCATTTCACCCAGGACACCTACCAGACGGTGTTCCCCGAGGTCGCCAAAGCGGCGGCCGAGGCGACGGCGGCCCTGCTCAGGCCCGTCCGCGCGTAGCGGCGGTGGGGTAGCCGGACCGGGGAGCACACCAGGAGCGAGAAGAAGCCCTTGACCCCGGGCCACACGGGAGACTCACTCGTGCTGGCCTGGGGTTTCCTCGTTCCCGGGGTTGTCATCCCATCGGATCAAAGGTCTCCTCTAGGGTGAGCGGATGGTCGAACCTGATCTGCGACCTCCTCAGGAGGTGTTCGCTGCGTACACGATCGAGATCGGTGCCGAGCCGCTGGAGTGGCCGTCGCGGAACTCGGTGGGTGGCTGGCCCTTCCTCGATGAGGGGCAGGAGTGGCCGGAGTGCTTCTGCGGCGAGCGGCTGGTGCTGTTCTTCCAACTGGATCTTCCCCAGGATCTGGGGCCCTTCGGTGGTGACCACCTGCTGGTCTTCCATTGCCGCGCGCACAACGAGGTCGCTGACCTCGAACTGTCCGATGACGGTCGGTTGGCACCCCGGTACTGGGATGATCCAAACGAGTCGTTCTGGCGCGTGCTGCTCCAGCGCCGCGCAGTGCGGCCTTCGGCGGAGTCCGAACCGTCCCTGCGCGCTCGGCCACTGACGCTGCGGCCCTTCACAGACACCCTCAACGAGCGGGGGAAGGGAGCCCAGATCTTCAAGGTGGGCGGCACGCCGTCCTGGGCGCAGGACCCCAAGCACTACCAATGCGCGTGCGGTGCCGAGCTGGTGTATGTGTGCCAGGTGCCGG
Source organism: Nocardiopsis sp. EMB25 (assembly GCF_026797795.1). NCBI lineage: Bacteria > Bacillati > Actinomycetota > Actinomycetes > Streptosporangiales > Nocardiopsidaceae > Nocardiopsis > Nocardiopsis sp. EMB25. Next base: position 3,564,300 of record NZ_JAMTDN010000001.1, on the reverse strand, counting down.
AGGATATGGGGTTCGCTGTTGTTCCGGGACAGCCGGAGCAGCCCGACAGCGGCGCGGAGGGCCACTATGACCTGTTTCTGGGGAACGAGGTCTACCTGTTGGCCTGCCCGGAGCACTGTGATCCGGCGGCGGTCTGGCCGGTGAACCAGAACTGAGCCCCACCGGATCAAAGGTCCAGTTGGATAGCGGTATTGCTTGCATCCGGTTCTACTCGATTGTTTTTCGCTAGGTGGTGTAACTTAGGAGGTCGGTTCCTTCAAAGTAGGTACACCTCCTTCTCGTGGTCCGCTATTGGATACGAGAATTTGCTACTTCGATAAGAGATTCAAACTCCTCTGCTAGGCTGTAAAAAACTGATATTTTTGGAGATCAGTTGAGCTCCCATATTCGGACAGAGCCACTTCGGTCGGTATTGGTGCTAGCAGTGGCGAGCAGGGCGCCATCGGGGCTGAAAGCCACCGACTGAACCCGACTTCCGTAGTCGTCCAGACTAGTGATGAGGTCACCGCTTTCAGTGTCCCAGAGTCGAGTAGTGCCGTCTGTGCTGCCGGTGGCGAGTGTAGCGCTGTCGGGGCTGAAAGCCACCGCTGATACGGCTTCGTCGTGTCCAGTGATGGTGGTGATTGGCTCTCTGGTGTTGGCGTCCCAGAGTCGGGCGGTGCCGTCTGCGCTGCTGGTGGCGAGTGTAGCGCTGTCGGGGCTGAAAGCCACCGCTGATACGGCTTCGTCGTGTCCAGTGATGGTGGTGATTGGCTCTCCGGTGTTGGCGTCCCAGAGTCGGGCGGTGCCGTCTGCGCTGCTGGTGGCGAGCGCAGTGCCGTCCGGACTGAAAGCCACCGAAACCACGGAGCCGTTATGCCCGGTAAGAGTGGTGATCAGGTCGCCTGTCTCAGTATCCAGTAACTGGGCGACAACGTTGTCAGAAGTGGAACTGCCATACTCTCTACCGACGGCGATCGTGGTGCTGTCGGGACTGAAAGCTAACGCATATACGGCTTCGTCGTGTCCAGTGATGGTGGTGATCGGTTCTCCGGTGTTGGCGTCCCAAAGTTGAGCAGTGCCAAATGAATTACCGGTCGCGATTATGAATCCGTCCGGACTGAAAGCCACCGACAATATAGTGTTGTTGCCTGGCATCGATGATTCGTTGCTCGTGATAGTGGTGATGAGTTCGCCGGTGGTGACATCCCAAAGTTCGGCAGTGCTATCGGTGCGGCCGGTGGCGACTGTAGTACTGTCTGGGCTGAACGCCACTGAATACGCGTCTCCGTAGCCTATGCGGGTAATCGAGGTGGGTAGCAGCGCGCTGGATTCAGACGTACTGAACTCATCTGCCTCGGATTTACCCATGCCAGGTTCGCTCGCCCCGGACTCACCGAGGCGCGGGTTGGAGATGTACCACGAGAGCAGGACGACCGCGGCGATGACTGCGGATATCCCGTAGAACCACGATGCCCTGACCTTTCGCTTCCCACGGTGTTGGTCAGGACGTGCCTTTGTTAGGGGGGTGGCCTTCGCGAGGGAGGTCTTCCCAGCGTTCGGAGGAGGGCTTTGGGCTTCGGCGCGTTGCGGGACAGCGTCGCCCTCCCCCTTCGTCTTGGTTGCAGCGGGGGGTGTGACTCGGGGTTCGCGTGGTGCGGGGGAGGACTCTTCCTTGGATCGTGTCGGGATCGGCGGTGTCGGTAGAGGACGGGTGGCCGGTTCGGGACGGGACGGTGCGGTGGGCTGAGGCGGTGGCCAGGAGTCGTGAAGGTCGTGGTCTGCGAAGCGGGCCAGGATCTGGTCCGGGGTGGGTCGTTGGGCGGGGTCGTGGTTCCAGCAGGCGGTGATCAGGTCCCGGGTGGCCGGGTCGATGTCGCCGGGGTCGGGTGGTGGGCTGATGAGGCGGCGCAGGGTCTGGGCCATGGTGGCGCCGTTGAAGGGGTTGGTGCCGGTGGCGGCGTAGGCGAGCACGGTGCCCAGGGAGAACAGGTCCGAGGCCGGGCCGACGCGGGAGCCGTCGGTCTGCTCGGGCGACATGTAGGGCAGGGTGCCGAAGATGGCGCCGTGGGTGGTCATGCTGTCGGCGTCCAGGGGGCGGGCGATCCCGAAGTCGATGATGCGGGGGCCGTCGTCGGCCAGGATGATGTTGCCGGGTTTGAGGTCGCGGTGCACCAGGTCACAGGAGTGGACGGCCTTGAGTCCTTCGGCCAGGCCGGTGGCCAGGACGTGCAGGGCGGGCGGGGTGATGGGCCCGTTCTCGCGCACGGCCTCCGTCAACGTGGGTCCGGGGATGTGGGCGGTGGCGATCCACGGGGCGTCGGCGTGGGGGTCGGCGTCGATGATCTGGGCGGTGTGGAAGCCGCCGACACGGCGGGCGGCCTCGGCCTCGCGGGCGAAGCGTGCGCGGAAGCCGGTTTCGTTGGCGAGTTCGGGGCGGATGACCTTGACGACGAGCTGTCGTCCGGAGGTGGTGCGTGCGAGGTAGACCTGGCCCATGCCGCCGGTACCCAGGCGTGCGGTGAGCTTGTATTCGCTGATGTGTGGGGGGTCGGTGGGGTGAAGGGGTTCCACGGGGGGCTTTCTGCCAGGGGGAGGGCTGGTGGTGGGTGCCCGGTGTGTCAGGTGAAGGACTCGTGGGTTGGTGGACCGGTGGGTGGGGTTGGGGTCTGGTTCTCTGCGGTGTGCTTCGTGCCATCTGATTGTGGCGCGGGAACCCGTGTGGGGTAAGGGGTTTCGGTGGAATCGGCCGTATGCGGCCGGTGGGGCGACAGGGCGCACCCGGGCCCAACGGTGCCCCACACGACGGCTGTGGGGCGCTGACGGGCGGACACGGGGCACACCCCGCAGGGTCACGGGACGGCACAATGCTCCGCGAGGTGGGTGCCCACCTGTACGGGACCTTGCACTGGGGAGCACACGAGGAGCATTTCAGGCCCGGATCCGGGCCTGCCGCCTCGCCTGTTCGATTCGCGCGTCCCGCCTGAACTGGGGTTTTGTGGCGCGCTCGGCAGGATTTGAACCTGCGGCCATCGGATGAGAAGTCCGGTGATCTGGTGTAGCCACGTGGCACTTCGTGCCGTTTCGTGTCACCCCAATCGACCCGCCGCGCCATCCGAGGACGGGTGATGCCGCTGGGTGTCGTGTCAGTACGGAACTGCGGAGCACGAACGGAGCACACACCCGGTTGGCGGAATCCGATGGCACCTCGCGAGGTACCTCTGTTTCCGTGATGCTGCCCGTTTTGAGAGGGTTTCCGGGCTGGTGGCTACGATGACGGGTGTCGGCCTCGTCGTTTCGAACCGCTGGCGCTCAGGGCCTCACCCTCTCAGCGTCCTCGCGTGTTGCTCGAGGAAGGCGCGGGTGGCGGGGGCGTCGCTGAGCGCGGCCGCCCGGGTGTAGGCCGTGGCGGCCTCCTCACGCCGCCCGAGTCTCGTCAGCAGGTCGCCCCGTGTCGCGTGGAACGGTTGGAACCCCTCGCGTTCGCTCGGCAGCCCGTCCAGTAGCGCCAACCCCTGCTCCGGAGAACCCGTGCGCCCCACGACGGCCGCGTGCGCGACGCGGCTTCCCAGGCTCGGCGCCACCGCGACCAGTGCCGTGTAGAGGGTGCGCAGCGCGGGCCAGTCGATATCACCGGTTCGTGCCCGATCGCAGTGCACGGCCTGGATCGCGGCTTCGAGCTGGAACCGGCCCGGTACCTGTCCAGGGCATTCGGTACGCCGCAGATACTCCTCCCCTCGCGCGATGAGGGCGTGGTCCCACCCGGCCGGATTCTGTTGGTCCAAGGGCAGATAGACGCCCTCGGGTGTTCTCCGCGCGGACGCCAGTGCCAGCAGCGCCGCCAGACCCCATGCCTCACGCTCGTCTCGGAGAAGGGCGGCCGTCGTCACGGCGAGGTACAGGGCCTCGCCGGTGAGCGACTCCCCGTCGCTCCGCCCGGGCCGGGCGAGCGCGTAGCAGCCGTAGATCGCCTCGAGCACCGGCGGCAGGCGCTCGGGCATGGCCCGCCGTCCGGGCACGGCGAACGGGATCCGGGCGTCGCGGATCCGCCGCTTGGCGCGCACCAACCGCTGTGACATCGCTCCTGCGGGAACCGCGAACGCCCGGGCGATGTCGCGGGCGTCGAACCCCAGCACGACCTGCAGCATCAGCGGCGTGCGCACGTTCGCGGCGATCGCCGGGTGCGCGCAGACGAACAGCAGGGCCAACCGCCGCTCCGGAATCGCGTCCGGGTCGAGGTCGTCCAGGGGAGAGACGCAGTCCGCGCCCGTGTCTGTGGCGGCCTCCCACGGCTGGTCGCGGCGGTGCGCGGCGGACTTCCACACGTCTCGCTGGTGATTCCGTGCCACCGTCAGCAGCCAGCCCTCCGGGTTGTCCGGCACACCGTCCCTGGACCAGGTGACCAGGGCGCGCTCGAACGCCTGCGCCAGGGTGTCCTGGGCCAGTTCGAGATCGCCGGTGGAGGCCGCCAGCAGCGCCACCAACCGACCGTACGAGGTCCGCGCGGTGTACTCGGCGACCTCCGCCGCCATCGCACCTGTCATCACGACGGAACCCACACCCCGGCCTCGGTATGCACAGCACCGGGCCGGATCTCGACAGAACCCCACGACAGCGGCGGCGCCTGCCGTGCCCACTCCAGGGCGGCGTCGAGATGCGGCACGTCGATGATCACCACCCCGCCGAGCTGCTCCCTGGTGTCGGCGAACGGCCCGTCCTGGATCCGCGGCTCTCCGTCGACCAGGGTGAGCGTGGTCGCGTTGGTCGACGGCCGCAACACCTGACCGCTCACCAGGACGCCCGCCTGCTCCAGGGTCGCGGTGTAGCTGGCGAAGGCCCGCATGCCGGCGGCCATCGCCTCCTCGCCGATCGATTCCCTAGCCTCCTCGGCGTAGTGGAACAACAGCATGTAGCGCATGTCCGTATCCTCACACGATCATGGTGGGCCACTGGTCAATCGGTCTGGTAACGCGCCATCACGACACCGGTCGTGGACGTGACCGACTCCCGGAGCACCAGGTCGCCGCGATCGGCGTCGCCGAACAGTCGAGTGCCGGACCCGAGCACGATGGGGTGGATCAGCAGGGCGTATTCGTCGACGAGTCCTGCCGCGTGCAGGGAACGCACGAGCTCACCGCTGCCGAGCACGGTGATCACACCCTCGACGTCCCGTTTGAGTGCGGCCACGGTCTCGGCTGCCTCCCCGGACAGGAGGGTGGAGTTGGGGTGGGCGAGTTCGGCGCCCGCGTCACGCGAGGCGACGTACTTGTCCTGGTTCAGCAGAGCCCGGGTGAACGGGTTGGGCTCCGGCACCGACGTCCAGTGTCCCAGTAGGTCGTCGTAGGTTCGATGGCCCAGCAGCATGGCGGTGGTCCTGCCCATGCTCGCCCCCGCGAACCGTCCGATCACCTCGTCGGCGTAGCCCTCGCCCCACCCGCCGTGGCGGAAACCGCCGCGTGTGTCCTCGTCCGGACGCCCCACGCTCTGCAGGACGCCGTCGAGGGTGACACTCTCGAAGACACTGATGGTGCCCATGGTCGTTCTCCTCGCCTCGTGGCTTCGCGGGCCCCGATATGTGGCCCGACACAGTGATGACGAGGCAGGGAGAGCCTGACAGACACCCGCGCGGAAATTCGTACCTCATACCGGTGATGTCGGCGGGTGTCGGGATCGCCTCCCGTCACCCAGCGTGGAACGTTCACGCGACGAGTTGGACATACGTCGGCCCCCGGTGGGTGTTCCGGGGCCGACGTGACGCAGGAGGTCAGTGGTCTTGAACCTTCACTTGGCGGAGGAAGGTGCGCCACTCGGAGGCGGGAGAGGCCAGCTGCGTGTGGTCGGGGTTCTGGGAGTCGCGGACGGTGGAACCGGTCGGCAGCTCCGCCACCTCGACGCAGTTCTGGCCTCCTCCGCTGTAGGAGGACTTGCGCCATGACGGTTCTGCATCAGCGTTCGCTTGTCATGCGTCAAGGAGTTGGCAGGGTTTGATCTTGGTACAGCTGGGCTCAGTACGTGTATGTTTAGCCTCCGGTCAGTGAGATTTCCATCGTACGGAGTTTCTGCACCAGCGCAGGTCACACCGGTGGCGGTGGGTTCGTCTCAACCCGCCGGTACGTCGCAGGTTTCTTTCCGTGCAGAGAATTCACCTGGCGTGGACTGACCCTCGGTGCGGCCTGACCGATGATTTTTGCTCGCTGTGCTGGTCTGTACGCCGAATACCGATTCATGGAAGGCATGACGCCATGCGGAAACTGACCTACGGCATGAACCTGAGCCTGGACGGCCACATCGCCGCGCCCGGCGACGACCTCGGCTGGAGCGTGCCAAGCGACGAGCTGTTCCAGTGGTGGTCCGACCGGGTGGACACGACGGGCCTGGCGCTGTACGGGCGCAAACTGTGGGAGACGATGAGCTCCCACTGGCCGACCGCCGACAAGCAGCCGGGCGCCACACCGGCGGAGATCGAGTTCGCCGGCCGCTGGCGGGACATGCCGAAGGTCGTGTTCTCCTCGACGACCAGCACGGTCGACTGGAACACCCGTTTGGTTACCGGCGACGCGGTCACCGAGATCACCAGGCTCAAGGACGACGACGGCGGCCCCATGGATATCGGTGGTGCCACACTCGCCGCGGCGGCCATGCGGGCCGGGCTGATCGACGAGTACGCGATCGTCACCCATCCGGTCCTGGTGGGCGGCGGCACGCCGTTCTTCACGGCCCTGGACAACTGGGTGAACCTGAGCCTGGTGGAGACCCGGACGTTTCCCGACGGCGTGGTGCTGACCAGGTACGAGACCAGGCGTTGAGTGCCCGACGGCGGATCAGCTCGGGCTTTGGGCCACCCAATGATCTCGTGGCGCTGTGTTCCGAGGCGATCGTGACGTCCTTGCCGGATCCTGTTCTTCATCGCAGACGATTTGTCCGGATAGGGATCCCCTGACGGGTGACCGGACCGGTGGCTGTTGGCTCTCCAGCTAGTGAGGTACTCCTGTCGCGGCGTCCGGTCGTTGTGGTGTGTCCCGCGTTTTTCGGAGTCGGATTCCTGGACTCTGGGACCACGTGACCTCAAGGAGGCATCGTGGGACGTCGTGGATGGCCCGCCGAGTTCCGCCGCAAGGTGTTGGACCTGGTCCAGGCCGGGCGCAGCGTCGCCGACGTTGTCACGCGACCTGGGAATCAGTACCGAAACCGTCTACGCCTGGCGGCGCCAGGACCGTATCGACCGGGGCTTGGCCCCGGGGCTGACCAGTGCAGAGAAGACCGCACTGGCCGCGGCGAACAAGCGCATCGCCCAATTGGAGGCCGAGCTGGCGATCCACCGTCGAGCCAGTGCACTGTTGGGGAAGGTGGGCCGGAAAAAGACGGTTCGAGGCGATCGTGGTGGTGGCCACCGAGGGACATCCGGTCCAGGTCGCCGTCTGGGTGCTGGGAGTGTCGGAATCGGGGTTCTATGCCTGGCGTAGCCGAGCACCGTCGGCCCGCGCCATCCGGCATGTGCTGCTCACCGACACCATCGGTCAGATCCACGCCGCCACAGGCGGCGTCTACGGGGTGCGGCGTGTGCACGCTGAACTCACCCAGTTCGGGTCCTGGGCCTTCACGCGTCGGGCCAAAGAGTCCGGTCTGGTGCCCTCGATGGGGTCGATCGGGGACTGCTATGACAACACGGTCATCGCTTCGTTCTGGTCACGCATGCAGGTCGAACTCTTGGATCGGCGCAGGTGGCGAACCCGCCTGGAGTTGGCCAACGCGATCTTCGAGTACCTGGAGATCTTCCACGACCGGTAACGCCGCCACCCGGAGATCGGCTGACTGACACCCGTAGAGTTCGAGAACAGACGACCGAGCACCGTGGCCTGAGAATCCAGAAACACGGCTCCACGGAATCCGGTACATGCCAGCCTCCAATAAACCCGGAACGAAACAGAAAGGTCTGATCGTTGTGCGTCCTATTCGCCGCAGGATGCGTTGTACAACCTGGCGCTGGAGTGGGTCTCCGGCAGCTTCGTGTCAGCCAGACGAACGCACACCTGTGCGTGGCCCTCGATTGCCGGATACTCCATGATCAGGGTGCTCACACGGGTTATGTCGCCACCGGCGTGGAGTTCGGCTGCTTGAGGAGCCCTCGGCAGTGATCCAGTCGCGGTGCCGAACACCAGGGTGTCGGTGCCTTCGACGTAGGTCTCCTCGATGTCCAGCCGCCAGTGTTCCCGCGCCGCCCTGAGCAGGGAACGGCTTCGGTCGCCGAACCTGGCCAAGGCGGGAGCGCGGGCGTGGACGTGATCGGCGATCGCGCAGCACAGACGGACCTGGTCCCGGGTGCGCGCGAACCCTGGCCAGGGGCGGAAGTCCAGCGCGTCCTCGATGAGTTCCAGCGCGGCCGCTTGCGCCGCGTTGCAGCCTTCTTCCGCGATCTGGAGCAGGATCGGGGTCGCAGGGACGGCGCTGGGGAGGACTGTTCCGCTGTGGTCATGGATGATCCCTCCACCCGCCAAGAGGGACGCTGCCGACGCCGCATCTGTGTGCCCGCGAGCACGGGTGAGCCCCTGGAGGCCGTCACGGACGGTCGCAGGGCGGTAGTGGTTCGCAGGGCCGGGAACGAGACCCCAGTCTGGGGAATCGATCGTATCGATCATGTCGGCATGATCTCGCTGTGTTCCTCTCCGGTCGGCTTCTGCCTGGGGGCTACTGCATGACGGTGTGGTGGGGGTGCTCTGGGGAGGTGGGGCAGTGGTGGAGGCTCAGGGAGTAGCCTCGGCCGATGACGAGTCGGTCCAGTCCGCCCGGTTCCCTGCTGTCGATCTGGAGCAGGTGTTGCATGGGGGTGCCGCACTGGCACTCGACGGGGAAGGCGTCGGTCAGGCTCCACTGTTGGAAACCGTCGGACTTCATCCCTGGCACGTGCGTGACGTCGTGGCAGCTGGGTTTGGGGATGACGTGAGCGGAAGTGGTCCATGATGGTGCCATGTCTGACGAGTCGACCGGCGTCCCGCCAATGACCACTCACGTCAATGTGGTGGTTGATGGGGTTATAAGGGTCTTCACGTGGGAGGACGACGCCCGCATTGAGGTGCGCAACCTCGGAAGCGAAATCGTCATCGAGGCGAACGCCGCGGGGCTGCGCACCCTGGCTGGCCATCTGATGACACTCGCCGAGGACGGAACCCCGGACGGAGCCCATCTGCATCTTGAGGAGCGCAACGGTCTCGAAGAGGGCTCCGCGGGTCTGGTCCTGGAGCGCTGCGATGAAGAGGAGGGGTAGACGTGCGCTACATAGGTGCCAGAAGACTCTGACAATGCTGGTGGCGGGCGGCAGCCTTGGGCGAGGTACCGAGACGGGCGGGCCACTTCACCTGAAGGGGTGGAAGGAGGAGCAGTCATGCTTCTTGCCCTTGATGACGGTGCCGCCGGAGACATGCCCGCCTTAGGTGTCGACGACGTCGCCTCGTTCTTCCCTCGCCTTGGTCGTGTGACCGATTGTGGCGCGGGAACCCCTGCCGGGTAAGGGGTTTCGGCTGAAACGGCCGTATGCGGTTGGTGGAGCGACGGGCGTGTCCGGGGCTCAGCGGTGCCCCACGCGACGGCTGCGGGGCGCTGGTGGGCGGACACGGGGCCACCCCGGGGTCGGGTACGGGTTGGGTTTGGGTCGGGCCGCCAGGGTCACGGGTGGGTAAAATGCTCCGCTGTCAATGGCCAGTGTGTTTTCCCCGCAGGCGGCCAGTAGTTCTCCCCACTGACGGCCAGGCCGATCTCCCCAACGGCGGCCAGATAAGTCCCCGCCGTGGTGGTGTCCGAGGTCAACTCAACGCCTTCACCCCCGCTCCCGAGGTCGCCTGAGCAAGCCGGAAACTGTCACCCTGGGTCACCACGACATGGGCGTGGTGCAGGAGCCGGTCAACCGTCGCGGTCGCCAACGTCTTGGGCATGATCTCGTCGAACCCCGACGGGTGCAGGTTGCTGGAAACCACCAACGACCTGCGCTCATAGGCGGCGTCCACCAGCCTGTAGAACCCCTCGGCCGCATCGGCCGAGACCGGTAGCAGCCCGATATCGTCGACCACGATCAAGTCCGCGCGCAGCAGCCGTGTCACGGCCCTGGCCATGGAGTCGTCCGCCCGGTGCCTGCGAACCAGCACCCCCAGGTCCTCGATGGTGTGCCAGGCCACCGTCATCCCCGCCTCGACCGCGGCGTGCCCCAGCGCCTCGCAAAAGTGCGACTTGCCCGTCCCCGAGGGCCCGCAGATACTCAGGTTCTCCCGCCTGGCCACCCACTCCAGCGTCTTGAGCGCGTCCTGGGTGGGTCGGGCGATGCAGGAGGCGGTCTCGTCCCAGTCCCCGAACGTCTTGCCAGTGGGGAAGTTCGCCCGCTTGCGGCGGGTGCGCAGGTTGGTCTGGTCGCGTCCAGCGGCTTCCTCGGCCAGCAGGACGCGGACCACCTCGGCTGGGTCCCACCGCTGCGCCTTGGCGGTGGGGATCACGTCGGCCATGGCCTTGCGCAGGTAGGGGAGCCGCAACCGGCGGGTGAGCTCGACGGCCTCGGCCATCGGCTCGGCGGGCGGTCCGGCAACGGTGCGGATCGGGGTGCTCATCACTGCTCGCTCTCGTCGTCGCGGGGCAGGCCGAAGGAGGACCAGGCCGAGGTGCCCGGCTGCAGGCTGTGGTCCTCGCTGGCGCGGGTGGGCTCGGCGGCAGGGCGTCCGGCCTGGTGGGCCAAGATGGCGATCAGGTCGTTCTCGGCGAACCGGCCCGCGATCGCCGCGGTCCCCAGCGCCCGGTCAACCTCGGCCGGAGTGTGCAGCTTGGCCAGAGCGACGGCCTCGGCCATCTTGGGCTTGATCCGGCGGGTGCCCACCGAGGCGGCTTCGACCAGCCAGGACGCGGCTCCGGGCCCCAGGGTCAGGAACGCGGCCTCCTCGGCGCTGTGGGCTCTGGGGGTGCGGTCGCCTTCCTTGTCGCCCCGCTCGGGGTAGTGGTCGTCGCTGATGCTCGGGTTGCCCGGGGTGGAGCGCCCGTGGCGGGCCACCTCCTCGGGGCCGCGTTCGCCGACGGCGGTGACGATCAGCTCCTCGCCGTGGAAGCGGGCCCAGACACGGGTGTCGACCAGGTGGTGGGGGACGGAGTAGCGAACCCCCTCCACCGAGATCGTGCTGTCCCAATTGACCCGCCTTGTGGTGCCAAACGCGATGGTGAACGGTTCGGCGGGCAGCGGGTGCAGCCGGGTGCGCTCCTCGGCCAACGCTTCGGTGGGACGGCGGCGGGTTTCCCGGTGGATCCGGTCGTTGACCTGGTCGGTGAAGGCGCGGCAGGCGGTTTCCAGGTCGCCGAAGGTGCGGAAACCCTCGGCCAGGTTGACGTCGGTGGGCACCAGGTCGGCCTTGGCGATGCGCACTGTGGCCTCCGATCCGCCCTTGGTCTGCGGGTCGGCCGGGACGCAGGTGCGGATCGTCATCCCGTAGTGGCGGGCGACCTGCACGATCTCGGGGTTGCGGACCGCGATCCCGGCGATGTGGGCTTCGGTGACGGTCTTCTCGTTGTCGGTGAGGGCGTAGGCGGGCACCCCGCCGAGTCGGCGCAGGGTGGCGTCCAGGCAGGCGACCACGGTGGGCAGGGTCTTGTCGAAGACCGGGATGATCACGCGGTAGCGGGACCAGGCCAGCCAGGCGCACCACAGGTGGGTGCGCCGCCCCCGGATCTTGGGGCCTTCTCCCCAGTCCCACTGCATCCACAGGCCTGGTTCGGGGATCCAGGGCCGGAACACCCGCCGTTTCCCGGCCCGGTAGCGGTCCTTGACCTGGGCGACCACCCGCCGGGTGGTGCGCTCGCCGCCGGTGAAGCCCATCGCGGTGATGCGCCGGTGGACGACATCGGCGCGGACCCTGCCTTGGGAGCGGTTGACGAGTTCCTCGATCTTGTCGAGGTAGTCGTCGATGGGGCGGGCGCGGTGGGTGCGCTGCTCGGGGCTTTGGCCGGTCTCGCGGAGTTTGACGTAGCGGGCGACGGTGTGGTGGTCGCACCCGGCCAGTTCGGCCGCTGCCCGGTAACTCCCGGTGAGGTCGTAGGCCTCCAGGATTTCCATGATCTCCCTGCTGCTCTTCACCCGGTCAACCCTCGCCGACCGGTGTTTGTCCTGGTCAGGCGGGGAGGTATCTGGCCATCAGTGGGGAGTGTCGTGGCCGTGGGCGGGGCCTTAAGTGGCCGCCTATGGGGAGTATCTACTGTCCGCTGTCACTCCGCGAGGTGGGTGGCCACCTGTACGGGACCTTGCACTGGGGAGCACACGAGGAGCATTTCAGGCCCGAATCCGGGCTGCGCACCTCGCCTGTTCGACTCGCGTACCCCGTTTGAACTGGGGTTTTGTGGCGCACCCGGCAGGATTCGAACCTGCGGCCATCGGATTAGAAGTTCGCTGGTTACGTGCCGTCACGTGTCGCTATGTACCGTTTCATGCCACCCCATCCGATCCGCCGTGCCGTCTGAGACCGTGTGGTGCCGCCCGGTGTCGTGTCAGTACGGAACTGCGGAGCACAAACGGAGCACAAACCGGGGGCTGGCGGCGTCCGATGGCACCTCCCGAGTTTCTTCGAGACTGGGCGTTCCCCTCTGAGGATTGGCTGTATCGGACACGTGACTCTGAGGAGAAGTCCACCCTCAAAGGGAGCCCCCTCGGTTCCCGAGTGCGGCGGATCGCAAGCTTGCCGTCGGCGCCGCAGGCAGCGCGTCCTCCCACATCGCCGGGCAGGCCAGCGTGGATGCTAGCGCGCCTTACCCTGTAGAGCTGGGGGAGTCCCGGGGTAAGGGTGTCGGGAGCGAGGTGGCCCGGCTGGTGCTGGACTACGCGATCCGCATGACAAACCTGTGGTTAACCCCCAGTCCGATCTCCCATCCTGACCACAAACGCTCCGGTAGGGGGGTCACGAAACCCGCTCCCAGTCCTGCAGAAACTCTTGGACCAGCAACCTCTGCGCGTTGCTGCACCGCACCCGCCTGGGGCAAGGTCCCCGGTGCGGTCTCCGCGACGATCAACCCGACGCCCAGGCACTTCGAGGGAGAGAGCGTCCGCTGGGAGCTCATCACGGCGCCCACCGCGCAGCGCGAGACGGGGCCCGCCGGGGAGGGGTCACGTCCGCGCGGCAAGCGGGTCCCTCTCGCGGAGGAGGAGTTCGAGGACTGGTTGGCCGGCAAGTTCGCGGGTGCGGTGGGCGTCACCTCGGTGAAGTGGAAACGTCTTGGGGGCAGGCCCGCTCGGTACCACTTCACCGGAGAGGCCGTGGTGCGGGACAGTGAGGCGCTCCAGGAGCTGTGTCTGAGCGGTGTCGGCGCGGGCACGGCCACGGGTGCCGGGCTGCTCCTTGTCAGCCCGCTGGCATCGCAGTAGGTCGCGACGCCGCGTGTGTTCCGGAGCGTTCGCCGTGCCTGTTCCGGGAGTTGAACACCGAGAGCGGGTTGCCGCCGGCGCGGTTGCACGGTCTGCGGCATGGCGCGGCGACGTTGGCGTCGCTGAGTGGACCGCGTGGTTGGTGCTCCGGGATTGCGGGAGGGCCCCTCGGCGGTCGAGAGGACGGGGAGATCGGCTGGGTCTGGTCTCGGTCCCACCCTGGACCCACCAGCGTGACAACTCCTCTGAGGTGAGCTGAAGAATCCCATCCGAACTGGGGTTTTGTGGCGCACCCGGCAGGATTCGAATCTGCGCCCATCGGATGAGAAGTGTGTCGCTACGTACCGTTTCGTGTCAGCCCATCAGATCCGTTGTGCCGTCTGGGGCCGTGTGATGCCGGCGGGTGTCGTGTCAGTGCGGAACTGTGGAGCAAAAACGGAGCGCAGACAGTTGGTGAGCCGTGTCCGATGGTTGGGGGCGTTCTCGGGCAGTTTCGCAGGGAGAGTCCACCCATTTTCGCCAGGGCGATGAGAGTCTCTTCCGTCGCGCGCTTCCACCACCTGGTAGGTATCCTGCCGGCCATCGGCGCGGTAGCCGGTGATCTGGCTGATACGGGAGGTGTTCGCTTTGACATGTGCCGAGAGCGAGCATCGGGCCTACGAGGTCATCGCCAAGGGCCGCCCGTGGAGGCGTGTGGGAGAACCGGCGCTGGTGAACGGCAAGGCGCGGTGGAAAGATGGATGAAGAGATGAACGTGCGACTGCTCTTCTTCGACGGCTGCCCCAACTGGCGCCTGGCCCGCGAGCGCCTGCACCAAGCACTCACCCGCGTGGGTCTCCCGTCGGTCGAGGTCGAGTTGGTCGTCGTCGGCACCGAGGAGGAAGCCCACGATCTGCACTTCCCGGGCTCACCCACGATCCGTGTGAACGGGCGCGATCCGTTCGACCACGGGGAGACCTTCGGCCTCGCCTGTCGCGTCTACCCCTCACCTGAGGGCCTCTCGGGCGCCCCGACCGCGGAGGAACTGGTTCGCGCACTCACCGAGGCGTGACCACGAGTCCACACGCGCGTTGTCACGTCGCTGACACTCCGCCTTCACACGGTCCCACCACCCGATGTGCTGGACTGACGATGGTGGGCGCACGAAGGGACGGGGATGATCCGAGCAATGTGGAACGGTGAGGTGCTGGCCGAGGCACCTCGCACCGTGATGGTGGAGGGCAATCACTACTTCCCCCCGGAGTCTCTGCGCCGGGAGCACTTCTCCGAGTCCCGGTCCCGAAGCCTGTGCTTCTGGAAGGGCGTCGCGCGATACTACGACGTCACCGTGCACGGCCGAACCTACGAGGCCGCCGCCTGGTACTACCCGCGCCCCAGCCCGCTGGCCCGCCGGATCAGGGACCACGTCGCGTTCTGGCCCGGAGTGAGCATCGAGCGGGAGGATGACCGATGAGCGCGGCCTCCCCCGACCTGGAACCCGAAAGCGGCGCCGGTGCGAAGGACTCGCGTCGGCCGCTGGCCGCGGTACGCATCGGCCTGGTGTCCGGGCTGGTCGGGATCATGTGTTGCGTGGGACCGACGGTGCTGGCGCTCTTGGGCGTGGTCAGCGCCGGGACCGCGTTCGTGTGGGCCACCGACCTCTACGACGGCTACGCCTGGTGGTTCCGCCTGGGGGGTCTGGCCGTACTGGTGGCGCTGGTCTGGTGGTCGCTGTACCGGAAGCGGATGTGCTCGCTGGATGGTGCGCGCAAGGCCACGGGGAGGATCGCGCTCGCGCTGGGCGTCTCGGTGGCCACCTACGCGGTTCTCTACGCGGTGACCACCTGGTTGGGAACGCTCGCCTGAGCCTCGGACCGGTGGATCCACCGGACACCTCCGGTCGCTTCGCCATCGGCCGTGGCACACTGCCGGCTGCGCACCCGACGGAGGACTCACCCGCCTCCGGGCTTCTCCGCGACCAGGAGCGCGTACCCGATACCGCCCCGCTCGGCGGCCCGCCGAGCGGCCGTCAGGTAGGGGGCGAGCGCGTCGGCATCGACTCCCGCCTCCGTGAGACGTGCGGGCGCGGTCATGGAGAGCAGCCGTATCCGGGCGTCGATCCGGTCGATCATGCGCACCAGGGCCCCATCGTGGGACTCCATTCGAAGGACGCGCAGTCCGGCCGCGCGCAGTAGTTCGGCGTACGCGTCGGCGGGGAGGGCGTCGGCGACACAGGCCACCCATCCGGTGATGCCCACCAGCTCGTCGGGAAGTCCGCCGTCGGCGACAGTGACGTCGGTGATCCCCGCTCGGCCGCCCGGGCGCAGCACGCGTGCGAACTCCGCGGCCGCGGCGGTCTTATCGGGGAACGTGCACAGGGCGCACTCGCACACCAGGGCGTCGTAGACGGCGTCGGGAACCGGGAGCCGCTCGGCGTCGCCTTCGTGGAAACGGACCCGGTCGGCGAGCGCTGACTCCTCGGTCGCCTTCCGTGCCGCTTCGACGGTGGCCGCGCCGAGGTCGACACCGTCGACCCGCACGTCGTGTTCCAGGGCGAGTAGGCGGGCGGTGGTACCGGGACCGCAGGCGACGTCGAGCACTCGGGAACCGGCGGTGAGGGTGAGGTGGTCGGTGAGGCGGCGGGTGAGCGTGAGGCCTCCAGGATGGTAGGAGTCCCCGAGTAGCAGGGCTACGGCGTCGGTGCCGTAGGCCGCGGCGCAGCAGGACTTGACCGCCTCGGGGTCGGGGCCGGGGACGGGCGGTGGTCGGTCGGTCATGACTCCTCCACAGCCCGGCGGCCGACATTGGTACGGTCGGGGGCGACGCCCGGTTCGACGTCCGTGCCGGTGCCCTGTTCCGTGCGGGCGATGCGGGACCCGTAGGGCGACTCCACGGTGACGTCGGCCAGTTGGCGGGCGTTGGGGACGACGTCGGCGACCTCGACACCGGACATCCTCGCGCGCACCTGTTCGCGGTATCCCACCGAGTTGTAGGCGCAGAAGGGGATGATCCGCCCGTCCGGGGTGATCTCCTCCACGCAGCACTTCATGAGCTGCTTGACGTTGAGGGTGTAGGGGTCCAGGAAGTCCTGGACGACGATCATGAACACCTTGTCGCCCAGGTCCTTGGCCGCCTGCGGCAGGTCGATGCCGCAGGCCGCGCACTCGGCGTTGGCGGTGGCCGCGGCCAGGCCCTCCATGGTGTCGGGGGCGTTCATGAACGCCGACGCGCTCCACAGCCGTTCCAGGGAGGCACGCAGCTCCGGGTCGGGCAGGACGCGGTTGCTCACGTAGTCGAGGTAGTCGGCCACGTCGATCAGGCGCGGCAGGGGAACAACGTCGGTCCGGTCCTCCTTGCGGTCCACGAGCAGGTAGGTGACCGACCGGCAGGTGGGGAAGCAGCAGGGGACGGGCACGAAGTCCCCGGGCTGGAACCAGTCGGGCCGCTGCTCGGTGATCATCTCCATGACGTCGGAGTTGGTCAGCCGGGTGAGCGGGTCGAACTTCACGTGCCGACCGGAGTGGGTGACCGGTTGGAAGGTGACGGTGTGGACGGCGGGGTGGTCGATGCCGAACTCGATGATGTCGCCGAGTTCGTGGTCGTTGAGGTCACGTTCGACCGCGGCGACCAGGGTGACGGTCAGCCCGGCCTCGGCGCAGTTGTCCAGGGCGCGCCTCTTGCGTTCGCGCAGGTCCCTGCCGCGGATGGCGCGGTGGGTGGCCTCGTCGAACCCGTCGAACTGCAGGTAGACGTTGACGGTGGTCCCGCCTCGGCCGTTGAGGTCGGCCAGGGCGGCGGCGAACCGTGTGTCGGTGGCCAGTCGGATGCCGTTGGTGTTGATGTTGACGATCTTGATCGGCCGGTCGGTGGCCATCTCGACGAAGGTGAGGATGTCCTTGTGGATGGTGGGTTCCCCGCCGGAGAACATCACCACCTCGGGTTCGCCCTCGGCCTCGACGAAGGTGTCGAGCATGCGCGCGCACTGTTCGCGGGTGATGGAGTAGCCGTCCGGTTGGTGTCCGGAGTCGGCGAAGCAGATCGGGCAGTCCAGGTTGCAGCCGGTGTTGACCTCGATGATGCCCAGGCAGGCGTGCTGCTTGTGTTCGGGGCACAGCCCGCAGTCCGACGGGCACCCGTCCTTGACCTCGGTCTGGAAGGTCAGTGGCAGGGTGCCCGGTTTGTTGAAGCGGGTCGAGTCCGTGTACAGCTGGGCGTCACCGTAGACCAGCGCCTCGAACCAGCCGTGCTCCTTGCACCGTTTACGCAGGTAGACCTTGTTGTCTCGGATGTTGACCTGCGCGTCGACCACCACCTTGCACACTGGACAGACGCTCTTGGTGTACTCGACGAAGACCTCGTCCCGATCGCGTGCTCTGTCGGCCATGTGCGGCCCGCCTTCCGTGTCGATGGTGCTGGTGGGGCGCGGGACGGGCCCTCCCCACCCCCACAACAGTCCGGTCCGCGCCACGCGGCGGTCCACCGCGAATCGCCGGACACACGTGGGCAGAGTGTCGGCGCACGGACACTCATCGCCGTCGCGGCAGGACCCGTGCGACGGCCACGCCGTCCTGCCAGATGCCCACTTCGGGTAGCCGTACTCTCGCGTCGCGCAGCCGCCCACGCAGGGACGAACAGAACGGACGCCCCGGTCGCCGGTGGAAGACCGCCTCAGACACCTGGTCCCCTCCCCACGCCGTCCAGCCTGGTGCGGCCATCCTGGTGCCGATACCGGGCGGTTCGCCGTGAGACTGTCCGCCCGCTGACACATGGCCGAACCGCGCGGGCGCCCGTGGCCAGACTTGGAGCACGAGAGGTCGGGGAGGGATCCGTGCGCAGGATGGGACCAACCGTGCGGCGGGCGGCGGCCACGGTCGCCCTCGCTCTGGCTGTCGGTGCCTGCCAGGCCGCTCCCCCCGATGACGAGCGACCGTCCTCCGTGTCCCCGTCCTCCGACCTCGGCCCCTACGAGGACGTGCCCTCGGCCGTCGAAGACCCGGCGGACCCCCGGCTCCCCGACCCCCTCGTGGACGTGGACCGGCTGCTGAGCGGCGGCCCACCGCCCGACGGCATCCCGGCGCTGACCGACCCCGCCTTCGAGGACGCCGAAGAGGTCGACTGGCTGGAGGCCACCGATCCGGTGATGGCGGTGTCCGCGGGCGGTGAGGAGCGCGCCTATCCGGTGCGCATCCTCATCTGGCACGAGATCGTCAACGACACCATCGGCGGCGTACCCGTGGCGGTCACCTACTGCCCGCTGTGCGACTCCGCGCTCGCCTTCGACCGCAGGGTGGGCGATCGGACCCTCGACTTCGGGGTGTCGGGGATGCTCTACAACTCCGACCTGGTGATGTTCGACCGCCAGACCCACTCACTGTGGCCCCAGATCGAGGGCCGCGCCGTGGCCGGCACGCTGACCGGCACCGAACTCGACCGGGTGAGCGTGGCCGTGGTCTCCTGGGAGCAGTGGCGCGGCGCCTACCCCGACGGCGCGGTGCTCAGCCGGGACACCGGGCACGAACGCGACTACGGGCACAACCCCTACGTCGGCTACGACGACCCCGGCACGGAGCCCTTCCTTCTGGACACGGACGCCGATCCGCGTCTGCCCGCCAAGTCGCGGGTCGTCGGTATCGGCTCCGACGACACCGCACTGGCCGTTCCCGTGGACCACGTGTTGGAGTCCGGTGTGGTGGCGGCCGAGGTCGACGGCGAGCCCGTCACGGTGTGGGCTCGCCCGGGAACGACCTCGGCCCTGGACGAGGCGGTGATCGCCGAGGGACGGGAGACGGCCGTCACCGGGGTGTTCCGGCCGACCCTGGACGGGCGCGAGCTGACCTTCACGGCCGACGACGACGGCTTCACCGACCACCAGACCGGCAGCCGTTGGAACGTCCTTGGGCACGCCGTGGACGGCGAACTCGAGAGCGAAAGGCTCACCCCCGTCGACCACCTGGACACCTTCTGGTTCGCCTGGGTGGGCTTCACTCCCGAGACCGAGATCCTGAGGTGACGATGAGAAGCAGCCCGCGTATCCGCCCGGCCGCCGCCGTGCTCGCGGCGGTCCTGGGGTTGTCCGCGTGCGCGACGACCGAGCCCGAGACCGGTTCCGGCACCACGAACGGGCAGGAAGGGACCCAGGAGACCGCGTTCGAATTCGAGACACGGACCCTGGAAGGGGAGGCGTTCGAGGGCGAGGAACTGCGCGGAGAACCGGTCGTCCTGTGGTTCTGGGCCCCCTGGTGCGTCGTGTGCCGTTCCGAGGCGCCCGGCGTGGTGGAGGCCGCCGACCGCTTCGACGGCCAGGTGGAGTTCGTCGGTGTCGCCGGACGCGGCGAGGTCGGCGAAATGCGTCAGTTCACCGCCGACACCTCCACGGACGGCCTGAGGCACATCGTCGACGCGGACGGGACCGTCTGGTCCGGGTTCGGCGTCGCCAGCCAGCCCGCCTTCGCGTTCCTGCGCCCGGACGGCACGTTCACCACCGTGACGGGCACCCTGGCCGAGGACGACCTGGACGAGCACGTGCGCACCGAGGTCCTGGCCGGGCGGGACGGAGGCTGATGGACCCCCTGCCCTACGCGATCGCGCTGACCGCGGGCGTGCTCGCCGTCCTCAACCCGTGCGGCTTCGCGATGCTGCCCGGATACGTCGGTCTCCTGGTCTCCTCCGACGACGGACACCCGGGTGGTCGGCTGTCGACACTCGGTCGGGCCCTGGCCACGACCGCCGTGATGACCGGCGGCTTCACCGCCGTGTTCGCCCTCTTCGGCGCGGCGGTCGTTCCGCTGGCCCTGTCGGTGGAGCGGCACCTTCCCTGGGCGACCCTGGTGATCGGCGCCGCCCTGGTCGGGCTGGGGATCTGGCTGCTGGCCGGGCGCGAGGTCGGGATCCTGCTGCCGCGTCCCGCCCCCGGACGTCCGACCCGTTCGCTGCGTTGGGCGGCGGTCTACGGCGCCACGTACGCGATCGCGTCGCTGTCGTGCACCGTCGCGCCGTTCCTGGCCCTGACCACGAGCGCCACGGCCAGCGGCGGGGTTCCCGGTCTGCTCGGGGTGTTCGCGGTCTACGCGCTGGGGATGGCGCTGGTGATCGGGGCCCTGACGGTCTCGGTCGCGCTGGCCCGCGACTCGGTGGTCACGTACCTGCGGCGCGCGCTCCCTTACGTCACACGGGCGGGCGGCGCCCTGTTGGTGCTGGCCGGAGCCTATGTCACCTACTACGGCTGGTTCGAGCTGCGCGTCCTGGCGGGTGCGGCGGCGGGGGACCCGGTGGTGGACGCCGTCGTGCGCTGGCAGGGCGAGCTCATCCGGCGGTTGCAGGGGGCCGGTGTGCTCTGGGTTCTCCTGGTCCTGGCCGTGCCGGTCCTGGTCGCGGCGGCCGGGGCGCTGTGGGCCCGGCGGTGCCGCACGGCGGGGCGAAATCACGCCGAGAAGGGGGCGGACCGGTGAAGCCCGTGCCCCACCGGCCTCTGGTAGGAGTCCTCTCCGTCTGGATGGGGAGGTGCGGAACATGAGCCGGGCACGCGAACTGGTGGTGATCGGCGGCGGAGCGGCGGGGCTGTCCGCCGCGCGCACGGCCCGGGCGTTGGGGGCACACCCCGTGCTGGTGACCGAGGGACCGCCCGGAGGGGACTGCACGTTCACCGGGTGCGTCCCGTCCAAGACGCTGCTCGCGGCGGCGGCCGGGGGTGAGGACTTCGCGACGGCGATGCGCCGGGTGCGCGCCGCGGTGGGCCGCGTCGCCGCGACCGAGGACGAGGCCGCCCTCCGCGCGGAGGGGATCGAGGTCATGCGCGGGCGCGCTATGTTCCTCTCCCCCGACGAGGTCGAGGTGCACGGGCGCGTCCTGTCCGCCGATCGCGTGGTCGTGGCCACCGGGAGCGCGCCCCTGGTCCCGGACATCCCTGGGCTGCCGGATGTGGCGCCGCTGACCAGCGACACCGTCTTCGCACTGCGCGAGCGCCCCCGCAGCTTGGTGGTTCTCGGCGGAGGGGCGATCGGCTGCGAACTCGCCCAGGCCTTCGCCCGGCTCGGCAGCGCGGTGACCGTGGTGGAGGCGGCCGGCCGTCTCCTGCCCTCGGAGGATCCGGAGGCGTCGGCGGTCATCGCGGCGCGTTTCGCGGACGAGGGAGTCGTCGTTCGCACGGCGGTCAAGGCGGTGCGCGCCACGTCGGACGCGGGCGGGGTGCGGTTGGAGCTGACCGACGGCGAACACGTGAGAGCCGAACGCGTCCTCGTGGCGGTGGGTCGGCGGCCCAACACCGCATGGCTGCGGACCGGTGCCGCCGGGATCGACCTGGACCACACCGGTGCCGTGGTCACCACGGACCGCCTGGCCACCACCTCGCCCTCGCGGGTGTACGCGGCGGGCGACGTCACGGGCAGGTACGCGCTCACCCACGCCGCCCACCTGATGGGAAGGGTGGCCGCCCGCAACGCGCTGGCGAGATGGGACCGGGTACGGCTGGACGACGCGGTCGTTCCCCGGGTGGTCTTCACCGACCCCGAGGTCGCCCAGGTGGGGGTGACCGAGCGGGAGGCGGCGCGCACCCACCCGGACGCCCGAGTCGCCTACCTGCCGATGGCCGAGGTGGACCGCGCGATCACGGACGGGCGCGGCGACGGCTTCGTCAGGATCATCACCCGGCCCCGTCGCCTGCTCGGCCACACCGGCGGCGGCCGGGTGATCGGTGCGACCGTCGTCGGCGCACGCGCCGGTGAGCTCGTCCACGAGCTGGCCCTGGCGATGCGCACCGGCATGTTCGCCGGGCGGCTCGCCCAGACCGTCCACGCCTACCCCACGCACGCGGTCGCTGTGCAACAGGCCGCCGCCCAGTTCGTGGGCGGCCACGGCGGACGCGTCGCGCGCCCGGTCGAGGGCCTGCGCTGATCGGGCCGAGGAGGGCACCGATCAGCGCGGGTCCCTCACCCCGTCGCCTCGTTAATATGGTCGATCTCCGTGAGGAGCCGTTCCGGATCCGGGTTGCCCAGGGAGAACAGGCGGTCTCCGATCAGGAAGGCGGGGGTGCCCACCACCGAGTCGGGGACCCGAGCCCGGGGATCGGTCAGATCGACGACCTCCACGCTGTGGGTCGGACGTCGCCGCCCCACGAACGCGGCCAGCTCCAACGCGCGTGCGCAACCCGCACAACCCGGGGCCACGAACACGCGCAGCGGCGGCGGCATGCTCAGCTCTTTCGGCGGTTGAGCGCGAACAGCACCCCGGCCGTCACCAGGCCGTAGATCACGTGCCCCATCAGGCTCATCATCGTCATCTGGTTGATCATGAACAGTGGCATCCCCATCATCATGGGCATCGCCACCAGCGGGCCGAGGACCCACCACAGCATCCCGTAGCCCGCACCGGCCGCGAGGACCGCGCCGATCCGGTCGGCCAGCGACCCGGCCACCAGACCGAACCCGGCGCCGATCATCGCCGAGATGACCAGGTGCACCACCATCCCGACCAGGGCGCTGTCGCTGCCCACCATGCCGGCGATCATGGGCAGCATGCCCATCATGGCCATGAGCATTCCGAAGACTATGCCGCCGCCGACACCGGCGACGGCGCCCCGCCACACACGCGTCACCAGTGGCGTGGGGGATTGGGCGATGGTCGACATCTCTACCTCCGTAGGGTCCGGGGCAGGGCCCCTGGGAACGTTGCACGTCCCACACAACCGACCGGACCGGTAGCGCGTCTGTGCCCGCGGGCACACAACGCCGAATCCCCAGGAAACCGCGTGCGCCGCCCCAACGTGGGATAACGTCCGATCGACACCACCGTCCGCACGGCGCGCCCCGCCGAAGGACACGCCCTCTGGCGACGAGGAACCGTGATCCCCATGTCCCCACAGACACCAGCGGCCATGAACCGCGCCCTGAGCCTGCTCGGAGGCCGTGAGGACCCCCGCCTGCAGCAGGCCGCCTGGGTCGCCCGCTGTGTGGGTCGTGGCCACGCCACGCCCCTGACCGGAGACGACGTCACCGCGCTCGCGTCGATCCTGCGCAGACGCAGCGTGCCCCGCGCCGGACTGGTGTTCGGCGCCAAACCGCACACGGCCGGGGTGTGGATCGTGCGCTCGGGTCACGTCGAACTGACCGCCGGATCCGGCCCTGGCCGGGTCGTGGTGCAGATCCTGCGCCCCGGGGACGTGGACGGCGACATCCAACTCCTGTTGGACATGCCCCTGCCCTACACCGGCCGGGCCCTGGAGGACGCCGAGATCCTGGAACTGGACCCCGAGGAGTTCGAGCGCCTGCTGGCCACCCACCCCGCCGTGGCCCGGCGCTGGTTGTCGAGTGTGGCCGAACGCCTCAACACCAGCCACATGCGCATCCTCGGGCTGCTCGGCCGCTCCCTCACCCAACAGACGGCACAGCTGCTGTTGGACGAGGCCGACGGGGACGTCGTCGAGCTTCCCCAGCGCACCCTGGCCGCCATGCTGGGGGTACGCAGACCGTCGCTGAACAAGGTCCTCAAGGAGTTCGAGAAGGCCGGGCTGATCGGGGTCCGCTACGCGGCGATCGACCTGGTCGACCGTCGCGCCCTGGCACGCCGTGTACACGGCCGCACCTGACCCGCGAGACCGTGCGGAGGTGGTCGATGGACGACCGTGCCTGGGCCGACTACCTGGCGCGCTTCCACGGGGCGTCCCCCGGTATCACCGAGCGGCTCCTCGCACTGGCCGACGCCGACCCCCACACGTGGCTGGTCGAGCCGCTGCGCGGGCGAGGCGGCGCCGTCGTCGACCTGGGGTGCGGCTCCGCGCCGACCCGGGACCGGCTCCCCGAGCAGAGGTGGGTGGGCCTGGACTCCTCACCGGAGGAGCTGGCGTACGCGGCGGCGCTCAACCGAGGGCCGCTCGTCATGGCGGATGCGACCGCCCTCCCCTTCCGTGACGGGTCGGTCGACGCGGTGTGCGCCGCGATGACCCTCCAGGTACTGCGTCCCATGGAGACCGCGCTGGGCGAGATCGAACGGATCCTGGCACCGCGCGGACTGCTGGTCGCGCTCACCCCCGCACGGCCGGGCCCGTCCCCGAGAGGACTGATGGCCTGGGGCCGGGTGCTGGCCGCCCTGCGCACGCACCACCTGCCCTGGCCGGAACCGCGCGCGTGCGACGGAACGGCCGCGCTGCTCCGTGCACGGGGGTGGACCGTCCTGTCACGACAGAGGCGGGTCCTCGGTCTGCGCATGGATCAGCCCGAGCACACCTCGCTCCTGGTGCGCGGTCTCTACCTTCCCCACGTGGACGACCGGCGGATCCGCGGGGCCGAGCGGTCACTGACCCAGTGGGCGGCACCCGGTCGCACCCTTCCCCTCCCCCTGGCCAGGGTGGTGGCCCGTCCGCCCGGTAAGGGACGGCAGGGCACAAGAGTGTCAGACCGCTGACAGCATCCGACCCGTACCGGAGACACTGTGGTGGGCTGGCTGGTGAGCGTTCCGCGCCCCGCCCACCGTACGGACCGTGCGTGGGGTGGGGCCGAACACACGGAGGTGCCACCATGTCGACGATCGCGCACGCGCGCTCGCACGCGCTCACCCACGCCTGGCGGGGCATGGTCGCCGGGCTCGCCGGAGGTGTGGTCTTCGGCGTGCTCATGGCCATGTCCGGCATGCTCCCGATGGTCGCCATGCTCGTCGGCAGCCAGAGCGCCCTGGTCGGCGCGGTGGTCCACCTGGCGATCTCGGCCGCCATCGGTCTGGTGTTCGGGCTGCTGGCCGGCGCCGTCGCCGACCGGGCGGGCGTGACCATCGCGGCAGGTCTGGTCTACGGCGCCGCGTGGTGGGTCCTCGGCGCGCTGATCCTGATGCCCGCCGCGCTGGGCATGCCGCTGTTCCCCATGAACACGGTGGCGATGATGAGCCTCATCGGTCACCTCGCCTATGGCCTGGTCACGGCTCTGGCCTTGTACGGACTGAGTCGGAGCGAGGCCTGACTGGACCGATCCCGTACCGGCGGCTCCACCCGGGGTAGACGCGGACGGAGCCGCCGTGACTGACCACTGGTGCCTGTCCGAAAGCGCGCTGTTCCAGGACCTGGAACAGGAGCGGATGGAGCAGATCAGCGCCCGCATCCCCCCGCGCTCGATCTGGCCGGGTCAGACGGTGCGTGTCTCCCACGAGGTTATGGAGGCCCTCTACGTCGTCCAGCGCGGACACGTCCGGCTCTTCCGGGTCCTGGAGGACGGGCGGACCGTCACCACCGCCATCGCCGGGCCCGGAACCGTGTTCGGTCACATGGCCCTGCTGGGACTACGGATGAACGGCACCTGGTGCGAGGCCGTCAGCGAGGGCCGGTTGTGTGTGATGAGCACCGACGACGTCAGGCAGCTCCTGCTGTGGGATCCGCGCGTGGCCGTACGACTCATCGAGCAGCTGGGAGCACGGATCACGGAGCTGGAGGAGCGGCTGACCGACACCGTGGGCAAGAGTGTCCCCGAACGCACCGCGGCGACGCTGTGCAGACTGGTCGAGCCGCTCGACCCCGGGCACCGGCCCGTCGCGGTGCGCCTGACCCACGAGCAGCTGTCCCGTCTGACCGGCACCACCAGGGAACGCACCACGCGAGCGTTGGGAGAGCTGGCGCGACGGCGGCTGGTACGTCCGCGCCGGGGGACGCTCCTGGTCCTCGACCGGCCGGGGCTGTCGGTGTTCGCTGACGGGAGCCGTTCAGGAGTGTGGACGGTGTGAGGGTCGGTGTCAGTGTGCGTCCGCGTCGGCGATGACAGTGGTTAAGGGCTCATCTCGAAAGCCACCGGTGTGCTTGGCCAGGTGCCTGTAGCAGATGAGGATGCAAGCAATGCCGAGCATGGCCAGGAAGATGGCGGCCGTGTGCTTCCAGCGCACGTTCCACCTGCCGTAGGAACCCGGCCAGGCGATCGGGCGCCCGATCTTGTAGGGCGCCCGCCCAATCCGTGAGAAGACTCGATACCAGGGCGGGTCAGGCGCACTCTGATGTCACGTGCGTCCAGACACCGGCGCTTCTCCCAGGAGTGGTAGGCCTCGTCGCCGTGCAGCTTGGCCGGACGTCGCCTGCGAGGTCCTCGGCGTGAACGCACCACGGGGATGCCTTGGACCGGCGGTTGGCGGGCTTTGATGTCGTTGATGATGTCTCGTATCGCGGCTGGTGGAGGTTGCGGCGTGTGCCGGGATCGCCTCCCGGCACTCGTGTGAACCTGGAAGCCGCCGAAGGTGACGTTGGGTCCGGCCGGCACCATGCCGCCGGAGGCGGCTGAGCGGACGGCGTGGCTGGTGCCGCCCCATGCGACTCCTCCGAAACCACCCGCGCGCAGCCGGGCGGGCGGAGCCGCAGGTGACCCCACTCCAATCACGCCCTGTGATGCCGGGCGCTCAGCGGGGGAGTGTCTCGTACCTGTTCTGATAGAGGCTGCGGTGTGTGCTGAGATGGCCTCCTGCCACTCCTGAGAGCCGAGCAACCGTCACTCCCGTTCTGGGAGCGCTCGTTGATGCGAAGGGGCCTTCACCGGGTCGCGGTGATGGTGTCTCCGCAGCGAGAGCAGGTGGCCGTGGCCGTGCGTCCGTGGCGGACCGGAGTTTGGTCGGGGACGTAGTCGTGTCCCTGCGGACTCGGGCACGGGATCGCACCGTCCATCGCTCAGCCCACCCCAGGACGGTCTTCGGCCAATGGGCGGATGCGACTGGTGCGTCCTCGGTACGCTCCTGGGGCACGGCGACAGCGAAGCCCAGGAGGCGCGTGATGCGGGAGATTGAGACGAAGTACCGGGTGGAAGACCTCGAAGAGGTCCTGCTCGCGCTCAAAACCGCTGGGGTGGAGCTGGGGGAGCCGGTCTTCCAGGACGATCAGGCCTACGCCCCCGCGGGCTGGAGGCCAGAGATGGGCAAGGTCGGCCGTACCTTCGCCCGGCTGCGCAGCCTGGACAGCGGAGCGCACGTCTTCACGACCAAGACGCCGCTGGCCAACTCGATGGAGTGCGCCGAGCACGAGACGGTCGTCGCGGACCGCGATCAGATGCACGCCGCCGTGCTCGCCATGGGTTACGAACCCACGGTGCGCATCGTCAAGCACCGTCGTACCGGGGCCGCCGGTCCGATCGGGGTCTGCGTTGACACGGTCGAGGACGTGGGGACGTTCGTTGAGTTGGAACTCGTCATCGACGACGACCGCGACGGCCTGACGGTCCAGGCCGAGCTGGACGCCTGGGCGCGGGGGCTCGGCGTCGAGCTGGAGCGCACCACCGACACCTACGACACGCTGGTGCGCGCCGCCGCCTGAGTCACCACCCGTGCGGGGTGAACGGCATCCCGTCGAGCCACGCGCGGACGCCCTCGGCCGGATAGGCGATGGTGTTCGACGGCAGCACCCGCGGGTCCACCCACACGAGCTTTCCGCACTCATCCGGTTCGGCGTTGTAAGGCTCGCCCGCCCACTCGGTGGCCAGGAAGAACAGTCCCAGTCGGGCGTGCCCGGGATCTTGGCGGTGGTGGACCACGGCCGCCAGGGTGAGGTGGTCGGGGTCGATGTCGACCCCGATCTCCTCACGTGCCTCGCGCGCGGCGGCCTCGTGCGAGGGCTCGCCTTCCTCCAGGTGCCCGGAGGGCAGGTGCAGCATGCCGTCGCAGTACCCGGTGCCCTGCCGTTCCAGCAGCACGATCTCGCCGTTCCGGTGCAGGATGACGTGCACGTCGATGACGCTGGTGTAGGGCATGGCGGGGTCCTGTCCATGATCAGGCGGCGGCTCGATTCTGCGACCATAGCGCCCTGATGAGGTCGGCGAGGTGTGACACGGTCTCCTCCACGCCGGGCGTGGTATCTACGACTTCGGTGAGCACTCCTTCGCGGGTCAGTTGGTCGGCGACCCGTTCATACAAGGCGACCTCCCTGACCGTGTTGGCCGGATCGTCCTCGAACCGGCCGTGCGATCCACGCACGGCCAGGCGCTCGTGCAGCTCCTCGGCCGGCGCGGTGAGGACGACCTGGAGGTCTGGTGGCTCCGCGAACCTGTTGAGTTCTCGAACGAACCTCTCCGGGATCTCGTCCAAACCGGTTTGGAGGACGAGCGAGGAGGCGGTGAAACGGTCGCACAGCACGAGTTGCCCGTCAGCGAGGGCGGGCCGGATTTGGACGGCCAGGTGGTGATAGCGGTCCGCTGCCACCAAACAGGCCAACGCCAGGCCGGGGAACTCGTGCGTACCGCTGCGGGCGAGTCGACCGATGGCCCCGGTGGAGGGTTGAGTGGTGGCCAGCACCCGCAGCCCGTCGTCCGCCAGGCGTGCGGCGAGCGCCTTGACGATGGTGGACTTCCCGGCCCCACCTGGACCGTCGACCGCTACGAGCAGTCCCGTCATGCCGCCGCCCTTCGCTGGTGCTCGCCGTGGGACAGTTCGACCAGCGCGGCGCGGACCTCGGCCACGGACGCTTCGCCGAACTGGATGTTGGAGGAGAAGTTGAACTCGTCGCGCTGCCTCATGGCCTCGTCCACGCCCTGGTCGGTCAGGTCGACGGCGCTGTAGTCCAGGAGCTGGTCGGGGGTGTAGCGGCCGGAGGCCATGAGCCGGTGCCACTCCGGGGTGCCGGGGTAGGGGCGGAACTCGAACACGCTGCTGCGGAAACGGCCGGGGGCGCTATCGGTGAGGTCCCACAGCTCCCGCACCAGGTCCACGGTCTGTGCCATCTCCGCTCGGGACTCGCCGGGAAAGCCCAGGATGAAGTAGCCCTTCACGCTGATCCCCCTGCTGACGAGCCGGGTGACGACCGAGCGGATCATGTCCTGGGTAATGCGCTTGTCGATGTAGGACAGCACTCGCTCGGAACCGGACTCGATACCGAGCGCGACCTCCCTGAGCCCGTTCGCGACCAAGCGGTCCAAGGCGGCGTTGGTCTCGCGGGCGAGCACATTGATGCGGCCGGTGGCGTCCCACACCGCCCATTCCCCGACGTGATGGGTAGCGAAGCCGTCCACCATGGTGTTGATGACGCGGCGGGCACCGAGGAACAGGTCGTCGACGAAGCGGAACGCGGTCACCCCGTAGGCGGCGCGCAGGTGCTCCATCTCCGCGACCACGTTCTCGGGGGAACGGACCCGGATCGTGATGTCAGGGTTGGCGGAAACGGCGGCGCCGCAGAAGGAGCAGTCATAGGGGCAGCCGCGGGCGCCGACCATGTTCGCCTCCCACCGGCCTGCTTCGAAGTGCGGGTCCTGGGTGAGGAAGTCCCGGTCGACGAACGGCAGGTCGTTGATCGGCGGGGCGAGGTGGTGGCCCTGCCCCGGCCGACCGCCTGTCACTGGAGCCTTCAGAACGGGGTCGAGCCACATCACCCCGGGCAGGTCCCCCCGGTTGCGGTGATCGTGCAGGAGTTCGACGGTACGGGTCTCACCTTCGCCGATGACCAGGGCCTCGCAACGGGCCATACGGGGGTCGGCGAGTATCTCGGTAGGCATGGCCTTGGCCTGGTGTCCGCCGAGCATGACCTTGATGGCGGGATCCAGGGCCGCGGCGATGGTCGCGGAGATCTCGTAGGTGGGTGCCAGCAGGTTGAACCCCACCCACCTGGGCGCGGCTGCGTTGACGGTCCGGACGACGTCGGCGACCGGCAGCCCGAGCGCCTCAGCATCGAGCACACCCACCGCGAACCCGCACCGCGCGGCGTAGGTGGCGACGTAGCCCATGCCCAGCACCGGCAGCGTGTAGTCGTTGACGCGCGGGCGTTCGGCGTAGTCGCGCAGGGGCGCGTTGACGAGCAGCAGGTCGAGGGAACGGCCAGGGGTGTGGCCGCTGATCAGGTCATGAAGGGGGTTGGTCCTGTCCACGGGGTCCTCCCAGTGCGAGGGTGAGCACGGTCAGGGCGGAGAGCTGTTCGGGTGTGGCGGCGAAGGACCGCCACCAGCGGGCGAAAGTCGCCTCGTCGGCGGGCCAGTCGATGTCGGGGCAGGACTTGCCCGCCCACGTGCGCACGGCCATGTCGCCGTAGGGGTAGAGGGAGAAGTCACCAGTGACGTCGGCAACGGCGGCTCCGGCGGTCCACGGGCCGATACGAGGTACCGTCTGCACTTCCTCCACCAGCACGTCGGCGGGAAGCTCCGCCCACTTGGGGCCGGACTCGGTGAAGGCCTCAGCCGCCGCGATCAGCGGTCGGCGCTTGAACGCCATTCCCAGTCCGGCGAAGTCGTCCTCGTTCAGGGCGAGTACGGTCTCGGGACGCGGGAAGGCGGAGAGTCCGGCCCCCGGGAGCGGGGCGCCGTAGGCGGCGCAGAACCGGTGGTACATCAGGCGGGCCTGGTCGGCGCGGATCACCTGGCGGATGATCGCGGTGGCCAGCGCTTCCCACAGGTCGGCGGTACGCAACCGCTGCACCGGACCCTGCTCCTCCAGAGCGGAGCGCAGGCTCTCGGGGATCGACCCGCCGAGGCTCATCGGGGAGTACATGTCTACGGTCGGATCCGGGCCGTGGCCCTCTCCGACCCGGTCGAGGATGAGGGCCGAACCAGCGGTCGCGATCCATACGCCGTACTCGGTGCGCACGGTACGGCGAAGCTCGGGAGCGGGGGTCCACCCAGGATGGTCAACGATCACGCGCATGAAGTCCTCCGAGGTCAGTCACGGGACAGCCGGGATATCAGCGCGGCCAGTGCCTGCTCTCCCCGAGAGGAGAGCCCGCGACCGACCACACGCTGCGTGCGTGGATCACGCACCACCCGATACTGACGGGTCACGTTCCCGATAAGTGGGTCGGTCTCGAAAAGCAGTCTCGCGAGTTCCTGGTGTGTCCGCCTCCCCACGGGGACCAGATGCACCATCCGGTCACGCCGAGAGGTCGTGAGCCATGCCGCCTCGAAAGGAGACAGCACACGCACAGCACCGGTGGCCGGATACACGGACAGAACCCGCGGGGCACGCTCAGCACTCACCCGCCACCGCCTCAAGGCGTGCGGTCACGGCGTGGCGGGTAACGGCCGGCATGAAATGGATGATGGGCTTGCCGGGCTTCGGGCGTGCCACCTCCGCCCACACCGTGTGTCCGTGCTGATCCCCGTGCCAGCCCCACGCGGTCGCCAGAGCGCTGACCAACGTCAACCCCAAGCCCAGGGGGGCGGCCTCGGTTTCCGCACTGAGATAAGGCTCGCCGGGCACCGAATCAGGCAAGGGCCCCTCGTCAGTGGCGGCGATGCGCAGACGGTTCGGGAGGTGTGTGAGCGTCAACCGCGTCTTCCCGCCCAGCAGCCCGGAGCGGGTGTGCCGGAGGCTGTTGGCGAAGAGTTCGTTGGCGATCCAGACCAGGGGCTCGGCCTGGAGCCGGTGGAGCCTGCTGGCCGTCCACACCCAGCGCCGTGCCTGCGCGGCCAGTCGCGAGTCGGCGCCGTACTCCACAGCGAGCACATTGGGTTGGTCCGACCTGACGAACCGGGGCAGAGGAAGCGGCGGAAGCGGCATTTCGATCCTTGACACGGCAACTCCTCATAAAGGACAGGAACTGCGACCGGGATCGGCCAGAGAACACGAATCGCTTCACGCATGTGATCCAGGTCGCTACGGTGAGATAACCACTGCGCGCGTTTGATCGGTACGGGTATGCGCCGTCGAACAGTGCCAACGCTGCCAAGGGGTTTTCGGAGGACGGAATGCGTCGTGGCCACAACGACAAGCTGAAGTCCCTCATCGCCGAGCTCGGTTGGTCCCAGCAGCAGACCGCCAGCCGCTTCGTGAGAGTGGCCCAGGAAATGGGGCACACCGACCTGGTCAGCGTGGGCCGCTCCACCATCTCGATGTGGGTCTCCGGCACCCGACCGCAAGACCCGGCCCCCGCTGTCCTGTGCGAAACGCTCTCCCGAGGACTGGGTCGGCCAGTACGGCTGGAGGAGATCGGTCTGGGCAGGTCCCCGATCCCGTCAGCCGGGGCCATCTGGGGAGCCGATACCCTGACGGCGCTGGCCGACTTGGGGAGAAGCGTGGACAGACGAGGCTTCATCGGCACCGCTGTCTACTCCGTGGCAGGGCTCGCTCTGCCAGAGGAGTCCTGGTGGCGGCAGTGCCTGGAGAGGGCACGGGCCCGCTCAACGACCCGTGGAACCGTCACCTCCGACGACATCGACGCGAACCGGCACGCCACAGCGCAGCGCTACCTCCAGTTGGCCGCCAAGCTCGCCGCCGAGGCCGGGGACCGGGCACTCGTCGGTCACATCCTGCGGGCACTGGCCCACCAAGCCCTGGATCTGGGGCACTACCCGCAAGCCGCGAACCTCACCGAAGCCGCGACCTCCTGCTACGACGCGACTGGTCCCCGCGAGCGCGCGCTGCTGGGCGTCGTCCACGCACGTAGCCTGGCCCGCGTCGGCGACACCAAGAGTGCCTCCCAAGCCCTGCTGCGGGCTGAGGACGATCTCTCCGATGCCACTCCCGACACCGAGCCCGCCCGGGTCTGGTTCTTCGGCAGGGCCAGCCTCGCGCATGAGACCGCCCGCACCCTCCAAGCGATGGGCGACCTGGGGAGCGCACAGCGCGAGTTCGAGCGCAGCGTCCAACTCCGAGGCGCCGCGTTCAGCCGTACCCACGCCGTGACCTTGGGCTACCTCGGGGAGATCCAGGCCTCCCGAGGCGAGATCGAAGCAGCCTGCGCCACCTGGTCGCGGGCGCTGGACGCGATGGAGGGCGTGCGCTCGGGCCGGGCGAAGAACACGGTCCAGACCATGAGAACCGCGTTGAGCACGGTGCGGGGACGCGGCATCAGCGCCGTCCGAGAGGTTGACCTTCGAGCCGCCGAAGTCCTGCGTGTAGCCTGATCTGGCCCGGTACCGGCCCCTGGAAGGACCCTCCAGTGGAGATCACCCTCACTCCCATCGCCACCGTCGTCGGTGGACGCTCGCAGGTCGCCGACGACTACTGGGGAGGGATCCAGTCGATCATCCGGCTCAACGCGGACCTGCCCCTGGACACCCTGAAGGGACTGGAGGAGTTCTCCCACCTCCAGGTCGTGTGGCACTTCCACCACGGGTCAGAGGACGATGTGCACCTGGGTTCACGACACCCGCGAGGGAACACGGACTGGCCGGAGACCGGGACGTTCGTTCACCGCAACCACCGCCGCCCCGCCCGACTCGCGATCTCCCACCCACGCCTGCTCAAGGTCGAAGGACGCGACCTCTACGTGGAAGACCTGGACGCGGTCGACGGAACCCCCATTCTGGACATCGCTCCGTGGTTTGCCGAGTTCGGCCCTCGTGGTGAGGTCCGCCAACCCGCGTGGCCCGGCCAGATGCTCTCGGACTACTGGGCGACGCCGCCCCGGTAGTCGCCGTGGGACGAACATCCCCGCACTGATAGTCAGACCGTGGCCAGTCGGCAGTACACCGCTGCCGCAGTAGCGGCTCCAGCCCTCGTCGGGCCCGTACAGGACTGGATCCTTGAGCGGGAGCGCTGGCTTCAACCGACAAGACCAGGCGGGGCTTGAAGCGACCAGTGCCGTGCAGTTGCTCGGTTACCTCGATCGCTCTTCTCACGATGGTGTCCTCAACGGCGAATGCCACTGACCAACCTCACCGGCCTTTGGAACACCCGGGGAAACCCGCGGATCTGTACGCGCGGAAACTTCAAGCTGACGGCGTATTGCGGAAATCGACGTCCGATTCGACCGCTTTTGTGTCGACCCTCCGACGCATCGTTCACACGAGCATGTCGCATTCGCCTTGCACCCGTCTTCCTAGGAGGTCATCAGGGCAACCGGAAGCGGGGGTGCTGCGGCGACGCGCAGCCCCCGGCGGATGGCCCCGGTGCCGGAGCCCTCGACGGTCGAGGGCACGTGATGACGGAGGTCGACCAGGTGAGAACAACACAGACCCGCAAGAAACAGCGCTCCAGGAGGCGGCTGCTGGAGGTCCGGCCGACCGTCCCGACAGCGGCGGTGCGGGGACGCGGGGAGGTGGTCGGATGATCGACTTCCTCGTCGGAGGCGGGGTGTACGCGGTCATCGCCATGATCCCGCTCATAGCCCTCGCGGTGTCCGCCGCGCTGATCACGGCACGGTTGGCCCGCCACCGCTACCTGTCGCGCGAGGCCCGCCTGGTGGAGATCCTGCCGCCACCGCAGGCCACCCTCGCCAACGCCACCGAGTTCTGGAACCACACCATGGGGCTGCTTAAGCCCCGCTGGTCGCGGTGGCTGGTGCAACCGCACCTGTGCGTGGAGATCGTGGCCTCCGCCGCCGGGGTGCGCTTCCAGGTGTGGGTGCCCGGGATCGTGCCGCCAGGAACGGTGGAGCGGGCCGTCGCCTCGGCCTGGCCCGGCGCGACGACCTCCACACGCAACTTGACTGTCGGTGAGTCGCCCCTGCCAAAAGGGGCGTACACCACGGGAGGTCTGGTGCGTCTGGGACGTGGTGAGGAGTTCCCGCTGCGCACGAAGTTCGACGACGACCCGCTCCGCGCCCTCCTGGGGGCACTGGAGGACCTGGTGGAGGGCGAGCACTGCCTGGTCCGGATCAGCGCGCGCCCGGCGACCGGACTCCGGTTGGCCCGGGCACGCAAGGCCGCGGCCCGACGCCAGGGCCACCCTGGCCTGGGGCCATGCTGCTGGACGCGGTGGACCCCACCGTCTCCTCGCAGCCCCGGCGAATGCCGGTGCTGCCGGGGACACGTGATGACGTGAGGGCGATCCTGACCAAGGCGTCCAGCCCCAGGTTGGCGTGCGATATCGCCTACATCCTCACCACCACCCGCCAGGGCGCGGCCGCGAAGGAACGGTTGCGGGGGCGAGCCCACGGTGTGGCCTCTGGGTTCGCGGCCTTCACCAGCGGCACCAACCACCTGGACCGCCACTTCATGCCCAAACCCACCTGGTGGGCGGTCAACCGGTTCCTCGCCAACGGGTTCCTGCTCTGCACCGCCGAGCTGGCCGGGATCGCGCACCTACCCACCGACACGTGCGTCCCCGGCCTGGCCAGGGCCGGAGCCCGCCCGACCGCACCCAGCCCGGTGGTGCCCAGGGGCGGGGAGAACACCAGGGTGGTCGGCGACTCCGACGCCGGTGTGCGCCGTCCCATCGCGTTGGGGGTGCCTGAATCGAGGCAGCACACGCACATCCTCGGCAAGACCGGATCGGGCAAGTCCACGCTGCTCGCCAACCTCGTCCTGCAGGACGCCGAGGCGGGCCGGGCCGGTCTGGTGATCGACCCGCGCGGTGACCTGGTCACCGACATCCTCGCCCGCCTACCCGAACACACCATCAACAAGGTGGTGCTGTTCGACCCCGACGACAACGCCCCACCGCCGAGGCTGAACCTGTTGCAGGGCGGGGATCCGGACTTCGTCTCGGACACGGTGGTGGGGATCTTCCGCCGGATCTACGACCAGTACTGGGGGCCGCGGACCGATGACATTCTGCGCGCCGCCACACTCACCCTGACCAGGGCGAAGGATCCCGGGCTGACGTTGGGGCACATCCCGCGCCTGCTCGCCGACGACGCGCTACGCAACGAGGTGATGGGCAAGGTCACCGCTCGGGGAGGGGGTGAGGATGAGGCGCTCGCGGACTTTTGGGACTGGTACACGGGGCTGACGGTCTCGGCCCGTTCAGCGGTCACGGGGCCCGTGTTGAACAAGCTGCGTACCGCGCTGCTGCGCACGTGGGTGCGCCAGGTGGTGGCCTCGGGCCCGTCCACCATCGACCTTCCGTCCCTGTTCGACACCGGGCACCTGGTGCTGCTGCGGTTGCCGAAGGGGCGGCTGGGGGAGGACACCAGTTCGCTGATCGGGTCGTTCGCCCTGGCGGCGACCTGGCAGGCGGTCACCGCCCGCATCCACACGCCAGAACACCAGCGCAAGGACCTGTGCGCGTTTATCGACGAGGCCCAGAATTTCCTGAATCTGCCGGGCTCGTTGGAGGACATGCTCGCCGAGGCCCGCGGCTACCGGTTCGGGCTGACGCTCGCTCACCAGGAGCTCGGGCAGCTTCCCGCGGACCTGCGCAAGGCGGTGTCGGCGAACGCGCGAACGAAGATCTACTTCGCTGCGTCCCCGGACGACGCCTCCAGCTTGCAGCAGCACACCCTGCCGGTGCTGGGGGCCTACGACCTGACGAACCTGGGTGCTTACCAGGCGGCGGTGCGCCCGCTGGTGGGGGCCAAGGAGCAGGGGGCGGCGACGGTGCGCACCCGCCCGCTTCCGTCCGGGGTGGAGGGTCGGGCGACCCTGGTGCGCAAGGCCGCACGGCGTCACGCCCCGCAGACAGCTACGCAGCCTCCTGTTTCGGGGGTGGGGCCGTCCCCGGGGAGGCCGTTGTTCCAGCGGCGGCCCTTTCCGGTGAGCGACACCCGGAGGGGGAAGCGCACGTGAGGGGGCACGCGAAGGACCATGTGGAGCGCAGCCAGGTACGTCCCTCGTCGCTGGTCCGGGGGCGGATCATGCCCCGGGACCTTCAGGTCTTGGGCGGGGTGCACGACCACAAGGTGATGACCACCGAGCACCTGCACCGCCTCTACTTCCCCCGCGCGGGGGAGAGGTCGGTGCGGCTCCGGTTGCGCAGGCTCCACGGCTGCGGGCTCCTGGACCGCTTCCGGCCGCTGTCGCTGCGGGGGAGCAGCCCCTACCACTGGGTGCTCGGCTCAGCCGGTGCCCGGTTGCTCGCCCAGAAGAGGGGAGCTGAGGCGGTCTCCTACCGGTTCGATCGGGCGGCGGGGGTCGCGGACTCACCCCGCCTGGGGCACATGCTCGGGCTGGTCGACTGCCTGGTCGCCTTCACCGTCGCGGCCCGCCAGACGCCGGGTGCGGAGCTGGCGCAGTGGTTGAACGAGGCCGAGTGCGCTAAGCGGTGGGGCCGCTACGTGCGCCCCGACGGCTACGTGCGATGGGAGCAGGAGGGGGAGCAGGCGCACGTGTTCGTGGAGTACGACACCGGTTCGGAGACCTTGGCGATGGTGCGGGACAAGATGACCGGCTACGCCGACCTCGCGCGGGCGACGCGCTTTGCCTCGGTGGTGCTGTTCGTCGTGCACTCGCGGGTCAGGGAGACCAACCTGGCCAGGGTGCTCGCCCCCAGGAGCAGTAGTCGGGCGGGGGCTTATCTGGCCACGTACGCCGATCTCGCCGAACCGGGACCGGCGGTTGCGGTGTGGAGGCCCGCCCACAGCCAGGACCGGTTGACGCTCATGCAGGTCGCCGAACGCCACCCGATCGACTGACGCGGCGCACCAGCGGCCGCCTGTTCAGGAGCCTCCTGGACGGGCGGCCGCAGTCATGCGCAGGGCACGCGGCCCGCACGACCGTTTCTGAAGATTTTCGGGGTGCCGTGACTGTTCTGACGAATTCCGGTTGAAGATTCTCGTTCCTGTCAGGAACGATCGGCACTGCCACGTGCGGCGGCGATTCTTTCGTGCTCTTTTCGATCTGGAATCCGGAGTTCCCCTATGTCTGAAATGCGAGTTTTTGTGTGCGTTTCCAGGTTCGGTATCGACTTTGCGGACATTCGAGACGTGAGCTCCAACAGCAGTCTCGGTAGTCCGATCTACCTGGGATGACCTGCCTGGGGTGGGGCGAACGAACGCCGACTCCTGGGGCGGTTGAGGTGAGGAAGCGCAGTTCCGGGTGCGTGCGAACCCGGGGCCATTGACACCCGCCCCAACCCGTTCCGGGGCGAGGCGGGCAAGGCACCTGTGTCCCCAGGAATCGATGTGTAAAGAAAGGTGCCCCGGGTGGTGCTGCCAACACCAGTCCGGGGCGTGATTTCCACCTGCGCTATTTCAGGAGGTAACCGTGGCCGAGTCTATTGGAAGGCACCGCAGGCGTCGACGGGGGTGGGCCAGCCGAGTACGGTGGTGGCTCGCCGCGCTCTTGGCGCTCGTGTCCTCTCGCCCGCAGGCGGCCCGTCGGCGGCCAGAGAGGCAAGCAGAGCCCGGGACGCCCGCTCCCAGCGTCCCCGTGAGGAGTGTGTGGCCAAACAGGCGCCCTCTACGCCTCCGCCCGCTGGGACGGGAGTGGCCGATGATCCGGGATGGGTCTCGAACTACCGCACGGCGAGCAACCAGCACTTCACCTCATGGGCGCACGCCTTCGACAACACCGCCTTGGAGGCGGGAGTGGTGCCCCCACCCTGCAGGCCCAGGCAGGTTGAGCGCGGTTGGTGCGTGGACGACTCCGGGATCGGCGCTGTGCGCCCCTACCTGGTCAGGCACGAGGAACGTATGGCTCGACTGCGTGAACGAGTGCCCAGGGAGTCGGTTCACGGGGAGTCCAGGGGAGTGGGCCGCCACAGGGTGGTACCCGTCCCGTCCGGCTCCGGTGATGAGAAGAGGGAAGCCGGAGAGTTCGACGACCTGGCTCGCCTGATCCGACAGTGGCAGACGATGACCGGCTGACCACAGACTCGCTCCTCGGGGGTGGTGTCACCACACGTTCGGTGACACCACCCCCGCCGCGTTCGGTGTCTCCTGCGGGTGTTGTCACACGTCAAGGGTGGTCACACGCTGGGTAGGTGGGAGCGGGTGCCGGATCGTCCGGGAGCGATGCCTACCCCAGGCGTGGCACCCAGCCCTCGGGGCGGCCCTCCCCGGCGGGCTTGACTTCGGCCTCCGATCCCTTGACCAGGCCGGTCGCCCGGGCCACCGCCAGAGCAGGGGCCACATCGAACTCGTCCTCCTCGCAGTCCACGTACTGCGAGTCCTGGCGCGCGGCGAAGACTAGGACCCCGCCCAGGGCCGCACGCCACTCCTCCTCGCTTCCGGTACCCCGCTCTGCCAGTTCCAGTACACGGTGCACGAGAGGGGACCCTTCCTCCCACGCGTCCGAGAAAGAGCCCACGTCAAGAAACTCCAGAACCTGGTTGGCCGCCCTCTCTGCCGTGGACAGGTGAGGCAGCAGGAAGCCCAGGCCGTCATCGTCGATGAGATCGGGGTAGTCGATGCGCGCCCAGACGGCCCCGTCCCACCAGTAGGCGAACCCCTGTTCACGTCGGTTCTCCAACTCGGTGAACCAGGTCCAGGGCAGCCAGTCGGGACCGGCGTAGGGGTCGTAGCCCTCGATATCGACATGGTCGTCGCACTCGTGGTCGGCGCCGACGAGGACCCCGCGCCCGCCCGCGATCCGCGCGAGCCTCCACTCGTTACCGCCTGCGTCGTCGTGGTGCACGACCGCGTCGGCATAGGTGTGCTGGTTCTTGCTGCCGCCCGCCTCCAGGGCGGCCAGCGCGGCGGCGCGGGCCCAGAGGGTGTCGAACGGGGGCAGGTCCCCGGGGCGTCCGGGGGCGTGGAACTCCATGGTCGGCCCGTCCAGAAGAGAGGGGAGTCGGCTGTGTGGTGAAGCTACACCGCGGCTCCGACAGCAGGGGTGCGGCCTTCACCGACCACGTAGGCGCCCGCCCCGTGCTGACCGGAACCGGAACCGGACGTGAAATAGGACTGCTGACCACCGCATCAACGGCGGTCATTCCCATGAGGGAAATACACTCGGTCGTCGCAGGAATCCGACAGCTGATCTCGGGGGGAAAGAAACGCATTGAGCATCCCTGGATTCCCCCTCATATCAGTGTCACGGAGGAGTGCAGTGAAGGTTTCTGCGCAATCCTGCGAGGTTCGTCGTTGTGTGGCTGGGGGTGTTGAAAAAGGAGAAAACTCGATAGGCGATGATCAGAAAGTCAGCTCATTCGGATGGCATGAGAGTAGTGCATAGGAGCCACCTCGGACCTCTAGATCTCCCATGTCGGGGAGAGCTACTTTTTGCCGTTCATCCCCGAAAGGACAAGCCGACGGGGGAGGTGGTGGTCACGTGCCCAGCCGCCGTTCGCCGTGCGCGCCCTCGGCGATCGCTCCGAGGTGCTGATCATGGTGTGAACAGGGGTGGTGAGAGTGCTCCATGGCCTACTCCCCTTAGAACGGAGTGCCCCCACCCCGCTCTCACCGCAGGTCAGGGTGTTCTCGCCTACTCCTATGGGTGCCCCGACTGAATACCTAGTAGGTCGTCATCTCACGTAGGGGGCGGGCGGCCCCTGCCTCGGCAGGCGCCGCCCGCCCCCGCCCATCTGCTCTCATACCTGGTCGGCCTCCCTCCTTCCCCCCACCGTTCCACTTGTCCCATAAATAAATGATGTCCACATCATCCTTTTGGGCGTGTTCGGGTAATCATCCGGAACCGTGCCGTTCATGGAAACATGATCGCCCAGCTCGGCCTCATGAACCGTGCCTCAACGCCGCCCCATCTCGTGTGCTCCTGTGTCTCCTTCAACCCACACGACCGGAGCTCAGAAAATTTCGCTGCGCGGTTTGACAAAACCGCCTCGACCAAGTTCCTCTTGGATCGCTCCTGAACCGGAAGGCCGGTTTCTGGGGTGGGCTGAAAACCGGTTTATGTGGCGGGTTGACAAAACACAACCCCCAAGTGAACCTCGGGTCGCCCAAGAGAAGTACAGCAAAAGATCAGGAGTTATTACATGCGCACTGCGCACGCCATTCACGGATCGGCCAGGTGGGTGCTCGCCTGTCACCGCGACCAACTCGGGGACGTGTTGCTCCACCTCCACCGCACCCAGGTGGGCCTCAACCAGCCGAGGCTCTAGCCCGGCCCTGGGGCGGGCGGCGCGCCAACAACGCGCCCTCCCCGGAGCCGAACCCGTCACCACTCGCGCCCAGCACCAGTGCGACAGGCCATCCCACTTCCGGGGCGGGCGCGAGCCAACACCCACAACCATAAGGACTGCCGCTATGACTTCGCACCGCTCGACCACGCACACCCGCGATCGCATCCTCACCGCCTTGGGCATGTTCACCGAACCGGTCACCGTCACCGAACTCGCCGACGCCGTCGGGATGGGCCGCTCGACCATCACCAAGCACCTCAACAACCTGGAGAAGGAAGGCGCCGCTACCCGGATCCCGGGCGGCCGCGACGGTAGGCGGCGCCTGCCCGACCACTGGACGATGGTCACCACGGGTGCTGTCCTGACTCCGGAGGCAGAGGCCGAGGGTGACCAGCAGGCCACCGACACCGATCCCGACGCGGTCGACGCCTGCGAGGCTCCGGTCACTCCCACGGACCCGGCTACTGCCCAGGCAGAGACGCCCGTGTCGACCTCGCCCCAGCGTCCCGCGGTCGCGCCGGTGACTACCCACCGGCTGGATGGGGACGAGGCTGGGGCGGTCAACCCGGTGAGCGGCATGAACCGGCTCGCCCCGGGGGAACTGAAGCTGATGGTCCAGGCCATCCTCGACAGCGACCCGAACCAGGAGTTCGGGGCGACCCAGATCAGCCACCTCCTCCGGGGGCGGTCGATCGGAGCGATTCAGAACAACCTCGCCCGCCTGGTGGCCGAAGGGTCGGCCGAGCTGACCCGTGAGCGGCCTCGCCGTTACCTCACCACCAAGGCCCTGGCCCCGAACGCCAGCTAACACCCGCCCCCCCGGGGGGTGTGGGCGCATTACAGCCCACACCCCCACCCGGTAAATACCCAGGGAGGGTATTGTGTTCGATCTCATGCAGCGGCTCGGCTGCCCATGCGTTCGGCTCGCCCACACACTCGCCAGCAACACCTGACCCACCTCATCGACACCCGACTGGCCTTGCGCGAGGCCAGTCGGGTTCTTGCGGTCGTGCCCTCTTCCCGGGGCGGGTGTCGCATTCGCTGCGAAGACGTCTTCCTAGGAGTTCATCAGGGCGCGAGGACGAGCGAGGAAGAGGTTCGCCGATGGCAAGACCCGAAAACCTGTACCTGACACCACGGCCCTGGCCAGCGGACGGTCCTTGGGGGCGGGGTCGTTCGGATCACCGTGTGGGGCTGTCCCGGCCTGGGGCGTGTGGGGCCACCAGCGCCCCGACGTCGGCCCTGGCGCCCGGGGCGGGCTCATCACCCCAGGACGCGCTGATCGGGGCGGTCGGGCCGTCTGACGGCCCGACCCTGGCTGTCCCCGGTTCCCGCGCCGGATGGGCGGGTGGCGGGAATCGGGTGAAACCCCGCGAAACGGGCGCTGGG
This sequence comes from Nocardiopsis sp. EMB25, assembly GCF_026797795.1. NCBI lineage: Bacteria > Bacillati > Actinomycetota > Actinomycetes > Streptosporangiales > Nocardiopsidaceae > Nocardiopsis > Nocardiopsis sp. EMB25. The sequence goes on along the minus strand of NZ_JAMTDN010000001.1, from coordinate 3,522,038 downwards.
GTGAGGTCCTTCGCCCATCGGACGGTCAACGCGCCGAATCCGCTTGACCACCTCGGCGAGGTCGAGCGTGGATGCGTCCTGCCCTGTCCAACACGGGGCCGCGAACCGTATCTGCGCAGGCCAGAGATGGGGAGGAGGTGGACGAGGTGGCTGTGAACACTCCGGTCAGGCTGGACGAGGTCGCCTCGTTGTCGGTGGTGCTGGACCCCGGGACGGCTGGGCGGATGCTCGGCATTGGGCGGACCACCACCTACACGCTCCTACGCCAAGGAGCCTTCCCCGTCCCCGCCCACCGGACCGGAAGAACATGGGTCATCCCCACGGCGGGAGTACTCGCCTATCTCGGGTTGCCGGTGGGCGGCCGTTGTTCCGGATGCGGGTCGCGCGAGACCACCGAGACGAAGGCGAGGTCGTAGATGGCCACTCGTGAAGGGTCCACGTTCAAACGGTGCGGGTGCCGCGACGAGACGACCGGGAAGGCGTTGGGGGTGACGTGTCCCCAGCTCAAGCGCAAGGGCGGGGGCTGGAACCCGTCCCATGGGGCGTGGGCGTTCCAGTACGAACTCCCCCGCACCACCGACGGCAAGAGGCGTCAGGCACGCAGGGTCGGGCTGGCCACCCACACCGAGGCCGTCGAAGGGCTGGACCAAGTCAAAGCGCTCCTCGCTCTGGCATCAGGGGATGAGGACATCGAGGTGCAGATCGCGGACCTGATCCAGACCGCGCCCGCCAACCGCCGACCCCTCCCAGACCTGGAGGAGGTCCGCAAGCGCATCGGCACCGGGGCGGACGTACGGGCCGAAGTACCTACCGTTGCCGCGTGGTTGACGGAGTGGTTGGACGGCAAACCCGACCTCGCTCCGGGTACCCGTGCCTCCTACGCCGGCCACATCAACAAGTACCTCGTCCCACACCTGGGCCGGCGCCGTCTGGACAAACTCCAGGCCCGCCACGTGGAGGCGATGTTCACGGTCATCGAGGAGGCCAACACGCACATCCTGGAGTGCCGCGAATCGGACGATGCGAAGGTGCAGGCGTCGGTACGCGGTCAGCGGGCCATCTCGCTGTCCACCAAGCACCGTATCCGCGCCACCTTGCGCAGCGCGCTGTCCGACGCGGTGCGCCGCCCTGACCTCCCGATGACGGTGAACATCGCCTCACACGTGCGGTTGCCGTCGTGCCCGAGGGTCAAGCCGATGGTGTGGACCCCCGACCGGGTTCGCCAGTGGCAGGCGGATGGGACAGTGCCGGGGGAGGTGATGGTGTGGACTCCGGAGCAGACCCGTACCTTCCTGGTCCACGCGCGCAAGTACCGGTGGCTGTATGCGATGTTCCACCTCATCGCCGCCAAAGGCCTCCGACGAGGGGAAGCTGTGGGGTTGCCGTGGTCCAACACCCGGCTGATGGACGGGCAGATCGACATCCGCGTCCAGGTCGTCCAGCTCGCGTGGGAGACGGTGACGAGCACGCCGAAGAGCGCAGCGGGCCAGCGCACCATCACCCTTGACTCGGACACCATCAAAGCGCTGCGCGCTTGGCGGCGCTTTCAGTTGGAGGCCAAACTCCAGGCTGGGAAGAACTGGGAGGACACGGGGTTGGTGTTCACCCGCGATGATGGTTCGGGGTGGCACCCGGCGCAGGTCAGTGACTGGTTCTTGAGGATCTCGCGTGCGGCGGGGTTGCCGCCGATCACGTTGCACGGGCTGCGCCACGGGGCCGCGTCCCTCGCCCTGGCCGCGGGGACGGACGTGAAGGTGGTCTCCACCGAGTTGGGGCACGCGACCACCCACTTCACCCAGGACACCTACCAGACGGTGTTCCCGGACGTGGCGAAAGCAGCGGCCGAAGCGACGGCGTCGCTGCTGCGGGGTGGGCCGGTTCCGGTGAGGACACCGATGTCGTAGTCGGACCGGCGAGCGCACCAGGAGCGAAAAGGCGTCTCCGCCCCCGGGCTGCGCGGGATGTTCACCCCGCTGGCCTGGGGTTTCCTCGTTCCCGGGGTTGTTATCCCATCGGATCAAAGGTCCCCTGGCCCTGGAAGCGGGAGCTTCCGGCGTGGTCTTGGGAACAGGACACCGTCGTCAGCGTGTGGACCTGCGGTGAATCGAGGGATCCACCCCGTTGGCCCAGGCCCACTACTCTCTGTCAGGGTGTGTGGGTTGCTCACGCGCCGGGATTGGCTCGGGTGGGGGTCGCTCGGGCCAGATCGATCCAACGTGTGATTTCCCGACGGTGCGAGCCGGTCCTCGTCGCGTGCTCGAGGGCCGCTGCCGCTGCCGGGTCCGCACCGCCGTTGCGGCTGAGGAGCATCAGCGGCCATGTCGGTTCACGAAGCTCGCCGCCGTCGAAGGGGGACCAGTCCCAAGGGGCGTCGAAACGCCACGCGCGCCCGGCGGCATCGGCCACCTCGTCACCGGTGACGAGACAGGCGTAGGGGCGGAACAGTAGGTCGAAGGTGATGGGGATGTCGTCCTCGGGGTCGATCCCATAGCCCTCCCACTCGACCTCGGCGTCGTATGAAAGCCCGGCCCGTATGACCACCACCTCGGTTCGGGGGCGAGGGAGCCGTCCCGTCTCCAGCGGGGGGTCGAAATGTCCGACATCCACGACATGCACGGTGGTGGGCGGGATGCCGATACGGCAGGTGCCGCCTATGGAGAGGGGCTCTGCGGTCGGTTCGATACGGAAGAGTTCGTGCTCCCAATCATGGGAATCCGGGTTGGCGGCGAGGGCGACCCGGCCGTTCCATTCGAGCCAGTCACAGTCCGGGTCGGTGGTCCACCAGGGCCACTCGACCGTCACCTCGTTCCGCGACTTACCAGTGATCCGTACCTCGGTGGAGGGGCAGGAGACCTGGAGGATGTCCCCCACACGGTAATCGAGTCGCACTAACCGCCTCCGTCATCACTTTGTCCGTTGTGGAAGCGAGCGTGGGTCAGGACGACCGGCCCGAGTCGGATATCCTCCGCTCGCTTTCCCCGTGCAGCGCCCGTACGAGCTCATCCTTGCCCATCTTCGACCTGCCGGGGATATCGGGCTCCCGCGTTTGGCTGTAGAGGTGCTTCTTCGTGGCGTTGGTGTGCAGGCCACCAGCGATTGTCAGGTTTCTCCTCCGCCTCGCCTTCGGGTCTTTGGCCTGGGTGGCGGTACCAGGGCAGGGTAACGCTGGCCGGTGACAGTCCTGGTTCCCGCATGATGGGGTGCCCGTGTCAAGGCGTGGGGGCGGCTGACACGCCCGGACGGTCCCAAGGTAGGGGCGTTAGGTGTTTAGGCGGGAGGGACACCCGCAGCCCTGGGGCGGCGCTGTCGGGGCGGCTGTGGGGCGCTGGTGGGCGGACATGCGGCGCGCCCGCAGGGTCACGGGACGGCAAAATGCTCCGCGAGGTCCTCGCCCACCTGTACTGGACCTTGCACTGGGGAGCACACGCGGAGCATTTCAGGCCCGGATCCGGGCTCCGCGCCTCGCCTGTTCGACTCGCGCACCCCTTCTGAACTGGGGTTTTGTGGCGCACCCGGCAGGATTCGAACCTGCGGCCATCGGATTAGAAGTCCGGTGATCTGGTGCCGTCACGTGCCTTTTCGTGCCGTTTCGTGTCACCCCATCCGATCTGCTATGCCGTCTGAGGCCGTGTGATGCCGCCCGATGTCGTGTCAGTACGGAACTCCGGAGCATAAACGGAGCACGAATCGTGGGTGGGCGGCGTCCGATGGCACCTCGCGAGGTTCTCGCTGGTGGTCATTCGGGGATCAAACTTGGTGGCAGATCCTTGAGCCGGTCAAGTACCCGGAGGAACTGTCCAATTCACCTCACGACCCCTGAGCACGGCGGCTGGCTTCGGTCATGCCGTTGAACCCGTCCGCTCGCAAGTCGGCCAGGCGCTTGTCCTGGCACCAGTGGTCCATGGCATTCCAGTGCTGCTGAGAGTCCTCGTGTTCGACGACGGCCTGCGTCAGCGGCAGGCTGCCCGGTCCCAAGACCTGGCGAGCTTGCTGCCACACTTGGCGTAGCTCGGCAAGGACGGTGAGCCCGGTGTCCACGTCATCGACATCCACCCCGATCGCGAACCTGTCATCGGTGGGCTCGATGTAGACGGCAACCGGGGTGCCATCGTGTAGCCGCGGTGCCCACTCAGCCAGCAGACGAACGTTCTCAGGCAGTGTGCCGTACAGGTACACACTGCAGGATGCGGTCACGGTCGGCTCCTCCAATGAATGCACGCACGGTTCCAGGGAAACGGGGGGCGGTGGGGACGTGGCCCCGCCACGACCATGATGAGGGTACGGGGCGGCGAGAGCGTGCAATCTCCCTGGATCCGCGAGTTCTTTGTGCTGGTAGCGATGGAGGCTCCGGTGTGCCGGAACCGCATCCCGGCACACCCGTCGTGCGGGCGGCCCCGTCGGTTGCCGCCCATGCCCGCGTGCCTACCCTGTCGTCCTCTCGTAGGGGGAGGGGAAGGGGAAGCGTGCTTGGAGGAAGTCGCCCACCATTGGGTGCACGGATTCCTGGGCCTCGGGGGGCGTGTCGAAGTCGTTGAGGCAGAAGAAGTCCACCTCCTCGGAGGTCTCCAACCGGTCCAGGCGCTCCCTGGCGTCGGGGGCGCCGATGTCGACGTAGCGCATCCGGAACTCGCCTGGTACCGCCCGGCCGGTGAGCAGCGCGTAGTGGTGGTGCATCGTCGCGGCGAACCCCACGTCCGACAGGGAGCGGAACCGTGAGCGGGTGGTGCGCGCCACCTCCTCGGGATACCTGTCCTCCAGGTCCAGCATCACCTGGCGGATCTGCGGGTGCGGTGTGTGCTTGAACTTGTGGGTGATCTGGCGTCCGAACTGCTCGGCGAACAGGGCGCGCACGTTCTTGCCCGCCGAGTTCGGTGCGACCTCCCCCTCGACCGGTTGGCCCACGCCGAACTGGAAGGGGGAGAAGGGCAGTTGGGCGATGCCGTTGGCGTGGAAGAAGTCCTCCGCCCGCACGGGGCGGGCCAGGAACACGTCGTCGTTGAAGTACAGGTAGTGCTCCGACAGCCCCTCGATGTGGTGCAGCCGGGTGCCGATGGCGTGGGAGTTGAAGGTGGGTAGCGCTTCGTGGTCGGCGAAGATGTCGCGGTGGTCCACCACGGTGATGCCCGCCGCGTCGGTGTCCAGCCATGCGGGGACCTGGTTGTCGGTGACCAGGTAGACGTGGCGCACGAACGGTGCGTACATCCGCAGTGAGCGCAGCGAGTAGCGCAGCTCGTCGTGGCTGGTGAACCGGGAGGCGTTGGCGGCCAGACCGGCCGTACCGCCCTTCCGGTGGCGGGCGCGCTTGGCGGCGTGTTCGGGGTCCTCGCCGTCGACCCAGGTGTAGACCACGTCCACGGGGAAGTCGACCTGGTCCACCAATGTCCAGGTGAAGGGTTCGAAGGTGGGGTGCTGGCGTCCGGCCACGGTCAGCGTGGCGGGTTTTTGCTCCGAGCGGGGCAGGACGTCGGCGACCTTGTTGCGGCGCGGGGCCACCAGGGAGTCGGCCAGGACGTCGTGGGGTGTCTGGGAGCGCAGTTTGGCCAGGATCTCGTGGGTGTTGTCGCGTTGGAGGAGGATGGCGCCGTCGCGCCAGAACTCCACGTCGCACCCGTATTCGAACCCGGCCAGGACGCGTCCGGTGGGGGACAGGAGGGGTTCGGCGAAGCGGATGGTCAGGGAGGATTTGATCTGCTCGTCGAGGGCCCCGTCGACGTAGGCGCAGGCGGCCGCGGCGCTGCCTTGGGGGCCGGGCTTGACCGCGTACAGGGTGCTGGAGGCGTGTAGCTCGCGCATGGTCTCCAGGACGCGTTTGCGTTCTGCGCGGTGGACGCCGACCACGTGCCGCAGCGGGGAGCGGCCGCGGACGAGGAAGTGGTCGATTCCGGCCTTCTCCAGGGCGTCGGTGACCAGGCGCAGGTTGTGCGCGGAGGCGTCGGCGGCGGTGAAGTCGTCCACGACCCGCCCCAGGAGCTTGGTGCCGTCGGCGGTGAAGGTCCGCACCGTCGGATCGCCGTCGAGGAGGTTCTGGCGTCGCTGGGCGATCTTGGCCAGCCGCTTCCGCTCGGCTGCCTGGCGGCGTTCCTCGGCGGCTTGTTCGGCTGCCTGGCGGCGCTCCTCCTCCAGGCGTGCCTTGGCAGCGGGAGGCAGGAGTCGTTCACCGGCTCGCTTCACACGTGTTGCCAGGGCCATGGGGAGAGATCCTTCGGTTGAGGTCAGGGAGCGGCTTCCAGGTGGGACTCTGTACCACTCAATGGAGCATACGTGCCATGTGTTCATGTAAGGGACGAATGGTGCATTCCAGGCGTTCGCGTCGATATGAGACTGAGATTCACTCGGGATGCTCGCCCTCGATCGCATCCGGGATATCCAGGGCAACCTGCTGGCATCTGCCGTGAGCCCGTACCGCGATCCCTTGGCTGTCTGGGTCTCCGAGAGTGCTCGCGCCGCAGCGGGGTAGTGATCGCCCCCGAGCTCAAGCGCTTCAGGCTGGCGCGCACTGGCTCCGTCGCGGTTCGGAGCCGAAGCGAGGGTTCAGGCCGCCGAGTGGCAGGGCTTGTCGGCTGACTTGACGCACATGACTGATCGTGTGGTGCTTCGTCGGCTCGGTTCCGAGTCGCAGGGACGATTCGATGCTTTGCTGTTCTGTTCTAAAGCTGTGACTTACACAGACGCTGTCATTGTGATGTAGGTCACCAGATTTGCCCGCGATGGATTTCGGATACCTCGCCCCATTGGGATCGAAGAACCAGTTCGGACGGTGTTTCACCGTAAACATGCAGGTGCGAAGTTGCTGGTAGGCGCGGGATCGGCGTCGCCGTGTGTCTGTTAGCGTCTCCCGACAATCCCGGCGTCCTGTATGTCCGAATTGATGCTGTTGTACGACCCCGCGAGAGGCATCCCCCATGTGTCGCCCCTTGACCCGAGCGGCGGCGGTCACCACTGCCGCCACGCTGGTGCTGACACTGCTCACGGCAGTGCCAGCCCATGCCCACCCCGAAGAACCCGCCCCTGGAGTGGCTGGAGGCGACCCCACCACCGCTGAAGAGCAGGACGCCCTGGCTCTTGCCGAGCAGACCGGGGAGCGGGTGGAGATCGAGGGGCTCACTGACGAGAAGACCCAGCACTTCGCCAACCCCGACGGCACGCTGACCATGGAGACCCACGCGGTCCCGGTCCGTGTCCGCTCCGACGAAGGCTGGGTGGACGTCGACACCACGCTGGTCACAGCAGAGGACGGCATGGTCCGCCCGCGCGCAGCGGGGACGGACATCGCCTTCTCCGGCGGCGGGGACACATCGATGGCACGGATCGGTGTGGGCTCCAATAGCGTCGAGCTCGACTGGATCGACGACCTACCCACTCCTACCCTGGAGGGGAACCAGGCCACCTACGCGGACGTGCTGCCCGACGTGGACTTGGTGCTGACCGCCGGGGTCGAGGGATTCACGCAAGTTCTGGTGGTCCACACCCCCGAGGCCGCAGCTGCCCCTGAGCTGGCCGAACTTCAGCTGGCGTTGGGCACGAACGGCGTCACGGTCACCGTCGACGACCACGGCAACCTGGAGGCCACCGGTGACGAGGGCGGCCGCAGCGTCTTCGCCATCCAGGCCCCCTCCATGTGGGACTCCACGGGAGCCGATGAGGCCGCCCCGGCCGAGGACCCGGCCGTCGCACCGCTGTCCGGCTCTCTCATAGAGCCGGTGGAGACCACCGTCGACGTGGATGCCATCCGTCTGGTCCCGGACCAGCAGATGCTCACCGACGAGGCCACCGAGTACCCCGTCTACATCGACCCGTCGGTCAGCGCGTCCCGCCCCAACTGGGCCTACGTGGACAAGGCCTTTCCGAACCAGGAGTACTTCAACCCCAGCGTCGAGTCCGTCGGTGTGGGCCGCATCGAATGGGACCGCGTCTACACCCGCCGGGCGCTGTTCCAGTTCACCACCATGGGCCGTACCGAGCACGAGAACACCATCATCAACTCGGCGACCCTGCGCACCGAGGTCGACTGGGCCTACGACTGCAACAGCGACTCCCACGTCCAGCTCCACCGGGTCGACGCGTTCGACTCCGACACCACGTGGAACAACCAGCCCAGTGCCCGCGACCACCTGGACACCCAGAACGTCACCGGCGGCTGGGCCACCTGCCCCGCCTCCAGCGGCGTGGAGTTCGATGCCACCGACGCCTACCAGTGGGGTCTGGACAACAACAAATCGCACATCTACCTGCGACTGAAGGAACGCGACGAGGCTGGCACCACGGCTTGGCGCAGGTTTAACATCGACACCGACCCGCCGGTCCTGGTCGTCGACTACAACCACCCGCCCGAGCAACCCATCACCTCGACCGTCTCCGACTCCCTGGGCGGGGTGTGCTCCACCGACCCCGCCAACCCCAGGCTGATCAACGACACCACGGTCACGCTGCGGGCCCAGATCCGAGACCGTGACTCCTACTGGGTAGGCCAGCAGGTCAAGGCCCACTTCGAGTGGAAGATCGACGGCGCCGAGACCACGCTCGGTTCAGCCGACTCGACGAGTGCCACGGTGGCCACGTGGCCTGAGGGCAGCTACCGGTCGGTGACCGTCTCCGGTCTGCCCGAGCAGGAACTGATCGCCTACCGCGGACGAGGCCAGGACTCGGTCAACTGGGGTCCGTGGTCGCAGTGGTGCTACCTGTCGGTCGATACCTCCAAGCCTGACACCGGACCCGTGGTGACCTCCACCGACTACCCCGCAGGCGACGACGAACACGGCAGTGTGGGCCGCACCGGTGACTTCACCTTCGCCAACAACGGGGTCGAGGACGCCGCCGCCTACCACTACAGCGTCAACGACGCCTCCTGCTCCACCACCATCGACCTGGACACCCCGGGCGAGGAGGTCACCGTTCCCGTCACGCCGCACCGGTCCGGCCCGAACCTGATCCACGCCCGGATCACCGACGCGCACGGTAACTCCTCCGAGTGCGGCCTGGTCTACACGTTCACGGTCGCCCCACCTGCGGATCCGGTGTCCTACTTCCCTTTGAACGAGGGACAGGGCACGACCGCGACCGATGTCATGGACCAGGGCCGAACGGCGACGGCGACCGGTTCCGTCGGCTGGACCCGTGGCCGCGTAGGGGAGAACTCCGGTGGTTCCTACCGGCTGGAAGGCACGGCGACGGGCTTGGACGGTGCTTCTGAGGCACTGGCGACTGATGTGCCCGTAGCGGACACCAGCGAGACGTTCTCGGTGTCGGCATGGGTGCGCTTGGACGAACGTCCTTCGGGCAACGCGACCGCAGTGGCTCAGGGCGGTGTGCACCAGTCCGCCTTCCACCTGGGATACCAGGGGTACAGCACCGAGCGGTGGGTGTTCAAGATGGCACCCTCGGACGAGGTGACCCAAGGCGGTGGCACGGGCTGGAACTACGCCTTCTCCACGGATCCGGTCGAACTCGGAGTGTGGACGCATCTGCTGGGGATCTTCGACTCCGCCACCGGTGAGCTGACGCTGTACGTCGACGGGGTCGAGCAGTCCACCGCGGTCAAGGACGATGCCTGGAACGCCGGGTCCGGGCTGACGATTGGCCGGGGAATCTACCAGGGCGTACAGGACTACCACTGGCCTGGTGCGATCGACGACGTGCGCGTGTGGGATCGGGTTGTCACCGACCAGACTTTGGACGAGGAGTCGCGGTCGGAGGCGTGGAGCCTGGCCAACCAACCGGCTGCGTTGGAAGGGCGTTGGCTCCTTGACGAGACCGGTGGCACCGCAGTGGCTGACTCCTCTGACCACGGCCTGGACGGCACCCTGCACGGGGACCCCCAGACCGCGTGGAACCAGGCGTTCAACGACGTCACCTTCACCCCCGGGGTCCGTCTGGACGCGAGCCAGCAGGAGCACATCACCACTGAAGACCCCACGGTGCGTACCGATCGCAGTTACAGCGTGGCCGCGTGGGTGCGTCTGGACGAGGTCGGACACAACGCCACGGCGGTGGCCCAGAACGGCATCGCCCACAGCGGCTTCTACCTCAGCTACCAGTACTCCTACGACTGGGACAACTGGGTGATGAAGGTGCCACCGTCCGACGAGATCGGGGCCTCCGGGTGGCACCGTGCCTTGTCGGATGACGCCCCGGAGTTCGGCCGGTGGACGCACTTGGCCGCCACCTACGACCACACACGGCGGGAGATCACCTTGTATGTCGACGGCATGTCGCAGGGCACGGCGGATGTGCCCGCCGCCTGGCACGCGAACGGACCCACGGTGATCGGTGGCGCCCAGTTCGAGCAGGCGTTCGCCGACGCGTGGTCGGGTGACATCAGTGACGTCCACCTCTACCAGGGCGTACTGACTGAAAGCGACCTCAGCAGCATCATGTGGGGCTTCCTTCCCGCGTCTTGACTCACACGTCCCCCACCCCGTAATCCCTTGACACACGATCTGCCCACCGGACTCCGGTCTGGTGGGCGGGAGGTTCCCCCACGTGTCCGACACGGCTCATTCCGTTAAATCCGCGTCCCGTGTGCCCGCCAGCAGGCGTGTCCGTAAGACGTTCGTCTCCTTCACCGCTCTGGTCACCGTGACGGGTCTGGTCGCGTCACTGCCCGCTTCCGCGATGGCGGTTAACTCCCGGCCCGAGGTCGCCGAGATGGCGTCGGTGCGCGGGCAGGCGGCCGTTCAGGAGGCGATCGCGCAGGACAGCGCTGCGGCTGATGCTTCTGTTCCCGCTTTGGACGAGGCACAGTGGCCTGATCCCGGGACAGCGGCGGTCGACCTGGAACAGCCGGACGCCCGTGCCTTCGCCGCTCCGGCGGAGGACGATGAGGCGGCTATCAGTCTCGGTGCGGTGCACGGACAGGACTTCGAGGAGTGGGACTCCCCCCTCTCGACGGAGGTGAACACGCCGGAGGAGGCGGACCCCCGTGGAGGTACCGCCGAGCGACGCATACCCCAGGAACCGGAAGAGGGCCGAGACGGAACTGACTCGGCTTCCCCGGACCAGGAAGGGGAAGGGATCCCTGAACGGGAGCCCACTCCGAACCCCGATGACCCCACACCCCAGCCTGGACCTGACGGGGCACCGGAACAGCCTGAGGACAACGAGGAATCCGGGGGGACTACCGAGGACGGCGAACCGTCGGATGAGGACTCCGCCCCTGATGCAACTGAGGAGAGTGACACCGCCGACCCTGTCGAGGAAACGGAGCCTCAGCCCGTGACCGGTGTCGAGGTTCAGGTCCTGGACAGGGACGAGACCGCCGCTCTGGGACTGTCGGGTCTGACCTTGAGGCTGACGCGGACCGACGGGGTGGACTCCGCCGGGCCGGTCGAGGTGGAGGTGGACTACGCCGACTTCGCCACCGCTTACGGGGCCAACTACGGCTCCCGCCTGTCCCTGATCGCGTTGACCCCCTGTGAGGAGGGCACCGAGGAGGAGGCGGACTGCCTGGCCTCCCACGAGTTGGACTCGGTCAACGACACCCAGACCCAGACCCTGACCGCCACTGCCCCGGCCACCTCCTCCGGCACCCTGCTGACCGCGGCCGCCACCACGACCACCAGCACGAGTGGTGAGGCCACCGGCGACTACACCGCCACCTCGCTGAGCCCCTCCTCCACCTGGAACGTGGGCACACAAGCCGGCGGGTTCTCCTGGAACTACCCGATGGCCGCCCCGAACGTGGCCGGCGGCCTCAAACCCGAGATCGGCCTGTCCTACTCCTCCCAGTCAGTGGACGGCCGGATCTCCACCACAAACAACCAGACCTCCTGGATCGGGGAAGGGTTCGACTACCACCCCGGCTACATTGAACGCCGCTACGCCACCTGCCAGGACGACGGCACCGAGATCCCCGACCAGTGCTGGTCCCACCACAACGCCACCCTCAACCTGGGCGGCCAGGCCACCGACCTGGTCTACGACGACGGCCAGTGGACCCCGCGCAACGACGACGGCTCCAAGGTCGAACGGCTGACCGGGACCACCAACGGTGACAACGACGGCGAGTACTGGAAGGTCACCACGGCCGACGGCACCCAGTACTTCTTCGGCCTCAACCGCCTGCCCGGCCACACCACCGGTGACGAGGAGACCAACTCCGCCTGGACCGTCCCCGTCTTCGGCAACGACTCCGGCGAACCCTGCTACAACGCCACCCTGGACGACGCCTGGTGCGACCAGGCCTGGCGGTGGAACCTGGACTACGTGGTCGACGCCCAGGGCAACGCGCTGGCCAACTACTACGAGGCCGAGACCAACAACTACGGCCGCAACTTCTCCTCGGATCCGGTCGACTACGACCGCGGCGGTTACCTGGTGCGCACCGACTACGGGTTGCGCGAGGACGCCCCGCACGCCACCGCTCCCGCCCGGGTGACCTACACCGTGTCCGAGCGGTGCCTGTCGGACGAGAACTTCGACTGCGCGGTCGCCGACCGCAGCGAGGACAACGCTGAGCACTGGCCCGACACCCCCCTCGACCAGGAGTGCGGCACCGACTGCGCGGGCCAGCATTCGCCGACCTTCTGGACCACCAAGAGGCTCGACCAGATCACCACTCAGGTCCACGACGGCACCGACTACACCACCGTCGACACCTGGAAGTTCGAGCACAAGTTCCCCGACCCGGGGGACGGCACCGACCCGGCCCTGTGGCTGGACTCGATCACCCACACCGGCCACGTCGGCGGCACCGAGTCCTACCCCGCCATCACCTTCGCCGGGACACCGATGCCCAACCGCATCGACTCCACCACCGACGGTCTGGCGCCGATGAACAAGTGGCGGATCACCAGTATCTACACCGAGACCGGTGGGCAGGTGAATGTCAACTACGCCACCCCCGACTGCACCGCGGGCAGCACCCCTGAACCGCACGCCAACACCAGCACCTGCTTCCCCGTGATCCGCACCCACCAAGCGGGTGCGGAGGAGATCACCGACTGGTTCGCCAAGTACACCGTGCAGCAGCTGGTCGAGGTCGACCTGGTCGGCGGGCAGCCGGACCAGGTCACCACCTACGACTACGTCGGCGCCCCCGCTTGGCGGTACATGGACGACGACGGGTTCGTCGACCAGGACAAGCGCACCTGGTCGCAGTGGCGCGGCTACGACCGGGTGATCGTGCGCACCGGCCACCCGGACGAGGTCCAGACCGAGACCGAGCACCTGTTCTACCAGGGCATGGACGGCGACCACCTCCCCGACGGCACCCGCTCGGCCCAGGTCACCGACTCCACCGGCACCAGCGTGGCCGACGACCCTGTCTTCAACGGACAGACCCGCGAAACCATCGTCCGCAACGGCGTGGGCGGGGACGTGGTCTCCAAGACCATCACCACCCCGTGGAAGGACCAGACGGCGACCAGCTCCCACACCTGGGACGAGCGCGGCGCTCACATGGTCAACACCGAACGGATCGACACCTACACCGCTCTAGCTGACGGGTCGTTCCGTCAGACCAGCACGGTCAACACCTTCGACGCCTACGGGATGATCACCCAGGTCCACGACCAAGGGGACGTGGCTGACCCCGACGATGACCGGTGCACCAACACCACCTACGCCCGCAACACCAGCGCGCACCTGCTGTCCCTGGTTGCCCAGACCCGCACCGTGGCCGCTGACTGCGAGGCGACGGCGTCGGTGGACGATGTCATCACTCACACCCGCACCCTCTACGATGGCGGCGCGTTCGGCGACACCCCCACCCAGGGACGCCCCACCCAGACCCAGCGGGTGGCCGACTACGACGGCACCACACCGGTCTTCCAGACCGTGACCGCCACCGAGTTCGACGACTACGGCCGGGCCGTCTCGGTCACCGACGCCGAGAACAACACCACCACGACCGACTACACTGCCGCCCTGGCCGGTGGCCACGACACCAAGGTGGAGACCACCAACCCCCTGGGCCATGTCACGGTCGAGGAATACGACGCCCGTTCGCAGGTGATCGCCGAAACCGACGCCGACGGCAACACCACCGAACTGGCCTACGACCCCCTCGGCAGGCTGACCGACGTCTGGCTCGCCGACCGCAAACGCGAGCTCGGGTTCACTCCGTCCCTGCGGTTCGAGTACCAGGTTGCCAAGGACACTCCGACCACGGTGACCACCCACGCCCTCAACGCCGACGGCGACTACACCACCAGCTACAAGATCCTGGACGGGTTCCTGCGCCAGCGCCAGACCCAGGCCCCGGCCCCCGGCGGCGGACGCGTGGTCACCGATACCTTCTATGACTCGCGCGGCAACACCGTCACCGAACGCGACCCCTACTACAACGCCGAGGTCCCTAGCAGCGCACTGTTCATTGTGGCCAACGCCGACGAGATCCCCCGCTGGACCCGCACCGTCTACGACGGTGCCGACCGGGCCACCGACACCATCCACATGTCCCGAGGCGTGGAGCAGTGGCGCACCAGCGTCGAGCACCAGGGAGATCGCACCCTGACCACGGCCCCCGAGGGCGGCACGGGCACGACCTCGATCACTGACGCCCGAGGCCAGGTCGTGGAGGTACGCAAACACAACAGTGAGCAGCCCACTGGCGAGTACGACACGACCAGCTACACCCACACCGCGCGTGGTGAGTTGGAGACGGTCACCGACCCGGGCGGCAACACCTGGACCTACACCTACGACCTGCTGGGCCGCAAGATCACCGAGGACGACCCGGACACCGGCGTGACCACCATGGTCTACGACGACCTCGACCGCGTGGTGGAAACCACTGACGCCCGCGGCCAGGTGCTGCACACCACCTACGACGCGCTGGGACGCACCACACACCTGCGTGAGGACTCCGCCACCGGCCCCCTGCGCGCCTCGTGGACCTACGACACCCTCATGAAGGGCAAGCTGGCCACCGCCACCCGACACCACGACGGCCAGGCCTACACCACCCGGATCGTGGGCTACGACGACGTGGGGCGCGAACGCGCCCGGTATGTGGACATCCCCAGTTCGGAGGAGGAGTTGGCGGGTTCGTACCTGTTCCGCACCATGTACTACCCAGACGGCAGCGTCCGGTCGGTCGCTCTGCCCCCGACCGGGGGCCTGCCGGGTGAGGCCGTGGTGTACGACTACGACGAGTTGGGCAACCCCACCACCCTGTCGGCGGGCGAGGACATCGTCACCGACACGCTCTACTCCAAGGTCGGCGACCTAGTCCAGCGCGAGTTCTACCGCGGTGTGCTGGGCTCGGATCGCACCTGGCAGACGTTCGACTTCGATGAGAAGACCGACCGGCTGTCCATGGCCAGCGTCGTCCACCAGGCTGGTGAGGGGTCGCTGTCCACCAAGACCTACGGCTACGACGACACCGGCAAC
Source organism: Nocardiopsis sp. EMB25 (assembly GCF_026797795.1). Classification (NCBI taxonomy): domain Bacteria; kingdom Bacillati; phylum Actinomycetota; class Actinomycetes; order Streptosporangiales; family Nocardiopsidaceae; genus Nocardiopsis; species Nocardiopsis sp. EMB25. The sequence goes on along the minus strand of NZ_JAMTDN010000001.1, from coordinate 3,506,708 downwards.
CTGCTGCGGATCAACGACGAACCCACCAGCGCCGAGCAGTCCAACGACGTGCAGTGCTTCGACTATGACCACCTGCGCCGCCTGACCCAGGCCTGGACCCCCAACGCGACCGGTGAGTTGGCCTGCGACACAGTTCCCGACGTGCAGAACCTGGGCGGGGCCTCCCCGTACTGGCACGCCTACACCTACGACGCCACCGGCAACCGCGTCGAGGAGACCCAGTACAACCTGGGTGGGAACACCACACGCTCCTACTCGGCGCTCGAGCAGGGGCCGGCGCACGCCGTGGCCCAGGTCGACCAGGACAGCGCGGGCAACCTCTCCACCCACACCTACGACTACGACGCGGCCGGCAACATGACCAGCCGAGTCACCGCAGAGCGCAACCAGACCCTGGAGTGGGACGCCGAAGGTGAACTCGCCGCAGTCTCCGACGGGTTGAACTCGACCGAGTACGTCTACGACGCCGACGGCGAACGGCTGCTGCGCAGGGCGAACGGTGCCACCACCCTGTACCTTCCGGGTATGGAGGTGACCTGGGACCCGTCCGCGGGAACCGAGGAGGCCACCCGCTACTACGAGCACGCGGGCCAGACCGTCGCGGTCCGGCAGGACGACGGGAGCCTGCACTGGGTGTTCTCCGACCACCACGGCACCGGCGAGATCACGGTGGACGCCGTGTGGGGTGAGGTCGCTCAGCGGCGTATGACCGCCTTCGGCCAGGCCCGGGGAAGTGAGGGCTCCTGGCCGGGTGAGCGCGGGTTCGTGGACGGCACCATGGACGCCTCCACGGGGCTGACTCAGCTGGGAGCACGCGCTTATGACGCGGCTCTGGGGCGGTTCATCTCGGTGGACCCGTTGATGAATCTGGTCGATGCCCAGACGATGAACGGGTATGCCTACGCCAACAACAGTCCGGCCACCTACTGGGACGGGACAGGGCTGTCGGCCTGCACCTTGGCTGACGGTATTTGTTTCAATTACAACAGTGGTAACTGGACGAATGTGTACAAGAAAAAGCAGTCTGGTGCAACTGTTACCATGACCTGGAAGTACTCCAAGGGGGGAGGCTGGAGAGTGACTGCTGGCCAGAGTTATATTCTCGGGCCGGGAAATAATTACAACTCTTCACGCTACAACCCCAACACTGGAAGTTGGAGTAGGTATCGTAATGTCAATAAGCCAATTCCTCAGCCGCGGTATGAGAATCACGAAATCAGCGCCCCGGAAAGGGCTCTGAATGAGGCGTCAAGCCTCTTGGAGTCAACTTTTGACCATGCTGTATATGGCGGATCCTACTGTGCCGTCGTTTGCGTTGGAGCAGAATTCCAGGATGGGGTTATCTCTACGTCGGTCGGAGGATTCGGGGTCGGTGTCGGAACATATGGCGGTTACGCGCATTTGGACCCGAGGGAAGCGGGACCTTTGACTCTGGCAGCGTGTGCCTCCTACTACGTCGGCGCCTGTGTCGGGGGGCAGACTGTGAGAGAACGAGGAATCAACCATGTGCGAGGTGGAAGAGTGACGCTTGAGGCTGGATTTGGATTCCAGGTTGGGGCAGATTGGAGTGCGGGTGGGCTTGATCTGACAAGGATTCCTGATCTTTGGGGAACTGTCGTTGAGGGCAGGCGTCCCTCCGGGGATCTTGAGGGTTTCGTTATCCCCAGTTTTTTCCCTGGCCAATACGGCAAGTAGGAGTTATTTCCAGTGCTAGTGTATCTACTGTTGTCGCTCGTACTTATGACTATGGGCATCCTTTTGATTTTGGCCGGTCGAGGCAACTATAAGAATTGGGATCATATTCAAAGATCATCCCTTTCGCCATCTTCCTTTATGTTGAAGGGGTGGGAAAAATCCCGCGGCGGTTCTATCGATTCCGCAAACAGGATGCTGTCTTCTCTCTTTTGGGGAGGGTTGGGGGTGGCGTTGTTCCTGGCTGGAGCTTTTCTTCTTTCTGGGGTAATTTATCGGCTCGTTGTCTTTGGGTGGTTCTAGTGTCCTGAGTTGTAAGTGCCTTTGCCACTAGTAGTATCGGTGGATGCCGTCTCACGAACCACTGCTGCTGGAGCTGCCTGACACCGACCGTCGTGTGCTGCTGGGATGGACCAGACAGACCACCACGCCGTAGGCCTTGGCGTTGTGGGTACGGGTCGTGCTGACGTGCGCCGAGGGCGGCACTAACACGCATATCGCCCGCGACCTGGGCGTTAGTACCGAGACGGTCTACGCCTGGCCCGACGGCCTGGCGGCATGCGCTCCGCGTGCCGCTCATGACGCGGAACTGATCGCCCGGATCAAGGCAATCCACGACGCTGTTCTAGCCTATGGGGAGCTGAGGATCACCGTTGAGCTGCGTGAGCAGGGCTATGAGGTCAACCACAAGCGGTTGGCCCACCTGATGCGGGTGGCAGAAATTGTTGGCCTGCATCTGCGCAAGAAGGTGCACGCCGTCTTGTCCGACCTGCGGGAGCGGGACTTCACCGCCAGCGAGCTGGGGCTTCGGAGTGTGTCAAGTCGAATCGGACAGGGGTGAGCGATCCTCAGGCCGCTTCGCGCAGGTCAGAGCCCTGACGCGCCGCGGGTGCGGTCTCCGCCTCGTCTGGCTGGTTGATCCATGCGGCCTCGGGAAGCCCGGGCAGCGCAGGTCGGCGGGTGAACCGCTGCGGGTTGGCCGCGCGGAACGCCTCGATCGCCTCGGCCCGCTTGTGCTGGATCGCGTGCGCAGTCCCGATGTGGACGGTGAAGGGCGTGTGCAGATCGACCCCGGAATGGTAGTGCTCGTGGTTGTAGTACTCGAAGAAGGAACGGCAGAACCGTCGGACGTCCTGGAACGATCCGAACCGCCCGGGGAACACCGGGCAATACTTCAATGTTTTGAAGGCCGCCTCGCTGTAGGGGTTGTCGTTGCTGGTCTTCGGCCTCGAGTGCGACTTGGCGATGCCGAGCATGGACAGCAGTTCGGCCAACGGCAGGGAGGTCATCGCAGTCCCCCTGTCGGAATGGATCGTTTCGGCTGCGATCCCCCCGTTGGCGCGGATACAGTTCTCCACGAACTCCCGGGCCATCCGCCCGGATTCGCTGGTATGGACCTCCCAGTGCACCACGTAGCGCGAATAGATATCGATCATGACGTACAGGTCGAAGAACTTTCCCGGTCCGGGGCCGCGCAGTTTCGTGATGTCCCAGCTCCAGACCTGGTTCGGGGCATGGGCCACCAGGTGGGGCTTGGTCTTGGGCGGGTGAGTGGCCTGGGCGCGCCGCTCCCGGCTCTGGCCGCGTTCGCGCAGTAGGCGGTACATCGTGGAGATCGAGCACAGGTAGGTGCCCTCGTCCAGCAGGGCCGCCCACACCTGCCGGGGAGCCTTGTCCCGGAACCTGGCGCTGTTGAGGACCTCGATGATGTGTTCGCGTTCTTCGGTCTCCAGCCGGTTCGGGGGAGGCGTCCTGACGGGTTCTTCCGGGGCGGTTTGTTTCCGGTTCCGGTTGCGGTAGTGGGTCGAGCGGTTGATACCCGACGGGCGGCAGGACTCCTTGATTCCTGTATGCGGTTCGAGTTGGGTCCGTGTGTCCTCGCGGATCTCGGTTACGAGTTCTCCGAGTCCGCGCTCTCGGATACGATCTCCAAGAGCGCGTGTGCTTTTCCCAGGATTTCCATGGCTGCTTCGGTCCAGGGTTGTTTCATTCTTGGTGAGCGGTGATGTTCGCGCTGGTCACGGGAGCCCGATCACGTCCAGCGGGCGGGTGAACGCCTCATACGACACCCACCGGATCGCGTCGGGCACCGTGTCCTGACCCAATCGGCTCAAGAACACCAGGGCGACCGCTCGCAGTACGGCCAGGTTGTCGGGGGCATGACCGGAGCGGACCTTGCAAGCGTCCTCACCCAACGAGACGTCCTTGACGTGATGCCAGGCCTCGATGCCCCAATGCCCGCGCACCAACGCGCCGATCCGGGCCGCGTCCGCCCGCCCGACCTCAAGCGAGGTCACCGCATACGCCACGGTCCACGACACCTTCCCCGTACGCAGCTCGGTGACGTGGCGGCGCACCCGTACCGCCTGGACCGCGTGCGCAAAGTCCGTCCGGCCCGCGAGGTCGATGGCCTTGATGGTTCGGGTCTCGGCCCGTCCGTGGCCGCGGGCCCGGGTGGTGCCCAACGTGGGGGCCTGAGCCCAGGGCAGCGCTTTGACCTGCTCGAACAGGGCCTTCTGGTTGCGTTTGACGCCCAACACGTAGTCGGCGTGCAACTCCTCGACCAGATGGATGGCGGTGTCGATCTGGGTGTGCAGGGCGTCAGCGGTGACCACCACGCCGGTCAGGTCCACGCCCGCCAGCAGGTGGGCGAGGGCGTCGATCTCGCTGGTGCCCGTCGGCACCCGTACCTGGGCGGCCAGGTGCCGGTCGGGGGTCAGGGCGGCGAGCAGATGCACCGCCGGGGCGGTGGAGGTGGCTGATCCGCGCAGGGTCTTACCGTCCACAGCCACGACCTGAAGGGCCTCGGGCCCGGTCAGCGCGGTCAGGGCATCAGGGGCCAGGGCGAGCAGGACGCGGCGGATGGTTGCCGGGGACGGGGCGGTGCGCGCTCCCAGGGCGGGGCAGGGTGTGTTGGGGTGCGGCGTCGGCCCACTGGCCGATCGCCCGCAGGTGGCGGGCTCCGGCGAGCATCGCGCACAGAGCGCAGAGCAGGACGCTGGCCAGGCTGTGGCGGCGGCCCCGCGGCGAGCGGGGATCGGCCAGAGCGGCGAGCTTGTCGGCAAGGCCGACGGGGGCGGTGGCGGGCATGGCAGACTGGGAGCGCAACGGAGTCCCTTGGAAGTCAGAGATGTGAGAGTCCCTGATCTTCTAGCGGGCTCCGTTGCTCGTTGGTGGGGCTTCGACCGGACCGCTACAAGGCTGTGATCAGCGCTGATGGCTCACGATCCCGACTTTGAAACAGCCCTGGGTTGAGCCGGGAGGTTCAGGCTCTAGTGTGCACTGGGATCGCCTCCCGTCACTCCCGTGAACCGACGAGCCGTCGCTCGTGATTCCTGCGTCGTGCTGACCACGGGCACCTATGCCGCCGTTCTCTGAGGTGGGCAGACAGGCGGCGTGGCTGATCCTCTGCGACTCCAACCAGGTGATGGGGAAGCTCAGGAGGCCACGCCGACTGTAGGAGACTTGGTCTACATGGCACTGCCAGAGGATCGTCTTGGCTAAGGCGTAACCGAAGACTCGATTTGACCTGGTCGGGTTCGACTCTGCGTCCAGCGTGTGAGGGTGGTCTGTCGGAGGGGTGGTGTTGGATGTTGAGCGTGGTTGAGTTCAAGGGTGGTTTTCAGCGACACGCCGGGGTTATCTGCACTACCGGAGGGCTGCTGAAAAATCTGGCTCGGATCGATGAGCCGTACGTGCTGTGGCCAGGGACTTTACCGTCGGGTCTTCATCGCCCCTGCGAGGGGTAGCAACGCGTCCGACGTGGCCCGCGGCCAACCCCCGTTCGACGTCTTCATCGCCCCTGCGAGGGGTAGCAACTGGGAGGAGCACCAGAAGATCAACCGCCCCTCGAAGGTCTTCATCGCCCCTGCGAGGGGTAGCAACTGGATCAGGTCCGCGAGCACGGACGCGGCTTTGGCCGTCTTCATCGCCCCTGCGAGGGGTAGCAACCGCTCCTCCTTCAGCATCCGCCCGAACTTCAAGCGAGTCTTCATCGCCCCTGCGAGGGGTAGCAACTGGTGGCACCGCACCCGCGGCACGCCTCCGGGAAGCGTCTTCATCGCCCCTGCGAGGGGTAGCAACACCTGTCCCCGGGCTACAAGGCCATGATCTACCAGTCTTCATCGCCCCTGCGAGGGGTAGCAACTAGGCCATCCACTCACCGAGGGTCGCGCCGTAGACGGTCTTCATCGCCCCTGCGAGGGGTAGCAACGAGTTGGAGACGCGGGTGCGGGCCCGGTACACGGTGTCTTCATCGCCCCTGCGAGGGGTAGCAACGATGAGTGCGGCGACGCACACGTTGGGTTGTGGGACGTCTTCATCGCCCCTGCGAGGGGTAGCAACGCTGGACGTGCACCCGCCAGGTGGAGGTGTCCTGTGGTCTTCATCGCCCCTGCGAGGGGTAGCAACGTGCAGTAGGCCCAGCCGGGGGTCTCACCGGAGATGGTCTTCATCGCCCCTGCGAGGGGTAGCAACTGAGCCGACTGGTCGGCTACAGCACCGCCCGCACCGGCCTTCATCGCCCCTACGAGGGGCAGCAACACGTCGGGTGTGTCCCCAGCCGGGCGGCCGGGGCGGGCCTTCATTGCCCCTGCGAGGGATAGCAACTGGACACGGGGGCCGCGTCTACGTGGGAGAATACGAGCCTCCATCGCCCCACTGAGGGGTAACAACGACCTCATCAGCTCCATCGCCACCATCGGGGCCCTGGTCTCATAGACACTACGAGGGGTGACAACGGGGACACGGGGTCGGTGCGCCGCGATCCCTCCACAGTCCACATCTCCCCTACGAGGAGTAGCAACAAATTCGGCTCCGTCACCAGCGTCGACGCGGTCGGTCCTGATCGTCCCTAGGAGGGGTAGCAACACGAACATGCCGCACCATACGTCGGTCCACATGCCTGTCCTCATCGCCCCCCACGAGGGGTAACAACGGCCATTCGCGTTCGTCACGGTCTCCGCGCCACGGTCCTTCATCGTCCCTACGAGGGGCAGCAACACCACGATCAGCAGCCGCCGCGAGCTGGTGATCGTCGCCTTCGTCGCCCCTGCGAGGGGTAGCAACCCCTGCAACGGGTCCACCAGCCGCAGAGGTGCGCCCTCATCGTCCCTGCGAGGGGTAGCAACGCGTCCAGGGCGCGGCGCAGCGCGGGGGCGTCATGCCTTCATCGCCACTACGAGGGGTAGCAACAACTTCTCAGCAGGGACGTGCACTAATGCCCACCCGCCTTCATCGCCCCTGCGAGGGGTAGCAACATCCGGCCACCGGGGCGGACGGTGACCGTGCCCCGGGTCTTCATCGCCCCTGCGAGGGGTAGCAACCGGACTGATCACCCAGGCCCCCCACGGCCCCGAGCGCCTTCATCGCCCCTGCGAGGGGTAGCAACCGCCACAGCGCACCCTCCACCCGCTTGGCGTCGATGGCCTTCATCGCCTCTGCGAGGGGTAGCAACACCATCAGCACGCTGGAGCGGATCCGCGCCCGCGGCCTTCATCGCCCCTGCGAGAGGGGTAGCAACCCGACGCAATGGGGGTGGCCCCGTGAGCCTGCCCGCCTTCATCGCCCCTGCGAGGGGCAGCAACATGATCGACTGGATGATCGCCTGGTACAGGGCCTGTCCTCATGGCCCCTGCGAGGGGTAGTAACTGCCTGTCGTGATAGTCGCGTCCGTGCTCGTGCCGTGCCTTCGTTGCCTCTCTGCTGGGTTCTCTTGCAAGAAATGCGCCAAAATGGGGCATTTTGGATAATGCGGCTGGCTTATATCAGATTCGTGATTGTCGTGTGTGGGGTTTGGTGTTATTGGCCTGATGCGGTCACTTCACTGGCTCAGTCTCCTTCTTGTCGTTGGTGCTCTCTAACGTGATTGCTCGATTCCCCAACGAGTACGAGGAGGTGACCCTTGCGTCTGCGATTGACAGTCCGCACTACTGCGAAGTCTCTGAACTGGGAGAACGTGCTGCGCCCGGGTCGCGGCCTGATCTATGACCTGCTTGCCCGAGGAGCGCCGCAACTCGGAGAGAGGCTCCACGAGCACGGGTGGGGCCAGACCGGTATGACGCCGTTCGGCCACAGCGCCCCGGTGTTCCCCTCTGCGCGCCGCCATCGCGGCACCTACGCAGTGGGCGGGACCGGTGTGCTGGAGATCGGCAGCCCGTTGCCGGAGGTCGTTGAGGGCCTGGCCAAGGGCTTGGCCGGCCAGTCGGTGTTGGACTGGGGAGGTACGGCCTTCCGCGTGGAGACCGTCGATGTTCTCCCGCCCCCGGACTTCGTATCGGGAACAGTACTGCTGAGGACCTCGACTCCGGTCGTGATGAAGGGGTCGGGTCAGGACGAGCATGGGCGACGCGCGACCCGTCAGGCGTGGGTGTTGCCGACCGAACCGGAGTTTCCTACCTACTTCGAAGCGAATCTACGCCGTAAAGCCGCAACTGTAGGGGTTGATCCCGATGTGACGGTCCAGGCGATCACCTGGGTCGGCCCCAAACGCAGCTTCTCTGTAGGCCAGGGCTACAAACCGGGCGCCGCTGTGGAGGCGGAGCTTCGTGGGGCCCCGGAGACGCTGCGCAGCATCTGGAGTTGGGGGCTGGGTCAGGCGAACGCGGCCGGGTTCGGATGGGTGATCGCGTGAGCACCACGACCACCGCGCTCGGAGTGCGGCTCACCGCCCACCCCCTGCAGCGAGTCGGCGCGTTCGCCTTGGCCGTTCTCGCTCACCCCAAGAAGGTCCCTCTGCGGAAAGTCGTGCACCCGCGCGAGTTGACCGAGCAGGACCTACGTGCGGCTAACGCGCACATGACTGCGGACCTGGAACGCACGACCTCCATCACTGATGCCAAGGGTCCGCACGGGTTCTGGCTGGGGGTCAGCTACCTGCTGTGGCCCAACTGCCCGATCAACACCACCAACCGCAAATCCCTCCTCGGCGACCAGCTGAAGGACAAGCTTCACCAGTGGCGGAACCTCCCCGAGGTCGAACCCCAGGTCGGGGCACGATGCGTGCTGTGCGACCACCCGGCGTGCGGGTTCTACGGCAAGGTCGACATCCCCTTGCTGGAGCGAGCCTCGGACCGCAACACCACCATTCCCTCCCATGAGGGCATGGCGCTGTGTCGGGGTTGCCTGCTGAGCTTCTACGCCCTGCCCTACGGGTGCGCGATCGGCGGAGGTCGCGCCACAGCCCTGCACACCTGGGACGACGACCTGCTCCGGGCGACCACCAAGTTCCAGGTCGACCAGACCCGCCGACACGCCATCACCGGCTCCCCCGCCGGGGAGCGCCCCTCCTACGCCCGCCAGCTCGCCGGGCTCAAACGGCTGCGCGGCTACGACGAGACCGTGACCGACGGGGTGGAGCTGTTGGTGTTCACCAACAGCAACAAGGAGCAGGACCTGGCCGTCCACCACATGGACCAGCCCCTGGCCGAGTGGATCCGGTCCCTGCCCCGCCACGAGCTACGCCTGCTGGGGCGCAGCCACCGGTGGGAGAAGGTCCCGGGCCGGTCGATGCTGGCGCGCAACCTCTTCGACCTTCCCGATCGGGTGATCCCTACCGTCTCCCACTTTCTGCGCGAACGCGCTCTGGGCCAGGACGGGATCTCCGCCCATACCCCCGTTCTGTCCGCGACATGTTCCTCCTACGCCACGAAGGTGCTGCAGGTGTCCACCACCAACCTGGACCAGATCGACCAGCTCGCCCGACGTATCGCCCACGTCCTCAACACGGAGGACAACACGAAGTTCAAACAGTTCCTGCAAGCCCGCCGCAAGCTCGCCACCCTGAAGACCTGGCTGCGGAACCAGTCGATCGACCGTACGCTGCGCACCACCGAGCCCGACCCGTTCATCACCGAACGCCAGTGGCGGCTGCTGTTCGACGACGGCGACCAGGTCTTCCTCCACCGCGACCTGCTGTTCATCGGTGTGCTCAACCACCTGCACGACCTCAATCCGTCCTGGCGGGGCACCGACCACGACGACACCACTGACGACGACCAGATCACCGGCGACGACCTGGAAGCGGAGAACGAGTAGATGACCTTCCTCGTGGGCAAGATCGCCCTGGACATCACCGCGGGCGCCCCCAACAACGGGCGCGGCGAGGACAACACGGCCAAGGTCAAGTCGCTGACCACCGGCCGCGGCGAGCGTGTCCCCTACACCTCCGCCCAAGCGTTCCGCCGCTGGCTGCGCGACTCCCTCCCGGCCAACGAGCAGCGCTCGCCCGTCACCAAGGAGGGCAAGGGCAAGAAACAGCAGGCCTACACGGCCGGCCGCCCGGACCTGTACCTGGACGATGACCTGTTCGGGTACATGGTCGCGATCAAGAAGGAGAGCTACCAGCGCGACACCGTCCTGGCCACCGGAACCCTGGTCTCGCTCGCCTCCCGCCGCATCACCACCGACTTCGGCACCATGAGCCGTGGCTTCAAAGCTGGTGAGGACCCGGTCATCCACGAACACGAGCACTACACCACCGAACTCGCCGGTGATGTGCTCCTGGACCTGCCCAGGGCGGGCACCTTCGAACAGAACGGCGGAGGGCTGCGCCGCGCCCTGGCCCCGGCCGCCGCAACCGAAGCTACTCAGGCCGGAGCCACCGAGCAGCTCCTGCGCGGAATCGACTGCCTGCAGTTGCCGATCGCCGAACGCCGACGCCGGGTCGCGGTGCTGCTGCGCACCCTGGCCAGGGTGCAGGGCGGCGCCAGCCGGGCCCTGCACTACGGCGACCGCGCCCCCTCGTTGATCTTGCTCGCCCCCCTCAAGGGCGGTAACAACCCCTTCACCCGTGTTCTGGGCCTGCGCAACGGCACGGCGGTCTTCGACACCGACGTTTTCGTCGAGGAGAAGGCCGCTTGGGCCGAGGAACTGGACGGCCCGATCCTTGTGGGGTGGGCGCCCGGGTTCCTGGGGGACCAGCGCGAACAGGTGCGCCGTGACCTGGCCGAGGACATCGCCGCGGGCAGCGTGGTGATCGACCACCCCCGCACCGTCATGGACACCCTGGCCAAGGAGATCGAGGCCGGACAGCGCGACGCCTGGTTCGAGGACCCCACCGCATGACCGACGCCCTGGAGATCATCATCACCGCGCCGGTGGCCTCGTTTCGCAACCCCCTCTACTCGGGGGTCCAGGTCACCCTGCCCTGCCCGCCCCCCTCCACCGTCACCGGTCTGCTCGCGGCGGCGGTGGGCGGGTGGGAGCACCTGCCCACCGACACCCGGGTGGCCATGGCCTTCACTGCCCGCGGCAGGGGGGTGGACCTGGAGACCTACCACCCCTTGGACGCTGAGGGAAAGAAGCGGGACGCCACCCCCAAGGACCACGAGTTCCTCGCCAATGTGACCCTCACTTTGTGGGTGCTCGACGACTTGGACGTGTGGGAGAGGGCGGTCCGCCGCCCGGTGTGGCCGCTGCGGTTGGGCCGTAGCCAGGACTTGGCCTCGGCCCGGGCCCGTCGCATCACCGTGGAGGAGGGCCCCGGACACCAGGGCCATGCCCTGCTCCCGGTTGAGGTGTCGACGTCGGGCATGCAGCTGCGCATGCCACACGCCATCAGCACCGACCGGTCCCGCATCCAGTGGGGCACCTACCGGTACGCCCCTGCGGGCAGCCCCGCCCAGGTCGACAGCCAGCTGCGCACCCGAGACGGCCAAGCCGTCGTGCCCCTGGCCGGTCTGCACCCCCATGCCGCCCACCCGTCTCCTGTGGAGCTGCCCCACATCTGGGCCAAAAGCCCCCAGCGTGGTGAAAAGCAGGGGGAGGCGCTGACCACCCACCTGGACGCCACCACCCGAGCCCTGAAGGTGCTGCGCACCCGTATCGGCGACCTACCCGAAGTGCCGGACCGGTTCTGGGAGTGGGCGCGCCTGGCGTGCTTGTTCCACGACGCCGGCAAGGTTCCTGAGGGGTTTCAGACGATGGTCGGCAACCCCCCACCCGCGAGACCGTGGGGCCAGCGGCACGAGATCTACTCGCTCGCCTTCATCGACCACGTCCTGGCCCACCTATCTGAGGAGGACCGCACCTGGATCGGCCTCGCCGCTCTCACTCACCACCGACCCCTTGCCGGAGGTGAGGGGTCCATCCGCAGTGAGTACCGGTCCCTGGGCAGCCCGGACGAGGTCTCCGCTACCTTCGGGCCCGTGGACGCCTCCTCGGCCAATGCCCTAGCGCAGTGGCTGGCTCGCCGCGCCGGAGCACCCGACCCGGACCCGGTCGACGAAGCGGTGCTGGCCAAGGCCACCCACCGGTTCCTGGACCACATCCTCAAGGAGTGGTGCGGGGGAGAAAGCCCCACCGACGAGGCCGGGCTGACCGCCGCCCTGCTCCAAGGCGCCATCACCCTGGCCGACCACGTGGCCTCCGCCCACGGCCAACTCCTCACCACTCACCCCCTGACCAGCACCGACTACCCACACCAGTTGCGCACCCAGCTCACCCTCCAAGGACAAGCCACCTACCCCCACCAGGACGCCGCCGAAACCGTCCCCGGCCACGTGATGGTGCGCGCACCCACCGGCCAGGGCAAGACCGAAGCGGCACTGCTGTGGGCCACCACCCAAACCCGAGCCCTCAGCGATGATGCGGGCGCGACACCCCGGCTGTTCTACTCGCTGCCCTACCTGGCCTCCATCAACGCCATGGCCACCCGTTTGGGCGAGGCGTTCGGCCCCGACCAGGTCGGGGTGGTGCACTCACGCGCCGCGAGCTACTACCTGGCCACCGCGGCCTGCGACGATAACGACCACGAGCCTGGGCAGAGCACCAACGAAGACGAGGAACGCCAGCGCCGACAGGCGTCCCGGGCGGTCGCCAAAGCCAACGCCAGCCGCCTGTTCCGCGAACTGGTCCGCGTCACCACCCCCTACCAGCTCCTGCGTGGAGCCCTGGGAGGCACCGCGCACGCCAGCACCCTCATCGACACCGCCAACTCCACGTTCGTCTTCGACGAACTGCACGCCTACGAGCCCGGCCGCCTCGGCATGATCCTGGCCATGATGGGCCAGTGGGAACGCCTCGGCGGCAGGATCGGCATCGTCTCCGCGACCATGCCCCAACAGCTCACCGACGCGATCGGCAACGTCCTCACCCGCGACATCACGACGGTCACACCCCGCAGCGACGACGCCTGGCCGCGCCGCCACCGACTCCACCTGCGCCAAGATCACCTCACCAGCCAGGAGAGCATCGCCGAGATCGAACAATCCCTCACCCAAGGGCACAGCGTCGCGGTGATCGCCAACAATGTCGCCGACGCCTGGCACCTGTACGACCGGCTCGCCCCCACCGCCAGGCTCCTGCACGGTGAGGACGCGGCGCTGCTGCTGCACTCACGCTTCAAGACCGGTGACCGCACCCGCATCGAAAAGCGCATCCACGATCGCTTCCGCTCGGGCAGGAAGCCACGCCAGCCCGGCCTGCTGGTGGCCACCCAGGTGGTGGAGGTGTCCTTGGACGTGGACTTCGACGTCCTGCACACCTCCGCCGCCCCGTTGGAGGCCCTCCTGCAACGGTTCGGCCGCACCAACCGGCTCGGCCAGCTGCCCGCCCTGGCCCCGGTGGTCGTGCACCAGCCCACCTACGCACCCCGCGCTAAGGGCGGGCCGGAGTTCGCCGACAAGGTCTACGACGCCGAACCCACCCGCCTGGCCTGGGAAATCCTCGCCCGCCACGACGGGGCCGCCCTCGATGAGCGCCTGTTCACCGACTGGCTGAACCAGGTGTACGACACCGACTGGGGACACCGCTGGCGGGCCAAGGTCGACGACTCGGTCACCACGTTCACCAACGAGTTCCTGGACTTCCTCACACCCCTCAACGACACCAGCGAACTCTCTGACGCTTTCGATGAGATGTTCGACGGCGTGGACGGCATCCTCACCGAGGACCGTGACGCCTACGAACAAGCGCTCACCGGTCGCATCGAGGGAGAGGAACGGGGCACCGGGCCGCTGCTCGCCTCCCAGTACCTGATCCCGCTCCCGAACTACGCTCGAGGCCTGGGCATGTGGGACCGCACACTCAACGTCCTGCTCATCGACGCCGTCTACAAACCCGATCGCGGTCTGAGAGCCATCCACCCGGCCCACGGCACCACGGCCAATGCCTACCAGCCGGGGGTGCTCCTGTGATTGGTGACCAGGACGTGGGCGGGGTCCACGTCAAGTACCTCTACCACTGCCCACGCCAACTGTGGCTGTACGCACGGGGGTTTCGCCCCGAAGCCACCAACGCCACCGTCCAGCTCGGCGAAGCCGTCCACGACACCTCCTACCGGCGCGCCCACCCCATCGACCTCGGTGCGGCCCGCCTGGACGACCTGGACGGCCAGTTGTGGGTACACGAGATCAAATCCTCCTCCCGCCCCACCCCGGCCGACGAAGCCCAAGTCGTCCACTACTGCTACCGGCTGCGCACCGTCGGAGTGGACACCCAAGGCGGCATCCTGCACTACCCCAAGACCCGCCGCACCCACCGCATGCCCTACCAACCCGACTGGGACGAACGCGCCCGAACAGACATCGCCTCCGTCCGCGACACCGTCGCCCAACCCACCTGCCCACCCCGGCTCTCCCGCACCCGCTGCCGAGGGTGCAGCTACTTCGACTACTGCTGGAGCCAGTGATGCCCTCCGCCGCCCGCACCTACTGGCTCACCTCGGCCTGTCGGATCCGACGCAAGGACCAGTCCCTGCTCATCGAACGCGAACACGGCCAGGACGTGCGCATCCCCATCACCGACGTGCGCGACGTCATCGCCTGCAAACCCGTGGACGTCAACACCTCCGTGGTGAGCCTGCTCAACCAGCACCACATCAACGTCCACCTCCTGAGCTACTACGGCGACTACTCCGGCTCCCTGACCGCCGCCGACACCGCGACCTCCGGTGAGACCGTCATCGCCCAGGTCGCTCTGGCCACCGACACCACCAGGTCCGTGAGTATCGCCCGCGACATCGTGCGCGCCACCGCCTTCAACATCCGCCGCGTCCTGGACCGCGACCTGCTCAAAGCCCCCTACACCGTCCTGAAGGACAAGACCGCAGCAGCCTCCGATGCGGCCTCACTCATGGGGATCGAGGGCAACTTCCGCCGGAGCGCGTGGGAGGTGCTCGACACCAAACTCCCCGACTGGCTGCAGCTACACGGTCGTAGCCGCCGCCCACCCAAGAACGCCGGAAACGCCTTCATCAGCTACGTCAACGGCATCGTCTACGCGCGCACCGTCACCGCGCTGCGCCTGACCCCCTTGCACACCGGGATCGCGTTCTTGCACAGCACCATGGAACGCCAACGCCACTCCCTGGCCCTGGACGTGGCCGAGATGTTCAAACCGTTGTTCGCCGAGCGGCTTCTGGTGCGCATGGCCACCCGCAACCAGCTCAAGGAGCACCACTTCGACGTGGACTCCAACCAGGCCATGCTCACCGACGCGGGCCGCAAGCTGGTCGTGGCCGCGGTGCGTGATGAGTTCGCGACCACGGTCAAACACCGGGAGCTGAACCGGCCGGTGGCCTACGACGAGCTGCTGTACCTGGAGGCGCTGAAGATGACGCGGGCGTGTTTGGAAGGCGATGTCTACAAGCCGTTCCGGATCTGGTGGTGAGAGCCGGTGCATGTTGTGGTGGTCTACGACACCGCGCAGGAACGCAACCCCGCGATCCTGCGCACCTGCCGGTTGTATCTGCACCACGTCCAACGCAGTGTGTTCGAGGGGCAGCTCAGCGATGCTCAGGTCAAGCGGTTCGAGCGGGCGGTCAAGGACGTGATCGACGACGGGCACGACCATGTGCTCGTCTACACGTTCCCGCCGGGGGTGAGCCCGCGGCGGATGTCCTGGGGCATCGCTCGAGCGGAACTGAGCGACATCCTGTGACCAGTGCTGGTGCCGCCCGGGGGGGGGGCGGGTTTTCAGCGACACGCCGGGGTGGCGTGCAGGACCGGAGGGTCGCTGAAAAACACCCCCGGGAACGGCTGCAGGGAGCGGGTGTGGCCTGCGGCTTTACTCTCGGCCTTCATCGCCCCTGCGAGGGGTAGCAACCCGGAACAGGAGCCCACACCCACAAGCACCCCAAGGCCTTCATCGCCCCTGCGAGGGGTAGCAACGGGCCGTCCGTCAACGTGTTCGCGTACGCGGAGATGCCTTCATCGCCCCTGCGAGGGGTAGCAACTCCACGAGGACCGCCGACATGACGGTCAACCCGCCTCCTTCATCGCCCCTGCGAGGGGTAGCAACTATGGCGTTCGGCGGGAACGATGCCACGTGGCAGCCCTTCATCGCCCCTGCGAGGGGTAGCAACATGTACGCCACCGTGACCGTGACCGACCCCGAGCAGCCTTCATCGCCCCTGCGAGGGGTAGCAACCCCGCGCGTCCGGCCAGCTGGCCGCCGACACCGCACTGGCCTTCATCGCCCCTGCGAGGGGTAGCAACCGCTCCTGGTGGCCACCGCGGCTCTGGTCCGGAGCGGCCTTCATCGCCCCTGCGAGGGGTAGCAACCTGTTCGGCGCCGCCTCCGGCAACGGGCAGTCCCGCCTTCATCGCCCCTGCGAGGGGTAGCAACGGGGGCTGCTCGGACCGCTGGCCACCCTGCTCCTGCAGCCTTCATCGCCCCTGCGAGGGGTAGCAACTGGACTACCTGCCGGTGGCGTACTGGCCGCTGGAGGGCCTTCATCGCCCCTGCGAGGGGTAGCAACTCGACCCCGACGGCGTCATGGACCCCGCTGCCCGAGGCCTTCATCGCCCCTGCGAGGGGTAGCAACACATCACCGACGAGGCCACGCTGATCGGAACGCTAGCCTTCATCGCCCCTGCGAGGGGTAGCAACTGCACCCAAGCCATGAGGGGCTCCAATCCATCGAGACTGCCTTCATCGCCCCTGCGAGGGGTAGCAACCCGTCCTGGAGCGGGAACACGATGGGCTCCCCGGGCGCCTTCATCGCCCCTGCGAGGGGTAGCAACAGGATGGGCGTGTCGAAGCCGAGGGCGATGTCCGGGCCTTCATCGCCCCTGCGAGGGGTAGCAACGTCACGCTCACCGAGACCGCCGAAGGCGTGTCCGGGCCTTCATCGCCCCTGCGAGGGGTAGCAACTCGCCCAGCACTACGGGGCGCACGGCCGCAAGGTCGCCTTCATCGCCCCTGCGAGGGGTAGCAACTGTGGGAGGACGACGAGGAGTTCCCCGAGGCGTCCCGCCTTCATCGCCCCTGCGAGGGGTAGCAACAGGTGGTGACCACCTCCACCCGCAACGCGAACAGGCCTTCATCGCCCCTGCGAGGGGTAGCAACCCGGACGGGCGCCCGCACAGGTCGCACGGGTAGTGGGGCCTTCATCGCCCCTGCGAGGGGTAGCAACCAGACCCACGACTTGGGCGACCTCCTCCCAGGAGGCCTTCATCGCCCCTGCGAGGGGTAGCAACACCAAGGCGACGAACGCGTCCGCCCGGCGACCCGAGCCTTCATCGCCCCTGCGAGGGGTAGTAACACGATGCCGCCGAGCGGCTCCACCGTGTGCACGTCGCCTTCATCGCCCCTGCGAGGGGTAGCAACTTGGCGACGTACACGGTGTCGTCCTCGTCTCGGCACGCCTTCATCGCCCCTGCGAGGGGTAGCAACAGGACGCCGCCATGCAGATGGCGCGCTTCGCCAACGCCTTCATCGCCCCTGCGAGGGGTAGCAACTGGGCGTCGTAGACGTGGCCCGCCACCGGGGCCCACGTCCTCATCGCTCCTGCGAGGGGTAGCAACCGACGGCGGCGGTCCCGGACAGGGTGGCGGCCAGGTCCTCATCGCTCCTGCGAGGGGTAGCAACGGGTGTACGGCCTCGAACTGCTTCGGGGCGTCCAAGGCCTTCATCGCCCCTGTGAGGGGTAGCAACAAGATGTGCCCGTATTTCACCAACGAACTGGAGAAAGTCAATTTCCCAATAAAGATTAGTGTCACGGCCCGAGGAGGCGTGGTACAGGGCAGTCGGTGTCCTCACTATTTCAGGTGAGGGGCGTATGTGCTGTCCCACTCGGCATCCACGAGCCGGTCAGTCAACAGGTCCACCAACGCGCGTTCGCTGGGGGAGAGACCGTCCCACCACTCCTGGTCCCGGATGGCCTCGACCGGGTCGTCGAACTCGTCTTCCATGCCAGTGATGTACCCGCCAGCACGAACAATGCGCCGGTGTCCACAAACGAAGTTGAGGTGAGGGCCGTCCCCGGCAACCAGGCGGAAGCGCAGCCGGGAACGGCCACCAGGGGTGCCTTCCGACAGCCGCGCGGAGGTCTCCAGTCCCCGGCACGGCCGATGTCCAGCCGAGACAACCCCACACCGGATACGGAACGACCGTAACCGGAGTTCATGTCAGACGATACTGCGCCCGATGGGTTTCCGTCTGACGATTCGCTTATTACCAGAACCACCGGGTTCCAAAGCCTTAGAACGGTATCGGTGCGCTCCTGAACGATTCTGAACGATCGTGAACACCACCGAACGCCGCCAGGGTCAGCACGCACCACCAGGCTCGTTCTATGACTTTGCTACGGAAACATCCCCTACCTGGACATAGCACGCTGCAACCCTGTGCGCCTTGACCCCGGGTTCAGGTAGTTTCCACCGCATCGGCCCTTCCGGCTACGCGCCCCCCGGGTGCGGCGTCTCCAAACACAGCCTCCACCCGTTCGATTCCGGTCGTGTAGCTGTCCAGCCGACATTGTGATCCCCTTTCGGAAAGGGAACCCATGTCCATCTCCCTCACCCCGCAGGCAGCCCGGGTCCTGGTGATGATCCTGATCCTCATCGTCGCCCTCGCTGTCCAGGCCACCGGCCACGACCTGGTCACCGCCCTCCTGATCACCGTGGTCGGGACCGGGCTGGCCGCCGATGCCGCCCACCGTGTCCTTCCCACCGGGGCCACCCGATGACCCCCGGCGAAGCCGACTCCGGCCCCCACCAGTCCCTGATCCGCTACCGGCCCGTCCCTGGATACCGGCCGCTCCCGGACGCGCTCCCGCGCCGAGTCCGCAAGGACGCGGACGGCATCTGGTGGGGCGAGGTCCCGGTCATCCCGGCCGCGCCCCGCGACAGCCACCCCACACCCCACCGGACGACCCTCGTCCTGACCGACCACGACCACACCGAAGCCCAGACTGAGCCGCTGATCCCCAAGCCGCGGACCCGGGCGGTTCCCGACCTGCCGGGCCACGACCGCAAACCCGACCCGATGAAAGCGGAAACCCCCGCCGAGTTCGTGGACGTGATGCGCCGCTACCGCCGCTGGGCCGGGTCTCCGTCGTTTCGGCAGATGGCCAAGCGTGGGGGCTTGTACTCGGCGGCGGCGTTCTGCGAGGCGCTGCGTTCGGACAAGCTGCCCAAGTACACCCTGTTGAACGCGTTCATCGTGGCGTGCGGCGGGGCTGAAGCTGACTTCCAGCGGTGGGTGACCGCCTGGCGTCGCCTGGACGAGGACGAAGGGGGCAGACCCCCCGTGGTTCTGGTGCCCATTCCCCCGCTCTGGTAGCACCACCGCAGGGCCGTCAGGAATGAGCGTCCTGGCGGCCCTCGCACCGCACCGTGTGTCCATGAGGTTCACCGTGGGGGTCGGGCGCGAACCCGGGCCGTGTCGGTGTGCCCAGTCGGTGCCGAGCATCTGGAGTGCGTGGGTGAGCTGAATGACCTCCTGGTGGGCGGCCCTGACCACACGCGCCTCGCTCAGAGTGATGTGGACGACCTCCTTGGCCTAATCGAGATCGCCCAGCGCACGGTGCGCTTGTACTTGAGGCTGAAGACATCGCGTTCCCTGGTAGGTGTTAATCAATAGGTTCATGGGAGGCTCTTGCGCGTCCCGAGGCGCCGCTGCCTGTCGTGCTTGTGAACCCGGCAGCTATCGCCTTTGACCGTGGGGGTGTTTCCAAGAGAGCCAGGCAAGGGGTGGGCCTTTGACTGCCCGGTCAGGTGTGGGCCGAGATCAGTCCTTGCCGGGTGCTGATGGTGAAGCTGCCGTGTTGCTCAAGGTGCCAGTGGAGATTGGAGGCGGCTTGGGCCAGGGCGGCGTCGAAGGGAACACCCGCCTGTTCGGCCCAGGTGCGGTACGACGCCAGATGGGCGAGCACCGGTTCTGCCGTGGACACCTCGATGACACCGGACAGCTCCTGGACCACCACATGGGCAAAGTGAGCCCGTAGGGCGTCCTCGGCGTGTTCGAGGGGGAAGTGGTCGGAGAGCTTGATCCGCTGGGGCCCGCGGTCGACCCCCAGCACCTGGCCGGCGGCGGTGGACCACAGCTCGTCGAGTTCCCGCTTGTCGATGCTGGCATTGGTGGAGGCGAGCAGCACACCGCCCGGTTTGAGAACACGGGCGAACTCGGCCAGCCCGGTGTCCGGGGCGGGCAGATGGTAGAGCATGTGCATCGCCAGCACCGCGTCCACGGAGCGGTCCGCCAGGGGAAGCCGACAGGCGTCCGCGCACACGACCGGACCGGGCACATCGTGCAGCAGCGTGAGGGACAGGTCCACCCCCAGCGCGCGCACGTCGGGCCGCTGGGAGCGGATGCGGTCGAGATAGCGGCCGTTGCCGCAACCCACGTCAACCCAGGTGCCGCCGAGCCCGGAGAGTTGTTCCAGGGCCATCGCGGCGATGTCGAAGGTCGGGTGTTGGAACTCGTAGAGGCGTTGGCGGGCGCCCAGGTGGCGGTCGTCGCGGTAGGCGTCCGTGGTCAGGACTGACGCATCGGTCGTCGCCTGGGTGAGTGCGCGCGTGGAGTCCATGGATCCATCCTGTCCAGGTTCAGTCCTGCACGGTCAACGGTCCGGGGCGTTCACAGAAGGCGGTGATCTGCCCGCTGTGTTTCGTTCGGGGTGTGATGGAGGCTCTGGCGCCACGACGGTTCACGACGCAGGATGGGTGAGCATCCGTTTCAGGTGGCGGGTGAGATGCGCAGCGGCGTCTTCGGAGACGAGCGCCAAGTCCTGCGTCAGTGACGAAGACAGGCTGGTTCTGTTCAGCTTCGCGTGGTTGACGCGTGCACGCAGCGTCTCGCGCTGCCGGGGGCTCAGGTGTGTCTCGACAGCGGGGGAGCTCAGGACCGTGGCTACCGCGTAGGCGTCGTCGCTGTCTATAACTCCGTGGATGAGGTGATCCGCCAAGGCGTGGTGATGCGGGGCCAGTTCGCACGCCAACGTCCCCACACGAGTGGTGAACACCGTCCCGCCCGGGATGGGTGGCAGGTTCAGGATGGCGTCGGTCATGGCGGCGATGGCGTCGGTGGGGTCGTGGCCTCGCGCGCGTGCGGCCGCGGTGGCCAGACAGGCGGCGACGGCTTGTTCCCATGGTGCGGAGCAGGATGCCTCCTCCAGAAGGGTGTGCGTCGTGTCCGGCTCGTGGCGGTGGAGGGCAGCGACCACGGCGACTTGGCGGCCGTCCAACAGGCGGTGGCCGATGCCGTGGTGGTGGCTCAGGTGGGCGAGCGCTTCCTGCCACCGACCCGCTTGGCACAGGGCTCGGGTGCCGTCAGCGAGCAGGACCGTCCACAGGAATCGGCGCAGTTCGGCGCGCTCGGGTGGGCTGGCGACCAGGTCGGCGACCGCGCACGTGCGGCCTTGAACCACGGCCGTGCGCCCGTGGGTCATGGCCGCGAACAGGGCGTCGAACGTCTGGTGGGCGTCATCGAACTGGTCGGCGCGGATGGCGAGGCGGCCCAGGTTGACCAGAGGTTGCAGGGCCAGAGTCGCAGCCCGCACGGGCAGAGGCGCGGCTGGGGCGAACAGGTCGTGGTGTTCCCAGCACAGGCGCTCGGCCAGCACTGGTTGCCCGGTGTCGCTGGCGATCAACGCCGCCTTGTTCATCGCCTCGGAGGCTTTGATGAGCCCTTCAGTCGGGTCCTCGGCGGTGGCGGCCGCGCGGGCGAGGTCGTGGAGTTCCTTGATGCGCTGTCGGAGGGGGAGCGCTGGGGGCCGTGCGCGGGGCAGCAGCGGGACATAGCGGATCGCGGGAGGGAGTGAGAGGTCCTGGGTCATATGCCCACCGTTTCGGGGTCGAAGATGACGCGGGCGGCGGTGTGGGAGAGGACCGCCTGCTGTGGGCCGGGTATGCCGAGCCGGTTCCAGTGGAAGAGGATGTGGTGGGCGAGGATGGCGCGTAGCCCCCGTTTCAGACGGCCTTGGGCGTGTAGGGCGGCCAGCTCCTGCCCGCAGGCCTGGAAGCCCCGAGCCCAAGGGGCGAAACCCGCGAAGGCCCCGGTGGTGAAGTGCACCGCGCCGGGGCCGGGGTCGACACTGAGGAGCCGGTGCACCTGGTGGTGGAACTCTTCCGTCGGATGCGGGCCGTCGGAGGGTAGGGGGCGGGTGGCGGCCACGCGGTGCCACACGTCGCCCTGCTCGTAGTGGTCCAGGCCAGCGGCGCGCATGAGGGCACGGCACAGCAGCAGTGACACCTCCCGGCGCCGGTCCCTCCCGGACCTCGTGGTGGCCAGGAATCTCATCGTGTGGTGGGTGTCGGCGCAGAAAAGGGTGTGGGCGGTGTCGATGGCGGTCTCACCGCCGAAGGTGCGGGTTTCGGGCTCGTAGACGGCTTGGGTCCAGCTGCGGATGGTGCCGGTGGTGGCGAGCTCGTCCAGTTGCCCGGCCACCCGCTCTTGGGTGGTTTCCTGCTTCTCAGCGTCCTCGGGTAGGCGGATGCGACATCGCCATGCTCCTTTACGAACGAAGAACCAGGTGAGGCCGTCCAGCGCGGCGGCCAGGTGGCGGATGCTCACGTGTTCTGCTGTGGCGGGGTCGGGGAAGCTGACGGTGGCCTGCAACCACGTGTCGGAGGTGTGGGTCATGGGCGGGTTCTCCTAAGGGGGTGTCAGGCCAGGGCGAGGCAGGCGTCCCACGGCACACCAGGGGCGACGCCGTTGGCGTAGGTGTGCAGGGCCAGCGCGATCCCGGCGCGGCCGTCGAGGAACTCCGGGTCCTGGCCGTTGTCGAGCTCCAGCCGCGTGAGGAGGCAGGCGGCGATCCGGTCCAGGTCCGCCGTCAGGGGCGTGTCGGGAGCGTCGTCGTTGATGCGCCAGGCGCAGTGCAAGAGCCCGGCCCACCCGTGGCACAGCCCGAGTTCGGTGAGGGTGTTGAGCTGGTCGTCGTCGCGCAGGCAGTCGGCCATCGCCTGTTCAGCTATGACTCGTCGGTCGTCGTCGCCCAGGGCGAGCCCGGCGAGTTGTTGGGCTCGGGCCAGACCGGCGGTGCCGTAGCACCAGGAGGGCCTCTGACCGGTAACAGAGGCGTTGGTGCTCGGGCCGCTGCTCCATCGTTCGGGGGTGAGGTAATAGGGCCACCACACCCCCGCGGGACCGGTATGACGGCAGGTGTCGAGAACTGAGCAGATCCGTTCGATCGCCTCGACATGCCCGTCGACAGTGACTCCTCGCAGTGCCGCCAGCGACAGTACTGCCAACGGGGCGGCGATGCCGTGGGCCATGCCCATGTTGAGGTGGCCGCCGGGGAACTGCGGTTCGACGCGGCTGTGGGGGGATTGTTCGGTCCACCAGCCAGGAGGTTGGTCGGGACTTTCGGGTAGCGGCAGAGACAGGCGGACGAGGTAGGCGAGCACCTGCCGGGTGATCTCAGTGTCGGGGTGGCTGTGCAGGTGGTACACCGCCAGCCCGGCCAGGCCCTGGATGAGGTCGAACTCGGCCAGGGGCGGGCCCTCGCCGCGGTTGATCCGTGTGTGCGCTTGCTTCAACCGGTGCTGAGTGAGGCGCGCGGTGGCCTCGTCGAGGCGTTTGCGTGCGGTGGTCAGGTGGGTGGGTGAGGTCGCGGCGATGGTGGCGACCAGGCCCAAGGCAGGGGCGCCGGACCACAGGGTGGCGGTGTCCCCGCCGTTCACCGGCACGGACAGTGCACGGGTGAGCCAGGTTCGGGGGGTGTCCCATGATCCGTGGCCAGCGCGCGCGGCTTCGATGTGAGCCAGAGCCACCCCCGCGGCCCCGCCGCCCACCGAGGCGGGACGGGTCCGTAGCGGCGAAGCCGCCGCCGAGAACTGCACCCGGTCAGGGTCGGCGAGGCTGTCCAGGATCGTCTGGGCGGCGGCGTGCGCCCGCTCCGCCGTGGTGGCTGCCTGGACAGCGGTCATGGTGTCGTTCACGGAGCGGTCTCCTTGATGCGGGCGTTCCAACTCAGGGCGGCGGCCCGTGCCAGCGCCAGACACGACCGCTCGGCGTCGGGGTCGGGGCCGAACAGGCGTGTCGAGTGGAGGTGGAGCAGGTCCGGTAGCACGTCCTCAGCGGTGAGGCCAAGGTCGATGAGGGCCTTTGCGTAGGCGTGTACGGCTTCAGTGCGTTGACGCCAGACGTCCTGGATCAGCGTGGGATGACCCTCCAGGTTGGGGTTGGTGAGCGTAATCGTCCGCACGGCTTCGGCCCGGTCGGTGGTGCCCGGAGGCGCGTGGGCGATGAGCCAGGTACGGGCGGCGGGCTCGTCCCCGAGAACGTGGTGAGCGAGGTCGGTCATACTCACAGCCGCCCACACCCGCGTGCCGGTCTCGTCTGGGGTGGTGGAGAGCTGAGCCGCCACGGCGCGAGAGTCAGCGACGAACAACGCCTCGGCAGCGGCCATCGCGGCGCCGGGCCCGAACCTGCCGGCCTCGGGGGTGTAGGTGTCGTGAACGACGGCGGCGACCATGCCCCGCTCACGGAGGTCGCGTGTCCAGGAGTGCACGACCCGGAGCTGGTCGGGGCCATCGATCCGAATCCGGAGGCGTAGGTGGGGGTCGGGGTCGTGGTAGCGCAGGAACCACGCTTCGGGTGCCCCGGCACCGGCCAGGCGCGGGAGTTCGTCGGTGATTAGGTGGGTGGTGCGGTCGGGGTGGCCGTACAGCTTCACCGAGCACCAGCCGGGGCCGCCGGGCAGGTGCTCGGCAGCGCGGGGGTGGGCCGAGCCGGGGCGGGATCGAACCGGGATCTGGGGCAGTTCCGCGGTCAGGGTGGTGACGATCTCGTGGGCACGGCCCCCGATCCATGCCAGGTCTTGGCTGGTGGGGGCTTCACGCAGGAACACCTGGCTGTTGCGGTTCAGCGTGGTGCGCACCAGGTCTTGGTGTGCGGGCTGGTGCAGGTCGAGGTGGAGGCGTTGGTCGTTGTCCCCGAATTCCACCTGGGGTGGTACGCGGTGAGTGGTGCGCCACCGGTTCAGGTGGTCGGTCCACTCACGCCACGACGCTCGGGGGTTGGGAAGGTCGCAGGCGTCCAGCCGCCAACGGGCGGGGGCCAAGACGCACTGCTGCCATAGCACCCGGGGCAGGAACGGTAGATGACCGGCGGCTCCCCAGGAGAAGGGAAGGGACACGGTGGCACGCGCGTAGGACAGTTCGGCGAGGAACCGCAGCAGTGGGTTGGCAGCGCGGGTGAACTCGATCGCGTTGAACACCACCGGTTCCACGGGTCGATCGTGGCGAGTCGAGATCAGATGCAGGTGCCGTGCGTCGGCGGTGACGGCGAGCTCGTCCAGGCGTAGGGCGTCCGGTTCTGACGGATGGTGTTGTCCCAGGGCCAGTGTGGTCTCCAGCACACGGGGGGTGCGTGAGATCTGGTCTCCGCGCCCGGACCTCGTGGGGCAGGTGAGCTGAGCGGTGATCGCATTCCGCCTCAGGGTGGGTAGACGCCGGTAGAGGTTGGTCAGGTCGTCCCGGTCGGCCGGTGGGAGCAGGTCGAGGAAGCGGCCGACGGTGGTGCCCGCCGCACGGGACACTCCGGCGACCACGATGCGGAACTCGCCATTGGTGAGTGCTTCTCGGCTGGTGGCGTGAACGCGCCCCCGCAACTCGGTGTGCGGCCACACCGCCTCGGGCAGGGAGCCGAGGCGGTCCAGGACGGCCTCGTCCACCACGACCTCGTTCTCACCTCCCGAGGCGGCGCGTTGGGCCAGATCGAGCAGGGCGATGTCGCGGTCGGACACCGCTTCGGCGGGCGGCGATGGCAGCCGGGAGCCGTAGAACCCGGCGGGCAGGCCGAGCCCGCGGTCGGGGTCGGTCAGCTCGGCCACAGGCACCCTCGCGCCGACCCCGTACCGTTCACGGAAACGGCGGTGGTAGTCGCGCCATACGGCGGTGCCTCGCGGCTCGGGGGCCAGGCGAGCGAGGACCGCAGCGGCGCCCTGCATCTGCCACGCGACGGTGCGCGGCAGGGTCAGATCGCTGTCCAAGCGCAGGTCGACGACGGCCGAGGCGGCTTCGGGCGTCACCTTCGCCAACGCCTCGTGTGCTCGCCCGGCGGCGGCCGCGCGGCCGTTGGTGGTGGGCGCGTCGTCGTGGTCGCACAGGGCTTGGTGGGCGTCGTCCAGGCGGGCGAGGATCGTTGCGGCCTGCGGATACCGGTCGGCATCGGCATCCCGCATCGCTCCGATGAGGTGCTCCAAGGGGTCCGGGGTGTACATGGGCGGGCGCAGACAGGTCAACAACACACGGTGGTCCACGAGTGTGTCGACCATGGTGCGGGCCGCATCTTCCCGGCCCGGGAACGCTGTGGCCAGCACGGCTTCCACCTCTGATCGTGGGATGGGATTGGAGGCCAGCCCCATGACGAGACGCAGCGGTGCGGTCAGACGCAGCGACGAGCATGTGCCGCGGTCAGCACCCGAACGCGGGCGGTGTTCGACGATGACACGCCCGTCCCGGACCACGGCCAGGTCGTTGACGACCACTGTCAGGCGGGAGGTGAACTCCGCTGCGCAGGACTCCAGACGGGAGACGGCCGCATCGATCCAGGTGGCGTTCACCCGTGCCACAGGCCGGTGGTCATCGCCGATTCCCCCGGACACGGTGGAGGTGAACGCCATCGGGGCGACCCCGGCGAACAGACCGAACGGTGTGGCCCGGCTCTGGGAACGCAGCACATACCGGGCACACGAGCGGGACACCCGCGCGATGTCGCGACCGTGGCCGCCTTCGCCGCAGATCTGGTCAAGCCGCTGGACGAGGGCGGGGCTGGCCTCACGAATCGCTGGACCCACCACCGGATGGTCACGCACCTGCCGCAACCACGCGATCCACTCACTGCGGTGATCGGGACTGTCGGCGGGGGCCTCGGGCCACCGGGGAAGGTCTCGGGCGCTGCGGAGCGTGGAGGCGCGCACCAGCCCTGTCCGGTGTGCGGTGAATCGGGGTTGCACGAGCACTCCTTAGGCGCGGCCCGGCGCCGCTGGCGGCGGCACCGGGCTCAGTGGTGGGTGGTGTGTCACGGCTACGGGCAGGAGGTGCAGGCGCTCTGACACGTGGTGCCACAGCCATCACCGGTCAGGTTGAGCAGGTCGTCCAGCTTGGGGCCGCCCTCGACGACCTCGACGTCCAGGTCGAACCCGTCCGCGTCGACCTGGTGGTGTTCCTGCGGTGTCCGCATGGTTGCCTTCCTTTCGGATAGAGGGGCACACCCCGGGAGGCGGGGTGTGTTCAGGGCCAGGACAGGACAGTGCGCGTGTGCGGTTTGTCCAAGACCCGGACCCGGTCTGTGGGGAGGTCGGCGTCGGGCGTACCGGCTGGCCAGACCTCGATACGCGCCAGGGGATCCTTACGGCGATCCCAAGCGCGGAGGATGTCGATGTAGTCCTGGGCGGCGTCCTCGCCGTGGGGGCCGTAGGCGTACACCCCGACCTCGAACCGGCCATCACCCAGTTCGCGCTTGACCCGAACGGCCACGCTTCCGTCGTCGCCGAGCACCACCGGGACCGGTTGCCGGGCTACTGGCCCGGCGGGACCATGGTCGAGAACGTCGCCAGCCACGTGCAGCATGGCGTACCGGTCGACGTGGATCGCTGCCCACAGGTGCATCCGGTCGGGGTGAGTGAATTCGATCCCCGGCCAGAACTCCTTGCGTGGGCCGTGCAGGGCCTCAGCCAGCGCCGCGACGTTCACGGGCTCCTCTGTGTCGTACAGGGCGATGTCGTCCCCCTGTACGGGGATGCCGCGTTCCTCGTGTGCTCCGGCGCCCTGCATGGGCACGAACACCACGAGGTGGTGATCGGGGCGGCTGACCAGGTGGGAACCGACGCGGTCGAGTCCGACGGTGCGGTTCACACCGCGCAGCCGCATCGGGGTGACCAAGCGGCCGTTCCCGGTCAGTTGGGTGATCCATGCTGGGGGCAGGTCCCAGGCCCGCACGGTGACGAGGATCCGGTCGTAGGGGGCGAACTCCTGGCCCCCGTACTCGGCGTCACCGGTCACCACCCGCACGTCCTTGTATCCGGTGGCGTCGAGGTAGCGGCGGGCACGGTCGGTGACGTCGGGGTCGATGTCAATGGTGGTCACCTTGCCTTCGGGGCCGACCAGCTCGGCGATCAGCGCGGCGTTATAGCCGCCGCTGCCGATCTCCAGCACCCGCATACCGGGTTCGAGACCGGCCTGATCGAGCATCATCGCTTGCACCCGTACCGCCGACATCGAGCTGGTGATCAGCCCGCCCTCGGTGCTCTTGACGGGTATCGCGTAGTCGGTCGCGTAGGCGTCCTTCAGCGACTTCTCAGGCACGAACTCATGGCGAGGGACCTTCCGCAGCACGGCTTCGACCTGGGGGGAGATGGGGGGCATTCCCCACTCCTGCTGAAGGCGAAGCAGAGTGTCGACCATCTCCGCGCGCAGTTCGTGGGCCTTGTCGTCAGGCACAGAAATCCTCTCGATCGTGTTCGGATGGTGGCTGAACGTAGCAGTGCAGGTATCGGGGTGCGGGTTGGTGGCCGTGTTCGACCTCATGGGTGCGGCCGAATCCTTAGAGGTTCTCTTTGCGTCGGCCCCTCGCTTGCGTGAGCCTGCGAGCTTCCGCCACGCAAAGCGTCTTCTGGCCAGTGGCTGGTCGCACGACCTCGGCCCACACCGTGTGGCACTGCGAACCCCCGAACCACCCCCACGCGACAGCCAACCTGTCGACGAGGTGCAGACCGAACCCCGAGGGAACCCCGTCGTCGTCGGCCGTGAGCAGACGCGGCTCCCCGGAGGGACATCCTGGTGGCGTTCCCCTGTCGGTGACCGCGATATATATCCGGTCGGCATAGGGGGCTATCTCCAACCAGGTCGTGCCGTGGGACAGTCCGGAGGCGGTGTGACGCAAGGAGTTCGAGAACAGCTCGTCCACGATGCTCACGACCGGGTCCGCTTGGTCTCGGGGAAGCCGACTGGCTGTCCACGCCCATCGCCGGGCCTGTTTCAGAAGACGCGGGTCAGACCCGTACTCCACCGCGCACCCTCCGGGCCTGGTGGGCAGGATGCGCCGTGGCAGCGGGACCGGTGTGCACGGCTGGGCGAGAACGATCGCCATCTCTTCACCTCGGCAGGACGGTTGTTTCCCAGGACGGGAAGTCTCACCGCGATGTAACGTCGTGACCCAGCACACAAGGAATCCCGCAGCGATATACACAGGCGGTATGGAATGAGTGCCCCCCAGCCCCAGCAGCGCCTGTCCGTCCCCTTGACCTTCTGGTCCCGCACCGACGTCGTGCACGCCCTGAAAGACCACGACGCCGGGGCCCTGTTCCGACTCGTCCGCCAGTACTGCGGCGCGAGCCAGCAGACGATCGGCGCCGCCGTCGACCTCGCGCAACCGCACGTCAGCCGGATCATGGCGGGGCGGCAACAGGTCACGGCGCTCCGGAGCTGGCAGCGCTTGGCGGACGGCCTCGGCATGCCCAACGAGAGCCGCAGGCTGCTCGGCCTTGCCGATGCACACGGCGTATACCCCGGAGGCAACTCCCCATCCGGTTCTCCACCTGCGGATTCGGGTGATCTATGGTCAGCGTCCAGGACTGTTGACGACATCGCCGAGATCACGCTGAAGGACCTGATGAAACGTAGAGAGGCCCTGGCCGTTGGTGGCACGCTCGTCATCGGCACAGCGCTCACCGAAACCTTGGAACACTGGCTGCTGCCGACATCCGGAATCCTCGACCACAGGCGTGGTTCACTCGGGGAAGCGGAGCTCCAGCGGATCGAGGCCGCCACCGCCGCACTCCGGCACTGGGACGACCGATGGCGCCTGGGTATTCGCCGCAAGGCCGTTGTCGGTCAACTCTCCGAAGTCTCCGAACTAGCCGAGACTGGACAACCGGCCCCGGTGCAGGAACGGCTGTTCGTCGTCATGGCCGAACTGTCGAAGATCGCTGCGTCGATGTCCTACGACGCCGGAGACCACCCAACCGCGCAGCGCTATTACACGATCGCGCTACGAGCTGTCCACCAAGCAGGCCCCGAGCACCGGTTGTACGGCGTCGGGGTCCTCGCCGACATGGCCCGGCAGATGCTCGACACCCACAACCCCCAGGACGCCCTCGACATCTCCCGGATTGCCCTCGACAGCGCCCAAACGCACAACGCACCGTTGCCGGTTCTCTCTCTGCTACGCACCCGGGAGGGCTGGTCCTACGCCAATATGGGGCGCACCGCGGCCTACACCCGATCGGTCGCCCAAGCCGAAGACCTTCTCAGCGACGCAGCCGCCCAGCAGCTTCCGGCCTGGGCGCGCAACTTCGACCACGCCGAACTCGCGGGGGTCGTCGGCGCCCGCTACCGGGACCTCGCCCTGACCCAGGACGACAAGGCCACCCGACACCGGTACGCGCAGGCGTCGGCTACCTACATCAATCAGGCCCTCCGGTTGCGCGCCCCAGCCAAACGGAGGAACAGGGCGTTCGACTTGATCGGCCTGGGCCGTACCTACCTCGTCCTCGGAGAGCCGGAGGAGGCCGCTCGGGTCATCAACCGGGCCGCCGACCTCGAACGCGACCTCGGTTCCGGACGCGTGCGACGACGCCTCCACGACTGGTACCGGGAAGCCGCCGCCTTCCACCGCGAACCCTCCGTGGCCGCGACCCGTGCAGAGCTCTCCACTACGCTGCTGGCCGAACAGGCGAACGCGAAGGAGTTGGCATGACACGCATCGGGATCACCGGTCACTCGAACCTGACGGCCGACAGCGTCCCTCTGGTACAGAAGGCCCTGGACGACGCCTTGGCCTCCTACGCCGATGACACCCTTGTTGGTGTCTCCTGCCTGGCTCGCGGGGCGGACCAGCTCTTCGCCCTGGCCGTGCTCGCCGCCGGTGGACAGCTCGAAGTCGTCCTGCCCTCCGTCGACTACCGGGAGACGAAGGTCAAGCCGCATAACCTGGACCAGTTCGACGATCTGTTGATGCGCTCCACGCTCGTGCGCTACATGCCGCACAAGACCGCTGGACGGGCTGCTTACGAGGACGCCAACGAGACTGTCCTCGGCGGAATCGACCGGCTCTTCGCGGTCTGGGACGGCAAGCCCTCCGACGGTAAGGGCGGCACGGGGGACGCCGTTGAGGCCGCGCGCGACCGTGGGGTGCCAGTGGACGTGATCTGGCCCTCGGGGACGGCGCGGGAGAAGTAGACCGAAGAGTCGCGTGCAGCAGAAGGCCCGAACCTCGTCCGTGTTCGGGCCAGTGCTCGTCAAGGTCATTGACCGGCAATGCTGCTCGAAGTACGCCACACGGTCGGCCACGGAAGGAAAACGTTTCACTCACAAAGGTGAGCGCCCCGACCTTGCCTTACTGCTGAACAGAAGAACGAGTTCGGGAAGAACCCCGTGTTTGATCCTGCCTCGGTTCGGTGGGCAGACACCCGCCTCGGTGGGTTTGCCGCCGTATTGTGGCAAATCACGCTACCCACACCTCATGAGTGAGCACAGAATGACGACGATGTGAGTAGATCATGAGTACGGGAGCGGCATCCCGAAGTCGCGGGATGAAAAACACCTCACCGGGCTCTCCGTCGCGCGTGTCGAAAGAATCTTCCCCGGCCTGTCGAGCGGTGTGGGTGAGGGTCGCCTGAGAGGATGCTCGCGGACTGCTCACCTTGACGTCTATGCAGGTCATCATGAGTGAGCGAGAGGTCCGCAGGGGTGAAGGCTTGTGGATCTGGCTGCTGCTCAACCCCCGAACTTTACTGTTTCTTTGCCTTGGTGAGTTCCTCATGAGTATGGGCTGAGCGTTCGGTGATCACATTCTGAGTGTCTGCTGAGAATCGCGTTTGTTTTGATGCGGGTGTCGTTTCTCGTTGCGATTCGAGGAGGCACCCGTGGCCTTTGCGCCATCACCGCTGGCGGTCGTTGAGACCCGCTTCGTTCACCTGGCACCCACCCACCTAACCCTGCCCGGAAGCCAAATCCATCCCTGGCTTGAGGACCGCACCTATTCGCTGTACGAACTCCGTGACGTCCTGATGGGCGAGGACACCCCCTACGCGGTGCGCGATGAGGTGTGGCGGCACACCATCCGCGCCGCACGGCACTCCCAGGACTGGATGGTGGGCGCTCTTGGGCTGTGCATGCCCGCGCTGAGGAACGCCGCCCGACGCGCCTGCCGAGGCCTGTCCCGGGGGTCCGCCGCCGAGGTGGAGTCGGCGATCCTGGCCGAGACCATCCGCCAGGTGCGCACCATCAACACCGACTACGCCCGCCTGGTCTGGTACCTGACCCGTCCCGCTTACCGGAGCGCGCTCTCGGCACGCAAACGCGAGCTGGACGCGCCGACTCCGGCCGGAGCTGCGGGCCAGCAGGCCACCTGCCGGGGTGCCGTGGCGGGCAACCCCGACCTGTTGCTGGTCGCCGCGGTCCGGGTGGGGGTGCTCTCGGCGGCCCAGGCCCGACTGATCGCCCGCACCCGGCTGGAGAGGGTGTCGTTGGCCCGGGTGGCTGACGAGCTGGGCGTGTCCTACAAGGCGTGCGCGAAGCGACGCGAGCGCGCCGAGGAACGCCTGATCACAGCCATACGCACGGGCCAGGTCGCCATCGGTGACGCGCTCGTGGACACCGCTGGCGTCGACCGGACGCCGCCCGCCGAGGTCGTGCCGATGAAATCCGGGCGCCCGTTGTCGCATCGGCCCTGGCCGGTGGCTTCCTAGGAGGTTGATTTCGGGAACCAGACCCCGCCGCAACACCGGCGGGGTTCTGGTTCCCCGCCAGGGAGCGACGTCCAAGGAGGCCGGGTGAGGACGAGGGGTGCGCACACACCGCAGCGCAGCATCCAGTGGCGGTGGGCGGCGGTGGCACTGGCCGCCGTTGGGGTGGCCGTGTGGTGGGTGATGGTGGGAGAGGACGCCTCGTGGGCGTGGGCCACCGACACCGAGAACGCTGGTGAAGGTGGGGGTGAGGCTACGGGGGCGGGGCAGTCGACCGCCGAGCTGCGTCAGGTTGTGGATCGGGTGCGGTTGGTGCTCATCGCCCTCGCGTCGGCGCTTGGCACCTTGTTTTTGTCGATCGCGGGGGTGCGGTGGCTGGTCGCCAACGGTGAACCGGGGCAGATCGATGGGGCCAAGCGCGCCCTGTCGGGGGCGGCGATCGGGTACGGGATCGCGGTCCTGGCGACCGTGTTGATGGACGTCCTGAACTGGATCGTGGCCGTGGGCGGGGGCGGCGAGTGAGCCCCGCAGAGTGGTGGAGGCGGCAGGCCCCGTCCGGCCCGGTTCTACCCGCGGACGAGCCGTTGCCTCCCCCTTCGGATGACCCACTGCCGCCACCGCAGGACGTGGAGCCAAACCCGCAACCGGAGAACGAACCGGTGCAGGAGCCCGCACAAGAGCGGGAGATCACCGATGATCCGCTCCCACCCCCGGAGGACCCGCGCGAGGGCGAACCGCCCCTGCGCGGGCGGGATCCGGCTGAGGATGCGGTGGAGCTGGACACCGACGGGGACGTGTTCGACTGCGGCCTGGTCGATCCGGGCTGTCATGTGTCCAACTGGTTCGCCGACTTCGTCATCTCCGGGTTGAACCCCGCCCTGGGGTGGCTCGCAGAAAAGGCGTTCCACACCCCGCTGCCGAGTGAGGGCATGAAGGCCCTGCACGCCGGGATCCTGGTCACCGCGAACGTGTTGTTCGTTTTGGTGGTGGTGGCGGGCGGTCTGGTGGTCATGGGCTACCGCACCTTCCAGGACCGCTACTCGGTCGGGGAGATCCTGCCCCGCATCGTGTTCGCGTTCGTCGCCTCGAATCTGTCGTTGTGGGTGTCCACGGAGATCGTGCGCTTGTCCAACGGTGTGGCGGCGGCCATCGGCGCTGATGGCATCAACGCCCGCGAAGCGGCGGTCAACTTCCGGGACCGCCTCGATGCGCTGCTGGCCGAAGCGGTGGTCTTCACCATCCTGCTTCTGGTGGTCGCGGTGGTGCTGCTGGTGGTGTGGATGGTCACCGAGGCGGTGCGTATCTGCACCGTCATCGTGCTGGTGATCGCCGCACCGGTGCTCCTGATGTTTCATGCGCTGCCGCAGACCAACCGGATCGCCGAGCTGTGGTGGAAGTTGATGGCGGGGCTGTGCGCGATCCCGATCGCCCAGTCATTGGTGTTCATCACGATGATGCGGCTCTTCTTCGAAGGGCAGATGACCCTCTTCGGCGCCCTGAACCCCACCACCGACAGTGCCGACGACGTCGGCGGTGCGGACTGGCTGCTGCAGATCATGCTGCTTCTGGTGTTGCTGTATACGCAGATCCGGATCCCGGCCTGGGTGAAGAAGCTGATCTGGGAGCCGACCCATCCGGGGAGTTCACCGATCGCCGCCCTGGTGCGGAACCTGGCGTGGATGCTGGCCTTCCGGTCTCTGGGCAACCTGCGCATGCCCGGGGTGTTCACCCATGGGCTCAACCTCGGACTGAAATGGCCCCACCTGGGCTGGCCGGGCCGCACCCCGGGCAGGAAACTGCCCCGCTACACCCCGGGCCCGCCCAAGGGTGTGCAGCCGTTGCACTCGCAGGCGTGGTGGTACCGGCCCCGACACGACCCACCTGAACCCATCGGCGCTCTTCCCGGCCCCCGACCTGCCCTCCCTGGGCCAGGCGGAGGTTCGTCCGGGCCCCGCCCCCACGGTGGACCACCCGGACCAGCGGGCCTGCCGGGACCGCGTGCTCTCCCACCGGTTCCCGACCCCCGTGTGGGGACGCCCGCCCCGCCGCGCCGGGCTCTGGTCGAGGGGCGCATGCCGGGGTCACCCCGGACGGGGCAGCAGGTGCTGTTCCGCAGCCCGGCTTCGCCGCAGGCGGGGCCGTCAGCAGCGGGAGCACCTCCTCAACGCCGATGGCGCCAGGGGGTGCTGCCGACCCCGCCGCCGGTGCGGGTGCCCGGGCGGCGTGCCCCG
Organism: Nocardiopsis sp. EMB25; assembly: GCF_026797795.1. Taxonomy (NCBI): domain Bacteria; kingdom Bacillati; phylum Actinomycetota; class Actinomycetes; order Streptosporangiales; family Nocardiopsidaceae; genus Nocardiopsis; species Nocardiopsis sp. EMB25. Next base: position 3,471,926 of record NZ_JAMTDN010000001.1, on the reverse strand, counting down.
GAACGGGTCGCCGATGTGTGGGTCAGGCAGCAGCGTGAGCCGAGGCGGCCCGCGCACGTCAAGGGGCAGCGGCCCCTGTTTCCCAACCCCAAACGCAGGTGGAAGCAGTACGGGCTGTTCCCACGCCCCAAGCGGGACGCGCAGTGATCGTCCGAGAAGGAAGGAAGTGGCGTGGTTTCTGAGGAGCCGTCGTCGTGGCAGGGGCGTATCCCCGCCGACATCGACCGAGCTGAACCCGTCCTGTTCAACCTGACCGCCCGTCAGTGCCTGATCATCGCCCCCGTCCTCGTGGGGGCATGGGGCGCCTACCTGCTCCTGCGCGAGACAGTGCCGCTGTGGGTCTTCGCCCTGGCCTTGGCCCCCGTCCTGGGGGTAGCCATCGCGGTCGCCCTGGGTGAGCGCGACGGTCGAGGGTTGGAGCGGGTCGCGGCCAGCGCGCTGGCATGGGCGCGGTCGCCGAAGCATCTGGTGGGCGCACCGTCGGGGGAGATTCCACAGTTGCCGCGATGGGTGCCCCGACTGGCCCGCGCACCCCGTTTGGCGCCGCTCCGGCTTCCGGCCTCCGCGATCACCCCGGAGGGGGTGATCGATCTGGGTGGGCGGTGCGCGGTGATGATCTTCTGCACCACGCTGCCCTTCCAGCTCGCCTCGGGGCGTGAACAGGACCAGACCCTGGCCGCTTTCGCCGGGGTGGTGGACGCGCTGTCCGAGCCGGTGCAGGTCCTGGTGCAGCGGCGCAAGGCGGACCTGTCGTCCTTCACGGCGATGGTTCGCGACAACACCAGCCATCTGCCGCATCGGGCATTGGCCGAGGCCGCGGTGGCGCACGCCGACTTCCTGGACGAGCTGGCCCGCACTCATGAGCTGTCGCATCAGCAGGTGGTGGTCGTGGTCACCGCCACCGGCCCCGCCCACCGGGCGGGGGCGGCTCTGCGACGCACCGCACAGGACACCGCTGATCGGCTCGCGACTCTCGGTATCCGCACCTACGTCCTGGGAGGCGTCGAGGCGGAGCAGCTCCTGCGCCAAGCGATGGCCGCCCCTGGTCAGACCGTCACCGATTCCGATCCGGGTGCCGATGCGCGTTCGGACACCGACATCCGCGACGAACACGCACACGAACGAGAGGGAGGGGAACGTTGATGGGACTCCACAAGCCCTGGACACGATCCGGGTCACCGGCACTGGGAGGGCCCGCCGTCCACGTGGGGGCACGCCACCTTCAGGTCGAGGGAGGTGTCTGCCAGACCCTGGCGGTGGTCGGGTTCCCGCGCCAGGTGAGCGTGGGGTGGGCCGAGCCGCTGCTCACCTACCCCGGGCAGCTCGACATCGCCTTCCACCTGGTTCCGGTCCCGGCGTCGACGGCCGCGACCCGGTTGCGGAAGCGGCGGGCGCGGTTGGAGTCGGCGCACCGCACCAGCGCCTCCCAGGGGCGGGTGGAGGATCCGCGCCAGGTGGCGGCGGCGATGGACGCCGCTGAGATCGCCGACCGTATCGCGACCGGCCAGGGCCGGTTGTTCCAGGTGGCGGTGTATGTGACCGTGCACGCCCCCACCCTGGAGGCGTTGGAGGCCGAACTCGGGCAGGTGCACGCGTTGTGCGCCTCGTTGTTGGTGGACGCGGTCCCGGCGACGTTCCGCTCCCTGCAGGGGTGGATCTCCACCCTCCCGCTCGGAACCGATGCGCTGGGGATGGGCCGGTCGATGGACACCGACGCCGTCGCCACGTTGTTGCCGTTCACCTCACCGGAGCTGGTCGCGGACCTGGGCGAGACGACGGTGGTCTACGGCACCAACACCCACTCCTCCGGCGTCGTGGCCTGGGACCGGTTCAGCGGAGGGTTGGACAACCACAACAGCGTGATCCTCGCCCGCTCCGGGGCTGGCAAGTCCTACCTGGCCAAGCTCGAGGTCCTGCGGTCGCTGTTGGTGGGGGTGCAGGTCGCGGTCATCGATCCCGAAGGCGAGTACTGCCGTCTGGCCGAAGCGGTCGGCGGCACCACCCTCCGGTTGGGGGTGGAGGAAGACCGGTTGAACCCCTTCGCCCTCCCACCCGTTGAGGCCGACGCGCAGGGTTTCACGAACCGGGCGCTGTTCCTGCACACCCTGATCACCGCGATGGTCGGCGAACTCTCCCCGGTGGAGAAGGCGGTGCTGGATCGGGCGATCATCACCGCCTACGCCGAGGCCGGGATCACCCGTGACACCACCACCTGGACACGGCCCGCGCCCGTGCTCGCTGACCTGTCCGCGGCGCTGGAGGAGGTCGCGACCGCCCCCGGTGCGGCAGATGAGCTCGGACAGGCCGCTGGGCAGGTGGCGGACCGGTTGGATCCCTTCGTTCACGGGTCGCACGCGGCCCTGTTCAACGGGCCCTCCACCGGCCAGGTGGACGGGCATCTGACCGTGGTCTCCCTCAAGGAGCTACCCGACGAGGTTCGCGCGGTGGGGGTGTTGTTGGCGTTGGACGCGATCTGGCGACACGTCACCACCAGCACCCGCACGGGGCCGCGCATGGTCGTGGTGGACGAAGCCTGGCTCCTGCTTCAGGATCCGGCCGCGGCCCGCTACCTCGCCCGGCTCGCTAAGGCCGGACGCAAGCACTGGGCGGGGTTGACCCTGGTCACCCAGGACGTGGGGGACGTGCTCGGCACCGACCTGGGGCGGGTGGTCGTGGCCAATGCCGCCACCCAGATCCTGCTCAAACAGGCCCCGCAGAACCTCGACCAGGTGAGTGAGACCTTCCATCTCTCGGCGGGAGAGTCCCACCTGGTCGCCACCGCCGCACGAGGCAGCGCGCTGTTGGTGGCCGGGCACCAGCGGGTGGGGTTCGGCCCCATCGCCTCACCGGCCGAGCACCGGCTGATCACCTCCGATCCCGCAGAACTGGCCGCACTCGCGGCACAGGAGCGGGAGGAGAACAAGCACCGGGACGCCCACCCCGACAGCGGGACGGGTGAGTTCGAAGACGGGGCGGTGGCGTGATGGTCGACTTCCTACTGGGCGGAGGGTTCTTCCTCCTCCTCGGCGTGATCCCCATAGCCGGTGTGGTGGTGGTCGCCGCGGTGCTGGGGGTGAGGTGGGCCCGCCACCGCTACCTGTCGAAGGATGCGCGGATGGTGGAGATCCTGCCCCCGCCCCAGGCCACGTTGGACAACGCCACGGAGTTCTGGAACCACACCCTGGGCTTGCTCAAGCCCCGCTGGTCCCGCTGGCTGATCCAACCCCACCTCGCGCTGGAGGTTGTGGCCTCCGCTGCTGGGGTGCGGTTCCAGGTGTGGGTGCCCGGGACCGTCCCACCGGGCGCGGTCGAGCGGGCGATCAGCTCGGCCTGGCCCGGCGCCACCACCTCCACCCACCACCTCACCCCCGACGCATCCCCGCTCCCGGAGGGGGCCTACACCACGGGCGGACACCTGAGGTTGGGGCGGGCTGAGGTGTTCCCGCTGCGCACGAAGTTCACCACTGACCCGGCCCGCCCTCTGCTGGGGGCGTTGGAGGATCTGGCCGAGGGCGAGTACGCCTTGGTGCGCATCACCGCTCGCCCGGCGACGGGATGGCGGCTGGCCCGGGCCCGCCAGGCGGCGGCTCGCCTGCACGGCCACCCCGGCCTCGGGGCGATGGCCCTGGACGCGATCGACCCCACCACCAGCGCCCGGACCACGCGCCCACCACTGCTGCCCGGCACGGGGGATGATGTGCGGGCGATCCTGACGAAGGCGTCCAGCCCTCGGTTGGCGTGCGATGTCGCCTACATCCTCACCACTACCCACCAGGGTGAGGCCGCCAAGGAACGGCTGCGTGGGCGGGCGCATGGGGTGGCGTCGAGCTTCGCGGCGTTCACAGGCGGCGCTAACCACCTGGATCGCCGCTTCATGCTTAAGCCCGCCTGGTGGGCGACCAACCGGTTCCTGGGTTATGGGTTCTTGCTCACCAGCAGCGAGCTGGCAGGGGTGGCTCACCTGCCCACCGACAGCACGGTCCCGGGATTGATCCGTGCTGGGGCTCGACCGGCCGCACCCTCGCCCGCGATTCCGCGGGGAGGTGAGGGCACCAGGGTGATCGGCGATGCCGACGCCGGAATTGACCGTCCGGTGGCGGTGGGGGTGGCCGAGTCGCGTCAGCACACCCACATCCTCGGCAAGACCGGGTCGGGCAAGTCCACCCTGCTGGCGAACATGGTGCTCCAAGACGCCGAGGCGGGGCGGGCCGGGCTGGTGATCGACCCGCGCGGGGACCTGGTCACCGACATCCTGGCCCGTTTGCCCGAACACGCCATCGACCGGGTGGTGTTGTTCGACCCCGACGACAAGGCGCTGCCGCCCCGGTTGAACCTGCTGCAGGGCGGGGACCCGGACTTCGTCTCGGACACGGTGGTGGGGATCTTCCGCCGCATCTACTCCGACTACTGGGGGCCGCGCACTGATGACATCCTGCGCGCCGCCACACTCACCCTGACCAGGGCTAAGGATCCCACCCTCACTCTCGGGCACATCCCGCGCCTGCTCGCTGACGACGCTCTGCGCAAGCAGGTCATGACGCTGGTTTCCGAGAAGTCCGGCGTGGACGCTGCCCTGGCCGACTTCTGGGGCTGGTACGGGGCGCTGACCGAGTCCGCCCGCTCGGCGGTCACGGGGCCTGTGCTCAACAAGTTGCGGACGGCTCTGCTGCGCCGGTGGGTGCGCCAGGTGGTCGCGTCGGGGCCGTCGACGATCGACCTGCCGACCCTGTTCGACACCGGCCACCTGGTGCTGCTCCGCTTGCCGAAGGGACGGCTGGGTGAGGACACTTCGAGCCTGATCGGGTCGTTCGCGCTGGCGGCCACGTGGCAGGCGGTCACCGCACGCATCTACACCCCCGAACACCGGCGCAGCGATCTGTGCGCGTACGTGGATGAGTGCCAGAACTTCCTGAACCTGCCCGGGTCGCTGGAGGACATGCTGGCCGAGGCCCGCGGCTACCGGCTCGGGCTGACGCTCGCCCACCAGGAGCTCGGACAGCTCCCCGCCGAGTTGCGTAAGGCGGTGTCGGCGAACGCGCGCACGAAGGTCTACTTCACCGCCTCCCCTGACGACGCCGCGAGCCTGTGCCAGCACACGCTGCCGGTGCTGGGGGACTACGACCTGACGAACCTGGGCGCCTACCAGGCGGCGGTGCGCCCGCTGGTGGAGGCGAAGGAACAGGGGGCGGCGACGGTGCGCACCCGCCCCCTCCCACCCCCGATCCCGGGTCGGGCGACGCAGGTCCGTGAAGCCGCGCGCCGTCATGGCGCGGAGACGGCAGACGAGGCCGCCTCGTCGGAGGAGTTCGGTGAGGAGCTGCTGGATGACTGAGCACGGGTACACGCTGGTGTCGTTGATGACCCGGCTGACCGAACGCGACATGGCGATCGTGGGCGACGTCCATGACCACCAGACGCTTACCACCCATCAGATCACCCGGGTGCACTTTCCCGAAGCGTGCGCCCGGAGGGCCAGGCGGCGTCTGCAGCTCCTGCACCGCTACGGGGTACTGGACCGGTTCCGCCGGTACACGCCGCGAGGCAAACTCCCCGACCACTGGATCCTCGCCCCCACAGGGGCGGAGCTGCTGGCCTACCACCGCCACGTCCAGGTATCCGACCTGGACTTCCACTCCGACCAAGCAGAGCGGTTGGGCTACTCCAGGCAGCTCGGGCACATCGAGGGGCTGGCCGAGAGCTTCGTGCGTTTCGCCGAGGCCGGCCGGGGACCAGGGAAGCTGGTGCGCTGGTACGGCCAGCGCGAGTGCGCGCGCCAGTGGGGGTCACGCATTCGCCCGGACGGCTACGTGCGCTGGCGCCAGGAGGAGAGCGTCCTGCGCGCTTTTTTCGAGTACGACACCGGGACCGAGCCTTTGTCCAAGGTCCGCCGCAAAATGGTGGGGTACGCGAACCTGGCACGGCACCGCGAGGTGCCCTCGATCGTGCTGTTCGCGGTCCACTCCGACCAGCGCGCCCAGCACGTGGAGACGACGCTGGCCCAGGACGTCTCCGAAACGGTCGGGGTGTATGTGACCACTCATGCTCAGATCACCGGGCAGGGACCGGCAGAAGCGGTGTGGCGGGTCGTGGGCTCCTCGGGTTCTGGAGACCGGTTGAGATTGGTGGACATCGCCCGCCGCCACCCCCTCCCCGAGCAGGGGCAGGGAGGAGGGTGATCCGACTCGCGATGGGTGCGGCGGGGGCGGTCTTCCTGGTGGTGCCGGTATTCATCGGCGCACTGTCGGACACCGAGCATCGGGCCGCTCCCGTTCCCGGCCAAGTGGAAGGGATCCCGGATGTGGTGTTGGGCGCCTACGCCCAAGCGGCGGGGCAGTTGGAGGTCGAGTATCCGGGGTGTGTGGGGATGACGTGGCCCGTCCTGGCCGGGATCGGGAAGGTTGAGTCGAACCACGCGGCCGGACACAAGATCTCCTCGGAGGGGCGGGTGCACCCGCCGATCATCGGCCCTCGTCTGGACGGGTCGGGGGCCGGGGGCAACACGACGGCGCACACCGACAGAGACGGCGGGGTGTGGGACGGGGATGTGGAGTTCGACCGGGCGGTGGGGCCGATGCAGTTCCTCCCATCCACCTGGGCGTCCCATGGTTTCGACGCCACCGGTGACGGCGTCGCGGATCCGCACAACGTCGTCGACGCGGCGTGGAGTGCGGCGGTGTACCTGTGCGTCAGCAACCCGCACGCAACGGTCGTGGACTTCGGTGACGAGGACGATCTCGAGGCGGCGCTGCTGCGCTACAACCGCTCGGCGTCCTACGTGGAGGAGGTGAGGGGGCATATCGACGCCTACGCCGAGCTGGCCGCCCACTCGGCCTCAGCACCCGGTTCGGGGACGGAGGCCAGTAGCGCGCAGGGGCGGGTCGCGGTGGAGTGGGCTTTGGCCCAGGTCGGTAAGCCGTATCTGTGGGGTGGCACGGGGCCGGGGACGTTCGACTGCTCGGGGTTGGTGATGCGGGCGTGGGAGGCGGCGGGTGTGGGCCTTCCGCGGGTGACCACCGACCAGGTCCACGCGGGAAGGCGCGTCGGGCTCAAGGAGGTGCGGCCGGGGGATCTGCTGTTCTATGACACCGGAGCACCCGGTGGGTCGCCCTCACACGTGACGATGTACGTCGGTGACGGGCAGATGGTCAACGCCCCAGGAACGGGACGGTTCGTGCGGGTCGAGCCGGTCAACGGCGAGTACTACCGTGCCCGGTTCGTGGCGGCCGTCCGACCGGGCTGACAGCCCCCCACCGCCGCTGTGGGCGCGGACACCCCCTGCGTGGGGGTGTCCGCGCCCACGACGTGTTGGACGTCTGTCGGGACGGCTGAGTCCCTCACACCTGACGGCGGTGTCGAGCGCCCATCTTTTTTCGTGTGCCATGACTTTTCTGAACCAAGCGGGTTGAAACTTCTCGCGAGTATGGGGAAACATCAAACCCGCTGGTCATCCCGGGTGAACACGACCATTCCTAATTATCCGGTCTTATTTGTATGCCTGAAATGGGGTCATTCGCCATGCCTGTATGCGGCTTGAGAAACACCCACCTCGACCTGTCCTCGCCGGGGGCTGACACCAGATAGCAGAGCTGATCGCGTCGTGTCGGGCGGGGTGAGGAAGCGCAGCTCCGAGGGGCGGCCGACATTCGGGGCCATTGACACCTCTCCGGCCCAAAACACGAGCACGCCATCGTCGAGAAGACAACCCAAACAGAGAGCCGCCTCGGACGGTGATAGCAGCACCGACCGAGGCGTGATCCACCACCTGACAGCAGCAGGAGGAAGATCTATGAGCCATGGTACGGGTCGGCACCGCAGGCGCCGACAAGGATGGGCCAGCCGTGCGCGGCAGGCCGTGGGCGCGGTACTCGCGACGATCGCCGGAAGGAAACCCGCACCACCGTCACGCCCAGCCCCGCTGACCAGCACGACGCCTTCGCCCGCGCGACCGGAACCCGCGAGTCCACCGACCTCACTTCCGGACCGTGAACCGGAGTGGACCAAGCACTACGAGGAGGCGCGGCGCACTCACGCGGATCGGGCGTGGGACCTGTTCACCCGGGGCGAGACGGAAACCTCGGCCGACACCGTGGTGGAGCTGCCGGAATTCGGGTGGTGTGAGGACGACGACGGAGTGCGGGCGGTGCGCCCCTATCTGGTCGCGCACGAACAGCGCCAACGCGCCGAACGGCGACGAACGTCTCCCCAAGCTTCTTTCCAGCCAGCGTCCACACCTCGTGCGTGTGACCAAGGTACTGATTCGGGAACTCCTGGCGAGTGGGACGAATTGGCGGGGCTGATTCGCCAATGGCACGCGCAACGCACGCCCGTGGCGTGACGAACGAGCGGTGATTCGGGCCCGTCTCCTTGCTGGAGGCGGGCCCTTTCGTTTGCCTCGCCTTCGTGTTTGCGCAGGTAGGGCGTGCGACATCAGATCGCGGTGGTTCTCTTCACATTTTTGGTCACTGTGAGTACCCGAAAACTGGTTGTGTCGTTACTCTGAGTGTGGTTAGTGTCACTCATCGAAAGCGCGGTGTTGGGGCCGTGCCCGGTGAGGAAACGGCGGTGAGGCATGCGCGGGCCTGTGACGGGTTGGGTGGCGGCAGCGTTGGTCCTGGCGGGATGCGCGGTAGAGGAGAGCGATCCCAGCAGCGAGCCGATGCCCACGCCCCCCACTCTTACGGCGCAGGCCAGCCCGTCTCCGACAGCGGAGGAGGCGGCGGTGGATGCCTACCTCGGGATGTGGGGGACGGTGGTCGAAGGCTCCCACGAAGGCACGGTCGGCCACCCGGATCTGGACGAGTACGCCTCGGGGCAGGCACTTGAACTCACCTCAGCGATGCTCCAAGGAGTGGTGGCGATAGGGGAACCAGTACTGAATCCCCAGGTGGTCGCCACCGAGCTCGATGACGATCCTGTCACTGTGCGTGTCGAGGATTGCGTCGACAGCTCGGGGTGGCTGGTCACGGACGAAGGCGAACCCGCCGATGTGGGGGAGAGAAAGCGCCTCGTCTCCGCCTCGGTTGTCTCCACCGACCATGGCTGGCGCGTGGACGACCTCTGGCTGGAGGACTACGGATCATGCTGACCCGAAAGTTCCCACACCCAGGGGCAACGCTCGGTGTGGGGTTTGTTGTGGTGTTCCTGGTCTTGTCTGCGCGGCCCGCCGCAGCCGAAACCCACGACTTCCTCGCCGATACCGACTGCTCGGGCAGTTCATGTCAGGTCACCATCCACAGCCCACCCCGTGAGCCGCCCCTGCCCAGTACGCCGTCCGGCGAGATCGGGAACACAGGTGTTTCTGAGACGCCTTGTGTGACTCCGGAAACGACCCGGTGCAGGGGGGTCCTACAGCCTCGGGTGGCGGAGTCGGAGTTTGACCCAGGCGCGCTGGCTGAGCAGGCCCGGGCGAGGATGCGGCTGCCCGAGCCCGACATCGGGACCGCGCCGCCTCTGGACAGGCCGAGGTTCGTGAACCTGCCCGCCTGGATGTGGATCGACGAGCAGGACTGGGAGCCGGTGTCGGCGACCGCGTCGGTCAGCGCCGGATCGGTGACGGTGGTCGCCTCTCCGCGGCGGGTGGTGTGGGACACCGGTGACGGGCGCGAGGTGGTGTGCGAGGTGCCGGGCACGGTGTTCTCTCCGCAGGTCTACCGGGAAGAGGGGTCTCCGGACTGCGGCCACACCTACATCACCCTGCCCCCGGGCGGCGCTGGTGCTCGGGTGGATCTGACGGCGGTGTGGGAGTGGGCGGTGTCATGGTCGACCACGGACGGGCGGGGCGGGGAGTTGGAGGACCTGGCCACCGCGTCGACGGTGGCGGTGCCGGTGAGTGAGATCCACGCGGTCGTCACTGACGTCCGCTGACAGCGCAGCAATCACGTTGAGGACGGAAGGGGGAGGGATGGTCGCGCTCGCGAATCCCAAACAAACCGATCGGGAAACCAGCAAAACAGATGAGAAGAACACCGGACAGGAATGGGAGTCGGTGCGGCTGGCGGCCCTCTCACGCCGCCGGTGGAAGTGGGCCTTGCTCGCGGCAGGGTTGATCGGTGCGGGAGGTATGGCCGGGGCCTGGGCTGGGTGGGTGTTGGATGACGCGCGTCCGGTCGCGGTGCTGGCGGCCGATCTCCCGGCCGGGCACGTGCTCACCGCCTCCGATGTGAGGTCGGTCGAGGTGGCCGAGGCTGACGGAGTGCGGATGTTGTCCCCGCAGGAGGTGGAGGGACAGGTGTTGACCCGGCCGACGCTCGCGGGTTCTTTGTTGGTGGATGGTTCGGTCGGGGATCGCGTGGTGTGGCCGGATCTGGGGCAGGCGGTGGTGGCGGTTCCCGTGTCCACGGTGCCCCAGGGCCTGGAGGCAGGGGCCACCGTGGACGTGGTCACCCCCACAGGAGGCGATGGTGATGCGGACGGTCCGCTGCGTGCGGTCACGGGGTCGGTGCACCGGGTCGTGCCCGACGAGGACACCCTCGGGGCCGGGCAGCAGGTGGTGGAGGTGGTGATGTCCCGCAACCAGGCCACCTACGTCTCCCGTGCGGTGGCCCAGGCGCCAGCGCAGCTCCTAGTCCTGAACCCGCACGACGATGCGCGGGCGGTCGCGGTGATGGGAGGTGGGGAATGATCGTCGCGGTGTGCTCCCTGGGCGGGGCTCCGGGGGTGACGAGTCTGGCGACCGCCCTGGCGGCGGCCTGGCCCTCGTCCCCGGTGACGGTTCCGGTGCTGGTGGAGGCCGACGCCTCCGGTGGGGATCTGGCGGCCTGGCACGGCATCGACCTCCACGACTCTCCGGCGGGGGTGGTGTCATTGGCCGCCGCCTCCCGCACACCAGTACCGGTGTCTCTGCCTGCGGATGTGTGGGCGGAGGCAGGAGTCGAGGGTGCGTCGTCGGCCCACGCTCCGTTGGTGAACCACGCGGTCGAGCTCCCAGGCGGACTGCGGGTGGTACCGGCTCCGGCTGACCCGTTGGAGGCGGGGCGGGCGGTGGACGTGCTGGCCCACAACCCGAGCCTGCTGCGGACGGGGCGGGTGAGCGTGGTGGATGTGGGGAGGGCGGTGCCGGGGTCTGCTGGGGCGTTGCTGGTCCGTCACGCCGATGTCGTCGTGGTCCTCACCCAAGCGGGCGATGTGGGGCACGCCGCTCGGCTGCGGGCGTGCGCCCCGATCCTGGCCTCACTCCGTGAAGAGGGAGCGCGCGTGGGGTTGGCCATCACCGGCCCCTGCCCCCACTCCGACGGCGAGGTGTCGAAGGTGGCGTCGGGTTTGCCGGTGTGGGCGCGTATCCCGCACGACCCCACCGGGGCGGGCCTGGTCCAGGGCGAGTACCGCCCACCGGCCCGGCTGCGGGACCGGCTGGCCGCCTGGTGGTCCGAACGCCGCGACCCCGACAGTTTGGAATGGATGCCGTTGATCAAAGCCGCCAAATCCCTGGCCGAGCTGTGTGACGACTTCTCCGGCCTCGGCCTGTCCCACGAGGAACAGAAGGAACAGGACCTCGGCATGTCCAAAGAACAGCGTGACTCGACGGTGGTGAACATAGCGTGACGGCGACGAACGACATCCCGCGCCTCCCGTCGCCTCGGGAAGCAGGGGCGGACGAGGTCTCCCTTCGGGCTACCGCGGTGGCCCTGGCCGTCCGGGTCACCGAACAGCTCATCACCACCCCCGGCGAGGCGGTGGATGAGGACCGGGTGGCCCAGCTCGTGAACCGGTTGCTGGAGGAACGGGCCCGCACCGCCCTGATCCAGGGAACAGCAGGATTAACACCAGCGGACGAGGCCCGGCTGCGCCAACTGGTTCTGGACCATGTCCTGGGGTTGGGGCCGTTGGAGGAGCTGCTCGCCGAGCCGGACGTGGAGAACATCCACGTGATCGGCAGCGATCCGGTGATCGTGGACTTCGGCGGAGGCCGCCGAGAGCACCGTTCAGCGGTGGCGGACACCGACGCTGACCTCGTCGCGCTCGTTCAGCGGGTCGCTGCCCGCGCCCCCGGTGGGGAGCGCCGCTTCGATGTGGCCGCGCCGATCCTGTCCATGGAACTGGAGGACGGCTCCCGGCTGTCGGCGGTGATGCCCGGGATCGCGGCTCGACCGACAGTGACGATCCGCCGCCACCCCACCCACCACCTGCGATTGAAGGACCTGGCCCGCTCAGGGATGGTCGACCAGACCGCACGCGAGTTGCTCACCGCGGCGCTCCGGGCCCGAGCGAACCTCATCATCAGCGGTGCCACGAACGCGGGCAAGACCACCCTGCTGCGCGCCCTGCTGAGCCTGCTCGATGGAGAGCGGGTCATCACCATCGAGGACTCCCTCGAACTGGGGCTGCACCGCCACCTGACAGATGCGGACGTGGTCGCCTTGCAGGGCCGTCCCGCGAACATCGAAGGGGTCGGCGAGGTGACATTGGCCGAGCTGGTACGGGCGGCGCTGCGGATGTGCCCGGACCGGGTGATCGTCGGAGAGACCCGAGGCCCGGAGACCCTCGCACTGCTGAACGCGATGTCGATGGGCACAGACGGGTCGATGTCCACCATCCACGCCTCCAGCTCACAGCAGGTGTTCACCAAACTGGCCGCCTACTGCGCACAAGCCCCGGAACGGTTGACACCTTCGGCGACAGCATCCCTAGTGGGGACGGCGGTGCACCTGGTCGCCCACATCGACACCACCCCGGCCGGGGAGCGCGTGGTCACGAGTATCCGAGAGGTCGTGGGGTCGGAGGGCGAGCAGGTCATCTCCAACGAGCTGTATGTTCGAGCGGTCGACGAACCCGTCGGGACCGTGGCGTGCGCTCCCAGCGGTTCGGTCGGCCAGCGCCTGCTCCGGGCCGGGTTCATGGGGCGGGGGTGGGTGTGATGCCCGGCTGGGATTGGACGGTTGGGGGACTGGCCTTCGGCGGAGCCCTGCTGGGGGCAGGGGCCGTCTGTGCCGTCTACGCGTTGAGCTTCGTCTCCTGGCACACGGTCTCCACCGCGCCTTCGCTACGCCGTTGGACCACTCTTCTGCGCCAGCGCCGGTTGTGGATGCGCATGTTTGGAGCCCTTGCTGCTGGGGCCGTGGTTGGTGTGGTCACGGGGTGGCCGATCGGGGTCGTGCTCGCCGCAGCGGCCGGGTGGTCGATACCCGCCCTGCTCGGCCCCGACACCACGGCCCGGGCCGAAGCTGACCTCGCCGAAGCCCTCGCCTCCTGGGCCGAACAGCTCCGCGACATGATCACCGCAGCCTCGGGGTTGCACCAGGCCATCACCGCCACCGTGCCCGTCGCCCCGGACCTGATCCGCGAGCACATCCAGGCGTTGGAGGCCCGGCTGCGCGCCGGACAGTCGATGGAGCAGGCCGCCACGGTGTTCGCTGAGAAGGTCGACTCCGACCTGGGGGATCTGATCGCGATCACCCTGACCATGGGCGCCTCCCGCCAGAGCGGAGACGTGGCCGGGTCCCTGTCCAGGCTGGCGGAAACAGCGCGGGAGAGGGCCACGACGGTGGTCCGGGTGTCGGCGTCGCGGGCCAGGGTGCGCTCCTCGGTGCGCATCATCGCTGCCGCCACCACCCTCATGCTCCTGGGCATGGCTGCGTTCAACCCCGCCTTCCTCCAGCCACTGGGCACGCTGTCTGGCCAGCTCGTGCTCGCACTGGCCGGAGGGCTGTGGGCGGCCTCGTTCTTCTGGTTGGCCCGCCTCGCCTCACCGCCGAAGACACCGCGCCCCTTCCGCCCCGCCTCCGTGGAAGCCGCCACGGTAGGAGGTGGCGTCCGTTGAGCGTTCTCATGCTGGGCGCGGCCGGAACCTTCCTGGGGGCCGGAGTGTTCGCCGCCGCCTACGGTCTACGTCGTCCCACGCTCGTCGAACGCCTCACACCTCGCCCGGCTCCGAAGCCGTTGGCTCCTGCCGGACGAGGGTGGGCGCAGCGGATGGGTCACCGTGCGGGACGCCTCATGGCCAGGGCGGGTATCCCTGGTCCGGCCATGACCCGAACCCTTCAGGTGTTGGGAACGCCGGTGGATGCCTACCGGGCGGAGAAGGCCGCAGCCACCTGCGTCGGAGTCCTGCTGGCAGCGGTACTGGTCACGGTCGGCGGTGCGGTCCTTCCCACCCCTGGGGTCGCGTGGCTGCTCGCCGGACTGGCTGCTGGTGTCTGCTTCCTGGCCCCGGATCTGGCTGCTCGTCACGCTGCCGCCGAACACCGGGCCGAGCTGCGCGCCGTCGTCTCCGGTCTGGCTGACCTGGTCGTCATGGGGTTGGCGGCGGGCGCGGGAACCACCAGCGCCCTCACCACCGCCCTTCAACACGGGCACGGCCGCGCTCCGGAGCGTCTCCGCCAGGCCGTGCACGTTGCGACCCTGCGCCACCGGCCCGAGTGGGAAGGCCTGGAGTCCCTCGTCCAGGAGACGGGGGTGCGCGAGCTCGGTGAGCTGGCCGCGTCGTTGCGGTTGGGCGGTGCGTCGGGGGCGCGTACCCGCACCTCGTTGACGGCGAAGGCGTCGTCGTTGCGGGCCCGCCGTTTGGCGGAGGCCGAGGCCGCCGCGCACGCGGCCACCGAACGCATGACCCTGCCCACCACGGGCCTGGTGGCCGGGTTCCTGGTGCTGATCAGCTATGTCGCCCTCACCCACGTGATGGCCGGTTTCTAGACAGAAAAAGAGGGTTGCTGATGCAAGGGCTCCTTCGGCGTGCCCACAGCCGTGTACGCACCTGGCTCATATCGTCACGCGGTGTCAGATCGGATGCGGGGTCGGCGACCACGGACTGGATCCTGATCATCATGGTGTCGATCACCATCGCCACCGTCGTCGGAGGCATCCTCGTGAGGGAGTTCACCACGGCGGCCGAGTCCATCGACCTGGGCGTGAACCGATGACCAGGCGGTACCAGCGGTGGGGGAGCCGCAGTGACCGGGGGAGCGCAGAGCCGCTGTTCATCCTGCCGATCGTGTTCGTGATGGTGGTGGGGGTGGCGCAGGTGGGGGTGTGGGCGCATGCCCAGCACCGTGCCCAGGCGATCGCCGCCCAGACCCTAGCGGCGGCCCGTGCTTTCGACGGCTCCACCGCCTTGGCCCACGAGCGGGCCGAGCAGGCCCAGACCCAGCTGGGCGGCGGGATGCTCCGTCGGGTGGAGGTCGAGGTCGAGCGCACCGTCGACCTCGCGAGTGTGCAGGTGACAGCGCGAAGCGCGAGTCTGCTGCCGGGGGTCGGGTTGCCGGTGGCTTCGGAGCTGTCCGGCCCGGTCGAGCGCCTCACACCATGAACGCTCTGATTCAGTGTGCGCGACGTGGGCTCGGGCATCGTGACGATTCCGGGAGTGCGTCGGTGGAGCTGGTGTTGCTGGCCCCGGTACTGGTCGTGGTCTTGGTGCTGGTGGTTATCGCTGGACGTCAGGTCTCGGCCTCCTTGATCGTCCAGGGCGCCGCCTCGTCCGCTGCACGTGCTGCCTCGCTGCAACGTGACACGGTCTCCGCTCGCGCCCAGGCATGGGGGACTGCCAAGCGGGAGCTGGCCGATCGGGGCGTGGCCTGCACCCCCTTTACCGCCGCCGTGGACACCACACGGTTCGAAGCGGGTGGCTCTGTGTCGGTGGAGGTGGCGTGCACGGTCACCGTCATCGACCTGGGCGGCCTTGGCGGGCAGCGCACCCTGTACGCCACCGCTACCTCACCGATCGATTCCTACCGAGGACAGGAGCCATGAACCGACTGACAGAGCGGTGGCGAGGTCAGGACGAGGGGCAGGCGTCGGTGTTCCTGCTCATGCTCGTGCCCGTCGTGATGATCGTGTTCGCGCTGGTGTGGGAGGCGGGACAGATGCTGGTGGCCAAGGCGGAGCTGTTGTCGGTGGCGCATTCCGCGGCACGTGCCGGAGCCCACCAGCTGGACGGCTCGGCGAGCCTTGCCGGGGGGAGCCCGGTCCTGGACGCCGACAGGGCCAGCCAGGCCGCCCTCGACCACCTGGGTTCAGCAGGTTTGGGCGGTCAGGTGGTCGTTGAGGACAACCGGGTGGTCGTGCTGGCCCGTAGCACCTTCACCCCCGCCCTGTTGCCGGTTGGGTCCCGTGAGATCGAGGCCGAGGCCACCGCGACCGCGCTCCACCCCCCGCTGGGGTGATGCCGCCCTGGGGCATGCGGCTCATGTCCCGGAACAGATCGGAAGAGAGCGAAAGGGGCTAGGTATGCCGCGAAGTGCGTGGTCCGTGGCGGGGGAAGTCCTGGTCACGGTGGTGCTGTTGGTGGGGCCGCCGTGGTTGGCGACCCGGTTGGAGTGGCCGCTGGGCCAGGACACCACCTGGGTGTGGTTCCTCCAGTACCTGCGCGGAGGGAGCCTCCCCGACGAGGTCGTGCTCGCCTTCTTCGTCGTGTTCCTGTGGGCGGTCTGGGCGGTCCACCTGGTGATCGTCGCCTTGGACATCATCGCCGTAGCGCGCGGGTTGGTGCCCCGGGTGGGGCTGGTGCGATTGATGTGGGTGCTGGTGGCCGGGGGTGCGACCGCGACCTCCACTCAGACCACGGCTCTGGCGGCGCACACGACGGACGCGGTGGCCGAAGCGCCAACTGTGGCCGCCACGCCTCCGGCCCAGGAGACCTCAGAAGTGGGGGAGGAAGCGAAGCCGGGAGACGTCTTCGACCGCACCAGCATCCTGGCGGGGTTCGGGTTCGACTCGGCCGACCTCACCCCAGGGATGGCCGAGTCCTTGGAGCCGACCATCGGGTTGATCGCCGACTTCGGGCACTCGGAGGAGCCGGTCGTGGTGACCGGGCACACCGACCCGATCGGTGACCCCTCCTACAACCGGGGCCTGTCCGAGCAGCGCGCCCAGGCGGTCGCGGACCACCTAGCCGACCAGTTGGACGCCGACGTCGAGATCCAGGTGGTCGGGATGGGGGCTGCCCAACCTCCGTCGCATCCTCGCGCGTCGTATGGCGAGTATCGGCGGGTGGAGATCTCCTACACCCTTCAACGCACCACCCCCGCCCCTGTGCCCGAGCCATCAGCGGTGTCCGGGGCCGACGCCACCTTCAAGACCTCTTCGGAGGCGGCCTCCGCTCCGGAGCGGGAGGGGGTTGGTGTGACCACCGCGGCCGAGGAGAACACCGTGCTTGACCTCGCCGGGGTCGGGCTGGTCTCCGGGGCGATCGGTGCGGGGGTCGGCTACGCGGCTGGACGACGACGGGCATCGGCGACGCGTCGGAAGCCAGCTACTGGTGGTGGGTCGCTGACCGGTTCTGAGGACCTCTCGGCGGGAGCCGTCACCGATGACACCTCACTGAGCCAGGAGAACCTGGTGCGCCAGGACGCCGAAGGGCTCGCGCGTGGTGTCGTCGACGAGGACGGCTACCTGCTCGTTGCTGACACGGTCCGGGTGAACAGCGCTGGGGGTGTGGCGTTCGTCGGAGTCAACGCGGTGCGTGTGCTCGCGGCCCTGGCCGCAGGCCACGCCCCTGGACCCGTTATCGCCACCCGCCCGGTCGCCACGGCCCTCCTGACAGCAGGAACGCCGCTGGGGGGTGTGCAGGTGGCCTCCGACCTCGCTCACGCACTGGTTGTGGTGGAGGCGGAGCTGTTGACCTGCGCACGAGACCAGGACGAGCGCGGCGACGAGGCCAGCGCACCTGTCGCCATCGTTCCGCCTGTGCTGGTCTTGGTGGAAGCGAGCGACCTGGACGCCGACAAGGGGCTGCCAGCCGTGCTCACTGCCACTTCTGGGGTGCTGGTGTGCGCTCTCGGCGGCACCGACCACGTCGGGGCCACGGTGGACTGCGGGGACACCCACCGGGTGCGGGTTCGAACCCTGGAGGGGGAGGTGACTCGCGAGGGTGCTCTGCGATTGTGGAGCCCACCACAGGGCCGGGAGGAGCACGAAGGCGCCCCCAGCGACAAGGAACCCCCACCCGTTATGGAACACACTGCTGAAACGGAGGGGGAGGCACCCGGCCAGGGCGAGGAGGAACCGGAACAGCCCCAGGTACCTGCGAGCTCTGGAGAAGAACACCCCGAGGCCAGTGACGACCACGAGCGCCGCGCCGAGTCAGAACACGCTCCCGGCCCTGAAAGGGACGCGACGGATCAAGTTGAGGGGAGTCAGCCCAAGGTCACCATTCGGCTGTTCGCACCGCACCTGGTGTGTGAGGTCAACGGTCGGGACGTCTTGACCGGAGCGCGTACGGCAGCACGGACGCTGCTGTCGCTTCTCGCGCTGCACCCAAACGGGGTCAGTCTTGCGGAGGCGGCGCAGGTCCTCGCCCCTGGCGCCGAGGACGATGCCGCGAGGAAGGCCGTACACAATGCCGTGAGCCGACTCCGGAAACCTGTGCGGGATGCCTTGGGTACGAACTCCCCCATCGTCTTGCAGGACAAGGGGCGCTACCGGGTACAAGAAGAATTCTTCCATGTCGACGTCTGGGAGTTCGCGCAAGCCTACGCTCGGATCAAGAATCACCGGTCGGAGAGCGAAGAAGAGGACCTGCGGCGACTGGTCGGTGTGTATAAGGCGCATCTTCTCTGTGATGTGGAAGGCGAGTGGATTGAAGATTCTCGCCGCCATTGGCAGATGATGTTTGCGGATACGTGTGTGCGCCTGGCGCGGAAGGTGCCTGGCCATGAAGAGCGCGTCGAACTACTGGAGAGGGTGATCTCCATAGACACTCGAAACGAGGCTCTGTATCAGGAACTAATGGAAGTCTACGCTTCGATGGGGCGCATGGATTCGGTGCACCGAGCGTATAATTCCCTGGCTGAATCCTTGAAGGCTGTCAAGAGTCAACCGAGCCAGCGCAGTAGAGAGCTTTTGGAGAACCTCGAGCGCGGCGCGGGGGCCACACCCTCCACGACCTGAATGGGTCGAGGCGAGGAAGGGGTGTGTGATGCTGTCCGGTAAGTGGTCCTGTGACGCCGCCGGTAAGTACGCCGGTAAGTGGTCCTGTGCCTGTTCCGGTAAGCGGGCCGCTTAGATCGGCCCACCCACAGGCGACTATCCATGCAGGTCAAGCCCGGTCTGGGTGGGCCTTTCGCAATCCAGACTTATACCCAGTGGGTAGTCATCTTCACGTAGGGGGCGGGCGACCCCCTCCTTGTCCGGGGCGGGCCCGGCCCGCCCCGCCCCCCGCTCAGCCCCTATCTCTCCCCCCACCCACCCCTCCCCCTCCTCTCCTCCGCCACTACTCATAAAAAACAACCACAGGCACACAACGCCCGTTGTGTGCCTTTTCTATGATCACCCAGAACAGCGGCACGCATAAAAATCATGATCGCCCACCACCGCCTGGCGGATGCCCTCACGCGCGTACGCGCGCGGGCGCGGTTCCTCCCTGTGGTCGCGCGCGGAAAAGTTTCCGCGAAAAAGTCCGCGAAGCGGTTTGACAAACCCGCGCCGACCAAGTTCCTATTGGCGTGCTCCCCGGGGCGGTTCACCCGCCCGGGGTGGGGTGGAAGATTCTTCCGCGACGCGAGTTGACAAACCCGCGCCACCCAAGTTCACCTTGGGTCACACCCCGAAACGGACACCGTTTCCGGGGTGGGTGGAAAAAGGTTCTCGACGCGAGTTGACAAACACCGGTCAACCAAGTGAACCTCGGACCGCCAACACGAACACCCGGCAATTCTAGGGGGTTTACCGAATGCGCACCATGCGCGCTATCGCAATCATTACCGGGCGTGTGTTCGTACCGCCCCGACCACCGACGGACGCCGAGCTGGCCAACCGGGCCCGGGCCCAACGCGCCCGGGAATTGGCCACCGACTACGAGGAGGCCATCGACCGGGAGCTGGCCGCACGGGGGCGGGCGGTGCACCTGCACCGCACCCAACCGACGAGCCCGGCGGCGCGCCGGGCCGGTGAGGACCACGCCCGGGCCGAACGGTACCGCGAGGACCTGGGGAGCGTGCTGTTCCAACTGCACGCGCACCGGAGGTTTCCGGCCACCGCACGGCGCTGAATCCACCGCTACGACGAAGGAGGACGTGATGACGAAGAGGACCACACCTCGGGTGTTCGGCTCGCTGATGACGTGCCCGGAATGCCTGGAGCGGGTGCGCAACCTCCCGCCCACCGACTGGGCACCGAGCTGGAACAGGCCCGACTACAGCCACCGGGACGGGTCCACGCTATGCGCCACCTACGGTGACCTGCCCGGTCAGACCAAGAGCGGGGCCCAGACCGTGAGGCCGGTCGTGTTCGTGCCCCTGAAGGAGTTCACCTCGGCCTGATGCGGCCGGTCTGAAGGCGGCCACCTTCAGACCGGCCCCACCGAAGACACCCGCGCCCACCCGGCACGAACTACCAACCCGTCTCGGGTCGGGTGCGGGCCTTACACAACAACCCATGAAAGGGAGTGTGCTGTGAGCACGAGTATGCCCTACCGGACGCCGATCCACATCACGCCCGACCACATCGCCGATCTGCGCGAGGCCGCGCCCAGCGCGTGTCTGACCTGGGACGAGGACACAGGCAACGTCGAAGCGGTCCTGCCCCGCAAGGCGATCGTCCCGACCCGGATGATCATCACCTCCCAGCGCGGGCTGGGCGAGCTGACCGACCTCTACACGGCCGAGGGACGGAAGGCCACCGATGAGGACCTCGCCGAGGACCTGACCGACATCGCCACCGACTGGCTGACCACGTGGCCGGAGGTCCGCGCCATGAACCTGATGTGTGAGGACCTGCGCAGCCACCTGGCCGACTGGTGCGTATACCTGACGCAGGCCCCCACCGTTGAGCCGCGCACGCGGGGGCTGCCCCGGATGACGGACTACTACCGCCTGGCCGACTGCGACCGGATCGCAGAGGTGACCATGACCTGGGCCTTCCAGGAACCGACCCGGATCCTCAGCCATAACCCGACCGACGAGGCGCGACCGGTCGCGGACCTGGCTCTGGACACCGGCGGAACGCTGACCTACCGGGCGGCCTCGGACCTGATCGCGGGCACGGTCTGGCAGGCCCTGGACCTGAACGGCTAACCGCACCGCACCCTCGGGGCCACCCCACCTCACGGGGGCGGGGCGGCCCCACCCCGAACCCACACACCTCGCGCCGAGCGCTGTGTTCGGCGCGTCCACACGAAGGGACTCACCGTGACGATCGTTCGTACGATGCGTGACCGGTTCGCCGATCAGGAAGTCACCACCGACATGCTCGACCACCTGCGCCAGGCCGGTCCGGGCACCCTGATCACCGCAGGGCTGAACCAGAACATCATCGAGGCCACCCGCGCCCAGATGCTCGCCCCCGGCAACCGCGCCAACGTCATCCTCTACGGCCACGGCGACCTCGCCCACGACCTCGATCACTACGACGGGAACCTGGCCGGAATCGCCCACGCGTTGACCGAGCAGACCTGGGACTGCCTGGACAACTGGGCCCACCGCACCATGCGCACCGGGGCCCTCATCCGCGCCCTGCGCGACGACATGCGCCTGAACGGGATGAACCTGAACCGCCGCCCGGTCTACGGGCGCACCGAGGCGAGTCTGACCACAGTCACCGACACCTACACCTTCCGGGACAACCCCCGGATCACGTTCACCACGTGCGCGGTGCAGTACACCTCCACCCGAGGCCGGGCCCTGCTGACCATGTTCGACCACGGCCACCAGGTTGGGGCCTGGCCCATGCCCCTGACCCGGACCGGGGTGCCCGACCCGGTCAGGGAGGCCCCCGTGCGCGCCCGCGCCCACCTGGACCTGCGCCCCTAACCGCGCACACCGCCCGGGGCCGCCCCTATCCGGAGGGGCGGGGCGGCCCCGGCCACCCAACACCCATGTATCTCGCGCCGAGCGTGTGGTTCGGCGCGCCCACAAGAAGGGACTCACCGTGATCGCAGGAATCACCACCGACACCGCCGGGGAATGGTTCGCCCACGCCCGCATCACCGAGCGCCTGCTCAAGAAGCTGCTCGCCAAGGGACGCCAGGCGGTGATCGTCGCCGACGTGCCCCGACGCCGCTACCGGGTCGTCAACTCCCGCTCCCTGGACCTGACCTCACAGTCGACCTTCATCGTGTACGGCTACGCCGACCTGGTCGCCGACCTGACCAAGCCCGAGGGGTTCACCTGGCAGGACGTGGCCCACAACGTCGACCACGCCGTCCTGGACATGATGGACGACTGGTTGGCCGACACCGTGCGGGTCAACCCGGTCGTGATCCAGATGCGGCAGGCCATGCGCGCCCAGGGGTTCGAGATCAACGGCCGCTCCTGGTTCCGCGAGGACGGGGCCGTCGTCGACTCCTACGTGTACACGCCCAACATGGCCGTGACACTCAACCTGTTCCCCGCCGCCTTCGGCCCGCCGCCCCTGCCCTTCACCCTCGAGGTGTACCAGGCCTACACCCGGCCGTTGGCACACGGGTCCGGGGAACTGACCGCCGACAGCGTCGATGCCACCGCCGAGGTGTTGCACGACACGGTCCGCGAGGTGTTGCCGCACCTGGAGTCCTAGCCCGCTGACACCACCCGGGGCCGCCCCCTACCCGAGGGGCGGGGCGGCCCCGGCCACCCAACACCCATGTATCTCGCGCCGAGCGCTGTGTTCGGCCTGCCACGAAGGAGCTTGCTGTGTACGACTACATGAAGGCCTATGCCGGGGACTGGTTCGCCTACACCCAGGTCACCGACCGGATGGTGCGCACCTTGGAGAAGATCGGCCCGGGCGGGGTAATCATCGCCGACGCCCTGGACCGGGAGTTCCGCACGGTGCACTCGCGCAGGGTCGACCCGGCCGACCGGACCCGCTTCATCGTCTACGGGCACGGCGACCTAGTCAGGGAGTTGCCCCTGTTCACCGAGGAGTTCGCCGACCAGGCCTGGGAGTACCTGGTGCCCGCCATCGACGAGACCTCCCGGGATTGCCTCGACGAGTGGCTGCACCAGGCCGCCTACATCCACCGCACCGCAGTACGACTGCGCCAGGAGATGAACGCCCGGGGGTTCGACCTCAACGGCCGCACCCGCTACTCCACGGTGGCCCAACGGCGGGCCTTCACCGACCACTACGCCGACCGGGCCCACCCGCGCCTGACCGTCACGGTCAAGGTCCCCTACGCCCACCCCCGGGGCGCGCTGTCCCTGGTACGGGTCTATGACCAGGGCCACCACGCGACCGGATGGCCCCGACACATCTCCAACCCGCTCATGACCGAGCCCGCCGCCCACCAGGTACGCGAGGCGGTGGACACCTACCAGCGCCGCACCCGCGCCTGACCACCGCTTTCTGCCGGGTCGCCCCACCACCAGGGGCGGGGCGACCCCACCCAACCCGCAACCCGAAGGGAACCGTTCGTCATGACCACCACCACGTCGGCCCCGCGCCGTACCGCGCCCCGCACCCGCGACCTCATCCTGACCGCCCTGGCCGAGGCCACCGAACCCGTGACCGTTACCGAGTTGGCCGAGGTTGCGGGGGTGGGCAGGTCGACCCTGGGCAAGCACCTGCCCGCGTTGGAGAAGGACGGGCTGGCCGTGCGCACCCCGGGCGGGCGCGACGGACGTCGTCGCCTGCCCGACACCTGGCAGGCCACCTCCACCGAAGGTGACACCACCAACGACGACGGGGGCGAGGAGCCGGAGGTGGACTCGGCCGACACCGTACCCGCAGAATCTGCCCCCGCCCCGGACACCGCATCCGAGCCGGTCACGCCTACCCCGCAGGCGCGGGAGGAGGAGTCTGTCCCACAGACGCGCACGGGTGAGGCCCCGGTCGAGGAAACCCCGAACGAGGAGGTGGCCACGATGACCTCGCAGACCCCGGACGTTCCGGCCCAGCCCGCCCCCACGCAGAACACCCCGGCCACCTCGCCCACGCCCCGGGCGGCCTCGCCCCGGGCCCACGTGACGACGACGCCGGACGTGAACCCGGTGAGCGGGTCGACCCGGCTCGCCCCGGGCGAGTTGAAGCTGATGGTGCGGGCGATCCTCGACTCCTCCCCGGGTGAGGAGTTCACCGCCACCATGATCAGCCACCTGTTGCAGGGCCGGTCGATCGGGGCGATCCAGAACAACCTCGCCCGCCTGGCCAAGGACGGCTACGCGGTGCAGACCTGCGACCGACCGCGCCGCTACCGGTCCGCCAAGGCCGCGAGCTAGTAACCCGCCCCGGGGGTGTGGGTGAACACCAGCCCACACCCCCACCTTCCAAATACCCCTAGGGAGTATGAAGTGTTTGATGGCATGTGGCCCTGGACCGACCTGGGCTGTGTGGAATGGGAGTACACCGTGGTCCTGGTCGCCCTGTGCGTGACGGTCACCCTGGTTGGGGTGGTCAACCGGACCCACCGGCTGTTGCGCACCTACTACGTCCAGAACCGGTGGCCCGGCATCGTGCACCGGGAAGACAAGGGCCCGGGGACGGTGTGCGGGGTGTGCGGCCACCACCTCGCGGTCCACGATGCGGTCACCGGCCGGTGCTGTCACGGCACCCCGTTGGACCACCTCGCGGTGATCATCGCCCTCCCACTCCCGTTGCTGGTGAGGGACATGGTGCAGGAGGCCGGATGCGCCTGCCGCCTCCACCGGACGGGCGACTGAGGCGACCACACACCACCGGGTGAAGGCCCGGGACCCACACCAGCGTCCGGCTGGTGTGGGTCCCGGGCCTTCAGCTTCCCCTGAACTTTTCCGGGGTCGGTGTCGCATTCGCGGTGGGGGCGTCTTCCTAGGAGGTCATCAGGGCGAAAAAGAAGAAGGAGGGTGCACCTGATGACACACCAGAGCTACGACACCCCCACGGGTCGACCGCCGCTGGCGGTGTGGCCGTGCGCACCGACCCCACACCACCCCACCCACCCCGCGACGGGCGAGGTGGTGCCGGACCGCCTGGCGCACCGGCTGGTGGGCGAGTACACCCGCCCCGGGCAGGTGGTCGCGGACCTGACCGGGAGCGGCGCCAGGGTGGCGGCGATCGCGAAGCTTCGGGGGCGCTCGGCCGAGGTGGCCGCCCGTGCGGTCGCTGACCAGAGCGAGGAGGCGGCGGTGTTCGGGGTGGCCTGGGCCGACCTGACTATCGCCCTCCTGCCCGCTGCCTGGGAGGAGAACCGGCGCGGGCACCAACGCCGCACCCGGGGACGGGTGGCCTTCGCCGCGACCCTCACCCGCCCGGGCGGGATCGTCGCCGTCATCACCCCCATCGGGCACGCCCCCACCGGAGAGGTGGTGGACCCCGCTCCTGGGGTGGTGCGGGCCGCCGCGTGCGCGGGGCTGGTGTACGTGCAGCACGTGATCGCGTTGACCGTCCCGATCTGCGAGGAAGGGCTCGGCGCCACCATCCCCGTTCGGGGCCGGGACCTGGATCCCGACGACGAGGAGGTGGGGGACGCCTTGCCGGCCTCGGTCGCCCAAGCGGCGGCCACCATCACCTCACCCGCGCACCTGAACGTGTCGGTGTTCCGACTCCCCAAGCGACGACGAACCACCACCGCGGAGAGCCGCGGGGAGGCGGGCGCGTGAACCAGGACCACTATGGCGACGATCTCGGCCACCTGCACCGCAGCCACGGCCACCCGTACGAAGGCGATGAGCACGACCAGGGCCCGCAGCGGGCTTCGGGGGCGGGCTGGTCGGTGTGGATCACCGGGCAACACCAGGCCCGTCAGCAGCGGGGAAGGAGGTATTCGCGGTTGTCGGTGGAACACCCCGCCAAGATGCTGCCCGCGATCGCCAAGCACGCCATCCGTACCTACACCCGCCCGGGGGAGGTGGTGTTGGACCCGATGTGCGGGATCGGCACCACCCTCGTGGAGGCCGTCCACCTGGGACGTGACGCGGTG
Organism: Nocardiopsis sp. EMB25; assembly: GCF_026797795.1. Lineage (NCBI taxonomy): Bacteria > Bacillati > Actinomycetota > Actinomycetes > Streptosporangiales > Nocardiopsidaceae > Nocardiopsis > Nocardiopsis sp. EMB25. Next base: position 3,446,182 of record NZ_JAMTDN010000001.1, on the reverse strand, counting down.
GGGATCGAGCTGGAGCCCAAGTGGGCCTCCACCGCCCGTTTCAACCTGGAGACCGCAACCATCCAAGGAGCCCGAGGCCAGGGGCGGGTGCACACCGGCGAGGGGTCCGCGGTCGCCACCGAGCTGGCTGACTCGCCTTTGGTGGGTCGGGTGCGGTTGGTGTTGACCTCGCCGCCGTACGGGTCGATGACCCACGGCCAGGTCCGCTCCCGACGCGACGGCGCAACCGCGGTGGAGAAGTACGCCCACCTCTATGCCCGGGAGCGGGACGAGAAGGTCGCCAACCTCGCCTACCAGAAGCCCGAGGTCCTGTTGGGTTCGTTTTCCCGGATTCTGGCGGCGTGCCGCCCGCTGCTGGCTCCTGGCGGGGTGGTCGTGGTGACGACCCGCCCGTTCCGCAAGGACGGCCACCTCGTGGACTTTCCCGGTCAGGTGGCCGAGGCGGGCCGGCGGGCGGGGCTGGTGCAGGTGGACCGGTGCGTGGCGCTGCTGTGCGCGCTGCGCGACGGCGAGGCGGTGTCGCGAACCTCGTTCTTCCAACTCATCGAGACCCGGCGCCTGCGCAAGGCGGGGGTTCCGGTGCACGTGATCCAGCACGAGGACGCACTCGTCTTCACCAACCCCACGAGCGAGCAGGAGGTCCAGGCGGCATGACCCACGACCACGACTGCGACCACGCCCTCGAGGTGGGGCGCTCCCCGGACCGGTTCCGTGGTGCCGCCAGTGGTGAGCGGCGCGCTCGGATCATCGGCGACCTGCGGGAGCTGGCCGACTTCCTCGAAGCGCACCCGCATCTGCCGCTGAGCCCACACATGAGCGTGGACATCGCCTACTTCCCACGCACCGACTGCGACGCCGAAGCGTTCGCGGAGGTCTCCCGGGCCGGTGCCGTGTTGGGGGTGATGCCGACCTGGGAGGGGGAGCACCTGGTGGTCGAACACGTTCGGGGCAGCGCCCGGTATCGGGTGGTGGCGATCCCGGAGAAGGTGCGTGCCCAGTACCGGGCGTGGTTGACCTACACGGGCCACGTCCGCCCGGACTGACCCACACCCGCCGCCAGGGGCGGGGGACACCCCCGCCCCTGGCGGGCAGGCCACGGGGGCGCGTGTGGGGCGCTGTGTGGCCCCACGTCGCCCCCACCGCCCCGGGCTGGCCCCACCACCCCATCCGGGGGTGGTGGGGCCGACAGGGCCGCACACACGCCCTGACCAGTGAAAACGGCATATCGCCCGAATCGGGTGGGTGGTGAACGGGGGAGCGTGAAACCGATGGCGAACATAGCGAATCCGCTTGACCACCTCGGCGAGGTCGAGCGTGGATGTCTGCTGCCCCGCGACATGCGGGGCCGCGCACCGTATTCGTGCACGTCAACCACGGTGGGGAGGTGGGGCAGGTGAAGGAGGCGACTCCGGTGACGTTGGACGAGATCGGCTCCCTGCCGGTGGCCTTGGACCCGGTCACGGCCGGTCGGATGCTTGGCCTGGGCCGGACTACCACCTACCGCCTCCTCCGACAAGGCGCCTTCCCGGTGCCCGTGCATCGGGCGGGCAGGGCGTGGGTGGTGCCCACGGCGGGGGTGTTGGCCCACCTCGGCCTGGACGTCACGGTCTTCCACCGCGGTGGGTGCGGGTGTGGTGCGCGCGAGGACGACAGGAAAGGGAGGCCGTAGATGGCTTCTCAGGACGGGTCGGTGTTCAAACGCTGTGGATGCCGCCACGAGGCCACCGGCAAGCCGCTGGGTACGAAGTGCCCGAAGTTGCGCCGTGAGGACGGGGCGTGGAACCCCCGCCACGGCGAGTGGGCCTTCCAGTTGGAGTTGCCGCGCACCGGTGAGGGGAAACGTCGCCAGGCACGCCGGGGCGGTGTGGCGTCCCAGGAGGAGGCCCAGGCCCAGCTGGATCATCTCAAGGCGCTGATCCGCCTGGCCGAGGACGAGGCGGACGTCGAGGTGCAGGTCGCCGACCTCATCCAGCAAGCGCTCAAGGCCCGTCGCCCGTTGCCGGAGGCGGTCGAGGTCAAACGCCGTATCGGGGCGGGGACGCGTACCCGCGAGAAGGTCCCCACCGTCGCGCAGTGGCTCAAGGAGTGGCTGGACGGCAAGCCCGATCTGGCGCTGAAGACCCGGGCCTCCTATGAGGGGCACATCCGTAACCACCTCGTGCCGCACCTGGGGGCCACACGTCTGGACAAGCTCACGTCCTGGCAGGTGGAGGAGATGTTCGCCGCGATCGAGGAGAACAACCAGCGGATCCTGGAGTGCCGCGAATCCGACGAACCTAAAGTCAGGGCGTCCGTGCGGGGGCGGCGGGTGATCTCGCTGTCCACCAAACACCGCATCCGCGCCACCTTGCGGAGTGCGTTCTCCGAAGCGGTGCGACGCCCGGACCTGCCGGTGGCCGTGAACGTCGCCTCACACGCGCGTCTTCCCTCGTGTCCGCGCAGCAAGCCGTTGGTGTGGACACCGGAGCGGGTGCGCCAGTGGCAGATCGACGGGCAGGTACCAGGGGAGGTGATGGTGTGGACCCCGGAGCAGACCATCACCTTCCTGACCCACGCGAAGAAGTACCGGTGGTTGTTCCCGATGTTCCACCTGATCGCCGTTAAGGGCCTGCGGCGAGGCGAGGCCGTGGGTCTTCCGTGGGCGAATACCCGGTTGACCGATGGTCAGGTCGACATCCGCACCCAGGTGGTGACGCTGGGGTGGAAGACGATCACGACCGTTCCGAAGAGCGCGGCCGGACGGAGGACGATCACTCTGGACAAGGACACCGTCAAGGTGTTGCGTTCCTGGAAGCGGTTCCAGAACGAAGCCCGCCTCCAGGCGGGGCAGGGGTGGGTGGATTCGGGGTTGGTGTTCACCCAGCCTGATGGGTCGGGGTGGCATCCGGGGGTGGTGACCCGCTGGTTCAACCGGATCGTGCGGGCGGCGGGGTTGCCGCCAATCCACCTGCACGGGCTCCGCCACGGGGCCGCCTCCCTCGCGCTGGCTGCGGGGGCGGACGTGAAGGTGGTCTCCACCGAACTCGGCCACGCGACTACCCATTTCACGCAGGACACGTACCAGACGGTGTTCCCCGAGGTCGCCAAGGCAGCGGCCGAGGCAACGGCGGCCCTTCTCCGGCCGGTCCGCGCATAGCGGCGCCGTAGCTCGACCGGGGAGCACACCAGGAGCGAGAAGACGCCACCGACCCCGGGCTGCGCGGGAGACTCACCCGTGCTGGCCTGGGGTTTCCTCATGTTCGGGGGTGTCATCCCATCGGATCAAAGGTCCCCTGGCGGAGGACACCTCGGGTAGTTCATCCTGTCAGCGTGCAGGACCTGTTCGCTTGTGTGCCTCTCGGGTGGTGTGGGCTGAGCACACGTATCCGGTTGTGGACTAGGAAACTGACAGAGAGGGCTTCGCTCCGCTCGGTCTGGGATTTTCTCATGCCCTGTGAACGGCATCCGGTCTTGACGAACAGCCGGGTGAGGATGTGGCCGCTTTGCCCCCTCGCTAGGGAGCAAGGCCTCCCACTGCCGATTCTGCTTGCGGGAGGATGGCTGTCAAGATGGGCGCATGGCAGCTCAACCTATCCCTGTTGGGGGCCGTTGGTTTCCCTCGAAAACTGCGGCGAAAGCAGAGTGCAAGCGCATCCTGCACCACTACGAAATCGGTACTTCGGTCACCGAACCCGAGGATGAGCAGTTCCTTCTGGACCTCGTGCAGATGCACTCTGATCCGCCTCGGAAGATCGGTCCGGGAATCGAACGCTTCGAGGTGCGTGCGAACCCCCAGTACCCACGCAGCCGCTCGTTCTTCATCATCCGGACAGGCGGCACAGAGGACGACCTCGGTTATACGAAGCTGATCGATGGGCAAACCCACGCCCAGCGCGTCGCTGCGGCGATGCGCCACGAGATCAAGTCACAGATCGAGGATTTCCGCGCAGCCGAGTTCGCCAGGGCCGATCCCGTCAAGTGCCAGATCGAGGACACGGAGATCGCTCACCCTGGGGACTGCCATGTCGATCACGAGGATCCTGAGTTTTATGAGTTGGTGCAGCGGTTCGTGGACCAATGTGGGGGTTGGGACGCCTTCGAGCTGATGTCCCTGCCTGCAGGGAAGGGAGAGATAGCTCAGCGCTTCACGAACGGAGAGATCGCTTCGCAATGGTGCGCCTACCACTTCCAGGAAGCCAAACTTCGAATCGTGTCGGTGCAAGCCAACCTGTCGACTCTACGCAAAGGCAAACGGTTTCCTGGCTGAAACGGTGCTTGCTGGTGGCCATGGAGACCGGGGCGGGTTCAGGCGCGCTGTAACGGAATCGGGCCGCTTACGGCCACAGGCGGCCTTGTCGGCGCGACCAGGCCCCTGGGTGGCAACGGGGGTCAGGACAGCCCAGCTGCGGGCGTTTTGTGGCCGCCCGCTAGGACAGGCATGCCAGCTGTCCCGGCGGGGCCGATGTGGTGGCTGTGGGGCGCTGGTGGCCGAGCACCAGGGCGGCCCGGTTGGCGGTGTTCTCCTGGATCGGCCGGTACAACACCCGGCGGTGGCACTCGGCGAACGAGCAGATCAGGCAGGCCCGTAGCTCTGGGTCATGCGCCAGCGTGGAGATAGGCAGCCCAGAGGGAAGGCGTTTCAGGGAACTTGCTGCGGGCCACGCGGATAGCGTGGTGCAATGCGCGGGCTGCTTGGCTGACATCAGGAGTAGAGCCGTTTCCTGTGCTGGTGGTGAGGGCGGTATAGAAGTCGTTGGCCAGGTCGGCGGCGATGTCATCGTTAATGGCCCATAGGGTGCCGATGACGTGGGGGTATCCGGCGAGTTGGAAGGCTGAGGCCAGGTGGATGGCCTCGTCGATGAGCTCAGTACTGGCTGCCGCGGCGGTCTCGCAGGCCGACAGGTAGGCCAGGTGGACGTGGTCGAGCTGGACAGGGGCGAGGGCGGAGACTGTGAGCGGGGCGGTGTCGTGGTCGTGCAGCAGCAGGCGGCTACGGGAGGGGTCGGTGGGATCGCTGACGCCGTGGCAGGCGAAGTGCGCGATCGGGTAGGTGGGCAGCAGGTTGAGGACTTTTTCCCTGGTCGGGACAGTGCTCGCACCATCACTACCGGATGCAGGCTGGGCAGAGGTGTCGACAGGGTCGGGTTCGGTGAGCCTGACCGAACCGGGCAGGCGGGCATCGAGCCTGTTGGCCTCAGTGCGCACATAATCCAAGCGACCGGAGACACCCGGTGTCGTAGGCATCTCTACAATCAACGCCCGCCCAACCGTGGCGTCGGGAGGGTGCTGGCGAGCGTGACGCAGAGCGGCGACGGTAGGGGTGTAGGAGGAGACGACCCGGTCCATCACGGCCCGGGCGGCGGTGTCGGGCGGGCTGGTGTAGTGGCCAGCAGCGTGGACGGGCAGCAGACCCAGCAGTCCACCGGGCGCCCACCACACCCGGGGCCACCGCTCGTCGGATGCGGGCGGACAGTGGTGGCCCAAAGCCTCCAGGACAGGGCCAGTGGCGTTGTCCCACAGCCAGCCCAGGATCTGGACCAACTGGCGTTGACCCCTCTGCCGTTCGTGCGGTGCAGGACCGTGGCCGGCAAGGTGCAGGGCCCGATGGAATGCGTTGACCTGATCGATCACCGTTTTGATGGGCAGTCTGGGCAGTGGCAGGCAGGTGATGCCCTCCTGAGTGAGCAGTAGCGCGTCACTGCGGTACCGGCTGGTGTTGAACATCACCACCGCACCGTGTGCAGTTTGGGCGAGGAGTTCCTCAATGGACGGCGGCCTCGCAAAGGACTCGAACCCGGGCAGGGAACGAATCTGGTTTAGTAGGTCAGCAAACTCGTCTGCTAGTCGCCGCCGGTCCCGCACGGTGCGGTCCGGCTCTGCGGATGAGCTGTTCCCATCTCCACGCTGCGCGGTGATGGGAACAGGGGCATCGGAGGTCTGGTCGAGCAGTACACGCAGTTCGATGAATCGGGCAGCCAAGTTCGAGTACCGATCAGCGAGGTCACTCAGATCGGTACGGACATGTAGCGCTTGGCTAAGAAGCACCGCCCGGCCAGCTTCCAGCAGCCGCAACGCCATCCCCGCTTTTTCGTTGGCGGGCGTGGTGGGGTCATCGAGCACCAGCGCGGCCGCGTCGGCGGCCAGCCCGGCGAATCCGCCTAGCGCGTACTGCTGGTCTGCCCGCTCAAGGTGACGTGGTGCAACCTCGGGCAGCAACCGTACCGCGCGGTCCAGCAGTTCCGCCGCCTGGTGTGGTTGAGCCCGGGCTGTGAGCTCGCTCGCCGCACGGGCTGCCCGGATACGGGTTGACGGCGCTGCCACATCGACGTCCACCGCTTCCTGAAAGTGGGTGACTGCCTTGTTGAGGTCGGTCAACTCCCCGGTCCGTTCGAACCGGATTCGTAGAGAAGCTCCGAGGTTGGACAGGCACATCGCGCGGTCAGGGTGGTCAGTGGAAGTGATGTCCACCGCTTCCTGGCCTGCTTGTATCGCCTTGTTGAGGTCGGTCAACTCCGTGGTCCGTTCGAACCGGGTTGCCAGAGAAGCTCCGAGGTTGGACAGGTACATGGAGCGATCGGTGGGGGTGGGGGCGGTGTCCACCGCTTCCTGAAGGTAGGTGACTGCCTTGTTGAGGTCGGTCAACTCCCCGGTCCGTTCGAACCGGATTCGTAGAGAAGCTCCGAGGTTGGACAGGCACATCGCGCGGTCAGGGTGGTCAGTGGAAGTGATGTCCACCGCTTCCTGAAGGTAGGTGACTGCCTTGTTGAGGTCGGTCAACTCCGTGGTCCGTTCGAACCGGGTTGTCAGAAAAGCTCCGAGGTTGGACAGACGCATCGCGCGGGTGATGTGGTCGGTAGAGGTGGGGGCGGTGTCCACCGCTTCCTGAAGGTAGGTGACTGCCTTGTTGAGGTCGGTCAACTCCCCGGTCCGCATGAACCGGGTTGCCAGAGAAGCTCCGAGGTCGGACAGGTGCATGGAGCGATCGGTGGGGGTGGGGGCGGTGTCCACCGCTTCCTGAAGGTAGGTGACTGCCTTGTTGAGGTCGGTCAACTCCCCGGTCCGTATGAACCGGATTCGTAGAGAAGCTCCGAGGTTGGACAGGAGCCTCGCGTGGTCAGGGTGGTCAGTGGAAGTGATGTCCACCGCTTCCTGGCCTGCTTGTATCGCCTTGTTGAGGTCGGTCAACTCCCCGGTCCGTTCGAACCGGGTTGTCAGAAAAGCTCCGAGGTTGGACAGACGCATTGCGTGGTCAGGGTGGTCAGTGGAAGTGATGTCCACCGCTTCCTGGCCTGCTTGTATCGCCTTGTTGAGGTCGGTCAACTCCCCGGTCCACACGAACCGGGTTGCCAGAGAAATCCCGAGGTTGGACAGACGCATCGCGCGGTCAGGGTGGTCAGTGGAAGTGATGTCCACCGCTTCCTGAAGGTAGGTGACCGCCTCGTTGAGGTCGGTCAACTCCCCGGTCAGCACGAACCGGATTCGTAGAGAAGCTCCGAGGTTGGCCAGGCGTCCAGTCCGGCGAGGGTGGCCGGTTGGGGTGGAATCCAGGATGTCTTGCCATAGTGCGACAGCGGTAGCAACCAAGCCGAGGTCGGTAGAGGTGGATACACGCCGGAGTAGGGGGAAGGTAGAGGAGTCCACCTGGTCAGCAAGAGTGGGCAGCAATTGCTCGGGAAGTTGGGAAGCAGCGCCAGCAATGAAGCAGGGCGTGAGCATCTCAATGGCAGTCTGCAGATCCTCTCGGTCTTGGCCTACAGGCAGAGCCAGATAGCGGTACCAGTGCAGCAAGCCAAGCAGGAACCGGGCTTGTAGGTCATCGTTGTCGCGCGCCAGCGCGATGAGCTGGCGTGCTTCCTGGACGGCCCGGGGCTCCAAAACCGGTGCCAGTTCCTCCAAGTCCTGTACCCGCTGCAACCGGTGCTCCACCGCTGCCTTCAGCGCTGTGTACGGGTCGGCTGTGTGTTCTTGGTTCGGCCCCATGCGCGCCTCCCCGTTTTCTCCTCAGACTGTGTCTACCCTTGGAGACAGGGCCGTCCACACTGTTTGGTGAATCCTGTGACGTGCTGAAACGTTACCTTGGTGGACATCGCGGGCTCAGGATTCCCAGTGAGGTTCCCTCGTACTCGCCCTTTGGGGGATTAATGGAGAAACTGATAACAAAAGAAGACAGAAAGCGGTTCTCGACCAGGCTGGCGTATGCGTGCGAGCATATGAGCGAGTTCCGTGCCGCTCTAGGCGATGACGGGACTGATGCCTCAACCCCTCTACAGCGGCTACTGTCTGCTCTGCAGACCGAGCCGCAGCAGAACAAGCAGACCCTCATCCTCCTGTTGCGTGATCTGCATGACGCAGTGCGGGTCAAACAAGACCAACAGGGCGTGTATGGGCCCGCTGACCGCAGCCTCAAAGCGAATGGGGTGCCGAGCCTGGAGATCGTGTACAGGTGCCCGCTCGGATACTGTATTGGGCGCAACCGCAGCGACATTGCCCAGCCTACGCCTCGCTGTAGCATTAACGGGCAGGAACTGGAAAGGCAACGGCTCCCCTGATGGGCGAGTTGCTGACCGAGTTCGGCAAGAAGCTCGCTGAGCGGTGGCTGTCGTTGCTGGTGCTCCCCGGCGCGCTCTACCTGGCGGCCGCCGCCACCGCCCTCATCCTCGGCCACACCTGGAACGTCGGCCCGCTCAGAGAGAAGATCACCGCCTATGCCCAGTCCCCGATCGCGTCCAGCTTCGGCGGTCAAGCGGTGCTGTTGGCCACGCTCCTGGCTGGTGCCGCCGCGGTTGGGCTGGTTGCCCAAGCCTTGGGGACACTCGTTGAAAGGGCCGCGCTGGCCACGGACTGGCATGCTTGGCGTCGCCCGCTATCGAACCTGGCTGACTGGTGGGTCACTAAGCGGCAAGGCCGGTGGGATGAAAAGGACAGTACCCACCGCAACGAGCTTGACCGGGCACGTGATCCCTGGCCCGAGGCTCGGCCTGACCGTTTGGCTCGGCGCCGGGCAGCCCGGGACCGGGACCGGATCGCGGTGGAACGGCCCGAGCGGCCGAGTTGGAGCGGCGATCGGATACACGCTGTAGCAATCCGGTTGGACCACGACTACCATCTCGACCTAGCCCTGGTATGGCCGTTTCTGTGGCTAGTCCTGCCCAATCGGGTTCGCGACCAGGTCGTTGAGGCCCGTACCGCCTTGTCCCGTGCGTCCACCCTGGCCGGGTGGTCACTGCTGTACCTCCCGTTGGCCTTCTTGTCGTGGCCGACCGCTCTTCTTGCCATTGTCATCGCTGCTACCGCTCGCTACCGTCTCCGCGCCGCGACCGATACATATGCTCGCCTTTTGGAAGCCGCCGCTCGCCTGTACACTGTCTCGCTGGCCGCTCAGCTCGGCATCGACCACGATGGCCTCCCCACCCCCCGCCTTGGCGACGTCCTCACCCAGCACTTGCGGACCCAACTCCCGCCCCCACCGGAACAGGGGTAACCGACGGGTGCGGCCCCGTGGTGATACTGCTCGGCGCGAAAAACCGGGAGCTGTGAGCAGCCGCTCAGTAGGATGGACGTCGGGTCAGTGAATGGACCCAGCCCCGGAATCGATGGCTTCCGGTCGCAGGCCCCGGGGCGCACAGAGCCGGATCCGGGAACAGGCGGCAGGGCAGCCTCGCGCCGGAAGACACCGCTGAAGGGCTGTCAGGGCCCGCTGTCGGCGGAGGTCTGCAGGCCGACACCACCTACAACGCCGCAGGGCTCTCGCCTTGGCCGTCACTATCAAACGCCACGCTCCACCCCGGCGGCACCATCACCCTCTGCGCGGCTGCTGCGGCCGCCGGACAGTTGCGGACGGGACGCACAGCGCAACTTCCCGCGCGTCCTGCCGCCGAGGCTTCAACAAAGATCCTCACGTCCGGGCCCGACCGTTCTCCGAACTCGTCGACATCAGCCAGTGCGGACAGAGACAGACCGTTCCCCGAAGCCATCCCGAAACGTTCCCCGTTCTCATCGACGTAGCCACTCCCGTTGACGGCAGGGGGCCATCCCGCGCCTCGGGTGGTACGTAGGGCCGTCCCAGACGGGGTGCCTAGTTCCGAGACGCGGTATCGCTGGTTCACAGGCGTAGAGCCAGGGGGGTGGTGTCGGGGTGAAAGGTCGTGGCGAGTGCGGCCAGAGGTTCGCCATGGGGACCTCCCTCGAGATCCAGGTGCGCCCCGATCCCCTGGTCGCCGCAGGGCGTGGTGTCCGTGTGGGCGGCTGACACCCTGGGACGGCCCTGGGGGTAGGGGTGGGGGTGTTGGGACGGGCGCGGCGCTACACGGCCGTGTCCGTCCCTGCCGGGGCGTTGGCGCGCGGACACGGCACCGTCCCCGGAACGCCCTGCAGGGTCACGGGATGGCAAAATGCTCCGCGAGGTGGGGGTCCACCTGTACGGGACCTTGCACTGGGGAGCACACGAGGAGCAAAATCCGCCCCCAGACGGGCCCCGCACCTCGCCTGTTCGACTCGCATACCCCGTTTGACCTGGGGTTTTGTGGCGCACCCGGCAGGATTCGAACCTGCGGCCATCGGATTAGAAGTCCGGCGCTCTATCCACTGAGCTACGGGTGCCTGTTTCAATTGTCGCCCTGCGTGTCAGCACGTTGCCGTGCCGTTACCCTTGGTGCGGGCGGAGCGCTGTCTCCGCGTGGGTGGGCGGGGGCCGGGGGCGGCGACCTGCGGCCGGAGGGTCCGTGTCGTGGTGCCGGTGGCTCCCGGGGAGACATTCTAGGGTATTTGTCTGATGTCGCCCACAGGAGGGCAAAGTCTGACCAACTACGGTCATTCGTAGATGCGTCTCGTTACCACTCGTGCTCCACCAAACCGGGTGCTATGGGCCTCGTGCACCACGTTACCGGTGATTAACCCCCGATGCCGTGCTGCGCCGCTGGCGTTTCGCGAAGTCCGGCGGGGCCGCCTCCGTCCGGGGCGGCCCGGCGGGTCAGAACATCCACCACTGACCCGCGAGGAGCATCATGGACGCCAGCGTGACGAGCATGTGGTTTTCCCTTCAGGGTCGACTGTAGGGCGCTCTACGTGTATGGGCGAATACATTGCGTGGCAAACGCTGGTTTGCTGTGGTTTGGGGTTGTCTGGGGCCGCTGTTGACGCGGCTACCGTGGTCGCGTGCGATCTTTAGGACTGTTGGCGGGATTCCTGCTGGACACCGTGGTGCCGGACCCCCGTCAGGGACACCCCGTGGCGCTCTTCGGCGCCGCTGCCCGCAGGTGGGAACGGCTCGTCTACCGGGACTCCACCGCTGCCGGGGCGCTCTTCACCGCGGGCGCCGTCCTGCCCGTGGTCGGGGGCGGGCTCCTGGCCGGTCGGGGCGTCGTCCCCACGGCCGTCACCACCTGGGCGACGCTCGGCGGCGCCATGCTGGGGCGTGAGGCCGAGCGTGTCGCCGACGCGCTCGAGGCCGGTGACCTCGAGTCCGCCCGAGCGCTCCTCAGCGGTCTGTGCGGCCGCGACCCCTCGGAGTTGGACGGGGACGCGATCGCGCGGGCGGTGGTGGAGTCCGTCGCCGAGAACACCTCCGACGCCGTCGTCGGGCCGCTCGTCTGGGGTGCGCTCGCCGGGGTTCCCGGACTCGCCGGGTTCCGCGCGGTGAACACCCTCGACGCCATGGTCGGCCACCGCAACGCCCGCTACGCGCGTTTCGGCGCGGCCTCGGCGCGCCTGGACGACCTCGCCGGGTGGGGACCCGCGCGCCTCACCGCCCTCCTGACCGTGCTCGCCGCCCCCGTGGTGGGTGGCGACGTGGAGCACGCCTGGCGGGTGTGGCGTCGTGACGGCGACGCGCATCCGAGCCCCAACGCCGGTCAGTGCGAGGCCGCCTTCGCGGGCGCGCTCGGACGCACCCTGGGCGGTGTCAACGTGTACTCGGGGCGCGAGGAGCGCCGTCCCCTCCTGGGGGACGGGCCGTCCGCGGGGGTCGCCGACATCCGTCGCGCCGTGCGCCTGGCCAGGGCGGTCAACGTCCTGGCCCTCCTCGTCTCGGCGGGTGCGGCCGCCCTGCCCGGTTCGCCGGCCAGGGCGGCGGGAGGCGTCACGCGGCGAGGCTGCGCGCGTAGTTGACCTGCTCGTTGATCTGGTGGGCCGTGGCCGGGGACACGGCCGGGATTTGTGTGGCGTGGTAGGTGCCGTGGCCCTGGACGGTCACCTGGACGTGCCCGTGTGTCTTCTGTTCCTTGACGAGGAGGAAGAGCAGGCCGAGGAGGCACGTCCACCAGAAGACCAGGATCGCCGTGATGACGGCCCAGGTCGGCGTGTTCCTCTCGGTGCGGCTCATGTCGGTGACCGTCCACACCGTGCCCCTGATCGGGAAGCGTCCCGCGGGTGTGATCACCGTGCTCTGGGAGACCGCGATGTCTCCGATGGTCATCAGCGGGGTCTCGTTGGGAACCTGCGGCACGGGGGGCTGGTATCCACCGGTTCCCGACTGGTAGGGCTCGATCGCCCCGCCCATGTGCTGCTCCGGGGGAAGCCCCCAGCCGGGGGTCTCGCCGCCGGGCTGCTGCCACGGGTCGCCCGGATTGGGGTTGGGGTACTGGTTCATGCCGCGATTGTGTCAGAGCCCCCGGGCCCGTCGGGTGGAAACGGACGCCGGGTGGGATCCGCGTGCAGTTGGGGCGTCGTGGACACGGCGGTGGATGGCCGGATGTGGCCACACGCGACCGGTGATGACGGTGCTTGCACGGGCCGTACTCCCATGATTCGCACTGCTTGTGGCGCAGATCACTTCAAACCCGCGTGATGTGTGGTGCCGCGTTCGCCTCGCGACGCAAAACGTGAAAGTCTTTCGCGATTAGGTTACCTGTGCGTAACATTCCGCTGACCCATCGCCAACCCCCAGGTGGTGACAGCACGTGTTCCCCCGACTCAGTAGACGGCTGCGTGCCGGTGCGGCGGGTGCCGCACTCGCGGTCACGGCGGCGACCGCCGGCGCACTCCCCGCGACCTCGGCCTCGGCCGATCCCCAAGCCCTCGTTCCCGAGGACTACTGCGCGCCCGAGGGATGCCACGACATCCTGCCGCCCGGGCAGAACGGCAACGCGACCCTCGCCGAGATCCTCGGCCACCAGCTCTTCGGCACCCGGCCACCGCACTCGTCCAGCCAGCTGGACATGTACGACAACCTCGTCCACCACTACGACGGCCTCACCGAGGACGGACTGGACGACTTCTTCCTCGACTCCACGTTCGGGGTCGCCTCCGGCGACGTGGGGCGCGAGTACCGGCCCCGCGAGGACGTCACCATCGTCAGGGACGCCGGCCACGGCATCCCGCACATCACCGGCACCACCCGTGAGGGCACCATGTTCGGCGCGGGGTACGCCGCCGCCGAGGACCGCCTCTTCCTCATGGACGTCCTGCGCAGGGTCGGCCGCGGCGAACTCACCCCCTTCGCGGGCGGGGCCGCGGGCAACCGGGCCCTCGAACAGGACCTGTGGCGCACCGCGCCCTACACCGAGGAGGACAAACAGGCCCAGATCGACCGTGTCGCGGCCAGCGGTGAGCGAGGACGCCAGGCGTTGGAGGACGTCGACGCCTACCTGGACGGCGTCAACACCTACATCCGCGAGTCCGACCAGGGCCGCTACTTCCCCGGCGAGTACGTCCTGACCGGGCACAAGGACGCCATCACCAACGCCGGTGAGATCGAACCCTTCACCCCCACCGACGTGGTCGGCATCGCCTCCATGGTCGGCGGCATCTTCGGCGGTGGCGGCGGTGGGGAGGTCCGGTCCGCGATCGTCCTGGCCAACTTCCAGGACCGCTACGGCGCCGAGGAGGGCGCCGAGCTCTGGGCGGACTGGCGTATGGAGAACGACCCCGAGGCCGTGGTCAGCGTCGACGGCGAGTTCCCCTACACCGGTACTCCCGACAGCCCGGTCGGCGAGGTCGTGCCCGACCCCGGGTCCGTCGAGCACTACGACATCGTCCACGACGAGTACGGCTCCGCGGCCTCCGGTGAGACCGCCGACCCGCTCGCCGCGCAGGCGGTTCCGTCGGCGGAGGAGTCCGAACCCGAGGACGCCGCCGACCCGCCCACGCTCGACGACCTCTCCGAGTCCCAGCAGGAGCAGGTCGAGGAGATGGCCGAGGACGGTGACGTGGACTCCCTGGAGGGCGTCTTCAACGACGGCGTCCTGCCCGACGGCTTCACGGACCCGCGCGGGATGTCCAACGCCCTGCTCGTCTCCGGCGAGCACACCGAGAGCGGCAACCCCGTCGCCGTCATGGGCCCCCAGACCGGCTACTTCTCCCCGCAGCTGCTCATGCTCCAGGAGCTCCAGGGCCCCGGCATCAGCGCCCGGGGCGCCTCGTTCGCGGGAGTGAGCTTCTACGTCCAGATGGGCCGGGGCGTCGACTACGCCTGGAGCGCCACCTCGGCGGGCCAGGACCTCACCGACACCTTCACCGTCGACCTCTGTGAGACCGACGGGTCCACTCCGACCACCGGCTCCCGCTCCTACGTCGACAGCGCCGGCGACTGCGTCCCCTTCGAGGAACTCAGCGTCTCCAACGACTGGGAGCCCACCGTCGCCGACCAGACTCCGGCGGGCGGGTACACCCTCACCTCCCTGCGCTCCGAGTACGGTCTCGTGCGGTCCTTCGCCACCGTCGACGGAGCCCCGGTCGCCTTCACCTCGCTGCGCTCCACCTACATGCGGGAGGTCGACTCCATCATCGGCTTCCAGCGGTTCAACGACCCGGACGAGATCACCTCGGCGGAGACCTTCACCGAGGCCGCCTACGACGTCGGCTACGCCTTCAACTGGCACTACGTCGACGACGAGGACATCGCCTTCGTCAACTCCGGCGCCAACCCGGTCCGCTCCGAGGGCACCAACCCCAACCTGCCGATCGACGCCTCCTCCGGCGCGGGCTGGTCGGGCTGGGACCCGGTGACCAACGGGGCCGACTACCACCCGCTGTCCGACCACCCCCAGGCGATCAACCCGGACTACATCGTCAACTGGAACAACAAGCCCGCCCAGGGGTACACCTCCGGCTGGTCCACCGGTTCCGTGCACCGCGGCGACCTCCTCGACGTGCGTGTCTCCGGACTCGTCGAGAGCGGTCACCGGTTCACCACCGCCTCCCTCACCCGGGTGATGATGGAGGCCGGGACCGCCGACCTGCGGGCCCAGGAGGTCCTGCCGCTGCTCCTGGAGGTCATCGACTCCGCCGAGGTCGACGACCCCGAACTGGCCGCCACGGTCGAGGAGCTGCGCGCCTGGCACGAGTCCGGCTCCCTGCGGCGCGAGCCCCAGCGGGACGCCGGGTACTACGCGCACGCCGACGCCATCCGTGTGCTCGACGCCTGGTGGCCCCGCCTGGTCCGGGGGCAGTTCGAGCCGGGGCTCGGCGCTGACCTCTACACCGAGCTGACCCGCGCGGCCCGCGTGGACGAGTCGCCCTCCGGCAACGGTCACGTCGGCTCGGCCTTCCAGTACGGCTGGTGGTCCTACGTCGACAAGGACCTGCGCGCCGTGCTCGGCCACGAGGTCCGGGGACCCCTGGGCGAGACCTACTGCGGAGGGGGAGACCTCGACTCCTGCCGCACGGTCCTGCTCGACACCCTCGCGGACGCGGCGGCCGTCCCCGCCGAGGAGGTCTACCCGGGTGGCGGGCCCTGCTCGTCCGGTGATCAGGTCTGCGCCGACGCGGTGGTCCACCAGGCGGTCGGCGGGATCGGTATGTGGCCGATCGCCTGGCAGAACCGGCCCACCTACCAGATGGTCTACCAGTTCTCCGGCGGACGCTGACCCCCGTGCCCCGAGGAGCCGGCCGAACACGGGCCGACGCGGAGCGCGGGCCCGGAGCGAACACGGCCGCGGTCCGCGGCGGTTCCCCACAGGGGCCGCCGCGGGCCGCGGCCGCGTGTTCGTCCGACACGGACCGGCAGCTCTGCGTACGTCCGTTCAGCCAGCACTGTTCGTACGTACGTTCATCCTTCGTCCATCCCGCCGCATCGACGGCCGCACCGCCGATCACTCCGTTGAATCGCGTGCTTCGTCCGGCTCGTGTGGGTAGCTTAAGGATTACCCGATACGTCGCGGGAGGGCCGCAGAACATGCCTGACTGGCTGATCTGGATGATCCTCGCTGTCGCCCTCGGAATCGCCGAGGCCTTCACACTGACCTTCGTGCTGGGGCTCGTCGCCGTCGCGGCGCTCGTCGCCGCGCTCCTGGGCGCGATCGGACTGCCCGTGGCCGTGCAGATCATCGGGTTCGCCGCGACCGCCACCGCCGGTCTCGTCCTGGTCCGCCCGATCATCCAGAGGCAGATGACCCGCGGACCCGACGCCCGCTCGGGCGCCGCCGCCCTGGTGGGCCGCTCCGCCGTCGTCCTTCGGGAGGTCGACGGCGACCAAGGACTGATCAAACTCTCCGGAGAGGAGTGGTCGGCACGGTGCATCGACGAGGACCTGGTGATCCCGGTCGGCACGCACGTCGACGTCATGGAGATCGACGGCGCCACCGCCGTGGTCTACCCGCGGGAGGCCCTGCCCTGAGCCAGCCGGCGACGGGTACCGCAACTCCGAACAGTCCCGATCCCCATCCACGACCCCAAGGTCAGGTGCGGACATGATCGACCCGGTTATTCCCTTCGTCATCCTCGCGGTCATCCTCGTGGCCATCGCGCTGTCGGCGATCCGTATCGTCCCGCAGGCGCGGGCCTACAACATCGAGCGCTTCGGCCGCTACATCCGGACGCTCAACCCAGGGCTGAACTTCATCATCCCGGGCGTCGACCGCGTCAACACCAAGTTCGACCTCCGTGAGCACGTCTTCAGCTCACGACCCCAACCGGTGATCACCGAGGACAACCTCGTCGTCAACATCGACACCGTCCTCTACTACCAGATCACCCAACCCAAGGCCGCGGCCTACGAGGTCGCCAACTTCCTCCAGGCGATCGACCAGCTCACCGTCACCACCCTGCGCAACGTGATCGGCTCCATGGACCTGGAACGCACGCTCACGTCGCGCGAGGAGATCAACACCCGTCTGCGGGGCGTCCTCGACGACACCACCGGCAAGTGGGGGATCCGCGTCAACCGGGTCGAGATCAAGGCGATCGACCCACCGCCCACCATCAAGGAGGCGATGGAGAAGCAGATGCGGGCCGACCGCGACAAGCGCGCGGCCATCCTGCACGCCGAGGGTGAGCGCCAGGCCCGGATCCTCAAGGCCGAGGGCGCCCGGCAGCAGGCGATCCTGGAGGCCCAGGGCGACCAGCAGGCCGCGATCCTGCGCGCCGACGGTGAGGCCAAGGCCGTGGAGCGGGTGTTCCAGGCGGTGCACGCCAACGACGCCGACGCCAAGCTGCTCGCCTACAAGTACCTGGAGACCCTGCCGCACCTGGCCCAGGGCGAGGGCAACACGTTCTGGGTGATCCCCGGCGAGCTGACCGAGGCGATCAAGAACGTCACCCACGCCTTCTCGGGCGAGGCCGCCGCCTCCGTGCCCTCCACGGAGAAGGAGGCGGAAGGGGCCGAGGCCGGACCCGCACGGCTCACGGCGGGGGACGAGTCGGAGCGGTCCTCGTCAGAGCAGGCCGCGGTGGAGGCCGCCGAGGCGGCCGAGCGCGCGGTCGCCGACGCACGCGACGACGTGCGCAGGGCGGGCGCCGGCATGGGCGCGATGCCGAATCCGCGTGAGGAGTCCTGAGAGGAGCCGGGGAGCCGGGGAGGGCCCGCCGAGCCCCCGAATCCCCGGCCCGGGGATCAGACGAGCAGGAGTTTCCCAGCGGTCCTTCGGGCGGCGAGGTCGCTCTGGGCCCGTCCCGCCTCGGCCAGCGGGTAGCGTCCGCCGATCCGAACGTCGAGCCGCCCGCCGGCCAGCAGTCCGAACAGGTCGCGCGCCCGTCCCAGCAGTTCCTCGCGCTCGGCCACGAAGGTGGCCAGGGACGGCCTCGTGAGGTATACCGAACCGGCCTGGGTCAGCCGCAGCGGGTCGACGGGCGGCACCATCCCACTGGACTGACCGAACAGCGCCAGCACTCCGCGCGGGCGCAGCGACGCGAGGCTCGCGTCGAAGGTGCTCCGGCCGACCCCGTCGTAGACCGCGGCGACTCCCCGGCCGCCGGTGAGGTCTCCCACCGCGTCCGCCACCGAGGTCTGGGTGTAGCGGATGACCTCGTCCGCGCCCGCCTCCCGGGCGAGCAGTTCCTTCTCCTCGGTGGACACGGTCCCGATGACCCGCGCGCCCCGCTCCTTGGCCAGTTGGGTGATGAGCAGACCGGTTCCGCCCGCGGCGGCGTGCACCAGGACGGTGTCCCCCTCGGCCACGGGGTACACGGAGTACGTGAGGTAGTGGGCGGTGAGTCCTTGGAGGAGAAGCGCCGCGGCCTGCTCGTCGGAGACGTCGTCCGGGACCGGAACCGCGACGGAGGCCTTGACGACCGCCCGGTCCGCGTAGCCTCCGGGGGACATCGCCCATCCGACCCGCTGGCCGACGGACAGGTCGTGCACCCCCTCGCCCACGGCCGCGACGACACCGGCGGCCTCCATCCCCGGGACGAAGGGGAGGGGGACGTCGTACTGGCCCTCACGCTGGTAGACGTCGATGAAGTTGACCCCGCGGGCGGCCACGTCGACCAGGACCTCTCCCGGCCCCGGTTCGCGGGCGTTCGCCTCGGTCAGCCGCAGTACCTCCGGGCCGCCGTGTTCCTCGATGACGATGGCGCGCACTGGTCCACTCCTTCGCTGGGTCCGACTGCCCGCATCATGCCAGCCGGACCCGGCGCCGTCGCGCACCGGCGCCCCGGTTACTCGTCGGGGAGGATCTCGTGCACGGAGAAGTGCGTGTAGAGCACGCCGAGCGGGGCGCTCCCGGGCCCGCCGCGGAGCACGACCCCCACCCGGTGCCGGTCCTCGGGTTCCTCCGCGTCGTCCGGGAGCGGGTCGTCGTCGACCGCCTCGGCCGTGAGCTCCCCGTTGACCCACATGCGCAGCCGCATCGTCTCCTCGCCGCCCTCGTCGGAGTACTCGCACGCGAACGCGACGGTGTTGGTGACCAGGGGGTCGTCGGCGCCGATGTCGTAGGGGTCCGCGTCGTCCGTGCTCTGGGCGCCGCGCCCGTCGTCGTAGAGGGGGTAGGGCTCGTAGCCGGGGACGTCGAAGGTCTCGTCGAGGGGCTCCGAGCGGGGGTCGTCGCCGCCCATGACGACCCGGCGGATCTCGGCCTGCTGTCCGTCGTGGCGCAGGAGGGCCTCGTACATGCTGCGCGACTCCTCGCCCCGCCGGTCCCGGTTGTCCCAGCAGCGCACCCCGAACATGGCCTGGCCGGGCCCCTCGACCACGTGTGCCGTGGCTCTGACCAGGACGGACTCGGGGAGCTCGGCGTCGATGGGGGTGATCTCCCCGCGGCTCGGATTGTTCTCGGGGTCGAGCATGAGCAGCATTCCGCGGTCCGCCCAGTACCCGTCGTCCCGCTCGTCCTCCGGGTCGTAGACGCCGTTGTTCCAGTCCGGGTCGATCGCGAAGTTCTCCCCGTAGATCTCCTGCGTGTTCTCCGGCTGTCCGTCGCCGCCCGACAGCAGGGCGTAGCCTCCCGCGCCCGCGACCACGACGAGCGCGAGCGCGCCACTCCCGATGGCCAGGAGGCGGCCGTTGCGGCGCCGGAGCTGACGCTGGGGCCGGGGCGCGCCGTTTCCCTGCGGGGCGGGCGGCGGCCCTCCGGGACCTCCGGGCCCTCCGGGCCCACCGGGGCCTCCGGGCCCGTTCGGGCCGCCCGTCGCGAACCCGTGCTGGCCCCCGCTCGGGGAGTGTCCGGGCGGGTGGGCGATCTGGGGCGGGTGTCCGCCGGACGGCCCCTGGTATCCGGGGACCGCGCCCGGTGCCTGGTGGAAGGGGTGACCGCCCTGGTGCATGGTGCGCTGGGGGCCCGAGCCGGGGACCTGCGGCGGCTGACCGCCGTGCAGGGTCGGCTGGGGGCCGGAGGGCGGGTACGCCGTTCCGGGGGGAGGGGGCGACATGAACTCGGTCGGCGGGATCTGGTTCGGGTCCTGAGGTGTGGGGGGCGCCTGGGGCAGCTGTGCCGTGGGGTCCACGCCGTACGTGCTGGGGGGACCGGTCGGGGCGATCGAACCCGGAGGGGTCACGTCTCCGTGGGGCGGTGTTCCGTCCGCGGGTTCCGGAGCCGCCCCGTCGGGAGCCGCGCCCGGAACCGGGGAAGCGCCCGGTGATGCCCAGGAGGTGCTGATGGTGCGCCGGACCTCGGCCTCCGCGGGGTCGTCCTGCCCGGTCAGCCGGGCGAGGATCCGCTTGGCGCTCGGTCGGTTCGCGGGCGTCTTGTCGAGCGCCGCGGTGACCAGGGCGTGCAGGCTCGGGTCCAAACCGTCCAGCCGGGGAGGGGCGGAGGTGATGTTGTGCAGCACGGCCGGGACGGTCGCGGCGTCGAAGGGCGCGGACCCGGTCCCGGCGAAGGCGACCAGGCAACCCCAGGCGAAGATGTCGGCCTCCGGGCCCGCCTTGCGGCCGTCGAGTAGTTCGGGCGCCAGGTAGGACGGTGTGCCGATGAGTTCGCTGGAGCGGGTCATCCCGCCGTCCGTGCCGTCCAGCGCACGGGCGATGCCGAAGTCGATGACCTTGGGGCCGACGGTGGACAGCAGGACGTTGGCGGGCTTGAGGTCGCGGTGGATCACCCCGGAGCCGTGGATGGCGGTGAGCGCCGCGGCGACCCCCAACGCGAGGCTCTCCAGGGTGCCTCCGACCATCGGTCCGTCCGCGCGGACCTGTTCGT
The DNA here is from genome assembly GCF_026797795.1 of Nocardiopsis sp. EMB25. Lineage (NCBI taxonomy): Bacteria > Bacillati > Actinomycetota > Actinomycetes > Streptosporangiales > Nocardiopsidaceae > Nocardiopsis > Nocardiopsis sp. EMB25. The sequence continues at coordinate 3,425,417 of NZ_JAMTDN010000001.1, read as the reverse complement.
CGAGATTGGGACCCGCGACGTACTCCGACACGATGAAGAGCGGATCGCCCTCCAAGCGGGCGTCGATCACCCCCGCGGTCGAGAACCGGGCCACCCGCCGCGCGGACTCGACCTCGCGCGCGAAGCGCCGGCGGAAGGCCTCGTCGTCGGCGAGGTCGGGGCGGATGAGCTTGACGGCGACCGGGCGGTCCGAGGCGTCACGAGCGAGGTAGACCGTTCCCATGCCGCCCCTGCCCAGGCGGCTGACGATCCGATAGCCATCGAGTTCTCGTGGGTCCCCCGCGCGCAGTGGGGTGCCGCTCTGATGCCCGTTCGACGTCACAGTAGGGGGTCCTCGCATGGATCGGGTGATTCGCGTCCAACAGCGTACCGATGTCGCCGCGGCGGCGCGTTCCGGCAGGGTGGCGCCGGGCGGTCCGGTCGGGGGGCGTTCCTGGCCGCGGGGTGTGCACGGGGTCGTCCGGGCGGTGCGGTCAGCGGGCCGTCCCGCCGCGGGGGGTCGTCGGGGTGGATGCGTTCGCACGCGAAACGGTTCCACGGGCGCCCCGATTTCGCTAGTGTTAGAACACACGTTCGAACGCCGGTCTGTTCTTCCCCCGGGCGGGCGGTCCGGGGCGTGTGTCGGGACGGGGCGGTCGATGGTGAGGGGACGTGCGGTGGGGCGGTACTACGGGGCGGAGGTCACGGTCGTCGAGGACGCCGGGCGTCCGACCAGGTTCACCTGGAACGGGCGGGTGTTCGGGGTGCGCAGGATCCTCGACCACTGGGTGACCGTGCGCATGGACTGGAGTCCGGCCAGAGCGCCCCGGGTCCCCGAACGGCGCCACTGGCGGGTGGAAGCGGGGACCGCTCACGCGCAGGGGGTGTACGAACTGCGCCACGACACCGCGACCGGTGAGTGGCTGTTGTCCCGGGTCTGGGACTGAGGAGGTCTCGTCCGGACGCGGGCCCGCGCCCCGGCTCGGGAACGCGCCGACGGACGGGCCCCGCCGGCTGCCGGCTCGCCAGGACCTCCGGCCGCTGGCGCGGGTCCGTACCGCGTGCCCGGGGTCGACCTTGGGGCGTGACGGCGCGGCCGGGAGAGGCCCCGGTCCGTGCCGCGTGCCCGGGGCCGACCCCTCCACGCGCGGCGTGGACGCTCCCGCCGGTGTCCGTGGTCCGTTCAGCGGGCCAGGTCGGAGGGCACGAGGCTGTAGGCGGCCAGATCGGTGCGACCCTCGTGCAGCGGCATCGCGTTGCGTTCGATCCCCTCCAGGACGAACCCGGCCTTCTCCGCGACCCGCCGCGACCCCGCGTTCCCCGTGGCCGCCTTGAGCTCGATCCGTTGGAAGCCCTGGTTGATCGCCCAGCGCGAGACCGCCACGGTCGCCTCGGTCGCGAACCCGCGGCCGCGGCCCCACGGGGAGACCGAGTAGCCGAGTTCGGTCCGCATCGCGGGCCAGTCCGTGCGCAGCAGGCCGATCGATCCCGCCAGACGGCCGGTGTCCTTCTCCACGGCGGCCCAGTGCTGCCCGTCGCCGTTGGCGCGCAGGGCGGGGGCGACCTCCCCGCACCACCGCTCGGCGTTCTCCCGTGTGTAGGGGACGCCGGGTTCGGGGAGGGGGACCCACCGCTGGAGGGCGGGGTCGGTGTAGATCAGGAAGACGTCGTCGACGTCCTCCTCGACGAACGCGCGTAGTCTCAGCCGTTCCGTCTCCAGGATCACGGAGGGCAGGATCCGCTGCGCGGGGGAGGGCGGCGGGGTCTCGGGCATGGGTGTCGTGGGTCCTCGGTCGTCGGATGGTGCGCACACCCTATGCGCAGGGGAGCGGTGTTGCCCCATTGATGTGATCTACGCCGTAAAGGTGCTGTTCGTCTTCCCACGCGCCAAAGGTGAGGAGTTCCCGAAAGACGGCGACCTCCTCGACCCCGTCCACCCGCCGGACGGACGTCCGGCGCCGCGTCAGGCCCGCCCGCGGACGACCCGCTGTCGGATCTCGGTGTCGAACACCGCCGAGAACGCGTTGCCCGGGCACTCGGTGTCCAGCCAGTCGCGGTGGCGCGAGATCGTCCGGGCCGGAGTCGCCGCGCCGGTACCCGGGTGGACGTACTCGATCTCCGCCGCCGGGTCCAGGCCCGTCACCGAGCACAGCACGCGCAGGACGTTGACGAGGGAGTCCCGCGCCGCCTGGGTGGGCAGCTCGTCGGTGAAGTCCCCGAGCAGGCACACACCGATGTTGCCGTGGTTGAACGTGTAGGCGTGGCCGGCCGTCACCGACGCGGCCCGGCCGGGCCTGGGCCACTCCGAGAAGACCGGAACCCGGTCCTCACCCGAGTGGCGACCCTCGTAGACCGTGCCGTCGGGGTCGATGAGCATGTGGTAGCCGATGTCCCCCCACGCCAGCTGGACCGCGTGCAGGTGGTAGACCGCCCGCACGTCGGCGGCGTGGTCGCCGCTGCCCGCCAGCGCGGTGTGGTGCACGGTGAGGGCCTGCACCGGGTGGAACTCGGCGGGCCAGAGGTCGTTGCCCTCGTCGTCGAAGCGGTACGACTCGTCCGCTCCCCAGCCCGCGCGGGTCACGAACCGCACGGACGGGCGTCCGGAGGAGCCGCCCAGGGTCTGGTAGCCGTCATCCGGGGCCGACAGGGACGTACGGGCGGGGCCGTCGAACCGCAGTGCCTCCCCGTCGCTCAGGTTCAGCGCCGACGTTCGGGCGCCGCCGCGCACCTCGTAGCCCGTGGCGCCCTCGGGGGCGCGGACGACGGCGGAGGAGACGGGTTCCCGGTCGTCCCGGCCCGAGGTGTGCAGGTGCAGCGGTTCCCAGGTGCCGAGGCCCGCGCCCGTCTCGAAGCGGATCTCGGGTTCGGTGGCGGCCGTCACCGGTCGGGTCACCGTCACCACGTCGAACGGGGTGCCCGGCCGGACGAGGCCGTCGGATCCGGGGAAGGGCTCGGCGATCACACGGGGGATCTCCAAGGCCGTGTCGGCCAGGGCGGGACCGCGCGCGGGCAGCGTCGCGCCGAGGGCGGTCAGGCCGGTGAGGGCGGTGGAACCGGCGAGGAATGAACGGCGTCGCATGCTTCGTCCTTCTCAGCGGGCGGAGGTCGGTGGGCCCCGCCGGCGGCGGGACACGAACCCGGCGTCGGCGGCCCGACGCTTAGCCGGGTGCGGGCCCTTCCCGGGGGCGTGGGGAGGTTCGCACAGCCTTGCACAAGCTCGTGCCCGTAGGGGGTTTCGGCGCGCCGGGTACGTTCCTCCCGGCGGGGCACGGTGCCTCTGGATCGTCGGGCGCCGTCGGTGCCGCCGGTGCGCCGGGGCGGGCTTCGACGTCTGCGGGGCGCCTCCGGCCTGTGGTCCGACCCGCTCCGACCGGGGGTGGCCGACGCACGGCCCGGGACGGTCCGGCCGTCGCTGTCCCGTGGCTGGGGCTCTCCGATTTCTCCCCAACCCGAAGGTCGGGGCATCCTCGAGGGAGGACGGTGGACCCGGAAAGCGGTTGGGACGGTCATCCCCGGTGGGGCCTGAGCGACCGGCGGGGACCCGGGTGAACGGAACGAACGTCGCGGACTACGCTTACGGGTCTATGTCGGATCAGGTGGACAAAGGGCAGTCGGCACACCTCTTCGGGGAGCGATCATGACCAACGGTGACCGCGGGTCGGCCCGGCGTGACGGCGGCCGGGAGGAGTCCCGGGAACGGAGCGGGCGGGCGGCCCCGGGTCTCGGCGGCCTCCTGGAGGGACTGCCCGAGTCGGGGCGCGGAACCCAACCCCGGCGAGGTGGGGGAACGAACCCGTTCCGCCAGCCCCCGCGGTCGTCCGCCCCGGCACCTGCCACGTCCGCGCCCACGGAACCGATCCCGACGGTCGCCGAACCCGGCCCCGGGGACCGGGAGGGAGACGCCGAGCGCCTTCCGGAGGAATCCGCCGCCCCCACGGGCGCGGAGGAGACCGCCAGCGCCCCGGACCGGGGACCCGCCGACGCGGAGCCCTCCGACGCGGAGCCCTCCGACCCCTCCGAGGCCGACTCCTCCGAGCCCGGCGTCTCCGAGCCCGGTGTCTCCGACCCCGCGGACGTCGCACCCGCGGACGTCGCACCCGCGGACACCGTCGCGTTCACGGAGGCCGAGGGGGAGTCCGTGCCCGCCGGACCCAAGGCCACCCGGTCGCGTGGAGCCTCCGCTCACGCACCGACCCCCGCCGACGACCGGCCGAGCCCCAACGTCATCCCGTTCCGGGGCGGTGACCGGGCCCCGGCTCCGGCTCACGGGAACGGGCGCGACCACGGGCGTACCCCGAAGGCGGCGCCCACCGCCGCCGAACCACCCGCGCGAACCACCGCACCGGGACCCGCGGAGCCGCGTCCCACGACCACCGAAGCGGAGCAGAGCAACACCGTGCACGCACAGCAAGCAGCCGAGCCCCGCCCGGAGCCCGGGCACACCGGTCCGCGCCCCCAGGCCGCCACGGCGCCCACCGCCTCCGGCCCCCCGGCCGACCACGCCTACGGCGGCCCCGAGCGCGCCGCCGTCTACCGGGCCATCAACGAGCGCCGCGACGTGGTCGGGGGCTTCCGTTCCACCCCGGTCCCCGACGACGTCCTCACACGCGTCCTGGAGGCCGCGCACCAGGCGCCCAGCGTCGGTGACGCGCGCCCTTGGGACTTCGTCGTCATCGACGACCCCGCCGTGCGGGCCCGTGTGCGCGACCTGGCCGAGTCCGAGCGCGACGACCACACACGTGCGCTGCCCGGGTCCCGGGCCCGGGCGCTGACCGGCCTGAAGGTCGAGGCGATCGTCGAGGCCCCGCTCAACATCGCCGTCACCGTCGACCCCTCCCGGGGCGGCCGCCACGCCCTGGGCCGTCACGCCCAGCCGCTGAGCTCCGGGTACTCGCCCGCGCTCGCCGTGGAGAACCTCTGGCTGGCCGCGCGGGCGGAGGGGCTGGGGGTCGGTTGGATCAGTCACGTCGACGAGCGCGACGTGGCCCGTGTCCTCGACCTTCCCCCGCACCTGGAGGTGGTCGCCTACCTCTGCGTCGGCTACGTCGAGGAGTTCCCCGTCGAGCCGGCGGCCGGACCCGACGGCGCGGTGGGCGCACGCCCCCTGTCCTGGGCGGTGCACCGCGACCGCTACGGCCGCCGCGGTCTGCCCGGCCAGGAGCCCACGAGTCTGCTGGAGGAGACCATCGCCGCCATCGGAGCGCTGAACACCCGCGCGGTGGAGGAGGCCAGGGACCGGCAGAACCGCATGACCAAGCCGCGGGGCTCGCTCGGGGTCCTGGAGGAGGTGTCGGTCCGGCTCGCCGGGCTGGCGGGCGTGTGCCCGCCGCCGATCCCCGAACCGGTCGCGGTCGCGGTGTTCGCCGGGGACCACGGCGTGCACGCCCAGGGGGTGACCCCGTGGCCGCAGGAGGTCACGGCCCAGATGGTGCACAACTTCCTCGCCGGGGGCGCGGTGGTCAACGCCTTCGCCGCCCAGGTCGGCGCGGAGGTGACCGTCGTGGACGTGGGTGTGGCCGGGGATCTGCCCCGGGCCGCCGGTCTGCTGCCCCGCAAGGTGGCGCGCGGTACCGCCGACCTCACCCGGGGTCCGGCGATGACCCGTGAGCAGGCCCTGCGGGCGTTGGAGGGCGGTATCGAGGTCGCTCGGGACCTCGTCTCGGCGGGGAACCGCTGCCTGGTCACCGGGGATATGGGGATCGCCAACACGACGCCGGCCGCCGCGCTGGTGTGCGCGTTCGCCGGGGCCGAGCCGGAGAACGCCACCGGTCGGGGGACCGGTGTGGACGACGCGACCTTCGAGCACAAGGTGTCGGTGGTGCGGCGCGCCCTGGCGGCCAATCCCGTGGACCCGGCCGACCCGATCGGCACCCTCGCCGCCTTGGGCGGTCTGGAGCACGCGGCCCTGGCCGGGTTCGTCCTGGGCGGTGCGGCCCTGGGTGTTCCGGTCCTGCTCGACGGGGTCATCGCGGGGTCGGCCGCGCTCGCGGCGGCGGCCATCTCCCCGGAGTCGGTCCAGGCGTGCTTCGCCGGCCACCGTTCCAGCGAGCCCGGGCACACCCTCGCCCTGGATCACCTGGGCCTGCGCCCGCTGGTGGACCTGGAGATGCGGCTGGGGGAGGGGTCGGGCGCCCTGTTGGCGCTGCCGATCCTTCAGGCGTCGGCGCGCGTCCTGCGCGATGTGGCGACCTTCGACGACGCGGGCGTGTCCACTCTCGACTGAGGGATCCGTGCCCGAGGTGCCCGTACCCGGTCGTGCCGCAGCCGGGTGCGGTCGGGTTCACACTGGGCGCGCGCACCGGTTTACTCAGGTGTAATACCGCTTTGACAAGGTGATGCACACCATCGCGATACATCGCCGGCGGCGCGATGGGGTACTACCGTCCGCGCACCCCGCCGTCGTCGCCGGGGGCCGGTACTGACGACGGAAGGGGCGCGACCGTGACCTATCTGCTGGGTTTGCGCATGAGGGGCCGCGACGTCCTCGTGGTCGGAGGGGGACGGGTCGCCGGGCGTCGCGTCCCGGTCCTGTTGGAGGCGGGTGCGCGCGTCACCCTGGTGGCGCCCTCCGTCTCGGCCGCGTTGGAGGACCTCGCCGCCGCGGGGCGTATCACGTGGGAGCGGCGGGTCTACGCTCCCGGTGACGTGTCGGGTCCCGAGGCCCCCGACTTCTGGTTGGTGCACGCCGCCACCGATGCCCCCGACGTCAACGCGGCGGTCGCCGAGGAGGCCGAGGCCGCCCGGGTGTGGTGCGTGCGCGCCGACGACCGGCACTTCTCCTCGGCCTGGACGCCCGCCACCGGGACCGCGGGCGGGATCACCGTCGGTGTGGTCGCCTCCGGTGACCCGCGCAGGGCCGCGGGGCTGCGTGACGCCATCACCGACGGGCTCGCCGACGGCACCCTGGACGCTCGGCGCGGCCGCGAGCGGTTCAGTGGTGTCGCGCTGGTGGGGGGCGGGCCGGGTGATCCCGGCCTGATCACGGTCCGCGGGCAGCAGTTGCTCTCCCAGGCCGATGTGGTGGTGGTCGACCGGTTGGCGCCGACCTCGCTGCTGGACCGCCTCCCGGCGGATGTGGAGATCGTCGACGCCTCGAAGATCCCCTACGGCCGGTCGATGAGCCAGGAGGACATCAACGACGTCCTGGTCGACCGCGCCCGTCGGGGCAGGTTCGTGGTCCGGCTCAAGGGCGGGGACTCCTTCCTCTTCGGCCGGGGTGGGGAGGAGGCCGCCGCCTGCGCCGCCGCGGGTGTGCCGGTCATCGCGGTCCCCGGTGTGACCAGTGCGCTGGCCGCTCCGGCGAGCGCGGGCATTCCCGCCACGCACCGGGGGGTCGCCCAGGACGTGCACATCGTCTCGGCGCACGTGGCTCCGGGGGACGAGCGCTCCACCGTCGACTGGCGGGGGCTGGCCCGGGCGGGCGGAACGGTGGTCGTGCTCATGGGGGTCGAGCGGATCGAGGCGATCGCCGAGGCGCTCGTGGATCACGGGCGTCCGTCGGATACCCCCGTGGCGGTGGTGCAGGAGGCCACGCTGCCTGGCCAACGCACGGTCACGGGTACGCTGGCGGACATCGCCGACTCGGTCCGATCGGCCGGAGTGCGGCCCCCGGCGGTGGTGATCATTGGAGAAGTGGTCAAAACGGCGCGGGATCTTGACATACTGCACACGGGGACCCAGTTCGAGACGCGTCGACTGGCGACCGGGCGCGATCTCCAGTGAGACCCCCGCCAGCGGCGTTCGGCGTCCGTGCGGTGGGGGACCGTCATCACCGATGAGGAGGGCATACCGATCATGACCCGGCCGTCGGCCGCACCGGACGCCAGTGGCTCCGGTGCCTCGGACCGGTTCGGTACCGGACCGGCCGCCACCTCCGACCATCCCGCTCCGGGCCCAGGTTCTGTATCCGCGGCTGGCACCGCCGCCCGCGGGGGCTCGGGTGGTGCCGCCGCTCCCACAGATCCCGGACCGGCCAAGCACCGCGCCTCCACCTGGGAGGACGACCGTTTCGAGCGGGTTCTGGAGTCGCTGCGCGTCCAGATCCGCGACCTGGAGTTCGCTGACGGCCTGCCCGCCGCGGAGGAGGGGCGGGTGCTTCAGGCCGACGTTTTGGCGCAGCTGTCCGACTACGTCCTGCCCCGGGTGCGGCGGCCCGACATCCCGCTGCTGATCGCGGTCGCCGGTTCCACCGGTGCGGGTAAGTCCACGCTGGTGAACAGCCTGGTCGGTGAGCAGGTCACCACGACCGGCGTGCGTCGCCCCACCACCAACAGTCCGGTCCTGGCGTGCAATCCGGCCGACGTGGACTGGTTCAGTGAGGCGTCCTTCATTCCGGCGCTGCCCCGGGTGCGCCAGCAGGGGTTGGCCATGCCGGGCAAGGACGGCATGCTCGTGCTCGCGGCGAGTGAGGCGATGCCGCGCGGGGTCGCCCTGTTGGACACCCCGGACGTCGACTCGGCGGTGGCCGCCCACCACGAGTTCGCCGCCAAGTTCCTCGACGCGGCCGACCTGTGGGTGTTCGTCACCACCAGCACCCGTTACGCCGACGCGCGCGTGTGGGAGTTCCTCCAGGTGGCGCGCGACCGGGACACGTCGTTGGCCGTCGTGCTCTCCCGGGTTCCGCGCAAGGGCCGCCGCCAGCTGCTCGACCACTTCGGCGCCATGTTGGAGGCCAACGGTCTGGGCGCGGCGGCGCGGTTCGCGATCCCCGAGACCGATCAGGTCAAGGGCGAGCGCTTCACCGCCAACGTCGCCGACCACATCCGTACCTACCTGGCGGACGTGGCGGGTGAGGCCGACCAGCGCGACCGGGTCTCGCGCCGCACCTTCGTCGGTGTCATCGACAGCTTCCGCTCCCGGGTGCCCGAACTGGCTCGGCAGGTGGAGACGCAGGTGGAGGCGGGCCAGGTGCTCAGCGCCGCCGTGGACGACGCCTACGACGGGGCGCGCCGCCACGTGGACGCCGGGCTCGGTGACGGTTCCCTGCTCAGCGGTTCCCTCCTCGCGCGGTGGCAGGAGGTGGCCGCCAGTGGCGAGCTCGCCAGGAGTCTGCGGCTGCGCGGCAAGCGGGCGCGGCGGCGCCGCGCGGAGTCGCTCGAGCGGGGGCAGCGGGTCAGTGCGCTGGAGGAGGCCGTGCGCGATTCCTTGTCGGCGCTGGTGGTGTCGGCGTCCGAGCGGGCCGGGCACGAGATCGAGGCGCGGTGGCGGGAGATGCCGGGGGGTGAGGAGCTCGCCGCGAAGGCGCTCGCGCTTCCCGGCGGAGGGCTCCTGGCCCAGCGGTTCCGCAAGGAGCTCGCCGAGTGGCAGGCCGAGGTCGCGCAGATGACGGCGGCCAGCGGCGCGACCAAGCGTTCGGTGGCCCGGTTCGTCACCTTCGACCACGACATCGTCGCGCTCGTCCTCATCATGGACCTGCTGGGATACGAGCGGTCCCGGTCCGGAGGCGGTGCGCACGCCGCGGAGTCCTCGGGGCCCTCCCCACAGCGACTGCTCAAGGGGCTGTTCGGGGCGCAGTCCCTCCGTAGCATGGGCACAGCGGCCCGTGACAACCTGCGCGGACGTGTCGAGGCGCTGCTCGCGCAGGAGCGCAAGCCCTTCGACAGCACTCTGGCATCGGCCGGGATCCCCTCGAAGGACAGTGCCGTCCAGCTCTATCAGGCCACGTACAACCTTGAGATTTCACGATGACGACTCAGTGGAACCCCGCGCGGGCGACCGGGGAGACCGGTCCCTCCGATTCCGGGGACGAGGTCCAACCGACGGGCCGCTCCGAAGCCTTGGGTGACGACCAGGCGCCGCGCGGCGCGTCGGCGTCGGCCGAGAACGGCCCCTGGCGCGGCTACACGATGCCGGTTCCCGAACACCCCGGCCGTGGGTCCGGTTCCGGCCCCGGTGCCGGCCAGCCCCTGGCGGAGGCCGCGCACGACGGGATCCTGGGGTATCCGGACGCGGCGCCGGCGGGGGAGGCCGGGGAACCGGACGCTCCCCGTCGGGGCCCGGGGCGGCACGCGCGCGTGTCCGCGGCTCGCGGTGGCGACGTGCCCGGTGGTGATGGGAGCGGTGGCCCCGACGCGCGTCAGGCGGGCGGCCCCCACGGTGACCCTGGCGATCTCGGCGACGGGGGCGACCCCGGTGGTCGTCCTGAGCCGGGTGAGGTCCGGGACCACCTGGCCCCGGAGGGCGCCGACATCGCTGACGACGTGGCCGGGGTCGGCCAGGAGCGAAGCGAGGACGCGGGTGAGGGCGACCGGGAGCGCCGTGGCGCCCGGAGCGTCGCCCACTCCCGGGGCGGTCGCGGGACGCGCGGTGCGCGCGGAACCAGGGGCGAGCGGGGCCGGCGCGGTGTGCGTGGGGCCGGCAGCGCGCGTGAGACCGGGATTCTCCGCGACGGCCAGGACGAGGGGGACGACCCGGACGGTCTGGCCGGATGGGTGGGCAGTCTCGCCGAGGCGGCCGAGGACGCCCAGATCGCCGGACGCACCACCGGGGCCTTCCCCGTGGTGCCCAAACCTCCGGAGTGGGTTCCGGCTCCGGGGCGGGACGGTGACGTGGCCGAGGCGGATCGCGGTTCCGCCGGAGCGGTCTCGTCTGAGGCGCCTGAGGCCTTTGATGCGGCTGAGGCACCTGTGGAACAGCGCAGTGACGGTCAACGGAGTGACGATCGGCCCGCGGTCGGGCTCGCGGGAGCCGATCAGGACGCCCCGGTCCGGGAGGAGGCCGGCGAACCGGCCCCCGATCCCCGGGTGACCGCCCAGACGGGTGCGCGGCCGGTGGCCGAGCAGGAGGACGGCGGGCCTCTGCCCCGCCGTGTCCCCGGGCCGTCGGCGGTCTCCGGTGCCTTCCGGGCCGTGGGCGCCGCCGAGTCCGATCTGGCGGCGGATCCGGGCACCGGCCTGTCCAGGGCCGAGCCTGCTCCCGAGACCTCGGTCGCGGAGCCGGCCGCCCCCGAGGCCGACGCATCCGGCGTGGACGGTGCGGACGCCTCCGAGCGGACCGCCGCCCGGGGCTCTGAGGACGCCGAGGGCGACGACGAGTACCGTCCGACCACGCACGACCACTGGCGGTCCGCCAAGACGGTCACCCGGGCCGAGCTCGTCGAGCGTCTCGACGCCCTGTCCACCCTGACCGAACTCGGCCAGGACGACCTGCCCGAGGAGGTTGTCTCCCGTTCCACGCAGCTGCTCGACCACGCGGGTGCGCGTCTGCGGCTGTCGGGGGAGCACACCGTTGTGGCTTTGGCCGGCGGCACCGGCAGCGGGAAGTCATCGCTGTTCAACGCCCTGTGCGGCCTGGAGTTGTCGCAGACCGGCGTCACTCGCCCCACCACGTCCAAGGCCCACGCCTGCGTGTGGGGCCATGAGGGGGCCGACGCGCTCCTGAGCTGGTTGGGTGTTCCCACCCGCTACCGTCACTCGCGTACCGGCGTCCTGGACGCGGGCAACTCCGAGCTGACCGGGCTGGTCCTGCTCGACCTGCCCGACCACGACTCCGTGCGCAGTATGCACACCGCCGAGGCCGACCGGCTCATCGGTTCGGTGGACCTGCTCGTGTGGGTCCTGGACCCGCAGAAGTACGCCGATGCCGCCGTGCACCACCGCTACCTGGCCCGGATGGCCGGGCACGGTGCCGTTACGGTCGCGGTCCTCAACCAGGTCGACCGGGTCGAACCGGACGAGCTGGAGGAGCTGCTGACCGATCTGCGGCGCCTGATGGAGACCGAGGCGGGTGTGCACCCCCGGGTGATCACCACCTCGACCGTCACGGGGAAGGGCATTCGCGACCTGCGCGAGTTCCTCGGTGAGACGGTTCGCGAACGCCGTGCCCTGGTGGACCGCCTGGTCGCCGACCTGGACCAGGTCGTGGTGGCCTTCGAGGAGTTCCACGGCGAGGGGGAGATCCCCGAGACCGTGCCGGAACCGGTGGCCGAGCGCGTCCGGAGCGGGCTCGCCGGGGCGGCCGGGGTCAGGGCCGTGGCCGACGTGACCGAGACCAACGACGTCAAGCGCGGTAGGCGCGAGGTCGGCTGGCCGGTTGCCCGCATGGCGGGCAAGCTGCGCAAGGACCCGCTGTCGGCGGTCCAGCTCGACTTCCTGCGCCACGACGGCGACACGGGTGTGAACGGTCCGATCGACGCGCATTCCGCCGAACTGGAGACGGTTCTGGGGGAGGCGGCGGACGGAGTTTCGGAGGGGATGCCCTCGCTGTGGCGGCGCCGTATGCGCACGGCCGCGCTCAGTGGGTCCGCCGAGCTTCCGGCGGAGTTGGGCGATGCGGTCTCGGGCGCGGTCGGCGCCCCCGACCAGTACCAGCCCTGGTGGAGGGTGGCGCGGTCGGCGCAGTACGCCCTGTTGGCCTTCGCCGGGTTGGGTCTGGTGTGGGCGGTGGTGGCGCTGTCGAGCTGGCTCGCGGGCGGCTTCACCGGGATGGTGATGTTCGACGATCCGGTGTTCGTCGGCTACTCGGGCGCCCTGGTGGCGGCGTCCCTGCTGGTCGGCTGGTTGACCGGGGTGGGTTGCGGCAACTTGGTCGAGGTCGCGGCGGTCCAGCGGCGCGAGGAGGTGGAGCGGGCGGCCGGGGAGCGGGTCGCCGCGATCGCGCGCCAGCGGGTGATCGAACCGATGGAGGCCGAGTTGGCGCGGTACCGCGCGTTCCGGGCCGCGCACGAGGTGGCCAGGGCGTCGTCGTGAGGCCCTGAGGTCCCGCTCCGTCGGGCGCGGACACGGATGGGGGACGGTTCCAGGGGGCCGTCCGAACGGCCCGGGGGCGGGTGGCACGTCGCGTGCCACCCGCCCCCGGGTCTTGCCGTGTCGGGTCTCAGGTCCAGTGCACGCTGTTGTACATGTGTCCTCCTCCGATCGGGCGGTGCCGGTCCCCCAAGGGGCGGGACGCTGGGTCGGTCGGCACCTCGTGTCCGAAAACGGCCATCGAAGCCGGATCCTACGGTAGAACGTCTCGAAGCCCGGTTTCCACCCCCGCCCCGCGCTCCCCGGGTATCCCGAGCCAATCTAGTCGCTGCCTGCGCCGATCATACAATCAGCAATTAAGCTATTACCCAACGTAATGTAAAGTGGTGGGGGTGGCGCGTCGTGCCGTGCTGACGTACTCACCTGTGCTTGTGGTGGCCGGGCCGGCTGTCACGTGGCGGCGACGCGGAACTCAGCGTGAAATCGGGTCGTCGAAGGGAGAACCGAAGGAGGTGGTTCGCCTATCAGTAGCACGTGTAGGGGTCGGACTGCGGAGCGTGACACAGGGAGGGAGGATGGAGCCGTGAGTATCTCGGAGAAGCCGTTGGCGGCGGAGGACGCGGCCGCCGGGGAACGGTCGCGTTGGCCGATCCTCCAGCAACCCCGGGGCCTGATCGTCTACATGGGACTGCTCCTGTTCACGGCGCTGTTCCTGTTCGGGGCGGCGGCGGCACTGACGACCGTGACTCTGGCGGACGTGGTGACCTTCCTGGCGCTGACCATGTGCGCGGGGATCTGTGTGGAGGCGATCCGTCGTCTGGGGGTGCCCGCGGGGTTCGCGCGCGACCTGCTGGGCGCGTGGTGGTTCCCGGTCGTGCTGCTCCTGCCGCCCGTGTACTCCCTCATCGTCCCCATCCCGGTGTTCTTGCTGCTGCAGCTGCGGGCCAGGCGGGCTCTGGCGCACCGGAGGGTCTTCAACGCCACGGCCATCGGGCTGTCGGGTTTCCTGGCGTCGGTGGTGTGGCACCGGGTGGCCGCCGACGGGCTGTGGGAGGCGATGGGCGGCGCGTCGGAGGCGCACGACAGCCTGGCCACGGGCGCGGGGGTGCTGATCGCGGTTCTGTGCTGTGCCGGGTTCACCGTGCTGAACACGCTCCTGGTCGCTCTGGCCGCGCGGATCAGCATGGGGCCGGGCGCGACGCTGCGGCCCATGTGGGACCGGGAGGCGTGCACGGTCGACGCCGTCGAATTATGCGTCGGCGTGACCGTGGCGATCCTCGCCCAGCTCACCCTGTTCCTGCTGGCCATCGCGGTCCCGCCGGTGCTGCTCCTCCAGCGCAGCCTGCTGTTCCAGCAGTTGCAGATGGCGGCGCGCACCGACCCCAAGACGGGGCTGTTGAACGCGCCGACGTGGGAGCAGGAGGCGTCGGTGGAGATCGCCAGGGCGCGCGCGCAGCGGGGGTACGCGGCCGTGCTGATCATCGACATCGACCACTTCAAGCGGGTCAACGACAACCACGGGCACCTGTTCGGCGACCAGGTGCTGCTGGGAGTGGCGACGACCATCGCACAGCAGCTGCGCCAGTCCGACCTGCTCGGCCGCTTCGGCGGCGAGGAGTTCGTGGTGCTGCTGCCCGGGGCCGACACATCGGAGGCGTGGCAGGCGGCGGAGCGGTTGCGCTCGCAGGTCGGGTGCATGGAGATCTCGGTGGACGACGTTCCGGTGTCCATCACGGTCTCGGTCGGGGCCGCGGTCATCGGTGAGCACGGCAACGACCTCGTGGAACTGCTGACCGCGGCGGACCTGGCGCTGTACCGGGCCAAGGAGACCGGGCGCAACCGGGTGTGCCTGCCCGCCGGTCGTCCGGGGGCGCCGAACAAGATCCCCGGCCCGAGGGAGGGCGGCGGTCTGCCTGGCCGCGGCGGTCCCGTGGGCGAGGTCGACTGACCGGGGAATCCGGAAGAAGGGTCTGCCGCGCTCCCGCGGCCCTCGGTCCTTCCCCGGTCCGCCGTGCCGGTGGACCGGCCGATCCCACACGGACGCTCCCCGTGCGGTTCGCACGGCCCGGGTCCGCGTCGGTGCGCGGGCCGTGGTCGGCGGTGATCCGGGGCCGCCAGGCGTTCGCGGGCCCGCGCGGGCGGGTTGTCCACAAGCCCCGGATGCCCATTGCGCGTCACAGATCGGTCACGCACCGTTGAACCATGCGCTTCGATCACCACGGACACCCGGTAGATCCCTTCAACCCCGACCGCCACGGCGATCCCGACCGCCACGGCGCCGCTGGGCACGACGCCGACCCCTCCCGCCTCGGGGACGAGCCCACCCCCGTCCCCCCGCCCCGTCCTCCCGCCAACACGGCGACCGGCCCGCCAGACGGCCCCCTCGGCGCGCTCAGGCTCACCACCCCGACCGACGTGATCGCCGCCCTGCCCTACCTCGCGGGCGATCCGCCCGACCCGGGGATCGTGGTCCTGGCGCTCCGGGACGGGCGTGTGCGCGCGGTTCTGCGCGCGGACCTGGACGGTGACGGGACACCTCCGGGGTCGCGGAGCGCGCCCCCGGCCGTCGACCACGTCGCCGCGGAACGCTGTGACACGTTGCTGATCGTGGCGTTCGGGCCGCCGGGGTCGGTCACTGCGCACGTCGACGGTCTGCTGGCGGCGGCGCGGGAGCGCGGGATCACCGTCCTGGACGCGCTCCGGGTCACCGGTGGCCGCTACTGGTCCTACACCTGCTCCGACCCCTCCTGCTGTCCGCCCGAGGGCACGGTGGTCGACGTGGACCGGTCCACCGCCCCCGCCGACGCCGTCCTGCGCGGGATCGCGCCCCTGAGGCCGTTCCACACGGCCGCGACCGACGCCGCGCGGGTGCGCTCCCTCCTCGAACCGGTCCCCGGTTCCGTCGGCACGGTGGTGGCCGCCGCGGCGGAGGAGGTGGCGGCACGGGTTCGGGAGCGGGTGGTCCGCGGCTCCGACGCCCTCGTCGATCTCGGGCTGCCCGAAGTCCGCGCCGCGGTCCGCGCGGAGTACCGGTCGGAGGGGGTCACCGATCCGGAGGGGTTGGCCGCGCTGGGCGTGTACCTGACACAGACGCGCGTACGGGACGAGGTGTGGGCCAGGATCACCGCCACGAGCGCTGAGGCGCACCAGCGGCTCTGGAGCCGGGTCACGCGGCACGTTCCCGAACGCCTGCGGGCGGCTCCGGCCGCACTGCTGGCGGTGGCGGCCTGGCAGGGAGACGACCGCGCGCTGGCGTCGGCCGCCCTCGACGTCGCCCTGACCGCGGATCCCGGGTACTCGATGGCGCTGCTCATGAACCGGGCCCTGGCCTGGGGGCTGCCGGTGCGCCGGTGGCGGGAGGCCGCGCCCCGGTGGGCGGAGGGGAAGGAGGACTGGGGTGAGGGTGGCTGACCGCGCGGGCGCCGCGGTCCGCTTCACGGAGGTTCCGGGTCCTTGGACGGTGACGGCCGTCCTCGGCTGATACGTCGCCGGGTCTCCGCGCCGCCGGGTTCCCGCGCTGCCCGCCCCCGGCGGTGTCACCGGCGGGTGGCATGCTGGGCCGCATGGCGGACAACGCGAGCTCGCACCCGGACCGGCCACCCGGCTACGACGACGATCCCTTGACCCACCGTCCCGAACTTGTCGACCAGCCCCTGTTCTGGCTGGGGCACCTGTACTCCATGGTGGAGGACGAGGAGACCGAGGAGCTGCTGTTCGGCGCGGACGCCGACGCCGCGGACGACTTCCACCAGCGTCTACACGAGAACGGGGGCTGGCCGACGTTCACCGTTCCGCTGACCGGTGGTCGTCTGTACGTCGTCCACCGCACCGGGGACGACGACCCGGGAACCGACTTCCTCCTGCACGGCCCGGGGTGGGACCGGGCCGAACCGCTCGCCTGTGTCGACGGGCACTTCATGGGTCCCGGGCTGTCCTGGCCGGAGCTGGTCGCCGCCGCCGACACCCTCCCCGGCGGCAGCACCGATGACCCGGACAGCCGCCTGCTCCTGCTGTTGCCCGCGTTCGGGGACTCCGCCGTGCCCGACGGGGCCGCCGAACGCCTGGCGGCGGCGCTGCGGTCCCGGACCGGTGTGGAGGATCCCGACGCGCTCGCGGCCGCCCTCCTGGAACGCCAGGGGCCGTGGGGTCCCGTGCGGTGGACCACGACCGAGGACGGTTCGCGAACCAACGACGGAGGCTGGTCGTCCCGCAATCCCGGGAACCACTTCGCGTGGTCGCCGGAGCGGTTGTCCCGGGTGAGTGCGGCACTGACGCCCTGAGCCACGGGGACGGCACGGTCGACGGGCCGTCGAGGCGCCCGACTGGACTACGTCGCCAGGACCCGCCACGGTGAGGCGGTCGACAGCTTCACGACCACCGAGGGCGAGCGCGGCAAACGGGTGACCGACACCCTGGGGGAGTGACGGGGGCGTGGACCGGCGACGAGCTCCCCACCCGGTCGCCGGGTGGAGGTCGCGCACGCGCATCGCTCCGACGGGAAGATCGGGCCCGTGCGAGGCGTTCCAGTGCGTGACCCGCCGAGCCCCGGAGAACCGCCGTGCAGCGGCATCCGGACAGGTCTCGGCACAGGCGCCGACACCCTAGTCTGGAAGACATGCCGGAGTACATCTACACCATGCAAAACGTGCGCAAGGCGCACGGCGACAAGGTCGTCCTTGACAACGTCTCGGGGTCGTTCCTGCCCGGGGCCAAGATCGGCGTCGTGGGGCCCAACGGTGCGGGTAAGTCGACGCTGCTGAAGATCCTGGCCGGCATCGAGCAGCCGTCCAACGGTGAGGCGCGTCTGATGCCCGGCTTCACCGTCGGCCTGCTCGCCCAGGAGCCCCGCCTCGACCCCGACAAGACCGTTCTGGAGAACGTCGAGGACGGGGTCGCCGAGACCAAGGCGATGCTGACCCGCTTCAACGAGATCGCCGAGAAGATGGCGACCGACTACTCCGACGACCTGTTGGAGGAGATGGGCAAGCTCCAGGAGCAGCTCGACCACCGAAACGCCTGGGACCTGGACAGTCAGCTCGCCCAGGCCATGGACGCCCTGCGCTGCCCGCCCGGGGACGCCTCCGTCACCCAGCTGTCCGGTGGTGAGAAGCGCCGCGTCGCCCTGTGCAAGCTGCTGCTGGAGGCGCCCGACCTGCTGCTCCTTGACGAGCCCACCAACCACCTCGACGCCGAGAGCGTGAACTGGTTGGAGCAGCACCTGGCCAAGTACCCCGGCACCATCGTCGCGATCACCCACGACCGGTACTTCCTCGACCACGTCGCCACGTGGATCCTGGAGCTGGACCGCGGCCAGTTCTACCCCTACGAGGGCAACTACAGCACCTACCTGGAGACCAAGCAGGCCCGTCTGAAGGTCGAGGGGCAAAAGGACGCCAAGCGGTCCAAGCGCCTCAAGGACGAGCTGGAGTGGGTCCGCTCCAACGCCAAGGCCCGCCAGACCAAGAGCAAGGCCCGCCTCCAGCGCTACGAGGAGATGGCGGCCGAGGCCGACAAGACCCGCAAGCTGGACTTCGAGGAGATCCAGATCCCGCCGGGTCCGCGCCTGGGCAACACGGTCGTGGAGGTCAAGAACCTCACCAAGGGCTTCGACGACCGCGTCCTGATCGAGGACCTGAGCTTCTCGCTCCCGCCCAACGGCATCGTCGGCGTCATCGGCCCCAACGGTGTCGGTAAGACGACCCTGTTCAAGATGATCGTCGGCGAGGAGACCCCCGACGAGGGCAAGATCAACGTCGGTGAGACCGTCGACATCTCCTACGTCGACCAGTACCGCGGCCGGATCGACGACACCAAGAACGTCTGGGAGACCATCTCCGACGGCGAGACCTTCATCGAGGTCGGCAAGGTCGAGATCCCCAGCCGCGCCTACGTCGCCGCGTTCGGCTTCAAGGGTTCGGACCAGCAAAAGCCCTCCGGCGTGCTCTCCGGTGGTGAGCGCAACCGCGTCAACCTGGCGCTCACCCTCAAGCAGGGCGGCAACCTCCTGCTCCTGGACGAGCCCACCAACGACCTGGACGTGGAGACCCTCGGGTCGCTGGAGAACGCGCTGCTGGACTTCCCCGGCTGCGCCGTGATCACCTCCCACGACCGGTGGTTCCTGGACCGCGTCGCCACGCACATCCTCGCGTGGGAGGGCGACGCCAACTGGTTCTGGTTCGAGGGCAACTTCGAGTCCTACGAGAAGAACAAGATCGAGCGCCTGGGCCCGGAGGCCGCGCGCCCGCACGCGGTCACGCACCGCAAGCTCACCCGCGACTGACACCCGTCGCGCGCAAGGCCCCGCGGACCGGTTCCGGCCTGGTCCGCGGGGCCCTGCGCGTACCGCGGACCCGCGGGGACGGGGAAACCCGGTGTACCGACCGACGGGGATGTCGCTATCGTCCCGTCATGACGATTCTGTGGGTGCCCTACCACCTCGACGAGTACCTGCCCGACTTCCGGCCTCCGTGGCGCGGGCACACGGAGAGGGTGATCGCGCGGTTGCCGGACGCCGACGTGTGGAGCCGCATGGCGGTCCTGCACGAGGCCGTCGCCGAACGCGTCGCGGACCACGTCCGGGCCGGTCGGTGCCCCACGGTCCTGTCCGGTGACTGCATGGTCGCGCTCGGGACCGCCGCCGGACTGCAGAGGGCGGGCGTGGATCCGTCCGCCGTGTGGTTCGACGCGCACGGCGACGTCCAGACCATGGAGACCAGCGCCTCCGGCTACGCGGGCGGGATCCCGCTGCGCGTGCTGGCCGGATACCGGCCCGCCCCCGCGACCGACGGCCTCGGTCTGCGGCGGATCCCCGAGGAACGCCTCCTCCTGGTGGACGGACGCGACCTGGACCCGCCCGAGGCCGAGTACCTGCGCGGGTCGGCCGTCCGGCAGCGGGCCGTCGCCGACGTCGGACCCGAGGACCTCCCCGACGGGCCGCTCCTGCTCCACGTGGACCTGGACGTCATCGACCCCGACGAAGTACCAGGGATGCTCTTCCCCACGCCCGGCGGGCCGAGCGCCGACGCCGTCGTCGAGGCCGTCGGCCGGATTCGGGACACCGGCCGCGTGGCCGCCGTGAGTGTCGGATGCACCTGGCGGCCGGACCGCGACGAGGACCTGCCCGGCGGCGTCCGGGCCCGACTGCTCGCCGCTCTCCTGCGGGGCGGCGTCTGAGGGCGGGGAGAGCCGCGATCGGGCGGACCGGGCCGGGGATATTCCCATCGCCTCGACCCCCAGACCGGAGCCGGGGATGTCGCATACCCTGGTGGGCGATGACTTCCGCGCGAGATGATCACCAGAACCAGGGCGAGGGGCCGGTGCGAACGACGTTCTACGAGGCCGTGGGCGGGGAGGAGACCTTCACCCGCCTGGTCCGCCGCTTCTACGAGGGCGTTGCCGCCGACCCCCTGCTGCGGCCCATGTACCCGGAGGAGGACCTCGGCCCGGCCGAGGAGCGCCTGCGCCTGTTCCTCATCCAGTACTGGGGCGGTCCACGCACGTACAACGAACAGCGCGGCCACCCGCGGCTGCGGATGCGCCACTTCCCGTTCCGCATCGGCGCCGCCGAGCGTGACCGCTGGCTGGAGCTCATGCGCGCGGCGATGGACTCCCTGGAACTGCACGAGGTCCTCGACCGGCAGATGTGGGAGTACATGGTCATGGCGGCGCACAGCATGGTCAACGTCCCGGAGGAGGCCACGGCTCCGGCGGTGGCCGACCCGACGTCGTTGTCGGTGGCCTCGAAGGAGGGACGCGACGACGACGGGGGCGAGACCGTCTCCATCTCCCTGAAGTAGGGGACCGGGCGGCCCGGCACCCCTTCGCTCAGGAGTACTGGGCGAGGAAGGCACGCTCGGTGCCGTTGAGCCGCCGGGCGCTCTGCGTGGGCACGTCGAACCCGACCAGCACCGTCTTGGCGCGCAGGTACACGGTCGTGTCGTCGCGGATCTCGTAGGCCAGCGTGCAACTGGCGTTGCGGACCTCGGTCACCCACAGCTCCACCCGCACAGGGTCCTTCCTGGGCAGCAGCGGCGCCACGTAGTCCGCCTCCTGGCGGGCCACGACCATGGCGCCGAAGACCTCTTCGCCCTCCTCGACCATGCCGCCGTAGCGCATGAACGAGATCCGGGCGTCCTCCAGGTAGGTGAGCATCCGCACGTTGTTGACGTGGTGCTGGGGGTCGAGGTCGGCGTAGCGGACCTGGGCCAGGTGGACGTGCCGCTGCGGCAGGGTCTCGGTCCCGTTGCCCGCGGTCTCGATCTGTGTCACGTCCTGGTTCCTCTCGTGGGCGGCTCCTGGGGGGCGGACTTCACCGATTGTCCCAATCCCCCCGGGAGACCGCTCCACTGACCGGGCTCCTGGCGTGTGTCGTGGATCTCCCCACGACGGCCGAAGCCGCCGGTCAGGCCACCGACGCCCCCAGATGGTGGGCGAGGAAGGCCAGCTGTTCGGCGCTGAGCGCCACGCTCCGGCTCACCGAGCGAGAGCTGTGGCCGACCTCCGACTCGCGCCGCAGCAGGACCGGACGCTCCTGCGGGGACGCGGAGGTGGCCCACTGCATCAACGCGCACAGCTTGCGGGCGTGCATGGGGTCCACCCGGGTGTCGTTGTCGAACACGGTGAACAACGTCGCCGGGTAGCGGGTGCCCTCACGGACGTTGTGGTAGGGCGAGTACCCCAGCAGCCACCCCAGTTCCTCGGGTTCGTCGGCGCTGCCGTACTCCACGTTCCACAGCTGGCCCAGACCGAAGCCCTCGTAGCGCACCATGTCCAGCAGCGGGGCCGAGCACACCGCGGCGGCGAACAGGTCGGGGCGCTGGGTGACCATCGCGCCGACCAGCAGCCCGCCGTTGCTCCCGCCCATGATCGCGAGCCGTTCGGGAGTGGTGACCCCCGTCGCGACCAGGTGCTCGGCGGCCGCGGCGCAGTCGTCGAACACGTTCTGCTTGTTGGCGAGCATCCCGCCGCGGTGCCACTCCTCGCCCTCCTCCAGTCCGCCGCGCAGGTTGGCGGTGGCGTACACGCCTCCGGCCCGCACCCAGGCCAGGGTCGACGCCGAGTAGGAGGGGGTCAGGGAGATGCGGAAGCCGCCGTACCCGTACAGGATGGTCGGCCGGGGACCGTCCGCGGGTTCGGCGGGCGAGACCACGAGCATGCGCACCGGGGTTCCGTCCTTGGACGTGTACGTCACCAGCTCGGTGCGCACGTCCGGCAGGTCGCTGATCCGTCCGGGCGCGTCCGCCCAGTGCGACACGGCGCCGCCGCGGGCGTCGTAGCGGTACACCGATGACGGGCGGGTGCTGTCGGTGTAGCCGAACCAGGCCTCGTGGCCGCCCTCCGGCCGTTCCATGAGCGCGCCGATGGAGCCCAGGCCCGGCATCTCCAGTTCGCCGAGTCGTTCGCCGGTGGCCAGGTCGTGGCGGGTGACCTCGCTGATCGCGTGGCGGCTCCAGCCGACCAGGATCTCGGGCCGCTCCATCTCCGGTCCGTCCAGGATCGCGAAGTCCTCCAGGACCGCCTCGGGATCCTCCGCGACCAGGGTGGTCCAGTGCTCGGCACCGGGGGTGGTGGGGTCGGCCACGCACACGCGTCCGCGCGGGGCGTCGCGGTCGGTGTACAGGTACAGGCGTCCGTCCCGGCCCACGTGTGCGGACAGGGCGGCGTCCACGCCCTCCTGGATGGGTACGAGCCGGGGCGCGCCCGGGCCGCCCTCGGACAGGTCGGCGATCCACATGTCGGTGGCCGAGGAGGTGCCGCGGACCGCCAGCAGGATCAGCCAGCGCCCGTCGCGGCTCACGGTGACGCTGAAGTACTCGGTCTTGTCGCGGTCCTGGCCGAAGATGAGGACGTCCTGGTCGGTGGGGGTGCCCAGCCGGTGCAGGTAGACGCGCCGGTGGTAGCCCTCCTCGCCCTCGGGGACCTGGTCGGCGGGCAGCCGCCGTACGTAGTAGAAGGCCGAGGAGTCGGGCAGCCAGGCGATCGGGCTGTAGCGTGTGCGGTCGATCGGTCCGTCGACGGTCTCACCGGTGTCGACGTCCATGATCCGCAGGGCCGACTCCTCGTCGCCCCCCTCCGAGAGCTGGTGGGCCAGCAGCCGTCCGGAACGGTCGGGCTTCCAGGAGTCGAGGGTGGTCAGTCCGCTCGGGTCCAGGGCTCCGGGGTCGATCAGGACGCGTTCGGGGCCGTCGCCGTCCTGGACGTGGAGGACTCCGTGTTCCTGGTCGGCCGTGCGACGGGAGAAGAATCGGCGCTCGCCCCGCCACACGGGAGCGCCGACGTGCCCGGCGCCCATGAGCGACCGGACCCGCTCACCGAACCAGTCGCGCGCGCCGAACCCGGAGGAGGCCGTGGAGTAGAGGGTGTCCTGGGCGGCGGACCACTCCTTGGTCGCGGCGGTCTGGGGGTCCTCCAACCATCGGTAGGGGTCGGCGACCGTGTGTTCGTGCAGGTTGTCGACGATGTCCAGCCGCTCTGCCGGCGGGTAGCGAAGTTCACGCATACTTCGCACCCTATCCACCCATATCTCACGCCCGGTGTTCGGCGCGGCGGCACCGTGAAACGCGGTGTGGGCGGCGCACAATGAGTGGAGGAAAGCGGCGATACGCGCTTTCCGGGCGTCCTGCCGAAAATTGGGGTGGCGCTGAAGCGGTCTGACCACGCAAACTGAATGCGGGACGCGAGCTCGGCGGAAACCACCGGGAGGTCCGTGTGGCAAGGCGAACGGAACCACCGATCCTCGGATCGGTGCACAGGGAGGTTTCCTGGCTGGCCTATCGGCTGGCCGGGGAAGAGACACGGCCGCTGTACGCGGCGGCCGGGGCGAAGCGATGAGCGCCCGAAGCGGCCGGGAGGGCGGCCCACCGACCGCCCGCCGACACGTGCTGCTGCTCAACGCCAGCTTCGAACCACTGACGACCCTTCCCCTGCGCAGGGCGATCCTGCTCGTTCTGCGGGAGAAGGCGGAGGTGGTGCACGGAGACGAGGCCGGGGCGGTGCTCCACTCGGCCACGCGGTCGTACAACGTGCCGTCGGTCATCCGGCTCAGACGTTACATCAGTGTTCCGTACGGGCGCAGGGTGCCGCTGACGCGGGTGGCCCTCATGCGGCGGGACCGGCACACCTGCGGTTACTGCGGGAAGAAGGCCGAGACGATCGACCACGTCATCCCGCGCAGCCGCGGCGGGGCGCACGTGTGGGAGAACGTGGTGGCGGCGTGCAAGCCGTGCAACCACCGCAAGGCCGACAAGTTCCTGGACGAGCTCGGATGGGAACTGCACATCACCCCCAAGGTGCCCAAGGGTCCGCACTGGCGGCTGATCAACGGTGACCTGCACGGCGACCCCCAGTGGGAGCCCTACATGGCCCACCTGGCGGCCTGACGCCCCGGGGCCGGGGCCACGCGTCCCCGTCCGGCCCCGCGGTACCCCCTCGCCCTCCGCCCCGCCCGTGTCCGGGCGGGGCGGAGGGCGGTCGCGCGGGAGGCGCGGCCCCGGGGCCGGCCGCCGCATCCGTTCGGCGGGCGAGGGGCCGTATTCTGACCGCATGCCCAGATACGACTTCCGCTGCCGCGAGTGCGGCACCACCTTCGAGGTCTCGCGCCCGATGGCCCGCGCGAGCGATCCCGCCGACTGTCCGCGCGGCCACGACGACACCGTGCGCCTGCTGTCGACCGTGGCCGTGGGCGGACGTGCCGCCGCCCCCGCGCCCTCCGGTGGCGGAGGGTGCTGCGGGGGCGGCTGCTGCTCCTGACCTGGGGGCGGTCACCGTCAGGGGCTGATGGTTCGGGGGCACCCGACCACGGTCCCGCGCGGGACCGGGACGGGCGCCGCCTAGCTGTACTGACCTGAGAGGTTAGGAACACGGGAGGCGGGAGGGCCGCCGAGTGCGGTGTGGAACCGGTGGTGATTGTAGTGATGCAACCACTGCCCGAACGCCTCCCGCCGCTCGGCCTCGCTGGTGTAGGGGCGGGCGTAGGCCCACTCCTCGACCAGGATGCGGTTGAACCGCTCGACCTTGCCGTTGGTCTGGGGCCGGTAGGGGCGGGTGCGCTTGTGCTTGATCTTCTGGTCGGCGAGCACATCGCGCCAGGCGTGGGACTTGTAGCAGGCCCCGTTGTCGGTCAGCACCCGCTCCACCGTGATGCCGACCGACGCGAAGTAGGCATGCGCGCGTTCCCAGAAGCTGGTCGCGGTCTCCTTCCTCTCGTCGGCCAGGATCTCGCTGTAGGCCAACCTGGTGTGGTCGTCCACGGCGTTGTGGATGTAGGCGTACCCGACCTTGGAGCGGTGTTTGCGGCCCTGAGCGCGCCCCAGGGTCTTGTGGCCGCCGCCGGTGGGGATGTTGCCGAGTTTCTTGATGTCCACGTGCACCAGCTCGCCGGGCCGGGCCCGTTCGTAGCGGCGCACCGCCCGTCCGGTGGCTCGGTCGGTGTGGGCCAGACGGGCACAGTGGTAGCGGGTCAGGATCCGGTGCACGGTCGAGGCGTGCATGCGAAGGTGTCCGCCGATGCGGGCGGGTCCCCATCGGCGGGTGAGGCGGAGTTTGATGACGCGGCGTTCGCGGCGGGTGGGGGTGCGTCGGGGCGAGTGGTGGGGGCGGCTGGAGGCGTCGTGCATGCCCGCCTGGCCCAGCATCCGGTAGCGGGTGGCCCACCGCCTGGCGGTGGTGGTGCTGACCTGGAAGCGTTCGGCGGCCCGTCGCAGGGGCCAGCCGTCCTCGACGACACAGCGGGCCAGGGCCAGGCGTCCGGTGGGTGTGAGTTTGGCGTTGGTGTGGGTAGCGTGGGGCATCGAGGGCCTTCTGGTGCTTGGTGTAGACGTCGCAATCCACACCGTTACCGAAGGCCCTCTTGTCGTGTGTCAGCCGGGGTGGGTGTTACCAACCTCCGTGGTCAATACACCTAGCGTTCGATCTGTGAGACGTCGCGCGCCGCACCGGTCGAGGCGGAGGTGGCCATGGCCGCGTAGGCGCGCAGCGCCGCCGTCACCGGGCGCTGGCGGTCGCGCGGTTGGAAGCGGCCCAGCTCCTTGAGCAGTCGCTCCCGGCGGGCGCTGAGCTCGTCCTCGGCGACCTCCAGCACGATGCCGCGGTTCGGGATGTCGATGCTGATGACGTCGCCGTCCTCGACCAGGGCGATGTCGCCCCCGGCGGCGGCCTCCGGCGAGGCGTGTCCGATGGACAGCCCCGAGGTGCCGCCGGAGAAGCGGCCGTCGGTGATGAGCGCGCACGCCTTGCCCAGGCCGCGGCCCTTGAGGAAGCTCGTCGGGTACAGCATCTCCTGCATGCCCGGGCCGCCCTTGGGGCCCTCGTAGCGGATGACGACCACGTCGCCGGGCTCGATCTGCTTGGTGAGGATGCCCTCGACCGCGTCCTCCTGGGACTCGAACACCTTCGCGGGGCCGGAGAAGGTCCACAGCTCCTCCTCCACACCGGCGGTCTTGACGATCGCGCCGTCGGGGGCGAGGTTGCCGAAGAGCACCGCCAGTCCGCCGTCCTTGGTGTAGGCGTGCGGCACGGACCGGACGCAGCCCTTCTCGCGGTCGGTGTCCAGACTGTCCCAGCGGGTGCTCTGCGAGTAGGCCTTGGTGGTGCGCCTCCCGCCGGGGGCGGCGTGGAACAGCTCCACGGCCTCGTCGCTGACGGTGTCGGTGGCGACGTCCCACTCGGCGATGAACTCGCCGACGGTCTTGCCGTGCACGGTGGGCAGGGAGGTGTCCAGAAGGCCGCCCCGGGCCAGCTCGCCCAGGATGGCGGGGATGCCGCCCGCGCGGTGGACGTCCTCGATGTGGTACTTCTCCGTGTTCGGAGCGACCTTGCAAAGGCACGGCACGCGGCGGGAGACCGCGTCGATCTCGGTGAGGCCGAAGTCGACCCCCGCCTCCGTCGCGGCGGCCAGCAGGTGCAGGATCGTGTTGGTGGAGCCGCCCATGGCCACGTCCAGGGCCATGGCGTTGCCGAAGGCGGCCGGGGTGGCGATGGACAGCGGCAGGACGGAGGCGTCGTCGTCCTCGTAGTAGCGCTTGGCGGCCTCGACGACCAGGCGTCCGGCGTCCTCGTACAGGGCGCGGCGCGCGGTGTGGGTGGCCAGCACGGTGCCGTTGCCGGGCAGGGCCAGACCCATCGCCTCGGTCAGGCAGTTCATCGAGTTGGCGGTGAACATGCCCGAGCACGACCCGCAGGTCGGGCAGGCCGCCTCCTCCATCTCGTCCAGTTCCGCCTGGGAGACGCTCTCGTCGGCCGAGGCGATCATCGGGTTGATCAGGTCGAGCTTGCGGACCGTGGTGGCGGTGCCGTCGACCACGGTGACCTTGCCCGCCTCCATGGGGCCGCCGGAGACGAAGACGGTGGGGATGTTGAGCCGCAGCGCGGCCAGCAGCATCCCGGGCGTGATCTT
Organism: Nocardiopsis sp. EMB25; assembly: GCF_026797795.1. Taxonomy (NCBI): domain Bacteria; kingdom Bacillati; phylum Actinomycetota; class Actinomycetes; order Streptosporangiales; family Nocardiopsidaceae; genus Nocardiopsis; species Nocardiopsis sp. EMB25. The sequence goes on along the minus strand of NZ_JAMTDN010000001.1, from coordinate 3,398,363 downwards.
GTCGCAGTTGGAGACGCACACCAGGGCGTCCGCGCAGTGCGCGTTGACCATGTACTCGACCGAGTCGGCGATGAGTTCGCGGCTGGGCAGCGAGTAGAGCATGCCGCTGTGGCCCATGGCGATGCCGTCGTCGACGGCGATGGAGTTGAACTCGCGCGGCACCCCGCCCGCCTCGCGGATCGCGCCGGCGACCACGTCGGCGACCTGGCGCAGGTGGACGTGTCCGGGGACGAACTCGGTGAAGCTGTTGGCCACGGCCACGATGGGCTTGCCGAAGTCCTCGCGCTCTACGCCGGTGGCGCGCATGAGGGCGCGTGCGCCTGCCATGTTCCTGCCGTGTGTGACCGTGCGTGAGCGTAGCGCGGGCATGGGGTGGGCTCCCATCGGTTCCGGGTGTTTCCCCTCGATGGTAGTCGCCCCGAAGCGGTGGTGCGGTCTCGCAGTCAAAGACGGGCTGTCCGTATCGTGAGATTGTGGGTGGGTGGGCGATCGCGGCGCGGCGGATCGGGTGCGCTGGTGGGGGTGTGGACACGCGAAAGGGCCCGGGGGGAACCACGGCGCCGTGGCTCCTCCTGGGCCCTCCCTGAGCGGACGGTTTCAGTGGCGAGGCGGCAGGACCTTCTTCGCCGCCTCGTAGATCTCCTCGATCTCGCTTTCGTTCAACCGGTCCCGGCCCGTGCGCAGCCACTTGCGGACCTTGGTTCCGGTGATGATGTCGACGCCGCGCAGCCGGTGGCTGTCCCAGGGCATCCCGGGACCGTAGATGGCGAGTGCGGCGCGCACCTTGATCTCGCGGCCCAGTTCCCGGTTGATGAGCTCCGTGGCCCGTTCGGCCTCCTCCAGCGCCTCGTCGATCCGCTCGTTCTTGCTGAAGCGGCCGTGGTAGAGCTTCTCCAGCTTGTTGCGGAGGGGCAGGCGCCGGTCCCAGGACTCGGAGTCGATGGCGAACGCGCCGCGGCGGCCCACGATGAAGTGGTCGATCTGGCCGTTGCCGCCGGGGACCGCGCGCGCGTGCAGGACGCGGTAGCCGAGCTGCTTCATCACCTTGAGCTGGACCTCGGTCTTGCGCTGGGCGGCCGAGGGTCTGCGCCACCGGGGGATCTCGGACTCGCGCCGGGCGCTGTAGACGGTGATCCCGGCCAGGGTGAACAGGCCGAGGGTGACGCCGATCCGCCAGTCGGAGGCGAGTAGGCCGAGTGCCAGCGCGACCGCCGCGGCGACAGCCGCGCGGATGGCCCACTTACGGGCGGTGTCGTTGGACTTCAGGGTTCCGTAGAGTGCCCGTGCGCCCGAATTGTCGGTTTTCTTGCGTTGGTTGGGAAAAAAGAGCTCTTCTGGGCTTTCCGCCGGAGACGGTGTGCTGTTCGGTTGGGTGCGATCGTTCTCTGTCGTTGCCGATTCCACGTCGGACAGGTTAGTTCCATCCATATCCGAGTCCTAGTGCATGACTTCTCACACTTTTCTTCCCGCGTTTCCGGGCCGCAGGGGTGTTCGGGAACCGGATCGCGGGGAAGAACCACCGTTTCGACGGTCTCTCTAGAGAGGGGCCGCCACTCCCGTGGTGCCCCGTGGCGTGCCCGCTAATCTGGTGGATCATGACCCAGATCCACGAACTTCCGGCACACCGACTCGCCGACCTGGTACGCCGTCGAGAGCTGTCCCCTCGTGAGATCGCTGAGCACTGTCTGGACCGGATCGAGCGACTCGATCCGACCTACGGCGGGTTCGTTGCGGTTAGTCCGGAACACGTGCTTGAACAGGCCCGATATGCGGAGAAGCGGGTCATGCGCGACACGCCGGACACCCTGCCCCCACTCCTGGGCGTGCCACTTCCCATCAAGGACCTGGACCTGCTGGCCGGATCACCCACCACCTTCGGCTCACGGGCCGTCGACCCCGTGCCGGCGCCCTTCGACGACGGAGCGGTCGCCGCGCTGCGCTTCGCGGGAGCCCTCCTCCTCGGCAAGACCAACACCCCCGAGTTCGGGTCCACCTGCTACACCGAGAACGACGTCGCCCCGCCCAGCCGCAACCCCTGGGACACCGACCGCACCCCCGGCGGCTCCAGCGGCGGTGCCGCCGTCGCGGTCTCCGCCCGCCTGGCCGCCGCCGCCCACGGGAGCGACGGCGGCGGATCCCTGCGCATCCCCGCCAGCGCGTGCGGACTGTTCGGCCTCAAGCCCACGCGGGGGCGGATCTCCGGCGGTCCCCTCAAACCCGACCTGGTCGGCCTGTCCACGGCCGGTCCCCTCACCCACACCGTGCTGGACGCGGCGCTCCTGCTCGACGCCATGGCCGGCGCACGGTCCGGAGACCTCTACGGCGCCCCGCCGCTCCCCCCGGGTGAGACCTTCGCCGACCACGCGCGCCGCGCCCCCGGGCGTCTGCGCGTCGGCCGCTACGCCGACGCCGGAAGCGTCGACGCCCCCGTCCACCCCCACGTCCGGGCGGCCTATGACGCCGCCGGCGACCTGCTCGTCGAGCTCGGCCACGAGGTGGAGGAGATCCCCACGCCGGGCGACGCCCACTTCGGCGGAACCTTCCCGGAGGACTTCGGCGTGCTCTGGGCCGCGATGGCCTCGGCCAGCCCCGTGGACCCCGACCGCGAGCACGACCTCAGACCGATCACCCGGTGGCTGCGGGAACGCGCCCGCGCCACACCCGTCCCCGACTACATCGCGGCCTGCGCCCGGCTCCAGCGTGGGGTGCGCTCACTGATCACCGCCACCGAGCCCTACGACGTGCTGCTCAGCCCCACCCTGGCACTGCCGCCGGTCCCGATCGGACACTTCGACCAAGGCGGCCCGGAGGAGGAGTTCCGCCGTATGACCGAGTTCACCCCGTTCACGTCGGTGTACAACGTCTCCGGACAGCCCTCCGTCAGCGTCCCCCTGCACTGGTCGCCGGACGGACTGCCCATCGGGGTCATGCTCACCGGCCGGATGGGCGGGGAGGGCACGCTGCTGTCGTTGTCGGCCCAGATGGAGGAGGCCCGGCCCTGGGCGCACCGCGTCCCGCCGGGGCTGGGATAGGGCGGCGCCGGGGCACCGGTCCCGGCACGGGCGGTCGCGGCCCCTACGGACGGTCCGCCCGGGCGAGGATCAGGCGCCCTCCCGCGCCGTGTCCACGTTCCGGGCGGCGCCCGCCACGGACCCCTCCGGAGCGGGCTCGGACCCGGACCCCGCCTCCGTGCCGGACGCGGGAACGAACACGCTCAGCGCCGCGGCCAGCGACGCCACGACAGCGGCGCCCGCGGCGCCACCCGCCACCCCGAAGCCGTCGATCAACGCCCCGATCATCGGGCCCGCGGCCGCGCTGCCGACACCCATCCCGGAGGCCAACCAGCCGAACGCCTCGGCGCGGCGGTTCGAAGGGGAGACGTCGCCCAGCCGACCCATCACGGCCGCCACGGTGGGCGCGATCGCCACCCCCGACAGGAACAGCAACGGCGTGATCCACAGCGGGGTGGGAAGGTGGACGACCGGCGGCATGAACGGCACCAGGACCGACAGGCCCAGCGCGGTGGCCAGACTTCGCCGCATCAGTCGCGGCCGCCCCTTCAACCCCCCGGCGACCGCGCCGCCCACGAGGGAACCCAGCGCCCACACCGACGCCAGCACCATCACGTAATGGGGTGAGTCCAACTCGTTGGCCCAGGCCACGACGACCAGGTCCACACCCACGATCCCGCAGACCAGCAGCAGGGACATCAGCAGCAGGACGCACAGAGCCGGGTAGCGCAGCAGGCTCCTCCTCGGTGCGGTCCCCGAGGAGGCCGAGGCGTCCTGACCGGGGACGGGGCTGCTCACCCCCGCCCGTCGCAGGGAGAGCGCGAACCCGACCGCGCCCGCCAGCGCCAGCACCGACAGCAGCGCCAGTGCCCACCGGGGACCGGCGTAGGCCACCACGCCGGCGGTCAGCACGGGGGAGAAGACGAAGAGCAGCTCCTGCGTGGTCGCCTCGGCCGCGTAGATCGCGTTGCGCTCGGCGCCGAAGGTCAGCCGCGGCCACAGGGCCCGGACGATCTGGTTCGCGGGGGAGCCGAACACCCCGGAGAACAGAGCCAGCGGTACCGCCAGCCACCACAGCGCCCCCGGCATCAGCGCGAGCGCGAGCAGACCCGCGCTGAACACCACCCCGCACACCAGCACCAGCCGGTCGCTGCGACCTCGGTCGGCCATCCTGCCGCGCAGCGGCCCGACCAGCGCCATACCCAGGGTGAAGGCGCCCGCGACCAACCCGGCGAAGGTGTAGGACCCCGTCCACTCCTCGACCAGGAAGGTGACCGCGATCATCAACCCGGGCATGTAGAAGCGCGCCACGAGTGACCAGGTCAGCAGGGACAGGACATGGGGAACGGCGAAGACACGCCGGTAGTTGGACAGCACCCCGTTCATTATGCACAGCGCGCTGACGGGCGGCGATCGGATTTACGGCAGAGCCGAGCCGACGTTCTGGCCCCACGCCGGGCGGTCCTCCGGTGTACACGGGCCCGGGTAGGGCATGATCGGTTGCTGTGAGGGACGTTCAGCTGGCCCGCGTGGCCGAGCAGTACGGTGTCGCGACCACCTACGAGGACTGGCGGGGCGAGCGCGTGTCCGTCAGCCCCGACACGATCCGCCATGTCCTGGCGGCCCTGGGGGTGGATCCGGAGCGACCGGTCTCCGACGCCGGACGGCGGCTGCTGCCCCCGGCCGTGGTCGTCCGCGAGGGCAAGGGGCCCGACCTGGTCCTGCCGGAGGGCTCGCGCAGCACCGTCGAGACCGCTGACGGCTCCGTGCTGCCCTTCGATCCCGGACTCCCGCTCGGTGTGCACACGCTGCGGGTCGAGGACGGCGGAGCCGAACACGACGCGCCGCTGCTGGTGGTCCCCGACCGGATCGAACCCAGCGCCCTGCGGGGGAACCGCCGCCTGTGGGGGCTCATGGCGCAGGTCTACAGTGTCCGTTCCCGTGCCTCATGGGGCACGGGTGACCTGCGTGACCTGGCCGAACTCGCCGACTGGGGCGCGCGCGACCTCGGCGCCGACTTCGTGCTCGTCAATCCGATGCACGCCACCGAGCCCGTCGGCCCGCTGGAACCCTCGCCCTACCTTCCGGTCAGCCGCCGCTACGCCAGCCCGCTCTACGTCCGTGTGGAGGACATCCCCGAGTACGCCCGGCTCGACCCCGCCCAGCGGGAGGGTATCCAACGTCTGGCCCGCCCCCTGCGCGAGCGCGGCCGCACCGCCGACCTGCTCGATCGGGACGCGGTCTGGGAGGCCAAGCGCACCGCGCTGGAGGTCCTGTTCCAGGTGCCCCGGGCCCCGGGGCGGGAGGCCGCCCTGCGCACCTACCTCGAACGCGAGGGCCAGCCCCTGGTCGAGTTCGCCACCTGGTGCGCCCTGGCCGAGGAGTACGGCAGTGACTTTCGGTCCTGGCCCGCCCACCTGCGTGACGTCGAGGCGCGCGCGGTGGGGGAGGAGGCCCTCAAACGTTGGCCGGCCGTGGAGTTCCATCGCTGGCTGCAATGGGTGCTGGACGAACAGCTCTCGCAGGCGCAGATCACCGCCCGCTCGGGCGGCATGGACCTGGGCGTCGTGCACGACCTCGCGATCGGTGTGCAGGCGGGCGGCGCGGACGCCTGGATGTACGCAGGCGCGCTGGTGGGCGGCCTGCACGCGGGCGCGCCACCGGACGAGTTCAACCGCCGCGGTCAGGACTGGGGGCAGCCGCCCTGGCACCCGCGGGGCCTGGCCGAACTCGGTTACGCGCCCTTCCGTCAGATCATCGGCCAGGCGTTGCGGCACGCGGGCGGGGTCCGCGTCGACCACGTCATGGGCATGTTCCGCATGTGGTGCGTGCCGGAGGGCGCCGACCCGTCCGAGGGCACCTACGTCAGATACGACCACGAGGGCATGGTGGGCACGCTCGCCCTGGCCGCCCGCCGCGCGGACGCGGTGGTCGTGGGCGAGGACCTGGGCACCGTGGAGCCCTGGGTACGCCAACACCTCGCCGACCGGGGAATCCTCGGCACCTCCGTGTTGTGGTTCGAGCAGGACGCCGAGGGCGAGCCACTCGGCCCGGAGGAGTGGCGTACCGACTGCCTGGCCACGGTCGCCACCCACGACCTGCCTCCGGTGGCGTCGTTCCTGTCGGGTGAGCACGTCGAGTTGCGTGACCGGCTGGGGCTGCTCGACCGGCCCCTGTCCGAGGAGCTGGCCGACTCCGAGGCCCGTGTGGAGCGGTGGCGGTCGCTGCTGGTGGAGCTGGGGTTGCTGGATGAGGACGTGGATCCGGTGACCGATCCCGCCTCGGTGGTCGCGGCGATGCACGCCTACCTGGTGGCCACCCCGGCGCGGATGCTGGGTGTGGCGCTGACCGACGTGGTGGGGGAGCGGCGGATGCAGAACCAGCCCGGCACGAGCACGGAGTACCCGAACTGGCGGATCCCGCTCACCAGCGGGGAGGGCGAGCCGGTGCTCGTCGACGAATTGCTCGCCGACCCGCGCACGGTGGCGCGCATCCGTCGGACCCTGGGCCCGGTCGGCGGTGGTCAGGGCCGGATGCTCTAGGGGCGTACCGGGTGGTGTTCGCCCCGCCGGGACGGGGCGGGGCCTCACTCGAGGTCACGGGCGGCGGTGAGGCCCTGGACGAAGGACCGGAAGTCCGGGGCGAGCGCCAGCTCCGTGTTCAGGTCGGCCTCGAACCAGGTCATGGATGGTTCCCCGGCTCGGCCGCGGGCCCGGTGGTCGAGCCCGGTCCAGCACGGTCCGTCACCCGAGACCAGGGCCACTCCGGCGGGGACCCCCATTCCCCGACCAGGTAGGGACTGTCGAGCAGGGAGAGCGTCCCCTCGCGGCCGCCGATGCCCATCACGCGGTCGAAGGGGACGTGGTCGGTGCTCCAGGAGGTCGGCCCGCCGACGGGGAAGGCGTTCCAGTCCTTTGCGACCTCGCCGCCGTTCCGATGGCGCAGCAGGTCGAGCAGGGAGCCGGGAAGCGTGACGTCCAGCAGCCGCTGGGCCTTCGCGATCGCCTCCTCGGTGAGGGGCGGTTGCGCGGTGTACCCGCCTCCGGTGTCCCACAAGGAGTACCGGAGATCCTCGAAACGTGCCATGAACAGCATCGTAGGAGCCATGCCCCCGCGTCCTTCCGCCACCCGGTCGCGGAGGGGTCAGGACCCCGTCCACGGCGAAGGCCCCGGGAACCGGACTGGTCCCCGGGGCCTCGCCGTCGTGCCCTAGGACCGGCTCTGGCCCGTGGCGATGTCCTTGGCGCGGGCGCGCAGCGCGCGCTCGACACCCGCGCGGCCCTCCACCAGCAGACGACGCAGCGCGGGGGCCGGGTCGTTCTCGGCGATGTAGGCGTCCGTGCGCTCCAGCGTCGCCTCCTCGACCAGACCGCTCGGGTACATCATCTCGGCGAAGGACTGCGCGAACTCACCCGTCCACTTCTCCCAGGCCGGGGCCAGCTGGGCGAAGTACTTCTCCACGTACGGGCGGTACAGCTCGGCCTGGCCGGGCTCGGTGAAGCCGAGCAGGGTGGCGCGGAACTCCGCGTTGGCCAGGTCGGCTCCGACGATGCGCTCCCACGCGGCGGCCTTGGCCTGCGCGGTGGGGATGGCGGCCCGGGCGCCGGCCGCGTGGCGCTGGCCGGTGGCGGTCGGGTCGGCCTCCAGTTCGGCGGCGATCGCCTCCTCACCGAGCTTGCCCTCGGCGACCAGCTGACGCAGCAGCGTCCAGCGCAGGTCGGTGTCGATGGTGAGCCCGTCGATGGTGATCGCGCCGTCCAGCAGCCCCCGCAGGAGCGACAGGTGGGCGTCGGTGCGCGCCGCGCCCGCGAACGCGTTGGCGTAGGCGAGCTGGAGGTCACCTCCCGGCTCGGCGGTGTTGAGCAGGTCGCGCAGACGGTCGGCGAGCTTCTCGAACCCGATCGGGCGCCACGCCGGGTCGGCGTAGTTGATCAGCGCCGCGGTGGCCTGACGCAGCAGGGTCTGGGCGACCATGACGTCGTCCACGCCGCTGATCCCGGACAGGACCAGGGACACGTAGTCGCGGGCGGCCATCTCGGCGTCGCGGGTCATGTCCCAGGCGGCGCCGAAGGCCAGCGCGCGCGGCAGCGACTCGGTGATCTCCCCGACGCCCTCGATCACGGTGCGCAGAGACCGCTCGTCCAGGCGGATCTTGGTGAAGGTGAGGTCGTCGTCGTTGATCAGGACCAGGTCCGGCCGGGCCTTGCCGACCAGCTCGGACACCTCGGTGCGGGCGCCGCTGACGTCGAGCTCGACCCGCTCGCGGCGCACGATCCCCTCCGGCGTGCGGTCGTACAGGCCGACCGCCAACCGGTGCGAGCGCAGGGTCGGGTGCTCCTCGGCCGCCTCCTGCACGATCGTGAACGACGTGAAGTTCCCGTCCGCGTCGACCTCGAAGTCCGGCCGCATCGTGTTGACGCCCGTGGTCTCCAACCACTCGCGCGACCAGCCCGACAGGTCACGGCCGGAGGCGGCCTCCAGGTGCCGCAGCAGGTCCTTCAGCTCGGTGTTGCCGAAGGCGTTCTCCTTGAAGTAGGCGCGCACCCCGGCGAAGAACGCGTCCACGCCCACGTACGCGGCGAGCTGCTTGAGCACCGAGGCGCCCTTGGCGTAGGTGATGCCGTCGAAGTTGACCTCGACGGCCTGGATGTCGACCATGTCGGCCGCGATGGGGTGGGTCGAGGGCAGCTGGTCCTGGCGCAGCGCCCACGCCTTCTCCACGTTGGCGAAGGTCGTCCAGGCGTCCGTCCACCGGGTGGCGTTCGCCTGGCAGTACACGCTGGCGTAGGTCGCGAAGGACTCGTTCAGCCACAGGTCGTCCCACCAGCGCATGGTGACCAGGTCGCCGAACCACATGTGGGCCATCTCGTGGAGGATGGTCTCCGCGCGGCGCTCGTACCGGGCGTCGGTGACGCGGGAGCGGAAGACGTAGTCCTCCAGGAAGGTGACGGCGCCCGCGTTCTCCATCGCGCCCGCGTTGAACTCGGGTACGAACAGCTGGTCGTACTTGCCGAAGGGGTAGCGCAGGTCGAACAGGCCGTGGAAGAAGTCGAAGCCCTTCTTGGTGACGTCGAACAGGGCGTCGGAGTCCAGGTGCTCGGCCAGGGAGGCGCGGCAGAACAATCCCAGGTCGATGCCGTCGTGCTCGTCGCGCACCACGTGGTAGGGGCCCGCGATGAGCGCGGTGATGTAGGTCGACATGACCGGGGTGGCGGGGAAGTGCCAGCGCACCCGGCCCCCGGCCCCGGCGGCCTCGCGCTCGACGTCGGGGGCGCTGTTGGACACGACGTGCCAGGAGTCGGGGGCGAAGACCGTGAGCTCGAAGGTCGCCTTCAGGTCGGGCTGGTCGAAGCACGTGAACATGCGGTGCGCGTCGGCCGTCTCGAACTGGGTGTACAGGTACACCGACCCGTCCACCGGGTCGACGAACCGGTGCAGGCCCTCTCCGGTGCGCATGTAGGCGGCGTCGGCCACGACGGTCAGCTCGTTGTCCGCGGCCACCTCCGGCAGGATGAGGCGTTCGCCGTCGAACAGCTCCCCGGGGTCCAGTTCGCGGCCGTTGAGCGTCGCCGAGAGCACCTTCGGCGCGGTCAGGTCCACGAAGGTCCGGGCGCCCGCCTCCGAACTGGAGAAGCGGATCACGGTGGTGGACCGGAAGGTCTCGTCACCCGTGGTCAGGTCGAGCTCCACCGTGTAGGAGTCGACGCTCAGGATCCGCGCCCTCTCCCGAGCCTCGTCCCGTGTCAGGTTCCCCGCCACGCCACGCTCCCTTCACGGCCGCCGTCCTCGCCGGCCGGAATCGTCTCCGACCGCGACGGGCTCGCGTGGGGGGGCGAGCCTCGCCGGGGCCGGTGGTCGTCATCAACTCGATCCCGATCCTGCCACGCGCCGGCGCGGAATGCGCAACCAGCGCGGGTGGTTGTCCACTCTCGGCGGATCTCGTGCGGCCGCCCCACCCACAGTGACGAGGAGTGAGCGATGACGCAGTCCCCCAGCCACCCCGGTACCTCCTCCGAGGACGGGACCACCTACGCCGACATGTGGTTCGACCCTCTGTGCCCGTGGGCCTGGATCACCTCCCGCTGGCTCCTGGAGGTCGAGCGTGTGCGCCCGGTCCGCGTGCGCTGGCACGTCATGAGCCTGTCCGTGCTCAACGAGGGCAGGGAGGGCCTGCCGGAGGAGTACCGCCGACTGCTCGACACGGGTTGGGGGCCGGTCCGCGTGTGCGTGGCGGCCGGGCAGAAGCACGGCCCGGAGGTCCTGGGCGATCTGTACACAGCGCTGGGCACCCGGTTCCACCTGCACGGCGAGCCGCGTGAGGAGGCGACCTACCGCGCCGCCCTGGCCGACGCCGGTCTGCCCGAGGAGCTGGCCGCGGCTGCGAGCTCCGACGCATACGACGAGGCCCTGCGCGCCTCCCACGCCGAGGCGATGCGGCTGGTCGGTGAGGACGTCGGCACGCCCGTGATCAGTGTGGAGGGCGTGTCCTTCTTCGGTCCCGTCGTCACTCCGACGCCGCGGGGCGAGGAGGCCGCCAAACTGTGGGACGGCGTGCGCCTGGTCGCCGGGGTCGAGGGGTTCTTCGAGCTCAAGCGCACCCGCACCGCCGAGCCGAGTTTCGACTGACTTTCGACTAGGGTGCTGATCCGGGCGGGCACGGACCCGCCCGGAGGCACCCGTGACCCGTACCCGTCCGCGCCGCGGACACGACGGCTGGACCCACCAGGGGGGCGTGACCATGTCCGGACCCGACGGCGACCGCACGGTCGACTTCTTCGACGACCTCGACATCCTGCCCGACACCACCAGCGACGAACGGTCCCTGGGGTGGGGCGAGGACGGCCCCGACGACGACACCGCGCGGCTGATCGCCGAACGCCCGCCGCACTGGGACTGATCCGGCCGGGCCGGGGCGCCCGCGCGGCACCACGGCCCGGCTCCGTTCCCCCGGCCGCCCCCGCGCCGCCACCCCGCTCGGCACACCCGGGGGCGTGCACGCGCCTTCCGGGAAACCACCGGCCCGGCCCCGAACGCTGGCCAACCAGAATCGCGTTCTGCGAGAGTGGGCGCATGCGATCCCTCTACATCGACGGCGCCTGGCGCACGTCCGCCTCCGGCGAGGGCCTGGACGTGCTCAACCCGGCGACCGAGCAGGTCATCGACATCGTTCCGGCCGGAGCCCCCGAGGACGTCGACGCGGCGGTCCAGGCCGCGCGGGCGGCCCTGCCCGCGTGGTCGGCACTCACCCCGGGCCAGCGGGTGACGCACATGGCCAAGGCCCTGGAGCTGTACAACGCCCGCCTCGACGACGTCGCCGCGATCCTGACCCGCGACATGGGCGCGCCCGCCGGGTTCGCGCGCAAGGTCCAGGCGGGGCTGCCCGCCCTGATGTTCCGGACCTTCGTCGACCTGGTCGAGGAGGTCGGCGACCGCTACTTCGAGGGCGAGCGCCAGGGCAACTCGCTCATCCTGCGCGAGCCCATCGGCGTCGTCGGCGCCATCACCCCGTGGAACTACCCGCTGCACCAGATCGTGCTCAAGGTCGTCCCCGCCCTGCTCGCGGGCAACACCGTGGTCCTCAAACCCAGTGAGGTGGCGCCGCTGTCCGCCTACGCGCTCACCGAGGTCCTGCACGAGGCGGGTCTGCCCGCGGGTGTGTTCAACCTGGTGTCGGGGACCGGCCCGGTCGTCGGCGAGGCGATCGCCGCCCACCCCGGGGTCGACATGGTCTCCTTCACCGGCTCCACCCGCGCCGGGACCAGGGTCAGCCAGGTCGCGGCCGAGACCGTCAAGCGCGTCGCCCTCGAACTGGGCGGCAAGTCCCCCAACGTCGTGCTGCCCGACGCCGACCTCGCCCAGGCGGTCAAGCGCGGAGTCGCCGACGTCATGCGCAACACCGGGCAGAGCTGCAACGCGCTCACCCGCATGCTCGTGCACCGCGACTCCTACGAGGAGGCCGTGCGCCTGGCCGCCGAGTCCGCCGCCAAGTACGCCCCCGGCGACCCCGAGGACGAGGCCACCCGCATGGGCCCGCTCGTCTCCGCCGCCCAGCTCGACCGCGTCCGCGACTACGTGCGCGTCGGAGTGGAGGAGGGCGCCCGCCTGGTCACCGGCGGCGCCGACCCGGTCGAGGGGCGTGGGCGCGGCTACTACGTCAGTCCGACCGTCTTCGCCGATGTGCGAGGTGACATGCGCATCGCCCAGGAGGAGATCTTCGGTCCGGTGCTCGCCCTCATCCCCTACGACACGGAGGAGGAGGCGGTCGCCATCGCCAACGACACGGTGTACGGGCTCAACGCGGCCGTCTGGTCGGGCGATCCCGACCGGGCCCTGGCCGTCGCCCGGCGGCTGCGCGCCGGACAGGTCGAGGTCAACGGCGGTGCGCTCAACCCGCGCGCGCCCTTTGGCGGTTACAAGCGTTCCGGCAACGGACGCGAGTGGGGCCTGGCCGGTCTCGACGAGTTCTGCGAGATCAAGTCGGTCCAGCTCTGACCGTGGTTCCGGCTCTCACCTGGGCGGATATGCCCAGGTTCACACGACCGGATCCGGTGCGCGAGGAATCGGCCCCGGTGATCGACGCGTTGTGGGGTGTGGAAAGATGCGGACCGGACATCCCCTGGTCGAATCCAATCGAGGTGTGAGTTGAGCAACAAGCCCGCGGTCTCCAAGGCAGGACCCCTCGCCAAGGACGTCAAGTCCATGGTGGTGTACAACCTGATCGCCCTGGTCTCCATGGCGCTTTTCGCCGCCCTCGGTCTGAGCGTCGCGGCCGCCGCCACCTCCTGAGGGGACCCTCCGGAACACTCCGCGCCCCGCCCCGTCCACGCCGGAGGGGGCGGGGCGCGGTGCTCGCCGCCCGCGTGACCTGCCAGACTGTGCACGTGCGTGTTTACCTTGGATCAGATCATGCGGGCTTCGAGCTCAAAGAACACCTCGTCTCCTGGCTGAAGGAGCGCGGGCACGAGGTCGTCGACGCCGGGCCGGCGTTCTACGACGCCGTGGACGACTACCCGCCCTTCGTCCTGCGCGCCGCCGAGGGCGTCGCCTCCGACCCGGGTTCGCTCGGCGTCGTCATCGGGGGATCGGGCAACGGCGAGCAGATCGCCGCCAACAAGGTCAAGGGCGTTCGCGCCGCCCTGGCCTGGAGTGAGGACACCGCCCGCCTGGCGCGCGAGCACAACGACGCGAACGTGCTCGGCGTCGGCGGCCGGATGCACTCCCTGGAGGAGGCCACCCGCTTCGTGGAGGTGTTCCTCTCCACGCCCTACAGCGACGAGGAACGGCACACCCGTCGCATCGGGATGCTCTCCGCCTACGAGGACTCCGGCGAACTCCCGCCCCTTCCGTAAGTACCCCGGTCCGGTCCGCCCCCGCGCCGACCCGGCGCGGGGGCGCGTCCGTGCCCGGGCTCGCGTGCCTCACCTCGGACAAGGCCCGGTCGGACGGTCCTGTCCGAGAGAGGATGATCGTCCCGGAAAACCCACCAGCTTCCTGGAGGAACAGCGGCCGAAACCCTACTCTCGGTTATCGGTTCAACCTAAACCTGTGGTTATGGGAGAGAACACCGCTGGTTGCACGTGCCACGTTCGCGCCCCCGCGCTACAGTTCGTGCACAGTGGCCGGCCTCGCATCGTCCGCGGCGCGGCGACGACGGCGCCCCCCGGCCACGGAGATCAGGGCGTGCCCCGCACCCGACCACCGCCCGGCCCCGTACCGAGAGCCTCCGCCTCCGTCGGGCCGTACCGACCGAGAACCGAACCGCCCGCGTGCCCGCGGGAGTGCCGATCCAGGGGACACATGAAGCCCACACCGACCGCCAAGACCACCCGGCTGCTGCGTACGACCACGCAGCGGCTCGTAGCGGTGCTCCGGCGCAAGGTGCTCTTCCGGTACCGGCTCGTGCTCATCACCCTGGTCACCCTCGCGGTCGGGATCGGAGTGGGCGCCGTATGGGGTCCCACCGGTTGGTTCCCGCCCAGCTCGACGATCCTCACCGTCCTCGCGGGCGGTCTCCTGCTCAAGCGCAAGAGTCTCGCCTTCCTGTTCACCGTCGTCGCGGCCGTGCTCCTGTTCGTCGCGTTCATGCTCGACTTCGGCCAGGTGGGCCCCGGTCTGCTGGTCACCATCGGCGTCACCGCGGTCCTGTCCTACCTGCTGTCCGGGGTACGCGAGCGCCTCGGGGTGCAGGGACTCAGCGGTGAGATGATGCTGCTGGACCTGCGCGACCGGCTGCGGCACCAGGGCCGGCTGCCCGAGGTGCCCGCGGGCTGGGGCCGCACCGCGGTCCTGCGCCAGGCGGGCGGGTCGTCCTTCGGCGGCGACTTCGTCGTCTCCAACCGCCGGGAGAACCGGCTCGACGTGGCGGTCGTCGACGTCTCCGGCAAGGGCGTGGACGCCGGGACCCGGGCGCTGATGCTCTCCGGCGCGTTCAGCGGCCTCATCGGCGCCGTGCCCACCCGGGACTTCCTCGCCCACTGCAACGACTACCTCATCCGCGACGGCGCGGGTGAGGGATTCGTCACGGCCGTCCACCTGAGCGTGGACCTGGACACGGGCGAGTTCCAGATCGCCTCCGCCGGCCACCCGCCCGCCCTGCACTACGACAGCGGCTGCGGCCTGTGGAGCACCACCGAGGCCAAGGGCGTCGTCCTCGGGGTCATCCCGGAGATGACCTACACCTCCGTCGAGGGCAAGCTCAGGCCTGGTGACGCCATCATGCTCTGCACCGACGGCCTCATCGAGACCCCCGGCGAGGACCTCGACGCGGGGATCGACCGCCTCCTCGGCGCGGCCGAGTCAGTCGTCGCGAAGGGCTTCGCGACCGGCGCCGGTGAGGTCGTCGACGTCCTCAGCAAGGACAAGAACGACGACTGCGCACTGGTCGTCCTCTGGCGCGACTGACACCCCCGCCGAGGTCCTCGCGTGCGGCCCCGCGCCGCCCCGGGCGATAGGGTCGATCCGACTTCCGATCCCGGCGCGGCCGACGACCCTCCCAGGGCCGCCGTGCCCACCCTCTCCGCCCCCTCGGCTCCGCCGTGCGAACGCGCGGCCGACCGTCCCCGTGCGCGGGGAGGCGGTGCCCCGCCGGAGGAGACGAGACGACACAGGCTGCCCGCGGGCGTGCCCGCGCGGCGTTGGACACGCAGGGGGGTGCTTCGCATGGCAGACGGCGAGCGCGCTGACGAGCTCAACGAACTGGTCGAGAACAACGACCTGACCGGCATCAGGCTCTGGTTGGCCGAACACAGGCCCTACGAGATCGCCGACGAACTCACCCGCATGGCCGACCGCGACGCGATCATCCCCTTCCGGCTCCTGGACAAGGACCGCGAGCTGGAGGTCTTCGAGGAGCTCGACCCCGGTCAGCAGCAGATCGTCCTCAGCGGACTCCGGGACACCGCCTTCCACGAACTCCTGGAGGAGATGGACCCGGACGACCGGGCCCGCCTCATCGGGGAGGCGCCCGCCAAGGTCGCCACCCGCGCCCTGGCCGGGCTGAGCCCCGCCGAACGGAAGATGACCGCGGCGCTCCTGGGCTACCCGGAGGACTCCGTCGGCCGGTACATGACCCCGGAGACGGTCATCCTCCACCGGGACCTGACCGTGGGCCGCGCGCTGGAGGTCGTACGGGCCAAGGGCGCCGACGCCGAGACCATCTACACCCTCCCCGTCGTCAGCGACGGCCGCCGCCTCATGGGCACGGTCAGTCTCAGCGACCTGGTCATCAGCGACGACGAGACGGTGCTCAAGGACCTCGTCGACGTGCTCGCGCCGCGTGTGCGCGCCACCGAGCCGGTCGAGGACGCCGCCCGCCTCATCCAGGAGGCCAACCTGGTCTCCCTGCCCGTGGTGGACTCCGAGGAGCGCTTCGTCGGCCTGTTCACGTTCGACGACGCACTGGAGGTCATCGAGGCGGCCGACTCCGAGGACATGGCACGCCAGTCCGGTGCCAGTCCGGTCGCCGAGCACTACGTCTCGGTCGGGGTGGTGCGCCTGGTCGCGGCGCGGGTGGTGTGGCTGATGCTGCTCATCGTGGCGGCCACCCTGACCGTCAACGTCATGCAGGTCTTCGAGGACACGCTGGAGGCGGTCACCGCCCTGGCGATGTTCGTGCCCATGCTCATCGGGACCGGCGGTAACGTCGGCGCCCAGTCGGCCACCGCGATCGTGCGGGCCCTGGCCGTCGGCGAGGTGCGCGTACGCGATCTCCCGGCGGTGATCTGGAAGGAGGGCCGGGTCGGTCTCCTCCTCGGTGTCGTCCTGGCCGTGCTCGCGCTGGGGATCGGATCCCTCCTGGTGGGCTTCGACGTCGCCCTGGTGGTCTCCTGCTCGGTGATCGCGGTGTGCACGTGGGCGGCGATCATCGGATCGTCCATGCCCCTGCTGGCGCGCAAGGTCGGGGTGGACCCGGCGGTCGTCTCCTCGCCGATGGTCGCGACGCTGGTCGACGCCACCGGACTGATCATCTACTTCTCCATCGCCCGTGTGGTCCTGGGCATCTGAGGCGTGTGTCCGGTACGTACCGTGCCGGTGTCACTGCTCTCCGCATGAACGGCGGGTGAAGCGGGTATCGCGGTAGGAGCAGGACGGATCTAGGGGGGATTCCATGTCCGGTACCGGAGATGCGTTCGACCGGCTGAAGAAGGCCGTCGACGACAACGCCGACAAGGCGCAGAAGGTCGTCGACAAGGCCGCCGAGGCCGCGAAGAAGGCCACGGGCGGCGCCCACGACGAGAAGATCGACAAGGGCGCCGGAGCCGCGACGGAGTACCTGCGCAAGCGTGCTGAGGAGGACAGGGACAAGTAGGCAGGCGTGTCGCCCACCCGGGGGGCGGGCACGGCGGGTCCACGGACGCGCTGGCCCGCCCCTCGGCGCTCCCACGCTCGCACTGCCCGAATGAGACCCTGTATCCGCTGGTCAGACCTGTTTCGTCACGAGGTTACGCTGGTGAGGTAAGGCGAACCTAATGTGAGGCGGTGCAGGTGTGGGCGAACTCGGCGGGCGACCCTGCCAGCTCACGGTCTGCCGCGGCTGCTGCTGCGGTAGGAAGAAGAAGGTGCCGGGCGTCGACCACAAGGCGCAGCTCGCCCGGCTCAGCGCCATCGACGACCGGTCGGGGCGGACCGTCCCCGTACGCACCAGCAAGTGCCTGGGGATCTGCTTCCAGGGCAACGTCGTGGTCGTCCAGCCCTCGCAGGAGGGCCGTGCCGCAGGTGGCCGCCCGGTGTGGCTCGGCGAGATCACCGACGACGCGCTCGTCGAGGCGATCGACGACTGGATCTTCCGGGGAGGTCCGGGGCTGGCTCCGCTGCCCGACGTGCTCGTCGACCGCGTGACCTCCAAGGACGCCAAGAAGCCGAAGAAGCGCAAGAGGTCCAAGAACGCCAAGAACGCCAAGAAGGAGCGCAAGAAGGCCGAGCGCAAGGCGGGGAAGAAGGCCGCCAAGGCCGCGGGGAAGACCCGCGAGGCGTCCAAGGACAAGAAGGGCAAGAAGAGCGAGAAGAAGCGGGACGGCGGGAAGAAGGGGAAGAAGGACAAGAAGGGCGGGAAGAAGAACCGCTAGTCCCCTCCCGGCCCCTCCGCCCCTCGGCTCCCGCTATCCCCGCTGCGGGGCGAACTGCGTACGGTACAGCGCCGTGTACAGGCCGCCCAGCCCCAGCAGCTCCTCGTGCGTCCCCCGTTCCAGGATCCGGCCGTCCTCCATCACCAGGATCTGGTCGGCTTCCCGCACGGTCGCCAACCGGTGCGCGATCACGAGCGACGTGCGCCCCGCCAACGCGGCCGACAGCGCCTCCTGCACGGCCACCTCCGACTCCGAGTCCAGGTGCGCCGTCGCCTCGTCCAGCACGACCACCGACGGCTCCTTGAGCAGCAGCCGCGCGATCGCCAGCCGCTGCTTCTCGCCGCCGGACAGCCGGTAGCCGCGGTCGCCCACCATCGTGTCCAGGCCGCCCGGCAACTGTGCCAGCAGCGGCCCCAACCGCGCCTTTCGCAGCGCCTCCTCCAGTTCGGCGTCGGTGGCCTCCGGGCGGGCGTAGCGCAGGTTGGCGCCGACCGTGTCATGGAACAGCTGCGCGTCCTGGGTGACCACGCCCACGGCCTCGCGGAGTGAGTCCCCGGTCGCCTCACGCAGGTCGAGTCCGCCGACGAGGACCCGGCCCCCGGTCGGGTCGTACAGCCGTGACACCAGGTGGGTCAGCGTGGTCTTGCCCGCACCGGACGGGCCGACCAGCGCCACCATCGTGCCGGGCTCGGCGCGGAAGGAGACGTCGCTGAGCACCTGGGTGTCACCGTCGGCCAGCGCCTGCGGGGTCGCCTCCAGGGACGCGACCGAGGGCTCCCCGGAACCCGCGTAGCGGAACGACACGTGCTCGAACTCCACGGGAAGCGCGCCGTCCGGCAGCGGTCGGGCGTTCGGGCTCTCCTCGATGCCGGGCTCCAGGTCGAGGACCTCGAAGACCCGGTCGAAGGAGACCAGCGCCGTCATGATCTCCACGTGCACGTTGGACAGCGTCGTCACCGGTCCGTACAGGCGGGCGAGGAGGGTGGTCAGCGCGACCAGGGTGCCGACCTCGAACGCGCCGCCGATCGCCAGCACACCGCCGACTCCGTAGACCATCGCCATGGCCAGTGCCGTGATCAGCCCGAGCAGGCTGAACAGGAGCGAGCCGTACACCGCCTGGCGCACGCCCAGGTCGCGGACGCGGCTCGCCCTGCGGGAAAAACCCGCCGACTCCTCCGCCGGGCGGCCGTAGAGCTTCACCAGCATCGCCCCGCCGACGTTGAACCGTTCGGTCATCAGCGAACTCATGTCGGCGTTGGTGTCCATCGCCTCGCGCGAGATGTGCGCGAGCCTGCGGCCGATCAGCTTCGCGGGGACGACGAACAGCGGCACCAGGACCAGCGCCACCAGCGTGACCCGCCACGACAGCGCGACCATCGTCACGATGACGGCGGTCGCGCTGATCAGGTTGGACACCACCGACTGCAGGACCGAGGTGATCGCCCGCTGGGCGCCCACCACGTCGGTGTTGAGACGGCTGATGAGCGATCCCGTCTGCGTCCGGGTGAAGAAGGACAGCGGCATCCGCTGGACGTGCGTGAACACCTGGGTGCGGAGCTGGTAGATGACGCCCTCGCCGATCTGTGCGGACAGCCACCGCCCGAGGAGGTTCAAGACCCCCTCCAGGACCGCGAGTCCGGCCGCCGCGACGGCCAGCCACACCACGAGCGAGGTGTTCCCGGGCAGGATGCCCTGGTCGATGATCGCTCTGAGGATCAGCGGGTTGGCCACCACGATGCCCGCGCCCACGCCCGTGACCAGGAGGAAGGAAGCGATCGCCCGCCAGTGGGGGTGGGCGTAGGAGATGATACGGCGGGTGATGCCCGGGGGCAGCTGGTGGCCTCGGGCGCTCCCGTCGTTGACCAGGGCCCTGTAGGAGGGCCTGCCTGACATCATGAGCTGCCTCGTCGTTCGTCTCGCCGGTTCGCCACGCATGCGTCAACACCGGTACCGGTGGGGCGCTTCCCGCGGGGAGGGAGGCGGTCCTCCGGACCGGAGGAGGGGTGTTTGGGGAGGTTACAGGGAGTGGGCGAGGCGGCCGAGCGCGGCGGTCGTGGAGCGGCCGGGGGTGAAGGGCAGCTCCCAGGCCTGCGCGCCGAGGGCGTCGGCGCCGAGGATCTTGGCCTGGGTGTAGCGGTCGCCCGCCGTGTAGGCCAGGGCGGCGGGGGCGAGGGGGCGCAGGACGTCGGCGTAGGCGGCCCAGTCGGCCACCTCCGGCGGTCCCTGGATGACGAAGGAGGCCGCGACGCACCCGAGGGCGGCGATGGTCTCGGCGCGCTCCTCGGCGGGGTTGACCGGGCGTCCGGGGCCCTTCCAGGCGCGCACGCGCTCGTCGGACTCGATGCCGACGGCCAGCGGGAGTCCGCGTTCGGCGATGCTCCGCAGGAAGCGGACGTGTCCGACGTGGAGGACGTCGAAGACCCCGGTGACCACGACCGGCCGCTCGGGAAGCTCGTGGGGTTCGAACCAGTGCGCGCTGAGGGGGGTCGTCGCGCCGCCCGTCGCGTTCGTGTCCGTCATCCAGTCACCGTTCCGCGGAGTGTCGAGGGCACCCGTGCTCTGGACCGCGCCGACGGGCTCACCCGAAGGATCAACGTACCCGTCCGGCACGGCTATTCCACTCTCCGGGGTCGGAACCGAACCGGATTCGCGTCGCCGTGGGGCCTCACGCGGCGGGGTGTGGCGGATATCACCGGGAACCGGATGGGAGTCGGGTGGGTCGAATCCGGCGTCGAGATCAGCGAGGAGGAGGCGGAGCGTATGTCGTGGGCGGTGCTCGTCGAGGAGAACAGCAGCTACGGTCAGTCGATTCGCTGGCGGCTCGGTTCGGAGAGGGCGTTCGGGGACCGTCAGGAGGCGAGGGAGGAGGCGGCCAGGAGCGCCCGTGAGCACGCGCCGCCGCTTCCCTGGTCGGAACGCGACCGGGCCGTGTACCGGATCAGCGCCGATGAGTACCTCGTGCGGGTCACCGGGATGACGAGCGAGTTCCACTTCCGGGTCACCGTCGCCGAGAGGCTCTGAGGCGGCGAGGTGGGCCGGTGTCGGATGGCGCACGGCTCGCTTCTCGTGGTGCGGGGGTGTGGGGGTCGTCCCCCTGGTGAAACGGCGAGGTGGGCCGGTGTCGGATGGCGCACGGCTCGCTTCTCGCGGAGCGGGGGTGTGGGGGTCGTCCCCCTGGTGAAACGGCGAGGCGAGCCGGTGCCGGATGGCACACAGCTCGCCTCTCGCGGAGCGGGCGACGGGAATCGAACCCGCATGGCCAGCTTGGAAGGCTGGAGTTCTACCATTGAACTACGCCCGCGTGGCGCCGGAGCCCCTGAGTTTCCTCTAGACTCGTGGAGCCGACGGAGACAAGAGTACAGTCTCTGGGGCGTTGATCGCACACCGGTTGTGGGTGTGCGATCGTCGTCAGGCACACGGGGTGTAGCGCAGCTTGGTTAGCGCGCATGCTTTGGGAGCATGAGGCCGCGGGTTCGAATCCCGCCACCCCGACGAGACCATCCGTGGCAGCGGCTCTCGGCCGTGCGCCGTGGCCCCCTGTCTGTCTGCCCTAGACTTGGTGCGATCAGCAGGAAACTGTAAGTCCCAGCCCGTCGCAGGGCACCCCAGGAGAACGCGGTCACCAGACTGGCCGGGGTGCGCGCGTGCCGTTCGCCGTTGTGTGTGGCGCGCATGCGGGCCGACGCGGACACCAGCCGGCAAACTAGGAGTACCGCCCCGTGAAGACCGATGTCGAGGAGCTGAGCCCGACCCGGGTCAAGCTGACCATCGAGGTCCCCTTTGAGGAGCTCGAGCACGCTTTCGACGTGACGTACAAGTCGCTCGCCAAGCAGGTCCGGATCAAGGGCTTCCGCCCGGGCAAGGCGCCGGCGCGGCTGATCGACCGCTACGTCGGCCGCGGCGCGGTGATCAGCGAAGCGGTGAACCACGCCGTTCCGGAGCTCTACAACGAGGCCATCCAGAAGGAGGAGCTCTTCGCGCTCGGGCAGCCCGACGTGGAGGTCACCAAGCTGGAGGACAACGACGAGCTCGCCTTCACCGCCGAGGTCGACATCCGACCGAAGTTCGAGGTGGAGGACTACAAGGGCATCGAGGTGACCGTCGACAGCGCCGAGGTCACCGACGAGCAGGTCGACGAGCAGGTCGGCACGCTCCGTGAGCGCTTCTCCACCCTCGTCGGGGCCGACCGCCCCGTGGAGGACGGCGACCACGTCTCGATCGACCTCTCCGCCGCCATCGACGGCGAGAAGCTGGAGGACGTCGCGGTCAGCGGCTACTCCTACGAGGTCGGCACCAACACCATGCTGGAGGGCCTCGACGAGACCCTGCGCGGCATGGAGGCCGGTGGCGAGGCGACCTTCAAGACCACCCTGGTGGGTGGCGAGCACGAGGGCAAGGAGGCGGACGTCACCGTCACCGTGCACAGTGTGAAGGTCAAGGAGCTGCCCGAGCTCGACGACGAGTTCGCCCAGCTGGCCAGCGAGTTCGACACGATCGACGAGCTGCGCGAGGACGTGCGCAAGCGCATGGGCGAGGTCCGCCGCATCCAGCAGCTCTCCGCGGCCCGTGACAAGGCCCTGGAGAAGCTGATCGAGTCGGTCGACATCCCGCTGCCCGAGTCGGTCGTGGACGAGGAGATCACCCGCCGCCGCCAGAGCCTGGAGCAGCAGCTCGCCCAGGGCGGCCTCACCAAGGAGGCCTACCTGGAGTCGCAGGAGAAGACCGAGGAGGAGTTCGAGGAGGAGCTCACCACCGGTGCCCGCTCCGCCGTCAAGGCCGGGTTCATCCTCGACCAGCTCGCCCTCCAGGAGGAGCTCAGCGCCGACCAGGGCGAGCTCAGCCAGTACGTGTTCGAGCAGGCCCAGCGCATGGGCGTGAGCCCGGACCAGCTCGCCCAGCACCTGGTCGAGTCCAACCAGATCCGCGTCGCCTTCACCGAGGTCGTCCGCGGCAAGGCCATGGACCTGGTCCTGGCCGAGGCCAAGGTCACCGACGAGGACGGCAACGTTGTCGAGCAGGACAAGGGCCAGGACGCCGAGGACGCCGTCGAGGAGGCCGCCAAGGCCGCCGCCGCGGCCGCCGCCGAGGCGACCGAGTCCACCGAGGACGCCAAGGACGAGGAGGGCGAGGACACCAAGTAGTCCCCGCTCGCCGCGCGCCCACGGGCCCCGTTCGACCTTCCGGTCGGGCGGGGCCCGTTCGTCGTTCGCTCTTGGAGGAAAGCCCTGTGTGAAGCTTGTTCCACCCTGCGCTCAAAGCGAACAGACACGGTATCGGTGCGAGCCCGGTACCCGTCGGCGTTAGTGTCGCTGTATCGCAACCGTTTCGATTCCGGAGCAGGTGACGAGAGTGCCTCCGACCTTTGAAGAGTCCCCGCGATTCGGCGCCCGCGCGTCGGAGCCGCAGTTTTCCCCTTTTACTGAGCAGACGCCTCAGCGCCTGTTGCGCCAGCGAATCGTTTTCCTCGGCGACCAGGTGGACGACGAGATCGCCAACCGTCTCGTCGGCGAACTCCTGCTGCTGTCCGCTGAGGACCGCCATCGGGACATCACCATGTACATCAACTCGCCGGGCGGTTCCGTCACGGCGGGTATGGCGATCTACGACGTCATGCAGTACATCCCCAACGACGTCCGGACCGTGGGTATCGGTCTGGCCGCCTCGATGGGCCAGATGCTGCTGTGCGCCGGTACCCCGGGCAAGCGTTACGCCCTGCCGCACACACGGGTCATGATGCACCAGCCCTCCGGCGGCATCGGGGGTACGGCCTCCGACATCCGGATCCTGGCCGACCAGCTCCTGTACGTGAAGAAGATGTTCATCGGCAAGATCGCCGAGCACACCGGGCAGTCGCCGGAGCAGATCGAGAAGGACGCCGACCGGGACCGCTGGTTCACCGCGCAGGAGGCCAAGGACTACGGCTTCATCGACGAGGTCCTCGAGGGGACGCTCGACGTGACCGCGGACCGTTCCGAGAGTTGATCCCGTCGGACCTGCATCCAGGAACGGCGCAGTGCGTGGAAGGCGTGAAATGACCGAGTTCAACCCCAGTCTCATCGGCGGCGCGGCCTCGATGGCTCCGCAGAGCCGCTACGTCCTGCCGTCCTACGTGGAGCGGACGTCGTACGGGGTCAAGGAGATGAACCCGTACAACAAGCTCTTCGAGGAGCGGATCATCTTCGTCGGCGTGCAGATCGACGACACGTCGGCCAACGACCTGATGGCCCAGCTCATCACCCTCGAGCAGCTTGACTCCGAGCGGGACATCCAGATGTACATCAACTCCCCGGGTGGCTCGTTCACCTCGTTGATGGCCATCTACGACACGATGCAGTTCGTGCGTCCCGACATCCAGACGGTCTGCATCGGCCAGGCCGCCTCGGCCGCCGCGATCCTCCTCGCGGGCGGCACGAAGGGCAAGCGTGGCGCGCTGCCCAACGCCCGCATCCTGATCCACCAGCCCGCCACCGAGGGCATGCACGGTCAGGCCAGCGACATCGAGATCCAGGCCAACGAGATCACCCGGATCCGCTCCCAGCTGGAGACCACGCTGGCCCGGCACACCGGGCGCTCGGTCGAGCAGGTGTCCAAGGACATCGAGCGCGACAAGATCCTGACCGCCGACGAGGCGGTCGACTACGGGCTCATCGACTTCGTCCTGCCCTACCGCAAGGCGTCGTTGAAGTAGGACCCCGCCGGCCGCTCTCCGGGGCGGCCGGCGCCGAATTCGGTCTCGGCCGTCCGTTCCCGGTGATTCGGGGGAGTTCGGCGGGTCGGAAGCCAGCGAGCCGGACCGGTCTTTGACCCGCCTGGGACAGCCCGGTGGTGAAGCCGGTCCGGTTTTTCGCTTAGTCTGGCGGAGAGCGACACACAGATCGCCTCGTCCGTGGCCTCCGGTCGTGGACGGCGTCGGAAGCTTGACTTCCGCACGGTTCGCGTGAGCGGCACCGACGGGGCGGCCTTAGTTTTGAGGAGTGGCTGGGTGGCACGCATCGGCGACGGCGGGGACCTGCTGAAGTGCTCGTTCTGCGGCAAGAGCCAGAAGCAGGTGAAGAAGCTCATCGCTGGCCCCGGCGTGTACATCTGCGATGAGTGCATCGATCTGTGCAACGAGATCATCGAAGAGGAACTCGCTGACGCCACCGAGCTCACGTGGGACAGCCTCCCCAAGCCGCGGGAGATCTACGAGTTCCTGGACTCGTACGTGATCGGTCAGGAACAGGCGAAGAAGGCCCTGTCGGTGGCGGTGTACAACCACTACAAGCGGGTGCGCTCGGAGGGCGAGCGTCCTGGCGACGAGGGCGTGGAGATCGCCAAGTCCAATATCTTGCTGTTGGGGCCGACGGGGTCTGGGAAGACGTTGTTGGCGCAGACGTTGGCGCGGATTCTGAACGTGCCGTTCGCGATCGCGGACGCCACGGCGCTGACGGAAGCGGGGTATGTGGGCGAGGATGTGGAGAACATCCTGCTGAAGTTGATCCAGGCGGCCGACTATGACGTGAAGAAGGCCGAGACGGGGATCATCTACATCGACGAGGTGGACAAGGTCGCTCGCAAGAGTGAGAACCCCTCGATCACCCGGGACGTGTCGGGTGAGGGTGTGCAGCAGGCGTTGTTGAAGATCCTGGAGGGGACGACGGCGAGTGTGCCGCCTCAGGGGGGCCGCAAGCATCCGCACCAGGAGTTCATCCAGATCGACACGACGAACGTGCTGTTCATCTGTGGTGGCGCGTTCGCGGGTCTGGAGAAGATCATCGAGTCGCGGACGGGCCAGCAGGGGATGGGGTTCAACGCGGTGCTGCGGCCGCGGTCCGAGGTGGCCGAGTCGGCGTTGTTCGGTGAGGTGATGCCGGAGGACCTGTTGAAGTTCGGGATGATTCCGGAGTTCGTGGGTCGGTTGCCGGTGATCACGAGTGTGCATGATCTGGATCGTGAGGCGTTGATCCGGATTCTGACGTTGCCGAAGAACGCGTTGGTGAAGCAGTACCAGCGGTTGTTCGAGCTGGATGATGTGGAGCTGGAGTTCACGCGGGACGCGTTGGAGGCGATCGCCGAGCAGGGGATCGTGCGGGGGACGGGTGCGCGTGGGTTGCGGGCGATTATCGAGGAGGTGTTGTTGTCGGTGATGTACGAGGTGCCTTCCCGTGAGGATGTGGGTCAGGTGATCATCACGCGGGAGACGGTCATCGACAACGTCAACCCCACCATCGTCCCCAGGAACCAGCGCGACGCCGGTCCCGAGGAGAAGTCCGCCTGATCCGAACCCCGATCCCCGTTCCCCCTGCCGTCGGGAACGGGGATCGTCGTGTGTCAGAGCCCGGGGACGCCCACGGTCGCGTCCGGCGGTGGGGCGCGCCGCGGGAGCACACCCCGCCGGAGGGGGCGCTCGGGGGGCGCCGGGCCGCCCGGCCCCGCGCGGTTCGTCGGGCACCGGGTGACCATCGCGGAGCGGTCACTCGTTCTCGAGGATCTGCTCCATGCGCTCGATGTCGGCGGTCTGCTCGGCGATGACGTCGTTGGCCATCCGTGTCACGGTGCGGTCGTGCCCCTCGGCGAGCAGGTCCTCGGCCATGATGATCGCGCCCTCGTGGTGGGTGGTCATGAGTTCCACGAAGAGCCGGTCGAACTCGTCCCCCTCAGCGGCCTCCAGCTCCGCCATCTCCTCCTCGGAGGCCATCCCCGGCATGTCGTCGTGGTCGACCTCCAGGTCGCACCCGGGCAGGTCCTCCTCCCCTCCGCCGTGGTGGGAGCCGTCGCCCTCCAGCCCGCAGAAGTTCCGGTAGGCGGGGTTCTCCCGGGCCGGGCCCAGGACGTTCTCCTCCAGCCAGCTCTCCATGGCCGTGATCTCGGGTCCCTGCGCGGCCGCGATGCGGTCGGCGATGCTGTCGATCCCGTCCCGCTGGTGCCGGTCCGGAACCAGGTCGGCCATCTCCAGGGCCTGCCGGTGGTGCTCGATCATGAGCACGAGGTAGTTGACGTCGGCGGCGTTGTGGCCCTGCTCCTCGGCAAGGGCGGCGATCTGGTCGGACGTGGCGGGTGAGGAGGACTCGCCGGGCGCTCCGGGGGCGATGACGTTGGCCGACCCCGGTCCGTCGTCGGTGCAGGCCGAGACTCCGAGCAGGGTGAGCGCGGTTCCTGCCGCGAGTGCCAGACGACGCACGGGTGTCCTCCAGACGGGGTTGGCGGATGGGGGTCCGCGAAGTGGTGCCAGCGTGACACCCTGCCGGTTTTCTACTCACTGCTTGGGTGTTTTGTCCAGCCCCGGCAACGTGTCGGCCCGATTCTCGCGATTCCCCTCGGGACTCCGTTCCAGGTGGAGGGGGAGTGGAATCCGGGAGGGATGTCCGATCTCGGCGTTTCGTCTGGAGTGCGCGCTCTATCCAGAGTAAAACACAAGGTAGTTAATTGACTGCTTTGTGTAGCCGCTGGGGGTGTCTGTCATGGCCGCGTTCACACGACGAGGCGGAGTCGGTCCTGCGGTGCGGTGGGGTGCTCTCGGCGCGGGTTGCGCTCTGGTCCTCGGGACGGCGGTCCCGGGGGCGTTCGCGGACGACGTCCCCGTCCTCGGCGGCGGTGTGGAGCACCTGGCCAGCGTGCCCAAGCCCGTCGCGCTGGCCGACTCCGCGGCCTACAACTCGGACCTGGCGTTCACCGGTGACTACGCCATCGGCGGCAACTACGACGGTTTCGTCGTCTACGACATCTCCGAGCCCGAGTCGCCCCGGGTGGTCTCCGAGGTGCTGTGCCCCGGCGGTCAGGGCGACGTGAGCGTGAGCGGCGACCTGCTGTACCTCTCCGTCGACTACCCCAGGGCCGACGAGGAGTGCGGTTCGGCGCCCGTCTCCCCCGCGGACGCGGAGGGCTTCGAGGGCATCCGGGTCTTCGACATCTCCGACAAGGCCGACCCGCAGTACGTGGCGGCGGTGCGCACCGACTGCGGTTCGCACACCAACACGCTGGTCCCGGCCGCGGACGGACGACGCGACTACGTCTACGTGTCCTCCTACTCACCCTCGGAGGAGTTCCCGAACTGCCAGCCTCCGCACGACAAGATCACCGTCATCGAGGTGCCGCACGACGCACCCGAGGAGGCGGCGATCGTCAGCGAACCGGCCCTCTTCCCCGACGGCGGCGACGCGACCACCACGGGCTGCCACGACATCACCGCCTACCCCGAGCGCGGGCTGGCCGCCGCCGCGTGCCTGGGGGACGGGCTGCTGCTCGACATCTCCGACCCGGTCGCCCCGGTGGTGCTCCACCGGGTGCGCGACGAGAACTTCGCCTTCTGGCACTCGGCCACCTTCACCAATGACGCGGCCAACGTGGTCTTCACCGACGAACTGGGCGGAGGAACGGCGGCCGTGTGCACCGAGGAGGTCGGACCCGAGCGCGGCGCGGACGCCGTGTACTCGGTGGACCACTCGGGTGAGACGCCCACGCTCGAATTCCGGAGCTACTACAAACTGCCACGCCACCAGTCCGAAACAGAGAACTGTGTGGCGCACAACGGTTCGCTGATCCCCGTTCCCGGCGGTGACTTCTTCGTCCAGTCCTGGTACCAGGGCGGGGTGTCGATCATCGATCTCACCGACCCCGACCACCCCGAGGAGATCGGTTACCTCGACCGCGGTCCCTGGGACCCGGACACCCTGCGTACAGCGGGATCCTGGTCGGCCTATTACTACAACGGACACGTGTACTCGTCCAATATCCAGCGAGGTCTGGACGTGCTGCGCCTCACCGACCCGCGGCTCACGCCCGCGGAGGACGTCGCGCTCGTGGAGTTCAACCCGCAGTCCCAGCCGTCGCTGCCGGGTTCCTAGGCAGGGTGTGCAGGAGGACCGGGCGAGGGGGACACAGTGTTAACGATCATGTTTCTTTTGTCTCCCCCTATACATTCCGACCTTTAACTGTGTACGTTCTTCGTGTTTCGTTCTAATCGGAACCAGGAGTACATATGGCGTCATCCCCCCGCCCCCCTCGCGCCCCAGCCGGGCGCGGCGCCGTCGGACTCGCCCTCGCGGGAGCGGCGGCCCTCGTCGCCGGACTGCTGGGACCCTCCAGCGCACTGGCCCAGGAGACGTTCACCAGTGACGCCGAGACCAGCGACAACGTCACCCACGTGGCCAACGTCCCCAAGTCGGAGGCGATGGACGCGTTCAACTCGGACCTGGCGTTCACCGGCGACTACGCCATCGGCGGCAACTACAACGGTTTCGTCGTCTACGACATCTCCGAACCCGAGTCGCCCCGGGTGGTCTCCGAGGTGCTGTGCCCCGGCGGTCAGGGCGACGTGAGCGTGAGCGGCGACCTGCTGTACTTCTCCGTCGACTACCCCAGGGCCAGCGACGAGTGCGGCGCCCCCGCGACATCCGGCACGGACCCGGACGGGTTCGAGGGCATCCGGGTCTTCGACATCTCCGACAAGGCCGACCCGCAGTACGTGACCGCCGTGCCCACCGACTGCGGTTCGCACACCAACACGCTGGTTCCCGGCAAGGACGGCGAGCACGAGTACGTCTACGTGTCCTCCTACTCGCCCCGCAGCGCCTTCCCGAACTGCCAGCCTCCGCACGACAAGATCACCGTCATCGAGGTCCCGCTCGACGACCCGGCCTCGGCCGAGGTCCTCGACACCCCCGTGCTCTTCCCCGACGGCGGCAACGCCGGCACCTCCGGCTGCCACGACATCACGGCCTACCCCGAGGGCGACGTCGCCGCGGGCGCGTGCATGGGTGACGGCATCCTGATGGACATCTCCGACCCGGCGGAGCCGGTGGTCACCGACGTCGTCCGCGACGAGAACTTCGCGTTCTGGCACTCGGCGACCTTCACCAACCGGGGCGAGACGGTGCTGTTCACCGACGAGCTCGGCGGTGGCGGCGGCCCCACCTGCAACGAGGGAGTCGGTCCCGAGCGCGGCGCCAACGCCATCTACACGATCGGCGGCACCGACGAGGCTCCCGAGATGGCCTTCGAGGGCTACTACAAGCTCCCCCGCCACCAGGCCGACACCGAGAACTGCGTGGCGCACAACGGTTCGCTGATCCCCACCCCCGGCCGTGACTTCTTCGTCCAGGCCTGGTACCAGGGCGGCGTGTCGGTGATCGACTTCAACGACCCCACCGACGCGACCGAGATCGCCTACTTCGACCGTGACCCGATCGACGACAGCGACCTCGTCGTGGGCGGCTCCTGGTCGGCGTACTACTACAACGGCTACGTCTACTCCTCCGACATCACCCGCGGACTCGACGTCATCAAGCTCGAGGACCCGAGGTTCCGGGTGGCCGAGCGTGTCGTGATGGACGAGTTCAACCCGCAGTCCCAACCGGTCTACCGACCGGGCCGGGGCCACGGACGCTGATCCGACGGACCTCCCGGCGGTTCCTCCTGGGGAGCCAGGGCAACGGGAGAGGGGCCGCGACCGCCACGGTCGCGGCCCCGCCGTCCGTCCCCGACCGGGGCGCGCCCGGGGCGGACCGTCCCGGACACGCCCCCATCCGGAGCGGGAGGACCGGCACCGGGCCGGGAGCCCCGCACAACCCCCCGAGCGCACGAGGAGACCCATGCGCGCACCCTCCACCCATCGGTCCCGACGCGGCCTGAGACGGTCAGCGACCCTGGCCGCGACGGCGGCGGTCGCACTCACCGCAGGGCTGTTGGCTCCGTCGACGGCCCTGGCGGACACACCGCCCGCCGACAGCATCACCAGCGACAACGTCACGCACGTGACCAACGTGCCCAAGCCCGAGGCCGTCCGCAGCGTCAACTCGGACCTGGCGTTCACCGGCGACTACGCCATCGGCGGCAACTACGACGGTTTCGTCGTCTACGACATCTCCGAGCCCGAGTCGCCCCGGGTGGTCTCCGAGGTGCTGTGCCCCGGTGGTCAGGGCGACGTGAGCGTGAGCGGCGACCTGCTGTACTTCTCCGTCGACTACCCCAGGGCCAGCGACGAGTGCGGCGCCCCGGCGACGCCCAGGACGGACCCGGACGGGTTCGAGGGCATCCGGGTCTTCGACATCTCCGACAAGGCCGACCCGCAGTACGTGGCGGCGGTGCGCACCGACTGCGGTTCGCACACCAACACCCTCGTGCCCAGTGAGGACGGCGGGAGCGACATCATCTACGTGTCCTCCTACTCGCCCTCCGACGCCTTCCCGAACTGCCAGACCCCGCACGACAAGATCACCGTCATCGAGGTGCCGCACGACGCACCCGAGGAGGCGGCGATCGTCAACGAGCCGGTCCTGTTCCCGGAGGGCGGCAACCACGACCAGGACGGTCTGCTGCTGCCGACCCAGGGCTGCCACGACATCACCGTGTACCCGGCCAAGGACATCGCGGCCGGCGCGTGCATGGGTGACGGCATCCTGATGGACATCTCCGACCCGGTCAACCCCGTGGTCACGGAGGTCGTCCGCGACGAGAACTTCGCGTTCTGGCACTCGGCGACCTTCACCAACAGCGGCGACACGGTGGTGTTCACCGACGAGCTCGGCGGCGGCGGCGCCCCCACCTGTACCGAGGAGATCGGCGGTGACCGCGGCGCGGACGCCGTCTACACGATCGGGGGCGATGACGACGAGCCCACCCTGGAGTTCGCCAGCTACTTCAAGATCGAGCGCCACCAGGGCGACCAGGTGTGCGTGGCGCACAACGGTTCGCTGATCCCCGTGCCGGGCCGCGACTACTTCGTGCAGTCCTGGTACCAGGGCGGTGTGTCGGTGATCGACTTCAACGACCCGGACGAACCGCGTGAGATCGGCTACTTCGACATGGACTCCCGTGTCGAGGACGGCGTCCAGGACAACGACACCTGGTCGACGTACTACTACAACGGCTACGTGTACTCCTCCGACATCGTGCGGGGCCTCGACGTCCTGCGCCTGGAGGACCCGAGGCTGCGCGCGGCCGAGCGCGTCGTGATGGACGAGTTCAACCCGCAGTCCCAGCCGGTCTACCGGCCGGGGCGGGGCCACGGACGCGACTGACCGGCCGTCCGAACACGGTCCGAAGCGAAGCGGAGGACCAGAGCAAGCACGGTGAGGGGGCCGGCAGGGTGCTGCACGACGAGGTGAGCCGTGTAGCGAGGAACGAGCGGTAGGCGTGGCCGAGGAGGAAGCATCCCTGCCTTGAGGGCGCCCGAACACGGTCCGAAGCGAAGCGGAGGACCAGAGCAAGCACGGTGAGGGGCCGGGGACCGCGTGTCCCCGGCCCCGCCTCCTCCGGGCGCCCTCAGTCCAGCGGGTCGAACAGCCGGTCGGTGGGCGCGTCCACGGCCTCCAGGACCCGGCCGGTGAAGTACACCGTGCCCATCGCCAGCAGGCGGTCGCCCAGGGCCGCGACCGTGCCGGGGGACAACTCCTCAGCCCGCATCGTCCGCCAGTGCGGAGGTAGGGCGTGCTCGAACCGCAGGTGGGTCTCGGGCAGGACCACCGTCGTGACCGGGACGTCCCCCAGCGCCGCGACCGCACCGGACACGTCCTTGTGGTCGGGCAGGCAGAGCAGGACGTGGTCGATCCCACCCCACAGGGTGCGGGCGTGCGCGAGCGCCGCCGCGACCCCCTCCCCGTTGATCGCCGAGTCCACCACGATCTCGGCCGACCCGGAACCGGGCACCCGGTGCCGGGACAGGCGCGCGGGCAGCCGGACCGTGCCCAGCACTTCGCGCAGTCGCTCGCGCGGGGGGCGCGGACGCCCCAGGACGTCCAGCATCCGCAGCGCGGCCGCCGTTCCCAGAACCCCCGAGGCCGCCGACAGCCCGGCCGGGCGCAGTTCCACCGGGGGCTCGACGCCCTCCGCGCCGGGATCCACGATCTCGGCCACGACCCGGCCGCCGGTCGCCTCCACCAGGGCGTCCGCCACCGCGTCGGTCACCTCGGCGGTCTGGGGCAGGCTCACCAGCGCGCGGGTGCGGTCCCCGGCGACCCGGGCCTTCTCCCCGGCGATCTCGGGGATGGTGTCACCCAACACCCCCAGGTGTTCGCCGAACACCTTGCCCAGGGCCACGACGTCCGGCCCGATCACGCGCAGCTCGTCGCGGTACCCTCCCGCACCCGCCTCCAGGACGCACACGTCCGCGCCGACCTCCCGCGCCCGCAGCAGCGCGGCGACGAGGAACAGCCCGCTCGGCGCCAGGTGCCCGCCGGTCGCCTCCACCGGGGGGAGGGTCAGTCTGGCGGACTCGATGCGCTCCCCCAACGCGTCCAGTTCCGCGTCGGTGAGGGACACCCCGTCGACCCGCACCCGCTCGCGGTAGGAGCGGAAACTCGGGCCGGTGCACAGGACCGTGCGCAGACCAGCGGCCGACAGCGCGGCCGAGGCGTAGGTCGCGGTGCTGCCCTTGCCCTTGGATCCGACCACACCGAGGACCGGCACCGCCGCCGGATCCAGGTCCAGGGCCGCCATGAGCAGTCGCGCGCGCTCGCGGCTGCGGGTCTGTCCGGGGCGCTTGCGGGCCCACTCGGTGAAGAAGGGGTCAAGGGTTCGCATGTTCTCAGTATGCTTTGCGTCGAACGGGTTAGTGATTGCCCTACTCGGGGGATGACATGCGGCTTCAGACGCGTAAACTGACCGGCGTGTACATCCCGACCACCGAGACGCCGTGACCGGCGCGAGCGCCGCTGGGCGCTACGCCGAGGTGACCGCCGAGATCATGGGCCGCACGCCCGAGTCCGAGATCGACCCTCGGCTCGACCGGATCCGCACCCTGCTGGACCTGCTGGGTGATCCGCAGCGCGGCTTCCGGGTCATCCACGTGACCGGTACCAACGGCAAGACGTCCACCGCCCGCATGATCGACGCGCTCATGCGCGCCCGTGGCCTGCGTGTGGGCCGCTACACCAGCCCCCACCTGCGCACGGTGCGCGAACGCATCGTCGTGGACGGGGAGCCCGTCTCGCAGGAGCGGTTCGTCGAGGCCTACGACGACATCCGTCCCTACGTGGACATGGCGGACGGGATGAACGACGCGCCCCTGTCCTTCTTCGAGCTGCTCACCGCCATGGCCTACGCGGTCTTCGCCGACACCCCGGTGGACGTGGCCGTGGTCGAGGTCGGGATGGGCGGCCGCTGGGACGCGACCAACGTCATCGACGCCGACGTCGCCGTCGTGACACCCATCGGGATCGACCACACGGAGTACCTGCCCGACACGCTGGAGGGCATCGCGGAGGAGAAGTCGGGCATCATCAAGCCCGACTCCATCGCGATCCTCGCCCAGCAGCCGCTGCCCGCCGCCGAGGTCCTCGTCCGCCACGCCGCCGAGGTCGGCGCTCGTGTGGCCCGCGAGGGCCTGGAGTTCGGTGTCACCGCCCGCGACGTGGCGGTCGGTGGACAACAGGTCGCGGTCAAGGGTCTGACCGGTGGCTACGAACAGCTCTTCCTACCTCTCTTCGGCGCCCACCAGGCCGGCAACGCCGCCGTCGCCATCGCCGCCGTGGAGGCTTTCGCCGCCACCGGTGAGGACGCCGGGGGCCTGGACCCCGCGATCGTCGGTGAGGCCCTGTCCGGGGTCGACTCCCCGGGCCGGATGGAGGTCGTGCGCACCAGCCCGACCGTGATCGCCGACGCCGCACACAACCCGGCCGGGATGACCGCGACCGTGACCGCCGTCGAGGAGGCCTTCTCCTTCGCCAAGCTGGTCGGCGTCGTCGCGATCATGGCCGACAAGGACGTGGAGGGGATCCTGGAACCCCTTGAACCACTGCTCGACGAAATCGTCGTCACCCGCAACTCCTCGCCGCGTTCTCTCGAACCGGCGCGGTTGTCCGCTCTCGCACAGCAGATCTTCGGTGAGGACCGCGTACACGTGGCGCCCCGACTCGACGACGCCATCGACCGGGCCGTGGGCCTGGCCGAGGACGGCACCGAGTTCGGTGGAGCCGGTGTCCTGGTCACCGGGTCGGTCGTCACCTCCGGTGACGCCGTGCACCTGCTGCGGGGCGCGGGGGAGTAGCGGCGGACGAATCCACGAAGGGAACCCGCCGTGCGCGTAGTCTGCGCTGTCGTCCTGGCCTTCGAGGTCATCATCCTCGGACTGGCCATACCGGTGGCCATCAACCTCGAAGGCATCGAAACCACCCTGGCCGTGGGCGTCTGGGGAGGGTTGGCCGTCGCCGCCCTCGTGCTCAGCGCCCTCCAGCGGTACACCTGGGCCCACTACGCCGCCTGGGCCCTCCAGGCGGCCATGCTGTGCAGTGCGTTCCTGGTGTCGGGGATGCTGCTGATCTCGGTCGTGTTCGGCTCCCTGTGGGTGGTCGGCGTGATCATGGGCCGCAGGGTCGACGAGGCGCGCGCGGCCCACGAGGCGCGCGCCGAGGCCGAGGAGGGCGACGAGAACGAGCTGGAGGAGGCCCGAGCGGCCAGCGGCACCGCGTAGGACGGTCTGACGCGGTAGTGTGGCGCGGGTCCGGGCCTGTGGCCGGTCCCTTCCCGGGGGGTGTCCCCGATCGAGGCCGTGCCTCCCGTGACACCCACCCACCCCGTTCTCCGCGTGCGGCCGTCGCCGTGGGCGTGCGCCCACCGTGCCACGCGGATTCTCTAGCAGAGGAGTTGTACCGCCCGTGGAGCGCACTCTCGTTCTCATCAAGCCGGACGGCGTTCGCCGCAACATCGTCGGCGAGGTCATCTCGCGCATCGAGCGCAAGGGCCTGAAGCTGGTCGCCATGGAGCTGCGCACGCTGGACGTCCCGACCGCGAAGACGCACTACGAGGAGCACGCCGAGCGTCCGTTCTTCGACTCCCTGGTCGAGTTCATCACCGGCGGCCCGCTCGTGGCCATGGTGGTCGAGGGCGAGCGCGCGGTCGAGGCCTTCCGCGCCCTGGCCGGCGCCACCGACCCGGTCTCCGCCACCCCCGGCACCATCCGCGGCGACTTCGCCCTGGAGGTCCAGGCCAACATCGTGCACGGCTCGGACTCCACCTACTCCGCCGACCGCGAGATCAAGCTGTTCTTCCCCGACCTGGCCTGATCCAGGTCCTCGCCGAGCGCCCGGCCCGCGTACCTCCGCGGGCCGGGCGCTCGGCGCGTTCGGGCCGATGCGCCCGATCCCCGGCACGGAGGAGCTCGCGTCGATAGGGTCGACGGGTGACACCGCCTTCCGGCCCCGGATCGGAGGCCGTCGGCGGTTCCGGGGCGACGAAGGGGCGGTGGCCGGGAACGGCTGAACCGTCAGGTATATCGGCCTTCGTCCAGGGGCCAGGCAACAATTCGGTGTGTTTGCGTAACGTCGTAAGTGCGGTCCGTTACGATACGGGTGCTGGATACCGATCGTGCCGGAACGACTACCTATGGTCGCGCCGGTCAACCGCGTCCGACACGGCGCCTGAGGACGTTACATGCCGAACAACCTTGCTTTTCTCGGCCGGGACATGGCCGTCGACCTGGGAACGGCCAACACGCTCGTGTACGTACGCGGGCGCGGCATCGTACTGAACGAGCCGTCGGTCGTCGCCGTGAACACCTCCACGGGCAGGATCGTCGCGGTCGGCATCGAGGCCAAGCAGATGATCGGCCGGACACCGACCAACATCACGGCGATCCGCCCGCTCAAGGACGGGGTCATCGCCGACTTCGAGATCACCGAGCGGATGCTGCGCTACTTCATCCAGAAGATCCACCGGCGCCGCCACTTCGCCAAACCCCGCGTCATCGTCGCCGTCCCCAGCGGGATCACCTCCGTCGAACACCGCGCGGTCAAGGAGGCCGGATACCAGGCGGGCGCTCGCAAGGTCTACATCATCGAGGAGCCCATGGCCGCCGCCATCGGCGCCGGGCTCCCCGTCCACGAACCGACCGGCAACATGGTCGTCGACATCGGCGGCGGAACGACCGAGGTCGCCGTCATCTCCATGGGCGGCATCGTCACCTCCCAGTCCATCCGCGTGGGCGGGGACGAACTCGACCAGGCCATCATGACCTTCGCCAAGAAGGAGTACTCCCTGATGATCGGGGAGCGCACCGCCGAGGAACTCAAGATGGCCATCGGCTCGGCCTACCCCACGGCGGCCGAGGAGCTGCAGGCCGAGGTGCGCGGGCGCGACCTCATCAGCGGACTGCCCAAGACCATCGTCCTGTCCGAGACCGACGTCCGCCAGGCCATCGAGGAACCGGTCACCGCGATCATCGACGCCGTCCGCACCAGCCTCGACAAGTGTCCCCCCGAGCTGTCCGGCGACATCATGGACCGGGGCGTGGCCGTCACCGGCGGTGGTGCCCTGCTCCGCGGACTGGACGACCGCCTACTGCACGAGACCGGCATGCCCATCCACGTCGCCGACAACGCGCTCGACTCCGTGGCCATCGGGTCGGGCACCTGCGTGGAGAACTACGAGCGCCTGCACCAGGTCCTGGTCCCCGAACGGCGGCGGTGACATGTTCCGCGACTCACCCAGGTCCCGGCTCGTCCTCGTCGTCCTCATGGTGGCGGCCGTGGCCCTCCTCGTCCTGGACTCCCGACCCGGCGCGGACCCCGTCACCTCCGTCGGCCGCGCCGCGGGCGAGTACGTCTTCACCCCCGCCGCGGCCGGGGTGGGCTGGGCCGCCGCCCCCGCCGTGTCCCTCTACGACGGTCTGCGCCAAGCCCCGCACGCGGCCGAGCGCATCGCCGAACTGGAGGAGGCCAACGCGGAGCTGGAGGCCCGGCTCCAGGCGGTCGACAACGACGAGGAGCGAGCCGACCAGCTCGACGAACTCCTTCACCTGTCCGGGCTCGGCGGATACGAGATCGTCCCGGCCCAGGCCGTCACCCGCGTCACCGCGCGCGGCCTCGCCCACACGGTGACCCTGGACGTGGGCACCGATTCCGGTGTTCGACCCGACATGACCGTGGTCAACGGCCACGGGCTCGTGGGCCGTGTCGTCGAGGCCGGAGCGAGCACCTCCACGGTCGTCCTGGCCACCGACGTCGCCTCGGCCGTCGGAGCGCGCCTGGAGGACACCCGCAAGATCGGCGTCGTCCGGGGCGGCGCGCTCCCGGGCGGCCCCGACGCCGAGCTCACCCTGGAACTGTTCGACATGGAGGACCCGGTGGAGGCCGGGGACCGCGTCGTCACGCTCGGATCGCACGAGGGCGCGCCCTTCGTGCCCGGTGTCCCCATCGGCACCGTCGAGGAGGTCCAGTCCGCGCCGGGCGCGTTGAGCCGGCTCGCCCGTATCGCCCCCGCCGTCGACTTCGCCTCGCTCGACCTGGTGGGGGTGGTGGTCGCGGGTCCCGCCGAGGATCCGCGCGACTCCGTCCTTCCGCCCCGTTCCGAACCCGAGGGGGACCGATGAGGTCAGCGGCGACCCTGGTCATCGTGGCCGTCGCGGTGCTCGTCCAAGCCACCGCCGTCAACCGGGTCCAGTTCGACTGGGGCCCCGGCCCCGACCTGGTGGTCGCGGCCCTGGTCGCGGTGGCCCTGACCACCACTCCGGCCGTGGCGGCGAGCGCGGGCTTCGCGGCCGGCCTGGCGATGGACCTGCTTCCGCCCGCCGAACACGCCGTGGGCCGCTACGCGCTCGTGTTGTGCGTCGCCGCCTACCTGGTCGCCCTGCTGCGCGCCAACACCGGCTCCCCGGGGGCGGTGGGCGCCCCGCCCTCGGCGTGGACCGGCATCGGGGTCACCGCGGTGACATCGCTGGGCGTGGGCCTGGGATACGCGGCCGTGGGACTGGTGATGGGCGACCCGCGCGTGTCCCTCGGCGCGACGGCGGTCGCCGTGGGGGTGGGCACGGTCCTGACGACGCTCGTCTCCCCGCTGGTCACGGTGCCCCTGCTGTGGATCCGCAACGCGTTCACCGAGAACGAGTTCGCCACCATCCAGGGACCAACCGGTCTGGGAGGGTGGTGATCCCGTGCGCAGACCACCCGTGGACCCCTCCCTGCCGGGCCGCAAGCTCGGCACGGTGGGCATCGTCCTCGTCCAGGTCCTGGTCGTGGCCCTGTTCGCCCTGCTGGGGGTACGCCTGTGGTACCTCCAGGTGCCGAGGGGGGAGCACTACCGCGAACTCGCCGTCTCCAACCACCACCAGCGGCTCGTCGTCCCCGCCACCCGGGGCCAGATCCTCGACGCCCGGGGCCGTCCCCTGGTGAGCAACCGGACCGAGCTGGTCGTGTCCGCCGACTACCACGAGCTCACCGGCATGGACGACGGCGGCGAGGCCGTCCTGTCCGACCTGGCCGGGGTGCTCGACGTCCCGCTGGAGGAGCTCCGGCAGCGGATGCGCCTGTGCGGCCCCGACGTCCAGCGCCCCTGCTGGCCGGGCTCGCCCTACCAGCCGGTCACCCTGGCGGAGGGGGTCGAGGCGCCCGTCGCGCTGCACATCATGGAGCGGGCCGACGAGTTTCCCGGGATCACGGCCCAGGCCCACGCCCTGCGCGAGTACCCCAACGGCGCGCTCGCCGGACAGGTGCTGGGCTACCTCCAGCCGGTCACCCAGGAGGAGCTGGAGGCCCGCGAGGAGCTGCGCACGCAGTTCACCGGCATCGACCAGGTGGGCCGCGACGGGCTGGAGAAGGTCTACGACACGCGGCTGCGCGGCACCGCCGGCCTGCGCACGCTCGGTGTGAACAACCACGGCCAGGTGATGGAGGTGATCTCCGACCGGCCGCCCGAACCCGGGATGCACCTGGTCACCCACATCGACCTGGAGGTCCAGCGGATCGCGGAGGAGGCCCTCGCCAAGGGGATGGCCGCGGCCAGGCCCCGCTACAAGGCCGACGCCGGCGCCGCCGTCGTCCTGGACGTGCGCACCGGCGGCGTCGTGGCGATGGCCAGCGTGCCGACCTACGACCCCAGCGTCTGGCAGGGCGGGATCGACCAGGAGACCTTCGACGAGATGCTCAGCGAGGAGGCGGGCGAACCCCTGCTCTCCCGGGCGCTCCAGGGCCAGTACCCGCCGGGTTCGACGTTCAAGGTGTCGTCGCTGTCGGCCGCCGCCGAGAGCGGGTACTCGCTGCGCAGCACCTACGCCTGTCCCGGTTCGGTCAACATCGGGGGCCAGAACTTCGCCAACTACGCGGGGCAGGGCCATGGCTCGATCACGCTGCACCGGGCGATCGTGGTCTCCTGCAACACCGTCTTCTACAACTTCGGCTACCAGTTGTGGCTCCGCGACGGCGGACTGCACCCGGAGGGCGAGCCGGATGAGGCCATGGCGAACATGGCCCGCGGCTACGGCTTCGGGTCTCCGACCGGGATCGACCTGCCCTACGAGACGAGCGGGCGCATCCCCGACCGCGAGTGGAAGCGCACCTTCTGGGAGGCCAACCGGGAGAACAACTGCTACCGCGCCGAGCACGGCTATCCGGACGTGGCCGAGACCGACCCCTCACACGCGGCCTACCTCAAGCGCCTGGCCCACGAGCACTGCGTGGAGGGCTTCGAGTGGCGCGCGGGTGAGGCGGTCAACTTCGCCATCGGCCAGGGCGACGTACTGGTCAGCCCCCTGCAACTGGCCAACGCCTACGCGGCCATCGCCAACGGGGGCACTCTGTACGAACCGCGCGTGGGCAAGGCGTTCGTCTCCGCCGACGGTTCGGTGGTCGAGGAGATCGAGCCGGTCGTGGCCGGGCGCCTGCCCGTCAGCGACCAGACCCTGAGCTACCTCCAGGCGGCGCTGACCGAGGTGCCCAAGGCGGGTACGGCGAGCGGGGCCTTCGGCGGCTTCCCGCAGGACCGGGTGTCCGTCGCGGGCAAGACGGGCAGTGCCGACGTCGTGGGCCGCCAGGTGTCCTCGTGGTTCGCCTCCTACGCCCCCGCGGACGACCCGCAGTTCGCCATCGTCGTGCTGGTCTCCCAGGGCGGTACCGGTGGCGCGACCTCCGCGCCCATCGCCCGGGAGATCTACGAGGGCATCTACGGCTTCTCCGCCGAGGACGCCGAGGGGGAGGACGCCGAGGACGAGGGCGAGGAGGAGGGCGACGACGAGGGTCGTGCCGAACCCGCGCTGCCCGGCGGCGCCCCCTGGGTGGGCCTGCCCACGGTCCGTCCGGACGGTTCCATCGACCTCCTGGACCGGTGAGCGATGAGTACACACGTGGGCGTGTCGGGCCCGTCCCGAGCCCGGATCGGCCGCTCCGCGGCGGGGGCCGCCCGCCGCCTGGACTGGACGCTGATCGGCGCCGCGCTGGCGCTGTGCGCCGTCGGTTCCCTGCTGGTGTGGTCGGCGACCCTGCCGGGTGACGGCAGCGGCCCGCTGGAGGCCACCGGCCACGTGCGCCGCCACCTGGCCCACCTCGCGGTGGCCTGGGCGCTGTGCCTCGCGGTGGCCTCGGTCGACTACCGGGCCGTGCGCGCCTACGCGCACCTGGTGTACGGCGCCACGGTGGTCGCGCTGATCCTGGTGCTGACGCCCCTGGGCGCGGTGATCAACGGATCGCGCGGCTGGATCGTGCTCGGCGGGTTCCAGTTCCAGCCCAGCGAGCTGGCCAAGGTCGGTCTGGTGCTCATGATGGCCACCCTCCTCGGGGAACCCCGTGACGGCGAGACCAAGCCGATGACCCGGGACGTCCTGTACGCCCTGCTGGTGCTCGCGCTGCCGCTCGCACTGGTGCTGCTGCAGCCCGACCTGGGGACCACCCTCGTGCTCGGCGTGATCTTCCTGGGGATGCTCACGATGTCGGGCGCCCCGATCGTGTGGGTGGCGGGCATGCTGGCGTGCGGGGTGGCGACCGGTGTCGCGGTCTGGTGGTTCGACCTGTTGGAGCCCTACCAGTTGGACCGGCTGGCCACGCTGATGGATCCGTCGGCGGACCCGCAGGGGGCGGGGTACAACTCGGCCCAGGCGCTGATCGCCGTGGGCTCGGGCGGGTTCGACGGCACCGGCCTGTTCCAGGGGGAGCAGACGCACGGGCGGTTCGTGCCCGAGCAGCACACGGACTTCATCTTCACGGTGGCGGGCGAGGAGCTCGGGTTCGTGGGGGCCGGGGCGATGATCGTGCTGTTCGCCGTGGTCTTCTGGCGGATCCTGCGCATCGCCCAGGGGTGCGACCAGCCCTACCCGCGCCTGCTGTGTGTGGGGGTGGCCGCGTGGTTCGCCTTCCAGAGCTTCATCAACATCGGTATGGGGCTCGGGATCATGCCGGTCACGGGCCTGCCGCTGCCGTTCGTCTCCTACGGGGGCACCGCCATCGTCGCCAACCTCGTGGCGCTCGGCCTGGTTCTGGCCGTGAGCTCACGGGACCGCGGGTTCGAGTGAACCGCTCCGTGCGTCGGTAACCTGGAGAAACCGCACGTCCGCCATCGACCGAAGGTCTCACCATGTCCGTCGAAAGCGTCTTCCCGCGGCTGGAACCCCTGCTGCCGAAGGTGAGCAAGCCCATCCAGTACGTCGGGGGCGAGCTCAACTCCGTGGTCAAGGAGTGGGACGACACCTCGGTGCGCTGGGCGCTGATGTACCCGGACGCCTATGAGGTCGGGGTGCCCAACCAGGGTGTGCAGATCCTCTACGAGGTCCTCAACGAGCGCGAGGGCGTGCTGGCGGAGCGCACGTACGCGGTCTGGCCGGACCTGGAGTCGCTGATGCGCGAGCACGGCGTCCCGCACTTCACCGTGGACGCCCACCGCCCGGTGTCGGCGTTCGACGTGCTGGGGGTGAGCTTCGCCAGCGAGATGGGGTACACGAACCTGCTCACGGCGCTGGACCTGGCGGGTATCCCGCTGCGCTCCGCGGACCGGGGCGAGGGCCACCCGATCGTGCTGGCGGGCGGCCACTCGGCGTTCAACCCGGAGCCGATCGCGGACTTCCTGGACGCCGTGGTGCTGGGCGACGGCGAAGAGGTCGCGCTCGCGATCACCGAGATCATCCGGGAGTTCAAGGAGGAGGGCGAACCCGGCGGGAGGGAGGGACTCCTCCTCCGGCTGGCCGCGACGGGCGGGGTGTACGTGCCGCGCTTCTTCGACGTGGCCTACCACTCCGACGGCCGGATCGCCGCCTACACGCCCAACCGCCCGGGTGTGCCGGGCACGGTGCACAAGCACACCGTGATGGACCTGGACCAGTGGCCCTACCCCAAGAAGCCCATCGTGCCGACCGCCGAGTCCGTGCACGAGCGCTACAGCGTGGAGATCTTCCGCGGGTGCACCCGGGGCTGCCGGTTCTGCCAGGCGGGGATGATCACCCGTCCGGTGCGTGAGCGCAACCAGGAGACCGTGACGAGGATGGTCGACGAGGGGGTGAGGGCCACCGGTTTCCAGGAGGTGGGCCTGCTGTCCCTGTCGAGCGCCGACCACAGCCAGATCGGCGACATCGCCAAGGGGCTGGCCGACCGGTACGAGGGCACCAACACGGGGCTGTCCCTGCCCTCCACACGCGTGGACGCCTTCAACATCGACCTGGCGGGCGAGCTGACCCGGAACGGGCGCCGCTCGGGCCTGACCTTCGCTCCCGAGGGCGGCAGTGAGCGGATGCGCCGGGTGATCAACAAGATGGTCACCGAGGAGGACCTCATCCGCACGGTGACCGCCGCCTACGAGGCCGGGTGGCGCCAGGTGAAGCTGTACTTCATGTGCGGGCTGCCCACCGAGGAGGACGAGGACGTCCTGGCCATCGCCGACCTGGCCACCGAGGTGATCCGTACCGGCCGCGAGGTGACCGGCCGCAAGGACATCCGCTGCACGGTGTCCATCGGCGGGTTCGTGCCCAAGCCGCAGACCCCGTTCCAGTGGGCGGGGCAGACCTCGCATGAGGTGGTCGACGCGCGCCTGCGCAAGCTGCGCGACCGGCTGCGGGGCGACCGCAGGTACGGCAAGTCCATCGGGCTGCGCTACCACGAGGGGCGCCCGTCGATCATCGAGGGACTGCTCTCACGGGGTGACCGCCGTGTGGGCCGGGTCGTCGAGGAGGTGTGGCGCTCGGGCGGCCGGTTCGACGGTTGGAGCGAGCACTTCTCCTACGCCCGCTGGGCCAAGGGGGCCGAGACCGCCCTCGCCGGCGAACCGGTGGACCTGGACTGGTACACCACCCGTGAGCGCGACGAGGACGAGGTCCTGCCGTGGGACCACCTCGACGCGGGGCTGGACCGCTCGTGGCTGTGGCAGGACTGGCAGGACTCGCTGCACGGGGAGGAGTCGGTCGAGGTCGACGACTGCCGGTGGAACCCCTGCTACGACTGCGGTGTGTGCCCGAGCATGGGAACCGAGATCCAGATCAACGCCCCCTCGGACGGACGGCCGCTGCTCCCGCTCACCGTGAAGTAGCGGGCCGCCCCCAAGCGCTCCCGGGCGGCGCCCCGAGGACGCCGGGAGGGGCTGGGGGCGCTCTGGTCGCTGAGGAGGGCTCTCCAGTAGGATGCGCGCTCCGGACGCTCTACCCCTGTGGGGGAGCCCTCCGGGAGGAAGGAGTACGGCCCGGCGCCCCGCTCGCGCCGGGCCGTACGTGTAGTAGGACTCGCGGGGCGGTTGGGGGGTTGCCATCGGATCCGGATTTTCTCCGGATTTTTTTTCGGGGCCTCCGCGTTCTGGTGGTGAATACCGGTTCGCTCTCCGCCCGGATGGCATCGGGACTTTTCGACCGCAGGTCAGTGGGGGAGGTACCGGTATGCGTGGTCCTGTTGGCGCATGTGCACCACCGCGCACCGTACGCTGAACAGGACTGAGGAACAGCCCCTTCAGGTCGCACGCCGACCCCACCGGGGGCATGAGGAAAGGAGTTGAGCTGCCCCCCGCATCCGAGGGCACCACCTCACCCTCCACCACCAGACCCGGCCAACGGCTCCGCGTCCGCTACGCCAAGCGGGGCCGCATGAGATTCGCCAGTCACCGCGACATCGCCCGGGCGCTGGAACGCGCTCTGCGTAGGGCGGACGTCCCGGTCGCGTTCTCCGCGGGCTTCTCGCCGCATCCGAAGGTCTCCTATACCGGTGCGGCCCCCACCGGGGTCGCCAGTGACGCGGAGTACCTCGAACTGACCCTGGTCGAGGAACGCGACCCCGAACGGGTCAGAGCCGACATCGACGAGGCCATGCCCGAGGGTGTGGACATCGTCGAGGTCGTCGAGGCCGGCAGCTCCGGGCTCGCCGACCGGCTCCAGGCCTCGGAGTGG
Organism: Nocardiopsis sp. EMB25; assembly: GCF_026797795.1. Taxonomy (NCBI): domain Bacteria; kingdom Bacillati; phylum Actinomycetota; class Actinomycetes; order Streptosporangiales; family Nocardiopsidaceae; genus Nocardiopsis; species Nocardiopsis sp. EMB25. The sequence continues at coordinate 3,353,757 of NZ_JAMTDN010000001.1, read as the reverse complement.
CGGGTGGAGTTGGCGGGCGTCGACCCCGACGCGGCCGCGGCGGCGGCGAACGCCTTCCTGGCCGCCGACAGTGTCGAGGTGGAACGGATGACGAAGAAGGGCCGACGCCGGTTCGACACACGCCCGGCGGTGGTCCGACTCGACGTGGCTGGCGTGCCCGACGGGCGCGCCCCAGGGGAACAACACGCGACATATGCCATACTTCGAATGGTCGTTCGGCACACGACACCTGCCGTCCGACCAGACGACGTGCTGACCGGCCTACGCCTCGTGGCCGACCTCGCGCCGCCGTCATCACCGCTGATGACCCGGCTGGCGCAGGGGCCACTTGACGAGACGACAGGTGCGATCGCGGACCCGCTCACCGCGGACCGGCCCGCCGCCCACACCACCGTGGGCACCGGATCCGTGGGCGAAGGTGACGAGCGGAGCGAGAACGCACCACGGCCGTCGGCGCCCATGACGGGACCGCGCCCATGAGCGGCCCCACCTTGGGGTACATGGGCGCGACCACAGGACTTTGCCCCGGCGACACTCCGGTGCCGCCGGCGCTGACACAGCGACGACAGTTCTCGTGAGCCGCGCCGCCGACCGAGAGGTCGCGGCGCGCCCGAGGACTTTGACGGGAGACCGCCCGGATGCTCGACAACGAGCCCACGAACGGCGCCGAGGGCGCCGCGGGTACAACTGAAACAACCGACGCCAAGGCGGCGACGCCCCCTCCGGGGGACGGCGGGGTGCGGGTGACCACACCCGCGTCCGCCAAGGGCGCACGCCGTGCGGCTGGACCGCCCCCCGAGCCAGACGACACCGCCACCACCCCCTCCCAGCCGGTGACCACCCTCGCCGGGTCCGGTGAGGTGGGCACGGTGAAGACCTCCGTGGCCGCCGCTCCGCGCAAGCGCACCGTGCGCGCCGCCGGCAGCCCCGCGGAGGAGGCGCCCGCGCGCCGCAAGCGCTCCACCACCAGGGCCACCGCGAAGAAGGACGCCGAGGCGGCCCCGGCCGAGGAGCCCCGGACCGCCGGGCGCAAGGGCGGCAGGCGCAAGGCCGCAGAGCCCGCTCCGGCCGAGGAGGCACGGGCCGTGGAACCGAAGGCCGACGAGGCCGCCTCGTCCACGGGTACCGAGGAGGCCCCCGGGGGCGGCGGCGCCGTCTTCCAGTCGCCCACGATGCTCTTCCAACCGCCGGTCGCCCAGCAGGGCGCGCCCGCGCGGGCCGAGTCGGCCGAGGCCGAACCGGCTGAGGACGAGGAGTCCGCCGAGGAGACGGACGCCCTGGCCGAGGAGCCCGCCGAGAGCGCCGAGGCCGCCGAGGCAGCCGACACCGCCGAGGAGCGGCCGAGCCGCCGGCGCCGCCGCCGCGGGGGCCGGGGCCGGGGCCGCTCACGCACCGGTGAGGAGACCGGTGGAGAGACCGCGGAGACCGCGGGCCGGGCTGACGAGGAACGGGAGCGCGAGGGCGAGAGGACCGCGGAGGAGACCGCCGAGACCACGCCCGAACAGCCCGCCGCCGAGGAGGGCGAGCGCGGCAGCCGTCGTCGCCGCCGCCGGCGCCGCAGGGCCGGCTCCGCCACCGAGACCACCACTGACGACCCGCCCAACACCGTGGTCAAGGTGCGTGAGCCGCGCCAGGAGAAGCCGATCGAGGACGAGGTCCAGGCGGTCCGCGGCTCCACCCGGCTGGAGGCCAAGAAGCAGCGCCGCCGCGAGGGCCGTGAGCAGGGCCGCCGCCGCGCCCCGATCGTCACCGAGTCGGAGTTCCTCGCGCGCCGTGAGTCGGTCAAGCGCGACCTCGTGATCCGCCGCAACGGCGACCGCACCCAGATCGCGGTGCTGGAGGACGACGTCCTCGTCGAGCACTACGTCGACCGGGCCACCCACCGCTCCTACGTGGGCAACGTCTACCTGGGCCGGGTGCAGAACGTCCTGCCGTCCATGGAGGCCGCCTTCGTCGACATCGGCAAGGGCCGCAACGCCGTCCTGTACGCGGGCGAGGTCAACTGGGACTCCTTCGGCCTGGACGGCCAGCCCAAGCGCATCGAATCGGTCCTCAAGTCGGGCCAGTCGGTCCTGGTGCAGGTCACCAAGGACCCGATCGCGCACAAGGGCGCCCGCCTGACCAGCCAGATCAGCCTCCCGGGCCGTTACCTGGTGTACGTGCCCGGCGGTTCCATGACCGGGATCAGCCGCAAGCTCCCCGACAAGGAGCGCGCGCGTCTGAAGCAGATCCTCAAGAAGGTGATGCCGTCCGGCGCGGGCGTGATCGTGCGCACCGCCGCCGAGGGGGCCAGCGAGGAGGAGCTGGAGCGCGACATCTCGCGCCTGGCCAACCAGTGGGAGTCCATCAAGCGCAAGTCGAAGTCGGCGAGCGCTCCGTCGCTGCTCAACAGTGAGCCCGACCTCACGGTCCGAGTCGTGCGGGACGTGTTCAACGAGGACTTCTCCAGCCTGGTGGTCTCCGGCGAGGAGGCGTGGAGCACCGTTCACGAGTACGTCGACTACGTGGCGCCCAACCTGTCCGAGCGGCTCTCCCACTGGACCGAGGACCGCGACGTCTTCGCCGCCTACCGGATCGACGAACAGATCAACAAGGCCCTCGAGCGTAAGGTGTGGCTGCCCAGCGGTGGGTCGCTGATCATCGACCGCACCGAGGCCATGACCGTGGTCGACGTCAACACCGGCAAGTTCACCGGTCAGGGCGGCAACCTCGAGGAGACCGTCACCAAGAACAACCTGGAGGCGGCGGAGGAGATCGTCCGCCAGCTCCGGCTGCGCGACATCGGCGGCATCATCGTGATCGACTTCATCGACATGGTGTTGGAGTCCAACCGCGACCTCGTGCTGCGCCGCATGCTGGAGTGCCTGTCCAGGGACCGCACCAAGCACCAGGTGGCCGAGGTCACCTCGCTCGGCCTGGTGCAGATGACCCGTAAGCGGGTCGGTCAGGGGCTCCTGGAGGCCTTCTCGCACTCGTGCGACCACTGCAGCGGCCGCGGCCTGGTGCTGTCCACCGAGCCGGTGGAGGGCAAGGGCGGCAACGGCGGCCGCAAGAAGAAGAAGGGCAAGGGCGAGGCGGACCAGCCCTCCGACAAGGCCGACAAGGCCGAGAAGGCGGAGAAGCAGGACAAGGCCGAGAAGGCTGACAAGTCCGAGAAGCAGGAGCGGGCCCAGAAGGCGGAGAAGAGGGCCGACAAGGCGGAGAAGAAGGCGACGGCCGCGAAGGCCGGGATCGCCGAGGAGCCCGTCGAGCCCGCGCCCGCCGCCGAGGAACCCGCCGAACCCGCCGAGAAGCCCGCGAAGCGGACCCGGAAGCGGACCACCCGCGCCCGTAAGGGCGCCGAGGTCGCGGAGGAACCGACCGGGGACGACCGCGCCCGGACCGCTCCTGCCGGGGAGCCCGCAGGGGCCGAGCCCCAGGAGGCGGCCGAGAGGCCCGCTGCGGAGGCCGCTGAGCCGACCGAGGCGGAGCCCGAGGCCCCGGTGAAGAAGACCCGGACCAGGCGGACCACGACGCGTCGTACCGCCCGTGCGGCGGCCGAGGCGCCCGCCGAGGACACGGCCCCGGAGCCGGAGGCACCCGCCGCCGGTACCGAGGACGAGGCGGGGGAGCGCCCGAAGCGCCGTCGGACCCGGCGTACCAAGGCGGCGGCCACCTCGCCGACCGCGGTGGAGGCCGGTTAAGCCACACCCGTCGCGTCCGTCCCCCTGGGACCCTCCAGGGGGACGGACGCGCGCTGTGGATCCCCGGGGTGGTCACCCCAGGGGGTTGCCGTTCGGGCGTCGGCAGGGTGCTTCGAGTGAGTGCTGCGCCGAAGGCGTCGTTTGAGGGTGGCGGCGGGCGACGGGTGGGCGAGTCGAGCCGCGAGCGAGGAACGAGCGGCAGGCGAGGACGAGGATGAAGCATCCCTGCCTTGGGGACGCCCGAACACGGGCCAAAGCGGAGCGGAGGCCCAAAGCAAGCAGCTGTACAGTCCCGCGGCGGGTCAGTGGTAATCTGATGGGCGGTGCGTCGGCGCGCTCCGTGTGATCACGCGCCCCGACACCGAAGTGCTCTCCACGCAGGGTTTGTTTCCCTCAGATCCCCGCGCCCCGCTACAGGCGATCAGTGGATCGTGGAACGAGGCTTCTTCCCACCACGGTGGGAGCGGCCCCTTCACAGCCAGGCCTGGCACAGGCAGGGCTGACCCGGGGGCCCCGCGCGAGCGGGCCTGGACTTCCCCCGGGAATGGTCCCAGTGAGTGCATTATTCGTTGAGCGAGCAGGAAGAGAGTTACCCGGTGTACGCGATCGTGCGAGCGGGCGGCCGACAGGAGAAGGTGTCCGTCGATGACGTCCTGAACATCGACAGGGTCTCCGAGGAGGCCGGCGCCACCCTGACCTGGCAGCCCATCCTTGTCGTCGACGGTGACGACGTCATCAGCGAGGCCGACAAGCTGAGCGGGTACACGGTCACCGCCGAGGTTCTCGGTGAGACCACTGGTCCCAAGATCAACATCCTGAAGTACAAGAACAAGACCGGTTACAAGAAGCGCATGGGTCACCGCCAGAAGCACACCCAGGTGCGCGTCACCGGCATCGCGGCGAAGTAGGAGGCCTGGAGAGATGGCACACAAGAAGGGCGCTTCGTCCAGCCGTAACGGTCGTGACTCCAACGCCAAGCGGCTTGGTGTCAAGCGCTTCGGCGGTCAGACCGTTTCGGCCGGCGAGATCCTGATCCGTCAGCGCGGCACCAAGTTCCACCCGGGCGCCAACGTCGGCCGTGGTGGCGACGACACGCTGTTCGCCCTGGTCGGCGGCGAGGTCAAGTTCGCCAACTACCGCGGCCGCAAGGCCGTGAACATCGTTCCCGCCGCCGCCGAGTAGGTCACGCGCGGACGTTGTGGATTTCGGGGCGGGCCAGGGAACACTGGCCCGCCCCTCGCGTTGTCACTGGTTGACGCGTGTGGTTCGCGGTCTCCGTCGCCGGGCGGGGCCGCACGAGTAACGGGGAGAGCTATGCCTGACTTCGTCGACGAGGCGGTCTTGCACGTCAAGGCCGGGAACGGCGGGCATGGCTGTGCCTCCGTGCACCGGGAGAAGTTCAAGCCGTTGGGCGGGCCGGACGGCGGGAACGGAGGCCGCGGTGGTGACGTCGTCCTGGAGGTCGACGCCCAGACCGCCACGCTCCTGGACTACCAGCGCCGCCCCCACCGCGGCGCCCAGAACGGAACCCCCGGGCAGGGCGGCCACCGCGCCGGCGCCAACGGTGACGACCTCGTGCTCACCGTCCCCGACGGCACCGTGGTCACCCACATGGACGGCGAGGTCGTCGCCGACCTGGTCGGCCACGGGACCCGGCTCGTGTTGGCCAAGGGCGGCTCCGGCGGTCTGGGCAACGCGGCACTGGCCTCCAAGAAGCGCAAGGCGCCCGGCTTCGCCCTCAAGGGCGAGGAGGGCGAGGCCTTCGACGTGCGCCTGGAGATGAAGACCATCGCCGACGTCGGCCTGGTGGGCTTCCCCAGCGCGGGCAAGTCGTCGCTCATCGCGGCCCTCTCCGCGGCGCGGCCCAAGATCGCGGACTACCCCTTCACCACCCTCATCCCCAACCTCGGGGTGGTCGAGGCGGGCGCCGTCCAGTACGTCATCGCCGACGTGCCCGGCCTCATCCCCGGAGCCAGCGACGGTAGAGGCCTGGGCCTGGAGTTCCTGCGCCACATCGAACGCTGTTCCACGCTGCTGCACGTACTCGACTGCGCGACCTACGAGTCCGGTCGCGACCCGGTCAGCGATCTGGAGGCCCTGGAGGCCGAGCTGGTCGCCTACGGTGAGCGCACCGGCGTCGACCTGTCCGACCGCCCGCGCATCGTCGCCCTGAACAAGGTGGACGTGCCCGAGGCCCGTGAACTCGCCGAACTGGTCAGGCCGATGCTGGTCGAGCGCGGGTACCGCGTCCTGGAGGTCTCCGCCGCGTCCCGGGAGGGGCTGCGCGAGCTGTCCTTCGCCCTGGGCGAGCAGGTGGCCGCCGCCCGTGAGGCCGCTCCCGTGGCCGAGCCCACCCGGATCGTGATCCGTCCGAAGATGATCGGCGACACCCCGTTCGAGGTCGTGCCGCTGGGAGACAACGCCTTTCGTGTGCGCGGCGACAAGCCCGCCCGCTGGGTGCGTCAGACCGACTTCTCCAACGACGAGGCCGTCGGCTACCTGGCCGAGCGCCTCAACCGCCTTGGCATCGAGGAGGAGCTGGCCAAGGCCGGCGCCACCGAGGGGGCCGAGGTCTACATCGGAACCGAGGAGGACTCCGTGGTCTTCGACTGGGACCCGTCGACCGACGCCGAGGCCGTCCCGTCCGGCCCGCGCGGCACCGACACCCGGCTGGGCTGACCCGCGCGGGGACACCGCTCCACACCAGCCGGACCCACACTCAGGTACGCGCACGGCGATCGAGCCTGGAGCCGTGCCACGGATGGAAAGCCCCCGGTGGACAGCGTGAGAACCGAACACATCGACGAACTCGAGGTCGCGGGCCGCAAGGCCGTGGCGAACGCGCGGCGGGTCGTGGTCAAGGTGGGGTCGTCGTCGCTGACGACCCCCGAGGGCCGCATCGACTCCGGCCGGATCCGCGACCTCGTCGAGGTCCTGGCGGCCCGGCGCGCGCTCGGGCAGGAGGTCATCCTGGTCTCCTCCGGAGCCGTCGCCGCCGGGATGACCCCCCTCGGACTGACCCGGCGCCCGCGCGACCTGGCCTCGCAGCAGGCGGCGGCCAGCGTCGGACAGGGCCTGCTGCTGGCGTCCTACACCGCCGAGCTGGCCGGGCACGGCCTCACCGCCGCCCAGGTCCTGCTCACGGTGGAGGACATGATGCGGCGGGTGCAGCACCGTAATGCGCAGCGCACCCTGCGCCGTCTGTTGGACATCGGGGCGGTGCCGATCGTCAACGAGAACGACACCGTGGCCACCCACGAGATCCGGTTCGGCGACAACGACCGCCTCGCCGCCCTCGTCGCACACCTCCTGCGCGCGGACGCGCTCGTCCTGCTCTCCGACGTGGACGCCCTGTACGACGGCAACCCCTCCGACCCGTCCACCTCCGTGGTCGACCTCGTGCGCGGCCCCGGGGACCTGGACGGCATCGACATCGGCAGCGCGGGCAAGCGGGGTGTGGGCACCGGCGGCATGGTGACGAAGGTGGAGTCGGCGCGCATCGCCACCGAGGCGGGCGTGCAGACGGTGCTGACCTCGGCGGCCAACGCGCGCGCCGCCCTGGCGGGGGAGCGGGTGGGCACCCTCTTCGCCCCGGCCGAGGGCCGCCGCCCCTCGACCCGTCAGCTGTGGCTCGCCCACGCCACCGCCGGTCGGGGAAGCCTCGTCCTGGACCCGGGCGCGGTGGTCGCGGTCGTGAGTGAGAAGGCCTCCCTGCTGCCCGCGGGCGTGGTCAAGGTCATGGGCGACTTCAGCGCGGGCGACCCGGTGGACCTGCGCGACGAGGAGGGCACCGTGGTCGCGCGCGGTCTGGTCAACTACGACGCCTCCGAAGTCCCCGACATGATGGGTAGGTCGACGCGGTGGCTGGCCAGGGAGATGGGTCCCTCCTACGAGCGCGAACTGGTGCACCGAGACGATCTGGTGATCCTGTGACGCCTCCCTACGCCTTCCGGTGGACGGGTGCCCTGGCCCTGGCGGTCCTGTGCGTCGGGTGTGCGCCGACCGAGGCGTCCCGGACGACGGGTTCCGCGAGCGAGGAGGGGGTTCCGGAGCCGTCAGTGCCCGTCGGGCCGTTCGACTACCAGCTCGGCGGCGGCTACGAACCCGCGCCGGACGTGGTGGCGGTGGTGCGCGACTCCAGCGACGAACCCGCGCCGGACCTGTACTCGGTCTGCTACGTCAACGCGTTCCAGACCCAACCCCAGGACCTGGAGCGGTGGGTGTCGGAGCATCCCGACGCGCTGCTGCGGGACGCCGACGGCGCGTTCGTCGCCGACCCCGACTGGCCGGACGAGGTGTTGCTGGACGTGTCCACCGAGGAACGCCGAGGGGAGGTCGCCGACGTCGTCGGCCAGACGGTCGCGGACTGCGCGGAGCGGGGCTTCGACGCCGTGGAGTTCGACAACCTGGACTCCTTCACCCGTTCCGGGGGAGCCTTCGACGCCGACGACGCCCTCGCCCTGGCCGCCGAACTGGTGGAGGCGGCGCACGCCCTGGGGATGGACGCGGCCCAGAAGAACGCCGCCGAGCTGACGTACCGGGCGCACGAGCAGGCCGGGTTCGACCTGGCGGTGGCCGAGGAGTGCGTCGCCTACCAGGAGTGCTCCGCCTACACCGACGTCTACGGTGACGCCGTCCTGGCCATCGAGTACCCCGACACCCTGGACATCCCCTTCGAGGAGGCGTGCGCCGACCCGGAGTCCCCCGCCAGCACCATCCTGCGCGACCGCGATCTCGTCGTGTCCGACGAGCCCGGACACCTCTTCGAGGCCTGCTGAGGCGGACGGCGGGCCGAGGTCGTTCCACGGGCCGCCGGCACCGCCTAGGATGCCTCCTGTGAGCGAAGACACAGCGCGCGGGTCCGACCCGCACCCCCAGCACGGCCAGGTCCGTGAGATCCCCACCGAACGCAACGCGACCCGTATCGCCTACGCTCCCGAACGCGACGGTCTCGCCGACACGGGCGAGATCGTGTGGACGTGGGTCCCCTACGAGGAGGATCCCTCCCAGGGCAAGGACCGGCCGATGCTCGTCGTGGGGCGCAAGGACGGCCGACTGCACGGTCTCATGCTCTCGTCCCAGAGCCCCGAGGCGTGGGAGAGCCAGGACTGGCTGCCCATCGGCAGCGGATCCTGGGACCGCGAGGGCCGGGACTCCCACGTTCGGGTGGACCGTCTCTTCGAGTTCGAGGAGGACGGCATCCGTCGGGAGGCCGCGGTCCTGGACGAGGAGCGGTTCGGTCTGGTCGCGGACGTACTGCGGGGACGGTACGGCTGGAGCTGATCCGGTCGGGGCACGTGAACGGCCCCCGAGGGCGCCGGCGGCCAAGACCGGCGTCTTCGGGGGCCGAGTGCCAGGGGGGCGGTTCGGTCAGTGGACGGCCAGGAGGCGGGTGGGGCCGCCGGTCCCGCCCTTGGTGTTGATGACACCGACCACGGCGATGGCGCCGCACTCGGGGGCCTCGTCCATGTGCGCGGTGATCTCGAGGCCGTACTTGTTCGCGCCCAGCATCAGGATGTGGGCCTGGGGGTCGGAGACGGACTTGGGGCCCGGGTCCAGGCTCGGGCTGTCCACCGCGATGCCGGCGACGTCGCGGTGGTTCAGCAGCCAGGCGCACGCCTCGGCGCTGAACCCGGGGAAGTGGGGGATCCCGTCACTGCCGCGGTTCAGCATGTCGGCCTGGCCGCTGAGCACGCGTCGGGTCCAGCCGGAGTCCATGGCGATGAGGGCGCGCCGCGGGATGCGGCCGTAGCGCCGCTCCCAGTTCCGCAGGTCCCGCACGGTGACCTCGGCGTCCAGGTCCGTCTCGGCGCGGTCGGCGATGCGGATCACGACCAGGGGGCAGACCAGGTTCGCCGGGTCCATCTGTTCGTTGCGCAGGGCGTCGTCGTTGTCGAAGAAGTGCCAGGGGGCGTCCATGTGGGTCCCCGTGTGCTCGTCGATCTCCAGCTTGAGCGCGTTGTAGCCGTCGTCGTCCACCCACGCGGTCTGGAAGATGTTGGGCTCCAGAGCGAAGGGGGAGTAGACGGGGAAGTCGGTGTGGATGGCGTGGCTGAGGTTGGTGACCCGCAGGCGGGAGGCGGAGACGCCGTTGAGGGCCTGGGCGTAGGCGGGGTCGCTGTTGCCGACGCCCAGTGCGCCGATGCCGGTGAGGAGGGCGCCCACGGCGGCGGATCCCGTGAGCATCCGGCGTCGGCCCACCCCCGCGCTGGCGGGTCGGGCGGGGGCCGCGGGTTCGGGGGTCGTCGGTCGGGGCGCCGTCATCGTCGCGGTGTCGGCGCTGTCCTTGGCGAGACTGCTCTGGGCGTTGCGGATCAGCTCGGGTCCACACATGGGGGGCACCTCTTCCAGGTCGGCGTGTGTGCGAGTCCAGATAAGTATACGTACTCTTATGGATGAAGGAACCCTGATAGATGATTGATTTCGAGCAAACATCTGCCTTCATGTGAGAACATGGGTTCTGATGCTCAGACGCACTGACACGACCGATGGGAGTACGCGAATGAGCCTGCAGACCCGCCCGTTGGGCGACACCGGGATGGACATCACCCGGGTCGGCCTGGGTGCCTGGGCGATCGGAGGCGGTGGCTGGCGCTACTCGTGGGGGGCTCAGGACGACGCTGAGTCGATCGCCGCCATCCGCCACGCCGTCGAGAACGGCGTCAACTGGATCGACACCGCGGCCGTCTACGGTCTCGGCCACTCCGAGGAGGTGGTCGGCAAGGCCGTCGCCCCTCTCCCCGAGGCCGACCGTCCCCTCGTCTTCACCAAGTGCGGTCTGGTCTGGGACGAGGACGACCCGGGCGCGCCCCCGCACCGGATCATGCGCCCCGACAGCGTCCGTCGCGAGGTGGAGGGTTCCCTCTCCCGCCTGGGGGTGGACCGGATCGACCTGTTCCAGGTGCACTGGCCCGACACGGGCGCCTCGCTGGAGTACAGCGGGGAGGAGTCGGGCGGCCCGGCGCCCCAGGCGACCCCGATCGAGGAGTACTGGGCGGTGATGGCGGAGCTGAAGGCGGAGGGCAAGGTAGGCGCCATCGGGCTGTCCAACCACGACGTGCCGCTCCTGGAGCGGGCTGAGGCGGTCGCCCACGTCGAGGCGGTCCAGCCGCCGTTCTCCGCGATCAACCGCTCCAACGCGGGTGAGGTGGCCTGGGCGGCGAAGAACGGCACCGGTGTGATCGTCTACTCACCCATGCAGTCCGGACTGCTCACCGGGGCCTTCTCCCGGGAACGGGTCGAGGCACTGGACGCCGCCGACTGGCGGCGGGGGCACGTGGACTTCACCACCAACCTGGAGCCCAACCTCGCCCTGGCCCGGGCGCTGGAGCCCGTCGCCGAGCGGCACGGGACCACGGTCGCGGCCGTCGCGGTGGCCTGGGCGGCCGCCTGGCCCGGTGTGACCGGCGCCATCGTCGGCGCGCGCCGGCCCGCGCAGATCGACGCGTGGCTGGCCGCCGGTTCGCTGGAGTTGACCGAGGCCGATCTGTCGGAGATCGCGGAGGCCACGGTGCGCACCGGAGCGGGCGAGGGTCCGGTGACCCCGCAGGGGTAGAAGGCGTCGGTCTCCCTCCTCCGCCTCCTGGGCGGCGGAGGAGGGAGATGAGAAGAGTGCCCGTGTGGTGGAGCTCCACCACACGGGCACTCGTGTCGGGTTGGGGATCAGACGTGCTGGGTGCCCCGCACCAGCCACTCGGGGCCCTCCTGGCCCCAGCTGCCGATGATGTCGAAGAACTTCTTGAAGTGCGCTCCGTCGCAGTGCACCTGGAAGGCCTCCTCGTCCTCGTAGGCCTCGATCAGGTAGAAGCGGTTGGCGGTCTCCTCGTCCTCGACGAGGTTGAACGCCAGCGTGCCGGGCTCGTCGGCGTTCGAGTTCCGGCCGTCCTCCAGAGCGGCGGCGATGAACTCGTCGCGGTGCTCGGCGGGCACGTCGAACTTCACGGCGATGTGGTAAGCCACGATCTTTCCCTTCTGGGTCCTGCTCTGTCCTGGTGTTCCCCCGCCGAAGCCCCCGGGGAGGCGGTGGATGACGTTCCGTACGGAAGCCGATCCAGGCGGTTCATGGGATACGCTATCTTATATCTAGCAGATCTTGGTTACCTGATCGCTAATAGATGGGTATCAGGTCTCTTGGTCTTTCTGGTCTGACCCCCTGTGCCAGGCCAGTCGCATCACCGACACGTTGAGTGAGGAACTCGTGGCACAAGACCAACAAGGCGTCCGGGCGACGTCCAACCTCCTCTGGACGGCCGTGGGGCTCGTGTTGCTCGCGGTCAACCTCCGCCCGGCCATCGGAAGCGTCTCCCCCCTGCTCGGCCAGATCCAGGAGGACCTGGGCCTGTCCGGCGCGACCATCAGCCTGCTCACCACTCTCCCGGTCCTGTGTCTGGGCGTCTTCGCCCTGCTCGCCCCTGCGTTCGCCCGCAGGATCGGTGTCAACAGCGCCGTCACGCTGGCGCTGGTCCTGATCGTCATCGGCCTGGCCATCCGGTTCGTCCCGGCCGTGCCGACCCTGTTCGTCGGCACCGTCCTGGCCGGTGCCGGACTCGCCATCGGAAACGTTCTGATCCCCGCCGTGGTCAAGAGCGCCTTCCCCGACCGGATCCGCTTCTACACGGGGCTCGCCACGGCGGTCCTCAGCGGTGGCGCGGCTCTGTCCTCCGGTGTGACCGTCCCCCTGCGCGACGGCCTCGGCGTCGACTGGCCCACCGCCCTGGTGCTGTGGGCGGGGCTGGCGATCCTGGCCCTGGTCGTGTGGGTGCCCCTGGCCCTGAGCCAGGGGAAGCCGAATGGGGCGGCCGCGCCGCCCCCCGTCCTGGGCAAGCTGCTGCGTGACGCCGTCGCTTGGCAGACCACGCTCTACCTGGCGCTTCGCGCCCTGGCCTTCTTCACCGCCCTGGGGTGGCTGCCGACGATCCTCATCGACCGCGGGGCCGCCGAGGCCGGCGCCGTGCTCTCCCTGTGCATGCTGGTGAGCATCCCGGCCGCGGTGCTGGCCCCCGTGCTCTCCGGGCGAGTGCGTCCGGCGACGGTGACCGTCACGGTCGCCGTCCTGGGCGCGGTGGCCAACCTCGGACTGATCGTCCAGCCCGACCTCGCCACGTTCTGGGCCATCGTCCTCGGTCTGGCCCTGGGCGGCGGGTTCGCGATGGCGATGACCTTCATCGGTCTGCGCTCGCCCGACCCCGGCGTGGCCGCCCAGCTGTCGGGCATGGTGCAGACGGTCGGCTACGGCGTGGGCGCGGTGTGCGGTCCGCTCCTGTTCGGCCTGATCGGGTCGGTCACGGGCAGTTGGACCCCGGCCCTGGTGCTGCTGATCGTGCTCGCCCCGGTCGAGCTGGTCATCGGTCTGCTCGTCAGCCGGGACCGCAAGGTCCTGGCCTCGCGGACGAGCGAGCAGGTCGCGGCCGGAAGCTGACACCGGGCACGACACGGAAGGTCGCGGGGCACCGGATCGGGAATCCGGTGCCCCGCTTCGGTGTACGCGGTGGACGGTCAGCGGGGGGCGGCTCCGAGGTGGGCCGCGAGTTCGGCGCGGAGTCGCGCCCGGTCGTCCCCGTGCCCGTGCGCGGCGACGTAGCCGTCCGGGCGGATCAGGTGGTAACCGGTGGCTGAGCAGAGCCGGTGCTCGGTGGCGTCCCGCGGGGCCAGCGTCCGCACCGCGACCTCCGGGCGGTTCGCGATGGCTCGCGCCAGGTCCTCAGCCAACCCGGGGCGGCCCGGAGTGACGGCGAGCGTCCACCGGGGAGCGCAGACGGCGTCATCGCCGTGCCGCTCCTCGCCGCCGACGCCCAGGGCGACGGCGAGTGCGCGGGGCAGGGCGTGACCGACCCGGATGGCCCCCGGTCGGTGCTGGGACAGCAGGCAGGAGGAGGGCCACGCCGGTTCCTGCGTGCTGCGGGTGGGGGTGTACCGGAAGCGGTACCCCGCCATCACCGGGAGGTAGTGGCGCTCCATGGCCGGCTCCAGGACGCGGAACGCCGCGTCACGGGCTCCGGTCTGGAGCGGGTGCTTGAGCATCCACCCCCGGGTCTGGATGTCGGTGTCGCGCACCACCTGCCGGGCCACGTCCTTGCGTTCCTGTTCATAGGTGTAGAGCAGGGAGGGGGCGGCCTGTCCGCCGATCACGGCGGCGAGCTTCCAGGCGATGTTCTGCGCGTCCTGCATGCCGGTGTTGAGCCCCTGGCCGCCCGCCGGGCTGTGCACGTGGGCGGCGTCGCCGGCCAGGAAGACCCGGCCCCTCTGGAAGTCGTCGGCGTGCCTGCGGTGGACGCGGAAGACCGACTCCCACACGGGGTCGACCAGGCGTACGCCGCCGGGACCCTGCTCGTCCGCGATCCGCTGGAGGAGCGCCACGCTCACCTTCTCTCCCGGGGGGAGGCTGGCGAAGAACCGGAACACCCCGTCGGGGAGGGCGACGATGACCAGCGCGCCCTGCGGTGACTGGTAGTAGAGGGCCTCGTCGGTGGGCAGGTCGCCCTCGATGCGGCAGTCGACGAGGGCGAACGCCGACTCGTAGGTGCTGCCGCTGAACCCGGTGCCGATCTGCGCCCGCACGGCGCTGCCCGCGCCGTCCGCTCCGATGACGAAGGGCGCGCGGTAGCGCTCCACGGTTCCGTCGGCGTGCTCCAGGATCGCGGTCACCCCGTCGGTGGCCGTGACGTCCCCGGAGAAGTCCATTCCGTCGAAGGCGAGCAGCCGCACACCGCGTTCGACCCGACCGCCGAGTTCCAGCAGCCGTTCGTGGAGGACGCGCTCGGTCTCGCTCTGCGGCAGGCACAGCGGCGTCAGGTGTTCGGGGAAGGTGAACGAGGCCAGCGGCGCGCCCGAGGAGTAGTAGCGGAACGTGTTGATGTCGATGCCGGCCTTCCTGGCCGCGTCGAGCGAACCGAGGTCCTCCAGCATGTCGAGCGTGCGCGGCCAGAGCAGGAGGGCCTTGGGGAAGGGGGACGCCTCGGCCGCCCGGTCGACGAGCCGCACGCGTACCCCCCGTCGCAGGAGTTCGCATGCCGCGGTCAGTCCCACGGGGCCGGCGCCGACCACCAGGACGTCGGCTGGGTCGGCCGGAGGGCGGGGCTCACTGGCTGCGGTGCTGTCATCACTGGTCAACGGCATTTCGGTGGGCTCCGATCGATCGGGTGTCGATGTCCGGTCAGGGGCTTCCTCGCTCCCGCCGTCGCCATAAGATTGACGATGATAGTAAGATACCTTATACTCCTACGCGAGTAGATGCTCATAAGTAATCGATCGAGGGGCAAGGGAATGGCGATCGACGCAACGGAACGACAGGGGGCTCAGGCCGCCCTGACCAGGGGGCAGGGGGCCGCCACGCTCGTGGCCGTCGCCCTGGCCAGCGTGATGCTGCCGCTCGCCGTGACTGCTCCGGCGGTGGCACTCACCCAGCTCGCGGCCGAACTGGATGCCAGTGTCGGGCAGGCCCAGTGGGTGCAGAACGCTTACAACGTCACCTTCGCGGCGTTCATGCTCGCCGCGGGCGGTCTGGCCGACCGGTTCGGCCGCCGCAGGATCCTCGTCATCGGTGTCGTGGTGTTCATGGCCATGGCCGCGGTCATCGGACTGTCCTCGAACATCATCGTCATCGACGTGGCCAGGGCGGTGCAGGGCGTCGGGGCCGCGGGAATCCTCACCAGCGGCGCCGCGGTCCTCGCCGACGGGTTCCGGGGCGCGGCCAGGGCACGCGCCTTCGGGGTCCTGGGCAGCTCCTTCGGATTCGGCCTGGCACTGGGGCCGCTCGTCGCGGGCGTGCTGGTCAACATCGCGAGCTGGCGCGCGGTCTTCCTGATGAACGTCGTGCTCGGCGTCATCGTGCTCCTCCTGGTCCGCGCCATCCGGGAGTCGCGCGACCCCGAGGCGACCAGCGTGGACTGGGGCGGCGTCATCACGTTCAGCGCCAGCCTCTTCCTGCTGTCACTGGCGTTCGTCCAGGGTGCCGAGGCTGGGTGGCTCAGCCTGAGCACGATCGGCGCGGTCGTCGGTTTCGTCGCCTTCCTCGCGGCCTTCATCGTCGTGGAGTCGCGGGTCCGGCGGCCCATGTTCGACCTCGCGCTCTTCCGCCGCCCGACCTTCGTCGTGGTGGTCTGCCAGCCCTTCACCATCACCTTCGGATTCGTGGTCCTGCTCGTCTACCTGCCGCCCTTCTTCCAGGGCGTGGGCGGTTTCGGCTCGACGGAGGCGGGTGCGCTGCTCCTCCCCCTGACCCTGCCGGTGCTGCTCCTGCCACTGGTGGCCGGACAGATCGCCGCCAAGGCTCCCCTGCGCGTCATGCTCGCCCTCAGCTCACTGCTGATCGCCGGTGGCTCCCTGTGGCTGATGGTCCTCGAACCGGGCCAGTCCTGGACCGCCCTCATCGCCCCCCTGGCCCTGTTCGGCATCGGTGTGGGCAGCGCGTTCGGGGTCATGGACAACGCCGCCGTCAGCACGGTGGAGGTCGAACGCGCCGGTATGGCCTCCGGGATCTTCAACACCATGCGCATCACCGGCGAGAGCGTGGCCATCGCGGGGGCGGGGTCACTGCTGACCAGCCTGTCGCTGCGCTCGCTCGACCTGCCCTTCGCCACGGCCGAACAGGAGCGGACCCTCGCGGGAGAGGCCACCCAGGGGCGGCTGGACACCGGGCTGGCCCAGTTGGCCGCCGACGAGCGCGAACCCGCGCTGGAGGCGATCTCGGCCAGCCTCACCTCGGCCATGCACACCACGTTCCTCGGACTGGCGGTCCTCGCCCTGGCCGGAGCGGTGGTGACGTTCCTCATCGTCAAGGAACGAGAACTCCGCAAGACCGACTAGACCCATTTCCCATCCTTTCGGGCGAATCCGTCCACCACACCAAAGAATGGAGACACTTCACATGCGATACCGCTATCTGGGAGACACGGGGCTGTCCGTCTCCGAGCTGTGCTACGGCTCGTTCAATTTCGGAGGGAGCGCCAAGTTCCTGGGAGCGCCCGACAGGGACTGGGCCGAGTTCGGCACGGTCGACGACGATGACGTCTTCGCCCTCATCAACACGGCTCTGGACGCCGGGATCAACTTCTTCGACACCGCGGACGTGTACAAGAACGGCATGGGCGAGGAGTTCCTCGGCGCCGCGCTCAAGAAGGTCCGCGACCGGGTCGTGATCGGGACCAAGGGCCGCTGGCGCATCACGGACGACCCCAACGACCTGGGTGCCTCCCGCCACCACCTGTACGCCGCCGTCGAGGCGAGTCTGCGCCGCCTGAACACCGACTACATCGACCTCTACCACATCCACGGGTTCGACCCCCGGACCTCCCTGGACGAGACCCTGCGCGCCCTGGACGACCTGATCCGGGCGGGCAAGATCCGCTACATCGGTGTGTCCAACTTCGCCGCCTGGCATCTGATGAAGGCGCTGTCGGTCTCCGAGCTGCGCGGCCTGTCCCGGTTCGTCTGCTACCAGGGCTACTACAACCTGGCCGCTCGCGACCTGGAGCGGGAGATCGTGCCGCTGGCCGTGGACCAGAAGGTCGGCATCACCGCCTGGAGCCCGCTCGCGGGCGGTTTCCTCACCGGTAAGTACAAGCGCGGTGAGCGCCCCGAGGGCAGCCGCCTGGCGAACGCCACCGCGGCCGAGTCCGCCCCGCTCACCGACGAGGAGCAGGCGCACGACATCGTCGACGCGCTTCGGGAGATCGCCGAGAAGCGGGACGCGAGCATCGCCCAGGCCGCCGTGAACTGGCTGCTGGCCAAGCCCGGCGTCACCTCGGCCGTCATCGGCGCGAGCAAGCCGCACCAGCTGGAGGACAACCTCAAGGCGATGGAGTGGACGCTCACCGAGGAGGAGGTGGCCCGGCTCGACGAGGTGAGTGAGACGCCGGCTCCCTACCCCTACTGGCACATCCGCACCGTCGGCGCCGACCGCAAGGTCGCCGGGGACGTCTACCCCTAGTCGGTGCCTGTTCCGGGCCCGCCGCCTCGGCTTCGGCCCGCCCCCGCCCGTCACCGCCCGGGGCGGCTCCGCGGCGGGCGGGCACCCTCAGCGGTACCGGGGATCGGACCGCCCGTCCGACGGCGGCCGGGGGCGAACCCCCGGTGGGACGCCGCGCACGACCCTGCCCCGTCCACTGCTCCACGCTCCAGGGGAGGCCGCTCCGCCCCAGCGGCCTCCCCGCCTCCCAGGTCCACGAGCAAGAGGAATGTGAGACACACCATGCAGATGCCTACGCAGCGCCTCCTCGACGTCGACACCTCGGTCGACCGAGCCGACGACCCGAGCCTGGACTACGCACGCACCCTCGACCGCGCCTTCGTCCACCGGGAGTCCCTCGCGGAGGTCTTCGTCACCGACACCCAGTCCCTGGGCGGCGACGCCCACGCGGCGGCGGCCCAGCTCCCCCGGTCGCACGCCTACTTCGGTGACCACCTGCTGAGCCCCCGCCTCCACGACCCGGTGCTGCTGCTCGAAGCGTGCCGACAGGTGGGCCTGGCCATCGCCCACTCCCACTACGGGGTGCCGTTCGACCACAAGTTCGTCCTCACCACCCTGGGCGTCAGCATCACCCGGCCGGACCGGATGGTCGTGGGGCCCCTGCCCTGCGCGCTCAAGATGCTCTGCTCGGTCGAGGACAAGCGGGTCAAGGAGGGGCGCGTGGTCGGATACGACTGCCGCTTCCGCCTCTTCGTCGACGGGGCCGAGGTCGGCAGCGCCGTCGTGGGCCTGCGCTTCAAGTCCCCCGAGAGCTACGGCAAACTGAGGCTGAGCAACCGGTCGGGCGCCCCGGTGCCCTCCACCGCGACCTTCGAGTTCGCCGTCGCCGGAGAGGCCCCCGCCCCCTACCTGGTGGGACGGGGCAACAGCGACAACGTGGTGCTGGCCGGACTCGGCACGGACGTGGACGTCACCTCCGCCTCCCTGCGGGTACTGCCGCAGCACCCGAGCATGTTCGACCACGCCCAGGACCACCTCCCGGGCATGGTCCTGGCCGAGGCCGGGCGCCAGCTGGCCCTCAACGCACTCCTCGAGACCAGGGGGGCCTCACCGGCCAAGACCTACCCCGCCGAGATCATCGCGTCCTTCAGCAGTTTCGGAGAGTTGGAGCCCCGCACCGACCTCCTCGCCCGGGTCGTACCGGCGGAGGAGGCCGGCACGGACGTCTACTACACCCAGGGCGGGACGGTGGAGTACCCGACCACCTCCGACTCCGCCACCGGCCCGATCCCCGTCGAGGTGGACGTCCGTCAGCGGGACGAGTCGATCTGCCGGCTGGACATCGGACTCGTCCGCCTGCCCTCCTGACCCGGACCGACGGTACGAACGCCACTTCCACAGGCAGGAGAGACGCACATGGCCGCCAGCGGCGGAGCGCCCGGTACGGGGGCACGGACACCGAGCATCGCCTTCTTCGACGTGGACGAGACACTCATCTCCCCCAAGAGCATGTTCTCGTTCCTGGAGTTCTACTTCCACAACAGCGCCCGCCCGCCCGGCGCCTACGAACGGGTCGTGGCCGAGCTGCGTGAGGCGGCGGCGCAGGGGGCGCCCCGCCAGGACGTCAACCGCCGCTACTACCGGCTGATGAGGGGCGAGTCCGCCCACCGCCTGCGGGCGATGGGCCGGGAGTGGTTCGCCGCCAGGTCCCTCGAACCGGGTTTCTGGCACTACCCGGTGGTGGAGCGACTGCGCCGACACCGTGCCGCGGGCGATCTGGTCGTCCTGCTGTCGGGGTCCTTCTTCGCCTGCCTGGAGCCGATCCGCGAGACCGTCGGGGCGCACTGGGCCCTCGGCACCCGACCCGCCCTGCGCGGATCCCAGCTCACCGGTGAGGTCCTGGTGCCGATGATCGGCGCCACCAAGGGGACGGCGGCCCGGGCGGCCGCCGCCGTACGCGGGGTCCGCCCCGCCGACTGCACCGCCTACGGCGACCACTCCAGCGACCTGCCGCTGCTGTCGGCTGTGGGGCACCCGGTCGCCGTCGGCCATGACCCCGTACTCGGCGCGCACGCCGACGCGCACGGGTGGGAGCGCATCAGACTCACCGTCGCCCCCTCGCCGACCGACAGAGCCGCCGTGTAGGCGGAGCGCGCCGTCCCGTCGGGAGGGAATCCGCGGCTTTGGCCGACCGCTCCCCGACAGGGCGAGGCGACCGCCCTGGCCGGGCTCGGGACGGCCCGGCCAGGAGCGTCATCCACAGCCCAGCAAGAAGGAGACAGCACGATGACGATCGCCATCCTCGGTACGGGCTCCTATCTTCCGGCCGAAGTGGTCGGCAACGATCTGATCGCGAGCACGGCCGGTGTGGACGATGAGTGGATCCGCCGTAAGACGGGGATCCGGGAGCGCAGACGCGCCGCGCCGGACCAGGCCACCTCCGACCTCGCGGCCGAGGCGGGCCGCCGGGCGCTGGCCCAGGCGGGCGTCCCCGCCGAACGGCTCGCCTACATCATCGTCGCCACGTCCACCCCCGACCACCCCCAACCGGCGACGGCCAGCATCACCCAGCACCTGCTCGGCGCCCACCGCGCCGCCGCCTTCGACGTGAACTCCGTGTGCAGCGGGTTCGTCTACGCCCTCTCTGTGGCCGAGCACCTGCTGCGTCCCCACGCCGAGGCCTACGCGCTGGTCATCGGGGGCGACATCTACTCCCGCATCCTCGACTACGGCGACCGGAAGACCGCCCCCCTGTTCGGCGACGGCGCGGGAGCCGTCGTCCTGGGGCCCGCCTACGACCGCGACGGCGTCCTGGGCGCCCAGCTGAGCACCGACGGCGACCACCACGACCTGATCCGGGTTCCCGCGGGAGGCTCGCGGATGCCCGCCTCCGCGGCGACCCTGGGCGGGGGAGAGCACTTCTTCAAGATGGAGGGGCGGGGCGTACGCGACTACGTCGTCCGGCGTCTGCCCGAGACCATCCACCGGACACTCGAGAGCCTGGGGGTGGCCAGCGACGAGGTTCGCCACTTCGTCCCCCACCAGGCGAACGGAGCCATGCTCTCCGACATCTGGCCCTCGCTCGGCCTCGACTACGCCCACATGCACCTCACCGTCGACACGCAGGGCAACACCGGGGCGGGGTCGATCCCCGTGGCCCTGGACACGGTCCACCGGTCAGGGGTGCTCCAGGAGGACGACCTCGTCCTGCTCGCCGGGTTCGGCGGAGGGATGAGCGTGGGTCTCGCCCTCGTACGGTGGAGCCCGATCCCCCTGACCCCGGCCCCCGTCCATCAGGCCGTCCCCCTGGGCGCGGCGGCCCCGGCCTCCGCGTCCGTGTGATGTCCGCCTCCAGCGACGCGCGTCGGCGCGTCACGGAACTGGCCCGGCTCCACGAGCGGGTCCGGGAGGGCGACGAGGCCGCCACCCGACGCCAGCACGACAAGGGCAAGCTCACCGTCCGGGAACGGATCGACCTGCTCTTCGACAAGGGCACCTTCGTCGAGGTCGAGCCGCTGCGCCGGCACCGGGCCACCGGGTTCGGGTTGGCGGACAGACGCCCCCACACCGACGGGGTCGTCACTGGTTGGGGGCGTGTGCACGACCGGCAGGTGTTCGTGTTCGCGCACGACTTCCGGCTGTTCGGCGGAGCGCTCGGCGAGGCCCACGCGCAGAAGATCCACAAGATCCAGGACATGGCGCTCAAGGCCGGGTGCCCGATCGTCGGTCTCAACGACGGCGCGGGCGCCCGCATCCAGGAGGGCGTGGTCGCGCTCGCCGGGTACGGCGGGATCTTCCAGCGCAACGTCCGGTCCTCGGGGGTGGTTCCGCAGATCAGTGTCATGCTCGGCCCGTGTGCCGGCGGGGCGGTCTACTCGCCCGCGCTCACCGACTTCGTGTTCATGGTGCGCGGAACCTCGCAGATGTTCATCACCGGTCCCGACGTCGTGCAGGCCGTCACCGGGGAGGAGATCACCGCGGACGGCTTGGGCGGGGCCGACGTGCACGCCCTGCGCTCGGGCGCGGCGGGCATGGTCTACGACGACGAGGAGTCGTGCCTGGCCGATGTGCGGTTCCTGCTGTCGCTGCTGCCCGCCAACAACCGGCAGGTGGCCCCGTCCTACTACAGCGAGGACCCCGTCGACCGGGTCTCGGAGGGGCTGGTGGACATCGTGCCCGCCGACACCCGGCGGTCCTACGACGTGCGGGACGTGGTCCGGGAGGTCGTCGACGACGGCGACTTCTTCGAGACCCACGAGCGGTGGGCGCCCAACATCGTGGTCGGGCTCGCCCACATCGGGGGCCGGCTCGTGGGCGTGGTCGCCAACCAGCCCTCGGTCCTGGCCGGGGCGATGGACATCGACGCCTCCGAGAAGGGCGCCCGTTTCGTTCAGATGTGCGACGCCTTCAACATCCCGCTCGTGACCTTCGTCGACGTGCCGGGCTTCCTGCCCGGAAGGGAGCAGGAACACGAGGGGATCATCCGGCACGGGGCGAAGCTGCTGTACGCGTACTGCGACGCGACCGTGCCCCGGATCCAGGTGATCCTGCGCAAGGCCTACGGCGGCGCCTACATCGTCATGGACTCGCTGTCCATCGGCGCTGACCTGTCCTACGCCTGGCCCACGAACGAGATCGCGGTCATGGGCGCCCAGGGCGCCGCCGACGTCGTCTTCCGCCGTGAGATCGCGGCCTCCGACGATCCGGAGGCGACCCGCGCGGAGCGGATCCGCCAGTACGAGGAGGAGCTCATGCACCCCTTCTACGCCGCCGAGCGCGGACTGGTCGACGACGTGATCGACCCGGCCCGGACCCGGCAGGTCCTGGCCGGGTCGCTGGAGGCGCTCAGCGCCAAGCACGCGGAGGGCCCCAGCCGCAAACACGGCAATCCGCCGATGTGACCGGGTGTCCGCCGCGTCCCCACCGTCCGGGGGCGCGGCGGACACCCCGCCTTCCCGTCCCCCTCACACCGACACCGCGGTCAGCCGACGGCGGCCCGGCCACGGCCTTTCGAAGGGGAACCCGTATGAGTGAGACGACGCAGGCAGAGGAGGCCCTCGTGGCCGAGAACATCCTGATCCTGGACATCCTGAGGGGGCGGCCGACGCCGGACGAGGTGCGGGCGCTCACCGAGGCGCTGCGGACCACCATCCGGGCGGAGCAGAGGCGGCGGTCCGGCGGCGCGGGCCACCGACCGGCGCCGCGGCCAGCGCGGCCCGCCGGGTCCTGGCAGTCCGGGCCGGAGCTTTCCTGGGGCTGACACCTCCGGGGCCGTTCGCCGGGGTTCGCGGCACACGGTGCTTTGTGAACCCCGGGGGCGCGGGGTCACGCCTCGTTCAGGTCCACCAGTTCGGTGCGGGCCTCGGCGGAGGCCTCGGCGCACCGGGCCAGGAAGCGGATGAACTCCTCCTCCTCGGCCTTGGTGAAGGCCTGGCTCAGTCGTGTCTCGACCCGGACCGCCGCCTCGTCCGCCTGCTTGAGCAGGGCGTGACCGCTCTCGGACAGCCGGGTCTCCAGGATGTGTGAGTGCAGCGGGTGCGGTTTGCGCTCGATGAGCTCCCGCCGACTGAGCGTTGCGAGGACGGACGACATCGTCTGCGGGGTCACCAGGCACCGCCGGGCGAGGATCGCGCCGGACAGGCCGGGTTCCTCCGACAGCACGAGAAGTACCGTGTACTGCGGGACGGACAGGTTGAACTGACGCAGCACCGCGTGCTTGGCCGCGATCAGCTCCTGCTCGGCGCGCTTCAGGTGATGACCGATCCGCTGGTCCATGGGAAGCTGGGTCATCTGCGAATCGTATATCAGGGCAGTTGTCCCTCCGTGCTCGTCGGTCCCTCCGGGAACCGGCACCAAGGCGATACCCGGGGCAGGCGTGTGCACACCTGCCCCGGAGGGAGGGCTTTCAGTACCGCTCGCCCGCGACCGCGGCGGCGATGGGGTCGAGCGCGTCCAGGTCCTCCCGGGTGAGGGACAGCTCGGCGCCCCGCACGTTCTCGTCCAGGCGGCCGCGTCGCTTGGTGCCCGGGATCGGCACGACCGGCAGACCCCACGTCGAGGCCTGGGCGTGCACCCAGGCGAGGGCCACCTGGCCGGGGGTCGCGCCGTGCGCCTCGGCGATCCGCTCCACGACGGCGAGCAGCTCCCGGTTCCGGGTGGAGTTCTCCTCGGAGAACCGCGGCTGTCCCCGGCGGAAGTCGTTCTCGGCCAGCCCCTCCGTGGAGGTGAACTTCCCGGTGAGGAAGCCGCGCCCGAGGGGGGAGTAGGGGACGAAGCCGATGCCCAGGTCCCGGCAGGCCGCCAGGATCCCCTCGTCCTCCACGTGCCGGGTCCACAGCGAGTACTCGGTCTGGACGGCGGCGATCGGGTGGACGGCCTGGGCCTGACGGATCTCCTCGGCGCTCACCTCGGAGAGTCCCAGGTGGCGGACCTTGCCCGCGGCCACCAGCTCCGCCATCGCCCCCACGGTCTCCTCGACGGGCACACCGGGGTCACGGCGGTGCATGTAGTAGAGGTCGATCGTGTCCAGCCCCAGACGGCGCAGACTCGCGTCACAGGCGGACCGTACGTACTCGGCGTCGCCCCGGATCGTGCGCTCTCCGGTGTCCCGGTCGCGGACGATCGCGAACTTGGTGGCGAGGACGACCTCGTCGCGCCGCTCGCGAACGACCTTGCCGACGAGTTCCTCGTTGGCTCCGTGGCCGTACATGTCGGCCGTGTCCAGGAACGTGACACCGAGGTCGAGGGCGTGATGGAGGGTCGCGATGGACTCCGTGTCGTCGCCGGGGCCGTAGAACTCACTCATCCCCATGCACCCGAGTCCCTGGGCGGACACGGTGGGGCCGTTGGCGGTCAGCGGGACGGTCCGCATTGCGCACTCCTGTGGTCGGGATCGATCGGCACGACCCAGGAGTGGCTCGCCGCCTGTGGGGGGGCGACGGGCGGCGCTCGCCCCTCCTGAATCTACGTAATCAATCTATCATAAGTATTCTTATTAATCGCAGGTGTCGATGGAACTACATATCTCTGTCCTTGGCGGAGGACCACCGCGGGAGCGCCGTCGCCCAGGCACGTGAACAGGAGACGGGGAGCCGGAACGACCTCGAACACCTCGGGCGCTCCGTCCGTGATCGAGGACAGGGCCAGGCAGCCGGAGACCACGTGGTGCCGGATCCACTCGCTGGTGTACAGGTCGGGCTCGACCCCCGGCACCAGCCGGACCCGCAGGTGCAGCCGCTCGTCCTCGGTGTGCGGGTCCACCACCACGACCTGGGCCTGGTCCACCGAGTCCAGCTGACGCGCGAGCGTCACCAGCTCGAGCGGGGAGACCAGCCGGGTCAGCCGTCCCAGGGGCGCGTCGATGCGGTTGTGCGTTCGGATCGCCTGGCCGGGCAGGCCGCACCCGCAGCGCGTCCACTCCGCCGAGATCCCGGTGTCGTACCTGAGCAGGGGGATCACCGCCTTCTCGTGCGTCACCGTCACGAGCATCCGGCCGTCGTCGATCTCCGTGTACTGGTGCGGGAGCAGATGGAGGGTGTCGTCGGAGCACGTGGGGCCGCTGTGCCCTATGATCCAGGTCTCCGCCGACCCGAAGAGCGCCCAGGTGCGCAGGTGGGGGAACTGGGACCGAATCAGCGCGCGGGTGTCGGAATCCAGCGCCGGGCCGCTCCAGACCACCTTGCTCAGGAAGTCCAGGCCGCGTCCCTCCGCGGCGCAGAACCGGAGCAGGCGGCGGATGGTGTCGAGCGTGGTGGCCAGCGCGGTCACGCCCCGCTGTTCGAACAGGTCGAGGTAGGGGCCGATCATCGTGTCGGTCGGCGCGTCCATCGACAGGGTCGGCACCCCCGCCCGGGTGGCCAGGGCGGTGTGCAGGTCGTGCGAGGCCCGCATGTGGAAGGGCGTGGTCAGGCTGGCGAGGAGGTCGCCGGGCTCGAACGGGTTCACGTACGGGGCGATCTCGTCGAGGTACAGGTCGGCCGGCAGCGCCCCCATGCGCATCGTCGAGGTCGTCCCGCCCATGATGTGCAGCGAGGCACGGTTCAGGGCGGTCGGGGCGTCCCTCATCAGGGCGTCGGTGGCCTCGCCCAGTTCGTCCCGGGTCAGCGTGGGCAGTTCCGTCAGGCGGGGTGGACGGCTCCGGCTGGCGTAGTCGCTGTACTTGTCGCGGACCACCGGGATTCTGGAGAGGCGGGCCAGGGCATGGGACAGAGACCGGGCCTCGTCATGTGATTCCTCTGCCCCGGAAGTTATTGTCATTCTCGTACTCGCATTCCTAGTTATTCTCAGGTGGCCGTAAGCGGCCGACCGGAGTGGTTGCGGTGCGGTTAATGAACTAGAACTGCCGGGAACACTCCCGGAAGTTCCCTTCGGTGGCCGACAGGGTTGGGGTCGGTGTCACTCGAACAGTAAAGCAGGTTCCTACGACAACCGGCCAGGGTAAAGTCTCTTTATTTGTGATCGGGTGAATGCGTATGGTTATCAGTTCTTGTCGGGGGCGGTGCCCGGAAGGGTTCAAGATCATTTTCAAGGTTGTGAGGTTGGTCACATGGGCTTTCAATACCATGGGGTAACCAGAAGGAAATGGAATGTGTCCTGGAGGTCACTTCGGGGTTGAACTGGCCACGGGCCAGGAAGCGGCCTCGGCGCACGTGCGGGGTGCCGGGCGGGGGTGACCGGCGGCATATACCCTGGAAACCGACGCCCTGGTGCGACGCCGTGCGCGGCATGCCGTGCCGCCGGCGCGCGGGGGCGCCTCCCGACCACAAGAGAGAGCACCCATGAGTGACATCGAGCGCGAGGTCCACGCGGTGGCCGAACGTGCCGGGGACGCGGCGGTCGACCTCGCCCCGCTCAGCCGGGCCGTGAAGGACGCCGCCCTCCTCGCCGTCGCCGACGCCCTCGTCAAGAGGAGCGACGAGATCACCGCCGCCAACGCCGAGGACGTGGAGCGTGCGCGGAGCGAGGGGACCACGCCGGCCTTCGTCGATCGCCTCACCCTGACCCCCCAGCGGATCGAGGCCGTCGCCGACGCCGTGCGCCAGATCGTCGAGCTGCCCGACCCGGTCGGGGAGTCGGTGCGTGGCGGTGTGCTGCCGAACGGCCTGGACCTGCGTCAGATTCGGGTGCCGCTCGGTGTCATCGGCATCATCTACGAGGGGCGGCCCAACGTCACGGTCGACGCCGCCGCGCTGTGCCTCAAGAGCGGAAACGCCGCCCTGTTGCGCGGTTCCTCCTCCGCCTACTCCTCCAACGCCGCCCTCGTCTCGATCATGCGCGAGGCGCTGGAGGGGACCGGTGTCCCGGTCGACGCCGTGCAGATGGTGCCTGGTCGCACCCGCGAGTCCTCCACCGCGCTCATGCGGGCGCGGGGACTGGTCGACGTCCTCATCCCGCGCGGGGGCAACTCGCTGATCCAGGCGGTCGTGCGCGACTCCACGGTCCCGGTGATCGAGACGGGGGAGGGCCTGTGCCACGTGTACGTGGACGAGGACGCCGACCTCGACAAGGCGGTCGCGATCGCCACCAACGCCAAGGCGCAGCGCTGTTCGGTGTGCAACGCGGCCGAGACGCTGCTCGTGCACGAAGCGGTCGCGGACACGTTCCTGCCCCGGGTGCTGGACTCCCTCGCCGAGGCCGGCGTCACGGTGCACGGCGACGCCCGCGTGTTGGCCGTGTCCCGGGCCGCGGGCGGTTCGGCGACGGTGGTCGAGGCAACCGAGGAGGACTGGGCCACCGAGTACCTGTCCATGGACCTGGCCGTACGCGTGGTGCCCACCATCGACGACGCCCTGGCCCACATTCGGCGGTACTCCACCCGGCACACGGAGGCCATCGTCACCGACTCGCTCTCCGCGTCCCGGTATTTCGTGTCCCGGGTCGACTCGGCCGCGGTCATGGTGAACGCCTCCACCCGTTTCACCGACGGCGGTGAGTTCGGATTCGGCGCGGAGATCGGTATCTCCACCCAGAAACTGCACGCCAGGGGGCCGATGGGGCTCACGGAGATGACGTCGACCAAGTACGTTGTGACGGGCGACGGACACCTGAAGTAGGAGTCATAGGATCTTTCCACGCGGGGGTCGCCGGGCATGCCCGGCGACCCCCGCCGTGTATCAGGGAACGCCAAACTACACAAACACACCATGTGTCTCATATGCCACAGGAGGGTCCCGCGAATGCTTGATGCATGTGCAGTTTCCCCGGTCGAAACCTAGACAAACGAGATTATTCGCCTCAGAAGTATTCCCAAATCGCCTAGGTATCGGTACGTTCCTGCGTGTGTCCCGGCGCTCCGCCCTTCGGAACGCCGCCCCCATGGTCACGATGAAAGGAACACCCCCGAATGAAGCTTCCGAGTAAGGCTGCGGCGCTCGCCACCGCCTCCCTCGCCGTCGGCGGGGTCGCGCTCGTCGCCACCCCCGCGCAGGCTGACCTCGTCACCCTGTGCTCGGGTCACGGCGGTGCGGTCACCCTCCCGACCGACCTCGCGGTCCCCGAGGGGGAGAGCTGCTACCTGGACGGCACGGTCATCCAGGGCGACGTCACCGTTCGCGCGGACGCCAACCTGCACATCATCGGCGGTGAGATCGAGGGAGAGGTGACCGTCCAGGGCAACGGCTACTTCGACGCCTCCAGCACCACCCTGGGTGACAGCGTCGTCAACAACGGCTCCTTCGGTACCCACCTGGAGGAGAGCACCAGTGGCGCCGGGGTGAGCGCGGTTCCCGCCGAGGGCGGCAGCACCGACGGCTTCGTCTTCGTCGTGGACTCCTCGGTCGAGGGCCTCGACTCCGAGGTGGGTGAGGTCTACGTCAGCGGTTCCCGCATCGGCGGCGACGTCAGCGCCGACGGCACCGAGTACGTCGACGTGTACGACACCGCCGTCCGCGGCGACCTGTCCGTCACCGGTTCCGCCGGCGGCGGCATCCTGTGCGACAGCGAGGTGCTGGGCGCGGCCACCTACTCCGGCGGTGGCGGCCCGGTTGCGGTCGGCGCGGGTGAGCAGGAGGGCTTTTGCGAGTCGCTCAACTACGTCGACGGGGACCTCACCGTCACCGGTGTGACCGGCGGCGTGTACGTGGACAACAACATCGTCGGCGGTGACCTGTCCACGTCCGACAACCAGCCCGTCGCCCAGGTCGGCGACAACAACCGCGTTCGCGGCGACATCCTGACCGAGGAGGTCGCGCTGCGCTCCTTCGCCGCCGCCGTGACGGAGGAGTTCGAGGCCCACGAGGAGGGCCTGGTCGAGCAGGTCGAGGAGGCCCGTACCGAGACGATCGACGAGGCCATGGCCGCGGGTCCCGCCTTCTAGGAGGCTGTGCCCCCGGGGTGCGCTCCCGGCGGCGCCGACGGTTCTCCCGTCGGCGCCGCGTCGCGTGTGCGGGGTGGTTCGGGGCGTTGTGTGCGCTATCGCGGTATGTCGTCCTAATGACGACGGTCAAAGTTGGGTGATACAGTCCACCCATGGCTGACTCCGTGCGGCGTGTCGTGGTCACCGGTGGATCGGGCGGTATCGGACGAGCGGTCGTGTGCGCGCTCGCCGCGGAGGGATACCGGGTGGTCGCCCTCGGCCGGGACTCCGGTCGGCTCGCGGCACTGGAGCGAGAGAGCCACGCACACGGACTCGACGTCACCGCACGGGTCTGCGACGTGACCGACGAGGCCGCCGTCGCCACGACCGCCGGAGCCCTCGGCCCCGTCGACGTCCTGGTCAACAACGCGGGGACGGCCGCGACCGCGCCGTTGCGCGGCACCGGGCTCGACCTGTGGGAGAGCCACCTGCGGACCAACGCCACCTCGGCCTTCCTCATGACCCGCGCCCTCCTGCCGGGCATGCTCGAACGCGACCACGGCCGCATCGTCTTCGTCGCCTCCACCGCGGCCCTGGTGGGCACCCGCTACACGACCGCCTACACCGCCTCCAAGCACGCCATGATCGGGCTGGCCCGTGCCGTGGCCGCCGAGGTGGCCGGGACCGGGGTCACCAGCAACGCGGTGTGCCCCACGTTCGTCCGCGGTCCCCTGACCGACCGCTCGGTGGCGCGGATCGTCGAGCGGACCGGCCGCGACCGGGACCACGCCGAGGCCGCCCTGGCCTCGGCCTCACCCCTCGGCCGACTCCTGGAACCCGAGGAGGTGGCCGCCGCCGTGTCCTACTTCGCCAGCCCCCTGGCGCGCGCGGTCAACGGCCAGTCCCTGACCATCGACGGAGGAGGAACCCACACGTGAGCCCGTTCCGCGCGTCCGCCCCCCTGACCGAGGACTGGAACCACTTCGACGTCCACCACGCCGACGGGGTCACCACCGTGACCCTGGACCGCCCCGACCGGCTCAACGCCCTCACCTTCGAGGCCTACGCCGACCTGCGCGACCTCCTGACCGAACTGCCCCACCGGGGCGACACCCGGGCCCTCGTGCTGCGCGGCAGGGGCCGGGGTTTCTGCTCGGGAGGGGACGTCCACGAGATCATCGGGCGCACCCTGGCGATGGACCCCGACGACCTGCTCGCCTTCACCCGGATGACGGGTGAGGTGGTCAAGGCGATGCGGGAGTGTCCGGTGCCGATCATCGCCGCCGTCCACGGCACGGCCGCGGGCGCCGGGTCGGTACTGGCGTTGGCCGCCGACTTCCGGGTGGTGACGCGGTCGGCCCGGTTCGCGTTCCTGTTCACCAAGGTCGGCCTGGCCGGGGCGGACATGGGCGCCGCCTACCTGCTGCCGCGCGTCGTCGGCCTCGGTCACGCCACCAAACTCCTCATGCTCGGCGACACCGTCGGCGCGGAGGAGGCGGACCGCTGCGGACTGGTCAGCGAGCTCGTGGACGACGGCGCGCTGGACACCGCGGTGTCGGCGCTGGCCGCCCGGCTGGCGGAGGGTCCGGCGTTCGCCCACGCGCAGACCAAGGCGCTGCTCTCGCGCGAACTGGACATGAACCTGTCGGGTTCGGTCGAGCTGGAGGCGATGACCCAGGCGCTGCTGATGAAGAGCGCCGACTACGCCGAGTTCCACGCGGCGTTCACCGGTCGGCGCGCACCCGAGTGGAAGGGCCGCTGATGGCGGACGCACGCATTCCTCCGACACCCCACGCCCTGGTCGATCCGCCTGAGCTGGGAGCGGGCTCCGGTTTCGCCCACGCCGTGGTCCCCGCACGGGGCCGGACCGTGTACCTGGCCGGGCAGATCGCCACCGGCCCCGACGCGAGGGTGGCCGCCGAGGGGCTGGTCGCCCAGTTCGACCTCGCCCTGGCCAACGTCCTGACCGCGCTGGGCGCCGCGGGTGGTTCCCCCGAGCACCTGGTCAACCTGACCGTCTACACCACGGACGTGGCGGGTTACCGCGCCGCCGCCCGGGAGATCGGCCGCGCCTACCGGGGCCGTCTGGGCCGCCACTACCCGGCGATGGCCCTGTTCGGCGTGACCGGGCTGTTCGACCCCGACGCCCTGGTGGAGTTGGTCGGCGTCGGGGTCGTCCCCGAGCCCGCTACCCCCTGACGGTGGCGCGGACGTGCTCCAGAGCCGGGGCGCGCAGCAGGGTGTGCAGGTCGAAGAAGACCCGCGCCGCCCTGCTGCCCGCCCACGGGTCCGGCAGCAGCTCCGGCGGCAGCCCGGGGTCGAGGTAGGGCATCCGCCGCCAGGCGTCCACCGCGCGCAGGTGGTCGGCGAACGCCGCCGGGCCCGGTTCGGGTGTCCCCGCGCGGCCGCCGCGTCGCCGCCACGCCTCCAGCACGGGTTCGTGCTCGGTCAGGAAGCGCCGGTACATCTCCTGGAGCGCGGGCAGGTCCCACCAGCGTGCCACGGCCTCGGCCGGATCGCCGAAACCGAGGTGGTCGGCGTGGAAGAGATCCACGTACCCCTCCAGACCGAGACCGCGAAGGACACGGCGGGCCTGGTCGGTCAGGTGCGCCGGGGCGATCCACACCCCGGCGGCGGTGGTCCCGAAACCGAGTCGGGTGAGCGCGGTACGCAGGGCGTGGCGGCGGTCGCGTTCGGACTCGGGGACGGAGAAGACCACGAGCACCCAACCGTCGTCGGTCCGGGCGACCCGGTGCCCGAAGATGCGCTGGTCGCCCTCGGCCAGGACCCGATGCCCCTCCTCGGACAGGCGGTAGCCGGCCACTCCGCCGATCCGCTCGGAGACGAGCAGGCCGCGCCGTTTGAGTCGGGAGACCGCCGAGCGCACGGAGGGCGCGTCGACGCCGGGGCCGGCCATGAGCGCGATGAGGTCGGCCACACCGATCCATCCGCCGAGGTCGCGGGCGTAGGTGCCGAAGAACGACACGATGAGCGAGCGCGGCCGTCGGCTGACCCGTCCGTCGCCGTCTCCGCCTTCGGGGGACACGTGTGTCTGTTCACTGCTCTCCGTCACGTCCACACGATAGTGCCTCTTTCGTGAGTCCTCCCATCACCCGTTCTCACGCCGAGGCAAGGGCGGGGTCGGCAGAGAACTTCATATCGATCTCTTGACGGTCGTCGTCAGTCCTGTACATTCGGAACGTGGGATGGATCACTATCCGAGTCGAGGTCGCCCATGGGGTTCGCTCTGAACGACGCTGACCGCGCGTTCGCCGACTGGGTGGGGGAGCGCGCCGCGGAGCTCGCCGCCACCCCGCCAGGGGAACCGATGGGCCGAGTCGACCGACCGCTGCTCCGCCGCCTCCGCGACCTGGGCCTGCTCCCCGCCCTGTTCCCCGGCGCCCACGACGGCGGCCCCCTCCGCGAGGCTCCCGCCACCCGCCTGTGCCTGCTCCGGGAGCGCCTGGCGCGCGTGGACACCCACGCCGAGACCGCCCTCGCCCTCCAGGGCCTGGGCGCCTACCCCCTCCTCCAGTCCGGCACCGCCGCCCAGCGACGCCGCTGGATCCCCGCCGTCGCCGCGGGCGAGGCCGTGGCCGCCTTCGCGCTCACCGAGCCCGGCGCGGGCTCCGACGCCGCCGCGCTCGCGCTGCGCGCCGAACCGGACGGCGGCGGCTGGCGCCTGCACGGTGAGAAGACCTGGATCTCCAACGCCCCCGACGCCGACTTCTACACCCTCTTCGCCCGCACCACCCCCGGTGCCCGAGCCCGGGGCGTCACCGCCTTCCTCGTCCCGGCCGACCGCCCCGGCCTCACCGGATCCTCGCTGGAGATGCTCTCCGAGCACGCTCTGGGCCACCTGGTCCTCGACGGCGTCCCCGTCGGTGCCGACGACGTGGTGGGCCGTCCCGACGAGGGGTTCTCCGTCGCCATGCGCACCCTCGACCTCTTCCGCCCCAGCGTCGGGGCGTTCGCGGTCGGGATGGCCGACGCCGCTCTGGCCGCCGCCCGAGAGCACACACGCGGCCGCCACGCCTTCGGCGCGCCCCTCGACCGCCTCCAGACCGTCGCCCACACCCTCGCCGAGATGGCCACCCGGGTCGAGGCCGCCCGCCTCCTCGTCTACGCGGCGGCCGAGGAGTACGACACCGGCGGCGACGCGGTCACTCTCAGGGCCGCCATGGCCAAGCTGCTGGCCACCGAGACCGCCCAGTACGTGGTGGACGCCGCCGTGCAGCTGCACGGCGCGCGCGCACTGCGCCGCGGCCACCTCCTGGAGCGCCTGTACCGGGAGGTCCGCGCACCGCGCGTCTACGAGGGCGCCTCGGAGGTCCAGCGCCAGATCATCGCCCGCCACCTGCCCCCGATCCCGGGCACCCCACCCACCTCGTAGGCCCTGACCGCGGAGGTCCCCATGCCGCCGACCCTGTCACCCACCGGCCACGTCGACACCTTCACCCGCGACCACCTCCCGCCGCCCGAGCAGTGGCCCGAACTCGTCCTCGATCCGCCCGCGCCGCGCTATCCCGACCGGATCAACTGCGCCGAGGAGCTCCTGGACGGGACCATCGCCACCCACGGGGCCGACCGCCCCTGCCTCGTCGGAGAACGCGAGAGCCTCACCTACGGCGCCCTGCGCGACCGGGCCGACCGGGTGGCGCGCGTCCTGGTCGAGGACACCGGCCTGGTCCCGGGGCAGCGGGTCCTGCTGCGCGGCCCCAACTCCCCCTGGACGGCCGCCTGCTGGTTGGGGATCCTGCGGGCCGGGGGAGTGGTCGTCACCGTCCTGCCGGTCCTGCGCACCGACGAACTCGCCGCCGTCATGCGCTCCGCCCGCGTCACCCACGCACTGTGCGACGCCCGCTTCCTCGACGACCTGGCCGCCGCCGCGGCCGTGATGGCGTCCACTCCGCACGTGATCGCCTACGGGGGAGCGGGATCCGAGGACCTCACCGCACGCGCCGCCGTCCGACCGGCCGGGTTCGCCCCCGTGCGCGTGGCGGCCGACGACGCGTGCATGATCGCCTACACCTCCGGGACCACCGGCACCCCCAAGGGCTGCGTCCACTTCCACCGCGACGTCCTCGCCGTCGCCGACACCTACTCCGCGCACGTGCTCCGGCCCACCCCCGACGACGTGTTCACCGGCAGTCCGCCGTTCGGTTTCACGTTCGGGCTCGGCGGCCTGTTGATCTTCCCCCTGCGCGCGGGCGCCTCCTCGGTCCTGTTGGAACGGCCCCACCCCGGGGCCCTGCTCGGCGCCGTCGCCGAGCACGGCGTGAGCGTCCTGTTCACCGCCCCCACCGCCTATCGCGCCATGCTCGGGCGGCTCGACGGCCACGACCTTTCGCGGCTGCGGCGCTGCGTCTCCGCCGGAGAGCACCTGCCCGCCGCCACCTGGCACGCCTGGCACGAGGCCACCGGGTTGCGCATGCTCGACGGGATCGGCGCCACCGAGATGCTGCACATCTTCGTCTCCTCCACCGACGAGCACACACGCCCCGGCTCCACCGGGCGACCGGTTCCCGGGTTCGAGGCGGTCGTGCTCGACGACGACGGCCGACCCGTACCCGACGGGCGGCCCGGACACCTGGCCGTGCGCGGCCCGGTCGGCTGCCGCTACCTCGACGACGACCGCCAGCGCGACTACGTCCGCGACGGCTGGAACCTCACCGGAGACACCTACGTCCGCGACGCGGACGGCTACCTATGGTATCGGGCGCGCAGCGACGACATGATCGTCACCGCCGGGTACAACGTCGCCCCGGCCGAGGTCGAGGAGGCCCTGCTCACCTCCCCGGACGTGGAGGAGACGGCGGTCGTGGGCGTACCCGACCCCGACCGGGGCCAGGTCGTGCGCGCCTACGTCGTGCTGCGCGACGGCCTCACCCCCGACGAGGACCGCGCGGAGCGGCTCCGGGAGTACGTGCGATCACGCATCTCCCCGTACAAGACCCCGCGCTCCATCGAGTTCCGCCCGGTCCTACCCCGGACCGCCACCGGAAAGCTCCAGCGGTTCCGGCTGCGCTAGGCGGTCTTCTCCGGGCCCTTCCGCCTCGCTCCGGACCGTGCCCGGGCGACCATTCCACGGCACGGGCCCTGGCAGGCACCTGCCCCGGCAGCTCCGAACAGGGCGAACGCGACCACTGACAGGAAGGCGGACCCCATGCGCATCGCGTGTGTCGGGGCGGGCCCCGGAGGACTCTACTTCGCCGCCCTGGCCAAGCAGCTCGACGTCGGCCACGAGATCACCGTGTACGAACGCGACCCGGCCGACGCCACCTACGGCTTCGGGGTGGTGCTCTCCGACGAGACCCTCGGCGGAATCGAACACGCCGACCCCCACGTGTACGCGGCCCTGGCCGCCGAGTCCGCCCGCTGGGACGACATCGACGTCCACCACCGGGGCGCCGTCGTCACCTCGGGCGGCCACGGGTTCTCCGCGATCGGCCGCCGGACCCTGCTGAGGATCCTGCGCGAACGCTGCGCCGAGCTCGGCGTGCGCGTGCGGACCGGCGTCCACGCCCCACCCGCCGACGAGCTGGCCGCCGCCCACGATGTGGTGGTGGCCGCCGACGGGGCGCACAGCCGCACCCGCGCCGCCTACGCCGACGCCTTCGGCACCACCCTGGAACACGGCCGCAACCGGTTCATGTGGTTGGGCACCGACCGGGTGTTCGACGCCTTCCGGTTCCACGTCCTGGAGACCCCCCACGGCGTCATGCAGCTGCACTGCTACCCCTACTCCGCCGACGCCAGCACGTTCCTGGTGGAGACGCACGAGGACGTGTGGCGGGCGGCCGGTTTCGCCGACCTCGCCGAGCGCTGCGACCCCCGACCCGGCCGCAGCGACACCGAGAGCATCGCCCGCTGCTCCACGCTCTTCGCCGACGTCCTCGACGGCGGCCGCCTGCTGCCCAACAACTCCCGGTGGCAGCGGTTCACCACGGTGCGCAACCGCTCCTGGCACCACGGCAACGTCGTACTCCTCGGCGACGCCGCGCACACCGCGCACTTCTCCATCGGGTCGGGCACCAAGCTCGCCATGGAGGACGCCCTGGCCCTGGCCGCCTGCCTGCACGAGAACCCCACCGTCCCCTCCGCCCTGGCCGCCTACGAGACCGAGCGCGGCCCCGTCGTGGCCAGTACCCAGCGCGCGGCCCAGGCCAGCATGGAGTGGTTCGAGGGCATCGGCCGCCACGTCGGACAGGAGCCCGTCCAGTTCGCCTTCGACCTGCTCACCCGCAGTCGCCGGGTCACCTACGACAACCTGCGCCTGCGCGACCCCGAGTTCGTCGCCGAGGTGGACGCTTGGTTCGCCGACCGCGCCGGCGCCGCCCCCGTCGCACCCCGCCCGCCCATGTTCCACCCCTTCCGCCTGGGCGGACTGGAACTGGCCAACCGGGTGGTGGTCTCGGCCATGGACGTGTACTCCGCCGTGGACGGCACCCCGCAGGACTTCCACCTGGTCCACCTCGGCGGCAAGGCCCTCGGCGGCGCCGGATTGGTCATGACGGAGATGGTGTGCGTGTCGGCCGAGGGGCGCATCACCCCCGGTTGCTCCGGCCTGTACCGGACCGAACACGAGACCGCCTGGCGCCGGGTCACCGACTTCGTGCACGCTCACAGCGGAGCGCGTGTCGGCGTCCAGCTCGGCCACTCCGGACGCAAGGGGTCCACCCGGCGCATGTGGGAGGGGATGGACGAACCGCTCCCGGAGGGCAACTGGCCGATCGTCGCGCCGTCCCCGATCCCGTACCGGGAGGGCGTCAACCAGGTCCCCCGCGAACTCGACGCCGCCGCCATGGCCGCGATCCGCGACGATTTCGTCGCCGCCGCGCTCGCCGCCGACCGGGCCGGGTTCGACCTGCTGGAGCTGCACTGCGCCCACGGGTACCTGCTGTCCGGCTTCCTGTCCCCGGTCACCAACCGCCGCACCGACGCCTACGGCGGCGACCTGGCCGCCCGTCTGCGCTACCCCCTGGAGGTGCTCACCGCGGTCCGGGCGGCGTGGCCCGACCACAAACCCCTCACCGTGCGGATCTCCGCCACCGACTGGGTGGAGGGCGGCACCACCGCCGACGACGCCGTGGAGGTCGCCCGCGCCCTGGCCGCCGCCGGGGCCGACGCCATCGACGTCTCCACCGGACAGGTCACCCCCGACGAACGGCCCGCGCGCGGCCGCAGCTACCAGGTGCCCTTCGCCGAACGCATCCGCCGGGAGACCGGGGTCCCCGTCATCGCGGTGGGGGCGATCTCCTCCCACGACGACGTCAACTCCACCATCCTGGCCGGTCGCGCCGACCTGTGCGCTCTGGGACGACCCCATCTGTACGACCCGCACTGGACACTGCACGCCGCCGCCGACCAGGGGTATGAGGGCCCCGGCGCGACCTGGCCGCCTCCCTTCCGGGCGGGTAGCCGGAAACCGCCCACGGGCCGCACCGACGGGCCCCGCCCCCGACTCGACCTGCTACGTTCCCCAGGAGCCGACGCCACCCGCCACCGGCGCTGGCGCCCCGGCCGATGACGCCCGCCCACGACGATGGAGAGGCCCGTGCCGACGACCCTCACCTACGGGGAGCACCCCAGCCAGACCGTCCACCGGTGGGCCCCCGCCGACGGAGCCGACCGGCCCGCGCCGGTCGCGGTACTGCTGCACGGAGGATGGTGGCGCGACCTGCACGACGCCCGTCTCATGGAGCCGCTGGCCCGGGACCTGAGCGCCGCCGGGTGGGACGTGTGGAACGTGGAGTACCGGCGCACGGGGGCCGACGGGGGAGGGTGGCCGCGCACCCGCGACGACGTCGCCCGCGCGCTGGAGCTGCTCGCGGAGACCATCGACCGGGAGGACGGCGCGCTGGACGCCTCCCGGGTGGCGTCGGTGGGGCACTCGGCGGGCGGGCACCTGGCCCTGCTCACCGCGGTGGACTCCCCCGTCACCGACGTGGTGGCGCTCGCCCCGATCACCGACCTGCGGCGCTGCGCCGACGCGGGGCTGGGCGAGGGCGCGGTCGAACCGTTCCTGGGCCCCGATCCCGACCCGGGTCTGTACGAGACCACATCACCCCGCCACCGGCTTCCTGTCGGGGTGCCCCAGCTGGTCGTGCACGGCGACGCGGACGACCGGGTCCCGGTGGCGCACAGCCGCGACTACGTGGCGGCGGCCCGCGCGGCCGGGGACGCGGTGGACTACCGGGAGGTGGCCGGGGCCGACCACTTCGCGGTCATCGACCCCGCGCACCCCG
The DNA here is from genome assembly GCF_026797795.1 of Nocardiopsis sp. EMB25. Classification (NCBI taxonomy): domain Bacteria; kingdom Bacillati; phylum Actinomycetota; class Actinomycetes; order Streptosporangiales; family Nocardiopsidaceae; genus Nocardiopsis; species Nocardiopsis sp. EMB25. Next base: position 3,315,627 of record NZ_JAMTDN010000001.1, on the reverse strand, counting down.
CCTGGGGTGCGGTCCGCGACCGCCTCGACCGGCGCTGAGCGCTCCCGGGCCGACCGGGGCGGGGTGTCCGGTCGGCCGCCGGCGCGTCCGGACGTCCGGGACCCGTCAGGACTTCTGGGCGGACCCGCCCCGCCAGCGGTCGGCGACGGTGTCGAAGATCTTCCCGCCCGCGCTGGCCGCGCTTCCGGCGACGTCGCGCAGGGTGCCCAGGAGCGGGTCCTCCGATCGCTCCCACGCGTCCTTGTAGTGGTTGGCGGCGTTGCGGGCCTCCTGGCCGACACTGGCGTCGCGGTCCGAGGAGCGGCGCGGGTAGTCACCGCCCAGGATGCGCTGGTAGGAACCGTCCTCCACCCACCGGTGCAGCTCGGCCAGGCGGACCACCGCGAACGGGTGGGTCTGCCCGCTGAGGCTGAGTAGCTTGAGGAGGCTGTCGCGTGCGTCGCCGCCGCGCTCGTACTCGCGGGCCTGCTCCAGGAAGGCGTCGGGGTTCATCTCCGCCAGGGTGGAGCCGCCCGCCATCTTCATCAGCGCGCGCTTGCCCGCCTCGGGGTCCTGGCAGGCCAGGACGCCCGCGCGGTCGCAGGACAGCTCGGACTTGCGGTACCACTCCTCCAGCGCGGCCACGATGGCGCGCAGGCCGATGTAGCCCAGCGGGATCCACGCCACGCGGGCGGCGAGCTGGATCAGGGCCAGCAGCATCGTGCGGTAGACGGCGTGGCCGCTGAGGATGTGGCCGACCTCATGGCCGATGACGAACCGCTGCTCCTCGGCGTCGAGCAGGTCGAACAGACCCGTGGTCATGACGATGAACGGCTTCTGGCTGCCGATCGCCATCGCGTTGGGCTTGGGGTTCATCTGGACGTAGAGCTCGGGAACCTCGTCCAGGTCCAGGACGTAGGCGGCGTCGCGCACGTAGTCGTGCAGGTGCGGGAACTGGGTGGGGCCCACGCGCACCGCGCTGGACAGGAACATCAGGCGCAGAGCCCGCTCGTTGAAGAGCCCGGACATGCGCTTGAACACCTCGTCGAACCCGCGCAGCGAGCGCAGCGCGACCAGGGCGCCCCGGTCGGCCGGGTGCTCGTAGGCGCGGGGTGAGATCTCGGAGAGCCGGACGCGTACGCGGTCTGGTGAGTTCGCCATACCGGCATGCTATGCGTCGCGATGGCGGTTGGCCACGGTTTCGGGCAATCGAGATATGACGTGATTCGCCGATCCTTCGGGAACCGCGGGGAAGGAACCCGTCCCACCACTCGTTGACCCAGTTCCAGGGGCATATCGGGAAAAAGCGCCGACGACGGTACACCCCGTCGGCTAATCTCGGTTGGCCGATCCCGGCAACGACCACGACCACGGCGAAACGGAGCGCACAGTGGCCAACGAAGCGACCGGCGCGCCCACCAGGGCCGGAGCCGCCCCCACCAAGGTCGGCATCATGGGTGGCACCTTCGACCCCATCCACCACGGGCACCTCGTCGCCGCCAGTGAGGTGGCCCACCTTTTCGACCTCGACGAGGTCGTGTTCGTCCCCACGGGCCAGCCCTGGCAGAAGGACCCCGACAACGTCACCCCCTCCGAGGACCGCTACCTCATGACGGTGATCGCCACCGCCGAGAACCCCCAGTTCCGGGTCGACCGCATCGAGATCGACCGCGCCGGGCCCACGTACACCCTGGACACCCTGCGTGAGATGCGCGCCTCCTACGGCCCCGACGTCGAGCTGTACTTCATCACCGGAGCCGACGCGCTCGGCGCCATTCTGAGCTGGCACAACGTCGACGAACTCTTCGAGCTCGCGCATTTCGTAGGCTGTAACCGTCCCGGGCACCATCTCAGTGACTCCGGGCTGCCCGAGGGCAAGGTCTCGCTGGTGGAGGTTCCCGCGTTGGCCATCTCCTCGACCGAGTGCCGGGAGCGGGTCCGCAAGGGCGAACCCATCTGGTACCTGGTCCCCGACGGCATCGTCCGCTACATCAACAAGACCGGGCTCTACCGAGAGAGCTGAAAGGCAGCAAGCACAACGTGACAGCCACCGACAGGGCGCTGGAGCTGGTCAGGGTCGCCGCAGAGGCCGCCTCCGACAAGCTCGCGCAGGAGATCATCGCCTACGACGTCAGCGACCAGCTCGTCATCACCGACGCCTTCGTGCTGTGCTCGGCGCCCAACGACCGGCAGGTCCGCGCGATCGTCGACGAGGTCGAGGACCAGCTCCGCCTCAAGGCCGGAGCCAAGCCGGTGCGGCGCGAGGGCGAGCGGGACGGCCGCTGGGTGCTGCTGGACTACGCGGACATCGTCGTGCACATCCAGCACGAGGAGGAGCGCGGGTACTACGGCCTCGAACGCCTGTGGAAGGACTGCCCCGAGATCAGCCTTCCCGAGAACGCGCGCGGCGCCGAGCGCACCCCGCTGGACGAGCAGTAGCCGCCGAACGAGGAAGACGCGACCACGTGAGCGACACCATCCCCCGCGTGCTGTTCTGGCGGCACGGACGTACGGCCTGGAACGTCGAGAACCGCTTCCAGGGACAGACCGACATCGAACTCGACCGGCTCGGCCACGCCCAGGCCGAACGGGCGGGCCGCGTGCTCGCCACTCTGGAACCCGACGTCATCGTCGCCTCCGACCTGCGGAGGGCGGCCGACACCGCCGGGTACCTCAGCCGTGCGTCAGGGGTCGCGGTCGAGTACGACAAAGGGTTGCGTGAACGCTTCGGCGGCTCCTGGGAGGGACTGACCGGGGCGGAGCTGTCCGCCCGCTGGCCCGCCCAGCACGCCGTGATGGACATCCCCGACGGGGAGGACATCTCCGATGTCGGAGACCGGATGACCGCGGCCGTCGACCGTGCGCTGGAGCGGACGCCGTCCGGGGGACTGCTGGTCGTCGTCAGCCACGGCGCCGCGGTTCGGGTGGGTATCTCCAGGATGCTGGGGATCCCCGACGGGCAGCGGGAGGTGCTCGGCCCGCTCAGCAACTGCTGCTGGTCGGTCCTCCAACGCAGACGGGACAGATGGCGGCTCATGGAACACAACGCCGCGAGCCTTCCAGAGCCCGTCGTGCTCAGCGACGACGCCTGACCAGGACTCCGTTTCGACGTTCGCGCCGGATTCCGCTAAGGTTCTGGGAGTCGGCGGGCGACACACCCGCACGACTCCCACACGGGGCTATGGCGCAGTTGGTAGCGCGCCTCCATGGCATGGAGGAGGTCTGGGGTTCGAATCCCCATAGCTCCACGGACTCAGGACGACCCTGCTCGGGGGCCTTCGGCCGCCTCGCCGGGTCGTCCTTCGTGTTTGCCGGGGGGACGACCCCCCGAACCCCCGGTGTGCCGCTCGGCCTTCGGCCGTCGCGTTTGGCGGCACGGCCCGCGTCGGCTCGGGTTCGGGTCGTGTCCGGGCTGGCCGCGCTCGCCGGGTCGTCTCGTCGTTTCTTCTGGGGACGACCCCCCGGACCCCCGATGTGCCGACCGACGCCTGGCCGTCGCGCTTCGCGGCACGGTGCCTCGTCCCTCCGGTGACGGAACCGGGGGGCGCGGTGACCGTCGAACCGGGTGTGGGAATCAGCGAGGGGGTCGACGGGGAGTGGCGGACGCACGCGAACGAGGTCGAGGAGCGCGTCCAACGGCACGCCGACAGGATCGCGGGTGTCTGGGAGGGGTGCGGCAACGCGACCGGTCTCAGTGCGGACCTCACCGGTGTGATCCCGCGCGCACGGCTGCGCGCGGGCCGGGAGGACGCGGAGGATCTGGCACGGCGGGTGTACCGGGGGCTGCCCTTCGAGATACGACTCCACAAGGCGCGGAAGCTGCGCGGGGTGTGGTACGAGGCGCTGTTCAGGGACATCGCGCGGCGTCGGGGCGGGATGTCGATGCTCAGGGGGCCGCGTGAGCGCATGCGGTGGCACGTCGAAGAACTCGCCCTGGAGCTGGAGGCGGGCCTCGGCGAGGTGCGGCGGGCCCACGCGCTGACCGGTTCGGCGGGCAGGTGCTGCGAGTACGACTTCCTGTGGGTGGACTACCTCCTGGTCACCGACGACTGGGTCGTGGTCCTCCACGTCGGTGAACTGGACTGACGGCCGCCGCGCCCGGCTCTCCCTCACGCGCGCCGCCTCGGCCCTTTTCAGTCCACAAGTAGGGATTTCATGAGATGAAGTGATTCGATAAATTTCATCTCACTTTGCTCCGTAAAGGAAATTCCAAATATTCCACCGTTCTCGGATCCTTGGGTTTTGCTGGATCTGGCTGGAAGTTTCCGGATCTAAGGTGATCGACCTGAGGACTCCGTGTCGCTCTCCACCCGGTGCGTCATGGCTCTGTCCTTCCGAATATTTAGCGATATGGGGACGGAATTCATCCAGGAGGAGAATTCATGAGAATCGCCAAGCGTCTGACATGCGTCCTGTCCGGCCTGGCCGTGGTGGGCAGCGCCCTCGTGGTGGCGGGAGCGCCCGCGTCGGCCGAGGGGGAGGGCAAGGAGACCGCCGAGTCCCATTCCCATGCTCGGCCGTTCACGTGGGGTGTCATCGGCCGGAATACGCTGGGCTCGCCGAACGCCGTGTTCCGGGACGGCCCCTTCGGTCGTACGGACGGCGGCCCCGCGGCGACTCAGCCGCCGCCCTTCGGCAGGGGCAGTCTGGGGATCATCGTCGCCGACGGCACGGAGAAGATCGACTTCGGGAACGAGACGGACTTCGCGGGTCTGCGACTCGCGGACATCAGGAAGCTGAACTACTGGATATTCGTCGGAATGGACAGCCTGTCGGGTGTCTCGTTGCCGGGCGCCTTGTTGGAGGTCAACCCCGGATTGGACCCGAACGTGACCTTCTCAAGCCTGGTATATCTGCCCGAGAGCTCCAACAGTCCGTCAGCCCCCGCGACCCCGTCCAACAACGTGTGGCAGAAATATCGCGCCGACGCTGACGGCAGCGCCTGGTTCGCCACCGGGGCGACGGGACCCGCGATCGGCTGTACCGGGTCGAGCCCGTGCTCGTTCGCCGAGCTCAAGGAGAAGCTGCCGGACGCGGAGATCACCTTCAGCCTGGCCATCAGCAAGGGCAGGGACAACGCCTTCGTCGGCGCGGTCGACGGGCTCCGGATCAATGAGCAGCTCTACGACTTCGAGCCCTTCGGCGTCCGACGGCTCAGCTGACCGGGAGCGGTCGGGAACGTCCGTGTTCCGAGGCGGGGCGTGGTTGCGAGCGCCCCGCCCCGTTGTCTCACCGTGAGGGGCGGACCGAGCTCCTCACCCGCGCGGGCGGCGCAACCACACGGCGGTGTCGCCCGGTAGCGCCCCGTCCAGTTCGGCACTGGCCACCAGGACCTCCCCCGGCGGAAGCCGCACCGCGTCGGGACCGGTGTTGACCAGGACCAGTGTCTGCGCTCCGCGCCAGAACGCCATGAGGGGACCGCCGTCCAGCTCCGCGTCCCAGGTCAGGGACTCGTCGGCGGAGAACCCCCGCCGTGCGGCGAGCGCCCGCCGGTACAGGTTCAGAGTCGACCCCGGATCCCCCGCCTGAGCCTCCACCGACCAACGACCCCACCCCGCGGGCTGGGGGAGCCAGGAACCTCCGTCACCGAAGCCGTGGGAGGGGCCGTCCACCGTCCACGGCAGCGGGACCCGTGAGCCGTCCCTTCCCTTGTCGGTGTGCCCGCTGCGTGGCCAGCGCGGGTCCTCCAACGCCTCGGGGGGAAGGTCGGCGACCTCGGGCAGCCCCAGCTCCTCCCCCTGGTAGAGATAGGCCGACCCGGGCAGTGCCAGCATCAGCAGGGCCAGCGCACGGGCGCGGCGCGTGCCCAGATCGAGGTCCGGGGCGGGGTCGCGGCCGTCACCGAGCAGCCAGGTCCGTAGGTCGGTGCCAGGGGGCAGGCCCAGGACCGACACCCGACGCACCAGGTCATGGTTGTTGGTCACCCACGTCGCCACCGTGCCCGTCCGCGCGGCGTCGGTGATGGAGGCATCGATCACGCGCCGATAGGAGCCGGCGTCCCACGGAGTGAGCAGGAAGTCGAAGTTGAAGGTCTGGTCCAGTTCGTCGGGGCGGGTGTAGCGGATCCGGCGGTCGGCGGGCAGCCACACCTCGCCGACGGTGGTCGGGGGCGGGTCGAACTCCGCCAGGACCCGGCGCCAGTCCCGGTAGACGTCATGGACCCCGGGGCGGTCCATGAGCGGATGGTCCGGGTTGGCCGCGATGTCCTCGTACCGGCCGCCGTCCACCAGGACCAGGTCGCGCAGCGGCTCGGCCAGGTCCTTGACCAGCCCGTAGGCGACGTCGACGCGGAACCCGTCCACCCCGCGGCGGCTCCAGAACCGGAGGATGTCGCGGAACTCGTCGCGCACCCGCGGGTCGTCCCAGTTCAGGTCGGGCTGCTGGGGGGCGAAGAAGTGCAGGTACCACTGCCCGTCGGGCACCCGGGTCCAGGCCGGGCCGCCGAAGGTCGACCGCCAGTTGGACGGTGGCAGTTCCCCGTCCGGCCCCCGGCCGTCCCGGAAGACGTACCGGTCGCGTTCGGGCGATCCGGGCCCGGCCGCCAGGGCCGCGCGGAACCAGGGATGTGCCTCGGAGGTGTGGTTGGGCACGATGTCGATCACCACGCGAAGATCGCGCTCGTGGGCCGCTCGCACCATGGTGTCGAAGTCGTCCAGGCTTCCCAACAGCGGATCCACGTCCCGGAAGTCGGCGACGTCGTAGCCGCCGTCCGCCCATGGCGAGGGGTTGAACGGGGTCAGCCAGATCCCGTCGGCGCCCAGGTCGCTGATGTGGTCCATCCGGGCCGTGATCCCTGGGAGGTCGCCCACGCCGTCACCGTCGAAGTCGGAGAAACTGCGCGGGTAGACCTGGTAGAGGACCGCGTCGCGCCACCACTGCTGCATGAGTTCCCCCTGTGGTCGATTGTGCGTCGGGGCAGACCGCGCGTTCCCCTCACGGCCGCGATGGAGCGCCGGAGGATGATCCGGGCGGGTGGCCCCGCCAGGAGCGGACCTCGCGGACCTGACAGGCGAGCGTGTCGCGATCGGCCGACTCCTGGACGCGTTGACGGACCCGCCGGGCGACATCACGCGTGCTCGCGGGCCTGTTGGACATGCGGACCACGTTAGAGAACGATGAGGGTGACGGCACTGTTTCCTTCCGGAGAGCCTCACGGTTGGTCCACGACTGGCTCGACACCGCGCGCCCGTCTCCGGCCGGCGCGAAAGGAGAGCGCCATGTCCGTCATCGCACGGCGTGCGGGGGCGGCGGTCCGCACCTGCGCCGCCGGGTTCGGGGCACTGGTCCTGACCGTGGCCGCCGCGTGCGGGGAACCGCCGGGCGGGGGCGGCGGCACCGCCGGTCTGGCCGACGACCCGCGGTTCGTCTGGGCGCTCACCGGTGCCGACCGGCAGATTCACGAGGCCGTCGCCCGGCTGTGGAACGAGGAGAATCCGGACCGGCGGGTCGACATCTTCTTCCTGGCACCCACCGCCGACGAGCAGCGCCAGGCCCTGTTCCAGGATCTCCAGAGCCAGGCCGGGGGGTTCGACGTCCTCGGACTCGACGTGATCTGGACCGGAGAGTTCGCCAATTTCGGCTACCTCGAGAGCCTGGAGGAGTTCAGGCCGAGGATCGAGGGCACCAGCCTGGCGGGCGCGGTCGACAGCGCCCAGTGGCGGGAGGAGCTGTACGCACTGCCCTACTCCTCCAACGGCGCGCTCCTCTACTACCGCACCGACCTCATCGACGAACCGCCCACCACGTGGGAGGAGCTCTACGAGACCGGTACCGAGGCGGCCGGGAAAGCGGGTGTCTCCGCCTACGTCGGCCAGGGCGACCGCTACGAAGGCTTCGTCGTCAACTTCCTGGAGCTGTACTGGTCGGCGGGCGGCGAGCTGTTCGACGACGCCCAGGAGCACAGCACCTTCCTGGAGGGGGACGCTGCCGAGACCGCACTGGACTTCATGACCGAGGCCTACGAGACCGGCTTCTACGCCGAGGGTTTCGACTCGATGGTCGAAGACGACGCCCGTGCCCTCTTCCAGGCGGGCGAGGCCGTCTACATGCGCAACTGGCCCTACGCCGTCCCGCTCCTGGAGGGCGAGGGCAGCGCGGTCGCCGGGGACTTCGCGGTCGCTCCGCTGCCGACCTTCACCGGTGAGGGCACCACCAGCGCGTTGGGCGGGCTCAACAACGCCGTCAGCTCGCTCAGCGACACCCCCGGGCTCGCCCGTGAGTTCGTCCTGTGGGCCGCCACCGACCCCGAGGCCCAGACGATCCTGGCCGACAGCAGTCTGCCTCCGACCCTGACCAGTGCTTACGACGACGTCAACGACCCGCGTCTGGAGCTGCTCGGCGAGGTTCTCGCCCAGGCGCACGCGCGTCCGCCGGTGCCCGGATACAACGCTCTGTCCCTGGCCATCCAGGACAACCTGCACCCCGCCTACATCGGGCAGGAGAACCCGGCCGCGGCGCTGGAGGACGTCGACCAGGCGGCCGACGCCGCGCTCGAACAAGAGTAGGGCCATGACCACGACCACGAACGTCCGCAGGCGACAGGGCTTGGGAGAACGGGCGATGGGGTGGGTGTTCCTCACCCCGTCGTTCGCCTTCATGGCCGTGATCGCGCTCTTCCCGGTCCTCTACGCGATCGGGATCAGCCTGTACCGGATCCGCGGGTTCCGGCGCGAGCCCGTAGGCCTCGACAACTACCTCCGTGTGCTCAGCGACTCCGGCTTCTACAACGCCGTGGGCAACACGCTGGTGTTCACCGTGGCGTCGGTGGCGCTGGAGTTCGCCATCGGGATGGCGTTCGCCCTGATCATGCACCAGGCGTTCGTTGGCCGGGGCCTGACCCGGGCGGTCATCCTGGTGCCCTGGGTGATCCCCACCGCGGTCGCCGCCCAGGTGTGGCGGTACATGTTCGATCGCAATCCGGGCTTCGTGAACGCGGTACTCGGCACCGACATCAACTGGCTGCGGGACCCCACCTGGACCATGGTCGGCATCATCAGTGCCGACGTGTGGAAGACCGCGCCGTTCGTGGCGCTGCTGCTCCTGGCCGGTCTCCAGACCATCCCGAAGGACTACTACGAGGCGGCCAAGGTCGATGGAGCGGGCGCGGTCCAGCGGTTCTCGCACATCACCCTGCCGCTGCTGCGCCCGGCGATCGTCGTCGCACTGCTGTTCCGGACGGTGGACGCGCTGCGCATGTTCGACTTCGCGTACGTGTTCGCCGGGTACTCCAACTCGGTCGCGACCCTGTCGGTGTACGCGCAGCGGTTCCTGGTCGCTGACCCGAAACCGGGGTACGCCAACGCGCTGTCCACGGTGACGTTCGTCGTCGTCATGCTCGTCGGACTGGCCTTCATCAGCCGGATGGGCCGCCACATGGTGGGCGACGTGGCACGGAAGGAGAGGCGATGACGGGCCGGACGCGGACGGCGGCCCCGACCCGGCCGGGGACCGCGCGCCGTCGGGGGACGCCCCCGGCGGCGGTCAACGCACTCAAGCCGCTGGGGCTGCTCCTGGTGTTGGGCTGGTGCCTGTTCCCGTTCCTGTGGATGGCGATGACCAGCCTGCGTACGGGATCGGTGGCGCTGACCGACCCGAACATCCTCCAGGGGCCGTTCGACCTGGACAACTACCGGCAGATCATCGGCCAGGGCTTCCACTTCGCGCTGCGCAACTCGCTGATCGTGGCCTCGGTGACGACGGTGGTCTGCGTCCCGGTGGCCTCCCTGGCGGGGTACGCGCTGGCCCGGTTGCCGTTGGCGGGCAAGTTCGTGATCCTGGCGGTGACTCTGGTCGCGACGCTGTTCCCACCGGTCGCCCTGGTCAACCCGCTGTACCAGATGTACCTGGAACTCAACCAGTGGACGGGGATCAACCTGCTCAACACGTACACGGGCATGGTGATCCCCTACGTCGCGCTGACCCTGCCACTGTCCATCTTCATCCTCGCCACGTTCTTCTCGGGCATCCCGAAGGAGATCGAGGAGTCGGCCAAGGTGGACGGCGCCACGCCGTTCCAGGCCTTCCTACGGGTGGTCGCGCCGCTGGCCGCCCCCGGAGTGGGGGCGGCGGCGATCCTCACCTTCGTCTACGCCACCAACGAGTTCCTGCTGGCCTTCTCCTTCGCCCCGAACGACCTCAACGTGCAGACCGTCCCGGTGTTCGTGGGCACCTTCGAGCGGGTCGGCTACGAGAACCCGATCGGGCAGATCATGGCGGCCTCGGTCCTGGTCTCGATCCCGCTCATCGTCTTCGCCCTGCTTCTGCAACGCCGGATCGTGGCGGGCCTGACCTCGGGGGCCGTCAAGGGGTGAACGGAAGTCACCGCGCGGGTGAGGCCTCGGGAACCTCGGGCCCGTCCTCGGTGACACCGCCGATGCGCAGCGCCGCCACCAGCTCCCGGTACAGCGCGTCCCGCTCCAACAGGTCCCGGTGGGTGCCTCTCGCGCGCACCCGACCCTCCTCCATGACGATGATGCGATCGGCGCCGATCACCGTGGACAGGCGGTGCGCGATGGTCACCACCGCGGCCCGCTCGGCGTGGCGGCGCACGCTTTCGGTGACGGCGGCCTCGGTGATCGCGTCCACCTGGGATGTCGCCTCGTCGAGCAGCAGCACGTCCGCCGAGCACAACAGGGCGCGGGCGAGCGCGACCCGCTGGCGCTCGCCCCCGGAGAACGAGGTCGCGTCGACGGGGGTGTCCAGTCCGTCGGCCAAGGCGTCCACCCGGTCCGCGAGCCGCACCTCACGCAGGACCCGGCCGATGTCCGCCTCGTTCGCGTCCGGTCGGCCGAACACCAGGTTCTCCCGCAGAGTTCCAGGCACCACGGGTGTGTCCTGTTCCACGTACGCGAACCGCTCGCGCACCCGGGCCGGGCTCAGCTCCCGGTAGGGGAGGCCGTCCAGCAGGATCCGGCCACCCTCCGGTTCCAGGAAGCGCAGGAGGAGGGAGAACACAGTGGTCTTTCCCGCCCCCGACGGGCCGACGATCGCGGTGTGTCCGCGCCGCGGCACGGTGATGTCCACCGAGTCGAGGGCCGCCTTCGTGCCGGGCGCGTACCTCGCGGTGACCCCGCGCAGCTCCAGCAGGACGTCGTCGGAGCCCCCGGAGGGGGAGACGACGGCGTCCGGCGTGCCCGCCGCACCGGGGTCCGCCTCCGGTTCGAGCGGGATCCGCGCCACCTCGCGGATCCGTCTCGCGGCGGCGACGCCCGACTGGAGGTCCGTCACGCTCTGGGAGAGCTCCGAGACCGGACCCATCAGGGTGAAGGCGTAGAGCAGGAAGGCGACCAGGGTGGAGACCTCGATCGTTCCCGCGCCGACGCGCACGGCGCCCAACCCGAGGATGGCGATGATGGCGAGCTGCACCCCGCTGAAGGCGATCGTCATGGCGACGGCCTGATGCCGCACCGCGCGGACGCTGTGCTCGGCCGACTCCTGGGCGTCGCGCAGGATCCGGTCGCCGAGTCGCTCCTCCGCCCGGCTGACCTTGACCGTGCGCATGGCGCGCAGGGCGCCCTCCAGGACACCGCCCATGGAACCGAGCGAGGCCTGGGCGCGCTCCTGGTGCCGGGCGATCGCCGGCATCAGGGTCATGAAGAGCACCGACACGACGACGACCGCGACGACCGCGGTGCCCAGCAGGACCAGGTCGAGCAGGGCCATCATGACGAGTGTGCCGACCAGCAGGACGGTGCCGTTGACGAGGCTGACCACGCTGTGGCCGACGGCTTTGTTGAGGAGCACGGTGTCGGAGGTGACACGGGTGACCAGCTCGCCGAGCGGTCGCTTGTTCAGCGACAGGATCGCCGCGCGGAAGTAACGCTGGACGATCGAGGTCCGGGCGTCCAGGACGATCCGCTCGGACATCGTGCCCAGCAGGATCCAGTGCCACAGACCCAGGACCGCCCCCACCGCGAACAGGCCGAGCAGGAGCGTGACGGGCGCGCCGAGCCCACCCCCCTTGGTGACGGTGTCCAGGACCAGCTTGATGACCATCGGGCTGGCCAGTTCCAGGGCCGAGCCGAAGAGGGCCAGGACCAGGCCGAGGAGGAGGGTGCCCCGGTGCGGGCGCACGAACGACCACAGCACGCGTAACTGGGCGAATCGGGGCTCGCTCTCGTCCGAGGATGAACGGGCGACAGTGTCCGGTGATTGATCATCCATGACTTGAATTAGGTCATGACTGACCCATTATCGTCAACTGATTATCTGCCGGTCTAGGATGGAGGCCATGGCGAACAGGGCTTCTGCGATGGATGAGACGAGGACACGCGCGCGCACCCGCCGGGCGATCCTCGAAGCGGCGGTCGAGGTCCTGGGGGAGAACTCGGCGGCGCCGCTGTCGGATGTGGCCAGAACCGCCGGGGTGGCGCGGAGCACGCTCCAGCGCTACTTCCCCGAGCGCTCGGACCTCATCTGTGCCCTGGGGGAATACGTCGAGGAGCTGGTCAACGAGGCCACCGAACGGGCGCGCACCACCGACGGCACCGCCATCGAGGCCTTCTCCCGCCTGGTCGCGGAGTACTTCGGGGTGCGCAAGGCGGTCATGGCCGCCTTCGGGGATCACGACGCCACACGGCAGAGTCCGCAGGAGGAGTGGAACAGTCCCGCGGACCTGGCCTTGTACGAGCTCGTCGAAAGAGGGCACGAGGACGGCACCATCGACCCCAGGATCACGCCGCTGTGGGCGCAGCAGCTGCTGTGGTCGGGCCTGTACGCCGGGGCCACCTACGTCTGGGTCGCCAGGGTGCCCGCCTTCGAGGCACTCAACATGTGCCTGCTGTCCCTGGTCAAGGCGGTGTCCACCGAACCGCGGAAGTGAACCGGGCGGTGGAGCCCGCCGCGCGGGAGGGCGCGGCGGGCGACGGATCAGAGGTAGAGGCCGGTTCCCCGCTCGGGGGATTCGTTGGCGACGGCGTGCACGTCGCGTTCGCGCAGGATGACGTAACGTTCGCCGTTCAGTTCGACCTCGCCCTGGTCCTCGGGGTCGAACAGCACGCGATCGCCGGTCTTGACGTGACGGGCGCCCGTTCCGGCGCCGCAGACCTCACCCCAGGCGAGCCTCGTCGCCAGCTTCACCGTGTCCGGAATGACCAGACCGGCGCTGCTGCGCCGCTCGCTCTTGTCCGGGACCGCTCTCACCAACAGGCGGTCATGGAGCATCTGGATTTCAAGCTTTGATTCGGGCACCATTCCAGGGTATTCGGCCCCGCCCACGGGTCCTCCCCGCCCAGGGCGGAGGCCGATGGCGCGACCCACTCGCGAACTCCGGTAGAGTGTTCCCAACGCCGAGCGGGGGAACCGCCCGGCACACCAGGGGCTATGGCGCAGTTGGTAGCGCGCCTCCATGGCATGGAGGAGGTCTGGGGTTCGAATCCCCATAGCTCCACTCGACTCCGAGACGATCCTGCTCGCGCGTGACCGCGCTCGCCGGGTCGTCTCGTCGCTTCTTCTGGGGGACGACCCCCAGACCCCCGATGCGGGGCTTCCCCCGGGGGTCGTCGTTGGCTTGCGTAAGGTCCGCTCTGGACCGCTTGGGAACCCTCGGCCGACGCCGGGGCCGGGAAGCGCGCCGAACGGGTTTCACGCAGCACCCCCTCCACCGTCGGAGAGGGCGTCGCCGCCGGCCGTCGCCAGGCTTCGGACCGCCGGGCGCTCGGTCGCACGGGCGGTGAGGCGTTCCCAGTTGCGGTGGGCGATGTCGGCCTTCTGCCCGTCGGTGAAGGGCGCCCCCTCCAGGAAGGAGCGTGCGGCGCCGTCGCTGGTGTCGACGTAGGGGAAGCCGCCAGGACGGAAGCCGTAGGTGAAGGGGTAGTCGGTGGAGTACAGCATCCGGTCGGTGCCCATGACCTCGGCGGTCCAGCGCAGGTAGCGGGGGCTGTTGGTGCCGCTGCCGGCGACCCAGAAGTTCTGTGTGAAGTAGTCGGCGAGCGGCCGCTGAAGGCCACCGGCCTCGGCGAAGAATCCGATGTGGTCGAGGTAGAACGTGACGACCTCGCCCCAATGTCCGGCGATCACCTGTAGATCGGGGAACCGGTCGAAGACGCCCGAGAAGATCATCCGCAGGTACTGCACGCCCAGGTCGTAATACCAGCCGATCGCCGCCCCGGCCAGCGGCGTGCCGATCTGGCCGATGTTGGAGTAGTAGGCGTCGATCACCGGCTGGACCGGCATTTGCGGGTGGAAGTGCAGTGGCACACCCAGCCGCTCGGCGGTGGCGTAGAGCTCGTCGTTGCTCGGGTGGTCGGCCAGTCTGTCTCCGGTGCGGCCGTACAGCATCGCGCCGGGGAAACCCAGTTCGCCCACCGCGCGTTCCAGCTCGGCCGCGGCCGCGGCCGGTGACTGGGTGGGGATCGCGGCGAACGCCTGGAAGCGGTCGGGGCGCGAGGCGACGATCTCCGCGAGCTGGTCGTTGGCCTCACGGGCCACGGCGATCGCGTCGGTCTCCGGCAGGTCCTGCACACCCGGCGACGACAGGGACAGCACGGCGACGTCGATGCCCTGGTCGTCCATGTGGGCCAGCCGCCGCTCACCGACCTCGCGCAGGTTCTCGGCGATCGGGCCGTCCCCGAAGCCGCGGGCGGGGATCTGCGGTGATCCCGCCCGCAGGTACGCCTCATAGACGGCGGGTACGACGACGGTCTCTTCCACTCCGATGATCCGCAGGCGGTCGGGCATGGCGGTGCTCCTCACACGCGTGTTTCCAATGGAATGACCTAAATGTTATCGATGATAATTACACTGTCAACACTATTGTGTTAACATCGATAAAAAAGCGATGCTTGGATGGCGTTATCGTTGATACATGCCTGTTGACCCGAGCCCCGGCGGCCAAGCACGTCGCCCCCGACCGGCAGGGTCCGATCAAGGAACCGCGCGTCGAGGAGGACCTCGCGGCCCGGATCATCCACGCCGCCGCGCGCCGCGCCGCCCGGCCGGAACGTCCTCAGCCGCGCCGAACGGCGACTGCTGACGGAATGGCTGGGCCGACTGTCGTCCGCATGGCCGCTTCGCGGACGGGCGGGGCGCCGGTCGGCGCGGGTGCCGGGCGCGCGGCGGTCGGCGACGACTCCGTTTCGGGCCGGATCATCGGGCTCGTTGTGCCTGGCGCCCCGGCTTCGGGGCCGGCTCGGAGGGGAACCTACGCCGGGGGAGCGGTCGAGGCGCGGATCACGAGGTTCGGTGAGAGGACCTCGTGCCGGTCCTCACTCCGCCCCGACAGGCGCTCCACCACCATCTCCACCGCCAGGCCCCCCATCACCAGGCGAGGCTGGTCCACACTGGTCAGGCGGGGGCGTACGGTCTCGGCGAGGGCGGTGTTGTCGTACCCCACGACCGACAGCTCCTCCGGGACGGCGATCCCCTCCGCGTGGGCCTGGTCCAGGACCGCGAGCGCGGCCAGGTCGTTGACGGTGAAGACCCCCGTCGGCCGGGCGGCCAGCAGGGCCCGGGCGGCGCGCTCCCGCCCGCGCGGGTCGTCGCCGGTCTCCCACACGGCCACGTGCCTCTCCGCCCCGAGGGAGACCATGGCCTCCCGATACCCCTCACGACGGGCGCGCGAGGCCGGGCGCCGTGATCCCGACAGGTGGGCGATCCGCTCATGCCCGAGCCCGGCCAGGTGCCGGACCGCCGCCTCCGCGCCCGCGCGGTCGTCGTTGGCGATGGTGTCCACACCCCGGGTGAAACGGTCGGGGCGTCCCACCATCACGACCGGGGCGCGGCGCGCCGCGTCGGCCAGCGCGTCCGGCTCGACCCAGGAACTCACCACGACCACGCCGTCCACGTTCAGCTGCAACAGCGCGTCGAGCTGGTGTGTCAGCCGTGCCCGGTCGCGTCGTCCGTGCGCCAGGAGGACGGTGAGGCCCCTGGTCTCCGCCGCTTCCTCCACCCCCGCCACGACCTCGGTGTGGTAGGGGTTCGCCAGGTCGGTGAGGAGCACCCCGAGGATCATCGTGCGCCCCTGTACCAGGCCCCGGGCAAGGGCGTTGGAGCGGTATCCGAGCCGTTCCGCGGCCGCCAGGATGCGGGCGCTGGTCGCGGCGCTCACCCCGTCGTCCCCGCGCAGCGCCAGGGACACCAGCGACTTGGACACCCCCGCGGCGGCGGCGACGTCCACGATCGTGGGACGTCCGCCGCGCCGGGTCCGCCCGCCTCCGCCTGTGGTCGTCACCCCACCATTGTGTCGTGTTCGGGACGGGACGGCCCATTCGAATCTGGAACGTTCCAGATTCGTTTCCCCCGGGGTCATCCACAGGATCCGCGGTGTCGGTGGCGCGTGCCTAGGGTCGCTGGTGAACGCGGCCCCGACCCGACAGGAGACGTTCGTGGACAACCCTCCCCCGCCCCTGCTCCTCCGCCCGGAGGCGCTCCTCCTCGACTTCGGCGGAGTGGTCTTCCAGACCCGCAAGCGCCCCGACGGCCGTGCCGCCGTCGCCCGCCACCTGCACGGTGTCCTGGCCCGCGCCGGACACGACGTGGCGGTCGAGCTGCTGCGTGGATCACTCGACGCCGGGCTCGCCGCGCTCAAGGACTGGAAGAACGCCGCCGGACGGCGCCGCACCCCGGAGGAACTCGACCACCGTACGATCTGGGTCGACTTCCTCGCCTCCGACCTGGACGCGCGGGCACGGGAGGTCCTGGCGGGCGACGCCGCCGGGCTCCTGGCCGCCATGTCCCCCCTGCTGTCCGAACACGAGGTGCGGCCGGGCGTCCGCGACCTCCTCGCCGCCGCCCGCGACCTCGGGGTGCGCGTCGGCATGGTCTCCAACGCCCACTCCGGCCGCTCCCACCGGGCCCTCGTCCGCGAGGCGGGCCTGGAGGAGTACTTCGGCGTGCAGGTCTACTCCGACGAGGTCGGTGTCCGCAAACCCCACCCCGAGATGATCCGCCTCGCCGCCAGGGCGCTCGGCACGGCCCCCGAGCGCTGCTGGTATGTCGGCGACACCCAGGACCGGGACGTGGTCGCCGGGCGGCGCGCGGGTGTGGGCGCGGTGGTCCTCACCCGCCACCACCACACCGACACCCCGCCCTACCCCGTACGTGACCGGGCCGACGCCGTCCTGGACACCCCGGAGGGCCTGGTGTCCCCCCTCCGCAACAGCCACCCCGTGTCCGCTGCCCCCTCCCCGGCGCCCGACCACCGGTCTCCCGCCGGGGGGCGTCCCCCCGGGGCCCTCCTGCTGGACCAGGGCGGGGTCGTCGTCCTGTCCACACCGACCCCGGACGCCTGGAACTCCTTCGCCGGGAGCGTCGCCGAACGGCTCGGCCGAGTCGGGTACGCGACCACCCCCGACGCCGTCGCCGCCCTCGTCCGCGAGGGCCGTGACCGCTATCGGGCCTGGAAGGCCGGTCACCCGGACGCGGGGCCGATCCCCGAGATCACCCCGCGGGAGTTCTGGCACGACATGGTCGGGCGGGACCTGCCCGAGCGCGCCCGTGCCCTGCTCCTGGCCGAGTCGGCCCAGCTCACCCTGGAGTACGCCCGGTCCAAGAGCCGGGCGGTGCCGCGCCACGGGGTCCGTGAGGTCCTGGAGTTCTGCGCCGACCGCGCGATCCCGGTCGCGATCGTCTCCAACACCGTGTGCGGTCGGGCGGCGCGCGAGGAGCTCGACCGCTTCGGTCTCGACCACCTCGTCGGCGCCCACGTCTACTCCGACGAACTCGGCCGTCGCAAACCCGACCCCGCGACCGTCCGCGCCGCCGTCACCGCCCTCGGTGTGGACCCCGCCGACTGCTGGTTCGTCGGGGACAAGCCCTGGCGCGACGTCGCGGCGGCCCACGCGGCCGGGGTCGGCACGGCCGTGGTCGTGCGCGGCGGGTCGGCCGACGACGACGAGATCGACGCCGCGCTCACCGGACCGCCGGAGCGACGGCCCCAACACGTCATCGACCAGATGCACGACCTCCTCGGCCTGTGGGCCGACACACCACTCCCCCTCACCCCCTCCAGCACCTGAAAGGCGCGTCATGGCCGACTCCTCCCGAACCGCCGCGATCCCCGACCTCCGGGGCCGCCCCGGTCCGCCGGAACTCAACTCCGGTCAGAAGCTCATGGTCTTCGTTCTCTCGATGACGCTGTTCGGACTGGCGAACATCGTCACGGAGGTCCTCCCCGAGATCCAGGTCGGCCCCGTCGAACTCGGGGTGTCCTACCTGACCTTCGTTCCCGTGCTCATGGTCGCCCTCTTCCACCCGCTGTACGCGGCCCTGGGAGCGCCCCTCGGCGAGATCGTCTTCGCCGACCTCCTCATGGGTGACTTCTCCGGGATCGGGGAACTGGAGGGCTACCTCCAGATGTTCCTGGCCCTCTACGTCGCCGGTTGCCTGGTCCGCGACCCGGGCCGCAGGTGGCAGCTCGCCCTGGCCAGCGTGGTCACGGTCGTCGTGGACAAGATGCTGTCCGCCACCGTGGACGTCGCCAAGGTGTGGGTGGGGGTCGAGGAGGCCGACTCCGTGCCCGGGCTGCCCGAGTCGGTCCTCGTCCTGGAGGGAGTCGACTTCGCGGTCGCCCTCGTCATCAGCGGCGTCCTGTTCGGTGTCCTGCCGGCCATGGCGCTGGGGCCCCGGCTGCACGGGAGGATCGAGCCGCTGCTCGGCCTGGCGCCGCGCGACGCCCGGCACCGGATCCCGCTCGCCGAACGCGGGACGGGTGCGTTCCTCCTGCTCGCCGTCTTCCTGTCCTTCGTGGCGATGATCGCGGCGTTCACCAATGAGATCGTGGACAACTTCGGCGTGTGGGAACCCGATTTCGTCGAGCTCTACGGAGCCCGCTTCCTGTGGGTCGGCGCGTCCGCGGCGCTCATCGTGCTCGTCGGGCTGGTCGTCTCGGTCCGGTTCGTCCTGCGGTCGCGCGGACGGCGCGCCGCCCAGGACCGCCAGGTGGGGGAGCGGCGGCCATGACCTCCACCGAAGCCGCCACGGGGCCGGGGCCCGCCGACGCGCCCGCGGTCGAGGTGTCGGACCTGGCCTTCCGCTACCCCGGCGCCGACCACGACACCCTGCGCGGAGTGGACCTGAGGATCGAGCGCGGCGACTTCGTCGCGGTGGTCGGCGGTAACGGGTCCGGCAAGACCACCCTCTGCAAGACGTTCAACGGACTGGTCCCGCACTACTGGTCGGGAACCTTCGAGGGTCGGGTCAGGGTCCTGGGCCGGGACACCCGTGAGGTGTCCGTCGGCGCGCTGTCCCACCTCGTCGGATACGTCTACCAGGACTTCGGCAACCAACTGGTGCGGCCCACCGTACGCGACGAGGTCGCCTTCGGCCCCGTCAACTTCGGCCTGCCCGACCATCGTGAACGCACCGACGAGGCCATGGAGCTGCTCGGCGTCGCCCACCTCGCGGACCGGTTCACCTGGCAACTGTCCGGAGGCCAGCAGCACCTGGTCGCGCTGGCCAGCGTGATGGCGCTGCGCCCGGGCGTGGTCGTGGTGGACGAGCCGGTCGCCGAACTCGACCCGGCCCGGGCGGCGCGGATCTACGAGGTGCTCGAGGACCTCAACCGCCGCCTGGGCACCACGGTCGTCGTCATCGAGCACCACGCGGAGTACGTGGCCCGGTACGCCCGTTCCGTGGTGCTCATGGCCGACGGCGCGCCGGTCTGGCACCTGCCGACCCGTGCGGCGATGGACCGGGCCGAGGAACTGGAACGCCACGGGATTCCCGCGCCCCAGGTGGTACGGGTGGCGCGCGGACTCGATCCGGCCGCCCCACCCCCGCTGACCGTGACCGAGGCCGCCGACCGGCTGCGAAGCCGACACCCGCACGCCCTTCCGCCGGACCGCCGCGCCGTGCGGGTGGCGGGGTCGGAGCCCACGGGGGAGACGGTCGCGGAACTGGCCGGAGTACGGCACGGCTACCGCGGCGTCGGCGGAGACCTGTCCGTCGTCCTGGACGGCCTCGACCTCACCCTGCGCGACGGGGAGCGCGTCGCCCTCGTGGGTGGCAACGGGGCGGGCAAGTCCACGCTGCTGCGCCTGCTCACCGGGTTGAAGGTGCCCAGGGAGGGGACCGTGCGAGTCGGCGGAACCGACACCCGGACGGTACGGCCGAACGCTCTCGCCGACCGGGTCTGCCACCTCTACCAGCGCCCCGAGCAGATGTTCCTCAAGGACAGCGTGTACGAGGACGTGGCCATGTTCCCGAGGGGGCGCGGCCGAACCGACACCGACACCCTGGTCGCCGAGGTCCTCGACCGAGTCGGGCTGTCCGGTCTCGCCGGGCGCGACGGCCGTCTGCTCTCCGGCGGCCAGCAGCGCAGGGCGACGCTGGCCGTCGGGCTGGCGACGAGCCCCGCCCTGCTCCTGCTGGACGAGCCCACGTCCAGCCTGGACACCGCCAGCCGTGACGCGGTCATCGCCATGTTGGACGCGCTCTCCGGCACCATTCGGTGCACGGTGGTGGCCACCCACGACATGCATCTGGTCGCCGAGTGGGCTGGTCGTGTCCTCGTGCTCGACGGGGGACGGGTCGCGGCCGACACCGATCCGGCCGGGCTGTTCGCGGACACCGCGCTCATGGAGTCCGTGGGGCTGGTGGCGCCCGAGGTCACGCGGTTGGGGCTGGCCCTGGGCGTGGCGCCGCCGCCGTTGTCGGTGCCGGAACTCGTGAGCAGGCTGGGTGGGATCCCGGCGGAGGAGGTGGGGGAGCGTGCGTAGGGAACGCGACCGGCTCTCGGTGGAGTGGGTCAAACTCGAACTGCTCCGGACCGCCTACGCCACCCGTGGCGGGCTGCTGGCCGGGAGAGACCCCCGGGTCGTGATCGGCTGGTACCTGATCCTCGCCGTGGTTCCGTGGTTCACCCACAACGTCACCGTGCTCGCCGGGCTGTTCGCCGTGTGCGCCGCGGCCGTCGTGCTCAGCAGGGTCGGTCCGCTGATCCTGGGACTGTTCGTCATCGGTTTCGTCCTGGAGGGCCTGTACGTCCTGTTCGCCGCGTGGCTGTTCGGCGGTGACGCGAGTACCGTCCTGGCGATGGCCGAGTTCACCCTGAAGCTGGCGACCGTGAGCCTGGCCAGCATGGCTGCGTTCGTCTCGCTCGACCCGGAGAAGCTCTCCGACGCCCTGCTGAGCCTGCACGCGCCCGCCATGGTCAGCTTCGGAGTCAGCTACGGATACCGGATGCTGCCCGTCCTCATGGAGGAGTTCCACACCGTGGTCGACGGGCACCGGCTGCGCGCCGCGCCCCTGGCCTCGAAGGGGTTCCTCGGCTGGCGGGTGGCCGTCCGTACGGCCACGACGCTCGTGGCCGCGTTCTACCCGCTCATGCTCAACACGGCCAAGCGGACGCGAACCACGGTGGAGGCCCTGGAGACCCGGGGGTTCACCTACGCGGCCGAGCACCCCGACGGCAGACGGATCCGCCTCGCAGCGCTGAGGGCGGACCGCTGGGACGCGTTGTTCCTGGGGGCCACGCTGGCCCTCGTGGCCGTCTGCTTCACCGTCGGCCGGGCCTTCCCCCTCCTCGGCGGAGCCGTCTGAACACGAACGTCCACACCGCGGGCGCCCCGGGAACCCGGGACGGGGCGCCCGCCGTCGGTCGGTCATTCCACCCCGCGTCGTCCGGTAGACTCTTCTTCGTTGCTTCGCACGGGGCTATGGCGCAGTTGGTAGCGCGCCTCCATGGCATGGAGGAGGTCTGGGGTTCGAATCCCCATAGCTCCACGGACTCAGGACGACCCTGCTCGGAGGCCTTCGGCCGCCTCGCCGGGTCGTCCTTCGTGTTGACCGGGGGGAGACCCCCCGAACCCCCCGAGGTAACCCCCTGTGGCCCAGGTCGCGCTGATCGGTGGGGTGGATGGGCCATACCCTGACAACGCGGGGTTGTGCCCCGTGGGTCGTAGTTAGGTTGTCTAAGGTCCACGAGTTGCGGGCTGCTGCTCGCCGGTCTTCGACCGGCTCGCCGCGGCCCGCATCTGTTTTTCGGGGGACGACCCCCCGGACCCCCGGTGTGCCGGGTTCCCGATCCGAAAACCTCGTGTGCGAGGGAACCGGCTCGTCGCCATTCGCGTCCAAACAGACAAATCCCCAAAACCGACGCACACGGGGGTGCAATGCGCAGTCTGTGGACCCGGATCTCCCTTCCCGCCTTCCTCCGCCGCGCCGAACCGTCGTCGGCCTCCTGTCGGAACTGTGAGTCCGCGCCCGCCGTCCACGTCCCCGCGCCGGCTCCCGCCGTTCGGCGGACCGTCACGGAGCCGTTCACCACGGCCGAGTGGGACCAGGTGGTCCGGGTCGCCGCGGTCGACAAGGTCGAGCAGGTGCTGAGCGACAGCTACGACCTCCTCTCCGAGCACACTCTCCGCGAGCCCGCCGACTCCCCGGATCTGTGGCGGGTCCGCCGTATCCGCACGGCCCTGACCGTGCTCTCCCAGGACCTCGGTCCGCGTTCGCGTCCCGCGCGACGGGAGGAGCGCGCCTGGATCGAATCCGAGCTGCTGCCGACCGTGCTGCGGGCCGAGACCGAGATCGGCCGCCTGTTCGCCGGGCTGCGCTGAGGCCGGTTCCGGGACGCCTTCGCCACCCCCCTGCCCCGGGGACGCCCCAGGCCATGGACGCGCCGGAGGAGGCCGTCGCCCCCTGGCGCGAGCCGGAGCCGCCGACCGGGGCCCTGTGGACAACGCCCCGGCTGTCGCCCGCGACGGGTACTGTCGATCCGTGGCAGATCTCCCCGACGTTCCCACCCTGCTCGACGCCGCCGTGAACGCCCTCGGCGGCAGCCGTCGTGAGGGTCAGACGACCATGGCCGACGCCGTCGCCGAGGCGGTCGACCGGCGCGAACACCTGGTGGTCCAGGCCGGCACCGGTACCGGCAAGTCCCTGGCCTACCTCGTGCCCGCCGTCAGACACGCGATGGCCAAGGAGACCACCGTCGTGATCTCGACGGCCACCATCGCGCTCCAGAACCAGCTCATCGACCGTGATCTGCCGCGCCTGGCCGCCGCGCTCGCCCCGCTGCTGCCGCGCGAGCCCACCTTCGCCGTGTTGAAGGGGCGGCGCAACTACCTGTGCCGCAACCGCCTCCAGACGGCTGACGAGGAAGCTGAGGACGCCGAGCTCTTCGACCCCCGGCAGCTCTCCTCGCTGGGGCGCCAGGTCGCACGGCTGCACGAGTGGGCCGACGAGACCGTCACCGGCGACCGCGACGAACTCGTGCCCGGGGTCAGTGACCTCGCCTGGCGCCAGGTCTCCGTGGGCGGCAACGAGTGCGTGGGCGCGCGGGTCTGCGCCTTCGGCCAGGAATGCTTCGCCGAGTTCGCCCGGGAGGCCACCCAGGGCGTGGACGTCGTGGTCACCAACCACGCGATGCTCGCCATCGACATGACCCAGGGCCACCACATCCTGCCCGAGCACGACACCATCATGATCGACGAGGCGCACGAACTGGTCGACCGCGCCACCTCCGTGGCGACGGAGAACCTCACCGAGCGCGCGGTGAGCACCGCCGCCAAGCGCGCCGGACGCCTCGTCGAACCCGGGATCAGCGAGCGTCTCGCCGAGTGCGCCGACGGACTCGGCCTGATGCTCGCCGACGCCCCCGACGGCCGACTCGACCAGATCGACGACGGACTTGCCGGTGCCGTCGCCGCCGTGCGCGACGCCGCGGCCGCCTGCGTCAACGCCGTCGGTCCGTCCTCCGGGGAGTTCGACCCCGACACCGCCTCCGACCGGCGCCTGGCCCTGGCCGCGCTGGGGGAGGTCCACGACGCCGCCGTCAGCGTCCTGGAGTCCTACGCGCCTCCCCTGCGCGACCGCACCGAGGTCGTCTGGCTGACCAGGGGCCCGTCCCGTCCGCCCTCCCTCCACGTCGCGCCGCTCGGTGTGGGCGGGCTGCTGAGGGAGAAGCTCTTCGGAGACCGCACGGTCGTGCTCACCTCAGCCACGCTCACCCTCGGCGGTTCCTTCACCTCCCTGGCCCGCCAGTGGGGGTTGGGCCGCGAGGTGACCGAGGAGGCCGCCGAACGCGCCGCCGCCGGGAAGACCGACCCCGGCCCCGACCAGGTGCCCGACCCCGACGACGACGGCCCGCACCGCGCGGCGGGGGAGCCCCGCTGGCGCGGTCTCGACGTCGGCTCCCCCTTCGACCACGGGCGCAGCGGCATCCTCTACGTGGCCACCCACCTTCCCCCGCCCGGCCGGGACGGCCTGGCCGACGCCTACCTGGACGAGATCACCGAGCTCATCGAAGCCGCCGACGGCCGGGCACTCGGGCTCTTCTCCTCCATGCGCGCCGCCCAACAGGCCGCCGAGGCGCTGCGTGAACGGCTGGACCATCCGATCCTGTGCCAGGGCGACGACTCCACAGGTCAGCTCGTCCGCCGGTTCGCCGAGGAGGAGCGGTCCTGCCTGTTCGGGACCCTGTCACTGTGGCAGGGAGTGGACGTACCGGGCTCCTCGCTGCAACTGGTGATCGTCGACCGGATCCCGTTCCCCCGCCCCGACGACCCCCTGGCCTCGGCCCGCCAGCGCGCGGTCGCGGCCCACGGCGGCAACGGCTTCCTGTCGGTGGCCGCCACCCACGCGGCCCTGCTGCTCGCCCAGGGCACGGGGCGGCTGCTGCGCTCCACCGACGACCGCGGGGTCATCGCTGTGCTCGACCCGCGGCTGGCCACCGCGCGCTACGGGGGGTTCCTGCGCGCGTCGCTGCCGCCTTACTGGGGGACCACGGACCCGACGGTCGCCCGGGCGGCGCTGCGCCGCCTGTCGGAACGGACCGAACCGGCGGCGGCGTCGGGCTGACCCGGTGGGAGGGCTCACCCGCCACACGCGGTGGCGGGTGAGCGGAGCCTTGTGCCTGTCTCGCGGTCAGCGGCGGTCCCGGAATCCGAAGAGGCGGATGGCGTATCCGGGGGAGTCGTCCTCGGGTTCCTGGATGTACCACCGGTCGTCGTGTTCGCCGACCAGCAGTTCGTTCCACATCATGTCGATGAGTTTGAGCCGGGACACCACCGAGGCCTCCGGGTCCAGCACGATCGAGTAGGCCTGGTCGGTCAGCCGTTGCGTGACCATTCCGACGGACTGTCCGTCCCAGATCGCGGGGACGGGGGCGTGGCCGACCTCCACCCCGCACAGCCGTAGCTGTTCGACCTCCTCCTCCAACGCCTCGGCGGCCAGGGCGCCGTCCAGGCGCAGCGCGTCCTCCAGCTCATCGCGGTCCTCGTCAACGCGCAGGTAGGCGTGGTACGTGCGGTAACCGCACGTGCGGCACTTGCGCCAGACGACGCAGCGGGCCACGCCGTAGGCCGACTGGGCCTCGCCCACGCTCTGGTAGTCGCTCACTTCGCGGATCATGCCGCACTCGCAACACAAGGCAGTGAGATCCTGCTTCATCAGAGTCCCCCCTCCCAGGCGAGTATGCGATGGAAGATGCCCGTTAGGGAACCCGTTCGGCGAGGAAGTCGCGGCAAGGTGTCGTCATCAATGCCCAAAATGACCCGGTCGCGGGTTTCGCCCCGACCAGGGCCGGAAGGTCGGCGTGCTCAGTCTCACTCTTCCCGCTGGAAGGCGGGCGGTCAGTCGTCCATGGAGAGCCCGCGCTTGTTGCGGGCGCTCCAGTCGCGCATCCGCTGCGGGTATCCGACGATCTGAACGTCGTAGGCGGGCGTCGCGATGCGGTTCGCCACCTTGCGGATGACGTCGGGGGAGCCGCACCGGCGGCGGATCCACTCACCGTCGGTGGCCACCGCCACGGCGGTGGTCCGGGTGGCGAAGGTTTCGGGTTCGACGAAGAACTCCACGCCGACCCGGCTCTTGGCGAACTCGATGAGGGCCTTGATGTCGTCGTCCTCGGAGGCCCGGTCGAAGCGGGCCTTGCCCTTGCGGTTGGCCTTGCGGAGTCCGAAGCGGTCTCGCCATCCCATGGGCGTTCACGTCTTCCTGGTGGAGCGGGTGGTCAGACACCGACGCCCCCGCTGTCGGGGGCCGGTTGGTCCTGATTCTAGGGCTTCAACCGCCCTCCGGGCGGCCGCGGGTAGCCCGGAGAGCACCGGTTTCACGCGTTTTCCGGACAGCTCCGTCACCGCGCTGCTACGTTCTGTTCTCACATGGCGCGACAGGGGGAGCGGTACCGGGATCCCCCGTCCTCAGGCGGGGTTCCCGGCCCGAGTGGTGCAAGGCCCGCCGTTGCCGGTACCAGCCGACACCCGAGGGAGGTGACCCGTTGGCCACGTTCCACACGGGACGGCGGACCGACCGGTCCGGGCCGTCGCGCCCGCCGGGAAGAAGGCGGGCGCGCACACCGGCGGGTTCGACGTCAGCACCGTCCACGGCACCGTGCGGGGCACGGGACACCGAAACGTCCGACCGCCCCGGCGCGCGGACGGTTACGCCTACACCACGCAGAAGGAGGCAGGGGCTTCCTCTCCGGTCCTGAGGGCCGGGGCGTCCGCCCCGACGAACTGATGATGCCGATGTGGACATGGGCGGGGGAGACCGCGAGCCGCCTGCGGGCGACCGGACAGGTCGACCTCGCCGAGGCGGTCATGAGCCTGCCGAGGCTGTGCGAGGAGGGGGAGGCGGCCCGGGTGGAGGCCGTCGCCCGTTCGGCCCTGCGCACGGCGCGCCGACTGGTGGCCGAGGCGGGCGGTGACCGGGCCGAGGTGCCAGGGGTCTTCGGGCCGCCGACGCTGCTCTACCTCGCGCACTGGCCCCTGGCCGTGCGGGTGGGTGCCCTCGCCGAGGGGCGGCGCTCCCTGGACCAGGCGGTCGCCGCCGCGGAGGGCGTACCCGACCCGCGCGCGCACGGACCGCTGGCCGTCTCCGCGCTGGAGACGCTCGTGCGCTGCCACGCCAACGTCGACGCGGGCGGCACCACGTCCGAGCGCGCCGAACTGCTGTCGTCGCGGCGGCTGGCCGGATGGGAACAGACCCCCGCCTGGCCCTCGTTCTGCCTGGCCCGTGCCCACCTGCTCATCGACGAAGGACGACCGGACCGCGCCGAGGCCGACCTGCGGCGATTCGAGCACACCGCCACCGGGCCCGCGTTCCTCGGCGCGGAGGGCGTGTTCACACTGGTTCGAGCCCTGCGCCACCAGGACAAACACACCGACGCCCTGGAGGCCTTGGACCGGCTCGAAGCCGAGGTCGCCCTCGGGGCGGACACCCATGGCGGCCGCCACGTCGCTCTGCGCCGCCTGATCCGCTTCGAACGCGCGCGGTTGTTGTCCTGGCTGGTGCGTCTGGGCCTGTACCCGTCCCGCGAGGCCATCGTCCCCCTGCCCACCGTCGAGGAAGCCGAGGCCCACCCGAGCCTGCGCCCCGCCTGGGTGGAGGCGGTGGAGAACCTCGTGTGCCAGGGCGCGGTCCGCAACGACTGGCGGCTGGGTGTGCGGGTCACCACGTGGTCGCGCTATTTCGAACGGGTGGGAGCGCCCCGGCGCGGCGCCGAACTGGCCCTGGCCGCCGCCCGGTTGGCGGCGGGCCGCGGCGCGCACTGGGTGGCCACGTGCTCGGCCCAGCGCGCCGAGCGGCTCATCGGGGAGTTGGGCCGAACGGAGGAGATCGTCGGAGACCTCGACGAGGTGCGCGCCATGATCGGGGCCATGGCGCCGGTCCAACCGCTGGCTTCCGCCGACCGGATCCTGGAGTACCTGCGCGCCCAGCCCTCGGACGAGGTCAACCCCGAGGAGCAGGCCGAGCAGGTCAACGCCGCGCTGGCGGCCATTCCGCACGACACTCCGCTGCTCACCGCCCTCGGGCAGGTCGGCCGCACGCTCATGCTCTCCGACGCGGCCACCGAACCGCAGTGGCGCCACGTCCGCGAGCGCCCCGGGGACCAGCGCGCGGCGCTCTCGCTGCTGGAGACGCTGATGCACGACAACGACACCGCCGGGGTGCGCGACCTGGTGCGTACCCTCGCCGCGGGGGTGCCGCACGGTGACGACTACCGGGCCGCCCCGGGGGTCGGAGCCGCCGTGGCCAGCGCTCGCCCCGCCGGATAGGCCAGCGCGGCGGAGGGCAGCCGGGAGGGGCGCCCGCTGGCGAGCACGGACACCCGGCCGACGTGGTCACTCGGGGGAAGGTCGCCGATCCTGCGCAGGGTCTGGGCGGCCACCGCGTCGGCGGCCGTGAACAGCCGGGCCCGCGGGCCCAGGACAGCGGTGACGCGCTCGCTCACCAGGTCGTAGTGCGTGCATCCCAGGACCACCCCGCGCACGTCCGCGGGCGTCCGTTCGGCCGCGTAGGCCACGGCCTCGTCGATCAGCCGCGGGTCGGCCGACTCCACGGCCTCGGCCAGGCCGACACAGGCCACCTGGGTGACCTCGACCCCGGCGGCGAAGGTCTCCACGAGCCGGCGCTGGTAGGCGCTGTGGGTGGTCGCGGTCGTCGACCACACGGCGATCGGTCCGCCGGCGGTCGCGGCGGGCTTGATCGCCGGAACCGTCCCGACGACCGGCACCCTTGGTTCGAACTCGGCCCGCAGGTCGGCGAGCCCGTGCACGGAGGCCGTGTTGCACGGGACGACCACCGCGTCCGCGCCGTCCCCGCCCAGGGCGGCGCACGCCGAGCGAGCCCCGGCCAGCGCGCGGCCGATCACCTGCTCGGGCGTGCGTGGACCCCAGGGCATGTGGTCGGGGTCCATGGAGAGCACCAGGTCGGCGTCCGGCCTGGCCGCGTGCAGGGCGGCCGCGGTGGACAGCATCCCGATACCGGAGTCTACGAGAGCGATGCGCACGGAAGCTGATTCTAGTCGGGCCGTCCCCACGGCGGCGCCCCACGCGCCTCCGGTCGGCGCGGTGCCGTCCTTCCCGGGGTGTTCCACGCCACACCCGGAGTGGGCCCGGACAATGCCCAGGTGAACGGACCCGGGCGGAGACACGGTCACAAATGGGGTGGCACGAAGCCGTTACCCGTAGGTAGAACAGAGGGGCATCGGCCCGTTCCCGCGCACCCTCCGGCGGGCCTCGGGTCGAACAACGCCGTGCGTCACGTGCGCCGAGACCGGGAGCGGGAAGATGGCAACTTCACAGCAGGGTACGGGCAGCGTCACCGGGGATCGGCCAGGACTGGCCGCGCACATCGCGGCGGTTCAGCGGCTGCGCCGCGAGTACCGGGAACTGCCCGAGGGCGCCCCCGTGCGGCTGGCCAAGCCCACCTCCAACCTCTTCCGTTTCCGCGAACCGACCACCGCTCCGCCGCTGGACGTGTCCGCCTTCTCCGGTGTCATCTCCATCGACCCGGTGGAGCGCCTGGCCGACGTGGGCGGGATGACCACCTACGAGGAGCTCGTCGCCGCGACCCTCCCGCACGGCCTCATGCCGCTCGTCGTCCCCCAGCTGCGCACCATCACCCTCGGCGGGGCGGTCACCGGCCTCGGCATCGAGTCCTCGTCCTTCCGCAACGGCCTGCCCCACGAGTCCGTCCAGGAGATGGAGATCCTGACCGGCGGTGGTGACGTCGTCACGGCCACCCGAGACAACGAGCACGCCGACCTCTTCCACGGTTTCCCCAACTCCTACGGAACGCTCGGATACAGCCTGCGCCTGCGGATCGAACTCGAACCGGTCTCTCCCTACGTACACCTTCGCCACCTGCGGTTCCACGACGGGGCCGAGGCCATGGACGCCCTCGCGAGGATCTGCGCCGACGCCGAGCACGACGGCCAGCCGGTCGACTTCGTGGACGGGGTCGCCTTCGGCCCCGACGAGCTCTACCTCAGCCTGGCCCGCTTCACCGACCAGGCGCCCTGGGCCAGCGACTACACCGGCACCGACATCTACTACCAGTCCATCCGGCGCCACGCGGGCAACGGCCCCGGCGACTACCTCACCACCCATGACTACCTGTGGCGGTGGGACACCGACTGGTTCTGGTGCTCGCGCGCCTTCGGCACGCAGCACCCCCTCGTCCGGCCGCTGTGGCCGCGGTCCCTCAAACGCTCCGACGTCTACCGCAGACTCGTCGCCTGGGACCGGCGCACCGACTTCTCCCGCCTGCTCAACCACTACCGGGGCAGGCGTCCACAGGAGCCGCTCATCCAGGACGTCGAGGTCGGCGTGGAACGCGGCGCGGAGTTCCTGGAGTTCTTCCACTCCGAGATCGGTATGACCCCCGTGTGGATGTGCCCTCTCCGCCTCCGTGAGCCCCGGCACGCCGGGGCGGCCGAGGGCGAGCACGTGTGGCCGCTCTACCCCCTCGACCATGACCGCCTCTACGTGAACTTCGGGTTCTGGGGCCTGGTGGACATGAAGCCCCGCCAGCGCCGGGCGCACCACAACCGCCTGGTGGAGGAGGAGGTCGCGCGGCTCGGCGGCCACAAGTCGCTCTACTCGGACGCCTTCTACGCCGAGGACGAGTTCTGGCGCCTCTACAACGGGCCCGCCTACTCCCGTCTCAAGGAGTCCTACGACCCCCGGGGACGGTTGCTCGACCTGTACGCCAAGTGCGTGCGCAACCGCTGACACCGCAGACACCGGGCGGTCCCCTCCAGGGGCGCGCCCGGGAGAGGGAGGACGAGAACGTGCGGCTTGCAGAGATCTTCGAGCGGGTCGTCGGCCCCGACGCGCCCATCCGTTTCACCGCCTACGACGGCAGCTCCGCCGGAGCCCCGAACTCCGACGTCGCCCTTCACGTGCGCACGCCGGTCGCCGTCAACTACCTGGCCCAGTCACCGAACGCGGTCGGCCTCACCCGCGCCTACGTGTCCGGTCACCTGGACGTCGAGGGCGACATGTACACCGTCCTGAGGCGTATGTCCGACTTCGTGCTCGCCGAGGGGGTCAACCTCTCCCTCGGCGACCTGGCCGGCATCGTCCGGTCCGTGGGCTGGGTCAAGTTCGTCAACCGTGTGGCGCCGCCGCCGCAGGAGATGCGTGTGGGCAGGCTCGCGGCCATGGGCTGGCGGCACTCCAGGGAACGCGACGCCGAGGTCATCCACCACCACTACGACGTGTCCAACGCCTTCTACGAGCTGGTCCTGGGCCCGTCCATGACCTACACCTGTGCCGTCTTCGACGACGAGGACGGCGCTCTGGGCCGAGTGGAGGAATTCGACGGGGCGTTGGAGAGCGCCCAGTTCCGCAAGTACGAGCTGGTCTCGCGCAAGCTCGGTCTGGAACGGGGCATGCGTCTGCTCGACGTCGGCTGCGGGTGGGGCGGCATGGTCATGCACGCCGCCCGGGAACACGGGGTCAAGGCGCTGGGCGTCACCCTGTCCAAGGAACAGGCCGAGTGGGCGGCCAAGCGGATCGCCCAGGAGGGGCTGTCGGAGCTGGCCGAGGTCCGCCACATGGACTACCGGGACGTTTCCGACGGCAGCTACGACCGGATCAGCTCGATCGGGCTGACCGAGCACATCGGTGCGCGCAACCTGGACTCCTACTTCGCGTCCCTGTACGCCAAGCTCGTCCCCGGCGGTCGGCTGCTCAACCACTGCATCACCCGCCCGCGCAACGACCTCAAGGCCATGGACCCCAAGGGGGTCATCAACCGGTACGTGTTTCCCGACGGCGAGCTGGAGGGGCCGGGCGCCATCCAGACCTCGATGAACGACGCGGGGTTCGAGATCCGCCACCAGGAGAACCTGCGCGAGCACTACGCCCTCACGCTTCGCCACTGGGGCGCCAACCTCGACCGGAACTGGGACGAGGCGGTCTCCCTGGTGGGCGAGGGCACCGCCCGGGTGTGGCGCCTGTACATGGCCGGATGCGTGCTCGGCTTCGAGCGGAACGTCGTGCAACTGCACCAGATCCTCGGCGTCCGCCTGGACGGCGCCGACGCCCGCATGCCCCTGCGTCCCGCGTTCTGAGCGCGTCGCCGTGTCCCCTCCTGTTCGCCGGGAGGGGACACGGGCCCGTCGGTCACGCGCGAACGGTTCCGTGACGGCATGATGGAAGCCTCACACCGGCCCGCAGCACCGTGAAGGGACCCGACAGTGTCCTCCGAGCCCTCCGAAGAGAACGCGCCCCAAAGCGGCGAGACCCCCGCGCCCGACCTGCCCGACCGCGTCAAGCGCACGGCGATCGCGCTCGTGGGCGCCTACGCCGACCGCAACCGGGACGAACTCGACGAGGTGATCCCTCAGGCGGCCGACGACGTCGACGACGTGATGTCGGAACTGAAGGTCATCTCCGCCTTCCTGAGCCGCCGGGTCCAGCAGACCGGTGTGGTGTGGAAGCCCGCCGACTCGCGCGAGGCCGTCGCCCGCACGGTCGCCGAGATGCTCCCACCCGAGCTGGAGTTCGCCGTCAGCACCGCGTGGGAGGCGCACTCCATCGGTGAGGAGGAGGCCGCCGAGCGGTTCGCCCAGGGCGACCCCATGGTCTTCGTGCACATGCTCGCCGCGTTCAGCGCCGCCATCGGACTGGCCGTGTACCGTCGCCCCGAACTCGTGGCCACCCTCCGCCAGGTGACCGGCCTCGCGGAGGACTGACGGCGGTCCGGGCGCGGACGCCGGGGCCATCCTCTCCTAACAGCTGAGACACAAGGATCTGTTGTTTACTTCACACGGGGCGCTTCTTTACGTAGGTTTCCTACCATCCCCCGGGGGACCCTCGAAAGGAACGGGAGGCGCGCCGATGGCACGCAGACGAGCACACACTCACGTTCACCTCCCCGCCGCGGCGATGGCCCTGGCCCTCGTCGGCACCGCCTGCGGCATGGGCACGGGCGGTTCCGTGTCCGACGACCTCGTCGTCTGGATCATGGAGGGCACCAACCCCGACGAGACGGCCTACTTCGACGCGGCCAACGCGGCGTTCACCGAGCAGACGGGCGTCGGGGTCGACGTCGAGTTCGTGCCGTGGAGCGACGCGCAGAACAAGATCTCCACCGCCATCGCCGGAGGTACGGTGCCCGACGTGGTCGAGCTCGGCACGACCTTCGTCCCCGAGTTCGCCGACTCCGGCGCCCTGCACGACCTGTCCGGCTACGTCGACGACCCCTACGTCTACACCCAGAGCCTGCTCCGGATGGGGAGGATCGACGACCGGATCTACGGGGTTCCGTGGTACGCGGCCATCCGTTCCATCGTCTACCGCACCGACATCTTCGAGGAGCACGACCAGGAGGTCCCCGAGAACTGGGCCGAGCTGCGGGAGACCGCCATCGCGCTCTCCGAGGCGGAGGAGGACATGATCGCCTTCCCGATCCCCGGTGACGCGCAGTACTCGGTCATGCCCTGGATCTGGGGCGGAGGCGCGGAACTCGCCGTCCAGACGTCCGACGGTACGTGGGTGTCGGAGATCGACAGTGACGGCGGCCGGGCCGGGATGTCCTTCTTCACCGGGCTGGCCCTGGAGGACGGCGTCTCCACCACCGGCGCGGTGAACTGGAACGAGATCGACGTGATGGAATCCCTGGCCGAGGAACGGGCCATCATGGCGATCTCCGGCAGCGCCAACCCCAAGGCGATCCTGGAGTCCAATCCCGATCTGGAGGGCCGGCTCGGCGTCTTCGTCATCCCGGGCCGGGAGGACGGCTACACCGACTCCTTCGCGGGCGGCTCCCTCCTGTCGGTGTTCGAGGGGACCGGGCAGGAGGAGGTCGCCTGGGAGTACGTCGACCACCTGACCAGCTACCAGTTCTCCTCGCGCTGGGCCGAGGAGACCGGTTTCTTCCCCGGGCGTGAGGAGGCCGTGACCGCGTTCGCCGAGTCCGAGGACCCACTGGTCCGGCCCTTCGCCGTACAGCTCATCACGGCCAGTCGCGGCACCCCCGTCGCCCCGGCCTGGGGCCGGGTGGAGGCCGAGAAGGTCATCGTCGCCATGCAGCAGAGCATCCTCAACGGCGACGCCACCGTGGACGAGGCCACCGCGACGGCCGCCGCCGAGATCGAACGCATCCTCAACGGAGGCTGAGCGTGGGCACACCGGTCGGGCTGGGGAACACGCGTGAGGCGAAAGAGACCGTCCGCGACGCCGAGGGGGCGCCTCCGCCGAGGGGCCGCGGCCGACGGCGGCCGCCGTTCCTGAGCGCGGGTGCTCGCAGGACCCTCATGCCGTGGGCGCTGCTCGCGCCCGCGCTGGCGGTCGTCGGGGCGCTCCTGCTGTTCCCCCTCGCGCGCGTCGTGTGGCTGTCCTTTCGCGACTTCCACCTGCGCAACCTGGTCTCCGGCGAGTCCGACCCCGTTGGGTTCGACAACTACGCGGCGCTCCTGGGCGATCCGTACCTGTGGCGGGTCGCCCTGCCCAACACGGTGGTGTTCGCCGCGGTCGCGGTGGTCTCGACCGTGGTCCTGGGCACGCTGGTGGCGCTGCTGCTGTCCACGCTGCGCCCGCTCACCCGGGTGGTCGTCGTCTCCTGCGTGATGGTGGCCTGGGCGATGCCGGCGGTCAGCGGCACCTACGTGTGGATCTGGATCTTCGACGTCGACGACGGCGTCGTCGCCCAGGCGCTGACGTCCCTCGGCGTGCTCGGGCCCGAGGGGTACAACTGGTTCGCCGACCGTCTGTCCTTCTACGCGATCGTCACCCTCAACGTGGTGCACAGCGGCTTCCCGTTCGTGGCGGTCACGGTACTCGCGGGACTGATGACCGTGCCCAGGGACCTGCACGAGGCGGCGCTGATCGACGGCGCCGGCGCCTGGAAGCGGTTCTGGCACGTCACCTTCCCCGTGCTGCGTCCGGTGTTCGCGGTGGTGACCGTGCTCTCCACGATCTGGGACTTCAAGGTGTTCGCGCAGATCTACCTCATGCCCGGAGGGGACGTGGGAGGATCGCGGATGCTGAACCTGGGCGTGTGGGCCTACGTGCGTTCCTTCGGCCACAACGACTACGGGGCGGGGTCGGCCGTCGCGGTCCTGCTCACGCTGCTCCTGTTGGGGATCACCGTGCTGTACCTGCGCGCCCTGTTCCGGGAGGACGAGCTGCGATGACCGGACGGCCCGTGGGAACGGCGGGAGGGAAGGGGACCCGACCTCGGTCAGGCGGCCCCCTCGATGAGCTTCTCGCGGACCCTCCGCCAGTCCACGGCGGCCAGGGGGCGACGGTCCAGGTCCTCCAGGACCGCGTCCATCGTGCGCAGGTCGTACTCCCCCAGAGGGCGTCCGTCGTCGTGGCTCCGGTTCACCAGGTTGTTCACGTACACGAACAGGCGCTGTCCGGAGGGGTCGGCCAGGGCGTGGCGCACGGCGCTGTCGCGGAATCGCGCGTCGTGCGGGATCCAGCTGATGACGACCTCGGTGGGGGAGGGACCGGCGGACTCGCTCACGGGCTCACGCCGCCGTCTCCGTTGACCACGCCGACACGGCCCTCACCCCTTCGCCCTCGCCTCGGCGCCACGGGCGCCCCTCCACGAACAGAGCAGGAGTCTAACGGCCCCCTTCCGGCGGCCCACCACCCCACCAGGTCCGGTGCGGGGCACCGGGGAGAGGAGCCGTGTTGGCCACGCGCGTAGCCGCACCCGATGACCGACGTTGGGACGACCGCGTCGCCCGTGCCCGCCGCAGGGGCGGGCCGCCCCGGAGGCTCCGGGGCGCGGGCAGGGCGGCGGGGGTGGTGGTCCTGCTGGCCTTCACCCTCTTTCCCGTCTACTTCATGCTGGTCAGCGCCTTCTCCGACCGGAGCACCTCCGGAACGGGCGCGCTGGTGCCGACGGACGTCACGTTCGACAACTTCACGTACGTGATGACCGAGGGCGACTTCACGCTCTACCTGCGTAACTCGCTGGCGGTCGCCTCGATCACCGTCGTGGGGGCGTGCCTCCTCGCGTTGCTGGCGTCGGTGGCCGTGGCGCGGTTCCGGTTCCGGTTCCGGACGTCGGTACTGGTGCTCGTCCTGGTGGTGCAGATGGTGCCGCTGGAGGCCCTGGTCATCCCGTTGTTCCTCCAGGTGCGCGACCTGCGGATGCTCAACACCGTGCTGGGGCTGGGCGTGGTGTACGTGGCGCTGTCCCTGCCCCTGGCGGTGTGGATGATGCGCGGGTTCGTGGCCGCGGTGCCCCGGGAGGTCGAGGAGGCCGCCTACATCGACGGCGCGTCGTGGCCGCGCATGTTCTGGTCGGTGCTCCTCCCCCTCGTCGCGCCCGGCCTGGTGGCCACGGCGATCTTCTCGTTCATCGTGGCGTGGAACGAGTTCGTGCTGGCCCTGACCTTCATGCAGCAGAGCGACCGGTACACGGTGGCGGTGGGGCTGCGCCAGTTCTTCGGCCAGTACGCCAACGAGTGGGGGCACGTCATGGCCGCGTCCACGATCATCACGCTTCCGGTGATGGTCTTCTTCGTCCTCGTGCAGCGCTGGCTGGTCGCCGGTCTCGTCCAGGGGGCGGTGAAGGGCTGAGCCCGGGCCGTGCGGGAGGGCACGGGGGCGGTCCGTGGACGCGCGCACCCCTCCCCGCACGCCGCCGGAGGCGCGGGGAGGGGCGGAAGGGAACAGGGTCAGCGCAGTTCGCGCTTGAGGATCTTGCCCGTGGCGGTCATGGGCAGCTCCGTGCGGAACTCGACCTGGCGGGGGTACTTGTACGCGGCGAGGCGCTCCTTGGCCCAGTCGACCAGTTGCTGTTCGGTGAGCGCGGCGTCGGCCTCCCGGATCACGTAGGC
Organism: Nocardiopsis sp. EMB25; assembly: GCF_026797795.1. Taxonomy (NCBI): domain Bacteria; kingdom Bacillati; phylum Actinomycetota; class Actinomycetes; order Streptosporangiales; family Nocardiopsidaceae; genus Nocardiopsis; species Nocardiopsis sp. EMB25. The sequence goes on along the minus strand of NZ_JAMTDN010000001.1, from coordinate 3,279,179 downwards.
CTTGGCCTCCTCGCCGTGCGTGTCGTGCGGGACGCCCACGACGGCGGCCAGGCTGACCTCCGGGTGGGTCATCAGGACCTCCTCGATCTCACGCGGGTAGACGTTGTAGCCACCGCGGATGATCATGTCCTTGGACCGGTCGACGATGAAGTAGAAGCCGTCCTCGTCCCGGCGCGCGATGTCGCCGGTACGGAACCAGCCGTCCTTGATGACCTCCGCGTTGGCGTCGGGCCGGTTGTGGTAGCCCTTCATCACGCAGTGGCCGCGCACCGCGATCTCGCCCTCGTTCCCGGCGTCGTTCCATTCCGGGTCGATCAGCTTCATCTCCACGCCCCACACGGGCAGGCCGATGGAACCGGTCTTGGCCCGGACCCTGGGGTTGTTGAAGGCCACGGCCGGAGAGGTCTCGGACAGGCCGTAGCCCTCCTTGATTCCGACGCCGAAGGTCTTGGCGAAGTCCTCGGCGAGCTGCCCGGGAAGGGAGGCGCCGCCGGAGATCGCGTCGACGATGTTGCCCGCGATCTTGCCGATGTCGTAGGTGCCCGGTTCCGCGGACTGCACCGCGTTGAGCAGGCCCCAGTACATGGTGGGCACCCCGGCGAACCCGGTGATCCCCTCCTCGTCCATGAGCCGCAGCGCCTCGTCGGGCTCGAAGCGCGGCATGAGGACCAGGGTCCCGTGCCGGTACAGGGCCGAGTTGAGCATGACCGTCTGACCGAAGATGTGGAAGAGCGGCAGGACGGCGAGGGACACGTCCCGGCCGTCGGGGTGCGCGGTGACCAGGTCGCTCGAGACGATCGCGTTCATCATCAGGTTGTGGTGGGACAGCTGGGCGCCCTTGGGCCTACCGGTGGTGCCGCTGGTGTAGATGATGACGGCGGTGTCGTCGGAGTTGGCCTGCACCGTCTCGAACGTGCCGGGCTGGCCGTCGAGGGCCTTCCAGAGCGTCTCGGCCCCCTCGATGGCGGACTCGGTGGCGCCCGGGGAGGCGGGCAGGTCGATGTAGGTCTCGCAGGAGTCCACCTGGTTGAAGGCCTCGAAGGCGCGCTCGCCCAGGGGGAGTTCGGGGGAGCCGGTGAAGGCGAAGAGCGCCTTGGCGCCGGAGTCCTCCAGGTGGTAGGCGATCTCGGGCGGTGTGAGGAGCACGTTGAGGGGGACGACCACGGCGCCGGCCTTGAGGGCTCCGAAGTAGACGAAGGGGAAGTAGGGAAGGTTGGGGCTGGCGAGCGCGACGCGGTCGCCGGGCCGGACGCCCCTGGCCACCAGGAGGTTGGCGACCTGGTTGGCGATCATGTCGGTCAGGGCGTAGGTGAGGCGAAGGTCTCCGAAGACCAGGCACTCCTTGTCGGGAACCGATCGGGCGCCGTCCTCCAGAAGCACAGACAGATTGAGCATGGGGGCCTCCCGCTACGAGTGAGTGACGGACCCAGGTGTGGTCTGGGTCTCGTGGTCCGCGTCACGTGAACGGCAGAGTAACAAACCAGCCGGTCGGTGTGGCGAACGGGGATCGGATCGAAACCTAACAGTGTTCGGAAAGGGATTCCAGGGTCCGCGTCGCCTTCACGGCCCGGACACCCGGGCCCGGCCCGGGCGAGGCGCTGGCGGAGGTCGTCCACGGGGAACGAAGCCGTCTGCGCTCCCGGGCGTGTACCGCTAACCTGGAAACTGCACGAGTGGACGCCCGGCCCAGCTCGGCATGTCCGCGTGCGACCGACCCAGAGACCGGCTAAGGGAACATCAGCGATGACAGCGGTAGACGGCGACCAGAAGACGGGCGACACCTACGACGCCCGCGCCCTCCAGGACAAGTGGCAGGCGCGCTGGGCCGCTGAGCTTCCGTTCCAGGCCAGCGAGGACCCGACCGACGCCCGGCCCCGCAGCTACGTGGTCGACATGTTCGCCTACCCCTCAGGCGACCTGCACATGGGCCACGCCGAGGCCTACGCCATCGGCGACGTCATCGGCCGCTACCGCTTCCAGCGCGGCGACAACGTCCTGCACCCCGTCGGTTGGGACTCCTTCGGCCTGCCCGCCGAGAACGCGGCGATCAAGAACGACTCGCACCCCGCCGAGTGGACCTACGCCAACATCGAGACCCAGGCGGCCTCGTTCCGTCGGTACGGGATCGGTGTCGACTGGTCGCGCCGTCTGCACACCAGCGACCCCGAGTACTACAAGTGGAACCAGTGGCTGTTCCTGCGCTTCTTCGAGCGCGGACTGGCCTACCGCAAGGACGGCCAGGTCAACTGGTGCCCCCAGGACCAGACCGTGCTGGCCAACGAGCAGGTCGTCCAGGGCCGGTGCGAGCGGTGCGGCTCCGACGTCGTGCGCCGCAGCCTGAACCAGTGGTACTTCAAGATCACCGACTACGCCCAGCGCCTGCTGGACGACATGGACCAGCTGGACGGCGGCCGCTGGCCGGACGAGATCCTGGCCATGCAGCGCAACTGGATCGGCCGCTCCACCGGCGCCGACGTCCACTTCGCCATCGAGGGCCGCGACGAGCCGGTGACCGTGTTCACCACCCGCCCCGACACCCTCTACGGCGCCACGTTCTTCGTCGTGGCCGCCGACGCCGACCTGGCGGACGAGCTGTGCGCACCCGAGCAGCGCGAGGCCTTCGACGCCTACCGTGCCGAGGTCGCCAAGCTGTCCGACATCGAGCGCCAGGCCACCGAGCGCCCCAAGACCGGTGTGTTCCTGGGCCGCCACGCCGTCAACCCGGTCAACGGCGAGCGCATGCCGGTCTGGGCCGCCGACTACGTCCTGGCCGACTACGGACACGGCGCGATCATGGCGGTGCCCGCCCACGACCAGCGCGACCTCGACTTCGCCCTGGCCTTCGACCTGCCCGTCAAGGTGGTCGTGGAGACCGGCGAGCCCCACCCGGCCGAGACCGGTGTGGCCACGGCGGGCGAGGGGACGCTGCGCGACTCCGGGCCGCTGGACGGGCTGACCAAGACCGACGCGATCAACCGCATCGTCGAGGTGCTGGCCGAGCGCGGCACCGGCGACGCCACCGTCAACTACCGCCTGCGCGACTGGCTGCTGTCCCGTCAGCGCTACTGGGGCACGCCGATCCCCATCATCCACTGCCCCTCCTGTGGTGAGGTGCCCGTCCCCGACGAACAGCTGCCGGTCACGCTGCCCGAACTCAAGGGCGCCGAGCTGGCGCCCCGGGGCGTGTCGCCGCTGGCCGCCGCCACCGACTGGGTGGAGGTCGACTGCCCCTCCTGCGGCGGTCCCGCCAACCGCGACACCGACACCATGGACACGTTCGTCGACTCGTCCTGGTACTTCCTGCGCTACTGCTCGCCGAACCTGGACACCGCCCCCTTCGACACCGAGGCGGTCAACAAGTGGGGTCCGGTCGACCACTACATCGGCGGCAAGGAGCACGCGACCCTGCACCTGCTGTACGCGCGCTTCTTCACCAAGGTCCTGCACGACATGGGCATGGTGGGCTTCACCGAACCCTTCCGCCGTCTGACCAACCAGGGCCAGGTCATCAACCAGGGCAGGGCGATGTCCAAGTCCCTGGGCAACGGTGTGGACCTGGGCCAGGAGATCGACACCTACGGCGTCGACGCGGTCCGTCTGACCATGCTCTTCGCCAGCCCGCCCGAGGAGGACGTCGACTGGGCGGACGTCTCCTGCACCGCCGCGCAGAAGTTCCTCAACCGTGCGTTCCGCGTGATGTGCGAGGCTGGCGCGGCCAGCGCGCCCGGCGCCGACGCCACCGCCGGCGACACCGAGCTGCGCCGGGTCACGCACCGCAGCATCGACCAGGTCACCACGCTGGTGGAGGCGCGCCGGTTCAACGTGGCCATCGCGCGCACCATGGAGCTGGTCTCGGCCGCCCGCAAGGCGATCGACTCCGGCCCCGGCGCGGCCGACCCGGCCGTGCGCGAGGCGGCCGAGTTCGTGGCCGTGGCGCTGTCCCTGTTCGCGCCCTACGTGGCCGAGGAGGGCTGGGAGCGGCTGGGGCACGTGGGCACGGTCGCCGTCGGCAACTGGCCCGATCCGGACCCGGAACTGCTGGTCCAGGAGTCCGTGACCTGCGTGGTGCAGGTGCAGAGCAAGGTTCGGGACAAGCTGACCGTGGCGCCCGACATCGACCCGGCGGAGCTGGAGCGGCTCGCGCTGGCCTCGGAGAAGGCCCAGGGATTCATCGGCGACAAGCAGATCCGCAAGGTGATCGTGCGCGCGCCGAAGCTGGTGAACATCGTCGTCGGCTGATCCGGCAACGGAGGCGGCGGTCGCGTTCGGCGACCGCCGCCTCCGTGTGACACGCCGGAGTGGGTGACGACTGACAGGGAGGCGGTGGCCGGGTGTCCCCATCCGGTAGGTCGGGTGGTCCGCTGGTACGCGGTGCCGTCATCGTGTGTGGCGCCGCGCTGGTCTCCGCCGCGGCGATCGGCGGTGGACTCGTGTTGGCGGGAGGAGACCCCGACGTCCCCGGCGCGGACGACGTCCACACCACCGCCCCCGACTGCGCCGCCGTACCCGCGTCCGTGGTCGACGAGGCCCTGCCCGACGCCGTTCCTGAGACCATCGAGTCCGGGCCGCGGCCCGGCGGTGACACCGCGCTGTGCGCGTGGACCTCGCTGGGCACCGCCGAGGACCCCGGTGTGCTGCGGGTGGAGTTCTCCGCGCTGTTCACCGACACCTCCGGGGAAGTGCCCGTCGCGGGTACCGAACACGCCGAACGGGCTCTGACGGCTCTGGTGCCCCGGACGAGCGACGGTGTCCGGCTCCCGTCGGATGTCGAGGGGCACGTGTGGACGGACGGGGCGCAGGGCACCGCCGACCTGGCCTTCTACACTGACAATCTGCTGGTCCGGGTGGCCTACTCCGGTGTCTCCGGAGACGGGCCCGCCGACCGGGAGGACGCCCGTGAGCTGACGGTGCGGGTCGCGGAGCAACTCGTGGAGGTCTTGTGAACCCGGAAGGCCATCGTCCGGTCGTCCCGCGGGCCCAGCCTCAGAGCCGGGGATGCGCGATCGCCGGTGTCGTGGCGCTGACGCTGGTGGCGGTCCTGCTCGTGGCGGGCGGTGTGTGGTTCGTCCTGAACCGTGAGGCCCTGGAGTCGGGTGACTTCGAGGCCGCACCCGAGTGCGCGGTGGGAGAGACCGAGGCCCTCGCCGCGTCGGTGCCCTCCCATGTCTTGGAGCTCGAGGCGCCGGTCGGCGGGCAGCAGGACACGTTCGGTACCGGATGGCAGTGTCGGTGGGCCACCCCCGAGGGGCCGGGGGAGGCGGTGCCCTCCTTCGCGACCTTGGTGATGGTCGCCGCGCCCAACCCGGGCGGGATCGAGACGGCCGCCGAGAACCTGCGGAACACCACCGCGAACCAGGACACCACCGCGGTGGACGGTATCGGCGACGAAGCGGTCAGCTGGACTGACGAGTCCGACTTCCCGTTCGCCTGTGTGGGAGCCCGCGTGTCCAACCTGTACGTGGAGACCTGCTACGGCGCCGCCGCCGACTACGGCGTCGCGCGCGCGGCGGAGGCGGAGCACGGACGGGAGACGGCCGAGGAACTCGCCCGGGCCGTGATCGCCGAACTGCCCGCCTGACCAGGGCGCCCCGCGAGACGGCTCACCAGGCTCCGTCGAGGAACTCCTCCAACGCGGGGGCGACCTCCGGGGCGAAGGGGCGGTCGGCGTCGAGCACGGCCGCGCCGGGTTCGTCCCGGAACTCACGGAACACGTGGTCGGCGTCGGGGACGTCGACGCGTTCGGCGTCGGTGAACCCGCTCATGAGGCGGTCGACGTCCGCCCGGGAGACCTGGGCGTCCTGCTCTGCCCACAGCACCAGTACCGGGGTGCCCTCGGGGACGTCCCGGGCGAGGTCGACGGGGTCGAAGGCGTCGATCCAGGTCAGGAAGGCCGAGTTCCGCTCGGAGTAGACGGTCTCCAACAGGGGCGACAGGTCGTCGGGCAGGGCGCGTCCACCGCGCAGCGCGGCACGTCCCGCGCGGGCGTCGGAGAGCAGGGTGACACTGTCGCCCTCATCGAGCTGCCCGCGGGCCTCACCCACGCGGATCTGCTCGGTGAGCTGGCGGTCGATGAGGTCCAGGTAGCGGGTTCCGGGCGGGGCGGCCAGGACCAGCGCGGGCGAGGCGTCCACGAGTTCGTGCGCGCGCAGGGCGAACAGGGCGCCCTCGCTGTGTCCGACGACGACGGTGCGTTCGGGGTCCACCTCGGGTTGGGCCAGCAGCTCCCCGAAGGCGGCGACCACCTGACGGTCGAACACCTCCGGGGCGATGGGATCGTCCGGGTCGAGGCCGTCGGCCCCCGTCTCGCCGCTGCCGAGCTTGTCGTAGCGGAGCGAGGCGACACCGGCCTCGGCCAGCACACGGGTGAGGTTCAGGTTGGTGTCGGCGTCGGGTCGCGTCGGTGCGTTGCCGTCCCGGTCGGTGGGGCCGCTGCCGGAGACGATGAGGGCGGCGGGCACCGTCCCGGTGGTGTCCGAGGGCGCCGTGAACGTCGCGAACACCTCTGCGCCGTCCACGGTGAACGACAGGTCCCGAGCCGACCCGCTGACGCCGGGCGGAGGGACCGAGGGGTCCTCGCCGGAACAGGCGGTGGAGAACAGGAGGCCGGTGGTCGCGCCGACGACGGCGAGCATCCGCCAGCGGCCGTGCGCGGGGGAGGTGGTGGGTGTGGACACGCCCCCAGCTTAGGGCGTGCCCGGAGGCCGTGTATGCCGTCCTGTGACCGGTCCGTCCCCGGTACGCGGACGGACCGGGGACGCGGGATCGGCGTCAGACGCGGCGCATGACCGCGACGACCTTGCCGAGGATGGTGGCGTCGTCCCCGTTGATGGGCTCGTAGGCCTCGTTGCGGGGCAGGAGCCACACGTGGCCGTCGTCCTCGCGGCGCAGGACCTTGACCGTGGCCTCGTCGTCCAGCAGGGCGGCCACGATGTCGCCGTTGTTGGCGTCCTGCTGCTGGCGGACCACGACCATGTCGCCGTCGGTGATGGCGGCGTCCGTCATCGAGTCGCCGACCACGGTGAGCATGAACAGCCGTCCCTCTCCGACCAGCTGGCGCGGGAGGGAGAGCACGTCCTCCACGGACTCCTCGGCCAGGATCGGACCACCCGCGGCGATCCGGCCGACGAGCGGCACGGCGGCGGCACGCGAGGCGTCGGCGGTGAACTCCGCGGGGTCCGCCTTCGCGCCGGACGAGCGGCCGGGGGTGCGCAGTTCGACGGCGCGGGGGCGGTTCTGGTCGCGGTGCAGGTAGCCCTTGCGCTGGAGCACCTTGAGCTGGTGCGCCACGCTGGAGGGGCTGGACAGGCCGACGGCGTCGCCGATTTCCCTTATCGAGGGCGGGAAACCGCGTTCCCTTACGTACCGCTGGATACAGTTCAGCACGCTCTGCTGACGCGCCGTGAGTTTGGGAGCGTCGGGCGTCGGCCCGTCCGCATCGCCCACGGGCGAGAGGACGGTGGTGGTTCCGGGATTCTCCTCCGGCACGGCCGGGCCTCCTCGGCGTTCGGTTCGGTCAGGGCCTGCTTGTGTGACTGGCCACGTCCGATCCGCGACCGCGCCGACCCTGGGGTCCACGTGACGGCGAAACCGGAGTGAAATCAACGTCAACATTAGTCGTTGCTGACGGTGATATCAAACAAGCGTTCGAGGCTGCGGACAATTGCTCGCGCGTTTTCGCGGTCAATTCCTGGCCTCCACTTACGTGTACACGTGTACCCGTCCCGGTGTCCCGGGAATGCGCCAACACGAGCGCGCCCGTGTACGAGCGGGCCCGGTCGCCCCGCGTCGGTGTTCGTGCGCGATCGCCTGCGGGGGCGGCGATCGCGTTTTCCGGGCGGCCCGTCCGCGGCGGTCGGGCGGCGCGTCGGCGGTACCCTGGGAAGTGGGTTTCGGGCGGCCCGGTCCACCCCCTGCGGGTCGTCCGCCGATCCCCTCCCCCTCCGAGCGTCGGTGTCCGTGTTCCCGTGCGCGGCCGCCCGGGCGCGCACGGGGTGCGTGTTCGTCGAAGGTCGCGGCCTCATCCGTGGTCGTTGAGGTTCGACCACAACATCTGGGTGTGTTGGTGGGGTGGAAGCCCAGAAGTTGTGGTTAAGTGGATGTGCGGGTCGTCGCGAGGGAAGCAGGTGAACAGGGATGTATTGTCCGTTCTGCCGCCATCCGGACACCCGGGTGATCGACAGCAGGTCCACCGACGACGGTGCGGCCATCCGCCGCCGCCGGTCCTGCCCCGCGTGCGAGCGCAGATTCACCACACAGGAGACCGTCCTTCTGATGGTCGCCAAGCGCTCCGGCGTCACCGAGCCCTTCAGTCGCACCAAGGTCATCGCCGGGGTGCGCAGAGCCTGCCAGGGCCGCCCCGTCTCCGAGGACGCCCTCGCCAAGCTCGGCCAGCGGGTCGAGGAGGAGATCCGCAGCCGGGGACTGGCCGAGGTGCCGGCGCATGAGATCGGACTGGCCATCCTCGGTCCCATGCGCGAACTCGACGAGGTCGCCTACCTGCACTTCGCCAGCGTCTACCGCGGTTTCGAGAGCCTCGCCGACTTCGAGGCCGAGATCGCCAGCCTGCGCCAGGACCACGAGGTCGGGTCCGGCGCGGACGGGGAGTAACACCTCCACCGCACGGCCGGGAGCCGTGCCGTCGACGCGTTCTCGGGGGGAATGCCGTCATGACGAAGAGCACGAGTGACCAGACGGGCCCCGAGGGGCTCAGGATGAGGCGCGTCCTCACCACACCCGGTGTCCACCCCTACGACACCCTCGAATGGGAACGCCGTGACGTCGTCATGACCAACTGGCGCGACGGAACGGTCAATTTCGAGCAGCGCGGTGTGGAGTTCCCCACCTCGTGGTCGATGAACGCCACCCAGATCGTGGCGAGCAAGTACTTCCGGGGGGCGCTCGGAACCCCCGAACGCGAGTGGAGCCTCAAACAGATCATCGACCGCGTCGTGGGGGTCTACACCGAGACCGGCCGTTCGCACGGTTACTTCGCGGGGGACGAGGACGCCGAGACCTTCGACCACGAACTCAAGTACGCGCTCGTCCATCAGCTGTTCAGTTTCAACTCGCCCGTCTGGTTCAACGTCGGCACGACCTCACCGCAGCAGGTCTCGGCGTGCTTCATCCTCTCCGTCGACGACACCATGGAGTCGATCCTCGACTGGTACAAGGAGGAGGGGATCATCTTCAAGGGCGGCTCCGGCGCGGGTGTGAACCTGTCCCGCATCCGCTCCAGCCGGGAACCGCTCTCCTCCGGCGGCATGGCCTCGGGGCCGGTCTCCTTCATGCGCGGCGCCGACGCCTCGGCCGGGACGATCAAGTCCGGCGGTGCCACCCGTCGGGCCGCCAAGATGGTCGTGCTGGACGTCGACCACCCCGACATCGAGGAGTTCGTCGAGACCAAGGCGCACGAGGAGCACAAGATCCGCGCCCTGCGCGACGCGGGCTTCGACGTCGACCTGGGCGGCGCCGACATGTTCAGCGTCCAGTACCAGAACGCCAACAACTCGGTCCGGGTCTGCGACGCGTTCATGCGCGCGGTCGAGAGCGGCGCCGACTTCGGTCTCACCTCCCGTACGACGGGCGAGGTCATCGCCACCGTCGACGCCGGGGAGCTGTTCCACCGCATGGCCCGCGCCGCCTGGGAGTGCGCCGATCCGGGCATCCAGTACGACGGGGCCATCCAGGACTGGCACACCAACCCGGAGACCGGCCGGATCAGCGCGAGCAACCCGTGCTTCCCGGCGGATCAGCGGGTACTGACCGACCGGGGGCACATCCCCATCGGTCAGCTCGTCGAGCGTGCCGCCCGGGGGGAGTCCTTCTCGGTCTACACCAACGACGTCACGGCTGCCGGGGAGACGTGTGACTCGGTCGTGGCCACGGTACCCACCCGGTACATGGTCACCGGGACCAACGAGATCGTCGAGTTGCGCTTCTCCGACGGCTCGGCTCTGCGCTGTACGCCCAGTCATCGTGTGTGGACCAGCAACCGGGGATGGGTCCGGGCGCAGGACTTGGGAAATGACGACCGCATCGTCCGCTCCTTCCGGTACGCTCCTCGTTCCAACCCCGTTCGCCAGATTCCCAGAGCCGCGCTGGACGCCGCCCGTTCGGCGTCGGAGAGGCCTGGCACGACCCCACTCACCCTCCCCGAGAAGTGGGACGAGGACGCGGACCTCGCCCACTACCTCGGCTGGCTCGTGGGGGACGGGTCGGTCGGCGAGGCCAGTGTCGTGACCGTCTACGGCACCGCCGAGGAACAGGAGTCCGTGCTCCCCCGTCACCAGGCTCTGATCGAACGCCTCACCGGGCGCCGCAGCAAGCCCAGCCGCCAACCGAACGGGACCCAGCAGCTCAGGGTCACACGTCAGGCGATGGCGGCGTTCGTGCGTGCCCTCGGACTCGGAGGCCGCGCGGCGGACAAGTGCGTTCCCGCGTCGCTCTTCGAGGCACCTGAGGACACGGTCCTGGAGTTCCTCCGAGGGCTGTTCGACGCCGACGGTTGTGCGGTCGACCAGCCCAACGGGACGCGCTACGTCGGTTTGAGCACCCGTTCCGAGCGGCTCGCGCGCGAGGTACAGGAACTGCTCGCTCCCTTCGGGATCGCCAGCCGCGTCTACAAGACCTCCGACGGCAAGCCGGACACGTTCTCCTATGTGCGCAAGGACGGCAGCGCCGTCACCTACGGAAGCGATGGTCCGTTCGTCGATCTGCGGATCTCCAGCAGGTTCCTGTACGACTTCTCCGCTCTCGTCAACTTCACCATCGAGAGCAAGAGCGACAGGCTCCAGGACGCTCTGGACTTCCGTCGTGTGTACAACACCGACAGCTCGGTCCGTCTGGTCTCCCGCGAGTCCCAGGGGTTCGAGACGACCTACAACCTGACCGAACCCCGCAACCACTCCTACATCGTGGGTAGCACTGTTGTGGCCAACTGTTCGGAATACGTGCACCTGGACGACTCCTCCTGCAACCTCGCCTCGATCAACCTGCTGAGGTTCCTGCGCGAGGACGGCACCTTCGACGTGGAGACGTTCACCCGGCTCACGGAGCTGGTTCTCACGGCGATGGACGTCTCCGTCGCCTTCGCCGACTTCCCCACGGAGCGGATCGGGGAGACCACCCGTGCCTACCGCCAGCTCGGTGTCGGCTACGCCAACCTCGGCGCCCTGCTGATGGCCACCGGCCACGCCTACGACTCCGACGGCGGCCGTGCCGTCGCCGCCTCGATCACCTCGCTCATGACCGCGACCGCCTACCGCCGTAGCGCCGAACTGGCCGGGGCGGTCGGACCCTACGACGGGTACGAACGCAACGCCCGGGCGCACCAGCGGGTCATGCGCAAGCACGCCGCCGCCAACGACGACCTGCGCACCGTCGGCACACTGGAGGAGCCGATCCACGAGGCGGCCACCCGGGAGTGGGCGCGATGCCTGCGCCTGGGGGAACGGCATGGCTGGCGCAACGCCCAGGCGAGCCTGCTCGCACCCACGGGAACCATCGGCTTCATGATGGACTGCGACACCACCGGCATCGAACCGGACTTCTCGCTGGTCAAGTTCAAGAAACTGGCCGGCGGCGGGTCCATGCGGATCGTCAACCAGGCCGTGCCGCGCGCCCTGCGCACCCTCGGCTACCAGGACGAGCGGATCGAGGCGATCGTCGAGTACGTGTCCGAGCACGGCCACGTCGTGGACGCGCCCGGGCTGAGCCCCGAACACCACGAGGTGTTCGACTGCGCGATGGGCCGCCGCTACATCGAGCCGATGGGCCACATCCGCATGATGTCCGCCGTGCAGCCCTTCCTGTCCGGGGCCATCTCCAAGACGGTCAACGTCCCGGAGGAGGCCACGGTCGCCGACTTCGAGCACCTCTACCTGGAGGGCTGGCGCAGGGGGCTCAAGGCGCTCGCCGTCTACCGGGACAACTGCAAGGTCGGGCAGCCGTTGTCCACCCGCGCCGCCGGGGACGCGGGAAGCGCGGCCGAGCCCCCGGCGGCCGAGGAGGTCCGCCCGGTCCGCCGCCGTCTGCCCAAGAAGCGCCCCAGCGAGACGACCTCGTTCTCCGTCGGCGGCGCCGAGGGCTACATCACCGCGGGCTCCTACCCTGACGACGGTCTGGGCGAGGTGTTCCTCAAGCTCGGCAAGCAGGGGTCCACCCTGGCGGGGGTGATGGACGCCTTCTCCATCGCCGTCTCCATCGCGCTCCAGTACGGGGTCCCCCTGGAGACCTACGTGGAGAAGTTCACGAACATGCGCTTCGACCCGGCCGGTGTGACCGACGATCCGGACGTCCGCATGGCGCAGTCGGTCATGGACTACATCTTCCGCCGCCTCGCGTTGGACCACCTGCCCTACGAGGAACGCGCCGCCCTGGGCGTGCTCTCGGCCGACGAGCGCAGGGCCCGGGCCGAGGGCGAGGACCCGTCCCAGGTGGCCGCCGAGGTGGAGTCGCTCGCCCAGTCGGCCGCCACCCGGGCGGCCCGGGACGACGCTTCCCGGGACACCGGCGCGCCGCCCGCCGCTGAGGAGGGGCCGGACCCCGAGGAGCCGCACTCCAGCACCGAGCTGATGGAGCGGCAGCAGGGCTTCGTCGCGGACGCCCCGTTGTGCATGACCTGCGGCACGAAGATGCGTCCGTCCGGTAGCTGCTACGCCTGCGAGGGCTGCGGCGCCACCAGCGGGTGCAGCTGACCGCGTGCGTTCGAGGGATAAGTACTTCGCGTACTTGGCGTACTCAACCCTTGGTGGCAGTCTGAGAGCCCGCTCTGATGGAGGTTCCGCCATGGCATCCGTGCACTACGACAGCTACACCGAGGCTCGCACCCACCTCAAGAACCTCCTGGACGCGGCGGAGAGCGGTCGGGTCGCCACGGTCCGGCGGGAGTCGGTCAGAACCGCCGTCGTGGACGTCGAGAGACTGCGCCACTGCCTCGCGACGGTCACCCCGTCCCGTGCGCAGGTGGTGTCCGAGGCCGAAGGCTGGTCCGTGTTCATTCCGGGACTGCCCGTCGCCGCTGACGGGGGGTCCTTCGACGAGGCCCTCAGCGAGATGGTCGGTGCCCTGAGGGAGTACGCGGAGGACTGGCAGGACCACCTGCTCGACGCTCCCAACCACCGGGAGAACTGGGGGTTGGTCCAGCTGATCAGCCTCAGCAGTGATGGGCAGCTGCGCGACTGGCTCGTGGGGGAGGCGCAGTGACCTGGCCACGGCCCACACGCGAGGACCATGACCGCTTCTGCAAGGCAGAAGGGTGGAGGGTGGTACGAAACACCCGCGGTGGTACCGGAACCCACCACATCACCTACGAGTTGGACCTGCCGGACGGTCGGATCCTGCGTACCAGGGTGTCCCGACCTGCGGATCGGACCGACTGCGGGAGGAGTATGTGGGCGCACATCCTCCGGGACCAGCTCGATGTCGACGAGGCCGCGTTCTGGGCGTGCGTCCGTGATGGTGCCCCTCCTGACCGGGGAGTACCCGTACCGCTTGCGGAGGCACTGCCCGCCGACCTCGTTCACCTGCTGATCTCCAAGCTCGGTCTCCATGAGGCGGACATTGCGCAGATGAGCAAGGAGGAGGCGCTCGTCAGGCTTCAGCGGTACTGGATCGGGGGCGGCTGAGGCCGAGCCTCGGGGAGCCGCGTCCGTTGAGCCGTGAAGCCCGTGAGCGGGGCGGTGGTCCGGGGCTTCACACAGAGCGCACGGTTGGTCCAGACCTGTGGTTGACGGGGCGGGGGAGCGGGTAACCCTTCGGGACCGAGCGCCCCCGCCAGCGGAAGGTGGTCCGCCATGCTGATCTCCGGGATCCTCCGGTCCAAGGGGACGGAGGTGGTCAGTGTCGCCCCCGACGCGACCGTCGCGTTCCTGCTCACCGAACTCGCCCGACACGAGATCGGCGCCGTCGTCGTCGCCGAGGGCGACCGCGTCGTCGGCATCGTCTCCGAGAGGGACGTCGTCCGGGGTCTTGACCGCTCCGGCCCCGAACTCCTCGCCGCCCCCGTCGCAGCCATCATGACCGGCGACGTCTTCACCTGTACCACCGAGGACACCGTCGAGGACGTCAGTGAGGCGATGACCCTGCGCCGCTTCCGCCACGTCCCGGTGCTCTCCGGGGGCAGGCTCGTGGGCATCGTCAGCATCGGCGACGTCGTCAAGAGCCGCCTGAGCGTGCTGGAGGACGACCGAGCCGCGCTGGAGGCCTACATCCAGGGCCGCCGCGCCTGACCCCCCGGGGCCGGCTCCCTACTCGTGCGCCCGGTCCCCCACGGCGACCGCGACGGCCGCCGTCGCGGCGGTCACGCCCAGGACGGCGGGCCAGGAGCCGACCTTCTTCGCCAGCGGGTGCGCCAGACCGAACGCCCCCACGTACACCCCGCTCAGCGCGATCGCGGTCCCCACGCCCGAGCGCCGGCGCCACGTCTCGAACGCCGCCGCGCCGAAGGCCGCCAGCACCACCCCGCCCAGCGGGCGGTTGCCGGTGGCACGGGCGGTGGCGTAGCCGCCGATCAGCCCCGCGGTGGTCAGTGCTGCGGTCGGTACCGAAGTCATCGGATGGCTCCTCCTCGTCGTGGCCGCCTCGTGGCGCGGCCCCGCGAACGACGTTAACCCCCGGTCCGCGGGCACCACCATCCGGCACGCACGTGGGGCGGCCCCTCAGGGGCACCGCGCCGGAGAGCCCCGGTGTCCGCGCCGGTCACACTCAGGACACGAGCAATGGGTTTCGGGCGTGACCCATGGGACAGTTGGTCCTGTCCACTACGGCCGATCCTGCTCGCGTACCCACTCCGACCTGGAACCGAGCAGGGGTACGCCGCGTCGAACCCGATAGTTCCCCGTCTCCGCCAGCAAGGAGTCCACGCCTATGTCGTTCGCGCAGACCGTGCGCGGCGCCGCCGACGCCGTCGCCCAGGGGGGCGATCCGCGCCAGGTGATGGCCAGCGCCGTCCAACAGGTCTCGGACCAGTCCGACGGGGGAGGTGGCCTGGACCCCCGCGACTTCATCGCCGCACGCGAGCAGGGCGAGTCCGTCGGGACCCGGATCGAACAGAAGACCACCTCGCTCAACAACGCGGGTGAGGCGCTCAACCGCAGCTACCACGAGCGCGGCCACAGCGGCCCGGTCCACGTCATCTGCCCCATGGTCATCCCCCGCGGCCGCACGTTCCTCACGATGCTCCCGGCGATCGCGCTGGTGGTCCTCGGCCTCCTCGGCGCCTTCGCCGTCCTCATCCCGGCCTCGCTCACCGGGGCGAACCCCCTCCTCAACCCCTTCTTCGGCATCCACTACTGGATCGTCACCGTCGCCGTCACGGCGTTCATGTGGTGGCGCCAGGGCATGGTGATGGTCCCGGAGGGCTGCGAGGCGATCGTCACCCGCTTCGGTAAGCGGGAGGACAACTTCCGCCCCGGCCGGGTCACCCTGCTCAACCCCTGGAAGCGCGTCTCCTACATCGTCAACACCACGCGCGAGTACCCCTTCAACGCCCCCATCCGCTCCGCCCCCACCAAGAGCGGCGTCCAGGCCTCGGTCGACCTGTTCGTCCAGTTCCGGATCGCGGACGCGACCGGCTTCGTCTACACCCTGGGCGGCGTGCACGGCTTCCAGGAGAAGCTCAACAACGCGATCAGCGAGACCACCCGCAGCCTCATCTACGAGCAGGAGGCCTCGGCGATCTACGACATGGTCGGTGAGAGCACCCACGCCCTGCTCGACCAGCTCAACCGGCAGTTCGGCGGGATCGTCATCCTGACCAGCGCCAACATCACCCACGCCGAGCCCTCCAGCCAGGAGTACCGGATGGACCTGGCGGCGCCGGAGATGGTGCGCGTGGCCAAGGACGCCTACACCTTCGAGTACGAGCTCCAGTTGCGCAAGGAGCAGAACGAGGGCGACCTGAACAAGGAGCTGGCCACCCTCAACGAGACGCTCTCGGCGATCCAGGCGGACATCGCCCAGTACCAGGCGCAGATGGACACCGCCCTGGAGCGCGAGACCAACCGGGCGCGAGCGCTGGCCCGCCAGCGCTTCGTCGAGGCCGAGTCCGAGGCCAACGCGAACTCGGCCCTCCTCCAGGCCCAGGCCCTGGACATCCGCGCGGTCAGTGCCGCCGAGGCCCCCGAGATCCTCAACTACCGCTTCCGCGAGAACCTCCTCGACAAGCTGGAGGCCGTCGCCGACAGCCTCCCGCAGGTCCTGCGGATCGGTTCGGGCGACACCGCCTCCGTCGACTACCTGCGTATCGCCCAGGAGATCATCGGCCAGAGCGACACCTCCCTGTTCTCCGAAGCGGACATGGAGGCCATCCGCGCCCGACTGAGCGAGATCTCCGCCCGCATCGCCGAACGCGAGCAGGAGATCAGCGCCCTCGTCGCGGACCCCGACCCCCAGCGGCGCCAGCCGGCGGAGGGCGAGGACCCGGGCGAGGACCTGGTGGAGGAGATCCGCCAGTCGGTCTCGGAGGAGGCCATCGACGGACGCCTCGCGGAGGCTCCGCAGGACACCGATGACTTCGGACCCAACCAGGGAGGTTCTTCCCGATGAGCCAGTCCGTGAACACCGGTGGCGGTTCCAGCATCAAGGAGTCGCTCGCCTCCTGGGGAGACCTGGCCGGTCTGCTGCGCGGCGGCGACCAGGGCGTGCTCGTCCCCGTCGTCATCCCGCGCGACACCCGCGGCCTGCGCTGGACCGTGCCGCTCTGGTTCGGCCTGTTCGCCCTCAGCTCGGCGCTGATGATGGCTCTGAACGCCACGCTCGGCGCCGGCGAGATCTTCTACACCCTCCTGGCGATCCCCACCATGCTCGTCGGCCTGCTGAGCGTCGCCGTCGCCGGTCTGTGGTGGTGGCGCGGCTCGATCGTCGAGATCGAGGAGGGGACCCACGGAATCCTCACCAGGTACGGCGCCATCGTCGGTGAGATCGGGCCGGGCCGCCACTACCTGTGGCACCCCTGGTCCCGGGTGGACTTCGTGGTCGACACCCGTACCGAGATCCCCTACACGGCTCCGGTCCTGGCGTGCCCGACCCGGGAGAACGTGCCGCTGAAGTCGATCGAGTTCTTCCTCAAGTTCCAGATCATCGACCCGACCCGGTTCGTGACGATCATCGGGGCGAGCAACTTCGACCTGGTGCTCTCCAGCGCCGTCCAGGACGCCATCCGCCAGCGCAGCCGGCTGGTCAACACCGAGTCCGCCTACGACCTGCGCGGATCCAACGTCGAGGACATGCGGCGCCTGCTCAACTCCCAGCTGGAGAAGTACGGCGTGCGCATCACCGGCTGCAACATCCCCGACGTGCAGTTGCCCAACCAGTACCAGCAGCACCTGGCCACCCGGGAGCGGGTCGCCAAGGAGCTCGTCGCCTACGAGCAGGAGTGGGAGCTGACGCGCAAGCGCCGCATCGACACCCTCCTCATGGACATCGAGCGCTCCAAGAAGACCCGTGACGCCAAGATCGTCGAGGTCAACGCCTCCCTCAACAAGGCGCGCAAGGACGTGGCGCAGATGCTCGAGGAGCAGGAGACCGAGGCGCAGCGGGTGCGGTACGAGATCGAGACGCGTGGCCGCGCCGACCTGGTCGCCGCCGAGAACGAGGCCAAGGCCCAGCGGCGGCTGGCCACCGCCTACCGCGACAACCGGGCGGTGCTGGAGTACGAACTGGCCCGCCGTCGTCTGGACGTGGGCGCCGCGCTCGCGGAGCGGGCGCCGCGCCCGGTGGTGGTGCAGACCGAGACCGGTTCGGGTGACTCCTCGGCGCTGTCCACCCTGCTCACCGCGCAGCTGCTGCCGAGGGTGCTCGACGGTACGGCACCGCACCGGGACGCCTCCGTCACGTCCGCGGCGGGTGCTCAGGACGTGCTGGAGTCCGCCCAGGGCACGGTCGCGGCCGCCGCCGAGCGCCAGCAGCGGATGGCGGAGGAGTACCAGCGTCAGCAGGACGTCGCGATGCGTCAGCAGTTCGAACGCGGCGAGGGGTACGGCCGGCGCTGACCCCCGCCCCGGCTCGGTGCCCGGCCGCCGGAGTCGGAACCGACGAGGACCCGCGACGCCCGTCGCGGGTCCTCATGTTCGTCCGGTCCTCCTCGTGGCGGATGAGGGGCTGGTCCTCACCCCACGACGGAGAGGGAGGCGTAGCCCGCCGCGATGTCGATGCCGTTGCGTACGGCGATCTCCACGAGGTCCTCCACCTCGCCCGCCAGGCTGCTGGCCAGGTCGTCGTCACCGGTGGCGTGCGCTCGGCGCAGCGCGGTGATGGAGTCATGGATGCGCAGGTGGAGGGTGAGGGCGAACTCACGCATGGGGCATCTCCTCGGGGTCGGTGGAGCCGTGGAGGAGGGGTCAGGGGACCCTTCCCGGGGGATGCCCCCTGTCTACAGACCCAAGGTGAGAGCCGGGTGTGAGCACGGCAGCGAGCGGCAAAAGGCCCGGAAAAGGCGCCGTCGTGCCTTCGTGTGCGGCGGGAGGAACCTCCCTCAGTGACTCACCCACACGTACCAGTCGCCGGACACGTGCTCGTAGATCCGGGAGCCCTGCCCCGGGACGAACACGCCGACGGGGAGGTCCTGCGCGCTGTGGGCGAATCCGGCCGCGGGGTCCAGCAGCCCGGCGCCGTCGACCGTGAAGTGGATGAGGTCACCGGAGACCGAGACCTCCTCCAGCGGATAGGCCCCCGTCCACGCGCCGTCGCGCGCGGCGGTCCCACCGTCCTCGACCCGTCCCGCGAGCTCCAGCAGTTGGTCGGTGGACGCCGCCATCCGCAGTTGGAGGGGCACGTCGGCACCGGACAGTCCGAGGGCGGTGGCCGCGATCAGCGGCGCGGAGACCCACCGCAGCCAGTAGTGGCGAATCATCGGGCGGGCGACGGCCAGCGCGATCCCCAACCGCAGAGCGCCCATCGCGGCGAGCAGCAGCCCGCAGACCAGGCCGACGGTGAACGCGGGCAGGTGCCCGGCGGGAACGCTGTCCTCGAAGACCAGGATGAGCGCGACGGCCGCGCACGCGGGGATGTAGAGCCGGCCGGGCGGACGTGAGGCCCAGCTGATCAGGCGCTGGCCGAGAGTCGGCGGCTCCGCGATCTCGATCAGTTTGGCCACGGACCCGTCAGGGGCCGAACCGGAACCTGCGGCGGACATGCGTTCCCTCCGTCGAATCCGCGTCCTCGCGACACGGTCCGGCGGGCACGCCGAAGGGTCGAACCGGCCGCGTCACAGTCGAGACGGCCGTCCAAGAGCGGCCTCACCCACAGGATAGAGCAGTGGCGGAGCGTGTTCGGGGCGTCTGGGGGAAAAGGGGGGAGCATCGTGCCGGGCGGGCGCCGCCTCTCGGGCGGGGGCTCGGGTCCGGGCGCCGGACCGGGAGGGGTCGACGGTCGCGGGGGTCAGTATCAGGTGGTCCCATGACCAGCGGCCGCCGCGGACGGCCATGAGTACGCACACCGCGGTGACCAGCGCTGTCGTCGACCATGAGCCGAACGGGGACGGGTCCGCCCCGCCGCTCTGCGCGGTGAGCGCGCCGACCAGGGCGACCGCCGCGAGGAGGGGGCCGGACAGCCATGTGAGCAGTCCCACGGCGAAGGCGATCGACAACCCGATCAGCAACGCCGGAAGTGCGGGGGCCAGGGCGCCCGCGACCGTCGATCCGGGGTCGGGCAGCCGGGCGGACACCTCGCCGGTCCGCCCCCGAAGGTCCAGGCCGTGTTCGGCGAACATCCAGCCGGCTCCCACCCGGGTGAGGGCGGCGACGACGTCGTACAGGTTTCCTCGGCGGACGCGGGGGCGGCTCCTGGTGGACAGCATGTCCACCCCTCCTGGGGTTCGATCGTGGCTGTGCCGACAAGCGAAAACTACCCAACGTAGCCGTGGGTGGCGTGACGTCACGCCCGGTGAGTCGCGCAAACCCCTATGGTGGTCGGGTGAGCACCGCATCCACGAGAGCCGTCCCGCCCGCAGCCCCCACGTTCGAGGTGGAGGACGAACTCCGTGCGGGCGGCGCCCGGATCGTCGCGGGGATGGACGAGGTCGGGCGCGGTGCGTGGGCCGGCCCGCTGCTGGTCTGCGCGGCCGTGCCCGGTGAGGGCGCCCCGCCCGCGGGGCTGACCGACTCCAAACGGCTCACCCCCAAGCGCCGCCGGGAACTCGCCGAACGGTTGGCCCCCTGGGTCGCCGACCACGCCTTCGGCTGGTCCGAGCCCGCCGAGATCGACGAGGTGGGGATGACCGAGGCGCTGCACCGCGCCGCCCGGCGCGCTCTCGAGGGCCTGTCGGCACGCCCCGACGCGGTGATCCTCGACGGCCGCCACGACTTCATCGGCCGCCCCTGGCGGGTGCGCACCCAGGTCAAGGGCGACCTGACATGTGTGAGCGTCGCGGCCGCCGCGATCCTGGCCAAGGTGCGCAGGGACGCGTTCATGGCCGAGTTGGACGCCGACCACCCCGGATACGGCTTCGACGGCGCCGCCGGGTATCCCTCGCCCGTCCACCGCGCGACCCTCGCCGAGTCCGGTCCCACCCCGCACCACCGGTTGAGCTGGTCCTACCTCGATGCCCTGCCCCGCTGGCGCCATCTGCGCACGTATCGCGAGGGCACCGCGCCCACCGCCGGGTCGGCGCCCGGCGCGCGCGGCGGCGGCCCCGAGGACCAGGGTGAGCAGCTGTCCCTGCTGTGAGGCCCGTGCGGACGGCGGCCGCCCGAGGACCGGCGCGTCCGTGCCACGGGACGGGAACGGGGCCCGGTCCGGATCCGGGTCCCCCGGGCGCGACACGCCGCCTCGCACTGGACATCCACACCACTTCGGGCAAGGCTGGGGCCGTAGCCATGGCTGTGGAACCGGTCCCCTCCGGCGCCGCCCCGGCCCGGCCCCCACGGTCAGGAGAGCCGACCTCCCACGGACCCCCAGGCAGGAAGGGTATGGATGACGCGCGATACGCACTCCACCGCCGCCGCGGAACCGGGACGCGCGTCCGGCCTCGCGCGGGTGCGCGCCCTGTACCACCGCGTCCCCCCCGGCAGGCGGCTGGTGGCCGCTCTGGTCCTGGTCACGGTGGTCGCCGTCGTCGCCCTCGTGGTGAGCCTGCCGGTCCTGGCCACGGTCACCGTCACCCTCGCCCTCCTCCTGCTCCTCGCGGCCCTGATGCGCTCCCTCGACGCGTTCGTCACGGTGCTGGTGTGCGTCGTGTGGCTGACGGTGGCCGTTCCCCTGTTCCAGATCCCGCTCGTCGGGGAACCGGTGACGCTTCTGCTCCTCCCGGTGCCCCCGCTCGTCGTCCTCGCCGCGAGCCGTGTGCGTGAGTTCCCCGTGTGGCACACCGCGGCGCTGTCCCTCACCGCCGGACTCGTCGCGGGGTTCTCCCTGGCCCTGGCGGGGATGGTGATCCCCCCGCTCCCCGCCTCCTGGGGGATCGCGCTGCTCTACGTCGCCGCCGGGGCCTGCCTGGTGTGGCGGCTGGCCGCCTCCCGACAGATCGTCAAGGAGGGCGGTTCCGCCCGTGCGAGGCCGGCCACGGACAGCCGACCGGGCGGTGGCCGCGCGGCCCGGACCGACTCCGAGCCGGTACGCGGCCGTATGGGCGACGCAAACCGCGCGACACACGGCGGGGGTGCCTCCGACGACGGCACCGAGCCCGTGCCGGTCGACCAGGCCCTGGCCGAGCTGGAAGCCATGATCGGCCTCGACCCCGTCAAACAGCAGGTCCGGGGACTCGCCGCCTCCATCGAGGCCGCCCGGCTACGCGCCGACGCCGGGTTCCCGGTCGAGCGGCCCCTGCGCCACCTGGTCTTCTCCGGCCCTCCCGGCACCGGTAAGACCAGCGTCGCCCGCGCCCTGGCCACGATCTTCCACTCCTTCGGTTTGCTGCCCACCGCACGCGTCGTGGAGGCCCAGCGCGCCGATCTGGTCGGTGAGTACCTGGGGGCCACCGCGATCCGCACCAACGAGCTCATCGACCGGGCTCTGGGCGGGGTGCTCTTCATCGACGAGGCCTACTCCCTGGTCAACGAGGGAGACGGCCAGCCTGACCGGTTCGGCAACGAGGCCGTGCAGACCCTGCTCAAGCGGGCCGAGGACGACCGGGACCGGCTCGTGGTCGTCCTCGCGGGGTACGAGCAGGAGATGGACGCCTTCCTGGCCTCCAACCCCGGTCTGGCCTCGCGCTTCGCCACCCGCATCACCTTTCCCAGCTACTCCGCGGACGAGCTGTTCCGTATCGCCGAGTCCCTCGTGGCCCAACGGGGCGACAGCCTCGACGACGACGCGGCCCGGTCGCTTCGGCGCGGCTTCGACCAGGCGGTGCGGATCGAGGCGGTCGACGAGCTCGGCAACGGGCGCTTCGCCCGCTCGGTGGTGGAGAAGGCCGCCCAGGCCCGCGACGTGCGTGTGGTCACGGCCGGTGCGCGGGGAGGGGAACCCGCGCCGCGCCCCGAAGCCGAGGAGCTCATCACGGTCCGCGCCGCCGACGTGGCCGCGGCCTACGGCGAACTCACCTCCCACCTGCCCGGTTTCGGCACGGTGCCCGGCATCGAGGAGGCGATGGCCGAACTGGACGCCATGATCGGGTTGGAACCGGTCAAGGAACAGGTCCGCTCGATCGTCGCCCAGCTCCGGGTCGCCAAGCTCCGCGAGGAACAGGGACTGCTCAACCAGGCGCCCATGCGGCACTTCGTCTTCTCCGGGCCGCCCGGAACCGGCAAGACCACGGTCGCGCGCGTCCTCGGCCGGGTCTTCTCCGCGCTGGGGCTCCTCGGCCGGGCCGAGGTGGTCGAGGCCCAGCGCGCCGATCTGGTCGGTGAGCACCTGGGCGCCACCGCGATCCGCACCAACCGCCTGGTCGACCGGGCCCTGGGCGGGGTGCTGTTCGTCGACGAGGCCTACTCCCTGGTCAACCCTGGTTACAGTGGCGGCGACGCGTTCGGGGCCGAGGCCGTGCAGACCCTGCTCAAGCGGGCCGAGGACGACCGGGACCGGCTCGTCGTGGTCCTGGCCGGGTACCCCGGTGAGATGGAGCGTTTCCTCGCCTCCAACTCCGGCCTGTCCTCGCGGTTCAACGTACGCGTGCGCTTCCCCTCCTACACCGCCGAGGAGCTGACCGCGATCGCCGAGGCGGTCGCGGCGCGTACCGGCGACGCCTTCGACGACGGCGCGCGCGAGGACCTGCACAGCATCTTCACGCACGTGTGCGCGGAGGGCTGGATCGACGAGCTCGGCAACGGGCGCTTCGCCCGCTCCCTGTTCGAGAGGGCGTGTTCCCACCGCGACCTGCGGGTCTCCCGGGATGTCGGCGAGACCGCCACCGCGGCCCAGCTCACCGTGGTCACCAGCGCCGACGTCCGTCTGGCCTACGCCGACGCCACCCAGCAGGCCTGAGAAGCGGGCCCCGCCACACGGCCTCGGAGCCCGTGCGCCCGACTGCTAGGGTCCGATCCATGACCGCGACACCCTCACCTTCCGCGCCTCCCGTCACCCAGGCGCTCATCCTCGCCGGTGGCCAGGCCACGCGGCTGCGGCCCTACACCGACACCCGACCCAAGGCGATGGTCGAGGTGGCCGGACGCCCGATCATCGACTACCAGTTGGAGTGGCTGGTCTCCCACGGCGTCGAGCAGGTCGTCGTCTCCTGCGGCTACAAGGCCGAAGTGCTGCGCGACCACCTGTCCGCCCGGACGGAGGGGCCGCAGATCACCCTGTTGGTCGAGGACGAACCGCTCGGCCGGGGCGGCGCCCTCCGCTACGCCGCCACCGGACTGCGCGACCAGGAGGCGCCCTACTTCGCGCTCAACGGTGACGTGCTCACCTGGTTCCCGCTCGACGCGATGACCGCCCACCACCGCGAGCGCGGCGGGCTGGCCACCCTGGCCCTGTCGCAGTTCCGCACCACGTGGGGCATCGTCGACGTCGACGACCAGGACCGTATCGAGGGGTTCACCCAGAGCCCGCTGCTACCGGTGTGGATCAACGCGGGGGTCTACCTGTTCGAGCCGGGGATCACCCCCCTGCTGCCGGCCAAGGGCGACCACGAGTCCTCCACCTTCCCCCACCTCGCCGAGGAGGGCCGACTGACGGCCTACCGCATCGACGGATTCTGGCGCGGAGTGGACACCGCCAAGGACGTCAAGGAGGCGGGCGAGGCGATCACCGCCATGCGCGAGGCCGAGCAGCCCCGTTAAACGCTTCTTCCCCGGGACGTCGGACACGGGCTGACCCGGTGCTGGGGTGGGTGGGTATCGTCACGAACGTGACAAAAGACGGATTCATCCTCCCCAGCGCCCCCAACTTCCGCGACCTCGGCGGCCACCGCACCACCTCAGGACACACGGTCCGCACCGGTGTCCTCTTCCGCTCCGACGCCCTGCACTCGGTCTCCGACGAGGATCTGCCCGTCTACCACGGCCTGGGCATCCGCCAGCTGGTCGACCTGCGCACGCCCCGCGCGCGGGCGAGCCTGCCCGACATCACGCCCGCCGGGGCCGAGTACGCGGCCGTGGCCGTGCAGGACCCCGACACGGTCGGGGCCAACCTCGAGGACGTACTCGCCGACCCCGAGGCCGCCCGCGCCACGTTCGGCGACGGCGCGGCCGAACGCTTCATGCACGCCGTCTACCGGGCACTGGTCACGGACACCACGGCCTTGAAGGGCTACCGCGACCTGGTCGAGCGCGCCGCCGAGGGCCCCACCGCCCTCGTCTTCCACTGCAGCGCGGGCAAGGACCGCACCGGTTGGGGAGCGGCGCTGCTCCTGCGCCTGCTGGGCGTCGACCACGTGACGATCGTCGCCGACTACCTGGTGAGCAACGAGCGCCAGGAGAGCACCGAACGGTGGATGCGCAAGCTGTCGGCGAACAGCGGGCTCGACTGGGAGGACCTGGCGCCCATGACACGGGTCCGCTCCGAGTACCTGGACACCGCGCTGTCGCGGGTCGACGAGGTGTACGGATCCTTCGACTCCTACGTCACCGAGGGTCTCCGGCTCTCCGACGGCACCGTGGAGCGGCTGCGGGAACGCATGCTGCACTGAATTGATGCGGGCTCGCGGGCTCGGGCGTCGCCCGCAGGGGCTTAGAGCGAGTCCAGGCGGCGGCGCAGGTCCGTCTCGTCGGAGGCCGCCTCCAGCTCCGAGCCCAGGGCGGCCAGCACGGTGGGCCGGTCCACGCCCCGGTCGAGCAGGCGCCGCGCCGCCCGCCACAGGTGCGCGGGACGCCCGTGCCAGAGCCGTTCGGCGAGCCGTTCGTGCCGGTCCAGCTCCCGCTCGCGCTCGGGGTCGGTCCCGGTCACCGGGCGGTACCAGTGGTCCTGCCCGCTGGAGTGGCGGCCGCTGTGCGGGGTGGCCGCCTCGTACTCGCCGTAGTGGTCCAGACGAAGCAGCGCCCGGCGGCCGCGCCGGGTGGCGGGGTCGAACTCCTCCGGTGCGCCCGCGACGATCTCGCTGGCCAGCAACGGGAACGCGAACATCCGCCGTGCGAGTGCGGCGAAGTCACCGTCGGGCAGCAGGCGGCGCACCGCCTCCTGACGCAGCCCCAGCGGGCGGGCCGGGTCCCGGTAGACGCGCACGAAGGGGCCGGTGGACTCCCACACGGCGTCGAGCGTGGCGCCCACGGCGGCCTCCGACAAGCGCGAGAGCGCGCCCGCCCAACGCACCCACGCCGCCAGGACGTGCGGCATCGCCTCCTGCTCCTCCGGCAGCAGCACGACGCGGCCGGGCAGCCAGTGCAGCAGGAACGCCTCCGCCTTGCGGGGGCTGACCCGCAGCGGCCGTCCGGAGTCCACGTCGCAGCCGTAGGCGATGATGTGGTCGGCGCAGCGGCTGGCGGCGTAGGAGTCCGAGAGACCGGCGGCCTCGTCCGAGGCCAGGAAGCGCGCCGCGAGCACGGCGCGGCTGTCGCGCCGCCATACCGGGACGGGCGGGGCGTCGCCGTCCGGGGCCGGGAGAGCCCGGACACGGGAGCGGGCGAACGCGTAGTGGGCGGCCAGGGACCCGCCGATGAGATCGGCCGCGCCCAGCCCGACGGCGTGCACCGTGGGGCCCGCGCCGGGATCGGCGGACGCACCGCTCACGACCAGGTCGGTCCGTTCCAGGGCGCGTGTGAGCAGGGCGCGTGCCGCGCCGAGGCCCAACGGGGAGAATCGGGTGGAGTCGTCCTCCTCGGCCCGGGCCCGGCACTGGTCGAGTAGCTGGTCGACCTTGGAGGTGACCCACGCGTCACGCAGGAGCCCGCCGCCATTGTGGTCCACCACCAGGATCAGGGCGTGCTCCGGCGGTGGGGCCGCCGCGCCCCCGTCCCGTCCCCGGCCGAACACGCACACGACGTCGTCGGTGTCACCGAACCGGTCGCCGTGGACGTAGGCGGCCAGCGGGGTGACGGCGCCGAGCTGGGAGGCCCACTCGGGCACCTGG
Source organism: Nocardiopsis sp. EMB25 (assembly GCF_026797795.1). Classification (NCBI taxonomy): domain Bacteria; kingdom Bacillati; phylum Actinomycetota; class Actinomycetes; order Streptosporangiales; family Nocardiopsidaceae; genus Nocardiopsis; species Nocardiopsis sp. EMB25. The sequence continues at coordinate 3,252,796 of NZ_JAMTDN010000001.1, read as the reverse complement.
AGGCCGCGCTCCCTGAGCGCGATCATCCCCTGTTCGGCCAGGTGGCGCTGGGCCGGGGAAGTGCCCAGGGCGCTGACGGCCGCCAGCACACCCAGCCCCGCCGGTTTGCCGGAGGCGGTGGCGTGCGCGACCAACCCCTCGCCGAGGAGCCGCTCGACGTCCACACCCGGGACGTGCTCCCCCCACCAGCTTCCGAGCATCTCGCTGAAGGCCAGCTCCGCGTCCAGGGGGTCGCGCATGGCCAGCAGGGCTCGGGCGGCGCGCAGCATCTCGTCGAAGACGGCGCCGGGAACAGGTTCGGGTCCGGTGGGAGGCTCAGGGGTGGGCACCACCTGAGGGTATGCCAGTGCCGCCGGAACGTGGCCCCGCCTGTGGACGGCGGGGCGGGGGCACGGAGTTGATCATCGCCTCCAGGTGCTCGCGGGCGACCCTCTCTACCAGGTGCGGAGTGACCGCGATGCCCAGGTGCTCGACGCAGTTCCATGTGTCACTGACACAGCGCTCGACACAACGATGGGACAGGTCGCTGAACTCGTCGTGGAGCCTCGCCGAGATCCGCCTGAGATCCTGGACCGGGAAGGTCTGGAGCATTCTCGCTCACACCCCTTGCTGGAAGATGGCCTGGACGGTGACCTCCACCCATTCCACTTGTTCTGAACGGACTGTCAACCCCCGTCGCGGTGCGCTGTTGACAAAACCTTGGGGGGACAGCGTTTACTCTGGTCCCTCCATCAACGCAGCTCAACGGTGTGAATTGGACTTTTCAGGCACATAGTGACCTGGTTTCGGAGTTCACGTCGGAAACCGGTCGCACGTCGCCGACCGCGCAATGGTGGCGAAACGCCGGAGGAAAACAGCCGGTTGACCGTTTCACGGGCGGGGTGTGGCCCGCTCCTGACCTTCCGTGTCCGGGCCGGGCCGTCCACAGGGGCCGTTGCGCGGGGGCGGGTGTGTCTTATGCTTGAGCGGTGACAGCGGCCGAGAGGAGTCGCGTCCCCAACGAAAACGGATGGGGAGTCCGACGGTTCCGGAGGTGTCGAGCAGGTGAGCGCCGAGACGTCCATTCCGCCACCCCGGATCGAGGGGGCAGAACTGCCAGACGCGGTGAAATCGCTTCTCATCGACGCCCCCGTCGGATTCGCCCTGATCGGCTCGGACGATCGGTTGGGGACCGTCAACCAGCGGCTCGCCACCATGTTCGGCCTCGCTCCGGCCCAGTGCCTGGGCCGAACCCCCGCCGAACTGCTGGAGGAGTCGGGCGATGCGGCCGGAGCCGCGGCCCAGCGCGCCTCCCTGGCCGCCGTGCGCGGCGGTGGAGACGCGGTCCGGGACCGGTTCCGGACCGCGCGGGGACAGGTCTGGGACCTGACCTGGTTCCCGGTCGCCGACCCTGACACCGGGGAGGACCAGGTCGGACTCATCGCCGCTCGGGAACACGAGTCCGCGGCGGCCCGACGCGACGAACGGCGGTTGCGTGCCCTGCTGCAGGCGGGCCACCAGATCGTTTGGGCGGCCGGACCCGGCGGAGACATGCACGAGGATTGTCCCCAGTGGCGTTCCGTCACCGGTCAGGACGTCGAGGCCTACCTGGGACGGGGATGGCTCGGGGCGGTTCACCCCGACGACCGCACCCGGGTCGAGCGGGCGTGGAACGACGCCGTGCTGGACGTGACCCCCTTCGACGCCATGTTCCGGGTGCGGACCCGCTCAGGCGGTTACGACCATTACCGGGCGCGCGCAAATCCGATCAAGGACGGGACCGAAACTGTCGAGTGGATCGGCACGTTCGTGGACGTCACCACCGAACGCGAGGCTGACGAACTTCGCCAGCGGCTCAACCAGCAGCTGGGTGAGGCGGCCATGCGCACCGCCCGCCTCCAGAAGGCCACCTCCGACCTCGCTGAGGCGCTCACCGTCGACGACGTCGTGGGGGCCATGTCCGAGATCGGTCACTCCGGTGTGGGCGCCGACCACACCCGTGTCGTCCTGTACGACCGCGACCGTCTCCGCCTGCGCGCCATGGCCACCGAACACGCCCACGCGCCGCCCCGGGCCTCGTTCTCGCTCGAACACCCCGACCCCGCCGCCCGCGCCGTCGCCGACCAGGCGCCGTGCCTGGCCGCGAACCCGGCTGAGCTGCGCGCGCTGTTCGAGGGCGCGCCGGAGGTCGACGAGTTGGTCGAGGCCACCCCGGAACGCGCCTGGGTCGCCCTGCCGATGGCGATCGCGGGCCGGACCATCGGCGCGCTGCGCCTGTCCTTCACCGCGCCGCGCGAGGTCACCGACGAGGAACGCGTGTTCCTGGAGGCACTCGCCGGCCAGTGCGCCCTGGCCGTGGGGCGGGCCCAGCTCTACGAGCGCGAACACGACACCGCGCAGGCGCTTCAGCACAGCCTCCTGCCCGAGGAGCTCCCCGAGGTCAGCGGGGTGCGCCTGGCCGCCTACTACCGTTCGGGCTCCCAGCACGTGCAGGTGGGCGGTGACTGGTACGACGCCTTCCCGCTGCCCTGCGGGCGCGTGGCCGGTGTGCTCGGCGACGTCATGGGCAAGGGCATTCCCGCCGCCGCGGGGATGAGCCGTATCCGCAACGCGCTGCGCGCTCTGGCCTTCAACATGCCCGAACCCGCCGACGTCCTCACCGGGCTGGACCGGATGTTCGACGCCACCGAGGGGATGGACCAGGTCACCACCCTGGTCTACTTCGTCCTCGACCCGGTCACCGGCCAGCTGGACCTGAGCAACGCGGGACACCTGCCCCCGCTCGTGGTCGCGGGCAACGCGGGCCCCTCGCTGCTCGAAGGGGAGCCCGACACGCCGCTCGGGGTCAGCACTCCCAGAGGTCACCACAAATTCTTCGTGCAACCCGGTAACACCGTCGCCCTCTACTCCGATGGTCTGGTTGAGAACCGCAAACGGTCCGTCGCCTCCGGTCTCGACGAGTTGGTCCGCGTGGCCGCCTCGGCGCCCCCGGAGGCTGTGGGCGACCCACATCAGATGCTGGAGTACCTTGTTGAGAGCATGCTCGAAGGGTACGAGCAGGACGACGACGTCACACTGCTCGCCGTTCAGCTTCCGGTGATCGACTCCGCGTCGGAGCGGTAGACCGTACGAACAAGTCCATTGCCTTGCCTACAGTGAAGAAGCCGTTCCGCCCCGCGACGCGGGGGTGATCCTCCAGGGGGATGACCTCCGAGAGCGCATACGCTTGATAGACAAACGGCTTCCCCGCCCCAGTGGGGACGATCCCAGGCCGCAGGTGGGAGAGGGCGCGCGCCCGGTCCCGGCCAGGCGGACCAACCGGGTCCGACAATCTCGCCACACGTCCGTTCGAGAGGTGTTTGTGTCATCTGCCAGTTCGACTCGCTCGAAGCAGTCCGAGTCACTGCAAGAGCCCGTCATTCAGCAGCTGATCGAGCGTGGGCGGTCCCAGGGCTTTCTTGAGCCCGAGGACGTGCGCCGTGCCTTCGAAGAGGCCGAAATCCCGATGTCGCAGGCGCAGTCCGTGCTTCGCATCCTCGCCAAGGAGGACGTGACCGTACGAGTGCCCGAGTCGGCCTCCTCGCGGCGCAAGGCTCCCCGGCGCAAGACGGCGACCACGCGGTCCACCTCGACCAGGTCCACCAAGACCACGGCCACGCGGTCGGCCAAGCCCGCGCGCGCCGCGGCCGCCCAGCAGCAGCCGGAGACGGTGACCGCCGTCGTCGGCTCGGCCGACGCCGAGGACGCGCCCACCGACACCACGGCTGCCAAGAAGACCCCGGCCAAGAAGACGACGACCGCCAAGAAGGCGGCGCCGAAGAAGACCACGGCCAAGAAGACGACGACCGCCAAGAAGGCGACCGCCACCAAGAAGTCGGCCAAGAAGGACCTCGAACTGGCGCCCGCGGGGGAGTTCGCGGACGAGGGGCTGGACGACCTCGAACACACCGGCGCCGAGCTGGAACTGGTCGAGGACCCGGCGGACGCCACGGACAAGGACACCAAGCCCGCCAAGCCCGAGGCCGTCGGCGCGCCCACCGTGCCCAAGTCCGAGGACGAGTCCTTCGTCCTGTACGACGATGACGACGACGCTCCCGCCGCCCAGGTGGTCGCGGCCGGTGCCACCGCGGACCCGGTCAAGGACTACCTGAAGCAGATCGGTAAGGTGCCGCTGCTCAACGCCGAACAGGAGGTCGAGCTCGCCAAGCGGATCGAGGCCGGGCTGTTCGCCGAGGAGAAGCTCTCCGAGGAGGGCGACGTCCTCAGCTTCGAGCTGCGCGACGAGCTGGAGTGGATCGCCGAGGACGGTGGCCGCGCCAAGAAGCACCTGTTGGAGGCCAACCTCCGACTGGTCGTGTCGCTGGCCAAGCGCTACACCGGGCGCGGGATGCTGTTCCTGGACCTGATCCAGGAGGGCAACCTGGGTCTGATCCGCGCGGTGGAGAAGTTCGACTACACCAAGGGCTTCAAGTTCTCCACCTACGCCACGTGGTGGATCCGCCAGGCGATCACCCGCGCGATGGCCGACCAGGCGCGCACCATCCGCATTCCGGTGCACATGGTCGAGGTCATCAACAAGCTGGCCCGCGTCCAGCGCCAGATGCTCCAGGACCTGGGCCGCGAGCCCACCCCGGAGGAGCTGGCCAAGGAACTGGACATGACCCCTGAAAAGGTGGTCGAGGTCCAAAAGTACGGCCGTGAGCCGATTTCCCTGCACACCCCGCTGGGCGAGGACGGCGACAGCGAGTTCGGTGACCTCATCGAGGACTCCGAGGCCATCCAGCCGGGTGAGGCGGTCAGCTTCACGCTCCTGCAGGAGCAGCTGCACTCGGTCCTGGACACCCTGTCCGAGCGCGAGGCCGGCGTGGTCTCCATGCGCTTCGGTCTCACCGACGGCCAGCCGAAGACTTTAGACGAGATCGGCAAGGTCTACGGGGTCACCCGCGAGCGCATCCGGCAGATCGAGAGCAAGACGATGTCGAAGCTCCGTCACCCGTCGCGTTCGCAGGTGCTCCGTGACTACCTGGACTAGGCCGGTCCGGGTAGCAACGACCTGAAAGGCCGTTTCCGGTGTGCCGCCCCGATCCCTCGGGACGGCACACCGGTCCGCTTTCGCCCCGCCGCCCGCGGGTGTGGCGATCCCCGCGTGTCCTCGGGCGCACCGGGCGCTTCCCCCATGTGTTCCAGGGTGTGTCGACGTCCATCCGACAGCAGCCATGCTGTCACCCGGGGTGTAGGTGCGGGATAAAGGCATGACGTAGGGGGACGACCGTCGCGGTCGTCCCCCTACGTGTGTCAGTGCCGGTCAGTCGCGGATGACGACGTCCATGGCGCGCGCGGTCCCCGGCTTGGCCGCGGGCTGGAGCTCCACCGTGTGCCCGAGGTCGCGCAGGGCGGCCACCAGTTCGTCCGGGGTGGTGGCGTCCACCCCCTCGGTCAGGAGCACGCGCGCGATGTCGCCGCGCGTGGCCTTGGCCATGTGGCTGACCACCGAGCGGCGCGTCTGCCCGTCGACGACCCGCTCGCGCAGGACCCGGACGGCGACCGTGCGCTCGGCCGCGGCCCCCTTCGGCCGGAACGCGGCGGCGTAGGCGGACGAGCGGCAGTCGACCAGCATCCGGTCCTCGGCCAGCCCACCCAGCGGGCCGCTCATGGCGCGCCGCCAGTACGCCCCCAGTCCGCCCAGCGGGGGCAGTGTGACCCCCATCGACAGGCGGTAGGGCGGCACCCTGTCCTCGGGCCCGACCACGCCCCACAACCCGGAGAACACCAGGACGCGCTCGCGCGTGCGTTCGGCGGCGGGGGAGTCGAGCAGCGAGGGCAGCCCCAGGCGGTCGTAGAGCACGCCCGTGTACAGGTCGGCGGCGCGCAGGGTCGGCGCGGTGGCCAGGTCCAGGTTGCGCTTGAGCGCGTCCGCCTGGCCCGGGGACAGGCCCAGGACCTCCAGGGCCGTTTCCTCCGGGCCCGAGCACACCTCGGCCAGCGCCGCCGCGACCTCGTCGCGGGCCCCGGTCAGTTCGGGGAGGGTCAGCGAGGCCGGGTCCAGACGCGGCCCCTCGCCGGAGGTGGCCTTGCCCTCGGACGGCGGCAGCAAGATGAGCATGGTGGGACTTCCCTGGTACTGCGGGTGGAGAGCCGGATCGGCCCTGCCATGGTACGGGGTCGCCACTAGCATCGTCGGATCATCGGAAGCGTCGAGGGGCTCGGGATGCACGCGTGGGCACGCAGGATCGCCAGGGACTGGCCGCCGGAGGAGGTGTGCGTCACCGACGGATGGCACCTGGGCTACGCGGGCGGGGTGACCTTCCGCGCCAATTCGGCCGTGCTCCTGGACCCGGCCGCCGCACGGGTGGAGACCGTCGAGCGGTTCTACCGTGAGCGCGGGGCGCCCCCGGCGGTACAGGTCTGGAGGGGGATGGACGACCTGGACCGGAACCTGGCCGCACGCGGGTACACGAAGGGCCGCGCCGCCATGGTCATGGTGCGCGACATCGGTGACGTGGGTGACTCCGCGGCTTTGGCGCAGGCCAGGGTCGAGGTGGCGTCGCGGCCCGACACGCGGTGGCGGGCGCTGTGGTCGGCGGAGGGCGTGGACACGCGGGTCGCGGAGGGCCAGCACCGGATCATGGACCGCGTCCCGGTCATGGGGTACGCCGTGGAGACGTCGGGCGGGGCCCGGGGGTGTGCGGCGGCCGCTGACGGATGGGTCGGGCTGTACAACATGTTCACGGAGCCGAAGGTCCGGGGGCTCGGGCTCGCCCGGGAGATCATCGGGGCGCTGCTCGCCTGGGGGCGGGACAGGGGCGCCGAGCGGGCCTACCTGCTGGTCCTGGAGGACAACGCGGCGGCGTTGCGGGCCTACGAACGCGCGGGTTTCAGCGAGGTGGACCGCTACCACTACCGCGTGGGCGAACCGTAGGGGACGCGGGGCGGTGGTCGAACCGCAGGCGGGGCCCACCGGGGCCGTGGTGCACCCGTGTCACACACGAGAGAGGGCGGCGACCCCTTCCGGGGCCGCCGCCGCACGTTCCGTACTTCCGTGTGAAGTTGTCCGTTCGTGGCTAACGCTCGTCGGCGGTGGCCTTGCTCTCGTGGAGCCTGTCCGTCTCGTCCTGGATGTCCGAGGCGATCTTGCGGAGGGATTCGTCGTGCTTCCGCATGTGGTGCGCGCAGAAGAGAAGCTCGCCGCCGGAGTTCAAGAGCACTCGGACGTACGCCTGTGCACCACAGCGGTCACAACGGTCGGCAGCCGTCAGCTGCTGGGTGGGGGCAAGGGTTCCAGTCACTTCGCCATCCTCAATACTCGGCGTTAGTCACCTCTGACAACATCTAACCGCCCCCAGACGTTCCCAACCGGTTCGGCTGTACGCCGACAGCGGAATCCGCCCGGTTGGCTCCCCGGATGAACGAGATGGGGTCTTTGTCGCCCGCTGTCGGTTCCCTGCCTTGTTGATACCCCTTGTGTGGCTCCGGCATCCCCAGAAAGTGGGAGTATCCAGGTCGCATCCACAGGAGGTGGTAGTCTCGCGCGGGGCAGCACCCGTCGCCGCGTCCACGCGGCCCGACACGGGCGGCCCCCGGCGACGACGCCGGACGCGACTCAGGTGGCCCACGACCCCGCTCACTCCACCACGTGGAAACCGACCGGCACGCCGTGGCCTGCCCCCTTTCGTCGGTGCGGCGCGGTACAAAGGGCACGCACCGCATCAGAGCTCCAAAGGCCCTCAAGACGCAGGAGATGTCCGAGTGACCGCCTTGACCGCAGCCGTCCACGACCCCGAGGATTACTCCGCTCGGCACCTGTCGGTCCTGGAGGGCCTGGAGGCGGTACGCAAACGGCCGGGCATGTACATCGGCTCCACCGACAGCCGAGGCCTGACCCACTGCATGTGGGAGATCATCGACAACTCCGTCGACGAGGCGTTGGGCGGCTTCTGCGGCCGGATCGACGTCACGCTCCACTCCGACGGCTCCGTCTCGGTCAGCGACGACGGCCGCGGCATCCCGGTGGACGCCGAACCCAAGTCCGGCCTGTCCGGTGTCGAGCTGGTCATGACCAAGCTCCACGCGGGTGGCAAGTTCGGCTCGGGCTCCTACACCGCCTCCGGCGGCCTGCACGGCGTCGGCGCCTCCGTCGTCAACGCCCTGTCCGCGCGGGTCGACGTCGAGGTCGACCGGCAGGGGCACACGCACGCGATCAGCTTCCGCAGGGGCATCGCGGGCCGCTTCGCGGGGGCCGGGCCCGACGCCGAGTTCACGCCGGTCTCCGGACTGGAGCAGGTCCGCAAGGTCGCCAAGAAGATCACCGGCACCCGGATCCGCTTCTGGCCGGACATGCAGATCTTCCTCAAGGGCGCCGAGATCGCCCGCGAGTCCCTCCTCGACCGCGCCCGCCAGACGGCCTTCCTCGTCCCGGGTCTGACCATCGCCGTGCGCGACGAGCGCGCGGACGGTGAGCCCGCCTACACCGAGGAGTTCCGCTTCGACGGCGGTATCAGCGAGTTCTGCACCTTCCTCGCGCCGGACGAGCCGGTCAGCGACGTCCTGCGCATCCAGGGCTCGGGCACCTTCAACGAGACCGTCCCGGTCCTGGACGACGCCGGACACATGGTCCCGGCCGACGTCGAGCGCCGCCTGGACGTGGACGTGGCCCTGCGCTGGGGCACCGGCTACGACACCACCGTCCGCTCCTTCGTCAACGTCATCGCCACCCCCAAGGGCGGCACGCACCTCAACGGCTTCGAGCGCGCCCTGGTCCGGGTGATCAACGACCAGCTGCGCGCCACCAAGCTGCTCAAGACCAATGACGACCCCGTCACCAAGGACGACACCCAGGAGGGCCTGACCGCGGTCGTCACCGTCCGCCTGCCCGAACCGCAGTTCGAGGGGCAGACCAAGGAGATCCTGGGCACCTCCGCGGCTTCCCGGATCGTCTCCCAGGTGGTCGGCAAGGAGCTGCGCGAGTTCCTCACCTCCACCAAGAAGGCCGAGAAGGCCAAGGCGCGCACGGTCCTGGAGAAGGTCGTCGGCGCGGCCAAGGCCCGGCTCGCGGCACGCCAGCAGCGCGAGACCCAGCGGCGCAAGAACGCGCTGGAGAACTCGGCGCTGCCCGCCAAGCTCGTGGACTGTCGCAGCGAGGGTCTGGAGCACAGCGAACTGTTCATCGTCGAGGGCGACTCGGCGCTGGGAACCGCCAAGCTGGCCCGCGACTCCGAGTTCCAGGCGCTCCTGCCGATCCGGGGCAAGATCCTCAACGTGCAGAAGTCGTCGGTCACCGACATGCTCAAGAACGCCGAGTGCGCCGCGATCCTCCAGGTGGTCGGCGCGGGATCGGGCCGCACGTTCGACATCGACGCCGCCCGCTACGGCCGGATCATCCTCATGGCCGACGCCGACGTGGACGGCGCGCACATCCGGTGCCTGCTGCTCACCCTCATCTACCGCTACATGCGGCCCATGCTGGAGGCGGGCCGGGTGTACGCCGCGGTCCCGCCGTTGCACCGCATCGAGCTGACCAACACCCGGCGCAAGCGCGGCGCCAGGCCCGAGGACCGCTACATCTACACCTACTCCGACGCCGAGCTGTCGCGCACGCTGCTGGACCTGGAGAAGCGGAAGATCTCCTGGAAGGAACCGGTCCAGCGGTACAAGGGTCTGGGCGAGATGGACGCCGACCAGCTGGCCGAGACGACCATGGACCCGCGTCGGCGCACCCTCCGCCGTATCCGGGTGGAGCAGGCCGAGGAAGCCGCCTCGGTGTTCAACCTGCTCATGGGCAACGAGGTGGCGCCCCGCCGCAGGTTCATCCAGGAGGGCGCCCAAGAGCTGGACGTCGCCCGCATCGACACCTGACTGTGCCTCTTGGGGCCTCCGCTTCGCTTTGGCCCGTGTTCGGGCGCCCAAAGAGGCAGGAATTCTTCCTCCTCGGCGGCGCCTATCGCTCGTTCCTCGCTACGCGGCTCGCCTCGTCGTGCAGAACCCTGCCGACGCCCGAACGTCAAACTCCCTGGGGCCTGCCGCCGCGCTTCGGCCCGTCCAGGAACCTAGGTCCCGGGCGGGCTCGGCGGGGCCCAGTCCCCGCTCTCGAGCAGCCGATCGATGGCCGCACGGTAGGGGGCCGGGTCCAGGCCCCGCTCCGCCACCCAGGCGTCGTCGTAGTAGCTGTGCTGGTACCGTTCGCCGCCATCGCAGATCAGGGTGACCACACTGCCCTTGCGGCCCTCACGGAGCATCCTGGCCACCAGGTGCCACACGCCCCACAGGTTGGTGCCGGTGGAGCCGCCCGCGCACAGGCCGGTGACCTCGTGCAGGTGACGCATCGCGGCGATGCTCGCGGCGTCGGGCACCGGCATCATCAGGTCGATCACCGACGGGACGAAGCTCGGCTCCATACGCGGGCGGCCGATGCCCTCGATCCGCGACGGCATCCCCGTGGCGTAGTCGGTCGCGCCGGTCACCCAGCCGGGGAAGAACGCCGAGTTCTCCGGGTCCACGACCGACAGTCGGGTGCCCAACCGCCGGTAGCGCAGGTAGCGGCCGATGGTGGCGGACGTGCCGCCCGTGCCCGCGCCCACCACGATCCACTCGGGGCAGGGGTAGCGCTCCATCGAGAGCTGTTCGAAGATCGACTCCGCGATGTTGTTGTTGCCCCGCCAGTCGGTGGCGCGCTCGGCGTAGGTGAACTGGTCCATGTAGTGGCCGTTGGTCTCCCGGGCGAGCCGTTCGGCCTCGGTGTACATGTCCGGCGGGGAGTCGACGAAGTGGCACCGGCCCCCGTAGCGCTCGATCAGCGCGATCTTCTCCGGGCTCGTCCTGCGGGGGAGGACCGTGACGAAATCCAGTCCGACCAACTGCGCGAAATAGGCCTCCGACACGGCGGTGGAGCCCGAACTGGCCTCCACGATGGTGGTGCCCTCGGTGATCCAGCCGTTGGCCAGCCCGTAGAGGAACAGCGAACGCGCCAAGCGGTGCTTGAGACTGCCGGTGGGGTGCACCGACTCGTCCTTCAGGTACAGGTCGATGCCCCACTCGGGCGGCAGCGGGAACACGTGCAGGTGCGTGTCGGCCGAGCGGTTGGCGTCGGCGACGACCCTGCGGACCGCCTCGTCGGCCCAGGCGCGGGCACGATCGCTGGACCGGTCCACGCACGCGGGGTCATGGGAGGGATCAGGGCTGTCGGGGGCTGTCGGACGTGCCATGATCAGCAGCGTAGCCGCTGCGGACCGGCGCTTCGCCCCGCTGTGCCCGGGGTGCGCGGGTGTCGGGGAGAGCCGCGCGGGCGGCCCCGCCGGATCGGCGGAGCGGCGCCCAGGGCGGTTCAGTCGAGGGACCCGCCGGACATCGCGGCGTGCATGCGCCGGTAGGTCGAGGCCTCCTCGTGGCGGCTCTGGCGTTCCAGGGTGCGCGCGAGCGCGATGTGGGCCCAGTTGTCGACGGGGTCCAGTTCGATGATCCTGCGGAAGGTCCGTTCGGCCTTCCTGAGCTGCGCCGAGTGGAAGTAGGCGCGGCCGAGCAGTTCCAGGAGGGAGCGGCTGTTCGGCTCGTGTTCGACGATCGGCTCCAGGGTGCGGGCGGCGTAGATCGGGTCGCCCAGCTCCATGAACATGCGTGCGCGGTTGAAGATCTCGTAGGTGTTCTCTTCCACGGTGCTCCTCTCGACGGCGGGGCCGTCCCGGATCACAACGGCCACCGTGGTGACCGCATTCCCAGACGAGACACGGGGAGGAAACGGCACGGCGCGCACTCGTGGAGCACCACCCCGCCGCACCCGTCCCCACTGGAGAGATCCCCGGACGGTGCCGCGTGCACACACGGGCACGGCCGTCGGTCCCTCCGGGGGACGGATGCGGTCGGGGCGCCAGGCCGCGGGTCAGACGTCGGCGGGGGTGATCCGGCCCGAGTCCACGTCGTAGATCGCGCCGGCCACCGGCAGGCCCGCGGGCAGCAGCGGGTGGTGGCGGATCCGCTCCAGGTCGTGCTTGAGCGCGCCGATCTGGTCGCTGTTGGTGTGGAACTCCAGGCTGCGGGTGTCCACCCCGTACTTCTCCTGGATGAGGTCGTGCACGGCGTCGTCACCCGGCACCGACGCCATCCTGCAGCGCGTGTGGGGAAGGACGAGGACCCGCTCCACACCCAGCAGGTACACGGCCAGGACGAGCGTGCGCAGGGTGTCGTCGGTCACCCGGGCGCCCGCGTTCCGGAGGATCTTGGCGTCGCCGGGCTTGAGTCCCAGCATGTCCAGGGGTTCGATCCTGGAGTCCATGCAGGTCACCAGAGCCAGTCCCCGGGCGGCCACGGGCTTGAGGCCGTGCAGGGCGAACTCGGCCACGTAGTCGTCGTTGGCGGCGAACACGTCGTCGAAGGCGCCCTGCGCGGGGGCGGGGTCGTGGGACTCACTCACGTCGGGTCACTCCTGTCTCCATGGTCATGGGCCGTGTACATGGAACCAGGCCCATGTACACGGCGTGTTGCAACACACTCAAACGCTGTTCTCGGGGGCGGTGATCCCGACACTGGTGCGCCCGGTTCCCACCGTGGTGATGGCACGCGGGAGCGGCTCGCCGGATCCGTCGCGGCGCTCGCTGGTGTCGGGCAGCCGCACGGGCTTGCCGTCCGCGCGCGAAGCCCGGGCCGGCGCCCTGCCGATCCAGGCGAAGAGCAGCGTGTCCTCGCCCTTGAGGTAACGGTGGCAGCGTACCCCGCCGGTCGCCCGACCCTTCGACGGATAGGCCTCGAACGGGGTGACCTTGGCCGATCCGGCCTGGGTGCCCTCCAGCGCGTGGGAGGAACCGGAGACGGTCACCACGACCGAGTCCTCGGGGGAGTGGACCGCGCCGAACCACAGGACACGCGCCTCCTCCGGCAGACGGACGCCCGCCACACCTCCCGCCGGACGGCCCTGCGGGCGCACGGTGGTCGCGGAGAAGCGCAGCAGCTGGGCCTCGGAGGTGACGAACGCCAGGTCCTCCTCACCGGTGGACAGCTGGGTGGCGCCGACCAGGCGGTCGCCGTCCTTGAGCGTGATGACCTCGAAGTCGTCCTTGTTGGGCGGGAAGTCGGGGGCGACCCGCTTGACCACACCCCCCTCGGTGCCCACGGCGAAGCCGGGCCCGGAGGTGTCCATCGACACCACCGAGACCACCCGTTCGTCCCCGTCGAGCTCGACGAACTCGCCCACGTCCAGGCCGGCGGCCAGGGGCGGTCGTTCGTCGCTCTCATCGGGGAGTTCGGGGATCTCCAGGACGGGAACGCGGATCATCCGACCCAGGTCGGTGACGAGACCGACGTCCGAACGCGAGGTCGTGGGCACGGCCGTGGCGATCGCGTCGTGTCTGGTGCGCAGGCCCTCGTACATCCTCGGCGGGGCGGCGCCCTTGCTGCGGCCGACGGTGCCGTCGACGCCGAGCAGGACGTGGCAGGCCTGGTCGGCCATCTCCAGGGGGACCACCGCGCCACGTGCGGCGCCGTCGCTCTCGCGCAGCTGGGTGCGGCGCGGGGTGGCGAACTTCTTCGAGACCTCGGCGAGCTCCTTGGACACCACGCGGCGCAGCTTCTTGTCCGACTCCAGGATGGACGTGAGCTCGGCGATCTCCTTGTTGAGCTGCTCGCGCTCGGTCTCCAGCTCCAGCCGGTCGAAGCGGGTCAGACGCCGCAGCGGGGTGTCCAGGATGTAGCGCGCCTGGATCTCGGACAGTTCGTAGGCGCCCATGAGGGACTCGCGGGCGGCGGCGGTGTCGTCGGCCTCCCGGATCAGGGCGATCACGCGGTCGATGTCGAGCAGCGCGACGAGCAGGCCGTCGACCAGGTGCAGACGCTCCTGACGCTTGCTCCTGCGGAACTCGCTGCGGCGGCGGACCACGTCGAGCCGGTGGTCGACGTAGACCTGGAGCAGCTCGCGCAGGCCGAGGGTCTGCGGCTGGCCGTCGACGAGGGCGACGTTGTTGATGCCGAAGGACTCCTCCATCGGCGTGAGCCGGTAGAGCTCCTCCAGGACCGCCTCGGGGTTGAACCCGTTCTTGAGCTCGATGACCAGGCGCAGCCCCTGGTTGCGGTCGGTGAGGTCCTTGAGGTCGGAGATGCCCTGGAGCTTCTTGGACTGCACCAGCTCCTTGATGCGGCTGATGACCTTCTCCGGGCCCACGCTGTAGGGGAGCTCGGTGACGATCAGGCCGGTGCGGCGGGCGGACACCTTCTCGATCGAGACGGTGGCGCGCGTCTTGAACGTGCCCCGGCCCTTCCGGTAGGCGTCGCGGACGCCGTCCAGGCCGACGATGGTGCCGCCGGTGGGCAGGTCCGGTCCCGGGACGAACTCGGTGAGCTCCTCCAGGGTGGCGTCGGGGTGGGCGATCAGGTGGCGTGCGGCGGCGACGACCTCGCCCAGGTTGTGCGGGGCCATGTTGGTGGCCATGCCGACCGCGATGCCGGAGGCTCCGTTGACCAGGAGGTTGGGGAAGGCCGCGGGCAGCACCTCCGGCTCGGTCTCCTGGCCGTCGTAGTTCGGCTTGAAGTCGACGACGTTCTCGTCGATGGACGAGACCAGGAGTTCGGCGCTGCGCTCCAGACGGGCCTCGGTGTAGCGCATGGCGGCGGGGGCGTCGTCGCCGCCGAGCGAACCGAAGTTGCCGTGGCCGTCGACCAGCGGTACGCGCATGGCGAAGGACTGGCTGAGCCGGACCAGGGCGTCGTAGATGGCGCTGTCGCCGTGGGGGTGCAGGCGGCCCATGACCTCACCGACGACGCGGGCGCACTTGACGTGACCGCGGTCGGGGCGGAGCCCCATCTCGTTCATCTGGTAGAGGATCCGCCGCTGGACGGGCTTCATGCCGTCACGGGCGTCGGGTAGCGCGCGCTGGTAGATGACCGAGTACGCGTACTCCAGGAAGCTGCCGCGCATCTCCTCGGAGACGTCGATGTCGATGATCTTCTCGGCGAGATCCTCGGGGGGACGGGAAGTTGTACGGGCCATGACCGTAATTCTGTCCTGTTCCAGAGACTGAAACGTACGTCGGCCCGTGGTTGGGGGCGTGTGACCCGTGCGACTGTGGGGGTTTTGGGCATGCGTGGGGTGGTTTCCGCCCCGCACACGAACAGGTACGGAAACCACCCCACGCTGGGAGCCGGGCCGTGTCGGCCCCGCCCCCGACGTCAGTCGGAGAAGGGGATCGTGACGGTGGCGCCGTCCTCGGCCCCGGTCAGGACCGTCGAGGGGGCCTCGCCCAGGGCGCTCCACAGCTCGACGCGGACGGATCCGCCGTTCAGGTCGCCGAGGGACCCCTCAGCGCTCAGCGGTCCCCGGCCGTGGGTGTAGTCCTCCCAGCCCTCCAGGTCGTAGACCACACGGATCTGGACCGCGTTGGCGACCGCGTCGCCGGAGTCCACGGGCAGGGAGAGGGCGGTGGGGCCGCCGGGATCACCGCCCTCACCCGTGGTGGACGCCAGTGAGCGCGGCTCCACGTCGAGCCGAGTTCCGTCGGAGAAGGTCACGGCCAACGGCGTGTCGGACGGGTTGAACGCGGTGTGGGTGCGCTCTCCGCCGTCGTCGAAGACCGCGTAGTGCGCGGTGTCCGCCGTGACGGCGGTGTCCACGGTCCCCACCTCGGCCAGGGTCGACACCCACTGGTAGGTGTGCGGCCTGGACTCACCCGCCTCGGGTTCGTACGAGGTCCACCGCTCCTCGAAGAGGCTCAGGGCGCGGGGGCCGTCGGGGCAGCCGCGCCCCCCGGAATGTCGGTGGCCGCCATTACGGTGCTGTGTTGGATCGAGGGGAGGTGTTTCCACGGTGTTGACAGGGTTCCGGTATCGGCTGGCGCTCACCAACGAACAGACCGGGCGGTGCGAGGAGTACGGCGACATCTGCCGTGCGGTGTGGAACATCGCCCTTGATCAACGCCGCCAGGCCGTCCAACGATGGCGGCGCGGATACGACCAGCCGTTCTGCGGCTACCACCTGCAAGCCGCCCAACTCGCCGAAGCCAAACGCGAGGAGACCTGGCTGAAGGCGGCACCGTCCCACATTCTCCAGCAGACCCTCACAGATCTGGACCGTGCCTGCCGGGACCATGGCACGTTCCACGTGCGCTGGCGTGCCAAGGGACGGTGGAAGCCCTCCTACCGGTTCCCTGATGCCAAACAGATCATCGTGGAGCGGCTGGGCCGTAGGTGGGGCCGGGTGAAGCTGCCCAAGCTGGGGTGGGTGCGGTTCCGGTGGTCCCGCGCCCCCAAGGGCGTGGTCCGGTCGGCCACGGTCTCCTGGGACGGCGCCCACTGGTACGTGTCGCTGCTGTGCGAGGACGGTGAGTGCACACCCAAGACGCACACGGCGCCGGACTCGGCGGTGGGTGTGGACCGTGGGGTCGCGGTCGCGGTGGCCACCAGTGACGGGGACCTGTTCGACCGGGTCTTCCAGTCGCCGAAGGAGCACGAGCGCGAACGGCGTCTGCGGCGACGGCTGTCCCGTCAGCGCACAGGGAGCGCCAACCGGGCCAGGACCAAGGTGGCGCTGTCGAGACTGACCGGGCGGGTGCGTGCCCGGCGTGCCGACTTCGCTGCGCAGACCGCGCACGTGCTGTGCGAGAAGAACGCGGTCGTGGTCCTGGAGAAGCTGAACACGGCGGGCATGACCCGGTCCGCCAAGGGGACCGCTGGTGCTCCCGGCCACAACGTTCGGCAGAAGGCGGGTTTGAACCGGGCGATCCTGGCCAAGGGGTGGCACGGTTTCAAGCTCGCCTGTGTGAACAAGGCCCGACACACGGGGACCCGGATCATGGAGGTCAATCCCGCCTACACGTCGCAGACCTGTGTCGAGTGCCAGCATGTGGACCCGGCGTCGCGAGAGAGCCAATCGCGGTTCCGGTGCACCGGATGCGGGCACACAGCCCATGCTGACGTGAACGCGGCACAGAACACCCTGATGCGCGGATGGACTAGCCCTTCGGGGTGAACCGTGCCAGTCCGCGGAGACCTCTGGGATGCCATGTCGGTGAAGCGGGAACCAGCCGCTGCTGTGAGGCGCGCGGCACTGGCCAGGCCGTTGGGTCCGGTCGGAATCCCCTCAGACAAGGGGAGGAAGTCAAGCCGTAGTGCTCCTCTGGTACGTCGGTGAAGGCCGCCCGTGGTGTCGGCGTAGGAGAAGGGCAGACCCTGGCCGACGGTGACGCGCAGAGTCCGGCCGTTCCCCTCCCAGCGGGGGGTCACGGTCCAGTCGCCGTGGTCGGCCACCCTGGTGTCGGGGGAGGTGAGGCCGTCCACGCCCATCGACAGGTCGGCGGGGTGGGGGTACTCGTCCTTGAGTCCGTCGGCGACGATCCGGTGCTGTTCCGGATAGCCGACCTCCAGTCCCTCGGCGCGGGGGCGGAAGCTGAAGGGGTGGGCGAACAGGTTCTCGCCGTACGGGTTGTCCGGGTAGCGCTGGAAGATGAGCGACGACCACCACTCGTTGGTGGGGGCGGGGCCGTCGAAGTCGTCGGTGACCTTGGGGGCGACCGGCGTGCCGTTCAGGTCCGAGGGACCGGGGGCTCCCTCGGGCAGACCCTCCGTGTAGCCGCCGGAGCCGCCGGAGCCGACGGGGCCGTCGGCGGCGGAGGCGGGAGGTGGGGCGGCCGTCACGGCTGCGGCGCAGACCAGGGCGGTCGCGGTGGCGAGCACTCCGCGGCGTGCGCGGACGCTGAGCGGCGTTGGGGGCGGGTCCGCGGGTGGGCGGGGGGTTCTCATGGGGGCATTCCTTCCGGTAGCGGGTAGGGAATGGAAGCGCTCCCAGGACGTCGGGGTCGAGTGTGGGTGGAAGGGTGACCCGTGGGCAATGAGGGCAGACGGAGGAGTTATCGGGTCGTTACCGAAGGTGGTGGTCGGTGGAGGTCCCGGGGAGACGGGGGCCGAACCCGCCCCGTTCGGGCGGCCGGGGCTGTGGACAACCGCTCCGACGTCCCTCCGCTCTGGTACCAAGGAACGCATGGCGACACCTGCTGGCGACGCGCACACCACCGAGACCGACCCGGACGGGCCCGTCGGCCGCGACGCCTCCCGTGACCACGGGGGCCCGGCCCACGACGGCGCGCTGCGCGCGGCGGCCGAACGGCACCTGCGCGCGTTGGCGGGGGAGTCGGCGCGGCTGCGCGAGGATCAATGGACCGCCATCCACGCCCTGGTCGCCGAGCGTCGCAGAGCACTGGTCGTCCAGCGCACCGGCTGGGGCAAGTCCGCCGTGTACTTCGTGGCCACGGCCCTGCGGCGCGCCGAGGGGGCGGGGCCCACCGTCATCGTCTCCCCGTTGCTGGCCCTGATGCGGAACCAGATCTCCGCCGCCGAGCGCGCCGGGATCCGGGCGCGCACCATCAACAGCGCCAACACCACCGCGTGGGAGACCGTCTACGCCGACGTGTCCGCCGGGGAGGTGGACGTGCTGCTGGTCAGCCCGGAACGGCTGAACAACCCCGAGTTCCGCGACCGCGTCCTGCCCGAACTGGCCGCCGGGGCGGGCCTGGTCGTCATCGACGAGGCGCACTGCGTGTCGGACTGGGGACACGACTTTCGCCCCGACTACCGCAGGATCCGCTCCCTGCTGCACGACCTGCCCGACGGCGTCCCGGTCCTCGCGACCACCGCCACGGCCAACGAGCGCGTCACCCGCGACGTCGCCGAACAGCTCCGCTCGGGTGACACGCGTCAGGACACCCTCGTCCTCCGCGGCTCCCTGGAGCGGGAGAGCCTGCGGCTGGCCGTCGCACGCCTGCCCGACCCCACCGCCCGGCTCAGCTGGCTGGCCGAGCACCTGCCCAAGATCCAGGGGTCGGGCATCGTGTACACGCTCACCGTCAGCGCGGCGCTGGAGACCGCGCGGTTCCTCTCCGAACAGGGGCTGGACGTACGCGCCTACACCGGTCAGACCGACCCGGACGAGCGGCGCCGCGCCGAGGACGACCTGCTGGCCAACCGGGTCAAGGCGCTGGTGGCCACGAGTGCCCTGGGAATGGGCTTCGACAAGCCCGACCTCGGATTCGTCGTCCACCTGGGCGCCCCGCAGTCACCGATCTCCTACTACCAGCAGGTCGGACGCGCGGGCCGCGGAGTGGAACGGGCCGAGGTGGTCCTGCTGCCCGGCCGGGAGGACACACAGATCTGGGAGTACTTCGCCGGACTCTCCTTCCCGCCGGAGGCCACCGTGCGCGAGACCCTCGCCGTCCTGGCGGCCGAGGGGGCGCCGATGTCCGTCGCGCGCCTGGAGACCCGTGTGGACCTGCGGCGCACCAGGCTGGAGCAGATGCTCAAGGTCCTCGACGTGGACGGCGCGGTCCGGCGTGTGCGCGGCGGCTGGACCGCCACCGGGCTGCCCTGGGAGTACGACGCCGAACGCTACGCCGCCGTCGCCGAGGCGCGCGAGCGGGAGCAGCGCGCCATGCTCGACTACCTGTCCACCGACACCTGCCGGATGGAGTTCCTGCGGCGTCAACTGGACGACGCGCAGGCCGAGCCGTGCGGACGCTGCGACGTGTGCACCGGAGAGTACTGGCCCACCGACGTCGATCCCGGGCGGCGCGCGGCGGCCGCCGACCATCTGGACCGGCCCGGAACCCCGATCACGCCCCGGCGCCAGTGGCCCACGGGTATGGACGCCCTGGGCGTGACACTGTCCGGGAAGATCAAGGAGGAGCTGCGCGCGGGTGAGGGGCGGGCCCTGGCCCGTCTCACCGATGTCGGCTGGGGTACCGAACTGCGCCGCATCCTCGCCGAGGACGCTCCCGACGAACCGGTCAGCGACCGCGTGCTCCAGGGCGTCGTGCGGGTCCTGGCCACGTGGGGATGGGAGCGCCGACCGGTGGGGGTGGTGGTCATGCCCTCGCTCACCAGGCCGGCGATGATCACCGACCTGGCGCGCAGACTCTGCGACCTGGGCCGTCTGGCCCCGGTCGGGGCGCTGGGGTACCGGTCCGAGAGCGGCCCCGGGCCCAGACGGCACAACAGCGCTCTGCGTCTGCACCAGGTGTACTCGGAGCTGGTTCTGGGCGATGAGACGGCTCAGCGTCTGGTGGACCTCCAAGCGGGAACACCGGGCCCGGTGCTGCTGGTGGACGACCACACGGACACGGGGTGGAGCCTGACCGTGGGTGCGGCCCTCCTACGCCGGGCCGGGGCTCCCGAGGTGTTGCCCTTCACCCTGGCCACGAACGGGGGCTAGGGCGTGTGTGGTGGATGCTGCCCGTCGTTGAGGAGGTCACTGCGCTGTAAGGCGCCGGTCGAGGGTGGCGGAGGGCGACGGACGGGCAGGATCCTGGCCGTTCGGGGGCTCGTGCAGAGTGGGTGTCGCGTCGAAGACGTCGGTTGAGGGTGCCCGCCCCATCGCGAAGCGGCCCCGGCCGGTGGCGGGCTCCGGGCAGGCCAGGAACAAGCGCCGCCTACCGCAGCCGCTGTCCCCGCGGCGCGCCGCGGCGGACCGGCTGTCCCTCACCCAGATCGGGGCGGGCACCCGGCTGGTGCAGGGCGCGCGCCGCGAGCCGGTGCGCCCGACCCAGTGCCTCCTTCGGGTGGCGGCCCGCCAGCCACTCGGGCAGGAACCCGGCGATGAACGCGTCACCGGCGCCGACCGACCCCGGCTTCGGATCGACCGGCTCGGCCGGGGCGGACACCACGCCCTCGCGGGTCTTGGACGCCCACAGGCCGCCCTCCTCGCCGAGCTTGAGCACGACGTTGGGGTAGTGCGCCGTCAGCACCTTGGCGGCGGCCTCCGGCTCCTCCTTGCCGGACAGCACCTTGGCCTGGGGGAGGTTGGCGAACAGCAGCCGCACGCCCTGCGTCCACTCCAGGAAGTCCTCCGCGCCCGCGCGTTCCAGCGGGGCGTGGGAGCCGCCGTCCACCGAGATGGACATGCCGCTCTCGCGTGCCATGCGCAGCGCCACCCGGGCGGCGCGCCGGGAGTCGGGGTTGATCAGGGTGTACCCGGACACGTGCAGGTGCGCGTCCGGGGTGAACACGTCGCGGGGCAGGTCCTCGGGCTGGAGCCGGGCGTTGGCGCCGGGGTCGCTCAGCATCGTCCGGTCACCGCGGTGGGTGATCATGACGACGCACGTTCCGGTCGGCCGCTCCGGGTCCATCACCATGCGCGAGTCCAGGCCGTACCCCATGAGCTCCATCTCACGGGTCCGGCCGGTGATGTCGGAGCCGCGGCGGCCCACGAACGTCGTGTCGACGCCCTCGACGGCCAGCCACGAGGCGATGTTCGCGCCGGAACCGCCGCCGTACATGGTCACGGACGCAGGCGTGTCGCTGCCGCGGGCCAACGGGTGGAACGCCTGCGCGACGGCATCGGTCATGAGGTCACCGATTACGACCACTCGTGTCATTTCGCCAGCCACCACCGAGTTGTGAGAATCCGTGCTCGCACGACGTTAACAGGTTAACGATCAGCGGCGTGTAACGAAGTGACGGCGCCATGGATACACGACAGGACACGTCAGGCGGTGCGTCGCGACCGGACCGCTCGTGTCGGAGACCTCCGGCGCGGTGGACCGGCACCCCGTCATTTCGGGCCTCCCGCATGGACTTTCCCCAGATTCGACCGAATGTCGTCTAGTCTCGCAGTCGTGCAGTCCTACCCGAACCACTGGGAAGCCGACGTCGTCCTCACCGACGGAGGCACCGCGCACCTGCGCCCCATCACCCCTGACGACGCCGACCTCCTCCGGGAGTTCCACTCACGCCTCTCCCCGGAGACGATCTACTACCGCTTCTTCGCGCCCTACCCGCGGCTGTCCGACCGTGACGTGCGCAGGTTCACCACCGTCGACTACGAGGACCGCGTGGCGCTGGTGGCCACCATCTCCGACTCCCTCGTCGCTGTGGTGCGTTACGACAAGGTCGCCCCGGAGGAGGCCGAGGTCGCCTTCGTGGTGGAGGACGCCCACCAGGGGCGCGGGTTGGCCTCGGTTCTGTTGGAGCACATCGGCGCCGCCGCCCGTGAGCGCGGCGTGCGCCGGTTCATCGCGGACGTCCTGCCCGAGAACCGCCGGATGATCAACGTCTTCCGTGAGGCCGGGTACACGGCCCAGCAGACGTTCGACGAGGGCGTCATCCGGCTCACCCTGGACCTCCAGCCCACGGATGACGCGAAGGAAGTCATGCAGGCCCGCGAGCAGCGCGCCGAGTCGCGCTCGATCGCCCGTTTGCTCTTCCCGGAGTCCGTGGCCGTGATCGGTGCCAGCCGCACCGCGCACACCATCGGGCAGACCGCGCTGCGCAACCTCCTCGGCGGTGAGTTCCAGGGCCCGGTCTACCCGGTCCACCCCGAGGCCAAGGCGGTCGTGGGCGTGCGCGCCTACCCGTCCGTGCTCGACATCCCCGACCAGGTCGACCTGGCCGTCGTCGCGGTACGGGCCGAGGCCGTCACCGAGGTCGTCGAGCAGTGCGCGGAGAAGGGCGTGCACGGCCTCGTCGTGGTCAGCTCCGGGTTCGGTGAGGTCGGCCCCGAGGGCCGCGCCCGACAGGACGAACTCGTGCGTACCGCCCGCGCCGCCGGGATGCGCGTCGTCGGACCCAACTGCCTGGGCATCGCCAACAGCGACCCGGCGGTCTCACTCAACGCCACCCTCTCCCCCGATCTGCCCCCACGCGGGCCCATCGGTTTCTTCTCCCAGTCGGGCGCTCTCGGCCGCGCCATCCTCCAGCGCGTCGCCGAACGCGGTATGGGGCTGTCGACCTTCGTCTCCGCGGGCAATCGCGCCGACGTGTCCGGCAACGACCTGGTCCAGTACTGGCAGGAGGACCCCGCCACCGAGGTCGTGCTCCAGTACCTGGAGTCGCTCGGCAACCCGCGCAAGTTCACCCGGCTGGCCCGTCGCCTGGCCAAGCAGAAGCCGGTCGTGGCGGTGCGCAGCGGTGGGTCGGCTCAGGCCACCCCGACCGGACACGCCGCGGGCGGGCTCGCGCTGCCCGACTACGCGGTCACATCGCTGTTCCAGCAGGCGGGCGTGGTGCGGGTCGACGACATCACGCAGATGTTCGACGCGGCCCAGGTGTTCGCCTACCAACCTCTGCCGGAGGGGCCGAAGGTCGGCATCATCGGCAATTCCGATTCCCTGGAACTCCTGGTCAAGGATGCGGCCGTGCGCCAGGGGCTCAAGCCGCACGAGCCGGTCAACCTCGGCCCGCAGGCCACGGCGGAGGACTTCGACCTGGCCCTGGAGACCGCCCTGGCGGCGGAGGACGTGCACTCGGTCGTGGTCGTCTTCGTCCCCGCCCTCCAGCCGATCGGTGACGACGTCGCCCGCGTGCTGCGCGCCCGCTCCCTGGGATCGGACAAACCGGTGGTCACCACGTACCTGGCCCGCCAGGGCATCCCCGAGGAGCTGCGCCACGTCGGTGAGCGGGGGGAGACGCTGCGCGGTTCGGTCCCCTCCTACCCCTCACCGGAGGACGCGGTACGCGCGCTCGCCCACGCCACGCGCTACGCCCAGTGGCGCGACCGCAAGCCCGGACGCCACCCGGAGCTGCCCGACATCGACCGCGCCCGGGCCCGCGCCACCATCGCCCGCGCGCTCAAGGGCACGCCCGGCGAGGACACGATCGCCTGGTTCGGCGGGGAGCGCCGTTACGACGAGGAGACGGCGATCTCCAGTGAGGACGCGCGCGACCTCCTGGCCTGCTACGGCATCGCCGCCTATCCCGACATCCCGGTCACGTCCGCCGACGAGGCCGTGGTGGCCGCTGGTGAACTCGGCTACCCCGTCGTGGTCAAGGCCGACGCCCCCGACCTGCGGGTCCGGGCGGGCGGCACGTTCGTACGCGCCGACCTGCGCACCCCGGACGATGTGCGCAGCGCCTACCTGTCGCTGCACGACCGCTTCGGCGCGGACGCCGATCTCGTGGTGCAGCGCATGGCCGCCCCCGGCGTGCCCACGGTGGTCCGTGCCGGCGACAACAAGTCGTTCGGTTCGGTGGTCTCCTTCGGACTGGCCGACGTGACCGCCGAGCTGCTCGACGACCGCTCCTTCCGTCTGGCGCCCCTCACGGACATGGACGCGGCCGACCTCATCCACGCCGTCCGGGCCGCGCCCCTGCTCTTCGGACTGCCCGCCGGCGCGACCTCGCTGGCTGAACAGCCCAACGTGGAGGCGTTGGAGGAGCTGCTCATCCGGGTGTCGCGCCTGGTCGAGGCCTTCCCCGAGATCGGGTACGTGGACCTGGACCCGGTTCTGGTCAACGCCACCGGGGCGCACGTGCTGGGAGCACGTATGTGGTTGCGTGAGGCTCCCGAGGTCCGGCCCGACGTCGGCCCCCGCCGACTGCGAGGGGTGACCTTCTGATCATGGGCTGGTCCGGGCGTTGGCCGTCCCGGTCGCGAAGTGTCGCCCGGAGAGGGCAGGATAGGAGTATGAGGAAATCACGTGCCGTGTCCACCGACTGGCGGCTGGAGATCGAGCGGAGCGGGTACTACCCCACGCTGGTGATCGACGCCGTCGCCACGGCTTTGGGGGACGAGGACGCCGAAGCCTTCATCGTCCACCACGAGGCGACCTTCGACCCGGCCATGGAGATGCGGCGGCACATCACCGTGATGCTGTTGACCGCGACCCGGCTCGTGGTGTGTCACACCGACGAGCACCCGCCCACGGAGCCGGGCGGTGCCTCGCACGCGTCGACCACCACCGACAGCATCCAGATCGGTAACGTCCAGTCGGTCGCGCTCACCCGGGTGGTCCCCAACCCCGCCCAGTACACGCCCGGTAGCCTGCCGAGCGAGCTGGTGCTGAGCGTCAACCTGTCCGTGAACTGGGGTACCGCCGCTCACATCGACCTCGAACCCGCCTCCTGCGCGGACGAGACCTGCGAACTCGACCACGGGTACACCGGGGCGATCACGGCCGAGCCGCTCACCCTGCGCGTGAGCGAGGCCGCCGACGGGGCCGCCGCGGTCTCGGCGATGATGAACTTCGCCGACGCCCTCTCCGCGGTGACGGCCCGGTAGCCGGTACCTCCGTTGAGGGTGGTGGAGGGCGACGAAGAGGGAGAAGCCGCGCCGGAGGCGTCCGTTGAGGGTGGTGGAGGGCGACGGGCGGGCGGGTGAGCACCCAAAAACACAACCGTGACAGGGACTTAATGAACACGGTGCGGGGAGGCGTGGTGCCTTAATAATCCATCCGTCTAAGGTTGAACCGGATTCGTGCATACCGCCACAAGCGAGACGTGCCAGGCCACAAACCGGGCACGTGCGCGCCGCGTCCCCCCGGACGCGCGCCCACACGGAGAAAGGTCAGTCTGCGATGACGCAGCACCCGTCCCCGGAGTCCCCGGACGACGCCCCCCTGGTACGCCTGACCGTCGACCGTGCCATCGCCACGGTCACCATGGACTCCCCCCGCAACCGCAACGCCCTGTCCGCCCGGCTGCGCTCGGAACTGTCCAAGGCCCTCTCCGACGCGATGGCCGACGACGAGGTGCGCGGGATCGTGCTCACGGGGACCGGGCCGGTCTTTTGCGCCGGGGCCGACCTGAAGGAGGTCGGCGCGGCGCTTCGGGGTGAGCCGGTCGAACCGGCGCCGGAGCTTCCGGCCATCTTCGAGCAGATCATGGGCGCCCCCAAACCCGTCATCGCGGTACTCAACGGCGCTGCCCGTGCGGGCGGGATCGGGCTGGTGGCCTCCGCCGATATCGCGCTGGCGCCCAAGAGCGCGACGTTCGCCTTCACCGAGGTGCGCATCGGCGTGGTGCCGGCGATCATCTCCGTCCCGGTGTCCGCGCGGATGCACTCGCGCCAGCTCAGCCGTTACTTCCTCACCGGGGAGCTGTTCGACGCCTCAGCGGCGGCCAAGGCCGGGCTGATCACCCAGGCGGTTCCGGACCGGGACATGACGCACGCCGTGGACGCGGTCCTTCAGGGGCTGCGCGGGTCGGCGCCGCGCGCGCTGTCGCGCACCAAGCAGCTCCTGGACGACCTCGGCTCCGGCGCCCTGGCCACCGTCGACCGGCGCACCGAGGCCTTCACCCGCATGGGAGAGCTGTCCGCCGAGTTCTTCGCCGGAGAGGACGCGGCCGAGGGCCGCGCGGCCTTCTTCGAGAAGCGTCCTCCCCGCTGGGCCCAGTAACCGACCCCGCGGGGCCGCGGCCCGCCGTTGCCGCGTCCGACCGCGGCCAGAGGTCGGACGCTCCGGTGACCCGGGCGTCCGATCTCGGCCCGGGTGCGTCGCCGTCGGCGGACGGGCCACAATGGGGGAGTGAGCTACTCCGGAGATACCAGGGTCGGCGGTCCCGCCGACCTGCGCCAACTACCGCATCTGACGATCGCCAAACTCGCCGTCGGCCCCATGGACAACAACGTCTACCTGCTGCGTTGCCGGGCCACGGGTGAGGGTGTCCTGATCGACGCCGCCGACGAGGCGGATCGCATCCTCGACCTCATCGGTGAGCGGGGACTGGCCCGCGTGATCACCACCCACCGCCACCAGGACCACTGGAGGGCCCTCGCCGAGGTCGTCGGCCAGACCGGCGCCCGTACGGTCGCCCACCCCGTCGACGGGGAAGAGCTCCCCGTGTCCGTGGACGAGCCCGTCGAACACGGCGCGCGGGTGCCCGTCGGCGAGTGCTTCCTGAGCGTGATCCACCTGCGCGGGCACACGCCGGGGTCGATCGCGTTGCGCTACGACGACCCCGAAGGACACACCCACCTGTTCACCGGTGACTCCCTGTTCCCGGGCGGGGTCGGCCGCACGCTGCGCGACGAGGACTTCCGTTCCCTCTTCGCCGACGTGAGCGAGCGCCTGTTCGACGAGCTGGCCGACGACACCTGGGTCTACCCGGGGCACGGACGTGACACCACGCTGGGCGCCGAACGCCCGAAGCTCCCGGAGTGGAGCGAGCGCGGCTGGTAGTCGCCCGGGCAGCCACCGGCCCGGGCGTCCGATCAGGCGCCGAAGCAGCAGAACCCGGCCGGTCCGAGGTGGAGGGCCACCGCCTCGGACGCCGGGACCCCCGCCGCCAACGCCCGGTGGAAGCGCACCATGGCCTCCTCTGTCTCGGCGTCCCGGACGGGGACCGGGCTGGCCACCACCGTGTGTACGCCGCGGGCGTGCAGGGCGCCGACGAACCCCGACGGGGTTCCCGTGACACCGCCGAAACCGCGCCCGTTCCAGCAGGTCGAGAGGGTCACCAGGGCGGGCGCGGTGGTGAGTCCGGTCAGGTCGCGGGCGAGCAGAGGGCCGTCCGCCAGGTCGACCGAGGCGAGCAGGGGTACGCGGTCGGGGACGTGGCCGTGCCCGGCCAGGTGAACGATGTCGGCGTCCGCGAACCCGGTGAGCACCTCGGTCAACCGAGCTCCTTCCCCGTCGAGGACACGTGCTCCCGGATACACGCGGGTCAGCGCGCTCACCTCCCGCCGGGCACCGTCGGGCGCGGGTGCGGCCACCAGCAGGACACGCTCCGACGGCGGGCGTGCCCGGTCGGCGTGCTCCACCCAGAACCGTGCGGTGGGCACGAGGTCCACCGGCCGTCCGCACAGGGCGGGCAGCATCCCCCACGGCGGGTCGCCCAGGCGCGGATCGGCCGCCATCACCAACGGACGGTCTCCGACCAGGGGCAGGACCGGCGCCAGGAGTAGCCGGGACACCTCCGCCGCGGCGTCGCGGACCGACACCGAGCGAAGGCGGCCCACCGGTGCCGGAAGCGCGTGCGTGAACCGCGCCAGGGCATGGACGGTGGGGGAGAGCGGGCCCAGGGGGCGCGCGTGCACCTTCCCGGCCACCGCGACCAGGGCGACGGCGTCCTGCCCGGCCCAGGTGAGGTGGACGAACGCCCGGTCCGACCCCAGCCTGTCCAACAGTTCGGCGGTGACCGGCTCCGGTGCGGGAGGTGCGGCGCGCCCCTCGGCGGGCGTGCGGCACACGCGCCATCGGGCCGCCTCCCACAGCCGCGCGTGATGGTCGGCCCGCGGTCCTCGGCCGTGGGCGAGGGCGGCACGGTACCGCCCGGCCAGATCGGTCAGGGCCGGGGCGGCGGGTTCGTGCGGCCCCGGGACGTGCGCGGCCGCCCAGGTACGGGTCAGCTCCGCCCACTCCAGGGCGGTCGCGGCCGTCCCGGCGAGGAGAGCGAGCTCCAGGCCGGCGCGGACGACATGGGGGTCGTGGGCGGCGGCTCCCAGCCATGGGCCGGGGATGGGCGCGGTCCCTCGCTCCAGGACGTCCAGGGCCCGCCGAGGGGCGGCCCGCCCGTGGGACGGCGCGGACGGGGCGGCGAGGGGGATCCGGATGCGCAGACCGTTCCTGGCCCGGCCGACCGGGGTCGATCCCGGAACCGCGCTCGCGGTCGCGCGCGGACTCGTCCGCGTGGGCCGTGCGGGGGCGAGGGTGATGCGTTCGAGACGGGCCGCCAGCCGGTACCACAGCGATCCCGGTCCGAACGTGCCCCGCACCTTCCGCGTGAGTTCGCCCGCGCGTTGGCGGTCCCCCTCCAGGAAACGCAGTTTGGCCTCCACGAGCAGGGCGGTCGCGGAGGTCGAGCCGTCTTCGACGCACGGCCCCTCGTCAAGGGTGGCGGCGGCCTCCTCGACCAGCCCCTCCGACAGCAGGGCCTCGGCCAGGTCCACGTGCAGGGCCTCGCGTCGCGCGGCCGGCAGACGGGGGAGCAGGCCCAGGAAGGTGTCGATGGCCGTGACGGTGTCGCCCCGGTAGAGGGCGAGGCACCCCTGGTTGTGCCGCGCGACCAGGCCCATGAGCGGGAGCCCGCGTTCGCTGGTGAGCGTGTGCGCCTCGGCGAGGTGGTCCTCGGCCTGGCCGAAACGGCCGCACATGGTCTGGGCCAACCCCAGGTTGACCAGGACTCCCGGAAGGACCGGCGCGTCCTCGGCGACGGGGTGGCCGCGCAGGCGGCGGTGGGTGTCGGTGAGGAGGTCGGCCGTGGTCTCGAACAGGCCGCTGCGTGCCAGCCGCACCCCGCGCCTGACCCGGGCCAGGAGGTGGCGGCCGGACGGTGGGTCGGACCGGTGGACGTTGGAGGTCACGTGTGCGCGCCGCCTTTCGCGAGGGGGTGGCTCGGGCCCGGTGCGCCGCGGGAACCGCTCGGAACCACTGATAGCAGCGGGCGGGCGTGCGGGGGAGCCCTGGCGGACAACCTGTGGAAAAGGGCCGGGGGCGAACGCGGACGAACGGGGTGAAGGCGGGTGCACCGCACCGGGTTCGTGTGTGTTCCGAACCCGCATTCGGAGTGTCCTGTTCTGTGGCGGCCGGTGCGTGACAGACGCCCTCGGAGTGCCCGGTCTCCGGGCCGCCCGTCGCTCCGTCGGGGCTCAGACGGCGAACCAGCCCGTGACGAGCGGGGGGTGGCCCGTCCGGTGCAGGGCGAGGCTGAGCGGCCCACGCCGGAGTCCGGACACGGAGAAGCGGCCGTCGGCGCCGACGCGGAGGCGATCGGCGGAGCCCGGGTACCGGATGTCCACGGTGGCGAACGCGAAGTCCCCGGTGACCAGCCCGGACAGGGAGCGGTGTGTGTCGTGGACACGGATCCTCAGGTCCAGGGCGAGGTCACCGTGGTCGAACCGCAGTGTGGTCAGCAGGGCACCGTCGGTGCCGCGCGCGTCCTCGGGGACCGGCGGTGTCTGGAGTGTGAGCTCGGCGAGGTCGGCGGTGTCGTCGCGGCGGTCGAAGGCGGCCAGGGCCGCGTCCCGGCCGGCCGTGGCCCACGGGGGGAGGCGGTCGGTGGGTTTCCTCAACGCGGGTCCTCCAGGATGCGGCGGAGCCGGCGCCTGACACGGCGGCGCTGGTTGGCGTCGACGCGGGGGCCGTCGTGGGCGTTCGGGTCGCGCGGGGTGTCGTCGAGGAGGCTCAGGGCCACGATCCGGTCCTGTGGGGACAGATGGCGGATCGCCCTGTGCAGTTCCTCGTGCCGCTCCCGATCCAGGTATTGGGATTCGAGGTCGGGGCCGTCGGGGAAGGGGAGGCGGGTGAGGACGTCCGGGGCGACCGGGCTCTGCCGTGCGCCGTGGCGGCGCTGGCGGGCGCACACGTCGTTGGTGACGCGGCGCAGCCAGGCGCGGAGCCGGTCGGGGGAGCGGAGCCGCGGCAGGTGTTGGTTGAGGGTGAGCCACACGGTTTGGACCGCGTCCTCGCGGTCGGGGGCGGGGAGGCGGTAGGAGCGGGCGATCGCGTTCACGAGGGGCAGGTGGCGGTCGACGATACCCTCCCACGCCCGCGGGTCGCCCTCCCGCGCGCCTCGGACGAGGTCGGCGTCGCTGGGTTCCAGAACGGGGGGATCGGCGGATTCGGCAGGTGCGGGGTCAGCGGATTCGGAAGGTGCGGGGTCGGTGGATTCCGGGGTGGAAGTGGCCGGAACCGGCAAGGCGGAAGGGGTTTCGTTCCCGGTATCGGTCCACAGCACTGTGCCCCGGGAGCAAGAGGGGCTGCTCATGCCCTCGTACGGCTGGTCTGGCACACCCGCCCCCACTATGATCAGACTCCCTGTCCGCTCCGGGTGTCACGCTAGTCCCTGGGTGCCCTGGGCGCGGTGGGAACACCGCAAATCCCGGTGTTACCGCTGGTACCCAGAGAGCCCTTAGGGCACAATGGGGCGAAAGGTGTTCAGGCGGGTCTGCAACCTTCTCGTGAAGTACGAGGGCGTCGGGGAAGCGCACTCGTTCGTATCAGGAGGTTCGGTGTCCGCACGTGGCGTCTTGTACGTCCACTCAGCGCCCGCGGCGCTGTGCCCACACGTCGAGTGGGCGGTCGCGGGCGTCGTTGGCGTACCCGTGAAACTCGACTGGGTCGCGCAGCCGGCGGCCCCCGGCCACCACCGCGCCGAGCTGAACTGGCAGGGCCGACCGGGGACCGCGGGTGAGGTGGCCTCGGCGCTGAACTCGTGGCAGCGCCTGCGCTTCGAGGTGACCGAGGAGGGGTCGCCCGGGTGTGACGGCGTGCGCTACAGCTACACGCCGTCCTTGGGGATGTTCACCGCGATCACCAGCGCCGCGGGCGAGGTACTCGTGCCCGAGGGGCGCTTGCGCGACGCGATGGCGCGATCCGCGGCGGGCGGCGCCGACCTGGCCGCGGAGATCGAACACCTCATGGGGCGGGCCTGGGACGAGGAGCTGGAGCCGTTCCGGTACGCGGGCGACGGAGCCCCGGTCCGCTGGCTCCACGCGGTGGGCTGAGGCGGCCAGGGCCGGGACCGCGACATCCGGGGCGGTGCGCGACAGGGACGCCCGGGGGACCTGAGAACGCCTGGAGGGCCTGAGGACACGACGAGGCGGGTGGGGATCGAGAACCCCCTTATCTAGGGTCTCCCGTCGTGTGGTGCTCGACAAGGTGCTTCCTCGGGGCTGTGGACGAGCCACGGATCCCGGTGCGGTGGCCCGAGGCCGGGACCGGCGGGGGCGCGGAGCAGGGCCGGGACCGCCTCGAAGGGGCCGCGGTGTGACCGGCCCGGTTCGCCACTGCCCGGAACCTCAGCGCGGCCCGTCCTCGCCGGGCCAGATGGTGGCCGCGACCAGCACGGCCCCCCAGACACCCAACGGCACCAGCGGCCAGTACGGTACGAGTTCACCCGCCGTCAGGCTCACCACCGCCCACACGGCGGTGAGGACGGCCGCGACGCCCGCCCACCACCGCCACTCGTCGCCCCACTCGCGCACCGGCACGGTCGGGGCGAGGTCCCCGGCGGCGGAACCGTGCTCCCGGCGCGGGTCCGAGGCGGGGCCCGGCTCCGGTCGCGAGCCCTCGGGGCGGGGGAGGTCCGTGGTCAGCGACCACAGCTCCCCGACCAGCACCGAGGACAGGGCCAGGCCCACCCGGCGGTCGTACTCCTCCAGGTCCAGGCGACCCTCCACGAACGCGACGGTGAGGTGGTCGACCGTACGGTCGCGTTCGGCGTCCGAGGCGCGCATCTGGTGCGGAGGCAGACGTCGGTGCCCCACTTCCCACCCCCAGCAAGCGCGGTTGGTGACCACACCATACGCGCCGTGTCGGATGCGGGGAAGGGCGCTGCGGGGCCGGTTCGCGGTTTCCCTCAGATCTCTCCTGACGTCTGATGTCCGCGCAGGTCAGGACGTTAACCAGCGGATGACGGCGAGGGCCGTCGCGGGGTCGGCGGCGCCCACCAGGCCCGTGTGCTCGTAGCTCCCCCGGTAACCGAACCCGGACCCGTCCAGCCGGGTGACCCGGCCCCCCGCCTCCTCCAGCACGAGTGAGGGCGCGGCCACGTCCCAGTCGCGCACGGGTACGTCCTTGACGAACAGATGCGCCGACCCCTCGGCCACCCTGCACAGCTTCAGCGCTATGCTGCCGCTCTCCAGGTAGCCGCCGTACCCGAAGTGGTCGTAGATCCGCCGGGCGATCCCCCGGGGCTCGGGCGTGTTGTCGGTGAGCACACCCGTCCCGGGTGGCGCCTGCGTGCCCTCGGTCAGGAGCCGGCCGTTCCGCCGGGCGCCCCGGCCCCGGACGGCCGTGTACAGCGTCGCGGTCTCCGGGGCGAACACGGCCGCCACCTCGGGTCGGCCGTCGACCACCAGGGCGGCCTGGGTGACGTAGCCCGGGAACCCGTGGGTGTAGCTGGCGGTCCCGTCGATGGGGTCGATCAACCAGTAGCGCGGCGGCCGTTCCCGGACCAGCGACGCCGGGTCCTCCTCGCTCACCACGGGGACCTCCCGGTCGATCGCCGACAGCCGCTCGGACAGCGCGCGGTGCGCCATGGCGTCGGCCCGTGCCTTGAACTGGCTCCCCTCCCAGACACCGCCGAGCGCGTCGGGGTCGGTGCGCCACTCCTTGAGCAGGGCGCCGACCTCCGTGACCGCCGCCGCGGCCGCCTCCGCCATCGGGTGCGCGCCGTTCACCGGGACACCGTCCCGGCCGCCTCGGGAGCGGGGGACAGGCCGTGCGAGGTGAACTCCTCCTCGCTGATGAACTCGTCCGTCCACCGCCGTACCATCGCCACGCCCTCCCGCCACGTGTCGGTCAGCGGCGGCCCGTCCGCGACCGCCTGTCGCAGCAGGCCCGCGATCTCGTCGACCCCGGCCGCCGCCGTCAACGCGGCCGTCGAGGAGAAGCGCGGGTTGATCTCGAAGATCCGGGGCCTGCCCTCGGCGTCCAGGCACAACTGCACGTTGAACGGCCCGTCGGCGCGCAGGGCCGACTGCACGGCCCGGCAGGACTCCGCCACCGCCGGGGCGCGGCGCGTCACCGCGTACCGGGTGACCCCCTGTTTGAGGACCACCTCCTTGGGCACCACCGCCTGCACCCGGCCGTCGCGCCACACCACCACCGACACCGTGAACTCGGGGCCGGTGACGCACTCCTGGACGATGAGGTCCTCGGCCGCGTACCCGCCCTCGGACACGACCCGGGGCAGGTCCTCACGGGAGCCGATGACCGCCACGCCGCGGCTGCCCCGGCCGCTGCGGGGCTTGACGACGAACCCGCCGGGGGCGTCCGCGGCGTCGGACGGCCAGTCCGTCGCCGACCAGGTGCGGGGGACACCGATCCCGGCCGCGTCCAGTCGCCGCATGAGCAGCGCCTTGTCGAGGCAGGTCGCGACGAACTCCGCCCGGGGGAGCAGCACGGCCACTCCGTCGTCGGCGAGCGCCGCGATCGGGACCAGCTCCTCGTCCACGAGGGGGACCACCGCGACCGCCCGCTCCCGTGCGCACAGCTCCCGCATCCGGGGCAGGAAGGCGTCGCCGTCGCCGGGGGGCACCAGGTATCCGCGATCGGCGAGGTACAGGCCGGGTGCGGCGGGGTCGATGTCGGTGGCGACCACC
The DNA here is from genome assembly GCF_026797795.1 of Nocardiopsis sp. EMB25. Taxonomy (NCBI): domain Bacteria; kingdom Bacillati; phylum Actinomycetota; class Actinomycetes; order Streptosporangiales; family Nocardiopsidaceae; genus Nocardiopsis; species Nocardiopsis sp. EMB25. The sequence goes on along the minus strand of NZ_JAMTDN010000001.1, from coordinate 3,219,099 downwards.
CGGAACCCCGCCTCGCGCAGGTGGAGGATGGTGCCGGGGGTCGGGGCCGAACCCGCCGTCGTCACCACGACCGTCGGCCTCGTCGCTGGTTGCTGGGGCACCGCTGATCCCTCCCGGGGTGTGGGGGCGGTCGGGACGACCGTGCGACGAGCCTAGGGGGCCCGGGCGGAGTTCACCCCGGTCTTGGCCGAATCCGGTTGCGGTGTCAACCGAAAGGGCCCCTCGCGCGTGTATCCCACGCCCCCGGGAGGGAGAGGGGCGGGGGCGGGTGCCCGGCGACGCCGCGCACCCGCCCCCGATCAGGTCGGTCCGTCCTCAGGCGCGCTCGTACACGGGCGCGATGACCGCACGCGCGATGGCGTGCGAGAACAGGTTGAAACCGACGAAGGCGGGGCTGGCCGAGGCGTCCACGTCGAGGCGGGGCACGTCCACGGCGTGGACCGCGAACATGTAGCGGTGCGGTCCGTGCCCGGGCGGCGGCGCGGCGCCGACGTAGCCGTGGCCCCCGGCGTCGTTGCGCACGGTCACGGCCGATTCCGGCAGACCGGAACTGTTCGCGGCGCCCGCCGCCAACTCGGTCACCTCGACCGGGATGTTGCACACCGACCAGTGCCAGAATCCGCTGGCGGTCGGCGCGTCGGGGTCGAAGCAGGTGACGGCGAAGCTCCGCGTCCCCTCGGGGAAACCGCTCCAGGACAGGTGCGGCGAGACGTCCTCGCCGCCCGCCCCCATGATCCCGCTGACCTGGGGCTTGGACAGGGTCTTCCCGTCGGCTACGTCGTCACTGGTCAGGGTGAACGTCGGCAGCTCGGGCAGGAAGTCGTAGGGGGAGGGTGGCATGGCCACGATCGGGGTCCTCCTTCGTTCGCGGGAGTGGGTCCGGTACCTGACGGACACGACGTCGTGCCGGTACGTCGGTCCGCGCCGGGTACGGCGTTCCGTCAGGTTCTCTGAACATACGCCTCACGGGGATACTCCGTCGCATCCGGGTACTCGCCGTGTTGGACGGCACCGCCCGGGGGAGACGACATACCGACCGCGCGGTATGGTCGGGGGCGACAGCGGACACGAACCAGATTCGGTATCCGATCCACCGACAGGGAGTCGCCATGACCGCTCGCTGGGGCATCACCATCCCCTTGGAGGGGGTCCCCCTCCTGGAACAGAGGTCCGTCATCGAGCAGCTGCCCGACCTCGGCTACACCGACGTCTGGTCGGCCGAGGCCAACGGCGCCGACGCCTTCACACCGCTCGCCCTCGCCAGTGTGTGGGCGCCGAGCCTTCGGCTGGGCACAGCCATCGTTCCCGTGTACACGCGCGGTCCCGCGACCCTGGCGATGAGCGCCGCCGCGATGGCCGCCGCCGCGCCCGGCCGCTTCGCGCTGGGAATCGGCACCTCGTCCAACGTCATCGTGGAGAGGTGGAACTCCATCCCCTTCACGGAGCCCTACAAGCGGATCCGCGACACCCTGCGCTTCCTCCGCGAGGCGCTGACCGGAGCGAAGGTCAAGGCCGAGTACGACACCTTCTCCGTTCAGGGGTTCACCCTCGGGGCGGTGCCCGAACAGGCCCCTCCGCTGTTCGTCGCGGCCCTGCGACCGGGCATGCTGCGGCTGGCGGGACGCGAGGGCGACGGGGCGATCATCAACTGGCTGTCCGCCGAGGACGTGCGCACGGTCGCCCCCCACGTGCGCGGAGCCGCCGAGGACGGGCGGGACCGGGAGGTGGTCGCCCGGATCTTCGCGATCCCCGACACCGATCCGGACACGGCCCGGGGCATCGGCCGCTGGGCCATCTCCGCTTACCTCAACGTCCCCGTCTACCGGGCCTTCCACGAATGGCTCGGACGCGAGGAGCTCACCCCCATGTGGAAGGCGTGGGACGAGGGCGACCGCAAGGGCGCGCTGGAGGCCATCCCCGACTCGGTCGTGGACGACCTGATCGTGCACGGCCCCGCGGAGTACTGCCGTGAGCGGATCCGCGCCTACGCCGACGCCGGGGTGACCACCCCCGTCATCGCGCCGCTCGTGCCCGGCGACCCCGTGGCCGCCGTGCGCGCGCTCGCCCCCGTGACCTGACGCCGTCGGGGTCAACGCGACTCCAACGGCCCCAGCAGGCGGCGGGCGCGCAGCACCAGCTCCAGCTCGAACCGGGCCCCCGGGTCACGCAGGCGCGGGCCGAACAGCTCGTCCAACCTGCGTATCCGGTACCGTACGGTCTGCGGGTGCACACGCAGCCGGACCGCCGCCTCGTTGGCGTTGAACCCCGTCTCCAACCACGCCAGCAGAGTGTCGGCCATCCGGTCCCGCTGGGGCGACCGGAGCCGCGCCATCGGAGCCAGTCGCCTTCGCGCCAGCTCCGCCATCAGAGCGGTGTCCCGTGACAGCAGCAGAGTCGACAGGTGATCGGCCCACCGTACGACGCCACCCCCGGGCACCACCCCGGAACGGACCAGGTCAGCCAGGTCACGGGCCCGCGAGAGTGAGACGGGCGCCTCCTCCGGCGCCACGCTCGGTCCCAGGGTCGCCGAGCCGCCGCGCAGCGATCGCTCCAGGGTCCGCAGCCGTCCGGGCCCGTCCGGATCGGGCACCAACGCGCACGGCTCGCTCCGCTCCAGGTCCACCAGGACGTCGGACGGCAGTGCGGGGGGCGCGGACTTCTTCCCGGGCAGCAGCACCGCCACCGCCACCCGGTCGGGGACCCGCCACCGCGCCGCCCGGGCCAGCGCCGGCACCGCTCCGCTGTCGCCGCCGACCCCCGCCAGCAACTCCTCCAGCAGCCGTGTCCGTCCGCGCTCGCGCTGGTCGGCGTCGGCCCGGCGTACCTCGGCGTGGCCCTCGGCGGCGGCCGCGGTGACCTCCTCCTGGAAGGCGAACAGCGCCTCGCCCAGGACCACCACGTCCTGGCGGGTGAACGCGTCCGTGACCGCCAGCCGCCGCCACGCGATCGCCACCGCCGTGCGCGTCCCGGTGTGCAGGCGCTCCAGCGTCCGCCCGCCGCGAGCCTCACCGGCTCCGAACGCGCGGAACTCCTCGGTGACGCCGGCGGGCCCGTCGAAGGGGCGGCCGCCCTCGGCCCGGTCGAGGAACGCGTACGCCGCCGACGCGATCAGCCCGCGCCACGCCTCGGCCTCACCGGGATCCAAGGACGGGCCGTGCGCCTCCGCGCGGCGTCGGACCGCCTCGACCGTGCTCCGCGCCAGCCCCGGCACCAGGGGGCGCAGCCGAGCGCCCACACCCGGGGGGAACCGGGAGAACGGGTCCGTCGCAGTCTCCTGCCACCGCGGATACGACATGCCACCTCCGGCGCGGACGCACGGCCGAGGCCGGTCGTGGCACGCCCGCGCGTGCTCCGTGCGCCAGAAAGTCCCATCGTTGACGCGGCCCGCCGGGGGCGGCGCACCGCGGTCCCATCCCACCAGAGGGCCGCCGCGCCGACAACCCCGGTCCGCGGCGCACCGTGCGCGGCGCGTGCGTTCCCCCGCCCCCTCGCCGCGCCGTCGCTCGGCGACCGGGGCCACCACGGCTACAGCGGGTGCAGGTGGGCGGCGGCGGAGGCCCGCACCCCCTCCGACACCCGGTCCAGCAGCGGCGACCGCAGGTTCCAGCGCTGCCAGTACAGCCGCACGTCCACCGGGTGGTCGGGCGCGAGCGCGACCAGCCGCCCCGCCTCGATCTGCGCCAGGCACTGCTGTTCGGGCACCACCCCCCACCCGAGCCCGAGCAGGATGGTCTTGGCGAAGTCCGTCGAGGCCGGGATGAAGTGGCACGGCGCGCTCGGCTCGTGTCCGGTCAGGTTCCGCAGGAACTGGTCCTGGAGTTCGTCCTTGCGGTCGAAGTTGACCACCGGGGCGTCCACGAGCCGCTCCACGTCGACCGGGTCGCCCAGGTGCCCGGCGGCGAAGCCCGGAGCGCACACGGCCTGGTAGCGCATGGTCCCCAGGCCCTCGACCGCGCACCCCTGGACCGCCTCCGGGGTCGAGGTGACGGCGGCCATCACCGCCCCGGAGCGCAGCAGCGACGTGGTGTGCTCCTCGTCCTCCCGGTGGACGTCGAACACCGCGCCCAGGTCGGCGGGGAGTTCGGCGAGCGCCTCCAGGAACCACGTGGACAGGCTGTCGGCGTTGACCGCCAGCGGGACGGGGACCCGGTCGGCGCCGCCCTCCCAGGCCTGGAGTTCGGCCAGCACGTCCCCGTCCAGGAGGACCACCTGCCGGGCGTAGCGCAGGACCACGTCGCCCGCCGCGGTGGGCGCCACCGGGTTGGTGCGCTGCACCAGGACCTTGCCCGCGGTCTGCTCCATCGTCCGGATCCGCTGCGAGACGGCCGAGGCGGTCACGTGCAACCGGCGGGCGGCCGCCTCGAAGGTCCCCTCGTCCACCAATGTGGTGAGGGTGCGCAGGTGGTCGAACTGGAAGGGCATCCTTAGCCTTTCTTAAGGGTTCTAAGAAAGTTTAGCTTTACTGCACACTCCGGAGATCCTAACGTTCCGGACGTGAACGAATCCCTGCTCGCGGCGGTGCTCGGCCTGGGAACCGGGCTCGCCCTCATCGTGGCCATCGGCGCCCAGAACGCCTACGTCCTCCGGCTCGGCATCGACGGTCGCCCCCGCACGGTCCTGGCCGTGGTCCTGGTCTGCGCCCTGTCGGACGCCGTCCTCATCACCGCCGGGGTCCTCGGCGTCGGCGCGGTCATCGAAGCGGTGCCGACGGCGCTCGTCGCGGTGCGCGTCCTCGGCGCCGGGTTCCTGGTGGTGTACGGCCTGCTCGCGGCGCTCCGGGTCATGCGTCCCGGCGCCCTCACCTCCGACGGGGCACCGCGCTCCCTGCGGCTCGGGCCGGCCGTCGTCACCGCCTTCGCCCTGACCTGGCTCAATCCGCACGTGTACCTCGACACGGTGGTCTTCCTCGGCTCCGTCGCCAACCAGCAGGACGGGGAGGCGCGCTGGTGGTGGGTGCGCGGCGCCGTGACCGCCAGCTTCCTGTGGTTCTTCGCCCTGGGCTTCGGGGCCCGGCTCCTGCGCCCGGTGTTCTCCCGGCCGGGCGCGTGGCGGGTCCTGGACGGGGTGATCGCCGTGGTCATGCTCTCCCTGGGCGCCCGCCTGGCCCTCGGCGGCTGACTCCGCCCGCGGACACGCCCTACGTCGAGGGGCGGCCCGGGACACGCCTCCCGGCGTAGCGGGACGCGCTTCGGAGACGACGCGCCGGTCGCGGCCCCGCTCCTACGTTGGTCCCATGACCGTTCAGAAGAGGGCCGCCCTCGGCCTGTCGTTCCCCGTACTCGTGCTCCTGGCCCTGCTCTCGGTGCCCCGGGTGGTCCTGCACGACCTGTCCGTCCTCGAGGAGGGCACGTTCGTCAACGGTGTGTTCGTCTTCGTGCCCCCGCTGGTGTGGATCGCCGTGGTCCTGGTCCGGCGGGTGCCCAACCCCCTCGTGACCCTGTTGGCGGTCGGGCTGATCTCGGGTGTCTTCCTCGCCCTCGGACACCAGCTGCTGTGGAACATCTCGTGGGGCGACGACCCACCCGCGCTCGGCGGCGACCTCGCGGACCTCGCCCCGGCGGCACAGGCCGTCATCATCCGAGGGTTCGCGGTGGTCAGCAGCCTGGTGACCGGGACGATCGCGGGCGGGCTGTGCGGGCTCGCGGCCCTGGCGCTCCAGCGCGTCACGGGCGTGCGGACGGCCTGACCCGTCCGCACGCCCCGGGGCTCACGCCTACCAGCTGGACTTGGTCACGCCGGGCAGCTCCCCGCGGTGGGCCGCCTCGCGGAACCGGATCCGGGACAGCCCGAACCTGCGCAGGTACCCGCGCGGACGGCCGTCCACCGAGTCCCGGTTGCGTACGCGCGTCGCGCTGGCGTCGCGGGGCTGGCGCTGGAGCTCGCGCACGGCGGCCGCACGCTCCTCCGGGCCCGTCTCCGGGCTCCGGATGATCCGCTTGAGTTCGGCCCGCCGCTCGGCGTACCGGGCCACGACGCGCCCGCGGTGCTCGTTCCGGGCGATCTTGCTCTTCTTGGCCATCTCAGACCCTCTCCCCGCGCGCCCGGATCTGGGCGACCACCCGTTCGATGCCCTGTGCGTCGATGACGCGCATGCCCTTGGCGCTCACCCGCAGTCGGACGTAGCGGTTCTCACTGGGCAGCCAGTACCGCTTGCTCTGGATGTTCGGGTCGAATCGGCGGCGGGTGCGCCGGTGCGAGTGGGAGACGGCGTTCCCGAAGCTCGGGGCGCGGCCCGTCACCTGGCAGACGCGTGACACGGTGTTCCTCTCGGTCGTTCGGTCGGGGTTTCCTGTGCGCGATCAGGATTTCCTGGTCGCTGGAGTGTTGGACGGGTAGGGGAGCAGGGCCATCTCGCGGGCGTTCTTCACCGCGGCGGTGATGAGCCGCTGCTGCTTGGCGGTCACCCGTGTGACCCGACGGCTGCGGATCTTGCCCTTCTCGGAGATGAACCTGCGCAGCAGATCGACGTCCTTGTAGTCGACGTGGTCGGCGTCGCCGAGCGGGTTGGCGAACCTGCGGGACGGGCCGCGCCCGCCGGCCCGCCGGGGTGTGGCGCTCATGGGGATTCCTTTCTCACAGGGCGTCGGCGAAGGGGTCGTTCCGGAGTGGCCGCCCGGTCTCCTCCTCGGTGATGAGGCACGAGTCGAGCAGCGCGACCAGGCCCTCGGTGTCCAGGTCGACCCCGGTGAAGGCCAGGTGCTGCCCTCGGTCCCCGACGACCGGGTCCCAGTCCAGCCGGGCGGCGAAGCGCCGCGCCTCGGAAACCATCTCCATGGCGGCTCCGGGCAGGGCGTCCAGCCACGGGCCGCCGCTCTCCAGGACCAGGGCGTCGCTGTGGGCGTCCCAGACCAGGAGGGTGTCGGGTCGGCTGGCCAGCCAGATCCGCCCCCGGCTGCGCAACCCGGCCGAGACCAGCCGTTCCAGGGCCTCATGGGTGCGCTCGGGATGCAGTGGCCTCCTGCGGGACCAGGTCACGGTGCTCACCCGGCCGTCCGTGCGCGGGCTGTACCGCGCCCACGCGGGGTTGGTGCGATTGGCGGCGGCCTCGGGGTCGAACCGGCCGTGCGTGAGATCGGCCAGGCCCGCTCCGGGCGTGACGACGGCGGCGGCCGGATTGAGCTGTTCCAGCAGCGAGCGCGCCTCGTCGCGGTGCCGGGTCCCGTGCAGGACCACGGCGGTGGGGTACTCGATCTGGTGCGCCAGGACCTCGGCGACGGTCCGATCGTCCTCCACCGCGATGTCCAAGCCGCGGTCGCGCAGGTCGTCGTGTGTGGCCAGGTCGGGGAGCAGGCGGTCGGCGGCCACCGCGGTCAGGGCGGCGACCAGGTCCAGCTCGCGCTGGGCGGCGATGACCTCGGCGACCGTTCGGGGCTCGACGACGTCCCAGGCCTCCACGACGCACAGGGAGTGCTCACCCTCGGCGGCCAGTCGCAGCAAGAGGGGCACGAGGTCCTCGCGCAGGGTGCACGACGCGCACAGGTGGTCCAGTTCGACCGGGGTACGGTCAAGGGGTCCCCAGCGGTCGCGGGTGACGCGGTGGACGCGCCCCTCACTGATCTCCTCGAGGTCGTGGTGGACCGCCACCGACCTCGGCACCGCCGCGAGCAGCGCGTCCACCGTCCGTCCGCGCGCGGCGCGGTGCAGTCCGGTGACCACGGCCACGCGCATGGGGCTTGTCGGCTCCATCGGGGGTGACCTCCGTTCTTAAAATGGAAACGATAATCATTATCGTAACCTACGTGCGACCGACCCCGGAGCCGACGGGTCGGTGGGCGAGGGGGAGGGGGCGTGCGGGACCGCCACGCCCCGGGCCGTCCCCCGTGGGCGGCCCGGTGGGACGTGGCGGCCGTCTCACTGTCCGGGGGCGCCCGTGCCCCGCTCGGGTCAGGGCACCGTCCCGCGGTGGGAGTTCAGCGGTTCGGTTCGGCGGAGCTGACGTCGGCCAGCGCCGAGTGTTCGTCGACCGCCTGGGCCAGGTCGCCGATCGAGATGATCCCCACGACGTCCTCGTCGTCCACCACGGGCAGGCGGCGCACCGCCTTGGACCGCATCATGTCCACGGCCTCCGAGACCCGGCACTGCGGCGGAACCGTCGCCACGTGCGCGCTGCAGGTGGCGCCCGCGGTCTGGGTGTCACAGTCCCCGCCGGCCGCCAGGCAGCGCACGACGATGTCGCGGTCGGTGAGGATGCCCATGAGCGAGCCGTCCTCGTGGGTCACGATCACGTCGCCGACGTTCTCGTCCCGCATGATGCGGGACACGGCCCGCAGGGACGTGTCCGGCCCGACCGTGCGCGCGGGGCTCGTCATCAGTTCGGAGATGGTCCTCGGCATGATCCCTCTCCCTTCCTTCGGTGTGCGTCCCGCATTGGACCCCTAGCCGTTCCCGTAGGGGCCAAACCTGGCGGGGCGCGCTTCGGAGCAGGTCGGAGCCTGTGCCGACGCCGGTTTCCCGCCCCTGTCGGGGATCCTCGCCGATGCCGCTACCATCGGCGGCACGAGACGCCGGGCGGTGAGGGGACGGGATGCCGGAAACCGGGAGCACGGGCGGCGCGCGGTCAGGAGGGATTCCCGCGCGTCGGCCGACGATGGCCGACGTCGCGGCGCGCGTCGGGGTGTCCCGGCAGCTGGTGTCCCTGGTGATGAGCGACCGCCCCGGGCCGAGCGCGGCGACGCGGCAAAGGGTCCTGCGGGCCGCGGAGGAGATCGGGTACTGCGCGGACAAGACGGCCCGACTGCTGCGCCGGGCCCGCAGCCGCCAGGTCGGGGTGCTGTTCACCATGGAGCATCCGCTCGACGTCCACCTCGTCGAGGCCGTCTACCCGGCCGCCGCCGCACTGGACTACGGCGTCGTGCTCAGCGCTCTGCTGTCCACGCGGGATGAGCGCGAGTCCATCGACGACCTGTTGGGTCTGCGCTGTGAGGCCCTCATCCTCATCGGACTCTCCGCCGCGGCCCCCGCCCACCTGGCCACGATCGCGGCGCAGGTCCCCGTGGTGGAGATCGGTCAGCGCACGGGGGTGGAGGGCACCGACAGCGTCCGGACCGCCGACGCCGACGGGGTGCGTCAGGCGGTGGACCACCTGGTCGCGCTGGGGCACCGCGCCATCACGCACGTCGACGGCGCGGACCTGCCCGGCGCGCCGGAACGCAGGCAGGGCTACGCCGAGGCGATGCGCGCCCACGGCCTCGGCCCGTTCGCCGACGTCATCGCGGGCGACTACTCCGAGGAGTCGGGCGCGCGGGCGGCTCGCGCACTCCTGACGCGCGACCGCCTGCCCACCGCCGTGGTCGCGAGCAACGATCGCTGCGCGCTCGGCCTGTTGGAGACGTTCGTCCGCGCGGGCGTCCACGCTCCGCGGGACGTGTCCGTGGTCGGTTACGACGACAGCCGGACCGCTCGCCTGTCCTTCGTCGACCTCACCTCCGTCCGGCAGGACGCGGCGCTGATGGCGCGGATCGCGATGGGGTGCGCGGCCGAGCGGCTGGACGAGGGGCGCACGGACGCCAGGCACGTCGTCCTGGAGCCCACGCTCAGCGTCCGAGGGAGCACCGGGCCGCCGAGGCCGGACGCGCGCTGACCCGGATCCGCCGCCGGGGCGGACCCGCGCGCGGGTGGGTCCGTGCCCCGCCTTCCGGCCGCCGCGAGGGAGATCACACGTCCGAGTGGTTGGGTTCGGCCCCGGAGAGCTGCGACCCTGGATTTAGCACGTGCCAAATCGGTGGTCGGGGTCCGCCCCGACCATGTCGGCCCACACCCCTGGGTTCCCGTTCGCACGCCCACCCCGCGTCCACCGTCGTGAAAGGGGGCACACCCATGCCTCTGGCCCTGCTCGCTCTCGCCGTCGGAGCGTTCGCCATCGGTACTACCGAGTTCGTGATCATGGGTCTGCTGCCCGAGGTCGCCACGGATCTGGACGTCCCGGTCGCGACCGCCGGATACCTGATCTCCGCCTACGCCGGGGGAGTGGTGGTCGGCGCGCCGCTGCTCACGGCCCTGAGCACGCGTGTGCCGCGCAAGGCCGTCCTGCTGATCTTCATGGGGCTCTTCCTGCTCGGCAACGTCGCGACCGTCGTGGCCCCCGGCTTCGGGACGGTGTTCGCCGCCCGGGTCCTGGCGGGCCTTCCGCACGGCGCCTTCTTCGGCGTGGGCGCGCTGGTCGCCGCGCACACCGCCCGCCCCGACCGCAGGGCGACCGCGGTGGCGCGCATGTTCCTCGGTCTGACCGTCGCGAACATCGTGGGCGTCCCCGCGGGCACCTTCCTGGGCCAGCTCCTCGGCTGGCGGGTGGCCTTCCTGGCCGTGGCCGCCGTCGCCGCGCTCGCCCTGGTGGGGATCGCGCTCTTCGTGCCCCGGATGCCGGCGTCCGCGTTCGGCGGGGGAGGACTCCGACACGAGCTGTCCGCGCTGGGCGGCCAGCAGGTCCTCCTCGGTCTGACCACCGCGGTCTTCGGGTTCGCCGGGGTGTTCGCGGTCTACAGCTACATCTCGCCGATGATGACCGAGCTGGCCGGGATGGCGCCCGGCGGCGTGCCGTTCGTCCTGGCGCTCTTCGGCACCGGGATGACGATCGGCTCGCTGGTCATCGGCCCGCTGGCCGACCGGGCCCTGCGTCCGACGATCCACGGCGCCCTCGTCTGCCTGGCGGTCGTGCTGGCCCTCTTCGTCTTCGCGGTGCACCACCCCTGGACCGCCGCGATCGCCGTCCTGGCCCTCGGCGCGACCGGGTCCGCCGTGGTGACGCCGCTCCAGGTGCTCGTGATGAACAAGGCCGCCGCGGCGCCCTCGCTGGCCTCGGCCTCCAACCACTCGGCCTTCAACCTCGCCAACGCCGGGGGCGCCTGGTTGGGCGGGGTGGGGATCAGCATGGGGCTGGGGTACACGTCGCCCGCCGTGATCGGCGTGGTCCTGGCCCTCGTCGGGCTCGGTGTCGCACTGTTCTCCGCCTCGCTGGACCGTTCCGGTCCCCGGGCGGGCGGGCACCCGGAGGGGGCGCGGGAGGCGGAATCCGGCCTCCAGGCCGCACAGTAGTTCCGCAATTCGGAATTCAATATCTGCATTATGGATACCCCGGTGTGAGCTCCGCTATCGCCACCCGATACACAGGTCACATGAGGATCCGCATCTCCTGGGCCGGCGGCTCGGTGACCGCCACGCTCGACAGCACCCCGACCTCCGAAGCCCTCTGGGACGCCCTGCCCATCGAGTCGTCGGTCAACACGTGGGGCGACGAGGTGTACTTCGCCGTCCCCGTGGAGGCCGAGCGCGAGGACGACGCGACCGACACCGTCGATCCCGGCACCGTCTGCTACTGGCTGGCCGGATCGGCGCTCGCCCTGCCCTTCGGCCCCACGCCGATCTCCGTCGGGCCGGAGAGCAGACTCGCCAGCGCGGCCAACGTGCTCGGCCGGATCGACGGCGACCACCGCGCCCTCGCCGAGGTCGGCGACGGCGACACCGTCAGGGTCGAGCGCGACGGGTGAGGGCCCGCGCGTCGGTCCGGGGGCGAGGTCGCACACGCCCCCGGGCCGACGGGCGACTCCGTCGGGAAGCCTTGCGGTGTAGGCGGTCCGGCTTGCGTGGCGGGTTCCGGGAGCACGAGAATGCGAGGCCGGAACACCACCACGACCCTGGCGAGAGGCGCCCATGACGGACACTCCCCCCATCGACACGACCGTGGCCCATTCGGCGCGGGTGTGGAACTACTGGTTGGGCGGAAAGGACAACTACCCGGTCGACCGCGAACTCGGCGAGCAGATCGAACGGGCCTTCCCCGAGATCGTCGAGATCGCCCGCGCCGAACGGGCCTTCCTCGTCCGGGTCGTCACCCACCTGGCGCGGGAGCACGGGGTCCGGCAGTTCCTGGACATCGGCACCGGGTTGCCCACCGTGAACAACACGCATGAGGTCGCCCAGTCCGTCGCGCCGGACGCCCGGGTGGTCTACGTCGACAACGACCCCATGGTGCTCGCCCACGCGCGTGCCCTGCTCACCGGCGTCACCTCCGGAACCACCCATTACATCGACGCCGACCTGCGCGAGCCCGAGGCGCTCCTGGGCCAGGTGCGCCAACACCTGGACTTCGGTCGGCCGATCGCGCTGACCTGCCTGGGCACCCTCGGCCACCAGCCGGTCGAGGAGCGCACCCACGAGATCGTGCGCACCTACCAGGAGGCGCTTCCCCCCGGCAGCTTCTTCGCCATGTGCGACAGCACGAACACCGGCGAGGCGATCGTGGCGGCCACCGCGGCGTGGAACGAGGGTGCGGCCATCCCCTACCACCTGCGCGGCGTCAAGGAGATCGAGGCCTTCTTCGACGGTCTGGAGCTCCTGGAACCGGGGGTGTGCTCGATCCCGTTCTGGCGCCCGGACCCGGCCGAGGTCGGCGAGGCACGCGAGATCGCCCAGTTCGGCGGAGTGGGCCGCAAGCCCTGACCCGAGGACTCGGCGGCGGCCGTGACCCCGCCGCCCGAACGGGCCCCGCCCCAGCGGATCTTTGCGGGATATTGCCATCCACTGGGGCTCATTCACACGCGCGGTACACATCGGGTTGAGAGCATCCTCAGGAGTCGTCCGTGGCGCCACGGCACCAGCGTGACCAGGGGGATCGCAATGAGTACGCACCGCACGCCGCTCCCGAGGGGGCTCCGATGAAGCCGCCCAGCAACCGCACCGGAACCGTCGCACCGAGCATCCCGGAGCAGGCCAGGGGTATCCGGCCCAGGGATGCCGAGATCGGCCCGGAACCGGTCGACATCACATTGACCGTCAACGGGACCACGCACGGGGTTCGCGTCGAACCCAGGGTGAGCCTGCTCGACGCCCTGCGCGAGCGCCTCGATGTCACCGGCCCCAAGAAGGGCTGCAACCAGGGGGCCTGCGGGGCCTGTACCGTCTGGGTCGACGGACGCCGCGTGGTCGCCTGCCTGACCCTGGCCGTCGCCTGCGAGGGGCGCGAGATCACCACCGTCGAGGGGCTGGCCGAGGAGGACCGCCTCCACCCGATGCAGCGGGCCTTCGTCGACAACGACGCCTTCCAGTGCGGATACTGCACACCCGGCCAGCTGATGTCGGCCGTCGCCCTCATCGAGGAGGGGCACGCCTCCGACGACGCGGAGATCGCCGAGTGGATGAGCGGCAACATCTGCCGCTGCGCCGCCTACCCGAACATCCGTTCCGCGATCCGGCAGGTGCGCGACGCGGACGAGGCCACGCGGGAAGGGGGTCGGTGATGCGCTCCTTCGCCTACAAGCGCGTGTCCGACGTGGCCACGGCCATCGCCGAGGTCGGCGGCGACCCCGGCAGCGAGTTCCTCGCGGGCGGAACCACCGAGGTCGACATGCTCCGGATCCGGGTCGCCCGACCCCGCCGCGTGGTCGACATCAACGACCTGCCCATCGCCGCGATCGAGGACCTCCCCGACGGCGGGCTGCGCCTCGGCGGTCTGGCCAGGATGAGCGACGTGGCCGCGCACCCCGCGGTACGTGAACGCTACCCGGTCATCGCCGAGGCCCTGGAGAAGGGCGCCTCCGCGCAGCTGCGCAACATGGCCACCATGGGCGGCAACCTCATGCAGAAGGTGCGCTGCTCCTACTTCCGGGACGTGGACCAGGCGTGCAACAAACGTGAACCCGGTAGCGGATGCGCGGCCATGAACGGGTTCAACCGCACCCACGCGGTCCTGGGCACCAGCGAGCACTGCATCGCCACACACCCGTCCGACGTCGCGGTGGCCTTGACCACGCTCGACGCGATCGTCCACCTCCGGGGCCCCGACGGCTCGCGGACCGTCGCCTTCGACGACTTCTTCCCGTTGCCGGGGAACACGCCCGATCGCGAACACCCGATCGCCCACGGCGAGCTGATCACCGCCATCGAGGTACCCGCGAACCCCGCGGCTCGCACCTCCCACTACCTGAAGGTGCGCGACCGCCAATCCTACGAGTTCGCCCTCGCCTCGGCCGCGGTGGTCCTGCGGATCGAGCGAGGGATCATCGCCGAGGCCCGTATCGGACTGGGTGGGGTCGCCACCAAGCCGTGGCGGGCACGGCACGCCGAGGCCATCCTCACCGGAGCCCCGGCACGGCGGGCCGCGTTCGAGGACGCGGCCGTGGCGGAGCTGGCCGACGCCGTACCCCGGAGCATGAACTCCTTCAAGATCACACTCGCCCAGCGGACCATGGTGCGTGCCCTGGAGACGGTGGAGTCAAAGCGAGGACGGGGAGGGAACGCATGAGCACCGGATCACAGATCGGCCGGGCCGTCGACCGGGTCGACGGCCACGCCAAGGTCACCGGCGCCGCCCGCTACTCCGCCGAGCAGCGCCCGCCGGGCACCACCCACGCGGTCCTGGTCGTCTCGGAGATCGCCCACGGCCGCGTCACCGACATCGACACCTCCGAGGCCCTGGCCGTCGACGGTGTCCTGGCCGTGCTCACCCATCACAACCTGCCGCGTGTGGCGGTCGAGCCGCGGCCGATCGCCTCACTGGCGGGCACCACCGCGCACGGCCAGAGCTTCTTCCCGATGCAGGACGAACGGGTGCACTACGCGGGTCAGCCCGTGGCGATGGTCGTCGCCGACACGCTGGAGAGGGCCGAGCACGCCGCCGAGCTGGTCGGGGTCACCTACGCGCTGGAACCGGCGGTCACCACGATCGAGCAGGGGCGCGACGACGCCTACGAACCCGAACGCGTCTTCGCCGGCCTCGCCCCCGGGCGGGTCGAGCGCGGCGACGTCGAGGCCGGGCTGCGCGAGGCCGACGTGGTCATGGAGCGCACCTGCCACCTCGCGGCCAACCACCACAACCCGATCGAGACCCACGCCGCCACCGCGGTGTGGGAGGACACCCGGCTGACCCTGTACGACACCACGCAGGGCCCCACGGCGACCCGGCTCAGCGTCGCCGAACTGCTGGGGATCGCGCCGTCGGACGTCCGGGTGGTCAGCGAGTTCGTCGGCGGGAGCTTCGGCTCCAAGGCGATGATCCACGCACACCCCACCCTCGCGGCGATGGCCGCCCAGCACGTGCGGGCGCCGGTCACGCTGTCGCTGAACCGGGAACAGATGTTCACCGGGGCCGGACACCGGGAGGAGCAGGAGCACACCCTGACCCTGGGGGCGCGCGAGGACGGGACGCTGACCGCGATCCGTCACCACAAGATCTCGCCGACCTCGCCCTTCGACGACTGGGCCGAGCCGTCGATCGGCCCGACGGCGCAGTTGTACGCCTGCCCGAACTACGAGGGTGTCTTCCGTCTGGTCAGGGCGAACACCATGACGCCGACGTTCATGCGCGCCCCCGGTGAGGGGTCGGGTGTCTTCGCACTGGAGACGGCCATGGACGAGCTCGCCTACGAGCTCGGCGTCGACCCGATCGAGCTGCGGCTGCGCAACCACGCCGACACCGACCCGGGGACGGGTAATCCGTGGTCGAGCAAGGGGCTGCGGGAGTGCTACGAGCGCGGCGCGGAACTGTTCGGCTGGAGGCTGCGCGACCCCATCCCCGGTTCACGCCGGGACGGGAACTGGCTCGTGGGTACGGGCATGGCCAGCGCGATCTACCCCGTCTACACGCCCATGAGCCCTCAGCGGGCCCGCGCGCGCGTGTACGCCGACGGGAGGGCGGTCATCGAGACCGGCTCCTCCGACTTCGGCACCGGCGTGGGCACGATCATGGCCCAGGTCGCGGCGCAGGCCCTGGGGGTGGAGACCGAGGCGGTCGCCGTCCACTACGGGGACACCGAGCTGCCCAACACGGTGGCCGCCGTCGGTTCGGCCGGGTCCGGTGCGGTCAGCGCCGCGGTGCACACCGCCGCGACGGCGCTGCGGGACCAGCTCGTCGGACAGGCGCTCGCCGATCCGGAGTCCCCGCTGCACGGCGCCGACCCGGCCGGGGTCGCGGTGGCCGAGGGGCGCATGTTCCTGCGTGAGACCCCGGAGACCGGGGAGACCTACTCCGACCTGCTGCGGCGGCACATGATGTTCGACGCCGACGCGCTCGGCGCGTGGGAGCCGCCCGCGCAGGACACCGGCTACGGCATGGCCACCTTCGGCGCCCAGTTCGCCGAGGTGGGGGTCGACCCGGACCTCGGCCTGGTCCGGGTGCGCCGGTTGACGGGGGTGTTCGCGCCCGGACGGGTGCTCAACCGCAAGACCGCGCGGAGCCAGCTCATGGGCGGCATGCTCTGGGGGGTGGGGCAGGCGCTCCTGGAGGCCACCCACATGGAGCCCCAGCAGGGCCGGTGGGCCAACGCGAGCCTGGCCGAGTACCTGCTGCCGGTCAACGCGGACGCGCCGGACGTCGAGGTGGAGATGATCGAGGTCGAGGACCGGGTCGTCAACCCGCTCGGTGTCAAGGGCGTCGGTGAGGTGGGCCAGGTGGGCGTCGCCCCGGCGATCGCCAACGCGGTGTTCCACGCGACGGGGCGCCGCTTCCACGACCTGCCGATCACCATCGAGTCGGTGCTGGCGTAGCCGTGACCCGAGGGTCGGCCGGGGCGGGGCGCGCAGCCCCGCCCCGGCCGCCGTCGCGGTCCGGCGGGTGGGTCAGCCCTCCCCGACCACGAGGACGAGCTTGCCCGTCACGCGCCCGGTCTCACCGGACTCGTGCGCCTTGGCCGCCTCGGCGAGCGGGAAGGAGGCTTCGACGTGGGCCCGCAGGGCGTCCTTGTCCACCAGGTCCGCGATCGCGCCCATCCCGGCGTGGTCGGCCTCGACCAGGAGGGTCTCGACCCGCACACCCAGCCGCGCGGCCTTCTCCGCCTCCTGCGGTGACCCGCCCGGAAGGATCGACACGAGGGTCCCGCCGGGCCGCAGCACGTCCAGGGAGCGGGCCCGGGTGTCCCCGGACAGCGGGTCCAGGACCACGTCGATGTCGCCGGTCGCCTCCGTGAAGTCGACGGACCGGTAGTCGATCACCTCATCGGCCCCGATTCCCCGCAGGAAGTCGTGCTTGGGCGCGCTCGCGGTGCCGATGACGTGGGCGCCACGGGCCTTGGCGATCTGTACCGCGAGGTGGCCGACGCCTCCGGCCGCCGCGTGGACGAGCACCCGCTGCCCGGAGGCGACCCCGGCGGTGTCGACGAGCGCCTGATGGGCGGTGAGGGCCGCGAGGGGGAGGGCGCCCGCCTGCACGTGGTCGATCCCCGCGGGCTTGCGGGCGAAGGCGCGGGCGGGCCCGGTCACGTACTCCGCGTGGGAGCCGACCCCGTGGGGGTAGGGAAGCATGCCGAAGACCTCGTCACCGGGCTTGAAGAGGGTGACGCCGAAGCCGACCTCCTCGACCACGCCGGAGACGTCCCACCCCAGGACGAGTGGGAGCCGGTTGAGGAACAGGCTGTTCGCGCGGTGCTTCCAGTCGGTGGGGTTGACCCCGGCGGCGCGGACGGAGACCAGGATCTCGCTGGGGCCGGGGGAGGGTCGCGGGATCCGGACCTCGGTGAGGACGTCCGGGGAACCGTAGGCGTCCTGGCTGATCGCCCGCATGGTCGGGGCGTCGGGAGCGGTGTCGTTCGTCGTCGTCATGTGTCCATCCTGGCCGCCGCCGACCAAGGGGTGCCATGGCATGATTGCCATCTTTGGATATGATCCTGCCATGACCGGAATCCATCGTGTCGCCGTCCTGGCCCTGGAGGGCGTCTACCCGTTCGAACTGGGGATCCCGAGCCGCGTCCTCGGCGCCGCCCCCGGCCGGTACGAGGTCGTGACCTGCTCGGTCGACGGCCGTCCGGTGCGCGGCAACGCCGACTTCTCGATCGCCGTCGAGCACGGGGCGCAGGTCCTGGCCTCGGCCGACACCGTGGTGGTCCCGTCGGTCGACATGGCTCACGTCACCCGCGAACCCTCCCAGGCGGTCAGGGAGGCGCTGGGGACTGTGGCGCCCGGGACGCGTCTCGTCTCGCTCTGCACCGGTGCGTTCGTCCTGGCGGGAGCGGGCCTGCTCGACGGCCGGCCGGCCACCACCCACTGGCGGCTCGCCGACGTGTTCCGTTCCTGGTACCCGGCGGTGGACCTGGACGCGGACGTGTTGTTCGTCGACGACGGTGACGTGCTGACCTCGGCGGGCGCCGCCGCGGGGGTCGACCTGTGCCTGCACCTGGTGCGCCGGGACCACGGCAGCGAGGTCGCCAACCGCGCCGCACGGACCTGCGTGGTCCCCCCGTGGCGGGACGGTGGCCAGGCCCAGTACATCGAGCAGCCGATGCCCGAGGACCCGCGTCACGGCACGGCCGCCACCCGGCAGTGGGCGTTGGAGCGTCTCCACGAGCCGCTCACCCTCGCGGAGCTGGCCGACCACGCCCGCATGAGCCTGCGGACGTTCGTCCGCCGCTTCAACGAGGAGGTGGGGGTGAGCCCGGGGCGCTGGCTGATCCAGCAGCGCGTCCTGCGGGCCCGGCACCTGCTGGAGTCCACGGATCTGCCGGTGGACGAGATCGCCGGGCTGGTGGGCTTCGCCACGGGGACCTCGCTCCGCCAGCATCTGCGCGCCGCGATCGGCGTGACGCCCCTCGCCTACCGCCGGACGTTCCGGGGCGCGCTGGCCGACGCCTCCTGAACCCGCCCCGGTCAGCTCGTCCGCTCGGGGGGTAGCCCGCGTTCCGTGCCCAGGCCCTGCGGGTCGGCGGCGGACAGCCGCCGGTCCAGCGGATCGGTCCACCACCGGCCGGCGCCGCGGTCCAGCGCGTCGATCCGCTCCCGCAGCGGCGGGTGCTGTTCGGAGGGACACTGGGCGAGCAGTGAGGTGTACAGCGCGCGCAGGCGTCGTTGGACCTGCACTGAGGACGTGCCGAACTGCCGGATCTCGTCGGTCCCCGCCGCGACGTGGTCCTCCCAGCCGCGGGACCACGCCTGGACGATGGTGGCGTCGGGGTCGCCCGCGAGTGCGTCCTGCTCCGCCGCGATCCGGGGGGACAGTCTCGCCAGGATGTCCTCGATCCGGTCGAGCGTCTGGACGGCCCTGGTCGGGTCGTTGACCGCGGGGGACAGGGCCTTGAGCGCGATGTCGGCCATGGACCTGATCGCGCCGAAGGGCCCGCTGTGGGGGGAGTAGGTGTCGCCGAACGCCAGGGCCCTGAGCAGCCGGGCGTTCTGGGACGACGAGGTGGGCGCGCTCGTCCTGAACAGGATCCCGCCGTACCGCACCGCCGTGCCGGCCATGGGGACGAGTTCGATCCGCATGCCCCAGCCGGCCTCGATGTCGAGGAGCCGCCGGGTGTGCACCGCCAACAGGGTGTCCCCGTGCCTGAGCGCCCTCGTCCTGCGGACGACGTGCCCCTCCGGCAGGTGCCGCCCGGACACGGTCGCCGCCTCGGTGTGGAACGGGGCGGGGTCGAACCCCATCCCCCTGTAGCCGTCCGCGGCGAGGCGTCGGAGGAGGATCGCGGGACTCAGCTGCTGGCAGACCCGGACGACGACGGCGATGAACATGGTCCCGCACCCGACCGTGGCGATCACGGCGACGGAGGTGGCCACCCACGGTTTGCGGTCGTGCACTCCCGTCGCGATGCCCACGGCGACGATCAGGGAGTAGATGAACGTCCCGACGAACAGCCCCAGCCCCCACCGGATGACGGCGTCCTGCCTGAACACCGGGACGATGCGGACCGACAGCGAGGTGGTGCTGAAGCTCATCGCGGCGGTCAGCGCGGTGAAGACGAGACCGGACAGGGTCATCATCGCGCCGGAGATCGTGCCCAGGATGCCCGCGATGGTCCCCGTGTCGAGGTCGGGGTAGGGGCGCAGCACCCGGGCCAGCGCACGGTCGAACCACGGGACGAGGAGGCCGACCGCGATCGCGGTCAGGAACAGGCGGAACGGTACACCCCACATCGACCTGCCGCGCAGGTGGGAGCGGAGGCGGGCCCACGCGCGGCGTTCGGCCCGGCTCTCACGGCGGCGCCCGGCACGGCGCCGGGACGCGGGAGTGTCGGGACCGCTCACGTCGCGCTCCGGTGCCTTCCGGTCACCGGCCCGCCCGCGGACGGGACCGCGCGGACGCGGATGTCCTTCGTCGGTGGTCGGTGACTCCGGGCGCCGTGGTCGGCGCGACCCATGGGAACGTTCGTCCCGGGCACGTGACCGGTGTCCCTCCCGCGCGGGAGGCGGTGGCGCGACGCCCGGCGGCCGCGCTCGGGGGTCGTCTCGTCCGGCATGGGCCCTCCGCCGCTCGGTTCCCCCGATCATCGCGGACGCCCGCGACCGGGCACGGAACCCCGATGACCGGGGTACGGAGAACAGCGGTGCTCCCCTTGGGACCGTCTTGGCGAAGCCGTGCGCGAGCCCGCCGCGGGAGTGCGGAGCGCGTGGGAACACGGCGTTGTGGTTTGTCGGGATATTCCGAGAATCTGCCGTGTGCGTGGGGGCGGCTGGTGGGCGATACAGGATTCGAACTTGTGACCTCTACCGTTTCAAGGTGGTTCGAAGGTCTCAGCGACCTGCGCTGACAGGCATCCGTGAAGTTCAGAGGGTTTTGTTGTGGGATCTTCGCGTCTCCCGGAGATCCCTCGAGGGTGGCTCTCTCCCCGTGGAGATCACTTGGGCATCATGAAAGGGTGATGAGGATGGAGTTCTTCGATGGCCACGGTGGGTCGGCGTCGTGACCATACTTCTGCTCGTGGGGGAGCGTAGCGGTGGTGTTCTACTCGCACATGTTCGAGTTCTCGCTGTGCAACGGCGAACCTGAGTGGTGTGCGGTCCTGTCATCGCTATCTGATGTTGCGGGAAGATAACGCTTGGCGTTGTTGCAGGTCATTTGCTGTGAGCCCCGCAGACGCGGGGATGGACCGGAGGGCCGCTACACGGGCGCATGGGCGCGCTCGTGAGCCCCGCAGACGCGGGGATGGACCGACGTACATGTTTTCCTTCTTCTTCGTGGTGATGTGAGCCCCGCAGACGCGGGGATGGACCGACTCGTCTGACTTCCGCAGAGCCGACAGGTTGGTGAGCCCCGCAGACGCGGGGATGGACCGCACTTCTACACCCACAGCGGACAGCTCGCTGTGTGAGCCCCGCAGACGCGGGGATGGACCGCACTTCTACACCCACAGCGGACAGCTCGCTGTGTGAGCCCCGTGGACGCGGGGATGGACCGGAGACATCATGCCCACACGAATCGCGCAAGGAGTGAGCCCCGCAGACGCGGGGATGAACTGATGGTGCTCGGGTCACCGTCAACAGTTGAGTTCGATCAGATCGGAGACATTGCCCAGGCCCTGAACCTCAGCCGCGTATGGAAATGGAACTCGTTGAGAGAGGCTCATCGAGTGGTTACGCTTGACCGCTTCTCATCACGCCCCCAGGTGACGACGGGAGAGCCCGATGCTGTGCAGGAACTGCGGCCGTCCTCGCGGCGAGGACTCGCGCGCGTGTGCCTGTATCCCCGCGTGGGTGTGGCGGGATCCAGAGGTGATCGTGGCGGTGCGCGAACGCGACGCCCAGGCCGTGGTGCGGTTCCTGCGGCGCCGGGTGTCGTCCCTGACGCAGGAAGCCCTGGCGAGTATGTGCAGGGTTGCGCAGAGCACCATCACCCGGGCCGAGGCCGGACGCGGCCTCACCGACCGCCGCAGGGCTTACCAGGCCCTCGAAGGGCTCGGAGCGCCTGGTGTGGGGGATAACCCGGAGCTGACCACACCGCAGGAGACCCCTGTTCCTTCTCCCGGGCACGCACCGGACCGAGGCTTCCCCCGTGACCTGCTCACTCTTCAGGAAAACCTTTGGCGCTCCACCAGATCTCCCCAGCGTGCTCGGATCACTCACCAAGCGGACGGTGTGCTTGCGGCGATTGTCTCCCTGGACGACCAGGTGGGAGGCGGAGATCTGTTTCTACCCCTCGACCGGTACCTCTCGCAGTTGTCCGCCGCGGTGGATCGCGACGGCAGCGGTATGGACACGCTCGGCCCGCTCAGCCAGATGGTCGGGTGGATCGCGATGGACGCCGGAAACCACGGAGCCGCCCGTAGGCATCTGACCACGGCGATCTACGCCGGGCACGAAACCGGTGACACCGATCTCGCGGCCAGCGCACTGTCCTACTGGAGCTTGCAGGACACCTACCTGAACAGACCCCGGCAGGCTCTGGCCCTGGCGCGAACCGCCGTGGAGATCGGCGCGGCGGCCTCCCCGCTGGTCACCTCGACGCTGCACGCGCGACTGGCACGCGCCCACGCCAAGCTGGGCAACCTCAGCGACGCCCGATCCAGCATCGAACGGATGCACACCGCCTTTGACCACGCCCGTCGTGCCGGGGAGTCTCCCGTGTGGGTGTCCTATGTGGACGAGGTGGAGGTGGCCGCCCAAACCGGAGCCACCTACCTCGACCTGGGCCTCTTCGACGAAGCCATCACCGCACTCAACTCCGCTCTCACCTTGCTCAAGGAGCGAGCTCCGCACCGGCTCCGGGATCAGTCCCACTATCTGGTCCGTGTAGCGCGAGCACATCTGGCCTTGGGTGACGTCGAGACCGCGTGTGCCGTCGCGACGAAGGCTGTGGAGTTGGCGGAGACGATCCGTTCCCCGCGTGTCAACGATCGCATTGGCGAGTTCCGATCCGAAGTCCTCGTGTGGAAGGTGGCCGAGCCCGCACAGCGGTTCCTGTGCCGCTCCCAGGGCCTGACCACACCTCAGTCTTCAGCGGGGGAACCGGTGAGCTGAGCGATCACCTGAAGCAGGTGCCTGGTGTCACGCAGGTCCTCGAGGGCGGCGTCCGCCCCGGCGTCGAGTAGTTCCGCGCGGCTGCTGTGTCCCGTCGCGACCGCGACCACATACGCCCCGGCTGTGTGGGCTCCGTGCACGTCGTTGGGGGTGTCGCCGATGACGACGGTGGCGGAGGGGCTGAAGGTCGTGCCGATGACGGCGCTGGTCTGGGCGATCGCGAACTCGACCAGCCGCGCCCGGTCGCTGCTGTGGTCACCGTAGCCGCCGGTGTCGAGTTCCAGCCCTTCATAAAGTCCGAACGCCTGGAGCTTGGCCAGAGCGATCGAGCGGATATTGCCGGTGACCAGGCTCTGCGTGCCCCCAGCTTCCCCGATCGCCTTGATCGCCTCCCGCCCGCCGGGTAGGGCACGCCCCTGGGAGACCATACGGTCCGTCAACCCCAGGGCGGCTTGGCCCAGGGCGTCATAGAAGGAGTCCACGAGGTCGTCGTTGGGCTCGTGGCCGTTCAGCTTCAGGGTGTCGCGGATGATGGCGTGCTCGGTGCGTCCGGCCATGTCGACCATGGCGGTCTGGCGTGATCCGGTGACGGTCTCGAAGGCCACGGCGTAGATCTCCCGGCTGACCGGGCCGATGGAGAGGAGGGTGTGGTCGATATCCCACAGGATGAGGCGGTTCGTCAGAGAAGGCGTCACGATCGCATCGTCGCACACCCCGATTCGAACTCAACCCTCCCGAGCGAAGAAGGAACGTTCCCGAACCGGATCCCTGTACTTGTTGGGGTTGTCCTCACAGTTCAAGGTGCAAGAATCGAACGCATCGCATAATTCGAACGTGGAGATTATGCGTGCGCGCATAGGCCATTGACCCTCCAGACGGAAGACTGCTGTCGTCGAGGAACCGACGAGGGAGGATCCGGGTGACGACAGGCGCGGTGGACGGAACCACCAGGTCAGCGGAGGACTTGCGCAACGCGATGGTGGAGAGCCTCAAGGAGCCCGACGCTCTGGGAGGCCTCCTGCTCTCTCCACGCGTCGAACAGGCGCTGCGCGCGGTTCCCCGGCACCGGTTCGCGCCCGAGGCGACCCTGGAGGAGGCGTACGAGCCCTTCACCGCCGTGGTCACCAAGCGGGACGAACACGGGATCTCCCTGAGCTCGGTGTCCGCGCCGCAGGTCCAGGCGATGATGCTGGAGCAGGCCCGGATCGAGCCCGGCATGAAGGTGCTGGAAGTAGGCTCCGGCGGCTACAACGCCGCCCTCATGGCCGAGCTGGTGGGCGATTCCGGCGACGTCGTCACGGTCGACATCGACCCGGACGTGACCTCCCGAACACGGCGACTGCTGGCGGAGACCGGCTACGAACGGGTCCACACCCTGCACACCGATGCCGAGGACGGTGTATCCGAACACGCGCCCTGGGACAGGATCATCGTCACCGCCGGAGCGTGGGACATTCCCCCGGCGTGGATCTCCCAACTCGCGGAGCACGGGCGACTCGTGGTGCCCCTGCGGACACGCAGCCTGACCCGCTCGATCGGGTTCGCCCGCCACGGTGACCATCTGGTGAGCGATTCGGCCCTGGTCTGCGGCTTCGTCCCCATGCAGGGCACGGGCGCCCACGATGAGCAACTGCTCCTGGTGCGGGGCACCGGCGAGATCGGGCTGCGGTTCGACGACGGACTTCCCGTGAACCCGCACCTGCTGGACAACGCGGTCCGCACACCCCGAGCGGAGGCCTGGACCGGGGTGAAGGTCGAGCCTCGGGAACCGATCGGGACGTTGCAGCTCTACCTGGCGACGATGCTGCCGGGCTTCTGCGTCATGGCCGTCGACCCGGACCTGGACACCGGACTGGTGGAGCCGAACCACCCCTCCTTCTCGATGGCCGCGGTCGAGGACGGCAACTTCGCCTACCTGCTCACCCGTCGCACGGACGACGGCCTGTTCGTCGAGTACGGCGTGCATGCCTTCGGGCCGCAGGGCGCCGAGTTCGCGGAGAAGGTGGCCGCGCACCTGCGTGCGTGGAGCCGAGAGCAGCGGGGCGGACCCGGTCCGTTGATCACCGTTTTTCCCGCCGACACCCTCGAGGAGCGGCTGCTCGGGGACACGGTCATCGACAAGGAGCACAGCCGCGTCGTGTTCTCCTGGCCCGCGGCGAAATGAGCGCCAAGGGCCGGGCCGTTCCACACCCCTCGTAGACAAGGAGAGCGCTTCCGATGACGATCACCGCTGTCCTGGGCGAGAGCCCAGCCGTGGCCGGATTCCCGGAGACCGACGTCGAGGACGAGTTCACGCTCGACGTGAAGGTCGTCGTGGCCACCCACCCCAACGGCAAGCTCCAGTGCTCGACCAGTGACGGTTGCGGCAACACGTGCCAGAACGGCGCGTCGGCCTGCAACTCCTACGTCGCCGACCCCTTCTGATTCCAGCCCCCCCGGGGTGGCGGGAGACCGTTCCCGCCACCCCGACGTTCTCCTTCGCCGCACCCCCAGCAAGGAAGGACCGGTCGTGCCCAGATCACCGTTCACCTACCGGTGGCGGGGTGGTGCCCTGCTGCGCGCCAGCACCGACCCCGGAGGACTGGACCTGCCCGACGACGTCGACCTGTTCGAGGAGGGCGGGCTCGCAGCGGGGAAGGCATGGGCCGCTCGCGTGTGGGCGCGGAACGAGGTACGTGACGCGATGGGCATGGCCAGCCCAGCGTTGTGCCGACGGATCGAGGATGTGCTGTCGGGGGAGTGCCCAGACGAGAGGCGGGCGCGCAAGGCCCTGGTGTCGCTGGCCTCCTACCTGCTGCGATGGCAGCGGCGCCCCACCCCCTTCGGGCTGTTCGCGGGTGTTGCGGTGGTGCAGGTCACGAACGCTCCCCGTGTCGTGTGGGGAGGCGATCACCAGGTCTTGCTCAGGACCGACGCCGAGTGGCTCACCGACGTCATCGACCGACTGCATCGGTGCCGGGAGCTACGCCACCGGCTACGGGTGGTCACCAACGACACGGCGCGAGCACGGGGAGATCGGATCGTCGCACCGGGGCCGCCAACGAACGGCCGTACGCACCACATGGCCCCCATCGAGGTGTCCGTACGCCGTACCGGCCCCGTCACAGCGGCGCTGGAGATCGCCGACTCCCCGTTTCCCTACGCCGAACTCCGCGCTCGACTGGCCGAGCGCTTCCCAACCGCGGGCGACGACCGGATCGCGGCGGTCCTGGACGGCCTGCTCACCCAGAACCTGTTGATCACCAGCCTGTGGCCGCCGATGACCCACCTGGACACGCTGGGTCATGTGTGCGCCGAGCTCGACTCCGTGGGCGCCCACGACATCGACGAGATCGCACCCCTCGTGAAGGACCTGTACGCGGTCCGGGACGATCTCACCGGTCACGGCACCACGGCCTCGGCCCCGGAGCGAGCGCACCTGGTGGAGCGGATGCGAAACCTCAGCGACATCGCCCCGGTACCCCTGGTCGTGGACACCGCCCTGGACTGCGAGGTGCACGTCCCCGAGCGGTTGGTGCGTGAAGCGGAGGAGGCGGTCGGGGTGCTCTACCGGCTGACACCCCACCGGTTCGGCTACCCCCAATGGCGCGACTACCACGCCCGGTTCCGGGCACGGTACGGCCCGGGGGCGGTGGTCCCCGTCGAGGAGCTGGTCGCCGACAGCGGACTCGGACTACCAGCCGGGTACCTGGGGTCCGCGCACCGGCGTGCCGCGCGGCAGGTGCAGGACCGCGACGAGACGATCCTCGCCCTCGTCCAACAGGCGTTGCTGGAGGGGAGTGAGGAGATCGTCCTGACCCGGCGGGTGGTCGACGAACTGGCGGACGACGACGGCGCGGACCCGATGTGCGCGCCACGGATCGAGGTGTCCGTACAGGTCTGCGCGCCGTCCGTGGAGGCACTGACTCAGGGGAGGTTCCGCCTGGTCGTGACGGGAGCGCCGCGACCGGGCAGCAGCATGGCCGGGAGAGCCACGCACCTGCTGCCCGAGCGCGAACGGGACCGCCTCGCCGCCACCTACCGAGTCACGGATGACGCTGTCGCCGCGCAGCTGTCGTTCGCACCCCGTCGGCGCCGCAACGACAACGTCGCGCGCACCACCCAGCTGCTCGAGCACGTCATCCCCCTCGGCGAACACCGCGAACCCGCCCGCGGGATCGTGCCACTGTCGGACCTGGCGGTCACCGCCGACGCCCGCCGCTTCGACCTCGTCCAGCTCTCCACCGGCCGACGCGTCGAACCCCGCGTGACACACGCTTTGGAAGCCGGGGTTCACACTCCACCGCTCGCCCGCTTCCTGGCCGAGCTCACTACCGCCCGCTGTGCCGTCTACCGAGACTTTGACTTCGGCGTCGCCACGTACCTGCCCTACCTGCCACGCGTCCGCTACCGCGACACTGTCCTGTTCCCGGCCCGATGGCTCCTCGACCGCCATGACCTCCCCGGCCCGTCCGCGACCGCTCAGGACTGGGAAGCGGCGTTGGCGGCATGGCGAATCCGGCTACGCGTACCCGAGCGTGTGGCGGTGGTCGAGCACGATCAGCGCCTACCCCTGGACCTGTCCCACCCACTACACCGACGCCTGCTCCGCTCCCGGCTGGACGCCCACCCGCGGCTGGAGCTGCGCGAGACCACCACCGCCCAGGAACTGGGCTGGATCGGCCGACCCCACGAACTGCTCCTCGTCCTCACCCACACGGGTACGTCCGCACTCGAGCCCGTACGACGCACCGCCAGTATCAGGTCGCCCCCTTCCAGCACGGCCCACCTTCCCGGCCGTTCCCCGGTTCTGTACGCCCAGGTCCACGCTCACCCCCACCGCTACGACGAGATCCTCACCCACCACCTGCCGCCGCTGCTGCACGACCTCGAAGCGCCACGGTGGTGGTTCGGGCGCCACCGCGACCTCCTACGCCCCGACGCCGACCAGTACCTGGAGCTGTACGTACGCCTCGTTGACGAGGACGTCTACGGCTGGGCGGCCGAGCAGGCACACGACTGGGCCGAGGGGCTGCGCGACGCCCGTCTGGTCTCCGGGCTGACCTTGGCCACCCATGAGCCGCAGACCGGTCGCTACGGCCACGGGCCGGTGATGGACGCGGCGGAAGCCGTGTTCTCCTCGGACTCGGCCGCCGCGCTGGCACAGATCCACACGGCGGAGAAGGCCGGACACGATGGACAGGCCCTCGCCGCGGCCAGCATGGTCGACCTGTCCGCGTCGTTCGCCACCAGCCCTGAACAGGGCATGTCCTGGCTCGTGGAACACCTGCCCCGCCAACCAGGTCGAGTGGATCGCCGGGTACGCGAACAGGCGCGTGCGCTGGTCGAACGGCCGGGTGATCACACACGGCTCCGCTCCCTCCCCGGCGGCCAGGACGTGGCCGACGCCTGGGAGACCCGAGCCGAAGCGCTCGCCTCGTACCGCGAGCACCTGGCCGTCGAACGAGACCCGCTCGCGGTACTGCGATCGCTGCTCCACCAACATCACGTCCGCGCCCTCGGTGTCGATCCCGACCGAGAACGCGCCACTACCGCCTTGGCGCGATCCTGCGCGCTCGGCCACCTCGCCCACAGGACGGAGGTTCAGTGACCACGTCATACACCGCACCCACCACACCGGCCCTCCTGGTCGAGGAGCTCGCCGAACGCCTGGCGGGACCCGGACCAGCACCCGAGGGAGACCGATGGTGGGGACAGTCCCTCGCCCACGGCGCGGCCGGGACCGCGCTGGTGCACATCGAGCGTGCCCACACCGGACATGGCACCTGGTCGGTGGCCCGTCGGTGGATCACCCACGCCGCGTCGGGGGAGATCAGTGCCGCCGACACCGTTGGCCTCCTCATGGGTGCTCCGGCCCTCGCTTTCGTTCTCACTGCCGTCGCCCAGGGTGACGACTCACGATACGCGGAGGCCCGACAGCTCATGGATCACCACGTCACCGAGCTCGCCCACCGCCGCGTCGACAGGGCGATGGCTCGCATCCGCAGCGGTGAACTCCCCGTCTTCGGCGAGTACGACCTGTTCCACGGGCTCACCGGGATCGGCGCCTACCTCCTGCACCGCGACCCCGGCGGTGCCGCTCTCGAACGCGTCCTCGACTACCTCGTCGCCCTCAGCCGACCCCTGCGCGTCGACGGTGAGACCCGCCCCGGCTGGTGGGTCACCCACGATCCCCACAAGCAAGTACCGAGCGACGCCTACGGCGGTCACAGCAATCACGGCGCAGCACACGGCATCACCGGCCCGCTGATGCTTCTGGCGCAGGCCGGGCGGCGCGGACGGTGGGTGGACCGGCACAGGGAGGCCCTCGCCGCGATCACCGGGTGGCTCGACGCCTGGCGGCAGGAGGGACCGACCGGGCCGTGGTGGCCCGAGCACGTCACCACCGCCGAGCTGCGGACCGGGCATCCCCTCCAGCCAGGCCCGGCACGGCCGAGCTGGTGCTACGGCACTCCCGGGATCGCCCGAGCGGGACAGCTCGCCGCGATCGCCACCGGAGACACCCACCGCCAACGTGCCTTCGAGGATGCGCTCGACCGTTGCCTGGCCGACCCCGTCCAGACGGCACGTCTCATCGACGCCGGTCTGTGCCATGGCTGGGCGGGCGTCTACCAGACCGTATGGCGGGCCGCCCGCGACGCCTCCACCCCCACACTGGCCGCACACCTGTTGGACCTGGGCCACGCCCTGGTCCAACAGGTCCACCTCAAGGGAGCGAGCGAGAACCCGGGGTTCCTCGAAGGGGCCGCAGGTACCGCCCTCGCCCTGATGACCCTGACCACAGACACGGCGCCGATCTCGGGATGGGACGCATGCCTGCTCATCGACTAGGACCCCCGCCGCCCGGCGACCTACCGACGGAGAAGGCGGACGCCACCGCTCGCGCCGTGCTCACGGTTCTGCAGGGGGAACCCCCGGACCGAACCGCCGCCCGGTACGGGATCGAGACCGACGACCTGACCATGGCCACCGAAGTCTTCCTCCAGGCCGGACACCGAGCCGTTCACGAGCACAGCGGTGCCGGTTGGCGGCAGACCTACGTCGAGTTCACCGACTGGGCTGCGGCGGACGACATCGCCGCCACCCACCTCCTGCCTCTCCTGCTTCGCATGGAGAAGCAGTACGGGGGAGTGTGGTGGTTCATCCGCAAGTACCCCTGCTGGCGGCTTCGGCTGTCCACCAGCACCCACGGCCTCGAAGCGAGGGTCCGGCTCGCCGAAGTCCTGGACGGACTGGTCTCCAGTGGACACGTCCGAGCCTGGTGGCCAGGGGTGTACGAACCCGAGACCCCAGCGTTCGGAGGGGCTGAAGGGGTCGCGGTCGCGCACCGACTCTTCCACGCCGACAGCCGCTCGATCCTGGAACTCGCCTCCCGGGAGGCGGCCCCCATCGGCCACCGTGAACTCTCCGTCCTGTTGCTCACGGTGCTGATGCGTGCGGCCGGGCTGGAGTGGTACGAGCAGGGCGACGTGTGGCACCGGATCGCCGAGGAACGCCCTCTCCCCGCCGATGTACCGTCCGACCGGTTGTATGTGCTGTCCGCGGATGTCAGGACCATCCTGATGGCCGACACCGCGCCGGACGGACCGTTGTTCGGTGAGACACGAACTGCGGCGTTCGCCTCGGAACACGCCGATGCCTTCCGCGTCGCGGGTCAGGCCCTGGGTTCGTCAGCCCGGAAAGGCGTCCTCGATCGCGGGCTGCGTCACGTGATCGCCTATCACGCGATCTTCCACTGGAACCGTCTCGGCCTCGCCCCTCGCACGCAGAGTGTCCTCGCCTGGGCCGCGCGGGCGGCCATCCTCGATCCGTCGTGTTGACGGATTCCGTGTCGTCCAGGAACGCGAGGCACTCCGCACCGCCAGGCAACCCTGCCTGGCGGTCGATGGGGTTCCCTACCGTGCCTTCAGGTCCTCCAGGAAGGAGGTCCACTCCACGGCTGAGAAGTTCAGTGTCCCCTTGCCGGGATGGACCGAGTCCCGGACGGCCGCTCCTTCGGGCTGGTGCCGGACCTGGACGCACTGGCCGTTGCCGCTGCTGTAGCTGCTGGTGAACCACGCACCGGCCGGTTCTCTGCTGCTGGTCGTCATTCTGCTGCCTCCTTGTCCTTCTCCATCATGCCCGCGGCCATGGACGCGACGAGCTTCCGTGAGGAGTCCGGGCTGTCGGCCAGGCCCACCAGCTGCTCCATCATCAGGGAGTAGCGGTCGATGTCGACCTCTCCCTCGAGGAAGAGGTCACCGGCCATGCTGTCGATGTAGACGACGGCGGGGTCGGCCGGATCCGGGAAGTCGATCAGCACGAACGATCCGGGCATGCCGGGGTGGGCACCGGCTCCGAACCTGATGACCTGCAACTCGATGTGCGGGAGCTTGGCCATGGTGGCGAGGTGCAGGAGCTGTTCCCGCATCACACGTGGACCGCCCACCGTTCGGTGCAGTACGGCCTCGTCCACGACGGCACGCAACCGGAGCGGGTCGCTCCTGTGCAGCAGCTCCTGTCGCTTCACGCGGGCGCGGACACGGTCCTCGACCTGGTCGTCGGTGGCCAGGGGCAGTGTTCCCCTGACGACGGCCCGGGCGTAGTCCTCGGTCTGGAGGAGACCGGGGACGAACAGGCTCTCGTAGTTGCGGATCGTCCGGGCCTCGGACTCGAAGAGGATGTAGTTGGTGTATTCGGTCGGCAGCTCGGAGGGGTAGGTCTCCAGCCACCCCTGCTGGCCCGAGTTCTTCGTGAGCGCCAGCAGTTCGTCGCGCTTGTCGTCGCTCACCTTGTACAGGTCGCACAGGGTGTGGAGTGTGCGGAGCTGGGGGCGTGCCTGCGCGTACTCGATCCGGTAGAGCGTCGAACCGTTGATCCTGGTCGCCTCGGTCACGTCCTCACGAGTGAGGTCGGCGGAGTCCCTCAGCCTGCGCAGCTCCGCGGCGAGTCTCCTCATACGGAGGGTGCGGGTCGGCTTCTTGGCTGGCATGTCCACACTCCCGTTCCTGGGCATGGCTTGCGCGGCGATCACTCTCGGGCTCATGCTACTCCGATCCTTGAAAGATTGAGAACGCATACCTTGCATTCTCAGTCTTGCGTAGTCATCATGGGCGTAAGCATGCCACCCATTCCTGTTCGGGTGGCTGGATTCAGAGAAGTTCTCTCCGGAGGCCTGTCATGGCCAAGAACATGTCGACCGCGGGTGGCTGCCCATCCGCGCTGATCCGATTCCCGACCGCAGAGCAGTGCGTCTGTCACCTGGAGCTGGTGGACGGCTGCCTGCCCGCCAGGCTCGCTCGGAAGGCGACCCGTCTCATCGTGGGCAGCTTCGGCTCCCACGCGGAGCAGGTGCCGCAGATCGAGGAAGCCGTGGGTGAGTTGGTGGCGAACGCCGAGCGCTACGCGCCCAAGCCCTGGCGGCTGAGGCTCTACCTCGACGACCGAGCCCTGTGGGTCGGGGTGGGCGACGGTGACCCCCGAACGGCCCTGCCGGTCGAGGAGCGCCTGAGGTGTCCGGCGATCCCGAGGTGGAGCGAGAAGCACGGTCGAGGGCTGTTCCTCGCCCGTACGGCCTGCCGAGGCGAGTGCTGGGTGCGCTCCACCTCCACCGGGGCCAGTGTCACCGGGGGCAAGGAGATCCTGTTGCGCTTCGCGCGCGACAGCGTCTCGGCCCCAGCGGTCTAGCTCTGGTCGGACCGCCCACGTGTACCGAAAGTCCGGACCGACGAGCGCGTCCCCGACGCGACGGCGTACCGCGGACCCTCCAGGTGGTCGAGGTCCACACGGGGCGAGCAGTTTCTCCCACCTGGAACGCCCGAGTCCCTCTTCACGAACTGAACGACCCCGGCGGCCGTGCAGCCGGCCCCGGGGTGTGGCCAACGCTTCATGGAGCGCTGACAAATGCACCTTATCGCCCAAGTGCGCACGTGGCTCGAGCGGATGCTCGCTCCGCCACGTGGCCGCCACTGCCGACGACGTCCGACCCGAACGCCACTGTCGCGAACGCCGCACCAGGAGATCGAGTTGCTGCCCGCGCCGCAGCCGATCCGTATGGACGACCCCACCGACCCTCGGCGCTACACCCTGCCCCGCCCGCCCTTCCAGCAGTGGGAGCAGGAGAAGGGGGCGCCAGGGGAGTTCGACGAACTCGCCGCCTTGGTCCGTGGCGCACTCGCGCTGGGGATCGGGAGGTGAGCGCCCTGCATCCGACACCGCGAGGAGACGACGACATGGCCGAGACTGACAGGCGTGCTCTGCCGACCCGCGAGCCGGAGTCCCTGCTGACCCCCGCTGAGGTAGCGGCCATGTTCCACGTGGCCCCCGCGACGGTCACGCGGTGGGCCAAGTCGGGGAAGTTGCGCTCGTTCCGCACCTTGGGCGGCCACCGCCGCTACTGCGAGGTCGAGGTGCGTTCCTTCCTGTACGGAACCGACCAGTCCGGCCCCTGATCGGGGCGACCCTCGGTCGTGGAACGGTCGCACGGTCAGCTTGGCTGATCACTGTTGCCGGGATCGACGTCGCATCCGATGGTCCCGTGTGCCCGGAGTCCTGCTTCGGGTGCACGGGATCTGTAGGTTTCGAGAGTGACTGCTGGCACCGCCTGTCGACCACGGACCGGGAGCGCGGCAGGCTCTTCGCTTCGCCGTCGGAGGCCGAGGAACGCAACCCCGGACACAACGAGAACGGGCTCCCGAAGGAGCCCGTTTCGAGGGTGATGCTGGTGGGCGATACAGGATTCGAACCTGTGACCTCTACCGTGTCAAGGTAGCGCTCTAACCAACTGAGCTAACCGCCCGTGTGAAGCATGGGAGGTGGAGACGGGATTTGAACCCGTGTAGACGGCTTTGCAGGCCGCTGCCTCGCCTCTCGGCCACTCCACCGAGACACGCGGGGCGCGAGGCCCCGCGTCTCCTCCGAGCGGACGACGGGATTCGAACCCGCGACCCTCACCTTGGCAAGGTGATGCTCTACCAGCTGAGCCACGTCCGCTTGCCGCTCGGCCCGGGCCCCGTTTCCGTGGCCCCCGCCGTGCTGCTGGTAAGAACTCTAGCGGAAAGTCGGCAGACGGCAAATCGGCCCAGCGCGCGACCGGTGCGCGTCCCCTCGTCCGGGGCCCGAGCCACGGCGTGAGCGGCGCTTAACGTCCGCGTCATACCGAGGGGTGAACAATGGAGAGCACCTGCGCGAACGACGGGGGAGGCGGCATGGACGGGACCGGGGGCGTCCCCACGACGGGAGACCCGGGACACGGCGCACAGCGGTCGTGGCGGGAGGCCCGTGAGGCGGCGCGCCGCCTCGGCCTCGAACTCGCACTTCCCCCGCGCGAGATCCCCCTGGAGGACGCCCTGGACGCCGTCCTCGGCGACGACGTGCGCGCCCTGGTCGGCCTGCCCGCCTACGACGCCTCGGCCATGGACGGCTACGCGGTGGCGGGGGAGGGGCCGTGGCGGTTGGCGGGCAGGCGGTTGGCCGGAGCGCCGACGCCGCGCGAGGGGCTGCGTCCGGGTGAGGCCGTCGAGATCGCCACCGGCGCCCACGTGCCCAAGGGCGCCGAGGCGGTCCTGCCCTATGAGGGGGCGACGGTCGGGGAGGGGCGGGTCGCGGGCGACGTCACCCCGGGGCGGCACGTGCGCTGGTCGGGCGAGGAGATCGCGCCGGGAGAGACTGTTCTCACACGGGGAACCGTGGTCACCCCGGCCGCGCTCGGCCTGGCCGCCAGCCTCGGCCACGAGACCCTGCCCGTCCGCCGGCCCCGAGTGACCGTGATCGTCACCGGCGACGAGGTCGCCGACTCCGGGCTGCCGGGGGAGGGCACCGTGCGCGACGCCATCGGCCCGGTCCTGCCGGGGGTCGCGCGGTGGGCGGGGGCGCGGGTCACGCGCGTGCTCCGCCTGGGCGACGACCGGGGGACCCTGCGCGGGGCCCTCACCGGGACGGGCGCCGACGTGGTCGCCGTGTGCGGCTCGTCGTCGAAGGGTCCCGCCGACCATTTCCGCGCGGTCCTGACCGACCTCGGCGCCGATGTCGCCGTGGACGGCGTCGCCTGCCGGCCGGGCCACCCGCAGGTGCTCGCGCACGCCGACGGCACCGCGTTCGTGGGCCTGCCGGGCAACCCCGGCGCCGCCCTCGTCGCGGCGCTCACACTTTTGGTCCCCCTGGTCACCGCCATGGCGGGGCGGCCGGACCCGAGCCTGGACACCGCGTCGGTGCCGCTGGAGGGCGACGTGCGCCCGCACCCCCACGACACCCGTCTCGTCCCCGTGCGCGTGTCCGGAGGGTGTGCCCGTCCCGTGGGCCACGACCGCCCGGGCAGCCTGCGCGGAGCCGCCAACGCCGACGCCTACGCCGTGGTGCCGCCCGGCTGGGACGGCTCCGACGTGGAACTCGTCCGCCTGCCCTGACCGGTCACGGGCACCACCGGCCCCGGACGGGCGTCGGCCCCGAGGAGGACTCCCCGGGGCCGACGCCCGTCCGGCCAGGGCCTGTTCCTGGAACGGTCACCCGCAGGGGTGTCGTTCGGGTGCCGCCAGGGTGCTGCACGACGAGGCGATCCGCGAGCGAGGAACGAGCGTCAGGCGTGGCCGAGGATGAGGCATCCCTGGCCGTTGGGGCGCCCGAACACGGTCCGAAGCGCAGCGGAGGACCCAAGAAACACGGCCTATCCGCGCGACCGCTCCCGCGGCCGCGCGGCCGACGCGCCGTCCCCGTCCCGCTGGCCCTCCGCGGCCGGGGCGGTCTCCTTCCGCAGCAGCACCCACGCCTGGACTGCGGCGGTCAGCACGATCAGCGCGGCGATGACGCTCGTCACGTGCATTCCGCCGGTGAACGCGGTCCGCGCCGCGTCCAGCAGGTCGCCGCCGGCCGTCCCACCCAGGTCGGCCGCGGCGTTGGCGGCCCCGCCCAGGGTCTCCCGCGCCCGCTCCATGGCGGGCGCGGGAACGTCCTCGACCCCGGCCAGCCCGGACTGGTAGAAACCGGTCAGCACGCTGCCCAGCACCGCGACGCCGAGTGCGCCGCCCAGCTCGTAGGCGGTCTCGGAGATCGCCGAGGCCGCACCGGCGCGCCGCGGCGGGGCGGCCGACATGATCGCCCCGTTGGTCAGGGTCTCGGCGAAACCGGCGCCGGTGGCGATCAGGCCGAAGCCCACGGCCACGACCGCCACACCGGTGGCGGTGTCGTTCGCGGAGGCGAACACGAGCACCGCGAACCCCGACGCGGTCACCACGAGGGCCGAGCCGATCACCGTCGCCAGGCTGAGCCGACGGGCGGCCCGCACGGCGACGAAGCTCGCCAGCACCGACAGCACCAGCCCCGGCAGCAGCACGTACCCCGCGCGCATCGGCGAGACACCCAGCACCAACTGGAGGTACTGCGTGAGGAAGAACAGGGACGCGACCAGTGAGAACACGATCATCAGGTTCGTGACGACCGCGACGCTGAAGACCCGCGACCGGAACAGGTCCACGTCGATGAGCGGATCCTCCAGGACCAGCTGTCGCCGGACGAACACGGCGCCCAGGGCCAGGCCGACCACCAGGCTCGCGGCGGGCACCACCGCGAGCCCCTCGGTGGCGAGCTTCTTGATCCCGTACACGGCGGGCAGCATCGTCGCCATCGACAGCACCACGCTGGGCAGGTCCATCCGCCCCGGTCGCGGATCGCGCGACTCGCGGACCAGGAGCGGGACGAACACCAGGATCAGCGCCATCACCGGCAGGTTGATCAGGAAGACCGAACCCCAGGAGAAGTGCTCCAGCAGCCATCCGCCCAGGATCGGGCCGAGCGCGGCTCCGGCGGAGAAGCCCGACGCCCAGATGGCGATGGCCAGCAGCCGTTGGCGGGCGTCGAGGAAGGTGTTGCGCAGCAGGGACAGGGTGGAGGGCATCAGCGACGCGCCCGCCACGCCCAGCAGGGCACGGGCCACGACGAGCACCTCGGGGGTGGGCGCGAACGCGGCCAGCAGGGACGCGCCGCCGAAGGCCGCGGAGCCGACCATCAGCAGTCGGCGGCGGCCGACGCGGTCGCCCAGGGACCCCATGGTGATCAGCAGTCCGGCCAGGATGAAGCCGTAGATGTCGATGATCCACAGCAGCTGGCCCGCGCTGGGCCGCAGCTCCTCGCTCAGCTGGGGAACCGCGAACCCGAGCACGGTCATGTCGACGGAGATCAGGACGACGGGCAGGACCAGAACGGCGAGCGCGGCCCACTCACGCGGACCCGCGAGCGCGGGGGCGGCCCCTCGGGGGCCGAGCGTGGGGATCAGGCCGCGGCCGGCCTTGCCGAAACTCATCTTTCCTCGTTACGTCTCGATAGTGGCGCGCCGCACGGATCGGAGGCGCGGTGCCGCCGGACGGGAACAGGGGTTCCGGATCGGCGGGGGAGGGTGATCGACCGGAGACACACTCCGGGATTCTTGAACCGTCCAGACGGTACAGTACCGTCCAGCCGGTACAGTGTCAATCGTGAACGCATCGAACACCCGTGACCGCATCCTCGACGCCCTCCAGGACATCCTCATCAACGAGGGCTACACCGCAGTGACCCTGGAGGCGGTCGCGCGTGCGGCATCGGTCTCCAAGGGCGGCCTGCTGTACCACTTCCCCTCCAAGGCCGCCCTGCTCACGGGTCTGATCGACCGCCTCAGCGCGCTCGCCGAGGAGGAGTTTCGCGAGGCCCGTGAGGGCGGCGAGGGCGTGGTCCGCGTGTTCCTGCGCACCTCGCTCCCGCAGAGTCCGGAGGAGCGCGAGCTCTACTGGGCCGTCATCGCCGCGCTGCGCGGCCAGGAGGATCTGTCCGAGGAAGCCGTCTGCCTGGTCCAGAACCTCTTCACGCGGTGGGGCGAACTCCTGCACGAGGAGCTCACCGACCCGGTGCTGGCCGAGATCATCCTGCGCGCGGGCGACGGCCTGTACATGGCCGCGATCGCCGGGCTGCCCCAGCCCGACCCGGCGCTGCGCCAGCAGATGTTCGACCGCCTGGTCGAGGCCTCCGACAGGGTGCGCCGCCCCCGCTGAGCCGACGCGAGGACGTGTGTCCGGTGCCACGGCCTGGGAAGGATCACCGACACGGAGCGGCTCCCACCCTGTCCCGGCCGTGTGGAGCGGTCGTGCCGAAAGGGTGTGGGGGAGGTGACCGTGTGGTGCTGTTCACACGCCCCCGATCGTGGTTTACTTGCCAGTAACTTCGTAGCCGCAACCGGGCCCCGCGGTCGTCGGGTGCCCGCCCACCTGGCGAGGTGAAGTGTGCACTACCTCAGTGAGTGGGGCACGCCAGGTCGACCCGGCCGCCGTGCTTCGCGAGACTGGTCCCGCCTCGCCGGAGCGTCCACGGGGTGAGAACACGCAGACGGGAAGGCGGGGAGCCGATGCACAGGCTCACCAACCAGGTACGGCCGTACGCCTGGGGCGCGCGAACCGCGATTCCGCGGCTCCTGGGCACCGAGCCGGACGGCACGCCCCAGGCCGAACTGTGGTTGGGCGCCCACCACGGCGCACCCAGTACCGCGCACTGTGACGAAGGCCCCAGATCCCTGCCCCGCCTCATCGCCGACGACCCCCACCGCGTGCTCGGGCGCAGGACCACCGAACGCTTCGGCGCCCGCCTCCCCTTCCTCCTGAAGTTCCTGGCCGCCGAGGCGCCCCTGTCCCTCCAGGTGCACCCGGACGCCGAGCGCGCGCGGTCGGGCTTCGACGCCGAGGAGCGCGCGGGCATCCCCGTCGACGCGCCGCACCGCAACTACCGCGACCCCCACCACAAACCCGAGCTCCTCCTGGCCCTGGAACCCTTCGAGGCACTGTGCGGCTTCCGCGAACCCGCCGCCGCCCGCGCCGACCTGGAGGGACTGGACTGCGCTCTGGCCCGACTGCTGCGTGAGGACCTCGCCGCCCCCGACACCCACGACGCCCTGCGCTCCGCCCTCACCCGCCTGCTCACGCTGTCCGCGGCGGACCGGGAGCGGCTGATCGGCGAGTTCGTCGCCGAGTGGTCGGCCTCCGGCGGCCGCGGCGCGCACGCTCGGGTCATCACCGAGTTGGCCGACCGCTACCCCGGCGATCCCGGGGCGGTGGCCGCCCTGCTGCTCAACCGGGTCACCCTCTGGCCCGGACAGGCGCTCTTCCTGCCCGCCGGGAACATGCACGCCTACCTGCGGGGTACGGCCGTGGAGGTCATGGCCAGCTCCGATAACGTGCTGCGGGCCGGGCTGACGTGCAAGCACGTGGACGCCCCCGAGCTGCTGGACGTGGTGGACTTCTCGGTCCTGCCGATCCCCTACGCCCGCCCCGGCCTCATGGACGGCCGCCGCGAGTTCCGACCGGCCGCCCCCGAGTTCGCCCTCCACGAGATCGGCCCCGGCCGCGTGGCCGCCCACCTGCCCGGAGAGGGGCCGACCGTGGTGCTGGCGCTGCGAGGCGAGGTCGAGCTGGTCGCCGAGGTCGGTCGCGGGATCACCCTCCAACGCGGCGAGTCGGTGTTCGTGCGGGCCGACAACGGCCCGATCAAGGTGGAGGGGCACGGCCACGTCGTCGCGGCCACCGTGGGTGACCAGGCGTACTGACCCCCGGCCGGGCAGTTCGCCACGGAGTACCCGTTCGCGCCGATACCCTGGGCCCTTTCCGCATCACGCCGATGAGACACGAGGGGTACCACCATGGCGCTTGAGCGTCCGGAGATCGACATGCCCGACGGCCCGCCGCCCGCGGACCTGGAGATCACCGACATCACGATCGGTGAGGGCGAGCAGGCCGGTCACGGCAGCAACGTCGACGTCCACTACGTCGGTGTCGCCCACTCCACGGGCGAGGAGTTCGACGCCAGCTGGAACCGCGGCCAGACGCTGGGCTTCAAGCTCGGCGCCGGCCGGGTCATCCCCGGTTGGGAGCAGGGGGTGCTGGGCATGCGCGTGGGCGGCCGCCGCAAGCTGGTCATCCCCCCGCACCTGGCCTACGGTGAGAGCGGCGTGGGCCCCATCAAGCCGAACGAGACGCTGATCTTCGTCGTCGACCTGGTCGGCGTCAAGTAGGACCCGGGTGTCCGGTGCCGCGTGGCACCGGACACGCAGGAGGGGCCCGGACCGCGCGCGGAAGGCGCGGACCGGGCCCCGTCCCGTTCCCGCCCCTAGCTCAGGGTCGCGCCCACGGTTACATGGCCCTTGAGCAGGTCGCGGGCGATCGTGCGGCGCTGGATCTCGTCGGTTCCCTCGAAGATCCGCAGCAGCCGCAGGTCGCGGTACCAGCGTTCGATCGGCAGCTCGCGCGTGTAGCCCATGCCGCCGTGGATCTGCATGACGCGGTCGACGATCTCGTTGGCCTTGACCCCGCCGAACAGCTTGGCGATGGACTGGGCGTGCCGGGAGTCGCGACCGACCGAGACCTGCCAGGCGGCGTGCAGGACCAGCAGACGCAGCGCCTCGATCTCCGTCTGGGAGTCGGCGATCATCCACTGGATCGCCTGTCTGTCGGCGATCGGCGCGCCGAAGGTCTCCCGGGTCTTGGCGTACTCGATGGCCATGCCGAGCAGCCGCTCGCACCCGCCCAGGGCGCGGGCGGGCAGCAGGTAGCGGCCCTTGCCGATCCACTGCATGGCCAGCGCGAAGCCGCGCCCCTCCTCACCGAGGATGTTCTCGTGCGGCACGCGCACGTCCTGCAGGACCAGGGCGGCGGGGCGACGCTCGCCCATGGTGTCGATGGGCTCGGAGGTCCAGCCCATGTCGCGGTCGACCAGGAAGCAGGTCACACCGCCGTTCGCGCCCTTGTCGGGGTCGGTGACGGCGAAGACCATCGCGAAGTCGGCCTCGTGGCCGCCGGTGATGAAGGTCTTCTCGCCGTTGATCACCCACGTGTCGCCGTCTCGGACGGCCCGGGTGCGGATCGCCTTGGCGTCCGATCCGGCGCCCGGCTCGGTGATGGCGAAGCAGGACTTGCGCTCGCCCTCGATCGTGGGCAGGAGGTAGCGCTCCTTCTGCTGGTCGTTGGCGTGGTAGAGGATGTTGTCGGCCTCGCCGCCGAACCGGAACGAGACGAAGGACCGGCCCAGTTCGATCTCGATGATCGCGGCCGTGATCGGGTCGAGGCCCATCCCGCCGTACTCGACCGGGGTCTCCACTCCCCAGAAGTCGGACTTGCGGGCGAGCGCGCGCAGTCCGTCGCGTTCCTCGGCGGTGAGTCCCGGGGTGTGGCCCGCGCGTTCGCGCCGCAACACCTCGTTCTCCAGGGGGATGAGTTCGCGCTCCACGAAGGTCCGCACCCAGTCGCGGACGGCGCGCTGTTCTTCACTCAACGAGAAGTCGATCACGGCCTGCTCCCAATAACCTAACGGCGTTCGGTTATGTGAGAGTACGACCTCCCCCACCCGGTGTGCAAGGGGTCGGGCGGTCACGGATGCCATCCGGACGTGCGATGATCGGGCCGAGGTGGCCGGACCGTCCGCCGCGAGAACCGAGAAGGGGAGCAGTCCGTGGCCCGACCCAAGACGCCGATCCTGAGCAGGCAGGCCATCCGTGCGGCCGCCCTGGAGCTGATCGACAGGGAGGGCCTGGACGGCCTGTCCATGCGCAAGCTCGCCCAGGAGCTGGACGTGCAGGCGGCGTCCCTGTACAGCCACTACCGCACCAAGGAGGAGCTGCTCGGTGAGGTGGCCGACGAGGTGACCTCCCGGGTCGACGTCTCCGGTTTCGAGAAGGAGGACTGGCGCGGGGGTGTCGCCGCCTGGGCCCGCTCCTACCACGCCGCCCTCTCCGCGCACCCCAACCTGGTGCCGGTGATCGCCGCCGGCCCCGGACGCCGGGAGGACGCGCTGAGTCGGGCGAACGCGGTCCACGGCGGTCTCGTGCGCGCGGGCTGGCCGCCGCGCTACGCCACGATGATCGGGGCCTCGACCAAGTACCTCGTGGTGGGCGCCGCCACCCAGTCCTTCGCGCGTGGGTTCGACGACGACGTGCGGGTGTACCGCGACCGCTATCCGAACCTGTCCCAGGCGCACCGGCTGCCCGACCACGCCGCGGAGATCGACGAGGCCAGCTTCGAGCTGGCGCTGTCCGCCTTCCTCGACGGCCTCACCCCCCTCTTCGAGCGCGTGCGCGCGGAGTCCTAGCGGGCGGCCGCCGCCAGGGCGCGGGCGACGCGTTCGGCGTCCTCGCCCCGGGGCAGCGGCGCGCCCGAGGCCAGCCGGGCCATGATCACCCCTGACAGCAGGTCGGCGACCAGCGGGGCGTTCCCGGAGTGGGCGAGGTCGCCGCGTGCGACGGCGCGGTCGAGCAGCCCGGTCACCATGTCCAGTCGCCGCGCGAGGATCGTGCGCAGGACCGCCCCGCCCTCCTGGTCCAGGAGGGTCGCCGCGAGTGCGTGTCGGGCCATGGCCTGCAGCCGCGGCTGGGAGAAGAGGGTGTAGGCCGTCGTCACCGCGGCGGACAGGTCGGTGTCCAGGGAGCCGGTGTCGGGCACCTCCACGCGGTCGATCGTGATGCTCTCCGCCGCGGCCACCACGAGGTCCCGCTTGGTGGCGTAGCGGCGAAAGACACTCGTACGGCCGACGCCGGCGCGTGCGGCCACGTCGTCGAAGGTCAGGTCGAAACCGCGCTCGACCAGTAGTTCCGCCGCGGCGTCGAGGATCGACGCGTCCACGGCCGGGTCGGGGCGGCGGCCTCCGCGACCTCCACTCATGATGTCCACCTTCGGGGTCTTGACTTTGATTCCGGTACTCATAGTATCGGTACTGAAGATACCGGAACTAAGAGTACCGGATGTTGCTCGAGCGGCACCACACCCCCGAAGGAGCACGTCATGAGCGTCATCGTCGTCGGGTCCGGCCCCACCGGACTCATGCTCGCCGGAGACCTGGCCGAGGCCGGGGTGGACGTCACGATCCTGGAGCGCCGGGCCGAGGAGTCCAACCTGACCCGGGCCTTCGCCGTCCACGCCCGCTCCCTGGAACTGCTGGAGGTCCGCGGTATCGCCGACGAACTCGTGGAGCAGGGCTTCACCGTCCCCGAGCTGCGCGCGAGCTTCGGCACGCGCGGCTTCTCCGTCGACATCAGCCGCCTCGACAGCCGCTACCCCTACGTCCTCATGGTCCAGCAGGCCCGGACGGAGATCCTGCTGCGGCGCAGGGTCGAGCGGTTGGGCGTTCCCATCGTCCGGGGCGCCGAGGTCATCGGTCTCACCCAGGACGGGGACGGCGTCACCCTCACCGTCCGCACCGCCGAGGGCGAGCACACCGAGCGGGCCGACCACGTCGTGGGCGCCGACGGCGCCCACAGCGCCGTCCGCGGCCTCATCGGCGTCCCCTTCACCGGCCGCAGATACCAGACGCACATCATGATCGCCGACGTCCGCCTGGACAACGACCTGCCCAACGCGGTCAACCCGTTCATCGCCGCCGACGGCTTCGCTCTGCTGCCGCCCTTCGGAGACGGCTGGTTCCGCGCCGTGGTGTGGGACCGCACCCGTGAGGAGGCGCCCCTCACCGAGCCCGTGACCAAGGGGGAGCTGAACGCCTCCCTCGACCGCCTCACCCGGGGCCGGGTCCGGGCCGCCGAGATGCGTTGGTCCACCCGCTTCCTCAGCGAGCGCCGCCAAGCCGAGCACTACCGCGTCGGCCGCGTCCTGCTCGCCGGCGACGCCGCGCACGTCCACTCGCCGATCGGCGGAATGGGTATGAACACTGGACTCCAGGACGCCGCCAACCTGGGGTGGAAGCTGGCGGCGGTCGAGCGGGGCTGGGCGCCCTCCTGGCTCCTCGACTCCTACGAGGCCGAACGCCACCCCGTCGGCCGCGCGACCCTGCGTCTGACCGACACGGTCACCCGCATGGTCGTCGCCTCCGGTCCGGTCCGCGCCCTGCGTCCCTACGTGGTGCCCCGGCTGGTCGCCAACGAGCGCGTGTCCCGCGCCGTGTTGGGCATGATGTCCGGCATCGGGTTCTCCTACGACCTGCCCGACACCCTGGTCGGCTCGACGGGCGCGGGGGAGCGGGTGCCCGACCTGGACCTGCGGGTCGACGGGGCGCCCACGCGGCTGTTCGCGCTGATGGACGCGGTGCGCTTCACCCTGGTCGACACCTCGCCGAACGGTGCCGCCGCCACCGCCGCCGAGCCCTGGGGAGAGCGGGTCCACGCGGTGCGGGCCGAGGGGGCGCTGCCGCACGGCGCCGACGTCCTGCTGGTCCGACCCGACGGTCACACCGCCTGGAGCGGCCGCGCCTCCGGATCGGACGACCTCACCCGGGTGCTCACCGAGTGGGCCGGGACGGCGCCCGCGATCCGCTGAGGCCGGTGCTCGTGACCGTCCGAACGCGCCTTCGCGGCCCGGCCTCCCGGGGCCGGGCCACCCGTTCACACGCGGGCCGACAGCCGCCGGAACGCCAGCCCCTGCCCGACCACGAGACCCAGCGTCGCCACCGCGTACGCGGCCCACAGCAGGGTGAGCCCGCCCAACCCGGCGAGCGGGACCGCGGCCAGCGCCAGCAGCCCGTAGCAGACCGCGAACGAGTACAAGGACGGCAGCGTGTTCCGGATCCCCATCAGACCCATGCCGGGCTGCGACTGCGCGGCGTCGAGCACCGTCACGACGAACAGCACCGGCAGCAGGGCGGCCACCCCGGCCCGTACCTGCGGGTCGGCGGTGAGC
This sequence comes from Nocardiopsis sp. EMB25, assembly GCF_026797795.1. Classification (NCBI taxonomy): domain Bacteria; kingdom Bacillati; phylum Actinomycetota; class Actinomycetes; order Streptosporangiales; family Nocardiopsidaceae; genus Nocardiopsis; species Nocardiopsis sp. EMB25. The sequence continues at coordinate 3,174,844 of NZ_JAMTDN010000001.1, read as the reverse complement.
AGCCCCACCACCGGCGCCGACGCCACCCAGATCGCCGCGGTGCTCAACGCCACGACCGGCAGCGACACCAGGTAGCCCGCCGCCACCGAGCGCCGCACCCCCGCCCGGTCGCCCCGCCCGGCGGCCCTGGCGGTGAACGGGATCGAGGCCTGACCGGCGGCCACGGCGGGCAGGAAGGCGAATGAGGCGATGACGACCAGCAGCTGATGGGTGGCCGCGTCCGCGGCGGTGGTCCGGGCCACCGCCATCGCCAGCACGCTCATCGTCCCGAACTTGACGAGCAGGGTCGAGCCCGTGGGCAGACCCACCCGCGCGATCACCCAGACACCGGACCACCGGGGCGCGCCGCGCCAGACCGGGATCGCCCGCAGGACGGTGCGCCGGCGGACGACGTACATCGCCAGCAGCACCGTGAGGCCCCCGTCGACGAGCAACGCCACCGCCGCCCCGGCCAGCCCCAACTCCGGAGCGGGCCCGGCGCCGAGGATCAGGGCCGGGGTCAGCACGACCGCCGTCCCCGTGCTCACCAGGCTCAGGGCCAGGACGCTCCGACCACGCCCCAACCCGATGAGCAGCACGGTCATCGACGACTTCACCGCCGCCAGTACCACCCACGCGCCCATGAGCGGGGGGTAGGTCCCCAGAGCCGCCACCGTGGGTTCGGCGACCCCCAGCGGTCCGGCCCACAGCGGCACCGACGCGACGAGTGAGCCGCCCAGCGACCCCATGAGCACGGCCAGCAGAGCGCTGTGCCGCACGACCGGGGCGAGCGCGTCGGGGTCGTCCTCGTGCTCGGCGACGAAGGGCATCGACCCGCGCAGGGCGCCCTGCGTCAACATGAGCACGGGGTTGAGGACGGCGACGACCAGCGCGTGCGCGGCCAGCGCGGCGGTGCCGGCATTGCCGAGAACACCTGCGGTGACCATGCTTCCGGCCATCGTGGCCAGCATCGACAGGTACAGCGGCACGGCCTTGCCCGCGATGGCGCGCGCCAGGCGGCCGACGGATTCGGGCGGCGTGTCCCCGGGAGCGCCGCCGCCGCGGGGCGCCTCCGGCCCGGTGACCCGGGCGCCGGATCCAGGGACGGGGACGGGGGGATCGGCCGGTCGCTCGGACATGTGCTCCCTTCGACGGCGGACGGTGCTCCGTGGCGGGGTCGGTACGGAAGGTAGCAGTCGGCCCCGGACACGCGGCGGCGGCGGTCGGTGGGATCCGCGCCCGGTCGGTTGGTAGCGTGAACGCCGACACACCCCGCGCGGGCGCGGGGGATCGAGGCCGTCACGGGAGGGCACCATGGCCGAGAAGCGCGTGATCTGGTCCAAGAAGCTTCCCGAGGCGTACCGCAAACTCGACGAGGTCGACAAGGTCGTCGGCGAGCACCTCGACACCACCCTCCTGGAACTGCTGAAACTGCGTTCCTCGATCCTCAACGGCTGTGCGTTCTGCGTCGACCTGCACACCCGGCGGGCGCTGGACGCGGGCGAGACCCAGCAGCGCCTCTTCCAGGTGTCCACCTGGCACGAGGCGGGGGACCTGTTCACCGACGCCGAACGTGCCGTGCTGGCGCTCACCGACGAGATGACCCGCATGGGCGAGGGCGGGGTGTCCGACGCGACCTACACCGCCGTCGCCGGGCACTTCTCCGACGAGCAGGTGGCCGCGCTGATGACCGCCATCGCCATGATCAACCTCTACAACCGGCTCGCGATCACCAGCGGACTGCACCCGCGCAGGCGCTGAGCCGCGGTCACGGCCGCTCCCGCGAACCCCTCCCCGCAGGCGCGTGTTCGTGTGACAGTGGACCGACGCAGTCGGTTCCCTCCTGACCCCGTCAGGACGAACTCCGGGAGTTCGGCATGACCTCCGATGTCTCCGTCGACCGTGACACCACCGACCACACGATCTGCTCCCTCCTCCGGCGCAACGCCGCCGACCATCCCGACCTGCCAGCGCTGTCCTGGAAGGACCCTGACTCCTCCGAGTGGTCCACGCTCACCTGGGCCGGCGTCCGCCACCGGGTGGCCGACCTCGCCGGGCGCCTCGCGGCCCTCGGCGTTCGACCCGGCGACCACACCCTCCTCATGATGGGCAACCGTCCCGAGCACTGGCTCTGCGACCTCGCCCTGGTCCACCTCGGAGCCGTCACCACGACCGTCTACACCACCTCCGCCCCCGGCCAGATCGCCTACATCGCACGGCACAGCCGGGCCCGCCTCGCCGTGGTCGGCGACTCCGCCACCGCCGAACCCTGGGAGGACCTCCTCCACGTGGACGACGTCCCGCTCGAACGGCTCGTCGTCGTGGACGGCGCCGAGCCCGACCGGGGCCACACCGGGTTGGCGGATGCGGCCGCCGCGCCGGGGGAGGCGGCGGCCGAAGGCTGGCGCGACCTGACCCCCGACCACCTCCTGACCGTCATGTACACCTCCGGGACCACCGGCGACCCCAAGGGCGTCGCCGTGACCCACCGCGACGTCCTCAGCAACGCCGTGGCGCTGGACGCGGTCATCGAGGCGCCCCGGCACGCCGCCCACATCTGTTACCTGCCGCTCGCCCACATCGCCGAGCGCATGCTCGGCCTGTACCTGCCGCTGGTGCGCGCGTCGCACGTGTGGATGTGCGAGGATCCGGCGGTCCTTCCCGACGTCCTCAGGCATGTGCGGCCACCGCAGTTCTTCGGGGTCCCGCGCGTGTGGGAGAAGCTGGCCTCCGCGCTCCGGGCGGGCCTGGCCCGGTTGCCGGAGGACCGACGCGCCGCCGTGGACCGCGCACGGGCCGTGGCCACCGAGTACGCCGTTCACCACGAACGCGGCGGAGGGATCCCCGCCGACCTGGGCGAGCGCTTCGAGCGGGAGCGCGCCCGCGTCCTGGAACCGATCCTCGCCCAGGTGGGACTCGACCGCGTCACCTGGGCCTCCTGCGCCTCGGCGCCGATGCCCGTCGAGGTCCTGCGCTTCTGGGCCGGGCTCGGCGTGCGCGTCATGGACGCGTGGGGGCTGACCGAGACCTCCGGTGTGGCCACGGTGAACAGCCCGCGCACCGGTTTCCGGACGGGGTCGGTCGGACGTCCGATCCCTGGGACACGGGTCCGGCTCGGTGACGACGGGGAGGTGTTCGTCCAGGGCCCCTCCCTCTTCCAGGGCTACCTGGGCGCGGACGGTTCGGTGGCGTCCGCCACGGACACCGAGGGGTGGTTCGCCACCGGCGACGTCGGACGCCTCGACGATGAGGGGTTCCTGTGGATCACCGACCGCAAGAAGGAGCTGATCATCACCTCCGGGGGCAAGAACGTGTCGCCCGCCCTGGTGGAGAGCGCGCTCAAGGAGCATCCGCTGGTCGGGCAGGCACTCGCCCATGGTGACGGCCGCCCCTACCTGGTCGCCTTGCTCGTCCTGGACCCGGAGACCGCTCCGGTGTGGGCCGAGGCGCGCGGGATCGACACCGGTGGCGACGTGCGCTCCCTGGTCGAACACCCGGTCGTGGTCACGGAGGTGGAGCGCGCGGTCGAGTCCGCCAACGCGCGGCTCAGCCGCCCCGAACGGATCCGGCGCCACGTACTGCTGGCGGAGGAGTGGGGGCCGCAGAGCGGGGAACTGACACCGACGCTCAAGCTCCGCCGCAGGGTGGTGGTCGAGCGCCACCGCGCCGCGCTGGACCGCCTCTACGAGGGGTGAAGGGCGGTCGGACCGGGCCGGACACGGGAACGTCCCCGCCCGGGATGGTCGGGCGGGGACGGTGCTCCGGTGGAACGGCGCCGGGATCCGGCGAACGGTGGTCAGCCGGTCGTCTGTTCGCGTCCGCTGGACTGCTCGGTCGACCCTTGCGCGCTCTTCGCGCCGCGCGGCGCCTCGTGGGCCGCCCGGTAGCCGCTGCGGTAGGCGGCCTCCTGACGTTCGGGCTCCATCTCCTCCGCTGAGGGCCATCCGGCGGTCATGCCGTAGATCACCAGGACGTTGACGGCGATCGCGACGACCGACCACAGCGGCATGGCCACCAGGAAGGCCAGCTGGGCGATGATGTTGATCGCGGCGAGCACGACGCCGAACACCCGGGCCCAGGTGCTGCCCGACAGCACGGCCAGACCCGCGATGACGAGGACGGCGCCCCAGATGCCGAGGAGCGCGCCCCAGGCCCCGTACTCCCACACGAGCATGCCGGTCTCCGTCACCGCGTAGAAACCGGGGGTCACGAGCGCGACCACGCCCTGCACGATGTTGATCGCACCGATGACGATCATGAGTGTCGCGACGAAGAACTGCCAGCCGTTGGCGGATGATGTCCGCATGGCGTGCTCCTAACCGGCCGTCCGGACGGACCGAGGTCGGACTCCGGGTACGGCTCCACGGGTGTCACAGACGAGTGCGTTGGTACACATACCGCTCGTTCATCATCCGACAGGGTCGGTCACCGGGAGCCCAGCGTTCGTTTCGGATCCGGCAAAACCGGTCGGGACGGGACGGGGCGCCCCGAGAGGGGCCGACAGGCCTCAGGCGAAGGCGTCCACCCCCGTGAGTTCGGCGGAGAACGCCCACAGCCGTTCGGCCTGTCCGGGATCGGTGGCGTGGGAGCGCACCCCGGGGCGCGTGTCGTCGGTTCCCGCGGGCGCGGCGATCTCGCAGTCCTCGCAGTACACTCCGCCCATCCCCGCCAACTGAGGCGATGTGGCGGCCCAGACCTGCGTGGCCGCGCCCTGCTCCGGGGTCTTGAACGACGGGTCGGCCAGGTTGCCGTCCTCGTCGATCCACCCGTTGGCGACCATCTCCTCCTTGGCCATGTGGCGTTGCAGCGGGGTGAGGATCGCGCCCGGATGCAGGGAGAACGCCCGCACGCCGGACGCCTCGCCCAGCCGGTCGAGGTGGACGGCGAAGAGCACGTTGGCGGTCTTGGCCTGACCGTAGGCCTTCCAGCGGTCGTAGCCGTCCTCGAACCACGGGTCGTCCCAGCGGATCGGCGAGTTGTGGTGCCCGGCCGAGGAGACCGACACGACCCGGGCCCCGCCGTCGGCGAGGGCGGGCCACAGCCGGTTGGTGAGGGCGAAGTGCCCCAGGTGGTTGGTGGCGAACTGGTACTCCCAGCCCGGCCCCGCCGTCCACCGGGGGCAGGCCATGATCCCGGCGTTGTTGACGAGGACGTCGATCGTGCGGCCCGTGGACAGGAGGCGTTCGGTGAACGCGCGCACGCTGTCCAGGTCGGACAGGTCGAGGGTGTCGACCTCGGCGCCCTCGATCCCCGCCAGTTCCCTTTCCGCGGACTCCGGCCTGCGGGCCGGGACCACCACCCGGGCGCCCGCGGCGGCCAGGGCCCGGGTCGTCTCCAGCCCGATCCCCGAGTAGCCGCCGGTCACCACGGCCGTCCGGCCGGTGAGGTCGATCCCCTCCAGGACCTCCTTCGCGGTGCTGCGCGGGCCGAACCCGGATCCGATCGTCTTCTGCGGTGTCGTCATGCCCCGCACCCTAGGACCTGGAGCGCGCTCCAGGGCAACCACGGGGCGCGCGTCGACGCGTACCCGCGGCCGCTGGGGACGCACCTCTTTTCTTGACCGATCGTTCTCGAAAGGGTTAGGGTCACGGACATGGCGAGAACCAAGGAGTTCGATCCGGACGCCGTTCTGCGCAAGGCCGTGGACCTGTTCCGGCGCAAGGGGTACGAGGCGACCTCGATGGCCGACCTCGTCGAGCACCTGGGCATCAGCAGGGCCAGTCTGTACTCGACCTTCGGCGGCAAGCACGAGCTGTACGTGCGGGCCCACGACCGGTACGTGGAGGAGGGGGTCGACTTCGTCGGCCTGCTCTCCCAGCCCGGGCCGGTCCTGCCGGCCGTCCGCTCGATCGTGGAGCGCTACGCCGAGGACGCCGTCACCGACCGCGACGGCTGCCTCGTGGTCAACTCCGCGGTGGAGATGGCCCCGTGCGACCCCGTGGTCGGGCGCCGGGTCGAGGCCAACTGGAACCTTGTGGAGACCGCGCTGACCTCGGCCCTGACGCGGGCGCGCGCCCAGGGGGAGCTGTCCGAGGACCGAAGCCCCCGCGCGCTGGCGCGGTTCCTGCTGGTCCTGCTCCAGGGGATGCGCGTGGCCGCGCGGGGGGCGGACGACCCCGCCAGGATCCGCGACGCCGCCCGGGAGGCGCTGGCCGCTCTGGGCTGAGCGGCCAACGCCCTTCCCGGGCGTTCTCATGCCCAAATTCAAGAACGATCATTCTGGAAAAATGCTTCCTTCCGACCCAGCCAGAGCGCGCGTCGGAGGGACCGACCCGAGGAGACCCACATGACCGCGCGTTTCACCGACCGCACCGTCCTCGTCGTGGGAGGGGGCGGCGGCATCGGCCGTGCCACCGCCCGCGCCTTCGCCGGTGAGGGCGCCACCGTGGTGGTGGCCGGAACCACCGAGGCGAACCTGGCCGAGACCGTCGCGCTGATCACGAAGGACGGCGGACGGGCCGACCTCATCCGCGCCGACGTCACGCGTGAGGAGGAGGTCGAGCGCATGGTCGCGACCGTCGTGGAGCGCCACGGCGGGCTCGACGTCGCGCACAACAACGCCGGGATCCTCGGCCAGGCCGCCCCGGTCGCCGACCTGGACCCGGACACGTGGCGGCGCGTCCTGGACGTCAACGTCACCGGTGTGTTCCTCGCCATGCGCCACGAGATCGCCCACATGCGCGCGCACGGCGGCGGGGCGATCGTCAACACCTCCTCCAACATCGGCGCCCACCAGCGGCTGGCCGGAATGGCGGCCTACGGGGCCTCCAAAGCCGCCCTGAGCCACCTGACCCGCGCCGCGGCGCTCGACCACATCGGCGACGGCGTCCGGATCAACGCCGTCAGCCCCGGTCCCGTGGACGCGCCGATGTCCCTGCTCCCGGGTGAGAGCGAGGAACAGCGCGCGGCCCGGTTCGCCTCCTCCGTCCCCGTGGGGCGGATCGGCGACCTCGACGAGATCAGCTCCGCCGTGCTCTGGCTCGCCTCGGACGAGGCGGGCTTCGCGGTCGGCCACGACCTGGTGGTGGACGGGGGCGTCACGGCCTGAGCCCCTGACGCGGCGGGCCCTCTCCGTCCCGGCCTCCGCCGGCGGGGAGGCGGCCCGCCGCGCCGCCGTGCGGGTCCGCCCTCCCGGTCCGCACGGGGTCCTCCCTCCCGTCGGCCGCCGACGGGAGGGTGAGGCCCATGGTCAGGCCGCCGCCCGGGGTGGTCTCCGGCACCATCGCGCCGCCCATGGCCTCGACCAGCCCGCGCGAGAGCGCCAGCCCCAGACCGAGACCGGCGTCGTGCTCGGTGTCGCCCAGCCGCTGGAAGGGGACGAACATGTGCCCCATCTCCTGCTCCGGAACGCCGGGCCCGTGGTCGACGATCCGCACCCGGACACCGTCCTCGAAGGCCGCGGCCGTGACCGTGGGCGGGGCGTCGGGCGGGCTGAACCGCAGCGCGTTGCCGACGACGTTGACCAGCACCCGTTCGAGCAGGCCCGGGTCGGCCGTGACCAGGGGCAGCTCAGCCGGGACGTCGACCCGGACCGACCGTCCCCCCTCACCCAGCTCGTCCAGCGCGCGGAGCACGCTCTCCTTCAGGGGCAGCTCGGTGGCGGACACGCCCATCACCCCCGCCTGGAGGCGGCTCATGTCCAGCAGGTCGGCGACCAGGGCGGTCAGCAGGTCCAGGGACTCGTCGGCCGTGGCCAGGAGTTCGGCCCGATCCTCCGGGCCGAAGCTCACCTCCGTGCTGCGCAGGCTGGTGACCGAGGCCTTCGCGGAGGCCAGGGGGGCGCGCAGGTCGTGGCTGACCGCGGCCAGCAGGGCGGTGCGCATGCGGTCGGCCTCGGCCAGGGGTCTGGCCGCGGCCGCCTCGTCGGCCAGCCTGCCCTGGCGCAGAGCGAGCGCGGCCTGCGCGGCGAACGCCTCGACGATCCTCCGGTCGCCCGCGGCCAGGCGGCGGCCGTGCAGGGCGAGGGCGAGGGAGTCGTCGATGGGCACGTCCACGTCACAGCCGCCGGGGGCCGGCGACGGGGGATTCCCGACGGCGGCCACCACCGTCCACAGGTCCGGGTCCGTGCGGTGGTCCGGTCCGGCCGGCGCGGCCGGCGCGCCGGGCGACCGCTCGACCAGCGCCACCGACGTCAGGGAGAAGGTCTCCTGAAGCTGTTCGAGCAGGGCCTCCAAGGGGCGGGATCCTCGCAGAACCGCGCCCGCCACGGCCGCCAGTGTCCTGGCCTCGGCGCCGGCCTGGGCGGCCTGCCGGGTGCGGCGGGCCGACCGGTCCACCACCACGCTCACCGACACGGCCACCACGAGGAACACCACGAGCGCGAGCAGGTGCTGCGGCGAGCCGATGGCGAAGGTGCGGTACGGCTCCGTGTAGAGGAAGTTGAGCAGCAGGAAGCCGCCCAGGGCCGTTGCGACGGCGGGTCGCATACCGCCGACCAGTGACGTGGTCGTGACCGTCGCGAGTACCAGTAGGACACCGCTGGGGAACGAGCTCTCGTCGCGGGGCAGGCCGATCCCGAACACCACCAGGGGCAGCACGGTCAGCGCCAGGGCGAAGCCCGCCAGCCTGCGGCGGCGGGAGAGCGCGCCCGGTGCCGGGTCCGACCGCCGGCCCGTGTTCGTCCCGTCGTGGGCGACCAGGTGGACGTCGATCGACCCGGACACCGCGGCCGTGGTGACCCCGACCCCGGGTGAGATCATGTGGGCCACCCTGCCGCGCCTGCTGGCGCCCAGCACCAGTTGCGTGGCGTTGACCGCACGCGCGAATTCGATCAGCGCCGTCGGCACGTCCTCGCCCAGCACCTGGTGGTAGGTCCCGCCCAGGTCCTCGACAAGCACGCGTTGCCGGGCGAGCCGTGAGGGGTCGGTGCCGCCCAGCCCGTCGCCGCGCGCCACGTGCACGGCCATGAGGTCGGCGCCCTTGCTCCGGGCGGCGATCCGGGTGGCCCGGCGAATGAGGGTCTCGCCCTCGGGACCACCGGTGAGGGCGACCACGACCCGCTCGCGCGCCTCCCAGGTGGTGGCGACGTCGTGCTCGTCCCGGTACCGGCCGAGCTCCGCGTCGACCCGGTCGGCCAGCCACAGCAGCGCGAGCTCGCGCAGGGCGGTGAGGTTACCGACCCGGAAGTAGCCGCCCAGCGCCGCGTCGATCCCCTCGGGGCCGTAGACGTTGCCGTGCGCCATCCTCCGGCGCAGTGCCTCGGGGGTCATGTCGACCAGTTCGATCTGCCCGGCCTGGCGGACCCACGCGTCCGGGACGGTCTCGTGTTGGGTGACGCCCGTGATCCGGGCGACGACGTCGTTGAGCGACTCCAGGTGCTGGACGTCCACGGTGGACAGCACCGTGATTCCCGCGTCGAGCAGGGTCTGGACGTCCTGCCAGCGTTTGGTGTGGGCGCCGCCGGGGACGTTGGTGTGGGCGAGGTCGTCGACCAGGACGACCTGTGGCGCGCGTTCCAGGACGGCGTCCAGGTCCATCTCCTCGGAAGCGCCGCCGCGGTGGGTGACGGTCCGGCGCGCGACGACCTCCAGACCCTCGAGCATCGCCGCCGTCGTGACGCGCCCGTGCGTCTCGACGAAGCCGACGACGACGTCGGTTCCGCGGCCGAGGCGCCGGTGCGCCTCCTCCAGCATCCGACACGTCTTGCCCACGCCGGGCGCGGCGCCCAGGTAGATGCGCAGTCGGCCACGTTCCATCGGTGCGGCCCCCTCTCCGGGAACCCATTCTTACGTCGCTGACCGGGCATTTCTGACGGATTGCCGCTAACGAACCGCTAATTTCCGGCCCTGAGGCGCTAAGAGGGCATTGTCGCGCTTGTCGGGCCTGGTCACGGTCCTCCAGAGTCGATCCGGTGCCCGCCCGGTGCCGTCGCGCGTGACCCGGCGGCGCCACGGCATACCATCGTCTCCGCACGAGAAGCCCGAAACGGACGCTGACCTGGTGTTCCGTTCGGGTGGAGGACTGAACGCCCCCATGGACACGACACACCACATCCTGGTCGTCGACGACGACCCGCGGATCCGCAAGACCCTCGAGGTGAACCTGAGGGCACGCGGTTACACCGCCGACCTGGCGGGAACCGGTGAGGCCGCGCTGCGCCTCGCGGCCCGGCACCACCCCGACCTCGTCCTGCTCGACCTGGGCCTGCCCGGCCTGGACGGGCTGGACGTCGTCCGTGGGCTCCGCGGCTGGTCGGGTGTGCCGATCGTCGTGCTGTCGGGACGCGACACCGAGGCGACCAAGGTGCGCGCCCTGGACCTGGGCGCTGACGACTACGTCATCAAACCGTTCGGCATGGACGAGCTGTTCGCCCGGGTCAGGGCGGCGATGCGGCGCTCCACGCCACCGGAGGAACAGGCGGTGGTGGAGACCGCCGACTTCACGGTCGACCTGGCGACCAAGCAGGTCCTCCGGGCGGGCACGCGGGTCCGCCTGACCCCGCGGCAGTGGCACATCGTGGAGGTCCTCGCCCGGGAGGCCGGGCGCCTGGTCACCTACGAGCACCTGCTGCGCGAGGTGTGGGGTCCGGCCTACGGCCGCGAGACCAACTACCTGAGGGTCTTCATGACCCAGATCCGGCAGCGGCTGGAGCCCGACCCGCCGCGCCCGCGCTACTTCATCACCGACCCCGGTCTGGGGTACCGCTTCCTCCCCTCCGGGGCGGCGGGCGGCGGCCTCGGCGGCGCGGAGGGCGCACGCGGAGGCCGGGAGTGATCACGCGGGGTCGGGGGCGCGTGGGGTCGCGCCTGTCCCGGCTGCGGTTGAGGGCGCGCGGACGGGCCGACCGCGCCCTCCGGGGGCTGTCCGGGTGGGCGAGGCCGCCCCAGCTGACGGCCGGGGCGTTCGCCTCGGTGATCCTGGTCGGCACGGTCCTGCTGTCACTGCCCGTCGCCACGGAGACGGGGGAGGCGCCCCCGTTCGTCACAGCACTGTTCACCGCGACCTCCGCGGTGTGCGTGACCGGCCTGATCGTCGTGGACACACCCGTGTACTGGTCCACGTTCGGTGAGGTCGTGATCCTGGCACTGATCCAGGTCGGCGGCTTCGGCATCATGACGCTGGCCACGGTGCTGACCCTGGTGGTCGGCCGCAAACTCGGGCTGCGCATGGCCGTGCGCGCCAGGTCGGAGGCCAAGGCGCTGACCCTGGGGGACGTACGCCAGTTGGTGACGGGCGTCCTCCTGGTGACGGTCGTGGCGGAGTCGATCCTCGCGGCGGTCCTCTGGCTGCGCTGGTGGCTCGGCTACGGGGAGCCCGTGGGCCACGCCCTCTACCTCGGGGTGTTCCACGCGGTCTCGGCCTTCAACAACGCCGGGTTCGCCCTGTTCTCCGACAGCCTCGAAGGGTTCGTGGCGGACCCGTGGATCAGCGTTCCCGTGGCGCTCGCGGTCATCGCGGGCGGTCTGGGCTTTCCCGTGTGGGTGGAGCTGTGGTGGTTCACCCGCAAGGGACGCAAGGCCTACCGCTGGTCCCTGCACGCCAGGATCACCCTGACCACCACCGCCGTGCTGCTGCTGGTCGGGTTCGTCGCCTTCCTCACCCTGGAGTGGAACAACCCGGCCACCATGGGCGTGCTCGACCTGCGGGGCAGGATCCTCGCGGCGTTCTTCCAGGCGGTCATGCCGCGCACGGCCGGGTTCAACAGCCTGCCGTTCGGCGAGATGAACACCTCGACCCTGCTCGTCACCGACATCCTGATGTTCGTCGGCGGTGGCAGCGCCGGGACCGCGGGCGGGATCAAGGTGACCACCTTCGCCCTGCTGGCCTTCGTGGTCTACGCGAACGTGCGCGGCGAGCCGAGCGTCCACGTGGCCGGCCGCCGTCTGGCCACGGGAGTCGCCTCGCAGGCCACCACCGTGGTCCTGCTCGCCGTCGGCCTGGTCATGACGTCCACCCTCGCGCTGATGATGATGACCCCGTTCACGCTCGACCAGATCCTGTTCGAGGTGACCTCGGCCTTCGGCACGGTCGGCCTGTCGACGGGCATCACGGGCCAACTTCCGGCGGCTGGGGAGGTGCTCATCGTCTTCCTCATGTTCGTGGGCAGGATCGGTCCGATCACCCTGGCCTCGGCGCTCGCGCTGCGTCGGCGCGCGCGCCGCTACGAACTCCCCGAGGAGCGCCCGATCGTCGGTTAGGCGGTGTCGCCCCGCGGTCGTCCACAGGCGCCGAGCGGATCCGTTGACCCCCATACCTCCCGGTCGGTATTTTGCGTTCCGGTGCGGCCCCGATCCGCGCCGAGAGGAGACCCGCGTTTCATGAGCGACCACATCCCCGGGGACACGGTGAGCACCGGCGACGCCCGCCGTGCCTGGCAGTCCCTGGAGCCCTACCACTCCATGATCTACTTCTCGCCGGAGGCCACCGCGGCCTACGAGGAGCTGGGTCTGAAGGCTTGGGCGGCCTACTTCGGCCCGCGCGCCGCCGCGATGGGCCCGGTGTCGGCCGAGGTCGTGGCCGCCACCTTCTACAACTTCAACCCCGAGATCGTCCGCTCGACCGTCCCCCAGGTGTGGGAGCTCGCCGCACCCGAACGGATCCTCGCCGCTCGCCACGCCGCCGCGGACGCCACCCTGCGCCGCGTCCTGGGTGACACCGTCGACTCGCCGGAACTCGCCCGCGCGGCCGAACTCGCCCGCCGCGCGGCCGCTGCGGTGGCCGACGACGTCGCCGGTCGCCCGCTCTACGCCGCCCACGCCGCCCTGCCCTGGCCGGAGGAACCGCACATGGTCCTGTGGCACGCGCAGACCCGGCTGCGCGAGTACCGCGGCGACGGTCACGTCGCCGCCCTGGCACTGGCGGGCCTGAGCGGGTTGGAGGCCCTGATCACGCACGTGGTGGCCGGAAACGCCCTGCCTACGAAGCTGTTGAAGACCACCAGGGCGTGGTCGGACGAGGAGTGGGACCGGGCCACGGAGCGACTGCGCGAAAAGGGGTGGATCACCGACGAGTCCGATCCCGCGCTGACCCCCGAGGGGCGGCGGCGCAGGGACGAGATCGAGGAGGCCACGGACCGGTCGGCCCGTGCGCCCTACGCGGTCCTGGGCTCGGACGGCTGCGCGGAGCTGGCCGAACTCGGCGCGCCGCTGTCACGGCCGCTGATCGAGGAGCTCATGCCCTGGAGGGCGGCCAAGCGTTCCTGAGCGCCCAGGACCGGCCGGACGGCGCGCGACGCCGTCCGGCCGGTTCACTGCTCGAGGTCGGTCTTCCTCTGGAAGTACTCCTCACGGGAGATCTCGCCCGTGGCGTAGCGTCGTCGGAGTTCGGCCAGCGCGGAGTCCGTCACCGACGGACCCGGTGCGGCCGCGCCCCGGGAGCCTCCCGACCGGCCCAGCCAGACCGCGAGCACCACCACGAGGGCGATGAGGAGGAGGGCGCCGAGAGCCCAAGCGCCCATCGCCCAACCGCCCATCAGCCACGGGTTCATCATTCCCGGACCCATCGGCCACGGATGGTCTCCCCAGCCATCCCCGTTCGCGGGGACGGACAGTAGAATCTGCCACATGATGGCTCCTCACTCCGTCCGGGTGCGTCCATCAGGAGGAACTCCCCCTCCACGCTACTCCCGGGCGCGCGGTCGGCCCAGGGCGCTCCCGGACGCGGAGACGACGAGGGGCGCGCTCCGGAGGGGTCCGGAAAGCGCGCCCGAGGAACGTCACGACAAAGCTCAGCCGCCGAAGACGGGGTAGTGGTCGGAGTAGTCCTCGTAGGTGTAGGACCGGCCCCACGACCAGACCGTCCACGGTTCGCTGTGCACGTCGCGCGTTTCGTTGACGTAGGACGCGGGCGCGGCGGAGTTGCGGATCGGCAGCACGTGGTCGAGGTGCTCCGACGGCCAGTCCGGGTAGTTGTAGCGGGCGATGGAGTTGGTCTCGGTGTCCCAGGAGTAGGGGGCGCCCGCGTGGGTCGGCTCGACGGCGTCGAGCCGCTTGAGGGCCTGCTCCCACTCCTGGCCGCCGCCGACGATGTTCAGGTCACCGGCGAGGTAGACGGGTTCGTCGTCGGGGACGGTGGCGTCGACGAAGTCGCGGATCTGGCCCAGTTGGTGGGTGCGGATCTCCTCGTCCTCACCGTCGGAGCAGGCGCTGTCCTCCGACTGCATGTGGGTGCCCAGGACGTGCAGGGGGCCGTCGGGGGTGTCGAGCTCCACGTAGGCGAAGCCCTTGTTGGCGAACCAGTCGGAGCCGCAGGCGCGGGTGAAGATGTGCTGCTCCCGCCGGGTGATCGGCCACGTGCTGTGGATGCTCACACCGCCGTTGGTCGTCGTGTAGGAGCGGTAGCCGGAGGTTTCGTCCCAGCCGTCGCGCGAGCGGCCGACCACGGGGGTGCCGTGCGGGTACTCCTCGGAGATCCCCTCGCGCAGGATGGCGGCCGAGGAGTTGTCGAACAGCTCCTGGAGCACCACGACGTCCTGGCCGGAGACGACGCCGTCCTGGACGATCAGGTCGGCGCGGATCGACTGGCCCCAGTTGGGGTAGAGCGCGGTGGGCAGCAGGTAGGCGTTGTAGGTGGTGATGCGGGGTGTCCGTCCGTCGTCGGCTGAGGCGGGGACGGCCGCGACGAGGAGGGGGATGAGTGCGGCGAGAATCATGGGGGCAATTCGTCTGTACACGAGGGCACAGCCTGACCATCCCAGAACGCTAACCGGGCACCAGTGGGTTACTTGTCGGTAGCGAAAGCGTGGCCGTTGGACCCCCGTGACCCGTCCCTTCACCATGGGTGCGAGCGTGGTGCCCCTGAGTCCACGCCGGCCGCCGCCGAGGACGGGCCGCGCACCGGCACTCGGAGCCGGTGCCGTCGACGGCGACGGTAAAGGCCGTTCCCCAAAAGGACAATTCGCGCGGTCGTTCGGCGTTCGGCGCCTTGAGGTGGGCGACTGTCGAGGTACCCGTCGATCACCGATGACCCCGCACCTACGCCCGGAACATCAGCCCGCCCGACGGTACCCGCCCGGAAGGAACGGCCATGACACGGATCAGACCGACCACGGAGGACGGCCGGGCCCAAGGACCCCGTGCGCCGCGCCCCGGGCGGTGGCGGAGCAGCGGCGGCGCGCTGTTGCTCGCCGGCGTCGCTGTGGTCGCCCTGGGCGCCTTCGCCTCCGGGGTGGGGGCCGCGCCCGTACCCGCCGACCCCGCGCAGGAGGCGGACACCGTGGCGACGGGCCGCTGGTGGTCGATCCTGCCGCCCCTCCTGGCGATCGGCCTCGCGCTCGCGACCAGGCAGATCCTGCCCGCCCTGTTCGCGGGTATCTGGCTGGGAGCGTGGCTCCTGGAGGGGCTGTCCCCGGCCGGCCTGCTGACCTCACTGCTCGACTCGGCGGGCGTGTACGCCGTCGAGGCGCTCGCCGACCCCGATCACGTGATGATCGTGGTGTTCACGCTGATGATCGGTGGCCTGGTGGGGGTGATCCGCAAGAACGGCGGCACCGACGGGATCGTGCGCGCGGTGACCCGGTGGGCCGGTACCCCGCGCGGGGGCCAGACCGTCACCGCGGGCCTGGGCGTGGCCGTCTTCTTCGACGACTACGCCAACACTCTGGTGGTCGGTAACACGATGCGCCCGATCCTGGACCGGCTGAACGTGTCGCGGGAGAAGCTCGCCTACATCGTCGACTCCACGGCGGCGCCGGTGGCGACACTCGCGCTGCTGTCGACCTGGATCGGCTTCCAGGTGGTGCTGATCGACGACGCCGTCGCCGGGACGGGCCTGGCCATGAACGGCTTCGCGGTCTTCGTCGAGTCGCTGCGGTACGCGCTGTACCCGATCCTGGCGATCGTGTTCGTCTTCGCGGTCGCTCTGACGGGCCGCGACTTCGGTCCGATGCTGGCCGCCGAGCGCCGGGCGCGCTCCACGGGGGAGGTCCTGCGCGAGGGATCCCACCTGGGCGTCGGAGGGGAGGCGGACGAACTGGCCCCGGCCGAGGAGACGCCGCGCAGGCTGGTCAACGCCCTGGTCCCGATCCTGGTCCTGGTCGTCACCACGGTGGTCGGACTGCTCGCCACCGGGGAGGGCGACACCGTCATCGAGATCGTGGGGGCCGGTGACCCGTTCTCGTCGCTGCTGTGGGGGTCGCTCCTGGGACTGGTCGTGGCGGCCGCGATGAGCATGGGGCAGCGGATCCTGACCATGGGCGAGATCGTCGACGCGTGGTTCGCGGGTCTCAAGTGCGTGCTGTACGTGGTCATCATCCTGACCCTGGCCTGGGCTCTGTCCGACCTCACCGCCCGGCTGGGCACCGCGGAGTTCATCGCGGGCGCGCTCGGTGAGGCGATCCCGCTGTTCCTCCTTCCGGCCCTGCTGTTCGTGATCGCCGCGGCGGTGGCCTTCGCCACCGGGACGAGCTGGGGGACGATGGGCATCCTGACGCCGCTCGCGGTTCCGCTGGCCTGGGCCGCCCTGGAGGCGCGCGGTCTGGCCGCGCCCGACGGCCACCCCATCCTGTTCGCCGCTGTCTCGACCATCCTCGCGGGGTCGGTGTGGGGCGATCACTGCTCGCCGATCTCCGACACCACGGTCATCTCCTCCCTGGCGTCCCAGTGCGACGTCATCGACCACGTGCGCACGCAGCTGCCGTACGCCCTGACCGTGGCCGGGGTGGTACTCGTGCTGGGGCTGCTCCCGATCGGTCTCGGTCTGCCCTGGTGGGCGGCGCTGGTTCTGTGCGCGGTGGTCGCCGTGGTCGGGCTGAGGTTCCTGGGGCGGAAGGTGGAGTGAAACGACGAAACGACCCGGCGAGCGCGTTCACGCGCGAACAGGGTCGTTCCGGAGTGGAGTGGACCCTGGGCAAGCCAACGACAACCTCTGGGGCGAAGCCCCGCGTTGCGAGAGAGTGCCCCGCCCACCTCGTCGATCTGCGCGACCTCAACCGCAGGGGGGTAGCTCGGGGGTCTCCCCCCGGTAAACACGACGGACGACCCTGCGAGGCGGCCAAAGGCCCCCGAGCAGGGTCGTCCTGAGTCCGTGGGCGATACAGGATTCGAACCTGTGACCTCTACCGTGTCAAGGTAGCGCTCTAACCAACTGAGCTAACCGCCCTCATCTGGAGGATGAGATCCATGGAGCCGGAGACGGGAATCGAACCCGTGTGCAGGGATTTGCAGTCCCTTACCTAAGCCACTCGGACACTCCGGCAAGGAAGGGCACGAGGGCCTGCTCCGACCCGTGCGGGCCTCCTCGAGCGGACGACGGGATTCGAACCCGCGACCCTCACCTTGGCAAGGTGATGCTCTACCAGCTGAGCCACGTCCGCGTGTGATCCGGGCTCGGCCCGGATCGGTGTGGTCCACTCCGGGAGGGAACCACACCTTTTCCGAGCGGACGACGGGATTCGAACCCGCGACCCTCACCTTGGCAAGGTGATGCTCTACCAGCTGAGCCACGTCCGCGCGGCGAGTCCTTCCGGTCCGGCCGGTCCTGCCGGCCGCCCCGCTCGCTGCGTTAAGAACTGTAGCGGATTCCTGGCCAAGCGCGAAATCGGCTTTCTCCGGGCGTGCTACCGCTCCCCCCGCGGCAGGCCTCGCGCCCGCGGCCCGCCCCGGTCGGCCCGCCCGGATGACGCTCCCTACCTACTTCTCTACGTGCGCGGGGGTGGACGGCATGTCCGGGCGTGGCGGCGCCGAGAGGTATTGGCCGACCCTCTCGATCACCTTGTTCATCTCGTAGGCGATGAGGCCGACGTCGCTGTCGGCGTCCGACATCAGTGCCATGCAGGCGCCCTCGCCCGCCGCGGCCACGAACAGGAAGGCGCGGTCCATCTCGATGATGCTCTGGCGGATCCCGCCCGCGGAGAACTGCTTGCTCGCTCCGCCCGCGAGGCTGTGCAGCCCCGAGGCGATCGCGGACAGGTGTTCGGCGGCCGGGCGTTCCAGCCCGCTGGAGGTGGCCATGAGGAGTCCGTCGGTGGACAGGACGATGGCGT
This sequence comes from Nocardiopsis sp. EMB25, assembly GCF_026797795.1. Lineage (NCBI taxonomy): Bacteria > Bacillati > Actinomycetota > Actinomycetes > Streptosporangiales > Nocardiopsidaceae > Nocardiopsis > Nocardiopsis sp. EMB25. Next base: position 3,156,945 of record NZ_JAMTDN010000001.1, on the reverse strand, counting down.
GCTGCGTACCGGAGGCGCGGGTGAGGAGGTCGTCCAGCAGCCAGCTGAGTTCTCCACGTGCAGTGCTCGGTGGGGTCATGGCTCTCTTTTGCTCTGTCAGTCGGTCGGGCGTGAGGGGACTCGCGCGCGGTGCGCGGCTGTCCCGCCCTGTGGGGGTGGCGGTCGACAGCGTGCACCGGTCCCGCATAAGCGTTGCCCAGATGATAGTCATTCGTAACTTATCTGTCCGGTCCGTTGGCCGTGACCGGGGTGGTCCGGAGGCGGGAACCGGTCCCGTGACCAGTCGTGATGCCGTGTGAACAGCGAATCAGAAAGCAGACCGGCGGCCGGTGCCGGACACGGGGCTTGCCAAGCCGCCGCTGTCACGGGTACGGGGAGGCGGCCGAGGTCGGGGTGGTCGCGTCCCAGGTCGGACGGGGGTGGCAGGATCGACGGTGTGTCATCGCCCGAGGGGGCACGACAGGACTTGGGGGTTGGGATGAAGGTGTGGATCGCCGGGGCCGGTTTCGGCCGCGGCACGGTCGTGGATGAGGGCGAGGCGCTCATCCCCGTGTTCGACCACGGCATCACGGTCGGCGACGGTGTCTTCGAGACGGTGCGGGCCCGGGAGGGGCGCCCGTTCGCGCTCACGCGGCACCTGCGCAGGCTCGCCCGCTCCGCCACCGGCCTCGGCCTGGCCGAACCCGATCTGGACCTGATCGCCGACGGAGTGGCCCTGGCGCTGGCGGCCAACCCCGAGATCGCCGACGCGCGCGTGCGGATCACCGTCACCGACGGCACCGGACCGCTGGGGTCGGACCGCCTGTCGGGAGAGCAGACGGCGATCGTGGCCGTCAGCCCGTTCCCGACGATCGCGCCCACGGCCGAGGTCGCCCTGTCGCCTTGGCCGCGCAACGAGTTCGGTGCGCTGGCGGGCCTCAAGACCACCTCCTACGCCGACAACGTGCGCGCGCTCGCGCACGCGAGGGCGAGAGGCGCCTCCGAGTCCGTCTTTCGCAATGTGAGCGGCAACCTCTGCGAAGGCACCGGGAGCAACGTTTTCGTGGTGCTGGACGGCAGGCTGGTCACCCCGCCGCTGTCGGCCGGGCCGCTGGCGGGTATCACCCGGGAACTCGTCCTGGAGTGGTTCGGCGGTGAGGAGGAGGACGTACCCATGGAACGCCTCCCCGAGGTCTCGGAGGCCTTCCTGACGTCGACCGGGCGCGACGTCCAGGCGATCCTGCGCATCGACGGGCGGGAGGTCTGCGCGGGGCCGGGTCCGGTCACCGTGAAGGCGGCCGCGGTGTTCGCCGAGCGGGCCGCGGCCCTCATCGACCCCTGAGCGGTTCCGGGAAGGCCACCGGAGGCCTGAGGACACGACTGGGGGACGGCGCCGTCGGGCGCCGTCCCCCAGTCGTGTCCGTGCGGGTGGGTCAGGGGTTCAGGTGTTGCTGGATCTCCTCGTCCAGGTCCACGAACGTGGGCTCCTGGCCGGCGGGCACGATCTCGTACGTGCGGTGCAGGAACTCGGCCAGCGGCGAGACCTGGGTGTCGAACTCGGCCTGCCCGAAGGGGGAGGAGAGCGAGATGCTCACGGTACGGTCCCCGCTGTCGTCCTTGGAGGGCCACACGCGGACGTCGCCCTCGCCCACCGGGCGCACGATGCCGACGGTGAGGAGTTCGCGGGCGAAGATCCACTCGACGGGGTCGTCCTCGCCGGTGTGGAAGGCGACCCGAATCGCGTACGGGTCATTCGAGCTGTAGTCGAGTCGCGCGACCAGGGGCACCGAGGTGCGTTCGGGGACCACGAGCCGCAGGCCCAGCTCGGCGGTGGCAGTGGTGTCGCTACTGTTCATGTTCGCCAAACCTTTTCTCGTCCGGCCCTGCTGTTGCGGCGCGGGTCGGTTGCCGTCTCACTCGCTCCAACGCGGCCGTCCGCGGACTATGACGTGAGTACGGAGACTTTCTTGGTCGGGTGGGACCGGAGACCGCGCTGTCCGCTCCTCGGGGCCAGCGTGCCGCATGGCGGCTTCCCGATCCTTCGTCACTGTAATGACCAGGGGAAACCAAAGATTTCCCAATGTCGGGTGGCCCACGTCACGCCAGGGTAATGAGATGGGGGTCCCCGCGGGTTCCGCGGGGGCCGGATCTCCTTCTCAGAGCGGGGATCCGGGCCACATCTTGGCAGGACCGGGCGGGCTTCCGGGGTGAAATGTGGCCTCTGTCACACACCCGAGATCCCGGGGGTGCGGACGGGTGCGCGGACCACCCCCGAAGATGCGCTAGAGTCTTTGTTGTCCGGCCGACAGGGCGGACAGGGCAACAGCTCAAGGGCGATTAGCTCAGTTGGCTAGAGCGCGTCGTTCACACCGACGAGGTCACTGGTTCGAGTCCAGTATCGCCCACATGAGGAAGGGGCCGGCTCCGTGGAAACGGGGCCGGCCCCTTCGTCGTCCGCGATCCGCGCGGCCGCGGCTCCCGCGCCCCGGCCGGGCGGGCGGGCCGGAAGGGACGGCGGACCCACGCGCGGGGCGTTCCGGGTGCCCTAGTCGGGGTCGGGGGCGGTGAGGCCCCTCCTGGCGGCCCTGCGGGCGCGGAGGCGGCTCAGGAGGTCGTCCTTGAGGCGGTTGCCCAACCGCTCCGCGCGGCGGAACCACGTGCGCGCGGGGCGCAGGAGCCGGTGGGCCCAGTGGAACTCCGAGCTCAGGATGAACAGGCCGAGGACGACCGAGGCCGCTCCGGGGCCGGGGAACACCATCATCACGAGACCGGCCACGATGACGAGGACCGCCACCGTGGTGACCACCACGCGCCAGGTCAGGTGGAGAGCCGGATGCGAGTGCATGCGTCGGCGAAAGAGTCGGAACCGCGCCCGCAGCCGCCGCCATCGGCGAACACGAGCAGAAGAGGGGGATGTCTCCGGGGCCGGCGGACCTTGGGAAGGGCTCGGTGACATGCGCTCACAGTATTCGGTCGGAACGAGTGGGCGGATTCGGGTCGGGCTGGGGGCGATCGGATGTCAGCTGATTGTCACCGATCTCAGTGAGTTGATCAATGCTCCACGGTGGGGGAGCCAGCGATCCCGGGAATACCGTGACGATCCATGACAGATTCGGTGGGGATCGGTGATGCTGCTCCTTCCTCCTCCTTCGTAGGGGTGTGTCCGGGGACCATCCCGCGTATCCGAAATCATGCGACCGAATCGAGGGTCGTGACCGCCCCTCGGCCTGTGGACAACGCGAAGCGGTGCGTACGCGAAGCCGATACCATCGGACGCGAAACGCCTGGCCGCCCGCACGCGGCGGCCCCGGCGCCGACCACGAACCACACATCCCTAGGAGTCACCGTGTCCGCCGCGCCTGAGCTGCACATCACCCTCGCCGGAACCCCGCGTGCGGTGGCGGCCACGACCACGGCGGGTCAGGCCCTGGAAGCCGACGGCAGGACCGTGATCGCGGCGATGGTCAACGGTGAGCCGCGCGATCTCGACCGCGAGCTGGCCGACGGCGACGTGGTCGAGCCGATCGCCATCGACTCCGAGGAGGGGCGGGCGATCCTGCGCCACTCCACCGCCCACGTCCTCGCCCAGGCGGTCCAGGAGCTCTTCCCCGAGGCCAAGCTGGGCATCGGCCCGCCCGTGGAGAACGGTTTCTACTACGACTTCGACGTCGCCGAGCCGTTCACCCCCGCTGACCTGAAGAGCATCGAGAAGAAGATGCAGCAGATCATCAAGCAGGGGCAGCGTTTCGACCGCCGGGTCGTCTCCGATGAGGAGGCCCGCGCCGAACTGGCCACCGAGCCGTACAAGCTCGAGCTCATCGGCATCAAGGGCAGCGACGCGGCCGAGGCCGCCGAGGGCGCCGGCGTCGAGGTCGGCGCGGGTGAGCTGACCATCTACGACAACATCCATCCGCGCACCGGTGAGCAGTGCTGGAAGGATCTGTGCCGGGGGCCGCACCTGCCCACCACCAAGGTCATCCCGGCCTTCAAGCTCATGCGCACCGCCGCCGCCTACTGGCGGGGCAAGGAGACCAACCCGCAGCTGCAGCGCGTGTACGGCACCGCGTGGGAGAACAAGGACGCCCTCAAGGCCTACCTGACCTTCCTGGAGGAGGCGGAGAAGCGCGACCACCGCAAACTCGGCTCGGAGCTGGACCTGTTCTCCATCCCCGACGAGATCGGCTCCGGTCTCGCCGTCTTCCACCCCAAGGGCGGGATCATCCGCCGTGTGATGGAGGACTACTCGCGCAAGCGGCACGAGGAGGGCGACTACGAGTTCGTCTACTCCCCGCACGCCACCAAGAGCACCCTGTTCGAGAAGTCGGGGCACCTGGACTGGTACGCGGACGGCATGTACCCCCCCATGCAGCTCGACGGCGGTCAGGACTACTACCTGAAGCCGATGAACTGCCCGATGCACAACCTGATCTTCGACGCGCGCGGGCGCTCCTACCGTGAGCTGCCGCTGCGCCTGTTCGAGTTCGGCACCGTGTACCGGTACGAGAAGTCCGGCGTGGTGCACGGCCTCACCCGAGCCCGGGGGTTCACCCAGGACGACGCGCACATCTACTGCACCAAGGAGCAGATGGCGGACGAGCTCGACTCGCTGCTGACCTTCGTGCTGGACCTGCTGCGCGACTACGGGCTCGACGACTTCTACCTGGAGCTGTCCACCAAGGACCCGGAGAAGTACATCGGTGACGACCACGTGTGGGCGGAGGCCACCGACACCCTGCGCCAGGCCGCGGAGAAGCAGGGTCTGGAGCTGGTCATGGACCCGGGCGGGGCCGCGTTCTACGGTCCCAAGATCTCGGTGCAGGCCAAGGACGCCATCGGGCGCACCTGGCAGATGTCCACGATTCAGCTGGACTTCAACCTGCCGGAGCGCTTCGACCTGGAGTACACCGCCGCGGACGGTTCCCGCCAGCGCCCGGTGATGATCCACCGTGCCCTGTTCGGCTCCATCGAGCGGTTCTTCGCCGTCCTCCTGGAGCACTACGCGGGCGCCTTCCCGGCGTGGCTGGCCCCGGTCCAGGCCGTCGGCATCCCGATCGCCGACGAGCACGTTCCCTATCTGCGCGAGATCGAGGCCAAGCTGCGGGCCGAGGGCATCCGGGTCGAGGTGGACGCCAGCGACGACCGGATGCAGAAGAAGATCCGCAACGCCCAGAAGCAGAAGGTGCCCTTCATGCTGCTGGCCGGTGACGAGGACATCAGCAAGAACGCGGTGTCGTTCCGTTACCGGGACGGGTCGCAGAACAACGGGGTGCCGATCGACGAGGCGGTGGCCGAGATCGTGGCCGCCGTACGCGAGCGCCGCTGACCCACACACGAGAGCGCCCATCCGGACGTCCGGATGGGCGCTCGTCGTATCCGCGGAACACGTCCCGGACGCGCCCCGTGCCGCGAGTGGGCCGCCAACCGACGATTGCCAGAGGACATCGTGCCCGAGGTTTCGGGGCGGGGATTGGCCGCCGCACCCGGGACGGGGCGGTGGGTCAGCGCTCGCTTCGGGGCGCCGGCGGCTCGTCGTCCTTGAAGAGCTCCTCACGCGAGATCCGGGCCGTGGCGTTGGGGTCCGGCGCGGTCCGCTCCTCGTCGTCGTCCTTGAAGAGCTCCGCCCGGGAGATACTGTGCGTGGCGTTGGGGTCGCTCATGGGGATGATACTCCTTGTGCGTTGGGGCAAGCCGGATTTTATCTTGCCTTCACACCTGGCACGGCATGTTCCGTCCCACGTACACACGGTTGTGACTGCCCCCTCCCCGGAGGAAGGGGATTCTCAGATGAGTTCCCTCCCCTCATGGGATAGGTGGGGATTCCTGGCTCAGGCCGCCCGAACGCCCCGCGGACGCCCGGGGCCTTCGCCCTCGGCGCCAGCCGGGCTCAGCCCCGCCCGGACGAGCACCGCACGCGCGGAGTTCTCGTCCGTCGGTCGGCAGGCTCCGATTCCTCCCCGGCCCGCCGGTCAACGGCCGGTCGGGCGGCCGTGCCACGCCGTCGTCGGCACCCGGTTCACGAGGTCGATGAGGTAGTCGGCGGCGGTGAGCGCCCGGTCCGGATCCAGCCGCATGGGCGCCCAGGTCAGGACGTGGTCGCCGGAGAAGCGCACGGGAAGGGACCGGGAACGGGTGTCGGCCAGCAGCCAGGCTCTGGTCGCCCGGTCCAGGACCGCGCGGGTGAACGCGGTGTCGCTGCCCGCGGTGTGGAAGGTCAGATCGAACACGGCGTCGATCGGCTCGGTCCCGTCGGCGACCGGACGGGGCACCACGCGTCGGCGGATCTCCAGTTCCGCGTTGGGGCCCGGTGTGCGCACGGCCACGATCCGGTACGTGTGCCGCGAGCGGCCGGTGCCCCGCCGGTCACTCGCCGAGGCGGCGTGCGTGTACTCGAAAGCGGTGACCAGATGAGTTCCGCGCCGCCCGGTGAGGACGTACTGGGACCGCGCGTGCTGGCCGTGGACGGCCCGGGGGAGCACCGTGTCCTCCAGGGGCCGCGGATGGTGATCGGTGTAGTGCCATCCGTGCTCGTGGGCCCAGGAGCGGAGCTCGGCCGCCCGGTCCTTGCGGAAATGCGCGGCGACCGTGATCGCGCCCGCCGACACCACGACGGCCACCAGTGCGATCACTGACAGAGCGCCTTCCATCCGGTGTCTCCTCCGGCTGGGGAACGTGGAACGGCCTCGTCACCCGTGGCGGGGCCGCTGTGCGCGGTTCGGGTACGGGACCCGGTATGAGGGGGCCTGGCCGTGTGAGTCCATTCTGTGCTGATCGTGGGTGCTTGTCACCCCTATCCGGTCGTACCCCCGCCGGTCCCGGGGGTCACGCACACCCCGTGCGATTCCCAGACCCGCGCGGATCCCTGTGGGCACCGGCACCACGACGGGCCCCCGCTCCACCACCGTCCGTGTGGTCACCGCTGTGACCAGCGGGTTCGTTCCCTCGGTCGGAATGGGGCCCACGGTTCGTTCGCGCCGCGTACACCGTACGGTCACCCGGTGGGCACGGACAGTTCGGGCTGTCCGGAACCGGCCACGGCCGCGGTCCCCGGACCGGCCCGCGAAACACGGACGGAACCGGCCCCCGGGAACACCACCGTTCCCGAGGGCCTTCCACTGCCGCGGATCAGGCGGGCAGGCCCAGTTCACGGGCGATGAGCATCTTCTGCACCTCGCTCGTGCCCTCGCCGATCTCCAGGATCTTGGCGTCCCGGTAGAACCGGCCCACGGGGTACTCGTTCATGAATCCGTACCCGCCGAACACCTGCGTGGCATCACGCGCGTTGTCCATCGCCGCGTTGGAGGCCACCAGTTTGGCGACCGCCGCCTCCTTCTTGAACGGCTCGCCCGCCAGCATCCGGGACGCGGCGTCGTAGTAGGCCAGCCGCGCCGTGTGCGCCCGCGCCTCCATCTCGGCGATCTTGAACTGGATCGCCTGGTAGTGCCCGATGTGGTGACCGAACGCGCTCCGCTCGTGGGCGTAGCGCACGCTCTCGTCCACGCAGCCCTGGGCGAGCCCCACCGACAGCGCCGCGATCGCGATGCGTCCCTCGTCGAGGATCCGCAGGAACTGCGCGTACCCCCGTCCACGCTCCCCCACCAGGTTGGCCTCGGGCACCCGGCAGTCCTCGAAGACCAGCTCGTTGGTGTCGGAGGCGTTCCAGCCCACCTTCGAGTACTTCTGCCCGACCGCGAACCCCGGTGTCCCCGAGGGCACCAGGATCGACGAGATCTCCGGCCGCCCGTCCTCACGCCGTCCCGTCACCGCCGTGACCGTCACCAGCGCCGTGATGTCGGTCCCCGAGTTGGTGATGAACGACTTGGTCCCGTTGATCACCCACTCGCCGTCCTCCAGCCGCGCCGTGGTCTTGGTCGCGCCCGCGTCCGACCCGCCGTCCGGCTCGGTCAGCCCGAACGCGCCCAGCGCCTCACCCGAGCACAGCCTGGGCAGGTAGGTCTTCCGCTGCTCCTCGCTGCCGAACCGGAAGATCGGCATCGCGCCCAGCGACACGCCGGCCTCCAGCGTGATCGCCACCGACGAGTCGACCCGGGCCAGCTCCTCCAGGGCCAGGCACAGGGCGAAGTAGTCCCCGCCCATCCCCCCGTACTCCTCCGGGAACGGCAGCCCGAACAGGCCCATCCGCCCCATCTTGGCGATGACCTCGTACGGGAAGGCGTCCCGCTCGTAGAAGTCACCGATCACGGGCGCGACCTCGGTGCGTGCGAACTCCTCGACGGAGGCCCGGAGGTCAGCGTGCTCGGTCGACAGCTCATGGCGGTTCATCGTGTGGTCTCCTCGCTGGTGGCGGGGGTGGGTTCGGACGGGTCGGCGGTGGTGTCCTCCGTCCCGTCGGGTGTGACGGTCACCAGGACGGCGTCCATCGGTACGGACGCGCCCGGTCGGACCGCCACGTCGGTGACGGTCCCGTCGATCGGGGAGGGCACGGAGTGCTCCATCTTCATGGCCTCGACGACGGCCAGCGCGGTGCCCGCCGTGACGTGCTGCCCCACCTCGACCGGAACGGCGAGCACCGTGCCCGGCATGGGGCTGCGCACGGTGCCGTCGGCGGCGGCCTCGTCGTCGCGCAGGGCGGCGGCCACGGGCTCCTCGTGCAGGGTCCACGCCACGCCGTCGGCACCCAGCCAGCGGTGGGCGGTGGCCGTGTCGTGGACACGGGTGTAGGAGCGCGTGCGCCCCGCGTGGGTGACGGTCAGCCGCCTGCCGTCGGAGGAACGGCGGGCGCGGGCCGCGACGGGCGCGGTCTCCTCCCCGTCCACCCGCACCAGGTACGACCCGGCCGCCACCCGGCGCACGTACACGACCGCGGAGTCGTGCCGGGGCGCACGCAGCCGCCACCGCGTCCACGCGGGGCCGCCCATCCGCCACCCGTCGGGGACGGCGAACCGGTCGGCGGTGGCGACGGGTTCCAGGTCGAGCTGATGGTCCAGGGCGGCGGCCACGTAGACCTCCTCCGGAACGCGGTCCGGAGCGGGTTCGGGGGGCGAGGACGCGATGAGGTCGGTGCTCAGGTCCCCGGCCACGACACGGGGGTGACGGAGCAGTCGACGCAGGTAGGCGGTATTGGTGACACAGCCCAGCAGCAGGTAGCCGGCCAGGGCCGCGTCCATCCGGCGCAGCGCCTCGGCGCGGTCGGGGCCCCACGTGATCACCTTGGCGAGCATGGGGTCGAAGGCGGAGGTCACCTCGCCGCCCTCGGCGATCCCCGAGTCCACCCGAACCCCGTGGCCGGAGGGCTCGGACAGGGCCAGGATCGGTCCGCCGCTCGGCAGGAAGCCTCGGTCGGCGTCCTCGGCGTAGATCCGCGACTCCACCGCGTGGCCCTCGAAGCCCACGTCGTCCTGGCCGAACGGCAGCGGGTCGTCCAGGGCCACACGCACCTGGAGTTCGACGAGGTCGACGCCGCGTACGCCGCCGACCGTCACGACCTCCTCGGTGACCGGGTGCTCGACCTGCAGGCGGGTGTTCATCTCCAGGAAGGAGAAGGACAGTTCGCCGTCGGCCGCAGACTCGGCGATGAACTCGACCGTGCCCGCCCCCTCGTAACCGCAGGCCCGGGCGGCGGCGACCGCGGCCCGGCCCATCCGCTCCCGCTGGGCCCCGGTGAGCAGTGGTGAGGGCGCCTCCTCGACCACCTTCTGGTGGCGGCGTTGCAGGCTGCACTCGCGCTCGCCCAGGTGGACGACGTTGCCGTGGCGGTCGGCCAGCACCTGGACCTCGATGTGGCGGGGGCGCTGGACCAGGCGTTCCACGAGCAGCGTGGCGTCCCCGAACGAGGCCAGCGCCTCCCGGCGCGCCGCGGCGGCGTCGGCCAGCAGCGTGTCCGGGGAGTGGACGGCCCGCATCCCCTTGCCGCCCCCGCCCGCGGAGGGCTTGATGAGCAGCGGGTAGCCCGTGGACTCGGCCGCCACCACCAGCTCCTCGTCCGACAGCGGCCGTCCGGGCTTCTCGGTGAACCCGCCGAGGACGGGCACCCCGGCGGCGGCGACGGTGTCCTTGGCGCGGATCTTGTCGCCCATCGCCTCGATCGCGGAGGCGGGCGGGCCGACGAACGTGAGGCCCGCGTCCGCGCAGGCCCGGGCGAAGTCGGCGTTCTCGGACAGGAAGCCGTAGCCGGGGTGGACCATCGTCGCCCCGGCCTCCAGGGCGGCGGCGACGATCGCGGGGGCGTCCAGATAGCCGTCGACCCGCAGGGCCAGGTCGGCGGCCAGGGTGTGCGGCGCGTCAGCGTCGGCGTCGGTGTACACCGCCACCGATCCGATTCCCATCCGCCGTAGCGTGCGCAGGATTCTCAGGGCGATCTCGCCCCGGTTGGCGACGAGTACGGTCGCCGTGGGTACGGAGGTCGTGGTCACGGGTTCCTCACATCCGGAAGACGCCGTAGCCCACCGGCTCCAGCGGCGCGTGGCGGGCGGCGGACAGGGCCATGGCGAGCACCTCGCGGGTGTCGACGGGGTCGATGACGCCGTCGTCCCACAGGCGGGCGGTGGAGTAGTAGGGGCTGCCCTGATCCTCGTACTGGTCGCGGATGGGCGCCTTGAACGCCTCCTCGTCCTCGGCCGACCACTCCTCGCCCCGGGCGGCCAGCTGGTCGCGGCGGACGGTGGAGAGCACGGACGCGGCCTGTTCGCCGCCCATCACCGAGATCCGGGCGTTAGGCCACATCCACAGGAACCGGGGGGAGTAGGCGCGGCCGCACATGCTGTAGTTGCCCGCCCCGAAGGATCCGCCGACGACCACGGTGAACTTGGGGACGCGGGCGCAGGCCACGGCGGTGACCATCTTCGCGCCGTGCTTGGCGATCCCGCCCGCCTCGTAGTCGCGGCCGACCATGAAGCCGGAGATGTTCTGGAGGAAGACCAGGGGGATGCCGCGGCGGTCGCACAGCTCGATGAAGTGGGCGCCCTTGAGCGCCGACTCGGCGAACAGGATGCCGTTGTTGGCGATGATCCCGACCGGGTGGCCGTGCAGGTGCGCGAACCCGGTGACCAGGGTCGTGCCGTACTCGGCCTTGAACTCGGTGAACTCGCTGCCGTCGACGATCCGGCCGATGACCTCCCGCACGTCGTAGGGGGTGCGGGTGTCGGAGGGGACCACCCCGTACAGCTCCTCGGGGTCCAGCTCGGGCGGGCGCGGTTCGCGCGTCTCCCAGGCCGGGGGGCCGGGCGGCCCCAGGGTGTCGGCGACGCGCCGCACGAGGGTGAGGGCGTGGGCGTCGTCGTCGGCCAGGTGGTCGGTGACGCCGGAGACCCGGGAGTGCAGGTCGCCTCCGCCCAGCTCCTCGGCCGTGACGACCTCCCCCGTGGCGGCCTTGACCAGCGGGGGCCCGCCCAGGAAGATCGTGCCCTGCTCGCGGACGATGACCGCCTCGTCGCTCATCGCCGGGACGTAGGCGCCCCCGGCCGTGCACGAACCCAGCACGGCCGCGATCTGCGGGATGCCGAGCCGGGACATGGTGGCCTGGTTGTAGAAGATCCGTCCGAAGTGCTCGCGGTCGGGGAACACCTCGTCCTGCATCGGCAGGAAGGCGCCCCCGGAGTCGGCGAGGTAGACGCACGGCAGGCGGTTGTGCAGAGCCACCTCCTGCGCGCGCAGGTGCTTCTTGACCGTCATCGGGTAGTAACTGCCGCCCTTGACCGTGGCGTCGTTAGCGACCACGACCACGGGGCGACCGGCCACCTGTCCGACGCCCGCGATCATCCCCGCCCCCGGCGCGTCCTGCCCGTCCTTCCCGTACAAGCCGTAGGCGGCCAGCGGGGAGATCTCCAGGAACGGGGAGCCGGGGTCGAGGAGGAGGTCGACGCGGTCGCGCGGTAGGAGCTTGCCGCGTTCGACGTGGCGTGCCCGGGTCTTCTCCGGGCCGCCCAGGGCTGCGGTGGCGATCCGTTCCCGCAGCTCCAGGGCGAGGGCGCGGTTCGCCGCGTCGTTGGCGGCGAACGCGGGTCCGGCGGTGTCGACCGCCGAACCGAGCACGGATGCCCTGCTCATGGTGTCCTCTCGTGGAGGGATGTTAATGCTCACTAACTTCTGTGATGTTAATAACTACTAACATGGGTGTCCAGAGGCGGGGCGGCGCGCCGCCGCGGAATCGACGAGAGGCGGGGCGGATGGGGCCGAGACCGACGATCGAACGCCGAACGGCGATCCTGGGCGCGGCGGCCCGACTCTTCGCCGAACGCGGGTACCGGGGCGTGACCATCGACGAACTCGGCCGGGCCGTGGGCACCACGGGTCCCGCGCTGTACCGGCACTTCCCGGGAAAGGAGGCCCTGCTCGGCGAGGTCCTCGTCGACATCAGTGAACGGCTCGCCCGGCGCGGCGCGGAGCTCGTGGCACGCGCCTCGGCCCCTGAGGAGGCCCTGGAGCTGCTCCTGCGCGGCCATATCGCCTTCTCACTGGACGAACCCGCGCTGATCACCGTCCACGACCGGGAACTGGGCAACCTCACGGAGGCGGACCGCCGCCGCGTCCGCCGACTACAACGCGGCTACGTGGAGGAGTGGGTGGACGTCCTGGCCGCGCTGCGTCCCAAGGCCTCGCGCGTCACCCTGCGCGCCGCCGTCCACGCCACCTTCGGCCTGCTCAACTCCACCCCGCACAGTCTGGGCGAACTGCCACGCGACCGGATGGCCGAGCTCCTGCTGACCATGGGCACCGCCGCGCTCACCGTTCCCGAACCGCCGCCCTCCGCCGGGGCTTTGGGCCCCGCGTCCGCGCGTTGACCGTACCTTGACCGGCCCCCGGGTAGGCCACGCCTCGGACACGTCCCCGGGGCCCCGACCTCCGGGGACGCGAAAGCGTGGACGAGGGGGGAGTTCCATGGTCGAGGGCCCTGGACGAAGCGGTGAGCCGATCACCACCACCAACGCGGGTACGCCCGTGGCCAGCGACGAGCACTCGCTGAGTGTGGGCCGGGACGGGCCGCTGGTCCTGCACGACGCCTACCTGATCGAGAAGATGGCCCACTTCAACCGGGAACGCGTCCCGGAGCGGGTGGTGCACGCCAAGGGCAGCGGCGCCTACGGGACCTTCCGGGTGACGAACGACGTCAGCGAGTTCACGCGGGCGGACGTGTTCCAACCGGGCCGACAGACCCCGATGCTCGCGCGTTTCTCCAGCGTCGCGGGCGAGCTCGGCAGCCCGGACACCTGGCGGGACCCGCGCGGATTCGCGCTGAAGTTCTACACCCGCGAGGGCAACTACGACATGGTCGGCAACAACACCCCGGTGTTCTTCATGCGCGACCCGCAGAAGTTCCAGGACTTCATCCGCTCCCAGAAGCGCGACCCGCGCACGGGGCTGCGCGACAACACGATGCAGTGGGACTACTGGTCGCTGTCCCCGGAGTCGGCGCACCAGGTGACCTGGCTCATGGGTGACCGGGGCGTCCCGAAGAACTTCCGCCACATGAACGGCTACAGCTCGCACACCTACATGTGGGTCAACGCCGAGGGCAGGCGGGTGTGGGTCAAGTACCACTTCGTCACCGACCAGGGCGCCGACTTCCTCACCCAGGCCGACGCCGACCGGCTCGCCGGGGCCGACGCCGACCACTACCGGCGCGACCTGTACATGGCGATCGAGCGCGGCGACCACCCGTCGTGGACGCTGAAGGTGCAGATCATGCCGCTGGAGGACGCGGCGGACTACCGGTTCAACCCCTTCGACCTGACCAAGGTGTGGCCGCACGGCGACTATCCGCTGATCGAGGTCGGGCGGATGACGCTGGAGGAGAACCCGGAGAACCACTTCATCCACGTCGAGCAGGCGGCCTTCGAGCCGTCGAACCTGGTACCGGGCGTCGGTCCGTCCCCGGACAAGATGCTGCTCGCCCGCCTGTTCTCCTACCCCGACACGCACCGGTACCGGATCGGCGTCAACTACGACGAGCTCCCGCCCAACCGGCCGCGCGTGCCGGTGCGCTCCTACTCCAAGGACGGGCGGATGCGCTCCTACCCGCCGGGGACCGCCCAGGTGTACCACCCGAACTCCTTCGGCGGCCCCGACGCCGGGGACCAGACGGGGGTGGACCCGACGGGCTGGCAGGTCGAGGCGGGCGAGCTGGTCCGCGAGGCCTACAGCCGGCACCGGGACGACGACGACTTCGTCCAGCCCCGGGCGCTCATCAACGACGTCATGGACGACGCGGCCAGGGCGCGCCTGGTGTCCAACATCGCCGGACACATGTCCACGGTCACCGACCAGGGCGTGCTCTCCCGCGCGCTGAAGTACTGGCGTGACATCGACTCCGACATCGGCGAGCGCGTGGCCACCGAGCTCAACGGCGGCTGAACGGGACCACGAGGGCGGGGCCACGGGAGTTTCTCCCGCGGCCCCGTCGGTTCTGTCAGGATCCTGTGGGACGTCCCGCCTCGGCGGAGGACCCCGATCGCGCGCTCTCGGCGCGCTGGCGGGGCACCGCGGCCGTGGTCTCCAGCACCTCGCCGAGGAAGTTCGCCGCGAGCACGAGAGCGGCCCGGTTGGCGTGGGTCTCGCGCAGAGCGTCCAGCATCATGAAGTCGTGGATCATGCCCTGGAATCGCACCGCCGTCACCGGGACCCCGGCCTCGCGCAGCCTGTTGGCGTAGGCCTCGCCCTCGTCGCGGAGCACGTCGGCCTCCCCGTTGAGCACGAGGGCGGGCGGCAGGTCGCGCAACCGGTCGATCGAGGCGCGCAGCGGTGAGGCGGTGATCTCGGCGCGCTGCTCCGGGTCCTGGGTGTACTGGTCCCAGAACCAGATCATCCCGTCCCGGTTGAGGAAGTAGCCCGTGGCGAACTCACGGTAGGACCCGGTGTCGAAGTTCGCGTCGGTGACGGGGTAGAACAGGGCCTGCCCCCGCAGGTGCACGTCACCGCGCTCCTTGGCCATCAGGGTCATCGCGATCGCCATGTTGCCGCCCACGGAGTCCCCGCACACCGCCATGCGTTGGGCGTCCAGCCCCCTGTCGGCGCCGTGGCGCGTCACCCACCGCGCGACGGTGTAGTTCTGCTCGATGGCGGTCGGGTACCTGGCCTCGGGCGAGCGGTCGTACTCGGGGAAGACCACCGCGGCCCCGGTGCGGACGGCCAGCTCCCGGACGAGGCGGTCGTGGGTGCGCGAACTGCCGAAGACCCACCCGGCCCCGTGGATGTAGAGGATCGCCGGAAGCACTCCGGTGGCGCCGGACGGCCGGACGACGCGTACCGGGACCTGCCCGGTCGGTCCTCCCGAGATCGTGGTCCACTCGGCGTCGACGTCGGGCTTCATCACTCCGTAGCCGCTCTGGACGTTCTCCAGGACCTCGCGGCCCTCGTGCGGCGGGAGCTGGTAGATGAACGGCTCCGTGGAGTTGGCGTCGGCGAACGCGCGTGCCGCGTCCTCCAGCACGATCTTTCTTGCGGTCATCGCTGTGTCTCCCGTGGGATGGGAATCGGTGTCGGATCGGTGCGGCGCGACCGCGCCGCGGTCGGACGTGCGGTGTGCGGTGTCCACGCGTGCCGCACCCCCCGAGGCGGGCGCCCCGGGGGGTGCGGTGTGAACCGCGGCTCAGACCAGGCCGCCGACGGGGTCGGTCGCCCCACCGACCGTGTCCTCCACGCCGCCGACGGGTTCGGTGACGTCCTCGACCGCGCCGGTGTCGACCGCTCCAAGGGTGCCGAGAGGGTCGTCCGTGGCGAGGAGCCGCTCGATGACCGCCAGCGCGTCGGGGTCGCTCAGCAGCTCGACGGCGTCCGGGTTCGACAGGAGCTCCTGGACCGCCGGGTCCTCCAGCAGGGCCGCCGCTTCCGGCGACAGCTCGGGGACGTCCCCGGCCGCCGCCTCAGCGGTCTCGGTGACCCCCTCGGTGGTCTCCTCCACCGTCTCCACCGGGTCGTCCGGCGGCTGGGCGAGGGCACTTCCCAGCCCGACGACGGACAGTCCCCCGGCCAGTGCCGAGGCGACGGCGATCTTGGTGAACGCACGCATACGCGTTCCCTGCTCCCTTCGGTCTCACGTGGTCATGCATTCTGTGATCTCATAACCACACACAGTCAACAAGTGTCCGTCTTGTCAGGTCATGTGTGGGTTACGGGGTGCTGAAGTGCCCGTATGGCTTTCGTGGACACGGACAAAGGTCAATAAAGGCGCGCAAACCTCTCGTGCGGGTCGTCCTCGCGGGGCCGTACGGACACCCGCCGACGGGTACGCCCGCGTTCGGTGGTGACCAGACGCGCAGAAGGAACGGTGAACTGATGTCTCGGCCTCGTATCGTGGTGGTCGGAGCGGGTTTCGGCGGGCTCCACACCCTGCGTCACCTCGAACGCCGGATCCCGAGGGGGATGGCCGACATCGCCCTCGTCGCCCCGCACGACTACATGCTCTACAGCCCGCTGCTGCCCCAGGTCGCGTCCGGGCTGCTCACTCCCCAGTCCGTCGCGATGTCCGTGCACCGGCTCACCCGCGACACCAGGCTCATCCCCGGACACGCGGTGGGGGTCGACACGGCGGACCGGATGGTCGTCGTCCGGCGCTCGACCGGTGAGCTCGCGCCGTGCCCCTACGACCGCCTGGTCCTCGCGCCCGGCGGGCTCACCCGGTCCTTCGACATCCCCGGGCTGACCGAGCACGCCTACGGAGCCAAGACCCTCGCCGAAGCCGTGCTGCTGCGCGATCACATACTCGCCCAGTTGGAACTGGCCAACGACAGCCGCGACCCGATCGAACGGGAGGAACGCTGCCGGTTCATCGTGGTCGGGGGCGGCTACACCGGAGTGGAGACCGCGGCCTCACTGTTGCGGCTCACCGAGGAGGCCGCGCGCCGGTACCCGGAACTGCGGTCGGCGATCAGCTGGCACCTGGTCGACATCGCACCCAAGGTCCTGCCCGAACTCGGCGACCGCCTCGGCCGCAAGGCGCTCGACATGCTGCGCGGCATGGGCATCGAGGTCAAGCTCAAGGTCACCGTCCGTGACGTCACCGCGGACAAGGTCGTCCTGACCGACGGGCGGGCCCTGCCCTGCCGCACCCTCATCTGGACGGCCGGTGTCGCGCCGAGCCCGCTCATGGAGACGCTGGGCAAGCCCACGGAGCGCGGGCGACTGGAGGTCGGCACCGACCTGCGGGTCCCCGGACTGGACGACGTGTTCGCGCTCGGCGACGCCGCCGCGGTTCCCAATCTCGCCCACACGGAGCACACCTACTGCCCTCCGACCGCGCAGTACGCCAGCCGTCAGGCCGCCACGGTCGCCGCGAACGTGGTCTCCTCCATCCTCGGGCGCCCGCTCCAGGAGTTCCGGCATCGTGACATGGGGCTGGTCGTGGACCTGAGCGGCAAGGACGCGCTGGCCCGCGTGCTCAAGTTCGACCTGAGCGGACCGCCCGCGCTCGCGGCCACACGCGGCTACCACCTGGCGTCCGTGCCCTCCACGCCCGCCCGAGCCCGGATCCTGTCCAACTGGGCGATCCGCGCGTTCACCGGGGGCGAGGTGTCCCGACTGGGGTTCGCGGACGACGGTAGGCCGTCCTCGTTCGTGGACAAGGAGGCTGTGGACTACCTGGACGTGGACACCTCACGCAGGGAGGGCGCCCGGCTGATGGAGAACCTGCGCGCGCGTTTCGGCGAGGACTGAGGACCGGGCTCTGGCGGTTCGCCGTCACCGGGGCCCGGTGCCCCCGGAGCTCCGCCTGTGTTCGGGACCTTCGGGGGAGCGGAGGTCCCGGAGACGGCGCCAGGGGTGCTCAGCCCCGTCCGCCGCCGCGGGACCAGGGCCGGGGCCGAGCGCGAACAGGACGGCGGGGACCGTTGCGGCCGCGATGACCGTCATCCACGGGTGCTCGCGCAGCCACGCGCGCCGGTTCTCGGCCAGCGCGAAGAGCACGGCCCACCCGACCCAGAGACAGGAGCCCGGCGAGCCGCGTGACCACACCACCGACGGTCGACCGGGTTCCACCACCCATGGGCCGAGGAAGACGGCGGGCACGGAGGCGAGTGCCGACACGAGCACGGGCACGGCCAGTCGGTGTTCGATCTCGCGGGAACGGCTGTTCTCCTGGGGCGGAGGACGGGAGGGTGGGGGACATGCGGCACGTTCGTCGCGCCGCGCGGGCCGAGGGGAGGCCGCGGGGGTCGGGGGTCAGGAACGGACCAGTCGGGCGATCGCTTCGGAGGCCTCGCGGACCTTCTCGTCGGCCTCGTCGCCGCCACTGGCGACGGCGTGCGCGACGCAGTGCTTGAGGTGTTCGTCGAGCATGGACAGGGCGAAGGAACGCAGTGCCTTGTTCACCGCCGAGGTCTGGGTGAGGATGTCGATGCAGTACTGGTCGTCCTCGACCATGCGCTGGAGGCCGCGGATCTGTCCCTCGATGCGGCGCAGTCGGTTGATGTGACTCTGCTTGTCGTTGCTGTAGCCGTGCGTTGCCGCCATGTCGCCGTTTCCGTGTCGTCCCTGTTCAGATGCGATGAGTATACCCCTACGCGGTATTCAATGGCGGAGGGTTCGGGTGTATTCCTCCGATGCGCGCGGCCGGAGTGCGCGCGTTCCGGCCGGTTCGGCGTGGGGAGGTTCTCCACGCGAATCGGGTGGGGGCGCCCGCTCGCCGGCTCTCGGTTCCGGTCCTTGAAGTTTGCCCGATCTTGACGCGTGTCGTCGTCTGGTGCTCCGGCCGCGCCCACATCCGCTGGCTAACGTTGGACAGTCTGGCCAGCATTAACTACATAGGGTGATTCTTTGAATACGCTTCGTGAAACTGTGCTGAGAAAGGCTCGGACAGGCGCTGTCGCGTCGGTCTCGGCGCTGACTGCGTCCGGGCTGATCGTCGTCGGCGCCACCTTCGGCATGCCCAAGGTGGAGGCCCAGCCCGCGACGCCCTACGCGACGAGCACGTGGGCCCAGCTCACGCTGGATCCGGACGTCTACGGCCCCGGAGCCGTCACGGGCAGCCGGGGCGTGGTCGAGGTCGGCGGCGCCGACGCCACGGAGGAGTGGGTCGTCGGTTCCGGGCCCGCGTCGGTGATCGACGCCAACGTCCCCTCCGCGACGGGGACCGCCGTCGTGGAGACCACCCTCAACCCGTCGAGCGCGCGTGCCAGGGCCGACGGGGCGTTCACCCAGTTGCTGGTGCCGCAGCCCGAGGGTACGGCCGGACCCGCCCAGGTGATCGTGAACGAGGGGACACCGGCCGCTGGCGGACTCACCCAGGTCCTGGACGTCGCCACCTGGCAGAACAGCGTCAACTGCACCTACCCGCACGACCCCATCTTCCTGACCGCGGCGGTGTCCGTGTCGGTCTTCGGGCGGTCGGTCCCCGTCTCCCAGCAACTCCAGACGACCGCCCTCGACTTCACGGGTGACTACGGGCCGGGGACGTCCGGTGTCCGGGTCTCCGTGACCACCCAGCAGGTCCAGGAAGTCGAGGGGAGCCGGGGGCACGCGGAGCTCGCCCTGTCGGCCACGGCCCGACTCCTGGACGAGAGCGGGCAGCCCACCGGAGAGACGGTGATGCTCTTCGACCTGGTCCTGGGCGATGTCACGATGGACTGCGCTCCACTGGACCCGTCGCCCAGCCCGGAGCCCTCGCCTTCTCCGAGCCCGAGTCCCAGTCCTTCTCCGAGCCCGGAGCCGAGTCCGGAGCCCTCGCCGTCTCCGAGCCCGGAGCCGAGTCCGGAACCGACTCCTTCGCCCACCCCGGAGCCTTCGCCGGAGCCCAGCCCAGAGCCCAGCCCGAGTCCGGAACCCTCGCCCAGCCCGGAGCCCTCGCCGTCTCCGAGCCCCAGCCCGGAGCCCAGCCCTGAGCCTTCGCCGGAGCCCAGCCCTGAGCCGTCTCCGAACCCGACGCCGTCGCCGACGGACGATCCGTACTACCCGTATGACTCCCACCGCCTCTCGCACGAGGACGGTCGGGCGGTGGTCGACGCCGAGTCCGGCACGGACACCGGGCCTGACGCGGGTGTCGGGTCCGACGTCGAGACCGAGTTCGGGACGGGCGGCGCCGACGAGTGGACGGTGGTCCAGCCCGAGGGCGGTTTCGGTGACCGTCTCGCGCTGACCGGGACCGGGATCGCCGCCATGGTCGTCGCCGGACTCGTGGTCGTCTCGGCCGGTGTCACCGCGCTGATCGCCGCTCGGAGGCGCCGGAGCTGATCCGGGCTGCCCCGGGGCCGGACCGCGGGCCCGTGCCCCGGGCCGAAACCGCGGGCGGCGGATGCGCGTCAACACGTGTACACCGGCGTAGTGAGGGGGCGTGCCACGGGTACGCCCCCTCCGCCACGGAGAACACGAAGGAAGCGCATGATCGCCACCCTCACCGGCCTGGGGCTGTCCTCGGCGTCGGGGCTGAACGCCTACATTCCCCTCCTCCTGGTCGGCCTGCTCGCCCGCTTCACCGACCTCGTCCCCCTCGGGCCCACCTGGTCGTGGCTGGAGCACCCCGTCACCCTCGTGTGCCTCACGGTCCTTCTGGTGGTCGAGTTCGTCGCCGACAAGGTCCCCGCCCTGGACAGCCTCAACGACGCCGTCCAGACCGTGATCCGCCCCTCCGCCGGAGGCGTCACGTTCGGCGCGGGCGCGACCTCCGTCGAGCTGTCCGACCTGGGCGCCACGGCCGCCGCTGACGGCGTCGACTGGAGCGCGGTCCTGGCGGGTGTCGTCGTCGCACTCGTCTTCCACGTCCTCAAGGCCGTGTCCCGGCCGGTGGTCAACACCCTGACCGGTGGTGTGGGCGGCCCGGTGGTCTCCGTGATCGAAGACGTCGTCAGCGCCGTCACGGCGGTTCTGGCGATCGTGCTGCCGATCCTCATCCTCATCGTGTTCCCCTGCATGGTCCTGACCGGTGTCTGGGCCGTGCGGCGCAGGCGCCGGCTGAGGGCGCGGCGGCGTGAGGAACGCGCCGCCGGACGGGACGTGACCTGAGACGACCAGGGGGATGACCGGGTGGCGGGGTGGCGAACGACGCATTCCGGTGTCGACCCGCTGCCCATAAGGTGCTCACAATGGCTGAGACGACTTTTGACCGACGCGACATCACCCACATCGTCTGGGACTGGAACGGCACCCTCCTGGACGACAACCACGCCAACCTCGCCGCGGTGAACGCCGTGTGCGCCAGGTTCGGCCGCGCGCCCGTGGAGATGGAGTACTGGCGCTCCGTGTTCCGGCGTCCCCTCATTCCCTGCTACGAGGACCTGCTGGGCCGTGCCTTCGAGGACGGTGAGTGGGACGAGGCCGAGGAGCTCTACGATCGCAGCTACCTCGAGCACCTGCCCCGCTGCACACTGGCCGACGGAGTACCGGACGTGTTGCACGACTGGGTCGGCGGCGGAGGCACGCAGTCACTGCTGTCCATGGCCTCCCACGAACACCTGGTCCCGCTGATCGCCGAGCGCGGCCTCGACGCGCACTTCACCCGCGTGGACGGTCGCCGATTCGCGACCGTGAAGGACTCCAAGGCCGAGCACCTCGTGCACCACCTCGACCGGCAGGGGGTCGACCCCGCCAAGGTCGTGCTGATCGGGGACATCGACGACGACGCGCGCGCCGCGCACGAGGCCGGGGCGAACGCGCTCCTGGTCGCCAGCGGGCTCATGGCCCGGGAACGGCTGGAGGCGACCGGGGCCACGGTCGTCGACTCGCCGGTCGCCGCCGTCGCGGCCCTGCGTGGAGTCTGACCCAGAGTCACTCCGCGTGACGTCCGGTCATCCCATCACACGGCCTTCCCGTGGTCGTCAAGATGGCCTTCCCACCCCCTCGCGCCCTTGTGTGGGTGGACCCGCCACATCTCCCACACGGCCGTGGTGACCTGCGATCCCGTCGCCGGATCCGGGTCCGGCCCCGTCCTTCGCAACCCCGAGGGGCGGGGCGGAAGCCCGACCACACGGTGGTGTTATATGGGTCTCACATTCACACACAGCCATGCGACTGGGAAGGCTGGCCAATGACGGAGAGCAGCGTGCCCCGTGTGCTCTGGGAGCCGGACGAGGCCACGGCCGACTCCTCGAACATCGTCGCGTTCGCCCGCTGGGCGACGGAACACAAGGGGGTCCGCGCCTTCGGCGAGGGCGCGACCACCCTGGAGGCGTTCGACTACGACGCCCTGTGGCGATGGTCGGCCACCGACATCGAGGGGTTCTGGCAGGCGATCTGGGAGTACTACGGAGTTCGGTCGCAGACCCCCTACGAGAGCGTCCTCGCCGAGCGGATCATGCCGGGCGCGCGCTGGTTCCCCGGCGCCACCCTCAATTACGCCCGGCACATCTTCGAGGGCCGTGACGACGACGCGGTCGCCATCCGCCACGCGACCGAACTGCGTCCCCTGGGCGAGTGGACCTGGGGCGAACTGCGCCGCCGCACCGCCGCGATCGCCGCCGGCCTGCGTGAGCGCGGTGTGGGCCCGGGCGACCGGGTGGTCGCCTACCTGCCCAACCTGCCCGAGACCATCGCCGCGTTCTACGCGGTCGCCTCCCTCGGCGCGGTGTGGTCCTCCTGCTCGCCCGACTTCGGCGTGCGCAGCGTCATCGACCGGTTCGCGCAGATCGAACCGAAGGTGCTCCTGGCCGTGGACGGGTACCGCTACGGGGGCAAGGACTTCGACCGCCGCCCCGTCGTGGCGGAGCTGCGTGAGGCCCTGCCCACCGTCGAGCACACCGTGCTGCTGGACTACCTCACCCCCGGCGCCGAGGTGGCGGACACCGAGCCCTGGAGCGCGCTGGAGGGCCCCGCGTCCGCCGACGGCGCCGAACCCGAGCTGGAGTTCACCCCCGTCCCCTTCGACCACCCCCTCTGGGTGCTCTACTCCTCCGGCACCACGGGCCTGCCCAAGGCCATCGTGCACGGCCACGGCGGGATCCTCCTCGAACAGCTCAAGAACCTCCACCTCCACCTGGACGCCCGCGAGGACGACCGGGTCTTCTGGTTCACCACCACGGGCTGGATGATGTGGAACTTCCTGGCCAGCGTGCTGCTGACCAAGGCGTCCATCGTCCTGTACGACGGCAGCCCGGCCCACCCGTCGCCCACCACCCTCAACGGACGGCCTTCGGCCGCGGAACCTCCCATGCCGGACCTCGGTGCGCTGTGGGACCTCGCCGAGCGGGCGGGCGTCACGGTCTTCGGCACCAGTGCGGGGTTCCTGTCGTCCTGCATGAAGGAAGGCGTGCGCCCGCGCCAGGGGCGTGACCTGTCCGCGCTCCGCGCGATCGGCTCCACCGGGTCCCCGCTCAGCCCTGAGGCCTTCACCTGGGTGTACGAGGAGTTCGGTGACGACCTGTGGCTGTTCTCCACGAGCGGGGGCACGGACGTGTGCAGCTGCCTGGTCGGCGGCACGCCCACCCTGCCCGTGTACGAGGGCGAGATCCAGTCCCGGGCGCTCGGCTTCGCCGTGGCCTCCTGGGACCCGGACGGCAAGGAGCTCGTCGGCGAGGTGGGCGAGTTGGTGGTCACCCAGCCCGCCCCGTCCATGCCGGTCCGCTTCTGGGGCGACCCGGACGGTGAGCGGCTGCGCGACAGTTACTTCTCCGTCTACCCGGGGATCTGGCGGCACGGGGACTGGATCGAGATCACCGACCGGGGGACCGCGATCATCTACGGCCGCTCCGACTCGACCATCAACCGCGGCGGCGTGCGCATGGGCACCAGCGAGATCTACCGTGCCGTCCTCGCCCTGGACGAGGTCGTCGACGCCCTGGTCGTGGACGTTCCCCAAAAGGACGGGTCGTCGAAGATCGAGCTGTTCACCGTCCTGCGCCCCGGCGCGGACCTGGAGGGAGACCTGCCCAAGGAGATCGCCCGTCGGGTGCGCACCGACTGTTCACCCAGACACGTGCCCGACCGCGTCCGCGCGATCAGCGCCGTTCCCCGCACCCTGTCGGGCAAGGTCCTGGAGGTCCCGGTCAAGCGGATCCTCATGGGGGAGAGCCCCGACAAGGTGGTCAGCCGCGACTCGCTGGCCAACCCGGAGGCGCTCGACTACTTCACCCGGCTGACCGACCGCCCGTCCGGCCAGGTCTGAGGCGTCGGCCTCCCCGCGGGTGCGTCGGACCACGCGCCCGCGGGGTTGGGCCGGATGAAAGTATGGGCATAGCCTGACGAACGTGGCCCAGAACCGATCCGACGACAGTCCCAGAGCCGCCACCGACTCCACGGTCCCCAGCCCCAGGATCGACGGTATCGACGCCGCCCGAGCCCTCGCCGTGTTCGGGATGTTCACCGTGCACCTGGGGGTGGCCTCGGTCGGGCTGTTGCCCGAGGACGGCGCCACCGCCCTGCACACGTTCGTGCGCGGCAACTCCTCCGCGCTCTTCGCCCTCCTGGCCGGACTGTCCCTGGCCTTCATGACCGGCCGCACCACGCCCTCGGACGGTGAGGCGCTGCGCGGCGCCACCGTACGCGTCGTGACCCGCGCGGCGGTCATCGGCCTGCTGGGCGTCCTCCTCGACCTGATGGGCGTGCCCGTCGCGATCATCCTCACCTACTACGCGGGCTACTTCCTGCTGGCCCTGCCGCTGGTGCGGCTCCGCGCCGGGGCGCTGTGGGCGGTGGCGGGCGTGCTCGCGGTCGTCGGTCCAGCCGTGTCGTTCGCGCTGCGTTCGGCCATGGGGGCGCCCGAACCCCGGCTGTCCTCGCTCGGTTCGGTCACCGAGTTCCTCCTGACCGGCTACTACCCGGCGATCACCTTCATGGCCTTCGTGTACGCGGGCATGGCGCTCGGCCGCACGGACCTGTCCGCCACCGCCGTGAGGTGGCGGCTGCTCGCGGTGGGCGCGGGGCTGAGCGTGTTCGCCTACGGGGGATCGTGGCTCCTGCTGCACCCGCTGGGCGGGTTGGATCGCCTGGCGGTGGCGGGAGGACCGATGACGGTGGGCCGGCCCTCGACCGTGGCCACCGATCCGGTGCTGTTGGAGTCACTGCGCGCCGGGGTGGAGGATGAGATGTACTCCATCTCCGGTCAGGTGCCGACGGACAGTTGGTGGTGGCTGGCGGTGGGCACACCGCACACCGGCACCACGTTCGAGATCGCCCAGGCGGTGGGCCAGGCGCTGATCGTCATCGTGGCGTGTGTGTGGCTGGCCGAGCGCGCGCGCCGGCTCATGTACCCGCTGTCGTCGGTGGGGCGGATGCCGCTGACCGTCTACACCGGCCATCTGTTCGCGATCGCCGTCGTCATCGGTCTGTCGAGCGGGGAGTGGCGCTCTCCGTGGCTGCTGGAGTGGTTCGTCCTGGGGGCGGCCGTGTTCGCGGTCCTGTGGCGGATCGCCGTGGGGCGGGGGCCGTTGGAGTCCCTCCTGGGCGTGATCGCCGACGGGGTGGACGTGAGCGTGGCGGAGGCCAGACAGGCGAGGGGCGGCTGAGGCCGGTCACCGGGCCCGTTCCCCGGGAGCGGGTGACCGCGGTGGTCCTTGTACGGGTGCCGTCAGGGCTGCCTGCGCCCCGGCGAGGAACGAGCGTCCGGCCCGGCCGAGACGGCGGGCACCGCCTACGTCCGATCCGGGCGGGTGATGTGGTCGGCGGTGCGGTCCCGGTGGGCCAGGGAGTCGGTCGTGGTCCGGGTGTTCTGCTGGATCAGCCGCCGCGCGTCGTCGGCGGCCGACCGTGCCACCTCCGGACGCGCCACCGGCCGGTGGGCGACCTCGGCGTCCTCGGGCAGGCCGATGTCCATGGGCAGCCCCGCGCGGCTGATCACCCGCAGCTGCGCCGCCTCCTGGGACCTCGAGGGGCGGATGTCCCCGTCCGGGGTGCGCCAGGCCCCCAGGCGGGCGCGCAGCCAGTCCGTTCCCTCCGGCCCCTTCTCCCACGGCGTGTGGTCGGGGCGGTGGGCCAGCGCGTGCCGCACGTCGGCCAGGGTCCACCCGGCGGAGAAGAAGCGCGCCGTCTCCCGCCGCAGGGTCGGGAAGTCGACGCGACGCAGTGACGGGTCCTCGCGCCGCAGCCACTCGCAGGCCGCGTGGACGTCGTGCGGTGTGTGCCGAGGGCGGTTGAGCGGGTCCTCCTGTGGACCGCGCAGCAGCGCGTCGTCCACGGTCACGATCACCTCGCCACGGCGGGTGTCCCAGATGCTGACCTCCTCGCGCGCCCATCCCTGGGACTCCACGAGCGCCGCGGCCATCCTGCGCAGGTCGATCTGGTCGTCACTGCTGATTCGGAACTCCGCCATGCCCACAGATTACTGGCGGCCGCTCATATGATGCAGATCACACCTGCGCCACTGTCGCCCTGTAGGTGGGGTCTCGTGTGTTTATTCCTTGAACACAAGGTTTCTATGTTGTGCCTGACTTGTGCCTTGCATCACTAGTTTGTTTACACTTCTTGAAGTTGTGAGCGCCATCATCCGGCGTTTCCCTCAAGTTGACGATGGCAAGGAGATCACGTGAGCACCACGTCACCGGCGAGACCGAGGATGTCGGCCGGCCCTCACCTGCGTTACGTCGTCTTCATCGCCGCGGCGGCGGCGATGGGCGGTTTCCTCTTCGGCTACGACAGCGCCGTGATCAACGGGGCGGTCGAGGGGATCCGGGGCAGGTTCGGTGTCGGGTCGGGGCTGCTCGGCGCGGTCATCGCCATCCCCCTGCTCGGCGCGGCGGCGGGCGCCATGGCCGCGGGCCGCCTGGCCGACCGCGTCGGCCGGCCCAGGGTCATGCAGTTCGCCGCGGTGCTGTTCACGATCAGCGCGCTGGGCTCCATGCTGCCCATCGCGGTCTGGGACCTGGCGTTCTGGCGCGCCCTGGGCGGTGTGGCCATCGGGATGGCCTCGGTCATCGCCCCGGCCTACATCGCCGAGGTGGCGCCGGCCGCCTACCGGGGGCGGCTCGCCTCGTTCCAGCAGGCCGCGATCGTCCTGGGCATCGCCATCTCCCAGCTGGTCAACTGGGGGCTGCTCGCTCTCGCCGGGGGCGAGCAGCGCGGCACGCTGATGGGCCTGGAGGCCTGGCAGGTGATGCTGGGCGTCGAGGTGGTTCCGGCCGTGGTCTACGGACTGCTGGCGCTGCGCATCCCCGAGTCGCCGCGTTACCTGGTCGCCCGGGGGCGGAGGGAGGAGGCCAAGCGGGTGCTCGCGACGGTCGAGCCCGCCGGTGTCGACCTGGACGCCGAGGTCGCCCGGATCGACGAGCGGATGCGCAGCGAGCACAGGTCCACGCTCCGCGACCTCATGGGCGGTCGCGCCGGTCTGCTGCCCATCGTGTGGGTCGGTATCGGCCTGTCGGTCTTCCAGCAGCTGGTCGGCATCAACGTGATCTTCTACTACAGCTCCTCGCTGTGGCAGTCGGTCGGTGTCGACCCGAGCGGTTCCTTCCTCTACTCGTTCACCACGTCGATCATCAACATCATCGGCACCGTGATCGCGATGCTGCTCGTCGACCGGGTCGGCCGCAAGCCGCTGGCCGTGGTGGGTTCGGCCGGTATGGCCGTCTCGCTCGGCCTGGCGGCGTGGGCGTTCTCCTTCACGACCGAGACCGCCGCCGGGATCGCCCTGCCCGATCTCCAGGGCGCCGTCGCCCTGGTCGCCGCACACGCGTTCGTGCTCTTCTTCGCCCTCTCCTGGGGCGTGGTCGTGTGGGTGATGCTCGGCGAGATGTTCCCCAACCGCATCCGGGCCGCCGCCCTCGGTGTCGCCGCGTGCGCGCAGTGGGTCGCCAACTGGCTGATCACCGTCAGCTTCCCCTCGCTGTCGGAGTGGAACCTGTCGGGTTCCTACGTGCTGTACGCGCTGTTCGCCCTGCTCTCGATCCCGTTCGTCCTCCGGTGGGTGCCCGAGACCAAGGGCCGCTCGCTGGAGGAGATGGGATGAGTCCGGTCTAGACCGCGCTCCTCGTCTCGGCGGGTGGCCTTCGGGGGCGAGGGGCGATTTATGGGGGTTTTCGCGGCCAAGTTAGAGGATCATCCTAATGCTCCATCTCTGTCGGGTTGGATGCTCCTCCAACCTTGGTCGGCGCGGTCCGCGCGGGTACTGACGCCCGCGCGGACCGGGGTTATGGTGACTGCCTGACGGCCCGGACGGGATGCCCGTACCGCGCCGGAGAGCCCGTTTCCGCTGGCCACAGCGGAACACACCGTTCCATCGAGCTGTAGGTGCCCGTGCCCCACACCGCATTCGAGGCCACGACCAACCGCGCGCTCCGGGTCTTCCTCCACGGACTCCCCGGCGTTGACGAGGTCGGAGCGCGGACCCGTGCCCAGGACCTGGCCACACGGTCCATCAAGACCACCGCCAAACGGCAGGCCATCGACCTGGCCATCCGGATGGTGGACCTCACCACTCTGGAGGGCGCCGACACGCCCGGCAAGGTCCGCGCCCTGTGCGCCAAGGCCGCCCTCCCCGATCCGGCCGACCGGACCGTTCCCAAGGTGGGCGCCGTGTGCGTCTACCCCGACCGCGTCGCCACCGCCGTCGAGGCCCTGCGGGGCACCGGCATCGGCGTCGCGTCGGTCGCCACGGCCTTCCCGGCCGGGCGCGCGCCCCTGGAGGTCAAACTCGCCGACACCCGCTGCGCGGTGGCCGACGGCGCGAGTGAGATCGACATGGTCATCGACCGCGGCGCCTTCCTGTCCGGCGACTACAAGAAGGTGTACGACGAGATCGTCGCGGTCAAGGAGGCCTGCGCGACCGCGCACCTGAAGGTCATCCTGGAGACCGGCGAACTGGTCACGTACGACAACGTCCGCCGCGCCTCCCACCTGGCCATCCACGCCGGCGCCGACTTCATCAAGACGTCGACGGGCAAGGTGTCCCCGGCGGCCACCCCGCCCGTCGTCCTGGTCATGCTGGAGGCCGTGCGCGACCACCACGCCGCCACCGGCAGGCACGTGGGCGTCAAACCCGCGGGCGGCATCCGCACCTCCAAGGACGCCATCCGCCAACTGGTCATGGTCAACGAGGTCGCCGGTCCCGACTGGCTGTCCCCCGACCTGTTCCGCATCGGTGCCTCCAGCCTGCTCAACGACCTGCTCATGCAGCGCACCAGGCTCAGCACCGGCACCTACCCGGGCCCCGACTACTACACGCTGGACTAGAGCCGTGATCTTCGACTACGCGCCCGCGCCGGAGTCCCGCTCCGTCGTCCGCCTGCGCGACACCTATGACCTGTTCATCGACGGTGAGTTCACCCCCGCCGAGGGCGCTGGGACCCTGCCGACGGTCAACCCCGCCGACGAGACCGAGCTCGCCCGCTTCGCGGTCGCGGGGGAGGCCGACGTCGACCGGGCGGTGGCCGCCGCCCGCCGCGCCCACGACACCGTGTGGAGCCGGATGTCCGGCGCCGAGCGCGGCAAGTACCTCTTCCGGATCGCCCGGATCATCCAGGAACGCTCCCGTGAGCTCGCCGTCCTGGAGTCGATGGACAACGGCAAACCCATCAAGGAGACCCGCGACGTCGACCTCCCCCTGGTCGCCGCGCACTTCTTCTACTACGCGGGCTGGGCCGACAAGCTCGCCCACGCGGGGCTCGGCCGCGACCCGCGCCCCCTCGGCGTGGCCGCCCAGATCATCCCGTGGAACTTCCCGCTGCTCATGCTCGCGTGGAAGATCGCCCCGGCCCTGGCCACCGGCAACACGGTCGTGCTCAAGCCCGCCGAGACCACGCCGCTGAGCGCGCTGGTCTTCGCCGAGATCTGCCAGGAGGCCGATCTGCCCCCGGGCGTGGTCAACATCGTCACCGGCGCGGGCGAGACCGGGCGGACCCTCGTGGAACACCCCGGCACCGACAAGGTCGCCTTCACCGGCTCCACCGAGGTCGGCCGCCAGATCGCCCGCTCGGTCGCGGGCACCGGCAAGCGCGTGACCCTGGAGCTGGGCGGCAAGGGCGCCAACATCGTCTACGACGACGCCGCCGTCGACCAGGCGGTCGAGGGGATCGTCTCCGGCATCTTCTTCAACCAGGGCCACGTGTGCTGCGCGGGGTCGCGCCTGCTGGTCCAGGAGTCGATCGCCGACGAGCTGCTGCCCAAGCTCAAGGAGCGGATCGGCAAGCTCCGACTCGGCGACCCGCTGGACAAGAACACCGACATCGGCGCGATCAACTCCGCCGCCCAGCTGGAGCGGATCCGGGAGCTGACCGACACCGTCGAGGAGGAGGGCGTGCAGCGCTGGTCGCCGTCCTGCGAGCTGCCGTCGGCCGGCTACTGGTTCGCCCCCACCGTCCTCACCGGCGTCAGCCAGGCACACCGTGTCGCCCGCGAGGAGATCTTCGGGCCGGTGCTGTCCGTACTCACCTTCCGTACCCCGGAGGAGGCGGTGGCCAAGGCCAACAACTCCCCGTACGGACTCTCCGCGGGCGTGTGGACGGAGAAGGGCTCCCGCATGCTGTGGACGGCCGAGCGCCTGCGCGCGGGCGTCATCTGGTCCAACACGTTCAACAAGTTCGACCCGACCAGTCCCTTCGGCGGCTACAAGGAGTCGGGATACGGCCGCGAGGGCGGACGGCACGGTTTGGAGGCCTACCTTGGCTAAGCAGCGCAGGACCGCTGAGGCGCCGAAGCCCCCGCGCCTGGCGGTCCGCAAGACGTACAAGCTCTACCTGGGCGGGGCGTTCCCGCGTTCGGAATCGGGCAGGTGCTACCCCGTGACCTCCACCGACGGCGACCACCTCGCCAACGCCGCACTGGCCTCCCGCAAGGACGCGCGCGACGCCGTCGCGGCCGCGCGCAAGGCCTTCGGGGGCTGGTCGTCGCGCACCGCCTACAACCGGGGACAGATCCTGTACCGGGTCGCCGAGGTCCTGGAAGGGCGCCGCGACCAGTTCGCCGCCGGTGCCGAGCGTGCCCAGGGGCTGTCGCGCGCCGCCGCCGACGAGGCCGTCTCGGCGGCGATCGACCGCTGGGTCTACTACGCGGGCTGGACGGACAAGGTCGCCCAGGTGCTGGGCGGCGCCAACCCCGTCTCCGGCCCCTACTACAACCACTCCGCCCCCGAGCCGACGGGCGTCGTGGCCGTGTTCGCGCCGCAGGGCGCCCCGCTGCTCGGACTGACCTCCGTGCTGGCGCCGGTCATCGCCACCGGCAACACCGCCGTCGTGGTCGTCTCCGAGAGCGCGCCCCTGGCCGCGGTCGACCTGGCCGAGGTGCTGGCCACCTCGGACGTGCCGGGCGGCGTGGTCAACCTGCTCACCGGACGGGTGCCGGAGATCGGTCCGCACCTGGCCTCGCACGCCGACGTCAACGCCCTGGACCTGACCGGTGCCGGGGACCTGGCGGCCGAGTTCGAGGAGGCCGCGGCCACCACCCTCACCCGGGTCCTGCGGCCCGGGCCCGGTGCCGACGGGGGAGAGGACGCCTGGCTCGATCCCGACCCGGGCACCGCCCGGATGACGCCGTTCCTGGAGACCAAGACGGTCTGGCACCCGATCGGGGTGTAACACTGGCGGACCGGGGCCCGTCCGGGTCCCGGTCCGACGCGGCCAACGAGGAGCGATCGTGGCGACCCACACACCGACCGAGCGCCCGGGCACGGCACGCGTGCGCGGCCTGCGCCTGGTCCGGCTCGACCGGACCGCAGCGGAGGTCGCCGTGCTGCGGGAGACGGTGCTCCGCCACCGCCTGGCACCCGGACAGTCCCGGTACACCGGACTTCCGGTACAGACCCTGCCGAGCGCCGACGCCGACCCCGCGCGCGTCCCGTTCGCCGTCGTGCGCACCGGCGCCGACGCCGCCGATCCCGAGACGGCGCGCGAGGCCTGCGCCGGTTTCGGGATCGTCGACCGGGTCGGCCACCTGCGCGACCTGGTCGACACGCCGGAGCACGCGGTGCTCCTACGCGCCTTCTACGTCATCCCCGCGTGGCAGGGTCTCGGTGTGGGCAGGACAGCCTGCTCCGCGCCCCTGCTCGACCTGCTCGTGGCTGGGGTAGCTCCCCGCGCCACGGAGATCGTGCTGTGCGTCAACGAGGCCAACGAGGTGGGTCGGCGCACCTACCGGTCGGCCGGGTTCGCCCCCACGGGGCGCACCCACCTCGACGACCTCAGCGGACCGCAGCTCGTCCTGTCCCGGCCCGTGCGCACGGGAGCGTGCCACCGTCCTTTGCCGAAGCCTCGGCCCGAACGAACGGAGAACCAGCAGTGACCCGCACACCCCAGGCCATCGCCGAGGAAGCCGCGACCGAGCTGCGCTCGCGTACCGGAGTGGACAGCTACGACGTCGCCCTGGTCATGGGTTCGGGCTGGGCGCCCGCCGCCGACCTTCTGGGCGAGTCCACCCACGAGGTGGCCACGGCCGAGCTGCCGGGCTTCCTACCGCCCGCCGTCGACGGCCACAGCGGCACGCTGCGCAGCGTGCGCGACGGGGAACGGAACCTGCTCGCCTTCCTGGGCCGCACCCACCTGTACGAGGGGCACGGCACCGACGCCGTCGTGCACAACGTACGCACCGCCGTCGCCGCCGGGGCCACGACCATCGTGCTCACCAACGCCGCGGGCGGCATCAACCCCGACTACTCCGTCGGCTCGCCCGTGCTCATCTGCGACCACATGAACATGACGGCGCGCTCACCTTTGACCGGCGCCGAGTTCGTCGACCTCAGTGAGACCTACAGCCCCAAACTGCGGGCCCTGGCCCGCGAGGTCGCCCCCGAGCTGCCCGAGGGTGTCTACGCGGCGATGCCCGGTCCGCACTTCGAGACGCCCGCCGAGATCCGCATGCTGCGGGCCATGGGCGCCGACCTCGTCGGCATGTCCACCGTGCTGGAGGCCATCGCCGCCCGCGCGGCCGGCGCCCAGGTCCTGGGGATGTCCCTGGTCACCAACGTGGCGGCCGGGCTGGAAGGCGCAAATCTGGACCACGAGGACGTGCTGGCCACCGGGCGCGACGCCGCCGGGACGGTCGGCCGCCTGCTCGCCGACATCGTGGCCAAGCTCTAGCCGGTGTTCGTGCGGGGCCTGCCGCTTCGGCCCGCCCGTCGCCCGCCACCGCCCGGGACCGCTCCGCGGCGGGGCGGGCGCCCGCGCCCGACGCCTCCGGCGCAGCCTCGATCCTGGAGAACCCCTGCGGCGCCCGAGCAACACCCCCTGGGGTGACCGTTCCACGAACACGACCCAGAACGAAGGACTCCGATGACCGCCGACACCGTCGCCCGCGCCCGACAGTGGCTCGCCGAGGACCCCGACCCCGCCACCCGTGAGGAGTTGGGCGCCCTGCTGGACCGCGTCGAGTCCGGTGACGCCGCGGCCCTGGCCGACCTCGAGGACCGCTTCTCCGCCCGCCTGGAGTTCGGTACCGCCGGACTGAGGGGAGAGCTGGGCGCGGGCCCGGGCCGCATGAACCGGGCCGTGGTCATGCGTGCGGCCGCCGGGATCGGCGCCTGGCTGGCCGCCGGGAGCCACGTGGTCGTCGGGTACGACGCCCGCCACGGTTCGGCGGACTTCGCCGAGGCGAGCGCGGCGGTGCTCACCGGGGCCGGGCACCGGGTGTCGGTGCTGCCGCGCCCCCTGCCCACCCCCGTCCTGGCGTTCGGCGTGCGCGATCTGGGCGCCGACGCCGGGATCATGGTCACCGCCAGCCACAACCCGCCGCGGGACAACGGGTACAAGGTCTACGTCGGTGGGGACGGCCCGAACGCGGGCGCCCAGATCGTCGCCCCGGTCGACGCGGAGATCTCCGCGGCCATCGACGCCGTCGGACCGCTCGGTGACCTGCCGCTGGGCCGGGACTGGACGGTCCTGGGGGAGGAGGCGGTCGAGCGCTATCTGGCGGCGGTCACCGCCCTGCCGCTGGGCGCCGACCGGGACCTGGCCATCGCCTACACGCCGATGCACGGCGTGGGCGGCGAGGTGCTGCTGGCCGCCATGGAGCGGGCGGGGTTCGCCCGCCCGTCCGTGGTCGACGTCCAGTTCGCCCCCGATCCCGACTTCCCGACCGTGGAGTTCCCCAACCCCGAGGAACCGGGGGCGATGGACCTGGCGATCGAGGCCGGGCGGGCCGGGAAGGCCGACCTGGTGCTGGCCAACGACCCCGACGCCGACCGGCTCGCCGTCGCGGTGCCCGGCCACGGGCTGCTCACGGGCAACGAGGTCGGCGGTCTGTTGGCCGAGTACGTGCTCGACCACACCTCCGGGGCCGACCGGGCGGTGGCGACCTCGATCGTGTCCTCCAGTCTGCTGGGCAAGATCGCCCGCGACCGGGGGGTGCACTACGAGGAGACCCTCACCGGGTTCAAGTGGCTGGCCCGGGCCGGCGGTCCCGGTCGGCGGCCGGTCTTCGCCTACGAGGAGGCGCTGGGGTACTGCGTCGGCGGTGACGGGGGCCGCCCCGTGGCCGACAAGGACGGTATCGGCGCGGCGCTGGTGATGGCGGCGCTCGCGGCCGAGGCCCGGCGCGAGGGGCGCACGCTGGTGGATCTGTTGGACGACCAGGCGCGCCGGTACGGCCTGCACCTGAGCGACCAGCTCTCGGTGCGAGTGAAGGACCTGTCAGTGATCTCGGCGGCGATGCGGCGGTTGCGTGCCGAGCCGCCCACGGAGTTCGGTCCCCTGAAGGTGGCCGGGGTCGACGACTTCTCCGGGGGCCACGAGGGGCTTCCCCCGACCGACGCCCTGCGTTTCCGGCTGGAGGGTGGTGTCTGGGGTCGGGTGACGCTGCGGCCCTCGGGCACCGAGCCCAAACTCAAGGCCTACGTCGAGGTGGTTCTGGACGCGGACGCGGACGTGGCGGCCGCTCGTGCGCGGGGTGCCGCGCTGCTCGCGGACCTGGTGTCCTCGGTCGCCGGGGTGGTCGGGGCCTGAGCCCGCCTCGGGCGGTTCACTCGAACTCGGGGGGCTCCACGACGGGGCGGTGGACGACCTCGTCGATCACGGTGAGCGTCTGGGTGTCGGTCACACCGGGGAGGGACTGGAGCCGGGTGAGGATCAGGTCGCGCAGCTGGTTGGTGTCGGAGACGCGGACGAGGAGGACGATGTCCGCCGATCCCACCACGTACCAGCAGTACTCGATCTCGGGGTAGGAGGACAGGATCTCGCGGTTGGCGCGCCAGTCCGGCTGGCTTCCGGAGATGAGGACGAGCGCGGTGACGCCGAGCCCCATCTTGGCGTGGTCGGTCACCACGGAGTACCCGCGGATGACGCCCTCGTCGGTGAGCCGCTTGATCCGGTTGTAGGCCGTGGCCCTGGAGACGTTGGCCAGTGCGGCGATCTCCGTGATCCCGGTCCGCGCGTCCTTGGCGAGGGCGCTCAGGATGGTCTGGTCGGTGGAGTCCGGCCGCCGGCCGCTCCTGCGCTGGTCGCCCATGGCCATGTGCGTGCTCCTCGTGTGCTCTTGTGCCAGTGTCCGCCCCTTCCGTCGTCTTTGACCGGGGCTAACGAACTACCAGGTAAACGTTGTTCTCGTCCATTGGGATCTCAGTCCGCGAGATTGGGCGGCCGAGGGTGGGCGCCGCCGTCCCGGGAGGGGGATAACCGCGGAGGAACGTTCCGGGAGACCTCGCGCGGGCCCGACGGGAGTGGTGTCGGGTCGGGGGAGTCTGACTGTACTCAAGGTGGATGACATCGCTGGGGCGGGGGTTTCCCTGACCCGTGAGTAACTACACCGCGCTTCGGCAAACGTGACAGAACTTCTCCTCTTGTGGTCCTTTCTGTTGCTGTTTGTCGCATTGATTCCCGCTCATGGCGGCACGTTGTCCACATGTGGCCAGGAGCGACGGCTACGCTCGGTGCACTACGCGCGGTGATTCCGTCCTCGCGTGGCGTGCCTTCGAGGTGGGGGCGCGGCACGGTCGTCCCGAGTTCCGGTCGGTGTGGAGTCAGGGTGGAGCGAGGTCCGGTTCGCGGTGTATCGCATGATGTGCCGTTTTCTGCCGAGACTGCGTGCCCATGTTAGACATCTAAGAACATTTGGCTGCTCTACGTCCTCATTTGTATCAACTATGGCCATGTATCTAGCTATTCTGTCGAGATGTCCGGAGAATCACGGGTAGGACCGTGACACCCGAGCCCCGACCGCGTCACCACGCGCGGGGCCACGTTGGGAGCCGCTCGACCATGCCCACCCGTCGCCCGCCATCGCCCCAGAGTCCGCTTCGCGGAGAGGGAGGGGCCGCGCGCCCAGTGCCTTCCGACGATGAGCCGGAGGGCCGGGGATCCATCGCCGTGGACCACCTGCCGCCCGACCTCACCCGCGCGCTCTACCGCCACATGCGGACCGCGCGCGACCTGGACGCCGAGGCCATCGCCCTCCAGCGCCAGGGCGTCTTCCCCGCCTACGTGTCCGTGCGCGGTCAGGAGGCCGCCCAGGTCGCCAGCGCCGCGGCCATGGACCCCGAGCGGGACTTCGTCTTCCCCACCTACCGCGAGATGGCCTCCGCCCTGGCCTACGGAGTGGAGATGGTCGGCTACATGGCCACCCACCGCGCCCTGTGGCACGGCGGCCTGTACGACGTCATGGCCTCCCGCTTCGGCGCGATCAACGCCGTGGTCGGCGGACCCGTGCCGCACGCGGTCGGCTGGGCCGTCGGTGAACGGCTGCGCGGCGACGACGGCGTCGCCCTGGCCTACTTCGGGGACGGGGCCAGCTCGGAGGGCGACGTCCACGAGGCGATGAACTTCGCCGGGGTCATGGCCGCCCCCGTCGTCTTCTTCTGCCAGAACAACCAGTGGGCGCTGTCGGTCCCCAACCACCGCCAGGTCGCCGGCGGCTCGGTCCGCGCGCGAGCCGAGGGCTACGGGATGCCCGGTGTCCTGGTCGACGGCAACGACGCCGGGGCCGTGTACCAGGCCACCGCCGCGGCGGTGGCCCGCGCCCGCCGCGGCGAGGGCCCCACCCTGATCGAGGCGCTGACCTACCGTGTCGAGCCGCACTCCACCTCCGACGACCCCGGCCGCTACCGGGACGAGGCCGACACCGAGCGCTGGCGCCGCCGGGACCCCCTCGACCTGCTGCGCGCGGCCCTGGTCGAGGCCGGGCACGCCGACGAGGAGTCGCTCGCCGAGGTGGACGCCGCGGCCAGGACGCGCGCCGAGGCCATCCGCGACGGCGTGGCCGCCGCGCCCGAACCGGACGGCTCCGAGCTGTTCACGCACGTCTTCCGGGAGACCACCGACGAGCTGACCCGGCAGCGCCGTGTCTGGCAGGAAGAGGTCGAGCTGTGACCGAGCTGATCGAACGGGCCGACGCCCCCGCGACCGCCACCACCGTCGAACTGTCCATGCAGCAGGCGATCAACCGCGCCCTGCGGGTCCTGCTCGCCGAGGACCCCGACACCCTCGTCTTCGGTGAGGACGTCGGCGCCCTGGGAGGCGTCTTCCGCGTCACCGACGGGCTCCAGAAGGAGTTCGGCGACCAGCGTGTCTTCGACACCCCCCTGGCCGAGTCCGCGATCATGGGCATGGCGGTCGGCCTGGCCATGAACGGTTGGCGCCCGGTGCCCGAGCTCCAGTTCGACGGCTTCGCGTACCCGGCCATCGACCAGATCGTCAACCAGGTCGCCCGGATGAACTACCGGACCCGGGGGGCCGCGCCCATGCCGATCACCCTGCGCCTGCCCTCCTTCGGCGGGATCCAGGCGCCCGAGCACCACGGCGAGAGCCTGGAGGCGCTCTTCGCGCACACGCCCGGACTCAAGGTGGCCGCCCCCTCCGACGCGGGCGACGCCTACACCCTGCTGCTCCAGTCGGTCCGCTCCGACGACCCGGTCGTGTTCATGGAGCCCAAGGCCCGCTACTGGGACCGCAAACCCGTCCAGCTCCTGGAACCCACCACTCCGATCGGCACCAGCCGTGTCGTCCGCCCCGGACGCCACGCCACCCTCATCGCCTGGGGCGCCATGGTGCACCGCTGCCTCCAGGTCGCCGAATTGGCGGCGGAGGACGGCGTGGACCTGGAGGTGCTGGACCTGCGCTGGCTCAAGCCGATCGACGCCGCCGGGCTGGCCGCCTCGGTCGCCCGCACCAAGCGCGCCGTCGTCGTCCACGAGGCCCCGCTCACCGCCGGACTGGGCGCGGAGGTGGCCGCCCTGGTCACGGAGAGCTGCTTCCGCGACCTGTCCGCCCCCGTCCAGCGCGTCACCGGATTCGACGTCCCCTATCCCGCGGGTCCCCTGGAGCCGCAGTACCTGCCGACCATCGACCGCGTCCTGCTCGCGGTGCAACGGACCCTGGAGTACTAGACGACCATGGCAGAGGACAACACCACCTTCACCCTTCCCGACCTCGGCGAGGGACTGGTCGAGGCCACCGTCCTGGAGTGGCAGGTCGCCGTCGGCGACCGCGTCGAGCGCAACGCCCCGCTGGTGGAGGTCGAGACCACCAAGTCCGCCGTGGTCATCCCCTCGCCGACCGAGGGCAGGGTGGTCACCCTGCACGCGGAGGAGGACGAGGTCGTCCCGGTGGGGGCACCCCTCGTCACCTTCGCCGTCACGGTGAGTGACCAAGCCCCTCAGGCGGGCATCGTCGGAAAGGTCCCGACGGAGGAGGCCAAGCCCGCGCGCCGCGTGCGGCTGAAGCCGCCGACGGACTGAGGACCACCACGTCAGAAGGCCCGTTCGGATGTAACCACAAACGTATACCGGAAATCTCCGGTGGCGTTTATAGGAACATCTGATTGGGCCTTCGGTTTTTCCTGGGTGAAACACCAAGTCCACAATCGATTGGGGAATCATGACCGCGAATCTGGTCGGTGACGTGACAATGCGCTATGCGGATTTGCCTCCGGGTGAACCGGCGGGTGCCGTGCCGGTCCTACTTCTGCACGGATTCGGCACCGACTTCGGTATGAATTGGTCCGCCGCGGGATGGCCGCAGGCGCTCGGCGGAGCCGGACTGCGCGTGCTGGGCCCGGACCTGCGCGGTCACGGCGCCAGTGACAAGCCCCTCGACGAGGCCTCCTACCTGCCCGAACGCTTCACCGCCGACCTGCTGGGCCTGCTCGACGAGCTCGCGGTGGACCGGGTCGACCTGGTCGGTTACTCCATGGGCTCCCGTCTGGCCTGGGACCTGGCCCTGACCGCCCCCGACCGGGTGCGGCGCGCCGCCCTGGGCGGTTTCGGACCGGTCAACGCCTTCGCCGACGCCGACCTGTCCGCACCCGGCGCCGGCGACACCCCCTTCGACCAGGTCTTCCGGACCGTGGCCGGGCTCCCGGGCAACGACGCCGACGCGCTGGCCGCCTGCGCGCGAGGCCAGGCCGCCCGCCCGTTCACCGAGGACCCCAAGCCCGTCGGCGTGCCCCTCCTGCTCGTCTCCGGCGCCCGGGATACGCTCGCGACGGGAGCCGAGGACCTGGCGGTCCGCTGCGGCGGGACGCATGTCGAGATCCCCGGGCGAGACCACGCCAACGCGGTGTCCTCGCGTGTCTTCAAGCAGGCCGTCGTGGACTTCCTGGTTGGATAGTCCGGTCTAGACCGGATGGCTCCGCCGGAGTCGCGTCGTGGCTCCGGCGGGGGCGTGTGACACATGGTAATCGACCGGGGGCGGGGTGTGAAAACCCCTCTCCGCGCCGGAGAACCTCAGGTCGGATAAGGAGGAACGGGAATCTGGCCGCCGTCACACGGGGCTTGCCCGGCAAGAGTCGGGTGAGGCGTCGTGTCTCTCAGCTCTCGCCTTCATAACAACTCAGTCCGCATGTCACGTGTACTTTCCACCAGCGGATATTGTCCGGCAACAGAACTCAGGTCGGATCCGTGATGAATGCGGGCCGCTGAGAGGGCGAAGGGGAGAGTTACCGAAGTGAAGCGCAGCAACGCGGCCAAGTTCGCCGCCGCCGCGGCGGCGGGTGTGCTGGCCCTCACCGCGTGTGACAACGCGACCGACAACGCCAGTGACGGCGGCGGCAACGGCGGCGAGGAGACCTCCGACGTCCGCGTCGGCCTGGCCTACGACGTCGGCGGACGTGGCGACCGCTCGTTCAACGACTCGGCCTACCGAGGTCTGACCCAGGCCGCCGAGTCTCTGGGAGTGGAGACACGTGACTTCGAGCCCGCCGACGGCGAGCCCGAGTCCGCCAAGGAAGAGCGCCTGGCGACCATGGCCAACGAGGGCTTCGACGTCGTCATCGCCGTCGGGTTCGCCTACGCCGAGTCCGTCCAGGCCGTCGCCGAGGAGTACCCCGACGTCCACTTCGCGATCGTGGACTCCGAGATCGAGGGCCTCCACAACGTGACCAGCCTGGTCTTCGCCGAGGAGCAGGCCTCCTTCCTGGCCGGCGCCGCCGCGGCGCTGTCCACGGAGGACGACCACGTCGGCTTCATCGGCGGTGTCGAGACCCCGCTGATCCAGAAGTTCGAGGCCGGGTTCGTCGCGGGTGCCGAGCACGTCAGCGATGACATCGAGATCGAGATCGACTACATCAGCCAGCCGCCGGACTTCAGCGGCTTCAGCGACCCCGCCGCGGGCCGCGAGACCGCCCAGGCCCAGTACGACCGCGGCGCGGACGTCGTCTACCACGCCGCCGGGGCCTCCGGCAACGGTGTCCTCCAGGCCGCCGTGGAGAACGACTTCCTGTTCATCGGTGTCGACAGCGACCAGTACGCGAACGCCGAGGACGACCAGAAGCCGTACGTGCTCACCTCCGCCATCAAGCAGGTGGACGTGGCCGTGTACGAGCTGATCCAGGACGCCGTCGAGGGCGACGTCGAGGGCGGCATCCAGCGCTTCGACCTGGCCTCGGGCGGTGTGGACTACACCCAGTCCAACGAGGAGCTCATCGATCCGCTGGTCGAGGAGCTCGACGGGTACAAGCAGCAGATCATCGACGGCGAGATCGAGGTCCCGACCGCCCCGTAACACGCCGCGCCACGGGCCGGTCCCGTGGCACCGCACCGGAGGCGGCACCGGAGCGCGGAGGACCCGCGCCCGGTGCCGCTGCCGGTTGCCGCTTCGCGACGACGGCGTCCGGAGGCCGACACGCCCCCCACGCCCCGCCGCCAGTTCCACGAGGAGACAGATGAGCAGCACGTCATCGGGCGGCGGGTCGAGCCGAACCCCCGCCGTCGAGCTGCACGGGATCACCAAGCGTTTTCCCGGAGTCGTGGCCAACCACGACATCGACATCACCGTGGCTCCCGGTACCGTGCACGCCATCGTCGGCGAGAACGGTGCGGGTAAGTCCACGCTGATGAAGACCCTGTACGGGATGCACCGCCCCGACGAGGGCACCATCACGGTCAAGGGTCAGGAGGTGCGCTTCCACTCGCCCTCCGACGCGATCCGCCACGGCATCGGCATGGTGCACCAGCACTTCATGCTCGCGGACAACCTCACCGTCCTGGAGAACGTGGTCCTGGGCGCCGAGCGCCGCCACGGCATCGGCAGGCGCGCCCGTGCCGAGATCCAGAAGCTGTCCGCCCAGTACGGCCTGGGCGTCGAGCCCGACCGCCTGATGGAGGACCTGGGCGTCGGCGACCGCCAGCGGGTGGAGATCCTCAAGGTCCTCTACCGGGGCGCCGAGACGATCATCCTCGACGAGCCCACCGCCGTCCTGGTCCCGCAGGAGGTCGACGAGCTCTTCGACAACCTGCGCGAGCTCAAGCGCGAGGGCCTGACCGTCATCTTCATCTCGCACAAGCTCGACGAGGTCCTGTCCGTCGCCGACGACATCACCGTCATCCGCCGGGGGACCACGGTGGCCACCGCCGACCCGAGCACCACCACCGCCCGGGAACTGGCCACCCTCATGGTCGGCGGCGAACTGCCCGTCCCGGAGCTGCGCGAGTCCACCGTGACCGACCACGTCGTGCTCTCGCTCGACGGGGTCACCGTCCGCTCCCCGGAGGGGCGCCCGCTCGTGGACGAGGTCAGCGTCGACATCCACCGCGGCGAGATCGTCGGTATCGCCGGTGTCGAGGGCAACGGCCAGTCCGAGCTGATCGAGGCCATCATGGGCATGCGCCACCTCGCCTCGGGCCGCATCCGCCTGGAGGGCCAGGACGTCACCGGCTGGTCCACGCTGCGCATCCGCGAGGCGGGTGTCGGCTACATCCCCGAGGACCGTCACCGGCACGGTGTGCTGCTGGAGTCCCCGCTGTGGGAGAACCGCATCCTGGGCCACCAGACCAAGGCGCCCAGTGTGCGCGGACCCTGGATCAACAGGGTGGGGGCGCGCGCCGACTCCGAGCGCATCGTCGCCGAGTACGACGTGCGCACGCCCAACATCGACGTCATCGCCGACGCGCTGTCCGGCGGCAACCAGCAGAAGTTCATCATCGGCCGGGAGATGAGCGGTCAGCCGCGCTTCCTGGTCGCCGCGCACCCCACGCGCGGTGTGGACGTGGGCGCCCAGTCGGCCATCTGGGAGCAGCTGCGCGAGGCCCGCGCCGCCGGCCTGGCGGTGCTGCTGATCTCCGCCGACCTGGACGAGCTGATCGGCATGTCCGACACGATCCACGTGATCCTCCGCGGCCGCCTGGTCGCGGAGGCCGACCCGACCACCGTCACCCCCGAACAGCTGGGCTCGGCCATGACCGGCGCCGGACTGCGCGCGGGAGGCGGTTCCACGGAGAGTGACAGCGGTGCTGAGGGTACTGACCGTGCCGACGAGGACGGGGGCGAGTCGTGAAGACCTCTGACAACCGACGCCCGCTCCCCGGACCCGCGGCTTTCGCCATCGCGGTGGTCCTGGGCACGGGTGTCACGTTCGCCCTCGACATGGCGCTGCTGTGGTGGGCGGCGCTGATCATCGGCGTCACCGCGGCCTTCGCCTTCGTGGCCGTGACCCACAACATCGTGCCGCCCGAGCGCCGTGTCGCCGCCGCCGGGACGGACGAGAAGGGCACCGCGCTGCACAACACCCTCGTGTTGCCGACGGCCCTGGTGCTGTCGGTGGTCTCCGGGCTGCTGTCGGCGTGGCTGCTGGACCTGCAGTTGATCGAACCGGTGGCCGCGGCCGTCGGCGCCGTCATCGGCTCGGCGCTGACCTTCCTGCTGTTCCACCGCCTGTCGGCGCTGCTGGCGCTGTCCTTCGCCGCCGTGTTCGCGGCCGGGCTGATCGCGATCGCGGTGACCGCGCTCGTGCTGCTGCTCAGCGGCATCGACCCGATGGCGACGTTCGCCCGGATGCTGGAGTACGGCACCCGGCCGGACAGCATGGTGCAGATCATCAACGACAGCACCACCTACTACCTGGCCGCCGTGGCCGTGGCGATCGGCTTCAAGATGAAGCTGTTCAACATCGGTGTCGACGGCCAGTACCGGCTGGCGGCCCTGCTGTCGGCAGCCGTGGGCGGCTACCTCATCCTGCCGCCGCCGTTCAGCCAGCTCGTCATGATCGTCGTGGCGGTGGCCGTGGGCGGCGCCTGGGCGGGCATCGCCGGGTACCTCAAGGTCGCCCGGGGCGTGTCCGAGGTGATCTCCACGATCATGCTCAACGCGATCGCCACCGGCATCACCGCCTACCTGCTGAGCACCGACCGCCTCGCGGTCCAGATCAGCACCAACAACATCGGTACCCCGCCGCTGCCCGAGTCGTCGTGGGTCCCCGGGATCCCCGCGTTCTTCCTCGGTTCGGACCGGGAGATCTTCGGCCTGGTGTTCCTGGCCGTCGCGGTCGGCGTCGGCTACTCGGTGATGCTCAACCGCACCCGATTCGGCTTCGAGCTGCGCTCCACGGGCCAGTCGCAGTCGGCGGCCGAGGCCAGCGGCATCAACGTCAAGAAGATGGTGTTCCTGTCCATGCTCTTCTCGGGCATGGTCGCCGGTCTGGTGGGCCTGCCCCAGCTGCTGGGGAGCGCGCACTACTACGCGTTGGACTTCCCCACCGGCATCGGCTTCATCGGCATCGCCATCGCCCTGCTGGGCCGCAACCACCCGGTGGGCATCGTCTTCGCCGCCCTGTTCTGGTCGTTCCTGACCCAGGCGGCCAACATCCTGCCCTTCGACAACATCCCGCAGGAGATCGCGGTCATCGCGCAGGCCACCATCGTGCTCACGGTCGTCGTGGTCTACGAGGTCGTGCACCGCTGGGGCCGCCGCTACCAGCAGCAGCAGATCGGCAAGCAGCTCGGCGCCACGACCGTGGCCGCCGAACCGGTGGGCGCCGCGCCCACGTCCGGCGCTGAGGGCGAGACCGGCCCGAAGACCGACGGCGAACGCGGCGGGGAGGCACAGTGAGCCAGGAACTCAACGTCACGGAGGCGGTGCACGAGTCGCCGTACCGTCCTCGGGGATGGGCCAGGTGGCGCTTCCTCACCCTGACCTGCGCGGTGTTCGTGGCCCTGTCGGGGCTGCGGGTCATCACGGGCCAGGACATGCTCACCGACGCGGGCACCATCAACACCACGCTCGCCTTCGCGGTGCCCATCGGCCTGGCCGGTCTGGGCGGTCTGTGGGCGGAGCGCTCCGGCATCATCAACATCGGCCTCGAAGGCATGATGATCCTGGGCACGTGGTTCGGGGCCTACTTCGCGTGGTCCTTCGACAACCCCTGGATCGGCCTGATGGCGGGCGTGCTCGGCGGCATGCTGGGCGGCCTGCTGCACGCGGTGGCCACGGTGACCTTCGCGGTCGACCACATCGTCTCCGGTGTGGCGATCAACATCCTCGCGCTCGGCGCGATGCGGTACATGTCGATCCTGCTCTACTCGGACGTGCCCGGCGCGGGCGCGGCGCAGTCCCCGACGACGCCGTCGTTCCCGACCCTGAACCTGCCGTGGCTGCCGGGCGTGCTGGAGCCCGTCGCCGACAGCGGGATCTTCCTGGTCGGCGACCTGGCGTCGCTGGTGATCGGACTGACCACGCGGATGTCGGCGCTGACCCTCATCGCGCTGCTCATGATCCCGGTGACCTACCTGCTGCTGTGGAAGACCAGGTTCGGGCTGCGGCTGCGGTCGGTCGGTGAGAACCCCGACGCCGCCGAGTCCCTGGGCGTGCCCGTGTACAGCTTCAAGTACATCGCCGTGGTCATCTCCGGCGGCCTGGCGGGCATGGGCGGCGTGTTCCTCGCGATCGTCGCGTCCAACATCTACCAGGAGGGTCAGACCGGCGGCCGCGGGTACATCGGTCTGGCCGCGATGATCTTCGGCAACTGGCGGCCCGGCGGCCTGGCCATGGGCGCCGGC
Organism: Nocardiopsis sp. EMB25; assembly: GCF_026797795.1. NCBI lineage: Bacteria > Bacillati > Actinomycetota > Actinomycetes > Streptosporangiales > Nocardiopsidaceae > Nocardiopsis > Nocardiopsis sp. EMB25. The sequence goes on along the minus strand of NZ_JAMTDN010000001.1, from coordinate 3,112,040 downwards.
CTGTTCGGCTACACCGACGCCCTCCAGGTGCGCGGTGGCGGCGAGGCGATCCACGCCCTGCTGCTGCTCCTGGCGGTGGCGCTGCTCGCGGTCGCGATCTGGCAGGTCCGCTCCGACCGCAAGGGCCTGGCCGTCGCCGGTGCGCTGGCCGGTCTCCTGCTGCTGGTCTGGTACTTCACCACCGACTCCCTGCCCCGGGAGCTGGCCACCTACAGCCCGCACATCGCGACCCTGCTGGTGCTGTCGCTGGCCTCGCAGAGCCTGCGGCCACCCGCGGGCATCGGTAAGCAGTGGAGGGCGAGCCGGTCATGACGGACACAGCCCCGGATCCCGGGACCGTGGACTGGGCGGCGCTGCGCGCGGTCGCCCGGCAGGCCATGGGGAACGCCTACGCACCCTACTCGCGGTACCCGGTGGGCGCCGCGGCCCTGGTCGACGACGGTCGGATCGTCAGCGGCTGCAACGTGGAGAACGCCTCCTACGGGCTCGCCCTGTGCGCGGAGTGCGGTCTGGTCAGCGCCCTGCACGCCTCCGGCGGCGGGCGGCTGACCGCGTTCAGCTGCGTGGACGGCGAGGGGGAGACCCTCATGCCGTGCGGGCGCTGCCGACAGCTGCTGTACGAACACGGCGGGCCGCACCTGTTGGTCGACACCCCCGAGGGGGTCCTGACCATGGACCAGGTGCTTCCGCAGGCCTTCGGGCCGCACAACCTCACGCAGTGACCGGGACGTCTCCCCGGCGCCGGAGATCCGGTGCCGGGGAGACGCCTTTTCAGCCACGGTTCCGCGAAGAAGGGGAACAGGACATGGACGTCATCGAGATCATCAGGGCCAAGCGCGACGGCGCGGAGCTCACTCCCGAACAGATCGACTGGGTGATCGACGCCTACACCAGGGGCGAGGTCGCCGAGGAGCAGATGTCCGCGCTGGCCATGGCGGTCTTCCTGCGCGGGATGAACCGGGGCGAGGTGAGCCGCTGGACCGAGGCGATGCTCGCGTCCGGTGACCGGCTGGACTTCTCCGACCTGGAGCGGCCCACCACGGACAAGCACTCGACCGGCGGCGTGGGCGACAAGATCACCCTGCCGCTCACGCCCACCGTGGCGGCCTGCGGCGCGGCCGTGCCGCAGCTGTCCGGACGGGGGCTGGGGCACACGGGCGGCACCCTGGACAAGCTGGAGTCGATCCCCGGGTGGCGGGCCTCGCTCAGCACGGACGAGATGCGCGCGGTGCTCTCCGGCACCGGCGGCGTCATCTGCGCGGCCGGGACCGGGCTCGCGCCCGCCGACCGCAAGCTGTACGCGCTGCGCGACGTGACCGGGACGGTCGAGTCGATCCCCATGATCTCCGCGTCGATCATGAGCAAGAAGCTCGCCGAGGGCACCGGGTCGCTCGTCCTGGACGTCAAGGTGGGTTCCGGCGCGTTCATGAAGGACGTCGACTCCGCCCGGGAGCTGGCGCGCACGATGGTGGACATCGGCAACGACCACGGGGTGCGCACGGTCGCGCTGCTCACCGACATGTCCACGCCGCTCGGCCGCCGGGTCGGCAACGCGCTGGAGGTGGCCGAGGCGGTCGAGGTGCTCTCCGGGGGCGGCCCCGCCGACGTGGTGGAGCTGACCGTGGCGCTGGCCCGGGAGATGCTGGCCGCCGCCGGGCTCACGCCCGGCCGGGACGGGGTCAAGGACCCGGCCGAGGCGCTCAGGGACGGCAGCGCGCTGGCGTCGTGGAAGGAGATCGTCCGGGCGCAGGGCGGCGACCCGGACGCGCCGCTGCCGGAGGCCGCCGAGACCCGCGTGGTGCTGGCGCCCGTGTCGGGGACCCTCACCCGGCTGGACGCCTACCAGGTGGGGCTGGCCGCGTGGCGGCTCGGCGCCGGGCGAGAGCGCAAGGAGGACGCGGTGTCCTTCGGCGCGGGGGTGACCCTGCACGCCAAGCCGGGGGAGACGGTCGCGGCGGGCGAGCCGCTGTTCACCCTGCACGCGGACGAGGCCGAGCGGTTCGACCGCGCGGCCGAGGCCCTGGAGGGCGCGTTCGAGATCGAGGCGGACGCGGAGTACGAGGCTCGGCCGCTGGTCATCGACCGCGTGGCCTGATCGCGCGCTGACCCGGCGAGGGGCCGCACCGGAAGACGGGTTCCGGTGCGGCCCCTCGTGTGTTCGGGGCCGATACGTCGGTCATGGACCTGGCCCCGAGCGCGGGTCACGGGCGGATGCGGATCGGGCGAGGCGCCCGGCCCCGTGTCCGGCGACGCCCCCGCCCCGGTTTCGGGCGATCCCGGTGAGAAGGTCTTGCTTTCCCAAGGGACGGACACTACTTTCATATGTAAGAGAAACCTTTCAGGTGAAGGAGAGCGATGACAGCATCACCGCCCACCGGCGACGAGCTGGTCGACATGCTGGCGGCGCTGTCCCATCCGCTGCGTGTGCGCATCATCGCGTCGCTGGCCGCCCGCCGGAACTACGTGAGCGGCCTCGCCCGCGAGATCGGCATCAGCCGCCCCCTCCTTCACATGCACCTGCGACGCCTGGAGGCGGCTGGACTGATCGTCGGGGCCCTGGAGCTCTCCGACGACGGCAAGGCCATGAAGTACTACGACGTCACCGACTTCGACGTGCGACTGTCGCCGTCGGCCCTGGCCGAGGCGGCCGCCACCCTCACCACAGCGGACCCGGGCAAGGGTTCCCACACGAAGGAGCAGTCCTGATGGACTTCACCACCTGGCCGGGCGCCATCCTCGGGCTCGGCGTGCTGATCATGGCGACCATCCTCATCGGCGGCGCGATGGCCGGATTCCTCGACATGCGCAAGACCAAGCTGGAGGCCGCGCAGCGCGACGACCTCCGTCAGCTCGTCCACCGGTACGAGCAGCTCGCCGAGAACACCCTCGACTCCCAGCAGCGGACCGCCGCCGACCTCGCCGAACTGCGCACGCGCGCCACGTCCATCGAACAGATCCTGCGGACGGTGGAGTAGCGCATGAGAGCGGTCGTCCACCGTGCCTTCGGCCCTCCCGACGTGCTGAACGTGGAGGAGGTCCCCACACCCACCCCCAGGTCCGACGAGTTGCTCATCCGGGTCCACGCGGCGACGGTCACCGCTGTGGACGGCGCCGCCCGCCGGGGTGAGCCCCTGCCCGCCAGACTCGCCTTCGGGCCGTTCCGCCCCAAGTACCCCACGCTCGGCGCCGACTGCGCGGGACGGGTCGAGGCCGTCGGAGAGGACGTGCGCGACTTCGCGCCCGGGGACGAGGTGGTCGCCCTCAGCCCCCGCTTCGGGACCCACGCCGAGTACGTGTGCGTGCCCCAGGACGCACCCGTGGTCGCGAAGTCCTCCGCCCTGACCCACGCCGAGACGGTCGCCGTGTCCGAGGGGGCGCTGACCGCGCTGCCCTTCCTGCGCGACGCGGCCCGGCTCCGGCCCGGTCGGTCGATCCTCGTCAACGGCGCCTCCGGAAGCATCGGCAGCGCGGCGGTCCAGCTGGCCGCGCACATGGGCGTCGAGGTCACCGCGGTGTGCAGCGGCGGCAACGCCGACCTGGTCCGGTCCCTGGGCGCCCACCGGGTGATCGACCACACCGCCGAGGACTTCACCGAGGCCCGAGAAGCCTACGACGTGGTCTTCGACGCGGTCGGGAAGAGTTCGTTCGGGCGCTGTCGCCGCGCGCTCAAGGTGGGCGGGCACTACCTCACGACCGTCTCCAGCATGGCGATCATGGGTCAGACGATGTGGACGAGGCTCGGGCGGAAGAGGGCCAGCATCGCGCTCACGGGGCTGAGACCGGCTCCGGACAAGGCCAGGGACCTCGTGCTGATCAGGGGGCTCGCCGAGGCCGGAACGATCCGGGCGGTCATCGACCGTAGCTATCCGCTGGACCGGGCGGTCGAGGCGCACGGGTACGTCGACGCCGGACACAAGAAGGGGGCCGTCGTCATGCGGATGTCCGGGGAGGACTGATCCGACCGGTGCCGGAGGGCCGCAGCGGACGGGTTCCGGTGCGGCCCCTCGTGTGTTCGGCCTCAGCCGGTGGTCGGGGCCGGCCGACACGTGAGCGTTCGCCGGCGCCTCTCCGCGGCGTCCGTGGTCGAGTCGTCGCGGATCACGCGCGAGAACGGGGCCGTTGCGGTCGGACCCGGTGATGTCCGGCTATCGGATGCCATCGAATCATCGCCTTCTCCGGAGGTGGCGTCGGGGTCAAAAAGGCGGGTGATGATCGCGTCAAACATCGGTAGGTGAAGGATTGTCGCCCTTCTCTTTCCGAAGATCGCGGATTGGAGTGTTGCGTGCATCAGTAATCCGTGTCTTCGGGTGTTCCGTGCTCGCGTCGATTCGCGGTCAGGAACGTCCGAGAGACATTCGTGCGACCATGGATGGGAATCGCGAGACATGCCCGAATTCACCAGGCGGAGCGGCCTCAAGGCGATGGCCGGAGCCGCGATCGGTGCCACTTTCCTCCCTGCGGCGGCGGGGAACGCGGCTGCGGAAATCCGAATTGCGGACCATGTCCTTTACTGGAACAAGGTCCTCATCGGTGCGTTTCGGAAAACCCCTGGCGGACCGGGTCCTCTCTCCCGGGCGGGGGCCATGATGAATTTGGCGATAGGCGATGTCGTGGGTTCCGTCGAGTCCCGCGGAAAGTTCTACCTGACGGACACGAGCGATCTCATCGGCGGCCGGGAGGGGGCACTGGATCCGGCGATCGACCACGCGGCGTACACGACGCTGGACGCCCTTTTCCCGCGACTGGACTTCTCCGAGGACCTGCGTGTCGCCCGGGGGGCCTACCGTGTGGGGTCGCGGGACCATGACCTGGGTCGGCGCGCCGGGCTGCGGACCGCACGGGCCATGCTCCGCCACCGGAGGGACGACGGCTGGAACCGGACCGTCGAATACGTTCCGGTCCTCGAACCGGGACACTGGCGGCCGAACCCGGGCGTCCCCGTCATCGAGCCGCACTGGGGCAGGGTGCGGCCGTTCGTTCTGAGGCGCGGATCCCAGTTGCGCCCGGAACCGTGGGGCGGGTTCGAGAGCACGAGGGAACGCCTGGCCAGCGAGCTCTACGCCGAGGAGGTGGAGCTGGTCCGGACGCTCGGCGGCGCCGATTCGACCGAGCGCACGCCCGACCAGACCGAGATGGCCCGGTTCTGGGCCAACGATCTGGACGGCACCTACAAGCTGGGCCAGTTGTACGAGCACACGGGCATCCTGGTCCGGGCGCACCGGCCGTACGCCACCACCTTCGAGACCGCCCGGCTGTTCACCCTCCACGCGGTGGCGATCGCGGACGTGGTCATCACGGCGTGGGACGCCAAGTTCGAGACGGAGGTGGACCACTGGCGTCCCCACCACGCCATCCGGATGGCGGACACGGACGGCAACTACCGGACCTCGCCCGATCCGGACTGGCAGCCGTTGTCCGCCGACACCCGGGGCCGGCACTTCGCCCCGAACCACCCGTCCTACCTGTCCGGCCACGCGTCCGTGGCGGGGGCCTGGGCGGGGGCGGTCTCCCACCACTTCGGCACCGCTGATCTCGACTACAGGGCCACGACCGACGATCCGCACGCCGTGGGGGTGACCCGCCACCTGCCGAGCATCACCGCGGCGGCCCAGGAGGTGGCCGACAGCCGCCTCTACGCGGGATGCCACTACCGGCTGACCAACGAGCGCTCCCTGGAACACGGGTACGAGGTGGCCGAACACGTCGTTCGCGCCCTGGACTGACCGGGCTCCGCTCCGAGGCGGGCGACGGCCGCACCGGGCTCCGGCCCGGCGCGGCCGTCGGAGGCCACCGGGTCACGCGTCGCGGCCGGACGTCCACGGAACGGTCGGCTGGAGGACGGCTTCGCTCAGGGCGCGGGCGCGCAGGTGCGTGATCTCCTGGTACCCGGGGTCGGCGACCATGCGGCCGAACGCCTCGCGGCTGGGGTAGCGCACGAGCAGCACCGCGTCCCAGTCCTGGCCGTCCTCGGCGACCAGGGGCGTCGTGCCGTCGCCCGCGTAGAGCAGTTCGGCTCCGTACTTCCTCAGGAAGCGGCCCGCACGACGCGAGTACTCCTCGTAGAAGGAACGGCCGTCCGGGGCGAAGCGCAACAGGTTGAGCATGACGACGGGGCCGTCCGGGACCTCGGACAGCGCTGCGGACAGGGTGGTTCCTGAGGGGTCGACTGCCATCGGTGGCTCCTTGTCGTGACCGGCCGCGCCAGGGGGCGTGCGCCGGGAACCGGGGGGTGCCAGCACCCTAGGTGAAGCGCTCCCATGGGGCAAACCGCCCGGTCGGTATGCATGGGTGTCCCAGGGGCCGCCCCGTCCGGCGTCCGCGTTCCGGGGCCGTGCCGGAGATCGGGTCCCGGCGCGGCCCCCGTGTTGGCGGGCCTCAGGGCAGGCTCATGACCAGGTGGTACGCGCCTGCTCCGGCCAGGGCGGTGAGGGCATGGAGTGTCAGGAGGGGGAGGAGGCGTCTGGGAGGTTTGCGGTGGCGACTGCGTCGGCGGGGGAGGGGCGGACGCTTGGGGTTTTGGGGGCGGGGGTCGTCGTCGGGTGCCGTGCGCGGGCGGGGGACCGGGACCGGTGCCGGGGGGTTCGTCGGGCGTCGGCGCGGTTCGTCCATCCAGGCGGGGAGGACGCCGTGCCGCTGCCGGTAGCGGACGCGGGGGTTGTCGCGCATCTCCTCCAGGAGGATCCGGTGCCGGTCGGCGGTGGCAGTCGTCGTGGTGGCCACGGGTCGAGTGAACCGACGGCCGCGCGGGGCGCCGAGGACCGCCCGTATCCGGTCGGTGTCGGTCATCGCTCCGCCTCCGTGCTCGGGTAGGCGAACTCGGCCCAGAGAGCGGTGGACAGGAGGGAGCCGTCCGGGGCGTCCACGGCTCGCGCGGTTCCCCACTCGGTGGCCAGGCGGTGGATGAGCAGCAGGCCCCGGCCACGCTCGGCCAACGGACAGTCGTGCGGGGTGCGCGGAGCGGGAATGCGCGGGGCGTACTCGGGTCCGTCGTCGATGACCGACAGGCGAAGAATGGTCTCGTGCCCGGTCACGACGGGTGTGGACAGGAAGCGCATGACCCGTCCGCCCGGGTGGCCGGAGCGCGAGTGGTCGACCGCGTTGGCGAACGCCTCGCTGGCGCACAGGACGACGTCGTCGGTCAGGTCGGGTGAGATCCCGGCCAGGGTGGCGAGGTCGGATCGGAGGTCGGCGCGCATCCGGGCGTTCATGGACGGCAGACCCGGGTAGGTGCGGGCCGCCCAGAGCCGCCCCGGATAGGCGGGGGTGGGTGTCTGCGGTACAACGGACATGTCGGTGGCTCCCTGGATATGGGGAATGGGCTGCTGACCGCGCTCCGGGGGTGCTGAGAACACCCGCCGGAGCTTCTTCGTGGCTGGGACACCTGTCACAAGGTGTCCCAGGTCTCAGTAAACTCTTCGCTACAAGCATTTGCAAGTAGCTTTTGGAAGTAGCGAATTTTGTCCAGATTGAGTGGAAGGGCATCATCAAGAGATGGCTGACAACCCGACACTCGCCCAGTGGCAGCTGGCACAGGAACTGCGCAGACTGCGTGGAGACCGGAAGTTCGGGGATGTCGTGAAGGCCATGCGCACGGCTGCCAGCAGCCTCGCGCGTTGGGAGACCCCAGGAGACGGAGGGGCCGTACCGGGAGCGGCGTCCATCGAACGTCTGCTCACGCTCTACGAGGCACCCGAGGAGCTGGACCGGTTGCTGGCATTGCGTAAGCAGGCCCGAGAACCGGATCGGTGGCAGCCCTACGACCTGGAGCGCAGCTACCGTTCCTACGCCAACATCGAGGCGCAGGCGACCTCGATCGAGATGTACCAGTCCCAGTTGATTCCTGGGCTGGCGCAGACGGAGGACTACGCACGCGCCGTCATCGAGGCGACCATGCGTCCGGACAGCGATCTCGACAGGGAGATCCAGGTTCGGCTCACGCGTCAGGAAGTGCTGAGCCGTCCTTCGCCCCCGAACGTGTGGATGATCGTCGCTGAGGCCGCGCTGCGACAGCGCATCGGTAGTGCGAGCCTCATGGCCGCGCAGCTAGAGCACCTCATCGAACTCGCCCACCGACCGACCGTGACCCTACAGGCGCTGCCCTTCAGCGCTGGCGCGCACGCCGCGCTGACGTTGGCCTCGTTCTCCATCCTGAGAGTCGAACACCACGGACTGCTGACGGTCTACCTTCAAGGACCGTCATCCCACATGTTCATGTCCAGTACGGAGAACGTCGAGCACTACGCGGACGTCTTCAACCGGCTCCGTGCCGCGGCGCTCGACGACGGCAAACCCACCCTGGCGTTGCTGGAGCGCATCGCCAGGGACCACACCCAAGACAAGGACTGACGCTGTGGACACATCACGCCCCATTCCGTCGAACACGCGATTCCGCAAGTCCAGTTACTCCCAGAGTGAGGCCGCGTGCGTGGAGGTCGCCGACTGGCCGTCCGGGACCGCCGTCCGGGACACTAAGCATCGCGACCTGGGCGCACTCGTCTTCGGGGCGGGGGAGTGGCAGGCCTTCCTCGACGCCGCCAAGTAGCGGGGCCGAGGGGCGGTCGGCACCGCCCCTCGGCTCTTGGCGGTTCGTGCCTTCCAGCCGCACGAACAGCGATTGCACACCCTCAGGTGGGGAAGCTGTCCGCGCAGCCCGGCATGGAGCGGATCGTCCGCGGTCAGCAGGGTGTCCAGGGCGGCGGCGACGTCCCGGGGAATGCTCTCGTCCATGCCGTCAGTTCCCCGGCGGGGTGATGTTGACGTTGCCGCCCGCCGGGACCGGGAACAGGTCGATGTCGCCGTTCTTCATCGCCTCGTACAGGATGTAGCCCTCGGGGCCGAGCACCTCGACCAGCGCCTCGATCGCCTCCAGTTCGGTCGCGACGCGCTCGTTCTCGGACTCCTGGGCGCGGGTCTGCTCGACCGCCTCCTGGGCGGCGGTGAGCGCGTCGCGCACCTCCTCGGGTGGGGTCGGCTGCTGGAGGGTCAGCTGCGGGTCACCCGGTTCCTCCTCCTCGCCGAGCACGAACGTCGGCGAGATGAAGAACGCCCCGCCGCCCTGCTCGGCGATGTAGTCGGCGGTCAGTTCGCCCACCCGGCGCTCCCACTCGGACTTGGCGTCGGGGTCGGTGTAGAGCTCGCGCCATGTGTACTCCTTGGTGGCGTCGTCGATCGCCCGGTTGAGCGGCTGCCCGATGTAGTCGCGCAGCATCTCGTTCCACCCCGCGTCCTCGTGCGCCTCGTACTTGAGGCCGATCTGTTCGTGGAACAGCCGGAGCGTCTCACAGTCCGGGTTGAGGGCGAAGGTCACCAGGCCGGTGACCTGGAGTTCCAGGTCGTCGGAGGAGACGGCCGTGGAGGTGGCCATCTCGGCGCTCTCGGCACCGGAGAAGGTGAACGTGCGCTGGCCGCCCGGGTAGACGAACATCCGGTCGCCGGGGCCGTAGTACTCGCGGTTGCCGGGGTCCACGCACTGGTCGAACTCGGTGGACGAGAAGGCTCCGGCGTTGTACTCCAGCGCCACCTCGTCGGGGTTCACGGAGGTCGAACAGGCGGTCAGGCCGAGGGCTGCCGCGCTGATCGCGGCGGTCACGGTCGCGGCGACGGTACGGGGGCGTTTCACTGGCTGGTGCTCCTTGGGGGATGCGATCGGTGATGGTCCGGGGTTCGCCGGATCCGCGCCGGTCCCACGCCTGGTGCGGCTGTGACCGGTGGGGACCGGGGCGACCGCGGCGACCACGTGAGTCGCCACATGAACTGGGAGGGAACGGAGCCGCCGGTGGTTCCCCGATTCTCGGGATCGTGCCGATCCGGTGCCCGCCCCCGATCGCGCCGGGTGATGACGGCCGCGCCGCTACAAGGCCCACCAGCAGTACAGACGTCTGTTCTCCCGGTCGGCGCGGCGTGCCAGACCCGCCAGCAGACGAAGCGCCGCGAGCAGGTCGTCGGCCGAGGTCGGACCGTCGCGGAGCTCCTCCGAATCCGCCCACGACATGGCCGCCTCGGCCAGCCGCTCGTCGGAGGCGGAGGCCAGCGCCCGCCGGAGACTGTCGGACACGCTCACGACGAAGGCGCTCCCGTGCCCCGGGTCCGACAGCAGCTCCCCGGAGCGCGGGCGGGCGGACGCCTCGTCGTGGTCGCGGCCCGTCACGATCGCCTCCAGCCGTGCCATGACGACCACCGGGTCGATCCCCTTGAGCGGCAGCACGTCGAACACCGCCGGGTCCGGGCCGCCGGGTTCGTCGAGCACGCCGACGGCCTCCTCGTCACCGGTCGCGGAGAAGTAGTCGCACATCACCATGGGTGGATTCTGCCCGGCTGTGGGGACAGCCCCGGGGAACGGCCGACCCCACCCGCGTCATCCGAGGTCGGTGATCTTGCCCTCCAGGACGCCCCGCTCCCGCTCGTTGCCGCACAGCCGCACCGCTCGTTCCAGCTCGGCGCGGGCCTCCTCGGTCCGCCCCATCCGGGTGAGCAGCTCCCCGCGCACGGTCGGCAGCAGGTGGGTCTTCGCCAGGGCCCCGGCCTCCGCCAGTCCGTCCACGATCGGCAGCGCCGCGGCCGGTCCCCGGGCCATGGACACCGCCACCGCCCGGTTGAGGTCGACCACCGGCGACGGCGCGATCCTCCCCAGCGCCTCGTAGACGAGCACGATCCGCTCCCAGTCGGTCTCCCCGACCGAGGAGGCGACCGCGTGGCACTCGGCGATCGCCGCCTGCAACCCGTACGCGCCCAGGCCCCGACCGCAGCCCTCCGCGCGCGCCAGGGCGGCGCGCCCCCGGCCGATCGCTGACCGGTCCCACCGGCGCCGGTCCTGGTCCTCCAGCAGTACCGGCCGACCGTCCGCGTCCGTGCGGGCCGGGAAGCGCGCCGCCGTCAGCTCCAGCAGCGCGAGCAGACCGTGCGCCTCCGGCTCGTCCGGGACCAGCCGGGACAGCACCCTGGCCAGGCGCAGGGCCTCGGACGCCAGGTCGAACCGGATCAGCTCGTCGCCGGAGCTCGCCGAGGACCCCTCGGTGAAGATCACGTAGACCACGTTGAGCACCGAGTTCAACCGCCCGGCGCGCTCCTGGGCCGACGGCGGACCGAACGGCACCCGCGCCGCCCCGAGGGTCTTCTTCGCCCGGGTGATCCGGGCCTGCACCGTCGCGGTCGGGATCAGGAACGCCCGAGCGATCTCGTCACTGGTCAGACCACCCACCACCCGCAGCGTGAGCGCCACGCGCGCCTCCCGCGACAGCACCGGGTGGCAGGCGGTGAACATCAGCGCGAGCACGTCGTCGTCGATCCGGTCCGGGTCCCACAGCACGTCCCGGTCCTCCCCGGCCGCTTCGGCGGGCACCGTGCCCGAGGCGATGCCGCCCTCGTCCAGATCCCGGGCGAGGGCGGCGTAGCGCTCGTCGCGGGCGGCGCGCCGACGGAACGCGTCGATCGCGCGCCGCCGCCCGACGGTCAGCAACCACCCCGCGGGGTTGCGGGGCACTCCCTCGCGCGGCCAGGTCACCAGGGCCTCGGCCAGCGCCTCCTGGGCCAGGTCCTCGGCCAGCGCGAAGTCCCCGGTGTAGCGCGTCAGAGCGCCGACGATCCGTGCGGACTCGATCCGCCAGACGGCGGCGACGGCCTCGCGTCCCGTGGGGTCACCCATGTCCCGTCCGTCCGCTCAGAGCTGGCCCGTGGCCTCGCGCCACGCCCGCTCCTTCTTGATCCACTCGTTGTCCTGCGGGAACTCGTCGATCGTGGTGACCCGGCGGATCTCGGTCTTGAAACCGGGACCGGCGATCGGGATCCGCTTGGCCCACTCCACGGCCTCCTCCTTGGAGGCCACGTTGAGGAGGTAGAACCCGCCGAACAGCTCCTTGGTCTCCCCGTACGGGCCGTCGGTGACCACCGGGGGCTCCGAGGAGGTGTCGACGACCACGCCCTCGGAGGGGTCGGCGAGGCCCTCCGCGGCGAGCAGGACACCGGCGCGGATCAGTTCGTCGTTGAACCTGCCGACCGTCTCCAGCATCGTGTCGAAGTCGACGTCCCCCATGTTCTCCATGGCCTCGTCCGTCGCGCGCATGATCAGCATGTACTTCATGGCTCTGTACTCCCTGGGATGTCCGGGCTCCTGCGTGGAACCCTCTCATCCGTAGGTCGAACCGGGGCAACGCGGATCGACACGGCCGCCGAACTTTTTCCGCGAGTCTCCGTGACGTCCGAAGACCTTTCCCGGCGGGGGCGGCACTGCTACGTTCGCGGCGGGGCCGCGCGCCCCGGCCAGAGCTGCCGGAACCGGAGGCGGGGAGAACGTGTCAGCACGACCGGAGGGTGTCGTCAAGGCCGCGGACGGCGTCTACTTCGTCGGTGGAGCCCACGTCAACTGGGTGATCCTCGAGGAGGGCGACGACCTCACGCTCATCGACGCGGGCTATCCAGGCGACGCCGACGCCGTGGAGGGGTCGATCCGCCATATCGGCCACCGTCCCGAGGACGTGCGCGGCGTCCTCGTCACGCACGCCCACGTCGACCACATCGGCTCTCTGCCCCGCTTCACCGCGAGGTACGGCACCCCCGTGTACGCGGACGCCCGCGAGGTGCCGCACGCCGCCCGTGAGTACCTCGAGCAGGTCACCCCCGCCACGATCCTGTCCCACCTGTGGCGTCCCGGCGTGGCCTCGTGGACCCTGCACGTCCTGAGGTCGGGCGGCACCAGCAGGGAGCCCGTGCGCGCACTCCCCTTCCCGGGCGAGGGGCCGCTGGACCTGCCGGGGCGCCCGGTGCCGGTGCCGACCTACGGTCACACCTCCGGACACAACTGCTACCACCTGCCGTCGGCGGGCGCGGTGGTCACCGGGGACACCCTGTGCACCGGCCACGCGATCTCCCGCCTCACCGGGCCCCAGCCGCTCCCGTCGCTCTTCCACCACGACCGCGACCGGATGCTGGCCGCGCTCGACACGGTCGCCGGGCTGGACGCCGATCTCCTGCTGCCCGGGCACGGGCCGCTCACGCGCGTGCCCATGGCCGAGGCGGTCGCCGCGGCCCGGGTCAACGCCTCACGGACCTGGTGAGAGGGGGGCGGCGGTCGCGGTCCAGGACGGAGCGCGTGACGGCGCCGAGCACGCCGCCGGCCTCGCTGATCCGGAGGATCGCGGATTCGGCACCGGCCGCCCGGAGCGTCCCCAGGCAGTCGGCTGGGCCGGTCCGCGGGTACGGGTGACCCGGCCGGAGCGGTCCGGGACCCGCCGCGCGCGTGTACACCGACGCCGAACGTGAGCGGCGGTGGATCGGGTCAGCCGTTGAGGCTGTAGGGCTCGTAGCCGAACCAGCCGAACTCCGCGGACGGCTCGGGCACCCAGGCGTAGGTGGTGACCGCGAGCAGCAGGAACAGCGCGCCGACGAGCACCGTCGCCGCCGCCACCCAGCGTGCCGAGGCCCGCGTGTGCGCCCCGCTCCGGAACAGGGAGACCGCCCCGGAGAGGACGGCCAGGGCGCTGAGCCCGCCAGCCACCGTGATCTCGGAACCGCTGCTGGCGGGCGCCGAGACCGCGCCGCCGAGCACGAACCAGGCGAAGAACTCGAAGAGCCGCGAGTTGATGATGACGGGGGCCAGCAGGAGCAGTCCGACCACGGCGAAGGTCTCGGCGGAGAAGACACCGCCCAGGGTGGAGGCCGGCGGCAGGGGCGTGCCCATGAGGAAGTCCTCGCTCGCGTCCCCGCCCTTGGCGCCCTCGGCCGACGCGGTCCCGTCTCCGGCGTCCTTCGCCGTGGCCCCGGCTCCGCGTCCGTCCCCGGCGGTGTCTCCGGTCGGCTCGTCGGCCGTCTCCGCGTTCGCCTCGGCGGCCTCGGCGGGCGTGTCCCCGGCGGCGTCCGTGCTGGGTCTGTTGTCGTCGTGGGAGGTACTCACCGCGCCAAACTACCCCGCGCGTCTCCCCTCGCGCGGACTCACTAACCCACACTCCGTGGCCACTTCCGGCCATGTGGTGAGCATCGGGACGTTCGAGAGAAAAACAATCACATGCGCTTGTTTTTTCGTGTGTCCGGTGTCACTCTCGATCCATGACTGCGACACCAGCGCCCCCGCTGCGCGTCGGGAACGCCTCCGGTTTCTACGGCGACCGCTTCTCCGCGGTCCGCGACATGCTCACCGGCGGCCCCCTGGACGTCCTCACCGGGGACTACCTGGCCGAGCTGACCATGGCGATCCTGGGCCGCGACCAGCTCGCCGACCCGGGCCGCGGTTACGCCAGGACCTTCCTGAGCCAGATGCGCGAGTGCCTGTCCCTGGTCATGGAGCGCCGGATCCGGGTGGTCACCAACGCGGGCGGCCTCAACCCGCGCGGCCTCGCCGACCGGCTCACCGAACTGGCCGACCAGTGCGATCTGGACCCCCGCATCGCCGTCGTCACCGGCGACGACCTCCTCCACCGCGCGGAGGAGCTCAACCTCGGCACCCCCCTGACCGCCAACGCCTACCTGGGCGCCTTCGGCATCGCCGCCTGCCTGGACGCGGGCGCCGACATCGTGGTCACCGGCCGCGTCACCGACGCCTCCCTCGCCGTGGGCCCCGCGATCTCCCACCACGGCTGGACCCGCGACGACCTCGACGCCCTGGCCGGGGCGACCGTGGCCGGACACGTCATCGAGTGCGGCGCCCAGGCCACCGGGGGCAACTACGCCTTCGCCGCCGACCTCGTGCGCGAGGGCCGCGACCTCGACCGCCCCGGCTTCCCCCTCGTCGAGATCCACGCCGACGGCGGCGCGGTCGTCACCAAGCACCCCGGCTCCGGCGGCGCCGTCACCACCGGGACCGTCACCGCCCAGCTCGTCTACGAGGTCGCCGGACCCCGCTACCCCGGGCCCGACGTCACCGCGCGGCTGGACACCGTCCGACTCGACCAGGAGGGCCCCGACCGGGTTCGGATCAGCGGCGTGCGCGGGGAGGCGCCGCCCCCCGAGCTCAAGGTGGGCCTGACCAGCCTCACCGGTTTCCGGGGCGAGGTCGAGTTCCTCATCACCGGTCTGGACGCCGAGGACAAGGCCCGCCACGCCGAACGCCAGATGCGCGCCGCCCTCGACAGGCGCAAGCCCGGTGACCTGCACTTCGAGTTCACGCCAGCGCGCGACCCCCACGCAGCCGACCAGGACTCCGCCACCGCCCGTCTGCGCGTCGTGGCCCGAGACCACGACCCCGCCACGGTCGGCCGGTCCTTCGGCGCCACCGCCGTCGAACTGGCCCTGGCCAGCTACGCGGGGTTCCACCTGGCCGCGCCGCCGCGCGACGCCCGCCCCGACGGGGTCGCCATCACCCAGGCGCTCGTCCCCGCCGCCGAGGTGGAGCACACCGTCATCCTCCCCGACGGCGACGGCGCGCCGATCCCGCCGCCCGCCCGCACCCGCGAACTCCTCGACCTCCCCGACCCCCCGCTGCCCGAACCCCTGCCCCCGCACGCCGCACGGACCGCCCCCCTCGGCCTGGTCCTGGGCGCCCGCAGCGGAGACAAGGGAGCCGACGCCAACGTGGGCGTCTGGGCCCGAACCGACCTGGGGTGGCGCTGGCTCGCCCACGAGCTCACCGTCGACCGCCTGCGCGAACTCCTCCCCGAGACCGCCGACCTCAAGGTCACCCGCCACGTGTTGCCCAACCTGCGCGCCGTGAACTTCTGGATCGAGGACCTGCTCGCCCCCGGCACCCCACGCCGCGAGGGACCGGACCCCCAGGCCAAGGGGCTGGGGGAGTGGCTGCGGGCCCGACGGACACCGATCCCCCGACCGCTGCTGGAGGAGGTGGGCGCGCTGTGAGCACACCCTCCCGTCCCGCCCCGCCACACCCGACGCGCACCTTCGGCTCGGTCCTTCCCACCCGCCTGAACGCGGCCTCGCCCGCCTTCGCCGAGGCCCGCGAGGCCATGCTGACCGCCCTCGCCGAGATCGACGCCGAACACGCCAAGGCCGTGGCCGGGGGCGGTGAGCGCTACGTCCAGCGGCACCGGTCCCGGGGCGGGCTGCTCGCCCGCGAACGGATCGAACTCCTCCTTGACGAGGGCAGCCCCTTCCTCGAACTCTCCCCACTGGCCGCGTGGGGCAGCGACTTCCACGTCGGCGCCAGCGTCGTCACCGGGGTCGGGGTCGTCTCCGGCACGGAGTGCGTCATCGTGGCCAACGACCCCACCGTGCGCGGCGGCTCCAGCAACCCGTGGACGCTGCGCAAGTCGGCCCGCGCGGCGCAGATCGCCGAGCACAACCGCATGCCGCTGATCAACCTCGTGGAGTCCGGTGGCGCCGACCTGCCCACCCAGAAGGAGATCTTCGTTCCCGGCGGGCGTACCTTCCGTGATCTGACCCGCCTGTCCGCCGCCGGGGTGCCCACGATCGCGCTCGTCTTCGGCAACTCCACCGCCGGGGGCGCCTACATCCCGGGCATGTGCGACCACGTCGTCATGGTCCGCGACCGCTCGAAGGTCTTCCTCGGCGGCCCACCGCTGGTCAAGGCGGCCACCGGGGAGGAGAGCGACGACGAGTCGCTGGGCGGCGCGCGCATGCACGCCGAGGTCTCCGGGCTCGCCGACCACCTTGCCGAGGACGAACGCGACGCCCTGCGCATCGGCCGCAGCCTCGTCGCCCGCCTCAACCGGACCAAGGCCGGCCCGGTCCCGGGCGGTCCCGCCGCCGAACCCCTCTACCCGGCCGAGGAGCTGCTGGGCGTCATGCCGCCCGACCTCAAGGTCCCCGTCGACCCGCGCGAGGTCATCGCCCGGATCGTCGACGGCTCGGTGTTCGACGAGTTCAAACCCGCCTACGGCGCCGGTCTGGTCACCGGGTGGGCCACCCTGCACGGCTACCCGGTCGGGATCCTGGCCAACGACGACGGCGTCCTGTTCAGCGCCGAGGCGCAAAAGGCCGCCCAGTTCATCCAGCTCGCCAACCGCGCCGACACCCCTCTGGTCTTCCTGCACAACACCACCGGCTACATGGTCGGCCGCGAGTACGAGCAGGGCGGCATCATCAAGCACGGCTCGATGATGATCAACGCCGTCTCCAACAGCACCGTCCCGCACTTCTCCGTGCTCATCGGCGCCTCCTACGGCGCCGGGCACTACGGGATGTGCGGCCGCGCCTACGACCCCCGGTTCCTGTTCGCCTGGCCCAGCGCCCGGTCGGCCGTCATGGGCCCGCGCCAGCTCGCCGAGGTCCTGTCGATCGTCGCCCGCCAGTCCGCCGCCAGGAAGGGCCAGCCCTACGACGAGGACCAGGACACCGCGATGCGCGAGATGGTCGAACGGCAGATCGAGGCTGAGTCGCTCCCCCTGTTCCTGTCCGGGCGGGTCTACGACGACGGCGTCATCGATCCCCGCGACACCCGCACCGTCCTGGGCCTGTGCCTGTCCTTCGCGCACAACGCCCCCGTTCGCGGCACCGACCGCTTCGGCGTGTTCCGGATGTGACCCCGGACGAGGAGAGGAGACCCGACGTGCCCGACCACGCCCCACCACCGTCCCAGACCGGACCGGCCCCCGCCACGGCGCCCCCGGCCGCCCCCGCCACAGCCCCCGTGACGACCCTCCTGGTCGCCAACCGCGGCGAGATCGCCCGCCGCGTCCTGCGCACCTGCCGCGCCCTGGGGGTCGCCACCGTCGCCGTCCACGCCGACACCCCCGAGGAGGCCGCCGCCGCGCACGTCGCCGAGGCCGACACCGCCGTGCGCCTGCCCGTCCCCGACGGAGCCGGACCGGCCGCCGCCTACCTGGACCCCGGCGCACTGGTCGCCGCGGCCCTGTCCGCCGGCGCCGACGCCGTCCACCCCGGCTACGGGTTCCTGTCCGAGAGCGCCGACCTCGCCCGCGCGGTCGTCGGCGCCGGACTCACCTGGGTCGGCCCGCCCCCCGAGTCGATCGCCGCCATGGGCTCCAAGACCCGCGCCAAGCACATCGCGCGCGAGGCAGGGGTCCCCGTCGCCGCGGCCCTGGACCCCGACGACGTCACCGCCGACCACCTGCCCGTCCTGGTCAAGGCCGCCGCCGGGGGCGGGGGGAGGGGTATGCGCGTCGTTCGCGCCCTCGCCGAGCTGCCCGACGCCGCCGCCTCCGCCCGCGCCGAGGCCGCCGCCGCGTTCGGCGACCCGGCCGTCTTCTGCGAGCCCTACGTCGACCACGGCCGGCACGTCGAGGTGCAGATCCTCGCCGACACCCACGGCGCCGTGTGGGCCCTGGGCGAACGCGACTGCTCCGTCCAGCGCCGTCACCAGAAGGTGATCGAGGAGACCCCCGCCCCCGGGCTCCCCGACACCCTGCGCGACCGCCTGCACGGGGCCGCCCGCGCCATGGCCCGGGCGATCGGCTACGTCGGCGCCGGGACCGCCGAGTTCCTCGTCCCCGTCCACGACGACGGACCCGGTGCCCCCGTCTTCCTGGAGATGAACACCCGGCTCCAGGTCGAGCACCCGGTCACCGAGTGCGTCACCGGGCTCGACCTGGTCGAGTGGCAGATCCGCGTCGCCGAGGGCGAGGCACTGCCCGCCTCCGGCCCGCCCGCCCCGCGCGGCCACGCGATCGAGGCCCGCCTGTACGCCGAGGACCCCCGCCAGGACTGGCGGCCCCGGACCGGTGTGCTGCGCGCCTTCGACGTCCCCGCCGCCACCGCCGCCTTCACCCCGCTCACCGCCCCCGGAGTGCGCCTGGACAGCGGCGTCGAGCCCGGCGACACGGTCAGCGCCGACTTCGACCCCATGCTCGCCAAGGTCATCGCCCTGGGCCGCGACCGCCGCGACGCTCTGCGCCGCCTGTCCGCGGCCCTGGCCACCGCGCGCGTGCACGGTGTGGGCACCAACCGGGACCTGCTCGTCCGCGCCCTGCGCCATCCCGCCCTCACCGACGCCGACCACCCCGACCCCGCCCGGCGGGCCCGTCTCACCACCGGCTACCTCACCGGTGACCGGCTCACCGCACTCGCCCAGCCGCTCGCCGACACCGACACCGGGGACCTCGCCGCCCTGGCCGCGAGCCTGTCGGCGGCCGAGGCCGCCCGAGGCCGCACACCCGTTCCCGCGGGAGTGCCCGCCCACTGGCGCAACATCCCGTCGCGGCCGCACACCCGCGAGTACGTACGCGCCGAAGGCGGCGGGACACCGATCACCGCCTCCCACCGGTCCGTCCGCGGGGCCCACGTCCCCGAACGCCCCGGTGTCCGGGTCCTGTCCGCCTCCCCTGACCTGGTGGTGCTGGAGGTCGACGGTCTGCGCCGCCCCTTCACCGTCCACCGGTACGACGGGGACCCCGACGTCCACGTCGACTCCTCTCGGGGATCGGTCACCCTCATCCCCGTCGACCTCCTGCCCCGACCCGGGACCGTCGTCGACCCGGGCGCCCTGCCCGCCCCCATGCCGGGCACGGTCACCGCCGTGGACGTGGTCGTGGGGGAGAAGGTGCGCGCGGGACAGACCCTGCTGCGCCTGGAAGCCATGAAGATGGAGCACCGCGTCACCGCTCCCGCCGCCGGTGCCGTCCGGGACCTCCCGGTCGCGGCGGGACAGCGGGTGCCCGCCGGGGTGCCCCTCGCCGTACTCGACTACGCCGAACAGGACCACGAAGGGACCGACACGTGACCGGGGCCATGACCTTCGACGAACCGTCCGAACGCCGTGAACTGCGCGCCGCGGTGGCCGCCCTCGCCGAGAAGTACGGATCCGACTACTACAGATCCAGGGCGAGGGAGGGCGCCTACCTGACCGAACTGTGGGAGGAGGCCGGACGCCTCGGCTACCTGGGCGTCAACATCCCGCAGGAGTACGGCGGAGGGGGCGGCGGCATCGGCGACCTCGCCGCCGTCCTGGAGGAGTTCAGCGCCGCCGGGTGCCCCACCCTGATGATGGTGGTCTCCCCGGCCATCTGCGGCACCGTCCTGTCCCGCTTCGGCACCCCCGCCCAGCGCGGGCGCTGGCTGCCCGGGCTGGCCACCGGCGAGGCCATCATGGCCTTCGCCATCACCGAACCCGACGCCGGCTCCAACGCCCACCGCATCACCACCACCGCCCGCCGCGACGGCGACGGCTGGGTGCTCAACGGCCGCAAGACCTTCATCTCCGGAGTGGACGTGGCCGACGCGGTCCTGATCGTCGGCCGGATCGAGGACGAGGCGACGGGGCGCCTGAGCGCGGCGCTGTTCGTCGTGCCCACCGACGCCCCCGGGTTCGAGGCGCGCCCGATCGAGATGGACCTGGTCAGCCCCGACCACCAGTTCCAGCTGTTCATGGACGACGTCCGCCTGCCCGCCGACGCGCTGGTCGGCGATCCCGAGGCGGGGCTGCTCCAGCTGTTCGCCGGGCTCAACCCCGAACGGATCATGGCCGCCTCGCTGGCCACCGGCAGCGCCCTGCACGCCCTGGGCAAGGCGGTCGCCTACGCCAAGGAGCGCACGGTGTGGCGGGACACGCCCATCGGCGCCCACCAGGGTCTGGCACACCCGCTCGCACAGGTCAAGATCGAGACGGAACAGGCCCGGTTGATGACCCAGCACGCCGCGCTCCGCTACGATTCCGGCGACGACGCGGGGGCGGGCGAGGCCGCCAACATGGCCAAGTACGCCGCCGCCGAGGCGTGCGTGCGATCGGTCGACCAGGCGGTCCAGACCCTGGGCGGGAACGGCCTGGCCAGCGAGTACGGTCTGGGCGCGGCCGTCGTCGCCGCGCGCCTGGCCCGGATCGCGCCGGTCAGCCGGGAGATGGTGCTCAACTATGTGGCCCAGCAGTCCCTCGGCCTGCCCAAGTCGTACTGATCGATCGACCGCGCGGACACGCCGCGCCCGCCCCGGGCGCGGCGTGTCCGCGCACCGCAGTTGAGGGGGCGCGACGTGGGCACCGAGCTCGACCGGGAGCCGAGACAGGAGCGCAGCAGGGCCACCCGGGCCAGGCTGTTGGACGCGGCCGTGCGCTGCTTGGCCGAGCGCGGCGTGGCCGGGGCGACGGTCGGCGCGGTCGCCGAGGCGGCCGGGGTGTCGCGAGGCGCGGCCCAGCACCACTTCCCCACCCGTGACGAGCTGTTCCTCGCCGCGCTGGACCGGATGGTCGACAGTCGGGGCGAGGAGCTCCGGCGAGGCGCCGTCTCCGTCCCGGAGGGACCCGACCGCACCGAGGCGGTCGTCCAGATGGTCGTGGACGCGTTCAGCGGCGAGGACTTCCACGCCGCGCTCCAGTTGTGGGCGGGCGCCGCCAGCGACCCAGCTCTGCGCGACCGCGTCATCCCGATGGAGGAACGGGTGGGGCGTCAGATCCACAGGGCGGCCGTGGAGCTCCTCGGGGCGGACGAGGCGGTCCCGGGGGTACGGGAGGCGGTGCAGGCGACGCTGGATCTGGCGCGCGGGCTGGGCCTGGCCAACCTGCTCAGCGACGACAGCGCACGTCGGCGGGGGATCGTGCGCCAGTGGGCGCGGATGCTCGACCAGGCGCTCGGGCGGGAGCACGGGTGAGCGTTCGGCTCCGCGCGGCGTGCGCGGCCGCGCGGATGTCTATCATCGGAAGCGTTCGGGCTCGGGCCCGGACCAGACACATACGCGGATGAGACCGGACGGACGGTGTGACGGTGGGTGCGGAAACGGGCCGGGACCTGCCCGGCCTGGCCAGGCAGGCGGTGGACGCGTTCGCGGAGAGCGCCGCACGGCGCAGGGATCGCGACGCCCTGATGGACGCCGCGTTCGCCGCGCTCTTCGAGCTGTACCGGGCCACCACGGAGGCCGAACGCGCCTCCCCCGCGGGGCGGAACTTCAACTCGACCCTGGCCGAGCTGCTGGTCAGCGGGAACAATCCCGACCGGCTCAGCCTGTACGTGGTGCGCACCCAGACAGCGGCGGAGAACGGTCGGCACGAGGGCTACCGGCCCGCCTGCTGGCGGCGGTCGATGCTCCAGATCCTCGGTGACGAGTTCGTTCCGTGGAATCGGTTCCTGCGCCCGGTGGACCTGGAGGCCGTCCCGCGCATCGACGACGCCCTCGTCGCGGTGGCGGCCGACGCCAGCCCGGTCAGCGGCGAGGAGGTGCCCGCCTGGGTGCCCGAGTCGCACTGGTGGTGGTGGGAACCGGTCCGCCAGGCCGAGGCCGGCGGCGTCGACCGGGCGGACAGCGGACCGCTCGACGCCGTCGCGAGCGAGTAGATTCGGGCGTCCCTCATCCGGCATCGGCACGTTCGGACCGGGCGGTGTCGATCCGGTGCTGGATGACGTCCCGGCAGGTGCCCAGCGCCCGTGCCAGGGCGTTCATGCTCTCCCCGGCCTCGTGCCGGGCGAGGATCTCGGCGTCGGACACCCCCAGGTTCCGGCGCGGGCGGCCGATGCGCGCCCTCGGCCCGCTCTGGCCCCTCCGGGCGCGCTGTTCCGCCTTGCGGCGTCGTTGGCGCAGCAGGTACATGGGGTTCTGGTGGCGGGCTCCGGGGCGGTCGGCGCCCCACAGCCGTGAGGGCTGCTCGTGTTCGTGCCACAGGGCGAAGAAGTTCCTTCGGGCGCGGGCCAGCGCGGAGCAGTACGCGTTGTCGGACAGGTTCAGCGAGCGGGCGGCGCTCGCGCGGTCGCCGTACTCGGCCAGGGCACGCAGGGCGTCGCGTTGGGGTTCGGTCAGGGTCCGCCAGATCTGGGCGAAGGCGAGGCGGTCCACGATGAGGTCCTCGTGGCCGTGCGTGGGTGCCGAGGCGCTGGTCCAGTACCGGACGAAGGCGCGGGAGAGGACGGACTGGTCCTGGCCGCCGTAGCCGTGCGCCCGGAGGTCCTGGTAGTGCTGGGCCTTCATGGCCTTCCAGCCGATCGAGATGAGTTCGGTCTCCTCGGGGCGTTCGTGCGTGAGGTGGAGGTGCTCGGTGATCGCCTCCCAGGCGGTTTCGGCGCGGTGGGTCATCTCCATGCCGTTCACCCAGTTGCACTCGCGGGCCGCCCAGACGGCCAGTCGGACGATCTGGACGGTGGTGTAGCCGTGCGCGACGTGTTCGTCCACGGCGGGGCGGGGGAGGACGGGGCCGAATTCGTTGGACCCGGTCGGAGGCTTCATCGGGTGCCTCCCGCACTTATCGGCCGACCGGACGACCGGAAGTCCATTTGCGTCCGAAATTGGCTGAATTGCTGCACCATGTATGGCTCCTCGGTAGCGAACGGCAGTGTGACGAGTAACGCTCGTGTGCTGGACTGTTCTCCGGGTGAAAGCACAGCTTGGGGCGGTTTTTCGTCTGCTTCGAGTCTTCGAGGAGCCTTACTTGGAGGCAAGAGTTGCGTCACTCTTGGAGCATTAAGTAGTGAAAGCACTCATGCATGTAGCGGTCTTGTGCTTGTCTGCTGCCGTGACGGAACGAAAAATTGCTGTCTGGCGGGAGTTCGGGGCCGAGATCCGGCGTCGTCGCTTCCAGGCGGGGCTGAGTCTCGAACGCCTGGCACCCCATGCCGGTGTTTCCCCGCAGATGCTCGGTGCGATGGAGAGGGGGACGCGTAGGACGAAAGAGGACGCTGCGAAGCGGCTCGACGCCTTCTTCGCTACCAATGGCGCACTCATGCGGAGCTGGTTGCAGGCCGTACGGGGGGAGGGCGACCCCGAGTGGTACGAGCAGGTGACCAACTCGGAGGAGAACGCGACCGAGATTCACATGTTCCATCCGAACCTCGTGCCGGGTCTCCTCCAAACCAAGGCGTACGCGTTGGAGATCTTCCAGCAGTCACGGCTTCTCGACGCGGCGCAGCAGCACGAGCATCTGGCCGAGCTTCGGGTGAAGCGGTTGGACGCGCTCGTGCAGGCGAACAACCCCAAGCTCCTGGCTGTGATTCCGGAGGAGGTCCTTCGCGCTCCCGTGGGCAAGGGTGACGTGATGCGCGAGCAGCGAGCGCATCTGGTGCGTCTGGCAGAATCCGAGAGGCTGAAGTTGTTGGTGGTACCCCAAGGGACTCCCTACATCGGTGGTGCCTCAGGTGCATTCCGTGTGATCGGCTCCGACAACGGCTCCCCTGTCGTCTACGCCGAGCACACGGGTGGTGGGGTGATCATCGACGACCACCTGGAGGTTGCCAATCACCAGGCGATCTACCGGGAACTGCTGTCATGGGCGCTACCCCCGCTGGCGTCGATCGACCTGATGCGCCGGATGAACGAAGAGGTTGAACATGACTGAGAACTGGCACAAGTCGAGCTACAGCGGCCGAAGCGGCGACTGCGTGGAGGTCTGCGAGGCCCCGGATGTGGTGAAGGTCCGGGACACACAGAACCGGAGCCTCGGGTACCTCAGCTTCCCGGGTGACCAGTGGGCCGCGCTTCTCCACGGCCTGCGCGACGAACGAGCCTGATCCCTCCCACGAATCGAACCGGCGGCGTGCACGATCGCGTGCACGCCGCCGGGCTCAGCGTCCGTTGACGCAGGCATCGAACCCCGTCAACACCGCCGCGAGCTTGTCCCCCTGACCCGCCGCTACGAAGAGTTGCTTCACCTCTTGCTTGAGAGTTTCCTCGGACTCTTGCGTGAGACCCTGGGCCTGCGCATCCTCCAGGAGCATCAGGGTCTTGTTCGTCGTTTCCGCGTCGACCGCATTTTCGGCCAGCACATCCCGGGCGCAACCACGAAGCACCTCATCCTGGCTGGTGTCCGAGGCTGCTGCGGAGCCTCCCCACAGAAGTGCCGCCGCCGCTGTGAGCGCGGTGGTGAGCGTGGCGAGCCGACGTCCGGATGTCATGTGGGTTCCCCTGGATCATGTTCGTTCTGGTGTCGGCAGCGTAGAACACGAAGACCGGAATCGAATGGCGGAACGCGGAAACAGAAACGAATCCGTCATCTGAACCAGGTCCAATCGCGGCCAATGCAAACAAACAGTTCCGAGGATGGATTCGTCATACCGAACGAACCCCTGGGCCGCCTGGCCCCGGGCTGGTTCCGGGTGGCCCGCACGCCGCCGTCATGTCTGGAGGCTGGGGCGGGTTCACCGCCGGGCGGCGATGAGCCCCCGGTACCAGTCGAACGAGTCCTTGGGCGTCCGCCGTTGGGTCGTGTGGTCCACGCGCACCAGACCGAACCGCTGGTGGTAGCCCTCCGCCCACTCGAAGTTGTCCGTCAGCGTCCACACGAAGTACCCGCGCACGTCCGCGCCGCGCTCCCGTGCCCGGTCCACCGCCGCGACGTGGCCCTCCAGGTAGGCGATCCGCTCGGGGTCGGGCACACGGCCGTCCGGTGTGACGGCGTCGGTCTGCGAGCACCCGTTCTCCGTGACGTACAGCGGCGGCAGCGCGTTCCCGTAGCGCTCGCCGAGCAGGAGGAGCAACCGCTCCAGCCCCTCTGGCGCCACCGGCCACCCGAACGCCGTGGTCGGCACACCGGTGACCTCGGCGAAGTCGAACGGTAGCCCCGACTCCTCGGCGGGGGCGGCGATCCTGGACGGGTTGTAGTAGTTCACGCCCAATCCGTCCACGCTGCCCGCGATCAGCTCCAGGTCGCCGTCGCGCGCTCCGGGGACCTCTCCCGCCCCGAAGGCCGACAGGTTCGGATAGCCGCCGAAGAGAACGGGATCGGTGAACAGGCGGTTGTGCAGGGCGTCGTAGGCGTCGGCCGCCGCGCGGTCGGCCGGGGAGTCCGAGGCGGGCTCGACCGGGGAGTAGTTGTTGGTGAGCAGCACCTCCAGGCCGCGCGAACGCAGCTCCCGTGCCGCCAGCCCGTGCGCCAGCAGCTGGTGGTGGGCGACCGCCAGCACGTCCGGCACGTCCAGGACCCGGCCGGGCGCGTGGATCCCGAACGCGTGCCCGTAGGCCATGTGCACGACCGGCTCGTTCAGGGTGATCCAACGCCGCACCCGGTCGCCCAACGCGTCGGCGGTGGCGGCGGCGTACTCGGCGAACGCGTGCGCCGTCTCGCGCGCCGACCAGCCGCCCGCCTCCTCCAGCTCGACCGGAAGATCCCAGTGGAACAGGGTCGGCACCGGTTCGATCCCCCGCTCCAGCAGCGCGTCCACCAGGCGGTCGTAGAAGGCGACGCCGGACTTGTTCACCGGCCCCCGGCCGCGGGGCACCACACGCGGCCAGGAGACCGAGAACCGGTAGGCGTTCACCCCCAGTCGGCCCAGGAGCTCCACGTCCTCGGCCCACCGGTGGTAGTGGTCGCACGCCTCGGCCGGGCTGTGCCCGTCGCGGACGGCGCCCGGGCGCCGGTGGAAGTCGTCCCAGATCGACGGGGTGCGCCCGTCCTCGGTCAGGGCACCCTCGACCTGCAGCGCCGAGGAGGCGACGCCCCACAGGAACGGTGACGGCACGGTGGTTTCCTTCCTCGTCGGGCGCGGCCTCACGCCACGCCCCGGATCTTCCAGACGAACGCGGCGCCCAGCAGTGTGAGCAGGCCGCACACGGTGTAGAGCACCGGGTAGCCGCCCAGGTGCACGACGATCGGACCGGCCAGCGCGGGCGCGATCACCTGGGGTCCGGCGCTGGCGATGTTCACGATCCCCAGGTCCTTGGCCCGTCCCTCGGCGGTCGGCAACACCTGCGTGACCAGGGCGTTGTCCACCGACAGAAACACCCCGAACCCCACCCCCAGCACTACCGCGCACACCAGGCTCATCGGCCACGTGGGGAACACGGCGAGCAGGAACGCGGGCAGCGCCATCACCCCGCCGGACAGCGCGACCATGCCCCGGCGGCGCCCGATCCGGTCCGATACCAGCCCCGCGACCACGGTCGTGGCCACGACCGCCACCGTGTAGACGAGGATCAGCACCAGCAGGCCGTCCGCCGCCGACGAGCCGGGGAACAGCTCCTCGTAGCCCACCCCGTCGCGCAGGAAGTACAGCAGGTAGAGCGTGAACATGGCGTTGCCGGTCTGCATGAGGAACCGGGTCAGCCAGGCCCATCCGAAGTCGGGGTGGTGGCGGGGCGACACCCACAGGCTTCGGAGGAGGTCGCTCCACGGCGGGCGCGCCGGCCGGGGCAGCGGCGGGTCGGGCGCCATGAGGGCGAAGGGCAGCGCGCAGACGAGGACGAGCACGCCGATCAGCGCGTACCCGGGGGCGATCCCCGTGGCCACCACGGTCACCAGCAGCACCGCCGCGACCACCCCGGCCGACTGGGGGACGCCGATCCACCCCGACACCGCCCCGCGTTGGCGCACCGGAACGTGGTCGGGGACGGCGGCGAGCAGGGTCGCGTTCAGACAGGACAGCGCGCCCTGGACGAACGACCAGCCCGCGAGTACGCCGATCGCGCTCTCCTGCCAGCCGAGGGCGATGAGCCCGGCGGCGCCGAGCACCGCGCCGGCCACGATCCACGGGCGGCGGCGCCCGAACCGTCCGGTGGTGCGGTCCGACAGGGCTCCGGCCAGCGGGGTCGCGGCCATGGCGATCGCCGCGCCGACCCCGGTCACCCAGGCGAGCGTGGCCTCCTTGGTGTCGGGGGCGATGAGGGTGATCTGCTCGGGGAGCAGGATCTGGAGCGGGCCGAAGAACGCCATCCACATGCCCAGGTTGGCCAGGCAGATCCCGGCCACCCAGGGCGCGCGTACCGGTCGCGTCGGCTCGGCCAGCGCGGTGGGGAGGGCGGAGCCGTCGTCGGGTGGGGGGTCGGGGGAGGGGGATCGCGCGGGGGGTGTGCGCACGGACGACCTACCTAACGTGAATTTCCCTCATGTTAGGTGGATCACGCAACCGAACGGAAGTCCCCGTGCGCGCGATCCCCGCGCGGGCCTTCCGCCGGAGTCGCCCGGCGCGCGTCGGGACTATTAGTCAAGTTTGACTAGCAGTGTTCGCGCCGCTTAGGCTCGCCGAGTAGTCAAACTTGATCAATTGGGGGCGGGTCATGACCGGACGTGGCGGGGCGGCGGGGGACGAGTCCGCGAGCGTGTCGGGCGCTCAGACGGATGGCGCCTCCGTCCGGCGGGCGTCCGAAGCAGGTGCGATGGGTCAGGGCTCGGCCGCGCCCGGCGCCGAACGCAGGGACCATCCCGGCGAACGGCCGATCGCCGTGCGCCCCGACGAGACGGTCATCCCGGTGCTGCACTGCTTCGACCCGGAGGCGACGATTGAGTTCTTCCGCGCGATCGGCTTCGAGGTCACCCACGACCAGCGCAGGCCCTATCTCTACCTCGCGTTGCGCTGGAGCGGCTTCGACCTGCACTTCGGCCGTCCGCCCAAGGGCCTGGACCCGTCGATGGAGCACACCGGCGGGTGCCTGGTCATGGTCGACGACGTCGCCGCCTACCACGCCGCCATCACTCGGGGCATGCGCGAGGCCTTCGGCAAGGTCCTCGGCCGCGGCCTGCCCCGTGTCACCCGGTACCGGCCCGGCGCGAGTCGCTTCACCCTCATGGATCCCTCGGGCAACTCGGTCATCTTCATCCAGCGCGATGAACCGGAGGAGCCGGAGTACGGCGGCTCGGAGGGGCTGCCGCCGTTCGCGCGGGCCCTGGACAACGCCCGGATCCTGCGCGACTTCAAGACCGACGACCTCGCGGCGTCCCGACAGCTGGAGTCCGCGCTGCGCAGGCGCGCGGACGAGGCCACGGACGTCGAACGCGCCACGGCGCTGGCGATGCTGGTCGAGCTGTCCACCGCCCTGGGCGACCACGCGGAGGCGGCGGACCGGCGCGACCGGCTCAGGGAGATCGAACTGACCGAGCAGGAGCGGAGCGTGGTCGAGGCGGAGCTGCGCAACGCCGGGGACCTGCGCCGCTGGTTGGGTGAGGAACCGTCCTAGGCGCGGGGGTCGGCCGCCGAGCGGACGGGAACCGCCGCCGGAACGGCGGTCCGGTCCGGGCCGGGGCCCGTCGACTCCAGGGGTTGCTGACATAATCCCCGGGCGACACGGACCACCACCCCTCCCCTTGGTAGAAAGCCGACACCGTGGACCCCCTGCACCCCACAGACCCCCCTCACATCGGCCCCTACCGCCTCACCGCCCGACTGGGAGCTGGTGGGATGGGCCAGGTCTACCTCGCCCGCACCGTTTCCGGACGGCAGGTGGTCATCAAGGTCATCCGTTCCGAACTCGCCCAGGACCCGGAGTTTCGCTCCCGCTTCGCCCGCGAGGCCGACGCGGCGCGACGGGTCGGCGGTTTCCACACCGCCCAGGTGGTGGACGCCGCCCCCGACGCCGAGGCGCCCTGGATCGCCACCGCCCACATCCCCGGCCCCACCTTGGAGCGGGCCGTACGTGAGTCCGGTCCCCTCCGGCCCCCGGCCCTCCACGTTCTGGCGGTCGGGCTCGCCGAGGGGCTCTCGGCGGTGCACTCCAGCGATCTGGTCCACCGCGACCTCAAGCCGGGCAACATCATCCTGGCCCACGACGGACCCCGCATCATCGACTTCGGTATCGCCCGTCCGCTGGACGTCAACAGCATGACCACGCACGGCGCGGTGTTCGGAACACTGCCGTACATGTCCCCGGAGCAGACCGACGGGTCCCGGGTGGGCCCGGCCTCGGACGTGTTCTCGCTGGGGACCGTGCTCGCCTACGCCGCCACGGGAGTCAATCCGTTCGTCGGGGCCACGATGGCCGAGACCCTGCGCCGTCTGATCGGTCCCGCGCCCGATCCGGGGGAGATCGATCCGCGGGTGCGGGCGCTGATCCGCGACTGCTGGAACCACGATCCCGCGCGGCGCCCCACCCCGGCCCAGATCCTCTCCCGGTTCGCGGAGCACGATCTGCACGGATCCTGGCCGCACCCGACCGCCGTCGTACCCTCGTCCGCGTCGCCTCCCCAACCCGCCCCGCCTGCCCCACCCCCGACGGCGGTCCGGCCCTCGGCGGAGCCGGTGGCACCGGGACACCGCGGGTCCGGCTGGAACTCCACGCGCACGTGGCTGCTCGGCGCGGGCGCCGCGGTGACCGTCGTCGCGCTCTTCCTGTGGGTCGGCGTCCAACTGGTCACGAACGCGTCCGGGTCGGACCGGGCGAGTGGAACCGCGGGGAACGACTCCCGCGACTCCGGGGACGGCGGTCTCCTCGGCTCCGGTACGAGTGGGACCAGCCCGGACATGACCTTCGAGCACGACGGGGAGGGTGCCGTGCGGTCGGTGGTGTTCAGCCCCGACGGCTCCATGCTCGCCACCGGGGTCGGCAACGCCGCCGGAACCGGGAGCGCCACCTGGCTGTGGGACGTCGAGTCCGGTGAGCGGCTCGACTTCTCCCTGGCCGAGGACTGGACCGGCTCGACGGACATCACCATCGCGGGTGACGACGAGGACGACCCCTTCACCTTCCTGGCCGAGGACGGACCCCTCCGGCTGTGGTACGCCGACAGCGGCGACGGGATCGTTCCCCTCGTCGGCGGGAACTTCGCCTGGCCGACGGCGTTCAGCCCGGACGGCGCCACCGCGGCCGTCTCCGTCGGCATGGCCGGGTTGTGGGACACCGGAAGCGGGGACCGGATACGTCTGATCGACGACTCCGGGGCTGGGGCCTACGAACTGGAGTTCAGCCCCGACGGAGGGACCCTGGCCATCGGCCACGGCGACGGCACCGCCCATCTGCGGGACGTCGGCTCCGGGGACGAGATCGCCGAGCTCACCGGGCACGAGGACTACGTTCACACGATGGAGTTCAGTCCCGACGGCACCATGCTGGCCACCGGCGGTGTCGACGGCACCGTCCGGCTGTGGGACCCCGAGAGCGGGCGCGAGATCACCGCCTTCCCCGACCACCAGGGCGTGATCTACGAGGTGACCTTCAGCCCCGACGGCTCCACCCTGGCCGTCAGCGACAACGGCGCCACCGTGCTCTGGGACGTCGAGACCGGAGAGGAGGTCACCAGGTTCCCCATGAGCCCGTTCTACCTGGGGCTCTCGATGACGCGCTTCAGCCCCGACGGCAGTACCCTGGCCATCGCCCGTAACGGCGACGTGTACCTGTGGCCACTCGACTGAGCACCGCCTAGGCGTCCTCGGCCAGCAGCCCGTCGAAGGGGGCGCCGCCCTCACCCGCGAAGGTGTGCGCGCCGCCCTCGATCCGGCCGATCAGTGCGCGGGTCCACACGGCGTTCGACTCCGCCGTGTGCGTCCACAGGTCCATGATCTCCTCGATGTGCCCGGTCGCCCCCGGACCCCCGGCGGGGGCCCGGTGCTCCGCGACGTGCTCCCGCCAGGACTCCAGCGCCCCGACCCGCCTCCGCAGCAGCTCCAACACCTCCGCGCGCGGCAGGTCGACCATGAACCCGAGCGCCGCCGAGAGCACGTCGAAGCGCTCGTCGTGGGCGGACAGCGCCGCGCGCAGCAGGGAGAGGTACTCCTCCTCGCCCCTCTCCGTGATCTCGTACTCCGTGCGGGGCGGTCCACCGGCCGTGGACGGGGCGACCTCGTGCGCGACCAGCAGCCCCTGCCGCGCCGACTGCTTGAGGGCGTGGTAGATCGACCCCGGCTTGGCCGTCGACCACTCGTGCGCGCCCCAGTGCTCCAGGTCGGCGCGCACCTGGTAGCCGTGGGCGCGGCCGTGGAGGCGGACCGCGCCCAGCACCAGCAGTCTGATCGCCGACATCTACTCGCCCTGGCGCGCGTGCTCCGCGCCGAGGGCGATCGGGGCGCCCAGCCACTCGTCGCGCAGGCCGAAGGAGTCCACCAGCGTGACCGCGTAGGGCCGCAGCCCCCGGCACAGGTCGTTCACCGCCTGGCTGACCGCCTTGGCACGGGCGGTGGACAGGCGTTCGTGCTCCAGGAACCAGGCGCGCTCCTCCTCCACGACCGACAGGACGTACAGGTCGCACACCCGGCTGAGCAGCTTGGCGGTCGCCTGGTCCCCGCAGCGGTCGATCCCCGCCACGAACGCCTCCAGCACCACCCGGTCCATGTGCGCCCGGCCCGCCGCCAGGACGTGGTCCTGGGCGCGGTTGAACACCTCGAAGGCGTCGCTGCCGTCCCGGCGGGCTCGGCGCAGCCGCCGCGCCAGCCCCTCGACCACGTGCTTCTCACGGTCCTCCAACAGCTCCAGCTGCCAGCCCCGGTTGTACAGGTCGGCCTCCTCGCCGCGCCCCGGAGCGGCCGCGATCAGCCGGTCGATCAGCGGCTTGGCCGCCGTGCGCTCGATGACGCCCTCGAACACCCGGCCCGCCATGAAGCGCGCCAACGCCAGCTGGTCCAGGTCGCCGAAGGACTCCCGGAAGTCGGTCAGCAGGCCCTTGGTGAGCTGCTGGATCAGGACCGTGTTGTCACCCTCGAACGTGGTGAAGATGTCGGAATCGGCCTTGAGCTGGGGGATGCGGTTCTCCGCCAGGTACCCGGCGCCGCCGCACGCCTCCCGGCAGGTCTGGATCGTCCGGGTCGCGTGCCAGGTGGCCACCGCCTTGAGCCCGGCGGCCCGCGACTCCAGTTCGCGCTGGGCGTGCTCGTCGCGCTCGGGGGAACGGGACAGCTCGTGCAGGCGGGAGACCAGCTCCTCCTGGGCGAAGTGCAGGGCGTAGGTCCGAGCCAGAGCGGGCAGGAGTTTGCGCTGATGGGCGAGGTAGTCCAGGATGCGGACCTCGCGCTCGGGCTGGCCGTCGCCCGCGGGCCGGGTGAACTGGCGCCGGACGTCGGCGTAGCGCGTGGCGATGGCCAGGGCCGCCTTGGTGGCCGTGCCCGAGCCCCCGGCCACGCTGATCCGGCCCCGGATGAGCGTGCCGAGCATGGTGAAGAAGCGCCGGTTCTCGTTGTCGATGGGGCTGGAGTAGGTGCCGTCGGCGGCGACGTCGCCGTACCGGTTGAGCAGGTTCGTGCGCGGCACCCTCACCTGGTCGAACCACAGGCGGCCGTTGTCCACACCGTTGAGCCCGGCCTTGGCGCCGCAGTCCTCGATGCGCACTCCGGGGGCGGGGGAGCCGTCCTCGTCCCGGATCGGCACCATCAGGGCGTGCACGCCGTGGTCGGCGCCGTCCGTGCGCAGTTGGGCGAAGACCACCGCCATGCGGCCGTCGCGGGCGGCGTTGCCGATGTAGTCCTTGCGCGCCGACTCGTCGGGGGTGTGGACCACGAACTCCTCGGTCGCGGGGTCGTAGGCGGCCGTGGTGCGTAGGTGCTGGACGTCGGAGCCGTGTCCGGTCTCGGTCATGGCGAAGCAGCCGGGCAGGTCGACGGACATGACGTCGGGCAGGTACGCGGCGTGGTGGCGTTCGGTCCCCAGAGCGCGGATCGCCCCGCCGAACAGCCCCCACTGCACCCCCACCTTCACCATGAGGGACATGTCGGCGACGAGCATCTCGAAGGCGACGACGGAGGCGCCGATGTCGTCGGCTCCGCCGACCGACTCGGGGAAGCCGTAAGCGGGGATCTCCGTCTTGGCCAGGGTCTTGAGCTGGGTGAGGACGCGGGCGCGGTGGTCCTCCACCGACAGCCCGTGGACCGGGGCGAACTCGTCCCCCTGGAGGAGGTCGCGGGCGCGTTCGCGGACGCTCGCCCAGCGTCCGTCCAGGAG
Organism: Nocardiopsis sp. EMB25; assembly: GCF_026797795.1. Lineage (NCBI taxonomy): Bacteria > Bacillati > Actinomycetota > Actinomycetes > Streptosporangiales > Nocardiopsidaceae > Nocardiopsis > Nocardiopsis sp. EMB25. The sequence goes on along the minus strand of NZ_JAMTDN010000001.1, from coordinate 3,078,701 downwards.
GCCGCGCAGCTCGGCCTCGTCCACGCGTAGTGCCCGGTCGGTCATGGTCTCCCCCTGGTGGTGCTCGACGGCGCGGCCACTCCCGTGCCTACCACTGCCGGGCCCGGGCGTGTCGGGAACACGCCCGAGACGCGGCTGTGGTGGCCCCCACGGTACGGGTGGGCGGGCCAGGGCGTCGCGCCGAGGTCGGGTCAGACGGCGGCGGCCGTCTCCCGGGCGGCGGCGGTGTCGTGGACCCTGCGCAGCAGGTCGTCCAGGGAGACGTCGAGCGCGGTGGCCACGGCGGCCACGGTGAAGAAGGCGGGAGTGGGGACGCGGCCGCCCTCGATCTTGCGCAGGGTCTCGACCGAGATCCCGGCCTGACGCGCGACGTCGACCATCGTCCGGTCGGCGCGGGCAGCGCGCAGGAGGGCCCCGAGGAGGCGGCCCCGTTCGATCTGGTCGGCGGTCAGCGGTTCACGAACCATGCCGAGAGTGTAGCCCGCACCGCCGTGGGTCGTATAGTAATACCGGTATAGATATCCCACCCCAGGAGAGGAAGCCCCGTGGTCGAACTGAAGACCCCCGAGGAGATCGCCCGGATGCGCGAGGCCGGACGCGTGGTGGCGCGGGCCCTGGCCGCCGCGCGGGCCGTCGCCGCCCCCGGGCGCACCGGTCTGGAACTGGACCGCGCCGCCGCCGACGTCATCGCCGCCAGTGGGGCCGAGCCGCTCTTTCGCGGTTACCACCCGTCGTGGGCGCCCACGCCCTTCCCCGGCGTGGTGTGCCTGAGCGTCAACGACGAGATCGTGCACGGCGTCCCCACCGGGCGGGCGTTGCAGGACGGCGACCTGGTCAGCGTCGACTGCGGCGCCCGGCTGGACGGCTGGTCGGCCGACGCCGCCGTGAGCTTCCTGGTCGGCGAGGCCCCCGACCCCGCCGACGTGCGGCTGATCGCCGATGCCGAGGCCGCCCTGGCGCGGGGGATCGCCGCCGCCCGTCCCGGTGCGCGCATGGGCGACGTCGGCCACGCCATCAGCGCGCGGGCGCGCGCCGCCGGGTACGGCCTCACCGCCGACCACTGCGGTCACGGCATCGGCCGCGTCATGCACGAGGCCCCGGACGTCCCCAACGAGGGGCGTCCGGGTAGAGGCGTGGTCCTGCGCCCCGGGCTGGTGATCGCGATCGAACCCCAACTCGTGCGCGGCGGAACCGACGCCTACGTCCACGCCGGCGACGGCTGGACGGTGCGCACCGCCGACGGGTCCCGTGCCGCCCACGTCGAGCACACCGTCGCCGTCACCGAGGAGGGGCCGGTGGTCCTCACCCTCCCGTGACCGGTTCCTGTCCGGGGAGCGGCTCCCCCAGGGGGCGGGTGAAGCCCCCGAGCCGGGGGAGGAAGACCACGGGCGCGTCGAACTCCGATGAGGTGAGCCCGTCCGCCACCTCCTGGTCGGGCTCCCCGTACACCTCGAACGCCCGCACCGAGCAGTGCTTCATCACGTCGCGGATGTAGGGGTCGGACAGCTGCCAGTGGGTGAGGACGGAGGCCGAGTCGCGGTAGAGCTGGAAGCTGTGCGCCAGCATCCGCTCCTCGTCGAGGAAGACCTGCACCATCAGCTGCGGCGCGTGTCGCTCGGTGAACTCGACCGCCCGTCGGATCGCCTCCCGGAACTCGTCCAGGCGTCCGGGGGTGATCCGCATGGTGTTGTGGAACAGGAGAGTGGTGTCGTGTGTCGAAGCCATGCGGCCATCGTGCAACCTCAACATTAATTGAGGTCAATGGGTCCGGCGCGCCTCACTCCAGTCCGGGGACGGCCAGCTCCAGGCTGCCGTCCTCGGCGTCGAGCTGAGCGGGCACCCCCAGCGGAACCGTCAGCTGGGCCGCGCAGTGGCCGAACTCCAACCCCCACAGCACCGGTACGCCCAGCGGCGCCAGACGGTCGCGCATCAGGTCGGCGATCACCCCCAGGTCCGGAGGGCAGTCCGTCCACGTCCCCAGCGCCACCCCGGCGATCCCGTCCAGCCAGCCGGTCCGCAACAGGTGGGTGAGCATCCGGTCGATCCGCGCCACGTCCTCCCCGACGTCCTCCAGCAGCAGGATGCCCCCGTCGGCCGACAGCCTGCTGTGCGGCGTGGCCAGACCGTCGTTGAGCAGGCTCAGGTTCCCGCCGAAGGTCACCCCCCGGGCCCGTCCCGGCGCCAGCGCGTGTGCCCCCGGGGAGGTCAGCACCGTCCGCTGCTCCGGGGCGAACAGGGTCGTGCGCAGCTCGTGCTGGGCGACCTGGTCGCCCACGAAGTACCGGGTCCCCACGACCGGCCCGTGCACCGTCGCCACCCCCAGTTCGACGGCGAAGGCCTCGTGCAGCGCGGTGATGTCGCTGAACCCCACCAACGCCTTCGGGCGTGCGCGGCGCATCGCGTCGAAGTCCAGCAGGTCCAGGGTCCGGTGCGCCCCGTCGCCTCCGCGCACACAGAACACCGCGGCCACGTCCGGGTCGCACCACGCCTCCTGGAGGTCGGCGGCCCGTGTGGCGTCCGGCCCGGCGAGGTAGGGCAGCCGCGGGTGACGTTCGCGGACGTGCGGCGCGAACTCCACCCGCAGACCCCACTCGCCCAGTACCTCCGCCGCGGCCGCCAACCGGGCGGCCGGAACGGGGCTGCACGGCGCCACCAGGCGGACGCGGTCCCCCTCCCGCAGCCGGGGCGGCCGGACCAGCTCCCGCACGCCCCGGGCGCTCCGCACGGCCCTGGCCACGGCCTCCCGCGCACCACGCACCTCGGTCATCGTCCTCCCCACCCGTCACCGTCCATGGTCGTCGCCGTCTCCGGTCGGACGCAGACCGTCCGCATCGTGTTCCGCCCCCCGGCGGACCGCTCCCTCAGGCCCGCAGGAACGCGTCCAGCACGCCCACCCCGGATCTCAGCCCCTCCAGAGGAACCCTCTCGTCCACTCCGTGCAGCAGACCCGGGTAGTCCATCCCCTCCGGCAGCCGCATGGGGGAGAAGCCGTAACAGTCGATCCCCAGCCGGGCGAACACCTTGGCGTCCGTGCCACCGGCCATGCAGACGGGGACCACGTGCGCGCCGGGGTCGTGGGCCACCAGCGCCGCCCGCATCGCCCGGAACGCGCCCGAGTCCAGGGGGGCGGCCACCGGAGGCGAGGCGTGTTCGTACTCCCAGTCCACGCGCTCCCCGGTGAGCGCGTCCATCGCGCTCGCGAACTCCTCCTCGGCCCCCGGCAGGACCCTGCCGTCCACCCCGCCGACCGCCTCTCCCGGGACCACGTTGACCTTGTATCCGGCCGCCAGCGTCGTGGGCGTCGCCGAGTTGCGCACCGTCGGCGCCACGAGCGAAGCGGCCGCGTTCAGTCGGGAGATCAGGGCGTCGACCGCCTCGTCGGTGTCGGTGTCCCCGGGCACGCGCTCGACCTCCAGAGCGGCGGCGATCGCGTCGACCGCGGCGCGGGTCACCGGTGTCAGGCGCAGGGGCCAGCGGTAGGCGTCGATCCGGGCGATCGCGGCGGCCAGGGCGCCGACGGCGTTGTCGGCGGGCGGCCGGGAGCCGTGTCCGGCGGTTCCGTGGGCGCGTAGCCGGAGCCAGGCACTCCCGCGCTCGGCCGCGGCGACCGGGTAGAGCCGCACCGGCCGGCCGGAGGCGGTGCGCGCGTGGACCGTGTGGCCGCCGCGCTCGCCGATCCCGACCCGGCAGCCCTCGAACAGCTGCGCGTGCTCCCGCACCAGCCAGTCGGCGCCGAACACCGCGCTGTCCTCCTCGTCGGCGACCAGGGCCAGCACGATGTCGCGCCTGGGGCGCAGCCCGCTCCGGGCCCAGTGGCGGATGACGGCGGTGGCCACGGCGATGGTGTTCTTCATGTCCACCGTCCCGCGTCCCCACAGCGACGGAGCTCCGGTGACCGGGCAGTCGGCGACCTCACCCCCGAAGGGAGGGACCGACCACTCCTCGGCTCGGGCGGGGACGACGTCCAGGTGGGCGTGGAGCAGAAGGGCGGATGCGTCCGGGTCGGTGCCCGGGACGCGCACGACGACGTTGGACCGTCGATGCGCGGGCTCCAGGATCCGCGGTGTCAGACCGGCGTCGGTCAGCGCCTCGGCGGCGAACTCGGCGGTCGCCCGCTCGTCCCCCTCCCCGCCGCCGCGGTTGGTGGAGTCCCTGCGCACGAGCTCACGGGCCAGACGGACGGCGTCGTCCCCCGCCGCGGCCAGGTCGTACGTCGCCTCGGAAGGGTCGCCCACGGGTGCGGCCTCGCTCTCGGCTGGGGTCGTTGGGGCCCGGTGATAAGGGTGTGGCCACGGTGACCCGGGTCACGGTCTCACCGTACACAGCGACACCGCTCATCAGTCCCGAAGACGCTCCTTGCCGCCCCGGACGGTCACCCGTAGTCCTCCTCCATCGCCCGCGCGGCGAGCGTGGTCACCGCCTTGAAGCAGCGGATCATCTCGTAGGCGCTCGGCGAGGTGTAGCGGACCCCGAGCACCCCCGTACGCGTCACGCCCGGAACGACGTCGGCGGCCTGCGCCAGGTGCGCGGAGTCGAACGCCACCTCCACGGTGTGCGTCCGGGGCTCCTCGGGGCCGAGCCGTCCGGAGAGCACCATGGCGGCCTGCGCACCGGCACGGATCTCCTTGGCCGTGCGGGCCGGGGGGAGGCAGCGCGCGGCGTACCGGCTCACGTGTTCCTTGACCGGAACCGTCCGGGCGAACGGCGCGTAGGCCGCGGCGTCCTCACACGCGCGGTCGTCGCCGGTGACGAGAATGACGGGGACGCCGTACTCGGCGGCCACGGCCGCGTTGAGCCGACCCTCGCTGGCGGGTTCGCCGTCCAGCCATACCCCGGTGAGGGCGCCCGGCAGGTAGGTGTGCGCGAGCACCCCCTCGTCCCCGGCGCCGCAGTGGTAGCCGAGGAAGACCACGCCGTCGCAGTCGCCGTGCTGGATCCCCTCGACCATCGACAGGTCCTTGTGGCGGCCGGTGATCATGGTGGCGCGCTCGTCCAGGCGCTCCAGGAGGAGGTTGCGCATCGTGGCGTGCGCCTCGTTGACCAGCACCTCGCTCGCTCCGCCCGCGAACAGGCCCTCGATCGCGGCGTTGACGTCGCCGGTGAACATCGCCCGGCAGCGCTGCCACTGCTCGGTCCCGGGTTCGACGTCGGCGGGCCAGGTGACGCCGGTGGCGCCCTCCATGTCGGCGGAGACGAGGATCCTCATGCGGCGACCCTAACCCTGCGGCCCCGGCCGATCCAGGGAGGGGCGGGGGCGGGGACGCGCGCGGGGCGGGGGAGCCGGGCGCCGCGCACACGGGAGCGCCCCCCGCCCCCGGCGAACCGGGAGCGGAGGGCGGTGGTCGAGGTGTCGGGGAGCTCGGGACTCCCCGACACCCGGTGCGCGGTCCGGACGGTGTGCGTCCGGCGCTCACCCGACCGAACTAGGGGCGCCACGGGCCGTGGTGGTGGCCGCGGTCGCAGTCGAGGCCGCGCTTGAAGCCCCCGTGGCCGAGGCCGTGGTGGTGGCCGTGGTCGGTCGCGGCCGCGCAGATGTGCTGCGACCCGGCGCCGTGCGGGCCGGCGAAGGTGGCGTTGGCCTCCCAGAGGCTGTCCGCCAGGGCGGCGGTCGGGAGGCCGAACGCCAGCGTGGGCGCGGCGACGGCGGTGATCAGGACTCGCGAGATGGTCTTCATCATGGGATCTCCCCCCTGTGTGTGAACCGGTGCTTCGCTCCGGTCGCTTCCGCTCGTTCGAGCGGCACGTTGATCATTATGCGCAGATTGTGACTGAGTATTCGCTCTTTGTAACCAAATTGACGAAGTATGTCGAGAAGGGGCATTTGTCCACTCTGGCCTGTCGGCGGAGCTCTGGTTCGCCCTCCGGGGCCGGTGCGGCACGCGAAATGCCGGGGAGGCGTCGCTCCCCGGCATCCGACCCGCGATCCGGACGGTGTCCGGTGTTGGTCTGGCTGATCTGGTGGACCCGCGTGGCTCTAGTCGAACCAGGGGCCACGGTGGAAGTCGCGGTCGCAGCCCCTCTTGCCGTGGAAGCCGCCGCCGATCCACGGGCCGTGGTGGTGGCCGCGGTCGAAGGCCGCGGCGCAGATGCTCTGCGACCCGGCGCCGTGCGGGCCGGCGAAGGTGGCGTTGGCCTCGTAGAAGCTGTCCGCCAGGGCGGCGGTCGGGAGGCCGAACGCCAGCGTGGGCGCGGCGACGGCGGTGATCAGGACTCGCGAGATGGTCTTCATCATGGGATCTCCCCCCTGTGCATCGGCCGGTGCGATCGCCCCGGCCTCTTCCGCTCGTTCGAGCGGCATGCTTACGAGGATGCGCAGATCGTGGTCGAATATGTGCGCTTTGTAACTGGATTGACGAAGTGTGTGGAGATAAGAGGGGATCTGGGGCCTGAACCGTCGGAGAAGTGACAGTTCGGGGCCCGTCTTCGGAGGTGGGGCAAACATGAGAGGTGCCGGGGAGACACTGCTCCCCGGCACCCCCTCTCGCGAGCCGGACGATGTCCGGTACTCGGTCCTGTGGGCTACCAGATCCAGGGGCCCCGGTGGTCGTCACAACCCCGCTTGCCGAAGCCGCCGAATCCGAACCCGAAGCCGTGGCCGCCGTCGAACGCCGCCGAACAGACGTGCGTCGAGCTGGCGCCGTGCGGGCCGGCGACGGTCTGGTCGGCCTCGTAGAAGCTGTCGGCGAAGGCGGCGGTCGGGAGGCCGAACGCCAGCGTGGGCGCGGCGACGGCGGTGATCAGGACTCGCGACATGGTCTTCATCATGGGATCTCCCCCCTGAGTGTGGACCGGTGCTCACTCCGGTCGCTTCCGCTCCTTCGAGCGGCACGCTTACGAGGATGCGCAAAATGTGCCCTGATATGTGCGGTTTGTCACCGAATTGACCAAGTATGCGGTGATATGGGGGCATTTGTCCGCTTGAAGTGTCGGAGGAGTGACAGCTCGACGCCCCCGTCCGGGGCTCGGAGCGTCCTGGCGCACCCCGGACACGACCGTGCCCCGGGAACCCGTGGCTCCCGGGGCACGCGCACCGTCCGTCTAGGGCCTGTTTCTTGGAACGGTCACCCGAGGGGGTGTCGTTCGGGCGCTGGCGGGGTTCTGCAAGACGAGTCGAGCCGCCAGCGAGGAACGAGCGACAGGCGAGGACGAGGATGAAGAATCCCTGCCCTGAGGGCGCCCGAACACGGTCCGAAGCGAAGCGGAGGACCCAAAAAACACCGCCTAGGGGAGGGTGAGGATCTCCGAGCCGGAGTCGGTGATGACGAGCGTGTGCTCGAACTGGGCCGTCCACGAGCGGTCGGCCGTCACGGCGGTCCACCCGTCGTCCCACATGTCGTAGTCCACCCCGCCGAGCGTGATCATCGGCTCGATGGTGAACGTCATCCCCGGCTCCATGACGGTGTCCGCGCGCGGGTCGTCGTAGTGCGGGATCACCAGACCCGAGTGGAACTCCGGGCCCACACCGTGACCGGTGAAGTCCCGGACCACGCCGTAACCGAAGCGCCTGGCGTAGGACTCGATGACCCGGCCGATGACGTTGATCCGCCGACCCGGGCGGCACGCCTTGATCGCGCGCATCGTCGCCTCGCGGGTCCGCTCGACCAGAAGACGGTTCTCCTCGGCCACGTCTCCCGCCAGGAACGTGGCGTTGGTGTCACCGTGCACGCCGTCCTTGTACGCGGTGATGTCGATGTTGACGATGTCACCGTCGGAGACCACGGTGTCGTCGGGGATGCCGTGGCAGATCACCTCGTTGAGCGAGGAGCACAGCGACTTCGGGTAGCCCTTGTAGCCGAGCGTGCTCGGATAGGCGCCGTGGTCGAGCAGGAACTCGTGGCCGATCCGGTCCAGCTCGTCCGTGGTCACCCCCGGCTCGACGTGCTTGCCGACCTCCTGGAGCGCCTGGGCGGCGATCCGTCCGGCCTCGCGCATCCGCTCGATGGTCTCGGGGGTCTGCACGTCACCGAGAACGCCCTCCACCGGGTGCTTCCGTCCGACGTACTCCGGCCGGACGATGTGGGAGGGAACCGAACGTTGTGGCGAGATGCGCCCAGGAACCAGCGGAGTAGTCATGGACACAGATTGTAGTTCGTGCCTACCACCGTACGAGTTCGGCGATCCGGGCCCGACGGGTGTGAGGGGTGCCCCACCACGGGTTGGGAGCTGTTCCCGGTCTTGTCGGCTGCTGTTGGTCATAACCGGACGAACAGTCCCGCTGTCCCGGGGCCTTTCGCTGTCGTGGCGCTGTGTGTCGGTGTCCTTCGCTACCGTGATCACCGCCGATCAGGGAAAGGGGGTGAGCCGGTGGGCCGTAAGCGCCGCGCCACGCGTCGAACGCGCGTGCTGGCCGCCCCGTTCACCGTCGCCCCGCCCACGGGTGCGCGGATTCGTGACCGGCTGCGGGTGAGCGAGGCCGATGAACGTGTCCTGGTCGTGCTCGGTACTCACCTGGGGTCCCTGGCCCGTGCCGACCTGGCCGAACGTGTGCGGATCGGCATGGTTCCAGTCAGGCAGAACCGGCGGGCCGAACGTAAGAAGGCGTTGACGAAGGTGTCCTCATCGCGGTGGGCGGGGGCGATCACCCGCACCTCGGAGGACCAGTACCAGCTCGCGGTGCGGTCCCTGTTCGACGAACGCGCCATGCTCACCCGCGCCATCCGCACGCTCCGGCGGCGCCTGTCCGTACCGTGCGGCCAGCGCCGGGACGGGGTGCGCGGTTACGCCCACACTTCCGAGCGCTGGCAGAAGAAGCGCCGTCTGGGAGTGCTCACTGCCCGTCTGGCCGAGGTCGAGGCGCGGATCGAGGCCGGTCGTCCGGCGATCGTGGTCGGCGGAAGGAGACTGCTGCACACCCGTCACCACCTGGCCGACGCCGCTCTGTCCGAGGTCGAGTGGCGCCGCAGGTGGGAGGCATCGCGGCTGTTCCCGACCGCGGACGGCGAGACCGGCGCGCCGTTCGGCGACTACACCATCACCGTCCACCGCCGACGGCGGGTCGGTCACCGTCGCCCTGCCCGAGGCGTTGAGGCATCCGGCCAACGCGCCCCGGGGCCGGTATCGGCTCTCCTGCACGGTGCGGTTTTCCCACCGCCGTGACGAATGGCTGGACCGTGTCACCGCCGGCCGGGCGGTGCGCTACGACCTCACCCACGATGTCGAGCGGGGCCGCTGGTACGTGGACGTGTCCTGGGCGGTGGAGAACCCGACCCCGCCCACCCCTGATGAGCTCTCCGCACAGGGGGTGCGGTTGTTGGGGGTGGACCTGAACGCCGACCACCTGGCCGCCTGCGTCCTCGACTCGCACGGCAACCCCGTCGGCGCTCTCTTCACCGTCCCGCTGGAGTTGACCGGCCCCACCAACATCCGGGACGGACGGCTGCGCGCCGCCATCAGCCAGCTCATCCGGCTTGACCACCAGCACGGCTGTGCCGGGGTGGCGATCGAGAACCTGGGTTTCACCGACGCCCGCCAGACCGGGCGGGAGACGATGGGCCGGGGCAGGCGCGGTAAGACCTTCCGTCGCACGGTGGCGGGGATCCCCACCGCCCGGTTCCGTGACCGGCTGCGGGGGACGGCCTCCCACGCCGGTTTGGTGGTGGTCGCGGTCGACCCCGCCCACACCTCGGTCTGGGGGCGCCGGTACTGGAAGGAGCCGCTCCAACAGCAGACCAGGGGGAAGACCAATGTCACCGTGACGGGGCATCATGCCGCGTCGGTGGCGATCGGACGGCGCGCCCTGGGGTGCGGGATCCGGCGTCGGTCCAGGCCGCGCACACGACCGGAGGATCGTGTGCGCAGAGCCGACGACCAGACCGGCCCCGCCCCCGGGGCGCGGGGGACCACGGGCCCACGCGGGATACCGGGCACACCCTCTGGGGTAGGTAAGACCCGGGTACGCCCGCGTGACCGGCTCGTGCTGTCCTGCGATCTCCAGGACCGTTCGGGAGATCACCGGGCCAGGGGCCCGGATTCATATGGTTCGGCCGACACTGGCCAACTCACATAGGAATGGTAGGTGTGGGACATCCGTTCCGGACGACGAGAGGCGGGCGACGGTGAGTGAGATACACGGCGGCGACTGGTGGTACTGCCTGAAGCACATGCGGGTCGAACAGGGCGCGGGCTGCCCCAACCGCGAGCGCATGGGGCCCTACGAGGACGAGGCCACGGCCGCGCGGGCACTCTCCATCGCGGCCGAGCGCAACGAGGAGTGGGAGGCGGAGGAGGACCGCTGAGGCCGGGGCGCGCGTTCCCCTCCCGCTCCCCTCTGACAGGATCGGCGTTCATCCCCTCCCCGGGCGGGAGGGGGAGCGCCGCGGCGCCCACGACTCCGTCAACGACCGTCTCGTCCGGGAGGAAGCCTGATGACCGAACCGACCACGCCCGAGGGCGTCGACATCGCGGGCAGGACCATCGCCGTCCTCGGGGGGACGGGCGACCAGGGCCGGGGGCTGGCCCGCCGGTTCGCCCTGGCCGGGCACAGCGTCCTCATCGGCTCCCGCAGCGCTGAGCGGGCCGCGACCGCAGCCGCCGAACTGGTCGCGGCGGAGAAGGCCGAGATCGACGTCCAGGGCCTGTCCAACGCCGACGCGGCCGCCGCCGGTGACATCGTCATCGTCGCCGTGCCCTGGGACGGACACCGTGAACTGCTCGTGAGCCTGGCCGACGCCCTGGCGGGCAAGATCGTCGTGGACTGCGTGAACCCGCTCGGCTTCGACAAGCGCGGGCCGTTCGCGCTCGACGTCGCCGAGGGCAGCGCCGCCCAGCAGGCCGCCGAGGTGCTGCCGGACAGCCGGGTGACCGCGGCCTTCCACCACGTGTCCGCCGTGGTCCTGCTGGACCCGGACGTGGACACGGTCGACCTCGACGTGCTGGTGCTGGGTGAGGACCGGGCGGCCACCGACGAGGTGCGCGCCCTGGCCGAGCGCATTCCCGGGGTGCGCGGGGTGTTCGGAGGCAGGCTCCGCAACGCCCACCAGGTCGAGGCGCTCACCGCGAACCTCATCGCGGTCAACCGCCGCTACAAGACCCACGCGGGGATCCGGATCACGGGACTGTGAGGGGCGCCCCCGGACCCGGGAGCGCCCCGGAGCGTCAGGACACCCAGTCCTTGACCCTCTCGACGAGCGCGACCGGGTCCCCGCCCACCGGGGTGACGTTGAGCCTGGTCACGCCAGCCGCGCGGAAGGCCTCCACACGCTCGCGTACGTAGGACTCCGGGCCGACCAGGTTGGTCAGTTCGACGAACTCGTCGGGCACCGCCGCGGCGGCCTCGTCCTTGCGGCCCTCCAGATACAGGTCCTGGACGGTCTCCGCGGCCTCCTCGTAGCCGTACCGGCGGGCCAGGGTGTTGTAGAAGTTCCTGCCCTTGGCGCCCATGCCGCCCACGTACAGCGCGATCATCGGGCGGACGAGGTCGAGCAGCCGCTTGGTGTCCTCGCCCTCGCCGATGGCCAGCAGACCGCCGGCGGAGATCTCCAGCTCGCCCAGGGCGGGGTCGCGCCTGGCCCTCCCCTTGGCGATGGCCTCACCCCAGACGACGTCGGCCTTCTCCGGAACGAACAGGTGGGGGAGCCACCCGTCGGCGATCTCGGCGGTCATCTGGACGTTCTTCTCGCCCAGCGCGGCGACGTAGACGGGGATGTCGGGACGCACGGGGTGGTTGATGATCTTGAGCGGCTTGCCCAGGCCGGTGCCCTGATCCGGGGGGAGCGGGAGCTGGAAGACCGCCCCGTCGTGGGTGAGGCGCTCCTCCCGGGCCCAGATCCTCCGGCAGATCTCGATCGTCTCGCGGGTGCGCGCCAGGGGCTTGGTGTAGGGGACACCGTGCCACCCCTCGATCACCTGGGGGCCGCTGGCGCCCAGTCCGAGGATCGCGCGCCCACCGGAGAGGTCGTCCAGCCCCGCGGCCGTCATGGCCACCAGGCTCGGGGTGCGGGTGTACAGCGGCAGGATGGCGGAGCCGATCGACACCGTCTCGGTGCGGGCGGCGATGTAGCCCATCAGGGTGGGGCTGTCGAACCCGTAGGCCTCGGCCACCCACACGGTGTCCAGCCCGACTTTCTCCAGTTCGACCACCTGGTCCACCGCGGCTTTGGGCTCGCCCGCGTACTGGAGCGGCATCGAGATGCGCATTGGTCCTCCCCGGCGGGCCGGTCCCGGCCCGTGTCGGTGCTGGGTACGCAGCGACTGTACTACCGAGCGCCGTTCGGAAAGTAGCCTCCCTCACACTTGGAGACGGGTTCGGCCGCCCCCGGACACGGCGACGCCGGCCGGGGCGGGCGCCCCGGCCGGCGTCACCGGGCCGGATCGCTTCCGGTCAGCCGGCGTAGGAGTGGCGCTCCTCGGGGAAGGCGCCGCCCACGACCTCGTCCGCGAACCCGGACGCGGCCTCACGCAGGGTGTCGGCGAGGTTGGCGTAGGTCTTGACGAACTTGGCCACCTTGGGGCTGAGCCCGGCCATGTCCTGCCACACCAGCACCTGGGCGTCCGTGGACGGACCCGCGCCGATACCGATGGTCGGGATGCCCAACTGCTCGGTGATCTGGGCGGCGAGGTCGGCGGGGACGCACTCCAGCACGACGGAGAACGCGCCCGCGCGCTCCAGTTCCTTGGCGTCCTTGAGCAGCCCGGCGGCGGCCTCCCCACGTCCCTGGACCCGATAACCGCCGAGGGTGTTCACCGACTGCGGGGTCAGGCCGATGTGGCCCATCACCGGGATCCCGGCCGAGACGAGCAGCTCCACCTGGTGGGCCACCGTGTGGCCGCCCTCCAGCTTCACCGCCTGGGCCCGCCCCTCCTTCATGAAGCGGGTCGCCGCCTCCAGGGCCTGCTGGGGCGATCCCTGGTAGGCGCCGAAGGGCAGGTCGGCCACGACCATCGCCCGCCGGGTGGAGCGGGACACGGCGGCGGTCAGCGGAACCAGTTCGTCCATGGTCACCGGCACCGTGGTGTCGTAGCCGTAGACGACGTTGGCCGCGGAGTCGCCGACGAGCAGCACGGGAATCCCCGCCTCGTCGAAGATCCGGGAGGTGAGGGCGTCGTAGGCGGTCAGCATCGGCCAGCGCTCGCCGCGCTCCTTGGCCGCGGCCAGGTCGCGGACGGTGACGCGTCGGCTGGTGACCCCGCCGTACAGGCTCTTCCCGTCAGAGGGGGTCGTGATCGAGGTGGTCATCATGTGTCTTCCTCCGTTGTCTCGAAGCACCGTGTGGTGTCCCCGGACGTGTGGACGAGATCGTCTCGCGCGTGCGCGCGAGGAGGCCCCTCGGGGCCGGTCGGTCCTGGACGGGACCGTGCGTGTGCGGGACGGGGAGCCGCGCCGCCGTGTCCGGGCGGTCGGCCGGTGCCGCACGCCAGCATCATCGCATGCCGCCGTTGCGCCGCATTCCTTGGGATACAACCGGTTCGCGTCATGGGATCATTCCCGGGAACCCTGGTATGGAGGTGGGATGTTGGACTCGCGGACGGCGTACCGGCGCAGGTGGGGCGCGCTCGGCGTGCTCATTATCTGTCTGTTGGTGATCGTCGCCGACAACACGATCCTCAACGTCGCGCTGCGCACGCTGTCGGACCCCGAGGCCGGGGTGGGCGCGAGCCAGTCGGAGCTGGCGTGGGCGATCAACTCCTACACGCTGGTGTTCGCCGGCCTGCTGTTCACCTTCGGCGTGCTGGGGGACCGGTGGGGCCGTCGCCGCCTGTTGGTGTGCGGCCTGGTGGTGTTCGGAGCCTCGTCGGCCGCCTCGGCCTACTCGGGTTCCCCCGAACAGCTCATCCTCGCCCGCGCGGCCATGGGCCTGGGCGCGTCCATGGTGATGCCGCAGACGCTGTCGATCATCACCCACGTGTTCCCGCCCGAGCAGCGCGGCCGCGCGATCGGGATCTGGGCGGGTTCGGTGGGCCTGGCCCTGGCGATCGGGCCGACGGCGGGCGGCCTGTTGCTGGTGAACTTCTGGTGGGGGTCGATCTTCCTCATCAACGTGCCGTTCGTCCTGCTGGGGCTCGCCCTGGTGTTCTTCCTCATCCCGGAGTCGCGGGACCCGAACCCCGGACGGCCGGACGTGCTGGGCGTGCTGCTGTCCGTTCCGGGGCTGGTGCTGCTCATCTACGGCATCATCACCGCCGGGGAGAGGGCGTCGCTGACCGACTGGGACGTGTACGGCGCGCTCGTCGCGGGTGTGGCCCTGGTCGCGGTCTTCCTCCTGCACGAGTCGCGCACCCCCGACCCCTCGCTGGACGTCCGCTTCTTCCGCGATCCCCGGTTCAGCGTCGCCATGGCCGTCATCATGGTGCTGTTCTTCAGCATGGCCGGGATCATCTTCTTCCTGAGCTTCTACTGGCAGAGCGTGCGCGAGTTCACGCCGTTCGTCGCCGGGATGCTGGTGCTGCCCTCCGCCGTGGGGCAGATGATCATGGCGCCGCTCAGTCCCACGCTCGTGCGCTGGGCGGGGCCGCGCAGGGTCGCCGCCGCGGGCGTCCTGGTGGCCTGCGGGAGCTTCCTGTTCTTCAGCCAGCTCAGCCAGGACACGCCGGTTCCGCTCATCCTGGTGGTCTTCTTCCTCCAAGCCGCGGCGATGGCGAGTGTGCTGACCCCCGCCACGGACGCGATCATGTCCGCGGTCCCGCCGGGGAAGGCCGGCGCCGCCTCCGCCGTGCAGAACACGGTGCGCCAGGTCGCCACCGCGATGGGGGTGGCGACCCTGGGAGCGGTGATCTCCACCCGCTACCGTGCGGAGGTCGGCCCGGCCCTCGACGCGTTCGCGGAGGGGGAGGGGGCCTCCCGGACCAGTGCGGAGGAGTTGCACACGGCGGGGGAATCGATCGAGGGCACCCTCGCGATGGTCCGGCGTATCGGAGAGGACGGTCGCGAGCTCGTGGCCCCGGCCAAGGAGGCGTTCATGTCGGGGCTGCACCTGGCCGCCCTCATCTCGTTGGGGATCGGCCTGTTCGGCCTGGTCGTCGTCCTCATCTGGATGCCGCGCGAGGCGGGGCGACACCAGCCCGCCGAGGGCCAGGAGGCCGTGGCGAGCGGTGACCACCGCGAGGATGAGACCTCCGGCTGATCCGGGCCGAGCGGGCCGGGCCCCGGCTACCGTGGGGACATGCGTCTGACCGCCTTCACCGACGTCTCCCTGCGGCTGGTCATGCGGCTCGCGGTGGCGGAGGAGGGCGAACTCCTCACCACCCGGACCGCCGCGGGCATGCTCGCCGTGCCCTACACCCACCTGGCCAAGGCCGTGGCCCGCCTGTCCGAGATGGGGCTGGTGGAGACGCGTCGGGGTCGGGGCGGCGGCCTGCTGCTGACCGACCGGGGGCGCCGTGTGTCGGTGGGGATGATCGTCCGGGAACTGGAGGGGGCCGGGGACCTCGCGGGCTGTGAGGACGACCCGCCCTGCCCGCTGCGGTCCGCCTGCCGTCTGCGCCTCGCGCTGCGCGAGGCGCGTGAGGCCTTCTACGCCTCGCTGGACGCCGTGACTGTGGAGTCCCTCGTGGCGCAGCCGACCCACGACGTCCTGACTCTGCTGCGGGAACCGGAAAAGCCGCTCTGAACTGCTGATACTCCGTTCTGCGTACCCCGGATGGGGAGGTCGTCGCGGCGGGCTTAATATGCATTTCAGATACCAATTATCTGTCCCGGGGCACCCTTCCCCGGGTGAGGGAGGAAACATGCTCTCCACCGAGTCGGCGGCGACGGTGCGGGCCACGATCCCGGCCGTGGCCGGAGCGCTGGACGCCATCACCGCCCGCTTCTACGAGACGATGCTCAGCGAGCGGTCCGAACTCCTCGACGGCCTGTTCAACCGGGGCAACCAGGCCTCCGGCGAACAGCGTCAGGCGCTCGCGGGGTCGATCGCCGCCTTCGCCACCGCTCTGCTGGAGCACCCGGACGAGCGGCCCGACGCCCTACTCGCGCGGATCGCCCACAAGCACGTCTCCCTCGGTGTCACCGACGACCAGTACGTGATCGTGCACAAGTACCTCTTCTCCGCCATCGCCGAGGTCCTCGGCGAGGCCGCCACCCCCGACGTGGTCGCCGCCTGGGACGAGGTCTACTGGCTGATGGCCGGCGCCCTCATCGCCCTGGAGGCCCGCCTGTACGCCGAGGGCGGGCACGCCGGAGGGGGCGTGTGGCGCTCCTGGCGCGTGGTCGGGCGGCGCGAGCAGACCCCTGACACGGTCTCCCTCACCCTCGAACCCGAGGGCGACGCCCCCGCTCCGGAGTTCCGGCCGGGCCAGTACGTGAGCGTGCGGGTGCGGATGCCCGACGGCGTCCGACAGGCGCGCCAGTACTCCCTGACCGGAGCGGAGGGGCGGCGCCGCCGCATCACCGTCAGGCGCCTGCGGGCGGTGGACGGCCCCGCGGGGGAGGTCTCCACGCTCCTGCACGACACCGTCAGGGTCGGAGACACGCTGGAGGTGTCCGCCCCCGCCGGAGACGTCGCTCTCGGCGAGGGTGACCGGCCGGTCGTGTTGGCCTCCGCCGGGATCGGCTGCACCCCCATGCTGGCGATGCTGCACCACCTGGTGGAACGGGGCGGTGACCGCCGCGTGCTCGTCCTGCACGCCGACCGCTCGCCGGGGGACCACGCGCACCGCGAGGAGGCGGCGGGCCTCGTCGCCCGGATCCCCGGAGCCGAGCACCACGTGTGGTACGAGACCGGCGCGGAGGGGGCGGCGCACCGGGGGCGCATGGACCTGGACGGGGTCGCCCTGCCCGGGGACTGCGAGGTCTACCTGTGCGGTCCGCTGCCGTTCATGCGCGACGTGCGCGCTCAGGTGATCGCGGCCGGCGTACCGGCCAGGGACGTCCACTACGAGGTGTTCGGCCCCGACCTGTGGCTGGGTACCGCCTGACCGCCGAGTCCTCCCGGAGGCGGCCGGACACCGGTCCGCCTCCGGGCAGAACGCCGTGCCACTGGTCGAATGAACCCGACATACTGGACGGCATGTTGGAGCACGACCCTCCCTCCCCCCTCGTGGGACGCGACGACCACCTCGCCCGGCTCGCGCGCGACGCGCGCCGCACACGTGAGGACGGCGCCCGCGCCGTCCTGCTCCGCGGCGACGCCGGGGTCGGCAAGACGCGGCTCATCGACGAGTACCTGCGCCGCACCCCGCTGGCCCGTACCGCCGTGGGCGGATGCCTCGAACTGGGCGCGGACGGAGTCCCGTTCGCGCCCTTCACGACGTTGATCCGCCAGCTCGCCCCCGAGGAGGGCGCCCCGCACCCCGCCGTACACGCTCGCGAGCTGTCCCGGCTGGTCCCCGAACTCGGCGCCCGCCCCGATCCCGCCGACGAGAGCCGTGCCCGCCTCTTCGAGTCCGTCCTCACCCTCCTGGAGGAGCGCGCCAAGCCGGGCGGCCTCGCCGTGGTCGTCGAGGACCTGCACTGGTCCGACGCCTCCACCCGCGACCTGCTCGTCTTCCTTCTGCGCAACCTGGGCGCGGTCCCCCTCCACCTGCTGGTGAGCGTGCGCACCGACGACCTGCACCGCACCCACCCCCTGCGGCGCCTGCTCCCCGAACTCCAGCGCCTGCCCCGGGTCGGGCGGCTCGACGTCGGCCCCCTCACCCGCGACGAGGTCGCCGCCCAGGCGGCCGTACTGCGCGGCCACGCGCTCACCCCAGCCGACGTCGACCTGCTCTACGAACGCAGCGGCGGCAACCCGCTCTTCGTCGAGTCCCTCCTCGCCGGCCCCGATCCGGTCGGGGGCGGCCTCCCGGACGGCCCCCGGGACCTGCTCCTCGCCAGGGTCGAGGCGCTGCCCGACGCCACGCGCCGCCTGCTCGGCCTGGCCGCCACAGCGGGCGAACACGTCGAACACCCCGTCCTGGCGGCGGCCGCGCGCTGTTCGGGTACCAGTGAGGAGGAGCTGGAGCGAGCCCTGCGGCAGGCCGTCGACGCCCAGGTGCTCCGCGCCACCGAGAGCGGCTACTCCTTCCGGCACGCCCTGCTCGCCGAGGCCGTCTACACCGACCTGCTGCCCGGTGAGCGGGTCCGCTCCCACCGCCGCTACGCCGAGGCGCTGGAGAAGGGCGTCCCGGGCCTCTCCGAGACGGAACGGGCGATCCAGCTCGCCCACCACGCCCACGAGGCGCGCGACCAGCCACTGGCGCTCACCTCGGCCTGGCGGGCCGCGGACCACGCGGCCGACGCCGCCGCCTACCCCGAACACCTGGCGCTGCTCGAACGCGTCCTGGAGCTGTGGGATCGGGTCCCCGACGCCGTCGAACGCGTCGGCCAGCCCCGCGGCGAGGTCCTGCGGCGGGCCGCCGAGGTGTCCCTCGTCGCCGGTTCGCTGCGCCGCGCCGTCGCCCACGCCACCGACGGCCTGAGCGAACTCGGGGTCGACGACTACCACGACCCGTACGCCCCGCCTCCGGCCGACGGCGAGCTCATCGGCGGACTCCGGCACGCCCGCGCCCAGGCCCTGAAGGAACTGGGCCGGGACGGCGCCCTGGAGGATCTGGCCGACGCCTTCATCGTCCTGCCGGACGGCCATCCCGGGCGCGGCGCGGTCGGGGCCACTCTCGCCGCGACCCTGATGATGCGCGGCCACGCCGAGCAGGCCGGAATCACCGCGACCCGGGTGCTCGCCGCGGCCCGGGAGACGGGCGACCGGCGCAGCGAGGCGGACGCGCTGATCACCCTGGGCTGCCTGGATGTGGGGGACGGCGAAGCCGGTCTGGAACTGCTGAATGAGGGCACCGCGCTCGCCCGCGAACACGGATTCGTCATGGTTGAGCTGCGCGGACTGGTCAATCGCGGTGGGGTCCTCAAACACCTGGGGCGGATGGAGGAAGCCCTGGCCAATGCTGTGGAGGGGCTGAGACGTTGCGAGGAGGTCGGGCTGACGCGAACGCAGAGCGGTCCTTTCCACGCCATGATGGCGTTGCTCCGCCTTTCCCAGGGGCGGCTGGACGAGGTGGAGCCGTTCCTCGACCAGATCACCGGTGACTCCCTCATTCAGGCCAGGGCACTGACCGTGGTGATGGAACTCGCCCTCGTCCGGTGGGACGTGGACCGGCTGCGCGCGGCCATGACCGAGTTCCGACGGCTGCTCCCTGAGAGCAGCAGCTCGCCGACCGAGTACCTGCCGATCCACTTCACGATGATGCGGCTCGCCTTCCATGAGGGACGAGCCACGGAGGCACTCCATTTCGCACGGGAACTGCTGGACCGGAGCAGGGGCGGCCGGTGGCAACTGCCGGAGGACCTGTACGCGGCCTTCCTCGCCGAGATCGCGGAGGTCCTGGTCTCTTCGGCCGAGGACCCGGACCGTAGGGAGGAGGTAGGGGAGTCCATCACGGAGTTGCGGGCGGCCCTGGACACGTTGCGTGAGCGGCCGGGCCACCCTGGCCGCCGACTGGCCGCCGGGTACCTGGCGGGGCTGATCGCGGAGGACCCCGAGGAGGCCCTGGCGTCCTGCGAGGAGGCGCTCGACCTGGCCCGGACACAGGGGCGGACGGTGCTCCAGGCTGAGCTCCTGCTGGTTGCGGTGAGGGCCGCCCTGCGCGCCGGTGACCGCGACCGGGCCGCCGCCCACCTCGCCGTCGTGGAGGGGACGGCGGCGCGGTACGGACTCACACTGATCGGCCGTCAGGCGGCCCTGCTGCGGATCCGCCACGGGCTGGCGGAGGGGGCGCCGCCCGCCCTGGAAGCCGCCGAGGGCGCCACCGCCGCCCCCTCCGGGGAGGTCCCGCCCGCGGGGCTCACCCGGCGCGAGGCCGAGGTGCTCGCCGAGGTCGCCCAGGGCCGCACCAACCGGGAGATCGGGCAGGCGCTGCACATCTCGGCCAAGACGGTGAGCGTGCACCTGACCAACCTCATGGCCAAGCTCGGGGTGTCCAACCGCAACGCCGCCGCCGTGCGCGCCCGCGACCTCGGTATCGGCTGACTCCGGGGACGGGGCCACTTCGACCGCGCCGCACGCGAACCCGTCCGCGACCGGAAGCCCGCCGAACAGGCCGGGCGACATGCGCTCCGTGCGCCGTCGTCAGACCGTCCACGACGGCCGCCGCCGTGCCCGGCGGCGTGGCCGAACGCGCGGCGTCCAGTCCGAGCGGGTCCCTCACCCGGCTCGCCACGACGAGCACGGCGGAGGCGGAGGTGAACCCCGACAGGACGGAGCGGGACGGGAAGTCCGCGAGTCCGCCGAGCCGGAGCAGGCCCATCACCAGTGGAAACCGCGCCGACCACCAGGGCCGGAAGGGTGGCCGTCGGCCCCGGCGCTCACGCGGTTCCGGTGGCCCGACCGCCGGCGCGGCCGATCCGCGCCAGTGAGGCCTCGACGTCGACCGCGTCGCGCGGCTGGTTGTAGGGCAGCTTCGTGAGCAGTGTGCCCATCGCACAGGTGTTGGAGACGGCCGCGAACGTGAGCCCCGCTCCGATGAACGCGGCGACCCACACGGCCGGGGACCACCACAGGCCGGCGATCACGGAGGTGAGGACGATGCTCCCGGCGACCAAGCGGACCTGCCGCTCCAGGGCCCAGCGCTCACGGCCGCGGACGACGGGGGCGCCCGAGGCGGCCCAGGCGGACATGCCTCCGTTCAGGACCGCGGTGTCGGTGAGCCCGGCCTTGGCGAGGACGGTCCGGCACCGCTCGGCGCGCGCCCCCGACTGGCAGACGAGGACCAGGCGTCCGCCGGCGTTGGCCGTGACCCGCTCCAGGTGGCGTTGGACCAGCCCCAGGGGCAGGTTGACGGATTCGGCGATGTGGGCGCTCTCGTACTCGGCCGGGGTGCGAACGTCGAGGAGCAGGGTGTCGGGGTCGGTGTCGATCAGCGCGCGTGCCGACGCGACGTCGAGGGTGTCTGACATGAGTCCTCCAGGTTGGTGAGCGGTTCGGGGGAGTGCCGGGGCGGGAGAGGACGGCTCCCGCCCCGAGGAATGAGTACACCGGGGGGTATACGACGGGCGCGGGTGCACGCCGTCGCCTCCTCGGTCAGACGGACACGAGCTGATAGGCGTTGTACCCGCCGGTCAGGTCTGACACGTCCTCGCGGCCGCGCGAACGCACGTGGCTCGCGGCGACACCGGACCGGTGGCCGCCCGCGCGGTGGACCACCACGGGGCTCAGCCGGCAGTTCACCGATCCGGGAGGGTGGGTCGGCCGCGGGATGTGGCCGCGCCCTCGACGACCACGGCACGGCCGGTGGTCTCGTCGCCGATGAGGTGGGAGGCCTGGGACGGACAGTCGAGGTGGTACTGGGCGAAGATCATGACGTCTCCCTTTCGGGAAGACACGCCCAGGGGTGTGCGGTGGACGAAGGCGTACCGGGGGTATGCGGATGACGGGAGTGTCCGCATGCGCGGACACCGGTCAGGTGGTTCCGACCTCAGGCGAGTGCCAGGAAGAGCTTCTCCAGCTCCTCCTCGGTCATGGGCGGTTCCTCGCCGCGCTCGCGTGCGGCGTTGCAGTGTCGCATGCCCGTGGCCACGATCTTGAATCCGGCCCGGTCCAGCGCCCTGGACACCGCGGCGAGCTGCTGGAGGACGTCCACGCAGTCCTCGCCCTCCTCGATCATCGAGATCACGCCGCTCAGCTGCCCCTGTGCGCGGCGCAGCCGGGTGAGGGCGTCCTTGATCATCTCTGGTTTGAGTTCCACCGCTGACCACCTCCGTTGGACACAACATACCCCCACCCGTACCCATTCGCCCTCAGGGAGTTCGAGACGAGCACCACGCCGCACGCGGCTCCATCGGAAACGCCGGGACCCGGCGGTCCAACTGGACCACCGGGCCCCGACGACGAAGCGCCGCCGCCTCAGAGCGTGGGCAGGTACCGCTGGAGCTCGTAGGGCGTCACCTGGCGGCGGTAGGAGTTCCACTCCGCCTTCTTGTTGCGCAGGAAGAAGTCGAACACGTGCTCGCCCAGCGTCTCGGCGACCAGTTCGCTGTTCTCCATGATGCGCAGGGCCTCGTCCAGGCTCTGCGGCAGCGGGCGGATGCCCAGCGCGCGGCGCTCGGCGTCGGTCAGCGCCCACACGTCGTCCTCGGCGCCGGGGGGCAGCTCGTAGCCCTCCTCGATGCCCTTGAGGCCCGCCGCCAGGATCACCGCGTAGGCCAGGTACGGGTTGCAGGCGGTGTCGATCGAGCGGATCTCGATCCGGCTGGAGTTGGACTTGCCCGGCTTGTACATCGGCACCCGGACCAGGGCGGACCGGTTGTTGTGGCCCCAGCAGATGTAGGCGGGAGCCTCACCGCCGGCGCCGGCGGAGGCGGCCGGGTCGTCCCACAGCCTCTTGTAGGAGTTCACCCACTGGTTGGTCACGGCGGTGATCTCGTCCGCGTGCCGCAGCAGACCCGCGATGAACCCGCGCCCCACCTTGGAGAGCTGGTACTCCGAGCCCGGCTCGTAGAAGGCGTTGCGGTCGCCCTCGAACAGGGACAGGTGCGTGTGCATGCCCGAGCCCGGGTACTCGGTGAACGGCTTGGGCATGAACGTGGCGTACACGCCCTGCTCCATCGCCACCTCCTTCATCACGAGCCGGAAGGTCATGATGTTGTCGGCGGTGGTGAGCGCGTCGGCGTAGCGCAGGTCGATCTCCTGCTGGCCCGGGCCGCCCTCGTGGTGGCTGAACTCCACGGAGATGCCCATGGCCTCCAGCATGTTGATGGCGTTGCGCCGGAAGTCGTGCGCGCTGTTGTGCGGCGTGTGGTCGAAGTAGCCGCCCGAGTCGTTCGGCTCGGGGAACTCCCCGTGCTCGGGGAACTTCTTCAGCAGGTAGAACTCGATCTCGGGGTGGGTGTAGAAGGTGAACCCCAGGTCCGAGGCCTTGCCCAGCTGTCGCTTGAGCACGTGGCGCGGGTCCGCAGAGGACGGCGAACCATCCGGCATGAGGATGTCGCAGTACATGCGGGCGGTGCCGTGCGGCTCGTTGCGCCACGGCAGGACCTGGAAGGTCGAGGGGTCGGGCTGGGCGAGCATGTCCGCCTCGTACACGCGGGCGAAGCCCTCGATCGCCGACCCGTCGAAGCCGATGCCCTCGGTGAAGGCCGCCTCCAGTTCGGCGGGCGCCACGGCCACGGACTTGAGGTACCCGAGCACGTCGGTGAACCACAGCCTCACGAACCGGATGTCGCGCTCCTCCAACGTGCGGAGCACGAATTCCTGCTGTCGATTCACGATCAACCTTCCTCGATGCCGGTCAGTCCCGCTCCCGGCCCGCCGAACGCGGAGCCAAGCCGGACACAGTGTCCCAGACCCAGTCTGCCGTGCGCATATTTCCGGGGTATTTCCGCACGCGGTGTCGGGGCCGAGCACTCCGACCCCCACATCCGCATTATGACCGGTCCGACCCCCGTGGAACCGTCTTCCACAGGCGTAACACGAGACGGCTACCCTCGAAGGCGTGGCACAGTTGAGAATCGCACTCGCCCAGGTCAACCCCACAGTCGGTGACCTGGAGGGGAACCGCGACCTGGTCGTGTCGGCCGTCCGGCGGGCCGCGGGAGAGGGAGCCCACCTCGTGGCCCTGCCCGAGATGGTCGTCACCGGTTACCCGGTCGAGGACCTGGCACTGCGCAACTCCTTCGTGTCCGCCTCCATCCGGGCCACCCGGGAACTCGCCGCCGACCTGGACCGCGCGGGCCTGGGTGACCTCCCGGCCGTGGTGGGTCACCTCTCCCGGCGGGAGGGGGCGCCGCCCACCGGGTTCGCGCCGCACGGCGGACTGCCCGCCGGGGCCCCGCAGAACGCGGTCGCCGTTTTGCACCGAGGCCGGTCCGTGCTCACCTCGGCCAAGTACCACCTGCCCAACTACGGTGTCTTCGACGAGTTTCGCAACTTCGTGCCCGGCGACACCCTCCCCGTCCTGCGCGTCCACGGCGTCGACGTGGCCCTGGTCGTGTGCGAGGACCTGTGGCGGGAGGGCGGACCGGTCACGGCCGCCCGTGCCGCCCGTGCCGACCTCGTGGTCTCCCTCAACGGCTCCCCCTACGAACGGCACAAGGACGACGTACGTCTCGAACTGTGCCGGCGCCGTGCCCGTGAGACCGGCGCCGCGCTGGCCTACGTCAACATGGTCGGCGGCCAGGACGACCTCGTCTTCGAGGGCGACTCCCTGATCGTGGACGCCGACGGAGAACTCGTGGCGCGCGCCCCCCAGTTC
This sequence comes from Nocardiopsis sp. EMB25, assembly GCF_026797795.1. Taxonomy (NCBI): domain Bacteria; kingdom Bacillati; phylum Actinomycetota; class Actinomycetes; order Streptosporangiales; family Nocardiopsidaceae; genus Nocardiopsis; species Nocardiopsis sp. EMB25. The sequence goes on along the minus strand of NZ_JAMTDN010000001.1, from coordinate 3,054,587 downwards.
GAGGAGACCTTGCTGGTCGCCGACCTCGACCTGCCCGACCGGACCGACAACGGTGTGCCCGACGGCACCGAGGTCGACGGTCTGCGGGTGGTCCGCCACACCCTCTCCGACACGCCGGTCACGCCCTACCCGCCCCGGGCGAACACCGTCACCCCCCGGCCCGACCCGCTCTCGGACACCGGCGAGGTGTACCACGCCCTGGTCGTGGGGCTACGGGACTACGTGGTCAAGAACGGGTTCGGCTCCGCCCTGGTCGCCGTCTCCGGAGGCATCGACTCCGCGCTGGTCGCGACCATCGCGGTCGACGCGCTGGGCGCCGACCGCGTCCACGGCCTCCTCCTGCCCAGCGCGCACTCCAGCGGGCACTCCGTCAGCGACGCGGAGGAGCTCGCCGAGCGGCAGGGGTTCACCACCCGAACCGTGTCCATCGCGCCCGTGGTCACCGCCTTCGAGCAGGCGTCGGCGGACATCGACGCACCGCTGAGCGGGCTGGCCGCCGAGAACCTCCAAGCGCGTGTGCGCGGCACCCTGCTGATGAGCCTGTCCAACCAGGAGGGCCACCTGGTCTTGGCCACCAGCAACAAGAGCGAGTCCGCCACCGGGTACTCCACCCTCTACGGCGACTCCGTGGGCGGGTTCGCCCCGATCAAGGACTGCTGGAAGACGCTCGTGTGGGACCTCGCGCGCTGGCGCAACGCCGACGCCGAACGCCGTGGCCAGGTCCCGCCGATCCCGGAGAACTCCATCACCAAGCCGCCGAGCGCGGAGCTGCGTCCCGAACAGCTCGACAGCGACTCCCTGCCCGACTACGACCTCCTCGACGCGGTCCTGGACGCCTACGTCGGCACCGACAAGGGCGAGGCGGAGCTGGTCTTCGCCGGATACGACCCCGAACTGGTCCGCCGGGTCATCCGGCTCGTCGACCGCGCCGAGTACAAGCGCCGCCAGTCCGCGCCCGGGACCAAGATCAGCTCACGCAACCTCAGCCGCGACCGCCGCCTGCCCATCACCAACCGCTGGACCGTCTGAGCCGTGTGGCCCCGGTCTCGGCACGCGACCGTGCGGTCGCCCGAGGAGCGGGACCAGGATCTCGGTGAGATCGGCGGGGTGTTTCGCTCCCCGCCGGAACGGGATCGGCAGATCCTCTCCCCGGCGGGACGGGACTATCTGGACGCCGCACGGATCGCGGTGGTCCTGGTGCGCACGCGGGGCACCGCCCGCGTGCGTCGGCCCCGCACCGCCGACCAGTGCGCCCAGGTGCTCGGCCCCGGTTGGGGACGGGACCGCCTCGCAGGTGCTCTCACGTTCGGCTGACGTGTTCGGCCCCACGGGGACCGGGGCGGCACGATCGCCCACGGGACCGGCAGCGGTCCTGACGGTGGCAGACACCGTTTCCCCGGTGAGGGGCAGCAGGTGAGTGGCCTGCTGACACGGGAACCGGGTGGGAGCGTCGGCCGCCCACCGCCCTTCGTCGGACGGGGGGGGCGACGGTCAGAGCAGGCCGAGCTCGCGGGCGCGAGCTCCGGCCGCCGCCCGGTTGGCCACCCCCAGCTTGCCCAGGATGTTGGACACGTGGACGCTCGCCGTCTTGGGGGTGATGAACAGCGCCTCCGCGATCTGCGCGTTGGTGCTCCCCACCGCGAGCATCCGGGCCACCTCCGTCTCACGCGCCGTCAGCCCGGCCGGAGCGGCGGGCGCGGCCTCGCCCGCCGACAGGGCCGCACCCACCCTGCGGGCCAGGTCGGCGGCGGCGCGCGCGAGCGGTCGGGCCGCGCATTCGACGGCCACGGCGTGAGCCTCGCGTACCCGTTCCACCGCCCAGGCGCGCTCACCGGCCTGGACGGCCGCTTCGGCGGCGTGCACCCAGGCCCGGGCCAGGTACAGCCGCATCTGCGTTCCCTCCCAGGCCGTCACGGCGGCGCGCCACGCCGCCAGGGCCTCCCCCGGACCGGTCCCGTCGATCATCGCGAAACGGGCCGTACACGAGGCGGCGTAAGCCCCCTGCACCGGACCGATGACCGGCATCTCGGCCACGACCTCGCCCGCCAGCGCGCGCACCCGCCTGGCCCGCTCGGCGGTTCCCGGGGACCACCCCGGTCCCAGACCGAGCTGCGCGGCCTCGGCCATCACCTCCACCAACGGCCACGAGTAGCCCGGCCCGGCCGCCAGCGCCACCTTCTCCAAGACCCGCACGGACAGTTCCAGGGCCTCGTCCACCGCACCCCCCACCAGATCCGTCTCCAGCTGTGCCAGCGCCGACAGCTGAACCACGTTCATGCGCTGGGCGGTCAGGACGCGGTTTCGGTCCTCCGGCCCGGCCGCCTCCCGGGCCGCGGCCAGGTCCCCCATGGCGGCGGCCGTCCTGGCCTCGACGGGCTGGATGTACCAGCGGTTCTTGGTGGCGAGGTGGCCGTTGCGGGTGGCGCCGACGATCTCGCGCGCCCGAACCAGGTCCCCGAGCTCGAAGTGGATCTCGGCCCGGTTCTGGTTGTTGAACGTGCTGTGCACCGACGCCCACCCGAGCGCGGCGTGCCGGGCGAGTGACTCCTCCAGGACCTCCAGGCCCTCCTGGTGCCGACCGAGCTCGCGCAGGAAGTGCCCGAGGTTGCCCGCCCCGCGCGCCTCCATGTTGGGGTCGGCGTTGTCGGCGGCCTGGCGGATGCCCTCCTCTATCAGCGGCCGTCCCCGCTCCGGGTCGCCCTGGGACATCAGGATCCCGCCCAGGGTGATCCGGGCGTCAGCGGCCGCGCACGTGTCGAGACGGACCCCCGAACGCTCGGCGAGCCGGAGTGCCGACCGCGCCAGTTCCTCCGCGCTCAGCCCGGCGTCGGCCAGGTCGGACAGCTGGCGCTGGTCCGGCCCGGGGTCACGGTCGACCCGGTAGAGCAGGCTCTCCCTGGCCAGGATCGACAGCAACAGTCCGTATCCCGGCATGTGCGGCGGGTGCAGTTCCAGCGCGCGGGCCAGGTCGAGGACGCCCCCGCCCTCGGGGTCGTGGGCACGCGCCTGACCGCGTCGGCGCAGCAGCTCGGCCCGGATCATGCGGGTGTGGTCGTCATCATCGCGCGGCAGGACGGCCAGGGCCTCGTCGGTCAGCTCCCGGGCCCGCGCGTGGCGGTCCGCGGCCAGGGCGGCCCCCGCGGCCAGGCTCATGACTTCCGCCCACGTGTGGCCCTGGACCCGTTCCTGGGCGTCCGGCACACGCGCCCACAGGCTCAGGACCCGCTCCAGCATGGCCAGCTCCTCGTCCGCGGCGAGGGCGTCCCCGGCCCGGACCGCCGCCCACCAGGACGCCTGGAGCGCGCGCGGGAGCTCCTGGGCGGCCATGAAGTGGTGGGCCTGTTCGGCGGCGCGGCGGTCGGCGGGGGCCGATTCGGGGTAGGCGTCGATGAGCTGGGCGAAGCGCAGGTGCAGTCGTGCGTGCGGGCCGGGCAGCAGTTCGCCGTGGACGGCGTCGCGCAGCAGGGCGTGTCGGAACCGGTAGCCGGTCCCGTGCACTCGAAGCAGGTTGGCGTCGACCAGCGTGTGCAGCGCGGTCTCCAACTCACGTTCGGGCAGTTCGGCGGCGTGGTGGAGCATCTCGTGCTCGATGTCGCCGGACACCGCGCCCACCGACGCGACCCGCAGGACCGACAGGGCGGTGTCGTCGATTCGGTGCAGCGGTTCCAGGAGCAGGTCGCGAAAGCGGTCTGGGACGCCGAACCGGTCGCCGGGGGCGCGATCGTCCGCGCAGGCCAGGCTCTCGACGAACAGCGGGAAGCCGTCGGTACGACGGTAGAGGTCGTCGAGTTCGTCCGGCGCCAGCTCCACGCCGCGGATGGCCGCCGCCTGGCGGCCGACCTCGTCCCGGCTCAATGGCTCCAGCCGGATCCGGTGCACCCCGGGGACACGTTCGAGTTCGGGCAGGAGGCGGCGCAGCGGGTGGGTACGGTGCAGGTCGTCGCTCCGGTAGGTGACGACGAACTGGATCCCGGCCTGGTCCAGGTTGCGGATCAGGAAGACGAGCAGGTCACGGGTGGCGCTGTCGGACCAGTGCAGGTCCTCCAGGACGACGGTGAGGCCGCCGTCACGCGCCGCCTGGGTCAGCAGCCGGAGGATCTGCTCGAAGAGGATGCCCCGGTTCTCCCGCCGCTCCGCCGGAACCTCGCCCAGTTCGGGCAGCAGCCGGGCGAACTCGCCGACCCCGCCCGGGGCGGCCGCCTCGAACACCGCGCGCCCGCGTTCACGGAGGAACTGGCGCAGAACCGCCGTGAACGGCGCGTAGGCCAGACCGTCGACGCCCAGCTGGAGGCAACCACCGACGAGGACCGTCCCCTCCGGGTGGGCAGCGACGAACTCACTGACCAGGCGACTCTTACCCACCCCGGCGTCACCGCCGATCAGGACCACGCCCGGTGCCTCCTCATGGGCTCGTCTGGCGTGTTCCCGGAGGAAACGGAGTTGGGTCTCCCGGCCGACGAACGTGGCGCTGGTCTCTACGAGAAGGGGCATAGCACTCATTATGCCGCCGCTCCTCCCACCGATCGGAGTTGTCCACAGGCTTGTTCCCGCCCTGACACGGGGCCTCCAGCCGCTCACGGACCCCTCGTCCCGGACGTTCGCTCCCGGTCCCCGCCGTCCGCGCCCCGACTCGTCCGAGGCCGGGGCCCGGCCTCGAACGCGCCGATGCGGGTGCCGTCGACCTCCATGGTCGGTACACCCGGGTCGGGCACCGTCCCGGACATCCTCGGACCCGCCCTCGGCCCTCCGGTCCCGGTGCCGTCGCCAGGGACGTGTCGGTTCCGCTCCCGCGGCGCCCGCGCGACCTCGCCCCTCCGTCCGGGACTCAGACCAGGCCGAGTTCGCGGGCACGCGCCCCGGCCGCGGTCCGGTTGGCCACACCGAGCTTGGCGAGGATGTTGGACACGTGCACGCTCGCTGTCTTGGGCGTGATGAACAGCTCACGCGCGATCTCGGCGTTGGTGCCGCCCACGGCGAGCAGCCCGAGGACCTCGGTCTCCCGTGCGGTGAGTCCGGCGGGGGCGGTGGGCGGTGACGCGTGCCCGTCCAGCGCCACCCCGAGACGGCGCGCCAGTCCGACGGCTGCCCGTTCCAGCGGCTGCGCGCCGCACTCGACAGCCGCCGCGTGCGCCTGGCCCGCCCACGTACGGGCGGTGGAGCCGTCGCCCGCCGCCAGAGCGGTCCGCGCGGCCGAGAGCCGGGCCCTGGCCAGGTGGAGCACCATAGGCGTGCGCTCCCACCCGGTGACCGCCTCACCCCAGGCCTCCAGCGCCCGCTCGTGTGCCCCCGATGCCTCGGCCAATCGGGCGCGGACGGTCGAGCGGGTGGCGTTCTGCACCGGTCCGTGCGCGGGCATGCCCGCCGACACCTCGCCCAAGCGGGATCGGACGGGGCGGGCGGGGTCGCCGTCGCGTCGTCGCACCGCCTCCGACACGAGATCCAGCACCGCCCACCCGTACCCGGGCGAGTCGGCGAGCGGCAACCGGTCGAGGACCTGGGTGGAGTAGTCCAGCGCGGTCGCGTCATCACCCTCGGTCAGGAGCAGGTCCAGCCAGGCGGTGACCGCCTGTTGGGCCTGATCCAGGCGTTCCATGCTCAGCACCGCCGTCCGGTCCACCCGGGCGATGCCCGACCGGGCGGCCGCCAGGTCGTCGTGCGCCGCCCCGGAACGGGCGGCGGCGAGGTCGCCCTGGGCGATCGCCGCACGGTTCCAGGGCACCAGGAGGAACACCCGGTGCATGGGTGAGGCACTGCGGTGCAGGGTCTCGTCCACGATGGACCGGGTGCTGTCGAGGCGGCCGAGCTCGAAGTGGATCTCAGCGCGGTTCTGGTGCATGAAGCTGCTGTGCACTCCGCTCCGGCCCCAGGCCCGGTGGTCACTGAGCAGCCTGTCCAGGAGTTCGAGCCCCTCCTGGTGCTCGCCCCGCTCCCGCAGGAAATGGGCGAGGTTGTTGACACCGCGCGCCTCCATGGCCGTGTCGCCGATCTCCCGCGAGACCCGAATCGACCGCTCGATGATCGCGCGGCCCTCCCGCCGGTCGCCCCGGCTCATCCGGACGGAACCCAGGGTGACCAGCGCCGCCGCCTCGGCGGAGCGGTCGCCGGTCCGCTCGGCCACGTCGAGCGCACGTTGGGCCAGGTCGGTGGAGGAGGCGCCCAGGTGCAGCTGTTCCCTCGGCCGGAACATGGTCTCCCGGGCCAGGATGGACAGCATGACGCCGTACCCGGGCATGTGCGGGGGGTGGGTGCGCAGGGCCTGCGCGAGGTCCTCGACCGCGCCCCGGTCCACGCAGTGGGTCCTGGCCTGGCCGCGGCAGCGGAGCAGCACCGCGCGGACCGTCCTGGTGCGGTCGTCGTCCGCCGCGGGCAGGGCGGCCAGGGCCTCATCGCACAGTTCCCACGCCCGGCGCGGCCGACCGGCAGCCAGGGCGGCCAGGGCCGCGCTCGAGAGCACCTCCTCCCGGGAACGGCCCGCGACGCGCTCCACCGCGTCGGGGACCTGGTCCCACAGGCCCAGGACGCGTTCCAACATCGTGAGCTGCTCGGCGTGGGCGAGGGACGCACCGGCCCGTTCGGCGGCCCACCACGCGGCCTGGAGGGCCCGGGGCAGGTCGTGGGCGGCCTGGTAGTGGTGGGCCTGTTCGGCGGCGCGGCGGTCGGCGGGGACCGATTCGGGGGACTCGTCGACGAGTCGGGCGAAGCGCAGGTGCAGCCGGGCGTGCGGGCCGGGCAGCAGACCGTCGTGCACCGCCTCCCGCAGCAGGGCGTGCCGGAACCGGTAACCGGTCCCGTGCACCCGGAGCAGGTTGGCGTCGACCAGGGTGTGCAGGGCGCTTTCCGCCTCGGGCTCCGCGAGGTCGCAGGCGCGGACCAGGGTCTCGTGGCCGATCTCCCCGGAGACCGCGCCGACCGAGGCCACGCGCAGCACCGCGACCGCCGCGTCGGACAGTCCGTGCAGGGCGGACAGCAGGAGTTCACGGAAGTGGTCGGGCACCGTGTCGGAGCCGGTCGCGTGGTTCTCCCCGGAGGCGGCGAGCGCCTCGACGAAGAGGGGGATGCCGTCGCTGCGTTCGTACAGGTCGTCCAGGGAGGCGGAGGTGAGCGTGGCCCCGGTGATGGCGGTCACCTGCGCGGCCACCTCCTCCCTGGTGAGCGGCGCCAACTCCAGGCGGGTGACTTCGGGCAGCCGTTCCAGCTCCGGCAGGAGGCGGCGTAGCGGGTGGGCGCGGTGTAGGTCGTCGGACCGGTAGGTGGCGATGATCTGGACACCCGGTAGGTCGAGGTTGCGGACCAGGTAGACGAGCAGGTCGCGGGTGGCGCCGTCGGCCCAGTGCAGGTCCTCCAGCACCAGTGTGACCCCGTGTTCCCCGGCGACCCGTTGGACCAGACGCAGGACCTGCTCGAAGAGGAGCCCCCGCGCCTCCTGGCGCCCTTCCGGCGGGTCGCCCAGTTCAGGCAGAAGTCGGGAGAGCTCGCCGGCGCCGCCCGGGAACGACTCCTCGACGATGGCTCGGCCGTGTTCACGGAGGAACTGGCGCAGGAGCGCCGTGAAGGGTGCGTAGGCGAGGCCGTCCACTCCCAGTTGCAGGCAGCCGCCGACGAAGACGGTTCCTGCGGGGCGGGTCCCGGCGAACTCGGTGACCAGTCGTGTCTTGCCCACCCCGGCATCCCCGCCGACGAGCACGGTCCCGGAGGACTCCGAGTACGACCGCTCGGCGTGTTCCGCCAGGAATCGGAGCTGCTCCTCCCTGCCGATGACGACGGGACTGGTTCCGGCCTGGTTGGACATGCCGTCCATTATGCCGAGCAGGGGGTGCACCTCTCGTTCGGCTTCTCCCGCCACGCCCGACGCGGAGGTGGGCACGGCGTCGCCCTCGAACGCGGACACGGTGTCTGTCCTCCACGCCGGACGTGGTGGCCGGTGTGCCGGATGGGTTTCGGCGGGCGGGGGTCACGCTGCCCGACCGAAGCGCCCCTTGCGCTTCTCCTCGTCCGCGGAACGTGCCCGGCGGGCCCGACCGCGTTCCTCCCGGCGTCTGGCCCGCTCCTGGGCGCGGGCCTGGCGGGCGGCACGCAGGTGTTCGAACTCGCGCAGCCGCTCCTTGGTCAGGTTCTGCGCGTGCGCGTTCATGAGTTCGCTGTGGAACACGGTGATCCTCTCCCCTCGCGGCGAAACCCCCTGTCCCGCCGTCTGCGACCAACGATCGCCCTAAGACCCGCTCGCGCGCATGGGGAGGAATCCCAGTCCTGGCCGACGGATGGGGGGCGAACCGCTAAGAGATGCCTAAGAACTGGGGCGGTATGGCTAAGAACGCCTCTGAGGAGCGGGTTGCCGCTCAGGCGTGTCACCCAATGCCATCATGGCGTCGCTCGTAGTTGTCTTGTGTTGACGGTGAGCGAGAGTGGGGGGAGAGGCATGGGTCGGGTCGCGTGGGGGATCCGGGGCGCCGCGGCGGTCGCCGTGCTGGCGGCCGCGGGGGCGGGGGCGGCGCCGGGGTGGGCCGACGGGGAGGCCGCGGGGGCGGGGGTCGGGTCCGCCGTGCCCGGGCTCGACCCGTCGGGTGCGGTCGGTCTGGTGCTGACCGCCGAGGACCGGAGTCCGATGCCGGGGGAGGAGGCCGTGTTCCGGGCGACCGTGGCCAACGGCCGGGGAACCCCCGTGGAGGGCGCCCTGCTCGCCCAGCACGTGCCCGAGGAGCTGGAGATCGTGGCGGCGGGTGAGGGGGTTCTCGCCGGGGGCATCGTGAACTGGCGGGCCGACGTGCCCGACGGAGGGGAGGCCGAGTTCGCGCTGCGGGTCCGGGTGCCCTCGGGGGCCGTCGCGGGGGACCGCCTGATGAGCACGGCGTGCCTGCTGCTGGACCGCGACGCCGACCCGACGTCGTGCGCGAGCGACACGTTGGTGGTGGGTGAACCGACCATGATGTCCAGGGTGGACGCGTTCGTGGGCGCCGGGTCGGTGCGGGTGGCCGGGGCGGCGCTCGGCCTGGCGCTGGTCTGGCTGCTCTGGCGCACGCGAAGGACGGCGCGGCCCTGACCGGGACAGTCCCTCGGGGTATCGTTACGTCGGTGTGTCATGAAAACCGGTTCGAAAACTACGCGTCGTAGTAGTCTGGCGCCATGGACATCTTCTACTCCGCGCTCGTCTTCCTGCACATGATCGGCCTGGCCGGCATCGTCGCGGGCTTCCTCATGCAGGTGATCACCGGCAACGCCAAGTCGACGAAGGTGCTGCTGCACAGCTCCCTCCTCCAGCTCGTCACCGGACTGGCCCTCGTCGGTGTGGCCGAGATGGCCGGCGACCCGGAGATGAACCACGTCAAGGTCGGCGTCAAGCTCGTGATCGCCCTGGCCGTGGTGATCCTGGGGGTCCTCAACCTCCGCAAGCCCTCGAACCGGCTGGCCGCCGCGGCCGGTGTCCTCGCGATCGTCAACATCGGCGTCGCGGTGTTCTGGTAAGGGGTCCGGGACGGCCCCGCAGTCGTCCGATCCGCTCGACCGCCGGTGTCGGCGAGGTCTCGAACCTCGCCGGCGCCGGCTTTTTCTTGCGTGCTTTCAGGAATCTTGCGTTGATTTTCCGTCCCCCAGAGCAGAGTTGACTCGCAGGTCAAGACCGCTTCGCCAGAGTCCCGGTCAGGTCGGGGCATCCGCCGCGCGCTTGGGTTATCGCAGTTCGGAGCCGAATTCATCGCACTGCGTGACGGTGGAAACGCGAAGCGAACCCCTGTTCACAAGAGTCGGGGGTTCTGTTACGTTCGTCACCTCCACGCAAACTCTTGCAGCAAGTGCAAGAGTGTGACGGCGGGGCAGCGCGGCCCCACCGAGAAACTCCCCCAAGGAGCGCGCATGAGCTCGAAACGACACCGACTCGGCGGGGCCCTGGCGGCCCTCGCCCTCGGTACCGCACTGGCGGTACCCGCGCTGGCGGCGGCGCCCGCCTCAGCGGCGACACCCCAGGAGGTCCCCCAGGCCCCGGCCGCCACGGTCGAGGCCAACGGTGAGACGATCGTCCACCTCTTCGAATGGACCTGGGACTCCGTCGCCGCGGAGTGCGCCGACTTCCTCGGCCCCAACGGCTTCGGCGGCGTCCAGGTCTCCCCGCCCCAGGAGCACGTGGTCATCCCCTCGGCCGAGGGGGCCGAGTACCCCTGGTGGCAGGACTACCAGCCGGTCTCCTACCGGATCGACAACACCCGGCGGGGAACCGCCGAGGAGTTCCAGACGATGGTCGACACCTGCCGTGACAACGGGGTCAGGATCTACGTCGACGCCGTCATCAACCACATGACGGGTCCCGGCTCCGGCACCGGAAGCGCGGGCACCGACTGGGAGTACTACGACTACCCGGACCTGTTCGGCGACGGGTCGGCCGCCTACGAGCACGGCGACTTCGAACCCTGCTACGACACCATCTCCGACTGGGGCGACAAGTGGGAGGTGCAGAACTGTCAACTCCTGGAGCTGTCCGACCTCGACACGGCCGACCCCCAGGTGCGCGGGAACATCCGGCGGTACCTCAACGGCCTGGTGGACATGGGTGTGGCGGGCTTCCGCGTGGACGCCGCCAAGCACGTCCCCGAGGCCCACGTCCAGGACATCTTCGCCAACCTGGACGACGTGCCCGGGTTCGGAGGCAAGCCGGACGTCTACTACGAGGTCTACGGCGACGCGACCATCCCCTACACCCAGTACACCTTCGACGGCGGCCGCGCCACCAACTTCGACTACCAGCGCGACGTCGCCGGGAAGTTCGCCGACGGCAACATCTCCGGGCTGGCGGACCTGCCCGACTACGGCGGCCTCTCCGACGACCAGGCCACGGTGTTCATCGACAACCACGACACCCAGCGCTCGGCCCCCGCCCTCACCCACAAGGACGGTGAACGCTACTACCTGGCCACCGCGTTCATGCTCGCCCACCCCTACGGGCACCCGAAGGTGATGTCGAGCTACGACTTCCACGAAGAGGCTCAGGGGCCGCCCAGCGTCGGTGAGGTCCCCGGCAACCCGGCGGGCTGGATCACCGAGGACACCGACTGCTCCAGCGCCGCATGGATCTGCGAGCACCGCGACCCCGCCGTCGCCGGGATGGCCGCCTTCCGCAACTCCACGGGTGACACCGCCGTCATCCAGCGAGCCACCGACGGGAACTCCCGCCTGGCCTTCGACCGCGGCGACCGCGGGTTCGCCGCCTTCAACGCCGGAGGGGGCACCTGGAACCTGACCGTCGACACCAACCTTCCCGACGACACCTACGAGAACGCTGCGGGAAACGGCTCGTTCACCGTCTCCGACGGACGGGTCACCGTCTCGGTCCCCGCCAACGGAGCCGTCGCGCTGCACGTCGGCGGCGTGTGCGACGACCCCGAGGAGTGCGACGGGGGCACCGACGACACGCTCTCCGCGACCGTCCACACCGACTACGGCCAGGAGGTGTACGTCGTCGGATCCACGCCCGAGCTCGGCTCCTGGACCCCCCAGGACGGAGTGCGGCTGACCACCGACGAGAGCTCCTACCCCGTGTGGACCGGAACGCCCGAGATCGGCTCGGCGGCCGAGTGGAAGCTGGTGAAGGTCGACGGCTCCGGGAACGCCGTCTGGGAGGAGGGCGACAACCGCGTCGGTCCCCCCTCCGGCGGCGTGACCTGGGGGTCGAGCGGCGGTGGCGGAACCACCTGCACCACGGTGGCCACGGAGTTCAACGTCCAGGCCGAGACCCACTACGGCCAGGAGGTCTACGTCGTCGGATCGATTCCCGAGCTCGGTTCCTGGGACCCGGCCAGCGGCCTGCGGCTGAGCACCAACGAGGCGAGCTACCCCTGGTGGGGCGGTTCCACCGAGCTGACGATCGGCACGGAGTTCGAGTACAAGTACGTGAAGATCGACGGCTCCGGGAACGTCGAGTGGACGTCGGGCGGCAACTTCGTCGCGACCAGTGACGACAGCGACGGCGGCTGCACGCAGGCGTTCAGCGACCACTGGAGCTGACACACCACCGGCGGGCGTCCCCGTCACGGCCTCCGGTGACGGACCGGGACCACTCCCCCCGGTCGGGGCGCCCCCGCGCACACTCCTTCGCGCGGGGGCGCCCCCGTTCCACGTCCCTCAGTCGTCGTAGAAGACCCGCTCCATCACCGACCGCGCCCTCCGGGTGGTGCGCAGGTAGGTCTCCGTCAGCTGTTCGGCGGGCCCCTCCGACGCCTCCTCGCCGTCCTCGGTCTCCTCACCGCTGCGGAACCCCATCGCCTCCGCCAGGGCGGCCCGCACACGCAGGTCGCTCGGCAGCGAGTCGCCGCCCCGGCCGCGCACCAGCATGACCATGCCGCGCACCCGCGACGCCAGCCGCCAGGCCCGCTCCAGCTCCGTCCCGTCGTCGGCCGCCAGGAAACCGTGCGCCACGGCCACCTCCAGCGCCTCCAACGTCCCCGTCGTCCGCAGGTCCGGGAACTCGTGCGCGTGGCGCAGCTGCACGAGCTGGGCCACCCACTCCACGTCCGACAACCCGCCCCGGCCCAGCTTCGTGTGCAGGGTCGGGTCGGCGCCGCGCGGCAGCCGCTCGGCCTCCATCCGGGCCTTGAGCTTGCGGATCTCCAGGACCGCGGCGGGGTCGATGCCGCCCTGCGGGTACCGGACGGGGTCGATCAGGGCCGTGAACGCCGCGCGCAGCTCCGGGTCGCCCGCGATCGGCCGGGCCCGCAGCAGCGCCTGGCTCTCCCACACCTGGGACCAGCGCCCGTAGTACGCGGCGTAGGACTCCAGCGTGCGCACCACCGGTCCGCTCCGGCCCTCCGGGCGCAGGTCGGTGTCGACCTTCAGCGGCGGCTCCGCGGCGGGCATCTCCAGCAGCCGCGCCAGCTCCCGCACGATCGCCAGCGCCTGGCGCGTCGCCGCTCCCGTGTCCGCCCCGGGCAGGGGGTCGTGCACGTACATCACGTCCGCGTCGCTGGCGTAGGTCAGCTCACCGCCGCCGAACCGGCCCATCGCGACCACGCAGACCCGTGTGAGCGGTTCGTCCCCGGACGCGGCGACCACCCGGTTGCACGCCACCTTCAGCGCCGCCTCGACGGTGACGGCCGCGATGTCGGTCAGGGCCGCGCCGACCTCCTCGACCGACGACACCTCCAACAGGTCCGCGGCGGCCGTCCGCAGCAGCTCTCGGCGGCGCAGCGCGCGCACCGCGGACACCGACTCCTCGGACCAGTCGTAGCGCCGCAGCGCGGCCTCGGCCTCCCCGGCCAGCACCTTCGGCTCACGGCGTGCCAGGTCGGCGTCGTCGGCCAGCGTCGCGACCGCGTCGGGGGCGCGGAGCAGCAGGTCGGTGACGTACCGGCTGGTGCCCAGCAACCGGGCCATCCGTTCGGCCACCCGCACGTCGTCGCGCAACAGCCGCAGGTACCACGGGGTCGTGCCCAGGGCATCGCTGACCTGGCGGAACCCCAGAAGCCCCGCGTCCGGGTCCGGGGCGTCGGAGAACCAGCCGAGCATCACCGGCAGCAGCGTCCGCTGGATCGCCGCCCGCCGCGACACCCCCGAGGTCAGCGACTCCAGATGTCGCAGGGCCCCGCCCGGGTCGGCGAACCCCAGGGCCTCCAGCCGTGCCCGCGCCTGGTCCGGCGAGAGCCGCGCCTCCTCCTCCGGCAGCCGCGCCACGGCGTTGAGCAGCGGGCGGTAGAACAGCTTCTCGTGCAGCCGCCGCACCTCGGCCGACACCCTGCGCCGCGCCTCGGTCAGCTCCCGCACCGGGTCCGCCGTGTACCCCAGCGCCCGCCCGAGCCGCCGCAGCTGCCCCGGTCCGTCGGGGCTGGCCGGGTCGGGCATCATGTGCGTGCGACGCAGCCGCTCCAGCTGCAGCAGGTGCTCCACACGGCGCAGGAACCGGTAGGCGTCGGCCAGGCCCACCGCGTCCCTGCGACCCACGTACCCGTGTTCGGACAGGGTGGCGAGCGCGTCCAGGGTGTTCCCCGACCTCAACCGCTCGTCCGTGCGCCCGTGCACCAGCTGCAGCAGCTGGACCGAGAACTCGATGTCGCGCAGTCCGCCCGGCCCCAGCTTGAGCTCCCGCTCGGCCTGGCCGACCGGGATGTGCGCCACCACCCGGCGGCGCATCGCCTGCACGTCCTCCACGAAGTCCGGGCGTCCCGCGGCCTCCCAGACCATTGGCGAGATCGCCGCCTGGTAGGCCGCGCCCAGCTCGGCGTCGCCCGCGATCGGGCGGGCCTTCAGGAGCGCCTGGAACTCCCACGTCTTGGCCCAGCGCTCGTAGTAGGCCAGATGGCTCGCCAGCGGGCGGACCAGCGGCCCGTTCTTTCCCTCCGGCCGCAGGGCCGGGTCCACCTCCCACAGCACGCCCTCGGCGTCGGTCTCGGACGGGATGCGCATCATGGCGGTGGCCAGGCGGGTGGCCGCCCGCATCGCGGCCTGCTCGTCCACCGGCTCGTCGCCCTCGGAAACCTCGGCCGGCTCGGCCACGAACACCACGTCGACGTCACTGACGTAGTTCAGCTCGCGGCCGCCGCACTTGCCCATGCCGATCACGGCCAGACGGCACCGGGCGGCGTCCTCCGGGTGCTCGGCGCGCGCCACGGCCAGCGCCGCGTCGAGGGTGGCGGCGGCCAGGTCGGCCAGTTCGGCGGCGACCTCCTCGACGCCGCACACCCCGGTCAGGTCCCGACCGGCCAGGCGTAGGACCCGCCTGCGGTAGGCGACGCGCAGGGCGTGCCGCAGGCTGTCGGGGGAACCCCCGTCGAACACGGCGGCGGTCGGCGCCGGCGAGTCGGGATCGGCGCCGACGGTGTGCAACAGGCCCCGGCGCAGCTCCTCCGGGGCGGGGGAGCGGGCGGCGTCGGCTCCGCGCAGCTCACGCCAGTCGCCCGAGTGGCGGACCAGGTGGTCGGTGAGCGCGGTGCTGGTGCCCAGGACAGCGCACAACCGGGCACGGAGGTCGGAGTCCTCGCGCAGGACCGCCAGGACCTCGTCCGGGTCCTGGTCGGCCTCCAGGACCCGGATCAGGCCGAGCAGCGCCTGGTCGGGATCCGGCGCCTCGGCGAGGGCGTCGATGACGTCGGTGTCGGTCCGGGGATCGAGACCGGCCTCCTCGACCAGTCGCAGGGCCCGGGTGCTGTCACTGAAGCCACGCCTGGCCAGCGCGCCTGCTGTCATGTTGGTCTTTCCGTCCCTTGCCACGCGTCAACGGTAACCGGGCAGGCCCCGGAACCGGGTCGGGGCCGGTATCCGAGCGGATACCGGCCCCGAGGAGGGGTGCGCGGGGGCGTCACCCCTGGGAGCTTCCCGACGACCTAGATGTCGTAGTAGAGCTCGAACTCACGCGGGTGCGGGCGCAGCCGCAGGGAGTCGATCTCCTCCGTGCGCTTGAAGTCGATGTAGGTCTCCAGCAGGTCCTTGGTGAAGACACCGCCCTCGAGCAGGAACTCGTGGTCGGCCTCCAGGGCCTCCAGGGCCTCGTCCAGCGACGCGGGCACGGTCTTGATGGCCTGGGCCTCGGCCGGGGGCAGCTCGTAGAGGTCCTTGTCGACCGGCTCCGGCGGCTCGATCTTGTTCTTGATGCCGTCGATGCCCGCCATGAGCATCGCGGAGAAGGCCAGGTACGGGTTGGCCGACGGGTCCGGCACGCGGAACTCGATGCGCTTGGCCTTCGGGTTGGAACCGGTGAGCGGCAGGCGGATGCAGGCCGAGCGGTTGCGCTGGCTGTACACCAGGTTGATCGGGGCCTCGTAGCCCGGCACCAGGCGGTGGTAGGAGTTCACCGTCGGGTTGGTGAAGGCGAGCAGCGCCGACGCGTGCTTGAGCAGACCGCCGATGTAGTAGCGGGCGGTGTCGGAGAGCTGGCCGTAGCCGGACTCGTCGAAGAACAGCGGCGCGCCGTCCTTCCACAGGCTCTGGTGGCAGTGCATGCCGGAGCCGTTGTCACCGAACAGCGGCTTGGGCATGAACGTGGCCGTCTTGCCCGCCTCGTTGGCGACGTTCTTGACGATGTACTTGTACAGCTGCACGCGGTCGGCCTGCTGGAGCAGCGTGCCGAACTTGATGCCGATCTCGGCCTGGCCGGCGGTGCCGACCTCGTGGTGCTGGAGCTCGACCTCCAGACCGGAGTCGATCAGGGCGCGGACCATGTCGGAGCGCAGGTCGCTGTAGTGGTCGACCGGCTCGACCGGGAAGTAGCCACCCTTGTAGCGCGGACGGTAGCCGCGGTTGCCGCCCTCGATGGAGGAACCGGTGTTCCAGGCGCCCTCGATGGAGTCGATCTCGTAGAAGCCGGTGTTGGCCCGGGTCTCGAACTTGACGTCGTCGAAGATGTAGAACTCGGCTTCGGGGCCGAAGAAGGCGGTGTCGGCGACACCCGAGCCACGGAGGTAGGCCTCGGCCTTGCGGGCGACGTTACGCGGGTCCCGGCTGTAGGACTCCAGCGTGAGGGGGTCGTGCACGAAGAACGTCATGTTCAGCGTCTTGTGCTTGCGGAACGGGTCCAGCACGCCGGTGCTCAGGTCGGGGAGCAGCAGCATGTCGGACTCGTGGATGGCCTGGAAGCCGCGGATCGAGGACCCGTCGAACATCTGGCCATCGGTGAACGTCGACTCGTCGACGTTCTCGGTCGGGAGGGTGACGTGGTTCACGCCTCCGAACAGGTCCGTGAACCGGACGTCGAGGAACTTGACGTCCTCGTTTCGGATATAGGCGAGCACCTCGTCGACGCTGCTGAACAAAACGAACCTCCGTGCAGGTGGCTGAGGCGACCGGCTCCGATCCGCTCCGTCGCGGACGCCTCGGAGCACACGCCGCCTCCCGGCTTCGTCATCGAAGCTAGGAGGGGGTGGTTTCCACGCCATGTCTCGATTGTTTCCTGCATGTTACGGAGCCCGCCGTTTTCGCAGACCAACCCGCGTTAACAGGTGATTCCACCATGCAAGGGGAGAAAACAGGACGTTCGCCGGGGGTCTCCCGTGACCGGAACCACTCCGGTACGCGTGTCGAATCCGGCCCATCCGACGCCGGGACCGGCGCGGACGCGTGTGCCGGGCCGATACCGTGAAGGCTATGAGCGACGAGAGGCGCAGCGGCGCGGCCGCGCCCGAGGACGGCTTCCGTTACCGGGGCAACCGCCTGGGCCTGCCGGAGAGCGGCCCCGGCTCGGTGCCCGGTGTCGGCCGCCGCCTCGCCGGACTGGCACTGGACTGGACCCTGGCGATGCTGCTGGCCCTGGTCGCCTACCGCGTGGGGCTGGTCGGGTCCGGTGTCTCCGCCCAAGCGGAGGTCGCCCCTTTGATCAGCAACACGGCCCTGGTCGTGTACGCCGCGCTCAGCATCGTGCTGCTCACGCTGTTCGGCACCACCGTCGGCCGCCGTCTGGTCGGGGTCGGGATCACCGCGACCGGTGAGCGCTCCTGGCCGTGGTTCGTGTCCATGACCGTTCGCACGCTGCTGCTGTGCCTGGTCATCCCCGCCGTCATCTACGACCGTGACACCCGGGGACTGCACGACCGCGCCGCGGGCACGGTCGCCACCCGTTTCTGAGGGGTAGCGAACTGCCGTTGGCGGAGTGTGTATAAGTGTGCATGACATGACTTTGGTTGCACTATGATCATGGTGTGAATCTGACGGAGTGGGCACGGGCACAGGGGGTGAACCCCCACACCGCGTACCGGTGGTTCAAGAACGGCACGCTTCCCGTGCCGGCTCGGCGCGTGGGGCCACGCACGATCCTGGTGAACATCGACGCCGCCACAACACCGGAAACGATCGGTGGCCTGGGTCTGTACGCCCGTGTCTGCTCCCACGATCAAAAGTCCGACTTGGACCGGCAGACGGCGCGCCTGTCGACGTGGGCCGCGAAGGCCGGGCACAAGGTCGTGCGGATCGAATCCGAGATCGCTTCGGGCGTCAATGGTGGCCGCCCGAAGGCGAAACGGCTGCTGGCCGATCCGGCGGTGACCACGGTCGTGGTGGAGCACAAAGACCGCCTCGGCCGGATGAACGTCGAGCTGATCGAAGCCGCTTTGTCCGCGACGGGCCGCCGCTTGGTGGTGCTCGACCAGGGCGAGGGCGAGGACGACCTGACGCAGGACATCGCGGATGTCCTGACATCGTTCTGCGCCCGCCTGTACGGGCGCCGGTCGGCGAAGAACCGTGCCCGCAAGGCCCTGGAGGCCGCCGAGCATGGCTGAGCCCGCGAAGAAGAAGCATCTGCGGCAGATCGCCCGGCCGTTCGTCGCCGCCGGGCCCTGCGGCGTGAGCATCCGCGACCGTCTCAAGGACCTCACGCCCGAGGACGAGAAGGTCCTGCGTGCTGTGGGCGATCACATGGGAGGCCTCGCATCGGCCGATCTGGCTCGGCGTTGCCGTGACGGCCTGGACCATTCCACCCACACCTGGGCGCAGCGCAAGCGGGACCTGACCGCCGAGTCCTCGTCGCGGTGGGCGGGTTCGGTCACCGCCACCACCCACGACCAGTGGGGCCTGTCCCGCCGTGCCCAACACGCACACCTGCAGTCGCTGGACGCTGGAATCCGCACGATCCGGCACCGCCTGTCGCTCCCGATCGGGCAGAAGGGCAGCCGGGGCAAGCCCGGCGGCTACCGCTCCAGGGGCGAGTGGTTCCACAAAACGCGTCGCCTGGCGATCCTCGAAGAGCGCTACGAGCGTGTGCGAGCTGAGTGGGAGGCGGGGAAGGTCTCGGTCGTTCGCGGCGGCGGGCGGCTGCTCCACCAGCGCCACAACCTCACCGCCGCGCAGAAAACCGAAGCCGAGTGGCGCTCGGAGTGGGAAGCGGCCCGCTGGTTTCTGGCCGCCGATGGCGAGTCCGGCAAGCGGCACGGGAACGAGACGATCCGCCTCACCCCGGACGGCGAAGTGTCGATCAAGCTGCCCGCGCCGCTCGTCGGCCTGGCCAACGCCCGCCACGGACGGTACGTGCTGGCCGCGAAGGTCTCCTTCGCGCACCGGGGCGAGGAGTGGCGCGACCGCATCGAGGCGAACCGGGCCGTGGCCTACCGCGTCCACCTGGACACCGAACGAGACCGCTGGTACCTGGACGCCAGTTGGGCCCGAAAAGACCTGCCCGTCGTCGGGCTGGACACGCTGCGGGCCGGGGGTGTGATCGGTGTGGACACCAACGCCGACCACCTGGCCGCATGGCTCCTGGACACCCACGGCAACCCGATGGGTGCCCCGCGCCGCTTCGACTACGACCTGTCCGGAACCGCCAACCGGCGTGACGCCCAACTCCGGCACGCCCTCACCCGCCTCCTTCACTGGGCACGGGGCCGCGGTGTGCGGGCCATCGCGATCGAAGACCTTGACTTCACCGACTCCAAGAGCCGGGAGAAGCACGGCCGCAGGAAGCGGTTCCGGCACCTCATCTCGGGCATCCCCACCGGCAGACTCCGCGCACGGCTGGTGTCGATGTGCGCGGAAACCGGTATCGGCGTCATCGCCGTCGATCCCGCCTACACCTCGATGTGGGGTGCGCGGCACTGGCAGAAGCCGCTGACCGGCAAGAAACGCAGGACTTCCCGACACGCCGCCGCCTCGGTGGCGATCGGTAGGCGCGCCCTGGGGCACGCGATCCGGCGACGGGTGGCACCGCCCCCGCACCACCAGGGTGATGGTGCGGGGCATCGGGCCGCCCAGGGCGGACCACGTGACCGGGGGCGTGAGGGAGACCGCCCCCGCGCACCCGGACCACGGACACGATCCGATGGCGCTGGACGCGGACGGAACGCGGTGGACCAGAACGCCCAAGACCGTTCGGGGCGCTCGGCTGAGCATGCGCAACTCATGCTCAGTTTTTAGGAACGGTTTCGTCAAGGATCCCCTCATCCCACGCGCCCGCCCGCGCGCGGTTCCCGCGCCGCCACCCCGACTTCACCTGCCCTTCCCTCCCCGGACACCGCCGCGTGTGCCTTCGGTGGGCTCCCCGCCGGCCCGCGGCCTCGAACGGAGCGGGACACACCCCTTCTTAGCTGCTGTTAACATCCGTTCATTACTCTCCCTGGGAACATTCTTGACCCACGGGCCCCATCGCCCCGCCCCTCGACGGGTCGTAACGCACCATCCCGAAGGTTCGTATGGCTGGAAGACGCTCCGCCCCCCGCTCCTCGCGCCCGTTCGACCGTGGGCGGTTGTCCACCGGTCAATGGGTCGCGTGCGTGGCCACCGCGCTGGCCATCATCGCCAGCCTCGGCGGATACGGCTGGTATCAGGGGATCGTTGGTAACATCACCACCCACCAGGTGGACACCGACGCCTGGGACCGGCCGGTGAGCGTCGAGGGCGTGATGAACCTGCTCATCATCGGCTCCGACATCCGGTCGGGGGAGAACGCCGACTACGGCGAGGCGGAGGGCGAGCGTCCCGACACGATGCTCATCGCCAGCATCAACGTCGACAGCGGCACGGCCACCCTGGTGAACCTCCCCCGCGATCTGGTCGTGGACCTTCCCGGCTGCGAGCCGGCCGAGGGCTACGAGGGGATGATCCCCCAGACGGCCATGCTCAACTCGGCGATGACCTTCGGCGGCATCGGCTGCCAGTGGAACACCGTCGAGCAGGTGACCGGTGTGCACCTGGACCACTTCGTCATGATGGACTTCACCGGTTTCAAGGACATGGTGGACGCCATCGGCGGGGTGGAGATGTGCATCCCCGCGCCGATCGACGACCCCAAGGCCCACCTGGAACTGGACGCCGGACTCCAGACCCTGGACGGCGAGCAGTCGCTCGGCTTCGTCCGCTCCCGCTACGGGCAGGGCGACGGCAGCGACCTGTCGCGGATCGGACGCCAGCAGCAGTTCATGGGCGCGATGCTGCGCGGCGTCCTCAGCAGCGAGGTGATGACCAGCCCGGTCACGGTCACCAACTTCCTCGGGGCGGTCACCGACTCCATCTCCACCGACGAGGACCTGACCGTCGACACCATGACCGACATCGCCATCTCCATGCGCGAGGTCGATCTGGCCAACGTCCAGTTCCTGACCGTCCCCAACGGGCAGAGCCCCAACGATGCCAACCGGCTCATCATGCGCGAACCCGACGCCTCCGAGCTCTTCGAGGCGATCAACGCCGGCGCCGACCTGACGGGCGGCGACGGGGAGGACGAGGAGGAGGGTCCCGACGACTCCGGTGGTGACGGGGACGCTCCCGACCCCTCGGAGATCACGGTCGACGTTCGCAACAACACCGGGATCAGCGGGCTGGCGGCGCAGGTTCAGGGGGAGCTGGAGACGGAGGGGTTCGTCGTCACCAACACCGGCAACCCCGGGGCCCGGTTCCCCGACGTCACCACCGTCTACCACGCGCCCGGCCAGGAGGCGGCGGCCTCCGTGCTGGCCGACGCTCTGGAGCAGGCCGTGACCGAGGAGGCCGAGGGGCTGGGCGCCGACCTCGAGCTGGTCCTGGGCGCGGACTGGGTCGGTGTCGCGGGCTCCGGAGCCGCTGAGTCGGAGGCCTCGGTCACGGAGGACCTGGGCGGCATCACCGCGGAGGCGGCGGAGGACAGCCCCTGCTGAGCCGTGGCCCGGGCAGCCGCCCGGTTCATGGTCTCGCGGAGATCACGGCGGTCGGGTACGATCCGGGCCATCACGTCCGTTTCCGTGTGTTCCGAGCACCGTGCCCCCGTCGGACACCCCCCTCCCCGTCCCATACCGGATCGGTGCCCCCTTGGCCGCCAGGAAGACACCCTCCCGCCCGTTCCCGCGTTCACGCATGAGCGCGGGCCAATGGGTGGCGTGCGTCCTGACGGGTGTGCTCATCGCCGTCAGTCTGACCGCCTACGGAACCTACGTGTCCGCGTTCGACATCCGGACCGAGACCATCGACACCGACGCTTGGGGCGACCGGCCCGACCGCGTCGAGGGCGTCCACAACATCCTGCTTCTGGGGGTGGACACCGAGTCGGGGGGCGACCGGCCCGACGTCCTGATCATCGTCAACGTCAATGTCGACGCGGGCGCGGTGACGATGGTGAACGTGCCGCGCGACCTCATCGTGCAGATCCCGGCCTGCGATCCGGTCGGCGACTCCCCGGGGTGGTCCGGCGGCCGGGACCAGATCAACCACTCGATGATGTACGGCGGGTTGAACTGCCTGGGCAACACGATGGAGAACACCACCGGTGTCCACCTCGACCACATGGTGCAGGTCGACTTCGCCGGGTTCGAGGACATCGTGGACACCGTCGGTGGCGTGGAGATGTGCATCCCCGCGCCGATCGACGACCCCAAGGCCCACCTCCGGCTGGAGGCCGGACGGCAGCGGCTCAACGGGACCGAGGCCCTGGGCCTGGCGCGGTCCAGGGCCAGCACCGAGAACGGGAGCGACCTGGAGCGGATCCAGAGCCAGCAGCGGCTGATCGGCTCTTTGGTGCGGGAGGTGACCGGCGGTGACTTCCTCTCCAGCCCGACCTCGGTCTACTCCCTCCTCGACTCGGTCACCGACAACCTGGTCACCGACGACGCGCTCACCATGGACACGATGGCCGAACTGGTCATCGCCATGCGCGACGTGGACCTGGATCGGATGAACATGGTGACGGTGCCGGTCGGGGACTCGCAGGAGTTCAGGTACAAGGTGGAGCTCCGGGAGCCGCAGGCGAGCGAGCTGTTCGCGGCCGTCTCAGCCGGGGAGTCCCTGGCCGAAGGGGACGAGGGCGGGGGGGACGGCGCCGCCGAGGAGGACGTCGAGCCCTCGGACGTCTCCCTGAGGTTGCTCAACGGCACCGCGACCGACGGTCTGGCCGGCGTGGTCCGGCCGCTGCTGGAGGCCGAGGGCTTCACGGTCACCGGGATCGGCAACCCCGAACTGCGGACCCCCCAGGAGACCACCGTCTACCACGGACCGGGCCGGGAGGCGCAGGCCCGGGCGCTGGCCGACGCGCTCGACACCGCCCGAGTGGAGGAGGCTCCCGACCTCGGCGACGACCTGGAGTTGGTGATGGGCGCCGCCGACTGGGCGGGCCTGGCCACCGCGGGCTCCGATGGGGGCGGGGCCGACTCCGAGGACGGTGGGAGCCCCCTCGACGAACTGGACAGCCGTTCCGCCGCCGACCAGGTCTCCTGCGACTGATTCCCCGCCCTGACCGCCGAAGGTCCCGTAGGTGCCCGTTTGGGGCCTGTGCGGGGCCTTCGGCGTGCCCGGAGCCGGTGCGGCCCGCCGTTCGGGCGGATGACAGACATGGACTTATCGTTTATCGTTATTATCGAAAAACGATATGAGAGAGGTCGAACATGTCCACCCGCACCCGCCTCGCCTGGTCCAAGGCGGATGACGTCGTCCTTCGGGGCCTTCTCCTCATGGGAATCGCGGCCACCTCCCTCACCGGGCTCTTCCTCCTGGTGTGGACCACGCCGCTCCTACCGGCGGACACCGCCGGGGAGCTGACCACCATCACCGTCCACGCGCCCGCCGCGACCCCCCCGCCACCGGTCGACGTCCCCGTCACCGGCGAGGACGTGGAGGTGCGTGCCACCGAGTCCCTGGCGGTCACCTTCCACGACCCCACGCTCCCGGAGCGGCTCCTGCTCGTGCTCCCGACGCTGGTCGGCGTCGCGGCCACCCTCCTCGTGCTCGTCGTCCTGCTGCGGATGGCCCGGACGCTCGCCCAAGGAGACCCGTTCGTTCCCGCCAACGTGCGCCGGATGTACGTCGTCGCGGCCACCGTCACCGTCGGCTCCCTGGCCGTTCCGCTGGTGCGGGTCTTCACCGACGCCGAACTCCAGTCCCGGGCCCTGGACCCCGACGGCCTGGTCCTGGTCGCCTTCGGGGTCGGAGTCGGCGAGGTTCCCTTCCCGCTGGTCTTCGTCGGCCTCGCCCTGGCCGCTCTGGCCGAGGTGTTCCGGCGCGGCACCGGCCTGCGCGAGGACGTCGAGGGACTGGTCTGATGCCGCCCGAGGAGGCCACCGGTATCCGGATCCACCTCGACGAGCTGCTCAGCGACCGGGGGATGACGCTGACCGAGCTCGCCCAGCGGGTCGGCGTCACCGTCGTCAACCTGTCGGTCCTCAAGAACGGTCGGGCGCGCGCGATCCGCTTCTCCACCCTGGCCGCCCTGTGCCGCGAGCTGGACTGCCAGCCGGGCGACCTCATCGGATACGAGGAGGACTGAACGCACGCGCGAGGGGCCGTCCCGAAGCGGGACGGCCCCTCGCGCGCGTGGCGTGCGGTCAGCCCATGCGGCCGCGCATGCCCTTGGGCAGCTTCGCGCCCTTGGGCATCGGGCCCTTGGGCATCTGCATGGCGGGCGGGAGCGCCTTGAGCCGGTAGTTCAGCTCGGCGACGTCCGGCTTGTCCAGGAGCTTGGGCAGCTTGACCAGCGTGCGCTGGAGCTTGTCGATGGGCACCTGGTCGTCGCCGTTGCCGACCTTGTAGTCGTAGATGTGGATGTCGTGCGCCACACGCGCGACGCGCTTCTTCTCACCGGCGATGAGCGGCCGGAGGCGGCCCGGGTCGCCCTCTCCGACCAGGATCACGCCGGGGCGCCCCACCACGCGGTGGACGACGTCCATCTGCTTGTTGGCGGCCACGCCCGGCTCGACCACCCAGTTGCCGCGCATGTTCTCCAGGATCGCCATCCCGGCGCCGAGCTGGCCGTCCAGCATCTTGTACTGGACGCGCTGGGCCGACCGGGTGAAGATGATGAAGCCGACGAGGAAGGCCACCGGGACACCCGTGAGCGTCCACAGGAGCCACGATCCGGTCCAGGCGCCGATCCCCACGGCGACGGCGAGGATGACGACCGCGACGGCAACGGCGATCGGGATACTGCGCGGGCTCTGCTGGTGGACGACCTTGGCGACCATGCCGATCTGCTTGAGCCGGCCCGGCTGCTTCTCGGCCTGGCCCTTGGCCGGGGTCGTCTTCTCGGAACCCTTGGGCTTCTTCGCCATCGTGCTCTCAGGCAGCGAGCGCCGACTCCGTCGGCGGGGAACGGCGTCCCCGGGCTGCCTTGCCTCCTCTTCGCGGTCGACCTACGTGCGGCGCCATCCGGCGCCGCCAGCGGGGCGCCTCTCCACACCAGGATAGGCGCGCCGCCCCCCAACTGCGGAACGGTGACCCGAGGGCCACCGTTCCAGCTTGGTTACGACTGGGCTGTCATGTCCGAACGCGTGGCGTTCGCCCCGGAAGCGGCCTCGGCGTCCCGCTTCTCCCGGGCCTGCTTGTACAGGCGTCCGGCTCGGTAGGAGGAACGCACGAGCGGCCCGGACATGACCCCGGCGAAGCCGATCTCCTCGGCCTCCTCGCCCAGCTCGGCGAACTCCTGCGGCTTCACCCAACGGTCGATCGGGTGGTGCAGCTTGGAGGGGCGCAGGTACTGGGTGATGGTCAGCAGGTCGCACCCGGCCTCGTGCAGGTCCCGCATGGCCTCGCTGATCTCCTCACGGGTCTCGCCCATGCCCAGGATCAGGTTGGACTTGGTGACCAGGCCGTCCGCACGGGCGCGGGTGATGACCTCGAGGGAGCGCTCGTAGCGGAAGCCCGGACGGATGCGCTTGAAGATCCGCGGCACGGTCTCCACGTTGTGCGCCAGAACCTCGGGCCGCGACCCGAAGACCTCGGCCAGCTGGTCGGGGTCGGCGTTGAAGTCCGGGATGAGCAGTTCGACACCGGTGCCGGGGTTGAGCTCGTGGATCTTGCGGACCGTCTCCGCGTACAGCCACGCGCCGCCGTCCTCCAGGTCGTCGCGGGCCACACCCGTGACGGTGGCGTAGCGCAGCTCCATGGTCTTCACCGAGTTGGCGACCTTGGTCGGCTCCATGCGGTCCAGCGCGGTGGGCTTGCCCGTGGCGATCTGGCAGAAGTCGCAGCGGCGGGTGCACTGGTCACCACCGATGAGGAAGGTGGCCTCCCGGTCCTCCCAGCACTCGTAGATGTTGGGGCACCCGGCCTCCTGGCAGACCGTGTGCAGACCCTCCTTCTTGACCAGGGAGTGGAGCTCGGTGTACTCGGGCCCCATGTGCGCCTTGATCTTGATCCACGGCGGCTTCTTCTCGATGGGGGTCTCGCTGTTGCGCGCCTCCACGCGCAGCAGCTTGCGGCCCTCAGGAGCGACGGTCAACGTGAACCCGTTCCCTTCTGTGCCCCGTGACGGGGACGACTCCGCCCCTCGTGGGGGCACTGGGTCCCGGTGGGGGACTTGTGGCTGGTGTGGGTGGTCATCCTCAGGCGGTGGCGTCGGCGAGCAGCGCGGCGCCGTCGGCGTGGCTGTACCCCTCCGCGCCGAGGACGTCCGCCAGGTGTCGTTCCATGTGCGGTCGCACCTCGCCGACGGTCACGGCACGCCCGACCTCGGCCGTGAGCGTGGTGACGCCGGCGTCGGAGATGCCGCACGGGACGATCCGGTCATACCACGACAGATCATTATCGCAGTTCAACGCGAGCCCGTGCATCCCCACCCCGCGGGCGATGCGACAGCCGATCGCGGCGATCTTGCGTTCGATGAGCCCCCGCTCCGGGGCGGCGTCCAGCCAGACCCCGGTTCGCCCCTCGACCCGCTTCCCGGTGAGGCCGTATTCCGCGATGGTGCGGATGATGGCCTCCTCCAGCATGCGGACGTAGGCGATCACGTCGATCGGGTCGCGCAGCCTGACGATGGGGTACACCGTCAGCTGGCCGGGACCGTGCCACGTGATCTTCCCGCCGCGGTCGATGTCGACGACGGGGGCTCCCGGGTCGGAGGTGGGACGATCCCACCTCCCGGTGCGCTTGCCCGCCGTGTAGACGGGCTCGTGCTCCAGCAGGAGGACCGTGTCGGCCACCTCGTCGGCGACGCGGCGCTCGTGGAGCCGCTTCTGGAGATCCCAGCCCTGGTGGTACGGGACTGGCGAGTCGCCCATCCATGCGTAAACGAGATCACTCACACCCACACCTTACGCCCCGGCGCGGCGGGCGGGTCTGGCCAGGATGTCGGATAGCGCACTGTCGATGGTGGGGAACGTGAAGGAATACCCCGCGTTCACAAGGCGTTCGGGCACGGCCCGCAGGTCCAGCAGGGCGGTCTCCTCAGCGAAGTCCCCCAGCGTCGCCCGCAACGCCGTCGCCGGGACGGGCAGCAGTGTGGGCCTCCCCAACACCCGTCCCAGCGCCTCGGTGAAGGCCGCGTTGCTCACCGGCTCGGGCGCGCACAGGTTCACCGGGCCGGTGAGCTCGGGGCGTTCCAGGAGGAAGCGCATCGCCCCGACGTGGTCCCTCAGGGCGATCCAGCTCATGTACTGGGCCCCCGACCCCAGGCGCCCGCCCAGCCCCGCCCGGTACAGGGGAAGCAGCGATCGCAGTAGGCCACCCGAGCGGTCCAGGACGACCGCGGTGCGCAGGTGCGCCACCGACACCCCCGCTTCCTCCGCCGGGGTGGTGGCGGCCTCCCAAGCCTGGGCGACCTCGGAGAGGAAACCGGTGCCGGATGGCGAGTCCTCGGTGGCCACGGCCCCGCCGGTGTCTCCGTAGAAGTGCATACCCGAGGCGCTGAGCAGGCGAGGGGGAGGGGAGTCCATGGCGGCGATCGCCCGGCACAGGATCCGCGTGCCGCGAACCCGACTGCGCCGGATGAGCGAGCGCCTGCGCCGTGTCCACAGCGCGGTGCCGATGGGCACGCCCGCCAGGTGTACGACGGCGTCGGCGCCGTGCAGCGCCACGGTGTCCACCCTGCCCTGCTCGGGGCGCCACTCCGCCTCCTCCAGACGGGCGGTGCGTTCCGCGCGCGGAGGGTGACGCACCATCCGCACCACCGAGTGGCCGTCCTTCAGTAGGGACGCGGTCAGCGCGCCGCCGATGAATCCCGAGGCTCCCGTGATAGCGACTCTCATGTCCTGGGACCTACCCTCTGCGGATCACACACGGACCACACCAGCCGATCGCGCGGGCGGTCGGCGAATTTTTCCCGGCCTTTTTCGCCGAAAGTCCTGCACGGCGCGCCGAGGTCTTCTACGTTGAAGGTGGGACATGGAACTCCGCGTCAGCGCGGAGCTACCGTGGGCGACGCACTGCCGGGCCGGCCGTGCACGCCCGTCCACAGACCTTTGATGATGGGGATCATCAGGGGATGGTGATTGGTGGGGTAAGAAGGCGGGGCGGCGCCATCGGCGCCGCCCCGTCCCCGTCTCCGGGGTTACCGTTCGGGCGCCGCCAGGGTGCTGCAAGTGAGGGTGCCCGCCCCGTCGCGAAGCGGCCCCCGGGCGGTGGCGGGCGACGGGCGGGCCGAAGCGAAGCGGAGGCCCAAAACGAGCACAGCCTACGGCTGACCTGGGTAGGGCTCACGCTCCCTGGCGGCCCTGAGCGCCCGGGCCCACCACAGCAACTCGTCGAGCAGGGTGGCCACGGCCACCTCCGCGCCGGACATGTCCTCCTTGGGGGAGCCGTCGGCG
This sequence comes from Nocardiopsis sp. EMB25, assembly GCF_026797795.1. Lineage (NCBI taxonomy): Bacteria > Bacillati > Actinomycetota > Actinomycetes > Streptosporangiales > Nocardiopsidaceae > Nocardiopsis > Nocardiopsis sp. EMB25. Next base: position 3,026,220 of record NZ_JAMTDN010000001.1, on the reverse strand, counting down.
GTGAACAGCGCCTGCGCGTTGTGGAAGCTGACGGTGTCGCGCAGGGTCGCGGTGCGCAGCTCGCTGAAGACCAACCGGAGCTGCTCGACCGCCCGCAGACCTCCGGAGAGGCCGCCGTAGGAGACGAACCCGACCGGCTTGGCGGTCCATTCCCGGCGGGCCGAGTCGATCGCCGCCTTGAGCGGTCCGGGGTAGCCGTGGTTGTACTCGGGGGTGAGGACCACGAAGGCGTCCGCGGCGTCGATCCGGGCACCGAAATCGGCCAGCGGAGCGCCGTGGCCCTCCGCGGTCCCGAGGTCGGCGACGTCCAGGACATCGAGTTCGGCGCCCCCGTGGCCTCGTGCCCGATCGAGGAACCAGCGGGTGACCGCCGGCCCTGTCCGGCCGTTGCGATTACCACCCAGGATGACCGCGATACGAAGGTTGTGCATGTACGTCCTCGTGTCCGCGGGCCGACGGCGCGCGTGCCGCGCACTGCCGCCGACCTCGTGTGCCGGGCCGCCCTGGGAGGGATGGCTCGGCCGCGTTCGTTCGTCGGGGGGCGCTGTCCACGGTAGAACCTCGACCTGACTTGAGGTCAACCCGGGGTGCGCGTCCCCCCTCCGTGACGGCGTCGGGCCGGACGCCGCGCGGCGTCCGACCCGACGGAACAGGAGGAACGGGGCTACAGACCCAGCTCGGCCTCGAAGGCGCCCTCCTCCAGGCGCTCCTTGACGGACTGGAGGAAACGGCCCGCGTCGGCGCCGTCGATCAGGCGGTGGTCGTGGGACAGCGACAGGTACACCATCGACCGGACGGCGATCACCTCGCCGCCCATCGCCGGGTCCTCGACCACGACGGGCCGCTTGACGACCGCGCCCGTGCCGAGGATGGCCACCTGCGGCGTGTTGATGATCGGCGTGCCGAACAGGGCTCCGGTGCTCCCCGTCTCGGCGATCGTGAACGTACCGCCGCCGAGCTCGTCCGGCCCGAGCAGCCCGGTGTGCGCCCGCTCGGTCAGTGCCGTGATGTTGCGGGCCAGGTCGGTCAGACCCAGGTGGCCGGCGTCACGGATGACCGGGACGAGCAGGCCGCGGTCAGTGTCCACGGAGACGCCGAGGTTCTCGACGTCGTGGTAGCTGACCTCGTCGTTGTCACTGTCGATCACCGCGTTGAGCTTCGGGTTGGCCTTGAGGGCCTCCACCGCGGCCAGCGCGAAGAACGGGAAGAAGTCCAGCGCAACGCCCTCGCGCTGGGCGAAGTCGGCGGCCGCCTGCTCGCGCAGACGCGCGATCTTGGTGACGTCGACCTCGATGACCTGCGTGGTCTCGGCCGCGGTGTTGAGCGATTCGACCATACGGTCGGCGATCGACCGACGCAGGCGGCTCATCTTCTCGGTGCGGCCCCGAAGGGAGGTGTCGGTGGCGCCCTTGCGCGCGGTCGAGGACGGCGAGGAGGGGGCGGCGGCGCGCGCGGCGGCCGCCTTCTGCTCCTCGGCGGCCCGGAGCACGTCCTGCTTGCGGATCCGGCCACCGACGCCGGTGCCCTTGACCCGGCTCAGGTCGACACGGTTCTCGGCGGCGAGCTTACGGACCAGCGGCGTCACGTACGCCTCGGTGACGGCGTCGGTGCCGGAGGCCCGACCAGTGCCGCTGAGCGTCTCGATGTCCACCCTGGGGACGTCGGCCTCCCGCTCCGGCGCGGGGGCCGGAGCCGGCGTCGGAGCCGGAGCGGGCTCCGCGGCGGCCTCGGGGGCGGGCTCGGCCCGCGGGGCGGGGGCCTCGGGCGCGGGAGCGGCACCCTCGCCGCCGATGACCGCGATCTGGGCGCCGATGTCGACCGTCTCGTCCTCGTCGACGAGGATCTTGGTGAGTACTCCCGCGACCGGGGAGGGGATCTCGGTGTCCACCTTGTCGGTGGAGACCTCAAGGAGTGGTTCGTCCACCTCGACGGTGTCGCCCACGTTCTTCAGCCACTGGGTGACGGTGCCCTCGGTGACGCTCTCACCCAGGGCGGGCATCGTCACCGGGGTCTCCTCGCCGCTGGGCGCGGGCGCGGACGGAGCCTCGGCGGCCGGAGCGGGAGCCGCGGCCGGGGCGGCGGGCTCCGGGGAGGGCTCGGGCTCCGGGGTCGGCTCCGGCTGCGCGGCCTCGGCGGCGGGAGCGCTCTCGCCCTCGTCGGCGCCCTCCCCCTCGCCGCCGATGACCGCGATCTCCGCGCCGATCTCCACGGTCTCGTCCTCGTCGACGAGGATCTTGGTGAGTACTCCCGCGACCGGGGAGGGGATCTCGGTGTCCACCTTGTCGGTGGAGACCTCAAGGAGTGGTTCGTCCACCTCGACGGTGTCGCCCACGTTCTTCAGCCACTGGGTGACGGTGCCCTCGGTGACGCTCTCACCCAGGGCGGGCATGGAAACGGAAGTCGGCATGGGTTCCTCGTTGGATCTGGGCGCGGAATCTGCCCAACGCCTTGACTGGGCAGCGCGGATGTGGCGGGGGCGGGCCGCGTCGGCCCGCCCCCGGGTGGTGCGGTCAGTCGTGGACGTGCAGGGGCTTGCCCGCCAGAGCCAGGTGCGCCTCGCCCAGCGCCTCGGACTGGCTCGGGTGCGGGTGGATGAGCTGGGCCACCTCCGAGGGCAGCGCCTCCCAGTTGTAGATCAGCTGGCCCTCGGCGATGAGCTCGCCGACGCGGCTGCCGACCATGTGGACGCCCAGGACCGGCCCGTCCTTCTCGGCGATGACCTTCACCGCGCCCTGCGTCTGGAGGATCTGGCTCTTGCCGTTACCCGCCAGGTTGTAGTTCATCTCGACCACGTCGTGGCCGCGCTCCTTGGCCGCCTTGCTGGTGAGGCCGACCGAAGCCACCTCGGGCTCGCAGTAGGTGACGCGCGGGACACCGTCGTAGTCGATCGCGGGCGGGTTGAGCCCGGCGATGTGCTCGGCGACGAAGATGCCCTCGGCGAAGCCGACGTGGGCGAGCTGGAGGGTCGGGATCAGGTCGCCGACCGCGTAGACGTTGCCCACACCGGTGTGCAGGTTCTCGTCCACCTTGACGAAGCCGCGCTCCAGGGCGATGCCCTGCTCCTCGTAGCCGAGGCCCTCGGAGACCGGGCCGCGTCCGATGGCGACGAGCAGCACCTCGGCATCGAGGGTCTTGCCACCCTGGAGGGTGACGGTGACACCGGCGTCGGTGGTCTTGACCGACTCGAACGGCGTGCCCAGCTCGTACTTGATCTTGCGCTTGCGGAAGGCCCGCTCCAGCAGCTTGGAGCTGGACTCCTCCTCCACGGGGACCAGGTGGGGAAGGGCCTCGACGATGGTGACGTCAGCTCCGTAGGAGCGCCAGACGCTGGCGAACTCCACGCCGATGACGCCGCCGCCCAGGACGATGACCGACTCGGGGACGCGGTTCAGGTCCAGGGCCTGGTCGCTGGTCATGACCTTCTCACCGTCGATGTCCAGACCCAGGGTCTTGGGCTGGGAACCGGTGGCGAGCAGGACGTTGCGCCCCTTGTAGACGGTGCCGTCGACGGTGACCTCGTCGGGGCCGGTCAGGCGGCCCTCACCCTCGACGACCGTGATCTTGCGGGACTTGACCAGCCCGCTCAGGCCCTTGTGCAGGCCACTGATCACCTTGTCCTTGTACTTGTGGACCGCGTCGATGTCGATGCCCTCGAAGGTGGCCTTGACACCGAAGTTCTCGCTCTCCTTGGCGGAGTCAGCGACCTCGGCCGAGTGCAGGAGCGCCTTGGTGGGGATGCAGCCGCGGTGCAGGCAGGTGCCCCCCAGCTTGTCTTTCTCGATCAGGATGACGCTCATGTCGAGCTCCGCCGCGCGCAGCGCCGCCGCGTAGCCGCCGCTGCCGCCGCCAAGGACGACGAGGTCGAATGTGCCGCCGCTCTCACTCACGGGAACGAACTCCTTGTTCAGTGGCTGGTGATTCCGGGTGGTGGGTCGCGGAACCGGCACGTGGGGGGACGGCGCCCGGTCCGCGGGGACCGGGGAGGGGCGGCGCTCCGGCTCACGGGACCGCCGTCCCTCCCCGAGTCCTACTTGCCGGCGTACTCCTCGGCGATGCGGACCAGGGTGCGCGTGCCCGCGCCGGTTCCGCCCTTGGACGTGTAGCCGTGCGGTCCGCCCTGGTTGAAGGACGGGCCCGCGATGTCGAGGTGCGCCCACTTGACGCCGTCCTCGATGAACTCCTTGAGGAACACGCCCGCGGAGAGCATGCCGCCCCAGCGCTCCCCGGCCACGTTGGCGATGTCGGCCACGGACGAGTCCAGGCCGGCGCGCAGCTCGGAGGGCAGCGGCATCGGCCAGGCGGCCTCACCGGCGGCTCCGGCCGCGGCGACGACCTCGTCGCGGACGGTGTCGTCGTTGGACATGACGGCGAACACGCGGGTGCCGAGCGCGACGAGCTGGGCGCCGGTCAGCGTGGCGATGTCCACGATCAGGTCCGGCTCGTCCTCGTGCGCGCGGACCAGGGCGTCCGCCATGACCAGACGGCCCTCGGCGTCGGTGTTGAGGACCTCGACGGTCTTGCCGCCGTAGATGCTCAGGACGTCGGAGGGGCGCTGGGCGGTACCGCTGGGCATGTTCTCGGCCACGGCCAGGTAGGCCACGACGTTGACCTTCAGCTCCAGGGCGGCGATGGCGCGCATGGCGGCGAGCACGGAGGCGGCGCCGGCCATGTCGGACTTCATCCAGTCCATCGAGCCCGCGGGCTTGAGGGACAGGCCGCCGGAGTCGAACGTGATGCCCTTGCCGACGAAGGCGACGGTCTTGCCGGCCTCCGGGTGGCTGTGGGCCAGGCGGACCAGCCGGGGCGGGTTGGTCGAACCCTGGCCGACTCCGGTCAGACCGCCGTAGCCGCCCTCGGCGAGGGCCTGCTCGTCCAGGACCTCGATCTGGAGGCCGGCCTGCTGGGCCGTGTCCTGGGCCGCCGCGGCCAGGTCCTCGGGGACCAGGTCCGCGGGGGCGGTGTTGACCAGGTCACGCGTCAGGGAGACGGCTTCGGCCAGGATCCTGGAGCGCTCCACGGCCTCGGCGGCGCCGGAGGCGGTGGAGACCACGGTCAGGTCGACGGTCCGGCCGTCGCGTTTGGCGGCCTTCTCCCCGGTGCGGTACCGGTCGAAGGAGTAGGCGCCCAACTGGGCGCCGAGCGCCACCGCGGCCGCCTCATCGGCGGTTCCGGCCGGCAGGGCCAGGGCGACGCGGCCGGTGCCCTCGGGGCGCGAGGACAGGGAACGCAGGGCCGCTCCGGCGGCGCGGGACAGGATGTCGGAGTCGACGGGACCGTCGGTGGGCGCCGGGCCGAGACCGACCGCGACGACGACCGGGGCCGTGACGGCTCCGAGGGAGGCAAGGGTGTGCACCTCCTCGGGTTCGCCGCTCGCTCCCAGGAGCGACAGGGTCGAGCCGAGGCCACCGGAGAAGGCGGCGTCGACGTCATGAGCGCCCGACGCGGGCTCCGGAGCGTCGCCTCCGGAGTGGTAACCGACGACAACCGCGTCGGCGTCGAGCGAACTGGGGGACTCCGTATGTACTGACAACGACGTGCTCACGTCCCCGATGCTAGTCGCCTCGTGAACGCGGCGGCGACGCGGCACCCCGCGCCCTCCCGGGCGCTGACGGGGCACTCCGTGCGCGGCGGGAGCAGGGGCGTTCCCCGGGGCGACCGCGTCCGCTCCACGCGGGGAGGCGGGCTCTGGTCGCCGGTGGGGGGTGTCGTACGGGGTCGCCCGGACCGGTCGGCTCTGCCCAGGCGGGCGGGGTGCGAAACTCCGTGTGAAAAAATGTGATGCTGGTGACATCGGTCCGCGGGGTGCTTGGAGCTTGGTACGAAGTGGGCCGCGTCACGGCCGGGCCGTTCACCCCCAGGAGGTGACGGCCGCCGCCGTGACCAGTGCCGCGGCCGTCGCCGACTCCACCAGGGCGCCCAACACGTCACCCGTGATCCCACCGAGGCGCCGTACCGAGCGCCGCAGCAGCACGCCCGCCACGAGCAGTCCGGCCACGACTCCGGCCACGCAGCCCGCGGTCGAGAGGGGGGAGTGGAGCCAGGCCATCGCGCACACCACGGCCACGACCACGCAGCCCGCCGCGGCGAGCCGGGCGCCCACCGTGCCCGCCACCAGCGCGCCCAACCCCTCGGGCCGGGCCGAGGGCACCCGCGGAGTGCAGGCGAGGGTGACCGCCAGGCGTCCCACCGCCCACGCGGCGGCCGCACCGGCCAGGGTGGCGCCCGGGGACGTCCCGACCAGCTGGCCGAGCGCCAGCACCTGCGCGGCCAGCACGACCACCAGGGTGATGACGCCGAACGGGCCGATGTCCGACCGCCGCATCACCTCCAGCGCGCCCTCGGCGGGGCGGTTGCTGCCGAAGCCGTCGGCGAGGTCGGCCAGTCCGTCGAGGTGCAGTCCCCGGGTGAGCAGCGCGCCGAGGCCCACCGCCAACAGCGCGGCCAGCGGATCGGACAGGCCGAGGGCCGCGCCCGCCAGGGCGACGGCTCCGATGAGGGCGCCGAGCACCCCGCCCAGCGGCGCGGCCCAGAACATCGCCCACCCGGCGGCGGCGCGGTCCACCCGCTCCACGCGCACGGGCGCGACGGTGAACGTGCCCAGGGCCATCCGCGCGCCCGCCGTGGCGTCCCCGTTCACGGCAGGTCCAGGACGCGGCCCGCCGTCACCAGGACGACCTCCTCGGACTCGGCCCCCACCCACTGGTTGAGCCTGCCCAGGTGGTCGCGGAACAGTCGCCCGGCAGGGGTCGCGGGGACCACGCCCGAGCCGACCTCGTTGGTCACCGCCACCACGTAGGCCTGGGTGGTCCGCCATGCCTCCAGGAGGCCGCCGACCTCCGCCTCCAGCCTTTCCGGGGCGTCCCGGCCGGGCGGGTCGGCCCACATCCCGTGCCGGTCCATGACGGCGGTCAGCCAAGTGCCGAGGCAGTCGACCAGCACGGAGCCGCGCGCCCCCTTGAGCAGCCCCACCAGATCGGCGGTCTCCTCGGTCCGCCACCACCAGGGACGGCGGCCGGCGTGCGTTGCGACCCGCTCCGCCCACTCGGGGTCCTCCTCCGGGTCGGGTGCGGGGCCGGTGGCCGCGTAGACCACGCGGGGCTCGGCGAGCAGGCGGAGTTCGGCCTCGGTGGACTTACCGGAACGAGCCCCGCCGGTGATCAGCACGCGGTGCGGGCCGTGCGGCCGGGACTCGGGCCACACGGTGGGCGGGCACGACATCACGTGACCGTCGCCGGGGGCGAACGCCCCCCACAGCCGCGCCCTGCGGGCGAACTCCCAAGGAGAACGGACCCGGTGGTCACCGCCGACCGCCACGACCGCCGTGGTCACCCCGATCACTCCGGACCGCCGCAGCTCCCCGATGACCTCAGGTCGTCGCGCCACGTCGACGATCACCATGTCCACCTGTTGCGGTGGTGCCGTCGCGGCGTAAGCGGAGGTGTCCGCGTGGTCGGATTCGACCGGGGGCCCGCCCGGTGCGGGCCCCGGGGAGGAGCGCGCGAACAGCAGACGCCCACCGTTGGGGCCCTCGACCAGAACGCCGTCCGCGGCGTGGGTGACCGTGTACCCGGGGGGCACCGGTCCGACCGCGCCCTCCGGGCGGATGCGGAAGCGGTCGTCGACGGTCACGCGCAGCGGCAGGCGGCGTTCCGCCTGCGCCTGGTTGCAGGAGGCACAGGTGCACTGCGGGGCCGGCCAGCCCGCGTGACCCGCTGTCCCGAGAAATCGGATACGCACCCGAAGAAGTAAACAGCATGACGCGCCAAGCCTTGGTTAAGCTCGGGGCAGGAGCCGGTGACGGACACCGGCGGATCGGCGACGAAGGGCGGCCGGACATGGCGTGGACCTGGCGGTACATCGGGGCCGACGAGGGGGAGCCCCAGGGCGCGGACCTGCCTGAGGAGGCCTTCACCTCGCGGGGCGACGCGGAGAGCTGGCTGGGCGAGCACTGGAGGGAGCTCGCCGAGGTCGGCGTGGAGCGGGTCGCGCTGATGGATGATGACCGGGAGGCCTACGCGATGTCGCTCGAAGGGGCCGAGTAGTCCGCTCCCGGCCGCACCGAGAACGCGGATGTCCCGACGGAACGGGACCATTGGGGCATGGTTTCCACCCTCCGCAACCTCGCGGTACTCGAACTCGTCAACATCCCCCTGTTCGCCTTCATCATTTTCGACGTGCTCAGTGTGCCGCCCTCCCCGGTCAACCTGGCGGGGTTCGGTCTGGGCACCCTGTTGCTGGTCGAGGGCAGCGCCTACTGGTGGGCCAAGGTCCACCAGCTGCGCACCCGGGCGCCGCGACCGGTGGGTATGGCGGTCTTTCGCTTCCTGAGGTGGGTCAACGCGGGGCTCCTCCTCCTCGCGGGCGCGTTCATCGGCTGGTCCCTGTCCGACGGGATCCTCTGGACACGGGTGTGGCCCGGGGTCGGTATGTGGTTGTTCGCCGTCGGTGAGCACGTCAACTACTTCCACCTCCAGCTCTCCCACCAGACCCGCGCCGACCTGCGGCGGCTCTGGCGCACCGGACGGCCGCACCGCTCCCACCTGGCGCGGGACATGGCGCGCTGACCCGCCGGACACGACGGCGCCCCGGCACCCGTCGGGTGCCGGGGCGCCGTCGTGTTTGTTTTGGGCCTCCGCCGCGCTTCGGCCCGTGTTCGGCCGCCCTCAAGGCAGGGATTCTTCCTCCTCGGCCACGCCTGCCGCTCGTTCCTCGCCACGCGGCTCGCCTCGTCGTGCAGAACCCTGCCGGCGCCCGAACGACAACCCCCTCGGGTGAGGGCTCCGGAAACCTAACCGAGGTTTCGGATGTCCTCCGGGCTGCGGGTGAGCGCGGCGTCCCGCCGAACACTGTCGCCCAGGATCTCGTCGATGCGTGCGACCAGCGCGTCGTCGAGTGTGACCCCGGCCGCCTCGACGTTGTCGCGCACCTGCTCCGGGCGGGAGGCGCCGACGATCGCGGCGGACACGTTCCGGTTGCGAAGGACCCAGGCGATGGCCAGCTGCGCCATGCTCAGCCCCGCCTCGGCGGCGAGCGGCTCCAGCTCCGCGACCTTCCGCAGGAGCGCCTCGTCCTCGGTCATGTCCTTGACGAAGTGACTGCTCTTCGGGTCGGCTCCGCGCGAACCGCTCGGGGCGGCCTGGCCGGGGCGGTACTTACCGGTGAGCACCCCGCCCGCGATGGGCGACCACACGATCTGGCCGATGCCCTCGCGTTCACACACCGGCACGACCTCGGACTCGATGACCCGCCACACCATGTTGTACTGCGGCTGGTTGGAGACGATGCGGTCGAACCCCATCTCGTCGGCGATCTTCAGCGCGCGCTCGATCTCCTCGGCCCGCCACTCGGAGACGCCCACGTAGAGGACCTTGCCCTGGCGGACCAGGTCCTCGAAGGCCCGCATGGTCTCCTCCAGCGGGGTCGTGTAGTCGAACCGGTGAGCCTGGTACAGGTCCAGGTAGTCGGTTCCCAGCCGGCGGAGGGAGTCCTCCGCGCCACGGATGACGTGCTTGCGGGACAGCCCCCGGTCGTTCTTGCCCTCGCCCATGGGCCAGAACACCTTGGAGAAGATCTCCAGCCCGTCGCGGCGCTCGCCCTTCAGCGCCCGGCCGAGGACCTCCTCCGCCTTGCCCTGCGCGTAGACGTCCGCGGTGTCGAACGTGGTGACGCCCGCGTCCAGCGCCGCGCGCACACAGGCGGCGGCGGTCTCCTCCTCGACCTGAGAGCCGTGTGTGATCCAGTTTCCGTAGGCGATCTCACTGATGACCAGACCGCTGTTGCCCAGATGCCGAAACTCCATGCGGAGCACTGTAGCGGGGGAGCGCGCCGGCGCGCGAGACATGCCGGAGCCTGTTCGGGAGCGCTCCCATGTCGGTTCGGGTGAAGGGCCGGTGCACGCACCGGCCCTGCTCACCGTCCGTGGCCCCGGCCTCAGCGCGCGTGGCGCGGCGTGGGGTCGTCCCGGACCTTCAACCGGGGCTTGGGCAGGCGCAGGCGGCGGAACTGGATCTGCCGCATCGCCGCGTACCAGCCCGCACCCCTGACCAACGGGTCGTCCGGGAAGTACTCGGCGGCGCGCCTCTTGACCGTGCGGCCCACGATGACGCCCTCGGTGACGATCGTGACCAGCATGAGCACGAACAGCGGGTACACGGCCATCTGCACGAGGGGCACGTTCACGAGGGACAGCGCGAGGATGAGCACCGACAGCGGGAGGAAGAACTCGCTGACACAGCGCCGCGAGTCGACGAAGTCGCGGGCGAAGGCCCTGGCCTCGCCCATGTCCTGCTGGCGGAAGTAGCGCTCCTCGCCCTTGGGAGCGCCCGCGTCACGGGCCTTGCGCCCGCGCTGGCGGTCGAGGCGCTCCTGGTAGGCCCGGTAGGCCTCCTTGCGCGACTGCGGGACGTTGAGCGGCCTGCGCAGGTCACGTTCGGATTCCTTGCGCTTTGGGGTGGGGACACCCTTCTTAGGGGTATATCCCTTAGGTTGGGTGGACTCAGTGGCCTCTTGGCTGGCGGATTCGGCAAGCTTCGAATCCGTGGCTGCGGTAGCGGAGCGACGTCGGAACACACCTTCAGGGTAGCCGGTCACAGCTTTATGGCGACCGCGGGCCAGACCGCGTAGGGTTGGGCGAAGCGCCCGCTGGGAACAGCCGATGTACGCACCGAGAAGGGGACGGCCACGCCGATGAGCGTGTTTCAGCGACTTTCCATGATCTTCAAGTCCAAGGCCAACAAGGCCCTGGACTCGGTCGAGGACCCAAGGGAGACACTCGACTACTCGTACCAGAAGCAGCTTGAGCTCCTGCAGAAGGTTCGGCGCGGCGTCGCGGACGTCGCCACCTCCCGCAAACGCGTCGAGCTGCAGATCCAGCAGCTGGAGCAGCAGTCCGAGAAGCTGGAGAACCAGGGCCGCGCGGCCCTGGGCCAGGGCCGTGAGGACCTCGCGCGTGAGGCCCTGACCCGCCGTTCCGGTCTGGCCAGCCAGATCGAGGGGCTGCGTGAGCAGCACGCCAACCTCCAGGGCGAGGAGCAAAAGCTCACGATGGCGGCCCAGCGCCTCCAGACCAAGGTGGACGCCTTCCGCACGCGCAAGGAGACCATCAAGGCCACCTACACCGCCGCCCAGGCCCAGACACAGATCAGCGAGGCCTTCTCCGGGATCTCGGAGGAGATGGGCGATGTCGGCATGGCGGTGCAGCGCGCCGAGGACAAGACCGCCGAGATGCAGGCGCGCGCGGGCGCGGTCGACGAGCTCCTGGCCTCCGGGGCGCTCGACGACGTCACCGGCACCGCCAAGGACGACATTCAGGCCGAGCTGGACCGGATGGCCAGCAGTTCCGGTGTCGACGCCGAGCTCGAGCGCATGAAGATGGAGCTCGGACAGGGCAACGGCGGCTCCGCCCCGCAGATCGAGGGCGGCAACAACCGGGAGGGCTCGTGATCGTCCGCATCCTGGGTGAGGGGCAGCTCGACCTCACCGACGCCGACCTGGACGTCCTGAACTCCGTCGACTCCCAGCTGGAGGCGGCGATCGAGTCGGGCGACGAGGCCACGTTCCGTCAGGCGCTGCACGACCTGCTGGACAGGGTGCGCGCGGACGGCAAGCCGCTCCCCCCCGAGGACCTCAAGCCCTCACAGGTGATCCTCCCGCCCGCCGACGCCACCATGGAAGAGGTGCGGGAGATGCTCCAGGACGACGGTCTCATCCCCGGCTGACCCCTCCGACCGGGTGGGCCGCCCTCCGTCCAGGCGGACCGCCCGTCCCCACGAACGGCGCGCGTCGACCGGTGAGCGAGTCGGACGCGCCCCGTGACAGCGTGCGCGTGCTTTGCCCACGGCCGCCGTGACCCTTCTCGCGTCACGGCGGCCGTGGTGTGTCTCAAACCCTTTCCGACCTGGGCGAACTAGACTCCGAACCACGGGTTGGGAGGAGTCGTCATGGCGGGTTCGAAGTTCAGGCCGGACCGAGGGCTCACCACGCGGATGGTGACGACCATGGGTCTGCTCACCCTGGTCTACGTCGCCTTCGTCGTCGGTCTCATCGCGGTCGGCATGAGTGTCTGGTTGGTCCTCCTGGTGGTCGGGGGGTTCGCGCTCTTCTCCTACTTCGCCTCCGACAGGATCGCGATGTTCTCCATGGGCGCGCACGAGGTCAGCCCCCAGCAGGCACCCGAGCTGCACGCCGTGATCGACCGGCTGTGCGCCATGGCCGACATGGCCAAACCGCGGGTCGGTATCGCCGACTCCGACGTACCCAACGCCTTCGCCACCGGGCACAGCGAGAAGACCTCCGTGATCTGCGTGACGACCGGTCTCCTGCGGCGCCTGGAGGGCCAGGAGCTGGAGGCGGTCCTGGCGCACGAGCTCTCCCACGTGGCGCACCGCGACGTCATGGTCATGACCATCGCCGGGTTCCTCGGCATCGTCGCGGGCTTCCTGACCCAGGCGGGCCTGCGCTTCGCCGTGTTCAGCGGGGCCGCCGGGGGGCGGAGCAACAACGGCGGACCGGCGCCCGCCGTGATCGCCCTGCTGGTGGTCCTGGTCAGCGCGGTCGCTTGGGCACTGAGCTTCCTGCTGACCCGGGCGCTGTCCCGTTACCGCGAGTTGTCCGCGGACCGCTCCGCCGCCTACCTGACCGGTCGTCCGTCGGCGCTGGGCAGCGCGCTCACCAGGATCACCGGTGACATGGCCCGCATCCCCACCCGTGACCTGCGGCAGGCCGAACCGTTCAACGCCTTCTTCTTCGCTCCCGCCCTCACCCGGAAGGGCTTCAGCATGAGTCGCCTGGTCGCCACGCATCCTCCGGTGGACCAGCGCCTGGCCCAGCTGGCCGAGATCTCCCGGCAACTCGGCCAAGGGTCCTGACCACCACACCACGACACCGAGGCGAGGCACCCGTGAAGAGACTCTGGCGTGCGATCCTGGGCCGTTCCGAGCCCGCGCGCCCCGACCTGGACGCACTGTTCGGGCTGCCCTCGGCGGCCCTGACCCTGCGGGCGTCGGCGGGTTTCTCGCCCACCGGCACCGGGTCGGTGGCCTTCCGGGCGGCGGAGGGCGCCGCCTTCGCCGACCTGGAGCGCGACGTGACCGCGCTGCTCAGCGCGGGCGGTGGGCCCCCCGTGGAGCAGGTGGCCGACGACTACGGCTACACCTGGCTGGTCATGCGCGCGGGGGGCGCGGAGCCGGGAGAGGGGGAGGTCACCGATCCTGACATCTCCGGCCTGGTCACCGACCTGCACGCGGTCAACTCGACATTGGAGGCGAACGGCTACGGCCCCTCGCTGCTGTGCTCGCTCGTGGGGTTCACCGACACGCGGCGACGGGCGTTGGGGCTGGTCTACCTGTACAAACGCGGCACCTTCTACCCGTTCGCCCCGCTGGGAGGGCACCGGCGGGACAACCCGCTCGAACTCCAGGTCGAGGCCGTGATCGGTACCGACCTGCCGGTCGAGCGCGACAGGTCCCGCTGGTTCCCGGTCTACGGGGCCCCGGGGCTGCATCCTCAGAACTGAGATTCCACTATACGGAAATCAAAATCCACTAAACGGATAAATTTGCTCCGAAGGTCTGGTGCGACCGCGGACTGACCGGCACAATGGCCACGTGCGTATCGTCATCGCCCCAGACAAGTTCGCCGGAACCCTCTCCGCGGTCGAGGCCGCTCAGGCCGTCGCCGACGGGTGGCACCGGACCGATCCCTCCGCCACGACCGAGCTGCTTCCGCTCTCCGACGGTGGCCCGGGTTTCGTCGAGGTCCTGCACGCCGCCCTGGGCGGCAAGGTGTACGAGGCCCGGGTCACCGGTCCCCTCGGCACGCCGGTGACCGCCGAGTACCTCCTGGACACCGGGACCGGTACCGCCTACGTGGAGAGCGCGCAGGCCTGCGGGCTCCACCTGGTCCCGGCCGTCGACCGGGACCCCGGCCGGACCACCAGTCACGGTGTGGGCGAGCTCATCGCCCGAGCGGTCGACGCGGGCGCCACGACCGTCGTCGTCGGCCTGGGCGGCAGCTCCACCAACGACGCCGGCGCGGGCATGCTGGCGGCCCTCGGCGCCGGGCCGGCCGCCGCTCTCAGCCACGGCGGCGGCCCCCTCGCGGACACACCCGAGGGCGTCGACCTCGAACCGGCCCGCCGGGCCGTGTCCGGGGTCCGCCTCATCGCCGCCACCGACGTCGACAACCCGCTCCTGGGCATCCACGGGGCCAGCGCCGTGTTCGGCCCGCAGAAGGGTGCCGACCCCGACCAGGTCCAGCGCCTGGACGCGGCACTGACCGCGTTCGCCGACCGGGTCGACCCGCGGGGGGAGATCCGCGACACCCCCGGCGCGGGAGGCGCGGGCGGTCTCGGTTTCGGCCTGCTCCTGCTGGGCGGCACCGTGGAGTCCGGTGTCCGGCGCGTCCTGGAGGCGGTCCGCCTGGCTGAACGCCTCTCCGACGCGGACCTCGTCATCACCGGTGAGGGCTCCTTCGACTCGCAGTCCCTGCGGGGCAAGCTTCCGCACGGAGTCGCGAGCATGGCCAGTGAGTACGGGGTTCCGTGTGTGGTGACCGCCGGTGCGGTCAAGGTCGGCCGCGCCGAGGCGGCCGCGGCCGGTATCACGGAGACCTACTCCCTGGTGGAGTCGGCGGGTTCGGTGAAGGCCGCGATGGGCCGCTCGGCCGATGAGCTGCGTTCGATGGCCGCCGACATCGCCCGCCGCTGGTCGCGCTGAGACCGCCCCTGGGCGGTGGCGGGCGACGAAGTGGGGGGCGCTGCGCCGTCAGGCGTCGGTTGAGGGTGCCCCAGCCCTTCCGCGAAGCGGCGCCCTGGGCGGTGGCGGGCGACGGGTGGGAGGATTACCCTGGAACCGCACACAGATATCGTGCGTAGCCGTGGCCACTCCACGATCAGGGGCCACGGCGGCAGGGAGAACACAGCCGCCGCGCGGCGGAATGCGGTATCGACCCCGGACGTTGACACCCGTTGAGGAGGATCGGATCCGTCGAGGCGGGTCCGTCCCGTACGCCACCCGGGGTGGCCAGGCAGCCGCGACCCCTTTCCAGAGGAGCTTTACAACATGACGGTTCAGAGCGAGGTCACCGAGGGGATCATCCTCACCGACGAGGCGTCCGCCAAGGTTCGGGCGCTCCTGGAGCAGGAGGGCCGCGACGACCTGCGTCTCCGCGTCGCCGTCCAGCCCGGCGGCTGCTCGGGGCTGCGCTACCAGCTCTACTTCGACGAGCGTGACCTCGACGGGGACGTGGTCACCGACTTCGGCGGGGTCGAGGTCGTCACCGACCGGATGAGCTCCCCCTACCTCGTGGGTGCCACGATCGACTTCGTCGACACCATCGAGAAGCAGGGGTTCACCATCGACAACCCCAACGCGACCGGTTCCTGCGCCTGCGGTGACTCCTTCAACTAGGCGCCACGCCACACGGCGATCCCCCTGACCCCGGGCCAACCGGGGCACGGTGCCCGAGGGGAGGGCGGCCACGACCGCCCTCCCCTCCGCCATGCCCGGTTCCGGCCGGTCTCCTCCCGAGAACGGTGAGTCGCTGTATACCCTGGGGCGGTCCGAACGGGCGCGACCGCGCCCATCGAGTCGACACCGACTGACGCCTCCCAGCAAGGAGCCCTCGTCCCGTGCGTATCGCGGTTGCCGGATCCATCGCCACCGACCACCTGATGACTTTCCAGGGCCGGTTCTCGGAGCAGATCATCCCTGACCAGATCCAGCAGTTGTCCCTCTCCTTCCTCATCGACGAGCTGGACGTACGGCGCGGCGGGGTCGCCGCCAACATCTGTTTCGGTATGGGTGGCTTCGGCCTCACCCCCGTGCTCGTGGGCGCGGCGGGCACCGACTTCGAGGAGTACCGCTCCTGGCTGGACCGCCACGGCGTCGACACCTCCGCGGTCCATATCTCCGAACTGCGGCACACCGCTCGCTTCATCTGCACCACCGACCTCGACCAGAACCAGATCGCCTCCTTCTACGCGGGCGCCATGGCCGAGGCCCGCAACATCGAACTCCAGCCCATCGCGGACCGTGTCGGCGGCCTCGACCTCGTCCTCATCGGTGCCGACGACCCGGCCGCCATGGTCCGCCACAGCGAGGAGTGCCGGTCGCGCTCCATCCCGTTCGCCGCCGACCCCTCGCAGCAGCTCGCCCGTATGGACGGCGAGCAGGTCCGCTCCCTGATCGAGGGGGCGGCCTTCCTGTTCAGCAACGAGTACGAGAAGGCGCTCGCCGAACAGAAGACCGGATGGTCGGACGAGGAGATCCTCGAACTGGTCGGCACCCGCGTCACGACCCTGGGAGCCAAGGGCGCGCGGATCGACCGCGAGGGCGAGCCGAGCGTGCACGTCCCGTCCGCCGCCGTCGGCGAACTCGTCGACCCCACGGGCATGGGCGACGCCTTCCGGGCCGGCTTCCTCGCCGCCCACTCGTGGGGCCTGCCCCTGGAGCGCGCCGCGCAGGTCGGCAACGCCACGGCCGCGCACTGCCTGGAGGCGGACGGACCCCAGGAGTACTCCCTGACCGGCGCCTCCCTGACCGAGCGCCTGGAGCGCTCCTACGGTTCCGAGGTCGCCGCCGAGGTCGCTCCGTTCGTGTGATCCGCCGTGCCGCCCCGGCCTGGACGCGCCGTCCTGGTCGGGGCGGTGTCCGCGAACCCGTAGAGTAGTAAGTCGCGACCCGCACGACCCGGTCCTGGACCGGGCCGCTGCCCGACGGTCGGCCTCCGCCGACCAGCACGGGGAGCCCCGTGCCACCCGGTGCGCTGAAACGCGTGCCGGGCTTTTCCGAGCCCAAGCCGTCCGCGCGGGGTCGCCGCGACGGTGGGAACCCGTCCCAGCCGCACCGTCGGCGGGACTCGGGCGCCGTAGGCGCCTCCCAGATCTAGGCCAGCCTTACCTGGGATTCCCGGATTCACTGTGAAAGGACTACGCATGCGCTACACCGGACCGAAGGTGCGGTTGTCCCGGCGCGCCGGCACCCCGCTGACCCGTAAGGCGGTCAGCTACTTCGAGAAGCGTCCGTACCCGCCCGGTGAGCACGGTCGCCGTGTCCGCCGCAACAGCAGCGACTTCGCCGTCCGTCAGGCGGAGAAGCAGAAGGTGCGCTGGTACTACGACCTGACCGAGAAGCAGCTGCTGCGCGTCTACGAGAACGCCAAGAAGCGCCCCGGCCGTACCGGTGAGGAGATGCTCGCCGAGCTGGAGCTGCGCCTGGCGACGGTCGTGCTGCGCGCCGGTTTCGCCGCCTCGATCTACGCCGCCCGCCAGTTCATCAACCACGGCCACATCACCGTGGACGGCAAGAAGGTCGACATCCCGTCCTTCCAGGTCAAGCCGGGCCAGATCATCAGCGTGCGGGAGAAGTCCCGCCAGATGGTCCCGTTCGTCGAGGCCGCCGAGGGCGTCCACGCCGACGACAAGATCGCCGGCCACCTCGCCGTGAGCCACCAGGACCTGCGCATCGCGGTCGTCGACCGCCCCAAGCGTGAGCAGATCCCGGTGCCCTTCGACGAGCAGCTCGTCGTCGAGTTCTACGCTCGCTAGACAGGGCTGTTCCCAGCCCCGAGCCGGGCAGAGGCCGTGTGGACGTTCGCCGTCCGCGCGGCCTCTGGCGCGTCCACGGCGTGGTGTGCGCCACCCGCCGGTTCCGGAGGAGGCACATCGTTACCGCAACGCAACCGCGACCAGGGGCGGCCTTTCAGTACCTGCGGCGGATGTGATAAGCGCTACCCCGGGTCAGGGGTTCCTCCGTGACGAAGTCGTGCATCTTCATCCGGCACCAGGCGGGGATGTCCGCCTTCGCGGCGGGATCGTCCGCGGTGACGGCGATGACGGAGCCGATGGGCACCTCGTGCAGGCGTTGGGCGAGCATGAGGATCGGGATCGGGCACTTGCGGCCGACCGCCTCCACGGTCACCAAAGGTCGCTCGTTCGGATACTCGGGCACGGTCATCCCCCCGCGGTGTCGTCGTCCTGTGTCCCAATCTTGACCCGCTCCTCCGACTAAGGCGAACCCGGTTAAGGGCGTCGTAAACCCAGCGATACGCTCACCTTGGTCCCGCCTCGCGCACCGCGCGCCGGTCGACGGCGAACGATCGCGGACGGGGGCCCGGGGGGACGCGCCGGGCCGCGCCTCGTAGCCAGCCGGGAGGGTTGCCCTCCGCGGGCGAACGGGCCCGGCTCCGTGTGCCGCCGCGCGTCCCGTAAAGGCTGTCTGGCAACACGCTGACCAGGTCAGCCCATGAACAGGACGCTGGACGGTTCGCGATAATGTTTCCCCCTGACAAGCTTTGGATACTTAGGCCGCCCGCGGACGATCCGCGGGCTTCACCGCTGGGAAGGCAATCCGTGAGTCCGACCCGCCAAGAGAATCGGCGCTCCAAGACGCGCCGATGGGCACCACGCGGCGCCGCGCTCGCCGTGCTGGGGCTGGCCGCGACCGGCTGCGCGTCGAACGAGCTCACTCGTTTGGGCATGCCGGAGCCGATCACCGAGCAGGCCGAGCGGGTTCTCTCGCTCTGGCAGGGCTCCTGGGTGGCGGCGTTCGCGGTCGGCATTCTCGTGTGGGGACTGATCATCTGGTCGGTCATCTTCCACCGCAAGCGCTCTGAGCAGTTGCCGCCGCAGGTGCGGTACAACATGCCCATCGAAGCGCTCTACACCATCCTGCCGATCGTCGTCATCTCGGTGCTCTTCTACTTCACCGCGCGCGATCAGGCCTACCTGCTGGAGACCGACGAGCCCGCCGACGTCCACGTCGAGGTCGTCGCCTTCCAGTGGGCCTGGCAGTTCAACTACCTGGACGAGACGCTGGACGACGGCGGCGAGGTGCAGTTCTCCGAGGTCGGTACCCCCGACCCGACCGGCAGCGCCGACCCCTCGACGCAGCCCACCCTCGTTCTCCCCGAGGGCGCGGTCGTGCACTTCGACCTCCGGGCGACGGACGTCATCCACTCGTTCTGGATCCCGGAGTTCGCGTTCAAGATGGACGTCATCCCCGGCCGGGACAACGCCTTCCAGGTCCAGCTCCAGGAGGGCACCTCCGGGGAGTACATCGGCCGCTGCGCCGAGCTGTGCGGCGCCGACCACACCCGCATGCTCTTCAACGTCGAGGTCGTCTCCCAGGAGGAGTACGACGCGTGGGCCGCCGAACAGACCGCCCTCGCGGAGCGGGAGGCGGCCGAGCTGGACGAGGCCGCCGCCCAGGCCCAGGCAGACGCCGAGGCCGCCAACGATGACGAGGCCTCCGAGCGGGCCGAGGGCACCGAGGCCGCCGAGGAGGAGACCGAGGCGACCGACGAGGGTGACGAAGCCGAGGCGGAGGACACCGAGGACGACACCGGGTCGGCCGACGCCGAGGAGAATGACGAGTCATGACCACCACCGTGAGTAAAGCGCGCACCGAAGGTCAGGCACCGTCGCGCAAGGGGTCGATCATCGTCAACTGGTTGACGTCGACCGACCACAAGGTCATCGGGTACATGTACCTGATCACCTCGTTCGCCTTCTTCCTCTTCGGCGGCGTGCTGGCCCTGCTCATGCGGGCCGAGCTGCTCGCCCCGGGCATGCAGCTCATGTCCAACGAGCAGTTCAACCAGCTGTTCACCATGCACGGCACGATCATGCTGCTGATGTTCGCGACCCCGCTGTTCGTCGGGTTCTCCAACATCATGATGCCGCTGCACATCGGCGCACCGGACGTGGCGTTCCCGAGGATGAACCTGTTCGGGTACTACCTGTACCTGTTCGGCAGCCTCATCGTCGTCAGCGGGTTCCTGACCCCCGGCGGCGCGGCGGCCTTCGGCTGGTTCGCCTACACCCCGCTGTCCGACGCGGTCCGCTCCCCGGGCCTGGGCGGCGACCTGTGGATCCTCGGCCTGGCGGTGTCCGGTCTGGGCACCATCCTGGCGGCGGTCAACTTCATCACCACCGGTCTGTGCATGCGCGCCCCCGGCATGACGATGTTCCGCATGTCGATCTTCTCCTGGAACACGATGCTCACCAGCGTCCTGGTGCTCATCGCCTTCCCGGTCCTGACCGCGGCCCTGATCGCCCTGGGCGCCGACCGCATGGTCGGAACACAGGTCTACAACCCCGAGCACGGCGGCGCCATCCTCTGGCAGCACCTGTTCTGGTTCTTCGGCCATCCCGAGGTGTACATCATCGCGCTGCCGTTCTTCGGTATCGCGACGGAGATCCTGCCGGTGTTCAGCCGCAAGCCGATCTTCGGCTACAAGAGCCTGGTGGGCGCGACGATCGCGATCGCCGGCCTGTCGGTGACCGTGTGGGCGCACCACATGTTCCCGACCGGCGCGGTGCTGCTGCCGTTCTTCTCGTTCATGACCTTCCTCATCGCGGTCCCGACCGGTGTGAAGTTCTTCAACTGGATCGGCACGATGTGGCGCGGACAGCTCAGCTTCGAGACGCCGATGCTGTTCACGATCGGCTTCATGGTCACCTTCCTCTTCGGTGGTCTGACCGGTGTGCTGCTGGCCTCACCGCCGATCGACTTCCACGTCACCGACTCCTACTTCGTGGTGGCCCACTTCCACTACGTCGTGTTCGGCACCGTGGTCTTCGCGATGTTCGCGGGCTTCTACTTCTGGTGGCCCAAGTTCACCGGGCGGATGCTCAACGAGAGGCTCGGCAAGGTCCACTTCTGGCTGCTGTTCCTGGGCTTCCACGGCACGTTCCTGGTGCAGCACTGGCTCGGCGCGATGGGCTTCCCCCGCCGCTACGCCGACTACCTGCCCACGGACGGCTTCACCGACCTGAACCAGTTCTCGTCGATCTCGTCGTTCGTGCTGGGCGCCTCGACGCTGATCTTCTTCTGGAACATGTACATCACGGCCAAGAAGGCGCCGAAGGTGACCGTCGACGACCCGTGGGGCTACGGCTGCTCCCTGGAGTGGGCGACCTCCTGCCCGCCGCCGCGGCACAACTTCACGTCGCTGCCGCGGATCCGCTCCGAGCGTCCCGCGTTCGACCTGAACCACCCGCACGCCGCGGCCCCGGGCGCCGTCCCGGTGGGCGTCACGAAGGAGTAGGGGCGAGCTCACGATGAAGATGCAGGCCTATCTGTTCATGGGCGTATCGACCTTCTTCGGTCTGGCCGCCCTGCTGTACATGTACTGGTCCTACCAGGACACGGGCTCGATCGAGTGGACCGGTTCGACCGCCCTGGTGGTCTCGATCGGCTTCGGCTGGATGATCGGCTTCTGGCTCTGGCAGGCGGCCCGTCGCAGCGAGCACTTCCACGGCCTTCCCGCGGAGGAGCGGCTGGACGGCGACATCGCCGAGAACGCCGGAGAGTTCGGGTTCTTCAGCCCGCACAGCTGGTGGCCGCTGTTCGTCGCGCTGGCCATCGCCTTCATGGCGGTGGGTGTGGCGATCGGCTGGTGGATGGTGTTCATCGGCGCTCTGGCCGTCACCCTCACCGCCATCGGCTGGGTCTTCGAGTACTACCGCAAGGAGTTCCAGCACTGATGTCCTGACCCGCCCAGATGATCACCTTCTGTACTTGGTTCATCGCTCAGGGTAGGATATAGAGGTCGCCGCCCCGGTGGCCGGAGGGTTCCGTGTCAGCGGAACCCGTCCGGCCACCGGGGTTCGCCTTGTGCGGCGGTACCGCGGCGACCCCTTCGTAAGGCGGGAGGTCCTGGCGTGAGCGGTCGAGTTTCCCGGTCAGCGGTGGCTGGAACGGCGGTGGCCGTCCTCGTGGCGACGGCCTGCACCACCGGAGGAGGGGAGAGCGCGGAACCCGGCGGCGGTCCGCGCATCACCGTGACCCCGGCCCCGGGGCGGGCCTCCGTGCCGCCGAACACCCCCGTGCGCGTCTCGGTCGAGGACGGGACCATCACCGACGTGCGGATCGAGCAGGCCGCCCACGAGGAACCGGCGGAGCCCGGGACCGCGCGGCCGGTGGCCGCGGGCGGCGGTGGGGAGACGGACGCGGCGGCCGAGGGGGACCTGAGCGAGGACCGGACCTCCTGGGTGAGCGACTGGAACCTGAGACCCGGCGCTTCCGTGCGCGTGTACGCCACGGCGGAGGACGGGACGGGCCGAGAGACCGAGGTGGTCTCCCAGTTCGCCACCGCGGGCGTGGACGGGGAGCACCGGCTCGAACTGGCCGCGAACCTTCCCAGGACGGGCGACGTCGTGGGCGTGGGCATGCCCGTGGTCGTCACCTTCGACCAGCCGGTCGAGTACAAGCGGCAGGTGGAGAACTCCATGGAGGTCACCTCGGAGGAGGCGACCGAGGGCGCATGGAACTGGCTCGACGACGAGACCGCCGTCTTCCGGCCCCGAGAGTACTGGGAGCCCTACCAGCGCGTCAGCGTCGACCTGCGCCTGGCGGGCGTGGAGGCCGCGGAGGGTGTGTACGGGACGCGCGACCGGCGCATCGAGTTCGAGGTGGGCCGTGAGCTGGTCGCCACCATGCACGTGCCCGACCACCGCATGCGGGTGGCGGTGGACGGTGAGGCCGTGCGCACCATCCCGGTGAGCAACGGCAAGGGCCTGCGCCGCTTCAACACCACCACGTCCGGGATCCACGTGACCATGGAGAAGTACGCGACGCTGGTGATGGACTCGGCCACGGTCGGCATCCCCAAGGGCTCACCCGGCTACTACCGCCTCGACGTCGACTGGGCGGTGCGCACGTCCAACAGCGGTGAGTTCACCCACGCCGCCCCGTGGAACCTCGGCAACCTGGGCCGCGCCAACGCCTCCAACGGCTGCACGAACATGTCGGTGGCCGACGCCCGGTGGTTCTACGAGCGGTCCCTCATGGGGGATCTGCTGGTGACCACGGGCACCTCCCGCGAACTGGAGTGGGACAACGGCTGGGGCTTCTACCAGCGGTCGTGGGAGGAGTGGCTGGAGCACAGCGTCACGGGCGAGCCGCAGGTGACCGACGGCTCCGGTACCCCCGGCTCCGTCCACGGCGACGACCTGTAGCCGTGTTCGCTTGGGCCTGCGCTGCGCTTCGCTCCGGCCCGGCGCTCGGGCCAGGCGTTCAGGGAGCGCTCAGGAGCGCGTCGAGGCGCTGGGAGACCCTGTCCCAGCTCCACTCCCGCGACACCCACTCCCGGCCCCGTGCGCCCATCCGGGCGGCTCGGTCGGGGTCGCGCAGCAGGCGGATGAGCGCCCGCGCGGTGGGTCCGGGCAGGGAGCCGTCGACGACGTACCCGGTCTCGTCCGCCAGCACCGCGTCCGGGGCCCCGCCGGAGTCACCGGCGACGACGGGCAGCCCGGTGGACGACGCCTCCAGGTAGACGATGCCGAGTCCCTCGACGTCCAGTCCGCCCCGCCGAGTCCGGCACGGCATGGCGAACACGTCTCCAGCGTCGTAGTGGGCGGGCAGCTCCTCCGCGGGCACCGCGCCGGTCAGGACCACGGAGTCCATGCCGCGCGCCGCCGAGCGCAGCCGCTCCGCGTCGGGCCCGTCCCCGACGACGAGCAGCGCGGCGTCGGGCACGTCCGCCAGGACGCGCGGCCAGGCGCGCAGCAGCGTGTCCTGACCCTTGCGCCGCACCAGCCGCGACACGCACACCACCACCGGGCGCCCGCCCAGTCCGTGGCGGGCGCGGATCTCCTCGCCGCCCGCCCCGGGGCGGAAGCGCTCGGTGTCCACGCCGGGGGCGAGGCGGCGCATGCGGTCGGCGGCCCCTGGGGACAGGGCGCGGGCCAGCCGACGGCGGGTGTACTCGCCCAGGTAGGTGACGGTGTCGGTGGTGTCGCCGATCCGCCGCAGCGCCTCGCGGGCCCCGGGCAGCGCCGACCAGCCGGTCTCGTGGCCGTGGGTGAGGGCCACCTGGCGCCGTACGGTGCCGTGTTCGCGCAGGGTGCCCGCCACCAGGCCGAGGGGGGCGGCCGCGCCGTACAGGACCGTGTCGCACCCCTCCAGGCCGGCGATGGCCCGGGCCCGTGCCGCCACCCGCGGGGTGGGCAGCAGGACGCGGGCGCCGTCGCGCACGACGGGGAAGGGTTGGCGCAGGTCGAAGTCGGGGTCGGCCCGCGCGTCGCGGTCGGCGGGTGAGGAGCAGTACACGACGACCGAGTCGTCCGGGCGGCGCAGGGCCAGTTCGTGGACGAAGGACTCGATCCCCCCGGGGCGCGGCGGGAAGTCGTTGGTGATGATCAGGGTTCGCGGCACGGACGCGAGTCTAGGGTCGCGGCCGCGCCCGTGCCGCGTGGGCGCACCCGGTCAGGGGCGGACGGCGGCGTAGAACACCGACTGGTAGTAGCCGCTGAGGCTCACCTCGGAGATCGTGCTCTGTGAGTTCGGGGCGTGCACCATCATGCCGTCGCCCGCGTACATGCCGACGTGCGTGGGGTTGGGGCCCCGGAAGAAGATCAGGTCACCGGGCTGCATGTTGCTCCAGGAGACCCGGGTACCCGCGTTGACCTGGTCGTAGGTGGTGCGGGGGAGTCGCACGCCCGCCGCTCCCCACGCGGCCTGGACGAGTCCGGAGCAGTCGTAGCCGTTCGGGCCGGTGCCGCCCCAGACGTAGGGCTTGCCGATCTGGTTGTAGGCGAAGTTCAACGCGGTGCGCGCGTTGCCGGAGGCCGGACCGGTGTAGGTGGCGCCGCCGCCGGACGAGCCCGTGCTTCCCCCGTTGCCGCCTCCGCTCCCGCTGTTGCCGCCGCCTCCGCCGCTGCCGCCACCGGTCGTGTTCTGGGTGGCCTCGGCGCGCTCCTCGGCGGTGAGCTCCTCCAGGAGCTCCTCCTGCTCGGCGATGGCCTCCTCGGCCTCCTCCGTGGCCTCCTCCGCCTCCTCCAGCGCCTGCGCGGCCTCCTCCTCGGTCGCGACGGCCTCGACCTCCAGCGACTCCAGGTACTCCAGTTCCTCGACGTAGAGCGCGAGGTCGTCGTCGTTCTGCTCGGAGAGGTAGGTCAGGTCGGCCTCGTGCGCCAGCATGTCCTCGGGGCCGGTGGCGCCGAAGAGCTGGGCGGGGGAGGTCAGGTCGGCGCCGGTGTAGGCGAGGTTGGCCAGGGCGCGCACGCTCAGACCGAGTTCGTCGACGGTCTCGCGCGTGTCCTCCAGGTCGGCCCTGATCTCCTCGAGCCGCGCCTCGGCGGCCTCGTGGGTCTCCTGCGCCTCGTTGTAGTCGGAGTTGAGGCGGCCGAACTCCTCGTCCAGGGCCTCGATCTGCTCGCGTACGTCCTCGACGGACGGCTCGGCGAGGGCGGCGGTGGGAACGAGGAGGACACCGGCGGTGAGGGAGGAGATGATCGCGGCGCGGCGGCCGCTGGGGGCAGGGCAAGCAGACACGGTGGGGACACCTTTCTCCCCTCGGGTCCGGCCGTCCGGGGCCGAGGGTTGAACCGGGCGGGTCTCGGGCAGTGAACGGCGCCAGCCGAAACGGTGTGGGGGTGTGCCCGATCCGGGCGAGGCCGTCACCACCAGGGGGCGGTGAAGAGGAGCGACCACGCTCGGCGATGAACACTAGTGCATCCTTCACTCCGGTCTCAACTGATTCGTTACCTTCGGGCGGATCGCCGTAGGTGTCCGAAATATGTTGTGACGGGCCGCACCCCGGACGGCGCGAGGGCCGCCACCCGGACGGGTGACGGCCCTCGCTGAGATCTGGGGCGCCGTCAGGGACGGACGGCGAACTGGAATTTGCCCGCCCAGTAGGCGGCCAGTCCCACGACCTCGATGTTGCGCCCCGTGCGCGGGGCGTGCACCATCTGGCCGTTGCCCGCGTACAGGCCGTCGTGGCCCAGGTTGCTGAAGAACATGATGTCGCCGGGCTGGAGCGCGTTCATGTCGTAGATGCGCTGGCCCACCTCGGCCTGCGCGTAGGTGGTGCGCGGCAGGTTGACCCCGCCCGCGCGCCAGGCGGCCTGCACCAGACCGGAGCAGTCGTAGCCGCTTGGGCCGGTGCCGCCGTAGATGTAGGGCTTGCCGATCTGCGCGTAGGCGAAGTCCAGGGCCGCGCCCGCGCTGCCCGAGGCGGGTCCGGTGTAGGAGCCGCCCGGCGTGTCGTCGGCGCCGTCGGTGGAGGCGTCGGCACTGGGGAACTGGGCCAGCAGCGCCTCCTGCTCGGCGATGGCCTCCTCGACCTCGTCCTTGGCCTCCTCGGCCTCCTCCAGGGCCTCCTCGGCCTCCTCCAGGGCCTCCTCGGCCTCGTCCTTGAGCGAGAACAGGCGCTCGGAGGACTCGCCGAACTCGTCCAGCTGGGCGAGCTGCTGCTCCGACAGGTAGTTCAGGTCGTCGTTCTGCTCCAGGAGGGCCTCGGGGCCGTCGGAGGTCAGGATGTTGGCCGTGGAGTCCAGGTCACCCGACTGGTAGGCGGCGCTGGCGAACTGCTGGACGCGCTCGCGCAGTTCGTTGTAGCGCTCCTCCTCGTCGCCGACCTGCTCGTCCAGCTCCTCGTACTGGGTCTTGGCGGTCTCGTGGTCCTCCTCGGCCTCGTTGTAGGCCTGGACCGCGGCGTCGGCCTCCTGGTTGAGCTCCTCGATGCGGTCCTCGACCTCCTCCTGGGTCGGCTCCGCGTGGGCGGTTCCGGGGGAGATCAGGGTTCCGGCGACGACCACACCGAGACCGGTCGTCGCGAGTCGGCGAGCCGTACGCCGACCACCGGGGTTCTTCATGGCGGTCCACGCTCCTTGGGGTAGGGACATCCGCACGGGGGTGCTGGGGAGACAACGGGGGAGGCCGTCCGCGCGGGGGCGCGGACGCGCGTGAGCGAGGGGATCCGACCGGGCGGCGGGCACAAGTGTCGCGTTCTACCCGGTAGAGCACTCACGCTCCGGAAAGAACCTAGCGGACGGTACCGCACCCCTCAACCATGGGACCCAGTACACACGGAACCGCGCACGCGGCCACCCGAACCCCACCAGTGGTGTTGTTCCAGGCAGACACACGTGCGCGACCCATGGTCACGAAGAGGTAACGAACCTGTGTGGTCGTCGTGCCGCCACCGCCGGGCACGACCCCGTCACTCCTACCGCTCCAACCTGCGCAGGAAGATCGGTGACGGTACCGCCCGCGCTCCGGCCGAGCGCACGGCCGTCACGATCTCCCGGTCCGAGGTCACGACCGCGATCGGCCGCCCCGGCGGCTCGGCGCGCACCAGCCGCACGATCAGTTCGTCGGCGGTCTCCCCGGGCGCGCTGAACAGCAGCCGAACCCGGCGCGGCTGGGCGACCACCGGCGGGGTGTCGACGTCCGCGCCGTCGAACACGCACGTGATCTCGGCCTTGGTCCGGCTCGCCAACCCCTCCAGGGAGCCCAGCAGGCGGGTGCGCTGGTCGGCCAGCGGCAGCGTTCCGTACCCGGTCTTGGTGACGTTGTAGCCGTCCACCAACAAATGCACGCGCGGAACGGTCAGGAGGTGCTCCAGCAGTCCCGGGTCGTCGTCGGGCAGTCCGCCCAACGGCACTCGGCGCTGCTCCCGCGTGGCCTCGGCGACGTGGTCGGCGGGGCTGTCCAGGGACGTGGGCAGGGCCAGTTCGCGACGCAGTCCGTGCGAGGCCTCCACCAGCACGTCCAGGAGCACGCGCAGCCGCGCCTCGTCGGCGTTGCGCTCCGATCGCACCGCGCGGCGGGCGCTCTCCACCTGGGCCTCGGCCTCCGCCAACCGGGAGCGCAGCCGTCGGTTCTCCGACTCCAGGGCACTGACCTGGGTCGCCGACTCACTCTCCCGGTCCGCGGTCTCGGCCAGGGCGCGTTCGGCCCTGGCCTTGGCCTCCTTGGCGCGCTGGCGTTCGGTGTGGACCTTGCGCCGCAGCTCGGAGATCTCGGCGCGCTGCCCCCGGATCTGGCCGCGCAGCCGCTCCAGGTCGGCCTGGTGGCCGTGCTTGGTCTCGTCCAGCTGCCGACGCACCGCGTCCAGCGCCTCGGCGGTCTCGTCCGCCTCCTTCGCGCTGCTCTGGCGCTCCAACTCGGTGTGGACGCCCTCGATGATCTCCGGCCACCCCCGAGGGCGCAGCAGGTAGGCGCAGGCCGCCACCGCCACCGGGTCGGCGGCGGGTGGGACGACGCCCGAGCGCAGCCCCTCGGCCAGCTCGGGCCAGACCTGGTCCACCCGGGCGGCCACCCGCCCCCGGAAGTCGTCGTCGGTCTCCAACTGCGCGGCGATCTGGGGTCCGGCCAGCCGGGCGCGGCGGCGCGGTTCGAACCGCGCCACCCGCCGCAGCAGCGGGGGCAGCTCGCTCGTGGGCATGCCGCCCAGCACGTCGGAACCGTACTCGACCACCCTCGCCCGGACCTGCTCCGGTAGGGGTCTGCGCAGCCGCTCGTCCTCGGCGTCGGCCCGCTCCCCGCGGTCCGACCCCTCGTCCCGGCCGAGCGGCTCCGAGTCGTCGGAGTCGCCGCCCGCCTCCGGGCGGGCGCTCATGCCCGACCCGTCGTGCTCTCAGCCGAGGCGTCGGCGGCCGAGCCGTCGGCGTCGGGGCGGGGGACGATCTCCACGCTGTCAGTGGCGCCGCACCAACGGCACCGGACCCGCTCCACCGTCTCGGTGAGTACCGACCGCTCCTCGACCAGGCCGCGACCGGCCAGATCCTGGTGGACGAAGTCCTCGGAGCGGACCGTGCGGGTCACGTCGAACCGCGTGAGGTTGCCGCACCCGGTGCACCGCCACCGTTCACTGTCACCCGGCATCGCGATCCCCACGGTTTCCTCCTTCGATCGTGCTCATCTTGGGGCGCAAGGACACTTCAGCCCCTTCACCCCCATCTTTCCATGTCGGGCAGGTCAGACCGTATTCGTCGGTCATTCGGTCGGCGGCCCCGACTACCCTGACCGCGTGGTTCCACAGTCCGCGGCGTCCACCGGCGTCCAAACGAGCATCGTCGACCTCGGCACTCCGCTGGCCGCGACGACGTTCGTCGTGGTGGACCTGGAGACCACCGGGACCAGCGCCAAGCGGTCCCGCATCACCGAGATCGGCGCGGTCAGGACGCGTGGCGGGAAGGTCCTGGACGAGTTCTCCACACTGGTCGACCCCGGCACCCTCATCCCGGCCAACATCACCCTCCTGACCGGCATCACCCAGTCCATGGTGGCCACGGCCCCCTCCCTGGAGGAGGTCCTCCCCGACCTGCTGGCCCTGCTGACCGCCGAGCCCGACACCGCGTTCGTCGCGCACAACGCGGCCTTCGACACCGGTTTCCTCCGGGCCGCCTGTGAACGCCTGGGCCAGCGGTGGCCCGACCCCCCGGTCGTGGACACCCTGCGGCTGGCCCGCGCCGCGCTCGACCGCGGTCAGGTCCGCAACCACCGGCTCGGCACGCTCGCCGCGCACTTCGGCGTGACCACCACCCCCACCCACCGCGCCCTGGACGACGCCCGCGCCACCGTCGGGGTCCTGCACGGACTCATCGAGCGCCTCGCCCCCGCCGGGGTGCAGAGCCTGGAGGAGCTGCGCGCGGTCACCAAGCCCGCCAGCCGCGCCCAGCGGGCCCGGCGCCACCTGGCCGAGGACCTGCCCGAGGAACCGGGGGTGTACGTCCTCACCGACGCGCGCGGCGCCACCCTCTACGTGGGCAAGAGCGCCAACCTGCGCCGACGCGTGCGGTCGTACTTCACCGCGGCCGAGAACCGCCAGCGCATCCGGGAGATGACCGCGCTCGTGGAGGGCGTCACCCCCATCGTCTGCACGACCGACCTGGAGGCCTCGGTCCGGGAGCTGCGGATCATCGCCGAGCGCAAACCGCCCTACAACCGCAGGTCGCGCAACCCCGAACGGGTCTTCTGGGTCAAACTCACCACCGACGCCTACCCCCGGCTGTCGGTGGTGCGCGCGGTCCGCGACGACGGCGCCCCCTACCTGGGCCCCTACTCCTCGGCGAAGGAGGCCGAACGGGCCAAGGAGGCGCTCCTGCACGCGTTCCCGCTGCGCCAGTGCACCCACACGTTCACCCCGGTCCCCGGTGGGCGGCCGCTGGCCTCCCGCGCCGGGGACCGGCTGGTCGAGCCCTGCGTCCTCGCCCAACTCGGCCGGTGCGGCGCTCCGTGCGACGGCACCGAGAGCCACGCCGGCTACACCGTCCACGCCGACGCCGCCCGCTCCGCGATGACCGGGGACCCGGGACCCGTCATGACCGCCCACACCGGTCGCATCGCCGAACTCTCCGCAGACCTGCGCTACGAGGAGGCGGCCGCGCACCGCGACCGGCTCGTGGCGTTCCTGCGCGGCGCCCGGCGCGCGCAACGCCTGTCCGCCATCGCCGCCGTCCCGCACCTGGTCGCCTCGCGTCCCGGAGGAACGGGGTGGGAGACCTGCGTCGTCCGCCACGGCCGCCTGGCCGCCAGCGCCGTCCTGACCCCCGGCACCGACCCGGCGGCCTTCCTGACCTCGCTCACGGCCACCGCCGAACGCGTCCCGGCCGGGGTCGGGCCCACCCCGCGGGCCACCGCCGAGGAGACCGAGCTGATCCTCGACTGGCTCGTCCACCCCGCCACCAGGCTGGTCGAGATCGAGGGAGAGTGGACCTGCCCGCTGCGCGGCGCGGAGGCCCACACCGGAATGACACACTGGGCGCATGGCCGCGCTTCCGCTGAATGACGACTACCCGGTCCGCCGCGCCCCCGTGGTCGCCTACACGCTGATCGCGGTGAACGTGCTCGCCTACCTGGCGTCCCCGCTGGCGATGACCGCGGTCTGGTATCCGGTCGAACTCGCCGAGCGGTTCTGCGCGATCGACCACTACTTCATGCGCTGGGGCGCGGTCCCCGACGAGATGCTCGGCCGCACCGACCTGGCACCCCCCATGACACCCGAGTGCGGGGCGCTGGACGGCAAGTCCGTCTGGCTCTCCGTGTTCACCTCGATGTTCGTCCACGGAGGCGCGGCCCATCTGCTGGGCAACATGGTGTACCTGTTCGTCTTCGGACCGGTGGTGGAGGACCGGATCGGCCGCCTCCGCTTCCTCATCCTCTACCTGGTCACCGGCCTGGCCGCCGCCTACGGGCACGCGCTGGTGGACACCGAGGGCGTCATCCCCATGGTCGGGGCCTCCGGGGCGATCTCCGGCGTGCTCGGCGCCTACCTCGTCGTACAGTTCCGCAGCAGGGTGACCACGCTGGTGTTCGTCGTCATCCCGATGCGGCTGCCCGGGTGGGCCCTGGTGGGCAGCTACTTCGCGGTTCAGTATCTTCTCTACGTCACCACTTCCACCACTCCGGGAGGCGGGTCCAACGTCGCCTACGCGGCGCACGTGTACGGATTCCTCGCCGGGGTGGCCGCGGGACTGGTGGTCTACCGGTTGCGATGGCGCTCCGGGACGCGGCTGTCCGACGTCTACTGACGGTGCGCCCCTCGCCCGGGGCCCGTCCCGCGCCGACCCGCCATGGAGGCACCGTGATCACCGCGATCGTCATGATCAAGGCCGACGTCCACCGCATCCCCGAGGTCGCCGAGGCGATCGCCGACATCGACGGTGTCAGCGAGGTCTACTCGGTCACCGGCGGCGTCGACCTCATCGCCATGGTGCGGGTCCGCCGCCACGAGGACCTGGCGGAGGTGATCCCGGGCCGGGTGAACAAGGTGCCCGGAGTCATCTCCTCCGACACCCACATCTCCTTCCAGGCCTACTCCAAGCACGACCTGGAGTCCGCCTTCGCCCTGGGCTGGTAGGACACCGGAACGACGCGGGGCGCGGAGTCCGGACACCCGGACACCGCGCCCCTCCGTGCTCTTCGCGCGCTCGCAAGCTCGCGTCGGGGCTCGGGGCGTGGGGAACGGGGATCCTTCGTCCTCGGCGGCGCCTGGCTCGTTCCTCGCTGGCGGCTTGCCTCGTCCTGCAGGACCCCGTACGCCCCTCGCCGTGCTCTTCGCGCGCTCGCAAGCTCGCGGGCCCGGCCGGGGCGGTCTCAGACCTGCTTGGCCAGGCCCTGGCTGGTCTCCACCCACGCGGCCAGCGCCCGCTCGGCGGCTCCGCTGTCCACGGCTGCGGCGGCGCGCTCGTAACCCGCGCGCACGGCCTCCACCAGGGAGCCCTCCACGCCGTCCACGGCCGCCAACGCCGCGCCCGCGTTGAGCAGGACCGCGTCCCTCACCGGGCCGCGCCGGCCCGCGAGCAGGTCGCGCACGGCCTGGGCGTTGAACTCCACGTCGCCCCCGCGCAGCGCGTCGGGCGCGGAACGCCCGATCCCCAGGTCCGCCGGGTCCAGTCGCTCCCGGCGTGCCTCGCCGCCGCTGACCACCCACACCGTCGACGTGGTCGACGTGGTCAGCTCGTCCAGGCCGTCGTCACCGCGGAACACCAGCGCCGAGGAACCGCGACCGGCGAAGACCCCCGCGATCACCTCGCACATGCGCTCGTCGAACACCCCGATCGCCGAGGTGGTGGGCCGCGCCGGGTTGGTCAGTGGCCCCAGGAAGTTGAACACCGTCGGCACGGCCAACTCGCGCCGCGGCTTGGCGGCGTAGCGCAGCGACGGGTGGAACAGCGGCGCGAAGCAGAAGGTGATGCCCGCCTCCTCCGCCACCCGGGCGGTCAGCCGCGGGGGCAGGTCCAGGACCACGCCGAGCCGCTCCAGGACGTCCGCGGTCCCGCAGGAGGAAGAGGCCGCGCGGTTGCCGTGCTTGACCACGCGCGCGCCCGCCGCCGACGCCACGATCGCGGCCATCGTCGACACGTTCACGGTGTGCGCGCGGTCGCCGCCGGTCCCGACGATGTCCAGGGTCGGCCCGGGAACGCTGACGCGGACGGCGTTGTCGAGCATGCCCCTGGCCAGGCCGGTCACCTCGGACACGCTCTCGCCCTTGGCGCGCAGCGCGATGGCGAATCCGGCGATCTGCGCGTCGGTCGCCGATCCGGACATGATCTCGTTCATCGCCCAGGCCGTGTCGGCGGCGCTGAGCGTCACCCCGCCCAGAAGGGCGGTGATCAGGTTGGACCAGGTCCGCTCGGTGACGGCGGACTGGTCGTCGGAAGCGGTGGGCGGGACGGTGTTCATCTTCTCTTCGACTCCACGGTGCGGGTTCGGGCGTGGGGGCGTACGGAGACGGCGGCGCGCGACGGCGGCCGACCGGTGCTCAACGCCCCAGGGGAAGGGACGGGGCGTGGCCACGCCATCGCCCGGTGTCCGCACCGTGGTTGAGTGCTCCGTGCACGACGGAACGCCGACGCATCTCCCTGTCGGCGTTCTCTCGGTCGCTCAGAGTCGTGGGGGCGCCCACCGGGTCACCCGCTGAGGGCGGCGGCGCGCTGACGCATCAGCTCCGCCAGGGACTCGGCCAGCGCGACGGGGTCGATCGGGTGGCTCACCACCTGCTCGGCCCGCGACCAGGTCGCGAGCCAGCCGTCGTCGCGGCGGCCCACCAGGAGCAGGACCGGCGGGCAGCGGAAGATCTCGTCCTTGAGCTGGCGGCACAGGCCCATGCCGCCGACCGGGGCGGCCTCGCCGTCGAGGATCGCCACGTCGATGCGCTCGGCGGGGTCGGTCGACTCCAGCCTGCGGATCACGACGGGCGCGGTCGCGCACTCGACCAGTTCCACGCGGGGCACGTCGGCGGCCGGGCGGCGGCCGACGGCCATGCGCACCTGCTCGCGGGTCTCAGCCTTGTCGCTGTAGACCAGCACGCGCATCCGGGCACCCGTGTCCGTACCGCTGACCACCATCGCGCAACCGTCCCATCACGTCGGTCCTCGGCCGCCGTCGAGGGGGCGCGGCCGGGCGTTCGTTGGTTCTCTCGTCATCGACTCTATTGCCTCGCGCTCCCGGTGCCCAGGGCCCGGTGGGGCCGGGGCTCCGGGGTTGAGACCTTCGACACTCCCAGGATGCCAGCACTCCCGGGGGGTGTACTCACCCGCCCCGCGCGTGGCGTTGTGCAACGGTGACCGTTTCGATACCTGCGCGTTGGCGGAGGTGGATTGGAGCGGTTTCCGCCGGGGTACGGATCGCCTCAGCCGCCCAGGATCACGCCTGTCGGCGGCTGTGGGCGGGTCGCTGACGCACGAACGGCGGCCGAGTCGGTACAGTAACGCGCGAGTCACGGTGAACGCCCCGGTCCGGGGCGTCCGGATGGTCGAAACCGGTACTGATCCGCCCCCTTACGGGGGGTCGAGTACGGGTCTCCGCGAGATGCCGTAATAATGCTCCCGTGGCGACAGCAACCGCGAACCTCAAAACAACACCGACACCAGAGCATGGTGCGGCAAAGCGTCCTGACCTGGTGAGCGTTGGCACCATCGTGTGGTTGGCCAACGAGCTCATGTTCTTCGCAGCGCTGTTCGCGATGTACTTCACCATCCGATCGGTGACCAACGGGAACCCCGAACTGGGGCCGTGGCCGGACACGCACCTCAACGTGCCGTGGGCGACCGCGATCACCGTGGTGCTCGTGGCTTCGAGCTTCACCGCGCAGGCCGGCGTCTGGGCCGCCGAGCGCGGTGACGTCAAGAAGCTGCGCGCGTGGTTCTTCCTGACGTTCTTCATGGGCCTGTTCTTCGTTCTCGGACAGGCCTACGAGTACTACGTGCTCATCGCGCACGAGGGCCTGACTCTCCAGTCCAGCGCCTACGGGTCGATGTTCTACCTGACCACGGGCTTCCACGGGCTTCACGTCACCGGTGGGCTGATCGCGTTCCTCATCATGCTGGGACGCACGTACGCCGCGAAGCGCTTCACCCACCAGCAGGCGACCAGCGCGATCGTCGTGTCCTACTACTGGCACTTCGTCGACGTGGTCTGGATCGCTTTGTTCTTCACCATCTACTTCATCCAGTAACCCGAAACGGGGAAACCGTGAAATGGATTACCGCGCGGCGACGGCATCCCCTGGCGGGGTATGTCGTCGTCATCCTCGCGCTAGCCCTGTTCGGGGTGGGGTACGCCGCACTGGCCCCCACCACCGACCAGGCGCAGGCGCAGACCCTCGCCGCTGACGCGCCGTCCCCCGAGGACGTCGACGTCGCCGAGGGCCGCGAGATCTTCGACCAGACGTGTGCCACGTGCCACAACTACGACGGCTCCGGTATGCGGACCGAGGACGGCGACGTCATCGGCCCGGACCTGCGTGAGGTCGGCCCCGCGGCGATCGACTTCCAGGTCAGCACCGGCCGTATGCCGTCGGCGAACCCGGACGCGCAGATGCCGCGCAAGCCCATGGCCATGTCCGAGGAGGACCTGGTCAACCTGATCGCGTACTACAACGCGCAGATCAGGGACGGCCAGAGCGGCGCGGACATCCCCTACGACGTCCCGGACACCGCCCCCCAACGGGACGAGTTCAGCGTCAACCGCGCCGACTTCGACTCCGAGGACGAGTACCACGAGGCCGTCGAGGAAGCCGAAGCCGAGTACGAGGCCGCGCTCGAGGAGTTCGAGGCGGAGTACGAGGCCTACATCGCCGGTGCCGACGACACCGAGCTGGGCATGAAGCTGTACCTGACCAACTGTGCGCACTGCCACAGCTGGTCCGGTG
This sequence comes from Nocardiopsis sp. EMB25, assembly GCF_026797795.1. Classification (NCBI taxonomy): domain Bacteria; kingdom Bacillati; phylum Actinomycetota; class Actinomycetes; order Streptosporangiales; family Nocardiopsidaceae; genus Nocardiopsis; species Nocardiopsis sp. EMB25. The sequence continues at coordinate 2,990,832 of NZ_JAMTDN010000001.1, read as the reverse complement.
GCGGCGGCGCCCTCACCGACGGCCGTTGGGCTCCCCAGATCCGCGACGCCAGCGCGCGCGAGATCTACGAGGCCATGGTCACCGGCCCCGGCGCCATGCCGATGTTCTCCGACACGGTCATCACGTCCGACGAGAAGCAGGAGCTGATCTCGTACGTGAAGACCCTGGAGGCCGAGCCGAACGCCGGCGGCGTCTTCGACCTGGCGCGCGTCGGTCAGGTCGCCGAGGGCTTCATCTCGTGGACCATCGGCCTGGCACTGATCATCGCCTGCGCGATCTGGATCACCGCGAAGCAGCGTGCACATGACTGAGAACAACAACAACGACAACACCGAGGCCGGAGCCGACGGTCCCGAGCGCGTGCTCGGCACCCCGTCCTCCGAGGCCGAGGAGAGCGTGGTCTCCACCGCCTCCGCCGAGGCCGAGCACGAGGGCCCCTATCCGGCCTCCGAGACCCACGCACACCCGGAAGAGGTCCAGCGCCGGGGCGAGAAGATCGCCTCGCTGTGGTTCGTCATCGCCTTCCTCGGCGGTATCGGCTTCCTGGTCTCCTACTACCTGTTCCCGCCGAACGCGCAGGACGTCCCGGCGATCGCGGACCCGCGGATCGGCCAGTACTCGAACGTGCTGCTCGGCAGCACGCTCGCCCTGGCGCTGTTCGGTATCGGCGCGGGTATGACGGTATGGGCGCGCAGGGTGATGCCCCACTACGAGGTCTCCTCGCCCTATGACGACCTGCCCTCCGACGACGAGGAGAAGAGCTCCTTCAGCGCCTTCTTCATGAAGAGCGCCGACGAGAGCGGCTTCACCAAGCGTCCGCTGATGCGGCGGACGCTCATCGCCGCCATGCTGCCGCTGGGCATCGCCCCGATCGTGCTCCTGCGCGACACCGGCCCCCTGCCCGGCGACAAGCTCAGGGACACCCCCTGGGCGGACGGCGTGCGCATGGTGGTCGAGGGCACCGACCGGTTCATCCGAGCCGAGGACCTGGAGTCCGAGCCCAACGGCATGATCACCGCGCTGCCCTACGTCGTGCACGAGGGCGGCCACGGTGAGGGCGACCACGGTGAGGGCGAGGGCGAGTCCGAGCGGTACGCGGAGAACTACCACCTCAGCCTGAACGACAAGGCCAAGTCGGTCATCCTCCTGATCAAGATCCCGGAGGGCGACTACAAGTCGGGCATGACCGAGACGGTCGAGGGCCAGGACGAGCCGCGGATCAACTGGACGCACAACGGAATCGTCGCCTACTCCAAGATCTGCACCCACGTGGGTTGCCCGGCGGCGCTGTACGAGCGCACGACGCACCGCATCCTGTGCCCGTGCCACCAGTCGACCTTCGACGCGGCCAACGCCGCCGAGGTCGTGTTCGGTCCGGCGCACCGTCCCCTTCCGCAATTGCCGATCGGCGTCGACGACGAGGGTTACCTGGTCGCGACGGGCGACTTCACCGAGCCGCCCGGGCCGACGTTCTGGGACTACGCGAAGGACTAGTCGATGAGTAAGACCACGCAAGCACCCAAGGCGCTGCGCGGCGTCGGCAACTTCATCGACGACCGCTTCCACCTCGCCAAGACCGGTGAGAAGAACCTTCGCAAGGTCTTCCCGAACCACTGGTCGTTCATGCTGGGCGAGATCGCGCTGTACTCGTTCATCATCCTGCTCCTCACGGGTGTCTTCCTGACCCTGTGGTTCAAGCCGAGCATGGCGGAGATCGTCTACGACGGCTCCTACGAGCGCCTCCAGGGCGTCGAGATGAGTGAGGCCTACGCCTCGACCCTGTACATCGACTTCGATGTGCGCGGCGGGTTCCTCGTCCGGCAGATCCACCACTGGGCCGCGCTGATCTTCGTGGCCTCGCTGGTGGTGCACATGCTCCGTGTGTTCTTCACCGGTGCGTTCCGCAAGCCGCGCGAGATCAACTGGCTGATCGGCGTCGGGATCTTCACGATCGCCATCGTCGAGGGCCTCTTCGGCTACTCGCTGCCGGACGACCTGCCCTCCGGCATGGGCGTGCGCATCCTCCAGGGTGTGATCATGGCCCTGCCGCTGGTCGGCAGCTACGTCTCGATGTTCCTGTTCGGCGGGGAGTTCCCGGGCGACCTGATCATCCCGCGCCTGTACATGCTGCACATCCTGCTGCTGCCGGCTCTGCTGCTCGCGCTCATCGTGGCGCACTTCATGATCCTGTGGCACCAGAAGCACACGCAGTACCCGGGCACGGGCAAGACGAACAAGACCGTGGTGGGAACGCCCATGTTCCCCGGGTTCGCGGTCAAGGCGGGCGGGTTCTTCTTCTTCACGTTCGCCGTGGCCGCCGGCCTGGCCGGGCTCGTGCAGGTCAACCCGATCCACCTGTTCGGTCCGTTCACGCCGACCTCCATCACCTCCGGCCTCCAGCCGGACTGGTACATGGGCTTCCTGGAGGGAGCGCTGCGGATCTTCCCGAACACGTTCGACTTCCAGATCTTCGGCTACGCGGTCCCGGTGGCGGTCCTCGTGCCGGGTCTGGGCCTCATGGGTCTGCTGTTCGGCGGTCTGGCCGCCTGGCCGTTCCTGGAAGCCTGGATCACCGGGGACAGGCGGCCGCACAACGTGGCCGACCGGCCGCGCAACGCCCCGGTCCGCACGGGTCTGGGCGTCGCGGGCGTCACCGCCTACGGCATCCTCTGGCTCGCCGGCTCGAACGACATCCTGTCGGAGACGTTCTCCATCGACCTGTACCTGACGACGTACATCTTCCGTGCGTCGATCATCATCGGGCCGATCATCGCGTTCATCGTCACCAAGCGGATCTGCCTGGGTCTGCAGCGGCGCGACCGCGACACCCTGGAGCACGGCTACGAGAGCGGCATCATCCAGCAGCTGCCCAGCGGTGAGTTCATCGAGGTGCACAAGGAGAGCTCGCAGGACACCGTGGACGCGCTCCTGAGCAAGCCGACGATCACCTCGACCGCCCTGGGCGAGGAGACCGACGACAAGGGTGTGGAGAGCCCCCAGAAGCGCAAGACCACGGGCAGGCTCCGCCGCGCCCTGGCGCACTGGTACACGAAGGACAACGTGTCCTTCGAGGGTGTGGAGCCGCACAGCGGCCACCACCTGCACCACTCCGCCGAGGAGAAGGAGTCCGCCGCCCACTAGGACGCGCGCATCCGACGACGACGGGCCCGGCCGTGTTTCGGCCGGGCCCGTCGCGTGTGTCCGGGATCCCACGGTGCGGGTGCGAGCACGGGCGTGTGACTGCGGGGACGGCTCGTTTGGGCCAGGACCCGGGGCTTCAGGCCCGGGAGGAATCGCTGCCCATGCCCTGGCGAACCATGAGTGACGAGCATCATTTTCAGGTGCGCTTCGCTGCACTCTGTCACCGAGCGGGCACACAATGGTGCGTGTGTCGACGATCATCGTGCAGCTCAGACTCACGCCGTCGCCTGAGCGGGCGGCGGCGTTGGAGGCGACCCTGGGCGCGGTCAACGACCAGGCCAATCGGGTATCCGAGATCGCGCACGAGACGGGGACGACCAAGAACTACCCGTTGCGTAAGCTCGCCCACGCCGGTGTACGAGCCGCCGGGCTCGGATCGCAGGCCGCCCAGCACGTGATCAAGAAGGTCGCCGACGCCTACACGACGTTCAAGGCCAACCTGAAGGCCGGGAACTATGGAAAACCCGGGTCGAAGCGGCGCAAGCGCGTCGAGGAAAAGCCGATCGTCTTCCGGTCGGACGCCGCACAGCCCTACGACCAGAGGAACCTTTCCTTCTGTGTGGACGCCCGCACGATCTCGTTGTGGACTGTCCGGGGACGGTTGAAGGACGTGCCCTTTGCTTGCTCACCTGATGCGGCTAAGGCCTTGGGCGAGCACAAGCGCGGAGAGTCCGACCTGCTGTATCGGGACGGGGTGTGGTTCCTGTCCGTCACGCTCACCGTGCCCGACGACGAGGAGTATGACCCGGAGGGATTCCTGGGTGTGGATCTGGGGATCGTCAACATCGCCACCACCAGCGATGGCCGTGTCATGGCCGGGCGCAAGCTCAACCGGTACCGCGGGCGGCAGCAGCGTCTACGCCAGAAGTTGCAGGCCAAGGGCACCACGTCCGCCAAACGTGTGTTGAAGCGGCAGCGACGCAGGGAATCACGCGTCGCCAAGGACGCCAACCACTGCATCTCCGAACGCATCGTGGCCGAGGCTGAACGCACCTCGCGCGGGATCGCCCTGGAAGATCTTTCGGGCATCCGGCAGAGGGTACGTCCCGCCCGTCGCCCTCCACCGCCCCAACCGACGGTCTTCGGCCGCAGTCCCCTCCGGGCGCCCCAACGGGCCGCGCCGCACTCCTGGGCCTTCGCCCGGTTAGGCGAGTTCATCTCGTATGGGGCCCGCGGGGCGGGTGTACCCGTGGTGTTCGTGGATCCGGCCCACACGTCCCAGACGCGTAGCTGGTGCGGTCACCGCGAAAAGGGCGACCGCACCAGCCAGACCTTGTTCACCCGCCGGTCGTGCGGCGTCGCCCGCGCGCGCCTACCGGAACGCTTCCCGCGACCATGCCGCTCGAGGCGAGGTCGCGTGGGACGCGTGGCGGCAGTCATCCGTCCCTGGAAGCCCCTGAGGTTGCCTGGACGCGGAGGTCGATCCGGCAGCCAGCCGGGCGCCTACCGGCAAGCTCGGTCTTAGGACTGAGAAGATGACACGTTGTAGATCTCGTCGATCTCCTTGCTCCAGCTCTTGTTCACCACGTGCCGCTTGACCTTCATGGAGGCGGTGAGCTGGCCGCTCTCCTCGGTGAAGTCACTGGGCAGGATGCGGAACTTCTTGATGCCCTCCGCCTTGGACACGGCCTTGTTGGCGTTGTCCACGGCCTCCTGGACGGCGGCGTTGAGGTCGGGGTCCTCGGTGAGGTCGGCGATCTCGCCGGTCTTGCCCTTGTCGGACTTCCACTGTTCGAACGACTCGGGGTCGATCGTGACCAGGGCGGCGATGAACTTGCGGTTGTCGCCGACGACCATGCACTGGCTGACCAGGGTGTGCGCCCGGATACGGTCCTCCAGGACCGCGGGCGCGACGTTCTTGCCGCCCGCGGTGACGATGATCTCCTTCTTGCGGCCGGTGACGCTGAGGAAGCCGTCGTCGTCGAGGGCGCCGAGGTCACCGGTGTGGTAGAAGCCGTCCTCGGTGAAGGCCTCCTCGGTGGCCTTCTCGTTGTCCCAGTAGCCGACCATGATGTGGTCGCCCTTGACGAGGATCTCGCCGTCCTCGCCGATCCGCGCGCTGGTGCCCGGCAGGGGCTGGCCGACCGTGCCGATCTTGTTGAAGCCGGGGCTGTTGACCGTGGTGGGCGCCGTGGTCTCGGTGAGGCCGTAGCCCTCGATGATGGTCAGACCCGCGCCCCGGAAGAAGTGGCCGAGCCGGGCGCCGAGGGCCGAACCGCCGGAGACGGCGTAGTTGCACTGGCCGCCCAGGCGGTCCATGAGCTTGCCGTAGACGAGCTTCTTGAACACGGCGTGCTTGAGCTTGAGACCGAAGGGCACCTGGCCGGTGGCGAGTGCCTTGCTGTAGTCGATCGCGGTGTTCGCGGCGGCGTTGAAGATCTTGCCCTTGCCCTCGGCGGTGGCCTTCTGCTCGGCCTTGGTGAAGACCTTCTCGAACACGCGCGGGACGGCGAGGATGAAGGTGGGCTTGAAGACGGAGAACTGGTCGATCAGTTCGGGGCCGGTCGTCGAGAAGTGGCCCAGGACCGCCTTGCCCTCGATCACCATCACCTGGACGAAGCGCGCGAACACGTGTGCCAGGGGCAGGAAGAGCAGGGTGGAGGGGTTCGACGTGCCCTTGAGGATCTGCTTGGCCGGACCCTCCAGCGCCGAGTGCGCGATGAAGAGGAAGTTCCGGTGCGTCAGCTTGCAGCCCTTGGGGCGGCCGGTGGTGCCGGAGGTGTAGATGAGGGTGGCGAGGTCGTCGACCTTGACCGCGGTGCGGCGCTTGTCGAAGGTCTCGTCGTCGATGTCGGCGCCGGTGGCACGCAGGGAGGTGAGGTCGTCTCCGTCGAACCGCCATACGTTGCCCAGGTCGGGGGTGTTCGCGCGGACCGACTCGACGCGCTCGGCGTGGGAGTCGGTCTCGACGAAGGCGGCCTTGGCCCCGGAGTTGGAGAGGATCCACTCGACCTGTTCGGCGGAGGAGGTCTCGTAGATCGGGACGGTGACGCCGCCGATGGACCAGATCGCGTAGTCGACGACCGTCCACTCGTAGCGGGTCCGTGACATCAGGGCGACCCGGTCACCGTGCTCGATGCCCGCGTTGATCAGCGCCTTGGCGTACGCGGTGATGTCGCCGTGCAGCTCGGCGACGGTGACGTCGCGCCACTGTCCGGACTCCAGCCGGCGGGCGGCGACGGCGTTGGGCTCGCTGGCCGCGCGCGCGTAGAGCGTGTCGGTCAGTCGCGCGTCGTCGGAGATCTCAGCTTTCGCGGGAGAACTGTATTCGCGCACGTTGTGGCTCCTGGGCGTGTACGGGGTTTTGATGTGTGGGGACGTGACGACCGTAACAACACCATGCTACTCGTGAGTAGGACGGCATGCCGTTCGGTATCCAACGGTGACCGAACCCGGTGTCTGACGTGGGTGGACGCGTGGGGCGGACGGTTCGTCCCGACTCCTCCTCCCGCGCACGCGACACTATCGCCTGCGTGGTGTTCGTGCACCCGACGTGAAGAACGCGTGAAATGCCGGGTTTTCTGGGCTGGGAGGCCGGGGCCCGATGCGGTCGGGGCACCCCTGGTTCGCCCCTGATTCGGCCCTGAGGGGCCTGTAGGGCGGTTCGGGGCCCGGTTAACGTGAAGCCAACGGCAAGCCGGTCCCAAGGAGGTCTGACATGACGGAGAACAACGCTCGGGGCGAAGGGGCTTCTGGCGGGCGCGCTCCCGCCCCCGACCTCGTCGACGACGCGCTGCGACTGGTCGACGGCCTCCAGCGCAAGCTGCTCGCCGCGGGGGTCCGGCGCGGAGTCAGCGCGGTCACCGCGCCTCCCGTCAAGGAGGACGTGTGGTCGGAGGCGATCCGGCTGGAGACGGAACCGGAGCGCCGGCCGCTCGGCGAGGTCCTCGACATCGTGCGCACGAGCGCTCCGGAGCTCGCCGGACACCTGGGCCGGGCGGGTCTGGTCGTGGCCGACGCGCTCGGGCGCACCTGGGACGTGGTCGAGCGCTCCCTGGAGCAGACCCGTAACGACACCCCGGGGGCGGAGCGTGGCGGTGCCGCGGCGCCCAGTGCGGACAAGCAGGTCACAGGGCGCGAACCGGTCTAGATCCACGGGTTTCGCCGAAGGGGTGTTCCCAGGGGTTGCGGGCTGGTTTAATCGAATGGTTTGTACCCCATTTGCAAGATCTCTGCCATGAACCTTGTTACTTATGTCAGAGTTCGGGCGTAAGTACGGAGGAGTCGCCCCCATGCTCACCATCGGCGTAGACATCGGCGGGACCAAGGTCGCCGCCGGGGTCGTTGACCTCGACGGGAAGATCCTGGACAAGGTCAAGTACCCCACTCCGGCCGATGACCCCGAGGCCCTCGCCGACGTCGTCGCCCGCGCCGTCCGCGAACTGCGGGACAGGCGCCCTGAGGCGGACTGCGGGGCGGTCGGCGTGGGTGTGGCCGGGTTCGTCGACGAGGACCGTGCCACGGTCCAGATCGCCGTCAACCTCGGCCTGCGCGACCACCCCCTCCGTGACCGCGTCCAGGAGCGCGTCGGCCTGCCCGTCGTGGTCGAGAACGACGCCAACGCCGCCGCCTGGGCCGAGGCCCGCTTCGGCGCGGGTCGCGGCAGCGACCACATCGTGTGTGTGACCCTGGGCACCGGTATCGGCGGCGGTCTGGTCCTGGACGGCGCCCTGTACCGGGGCCGCTTCGGCGTGGCCTCGGAGGTGGGCCACTACCGGATGGTGCCCTTCGGCCGCCGGTGCCCCTGCGGCAACCACGGCTGCTGGGAGCAGTACGCCAGCGGACGCGCACTGGTCGCCGAGGCTCAGGACCGCGCCCGTACCGACCCCCAGAAGGCGGAGCGCATGCTCAAGCTCGCCGACGGGACCGTGGAGCGGGTCCAGGGCCCGATCATCACCCAGGCCGCGCTGGAGGGCGACGCGGCCGCCCTGGAGTGCTTCGCCGCGGTCGGCGAGTGGGCGGGGCTGGGACTGGCCGACCTCGCCGCCATCCTCGACCCGGAGTGTTTCGTCCTCGGCGGCGGTGTGTCCGACGCGGGGGCGATTCTGCTGGACCCGGTCCGCGCCTCGTTCGGCCGCCACGTGTCCGGGCGCCCCCACCGCCGCCTGGCCGAGGTGCGCCTGGCCGAGCTCGGCGGCGAGGCGGGGATCGTCGGCGCCGGAGACCTCGCCCGGCACTGACCGGGGCCCTGGGCGGGGTGGTTACCCGAGGGGGTTGCCGTTCGGGCGTCGGCAGGGTTCCGCACGACGAGGCGAGCCGCGTAGCGAGGAACGAGCGATAGGCGCCGCCGAAGGAGGGACTGCGCCGTAGGCGTCCGTTGAGGGTGGTGGTGGGCGACGGGCGGGCAGAATCCCTGCCTTGAGGGCGCCCGAACACGGTCCAAAGCGAAGCGGAGGACCAAAACAAACAGGGCGCGGCCCCGGTGCGATCACCGGAGCCGCGCCCTACTCGTGTCGGGAACGGAGTCAGTCCTCAGAGCCCGAGGGTTCCCCGCCGTCCTTCGCACGCTCCTTGGCGGCCTTGCGCTCGGCCCGCTTCTCCTCCTTGCGGGTACGGCGCTCCTCCTTGCGCTTGGCGCGCTCGGCACGCCTGCGGTCCTTGTCGCTGGCGTGCTGCTCACGCCGGGCCTCCTTGGCCTCGGCCTCCAGCTCCGCCTTGACCGACTGGGCGTACCGGTCCACGTACTCCTGGCCGGACAGCGACATCAGCGCGTACATGATCTCGTCGGTGACGGCGCGCAGCACCCGGGGGTCGCGCTCCATCCCGTGGTAGCGGGAGAAGTCCAGCGGTTCGCCGAACACCACCTTGGGGCGCACGCCCAGCTTCGGGACGGTCCGGCCGGGCGGCATGATCTTCTCCAGGTTGATCATCGCCATCGGCACCACCGGGACCTTGGCCTCCAGGGCCAGGCGCGCCACACCCGTACGGCCGCGGTAGAGGCGGCCGTCGGGGGACCGGGTGCCCTCGGGGTAGATCCCCAGCAGGTCGCCGCGCTTGAGCACACGCAGACCCGTGCGCAGCGCCGCCTCACTGGCCTTTCCACCGGAGCGGTCGATCGGGATCTGCCCCACACCGGTGAAGAACGCCCGGCTGACCAGCCCCTTGACCCCGGTGCCGGTGAAGTACTCGGACTTGGCGAGGAAGGTGATCTTGCGCGGCAGCGGCAGGGGACCGAAGAAGTGGTCGGAGAAGGACAGGTGGTTGCTCACCATGATCGCCGCGCCGCGCCGCGGCACGTTCTCCACGCCCTCGGCGCGCGGCTGCCACAGAACGGCCAGTACCGGCCCCAGGATCGCCTTGACCACCCAGTAGAACATCGTTGAGATCACCCCTGCACACGCGGGGAGTCCTGGGCAGGGTCTGCCACGGTTCCTGTCCCGCTCGGCCAACAAGGTCGCAAGCGCCTCCGCCCGAAGGGTGGGGAGGAGCGTTACCTGACGTGCGCCATCCTCCCATCGCACGGGGGCGACTGCCAAAGCGCCTCCAAACGGACTGCCGCGCCCGGCCTGGTAAAGGATACCGTTCCCCCGGTGATCGGCCGGTGTCGGCCGAACCGGGTGAAACCGGACCTCCGCGACCGCCCCTCCGCGGGCCCGGACGCGGGAAGCGGTTCCGCAAGGGGGATTCGGTGCCTGTCGAGGTACCCGGGGTAGTCTGTGTGGCGATTCCTCCCGGGGGTGAGAGCCCGGGGTTTCACGCCGAGGCAGGCTGAAGCCGGGGGCCTGCCGTCACCCGCCCCCGTACCGCACGAGCCCCTGGAGCCGCTCCATGAGACCGACCGCCGTCACCCCCTTGCTGCCGGGCGCGGAACCGTACAGCCACCGGGGGTCCGAGGTCGGCGTCCTCCTCTGCCACGGCTTCACCGGATCGCCCTATTCCATGCGCCCCTGGGCGGAGCACCTGGCGGCGGAGGGGCACAGCGTGGAGGTGCCCCTGCTGCCGGGCCACGGCACCACCTGGCAGGACATGAACCTCACCACCAGCGACGACTGGTACGCCGCCGTCGAACGGGCGCTGCTGGACCTGGCGGCGCGCTGTGACGAGGTGTTCGTCATGGGGCTCTCGATGGGCGGCGCCCTGACCCTGCGCCTGGCCCAGGAGCACCCCGACACCGTGCGCGGTGTGGTGTTGGTCAACCCCTCCCTCGTGGTGGAGGACATCCGACTCCCGCTCGTCGCCCCGTTCCGCGGGCTGGTCAGGCGGGTTATGCCCTCCACCCCGGGGCTGACGAGCGACGTGGCCAAGCCGGGGGAGAGGGAGGGCGGTTACACGCGCACGCCCACGGCCGCCGCCGCGACACTCCCGAAGCTGTGGCGCGAGGTTCAGGTGGGCATGTCCGCTTTGCGAGCGCCGATCCTGGCCTACCGGAGCCCTCAGGACCATGTCGTCGGACCGCGAAGTCTGCGTATGCTCGCCAGAAGGGCGGTCAACACGTCGTTGACGATCCACCTGCTCCACGACAGCTACCACGTGGCGACGCTCGACCACGACGCCGCCGAGATCTTCGACGGAAGCCTCGCCTTCGTGCGAGAGCAGAGGAGAAGCGGGGAAGGAGCCGTCCGATGACACAACGTCGGGGCAACGGCCTGCTCGCCGATGCCTACGTTCCCCTGGTCCTGCTCGCGCCCTCCCACGCCGACCGGATGCTGGAGGCGCTGCGTCGCAGCGGTATCGCCGCCTACGCCGTGCCCTTGGAGGAGGACGTCCTCGAACCGGGCGGTGGGGGAGAGACCGAGGATCCGCCCACGGACCACCTGTACGTGGATGCCGAGGAACGCGCCGCGGCCGAGCGCGTTTTGGGATCGGAGCTGCCCGACCTCGGCGGTCGGACCGGTACCGCACCCACCGCCGGGGCCCTCGACACCCCGCGCGGCGGGGACCTCTTGGACGGGCCGCCCACCCACGGCGATCCCGACGCGCCCCCCGTGGAACCCCCGAACGAGGACGAGGTCTGGAGCGACCTGGTCGCCCGTTTCTACGAGGGCGAGGGCGACACCGCCGCGGCCCGGCGTCGGGCCGCCTGGCCCGACGCGGAGAACCTGAGTGTCCCCGACGAGCGCGACGAGCCGCCCCTCGGCGATCTGCTCGCGGACGGGCCGCCGTTCGACCGCGGTGACGCGCTGGCCCGCGAGGCCGCCGAGGAGGAGGCGCGCCGCAGGGTCGAGGCCGACCGCGAGGGCCACTACGAACCGCCGCCCCCGCCCCCGCTGCTCCAGGGCGATCGTGCGGGCATCGCCGCCTGGTTCGGACTCCTGGGCGGGCCGACCGTACTCTTCGGGGCCGCCTTCGTCGGGATCACGCTGCCCAACTGGCTGATGTTCGTGGCGATCGCCGCCTTCCTCGTCAGCTTCGTCGTGCTCATCCTGCGCATGACCGACAGCAGACCCGGAGGCGACGGACCCGACGACGGGGCGGTGGTCTGAGCCCTGGGCTTCGACGTCCCCCTCTGGCGCGCGATCGCCGTCTTCCGTGCCGCCTCCCTCGTCTACTCCGTCGTCCTCGCCGTGCAGCACCACGCCTACCTGAGCCGCCCCTGGGTGGCGTGGACAGTGCTCGCCCTCATGATGGTGTGGACCGCGGTGACCACCCGCGCCTACGCCCGCCCCTCGCGGCGCACGCGACGCCTCCTGAGCGCAGACCTCACCGTGGCCTTCGCCTGTCTCTTCGCCACGGCACCCGCCGCCACCGCCTACTACCTCACCCAGGCCCCGCCGCTGAGCGGCTACTGGTTCGCCGGGGCCGCTCTGTCGGCCAGCGTCATCTGGGGTCGCCGCGGCGCGGCCGCCGTCGCCCTCCTCTACGGCTTCGCTGACATCACCCTGCGCGTCCTCATGGACGCCGCCGTGACCGACGCGACCGTCCGGGGGGTGGTGCTGCTCCTTCTCACCGGCCTGGCCGTCGGCTACATGGCACAGGTGGCCGAACGCGCCGAGGAGCGCTTCGCGAGGGCGGTGGCCCTGGAGGCGCGTATCCGCGAGCGCGAACAGCTGGCCCGCTCCGTCCACGACTCGGTGCTCCAGGTGCTGGCCCTGGTGAGCAGACGCGGCGCCGAGGCCGGCGGAGAAGCCGCCGAACTGGGCCGGATGGCAGGGGAACAGGAGGTCCGGCTGCGCTCCCTGTTCACCGACGGGCTCGTCGACGGCGACGGCGCCGGCGCCGGGGGCACGGTGGGCGCCGTCGCGGTCGGGGCGCCCGCGCCCGGAGGCCCAGGAGATGACAGCGCGGACGGCTCCGGCACGCTGGACCTGCGCGATCTGGTGCGCCGGTCGGAGTCGGTGCACGTGTCCGTCTCCGCGCCCGCCACGCCGGTCCTCCTGCCGGCCTGGGCGGCGGGGGAACTCGCCGCGGCCGTGGCGGCGGCACTGGACAACGTGGCGCGGCACTGTCCCGCGGGCACCCCCGCCTGGGTCCTGGTGGAGGACGAGGATGACGCGGTGACCGTGTCGGTCCGGGACGAGGGGCCCGGCATCCCGCGGGGGAGGCTCCAGGAAGCGCGCCGGGACGGCCGACTGGGCGTCGCCCAGTCGGTCCTGGGGCGGTTGCGCGACCTCGGAGGGACGGCCGAGGTCGTGAGCGAGCCCGGTGAGGGCACGGAGGTCGAACTGCGGCTCCCCCGCGACCGCGCGCGGGGGAGCGCCTGACCGGGAGGCCCTACGCCGGGGGGCCGTGACCGGGTTCCTCCTGGTAGGAGAAGCGCTGCTCATTCCAGGGGTCGGCGCGGTTGTGGTAGCCGCGCTCCTCCCAGAACCCCCGCCGGTCCTTCGTCATGTACTCCACGGCGCGCAGCCACTTCACGCTCTTCCATCCGTACAGGCTGGGCACCACGAGACGCAGCGGAAACCCGTGTTCCGGGGCCAGCGGCTCACCGCCCCGGTGCGTGGCGAGGACGACGTCCTCACCCAGGAAGACGTCCAGTGGCAGGTTGGCGCTGTAGCCGTACTCGCCCCACGCCATCACGTGCGTGACCTCGGGTCCGGGTGGCGCCACCCGGACCAGGTCCACCGCGCGTACTCCCCGCCAGCGCACGTCCGGGACGCTGAAGCGCATCACGCAGTGGAAGTCGCTCACCGAGTCGGTCACGGGCAGTCGCCCGAACTCCTCCCACGTCCACCGGTGGCTGCCGAGTGTCTCGGTGGCTCCCATCACCCGAAAATCCCACCTGTGCGGCCGGAAGGTCGGTACGGGCCCGTAGTGCAAGGCCTTGTGCTCGCCCCGTAGCGCCTGACCCGGCGGCAGCCTGGCCGCCCGTGTGTCCCCCCGGTCACCATCCCCCGTTCCGTCGGACAACGCGTCCTCCGTTCGTCTGGTTCCGGCCTGTCGGCCCAGCTCTCGTGTCCGCCCCTGGTGGGCGGCTCCTCCCGTCCTGTGGGGAAAGGTCGACATCTGGCCATCCTGCCAGGCCGACACGAGAGCTACGTCACTCCCCCCGGTTGTGTGGCGGATCGCCGGGTGTGCGCTATAGTCGCTCACATGCAGCGGAACTTTTGGCGCTTTTATGGCTACCGGCCCGATCCTCGGACGGTCGCCTGTCAAGCGCTGCGCTGACAGGGAAGACCTCACAAGGAGCCCCGGGCCGGACGGTCCGGGGCTCCTTGGCGTTTCGGACCGACCACCCGGTGAAGCGCGGCTACCGTGCGGCTCAGCCACCCATACGACTAACAGGGACAACGCACATGGTCATCGTGATGGCACCGGACGCCACTTCCGACAACATCGACGATCTCGTCGAGCTCGTCTCCTCCGCCGGGGGCGAGGCGTACGTGACACGCGGCGTGAGCCGCACGATCATCGGCCTGGTCGGTGACGTCGAGCGTTTCCAGGACCTGGGACTGGCCGCCAAACCCGGCGTGAGCGACGTTTTGCGCATCTCAGCCCCGTACAAGCTGGTCAGCCGAGAGAACCACAGCAGCCGATCCGTGGTGAACGTGCGCGGCGTGCCGATCGGTGGCGAACACATGACGGTCATCGCGGGTCCGTGCGCCGTCGAGACGCCCGAGCAGACCCTGGAAGCGGCGCGCATGGCGCTGACCGCGGGTGCGTCCCTGCTGCGGGGCGGCGCCTACAAGCCGCGCACCTCCCCGTACGCCTTCCAGGGCCTGGGGGAGGAGGGTCTGCGGATCCTGGCCGACGTGCGCGAGGAGACCGGGCTGCCGATCGTGACCGAGGTCGTCGACGCCGCCGACGTCGAACTCGTCGCCTCCTACGCCGACATGCTCCAGATCGGTACCCGCAACATGCAGAACTTCGCCCTGCTCCAGGCGGCGGGCGACGCGGGCAAGCCGGTCCTGCTCAAGCGCGGTATGAGCGCCACCATCGAAGAGTGGTTGATGGCCGCCGAGTACATCGCCCAGCGTGGCAACCTCGACATCGTCCTGTGCGAGCGCGGCATCCGCACCTTCGAGAAGGCCACACGCAACACCCTGGACATCAGCGCGGTCCCGGTCGCGCAGAACCTGTCCCACCTGCCGGTGATCGTGGACCCGTCGCACTCGGGAGGCAAGCGCGAACTGGTCCTGCCGCTCTCGCGCGCGGCCATCGCCATCGGTGCCGACGGTGTCATCGTGGACGTGCACCCGGACCCCGAGAACGCGCTGTGCGACGGCCCCCAGGCGCTCCTGGAGGAGGACCTGGCCGAGCTGCGCGACGTGGCGGGCACTTTGGCGACCCTCGGCGGCCGTGAGCTGACCCCGGCCCCGGGCCGTCAGTTCGCCGCCCTCTGAGCGGTCACGGCGCTCCGGAGCGGGGCGCAGGCCCGGGAGGGTTCGGTCTGGGCGCCGGCGGGGTGCCGCACGACGAGGCGAGCCGCGAGCGGGGAACGAGCGTGAATCGGACTGCGCCGTAGGCGTCCGTGACCAACGCCGCCCCGTCCGTGCCGCCGGCACGGACGGGGCGGCGTTGGTCAGGCGCTGGTGGCGGCCGCTGGGCCCGCCACCCGAGCGGGGGCCTCCTCGCCCAGGAAGCTGGGTTTGTGGAGCTGGGCGGTGCCGACCAGGTACTCGGCCAGCTCCTCGGCGTCGAGCCGCTTCTCGATCTGCCGAAGGTCCGGGATCTTGGCCGCGGTCTCCACCTGGCGCGGCGTCAGCATCGTGCAGCAGTCCTCGTCCGGGAGCTCCGAGATGGCCAGGGTGCCGATCCGGCGGGCCTGGTCCATGATCTCGGTCTTGTCCATCCCGATGAGCGGGCGCAGGATCGGCATGTCCACGGCGTCGTCCAGGGCGGTGATGTTGGTCATCGTCTGGCTGGACACCTGGCCGAGCGCGTCCCCGGTGATCAGGCACTCCGCGCCCAGGTCGTCGGCGAGGGCCTCGGCGGTCTTGAGCATCAGCCGCCGCTGGGCGACGATCTGGAGCCGCTCGATCCCAGAGCTCTTGAGCTGCTGCTGCGCCTTGCCGAAGGGCACGACGAACAGCCGCGAACCCACCTGGAAGCGGTCGAGCTGGCGCACGAGGCTGTAGGCCTTGTAGATGGACTCGGGGCCGGTGAACGGCATCCCGGAGAAGTGCAGGAAGTCGACCTTGAGTCCACGCCGGATCATCCGGTGCGCGGCGACGGGGGAGTCGATCCCGCCGGACATCAGCACCAGGCCGCGCCCGCTCATCCCGGCGGGCAGACCGCCCTGGCCGGGGACGCCGTCGGTGAACACGAACGCCTCGTCCTTGTCCACCTCGACGTAGAGGGTGTTGTCGGGGCGCTTGAGGTTGACGGGGTACCCGTGCGCCTCGATGATCTTCGAGCCGAGGTAGCCCGCCAGCTCGGCCGAGGTCATCTCGAAGCGCTTGTCGCGACGGCGGGCCCGCACGGCGAAGGTCCCGTCCCGGTCGGCCATGGAGCGCACCGCGACGTCGGTGACCACGTCCAGGTCCTTGGCGACCCTGCGGACCAGGTGCACCCACACGACACCCATGACGTTGGCCATGCGGTCGGCGATCTCGGCGACCTCGATGTCGGAGGCGCCGGGCTTGCGGACGATGATCACGCCGGACCCGCGCTGGGAGAGCCGGATCTCGCCGAGATCGCGTACGGAGTTGCGGATGTTGTTGTGCAGCCGCCGCTCGAACAGCTTGCGGTTGGAGCCCTTGAGGACGATCTCCCCGAGCTTCATCAGAACGCAGAGCTCGCCCAGTCCGGCGTCGGCTCCGGCCGGGTTTGCGGGGAGCGGCGCGGACTCAAGCGACGCGGACATGGTGCTACCTCCGGTGGATGCGCCCCGGTGCGACGTGGATGCGACGGCGGCGGGACCGGGCACACCCGCCGTCCCCCTCCAGTATCGAACACCGGGCCCACCGCTCCAGCCGTTTTCCGGGGGGTACCGGCCACACGGGGCCGCGAACGCACCCGCCCGCCGCGCTCGGGGGCGACGGCGAGCGGGGGGCTCGGCCTCCCGCGGCGCCGAGAAGGGGCACCGCGCCGCAGGTGACCGTCGGGGAGGTGCGCTCCCCCGCGAAGCGGCCCCTGGGCGGTGAGGGGTGACGGAGGGGCTCCCGTCAGCCGAAGAAGGTCTCGGCCTCCTGGTAGCGCTCGGCCGGGACGGTCTTGAGGGTGTCGGTGGCCTCGGCCAGGTCGACGCGGACGATGGAGGTGCCCTGGAGGCCGACCATCTTCCCGAAGTCGCCCGCGGCGACGGCGTCGATCGCGTGCAGTCCCAGGCGGGTGGCCAGGACGCGGTCGAAGGCGGTGGGGGTGCCGCCGCGCTGCACGTGGCCGAGCACGACCGAGCGCGCCTCCTTGCCCGTGCGGCGCTCGATCTCGTCGGCCAGGCGCTGGCCGATGCCGCCGAGGCGGACGTGGCCGAAGGAGTCCTTCTCGCCGGTGGCCAGCTCCATCTGCCCCTCCTTGGGGTGGGCGCCCTCGGCGACGACGATGATCGGCGCGTACTGGGTGCGGAACCGGCTCTCGACGTGCTTGACGACCTCGTCCATGTCGAACGGGCGCTCCGGAACGAGGATGACGTTGGCACCCGCGGCCATGCCCGAGTGCAGGGCGATCCATCCGGCGTGGCGGCCCATGACCTCGACCACGAGCGCCCGGTGGTGCGACTCCGCCGTGGTGTGCAGGCGGTCGATCGCCTCCATGGCGATGTTCACGGCGGTGTCGAAACCGAACGTGTAGTCGGTCGCGTTGAGGTCGTTGTCGATGGTCTTGGGCACGCCCACCACGTTGACGCCGCGCTCGTG
This sequence comes from Nocardiopsis sp. EMB25, assembly GCF_026797795.1. Taxonomy (NCBI): domain Bacteria; kingdom Bacillati; phylum Actinomycetota; class Actinomycetes; order Streptosporangiales; family Nocardiopsidaceae; genus Nocardiopsis; species Nocardiopsis sp. EMB25. Next base: position 2,973,457 of record NZ_JAMTDN010000001.1, on the reverse strand, counting down.
CAGCTGGCGGGCCACGCCCAGCGTGTCCTCACCACCGATGGCGACCAGGGCGTCCACGCCCAGACCGGCCATGTTGTCCTTGACCCGCTCGACACCGCCCTCGATCTTCATGAGGTTGGTGCGGGAGGAGCCCAGGATGGTTCCGCCGCGCGGCAGGATGCCGCGGACGGCCTCCACGTCCAGCGTCATGGTGTCGCCCTCGAGGGGGCCGCGCCACCCGTCCCGGAAGCCGACGAACTCGTAGCCGTGGTCCTTGATGCCCTTGCGCACCACGGCGCGGATGACCGCGTTGAGACCGGGGCAGTCCCCACCACCGGTCAGAACACCGACTCGCATGCGACTTCTCCTCGACGTTGTGGATCTGGGCGGCGCCTGCCGCCATATGGTCTAGACCATAGTGTCCGGGCGCGGCCCAGGCCAACCCCGAGGGCGAATTCACCGCTCGTTCACCCGTCGAGGCCCTGGTCGATGGCGTATCGGACCAGTTCGACCCGGTTGTGCAGATGCAGTTTGGTGAGGGTGTTCTGGACGTGGTTCTGGACCGTCCGATGGGAGATGGACAGTCGCCGCGCGATCTGCTTGTAAGCCAGTCCCTTCGCCACCAGCCGCAGGACCTCGGTCTCCCGGGGGGTGAGTACCGGCGGCTTCTCATCGGCGGTCCCAGGGGAGCCCGCCGCCGACAGGCGCCGGTACTCACCCAGGACCAGACCCGCCAGCCCCGGGGTGTAGACCGCCTCGCCGGTGTGCACGCGGCGTACCGCGTCCAACAGCTCCTCCCGGCCCGCCGACTTGACCAGGTAGCCCGTCGCACCCGCCTTGACGGCGGCCAGGACGTCGTCACTGGCCCCGCTGGCCGAGAGCACCAGTACGCGTGGCGGCTCGTCCAGGGCCACCAGGCCCGCGGTGAGCTCCACCCCGGTCATGTCGGGCAGATTGAGGTCCACGACGGCCAACGTGGGCCGGACGGCCGGGGCGATACGCAGCGCCTTGGCGCCGTCGCCCGCCGTCCCCACCACCTCGACACCCGCCTCGTCGAGATCGCGCGCCACCGCGTCACGCCACATCGGGTGGTCGTCCACCACCAGTACCCGGATCGCTTCGCTCTCCATGCGGGCGAGCCTATCCCGGGAGGAGGACGCACAGGAGAAGGGGCGGGCGGGGCGCCACGCGCCCCACCCGCCCCTCACCGCGATCGATCAGTCGTCGAAGTCGCCGAAGTCGCCGAAGTCGATGCCGCCGGGCGTCGCGGTGATCGTGATCTCCGTGCCCTCCGGGGCCTCGCCTGTCTGGGACTGCCGGGCCACGGTCCTGCCGCCCGCGATGCGCTCGACCTTCACCTTGAACCCGGCCTCCTTGAGCTGCTCGCGGGCCTCGCCGACCTGCAGGCCCACGACGTCGGGGATCTCGACCCCGGGCGGTCCGGTGGAGACGGTGAGCGTGACGGTGCCGCCGGCGCCCACCGTGCTGCCGTTGTCGGGGTCCTGGGTGATCACCACACCCTCCTCGACGTCCTCGCTCTCCTCCTCGACGACATCGACGGTCAGCCCCAGGTCCTCCAGGGTCCGCTGCGCGTCCTCCACCTTCTGGCCGGCCACGGCGGGCACCTGGATGCCCCGGCTGACCTGGATGGTGACGGTCTCCTCGCGGTCGGCGTCCTCCCCGGGAGCCGGATCGGTGGAGATCACCTCGCCGGGGGTGACGTCCTCGGCGTCCACGACCTCCTCCTCGAGGCTGTCCGGACTGAAGCCGAGTTCCTCCATGGCCGCCGTGGCGTCGGCGATGTCCTCGCCCACCAGGTCGGGCATCTCCACGACCTGCGGGCCCTGGGACACGTACGCGGTGACCTCGTCCCCGGGCGACAGCCGTTCCCCGGCCTCCGGTTCGGTCCGGGCGACCGCTCCGGCCTCGACGTCGCTGTAGACGGGTTCGGCCGCCTCCACCAGGATCAGGCCCTCGGAGCGGACCGTGTCGCGGGCCACGTCGATACTGTCGCCCGTCACGTCCGGAACGTTCTCGAAACGGCCGAGGAACAGCCACCAGCCGGCGACGAACACGACGATCGCCATGATCGCGCCGCCGATCCCGAGGAGGAGCCGGCGCCGCCTGCGCAGGGCGTCGTCCTCGTCCTCGTCGTAACCGTCGCCGTAGCCGTCACCGTCCAGGTCCGCGCCGCCCATGTCCACGACCATCGTGGCGTTCTCGGTGCCCGGGCCGGCACCGCCCGCGATGAGCTGCGGGGCGGTCACGGACGCCGTCGAGGCGCCCGTCTGCGCGACCGGGGGCAGCGGCCCCCCGGCGGACTCCCCGTCCTCGGGCAGCCGGTTGAGGACCTCCAGGACCTTGGCCAGGTACTGTCCGGCGTTGCTCGGCCGGTACCGGGGATCGCGCTCCGTGGCCTTGGTGACCAGGTCGTCGACCTCCGGCGCAAGCCCGGGCAGGAAGTGCGAGGGACGCGGGACGTCCTCGGTCACGTGCTGGTAGGCGATGGCGATCGGCGTCTCACCGGTGTGCGGCTGCCCGCCGGTGAGCAGCTCGTAGAGCATGATGCCCGCGGCGTAGACGTCGGTGCGCGCGTCGGCCACACCCTGCTCGATCTGTTCGGGAGCGAGGTAGGCGGCGGTACCCATGAGGGTGCCGGTACGCGTGAGGCCCTGGTTGGACTGCTCCACGGCCCGGGCCAGACCGAAGTCGGCCACCTTGACCATGCCCTCTTGGGTGATGAGGACGTTCTCCGGCTTGACGTCCCGGTGGATCATCCCCGCCTGGTGGGCGGCGCCCAGCGCGGCCAGCACGGAGGCCATCACGTGCAGGGCCTCGCGCGGCCTCAGCCGTCCGGCGGCCTTCAACCGGTCGCGCAGGGTCAGACCCGGCACGTACTCCATGGCCAGGAAGACGTGGCCCTGGTCCTCACCCTGGTCGAAGACCTGGACCACGTTGGGATGGGAGAGTTTGGCGACGGAGTGGGCCTCGTTGATGAAGCGCTGGACGAACGTGGGGTCCTGCGCGAGCGACGGGTGCATCACCTTCAGCGCCAGTCGCCGGTCGAGCCTCAGGTCGTGGGCGACGTAGACGGTCGCCATCCCGCCACCGGCGATCCTGGACTCGACGAAGTAGCGTCGGTCCAGCGTCGCGCCTACGAGGGGATCGGAAGTCGTCATGTCCACGGCGGAGTAGTGTCCTTGCTGCGGGGAGCGCGGGCGTTCGCGGCCGGTGGCGCGTACCCGACACCGGGTGTCGAACCGACACGATAGCGGAAGCTCGTGCCCGGACCGCCCCGCGGATCGCGGTGGCGCCGCCCCACACCGCCTGTGTGGGAGGCGTTCGCGCCTGGGTCGTCGTCAGTCGTGCGGTGCCGCTCCGGGCGCACCGCTCACCCCACCACCGTACGTGACGCCGCCGGGGGCTCCGGCGGCGCCTACCGCGCGTCGTCAGTCGATCGCCGGGGATGACGCCTGGGCGTGTCGGCGGACGGGGATCCGCCCCGCCAGACGCGCGCCGCGCCCCGCGCGTACGGCGTCGCGCATGGCCGCCGCCATCCGCACCGGGTCCTGGGCGCGTGTCACGGCCGTGGCGAGCAGGACGGCGTCGCAACCGAGCTCCATGGCCAGGGCGGCGTCGCTGGCGGTGCCGATCCCGGCATCCACGATCACCGGCACCCCGGCCTGTTCGACGATCAGCTCCAGGTTGTGCGGGTTGCGGATGCCCAAGCCGGAGCCGATCGGCGCGGCCAGCGGCATGACCGCCGCGCAGCCCAGCTGTTCGAGGCGGCGGGCCAGGACGGGGTCGTCGTTGGTGTACGGGAGCACGGTGAAGCCCTCGTCGACCAGTCGTTCCGCCGCGTCCAGCAGCTCCACGGGGTCGGGCAGGAGCGTGTGCTCGTCCGCGACGACCTCCAACTTCACCCAGTCGGTGCCCAGGGCCTCCCGGCCGAGCCTGGCGGTGCGCACCGCGTCGGCGGCGGTGAAGCAGCCCGCCGTGTTCGGCAGGGGCCGGATCTTGTTGCGGGTCAGGACGTCCCACACCGACCCCCGCGTGCCGGGAGCGACGCGGCGCATCGCCACGGTGGTCAGCTCGGTCCCCGAGGTGACGAGCGCCTCCTCCAGCACCTCCAGCGACGGGGCGCCCCCGGTGCCGGTGATGAGTCGGGACCCGAAGGAGGTGCCGGCGATCACCAGCGGGTCGTCGAGGATGTCGGTCATGGTCAGCCTCCCTGCACGGCGGTCAGGACGTCCACACGGTCTCCGGTGTCCAGGCGCGTGTCCGCCCAGGCGGTCCGTCGCACGACCTCGTCGTTGACGGCCACCGCGATGCCGCCGGGGACCTCGCCGTCCCCGGTCACGGTCAGGTCGCGCACGACGGCGCCGACGGTGGTGCCCTCGGTGACCTCGCGCCGGTCGCCGTTGATGATCAGTTCCACTGCTTCTCCCACGTGCTCGTGTGGTCGCCGCCCAGCCCGCGGTCGGCGGCGAAGGGGCGGGCGTACTCCGGCAGGGTGCCGCTGGTGAGGGCCTCGCCCATGGCCTCACCGGTGACCGGCGTCAACAGAACGCCGTGCCGGTGGTGCCCGCCCGCCAGATGCACCCCGGGAATCCGGGTGGGACCCAGGAGCGGTTCGTTGTCGGGTGAACCCGGGCGCAGGCCGACGCAGGTCTCGGTGATCTCCAGTTCGGTCACCCCCGGGACGAGTTCGCGCGCGTCGCGCAGGACCTGCCAGAGCCCTCCGGCGGTCAGCGCGGTGTCATACCCCAGCTCCTCCTGGGTGGCGCCGACGACGACCTCGCCGTCCTCCCGGGGCACGAAGTAGACGGGGAAGCCCCGGACCAGGCCACGGACCGTACGGGAGACGAGCGGCGGTTCACCGGCGGGCGGGCGCATCCGCAGCAACTGGCCCTTGACCGGGCGCAGGTGCGGCACCACCGGTTCGGGGAGCGCGATCCGCTCGTTCCAGCAGCCCGCGGCCAGGACCACCTGGTCGGTGGGCAGCACACCGCCTCCCGCCAGACGCACGCCCAGCCGGGCGCCGCCGGTGGCGCGGTCGACCCCCTCGACCCGGTCGGCCACCTCGACCACACCCGCCCGTTCACCCGCCACGGCCAGGGCGCGCAGCAGCAGACGGGGGTCCACCGAGTGGTCGTCGGGGGCGAGCAGGCCGCCCCGTACGGACGGGGCGAGCATGGGTTCCAGGCGTCGGCACTCGCGGCTGGTCAGCCGCTCACCGGTGGCGCCGATGCGCTTCTGCAGACCGTGGAGGTCGTCGAGGACGGCCAGGTCGTCCCGGTCGAAGGCGACCAGGAGCGTGCCGGTGGTGCGGTGGCCCACCGAAACGCCGCTGACCTCCTCCAGCTCGGCCACGAAGTCGGCGTACAGTCCCGCGGAGCGGACACCGAGCTCCACGAGCCGCTCCTCCCCGAACACCGCCTCGGTGGTGGGTGTGAGCATGCCCGCCGCGACCACGGAGGAGGCCCGGGCACGCCGCGGTTCGTCGACGGGGTCGGGTTCGACCAGGGTGACGGACAGCCCGCGTTGGGCGGCGCGCCAGGCGGTGACCCGCCCGATGAGGCCCCCGCCGACCACCACCACCCGGTCACCGACATTGGTAGGACGACTCGTCGCGGGGCGGGGTTCGTTCGAAATGCGCATGGCGCCGGGTTCCACTCCCTTCGCCGGTATGACCCGGATCAGGTTCGTGCGGTCGGAGGCCGGACCAGCCTCCCTCTCAGCCGGGTCCACCCGGCTCCCGCGGGACGTTCACTTCCGCGTTCATCCTAGATGACCCCGGTCCGGGAGGTGGTGACGGGGATCTCCCCGGAGGCTCGGGGCCCCGCCCCACGAGGGTGTCCGCCCCCCTTCGCCGATGTGGCAGATTGGTGGTGTGACACAACACGAACCCGACATCGACGCTCTGGTCGGCGAGTGGCTGACCCTCAGGGAGGCGGCGGCGCCGCTGGGCGTGAGCCCGAACCGGATCAAGCAGCTGATCCGGGAGAACCGCATGATGGGCGTGGTCCGCTCCGGCGAACTGTCCATCCCGGCCGCGTTCCTCGACGGTGACGACCTCGTCAAGGGGCTGCCGGGCACCCTGGTGCTGCTCAGCGACGCGGGCTTCTCCACCGAGGAGGCCCTGCGCTGGCTGTTCACGCCCGACGAGTCCCTGCCGGGGACCCCGATCCAGGCGATGCGCGAGAACCGGGGCACCGAGGTCCGCCGTCGGGCCCAGGGCTTGGCCTTCTGAGCCGCCCTTCCCCGGGCCCTCGCCTCGCTCCGGCCCGTCCGTCGGGCGAACGGCGACCCCGGCGGGCCACCGTGCCGCGGACGGACCCGGGGCACGCCGCCGTGGGTCTCCCCTTGGGTGACCCACGGCACAGGCCCTAGGGTGGCAACGTGAGGACCAGCCACGGAACCAGCCTGCGCAAGCACCTGGACGCATCCCTTCTGTACCTGTGCACCGACGCCCGGCGCGAGCGCGGTGATCTCGCCGAGTTCGCCGACGCCGCCCTCGCCGGGGGCGTGGACATCATCCAGCTCCGCGACAAGGACCTGGAGGCCCGCGAGGAGATCGCGGCCCTGGAGGTGCTGCGGGAGGCCTGCGAGCGGCACGGCGCCCTGCTCGCCGTCAACGACCGCGCCGACATCGCCCGCGCCGTACGCGCCGACATCCTGCACCTGGGCCAGCGTGACCTGCCCGTCCCCATGGCCCGGGACATCATCGGGGCGGACCCGATCATCGGCCGCTCCAACAACGACATCGAGGCCGCGTCCGCCTCCGCGGCCGAACTCGGTAGCGACTACTTCTGCGTCGGCCCGACCTGGGCCACCCCGACCAAGCCGGGACGGCCCGCCGCCGGACTGGAACTCGTCGAGCGGGTCGCGGCCCTGGACACCGACAAGCCGTGGTTCGCCATCGGCGGCATCGACCTGTCCAACATCGACCGTGTGCTGGAGGCCGGGGCCCGCCGGGTCGTGGTCGTCCGTGCGATCACGGAGGCGGAGGACCCCAGGGCGGCCGCCGCCGAGCTGCGTGCCCGGCTGGCCGCCCGCGCGTAGCGGTGTTCTCCCCGGGCCTTCGCCCCACTGCGGGGCGGGCACCCTCGGCGGGCGCCTACGGCGCGCTCCCGACCTCTGAGAACTCTGGCGGCGCCCGACCGAAACCCCCTGAGGCGACCGCCTCAGGGGACGCCACCCGCGGCGGCGGTCACACGGCCACGTGCGACAGCGCGCTCGGGTGGCGCCGCAAAAACCCCTCGATGGACTGGGCCGGGTGGCCGGTCAGCTTCGGCACGGTGGGTGCGACGACGTCCATCTCCCCGGTGGCGATCGCCGCGTACGACGACGCCCACCCCTCGACCGCCCACTCGGGTGCCCCGCCGGCGCGGCGTGACTCCAACGCCTCATCCCAGGTCTCCGGCACGTACCGGACGGTGCGTCCGGTGAGCGAGGACAGCTTGTCCACCGTGGCGCCCAGGGTCAGCGCCTCCGGTCCGGTCACGTCGTAGGTCGCGTTCGCCGACACCGCGACCACCGCCGGGTCGGTCAGTGCCGCGGTCGCCACGTCCGCCACGTCGTCGCGTGAAACCCAGGCGACGCGGCCGTCACCGGCGGGCCCGCGCACCACACCGTGCTCGTCCGCCCACCGCGGCAACAGGTCCAGGTACAGGCTGGGTCTCAGGAACGTGTGCGCCACGCCGGACAGCCGGATGTGCGCCTCGGTGAAGAAGTGGGTCCGCGCGAAGGTGAAGGTGGCCGCGGGCCCGGCGTTCAGGAAGGACAGGTAGACGATCCGCGACACCCCCGCCTTCACCGCCGCGTCCACCGCGCTCGTGTGCGCGTCGATCCGGTCCTCCGACTCGGTCGCCGACACGAGGAACAGTGTGTCCACCCCGCGGCAGGCCCGTTCGAAGCCCGTGGTGTCCTCGTAGGCCGCCATGGCGGCGCTGCTTCCGGGGTACTCGGGTGCCCGGTTGATGTCGCGGACGATGAGCCGCTGCGTCAGCCCGAGCCGTGCGATCCGGGCCGCGACGCGTCCACCGATCGCCCCGGTCGCCCCGGTCACCCCTATGGTGTGGTTTGTCATGTGATCGTCGCCCATGACACCCCATCCTGAGGGATCGAGGCGGGCCGGGCGCCGAACGGCACGCGCGTTTTTGCGGCTTCCGGTCAGCGGGTGGTCCGCTCTTGGTCCGTGTCGTCGGAGGACCCCGTGACCTGTCTCCCGAGCGGGCGACGGTAGGACAGCCGGCGCAGCAGGACCTCGGCCGGCCCGCGTCGGCCCGCACGCTCCAGCACGTAGGCGGTCACGACCGTCACCAGCCACACGCCGACGGCGAACAGGACCATGCTCCACGAGGTCAGATGCACGGCCAGTCCGAGCCCCCAGGCGGACAGCAGCGGCGCGCACAGAACCGACTGCCCGAGTTGACGTCCTCCCCGGGGTCGGCCCCCGGGGATTCCCACAGCCTCGCGGCTGTGGGCGCGGTGCGCCTCACGGCGCCCGCTGGTTCCTGTTTCGCTGACCGGAGCCCCACCCGAAAGTGGTGGTCTTACCCCGACTCCACAGGCGTTTCAGCTCTCCGCTTCCCGCGCTCCGGCGAGTTTCCGTCCAGCGGCGAGCACAATCCTGGACGCGTTCACGTCCCGATCGTGTTCGGTGTCGCATCCCGAGCACGTCCAGGTGCGCACGTGCAGCGGTTTGGGCCCGTCCACCACCCAGCACTCCGAACAGGTTTGGGAGGAGGCCAGGAACCGGTCCACCCTGGCGAACGTGCGCCCGTACCGGGCGGCCTTGTACTCCAACATGGCCACGAACGCCGACCACCCGGCATCGTGCACACTCTTGGCCAACCGGGTGCGCCCCAGCCCCTTCACACACAAATCCTCCACGTACACCGCTTGGTTGTCGCGGATGATCCTCGTGGAGAGCTGGTGGTGGAACTCGCGGCGCGCGTCGGTGACCTTCGCGTGGGCGCGGGCGACCCTGACCCGCGCCTTGACCCGGTTCTTGGCCCCCTTCTGTTTGCGGGACAGGGCGCGCTGGGCCTTCTTCAGCTTCCTCTCCGCGCGACGCAGGAACCTCGGGTTGGACAACTTAGTGCCGTCGGAGAGCACCGCGAAGTGCCCCAACCCCAGATCGATGCCCACATCAGCCATGGTCTCCGGGAACGGCTCGTCGTCGGTTTTGACCACGAACGAGGCGAAGTACCGGCCTGCAGCGTCCTTGATGAGGGTCACCGTGGACGGGGTTGAGGGAAGGGGCCTGGACCACTTCACCTTTACCTCGCCGATCTTGGGCAGCGACAGTTTGCCCTGCTCGGTGATCTTCCAGCGGGCGTTGGCGGTGAACCGGACCGACTGGCGGTGGTCCTTGCGGGACTTGAACCGGGGCGGCCCCATCTTGGGGCGCTTGCCTTTGAGACCGTCGAAGAAGTTGCGGTAGGCCGCCTCCAGGTCGCGCAGGGACTGCTGGAGGACCACAGCCGATACCTCGCCCAGCCAGGACCGTTCGGCGGTCTTCTTCGCGTCGGTGATCAACCGCGTGGACAACTCGTCGGTCTTGGGGAACGCCTCGCCGTCGGCGCGGGCGGTCTCACGCGCTCGCAGGGCGTCGTTGTAGACCACGCGAGCGCACCCGAACGTCTGGGCCAGCGCGGTGCGCTGGTCGGCGTCCGGGTACGCACGGAACTGGTATCGGAGCTGCACACCCGCATCCTCACACCCGCCTACGACAAGACCGGGGCCGCCTGTGCTGACGGACGAGCGAGGGTTCGGATTCGATTCACCTTCGGCGTGAACGCCGGAGCACTCTCGGATAAGACAGGTAGCACGAGATCGAGCGCTTCCCGGCGGCGGTCAGTGCGGTCAGCACCACGCACAGCAGGACGAGGTGGCGCCCGGGCTCCTCCAGGATCCGGTGGCGCGCGGCCCAGAATCCGAGCAGTATCACGGTGGGGACCACCAGCCCCACCAGACCCTGGCCGAGGACGACCACGGGCCAGGCGGTGATACGGCCGAGGGCGGCGCCGATCACGGAGGGGTTCTCGATGTTGCCGGCCATCATGTCCACACCGTCGGAGACCGATGTCGCGGTCTCCGTACCGGTCTGCTGGAACACGAGCCCCAGCAGGCCGACCGCGGACAGTAGCACCATGATCCCGGTGAGCGCCCCGGCCCACACCAGCAGCGTGGTGTCCCTGCGGCGGAGGAACAGCCAGCACAACACCAGACCGGCCAGTCCGTAGGCGCCCAGGACATCGCCGAACCACAGCAGGAGGGCGTGGACGAAACCGAACCCCAGCAGCCACAGGTTGCGCCGCCGCAGCAGGGCGGACACGTCCTTCGGGCCGGCCCCGGCCGCCTCCTGACGCGTGGCCAGCCGCACGATGCCGTAGCCGAACAGGAACGCGAACATGGGGTAGCTGCGCGAGTCCACGGCCACCATGGTGAAGAACTGCGCGGCCGCGTCCGACGCCCCCCGTGCTGGCGATGTGGCTGCCGCCGATTCAACCGGGGGGAAACGGGGTGGGACAACCTACTTTCGTACGGTCTGTCCCACCCGTTCGTCGGGGAGCGATCGCCCCGGGGCGGTCAGTGCGTCCGGGACGTGGCGGCCACCACGAGCCGCCGCAGCGGTTCGCGGGCGGCGGCGTCCAGACCGGGGCTCTCCAGGGCGTCCATCGCCTGCCCGGCGTACTCCTCGATGACGGCCTCGCACGCCTTGAGCGCCCCGGAGTCCGTGATCAGCGCGCACATCCACTCGACCGACTCCGCCGACAGGTCGGGTGTTCCCAACAGGGTGCGGAACCGGTCCGCGTCGGCCTTCCCCGCGCGCGCGAGGGTCTCGGCCACCACCAGGGTGCGCTTACCCTCGCGCAGGTCGTCCCCAGCGGGCTTGCCGGTGGTGCCGGGGTCGCCGAACACCCCGAGGACGTCGTCGCGCAGCTGGAAGGCCACTCCCAGGGGCAGGCCGTAGTCGGTGTAGACGCCCTCCAGGGCGTCGAGGCGTCCGGCCAGCGCCGCGCCCAGGTGCAGGGGCCGCTCGATCGTGTACTTGGCGGACTTGTAGCGCATCACGCGCAGCGCGGCCTCACGGGTGCTCGTGCCCCGCACCTGCTCCAGGGTGTCCAGGTACTGTCCCGCCATCACCTCGGTGCGCATCGCGTCGAAGGGCGGCCGACCGGCCTGGAGCGTCTCCAGGGCGAACCCGCTCGCCTGGTACATCTCGTCGGACCAGGCCAGGCAGATGTCGCCGATGAGGATCGCCGCGCCCTGCCCGAACCCCTCGCTGTCACCGCTCCACCCGTGTTCGGCGTGCAGGGCCGCCAACCGCTTGTGCGTGGCGGGCAGCCCCCGCCGGGTGTCGCTGCGGTCGATCACGTCGTCGTGGATCAGCGCGCACGCCTGGAGGAACTCCAGGGACGCCGCCGCGCGTACGATCCGCCCGTCGTCCCCGGCGCCGCCCGCGCCGCGCCAGCCCCAGTAGCAGAAAGTGGGGCGCAGACGCTTGCCACCGGAGAGCATCGCCTCCAGGGCGTCCATGGCCGGGGCCAGCTCGGCGCCGATCTCCAGGAGCCGCGCCCGGTGCGTGGTGCAGAACGCGGTCAGCTCGCCGTCCACGGCGGAGCGGATGACGGAGACGGGTGAGACGGACGTGGCTGAGGAAGGGGAAGGGGCCATACCCAGCACACTAGCGGCTGGTCGGGACGGGCGGTCCGGTTTCGCGGGAACGCCGGCCGGCTTTCGCTCAGCGGACGTCCGAGGCGTGTTTCTCCCCGCTGTCCCGAGTCTGGTGCCAGCTGGCGACCAGGACGAAGGACACCGTCACCAGGAGCGCCCACGCGCCGAGCTTGGCGACGTGCACGAAGTCCCACCCGTCCGCCTGGTGCGGGTAGCGCCAGGCGTCGAACAGGGTGGACACGTTCTCCGCCACCCACAGGAACACCCCGATCAACAGGAACGACAGGGACAGCGGCATCCGGTAGCGCGCCTCACCCACGGTGAAGTACACCCACGTCCCCCACGTCACCACGATGAGCACGACGGCCAACAGCGCTCGCAGGTCGGGGAGCCAGTGGTGCGTGAGGAAGTTGAGGTAGATCGCGACCGCCACGGCGGTGGTGGCCCGGGCCCGGTAGCCCACCAGGGACAGTTCCAGCAGTCGCCACGCCCCCACGATGTAGGAGCCCACGGCCGCGTACATGAATCCGCTGTACAGGGGCACACCCCACAGCACCGTCCACGCCTGCTCGGGGTAGGACCACGACCCCAGCCGTACCTTGACCAGCTCGAAGGCCAGCCCCACGACGTGGAAGCCCGCGATCGCGGCGATCTCCCGCCCGCTCTCCAGCCGCAGCCCCCAGAACACGGCGGTCACGGCCACGGCGTACAGCAGGAGCGCGTCGTAACGGGGGAGGGGCAGGGGCACCACGGTGGACGCCGCCATGCCGACGAACATGCACGCCGCGAAGGCGCACGCCCGGGCCTGGAGCCAGGCGAACCTCAGGAGCTGCGCGAGGACGTACAGGAGTCGGGGGGAACGCGGTGCCATCGGCCGATGATCGCAGGAGCACCCGTCCGACGCATCCGGATTCGGGGGGTGTGTCCGGACACATTTCGCGTTCACCGTCTCACGGAGTGGGACACCCCTTCCGGCGGGTGAGGGGGGCTCGCCTAAGGTTGTACGCATGCTGGCAGCACCGACACGCCCCGCGGGGCTCCGAAACACGGCCGCACGGCCGCGTCAGATCCGGGAACTCCTCGACGCGGGCGAACCGATGTTCTCCTTCGAGTTCTTCCCTCCGCGCGGGCCCAAGTCCCAGGCGCGGCTCTGGCGCGCGATCCGTGAGATCGAGGCGTTGGGCCCCTCGTTCGTCTCGGTCACCTACGGTGCGGGCGGTGGCACGCGCGACCTCACCGTGGAGACCACCGAGCGCATCGCGACCGACACCACGCTGCTGCCGGTCGCGCACATGACGCTGGTCGACCACTCGGTGGCGGAGCTGCGGCACCTCATCGGACGGCTGTCCGACGCGGGCGTGTCCAACATGCTGGCCGTGCGCGGCGACCCGCCCGGCGACCCGACGGGCGAGTGGGTCCGGCACCCGCAGGGGCTGACCTACGCCGAGGAGCTGGTCCGACTGCTCAAGGAGAGCGGTGACTTCAGCGTCGGTGTGGCGGCCTTCCCGTACAAGCACCCCCGGTCGGCCGACGTCGAGACCGACACCGACCACTTCGTGCGCAAGTGCGAGGCCGGCGCCGACTACGCCATCACGCAGATGTTCTTCGACGTCGAGGACTACCTGCGGCTGCGCGACCGCGTGGCCGCCCGCGGCTGCGAGGTGCCGATCATCCCCGAGGTGTTCCCCGTGGTGAAGCTGGCCTCGATCCCGCACTCGGAGAAACTGTCCGGGGCCCCCTTCCCGCCCGAGCTGGCGCGGCGCTACGAGGGCCTCGGCGACGACCCCGAGGCCGTGCGGGCCTTCGGTATCGAGTACGCCCAGGGCATGTGCGAGCGGCTGCTCCAGGAGGGCGCGCCGGGCATCCACTTCATCACCTTCAACCAGTCCACCGCCACCAGGGAGATCTACCGGGAGGTCGCCCCCCGGAGTTCCGCAGCGGCAACCGCGCGGCCATGATCGAGAAGGGCTGATCCGGGCTGCCGGGGAAGGAGAACTCCTCCAGCAGTTCGGTGAACCCGCACGAACGGTACAGGTGGCGGGCCGCGGTCGGTCCCTCGCGTGTGGACAGCACCGCGGTGCGCTCCGTCCTGCCTTCGCACAGGGCGTGCAGCATCGCCCTGCCCACCCCCTGGTTCTGCGTGTCCGGGTGGACGTGGACCTCGGCGATCTCCAGGGGGTCGGACAGGTACCGGCGCGCCAGCCGGGTCCGGCCGCGGGCGCGTAGCGCGTCGGTGACGACGTCGTGCCACCACTGGCCGTCGTAGCCGTGGAACCCGTAGGCGAAGCCGACCGGTCGTTCTCCGTGTACCGCCACCACCGAGCGGAAACCGGGGTAGTGGGCGTGGCCGTTCATGACGGAGGCCCGGCCGGGCAGTTGTTCGGACGGGGGGCGCATGGCCGCCTCGTACACCCCGAGGAGGGCGGGGACGGCGTGTGCGAAGGCCGCGGGGGCGAGTTCGCGCAGTTCGGTGTCTGGTACCACTCCGCAAGCGTAGTCCGACCGTCACCGGAACGCTTGACGCGTTCGGCGGGCTGGGGTTAACTGGGGGTCAATCGAACTGGCGTTCGATTGTGGTCCGACGGGTCACCCCCGCGGACGACGGCGCGGCCGGGCTGGGGAGGGGAAGCCCCACGTCCGGCCGCGCCGCCCTCGTGTTCGGGGCGGCCCGTCGGGACCGGTCACGGTCGGCGGCGGCCCCGGACACACAAGAAACCGGCGTCCCGTGGATCGCCGGTTCTCGTGCGTGCCCGGTCGGGGCGGTGCGTCGGTCCTAGAAGGCGTCGACCGCGCGGCGCGCCTCGGGGTCGAGGACGCCCCAGTTGATGAGCTCCTCGGTCAGGTCCGACGGCGACTTGTCGTAGATGACCGCGAGTGAGCGCAGGTCCTCCTGGCGGATGGACAGCACGCGGCCGTTGTAGTCACCGCGCTGGCTCTGGATGGTGGCCACGTAGCGGGAGAGCGGGCCCGCCTTCTCCTGCGGGAGCTGCTGCATGCGCTCCAGGTCGATGACCAGCTTGGGCGTCGGGCCGAGGGGGGTGGGGGCGGCTCCGCCGGGCAGGAGCTCCGACATGGGGACGCCGTAGAAGTCGGCCAGTTCGGCGAGCTTCTGGACGGTGACCGCGCGGTCACCGCGCTCGTAGGAGCCGACCACGACGGCCTTCCAACGCCCGTGGGACTTCTCCTCCACGCCGTGCAGGGACAGGCCCTGCTGGGTGCGGATGGCACGCAGTCGCGCACCGAGGGACTTCGCGTATTCGGATGGCATCTTCTTGTCGCTCCCGGCCGTGACGGTGGCTGGCGTGGTGGGGGAGACGTCCGCTCGTCCTCGGCGGGCCGCCGAGGCGGTCCATCGGTGGTCACGGGGTGCAACCCCACCCGGCAATGGTTACAGACAGTGACGCTAGGGGGGTCTGGCTTCCAGGTCAAGCCGTTGGTGTGAAACGCGACGAATCAGTGGCCAAACCGTGCGTAAGTGAGACACCTCTCATGTCTGTACTGATCGGTGCGAGTGGGGCAGATCAGGTGGGCGAAAAGCCCGATCTGACAGGCATTTTCGTGTTTTGCCTACTCGTGGGGCCAATCCGGCCAGTCATGAAACGGTCACCCTTGGGTGATGAAGCGCCCACTCTTTATGTGACGAGAGTCACATTCGTGACGGGTTGGCGCCGGACGCCTCTGGAGGGTCCCTGTCGTCGCTGGTAGCGTGGCCCCGATCGACATCCTTTAACGTCCTGTCCAGTGAGGCAGGGAAGGGGTCACTACTTTGCGTGCGCAAAACCAGACGAGGGGTGACGCCGGGTCCACCGACCCCACGACGTCCCCCGACACACCCGAGGACGGCCGGGCCGTCCTCGACGGGGCCGAGATCAACCGGGCCCTCACCCGCATCGCCCACGAGGTGCTCGAACGCACCAAGGGCGGTCAACACGTCACCCTGCTGGGCATCCCCTCGCGCGGCGTCCCCCTCGCCCAGCGCCTGGCCCAGCGGATCGAACGCGTCGAGGACCTGAAGGTGCCCACGGGCTCCCTCGACATCACCATGTACCGCGACGACCTGCGGATGGCCCCCGCCCGCGCGCTCGGCAAGACCGAGATCCCCGCGGGCGGCCTCGACGACCGCGTCGTCGTCCTGGTCGACGACGTCCTCTTCTCCGGCCGTACCGTGCGCGCCGCCCTGGACGCCCTGGGCGACCTCGGCCGCCCCCGCGCGGTCCAGCTCGCCGTCCTCGTCGACCGCGGCCACCGGGAACTGCCCATCCGCGCGGACTACGTCGGCAAGAACCTGCCGACCTCCCTGCGTGAGAACGTCACCGTCCGTCTGACCGAGACCGACGGCCACGACGCGGTCCTGCTCGGCCCCGCCCGCCCGTCGCCCTCCACCACCCTCAAACGACGGCCTACGGCCGACGAGCCTCCCTCTTCGTCGCCCTCCACCACCCTCAAAGGAGGCCTGCGGCCCGGTTCTCGCCCGACGCGCCCCGGTACGACGGAGGGGAACTCCTGATGCGCCACCTGCTCTCCACCGGAGACCTCACCCGCGACGAGGCCACGCTCGTCCTGGACACCGCCGAGGAGCTCGCACGGGTCAGCGACCGCTCCGTCAAGAAACTGCCGACCCTGCGCGGGCGCACCGTCGTCAACCTCTTCTACGAGGACTCCACGCGCACCCGCACCTCCTTCGAGCTCGCCGCCAAGCGCCTGTCCGCCGACGTCATCAACTTCTCCGCCAAGGGGTCGAGCGTCTCCAAGGGCGAGAGCCTCAAGGACACCGCCCTGACCCTCCAGGCGATGGGCGCCGACGGCGTCGTCATCCGCCACAGCGCCTCGGGGGCCGCCCACCGGCTCGCCAACTGGGTCGACGGCTCCGTGCTCAACGCGGGCGACGGCACCCACGAACACCCCACCCAGGCCCTCCTGGACGCCTTCACCATGCGCTCCCGCCTGGGCCGCCTGGAGGGGCTGCGGGTCGCCGTCGTCGGCGACATCCTGCACAGCCGCGTCGCCCGCTCCAACGTGCTCCTGCTGACCACCCTCGGCGCGCACGTCACCCTGGTCGCGCCGCCCACCCTGCTGCCGGTCTCGGTGCACACCTGGCCCTGCGAGGTCTCCTACGACCTCGACGAGGTCCTGCCCAAGTCCGACGTGGTGATGATGCTGCGGGTGCAGGCCGAGCGCATGACCGAGTCCTACTTCCCGTCCGTGCGCGAGTACAGCCGCAACTACGGACTGGACGGCGAACGCCTGGCACGCATGCCCGGGGACGCCATCGTCATGCACCCGGGCCCGATGGTCCGCGGCATGGAGATCTCCGCCGAGGTCGCCGACTCCCCGCGCTGCACCGTGACCGAACAGGTCGCCAACGGCGTGAGCCTGCGCATGGCCGTCCTCTACCTGCTGCTCGGCGGCTCCTGACCGCCGACGACGGCCCGACCGGCGTCCGCCGGGCCGCGCGCCCGCCACACCAGGGCCGCGCGCCCGCGCCCCGTCGCGCCCGCACCCGCCTTCCGCACACCGAACACGAGGAAATCCACACAGCGATGCCCGACACCCACGGACCGCACCTGATCCGCCGCGCCCGAGCGCTCGGCGGCGACCCCGTCGACATCCTGCTCGCCGACGGCCGGATCGAGGCCGTCGGCCCCGACCTGAACGCCCCCGAGGGCGCGGAGACCATCGACGCCGACGGCCTCATCGCCCTGCCTGGTCTGGTCGACCTCCACACCCACCTGCGCGAACCCGGCCGCGAGGACGCCGAGACCGTCGCCACCGGCTCCCGCTCCGCCGCGATGGGCGGTTACACCGCGGTCCACGCCATGGCCAACACCGACCCCGTCGCCGACACCGCAGGGGTCGTCGAGCAGGTCTGGCGCCTGGGCCGCGAGGCCGGTTACTGCGACGTGCGCCCCGTCGGCGCCGTCACCGTCGGACTGGCCGGTGAACGCCTCGCCGAGATCGGCGCCATGGCCGACTCCGCCGCCCAGGTCCGCGTCTTCTCCGACGACGGCATCTGCGTCTCCGACGCCCTGCTCATGCGCCGCGCCCTGGAGTACGTCAAAGCCTTCGACGGCGTCGTCGCCCAGCACGCCCAGGAGCCCCGCCTGACCGAGGGCGCCCAGATGAACGAGGGCTGCGTCTCCGACCGCCTCGGCCTGCCCGGCTGGCCCGCGGTCGCCGAGGAGGCGATCATCGCCCGCGACTGCCTCCTCGCCCAGCACGTCGGATCCCGCCTGCACGTGTGCCACGTCTCCACCAAGGGGTCCGTCGACATCATCCGCTGGGCCAAGGCCCGCGGCTGCGACGTCACCGCCGAGGTCACCCCCCACCACCTGCTGCTCACCGACGACCTGGTCGAGAGCTACGACCCGATCTACAAGGTCAACCCGCCCCTGCGCACCGCCGAGGACGTCCAGGCGCTGCGCGAGGGGCTGGCCGACGGAACGATCGACATCGTGGCCACCGACCACGCCCCCCACCCGGTGGAGGCCAAGGAGACCGAGTGGTCCACCGCCGCCATGGGCATGGTCGGCCTGGAGACCGCCCTCGCGGTCGTCCAGCGCACGATGGTCGACACCGGCCTGCTCACCTGGGACCAGGTCGCCGACCGGATGTCCGCGGCACCCGCCCGCATCGGCCGCGTCTCCGAGCACGGCCGCGCCCTGGCCGCCGGTGAGCCCGCCAACGTCGTCCTGTACGACCCGGCGGACCCCGTCGAGGTCGACGGCGGGGCCATGGCCACCAAGAGCAGCAACACCCCCTTCCGCGGCATGACCCTGCCCGGCCGGGTCCGCGCGACCTTCCTGCGCGGGGTTCCGACCGTCCTGGAGGGGAAGATCAGTTGAACACGACAGCGAACATCCAGGTCAGAACTGGTTCGGTAGAGGGGGAGAACGTGTCCGAGGAAACCGGCGGACCGGCGATTCTGGTGCTCGAGGACGGCCGCGTGTTCCACGGCCGCTCCTTCGGCGCCACCGGGGAGACCTTCGGCGAGGCCGTCTTCAACACCGGGATGACCGGCTACCAGGAGACCCTCACCGACCCCTCCTACCACCGCCAGATCGTCGCCATGACCGCGCCGCACATCGGCAACACCGGCGTCAACGACGACGACCCCGAGTCCGGCCGGATCTGGGTCGCCGGGTACGTCGTCCGCGAGCCCGCGCGCATCCCCTCCAACTGGCGCGCCCAGCGCACCCTCGACGAGGAGCTGCGCCGCCAGGGCGTGGTCGGCATCGCCCTCAGGGGCACCCGCGCCCTGACCCGCCACCTGCGCGACCGGGGCGCCATGCGCGCCGCGATCAGTACGGTCGAGACCGACCCGAAGGCGCTGCTGGCCCGCATCATGGAGCAGCCGCCCATGGCCGGGTCCGCCCTGGCCGCCGAGGTCAGCACCGACGCGTCCTACGAGGTCCTGCCGCCCGAGGGCGTCGAGACCCGCTTCCACGTGGCCGCCGTCGACCTCGGCATCAAGGCCATGACGCCCCAGCGCCTGGCCGAGCGCGGCTGCCGCGTCACCGTGCTGCCCGCCGCGGCCACCACCGAGGACATCCTCGCCCTCGACCCCGACGGCGTGTTCTTCAGCAACGGCCCCGGCGACCCCGCCACCGCCGACGGCCCCGTCGCCGCCATGCGCGGAGTCCTGGACGCGGGCAAGCCGCTCTTCGGCATCTGCTTCGGCAACCAGATCCTGGGCCGCGCCCTGGGCCTGGGCACCTACAAGCTGACCTTCGGCCACCGGGGCGTCAACCAGCCGGTGCGCGACACCCGCACCACCAAGGTCGCCATCACCAGCCAGAACCACGGCTTCGCCGTCGACGCGCCGCTCGACGCCCCCTTCGACACCCCGTACGGCCGGGCCGAGGTCAGCCACATCGGCCTCAACGACCAGGTCGTCGAGGGCCTGCGGCTGCTGGACCGCCCCGCGTTCAGCGTCCAGTTCCACCCGGAGGCCGCCGCGGGCCCCCACGACGCCGCCGGACTCTTCGACGAGTTCTGCGACCTGATGTCCGCCCAGCCCGCACCGGCTGCCAAGCAGTAGTAGAGGAAGAGCATGCCGCGCCGTAGTGACCTTTCATCCGTCCTCGTGATCGGCTCCGGCCCGATCGTGATCGGGCAGGCGGCCGAGTTCGACTACTCGGGTACCCAGGCCTGCCGGGTTCTGCGGGCCGAGGGCCTGCGGGTCATCCTGGTCAACTCCAACCCGGCCACGATCATGACCGACCCGGAGATCGCCGACGCCACCTACGTCGAGCCGATCACCACCGAGATGATCGAGAAGATCATCGCCAAGGAGCGCCCCGACGCCCTGCTGCCCACCCTGGGCGGGCAGACCGCGCTCAACGCCGCCGTCGCCCTGGACGAGGCGGGCATCCTGGAGAAGTACGGCGTCGAGCTGATCGGCGCCAACATCGAGGCCATCCAGTCCGGCGAGGATCGCGAGACCTTCAAGGGGATCGTCGAGCGCATCGGCGGCGAGTCCGCGCGCTCCCGGATCTGCCACACCCTCCAGGAGTGCCTGGACGCCGCCGAGGAGCTGGACTACCCGGTCGTGGTCCGGCCGTCCTTCACCATGGGCGGCGCCGGCTCCGGCTTCGCCCACGACGAGGCCGAGCTGCGCCGTATCGCCGGACAGGGCCTCGCGCTCTCCCCGACCACCGAGGTGCTCCTGGAGGAGTCCATCCTCGGCTGGAAGGAGTACGAGCTGGAGCTGATGCGCGACACCAACGACAACGTCGTGGTCGTGTGCTCCATCGAGAACCTCGACCCCATGGGCGTGCACACCGGTGACTCCATCACCGTGGCCCCCGCCATGACCCTGACCGACCGCGAGTACCAGAAACTGCGCGACATCGGCATCGCGGTCATCCGCGAGGTCGGCGTGGACACCGGCGGCTGCAACATCCAGTTCGCCGTCCACCCCACCACCGGCCGGATCATCGTCATCGAGATGAACCCCCGCGTGTCCCGCTCCTCGGCGCTGGCCTCCAAGGCCACCGGCTTCCCGATCGCCAAGATCGCCGCCAAGCTCGCCGTCGGTTACACGCTCGACGAGATCCCCAACGACATCACCCGGGAGACTCCGGCCAGCTTCGAGCCCACGCTCGACTACGTGGTCGTCAAGGTTCCCCGGTTCGCCTTCGAGAAGTTCCCGGGCGCCGACCCCGGCCTCACCACCACGATGAAGTCCGTCGGCGAGGCGATGGCCATCGGCCGCTCCTTCCCCGAGGCCCTCCAGAAGGCCATGCGCTCGGTGGAGAAGGCGGACGTCGGCTTCACCTGGGCGGGCGAGCCCGGGGACAAGGGCGACCTGCTGCGCCGGGCCGCCACCCCGACCGAGCACCGCCTGCGCCAGGTCCAGCAGGCCCTGCGCGCCGGAGCGACCGTCGAGGAACTGCATGAGGCCACCCGGATCGACCCGTGGTTCCTCGACCAGATGCTCCGGTTGGAGGAGACCGCCCGCGTGCTGGCCGACGCGCCCAAGCTCGACGCGGACCTGCTGCGCGAGGCCAAGGGACTGGGCTTCTCCGACGTCCAGATCGGCGAGATCACCGGCAAGCGCGAGGACGTGGTCCGCGAGCTGCGTCACGCCCTGGGCATCCACCCCGTCTACCTGACCGTGGACACCTGCGCCGCCGAGTTCGCCGCCCGCACGCCCTACCTCTACTCCAGCTACGACGAGGAGACGGAGGTCCCCACCGGCGACCGGCCCAAGATCATCATCCTCGGTTCGGGACCCAACCGCATCGGCCAGGGCGTCGAGTTCGACTACTCGTGCGTCCACGCCTCCTTCGCGCTGTCCGAGGCCGGGTACGAGACCGTGATGGTCAACTGCAACCCCGAGACCGTCTCCACCGACTACGACACCAGCGACCGGCTCTACTTCGAGCCGCTCACCCTGGAGGACGTCCTGGAGGTCGTCCGCGCCGAGCAGGCCACCGGACCGGTCGCCGGGGTCATCGTGCAGCTGGGCGGACAGACCCCGCTCGGCCTGGCCCGCCGCCTCAAGGCCGCCGGGGTGCCCGTCATCGGCACCAGCCCCGAGGCCATCGACCTGGCCGAGGACCGCGGTGAGTTCGGCAAGGTCCTGGCCGAGGCCGGGCTGCCCGCGCCCAAGCACGGCACCGCCTACTCCTTCGAGGAGGCCAAGGCGGCCGCGGACGAGATCGGCTATCCGGTCATGGTCCGCCCGTCCTACGTGCTCGGCGGCCGGGGCATGGAGATCGTCTACAGCGAGACGATGCTCGCCGACTACATCCGGCGCAACGCCGAGGTCAGCCCCGAGCACCCGGTCCTGATCGACCGCTTCCTCGACGACGCCATCGAGATCGACGTCGACGCGCTCTACGACGGCACCGACCTGTACCTGGGCGGCGTCATGGAGCACATCGAGGAGGCCGGGATCCACTCCGGCGACTCGGCGTGCACCCTGCCGTCGGTCACCCTGGGCAGCGAGGACATCGAGCGGATCCGCTACTCCACCGAGGCCATCGCCCGGGGGACCGGCGTGCGCGGCCTGCTCAACGTCCAGTACGCGCTCGCCTCCGGGGTCCTGTACGTGCTGGAGGCCAACCCGCGCGCCTCCCGCACCGTGCCGTTCGTGTCCAAGGCGACCGCCGTGCCGCTGGCCAAGGCCGCGGCCCGCGTCATGGCCGGGAGCACCATCGCCGAGCTGCGGTCCGAGGGCATGCTGCCCGCCGAGGGCGACGGCGGAGACCTGCCCGCCGACGCGCCGGTCTCGGTCAAGGAGGCCGTGCTGCCCTTCAGCCGGTTCATCGACAAGCAGGGCGAGGGCGTCGACACCATCCTCGGCCCCGAGATGCGCTCCACCGGCGAGGTCATGGGCCTGGACGTACAGTTCGGCTCCGCCTACGCCAAGTCGCAGCTGGCCGTCAACGGACAGCTGCCCTCCAGCGGCCGGGTGTTCGTGTCCGTGGCCAACCGGGACAAGCGCTCGATGATCTTCCCGGTCAAGCGCCTGGCCGACCTGGGCTTCGAGATCCTGGCCACCGAGGGCACCGCCGTGGTCCTGCGCCGCAACGGGGTGCGCGCCACCGTCGTGCGCAAGCACAGCGAGGGCCCCGGTCCCGACGGCGAGCCGACCATCGTGCAGCTCATCCACGACGGCGGGGTCGACCTCATCGTCAACACCCCCTTCGGCAGCGCCGGGCAGGCCGGACCGCGTCTGGACGGGTACGAGATCCGCACCGCGGCCGTCGTGCGCGGCGTGCCCAGCGTGACCACGGTCCAGGGGCTGGCCGCCGCGGTACAGGCGATCGAGGCGCGAGTGCGCGGCGATGTGGGAGTGCGCTCCCTCCAGGAGCACGCGAGCACCCTCGACGCCAGCCGGGCGTAACCGGGCCGGAGACCGGGCTCGGACGCAGTAGAGTGCGTTCGCCGTGGACCGCGCGCCCACGGCGAACGCACGGCCGAGGCGAGGAAGGCTCCAGGACACCATGAGCGACAACGGACCGGTGCAGATCAGGTGCCCCGTGCTGAACGTGCGCCGGGTGGACGCCTACTACGCCATCACCGTGGTCGCGCCGGGCGTGGCCGAGCGCTTCCGCTCCGGGCAGTTCGTCACGGTGGGGGTGGGCGGCGACCACTCCAGCACCCTGCTGCGCCGCCCCTTCGCCATCCACGACGTCAAACCCGACTACGGGGGCACCGTCGAGTTCCTGTTCGCCGTGCGGGGGACGGGTACCGCGTGGCTGTCCGAACGAAGATCGCGCGACCTGCTGGACGTGGTCGGACCGTTGGGCCGCCCCTTCCCGTTGCCGCGGGACCCGGTCAACTGCGTGCTCGTGGGCGGCGGGTCGGGCAGCGCCCCGCTGTTCCCGCTCGCCCAGGCCCTGCGCCGGCGGGGCTGCCGGGTGGACTTCGTCCTGGGCGCGGCCTCGTCCGACCGCGTGTTCAGCGCCATCACCGCCCGCCGTGTCGCCGAGACGGCCGTCTTCACCACCGACGACGGGTCCTTCGGCACACGCGGCCAGGTGACCGACGTGCTCGGCCGGGTCATCGAGGAGGCCCGGTCCGACGCGGTGTACGCCTGCGGCCCCATGCCCATGCTGCGCGCGGTCACGGCGGTGGCGGGCGAACACGGCGTGCCCGTCCAGGTCTCGGTGGAGGAGACGATGGCCTGCGGTACGGGGATCTGCATGACCTGCGTGATCCCCGTCGTGGGGGAGGACGGTGTCACCCGCATGGTGCGCTCCTGCGTGGACGGCCCGGTGTTTCGCGGCGAACGGGTGCGCTTCGACGACGTCGGCTCCATCCCCTTCGACGCCCTGGGCGCACCGGGCTGGAAGGGCTCCAAAGCCGCCCGCGCGGCCGAGTCCGCGCGCGACATCGCCTGACCGGCACGCACCTGGAGGGTGGGAACGGTGAACACGGACCTCAGGATCCGGCTCGGCCCGGCCGAGCTGCCCAACCCGGTGGTGACCGCCGCCGGGTGCGCCGGGGCGGGCCGCGAACTGGCGCGCTTCTTCGACATCTCCACGATCGGCGCGGTGACCACCAAGTCGGTGATGCTGGAACCGCACGCGGGACGCCCCGCGCCGCGCATGGCCGAGACGCCCAGCGGGATGCTGAGCACCACCGGCATGCAGGGGCCCGGAGTCGACGTCTTCCTCCAGCGCGACCTTCCCTGGCTGCTCTCCCGAGGCGGACGGGCGATCGTGTCCATCGCCGGAACGGGCATGGGGGAGTTCGGCGAACTGGCTCGACGCGTCTCCGAGGCGGACGGCGTCAGCGCCATCGAGGTCAACCTCGCCTGCCCGGACCCGGCCGACCCGGGCGGACGGTACTTCGTCGACGACCCGGCGAGCGCGGCGGCGGTGGTGAGCACGGTGCGCTCGCACGCCCGTTCGGACGTCCCGGTCCTGGCCAAGCTCTCCGCCGATGTGCCCGACGTCGTGGAACTGGCCACGGCGTGCGTGGAGGCGAGGGCGGACGGACTGTCGATGATCAACACCGTGCGCGGTATGGCGATCGACACCCGCACCCTGCGCCCGGCCGTGGCGGGCGGGATCGGCGGGCTGTCGGGTCCGGCGATCCGCCCGCTCGCGGTGGGCTGTGTCTACCGGGTGCACGAGGCTCTGCCCGATGTGCCGATCGTGGGCATGGGCGGGGTGCGCACGGGCGAGGACGCGGTCGAGTTCATGGCGGCCGGGGCGAGCGCCGTCGCGGTGGGTACGACCAACTTCTCCGATCCGTCCGCGTGTGCGCGTGTGCTCCGGCAGTTCACCGAGGCGCTGGAGGCGCGCGGGGTGGAGCGGGCCGTCGACCTGGTCGGCGCGGCCCACAGATCGGGGGTGGGGGCCTGAGGCCCGGTCTGGACCGGGCGTGGGTGCCCTGACCGGGCTGAACGGCGCTCAGACGGCCTTCTCCGGCCGAACGCGCGTATCCGGCACCCCGATCATCCGATCCGGGAAAAGGGCCGCTCACGGCCGTCTCGACAGCCGTTACGGGGAAGTGACATGGCTGGGGCGCATGAAGTGCCTCATCCGGGGAATCGCACACCTTGGTGTGTGCACATGACAGTGAACGTGCATCGGCTAGTGCTTTCGTAAGCACATTCGTAAGCACAGGTGCAGGTGCTGACACCGACTGTACGGTGTCGGACGAAGAGGGGAAACCGACATGACCGCGCCCACCGCGCCCGCGCCGATCGCCGTCGCGATCGACGCCGACGACATCGAGACCGCCGCCACCTGGGCCTCCGCCGTGGCACCGCACGTGAGCACGGTGAAGGTGGGGTTGGAGCTGTACCTGCGGTACGGCCCCGAGGTGGTCAGCGCGGTACGCGGCGCCAACCGCGTCGGGGTCTTCCTCGACCTGAAGCTGCACGACATCCCGGCGACGGTCGCGGGCGCGGCGCGCAGCGTCGCGGGCCTGCGGCCGTCGATCCTCACGGTGCACGCCAGTGGGGGAGCGGACATGGTCCGGGCGGCGGTGGAGGCCGCGCCGGACACGAGGATCGCCGCCGTGACGGTGCTCACCTCGATGAGTGAGAAGGATCTGGAGCAGGTGGGGCTGCTCGGTCCGGCTCGCGACGCGGTGCGGCGTCTGGCGGCGATGGCGGTGGGCGCCGGGGCCCGTGCCCTGGTGTGCTCGCCGCAGGAGGTGGCCCTGGTGAGGAACGAGGTGGGGTCGGACATCACCCTGATCACGCCGGGCGTGCGCCCGGCGGGGGCGGACAGGGGTGACCAGTCCCGGGTCGCCACCCCGGAGGAGGCCGTCGCGGCCGGAGCGGACCTGCTGGTCGTCGGTCGGCCGATCACCAGGGCGGCGGACCCCGGCGCCGCCGCGGCGGCGATCGCCGCCGCGGTACGGCGCGCCGGGGTCCGTGCCTAGCGGAGCATCGGAGGGAGGTGTGGGCGGGATGTCGCAGTGGTCCCATCACGCGCAGTTGTGGATCACGGACGGTCACCAATTAAGTGTGTCCGAAAACCGAAATTCAAAGCCGACAGTGACCTGCGTCACCCCTCTGTGACCTGCACTGGTGGCACGCTTTTCGGTCTCTTCAACCGGGACCAAGGTCCTGATTTTCGTCTCAGAACGCAATGAAGCTGTAACTCTCAGTAGTTCATTCGATGAAATAGCCGCTGAAGGGCCACTTTGCGTTGCCTAAGGGGGGTCGGACCTACTAACTTGCGCAGGCGTCCGCCCTCTACAAACGAGTAGAAATCCGAGGTGACCCGGCGTGGCCCTTCCTCCCCTCACACCCGAGCAGCGCAGTGCCGCTCTTGAGAAGGCCGCCAAGGCCAGAAAAGAGCGTGCAGAGGTCAAGAACAAGCTCAAGAACGGCGGCATCTCGCTGTCCGAGGTCCTCTCGAACGGCCTCAAGGACGACGTCATCGGCAAGATGAAGGTTTCGGCTCTGCTCGAATCCCTGCCCGGTGTCGGCAAGGTCCGTGCCAAGCAGATCATGGAGCGGCTCAACATCGCTGAGTCCCGCCGTGTCCGCGGCCTGGGAACCAACCAGCGCGCCGCTCTCGAGAGCGAGTTCGGGGACCTGACCAAGTAGTTCCCGTAGTGCACCGGCCCGTCCGCGTCCCCCACAGTCGCGGCGGGAACCGTTCCCCGATCGTGCGGGAGCGGCATCGTGCCACAGTGGTGGCCCAACCCCCGGTGAGGCTTGACCCGCGCCGCGGACGGCGGGCGCTCGGCCCCAGGTCGACGCGTCCTCCGTGCCGCGGCGCGGTGGTATAAATGGAGCTTCCCGCGACCGCGGAGACCTCGAAGGGAAGCCCGATCCACCCATGCCAGACGCGTCCGGAGCCCAGACCAGCCCGCAGGAGAAACGGCTGACCGTCCTGTCCGGTCCCTCCGGTGTGGGGAAGAGCACGGTGGTCGACGCCATCCGCCGCGACCACCCCGACGTGTGGCTCTCGGTGTCGGTGACCACCCGGGCTCCCCGACCCGGTGAGCGTGAGGGCGTCCAGTACCACTTCGTCTCCGACACGGAGTTCGACCGGCTCGTCGCCGACGACGAACTGCTGGAGTGGGCGGAGTTCGCGGGCAACCGCTACGGCACCCCCCGCGCCCCGGTCCGCGACCGGCTGAGCACCGGTGTTCCCGTCCTGCTGGAGATCGAGCTCCAGGGCGCCCGCCAGGTGCGCGCGTCCATGCCCGACGCCCTGCACGTCTTCCTCGCGCCGCCCTCGTGGGAGGAGCTCGTCCGGCGTCTGACCGGCCGCGGCACCGAGTCCGAGGAGGTCGTCCAGCGCAGGCTGGACGCGGCCAGAATCGAGCTCGCCGCGGAGAAGGAGTTCGACACCACGCTGGTCAACACGTCCGTACGGGACGTATGCGACGAGCTGCTAGCGTTGATCAGAGCGCCCAAGGCGTGATACCGCCGTTCGCGGGCGCCCACCTGTCAATCACGTCACGGCTTTCGACGAGCCGGAGACCGTCCCTGGGGGGATACGAAGTGGCTGGTACCGAGCCCGTCGCCGAAGGCATCACCAACCCGCCGATCGACGACCTGCTGGAGTGCGTCGACAGCAAGTACAGCCTGGTCACCATGGCGTCCAAGCGGGCCCGTCAGATCAACGCCTACTACGCTCAGCTCGGCGAGGGCCTGCTGGAGTACGTCGGCCCGCTCGTGGAGACCCACGTCCAGGAGAAGTCCCTGTCCATCGCCCTGCGCGAGGTCAAGTCCGGTCTGCTGACCGCCGAGCCCTACGAGGGCAACTGACGGCGCTTACGCGGCCTCGCGAGCTCGGCCGGGGCTCGACCGTGCCTGTCCGCGACGGCACCTGGTAGAACTCCTTTCGTGAGTGAGACAGAACCCGCCCGCACGCCCCAGGTGGTCCTCGGCGTCGGAGGCGGCATCGCCGCGTACAAGATCTGCGAGCTGCTCCGGCGACTGACCGAGTCCGGTCACCGCGTCCGGGTCGTGCCCACCGTCGACGCGCTCCGCTTCGTGGGAGAGCCCACCTGGGCCGCCCTGTCCGGGCAGCCCGTGGCGACCGCGGTCTGGGACGACGTGCACGAGGTGCCCCACGTGCGCATCGGTCAGTCCGCCGACCTCGTGTTCGTCGCCCCGGCCACCGCCAACATCCTGGCCAAGGCCGCCGCCGGGCTGGCGGACGACCTGCTGACCAACACGCTCCTGACCGCCCGATGCCCGGTGGTGTTCGCCCCGGCGATGCACACCGAGATGTGGGAGCACCCCGCCACCCAGGCCAACGTGGCCACCCTCCGCGCGCGCGGAGCGACCGTTCTGGACCCGGCTGAGGGGCGCCTGACCGGGGCCGACACGGGCAGAGGGCGCCTGCCCGAGCCCGCCGAGCTGTTCGACGCGGCCCGCATGGCCCTACGCGGGGGCGGCGCCGACCTCACCGGCCGGCGCGTGGTGATCTCCGCGGGGGGCACGCGCGAGGCGATCGACCCGGTCCGCTTCATCGGCAACCACTCCTCGGGCAAACAGGGATACGCCCTGGCCCGGACCGCCGCCGCCCGAGGCGCCGAGGTGACGATCGTCGCGGCCAACGTCGCCCTGCCCGATCCCGCCGGGGTCCGCGTCGTCCGAGTGGAGTCCGCGCTCGACCTGTCCGAGACCATGGCCGCCGAGCGAGTCGGGGCCGACGTCGTGGTCATGGCCTCCGCGGTGGCCGACTTCCGCCCCGCCGCCAGTGTCGGGAGCAAGATCAAGAAGTCCGGGGCCGCGCCCGCGCCGATCGAGTTGACAGAGAACCCCGACATTCTCGCCGGACTGGTCGCCTCCCGGGCGGCGGACGGCGGGGAGCAGACCATCGTGGGCTTCGCCGCCGAGACCGACGACGTGCTCGCCCACGGGCGCGCCAAACTGGAGCGCAAGGGCTGCGACCTCCTCGTGGTCAACCAGGTCGGTGGCGGTCGTGCCTTCGGCACCGAGGACAACCAGGCGGTGATCTTCACCTCCGAGGGCGCCGCCGTGGACGTGCCGTTCGGCCCCAAGGAGGACCTGGCGGACCGGGTCTGGGATCTCGTGGCCGAGCGTCTGCCGTAAATCACCACCACGCGGGACTGGATTCCTACCTCCGAGTACGCAACACTTCCTTCGGGAACCCGTGATCTCCCGACCACGGGACTTCCACCCTCATCGGTCCCGTTACAGTGGAGCGACAACCAACCACGCCGGTCGGCCCCGTGCCGCCGGTACATGTCAGCCAGCAGCCGCTGCAAGGAGTCAGGCAACGTGTCCCGCCGCCTTTTCACCTCCGAGTCGGTCACCGAAGGCCATCCCGACAAGATGGCCGACCAGATCAGTGACTCGATCCTCGACGCGATGCTCGCCAACGACCCCACGAGCCGGGTCGCGGTCGAGACGCTGATCACCACCGGTCAGGTCCACATCGCGGGTGAGGTCACCACCCAGACCTACGTCGACATCCCCGCCATCGTGCGTGAGCGGATCCTCCAGATCGGCTACGACTCGTCCGCCAAGGGGTTCGACGGTGACTCCTGCGGGGTCAACGTCTCCATCGACGCGCAGTCCCCGGACATCGCCCAGGGTGTCGACACCGCCTATGAGGCGCGTGTCGAGAACGAGGACGACGCCCTCAACCGGCAGGGCGCGGGTGACCAGGGCCTGATGTTCGGCTACGCCAACCGTGAGACCCCCGAGCTCATGCCGCTGCCGATCAAGCTGGCGCACTCGCTCTCCGAGCGCCTGTCCGAGGTCCGCCGCAACGGCACGGTGCCCTACCTGCGCCCGGACGGCAAGACCCAGGTCACGGTCGAGTACGAGGGCCAGACCCCGGTCCGCCTCGACACGGTCGTCGTCTCCAGCCAGCACGCCGCCGACATCAACCTCGACGAGATGCTCGCCCCGGACGTGCGTGAGCACGTGATCGAGCCGGTCGTGTCCGCCTTCGGCCTGGACGCCGACGACTACCGGCTGCTGGTCAACCCCACCGGCCGTTTCGAGATCGGTGGCCCCATGGGCGACGCCGGTCTGACCGGCCGCAAGATCATCGTGGACACCTACGGCGGCTACGCCCGCCACGGCGGCGGCGCCTTCTCCGGCAAGGACCCGTCGAAGGTGGACCGCTCGGCCGCCTACGCCACGCGCTGGGTCGCCAAGAACATCGTCGCCGCCGAGCTCGCCGAGCGCGCCGAGGTCCAGGTCGCCTACGCCATCGGTAAGGCGCACCCGGTCGGTGTGTTCATCGAGACCTTCGGTACCGAGAAGGTCGCCCCGGAGCTGATCGAGAAGGCGGTCAAGGAGATCTTCGACCTGCGGCCCGCCGCCATCGTGCGCGACCTCGACCTGCTGCGCCCGATCTACGCGAAGACCGCGGCCTACGGCCACTTCGGCCGCGAGCTGCCCGACTTCACGTGGGAGCGGACCGACCGTGCCTCCGCGCTGCGGTCGGCCGTCGGCGCCTAGGATCTCACCGGCGGATCCTCTCCCGAACTAGAAATATCACCCATTGCGACATACTATGTACGCATAGTGATTCTGGTTGTCGGAGGGGGTCCGCCATGTCCGTGTTCACGGCGCTGTCAGCCGGAGGACTCTCGGCCCTCCTGATGGCGCCCGTTCCAGGGGCTGACACACTCCACGTCGTGGTGGAGGCCGCGGTCGAGGCGGAGCCCCTGCGCGAGGGCGACCGGGTCGACCTCACCATCCGGATCCGCAACTCCGGTGGCGAGGCCCTTCCCGAGGCTCAGGTGGTGCAGTTCGTCTCCCCGGCCATGGAGGTCACCTCCACCTCACCCGAGGCCGCCGTCGAGGACGGGCGGATCGTCTGGACCGGGGCCCTGGAAGCCGGGGAACGCGCGGTGCTGACCGCCGTCGGCGAGATCACCGATGTCCCGGACGAGGACCGTTCGGTCACCACCGTGTGCGTGCGCCCCGCTCCCGACGCCACACTGGCGTCGTGCGCCTCGGCGGTCCACATCGTTCGCGGTCCGGTCATCGCTCCGTGGGTCATCGGCGGTGCCGCTCTGACGGCGTTACTGACGGCCGGCGCGATCGGACTCCACCGACGCCTGCGGCGGCCCGCGTCCGCCGCGGAGCGGGAAACGGGAACGGAGGCGGCGGCCGAGGCGGACCAGGGGACCGGCGCGGAACCGAAGGGGACCGCCGATCCCACGCCCGCGAACGTCTACCACCTGGACTCACGCCGCTGACCGACCGTGGTGGCCAGGCCCGGGGGACAGGGCCGGTACGGGGGATGTACCCGTCAGCCGAGCGGTAGCAACACACGGAACAGCGTGCCCTGACCGGGCCCGCTGACCACCTCCAGGACCCCGCCGTGCGCGGACACGACGGCGGCCGAGATCGCCAGTCCCAGTCCCGCGCCCCCCGTGTGGCGCGAGCGGCCCTCGTCCGCCCGGAAGAACCGGTCGAACAGCCGTGCTCGGTCCTGTGCCCGGATCCCGGGCCCCTCGTCGCGTACGCACACCGCGACCACACGGCCCACCCTCGACGGCAGCGCGCCGACCCGGACCGCCTCCTCCGACGGAGTCCACCGATCCGGGTCCTCCAGTACCTCCACCCACACCCGTACGGGGGTTCCGGGCGGCGTGTGCACCTGGGCGTTGCCTATCAGGTTGTCCAGCACCTGCCGCAGGCGTGACCGGTCACCGACCACCCGAACCCCGGGCACCGTCTCCGACGCCACCCGTTCCCCCGTGCCCCCCTCCCGGGCCCGCGCCGCCGCGACCCCCTCCCGCACGAGCTCGGCCAGGTCCACGTCCTCGGCGGCCACCTCCGGCTGCTCGTCGTGGCGGGCCAGCAACAGAAGGCCGTCCACCAACGTCCCCATGCGCTCCGCCTCGGACTCCACGCGCCGCATCCAGTCGTCCACCACCGGATCGGCCGAGACCCGGCCACGCTCCCTCCCCAGTCGGAACAGCTCCGCGAACCCCCGGATCGACGCCAGGGGGGTGCGCAACTCGTGCGATGCGTCGGCCACGAACCGCCGCATCCGCTCCGCCGTGGCCTCCCGCTCCCTCAACGCCTCCGACAGCCTCCCCAACATCGTGTTGAGCGCGGCGCCCAGGCGCGCGGTCTCGGAGGCGGAGCCGTGCCGCCGGTCCTCCGGAACGCGTGCCTCGAAGTCGCCACCCGCGATGGCGTCGGCCGCGCGCTGCATGCGCGTCAACGGGCGCAACTGGACACGGACGATCGCGACCGTGCCCGAGGCCAGGGCCACCAGCACCGCCGTGCCCGCACCGAGCTGCACCCACCTCAGCAGGGCCAACGTCGTGTCCACCCCGGCCAGGGACTGCGCCAGCATCGCGACGGTCCCGTCCGGAGCCGCCCCGACCCTGACCCGCCAGTCGGCGCCACCCTCCGTGTCCGGCAGCTCGAAGACGGACCCGTCAGCCTCTCGCAATTCCTCGGCGGTCAACCCCGACACGTCGGGACCCGAGGGGTCCTCCTCCGTCTGTCCCACACGCCACAGCAGCGTCCCGTCGGAGGCCAGCCGCAACTCCCGCAGATCCGACGGCAGGGCCGGCGGCTCGGCGTGCCCCATGTCCGGCGGCGACTCCTCGCGCGAGACCGACGGGGCCATCATCCGGGCCAGCCGCTCGTCCACCTCCGCCGTCAGCGACTGGCGCAGCAGCACGGACCCGGCCACACCGAACATCGCCATCGCCACCGTGGTGAGCACCAGCACCGACAACACCAGCCGCCCCCACAGGCTCACGGGCAGCAGGCGGCGCGCACGCCGGAACTCAGCCACGGTCACGGCTCCGACGCAGGCTGTACCCCACGCCCCAGACGGTGTGGATCAACGGGGGGCCGTCCACGTCCACCTTGCGCCGTAGGTAGCTGATGTAGGTCTCCACGACCCGGCTGTCGTCGCCGTCCTGGCCCCACACCGTCCGCAGGATCTGCGGCCTGGTCAGCACACGCCCGGCGTTGGCCATGAGGTACCGCAACAGCTCGAACTCGGTGGGGGACAGACGGATCGTCCGCCCGCCCCGGCGCGCCTCATAGGCGTCCTCGTCCAACTCCAGGTCCTCGTACCGCAGGACGCGACCCTCGTCCGGCCGCCCCACCGCTCCCACCCGCCGCAGGATCGCGCGGATCCGGAGGACGACCTCCTCCACGCTGAACGGCTTGGTCACGTAGTCGTCGGCGCCGGCCCGCAGACCCGCCACACGGTCGGTCACCGAGTCCCGCGCGGTCAGGAACAGCACGGGCAGGTCCGGGTGCTCCGCCCGCAGATCGGCGGCGAGCGCGAACCCGTCCCCGTCCGGAAGCATGACGTCCACGACCGCCAGTGCCGGTCCGTGCTCCCGTGCGCTCTCCCGCGCACCCGCCGCGTCCCCGGCCCGGACCGCGGTGAAGCCGTCCAGTTCCAGGGAAGCGGCGAGGAGCTCGCGGATGTTCGGTTCGTCGTCCACGACCAGGACGGTCGGCGGCGGTGTGGAGTCGGGCATGGAGACCTCGGAGCACGTCGATGGGCGCGGGCCCCCGGTTCGGGCCCGGACTCCCCACCATTCTCACCAATACGGGCGGGCCGCGTCCCCTGCCAGGGGACGCGGCCCGCCCGTGTCCGGGAGAAGCGTCAGCTCAGCTCGCTGAGCGCCTTCTCCGCCTCGGCCAGCCAGGAGCGCCGAGCCTGCAACGCGTCCTCGTGCTCCTTGATCCGCCGGGAGTCGCCGCGCTCGCGCGCCTTCTCCAGCTTCGCCTCCAGATCATTGATCGCGGTCGCCAGCTGTTCGACCGTGGCCTGGGCGCGGGCCCGGGCCTCCGGGTTGGTCCGCTCCCACTCGGCGTCCTCCGCGCGGCGCACGGAGTCCTCGATCTGGCGGAAGGCGCCCTCCAGCTGGTCACGCACGTCGCGTGGCAGCTCTCCTGCCTCCTCCCACGCCTCCTGGAAGTCGCGCAGGCGCGCGCGGGCCCGGCGGGGGTCGGAGATCGTGGGGATCTCGTCCTTGGCCTCCGCCAGGATCCGCTCCTTGGCCTCGGCGTTGACGCGCAGTTCGGCGTCACGCTCAGCGAAGACCGCGTTGCGCGCGTCGAAGAACCGGTCCTGGGCCGTCTTGAACCGTGCCCACAGCCGGTCCTCGCTGGCCCGGTCCGCGCGTCCGCTGCTCTTCCACTGCTGCATCAGGTCGCGGTAGGCGCGGGCCGTGGGGCCCCAGTCCTGCGAGTCGGACAGGGCCTCGGCCTCGGCGACGATGCGCTCCTTGACCGCGCGCACCTCCTCGCGCTGCTGGTCGAGGTTGGCGAAGTAGGCCTTGCGCCGCTTGGAGAACGAGTTGCGCGCCGCCGACATGCGCTTCCACAGCGCCTGCTCGGTGGGCCGGTCGGCGCGCGGGGCCTTCTTCCACTCCTCGATGAGCTGGAGCATCCGCTCACCGCCGGACTTCCAGTGCGTCGTCTCCACCGCGACCCGTTCGGCCTCGGCGACGATGCGCTCCTTGATCTCGCGGGCGTGCCCGCGCGCCTGCTCCTGCGCGTGCTTCTGCTCGACCTTGCGCTCCTCGGCGCGTCCGGCGAGCGCGTCGAGCCGCCGGGTGAGGGCGTCCAGGTCACCGACCGCGTGCGCCTCGCTGACCTGGGAGCGCAGCTTGTCGATGCTGGACATCGCCGACGACGCGGACAGGTCGGTGCTGCGGAGCCGCTTCTCCAGCAGCTCCACCTGGGTGACCAGCGCGTCGTACTTCTGGCGGAAGAAGGCCAGGGCCTCCTCCGGGGCCCCCGCCTGCCACGATCCGACGACCCGCTCGCCTTCGCTCGTGCGCACGTAGACCGTGCCGTCGTCGTCTACGCGGCCCCAAGGGTCCGTGGTCACCGTGTCCTCCTGCTGTCATGAGCCCGGCCGTAGGCGGGTTCGGGTCGTCGCGGCGTCCCGCACCTGTTCGTGATGGGTACCACCGTGCTCAGCACGATATCCATACGATTGGGCGGGCATCGACGCGCCGTGGTTCACTCTTGCGCAGATCACCGTGTCTGCGGCGGCGCCCTCGTGCGTCTGGCCGGGCCGGGGACCCGCCGTGGAGAGGCGCTGGTCGGCGGACGCGGCGCACACGGCACCGGTGACCAATATGGCATTACCACGCGGTTTGGCAAAGAGGCCCGACGCGTGCGGTGATCGAATGGTGATCAAAGCCGCGCACCCCCTCGCACATCGGTTCGCCGCCCCCGCGCGCGTCGGTAGGCTCTGTACTCGTAGGGTACGTCCGCCCGGTCAGCCGGAACGGGCGGGGCGCGTGGCCGGGCGGTGCCTTCGCCGGCCCCGGACCCTCCACCCCCGAATCCAGCAACCGCAACCAACCGAGGAACAGGACGATCCTGCGTGCTCATCACCGCGCTCGCCACCGGGCCCCTCGCCGCGAACTGCTACGTGCTCGCTCCGGCCCCGGGCGGTGACTGCGTCCTCGTCGACCCGGGCCAGGACGCCACCGAGCAGGTGGGCAAGGCCCTGGCCGAACACGGCCTGACTCCGACCGCCGTCCTGCTCACCCACGGCCACTTCGACCACGTGTGGTCGGCCGCCGAGCTGGCCGACCGGGCGGGCCTGCCGGTTCACCTGCACGCCGCCGACCGGCGTCTGCTGACCGAGCCCGCCGCGGGCGTCGACCCCGGCTTCGCCGCGCAGCTGTCCGCGCTGCTCGGCCCGGGCCCTTTCCGCGAGCCGGAGGACCTCGTGGAGGTCGACGGCGGTGACACCCTCACCCTCGCCGGACTGGAGTTCACCGTCGAGCACACCCCGGGCCACACACCGGGGTCGGTCGTCTACCACCTGGCCTCCGCCGGTCAGTCCCCGGTCATGCTCGCCGGGGACCTGGTCTTCGCCGGCTCCATCGGCCGGACCGATTTCCCGGGCGGCGATCCGGCGGCGATGAACGCCAGCCTCGCCTCGGCCGTCCTGGCACGCTCCGACGACACCCGGATTCTGCCCGGCCACGGTCCGGCCACCACCGTCGGACGCGAGCGGGCCACCAACCCCTACCTGCGTGCCCTGACCGGCTGACCGCGCGGCTCCGACCACCCCGCCCCGGCCGCCCTCGACCGGGCGGCTCGGCCGAGTCGTTGGCGGTAGGATTCCAGATGTCAAGGGGCATGCCGTGCCTCCAGCCGGGTCCGTCTTCGGGAAACCCGGCATCCTCGCCCAGCCGTGTAGTTAGTGGACTTGGTAACTCATGCATCGTTACAGGACTCATTCGTGTGGTCAGCTCCGTAAGGAGCACGTCGGGCAGCAGGTGCGCCTTTCGGGCTGGGTGCACAACCGTCGTGATCTCGGCGGTCTGCTCTTCGTCGACCTGCGCGACCACTACGGCGTCACGCAGCTCATGGCACGCCCCGAGTCCCCGGTGTTCGAGCAGCTCAGCCGAATCTCCAAGGAGTCGGTGATCCGGGTCACCGGCCAGGTCGCGGCGCGCAGCGACGAGAACGTCAACCCCGGCCTCCCCACGGGTGAGATCGAGATCGAGGCCACGGAGATGGAGGTGCTCGGCACGACCGAGGAACTTCCCCTCACCGTCTTCCCGGAGGACAACACCTCCGAGGAGCGTCGTCTCGGATACCGTTTCCTCGACCTGCGCCGTGAGCGGATGCACCGCAACATCATGCTCCGTTCCCAGGTGGTGGCCTCGATCCGGCAGAAGATGACGGACCTGGGCTTCAACGAGTTCCAGACCCCCATCCTGACCAGCTCCAGCCCCGAGGGAGCCCGCGACTTCCTGGTGCCGTCGCGTCTGCACCCCGGCCGGTTCTTCGCTCTTCCCCAGGCGCCGCAGCAGTTCAAGCAGCTCCTGATGGTCGCCGGGTTCGACCGTTACTTCCAGATCGCTCCCTGCTTCCGTGACGAGGACAGCCGCGCGGACCGCTCCCCGGGCGAGTTCTACCAGCTTGACGTCGAGATGAGCTTCGTCGAGCAGGAGGACGTCTTCGAGGTCATCGAGAAGGTGATGACCGACGTTTTCCGGGAGTTCTCCGACGGTTGGGAAATCACCTCCCCCTACCCGCGCATCGCCTACCGGGACGCTTTGGAGTGGTACGGGACGGACAAGCCCGACCTGCGCGTGCCGATGCGGATGCTCGACGTCACCGCGCTGTTCGACAAGACCGACTTTCGCGCCTTCGAGGGCAAGAAGGTGCGCGCTCTGGCCGTCCCGCGGGTCGGTGACAAGCCTCGGAAGTTCTTCGACGGTATCGGCGACTTCGCGGTCGAGCAGGGGGCCAAGGGCCTGGCCTGGCTCAAGGTCGGAGAGAACGGTGAGCTCACCGGCCCCATCGCCAAGTTCGTCACCGAGATCAGCGACGAACTGCTCTCGACCCTGGGCGCCGGTCCCGGCTACGGCCTGTTCTTCTGCGCGAGTGAGGACGAGGCGGAGATCAACCGCATCATGGCGCCGGTCCGCGTCGAGGCGGGCAAGCGCGCGGACCTCTTCGAGGAGAAGGTCTACCGCTTCTGCTGGATCGTCGACTTCCCGATGTTCGAGATCAACGAGCAGGGCGACGTCGCGTTCAGCCACAACCCCTTCTCCATGCCGCAGGGCGGTATGGAGGCCCTGAACACCCAGGACCCGCTGGACATCCTCGCGTGGCAGTACGACATCGTCTGCAACGGTGTCGAACTGTCCTCCGGGGCGATTCGGAACCACTCACCCGAGATCATGTACAAGGCCTTCGACATCGCCGGATACGACAAGGAGGCTGTCGAGGCCGAGTTCGGCGGCATGCTCAGGGCACTGAAGTTCGGTGCCCCGCCGCACGGCGGTATCGCGCCCGGTGTCGACCGGATCGTCATGCTCCTCGCGGATGAACCCAACATCCGCGAGACCATCGCCTTCCCGCTCAACCAGAACGCCCAGGACCTGATGATGGGTGCGCCCTCCGCGGTCTCCGACCAGCAGCTACACGACGTGCACATCCGCACGGTCCTGCCCCCTGAGCACCAGAAGAAGCAGTGACGGCCGGGCAGGGGTCGAGCCCACGGCGGTGATCGCCGACAAGGAGCCGCGGTCGCCGCGATGGCGATGACGGCGCCCGAAGGGGCGGTGCGCGACGTGCGTGCCGCCCCCCGTCGTGTCCGGGCCGGGGCCGACGGACGTCGCGCTGGGCAAGAGGCGGCGTCTCAGCGCTTCGTCGCTCCGCAGTGCTGGCAGCAGATGTTCTCGTCGTCGGGGTTGCTGTGGTTACAGAGTCGACAGGTCCAGTTCCAGGTGGTGCCGTGGGTGGCCAGGTCCACGACGGCGGCCTCGCGTACCAGGTACATGAATGCGTCCTTGGGGCTCCGGCGAGTTTTCGAACCTGACATGTTCGGTGCCCGGATTCGCATGACTTCGAACCTGTCGCATTCGGTCACTTGGCGATATTCAGGGATTATCGGGAGTGACCCCGGCGTGGGAATTGTGGCCGGACTCGGCCGCGGACGCCCGCGGCAGGCCGTCACGGATGCGGTGAGGCCCGTCATCCCCTACCGTTGGGGGCGAATCACCCTTTCCGAACCGCGGTTCGCGCGTGTCGTGGAGTGGGCACGGTGAAACGGTGGGTCCGCCCACTTTCGCGGTCGGATCGGTGGCCGAGCGCATTGTGCGCCAATGAGTCACACGAGCGTAACGATTCGCGCCCTGAGGTCGGCCAAAGTCCCACCTCAAGCGGGGTCGGCAGCTCACCCCTGTTCCCAGCCAACCGTGGTGCGCCGCGCCTGCCCAGGTCACGCGGGTGGTGAAGGGGCTGACCGACGGCCACGGCCGTCGGTTCCCCACCTGAGGAGCCCGGTTCCGGACACTAGAATGGGCCGAATCGGAACGTTCCGGGGGTACCGCGTCCGGGCGCGGGTGTGACGTCCGAGACGACATGAGGATGAGTCATACGTGAACGGAAAACGCGCCTCAGGCGATGGCTCCGAGTACGCGCTCGCGGGGGCGTTCTCCCACGCTCCCGAGCCCATGGTGCTCACTCGGGAAGACGGCGCGATCCTGCACGCCAACCTGGCCTTCGCCGAGCTTGTCGGGCTCGACGGGACGGAGCTGGCCGGGCGCGCCTGGTACGACCTCCTCGATGGTGACGACGCCGCCCGCGGAGCGCGGGCCCACGCGCGGGCCCTCGACGGGAACTGGGCTGAACGGGTCCACCTGCGGCTGGTCTCCGACTCCTCGTGCCCCCAGCTGGTCGAGGCCGACCTGCGACCGGTGCCCTCCGCCAACGGTGCCGCGCCGGAGCCCCGCCTGGTCGTACTCCTGCACGTCCTCTCCGCCGACGACGCGGACCTGCGCGTGGTCGGCGAGCTGCGCACGGACAACTCCGACTCGGTGCTCTGGAGCCTGGACCTGGGCACCGGGCGCCTGCGTGAACTGTTCGGGCCCACGCCCCTCGGCGACCTCCTCGCGGGCGGCGAGCGACAGCTCGAACACATCCTGGAGCGCGTACACCCCGACGACATCGCCCGGGTGCGTGACGCCATGTCGGCCGCCTTCCGCGGTCGCGACTACGAACAACGCTTCCGCGTCTTCGATCGCCTCGGCGACGAGCGCTCCCTCCACGTGCGGGCCCGGTTCGTCCCAGGCCGCCCCGACCGCCTCGTCGGGATCGTGGACGACGTCACCGAACACGTGCAGCTGGTCCGCCGCCTGGCGGACCGCCGCCGTACCGAGGCCGAGCACGGTCGCCTGGTCACCGAACTGTCGTCCAAGCTCGTGTCGGCCACCACCGTCGACAACGTCATGGACCTGCTCAGCGAGGAGTTCCTGCCGATCTTCGGCGGGATCAACGCCGCCGCCCTCTACGTCGAGGACGGTCTGCTGCGCACCTCGCCCGGAGCCCGCACGCGCGGCGGCAACATCGAACAGCTCGACGGCCGCCGGGCCGACGACACCGACTTCCCCATGGGCGCGGTGATCCAGGACCGCCAGCCCCGTTTCTTCGAGAGCCGCGCCGAGATCATCAGCCGCTTCCCGGCCGCGGTCGAGCTCATGCGCAACGTCAGCGGCCAGGCCTGGGCGACCGTCCCGATCTTCGGCGACGGCAAGGTCGCCCTGGGCGTGTGGCAGATGACCTGGGACCGGCCCCACCACGCCAGCCGCGACGAACGCGCCCTCATGCTCACCTTCGCCGGGCTGGCCGGTCAGGCGTTGCAGCGGATCAAGGCCCAGCAGGCGGAGCTCGAACTCGCCGACGCCGTCCAGCGCCGCATGCTGCCGCGCCAGGTCGCCAGCTTCCCCGACATGGCCATCGCCACCAAGTACCTGCCCTCCCGCGCGGACTGGCGCATCTGCGGCGACTTCTACGACGTCATCGAGCTTCCCGACAACCGCGTCGGGCTGCTCGTCGGCGACGTCCAGGGCCACGGTGTCGAGGCGGCCGCCGCCATGGGGCAGATCCGCGTCGCCTTCCGCGCCTACGCCACCAACCAGTCCGACCCCGGTGTGGTCCTGGGCGAGACCAACCGCCTGCTCACCGAGACCGGCGAGATCGTCTTCGCCACGTGCGGCTACCTGGTCCTGGACCGGGAGACGGGAATCATGCAGGCCGCGTGGGCGGGACAGCCGCCCGTCGTCCTGGCCTCCAAGGGCAGCTACGAGTTCTGGGAGCCCGAGACCGGGCCGCCGCTGGGCGTCCTGCCTGACACCGAGTACACCGTCACCACGCGTGCCCTCCCGCCCGGCGGCACGCTGCTGCTCTGCTCGGACGGGCTCGTGGAGAGCTCGGAGCTGCCCATGAACGAGGGGCTGGCCCTGGTCGGGGAGGCCCTGGCCGAACACGGTGAGGACCCCGAGGCGGCCGCCCACGTCCTGGCGGAGATGGCGCCCGCCGGTCGCGGTGACGACATCGCCCTGCTCATCACCCGCATGACCGACAACGCGAACGCCGGGCTCGGCACCGAGCCGGACAGGGCGGACCAACCGGTGCCCTGACGCGCGTGCCCTACCCTGGGTGGGTGTCCGAAACACTGTTCGATGACGCCGGAGCCGAGGCCGCCCGGGGACAGGAACCGCTCGCCGTGCGCATGCGGCCCCGCACCCTGGACGAGGTCGTGGGCCAACGCCACCTCCTGGGCGAGGGCAGCCCGCTGCGCCGCCTGGTCGAGGACGACGCGCCCATGTCCGTGTTCCTGTGGGGCCCGCCCGGAACCGGCAAGACCACCCTGGCCACCGTGGTCAGCCACGTCACCAAGCGCCGCTTCGTGGAGCTGTCGGCGGTCAGCGCCGGGGTGAGGGACGTGCGCACCGTCGTCGACGAGGCCCGGCGGCGGCTGGGGATGCACGGCACTCGGACGCTCCTGTTCGTCGACGAGGTGCACCGCTTCAACAAGACCCAGCAGGACGCCCTCCTCCCAGCCGTGGAGAACCGCTGGGTGAGCTTCATCGGCGCCACCACGGAGAACCCCTTCTTCTCCGTGGTCAGTCCCCTGCTGTCCCGTTCCCTGCTGCTGTCGCTGGAGTCCCTGGACGACACCGACGTGCGCGCACTGCTCGACCGGGCGCTGGCCGAGGAGCGCGGTCTGGACGGCCGCTACACACTCGCCGACGACGCCGTCGAGCACCTGGTCCGCCTGGCCGGTGGCGACGGCCGCCGCTCCCTGACCTACCTGGAGGCCGCGGCGCTCGTCTCAGGTCCTCCCGGGGCCGAACCGAGG
This sequence comes from Nocardiopsis sp. EMB25, assembly GCF_026797795.1. Classification (NCBI taxonomy): domain Bacteria; kingdom Bacillati; phylum Actinomycetota; class Actinomycetes; order Streptosporangiales; family Nocardiopsidaceae; genus Nocardiopsis; species Nocardiopsis sp. EMB25. Next base: position 2,931,749 of record NZ_JAMTDN010000001.1, on the reverse strand, counting down.
ACCATCACCGCCGATCACGTCGAGCGCGCCGTCGACCGGCACGCCGTGCGCTACGACCGCTCCGGCGACCAGCACTACGACGTCATCAGCGCGTTCATCAAGAGCATGCGCGGCAGCGACCCCGACGCCGCCCTGCACTACCTGGCGCGGATGATCGAGGCGGGGGAGGACCCCCGGTTCATCGCGCGGCGCCTGGTCGTGCACGCCAGCGAGGACGTGGGCATGGCCGACCCGACCGCCCTCCAGACCGCGGTGGCCGCGGCGCAGGCGGTCGAACTGGTCGGTCTGCCCGAGGCGCGGATCAACCTCGCCCAGGCGGTCATCCACATCAGCCTGGCGCCCAAGTCCAACGCCGTGATCACCGCCATCAACGAGGCCGTCGGCGACGTGCGCGCGGGCAACGCCGGACCGGTCCCCGTCCACCTGCGCGACGGCCACTACAAGGGCGCCGCCGAACTCGGCCACGGTGAGGGCTACCGCTACGCCCACGACTACCCGGGCGGGGTCGCGCCCCAGCGGCACGCCCCCGACGGGCTGACCGACCGGGAGTACTACCGGCCCACCGGCCACGGCGCGGAACGCCGGTTCGGCGAGGTCCTGCGTCGCATCAAGGACGTGCTGCGCGGCATCAGTCCGTGAACAGCTCGGTGACCGCGACGATCTCCCGGGGCCCGTCGTTCCCGCCGTCCTCGGCGAACGTGATCTCGACGATCATCACGGGCCCCCACGACAGGTAGTCGATGAAGTCGGAGCCGGTCAGCTCCCACGTGCCCCGTCCGTCCACGTCGATGAACAGGTGGTCGGGAGCGGCGCAGAACTTCGCGCACAGCACCGCCGCGTCCTCGCGGATGACCGCCTCCCGGGGCTCGCCCGCCACGTCCCACTGCTCGGCCCACTCGTCGTGGGTCGGGACGCCCTGGCCGCGCACGGGTTCGTCCTCGCGGTCGACGGGGGTGAACACCCACGGTCCCTCCACCGGATCCTCCTGCTCGGCGGGGTCGAACCGGGCCACCAGGGTCAGTGGTTCCTCCTCCTCGCTCGGGGAGGGAGAGGGGGCCTCGGCCACCTCGGAGACCAGCGTGTCCTCGGGCTCGTCGTCGGCGAACAGGCCGGTGAGGATCCACCCTCCGACGCCGATCATCCCGAGGGCCAGCGCCACCGTCCCGGACAGGAACAGGGCCCGGCGCGGGCGGTGCTGGGACAGGCGCCCCTCCAGCCGCACCACCTCGGGCACGCGGGCGGGCGGTTCGAGGGCCCGCCACTCGTGCTCCAGCAGCCGCAGGAGCTCCGCACGGTCGGGTACGGGGCGTTGTGCCGTCTCCCCGCCCTCCTCGGCCTCCTCAGCGGTCCTGGCCGCCGCGAGTTCGGTCGCCCACACGGCCAGGACCGCGTCAACCGCCTCCGCCACGGTGGGACGACGGTCCGGGTCCGGATCCAACGCACGGGACACGATCGGCCGCAGGCCCGCGTGCAGGTCGTCGAGGTCGAACGCTCCGGCCGCGGCGCGTTCGACGATCTCGTCCGGTTCGCGGGAACCGAAAGGCAGACGCCCGGTCCCCGCGAAGGCCACGAGGGCGCCCCAGGCGAACACGTCCGCCGCGGGGGCCGCGGCCCCGCCCCTGGCCCGCTCCGGACTCGTCCAGCTGGCCGCGGTGCCACGCAGACGCTCCGGCGACGCCGCCACGGCGCACTCCATCACACGCGGCCCGTCCGGTCCCACCACGATGTCGCTGGGACGCAGCGACCCGTGGGAGACACCGTGTGCGTGCAGCGCGGACAGGGCCTCGGCCAGGCCGGTGGCCAGGGCGATCAACTTGCCGCTGCCGAGCCCGCCGCGCCTGGTGACGTAGTGGGACAGGCGCTGCCCGCCGACGTAGGGCATGGCCAGCCACGGGGGGTTGGCGTCGGAGTCGAAGGTCAGGGGCGTGACCACGCGCGTGGAGTCGACTCCGGACAGCGCGCGCAGCCGCCGGGCGAGGGCGGGATAGACTTCCGGCTCGTCCAGTTCGGGACAGACCAGTGTCTTCACGGCGACCAGACGGTCGCCAGGGGACGGCGAGGTCACGTCGACGGCGGCGTAGACGGTGCCGGTGGCCCCCTGGCCGAGTCGGCCCAGGACCAGGTACGGGCCGATCCGCTCGGGGTCGGCGGGGTACAGCGGAGACAGGTCCGGGGGTACCAGTACGGAGATCTCTCGGGGAGGACGAGCGCTCATGGGTGGTCCTGTCGGTGCTTCCAGCGCGGTGAGGAGTGTCCGGACTTCATGGGGAAGATCCCACTCTGCAGTCATTCTCCCGGACGAGTGGGCGACCGTCGATCCCTCACAGCGCTCACCAGCGGATTGGTGATGTACCCGTGACCGTTTCGTCCCAAGGCTCGCCGTGCCGCCCTCCGGCGGACGGTGGCCGGACGCGATAGGGTCAGCCGAAACCGGCGAACCCCGACCCATCCCGGGGCCGCCCGGTCACGGTTCCGGCGGCCCGACCCGGCGCAGTCGACGCCCACACCTGGGAGCCACCCCCGACGCCCCCGCATGAGGGGCCGTTCACACCCTCGAAGTCATCCTCTATCTGCTCACGGAGCCCGCATGCTTACCGGAGGAGAGGTCGCCGCGCTCGTCGCCGCGGTGGTCTGGGCGGTGCTGGCCACGTTCATGTGCGTGGCGCTCGTCAAACTCATCAAGCTCATCAACGCGGCCACGGCGGTGGTCTCGGAAGTGGGGGACCGCACCCCGCCCCTGCTGGAGGACGTCGCCTCCACGGTGGAACGGACCAACTCCTCGCTCGAGCGCGTCGAGGAGATCACCGCCAACGTGCAGGCCACCTCCGAGGACGTGTCCACGATGACGGCGCTGACCCGCTCGGTGGTCACCGGACCGCTGGTGCGCGTGGCGTCGTTCACCTACGCGGTACGCCGGGTTGTGGGACAGCGCCGCGCCCTCGCGGTCGTGCGCTCCCGCAGGCGGAAGGAGAACCGGTGATCGGGAAGCTGTTCTACCTCGCGGCGGGGGCCGCGCTGGGCGGCTACGTCGTCCACCGGGTCGGTCGGGCGCGCCGCGCGCTCACCCCGGGCGGCATCGCCGAACGGGTCGAGGGCCAGGTCACCGAGTACAAGGGGGCTCTGCGCGAGCTCAACGAGGACCTGGCCGAGGAGGTCCGGGAGCGGGAGGCCGAACTCCTGGCGCGCTACACGCCCGGGAGGGGGCGGGCGGCACTGTCCGCTCCGGGGGAGACACCGCGGCGCCTTCCCGGTCGGTGACGGACGCGGGTCGCGCACGGTGTGAGCCGTGCGCGACCAGGACCTTTCGTGACTTGTCGGGAACGCACAGTAGGGTTTCCGGGTCCTGACCCCATGCCACGAGAAGGCGCGCAGTGAACCCCAACCCCCGCACGGGCAGTTCCCGCACCAGCCGGGCCGTGTGCCGCAGCCCCACGCTCCGGACGCGCACGTCCCGGATACCCCGCCGCATCCCGGCGCGCACCCCCCAGTCCATCCGTACGGTCACCCCCAGGGGCCGATGCCTTCGCACGGCGGCTACCCGCAGCAGTCCGGGTACGCGCCCTACCCCGTGCCGTCGCCCGGCTACGCGCAGGCGGCCGTGCCCCAGAGGATGCCGGGCACGCTCCTGACCGTCCGGATCCTGATGTTCGTCGGAGCCACGGCGGGGCTGTCGCTGGCCGCCGCGGTCGGCCTCTTCGTGGCGGCCGCGGATCCCGTGTTCGCCCTCCTCGCCGGAGGGGTCTTCGGACTCTACGGAGTGGGGTCCCTGGCGCTCGCGATCCTGGCGAAGCGCCGCGCCAAGGCGGTCAGGTGGAGCATCCTCGCCTTCCATATCCTCGCTCTGCTCTACCTGGGCTTCACCTACAGCGCCGCGCCCACACCGCCACCGGGTGAGCCGGACCCGGGGAGCTCCATCCGGAGTCTCGGCAACCTGTTCACCCTGACCAACATCATCCTCATCTCCATCCCGCCCACCGGGCGGTACTACAGGAAGCCGTCGGAACAGGCCGCCACGGCCCCGGGGGCATACGGTCCGTCCCGACCCCCCGGCGGGCACCCGCCCCACCACCAGCCGCCGACGCCTCCTCCCGGCGGGCAGGGCACGCGGTGAACCCGAACCCCCCACACCACGGACCGCGGTGGCAACCGGCCCCGCCCGTCGGTCACGGCCCGCCGCCCGGACACCCGGTGCCCCCGCCCGTCCACCACGCACCACCGGCGCCTCCGCGGCACCATCCGCTCCGGATGCCCACGGTCGTGACGACGGCGAGGGCGCTGATGATCGTCGGCGCCTGCCTGGAGCTGTTGATGGCCGGGGGGTACGGTTCGTATCTCCTCTACCCGGACAGCGCGTTCCTGACCGGTGTGGAGACCTCGGACGACCCCGCACAGGCGCTCGTCGTGCTCCTGACCGCGTCGGGGTGGGCGATCGCCTCCGGTGCCTTGGCATCCCTGCTCAGGGGCGGCGGGCCGGCCGTGCTCTGGTCCGTGGTCGCCTTCCAGGCGCTGTCGATCCCGTCCTCGGCGCTCCTCGCCGCGCTCGACTTCGTCCCGGCCGCGGCGTTCGGTTTCTTCGCTGTTGCGACCGTCGCGCTCCTCATGACCTCGGACGGTCGCGCCTACTTCCGCCGGGCCCGCACCGGCCCACCGCGGTACCGCCCCGACCAGCGTGGTCCGGGATACCCCGGACGCCCTCTGTAGATTTTCCCGCCGAGCCAGAACAGACATCCCAGAAAGGTCACCGTGCACCCCTCAGGCGACTCTGGCCCCTCCCAGTACCCACCGCAGCCCGGCCACGGGCATCCGTATCCCCCGTCGGCTACGGACAACCTGGGCAGGTTCCCGCGCCCCCGCCCCCTCCCGCGGCCCCGACCCACCGGGACCCCGACGCGCTGCCCGGGGCGGGCGTCGCGGTCCGCGTCCTCATGTTCATCGGCGGTGTGCTCGGCATCCTGATCGGTCTCCTCATCGGCGGGATATCCCTCCTCGGCCTCGGCCTGGGCCAGGCCTCGGCGGAGCTCTCCCAGGATCAGGAGGCCGCCGGGGCCTTCGGATTCCTCCTCGCGTTCGCCGGGTTCGTCGCGCTCATCCCCCTGACCTACGGCGTCGTGTCCACCACGCTGGCCGCGATGATGGGCCGCCGTAGGCGCGGGCTGTTCTGGGGGATCATCGCCTTCCACACGGTGGCGTCGCTGATCCTTGTGGTCGCGATCATCGCCGGGGATTACCTCTCGTTCGTTCCGCTGGCCTTCGCCGGACTCATGCTCGGACTGATGTTCACCCCCGGCGTGCGCGCGTTCTACCGGCTCTGATCCGACGGGCGGTGGACCCCGCCAGGGCCCGCGCGGTGGCCAGCGGCGATAGCCTTGGACCAACACCCGAAGCCTTGGAACAACCAGGCCGCCGCCGTTGTCGTCATCAGCACGGGCCCCGGCGGCCACCGCGAAACCACGCGCGCGTGCGGTGCGGTCCCCTCTACGATGGGCCGGTCACCAGATCACGCGTCACGACGGTCCCACGGGACCCCCACGTCGCCCCGGGCGGCGCAGGCAAGCACAGGAGGGCATCAATGGAGACGGCAGAGATCGCGCGCCGCTTCCTCAGTTTCTTCGAGAAGAACGGACACACCGTCGTGCCCTCGGCAAGCCTGATCGCCGAGGATCCGACCCTGTTGCTGGTGCCCGCAGGCATGGTCCCGTTCAAGCCCTACTTCCTGGGCCAGCGCACGCCCCAGTACTCCACCGCCACCAGCGTCCAGAAGTGCATCCGGACCAAGGACATCGAGGAGGTCGGCAAGACCTCCCGGCACGCGACCTTCTTCCAGATGCTCGGAAACTTCTCCTTCGGCGACTACTTCAAGGAGCGGGCGATCCCGCTCGCGTGGGAGCTGGTCACCACACCCGTCGAGGACGGCGGCTTCGGCATCGACCCGGAGAAGCTGTGGGTGACCGTCTACCTGGACGACGACGAGGCCGCCGAGATCTGGCGCGACAAGGTCGGCGTCCGGCCCGAGCGCATCCAGCGCCTGGGCATGGAGGAGAACTACTGGTCCATGGGCGTCCCCGGGCCCTGCGGCCCGTGCTCGGAGATCTTCTACGACCGCGGTCCCGAGTACGGTGCCGAAGGCGGCCCCGCGGTGGACGACAACCGCTACATCGAGATCTGGAACCTCGTCTTCATGCAGTACGAGCGGGGTGAGGGCGGCGACAAGGGCGACTTCCCGATCCTGGGCGAACTGCCCAAGAAGAACATCGACACCGGTCTGGGCCTCGAACGGCTCGCGGCGGTCCTCCAGGGCGTCGACAACATCTACGAGACCGACATCATCGGCCGTGTCCTGCACCACGCCGCCGAACTCACCGGCACCCGCTACGGCGACGACCACGACAACGACGTGATGCTCCGCGTGGTCGCCGACCACGTGCGCAGCGCCGTCATGCTCGTCGGCGACGGCGTCAAGCCCGGCAACGAGAAGGCGGGCTACGTCCTGCGCCGCATCCTGCGCCGCTCCGTCCGCAACCTGCGTCTGCTGTCCGGGGAGAGTGACACCCTCTTCCTGCACGAGCTGACCGACGTCAGCATCGACGCGATGAAGGACATCTACCCCGACCTGCTGGACAAGGCGGAGGTCATCCACGGCGTCATCGACGCCGAGGAGCGCAACTTCGCCGACACCCTGCGCGCGGGCACCGCCCTGTTCGGCCGGGCGGCCGAGCGCACCCGCGCGGCGGGCGGCACCGTCTTCTCCGGCGCGGACGCCTTCCAGCTGCACGACACCTACGGCTTCCCCATCGACCTCACCCTGGAGATGGCGGCCGAACAGGGCCTGAGCGTCGACGAGAACCAGTTCCGCGAGCTCATGCAGCGCCAGCGCGACACGGCCAAGGCCGACGCGCGCGCCAAGAAGCTCGGCAACGCCGACATCTCCCTGTACGCGCGGCTGCACGAGAAGGCCGGTGACACCGACTTCCTCGGCTACACCGACTCCGAGAGCGAGTCGCTCGTGCGCGGCATCGTGGTCGACGGCGAGGGCGTGCCCGTGGCACGCGCCGGGCAGAAGGTCGAGATCGTCCTCGACCGCACGCCGTTCTACGCCGAGAGCGGTGGTCAGCTCGCCGACACCGGTACGCTCACCGTCGACGGCCGCGGCGTGGTGGACGTCGAGGACGTCCAAAAGCCCCTGCCGGGCCTGTTCGTGCACCGGGGCACCGTGCGCTCGGGCGAGGTCGTCCTGGACGACTCCGTGCACGCGGCCATCGACACCGGCCGCCGCCACGCGATCGAGCGCTCCCACTCGGCGACCCACCTCATCCACTCCGCCCTGCGCAACGCGCTGGGCCCCTCGGCGGGCCAGGCGGGGTCGGAGAACCGCCCCGGCCACCTGCGCTTCGACTTCACCGCCGACAACCCGCTCGGGGGCGAGCGGCTGGCGAGCGTCGAGGAGGAGGTCAACCACGTCCTCTCCGGTGACATCGACGTCCAGACCGAGGAGAAGAGCCTGGACGAGGCGCTGAGGATGGGCGCCCTGGCCATGTTCGGCGAGAAGTACGGCGACCGCGTTCGCGTCGTCGAGATGAGCGACTACTCCGTCGAGCTGTGCGGCGGCACCCACGTCGGCTCCACCGGCAAGCTGGGCATCGTCAAGCTGCTCGGCGAGTCCTCCGTCGGCTCGGGCGTGCGCCGCGTCGAGGCCGCCGTCGGCGTCGACGCCTTCCGCCGCCTGACCAAGGAGTCGGCCCTGGTCGGACAGCTCTCCGAGCAGCTCAAGACCCCGCGCGAGGAGCTGCCCGAGCGGATCGACGCCATGGTCTCCCGGCTGCGCGCCGCGGAGAAGGAGATCGACAAGCTCCGGGCCGCCCAGGTGCTCCAGGCCGCGGGGTCCATCGCCGACGGTGCGCGCCGCCACGGCTCCGCGCTGGTGGTCGCCACCCCGGCGCCCGACGGCGCCGGCGCCGACGACCTGCGCAAGCTCGTCCTGGACGTGCGCGGGCGGCTGGGGGAGGACGAGCCCGTCGTCGTCGCCATGACATCGGTGCCCAAGGACCGCCCGGTCGTGGTGATCGCGGCGAACAAGGCGGCGCAGAAGGCCGGGATCAAGGCGGGCGAGCTGGTCGGCGTCGCGGCGCGCGCGCTCGGCGGCGGTGGCGGCGGCAAGCCGGACATCGCCCAGGGCGGCGGTAGCGACGCGAGCAAGGTCGACGAGGCGCTGCGCGCGGTGGAGGCGCGTGTGGCCGCCTCCTGACGGCTCAGCCCCAGGCAGCCCCAGGGGGTTTGTCGTTCGGGCGCCGGCAGGGTGCTTATGAATAGGGCTGCGCCGTAGGCGTCCGTTGAGGGTGGTGGCGGGCGACGGGCGGGCGAGGCGAGCCGCGCAGCGAGGAACGAGCGATAGGCGTAGCCGAGGATGAAGCATCCCTGCCTCTTCGGGCGCCCGAACACGGGCCAAAGCGAAGCGGAGGCCCCAAACAGACACGACACGCCAGGCGGGTGCGGAACCGATTCCGCACCCGCCTTCGTATTTCCGCGTACCAGGGCGTGTCGTCCCACCACGGTACGTAGTGGTACACCTTTTCAGAAAGCGGCCTGCCCGGACATCCCACGTGGGTGGCTTACACTCGGACGAGACGTGCGGGCCCCGGATCCGCCGCTGACGCGGGCGTGACCGCGGTCTCCGCTCCACGGGGAGCTGCCGACCAGTCACCACCTGCGAGGCTGCGCACTGTCACCGAATCGGGCATACTGTGGCGCGTCACAGCCGATCACGCGGCTGTCCACGCGGCGATTCCCGCGATCCAGCTGACGAACAGGACCACCGTGTTGAGGATTTCCCAGCCGCGGTGCCGCGCCGTCCACGGCACGGACCGCCCGTACGCCGTCCCCGGTCCGGGGGAGACACGCCCTTGAGGCACGGTGTGCGTCTGGCGATCGACCCCGGTAACGCCCGTATCGGGGTCGCGGCGAGTGACCCGAGCGGCGTACTCGCCAGCCCGGTCGAGACCATCCGACGCGGCAAGGGCGACATCCACCGCATCGCCCAGTTGGTCGTGGAACGCGAGGCACGTGAGGTCGTCGTGGGCTATCCCGCGTCGTTGTCCGGCGAGGAGGGGCCCGCGGCCCGGTCCGCGCGTGAGTTCGCGACCGCCCTCGCCGGGATCCTCCATCCCATCCCCGTACGCCTGGTCGACGAGCGCCTCACCACGGTGACGGCCCAGGCGCAGCTGCTCTCGGGAGCCGCCTTCGCCAAGAAGGGCGCCAAGGGTGGCAGGGCGCGTCGGTCGGTGATCGACCAAGCGGCCGCCACCGTGCTCCTGCAGAGCACCTTGGACCAGGAACGGTCCACAGGCCACCCCCCGGGCGAGATCGTCCGCTCCAGCCAGGGAGAATCATGAACGACAGGGATTCCTACCCCGACGATCCCTCTCGTGGACACGTCGATCGCGGTTACGACTACGACCCGCTGACCGACCCCATCCCCACCCAGCCGAGGCCCCGCGGACGTCGGGCCCGTCCCGAGCCGGAGCCCCGAGGCGAGCGGTTCGACGCCGACGGCCGTCCTCAGCCGCGCCGCGCCGCGGACGACCCCCGTGCGCGGGGTGACCGTCGCGCGCCCGGAGACCCCCGTACACCCGACCGTGCCCCCCGCGGCGGTACGGTCGAGGACCCCCTGGGCCCCGGCGCGCAGAACCCCGGGCGCCGCCGCAGGCAGGGCCCTCCCAGTGAGCCGCCGCGTCGTGGTGGGGCCGCCGACGCCCTGCGCGGCGGACGTGCCGCGCGCTCCGCCGCGGGCCGCCCCCAGGGAGCCGAGACGGACCGTGCCCAGCCGCCCGGTACCCCTCACCCCCAGCAGGCCTCCGACACCCCGCGTCCCCAGCGGCCCGGTGCCGCCGCGCCCCCGCGCGGCGCCGCCGACCCCACCCAGGACGCGCTCGCCGCCCTCGCCGACCTCGGCGGCCAGCACCCGACGGCCCCCTCCGCTCCGGCCGAGGAGCCGCCCCAGCGCGGCCGCAGGGCCCGACCCGCCGAGGAACCCGAGTCCCCGTCACCGCTGTGGGGCGAGGACGACGGTCCCATGCCGTCCTTCCTCATGGACGAGCCCGAGGAGGAGCACCGTCCCCGCCGGGGCCGCCGCAAGCGTGAGGCCCCCGCCGATCCCCCGGCCGCACGGCGCGGGCGCCGCCGAGCCCCCGAACCCGCCCAGGACGAGACCGGGGCCCCCGCGGAGGCCTACGACGCCCCCGCCACGGGCCCCACGCCGGTGGTCGACGAACCCCGACGCGGCACCCGCCGCAGGCGTGCCCGCCAGGAGGAACCGGACACGCCACCGCCCGCCGAGGAGACTCCCGGCCGTCGCGGCCGGCGCCGCTCCTCGCGGCGCGCGGCCCCGGAGCCCGCCGCCGACGAGAGCGGTTTCCTCGCCGACGTCCCGGCCGACACCGCGGCGCTGGCCGCGCCCGGAGCCCAGGCCGACGCGCTCTCCGAGCCCGGCCACGACGAGGACCGGGCCGACGGCTACGCGGACTACGACGCCTACGCGGACTACGACGACTACGACGACTCCGTCACGGCCGAGGAGGAACCGCCCGCCGACGACGAGCCCGCCGGACGTCGGGGGCGCCGTCGACGCGGCCGCGGTGACGAGGAGCCCGCCGGTCGCCGGGGCCGCCGCAGGCGCGGCGGCAGGCGCGCCCCCGCGGTCGCCGAGCCCGACCCCGTCGAGGACCAGCCGGACGAGCCCGCCTACGACGACGAGGACGACGGGTACGAGGAGCCCAACCTCAACGACATCGCCGAGGCCTACGGCGGCAGCCGCAGAAAGCGCAAGCAACTCAAGCAGGCGCAGAGGAACAAGCGTTCGGGCGGAGCCAAGGCCCGTAGGAACCGGGGCAGGAAGCTGACGGCCGCGGCCGCCGTCGTGCTCGTCCTGGTCGTCGGCGCGGGCGGCTACGGCGCGTTCCGCTACGTCGTGCCCGCCGACTACGACGGGGAGGGGGCGGGTGAGGTCGTCTTCGTCATCGAGAACGGCCAGTCCGGCGCCGCGGTCGGCGAGGCCCTGGTCGAGGCCGGTGTGGTCGCCAGCGTCCGCGCCTTCACCGCCGCGCTCGGTGACGCCGAGGACGAGGGCGGGGGCGGGCTGGAGCCCGGTACCTACTCCCTGGCCGAGAACATGAGCGGCGAGAGCGCGGTGGCCGCCCTGCTCGACGACGCCAACCGCCTCGGCGGGCGGGTGACCATCCCGGAGGGGCTGCGGGCGCAGGCGGTCGAGGAGGGCGACGGCGTCCTCCAGACCCTCTCGGAGCAGCTGGGCATCCCGGTGGCCGACCTGGAGGAGGCCTACGACAACGCCGACCTGGGGCTGCCCGAGTACGCGACCCAGGGCCCCGAGGGGTACCTGTTCCCCGAGACCTACCGGTTCGACCCCGGCGCCGAGCCGGCCGGGGTCTTGCGGACCATGGTCACGGAGTTCCGCCGGGTCGCCCAGGAGATCGACCTGGAGCAGCGTGCGGAGGGCCTGGGATACGACCCCAACCAGGTCATGGCGATCGCCTCCATCGTCCAGGCGGAGAGCGGCCGCGAGGAGGACATGGCCAACATCTCGGCGGTCGTGCACAACCGCCTGGACCAGGGCATGCCGCTCCAGATGGACAGCACGTGCTTCTACGAACTCGGCACGCACGGCCTCGCACTGACCGAGCAGCAGCAGATCGACTGTGAGGCGGACCCGGGCGACTACGGCACCTACGGCAGGGCCGGCCTGCCCGCCGGCCCGTTCGTGGCTCCCGGACAGGCCGCCATCGAGGCCGCGTTGGAACCGGCCGAGACGGACTACCTCTACTTCGCGCTCGTCAACCCCGAGACCGGTGAGACCGGCTTCTCCCGGACCCTGGATGAGCACAACCAGATGGTGGCCGAGTACAGCGACGGCTGGTAGGGAAGGGAGGCGCCCGTGCGCGCCGCGGTCCTGGGCTCGCCGGTGGCCCATTCGCTCTCACCGGTCCTGCACACCGCCGCCTACGCGGCGATGGGTCTGGACGACTGGTCCTACGGCCGGTACGAGTGTGACGAGGAGGGGCTGGCGCCCTTCCTCAAGGAACTCGACGAGACGTGGGCCGGCCTGTCGCTGACCATGCCGCTCAAGCGCCGGGCCCTGGACCTGGCCGACAGGGTCGGCGACCTGGCCCGCCGGGTGGGCGGGGCCAACACCCTCGTCCGTGTCGACGGCGGGTGGCACGCCCACAACACCGACGTCGAGGGTGTGGCCACCGCGCTCGCCGAGGCCGGGATCGGCTCACCGCGCGAGGCGGTCATCCTGGGCGCGGGAGCCACGGCGGCCTCCGCGCTCGCGGCACTGCTCCGGCTGGGCCTCACCTCGGCCGTCACGGTCCTGGCCCGCGACACGTCCCGCACGGGCGAGGTCACCGCCGCGGCGGAGCGGCTCGGGCACCCCGTGCGGGTCGCGCCGCTCACCGAGATCGGCGCCCACCTGGACGTGGACCTGGTCGTGTCGTCCCTGCCCTCGGGCGCGGCCGACCGCCACGCCGACCTCCTGGCCGCCTCGCGCGCCGACCTGTTCGACGTCGTCTACTCGCCGTGGCCCACCGCCGCCGCGAGCGCGGTGGCCGAGCGCGGCGGTCGTGTGGTCGGCGGGTTCCCGATGCTCCTGCACCAGGCGGTCGCCCAGGTCCGGTTGATGACCGGGATCGCCGACGTTCCGGTCGCGGCCATGCGCGCGGCGGGTGAGGCGGAACTGGACCGCCGCGCGGGCGCCGACGCCACGTGACCGAGCACCCCGGGTGTGGTGCTAGAGTGGTGCGGTATCGACTTGGTCCGGTGTGCGCGCACACCGGAACCGCAAGCGGAGAATGATCCTCCCACCTGCCGGGCTCGGCCCGTGTGGGTTCCGGTCCGATGAACGGGCAGCCGCGTCGTGCTGGCCAGTGGTCCCCCAGGGGATCCGGCGCACACGCGTGTCCGCCGTCGGGAACATCGGTCGGATCGCCCCGCTTGCACATGCTGGCGGGGTTTTCGCTTTTCGGGGACCCCGACGCGGCCGGGAGGCCCGACGGGTTCGGGAGCCCCGGTCGAACAGGCCGTCCTCCTCCCGGCGGACGGCCGGTCCCAGGTAATCCGAGAAAGCTAGGGAGGGGTCTCATCAGCGCCGAGCCCCGCATCAATGACCGCATCCGGGTGCCCGAGGTCCGTCTTGTCGGACCCAACGGTGAGCAGGTCGGCATCGTCTCCGTGCAGGACGCGCTGCGTCTGGCGCAGGAGTCCGACCTCGATCTCGTCGAGGTCGCGCCGACCGCCCGCCCGCCGGTCGCCAAGCTGATGGACTACGGCAAGTTCAAGTACGAGTCCGCGGTGAAGGCGCGCGAGTCGCGCAAGAACCAGTCGAACACGATCATCAAGGAGATCAAGCTCCGCCCGAAGATCGATCCGCACGACTACGAGACCAAGAAGGGTCACGTCGTCCGGTTCCTCAAGAGCGGGGACAAGGTCAAGGTGACGATCATGTTCCGCGGGCGCGAGCAGTCCCGGCCCGAACTCGGCCGTCGACTGCTGGCGCGGCTGGCCGAGGACGTCCAGGATCTTGGCACGGTCGAGTCCCAGCCCAAGCAGGACGGCCGCAACATGGTCATGGTGATCGGCCCGCACAAGCGGCGGTCCGAGCACAAGGCCGAGGCCCGTGCAGCGGCGGGGGACAGGACCCGCCGCCAGCAGCGCGAACAGGCGTAGCGGCGTCAGGGGAAGTCCCCCACCGCCCGGTCGCCGTGTGAACGGAAGCCGGGTGGTGGGGTGGGCTGTGCGCGAACGGCCCGGACGCGTCGGTCGGACGCGCGCTGGGAGCCCGCCATAGCAGCGGAAGAACCGCGTCACCAGCCCACCGCTGGTGGCGCGCCGACGGAGTAGGAGACGACGGCGACATGCCGAAGAACAAGTCCCACAGTGGAGCCAAGGACCGCTTCAAGGTCACCGGTTCCGGCAAGATCATGCGCCGCCGTGCCAACAAGAACCACATCCTTGAGCACAAGACCTCCAAGCGCAAGCGCAAGCTGAGCAACGAGGCCGTGCTTGCCCCCGCCGACACCAAGAGCATCAAGAAGCTCCTCGGCAAGTAGGCCGAACCCTTCTCCTCCCGTTCGGGAGTGCCCACGCGCCCGGCGCGGTGACGGCACCCGGAGGAGAGCAACCTGAAGCGATCACGGTCGCCGGGCTCGTCTGAGCCGGGCCGCCTCCGTGCGCCGTGCGCGCCGGAAGAGACAACGAGGGAGTCACAGTGGCACGCGTGAAGCGGGCTCTCAACGCCAAGAAGAAGCGCAAGGTCATCCTCGACCGCGCCAGTGGTTACCGCGGTCAGCGCTCGCGCCTGTACCGCAAGGCCAAGGAGCAGATGCTCCACTCGATGACCTACTCCTACCGGGACCGCAAGGACCGGAAGGGGCAGTTCCGTCGTCTGTGGATCCAGCGCATCAACGCCGCCTCCCGCGCCAACGGCCTCACCTACAACCGCCTCATGCAGGGCCTGAAGCTGGCCGGCATCGAGGTCGACCGTCGCATGCTGGCCGAGCTGGCCGTCAACGACGAGGCCGCGTTCGCCGCCCTGGTGGAGAAGGCCAAGCAGGCCCTCCCCGCCTCTGCCGCGGCCTGACGCCCTCGGGAGACGACGCGATGGCGAGCCACGAGTTCACGAGTATCCGTTCACCCAGGATCAAGGGGGTTCGGCGGCTCGCCAAGCGCACCTTCCGCCAACGCGAGCGGCGCTTCCTGGCGGAGGGACCACAGGCGGTCCGGGAGGCCCTGGCCGCCGCGGCCGATGAGAGCCGGTCCCCGGAGGGGGCCGGTGCCGGGGTGGTCGAGGTCTTCGCCACGGCGGAGGCCATGCAGCGCCACCTCACGCTGGTGGACACCGCCCGTGAGGCCGGGGTCCCCACCCACCGGGTCAGTCTCGACGTGATGTCGGAGCTGGCCCAGACCGTGACCCCCCAGGGGATCATCGCGGTCTGCGAGTTCGTCGACGTGCCCCTCGACCGGGTCGGCGACGTCCGTCTGGCGGTCGTGCTCTCCCACGTGCGCGACCCCGGCAACGCGGGCACCGTCCTGCGGACCGCCGACGCGGCGGGGGCCGACGTCGTGATCTTCACCGACGCCTCCGTCGACCCCTACAACGGCAAGTGCGTGCGCGCATCCGCCGGGAGCCTGTTCCATCTGCCGGTGGTTGTCGGCGTCCCCGTCGCCCGGGCCGTGGACTTCCTGCGCGAACGCGGGGCCGTGGTGTGGGCCGCCGACGGCGGCGGCCCCCGCGACCTGCACGAGGTCGCTGACGGCGGTGACCTCGACGGCCCTGTCGGATGGGTCTTCGGCAACGAGGCCTGGGGGTTGCCCGAGGAGACGGTGCGCCTCACCGACGGAGCGGTCAGCGTTCCGATCTACGGCGGGGCCGAAAGCCTGAATCTGGCCACGGCCGCGGCGGTCTGCCTCTACACCACCGCCCGTCAGCAGCGGCGATCCCCGAGCGTGGACGCCTGACCCGGTCCCGCCCCACCGGAGAGGGCGCGCCCTCACTCTCCGTGGCACCCGGCGTCCGAGCGGGCCGGGCACAACCTGCCGCTGGTCGTGCGTTCGACCTCAAACGCACATCCTCAGGCGGCCGGTACCGATAAGGTCGTTCTCGGGCCACGGAGGACCATGCGGATTCCGCGTAGGCGGTCGCGCGCCCACCCGCCTCACGGGTCGGGGCTGGGGTGGACCGTCGTCGCCGGGCAGGCTTGACGACACGGTGTGAGCACGCGCCGCGCCGTGTGGACGGAGGATCCCCGTCCACGGAGGGCGGGCGCTCGGGGAGTGCTTGTACGCTCGTCTACCGCTGGACGTCCCGATCCCGGTCCACAAGGCGTACCAGGTCGGAGTGCAGGGTAGACAACCTGCGGTGGTGCCCGCGGACGTGGGGCGGACGCCACCGGTCAGCGGTTCTCGGCCCGGCGCACGTGCGGTCGTGGATCTTCAAGGGGAGCGGGGAGAGGCGTGGGCAGCGGCCGGCAGGCGGGTCACCCGG
Source organism: Nocardiopsis sp. EMB25 (assembly GCF_026797795.1). Taxonomy (NCBI): domain Bacteria; kingdom Bacillati; phylum Actinomycetota; class Actinomycetes; order Streptosporangiales; family Nocardiopsidaceae; genus Nocardiopsis; species Nocardiopsis sp. EMB25. The sequence goes on along the minus strand of NZ_JAMTDN010000001.1, from coordinate 2,915,701 downwards.
CGGAGGACTCAGACGGTGGGACCGGGCACGCCATGGGAGACCCCGTTCGGGGGGCCGAACCAGCTACCGACATTCCCTCTGAACCGGAGAATACGCGCGATTCGGGCGTTCGTTTCACAACCGTCACGGAAGCAGGCGACACCGCCCTCTGGGACGTCGACGGCGCCTCCGGAGGACCTGGTGGCGCCCCCCTGCACGCCGACGACCTCCCCGACGGGGTGGTGGTCGCCGACGCGGGCGGCCGTGTCGTCCTGTTCAACGCCCAAGCCTCCCATCTGACCGGTATCCCGGCTCGCTCCGCCCTCGGCCGCGACTTCCGGGAGGCCCTCGCCCTCGTCGGCCCCGACGGCCACGACTGGTGGGAGGCCAGCGACCCCTACGGCGGTGATCGCGACCGCGTCCGACAGGCCGAACGCGCCCTCTACCTCCCCGACGACCGTGAGATCCTCGTGGCCGCCCGCTACGTGCGCGCCCGGCCCGGCGGTGACCTGGTCCGCCTGGTCATCACGCTCAGGGACGCCGCCACCAGCGCCGACCGCAGCCGCGCCGACCTCGTCTCGGAGGTCGCCCACGAACTGCGCTCCCCCCTGACCAGCGTCAAGGGGTTCACCTCCACCCTGCTGACCAAGTGGGAACGGCTCACCGACAAGCAGAAGCTGTTCATGCTGGAGACGGTCAACGCCGACGCCGACCGCGTCACCCGCCTCATCCACGACCTTCTCGACGTTTCCCGGATCGAGTCCGGCCGTCTGGAGGTACGCCGCCAGGTCGTCGACCTTCCCGACGCCGTGCGCCGTGTCGTCGCCGGACGCGTGGCCGCCGGGGAGCCGGAGGAGCGCTTCCGCGTCGAGACCCGGGGCGAACTCCCGCAGATGTGGCTCGACTCCGACAAGATCGGCCAGATCCTGTCGAACCTGGTGGAAAACGGGGTGCGGCACGGCGCTGGTACTGTCAGTATCGTGATCGAGCCGTGCGAGGGAGGAACAGCGGTGTCGGTGCGCGACGAGGGCCAGGGCATCGCGCCCGAGACCATTCCGCGCGTCTTCCGTCAGTTCTGGCGCAGCAAGCACCGGAGCGGGACCGGCCTCGGGCTGTTCATCGTCAAGGGTCTCGTCGAGGCCCACGGCGGCACGATCACCGTCGGGCGCGCCCCCAGCGGCGGCGCCGAGTTCCGATTTACCATGCCCGCCGGGACCCCCGAGTTCGTCTGAGACCTCAGACCTTCGGCCCCGGTGGGCGTCTCAGCGTGCCCGGGCCGCGGCGGTGGACCCGTCACCCGGGCCGCCCGCAACCCGCCTGTGCTTGTCCTGTCGGCTTCGTCCGCCCCCGGGGGCGGACCGTGACTGCCGCCCACCCCCGTCGCGGGGCCCGGCGGCGAGGCAACCAACCATGTCTGCACCGAACAATTCCTTCGACCCCGTCGAGGTGACCCCCCTGCACCCCGACGAGGTCGCCCGTATGCGTGAGGAGGCTCTGGCCGCCATCGAGGCCGCCGGAGACCTCGCCGAACTCAAGGAGGTCCGGCTCGCGCACGCCTCCGACCGCTCGCCGCTGGCGCTCGCCAACCGGGAGATCGGCGCGCTGCCCCCGGCCGCCAAGGCCGACGCGGGCAAGCGCGTCGGCGGCGCCCGCCGCGACGTGGGCCAGGCACTCAAGGCCCGCCAGGCGGTCCTCGAGGCCGAGCGCGACGAGCGTGTCCTCGTCGAGGAGCGGGTCGACGTCACCCTGCCCTGGGACCGCGCGCCGCGCGGGGCCCGGCACCCGCTGACCACCGTCGCCGAGCGGATGGCCGACATCTTCGTCGGCATGGGCTTCGAGGTCGCCGAGGGGCCGGAGATCGAGGCGGAGTGGTTCAACTTCGACGCCCTCAACTTCCTGCCCGACCACCCGGCCCGCACCATGCAGGACACGTTCTTCGTCGAGAGCCCCGACGGGGGCGAGACCGGCCTGGTCATGCGCACCCACACCTCCCCGGTCCAGGTGCGTGCCCTGCTCTCGCGCGAGCTGCCCGTCTACGTGGTCGCGCCCGGCAAGACCTTCCGCACCGACGAGCTCGACGCCACGCACAGTCCCGTCTTCCACCAGCTGGAGGGCCTGGTCGTGGACAGGGGCATCACCCTGGCACACCTGCGCGGCGCCATCGACGCCTTCGTGCACGGCATGTTCGGCGAGGGCCTGCGGACCCGGTTCCGTGCCTCCTACTTCCCCTTCACCGAGCCGTCCGCCGAGGTGGACATGGAGTGCTTCGCGTGCCGCGGCGCGTCCGTGGGCGACCCGGAGGCGCCGTGCCGCACCTGCTCCAGCGAGGGGTGGATCGAGATCGGCGGCTGCGGCGTGGTCAATCCGCGCGTGCTCACCGCCGCCGGGGTGGACCCCGAGGTCTACAGCGGCTGGGCCTTCGGCCTGGGAATCGAACGGACACTGATGTTCGCGCACGGGGTGCGCGACATGCACGACATGGTCGAGGGCGACGTCCGCTTCACCTCGGCGTTCGGGAGTGAGAACTGATGCGCGTCCCCATGACCTGGCTGCGGGAGTACGTCGACCTGCCGTCCGACGTCACCGCCCGCGACCTCGCCGCCAAGCTGACCCTGGCCGGGCTGGAGGTCGAGACCGTCGACGAGCTCGGCTCCGACATCAGCGGCCCGATCGTCGTCGGCCGCGTGCTGGAGATCGAGGAGCTCGCCGGCTTCAAGAAGCCCATCCGGTTCTGCCGGGTGGACGTCGGGCCGGCCAACGGCACCGGAGAGCCGCAGGAGATCGTCTGCGGCGCCCGCAACTTCGTCGAGGGCGACCTCGTCGTCGTGTCGCTGCCCGGCGCGGTGCTGCCCGGAGGGTTCAGCATCGGCGCCCGCAAGACCTACGGCCGCATGTCGGCGGGCATGATCTGCTCCACCCCCGAGCTGGGGCTGTGGGAGGACCCGGACGGCATCATCGTCCTGCCCGAGGGCTTCGGCGAGCCCGGCGCGGACGCCATCGGTCCGCTCGGCCTGCGCGAGGACGTCCTCGACATCGCCGTCACCCCGGACCGCGGCTACGCCCTGTCCATGCGCGGCGTGGCTCGCGATGCCGCCGCCCTGTACGGGGTGGACTTCCGCGACCCCGCCGCCGTCGACGTCGCCGTGCCCACCGGTGAGGGCCACCCGGCCGAGGTCGACCCGAAGGTGTGCGACAGCTACGTCCTGCGCGGCGCCACCGGTTTCGACCCCCAGGCGCCCACTCCGATGTGGATGCGCCGCCGCCTGCACCAGAGCGGTGTGCGTCCGATCTCCCTGGCGGTCGACGTCACCAACTACGTGATGCTCGAACTCGGACAGCCGCTGCACGCCTGGGATCGCGGTCGCCTCAAGGGCGCCCTGAGCGTGCGTCCCGCCGCGCAGGGGGAGAAGCTGGAGACCCTGGACCACGTCCAGCGGGCCCTGGACTCCGACGACATCGTCATCGCCGATCCGACCGGTCCGGTCAACATCGCGGGCGTCATGGGCGGGCTGTCCACGGAGATCTCCCTGACCACCACCGAGGTGCTCGTGGAGGCCGCGCACTTCGAGGCGATGCACATCGCGCGGACCTCGCGCCGCCACCAGCTGTCCTCGGAGTCCTCCCGCCGCTTCGAACGCGGTATCGACTCCGCCGTCCAGCTGGCCGCCGCCACCCGTGCGGTCGGGCTCCTCGCCGAGCTGGGCGGTGCCACCGTCGAGAACGCCTACACCCACGTCGACCAGACCACGCCCCGCGAGCCGATCCGCGCCGACGCCGCCCACGCGGGCGCCGTCGCCGGGGTCGACTACCCCGAGGGCACCACGGAGAAGTGGTTGCGCCTCCTGGGCTGCTCCATCGAGGCCGACGGCGGCACCCTGGCGGTCACCCCGCCCACCTGGCGGCCCGACCTGACCGACCCCAACGACCTGGCCGAGGAGGTCATCCGGCTCGAGGGCTACGAGAACATCCCCTCGGTTCCGCCGCGAGCCCCCTCCGGGCGCGGGCTGACCGCCGGCCAGCGACTGCGCCGCGCGGTCGGGCGGACCCTGGCCGCCACCGGGTACAACGAGGTGCTCAGCTACCCCTTCGTGGGTGAACGTGACCTCGACGGGCTCCAGCTGGAGGCCGATGACGCCCGCAGGGTGGGCCTGCGCCTGGCCAACCCCCTCAACGACGAGGAGCCGCTACTGCGCACCACGCTGCTGCCGGGCCTGTTCAAGGCCCTGGCGCGCAACGTGGGCCGAGGTTTCCCCGACGTCGCGCTCTTCGAAATGGGCCTGGTGTACCGCCCCAAGCCCGGATCGACCCGCGCGCCGCTGCTGCCGGTGGACCGGGGGCCCAGCGCCGAGGAGCTCCGCCAGATCGACGCCGCCCTGCCCGACCAACCGCGCCGGGTCGGTGCGGTCCTGGCGGGCGACGCCGAGCGTGCGGGGTGGTGGGGACGGGGCCGCCCGGCCTCCTGGGCCGACGCGATCCAGGTGGCGCGGGACGTCGCCCGGGTCGCCGGAGTCGAGCTGGAGGTCGAGGCCGACCAGCACGCCCCCTGGCACCCCGGCCGCTGCGCGGCGCTCTACACGCGGGTGGACGGTGAGCGCGTGCTCGTCGGCCACGCCGGTGAGCTGCACCCGCGCACGGTCAAGGCGTTCTCCCTGCCCGAGCGCAGCGCGGCCGTCGAGGTCGACCTTGACCGCATCGAGCGGGCCCGCACCGAGACCGTCGCTCCCGAGGTGTCCACCTACCCGGTGGCCACCCAGGACGTCGCCCTCATCGTGGACGAGGCGGTCCCGGCCGGAACGGTCGGCGATGCCCTGGCCGAGGGCGCGGGTCACCTGCTGGAGAGCGTCCGCCTGTTCGACGTCTACACGGGTGAGCAGGTCGGGGAGGGGCGTAAGTCGATCGCCTTCACCCTGCGGTTCCGAGCCGAGGACCGCACGCTGACCGCCGAGGAGACCACCGCCGCGCGCGACGCCGCCGTGGCGACGGCGGCCGAGCGCACGGGGGCGACTCCGCGCGCGTAGGCGGTGTTCTCTTCGGGCCTTCGCCGCGCTTCGGACCGTGTTCGGGCGCCACCCCTGGGGCGATCGCCCCAGAAGACAGGCCGCGGGCCCGGAGAGGTACGGCGGGGCCGGTTCTCCCGGAAGGGGGCGACCGGCCCCGCCGTCGTCGTGTCGGGTGGATGCCGCACACGTGAACCGGGACACCCGGAGCGTGGCGAAACCGTCGGTTCCCGCGGGTCGGATCTGAACTGATTTTCGCCCCGTTTTTCCTGCGTAGAAGGGGTTTTGGTGCTGGTTGCCGAGGGTAGCCCGCATGAAGTTTGGGTTTCGGGGCATGAAGGATCGTTTTGGCTCTTGCTCACTGGTGGGTGGAGAACTTAGCCTGCAAGCACCTGACACACTCTGGGCGCCCAAGTGTGGGTCGGTTCAACCTGAGTTTTCCGCTGCGCTCATGCGCATGACTCGGCTCGGAGGTCGCCATATGACCGAAACGGTTGTCTCGTCCGCGCTCGTCCCGAAGGAACACAGGGGGCCCAGTCGCCTCTGGCACACCTTCTGCGACATGAACACCGTGGCCACCGGCCCGGAGTTCGTCGTGGAGCGCGCCGAGGGTGTGTGGCTCTGGGACACGTCCGGCGACCGGTATCTGGACGGGACGTCCAGCCTCTGGTACAGCAACGTCGGGCACGGCCGCACCGAGATCGCGGACGCGGTCCACCGGCAGATCAGCACCCTGGAGGCCTACACCGTCTACGGGGACTTCACCAACCGGCCCGCCTGGGAGCTGAGCGAACGGCTGGCCGCGCACGCGCCGGTCGACGACCCGAAGGTCATCTTGACCTGCGGGGGAGGCGAGTCGATCGACACCGCCGCCAAGCTGGCCCGTCGTTACTGGGGGGTCCTCGGGCAACCGCAGCGCACCCACCTCATCAGCCGCACCGGTGGCTACCACGGACTGCACGGCTTCGGGACCAGCATCATCGGCATGGAGCGCTTCCGCACCGGCTACGGTCCGCTCGTCGAGGACACCTCCGTGGTCCCGTACGACTCCGCGGACGCTCTGGAGGCGGAGATCCTGCGCGTGGGGCCGGAGCGGGTGGCGGCCTTCTTCGCCGAACCGGTCATCGGGGCCGGCGGCGTGTTCGCGCCGCCGGAGGGCTACTTCGCCGAGGTGGCGAGTGTCTGTCGCAGGTACGGAGTACTGTTCGTCGTCGACAGCGTCATCTGCGGCTTCGGCCGGATGGGTAACTGGTTCGGCATCGAGCGCTTCGGTGTCAGCCCGGACATGATCGTGTTCGCCAAGGGTGTCTCCAGCGGGTACCTGCCCCTCGGCGGGGTGGTGGTCAGCGGGCGGGTGGCCGATCCGTTCTGGAACGAACCGGGTCACCCGTTCATGCACGGCACCACCTACGCCGGGCACCCCGCGTGCTGTGCCGCGGCCATGGCCAACCTGGACATCCTGGAGCGCGAGGACCTGTTCACGGTGTCGCTGGAGGTCGAGCGCCACCTCGACAGCGCGCTGCGCACCCTGAGCGGCCACCCGCTGGTGGCCGAGGTCCGGTCGGGCGTGGGTGTCATGGGCGCCGTGGAACTCACCGAGGAGGCGCTCACCGAACGGGGGATCACCACGGCGGAGGTGTTCGCCGAGGCGCGCTCCCGCGGGGTCATCCTGCGGCCGGTACCCCGGGCGCTGCTCGTCTCGCCGCCCCTCGTCATCACGTGGGAGCAGATCGACCACATGGTCTCCACTCTCACGGCCGCCCTGGACGCGGTGGCCGCGAGGCACTGAGGGATCGTGTCCCTGCCGTGCCCCGAAGACGGCAGGGACACGATCAAGGACGAACCCCGCACCGGCCCCTCCTCTCCACCCTCTCCGCCGCCTCTGGAATATCCGATCCGATGCGTATCGTCACGCTTCGGGTGCGACGCCGGGAACGTGCTGGCCTCTATCTCCACCATCGAGTAATATTTTCTGGGAAGATATTTCTTGAGGGTGGGAAGCGTCGGAGCCCACCCGCGGACGACGGGGGAGCGCGGGACATGACGGCACGGACGGCAGACGGCTCAGCGGGTGTGGGCTCCGGGGTGCCCAGCGACGATGACCTCATCACCGCCTGGGGGCTGCTCCACGAGGCGATGAACGCGCTCCAGCCCAAACTGCTCGGCGGGGTGACACCGGACGGCAGGGACATGGCGGGCCCCTGGTTCGAGGTGCTCATCCGCCTCCAGCGGACCCCCGGCCACCGGCTGCCCATGAGTCGCCTCGCACGTGAGGTCAGCCTGAGCACGGGCGGTTTCACCAAGCTCGCCGATCGATTGGAGCGCGAGGGCTACCTGGAGCGGGCGGCCTGTGACTCCGACCGCCGGGTCGTGTACGCGACCCTCACCGACGCCGGACTGGCCTTCATCGACCAGGTGCGCGTCAAGCACGTTGAACGGCTCCGCGAGCACGTCCTGGACCCGCTCGGCGCTGACGGAGTTCGACAACTGGCCTCGCTGGCGCGTACTCTCCGTGACAGTGCGTGCCGTTGACGGGATCCTCGGCTCGGACGCTGTGTAGTCGTTTTCCTCCGACCTCCCCACGCCGATCCGCCCGAACGTGTCGAAAACATCCCACGCGCCTTCGTTCCCGTGTAGGTTGGCGGGAGTTCTGGGGTCCCACGCGGGGTGGGCCGTGGGCGATGAGGTTCCGGGGGGAATGATGAGACTTTTCACCACAGCCGCGCAGATGAGGCCGATTCCCCGATCCTCGCGCTTTTGCAACGGCGCCGTCTCGTTCTGGTTCCGCGAGTCCGGGCTGCCCGAGCGCAGGGCGGCCCTGCCCGGCGACGCGGACTACGACGTCTGCGTCGTCGGCGCAGGTTACACGGGGTTGTGGACCGCCTACTACCTCAAGAAGGCCCAGCCGGACCTGCGGGTCGCGATCGTCGAGCGCGAGTTCGCCGGATTCGGAGCCTCCGGGCGCAACGGAGGGTGGCTGTCGGCTGAGTTCGCCGGCTCCCGTGAACGTTACGCGCAGTCACACGGCAAGGCCGCCATGATCGCCCTGCAGCGCGCGATGATGGCGACGGTCGACGAGGTCGCCTCCGTGGCCGAGGCCGAGGGGATCGAGGCCGACATCGTCAAGGGCGGCATGCGCCTGGTCGCCACCAACGCCGCCCAGCGCGACCGCCTGGTCGAGGAGATCGACTACCTCCAGGAGTGGGGCTACTGGCCCGACGACATCCACGTGCTGGAGCCCGAGCACGAGCCCCGGCTGGCCGTCCACGGCGCCGTGGCCTCCGCCTACTCCCCGCACGCGGCCCGCGTCCAGCCCGCCAAACTCGTCACGGGCCTGGCCCGTGTGGTCGAGTCCCTGGGCGTGGACATCTTCGAGGGCACCTCCGTGGAGGAGATCCGCCCGCGCCGGGACACCGGTCGCCCCGCCGCCGTCACCGACCACGGCACCGTGTACGCCGACCACGTCATCCGCGGCACCGAGGGGTTCACCTCCACTCTGCGCGGTCAGCGCCGCGAGTGGCTGCCGATGAACTCCTCGATGATCGCCACCGAGCCGATCGCCCCCGCCCTGTGGGAGAAGATCGGTTGGAGCGGACGCGAGGTCCTGGGCGACACCGCGCACTCCTACGTCTACGCCCAGCGCACCGCCGACGACCGCATCGCCATCGGCGGCCGGGGTGTGCCCTACCGTTTCGGATCCGCTCAGGACCGGGACGGATCCACCCAGCCGCAGGCGATCGCCGAGCTCTGGCGCGCCCTCACGCGCATGTTCCCCGACGTGGCCGACGTGCCGGTCGAGCACGCCTGGTCCGGAGTGCTCGGTGTGCCGCGCGACTGGTGCCCCACCGTGCACCTGGACACCGAGACCGGCCTGGGCTGGGCGGGCGGTTACGTGGGCAGCGGCGTGGCCACCAGCAACCTCGCTGGGCGGACCCTGCGCGACCTCGTCCTCGGCCGGAGCACCGACCTCACCCGCCTGCCGTGGGTAGGCCACCAGGTCCGCGGCTGGGAACCCGAACCCCTGCGCTGGGTGGGCACGCAGGTGATCTACGGTCTTTACCGCACGGCCGACCGCCGTGAGTCCCGCACCCCCGAGGAGCGCGCCCACACCTCCCGGTTCGCCGGGCTGGCCACCCGCATCGCGGGTCGCTGACCAGTTCTTCGGTTGCCCCGGTCTTTCCCCCGGTGACACGGTGGAGGCACACCGCCGAGGTCTGCGCCGATCTCGAGACCCTCGCGGCGCTGACCCGTCAGGGTGACCCTGGTGCCGACCTCGGTCCGGTGCCTCCACCGGGGGGGTGGAGTGAGCCCGAGGCGCGGGGACCGCGTCGCGTCTCCTGCTCGCCCTCGTGCGGACGAGGCCCGCATCCCTGGCCTCGGAGGCCGTCAAGGGGCGAGAGGAACTCTGCCGGCGGGTTCCGGGGAAACCGACCTCACGCTGGCAGATCGAGGTCACCGAGCAGTCGACGTGCCGGTCCCCTTCGCGTGCGTTACGACCCCGGCCGGAGCGGCCGGGTCTCTTTCGTGTACGTTTGCATAAACTTGCAGAGGCGTGCATGATAGTTCAGTCAGCTTCGAATGGGGGAGCACCATGGGATACACCGCCGCGATCGCCGGAGCCAGCGGATACGCGGGAGGCGAGTTGCTGCGTCTGCTGCTGGGCCACCCGGAGATCGAGATCGGTGCCCTCACGGCCGGAGGCAACGCCGGATCCCCCCTCATCGAGCACCAGCCGCACCTGCGCCCGCTCGCCGACCGCGTACTGGCCCCCACCACCGTGGAGGAGCTGCGCGGCCACGACATCGTCTACCTCGCCCTGCCGCACGGCCAGTCCGCCGACATCGCCCAGCAGTTGGGCGACGACGTCCTGGTCGTCGACTGCGGCGCCGACTTCCGACTGAACGACGCGGCCGCCTGGGAACGCTTCTACGGCACCCCGCACGCGGGCACCTGGCCCTACGGTCTCCCGGAACTGCCCGGGCAGCGGGAACGACTCGCCGGAGCGCGGCGGGTGGCCGTTCCCGGCTGCCACGTCACCGTCGCCACCCTCGCCCTCTTCCCCGGACTGGCGGAACAGCTCGTCGAGCCCGACCTGACCGTCGTCGCCGTCACCGGCACCTCGGGTGCGGGCAAGGCACCCAAGCCGCACCTCGTCGGCAGTGAGATCATGGGGGCCCTGAGCCCCTACGGTGTCGGCGGAACCCACCGCCACAACCCCGAGATCGTGCAGAACCTGACCTCCGTGACCGGCGAACCCGTCCGTTTGTCCTTCACCCCGGTCCTCGCCCCCCTGCCCCGCGGCATCCTCGCCACCTGCACCGCTCCCCTGCGTCCCGGCGTGACCGCCGCGCAGGTCCGCGCCGCCTACGAGACCACCTACGCCGACGAGCCCTTCACCGACCTCCTGCCCGAGGGCACCTGGCCCAGCACCGCCATGACCCTCGCGGCCAACACCACGCTCCTCCAGGTCGCCGTGGATCCCGACGCGAACCGCATGGTCGCCGTCGCCGCCCTGGACAACCTCACCAAGGGCACCGCGGGCGGCGCCGTCCAGAGCACCAACCTCGCCCTCGGCCTGCCCGAGACCACCGGACTGCCGCTCACCGCGGTCGCTCCCTGACACGCCCCAAGACAGAAAGGCACACCGTGAGTGTCACCGCACCCCGGGGCTTCCGCGCCGCGGGAGTCGCCGCGGGTCTGTCCACCGGCGGCGCCCGGGACGTCGCCGTCGTCGTCAACGACGGTCCCTCCCGAGCGGCCGGGGCCGTGTTCACCGGCGGAACCGACCGAGCCGCACCGGTCCTGTGGTCCGCGCAGGTCGTCGCGGGCGGGCGCGTGCGCGCCGCCGTCCTCAACTCCGACGGCGCCAACGCGGGTACCGGTCCCCTCGGCTTCCAGGACGTGCACGCCGTCGCCGAACACACCGCCGACGCCCTGTCCGATTCCGCCGCCGAGGTCGTGGTGTGCTCCAGCGGCCCCGCCGACGTCCGGCCGCCCCTGGACTTCCTGTGCGACGGCGTGACCGCCGCGCTCGACGAGGCGAGCCGCGGCGGGGGACTGGCCGCCGCCGACGCGATCCGCACCACCGACACCGTCGCCAAGATCGTCTTCCGACGCGGCGACGGCTACACCGTCGGAGCGATGGCCAAGGGGCCCGACCCCTCCGTGGCCACCGTCCAGTGCGTGCTCACCACGGACGCGGACCTGACCGCCGACCAGTGCCAGGAGGTGCTGGCCCCGGCCATGGCGAAGTCCTTCGCCCCGCTGACCGCCACCAACGACGTCGCACTGCTCATGGCCAGCGGCGCCAGCGGTGTCCGCCCCGACCCGGACGCGTTCGCCGCGCTGCTCGCCGAGGTCTGCGCGGACCTGGCCGCCCAGGTCGACACCGACACCGGAGCCATGGGCACCGACGTCCCCGCCACCGACCACGGAACACCCACATGATCTCCCGTCCGCCCGCCCAGCAACCCAACCCCGACACCGAACACGGCCCCACCGCGGACCCCGTGGAGGACCGGGCACGCGCCATCGACAAGGCCGCCAACCTCATCGAGGCGCTGCCGTGGCTCTCCCGCTTCCACGGCCGCACCGTCGTGGTCAAGTACGGCGGCAACGCCATGGTCAGCGAGGAGTTGCGGGTCCGCTTCGCCGAGTCGATCGTGTTCTTGCACTACGCCGGCTTGCGCCCCGTCGTCGTCCACGGCGGCGGCCCCCAGATCAGCGCCGAACTCGACCGTGCCGGGGTGGAGTCCACCTTCACCGCCGGCCTGCGCGTGACCACCGACGAGGCCATGAACATCGTGCGCATGGTCCTCACCGGCCAGGTGAACCGCGAGATCGTCGGCCTCGTCAACCAGCACGGCCCCTTCGCCGTCGGCGTGTCCGGGGAGGACGCCAACATCCTCACCGCCGAACGCAAGACCGTCACCGTCGACGGCGAGACCGTGGACATCGGGCGGGTCGGCGAAGTGACCGCCGTCGACCCCGGCGCCGTCGCCGCGCTCCTCGCCGACGGCCGCGTCCCCGTGGTCTCCAGCGTCGCCCGCGCCGACGACGGGGGCGTCTACAACGTCAACGCCGACACCGCCGCGTCCGCGCTGGCCGTCGCCCTGGGGGCCAGCAAGCTCATCATGCTCACCGACGTCGAGGGGCTCTTCGCCGACTACCCCGACAACACCGAGCTGATCAGCCGCCTGAACGTCGACGAGCTGCGCTCCCTCCTTCCGACCCTGTCGTCTGGCATGCTGCCCAAGATGGAGGCCTGCCTGCACGCGGTCGAGGGCGGCGTGCCCCAGGCGCACATCATCGACGGCCGCGTCCCGCACTCGCTCCTGCTGGAGGTCTTCACCGACCAGGGGGTGGGCACCATGGTCGCCGACGAGGAACTCGAAGCCGCCCTGCTCGCCGGGAACGGCCACCACCCGCGCCCCTGGCGCCCCACCGACACCACCACCCACAGCACAGGAGGCGTGAAGTGACCAGCGGTGCCGACCTGCGCGAGCGGTTCTCCGCCGCGCTCATGCCCAACTACGGGGTCCCTCCCATCGCCCTCAGCCTCGGGCGAGGCTGCGAGATCTACGACGTCGACGGCCGCCAGTACCTTGACCTCATCGCCGGAATCGCGGTCTCCGGTCTCGGCCACGGACACCCCGCCCTCGTCAAGGCCGTGGCCCACCAGGCGGCCACGCTCGCCCACACGAGCAACCTGTTCGTCCACGAGCGCGAGGTCGAGCTCGCCGAACGACTCGTCGCCCTCCTCGGAGGCGACGCCAAGGTCTTCTTCGCCAACTCCGGCACCGAGGCCAACGAGGCGGCCCTCAAGCTCGTCAAGCGCGCCGCGGGACCCGGCCGCCACTACTTCGTCGCCGCCACGCGCGGCTTCCACGGCCGCACCTCCGGCTCCCTCGCCCTGACCGGCAAGGACTCCATCCGTGAGCCCTTCGGTCCCTACGGGATGGACGTGCGGTTCGTCCCCCACGGCGACATCGACGCCCTCACCGAGGCCGTCGACACGGGCTGCGTCGCCGTGTTCACCGAGCCCACCCAGGGCGAGGCCGGGGTCGTCCCCGCGCCCGAGGGCTACCTCGCGGGCGTGCGCGCCGTGTGCGACGAGACCGGGGCCGCCTTCGTCCTCGACGAGATCCAGAGCGGTGTCGGGCGCACCGGCCAGTGGTTCGCCCACCAGGACGCGGGCGTGCGTCCCGACGTCCTCACCCTCGCCAAAGGCCTCGGCGGCGGACTGCCCATCGGCGCCTGCGTCGGCTTCGGGGACTACGCCGACGCCTTCCAGAAGGGCGACCACGGCTCCACGTTCGGCGGCAACCCCGTGGCGTGCGCCGCCGCCCTCGCCGTCCTCGACACCATCGAGAGCGAGGGCCTGCTCGCCCACACCGCCGTCATGGGCGACCTGCTCGCCGAACAGCTCGACGCGATCGACCACCCGCTCCTGGAGGGGCAGCGCGGCAGCGGACTCTGGCGGGCCCTCACCCTGACCGCCCCCGTCGCCGCCCACGTCCAGGACCAGGCCGCCGTCCGAGGCTTCCTCGTCAACGCCGTGGGCCCCGAGACCATCCGCCTCGCCCCGCCCCTCGTCATCACACCCGAGCAGATCGGCGTGTTCATCGAGGCCCTGCCGACCGTCCTCGACGCCGCCGAGGCCGCCGCCACGAAGGAGAAGCAGTCATGAACCGGCACTTCCTGCGCGACGATGACCTCTCCCCGGCCGAACAGGCCCGGGTGCTCGACCTCGCCGACGCGATGAAGAAGGATCGCTTCGACCACCGCCCGCTCGCCGGACCGCGGACCGTCGCGCTCCTCTTCGACAAGCCCTCCACCCGGACCCGGCTGTCCTTCAGCGTCGGTGTCGCCGATCTCGGTGGCACCCCGTTGGTCGTGGACACCGCCACCACCCAGATGGGCCGAGGCGAACCCCTGGCGGACACCGCCCGTGTCCTGGAACGCCAGGTGGCCGCCGTCGTCTGGCGGACCTTCGCCCAGGCCGACCTGGAGACCCTCGCCCGCTCCAGCTCGGTGCCGGTGGTCAACTCCCTCACCGACGAGTTCCACCCCTGCCAGATCCTCGCCGACCTCCAGACCGTGCGCGAGCACAAGGGCGTCCTGGCCGGCCTCACCCTCGCCTACCTCGGCGACGGCGCCAACAACATGGCCCACTCCTACCTGCTGGGCGGCGCCACGGCCGGACTCCACGTGCGGGTCGGAGCGCCCGAGGGCTACCATCCCGACCCCGCCGTCCTCGCCCGCGCCGCCGAGATCGCCAAGGACACGGGCGGTTCGGTCACCGTCACCACCGATCCTCGCGAGGCGGCCGACGGCGCCGACGTCCTGGCGACCGACACCTGGGTCTCCATGGGCCAGGAGGGCGAGGCCGACGATCGCGAGGCGCCCTTCCGCCCCTACATCGTCGACACCGCACTCCTCGGCGCGGCGCACCCCGAGGCGATCGTCCTGCACTGCCTGCCCGCCTACCGGGGCAAGGAAATCGCGGCCGAGGTCATCGACGGCCCCCAGAGCGTGGTGTGGGACGAGGCGGAGAACCGCCTCCACGCCCAAAAGGCCCTCCTCGCCTTCCTCCTGGGGGCCAGTGGGGACACCCGGGGCGAGCGCCGATGACCAACGACGCCGGTACCGCGCCGATGACCAAGGCGGCCCGGCACGCCCGGATCACCGACGTCCTCACCCGCGAGGACGTCCGGTCCCAGGGCGAGCTGGCCAAACGCCTGGCCGCGGCGGGCGTCCAGGTCACCCAGGCCACCCTCTCCAGGGACCTGGACGAACTCGGCGCGGTCAAGCTGCGCACCGCCGACGGCCACCTGGCCTACGTGCTGCCCGGGGAGGGCGGCGAGCGGCTGCAACGCACCCGCCCCGACACGCTCGACCTGTCGGAGGCCTCCGGCGCCCGCCTGACCCGGCTGGCCGAGGACCTGCTGGTGTCGGCCGAGGCCTCCGCCAACATGGTCATCGTCCGTACCCCTCCCGGGGCCGCCCAGTTCCTCGCCTCGGCGATCGACCACACCGACTTCCACGCCATCCTGGGCACCATCGCCGGGGACGACACCATCCTGGTGATATCCCGCGACCCCCAGGGCGGCGAGGAGTTGGCCGACGCGCTCCTACGCCTGGCCGACCGCAGGCCCTGAGTGGGTGCTCTCTCCGAGCCTTCGCTTCGGCTCGTGTTCGGGTGCCCGAAAGGCCGGGGGTTCTCGCCCGCCCCTCACCCGCCGCCACCCTCACCTGACGGCAGCCGAACGGTAGCCCCCTCGGGCCGACCACCCCGGGAGTAGCTTGAGGCCCACCCCCCACACGTCCACGTCCACGTTCCACCGAAGGAGACCACCATGGCCGATCAGCCCGGCACCGAGACGCCAGGCACCGGCCAGCCCGAGGCCCTGCGCCTCTGGGGCGGCCGCTTCGAGGGCGGCCCCGACCAGGCGCTGGCCCGGCTCTCGCTGAGCACCCACTTCGACTGGCGGCTCGCCCGGCACGACATCGCCGGATCGCGCGCCCACGCCCGCGCGCTGCACCGCGCCGGACTGCTCACCGCAGACGAACTCGACCGGATGATCGAGGGGCTGGACCGGCTGGAGACCGACGTCGCATCGGGCGCGTTCACCCCCGTCTTCGAGGACGAGGACGTGCACACCGCCCTGGAGCGCGGCTTCATCGAACGGGTCGGTCCCGAGCTGGGCGGCCGACTACGGGCCGGACGCTCCCGCAACGACCAGATCGCCACCCTTGTGCGCATGTACCTGCGCGAGGAGGCCCGCTCCATCGCCGACGAGCTCCTGGCGCTGGTCCGTGCCCTGGCCGACCAGGCCGGGGCGCACCCCGACGCGGCCATGCCCGGCCGCACCCACCTCCAGCACGCCCAGCCCGTGCTCCTCGGCCACCAGTTGATGGCCCACGCCTGGCCGTTGCTGCGCGACGTCGAGCGCCTGCGCGACTGGGACCGCCGGGCCGCCGTGTCCGCCTACGGGTCGGGCGCGCTGGCCGGGTCGTCACTGGGCCTGGACCCGGAGGCGGTCGGCGCCGAGCTGGGCTTCCCCGCATCGGCGGAGAATTCGATCGACGGGACCGCCGCCCGCGACGTCGTGGCCGAGTTCGCGTTCGTCACGGCCATGATCGGCGTGGACCTGTCCCGCCTGTCGGAGGAGGTCATCCTGTGGGCGACCAAGGAGTTCTCCTTCGTCACCCTGGACGACGCCTTCTCCACCGGTTCGTCGATCATGCCGCAGAAGAAGAACCCGGACGTCGCCGAACTCGCCCGGGGCAAGGCCGGCCGACTCGTAGGTGACCTCACCGGCCTGCTCACCACCCTCAAGGGGCTCCCCCTCGCCTACAACCGGGACCTCCAGGAGGACAAGGAGCCGGTCTTCGACGCGGTCGACAGCCTCCACCTGCTGCTGCCCGCGATGACCGGCATGGTCGCCACGCTCACCTTCCACACCGACCGCATGGCGGAGCTGGCGCCCCAGGGCTTCTCCCTGGCCACGGACATCGCCGAGTGGCTCGTCCGTGAGCGCGTGCCCTTCCGCGAGGCGCACGAGATCGCCGGGGCCTGCGTGCGCGTGTGCGAGGAGCGCGGGATCGACCTGCCCGACCTGACCGACGACGACTTCGCGGCCGTCTCCGAGCACCTCACGCCGAAGGTGCGCGAGGTCCTCACCGTCCAGGGCTCCCTCGCCTCCCGTGCCGGGAAGGGCGGCACAGCGCCGGTCCGCGTCGCCGACCAGCTGGAGCGTCTGCGCGCCGGGGTCGCCGAGCACCGGGACGGCTGGCTCGCCGACCAGCTCACCGCTCAGGCCGGGTAACCGGGATCCGGGTCGGCGGCGGGCGCGTCCGCGGGTGGCGGGCGTGCCCGCCCGTCACCCTCCACCACCCTCAAACGTCGCCTGCGGCGCGGTCCCTCCCTCTTCGTCACCCTCCACCACCCTCAAACGTCGCCTGCGGCGCGGTCCCTCCCTCTTCGTCACCCTCCACCACCCTCAAACGTCGCCTGCGGCGCGGTCCCCCTTCGCGTCGTATCCGAGCCCGTACCACGTCCGCTTCCACGGCTCCAGCGGCCACCGCGTATCCATTTCCGCGTTCCCCCGGCACCGGGTCCCTGAGTGCGATAGCGTCCTGAGTCTGCGGGCACCAAACGTGGCCTTGCCTGTACTCCCCGCGCACAGCGGGATCGCGCGTGCCTCCACGGGCCCGGCACGCCACGCGACGACCCCCGGACGGCCAGTCCGACCGGGTGCGGAGGGGCCACGCCGATCGGAGCTCGCGACCAGTCGGTGGGGAGGAGCGCGATGGGACAGCCGGTCACCACCGGTCACGGCATCAGAGCACAGCTCAACAGGATGGTGCTGATCCCCAGCATCACCTTCCTGGCCCTGTTCGTCGTCCTGAGCACGGCCACGCTCATCCAGGCGGTTTCCCTTCGCGCCGCCGTCAACGACGGACGCGACGGTATCGAACTCGCCGGCGCGCTCGCCCGGCTCCAGGAGGAGCGCCGACTCAGCGTCGAGTACCTGGCGGCCCCCGGGCCCGAGACGCGACGCCCCTTCGTCGACGCCGTCGGCTCCACGGATACGGCCCTCGAACGCGTGCGGGACCTACGCGGCAGCCTCGGCGCACGCGATGAGCCGGGTGTCCCCGACCTCGCTGACGCGTTCTTCACCTCGTTGGACGAGGTCGAGCAGACCCGCGCCGACAACCTCGCCGCCCCCGGTGGGACCGAGGACACGATCGCGAGCTACACCAAGGCAGTCCACCAGGGCATTCGGCTCTACGCCAGCATCGCGCGCGCTCTCGACGACGGCCCCGCCTCAGCCGAGGCCTCCGCCGCCACCGACCTCATGTGGGCCCTGGAGAGCTTCAGCCACACCGACGCCCGCGTCAGCGCGATCCTCGCGGGGGACCGCCTCACCCGCGAGGACCAGCTGCGCGTCGCCGAGCTCGCCGCCGACGCCCGCCACCGGGTGACCACCAGCAGCCCCGGCCGGTCCGCCCTCGACGCGGACGCCCCCACCGCGAGTGCGCTCGCCGAGAGCGACGCCTGGCACGAGGCCCTCGACATCACCGACACTCTCGCCCGCCACGACCCCCCGATCACCATCGATCCGGTGACGGCGGAACAGACCCGTGACACCACCCCGCCCATCGGGACCGACGGGTGGCGTGCGGCGGCCGACCGCGTCACCGACGATCTGGGCGCCGTCATCGACGCCCGAACCGGATCCGTCGTCACGGCCGGGGAGGACGCCAGCTCCTGGATGCTCACCCTCGCCCTGGGCGGCGGCATCGTCTCCCTGTTCGCGGGCACCGTGGCCTACGGTGTGGCCGCCCGCTCCGCCAGCCGGCTCACCTACCGGCTCGCCAAACTGCGCTCCGACACCCTCGGCACCGCACGTTCGGACCTGCCCCGCATCGTGCGTCGACTGGAGGCGGGCGACACCGTCGACCTCGACACCGAGATGAAGCAGCTCGACCACGGAGACGACGAGGTCGGCCAGGTCGCGGACGCCTTCAACATCGCCCAGCGCACCGCCGTCAGCGCCGCCGTCAAACAGGCCGACCTCCGGGCGGGCGTCAACCGGGTCTTCCTCGGTATCGCCCACCGGAACCAGTCACTCGTGCAGCGCCAGATCCAACTGCTGGACCGGGTCGAACGCGAGGAGGAGGACCCCGACCTGCTGGAGAGCCTCTTCCAGCTCGACCACCTGGCCACCCGCGGCCGTCGCCACGCTGAGAACCTCATCATCCTCGGCGGGGCGCAGCCCGGTCGGCGCTGGCGCCACCCCATCCCCCTCATGGACATCCTGCGCGGCGCCATCTCCGAGACGGAGGAGTACGCGCGGGTCCGGGTGACCTCCGTACCCGAACTCTCGCTGGCCGGCGCCGCCGTAGCCGACGTCATCCACCTGCTGGCCGAGCTGGTGGAGAACGCCACCGCCTACTCCCCGCCGCACACCGAGGTCACCATCGCCACCGAGACCGTGCCCAAGGGGGTCGCCGTCGAGGTCGAGGATCGCGGACTCGGCATGACCGAGGACGCCCTGTTCAGGGCCAACACCACCCTCAGCGAGGCGCCCGAGTTCGACGTCATGGGCCCCGGCACCGACGCCCGGCTGGGCCTGTTCGTCGTCGCCCGCCTCGCGCACAAACACGGCGTCGGCGTGCAGTTGCGCTCGTCGCCTTACGGAGGGACGCGCGCCGTCGTGCTCATTCCGTCGGCGCTCATCACGTCCGGTACGGGCGGGGGGACTGAGCGGCCCCGGATCAACGGCGTCGCCCGGACCGGGGGGAACGCCACACCGGAGCGGTGGGACCAGGCACGCACGCACGACATCCTCGCCGCCGCGGGCGGGCCCTCCGGACGTCAGCGCCCCCTGCTGCGCCCGGTGCCCCCGTACCCGGACGGTGACACCCGCGTGGGCCGGTCCCCGCGCGGTACCGGCTCGCCCGTGCTCCGGAGGGTTCCCAACCTGGCGTCCCCGGACGCCGACGGAACCGGCGCCGGTGAGGCTGAGGAACACGGACACGGCCGCGTGGGGGCCGGTCCCGACCGGCCCGGGCTGCCCAGACGCAGGCGGCAGGCCAACCTCGCACCACAGCTCAGGGAGGACCGGGGCGAGGATCGCGCGCCGAGGTCGGCGGGCCGGAGCCCGGAACAGGCACGCCAGATGATGAACGCCTTCAACGCGGGGACGCGCCGCGGACGGGCCGGGGATGTCGACGGGAGCGAACACGGAAGTGACGGTCAGGTCGGTGCGGGTACCGACGATCACACGGGAGAGAGCGACTGAGATGGTGGGCAAGAGCAAGGCCGCGGACAACCTGGACTGGTTGTTGGACGATCTGGTCGATCGCGTGGTCGGCGCCGACCACGCGATCGTGCTGTCGGCCGACGGGCTGTCCCTGGGACGGTCCCGCGCGTTGGCCGCCGAGGACGCCGAGCACCTGTCGGCGCTCGCGTCCGCGTTCCAGAGCTTGGCGCGCGGGACGGGACGGCACTTCGGCGGAGGAGAGGTCCGCCAGACCGTGGTCGAGATGGAGCACTCCTACCTCTTCGTCACCGCGGCGGGGTCGGGGGCCTGCCTGGCGGTGCTGGCCAGCGCGGACGCGGATGTCGGTCTGGTCGCCTACGAGATGAACCTGCGGGTCAGGCGGGTGGGGCAGTTCCTCACGGCTGCGCCCCGGCGGTCCGCTGGACTCAGCGCCATGGGAGGGACGGGTTCGTGAACACACCGGGCGAACAACGTGGCATCGTCCTTCCGGGACCCGTATCCGCGGAGGGGGCGGGTACCGGGACCTCGGGCACGGAGCCGGCCGACGGCCGGTCCGCGCCCTGGTATCGGGGGCGGACCCACCCGACCTCCGAGGGGCCCTCGCCGGGCGTCCTGGCGGGTGATGCCCCAGGAGGCTCCCTGGTCCGCCCCTACACGATGACGAGGGGGCGCACGCGCCCCAGTGACTACGGGCCGCGGTTGGACATGATCACCATCGTGGTCGCCGTCCGCGGCCGGGCCGAACGGCCCCTGGAGCCCGAGCAACGGGAGATCCTGCGGCTGTGTCGGCGGCCGATCTCGGTCGCGGAGATATCGGCACGGCTCGATGTCCCCATGACCGTGGTGAAGGTGCTCCTGGGCGATCTCGTCGCTGAGGGAGACGTTCGCACGCGGGCTTCCGTACCCGTGACCCAGCTTCCCGAGAAGAAAGTACTTCAGGCGGTACTCGATGGCATCCGCAGACTCTGAGACCCGGCCGGGGGCGCGGGAACCGACCCGGCAGGAGCCGATCCCGCAGGCAGTCAAGATCATCGTCGCCGGGGGGTTCGGCGCGGGCAAGACCACCCTGGTCGGCTCCGTCAGCGAGATCGCCCCGCTGAGTACCGAGGAGGTCATGACCGAGGCCAGTTTCGGGGTGGACGACACCGGAGGCGTGGAGGACAAGACCACGACCACGGTGGCTCTGGACTTCGGTCGCATCACCATTAACTCGGACATCGTGTTGTACCTGTTCGGGACGCCCGGCCAGGACCGGTTCTGGTTTATGTGGGACGAGTTGTCCGAGGGAGCGCTGGGCGCGGTGGTGCTCGCTGACACACGCAGGCTCGACACCTGTTTCCACGCCGTCGACTTCTTCGAGCGGCGTGGGGTGCCGTTCGTCGTGGCGGTCAACCGGTTCGACGGTGCCGACGACTACGGGGCGGAGGAGGTGCGCGAGGCGTTGGACGTCACCGAGGGCGTCCCGATCCTGATGGCCGACGCACGGGTACGCGCGTCGTGCAAGGAGGTCCTCGTTGAGCTGATCACGCACGTTCTCAGGGTGCGGAGCCCGGCTCTGAGCGGATGAGGTTCGGCGCCCCGGCGCCGGGCCGACGGGCGGGTCCGGTATACGTTCGGGACACACGCCCTCGAAATGCGGTGTTGAACGCTACAATGTCGCGGCAGTGACCTTGGCCGTGATCTGCCCTGATCGCCCCATCCGCCTCTTATCTGAATCCTGGTATGCGAAACTCAGACCGACTTCCTCCACGCGAACTCCCCAAGCGTCGTTCCGGTCGACACCGCAACCCGTTGTCCTTCGACAACTGGTTCGGTACTCCCGCGCTGGTCATGGCGGTCCCGGGAACGGCCGAACAGGCCCGGGACGCCGACGGCGGGTCGATCGGTGCCCGGATGGCCGATCTGGTACGCGCCTACCGCCCAGAGGTCACGATCCGCTTCGGACACACCGAGGGTGACGAACAGACACTCGCCGAGGCGCTCACCGGACTGGACGACGGGGACGACCGTCCGCTGGCCGGTGTCGTGGTGCCCCTGGTCACCGCGCCGCACGAGACCGTGTCCGAGGTGATCTCCGCGGCCGTGGCCGCCTCGGGCGCGAACGTGCGCGTCACCGAGGGACTGGGTCCCCACCCGATGCTGGCCGAGGTCCTGCACCTGCGCCTGGCCGAGGCCGGCTTCGTGCGGGCCGACCGTATGCGCCTGATCAGCGTGGTGGCTCGAGACACGACGATGGCTGACGGTGTCGTCGTCGGCGCGGTCGGCGGTGAGGGCGCGGTGGGCGCGGCCGGGGTGAGCGCGGTCCTGCTCGCGGCCCGTCTCGGGCTGACCGTCCTGCCCGCGGATCTGGACAGTGCGGCGTCGGTGGAGCAGACCGTCGGCCAGCTCCGCCAGGGCGGGTGCCAGCGTCCGGTGATCGCACCGAGCGCGCTGGGGCCCGAGCTGCCCCGCGCGGATCTGGAGGCGCTGGCCGAGCGTTTCGGGGCGCGACTGGGTACATCGCTGGGGGCGGACAGCCTTCTGGGTAAGATCGCGGCGCTGCGCTACGCCGAGGTCCTCAACTCGCTGGGGGTCGAGCAGCCGCCGACCGTCGACGAACTCCCCGCGCCGGTGGGTTCCCGACACCGCCCGGAATCCTGACCCGGGGCGCGACACGCCGAGTCCCACGGCAAGACATACGGGGCCATCCGTTCCACGGGTGGCCCTTTGCCGTGTGTGCTGCCGTGACCTGCGGGTTTCGAGACGAAACAGGGATTCCTTAGCACACCTGGAGAGGACGCTCCCGCCACAAAGGATAACTATTCGTGATTGTTTGACAGCGTAGGGCAATGAAACTCCGATAGCCTCACAACGACCGCACTCCGCCGAAGCGCCTGCCGAGGAGCACGGCGGATCCACAGGCTGGAGGGGGCCATGCGTAGAACCCGCGACCGCGCGCCCACGATCCGCGCGCAGCTCACCCGTATCGTGCTGATCCCGAGCCTGTGCTTCTTGGCGCTCTGGCTCGTCGTGGCCGCTGTGGGCACGGTCCAGGCGGTCCAGCTGATGGACGCGGTCGCCCAAGCGAGGGAGGGGGCCCGTGCCTACTCCGCGGCAGCCAACGAACTACGGGCCGAACGGCGTCTGACCGTCGTCCATCTCGGCCTCGGCGAGCGGGAGGCGGCCGACGACGGACGACGCGCCGAGCTCGAGGCGCAGCGTGAGCGCACCGACGCATCCCTGACCCGGGCGGTCACCGTTGCGGGTTCCTCGTCGGTCGGCGGTGACGAGGTCGAACGCAGCGCGGCCACGGTCGAGGAGGCGCCCACGGCGCTCACCGAGCTGCGCACGGACGTCGACGAGGGGAACGCGGGCCGAGGAGAGGCCTTGATCCGGTACGGCGACGTCCTCGACGGTGTCCAGGACGCCACGACCGCCCTTCTGCACTCCACCGACGGCGGCGAGAATCTGACCGACGCGGTCCTCACCCAGGAACTGCTCGGAGCCCGGTCCGCCTTCGCCCGGGCGGACGCGCTCTTGGCCGGGGTCATCGCCGCGGGGGAGATGAGCTATGAGGAGACCGCCCACTTCACCTACCTCACCGCCTCCTACCGCGACGCTCTGGAGACCGCCGAACCCGCCATGCACCCCAGCGTGAGGAAACGCTACGAGGAGATGGTCTCCCAGGACGCCTGGACCCGGGCCGAGAGGGTCAGCCGCCGGGTGGTCACCCGCTCCCCGATCGCCGAGGCCGCTACGGGGGAGGGTGATCAGGCGATCGAGGGCGCGCTCCCCGGATGGAACACCCACATCGACGTCACCGACGTCGAGTGGGACGGCTCCTCGGCCGCCGCCGCGCTGGCCCTGGACGGGCTGACCCGGCTCCAGGTCGAACGCACCGTCGACCTGGCCTGGAGCACCGCGCTGCTGCGCGTCTCCCTCGGCGTGGCCGCCGCGGTGGCCACCCTCGGCGCGGGCGTCGCCGCGATCGCCGTCGTCGGCCGTTCCTCGCGCCGCCTCACCGACCGGCTGGACCGGCTTCGGGAACAGATCCTGGACCGTGACGAGGACCTGCCCACCATCCTCGACCGGGCCCAGAGGGGACACCGGGTCGACGTCCATGAGGAGCTGCCCTTGCTGGACGAGTGCGGGGACGACGAGATCGGGCAGGTCGCCGAAGCCCTGGACAGCGCCCAGGTCGCCGCGGTGGAGGCGGCGGTCCGCCAGGCGGAGATCCGGCGCGGCGCCAACCGGGCGTTCCTCGGCGTCGCCTTCCGCAACCAGACGTTGGTCCAGCGCCAACTGCGCCTACTGGACGAGATCGAGTACCACGAGCAGGACCCGGAGGCACTACGCCGCCTGTTCCGTCTGGACCACCTGGCCACACGGGCACGCCGCTACGCCGACAACCTCATCATCCTCGGCGGCGGCCAGTCGGCCCGCCGCTGGCGACAGCCGCGTCCGCTCGTGGACGTGCTGCGCGCGGCCATCGCCGAGACGGAGGACTTCGAACGGGTGCGCCTGACCTCGGCGCCGCGGGCCCTCCTCCAGGGGCAAGCGGTCGAGGACGTCGTCCACCTGCTGGCGGAACTGGTGGAGAACGCCACCCAGTTCTCCCCGGCCGGAACCCCCGTGGACGTCAGCTGCGCGCCCGTGGCGGACGGCCTGACGGTGGAGGTCGAGGACCGGGGCCTGGGCATGTCCGAGCACGGGTACGCGGCCGCGGCGCGGACGCTCGACCAGCCTCCGGAGTTCGACGTGATGGCCCTGCCCGACGACCCCCGTCTCGGGTTGTTCGTCGTGGCCCGGCTCGCCGGACGGCACGGGGTCCGTGTCTGGCTGCGCCCGTCTCCCTACGGCGGGACACGGGCGACCGTGCTCGTTCCCGACACCCTCCTCGAACCGTTGGAGAACGCGACGACGGTCGCGGGACGGGGGACCCCGCCGTCGGGTGTGCCGACGGGCGGCCCGATACCTGACCCCACACGGCACCCCGAGGAAGGGGGAGGGGCACCCGTCCCCGGTATCGGGCATAGCGGGCCCCAGGTCACCGCTCCGCCCGGCGGGGTTCCCCCCCACCCCGCACACCCCAGCGGGCCCCAGGTCGTCCCCCCGCCCCACACACCGCACGGGAGCCACGGTGAGCGCTGAGACATCACGGGCGGGAATCGGGGACGGTCACCGTCTCCCCGACCCTGACATCGGGTCGGTCCCGGTTCCGGAGGTCGACGTCCCACGCGCACCGGAGCCCGACGTCCCCGACACGGCACGGCCCGACCCGGACGGCGCCTGGGACGGTCGGGAGAGGTTCCTGCGTCCCTTCGCGGTCGACGCGGGCGACCCCGACGCGGCGGGGTCGGGCGGCATCGCGCGCGGACGCGGGATGGACCTGCTCGGGCACGTCGTCGCCGCCCGAACGCCCGGACGGCGGGAGTGGCTGCGGCCCGAGCGCGGCGCCATACTGGAGCACGCCCGGTACGCACGGACACTGGTCGAACTGGCGGTGGAGGTGCGGCTGCCGGTGGGCCAGGTCCGAGTGATCGTCGCCGACATGGTGGACGACGGGTCGCTCCAGCTCTGCGGCCCCTCCCGGCCACTGGCCCACCAGGACATCCTGCACGCGGTTCTCGTGGGACTGAGGTCACTCTGACCGACCCTGCCAGGTGCGTCGGTGTTCGGTGTTGCTAGCGTTCCGGCATGCGCAGCACCGAACACGTCGGCGTCGTCGGCGCCGGAATCATCGGACTGGCCCTCGCCCGGCGGCTCGCCCTCCAGAGACCGGGCGTCCACGTCACGGTCTTGGAGAAGGAGGCCCGGGTCGCCGCGCACCAGACCGGCCACAACAGCGGCGTCGTCCACGCCGGCCTGTACTACCGGCCGGGGTCGCTCAAGGCCACCCTGTGCCGACGGGGGGTCGGGCTGCTCAGGGAGTACTGCGCGGAGCACGGGCTGCCCTACCAGGAGGTCGGCAAGCTCCTCGTCGCGGCCGACGCCGACGACACGGCGCGGCTGGAGGCCATCGAGCGGCGCGCGAAGGACAACGGCGTCCCCGGCGTGGTCCGACTCGGCCCCGGCGGACTGCGCGACGTCGAGCCCCACGCCGCAGGTGTGGCGGCTCTGCACTCGCCCACCACGGCGATCACCGACTTCGTCGCCGTCGCCGAACAACTCGCCGACGACGTGCGTCGCTCCGGCGGGCGTGTGCTCCTGCACACTCCCGTCATCGACATGCGGCAGGACCACGACGGGGTCGAGGTCCTCACCGGAACCCCCGAGGGCGAGCGGCGCATCCACCGCTTCGACCGTCTCGTGGTCTGCGGCGGCCTGTACGGCGACGAACTCGCGCGGATGGCGGGATCGACCGCCGACCCCAGGGTCGTGCCCTTCCGCGGCCACTACCACGAACTCGTCCCCGAGCGCCGCCACCTTGTGCGAGGGCTGGTCTATCCCGTCCCCGACCCCAGGTACCCGTTCCTCGGGGTGCACCTGACACGCCACGTCCACGGTGAGGTCATGGCCGGTCCCAACGCCATTCTCGCGACGGCGCGCGAGGGCTATCTGGCCCGTGACCTCGACTCGCGCGAACTCGCGCGGACACTCGCCTGGCCCGGCTTCTGGAAGCTGGCCCGCCGCCACTGGACGATGGGCGTCCGCGAGGCCCTCGTGTCGTCCTCGCGGGCGGTCTTCGCCCGCCAGGCGCGTCGGCTCGTACCCGAGATCAGCGCCGCCGACCTGCGCCCCGCCGGATCCGGGGTTCGGGCGCAGGCGCTGGGGCGGGACGGTGCCCTGCTCGACGACTTCCACGTCGACACCCACGGGCGGGTGGTGTGCGTGCGCAACGCCCCCTCACCCGCGGCCACGTCCTCGCTGGCGATCGCCGAGTTCCTCGCCGACCACCACGTCCCCGAACGCTGACTGTGGCCGACCGGGACAGGACGTCCACGGGCGGTTCCGGGAATGTTCGGGGGTGTGTCGGAGCGGAGTTATCCACAGGTTCGGGCGCACCCTGGTGAGGGGACCGAAGCGCTTCGATCATGGATGGGGACGGGGAATCGGGAGGGGCCCGGGACCACCGTCGGAGGTGCCCATGACCATGACCGGACGGCTCGTGGCGGCACTCGCCGCCCTGATCGCACTCGTACTCACGGCGGCACCGGCCGCCGCCGACCCTGGAGGAGACGTGGACGGCTTCACCGTCGGTTACCTGCCCGCGCAGGTCGACGAGCAGACGTCGGTCGACGAGTTCGACTACGAGTGGGGCGACGTGTCCTTCTCCACCCGCGTGTGGGAGAAGGCCTTGGAGGGCGGAGGCGCCAGGGTCGTCCTCCAGGTTCTCGTCATGCGCGGGGACCGGCTCGCGGACCTGGACTCGGTCCGCGCGTTCCTTGCCGAGTACCACGAGCGCTCCCCGGACGACTGGGAGCTCGACGAGTTCGACAACCAGGGGGCCCGGGCCCTGCACGGCGAGACCGAGGCCTTCTGGTCCCCCGAGCCGGGGGTCGCGGTGGAGGTCCGGGACACCTTCGGACTCCTCGGCCAGGAGGAACTGCTGGCGACGGCGCGCGGGATCAGTCAGCGTCCCCTCGTCTGACGGAGCGGTGCGGCCGCGTCCGCCCGTCGCGTCGGACGGGCGGACGCGGCCATGGGCCGGCGATCCGGGCGGAGGCTCAGCAGCCCGCGAGCACCTCGCGCAGGGCCCGCGCCTCGTCCGGGTCCACGGTGAGCTCCCACGTGTGCTTGACCTCGATCCAGGACACCGCGTAGTCGCAGTGGAAGGACTCCAGCGGGGGTAGCCAGTCACCCGGGTCCTCGTCGCTCTTGGAGCGGTTGCTGGAGGCGCTGACGGCCCACAGTTGAGGGGAGGCGTCCAGGTCGTTGGCGAAGCGTTCGCGCTCGGCGGTCGTCCACTCGCTCGCACCCGAACGCCAGGCTTCCTTGAGCGGAACCATGTGGTCGATGTCGATGTCACCGGCCTCGTTGAGGGTCTCCCCGTCATACTCGCTGTACCAGGTACCGGAGACCGGTTGGCACTCGTCGTCGACCTCCACGTTCTCACCGTCACGCAGCAGGACCACCTGGCGGGCGGTGCAGTTGTCCCGCACCCCCGACTCCCAGTGCGGGAAGAGGGAACGGTCGTAGCCGGGAGGATCGTTCTCCTCCACGATGCTCAGTTCCTCCAGCAGTTGGAGAGCCCCGTCCGCGTCGGGGGAACCGTTCGCCGACGTTTCGCCGGCCCCTTCGGTGGGTGCCCCGTTGGCCGCGGTGCCACCGGTACCCGATTGGTCCGACTCCTGAGGGCCGAGGTCGATCACCCCCATCTGGTACAGGGCGAGTGCCGCGACGACGACGAGGACACCGGCGGCACTGGTGAGGATCTTCTTGGACATGGGGGTACTCCAACGCGGTCCGATTCCCCGGGCGGGGTGCTCCGGGGCGCCCCACCAGCTTGGCGTATGCGTGGGCCAGGGGGAACAGCGCCGGGCCGACGGGGACTCGCCTCGCGCGTGGAGAGGGAACGAGTGCTCGGGAGGAGACCGCGGGGATCGACCGGGGAGACGCTGACCGGAGAGGAGGTCGTACACGAACGATCCCATGAGCAGCGGTCCGATGCCCGCGCTGTACAGCGATGCCC
Source organism: Nocardiopsis sp. EMB25 (assembly GCF_026797795.1). NCBI lineage: Bacteria > Bacillati > Actinomycetota > Actinomycetes > Streptosporangiales > Nocardiopsidaceae > Nocardiopsis > Nocardiopsis sp. EMB25. The sequence continues at coordinate 2,887,319 of NZ_JAMTDN010000001.1, read as the reverse complement.
GTGTCCGGCTCAGTCGCCCCCGGAAGGTACGCCACGTGTACAGGACGGCCGCCAGCCAGCACCAGGGTCCCTCGACCGCTGTCGTCACTGACGACACCCGCGACGCCGACACGTTCAGCCAGCGTCAGTACCCTCCTCCCGTCGGTTCGCCCTCGGCGCCCTTCTCGTCCCCGATTCGGGCGGGCCCGGTGCCGGGCCAGCTCCGGAAGGCCCGCACGAACCCCTCGACCAGGAGTCCGTAGCTCTCGTCGACGTCCTCGGGCAGCCCGAACCCACCCTGCGCCTCCAGGTCCACGAATCCGTGCAGTGCGCTGCGCAGGGCACGGACGGCGTGCACCGCCTGGTCGCCGTCGATGCCGAACCCGCTCAGGACGGCCGTGAGCACCTCCACCGGAATGGCGTAAACCCGCCGCGCCTCGCGGTCGTCCCCGCCGGGGGCCCGCTGGAGCGCGGCGTAACGACCTGGATGGGTGTGCGCGTAGCGGCGGTAGGCCGCGGCCACGGCGCGTAGTGCGTCGACCCCGGCGAGGCCGGTGGCGGAGGCGCGCAGCCGCTCACCGAGTTCGGCCGCTCCAAGGAGGCCGACCTCGCGCCGCAGCCCGGTCAGGCCGTCGACGTGCTTGTACAGGCTCGGAACCGCCACCCCGAACCGTTTGGCGACTGCCGCCAGTGAGAGGGCGTCAAGGCCCTGCTCGTCGATGAGCCGGGCCGCCTCCTCCGCCACCAGCCGTGGGGACAGTCCGGCCCTAGGCATCGGCACGCACCCGCTCGGCCAGGTTCAGGAGGGCGGGCACGACGACATCGGGCCGCTGGGACTGCGGATAGTGACCGCACTCGGGGACCATCTCCACGGATCCGCCGACCACCGACGCCACCCATGCGGCCTCGGCCGCGGGGTCCGGCCAGTCCGGGTCCTGCTCACCGACGAGCACCACGGCCTTCGCCCTGAGGCCGCTCGGCTCCAGAACCTCTTCGTTGGGCGCGTAGATGGTGGAGAACACGGCCCGGAAACGGTCCGCGGGGCGCAGCATCGCCAGGACGCGCGCCTTCTGCTCCTCGTGTCCTTCCGGCTTTCGGCCGGCGTGCAGGCTGTCGTAGAAGGCCACCAGCGCCCTGGGCGCCCATGGGCGGACGAGCAGCAGCCTCTGCGCGATCCTGGTGAACAGGTTCGGCTTGGCGTTGCGTAGGAACGGACCCAGCAGGGCGATCCCGGCGACCAGGTCGGGGCGCTCCTGGGCGGCGATGGCCGCCGCGGCTGCGCCCATGGAGCAGCCGACCACGATGGCGTCGTTCCCACCGAGTTCCTCGATGAGTGCGAGGGCGTCTTCGGCGGCCGCGCGGTTGTCGTGGCGGTCGAAGGTGGTGTCACTGTCGCCGTGGCCGCGCAGGTCCATGACCGCGACTCGGAATCCGGCGGCGGCGAGTGCGGCGCCGACGAACCGGAACGAGGCGCGGTGGTCGAACATCCCGGGAACACAGACGACGAGCGTGCCGTCGTTTCCAGGGCCGTAGAGGTCGTAGGCGATCCGCCCCTGTGGGCGGTGGAGACGGTGCACGTCGAGCTCCCCTGTATTGGCTAGCGCTTATAGCCTAAAAGCTAAGACTGTTAGCTTTCTCCTGTCAAGGCCGCCAAGGCGCCGAGGGGCGGTGCCGGGGCGGGATTCTTCCCGGTGGCCCCTGGCGTTGTGTGTGGCGGATGGTCACCCCAGCGGGCCCGATAGCGTGGGGTACGAGGAAAACCGGGTGATCGTCCGCAATGACCCGGCCTACACTTCCCAGCAGATCGGGCCCGGGGCCCGCCCTAGCGACAGAGAGACGACAGTGACCGACATCATCGACGAACTCCAGTGGCGCGGCCTGCTCGCGCAGACGACCGACCTTGACGCACTCCGCAAGGCGCTCGCCGATGGTCCGATCACCCTCTATTGCGGATTCGACCCGACGGCGGGCAGCCTGCATGTCGGTCACCTCACCCAGATCCTTACCCTGGCCCGCTTCCAGCAGGCGGGGCACCGTCCGATCGCGCTGGTCGGCGGTGGTACGGGGCTTATCGGTGACCCCAAGCCCACCGCCGAGCGGCAGATGAACTCGGTCGAGACGGTGCTGAACTGGGTCGACAACCTGGGTACGCAGCTGTCGGCCTTCCTCCGGTTCACTCCCGAGGGCGAGCAGCCGGAGCCGACCGACGCGATCCTGGCCAACAACGCCGACTGGCTGGGCGAGATCAACGCGATCGAACTGCTGCGCGACGTCGGCAAGCACTTCAGTGTCAACCAGATGCTCGCGCGTGAGACCGTCCGCAGCCGCCTCGACGGCGAGGGGATGAGCTACACCGAGTTCAGCTACGTGCTGCTCCAGTCCTACGACTACGTCCAGCTCTACCGGCGCTACGGGTGCACCCTGCAGACCGGCGGTTCGGACCAGTGGGGCAACATCACGGCGGGGCTGGACCTGGTCCGCAGGATGGACGGCAACGAGCCGCACGGCCAGGCGCACGCCCTGACCACCAATCTGCTCACCAAGGCCGACGGCACCAAGTTCGGCAAGACCGAGTCGGGCAGTGTCTGGCTCGACCCCGAGCTGACGTCGCCGTACGCCTTCTACCAGTTCTGGTTCAACGCCGACGACCGCGACGTCATCCGTTACCTCAAGGTGTTCAGCTTCCTCAGCAGGAGCGAGATCGAGGAGCTGGAGCGCCAGACCGAGGAGCGGCCGCAGGCCCGCGCCGCCCAGCGCGCCCTGGCGCAGGAGCTCACCACGCTCGTGCACGGTGAGGAGGAGTGCCGCAAGGTCATCGACGCCAGCCTGGCCCTGTTCGGCCGTGCCGACCTGGCGGAACTGGACGCTCGCACGCTGGAGGCCGCGCTGTCGGAGGTGCCCAAGGCCGAGGTGTCGGGGCCGGTCGAGGAACTGCCGACCGTCGCTGAGCTGTTCGCGCAGAGCGGTCTGACCAACAGCAAGTCCGCCGCCCGCCGTGCCATCCAGGAGGGTGGGGCGTACGTGAACAACGTGAAGGTCGCTGACGTCGAGGCGCGGATCAGTGCGGCTGACGTCCTCGAGGGACGGTTCGTCGTGCTGCGCAAGGGCAAGCGCAACATCGGTGGAGTCATCCTCGACGGAGCCTGACCCGCGACGCCTCCGTGCCGATCGGGGCCGATGTCCTTGGGGCGTCGGCCCCGACGCGTGCGCGGGTGTGATCGCGGGGGTTCGGGGATGCGCTGACGGTTGTCGACGGGATGGGGGTTTCGATGAGGAATGTCCTGGGCAGGTAGCGAGTTGACAGTGACAGAGCCGACGCGGTCACCCGGTCCTGGTGTGAGGTCCGGACGCGTCAGGGGCCTGAAGATGCCGCCCGGACAGGGGCGACAGGGCCCCGGATCCACGGGTTGCCACCCGATCCGGGGTCTGGTTTGACGTCCAGAGGTCATCTCCCTATACTCGAAAGAGTCGCTGCGGGACGGCGAGCGATCCTCAGGGGTCAGCTCAGAACCGGGCCGCACTCCATATCTTCCTCTCCTCATCGTGGTTCGGGCATCCACTTGAATCCGGTAGAGTCGGGGAGTCGCTTTCCAGACCGATGGTTATCACCGGAACGGATACGACGCAGATGGAACAAAGACGGGTGCTTTACCCCGTTCGGTTGATCCGAAACCGCCGATTTGGCGGGACACGGAACACCTGATAAAGTAAAGACACAACAAAGCGGAAACGCAGACGCCTTCCACGGAAGAGCGACCGGACACACAAACCGGGGCTTGTACGGGAAGAGCGGTTGCTTCTTGAGAACTCAACAGCGCGTGTTTGATTTTCTTTAAGCCATGTTTGTTTTGGCCCCGTCACACACGAACCACGTGTTCGGTGTGAAGGGTTCCTTTGATTAACCACGAGAGTGGTTGGTCAGGATTACTTCTAGGTTTACCCGCCCAGACCCCTTTCAGGTGGTCGGGCAGGGTTGAGTGACCTTTATGGAGAGTTTGATCCTGGCTCAGGACGAACGCTGGCGGCGTGCTTAACACATGCAAGTCGAGCGGTAAGGCCCTTCGGGGTACACGAGCGGCGAACGGGTGAGTAACACGTGAGCAACCTGCCCCTGACTCCGGGATAAGCGGTGGAAACGCCGTCTAATACCGGATACGACCCACCACCTCATGGTGGAGGGTGGAAAGTTTTTCGGTCAGGGATGGGCTCGCGGCCTATCAGCTTGTTGGTGGGGTAACGGCCTACCAAGGCGATTACGGGTAGCCGGCCTGAGAGGGCGACCGGCCACACTGGGACTGAGACACGGCCCAGACTCCTGCGGGAGGCAGCAGTGGGGAATATTGCGCAATGGGCGAAAGCCTGACGCAGCGACGCCGCGTGGGGGATGACGGCCTTCGGGTTGTAAACCTCTTTTACCACCAACGCAGGCTCCGGGTTCTCCCGGGGTTGACGGTAGGTGGGGAATAAGGACCGGCTAACTACGTGCCAGCAGCCGCGGTAATACGTAGGGTCCGAGCGTTGTCCGGAATTATTGGGCGTAAAGAGCTCGTAGGCGGCGTGTCGCGTCTGCTGTGAAAGACCGGAGCTTAACTCCGGTTCTGCAGTGGATACGGGCATGCTAGAGGTAGGTAGGGGAGACTGGAATTCCTGGTGTAGCGGTGAAATGCGCAGATATCAGGAGGAACACCGGTGGCGAAGGCGGGTCTCTGGGCCTTACCTGACGCTGAGGAGCGAAAGCATGGGGAGCGAACAGGATTAGATACCCTGGTAGTCCATGCCGTAAACGTTGGGCGCTAGGTGTGGGGACTTTCCACGGTTTCCGCGCCGTAGCTAACGCATTAAGCGCCCCGCCTGGGGAGTACGGCCGCAAGGCTAAAACTCAAAGGAATTGACGGGGGCCCGCACAAGCGGCGGAGCATGTTGCTTAATTCGACGCAACGCGAAGAACCTTACCAAGGTTTGACATCACCCGTGGACCTGCAGAGATGTGGGGTCATTTAGTTGGTGGGTGACAGGTGGTGCATGGCTGTCGTCAGCTCGTGTCGTGAGATGTTGGGTTAAGTCCCGCAACGAGCGCAACCCTTGTTCCATGTTGCCAGCACGTAATGGTGGGGACTCATGGGAGACTGCCGGGGTCAACTCGGAGGAAGGTGGGGACGACGTCAAGTCATCATGCCCCTTATGTCTTGGGCTGCAAACATGCTACAATGGCCGGTACAATGGGCGTGCGATACCGTGAGGTGGAGCGAATCCCTAAAAGCCGGTCTCAGTTCGGATTGGGGTCTGCAACTCGACCCCATGAAGGTGGAGTCGCTAGTAATCGCGGATCAGCAACGCCGCGGTGAATACGTTCCCGGGCCTTGTACACACCGCCCGTCACGTCATGAAAGTCGGCAACACCCGAAACTTGTGGCCCAACCCCTTGTGGGAGGGAATGAGTGAAGGTGGGGCTGGCGATTGGGACGAAGTCGTAACAAGGTAGCCGTACCGGAAGGTGCGGCTGGATCACCTCCTTTCTAAGGAGTCTTTCACAGACCAGCGTTTTTCCTATGTGCTGGTCGGACTCGAAAGTGGACCCGCCGGGTTCCCTTGGTGGAACCGGTTGGGAGTGGCTTAGATGAGAATCGAACTTTGCCCCGGGCGACTAGAAGCGCCCGGGGGCGCGCTGTTGGGTGTCTGAGGAAGCAACCCTTGGGTTGGTTCCCGCGGACCGCCCCGGAGAACTCTTGTTCTGGTGGTGGGAGACGATGAGTCTTCTTGCTTCTGGTGTGAGTGGTGTTTGGGTATGCGGTTGGTGTTTTGATTTGTGAATAGTGTGCGCGAGCATCTTGTTATCTGTAGTGGCCAAGTGATAGTGGCATACGGTGGATGCCTTGGCACCAGGCGCCGATGAAGGACGTGGGAGGCCGCGATAGTCCACGGGGAGTTGTCAACCGAGCTTTGATCCGTGGGTGTCCGAATGGGGAAACCTAGCCCGAGTTGTGTCGGGTTGCCGCTGTCTGAATGTATAGGGCAGTTGGTGGTGACGCGGGGAAGTGAAACATCTCAGTACCCGTAGGAAGAGTAAACAACAGTGATTCCCTGAGTAGTGGTGAGCGAACGGGGAAGAGGCTAAACCGTGCGCGTGTGATAGACGGCAGTCGTTGCGTGTGCGGGGTTGTGGGGTGCATCTTTTCAGGTCTGCCGGCCTGGAGCGCTGATATCGACGATAGTTGAAGCTGTTGGGAAGCAGCACCGTAGTGGGTGAGAGTCCCGTAGATGAAGTCGTTGGTTAGGTGTTGATGTTCTCCCGAGTAGCGCGGAGCCCGAGGAATTCCGTGTGAATCTGGCAGGACCACCTGCTAAGCCAAAATACGTCCTGGTGACCGATAGTGCACTAGTACCGTGAGGGAAAGGTGAAAAGTGCCCCGGTGAGGGGTCGTGAAATAGTACCTGAAACCGTGTGCTGTCAAGCCGTCAGAGCTGACTTTCGGGTTGGTGATGGCGTGCCTTTTGAAGAATGAGCCTGCGAGTCATGGTGTGTGGCGAGGTTAACCCGGGTGGGGTAGCCGTAGGGAAACCGAGTCTGAAGAGGGCGTTGAGTCGCATGCTGTGGACCCGAAGCGGAGTGATCTACCCATGTCCAGGGTGAAGCGGGGGTAAGACCTCGTGGAGGCCCGAACCCACCAGGGTTGAAAACCTGGGGGATGAGGTGTGGGTAGGGGTGAAAGGCCAATCAAACTCCGTGATAGCTGGTTCTCCCCGAAATGCATTTAGGTGCAGCGTCGCGTGTTTCTTGCTGGAGGTAGAGCTACTGTTTGGCTGATGGGCCCGACAAGGTTACTGACGTCAGACAAACTCCGAATGCCGGTGAAGTGAAGCGCGGCAGTGAGACTGCGGGGGATAAGCTTCGTAGTCGAGAGGGAAACAGCCCAGATCATCAGCTAAGGCCCCTAAGCGTGTGCTAAGTGGGAAAGGTTGTGGAGTTGCTGAGACAACCAGGAGGTTGGCTTAGAAGCAGCCATCCTTTAAAGAGTGCGTAATAGCTCACTGGTCAAGTGGTTCTGCGCCGATAATGTAGCGGGGCTAAAGCACACCGCCGAAGCTGTGGAGCCCAGTCGTTTGGCTGGGTTGGTAGGGGAGCGTCGTGCATCCGGTGAAGCTGCCGAGTGATCGTGTGGTGGAGGGTGTGCGAGTGAGAATGCAGGCATGAGTAGCGAAAGCAACGTGAGAAACGTTGCCGCCGATTGACTAAGGGTTCCTGGGGCAGGTTAATCCGCCCAGGGTGAGTCTGGACCTAAGGCGAGGCCGACAGGCGTAGTCGATGGATAACGGGTTGATATTCCCGTACCCGTGCACGAGCGTCCAGTATCGAGGCGACGGATGCTAACCACGCTGGATGCCTAGGGTCCCTTCGGGGAGCTTGGGTTTTCTGGTCTGGGAACCGATGTTGTAGTAGGTAAGTGATGGGGTGACGCAGGAGGGTAGCTCTACCCGGCGGTGGTTGTCCGGGGGTAAGCGTGTAGGCTGGTGTGTTGGTAAATCCGCGCACCGTGTGGCTGAGACGTGATGCCGAGCCGTTTTTGGTGAAGTGAGTGATCCCATGCTGTCGAGAAAAGCCTCTAGCGAGTTCGTGTGTGGCCAGTACCCTAAACCGACGCAGGTGGTCAGGTAGAGAATACCGAGGCGTTCGGGTGAACCATGGTTAAGGAACTCGGCAAATTGTCCCCGTAACTTTGGGAGAAGGGGAGCCCTGTCTGGTGAAGATCTTTTCGGTCGGAGCTGGGTGGGGTCGCAGATAGCGGGGGGAAGCGACTGTTTATTAAAAACACAGGTCCGTGCGAAGTCGTAAGACGCTGTATACGGACTGACGCCTGCCCGGTGCTGGAACGTTAAGAGGACTGGTTAGTGGGTTTCGGCCCGCGAAGCTGGGAATCTAAGCGCCAGTAAACGGCGGTGGTAACTATAACCATCCTAAGGTAGCGAAATTCCTTGTCGGGTAAGTTCCGACCTGCACGAATGGCGTAACGACTTCCCCACTGTCTCAACCATGGGCCCGGTGAAATTGCACTACGAGTAAAGATGCTCGTTTCGCGCAGCAGGACGGAAAGACCCCGGGACCTTCACTATAGCTTGACATTGGTGTTTGGGATGGTTTGTGTAGGATAGGTGGGAGCCGGTGAAGCTGTCACGCTAGTGGCGGTGGAGGCGTTGGTGAAATACCACTCTGACTGTTTCGGGCATCTAACTTTGGACCGTGATCCGGTTCGGGGACAGTGTCTGGTGGGTAGTTTAACTGGGGCGGTTGCCTCCTAAAGAGTAACGGAGGCGCCCAAAGGTTCCCTCAGCCTGGTTGGTAATCAGGTGTTGAGTGTAAGTGCACAAGGGAGCTTGACTGTGAGACGGACGTGTCGAGCAGGAGCGAAAGCTGGGACTAGTGATCCGGCACCGGCGTGTGGAAGCGGTGTCGCTCAACGGCTAAAAGGTACCCCGGGGATAACAGGCTGATCTTCCCCAAGAGTCCGTATCGACGGGATGGTTTGGCACCTCGATGTCGGCTCGTCGCATCCTGGGGCTGGAGTTGGTCCCAAGGGTTGGGCTGTTCGCCCATTAAAGCGGCACGCGAGCTGGGTTTAGAACGTCGTGAGACAGTTCGGTCCCTATCCGCTGTGCGCGTTGGAGACTTGAGAAGGGCTGTCCCTAGTACGAGAGGACCGGGACGGACGAACCTCTGGTGTGCCAGTTGTCCTGCCAAGGGCATGGCTGGTTGGCTACGTTCGGGAGGGATAACCGCTGAAAGCATCTAAGCGGGAAGCTTGCTTCGAGATGAGGTCTCCTGCCTCCTTTGAGAGGGTAAGACTCCCTAGAGACGATAGGGTTGATAGGCCGGGTGTGGAAGCCTTGTGAGGGGTGGAGCTGACCGGTACTAATAGGTCGAGGGCTTGTCCGCTGCAGATAATTGGGTGTTCGCGCATACTGTTTCACACGGTTTTCCGCTGTGGCTCCTTGGTTCCCTTTGTGGGGGTGGGGGTTGTGGTGGTGTTGGGTTTCCGTGGTGGTTATGGCAGAGGGGTTACACCCGGTAACTTTCCGAACCCGGTCGTTAAGTCCTTGTGCGCTGATGGTACTGCCCTGTGGTGGGGTGGGAGAGTAGGTCGCTGCCACGGTTTTTCTTGGGGGGTCGTCCTTGACGGGGCGGCCCCCTTTTTTTGTGTGCCGGGGTTTGTGCGTTTGTGAACGATGGGGTGTGGGGGTGGGTGCGTGGGGTGGGTCCCCCCGGTTTCTAGTTAAGCGTGGGTGGGAGGTGGGGTGCTATCCCGTGTTGTGGACCTGTGGACAACCAACGGGCCACCTCCCAGCCAGGTGCTGTGACCTCACGGCGCCTTCGGTGCTGGGGGACTGGTCACCCCTGGGGAGGGCGTTCCGGGGGTACAGATACCGTAAGCTGGGGGGACAAATACTTGATGCGCTGCCGCACCCTACGCTGGCGGCGCTTTTGAATGTTGACGGACGGGTTGATGACTGAGGACAGCCGATCGGGAGACCGCGAGGATTCCGGAGCCAACGACCGTAGCGGCAACCGTTCCGGGAGGCCCGATGGTCGGGGACGCGGCGACGGACCCCGCTCCCGTTCCGGCTATAGCGGTTCCCGGGGTGAGAGGGGACGCGGCGGCGACCGGCGCGATGACCGGCGTGGTGGCTTCCGGGGTCGGGATGACCGGCGGGATGACCGTGGTGGTTACCGGGGTCGGGATGACCGGCGGGACGATCGTGGTGGCTTCCGGGGTCGGGATGACCGGCGGGATGACCGTGGTGGTTACCGGGGTCGGGATGACCGGCGGGACGATCGTGGTGGCTTCCGGGGTCGGGATGACCGGCGGGATGACCGTGGTGGTTACCGGGGTCGGGATGACCGGCGGGACGATCGTGGTGGCTTCCGGGGTCGGGATGACCGGCGGGACGATCGTGGTGGCTTCCGGGGTCGCGATGACCGGCGGGATGACCGTGGTGGTTACCGGGGTCGCGACGACCGTGATCGCCGTGAGGGCCGTCGCGATGACCGGCGTGGTGGTTACCGAGACCGGCGTGATGATCGTCGGGGTGGTTTCCGTGGCGACCGGCGCGATGACCGTGGCGGCTTCCGGGGTCGCGACGACCGCCGGGACGACCGATCCCGTGATCGTGACCGCGACCCCGCGGACATCGCGCCTCCGCTGCCGGAGGCGGCCACCTACGAGCAGCTGGATCCCGAGACCAAGCGTGACCTGAACTCGCTGCCGAAGTCCCTGGCCGAACTCGTGGGCAAGCACATCGTTGCCGCCGGCCTGCTGCTGGACGAGGACCCGGAGCGGGCGTACGGGCACGCGGCCTTCGCTCGCCGCAAGGCTTCGCGTGTACCCGGAGTCCGTGAGGCGTCGGGTGTCGCGGCCTACACGGTGGGCAAGTGGCAGGAGGCCCTCGCCGACCTGCGAGCCGCTCGTCGGATGAGTGGTCGGGACAGCTTCTTGGCGATCATGGCCGACTGCGAGCGTGGTCTCGGCAGACCCGAGCGTGCGCTGGAGATCGGCAACGACCCGGCGGCCGCGAAGCTGGACGCCGCCGATCGGATCGAGCTGCGCATCGTCGCCTCCGGGGCCCGACGCGACATGGGTGATCTCCAGGCCGCCCTGGTCGAACTCCAGGTCCCAGAACTCAAGGAACGCCGCGCGCGGCCGTGGATCGCACGGCTCTTCTACGCCTACGCCGACGTCCTGGAGGAACTCGGCCGCGAGGACGACGCTCGCGAGTACTTCGCGCGGGCGTCCGCGGTGGACCGTGAGGGCGTCACCGACGCGGACGAGCGCCTCGCCGCCCTGGAGGGTGTCGAACTCGTGGATGTCGACCACGACGGCATCATCTGGACGGACGCCGAAGAAGCCGAGGAGACCGACGACGAGGAGCGGGACTGAGGCCGCTCGGTGGGGCTCGGGTGCATCTGGGGGTGCTGCCCGAGTCCCACGACTCGGTGGTGTGCCTGACGCTGCGGGGCGACCGGCTGCTGATGGTGCGCCACCGGGATCGGGCCTGGGAGTTCCCCGGCGGACACGCCGAACCCGGGGAGGACGTCCACGACACCGTCGTGCGTGAGGTCCGGGAGGAGGCGAACGCCACCCTCGGGGAGGTGTCCGTGCTGGGGTACTACGTTCTGGCCAGCGGGCACGTCACCGTGGTCACCAGCGCCCAGGTCGTGGACGTCGCGCCGTTGAGCGGCGACTTCGAGACCGTCGAGGTGCGGGAGTTCGCCTACCTGCCCGAGGACCTGTCGTGGTCCGATGGCCTGTACGCCCATCTGCTCACGGAGCTGGAACTTCCCTGACGAAGGTGTGCTCGCTGCCCACGAGCCGGTATCCCAGTCGTTCGTTGATCGCGAGCATGGGCGCGTTGTCCGTGTGGTTGCCCGTGTAGGCACGGGTGAAGCCCTTCTCCCGCGCACGGTGCAGAGCGGCGGTCTTGGCATAGCCGGCCAGCCCCAGGCCCCGGTACTCACGGAGGGTGCCGGTCATCGCCGACTCCATCCGGGCCCTGCGGTCTGAGACGTAACAGGTGATGGCCACCGGCCTGCCGTCGAGCAGCAGGACCAGGCTCAGGTCCAGGTCGTAGAGAGGGTGCCCCCACACTTCTGCGTACCAGTTCTCGAACGACGCGAATGCAGGTGCTTCCCCGGGTTCGTCCGCGCTGGTGAGGCGGTCGAGCTCGTACAGCGCGCGCGGATCGAGCTCGTGCCACGTGCGCAGCTCCGCGCCGACGGGCGCGGCCGGAAGAGGCGGCAGGTTCTGGAGGTCGAGCCCGAGGATCTGGTGGGTGTCGACCACCTCGCTCCCGCCGAGGAGTTCGAGGAGAGCCTGACCGTCGCGCTGGACCGCCTCTTCGGCCGCCGTCACACGCAGACTCCGAGCGCCCCGCTCGACCAAGCTCCGCTCGGAGGCGGTCAACAGGTCCGTGCCCGTCCCGTCCTCGCCCGCGATGAGCAGGGTGGTACCGACCCCGTCGCGCAGCACCGAACGGACGTGCCCGGTAATCCGGCCGTCCTGCACACGGACCAGGGCGCGGTGGTCCGCGCCGGGTGATCCGTGTTCGAGGCGCCAGCCCACGGCCTCCTCGGACACGACCAGAGCGGGGAAGGCGTCGCTCAGAAGACGGTGGGCCTCGGGGACGTCGTCCGCGGTGAGCTCTCGGATCGTCATGTCGGGCGACCCTAGTGCGTCACTCCCCGGGCCGCATGTCCTTTTTCTCGGCGCGCTCGGCCTCCAGCCGGTCCAACCAGTGCACGATGCCGGACACGTTGGTCTCCGCTCCCGCGAGCGTGTCGAGGACCTCCGGACCCCCGGCGGGCATCGGGGCGTACCGGGTCATCACCTTGTCGCGGACCATGGCGATCGCGTGGTCCAGGTCGCCGACGGTGCCGTGGGACTCGCGTACGGTCTCCACCCACACCCGCAGTTCGGCCTCCGCGCGCTCGATCGTCTCTTGAACCGACTCCGCGGCACCGAAGTGGGAGAACATCAGCCGTCGCGGTTCGATGTCGCCGAACAGTCGCAGGGTGCGCAGGCACGCGTCCAGGTCGAAGTCCGGGGGCGGGGTCGCCGGTCGGACGTCGCCCGTGAGCGGGTTGTACACCCCCAGGGCGTCGCCGACGTAGAGGTCGCCGTTGGCGGTGTCGACCAGGCCCATGTGGTGCTTGGCGTGTCCGGGGGCGTAGTGCGACACCAGGCGGCGGCCTCCGCCCAGATCGATCTCCCCGGTCTCGCCGACCGCGCGGATCCGGGGCGCCTCGGTGGGGCGCATGTGCCCGAACAGGGTCTCCAACCGGTCGCCCCAGACCATCGCGGCGCTGCTCATCAGCCGACTCGGGTCGGCCAGGTGCCGGGCGCCGCGCTCGTGGACGACGATCTCCGCGTCGGGGAACACGGCCGCCATGTCGCCGGTGCCGCCCGCGTGGTCCAGATGGATGTGCGTGACGACGATGGTCGCCAGGTCCTCGGCGGCCAGCCCCAGGTGGGAGATCGCGCGGTGCAGAACGGGTGCCGACCCGGCGGTGCCGACCTCGACGACGCATGGTCGTTCGGATCGGATCAGGTAGGCCGACACCACGCCCGGGTACCCGGCGAGCATCGTGTCGATGGCGAAGACGTCGTCGCCCAGGTGGGTGATTCCCTCGGGCAGGTCGTTCACGTCCACAAGCACTCCTGTCCGGTCACGCGGCTGAGACCACCGACTCTAGGACAGGTCGTCCCTGACGGGAGGGAGCAGGGGGAGTTGTCCACAGGTTCGAGATGGGGCTTTTCCTTCGGCTCAGGCCACGCGAGCCTGGAGTTAGCGCACTTCGGGAAGGACGGTACATGGGCCAGCGGACGACCCCCGCGCGGGCGGGGCATCGCAATGAGATCGTCGTGGCGGGGCGCATCACCGGCGAACCCTCGGTCCGGGAACTGCCCAGTGGGGACCGGATCGCCACCTGGCGGATCTGTGCGGCCCGCACGGACGAGTCCAGGTTCCGGGGACACCGCTCCGACTCCATCACCTGTGTCAGCTTCGACCCCGGTGTTCAGGAACGGGTCCGTGCCTGGAGGCTGGATGAGGTCGTCGAGATGACCGGGGCACTGCGCAGGCGTGTCCGGCGGGTCCGTGATGGGGTGCGCGCCATCTATGAGGTGGAAGTGCGCACGGCGGAGCGGGTGGGAAAGAAGGGGGAGGAGTCGTGATCGGGTCACCAACCCAGGTGGTTCAGCGCCTCGTGTACGGACGGGCCGGTCGGGTCCACCGTGTCGTCCGCCCACGCCGCCGCGCACAGTGCGCGCAGCCCGTTCAACCGGTCTCCGGTTCCCTCCAGGCGGAGCTCGCCGCCGTCGGTGCCGGCAGTCCACCCCTCGCAGCGGGTCCGAGTTCCCTCCCGGACCACGGCTGGGTGCGTCTGGTTCATCCCCGACACGTCCCAGGCCAGGTAGCGTGGGCGCTGGTGCGCTGGTGCGGCCAGCGCGTCCAACGGCGTGGCCACTCCCGACAACACGAGCATCCCGGCGGCCCCGTGCGTCGTGGCGCCCTCGATGTCGGTGTCCAGGCGGTCGCCGACGATCAGCGGATTGCGGGCTCCGGTGCGCAGGATGCCCTCCTCGTGCAGCGGGCGCATGGGTTTACCCGCGATGATCGGCTCCACGCCGGTCGCGTGGGCGATGACTCGAACGAAGGAGCCGTTGGCCGGGGTGATCCCCCACTCGTTGGGTGCGGTGGCGTCGGCGTTGCTCGCCACGTACAGCGCGCCCCGGGCCACCGCGAGCGCGCCTTGGTCGAGGAGGTCGCGGGACATTCCGCGCGCGTATCCCTGCACCACGGCCACCACCGACTCCGTCGCCACGGTGACCGGCCGCAGCCCCATGCGCCGGATGGCCTGGCGCAGTCCGGTGTCGCCCACCACGAGCACGTCCGACCCGGTCGGGAACCGATCGCGTACCACACGTGCCGCGGCTTCGGCCGAGGTCACGACGTCCTCGGGGGTGGCGGTGACGCCGAGATCGGTGAGGTGCTCGGCGATCCGGGCGGGGGTTCGCCCGGCGTTGTTGGTCACGAACGCCACCCGTGCCCCCGCCGCGCGCGCCTTGCCCACGGCCTCCGGTGCGCTCGGCACCGCACGCGGACCGATGTAGACCACGCCGTCCAGGTCGAGGAGCATCGCGTCGTACAGCTCCGAGAGCGGGCGGTCGGCGGCGAGCAGGGACATGGCGGGGCACCCGTTCCGTGCGATGGGAGTGGACGTGTCCAGGCTACGGGCGCCGGGGTGAGCGGGGCCGCCCGTCCCCGGTGTGCGCTGCGTCGCACTCGTCAGCGGTGTCGGGGCAGCCACCCCGTCGCGAACTCCACGGCCCGTGGCAGGGAGAACAACCGTGCCGTGGCCTGGCCCACTCGCCCCGTCGTCACGGCACCCGTGCCCTCGAAGGCCGTTCCCAGGTGTTCGAAGTCGCTCGCGTCCAGAGCCACGTCGTCGTGGGTGACCCACGCCCGCCGCCCCTCGGTGGTCATGACCGCGCACGAGAACTCCTCCTGGGCGGGCCGGGGCAACCGGTACTCCGCGAGGTGGAAGGCCGTGCAGGACGCGTACCCCGTCCCGAGCAGCAGGACGCGGGCGCCGGCCCGCTCCAGCCCGGCGAGCGGGGAGCGTTCGCCCAGTCGGCAGTCCTGCGCGTGCTCCGACATGAGTCGGCCGGCTTGGGGCCCCAGGGCGGCGAAGGAGGTCTGCGGGTGTGTGCTGCGTACCGCGCCGGGCCATGTGCGCAGGGTTTCCGCGATCCGCCCCATGGCCAGGGTCGGGGTCACCCTCGCGTCGAACGGTGGCGACTCGGCTCGGATGACCGGCCACCAGTCCTCGGGGACGGGTGGGTGCGTCCAGGTCGCGGGGTCGGAGTTGTCCATGGTCTGGGTCGGTACGGTGACGGTTCCCCGTGCGCCGAGCACGTCGGTCAGTGCGTGGACCACCGTCGGTGCTCCGCCGCACACCCAGCCGAGGGAGCGGAGGGAGGAGTGGAGCAGGAGGGTGTCGCCCTCTCTGACGCCGAGAGCGGATAGGTCTCGGGTGAGCGAGGACCGGGTCAGGGGGGAGCGGGGATTCGTGGGCCGGGGGACGGTCATGGGGTCCTCGGCTTTCGTTCGGTCATTCCCCACGGCGGGGGACGACGGTACGGATGTGGGTGTGGTGGACCGCAGGGTCATGGTGCGGCCGACACCGTCGCGCCGGCCGTGTCCCGTGGAACACGATGGTCACCATGTTCCCGATCAAGGCTGTGGCGGCGGGCCTCCTGGCCGTCGCCGCCACCTTCCTCAGCGCCGCTCCCGTCGCGGCCGACACCAGGTCCGCGGTCTCCTCCGGTCCGCTGACGCCCGAGACCGTGGACGCCTACGTGGGTGGCTATCTGGACTCCTCGCCGCTGCCCGGCGCCACCGTCGCTGTCACCCGGGGGTCGGGGGTGGTGCACACCGCCGGGTATGGCACCGACTCCCGGGGCGAGCCGATGACCGCCGACACCCCCATGGGCGCGGCCTCGGTCAGCAAGGCCTTCACCGCGCTCGCCGTCATGCAACTTGTCGAGGACGGGGAGATCACGCTCGACGACCCGGTGGTGGCGCACCTGCCCGAGTTCACGACGGCGGACCCGCGTTCGGAGGACATCACCGTCCGCCAACTGCTGACCCACACCTCCGGGATGGCCGACAGCACCTTCGCGGAGAAGGGGGCGCCCGTCCCCGACGACCTGGAGGGTGCGGTCGCCCGCCTCGCCGACGTCCGGTTGGCCGCCGAACCGGGGACCGAGGAGCACTACCACAATCCCAACTACCACGTGGCGGCACGCATGGTGGAGGTCGTCGGGGGGCGACCCTTCGACGAGTTCCTGGACGAGCGCACGTTCACACCCCTGGGCATGGACGCCACCACCACGGTGGACACCGCCGACGAGGTGTTCGAGGCGGGTGTGGCACGAGGCCATATCTCGATCCTCGGCCGAGCGGTCCCCATCGTGGAGCCGGAGAGCTACTTCAACGGCGCGGGCGGAATGGTCACGACCGCCACGGATATGGCCCGGTGGCTCATCGCGCAGAACAACGGGGGAGAGGGCGCCGACGGTGCCCGTGTCCTGTCGGGGGAGGGGGTCGACACCACACACACCCCTCTCGCGGAGGACGGGCTGGGCGAGAGCACCGCCCTGGGCTGGAACACCCGGGACACACCGGCGGGGACGCCGATGCTGTCGCACGGTGGTGTCCAGTTCACGTACACGGCCTACCAGGCGCTGCTGCCGGAGAGAGGGTACGGGATCGCGGTGATGGCTCCCACTGGGCTGGGCAGCTCCGATTCCTACGCCCTGCTGTCGGGGCTGGTGGCCCTCGCCGTTGGCGAGGAGCCCACCGACCCGGCCGGAGCGGTTCTGTTGGCGCTCGACCTGGTCCTGGTCGCCCTGACGGGGCTCGCCGTCCACCTCGGGTACCGGGGGGTGCGGCGTGCCGGGGTCTGGGTCGAGGCCGCCCGAGCTCGCCCCCGGTGGCGTACCGCGGTGCGTCTGCTGCCGGGCCTGGCCGTGATCCTCGCCGCGGTGTTCGTGAATCGTCTCCTCGGGCTGTTGGCCCAGAACCGTCATGTCACTTGGGAACAGACCTTCTACGTCATTCCCACCGGGTTCACCCTGTTGGTGGTCGCCGGGGTCGCGGTGGCCGGGGTGTACGCGGTTCGTGCGGTGCGGTGGGCGAGCTCGATCCCGCGTCGGGGGTGATCGTGGTCCGCACTCGGGGGGTGGGCGGAGCGCGATGGTCAGGGCAGGACCCGCATGACCAGGCCGCTGCGAGGTTTGGGGCCGAACGAGGTGGACTTGCGCGGGGTGAGTTCGCCGTGCTCGGCGACCGCGTACACCTGCTCCACGCTCAGTGGGGGCACGATGACGGCTGTGCCCTCCCCCTGGCGGGCCGCCTCGATCGCCTCGGCGGAATCGTCGTGCACCATGCGCACGCGGTGGTCGGGGATGTCCCACAGGGGGAGGAGCACGTGGTGCAGTGCGGTCGTGGGCAGCTCCCGGTAGGCGTCGGACCGCGAGGGGGCGGCCTCCGCCAGACGCCGCGGGTTGAAACCGGACACGAGGTGGAAGCCGCCACTCGGGTCGGCCAGGAGCAGGGCCGGGTGCTTCGCCTTGGCGAGGGTCCGCTCGGCTTCGGGGAGGCAGGAGGCGTCCAGGCGTTCGACCCGGGCCACCGACCGCGCGGACTCGGCCGCCTGGTCGGCGGTCAGCTTCGGCACGACGCGGTGGATGGCGTTCAGGGCCGGGGGATTGGCGTCGCTGTCCACGAGGTAGGCGAGGCCGTACGCCCATCCCGGGTCGTCGCCGTACTCGTGCATTCGCTGGTAGGCGGCGTAACGGTGGTGGCCGTCCGCGATCAGGGCGGTGCGGGGGGCGAGGTCGGCTTCGATCTCGGCGTGGGTCGCCGGGTCGGTCATGGCCCAGAGCCGGTGCCGGGTCCCGTCGGCCGTGTGGGTTTCCACCAGCAGTTCCCCGTGATTCCCCGCGTCCTCGGTGATCTGGGTGGCCGCACCGTTCCCGCCGGGGTACAGCAGGAAGATCGGTTCGAGGTTGGCGCGGGTGCTGGACATCAGCAGGGTTCGGTCGCCCACCGGGCCGTGCTCCACCTGCTCGTGCGGTCGCACCGGGCCGGGCGCGGTGGACGAGGGCAGGCTCAGCGCGCCGATGAGCCCGCGTTGGCGGGTCCCGTCCACGGTCACCTGCTCGTACACGTACAGGGCGGCTTCGGGGTCCTGGGCCAGCACACCGTCGTCGATCCACGTGTTCAGGCGTGCGGCCGCCTTCTCGTAGATGAACCGTGCGGGTTGGCCGCCGCAGCTACCGGGCATCGTCAGGTTCAGCTGGTAGGGAACCGTGAGGTAGGCGGCGTTGTGTGGGTCCGATCGCAGGAGTTCGAGCGTCTCCTCCGGGCCGGGGATGTCATAGGGAGGAGCGAGGAGGTTGGCGACCTCGAACTCACCGGAGTCGAGGATCCGCCCGACGTCCAGGTCCGTGTAGCGCAGCCCTCGGAAGGGAGCCAGTGCGAGAGGTTGGCGTGGCATCTCAGAACGGTACCGCCTATCCACCGGTGTGCCGCCTGGTCGGGGCGTCATCCCGATCCGCTCGGCCCGCGGGGGAGGCGCTACATCAGGCGGCGCATACGCAGCAGGTCGCTGATGCTGGCGTCCACCCTGACGCGGCGGGTGAGCAGCGCACGGGCGTAGTCCATCCGATCCTCCGCCAGCTCGACCAGGTCGGCGCTGCCCACGGTCACCCGCACCTGCGGGGAGGGTGCCGTCTGGTCGGAGGGGCGGTGGGTGATGTCCACGAGACCGTCCAGGGTGAGTCGCATGTCGAACACCGTCGACAGGTCCGGGACCACGACGCTGACCGAACGTTCGCGGATGTGCTTGCGGCGTTCGGACTCGGGTTGGGCGATAATGCGTTCGTTCACCCTCGCGATGCCGGCCAGGCACGCCTCGATGCTGCTCATGGCCACATGATGCCCTATCCGGTGCGCGTTGGGGCCTGCCGTCGCGAACGGGACGAAAGGCGCCGCCTCCCGGGTTCCCGTGCGATCGGGGCCCGCGCCCCGGTAGCGTTGACCGCGACCCCCCACGTCGCGCCGCGGCTCCCCCGCCCCGTGCGCCCCTCCCCTTGCCCTTCCTTCCACGGTCCCATCAAGGAGCACGTGAAACATGGTCGTCGACGCGGTACGCACCTATCTCGATGCCGCCAGTGGCCTCACAGAGCTGTCGCGTAAGGAGGCCGTCGCGGCGGCCAAGGCGCTGTTGCGAGCCAGCGGTACCGCCGCGCCGGAGCGGGCGGGTGGCGAGGCGCTGCCGCCGAGGGTCGGTCAGAACATCCAGGCCTTGGCGGGGGAGCTCATCGAGACCAGTCAGGCCAACCGTGCCGCCATCGCCGCCCTGGTCCGGTCCGAGGTCGAACGGCAGTTGGAACGGATGGACGTCGTCCCCCGGGGGGAGCACGACCGCCTCGCGCGTCGGGTCGCTGAACTCGAACGCCGTCTGGCCGCGCGCCACCAGGTTTCCGAGCGGGTCTTCGCGCCCGTCGAGGCGGGCCCGGAGCCTGGTCCCGGACCCGACGCGATCGCCGCCCCGGGACCGGAGACCGCCCCCGTCGAGGAGGCGGTCGCTCCCGAACCGCGACCCGAGCCCGCAGATGGGGCCTCCGTCGACACCGAGTCTCCGGTGGCCGACGACTCCGCTTCCGAAACCGAGGGGGACCCCCGGGAGCGGCAGGACTCCGGGGAGGAGCGGTCGGAGGCTGACGGTGGTGCCGAGCCCCAGCCCGCCAAGACGGGGGGTGCGACCGGCAAGGGGCGTTCCACGGCCAAGGGCGCCGCGAAGTCGACCACGCGGTCCAGCCGTGCGCGCTCGACCGGTAAGAGCGCCGCGAGCAAGCGGACGACCAAGGGCAAGGGAACCGCGAAGAAGTAGCGCCGACACGAGTAGGGGAGAGTGATGACGGACCCCACGGAACAGGCCGCGGAACTGGCCGAGCGGACCCTCACGAGTACGCGCGAGCGGCTGGCCGCGTTGGACGGGCTGCCCACCGCCGAGCACGTCGGTGTCCTCGACTCCCTGCACCAGGAGTTGTCGTCGGTGCTCGGTGCCCTGGACCAGGACGCGAACGCCCCCGCCGGCCCCCGGTATCCTAGGTGACCATGGCAAAACGCAGTCGGCTCGACGCGGAACTCGTCCGCCGCGGGCACGCACGCTCCCGCGGCCACGCCGCCGAGATCATCGAGGGCGGGTACGTCCGTGTGGCCGGGATGGTGGCCTCCAAGGCCGCCACCCAGGTCGGCACCGATCAGCCCATCGTGGTGCGCACCCCCTCGGAGGAACCGCCCTACGTCTCCCGGGGCGCCCACAAACTCATCGGTGCCCTGGACGCGTTCGCTCTGGACGTTTCCGGTCGGCACGCGCTCGACGCGGGGGCCTCCACCGGTGGGTTCACCGACGTGCTGCTGCGACGTGAGGTCGCGCGCGTCACGGCGGTCGACGTCGGTTACGGGCAGCTCGCCTGGTCCCTGCGCAGCAATGAGCGTGTGCGGGTGATGGAGCGGTGCAACGTCCGTGAGCTCACGCCCGAGCGGATCGGTGAGCCCCGCCCCGACCTGGTTGTGGGCGACCTGTCGTTCATCTCGTTGACCCTGGTCCTGGCTCCGCTGCGTGACTGCGTCACCCCTGACGCCGACTTCGTCCTCATGGTCAAGCCCCAGTTCGAGGTCGGCAAGGAGCGCGTCGGGGCCGGTGGTGTGGTCCGTGACCCCGCCCTGCGAGCCGAGGCGGTCACCCGTGTCGCCGAGCACGCGCTCGGACTGGGGTTGGGCACTGTGGACGTTACCGCGAGTCCGCTTCCGGGGCCCTCAGGCAATGTCGAGTACTTCCTGTGGATGCGCGCGGGTGCGCCGCCCTTGGATCCTGATCGGCTGGCCCGGGCGATTGACGAGGGGCCCCGCTAGGGCGTGTTCGGTGGATGCTGCTCGTCGCGGGGTGGGGACCGCGCCGCAGGCGTTCGTTGAGGGCGGTGGAGGGCGACGGGCGGGCGTCCCCAGAGCGGTTCCGGCGAGGCCGGAGAAGGGGTTTCCCCGCCGTGCCTGCTTCGTAAGCTCAACGGCGTCGCGCGGCGGGGCCCGCCCGGGCCGACTTTCGGCTGATGAGGACGTCGCGAGGGTTGTGCTGGGGAGTCGCGCGGCGGAGTAGGTGTCCGCCGCGCATGCCCTGACGGCGTGGCACCGTGTCCTCGGTGTCCGGTAACGTGACCCGGCCGGGTCAGCGACCGCTCCCGGCCCGCATCCGACTCCCCGCCGGGGGAGCCAACGTAAGGGGACGGCGATGACCAGCGGACGCAGTGTTCTCCTGCTGGCCCACACCGGTCGGCCCGCGGCGATCCGCAGCGCCCACCTGGTCCACCAGAGCCTCACCCGGGCCGGGCTGACGGTGCGCATGCTCAAGGGCGAGGTCGAGGAGCTGGCGGCTGAGGGGTGCGCTCTGGCACCGGTCGAGGCGGTCGAACCGGCGGAGGCCGCCGAGGGTGTCGAGCTGGTCATGGTGCTTGGCGGTGACGGCACCCTGCTGCGCGCCGCCGAGATCGCGCGTCCGGCGGGTGCCCCCTTGCTCGGTGTGAACCTGGGCCATGTCGGTTTCCTGGCCGAGGCGGAACGCGAGGATCTCGGGGAGACCGTGCAGAGCGTGGTCCGACGTGACTACGTCGTCGAGGAGCGTATGACCCTCGACGTCGCGGTTCTCAACGGCGGTCGTGGTGACGGGGCGCCCCCGGTGCGGACCTGGGCGCTCAACGAGGCGACCTTGGAGAAGGGCGAGGCCCGCCGCATTCTTGAGGCCGTCCTGGAGATCGATGGCCGTCCGCTGTCCCGCTGGACCTGTGACGGTGTGGTGTGCGCGACCCCCACCGGGTCCACCGCACACGCCTTCTCCGCCGGGGGGCCGGTGGTCTGGCCCGACGTCGACGCGATGCTCGTCGTCCCGCTCAGCGCCCACGCCCTGTTCGCCCGTCCACTCGTGGTGGGGCCGGGTGCGACGGTCGCGTTGGAGGTGCTGCCGGACACGGCGCCGGGCGTGCTCTGGTGTGATGGACGGCGTATGGTCGAATTGCCCGCCGGGGCACGGATAGAGATCACCCGTGCGGACACGCCGGTTCGGCTGGCCCGGTTGCACCGGGCGCCGTTCACCGACCGGCTGGTGGCCAAGTTCGGTCTGCCGGTCGCGGGCTGGCGCGGGCGGGGCGAGCGCGACCGCTGAACCAGGACACGGTTCCTGGCACGTCGCGTACGCGCGTGCGGCGCGCGTGTGAACGCACAGGCGTCAACTATCAGGAGAGGGTTCGGTGCTGGAGGAAGTCCGCATCCAGGGGCTCGGGGTCATCGATGACGCCGTTCTGGAGTTGTCACCGGGACTGACCGTCGTGACGGGCGAGACCGGTGCGGGAAAGACCATGGTCGTCACCGGGCTCGGGCTGCTCTTCGGCGGACGGGCCGACCCCCAGCGTGTGCGCCCCGGCGCCCCCAGGGCGGTCGTCGAGGGCCGTTTGACGGTTCCCGGCGACGGTCGGGTGGCTTCGCGGGTCCTGGAGGCCGGTGGCGACATCGACGACGATGTCCTCATCCTCACCCGTGCCGTGTCGGCGGAGGGGCGTTCGCGCGCGACGATGGGCGGCCGGTCGGCCCCGGTGAGTCTGCTCGCCTACCTGGCGGATGACCTGGTCGCGGTGCACGGCCAGTCCGACCAGCAGCGTTTGCTGCGGGCTGACCGTCAGCGCTCGTCCCTGGACCGGTTCGCCGGGCCGGAACTGGCCAAGGAGCTGAAGCGGTACGCGGCGGCCTATCGGCGGCATCGTGAGGTCTCGGCCGAGTTGGAGGAGATCGTGCGTCGCGCCCGTGAGCGCGCACAGGAGGCCGATCTGCTGCGGTTCGGGGTGGAGGAGATCGAGGCGGCGCAGCCGCAGCCCGGTGAGGACGCCGAGCTCCTCGCGGAGGAGACCCGTCTGGCGCACGCCGACGGCCTGCGGGTGGCGGCCACGACGGCGCACGAGGCGCTGGTCGGAGACCCGGCCTCCGATGTGGAGGTCGACGTGGTCGGCCTGCTCTCGACGGCCCGGCAGGCGGTGACGTCGGTGCGTGAGCACGACGCGCGGTTGGGTGCGATCGGGGACCGTTTGGACGAGGCGTCCTACATCATCTCCGATGCCGCCACGGAGCTGGCCTCCTACGGGGAGTCGGTGGAGGCCGATCCGGCCCGTCTGGCGGCGGTGCAGGAGCGGCGCGCCCTGCTCACCCAGCTGTCCCGCAAGTACGGTGAGACGACTGACGAGGTGCTGGCCTGGTCGGAGAACGCGGCTAAGCGGCTCAACGAGCTGGAGGGCGACGACGAGCGGATCGACGCGCTGCGGGCTGAGGCCGACGACCTGTACTCCCGGTTGGAGGAGTCGGCTGGGGAGTTGACGCGGATCCGTGCCGAGGCGGCCGAGCGGTTCGGCGTGGCCGTGACCGAGGAGCTGACCGCGTTGGCGATGCCGCACGCGCGGGTGAGTGTGCGCATCCAGACGGGGGAGGAGTTCGGGCCGCACGGGCGCGACGATGTGGAGCTCCTGTTGGCGCCGCATCCGAGTTCGCCTCCGTTGGCTCTGCACAAGGGGGCCTCCGGTGGTGAGCTCTCCCGTGTCATGTTGGCCATCGAGGTGGTCTTCGCTGGTGCCGATCCGGTGCCCACGTTCGTCTTCGACGAGGTCGACGCGGGGGTGGGCGGTAAGGCCGCCGTCGAGATCGGTCGCCGTCTGGCCCGCCTGGCCCAGCGGGCCCAGGTCATCGTGGTGACCCACCTGCCCCAGGTCGCGGCCTTCGCCGATGCCCACCTGGTGGTGGAGAAGTCCACCGAAGGGCTGGTCACCGAGAGCGGTGTGGTCCGGTTGGACCGGGCCGGGCGGGTTCGGGAGCTGTCGCGCATGCTCGCCGGGTTGGAGGACTCCGAGCTGGGTCGGGCCCACGCCGAGGAGCTGCTCACCAACGCCGATCCGGAGCGCGCCTACCCGGCGGCCTGATCCGCGAGACCCCGTCCGGGCCCCGCTCCGATACCTGGTGCGGGGTCCGTGGGGTTTCCCGAGTTCCTTGCGCGGGCGGGTGCTGAGGGCACACTGACGCTGAGAACACGCCGACCGACCAGCTGTTATGACTCACAGTAAGTGAGTTCTGACAGTATGCGATCGATGAAGGTATCGGATGCGCTCAGCGCCACAGTCCTGCGGTTGCGCCGCTCCCGGGGGGACGCGCCCGCCGGGCTGGTCGCGCCTGTCCGTTCGGATCGCCGCACCAAGAACCTGACCAAACGGCTCCACCCCGGCGACATCGCCGTCATCGACCACGTCGACCTCGATCGGGTCAGCGCCGAGGCCCTCGTCGGGTGCGGTGTCTCGGCGGTGCTCAACGTCGCCCGCAGCATCAGCGGTCGCTACCCCAACCAGGGCCCCGAGATGATCGTCGCGGCGGGGATCCCGCTGGTGGACGACGTCGACCCCGAGGTGTTCACCCGGGCGCGCGACGGTGAGCGTCTGCGTCTGGACGGCGCCACCCTCTACCGGGGGGACGAGGTCATCGCCCGCGGCACCCTCCAGGACCCTGGGACGGTCGAGGCGGCCATGGCCGAGGCGCGCGCGGGCCTGGCCACCCAGCTGGAGGCCTTCGCCGCCAACACCATGGCCTACCTCCAGCACGAGCGCGACCTGCTGCTCGACGGTGTCGGTATCCCGGCCATCACCACCGGCATCGAGGGACGCCACGCCCTCATCGTGGTGCGCGGCTACCACTACCGCGAGGACATCGCGGCCCTGCGCCCCTACATTCGCGAGTTCCGGCCGGTGATCATCGCCGTCGACGGGGGAGCGGACGCGGTCATGGAGGCCGGGTACCGGCCCGACATCATCGTGGGGGACTTCGACTCCGTCTCCGACCGGGCGTTGGGCAGCGGCGCCGAACTGGTCGTCCACGCCTACCGTGACGGTCGCGCCCCCGGGCTGTCCCGGCTCACCGATCTCGGTCACACCGCCGTGGTCTTCCCCGCGACCGGGACCAGTGAGGACGTGGCGATGATGTTGGCCGACGGTGCGGGCGCCGCGCTCATCGTGGCCGTCGGCACCCACGCCACCCTGGAGGAGTTCCTCGACAAGGGGCGTTCGGGGATGGCCAGTACGTTCCTCACCCGCCTCCGGGTGGGCGGCAAGCTCGTGGACGCCAAGGGGGTCAGCCGCCTCTACCGTTCGCGGATCTCTCCGTGGGCTCTGTTGGGCCTGGTGGCCGCCTGCCTGATCACCATCGTCGTCGCCGCCTACAGCTCCCCGGCGGGCCAGGTCTACCTCACCTTCCTCGCGGCGCGCTGGGACGCGTTCTCCTACTGGATGACGGGGCTGTTCACGTGATCGACTTCCGCTACC
Organism: Nocardiopsis sp. EMB25; assembly: GCF_026797795.1. Taxonomy (NCBI): domain Bacteria; kingdom Bacillati; phylum Actinomycetota; class Actinomycetes; order Streptosporangiales; family Nocardiopsidaceae; genus Nocardiopsis; species Nocardiopsis sp. EMB25. The sequence continues at coordinate 2,861,820 of NZ_JAMTDN010000001.1, read as the reverse complement.
ACCTGGTGTCCATCGTCGCGGTGTTCCTCGCGCTCACCGTGGGGCTCGTCCTGGGTACCACCATGCTTCAGGACCCGCTGCTCAACACCCTCCAGTCGGAGACCGCCGACCTGCGCGGCCAGAGCGAGCAGCTGCGCGCCGAACGTGACGAGGCCGAGCGCGTCGGTGCGGGTGCCGACATGTTCGCCGAGGCCGCTTCCGAGGACGTGCTCGACCGTCGGCTCGACGATGTGGGGGTGGTCGTGGTGGCCGCCCCGGGGGCCGACGGTGAGGTGGTCGCGGCGCTGGCCGACCGGGTCGAGGAGGCCGACGGCGAGGTGGTCGGTCGTGTCGACCTCACCCCGGATCTGGTGGACGGTGACAAGGCGACCTTCATCGGAGAGCTGGCGGTCCAGGTCGCGCGCGACCCCGACCGGCTCACTGGAGGAGCCCACCACCGGGCGGGTACGGAGTTGGGCCGGGCGCTGGTTCGCGACACGCGTTCTGAGGACGACGAGGACGAGGACGAGGACGACGAGGGCGACGAGGGTGAAGACGAGGAGGCGGACGACCGGACGGCTGAGGCGGTGCTGGCCGCCTTCGCCGAGGGCGGGCTGGTCGAGCTCCACGGTGATCCGGCCGAGGCCGCCGACGCGGTGGTCGTGGTCGCGCCCGCGTTCGGTTCCGAGGGCGACTCCGAGGCCGCTCAGACCGCCCTGACCGCGTTCGTCGCCGCTTTGCGCGAGGAGGTCGGCCCCACGGTCCTGGCCGGGGACGCCGTCTCCGGCCAACCCGGCGGTCTCATCGCCCGAGCCCGCGCCCAGGAGTCCGCCTTCACCACTGTTGACCTGGCTGGGCGTCCGATGGGTGATGTGATCACCGTTTTGGCCCTGGCGGCGAGCCTGGAGGGGGCGGCCCTCGCCTACGGGATGGGCGAGGGAGCGGTGGGTTTCGTTCCCGACCCGCTGCCCGAACCGAGGCACACCGAGGATGAGGACTCCGGGGGGCGAGAGTCCGACGGGGCGGGGGACACCCGTTCGCGGGACGAGGCGCGCCACGCCGCCCGGGCCGGGGAGTGAGGCCGGTGGTGACGCGTCCGTCGTCCTCCGCCACCCCCGGTGGTCGGCCTTCGATCGTTGAGGTCCTCCTGTCCTGTGGGCGTCCCCTCAGCCAGGGGTTGGTCGGCGCCATGGCGGGGGCCGTGGCCGCCCGCGCCGCCTACACGCTGCTCACGCGGCCCCGGCCGGTCCGCGCGCCCGGGCCGTCGGCGAAAGCACCGGCCGGGGCTGAGGGGCCCGGGGAGGGGTCGGGCGCCGGAACCGTCGCGGACGAGCCGGACCCGTGGCGGCGGACCAACTTCCGGGGCCGATCCGTCACCCTGCAGGAGGGGCCCGCGCTCGCCTCGGGCGTGTGCGCCGCCAGCCTGGTCACTCCGGGGCTGACCCCGCGTGCGCGTGCCTCCTGTGCCCTGGCCGCCGCCGGGGCCGCCGCGTTCGGGGCCTACGACGACCTGTCGGGATCCCCCGCCGCGCGCGGGTTGCGCGGTCACCTGGGGGCGTTGGCCCGGGGGCGCGTGACCACGGGGCTGGTCAAGATGGTCGGTATCGGTGCCACGGGGGTGGCCTCGGCCGCGCTGCTGCGCCGGTCGGCGGCCGACACGCTCCTGGACGGGGCGCTCATCGCCGCCAGCGCCAACCTGGTCAACCTGTTCGACCTGCGCCCGGGCCGTGCGGCCAAGCTCGTACTGCTGGCGGCGGCCCCGGCGCTGGCCTCCCCGGCCGCGCCCCTGGTCGGTCCGGTGGTGGGGGCGTCGGCCGCGTTGCTCCCCGACGACCTGGCCGAACGCTCCATGCTCGGTGACGCGGGCGCCAACGCGCTCGGCGCCGCCCTGGGGGTGGCGGCCGTGGCCCGCGCGCCCAGACCGGTGCGCCTGGTGCTGCTCGGCGGGGCCGTCGCCCTGACCCTGGCCAGTGAGCGCACGAGTTTCTCCCGGGTCATCGACCGTGTGCCGGCCCTGCGCCGCCTCGACCGCTGGGGCAGGTGCGTGTGAGGGGAGCACGGTGCCCCGCGCCGCCCTCGGCCGCGAGGTGACGCGCGGCGTCGGCACGGCGGCGGCGGTCATCGCGCTGGCCACCGTCGGAGCGCGGGTGGCGGGCTTCGGGCGGACGGTGGTGTTCGCCCGGACGGTCGGAGACACCTGTCTGGGCACCGCCTACGTCACGGCCAACCAGCTGCCCGCGGTTCTGTTCGAGATCGTCATCGGCGGGGCGCTCGCCGCGATGGTCGTGCCGGTTCTGGCGGCCTCCGTGAGGCGGGACGACCACGAGCGGGTACGCCACACCGTCTCCGCGCTGATCACCTGGGTCCTGCTGCTGGCTGTTCCCCTGTCCGTGTTGCTCGCCGCCACCGCGGTCCCCGTGGTCGCGCTCATGCTGGGGCCGGTGAGCGGCTGCGACCACGCCGACCTGCTCGCCCTGGCCGCGCGCATGCTCGTCGTGTTCGCCCCCCAGGTGGTCTTCTACGGCCTGGCGGCGGTCCTGTACGGGGTGCTCCAAGCCCACCGCCGGTTCCTCGCGCCCGCTTTGGCTCCGCTCGTGTCGAGTCTCGTGGTGATCACCGCCTACCTCGTCTTCGTCCCTTTGGGGGCCGGAGGCCGCCAGGACGTGGGGGAGCTGTCCACGGCCGCCGAGCTCACGCTGTCGCTGGGGACGACCGCCGGGGTGGCCGCCCTGTTCCTCACCGTGCTCGGCCCGATGGCGGGGTTGGGCGTGCGTCCCCGCCCGCGTCTGACGTTCCCGCCCGGGGTGGGGGAGCGGGTCAGGGCGCTGGCTGTCGCCTCTCTCCTGCCCCTCGTGGCCATGCAGGTGTGTCTGCTGTTGTTCGTGGCCTTGGCCAACCACGGCGGCGGCGCGGGCGCGGCCGTGCTGCACACCTACGCCTGGGCTCTGTTCACCCTTCCCTACGGGGTGATCGCGGTCCCCGTCGCCACCAGTGCCTTCACGGCCCTGGCGGTGGCGCACGCCGACCGTGACCGGCAGGGGTTCGCCACCCTGGTCTCCGGTGCGGCCCGGGCCACGACCGTGGCCACGGCGGGAGCGGGCACCGCGCTGGCGGCGGGCGCCGTCCCGGTCGCGGTGGTCTTCGCGCGGGAGGACCCGTTGGCGCTGGAGCGGGCGCTGCTCGCCTACGCTCCGGGCGTGGTGGGGTTCGGTCTGGTGGCCCTGCTCGGTCGGGCGCTGTACGCCTCCCACGACGGCCGCCGGGCGGCCGCCGCCCAGGTCGCCGGCTGGGTGGTGGTGATGACGGGCGCGGTCGTGCTGGTGTGGGCGGTGCCCGCGGAGTGGACGATCGCTGCGCAGGGCGCGTCGATGACGGTGGGGCTCACCTTGGCGGCGGTCTTGTCGTGCGCGGGTTCGGCGCGTGCGCATGGACGGGCGGCGCTGGCGGGGGTGGGCCGGTCGGTGGTCGCGTCCCTGGTGGGAGGCGTCGCGGGGTGGGCCGTGGGCCGTACGGTCGCGGCGGTGTTGCCCCTGGACGACGTGTGGCGGGCCGCGGGTTCGGCGATGGTGGCCGCAGGGGCCGGGTTGGTGGTGTTCGCGGTCGTGGCCGCGTTGGTGGACCCGTCCGCGCCGCGGGCGGTGGCCACCCGTGTCAGGAGCGTACGAGAGGGCAGGAGGGCAGAGCGGTGAACCGCAGGATCGCGCTGGTCGTCGGGACCAGCACCGGAGGGGTCGGGCGGCACGTGCGTTCGCTGGCCGAGGGGTTGCGCGGGCGGGGACACCGGGTGGCGGTGCTCGGGCCGGCCTCGGCCGACCGGGCGTTCGGGTTCACCGGGGCGGGGATCCGGTTCGTGCCGGTCCCGATCGGTGCCGCCCCGTCGTTGGGTGACCCGGGGGTCGTCCTGCGGTTGGGCGCTCTGGTGAGCGGAGCGGATGTCGTGCACGCCCACGGGGTGCGGGCGGGGGCACTGTGCGCGTTGGCGGGGGCGTCGCCGTTGGTGGTGACGGCGCACAACGCGCCGCCGTCGGTCACGGGGCCGTTGTCGTTGGCCTATCCCGTGCTGGAGCGGATCGTGGCTCGGCGGGCGGAGGTGGCCCTGGGTGTTTCGGGTGATCTGGTTCGGCGGCTGCGTGCGGCTGGGGCACGTGAGGCCCGGATGGCGGTGGTGGCGGCGCCCGCGGTCGGGGATCCGTTGAATGGGCGTGAGGCCACGCGGGCCGATCTGGCGGTGAGTCCTGAGCGGCCGCTGGTGCTGACCATCGGCCGGTTGTCCGAGCAGAAGGGGTTGGACACCCTGCTGGCCGCGGCGCCGTCGATCGCCGAGCGGCGTCCCGAGCCGGTGGTGGCGATCGCCGGGGACGGGCCGTTGTGGGGGCGGTTGCACGACACGGCGGCCGAGCTGAAGGCGGACGTGCGCATGCTCGGTCACCGCTCGGACGTGGCCGACCTGTTGGCGGCGGCGGACGTGTTCTGTCTGTCCAGCCGGTGGGAGGGGCCGTCGTTGGTGATCATGGAGGCGCTCCGGGCGGGGTTGCCGGTCGTGGCCACGCGGGTGGGCGGTATCCCTGACCTGTACACGGGGACGGTGCTCATGGTGCCGCCGGACGACCCGCGTGCCCTGGCGGCGGCGGTCGGGCGGGTGCTGGACGAGCCGGAGTTGGCCGGGGAGTTGCGTGTGCGCGCGCGTGCGGCGGCCCGGAACCTGCCGACGGAGGAGGACGCGGTGGCGGCGGCCGAGGGCGTGTACGCGGCGGTCGCGCGTCGGGGCGTCTGACGTGCCGGCGGGGTCTGGGACGTGCTCCGAACCCCGGTGCATGGTGAACGCCACCCTGTGGCCGACTTCCCTCCGTGGGTATTTGATGACATGCTGGGTGCGGGCCGGGTTTCGCACTCATGTCGTGAGGTGTGCCTCGGTACCCTCGTATGTCACGTGAGGGGAGTATCCCTGTCGCGGCGGGGCCGTCATCACGGAGCACAGTGTCGTGTTCCCGGTTCCGTCGGTTCGTGCCGACGTCGGGCGAACGGGAGAGACCTCCGGTAGTTCGACGTGCGCGCAGTGCTCCCGCGCGCACCGACCGGAGGAGTTTCCGACCGTGAGCGTTCCCCTGTGGGTCTGGGCCGTCACCATTTTGGGTATGGTCGCCGTCCTGGCGATCGACCTGGCCATCGTCGACCACCCCTGGAGCAAGAAGAGCGGCCCGAAGGAGTTCGGGGTCCGTCAGGCCGCCTGGTGGGCGGCCTTCTACGTGGGTGTGGCCGTCCTGTTCGGTTTCGGCCTGATGTACTTCGGCGGTTCGACCGCCGGCGCGGAGTACTTCGCCGGGTTCATCACCGAGAAGAGCCTGAGCGTCGACAACCTCTTCGTGTTCTACCTCCTGATGGGCGCCTTCGCGGTGCCCCGGAAGTACCAGCACGAGGTCCTGCTCATCGGCATCGTCATCGCGCTCGTCATGCGCGGTTTCTTCATCATCCTCGGCGCGCAGGTGATCAACGCCTGGAGCGAGGTCTTCTACCTGTTCGGCGCCTTCCTCATCTACACCGGTTACAAGATCGTCCGTGACCACGTGAAGGGTGACGAGGAGGAGAAGGACTTCACCCAGAACCCGGCCGTGCGCCTGGTCAAGCGCTTCTGGCCGGTCACCGACGACTACCACGGCGCGCACATGACCGTGAAGCTGGACGGCAGGCGGCACGTGACCCCGATGCTCCTGGTCATCGTCGCCATCGGCGTCGTCGACCTCGTCTTCGCGGTCGACTCGATCCCGGCCATCTTCGGGCTGACCCAGGACGCCTACATCGTCTTCACCGCCAACGCCTTCGCGCTGCTGGGTCTGCGCCAGCTCTACTTCCTGCTGGCCGGTCTCATGGACAAGCTCGTCTACATCAGCTGGGGCCTGTCCGCGATCATGGTCTTCATCGGTGTGAAGATGATCCTGCACGCGCTGCACGAGAACGGCGTGCACGCCCCGGAGATCGGTATCGGCACCTCGCTGACCGTGATCATCGGCCTCATGGCGGTCACGATCGTCGCCAGCCTGGTCAAGGCCCGTGCCGACGCCCGCCGCAGGCCCGCCGTCGAGGCGGCGGCGGAGGAGGACGCCGCGGCTGACCGGTCCTGACCGCTGGCGGAGAGGGCGGTGCCGCGGTCCTTCCCCGGTCAGGGCGCTGGGCGGGTCCGGTTTTCCGTCCAGGTTCTCGAAAACAACCAAATTCGAACGCCTGTTCGTCTATAGTGGTGGTGCCCGACGTGGAGTCGTCCGGGCGCCACCACTTCCTCGAGGTGGAAGAAACCGCCGCCGGTGGTCGTTAGTCTTGTCGGACGGGAGGGACCGCGGGGCCCGCGTCCTCTTCCCACCCCCTTTCGCGCGCCCGGTTCCCGGGCCGGGGCGGCCGATTGATCGTCCACCGGACCGCGAAGCCCACACACGGGTCAGCCGACGTCGCGCGACGAGGTCGCGTCCTGTGCGCCCAAGCCGAAGGATGTCTCACTCGATGGTCGAACAACTGGTAGTCCGGGGAGCACGCGAGCACAACCTCAAGGACGTCTCGCTGGACCTGCCACGCGATTCCATGATCGTGTTCACCGGCCTGTCCGGGTCCGGTAAGTCCTCCCTGGCCTTCGACACGATCTTCGCCGAGGGACAGCGGCGCTACGTCGAGTCCCTTTCGGCCTACGCCCGCCAGTTCCTGGGGCAGATGGACAAACCGGACGTCGACTTCATCGAGGGCCTCTCGCCCGCGGTGTCCATCGACCAGAAGTCCACCAGCCGCAACCCCAGGTCCACCGTCGGCACCATCACCGAGGTGTACGACTACCTGCGGCTGCTGTGGGCGCGCGTGGGCGTGCCGCACTGTCCTGAGTGCCGCCGCGAGATCGCACGGCAGACTCCGCAGCAGATCGTGGACCGGGTCCTGGAGATGACCGAGGGCACCCGCTTCCAGGTGCTCGCCCCGGTCGTGCGCGGCCGCAAGGGCGAGTACGTCGAACTCTTCAAGGACCTGCAGACCAAGGGCTTCACGCGCGCCGTCGTCGACGGCGCCGCCGTCCGCATGGACGAGCCGCCCAAGCTCGGCCGCTACGACAAGCACGACATCGCGGTGGTCGTGGACCGCCTGAGCGTCAAGCCCTCCGCCCGGGGCCGCCTCACCGATTCGGTGGAGACCGCGCTCAAGCTCGCGGGTGGGACCATCGTCCTGGACTTCGTCGACCTGCCCGAGGACGACGTCGATCGGGAGAAGGTCTTCTCCGAGCACCTCTTCTGCCCCTATGACGACCTGTCCTTCGAACAGCTCGAACCGCGCTCGTTCTCCTTCAACGCCCCCTACGGCGCCTGCCCGGACTGCTCCGGGCTGGGCACCCGGATGGAGGTCGACGCCGACCTGCTCGTTCCGGACCCGGAGAAGACCCTGGCGGAGGGGGCCGTCTCCCCGTGGACGGGCGGCACCAACTCCGGGTACTGGGACCGCATCCTCACGGCCCTGGGCGAGGCGATCGGCTTCGACCTGGACACCCCGTGGGAGCGGCTGCCGCGCCGCGTGCGCAAGGCCATCCTGGAGGGCCACGACACCCAGGTCCACGTCACCTACCGCAACCGGTACGGGCGCAACCGCTCCTACTACACCGAGTTCGAGGGCGTCATCCCCTGGGTCAAGCGGCGCCACTCCGAGACCGAGAGCGACTGGGGCCGCGAGCGGCTCGAGGGCTACATGCGCACCGTGCCCTGCCCCACCTGTGAGGGAACCCGTCTCAAGCCGGTGGTGCTGGCCGTGACGGTCGGCGGCAGGTCCATCGCCGAGGTCGCGCAGATGTCGCTGAGCCAGAGCGCCGCCTTCCTCGCCGACCTCAAGCTGTCCGAGCGGGACATGGTCATCGCCGCCCAGGTGCTCAAGGAGATCAACGCGCGGCTGGGCTTCCTGCTGGACGTGGGGCTCGACTACCTCAGCCTGGCGCGCTCGGCCGGTTCGCTCTCCGGCGGCGAGGCCCAGCGCATCCGCCTGGCCACCCAGATCGGGTCGGGCCTGGTCGGTGTGCTCTACGTCCTGGACGAGCCGTCCATCGGCCTGCACCAGCGCGACAACGCCCGGCTGCTGGAGACGCTCCAGCGCCTGCGCGACATCGGCAACACGCTGATCGTCGTCGAGCACGACGAGGACACCATCCGCGCCGCCGACTGGGTGGTCGACATCGGTCCGGGCGCGGGTGAGCACGGCGGCCACGTCGTGGTGTCGGGCATCGTGGACGAGCTGCTCACCTCCCCTGACTCCATGACCGGCGACTACCTGGCCGGACGTCGCTCCATCGCGCTGCCCGCCTCGCGCCGCCCCCGCACCAAGGGGCACGAGCTCGTCGTGCGCGGGGCGCGGGAGAACAACCTCGACGGGGTCGACGTCACCTTCCCGCTGGGCGTGTTCACCGCCGTGACGGGCGTGTCCGGGTCGGGCAAGTCCACGCTGGTCAACGAGATCCTGTACAAGGCGCTGGCCAAGGAGCTCAACGGGGCGCGCGACGTCCCCGGGCGCCACCTGCGGGTCAACGGCACCGGCAAGGTGGACAAGGTCGTGCACGTGGACCAGAGCCCGATCGGCCGCACCCCGCGCTCCAACCCGGCCACCTACTCCGGTGTCTTCGACCACATCCGCAAGCTGTTCGCGCAGACGACCGACGCCAAGACGCGCGGCTACCAGCCGGGCCGGTTCTCGTTCAACGTCAAGGGCGGCCGCTGCGAGGCGTGCTCGGGTGACGGCACGCTCAAGATCGAGATGCAGTTCCTGCCCGACGTGTACGTGCCGTGTGAGGTGTGCCACGGCGCCCGCTACAACCGGGAGACCCTCCAGGTGCGGTACAAGGGCAAGAACATCTCCGAGGTGCTCGACATGCCCATCGCCGAGGCCCTGGAGTTCTTCGAGCCGATCAACGCCATCCGCCGCCACCTGCAGACCCTCACCGACGTGGGGCTGGGGTACGTGCGCCTGGGCCAGCCCGCCACCACGCTGTCCGGCGGTGAGGCCCAGCGGGTCAAGCTCGCGGCCGAGCTCCAGCGGCGCTCCACCGGGCGGACGGTGTACGTTCTGGACGAGCCCACCACGGGCCTGCACTTCGAGGACATCCGTAAGCTGCTGGGTGTGCTCAACCGGTTGACGGACACCGGTAACACGGTGATCGTCATCGAGCACAACCTCGACGTCATCAAGACCGCGGACCACGTGATCGACATGGGTCCCGAGGGCGGTTCCGGGGGCGGCCGGGTGGTGGCCCAGGGCACTCCCGAGGAGGTCGCCGCGGTCGCCGAGTCCTACACCGGCCAGTTCCTGGCCAAGATGCTCTGAGTCGCCGCGAACCGTCCAGGAGGTCGGACACCGCATGAACCAGCCACCCCCGGACCCGCACTGGAGAGCGCCCCGGGAGGGGTACCCGTACCCGGGCACCCCGGGAGCCGGGGGGCGGCCCGGCCCTGCCGGGCCCGAGGAGCGGCTGTACCCGCTGGCGACCTGGTGGTCGCGGGTCCTGGCCCGCGCCGTCGACATGGTGGTGGTGGCGCTGCCCGCCCTGCTGGTGGCCCTGCTCCTGGCCCTCGTCTGGCTGGGGGCGCTCAACCTCCTGGGCGGTTCCGGTGACGGCCCGCGCAGGTACGGGTACTTCCTGGCCGTCACGTTCTTCGTCCTGTACACCGGCTACGAGACCCTGGCGGTGGCCCGCTGGCAGCAGACCCTCGGTAAGCGGTTGGTGGGTGTCAAGGTGGCGCCCGCGGCCGGTGCGGGCCGCCTCGGCCCGGTGCCCGTCGCGGCCCTGACCGTCCGGGCCGCCCTGTTCGGCCTGCCCGTCCTGCTGTTCGCTCTGCCCAGCGTGCCGCAGTGGGCCGCCCTCATGGTCGTGGTCCTGCTCACCGGTGGGATGGCCGCCTGGGACCGGCCCAACCAGCAGGGGATCCACGACAAGATCGCCGGGACCGTGGTGCTGGACGTGCGCTGACCCCCGGCACGGCGGGCTTCGGAGCGGGCGGGGCCACCCCTGGTCAGGACCGCCCACAGCGCACCTACGCAGGTGGGAAGCACGGGCACAACCCCGCTGCAACCCTGACATGAAGGAAGGTCCCAGCCTAGGCTGGCAGTGCACACTCCCCAGCCGAAGACGGGACCTTCGTTATGGACGAGGCCATCAGGATCGGCCCCGAGCTCAAGGAACGCCGAGAAGACGCCGGACTCACCCAAGAAGCGCTCGCCGACCGGGCAGGCGTCTCGGCCGACTACGTGGGCCGCCTCGAACGCGGTGCCCGGGTCGGCTCACTACCCAGCATCGTCAAGCTTGCCCGAGCCCTGGACTGCGACCCCGGTGACCTCATCCGCAAACGCGCCCGCCTGACCCCCGTGGGCACCTCCTCGGTGATCGCCGTACGCAACGCGATCTTCGACCCCCAGCTCCTGTTGCCCGACCGCCCTCAAGGTCGCCCGGCCTCCCCCGAGGAGCTGATGCGCACGGTCCGACGCGGCTACGGGGCGTACTTCGCAGGAGAGTTCGGAGCACTCGCCGCACTCGTACCCGACCTGCTCCGAGACTGCCGGATCGCCGAGTACGAACACGGCACCTCCGCCGTCGCGGCACCCTACGCACACGCCTACGACCTCGCGAGCGCCCTGCTGGTCCACACCGGCAAGGTCGACGCCGCACTGACCGGTGTGGAACGCGCGATCATGATCGCTCGCCAAGGCGATGACCCCTACCGCCCCGTGAGCTTCACGGGCACCTACGCGTGGGTGCTTTTGCACATGGGCCGCTACGCCGAAGCTGAGGATCTCGTGGTGCGTGCAGCCGAAAGCGTCGCTCCGAGAATGGGTGACCGCGACCAAGCACGGATCGCGGCATGGGGCGGGCTGCTCATGCAGGCCGCAGTGCTGGCGGGATCAGACGCTCACCGATCGGACGCGGACCGGCTCTCGTCTGCGCGACAGTTCCTGCGAGACGCTCGGTCGGCTGCTGTTCAGATGGACCAGGACTCGCGCCGGTACTGGATCAGCTTCGGTCCGACCCAGCTCGCGGTCCAGTCGGCGCACATCTACACCGTCCTGGGCAAGCCCGCCGAGGCACTCAAGGCCGCTGGGAAGGTGGACGCCCGGCAGTTGCTGTCAATCCAGTACGGGCGGCACCTGCTGGATGTGGCGAAGTCTCAGTCTCTGCGTCGTCGGACTGATGACGCCATCGAGACGGCCGCGCAGGCGCAAGCCCTGTCGCCGGAGTGGTTCCGGCACCAGAAGTTCGGAGCTGCGCTCACCGAAGAACTGCGGCGGCGTAAGGCGCGGATGAGCGACCCGTTGGCGGGGCTCGTGTCCGCATTCCGCACCACCAGCGAGTAACTCGGACGGAGCGTCCGGGTTACTGACACGTCACTCGTGAACCCGGACGCTCTGTCCCTGGGAACTCCATCGAACTCTGCGTAGCGTCTCCCTCACCTACCAGTGAGGGAGGTCCACGATGGCGCGAACACGCGCGCTCGAAAGGGAGTCGCTGCACGGCCCATGGCCCAGCGACCACGGCAGTGAGCAGCGGCTGGGACAGTTGCGGCGCACGTACCCCGGATGGCGCTTCTGGCGGTCCAGGGACGAGGACCAGTCAGCCCGCGAGTGGTGCGCCGTACGTATCACCACCCCCGCCTCGGGCAGGCCGCAGGAGCTGACCGCTGACACCTACGACGACCTCGTGCAGCAGCTGGAGGCGTCGTGACGCACCGACCCCGGCAGAAAACCGAACCGGTGGCACCGGCAAGGCCGCGGTTGGTGGACGACCGTGACCGTCAGGTCGCCCAGTTCCACAGGGAGTTTCCGGGCTGGGAAGTGTGGAAGTCCCCCGGCTGGTGGTGCGCCCTGCGAACCGGCGCGGACAACGGTCTCGTCGGTGTCACCGCAGCGAGCATCACCGAACTCCGTGTGCGGCTCTTCGAGGCGCTGAGGGTCACGTCAACAGCGACGCACCAGTGAAGCCGCCTACCGCGTTGCGCACCTGATCCCCGTCTCCGTTCGGATCAGGCCCCAACCACATTGAAACGGCCCGGCGGTGCAGCGAACACCCCGGGCCCGGTCTACCTGAAGAGGCAGGCAGACATGAAGATCGTACTGTTTTCACGACACCGGTCGCGCCGAGTCCGGCGCTACACCCGCCCCTCTGCCCCGGCCGCCCGCGTCCGGGCCCACATGGCCTGGCCTGGCGGCGACCTCGCCCCGCTCTCCCCGGCCGTGAAGATCCTGCTGCGAGGCGCCGCATGATCGACACCGACATGGGCGACCTGCTCGCCTCGATCCGGGACGCGCTCACCCTCCCGGCCGCGCCGACCGACACCGGCCGCGCCGACCGGGACGCCTTGGAGCACACCCGCGCCGACGCCGTCCGCCAGGCGGTCGACTACGCGGCTGGAACTGGCGACCTGACCGGCGCGGTCGATCTGCTCGACAACGCGATCGCGGCCTCGCCGATCACCTACCAGACCGGGCACGAGCGGGTGCCCCGCCAGGGGGTGGTGGCGCGATGAAGCACCGACGCATGGTGTGCGACATTCGTGAGCTGCCCGACGTGTCCGCCCTCAAGCAGTGGGCCGCCGAGCGTGGCACCGTCGTCCACTACCTGGGTCCCGATCTGAAATGCCACGCGGTCTACGCCGCAGCCGTAGGGCCGGTGATCCGGGTGGCCCGCTCGCGATACCGGGATCCGCACCCGCACACGCTCGTGTGGGAGTCCCCCTTGGAGAACCTGCCGGATGCCGTCGCGGCGGTCTGAGCCGGGTGCGGCCCCTGCCCCCGGCCGGGGCCGCACCCTCCCCCGAGGAGGGAACGGTGGACGGAGCTACCCGGTGCACTGGTACCGCCAGCGGGCAGCACGACTACATCCCGGACCCACCCGGCGCGCAGGATCGGATTCGCACCGCGACCTGCCGCCACTGCCGAGACGTCCTGACCGTGACCAGATAAACCCCGCAGACGGATGAGTCCGTCAGCCGAGACGGAGATCCGCCCCGATAACGGGCACCACCACAGACCCCGCGTGCCTGGCTGGTTCCGACCCAGGCACGCGGGACCAAGCGCCGTCCCCCTGCGGGAACGGTGCCCGCCCAGTAGGGATCACCCGCTGGGCAACCGTCAACACCAGCAGAAGAGGAGAACGCGGTGAACGACTTCACCCCACCGCCCACGAGCGAGCAGGTGACCGGCCTGTTCCTCGCGACCCGCCGCGCGGTCGTGCAGACCCCGGCGCAGAGCCACGAGTACAAGAAGTCCTCGGGGTCGGGCGACGCCGCCCACACCTACGACACGACCGCCCGCTAACCACCTGACCCGTTGAACGACGCACGCCCCGGAGTAGCGCCCATGCTGCGATTGCAGTTGACCCCTTACAGCGAGAATCCGACCTGGCACTGGTCCGGGGCGTGCTACAGCACCCTGGACACCCGCAGCCGCATCGAGCCCTTCGACCACCCGATGGTCGAGCACCTGGCCGCGACCGACGGACGGCGCACCCTGCTCGTGGTCCGCGAACGCGTCGCCGACCGGGCGGTCTGCGATCCCGAGGTTCGCGACCTCACCCCCGCCGAGTACGACCAGGCCCGCGACGCCGTCACCGGCTGGCCGACCGACGTCGTCCTCGTCGAGACCGAACCCGACCGGCCGGTGCGCGTCACCGCCGGTTCGGCCCGGACAACTCCGCTCTACCTGGCCACCGACGGCACGGCCCTGGTCGGGTCGTGGGACATGGCGGACCTGCGCGCACACGCCACCGGGCTCAACCCCAAGGAGGTCTCTCGGCTGCTGATCTACCGGCCCCGCTACTCGACGGAGACGCTGTACCGGGGTGTGCACCGGCTCACCGAGCGCGCGACCGCGCACTTCGGCGGGCACTTGTGGATCACCTATCCCGATCCCGCCCTGCACCGCACGCCTCGTGACTTGGCACCGGATGCCGACGTCTTGGGGGCGTTCATTTCGACCATGGACACGGCGATGGACCGCCGCCCCTGGGCGGAGGAGACCACGCTGTTCCACCTGACCGGCGGGTTCGACTCGGGCACCGTGGCCACCCGCGCGGCCGAGCGGTACCCGGGCCGGTTTCCCACGGCAACGCTGTTGATCGGCGGTCCTGGGCGTGAGCAGCAGATCCGGCGTCGCGCCGAGATCCGCGACCGTGTGCGGTTCGCCGACTCGGACCTGGTCGTCGACGCCATGCGGTACCTGCCGCTCTCGCCTGACTGCCCCTGGGTCAACGGCCGCGTGGTCAACCCCACGGAGGAGCCTTTGCACCGGCCGTTCGTCGAGATGGCACGCTCGATCGCCGCCGCTGGGGCCCGCACCGTCGTGACCGGCCTCGGGGGAGACGAGATGGTCGCCCTCACTCAGGAGGAGGAGCCCCACAAGGGGCTCGGCGAGATCACCGACGCGCAGATCCTCTCGTGGGTCGGCCCGCGGGTTCCGAGCGTGCTGGAGTTCGCCGACGACGGCATCGCTCCTCCTGCGTTGATCAACTCCATGACGTTGCTGACGCTGGAGACGACCGCCCCGGTACTTCTCAAGCATGGACTGTGGCCGGTGCACCCGTTCGCGGACCCGGACATGGTGGCGCTCGGCGAGCAGCTCCCGTTCGCTTGGCGTGAGCTGAAGCAGCTTCAGCGGCGTCGCTTGGCCACGCTCGGGATGAGTGACGACGTCGTGTATCCGGTGGAGCGGGAGAGCTTCGCCGAGGTCGTCGAGTACGCCCTGACCACCTACGCACCCAAGCTGTTCGCTCGTATGCTGGCCGAGGGTTCAGTGCTGTTCGATGAGGGTTTGGTGGACCCCGACGGGCTGCGTACCGCGGTCGACCGTCTGACTCCCGGGCGCTACGTCGAAGAGCGCGACGCGAAGATCCTGGAAGTGTTGAGCCTGCACCTGTCCGCCACCGCCTTCCTGCACTGAGAGAGGATCAGCCGTGTTCACCATGCGCCCCGCCATCGAGGCCGACACCGCCGCAGTCGAGTCGATGATCACCGCGCGCTGTGACTGGATGGAACAGCGCGGACTGGAGTCATGGCGTGAGAACGTCGACGATCTCGCCGGACAGGCTGGAAGCGGCTTCATGTGGGTACTCGAAACCGAGGGCGGCATCGTCGGATGCACCACGGTGACGACCCACGCGCCGCCGAAGGACTGGACACCCGAAGAGGCCGAAGAGCGGAGCCTGTACCTGTTCACGACCGTCACCGACCCCGGGTACCGGGAGCACAAGCCTGGAACCCTGATCGCTCTGTGGGCGGTCGACCAGGCCGCGCGTCAGGGGCGACAGTGGGTGCGGCGGGGATGCTTCTTCCCCGAGCTGGTCAAGTACTACGAGACCCAGGGGTTCGCCCTGGTCAAGGAGATGGACCGGCGAGCCGGTCACCTGTACCTGCTCGCGCGCCGAGCGGAGCGCCTTGACCTGGCCGAACTCGGACTGACGACGGTGGTCACCATTTGATCCTGAACTGGCCCAACCAGCAGGGGATCCACGACAAGATCGCCGGGACCGTGGTGCTGGACGTGCGCTGACCCCCGGCACGGCGGGCTTCGGAGCGGGCGGGGCCACCCCTGGTCAGGACCGCCCACAGTACCTACTACAGTTCGTAGTGTTGGACGTAGCGGTGCAGATGAGGAGCGTTCGGTCGTGTCCGGTCAGAGAACGTGCGGGTGCGGGATGAGCAGGCGCCGCCTGCTCGGGACGGCGGGGGCGGCCGCGGCCGTCACGGCCGGTGCCGCGGCCTGCGGTGAGCCGCCCAAGCCGCAGGACGTGCGGCGCGGCACGGTGGTCGGGCAGACCACGGACGTCCCGGTGGGCGGGGGAGCGGTCTTCAGCAACAGCAAGCTCGTCGTCACCCAGCCCGAGGAGGGCGACTACCGGGCCTTCAGCGCGGCCTGCACGCACGGCGGCTGCACGGTCCAGGAGGTGACCGAGGTCATCGGCTGCCTGTGCCACGGCAGCCAGTTCGACCTGGTCACCGGTGAGGCCGTGGTCGGCCCGGCCACCGAGCCCCTGGAGCCGTTCACCGTCACCGTCGACGGCACCGATATCATCCTCGACTGAGGACGCGCCACGGGCGGTGCCCGGGAACGCCGCGGGGCCCAGGACACGCTGGTGTCCTGGGCCCCGCCGCGTTCGGATCAGTTCTCCCCGGCCTCCTCGTGCTCCACCAGGGCCCTCTCGGCTCTGCGGGCGCTCCCCGACCGGCGGAACGCCGAGGTGGGGAACCGGGCCGCGTAGTCCGCGTCGTCCCCGCCGGTGACCAACTCGGTGCGCTTGCGCGGCAGGGACTCGGGGTAGTGCTCGACCAGCCAGGCGGCCAGGTGCTCACGGATCTCGCACGCGATGTTCCACTGGTCGCCGGTGTCGGAGGCGGTCGCGACGACCCGCACCACCACCAGGCCCTCGTTGAGGATGTCCACCACCTGGCAGGACCAACTGCGGCCGTCCCAGTGCTTGCTGGAGGTGATGAGGCGGCCCGCCTCCTCGCGCAGGGCCTCGACCGGGACCTCCCAGTCCAGGGGCAGCATGACCTTCGCCATGATCTCCGTGCCCTGCTTCGTCCAGTTCTCGAAGACCATGGTGGTGAAGTTGGCGACCGGCACGACCAGGCGGCGCTCGTCCCAGATCTTCACCGTGACGTTGACCAGGGTCAGTTCCTCCACCCGGCCCCACTCGCCCTCGATGACGACGACGTCGCCGATGCGCAGGGAGTCGCTGAAGGCCAGCTGGAGGCCGGCGAACAGGTTGGCCAGGGTGGACTGGGCGGCCACACCGGCGACGATACCGATGATGCCCGCGGAGGCCAGCAGACCGGCGCCGAGCGCGCGCACCTCGTCGAAGGTGAACAGGATCGCGGAGATCGCCAGGACCACGATGATCGAGGTGACCACCCGGCGCAGCAGCCGCACCTGGGTCTGGATGCGGCGGGCGCGGCGGTCGGCGTCGCCGTTGGAGTTCGACAGGCGCGCCAGGATCATGTCCGTCGCGGCGTAGGCCAGGCTGATCCCCAGACCGGTCAGCGACGCGATCATGAGGATGACCATCGCGTGCTCGATGGTCCGGTACGTGCTCCAGTCGACGTCACCCTTGTCCGGCAGCGCCAGGTTGGCGCCCACCACCGCGGCCGCGGCGTAGGCGGTGAAGGTCGACCGCGCGACCACGAAGCGGGCCTGCGGCCAGATCCGGCCCAGCTGGTGGTTGAGCAGCCAGTGGACCACGAAGACCAGCAGCAGGGCGATCGCGACGGCGACACCGATCGCGATCCATTGGCCAGCTGACACGGCGGAGGGCCCCTTTCACGTCCGGGTTGGGAAGTTCGTCGGTACTGCCCAACCTAGGGCATTCCGATATCCACCCGTGACGTTTCACCGGTGTGACGTGGGCGGCTCGGGTGGCCGGATGTCCTTCGCACCGACCAGAATGGGGGTATGGCTGCGACTCCTCACCTGCGCCCCGCCCCCGGATCCATCCCGCGCGACCCGGGCGTCTACCGGTTCCGTGACGCCTCGGGGCGGGTCATCTACGTCGGCAAGGCCAAGAACCTGCGCTCGCGCCTGTCCTCCTACTTCCGCGACTTCGCCGGACTGCACCCGCGCACCCAGCAGATGGTCTCCACAGCCGCCGACGTCGACTGGACGGTCGTGGGCACCGAGGTGGAGGCGCTGCAGCTGGAGTACTCCTGGATCAAGCAGTACGACCCCCGCTTCAACGTCAAGTACCGCGACGACAAGAGCTACCCCTATCTCGCGGTCACCCTCCAAGAGGACATCCCCCGGGTCCAGGTGATGCGCGGCGCCAAGCGGCGCGGGGTGCGCTACTTCGGCCCCTACTCCCACGCCTGGGCCATCCGCGAGACCGTGGACCTGCTGCTGCGCGTCTTCCCGGTGCGGACCTGCTCGGCGGGTGTCTTCCGGAGCGCGCGCAACAGCGGCCGCCCTTGCCTGCTCGGCTACATCGGCAAGTGCGTGGCCCCGTGCGTGGGCCGGGCCACCCCCGAGGAGCACCGGGCGCTGGTGGAGGACTTCTGCTCCTTCCTGGCCGGGGACACCGGGCGGTTCATCCGCGAACTGCAGGCGCGGATGGGCGAGGCCGCCCAGGAGATGGAGTACGAGCGGGCCGCCCGCATCCGCGACGACATCGAGGCCCTGCGGGCCGCCCTGGAGAAGCAGGCCGTGGTGTTGCCCGACTCCACCGACTGCGACGTCATCGCGATGGCCGACGACCAGTTGGAGGCGGCCGTGCAGATCTTCCACGTGCGCGGCGGCCGGATTCGGGGGCGTCGGGGGTATGTGGTCGACAAGGTCACCGACGCCGGTCCCGCGGAACTGATGGAGACCTTCCTCGGCCAGCTCTACGGCGACGCGGGGGAGGCCGCGGACGAGGACGCCACCGCCGACACCGGCGGCGCGGTCCCGCGCGAGGTCCTGGTCTCCGACGCCCCAGTGGACGCCTCCGCCGTCGCCTCCTGGCTCTCGGAACGCCGGGGTTCGTCGGTCACCGTGCGCGTGCCCCAGCGCGGGGACAAGAAGGACCTGATGGAGACCGTGGCCAAGAACGCCCGCGAGGCGCTGGCCCGCCACAAGACCCACCGCGCCGGTGACCTGAGCACCCGGGGCCGGGCCCTCAACGAGATCCAGGAGGCCCTGGACCTGCCCGAGGCGCCGCTGCGCATCGAGTGCTACGACATCTCCAACCTCCAGGGTGAGCATGTGGTGGCGTCCATGGTGGTGTTCGAGGACGGTCTGGCCCGCAAGTCCGAGTACCGCCGGTTCAGCATTCGGGGGTCCGGGGCGGGCGGCGCCGAACAGCACGACGTCGCCGCCATGTACGAGGTGATCAAACGCAGGTTCACCCGCTACCTTGAGGAGAGCGCCCGCGCCGGTGAGGTCGCCCGGATGGGTGGGACCGGTGGCCACGGCGACGGCTCCGCCGGGGAGGTACCCGCACCCGGCAAGTTCGCCTACCCCCCTAACCTGGTGGTGGTCGACGGAGCCCGCCCGCAGGCCGAGGCGGCGCGTCGGGCACTGGACGAACTCGGCATCGAGGACATCGCCGTGTGCGGTCTGGCCAAGCGCCTGGAGGAGGTGTGGCTGCCCGACGACGAGGACCCGGTGATCCTGCCCCGTACGGGCGAGGGTCTGTACCTGCTCCAGCGGGTGCGCGACGAGGCGCACCGCTTCGCCGTCCGCTACCACCGCCACAAGCGCGCCAAGGCGCTCACGGGCAGCGCGTTGGACGACCTGCCGGGCCTGGGCCCGACCCGCAGGTCGGCGCTGATCAAGGAGTTCGGGTCGGTCAAACGCCTGGCCTCGGCCACGGCGGAGGAGATCGCGGCGGTCCCGGGCATCGGTCCCAAACTGGCCGAGGCCGTGCACGCCCACCTGTCCGGCGAGACCGCCGGTTCGGACCGAAACGGCGACGGGGCACCAGCACAGCAAGGCACCCACGGGGGAGGAGACACATGACGGTCGAACTGGGTGGCGAGCTGCCACCGGAGGTGGTCATCGTCACCGGTATGTCCGGGGCGGGACGGAGCACGGCGGCCAGGGCCCTGGAGGACCTGGGCTGGTTCGTGGTGGACAATCTGCCTCCCGGGCTGTTGCCGACCATGATCGAACTGGCCGGACGTACCCACGGCGCCGTGCCGCGGGTCGCCGTCGTCGTGGACGTGCGGTCGCTGGCCTTCACCGAGGACCTGTTGTCCACGGTGGAGGAGCTGCGCAAGCGCGACATGACCGCGCGCGTGTTGTTCCTGGAGGCGGGGGACGAGGCGCTGGTGCGCCGCTTCGAGGGGGTGCGCCGCCGCCACCCGCTCCAGGGCGACGGTCTGCTCACCGACGGCATCACCCGTGAGCGCGAGACCCTGCGCGCGATCCGGGGCGAGGCCGACCTGGTCATCGACACCTCCCAGCTCAACGTGCACCAGCTCAAGGCGCGCGTGCTCGGTTTCTTCGGGGAGGACGGCGAGGGCCGTATCCGCGCCAACGTCGTCTCGTTCGGGTTCAAGCACGGGCTGCCCGTGGACGCCGACCTGGTCCTGGACTGCCGGTTCCTGCCCAACCCCCACTGGGTGCCCGATCTGCGGCCGATGAACGGCCGGGACGCCCCCGTGCGCGACTACGTCCTGTCCCAGGACGGGGCCAAGGAGATGCTGGAGTCCTACTCCGAGGTGCTCAAGCTGACCATCGAGGGCTACCAGCGTGAGGGTAAGCACTACATGACGCTCGCGGTGGGGTGCACGGGCGGTAAGCACCGCAGTGTGGCCATGGCCGAGCAGTTCGGTGAGCGGCTCCGTGCGCAGGGCGTGGACGTGCACGTCGTTCACCGGGACGTCGGGCGGGAGTGACCTCCTCGCCGATCCGGGCGCCGCACGCAGAGTGAGCGGAATCGCCAAGTGCGGTGTCTTCGCTTAGATTGGCCCGGTCACCGCTGGTACCGGTCCTTTGGCGGGCCGGTGTCCGGCGGTCCTGGGCGTGGGTCGACCGTCTGCGCGCCGTCTGCGGCGGGGCGGTCGCGAGCGCCAGCCGTACACGGGACGAGGGGCAGGCCACAGCCATCATGTCGAACAGCACGGTGCCGCACGGTGACGGGAGGCGCCCACCCCGTGTGGTCGCCCTGGGTGGCGGGCACGGGCTGCACGCGTCCCTCTCGGCACTGCGCAGGGTGACCACCGACGTCACCGCGATCGTCACCGTCGCCGACGACGGCGGTTCCAGTGGTCGGCTCCGCCGAGAGCTGGGTGTGCTTCCCCCTGGTGACCTGCGGATGGCCCTGGCCGCGTTGTGCGGCGACGACGAGTGGGGGCACACCTGGAGTCAGGTGGTCCAGCACCGGTTCCGGTCCGAGGGCGAACTGCACGGCCACGCGGTCGGCAATCTGCTGATCGTGGCGTTGTGGGAGTTGCTGGGGGACTCGGTGGCGGGTCTGGACTGGGTGGGTCAGCTGTTGGGCGCGCACGGGCGGGTGCTGCCGATGTCCTCGGTGCCGTTGGACATCGCGGCCGAGGTCGCGGGGATCGATCCCGACCGGCCCGGGGAGCTGACGACGGTTCGGGGACAGGTGGCGTGCGCGAGCACGAGCGGGCGGGTGCGGTCGATCTCCCTGATCCCTGAGGCTCCGCCCGCCAGCCCGCAGGCGGTCAAGGCGGTGCGCGAGGCCGACTGGGTGGTGTTCGGCCCGGGGTCGTGGTTCACCAGCGTCCTGCCGCACCTGCTGGTCCCCGACTTGGCGCACGCCCTGGTCACCACCCGGGCCCGGCGTGTGGTGGCGCTCAACCTGTCGCCGCAACGGGGCGAGACCGACGGTTTTCGGCCCGAGACCTACCTGGAGGTCCTGCACGAGCACGCGCCCAAACTCGGGGTGGACGTGGTGCTGGCCGATCGGGGCACGGTGGAGGAGATCGAACCGCTGGAGCGGGTGGTGCGCGGGATCGGCGGTCGTTTGGAGCTGGCCGACCTGGGGCGTGACGACGGTTCACCGCGCCATGACGCCGAGCGCCTCGCAGCGGCCTTCGAGCGGATCCTGGTCGGCTGAACGCGTGGACGGGGTGTCGCTGGGGAAGACCCGCGACATGGTTGTTCACGGTGTTCACGTGGAGCGGGTGTATGACGTGGTGCGTGCGCGTGGGAACTCGGAGGAGGGGCGGACGTCGCCGCGGGGGCGCCTCTTCCTCGTGGACCGGTTGTGGCCGCGCGGTGTGTCCCGGGCGTCCCTGGAGGGCGTGGAGTGGCTGCGGGAGGCGGCCCCCAGTTCCGAGCTGCGGTCCTGGTTCGGTCATGACCCTGAGCGGTTCGCCGGGTTCGCCGAGCGCTATCGCGCTGAACTGGACGCCCGCCCGGAGGCGGTGGAGCCTGTGCTGGCGGCTGCGCGCCGCGGCCCGGTCACCCTTCTGTACGCCGCCCGTGACACCGAGCACAACCACGCGCTCGTCCTGCGCGACCACGTGGAGGAGCGGTTGTCGGAGGACGCCGGGAGCGGTTGACCGCACGCCGGTACGCGGCGGGACGCACCCACGGCTGGGCCGGGGAGTCGTCTTTCGCCGTCGCTGCTCCCCGCCGGCCGGGAATCCCGACACATTTCATGATGGGAGGTGGACTCGCCGGTGAATCCCTTCCCTTCGGGGAGGGGAGCGGTCAAGTAGTCTGCCTCGAAGGAAACCGGGCGTGGCGGGGCCGCGTCGGTGCACACCGGTGCCCGGTGCGGGTCACTGGGACGGGCCAGTTCGAAGGGGAGGATCGCGGCGATGGCGATGACCGGCGTGGTGAAGGATGAGTTGAGCCGTCTGGCCATTCTCAAGCCATGCTGCCGCAAGGCGGAGGTGTCCACCATCCTGCGGTTCACCGGGGGGCTGCACCTGGTGGGCGGGCGGATCGTGATCGAGGCCGAGCTCGACACCGGTGCGGCCGCGCGCCGCCTGCGCAAGGACATTTCCGAGGTCTTCGGGCACGAGTCCGAGGTGGTCGTCCTGTCTCCGAGCGGTCTGCGCAAGGGTAACCGGTACGTGGTCCGGGTGATCAAGGACGGCGAGTCCCTGGCCCGTCAGACGGGGTTGGTGGACAACAACGGCCGTCCGGTGCGCGGGCTGCCGCGGCACGTGGTCGCGGGCGGGGCCTGTGACTCCGAGTCGGCCTGGCGGGGCGCGTTCATCGCCCACGGGTCCCTGACCGAACCGGGGCGGTCGATGTCGCTCGAGGTCACTTGCCCGGGGCCGGAGGCGGCGCTGGCACTGGTCGGGGCGGCGCGGCGGCTCAAGGTGCACGCCAAGGCGCGCGAGGTGCGCGGTGTGGACCGTGTCGTGGTGCGCGACGGGGACTCCATCGGCGCGCTGCTGACCCTGCTGGGCGCTCACCAGAGCGTGCTGGCCTGGGAGGAGCGTCGGATGCGCCGCGAGGTGCGGGCCACCGCCAACCGACTCGCCAACTTCGACGACGCCAACCTGCGCCGCAGCGCCCGTGCGGCGGTGGCGGCGGGGGCGCGCGTGGAGCGGGCTCTGGAGATCCTGGGAGAGGACGCCCCCGAGCACCTGGTGGCCGCCGGGAAACTGCGCCTGGCGCACAAGCAGGCGTCCCTGGAGGAGTTGGGTCAGCTGTCGGTTCCGCCGCTGACCAAGGACGCCATCGCCGGACGTATCCGCAGGCTGCTCGCGATGGCCGACAAGCGGGCCAGCGATCTGGGCATCGAGGGGACCGAGGCGAACCTCACTCCGGACATGCTGGTCCCCTGACCGGAGCGTCGCCGTGTGAACGCGCGGTTGCCTGTGGCCCCTCAGGTGTTCGGCTTTGTTAACTGGGGAAACCCTCGGATAACTTCCAACAATGGTATAGACCTCTTCGCTGGTCGGTGTCAGTATGGTCGCGAATCCATGAGGGTCGGCGAGGCGGCGAACTCAGGGCCCGTCGCTGTGGTCCGTTGGCGCTCCGCTAGGCTCTCTGACAACACCTGGCGCGTGTTAACCCTGTTCAATGCGGTTGCCTCGGCCTCCCACCGGGGCGGACGTCGCGAGCGAGGACGAATGCGCGGGTGGAAATGATGTGCGACATATGAGGAGATTGGTTCCGTGACCATCCGTGTAGGCGTCAACGGCTTCGGTCGGATCGGCCGCAATTTCTGGCGCGCGGTCGCCGCTGGCGGCAGCGACATCGAAATCGTCGCGGTCAACGACCTCACCGACACCAAGACGCTCGCGCACCTGCTCAAGTACGACACTGTGCTCGGCACCCTCGACGGTGACGTCGAGGTGGGCGACGACTTCATCCGCGTCGGCGACAAGACCGTCAAGGTCCTGGCCGAGCGCGACCCGGCCCAGCTGCCCTGGTCCGACCTGAACGTGGACGTGGTCATCGAGTCCACCGGTCGCTTCACCAAGGCCGAGGACGCCCGGAAGCACATCAGCGCCGGCGCCAAGAAGGTCATCATCTCCGCCCCGGCCAAGGGCGAGGACCTGACCGTCGTCATGGGCGTCAACGACGACAAGTACGACGCCGCCCAGCACGACGTCATCTCCAACGCCTCGTGCACCACCAACTGCGTGGCGCCCATGGCCAAGGTGCTGATGGACAGCTTCGGCATCCAGCAGGGCCTGATGACCACGGTGCACGCCTACACCAACGACCAGGTCATCCTGGACTTCCCGCACTCGGACCTGCGCCGCGCCCGCGCCGCCGCGCAGAACATCATCCCGACCACGACCGGTGCCGCCAAGGCCACCGCCCTGGTCATCCCCGAGCTGCAGGGCAAGCTGGACGGCATGGCCATGCGCGTCCCGGTGCCGGACGGCTCCGTGACCGACCTGGTCGTCACCCTGGACCGCGAGGTCACCAAGGACGAGGTCAACGCCGCGTTCAAGGCCGCCGCCGAGGGCCCGCTCAAGGACGTCCTGGTCTACACCGAGGACCCGATCGTCTCCTCCGACATCGTCGGCACCTCGCCTTCCTGCACCTTCGACTCCAGCCTGACCATGGCGTTCGGCAACCAGGTCAAGATCGTCGGCTGGTACGACAACGAGTGGGGTTACTCCAACCGCCTGGTCGACCTGGCCAAGCTGGTCGGTTCCAACCTGTAACCACCGGACACAGGGCCCGCCCGTCGCGCGTCGCCCCACGGCACCCCTTCGCCACCGCGAGGGGGTGCCGCTGTCCGAGCACCCACCCGACCCTCGCCCGGCGCGACGTCCGGGCTGATCAGACCACCGAGGAGACCAGCATGCGGACGATCGACGACATCGACGTCTCCGGCAAGCGCGTGTTCGTCCGGGCCGACCTCAACGTGCCCCTGGACGGCGAGCGGATCACCGACGACGGCCGTATCCGCGCGGCCCTGCCCACCATCGAGAAGCTGCGCGAGCGCGGCGCGCGCGTCATCGTCGCCGCCCACCTGGGCCGCCCCAAGGGCGCCCCGGACCCGCGCTTCTCCCTCCGACCCGTGGCCGCCCGCCTGGGCGAGCTGCTCGGCACCGAGGTGGCCTTCGCCGCCGACACCGCCGGTGAGTCGGCCCGTGCCACCTGCGCGGCCCTCACCGACGGCCAGGTCGCGCTGCTGGAGAACGTGCGCTTCGAGCCCGGCGAGACCAGCAAGGACGACGCCGAGCGCGGCGAGCTCGCCGACCGCTTCGCCCGGCTGGCGGACCTGTACGTCGGGGACGCCTTCGGCGCCGTGCACCGCAAGCACGCCAGTGTCTTCGACCTGCCCGGCAAGCTCCCGCACGCCGTCGGCGGCCTCGTCCTGACCGAGGTCGAGGTCCTGCGCAAGCTGACCGCGGAGCCCGCGCGCCCGTACGCCGTGGCGCTGGGCGGTTCCAAGGTCTCCGACAAGCTCGGCGTCATCGACAACCTCCTCGGCACCGCCGACCGCCTGCTCATCGGTGGCGGCATGGTGTTCACCTTCCTCAAGGCCAAGGGCTACGAGGTCGGCTCCAGCCTGCTGGAGAACGACCAGCTGGACACCGTGCGCGGCTACCTGGAGCGCGCCGAGCGCGAGGGTGTGGAGATCGTCCTGCCGGTGGACGTCGTGGCCGCGGAGAAGTTCGCCGCGGACGCTCCCCACGCGGCGGTGGACGTCGACGCGATCCCGGCCGACCGGATGGGCCTGGACATCGGCCCGAAGAGCCAGGCGCTGTTCGCGGAGAAGATCGCCGACACCCGCACGGTGTTCTGGAACGGCCCCATGGGCGTGTTCGAGATGGAGCCGTACGCGGACGGCACCCGCGCGCTGGCCCAGGCGCTCATCGACTCCGACGCCTTCACCGTGGTCGGCGGCGGCGACTCGGCCGCGGCGGTGCGCGCGCTGGGCTTCGACGAGTCGGCCTTCGGCCACATCTCCACCGGTGGCGGCGCCAGCCTGGAGTACCTGGAGGGCAAGGACCTGCCCGGTATCGACGCCCTCGCCTGAGACGCTCCCCCTCCGGTGGCCCCCGGTGGGGCGCCAAGCTCCGGGGGTCGCCGTTCGGGCGCCCGAACACGGGCCGAAGCCAAGCGGCGGCCCGGAGCGAGCCCGGCTCCAAACAAGCACAGCCTAGACGGGAAGTGACGACATGTCCCAGCGCCTGCCGCTCATCGCGGGCAACTGGAAGATGAACAACAACCACCTGGAGGCCATCGCGCTCGTCCAGAAGCTGGCCTTCGCACTGAAGGACAAGGACTACGACAAGGTCGAGGTCGTCGTCCTGCCGCCGTTCACCGACCTGCGCAGCGTGCAGACGCTCGTGGACGGGGACAAGCTGCGCATCGGTTTCGGCGCCCAGGACATCTCCGCCCACGACAAGGGCGCCTACACCGGCGAGGTCTCCGGCGCGATGCTCGCCAAGCTGGAGTGCTCCTACGTGCTGGTCGGCCACTCCGAGCGCCGTGAGTACCACCACGAGGACGACGCCCTGGTCAACGCCAAGGTCAAGGCAGCCTTCAAGAACGACATCGTGCCGCTGCTCTGCGTGGGCGAGGGCCTGGAGGTGCGCAAGGAGGGCCGCCAGGTCGAGCACGTCCTGGCCCAGCTGGACGGCGCTCTGAAGGAGGTCACCGCCGAGCAGGCCGCCAGGATCGTGGTGGCCTACGAGCCGGTGTGGGCGATCGGTACCGGAGAGGTCGCCACCCCCGAGGACGCCCAGGAGGTGTGCGCGGCCGTTCGCGTGCGTCTGGCCGAGCTGTACTCCCAGGAGGTCGCGGACGCGGTGCGCGTGCTCTACGGCGGCTCCGTCAAGGGCGACAACGCCCCGGGCATCATGGCCCAGACCGATGTGGACGGCGCCCTGGTCGGCGGTGCTTGCCTGAAGGCCGACGAGTTCGTCAAGGTGATCCGTTACGGCGACCAGTAGTCGCTGGACGTCTCACGATGTCCCGTCCACCGGACCGGTTCGTCCAGGTTCGGCGGACGGGGTGTCCGACGGGGGCTCTCGTCGGGCTAGACTTCGCTGAGGGGATCTGCGTGCATCGCGCAAGTCCCCACCCGTGCCGCCGGCGGCACGGTAAAATCCGAAATCGTCCCGGTCTCCTCCTTCCATGATCCGACCGGTCGGCCAGGCGCCGCGGCGCCGTCGCCGGTACGGATGGGAAACGGGGGCCGTGGTGTCCATCCCCCCGCTTCGGGGTCGAGCTACGGGTGAGCGTGTGACTCTCGGTCTGTCCATCTTCGTGATGGTTCTCAGTGTGCTGCTGATCTTCCTGGTGCTGCTGCACAAGGGCAAGGGCGGCGGTCTGTCCGACATGTTCGGCGGCGGGGTCACGTCCTCGCTCGGCGGGTCGTCGGTGGTCGAACGCAACCTCGACCGCATGACGGTGGCCGTCGGCATCGTGTGGATCCTTTCCGTCATCGTCCTCGGCATCCTGTACGGCCGGGCCTAGCAGGCGCCCCCAGAGGCTTCCCCCGTCCACAGTCACGCTCGCCCGAGTGCCGGTGAGCGCGTTCGCCGAAGGAGTTTTTCGTGGGTAGTGGCAGTGCCATCCGTGGCAGCCGAGTCGGAGCCGGCCCGATGGGCGAGGCGGAGCGCGGCGAGGCCGCCCCGCGGATCCGGGTTCCGTTCTACTGTGCGAACCTGCACGAGGTCGTGCCCAGCTTCGCGAGCGAGGCAGCCGTCCCCGACGAGTGGGACTGCCCACGCTGCGGCTTCCCCGCGGGCAAGGACAAGGCCAACCCGCCTTCGCCGCCGCGCACCGAGCCTTACAAGACCCACCTGGCCTACGTCAAGGAGCGGCGGAGCGAGGAGGAGGGCAAGCTCATCCTCGACGAGGCGCTCGCCAAGCTGCGCGCCGACCGCGCGGCGGTCGAGGCCCACATGAAGGCCTCCCAGAACTAGGCCGTGCTCGTTCCGAGCCGCCTCGCTTCGTCCGCCCGTTGCCCCGGTGGCCGCTTCACGACGGGGCGGAGCATCCTCAACGGGCGTCGGCCGCGCGACACCCACGCTGTTCGGGCGCCCGAGGTGTAGCCCCGCGGGATCGTCCCAGCCGTGACTTCGTCCGAGGGGCCCGTCGCCGTCGCGACGGGCCCCTCGCGGTGTTCGCGGGGATGGGTCGTGCGTGTCTGCGTTGGAGGCGGGGGTAGTGGCGTGGAATGACGGGGTTATCACACCGCGTGCCGACGTTTCCATCGCGGAATGGCATGGTCCGACGCGGATGTGAAGGATGGGGTGGACTTTCTCATTCCCGGGACTCGTGTGGTTGGTGGGAATTACAGTGATCGCCACGCACCCCCAACAGCCCCTCCTGAGGAGATGGTGTCGATGTCAGCGTGTCCGACCGGTGGCGAGCACGACTGGATTCTCGGTGATGACCGCAAGTTCCAGTGCGCCAAGTGCGGTGCTCAGAGCGCGCGCAGGTTCTGAGCTCCCGGCCCGGGCTGCACCGTGCCCCGTGCGGCCAGTTCCCCACGGTCCAGGGCGCGCCAGGTCACCGGTTCGCCCAGGATCTCGGCGACCCCCTTGGCCCAGCGCTCCAGCGGTGCGAACTGCTCGGGTCCCTCCCGCAGGACGGTCCGGCCCTGGTAGGCCACTCCGTCCAGGGAGATGATCCGACCGTTGGCCCGCAGTTCGGTGTCGTACTCGCGTGCGTTGCGTCTCATGGAGCGAACCCTAGACCGAGCGCGGTACCGACGCCCGGGCTTCACGCGGATTCCCGCCCGCGAGCGCCTGTGGTGTGGGCTGTCCCGGCGCACCGGCCACCCCGGAGAGTTGGGAGAATGGGGGTATGGCTTCCCCCGAACCTCCCGACGCCTCCGACCCGGCCCTGGGTGTGCCCTCGGACCTGACCCAGCAGCCCTCCGGGGTGTCACACCTGCGGCGCTATGTCAGTCTGCGCGGGCCCAACGCCCGGATGTGGATGACGGTGGCGTACTTCTCCGCGGTCCTGACCCTGGGGTTCCTCGTCGTGGTCGGCTCGCTCGTGTGGACCCTGGTGTCGGGGGATCCGCCGATCGGTTCCGTCGTCCTGTGGAGTACGGCCGCCGTGGTGATGGCCTTCGTCGGCCCCGGCAGCAACGTCGTCGTCGTGCGGGGGTTGCCGCAGCGCATCACTCGTCAGGGCATCAGCGCCGACAGCGACGGGGTGACCGTTCTGCAGGAACGCAAGTGGTGGTTTCCGGGGGAGGGGACGTTCATCGCCTGGCCGGAGATCCGGCGGATCCGCGAGGTGCACGTGGGAGGCCGCAGGCTGACCTACTTCATCGAGTTCGTCCTCGACACCCACCGCACCGACCCCGAACTGCCCAGCTGGGCGGAGACCGCCGAGAGCCTGGCACTGGAGGAGGCCGACGCGGCGACGCAGTTCTACGTCCAGGTCCCCGAGGACGTCAAGGAGCGGATCCTGCGCATGGTCGAGCGCACGGCGCCGCTGCCGTCGGTCGTCGAGCGCAGCGAACCGCTACGGTGAGGCGCGACGCCCGTCCAGCCGCCGGGTGAGGTCGGCCGCCGCGTCGCGTACCCGCGCGGCGAGCGCCTGAGGGGTGACCGGGCGGGCACTGGGCACGGTCAGGCTGATCGCGGCCGCGGGGCGTCCGTTGTGGTCGGTGGCGGCCGCCGCCACGGACACGAACCCCTCGGTGACTTGTCCGTCCTCCATGGACCACCCCTGCCTGAACTCCTCCGCCAGGACGCGGCGCAGTTCGGACGGGGTGGCGGGGCCGCGTCCCGTGCGATCGGTGAAGGCCGCCGCGTCGGGGTACAGGGCACGCACCTGGGCGCGGGGGAGCAGGGCGAGCATGGCCCGGCCCGAGGCGGTCAGGTGCGCGGGCAGGCGCACGCCGACACCGGTGATGAGTGTGGGCGCGTGCGGGGGCTGTTCCTTGAGCAGGTACAGGGTGTCGGCGCCGTGCAGGATGCCCAGGTGGGTGGTGGCTCCGGTGGCCTCGGTCAGCTGGTGCAGCAGCGGTCGGGTCAGCCGTTCGAGTCCGTCGTGGCGCAGGTAGGCCGAGCCGATCTCGAACGCGGCCACGCCCAGCCCCCAGCGGCGCTCCTCGGGCAGGTGGGTGACGAACCCTTCCTCGGCCATGGCCTCCAGCAGTTGGTAGACGCTGGAGCGGGGCAGGTCGAGCTCGGCGGCGGCGGTCGAGGCCGACACGGGGCCGGGCCGCGAGGCGAGGTAGCGCAGCAGCCGTAGAGCACGGGTGGCCGCCGGTACGAGACTCATGCCCCGATTGTTCCACGGTGGTCACGGGCGAGGAGGAGAATGCGCATCGAGGCGCTGTTCTGGCGCTTAAATGGGATCTAATTAGAGCCAATATTGACTCTAATTAAGCTACAGTGGCGCCATGGGAGCTATTCAGGTCAAAGACGTTCCGGATGAGGTCAGAGAGATCCTGGTCGCGGAGGCCAAGCGGTCGGGGCAGTCGCTCCAGGCGTACGTGCTCGCCGTGTTGGAGCGCGAAGCACGCTTCGCCCGCAACCGGGAGGTCGTCGAACAGACGCCTCTGCCGGGGGCCAACCTGACCATGGACGAGATCGTCGCGGCCGTTCGGGCCGCTCGTGGTGACGAGTCGCCGGACGGCGAAGGGAAGAGCGGTGCCGCGTGATCGTCGTTGACACGTCTGTCCTGATCGACCTCTATCTGGGGGCGCCGGGGCGGTCCAACAGTGCGGCGCGTCGTGTGCTGGGGGCCGACAGTGAGTGGTACGCCCCCGGCCATCAGCCCGTCGAGTTCCTCAGCGCGCTGCGCGGGCTCGTGCTCGGCAAGAAGGTGTCCATCGGTGAGGCGGAGGCCGCGCGCAAGCTCTACGGCCTACAGGCGATCGCGCATGTGGATGCGGTTGGGGGTGTGGCCGACAGGATCTGGGCGCTGCGGTCCAACCTGACGCCCTATGACGCCGCCTACGTCGCGGTGGCCGAGGCACTGGACTGCGCCCTGGTGACGGGAGACGCTCGCCTCGCCGCCGCGCCGGGGCTGCGGTGCGAGGTGCGCGTGATCCGGTAGGGAGAGGGTGGGGCGAGCGGGTTCCCCGTCGGGTCGTCTGAAATACCAGACACAACCCGCGGGTCACCCCTTCATCAGGAGGCCCACCAGCGGTGCAATGGGGGCATGACCACAGCAGTTCCCACCGTCACCGTCGGCGGAGCCCCGCTCACCCCGGCCCAGGTCCTGGCCGTCGCGCGCGAGGGCGCCCGCGTCACCATCCCCGAGGACACCCGCAAGGCCGTCCGACACGGCAGGGAGCGGGTCGAGTCGCTCGCCCGCGGCGAGGTCCCCGCCTACGGGGTCAGTACGGGGTTCGGCGCCCTGGCCACCCGTCACATCGCTCCCGACCTGCGCGCCCGCCTTCAGCGCTCCCTCATCCGATCCCACGCCGCCGGGACCGGCCCCGAGGTCGAGCGTGAGGTCGTCCGGGCGCTCATGCTGCTGCGGTTGCGCACCCTGGCCTCGGGCAACACCGGGGTGGAGGTCGCCACGGTGGAGACCCTGGCCGCGATGCTCAACGCCGGGATCACCCCCGTCGTCCACGAGTACGGCAGCCTGGGCTGCTCGGGCGATCTGGCGCCGCTGTCCCACGTGGCGCTCGCCCTCATGGGGGAGGGCGAGGTCCGTGACGCCTCCGGTGAGCGCACGTCCGCCCACGCCGCCCTGAACGAGGTCGGCCTGCGCCCCGTGGAGCTCGGCGCCAAGGAGGGCCTGGCCCTGATCAACGGCACCGACGGCATGCTCGGCATGCTCGTCCTGGCCTGCCAGGACCTCGCTCGGCTGCTCAAGGTCGCCGACATCACGGCGGCGATGAGCGTCGAGGCGCTGCTGGGTACCGACCGCGTGTTCACCGAGGAGCTCCAGCGCCTGCGTCCCCACCCCGGTCAGGCCGCCTCGGCCGCCAACATCCGCGCCATGCTCGCCGACTCGCCGATCGTCGCCTCCCACCGCGGCCCCGAGTGCAACCGGGTCCAGGACGCCTACTCCCTGCGCTGCGCCCCCCAGGTGGCCGGTGCCGCCCGCGACACCCTCGACCACGCGCTCCTGGTCGCCGGACGCGAGCTCGACAGCGTCATCGACAACCCGGTCGTCCTCGACGACGGCCGCGTGGAGTCCAACGGCAACTTCCACGGCGCGCCCGTGGCCTACGTGCTCGACTTCCTGGCCATCGCGGTCGCCGACACCGCCTCCATCGCCGAGCGGCGCACCGACCGCATGCTCGACGTCGCCCGCTCCCACGGGTTGCCCGCCTTCCTCGCCGACGACCCCGGCGTCGACTCCGGGCACATGATCGCCCAGTACACCCAGGCCGCCATCGTCTCCGAACTCAAGCGCCTGGCCGCGCCCGCCAGCGTCGACTCCATCCCCAGCTCCGCGATGCAGGAGGACCACGTGTCCATGGGGTGGTCGGCCGCGCGCAAGCTCCGCCGCGCCGTGGACGGTCTGACCAGTGTGCTCGCCGTCGAGCTACTCACCGCCGCCCGCGCACTGGACCTGCGCTCGCCGCTGGAGCCCGGACCCGCCACCGGCGCCGTCCTGCGCGTTGTCCGCGAGCACGTGTCCGGGCCCGGCCCCGACCGCCACCTGGCGCCCGAGATCGCCGCCGTCGCCGCTCTGGTCGCCGACGGCGCCGTCGTCGCGGCCGCCGAATCCGTCACCGCGCTCGCCTGAGATCCCGAGGAGCCCTCATGAGCACCCCGCGTACCGTCCGCGCCGCACGCGGCACCGTCCTGTCCGCCAAGGGCTGGCAACAGGAGGCCGCCCTGCGCATGTTCCACAACAACCTCGACCCCCAGGTGGCCGAGCACCCCGAGGACCTGGTGGTCTACGGCGGCACCGGCAAGGCCGCGCGCGACTGGCGCAGCTTCGACCGGATCACCGCCTCCCTGCGCGACCTGGAGGGTGACGAGACCCTGCTCGTGCAGTCCGGCCGCCCCGTCGGCGTCATGCGCACCCATGAGTGGGCGCCCCGCGTCCTCATCGCCAACAGCAACCTGGTCGGCGACTGGGCGAACTGGCCGGAGTTTCGCCGCCTGGAGGCCCAGGGCCTGACCATGTACGGGCAGATGACCGCCGGTTCGTGGATCTACATCGGCACCCAGGGCATCCTCCAGGGCACCTACGAGACCTTCGCCGCGGTCGCCGCCAAGCTGAGCGGTTCAGGCGAGCACAGTGGAGGTTCCCTGGCCGGGACCATCACCCTCACCGCCGGCCTCGGCGGGATGGGCGGAGCCCAGCCGCTGGCCGTGACCATGAACGGCGGCGTGGCGATCGTGGTCGAGTGCGACTCCAGCCGCATCGACCGCCGGATCGAGCACCGCTACCTGGACGTGCGCGCCGACAGCCTGGACCACGCCCTCGAACTGGCCACGCGGGCCCGCGACGAGCGCCGCGCCCTGTCGATCGGCGTGCTCGGCAACGCCGCCGAGGTCCTGCCCGAGCTCCTGGGGCGCGGCGCCCCGATCGACGTGGTCACCGACCAGACCTCCGCGCACGACCCGCTGGCCTACCTGCCGGTCGGTGTGGCCTTCGAGGACTGGCGCGACCTGGCCGCCGCCAAGCCCGAGGAGTTCACCGTCCGAGCCCGCGAGTCGATGGCCGCGCACGTGGAGGCCATGGTCGGTTTCAAGGACGCGGGCGCCGAGGTGTTCGACTACGGCAACTCCATCCGCGACGAGGCCCGCGAGGGCGGGTTCACCCGCGCCTTCGACTTTCCCGGGTTCGTCCCCGCCTACATCCGTCCGCTCTTTTGCGAGGGCAAGGGCCCGTTCCGGTGGGCGGCCCTGTCCGGTGACCCCGCCGACATCGCCCGCACCGACCAGGCGATCCTCGACCTGTTCCCCGACAACGACCATCTGGCCCGGTGGATCCGCATGGCCGGGGAGCGCGTGGCCTTCCAGGGTCTGCCCGCGCGGATCTGCTGGCTGGGCCAGGGCGAGCGGGCCGCCGCCGGAGCGCGCTTCAACGAGCTCGTCGCCTCCGGTGAGATCTCGGCGCCGCTGGCGATCGGCCGCGACCACCTGGACACCGGTTCGGTGGCCTCCCCCTACCGAGAGACCGAGGGGATGAAGGACGGCTCCGACGCCATCGCTGACTGGCCGCTGCTCAACGCCCTGGTCAACACCTCCTCCGGAGCGTCGTGGGTGTCCATCCACCACGGCGGGGGCGTGGGTATGGGCCGCTCCCTGCACGCGGGGCAGGTCAGCGTCGCCGACGGGACCGAGCTGGCCGCCGCCAAGCTCGACCGCGTGTTGACCAACGACCCCGCCATGGGTGTGATCCGGCACGTGGACGCAGGGTACGAGGACGCGGCCCGCGTGGCCGCCGAGCACGGCATCCGCGTCCCCATGGCGGAGGGGGAGTAGCCGTGTCGTTCGACCGTATGTGGGCCGACCTGGCCCCGGTCGGGCGCGATGCCGACAGCGGCGGCTACCACCGGTACACCTGGGCGGGCGCCGACACCGACGCCCGCGCCTGGTTCACCGGGGAGGCGGCCGCGCGCGGACTCGACGTGCGCACCGACCGCAACGGCAACCTGTGGGCCTGGTGGGGCGCGCCCGGCCCCGGCGCCGTGGCCACCGGATCCCACCTGGACTCGGTGCCGGACGGCGGGGCCTTCGACGGGCCGCTCGGCGTGGCCAGCGCCCTGGCCGCCGTCGACGAGCTGCGCGCCCGCGGTGTGCGGCCCGCCCGTCCGCTCGTGCTCGCGGTGTTCGTGGAGGAGGAGGGCGGCCGCTTCGGGGTGCCCTGTCTGGGCAGCCGCCTGACCGCGGGGGAGATCTCCCCCGAACGGGCGCGGGGGCTGACCGACGCCGACGGTGTCACCTGGGCGGAGGCGATGGAGGGGGCCGGGCACGACCCGGACCTGATGGGCCCCGACCCGGACACCCTCGCGCTGCTGGACGTGTTCGTCGAGCTGCACGTGGAGCAGGGACGCGCCCTGGAGGACACCGTCCACCCGGTGGGCGTGGCCAGCGCGATCTGGCCGCACGGCCGGTGGCGGATGGATTTCACCGGCCGCGCGGACCACGCGGGGACCACGCGCCTGGCCGACCGCAACGATCCCATGCTCCCCTTCGCGCACACCGTCCTGGCCGCCCGCGCGTTGGCCGAGGAGCATGACGCCCGTGCCACGGTGGCCAGGTCGGTGATCGTCCCGAACGGCACCAACGCTATTCCGTCCCTGGTCAACGCCTGGTTGGACGCCCGAGCCGACTCCGAGGACACGCTCATGGCCGTGGTCGAGGGCGTGCGCGCCCAGGCCGAGGCCGCCGCGCGCGAGCACGGTGTCGGGGTCGCGATGACGGCTGAGTCGCTCACCCCGCTGGTGTCGTTCACGCACGGACTGCGCGACCGCCTGGCCGCCGTCGTCGGCACCCGGGCCCCCGATGCCCGGGGGCCCGTGCTTCCCACCGGTCGTCCACCATCGCCCGAAGGCGCTTCGCGGGGTGGCGGGTTTCCACCCTCAACGGCCACTGGCGTGCCGATTCTTCCCACCGGCGCCGGGCACGACGCCGGTGTGCTCGCCGCCCACGTGCCCACCGCCATGCTGTACGTGCGCAACCCCACGGGGGTGTCGCACTCGCCGCAGGAGTGGGCCCGTCCCGACGACTGCCATGCCGGGGTGCTCGCCCTGGCCGATGTGCTCCAGGACCTGCTCGCCCGACCGGTGGGGGAGGCCGCGTCGTGACCGGACGTGAGACCGACGTGCGGCGGTACTGGTGCGAGTGGGCCTGGCTGGGCGGCGACGCCCCCGTCAGCGGCGTGCTGCTGGAGGTGGCCGGCGGGCGGTTCACCTCGGTGTCAGCGGACGCCGACCCGGCCGGGGACGCCGAGGTCCTGACCGGCCTGACCCTGCCTGGTCTGGCCAACGCCCACTCGCACGCCTTCCACCGGGCCCTGCGCGGCCGTACGCACGCGGGCGGCGGTTCCTTCTGGACCTGGCGGGAGGTCATGTACCGGGTCGCCGAGCGCCTGGATCCGGACGCCTACCTGCGCCTGGCCCGGGCGGCCTACGCGGAGATGGCGCTGGCCGGTGTCACGTGCGTGGGCGAGTTCCACTACCTGCACCACGCCCCGGGCGGTGCGCGCTACGCCGACCCCAACGCGATGGGACATGCCCTGGTCGAGGCGGCGGCGCAGGCCGGGGTGCGCCTCACCCTGCTCGACGTGTGCTATCTGTCCGGGGGGCTGAACGAACACGGCTCGCACCTGCCGCTCACCGGTCCGCAGCTGAGGTTCGGCGACGCGGACGTGGCCGGGTGGGCTGAGCGCGTGGCCGCCTTCGCCCCGGAGGGCGGCCACGTCCGGGTCGGCGCGGCGGCCCACTCGGTGCGGGCGGTCCCGGCCGAGGACCTGCCCGGGGTGGCCGCGTTCGCCGACGAGCGCCGGGCTCCCCTGCATGTCCACGTGTCCGAGCAACCCGCGGAGAACGCCGCCTGCCTGGCCGCCTACGATCGCACACCCACCCGGGTGCTCGCCGACGCCGGCGCCCTGACCGAACGCACCACCCTGGTGCACGCCACCCACCTGACGGACGGGGACGTGGCCGCGGTCCGCGACTTCGGGGCGACCGTGTGCCTGTGCCCGACGACCGAACGGGACCTGGCCGACGGCCTGCCCCGCACGGGCGACCTCGTGCCGGCGCCGCTGAGTCTGGGCACCGACCAGCACGCGCAGTCGGACCTGTTCGCCGAGGCGCGCGGGGTCGAACTCCACGAGCGGTTGCGCACGCACCGGCGCGGCACCCTGGGCAGCGGCGCGCTGCTGCGCGCGGCCACCGCGCACGGTCACCGCTCGCTGGGCTGGGCCGCCGAGGACGGGGACGCCGACGCGGGGGAGCTGCGCGCCGGGGCCAGGGCGGACCTGGTCAACGTCCCCTTGGAGGGGGTCCGGCTCGCCGGGGCCGACCCCGCCCGCGCCACGGACGCGGTGGTCTTCGCCGCGACCGCCGCCGACGTGCGCCATGTGATGGCCGACGGTCGGTGGACCGTCCGCGGCGGCGTCCACACGCGCCTGTCCGACACCGCACACGACCTCGACACGGTGATCAAGGAGCTGCACTCATGACCGACACGCCCCGCGCGGTCCTCGTCGACGACATCGCCACACTGGTCACCAACGACCCCGGTCTGGGACGCGGGTCGGTGGGTGAGATCGCCGACGCCGCGCTGGTGATCGAGGACGGGCGTGTGGCCTGGGCCGGGCCGCGTGCCCAGGCCCCGGACGCCGACGTCCGGGTCGACGCCGCCGGGCGCTGTGTCCTGCCCGGCTTCGTCGACAGCCACTCCCACATCGTGTTCGCGGGCGACCGCAGCCGTGAGTTCGCCGCCCGGATGAGCGGCCGGCCCTACTCGGCGGGCGGTATCCGCACGACCGTCGCCGCCACCCGGGACGCCAGCGACGCCGAACTCCTGGCGGGGGCCCGCCGCCTGGTGCGTGAGGCCCGCGCGCAGGGCACCACCACCCTGGAGGTCAAGTCCGGGTACGGGCTCACGGTCGCGGACGAGGAGCGCAGCCTGGCGGTGGCCGGGCGGGTCACGGACGAGGTCACCTTCCTCGGCGCCCACGTGGTCGCGCCGGAGTACGCCGACGACCCGCAGGGCTACGTCGACCTCGTGACCGGGCCGATGCTGGAGGCGTGTGCGCCGCACGCGCGGTGGGTGGACGTGTTCTGCGAGCGCGGAGCCTTCGACGAGGAGGCCTCACGGCGGGTGCTCGCCGCGGGCGTCGCCCGCGGTCTGCTGCCCCGGGTGCACGGCAACCAGCTCGGTGAGGGGCCGGGGGTGCGGCTGGCGGTGGAGACGCGCGCCGCCTCCGTCGACCACTGCACCCACCTCACCGCGGAGGACGTCGACGCCCTCGCGCAGGCGGCCGGGCGGCCCGACCCGACCGTGGCGACGCTGCTGCCGGGGGTGGACTTCTCGACCCGTCAGCCCTACCCGGACGCGCGGGCGCTCATCGACGCCGGTGCGCTGGTCGCCCTGGCCAGTGACTGCAACCCCGGATCGTGCTTCACCTCCAGCCTCGCCTTCTGCGTGGCCGTCGCCGTCCGCGACATGGGCATGACACCGGATGAGGCGGTATGGGCGGCGACGGCGGGTGGCGCCCGTGCGCTGCGCCGTACGGATGTGGGCCACCTGGCGCCGGGCGCACGCGCGGACCTCACGCTCCTGGAGGCGCCCAACCACCTGTACCTGGCCTACCGGCCGGGAGTTCCGCTGGTGGCGGCGGTGTGGAAGGACGGTGAGCTCGTCTCGGGACGTCCCTGACCGGGCCCGAGCCGGCCCCGGGCCCGCCCGGTTACGCCGTATCACGCGCGTCCAGCAAACCTCCGCCGGAACTCAACGGACGCCTAACGTCCGCGAAACGTGGGTCCCCGACCGTGGAACCACGTCGGTGCGCGTCCCGTCGTCGCGGTCCAGCGCCGTACCGCGGCGACGGGAGCACCTTCATCCGAGGGGGACACTGTGGGCCTGTGGCGGATTAGGACGGCGGTCGAAGACCGGCCCGGAGGGCTCGCCGCGGTCGTCGGGGCTCTCGCACGGCACGGGGGCAACATCGTCGACCTGTCCCTGCACACCGATGTGGCGGGCGTGGTCGACGAGTTCGTCGTGGACGTGCCCGGAAACCACGCCCGGGCCGTCCGCGAGGTCGCTCGGCTGAGTCCCTCCGGCACGGTGACGGCCGTCCCCGCCCACAGGCGCGAGGTCGGGGACGACGTCACCCGGGCGCTGCTGCTGACCGCGCGGTTGCGCGCGCACCCCAACCGGCTGCCGGAGGCGTTGGCGGAGCTCCTGCTGGCCGACGACGCGTGTTGGACCAACCTCACCCGGATCGAGGAGGCCGGCGACGCGGACGAGGGAGGGGCCATGCTGGTCCCCGTCGGTCCGCTGCGCGGGGTGCTGGTGCGCCGTGCCTCGCACCCGTTCACCTGGACCGAGTCCAGCAGGGCGGACGCCCTGGTGCGTTCGGTGATGCCCTCGACGGGGCCGGTCCCCACCGACCGGGTCGTGCGTACCGGGGAGGGAGCGGTGCTGTCCCTGAGACAGGTGCGTGACAGTGACGCGCCCGCCTTGAGCGATCTGCACCGTCGCTGCTCGGAGGAGACGGTACGCAACCGGTACTTCACGGGGATGAGTGAGCTGAGTCCGCACATGCTGCGGGTGTTCTGCGATCCCGAGCGCGGGCTGACCCTGGCCGTGCGGCCGCGTGGGGAGGAGGCGCCCGTGGCGCTGGGGCATCTGATGTACACACTGGATCCAGGCGTGGGCGAGATCGCCTTCCTGGTCGAGGACGCGTGGCAGGGCCGCGGTGTCGGTACGGCCGTGGCGCGGGCGCTGACGGTCGTGGCCGCCGACTGGGGGCTGGCCGAGGTGCGGGCGGAGACGAGTCTGGCCAACACGGGCATGCTGCGGATCATGCGCCGGATGGGCGCGTCGGTCCAGGCCCAGGGTGGTACCTACGTGCACGCCCGCCTGCCGGTCGCCGAGGCGGTGCAGGCGGGCGTGGGCGGCGATGCGCGTCGCGGTGGTCAGGTGGCGCGGTTGATGGGCCAGGGCTGACCCGTGACACAACGCGGGGGTCGGTGACCACTGGGGGTGTCTCCGATCCCCGCTTCGCCCGCCCCGCCGCGAAGCGGTCCCTCGGGCGGTGGCGGGCGACGGGAGGTGGGTGTTGCGCCGCAGGCGTCGGTTGAGGGTGCCCGCCCCGCCGCGAAGCGGTCCCTCGGGCGGTGGCGGGCGACGGGAGGGCCTTAGTCCTGCTCAGATCCGCTGTCCGCGGCGGCGTCACCGTTGTCGGCGGGGGCCGGGGCAGGTGCCTTCTTGGGGGCACGGCGCTTCTTCACCGGGCGCGAGTAGTCGACGAGGGGCTCGTAACGGGACTCGTGCTCCTTGGCGCACTCGTCGCAGGCGTCGACCTCGCGGACGGCGCCTTCCCAGGCGAACTGGATGACCTCAGTCGCCTCGACCTTCTCCTCGCGGACGGCGTGGGGATCGCAGTACTTGCGCGTGAAGACCTCGGTGACCACGGCGGGGATTTCCCTTCGGTATCGCGTGAATAGTGCGGACCCCGTAATCATACACGTGTACGAACACGGAAAACCGAGGTATGTCGGATTCCGTGATGGGTTCGGGGTCGCCCCGAAGCCTAGCGAAGACCGGGTGCTGCCCGCGCCCGCACACGACGCGTCCGCGCTGGAAGGGCGGCGGGTGTCGGCGCCGGGAGGGCGGTGTGCGGACGCCCGGTCGTGGTTTGGCGCCACTTGTTGGATTTCGCACTTCTTCGTCCGGTTCGCGTGATCGGTGTGCGTCAGTCGCGTCAACCGATTTGTGAGTTTGGCGAACACGGCCCCGTTCTCCTGGCTATCGTATTTCCCACTTCGCGAAGCACGTCCGCGCGTACGCGGTGGCCGCGAAGGAACCGGACGCGGGCCCGCGTGGCGCGCACCGGTCATCGGCGGATGCCGTGGGGGAGCGGAATCCGTAGGAGAAACGCAGGGGGAGGACCGTGGTCGAGTATATGGAGGGCGCGTACGGAAGGCGTGTCGACGGGCGGAGGGAGCCCTTTCGCCCACGGGGTCCCAGGTCGGCGGCGGCGCGACGGCGTGAGAGGGCTGACGTGGTGCGCGCGTGCGAGCGTATGTCGGTGGACCCGAGTTTCGTGAAGCTGCGAAGGAGGTTCGCGCTCCAGTCCGCTGTCCTGGTATCCGGATTCCTCATCAGTTACCTGGCTTATCTCCTGCTCTCGGCCTATGCCCGGGAATTCATGAGCATGACGGTCATCGAACCGATCAACGTCGCCCTGCTGATGGGAATCGGCCAGTTCCTGCTGGCGTTCGCGCTCGCCTGGGCCTTCGGTCGTTTCTCGGCGCGCGCGATCGATCCGCTCGCCGAGCGGATCCGTGACCGGGCGCGCGAGGAGGAGTGCATGTCCGGGCGGGTGATCCGCTGATGATCACCTTGTCCGATCTCACGCCCGGGGCCGCGGGCGGTGCCGCCGCGGGGGACGGCATCGCCCGCGCGACCCTCGACCACGCCGTCGGGTCGTTCGACCTCGCCGGTGTCCTCGGCGGCCGGTTCGGCGCCGCGCACGGCTGGACGCTCGCCCTGTGCGCCGTGTTCGTCCTCGTCACGTTGGCCGTGACCGTTCGGGCCCGCCGGACCACGCGCGGGGCGGTCGACTACTACGCCGGGGGGCGCGGTTTTTCCAGCACCCAGAACGGTCTGGCGTTGACCGGTGACTACCTCTCGGCCGCCTCGTTCCTCGGTATCGCCGGGATGATCGCCCTCCAGGGCTACGACGGTTTCCTGTACTCCATCGGCTTCCTGGTGGCCTGGCTGCTCGTGCTGCCCATGGCGCAGCTGATGCGTAACACCGGCCGCTTCACCATGGCCGACCTGCCCGCCTTCCGCATGCGTCGGATGCGGGTACGGCTCGCCTGCACCGTCTCCACCGTCACCGTGTGCGTGTTCTACCTGGTCGCGCAGATGGTCGGGGCGGGGGCGCTGGTGGCGGTCCTGCTCGGCCTGCACGAGGGAGGCACCTTCCTCGGGCTGAGCGCGGGTCAGGCGCGTTCGGGCGTGATCGTGCTCGTGGGCGTCCTGATGATCGTCTACGTCATGTACGGCGGGATGAAGGCCGCGACCTGGCTGCAGATCATCAAGGCGGTCGTGCTGCTGGGCGCCACCGGACTGCTCACCGTCCTGGTCCTGGCCCAGTTCTCCTTCGACCCCCGCGCGCTGCTGACGGAGGCGGCCCAGGCCAGCGGACACGGCCGTGCCTTCCTCGAACCGGGGCTGCGCCTGGGGGTGGAGGTGCCCGGCGATCCCGCGCGCACGATGTTCAACAAGCTCGACCTCATCAGCCTCGGCCTGGCCTTGGTCCTGGGCACGGTCGCGCTGCCGCACATCCTCATCCGCTTCTACACGGTGCCGGACGGGCGTGCGGCGCGCACGTCGGTCAACCGGGCCATCGTCATGGTGGGGGCGTTCTACCTCATGACCCTCGCGCTGGGCTTCGGCGCCGCCGCGCTGGTGGGCTCCGACCGCATTCTGGGTCTGGACCCCTCGGGCAACAGCGCGGTCCCGATGCTCGCCGAGGAGCTGGGCCGCTTGGTCGCCGGGCCGGTGGGCGCGGCCGTGCTGCTCGCGTTGATCTCAGCCGTGGCGTTGGCCACGATCCTGGCCGTGATCGCCAGTCTCACCCTGGCCTCGTCGTCCTCCATCGCCCACGACCTGTTCGGACACATCCTCATGTGGGGGCGGCCGCGCGAGTCGCAGGAGATGGGGGTGGCGCGCTTCGCGGCGTGCGCGGTCGGCGGGACGGCCATCGTGCTGGCCATCCGGGCCCAGGAGCTCAACGTGGCCTTCCTGGTGGGGCTGGCGTTCGCCATCGCGGCCGCCGCCAACCTGCCCGTCATCGTGCTCACCCTGTTCTGGCGGCGGTTCAACACCCGCGGCGTGGAGTGGGGTATCTACGGCGGACTGTCCTGCACGCTGGTGCTGATGCTGTTCTCCCCGGTGATGTCGGGCAAGACGCACCCGGTGACCGGGGAGAACCTGTCGGTGCTGCCCGCGTGGATCGACATCCAGCTCATCCCGATGGAGAACCCCGCCCTGTTCGCCGTGCCGGTCGGGTTCCTGTGCGCGGTGGTCGGCAGTCTGCTCTCGGACGAGCGCGACACCTCCCGCTACACCGAGCTGCGGGTCCGTTCGCTCAC
The DNA here is from genome assembly GCF_026797795.1 of Nocardiopsis sp. EMB25. Lineage (NCBI taxonomy): Bacteria > Bacillati > Actinomycetota > Actinomycetes > Streptosporangiales > Nocardiopsidaceae > Nocardiopsis > Nocardiopsis sp. EMB25. The sequence goes on along the minus strand of NZ_JAMTDN010000001.1, from coordinate 2,819,243 downwards.
CGGGTGGGGCACCGAGTCCTCCCCCTGAGGGGGCGTGGGCGGTCGTCGCGTGCCGCCCGCGCCCGCCGACGTGGCCGCGCGGTCAGTCACCGGGGGCCTCGGCCATCGCCTGGGCCACGTCGCGCAAGTAGTCGGGCAGGCGCCCCGCCGTGCTCGCGGCGCGGTCCCAGGAGTCCCTGAACCGGTCCAGTCGCTCACGCGGGCTCACGACCTCGGTGGTGTGGCCCCGCCGCTCGCGCCGGGCCTCCCTGCGGAAGGACCCGCGCACCGCCCAGACCACCAGTGCCACCAGCGGTCGGGCGATCAGGCCCCGGCCCCGGACGTCCAGCACCGCCGACACCTCCCACCGGCCGTCGTCGCGGATGGTGGGGGAGAGCCAGGCCTCGACGTTCGCCAGCGCGTGGGTCGCCGACAGCCGGACGGGGGGCCCGGCGGCGGCGCCGTCCAGCGCCGCGTACCAGGCGCCGGTGTCGACGGTGAGCGTTCCGCTGGCCGTGCGCCAGCGGGGGAAGCGTCCGGGCAGCCGGATCCGCATCGTCGCGGTCAGGACGCCCGACGCGTCGTGGCTCACCGTCCCCGACGTCACCGGGGGCTCGCCCGTGCCGACGCCGTCGGGCATGGCGTACTCCAGGGCGCAGGTGTCCGCCTCGTCCCACGCGGTGACGGTCAGCCCCGTGCTGCTCCACCCCTGCTCCTCGTAGCTCGGCTCCAGCGGGACGCCGTCGGGGGTGAGTTCGGCGACCAGGTAGTGGCTGCGGGGCGCCAGGTGCCGTCCGGACTGCAGCTGGAGCGCGGTGGTGGTCACGCGTTCCGCAGCGCCGTCGATTTCCTCGCCCGTGTGTTGCGCGGTCCGGGCCCGCTCCCGCCGTTCGCCCCCTTCGCGATCGACGAGCCCCAGCTCCTCGGCGCGCCGGGCCAGCCGCTCGCGGGTGGGAGCGTCGGGCGTGCGCAGCCATCCCCGACCGTCGAACCGGCACGATCGGACGACCTCGTGCGCGGCGGCGACCGACCGCGTGACCACCTCCCTGTCCACGGGGGCGAGGTCGAGGACGTGGCTCAGACGAGACAAGGCATCTCCGAAGGGCGGTCGGACGCGGGGGCGCCCGGGGCGGTCCGTGCGTTGACGGGGACCAGGGTACGCGCACACCGCGTCGACACGGTCAAAATCGAAAACTTGTGCGAACTGTCTCGGTCGCGTGAGAATGGCGTACATGACGAGGTACGTCGCGCTGCTGCGCGGAATCAACCTGGGCGCCCACCGCCGCATCGCCATGGCCGACCTACGGGCACTGGCCGCCGACCTCGGGTACACCGACGTCGCCACCCACCTCCAGAGCGGCAACGTGGTCCTGTCCGCGCCGGACGAGGACCCCGCACACGTCGCCGAGCGGATCCGTGACGCGATCCACCGCGAGACGGGTATGGACGTCCCGACGGTCGTGCGCACGGCCGACCGGCTGCGCGCCGCCGTGGCCGCCAACCCCCTGGACGTCCCCGACCCCGCCCGGTTCCTGGTCCTGTTCTGCTCCGGCAGCCTGGACGTGGCCGGTCTGCGCGCGCTCGACCTGTCGGACCTGCCCGAGGAACGCCTGGCCGTGACCGCGACCGAGGCCTACACCGACCACCGACGGGGTGTCCGCCACGCCAAGGTGCCCGACATCGTCGCCCGGCACGCCGACGGTTTCCTCACGGGCCGCAACTGGCGTACCGTGCTCCGTCTGGTGGAGATGGCGAAGGGCTGACCGGGCCCCACCCCCGCCGACTGTCCGAGAGATGTCCTCGGTGAACCGAGGACGGCGCGGACCCGTCGCCGTCACGACCACGTGAGAAGGGGTGGCGCCCGTGCCGAGACGCTGGACCGTGATCCTGCGTGACCTGGCGGACACCGCGCGGCCGATCCGGCCCGAGGACTGCCACGGACTGCTCAACCACTGGTGGCCGCAGCCCCCCGAGGAGCACACCGCCGCCAAACGCTGGTCGATGAACGGGTGGCCGGCTCCGCTCGGCGACCGGCTGCACCACTGGACGCTCACCTGGTTGGACGACGCGGTCCCGCCCCCGGTCGACCCTGAGGAGTTGGTCGGCCAGCCGCAGCGCATCGGTGACCACCTGCTGGAACCGCTGTCGGTGACCCGCACCTTCGACGTCTCCTACTCCCGGATGCTCACCGCCGCACGCGGGCCGTCCTCCGTGCGCTCGGCGGCGGTCCGCAGCCGGACTCCCGTCGTCATGACCACGCGCGACGCCACGGGCGAGCGCATCCCGCACGTGTGGCCCAACCCCCGGCGCCTCTTCGGCGCGGTGCACCGGTCCGGAGGGGGGATCGTCGGAGGGAGCGGGGCGGTGGGCGCCGTCGCCCGCTTCGCCCCCACCGTGCTGGCCGAACCGTGGCTGGACCTCGTGTTCGGCGGGCTGGCCCGGGTCCGGCGCCTTCCCCTTCCCGGGGAGGACGTGCGCCTGGCCGAGCACCACCACGCCGACAACCGCACCGTTCTGGGGTGGGAGGGCGGACTGCGCCTGGACCTGGTCGGCGGTGAGCGCCGCCACGCGGACGCCTTCGCCGCGCTCCTGGAGCTCGTCGAGCTGACGGGGGTGGGAAAGTACACCGCCCAGGGTTTCGGTGCGGTCCACGTGGACACGGTGACCAGCGTGGGGACGGCCGCCCGAGTACCCGTCCAGGGTTCGCGCCGTGCCGAGGGGCGGGCCGGGCGGCGGACACCCCCGCGGGTGGGAGACACCCGCCCCCGGGTCGTGACCGAGGAGTTCAGCGGGACGCTCTTCGACTGATCCCGAAGCGCCGGTTCCCGCCCGAGGACGGCGGGCGGGGGCCGGTCCCCTCCGCGCGGGGGGCTTGGTGACGGCTCCCACCCCGTGGACGGGGGCGGGAGCCGCCTCCCGTGCCTCACATGTGACCGCCTCGGTTCCGCCGTGCCGGGTCCGCGCGACTTTCCCGCAGCGCCCGCGCCAGCCCCCGCAGGTGGGGGACCAGGTCCTGGGCGGTCAACGGCGCCGGGACGGTCGGTGCCGGGGCCGTGGCGGGCCGGGTGGGCACCGCGGGTTCCGGTACGTGCCGGGTCATGGTGGGACCTCCGTGAGGGGAAGCGGGGTGCGCATCCAGCTCTCTCGGACACTGTGTCCCGGGCGGCGGTTCCGGTGACCGGAACGGGCCAACCGGGGAGGTGAGGGTGCCGGACGGGCGCCGTTGCTGGTATCGGTGAGGGACCGTCGTCCGCGGCCTGGCCGACACCGTCCGAGAGAGGTCACCAGGACGCCCGCACGTCCGGGCCAGATCCGTGCCCCCGCCCAGAAGGAGAGCCGACCCGGTGATCGTCCCACCCGTCGCCCTCCACCGCCCTCCCGCCACTCCCCACGCCCCCCGACGGACGGCCTCCGAGCACGGTGCCCCCCTCTCGTCGTCGCCCGCGGCGCCGGACTCCGGCGCGGCGCCGGAGCTCTCCCCCGGGGACGGGACCGGGGTCCTCCCCTCCGGCGGTGTGGTGGTCGGTGTCGATCTGCGCGGTATCCAGTCCTTCGTGTTCAGCGGGCGGCGCATCCTCGACGCGGTCGGACGCGCGGCCCTGGTCGCGGAGCTGACCGACACTTCCGACGCCCGCAACGGTGTCGCCGACCTCCTGCCGCCCGACCACGTCGTCCTGCGCGACGCGGGCGGCGCGCTCACCGTCGTCCTCCCCGACCTCCCGTCCGCACGCGAGTTCACGGGGCGCTACACACGGCGGTTGCGCGACCTCGCCGGTCAGCTCACCCCCGTGGTCGCGCTGGTCCCCTACGGCCGGACGGCCGGGGCCGCCGACCCGGAGCCGGTCCCGGCGGGGGTGGATGAGGCCCTGGCGGTCCTGCCCGCACGGCTGCGGGAGGCGCGGCGCCGCATGTCGGCTCTGCACACCCCCGCCCACGGCTACGGGATCACGGCGGTGTGCGCCGTCAGCGGAGGCCCCGCCGAGGTCGTGGACAGCAGCCGCGCCGAGGACGGCGAGGCGGGCATCCACGAACGGGTGACGGCCGACGTGGCGCGGGCGCGCGGCGTCGGCCGCCGCTGGCACCGGGACAGCGGTGCCGCGTGGTTGGACGGGGCGGCCACCGCCACCGGATGCCCCGAGCTCGTGCTGCCGATGGAGGTGGACCGGCTCGGCCGCGACCACGGGGACGTCAGCCGCCTGGCCGTCGTGCACGTGGACGTCAACGGGTTGGGTGTGATCCTCGGTGACTACCGCGAGCGCGTCGCCGACCCCGAGATCCCCGGGTCGGGTGCCGTGGCCCAGCGGCGCCTGTCCACCCGCATCGCCTGGCTCACCGAGGGGCTGGCCCGTGTCCTGGTACGCGCGGTGGCCGCCACGGTGCGCGCTGAGCCGGGTCGGCGTCCGCACATCCCCGGTACGGGAGCCGCGGGGCCGGTCTCGCTCTTCCAGGGGCCGTTCGACCGGGTCCGGGTGCCGGTGCGCCCGATCGTCGTGGCGGGCGACGACCTCACCGTGTTGTGCGACGCCCGCCTCGCCCTGAGCCTGGCCAGGTACGCGTTGGACTGGCTGGACGCCGACCCCGCTCGGATCGCCGACCCCCGCGACCCCCGGGTGGCACTGCACCGGGTGCTCGCCGACGCCCACGACGGTGCCCCGGACCACGGCCCCGGTGGCGGGCGCACGGTCACCGGGCCTGACGGCGGCGTCCACACCACGTACGTGCCCACGGTCGGGGTGGGGATCGCGGTCCAGCCGGTCGGGGCCCCGCTGTCGTCGGGGTACGACCTGTGCGAGGCGATGTGCCGCCGCGCCAAGCGGTACCGGGTGGACCGCGCCGAAGCCGATCCCACCGTCGTCGACGACCACGCGATCGCCTGGACCCTCCGGTTCGACGGCGTGGACCGCGTCCTGCGCGGGCTCGACCAGGCGGCCCTGGCGCCCCATCCGCGCACCGAACTCCCGCTGACCGGCTCAGGTTTCGCGCGCTTCGTGGACCGCTATCTGTCCGGGGCGCCGGGCAGCCTGCTCTCCGACGGCGACACCCGCCACCGGGGGTGGCTGCTCTCCGCCCTCGTCCCGCTCCTGGAGTCGGGTTCCGATCCCGCACCCGAACTCGACCGCCGCGCCCGGGTGACCGGTGCCGCCGTCGATCTGCCCCCGGGGTGGACGCCCGGAGGGCTGTTGGACGCGGTCGGGGTCATGGACCTGTACCTGGACCCCCGGTTGGCCGAGGCCCTGCCCACGCACCTGCCCCAGCCCTCCAACCGCCCCGGCGCGGCCCCGTCGGTGAAGGGCCCGCCCCGGTGAGCCGCCCCGACCGCGTCACCGTGTACCTGGCCTCACCGGCTCTGTTCGTCGGTGCCAGCGCGGACGGGACGGGCGCGGACACGGACGTGGTCACCGATGACCATGGTCTGCCCCGCCTGCCTCGGCACCGGTTGGCCGCCCGTCTGCGGGAGGGGGCGGCCAGCGCCCTGACCGTCGCTCCGGAGCTGTCCCGTGCCGCCCGCGAGGCCCTGGGCCGGGACCGGTCCCACGGCGCCGACCGCATGCTGCGCGTGGGCCACGCCGTCCTCGGCGACGGTGTGCGCGCCGCCGTCGCCCGGGCTTTGGCCGGGCGCGAGGAGCCCCTGCGCACCACCCTGCGCCGGGCGGTCACCGACGCCTACACCACCCTGGAGTCGGGGGTCGAGGTCGGCCCCGGAGGCGCTCCCGAACCGGGGCGGCTGCGCACCCATCGCGTCCTGCTGCCGGGGCTGACCCTCACCGCCGCGCTGACCTGGGCCGAGCCTCCGAGGGAGGAGCACTGGCGGATCCTCGCCCGCGCCTGCCTGGCCACGACGCGGATCGGGGCGAGGGCCGCGCGCGGCCGGGGCCGCGTCGACGTCCGACTCGCCGGCCCCGGAGCGGAGGACCCGCACGCCACCACGTTGCGGCTGGCCGCCCCGCCCGCCCCGGCCGTCGGTGGATCGGAGGTGGCCCGGTGACCGCCGACCCCACCCTCCACAGCGCCTACCTGCCGCTGCGCTACGTCCTCACCGACACCCTGGCCGTGCGTACGTCCTACGACCCCCTGAGCATCGACTCCGACCACGTCATCAGCGGCCGGGCCCAGCGCGGTATGCTCGCCGCCGCCCTCCGACGCGCCGGACGCCACGACGACCTGGACGCCTGGGTGGCCCGAGGCGACATCGTGCGCTTCGCCCCCGCCCACCCCAGGCTGGAACCCGGCGCGGATCCGGTCTCCGGGCGCTTGGAACGCGCGGCTGTCGCCCTTCCGCCGCCCGCCTACCTGTACACGCCGGGCAAGAACGGGGACACCACCGTCGACGTCTTCGGTCCCACCGACCCCGCCACCCCCTACCGCGCGGTCCGCGACCCGGTGACCCCCGATCGAACGTTCCGCGCCCAGGTGCGTACGACCGCCGAGCAGTACCTCGGGCGGTCCCGTGTCGGAGCGGGCCGCCAGGGCCTGCCCTTCCTCACCACCACCCTCGACCCGGGCCAGGTCTTCGAGGCCCGTTGGCAGCTGCGGGCCCCCGACCCCGACTCCCTGTACGCCCTGGCCGAACGCGTGGTCGCCGCCCTGGCCGAGGCCGACGGCACCCTCACCCTGGGATCGGGCGGCACTCGGGCCCACGGAGGGGTCCGCGTCGCCCCCGCCGACCCCGACCGCCTGCTCTCACCCGACCGCGTGGACCCCGCCGACCCCGACCGTTCCCGGCCCGCCGGGGCCCCGGTCGACCTCCTCCTGCTCTCGCCCGCGCTCGTCGTGGACGACCACGGCCAGCACCGCCCCCAGTTCCTGGTCCCCGCCGTGCTCGCCCTGCTGGCCCGGGTCCTGCCCGGCACCCGCGCCGAGGTGCTCGCCAGCCACGTGGAGGCCGAGGCCGTCGGCGCCTACCACCGGGGCTACCGGGGGCCGATGGCACAGCGCTGGGCGGCCCGGCCCGGCTCCGTCGTCCGGTTGCGCCTGGACCGGGACCTGACCACCGAGGGGGCGCGGATGCTGGAGGCGCACCCGCTGGGGGAGCGGGTGGTCGACGGACACGGCCAGTTCACTCTCGCGTGTCCGCCGCCGCCCGAGCCCGAACCCCTCGCGCCGGTGGCCGTGCCGCTGACGGGCGGGACCGCCCCCGCTCCGCCCGCCCCGGAGGACGACGACCGAGTGCGTGCCCTCTTCGACGACCTGCTCTGGAACGCCGCGGCCCCACCCGTTCGCGCCCACGCCCGAGAGCTCGCCCAGGGTTCGGCGCACCTGCTCACACCGCTCACGCCGAGCTTGCTGGGCCGCCTGCGCGAGGTCGTCGCCCACCCCCACCACACCCCGCAGGACGCCCTGGCCGCCCTCGAACGCACCGTCGCGGGCCGTCCCCCGCGCGGCTCGGACGACGACGACCGCTCCGGAGCGCGCGGGGTCCTGCGTGACCGAGCCGTGCGCGCCCTGGAACGAGCCCGCCTCCTCCGCCCCGGTCGGCATGGAACCGTCAGCGTCCGCGCCTGGTTGGAGGGACTCGCCGACGGCACCGCCGCCTGGTGGGCCGACAACCGGCCCGACCCCGACCACGACCCCGCCTACGCCGAGGCCGTCGCCGCCGTGGACCTGACCCTGTTCGACGGGCGCCCGCCACGGACCCGTCCGAGCGGGCTGTCGGAGTCCGCCCTGTCCTGGGAGCGCCGTGCGTCAGCGCGTCTGTGCCTGCTGCTGGTCGCCTCCTGGTTGGCCGAGGCCGCCCGGGCCGCGCGCTCCGTGCCCGACGGCCCTGCACCCCGTGAACGGGGAGGTCGGCGGTGAGCCCCGACCCCGTCCCGCCGCCCTTTCCGCCCGCACTGGTCTGGGAGGTGACCGCACGGCTGCGCCTGCTCTCCGACACCCATGTCGGAGCGGCCCAGGCCACGCCCCGCCATGCCGCGGAGACCGATGTCGACCTGTGTCTGGACCGCGACCCGCGCACCGGGTTGCCGCGTCTGCGGGCCACGACCCTGGCCGGGATCCTGCGGCACGAACTGGCCGACCGCACCGGTGACCCGGAAGGGGTCCGTGCGCTCCTCGGCGCCTCAGAGCCCCGGGACGAGGTCGGCCAGGAGGTGCCGCCTCCCGTCCCCAGCGCGCTGGACCTGGACGACGCCCAGGCCGAACTGCCGGAGGGGGCCGCGGTCGCGGTCCGGGTGGGAACGCGCGTGGACCCGGCGGCCGGGGCCGTGCTCCCGGGCCGGACGTGGCAGTGGGAAGTCCTGCCCTCCGGGACGGTCCTCACCGCGCACCTGCGGTTGGCCGTTCCCGCCCCGGAGGACGAACCGCGGCTGTTGGCGCTGCTCGTCCTGGCCGCGGGAGGTCTGGACGGCGCGGGGCCCGGGGCGCGTGTCGGGGGCAGGTCCGGGCGCGGATACGGGTCGGTGCGGGCCGAGCGCTGGTCCGTGCTCCGCCACGACCTGTCCGAGGAGCACGGGTGGTTCGCCTACCACGCGCGCACGTGGGCCGAGCGCTGGTCGGGGGACGCGGCGGCGGACGGGGACGCGGCCGGTCTGGCGGACGCCCTCGGCGGGGCACTGGTCGTCCACGGGCGTGACGCGGCCGTCGCCGAGCTGGTCGCCCGGTCCGCCGTCGCCGACCGTCGCCACCGGGCCGAGCTCCACCTGACCCTGGCCGTCGCCGAACGCGCGGCGCCGCCCGGGGCCGACGGGGCGCCGGAGCCGCGCCCCGGTCTGCTCATGGTCGGGGATGTGCCCGTCGGCGACCGGATCGGGGAGGTGGACCGTGCCCACCGGTACCGCCCGGTCGTCACCGGCGCCGATGGTTTCCCGGGTGCGTCAGCCTTCCCCGCCGACCCCGCTACTCCCACAGGTCCCCCTGGCCCCAGTGCCCTCAGCGGTCCTGCCGGTTCGACCGCCTCCACGGGGCCCACCGACGTGCGCCTGGCTCCCGTCCTCGGTGACACCGCCTTGTTCTCCCTGTTCAAACGCATCGCCGCCCGCCTGGTACGCGACACCGCCGAGCACCTGGGCGGGCCGGTCACACGATGGCGGCGTTGGCACACCCACTGGTGGGGTGCCGACACCGAACGCGACACTGAGCGCGGCACCGCCATCCCCCGCCCCTCCCGCGTACGGCTGCGCTCCACCCCCGCGCTGTCCGGCGGAGCGCCGCTGACCGCCACTCGCCTGACCGTGGACTCCCTGTTCGGTGACGCCGTCGACGGACGCCTGTTCACCACCGACCTCCACTGCGGCGGCGCCGCCGACGTCGTCCTGGATGTGCGCGACCCCGACGACGCCCTGCTCGGCCTGCTCGCCCTGATCGTCCGGGAGCTGGCCACGATCCCCTTCGAGACCCTCGGCGCGGGCTCCGGCGGCGGCAACGGCCGTCTCACCGCCACCCGCGCCGCCGTCACCGTCCACCCCGGCGACGGCGGCCCGCCGCGCACGCTCGACCTCCTCACCGCTGTGCTCGCCCCCACCAGCTCCGAGGCGGCCATCGCCCGCGGCTGGCTCGCCGCCCTGCACGACCGACTCGCCCCCGACGAGCCGACCGGAGGTGACGGGTGAGCGATCGTCCCCCACAGCCCGCGGGCCTGGCCGTCCGGCCGCTCACCCCCGAACAGATCCACGGCGTCCTCACCGACGTGTTCGACCGCGCCGCGCGCTGCCGCCTCCTGGACACGGGCGTGGCCGGCCTCCCCGCGGCACCGGGCCATCCCCAGTGGCTGCTCGCCGAACTCGGCGACGTCCGCGTCACCGGCTCCTGCCACCGCGACCGCTGGTACCGGTCCGACACCCTCCCCGGCGCCGCGTCCGGCGCGCTCCCGGCCCGGCCGGCCGTGGATCCGGACACCGACCGCTGGCGGATCCTGGAGGTCCTGGTCTTCGGTCCCCGCGCGCAGATCCGCCTCGGCGAGCGCGCCGAGGCTGGCTGGATCAGCGCCGACGCCCCCGGCGAGGTCCCCGACTGGCTGCGTCCGCGCGACCGTTCGTTCCTGCTCCAGGGCTGGAACGGGCCCGGGCACAGCTACACGGCGGACGCCCGCGCACCCCTGTCCGTGACCACCGAACCCGGTGGCTCCGAGGCCGTACTTCCCGTGGAGTGGGCCGACTTCTCCGGGCGCCACCGGCCGGTCCCGGGCGGACGCACGGCCCTGGAGAGCCGCGGCACCTGGCTGACCGTCCGGGAGTACTGGGCGAGTGATCCCGCGACCGGTGCCGTCGGAGTCGCCTTCCACCGTCTCACCGGCCTGTCCGCAGGGCTCAAGCCCACGGGTCCGGAGATCGACGTCGGGTCCGGTGACGAGATCCCGGGGGCGGCGCACTGATGGGCGCGCCGCACGGGTCCGCCGCGTGCGGTGGCGGTGACGGGCGGGAGCGCGGACCTTCGCCGCGCGGGGGAGACGGGTACCACGCCACGGCCCCCTACGGCCTCGTGCGGTTGGCCGACACCCCCATGCCCGCAGCCGACCTGCACGCCGGTTTCGTCACCGGCGACCTCCTGCGCAGCCACGACCGGACGGTGGAGGGCACCCACTCGGGCTGGATCGAACTCACCCTGACCACGCTCACCCCCACGTTCGTCGGACAGACCCTCGACCGGGGCGCGGTCAACGTCTCCACCCGTTTCCCGTACGGCGACGGCACTCTCCCGGCCATCCCAGGGCCGACCCTGCGCGGCCTGGTGCGCAACACCGTGCGCATGCTCACCGGTGGAGAGACCGGTCCGGTCAACACCCCCATGCTGTTCTTCCGCGCCCCCGTGCGCATCGACCCCGACAGCGCCGACAGCACCCTGTCCACCCGTGCCCGCCAGGTCATGTCCCACCAGCACGCCCACTACCGCAAACGCCGTGCGGGCCTGCGCACCAAACAGGGCTTCCTCTTCCACTCCTCGACCGAGGACCGGTGGTACGTCGTCGAGGTCCCGGCCACCCCGATCACCGCCGAGGCCGGGCAGGCGCTGCGGGTGTCCTTCGACGTCCTCCGGGAGAGCCTGCGGGCCTGGGACTTCGGGGTGGCGGACTTCCCCGATCCGCCGCGCTCGGGCACCTACGTCCCCACCACGCACGACCAGCACGGCCGTCTCCAGTACCGCTGGGTGCACGCGGTCCACCTGCCGGGGGAGAGGCGCGTGGCCGCCGTGGCCCCCACCGCGCGTGAGGCCCGGCACTACCTCGACTCCCGCTCCCCGCACCCGGTGGGTGGCGACCGCGGCGGGATCGTCCCGTGCCTGACCGTCCTGACCGGTGTCGCGGCGGGGGAGCGCCGTAACGCCTACCTCTTCCCCCGGCCGCCGGACCTGCGGCGAGGGCGCGCACCGGTCCCCGACGCCATGGTGGCGCTCTTCGAGTCGGCCGAGCAGATCACCGGCTACCAGCGCGTCGCCTTCCCCGACGGCCTCGGGGCGTGCGCCGGGGACCCCGGTCGCCCCCCGGTGGCCGGGGCCAGCGGCGGAGGGTTGCCCAGGAAGGGCCTCGAACCGGTCTGGTTCGATGTCGACATGTCCGGTGAGGTCGTCTCCTTCGGCCGGTCGGGCGGCTACCGGATCGCCGTCAGCGACGACAACCCCGTCCGCCGTGCCGTCCCCGCCCGGGTCCTGGGGCCCCAGCACGGTGATCCCGACCGCGCCGCCCTGGCGGGCCGCCCCGTGGACGTGTGCCGGGCCATGTTCGGCGACACCGACACCTTCGCCGGGGAGGCGGGCGCCTCGAAGGGGAGGGTGTCCTTCGGCCACGCGCTCAGCACCGACCCCGAGCCGGACTATCCCGACGGCGCCGCGCTGCGCGTGCGTCTGCTCTCCCCGCAGCGCGGCTGCTTCGCCAACTACCTCGTCCAGGGCCCCGACGCGGCCGAGGGGGACCGTCCCGACATCGTCACCTGGTCGCACGAGGGCCGCGTCCGACTCGGCGGTTACAAGACCTACCTGCACCGGCACCGCGCGGACCTGGGCCGACCGGTGCGCTACGACGACCGCGCCCAGGAGGAGCTGGGCATCGCCGTCGTGGCCCGCGGCCACCGGGCCGAGCAGGTCCGGGACACCCAGCGCGACGTCGTGCCGGTGCGCGACGGGCTCACGTTCCGCTCGCGCCTGGCCTTCACCAACCTCACCGACGGGGAACTCGGGGCGTTGCTGCGTGCCCTGCTGCTCGACAACCCCGTCGACGGCGGCGATCCCGCCGACCCGGCCCACGCGCACAAGGTCGGTATGGGCAAGTCGCTGGGGATGGGGAGCGTGCACCTGCGTCCGGAGCTGTACCTGGTCGACCGGCGTGCGCGGGCGGTGTCGCTCGACCCCGCCGCCGGTGTCGCACGTGCCGGGCCGGAGCGGGTCCAGGGGTTCCTGGACGCGTTCGGCGCGGCGCTGGTGGCCCGTAGGCTGCCCGGAGAGCCGCGCCCGGAGCGGTGGCGCGAGGTCGACCAGGCCGTGGACGTGTGCCTGGCCAGCCGATGGCGCGACCGGCTGCCGTGGGAACGCACGGCGGTGATGTCGCTGAGGGAGTTCGCCGAGTACCCCGTCCTGCCGCCGTTGACCGTCCGGTTCGGCATGACCGGGCAACGGGACGAGGAGTGGTGAGGGGCGCCGGGGCGGTTGGGCGCGGACCCGGGGCCGTGGCACGCCCTGTCACCGTCGGGGCCGGTCTCACCCCTCGATCATCTCGGCCAGCGCCTCCAGCAGGTCGGCGCGCAGGTCGGGGTCGTCCTGGGCACCGGACCATCGTTCGGGCACGCCGGAACCCTCCTCCAGCAGTGCGCGCAGCAGGCCGTCCAGGGCGCCACGCGGGTCGGCGTCGAAGGCTCTCCGCCCAGCCTGGGCGAGCTCGGCCAGGTCCCGGCCGGTGTCCCTCAGCCACGCCTGTTCCGCGGGGGCGAGGACCTCGCGCCGACCGGTGGTGTCCTCGTCCGTCGCGGGGGTCTCGGAGACCGGGGCGTACGGGGCGCTGCGGGCGCGGCCCCGCGCGCTCTGCACGAGGCGGAAGTGGACGGGCATGTCCACCGCCATGCGCCCCAGCACCCCGGTGAGGCGGCGGGCGACGTCCTCGCCGCTCAGCCCGGGCAGGATCTCGCGCAGGTGCAACCGACGCCGCTGGTCGGGGGTGCGGCCCTGGTCGGCGTCGCGTCCCGCGGCCAGTTCGGCGAGCTTGCGCAACAGATAGTCGCCGGTCGCGGTGGAGACCAGGGGCGGTTCCTTGGCCTCGGACACGGGGCGGCCGTGTAGGTCGGCGATGGGCACGGCGCTGCCGTCCTCGGTGAAGGAGACGGTCTCGCCCGGGTGGATGTCCTCGGGCAGGTCGGCGGCGGGGTTGCCCCACCCCGCGGTCAGCACCAGCAGCGCCAGGGCCTCCTGGTCGACCACGTCTGCGGCCACCCGGGCGACGTCACGGCGCTGGGCCCAGCGGCGGGGCCGTTCGGAGAAGGCGCACCGGGTCCGCCCGCCCGCCGCCGGCTGCGGGTAGACACGGCGCAGGTTCTTGTACGAGCGGTCACGGCGCACGTCGTCCAGGGCGTCGCGCAGCCGGTGGGCGGCGGTGCGGTCGACACCGGACGCCGTGGGTACGGCGCGCGCCATGCGCACGGCGATGACACTGGTCGGATCGCCTCCGTGCACCGGGCACGGGCAGTGCTCGGCGCACAGGTCGACGTAGTCGCAGAACTGCTCGGAGTGACCGGTGCAGCCCTGCGCGGTTCCGTCCGCGGAGCAGGGCCCGCACCCCACCACGCGGGTGAACGCGCGTAGGAAGGCGGCGGAGCCGAACAGCTCCCAGGCGGAGCAGTGGTGCGTGCTCACGAACTCTTCTCCCCGGGTGGTCCGGGGCCGGGTCGCTCTCCCAGCCCTCCGGGAAAGCGTGTGTGAGAGTCGATGAGACTGTGGCTGACACCCCCGCGTTAACGGGAGGTCTGACCACAAAGTAGGGCGGTCGTGTGCGGACTGTCAACGGTCGGACCCGGTCCCGAAGCCCCCTCTTCGGCACCCGGGGTTACATAGCAGACACCAGTCCCACCCGTCACAGGTCCGGTCGTACCGGAACGTCCGGGCAGGGCGCGCCGGTGTGTCCGAGAGACGGCGATGAGCACCCCCCGACAGGGTGGGGCACGGCCGTCCGCGACCGCGCGGAGGCCGTCGCGGAGCGAGAGGAACGGAGGTCGCCGGATGTCGGTGGTCAACCTGACGCCGCATGTGGTGACAGTCGTCGACGAGCGTTCACGCGTGATCCGGAGCTGGCCCCGGGCGGAGCGCCCGGCGCGTGTGGAGGCCGTACGCGTACCGATACCCGAGGCGGACGGCGTGCCCGCGGGGGTCCCCCTCGTGGCGGAGCGGCGTACCCGCGCCGACCTGCCCGAACCACAGGAGGGGGTGTGGTTCATCGTCTCCTCGGTCGTCGGCTCGGCCCACCCCGAGCGCCACGACCTGCTCGTCCCCTCCGACCTCGTCCGGGACGGGCGCGGAGTGGTCACCGCCTGCCGGTCGTTCGTCGTCAGCGGCTCACCGGTGTCCCCCCGGCCGGAGCTGGCGGGACGGTGAGCCCGGTGCCGCCGGTCACGCCAGCCTCTCCCCGCCACGACCGTGTGTTCTTCCGAAACCACATACGGTCCGCGCCCCCTGGAGGATCGGACCCACCTGATCTAGCGTGGAGACCCCAGGAGCACCCGTCGCGGAAGGGCGCCGTGGACACTCCCCGTACCGCCGTCGTCCTCGTGGGCCGCAACCCCACCCCCGCGCTGCTGTCCTGTCTCACCCTCCCCGCCGCCCACCTCGTCCTGCTGTGCAGCGACGGGACGCGGCCGATCGCCCTGCGGGTCGCGGACGCCGCCGACCGGATCGCCGCCCCCGCCTCCGTCCGGGCCCTGAGCGTGGGGCCCGACCCCCACGACTTCTCCGCCGTGGCCGGGACCCTCGACGACCTCCACCGCGCCCACGGAGGGCGGCCCTGGTTCCTCGACTACACCGGCGGCACCAAGGTGATGAGTGTGGCCGCCGCCCTCTGCCACGAACGCGCGTTTCCCCACGCCGGCCGGTGGCGCCACTACCTCGACGCCGCGGGCGACGTCCTGCGCACCGCCGACCCCACCCGCCCCGGGCTGCCGCTCTCCACGGCCGGGGTGGACCTGCGCACCCTGGCCGAGGTCCACGGCGCCCGGT
Source organism: Nocardiopsis sp. EMB25 (assembly GCF_026797795.1). Classification (NCBI taxonomy): domain Bacteria; kingdom Bacillati; phylum Actinomycetota; class Actinomycetes; order Streptosporangiales; family Nocardiopsidaceae; genus Nocardiopsis; species Nocardiopsis sp. EMB25. Next base: position 2,804,144 of record NZ_JAMTDN010000001.1, on the reverse strand, counting down.
GGGTCGACGACCGCGACCCCGAACCCGTCCGCCTCTTCGCCCAAGGCGGGAAACAGGCGCTCCTGGCCCGCTACCCGGACATGTCCCCGTCCGTCAGACGAGGTGTGGTCGCCGAGGGGCGTGTCCTGTCCCACCTGCGACGACACCTGCGGCGCCAGCCGGAGACCGAGGTCCTCGGCGCCCGCCAAGTCGCCGACCCCGTCCACCCGACCGGCTCCGTCGCCGACTTCGACGCCGTGGTCCGCCACCGTCACCGGGTCCTGTGCGTGGAGGCCAAGACCCGGCCCGGCGACGTCGTCGCCCGCGCCGGGTGGACCGTCGCCAAGGCCCGAAGGGTCTTCGGCGCGGCCGCCCAGGTCCTGTTCGTCTACACCGGCCCCGTCGTCCCGGGGCTGCGCGAGAGCATCACCGACTACAACCCCGCGCTCTCCGCCCGGCTCGTTCACGTGTGGAACCTGGACGACCTGCTGAGGAGGCTCACCTCCTTCGACGACCTGCGCAAGGCGTTCTTCCCGGCCCCGCGCGGCCGCGTGCCCGAGGGGTCGGCGCTGGACCACCCCTTCGGGGCGCACGGTGGGCCCCCTCCACCCCACCATCCCGGGCCGGAGGACCGTCCCGTCCTCGTCACCTCCCTGGGCGGCAGTCGCCTGGGTACCTTGACCGCGGTCCACGCCCACCGGCCCGCCCGCGCCCTCGTGCTGCCCTCGGCGCAGAGCCTGCGCGACAACGTGCGCGTGTCCGCCGCGCGGACCCTCCACGCGGTCGAACACCCCGACGCCGCGCCCGCCGACGCCGTGCTCCTCAGAGAGGCCGGATACCGCGACCGCGTGCGGCTGACCCCCGATCCGGTCGACGGCTCCGACGCCGAGGCCGTCGCCGCCGTCGCCCACGACTGGATCGCCAAGGAGACCGCCGACACCGTCCCCGCGCCCCCGGTCGTCGCCGACATCACCACCGGCACCAAGGCGATGAGCCTCGGCCTGGCCCTGGCCGCCCTCCGCTCCGGCGCGTGCGTCACCTACCAGCTGCCCGCCGACCGCGCGGTCGTGTGCCGCACCCACGGCGTGCTTCCGCTCACCGGCCGCGCCGCCGTCGACTGGCCCCTCGTCCTTCCCGGGTACGTCCCGCTCGACGGGCCGCTCAGCGCCCGCGCCCGCCGGGCGGCGCGCGGCCAGGTCGACACGGCCCTGGTCGACGCGGCGCGCGCGGCGCTCGTACGCGCGGCCAGCGGTCCGGTCGGGGTGTGGATGGACGCCACGCTCACCGATCCGGAGGCGTGCCTGACCGCGCAGGAGCGGCCGAGCCTGGTGCTCACCTTCGACGACCGCGCGGTCGGCCTGGCCGCGCCCGCCTGGCGACGGCGCCGCGCGCACGACGGCCGGTCGCACGAGGTCACGCCGGGGGCGTGGGCGCAGAGCGTGTTCGCCGCCACCGTGCACCTCCAGTTGCGCTGCGACGTCGCGGGTGTGGTCGTGGCGCTGACCCGACCGGGCGGGGACGTGGGCCGGGCACGCGAACTCGTGGCCTGGATCGCGCACACCGCACCTGAGGAGGACGGGGGGTCCGCCCGCCTGGCGTTCGGGGAACCACTGCGCCCGGTGGTCGCCACGGCGTCGCCCGACGCGCTTCCGGACCTGTTCGACACCGACGTCAGCCGTCTGTGAGGTCCGCTGCGTCCCGTGGCCGGAACCCGCCACCCACTCATGTCCGGACGTTCCGCTTGGCGCCGGCCGCATCAGTCATGGCGCCGGTGCACGTGGTGGCTCTTCCGTGGCTCGACGGCGTGTGGTTCCAGGGGTGAGGGGGACTATGGCGGCTTCCCGGTTCCTGTGTCGGGCATCACGGTCTCCGGTAGGGGTTTCACGCAACCGGAACCGGGTTCGGTCCGTCCCATCCCCCGTGCGCCGCTCCGGAGGACACCGGACGGCGCGCCATGGAGATGGGCATCAGCGCGTCGAGTGCGACGCGTGGACAGAACGGAGCCGCGGGTGCGGTGGGGAGTCCCGGTCTTGGGTGCCGGAACGGTGGCGGCGGTGACCGCCCTGGTCGCGGGGTGTGTCCCGACACCGGGTGAGTCGGAGGCGGCAGAGACAGCGGAGACGGCGAGTGTCACGGCCGCCTTCGCCGGTCAGACGATCGAGTGGTCGACCTGCTACGACCAGGAGCAGGTGGACGAACTCGTCGAATGGGGGTCGGAGCCCGACTGGGTCGAGGCACTGGAGTGCGGAACGGTCACCGTCCCGCTCGACTACGACGAGCCGGACGGTGAGACCTTCGACCTCGCCGTGATTCGGGCTCCGGCGCAGGGCGACGCCGACCAGCGCGTCGGGTCGTTGGTGGTCAACCCGGGTGGCCCCGGTGTGACCGGCCTCGACATGCTGGACTACCCGTCGTTCTCCGACGAGATCCGGGCCTCCTTCGACCTGGTCTCCTTCGACCCGCGCGGCGTGGGGGAGAGCGGCGGCTTCGCCTGCGGGAACTGGAACGCCATGGTCGAGGCCCGACAGGGGTTCGGGGACACCGACCCCGCCGACCTGACCGAAGCGGACCTCCAGCCCTTGGCGGAGACCGCCCGGACCTACGCGGACGACTGCGTCGACACGGTGGGCGAGGAGTTCCTCGCCAACATCGGCACGGTCAACGTCGTCCGCGACCTCGACGTGCTGCGTGACGCCCTGGGCGACGAGCGGCTGACCTACGTCGGCTACTCCTACGGCACCTACATCGGCGCGCTCTACGCCGAGATGTTCCCGGACAACGCCCGGGCCCTGGTCCTGGACGGCGCCGTGGAGACCGACCGGCCCAACGTCGAGGTCGCCTACGACCAGGCGCTCGGCTTCCAGGGAACGTGGGGGCTGTTCGCTGAGGACTGTGCGGCCACCGGCGACGCCTGCCCGTTCACCGGAGCCGACGACGCCGACGCGGCGATGGCGGACATCATGGCCACGCTCGACCGGGAGGCGCCCGTGGTGGAGGGCGTCACGATCGACGGCGCCACCCTGGTGTCGATGATCGGCATGGAGCTGTACTACGAGGAGAGTTGGGACTACCTCACCGACCTGCTCACGGCGATCGACAGCGGGGACGCCGAGGAGACCGAGTACTACCTCGGCTACCTGTACGAGAACACCTACGGCCTCTACGAGGACGAGGAGCCCGTGCAGCTCAAGCCCGGCGAGGAGGAGCTGGACGCCGAGGCCGCGCTGACCGCGATCAACTGCGCCGACCGCAACGACCCGACGGACATCCTCGCCTACCGGGACGCCGTGGACCGGGCCGGCGACGCCTCGCCGCTGTTCGGCGCCGACCTGGTGTGGGAGCAGCTGCCCTGCGCGTACTGGCCGGACACTGAGGAGGCGCCGACCGGGTTCACCGCCCCCGACGCCCCGCCCGTGGTGGTCATCGGCACCGTGGGCGACCCGGCCACCCCGTACACCTGGGCCGAGGAGCTCGCCGGTCAGCTGGAGACCGCGACCCTGGTGACCTACGAGGGCGCCGGACACACGCTCTACGGCAACGACAAGAGCGAGTGCGTGGACGACCCGGTGGACGCCTACCTGCTCACGGGTGAGGCGCCCGAGGCGGGCCTGTCCTGCCCGAGCGTGGCCTGACCCGCACGTGACACGTGCCCCCGGACCGGACCGGTTCGGGGGCACGGCGATGCCGCCGCTACTTCTGGTGGATGATCTGGATCAGGTTGCCGCAGGTGTCGTCGAACACCGCCGTGGTGACCGGGCCCATCTCCACGGGCTCCTGGGTGAACCGGACCCCCAGCGTCCTAAGCCGCTCGAACTCGGCCCGGACGTCGTCGACGGCGAACTGCGTGTAGGGGATGCCGTCCGAGACCAAGGCCTCCCTGAAGGGCTTGACCGCGGGGTGGCCGCTGGGTTCGAGGAGCAGCTCGGTACCGTCCCGGTCCTCGGGGGACACGACCGTCAGCCAGCGGTCCTCGCCGAGCGGGACCTCGTGCTTCTTCACGAAGCCCAGCACCTCGGTGTAGAAGCGCAAGGCCTTGTCCTGGTCGTCGACGAAGACACTGGACAGGTGGATTCTCATGAGTTCTCCGGTGGGTCGTGTCTGATCCATCGCTCGGCGATGTGCTCCAGCGGAGCCGTGTTCAGGTCGTGGAACTTGTTGCGCCCCTCGCGTCTGCTCTCGACGAGTCCCGCCGCCTCCAGCACGGCGAGGTGCTGGGAGACCGCCTGGCGGGACATGGTGATCTGGTGCTTCATGGTCAGGCGCGAGCAGATCTCGAAGAGCGTCTGCCCCCGCCGCTCGGCGAGTTCGTCGAGGATCTTCCGGCGTGTGGGGTCGGCCAAGGCCTTGAAGACGTCGTCGGCCATGCCTTCACTATAGGCAAGTGATTCCTTGCCTATCAAGCCCCGTCCTGCGGTGTCGCGATCGGCGTGGGGGTTCGGGCTGCGTCCTCGGCCGTGTCCGCCGCGGCCCGGACGAGCGCCGCTGTGGCCATCGAACGGGACTGCCGCGGCCAGGCGATGGTGAGGACGATTAGCGGTGCGCCCGAGAACCGAGCATCCCCGAGCCCGCGCCCACCGGTTTCCGTCGGTGGTGCGAGGACGTGCTCAGGGCGGCCGTACCGGGATGAGCTCGGGCTCGGCCCGTCCGGTGGTGTGGCCTGATGCGTGCCGGGCCGTGTGACCCCGCGTATCCTGACCCGCCGAGGAGGGGGTGGGCGTGGGCGTCTACGTGGCGGTCAGGGGATGGCTGGAGTGCGACGAGAAACAGCTCGTCGCCGTCCGGGAGGTGATCTCCTCGCATGAGGACGGCCACCACTCCCACGGTTGGGGCCTGCCTCGTCAGCACGTCAACTGGACCCGTTACGTCTTCTACGGTGCAGACGTCCGTGCCTCCGCCCTGGACGGGCTCGTCGAACAGATGAGGGAGATCGCGCGGATCCCGGCCTCCGACGACGACGGGGACCGCGTCACGGGCCTGTTCCTGGTCAGCCATGAGGTCGACGGCATGACTGAGTGGCAGCTCCGGAACGGTCGTCTCGTCGTCTCGCCGGGTGACGACAGGTACCGGTACCTCGACGAGTAGCCGAGTGGCGGCCCGGGCGGAGCGCTCAGGACGCGTCGGCGACCCCCGACCGGTACCGCCCCGGCGAGGTCCCGAACTCGCGCTTGAACGCGTTGGCGAAGGCGAACTGCGACCCGTACCCCACCCGCGCCGCGATCGCGCTGATCGGGGCGTCCGTCTCCTGGAGCAGCGCCCTGGCCCGGGTCAACCGCCACCACGTGACGTAGGCGAGCGGCGCCTGCCCGACCATCGCGGTGAACCTCCGCGAGAACGCCGCCCGGGACAGCCCGGCACGCTCACCCAGCTCCGCCACGGTCCACGGGTGCGCCGGATCCCCGTGGACGGCGCGCACCGCCGCGCCCACCGCCGGGTCGCGCAGCGCGCCGATCCAGCCGCAGGCCGCCTCGGGCCGGTGCTCCTCCAGGAACGCCCGAAGGATGTACATCAGCAGGATGTCCAGCAGGGCCGGGACCACCGTGTCGACACCGTGGTGCGAGGTGTCCAACTCCCGTCCCAACAGCTCCACCGCCGAGGTGAGTTCCGGGTGCTGTCCCACCCGGGCGGGCAGGTGCACGACGCGCGGAAGCTCCACGAGCATCGGGTGCGGGCGGCTGGCGTGGGTCTTGTACGCCCCTCCCACGGTGACGCACGAGGGCGGGTCCCCGTCCGGGGAGCCGAGCGCGGTCGAGTCGAAGCGGGGGTGGGGCCGGGCTCCCCGGGCGTCGCACACGAACTCACCGACCGGCGCGCCGTTCCTCCGCCCGTCCAGGGCCGACACGCATGACAGCTCGTCGATCGGGGCGTCCGGCCGGTCGGACAGCGCGTATCCGTGGCCGTGCGGGAGGAAGACCACGTCCCCCACACCCAGTCGGAGCGGGTCGACGCCCTCGGCCCGCAGCCAGGCGGAGCCCTGGAGCACCACCTGGAAACCCGCCCCGGACACCTCCGGGAACCGCATGCCCCAGGGGGAGTGCCACTCGACCCGTGCCGCGCGCGGCTGTCCCGAGCGGATCGTCCCGACCACGTCGCTGAGTACGTCCATGCGGTGAGCGTACCTCGGACAGGCCCGACAGGAGACGATCACGTAAACAGGAGAGCGTCTGGCGCATAGGAAGTCTCACCGGAGGTCCGTACGGTCGTATCCGTACCTTCGAGACACGAGGAAAGCCGTCATGACCGCGACATCCCCTGAGACCCGCACCACCCGCACCCGCCGCGGTGCCTGGAAGCCCCGCCTGGGCGCGATCGCCGCCGCCAGCGTCGCCACCGCCGTCGTCGGCGGCCTGGCCCCGTTCCTGGGCGTCGACATGGTGATCGAGATGCCCGGTATGGAACCCGGCCCCGTCCCCGTACCCGCCTTCGTCCTGTGGACGGCGCTCTTCGGCCTCATCGGCTGGGGCGCGCTCGCCCTGGCCGAACGCCTCCTCGGCGCGCGGGGCCGCCTGCTGTGGACGGTCGTGGCGGTCGTGTTCACCGCGGTGTCGTGCGTGCCGTCGGTGTCGGTGGGCGGCGGTGCCGCCACCGAGGCGGTCCTGGTGTTCACCCACGTCCTGGCGGCGGCCATCCTCATCCCGGTGTTCTGGAGGAGTTCGACCGTCGCCTGACACAGCGCCCGACAGGACACGAGCGCCCCTCCGGACCGCGACGGCGGTCCGGAGGGGCGCTCGTGCGCGCGGTTCCGGGGTCGAACAGACCGGGGCGGATGGGTCTTATGTGGACGTTTGGTCGTTGAGCTGCGGAGATGGTGGCATGGGCCATAGTTTTCCGCCATGCCCTCACACGAACACGAGTTCCCCCTCGACCTGATCCGGCACGATCCGGAGTTCGCGGCGGAGCTTCTGCACGAGGTCACCGGCAAGTCCCTGCCCGCCTACACCCGGGTGCGGTGCGACGCCGCCGAGGCCACGAGTACCGCGTTGCCGTACGTCAGCTTCTCGGCCCTGAAGGGACGTAGGCGCCCGGCTGGCTGCCGGATCGACCTCCCGCGTCCAGACAACTCCCTAGGAATCGTCAGGGGCGGATGACTGCCGCCCCGCGTTCCACACGGCCTGGCCACGGCGGGCCAGGACACGGGAAGCGTTCCGGTCTGCGTGCGCGGGCGACGCCACACGACCGGCAGGTAAACAGGGCCTGGGAGATCCGGTTGTGTCGATGGGTGTGGGAACACTCGGCGCACTCCCGTGAGGAGTGCGCGGGGTTCACCTGCACCACCGGCACACCGGCCCGTTTGGCCTTGTAGGTGATGAAACTCCCGAGCTGGTGGAACGACCAGCTGTGCAGCGCGGCCCGTTGGGGCTTCCTCTGCCGTACCCGGGCGCGAATCCCCCTCAGGTCCTCGAGGGAGATGCCGCGTCCGGTGCGTTCGGCCTCGGCCACGATGCGTTTGGAAATGACATGGTTGGCGTCCCGCGCCCGGCGGGACTCCCTACGGCGCTGGCGTTTGAGCAGCCGCTTGGCACTCTTGGTGCCCTTGGTCTGGAGCTTGGCGCGTAGGCGCTGCTGCCGTCTGCGGTACGGGTTGAGCCCGCGCCCGGCCAGGATCTCACCGTCGGAGGTGGTCGCGATGTTGACGATCCCCAGATCCACCCCCAAAAACCCGTCCGGGGCGTACTCCGGGGTGTCGGGGACCTGGACGCTGACCAGCAGGAACCAGACGCCGTCCCGGCACAGCAGGTCGGACTCGCCGCGTTCGTGGTCGGCCAGCAGCTTGAGCTGGTCCGGCGAGCCCGCGAACGGGACGTCCTTCAACCGTCCCTGGAGGGTCCACAGCGAGATCGTGCGCTGGTCCAGGGCCAAGGACAGGTTCCGCGCGTCATAGGGCTGCGCCGCCTCGGGACGGAAGGAGATCGGGGTCGACTCGATGCGTCGCCGCCGCTTGGAGCCGGGCGGGCCGTGGTTTCCGGCCTTCAGGTTGGCGGTGCGGGTGGTGTAGGCGTCGGCGACCTTCTTGATGGTCAACTGGGCCGCCTGGGACCCGACTCCGGCGGCGCGCAGACCTGGGTAGGTGAGTTTGCGCAGAGGGTGGTTCTTGACCACACCCTCGCGGTGGGCGGTCTGGGACACGTGGGTGGCGTGGTCGTTGAGCGCGCGCAGCGTCGCGCCCAGCACCGCCGCCTGCTCCGGCGAGGGTGTGAGCTTGAGCTGCACGGTGATCGTCGACACGCCCACCAGTGTGTACCGGGGGTGTGACAGAACGCAGGCGGATGCCCGCGAAGTGACCCTCGTCACCGAAGGGCTCAACGCGGCCTGTGCGGCGATTCCTCCCGGCCTTGAAGAGCCGGGGTCAAGGCAGGTTGAACTCCGACAACGTGGTGGTGTGCGAGCGCGCGCGCCGCTGCCACACGAAGGCGACGAACCCGTGGCGGTTCTCGCGATCATCACCGAGCCCCAACGATCCTGGGACCCGCGCAAGCACCACTCCTGGCCCGCCTACGTGGCGTACACGCGCCTGCGGCTGAAGTGCCCGGTCGCCCTGCTGGTCCTGACACCCGACTCCGCTCTGGCAGGGAGGTACGGCGACCCCATCGACCTGGGGTGCGGCCACGTTCAGCCGGTGGTGTCCTCGCTCGACGGACTCGCTCCCGTCACCGACGAGAAGACGGCCGCGGCCCACCCCCTTCTGACCATCCTGGCCATGGCCGCCAACCCGACCGAGGACCGGGCCGCGCTCGAAGCCCTGTACGTGGCCCTGAGGAGCCTCGATACGTCGAACTCCTCGTTGTACTCTGACTACGTGCTCGCGGCGCTGTCCGCAGCGGCCCGAGGATCCCTGGAGGAGATCGTGAAACTGCGCGACTACGAGTTCAAGACCGAACTGATCGGCCGCCCCTTCCGTGAAGGCGAGGCCAAGGGCAAGGCCGAGGGACTGGCCGAGGCGGTTCTCGAATTCCTGGACTCCAGGGGGATCGGGGTCAGCGACGAGGTTCGCGAGCGGATCACGTCCTCAACCGATCTCGAGGAGCTCCACGGCTGGGCGCGCCGTGTGGCAGCCGTGGAACGCGCCGAGGACCTCTTCGACTGAACCCGTCGGCAAAGAAGTCGCCCCCGACCTGTCCGGCCGGGGGCGAATTCGCTGCGTTTCACAGACGCGAGGCCGCCGCCTCGTCCACCCAGAACAGGGTCCGCTCGGCGCCGCGCGCACCCGCCACGGGCGCCTCGCACGGGTCCCCGCCCGCCAGGCCCAGCCGGACCGCCTCGGCCTTGCCCTCACCGGAGGCCAGCACCCACACCTGGCGGGCCGACCGGATCGACGGCAGCGTCAGCGAGATGCGCCGCGGCGGCGGCTTGGGTGAGTCGTGCACCGCGGCCACGGCCGACTCGTCCTCGCACACCGCGGGCAGTCCGGGGAACAGCGAGGCCACGTGCGCGTCCGGGCCCACGCCCAGCAGGCACACGTCGAACCGGGGCACCGGGGCCTCACCGCGCGCCGCCGCCGTCAGCTCCCGCTTGTACCGGGTCGCCGCGTGCTCGACGTGGTCCCCGTCCATCCCGTCGGAGGCGGGCATCGGGTGCACGTGGTGCACCGGGAGCTTGACCCGGTCCAGCAGCGCCTCCCGCGCCTGGGTCTCGTTGCGCTCGCCGTCGCCCTCGGGCAGGAAGCGCTCGTCCCCCCACCACAGGTGCACGTGCGACCAGTCCAGACCGACCGCCTCCGCCCGGTCGCCCACCGCCCGCAGGGTCGTGATCCCGACCCCGCCGCCGGTCAGCACCAGGTGGAACGCCCGTTCCTCCCGCGCGGCCTCGGCGATCATGTCGACCAGCCGCCGCGCGGCCGCGTCCGCGAGCCGGTTCCCGTCCTCGTGACGGAGGATCTCCGGTTCACTCATGGTTACTGTGCTCCGCTTCCAGCGAGCGACGACCCCAGCTGGCGGGCGGCGCTCGCGTAGGTCTCATCGGCGTCCAGACGGCGCAGTTCCTCGGCCAGCGCCATGGCCGCCCCGCGCCGTTCCAACGCCACGGTCTGATCCGGCTGGCCAGGCCGTGACAATGTGGCCACCCGCCCGTCCACCCGGGTCAGGGCGACGTCCCCGTGGTCGGTGGTCAGCCGGACCTCGGTCAGTCCCGGACCGTCGGAGACGGCGCGCTCCACGGTCACCGCCAGCCGGTCGGTCAGCCAGGCCGCCATGAGGTCGGCGCTCGGGTAGTGCTCCTCGGCGGTCACCCTCGCCGAGGTCACCCAGCCGCACGGCTGGTCCATGGCACTGGCCAGCAGCGACCGCCACGGTGTCAACCGGGTCCAGGACAGGTCGGTGTCGCCCGGGGTGTAGTGCTCGATCCGCTCCTGGAGATCCCGCAGCGGGTCCTGGGCCCGCAGCGCGTCGGTGATGCGCCGCTGGGCCAGGCGCCCCACGGGGTCGGACCCCGGGTCGGTCGGTCCCGCCCCGGGCCACCACGCCACGACCGGCGCGTCCGGCACCAGGAGCGGGGTGATCACGGAGTCGGGGTGCTCGCCCAGCGGTCCGTACAGTCGCAGCAGCACCGCCTCGCCCGGCCCCGAGGTGCCCGGGCGGCGGATCTCGGCGTCGATCGCCGGCTCCGCTCGCGGGTCGCGCCGGATCAGCGCCACCACGCGCGACGGGTGCTCGTGTCCGGCCTCGGTGGCCGCGCGCACGGCGTCGTAGTGGTCGGCCTCGTCGGTGACGATGACCAGGGTGAGGACCATGTTCATGGCGCCGCCGCCGACACTGTGCCGTTCGGCCATGAGCGCCTCGGTGATCGCCGCAGTCGTGGTGTTCGGCAGGTAGAGCGTCATCCGCGGATCCCTCCGGCGTGGTCGTGGGCGGTCACGGGCGCCGCCACTGGCGGCCGTCCCTGGCGAGCAGGACCTCACCCGACTCCGGTCCCCACGTGCCGGAGCCGTACTGCTCGGGCTGGCCGGACTTGGCCCAGAAGTCCTCGACCGGATCCAGGATCCGCCAGGACAGCTCGACCTCCTCCTGCCGGGGGAACAGCGGCGGGTCACCGATGAGCACGTCCAGGATGAGCCGCTCGTAGGCCTCGGGGCTGGCCTCGGTGAAGGACTGGCCGTAGGTGAAGTCCATGCTGACGTCGCGCACCTCCATGCTGGCGCCGGGCACCTTGGACCCGAAGCGCAGCGTCACCCCCTCGTCGGGTTGGATGCGCAGGACCAGGGCGTTCTGCCCCAGTTCGGTGATGTCGGTGCGGGGGAACAGCTGCTGCGGGGCCCCCTGGAACACCAGTGCGACCTCCGTGACGCGCCGCCCCAGCCGTTTGCCCGTGCGCAGGTAGAACGGGACGCCCGACCAACGGCGGGTGTCGACCATGAGCTTGAGCGCCGCGTAGGTCTCGGTCCCGGAGTCGGACGGGATGCCGTCCTCCTCCAGGTAGCCGGGTACCGCCGCGCCGCCCTGCCAGCCGGCGGCGTACTGGCCGCGCGCGGTCCCGGTGGACAGGTCGTCGGGCAGTGAGACCGCCGACAGGACCTTCTCCTTCTCCGCGCGGATCGCGTCCGCGTCGTGGGAGACCGGTTCCTCCATGGCGACCAGGGCCAGCAGCTGCAGCAGGTGGTTCTGGATGACGTCGCGGGCGGCGCCGATCCCGTCGTAGTAGCCCGCCCGGCCCCCCACACCGATGTCCTCGGCCATGGTGATCTGCACGTGGTCCACATAGCTGCGGTTCCACAGCGGCTCGAACAGGGTGTTGGCGAAGCGCAGGGCCAGGATGTTCTGGACCGTCTCCTTGCCCAGGTAGTGGTCGATACGGAACACCGACGACGGCGGGAACACGTCGTCGACGACCGTGTTGAGCTCCCGGGCGCTGTCCAGGTCGTGGCCGAAGGGCTTCTCGATGACCACCCGCCGCCACGGCGTGCTCCCCCCGGGCCCCTCGCCCTCCTTGGCCTCGGCCAGGCCGGACCGCTTGAGCTGGGTGACCACGGTCGGGAACAGCTTGGGCGGCAGGGACAGGTAGAAGGCGTAGTTACCTCCCGTGCCGCGCTGGGCGTCCAGTTCGCGCACCGTGTCGGCCAGGCGGTCGAAGGCGTCGTCGTCGCCGAGGTCGCCCTGGACGAAGCGGATTCCCTCGCTCAACTGGCGCCACACGTCCTCACGGAAAGGGGTGCGCGCGTGGGCGCGGACCGCCTCGTGCGCCTGGGCGGCGAAGTCCTGGTGTTCCCAGTCCCGGCGGGCGAAGCCCACCAGGCCGAACCCCGGAGGAAGCATGCCCCGGTTCGCGAGGTCGTAGATGGCGGGCAGCAGTTTCTTGCGCGCCAGGTCGCCCGTGACGCCGAACAGCACCAGCACACTGGGCCCGGCGATGCGGGGCAGGCGGCGGTCCTGGGCGTCGCGGAGCGGGTTGGGTACCGCTCCGGGCATCACCGGTTCTTTCACGAGATCTCGTCCTTCTGTCGAGAGTGGCCGGTGGATGGTGGCTGGGCACCCGAGCCCCCGTCCGGGTGGGGACGGGGGCTCGGGCCGGGGCGCCCCGGCCGGTGGACCGCGGCGCCCCTACGTCACTGACGGGCCGCCTCGCCCGCGGGACGGCTCCGCGTGGCGTGCCGGGGCTCAGGAGGCCTGGTCGAGCTTGGCGGCCAAGCCGCCCAGCAGGCTCTCCCAGGAGTCGACGAACTTGCTCACGCCCTCGTCCTCCAGGACCCCGAACACCTCGGTGAGGTTGACGCCGACGCCCTCCAGCGCGGCGAAGTCGGCCTCGGCCTGCTCGTAGGTGCCCAGGATGGTGTTGCCGGTGACGACCGCGTGGTCGGCGGTGGCGTCCAGGGTCGCCTGCGGCATCGTGTTCACGGTGTCGCGCGCGACCAGTTCGGTGACGTACCGGGTGTCCTCGTAGGCGGGGTCCTTCACGCCGGTGGAGGCCCACAGCGGGCGCTGCGGAGTGGCGCCCAGGTCGGCCAGGGCCTTCCACTCGCGGGAGGAGAAGACCTCCTCGTGCTCCTGGTAGGCCAGGCGGGCGTTGGCGACGGCCGCGCGGCCGCGCAGGGCCTTGGCCTCGTCGGTGCCGACGGCCTCGAGGCGCTTGTCGATCTCGGTGTCGACGCGGCTGACGAAGAACGAGGCCACGGACTGGATCCGGGACAGGTCGTGGCCGTTGACGCGGGCCAGCTCCATGCCGGCCAGGAACGCGTCCATCACCTGGCGGTAGCGCTCCAGGGAGAAGATCAGCGTCACGTTCACGCTGATGCCCAGGCCCAGCACGCGGGTGATGGCGGGCAGACCCTCGGCCGTGGCCGGGATCTTGATCATCAGGTTGGGGCGGTCGACCAGCCACCACAGCGCCTTGGCCTCGGCGACCGTGCGCTCGGTGTCGCGGGCCAGCCGCGGGTCGACCTCCAAGGAGACCCGGCCGTCGACGCGGCCGGTGGAGTCGTAGACCGGGCGCAGGGTGTCGGCGGCCCAGCGGATGTCGTAGGCGGTGAGCAGACGGACGGCCTCGTCGACCGACACGCCGCGAGCGGCGAGCTCGTGCACCTGCTCGTCGTAGGCGTCGCCCTCGGCGAGCGCCTTGTCGAAGATCGTCGGGTTGGAGGTCACGCCCGTCACATGGTGGGTGGACATCAGGGCGGCCAGGTTGCCGGTGCGCAGCCGTTCACGGCTGATGTCGTCCAGCCAGACGGACACGCCCGCCTCGGAGAGGGCCTTCAGTGGTGTGTGGCTCATGGTGTCTCGTGCCTTCCTCGTGGGCGTCTGGCGCCCGCTACACACAGGGAGCGGGCCCCGCGCCAGGTCCCGGCGCGGGGCCCGCGACGTCAGCGTCCGGCCTTGGCGGCGCTGCCGCGCACCGCCGCGACCACGGCCTCGGAGGTGAGGCCGAACTTCTCGTACAGGGTCTGGTAGGGCGCGGAGGCGCCGAAGTGCTCCAGGCTGACCGACTCGCCCGCGTCGCCGACGTAGGCGCGCCAGCCCATCGCGATCCCGGCCTCGACCGACACGCGGGTGCGCACGGAGGAGGGCAGGACGCTCTCGCGGTACTCCTCGCTCTCGGCCTCGAACCACTCCACGCAGGGCATGGAGACCACGCGCGTGGGCGTACCCGCCGCCTCCAGATCCTCGCGGGCGGCGAGGGCGATCGGGACCTCACTGCCGGTGGCGATGATGATCGCCTCCGGAGTCCCGGTGCCCGCCTCGGCGAGCACGTAGCCGCCCCGGGCCGCGTCCTCGGCCGGCGCGTACTCGGTGCGGTCCAGGACCGGCAGGTTCTGGCGGGTCAGGGCGAGCGCCGCCGGGCGGTCGGTGGTCTCCAGGACCTTGCGCCAGACGACCGCGGTCTCGTTGGCGTCGGCCGGGCGGACGACGTCGAGACCGGGGATCGCGCGCAGCGACCACAGGTGCTCGACCGGCTGGTGGGTGGGACCGTCCTCGCCCAGGCCGATGGAGTCGTGCGTCCACACGTAGGTGACCGGCAGCTTCATCAGCGCGGCGAGCCGGACGGCGGGGCGCATGTAGTCGCTGAACACCAGGAACGTGCCGCCGTAGGGGCGGGTCGGGCCGTGCAGGGCGATGCCGTTGAGGATCGAGCCCATGCCGTGCTCGCGCACGCCGAAGTGCAGCACGCGGCCGTACGGGTTGCCCGGGAACATGGTGCTGGCCCGGTCGAAGGGCAGGAAGGAGGGCTCACCCTTGGGCGTGGTGTTGTTGGACCCCGCCAGGTCGGAGGAGCCGCCCCACAGCTCGGGCAGGACCGGCGCGACGGCGCTGAGCACCTCGCCGCTGGCCTTGCGGGTGGCCATGCCCTTCTCGCTGGCCTCGAAGGAGGGCAGGCTCTCCTCCCAGCCCACGGGAAGCTTGCCGGACTGGAGCCGGTCGAAGAGGTCGCCGTGCTCACCGGCGCTGCGCCGCCAGGCCTGGAAGGCGGCCTCCCACTCGGAGCGTGCCTGGCGGCCCCGGTCCAGGGCACGGCGGGTGTGCTCGATGACGGCGTCCTCGACGGCGAACGGCTCATCGGGCAGGCCCATGATCTCCTTGGTCGCGGAGATCTCGGCGGTGCCGATGGCCGCGCCGTGGATGGCGCCGGTGTTCTGCTTGTTGGGCGCGGGCCAGCCGATGATGGTGCGCAGGCGGATGAAGGTGGGACGGTCGGTCTCGGCCTTGCCGCGCAGGATCGCCTCGTGCAGGGCGTGGACGTCCTCGGCGTACTCGCCGGAGGCGGCCCAGTCGACCTCCTCGACGTGCCAGCCGTAGGCGCGGTAGCGCTCGGCCACGTCCTCGGTGTGCGCGACGCGGGTGTCGTCCTCGATGGAGATCCGGTTGTCGTCCCAGATCACGATGAGGTTGCCCAGTCGCTGGGTCCCGGCGAGCGCGCTGGCCTCGTGGCTGACGCCCTCCTGGACGTCACCGTCGGAGCAGATGGCGTAGACGTGGTGGTCGAAGGGGCTGGAGCCGGGACCGGCCTCGGGGTTGAACAGACCCCGCTCGCGGCGGGCGGCCATGGCCATGCCGACCGCGTTGCCGATGCCCTGGCCCAGCGGGCCGGTGGTGGTCTCCACACCCGCGGTGTGCCCGAACTCGGGGTGGCCCGGGGTGCGGCTGTCCCACTGGCGCAGCGACTTGAGGTCGTCCAGGCTCAGGTCGTATCCGGCGAGGTAGAGCTGGATGTAAAGGGTGAGGCTGGAGTGGCCGCAGGAGAGCACGAAGCGGTCGCGGCCCACCCACTCAGGGGCGGTCGGGTCGTGCCGCATGACCTTCTGGAACAGGAGGTAGGCGGCGGGCGCGAGGCTCATGGCGGTGCCGGGGTGTCCGTTACCCGACTTCTCGACCGCGTCCATGGCCAGAGCTCGGACGGTGTCGACTGCGCGGAGGTCGAGGTCCGACCACTCAAGTTCGTGCGGCGTGTGGGCGTTCACGGACTTTCGTTCTCCTTCTCGGGCACCCGTTCGACACGGTGTGCGCAAGGTTGTTGGCGTACTGTCGCCGGGCACCGGCGGTGTCCGGCGCGGCCCGCCGAGGGGGCGGACCGGTGACCTGGCGGGGGGACGGACCACCCAGGGTGTCGGAGCGGGGCGTGCGGTGCCCCCGGCCGCGAGGTCACCCATTGCAACGGTCGCGACGGCCGAGGGAATCCCGACAGGTTCGGCCAACTGTGAGCCTATCGTCCACGCCCAGGTAGGGCGGCACCCGACACCGTTCATCACCGTCTGGTAACACCACCGGTCAGGTCCGGCCTCGTCGGGGGTGTGCTCCACACCTCGCCGGGGCGGGGCGAGCCTCGTCGCGGGCTGGTCGAACGGCTCGACGTGGCTGAGATCTCGTCGGCGGGGTTCGTGTCGAATCCGAAACCGCGGCGGCCCGTGGGGAGCCGCATCGCTCATTCCCCGCGCCCCTTCCTTCCTCGAAGAACCCCATCGGTGTCGAGGACGGCCGGGTTGGCGCAGTGCGCGAGCGGTCGTCCGTCGAGGAAGCGGTGGACCTCGGCCGCGACGAGGTCGGCCGCCTTGTGCGCGACCTGGCGGCTCGCCCCGGCCACGTGCGGGGTGAGGACGACGTTCGGAGCCTTGAGCAGTCGGGAGTCCGGCGGGACGGGTTCCTCGGCGTAGACGTCGAACGCCGCCGCGTGTAGGTGACCCGATTCCAGGGCGCGGCGGACGGCGTCGTAGTCGACCAGTCCACCGCGCGCGCAGTTGACCAGGACACCGCCGGGTCGCATCGCGGCGATCTCGTCCGTCCCGATGATGCCCCTGGTCTCGGGGGTCAGGCGGGCGTGCAGCGAGACGATCCGCGCGTGGGCCAGCAGGTCGTCGAGGGTCACCTTGGTGGCCGTCTCCGGCAGCGCGTCCTCGGTCACATAGGGGTCGTGCACGAGGATCCGAGCTCCGAGCGCGGACAGCGCCGCGGCGACTCGGCGGCCGATGGCGCCGTAGCCGACGAGCCCGACGGCGGTTCCCTCGATCCCCACGCCGCAGTTGTCGTAGTCGTAGAAGTCGCCGCGCCAGCGCCCTTCCCTCAAGTCGGTGTGCAGGTCGGGGATGTGCCTGGCGGCGGCGAGGATGAGGCCGAGGGTGTGCTCGGCCGTGGCCGCCGCGTTGCGTCCGGGCGCGAAGCAGACGGCGACGCCGTGCCGGGTGGCCGCGTCGAGGTTCGCGTTCACCGGGCCGCCCCGGCTGACACAGAACAGTTCCAGGTCGGGGCAGGCCGCCAGGACGCGCTCGGTGAGCGGCGCCATCTGCGTGACACAGACGCGTACACCGCTCAGGGCCGCGATGAGCTCCTCCTCGGTGCCCGACGCCTCCTGGACCTCGGCGACGGGGCCGAAGGGCACGTGCGGCCACGGCAGTTCCAGCTCGCGCACGCCGATGTCGGCGTCCGCACGGGCACGGACGGCGTCGGACAGCAGCCTGGGCAGCACGAAGCGGTCGCCTGCCGCGAGGACGGTGGTGGTCATGGGGATTCCTCTGGGTTTCCTCGTCTGGGTGGAGTCAGGGTCGGCGCGGGTCCGCAGGACACCGCCGTCGGCTCATGGCTCGCGCGGGACGAGCGGGTGCGCGGCGGCGGCCCCCGGCGGGACGTTGAAGTCGATCAACGACGCATGCCCCCCGCTGAGGCGCAGAGTCGTCAGGCCGGTGTTGCGCACGCTCGGGAAGAGACGGCGGTACTCCCGCAACGGGAGGTGGAGCAGGTGGCACAGGGCCAGGCGGATGAGCGTGGTGTGGGTGACGACCAGGACACGTCCCTCCGGGTGGCTGTGGATGATGTCGTCGAAGCAGCTCACAGCACGCTTGACGGTCAGGTGCGGATCCTCACCTCCGGGAAGGTGGTGTGTCACCGGGTCGGTGACGAACGCGGCCCGGCGCTGTGGGAAGAGCCGTTCCATCTCGGCGGCGGTCCTGCCCTCCCCCTCCCCGAAGTGGATCTCCCGGAGCCGCTCGTCCGGGCGGGGCTCGGCGCCGATGGCCCGTGCACTGGGCAGAGCGGTCTCCTGGGCGCGGGAGAGCGTGGAGCACCACACCGCGTCCAACCCCGCGTCGCCGGCCCAGGCCGCCAGCGCCTCGGCTTGGGCCCGGCCACGCGCCGACAGCGGGATGTCGCTGGAGCCCGCGTAGCGGTTGTTCACGTGCCAGGTCGTCTCTCCGTGCCGCGCCAGAACAAGGTCGGTCACTTCGCACTCCGTTCTCGCCGCCCGATCGGGTCGTGTGCCCGACGGGTCCGTGGTCGCGCCGCTGTCCGCAGCGCGTCTTCGCCGTTCAGGGTGGGTCTCCTCGGAGCTACCCGGTGCGTCCCATGGACCGTTCACCTCCTTTCCTCACCGGACGCGGGCCTCGGCGTGCTCGGCCACGTGGTGGGTTAGCCAGCCGCGGTCCCGCAGTTCGGCGACGAGCCGCAGGTAGCCCTCGCGCAGGCGCTCGGCCTCGTGGGGGTCGTCGCGGGGATCGATGGTCGCGCGCACCCGCACCATCTCGGTGGCGACCCGTACCGGATCGCGCTCTCGGCAGGCGGCGAGCAGTGCCATGCCCAGCGCGGGTTCGGCGTTGGCCGGCACGGTGACCTGGCGGTCCAGGATGTCGGCGCGCAGCCGGCACCAGTAGCGGCTGCGCACGGCTCCGCCGGTGAGGCTCAGCGGGCCGTCGGCGGGGGCGCCGAGGAGGTCCAGGTAGTCGAAGCAGAGCCGTTCGATGTAGCCGACACCCTGCGCCAGGGCCGCGTAGTGGTCGGTCTCGTCAACGGGAGCGTCGAGGAGGAACCCCTCCGCCTCGGGAGCGCTGAACGGGAACCGCTCCCCGGCCGAGACCAGCGGGTAGGCGACGGTGGACGTGGTGCCGCGTTCGGCGGAGCGGGCGGACAACTCGTCCAGGTCGCGGCCGGGCAGAGCGTGGGTGAGCGCCCCGGCGCCGGTGCTCGACGCTCCGCCGGGCAGCCAGTCCCCGGTCGGAGAGCGGTGCGAGTAGACCACACCGCCGGGATCGCGCAGGAGGTGCGGGGTCACGCCCTTGAGTACGAGGGTGGTGCCCAGCACCGAGTTCCACGCGCCGGGCGCCAGGGCCCCCGCTCCCAGCTGTGCCGCGCATCCGTCGGTCATGCCGGCGATGACCGGGACGCCGCGCGGCAGGCCGGTGCGCTCGGCCGCCTCCGCGCACACCTCCCCCAGCACGGTGCCGGGCCGTACGACGTCGGGGAGCAGCGCCGGGGGCACACCGAGCTCGGCCATCACCTCCCGGGGCCAGCGCTCCTCGACGAGGTGGTATCCGGTCTTGAGGGCGTGACTGGCGTCGGTGGCGGTGCGGCGCCCGGCCAACCGCCAGGTGATGAGATCGGGCTGGTGCAGCAGCACGGCGTCTCTCGACCGGGCGCGGCGGTCGTGGTCCAGCAACCAGAGCAGCTTGGGCAGTGCCCACGGCGCCTGCATACGGCGGTACCCCAGATCCGCCCAGACCTTCGCGCCGGCCTCGTCGGCCCGCACGGCCTGGGCGGCGGCACGCCGGTCGTCGTACATCAGCCCGGGGGTGAGCGGTGTGCCGTGGCCGTCGGCGAGCAGGATGGTTCCCGAGGTGCCGTCGACGGCCACCCCCGCGACCCGGTGCGCCGCGACGGTGCGCAGAGCGCTGAGGCACGCGTCCGCGACCGCGGTCCACCAGCGTTCGGGGTCCTGTTCGTGACGGCCGCCGTCCCGGTGGCCGCGCATGGGTTCACGGGCCGCGCCGAGAACGTTCCCGGTGTCGTCCACGGCCAGTGCCCGGACGCTCTGGGTGCCGAGGTCGATGCCGACCCACACGGGGTCGGTCGGGGTGTCAGCCACGTCGGTTCTCCTTCCCGGTGGATGTGATCGCGGGGCCGGAGGCCGTCCGCCGCCACCCGGGCCGGGCGAGGTCGCGCAGGTCCAGGAATCGCTCGTAGGCGTGGGTGTAGAACGTGGCCAGGTGGGGATCGGGCTCGCGGACGGAGCGCAGACGGACGTGGTCCGCGGCGGCCGTGGCGAGGTCGGGGGCGCGTCCGGTGGCGACCAGGCCGCTGAGGAAAGCGCCCTTGGCGCCGACCTCGGTGTCGGCGGACCGGACCACGGGCACACCGGTGACGTCGGCGATCAGCGCGCACCAGTGATCGCTGTTGGCTCCGCCTCCGCTCAGCCGCAGCTCGGTGACGGGCATCCGAGAGGCGGTCAGGCAGTCCTTGAGCACGAGTGTGAGCCCCTCGAACACCGAACGCGCCACCCGCGCCCGGTCATGTTCCAAGGACAGCCCCCACCACGTGCCCCGCGCGTGGGGATCGAGGAACGGCGCCCGCTCCCCGGCGGGGGACAGGTAGGGGAGGAAGAGGGGACCGCCGGGCTCCGGGGTGGCGGCCATCGCGAGGTCGCCCAGCTCGGCCGGGCCGTCCGTGCCGAGGAGCGCGGCAGCCCAGCCGAGGATCTCGGTTCCGGCGAGGGTCGGGAAGGCGCGCAGCAGGTGCCCGGAGGAGTCGAGTGCGATCGTCAGCCCGCTCGGGTCGCCGGTGGTGTCGGGCGCACTGGTGACCACCTCGGTGCACAGGGTGGTACCGAGGATGCTGCACGCCTGGCCGTCGGTGACGGCGCCGATGCCCAGGGCCGTGGCGGCGATGTCGTAGGGGGCCATGACGACCGGGAGGTCGGCGGGCAGGCCGAGTTCGGTCGCGGCGGCGGGGGTGAGCCCACCGGTACGGCGGTCGTCGCCGCGAACCTCGGGCAGGAGGTCGGCCGCCCAGCCCAGGCCGAACAGATCGAGGCAGGCGGGGTCGTAGCCACGGGAGCCCAGGTCGAGGAAGGGGGCCGAGGCGTCGGACTCGTCCACGGCGATGGCGCCGGTGAGCTGGTGGAAGATCCAACCGCCGCAGGTGAGGACGGCGGCCGTGCGCCGTAGCCGGTCGGGGTCGTTGCGGGACAGCCAGGTGAGCAGTGCGTTGGGCAGGCCGGCGAAGGTGAGCGAGCCGTTGCGGCGGAACGCGGTGTCGAGGACACCGTCGGCGCGCCACTCCTCGACGATCGCCGCCGCGCGCCCGTCCGACCACAGGATCGCCGGTCCGGTCGGTCGGCCGGTGTCGTCCACGGGCCAACAGCCGTCACCCTGGGCGGTGACGGCCAGGAGGTCGATCGTCGCGCGGGTGCGCTCGAGGACCTCGCGGATCGCGGCCGCCACCATGCGCCAGACGTCGTCCATGTCCTGCTCGGCCCGTCCGGGCCGCGGGCGGCGTACCTCCGTGGCGCGGCGGGCGACGGCGGCCTCGTTTCCGTCATCGTCAAAGACGACGGCCTTGATCATCGAGGTGCCGACATCGACGGTGATGACCGCCATCGGGTCCTCCTGTCGGTGGTCTGGCCGGCGCCCCCCCGGGGGGCGCCGGCGCTCTCTCATCGGGCGAATCGGTAGGGGTGGTGCCTGTTACCGCAGGTCATTCCCGCTGTGTGGCGGGCGTGTCGGACTGCTGCCCCTCGGTTCGCGTGTGTGCCGTCCGGTCCGGGTTCTCCGTGTCGGGCAGCTTGAGGAAGGCCGTCATCAGCGCGCTCGCCAGGTGCAGGAGGGCGAAGATCCACATCACCCCGACCACGCCGAGCGGGCCGAGGAACACGGCGACGATGGCGGGGCCCGCGACGACACTGACGCCGGCGCCGAGGTTCAGCGCGGCCATCGCCTGGCCCTTGTGCTCTGAGGCCAGGGACGGCATCAGCGCGGACAGCGGCACGTATCCGGCCAGCGTGGCGCCGTAGAACGCGGCGACCAGGAGGGCGAGCGCGTACTGGGGGCCGGCCGCGACGGGAACGTAGTAGAGGGCCAGAACGCTGATCGCCGAGCCGACGCCACCGCACCAGGCCACCGTGCGACGCCACCCCAGCCGGTCGCCGATGACACCGAAGGCGAGGTTGAATCCGATGTTGGTGGCGAACATGACGGTGAGCAGCCGCAGCCACTGCTCCAGGGAGAAGCCCACGGTCTCGGTGAAGAAGACCGGCAGGAACACCAGGAACCCGAACTGCGAGGCGGTGTTGATGGCGCGGACGGCGGAGCCGACCCCGATCCGCGGACGCCGCCACAGGATGGTGAGACTGCCCAGGAGCGTGATGAGTGGGCGCTCGCCCTCGGGGGCCAGTCGCCGGGCACCGGTGGGTTCGCGGACGAGCAGCAGCGTGATCAGGCCGCCGACGCAGATGAGCCCGAGGGCGACCCACAGCGTGGAGTAGGCGCCGATCCACGGCACCAGGCCGCTGGCGACCAGCGACCCCAGAGTCGGCAGGCCGCCGGTGAAGGCGAACCAGAACCAGCCCACGGCGGTGCCCAGTCGTTGACGCGGGGTCACCGCCGAGACCCACACCAGGAACCCGAAGGCGAACAGCGGATAGCCGAATCCGCGCAGGCCGTAGGTGAGCAGGATGAGACGGTAGTCGACCGTGGTCAGGGCCACGGTGAGGAAGAGCGCGTGGCACACCAGCCAGATCGACAGGCCCAGCCACATCACCCGTCGGGGTCCCCAGATGTCGGAGAGCGCGCCGGAGAACCAGGCCGCGACGCTCGCGGTGGCCCCGTAGACACTGAAGACGAGGGCCACGCGCTGGGCGGGGATGCCCTCGCCCAGCAGATAGGGCGACAGATAGCCGGCTTCGATGCCGTCGCCGATCATGAAGATGAGTACGCCGAAGAAGCCCCATGCCAGCGGTCGGGGGATGCCGATCCGCTCGGTCCAGTGGCGGGGAGCGGGCTCCGCCACCGGACGCGGATCGTGTTGCGTGCCGGACATCGAGGTCACCTCTTTTCGTCGTGGACGGTCCTCAGGGGCCGACCGTCGGACCTGGTGCGGTATCGCTTACAAGGCCCATGAAAGAGTCAGCGTGTTATAGGCCACAAGACTTTGTCGCAGACTCATCACACGTATGCCGCGGTCGGGTGTGACGGTCGCGGGAATCAGCCGCTGTCAAATGGGGATTCCCAGAGATTTCTCCAGTGTTAGATACTGTGAGATCTCACATCGCTTCCAGGCGCGCGACGCGGAGGTCGTGAGGGCGATGGGGAGGAGTGCGAGGAGGGGCGCGATGGCGCACCGTGCATCGACCGACCGCGACACCGGGGCACGCGGTGGCGGACGCCACGCGCGACAGCTGGCCATCCGGGAGCGGGTCGCCGACGCCGGGTTCGTGCGTGTGGAGGCGCTCGCCGAGGAGTTCGACGTCAGCCCCATGACGATCCACCGCGATCTCGACCTGCTCCAGTCGCAGGGATGGCTGCGCAAGGTCCGCGGCGGTGCGACGACCCAGACCTCGGCCGTGTTCCACGGCGACCTCGAACAGCGCAGGGCCGCGATGTCCGAGGTGAAGAACCGGCTGAGCGCCGCCGCCCTCCGGCTCGTCTCGCCCGGGCAGTCGGTGATGCTCGACGAGAGCACGACGGCCCTGTACGTCGCCAAGCGGCTGCCCCGGCGGGCGCCGCTGACCGTCATCACCAACTTCCTGACCGCGCTCAAGTCGCTGGCCGGGGTGCCCGGTATCGACGTGGTGGCGCTCGGCGGTGCCTACTACCCCGCCTACGACGCCTTCCTGGGTATGCACACCGCCGACGCGGTGAGTTCGTTCCGGGCCGACGTGCTGTTCATGTCGACGACCGCGATCACGCACGGCACCTGCTATCACCAGTCGCAGGAGACGGTGCACGTCAAGCGCGCTCTCATGGACGCGGCGGCCCGCCGGGTCCTGCTGGTCGACCACACCAAATTCGCCAGGGAGGGCCTCTACGCGCTCGCTCCGCTGACGCGTTTCGACCACGTCATCGTCGACGACGGCATCCCCCGGGCCGAACTGGGCAGGATCCGTGACCAGGGCGTCGACGTCCAGGTGGTGCCGTGCTGACGGAGGCCGCCGGCGCGCGGGGCGGGGCGGAGCGTGGCACGCTGGCAGCGCGCGCGGGCGTGTGCGACCCTGCTTACACCTGGCGGGCCCCCGCCGCCAGGTACGGCGTGGGCCTGGCGCTTTCCGTTGTTCGGGGGCTCGTCCTCGGGGTCCGCGAGGAAGTACTACAGTATGTCGTTGACGGGGTTTCCGCCGATCCAGACGCTTTGTCGGTCCGCTCGACCCCGCATGGCGAGCAGTGTCGAGACCCTTAGACTTGTCGAGGTATCCGCGTGTCCGAAATCGAGCCGGTACCCCACCAGGGGACGCCAGCGAGCCGACCGGGGGCACGGTGCTGATGGCCCTCGCCGACCGTTCCCCGCACACCGGCGCCGCCGACACCGCCGCTCCCCAGGCCCCCCGCGAGGCCTCCTTCGGCGATCACGTGCGCGCCTACGTCGCCCTTTCCAAACCCCGCGTGATCGAGCTGCTGCTCATCACCACCATCCCCGTGATGTTCGTCGCCGCCGGAGGCGTCCCGCCGCTGTGGACCGCGGTGGCGACCCTGCTGTTCGGCACCATGTCGGCGGCCAGCGCGAACGCGATGAACTGCTACATCGACCGCGACATCGACCGTGAGATGCGTCGCACCCGCCAGCGTCCGGGGGCGATGGACCTGGTCACCCCACGCGGCGCCCTCACCTACGGGCTGGTGCTCGCGGTCGGGTCCACCGTGGGCTTCGCGGTCCTGGTCAACTGGCTTTCCGCCGCGCTGTCGGTCTTCGCGATCGTGTTCTACATCTTCGTCTACACGATGCTGCTCAAACGCCGCACCGCGCAGAACGTCGTGTGGGGCGGAATCGCGGGGTGCATGCCGGTCCTCATCGGCTGGGCGGCCGTCACCAACGGGCTGTCGTGGGCGCCGTTCGTGCTCTTCCTCGTGGTGTTCTTCTGGACGCCCCCGCACACGTGGGCGCTGGCCATGCGCTACCGCGAGGACTACGCGGCGGCCAAGGTTCCGATGCTGCCCGTGGTGGCGAGCGACCGCCGGGTCCTGCTGGAGTGCGTGCTCTACAGCTGGGCCACCGTGGCCGTGTCGCTGATCTTCTGGCCGGTGGCGGACGCCACCTGGTTCTACGGTGTGGTCGCCCTCGTGCTGGGCGCGCTGCTGGTGGGTCAGGCGCACCGCCTGCTGAGCCGCTCGATGGCCGGGGTGACCGGGGCCAAGCTCAAGACGATGGGCTTCTTCCATCTGTCCAACGCCTATCTGGCGCTTCTGTTCGTGGCGGTCACCGTCGACCCGCTGATCGCCAACCTGCTGGGCTGATCCAGCGGGAGCACGGTGGTGGCGGCGCCTCGCGCGAGACGCCGCCACACGCGTTCCCGGGGCGCGACCGCGCCGGGGTTCGTCCCGGTGGCGGGTGTCAGCCCACCACGGGCACCCTGTGGAGCCCGCGCGACCAGGACAGGACGGCGGCCCACACCACCAGCCCGGTCAGGACCAGAGCGACGGGCACGTGGGCCTGGAGCGGTCCGTAGCTGCCCATGGCCGCCTGCCCGAAGCCCAGGACGAAGGCGACCAGGCTCACCGCCAGCACCGTCCGGGGCGCCTCCGGGCCACGGCCGGTGCCCGACCACACCCACCACGCGGCGAGGACCTGGGCACCCGCGGCCAGGTGGACCCCGAAGGCGCCGTAGTAGTGCAGGGGCAGGGCCTCGGTGTTGAAGGTCACCAGCTGTCCGGCGGTGGCGCCCTCCCAGAGCACGGCGGCCAGGTGCAGGAGCACCGTCGCTCGCAGTGCCCACAGGGCGGTCGGAGGGGGAGTGGTGGTGTTCATGTCGGGCCTTCCGGTCTGGGGGTGGGGCGTCGGTCCTCCGGAGGCGGCGCTCGAGTCCGTCGGGAGCCGACCGGGCGAGTCACCACGATCTTGCCGTATTTCGCGGCACTGCGGGAGATCAGCGACGATGCCTGTGGACGACGGCGCGTTCCACCCTCCGGGGCCGGATACGATCGGTGCCCATGCCCCGTCTCGACAGCAAGGCCATCCTCCAGGGTCGTCGCTCCCGTTACTCGCTCACCCTCATCGTGGGCATCTCGGTCAGCGTGGTGTGCCTGTTCGGCATGTTCGTGTACCTGTGGCTGCTGGCCATGGCGGGCGGTGCGGCCGCCGGCATCGACGGCGCGGTGGGTTTCGTCGTCAGCCTGATCGCCGCGGTCATCCCGGTCACCGTCCTCGTGCCCCTCATCCTCATGCTGGACCGGTTCGAGCCCGAACCCGGCTGGGTCCTGTTCTTCGCCTTCGTCTGGGGCGCGGGCGTCGCCGTGGTGGCGTCGCTCCTGCTCAACACCTGGGGCATGAACAACCTCACCGTCCCCCTGTACGGCCAGGACCTGGGTGACTACCTCGCCACCTCCGTGGTGGCGCCCGTGGTCGAGGAGAGCGCCAAGGGCGCTGTCCTGCTCATCCTCCTGTGGCGCCGCCGCCACGAGATCGACACCTTCACCGACGGCGTGATCTACGGCGCGATGGTCGCCACCGGCTTCGCCTTCACCGAGAACGTCCTGTACTTCCTCAGCGCGTTCTTCGACGACACCCTCGTGGCCACCTTCGCCATCCGCGGGCTCGTCGCCCCCTTCGGGCACCCCATCTACACCGCGATGATCGGCGTCGGCGTCGCCTACGCGGCCATGAACACGGGCGTGGTCCGCCTGTTCGCGCCCATCGCCGGGTGGGGGCTGGCGGTCGTTCTGCACGGTATGTGGAACGCCTCGACCCGCTATGGCTGGCTGGGGCTCGGCGCTGCCTACCTGGTGCTCTTCTTCGTGCTCCTCTGCCTCCTGGCCACGACGGTGCGCGACCGGCACGCCCAGATCAGCGCCATCGCCCACTACCTACCCCAGTACATCCCCACCGGGCTGGTGACGCCGGCCGACATCACCATGCTCGGCACCATGGGCGGGCGGCGTCAGGCCCGTGAGTGGGCCTCGCGCAACGCGGGCCGCCGCGGGCGAAGGGCGATGAAGGAGTACCAGCTGGCCGCGACCGAGCTCGCGCTCCTGCACAAGAAGCTGGACGCCGGCCTGCCGCGCGACGACTGGAAGGTCCGCCGGGACTCGTTCCTGGCTCTCATGCACGTGGCGCGCGACACCTTCCTGGGGCGGCTGCCCCAGCCGGTGTCCCCCGGCTGGGCGGAGAGCCCGACGGACTCAGGCTTCCTGCGCAGATCGGACTTCGCGCACGTCATCGCCCAGGCGCGGGCTCAACAGGACTACGTTCCCCGTCACGGTCAGCGTCCGGTCCGGTGAGGCCCTCGGCCGCCGGGACGAGCCGCGTGGTGGAGAAGTACAGGCGGCAGATCGCGATC
Source organism: Nocardiopsis sp. EMB25 (assembly GCF_026797795.1). Lineage (NCBI taxonomy): Bacteria > Bacillati > Actinomycetota > Actinomycetes > Streptosporangiales > Nocardiopsidaceae > Nocardiopsis > Nocardiopsis sp. EMB25. Next base: position 2,777,009 of record NZ_JAMTDN010000001.1, on the reverse strand, counting down.
CAGGTCAGGGTCGAACCGAGTACGTGCAGCACCACCAGGCCCTCGGGCAGCGCGAGCGCGTACTGCGTGTAGCCCAGGACCCCCTGCAGGAGCACCACCACGACCAGGGACGTGGCGCTGACCTTGACGGGACGCCGCGCACCGCCGCGGACCGCGATGACGGCGGCCAGGCCCGCGGCGGCCAGGGTCAGCCAGGCCAGGGCGGAGTGCACCCGCGTGACCGCGCTCAGGGCCAGGTCCCAACGCGGGGCCTCGGCGTCGCCGCCGTGGGGGCCGGTGCCGGTGACGACGGTCCCGGCGACCAGTAGCAGGAACCCGATCACCACCAGGCCGATACTCAGCGCGTGCAGCATCGGGCCGACCGACACCCGGGGCGTTCCCTCGGGCTCCTGGCAGCGCACGTACAGCGCCACGGCCAGGAAGGTCACCACCATGGACAGCAGGAAGTGCGTGGCGACCGAGGCCGGGTGCAGATCGGTCCACACGGTGATGCCGCCGACCACCCCTTGGCCGAGCACGCCGAACGGGATGATCACGGCCAGCAGGGTCAGGTCACGGCGGCGGGGCCGGGACCGCAGGACGGCCAGCAGGGTGATGAGGCCGACCGCGAGCACGAGGAACGTGAGCGTGCGGTTGCCGAACTCGATCGCGGCGTTGAGCGCCGCGTGCTCGGTCTCGAGCGGCACGAAGCTGTCGGGCGTGCACCGCGGCCACTCCGAGCAGCCGAGCCCGGAGGAGGTGACGCGCACCGTGGCGCCGGTGACGGCGATCCCCGCGTTGACCACGACGTTGCCCAGCGCCCAGGCGCGCAACGACCGCGGGGTCGGTGTCCAGATGGTGCGGGCCAACAGGACGAGCACCAGGACCCCGGCGGCCGCGAAGGCGATCTGCCAGGCCCACAGCGGGGCGCCGAGGATCTCGATGGTCTCCGTCGCGAGTGCGGGGAGCGGGGGCGGGGCCGTGGTCGCGGTGGCCGGGAGCGCAAGCATACGACAGAGCGTAGTACATGGTTCCGGCCACCGGTGCTCACCCCCGGTCGACCGGCGCGACCTGCGTCGGGGCCCGTCGGCCGGGGGTGGGGCCGATCGGCCCCCGGGGCCCCGGAGTCACGCCACGGGGGCGGTGTAGGTCGTGCCGAACGAGCCGCTCTGGAACTGGACGGTCACGGGGGTGAAGGTGCCCGAGGAGCTCACGTTGCCGGTGATCTCCTGGCCCGGCGCCAGTTCGACGACGTCGATGTCGTCGGCGTCCATCAGCAGGCCCGCGCCCGCGACGTGCTCCTCACCGCCGTCGTCGACGAGGGTGAAGTACATGCTGGCGACGCTGACGGGCTCGTCGGTGTTGTTGACGACGGTGACCTCCACGGTGACGTAGTCGCCGTCGTCGAACATGAAGCTGGGCTCGAGGGTCCCGGGGGCGGCGGTCAGGCCGACCGTGGTGTCGCTGGCGGGTACGGTCTCGTCGCTGAGGACGTCGGGTGTCGGGAAGTCGCTGGGGTCGAACGCCTCCGGCGGCTGCGCCGGTGTGGGCTCGGCGTTCCGGACGAGCATCCCGCCGACGACGACCAGCGCGACGAGGAGGGCCACCACCGCTCCGGCCGCGACACCGCAGCCGATACCGATCTTGGCTCCGGTGGACATCCCCCTCCTGGGAGGTTGGGGGTGGCCGTGGGGCTGGTGGGGGTACATGGGGCTCCAAACGGGTGACACGGAGTGGGGATCGGATGACATGCGTGAGATGTGTCCGGTTCCACCGATGTTCCCGAGGCCTCGTGTGAGGGGCCTCACTCGCTCCGGTGCGGCGGGGAGGGGGAGGAATCGGCCTCACGATCACCCCTGCCCCGCCGGGTCGACGTGCGTGTCGCCCCGACGCTGGCCACGATGACGCAGGCGACCGCGAGCCACTGCCACACGGTGAGCAGTTCGCCCAGCAGTACGAGCCCCACCAGTGCGGCGGCGGCCGGCTGCAGGCTCATCAGGACGCCGAACACGCGCGGCGGCATCCTGCGCAGGGCGGTGAGCTCCAGCGAATAGGGCACCACGGACGACAGGACGCCGACGGCCAGGCCGAACAGGAGCAGGCGCCAGTCCAGCAGGGCTGCGCCGCCCTGAGCCACGCCCACGGGCGCCAGGAGGGCGACGCCGACGACGCTGGCGATCGCCAGTCCCGACGCGCCGCTGAACCGCTGGCCCGTGGCCGCGCTCAACAGGATGTAGCCCGCCCACGACGCGGCGGCCAGCACGGCGAACACGATGCCCCACGGGTCCAGGGAGGCCGACTCCAGGCCGAGCGCGACCACGCCCAGCCCGGCCAGCGCGGCCCACAGCAGGTCGACGCGGCGGCGGGAGCCGAGGATCGCGATGGTCAGGGGGCCCAGGTACTCGATGGTCACCGCGATCCCCAGGGGAATCCGGGCGAAGGCCTGGTAGATGAAGAAGTTCATCATCGCCAGCGCCACGCCGTAGCCGACGACCACGGTCCAGTCGGTGCGGTCGCGTCCCCGCAGGGCGGGCCGCGCCACGAGGACGAGCAGGACCGCCGAGGTGAGCAGTCGCAACCAGACCACGGCCGCGGGGGGAAGCGCCTCGAACAGGTTCTTGGCCACCCCCGCGCCGATCTGCACGGAGGAGATGCTGACCAGGACCAACCAGACCGGTGGCACGGACGCCACCGCGGCGCGCGGGGAGAGGCCCGCACGATCCGACGAGGAGCTCATGGACAGTCATCCTACGTTTTCGGAGTCCCGTCGGTCGACGGCCGCTTTCCTCCCGTCGCCCTCCCGGTGACTCCGTCTCCCGTCCCCCTCGCGGCGCCCCGGCGCGACGAGGGCGATCAGCAGCAGGGACCAGGCCACGACCACCAGGCCCGGCTGGAGGAGTGTCATGACCAGTCCGTACACCGTCCGCTCGGCCTGTTCGGTGAGGGCCTGCGCGCCGATCCACGCGTACGGCAGCGCCGCCGCGACCAGGTTGGTCGCCAGCGCGGCCCAGGCCAGAGCGCGCCGCGCCGGGCGCCGCCACAGCAGGAGGGCCCCACCCGCGACGAGTAGGAACAAGGGCGGTCCGAGGTGGCGGACGACGATGAACCAGGGAACTCCGATGGCCTCCATGGCGGCCGACACTATCGGGAACCGTGCGAGGGGCGCGTCGACCGGCCAACATGCGCGAATCGGTGCGTGTGGTGTGAAATAGTTCGGGGTCGTCGCCGAGACGGCCCGATTCCCGCCGCCTTGGAGCACCCACGCATGTCCCCTCGAACCGACTCCCTGTCCGACCGACACGTCCCCCGCTGGCCGATCACGGTCGGCGCGCTGGCACTCGTCCTGGTCGTCATCATCGCCGGGTACACGGGCGGCCTCCTGTTCCCGGGAGGGGAGCCGGTGGAGGAACCGGAGATGACCGTTGCCTCGGGAATCCTCGTCGAGCCTCCGGGAGCCCCGGAACCGGAGCCCTCCGAGGAACCGAGCGAGGAGCCCTCCGCCGAGCCCACCCACCCGGCGGGCCTGGACCCCGAGACCGTCTACGTCCTCCAGAACGTCCACGGCGGCCGCGTCATGGACGTCGCCCAGGCGGCCACCGCCAACGGGGCCCCCGTGCACCTGTGGGACCGCCACGACGGCGACAACCAGCGTTGGCGCTTCGTTCCCGTGGAGGGCGGGTTCTACGAGATCGAGGCCATCGGTGCCAACAAGCTCCTGGAGATCCCCACCGGACCGGACGCGGGGCCCGGAGCGTCGCTGCTCACCCGGACCGGACAGCCCAACCAGCAGTGGTCCCTGGTCGAGGTGGGGGCCGGGGTGATCCGCATCGTCAACCGCGCGACCGGGCAGGCCCTGGAGGGCCAGGGCGGCGCGCCGGACAACGGCACACTGGTCACCCAGGCCGCCGACGCGGGCCAGGCCCACCAGCAGTGGCGGTTGCTCCCCCTGAGCTGAGGGGCGGGGGTCACCCCAGGGGTCACCGTTCGGGCGTCGGCGGGGTTCTGCACGACGAGGTGAGCCGTGTAGCGAGGGACGAGCGGTAGGCGTGGCCGAGGAGGAAGAATCCCTGCCTTGAGGGCGCCCGGACACGGTCCGAAGCGGAGCGGAGGACCAAGGCGGACACGGTTCGGGCGTCGGCGGGGTTCTTATGGATGGGGCCGCGCCGTAGGCGTCCGTCGAGGGTGGTGGGGCCCGCGACGAACGCGGCTCACTCCCAGCGGAAGAGACGGCTCGCCAGCAGGGCGCCCACCGCGGCCCACACGGCCAGTACCGCGAAGGCGGCGATGCCGGGCAGGGAGCCGTCGACCAGTACCGTCCGCAGACCGGAGGTGAGCGCGGTGATCGGCAGGACCGAGACCGCCTGCTCCAACGGCCCCGGGAAGCTGCTGGTCGGGAAGAGCACCCCGCCCATCCCCAGCATGAGCACGTAGACCAGGTTGGCCCCGGCCAGCGTCGCCTCCGCGCGCAGGGTGCCCGCCATCAACAGCGCCAGTGAGCTGAACGCGGCCGTGGCCAGCAGCAGCAGGGCCAGCACGGCCACCGCGCCGACCGGGTCCAGCGACGGCGACCAGCCCAGCAGCAGGCCCACCACGCACAACACCGTGACCTGGATCGCCTGCACGCCGAGCACGGCCAGGGTCTTGGCGGCCAGCAGCCCGAAGCGCGACAGCGGGGTCGCGCCCAGACGCTTGAGTACCCCGTAGCGGCGCTCGAAGCCCGTTCCGATGGCCAGCCCGGTGAACGAGGTCGACATGACCGCCAGCGCCAGCACGCCGGGCGTGAGGGCGTCGACGCGGGCTCCACCGCCCACATCCAGGACGGAGGTGAGGCTGAAGCCCACGAGCAGCAGGACCGGGATGACCATGGTCAGCAGGAACTGCTCACCGTGCCGCAGCATGATCCGCAGCTCCATCCCCGCCTGGGCGGCGACCATCCGCCAGGTCGGGGCGGCCCCCGGATCGGGGCGGAACAGGTCGGCGTCGCCGTCGGCGGAGCGGCCGACGAGGGCGGCCGCGGGGGTGCTGGAGGTGTGCTCGGTCATCAGTCGCGCAGTTCCCGGCCGGTGAGTTCGAGGAAGACGTCTTCGAGGGTACGCCGCCGTACGCGCAGGTCCTCGGCGAGGATCCCGGCCGAGGCGCACCAGGCGGTGACCGTGGCCAGGAACTCCGGCCCCAGGGCGTCGGGGTCGTCGGTACTGATCACGTACTCGTGCCCGCCGCCCACGGCGGTCGCGGACCCGACCCGACTGCCCTCGGGCAGTGCGGCTCGCAGCGCCTCGGCGTCCAGCGGTTCGGCCGCGGCGAAGCGCACCTCGCGCCGTTCGCCGGTCAACTCGCGGGGACTCCCCTCGGCGACCACGGAGCCCCGGTCGACGACGATCACATGGTCGGCCAGCCGCTCGGCCTCGTCCATGTGGTGGGTGGTGAGGATCACCGCGACCCCGGCCGCCCGCAGGGAGGCCACGAGGTCCCAGGTGGCCATGCGCGCCTGTGGGTCGAGCCCGGCGGTCGGCTCGTCGAGGAAGACCAGTTCGGGGCGTCCGACCACGGCGCAGGCCAGGGAGAGGCGCTGCTGCTGGCCTCCGGACAGGCGGCGGAACGGGGTGGCGGCGGCCGAGGTCAGCCCGAGGCGCTCCAGCAGGAGGTCGGGGTCGATCGGCCGTGCGTGGAAGGAGGCCATCAGTCGCAGCCACTCGCCCGCGCGGGCGCCGGTGGGAACGCCTCCCGACTGGGGCATCACACCGACCCGGGGCTTGAGCGCGGACGCGTCGGCGACCGGGTCCATGCCCAGTACACGCACCCGTCCGCCGTCGGCGCGGCGGAACCCTTCGCAGATCTCGATGGTGCTCGTCTTGCCCGCTCCGTTGGGGCCGAGCAGCGCCGTGACCGCGCCCCTGCGCGCGGTGAACGTGAGGTCGGTGACTGCGGTGGTTGTGCCGTAGCGCTTGACCAGGTCGACGACCTCGACCGCGGCTGTGTCCATGGGCCATGAGTCTACGTGCGGCCCGGCGAGGCGGGTCACCGGCCCGGGACGGCGGGTCCGCGCGCGGATGCGGGAACGGACACCCGAGGTGTCCGCATCGCGGTCGCGCGTCTCAGAATGTGGGAATTGGGACTGTCGTGGCGCCGGTCGGCGTTGTGGTGTGCCGATGGCCGTCGTGTGAATCCGCTGTTAGGCAAGGCTGACCTTCGTGATGAAGGGCATGAATGCGGGTTTGCCTACGCGGACTTATTTAGGCCACACTGATGTTGTCTAAAACACGAGCGGCGTCCGGAGAAGGGAGGGGAACGCTGTGCCCAACGCGTCCAGTGTGCCCCGTCCCATGTCCGGCCCCGATCGCGGGGGCGAGAACGGCACCCGCGCGCGGGTGGCGCGGCTCATCCTCGAACAGGGTCCGATCACCGCCTCCTCCCTGGGGGAACGGCTCGGACTCACCCCGGCGGCCATCCGCCGCCACCTCGACAACCTGACCAGCGAGGGCATGGTCGAGGCCCGTGACGCACGACCCGTCGGCGGACGCCGGCGCAGGGGTCGCCCGGCACGCGTCTTCGCCATCACCGAGGCCGGGCGGGACGCCTTCGTCCACGCCTACGACGACCTCGCCTCCAGCGCGCTCCGCTTCCTGGCGGAGACCGCCGGCCCCGAGGCCGTCGGCGAGTTCGCCCAGCGTCAGGTCGCCGACCTGGAGAGGCGCTACAAGCCGCAGCTCGACGCTGTTGCTCCCGAACAGCGCGTCCGGCTCCTGGCCGAGGCCCTGTCCAACGACGGTTACGCCGCCACCGCGGGCCGGGCGCCCGCACCCGGGGGCGGCGACCAACTGTGCCAGCACCACTGCCCCGTCGCCCACGTCGCCGCCGAGTTCCCGCAGCTCTGCGAGGCCGAGATCGAGGCCTTCTCGCGGCTTCTGGGCACCCCGGTGCGCCGGCTGGCCACCATCGCCCACGGCGACGGTGTGTGCACCACGCACGTCACCCCCAGGGGAGACGGGGCGGACGGGGGCGACGGCACCCCCGCGACCAACGCCGTCCGCCAGGGGGCGGGCGGCTCGGAACACCACAAGGACGTCTGAGTCCAGGAGGAGTCCGCGCATGACGTCTATCGCGCACCCCGAGCTCGAGGGGCTCGGCAACTACGAGTACGGCTGGGCCGACTCCGACGAGGCCGGGTCGAAGGCCCGTCGCGGTCTCAACGAAGAGGTCGTTCGCGACATCTCCGACAAGAAGGACGAGCCGGAGTGGATGACCAAGCTCCGCCTCAAGTCTCTGCGGCTCTTCGACAAGAAGCCCATGCCCAACTGGGGCGCGGACCTGTCGGGGATCGACTTCGACAAGATCAAGTACTTCGTGCGGTCCACGGAGAAGCAGGCGGCCTCCTGGGAGGACCTGCCCGAGGACATCAAGAACACCTACGACAAGCTGGGCATCCCCGAGGCCGAGAAGCAGCGCCTCGTCGCCGGTGTCGCCGCGCAGTACGAGTCCGAGGTCGTCTACCACCAGATCCGTGAGGACCTGGAGGAGCAGGGTGTCATCTTCCTGGACACCGACACCGCCCTCAAGGAGCACCCCGAGATCTTCGAGGAGTACTTCGGCTCGGTGATCCCGCCCGGCGACAACAAGTTCGCCGCGCTCAACACCGCCGTGTGGAGTGGCGGATCCTTCATCTACGTGCCCAAGAACGTGCACGTGGAGATCCCGCTCCAGGCCTACTTCCGGATCAACACCGAGAACATGGGCCAGTTCGAGCGGACGCTGATCATCGTCGACGAGGGCGCCTACGTCCACTACGTCGAGGGCTGCACCGCACCGATCTACAAGTCGGACTCGCTGCACTCCGCGGTCGTCGAGATCATCGTCAAGAAGAACGCGCGCTGCCGCTACACGACCATCCAGAACTGGTCGAACAACGTCTTCAACCTGGTCACCAAGCGTGCCGTCGCCGAAGAGGGCGCCACCATGGAGTGGATCGACGGCAACATCGGCTCCCAGGTCACCATGAAGTACCCGGCCGTCTACCTCATGGGCGAGCACGCCAAGGGCGAGACCCTGTCGATCGCCTTCGCGGGTGAGGGCCAGCACCAGGACACCGGTTCCAAGATGGTGCACTGCGCGCCCAACACCTCCTCCACCATCATCTCCAAGTCGGTGGCACGCGGCGGGGGTCGCGCCTCCTACCGGGGTCTGGTGCAGGTGCAGGAGGGCGCCGACCACGCCAAGTCCTCCGTCAAGTGCGACGCGTTGCTGATCGACACCATCAGCCGCTCGGACACCTACCCCTACAACGACCTGCGCGAGGACGACGCCGAGCTCGCGCACGAGGCGACCGTCTCCAAGGTCAGCGAGGACCAGCTGTTCTACCTCATGAGCAGGGGGATGGACGAGGACGAGGCCATGGCGATGATCGTGCGCGGGTTCGTCGAGCCCATCGCGCGCGAGCTGCCCATGGAGTACGCGCTGGAACTGAACCGGCTGATCGAGCTTCAGATGGAAGGAGCGGTTGGTTAAGTTGACCAGCCCGAGCATCGAACCCAAGGCCCACAGTCACGGTCTCGGGGACATCCCGTTCTCCAAGTTGGCCACCCACGGGTCCTTCGACGTGAACGACTTCCCCGTCCCCAACGGCCGCGAGGAGGAGTGGCGGTTCACCCCGATCCGCCGCCTCAAGGGCCTGCACGACGGCAGCGCCGTCGCCGACGGCACCGACAAGCTCGACGTCGACGCCCCCGAGGGCGTCACGGTGGAGCGCGTCGGCCGCGACGACTCCCGCATCGGCAAGGCCGGTTTCCCCGCTGACCGCGTGGTCGCCCAGGCCCACACCTCCTTCGAGGAGGCCACGGTCGTCACCGTCGCCCAGGGCAAGGCCCTGGACCGGCACGTGACCATCGACCGCGAGGCCCAGGGCGGGACCCGCTTCGACCAGTACGTCATCGACGTCAAGCCGCTGGCCGAGGCGGTCATCGTCCTCAACCAGACCGGCACCGGTGTGCGCGCGGGCAGCGTGGACGTCCACGTCGGCGAGGGCGCCCGCCTCACACTGGTCAGCGTCCAGGACTGGGACGGCGACACCGTCGACGTCACGCAGCACAACGCCCAGGTCGCCAAGGACGCCACGTTCAAGTCGATCGTGGTCACGCTGGGCGGTGACCTGGTCCGGCTCTCCCCGAAGGTGGCCTACACCGGGCGCGGCGGCAACGCCGAGCTGCACGGCCTGTACTTCACGGGAGACGGTCAGCACCACGAGCACCGCTCGCTGATCGACCACAACCTCTCGCACACCCGCTCCCGTGTGGAGTACAAGGGCGCGCTCAGCGGCAAGGACGCGCACGGTGTCTGGATCGGTGACGTGATCATCGGCGAGGGCACCACCGGCACGGACTCCTACGAGCACAACCGCAACCTCCAGCTCACCGACGACACCCGCGTGGACTCGGTGCCCAACCTGGAGATCTTCACCGGTGAGGTGGAGGGCGCCGGGCACGCCGCCGCCAGCGGCCGCCTCGACGACATCCACCTGTTCTACCTGCGCTCGCGCGGTATCCCGGAGGACGAGGCCCGCCGCCTGGTCATCCGCGGCTACTTCCTGGAGCTCATCAACCGGATCCCGGTCGAGCAGCTGCGCGACGACATCATGGCCAAGGTCGAGCGGAAGCTGGCGGCCCATGAGTGAGACCAGGCAGTGGGTGAAGGTCGCCGAGCTCGCCGAGATCCCCGAAGAGGGGGCCCTGGGGATCGAGCTCGACGACCAGACCCCTCTGGCGCTGGTTCGCTCCGAGGGCGAGGTCTTCGCGGTGCGGGACGTGTGCTCGCACGCGGAGGTCCGCCTGTCGGAGGGCGAGGTCGAGGACGGCGCCATCGAGTGCTGGCTGCACGGTTCCTGCTTCGACCTGCGCTCGGGGGCGCCGATCAACCCGCCCGCCACCCAGCCGGTTCCCACCTACGACGTGAAGATCGACGGCGACGACGTGCTCGTGTCGCTGGATGAGAAGAATTCCTGAGGCTTGATATGACGAAGTTCGAAATCCGCGGTCTGCGTGCCGACGTCCTGATCGGAGAGGACGAGCGGCAGGAGATCCTCAAGGGCGTCGACCTGACCATCAACTCCGGTGAGACGCACGCCATCATGGGCCCCAACGGCTCCGGCAAGTCCACCCTCGCCTACGCGATCGCGGGTCACCCCCGCTACGAGATCACCGAGGGCGAGGTCCTCGTCGACGGCGAGAACATCCTGGAGATGAGCGTCGACGAGCGCGCCCGCGCCGGCGTGTTCCTGGCCATGCAGTACCCGGTCGAGGTCCCGGGCGTGTCCATGTCCAACTTCCTGCGCAGCTCCGTCACCGCGGTGCGCGGCGAGGCTCCCAAGCTCCGCCAGTTCTCCAAGGAGCTCCAGGGCGCGATGAAGGACCTGTCCATCGACCCGACCTTCGCCGCCCGCGGCGTCAACGAGGGCTTCTCCGGCGGTGAGAAGAAGCGCCACGAGATCCTCCAGCTGGAGCTGCTCAAGCCGAAGGTCGCCATCCTCGACGAGACCGACTCCGGCCTCGACGTCGACGCGCTCAAGGTCGTGTCCGAGGGCGTCAACCGCGCCAAGGCCGGCGGTGAGATGGGCGTCATGCTCATCACGCACTACACCCGCATCCTCAACTACGTGAAGCCGGACTTCGTCCACGTCTTCGCCAACGGCCGTGTCGCCGAGTCCGGTGGTCCGGAGCTGGCCGACACGCTCGAGGCCGAGGGCTACGAGCGGTTCGTGAAGGCGGGCGCGTAACCGTGACCCTCCGCGAGTTCGGTCGGCCCGAGACGGGTCTGCTCGACACCCAGGCGATCCGGAAGGACTTCGAGATCCTCTCCCGGACCGTCCGCGACGAGCGCCCCATGGTGTACCTCGACTCAGGGGCGACCTCCCAGAAGCCGAGACGGGTACTGGACGCCGAACGCGAGTTCTACGAGCGCCACAACGCGGCAGTGCACCGCGGCGCCCACCAGCTCGCGGAGGAGGCGACCGACGCCTACGAGGCCGCCCGGGAGACCATCGCCCGGTTCGTCGGGGCGGCCCCCGGTGAGGTGGTGTTCACCAAGAACGCCACCGAGGCGATCAACCTCGTCGCCTACGCGATGAGCAACGCGGCCACGGCCGACGACGGGCTCCGCCGCTTCCAGGTGGGGCCCGGGGACGAGATCGTCGTCACCGAGATGGAGCACCACGCCAACCTGGTGCCCTGGCAGCAGCTGTGCCAGCGCACCGGCGCGACGCTGCGGTGGTTCCCGGTCACCGAGGAGGGCCGTCTCGACCTGTCCGACCTGGACGACCTGGTCAACGAGCGCACCCGCATGGTGGCCTTCGCCCACCAGTCCAACGTGCTGGGGACGGTCAACCCGGTGGCGCCCATCGTCGCCCGTGCCCGAGAGGTCGGCGCGCTGGTGCTGCTGGACGCCTGCCAGTCGGTCCCGCACATGCCGGTGGACGTCGCCGAGCTGGATGTGGACTTCCTGGCCTTCTCCGGGCACAAGATGCTCGGCCCCAACGGGATCGGTGTCCTGTGGGCCCGGCGGGAGCTGCTGGAGGCCATGCCGCCGTTCATCACCGGCGGTTCCATGATCGGTGTCGTGCACATGGAGTACTCCACCTGGGCCGAGCCGCCGCAGCGGTTCGAGGCCGGGGTGCCCATGGCGCCGCAGGCGGTCGGTCTGGCCGCGGCCTGTGACTACCTCAGCGAGGTGGGCATGGACCGGGTGGCCGAGCACGAGCACCGGATCACGGAGTACGCGCTGGAGCGGGTGGGCGCCATCGAGGGCGTGCGGATCGTCGGCCCCACCGAGGCCGTGGACCGCGGGAGCGCGGTGTCGTTCGTGGTGGACGACATCCACCCCCACGACCTGGGCCAGGTCCTGGACGACCGGGGTGTGGAGGTGCGGGTGGGCCACCACTGCGCCTGGCCGCTGCACCGCAAGCTCGGTATCCCGGCGACCACGCGCGCGTCGTTCTACCTCTACAACACCCTGGAGGACGTGGACGCGCTCGTGTCGGCGATCCAGGACGCGCAGCGGTTCTTCGGAACCCGGCCCTGAAGCGAGCGAGGAACAGCCTGACCATGCAGCTGGACGCGATGTACCAGGAGATCATCCTGGATCACTACCGCAACCCCCACCACAAGGGGCTGCGGGACCCGCACAACGCGGAGGCGCACCACATCAACCCCACCTGTGGGGATGAGGTGACGCTCCGGGTGGCGCTGGCCCCGGCCGACGGGGCGGCCCTCGACGACCAGGCGGTCGTCGAGGACGTCTCCTACGAGGGGATGGGCTGCTCGATCAGTCAGGCCAGCACCTCGGTGCTGACCGACCTGCTGATCGGGCGCACGGTCGCCGAGGGTATGCGTACCCTGGAGGCCTTCACGGAGCTGATGCAGTCCAAGGGCCAGGGTGAACCCGACGAGGACGTGCTGGAGGACGCCGTGGCGTTCGCCGGCGTGTCGAAGTACCCCGCGCGGGTCAAGTGTGCCCTGCTGGGGTGGATGGCCTGGAAGGACGCTGTGGCGAAGTCCCTGGAGAAGGAAGGCGCCCGATGAGCGAGAACGAGACGGTGAAGGCCGGGGCCGACGAGGGCGCCGAGACCGCCGCCCCCCTGTCCCCGGAAGCCGAGCAGCTGGTCGAGGAGATCAGCGAGGCGCTCAAGGACGTGATCGACCCCGAGCTGGGCGTCAACGTCGTGGACCTGGGACTGCTGTACGGGGTGAACGCCGATGACGACGTCATCACCCTGGACATGACCCTGACCAGTGCGGCGTGCCCGCTGACCGACGTGATCGAGGACCAGGCCACCAGCGCCCTGGACGAGTTCGAGCGCGAGGTCAGGATCAACTGGGTCTGGATGCCGCCGTGGGGTCCGGACAAGATCACCGACGACGGACGGGACCAGCTGCGCATGCTGGGCTTCAACGTCTGAGGAACGAGCGGAGTCTACGGGCGGGCCGGTGACCCCTTCGGGGGACCGGCCCGCTTCGTGTTCTCACCTACCGCACTCTCTGGGTGACGATGATGCAGACGAGCACGGCGACGGCGGCGATCGGAGCGCTGGGGGTGAGGGGTTCGCCCAGCAGCAGCACCGCCCACGACAGGGTGAGCACGGGTTGGGCGAGCTGGAGCTGGCTGCCTCGGGCCACACCGATGATCGCCATCCCGCCGTACCAGGCCGCGAACCCGGCGAACTGGCTGATGAGCACGAGGTAGGCCAGTCCGGTCACCGCCGTCGGGGTGGGGTGCGCCGGTTCCAGCGCCAGGGCGAGAGCGGAGGCCGGGACGGACACCGGCAGCGAGCACACCAGCGCCCAGGCGATGACCCGCCACCCGGGTGTCCGTGCGGCCAGCCGTCCGCCCTCCGCGTACCCGGCGGCGCCGCCCACGACCGCGCCGATCATGTACAGGTCCCCGGTCGAGGGGACGCCGCCGCTGCGCAGGAACGTGAAGGCGACGACCACGGCGGTCCCGGCCACCGCGGCGGCCCAGAACACGGGGGAGTGGCGCACGCCCGTGCTCACGGCGGCGTAGGCGGCGGTGGCGATGGGCATGGCGCCCACGATGACCGCGGCGTTCCCGGTGGAGGTGGTCTGGAGGGCGAGCGTACTCAGCAGGGGGAAGAGCACCACGCACCCCAGGGCCACGACCAGGATCGGTGCGATCTGTCGGCGGTCGGGTAGCGGTACCCGTGCCACCCGTAGCGCCACGGCGGCCAGCAGTCCGGCCAGGGCGCAACGCACGGCCGTCACGGTCCAGGGGCCGAATCCGTCCAGCGCCCAGGCTGTGGCCGGAAAACTGAACGAGAAGCCGAGGACGCCCAGGGCGGCGAGTGCGGTGCCGGTGCGGACCGCTACCGGCTTCGTACTGGTAGCGCTATTCTGTACTCTCATGAATGAGAGTAGCAGTGTGGGTGTTCTCGTCGCATCGCTGCGTCGCGACTTCGAGCGCTACCAGCCTGGGGAGAAGCTGCCGTCGAGCCGTGCGCTGGTGGAGCGCTACGGCGTGGGGCCGGTGACCGTCTCGCGCGCCGTCGCCCAGCTGGCGGCCGAGGGGGTGCTGGTCACCCGGCCCGGGGCTGGGGCCTTCCGGGCCGAGCGGTCCGCGCCGGTCCGGCCCGGCGGGGACACCTCGTGGCAGGAGGTCGCGCTCAGCGCGGAGACCGCGACCGGACCGGGCGGTTCGGTGCCCCGCTCCGTCGAGGACGCCGGGGTCCTGGCGACGCTCGCCGCGCCGCCGCCCGGCACGATCTCCTTCCAGGGCGGCTACCTGCACCCCTCGCTCCGGCCCGACCGGGCGCTGGCCTCCGCCCTGGCGGGCGCCGCGCGCCGACCGGGCGTGTGGGAGCAGCCGCCGATCGGGGGGATCGAGGAGCTGCGAGGCTGGTTCGCTCGCGAGATCACCGGTCCCACCGGGCACCTGGACGCCTCCCACGTCCTGATCACGGCGGGAGGGCAGAGCGCGCTCACCACCGCGCTGCGCGCCCTCGCCCCGCCCGGCGGATCCGTCCTGGTGGAGTCGCCCACCTACGCGGGGCTCCTGGCCGTGGCGCGCGCCTCCGGGATGCGTCCGGTTCCCGTGCCCGTGGACACCGACGGGTTGCGCACGGAGTTGCTGGAGGGAGCCTTCCGAGCCACCGGAGCGCGTGTGCTGGTCTGCCAGCCGCTCTTCCAGAACCCCACTGGGGCCGTGCTCGCGCCCGAACGCAGGTCGCAGGTCCTGCGCATCGCGCGGGAAGCGGGCGCGTTCGTCGTGGAGGACGACTTCGCCCGGCGTCTGGCCCACGCCGACGCCGGCCCCCTGCCACCGCCGCTGGTCGCCGACGACGAACACGGCACCGTCGTGCACGTCTGCTCCCTGACCAAGTCCACCTCGCCGAGCCTGAGGGTGGGCGCCCTGGCCGCCCGGGGGCCGGTGCTGCGCCGTCTGCGCGCCATCCAGGTGGTCGACAGCTTCTTCGTGCCGCGCCCCCTCCAGGAGGCGACCCTGGAACTGGTCGGTTCCCCCTCCTGGCATCGCCACCTGCGCGCTCTCGCGGCGGGCCTGTCCGAGCGCCGTTGCGCGATGAGCACCGCCCTGCTGAGGGAACTCCCCGACCGGGAGCAGCCGGTCTCGCGTCTGGGCGGCTACCACCTGTGGCTTCCCCTGCCGGAGGGGACGGACGAGGCCGAGGTCGTCACGGAGGCGCTCCGTTCGGGAGTCGCCGTGGCCCCGGGCCACGTCTACTTCCCGGCCGAACCGACCGGGCCGCACCTGAGGCTCAGCTTCGCGGCCACCGCGGGCCCCCAGGAGATCGACGAGGGGGTGCGGGTGCTCGCCGGGATCCTGCGCTGAGTGGCGGTACTCATGCGGGCTCCGCCGTCCGCACGGGACGATGCGGGCATGGATTCCCCCTGGGAGGGTTCCGCCGCCTGGCGGATCGCGGCCTGGTTCGCCACCGCCGTGGTCGTGGTGTGCACGGGGTACTGGGCCCTGGGCTTGGCCGGGCTGGTCCTCGTCATGTCGGGGGCGACGGACCCCGTCATGTACGCGTTCCTGGGGATCCACGGCGCGGCAGCCGCGGTCGCCGCCGTCGTGGCCCCGGTCCACCTGGTACTGGTCTGCCTGGGGCGGTCCGGCCGCCTCCGGCGTGTGCTGGGGCGGGTCCTCGGTTGGGCCGTGGTGCTCTTCCTCGTCGGCTGCGGGGTCACGGCCTTCGTCGTCGCGCCGATCATCGGACCGGCCTGACGGACGATCCCGCCAGGAGAACCTCCCGATCATGGGTTCGGCCTGATGGCCCGCCGTCACCTGAGGGCGGGGCGACTCAGTGGCGGTGGTCGATCCCGGCCAGGACGTGGACCTCGTGGGCGACGTCGTGCGGCGTCCGGGCCGGTCGGCGGAACGGGATGCGCACGTCGTGGTCGCCGTCGGCGGACTCCAGCCGCAGCAGCAGACCGAAGCGGTCCACCCCCAGCGGGCGGGGGCGGCCGTCCGGCAGGGGGAGGGGGCAACGGTCCACCAGGGCGTACAGGACGTCGGGGTGATCCTGCTCCAGGTGGCGCAGCCATGGCCCCTCCCAACGGCCGAACGGGTCGGCGTGGGCGCGGCCGAACTCGCCGGGGTGGAGCAGATGACAGCCGTCCTGCGCGGAGTGCACGACCAGGTGGGGCACCAGGACGACCATGGTGTGTCCGTGCCCCAGGTCCAGGAGGCGCTCGTCCGGGTCCCTGGCCAGTACCTCCAGTGCGCGGTCGCGCGCCTCGTCGGGCTCCGGGACGCTCAGGGCACCGCTGATCCACAGCAGGGAGCGGGTGGGGTCGCGCAGGTCCAGCGGGGCGGTGTCGACGAACTCGACGGTCGCCTCCAGCGGGTCCGGGCCGATCTCGACCAGGAGCCGGTGGTCGTCGGGTACCAGCAGCGTGATCTCGTCGCCGGGGCCGGTATGGCAGACGGGGGCGGCCAGGTCCAGCGACAGCTCGGAGGCCGTCACGGTCGCGGGGTTGGGTCGGGCCAGGACCGAACGCGCCCGTTCGGCGGGGGACGGCTCCAGGGCACGGTGGGACGCACGCATGAGGATCACCTCAACTCTCTTAGGTAAGGCTAACCTACATGCTTTTCCGTTGGGGGTGGTAGTCCTGGACGCTTCCGATACGACGAAGCCCCCGGGGAAGAGCCCGGGGGCCTGATGAGGTGACGGTGTGGGGTGGTCAGCGGGCGGCGAAGAGCCCGGAGCGCAGCTCCCCGGCGATGTCGGCGTCCCCGCGCAGCTCCAGCCGGTCGACGAGCGCCTGCGGGTCCAGCAACGCCGCGTCGTCGTCGCTGATCCGGCGGGCCAGGATCCGCAGCGAATCCTCGGTGGAGGCGTGCGCCGTGTAGCCGCTCAGGTGCAGGGCCCGCGCGGCGGGGGAGAAGCCGCTCAGGTCGGAGGCCGGGAGCTTGCGCGCGTCGAGCCGGTCTCCGGAGACGGTGATGAACACCCGGTCGCCGGGTTGGGCCGCCTGCCGGCGCAGGAGCGGTCGCAGCGAGTCGAACGCGGGCTGGTCGCGCCACACCAGCACGAGCAGGTCCGCGCCGGGGGCGGTCAGACACAGCAGCCGACCCGGCTGGAGGCCCAGGTGCGTCGCGTAGCCCGCCGGGACCGCCACGGGCGCGCCGTTGAGGTGGTCGGCCGTGATGTCGACCCGGTGCCACCAGCGCCCGTCCGGGGCGCGGAAGCAGCGCGCGGCCATGGCGGGGTCGCCCGAGGCCGCGGGGGGCGGGGGCGGCGCGACGGTCGGGATCGGACCGGAGGGCACGGGGTCGGGGACCGCGGCCGTCGGAGGCCGGTCGTGCGCTGGTCTGTACTGGTGGGGGGCCGGAGTCTCCTCGTGCGCGGGGCCGTCGGGGCGGCGCCGTATCGGCAGCCCGTTCTCGGTCCGCGCCCCCGAGGAGTCCGGAGCGCCGGACTGGTTGGTGGGCGCCTCCATCGGCACTGACGGGTCGACGAACACGTACCCGTCCTTGAGGCTCACGCCCGGTGTGCTCAGCAGCCAGGCTCGCAGCTCCTGTTGGCGGATGCCGATCCGGCTCAGACGGAGTCCCGCGTCGGTCAGACTCGGCCCGTCGCCCAGCAGCTCGCGGGTCTGCCAGCGCAGGCGGTTGGGGTCGTCGGCGATCAGCCAGCCGTTGTGCATCCGCCGGTCGGTGAACAGGGTGATGACCACCCGCCACAGGGGCGTGTGCAGCGTGGGCACGTTCACCGGGTGGTCGGCGTGGGCGTTGATCAGCCGGTCGATGGTGGTCGCCGACCCCAGCTGCTCGGACAGCTCGCGCAGGTGTTTGGTGATCGGAGCGCCCTCTGGCGAGTTGAGCCACTGCAGCAGGCGTTCCTCGACCCTGCGCTGGGCCGCGCGGATCTCCGTGACGTCCACCGTGATCTGCTCCGAGAGCACCCGGATGCTGATGGGGTCGGTGGCGAAGAGGCGCTCGGCGGCCACCGTGCGCTCCAGGTCGGGCCAGGAGCGGAACATGCCGTCGACCAGGTCCACCAGCGGATGCTCGCCGAGGGCGGGAGCCGGGGGCTCCTCCACGGGTTCGGACCGCATCGCCTTGGGCGGGCCGAAGGAGGGCCGGCGCAGGGTGCGGCCGGGGCCCAGCAGGGAGCTGCGAAACTGCGACCGCAGGTCCCCGACCCCCTCCGCCGTCACGGGTTCGGCGGCCGTGGCCTCGGCGCCCTGGGCACCGCCGGGGATCATCGCGGCGGAGCTGACCATACCGGTGGGCGCGGCGTCGTGGCCGACGGCGGAGGTCTCGGCCGGGCCGCTCACCTCCGGGCCCGGGTGCTCCTCGGCGCGCTGGGCGCGCAGCGCCCTGAGGGTGCGGATGGCGCGGGTCGCCGGGGTCTGCGGAGGTGCCGGGTCGAGTCCGGCACCCTCGGAGACCTCCGACCCGTCGGCCACGCCGGTGGCGGCGGTGAGGTATTCCAGCGCGTTGCGTACGTGTTCGGGGGCCGAGTCCGGAAGCCAGTGGGAGACCGTGCGGACGGCCTCGAGCATCAGCGCGGGGGAGGGGGTGGGGCCGCCGGGAAGTTCGCAGCAGGGTTGGAGGGCCCGCCAGGCGACCGTGCTGACGATGTCGAGGACACCGCAGCCGGGGATCGGCCACGCACGGATCTCCTGGGGGGTGGCGGAGATGAGGTGGTCCCAGTCGCCCGCGGTGGAGGTGATCGCGCCTCGTACCGGTTCGGCCAGGTCGGAGCAGTCCACCGACTGAGTGCGCAGGCTGGGCAGGAACTCGCCGAGCGGGACGTGGCTCCACTGCTCGGTGGCCAGTCGGGCGATGCCGTGCGCGAGCCAGGGCGGCCCGGCGATGTCCAGCACCCGGGCCACGGGCAACGAGTGCCACCAGCCGTCGATGAGCCGGTCGTGGTGGAGCAGGGGTGCCACGTCCGGCGAACGCGACCACCGCAGGGCGGGGGCGAGGTCGACGAGGCAGATCGGGGAGACGGCGTTCATCCGCTGGGGACCTCGACCTCCTGGTGACTGCACGTGAATTGGGGAGGAACCGCACGGGCCTTCGGTTCGATGCACCACAGTACGCGCCCTTCACCCATCGGGGGCCGGACCGGCGGCGCCGATCGGTTGCACCGCCAGTGGGCACGGCATGCCGGGGGACAGGGGCGCCGTGAGTACTTGTCGGAGATCGTACGTGGCCGGGAGCCACATGGGTACCCCCAGGACGCCCCGGTCTCGGCGGACATGTCTGTGACCCGCTCGTGTGGTGACGGTGACAAGGGCCATCACGGACGAGGCGACGGCTTCGTGTGTGATCCACCTCATATCAGTCCGACGGTGTGTGTATCCCGTTCGGGACCGGGGCCGACACGGGTCGGGAGCCGCCCCTGTCCTGCCGTTCGCCGTCGCCACCCACGAGTACGCGGGGCCACCGGAACGGACTGGTTCGGGGTGATGTGGTCGACCTCGGCCAACACCCATGGGAACGGTATGCTGGGCGGGCACTGTCCTCGTCCGAACGCCCTTCGGTCGGGTGGCCGCCCAGCGGCCGACCTGGGTCGACGGTGTTCGGATCGGGGTGGCGGCATCGCGGCCCCTGCCAGACTTCCGTTCCCGCGCGCCCTCGGCGCCTCGCGAGCGTGGGACGGTCGAGCCGGACGATTGGTTGACGTGACAGACGTAGAGACGAATCCCCCAGCGGCCGCGCGAGCCATCAGACCGGACGCCATCCGGTCCTACGTCGCGATCGGCGACAGCATCACCGAGGGGATGGAGGACGACAGCGGCCCCGGCGGCGAGTACCGCGGTTTCGCCGATCGCCTCGCGGAGCACCTCGGCTCGTACACGCCCGACTTCCGTTACGCCAACCTGGGCGTGCGCGGTCGCCGGATGCGGCACATCTTCGGTGAGCAGCTCGACCAGACCCTGGAGTGGAAGCCGGACTTGGTCACCGTCCTGGCGGGCGGCAACGACGTCCTACGTCCCGGCGGCGACCTCGACCAGCTCGCCGAGCAGTTCGAGGAGGGTATCCGCCGCCTGAGCGACGCCGGGATCCGCGTCGTGATCCTGTCCGGTCACGACACCGGATGGATCCCCGTCCTGCGTTACTACCGCGGTCGCATCGCGGTGTTCAGCATGCACATGCGCGCCGTCGCCGAGCGCACCGGGACCGAGATCGTGGACCTGTGGGCGCTCAACGCGCTCACCGACTCCCGCGCCTGGAGCGACGACCGGCTGCACCTCAACGGCACCGGCCACCAGATCGTCGCCGCCCGCGTCGCCGACCTGCTCGGTTTCCCGATGGGTCCCCGGGAGTCGTGGACCGATCCCTGGAGCACCCCTCCCCGGCAGCTGCCGCGCATTCTGCGCCGCCGGGAGAACCGCCGGTGGGCCCGCCAGTACCTGGTGCCGTGGCTGCGCCGCCGTGCCTTGGGCCGTTCCTCGGGTGACGGACGCCTGCCCAAGCGCCCCACCCTGGACTACCTGCACGACGAGACGACGCGGGCGCGGATGGCGCGGGACATCGAACGGGGCGTGGAACCCGGCCGGTTCGATCCGGTGGACGGGGGCGCCCCGACCAGCAGCCCCTCGGGCACCAAGGGACCCACACCCAGCCACTAGCGGGGGCGTGGGCGGGGCCGGTCCACGCGGGAGCGATCGCGCGGGCGGGCCCGCCGGTCCCGGTCAGCTGCGCGACAGTGACTGGATCAGGTCGGACACGTGGACCACGCCGACGACCTGCCCGTAGGAGTTCGTCGCGATCAGGTCCTCGTAGACGCGGCTGTTGTCCTGACCGGCCACCCGCAGCGCGGCGAGCGCCGACATCCAGGAGGGCACGGTCCGCGGCGGCTCGGCCAGCCGCATCGAGGGCCTCTTGGCGTGCAGCGCGTGCCCGTACCGTCCGGTCACCGACAGCAGGAACCGGGTCCGGTCGATCACCCCCAGCGGACGGTCGCGGTGGTCGATGAGGATGACGCTGTTGAGCGCGGGGTCCCCGGTGAACGCGTCCAGGATCTCCTCGGCCGTGGAGTCGGAGTCGAAACCCACCGGGGGAAGCATGAACTCGGTGATCTGCGGACCGGACTCACTCGCGTCCTGGTCGGTGGTGGCGGGTTCGGGCACCTGGGTCACGCGCTCGCCCGGCCGCCAGCCGTCGTCGGCGAAGAACGTCCCGGTCCCTACGCGCAGGCCGCAGCGGCGCAGACGGATGACGTCCTCGACGCTCGACACGCCCGCGGCCATCGCGTAGACGCCGCTGCCCCGGCCCAGCCGGGCCAAGCCCTCGACGATGGTGGTCCTGCGCTGGTCGGAGGAGACGTCCGACACGATCGTGGGGTCGAGCCGGATGAGGAACGGCGTGGTCTCCAGGATCAGGTCCGGGCGGATCAGCGCGGTACCGAAGCCGCAGCGGAACCCGGTGGCCCGCAGCCGGGCCACCCCGGAGGTGACGGTCTGGCGGGGCAGGTCGGCCAGGTCGGCGGTGAGCATGAACGTGATGTCGCGCGGCCGTCGGCCCGCCTGGCGCAGCCGGCTGTCGAGCAGCGAGACGAACTCGTCGCCCGCGGTCAGTGTGCGTGCGGGCAGGGGCAGAACGAGCGGAAGCAGGCTCTCCGTGCTGGCTGCTTCCTTGACCAGGGTCAACAGCCACTCGGCGACCACCATCTGCTCACGGGCGGTCACCTCGGCCATGCCGTTTCGGCTGGTAGGCGGAAGGGACGTGACGACCTCGACGGCCACGACGGCACCGGAGTCCAGGTCCACGACGGGCCGGTAGGTCACGGCGCCGGAGGGACGTCGGGGCGCCGGAGCGCTCTTGTCGGTTCGGGGGCTCTCGGCGAGCTGCTGGGGCGAGTGGACAGACACGTGTCCATGGTGGCGGGCCCGGAACCCGGGAAAAAGGTCTGTGCGCTGCTGTTCAGCAGACCTTCACCTGCGCGAAGACCCGCCCCGGCACGGACGGTCACCTCGCGCCGAAACGGCCCGAAACCAGGTCCGGCCCTGACCAGAGCGGAATGTCGTCGTGGACACCGCGACGACGGTCATGCTCCGCGCCCCTCGCAGGCCCCGGCCGAAACGGGTCGGTGGTCCGCGCCGTGAGGGGCGGGGACCACCGGAGGGGACGGACGCCACGGGGACACCGTGACGTCCGTGGGACGCCGGTTCAGGCGCGGCGGAAGGCCAGGGCGATGTTGTGGCCGCCGAAGCCGAAGGACTCGTTGATGGCCGCCACGTCACCGGCGGGCATGTCCCGGGGCTTGTCGCGGACGATGTCCACGACGACCTCCGGGTCGAGCTCGCTGATGTTGATCGTCGGCGGGATGCGGCCGTCGTGCAGCGCCAGGATCGTGGCGATCGACTCCACGGCTCCGGCACCGCCCAGGAGGTGGCCGGTCATCGACTTGGTCGAGGTCACGGCGACCTGGTCGGCCGCGGACTCACCCAGCGCCGTGCGGATCGCACGGGTCTCACCGACGTCCCCGGCGGGCGTGGACGTGGCGTGCGCGTTGACGTGCACGATGTCGTCCGGTGCGAGGCCGCCGTCGGCCAGGGCCAGGTCGATCGCCCGGGCCTGCCCCGCGCCCTCGGGGTCGGGCTGGACGATGTCGTAGGAGTCGGCGGTGTAGCCCACGCCGGCGGCGTGCGCGTACACGCGGGCACCGCGCTTGGCGGCGTGCTCGGCCGACTCCAGGACGACGATCCCGGCGCCCTCGCCCATGACGAACCCGTCACGGTCCTTGTCCCACGGGCGGGAGGCGCCCTGCGGGTCGTCGTTGCGGGTGGACAGGGCGCGCATGGACGCGAACGAGGCGATGTTGAGCGGGTGGATCGCGGCCTCGGTGCCGCCGGCGATCA
Organism: Nocardiopsis sp. EMB25; assembly: GCF_026797795.1. Classification (NCBI taxonomy): domain Bacteria; kingdom Bacillati; phylum Actinomycetota; class Actinomycetes; order Streptosporangiales; family Nocardiopsidaceae; genus Nocardiopsis; species Nocardiopsis sp. EMB25. The sequence continues at coordinate 2,754,198 of NZ_JAMTDN010000001.1, read as the reverse complement.
CGACGTCGGCGCGGCCGTCGCGGATCATGTCGACGGCGTTGGCGATGGCCTCGGCGCTGGAGGCGCAGGCGCTGACCGGGGCGTGCGCACCGGCGCGGGCGCCGTACTCCAGGGAGACCGCGGCGGCGGGGCTGTTGGGCATGAGCATGGGCACGGTGAACGGGGAGACCCGCTTCCAGCCCTTCTCACGGAAGGTGTCGTACTGCTCGAGGATGGTGAGGATGCCACCGATACCGCTGGAGACGACGACACCGAGGCGGATGGGGTCGACCTCCGGGCTGCCCGCGTCGGCCCAGGCCTCCTCTGCGGCGATCAGGGCGAACTGCTGGGTGCGGTCGAGCCTGCGCAGCCTCGGGCGGGGAAGCTTCTCGGAGGGTTCCTGCGCGATACGCCCGGCGAAGTGCACCGGGAGCGTCTCGTGCCAGTCGGGGTCGAGCATGGTGACACCGGACCGGCCGTCGAGGAGCGCGGACCATGTGGTCGCGACGTCACCCCCGAGGGGGGTGGTGGCACCGAGGCCGGTGACGACGACATCGGTCTTGGACATGATCCGATCGCCCTTCTCGTGGGTCGTACCCGGCCGCGGGGTGCCGGGAGGCGTTGGCGGATATCTGGACGGAACCGGGCGGCGGGTGGCCGCCGCGGTACGCGGTTCGGGCCGCCGGGGCGTGTGGCCCCGGCGGCCCGGAGACGCTACTTCTGGATGAAGGTGATGACGTCCTGGACCGTCTTGAGGTCCTTGAGCTGGTCGTCGGGGATCTCGACGCCGAATTTGTCCTGGGCGGCGACGGCGATCTCCACCATGGACAGCGAGTCGATGTCCAGGTCGTCGACGAAGCTCTTCTCCGGGGTGACCTCGGAGGGCTCGGTCCCGACGATCTCCTCGATGATCTCGCCGAGGCCGGTCAGGATCTCCTGCTCGCTGTGAGCCATGTCGTGTATCTCCTTGCTTGACGCTTCTGTCGCGGGGACGTCCCCGCGGTACGGGGTCGGCTCGTGGGTGTGACCGCGGGCCGAGGGACGGGATCAGGGGATGCGGATCACCTGAGCGGCGTAGGCCAGTCCCGCCCCGAAGCCCAGGGTGAGCACGGTGCTCCCCGAGGGCAGTTCCCCGCGTCCGACCATGCGCGAGAGCGCGAGGGGAATGGACGCGGAGGAGGTGTTGCCAGCGGTGACGATATCGCGGGCCACGAGTGCCTGGGGCGCACCCAGCTTTCGTGCGATGGACTCCACGATGCGCAGGTTGGCCTGGTGCGGCACGAAGGCCGTCAGCTCACCGGGCTCCACCCCAGCCCTCTCCAGGGCCTCCAGCGCGACCTTGTACAGCTCGGTGGTGGTCCAGCGGAACACCGCCTGGCCCTCCTGGTAGAGGTACTTGTGGTCGCGCAGGTAGATCTTGTCGGCGCGGCCGCCGTCGGATCCCCAGACCACGGGGCCGATGCCGTGCTCCTCGGCTCCGGAGACCACGGCGGCCCCGGCTCCGTCGGCGAAGATCACACACGTGGAGCGGTCGTCCCAGTCCACCCAGTCGCTGAGCTTCTCGGAGCCGATCACCAGGACGTTGCGCGCGCTGCCGCCGCGCACCGCGTCCGACGCGACGCCCAGCGCGTAGCAGAAGCCCGCGCAGGCGGCGTTGACGTCGAAGGCGCCGGGAGCGGTGATCCCCAACCGGTCGGCGACGGTCGCGGCGGCGTTGGGGATCTGGTCGGTCACGGTGCACGTGGCGACGATCACGAGGTCGATGTCCTTGGGGGACAGCCCGCTGGCGGCCAGTGCCTTACCGCCCGCGGCCACGCCCATGCTCTCCACGGTCTCCTCGGGACCGGCGATGCGGCGCTCACGGATACCGACGCGGCTCTGGATCCACTCGTCGTTGGTGTCGACCCGAGCCTCCAGGTCGGCGTTGGTCACGACCCTGGAGGGCTGGTGCTCACCGAAGGCGACGATGGTCGCGCCCACGGGAGCGCTCGGGGTCTTGAACATGATCAGCCTTCCTGGTCGGCGCCCGCCGGGGCGGTGACCCCGGCGTGCTCCTTGATGAGGGCGGTGGCGCGGTCGATGTCGTCCGGCGTCTTCACCGCGAGCAGTTCGACACCGCGCAGGGCCCGCTTGGCCAGCCCCGTGAGGGTTCCGGCGGGGGTCAGCTCGATCAGGGCGGTCACGCCCAGGTCGGCGAGGGTCCGGGTGCAGGCGTCCCATCGGACCGGGGAGGAGATCTGCGAGACCAGACGGTCCAGGTACTCCGACCCGCTCCCGACGACGGCGCCGTCGGCGTTGGACAGCAGCCGGGTCGAGGGGTCCTGCGGGGACAGGGAGGCCGCGGCGGCCCGGACGCGCTCCACGGCCGGGGCCATGTGCTCGGTGTGGAACGCCCCGGCGACCGAGAGGGAGCGCAGCCGGGCGCGGGCGGGCGGATTCTCCGCGAACGCGGCGAGCTGCTCGGTGGTCCCGGCGGCCACGATCTGCCCGGAACCGTTGTCGTTGGCGGGGGTGAGCCCGGCGTCCGCGACGGCCTTGAGCACGTCCTCGCGCACTCCGCCGAGGACGGCGGTCATACCGGTCTCGGTGCGGGCGGCGGCGTCGGCCATCCCACGACCGCGCTCGGCGACCAGGGCGAGCGCGTCGCCCGGTGACAGGACACCGGTCACCGCCGCGGCGGTGAACTCACCGACGCTGTGGCCGGCGACGGCGTCCACGAAGGAGTGGTCGGCGGGTAGCCCGGGACCGGGGGCGGAGAGCGTGCCCAGGATGGCGGAGGCGGCGGCCATGCCGGCACTGACCAGCAGGGGCTGGGCCACGGCCGTGTCGCGGATCTCGTCCGCGTCGGCCTCGGTGCCGTAGCGGACCAGGTCGAGACCGGTCACCTCGGACCACGCGGCGAACTGTTCGGGGACACCGGGCAGTTCCAGCCACGGGGAGAGGAAGCCGGGGACTTGGGCGCCTTGGCCGGGAGCAACGATTACAAGCACAGCATCAACCTTGCCCTGTAGGAGATCACCAGTCAGAGGGGGAGGCACACGAAGTTACCTCGGGGTCGTTTGTAGGCCCTCCACAAAGGCGGCGTCGGGGTCGGGTCTTCGCCCGTACCCCGGGTGGGGGAGATCACTCTCCGGGGCCGCGGGAGCGCGCCAGCAGGGGCGGAGAGGGGTGGCCGCGCCCCCTCGCGGGCCTCCGACGTGGAACGGGCCGCCTCCCGGACGGACCCGGGATGAGACCCTGGGGGTGTGAACACCCGACACCAGGATGCCCGAGACTCCGACGGCGAGGACACGGGCCAGGCCGAGCAGGATCGCGTGCGCGCGGAGACCGTGCGACGACTGGAGCGCTCCATGGGCGCGCTCGGCACGGCGGCCGTGGCGCGCATGGAGGAGCGGCTCGCCTGGTTCCGCCGGATGTCGGCGGAGGACCGGTCGTGGATCGGCTTGGTGGCGCAGTCGGGGGTGGCGGCCTTCGTCGACTGGTTCCGCAACCCGGTGCGCGGCCGCCCGGCCATCACGGTGGAGGTCTTCGGCACGGCTCCGCGCGAACTCACGCGGTCGGTGTCGCTGCAGCAGACCGTCGACATGATCCGCGTGGTCATCGAGGTGGTCGAGGCCCAGGTCGACGAACTGGCCGCGCCGGGCGGCGCCCAGCAGCTGCGTGAGGCGGTGCTGCGGTACACGCGGGAGGTCGCGTTCAGCTCGGCGAAGGTCTACGCGCGCGCGGCCGAGGCCCGGGGGGCCTGGGACGCCCGCCTGGAAGCCCTCATCGTCGACGCGCTGCTGCACGGTGACCGGGAGGAGGGGCTGGAGACCTGGGGGTCGGCCCTGGGGTGGTCGCACACTCCGGTGATCGCCGTCGCGGGCGGGACTGAGGGGGAGTCCGGAGCCAAGGTCCTGGACGACCTGCGCGCGGCCGCCCGCCGTCTCGGACACGACGTCCTCGCGGGCCGCCAGGGTTCCCGGGTGGTCGTGGTGGTCGGGGTCGGGGACCGCTACCCGCGGGAGGAGCTGCCCCTCGCCGCCGCCGAGCCGCTGGCCGGACTGTTCGGACCGGGCCCGGTCGTCGTCGGCCCGGCGGTGCCCGACCTCAGGGCCGCGGGGGCCTCGGCACGCGCGGCGGTCAGCGGCCTGCGGGCGGCGGTGGCCTGGCCCGACGCGCCGCGCCCGGTACGCGCCGACGACCTGTTGCCCGAACGCGCGCTGCACGGGGACGCCGACGCGCGCCGGGAGCTGGTCGAGGAGGTGTACGTCCCGCTGGCCGGGGCGGGGTCGCCGCTCCTGGACACACTGTCGGTGTACCTGGAGCACGCCTCGTCGCTGGAGGCCACGGCCCGGATGCTGTTCGTCCACCCCAACACCGTCCGGTACCGCCTCAGCCGGATCGCCGAGCTGACCGGGCACATGCCCGCGGACGGGCGCGGGTCGTTCGTGCTGAGGGTGGCGGTGGCCCTGGGGCGCCTGGCGGGAGCGGAGTAGGGGCCGTTCGCGCGACCGCCGTCGACGGTGAAGGGACGGCGTGATCAGCGCCACGAACCTATCCGTAACCTGATCGTTGTGTGTCGTACCTGGCTACTTATGGATGTTTCACGCCGGTCGGGTATGTCTGTAACTGACCGTGTGCGCCCGGGGACCGCACCAAAAGGGATAGCTTTGTGGTGGGCGGGACGCCTGTGGGACCGCGAGGAAGGGCATGCCTCGGGCGAGGTCCCCGCACCGCTCCGACACGACGTTCTTGGGGGGTCAAGGCTGTGGTCGAGCGACCGAGGAAGAGTTTCCGGCTGATCGAGACGGTGACCGAGGCCGCTCTCCAACCCACACAGGAGGGCGAGCTGCGCAGACGCGTCCTGTTCTGGGTCCCGGTACCGATCCCGGTACTCGCGCTGGTCTCCCTCGCGGTCGGGGGCGACCTCTCCGCGCCCGGATGGACGATACTCCTGGCCACCTCCATGGGAGTGGGAACCCTCCTCCTCACGCTGGTCGTCCAGCCCACACCGCTGCCGGAGGGGCTCTCGCCCCAGGTCTCCGCCCGCCGGTCCCTGCACCGCTTCCGGCAGTTCACCCATCTGCGGGTCTGCCTCGCGCTCGTTCCCGTGGCGCTCGGCGCGACCGCGTCGCTCGTCGGCGGCGGTCTGTACCCGCTCCTCGCCGCACTGGCACTGTCCTGGCCGCAGATGCTGATGGCCATGCCCACCTTCTTCACCATCACGCGGGCACGCCGCGCGATGGAGGCGTGGGGCACCACCGCCTACCTGTGGCATGCCCTGTCGCGCCCGGCGAAGGTCACCTGGCCGGTGGCCACACCGTTGGCCGGCGCCTGGCGGCGGTGGCGCGACGAGCGCGACCGGGCGCGCGGCGCGGCGCAGGAGAGCAAGGAGGAGAAGGCCGGGGCCGACGGGTCGGAGAACGGCCGGGACACCTCCCCGGACGACCCGGCGGCCGCTCAGGAGGCCGTCAGGGGTACCGGCGCCGGTACCGGAAGCGGCACCGTGGGACGGCTGATCACCGCCAGCGGCACGGGGGGCACCGTGCACCGCGCCGCGCGGCGCGTCATCGAGAGCGGCGGCGCCCTGCGGACCGTCGGCCGAGAGCGCCACGGCGCGCGATCGACGCGGCGTCCGAGCACGCCCAAGCGCTGAGGCGTCCAGGCGCGGACCGTCCACGGGTCGGCGCGCGGCGACCCGTCACACGGCCACGCGCCGGTACACGTGCGGCAGGACGTCCTGCCCCGCCTCGGGGCAGTGGTACCAGACCGCTTCGGCGTCGGGGCCGTCGAAGACCACCTCGCCGATCGTGTTGCCGAAGTACGGGGGACCGTCCAGGCGCCAGCGGAGCCAGGGGCGGGGAACCCGCGCCAACCACGTCAGCACCCTCCCCGCGGCGGTGAACGGCCAGCTGGCGGACAGCCGTGCGCTCCGGCGCAGGGGGAGCGGCAGCTGGTTGCACAAGGGCGAGGAGACGAGCTGGGCGACGCGCGTGCGGCGCTCGTCCGGCGCGGGCGCGGCGCCGCCCGGGCTCCCGGCCGGAAGGTCGCCCTCCGCGCCGTCCGTGCGGGCGAGGTAGGAGAAGTGGACGTCGCCGCTCAGGAACAGGACCGTGGACGGCGCCGGGCCGCGTTCACCTCCGCACAGCGCGCGGACCCCCTCGCCCAGACGGCGGAAGGAGTGCTGGAAGGCGCCCCAGTGCTCCAGGTCGAGGGCCTGGCGCACCCGCTCCGCCGGCCCTCGCGCCCAGCCGCCCCACGCGCCCTCGCACACCGCCTCGTTCCACGCCTCCAGGTGCTGCACCGCTGGGGGGAGAAGGACCGGAACCGTGGAGGCGACCACGACGTGTTCGTGGCCGCCGGTCAGGTGCGCGTCCAGCCACGCGTGCCCGTCGGGACCGAGTATGGACCGCTCCGGCCCCTCCTGCCCGCCCAGGGCGCGGCCGCACCGGGTGTCGGTGACCAGGACGCGGACGGACCCCGCGTCGACGCGGTGGCTCCAGCGGTAGGACGAGGGCTCGTCGTGCGCCCGCCAGGCGAACGCGTCCAGGACGTCGCCCGCGTCGGAACCGCGGTCGCGGATCCGGGCCCACACCGGGTCGGCGTCGCGGTCGGCGGGGGACAGGTTGCCCAGGTGCTGGTACACCCAGTAGGCGCCCAGGCCGCTGGTGATCCGCGTGTGCCACCAGGGAAGGGCGTCCATGGCGCGGCGCCAGGCGGCGGAGGTGTTCCAGTCGTCGCGGATGTCGTGGTCGTCGAAGACCATGAGGGTGGGGACGGTCGACAGCAGCCAGCGCACCTGCGGGTCGCTCCAGGCCTGCCGGTACAGCTCGGCGTACTCGTCGTACCGGACGACCTCGTCGTCGGGGGCGCCGTCGGCGGGATCCTCCTCGCGCACCCGGCGCAGGAGTTCGCGCATGGGTTCCTGGACCTCGTCGGCGTAGACCTGGTCGCCGATGAGCAGCAGCAGGAGGTTGTCCTCGACGGGTTCGCGGGCCAGGCGCCGGGCGGTGGCGCGGAGCATGTCGGGCCCGTGTCGGACGAGGCCCTCGGGGCTGTCGCCCGTGGGGGTGTGGCAGGAGCCGTACAGCAGACGGGTGGGGGCGTCCGGGGCCGGAGTGCGCACGACGCTGGGCGGAAGGGGGCTGTCCGGCTCGGGCCAGACGGGTGTGTCGTCGAGCAGGACCTCGTACGGCAGCCGTGATCCTGGCTGGAGACCGGTGAGTTCGCACACGGCGTAGTGGTGCCCGTGCACGGTGAAGGTGGGCGCCGAAGCGGCCTCGCGGCCGTCGACGAGGATCCGCGCTCGGCACGGGGCGTCGGTCTCCACCCATACCGTCGCGCTGGTCGGATCCACATGTCGCAACAGGGGCCCCAGACGTAACGAGACAGTCATCGTTCCCCCTCTTTTGCCCCAGGTTCTCACACGTCGTGGACGAGTATGGCGTTTCGGAGCCCCACCGTCATCCACAGCTCGGCCGAAGATGGTTGCACGAGCGCCCCGGCTGCGCGAAGGTGGCGCTATGCGGACACAGATCCTTGAGCTGCACACAGGAGGTTCAGAGAGCATCACGGACATCACCCGTGAGTGCGCGGACCTCGTCGCCGACGGAGGCGACGGGCTCCTCAACGTGTTCGTCCCGCACGCGACCGCCGGTGTGGCCATCATCGAGCTCGGCGCCGGGTCCGATGACGACCTGCTGGCCTCGCTCGACGACCTGCTGCCCGCCGACGACCGGTGGCGGCACAAGCACGGCTCCCAGGGCCACGGGCGCTCCCACGTCATGCCGGCCTACGTCGCACCGCAGACCACCGTCCCGGTGCTGTCCGGACGGCTCGAACTGGGGACGTGGCAGTCCATCGCGGTGGTCGACCTCAACATCGACAACCCCGACCGGCAGGTGCGGTTGTCGTTCCTGACGTCGGCATGAGGACGGGAACCAGGAAGGATCCGGGTTGGGCGGTGCGTTGACGGGAGATGCCACTAGCGTGTGAACTAGGCGATCAACGATGGTTACGGACCCACGGGACGGGCGTTTCGAATGGCCCGGCATCGTTGTGACAACTGCTTCGTGCAGGCAAGATTGAGAAAAATCATCTGTGGAGGAGAACTTTCGTGAGCGCGACCGCGGGCCAGGCACAGAGCGAACGCGGCTTGGCTGACCGACTCGGATTCAAGCCGGGTCAGGTGGTGCAGGAATTCGGTTTCGACGACGACGTCGACGAGGGACTGCGCGCATCCATCGCCGAACTCACGGGCGAGGCGCTGGTCGACGAGGACTTCGACGGTGACGTCGACGCGGCACTGCTGTGGTGGCGGTCCGACGAGGAGGGGGATCTCACCGACGCCCTGATGGACACGGTGCCCCTGATCGCCGACGGCGGCATCATCCTGGTGCTGACGCCGAAGGCGGGGCGCGAACTGCACGTGTCCCCGGGCGACGTCTCCGAAGCGGCTACCACGTCCGGCCTGTCGCAGACCAGTGCGATCAGCGTCGGCTCTGACTGGTCGTGCACCCGTATGGTCGTTCCCAAGCGGTGACGGACTCCACCCCGACGGGGTGGGGGCATCCGGTGCCGCGCGTCCCAAAGGAGGGCGCGCGGCGCTGAGAAGCGCCCGCCGACGAACATGAACGACATCATCACCGAGGGCGCCCACGCGCCCGATTTCACGCTGCACGACCAGTACGGGCAGGACACGACCCTGAGCGGGTTGCGGGGCCGCCCCGTCCTGGTGGTCTTCTACCCGCTGGCCTTCTCCGGCGTCTGCTCGGGCGAGCTCGCCGAGCTGAGCGCGCGGCACGCGGAGTTCGAAGATCTCGGAGCCAGGGTCCTGGCCGTGTCCGTGGACTCGGTGTTCTCCCTGCGCACCTGGTCGGACCGGGAGTCCTTCCCGTTCGCGCTGCTGTCGGACTTCTGGCCGCACGGCGCCGTCGCCGACGCCTACGGGGTCTTCGACGCCGCCCGGGGGACCGCGCGGCGCGGCACCTTCCTCGTCGACGCCGAGGGGGTCGTCCGCTGGACGGTCACCACTGCGGTCTCCGAGCCCCGCGACGTGGACGCCTACCTTCGGGAGCTGCGTTCGCTCACCGGAAACTGAGGAGCGACGACCCTTGTGAGGCGGTATGATCGCCTGCGACGCGGGGCGCGTAGCTCAGTTGGTTAGAGCAATTGCCTTACAAGCAATAGGTCAGGGGTTCGAGTCCCTTCGCGCCCACCCTGGACGGCTTACTAGAACCCTTACCCAATGCCAGGGATTCGAGAAGCTCGTCCACCGAGGACAGCGATAGGAAGCCCTCTCCGCTATCGGAGGGGGCTTCCGGGCTGCTTGGGGGTGTACCGATGCCCTCGGTGGTGACAAGGCGTGTGCGGCCATCCTGCAGGGCGTGCAGCCCGTCGAAGGGCGGCTTGAGGTCCTGGCCGGTGACCCTGCCCTCCTCGACGTACAGCGCGCGGAAGATCGCTTGGTTGAGCGTCCGCCGATGTTCCTCGTCGCAGCGCAGGTAGAGCGCTCGGGGGTTCTCCAGCAGGCGCAGTGCCACCTCGACCAGGCGCGCGGCCCCGGAGAGGTCTTCCTCTGTGTGTTCGAGGCGCGCGTTCAGGCGGCGGCGCCGTGCCTGGAGGTTGCGCAACTGCTCGCGGATCTTGTCGCGGTTGATCTCCGCGTCGCCGGCCAAAGCGAGCAGGTTGTCCTCGGCGACGTCCACCTCTCGGAGTTGCTGGCGGAGCTGGTCGTGCAACAGGCGCGTCGCCTCCTGCTGCTTGGCGATGGCCTGTTCCAGGTGGGCGCGTACCTCCTCGAGGAAGGCGGGCGTGAATCCCACGGTGGCGTAATGGGCTTCGACCGCCTCCTCCAGACGCACCACGTTCACGTGTGGGGTGTGGCAGCGGTCGGTCTGGTTGGCGATACAGAAGAAGTACATGTACTGAGCCTTTTCATCCTGAGGATGCAGGTCACAGCCCCGTACCGGCCTGACGGAACCACCCCGGACAGCAAGAAGCCCCTGGTAGAGGAGTTAACGACCAAGAAAACCCAGCACCAGAGGCTCCACATGCTGTTCTACCGTGCCGCCGTGCCGTTGTCACGCCGCACCCTGAACCTGGCCGCCCGCACCATCCGCGCCCACCGGAGCAAGACCGGGTCCCGGTGGCGGCGGCTCGATCCGGCCGCCCAGGCCCTGCTCGCGGGAGTCCACCTGTACAAAGGCGAACCGTTCGCCCAGATCGCGGCCGGTTTCGAGGTAGGCACCACGACCGCCAGGCGGTACGTGCGCGAGACCATCCGCCTCCTCGCCCAGCAGGCGCCCACCCTCGAACAGGCGCTGCGCCGCGCGCGCCGCAAGGGCTCGGAATACGTGATCATCGACGGCACCCTGCTCGCCTGCGACCGAGTCGCGGCCGACCGCCCGTTCTACTTGGGCAAGTACAAGCAGCACGGCATGAACATCCAGATCGTGGCCGCTCCCGACGGGTCACTGCTATGGACCTCCTGGTCCCTGCCCGGCGCGGTACACGATGTCAGAGCCGCCCGGGCCTGGAGGGTCGCCGAGCGCATCGCCGCCGCCGACCTGGTGGCGTTGGCCGACAAGGGCTACGTAGGGCTCTCGGACGTGGTGTTCTGCCCGTTCAAGGGCCGGGGCAAGCCGCAGTGGAAGAACGACGCCAACTCCGAGCACGCCCGGCACCGCAGCCCCGGTGAGAGTGCCATCGCCCAGATGAAGAACTGGCGCATCCTGCGCAAGCTCCGCTGCTGTCCACAACGAGCAGGAGCGATCACCCGGGCCGTGCTCGTGCTTCAGCTACGCGAGACAGGATGAAAAAGGCTCACTTATCCAGTTTTTTTATCCTTCTGAACGCACACCTTATCGTCTGTACTTCAACGAGGGATCGTGTATGACGTGCCCAGCGTCAAGTCCAGCTTGTTCAAGACGTACTCCAGCGCATCCTCAACATCGCCGTCAGGGATATCATCTGCACCACTCGTGCGCAGAAGCATTATCTGCGTAACCACCCCCTGGGCGGAATCGTACACCGATACATGTGCAATCGGCGCACCATCACTTCCGTCGAGCCAGCCAGAACGGCCGCTGTACGCAGTGAATCGCACTCCGTAGGGCAGGTCAAGCCTCACGGGGCGTACGTCAATAAAATGAGCGTCGACACCCGCTCGACCACTCTCGCACCGTTCGGCATTTCTGTGCACAAACTCGAAAGTGTCGCGAACCTCCGACTTGTACTCCCCCACGTACGCAACCCGTACCATGGCGGTCGAACCCTGGTAGTCGTACTGGCCCTGCGCCAGGTGTTCGCCTGGCTGTGACAATGCGACTACCCAAGGCGGAGGCTGTTGCTGATAGTGGCAGGGAGTGCCCACGGTATCCAAATAACCACCGAAGGCAGGTGCGGAGCCGGCGTCGTCAAACCCGCCGCTGTCAGGCTCAGGCAACGCCTCTGGCAGTCGGCTCGTGGGGTTGTCGACCGTCATGTCCAGGCGATAGGTGATGTCTCCACTCGCTACCGCGATCACCGTTGAGATCGCCTCGGTAAGATACCCGAGCGAACCCGCAACTGTGATGACACGCCTCGCCACCTGCTCGACCTTCTCCGTGAAGTCACCAGAAGCGCGGTGGTTGTCATAGATCTCGCCAATCACCGCCATGACGACATCGTCTGACATGCAAGATTGTGCCGCGACCACCAGGGTGCTCATCAGCTCGCCCACGGTCATCGTTGCGAGCTTGGGGTCGTTGGCAATCGCCTCAGACTTATCTGCAACACATCCAGCAAGGGTCATGAAGCTGGCCGAGGCCGCGAGTGTCGCCGTGTCTTCGGGGAAAAACCCGGTGACATTCTGGATCACACCCAAACTCAGGTCCATGACCACACCACTGAAGTCCAGCGTCCCCGTGACACGCAGTGTTCCCCGGTCGTTGATAACCTCGGGATCGACCTCAAGTACCAGTTGGGCGGCTCCGGGTAAAATCGTAAAGCCCTGCTGCGGCCCCACGATTTGCGACAACAGCTGACTCACTGGGTTTGCAGGCTGCGGCACAACCTGAATAACCCGTACGCCCTCAGGCAGCTCCAGCCTCACCGGGAAGTTCATCCCGTTGCTGATATGTAGCCGATACGGCCTCTGACCTTCAGTCCTCCCGTCGGGTCCCCCGACAGTAGGCACCTCTTCTGCGTACTTAACACAGAAATAGTTGTTGTCCACAAACTCGTCGGTATCGAGGTCCAGCGTCAGGCTGTCGTAGCGACACTCCGGCCGAGAGACGTTGGTCGTGATGCGAGCAACACGATCGACTAGCCAAATACTGCTTCCAGTACTCAGCTGGTTACCCAGCCACGTCTCGAAGTCGGCAATTGCCTGCTCGAGCTCCCAGGAACTGATCCCCCAGGTGGAAAACTCGGTCGTAGGCACGCTCAGCGTGCGAGCCTGGCGGTCGACCTGCGGCGGAATTGCCCGCCACGCTCCCTCAACTTCGTCGTAGCGCATGACCATCAGCGCGTCGATAGCATCATCTTCGACAGATGACGGAATCGGCAACGTTACCGTCACCGTGCCAGACAGCTCCCCCTCCATGTGGGTCAGCGGTCCGATGGGCTCGAACGGAGCCGGCATCTCGGGCATGTCAGCGACAGCGACTTGGGACGACGTGATGTCGCCCTCCACTGCGCTGGCGTCCCCCTCAACGACAACGCCAGTGTCTGGGTCGGTGAGCCTAGTACGGCCCATTCCCGTCAGTGTACAGCCGCTAGCCATAATCGCTACGAGCGCTATTATGGCAGCTAGTAAAGCTTTTGATCTCAGCTCTCTACCCTCTCTCTTTTTGTAGATGCCACAATACAAACCCAGTGAGTGATCTCAGCGATTTTTATCGGTAACGGTCAAGGTCAACACTTCTTGCACGATCACCCCGATCTTGGACGGACTCATCGCGGTGTGGTGCAGTACCCGCCACCTGCCGGTGAACACCGTCATGGCACGTTCGCCGACGCACCGCAGGCTGCGTAGGAGCAGGTTGTGGGACCTGTTGTCGGCGTCCCAGCGGTACTCGTCCACCTCGGGCGGGTGTTTGATCGGGGAACGGGCCCCGACCCCGGCACCGTCGTAGCCGAGATCGGCCAGCACCACCAGTCCCTCGGCCGTGACCTTGTGCAGCAGGGGAAGGACGTGGATACGCGCGGCGGTGATGTCTGATGTGGAGCCGGGTTCGACATCGGACACCCACAAGGGCTCTCCGATAGCATCAGCCAAGAACTGGACAGTGCCTCCGTGGTGGCGTTTGTGGCCGTTGCACCACAGGTCGCTTCGGCCGGTTGGGCCCGGTTCCGCGCAGCGATCGCTGGGGAAGAGTTTGCCGTCCAGGACCAGGAACCCGTCCGGGGTGTGGCGGGCTTGTTCGAGGACCTCGTGCAGGTCGGGGACTTGGGCGGCGAGCACCGCGATGCCCTCGTCGATGTAGCGGTAGCCGGTGGCGCGGGAGATGAGGTTGTCTGTGGCCAGAGCACCTACGGTGGTGTTGTCGCGGAACCAGCGCAGCACCAGGACGGCCTGCCTGCAACAGGTCAGGGCTCGGGTACCTGTGCGGGTGCCGCGGCGTGAGCGTTCGGTAGCCAGAAGTGCTGACAGGTGAAGAACGGTGTCCCGGGGCACGTCAAGGATTGCAGTATCGGGAGCCACGTGGAGCCTTTCACGGTGGTCCGGCGGAGATCCGGTGCCTCGCCTTCTACCTGGGGCTCCACGCCTGTGCCGGGGGAACGGGATTTCGCCCCCCAGATGCAACGCTTGCCCTCTTCGGCTTTTATCTCCTGATTCAGGATCGCTGAGATCATCTCAGTATGCCAGGGCTTTGTGTAGACCGCTCTAGTTTGTGTGTCTTCTCGCCCCTCGTTCCAGCAGCCGACTCCTCACCGTTCGGCTATCCACTTCGAAGTGCTTCCCGATCTGCGTCAGTGACCAGCCCTGCCTGTAGAGCTGTACTGCTTCGTCGATCTCTTCCTCGCTCAAGCCACGTTTGCGGATTTGTGCACCGTGGCGCTTGAGGATGGCACTCACCGTCTGCCGGGTGATGCCGAAGCGCTCTCCCAGCTTGTAGACGTTCGTGCCCGCCTGGTAGGCGGCGATCAGCTCGTTGATCTCATGGGGCTTGAGGCGCTTCGCTGTGCCCGGCTTCTTCGTGGGCTTCTTGAGCTCGGGGAGGGGTACCGTCGGCGCGGGCAGCTCGCGGAGGACGGCTTCGAGCTCGGTGGCGAGCCGGACCGGGGTGTCGTTGGTTTGCCCGGGGTCCACCGCACCCCGGAACGACCCGGCTCGGGGCCTTCGGCCGCCTCGCCGGGGCATTCCGTCGTCTCCGCCGGGGCTCTCCAAATGCCCGTGCGTTCCGGGGCCGGGCCCGTCGGGGACTACCTTGGCGGAGTGTCCTGGCGCGCGCTGGGACGGGCGCGGAGGCGGGGCGCGATCAGAGGTGGTCGGCGCTGACGCGAGTCGGGTGAGCGCAGACCGTGGAACTCCGTCTGCTCGTAGACGATCGAGCTCTGGACCCGGGTCACCTCGGAGCGCTGCGACATCACGTCGAGCACGAGCTGCTGGAGGTGTTCGGCGTCGCTGACCACCACATGGATCAGGAAGTCCTCGGCGCCGCTGACGTGGTAGAGCGAACGGGTCTCCGGTAGGGCGACGGCGAAGTCGACGAACCGGGTGAACACCTCACGGGTGTGCGTCCGGACCTGCACCGCGAGGATCGCGTTCATCGCCAGCCCGATGGCCGTCGACGACACGTGCGCGTGGATCCCGGTGATGACGCCTCTCTCGCGCAGCCGACGGACGCGCAGCAGACAGGTCGACGGGGCGATCCCCAGCTGTTCCGCCAGCTGCTTGTTGGGAATGGTGGCGTCTTTCTGGAGCTGTTCGAGGATGGCCCAGTCGATCGCGTCCAGTTCGATTGCGGCGGCCATAACTCCTTATGATACGAACCACGTAGGGGACGGGACCCGCGTGATGGGGGACAGGGCGCGGGACGCCCGGGGCGGCTCTCACTGGGGAGACGACGCGGTGGACGTCCCGGTCGCGGTGAAGCCGGTCTGGATCTCGCGCAGCCGCGGTTCGGTGAGCAGGCCCTTGGCGAGCACGATCTCGGGCACGCTGGCTCCGGTGGTCAGCGCCTCCGTGGCGATGGCGGTGGCCTGCTCGTAGCCGAGGTGCGGGTTGAGCGCGGTGGCCAGGCCGATGGACTGTTCCACCTGCCGGGCGAGGTGCTCCCGGTTGGCGGTGATCCCCGCGACGCAGCGGTCGGCCAGGGTCCGGCAGGCAGCGCCCATCTGGGCGAGACCGGACAGCAGGCGGTGCGCGATGATCGGCTCGAAGGCGTTGAGCTGCAACTGACCGGCCTCGGCGGCCATGGTGACGGTCAGGTCGCCGCCGATCACTTCGAACGCGACCTGGTTGACCACCTCGGGGACGACCGGATTGACCTTGCCTGGCATGATGCTCGATCCGGCCTGCACCGCGGGCAGGGTGATCTCGCCCAGCCCCGCGCGCGGGCCGGAGGCCAGCAGCCGCAGGTCGTTGCAGGTCTTGGACAGCTTCACCGCGATGCGCTTGAGCACGCCCGACAGCTGCACGAACGCTCCGGCGTCCTGGGTGGCCTCGACCAGGTCGGGAGCCACTGTCAACGGGATCCCCAGCAGCGCGGCCAGGTGCTCGCAGGCGGCTGCGGGGTAGGCGGGGTGGGCGTTGAGCCCGGTGCCGATCGCGGTCCCGCCGAGGTTGATCTCGTGCAGCAGGGAGCACGCCTCGGAGAGCCGCGACCGGTCCTCGACGAGCATCACCGCATAGGCGCCGAACTCCTGGCCCAAGGACATCGGTACGGCGTCCTGGAGCTGGGTCCGGCCGACCTTGAGCACGTCGCCGAACTCGGCGGCCTTCGCGCCGAAGGCCGACCCGAGGTGCTCCATGGCGTCCGACAACCGGCGGGCGGACAGGTGCAGGGCGATCTTGACGGCGGTCGGATAGACGTCGTTGGTGCTCTGACCGGCGTTGACGTCCTCCAGCGGGTGCAGGTGGCGGTAGTCGCCCCTGGCATGGCCGAGGTGCTCCAACGCGCGGTTGGCGATCACCTCGTTGGCGTTCATGTTGGACGAGGTGCCCGCCCCGCCCTGGATCACGTCGACGACGAACTGCTCGTGCAGGCGGCCCTCCAGGATCTCCAGGCACGCCTTCTCGATCGCGGCCGACTTGTCGCCGACGAGCAGTCCCAGGTCGCGATTGGCGCGAGCGGCCGCGAGCTTCACCGCCGCGAGCGAGGTCACCAGCTCCGGGTGGGCTGACAGGGGGATACCGGTGATGGGAAAGTTCTCCACCGCGCGCAGGGTGTGGATGCCGTAATAGGCGTCCGCGGGCACCTCGCGCCATCCGAGCAGGTCGTGCTCCGCACGGTGCCCGTTTCTCGGGGTCGGGGTCATCGGAGGGCTCCGTCCGTCGTCGGTAGGTGTGAGGATCTCGGTCCGTCGGAGAGCAGTCGGCGCATCGTCGCGGTGCGCTCCGCTGGATCGGTGTGGTGCAGCAGGGCGGAGAGCACGGCCATCCGGGTCTGCGGGGCGCGCAGTGTTCCGCTCGGCACCGCTCCGGCCGCGATCAGGTCGACCGCACCGCCGCCGGTGTACATCCCGGTGACCGGGCCGGCGGGCACCCGGCTGGTGAGCGCGACGAGCACCCCGGCGGAGACCGCCTCGGCCACGGCGCCGACGAACGCCGGGGTGGCGTTGCCGGCGCCGGTACCGGCCAGCACGACGCCCTGGGCCCCGGCCGCGACAGCCGCCCGCAGCAGCAGCGGATCGGCGCCGGTGTGGTGCGTGACGATGTCGACCCGAGGCACGGGGACGTCGGGTGACGGCAACGCGAGCGTCGGCCGCCGCGGGGGCCGACGCCGTACGAGCACACGGCCTTGGGAGACGTCGCCGATCCGCGGGCCGGACGGGTCGCCGAACCCGTCGACGGCGAGCGTGTGCTGTTTCGCGGTGCCGCGCGCGGCGTGCACCAAGCCGTCGAACACCACCAGCACACCGAGATCGTGTCCGCAGGCGGCGACGGCCAGGGCGTCGCGGAGGTTGGTCGGCGCGTCACTGTCGTCGTGGTCCGGCGGTCGCTGCGCGCCGGTGAACACCACCGGTCGGCGGTCATGGTGATGCAGGTCGAGCAGGAACGCCGACTCCTCCAACGTGTCGGTGCCGTGGGTCACCACGACGCCGTCGACCCGGTCATCGGCCAGCGCCTCGTGCACGGCGCCCAGCAGGGTCAGCTGCTGGGCCGTGGTGAGCGCTGAGCTGTTCACCGTGAACAGGTCCCGCACCTGGACCCGCAGGCCGTGGGGGACGCTGGTCCCATCGAGGAGCCGGGGCCCGGTCCGCGTGGCGGTGTACCCGCTCCCGGTTCGGCGACTGGCTATCGTCCCGCCAGTGCTGATCAGTACGATCTGGCTCATCGTGTCCTTCTCGCCTCGGAGAGTCCTGGGTCGGGACGCGGACCGGACCCGCTCGTGGCGGGTACGGACCGCGTCCCGGCAGCGGTCGGTGGGGTTCGCCCGGGGGACCGGGTCAACGAACGCCCGGAGCGGACCGCGGATCGTGCTCGTCGGCCGGCTGGGGCTCCCAGCACTCGATGCCCTCGACATCGGGCAGCCGGTCTCGGGTGAAGACGGGGTTCAGTCCCTGCTCACGCTGCTGCTGGTAGTCCAGGAGCAGGCGCAGGGCGAGTGTGCCGAGCGGGGCGATGGCGACCAGGTTGATCACGGCCATGAACCCCATGGTGGTGTCGGCGAAACTCCACACCAGGTCGAGCGAGGCGACGGCGCCCAGGAACACCATGGCGACCACGACCGCGCGGTACACCGGCAGGGCCGTCGGCAGGCTGGTCAGGAACCTGAGGTTGGATTCGCCGTAGTAGTAGTTGCCGACCAGCGACGTGAACGCCAACAGGAAGATGATCACGGTGAGCAGGTGCAGGGACCAGGCGCCGAGGTTCGCCTCCAGCGCCTTCTGGGTGAGCTCGGCGCCGACCTCGTCGCCGTACACGGGCTTGGAGACCAGGATGATGAACGCGGTGACCGAGCAGATGACGAGGGTGTCGAAGTAGACACCGAGTGTCTGGACCAGGCCCTGCTTGACCGGGTGGCTGACCGAGGCCGTCGCCCCCGCGTTGGGGGCGGAGCCCATGCCCGCCTCGTTGGAGAACAGGCCGCGGCGGATGCCCATCATGATCGCCGTGCCGACGCCGGCGGCGCCGAACTCGCGGAGGCCGAACGCCGAGCTCACGATGTCGGTGAGCACGACGGGGATCTGGTCGACGTTCATTCCGACCACGACCAGGCCGATGACGAGGTAGGTCAGTGCCATGAACGGCACCACGGTCTGCGCGACGTGGGCGATGCGGCGCACGCCGCCGAAGATCACGAGCGCGGCGAGGACGGCCAGCGCGACACCCACGGTGGGCGCGATCCACCCCGGGGCCTGCGCGCCGGTCGCGGTCGACACCGAACCGCTCACGGCACTGGCGATGCTGTTGGCCTGCACCGCGTTGAACGCGAATCCGAAGGTGAAGATGATGGCGACGGCGAACAGCACGCCCATCCATCGAGCCTTGAGCCCGAGCGTCATGTAGTAGGCCGGACCACCGCGGAATCCGGTCTCGTCCTTGACTTTGAACAGCTGGGCGAGGGTGGACTCGACGAACGCGGCCGAGCCCATGACGATGCCCATCAGCCACATCCACAGCACCGCCCCGGGGCCGCCGAGGGCGATCGCGACCGCCACTCCGACGATGTTGCCCGTCCCGATCCGGGAGGCCGCCGAGATCGAGAACGCCTGGAACGCCGAGATGGCCCTCCGGCCGTCGGGGGCCGACTCCGGGTGGCTGCGCAGGGTGCGCAGCATCTCGGGCACCAGCCTGAGCTGGACGGCGCGGGAGCGCACCGTGAAGTAGATGCCGACGATGGCCAGCAGGGGAATGACCAGGTAGGCCCACAAGGCGTCGTTCAGGCTACCGATGGCACTGTTCAGCGCATCCATACGTTTGCTCCTTGTCGTGTGCGGGCACGCGGGGGATGCCGGGGTCGTCTCGCAGGCACGACGTAGCTTCACAGCTGGTCGTCAGAGCGTGCTTCCGCTGGCGGGCCATGGTTGACACATCGACGGCACGCTTCAACAGACCCTGCTCACGGTGCGGAGAACACGCGCTGTCGTCGAACGGGGTTCGACGCGAGGCGCTTTCTGCGCAGTGGTGCGCGTCACACGTTCGACGACGTTCTGTGACCCGGGGCACGGAGGGGGCTGGCCGGTGCGGTGCCGGCGGCGCCGCCCGCGCTCCCGCGTTCAGGCCAGCCGGGAGACCTGGCCGATTCCGATCCGATCGCGCGCACGCGGCGGTGTGTCGGCGGTGACATTCCGTCCGACCCGTTCGGTCGGGCGGGACGTCACCGTTTCCGGGCCCGTCGGAAGGTCTGGGCGCTGGACCGGGAAGGACCTCTTCGTCCAGGGCGCGCCACCCATGTGAGAGCGCTTTCCTCGGTCGCCCGTGGCGGCACGACCGTCCCGTTTCGCCGCGGTTTGGAGCATCCGCCGTCCGGGGCGGGGAGGCGTCCGGAGAGTGGGGGAGGGGTGCGTGCGCACTGGTGCGGCCGAAGGTCTTCTCCCCGCCTCGCCATGGCGCTTCCCCGACCGCGACGGGCGCCTGTGGCCGACCGGCGCGTTGTCGACGGGACGGTCCCATCGGCCGCGCGCCTTGAGGCGCCCGATTCCGAAATCGACGTCGCATGCCGATGAAGCCGCAGGACACAGGGATGAGGGGCGGTCGGAGTGTTCGGCCTTCCGGAAATGGCGGCACGAACCCCTCTTGACATGGAAAGCGCTTTCTTTACTCTCGGGTGAGAGCGCGTCAGCGCTCATCCTCTACGAGGAAAGGTAAGCGGTGAGACGATCAATCGTGCGTCGACTCGTGTCGACGCTGGCCACTGCGGCCGTGGTGGCGGCTGGTCTGGCCCTACCGATGTACCAGGCGTCGGCGCAGGCCGATGGCGCTACGGGTTACGCGACTCAGAACGGCGGGACCACCGGCGGCGCGGGCGGACAGACGGTACGGGCCACGACCGGAACCCAGATCCACCAGGCCCTGTGCGACCGGCCCAGCACCAGCACTCCGATCATCATCGAGGTGGAAGGGACCATCAACCACGGCAACACCTCCAAGGTGTCGGGCGATGGTTGCGACACGTCCGACGACGTGATCGAGCTCAAGAAGATCAGCAACGTCACGATCGTCGGCAGCGGTGGCGGAGCCGTGTTCGACCAACTGGGCATCCACATCCGGGAGTCCCGCAACATCATCATCCAGAACGTGACCGTCCGGAACGTCAAGAAGTCCGGTTCGCCCACGTCCAACGGCGGTGACGCCATCGGGATGGAGAAGGACGTCCGCAACGTCTGGGTCGACCACGTCACCCTGGAGGCGTCGGGCGGGGAGTCGGAGGGCTATGACGCCCTCTTCGACCTGAAGAACAACACCCAGTACGTGACCCTCTCCTACAGCGTCCTGCGCGATTCCGGACGCGGCGGCCTGGTCGGGTCCAGCGAGAGCGACCTCTCGAACGGCTACGTCACGTACCACCACAACCGGTACGAGAACATCGACTCGCGCGCCCCCCTGCTGCGCGGCGGCACGGGGCACATGTACAACAACCACTACGTGGGGCTGAACAAGTCCGGCATCAACTCTCGGGCCGGGGCCAGCGCGAAGGTGGAGAACAACCACTTCGAGGACTCCAAGGACGTCCTGGGCACCTTCTACACCAATGAGAGGGGCTTCTGGGAGGTCAGCGGCAACATCTTCGACAACGTGACCTGGTCCGGCCAGGGCGACGAGAACCACCCCGCCGGACCCGACCCGCGGTCCAACACGTCGGTGAGCATTCCGTACTCCTACGAGCTCGACGACGCCGGCTGCGTGCCGGAGGTGCTGGACCAGACCGCGGGCGCGGGCCAGGGCAACCGGGTCTCGGACGGCGACTGCGAAGCGCAGGATCCGAGTGACCCGGATCCGACTGATCCTCCCGACGGGACCAACCTCAGCATCGGGGCCGGCGCCGACGGCTCCAGCAAGGCCGGCGGGACCAGCTACGGGAATGTCGTCGACGGCGACATGAGCACCTACTGGTCGCCGAGCGGTTCGACCGGTCGCATCTCGGTCAAGTGGGGCTCCGACACCACGGTGTCCGCGATCAACATCCGCGAGGCGGCCGGAGCCGAAGGCGACATCGGCTCGTGGCAGGTCGTCGACCACGACACCGGCGCCGTCCTGACCAGCGGTAGCGGAGCGGGTGTGATCGCCTTCGAGGCGACGGCGCTGCGCAAGATCGACTTCGAGATCACCAGCTCGAACGGCACCCCCCGCGTCGCCGAGTTCGAGACCTACGCCGGTTCGCCGCCCGACGGTGGAGGCGACACCCCGCCGCCCTCGGGCGACGAGCTTTTCGCGGCTCCGGACGGGAGCGACAGCGCCCCCGGAACCGAGTCCGACCCGACGACGCTCACCTCGGCGATCGACCGGATCGAGCCCGGCGGGACGATCTACATGCGCGGCGGTACCTACGACTTCTCCGAGACGGTTCACATCGCGCCGGGGAACGATGGTCTGTCGAGCGACCGCAACGAGCTGTTCGCCCACCCCGGTGAGACCCCCGTGCTGAACTTCTCAGCCCAGAGCGAGGACTCCTCCAACAGGGGACTCGCCGTCGGCGGCGACTGGTGGCACATCAACGGCATCATCGTCGAGCACGCCGGCGACAACGGAATCCTGCTGGGCGGCAACGACAACATCATCGAGCGGGTGACCACCCGGTACAACCACGACACCGGGCTGCAGCTGTCGCGGTACACCGCCGGGGCTCCCCGGTCGCAGTGGCCCTCGAACAATCTGATCGTCAGCACGGTCTCGCACGACAACGCCGACTCCGACGGTGAGGACGCCGACGGGTTCGCCCCCAAGCTCACCGTCGGGGACGGGAACGTGTTCCGGTACACCGTGGCGTACAACAACATCGACGACGGCTACGACCTGTTCACCAAGTCGGACACGGGCCCGATCGGCGAGGTGACCATCGAGCACTCGCTGGCGTTCGGCAACGGCTCGCTCTCGGACGGCTCCCAGCACTCGGACGGCGACCGCAACGGGTTCAAGCTCGGCGGTTCGGGCATCGAGGTGGACCACCACATTCACCACAGCATCGCCTTCGAGAACGGCAAGCACGGGTTCACCTACAACTCGAACCCCGGCGGCATGACGGTCTCGAACAACCTGGGCGTCGGCAACGAGGAGCGCAACTTCCAGTTCGACGGTGGCGACTCGGTGTTTCGCGACAACACCTCCTGCGACGGTGGCTCGACCGACCGGACCAGGGGCGACGCCGATGACTCGAACCAGTTCTGGGACGGTTCCAACGGTTCCCGGTGCTCTCAGTACTCCGGGGCCCTGGACTGGCGCTTCGACTCGGACGGCCGCCTCGTGGTGACCATCGGCGGTAGGGAGGTCGACCTGTAACCGATCCGGCCAACAGTGACAGAACCGGCCGGATGCCGGCCGACCCGCCCGCCCTCACCGGGCGGGTCGGCCGCTCCGGCCGTTGACACCGGTTCCGCTCCCCCAGATTCGGCCACGGGTTTCCCTTCCTGGGTGTCGCCACTCCGGAATACTACTATTAGTAATTAGACAAAGACTCTCGGTGTACGGTCGTCGCTGGGTGTTCCTGGCCGCAGGAGACACCCGGAAGTCGCCGCCGTGGATCGGAGTCCGGATGCGTCGTCGTTGTGTCCTCGTGGCCGGGGCGGTCCTCGCCGCGTTGACCACCACCTCAGCCGCCAGCACCCATGACGACGGTCCGGACCGGAGCAGCGTCCACCAACGCGGGACGATCACCAACGGGGGAGAACCCCTCGGCGGCGCCGAGGTGAAGCTCTACCAGGCCGGAGACGGGTGGGAGGCCGGCGCCACCGTGCTGGGGTCCGCGCGCAGCGACTCCGATGGGCGCTTCCGCATCTCCTACCACCGTCCAGGAGACCCGGACGCGGTGCTCTACCTGGTGGCCGAGGGGGCTGCGAGGGGCGACGGGTACGGCTACCGCACGGACGGCCACGAGCCGGTCCGTATGAGCGCGGTGATGCCGTCCTCCGGCCGTTCCCGCGTGGTGGTCAACGAGCGGACGACCGTGGCCACCGCCTTCGCCATGGCGCAGTTCATGGAGGGGCCGCACATCGCCGGCCCCTACCCCGGGCCGCAGAACGCGGCTCTGACCTCGCACAACCTCGCCGACGTCAGGACCGGCGGGATCGCCCGGGTCCTGGCCGCACCGCCCAACGGTGACCGCACCTCCACCCTGCGGAGCTTCAACTCGCTGGCCAACCTGCTGGCCGTCTGCGCCGACCAGCCCTCGTGCCGACAGCTCTTCCGTCTGTCGAGCCCCGACGGACGGCCCCAGGCGCGCGACACCCTCCAGGCCGCGCTGAACATCGCCCGCGCCCCGGGCCATCGCGTCGACGCCCTGTTCGAGGCCTCCCGGACGCAGGACGTGTTCGCTCCCGACCTGGGGTCGGCGCCGGACGCGTGGACACTGGCGCTGAGCTACGTCGGCAACGGGCGCGAGCTCGACGGGCCCGGCAACGTCGCCTTCGACGCCGACGGCAACGCCTGGATCATCAACAACTACGAGTTCGGCGCGGACCCCACCGAGACGGTCTGCGGCGGTGAACAGGTCTCGAAGCTCACCCCGGACGGGCGGGACGCTCCCGGCGCCCCGTTCTCCGGCGGCGGTGTCTACGGTGCGGGCTACGGCGTCACCCTGGACCCGGAGGGCGACGTGTGGGTCGGCAACTTCGGGTTCCAGGGGCGGGGGTGTGACAAGGACCAGGAGCGGCTCTCCCGCAGCGTCTCGCAGTTCGGTCCCGCCGGACGTCCCCTGTCCCCGCCCAACGGTTGGCGCTTCGGCGACATCGACCGCCCCCAGGGCACCGTGTCCGATGAGGACGGCGGCATCTGGGTCGCCAACTGCGGCAACGACACCGTGACCCGGATCCCGGGCGGGGAGCCGCGCGCGGCGGAGAACATCGACCCGGGCTCCGACCTGTTGGCCGAACCGTTCGACATCGCCGTCGACACCCGCGGTCGCGCCTGGGTGACCAGCAACAGGACCTCCAGTGTCCTGGTGCTCGCCCCGGACGGCACCCCGGTCGGTTCGGTCGACGGCGGCGGCATCGACGCCCCCATGGGTATCGCCTCGGACAGCCTCGGCAACGTCTGGGTGGCCAACTCCGACATCATCCAGCCGCCCTGCGGGGACGTCAGCGTCGAGGACTTCCTCGAGTCGATCCTCGACCCCGGGGAGCACCCCTCCGTCACCATGGTGGACGCGAACGGACGTACGCCGAACAGCCCCTTCGAGAACGGGGGTCTGCACATCCCGTGGGGCGTCGCGGTCGACGGCGACGACAACGTCTGGGTCGCCAACTTCGGGGGTCAGCGGGTGGCCCACCTGTGCGGCGCCGACACCTCCGCCTGCCCGCCCGGGCACCGGACCGGCCAACCCATCTCCCCCGCGGAGACCGGCTACACCAGCGACGCGCTCCTGCGGAACACGGGGATCCAGATCGACCCGTCCGGCAACGTCTGGCTGGCCAACAACTGGCAGATGCGGCCCCGTCTGACCAACCCGGGCGGTCACGAGATGGTGGTGTTCGTCGGGCTGGCGGCGCCGGTGAAGGCGCCCCTGACCGGTCCGCCGCAGCGTCCCTGAGCCGCCGAGACGGTCGAAGTCCCGCGCGCCTCCCCCTCACCCAGGACATGAGGGGGAGGCGCTTCGCGTTGCCGTCATCGCGCGCTGAGATCCGGACGTTCGTGAGATGGCGTTCCCGCCCGTGCTGCTAGCCTGGCCCCGCTCATCGACCGGGAATCCCCCGGCACCGGATCGGAAGGGCATGACAGACATGAAGCCGCGCGCACTCGCCGCCTGTGGCGTGACCCTCCTCGTGGCGCTCGCCTCGACCTCCTGCTCGGGTATGAACAGCCGACAGTGCCGCAACGGCGACTGCACCGTGGTGGTCGTCGGCGCACAGTACTCCGGTGACCTTCGTGACACGAAGCGCGTGGACTTCGAGTTCGAGATCGCGGTCGCCGACGACCAGAGCGCCGAGGTCACCGTGGAGCGGGAGGAGGAGCGCACCCGCCGGGACGAGGAGGAGTCGGCCACCCTGCGCCCCGGGGAGTCCGCGGAGCTGATGACCTACTCGGTCGAGTACGTCTCCCACAACGCGGACGGAGCCACGTTCGAGTTCACCCGTACGGACTGACGGCCGCCGCCCTCGCCCACGGTACGGAAGGGTCCGCGCGGTTTGTCCCTCCGCGCCCCTACTCTTCCCGGAGAACCGACGACAGGAAGAGCCCCCGTGCCGTTCCACTACCCCGGACGCCCTGACGACCTCCCCCCTGCCCACCTGCTGTGGGCGCGCGCCGCGGCGATGGCGGCCCTGGCCGAGGTCGGCTGCTGGACCCCCCTGAGCCTCGACGGACGCGTTCTGTTCTACGACGACGGCGGCGGTAACACCTGGCGTCTGACCTGGGTGGAGGGGAACCGCGCCGTCCTGGTCGGCTACGACCACGAGTGCAGTGACACCCTCGAACTCCTGCCGGACTCCCTCGATCTGCTCCGGGGAGCCCCGGCCTGGCTGCCCTGGGAGTGGGTCGGCGGTTTGGAGGCCGCCGAACAGGTCGGGTTCGTCTACTGGTGGGACGGCGTGTGGGCGCGCGCACCCTATCCGGACGACCTGGGCGACGACGGACTGGCGATCCTCCTCGGGGGCTTGGTCGCCACCGACGAGGCCGTGGCCGCTCTGACGAACCATCTGAGAAGGGGACGGTCGTCGGAGGCGACCCACGACGCCGTGCGCGCGGCGGTCCGGCGTGTGCTGCTCGGCGCGGAGTCCGGCGCGATCGACCGCGCTGACGTGACGGCGGTTCGCGAACTCGTCGCACCCGACGAGCACGACGTGGACGCCGCCATGGACATCGCCCGGCGGACCGGACTGGCGCCGGGAACGGAGCGCCCCGCCATGGCCGCCGGGCTCAGCAGGCCCGAACGGCCCGCGCTTCGGGCCATCGGTGACTTCGAGTGGGGGCTGCTCATCGGTGACGCGATGCGCCGCGCGGGGGAGACGGAGCGGCCTACCCCCGCGCCGAGCCCGGAGCTGGACCGGGTCGCGGACTGGATCCGGGGCAACGCGCTCGACCCTGGCGCCGGCACCACGCTCACTTACTCACTACTGGCCAGCTGGCGGATCACCAGGGAGTCCGGTGAGCAGGTCATGGGCTTTGACCTGCTCCCACTCCTGAAGGCCCTGCGCGAGGCGGAGGCCCACCCCGAGCACGGACGGTGGTTCTTCGTCCGGATGGTCGTCACGGCGCAGACCGTGGAGGTGGACCGCGCCTACGACCACTGGCCGCACTGGCACCCGCCACGTGATCCGTCGGGCGGCCGGGTCTGGCCCGACACGGTCGTCGAGGAGGTGCGCGCACGCGCACCCCGATGGCGCCCGGAGTGGGCGCGTCTCGCCACGGAGGAGGCGCGCTGGTCCCCGCCCGCCCTCACGGTGGAGCCGGGCGGGTCGCCCAGCGCCCCCCTCCGGTCCCTGTCCCCGGACGAGCAGAAGGAGGTCCTGGTCGAGATCGGCCGGGAACTCGTCGAGCAGGCTCCCGAGGACTGGCGCGAGCTCCGCC
Organism: Nocardiopsis sp. EMB25; assembly: GCF_026797795.1. Lineage (NCBI taxonomy): Bacteria > Bacillati > Actinomycetota > Actinomycetes > Streptosporangiales > Nocardiopsidaceae > Nocardiopsis > Nocardiopsis sp. EMB25. The sequence continues at coordinate 2,727,425 of NZ_JAMTDN010000001.1, read as the reverse complement.
TCTCCTATCGGACCCTGCTGGGATACGAGGGCGTGGAGTACCGCGCGGTCGGCCCGTCCGGCGAGGTCACACCGCTCCCGAGGCCGTACCGGGCGCACCGCGCCCTGTCCCGGTTGCGGGAGGGCGTGTACACCCCGGGTAGGGGCACCTGGTTCGGTGCGGAGTACGTCGTCACGCGCCCGGGCCGTTACCGCGTGCGCTACTCCTACGACGACGAACCCGCCTTCGGCCTCGATCCCGGGGACGCCGGCTACGTCGCCGACGCCCTGTACTTCCCCCGCGACGCCGAACACACGCCGGACTGGCTGCGGCGCCGGATCGGCGGCGGCGCGGGCTGACCGGCGCCGTCCGCGGCGCCGGCGCACGCGCTCACGGGATGGCGCGCAGGAGCAGCAGCGCGGTGTCGTCCCTGCGGTGGGCGACGGCGTTCACGTCGGAGGTCAGTTCGTCGACGGCCTGGTCGACCGGCAGTTGGTGGAGCGTCGCGAGCCGTTCGGCCATCTCCGTCTTGGCCTCGTCCAGATCGCTGCCCGGCGCCTCGATCAACCCGTCGGTGTACAGCGCCAGCGTCGTACCGGTGGGCAGGTCGAACACCGTCTCCGGGTACTCGGCGTCCGGGTCGATCCCCAGCAGCAGCCCGTCCGGCGACTCCAGGACACGGCCCCCTCCGGGGCCGCTCACCAGCGGTTCGGGGTGTCCTGCCCGCGCCATGCACACCTGCCCGGACACCATGTCCAGACGCAGCAGGAGGCAGCTGGCGAACAGCTCCGACTCCATCATGCACAGCAGTCGGTTGGTCTGGGTGAGCACCTCTCCCGGACGCCCGTCCCGGGCGGTCGCGTAGGCCAGGACCGCGGTGCGCAGCTGCCCCATCAGAGCGGCCGCGGTCACGTTGTGTCCCTGCACGTCTCCGATCACCGCGGCGACGCGGCCCGGACTGAGCGGGATCAGGTCGTAGAAGTCGCCGCCGATGTCCATGCCCTCGGTCCCCGGAAGGTAGCGGGCGGCACTCGCCAACCCGTCGACCCGCGGGAGCCAGCGCGGGAGCATCCCGGCCTGGAGGCCCCGCGCCAGGTCGAGCTTGAGGTCGTACAACCGGGCCCGCTCCAGCGCCTGGGCGATGAGGCCCCCGAGGGAGTTGAGCACCGCCCGCTCCTGCACCGTGAAGTTGTGCGGCCGGGTGAAGCCGAGCATGCACGCGCCGACCGGGCGCCCCGACGCCACCAGCGGCAGGAACGCCCATCCCTCCATGTCCTTTTGGACGTGCACGTCAGGTGACGGATAGACCATCTCCAGTTCCTTGAGGGAGCGGAAGAACCCGGGCACACCGGTGGTCGCCGCCCGGGCCGCGGGGGCGCTGGCGTCGGCGGACTCACCGTCGATGCCCGCCACGAACGCGGGGTCGAACCCCCGCTGGCCGATGAGGCGCAGCCGCCGCCGCTCGTGGACGTTGGTGAACAGGGCCAGCGCGCTCGCGCCCACCGCCGGGACGATCTCGTCGGCGACCAGGTCGATCACGTCGTTGACACTCGCGGCCTCGGTCAGCGCGGAGGCCAGGTGGAGGATGTGGTAGAGCACGCTGGCCCGAGTCGGCGCCTGCCGGGCGTGCGGTTCCTCGCCCTCCCACTCGACCTCCGTCGGGGCGATCAGCACGCTGATACCCGTCTCACCCGGGTGGAGCCGGAACGACAGCCAGTGGTCCGGCGGGCACAACGCCACGAACTCCGTCGACCGGTGGCTGAGCACCGCCGCCCGGTACCGGTCCTCGTAGACGGGGTTGTCGAGCCACGGCAGCGCGGTCCAGGGCCGGTGGCCGATGATCTCCTCACGGGGCCTGCCCAGGAGTTTGGCCGCGGCGTCGGTGACCAGGGTGACACGGCCGTTGACGTCCAGGGAGCACATCCCCTCGGGCAGCCGCTCGACCAGTGCGGCGAGCGCCTCGCCGGGGTCCGAGGACTGGGGAGGGGGCCGCAGCATGTAGGGCGAGGGCGTGGGATGGATCGGCTGCCCCATGGACCGGGCGCGTTCCAGGACGTCGACCATCGCCCGCGCGTTCTCGGCCAGGGCCTGGCGTTCGGTGCTCGACAACCCCGGCCGGTCGGACCGTCCGATCGTGAAGAACCCGCCGAGCACCTCCTTGTCCTTCACCAGCGGGTAGGCGATCGTCGCGAAGTCGTAGGGAACGGTGATCGCCGCACGTGGGAAGCGCTGGGCCAGTTCCTCGCCGCTCGGCAGCCACACCAGGTGCCGCTCCCGGGCCGCCTCGGCGACCGGGAGGCCGGTGGTGAGGGCGACCCGGAACCAGGAGCGCACGAGGTCGCGCGCCACCCCCGACAGCACGGACATCACGAGTGTGGAGTCGTCGGGCTCGCACAGGTAGACGGCTCCGGCGTGGGCGCCCACCGCCCGGATCGTCCGGAGCAGTTCCTCACCCAGGTCCCCGAGCCCCGGTGCGCGGTCTGAGGTGTCTTCACGCCGCGCGGTCGTGTCGGACACGGCCCCTCCCCATGTCACGTCGAGTGGCACGGCCCCATGTTCGACGATACGCGCCGGTGGCCGTGTCGTAGGTAAAGGGGAGGCCACGTGTGCCGTTTCTGGGTAGGGTTCGACGTCCGGGGCGCCGTCGTGTCGCGGTGACGGGCGCGCGGTGCCCGGGAGACGATGAGAGCCGAGGACGACGGAGGGGACGCTCGTGGGATCGATCCTGGTAGGGGTGGACGGCTCGGAACCCTGTCTGCGGGCCGTCGAGTGCGCCGCCCGGGAAGCGGTGTACCGGGCGGGCGGACTGACGCTGATGACCGTCTACGAAGTCGGCCTGGCCGATTCGGCGTCGCGCTGGCCCTCGGACCTGTTGGAGCGTGAGGCGGTGGCGGCGGCTGATGTGGCCGGTGCGTACGTGCGCGAGCACTGGCCCGACCTGGACGTCGACGTGCGTGTGGTCACCGGATCGCCCGCGGAGGAGTTGCTCAGGCACGGGCGGGAGTTCGACGTCATCGTCGTCGGAAGCCGCGGCCGGGGCGGTTTCCCCGGCATGCGGATCGGATCGGTGGCCTACCAGGTGGCGGCGCACGCCCCCGGATACGTGCTGGTCGTGGGGGAGGAGGGGAGTGCCCCGGAGGCCAGCGGGATCGTGGTGGGCGTGGACGGATCCCGGCACGCGGACTGCGCCGTGGTGGCGGCGTTGCGTACGGCGTCCTACCACGGTGACCGGGTCTGCGCGGTGTGGGCGTGGTCGCCTCCCGTGTTCTCCTCCTCCGGGCTCGGCCCGTGGGCGCGTGTGGACGAGGAGATGTCCGAGACGCAGGGGGCGGCCCTGGACGCGGTCCTGGCGCGTCACCTGTCCGACTTCCCGGACGTGGAGGTGGTCCGCCGGGTCGTACGGGGGCAGCCCACGAACGCACTGATCGACGCCGCGGCGGGCGCGCGGATGATCGCGGTCGGGGCCCGGGGCACCCGGGGGTTCGCCCGGCTGGCCCTGGGCGGGGTCGCGCACGCGCTGCTGCACCACGCGCCGTGCCCGGTCCTGGTCGCCCATCGGGTCTGAGCCCGGCTTCCCGGGAGCCGTCGTCAACTGTCTCCCACGGTCAGGACGGCGGCGCCGTCGACCCGGTCGGCGGCCAGGTCCGCCAGAGCGTGGTCGGCCCGCTCGAAGGGGTAGGGCGTGGTCTCGACCGTCAGCGGGTGCTCGGCGGCCAGGGCGAGGAACTCGCGTGCGTCGGTACGGGTGTTGGCGGTGACGCTGCGGATCGTGCGCTCCTGGAAGAGGTGCCGCTGGTAGTTCAGGGGTGGGACGTCGGTGAGGTGGATCCCCGCGATCGAGAGTGTCCCGCCTCGGTCCAGCGCCGAGAGGGCGGTGGGGACCAGGTCGCCGACGGGGGCGAACAGGATCGCCGAGTCCAACGGCTCGGGCGGGGTTCCGCGGGCTCCGGTCGCCGAGTGGCAGCCCAGCCGCAGCGCGAGTTCCCGTGCCCGCTCGGAGCGGGTCATGACGTGGACCCGGGCCCCGGCGGCGAGCGCGACCTGTGCCGTGAGGTGGGCCGAGGCCCCGAACCCGTAGATTCCGAGGGTCCCGCCCCCGGGCAGTTCCGCTCTGGCGAGCGCACGGTACCCGATGATGCCCGCGCACAGCAGCGGCGCGGCGGTCCGGTCCGCGAGCCCCTCCGGCAGGGGGTGGACGTAGCGCTCGTCGGCGGTCAGGTACCGGGCGTACCCGCCGTCGGTGTCCCAGCCCGTGTAGGTGGAGTCGGGGCACAGGTTCTCGTCCCCGCGCCGACAGTAGCGGCACTCGCCGCAGGTGGAGGCGAGCCAGGCCACGCCGACGCGGGTGCCCGGGGTCAGGAGCCGCGCCGACTCCCCGACGGCCACGACGTCTCCGACGACCTCGTGGCCCGGTACCGTGCCGGGCGCACGGGGCGGCAGGTCGCCCTCGGCCAGGTGCAGGTCGGTCCGGCAGACGGCGCACACCCGCACCCGCACCACGACCCGACGCCCGGTGGGCGGTCCGACCGTCCGCCGCACCCGGCGGAGCGGGCGAGTGCCGATCGGTCCGGGGGCGCCGACCGCCCAGGCGTCGGTCTCAACGGGGACGAAGCTGTCCATGATGCGAGCCCAACACGGATGACGGGCCAGGTCAACGGGTATGAGTCGAGTGTCGGGTCAGGCCGTTCCCACCCGGTCGCGCCCTGCCCGAGGAGGAGTTCCCGTGCCGCGCTTGCTCAGGGCCGGAGCCGTCGTCGCCGTCGTCGCCGTCGTGGCGCTCCTGGCCTATCTTCTCGCCTCGATGCTGTTCGTCTCCGCGCCCGCGGCGGCCGGTCCAGGGCTGCTGACGGTGCTCACCGTGTGGGACGCCCTCATGCTGGGGGCCGCGGCCGCCGTCGCGGTCTTCGGTTGGCGGTACGCCCGCGAGGTGTTCGCCCAGTCCACCGGGATGGCCGTCGCCGTCCTCGCGAGCCTGGTCGTCCTGCTCGGCTCCCCGTGGCTGTACACCGTGCTGAGCCCGTCGGCCGGTGTGGGGGGCGCCGCCGCGCTGTGGGTCGATATCGTGTTCCACATCCTGCTGGGTGCCGCCGCCCTCGTCGTCGGCGGCGGGCTGGTACGGCTGGCGCGTGACCGCCGGGCCTTCGAGGCGGGCCGGTCGGACGCGCGCCGCGCGCCGCCGCCGCGCGCCAAGCCGGTGACGGGCAAGCACCACAAGCACACCGGCTGACCGCCTGGCCTGACTCACCAGAGCGCGAGGACCCGGCAGGGGCCGCCCGAGGCGTCCTGGCCGGGGAACACGCCGACCACGATCGTCGCCCCGCTCGGCGGCAGCTGGTCCAGACCCCGCAGGCACTCCAGGCCCCAGCGGTCGGCTCGACCGACGACCTCGTGTGCCGGGTACTCCGTCGAGTTCCCCGGGTCGGTGCTCAGGGTGTCCACCCCGACCCCGGCCACGCCGCGCCGCGCCACGAGGAACTCGCACGCCTCCGGACCGAACCCGGGGAAGTGCCAGCTCCCGTCCTCGCCGACGCCCCGGACGGCCTCGTCGCCCCGCGTCCACCGGGCGTCCCAGCCGGAGTTCATCAGCACCGCCGCCCCGGGCGGGATCGGCCCGTGGACCCGTTCGTGGGCCAGCACGTCGTCCACCGTCACCACCGTGTCGGGATCCTCGGCCGCCCGGTCCCGGACGTCGATGACGGCCGCGGGGGCGACCAGCTCGTGCGGCGGGATCTCCGGGACGGTCCTGCCTCCGCCGATCACGTGCCCGGGCGCGTCCAGGTGGGTGCCGGTGTGCTCGGTGAACGTCCACCGCTGCAACCAGAAGCCGAACTCGCCCTCCGCCGGAGGCGGGCCGGTCGGCTCCCGGTGCGGCTTTTCGACGTCGAACGTGGGCATGGTCGGTGAGACCACGTGGCTCAGGTCGGCGACCCGCTGGTGGCCGCTCGGCCAGGGGCGGGGAACCGCCGGGGCCGCCGACGGCGGCACGTCCGCCGCCGTCTCGCCGGTACGGGAGCGAACGGTCTCACCGGTTCCACACAGGCACATGTCTCCCCCTCGTCCGTCCCGGGCCCGGCCGCGCGCCGCGGGCCTGTCCGGATCCACCCTGGCACAGGTCCCCGTGTGGCGGGTGGAACGTCGCTGAGGTGGGGAGTTGGCGCGCCCAGAGGTTTCAGATTTTTTGAAATAGGTGAGAAGTGAGGTTAGACTAACCTTGGTTCTCACCAGGATTGTCCTGTTCTGTCCTCCGCGACACCCCTGGGGTCCCCACCCCGCGCGGCCTCCCGGACACGAGGCGACCTCCTCCCCGTCACGAAGAAAGCAGCGTCAGCATGGACTCCACTCTCCGCCGCCTGGGCGGTATCGGAACGACCGCCCTCCTGGCCGTGGGCCTGGCCGCCTGCGGCGCCGAGCCCGCCGGTCGAGACGGCGGGGAGACCGCCCCGGGCGACGGGGCCTTCCCCGTCAGCATCGAGCACGCCCTCGGCTCGGCTGAGATCCCCGAGGCGCCCGAGCGCGTGGTCACCCTCGGTCAGGGATCGGCCGAGACCGCGATCGCCCTCGGCGTGACCCCGGTCGGCATCGAGAGCTATGAGTGGGGCAGCGACGAGACCGGCTACCTGCCGTGGATCCACGAGGCCGTCACCGAGGCGGGCGACGAGCTGCCCACCCAGTTCACCGGAGCCGACGACATCGACTTCGAGGCCGTCATCGAACTGGAGCCCGACGTCATCCTGGCCCCCTGGTCCGGGATCACCCAGGAGCAGTACGACATCCTCACCGACATCGCGCCCACGGTCGCCTACGCCGAGGAGGCGTGGAACGCCGAGTGGGACGAGCAGATCGAGGTCATCGGCCAGGCGCTGGGCCGGCCCGAGCAGGCCCAGGGACTCATCGAGGACATCGAGGGCCGGTTCGCCGCGGTCGCCGAGGAGCACCCCGAGTTCGAGGAACTGGTCTTCTCCTACGTCTACACCGACGGCCCCGGCACCCTCGGCGTGCTCATGCCCACCGAGCAGCGCGTGGCCATGGTCAGCAACATGGGTCTGACCGTCGACCCGGTCGTGGAGACCCTCCCCGAGACCGAGGGCACCGACTCGGCGCTCATCGGTCTGGAGAACGCCGACCAGCTCGAGGACAGCGACCTGATCTTCACCTTCTACACCGACGCCGAGACCCGCGCCGAAATCGAGGCGCAGGACCTCTACGCGGCGATCCCGGCCATCGAGCGCGGTTCCGTGGTCGCCAGCGACGACACCTCCTTCGTCACCGCCTCCTCCATCATCAACCCGCTCACCGTCCCCTGGGTCATCGACCGCTACGTGCCCCTGATCCAGGAGGCCGCGGAGAAGGCCGAGGGCTGACCCGACCGAAGCACCGATCGTGAACACACTCCCGGCGCCGCCCCGGAGGGGTCCCGCACGCACCACCGTCGCGCTCGGCGCGGGTGCGGCGGCCCTGGCCGGGGCGGTCGTCCTCAGCCTCGTCCTCGGCGGGCGGCCCACACCACCCGCCGAACTGTGGGCGGTCCTGACCGGTGAGGCGGACGACTTCACCGCCGCCGTGGTGGCCAACCGCGTCCCGCGCACCGCCGTGGGCGTCCTCGTCGGGGCCGCGCTGGCTCTGGCGGGAACCCTCATGCAGGGCGTCACCCGCAATCCGCTCGCCGATCCCGGACTACTCGGCGTCAACGCCGGAGCGGCGGCCGCGGTGGTCACGGCCACCGCCCTGTTCGGATCGCTCTCGACCTCCGAAGCCCTGTGGTGGGCACTGCCCGGCGCGCTCCTGGCCGGACTGACCGCCCACGCCGTGGGCAGCCGGGGCGGTGACGGCGGGATGGCCCGCCTCGTCCTGGCCGGCGCGGTGGTCTCGGCCGTCCTGAACGCCTACGTCCAGGCGGTCTCGCTGAGCATGCCCGAGGTGTTCGACACCTACCGCTACTGGGTCGTCGGCTCCCTGGCCGGACGGGACCTCGACGTCGCCGTGACGGTGCTTCCCGTCGTGGCCGCCGCGACGGTCGCGGCCCTGCTCGCGACCGGAGGACTCAACGCCCTCGCCCTGGGAGAGGAGGCCGCCGTGTCCACCGGGGCCAACACCGTCCTGGTACGCGCCTGCGCCCTCGTCGCGGCCACCGTCCTGGCCGCCGCGGCGACCGCGGCCGTGGGGCCGATCGCGTTCGTGGGACTGGCCGTGCCGCACATCGTCCGGGGCCTGGTCGGCGTGGACTTTCGCCTCCAAGCGCCCTTCGCCCTGCTCGTCGGCCCCACGCTGCTGCTGCTCTCCGACGTCGTGGGCCGCACGATCGCCCGGCCGATCGAGCTCATGGTCGGCGTGGTCACCGCGTTCGTCGGCGCGCCCGTGCTCCTGTACGTGGTCCGCCGGATGCGGGGCACGGCGTGAGCCGCGGGTCGGCGCGAAGCCGGGGGCCGGCGGGTCCCGTGCTGAGGGTCGGGCGCGTGATCGCACTGCCGCTCCACCCGCGCGCCCTCCTGTGGGCCGCGCTGTACGTCCTCCTGCTGGTGGGGATCGCCGCCCTCACCCTCACGCTGGGCCGCCTCGGCGTCCCGCTCACCCGGCTGCCCGCCGTCATCGCGGGCGCGGGGGAGGGCACCGAGACCTTCGTGCTGGAACGGCTGCGCGGGCCGCGCCTGGCCGTGGCCCTGGGAGCCGGAGCCGCCCTGGGCATCGCGGGCGCCCTGTTCCAGTCCGTCACCCGCAACCCGTTGGGCAGCCCGGACGTGATCGGGTTGGGCGCGGGCGCCGGGGCCGGAGCGGCCGTCACGGCCCTGCTGCTGCCCGGCGCCGTCCCCGTCCCGCTCGGAGCCCTGGCCGGGTCGGCGCTGGCCATGGCGGCCGTGGCCCTGGCCACCGGCAGCGGGCTGCGCCACCCAGGCCGCCTCATCGTCGCGGGTATCGGTGTGGCCGCCATGGCGCACGCCTTCACCCAGTACGTCGTCGCGGTGCTGGCCAGGGACGAGGCCTCCGTCCTGCACTCCTACATCTACGGCAGCCTCGGGGCCCGCTCCTGGGACCACGCCGCCACCATCGGGATCGCGGTCGCCCTGGCCGTGCCGTTCGCCGCGGCGCTGGCCGGACCGGTCGCGGTCAACGAGATGGGCGACGAGCTCGCCGACTCCCTCGGGGCCCGGGCCGGACGCACCCGTACGGGTGCGATCACGCTGTCGGTGGTGCTGTCGGCCGCCGCGGTCAGCGTCGCGGGGCCGATCTCCTTCGTGTCCCTGACCGCCCCGCAGATCGCGCGCCGGACCACCGGGGCGCCAGGCCCGAACCTGGCGGTGTCCGCGCTGGTCGGGGCGCTCCTGCTGGCCGCGGCGGATCTGGTCGTGCAGCAGGCCCCGGCGGCGGAGGGTCTGCCGGTCGGCATCCTGACCATGGCGCTGGGCGGCGTGTACCTGGGCTGTCTGTTGGTTCGTGAATGGCGAAAGGGTGTTCTGTGAGTGAGGGCAACGGTCCGGTGCTGGCCGCGGAGGGCCTCACCCTGGGGTACGGGTCCGACCCCGTCGTGCGCGACCTCGACCTGGAGGTGGCGGAGGGGGAGTTCACCGTCATCGTCGGCCCCAACGGGTGCGGTAAGTCCACCCTGCTCAAAGCGCTGGGCCGGGTGAACCCGCCGGTGTCGGGTCGGGTGCTGCTGCACGGCCGCGACATCCGCGCCCAGCGTGCCAAGGCGGTCGCCCGCCGCCTGGCACTGCTCCCGCAGAGCCCGCTGGCGCCGGAGGGCATCACCGTCCGCGCCCTGGCCACGCGCGGACGCTTCCCGCACCACACCCTGTTGCGGCAGTGGAGCCCGCGTGACGAGGAGGCCGTCGACGAGGCGCTGGAGCTCACGGGGATGGCCGACCTGGCCGGAGTCCAGGTGGGATCGCTGTCGGGCGGGCAGCGCCAGCGAGCGTGGGTGGCGATGGTCCTGGCTCAGGACACCGGTGTGCTGCTGCTGGACGAGCCGACCACTTACCTGGACATCGCGCACCAGTACGAGCTGCTGGAGCTCTTCGCCGACCTGCACCGGAAGGGCCGCACCATCGTGGCGGTCCTGCACGACCTGGCCCAGGCGGCCCGGTTCGCCACGCGCCTGGTGATGATGTCCGGCGGCCGTGTGGTCGCCGACGGCCTGCCCGAGGACGTGGTCACCGCACGGCTCGTGGGGGAGGTCTTCGGGCTGGCCTGCGATGTGGTGCCGGACCCGCGGACGAGGACTCCGCTGGTCATCCCGCACGAGCGGCCCTGAGCCGCGCCGCGGGTCGCACGCCCGGGCCGGGTGGCGGACCGCCCGGCCCGCACCCGCCCGGCTCAGCGGTCCCGCCGCGCCTTGTACTCCTCCCAGTGGGCGAGGAGGGTGTCGTGGTAGTCGTCGAGCCAGGTCATGTAGTCGTACATGTTGCGCAGGCGGTTGCGGGACGGGGCGCTCAGCGCGGGGAGCCGGTCGAGGGCGGACCTGGCCAGATCACGCTGCTGCCTGAGGTAGCCGCGCTCGTTGCGCAGGAACCCGCCCCACACGTCCTCGTCCATGGTGATCAGCCGCGAGCGTCGGTCGGGCGCCTCGGTCAGGGTGACGAAGCCCAGGTCCGCCAGGCGGCGCACCGACTGCGAGACCGAACCGCGGCTGACCTGGGCGCCCTCGACGACCTCCTCGGCGGTGACCGCCTCGCGGTCGGCGACCAGGAGGAAGCCCACGATGCGCCCCTCGGCGCGGGGGCGGCCCTGCGACTGCCAGTACTCGGAGAAGCGCCGGACGAAGTCGGCCCTGAACTCCCGCTCCTCCCGTTCGCTCTCCGACATGCGGGCCAGCCTATCGCTCACCGCGCGTGGTCGCCGCCGGGTCGGCCCGCAGCGACTCGAGCATCCCCGACAGCGCCGTCCACACCTCCTCCGGGTCGCCGTCCGCTCCAGACGCGGCCAGCCACAGGGCGGCCTCGTTCATCGCGCCGGAGAGCAGGTGGGCGAGCGGGGCGATCGGCTGCGGGCGCAGCAGTCCAGCCTCGGCGAGCTCGGTGAGCGCCTCGGTCAGGTGGCGGGCCGATCCGGCTTCGTCCATGGCCCGCCAGGCGGCCCAGCCCAGTACGGCGGGGCCGTCCACCAGCATGATCCGCTGTACACGCGGGTCCGTGCTGGCGGTGAGGAACGCCCGGCACCCCGCGGTGAGCCGGGCCCAGGGATCGTCATGGGCGTCGGCGGCCTTAGCCACACGGGCGGAGACCTCGGCCTGTACCTCCTCCAGGACCGCGCGGAACAGGTCGCTCTTGCCGTCGAACTGGTGGTAGAGGGCGCCCTTGGTCACCGAGGCCGCGGCCACGACCTCGGCCAGGCCCACCTCGGCGTATCCGTGTTCGGCGAACAGCCGGCGGGCGTGCCCGAGCAGTGCCCGCCGGGTCCGTTCGCGTTGGTGCGCACGGGCGGTCGCGGCCATCGGTTCCCTCCCCGCTATTGACATACCTTCGGTACGCCAATAGCGTACCTTCACATACCAAGAGTATGTGAAAAGGGGTCGACCATGCGCCTGACCAGCTTCTACCCGGTGATCTGCACGTCCCGGATCGAGGAGACGCGCGCCTTCTACACGGATCTGTTCGACTTCGAGGTGACCTTCGCCGCCGACTGGTACGTGAGTCTGCGCCGCCCCGGTCCGCCCGCCTACGAGCTCGCCCTCCTCGACCACACCCACCCCACGCTGCCCGAGGCCCACCGTGCCCCCGTGCGCGGCCTGCTGCTCAACCTGGAGGTGGAGGACGTGGACGCGGAGTGGGAGCGGTTGGTCGAGCGGGGCGGGCTCACCCCGGAGCTGCCCCTGCGCAGTGAGGAGTTCGGTCAGCGGCACTTCATCGTGGCCGACCCCGCCGGCGTCCTCGTCGACGTGATCACGCCGATCGAACCCTCGGCCGCGTTCGCCGACCAGTACACGGGCGGCTGAGGGGGCCGGGCCCGGCGGCGGCCGCGGCGCTCGGAGCACAATGGCTCCGAGGGCCACACGAGGGAAAGGAGGCGCGCATGCGACTGGAGGAGGCCTCGCGGCTGGCGGAACGGGCGCACGCGGGACAGACCGACAAGGCCGGGCGGCCCTACGCCGAACACGTCTTCGCCGTGCGCGACCTGCTCGCGGGGCACGGAGAGCACGCCCAGATGGCCGGGGTCCTGCACGACGTGTTGGAGGACACCCCGCTGACCGCCGACGACCTGCGTGGCCACGGGGTCCCCGAGGCGGTCGTACGCGCGGTGGAGTCGGTGACGCGCGGGCCGGAGGAGTCCTACGACGACCTCGTGCGCCGCGCGGCGGCCGACCCCCTGGGCCGGCTCGTCAAACTGGCCGACAACGCCCACAACTCCGACGAGTGCCGCCTGGCCGCGCTCCCTCCCGACCGGGCCGCGCGCCTGCGCGCCAAGTACGCCCGAGCCCGGGAGCTCCTACGCGGTTGAGTCCCGGGGAGGGTGTGCGTCGGCACGTGCAGGAGGTACCAGCCGGTCGGTATGCTGTCCTGGTCGGTTGCGGTTCGTCCCCGGAGGCGGGGACGCGAAGTGAGGCTGGACATGGCGCGAGTACAGCGAACGGTCGGAACGGACTCCGGAGACGGGGCCGCGCCTGAACGCGGAGCCGTGCCCGAACGCCTGCTCGGGGTGGCCACACGGCTGTTCGCCGAGCGGGGGTTCGAGGGGACCTCGGTCCAGGAGATCGTCGCGGCGGCCGGGGTCACCAAGGGCGCGATGTACCACTACTTCGGTTCCAAGGACGACCTGCTCTACGAGGTCTACGCGCGTGTGCTGCGGATGCAGACCGAGCACCTGCTCCGGATCGCGGCCAAGGACACTCCGGTCGTCGAGCGCGTCCGCGAGGCGGCGGCCGACGTCATCGTCACCAGTGTCGCCAACCTCGACGACACCGTCATCTTCTTCCGCTCCATGCACCAGCTGGACCAGGACAAGCAGCGGACCGTGCGCGCCGAGCGGCGCCGCTACCACGAGCACTTCCGCGACCTCGTCCAGCAGGGGCAGCGTGAGGGCGCCTTCCGCGACGACGTGCCCGCCGACCTGGTCGTCGACTACTTCTTCGGTTCGGTGCACCACCTGGGCACCTGGTACCGCAAGGACGGCGCCCTGTCCGGGGAGGACGTCGCCCGGTACTTCGCCGACATGCTCATCAGCGGCCTGCGCCCGCGGGACTGAGAACGGGCGGGGCCCGAACGCCCGGTCCGACCGGGTGTCCGGGCCCCGCGGAGGCGGGGTAGGGGCGCACGCGCCCCGGCCCCTACCGGTACCGGGCCAGTTCGGCGCGGGCCAGGGAGCGCAGGTGCACCTCGTCGGGGCCGTCGGCGAGCCGCAGCGAGCGCACGCCCGCCATCCACTCGCCCAGTGGCAGGTCCTGGCTGACGCCCGCCGCCCCGTGCGCCTGGATGGCGCGGTCCAGGACCCACTCCACCGTGCGCGGCGTGGCGATCTTGATCGCCTGGATCTCGGTGTGGGCGCCCCGGTTGCCCACCGTGTCCATCAGGTAGGCGGTTTTGAGCACCAGTAGCCTCAGCTGCTCGATGCGCACACGCGCCTCGGCGATCCACTCGCGCACCACCCCCTGGTCCGCCAGCGGACGCCCGAACGCCACCCGGTCCAACACCCGCCGACAGGTCAGCTCCAGGGCCCGTTCGGCCATGCCGATGGCGCGCATGCAGTGGTGGATCCGTCCGGGACCGAGGCGGGCCTGGGCGATCGCGAACCCGTCGCCCTCGCCGCCGATGAGGTGGTCGGCGGGCACGCGCACGTCCTCGAACACGACCTCGGCGTGGCCGCCGTGGTCGCTGTCGTCGTAGCCGTACACGCCCATGCCGCGCCGGACGGTCACCCCCGGGGTGTCGCGCGGCACGAGTACCATGCTCTGCTGCCGGTGGCGTTCGGCGTCCGGATCGGTCTTGCCCATGACGATGAGGATCGCGCAGTCCGGGTTCAGCGCCCCGGTGATGTACCACTTGCGGCCGTTGACGACGTAGGAGTCCCCGTCGCGGGTGATGGTGGTGGCGATGTTGGTGGCGTCGGAGGAGGCCACGTCCGGCTCGGTCATCGCGAAGGCCGAGCGGATCCGCGCCTCCAGCAGCGGCTCCAGCCAGCGCCGCTTCTGCTCCTCGGTGCCGAACATCGTCAGCACCTCCATGTTCCCGGTGTCGGGGGCGGCGCAGTTGAGCGCGGCGGGGGCCAGCCGGGGGCTGCGGCCGGTGATCTCCGCCAGCGGCGCGTACGTGAGGTTGGGCACGCCCCCGTGTTCGGGGTGGCCCGCCAGGAAGAGGTTCCACAAACCCTGCGCGCGGGCCTTCTCCCGGAGCTCGCGGACCACCGGCGCGGTCGACCACGGGTCGTCGCGCTCGGCGAGCTGGGCCTTCAGCACCGGTTCGGCCGGGTAGACGTGCTCGTCCATGAAGGCGAGCAGTCGCGCGCGCAGCTGCTCGGTCTCCTCATCGAAGGTGAAATCCATCATTGCTCCTTCAGGGTGGCGTGGGCGCGCTCGACCAGCGGCGCGACCATCGCGCCGATCCGGTCGAAACCCGCTCCGACGGTGAGGCCCCGGCTGTGCCGAAAGTGGATGCCCTCGGCGATCACCGCGAGCTTGAAGCAGCCGAAGGCCACGTACCAGGCGAGCCGGGACACGTCACGACCGGTGGCCGCCGTGTACAGCTCGACCAGCTCGGCGGAGGTCGCAAAGCCCTCGGCTGAGGTCGCGGGAGCGGAGTCGCCGCCCACGTCGGCGGCCTGTTCCCGGTAGACGAGCATCAGCCCCAGGTCCACGAGCGGATCCCCCAGGGTGGCCATCTCCCAGTCCAGGACGGCCGTGAGATCGCCCTCGGGGGTGACCAGGACGTTGTCGAGCCGGTAGTCGCCGTGCACGATCGCGGGGGCCGACTGCTCGGGGATCGTCCCGGCGAGCCCGTCGCGCAGTTCGTCGATCCCGGGGATGTCACGGCTGCGCGAGGCGTCCAGCTGCTTGCCCCACCGGCGGACCTGGCGCTCCAGGAAGCCCGCGGGCCTGCCGAAGTCCCCCAGCCCGACCTCCTCGGGCACCACCGCGTGCAGCGCGCCCAGAGTGCTGATCAGCGACTCCGCCACGGCGCGGACCCGCTCGGCGCCCAGCACCGCGATCTCGTCGCGGGTGCGGAAGGGGGTGCCCGCCACGTGCTCCATGACGTAGAAGGGGGCTCCGAGCACGTCGGCGTCCTCGCACAGGGCGTAGGTGCGCGGCACGGGGACGGGGGTGTCGCGCAGCGCCGTCATGACGCGGTACTCGCGCGGCATGTCGTGCGCCGTGGCGAGCACGTGTCCCAGGGGCGGTCGGCGCACCACCCAGCTGCCCGCGCCGTCGGTGACGACGTAGGTGAGATTGGACTTGCCGCCCGCGATGACGCGGCCCTCCAACGGGCCCGAGACCAGTCCGGGCACCACGCTGTCCAGGTACGCGCGCAGCCGCTCCGGGTCCAGCCCCGGAAGCTCCCCGGTCATGCCTCTCCCTCTTCGGTGAACACCTTCGACCTCAGGTGCCGCATCGCCGACAGCCAGCCGTCGGTGTCGGTGGCCCGGGCCGCGTAGTACTGCGCGACCTCCGGATGGGGGAGGATGAGGAAGCGCCCGTCCGCCAGCCCCGCCATGACCGCGTCGGCGGCCTCCTCGGGGGTGATCGCGTCGTCCTCCATCAGGGCCTTCCCGGTGTCCCCGCTGGCCTCCAGCATCGCGGTGCGCACTCCCATCGGGCACACGCACTGCACGGTGACGCCGCGGTCCCCGTAGGTCGCCGACATCCACTCGCCGAAGGCCAGGGCGGCGTGCTTGGTCACCGAGTAGGGCGCGCTGCTGAGCATGGTCAGCAGTCCCGCGGCCGAGACCGTGGACACGAACCGCCCCTGGCCCCGCTCCAGCCAGCCCGGCAGCAGTTCGCGCGCGGCGCGCACGTGCGCCATCACGTTGACCTGCCAGGACAGTTCCCAGTCCGACTCGGGGGCCTCGGGACCGAACCCGGTGCCCACACCGGCGTTGGCCACGTAGAGGTCGATCGCGCCCAGGTGGGCGCCCGCCTCGGCGATCAGCGCCGTGACGCCCTCCTCGCTGGCGGCGTCGCCGGGCACGGCCACCCCGCCGACCGAGGCGGCCACGGCCTCGGCCGCGGCGGAGTCCAGGTCGTTGACGACCACGCGCGCCCCGGCCTCGGCCAGACGGCGGGCGAGCGCCGCGCCGATCCCGTTGCCCGCGCCCGTGACGACGGCTCCCCGTCCCTTCAGCTCCATGTCAGATACCTCCGGTGAGCGTGTTGCCGCCGTCCAGGACCAGGGTGCGGCCGGTGACCCAGGCGGCGTCCTCGGACAGCAGGAAGGCCACGGCTCCGGCCACGTCCTCGGGGAGGCCGAGGCGGCCCAGCGGGTAGCCCGAGGCCACCTGTTCCTCGCGGCCCTCGTACAGGGCGGAGGCGAACTTCGTCTTGACCACGGCCGGAGCGACCCCGTTGACGCGCACGTTCGGGGCGAGCTCCAGCGCCAGCTCGGTGGTGATGTGGCTGAGCATCGCCTTGGTGGCGCCGTAGAAGCCGATGCCGGGCGCGGGCTTGATCCCGGCCACGGACGAGACGTTGACGATCGCGCCGCCGTGCTCGCCCATCCACGCCTTGTGCGCCCGCTGGACCCAGCCGATCGCCGACAGGACGTTGACCTCGACGATCTTGCGCGCGGCGGCCGGGTCGAGGTCGATCATGCGGCCGTAGACGGGGTTGATGCCCGTGTTGTTGACCAGCAGGTCCACGCCGCCGAAGGCCTCCAGGGTGGCGGCGATCGCGGCGTCCTGGTGTTCGGGGTCGTCGGCCTTGCCGGCTACGGCGATGGCGTGGTCGGGGCCGCCCAGGGTGCGGACCGCCTCGTCCAGGGCCTCGGCCCCGCGCGCGGTGACGCACACCCGGGCGCCCTCGTCGACGAGGCGCCGGGCGATGGCCAGACCGATGCCGCGGCTGGCACCGGTGACGATGGCGGTGCGTCCGCCGAACCGGGAAGTCATCTCGTTCTCCTTAGACCGACTGGTCGGTATGTATGTGGGGGACTCTACGTGGACTCCCGGGCGCGCCGCAAGGGGCGTCTCGGGGCGCCGGGCGACAATGGCGCTGGGCCGCGCCGGTCCGGAACACGAACGTCAACGCGGGAATGGGGATTCCATGGCAACCGAGGTGTCCGAGGCGCCGGACGAACGCCGCTACGAGATTCGGGTCGATGGGAAGGTGGCGGGGTTCTCCGAGTACATACGCACCGGCGACCTGGTCACCTTCACGCACACCGAGATCGATCCGGCCTTCGAGGGGCGGGGCGTCGGTGGGGAGCTCGTGCGCGGGGCGCTGGACGACGTCCGGTCGCGCGGGCTGTCGGTCCTGCCGCTGTGCCCCTTCGTCAAGGGCTGGATCGCCCGCCACCGCGAGTACGCGGACCTGGTCTACCGGGCTCCCGAGGAGGAGGGGGAGAGGTGACCGACTACGGGCGCGACGTCTCCTTCGGGGTCTTCCCCACGCCCGACGCCGCCGACCTGGGGACCCTGTGGGCGGTCGTGGCCGCGGCCGAGCACGGCGGACTGGAGTTCGTGGGGATCCAGGACCACCCCTACCAGCGCGCGCACCTGGACACCTGGACCCTCATGGCCGCCGTGCTGGCCCGCACCGAGCGGATTCGGGTCTTCCCGGACGTGGCCAACCTGCCCCTGCGCTCGCCCGCGATCATCGCCAAGTCGGCGGCCAGCCTGGACGTGCTCTCCGGGGGACGCTTCGAACTGGGGCTCGGGGCGGGCGCGTTCTGGGAGGCGGTGGAGGCCATGGGCGGCGGGCGGCGTTCACCGCGCGAGGCGGCCGACGCCCTCCTGGAGGCGGTCGAGGTGATCCGGTTGCTGTGGTCGGGCGGCCGGTCGGTGCGTTTCGAGGGGGACCACTACCGGCTCTCCGGGGCGCGGCCGGGGCCCGCGCCCGCCCACGACGTCGGGATCTGGCTGGGCGTCCTGGGGCCGCGGCTGCTGCGTGAACTGGGCCGGGTGGCCGACGGATGGCTGCCCTCCAGCGGCTACGCCCGCCCCGACCAGCTCGGGGACATGCACGCGCGGATCGACGCGGGCGCGGCCGAGGCCGGTCGCGACCCGGCGTCGATCCGGCGCGCGTACAACGTCTGGGGCACCATCACCGCCGGCCCCTCCGGAGGGTTCCTGGAGGGGCCGGCGGACCAGTGGGTGGACGAGCTCACCGAGCTGGTGGTCGAGTACGGCATGGACACGTTCGTGTTCGGCCCGGCGACGGACCCGGTCGCCCAGGTGGGGCGGTTCGCCGCCGAGGTGGTCCCGGCCGTCCGCGAGGCCGTGCGGGCCGAGCGGGGGTGAGCGGGGCGGGCCGTCACCCCGGTTTCGTCCGCCGCCGTGGCCGGCCCCGTCACGGGGGCCGGCCTCCGCGCCCGGACGCTACTTCGACGGGTCCAGGGTGAGCTTGCCGACGGTGCCGCGCGACCGCAGGTCCTCGTGCGCGCGGCGCGCCTCGGAGAGGGGGTAGGTTCCGCTGAGGATCGGCCGGAGGCGTCCGTCGGCCACCATCGCGAACATGTCCGCCATGGCCTGGCCGACCACGTCGCCGGGCAGGAGCCAGGCGTGCGGAAGCCACATCCCGCTCACGGTGGTGGAGAAGCGCATGAGGTTGGGCAGCCTCACGGCCTTGGGCTCCTCACGCGAGGCCATGCCGTAGAAGGCGAGGCGGCCGAACGGCGCCAGGGCCCGGACGCTCTCGTCGGTCACCCGGCCGCCGACCATGTCCAGTACCACGTCCACGCGGCGGCCCCCGTTGGCGGCGATCAGCGCCTCGGTCATGTCGGGCGCCGCGGAGTCCACGACGGCGTCGGCGCCCAGTTCCAGGGCCAGGTCGCGCTTGGCCTCGCTGCTGGCCACCGCGATGACGCGGCCCGCCCCGAAGGCCTTGGCGAGCTGGACCGCGAGCGTGCCGACCCCGCCCGCCGCCGCGTGCACGACCACGGACTCGCCCGGCTCCATCCGCGCGTTCCTGCGCAGCAGGACCCACGCGGTGGCCCCCTGGACGATCAGCGCGAGCGCGGCCTCGTCGGAGACGTCGTCGGGGATGTCGTAGGTCGTGCCGGGGGTGGCCAGGGCACGCTCGGCGTAGCCTCCCGACGCGGTCAGGGCCACGACGCGGCGCCCGTCGGCGGTGCGTCCGGCGATCTCCCCGCCGGGGACCATGGGCAGTGAGGAGGGGGCGAGGTAGCTGTTCTCCGCCTGGTGGGTGTCGGCGTAGTTGACCCCGGCGCGGGACACCTCGACGAGGATGTCGTCCGGACCCGGCTGTGGGTCGGGCAGTTCGGTGGGGGTCAGGACCTCGGGTCCGCCGAACTCGGTGATCTGGATGGCGCGCATGATGGCCTCCGCTCATAGGGACGTACCGACCGGATGGTATGTCACGCGTCGCATGGGTGGGCACGTCACCCCCGGGATGGGCATCGTGCCCACGCGACCCTTGCGCACTAAACCTGACGTTGTTAGGAAAGTGGGGTCGAACGCCGAACGGGAGGCCACACGTGGACGACGAGCGGATCGTGACGACGGAGGCGGGACGGGTCCGGGGCACACCCTCACCCCGTTCCGCGGACGGGGGCGTCACCGTCTTCCGGGGGCTGCCCTACGCGGCCCCGCCCTTCGGGGAGAACAGGTTCGCCGCACCGTGCCCCAGAGCGGAGTGGGAGGGTGTGCGCGACTGCGCCGACTTCGGTCCGCCCGCTCCGCAGACCCCCGGCATGGTGGGCGCGCGCCCCTGGAGTTCGGAGACCTCACTGGACTGCCTGACCCTCAACGTGTGGACCGGCGCCCGCCCGGGGGAGGGCGCGCCCGTCCTCGTGTGGTTCCACGGCGGCGCCTACATCGTCGGCTCCGCCGCCGAACCGATCTACGACGGAACCCGGCTGGCCGAGCGCGGTCTCGTCGTGGTCAGCGTCAACTTCCGTCTGGGCTTCGAGGGTTACGGCCACGTGCCCGGGCGTCCGGACAACCGGGCCATGCTCGACCAGATCGCCGCCCTGCGCTGGGTCCGCGACAACGTCTCCGCCTTCGGCGGGGACCCGGACAACGTCACGGTCGCGGGGGAGTCCGCGGGCGCGGGCGCGGTCGTGTGCCTGATGACCTCGCCCCTGGCGCGGGGGCTCTTCCACCGGGCCATCGCGCACAGCGTCCCCTCCGACATGGTGAGCCGGGCGTCCGCGCTGGCCGTCTCCGAACGGGTCGCCGACGCGGCGGGGGCGCCGCTGGACCCCGAAGCCCTGGCCGCCCTGCCACCGGAACGGATCCTGGCGGCCACCGACGAGGTCCTGCGCCGCCGTCCGGGGACGCTCACGTGCTACGCGCCCGTGGTCGGCGGCGCGGACCTCCCGGTCGCTCCGCTCAGGGCGGCCGCCCAAGGCGTCACACGCGGCGTGGACCTGCTGATCGGCCACAACACGCACGAATACCGCCTGTTCACCGGTCTGGGCGGTGCCGGAGCCGACGACGAGGCCGCACTGGCCAAGGCCGCCGTCGGTGCGGGGTTGCCGGAGGGCGCGGTGGACGACTACCGGGCGATCCACCCCAAGGCCTCGGTGGCGGAGCTCTACGACGAGATCATGGGCGACGCCCTGTTCTCGCGGTACACGGTGCGTTTCGCCGAGGCCCACGCCGCCGGGGGAGGGCGGTCGCACGTCTTTCGCCTGGCCGCCGAGACGACCGTCATGGAGGGCAGGCTCGGCGCGTGTCACGCCTTCGACCTGCCCTTCGCCTTCGGCACGCTCGAGTCGGACCTGGCCCGGTTCCTGCTGGACGACACGGTCACCGACGCCCACCGGTCGCTGTCGGATCGCTTCTCGGGAGCCTGGAGCGCCTTCGCCTCCTCCGGCGACCCCGGCTGGCCCCGGGTGACCGCCGACGCGACACCGGTCAGGGTGTGGGACCTCGTCGACGACCTCCACCCGGACGATGTCTCGCCCGTGCGCCGACTGTGGGCGGACGTGTCCTTCGACCCCAGGTAGGCCGTGCGGCCCCGGGGAGCCGTGCCCCCCGGGGCGTTGCCGGACGCGCCTCCGGCGGCTGGCGCGCCACGGCGCCGGGCAAAGCTTGTGGAAAGTGCCCGCGCACCACGCGCGCGGGTGCGCGGGTTCCGGTGAAGCCGCCGTCGAGAAGGGCGACGACGGTGTTTCGGTGCGCCGGATCCCCGGTAGGACGCTTGATGAGGACGGTCGGGGATCGCAGCGTCCACCGGAGGTGAGCGATGACCGCGAACGTCTTTGTCGTGGGGCTGGACGAGCCGAACCGCGAGATACTACGCGCACTGCCGGGAGCCGGGGACTATCGGTTCCTGACCCTGCTCGATCTCGACGAGATCGGCCAGGAGCGGGAGATGGACATGCCCGCTCTGCTCTCGCTCGCCTCCCGGCGCCTGGACTCCTTCGACGGCCCGGTCGACGCGATCATCGGCCTCTGGGACTTCCCGGTCAGCTCACTCGTACCCCTGTTGTGCCGACCGCGCGGACTACCGTGCGCGCCCCTGGAGGCCGTCGTCCGCTGCGAGCACAAGTACTGGAGCCGCCTGGAGCAGCGGGCCGCCGTACCCGAGGCGGTGCCGAGGTTCGCCGTGATCGACCTCCGGTCCCCCGTCGAGCCCGAGGGCCTCTCCTACCCGCTGTGGGTCAAGCCCGTGAAGTCCTTCTCGTCCGAGCTCGCGTTCCGCGTCACCGACAGCGCTGAGTACGCCTCGGCGGTCGGGCGGATCAGGGAGGGCGCCGCACGGGTGGGCGCGCCCTTCCAATGGGTGATGGACCAGATCCGGGCGCCCTCGGCGATCCGCTCCGTCGGTGGCACGGCCGGGCTCGCGGAGGAGGAGGCCACGGGCGACCAGCTCACCGTCGAGGGCTACGTCCGCGACGGGGTGCCCCACTCCTACGCGCTCGTCGACTCCCTCCTCTACCCCGGCACGCCGAGCTTCCTGTGCTACGAGTACCCGTCACGGGCGCCGGAGTGGGTTCGCGACCGCCTGTTCGATCTGACCGACCGGGTGATCACCCGGGTCGGGCTCGACGACACGACCTTCAACGTCGAGTACTTCCACGACCCGGAGACCGACGCCGTCACGCTCTTGGAGATCAACCCCCGCCACTCCCAGTCACACGCCCGGCTCTTCGAGTTCGTCCGCGGGGTGTCCAACCACGAGATCGCCCTGCGGATCGCGCTCGGAGAGGAACCCGTCCTGGAGCGTGAGGGGAGGGGCGCGATGGCCGCCAAGTGGTTCGTGCGCAGTTTCCGAGACGGCTTCCTGTCCGCCGTCCCCGCACCGGAAGACGTCGCGCGCGCCGAGGCACGGGTCCCGGGGGCGAGGGTGGAGGTCACCGCGCGTGCGGGCCGCTGGCTCTCCGAGCTGCCGATACAGGACAGCTACAGCTTCGAACTCGCCGACGTCTTCGTGGTGGGGCGGGACGCCGAGGAGTGCGAGCGCGAGTTCCACGCCTGTGCGCGGGAACTGTCCTTCACCATCGTGGGCGTCGAGGAAGAGGACCGACCGCGGAGAGGACCCGGAGACGATGAGAACCGTCAGCGAACTGCCCAACGAGGTGCGCGAGGACGTTCACGTCCTCATCCCGCTCAGTGACGGCACCCGGCTCGCCGCGCGCCTCTGGCGCCCAGCGGACAGCGACGAGCGCCCCGTGCCCGCGGTCCTGGAGTTCATCCCGTACCGCAGACGCGACCTCACCGCGCAGCGCGACTCGGTGCACCATCCCTACATGGCCGGGCACGGGTACGCGTGCGCCCGGGTGGACCTGCGCGGCAGCGGCGACTCCGAGGGCGTGCTCACCGACGAGTACCTGGAACGGGAGCTCCTGGACGCTGAGGAGGTGCTCGCCTGGCTCGCCGCCCAACCCTGGTGCGACGGCCGCACCGGCATGATGGGGATTTCCTGGGGCGGGTTCAACGCCCTCCAGGTCGCGGCACGGCGCCCCGAGAGCCTACGCGCGATCGTGACCGCCTGCTCCACCGACGACCGCTACTCCGACGACGTGCACTACATGGGCGGCTGCCTGCTCGTCGACAACCTCTCCTGGGCCTCCACCATGTTCGCCTACAACTCCTGCCCTCCCGACCCGGCGCTGGTCGGTGAGCGGTGGCGGCGCATGTGGCACGACCGGTTGGAGCACAGCGGGCTCTGGCTGGAGACGTGGCTGCGCCACCAGCACCGTGACGACTACTGGAGGCACGGGTCGGTCGCCGAGGACCTGGACGCGGTCCAGGTGCCCGTGATGGCCGTCAGCGGGTGGGCCGACGGCTACTCCAACGCCGTGTTCCGACTCCTGTCGGGGTTGCGCGTGCCGCGGCTCGGACTCCTCGGTCCCTGGTCGCACAAGTACCCCCACCTGGGTCAGCCCGGACCCGCCATCGGCTTCCTCCAGGAGGTGGTGCGCTGGTGGGACCGCTGGCTCAAGGACATCGACAACGATGTGATGGACGTGCCCATGCTGCGGGCGTGGATGCAGGAGAGCGTGCCGCCCTCCACCTCCTACGACGAGCGGCCGGGGCGCTGGGTCGGAGCGCAGGAGTGGCCCTCGTCGGCGATCGTGCCCGTGTCCCGTTCCCTGGGGCACGGCCGGGTGCTGGGCGAGGGGGAGGAGCCCGGTGACGGTACCGTCCTGACCCTGTCCTCACCACTGTCCACCGGGCAGCACGCGGGCAAGTGGTGCTCCTACAACGCGCCTCCGGACCTGCCCCACGACCAGAGGGAGGACGACGGCGGTTCGATCGTCTTCGACAGCGTGCCGCTCCCGGAACGGCTGGAGATCCTGGGGTCCCCGGTGGTCGACCTCGAACTCTCCGTGGACCGGCCCGACGCGATGGTCGCGGTGCGCCTGAACGACGTCACCCCCGGCGGGGAGGCCACCCGCGTCACCTACGGGCTGCTCAACCTCACGCACGCCGACGGCCACGAGGCGCCCGGGAAACTCGTGCCCGGGCGCAGGTACCGGGTCTCGGTCACCCTCAACGGCGTCGCGCAGGCGTTCCCGCCCGGACACCGGATCCGGATCTCGGTCTCCACCTCGTACTGGCCGCTCGCCTGGCCCTCGCCCGAGCCGGTGCGGCTCGCCGTGTACCCGGGCACGTACACGAGGGTGCTGCTCCCGGTGCGCCTGACCGGCGTCGAGGATCCTCCGGTGGCGGCCTTCGGCGAGCCCGAGGGCACCGCCCCGGTCACGACGAGCCAGCTCTCGCCGCCGGAGCACCGGTGGGACCTGGCTCATGACCTCGTGCACTACCGGGCCTCGCTGAACGTGGTCAAGGACCTCGGGACGGTGCGCTTCGACGACATCGGCCTGGAGGTGACCCGGCGGGCGGAGGAGATCTACAGCTGGGTCGGCGACGACTACGGCACCGTCAGGGGCGAGACGGACTGGACGATGGGCTTCGCCCGCGGGGACTGGTCCGTGGAGACGAGGACCCGCACGGTGCTCACGTCGACGGAGACCGATTTCCACGTGCACGCCACACTCGACGCCTATGAGGGCGACAGGCGCGTGATGACGAGGATCTTCGCCTCGGTGATCCCCCGAGACCACGTGTGACCGGGACCCCGAGAGGCGGTCCCGGTCACCGAGCGGAGGGGGTTACTTGGTCAGGCCGGCGCGTCGCAGGGCGTCGGCCATCGCGCCCGACGGCGCGTTGTCGCGCTCGTTCCGGTTGCCGCGGCCGCCGCCTCCCCGGCGGCCGTTGCCGTTGCCGCCGCCCCCACGGCGCCGCTCACCGCGTCCGCCGCGCTCGTCCCGGCCCGCGCGGTCACCGCGGTCACCGCGCGGGCCGCCGGAGCCCGTCCCGTCGTCCAGACGCATGGTGAGCGAGATGCGCTTGCGCTGGATGTCGACGTCCTGGACCTTCACCCGGACCACGTCACCGGGCTTGACCACGTCGCGCGGGTCCTCGACGAACTTGTGCGAGAGCGCCGACACGTGGACCAGGCCGTCCTGGTGCACGCCCACGTCCACGAACGCCCCGAAGGCGGCCACGTTGGTGACCACGCCCTCCAGGATCATGCCGGGCTCCAGGTCCTCCAGCTTCTCCACGCCCTCCTTGAAGGTCGCGGTGGTGAACGCGGGGCGCGGGTCGCGGCCGGGCTTGTCCAGTTCGGCGAGGATGTCGGTGACGGTCGGCAGACCGAACGTGTCGTCGACGAAGTCCTGGGGGCGGACCTTGGACAGGGCCGCCTTGTTCCCGATCAGGGACGGCAGGTCGGTGCCGACCCGGTCCAGGATGCGCCGCACGACCGGGTACGCCTCCGGGTGCACGGCGGAGGCGTCCAGCGGGTCGTCGCCGCCGGGGACGCGGAGGAAGCCCGCGCACTGCTCGAAGGCCTTGGGACCCAGCCTGGGGACCGAGCGCAGCTCCTCGCGGCTCCGGAAGGGGCCGTTGGCGTCGCGGTGGGCGACGATGTTGCGCGCCAGTGTGGAGGTCACACCCGACACCCGGGTCAGCAGGGGGACCGACGCGGTGTTGACGTCCACGCCCACACCGTTCACGCAGTCCTCCACCACCGCGTCGAGCGAGCGCGACAGCTTCGCCTCGGCCAGGTCGTGCTGGTACTGGCCGACGCCGATCGACTTGGGGTCGATCTTGACCAGCTCGGCCAGCGGGTCCTGGAGGCGGCGGGCGATGGAGGCGGCGCCGCGCAGGGACACGTCCAGGTCGGGGAGCTCCTCGGAGGCGTAGGCCGAGGCCGAGTACACCGACGCGCCCGCCTCCGACACCATCACCTTGGTGAGCTTCAGCTCGGGGTGGCGCTTGAGCAGGTCGGCGGCGAGGCGGTCGGTCTCGCGCGAGGCCGTGCCGTTGCCGATGGCGACGAGCTCCACACCGTGTGCCGCGCACAGGCGCGCCAGCGTGGCCAGGGAGCCCTCCCAGTCCTTGCGCGGCGCGTGCGGGAAGATCGTGTCGGTCACCACCACCTTGCCGGTGCCGTCGACGACCACGACCTTCACGCCCGTGCGCAGACCCGGGTCCAGGCCCAGCGTGGGGCGGGTGCCCGCGGGCGCGGCCAACAGCAGGTCGCGCAGGTTGGCCGCGAAGACGTTCACGCCCTCGTCCTCGGCCCGCTGCCACAGCCGCATGCGCACGTCGATGTCCAGCCGGACCAGGATGCGCGTGCGCCAGGCCCAGCGGACGGTGTCCTGAAGCCAGCGGTCGGCGGGGCGGCCGCGGTCGACGACGCCGAAGTGGTGGGCGATCGCGTCCTCGTAGGAGCTGCGGGGAGTGGTGCCGTCGGGGTTCTCGGCGGGCGCCTCCTCCGGCTCCAGGTTGAGGGTGAGCACTTCCTCCTTCTCACCCCGGTACAGGGCCAGGACTCGGTGCGAGGGCAGCTCGGTCAGGGGCTCGGAGAAGGAGAAGTAGTCGGAGAACTTCGCGCCCGACTCCTCCTTGCCCTCGCGGACGGCGGATCCCAGGCGGCCCCGGTTCCACAACCGCTCGCGCAGGAGGCCGGTGAGGTCGGCGTCCTCGGCGAAGCGCTCGACGAGGATGGCGCGGGCTCCGTCCAGGGCGGCCTTGACGTCGGGCACGCCCTTGTCGGCGTCCACGTGGGCGGCGGCGGACTCCTGCGGGTCCCGCGACGGGTCGGCCAGCAGACCCTCGGCCAGCGGTTCGAGCCCGGCCTCACGCGCGATCTGGGCCTTGGTGCGACGCTTGGGCTTGTAGGGGAGGTAGATGTCCTCCAGACGGGCCTTGGAGTCGGCGGCGTTGATGCGCGCCTCCAACTCCTCGTCCAGCTTGCCCTGGGACCGGATCGACTCCAGGATCGCGGTCCGGCGTTCGGCCAGTTCACGCAGGTAGCGCAGGCGTTCCTCCAGCGTGCGCAACTGGGCGTCGTCCAGCCCGCCGGTCACCTCCTTGCGGTAACGGGCGATGAAGGGCACGGTCGATCCGCCGTCGAGGAGTTCGACGGCGGAGGTGACCTGGTGCGCGCCCACGCCGATTTCCTCGGCGATGCGCTGGTCGATCGTGGGTGTCGCAGGGGTCGTCACTGGTAAGCGTCCACTCTCTGGCTTTTCGGTGCTGGGCCATTGTCGCGGCGGGACGGACGGTTGTCATCCCGGAGCGGTCCGTGTCCCAGCTTCCCGCACACGGCCCGGTCCTCGGTGCCACGGAGGGCGGCGGCCTGAGGGTGGGTGCCGTGCGTGGCACAGCGAGGGGGAGACGCCGCCCTACGGGTTGTTCCCCTCGGTCAGGTCGGGGGCGTAGTACTCGTCGAGGGGGATGGGGCCCCGGTAGCCCTGGCACATGCACTGGCGGTAGGTGGAACCGGCCTGGCCCGTCCAGCGGCCGGGGATGACCACCTGGGTCTGGCACTTCTTGGTCGACTTGTCGTGGAAGACCAGGTGGTGGCCGCATCCGCAGAGCGGCTGCGGCTGCTGGTGTCCGCCCTGCACGGCCCGCTGTTGTTCGTGTTGGCGTTGTTGGGTGAGGGAGGCACGCGCCTGGCGCCTCGTCACCTGGCGTCCGGCGACGAACCCGACCACCGCGATGACCGCTCCGACCACCATTGACACCGGCTCCATCGGGCGGCTCCCTTCCCTCGTCCCACACCGCGCCCGGCCACGGGCGCCACCATTGTCCCCCATCCTTGGGCGCACGGGAATCCGGTCCCGTTCCCCCGCGGCGCCTACGAACGGTCTGCGCGCAGCCCCTTGAGCGTGGTCACGTCGGCCGCGTGCGGCTTGGCCGGGCCGGGCGTCTCCAGGATCAGCGGAACCCCCGCGGTCACCGGGTGCGTGAACAGCTCGCCGAACGGCTCGGAGCCGATGTGGCCGGCACCGATGTTCTCGTGGCGGTCCTTCTTGCTCCCGCACGGCTCCTTGGAGTCGTTGACGTGGATCACCCGCAACCGGTCCCCGCCCACGACCTCGCCGAAGCGGTCCAGGGCCTCACACATGCCCTTCGGAGTGGAGATGTCGTGTCCGGCGGCGAACATGTGCGCCGTGTCCAGGCACACGCCCACGTTCTCGTGCCAGTCCAGGGCCTCGAAGTAGGGAACCAGGTCGTCGACGGTGGCGCACAGCACCTGCCCCTGCCCGGCCATCGGCTCCAGGAGTACCGGCGGGACGTCGTCGCCGAGCCGCTCCAGCAACGGCGTCAGCCGGTCCCGGGTGCGCTCCAAACCGGCCTCCCGGCCGCCCGAGACCGCGGACCCGGTGTGCACGACCACGCCGCGCGCGTTGATCTCACCACCTCGGACCAGGGCGTGCTCCAAGGACCGGACCGACTTCTCCGCGGTCTCGTCGCTGGGCGTGCCCAGGTTGATCAGGTAGGGAGCGTGCACGAAGAGCGGCAGGTCGGTGCGCTCGCGCATGCGCGCGTCCTGCTCCGGGTCGCCCCCGTTGGTCGCCCACCCGCGCGGGTTGGACACGAACACCTGCACTGTCTCGGCGCCGATCTCCTCGGCGTAGGCCAGACCCTTGGTCGCCATCCCGCCCGCGACCGGCACGTGCGCGCCGACCGGGGACTCGGGCCGCTGTTGTTCTTTGTTCATAGCGGTGAACAGCCTAGACGCAGGTGGGCACGGGTCCGGTCGCGCCGGGCGGAGCGCGACCGGACCCGTGACTCACACCAGCGGCGGGATCCGATGGTTGGCCAGGACCACCTCATGCGGGTCGTGGGCGGCCCTGATCCGGGACAGGCGGTGGAAGTCCTCCGGAGCGAAGGCCTCCCGCACCTCGGCGTCGGTGAGCGGACCAAAGCTGAAACCGAGTGAGCGCCCGAGCACGTGGCCGTCGAACAGCGACGCGGCCCCGTCCCGGAGCGCACGCGCCTCGGCCCCGTCGTCTCCGCCGACAGTGAGCACGGTCACCGAGTAGGCGGCGTCACGGTGGCCGACCGCGTCGGGATGTTCCGGCGGCCGTGCCAGGGCGCCACCCAGGTGGCGGAGCCCGACCACCGTGGTGAACGGCAGACCGGGGCCGGTCAGCTCGGTCAGTCGCGCGGTCGCGGCCGGGTCCAGTCCGTCGACCAGGAGGTTGCGGGAACGGTAGCCGTGCGGATGGTCGGGCTCGGCGTAGACCCCGCCCGACTCCGCGTAGGGGATCTCGCCCAGCGTGTCCATGAGGATCGGCCCGGCGGCGCGCAGCGGTTCCACCACGGCCGGTCCCCGCTCGGGTCGGCCGGCCCAGGCCAGGGCCACCTGTGCGACGTGTCTGCCCCGCAGCGGTTCGGGCACCCCCGGCACGTCGGGGAGGACCAGCTTCGTCAGGCCCGAGGTCAGCTCCTCCGGGGCCGTCGCGGTCCACTCCCGCCAGGCGTCCAGGATCTCGGGAGCCCCGTCGACGTCGAAGTACAGGCTGCCGCCGTAGAACCGGTCGACCGGGAAGAGCGCGATCTCCATCCCCGTGACCACGCCGAAGGAGCCGCCACCGCCGCGCACGGCCCAGAACAGATCCGGCTCCTCCTCCGCCGAGACGCGGCGCGACCGTCCGTCCGCGGTCACCACGTCGAGCCGTCTCACGTGGTCGGCGGCGTATCCGTGGGTTCTGCCCAGCAGGCCCACACCGCCGGTCAGCGTGTACGGGACCGCGCCGACGCCGGGGGCGCTCCCGGACAGCGGAGCCAGCCCGTACTCGGCGGCGGCCGCGATGACGCGGGCCCAGGGCGCGCCCGCGGCCACCCACGCCGTGCGCCGGTCGGGGTCCACCCGCACCTCCGCCAGGCGGCGGGTGCTGATCAGCACGCCCCCGTCCAGAGGAACCCCCACACCGTGGCCGCTGGCCTGGACCGCGACCCGGAGCCCATGGTCCGCGGCCGCGGCCACGGCCGCTCCGACGTCCTTCGCGTCGGTCGCGCCGACCACGGCCGCGGGCCGGTGCCCGCCCAGCAGTTGGAGCCCCGTGCGCTCCGCGTCGTATCCGTCCCGCGCCGGTGACAGCACCGGTCCGGAGACCCGCGTGACCAGCGCCCGCATCACGTTCGTATCCTGCGTCGTCTGCGTCATGCGGCCAACCTAGGAGGCGATGCGGCCACACCATGGCCGCGATTCCTGGCATTCTGAGCGCATGTACGACGCATCGGTCCGCAAGGGCATGCCGCAGCGGCTGCTGCGCCTGCTGTCCCTGTTGCAGAGTCGACGCGAGTGGGCGGGCGCGGAGTTGACCGAACGCCTCGGCGTCAGCGCCCGCACCCTGCGCCGCGACGTCGACCGGCTCCGGTCGCTCGACTACCAGGTGGAGGGGGTCCCCGGGGTCGCGGGCGGCTACCGGCTCGTCCCCGGACACGACCTCCCGCCGCTGCTGCTCAACGACGAGGAGGCGGTGGCCATCGGGCTCGGCCTGGTGACCGTCTCCGGCGTCGAGGAGAGCGCATCGCAGGCCCTGGCCAAACTCCAGCGGGTGCTGCCCACCCGGCTGCGTCCGCGGCTGACCGCGGTCAGCGGCACCACCATGGCGGTGCGCCGTGACGGAGTCCCGAGCGTGAGCCCCCGCGATCTGGCGATGCTCGGATCGTGCTGCCGCGAGTACGCGGTCGTGGACTTCGACTACCGCGACCGCGCGGGCCGTACGGGGGAGCGCCGGGTCGAGCCCCACCACCTGGTCGACCACGGAGGACACTGGTACCTGGTCGCGCACGACACCGGCCGTGGGGACTGGCGCACCTTCCGGGTGGACCGGATGGACGGCATCCGGCGCACCCACCGCCGTTTCACGCCCAGGGAGCTGCCCGCCGCCGACCCCGCCGAGTACGTCGTGCGCTCCTTCGCCGGGGCGATCCACCGCCACACCGCGCGGATCGTCCTCGGGCTGTCGGCCGAGACCGTGCGCTCCCGGCTGTACGGGCCGATCCCGGGCGCGATCGAGGCCACGGGAGCGGACTCCTGCGCGGTGCGGATCAGCGCCGACTCGCTCGACCTGGTCTGCCAGTACACGATGGCCGTGCTCTCCCTCGACGCCGACTTCGACCTCGACGCGCCGCCGGAGGTCGTGGATCGTCTCGGCTCCGTGGGCGGTCGACTCGCGGATCTCCCCTCCCGCGCGCGGCGGTCCGCCGAAGCGCTAGTGTCGGGGCCGTGAACACCGCGACGCCACCCCACCGCCTGGCCGACGTGATCTCCGCCTTCGAGGGGATGTACCCACCGAGCTGGGCCATGTCCTGGGACGCCGTCGGTCTCGTGTGCGGGGACCCCGGACAGAGCGTGCGACGTGTCCTGTTCGCCGTCGACCCGGTCGCCGCGGTCGTGGACGAGGCCCTGGAGTGGGGCGCGGACCTGATCATCACCCACCACCCGCTCATGCTGCGCGGCGTCACGAGCGTGGCCGCCGACACCCCCAAGGGCAACGTCGTGCACCGGCTCATCCGCGCCGGATCCGCCCTGTACACGGCGCACACCAACGCCGACACGGCCGCGCCCGGGGTGTCCGACGCCCTGGCGCGCGCGGTGGGCCTCAACGGGGATCTGCGCCCCCTCGACCCTGACACCACCGACCCCGAGGGGCGGCGCGGCATCGGACGGATCGGCACCCTGGACCAGCCGATGATCCTGCACGACTTCGCCGCGCAGGTGGCCCAGGGGCTACCCGCGACGGCTCCCGGGATCCGCGTCGCGGGTGACCTGGACCGCCTGGTCACCACCGTCGCCGTGTCCGGCGGGGCCGGTGACTCCCTGCTCGGCGCCGCCCGGGCGGCGGGTGTGGACGTGTTCGTCACCTCGGACCTGCGCCACCACCCGGCCTCGGAGTTCGTCGAGGACCCCGGTCCCGCCCTCATCGACACTCCGCACTTCGCCAGCGAGTGGCCCTGGCTCGCGGACGGGGCGATCCACCTGGCTGACGCACTCGCGCGCGCGAACGGCTCTGATGGGGCTAACGTGGAGATCCGGGTGTCGACGATCGTGACGGACACCTGGTCGCGGGCCTTCTCCCACATCTGAAGACCCCTCTTCCGTCCCACCGGGCGGTCGAACCCAACTGCACAGAGACGGGCGCGGACGGCGACCCCGCCTTCCCCAGCCACTCCAGGAGACGTGACAAGTGAAAGCCGAACCCGCCGCACAGGCCAGACTGCTCGACCTCCAGGCCCTGGACACCGAGCTCCAGCGTCTGGACCACCGTGCCCGGACCCTCAAGGAGGTCTCCGAGGCGGCGGAGCTCAAGGAGCGCGTGGACGAGATCGACGCCGAACTGATCGCCGTGCGGACACGGATCTCCGACGTGGGCCGCGAGCAGCGCAAGGCCGAGAGCGACGTCGACCAGGTGCGGGCGCGCGCCGACCGCGACTCCCAGCGTCTGGAGTCGGGCGTCATCACCAACGCCAAGGAGCTGCAGAACCTCCAGTCGGAGATCGCCTCCCTGGGCCGTCGCCAGGCTGAGCTGGAGGAGGTCGTGCTGGAGGTGATGGAGCGCGCCGAGGGCCTGGAGGCCGAGGCCGCCCGCCTGGTCACCGAGCACGAGGAGAAGGCCGCCGAGTACACCGCGGCCACCGCTCGACGCGACACCGCCGCCGCCGAGATCCAGTGGGACCGGACCCGGGTGCTCCAGGACCGTGAGCGCGTGGCCGCCGACGTGCCCGCCGACCTGCTGGCCCTGTACGACAAGCTGCGCGGGCAGCACGACGGGCTGGCCGCCGCGCCGTTGCGGTACGGGCGCTGCGGTGGGTGCAAGCTCGCCCTGAGCACGGTGGAGCTCAACGAGATCCGCGCGACCCCCGCCGACGAGGTCGTTCGCTGCGAGGACTGCCGCCGCATCCTGGTCCGCACCGAGGAGTCGGGTCTGGGCGCCCAGACCGCGCAGTGAGTACCGGTTGGGCGTCCGCCGAGGAGCACCCGACCCGACTGGTGCTGCTGCGCCACGGGCAGACCCCGCTGTCCGTGGAGCGCCGCTTCGCCGGGCGAGGCGACTTCCCGTTGACCGACCACGGTCACGCCCAGGCCCGGTCGGCGGCTCGCCGCCTGGCCGCCTGGCCGATCGACGTGGTGGTCTCCTCTCCGCTCCGGAGGGCCCGCGACACCGCCGCCTACACCGCCGAGGAGCTCGGACTGCCGATTGAGGTCGACGAGGGCTTCGTGGAGACCGACTTCGGCGACTGGGAGGGTATGACCTTCGCCGAGGCGCGCGAGCGGGCGCCCGGCGCCGTCGACGCGTGGCTGGCCGACCCGGAGACGGCGCCGCCGGGAGGCGAGAGCTTCGCCAAGGCGGCGGAGCGGGTCGGCGCCGCGCGCGCGGCCCTCCTCGACCGGTACCCGGGCCGTACCGTCCTGGTGGTCACGCACGTGACCCCGATCAAGGTGGTCGTGCAGCAGGCGATGCTCGCTCCGGTGACGGCCCTGTACCGGATGTTCCTGGACACGGCCTGCCTGACCGAGGTGGACTGCTACGCGGACGGACCCATGGTGGTGCGTTCCTTGAACGACACCGCCCATCTGGACGGAAGCCCCGGCGAACGGGCGTAGAATGCGGGGTGAGGGGGAGTCGGCCAGACGGTCGCGGCCCCGTGCCAGCGGTACGGGTTCGAGGAAAGTCCGGACTCCACAGGGCAGGGTGGTCGGCAACACCGACCCGGGGTGACCCGCGGGACAGTGCCACAGAAAACAGACCGCCACCGCTCGCGGTGGTAAGGGTGAAACGGTGGTGTAAGAGACCACCAGCGACCGGAGTGATCCGGCCGGCTAGGTAAACCCCACCCGGAGCAAGGTCAAAAAAGGAGCCTTCGGGCTCCCGCGCGGATGTTCGAGGGCGGCCCGCCCGAGTTCGCGGGTAGACCGCACCGAGGCCGTCGGCAACGGCGGTCCCAGATGGATGGCCGTCCGGTCCCTTCGGACCGACAGAATCCGGCTTACCGGCCGACTCCCTCCCTCACACCCTCCTGACCAGGCGCTCAGCGTCCGAGAGTCGGCCGTGTTCCGGATTCCGGGCCGGTCGGCGGAGTGGGGCCGTGGCCCATAATCGAGGGCGTGGACGCCCCCGCGTCGCTGGAAGCCGCCTCTCTGGAACCCGGTGCGCGAGCCACGGCGCGACCCGCTCCTCGCGACGCCTCGCGGTGGCGGCGCCTTCGGCCCGGCCGGATGATCACCGTGTACGAAGCCCGGCCCGTGGCGGGAACGGCGGTTGTCCTGGAGGTCCGACGCGAGGCCGCCGCCGGTACGGCGCTACAGCCCTCGGGTGATGGCTGAATCCCCGTGTCCGTGGGAAGATTGGCTCTGCGCTCCGTGCCCGGGCGGTGCCCGGAGCGCGTCCGCCCGTGGGCCGCGAGGTCGGCGGCCCAACGGGCATCGGCGTCCACGGGAATGGGTGACTCTTGTTCGACTCCACCATCTTCTGGGTGATCCTCTTCGGCCTGCCGGGCCTGGCGATCGTCGTGATCATCGCGCTCGCCGCCTACCAGGCCTCGGGTGTTCAGCAGGACGGTCGTGACGACGCCCCCGACGACGACTCGTCGATCAGCTGACCCCCGCCCGTGCGCGGCGGCGGGACGGGACCGGTGACGTCCTGGAGGCCGCGCACGGGGGAGAAGCGCCCCGTCTCGGCGTCCAACAGGTGCACCCTGGCCGTCTCCAGGTCGTAGTACATCCCCGTCAGCGTCAGCGTCCCCGACTCCACCCGTTCCCTCACCACCTGGTAGCTCATGAGGTTGCCGAGCTGTTCCTCGACGTTGGCCCGGGCCAGGCGGCACAGGGTCTCCGAGGTCGGCGTGCTCTCCGGAGGGCTCTCCGGAACGTCGATACGCGCCAGGCTCGGCGCCGCGTTGGCCAGCCACCGGCACATGTGCGTGGTGCCGGCCTCCTCCGCGTCCGTGTGGGCGCCCTCCAGCAGGGCTTTCATCGCACCGCAGTGGGAGTGCCCGCACACGACGATGGAGGGCACCCCCAACACCGTGACCGCGTACTCGACCGCGGCTCCCACCGACCCGTCCCCGGAGGTGCCCGAGGGCGGCACCAGGTTGCCCACGTTGCGCAGGGTGAACAGGTCACCGGGGCCGCTGGAGGTGATGACGTTGGGCACCACCCGCGAGTCGGCGCACGTGACGAACAGCGCGGTCGGGTACTGGCCGTGCGCGAGCCGACTCATCACCGACCGCATCCGGTCGGCCGTGCTGGCGTGGTATTCACGGGCCCCGGCGGTCAGCAGTCCCAGCGCGTTCACCTCGCCGTCGGCCTCCCCGCGCATCTCCCAGGGCGCCCACCACCGCCCCGGCCCGTGAGGGGAGGTCTTGGCGGCCGGGGCGGTCCGTGCGGAGCTGCGCGTGTACCACTGCTCGTGGGTCTCGTCGATGTCGACGCTGCCCCCGCCGCGCTCGTGGTCCACACGCCAGGCGTGGATGGACTCGAAGGCCGCGTGGTCCATGAAGTCGACGTGCAGGTCGAGGTCGACCCGGGCCCCCGACGGGATCGTGCGCAGGACATGCGCGAGCCGGGGCACGCCCAGGAAGGTGAGCGACCCGTGCACGGACACGTGAACCCGACCGCCGTGCTCCTCGGTGCGGACGGTGAACCGGGTCAGACGCCTCAGTGACACGATCATCGCCAGGGCGAACCCGAGGAACACCCCCTCCAGGAGCCCCAGGAAGACCACACCGAACAGGGTCACCAGGTAGACGCTGCCCTCGTGGTGGCGGCGCAGGTCGCGAAGGTGGGCGATGGAGACCATCCGTGCCCCGACGAAGACCAGCAGCGCGGCCAACGCGGCCATCGGGATGAGTTCGACCACGCGCGCGAACAGGGCGACGAACACCAGGATCCACACACCGTGCAGGACCGCCGACAGGGGTGTGCGGCCTCCGGCGCGCACGTTGGTCGTACTGCGCACGATCACGCCCGCCACGGGCAGCCCGCCCAGGGCCCCGCTGACGGTGTTGGCCGCGCCCTGGCCGAACAGCTCACGGTTGAGCCGCACGCGGCGCCCACCGTGCTCGCGGTCCACGGCGATCGCCGACAGCAGGGACTCCACGCTCGCGACCATCGCCACCGCGGCCACTGCCATGGCCACGCCGTGCCACTGTCCGGCCTCGGGCAGGGCGGGGCCGGACCAGGCGTCGACGAGGGAGTCGGGCAGGGAGACGGTCTGCACCTCCCAGCGGCCCAGGGTGGCGATGGCGGTCGCCGTGCCCACCGCGACCAGGGAGGCGGGCACGACCGAGGGGCGGATCCGGCCGATCGACGGCAGCTTGCCCCAGCCGAACATGATGGCGATCGTGATGACCCCGACCGCGACGGCGGCGGTGTGGTTGTGCGCGACCTGGTGCGGCAGGTCGGTGATGTTGCTGAGCGCCGAGCTCTGTGGCGCCCCGCCCAGCGCCACGTGCAGCTGGGCGAGGGCGATGGTGGCGCCGACGCCGGCGAGCATGCCGTGGATGACCGCGGGGGAGACGGCCAGAGCCGCGCGGGCGATGCGGACGGCGCCGAGGGCGACCTGGAGGAGTCCGGCGAGGACGGTGATGAGACAGGTGACCCGCCAGCCGTAGGTGGTGATCAGCTCGGCGACGATGATCGTCTGTGCCGCGGTCGGCCCGCTGACCTGCACCATCGACCCGCCGAACAATCCGGCGACGATACCGCCGACGATGGCCGCGGTCAGACCGGCGATGAGGGGCGCGCCCGCGGCGACGGCGATGCCCAGGGACAGCGGGACGGCGACCAGGAAGACGACGAGGGAGGCCCCGACGTCGGCCATGACGGCTCTCCGGTCGGGGAGGCGCCGGGGGGAGGCCGTGGGGGGCGGCGACGCGGTCGGTGTTCCCTGGGTATCGGTGCGCATGGTTGCTCCGTTCGGGTCGGACCAGGCGGTCGGGTGGCGGTGCACGCGGACGTCGGTGTCCGGACGGGGGATGCGCGTGAGAACGCGAAACGGCACTGTGGACGCGAAGAGTCCGCAGTTAGTCACCAACTGTAGTCAACGCGGGGCATGCGATGTGACGGACTGTCGCGGTTTTGGTAACCGTTTTCTTGGTTTCACACCGCGCGGGGGCGCGGGGAAAGGAGAACCGCCGGGGCGACGGTGGTGTTTCGTCGCCCCGGCGGTGTGAAACGGTCAGGCGGGCGGACCGGAAGGTCCCGATATGTCGCTACGCCGAGTCACGGACGGCGCCGACTCGCGGCGCCCTCCGGTTCAGAGGAAACGGCCGTCCTCGTATCCGCCCTCGTAGTACTCCCGGCCGTACGGGTCACGTGTTCCGCGTGGGTCAAGCGTGTCGGGAGAAGAAGGAGGGGGCCCGTACGGTGTTCCGGGGAGAGCGCCGTTCGGGTGGCCGGGCGGCGGCGGGGTCCCGTTGCGCCCGTTCTCCCACCGCTGCCATTCGTCGGCGGGCGGGTAGCCGTTTCCGTGGCCGGGCTGCTGGGGGTGGCCGTCCAGCATATCGGGGTGGAGGGCGTCGGAGGTGGAGGGCACACCGCCGTAGGGCTCGGGGAACCGGGGTGGCCGGGCGCCGTGGTCGGCCGGGGGACGGCTCGGCGCCGGGTGGTCCCCGGAGTACGGTCCCACCGGATAACCGCCGCTGGGGAAGCCCTGAGGCCCCCCGGGGAAGGCGCCGCCCGGAGCGGGCGGGTCGACGGGGAACCGCGAGTCCCCCCCTGTGTCGAACGGCGCGTGGCCGGGCGGGGTGGGAGCGGTGTGGTCGCCGCCAAAACCACCGGACGCGTAGCCGGACCCGGGGCCGGTGGGCGCGCTCGGCCCGCCGAGTCCCGCATCGGTCCCGCCCCACAGGGCGTCGCCCGAGTACGAGCCGCGTGCGTGGGATCCGGTGTCGTGGGACCGGTGCCGGTGGGAGCCGGTGTCGTACTCGGGCCGATAGGGGGCGGGGGCGCTGTGGGCTCCGGTGTCGTACTGGGGGAACGGGGGTGTGCCGTAGTTCCCGTGTGCGTGGGAGCCGGTGTCGTACTCGGGCCGATAGGGGGCGGGGGCGCTGTGGGCTCCGGTGTCGTACTCGGGGCGCGGCGGTGCGCCGTGGTTCCCGTGTGCGTGGGCCCCGGTGTCGTGGGCCGGTCGCCGGTGCGTGCCGGTGTCGTGGCCGCCGGAGGCTCCGGGGCCGTCCTGCTGCCCGTAACCGAGCGGGTGCCGCGCGGCCGGACGCTGGTGGGCTCCCGTGTCCATGCTGGACCATATCGGTGAGCCCGCGTCCTCGCCGGAGGGCGAGGGCCGGAAGCCGGGGTCGAGGGGGTCGCTGGACCCGGCGCGGTCCGATCGGGGCGATCCGAGGGGGTCGCCGAACGTGGGGGCGCCCGAGCCGTACCCCGACGGTCCCGACAGCGGGTCGCCCTGGGCGGGTGCACCGTTCGACGCCTCCCCGGAGGCGGAGGGTGCCGCGAAGGAGGAACCCGAATAGTGGGAACCGGTGTACGAGGAGCCCGGAGTGCCGTGGGACGGGGTCCCCGGAGACGCGGTGCCGGGATACGGGGAACTGAGCGGGTCCCCCGTGCCGTGACCGCCGAACGAACCCGGGGGGACCGAACCCGCGCCGCCCCGTGGATCGCGGTCGGTGGCCCCGGACCACGGCTCCGGGGCGGCCGCGGAGGGGAGCCCCCGGCTGGGTGTCCACGGTCCGGTACCGAGCGGGTCGTCGTCGCGCGGAGCCTCGGGCCCCGCCGACTCGGCCCGGGGGCGCGGCTCGCTCTCCCGGGGCTCGGCGGGAACCGGTCCCGCACTCTGCCCGAGACTGGCCAGGACGGCGAGATCGTCGGTGGGGCCAGCGGTCACGTCCGACGGGTGCGCCGCCGCGTCCGCGCCGCTCCCCCCGGCGCCTCGCACCGGCTCCGGAGCGGGGCCGCGCTCGTCCTCGTACCCCTCGTCGTAGTCGTCGTATCCGTCCTCGTAACCGTCGTCGTAGCCGTCCCCGTAGGCGTCGACATCGTCGTAGGCCTCGGCCTTCGCCGCACGGGGATCCGGCGTCTCGTCGTCGAGACGCTCGTCCCGGCCCTCACCGTCCAGACTCGACCAGAATCCGTTGTCGGCCAGGTCGGAGTCGTCGTCCCAGGCCACACCGCGCCGCCGCCCGCTCCGCGGACGACGTCCGGATCCGCCGTCCCCGTCGGTCCGCGCGCGCCGGGACCGACGGGGCGCCTCGCCCCCGCGGCCTCGACCCCGGTCCTCGGCCTCGGCGTCCTCGCGGTCCTCGTACTCGTGGTCGTCGCCGCGGGCGTCCTCGGACGAGCCCGTGCTCAACGCGCGCATGCCCAAGAGCAGGAGCACCAGCACGGCCAGCACGACGATGATGGCGATGATGATGATGACGGTGACGGTCATGTTGTACGCACTACCTTGGAGAGGTCGGCCGCACCCGGAGCACACCGTGGACCGCCCTGGCGAGGGCTGGCCGAGGGGAGACGGCGGCTGCCCGGGGCCGCGTTCGTCCGGGCTGCCAGGCCCGCGCGCCTGACGCGACGCGGGCGATCCGGTGCGGTCTCAGTTCGGGGTGCTGAGCGGCGGGCGGACGGATAACGGTCATCTGAAACGGGGTGAGGGGCACGGCCCCACTGTATGCCTTGTCGTGCTCCGTGTGCAGAGGGCGATACGAGCTTCCTCGTGTCGAACTCGGTGCGTCAGGAGCCGACGGGGAGCGAAACCGCCTGTGGGGCGCGTCATCCGACCGATGCCCCGATTACTCGCTGGTAGTCACCAGCGACCCCCGCGCGACCGCCTGGTCGGCGATCGCGTCCAGCGCCCGGCTCAGCTCGGCGCCGTCAGGCAGGTCCAAGGGGGCGTCCAGGGCATAGACGGTGAACCGGTACTCGTGGACGTCGCCGTCGGTGGGGCACGGGGCCCCGTACCGTGCCTCCCCCGCACTGTTCAGGGCCTGTTTGGCGTCGGCCGGAACGGTGTTCTGGCGCAACTCGACCAGCTGCGGGTCCAGGTCGAAGACCACCCAGAACACCTCAGCCGCCTGGGGATCGTCCACGACGAGCGCGATCGAACCCACCCCGTTCGGGAGGCCGGACCAGCGCACCGGCGGGGACACGGCCTCCCCGTCACCCTCCGACTCCTCACCGCCGCACACGTAGGCGTCCGGCAGCGGCTCTCCCTGCTGCATCAGCGCACTCGTGACGCTGATGTCGGTGGGCATGTCGCCGTTCTGCCCGGGTGAGAGCACGCCGCACCCGGTGGCCAGGGCCAAGGCGGCGCCCGCTCCGACCACACCCGCGCCCCGGAGCGCGGACCTGCGGGACGCGCTGCGCGCGCTGGTGATCCAAGAGGAAGGGAGGGCCGGGAACAATGGAACTCCTGCTGGGCTTTCGTGCCGGTGGGGCACAACTTGACGTACGGGGGAACGGCGTCGAAAGCGACCCCGTACCGCACCCGCGGGGGCGTGCGCGGACACCTCGGGGTTCGCCGACGCGCGTTCCTGAGCGAACCCTACTGCGGTCCGCGTCCTGATCCGTCGCTGATCCTCGCCCGTGCCCGCCCGACGCTCTGTTCGGACGGATTATTCCGGGCACCAGGTGACCGGATGGGTGATCATGGACCCGTGCGGTTCTCCATCCTCGGTCCTCTCCTGGTGCACGACGCGTCCGGACGGCCTGTCACCATCGGGGGCACGCGCCTGCGCACCCTGCTGATGCTGCTCCTGCTCCGACCCGGCCAACGGGTCCCCACCGAACAACTCACCGACGCCATCTGGGCCGAGGGGCCGCCGTCATCTGCGGGCAACGCGCTCCAGGCCCTGGTCTCGCGGCTGCGTCGGGCCCTGGGACCGGAAACGAAGATCCAGGGTGACGCCTCCGGCTACCGGCTGGCCATCGACCCCCAACAGGTGGACCTGGCGGAGTTCGACACCCTGGCCAAGCGCGGCCGGTCCCAGCTCGCCGCGGGTGAGTACGCTGCCGCCGTCACCACATTCGGCGACGCCCTGGCCCTGTGGCGCGGACCGGCCCTCCCCGAGCTCACGTCACGGGGTGTGGCGGAGGACACGGCGCTTCGGCTGGCGGAGACACACGGTGCGCTCGTCGAGGATCATCTGACCGCCCTGCTCGAACTGGGCCGGGCCGACGACGCCCTGCCCGAGGCCGAGGCCCTGGCCCGCCGTGAACCGCACCGTGAACGCCCCGTCGAACTCCTCATGCGTGCGCTCGCCGGAACCGGCCGCACCGCCGACGCCCTGGACGTCCACGACGGGTTTCGCGACCGGCTCGCCGAGGAACTGGGCCTGGACCCCTCACCACGACTGGCCGACGTCCACCTGCGCGTGCTGCGCGGGGAGTTCACCGTCGAGGGACCCCCGAGCCGGAAGGACGGTGGCGACCACTCCACCAGCGGCGTCCGGCGCGCCGCCACACCGGCCCCCCAACTCCGCCTGCCCACGTCACTCACCAGTTTCGTCCCTCGCGAGGCGGAGGTGGACACCGCCGTGGCGCAGCTGACCGGATCCCGGCTGGTCACCCTGATCGGCCCCGGAGGGGCGGGCAAGACCCGGCTGGCCATCGAGGCCGTCACGGCCCTGGCCGACCGCGCACCCGAGCTGCTCCCGTATGGCGGCTGGTTCGTCGAACTCGCCCCCATCGGCTCCGGTGATGACATCGTCGACGCGCTGGCCGCCGCCCTGGACCTGCGCGAACACGCCATCGTCCAGGCCCGCTCCAGCGCGCCCGCGGGGCCGGCCGAGGACCGCGTCGCCGCCTTCCTCGCCGACCGCCCGGCCCTGGTCGTCCTCGACAACTGCGAGCACCTCGTCGCCGAGGTCGCACGCGTGGTCGAACCCCTTCTCGCCCGCTGCCCAGGGCTGCGGCTGCTCACCACGTCCCGGGAACCGCTCGGGGTCCAGGGCGAGCGGCTCATCCCCGTCCCCCCGCTGTCCCTGCCTCCCGAGGGCGCCACCGCCGAGCGGGCCGCGGGATACGCCTCGGTCGAACTGTTCACCGAACGCGCCCGCGCCGTGCGCCCCGACTTCGCGGTCACCCCCGACAACGTGGGACACGTCGTGCGTATCGTCCGGGACCTGGACGGCATGCCCCTGGCCCTCGAACTGGCCGCGGTCCGCCTCAGGTCGATGACCCCGGCCCAGCTCGTCCGCCGGCTCTCCGACCGCTTCCGTCTCCTGACCGGGGGCGGCCGCTCCACCCGCCCGGGCCACCGCACGCTGCGCGCCGTCGTCGACTGGAGCTGGGAACTGCTCGACGAACCCGAACGTCGGCTCCTGCGTCGCCTGTCCATCTTCGCGGGCGGCGCCACTCTGGAGGCCGTCGAGAAGATCTGCGCCGATCCGGGCGAGGAGGGCACGGTCGGGGGCCGCGACGCGTGGGACGTGCTGTTCACGCTGGTCGACAAGTCTCTCGTGATCGCGGAGAACCCCGTCCGCGAGGACGCGCCGCCCCGGTACCGCCAGCTGGAGACCGTTCGCGCCTACGCCGCCGAACGCCTCACCGACAGCGGTGAGGAGGACCTGATCCGCGACGCGCACGCGTGCTACGTGCGTGATCTGTGGCGTGAGGGCGACCCGCTGCTGCGGGGGCCCCGCCAGACGGAGTGGGTCGTTCGGCTGAACGCCGAGTCGGACAACTGCGGGGCCGCCGTTCGCTGGGCGGTGCGGTGCGGCGACGTCGACCTCGCTCTGGACCTGGTCGAGTACACCCAGTGGTACTGGATCCTGGAGGGCGGCTGGCACCAGTTCGGGCGCTGGTGCTCGGAGGTGCTGTCGCTGGTCGGCGGCCGGGTACCGGAGGGGCGGGCCATCGCCTACGCCAGCTGCCTGTTCCACACGCACCCCGAGGGGGGACTCACCCCCGAGACGGTCCTGGACAACTTCCGCGCCGTCCGGGAGGTGTTGCGGGAGGCGGGGGAACGACCCGAGGACCATCCCGCGCTCCTGTACGGTCTCGTCTACGAGGCGTTGACCGAGGGCCCCGACGGGCCCGCGCGCGAGCGCGTGGAACGCGCCGCCGACCAGCGCGCCCCCTGGACGCGCGCGATGGTACTGCTGATGCTGGCCCTGCTCGACGCCGTCTTCGGCGACGCGAAGCGGGCCATGGAGCGCGCGCTCCACGCACGGGAGGGCTTCCGCGACGTCGGTGACAGCTGGGGCGAGCTCCAGGCTCTCATCCAGCTGTCGGACCTGCACCGGTTCGACGACCTGGACCGCTGCCGTGTCCTGCTCGCGGACGGGATCCGACTGGCGGACCGGTCGGGCCTGGTCTCGATCGCGATGCTGCTCCGGATCAAGCGCGCCGAGGTCCTCATCGGCCTCGGGGACACGGAGGGGGCCCGGCGCGACCTGGAGTCGACGGCCGAGCACGGCCCACCGCGTGAGGACGACCACATGGTCATCGCGCGCCTGGTCGAGGCCCGACTCCTGCGGGAGTCCGGTGACCTGGAGCGCGCTCGGGAGGCGGTGGACGACCTGGGGCCGCTCGTGACGCGGCTGGGCGGGTTCGCGCCGGTCTACGTGGAACCGCAGTGGCTGCTGGTGTCCGCCTCGGTCGCCTGGAGGGCGGGGGACACCGACCGCGCCTGGCGGGACGCGGGGCGGGCCTGGTGGCGCGCGGTACGCGGGCTCGATCCGATCTGCGCGGACGTGCTGGAGGTCCTGGGCCCGTTCGCGACCGCGCGGGACCCCGAGTGGGCCGCCACACTGCTCGGCTACGCGCGGGCGTTGCGCGGGATGTCCGACGTGGCGAGCCCGCTGGTGCGCCGGGCGAGGGAGGAGCTCACGGAGGGGTTGGGCGGGGCGGAGCTCGCTCGCCTGGTCGCCGTGGCGGGGCAGGAGCGGACGGTGGACATCCGTGCCCGCGTGAGCGAGTGGCTGGCCCCGATCGTGCCCGACGACGTCGAGGACCTCGGATGGACGTTGTGACCGGGGTACCGTCGTCCGGTCAGGCGGAGCCGGTCGGCCGGCCCGACCAGGGCGGTGCCGCCTCCGGGGGTGCGGAGACGACATCGCCCGTCGGTGGTCGCGCGGGTCAGGTGCGGCGCCGGTAGGCCCACACGGCCAACGGACCGAAGATCCCGATGAAGATCGCGGTCCACACGAGGGTCCAGGTCACCGGGGCGGCGACGTCGCCGCCGATCATCAGACCTCGCATGGCGTTCACCACGTGCGTGATCGGGTTGTTCTCCGCGACGACCCGCATCCAGCTGGGCATGGCCTGCGGGTCGACGAAGGCCGAGCTGCCGAAGGTCAGCGGGAACATGAGGATCATTCCGAAGCTCTGCACGGCCATCGGGGTGCGCACCATCATGCCGACGAACGCCGACATCCAGCAGAGCGCGAACGCGAACAGCAGGATGAGCGCCGCGGCGGCGACCACGCCGACCACACCTCCGTCGGGGCGGAACCCGATGGCCAGGCCGACCAGCAGCACCATCACCACGGTGATCGTGTACCGGACCAGGTCACCCAGGATGGCGCCGATCAGTGGAGCGGAACGGGCGATGGGCAGGGACCGGAAGCGGTCGAAGATGCCCTTCTCCACGTCCTGGCACAGGGTGAACCCGGTGCCCAGCGTGGCGAAGACCACCGACTGGGCGATGATGCCGGGCATGAGGAAGTCCCGGTAGGTCTGCCAGTCGCCCATCATCGCCTGCCCGAAGACGAAGACGAACAGCGTCACGAACATGATCGGCATGAACAGGAGCCCGAGGACCTCCTCGGGGTTCGTCTTGATCTTCAGGACGCTGCGCCAGGCCAGCTGGAGGCCGTTGCTCACCGTGGTCAGCGGGTCGATCCCGCGCGGCGCCTCCGGCACGGCCGCGTCCTCACGCCTCCCGGCGGAGGACTTGAGGGTGGTCGCGTCGCTCATGCTGAGACCCCTTTCGCCACGGTCTCGCCCGCGGGCTCGTCTTCGGCGGAGTGGCCGGTCAACGCGAGGAAGACCTCATCCAGACTCGGTTTGCGCAGTGACAGTTCGGCG
Organism: Nocardiopsis sp. EMB25; assembly: GCF_026797795.1. Lineage (NCBI taxonomy): Bacteria > Bacillati > Actinomycetota > Actinomycetes > Streptosporangiales > Nocardiopsidaceae > Nocardiopsis > Nocardiopsis sp. EMB25. The sequence goes on along the minus strand of NZ_JAMTDN010000001.1, from coordinate 2,682,604 downwards.
AGGGCGACCTCCTGCTCGTCGAGGCGGCGGACCACCTCGGGCAGGACGGCCGCGTCCGTGACAGGGACGCTCGCGCCCAGTCCGTCGGCGGTCACCGGGCTGCTGGTGACCGCCTCGACGATCCGGACGGCCAGGTCGAGCTGCTCCGGGTCGACCGTGCGCAGCTCCAGAACCTGTTTGCCCGCGTGGTTCTTGAGTTCCTCCGGCGTGCCCCGGCTGATCACCCTGCCGTGGTCCAGTACGACGATGTCGTCGGCGAGCTGGTCGGCCTCCTCCAGGTACTGGGTGGTGAGCAGCACGGTGACTCCGTCGTTCACCAGTCCGCGCACCACGTCCCACAGGCCGTTGCGGCTGTGCGGGTCCAGGCCGGTGGTCGGCTCGTCCAGGTACAGCAGGGAGGGGCGGCCGACGAGGCTCGCGGCCAGGTCCAGGCGCCGACGCATGCCGCCGGAGTAGGTCTTGGCGGGGCGTCCGGCGGCGTCGGTGAGCTCGAAGCGCTCCAGCAGCTCGGCTGACCGGGCGCGCGCGGCGGCGCGGCCGAAGCCGAGCAGGCGCGCGATGAGTATCAGGTTCTCGGTGCCCGTCAGTTCGGCGTCCACCGCCGCGTACTGTCCGGTCAGCCCGATCAGGCGGCGCACGTCGTGTGGCCGCCTGACCACGTCGAAGCCCCCGACCTCGGCGTGGCCCCCGTCGGGCCGCAGCAGTGTCGACAGGATGCGCACGGTCGTGGTCTTACCGGATCCGTTGGGCCCCAGGACGCCCAGCACGGCCCCCGTCCTTGCGGTCAGGTCCACCCCGTCCAGGGCGCGTTTGCCCTTGAACTGTTTGACCAGGCCCTCCGCGCGGATGGCGTCAGTCATCATGCCTCCGTTTCTACCGTTCGGTCTCAAGTGTGCCGATCCGGTCTGACAGAACGCTGACACGCGGCCTCGGGGAGGCATGGAGCGCTCCGGACACGAAACGGCCGCGGCGGGGTCACTCCCCGCCGCGGCCGCGTCGGCCGGACCGTGGTGGCGTGCCCGTCACCACGGCGGTCCGGTCAATCGCCCTTCTTGGAGCCGAACATGATCTCGTCCCACGACGGGACCGAGGCACGGCGGCCGCGCCCCTTGCGCTTGGATGCGGTGTGGTCGCCCGCACCGCCCGCACCGCCCGCGGCGGCCGGGGCCGAGGGCGGCTCGGGTGCGGCGCGACGCGTGGGTCCGGCGTCGGAGAGGTCGATGGTGGCCCGGCGCCGCCGCGCGGGACGGGGCTGGGCGGGCGGTTCGGCCGGCGGGGGCGCGCTGTCGGGTTCGGCGGCGGGAGCGGGGCCGGAGGTGTGCGCCGGGGCCGCACGCCCGGTGAGGTGGTCGGGGACGAGCCTGTCCCGCCGCTCCGGTGCGCGGTGGTTCGCGGCAGGGTCGGCCCGCGGGGCCTCCCGGGGCGGGAGCGGGTTCTGCGGTCGCTGGTGGCGCTCGTCGCGCACGGGAGGGTCGAAGGGGTCGGGTCGGGTCCGGTCCGCGGCGCGCAGCGGCTCGTCCGGGAGCGTGTCCGGTGCGGAGGACAGCCGCCGGGCGGGCGGGGCGGGGTCGGTTCGGAGTTCCGAGGGCGGCTCGGGTGCCGGCCGCGGCCGCTCCACCGCCCCCTCGGGACGTCGGGGAGAGAACGGCGTGACCGTCGCGTCCGGCGGGGCCAGAGGGACGGCGGAGGGGGATTCGGAGAACCGGGCGGCCTCCTCGTCCGCGGGCGTGACGCTGTTGTGTCTGGGCTCGTACAGCCAGTGGGCGACGCGCTCGTCGCCCCCGTGGAGGAAGACGAGCTTGATCTGCCAGGTCCGGTCCTCACGCCTCCAGGAGTCCCACGAGGCGTCACCGGTCTCCAGCTGGTGGGCGCCGATCCGCTTGGTGACCACCTCCTCCAGGGAGGGGCCGGGGGTGGCGTCGCCCGAGGCGCGCACGGTGGCGCGCTGGGCCTGCTGGGCGATGTACTCGCGTTCCTGGAGCACGGGGCCCTCGAACCAGCGCACCCGTTCGATGGGGATCCCGGAGATCTCGGAGATGGCCTCCGCGGTCTCGCCGGACCGGATGCGGGCCTGGATTTCCTTGGGGCGCAACGGATTCTCCACTTCGATCTCGTACTGGCCGAGCCGGGAGAACTGGCCGCGTACGGCGGCGCGGAGGCGGTCGTCGACGGGCAGCATGAAGCGGGTTCCACGGCCTGTGCTGGCGAGCACCAGGTAGGTGCCGTCCTCGCTCACGGCCACGAGGCGAAGCTCGTGCATCGCCCTCCCTTTCGTGTCCCGTCGAGGGCAGGTTCGGCGGCCAACCCCCGCGTTCTCCAAGTCTGGTCGGCCGACAACGGTTCGGCCAGTACCGCGCTTGGCATGTCCGAACTGTGTGCCCGCCTCCCGTCCGCGGTCTCGCCGCGGCTGGGAGCCGCCCCGGGGAGGCCCGGGGCCCTCACGGTCGTCTCCGGTGCCAATCCTGACACGCGGACCCTGCTCCGACCGGGAGCGGTCGCTCGCGGAATGTCTTCTCTCCCGCGCCAAGGCTCCGCCGCGATGGTATCCCGCGGGTGCCGAATCACCCCAGGGCTGTGGAAAACTCCGATCTCGGACCTGGGCCATGCACAGGATGACTCGATGCGCAACTCGACACGCCGACGTCCACCGTCCAGTGACCCTTCTTAACTCCTGGCGTTATCGGGCACTGAGCGCGCTTAGTCTAAGTTCTTCACTTATGGGCGGTTTGTGATGAATTGAGGATTTGGAGTCCATCCGCCGCCCGACTCACGATCACCATCGAGTTCCCGCCGCGCCCCCGCGCGGCCAGAGAAGGGGGGACGACCGGATGGGTCGGACCGGACACCACGAGTCACACGATGAGGGGGAGGCACCCGCGAAGAAGCGGATCGATCTGAGCGTGTCCCAGGTCGCCGGGGCCGGTGCCGCCACTCTCACCGCGGCGACGGCGGCCTCCTACCTGAACGTGTACGGCACGGTCATCGGCGCGGCCGTGATCGCCGTGCTGAGCACGGTCGCCAGCCCGTTGCTCCAGCACTGGTTCTCCCGCAGCGGTGAGCAGGCCAAGCACCTGGCGGAGCGGGCGGTCGGCGTCACGGTCGTCGCCGCGCCCGTACCGCCCCCCGACGCGGACGAGGGCGCGGCCGACGCCACTCGGACGATGGCGATCGCGCGCGTGGCCGTGGAAACGGACGGCGCGGAGCCTGGGGACACCGACCCCACCCGCACGATGGCCCTGCCCACGGTGACCGAGGACGGGGAGGGCGAGGCGGCGAAGCGACCGACAAAGCTTGGCTGGCGTGCCGTCCTCATCCCGGCCATCGTCGTGTTCACCCTGGTCATGCTGGTGATCTTGGCGTTCGAGCTGTTCACCGGGCGTTCCATGACCGCGTGGATGAACGGCTACGACGAACCCACCGCACCCTCGATCCTCGGCGGCGGAACCTCGGCGCCACCCGCGCAGGAGGAGGAGCCCGAGACCCCCGAGACCACCGTGGACGTGCCCGAGGACGCCGACGGGCGGACGGAGGGGACCACGGGCGGCCCGGAAAACACGGGGGCCACGGAGGGGACCGACGGGACGGGGGAGACCGGCACGGAGGAGGGGGCCGGAGACGGTCAGCTCCCCGTCACCCCCACACCCGACCCCGGTGACACCGGAAACGGTGACACCGGCACGGGCGGGGAGACCACCGAGCCCACTCCGCCCGCGGAGGGAGAGGGCGGCACCTCGGAGGGGACCGCGCCGGACGGGGAGGCGCCCACCGCCGACGACTCCCCGGGCACGAATCCCTAGGCGGTGTCTTCGGGGTCCTCCGTTTCGCTTCGGCCCGCCCGTCGCCCGCCGCCACCCTCAACGGACGCCTACGGCGCGGCCCGATTCATGCTCGTTCCCCGCTCGCGGCTCGCCTCGTCTCGCAGAACCCCGCCGGCGCCCGAACGGTAACCCCCTCGGGTGACCGTTCCAGGAAACAGGCCCTAGCCGAACACCCTGTCCAGGTAGGCGTTGCCGAACCGCCGGTGCGGGTCCACCCGGTCGCGCACGGCCAGCGCGTCGCTCATCCTCGGGTACACCTTCTCCAGGTAGGAGCGGTCACGGGTGTGCATCTTGCCCCAGTGCGGACGGCCGCCCACGGACGTGAACACCGCCTCCAGGTCGGCGAAGTAGGCCTCGTACGGCATCCCCGCGTACATGTGCACCGCCACGTACGCCGTCTCCCGCTCGTGGGCGGTGGACAGCCACACCTCGTCGGCCGGGGCGAACCGCACCTCCACGGGGAAGCTCACCCGGTGGTCGCCCCGGTCGACGATCGACCGCGCCTCGCGCAGCACGTCCACCACGTGTTCGGCCGGGATCGCGTACTCCATCTCCACGAAGCGCACGTCGCGCACCGAGGCGAACACCTTGTGCGACACGTCCGTGTAGGTACGTGCTGACAGAGCGCGCGAGCTGATCCGGTTCACCCCCGGAACGAGGGAGGGGAAGCGTCTGCACAGCCGGTTGACCCGGTCGAAGACCGTGTTGGACAGGAAGTCGTCGTCCAGCCAGGCCTTGAAGTCCGACAGCGGCTGGGCCGGGCCCTCAGTGATGTTGTTGCGTTTGGTGTTGGTGTTGCCCGTGTGCGGGAACCAGAAGAACTCGAAGTGATCGTTGCCCGCGCGCAGCTCCGGCAGCCGCTCCAGGACCTCGTCCAGCGGCATCGGCTCCTCGCGGGCGTGCAGCAGGAAAGCGGGGCGCACCGCCATGGTCAGGGCGGTGACCACACCGAACGCGCCCAGCCCCACCCGGGCCGCGTGGAACAGGTCGGGTTCCCGCTCGGCCGAGCACTCCACGACCGACCCGTCGGCCAGGACCATCTCCAACCCGACCACCTGGCTGGCCAGCCCGCCCGCGTCGCGCCCGGTCCCGTGCGTGCCGGTCTGCACGGCTCCCGCCACGGTCTGCACGGCGATGTCGCCCATGTTGGACAGGGCCACCCCCTGCTCCGCCAGAGCGTCGTTCAGGTCGCACAGGGGCAGCCCCGCCTCGACCGTGACCGTCCCAGCAGCCGGGTCGACCGAGCGCACGGCGGTCAAAGAGGTGGGGGAGAGGAGGAGGCCGTCGGTGACGGCCACGTCGGTGAAGGAGTGGCCGGACCCGACCATCCGGACCCGCAGGTCCTCCGCCGCGGCGGAGGAGACGGCCGCGGCGACCTCCTCGGTGTTGTTCGGGGCCGCCGTCCGCCGGGGGCGCGCCTGGTGAGTACCCGCCCATGTGGTCCACAACACGTCAGTCATGCGACGTGACATTACCCACCAGTCACTTATGTGGCCAGAGGGGGGCGGGACGAAGCGAGCCGAAGAACACGGGGCGCCGCGGCGGGGGCGGTCCAGGGGGTGCCCGCAGGGCTGGTTTGATAGGTCCCATGAGGCCTTACGACGCGTTTTTGCTGATCTCCTTCGGCGGACCGGAGGGCGAGGACGAGGTCATCCCCTTCCTGGAGAACGTCACCCGCGGGCGCAACATCCCCCGCGAGCGGCTGGCCGAGGTGGGAGAGCACTACTTCCTGTTCGGTGGCGTGAGCCCGATCAACCAGCAGTGCCGGGACCTGATCGCCGCGATCACCGATGACTTCGCCGCGAACGGGGTGGATCTGCCCATCTACTGGGGCAACCGGTTCTGGGAGCCGATGCTCACCGACACCCTCGCCAGGATGCGGGACGACGGCGTGCGCCGGGTGCTGGCTCTGCCCACCTCCGCGTACTGCAACTGGTCCAGCCGGACCGCCTACCACGAGGACATCGACCGGGCCCGGGCCGCGCTGGGCGACGACGCGCCCGAGATCGACCTGATCCGTCCCTTCTACGACCATCCAGGCTTCATCGAGCCGCTGGTCGAGCACACCGCCGCCGCCCTGGCCGCGCTCCCCGCCGATCAGCGCGCGGGCGCGCGCCTGCTGTTCTCCGCGCACTCCATCCCCACCGCGATGGCCGAGGCCAGCGGCGGCCCGGACCAGGGGTTCGGGCCCGAGGGGGCCTACGGGGCCCAGCTCGCCGAGGTGGCGCAGCTGGTGGCGGAGCGGCTCGACGGCGAGTACCCCTACGAGGTCGTCTACCAGAGCCGCAGCGGCCCGCCCAGCCAGCCCTGGCTGGAGCCGGACGTCAACGACCGCATCGACGAGCTGGCCAAGGAGGGGGTCCCCGCGGTCGTGGTCGTCCCGCACGGCTTCGTCTCCGACCACATGGAGGTCAAGTTCGACCTCGACGTGGAGGCCCGCGAGACCGCCCAGAAGCTGGGCATCGGCTACGAGCGCGCACTCAGCCCCGGAACCCACCCGCGCTTCGTGTCCATGGTGACCGAGCTCGTCCGCGAGTACACCGACCGTGGGGAAGTGGTGCGGATGAGCGGTCTGCCGCGGTGCGTGGAGGGCGGTCAGGCCTGCTGCCGGCAGCGCTGATCCGACGCGGGCGGAGGGCCCCGGTCCTCCGCCCCGGCCATGCTTGTTCGGGCGTCCACGCGGCCAGGGATCCTTGCCCGCCCGTCACCCTCCACCGCCCTCAACGGACGCCTGCGGCGCGGTACCTCCCTCTTCGTCACCCTCCACGGACGCCTGCGGCGCGGTACCTCCCTCTTCGTCGCCCTCCACCGCCCCCAACGGACGCCTGCGGCGCGGTCTCCCCTCTGGCTTCGCCCGCCGCTCGTTCCTCGCTCGCGGCTCGCCTCGTCTCGCGGACCCCGGCGGCGCCCGAACCGCCCCCTGGGGCGGGTTCGGCGATCGCCCCAGCCGTCGGCGGGGAGACGCCCGATAGGGTCGGCTCCAGACCACAAGTCGACGGTTCAGGAGGATTCGCCTTGGTTCGTTCCTGGTATGAACTACCGGAATACGTCCGTCTCCGCCGTGTCAACGGGCTGCGCCTGTCCCCGGACGGCACCCGCCTCGTGGCGCCCGTCAGCGGGCTCGCCCCCGACGGCACGTCCTTCCACAGCGCCCTGTGGGAGATCGACGTCGCCCCCGAGTCCGAGGGCGGGAGCGCGCCCCGGCGGCTGACCCGTTCCGCCAAGGGAGAGAGCGCCGCCGGGTTCCTCCCCGACGGGTCCGTCCTGTTCACCTCCGGCCGCCCCGACCCCGACGCCGCCTCCGACAGCGCCCCGGGCGCCGCGCTGTGGCTGCTGCCCACCGGGGGCGGCGAGGCCCGTCAGGTCGCCTCCCGCCCCGGCGGTGTCTCCTCCTTCACCGTCGCGCGCGACTCCGGCCTGGTGGCCTTCACCGCCGACGTCCACCCCGGCAGCGAGACCGCCGAGGCCGACCGGGAGGCGCGCAAGGCCCGTGAGGAAGCCGGGGTCACCGCGATCCTCCACGAGGCCCTGCCCATTCGCTACTGGGACAGCGACATCGGCCCGGACCACCCCCGCTACCTGGTCGCCGGACCGCCCGCCGACGACGAGTCGGGCCTGGGCGAGCACCGGGACCTGACCCCTGACGCCGGGATGGCCCTGCTGAACGCCTCCGGAGAGCTCACCCCCGACGGGTCGGCCCTGATCACCGAGTGGTGTGTCCCCACCGGACGGGGCACCGACCGCACCGACGTCGTCGCCGTCGACACCGCCACCGGCGAGCGCCGTGTCCTGGCCAGCGACCCCGAGTACGATTTCGACGGACCACGGGTCTCCCCGGACGGCCGCCACGTCCTCCTCACCCGCGGCTCGGCGGGCAGCTACGACGGCGAACCCCGCGACCACACCCTCTGGCTGGTCGATCTCGCCACGGGAGAGGGTCGTGACCTGCTGCCCGACCACGAGCTCTGGCCGCGCGACTACGCGTGGGCGCCCGACTCCCGGGCCGTCTTCCTCGTCGCTGACCAGAACGGCCGCAGACCGGTCTTCCGCGTCGACCTGGACACCGGTGCCCTGACCCGCCTCACGGGCGACCACGGCGCCTACAGCGCGCTCAACCCCTCGCCAGACGGCCGCCACGTGTTCGCGCTGCGCGACGCCTGGGACGCGCCGCCCGCGCCCGTGCGCCTGGACGCGGCGGCCACCGACAGCGCCCCCGAGCCCCTGCGCACGCCCGGATCCGAGCTGACCATGCCCGGCACCCTGACCGAGATCGAGACCACGGCCGACGACGGCGAGCGGATCCGCTCTTGGCTCGTGCTTCCCGAGGAGGCCTCGGCCGAATCCCCCGCACCGCTGATGCTCTGGGTGCACGGCGGTCCCTACATGAGCTTCAACGGATGGTCCTGGCGCTGGAACCCGTGGCTGCTCGCCGCGCGCGGTTACGCGGTCCTGCTGCCGGACCCGGCCCTGTCCACCGGGTACGGGCAGCGGATGCTGCGCCGTGCCTGGGGGGCGTGGGGGCCGCGCACCCACGCCGACGTCATGGCCATCACCGACGCCGCCGAGGGGCGCGAGGACATCGACGCCGACCGCACCGCCATGATGGGCGGCTCCTTCGGCGGGTACATGGCCAACTGGATCGCCGGACACACCGACCGGTTCCGGGCCATCATCTCGCACGCCTCCCTGTGGGCACTGGACGGCTTCAGCAGCGTCACCGACCACCCGGCGGCGTGGGAGCGGGAGTTCGGGACCCCGCTCGCCCAACCCGAGCGCTACACGCTGAACTCACCGCACCTGCACGCCGACCGCATCCGCACGCCCATGCTCGTCATCCACGGCGACAAGGACTACCGCGTGCCCATCTCGGAGGGCATGCGGCTGTGGCGCGACCTGCTCCTGCACGAGGTGGACGCCAAGTTCCTCTACTTCCCGGACGAGAACCACTGGATCCTCAAACCCGGCAACGCCAGGATCTGGTACGAGACGATCTTCGCCTTCCTGGACCACCACGTCCACGGCAAGGAGTGGACCAGGCCCGGACTCCTGTAGGACGTGGCCCGCGGCCCGACCCCGGGGCGTGCCCGCGCACGCCCCGACCGCGCTCCACACCGCACGCGACCCACGAACGGGGGACCACACGTGAGTACCACCCACCATCCGCCCGACCCCGAGGAGCTGCGCGCACTCGCCGTGCGCGTGGCGGCCGAGGCGGGAGAGCTCGCCGCCGAGGGACAGAAGGGCGTCACCGTACTCGACACCAAGTCCAGCCCCACCGACGTCGTCACCAAGATGGACCGGGCCACTGAGGAGCTCATCCGCACGCGTCTGCTGGAGGCCCGCCCCGACGACGCGATCCTGGGCGAGGAGGGCGGTGGCGAGAGCGGCACCAGCGGTGTGCGGTGGATCGTCGACCCGATCGACGGGACGGTCAACTACCTGTACGGGAGCCCCGACTGGGCGGTGGCGATCGCGGCGGAGGTCGACGGCCGGGTCGTGGCGGGGGCCGTGAACGTGCCCTCGCGCGCGGAGATGTTCGAGGCGGTCCTCGGGCACGGCTCCCGCCGCAACGGGGTGGCCCTGAGCGCTCCGGACGCGGTTCCGCTCGACCGGGCCCTGGTGGCCACCGGTTTCGGGTACTCCCCCGAGCGGCGGGCCCAGCAGGCCAGGGTCCTGCTGGAGGTGCTTCCCCGGGTCCGCGACATCCGGCGCTGTGGTGCGGCCGCCGTGGACCTGACCGGTTTGGCCACCGGCCGCTGCGACGCCTACTACGAGCGCGGGCTCAACCCCTGGGACTGGGCCGCGCCCGGGCTGGTCGCCAGTGAGGCGGGCGTGCGCGTGGGCGGGGTCGCGGGCGGGCCGCCCAGCGGGGATCTGGTGATCGCGGCGCGGCCCGAGCTGTACGAGGCCCTCGACCGCCTGCTGGCCCCGCTGGGCGCCGACACGGACGGCTGAGGGGTCCGGGGCCGGGGGCGCTCCGGCCCCGGGGCGACACACGAGGGGCGGGGCGGACCGCGGTCCACCCCGCCCCGAGTACGTGGCCCTTCCGGGGGGTCCGGTTCAGGGCCGTCGAACCCGCGTCAGCAGCGGGTGTCGATGCCGTTGCGAGCCGCGATCCGGTACAGGTCCTCCAGCTCCGACGCGTGTGTGTCGGCGAGGAAGTCGTCCCCGGCGGCCTGAGCCGAGCGGAGCGACCGGGAGGTCTCGTTGATCCGGACCTTGATCTCTGCGAGGAACTCGCCCATGACACCTCTTTCAGGGGTCGGCACCAGGGCATACGGATGCCCTGGTGGAAAGCCGTCAGCGCACGACAGCGTGTCCGCGCGATGCGATGACGCCACATCGGTGTGGCGCGGTGCCCGTCGCGGTCCGGCCCGGGGCCGGTGTCCACGCGTGCGTCTACTACCCCTACCGCACCGGAAGCCAAACCAAACCACCACCCCCGGTTTCGCGTCATCGGAGTCCGTGTCCCGGGCACGACCCCATGACGGTGCACAGGCGGGTGTCACATGACACATTTTCCTTGTGGGCCTGGGGCTTACTTGTTTCTTATTCTTGATGTGTCAGATTTGAGATGTGCGGGGTTGGGCCGCCGCCGACGGTTGGGGGATTCGTCGGCGGCGGCTCCCCGTGCGAAGCAGGGAAGCAATGCCCCCGGCCCAGCGCCCGTGTCTCCACGGGGTGAGGAAGGTGGACCTCCGCGGCGGATTCCGCGGCGGGTTTACCGCCTCCTTACCCCGAGTGTGGGAGAACGGATGACGCGGCCGGGGCCACGAACGCCGCTGCCGGTGTGTTGGGGGATGCGCCGGCAGCGGCCCCTCTTCTTTTCCCATGCAGCAGAGGTTGAGAAGGTCAAGGTCAACGTGCGCGTACTCGTGGTCGAAGACGAACGGATCCTGGCCGACACCGTGGCGGTCGGGCTCCGACGCGAGTCGATGGCGGTCGACGTGGTCTACGACGGTGACACCGCCCTGGAGTACGTCGCGGTCAATGACTACGACGTGGTCGTCCTCGATCGCGACCTCCCCGGGACCCACGGCGACGACGTCGCCCGCTCACTGGTCGGCGACAGCTACACCGGCCGCATCCTCATGCTCACCGCCTCCGACGGTGTGCAGGACAAGGTGGACGGGCTGACCCTGGGCGCCGACGACTACCTGGCCAAGCCCTTCGCCTTCGCCGAGCTCGTCGCCCGTGTGCACGCCCTGGGCCGCCGCGCGGTCCCTCCGCTACCCCCCGTCCTGGAACGGCACGGCATCACGCTCGACCCCGCCAACCACCGGGTCTACCGGGAAGGCCGCGAACTGCCGCTCACCCCCAAGGAGTTCGCCGTCCTGCAGGTGCTCATGCGCGCCCGGGGCACCGTGGTCAGCGCCGAGGGGTTGCTGGAGAAGGCCTGGGACGAGAACGCCGACCCGTTCACCAACGTCGTCAGGGTCACGGTCATGACCCTGCGCAAGAAACTCGGCGACCCACCGGTCATCCAGACCGTCCCCGGTGCGGGGTACCGGCTGTGAGACCGGCGGAACGGCCGGAACCGGGCCAGGTCGAGCCCACCCGCCCGGGGGACACCGGTACGTGGCGCAGGCTCAACACCGTCGCCCCCTCCGGTGAGGGGACGGAGCGCTCCGCCGCCGCCGAGCGGGTGCACCGCTTCACGGACAACCTCAGCCTGCGCTCGCGGCTCACCCTCATCTACGGGATGCTGTTCTTCGCCGCGGGCTCGGTGCTGGTCCTGGTGAACTACCTCATCGTCACCGTCCTGCTCAATGCCCTTCTCGCGGAGGACAGCGCCTCGCAGCTGGCCACGCAGAGCTACCTCATCGAGGAGGTGCTCACCCACGTCACGCGATTCTCCCTGCTCGCCCTGTTCCTGGTGGGGCTGCTCGCGGTCGCCCTCGGGTACGCGGTGGCCGGTCGGGCCCTCTCCCCGCTCCAGAAGATCACCCGTATCGCCCGGCGGCTGTCCGAACGCTCCCTGCACGAACGCATCGCCCTGTCCGGCCCCGACGACGAGATCCGCGAACTCGCCGACACCTTCGACGGGATGCTGGAACGGCTCGACCGCGCCTTCGACGGCCAGCGCCGGTTCGTCGCCAACGCCTCACACGAGCTGCGCACCCCGTTGGCGATCAACCGGACGCTCCTGGAGGTGGCGCTCAGCGCGCCGGACGTCTCCGCTGACCTCAAGAGCGTCGGGCAAACCCTGCTGGAGACCAACGCGCGGCACGAACGACTCATCGACGGCCTCCTCTTCCTGGCCAAGAGCGACCGGGAACTGGAGTCGCGCACCCGCGTCGACCTCGGAGAGGTCGCCGAGACGGTCCTCAGCCAACTGGCCGGAGACCTGTCCGAGTCAGCCCTCCAGCTGCGCCTGGACCTGCGCCCAGCGCTTGTGGAGGGCGACCCGGTCCTTCTGGAACGGCTCGTGGGCAACCTCGTGGAGAACGCCCTCAAGTACAACGTCGCCGAGGGTGAGATCACCGTCCGCAGCGGCATGTACGAGGGCAGGCCCGCCATCCAGGTGGAGAACTCGGGCAAGGTGATCCCCGCCTACGAGATCGAGGGACTCTTCGAACCGTTCCGCCGCGGTTCCGGTGACCGCGTCGGGTCGGGGCGCAGCGCCGGCCTCGGACTGTCCATCGTCCGGTCCGTGGTGCGCGCCCACGACGGCGTCGTGACCGCGTGGCCGCGCGCGGGCGGCGGACTCGTCGTCACCGTGTGCCTGCCGGTTCCTCCCGGTGAGGTGGCCGACCGCCGCTGAGGTCCGGACCCGAGCTGCGCGTGGCCACGCTTCGTGGTATCTATACGTGTCCGAAGACACGCCCACCCCTGTCACGAGCGTCGACTCCGGGTGGGTATGCTTCCCCGGGCGTGGACACGGAGGGAATCCCTCCTGACGTGGGCATGTCTTGGTTCTTGCCCACCGGTGGGGGAGTGTTCCGCGCTCGTCCGTGATGGGCGGAAGCAGGGTTTTCAGGTCTATCGGGAACCCCGACGCTGGGTAGTACACGGGGAACCGGCCGACGCGCGGCCGCTGTGGCCGTCTTCGGCCACGATTCCACGGGAGTGCTGCTGACCTGTGGACGGTGACCCGGGAGGGGGCACGGTTCGCCGGGGTCGGAAAAACTCATTGGCCGAACCGGGCACAACGAAGGTCTCTCAAGCGTTACACCCGCGCGACGAGGCACTGAACGAGGGGGATGGAGTTAGCAGAGATGGCCACCGACTACGACAGCCCGCGCAAGACTGACGAGGAAATCAACGAGGACAGTCTCCAGGAGTTGCAGGCGCGGCGCGCGGACAAGAGCGCCGGGCCGATCGACGCCGACCCCGACGAGGTCGCCGAGGGTCTGGAGCTGCCTGGCGCGGACCTGTCCGGCGAGGAGCTCGCGGTCCGCGTCCTCCCGCGCCAGTCCGACGAGTTCACCTGCGCGCGGTGCTTCCTGGTGCACCACCGCAGTCAGCTCGCCGAACAGCGCGACAGGCAGCTGATCTGCAAGGAATGCGTCTGACCGGACGGGGCGGACCACCGTCCCCGTCCGCGGCGACACCGCCGCTCCCCGTTCTGGGGCCCGCACGGCGGTGCTGACGACGTGCACGGCGGTGGACGGCCGACCACACGCGAGAAGCGTGCGGTGGGCCGTCCACCGCGTGCTCTCCCGGGGCGTTCTCGCTTCGGGTCCGCCGCCTCGCCCCGCCCCGACCGTCGCCACCAACGGACGACCGCGGCGCGGCGCCCGCTCCAGTCGGGCGCCCCGAAAGCGGGGATTGCTCGTCCTCGCCTGACGCTCGTCGCTCGCTCGCGGCTCGGCGCGCCCTGAGAAACCCCGGCGGAGCCCGAACGGCCCCGGGAGCGTGGTCAGGCCTCGATCTCGTCACGGTCGGACCGGGCCAGCCCCTTGCGCGCGGTGCGCACGGCCAGTACCCGGGCGACCTCCACGCCGACGCCGGCCACCACGGCCCACCCCAGCGCGCGGCCGAGACCGACCTCGGGCGATTCCAGGTCCGTCGGGGGCTCCTCTCCGGTGGCGCGTGTCCAGGCGAAGGTCAGGGCTTTGCGGGTGACGTACTCCGCGGCGAACCCCGCCACGAATCCGAGCAGCGCGGGGGCGAGTTCACCGCCGTCCTTCTTGGCCATGTTGTCTCGTTCACCGTTTCCGTTGGGCTTCGACGACGCGCGACCGGCGCGCGTCGTATCCGTACGGGGATCTTTTCACGGACGCCCCCCGCACGCATGACACCCCGGCGGGGTATTGACGTCATTGTGGAAGGCGCGAAGAAGCGGAACGATCACGGTCGTCGGCGGACTACCATTGCCCCATGACCAACCGCTCTCATTCCTTCCGCATGCCCGACAAGCCTTCGCTGGACGGTATCGAGGCGAAGTGGGTCGACGTATGGGATGAGTCCGGCGTCTACCACTTCGACCGCACCCGCAGCCGCGAGGACGTCTACTCCATCGACACCCCGCCGCCCACCGTCTCGGGCTCGCTGCACATCGGCCACGTGTTCTCCTACACGCACACCGACACCGTCGCGCGCTTCCAGCGGATGAACGGCAAGGCCGTCTTCTACCCGATGGGCTGGGACGACAACGGTCTGCCCACCGAGCGCCGCGTCCAGAACTACTACGGCGTGCGCTGCGACCCGTCGATCCCCTACGACCCGGACTTCCAGCCCCCGGCCAAGCCCAACCCCAAGCGGCAGATCCCCATCTCCCGCCGCAACTTCATCGAGCTGTGCGACCAGCTCACCGAAGAGGACGAGAAGGTCTTCGAGTCGATCTGGCGCCGCCTCGGGCTCAGCGTCGACTGGCGGCACACCTACGCCACCATCGACGACAACTCCCGCGCCGCCGCCCAGCGCGCCTTCCTGCGCAACCTGGCCCGCGGCGAGGCCTACATGGCCGAGGCGCCCACCCTGTGGGACGTCACCTTCCGCACCGCCGTCGCCCAGGCCGAGCTGGAGGACCGGGAGCGCCCCAGCGCCTACCACAAGCTGGCCTTCCACAAGCCCGACGGCGAGCCGGTCCACATCGAGACCACCCGTCCCGAGCTGCTCGCGGCCTGCGTCGCCCTGGTCGCCCACCCCGACGACGAGCGATACCAGGACCTGTTCGGCACCACGGTGCGCACACCGGTCTTCGGCGTCGAGGTCCCCGTCCGCCCGCACCGCCTCGCCGATCCCGAGAAGGGCTCCGGCGCCGCGATGATCTGCACCTTCGGCGACATCACCGACGTCACCTGGTGGCGCGAGCTCCAGCTGGAGACCCGCCCCATCATCGGCTGGGACGGCCGCATCATGGCCGACCCGCCCAAGGGTCTGGAGTCCCCCGAGGGGCGTGAGGCCTACGCCACACTCGTCGGCGCCACCGTGCACACCGCGCGCGAGCGCATGGTCGAGCTCCTGCGCGCCAGCGGCGACCTGATCGGCGAGCCCAGCCCGATCACCCACCCGGTGAAGTTCTACGAGAAGGGCGACAAGCCCCTGGAGATCGTCACCACCCGCCAGTGGTACATCCGCAACGGCGGTCGTGACGAGGACCTGCGCGAACAGCTCATCCAGCGCGGCCGTGAGCTCGTCTGGCACCCCGAGCACATGCGCTCGCGGTACGAGAACTGGGTCGGCGGCCTCAACGGCGACTGGCTGATCAGCCGCCAGCGCTTCTTCGGCGTGCCGTTCCCGGTCTGGTATCCGCTTGACGCCGAGGGCAACCCGCGCTACGACGAGCCGATCGTCCCGGGTGAGGACCAGCTGCCCGTCGACCCCAGCTCGCAGACGCCCGAAGGCTACACCGAGGAGCAGCGCGGCCAGGCGGGCGGTTTCATCGGCGACCCCGACGTCATGGACACCTGGGCGACCTCCTCCCTGTCGCCGCAGATCGCCTCCGGTTGGGAACGCGACCCCGACCTGTTCGAGCGCGTCTTCCCGATGGACTTCCGCCCCCAGGGACAGGACATCATCCGGACCTGGCTGTTCTCCACGGTCGTGCGCGCCCACTTCGAGAACGGCACCCTGCCCTGGAACACCACCGGCATCTCCGGCTGGATCCTGGACCCGGACCGCAAGAAGATGTCCAAGTCCAAGGGCAACGTCGTCACGCCGATCGCGCTGCTGGAGAAGTACAGCTCCGACGCGGTCCGGTACTGGGCGGCCAGCGGCCGTCTGGGCACCGACACCGCCATGGACGAGGGCCAGATGAAGGTCGGCCGACGGCTGTCCATCAAGATCCTCAACGCCAGCAAGTTCGTCATGTCGGTCGCGGGCGAGGGCGCGGTCACCGACCCGGCCGCGGTCACCGAGCCCCTGGACCGGGCGATGCTGGCCACCCTGGCGGACGTGGTGGAGGACGCCACCGCCGCCTTCGCCGCCTACGACCACACCCGGGCCCTGGAGCGCACCGAGCGCTTCTTCTGGGACCTGTGCGACGACTACCTGGAGCTGGTCAAGGCCCGCGCCTACGACACCGAGTCGCCCCAGGGCGCCTCGGCGCGCGCGGCCCTGCTCATCGCTCTGGGGGCCCTGCACCGGCTGTTCGCGCCCTTCGTCCCCTTCGTCACCGAAGAGGTCTGGAGCTGGTGGCAGGACGGGTCCGTGCACACCCAGCCCTGGCCGGACGCCGCCGAGTACCGCACCGCCGCCGCCGACGGCGACCCGGCCGTGCTCGCCGCCACCGCCGAGGTCCTGCGCGCGGTACGCAAGGCCAAGTCCGAGGCCAAGCTGTCCATGCGCGCCGAGGTCGAGCGCGTCCGGGTGTCGGGCAAGCAGGTCGAGTCGGCCCGTGCGGCCAGCGGTGACATCGCTGCCGCCGGTCGCGCCGCCGGGATCGACTTCGAGGCCACCGACGAGGCCGAACTCACCGTCGAGGTGACGCTGCCGGAGCCGACCGAGGACCAGTGAACCGACGCGCCGGCGGCACTCGAACGAACCGTTCGGGTACCGCCGGCGCGCTTCGGAGCGCCGTCCCACGCCTCGGTGCCGTCGGACACAGGACCCGCCTCCCGGGAGCGATAGGCTCAACGCTTGTGAGTACCTCATCCCTGGAAGACGGCCGGATCCCGATCACGGTCCGCCGTCTGGACCCCGGTCTTCCCCTGCCCGAATACGCGCATCCCGGTGACGCGGGCGCCGACCTGTACACCGCCGTCGACGTCGACCTGGCGCCGGGGGAGCGGGCCACGGTCCCCACGGGCCTGGCGATCGCCCTGCCCGACGGGTTCGCCGCCTTCGTGCACCCGCGCTCGGGTCTGGCGGCGCGCTGCGGGGTGACGATCGTCAACGCTCCGGGCACCGTCGACGCGGGGTATCGCGGCGAGATCAGGGTGACACTCATCAACACCGACAGGGACACCCCCGTGCGGCTGTCCCGTGGTGACCGCATCGCGCAGCTGGTCGTCCAGCGCGTGGAACGGGTCGAGTTCGTCGAGGCGGACTCCCTGCCCGAGTCGGTGCGCGGTGTGGGCGGTTTCGGTTCGACCGGGGGCCACGCCGCGCTGCGGTGACGGTGCCCCGAAACCCCGGCGCGACCCGGGATCAACGGAAGCGGAGAGGTGAGGGCGTGTTTGGACGCCGCCGTAAGAAGCGGGACGACAAGGCCGGGAGAGGCGCGGAGACCGGGGCGGCGCCCCGGAGGACGGGTGCCGCGGGCGAGGTCTCCTTCGACAACGAGGTCGAGCCCGCCAAACCGACCGAGCGGATCGTCAAGGACGCGGACCGGTACCGTGCCACCGGCCCGTGGGACTCCACCGAGGAATTCCCCGAGGCGCGGCGGATGGACCTGGGCAGCATCCGGCTGCCGATGGAACAGGGCACCGAGATCCAGGTGAACGTCGCCCAGGACGCCCAGGGCAAGCAGAAGATCATCGGGGTGACCCTCGTCAGGGGCAAGACCGCGCTCCAGGTGCAGCCCTTCGCCGCCCCCAAGTCCTCCGGGCTGTGGGACGAGATGCGGGAGGAGCTGCGCGAGCAGGTCACCAAGCAGGGCGGCAAGAGCGAGGAGCACGAGGGCACCTTCGGCCCCGAACTCCAGGCGGTCGTCCCGGTCAAGGGCAAGACCACCGAGGACGGCAGGCAGTTGGGCCAGCGCGTGCGGTTCATCGGCGTGGACGGTCCGCGCTGGGTGCTGCGCGGCGTGATCCGCGGAGAGGGCGCCGTCAAGCCCGAGGTGATGGCCGAGGCCGAGCAGCTGTTCGCCAACATCGTGGTGGTCCGCGGCGAACAGCCGGTACCGCCCAGTGAGCTGCTGGAGATCACCGTGCCCAAGCAGCTCCAGGAGCAGATGGCCGCCGCCGTCAAGGCGCGCGCGGCGCAGCAGCGCGCGGCCCGCAACGGCAGTGCCGGGAGTTCCCCGAACGGCTCGGCGCCGGGCGGCCAGGCCGGGTCGGCGCCCGGCGGTGCCACCGGTTCCTGAGGCCGTCTTTCGGTGTGCCGGGGAGGCGCGCGCTCTAGGGTGAATGCCATGACGGACATGAACGAAAACAGCGCCCCCCGGCCCCTCCCCGAGGACTGGAACCGTGCCCTGGCGGTGGTCGCCCACCCGGACGACCTGGAATTCGGGGTGTCGTCGGCGCTCTCCCGCTGGACCGGCCAGGGCAAGAGCGTGGTCGAGCTCATGGTCACCCGGGGCGAGGCGGGCATCGACAGCCTCCCGCCGCAGGAGTGCGGCCCCCTGCGTATGGCCGAACAGCGCGCCTCGGCGACCGCCGTGGGCGCCGAGGCGGTGGAGTTCCTCGACTTCGCCGACGGCGCCCTGGAGTACGGCCTGCCGCTGCGGCGCGCGCTCGCCGACGCGATCCGGCGGCACCGCCCGGACGTCATCGTCTCCATCAACTTCCGCGAGGCCTTCCCGGGCGGAACGTCCTTCAACCACGCCGACCACCGGGTGCTCGGCCCCGCCCTGCTGGACGCGGTGCGCGACGCCGCCAACCGGTGGGTGTTCACCGACCAGCTCGGCGACGGCGTCGAACCGTGGTCCGGGGTGCGGTTCGTGGCCTTCGGCGCCTCGCCGAGGCCGACGCACTACGTGGAGCTGGGCGAGGCCGACCTGGCGGCGGGGATCGCCTCCCTGGACGCGCACGAGGTGTACCTGGCCAACCTCGACGGCTTCGACCAGAAGTCCTTCCTGTCCAAGGCCGCCGCGGAGGCGGGCGGCCGCGTGGGGACGGCGCTGGCCACCGAGTTCGAGGTCTTCGACGCCTGAGCCCGTCCGCCGCTCAGGACGCGGCGGGGCCGGGGTCGGCGGGGTCGGTGACGCGGCCCAGGAAGAGGATCGCCTCGCCCCGCCGCAGGACGAACACGAACGGCCGGTCCGCGGTGAACTCCACGGGCGGGGGTGGCTCGGGCAGCGCGTCCGGCACCCCTGCAACCGCCACCATGGCCGTCGCGGCCGCCGCCTCGGCCCCGGCCTCGTCCACGGTGACCACGGACCGGTGCAGGATGCGGTCGAACCGTGCCGGTCGGTCGCACATCCCGGGCAGGTCGGGGGCGGCCTCGGCCAGCGCGTCGAAGGACAGTTCACGCAGGGCGGTGAGCACGTCCACGCTGTGCTCCAACCGGAAGCGCGGCAGGGAGAGGTCGACCGGGCGGTCGACGGTGTTCCCACGCAGTTCGGCCAGTGTGTCGGGGGTCAGGGCGGGCAGCTCACCGGAGGGGTCGTCGGGCAGGAGCACGTCGAGGGTCAGGTCCTGGTCGCCCTCCAGGCTCACCATGCTCCACCCGGCGGCACGGGCGTGCTCCAGGTACGCGTCGGACCACATCATCGGCACCTCCCGGTCGCCCTCGGGCGCGTGGAAGACGCGGGGGCGTGTCTCCTCCGGATCGAAGGGCATGACCCAGCGCAGACGGACCCACAGGGTGGTGGCCAGCACCGCGAGGGTCTGCGGGGTGACCGACCCCGGGGGCAGGAGGGCGCGGACCAGCCCCTGGGTCGCGTCGGCGATCGCGGCGTTGATCGCGGTCCGGGTTCCCTCGGGGTCGCGGGCGAAGTCGGCCGTGGCCACCTCGGAGCCGACCAGCCCGAGCATCCGTTCCTCGAACTCCGGCCGCAACCGCAGCCCCTCGGCGGTGTACAGGGCGGTGGTCGCCACGATGTTCTCCGTGTCCCCCACGCGCACGGCCGTGTCCAGGAGGTCCAGGTGCGCGGCCACGGCGGCGTCGGCCCCGGGCGGTGCGGGGAACGTGCTGTCGGCCAGGAGCACGTTGCACAGTTGGTCGCGTGCCCGACCCCCGGCCGCCGAGGCGAGGAGGGCCAGCACGGTGCCGACCGACTGGGGCGACCACACGTGCGAGCGTCCCGGGGCGGTCACCGCCCAGTCCAGCAGGGCGGCGAGGAACGCGTGGTCGCGATGGGTGGCGGGGGAGGCTGGTGCGGTCATGCTCGTCCTTCGCGGGTCGGGGTGGGACGGTCAGGTGGCGGGGCCGGGGTCGGCGGGGTCGGTGACGCGGCCCAGGAAGAGGATCGCCTCGCCCCGCCGCAGGACGAACACGAACGGCCGGTCCACGGTGAACGGGATCGGCTCGGGAGTGACCACCGTCGACCTCAGCATCATCACGGCGGTGGCCGCGGCGCCCTCGGCGCCCTTCTCGTCGACCCGCAACACCGACTGGTGCAGGATCCTGTCCACCCTGAGCGGCTCCGGGCTGATCCCGTCGAACCGGGCGCCGGCGGTGGCGAGCTCGGTGACGCCCAGTTCGGCCAGGGGATCGAGGAGGGGGGTGTCGGTCTCCACCGAGAACCGGGGCAGGGCCAGCCGCACCTCGCGGAAGCGGCGTGCCCGGTACAGGTCGGCCAGCGCCGCCGCGTCCGGCCCGGGCGGCGCGGACGCGGGGTCGTCGGGCAGCAGCACGTCCAGGGTCAGGCCGTGCTCACCCGCCAACCCGACCATGCGCCACCCCGCCGCCTCGGCGTAGGGCATGTCCCTCCGGCAGTGCATGGTGGGGACCTCGCGGCCGCCGTGCGGGGCGTGGAAGACGCGGGGGCGCGTGGCGTGTGCCTCGAAGGGCTCCGTCCACACCATCCGCACCCACAGGGCGTTGACCAGGAGCATGCGCACGGCGGCGGAGATCGCGCCCGGGGGCAGTAGTTCGGGGATCAGGCCCCGGGTCACCTCCGACACGCGGCCGTTGACCCGCTGGCGCACCGCCTCCGGATCGTGGGCGAAGTCGGCCTTCTCCACCTCGGCACCGGGACGTTCGCGCGTCCGGTCCGCGAACTCGGGACGTATCCGCAGGTCGTCGGGCACGTACAGGCCGTTGAGGGTGGCCAGGTCCAGGCCGGTCGCGGTCGCCACGGCCTCGTCCAGGACGTCCAGGTGGGTCGCCACCTCCTCACCGAGCAACCCCTCCAACTCGTCCCGGGTCCGGCCCACCGCGGCCGTGGCCAGGAGGCCGAGCGCCATTCCCACCGAGTGGGGTGACCACACGTGGGAGTCGTCCGGAGCGGCCAGAATCCGGTCCAGGGCTGCGGCGAACTCCAGGTGGTCGGGTCTCGGCGGGACGGACAACCGCATGGGGGCTCCTCACGACGTGGACGACGGCGCCAGCGTACGGACTTCGTACGACGATCGCCATGTGTGACACCGGGCACAGGTCAAGGGCGGACGAACCGGGATGGGAGGGGGCGTCGGGAGCGCGCGGTTCCGGCCGTGTCCGTTGTTCGCCCAGGGGCCCCGGCGCGGTGTCGACTAGGCTGGACGGGTGACGCCGGACCCGAGCGCGGGCGGCTCCGACCGGACACGACGAGCACCGACCCCGGGAGCGGGATGACTGAGCAGCAGCGGGCCTCGCAGGAGAGCGCCCGGCCGACCGGGAACGGCGACGGGGCGGACACGCCCAGGGTCACCGAGGACACCGTCGAGGCGCTCGTGCGCTCGCAGCTGGCCAAGGCGCTGGGGGGCAAGCGCGGCATGGTCGAGGCGGCCGTGCCCACCCTGACCTTCACCGTGTCCTACATCGTGCTGTCCGACCTGCGCCAGTCGATCATCGCGGGTGTGGTCGCCGCCCTGGTGCTGGGCGCGGTGCGGCTGTTCCAGCGCTCATCCGTGCAGTACGTCGTCACGAGCCTGTTCGGGATCGGCATCGCGGCGATCTTCGCGATGCGCAGCGGCGAGGCCGCCGACGCGTTCCTCCCGGGCATCATCTACAACGCCGTCTACGCGGTGGTGCTGACCCTGTCGGTGCTGGTGCGCTGGCCCGCGATCGGCTTGATGATCGGGCCGTTCATCGGCAACAAGGAGGACTTCACCTCCTGGCGGGCCAACCCGGCCGTGGTCCGGCTCGCCTCCAGACTCACGTGGCTGCTGGTGCTGCCCTGCGTCATCCGCGTGCTCGTGCAGTACCCGCTGTGGCTGCTGAACGACCTCGACGTCGCCGACACCTTCGCCCTGCTCGGCCTGTCCAAGATCGCGATGGGCTGGCCGCTCCAGGTCGCCGCCTTCGCGGCCATGGTGTGGCTGCTCGCGCGCGGCCGCACCCCCCTGGGCGACGACGCCCCGGCACGGTCCGGAGAGGGCGGGACCGGGGACACCGCCGAGGGCGCCGCGGGCGACGACGACCGCTGAGCCGCGCCGGCCGCGCGGTCAGGCGTCCTCGCCGGGGGCCGTGGCGTCGACGCGGCCGAGCAGTTCCTCCAGGGGGCCCAGCGCCTCCGGTTCGGCCAGGAAGACGACGGTGTTGCCCACCGACAGCGTCCGTTCGGCGTCCGGCGGGCGCACGCCTCCCGGGCCGACGACCGCCACCAGGGCCACACCTTCGGGGAGGCCGGCGCTGAGGACGCTCTCGGGCCCGCCCACGAAGGGGCTCTCGGCGTGCAGCACCGACTCGGCGATCTCCGCGCCGGGCAGCGGAGGAAGCGCACCCTCCTCGGCCAGCTCCTCGTCGGTGACGCCCTCCACCAGGTCGGCGATGAGCCGGGGCGGGGAGACCGCCAGGTCCACCCCCCACGACTCGTTGAACAGCCACTCGTTGTCGGGCTCGTTGATCCGGGCGATCGTCCGGTCCACCCCGAACTCGGTCTTGGCCAGCAACGACACCACGAGGTTGACCTTGTCGTCGCTGCTGGCGGCGATCACCACGTCGGCGTCGCCCAACCGGGCGTCCTCCAGGCTGGCCAGCTCGCAGGCGTCGGCGAGCAGCCACTCCACCTGGGGAAGGTCGTCGACCCCGATCGCCCGGGTGTCCCGGTCGATCAGCAGGACGTCATGGCCGCTGGCGGCCAGTTCGTTGGCGATGGAGCGGCCCACGCTGCCCGCTCCCGCGATGGCGATCCGCATCTCACTCGTGTCCCGTCTCGTCGCCGTTGTCGAACCGCAGCGCGTCCAGGTCGCGGCCACGCGCGACCACGTGCAGGACGTCGCCCTCGGCCAGGACCTCGTCGGAACGCGCGAGCAGGATCCCACCGTCCCGAGTCAGGTAGACGACCCGCACCGGAGCCCGTGACTCCAGGTCGGCCACCCGGCGCCCGGCCCAGCCGCGGGGGAGCGTCATCTCGTTCATGGCCAGGGTGCCGGAGGCGTCGTGCCACTCGGGGCCGGCCGCCAGCCGTTCGTCGCCGGGGACCATCCGGCGCAGGATGGTGTCGGCGGTCCACCGCACCGTCCCCACGGTCGGGATACCCAGGCGCTGGTAGACCTCAGCACGGCGCGGGTCGTAGATGCGCGCCACCACGTGCTCGACGCCGTAGGTCTCACGCGCCACCCGGGCGGCGATGATGTTGGAGTTGTCACCGTTGCTGACGGCGGCGAACGCCCCGGCGTTCTCGATTCCCGCCGCGAGCAGGACCTCGCGGTCGTGTCCGACGCCGCGGACGGCGTGCTTGGCCACCGTGCCGCGCAACCGCCGGAACGCCTCGGGGTCCTGGTCGATCACCGCGACCGTGTGCCCCAGGTCCACCAGTGTGTGCGCGAGGGTGGAACCCACGCGTCCACACCCCATGATCACGATGTGCACCTCGCCCGTACTCCCGTCGAGATCGCCGTTCGACCCGGTGGGCGTCGTGCGCCCACGGTCACACCTTGGCACAGATCGCACCGACACGCGCGACCGCCCCGGTCAACCGGCGCGCGAGGTCGGAGCCGTCCGGGCGGCCGCTCAGGTCGGCTAGATTGGGTGCGGTTGGTGGCTGTGCGCGCAGGGTCACCCGTGACCCGAACCCCAGACACTCTCCGAGGACTCCCTGATGACCCGTGTGGGCACCGAGCTCGAACTCACCGTCGACGACGTCGCGCACGGCGGGTGGTGCGTGGGGCGCCACCACGACCAGGTGGTGTTCGTCCGCCACGCCCTGCCCGGTGAGCGCGTCCGGGTACGCGTCACCGAGCAGACCTCGCGTTTCCTGCGAGGCGAGGCCGTCGAGGTCCTGACCGCCTCCCCGGACCGGGTCGAGGCGCCGTGCCCGTTCGCCGGCCCCGGGAAGTGCGGCGGCTGTGACTGGCAGCACGCCTCTTTGGAGGCCCAGCGCCGGATCAAGGCCAAGGTCGTCGCCGACCAGCTGCACCGCATCGCCGGGATCGACCGCCAGATCACGGTCGAGGAACTGCCCGGACACCCTGACGGCCTGGGCTGGCGCACCCGCGTCCGGTTCGCCGTCGACCGGGACGGTCGTCCCGGTCTGCGCCGCCACCGCTCCCACGACATCGAGCCGGTGGACGAGTGCCTGATCGCCCACCCCGGCGTGACCGAACTGGGGGTGACCGACGCCGTCTGGAAGGACGTCCGGGACGTGGAGGCGGTGGCCTCCGCGACCTGCGCCGACCGCGCCGTCGTCGTGACCCCGACCCGCGCGAAGCTGGGTCCCCTGCCCGAACTCAAGGCCTCCAGTGCCGTCCTGCGGCGCTTCAAGGGGGGCAGGGTCCAGGCCGTGCGCGGGCGCCGCGGGGTGCGGGAGACCGTCGGGGGACACGAGTACCGGGTCAGCGCGGGCGGTTTCTGGCAGGTGCACCCGGCTGCGGGGGAGACGCTGACCACCGCGGTCATGGACGCCCTGGCGCCCAAGCTCGGGGAGACCGCCCTGGACCTGTACTGCGGTGCCGGGTTGTTCACCCGGCCGCTCGCCGAGGCCGTGGGCCCGCAGGGGCGGACGATGGGAGTGGAGAGCGGCGCCGAGGCCGTGCGCGACGCCCGGTACAACCTCAAGGGTCTGGAGCAGGCCCGGATCGAGCAGGGCGACGTGGCCGCCCAGCTGCGGGAGTGGGCGGACGTGCGGGCGGACGTGGTCGCCCTGGACCCGCCGCGCACCGGGGCCGGCGCTGAGGTCGTGCGCCTGATCGCGGGCACCCGGCCGCGCGCGGTCGCGTACGTGTCGTGCGACCCCGCCACGCTCGCGCGGGACCTGGCCGAGTTCGACCGGGCCGGGTACGCGCTGGTGGATCTACGAGCCTTCGACGCCTTCCCGATGACCCACCACGTCGAGTGCCTGGCGGTCCTGGAACCGGTGCGCAAGGCGCGCCGCCACCGCGAGGCGGAGTAGGGCGGGCCTTGGCCCCTCCACCTGGCGCTTCGTGGTGGGGCGGGGCACTCTGAGGCTTCAACCGGATGGCCCCCCGCCGTGGACGGCGGCACGCAGGTCCCGCACGGCGGCGCGGATCTCCTCGTCCTCGATGAAACCGCGCCAGGCGCCGAAGTAGCGCAGGCGTCGGTCGATGTCCGGAAGACAGCGCAGGAGGTCGGCGGCCGGACGGGCCGCCGGACCCATCCGAGCCAGGTACCGCACCGCCGTGAGGTGGACCGGGAGGTACCGCCCCCGGGGCAGCTCCCCGACGGCTCCGAGGAGGACTGGAAGGGCGCGCTCGGGGTCGCCGGTGATCCGCCACAGGGCGTGCGCCGCCTCCACCCGGGTCCAGTCCGACGGTGGCGCGCCGGACACGGCGAGGGACACGCAGGAGTCGGCGAACCCGGAGGCCAGGGGGCCGAGTTCGGCCAGGAGGCGCAGAGCCGGGTGGGGGTGGTCGCGGGCGACGGCGGAGGCCAGTGCCCGCAGCGCGGGGTCCGGGTCGCCGGTGACCCGCCAGTGGGCCCAAGCGGCGTGCGTTCCGCCGAGGTCGTCGTCGAAGGCCCTGGCCAGCAGCGCCTCGGCGGCGTCCCGGGCCGCCGTTCCCGTGGCGGCCACGGCCGACGCCGCCGCTCGCACGGCCCATTCATCGCCATCGGCCAGCAGGTCGAGGACTTCCGGCAGGGCCGGAGCGGACGCCGCGCCCCACACGTCGAGCGTCTCGCAGAACGAGGCGCGTTTCTGCTGGTCGGAGCTGGACAGCAGCAGCTCGCGTACGGCGGGCAGCAGCGCGTCGACGTGCTCCGGGAGCCGGGCCAGCACCTCCGGGAGGGCGGGCAGGACGGCCGTGTGGGGCGAGGCGGGGTAGTGGTCGAAGGCCCGGGAGAACCCCGACCGCTCGGCGTGCAGGGAGTCGACGAGTCTGGGCGTGCAGCGCGGGTCGTTCAGGCGGGCCAGCGCCCACAGGGCCGCCTCGCCCACGGTCTGCCCCACCCGTGTGCCCCGGACCGCGTGGTCGTCGAGCAGGGCGGCGATCCGGTCGGCGTACGGGGCGGCGGCCGTGCCCAGGCAGGCCAGGAGTTCGACGGACCGGTACCGGACCTCGGGGGTCGGGTCGTCCAGTCGCGCGGCGATCGCGGGCAGCAGGTCGGGTACTGGGGAGCGCCACTCCCCGAGGACCTCGGCGGCGTGGGCCAGACCGCCGACCCGCTGCTCCTCGTCGGGGTGGTCGGCGAGCAGCCCCAGCGCGTAGGCGGTGGACGGCGGGGTCAGCAGACCCGCCGTCAGGAGCTGGAGACCGCGCGCACCGCACTCGAGCGTGGTGTGCCGCCACATCCCGACGCTGGAATCCCGCAGTGCCGTCAGGACCTGTTCCAGCTTCCGGGTGGGCAGATCGGGGTCCCCGGGCGCGAGCGCGTGGACGGCCGCCAGCCGGGACTGGGGGTCCGGTGCGTCGAGCAATCCGTCCAACAGGGCCAGCACCCGCCCGCCGTGCTCACCGACCGGCTCCCGGTGCGCCGCCGCGCCCAGGGCGAGGAGCAGGTCGAGGCGGGTGACGGGGTCGGTCTCCGCTTCCCAACAGCGCAGCAGCGGTTCCAGTACGGCCTCGCCGGGGTCGGCGCACTCCCTGACCACCTCGGCCGCCGCCCGCCGGATGCGTGGTCGCCGATCCCGGAGCAGGTCCAGCACCTTCGGCAGGGCCCTCTCCCACGCGGCGGGCCAGGCGGGATCGAGGAACCCCTCCTCCACCAGGCGTGACTCCGACACCAGTCGGGCGACCAGTTCCATCAGGGTGTCCCGCGCCGGGACGTGCGGCGAGGCCGCCAGGCGCACCACGAACGGCAGCGCGGCCGAGGCGGCGGGGCAGATCCACCCGCCCTGGTGGAACAGGTGGTCGAACAGGTCGAACGCCGCCTCGTCGGCGTCGTCCGGGTCCGGGGCCGCGCACCGCCGTAGGAGGTCCGGCACGTCCTCCGCGGACCCGTGGTTGTGCTCCAGTTCCGACCACGCGACCGCGTCCCACGCCTCACCCATGCGCGCGAGCCTACCGATCCGGTGCGCCGCCACCGCGCGCGGCCGTCCGGGCCCGGGGCGCGTCCCCCGGGCCCGGACGGCCCCTAACGCCGCCGTTCGGGCGCCCGCAGGATCACCAGCCCCAGCGCGAGCACCGCCATCCCCGCCCAGGAGGCCGCGGACAGGCGTTCGCCGACCACGACCACGCCCAGCAGGGCGGCGACGGCGGGCTCGGCCAGCGTCAGGGTCGTGGCCACCGACGCCGGGGTGTGCCGCAGTCCCATCCCGAACAACCGGTAGGCGACGAACACGGTGAGCACCGCCAGGTGCAGGGCGACCAGCGCGCCGCCGGCCGTGGCCAGCCACGCGGTGTCGGCCGACAACAGGACCGGGAGCGTGACCAGCCCGCCACCGGCGAACAGCGCGCCCATCACCGCGCCGGACGGGTGGCCTCGCCGGATCAGCGCCCCGGCGATGACCGCGTACAGCGCGTAGGAGGCCCCCGCGGTCAGGGCCAGGAACACGCCCGCGGCGTTTGCGCCGTCTCCTGCGGCCTCGGACCCGAACACGAGGACCGCGCATCCGGCCACGGCGGCCACGGTGGCCGCCGACCAGCGGCGGGTGGGGCGCACCCGTTCGGTCCACCAGGCCAGCAGCCCGGAGAACACCGGTGCGCTGCCCAGCGTGATCACGGTCGCGACCGCGACCCCGGCCTGGTCGACCGCGGGGTAGAAGGACAGCGGGTATCCGGCGACCGCGAGGGCGCCCAGGGCGAGTACCCACCGGGTGCGGGTGTCGGTGGCGCGGACCAGGGCCAGCGACCCGCGCCCGGTCAGGAACAGCAGGAGACCGCCCAGGGTCAGCCCCGCCGCCCCGATGGCCGCGGCGTGGGCGCCGTCCGGGGCCAGGGAGCTCGCGGTGCCCGTGGTGCCCCACAGGACGGCGGCGCCCAGGACGGGCAGGGGGCCGCGGGCCATGCGGCGCCGCGCGGGCAGGGTGGTGTGGTTCGGCACGGTCGTGAACTCTCCGTCGTCGATGGATCGGGGATCGGCGACGGGCGCGCGACGAGGGACGTCCCGGCCCTCGAGCAGGGGACGTCGGGTGGGTCAGGCTCGGTCCGTGCGCCCGTTCAGGCGCACGGAGGGGGAAGCACGCGGTGCCGGTGAGTGTTCACGGATGCCATCCTAACCAGCCCCGGGCTGACCGGAATGTCCCGACTACAGACGGGTGTCCGAACTCACCACGGGACCGCGCACGGGTGAGTGGCCCGTAGCGGGGGTGTCACCGACGGGCAGTCTCCGGGCAACGGCGCCTTTCTAGCGTCGGCGGCGTCCGCACCCCCGCGAGAGGAACCCCCGTGAACCGCGAAGTACGCGACCGCCGTCCGCGCTGGATCGACCGCTGGGACCCCGAGGACTCCGCCTTCTGGGAACGGACCGGTCTGTCCGTGGCCAGCCGGAACCTGTGGTCCTCGATCTTCACCGAACACCTGGGCTTTTGCGTGTGGAGCCTGTGGTCGGTACTCGTCTTGTTCATGACACCCCAGGCCGGGTTCTCGCTCACCGCCGAGCAGAAGTTCCTCCTGCTCTCGGCCGTGGCGCTGTCGGGCGCCGTGCTCCGGGTGCCCTACACGCTGGCCACGGGCCTGGTGGGCGGGCGCACGTGGACCGTGGTCTCGGTGTCGTTACTCGTGGTGCCCACCGTGGTTGCGGCCGTCCTCGTCTCCCGCCCCGAGACGCCCTACCCCGTCCTGCTCGCCCTGGCGGCGACGGCGGGGTTGGGAGGAGGGAACTTCTCCTCCTCCATGGCCAACATCAATCACTTCTGGCCCGAACACCACAAGGGCCTCGCCCTTGGGCTGAACGCCGGGGGCGGCAACATCGGTGTGGCCACGGTGCAGTTCCTCGGTCTGGCCGTACTCGCCGTCCTGGGCGTCCACGCCGGGCGCTCCCTGCCGCTCCTCTTCCTGCCGTTGCTGCTGCTGGGGGTCTGGGTGGCATGGCGGTTCATGGACAACCTGGCACCCGCGCGCGCACGGGTCCGGGACCAGGTGCGCGCGCTGCGGGAACGCCACTTCTGGATCCTCTCGCTGCTCTACGTCGGCACCTTCGGCTCGTTCATCGGCTTCGGTTTCGCGTTCGGGGTCCTGCTTCAGAGCGAGTTCGGCCGAGAACCCCTGGAGGCCGCCTCGATCGCCTTCCTCGGCCCGGCCGTCGGCTCCCTGGTCCGCCCGCTCGGCGGATGGCTCGCGGACCGGCTCGGCGGAGCCCGCGTCACGATCCTCGCCTTTCTCGGGATGGCCCTGGCCGGAGTCCTGGTCGTGCCGACTCTGGCCTGGTCTGACGTGGGGCTGTTCACCGCCGTGTTCGCCGTGCTGTTCGCCCTCACCGGGCTCTGCAACGGGTCGACCTACAAGATGATCCCCGCCGTCTACGCGGCCCGGGCCCAGGACCTGATGGCGGCGGGCCGTTCCCCCGAGCGGGCGCGCGCTGAGACCAACCGGACCTCGGCGACCCTGCTCGGGCTGATCGGCGCGGTCGGCGCCCTGGGCGGGGTGGCGGTCAACCTCGCGCTGCGGGAGTCCTTCGGCAGGATGGACTCGGCCGTCCCGGCCTTCGTCCTCTTCTGCGCCTTCTACCTCCTGTGCGCCGCCGTCACCTGGGTCACCTACCGGCGGCGTCCCGGGGGCCGGCTCGACAGGGGGCGCCGTCACGCGCAGGTGGGCGCGGACTCCATCGGGAGGTCGTACTCCGGGTCGAAGGCGTATCGGGGGTAGCGCTCGTGCCAGTCGGTCGCGGTGGCCACCCGGTTCGCGTCCGTGGTGAGCGGGAGGCCGATCAGCTCCGCGAGGTCGGTCGTGGGCGTCTCCGGTGCGGTGAGCACCTCCCAGTGTTCGGCCAGGATCTTCGCGACCCGTGCGGAGGGCGTCTCCTCCAAGGCGCGAGCCACCTCCAGGTCGGTCGCCGAGGGGCCGAAGGAGGCGAGGTGGTAGCCGGTCTGCCGGACCGGGTCATCGCCCCCGGTCACGGTCTCGGCGCCGACCGTCGTCAGCCAGTACATGAGGGGGAGACGGGCCTGTCCCGTGGCCCAGCACGGGCCCTCGAACTCCGCACGCAGCCCGAAGGCCGACTGGGACACCTGGTTTCGCAGGTCGAGCCGAAGGAAGGCGTCCTCGGGGCCGCCGAACACGAACACCCTGATGCCGCGCTCCTGGGGGAAGTCCGTCGCGCGGGTGAAGCCCCCACCGTCCTGCCAGACCACCGGGAGTCCGTCCCGGGCCCGCTCCGGCAGCACTTCCACGGGGGCGCTGAGCGCCTCGTGCCAGCTGTCCACCCACGGTTCGAACCCCGGCAGCGGGCAGTAGGTGATCCCCTCCCTGACCTGGCACTCGGTGTCCTCCCCGCCGTACAGGGCGTCGTCCGGGAAGCGGTGCTCCCACCCGTAGGCGGTGTTGGCGTACGCGGGGGCGGCCACCGCTCCGGAGAGGAACACGGCGGCCGCCCCGATCGCGGCGCCCCGTGCCGGGCCCCGCCGCGGGCGCGCCGCCAGCGCGACCGAGACGAGCGCCCCGAACACCAGCAGGAGGTAGACGAGGTAGAGGAGGGAGAGCACCGTGATCTGGGGCGACCTGGTCTCGAACGGATCCAGCGTGATGAGGGCCAGGTTCTCCACCCGGTGGACCACCTGCGGACCGATCGAGCTCAGCGCCGTACCCATGTACAGGTAGTAGGCCGGGACGAGCACCACGGGGATGATCAGCTGGGCGTAGGAGCGGGTCCACGCCGCCACCGCGACCGAGGCGGTGGGGCCGCACAGGGCGAGGACGAAGGGCGCGGCGCGGGCGTACGGGCTCACCGTTCCGTGCGTGGGGCCGTCGGCGAACCAGTGGCAGGCCGCGGCCACGCCCGCCTGGGAGACCAGGGTCACCAGGGCGGCCGCGGCCAGCAGGGACCACAGCCGTTCGGTCCGGCTCACGGGGGCGACGAACACCCGCGAGTAACGCGCCTCGCGGACCGCGGGGAAGGTCGTCACCACGAACATCACGGCCGCGACGAAGATCCCCGCCGTCTCCATCGAGTTCTGCACGTCCAGAGCGGTGGTGTAGGGGAAGAGCCCCAGGGCGTGGCGGGCGAACAGCGCGGTGGCTCCCAGCCCCACGTACAGCAGCGGGTTGGCCGCGATCCGCGTGGCGTTGAGGGCGGTCAGCCGCGTCACGGCGACGGCGCGCCTCACCGGGCGCCCTGTTCCACACCGGTGAGCAGGAGGTAGGCGTCCTCCAGGGTGGGATCGACCTCGACACGCTCGCCGTCCGCGCCCGACGGTTCCGTCCCGTCGGGGGTGAGCACGCGGTGGCGGCCGTCCGCCAGCCGCCAGGTGGTCACTCCCCTCCGAGGGCGTTCGCGCTGTACCCAGACCCGGCCCTTCGCCCGTTCCACCAGGTCGCCCGGCGTGCCGTCGAAGACCACACGCCCCCGGTCCAGGCAGACGACACGGCGGCACAGCGCCGCCACGTCCTCGATCTGGTGGGTGGACAGGACGACGGTGCTGCGGGTCGCCAGCTCCGAGACCAGGTCGCGGAAGCGGATCCGCTGTTCCGGGTCCAGACCGATGGTGGGCTCGTCCAGCAGCAGCAGTTCGGGGTCGCCGAGGAGGGCGCAGGCCAGCCCCAGTCGCTGCCGCATCCCGCCGGACAGGCGGCGCACCCGGCTGTGGCGGCGGTCGTACAGACCCACCCGGTCCAGGTTGCGCCGCACCTCGTCGTGGCGTTCGCGGCGCCCGCCCATCTCCTTGAGGACCGCCACGTAGTCCACCAGGCCGAACGCGGTGAAGTGCGGGTAGAACTCGGGGTTCTGCGGCAGGTACCCCAGGCGGCGCCGGATCTCGGTTCGCTCGGGGGCGCGGCCGGGGTCGCGGCCCAGCAGCCGCAGTTCGCCCCGGCTGGCCTCCAGATCGGTGGCCAGGCACCGCAACAGGGTGGTCTTGCCGGCTCCGTTGCGGCCCAGCAGACCGGTCACCCCCGGTCCCAGGTCGAGGTCGACGGCGTCCAGCGCCGTGCGGCTGCCGTAGCGGCGTGTCACACCGCGCGCGTGGACGGCGGGAGCGGTCGGGTCGGTCACGTGGTCCTCACACGGAGACGGAACAGGAGCATGCCGGTCAGGGCGGCCAGCGCCGCCGCCCACCAGGGCTGGGTGTGCGGCGCGACCGCCGCCAGCGGGGCGAGGTGGTCGCCGGAGCCGAGCACGGCCAGGGACACCAGCCACAGGAGCCCCACGGCACCGCTGGCCAGGCTCAGGTGGACCCACCGGCACAGGACGAGCGAACCGGCGACCAGGGTCAGCGAGGGCAGG
This sequence comes from Nocardiopsis sp. EMB25, assembly GCF_026797795.1. NCBI lineage: Bacteria > Bacillati > Actinomycetota > Actinomycetes > Streptosporangiales > Nocardiopsidaceae > Nocardiopsis > Nocardiopsis sp. EMB25. The sequence goes on along the minus strand of NZ_JAMTDN010000001.1, from coordinate 2,649,938 downwards.
AGCCAGAAGACCGCCGTCCACGGGGTGGTGGGTGCGGGCATCATCAACGCGGCCAGGGTGCACAACGCCACGGCGGGTACCAGTACCGCGCACGTCCGCAGGAACAGTAGCCGCTGCCCGGCCATCGGCGTGATCGAGGTCAGGGTGTGCGCCGGGTCCACCCCGCGTCCGTAGGCGAGCGCGACCCCCGCCAGGGGGATGACCGGCGCGGTGAGGAAGAACACCAGTGATCCCTTCGGCAGCGCGTACGCGGCGAACAGGGCACAGACCAGGACGAGCACCGTGGACACCAGCCACGCCCGGTACAGCTTCGGGGTGGCGGCCAACAGCTTGACCGTACCGTCGCGCAGCCCGAGGGCGCGCAGCAGGCGTTCGACCGGGTGCGGTCGCGGCCGGTCGACGACGTCGCGCAGGTCGGCCCAGGCGCGGTCGATCCACTCCTCGTCGGCGGGGACGAGGGTTCGGCAGGGTGCGCAGTGCATCAGGTGTGCCTCCACGGACATCGCCGTGACGTCGTCGACGGCGTGGGACGCGTACGCGTGTACTTGGGCAGGGGTCAGGTGCCAGGTCATGTCAGGGCCTCCCGCAGGCGCGCCTTGGCGCGCATCACCCGTGTCTTCACGGTTCCTTCGGGGATCTGGAGTATCTGTGCCGCCTCCCGTACGGTGAGCCCGTCCAGCACGGTGGCCTGGATGGCGGCGCGCAGCTCAGGGGAGAGGGAGTGCAGGGCGGCGCCCAGGGGGCCGTGCTCGATGTTGAGCAGGACCGTGTCCTCAGCGGAGGCGTCGCCGATGGTCTCGTAGGGTTCGGGATCGCTGTCGGCGATCCAGCGGTTGGACCGTTTGCGCAGTTGGGAGATCAACTGGCGGATCGCGATGGTCCACAGCCACGCTCCGGCATCGGTGTCGCCCGGGCGCGGGGTGAAGGATCCGGCGTTGCGCCACACCGCCAGGAAGGTCTCCTGAAGGGCGGCGTCGAGCTGGTCCGAGTCCGAACACCGGTAGCGCAGGCGGGCGCGCAGCCAGGGCGCGTGTCTGCGGTGCAGGATCTCCAGGGCGTCGGATTCCCCGGCGGCGACGGCGGCGAGCAACTCCGGGTCGGAGCTCTCGGGACCATAGGGGGGCACGCGGCGGCGCGTGCGGCGGAACAGCTTCACGGTGGGGCTATCGGGACGGCGGAGGTGATCGGTTCATGGGGGCGGGGCCGCTGGGCAGGCCTTTTCGACGGTATCCGCGCGCCGGTTGTCCGCGCGCCCGCGGCCGTGGGAGAAAATGGGGCGTATGCGCCTGAGGATCTTCCTTGAGCCCCAACAGGGGGCCACCTACGAGGACCAGCTCGCCGTCGCCCGCGCGGCGGAGGAGCTGGGCTTCGACGCCGTCTATCGCTCCGACCACTATCTGCACATGGGGGACCACGTCAGCGGGCTGCCCGGGCCGACCGACGCCTGGATCACGCTGGCGGGACTGGCGCGGGAGACCTCCCGTATCCGGCTCGGCACGCTGATGACCGCCGCGACCTTCCGCTACCCCGGGCCCCTGGCCATCTCCGTCGCCCAGGTCGACCGGATGAGCGGCGGACGGGTCGACTTCGGTTTCGGTGCGGGCTGGTACGAGGAGGAGCACGCGGCCTACGGGATCCCCTTCCCCGCCGCGGCCCGCGAGCGCTTCGACCGCTACGAGGAGCAGCTGGACATCATCACCGGCCTGTGGTCCACCCCCGTCGGGGAGACCTTCCGCTACGAGGGCAAGCACTACCGCCTGGCGGAGGGCCCCGCCCTGCCCAAACCGGAGCAGGCACCGCACCCGCCCGTGCTGATCGGCGGAACCGGTCCCAAGCGCACCCCGCGGCTGGCCGCCAAGTTCGCCGACGAGTACAACGTGCCGTTCGCCTCGTTGGAGGACACCTCGGCGGCCTTCGAACGCACCCGGGCGGCGGTGCGCGCCTCCGGAAGGAGCGCACCCATGGTCTACTCGGCGGCGCAGGTCCTGTGCGTGGGCCGCGACGCGGCGGAGGTCGCCCGGCGTGCCGAGCGGATCGGCCGTGAGGTTCCCGAGCTGCGTGGCAACGGCCTGGCGGGCACCCCGGACGAGCTCGTGGACCGCCTCGGCGCCTTCGGGGAGGCCGGGGCCGAGCGCGTCTACCTCCAGGTGCTGGACATGTCCGACCTGGACCACCTGGAACTGGTGGCTGACAAGGTCGTCCCGCAGCTCGACTGAGGGCGGACGCCTTCCCGGGGGGGTGGCCGCGGGGGCCGGACCACCGCCCGATAACTTGATATCGAGATACAAGTTGGATACCTTGACGTCAAGATAACAGCGGGACTCCCCCCGGCCCGCTCCCGGTTCGGGCGTGTGAACGTGACCGCTTGTCGGCGCCCGGCCCCAAACATCGTGGACGCCCGCGGTCAACGGACCGCCTGGTCGGCGGCGAGTGGTGTCGCCGCAGGTCAGCGTGGACCTGAGGATGCCGGTGGCGGCGGAGGGCAGCCCCGTGGCTCTCCGAGGCCCCGGAATCCGGTGAGGGCGGCCTCAGTAGGACCCGCACCCGCCCATCGGGCAGGATGCCGGGGACATCAGTGGCGAGATCAGGAGGCAGACACCGTGTCCGCGAACAGCTTCGGCGCCCGTGACACGTTGCGTGTAGGCGACGAGTCGTACGAGATCTTCCGGTTGGACGCCGTCCAGGGCGCCAACCGGCTTCCCTACAGCCTGAAGGTGCTGCTGGAGAACCTCCTGCGCACCGAGGACGGTGCCAACGTCACCGCCGACCACATCCGCGCGCTGGGCGAGTGGGACGCCAAGGCCCAGCCCAGCCAGGAGATCCAGTTCACCCCCGCGCGGGTGATCATGCAGGACTTCACCGGCGTCCCCTGCGTCGTCGACCTCGCCACCATGCGCGAGGCCGTGCGCGACCTGGGCGGCGACCCGGACAAGATCAACCCGCTCGCCCCGGCCGAGCTGGTCATCGACCACTCCGTCGTCGTCGATCTCTTCGGCCGCCCGGACGCCTTCGAGCGCAACGTCGAGATCGAGTACGAGCGCAACTACGAGCGCTACAAGTTCCTGCGTTGGGGCCAGACCGCCTTCGACGAGTTCAAGGTCGTCCCGCCCGGCACCGGCATCGTGCACCAGGCCAACATCGAGCACCTGGCGCGCGTCACCATGAGCCGGAACGGCCAGGCCTACCCCGACACCTGCGTCGGCACCGACTCGCACACCACGATGCAGAACGGCCTGGGCATCCTGGGCTGGGGCGTCGGCGGTATCGAGGCCGAGGCCGCCATGCTCGGCCAGCCGATCTCCATGCTCATCCCGCGCGTGGTCGGCTTCAAGCTCTCCGGTCAGCTCAAGCCCGGCACCACCGCGACCGACCTGGTGCTCACCATCACCGAGAAGCTCCGCGAGCACGGTGTGGTCGGCAAGTTCGTCGAGTTCTACGGCGAGGGCGTCTCCTCGGTGCCGCTGGCCAACCGCGCCACCATCGGCAACATGAGCCCGGAGTTCGGCTCCACCGCCGCGATCTTCCCGGTCGACGACGAGACCATCCGCTACATGCGCCTGACCGGCCGCTCCGAGCAGCAGGTCGCCCTGACCGAGGCCTACGCCAAGGCCAACGGTTTCTGGCACGACCCGGCCGTGGAGCCCGAGTACTCCGAGTACCTGGAGCTCGACCTGGCCGAGGTCGTCCCGTCCATCGCCGGCCCCAAGCGCCCGCAGGACCGCATCGCCCTGTCGGAGGCCAAGCCGACCTGGCGCCACGACGTCCACAACTACGTCTCCGACGACGAGGCGGGCGAAGAGTCCTTCCCGGCCTCCGACGCGCCGGCCACGACCGCCAACGGGCGCCCGCACCGCCCGGTCAAGGTCACCATGGCCGACGGCACGGAGACCGAGGTCGACCACGGCGCCGTCGTCATCGCCGCGATCACCTCCTGCACCAACACCTCCAACCCCTCGGTCATGCTGGGCGCCGCCCTGCTGGCCAAGAAGGCGGTGGAGAAGGGTCTGTCCCGCAAGCCGTGGGTCAAGACCTCCATGGCCCCGGGCTCCAAGGTCGTCACCGACTACTACGAGCGCTCCGGCCTGACCCCGTACCTGGACAAGCTGGGCTTCAACCTGGTCGGCTACGGCTGCACCACCTGCATCGGCAACTCCGGTCCGCTGCCGGAGGAGATCTCCAAGGCGGTCCAGGACAACGACCTCGCGGTCACCGCGGTCCTGTCCGGCAACCGCAACTTCGAGGGCCGGATCAACCCGGACGTGAAGATGAACTACCTGGCCTCGCCGCCGCTGGTGGTCGCCTACGCGCTGGCCGGGTCCCTCGACGTGGACATCACCACCGAGCCCCTGGGCGTCGGCAGCGACGGCAAGCCGGTCTACCTGGCCGACATCTGGCCCTCCGCCGAGGAGATCCAGGAGGTCATGGACGCCGCGATCGCCTCGGACATGTACGAGAGCGCCTACGCGGACGTGTTCGCCGGTGACGAGCGCTGGCGCTCGCTGCCCACGCCGACCGGCAACACCTTCGAGTGGGAGGACGAGTCCACCTACGTCCGCAAGCCCCCGTACTTCGAGGGCATGGCCACCACCCCGTCCGCGGTCACCGACATCACCGGTGCCCGCGTCCTGGCCAAGCTGGGCGACTCGGTCACCACCGACCACATCTCCCCGGCCGGTGCGATCAAGCCGGGCACCCCGGCGGCCGAGTACCTCAAGTCCCACGGCGTCGAGCGCCGCGACTTCAACTCCTACGGTTCCCGCCGCGGCAACCACGAGGTGATGATCCGGGGCACGTTCGCCAACATCCGCCTGCGCAACCAGATCGCGCCGGGCACCGAGGGCGGCTACACCCGCGACTTCACCCAGCCCGAGGCGCCGGTCTCGTTCATCTACGACGCCGCGCAGAACTACGCGGCGCAGGACATTCCGCTCGTCGTCCTGGGCGGCAAGGAGTACGGCTCCGGCTCCTCGCGTGACTGGGCCGCCAAGGGCACCCGCCTGCTGGGCGTGCGCGCGGTCATCACCGAGTCCTACGAGCGCATCCACCGCTCCAACCTCATCGGCATGGGCGTCCTGCCGCTCCAGTTCCCGGAGGGCCAGTCCGCCGACTCCCTCGGCCTGACCGGCGAGGAGACCTTCTCCATCACCGGTGTGACCGAGCTCAACGAGGGCCGCGTCCCGAGCACGGTGAAGGTCAGCACCGACACCGGCGTCGAGTTCGACGCCGTGGTGCGCATCGACACCCCGGGTGAGGCCGACTACTACCGCAACGGCGGCATCCTGCAGTACGTGCTGCGCCAGCTCATCGCGAAGTAGTCCCAGGACTCCGCCGGCGCCCACACGGCGCGCAGCGCGGTTCAACGGGGCCGCCACCGTCCGACCGACGGTGGCGGCCCCGCCTTCTTTCGACGGCCCAGTTCACACCGGGCGCGAGGGGACGAACCGAATCGATATGCTCGCCCCATGCCCCATCCCCTCCACGTGAGGACGTCGACCCCCCGAACGCTCCTCCTCGCCCTGGTCGCCCTGGTGGCCGCGGTGGCGGTGGTGTCCGGCGCCGCTCCCGCGGCCCGGGCCGACACCGCGCCCGCCGACACCGCCGCCGCCCACCTGGCGGACCTCCTGGCCGAGCAGCCGGACGGGCGGGAGGTCGTGGTCAGCGAGCTCCTGGCGGGGGAGTACGACGTGGCGGCCCTGGAGGAGGAGCTGCGCGCCGAGTTCGACCGCCTCGACACGCCCTACCACGTGGTCGTCACCCCCTACCTGGCCGGAAACCTGGGCAGCGACACCTTCCTGGCCTCCCTCCAGGACCGCGTGGGCGAGGACGGCCTGTACGTGCACATGAACGACGGGCACACGGTCGTCCGCGCGTTCACCACGCCCGGCGTCGACCTGAGGACCGGGGACGCCACCACGGCCCTCATGGGCGACGAGTCCTACGACCACACCTCGCGCCTCCAGGACGTCGCCGCGGGCTACGTCGACCTGCTGCTCGACCCGGAGATCGCCGCCCGCGCGGACGCGGCGCGGGACTCCTTCGGACAGGAGAGGGCGGAGGAGGAGCCGTCCGGCTGGGCGGAGTTCGTCGAGGAGCTGGACCCCCTGTCGTACAACGGACCGGCCAACACCGGGTTCCTGGTGGCCATGGTCGGGGGCGGGTTCCTGGGGCTCGGCCTCACCGCCGTCATCGTGCGCGGGTACCGCCTTGCGCAGGCCCAGGCGCCCGTGCGTGGCGGGCGGCGCGTGCCGGCGTCCCGCCGACCGGGCGCGCCGGTGGTCGCCGTCCGCCGAAGGGCCCTGCGCCGCTCCGTGCGGTTCCTGGCCGTGTGCGCCGTGATCGCCGTCGCGACCGTCGGCGCGGGAGCGGTCCACGTGCTCCGGCCCCCGGCGAGCCCCGACGAGCGGGCGGACGCCGCCGACCCGCTCGCCGCCCCGCCCTACGTCGCCTCCACCGTGCGCGTGGACCGCGTCGTCGCGGCGTGGGAGGACGACCCCGTGTACGTCGACCCCCTGGCACCCGTGGACGGCGCGTCCATTGCGGAGCTGTCCGACGCCGTCGCCGGGGCATCCGTGCCCGTCCACGCCGCCGTGGTGCTCATGGCGGACTCCGACGAGGCCGGAGGGGACGCGGAGGTGCTCGCCCACGCCCTGGCCCACACCAGGGACGAGGACGGCCTCTACCTGGTGGCCGACGTCGGCGGCGGGAAGGTCGGCATCGCGGCGCTGGGCGTCGACCTCGGCGTCGACACGTGGGACCTGACGGGCCTCACCTGGGACCCGGACAGCGAGGACGTGGTGCGGGGCCCGACCCTCACCGTCCTCGGCCGGCTCGACGGTGCGCGCCCGGACCCGGACGCCGAGGACACCGTCCCCCGGGAGGCGGAGTACCGCGCCGACGAGGAGCCGCCGGAGTCGCGCACGGACCGCTTCCTCAGCGAGGACTTCTGGCCGGCGCTGTTCTTCCTGGGCCCGCTCTTCGGTGCCCTCGTCTACTCCGTTCTCGCCCTGGCCGCCTGGCTCACGCGCCGGGTCCGGGCGGTGCCCGGCCGCCGTCTGCGCCCGATCGCCCGGAGGGCGGCCGCCCGGATGGTCGCGGCCGTCGACGCCGCTCCGGCCGACCACCCGAACGCCGCCGATACCATGCGCGACGCCGACACCGCGCTGCTGGTCCTCAACGGCGACCCCGACGAACTGGACCTCGTGGGTGCCACGGTGCTGGCCCGCCGGGTCACGCGGCGGCTCCGATCCGACTCCGGGCAGGAGGCGTCCGTGTGCATGGTCGACCCCCTGCACGGCCCCGCCGTCGGGGAGGACGCCACCGCCCTGTCCCAGAGCCGCCTCCCCATGTGCGCGTCGTGCCTGACGACCGCGGACCGGGCCCGCCTCCCCCTGCGTGTGCGCGACGGGCGGCGGCGCGTACCGCACCTGACCCTGAACCGCTCCTGGGTGCGCACGCGCTACGGGTCCCAGGGCGGACTCGACGCCGACTCCCTCGTGAAGGAGACCCATGCGTCCTGACATCCGCCCGACCCCGCTCGCGGCGCTCGGGCTCTGCCTCGTCCTGGCCGCGCCCGCGACCGCGCGGGCCGACGCGCCCAGTCCGGCCCAGGAGATCGCCACCGCTCTGGAGTCCTCTCCCGTCGTGGTCGACCCCGCCTACGACAGCGCCTTCCCCGAGGAGACCCGCGCGCGGGTGGAGGAGACGATCGAGGACAGCGGGCTGCCCGTCCGCGTCATCCTCGTGCCGTTGGTGGACGGCGACACGTGGGGCGGTGATCCGGGGAACCTGGCCACCGCCGTCCACGACCGCGTTGGCGGCGCGGGCCACTACCTCGTCCTCGACAGCCCCCGCCTGAGCGGCAGCGACTTCGACGCCTCGGGCGCCGTCTCCTACTCCGACCGCGCCCACTACGCCGCCCTGGCGGCGTCGTACGCGACCGACTACGACGCGCCCCTGTCCGAACTCGTGGAGGTGGCGGTGGACGCCGCGGTCTCCAACGACCCGGAGGCCGTCTACGAACGCGAGATGCGCGCGTACGAGGAGGAACAGGGCGACGACTCCCAGGACGCGCCCCCGGCCCCGGAGGACGGCACGGCCGCGGCGGACGGCGCCGAGCGGGCGGCCGGGACCGCGTGGTTGCCGTGGGCCGTCGGCGGTGTCGCGGTCCTGCTCCTCCTCGGCGGCGGCTACCTGCTGTGGACCCGGCCGCGCGCGGTACCGGCCCTCCGTCAGCACGCGGCCTTCGACAACGTCGACCAGGCGCACCGGGAGACGCTGGAGCGGAGGGCCGGCCAGGAGTTGGTCGAGCTCGGCGAACGGCTGGGCGCGATGGAGCACCGGTCCGCCGCCGAGGCCGAGGCCCTGAGGGGCGCCCTCGACGCGCACGCCGCGGCCCGCGCGATCCACGACCGGCTCGACGGCGGCTCCCTGGCCGACGTCGTCGGCGTCCTCGTACTGCTGGACCTGGCCGAGGAGCGCATGGCCCGGCGCGGGCGCGGCGGCCTCCGGCGCCGCCACTGCTACGCCAACCCGCTGCACGGCACCGACACCAGGCCCACCGACTGGCGGCAGACGGGATCGAGGCGTGCCGTACGGGTGCCCCTGTGCGGGACGTGTGCGAAGGCGGTGCGCGCCCGGATGCGGCCCAACGCCCTGCCCGTCGAGCACGGCGACCGCACCGTGCCCTACTTCGAGGTGCCCGCGGAGGAGAGCGTGTGGGCGGCCACCGGTTTCGGTACCCTCACCGACGACCTCGTCGAGCGGATCCAGCGCGGTGACCACCGCTGACCATGCGCGGGCGGTGACGGACGGATAACGTATCGAACCGGGTTCCGTGGCCGGTTCCGGACTCGATGTGATCCGCCACGTCCCGGGCTGCGTGACGTGGCTATAGTTCCCTGGGGCCTGTCATGGGGAGAGACCAGGGCCATGTGACCATCAACCAAGGAACGGGGCGGATGTGGACGACCCCCAGCACCAGGACGGGCCGGGATCGGAACGAAACCGGGCCGGACACGTCGTCGGTGATTTCCGGCTGGTGCGCTCGTTGGGGCGCGGCGGGTTCGGGGAGGTGTTCCTGGGCGAGTCCGGTGACGGGACCCGTGCGGCGGTCAAGGTGCTGCACGCCAGTTGGGCCGGGGACGCCGAGATGCGCCGCCGCTTCACCGCGGAGGTGGAGCAGGCGCGGCGGGTGAGTGGTTTCTGTATCGCCGCGATCGTGGACGCCGATCCCGAGGCGGAGGAGCCGTGGATCGCCACGGAGTACATCGACGGCCCCACACTCCAGGACGCGGTGGCCCAGGGCGGCCCGCGGACCGGTGTGGAACTGCACCGCCTGGCGGTCTCCACGGCCACGGCGCTGGCGGCCATCCACGCGGCCGGTGTGGTGCATCGGGACCTGAAGCCGGAGAACATCATGCTGGCTCCGGACGGGCCGCGGGTGATCGACTTCGGGATCGCCAAGGCGGTGGAGTCGACGTCGGTGACGGCCAGCGGGGTGATCGGGACCATCGGGTACATGGCCCCGGAACAGCTTGAGGGCATGCGTTTGACCTCGGCCGTGGACATCTTCGCGTGGGGTTCGGTGATGGTCTACGCCGCGACCGGGCACGAGGCCTTCCCCGGCCCGACCCAGGCCTCCCGCATCGCCCGCATCCTCAGCGCCGAACCCGAACTCGGCGCGCTCACCGGGGCCCTGCGGGACATCGTCCGTACCTGTCTGGACAAGGACGCCGCCCGTCGCCCGGACGCCGCCACCCTGCTCAACCAGCTGGTCGCGGTGCCCTCCGACGGGTCCCGGCCGGCCCCGCCCCCCGCGGCCGCCGAGCCCGCGCGCGTCGAGGCGGACACCGCCACCCGTGTCGAGCGACCCGTCACCGTCGACCCCACCCGTGTCGAACGACCCGTTCCGGTGGACCCGACCCGCGTCGCCCCCTCCGGGGGAATCGACCCCACCCGCGTCGCCCCGGCCGCGACGGCCGATCCCACCCGCGCCTACACCCGCGCCGCCCCGACCGCCCCGCCGCCCGCGACGGGACCGACGACCGGGGCGCGGTACCCGCCGGACGCACCCCTTCGCGACGGTGTGCCCCCGTACCACTTCGTCGGCGTTCGGTTCACCGACACCCGGTCCCTCGCCACCGCCATGCAGCAGAACTGGAACGCCGCCGTCCGGGTGTTCAGCGACCCCCAGGAGCGCGCGGCACTGGGCGCGTGGATCATGGACGACCTCGGTGACACGTCGGTGGACCGGTCCCTGTTCCGTCGCCAGGTCGACGACGCCAACCTGGCCATCGCCTCCTTCATCGCCCAGCTGTGCCCCGAACTGCCCCCGGTCTTTCGCGGCCGGGGAGCCACGCCGGCCGAGCTCGGCGACCTGTTCAACGACCCTCGGCCGCTGTTCACCGGTGCGCCCCTGGCCAACGAGATGGCGCTGCTCGCCCGCCCCGAGGTTCTGCGTGTCATGAACGCACACCGCACCGACGAGCCCGGGCGGCTCCGCGAGCTCGCCGACCACCTGGAGGAGGCCGAACGCGCCGGAATCGACTTCCACCGCCAGCTCGTCGACCACCTGGCCGGATGGAACGCGTCCCGGGCCGAGGCCAACCCCGCGCTCATCCTCACCTTCCTGCTCCACCCGGAGCGGATGGTGCGCCCCGCCACCGGTGATGACAGCGAACTGTCGGCCTGGGTCGAGATCCTGTGGACCCGGGTCGAGGGGAGCCCGCTCCCCGTCAACGCCGGATGCGCGGCCGCGGTCTACGGTGCCCTGCCGACGATGCGGGCCCTGGCGGCGCAGAGGCGCGACTGGGAGGGGCGGTTCGCCGCGGCTCAGGAGAAGCACGGGGCACTGGCGAGCAGGGTCACGCTCCAGACACGCCTGCACACCACCGCGCGGTACTGCCGGTTCGCCTTCTCCGCGCTTCCGGTCGGCGCGGGACTCATCATGGCCGAGGCCCTGGGTTCCCTCGACTTCGCCCCGGACGGGGTCCTGGACCTCCTGGTCTGGATCGGCGTCTTCGGCCTGGTCGGCGCGGTGGTCTCCGGCATCGCGCTGAGGGTGGTGTGCGGTTCCCCGCCGCGCCGCGCCCGACGGGCTTGGGAGCTTCAACAGTCCAGTGTCCAGCTGCCGCATCTGTCCGCCGGGGTCGAGCGTATCCGGGGCGATCTGCGCAGGGCGCGGGAGATCTGCGGTCTCTGACCGGCGCGCGACGACGACGGGAGAGGGAGGGCCGTGGCGGATCTGGACCGCGTCGTCCCTGAAGGAGACCGCGCGCGCGGACCATGTTCCGATGCCTGAGGGTCGGTGCGGGGCTGGAGGCCGGGTCCATGCTCTTTCTCGCCGTGGTCACGTCGCAGACGCCCGGCTCTGACATCAGTCCGCCGCCCTTCCCGACGTGCCCCATGCTCGGCTCGGGGCGGCCCTGGTGGCCCTGACCGTCGCCGACGTCGACAAGCACGGTGACGGGACCATGCGCACGCGCGGGGTGGACCGGCTCGGGGAGCTGCCGGGGATGATGCCCACGCTCCACGCGGGGCCGGGCGTGGTCAACGCCGACCCGCGACGTGCCCAGGAGATCAGCGGTCGGGCCCCAGGCCGACGGGGGTGACCTCCCCCGACCACACCGGGGTGTCGCGCTGACGTGACCGGAACCGTTGCCGCATCATCGTGGTGCGGCGGCGGAGCCGGCGGCGGGCGGCAGGCACGGCGGGGAGGGGAGGGGAGCGTGGACGAGCGCGGTCCGAACCTCGGCCTGTTCCTGCTCTTCGTGGTGATGCTCCAGTTCGGCTACCCGATGACGCTGCAGGGGCAGGGCTGGACCCTCCTGTACACGCTGCTCTACGTCGGGATGATCGGCTTCGGCCTGCTCGTTGTGCGGGATCAGCGCGACCGGGTGCTGCCCGTCCTGGTCGTCGGCGTGGCACTGACGTTCTTCGCCCTGTGGGTCGCCGTCGATCCTCTGCGCGGCGTGGCGCTGCTCGGGCTGTTCTCCACGCTCTTCGCCTTTCAGTCCGGCGTCGTCTACTCACTGCTCAAGTTCGTCTACCGGCGCAGCCCGGCGCGCAGCCTGAACGTGATCGTCGCCGCCATCAGCGCCTACCTCCTCATCGGGGGCGTGTTCGCGACGTGGTTCAGCGCGGTCGAACTCCTCGTCCCCGGAAGTTTCACCGACAGCGCGAACCCCGATGAACCGATGGCCTGGCAGAGCTTCGTGTACTTCTCCTACGTCACCCTGGCCACGTTGGGTTACGGGGATATCGTCGCCGTGGCTCCGTGGACGCGCTCCCTGGCGGCCCTCGAGGCCGTGACCGGGACCCTCTTCCTCACCACCGTGATCGCCAGGCTCGTCGGCATGTACGTCGGGGCCCACACCCGGGAGCACCGGGACGGCGGCACCGCGGACTGATCCGCGGGGGCCGCCGGGACGTGGTCATCCACGCCGCGGACACCCTCGGCCAGCCCTTCCCGCTCCTGCGCGACGACGCCGACCGCGTGTCCCTCCGCCGCTCACCGCGCGGGCGCGCCGCTCCCCGAGTTGTCCACCCACAGGTCGGCGTGCTCCCGGGGGCGGTGCGCGGCGTGGAACTCGTCCTCCTGCCGTGCCCACAGGGTCCGGTAGGGGGCGTACAGGGCGGCGTCGCGACGCAGGTCCAGCCGCCGGCCCCGTTCGGCGTCGGTCGCGGCCACCCACACCAGCAGGTCGAGGTGCGCACGCACCGGCCGGGCCCCGCACCCGCAGCCCTCGACGATGAGGGTGCCGCCGTCGTCCAGTTCCGGGGAGAGCACCGTCCAGGCCTCCTCGAAACCGCCGCGCTCCCAGTCGTAGCGCCGCCAGGCCGCGCGTTCCCCACGCGCGAGCGGCTCCAGGACCCACTCCCTCAGGAACGTGTGGGCGAGCGACAGCCCGTCCCACCCCGGGTACAGATCCTCCATGGTCAGCACCGCCGACGGCTCGCCCCGCAAGGCCAGCGCGGCGCTCAGCCGCTCCGCGACGGTGCTCTTGCCCGAGCCCGAGCGCCCCTCGACCGCGACCACGCGCAAAGGCCGCCTCCGGCCCCGGGCCAGCACGGCCGAGGCCAGGCGGTCGGCCCACCGGTCGTCGCTGGTCCGCACACGTTCCACTGACACATCCCGCACCCTAGGCCATGGCCGCTGACCACGTCCTAGCAGCCTCCCCGTGTTCCGGCTTGCGTTCACTGCTTGTAGCATGCCTCACAGCAGCGCGGGGCGCTGACCGATGATCGACCACGAGGGGGAGCCGGGTGACCGACGCCACCGTGACGCCCGGATCCCAGTCCGCCCTGCGGCAGGCCAACGAACGGCGCGTCGTGGAGGTCCTGCGCCGGGACGGGACGCGTACCCAGGCGGAACTGGCCCGGGCGACCGGCCTGTCCGCCGCGAGCGTGTCCAACATCGTGCGCGGGCTGCGCGCGGCGGGCACGGTCTCGGTCCGTGACACGGCCTCCAACGGCCGGCGGGCCAGGGCGGTCACCCTGCTGCGCCCGCCGGGCGCGGTCTTGGCGGTCGACTTCACCGTGGACGGCGTCGCGGTCGGTGTGGGGGACAGCGACGGCAACCTTCTGGCGCGCGAGGAGATCGGCTACGACGTCGCCGCCGACCCCGAGCGCGGGGTGCGCCGCGCCGCGTGGCTGGCCGAGATCACCCTCCAACGGGCGCGGATCGACCTGCGCACGGTGTCCTCGGCCGTGGCCTCCGTTCCGGGCCCGGTCGACCCGGGCACGGGAGAGGTCGGGCGGATCTCGTGCGTGCCCCGCTGGACGGGCTTCCGTCCGGCCGAGGCCCTCGGCGAACGCCTCGGCGTCCCCGTGGTGGCGGAGAACGACGCCAACCTCGCGGCCCTGGCCGAACGCCGGATCGGTGCTGGTGAGGGCGCTGGCCACCTCATCCACCTGGTCATCGGGGAGGGGGTCGGCGCGGGGATCGTCCTGTCCGGGGAGCTGTTCCGCGGCGCGGGCGGCACCGCGGGCGAGATCGGGCACATCACGCTCGACCCACGTGGTCCGGTGTGCCGCTGCGGCAACCGGGGCTGCCTGGAGACCTTCGTCGGGGCGCGCTACCTGCTGGACATGCTGCCCCAGAACTCCGAGGTCGCGCGGGGCCCGGGCGGGCCCCGGGTGGCCGACGTCGTCGCGGCCGCGCGCTCCGGCGACCTGGGAAGCCGGCGCGTCATCGCGGAGGCGGGCACGGCGCTCGGCCAGGGGCTGGCCATCGCCGCCAACCTGTTCAACCCGGACCGGGTGACCGTCGGCGGCGACCTGGCTGAGGCAGGGGAGCTGCTCCTCGATCCGATGGCGCGCGCGATGGAGCTCGGGGCCCTGGGCAGCGCGCGGGAGGACCTGATCCTGATGTCGGGTGCGCTCGGTCGGGACGCGGCCCTGTACGGGGCGCTGTGGACCGCGGCGCACGTCGCCCTGTGAGACCCCGTCTTCGAGCCCTTGCGGCACTTCCCCTTCGCCCATCGTTCGCCGTCCGGATCCGCCCCGTCGCCGTCCCCGACGCCTCCGCCGCCTTCACGCGACGCCCACTCCTCGTCTCGCATACGGTGAAGCACGAGGTCAGGGCCGCTTCGGCCGGGTGAACGCGGGAACGTTCGCAATATTCTTCACATGGCGTCACACGCCCTCTTTGCTGCTCTGACCTGGGCTTTTAATATCTTTAACGGGTGAACGCAACGCTCGTGATGTTTCGGTTATGTGTTCATCAGTTGACGGCAAGCCGTCGGTGAGGTTTGACTTCACACCACCACTCGCGAGTTCCCACACCGATCCCCCGTCCAGAGAGGCACCCCGCGTTGAGCACACGACGCCCTTCCACGTCACGAGCGGCCGCCCTGGCCCTCCCGGCGGCCACCGCCGCCCTCGCACTCCTCGTCTCCGGCTGCGGCTCCCTCACCACCTCCGGTGACGACGCCGAGCGGGAGACCCACAGCCTGGAAGAGGGCTTCCACGTCGGACTCCTCCTGCCCGAGCTTCAGACAGCCCGGTACGAGGCCTTCGACCGGCCCTACTTCGAGGAGGCCCTCGCGGAGCTGTGCCCCAACTGCGAGCTCTCCTACGCCAACGCCGACCAGGACGTCGACGAGCAGCAGACGCAGGCGCAGGCCATGCTCACCGACGGTGTCGACGTTCTCGTCCTCGGCGCGGTCGACTCCGAGGCCGCCGCGGGCACGATCAACGAGGCCCAGTCCCAGGGCGTGCCCGTGGTCGCCTACGACCGCCTCGCCCAGGGCGGCGCCGACATGTACGTGTCCTTCGACAACGTCCGCGTGGGCCAGGTCCAGGGCCAGGCCCTGCTGGAGGCCATCGAGCAGGACGGCACCTCCGGGGACGGGCAGATCGTCATGATCAACGGCTCGCCCACCGACCCCAACGCCGCCGACTTCAAGGCGGGCGCCCACGAGATCCTCGACGACCAGATCGAGATCGGCCAGGAGTTCGACACCCCGGACTGGTCGCCCGACCAGGCCAACAGCCAGATGGAGGGCGCCATCACCTCCCTGGGCGTGGACGAGATCATCGGCGTCTACTCCGCCAATGACGGTATGGCCTCCGGCATCATCTCCGCCCTGCGCAGCGCGGGCGTGGAGACCGAGGACCTGCCGCCTGTCACCGGCCAGGACGCCGAGCTGCACGGTATCCAGCGCATCATCGCCGGTGAGCAGTACATGACGGTGTACAAGGCGATCCGCCCCGAGGCCCAGATCGCCGCGGCCATGGCGGTCTCCCTGGCCACCGGCGAGGACCTCGAGGCGGGCGAGTACGTCCTCACCGAGGTCGAGGACGCCGACGGTGAGACCGTTCCGGCGATCCTGCTCGACCCGATCGCGGTCACCGAGGAGAACATCGGCGACACGGTCGTCTCGGACGGTGTCTACAGCATCGAGGAGATCTGCACCGACGACTACGCCGACACCGAGTTCTGCGAAGAAGCCCTGTAGACCCACGGTGCGACGCCGCGGAGGACGGGGCGGGCCGACCGGCCCGCCCCGCTCCCCGGGGCGAGGAAAGAGACACGAGCACGATGAGCACACCCGTCCTGGAACTGTCCGGGATCTCCAAGACCTTCGGGGCCGTGCGCGCCCTCAGCGAGGTCGACTTCCACGTCGGTGCCGGAGAGGTCGTCGCCCTGCTCGGCGACAACGGAGCCGGTAAGTCCACCCTGGTCAAGGTGATCGCAGGGGCCCACCCCGCCGACAGCGGCGGGACCATCACGTGGGACGGGCAGCCGGTCACCATCGGTTCGCCCTCCGACGCCCAGCGGCTCGGCATCGCGACCATCTACCAGGATCTCGCCCTGTGCGACAACCTGGACATCGTCGGCAACCTGTTCCTCGGCAACGAACGGCTGCACTTCCCGGGCACCCTCGACGAGGTGGCCATGGAGAGCCGGGCCCGGGAACTCCTGGACTCCCTCTCGGTGCGCATCCCCGACCTGCGCGTCCCCGTCTCCGGCCTGTCCGGCGGTCAGCGCCAGATCATCGCCATCGCCCGCTCCCTGCTGGGACAGCCCCGCGTCGTCATGCTCGACGAGCCGACCGCCGCGCTGGGAGTCGCCCAGACCGCGCAGGTCCTCGACCTCATCGAGCGCCTGCGTGACCAGGGCCTGGGAGTGGTACTGATCAGCCACAACATGGCCGACGTGCGCGCGGTCGCCGACCGTGCCGTGGTGTTGCGGCTGGGCCGCAACGCCGGGGACTTCCCCATCGCGGAGACCAGCTACGAGGAGATCGTGGCCGCTATCACCGGCGCCGCGGACAACCCGGTCACCCGCCGCTCCGAACGTACCGGCGCCTCCGCCGTGGCCACGAAGGACCACTGATGACCCAGCAGACACACCTCACACAAGAGGACACCACCACCGCAGGGGCCCCCGCCGAGGCCGCACGCGACCCCCGGCTGCTCGTCACCGCGGCCTCGCCGCGCGGCTGGCTCCAGGTCCTGCGACGCAACGTGCGCGGCGGCGAGCTCGGGCCGATCCCGGTCGTCATCGGGCTGATCCTGATCGGCATCGTCTTCCAGTCGATGAACGACCGGTTCCTGTCCCCACAGAACCTGTCCAACCTCACCGTGCAGATCGCCGCCATCGGCCTGATGACCACCGGCGTGATCATGGTCCTGCTGCTGGGCGAGATCGACCTGTCCATCGGATCGGTCGCCGGTCTGGCCGCCGCCGTGCTGGCGGTGCTCGCCGTGCGGTACGGACTCCCGGAATGGCTGGCGATCCTCGCGGCCCTCGGGGTGGGCCTCGTGATCGGCCTCATCCACGGGGTGATCTTCGCCAAGGTCGGCGTACCCGCCTTCGTCGTCACCCTCGCCGGTCTGCTGGGCTGGCAGGGTGTGCACCTCTACCTCATGGGCAACGACGGGACCATCAACACCAGTTCGACGGGTCCGATCGCGCTCCTGACCCAGACCTACTTCGTTCCGGTCGTCGGCTGGGCCATCGTGCTGGTGGTCCTGGCCCTGTACCTGCTCTCCGTCCTGACCGTCGAGAGCAAGCGGCGCCGGTCGGGGCTGCCCAACCGGGCGCCGGTCGAGGTCCTGGCCCGGACCGCTCTGCTGGCGCTCCCGCTGGTCGGCGGTGTGTGGATGCTCAACCAGTACAAGGGCGTCCCCCTGGCCTTCCTCATCTTCGTCGGCTTCGTGGCGGTGCTGGACCTGGTCCTGCGCAAGACCCGTTACGGCCGCATGGTCTACGCGGTGGGCGGCAACGCCGAGGCGGCCCGCCGCGCGGGCATCAACGTGGACCTCATCCGCGTGTCGGTGTTCGGTATCGCCTCCGCGCTGGCCGCGCTCGGCGGGATCATGCTGGCGTCGCGCAACTTCGCGGCGAGCGTGTCCACCGGTGGCGGCGCGGAGCTGATGATGGCCATCGCGGCGGCGGTGATCGGCGGCACGAGCCTCTTCGGCGGGCGCGGCAACGCCTACTCCGCCCTCCTCGGCGGGCTGGTCCTGGGCGCGATCACCTCCGGTCTGCTGCTGCTCCAGATGGACACCTCGGTCCGGTTCATGATCACCGCCGCGGTGCTGCTCATCGCGGTGATCCTGGACGCGGTCTCCCGACGGGGCCGCAAGACCCACGCGCGGGGCGGCGCATAGAAGGGGCCGGCGCGCCCGAGCCCACCATTCCTCCGGGAGGAGCCTCGTCTCCTCCCCTCCCCAGGGCGGCTCACTCCACTCCCGGCCGCCCCACGCCCCGGCCCGGCCGCTCCCGCCGGGCCGGGGCCCACCCCTTTCTGTGAACTCCGTCTCCCCGCGTCCGAGGCGGTGAACGCCGCGCGGACGCGGCCGGTCGGGTCGGTGGCCGACGGGTGAGGCGTTGGAGTCCGCTCCGCGTCCGCACGGCGGGGCGCCGCCGCGCGGGTGCCGTGAACTGCGCCGACGCCGTGCCGGTGGGATCGCGCGACACCAAGCGCGGCCGACGGCCGGCTGAGGGCTGAGGCGCCCGCCCCGAGGGTCCGTCGGCCCGTTCCCCGGGGTGGATCGGGCCCCCGCGAAGCCGCTGCTAGGTTCGTCGCGATCGATCACCCAGTCCAAGAACCACCCGCCCACGAGGCGGCTCCCGACCATGCCCGGATACCGTTCGTCCCCATCCGGCGGGTCACGGGGGACGCCCGTTCCAGGAGATTGAAGAGCATGCGCAGGATCCTCGTCGTCGGCGCCGGACAGTCCGGCCTCCAACTCGCCCTCGGTCTGCTCGCGGAGGACTACGACGTCACCCTGGTCGGTGCCAGCGGGCCGGAGGAACTCCGCGCGGGGCCCGTACTGTCCACCCAGTGCCTGTTCGGACCAGCGCTGCGGCGCGAACGCCGGCACGGCCTGTCGCTCTGGCGCGACCGCGCCCCCCTCGTCGAGGGCGTCGGCGTCCGGGTCGCCGACCCCGCGGGGGGAGGAGTCCCCGACGTCTCCTGGGTGGGCCGGTTGGACGAACCCGCCCAGTCGGTGGACCAGCGGCTCACGCTGTCCGCCTGGTTGGACCTGTTCGTCGCGCGCGGCGGCCGCTTCCTTCGCCACCGCGTCGACGTCGACGGACTGGAGGAGCTCGCACGGGAGCACGACCTGGCCGTCGTCGCCGCGGGACGGGGCGAGCTGGCGCGGATCTTCCCCCGTGACACGACGCGCTCGCGCTTCGACGCGCCCCAGCGCGCTCTGACGGTCGCCTACGCCACCGGGGTCCACCCCCACCCCGACGGCTCGGTCCTCAGCCGCAGCGCGGTTCCGGGGCTCGGCGAGGTGGTCAGCCTGCCCGTGTACTCGCTCGCCGGACCCTGCCACGCGGTGATGGTCGAGGCCGTGCCCGGCGGCCCCATGGACCGGCCCGTGCCCTCCGGCGCCTCGGCCGGGGCGGTGCTCGTGGGTCTGCTGGACGTCCTCCGTCGGTACGCGCCCTGGGAGTACGAGCGCTTCGCCGACGCCGTCCCCGCCGACCCGAGGGCCGCTCTGCGCGCCTTCTACGCGCCCGTCGTGCGCGAACCGGTCGCCCGGCTGCCCCACGGCACGGCGGTCCTGGGGATGGCCGACACGGTGGTCGCCAACGACCCCGTCACCGCGCAGGGCGCCAACATGGCCTCCCTGTGCGCCGACGTCTACCGCCGCGCGATCGTCGACCACGGTCCGCGGCCGTTCGACGAGGCGTTCATGCGCGACACGTTCGCCTCCTACTGGCGCCACGCGCGGCACGTGACCGCGTGGAGCAGGGTCATGCTCTCCGGCCCCCGGCACGTGTGGGAGCTGTTCCGCCTCGCGCAGGAGGACCAGGCGACCGCCGACCGGTTCGCCAACTCCTTCAGCGATCCGAGCGGTCTCATCGAGTGGTTCCTGCACCCGGAGCGGGCCATGGAGTACGCGGACGGGGTCCGCCACCTCAGCCGCGCTTGATCATCCCATCAACCGACCTCGCAATTCCGACCTGGTGGGTGGACATGTAGCGTCAGCCCCCTCATGTACACAGATCTCCTGGAACCCGTGTCCGCCGGACCCCTCGGGAACGCGGACACCTGGGTCTTCGTCGTCCTGGCCGGAACCGCGGTCCTCGCGGGCGCGGCCGTGCAGAGTACGGTCGGCCTCGGTCTCGGCCTGGTCGCGGCCCCGGTCATCTCCTTCCTGGACCCCACCCTCATGCCGGGGGCGATGCTCATCGCCGCGGTCCTGCTCCCCGTGCTCACGCTGGTGCAGGAGTGGGGGCACGTGGACTGGAGGGGGGTGGCCTGGGGCCTGCCCGCCCGCCTGCCCGGAACGCTGGCGGGTGTGTGGGTCGTCGCCACCCTCCAACCCCGGGCTCTGGCCGGACTGGTCGGCGCCATGGTGCTCACCGCGGTCGTGTTGTCGGTGTGGTCCTTCCGGGTGCGCGTCACCCCGGTCTCCCTCGTGGTCGCGGGGTGTCTGTCCGGGTTCGCGGGCACGGCGACCTCCGTGGGCGGGCCTCCGATGGCGCTGGTCTACCAGCACGAGCCACCCTCGCGCGTGCGGGCCACCCTGGCGGCCTTCTTCCTGCTCGGGGCGAGTGTCTCCCTGGCCGCGCTCGGGGCGGGCGGCCAGCTCGACGTCCGGACGGCCGTCGTGGGTGTGGCCGCCCTCCCGTTCGTCGGAGCCGGCTTCGCCCTCGGCAACGTCGTGCGCCGTCGGATCGACGGAGCGAGGCTGCGCGTGGCGATGCTCTGTGTGGTGACGGTCTCGGCGATCGGCCTGCTCGGGCAGGCTTTTCTTGGCTAGCGTCGTGGGGGGGAGGGCAATACTCCGCTCCGGAGCGAGTAATCTACGCCAAAACCCGTGTGGGGCCGATGTCCCGTACACATCGTCCGCCCGGAGCGTGCCGGGGCCGCACCCGGCTGCGACAAGGGTCTTGTCCCATCCGCATCCGGGGTACGACCCGTGGACACAGCCTCATAAACTCGGGTATGTATACCTGCCGGTAGCCAATTTCTGGCCAGGTCAGCGGCCGGGGTCGGCAAACTCAGGCGAACACGTTGGACGAGGGGACTGACGAGACAGTGGCACTGTTCGAGTCGATACACAATCCGGAAGCTCTCAAGAAGCTCCCGGCCGACCAGCTTCCAGTGCTGGCGCGGGAGATCAGAGACTTCCTGGTCGACTCCTGTGCCCAGACCGGCGGCCACCTCGGACCCAGCCTCGGCGTGGTCGAACTGACCATCGCCCTGCACCGGGTCTTCGACTCACCCAAGGACCCCATCCTCTTCGACACCGGTCACCAGGCCTACGCGCACAAGGTCATCACCGGTCGCCACGACTTCTCCAACCTCAAGTCCGAGGGCGGTCTGTCCGGGTACCCCTCCCGTGCCGAGTCCGAGCACGACTTCATCGAGAACTCGCACGCCTCCACCGCCCTGTCCTACGCCGACGGCATGGCCCGCGCCAACGAGGTCCGGGGCCGTGACGACCGCACCGTCGTCGCGGTGATCGGCGACGGAGCCCTCACCGGCGGTATGGCCTGGGAGGCGCTCAACAACATCGCGGAGCGCAAGAACCGGCGCCTGGTCGTGGTGGTCAACGACAACGGCCGTTCCTACTCGCCGACCCGGGGCGGGATCGCCGACCACCTGGCCTCTTTGCGTCTGACGCCCGGATACGAGCAGGCGCTCGACCTGGCCAAGTCCACGCTGAACCGGACTCCCGTGGTCGGCCAGCCGCTCTACGAGGCCCTCCACGGCCTCAAGAAGGGCGTCAAGGACGCCATCCAGCCGCAGATGATGTTCGAGGACCTCGGTCTCAAGTACCTCGGCCCCATCGACGGCCACGACGAACCCGCCCTGGAGAAGGCGCTGCGCCGCGCCCGCGACTTCGGCGGACCCGTGATCGTCCACTGCATCACGCAGAAGGGCAAGGGCTACGCTCCCGCCGAGAACCACGACGAGGACCAGTTCCACGCCCCCGGCCCCTTCGACGTCAGCACCGGCCAGGCCAAACCCGGCCCCAAGGTCGAGAAGTGGACCTCGGTCTTCGGCGAGACCATGGTGGAGATCGGTGCCGAGCGCGAGGACGTCGTCGCCATCACCGCCGCCATGCTCTACCCCACCGGTCTGAACAAGTTCGCCGCGGCCTACCCCGACCGCTGCTTCGACGTCGGCATCGCCGAACAGCACGCCGCCACCGCCGCCACCGGCATGGCCATGAACGGCCTGCACCCCGTGGTCGCCGTCTATGCCACGTTCCTCAACCGGTGCTTCGACCAGGTGCTCATGGACGCCGCGCTGCACCGGCAGGGCGTCACCTTCTGCCTGGACCGCGCCGGTGTGACCGGCAACGACGGCGCCAGCCACAACGGCATGTGGGACATGTCGATCCTCCAGGTCGTGCCCGGCCTGCGCCTGGCCGCCCCGCGTGACGCCGAGCGCCTGCGCCGCCTCCTGCGCGAGGCCGTCGCGGTCCAGGACGCCCCCACGGTCGTGCGCTACCCCAAGGGCGCGGTCGCCGAGCACCTGGACGCGATCGGCCGGGTCGGCTCCATGGACCTGCTCCGCCGGGCCACCGAGGGCGGCCGTTCCAAGGATCTGCTCGTCGTCGGTGTCGGCAGCATGGCCCAGGTGGCCTGTGAGGTAGCCGACCGGATGGCCGACCAGGGCATCGGCGTCACCGTCGTCGACCCGATGTGGGTCAAACCGCTGGACGAGGCCCTGGTCGCCGAGGCCGCCGAGCACAGCGTCGTCGCGGTCATCGAGGACAACGGCCGTACCGGTGCCGTCGGCGACGCCGTCGCCCGCCTGCTTCGCGACCACGACGTCGACGTGCCCGTCCGCACGTTCGGCATCGAGCAGGAGTTCCTCGACCACGCCAAGCGCGACCGCATCCTCCAGCAGCAGGGCCTGACCCCCCAGGAGCTGTCCCGCAAGCTCACCGAGACCGTTTCCCGCCACACCGAGTCCGCTGAGGACTCCGACGGCCGCGCGCTGACCGGAGACAAGGCCTAGGCTGTACCTGATGTGGTCCGCCGCTTCGCTTTGGACCGTGTTCGGGCGCCCACGCGGCCAGGGATGCTTCATCCTCGGCGGCGCCTGTCGCTCGTTCCTCGCTCGCGGCTTGCCTCGTCTTGCAGCACCCTGGCGGCGCCCGAACGACAAACCCCCTGGGTTCGCCGCTTCGCCTCGGACCGTGTTCGGGCGCCCACGCGGCCAGGGATGCCTGCCCGCCCGTCGCCCGCCACCACCCTCGACGGAGAGCCTTCGGCTCCGGTACCCCCCGCTTCGTCGCCCGCCACCGCCCGGGGGCCGCTCCGCGGCGGGGCGGGCGCTTCGGGGTGACCGCTTGCCTCACCGGAATCAGACGTAGGGGCGCCCCCACGCCGGGGCGCCCTTCGCGTGTGCGGACCACCGGGCCCGGAGCTGCAAGAATGGGCGCATGACGGCTCCCGAACCCGACCAGCAGCGCACCGAGGACACCGAGCCGCTCCGGGTGGCGGTGATCGGCTCCGGCCCGGCGGGCATCTACGCGGCCGACGCGCTCACCCGGCAGCACCGCGTCCCCGTCCGGGTGGACGTCATGGACCGGCTGCCCACCCCGTACGGCCTGGTCCGCTACGGCGTGGCCCCCGACCACACCAGGATCAAGGGCGTGGCCCGCGCCCTGAGCAAGGTCCTGGAACACCCGCACGTACGCTTCGTCGGCGGCGTCGAGTTCGGGGACACCCTCACCCGCGCCCACCTCGCCCGCACCCACCACGCCGTGGTCTACGCGACCGGCGCCAGCGTCGACCGCCACCTGGGTGTGCCCGGTGAGGACCTGCCCGGCAGCGTCGCCGCCACCGACTTCGTCAACTGGTACTGCGGCCACCCCGACAGCGAACTGGAGCGGTTCGTCCTGGGCGCGCAGGAGGTCGCCGTCGTCGGGGCGGGCAACGTCGCCCTCGACGTGGCACGCATCCTGGTCAAGACCGCCGACGAACTCCGGCACACCGACATCCCCCAGCCCGTCCTGGAGGCCCTGGCGGCCAGCCGCGTCCGCACCGTCCACCTGCTCGCCCGGCGCGGCCCCCTCCAGGCGAAGTTCACCGCGCCCGAACTGCGTGACCTGCTCGCACTACCGGACGTCGACGTGATGGTCCCCGCCGACCAGGTCGCCATCGACCCCGCCGACGTGGGAGGCCCCGCCCCCGAACTGCACCAGGTGGCCCGCGCGGCCCGCACCAACCTGCGGTTGCTCTCGGACCAGGCGCGGCGCGCTCCACGCGGGTGCGAGCGCCGCGTCCACCTGCACTTCTGGGTGCGCCCGGAGGAGATCCTGGGCACTGACCGGGTCACCGGCGTCCGCCTGGAGCACACCCGTCTGGGGGCGGACGGGCATCTGGTGGGGACGGGGGAGACCACGGTCCTCGACACCGGGATGGTGCTGCGTTCGGTGGGCTATGCGGGGGTCCCCCTGCCAGGCGTGCCCTTCGACCCGGTCGAGCGGACCGTTCCGCAGAAGGAGGGCCGCGTACTGGACCCGAGTGGTCGGCCGGTCCGCGGAGACTACGTGGCCGGGTGGATCAAGCGCGGTGCCACCGGGGTGATCGGGACCAACAAGTCCGACGCGGCCGGAACCGTCCGCTCCCTGCTCGACGACGCGTCCGCGCTGCGGTCGGGCGCGTCCGAGCTGGTCCCCCTGGAGACGGTGCTGGACGAGCTCGGGATCGTCCACAGCGGGTACGGCGACTGGCTGCGCATCGACAGCGCCGAGGCCGAGCAGGCCGAGGAGCTGGACCGCGGCGAACGGGTCAAACTGCACGGCTGGGGGGCCTACCGCGACGTCATCGGGGGCGGCTGACCGCCACCGCGGTGGCGGTCGGGGCGGCGGTTCCGCTCAGGAGACCCGGTCCTCGTCCGCACCGTAGGTGTTGCAGCCCTCCACGGTCCCGCGCGACCAGCCCTCCTCCAGCCAGAACGACCGGTTGACCGCGCTGCCGTGCGTGTCCAGGTCGCCACCGCTGTTGAAGTGCTCGTCGACCACGTCCAGGGCGTCCGCGTCCCCGTCCATGATCGCTCGCAGGCCGACCCCGGCCATGCACTCGGCCTGGAGTTCGGTGCGGCGCAGCGCGTCCAGTTCCTCGTTCTCGTCCTCGGCCTTGACACGCATGTCGTAGGAGAGGTCGAGGATGCCGGTCGCGAACTGGACGTGGTGGCCGTACTCGTGCCCCATCAGGGCGACCCAGACCTCCTCCTGGTCCTCCGCTGGGATGAACGCGCCGAGCTCGCGGACGTTGGGCAGGACGACGGTGATGCGCGTGTAGTCGCCCTCGTAGTAGGCGAGTGTGTAGCCCTCCTCGTCACCGGAGTCGGGTGACTCGAGGGTGACGGTGATCTCCGGCGTCTCGGGGGAGAGCCCGAGCTCGTCCATGACCGGGTTCCACAGCGCGTCCAGACATGTTCCGGTCGCGTTGGCGAACTCCTCCCACGACTCGTCCGAGTCCATGTCCAACTCGGGGGTGTCGCACTCGACCGCGGTCGGTGTCGCGACCGCGTACAGGGGGTGGTCGACGAGGTCGACCTCCACCGGGTTCGGGGCCGCGACCAGCGCTGTGTCGTAGTACGCCCCCAGGTCGGCGCCGCCCGCCGACGGGTCCTCCCGGGGGGTGTTGACCACGGTCACGACACTGGCGGCGAGCGCCGCGAGCGCGACCGCGGCCGCGACGGAGGTTCCGAAGAGCACGCTCGTACCGCCGCGGTGACGCGGGGGAGGCTGCGGCGCGGCCCACATGTGCGGCGGAGCCCAGGCCTGTTGCGGTGCCCACCCCCCATGGGGGGGAGCTCCCTGCGGGTGCGAAGCGCCCAAACCCTGGTAGGCGCCCGGGTGGGGAGCCGGGCCCGGCCACGGGTGGGGGGTCGGCTGGAGGACCTGGGGCGCGCCGTGGGGGTAGCCGACCGGCGGGTGGGGGCCGGGGGCGGTCGTGGGTGGCGCCGGCGGGCCGGGGGGCGTCCGGACGCCTGTGGCGGTCGGTGGGGTGTGGGGCGGAGCGGTTGGGGGAGCGGGTGGTGTGGGGCCGGGGAAGGGGGTGTGCGTCTGGGGTGCGGGGGCGGCGGGGTTCGGGGAGGGCTCCGGAGTGGGGGGTTGGGGGTTCTCGGTGGGGGCGGTGTCGGCGGGGTGGGGCCGTTCGGTCGGGGGTTCCTCGCTCCCGGGGCCGTCACCGCCGGGTTGGTTCTCCACGGGTCCGTCCTCCCTCTCGTGCCGACGCGCGCTGGAGATGGCCGGACCCGCCCGGGCGAATCCGGCAAGCACGGCGAACCTCCAGTATGGGGTCTAACCGGGAGTGCTGAGGGTGGAGGGTGAGCTATCCCCCGGCGGCTCGTATCGCACGCCCAGGTCCGCCAACACGGTGTGAAGCTCGGACTCGAAGAGTGGTTCCAGGTCGCTCATGACGATGCTCATGTGGTCGAACACCTCCATACACACCACTCCGTAGAGTCGGACCCAGCACGAGGTGAGCACCATGACCGCCTCCACCGGGATGTGCGGGGCGGAGAACCCGCAGCTCTCGGCGAAGGAACGCAGCTCACGGTCGAGCTCGGGCGTGACGTGCTCGCTGTCGGGCAGGGTGAAGCGGCGCTCGACCAGCAGTCGGTCGAAGAGCGTGTAGAAGGTGGCGGCGAAGCGCCGCGCGGCCTCCAGCCCCGGGGTGATGTCCGCGTTCGGATCCAACCTGGCCCTCGGCCCGAACATGACCGCGAACTCGCTCCGGTGGTCGATCGCCCAGGAACGGAAGGCGCGCAGTGAGGTGAGGATGCGCCGGTCGGTGTCCTTGTCGGGGACGCTGGCGTCGGCCGCGGCGACGGCGTCGGCCAGTTCGTCGAACATATCGGCCGTGATGGCGATGAGCAGGGCGTCGATCCCCGACACGTAGCGGTACAGCCCGGGCGCGGTCATCCCCATCTCACGGGCGATGGCGCGCAGGGAGACCCCCGAGGGGCCGTGTTCGACGAGGTGGCGTCGGGCGATCGCCTTGATCTCGGCGAGTGTGGCTTCGCGCACACGTTCGCGGCGGCTCAGTGTGCTCTGCTCCGCGCGGCCTCGGGCGACCTGCGGTTTCGTCATGTGCTGCACTACACCCCGTCTCAGGGCGCCAGGTCCGTGGCGCTGTGGTTCTCATCGGCGATATTGACATCGTAATGGGCGCACGCTTTAGTGAACACCGTTAGCAAACGCCGTTCACCACCATGAAGCATGTTCACTGAGAGGGCGTCGCATGCCGACACACCCGGGCCTCTTCGGCCGACTGGGCCTGTCCGTACACCGGCGGCGATGGTGGGTGCTGGTGGCCACCGGCCTCTTCGCCGCGTTCGCCGTCGTCTGGGGTGCGGGGGTCTTCTCCGACGTCAGTGAGAGCGGGTTCGAGGACCCGGGCGCCGAGTCCTCACGCGCCACCGAACTGCTCCAGGAGGAGCTCGGCCACGACGACATCGACATCGTCGCCGTCTTTCGCAGTGACGAGATGCGGGTGACCAACCCCACCTTCGCCGCCGCGGTCGGGCGCGTCACCGACGACCTTCCCGAGGACCTGGTCGCCTCCTACGACGTCTACACGGACGAGAGCCTCGGCGACATCGAGCGCGGCATGCTCGTCTCCGAGGACCAGCACGCCACCTACGTGCCCGTGACCCTGAGCGGGGAGACCCACGCCGAGCGGCTCCACCAGTACGGGGAGGTCGCCGAGGTCCTGGAGTCCGGGCCGTTGGAGACCCGCCTCGGCGGTCCCGTCGGCGTCGAGAACGAACTGTCGGCCACTGCTGAGGGCGACATCGTCCGCGCCGAGCTGTTCACCCTGCCGGTCCTGCTGTTCCTGCTCGTGCTCATCTTCGGCGGGCTCGTCGCCGGGCTGGTACCGCTCAGCGTCGGCGGCCTGGCCATCCTCGGCTCCCTCACCCTGCTGCGCGCCCTGACCCATGTCACCGAGGTGTCGGTGTTCGCGGTCAACGTCGCCACCATCCTCGGTCTGGGGCTGGCGATCGACTACGGGCTGTTCATGGTCAGCCGCTTCCGGGAGGAGCTGGACCGGGGCGCGTCCATCCCCCACGCGGTCGGACGCACCGTGGACACCGCCGGACGTACCGTGGCCTTCTCCGGCGTCACCGTCGGTATCGCCTTCGCCGGGCTCCTCTTCTTCCCCCAGCCGATCTTGAAGTCGATCGGCTGGGGCGGTATCGCCGTCGTCGTGTTCGACCTGCTCGCGGCCCTGGTGTTCCTGCCCGCGCTGCTGTCCGTGGTCGGGCGGCGCATCGACCGGCTGCGGCTGCCCCTGCCGACCCGTACCGTCACCGGGGCGGTCCGCGACGGGGCCGGCGCGTGGGCGCGTCTGGCCCGCACGGTGATGCGCGGCCCGGCGGTGTCCCTGGTCGCGGTCGGCGGTGTGCTGCTGGTCTTGAGCTCGGGGCTGTGGGCGACCGAGCTGGGTTCCACGGATCAGCGCTACCTGCCCGAGGACGCCTCCAGCCGGATCGCCACCGAGGCGCTGGAGGAGGACTTCCCCGCCGGTGGGCTGGGGCGGTTGCACGTGGCCGTCGTCGGTCAGGTCGCGGAAGACGACCTGACCGAGTACGCCGAACGGTTGGAGGGACTGTCGTCCAGGGTCGCGCTCTCCCGCGTCGAGCGCACCGGTGAGGACGTCGCGCACGTGCTGGTCGCCTACGAGGGGGCGATCGACGCCCCGGAGACCGGGCGGCTGGTGCGCGACATCCGGGCCGAACCGCTGCCCGAGGGTGCCGAGGAGGCCCTGGTGGGCGGGGTGGCCGCCCGGCAACTGGACAACGTCACGGCGATCGTCGACGCGGCCCCCACGACCGTCGTCTTCGTCGCCACGGCCACCCTGGTCCTGCTCTTCCTCGCCTTCGGTTCCGTGGTGCTGCCGATCAAGGCCGTGCTCATGGGCGCGCTGTCGCTCGGCGCCTCTCTGGGCGTGGTGGTCCTGGGCTTCCAGGAGGGCGCGTTCGGCGGGCTGCTGGGTTTCGACGCCGTGGGCACCATCGACCCGACCTACCTGGTGCTCATCACCATCGTCTCCTTCGGCCTGGCGATGGACTACGAGCTGTTCCTGCTCAGCCGGGTGCGGGAGGAGTACCTCAGGACGGGGGACAACACGCACGCGGTCGCGACGGGCCTGCAGCGCACGGCGCGCATCATCACGAGCGCCGCGCTCCTGCTCGTGGTCGTCCTGCTGGCCATGGGCACCTCGGGCCTGCTCTTCCTGAAGATCATCGGCGTCGGCCTGGCCATCGCCGTGGTGGTGGACGCCAGCCTGGTCCGGGCGGTGATGGTGCCCGCGACCATGCGGCTGCTCGGCGACCTCAACTGGTGGCTGCCGCGCCCGTTGCGCTGGCTGCACGACCGGGTGGGCATCTCCGAGGGCGGCGCCGAGGACGACGGAGAGGCACCCGCGGCCCCGACCGAGCCGCTGCGGGTGCCCGAGCGCGTGTAGGGCCGCGGCGACACCGAAGCCGAGAACAGGGGCCGTCCCAGAAGGGGCGGCCCCTCGTCGTGTGCGCGGTACCGGTGGAAAATCATATGCAGTTCATACTATCTTTTTCATCGATCGTATGAATTACCTATCGTTTGTGCCGACGCGGACCCCCGGCACCGGAAGGCGGACACCATGGCCACACCACCGACCACAGCTCTCCGCGCGCCCCAGGACGCCTCTCCACCGAACGGCGCCGGACCGCTGGGCGGGCTCGGCGCCGTGATCGCGCGCCACCCCCGGCGCGTGCTCCTCGCGGCGGCCCTCCTCGGGGCCATCGGCCTGCTCCTGGCCCCCGGCGCCATGGAACGGCTGCTGCTCAGCCGGTTCGAGAGTCCCGGGTCGGAGTCCCTGCGGGTCGAACGGGAACTCGAACGGACGTTCGGCGAGGGGAAACACCACTTCCTGGTCCTGGTGACCGCGCGCTCCGGGTCGGTGGACGACCCCGAGGTCGCCGAGGCCGCCAGCGACCTGGAGGCGGAACTGGACAACCACCCCGCCGTGGCGGAGGCCGCCTCCTACTGGTCGCGCGGCGGTTCACCGGCCATGCGCTCCGACGACGGGTCCCAGGCCCTGATCACCGTCCGCATGAACGGAAGCGTCACCGAAGCCCGGACGGCTCTGGCCGACCTCTCACCGGGCCTCGCGCGCGACGACGGGACCATCCGCGCCGAGGCCGGCGGAGGGGACGAGATCTTCCGTCAGGCTGCTGAACAGGCGCGTGCCGACTTCCTCCTCGCCGAGGCGATCATCCTGCCCCTGGTGTTCGCGCTCCTGCTGGCCCTCTACCGGCGGGTGTCGGTGGCGGCCCTGACGCTGGGCGCGGGGGTGTACGCGGTCGTCCTCGCCCTGGCCGTCCTGCGCGGGGTCACGTACCTGGCCGAGGTGTCCACGTTCGCCGCCAACCTGAGCCTGGTGATGGGGATCGGGCTGGGGGTGGACTACGGCCTGTTCGTCATCACGCGCTTTCGCGAGGAGCTGGCGCGGGGGAGCGCCGTCGCGGACGCGGTCGCCACATCCGTGGCCAGGGCCGGGCGCACCGTGGCGTTCAGCGGGGCGGCGGTCGCGGTGGCCCTGTCGTGCCTGCTGCTCTTCCCCTTCCCCTTCCTCCGGTCCTTCGCCTACGCCGGTGTGGCGACCGTGGCGACCTCCGTGTTCGCCGCGCTGGTGGTCCTGCCCGCGGCTCTGTCCCTGCTCGGCCACCGTGTCCGCCCCCGCCGCGAGCCCGGGCCGGACGCGGGGTTCTGGCACGGGCTCTCGCTGCGGATGGCGCGCCGCCCCCTGATGTACGGGGTGCCCGCCCTGGCGGCGGTCCTGCTGCTGGCCGCTCCCGCGCTCGGACTGAACTTCGGCCTGCCCGACGCCCGGGTCCTGCCCGAGGGTGTCTCCAGCCGCGACGTCCAGGACCGGATCGAGGCTGGTTTCTCCTACGAGGAGATGGACGCCGTCCAGGTCCTGGTGGACCTGCCGAGCGGTGACGAGGAGGTCGTCGACGCCTACGCCGCAGACCTCTCACGAGTCGAGGGTGTGTACCAGGTGGACGCGCTCACCGGGCGCTACGCCGACGGGGAACGGATCCTGGCGCCCGAGCCCGGGGCCGCCGACCGGTTCGGATCCTTCGAGGAGACCTGGTTCTCCGCCGTCCCCGAGGCCGGGGCCCTGGACGACACCGCAGACCTGATCGAGCGGATCCGAGCGGTCCCGGCGCCCGGGGAGGCGCGGATCGGTGGCTATCCGGCCGACCTCACGGACTTCCGTGAGGCGCTCCTCGACCGCGTTCCGCTGGTGTTCGGGCTCGTCCTCGCGGTCACCTTCGTCATCCTGTTCCTGATGACGGGAAGCATCCTGCTCCCGGCCAAGGCGATCGTGCTCAACGTGCTGAGTCTGGCGGTGATGTTCGGGGTGATGGTCTGGATCTTCCAGGAGGGGAATCTGTCCGGGGCCCTGGGCTTCACAGCCGACGGGACCCTGGAGGTCAGCTTCCCGATCCTGATGTTCTGCGTCGCCTTCGGGCTGTCCATGGACTACGAGGTGTTCATGATGTCGCGGATCAAGGAGGAGTACGACCGTACCGGTGACACCACCGCGGCCGTGGCGGCCGGTCTGCAGCGCAGCGGTCCGCTGGTCACGGCGGCCGCGGTGATCCTGGCGGCGTCCTTCGCCACGTACGCGTTCTCCGACGTGCTGTACCTGAAGATGCTGGCGATCGGCATGGCGGCGGTGATCCTGGTGGACGCCACCCTGATCCGAGGCGTGCTGGTGCCGGTGTTCACCCGCCTGGCCGGGCGCGCCAACTGGTGGGCGCCCGCGCCGCTGGCGCGGTTCCATGCCCGGTTCGGCCTGTCCGACTAAGCGTCCTTGGTGACGCGGGGGTGCGTGGTGAGCAGACGGCCGGACAGGTCGTGCAGCGCCCGCACCTCCTCCGCGGCCAGGGGGGCGAACAGTTCGGCCTCGGCGCGGGAGACGGCCTCGCGCGCCTCGTCCAGGTGTCGCCGCGCCCGCTCGGTCGGCGTGACGATGTACCGGCGGCGGTCACGCGGGTTGCGCTCCCGGGCGACCAGCCCCTGTTCCTCCAGGTCGTCGATGAGGCCGACCATGACGTTGGGGTCGATACCCAGGACCCGGCTCAGCTCCTTCTGCGAGGGGGCGGCCATGGAGTCGGCCGCCGCGAGGACGTGGAACTGGCGGGCGCTGATCCCCAGCGGCTCGAAGATCCGCGCGGTCGTGGCCTGCGCCAGTTCCCCGAGCTTGATCAACCGGAAGCCGGTGGTGTTCCACATGGGGGTGTCCCACCCGGCCGCATTCTCCGTCATCGGTCACCCTCACCAGCTCGATCGTCGGTGCACACGATCATAGGGAATGCGGAGCGATCGGTGGCGGACGCGCGGACGGGCCCGGCGTCCCAGAGGGGAGCCGGGCTCACCGGGACTTCGCTACTCGTCGAAGAGCTCGTCGATCGTAGTCGCGGTCATCGCCCTTTCCAACCAGGTGTCGAGGGTGTCCGCGTCCTGGCACCGGCTGATGCGCTCACGCGCTTCCTCGGGAACCTCGACACCGTGCTTGGAGAGGAAGCGCAGGATCGCCTTCGCCTCGCCCTCGGCCCGGAGGCTCTCGGTCCAGGCGCTGGTGTACTCGAACGTGTCCGCCATCATGAGCTTCTCCAGTGCTTTCTGTCCGTCGGTGGCGTCGAGCAGGTGCAGCGAATAACCAATGTACTTCGCCGCCTTCTCGGGATCGATCTCGTCGAGGCCGGTGTGCAGGGCGTCCAGGACGTCCTTCTTGGTGGCCCCGTGCGCCGCCGCCGACAGCACCCCCAGGGCGGGGGAGGCGGCGACGGTGGCCGGGTCGGTGACCACCGGGATGTCCTTCGGCCCGACCACGAGCGGGTGCAGGACGAAGCCGGGGTGGCCGAGCGGGATCGGGTCGGCGTACCAGTCGGCCACCGGCTGACGAGGGCAGATCACCAACAGGGTGACCGGGCACTCGTGCCGGGACCGCAGGCATGCCACGTACTCGGGCCAGGTGAAACGCTTGCGCTCCTTCCCGTCTCGCTGCACCTCCACGATGACGCCCATGAGTGAGTCGAGGGGGCCGTCGGGACCCTCGCCGCGGAGCATGATCGCGACGTCGGAGCGGCGCTCGACCGGGTCGACGTGCCCGAGGTCGCAGGACGTGATCTCGCTGCGCTCGTAGTCCGGGACGCGGACACCGCGCTCGCGCAGGAACTCCACGGCCATGTCGGGGGAGTCGGAGAACAACTCCGCGTAGATCTGGTGTTCTGGGGAGATTGCCACGCACCAGATATTACACAGGGTTACTGATAAGTATGAATGAGTGATCGAATTATTCGGGAATTCGGTTTCGTGCGGAAATGACACGAAAGAACGGGCCCGGCCGCCTCTCGGCGACCGGGCCCGCGGGGTCCGTCCAGGGTCCTACGACCGTCAGAGCGCCTTGAGCGCGCCTTCGTGGAACGGCTTGCCGTTCACGGCCTCGGACACGCCCGAGCGGTCCAGGTACGGCGTGATACCACCGGTGTGGAACGGCCAGCCAGCGCCCGTGATCAGGCACAGGTCGATGTCGGCGGGCTCGGCCACGACACCCTCGTCCAGCATGATCCGGACCTCCCGGGCCAGCGCGCGCAGCGCCCGGTCCAGGATGGCGCTCTCCTCGGACGGGTTGGTCCCGCCGCTGAGCAGCTCCTTCACCTCCGGGTCGATGGTGAGGTCCGGCGCGAAGATCTGGGTCTTGCCGGCCTTGACCACCTCGGCCAGCTGCTGGGACACCGCGAAGCGCTCCGGGAAGGCCTCGTGCAGCGTCTCGGACACGTGCAGCGCCACCGCCGGACCCACCAGCTGGAGGAGCATCAGCGGCGACATCGGCAGGCCCAGGGGCGCGACCGCGCGGTCGGCGACCTCGGGCTCGGTGCCCTCCTCGACAGCCGCCAGGACCTCGCCCATGAACAGGGTGAGCAGGCGGTTGACGACGAACGCGGGGGCGTCCTTGCACAGCACCGCGGTCTTCTTCAGCTTCTTGGCCGTGGCGAAGGCCGTGGCCAGCGCGGCGTCGTCGGTCTTCTCGCCGCGGATGATCTCCAGCAGCGGCAGGACGGCGACCGGGTTGAAGAAGTGGAAGCCCACGACCCGCTCGGGGTGCTGGAGCTTGGCCGCCATCTCGTTGATCGACAGCGAGGAGGTGTTGGTGGCCAGGATCGCCTCCGGGGAGACCACGGCCTCCACCTCGGCGAACACCTGCTGCTTGACCTCCATCTTCTCGAAGACGGCCTCGATCACGAAGTCGGCGTCGGAGAAGGCGTCCTTGGTCAGCGAACCGGACACCAGGCCCTTGAGGCGGTTGGCCTTGTCCTGGCTGACCCGGCCCTTCTTCAGGAGCTTGTCGACCTCGCCGTGGACGTAGGCCACGCCCTTGTCGAGGCGCTCCTGGTCCAGGTCGGTCATGACGACCGGAACGTCCAGGCGGCGGGCGAACAGCAGCGCCAGCTGCCCGGCCATCAGACCGGCGCCCACGACGCCGACCTTGGTGACCTTGCGCGCCAGCTGCTTGTCCGGCGCGCCCGCGGGCCGCTTGGCGCGCTTTTGCACCAGGTCGAACGCGTACAGGCCGGACTTGAGCTCGTCGCTCATGATGAGGTCGGCGAGCGCGTCGTCCTCGGCGGCGAAGCCCTCGTCGCGCGTGCGGTTCTTGGCCTCGGCGACCAGCTCGATCGCGCGGGCCGGGGCCGGGGCGGCGCCGTGCAGCTTGCCCTCGACGACGAACCGGGCCATGTTGACCGCGTTGTCCCAGGCCTCGCCCTTGTCGACCTCGGGGCGCTCGACCTCGACGTCGCCCTTGACGACCTTGGCCGCCCAGCGCAGCGACTCCTCGACGAAGTCCGCGGGCTCGAAGATGGCGTCGGCGATGCCCATCTCGAAGACCTGCTTGCCCTTGATCATCTTGTTCTGGGCGAGCGGGTTGTCGACGATCAGCTTCAAGGCCTTCTCGGCGCCGATCAGGTTCGGCAGCAGGTAGGTGCCGCCCCAGCCCGGGACGAGGCCCAGGAAGGCCTCGGGAAGCGCGAACGCCGGGACGCCCGAGGATACGGTGCGGTAGGTGCAGTGCAGCGCGACCTCGACGCCGCCACCCATGGCAGCGCCGTTGACCAGCGCGAACGTCGGTACGTCCAGCTCGCCGAGCTTGCGGAACACGTCGTGCCCGAGCTTGCCGATGGCGTGCGCCTGCTCGCGGTTCTGGAGCGCGGGCACGCCGGTCAGGTCGGCGCCGACGGCGAAGATGAACGGCTTGCCGGTGACGGCCACGGCCACGATGTCGGTGCGCGCCCTGGCGGCCTCGATCGCGGCGTCCAGGCTCATCAGACCACCGGGGCCGAAGGTGTTCGGCTTGGTGTGGTCGTGCCCGTTGTCCAGGGTGATCAGCACCGCGGTGCCCGCGCCGTAGGGGAGCTGGACGTCACGGGAGATCGCGTTGGTGACGATCTCGGAGCTGAAGAGTTCCCTTGCCTGCTCGATCGCGGTGCTCACTTGCCCCCCTCGTAGTTGGTGTTCTCCCACAGGATGGTCCCGCCCATGCCCAGGCCGACGCACATGGTGGTCAGGCCGTAGCGGACGTCGGGGCGCTCGGCGAACTGGCGCGCGAGCTGCATCATCAGGCGCACGCCGGAGGAGGCGAGCGGGTGGCCGACCGCGATCGCGCCGCCCCACGGGTTGACGCGGGCGTCGTCGTCGGCGACGCCGAAGTGCTCCAGGAAGGCGAGCACCTGGACGGCGAAGGCCTCGTTGATCTCGATGATGCCGATGTCGTCGATCGAGATGCCCTGGCGCGCGAACAGCTTCTCCGTGGCGGGGACGGGGCCGACGCCCATGACCGCCGGGTCGACACCGGCGAAGGAGAAGTCGACCAGGCGCATGCGCGCGTCCAGGCCGAGCTCGGCGGCGACGTCCTCGGCGGCGAGCAGTGCGCCGGTGGCGCCGTCGTTGAGGCCGGCGGCGTTACCGGGCGTCACGTTGCCGTGGGAGCGGAACGGCGTCTTGAGACCGGCGAGCGACTCCATGGTCGTGCCGGGCCGAGGCGGCTCGTCCTCGGTGGCCAGTCCCCAACCCTTCTCCAGGGAGCGGACGACCATCTCGACGAGGTCCTGCTGGATCTTGCCGTCGGCGTAGGCCTTGGCGACCTTCTCCTGGCTGCGCACCGCGTAGGCGTCGGCGCGCTCCTTGGTGATGGTCGGGTAGCGGTCGTGGAGGTTCTCCGCGGTGTTGCCCATGACGAGGGCCGACGGGTCGACCAGCTTCTCGGAGAGGAAACGGGGGTTGGGGTCGACGCCCTCACCCATGGGGTGGCGGCCCATGTGCTCGACACCGCCGGCGATCACCACGTCGTAGGCGCCGAAGGAGATCCCCGCGCCAGAGGTGGTGACGGCCGTGAGCGCACCGGCGCACATACGGTCGATGGCGTAGCCGGGGACGCTCTGCGGCAGCCCGGCAAGGATGGCGGCGCTGCGGCCGATGGTCAGGCCCTGGTCGCCGATCTGGGTGGTGGCGGCGATGGCGACCTCGTCGACGCGCTCCGGCGGCAGACCCGGGTTGCGGCGCAGCAGCTCGCGGATGACGCGGACGACCATGTCGTCGGCACGCGTCTCGGCGTAGAGGCCCTTGCCAGACTTGCCGAACGGGGTGCGGACCCCGTCGACAAACACGACATCGCGTGCGGTTCGCGGCACGATGGGCCCTCCTTCTCAGGCGGTGGGACGGACTTGTCAAGCTCATGCTACTCGCCAGTAACAAATAACGCGAGCGCCAGGGGAGCATGACGTCGAAGGCGTCCGCCGAGAGGGTCGCCACCGGCCTTCGTCCCGATGTCTCCCGACCCGCTCCACCGCTGGTCCGGACACGGGAAAGGGCGCGCGGACCGGTGGGTTCGCGCGCCCGGGAGCGGTGCGGGGTTCAGAGCAGGGCGTTGGCCTCGCGCGGGCGTCCCGCGGCGTTGTAGGCGCCGGCCAGGTCACGGCGCAGCCGCAGCGTCAGCCGCCGCACCTCCGGATCGCCCGAGGAGTTCATCGCCACGCGGTAGGCGTCGCGCAGCACCTCGACCGCCTCGTCCGCCCGTCCCGCCTGCGTGAAGGCGCGGCCCAACCGGTGGTGCACGCCGAGCGTGTCCAGGTGGCCCTTGCCCAGGCGGCGGCGACGCGCCATCAGCACCGTGCGCAACTGGCTGATCGAGGCCTCGCAGCGCCCCGACTGGCTCAGGGCCATGCTCAGGCCGAGGCGCAGCTCCTCACGCCGCTCGGTGGAGGCGACGTCCTCGATCGCCCGCTCGTAGTGGGCGATCGCCGCGTCCAACCGGCCGTCGCGCCGGTAGCACGCGGCCAGGTGGCTGCGCGCCTCCACGGTGTCCTCGTCGGCCGGGCCGAACT
This sequence comes from Nocardiopsis sp. EMB25, assembly GCF_026797795.1. Lineage (NCBI taxonomy): Bacteria > Bacillati > Actinomycetota > Actinomycetes > Streptosporangiales > Nocardiopsidaceae > Nocardiopsis > Nocardiopsis sp. EMB25. The sequence continues at coordinate 2,612,556 of NZ_JAMTDN010000001.1, read as the reverse complement.
GCTCCTCGCGTTCACGGAGCAGGACCTCCCACTGGGCGGCGGCCTCCGCGGGCTGTCCCGCGTCCTCCAGCGCCCACGCCAGGTTCTCACGGATGATCTCGGTGCGCGGGTGCTCGTCCCCGTGCACCGACACGGCCTCGGTCAGCGCCAGTTCGAACTGCTGCACGGCGGCCAGGCGGCGGCCCATCTGCGCGTACTTGGTCGCGAGGTTGTTGCGCGCGGTGATCGTGTCCGGGTGCTCGGTGCCGTGCCGTTCCACCAACGACTGGAGGGTCCGCTCCAGCGACGCGGCACGCGACCCCCCGTTGCGCCCGGCGGATCCCTCCCGAGCGACAGGCCGGCGCGGAAGGGGGCTGACGGCCGTGTCGGCGGTCGCCACGGAGCCCGCCCCGCTCTCCGGCACGGTCGGGGCGGCCGACGCCTCCGGCACGGCCGGAGCGTCAGCGGAGGCGGCTCCGGACGGGCTCGCCACCCGGACCCGCACGTACTCCTCCACGGGCTCACCGCGTGGGTCCACGGGAGCGGGCGCGGTGGTATCCACCGGACGCGTCCCGGCCGCGCGGGACAGACCGGTTTCGCGCAGAAGTGCACGCCAGAACGCCAGCAGACTCACCACATCTCCCTGATCGCCTCCCGCGGCGACCATCGCCGCGGAACCTCGCCTTCGTTGAACATGCCCGGGGGTTCCAGGGCACATTTCCATAACATAATCGGACACGAGGCCTGGGAACAGGCATGAACCACCCCTGGATCGGGGTGAGTTCAGTCACGTTGGGGTTAAGTGGGTGAAGCCGGGGTAAAAGCTACGCCTTCTCGGCTCCCAGGAGGGCTGTGGCCAGGGGTTCCGCGGTCAGTCCCACCTGCCAGTTCCGCGCTCCCCGATCGCGCAGGAACGCGGCCACCGAGTCCGGGTCCAGCGCGCGGGGCGGCGTCCACGCCAACCGCCGGACCGTGTCCGGCAGCAGCAGGTTCTCGGTCGGCATGACCACGTCCTCGGCGATCCCCGTGACCGTCGCCCGTGCCGCCTCCAACCGCCGCGCGGCCTCCGGTGCCCGGTCCGCCCACCGGTTCACCGGCGGTGGGCCGTCACCCGGGGCGTTGGGGCGGGGGAGCTCGGTCTGCGGCATGTCCCGCGCCCGGTTGACCGCCCGGATCCAGGTGTTGAGGTAACGGCGCGCCAGTTTGATCCCGAACTGCCGGATCCCCGACAACTCACCGGGGGTCCGCGGCATCGCCGCGGCGGCCTCCACGATCGCGGCGTCCGGGAGGACCCGTCCAGGGGAGACGTCCCGCTCCTGGGCGATGCGGTCCCGCTCGTACCACAGCTCGCGCACGGCGGCCAGGGACCGTTGGTTGCGCACGCGGTGGATCCCCGACGTGCGGCGCCACGGGTCCGGCCGCGGCTCCTTGGGCGGTGTGGCCAGAACCGACGCGAACTCCTCGCGCGCCCACTCCAGCTTCCCGGTCTCGGCCAGCTCCTCCTCCAGCGCGTCACGCAACTCGATGAGGATCTCCACGTCCAGTGCGGCGTAGCGCAACCAGTCCTCGGGCAGGGGGCGCTGGGACCAGTCCACGGCCGAGTGCTCCTTGGCCAGGCGCACGTTCAGCAGACGCTCCACCATGAACCCCAGCCCGACACGCTGGTAGCCGAGCAGCCGACCGGCGAGCTCGGTGTCGAACAGGCTTCGGGGGCGCAGGTTGACCTCCGACAGACACGGCAGGTCCTGGTGGGCCGCGTGGAGCACCACCTCGGCCCCGTCCAGCGCGGTGTCGAGGGCGCCGAGGTCCGGGCAGGCGATCGGGTCGATCAGCGCCGAACCGAAGCCCTCCCGGCGTAGTTGGACCAGGTAGGCGCGCTGGCCGTACCGGTACCCGGAGGCCCGTTCGGCGTCCACCGCCACCGGTCCGGTACCGGCGGACACGGCCGTGACCACGTCGGCGAGTGCGTCGGCGTCGGAGGTGACGTCGGGCAAGCCCTCCCGCGGATCCCGCAGCAGAGGCGCCCTCTCAGCGTCGTCGTTTCCCGGTTCGTGGTGTTCTGTCTTGGAGTTCAACGCGTTCGCCACACCACTACGGTATGCGCTGTGGCCACCGGACGCGGAACACGGGCCGGATCCGGCGCCGGAGCGCGGGGCCCGGCCGGGGTCAGGACCGCGAGCGCTGCTGGGTGATGTCGGTGACGTCCAGCGGAGGAAGCCCGGAAGCCGACGCGAGCAGCGCCAACCACGCACCGACGTGCCCCGACAACCGGTCCGACTCCGGTGTCCACGAGGCGCGCATCTCCACCTCCGTGGTGGCGCCCTCGCCGGCCTTGGTGCCGAACCCCTCCGTCGTGGCGCGCGTGACCGTGCCACTCAGCGTGTGGTGGGCGGCGTCGTGCGCGTCCAGGGCGTCGGTGAGCCAACTCCAGGCGACCGGACCGAGCAGGGGGTCGGTGGCGATCTCCGACTCCAGCTCGGAGTTGACCTGGCACACCACCCGAAACGGACCCGGCCAGGACCGGGTTCCCTCGGGGTCGTACAGGATGATGAGCCGCCCCCAGGCGACCTCCTCACCCTGCACGGTGACCTCGGCCGACACGGCGGCCGCGTGGGGGGCCAACCTCTGGGGAGCGGGGATCTCCCGCACGGCGATCTCCGGGCGCACGGAGGGGCCGTGCAGCGCCTGGACCGCTCGCCGGAACGTCTCGTGCGCGTTCTCGGCGCTACCGACATCAGGCATGGTGGAAACGTCAGCCTTCATCTTGTGGTGATCACGTCCCGGGGTCGTTCGGGCATACCCAGCCGACCGACACCCGAGCGCGGGTCGGTTGATGGGAACGGAACCGACCGTGGCACGAGTCACCTTCGTCGGTACGGAGTTAGCACGGCGTGTCGGTGTTTTGTGATGATCTTGGGACCGGCGCGCCGCCGAAACCACCGCGACCCGCGCCCGTGGAACTCCGCTCCGACCGGTTCGCGCGAGAGCACCGGGACGGGCATGGCACGATCGAGGTGTGACGCTTCAAGACTCTCCTTTCCTCCGCGCCTGCCGACGGCTCCCGGTGCCCCACACCCCGGTGTGGTTCATGCGCCAGGCGGGTCGCTCCCTGCCCGAGTACCGCCGGGTACGCGCCGACGTCCCCATGCTCGAGGCCTGCTCGCGCCCCGACATGATCACCGAGATCACGATGCAGCCCGTCCGGCGCCACGACGTCGACGCCGCGATCTTCTTCAGCGACATCGTCGTGCCGCTCCGGGCCATCGGTATCGACCTCGACATCAAGCCCGGTGTCGGCCCCGTCGTCGCGGAGCCGATCCGTGACGCGGGCGGGCTCAAGCGGCTCCGCGAGATCGAGCCGGACGATCTGCCCTACATCACCGAGGCGGTCGGCCAGCTCGTCGGTGAACTGGGCGACAAGCCGCTCATCGGATTCGCGGGCGCCCCGTTCACACTGGCCTCCTACCTCATCGAGGGCGGGCCCTCCAAGAACCACGAGCACACCAAGGCGCTCATGTACGGCGAGCCCGAGCTGTGGGACGAGCTGATGCGCCGTCTGGCGGCGATCACGCTGGGCTTCCTGCGCACCCAGGTCGAGGCGGGCGCCAGTGCCGTGCAGCTCTTCGACTCCTGGGTCGGTGCGCTCAGCGCGGAGGACTACCGCGCCTCCGTGCTGCCCTACACCTCGTGGATCTTCGGTCAGCTCGCCGAGTACGAGATCCCGCGCATCCACTTCGGCGTCGGTACCGGTGAGCTGCTCGGTCTGCTCGGCGAGGCCGGGGCCGACGTCGTGGGTGTGGACTGGCGCGTGCCGCTCGACGAGGCCGTCCGGCGCGTCGGGCCCGGAAAGGCCCTCCAGGGCAACCTGGACCCGGCGACGCTGTTCGCCCCCTGGGAGGTCGTCGCCGAGCGGACACGCGACATCCTGGCCCGAGGCCGTGCGGCCGAGGGCCACATCTTCAACCTGGGCCACGGCGTACTGCCGAGCACGGACCCGGACATGCTCACGCGCCTGACCGCGTTCGTCCACGAGCAGACCGCGGGCTGACCCGGGGCGGGGCCGGTCCGCGACACGTGGTGCCGTCAACCGTCCCGCCCGGGGGCGCCCTCGGAACCGTCCTCGTTCCCGGGACCGCTTCCGCTGTCGTCGGAGTCGGTCCCGCCGTCGCCTCCTGCCTCGGGACCGCCGCCGACGGCCGCGGCGACGGGAGCGGAGCGGTCGGCGTCCCGAGCCGAGTCGCCGCGCGTCCGGCGGGTGCGCTTCCTGAGGTACCACCACACCGGCACACCGACGACGGCGGCGACCGCCAGGAACGGCAGCGCCCAGCCCGCGATCACGGCGATCCACAGGGTGACGGCCACCAGGGCGCCCCAGCCCTGCCTCAGGGCCTCCAGGAACCCGACGGCGTCGCCGGAAGGGGCTTCGACGTAGGTGTCCGGGGTGTCCAGGCTCAGGTGGACGGTGGAGTAGGTCGTCTGGTTGGTCAGTGTCTCCAGCCGCGCCTGGTAGGACTCCAACTCCGACTGGCGGGTCTGGATCTCCTGCTCGATCCGCAGCAGGTCGTCGACGTCCTCGGCCTCCTCCAGGTAGCCGCGCAGGGTCTCCAGCGACGTCTGCGCGGTCTCGATGCGGCTCTCGACGTCCGCCACCTCGTCGGTGACGTCGTCGACGGAGCGCTCCAGGTCGGAACGGTCTCCGAGCTCGGCCAGATCGGCCAGCGCGTCCTCGTAGCCGTCGTTGGGGATGCGCAGTGCCAGCTGGGCGGTGGGCACCCGACCGGCCGGGGTCCTGAGCTGTTCGGAGGCCACGTAGCCTCCCGCCTCGATGGTCAGTTCCTTGGCGAGTTCGGCGGCCTCGGGCACGTCCGACACGCGCACGCTCATGGTGGCGGTGTGGATGAGGTCGCGGTCGGCGGCCTCGACGTCCGCTCCGAGGGCCCCTCCGCCGCCTTCGCCCTGGGGTTCCTCCTCGGCCAGGGCGCCCTCGTCCGTCTGGGCGGAATCGGCGCGCTCGACGGACGCGGCGCCCGCGTCGTCGCCTTCGGTCAGGGACTGGGTCGTCGCCCCGCAGGCGGTCAGTACGAGGGCCGCCAGGCCGAGTGGCAGAGCGGCCCCGGCGACGCGCCACCGCTGGGGGAAAGTGGTAGTAGCCATGTGCCTTCGACGTGGGCCGTTCCGTGGGCGTTGCGGTTCCCCGGTAACGACCGGGCAACGAGGTGGTCGCGGACCGGAACCGGCGTGTGGGGCACGGGGCACGCGGGGAGTGGCCGCACGGGTGTGTTTCGGGGACGGTGGGTCCGTGTGACCCAGGGCATCTGGAAAGCTGGTGGCATGGCACAAGCACCGCACGTGGTCATGGTCGGGGGAGGGGTCTCCGGACTCACCGCCGCGCACCGCCTCACCGCACTCGGGACCGCCGTCACGGTCGTGGAGGCCGCGGACACACCCGGCGGCAAACTGCACGCCTCACCCGTGGCGGGTGTTCCCGTCGACGCGGGGGCCGAGTCAGTGCTCGCCCGCCGTCCCGAGGCACTCGACCTCATCCGCGAACTCGGTCTGGCCGATCGGATCGTGCACCCGGGGCCCGGCTCCGCGGGCGTCTACACCCGGGGACGGGTCAGACCACTGCCGAAGGGACAGCTCATGGGAGTTCCCGGCAGCCTGCGCGAGCTCGCGCGCAGCGGAGTGCTGAGCTGGACGGGGACCCTGCGCGCCGGGCTGGACCTGGTCTGGCCGCGCACACCCGTGCGCGGGGACGTGCCGGTCGCCACCTACGTCGGCATGCGCATGGGGCGCCAGGTCGTCGACCGCCTGGTCGAACCCCTGCTGGGCGGTGTGTACGCGGGCCGAGCCGACCGGCTCTCGCTCGACGCCGCGCTGCCGCAGATCGCCCCCATGGCCCGTGACGACCGCTCCCTCATGCGCGCGGTACACGCCGACCTGGCGGGCCGCGGCGCGGTGTCCGCCTCCGCGGGACCGGTCTTCGCCTCGCTGCGCGGCGGGATCGCCGAACTCGTGGGCGCCCTGGCCGACCGGCACGGCGACCGGGTGCGTACCGGCACGCGGGTCGATTCCCTGCGCCGTCTGCCCCAGGGCTGGCGTGTCCACCTGGACACCGGCGACCGGCTGGACTGCGACGCGGTCCTCCTGGCCTGCCCGGCGCCCGAGGCGGCCCGCCTGCTCGCCGAGCATGTGCCCGAGGCCGCCCACGAGCTGGGCGGGGTGGAGTACGCCAGCATGGCCCTGGTGACCCTCGCGCTTCCCGCCTCCGCCTTCCCCGAGCCGCTGACGGGCAGTGGTTTCCTCGCCCCGGCCGGAGAGGGACTCACCATCAAGGCGGCCACCTTCTCCAGCAACAAGTGGCCCTGGATCGCCGACGCGCTGCGTGCGGCCAACCCCGGCGACGACCTGGTCGTGGTGCGCTGCTCGATCGGCCGTGGCGGCGACACCGCGGCCCTGGAGCGCTCCGACGAGGAGCTCGCCGCGGTGGCCGTCGCCGACCTCGCCACGGTCACCGGTCTGGCCGGCGCCCCCGTGGAGACCCGGGTCACCCGGTGGCGGGACGGGATTCCGCAGTACGGGGTCGGGCACACCGCGCGGATCGACCGGATCCGTTCCGCCGTCGACCGCCGTCCCGGGCTGGGGGTGTGCGGCGCCGCCTACGGTGGGGTCGGCATCCCCGCGTGCGTGGCCGACGCGGGCCGCGCGGCCGAGCGGTTGGCGCAGACCCTCCCCAGAGACAGTCACACCACCCCCGGCGGCGACGCCGCGGGAACGACAGAACAAGGAGTCAACCCGTGACGGGTCAGCAGAACACCGCCGTCGACAAGGACGGCACCGACCTGAACGCGCTCATCCGCTACACCATGTGGTCGGTCTTCAAGGTCGAGGGCCTCGACGGAGTCGACCGGACAGCGGCGGCCGACGAGCTCCAGACCCTCTTCGACAAGGCCGCCGAGCGCGGCATCGTCACTCGGGGCAGCTACGACGTGCAGGGCCTGCGCGCGGACGCCGACATCATGTTCTGGTGGGTGGCCGACACCTCCGAGCAGGTCCAGGAGATGTACACCGCCTTCCGCCGTACCCGCCTGGGCCGCGCCAGCGCCCCGGTGTGGTCGGTCGTGGGCCTGCACCGTCCCGCGGAGTTCAACCGCGGCCACGTGCCCGCCTTCCTCGCCGGTGAGGAGCCGCGCGACCACCTGTGCGTGTACCCGTTCGTGCGCTCCTACGAGTGGTACCTGCTGCCCGACGACGAGCGCCGCGCGATGCTCGCCGAACACGGCCGTATGGCCGCCCCGTACCCGGACGTGCGCGCCAACACGGTGTCCTCCTTCGGCCTCAACGACTACGAGTGGCTGCTGGCCTTCGAGGCCGACGACCTGCACCGGATCGTCGACCTGATGCGCCACCTGCGCGGCGCCAAGGCCCGCCTGCACACCCGCGAGGAGATCCCCTTCTACACCGGACGCCGTCGGAGTGTCGCCGAGCTCGTCGACGCCCTGCCGTAACCGGCGCCGACGCGACCGTGCCCCGGGCGGGACTCCGCCCGGGGCACGGTCGCGTCGGTCCTGCGGTCAGTCCGAGGCCGGTCGCGCCCTCACGTAACGGACGTAGAACGGGATGGTGACGATGAAGCCCAGGACCACCGCGCTCATGAGGTAGATGAGCACGTCGCCCGTGGGCAGGCCCAGACCCCAGGCGGCCATGAGCGCCACACCGGTGGCCAGGGATCCGAGCACCGCGTAGATCTTGCGCCCGCGCGGTTTGGGGTACTCCATGCGGCTCACCATGAGCCAGGCGATGAGCAGCACGGCGGTGACGCCCGCGTACAGCGGCGGGTCCATCAGAACCACGGTCACCACCGCCATCGCCCCGAACGGACAGGGGAGCCCGGTGAAGTAGCTGGACCCCGGCGCCTGGCAGGAGAAGCGCGCCAGGCGCACGATGACCGCCAACAGGACGGCGCCCCCGCCGACGACGGGCAGTATCGCCGGACCCCCGGAGAACATGCCCCACACCACGAAGAAGAACGCGGGGGCGAACCCGAAGCTGATCACGTCGGCGAGGTTGTCCAGTTCGGCGCCCATCCCGCTGCCGCCGAGCTTGCGCGCGACGCGGCCGTCGAGGACGTCCAGGGCCGCGGCCACGAGCATCAGCCCGACGACCGTGGCCATGGCGGCACGGGGGAGGGGTCCCGCGGCGCCGGAGGCCGCGTGCGCGGACTGGGCCGTCGCGAGCGCCCACACCGCGAGGAAGCCGCACAGGGCGTTGCCCAGCGTCAGGTAGTCCGCCACCCCCAGGCGCAACCGGGGGGCGCCGGTGTCCGGGGGGGTCGTGTGCTCCGGGCCCAGGACGGACCGCTCAGTCGGCGTCAAGACGGGTTTCTCCGGCACGGACCTTCTGGCCGACCTCCACCGCCGGGGCGACCCCGGCCGGAAGGTAGACGTCGACCCGCGACCCGAACCGGATGAGACCGATCCTCTCGCCTTGCTCGACCTTCTGCCCCGCAGCGAGATACGGGACGATACGCCGGACCATCGCGCCGGCGATTTGAACGACCGTGATCTCACCGATCTCGGTTTCAAGGGTCCAGATGACGCGCTCATTACGCTCGCTGTCCTTGTCGAATGCGGGGCGGAAACCCCCGGGGCGGTGCTCGACCCGGGTGATCACTCCGGCGAGGGGCGCACGGTTGACGTGCACGTTCAGGGGGTTCATGAACACCGCGACCCGGGTCCGGCCGTCGGTCTGGAGGTCGAGGCTCTGGACGACGCCGTCGGCCGCCGAGATCACGCGTCCGGTGGCCGGACCCCGCTCGGGGTCGCGGAAGAACCACGTCATGCCCGCGGCGAGGGCGATGACCGGGACGGCGGCCGCCCCGCGTGTGCGGGATCCCCGGGCGGCCAGGGCCGCGGCACCCGCCGCGCCGAGGGCGGGCAGCAGCCAGGGAGCCGACCCCTGGGCCATGCCCAGGCGCGGCCGGGCCGGAGGACGGGGGGAGGCGGCGGTGGAAGGTGAGTCGTCGGTCATCGAGCGCTTTCGTCACGGCTTGGGTCGGTTCGCCCTGCTTGCGGGCGCTATGGTGGGGCTGCCCTCGGACTCGGGGCGGGTGCGCGAAGACCGGGGGCCTTGTGCCGCGCGGCGCTCCGCGGGTTGGCGGAGCCGACCGTTGGTGCGCTGGATGCGATTATCCCCGATACGTCGTGGACGAGTCGCGGGTACCGCCCCTCGGATGGTCGGGGACGGTCTCCGCGTACCTGTCCGGAACCAGGATGGTACGCCAACCTACTCCGTCGGGTCGGTCGGCTCCAGGGTCAGGGCGACCGAGTTGATGCAGTAGCGCTCGTCGGTGGGAGTGGCGTACCCCTCACCGCGGAAGACGTGGCCCAGATGGGACTCGCAGGTGGCGCACCGCACCTCGGTCCGGACCATACCGAGCGAGGAGTCCTCGTGCAGGGTGACCGCGGAGGCGTCGGCGGGGTCGTAGAAGCTGGGCCAGCCGCAGTGTGAGTCGAACTTCTCGTTGGAGCGGAACAGTTCGGTCGCGCACCCCCGGCACCGGTAGACACCCTCCGTCTTGGTGTCGACGTGGGCGCCGCTCCACGGGCGTTCGGTGCCCGCCTGCCGGAGCACGGCGTACTCCTGTGCGTTGAGCCGCTCGCGCCATTCCGCGTCGGTCCGGGGAATCCCCGGGGTTCCGTCTCCGGTGCTCTGCTCCGCTGCGTCAGCCATGCTGACGACGCTACCGGTATTTCGGCTGGAGTGCCGTCTCGACCACGTTCCGGATGGAATGCACATCACCCGGTTTAGGGGCGTAAATCATCCCGTAGTGTCACAAAGCCCTAACCTCCCTCGTTGTTACGTTCGGTTGCTTAACCCGCGGGTAGGCCTTGAACAGGGTCAGTGGTCGATGTGCGCCGAGGTAGGTGGCATGGCAGTTACGACACAAGAATCACTCGTAGTGCGCAGACGACCACTGCGCGTGGGGAGAATCAGATACGGATTGTGGTGGCTCGATCAGGCCACCGCGGGAGTCCGGGGCTGGCCCAGGACGGCGGCCATGGGAACGGTCGCCGTCGGCCGGGAACTGCGGTGGGCGACGGAGCTCACCGCTCGCGCCACCGCGGCGCGGATCGACGCCGCCAGACCGGAGCCGTGGAACGACCGCAAGCTGCTCGCCTTCATCACCGTCGTGGCGGTGTGCGCGCTGGGAGTGGCCTTGGTCCTCGGCCTCGGGATCGCCAGATGGGCGATGACGGCGTCCGACAGCCTGCCCTTCGCAGCCGCAGGGGCGGTCGCGGTGGGTGTGGCGTACCTGGTCCTGGCATATCTGGTGTTCGCCTCAAGGCGGGGTGGTCGCTGAGTACCGAAGAACGATGGGAGGGGTCGCGTTCGCGCCCCTCCCATCGTGGTGTACCGGTGGGGCCGGGGCTCGAGGCTCAGGCGTCGAAGTCGTACTGGAGCACGTAGGCCGAACCGTCCATGGTGATCTCGTTGAACTCGACCGGGCGATGCTCCCCGGTCAGCGCGGTGCGGGCCACCTCCAGGACGGGCGTGCCCGCCGCGATCGCCAGATCCGACCTCTCCTCGGGGGTGGGCATGCGCACCCGGATCTCCTCGGTGAAATGGGCGGGCGCGTACCCCAGGTCGGCCAACCGCGCGTAGATCCCGCCGGGTCCGGTGTCGTGTTCGCGGACGCGGCGCGCGGCGAGGGAGCCGGTCCGGGACTCCACCACGGTCAGCGGAAGGTGGGAGACGGCGCTCTGCACGGGTCGGCCGTCGACGAGGTAGCGGCGGGAGCGGCGCAGGACCCGAGCTCCCCCGGGCAGTTCCAGTGCACGGGCCACGTGGTCGGGGGCCACGGCCTCGGTCACGTCGATGGAGTCGACCTCGTAACCGCGGTCCGCGCTGTCGGTCTGCCAGATCGCCCGACCGTTGCCCCAGAGCTCCTGGGACAGTCGGCGCGCGCCGTGTCTTCGGACGGGCCGGAAGAGCCGGACGTAGATGCCCGAGCCGCGCACGGCCACGGCCAGGCCGTCGTTGATGAGTACGGAGAGCGCCTGGCGTGCGGTGGCCCGTGCGACGCCATGGCGTTCCATCAGGGTGTTCTCCCCGGGAAGGCGGTCGCCGTCGGCGTACCGCCCGGAGCGGATCTGTCCGCGTAGTTCCTCGGCTATCTCCCGGTAGACCGGAGGGGACCCGTTGTCGGACGTCGGCACTCTCGTTCATCCTCTCGCCCGGGGGGCCAAGCCGGCAAGCCCCGTCAATGCGGTGTGTCCAGTGGGGGTGTTTCCAGTGGATGGCACACATCGGGTATGTCCGGTTGCGGGGCGGTTCATGCGTGGTTGTGGGGCAGCCGAAACCGGCCGGATCCGGCCGAACCCCAGTAACCTCCCTATTCTCGGAGGTAACGCGCGAAGAGGTTTCCGTCTGCTTCCAGAAGGTGCGCCATGCGCACGGGTGTGTTCCTCACCGAGGCCCGCGTCGGGGCGCCCGGGGTCCCGGGACCCCCGGTGACCACGCGGGGGGAGCCCGCCCCCAACAGGTGGGGGCTGAGGGTCAGGCAGAGCTCGTCCAGCAGCCCGGCCGCGACGAACTCCGCGAGCAGGTGCGGGCCGCCCTCGGTCAGCACGCGGCACAGGCCCCGTTCGCCGAGGGCGTTGACGATGTGCTCGGGTCCCACGGAGACACCGTCGACGACGACCAGGTCGGCGCACGCGCCGACCCGCTCGCGTCGCTCCCTGGGCGCGGAGGCCGTGGTGAACACGATGGTGCGCGCCTCCTCGGGCCCCGGGGCCAGCAGCCGCTCAGGGACGTCGAGGGTCCGTGAGACCACCGCGATCGGCGGTGTCCGCGGCCGTCCGCGCCGCAGCGGCTCCCACGCCGCACGCGGGCGGACGGGCGCGTAGCCCTCGATACGGGCGGTCGCCGCGCCCACCAGCACCACGTCGCACAGGCCGCGCAGGATGCCCATGATCTTCCGGTCCGAGGCGGAGGACAGGTCGCGGCTACGCCCGGACGGGCCGATCGCGCCCCCGTCGGCGCTGGAGACCATGTTGGCGCGCACCCATGGGCGGTCCAGGTCGTCGGGATAGGCGTACAGGGAGGCCAGGTCCACGTCCGTGCCGCCGTGGGGCAGGAGCTGGTGGAACGGGTCGGGGTCGGGCGGTGCGGTGTTCGAAGCCATGATGTCCTAGCTTGGCATCCTCCCGACCCGGACGGGTTCCACCGCGCCTACGGCAGCCGTCCGTGCCGGTGGGAGACCCTCCGCAGCAGCACCAGCGCCCGGTCGATCACCCTGACGGGGTCGGAGGCCGCCGCGGACGGGCGCCCGGACACATCGGGCTCGGCCGTGTCCAGGACCGTCTCCCACGCCATTCCGTACTCCGTCCCGGGCAGGGTGAAGTCCACCGCGTCCGCGCCGCTGTTGAGGAGCAGCAGGAACGAACTGTCGCGGATCCTGCGCCCGCGCGGGTCGGGCTCGGTGATGGCGTCGCCGTTGAGGAACACACCGAGTGCCTGACCCGTGGAGTTCCAGTCCGGCCCCGACATCGGCTTTCCGTCCGGCCGCAGCCACACGATGTCGGGAAGTCCGCGCCCGTCGCCCCGGCCGCCCTCGACGGGGCTGCCGCGAAAGAACCTGCGCCGCCGAAAGACCGGGTGGTCGCGGCGCAGACGGGCGAGCACCCGGACGTAGTCGAGCAGGTCGTTGTCGGGGTCCTCCCCGTCCAGACCGGCGTCCTTCCAGTCGATCCAGGCGATCTCGTTGTCCTGGCAGTAGGCGTTGTTGTTGCCGCCTTGGGTGCGGCCCACCTCGTCGCCGTGGGAGAGCATCACGACCCCCTGGGACAGGTACAGGGTCGTGAGGAAGTTGCGCACCTGGCGGCGGCGCAGGGTGATGATCGCGGGATCCCGGGTGGGCCCCTCCACACCGTGGTTCCACGAGCGGTTGTCGTCCGTGCCGTCCCGGTTGTCCTCGCCGTTGTCCTCATTGTGTTTGTGGTCGTAGGAGACCAGGTCGGCCAGGGTGAAACCGTCGTGGCAGGTGATGAAGTTGATGGAGGCCACCGGGCGCCGGCCGTCGTCCTGGTACAGGTCGCTGGATCCGGCCAGGCGGGAGGCGAGTTCGCCCAACACCGGCTGACCCCGCCAGTAGTCGCGCACGGTGTCGCGGTACTTGCCGTTCCACTCCGTCCACAGAGGCGGGAAGTTGCCCACCTGGTAGCCGCCGGGACCGACGTCCCAGGGTTCGGCGATCAGTTTGACCTGCGAGATCACCGGGTCCTGCTGGACGATGTCGAAGAACGTGCTCAACCGGTCCACGTCGTGGAACTCCCGTGCCAGCGCCGACGCGAGGTCGAATCTGAACCCGTCCACATGCATCTCCAGGACCCAGTACCGCAGCGAGTCCATGATGAGCTGGAGCGAGTGCGGGTGGCGCACGTTCAGGCTGTTGCCGCAGCCGGTGTAGTCGAGGTAGTAGCGCTGGTCCTCGTCGCTGACGCGGTAGTAGCTCAGGTTGTCGATCCCGCGCAGGGACAGGGTGGGGCCCATGTGGTCGCCCTCGGCGGTGTGGTTGTACACCACGTCCAGGAGCACCTCGATCCCGGCCTCGTGCAGCGACTTCACCATCGCCTTGAACTCCTGGACCTGCTGTCCCCGGGAACCGAGCGCGGCGTATCCGCTGTGCGGGGCGAGGTAGGCGAGGGTGTTGTACCCCCAGTAGTTGGTCAGTCCGCGGGCCACCATGGCGTGCTCGGGGACGAAGTGGTGGACGGGCATGAGCTCGACCGCGGTCACCCCGAGCGAGGTGAGGTAGTCGATCACCGCGGGGTGGGCCAGGCCGGAGTAGGTGCCCCTCTGGTGTTCCGGGATGCCGGGGTGGCGCATGGTCAGGCCGCGCACGTGCGCCTCGTAGATCACCGTCCGGTGGTACGGGGTGCTGGGCCGGGACTCGTTTCCCCAGTCGAAGAACGGGCTGACCACCACGCACTTGGGCACGTAGGGTGCGCTGTCGGCGTTGTTCCGGCGCGTCGGGGCGGCGAAATGGTAGCTGAACAGCGACTCGTGCCAGGTGAGCTCGCCGTTCAGGGCCTTGGCGTAGGGGTCGGTGAGCAACTTGTTGGGGTTGCAGCGCAGACCGTGTTCGGGCGCGTAGGGGCCGTGGACGCGGTATCCGTACCGCTGTCCCGGGCCGACACCGGGAAGGTACCCGTGCCAGACGAATCCGTCGTATTCGGTGAGGGGTACTCGGGTCTCCTCCCCCTCGTCGTCGAACAGGCACAGGTCGACCCGTTCGGCGACTTCGGAGAAGAGGGAGAAATTGGTGCCGGACCCGTCGAAGGTCGCACCGAGCGGATAGGAACTACCGGGCCAGACTTCCACCATTGGCGTCGTCAGTCTCTTGGTGTCGGGGCCTTCGCCGACCGGTGCGGGGGCGTTCGGGGATCCTCCCAGCTCGAAGGGCCCGTGCCGCGTCCCACCCCGGCCCGAAAGCGGTCGGTCGGTTTCGCCTTCTTCCTTCCGCTCCGATCGCCGGATTATGCCGACCAGGAGCGATGATCATTCGCGCACTGTCTCGATTTGTGGCTTTTCGTGGGAATTATCGGTGTGTTCTCACACGGATCTCGACCCCGACACACCACCGCGGCCGTGGCCCCGACCACGGCCACGGGGTGCGTTCTTCGGAGCGGCCACCCGGGGGCCACCGCCGGGCCGCCCGTACCCGGGCCGAGGCTCGGACCCCGGAGAACACCGCCTACCCCCGCGGCCGGGCGCGCTCCAGGATCGCCTCGGTGTTCACCCCGCGGGGCAGGGTGCCGAACACGTGCCCCCAGTCGCCGCCCAGGCGGCTGGCGGTGAACGCCGCCGAGACGGGGGCCGGTGCGTGCCGCAGCAGTAGCGAGGCCTGGAGGGTGAGGGCCATCAGCTCGACCACCGATCGGGCACGGTACTGCGCCTCGTCCAGGTCGGACAGGGCCTGCTCCAGCCGCTTGAGTGCCGCGTCGAAGTGGTCGTCGACGCCCGCCGCGGCACGGAACTCGGTGAACAGCGCCTCGACCGACTCCGGGTTGCGGCCCATCGCCCGCAGTACGTCCAGCGCGGCCACGTTCCCCGACCCCTCCCAGATGGAGTTGAGCGGGGAGTCCCGGAACAGGCGGGGCATCCCCGACTCCTCGACGTACCCGTTGCCGCCCAGGCACTCCAGGGCCTCGGCCGCGTGCGGGGGCTGGCGCTTGGTCACCCAGAACTTGCCCACGGCCACCCCCAGACGGCGGAAGGCGGTCTCCGCCTCGTCCCCCCGGACCGAGCGGTCCACGGCCCCGGCCAGGCGGGTCATCAGCGTGGTGGCCGCCTCGGACTCCAGTGCCAGGTCGGCCAGGACGTTGCGCATGAGCGGTTGTTCGATCAGGCGCGCTCCGAACGCGGAGCGGTGTTCGGCGTGGTGGAGGGCGTGCACCACGGCGGCGCGCATCCCGGCCGCCGATCCGATCACGCAGTCCAGCCGGGTGCTGTTGACCATGTCGATGATGGTGCGCACGCCCCGGCCGGGTTCGCCCACCAGGTGCGCGACCGCGCCGTCGTACTCCAGCTCGGCCGACGCGTTGGACCGGTTGCCCAGTTTGTCCTTGAGGCGCTGGACGTACAGCGCGTTGCGGGTGCCGTCGGGCAGCACCCGGGGGACGAGGAAGCAGCTCAGCCCCTCCGGCGCCTGGGCGAGGGTGAGGAAGAAGTCGCTCATGGGCGCCGACGTGAACCACTTGTGCCCGGTGAGCAGGTGGTGGCCCTCCGCGGTGGGCACGGCGCGTGTGGTGTTGGCGCGCACGTCGGAGCCGCCCTGCTTCTCCGTCATCGACATGCCCGCGATGAGGCCCCGCTTGCTCAGGGGCGGGCGCAGCCCGAAGTCGTAGGTCCGCGAGGTCAGCAGCGGCTCGTATCGTTCGGCCAGTTCGGGAGCGTGGCGCAGCGCCGGGACCACCGCGTAGGTCATCGAGACCGGGCAGCCGTGGCCGCTCTCCGGCTGCGACCACAGGAAGAACTTGGCGGCGCGCGCCACGTGCGCGCCCGCCCGCTCGTCCGCCCAGGGGGCCGCGTGCAGTCCGTGTTCCACCGCCTGCTCCATGAGCACGTGGTAGGCGGGCTGGTAGTCGATCTCGTCCACGCGGTGGCCGTACCGGTCGTGGGTACGCAGGACCGGCGGATAGGCGTTGGCCGACTCGCCCCAGGAACGGACTCGCTCGGTGCCCGCGGCGGTGCCGACCTCGCGCACCTCCGCCTCGGCCCACCCGGCACCCTCGCGGCGCAGCCCCTCCAGGAGCGCGGGATCGTCCGCGGCGGCGTAGTCGCCGAGCGGGATGGCCTGGTTGAACACCTTGTGTGTGGCGGGCATCGTTGCCTTTCCGTCCGTGGGTCGGCGGTGGGAGTGCGGGAATCGTAACCTGTGCCACCGGGCTCCAACCGAACCGGGTTCGGTTGAGGGGTGATGCGGCATCCGGCGCGACGTGCACGACCGATGGAACAGGCACTGCCCGGGCCCGGTACTCGCGTCACCCGCCCGGGCCCGGTCCGACACCGGGAACACGACCCACCCGGATCACCCGCGCCTCACGGCCACAGCAGTTCGCGGTCCCACCCGGAATCGACGGTGGGCCTCGTGTAGCGCAGGCGCGTGTGCCGTCGGTCCCGGTCGGCCTGCCAGAACTCGATCTCGGTCGCCGCCACCCGGTACAGTCCCCAGTCCGACGGCACCAGGTCCGGGTCGGCCTCCAGTCGCGCACGGCTCTCGTCGGCCGCGCGGTGGATGTCGGTCAGGTCGGTCAGGGGCTCGCTCTGCCGTCCGTGCAGACCGGCCACCCGCGACTCCAGGGGTCTGGCCAGGTAGTCGGCGGCGCACCGGTCGGGGTCGGCCAGTTCCGCGAACCCGCGCACCCTGATCTGCCGCCCCTGCTCACCCCAGTAGAACGACAGCGCCACCGCCGGGTTCCTGGCCAGATCCCGCCCCTTGCGCGAGCCCGTGGTGGTGGCGAACCACCATCCCTCGAGGGTGAAGTCCTTCATGATGACCACCCGGGAGGACGGCTCCCCCCGCTCGTTGACCGTGGCCACCGTCATCGCGTGCGGCTCTCGAACCCCGGCCGCCACCGCCTCGGCGAACCAGTCCGTGAACAGCCGTGCCGGATCCTCCGGCGCGGCCGACGGGTCGAACTCCGCGATCGGACCCGCGAAGACGGGCAGCCCCCGCAGCAGTTCCCGGATCCCCCCGTGCTCATCACCGTGCTCCGACACCTCGGCCCCCGCTCGCTCTCATCGCTTCGGCGGCCCGGACGGGTCGCCGCGCCAACGATTCTTCTTCGCGCCACGGGCCGTCACAAGTGCCAATCCGCGATCTGTGGACGGGGCGGACGACCCGGCGTCCGCCCCTGTCCCGGCCGTGTCAGACGCGGGCGTGCCGTGCGGCCACCGCGGCGTCGTAGCGCTCCAGCACCACCCTGGCCAGCTCGGGCGCGTCACCCAGTGCCTCGGACACCACCGACGCACCAGCCGCCGTCGACCGGTCGCGGACCCGGTCGGAGAAGAAACCCGGCGCCAGCAGGTAGCTGGCCACGGCCACGCGCTCGGCGCCCCGCTCCCGTAGGTCGGCGACCGCCTCGCCGGGACCGGGCGACTGCGCCGACG
The DNA here is from genome assembly GCF_026797795.1 of Nocardiopsis sp. EMB25. NCBI lineage: Bacteria > Bacillati > Actinomycetota > Actinomycetes > Streptosporangiales > Nocardiopsidaceae > Nocardiopsis > Nocardiopsis sp. EMB25. The sequence goes on along the minus strand of NZ_JAMTDN010000001.1, from coordinate 2,594,901 downwards.
CGAACGCCGCGACGGCCTCCCGCCACGGCCCGCGCTCGGCCAACCGGGCCGCCAGGGACCGCACCGTCGCGTTGGCCTCGGCGTCGCTGGAACCGGCCGAGACCAGCACCAGGGCCGTGTCCGGGGCGGGACGCGCGCCGGCCTCGGCCAGGCGCCGCTCCACCGCGTCCAACAGCAGCGGGTGCGGTCCCAGGGTGTCGGCGTAGGACACGCGCAACCAGGGGCTCTCCTCCCGGGCCTTGGCCAGGACCCGGGGCAGGTCCACCTTGCTGTGGTAGGCCGCCGTGAGCAGGGTCGGCAGCACCACGACCTCGCCCACGCCACCCGCGGCCAGGTCGGTCAGCGCGTCCTCGGGGCCGGGAGACACGTGGTCCAGGTAGGACACACGGACGTCCAGGTCGGGGCGCGACGCGCGCACCCGGTCGAACAGCGCCGACACGGCCGTCGTCGACCGGGGGTCGGCACTGCCGTGCGCCACTGCCAGGAGCGGGATCGCTCCACGTTCCACTCGGTGCTGAATCTCCGTGCTCATGGACCTCTCGGGGCGGATAGCCCGTCCTTCAGGCTGGGAAGGAAGCTCTCGCCTCCTTCTCTGGGTCTTGGGTGTGGCGGGACGAGGATGCGTCGTCCCGCCACCGTGGCCTCACGGCTTACACGTGGATCCCGCACTCGGTCTTGCCGAGCCCGGCCCACCGGCCGCTGCGCGGATCCTCGCCCGGAGCCACGCGCCGGGTGCACGGCTCACAGCCGATGGACGGATATCCGTCGTATTGAAGGGGGTTGACCATCACACCGTGTTCGGCGATGTAGGAGTCCACGTCGTCCTGGGTCCACCGCGCGATCGGGTTCACCTTGGTCATGCGGCGGCGCCGGTCCCACTGGACGATCGGCGTGTCGCGGCGGGTCACCGAGTCCTCCCGGCGCAACCCGGTCAGCCACGCGGAGTACGGCGCCAGCGCCCGCTTGAGCGGTTCGACCTTGCGCAGGTGGCAGCACAGTTCGGGGTTGCGTCCGTGCAGGCGCGGCCCCAGGGCCCCGTCCTGCTCGGCCACCGTGCGGTTCGGCTCCACGTTGATGAGGTTGATGTCGTACACCGACTCGACCGCGTCGCGCGTGCCGAGGGTCTCGGCGAAGTGGTACCCCGTGTCTAGGAAGATCACGTCGATCCCCGGTACGACCCGGGAGGCCAGGTCGACCATCAACGCGTCGGCCATGGACGAGGTCATGCACAGGCCGTCGCCGAAGGTCTCCGCGGCCCAGGCGATGATCTCCCGGGTGGAGGCCTCCTCCAGTTCACGCGCGGCCCGCTCGGCGAGTTCGGGACCGCCCACAGGGGTGGTGGTGGCGTTCATGCGTTACCTTCCGTCGGTCTGGAGGGGGCGCCTCCCGCGGAGAACGACGCGGAGCGCAACCCGACGTACTTCACCCGGAACACCCGGGCACAGGAAAGACAGGCCCAGGGGTATCCCTCGCCCTTGACCGCGGCGCCCTCCTCGGGCACCAGGTCCTCGTCACCGCAGTACGGGCAGTAGTAGGGCGCGGCCCTCTCGGACATGGCGCACCTCTTCTTCCTTGGTGGTCGGCCCGGCCCCGCTTCCGGGGCCGGGTGTCCGTGTCCTACTTCAGGTCGGCCTCGTCGGCCCGTCCGACCCAGGCGGCGAAGGACTCCCCGTCCTCCTTCTGAACCTGGAAGCGGCGCAGCACGCGCTCCACGTAGTCGGGCAGCTCGTCGGCGGTGGTCTTCAGGCCGCGGACCTTCTTGCCGAAGGCCGCAGTCAGCCCCATGCCGCCGCCCAGGTGGATCTGGTAGCCCTCCACCTGTTCGCCGCGCTCGTTCATCACCAACTGGCCCTTGAGCCCGATGTCGGCGACCTGGATGCGCGCGCAGGAGTTCGGGCAGCCGTTGACGTTGATGGTCAGCGGCTCGTCGAAGTCCGGTAGCCGCTTCTCCAGCTCGTCGATGAGGGACGCGGCGCGGCCCTTGGTCTCCACGATCGCCAGCTTGCAGAACTCGATGCCCGTGCACGCCATGGTCTGGCGGCGGAACGTGCTCGGCCGGACCTGGAGCTCCTCGGCCTCCAAAGCGGCGCTGATCGAGTCGATCCGGTCCTCGGCCACGTCGAGGATGACCAGCTTCTGGTCGGCGGTGGTGCGGACGCGGTCCGACCCGTGCGCCTCGGCGATGTCGGCGACGCGTAGCAGCGTGCTGCCCGACACCCGGCCCACCTTCGGTGCGAAGCCGACGTAGAACTTCCCGTCACGCTGGCGGTGCACGCCCACGTGGTCGCGCTCCAACCCGGGGTCCAGCTCCGGCGCAGGGCCGTCCGCCAGCGCGTAGCCCAGGTACTCCTCCTCCAGTACCTGGCGGAACTTCTCCGGGCCCCACTCCTTGATGAGGAACTTGATCCGTGCGCGGGTGCGCAGACGGCGGAAGCCGTAGTCGCGAAAGACCGAGCAGACCCCGGCCCACACCTCGCTGACCTGGTCGGGGCGGACGAACGTGCCCAGGCGCTTGGCGAACATCGGGTTGGTGGACAGGCCGCCGCCCACGAAGAGGTCGTAGCCCGCCTCACCGGCCTCGTCGCGCACACCGACGAAGGCCACGTCGTTGATCTCGTGGTTGGTGCAGTACGACGAGCACCCGGAGATCGACGACTTGAACTTGCGCGGCAGATTGGAGAACAGGGGGCTGCCGATGTGGTCGTCGTAGACCTGGTGCACCTCCGGCGTGGCGTCCAGGACCTCGTCCTCGGCCACGCCCGCGAGGGGACAGCCCAGGATCACGCGCGGGGTGTCGCCACAGGCCTCCGTGGTGGACAGGCCCACCGACTCCAGCTTCTCCCAGATGGCGGGGACGTCCTCCACCCGCACCCAGTGCAGCTGGACGTTCTGCCGGTCGGTGATGTCGGCGGTGTCGCGCCCATAGTCACGGGAGATCTCAGCGACCGCGCGCAGCTGGGCCACCGACAGCTGACCGCCGTCGATGCGGATCCGCAGCATGAAGTAGCGGTCGTCGAGTTCCTCGGGCTCCAGCACGGCGGTCTTGCCGCCGTCGATACCGGGGGCGCGCTGGGTGTAGAGCCCGTACCAGCGGAACCGCCCGCGAAGGTCGGCGGGATCGATCGAGTCGAATCCCGCCTTGGAGTAGACGTTGATGATCCGGTCGCGGACGTTGAGCCCGTCGTCGTTCTTCTTGTTCTCCTCGTTCTTGTTCAGCGGCTCGCGGTAGCCGAGGGCCCACTGGCCCTCGCCACGGCGGCGGCGGGGCTTGGCCGCCGTCGCGGACTTGCCTGGCTGCGCGGAAGAGGGAGGCATCGCGGGTGTCTCCGATAGGGTCGCGGAGTGCTCACGGGCCCGGCGCCCGCACCGCTGGCCCGATCGCGCCGCACGTCGTCGTGCTGGGCGGACGGGTGGAGAACCACGGGTGTGGGAATCGAAGAGGGCGAGCGCCGGGGCCGCGCGCACCCCTGAATAACGGGTGCGTCACAAAGGCGGCGAGATCAACCGACGCTGCAACAGATGGCGCTACGGACCCGAAGGAAGTCCACGTGGCGGCGCACGCAGAGCATGGGGTCCAGAGCAGCGATCATGCATCGAGAATGGCACGCGGTCCGGCCCCTTGTCCAGGCACGTTCGCCACGTCCGCACGTGAGTCACGTCACTCCCGGGCGGTGCCGGGGCGGGCGCCCGAGCCCACGCGGCCGCTAACGTTCTTCCCGTGGTGGGATTCTGGGAGAGCCTGTGGGGCGCGATCGACGCGTGGTTGCGTCGGCACTCGTTCACGCATGGTGCCATCCTGCTGTTCCTGCGCACGATCCGCTCGTTCTCCCGGTACCGGGTGTTCGGCCTGGCCGCCGAGTCCGCCTTCTTCTCCCTGATCTCCCTGCCCGCGCTCCTGCTGTGCCTCCTGGGCGCCCTGGGGCCGCTGGCGGCGGTGCTCGGGCCGGACATGGTCGAGGAGATCCGCCTGTGGATGCTGGACCTGGCGGCCCGCGCGCTGACCCCGGACACCGTGAGCACGGTCGTGGAACCGCTCGTCGACGACTTCCTCGGCGGGGTGCGTGGCGGCCTCCTGTCGGTGACCTTCCTGGTGTCGCTGTGGTCGGGGTCGCGGGCGATGAACGTGTTCATCCGCTCCATCACCATCGCCTACGGACTCGACGAACTCCGGGGGTGGTTGCGCCAGCGCATCCTGGCCTTCGTCGCCTACCTGGGCGGCCTGCTGTTCGCGGTCCTGGTGCTACCGGTCCTCGTCGCCGGCCCCGACCTGGTCCACCAGTTGCTCCCGGCGACGGTGGGGCGGCTCAACCACTTCTACTGGCCGGTGGTCGGCCTGCTCGCCACGACCGCCGTCACACTCCTGTACGCGCTCAGCGTCCCGGTGCGCACACCCCCGTGGCGCCACCTGCCCGGAGCGCTACTCGCCACGGTCGTGCTGATGGGCGGTTCCGCCGGACTGCGCGCCTACCTGGACGCCTCCCTGGGGGATGTGAGCATCTACGGGTCCCTCGCCGCGCCGATCGCCATCTTGGCCTGGCTCTACGTCATGGCCGTCGCGGTCCTCGCCGGCTCCTCGCTCAACTCCGAGATCGACGCGATGTGGCCGACCGTACGCACCGCCTCGGCGCGGGCGGAGATCGCCGACCGCGGTTTCGAACGCGCCGACCGCCTGGTCCGGCGGCGGGAGAAGGCGGTCATCGACACCATCTCCGAGGCGAACGGCCGCTGACGGGCTGGCCGGATCCGGCCATTTTCGGTGTGAACCAAATGCCCTCCCCAGGTGTCCAATCCACTGTCGAGGATGTTCTGGAGGCGTGTGTTGGACCCCGGGAAGAGGAGAATGTGCAGGTCATGGCAGAAATGCGCGGCGCGCCTCCGCTGTCGCGGCCACCATTGACCGAATTCCCCATCCACATCCCGATCCGGCACGGTCACCGGCGGTCAGTATCATCTCGTGCAGCAGTGACGACGTGTTCACCAACACGCGCCCCCTGGCGGCCCCAGGCCGCGAGCCACCGTCATAGCTGATCGAGGTCACCCGTCACCCGTCACACGAACAGGTTCACCTTTCCCATGCCTTCGGAGGCACCATGAGCCGGGCGTCCCGACCGGAGCACTCCCGGCCCACCGTCGTCATCGTCATCGCTCCCGACGAGCGGAGCGCGGAGATCTCCATCGAGGGGCACCGCCAGATCGTCACCGGTCAGGCACCTCGGGAGACCAGACGCGCGGCGCTGGACGTCGCCACCGGCTACGCCGCCGGGATCGGACGGCCGGTGCTCGTCGACGCCCGTGACGCCAACGGCTTCTGGCGGTTGGTCGCCACCCCCGACGGTGTGGTGCAGGCCGCCGACACGGTCGAACCCGGCCGTCCACAGGCCCCCCGCCCCGAGGAGGGACGGCGCGGTCGGCGCGGGCGGGTCCCGCTGATCGCCGGGGCCGCCGTACTCGCGCTGGCCCTGATCGTCGGCGCGGGCGCCCTGACCCTGCGCTTCCTTCCGGAGGCACCGGCCACCCCCGCGAGCGGGGGCACGGAGGAGGCCGCCGAACCACTGCCGTGGCCCGCGCCCCCCGGCTTCGCCGGGACCGTCGTGTTCGACGCCGAGGTGGCGCCCGGGACCGAGCCGAGGGTCAGCAGGGACGGCGAACTGCTGTCCGTGATCGCTCCCGGGGACCAACTCCATCTGTACGACGCCGAGGGTGAGCGCCTCTGGGCGGCCGACCTCCCCGTGGAGACGGGAGAGTCCTTGGGCATCCCGCACATCGTGCGATACGACGGTGCCCCCGCCGTCGTGTTGGAGACCGCCGACGCCCTGCTGTTCTGGTCGGAGGAGGGCGGCGCCCCCGATCGCGTCGACCTGCCCGACGACGCGGTGGCTCAGTACGCCGGTGAGTCCGTGCTCGTGCGCACGGACGAGGACGACTTCGTTCCCGTGGGCGGTGAGCTCCGGGAGGTCGAGGTTCCCGGGGGCGCGGCCTCCATGCTGGCCGAGGGTGATCGCGTCCTCACCGCGGTCGTGGACGGCCCTTGGGTGTGGGTCGACCCGGACGGAGGCTCGACCGAGGTCCACGCCCAGCGTCCGGAAGGGGCGGGCGAGATGGACCGGGTGCTCACCGCCCTGCGGGAGTACGTCATCGTCCTCTGGCGCTCCGCCGAAGGCGACGGAAGCCACATGGCCTTCCACGACGGTCAGAACGGCGCCGTGGTCGCCGCGATCGAGGTCGACGCCTCCGACCTCGAGGGTGCGGGATACGCGTCCTGGCCGATCGGCACACGGACGGCCTCCTACGGCCCGACCGTGGTCGACCTGGAGAGCGGCGACGGCTCCGTCGTGCCGGGCTTCGCAGCGGAGATCGCCGTCGGCGACCAGGTCTTCGGTGAACTGGACGGGCGCTCCGTGGCGGTTCGCGCGGACGGCACGGTCTCCGACCTCCCCGAAGGAGCCGAGCGGCCACAGGGACTGCTCGGCGACAACGCGGTCGTGCTCCATGACGACCACCTCTATGCCATTCCCCCTCAATGAGTACACAACGAAGATAGGAAAGGAGACGGATGTCCCCCAAGAAGCGGGCTCTGACGGTGACCGCCGCCAGCCTGTTCATGGCTGGGTTCTCGGTCGGACCGGCGTTCGCCGACACGACCGATGAAACCGCGTCCACCGCCGTCCCCCAGGCGGGCCAGGAACCGGTGGCGTCCTCCACGGTGCCCCAGCTCTCCCCGGCCGATGTGCTGGACAATCCGGGTGACGGCGGCGACGACGGCACGGGCGGTAACCCTCCCGGTGGTGACGACGGCGGCGACGACGGCACGGGCGGTAACCCTCCCGGTGGTGACGACGGCGGCGACGACGGCACGGGCGGCAATCCTCCCGGTGGTGACGACGGCGGCGACGACGGCACGGGCGGCAATCCTCCCGGTGGTGACGACGGCGACGACGGTAACCCTCCTGGCGGCGATGACGGTTCCGACGGTGGTTCCGACGGCGGCGATGACGGTTCCGACGGTGGTTCCGACGGCGGCGACGATGGTTCCGACGGTGGTTCCGACGGCGGCGACGATGGTTCCGACGGTGGTTCCGACGGCGGCGACGATGGTTCCGACGGTGGTTCCGACGGCGGCGACGATGGTTCCGACGGTGGTTCCGACGGCGGCGACGATGGTTCCGACGGTGGTTCCGACGGCGGCGACGATGGTTCCGACGGTGGTTCCGACGGCGGCGATGACGGTTCCGACGGTGGTTCCGACGGCGGCGACGATGGTTCCGACGGTGGTTCCGACGGCGGCGGCAACCCTCCCGGCAGTGATGGCGGAGACAACGGGTCTGACGGTTCCGACGACGACGGCGACACGGGCAACCGTGGCTCCGACGACGACGGTGACGACAACCAGACGCCGAGCAGCGACACGAACGACTCGAACTCGTCCGATGAGGACGAGGACGAGGAGAACGAGTCGCTCGCCACGACCGGTGTCGACCTCCAGGGCTTCGTGCTCGGGGGCGCGGTCGTGACCGGGATCGGCGCGATGGCGCTGTGGGCCGGTGCCCGCCGCCCGGCGTCGATCGCCTGACGACGGCACGATCGCGGCCCCGTCGGGCCGTGACGCGCACCGGGCCCCCGACCGTGTTCCACGGCCGGGGGCCCTCTCCCCTTCCCGGGGCGACCGCCTTCACCGGGGCCGACGGGATCGCCGCCCCGGATCCGTCAGCGACGTGGGCGCAGCGCGGGCGCGAGAAGGAAGGCCGCGGCACCCGCGGCGGAGACCACCCACAGCGCGGTGCCCAGAGTGGCGGTGTCCGCCAGGAACCCCACCAACGGGGGAAAGACCAGCAGCCCGGCCCGGCCCAGCCAGCCCACGACCGCGAGACCGTCGCCCGTACGCACCCCCGGCACGTCACCAGCGGCGGCGAGTGTCAGCGGGAACAACGTGGACACCCCCAGACCCATGATCCCGAACCCGACCACCGCGGCCACCGGATGCGCGGCGACGAGCGCGAGTGCCATACCGCCCGCCGCCAACAGACCGCACCCCGCGCCCACCGCCGCCGCGCCGAAGCGGTCGGTGACGCGGTCGCCCACCAGGCGTCCCAGCGTCATCATCGCCTGGCACGCCACGAACGGCATCGCCGCGAGGAACAGCGGAGCCGACAGCTCCGTGGTCATGTACACCGCACCCCATGACGCCGCCGAGTCCTCGATCCCGGCCGCGAAGACCAACAGCACGCCCAGCAACAGCAGGAGGAGCGCTCCGCGCGCGGGCACACGCGTGCGTCGCCCGTCCCCGCCCACGGCCCCGTCCTCGCGTTCGCTGTGTTCGGGACCGGGCAGCAGCATGCGGCTCGCCCACAGGTTCACGCACACCAACATCAGCGCCACCCCGCCCAGGTGAGCCAGGACGGGCACGCCGAGACCGGCCATCGTCGCCCCGACGACGCCGCCCGCGACGGCCGCCATGCTCCACACGGCGTGGAAGGTGTTGATGATGGTGCGCCCGTACCGCCGCTGCACCCGAAGGCCGTGGGCGTTCTGGGCGGAGTCCGTCCAGGCGTCGGCGCTGCCCAGCACCAGGAAGGCGGCCGCGAGCATCCACCAGTTCTGCGCGAGTGCGATGAACGGAAGCGCTCCCAGAGTGACCAGGCTCGTTCCCACGGCGGTGCGGCCGCTGCCGAACCGGTGGATCAGCGGACCCGCGAGCATGCCGGTCAGGAGCGCTCCCGCGGGTCCCGCGGCGATCGCCGTGCCCAACTCCGCGTTGCTGAGGCCCAGACCGGACTTGATCACCGGCAACCACGGGACGGCGTTGGTGTAGGTGAAGCCGTTGACGAAGAACAGGGTGGAGACCGCGATCCGGGCCCGGCGCGCCTGGGGTGGCGGCGCCTGGGCCGGAGTGGCGGGGGTGGCGGGGCTGTTCACGGCGACTCCCAAAGCTGCGGACGATCCCAGCGGATGCTATACAGCCGACCGCGTGCGAGGCACCCCCGTATCGGCCGAGTCGGACTCCGGGCTTGCCTCAGCGGCCGCGGCGGATTTACATAGAGGTTCCGCCGCCGTCACCGTCACGTTCCACTTCGGCCCCCGCGGCCCCTCCCGCACGGGCCCTCGTTACTGTCCGCCGACCCCACGCCGGGATCCGTGCGCGCGGCCCGGTCGGAACCGGAAGTGTCCATGATCAATTCGAGTGCGCTGCGAGACACACCCACCCTCGTCGGGAAACGCGTCCGCCTGGTCCCCCTCGCCCCCGAACACACGGACGCCTACTTCGCCGCGAGCCTCGACGAGGAGGTCCGTCGGCTCACCGGGAACCACCGACACCTCACCTACGAGCGGGCACGCGAGTGGTGCGCCACCCGCGCGGGCCGCGGTGACCGCCTCGACCTGGCGATCACCGAGCCCAGGGACGGACGCTACCTGGGTGAGCTGTCGGTCTATGACGTGTCCCCCGAGAACGAGAGCGCCGGGTACCGTATCGCGTTGTCGGCGATCGAGTTCGCCGGTCAGGGACTGGGCCGGGAGGCCACCGAACTCGTGTTGGAGTACGCCTTCGACCGCATCGGCCTGCACCGGGTCTGGCTGCACGTGTACGCGTTCAACATGAGGGCCATCGCGGTGTACCGCTCGTGCGGGTTCACCGTCGAGGGGCGGCTGCGTGACGCGCTCCTGTGGGACGGGCGCAGACACGACGCCCTGCTCATGGGGGTGCTCAGGACCGCCCTCCGCGACACCTGAACGAGGGTTTTTGCCTGCGCGCGGGGTTGCGACCGCCGTGTCGCGGGGTATGCCGGTACCACTTTTCCAACGGCTCACTCCGGACAGCCGAGAGGAGCGGTGCCGGGGCCACGGTCCCGGTGCCGGTGAGGACATGAACCCGGTACCCGTTTCGTTGCCCTTCACCGACCGGTCCGAGGCGGGCCGCCGCCTCGCGGAGCGAGTGCGGCCCTTCGCGGTCCGGGACCCGCTGGTGCTGGCCCTGCCCAGAGGCGGGGTTCCGGTCGGTGCCGAACTCGCCCGTCTGCTCGACGCCGACTTCGACGTGCTCATGGTCCGCAAGGTCGGCCTGCCGGGCCGCCCCGAACTGGGCGTCGGGGCGATCTCCGAGGACGGCCACGTCATCTTCGACGACCTCGCCCTGGCCCGGATGCGCATCCCACGGCAGGCGCTGGCCGAGACGGTGGAGGCCGAGCGCAAGGAGCTCGAACGCCGACGCCGCGCCTACCGGGGCGACCGCCCCACACCCCGGATCACGGGGCGCGACTGCGTGGTCGTGGACGACGGCGTCGCCACCGGTGGCACCGCCCGGGCGGCACTGCACATGGTGCGACAGGCCGACCCCGCACAGCTCGTCCTGGCCGTACCCGTCGCCGCCCCGGAGGCGGTCGCTTCGCTGCGTGAGGAGGCCGACGAGCTGGTCGTGCTCAGCGCCCCGGACAACTTCCACGCGGTGGGGGAGTGGTACCGCGACTTCTCCCAGCTCTCCGACGGACACGTGACCGCGATCCTCGCCGAACGCGGACGCGCCCACCCGCCGGCGGACGTGGCCCGCGGGGTTCGGATCAGGGCCGGTGAGGACTACCTCGACGGTGATCTCACCATGCCCGCCGCCCTGCGCGGCGCGATCGTCCTGGCGGTGGGGGAGGGGCGGACCGACCCGCGCTGGCGGGCGATCGCCTCGGTGCTGCGACGGTCGGGCTACGCCACACTGCTGTTGGACCTGGTGACGGCGGGCGAGCGGGCCGAGCACGCCGAGGGCGTCGGCACCGAGGTTCTGGGGGAGCGGCTGAACGCGGCGGTCACGTGGTTGCGGAGGGCCACGGACGCGGCCAACGAGCCGGTGGGGGTCCTCGGTTCGGGAACGGCGGCTCCGGCGGCGCTGGTCACCGCGGCCGAGCGACCCCGGGACGTGGGCGCCGTCGTGGTGTACGGAGGCCGGATCGATCTGGCCGAACCGGCCCTGTCCAGGGTGCGGGCACCGGTCATGGTGCTCCTGGAGAGCGGTGACTCCTTCGTCCGCGAACTGAGTGAGTGGGCGCGCGGACGGATGGCCGGCCCTACCGATCTGCGGGTGATGCCGGGCGCCGAACAGCTTCTCGAAGGTGGTCAGGAGTGGCGGCAGGTGGCGGTGGAGACGCTCGACTGGTTCGACCGGCACCTGTCCGGAAGCGGGGACTGATCCCATGCCGCGCCACGCTGGTGTCCCTTGCCAGGGGCACGAGAAAACCCGCGGCGCCCTCGACGAGGAAGTCGTCGGGGCGCCGCGGGTTGTTCGGGGGCCGGGGCCACCGGGGGAGATCCGCTGATCGTGCGTCGGGAGCCTCGGCTAGGCAGCGTTGGCGCGGCGCATCCGGCGGCGGCGCTCGGAGGCGCGCTCGTCCTCGTTGAGCCCGCCCCAGGTGCCGTATTTCTCCGGACGCGAGATCGCGTAGTCCAGGCAGTCGGTTCGTACCGGACAGGCCGCGCAGATCTCCTTGGCCTTGCGCTCACGGATCTCCCGCTCCGGCTGGCGTTCGCCGTCGGGGCCGAAGAAGAGCACAAGGTCCTCGCCCCGGCACGCGGCGGCATCCTGCCACCCCCAGCTCGGGCGGGGGCGCAGCGCGGCCTGCCGACGTACCTGAGACATGCTTGAACCACCTCTACTGAAATCGCTAGTAAGCTGTCGGAAAAAGCTTCAGTCACCAAAAGTTGGTCATGCGGCGTGAGGCACCCCGCACGACGCGAACGCCGGACGGTACTGGCGGTGTTCCCCGGTGTGGCTGAGACCACGAGAAGCACGGGCCTGGCGGTCCTGGACCGCCGCTGGCGGAGTGCTCTCACACGAACGGCTGCGGAGGCGGTGACGGCCTCCGTCCGAGCCGGTACGTAATCATGCCATCCCCACTCCCGATCATGCACGGGGGGTAGGGAAATTACTCGCAGAACCGTTACCGAAACCTGATGCCCACTCGGTGGCATCTGGTGGATTGTCCGAGTTTGTCGCAAATCGCAAGATCTGCTGTCTCGCGAAGGACACAGCACATCGTATGGTGCGATGTCCCGCCTGCCTAGGGGCTCCCCCTGATGCGCCGATCACATTGTGGACAGGACCAGGGCCCGCGATAGGGCTTGACCGTATGTCCTCACCCAGGGCGACGACCGCGGAGAGGGTCCGATGCGTCCTCCCCCTAGGGGAGGAGTCGGGGAAACGGCGCCGAACGGGTCGTGGCACCCGCGCGTCCCAGCGGGTACAAGTTCGGATGCGACCCCTTCGGACCGGTCGCCCACCTGTCGTGACACACAAGGAGCAAGGCACCGTGGCCCTCTTGCGGCTCATCCTCAACATCATCTGGCTGTTCGTCGCCGGTTTCTGGCTGGCGGTCGGCTACGTCATCGCGGGCGTCATCTGCTGCGTCCTCATCGTGACGATCCCCTTCGGTGTCGCCTCCTTCCGTATGGCGAGCTACGCCCTGTGGCCCTTCGGCCGGGATCTGGTCCGCAAGCCCGGTTCGGGCGGGGGCAGCACGGTCCTCAACATCATCTGGCTCATCGTCGCCGGATGGTGGCTGACCATCGGCCACGTCGTCACCGCCGTCGGCCTGGCCGTCACTATCATCGGACTACCCATGGCGTGGGCGTCGTTGAAGATGATCCCGGTGGCCCTCGCGCCCTTCGGCAACGAGATCGTCCGCAGCGGCAGTCCCCGGGAACCCTGGCAGTTCTGAGTCGTTGGGAACCATGTGACGTGGGAGAGCCGGAGTGCGCACCCCGGCGACTCCGGTGACGGTGGCTCCTCGGGCCAGTCGGCTCCCTGACGCCCGCCCCGCAACCCCCAGAGAATGGAGTCCATGTGCAAGCCCAGCGGCCGGGAGTGTGGGCGCTCCTGAACAAGTGGATCTCGGGCCGCAGAGCCCGTGCCCAACGTCGTGCCGCCCAGGCCGAACAGCGGGTCGAGGCGGTGTCCGAGCCGGAGGTCCCCGAGGCGGAACTGGTCGGACAGGACGACGTCGGGGCGGGCGACCTTCTTCGCATGATCAGTGACGTGGCCTGGCGGGTGCTCATCATCGGAGTCGTGGCGGGGCTGCTCGTCTACGCGCTCGTCTACCTCAGCGTCGTCACTCTGCCCCTGATCCTCGCCGTGTTCCTGACCGCGCTGCTCATGCCCATGGCCAACTGGCTGCGCAGGCCCAACCCGATCAAGCGCTCCGGGTTCGGCCGGGGGCCCTCCACGGCGATCAGCATGATCTTCGGGCTCGCCGTCCTCAGCGGGGTCATCTCGCTGATCGTGACCCCCGCCGTCAGCGGCTTCGACGCCCTGGTGGACAGCGTCAACAGCGCGGTCATCCAGCTCCAGCAGCTGGACGTCCCCTTCGGTCTCGACCCCGCGCTGTTCAGCAACCTCATCGACAACGCCTGGGATCAGATCGAGGCCACGATCACCGAGAACCAGGACCAGATCCTCACCGGCGCCTGGACCGCGACGACGGCCGTGATCCAGCTGCTCGTGGGGCTGGTGCTGATGCTCGCCCTGACGGTGTACTTCGTGCACTCCGGTGACCAGCTGGTGGAGTGGATCGTCACCCTGCTGCCGCCCAAGTCCCGTCCGGGTCTGCGGTACAGCGGGAGGGTCGCCTACGGAGTGATGGGCCGCTACGTGCGCGGCGTGGCGATGGTCGGTCTGTTCGACGCGGTCGGTATCGGTATCGTCCTCATCTTCCTCATCGACACCACGCTGGCCATCCCACTGATCGTGCTCACCTTCATCGGTGCCTTCCTGCCCATCATCGGTGCCTTCCTCTCCGGTCTGCTCGCCGTGCTCGTCGCACTGGTGACCGAGAACTGGGTCGTGGCCCTGATCGTGCTCGCCGCGGTGATCCTCGTGCAGCAGCTGGAGAGCAACGTCTTCGCCCCGCGGATCTACGGCCAGGCGCTCGAACTGCCCTCGGCCGTGGTGCTCATCGCCCTGACCATCGGTGGCATCGTCGGCGGCATTCCCGGCCTGTTCCTGGCGACGCCCATCGCGGCCGTGCTCGCGGCCCTGCTGCGCAACCGGCCCCCGGTCCACCAGGCCCACACGTCCGAGGAGCACAAGGAGACCGTGGACACCGGGCCCGCGGATCCGCCCCGCGGGGAGGCAGGGGCCGACTCCTCGGCGTCGCGGGCCTGACGCGGGAAGTCTCCGCCTGGCACGGCCGAGGCCGGGGCACCGGGGAATGCGCGTCGCCCCACGCCCGTTGTGGGTGCGGAGCCGCCTCCCCGAGGCCCCGGCCGTAAACCTCGTGCCACCTTGCGCGGGGGGCGTTAGGCTGGGTCGGTCGGCCACCTCGGCCCACCACGCCGGTCGGCCGAGACCGGCCACCCCTCCTCCGCCGCAGGGCCGTTCCGCGCCCCGGTCGTCACCACCCAGTCCCACCACCGCTAGGAAGCCCCTGTCATGCTGATCGCCACCGACCTCGAACTGCGCGTCGGCCCCCGGGTCCTGCTGGAGCCGAGTACGTTCCGTGTCGCGGCGGGAGACCGGATCGGACTGGTCGGTCGCAACGGCGCGGGCAAGACGACCATGACGAAGGTGCTCGCGGGCGAGGGTCTGCCCACCAACGGCACGGTCACCTCCTCCGGCAGCATCGGTTACCTCCCCCAGGATCCGCGTACCGGCGACCTGGACGTGATCGCCAAGGACCGGATCCTCTCCGCCCGCGGCATCGACGAGGCGCTCGAAGGGCTGCGCCAGGCCGAGAAGAAGATGGCCAGCACCGACACCAAGACACGGAACAAGGGCGTGCGCGCCTACGCCCGGTGGGAGGAGCGGCTGCACGTGCTGGGCGGATACGCCGCCGAGTCCGAGGCCGCCGCGATCGCCTCCAGCCTGGGGTTGCCCGACAGCGTGCTCTCCCAGCCGCTGCACACGCTCTCCGGCGGCCAGCGCCGACGGATCGAACTGGCGCGCATCCTCTTCAGCGGTGCCGACACCCTCCTCCTCGACGAGCCCACCAACCACCTTGACGGCGACTCCATCGTCTGGCTGCGCGACTTCCTCAAGAGCCACCAGGGCGGCCTCATCGTCATCAGCCACGACGTGGAACTGGTCGAGCACGTGGTCAACAAGGTGTTCTACCTGGACGCCAACCGCAGTGTCATCGACATCTACAACATGGGCTGGAAGCAGTACCTGACCCAGCGCGAGGCCGACGAGCGCCGTCGCCGCCGGGAACTGGCCAACGCCGAGAAGCAGGCCGACACCCTGCGCAAGCAGGCGGACAAGTTCCGGGCCAAGGCGTCCAAGGCGCGAGCCGCCCAGCAGATGCTCAACCGGGCCGACCGGATCATGGGCGGCGTGCAGGGTGTGCGCAAGTCCGACCGGGTCGCCAAGCTGCGGTTCCCCGACCCCGCCCCCAGCGGCCGGACGCCTCTCATGGCGGAGGGGCTGTCCAAGTCGTACGGGTCCCTGGAGATCTTCTCCGGGGTCGACCTGGCGATCGACCGGGGCAGCCGCGTCGTGATCCTCGGGCTCAACGGCGCGGGCAAGACCACGCTCCTGAGACTGCTCGGCCGGGTCGAGGAGCCCGACACGGGACAGGTCGTGCCCGGCCACGGACTCAAACTCGGCTACTACGCCCAGGAGCACGAGACCCTGGACGTGGACCGGAGCGTCCTGGAGAACATGATGAGCGCCGCCCCGGACCTACCCGAGGTCGAGGCACGCAAGACGTTGGGCTCCTTCCTGTTCACCGGTGACGACGTGGACAAGCCCGCCGGGGTGCTCTCCGGAGGGGAGAAGACCCGTCTGGCCCTGGCCACGCTGGTCGTCTCCAGCGCCAACGTGCTCCTCCTGGACGAGCCGACCAACAACCTCGACCCGGCCAGCCGCGAGGAGATCCTGGCGGCACTGCGCAACTACAAGGGCGCGATCGTGCTGGTCACCCACGACGAGGGTGCGGTCGAGGCACTGCAACCCGAGCGGGTCATCCTGCTGCCCGACGGTGTCGAGGACGTGTGGAACACCGAGTTCGAGGACCTCATCGCCCTGGCTTGATCCGGGGGTGGAACAGGTGACGGGCGGTGTGGGGCCGGGGACGCACGAGTGCCCGGGAGGTTCACCGCCGCCCGTTTCGGACATCCGCGGTGGCGCTCCGAAACCCTGTCCGAGGAGAGTATCCGGGACGCGGTGCACCGTTGGGGTGGCGGCGTTCCGCTCCGGTACCGGATCATGGCGGAGAGTACGATCCGGCTCACCACGACCTCGAGGAGTGATCAGTGAACGACGCGCTGAGCAAGGGCACCCGCGTGTCCGGGGAGGACCGATCGGCCCTGGCCACCCAACTCAAGCGCCGCTATGACGCGGGGGAGAGCATCCGCACGTTGGCAGCCGCCACCGGCCGGTCCTACGGGTTCGTCCACAGGCTGCTCGGCGAGGCGGGGGTCGAGCTGCGCGGACGCGGCGGGGCGACGCGCCGACCGGGGCCCGGCGCCTGACCGACGCTTGTCGGGGTCTTCCGCCTCGGATTGGTTACCAGCCAGTAATGTCAGGGTGGAACCCGACACGACGGAGGAACCCATGGCAGAGGCCCCGAACGCCCCCGCGAGCGCTCCCACCCAAGAGGAGCTGCACCGTGCCGGTCTGAGACTGGCGGTGGACGGCCCGGTCGCAAGGATCACCATCAGCCGTCCGGAGCGCCGCAACGCGATGACCGGCCGTACGTGGACCACCCTGGCCCACGTCGGCCAGACGCTGCCCGACGATGTCCGAATCATCGTCATCACCGGAGACGGTGACATCTTCTCCGCCGGCATCGACCTCAACATGTTCACCCCCGAGGGAGTCGACGGCGAGCGGTCCATCGTCGCGGGCCTGGCCGACGGTTCGGCGGACGAGGCCGCGTTGGAGGAGTACATCGCCAGCCTCCAGGAGGGGTTCCTGTGGCTGCGCCGTCCCGACCTGGTGACCGTCGCGGCGGTGCGCGGCCACGCGATCGGCGCCGGGTTCCAGTTGGCCCTGTCCTGTGACATCCGCGTCCTGGCCGACGACGCCTCCCTGTGCATGAAGGAGCCCGCGCTCGGCCTCGTCCCGGACCTGACCGGGACCAAGCCGCTCGTGGACATCGTGGGAGTGCACCGCGCGACCGAGATCTGCCTGACCGCGCGCCGGGTGGGCGCGAGCGAGGCACGTGAGCTGGGCCTGGCCGAGCTGGTCGTCGGCGTCGACGAACTGCACGGGGCCGTCGACGACCTCGTCGAGGGGCTGCTCGCCACCAACCGCGACGCCGCCACCGCCACCAAGGCACTGCTTCAGCAGGCGGCGGGCAACACGCTCGAACAGCAGGTCGCCGCCGAGCGTCGGGCCCAGATCGGCCGACTCACCGCGCTCGCCGAGGCGACGGCCGCCGGCTCCAGATAGCGGGAGAGCCCGCCGGAGACGGGGTGGGAGACCTGGATCACCGGGGAAAACCACCCATCCCGTCCCCGATGCGGGGGGATCTCTAGTACGCTGCTCCAGGCGGTCATTCCATTGCCGCGCGCATCCGAGCGTGCCGGGCCGCACAAGACGCGGACAGCGTGTCGACGGCGTCGACGCCACTCTTGACCCGAAGAGTCCAGGAGCCCCATCTGAATCGGGGCCCGCTTCCGCGTGTGATCAGGCGCGTTTGTGTGATTTCTTCGCTGGGTCCCCGGGCCGTGTGGAGCCTTCCTCGAAACGCCGCCAAACGATGAGGAAGGTACACGTCACTTGACGGACACTGCCGTAGAGCCTGCCTTCGACGCCCTCGGGCTTCCCCAGGACATCGTCGACGAGCTGGCCAAGAACGGTGTGACCACCCCGTTCCCGATCCAGGCCGCCACGATCCCCGACGCCATCGACGGACGCGACGTCCTCGGCTGCGGCCGCACCGGATCGGGCAAGACCCTGGCCTTCGGCCTGCCGGTCCTGACGCGCTGCTCCGAGCGCCGCGCCGCCTCCGCCCGTCCCCGGGCCCTGATCCTGGTGCCCACCCGTGAACTGGCGCATCAGGTGCGTGACGCCCTGCGCGGCTACGCCCGCGTCCTGGGCGTGCGCGTCGGCGACGTCGTGGGCGGCAGCTCCTACACACGCCAGATCAACGAACTCCGCCGCGGCGTCGACGTCCTCGTCGCCACCCCGGGCCGCCTCACCGACCTCATCGAGCAGGGCGCGTGCGACCTGGGCGACGTGGAGATCTCGGTGCTGGACGAGGCCGACCAGATGTGCGACATGGGCTTCATGCCGCAGGTCAGCGAGCTGCTCGACCAGGTGCACCCGGACGGCCAGACCCTGCTGTTCTCCGCCACGCTCGACGGCGACGTCGACAAGCTGGTGCGCAAGTACATGGACAACCCGCGCACCCACTCGGTGGACCCGCCGGTCTCCCAGGTCACCACCATGGAGCACCACCTGCTCAAGGTGCTGCCGCGCGACAAGAACAAGATCGTCGCCCAGATCGCCGCGCGCGAGGGCCGCACGATCCTGTTCGTGCGCAGTAAGTACCGCGCCGACACGATCAGCGAACAGCTGGTCCAGGCCGGTGTGCCCTGCGCGTCCCTGCACGGCGGCAAGACGCAGAGCGTGCGCACCCGCACCCTCGCCAAGTTCCGCGAGGGCCGTATCCAGGCCCTGGTCGCCACCGACGTCGCCGCACGCGGCATCCACGTCGACGGCATCGACCTGGTCGTCAACATCGACCTGCCCACCGGCCACAAGGACTACCTGCACCGCGGCGGCCGCACCGCCCGCGCGGGCTCCTCGGGCGCCGTGGTGTCCCTGGTGGCGCCCAACCAGCGCCGTATGGCCCGCCGCCTGCTCAACGACGCCGGCGTGGACGCCAAGCAGCACCTGGTCAACCCCGGTGACGAGCTGCTCACCGAGGTGACCGGGGCCAAGGAGCCCAGCTGGGAGCCGTGGATCGAGCCGCCGGAGCCCGAGCGTCCGCGCCGCGGCCGTGGCGGCCCGCGCCGTGGCGGCCCCCGTGGCGGCGGTTACCGTGGCGGCGGCCCCCGCCGTGGCGGCGGTTACCGCGGCGACCGTCCGCGCGGCGAGCGTCGCGGTGAGGGCGGCGGCTTCCGCGACGGCGAGCGCCGCGGTTTCCGGGACGGCGAGCGCGGTGAGGGCGGTGGTTACCGTGGCGACCGCTACGGCGACTCCGGCGAGCGCCGTGGCGGCCCCCGTGGCGGCGGTTACCGCGGCGACCGTCCACGCACCGACCGCCGTGGTGAGGGCGGCGGCTTCCGCGACGGCGAGCGCCGCGGCGGTTACCGGGGCAGGAACAACCGCCGTGACGACCGCTACGACTCGGCATCGCGGTACTGATCCGCGCTGACGGGCACCCCTGACACGGGTCCCCGGGCATGACATCGGGCTCGGGTCCGGCTTCGGCCGGGCCCGAGCCCCTTCGCGTCCGGGGTCAGCGGACGGTCGCCGAGGGAGTGGACTCGCCCAGGTCGCGGCCGCGCGTCTCGCGCGCGACCGCCACCGCGACCAGCGTCACGGCGCACATGGCCGTCAAGTACAGCGCCACGGGCAGCGAGGAGCCGAACGCGGCGAGCAGGGCGGTCGCGATCAGCGGAGCCAGGCCGCCGGCCACGATCGACGCGAGCTGGTAGCCGATGGAGGCACCCGAGTAGCGCACCCGTGTGCTGAACAGTTCCGAGAAGAAGGCCGCCTGCGGCCCGTACATGGCGCCGTGGAAGATCAGGCCCACCGTGGCGGCCAGAGTCGCCGACCAGAAGGTGCCCATGTCGATGAGCGGGAAGAAGGCGAAGCCCCACAGGGCGATCCCGATCGCTCCGACCATGACGACCGGCCGCCTGCCGATCCGGTCGGACAGCGCGCCCCAGGCGGGGATGGTCACCAGGTGGACCGCGGAGGCCACCAGGACCGCGTTGAGCACCTGCCCGTTGGACAGCTCCGCCTCCTGGGTGGCGTAGACGAGGATGAACGCGGTGACGATGTAGTACGACACGTTCTCCGCCATCCGCACACCCATGGCGACGAGGGCCTCGCGCCAGTGGTCGCGCAGGACGCCGACGATGGGGGCGCGCTCCGACGTCGGGGCGGCCTCGGCGCGTTCGCGGGCCTCGCGGAACACCGGGGACTCACTGACGGCGAGACGGATCCACAGTCCGACGATCACCAGGACCCCGGACAGCAGGAACGGCACCCGCCAACCCCAGTCGAGGAAGGTCTCGTCGGCCATCGTCACGGACAGGATCGCCAGTACGGCGGTGGCGAGCAGGTTGCCGCCCGGCGCGCCGGCCTGCGGCCAGGAGGCCCAGAAGCCGCGGTGTTCCGGGCGCCCGTGTTCGGAGACGAGTAGGACCGCGCCGCCCCACTCACCGCCCAGGGAGAAGCCCTGGACGACGCGCAGGAGCGTGAGGAGCAGGGGTGCGGCCACGCCGACCGCCGCGTATGTCGGCAGCAGGCCGATGGCGAACGTCGACCCACCCATCATCAGCAGGCTGATCACCAGGAGCTGTTTGCGGCCGATCCGGTCGCCGAAGTGCCCGAAGACCAGACCGCCCAGCGGTCGGGCCACGAATCCCACCGCGTAGGTGGTGAACGCCAACATGGTGCCGACCAGAGGGTCGGCCTCCGGGAAGAAGACCTGGTTGAAGACGAGCGCCGCGGCGGCGCCGTAGAGGAAGAAGTCGTACCACTCGATCGTCGTGCCGATGAGGCTGGCCGTCACCACGCGCAGGATGGATGTCCTGGGCTGATCCGGGGCCGGGGAGGAGGCGGTGTTCGGTTCCATGGGACGAACGGTAGGGATCGGGCGTGACCTGGGCCATATCCCCCGCCCCCACAGGTGGGCGCGCCGTCATGTGGGACATCGGCATAGGGCGGGCGACAGGACCGTGACGGTCCTTTGCCGGGATTTCGCGTGTCCCGCTCGCACGGCGCACCCGACCTCACGGACAGTGGCGGGACGGCCCCGGTCCCGGTCCGGGGTGACCGCGCCGCCGGGAGGGGAACGGGTGAACGTCCTGAACGACGCCATCGTCGCCGTCAACGACGTGTTCTGGAGCTGGATCGTCATCCCGCTCCTGATCGTCCTGGCGGTCTACTTCACGCTGCGCTCGGGCATCGTCCAGCTCCGGCTGCTACCGGAGATGTTCCGAGTCATCCGCAGCAGCCCGGGCATCGCCCCCGACGGCAAGAGGGAGATCTCCTCCTTCCAGGCCTTCGCGATCTCGGCTGCCTCCCGCGTGGGAACGGGCAACATCGTCGGTGTGGCCACCGCGATCGTCCTGGGCGGACCCGGAGCGGTGTTCTGGATGTGGCTGATGGCGACCGTGGTGGGTTCGGCCGCCTTCGTGGAGTCCACCCTGGCGCAGCTGTACAAGGTGCGGTCCGACACCGGGTTCCGCGGCGGCCCCGCGTACTACATGCTCCACGGGCTCGGCCAGCGGTGGATGGGCGCGCTCTTCGCCGTCGTCCTCATCATCACCTTCCCACTGGTGTTCAACTCAGTGCAGGCCAACAGCATCTCCTCGGCGGTCTCCACCACGGTCGCGGAGCTCGGGGGGCCGGACGGATGGGTGCTGGACGTCGTCGTCGGACTCGTCCTGGTCGGGCTCGTGGCCCTCATCATCTTCGGCGGAGTCCGGCGCATCGCCCACGTGACCGAGGCGCTGGTCCCCGGGATGGCCCTGTTGTACGTCCTGCTCGGGTTGGTCGTCGTCGCGCTCAACATCGGCGAGCTGCCACGGGTCATCGGCGACATCTTCGCCTCGGCGTTCGGTCTCCGGGAGTTCGTCGCGGGTGGTGTGGGCGCGGCGATCGTCCAGGGCATGCGACGGGGAATGTTCTCCAACGAGGCGGGTCTGGGCTCGGCCCCCAACGCGGGAGCCACCGCGTCGGTGTCGCACCCGGTCAAGCAGGGACTGGT
Organism: Nocardiopsis sp. EMB25; assembly: GCF_026797795.1. Lineage (NCBI taxonomy): Bacteria > Bacillati > Actinomycetota > Actinomycetes > Streptosporangiales > Nocardiopsidaceae > Nocardiopsis > Nocardiopsis sp. EMB25. Next base: position 2,573,038 of record NZ_JAMTDN010000001.1, on the reverse strand, counting down.
GCAGTGCCTGGGCGTCTACTTCGACACCCTCCTGATCTGCACGGTGACCGCGTTCATCGTCCTGGTGCCCGAGCCGGAGTACGGAGGCGTGGGGGGAGCCCAGGTCACGCAGGCGGCCTTGGAGACCAGCCTGGGGGGATGGGCGGTGCACGCGCTCACCGTCATCCTGTTCCTGCTCGCCTTCTCCTCCGTGTTGGGCAACTACTACTACGGTCAGACCAACATGAGGTTCCTCGACGCCGAACCGCGCCACCTGACCTATTTCCGTGTGCTCGTGCTGGTGGCCGTGTTCGCCGGGAGCGTGGCTCCGCTGACCCTGGTGTGGAGCTTCGCCGACGCCTTCATGGGTGTGATGGCGGTGATCAACCTCATCGCGCTGGTGCCGCTGTCCGGGGTCGCCTTCCGCCTGCTGGCGGACTACGGCCGCCAGTACCGCAACGGCCTGGACCCGCAGTTCACCCTGGCCAAGATGCCCGACCTGAGGAACGTACAGTGTTGGGGGGATCCCTCGGGCGCGCTTCCCGAGGACGTGGTCCGCGAGCACGGGGTCAGGCTGGGGGATCCGGTGGTGCCGACCGGCGACCAGGACCGTCCCGAGGACGGTGGGGACGGGGAGGACGTCGGCGGCGGGCGCTGACGCGGACGGCTTCGAACGGAGGCGGCCCGCGTTGTCCACAGGCCGCCACCGCCGGACCCGAACGAAAACGGTTTTCGGTTACCATTCCTGAAGATCCCGCCAGACCACTCGGAGTAGCACCGTGTCCGATCGGACCCCGACCCCCTCGTCGGATTCCACCCCGCACGCCTCCCTGGGCGACTCCCTCGCCGTGGGGTGGGACGAACGCGGGGACGAACTCCCGCCCTCGGACTGGGGGCGCCGCACCGGAGCGCGCAGGACCGGTACCGTCTGGTTGTTCGCCCTGTTCATCACCGCGATGGCGGTGGCGCACGCCTGGCTGTCCGACCAGCTGACCAGCGAGGCCTTCCTCGCCTGGGCCACCGTCTTCACCGCGATCAGTTTCCAGGCCCTGCCCTTCCTGGTGTTCGGCGTCGCCCTGTCCGCGGCGCTCACCGCGTTCGTGCCGGCCTCGGTCTACCAGCGGTTCTTTCCGTCCAGGCCCGGTGCGGCGGTTCCGGTCGCGGGACTGTCCGGAGCGCTCCTGCCGGGATGCGAGTGTGCCTCGGTGCCCATCGCCGGGAGCCTGGTCAAGCGGGGGGTCGCTCCGGCGGCCGCGCTCACGTTCCTGCTGGCCGCGCCCGCCATCAACCCGGTCGTCATGATCGCCACGGCGGTGGCCTTCGCGGGACAGCCCGAGATGGTGCTGGCCCGGTTCGGGGCGTCGTTGCTGGCGTCGGTGGTCATCGGCTGGATCTGGGTGCGGTTCGGCCGAGCGGACTGGCTGCGGCTGCCCACTCCCACCCACGCGGAGGGGGCGGGCCGGTGGGTGGTCTTCCGGGACTCGATGCTGCACGACATGATGCACGCGGGCGGCTACCTCGTGGTCGGCGCGCTGGCGGCGGCGAGCCTCAACATCTTCGTGCCGCGTGAGTGGCTGCTGTCGGTGGCCGAGGCCCCGGTGATCTCCGTCCTGGTCATGGCGGCTCTGGCGATCCTGTTGTCCATCTGCTCGGAGGCCGACGCGTTCGTCGCGCTCAGCTTCACCGACTTCTCGCCCACCGCCAAGCTCGCGTTCATGGTGATCGGTCCGATGGTGGACCTCAAGCTCATCGCGATGCAGGCGGCGGTGTTCGGCTGGCGGTTCGCCGTCCGCTTCGCCCCGCTGTGCCTGGTGGTCGGACTACTCAGCACGTTCGTGATCGGAGGACTGCTCCTGTGAACCGCATCGCCCAGGGACTGACCCTCGTGCTGTTGGGGGCGGCTGCCCTGACCAGCACGGTCCCCACGAACATGTACCTCAACTGGGTCAAACCGGGGTTCGGCCCCTTCCTGATCGCCGCCGGGGTGGTCACGGTGGCGCTCGGCGTCGCGGTGGTGGCGGCGGAGATCCGCGGCGGGAGCCGCGCGGAGGACGATGGGGCGGACCACTCGGCGTGCGCGGTGGCGGCCGCCGAGGGGAGTGCGGACGGTGGCGGACGCGCCGGCCACGACCACGCGCGGGCGCCGCGTGTGGCCTGGCTGCTGCTCGTGCCGGTCCTAGCGGTCTTCGTCGTGGCCCCACCGGCTCTGGGCTCCTACACCGTCGAGCGGAGCGAGCCCGCCAGCGCACCGCAGGAGGGCCCGCCCTCCGGCCGGTTCGACGACGGGCTGGATGAGGCGGCGCCAGGCGAGGTCGTGCGCATGGACATCCGTCAGTTCGTCATGCGGGCCTGGGTGGACGAGGAGCGCGCGCTGGCCGGTCGCGAGGTCGAACTGACCGGGTTCGCGGTGCCCAATGACGAGGGCGAGGGGTGGTACCTGGCCCGGCTCCAGATGGCCTGCTGCGCGGCCGACGCCATCGTCAACCGGGTGCTCGTCACCGGAGGGCCCGAACCGGAGGCCGACACCTGGTGGACGGTGCGCGGCACGTGGGTCGAGCCCGAGGGCGAACTGGTCGACGTCAGCGAGCACCGCTTCGACGCCCTGGAGTGGGAGACGGTGGACAACCCGCCGGACCCGTACGAGGCGTGATCGATCGCCCGGCGCCGCCGTGGTCACGGCCCTCGGGCCCGAGACGGCCGATGCGCCCGGCCGCCGGGTCGTCGGCACGGTCGTCCTCGCCCCCTTGAGGGCGCCGGACGGAAGACGCAGGACGGTTGCGTGGCCAGATCCGCATCGCCACACCGGACACCATCCGACACTTGTGCGTCACTTTGAGCAACAATGGCCGGGTGTCAGATTGGGGCGGAAGAGCCAGAGCGACGTGGCGTCGGATACGTCCAAGGTCGATCCGTGCCCGGGTGACCATATGGGCCGTCGCGGTGCTGATCATCGTCATCGGGCTGTGGTCGCTGGCGACCGCCATCGCGGTCCGTGAACTGGTCCTGGACCGGGATCGCGACCAGGCGGCCCGAGCCGCCCGCGTGGTCATCGAAGACATCGCCGTCAGCCGGTACGAGGATCTGATCCCCGCCGAGTCACCCGTCCTGTGGATTCAGGTCATCGACCGCGAGACCCACGAGGTGCTGGCGTTCAGCGCGGCCGAACAGGGTGAGCCACCCCTCGCCATACCCGACGCGACCTCCGACACCGCCCGCTTCGAAACCACGATGTGCGGTGACGAGGCGGACCACAGGGACCGCGAGTGTCTGCTCGTCGTCGGCTACGAGGTCAACGGGTCCGCCTACGGGGACGTCTGGGTCCTGGCCGCCACGCCTCGGCCCACGCTTTTGGAGACCAACACACCGGAGATCGTGATGGGCGGTATGTCGGGGCTGCTGCTCGGTATCACCGCCGTCGTCACCTGGTACGGGGTCGGCCGGGCTCTGCGTCCCGTGGAGCGGATCAGCGCGGAACTGGACCGCATGTCGGCCAGCAACCTCGACCGCAGACTTCCCGTGCCGAGGAGCCAGGACGAGATCGCCCACCTGGCCCGCACCGCCAACGCCAGCCTCGAACGGCTCGCGGAGGCCGTGGCCAAGCAGCGCCGGTTCGTCTCCGACGCCTCCCACGAGCTACGCAACCCCATCGCCGGGATGCGGACACGGATCGAGGTCGAGCTCTCCGACCCCGAGCCTGACCCCCACGCGCGTGAACTCCTGCTCACCGCCCTGCTCGCCGACACCGAGCGGCTGGAGAACATCGTCGCCGACCTGCTGGAGCTGGCGCGCCTGGACACCGGGGCGACGGCCGCCAGCGAGCGCGTGGACCTGTCCGCCCTGGTGGCGGAGGAACTCGTCGGCAGACGGAACGGCCCCGTGATCCAGGTGCACTCGGCCGGTCCCGTGTGGGTGCTCGCCAACCGGCTGCGTGTGGCCCGCGTGCTGACCAACCTGGTCGCCAACGCCGAGCGGCACGCCAGGTCACGTATCGACATCACCGTCGACCGCGAGGGGGAGTCGGCCGTGCTCCGGGTCCACGACGACGGAGCCGGTGTGCCGGAGAGGGACCGGGAGCGCGTGTTCGAGCGCTTCGCGCGCCTGAGGGAATCCCGTGAGCGCGACCCCGGTGGAAGCGGTCTGGGGCTGCCCATATCCCGGGAGATCGCCGAGGACTACGGCGGGACGCTCACGGTCGGGGCGAGCGATCGGCTCGGCGGTGCCGTGTTCACCTTCAGGCTTCCCGCCGAGCCGGGTCGACTGGCCTGATCCCGTGGCCGGGGCCTACCCCGTGGCGTCGCCGTCGGAGAGCACGACCTCGTCGGGTGTGGGGCGCTCCAACTCGAACGCGAGGATCGCGCCGCCACCGCCGTCGGTGCTCATGGGCTCCTGGAGGATCTCGATCTCCTCGCCGGCGTGGTGCTGGATGACCATCACCCCGGTGTAGCCGCTGTGGTCGTCCTCGCTCGCGGCGAAGGGGACCAGCCCCGGTCCCGTCCACTCGTGGGAGTTCAGGGTGGTCAGGAGCGCCTCGCGGTTCAGGTCCGGGCCCACCTCCATGAGCACCTGGGCGAACAGCGTCGCCTGCGCCATGCCGTAGATCGTGGTGTCGGTGAAGGGGGTGCCCTCGTTGTACTGCTCGTGGATGTCCCGGTAGAACGCGGTCCACGGATCGTCGGACTGGGACACCATGGGCAGGAACGCGGTCATGATCAGTCCGTCCAGGAAGGCCTCGGGCGGGATGTCCTCGGCCGGGGTGCCCTCGGCGAACTCCTCGATCAGACCGGTGACGATCCGCACGTCGCCGCCGAAACTGGGCGCCACCCACTGGGGCTCGTACCCGGTCGCGGCCGCCTCCATGACGGCCAGGCCCAGGTAGGAGGGGATGCAGTAGCACACGGCGATCTCGGCGCCGGACTCCTTCATCGCCGCGATCTGACCGGAGAGCTCGGGCACCCCGGGGTCGTAGGACTCCCAGGCCACGATCTCCTCGGACAGGTACTGCTCGATCCCGGCGTGCGACGCGGGGCCCACGTCGTCGTTCTGGTAGAGGAGGGCGACGTCGTCACCGGCGAAGTTCTCGGCGAGGAACTGTCCCTGGACCTTGGCCTCCCGGGTGTAGTCCACCTGGAAGCCGTAGCTGTAGGGGTATTCCTCGGGCTGGTCCCAGGCCAGGGCGCCGGAGGAGACGAACAGGTCCGGCACCCCCTGGTCGTTGAGCTCGTCGATGACCGACTCGTGGGTGGGCGTGCCCAGTCCGCCGAGCATCGCGAAGATCTCGTGGTCCTCCAGGAGGGTGCGGGTGACCTCCTGGGTGTGGGCCGGGTCGAAGCCGTCGTCCTGGACCTGGTACTCGATACGGCGGCCGTGGATGCCGCCGTTGTCGTTGATGTAGTCGAACACGGCACGGGCTCCGCTGGACACGTGGCGGAATCCGGGCGCGGCCGCTCCGGTGAGCGGCTGGTGCGTACCGATGATCACGGCGTCGTCGGTCACGCCCTGGGTGTTGTCCGCGTCGGCATCGCCCTCGCCCGACTGGCCGAGGGAGCAGGAGGTCGCCAACATCGCGACGGCCAGGGCCGCGGCGAGGGAACTCAGTGGTCGCATGGTGGTGTGTCCTGTGGGTCCGTGGTGTGTTACGGCGGGGATGGGCCCGTGCGCGGGGAGGTGCCGCTCCGGGGTGGTGCGGGGTGCTACCCAAGGTAGGTTACTGGCGAGTACACACCATACGCGTGGCGCACGCCACTACGGCCTCGGGGTGGCGCGCGTGCTCACCGACCAGCGCGTGGGCAAGGCCCCGCGTCGGGCGGCCCACCTCCGGAGCGGATGCGGGGCGCGCGCACAGCGGCCGGAGCAGGCGGGCCTCGGCGCCCGGCCCACACCGGCACGCGCCGTTTCGTGCGCGAATCCGCTCAGGTGGGATGCCGCCCGACGGTCCCGTTCAGGTGTTGCTCGTTCGGTTCCCCGGGTGAGGGCCTCGTGCGTTGACACGGGCCTTGGGCGCTTGGGGTGGTACGTGGCGTCGCGGTGTCCGCGGGGTGGGGTCCACTGTGCCTCCCGGGGACGTGGGGTCAGCCGCAGGCCAGCGCCGGAGGGCGTTCGGGGTGGCGTTCGACCGGGAGGGGCAGGGAGTCCGCGAGGGTGATCGCGATGGGGGCGTCGGTGGGGGCGAGCCGCCGCATCGGAATCCGGGTACGGGAGTCGGCGCCCGCGTGGACGGCGACTCGGACGGGGGAGGAACCGACGAAGACGTCCTCCCGGTTGTGGGTCGTGCCCTCGGGCATGGCGATGGCGATGACCGACCAGTCCCCCGGGGGAACGTCCGCGAGGGCGAACTCCGTACGCCCGTGCGCGGGGAGGGCCAGAGACACGACCGGTGCCTGCTGCGGGATGCGCTCCTGGTAGGCGCCGACCAGCACGGTCGTCTCCGGGGGGTGTCGGGGGAGCTCGATGACTCCGCTCAGTCTCCCCGCGTTGTGTCGGTGCCCGACACGCCGCCGGCCGACCCTGTTCAGCTCCCCCAGGGGCGGCATGCGGCTGAAGCCGCCGGACGCGGCCACGAGCAGCCGCTCGACCTCGGGCTGCCGGTACTGGCGCGGAGACATCCCCACGGCACGGGTGAATCGGCTCGTGAAGGTGCCCACGCTGTTGTATCCGACGCTGTGGACGATGTCGCAGACGGTCATGGGTGAGGCGATGAGCCGTTTCTTGGCCTCGAACATGCGAACCGCGGTGAGGTACTTGCCAGGGGGAACACCGACCTCCTGTGCGAAGACCCTGGACAGGTGGAAGGGACTGACGAAGACTTCGGCGGCGATATCAGCCAGGGTGATCGGCTCGGAATAGCGTGTGTGTATGGACGAGACGGCCTGACGAACCGATTCTCGCACTCTCTCTCCTACGTGGTTCTGAACCAGCATGGCGATCACTGGGCGGGGAGTTCGCCGTGGCGGAGGCGCTCGGGCGCTCATCGCTCCATCCTTGCCACGCTCTCTTCGCCGAACGTCTTCCGCATTGCTCTTTTCCGTATCTCGGATTCCTTGTTCGGCGCTGTGCGAAGGCACTCTCCAACGGGTCGACGAACCTAAATCGAGGTTCCTCATCCTCCGATCCCACAATTCGGATAGAGGGATCGGTCGGTGCTTTCCCCGCGTGCGCGGACCCACGTCCCGTAGAGCAACGCGGAAGAGGACGGGACGTCACGCGCGATCGACGATGGACATGGCGCCGTACCCCGAACGCGACGGTTCACGGACGGGGAGCGGACATCCGATGACGACCCTGGGGAGTGGCCGATGGCCGTGGTACAGAACACCTACCGGGCATGCCGGGACGGAGTCGACGTGATCAACACCCGCGGCCACCGTGCGGGACTGCGGATCTTCATGGTGATCGTGCTCGCGCACTGGGCCGAACACCTGGCCCAAGCCGCGCAGATCTACGCGCTGGACTGGCCGGTGCCCGAGGCCAGGGGCGTGCTCGGCATCCCCTTCCCGTGGCTGGTCACCTCCGAGTGGCTGCACTACGGTTACGCGCTGGTGATGCTCGCGGGTCTGTTCCTCCTGCTCCCGGGCTTCACGGGGCGCTCCCGGACGTGGTGGTGGATCTCCCTCGGCATCCAGATCTGGCACCACTTCGAGCACCTGCTGCTGCTGATCCAGGCCCTGATCGGGGCCAACATCGCCGGTCTGGACGCTCCGACCAGCCTCGTCCAGCTGATCATCCCGCGCGTGGAGCTGCACCTGCTGTACAACTCCCTCGTCTTCGCCCCGATGGTGGTCGCCCTGTACCTGCACGCGCGACCCCGGCCCGAGGACCGGAGCACGATGGTGTGCGACTGCGTCGACGACCAGGAGGAGACGTCGGAGGTCGCCGCGTGACCCGCCGCCGGGCGGCACGCAGTCGGGTGGGCGCCTTCCCGATCGTGGTCCTGCTGCTCGGTGTGCTCCTCGTCTACCTGGGCGGAGGCAACGTGGACCGGAGCATCCGAGCGCTGCGCGCGGACGGCGACCCGGGCCGGTTCACCGCGGCCGCGCAGGACTGCGTGAACCACTTCGGCCACGTGTCTTGCACCTGCTACGGCGACTACCGTGCCGACGACGGTTCCGTGGAGCGCGAGTGGGTCTACCTCGCGGGCGGTGACTTCGCGTGCGAGGAGGGCTCGGTGTCGGCGGCCGTGGACATCGGCGCGAACACCCGCGTGTACCACCCCGACGGGTCGCACGAGTGGATCGCCACCGCGGCGCTGATCCTGGCCGGACTGGTGATGGCGGTGTGGTCGGCGCTGCCGTGGGTGCGCGCCGCCGTTCGTTCGAGGCGCTGAGCGGGTCAGTCGCCGAGGGAGCCGCCCGCCGAGTCCTCCTCGACGGTCCGCGGCCGGGGGGCCGCCACCGACTTCGGGGAGCGGTCCAGAATCTCGCGCGCGGCCCGGGCGACACGGCCTGAGGCCTGGTGGATCGGGCTGTCGCGGCGCCAGACCAGGAGGTGGCGCAGTCGGATCGGGGCCTCGGCCAGCGGACGGACCACGACGCCGCCGGAGGTGTCGAAGTCCGACTGGCACGGGGCCACGGCGCGGTGGTCGCGGATGAGGTCGTGGATCTCGGAGCGGTCGTAGAGACGGAAGGGCACGTTCGGAGTGAACCCGGCCCGTTGGCAGGCCAGGTAGAAGCATTCCGGCCAGCCGCTCCCATCCGGCGGTGTGAGCGCCCACGGGCTGTCGCCGAGATCGGCCAGACGCACCGTCGGTCGGTCGGCCTGGGGATGGTTCTCCCACAGCGCGACGTACAGCGGCTCGACAGCCAGCACCGCCCACGCGAGCGGTCCGTCGGCGGGCAGGTCGCGGTCCACATAGTCGACGGTGGTGCCCACGTCCAGACGGCCGGCGCGGACCAGGTCGGTCACCAGTTTGGGGGAGTACTCGGTGCGCACGTTGACGGGGACGCCGGGGAAGACCTCGGGCAGCCGCGCGGACAACTCCAGCGCCAGCGGCCCCACCCCGCCGATCCTGAGCGTGGTCGGGGAGGAGCGGCGCGCCGTGATGTCGTTCAACAGGTCGTCCATGGACAGCAGGACGGAGCGTGCGCGGACCAGGACGAACTCGCCCAGCTCGGTCGGGCTGACACCGGACCGCCCCCGGTGGAAGAGCGGGCCGCCGACCTCGCGCTCGATGCGTTGCAGCTGGGTGGTCAGGGCGGGCTGCGACGTCGACAGGGCCGCGGCGGCGCGGGTCACGCTGCCGGTGTCGGCCAGGAGGCAGAGGGTGCGCAAGTGGCGGAGTTCCAGGTCCATGCGTGGAATGTAGGACGCGCGGGGGGTGTGTGTACAGACGGGTGTTCGCGGGTCGTCGACCCGTACGCGCCGTCAACCCGATCGCGCCCAGGCTTCCCCGTCGTCCAGCCCCGTGCTTCGCTGTGATCGATCTTGTGGGATAGGGTGCCGTTCGTCACCATATAGTTGGACGACCTACTAAATAGGCCGTGGGTCGCCGCACCGTGGGAGAGGCTTCATGGCGGTCGAACGCACACTGCACACACCCGAGGCGGAACAGCTCCTGGAGCTGACCCGGGAGATCGTGGACAAGGAGCTGCTCCCGCGCGCCGCCGAGGACGAGGACAACGCCGCCTTCCCGCGCGACGCCTTCCGCACACTCGGCGCCGCCGGACTGCTCGGCCTGCCCTACCCCGGCGAGTACGGCGGCGGCGACCAGCCCTACGAGATCTACCTCCAGGTCGTCGAGGAACTCGCCCGCGGCTGGCTCGCGGTCGGCCTGGGCGTGAGCGTCCACACCTTGTCCTGCTACCCCGTGGCCGCCTTCGGCACCGACGACCAGAAGGCCGCCCACCTGCCCGACATGGTCGGCGGCGACCTCCTCGGCGCCTACTGCCTGTCCGAGACCGCCTCCGGCTCCGACGCCGCCGCCCTCACTACCCGCGCCGAACCCGTCGAGGGCGGTTACCGCGTCAACGGCGCCAAGGCGTGGATCACCCACGGCGGACGGGCCGACTACTACGCCCTCTTCGCCCGTACCGGCGCCCCCGACTCCGGCGCGCGCGGCATCAGCTGCTTCCACGTCCCGGCCGACACCCCCGGGCTGGGCGCGGCCGCCCCCGAACGCAAGATGGGTATGTCCTCCTCGCCCACCGCCGGGGTGCTCTTCGACGACGTCCGACTCGGCGCGGACGCCCTCATCGGCGAACGGGACCGGGGCTTTGGCATCGCCCTGGCGGCCCTGGACTCCGGACGGCTCGGCATCGCGGCCTGCGCGGTCGGTCTGGCCCAAGCCGCGCTGGACGCGGCGCTCGCCTACTCCCGCGAACGCCGCCAGTTCGGCACGGCCATCGGCGACTTCCAGGGCGTGGGCTTCATGCTCGCCGACATGGCGACCCAGATCGCCGCGTCCCGCGAGCTGTACCTGTCCGCGGCCCGGCTCCGCGACGCGGGCCGCCCCTTCGGAACCCAGGCGGCGATGGCCAAGCTCATGGCCACCGACACCGCCATGCGGGTCACCACCGACGCCGTCCAGGTCTTCGGTGGGTACGGCTACACCCGTGACTTCCCCGTCGAGCGCTACATGCGCGAGGCCAAGGTCCTCCAGATCGTCGAGGGCACCAACCAGGTCCAACGCCTCGTGATCAGCCGCGACCTGGCACGCGGCGCCTGAACACCGGTGCGGGCTCGCGGCGTGCCGCGAGCCCGCCGCACCTCAGGAACGCAGGAGCGCGATGGTGTCGGCGTGCGAGCGGACCTCCGTGCGTACGGGACGGTCGGTGAGCACGGCCAACGCGGACCGGTAGTCGGCCCCCCGGTCCAGGTCGGTCAGCCAGGCCGCCTCCGGGGCGCCCCCGCCCGTCCAGGACTCCAGCCGAGCCTCGTCGTGCGGCGGACTGACCGCGACCCGCCGCAGCCCACCCGACAGCCCCAGCCCGGTCGCCTTGAGCAGCGCCTCCTTGCGGGCCCAGTAGCCGAAGAACGCGCCCGTCCGCTCCTGCGGCGGCAGGGCGTCCCACACCGGCCGCTCCGTGTCGGCCAGCGTGTACCCCACCAGGCCGTTCAGGTCACGCGCCGCCGAGACCCGTTCGACGTCCACCCCGACCGGCACGCCTTCGGCCACGGCCAGCACCACCCACTCGCCGGAGTGGCTGACCGACACCTCCCAACCGCGCACGGGGCCGGAGGGGACGGGTTTGCCGTGCGGACCCCGCTCACCCGGGTCCGCGCCCGTGCGTTCCTTCTCCTCGCACGATCGGCAGATCAGATCGAAGGTCACCTCCTCGGGCGGGCACGACACCAGTTCGGCCAAGGCCAGTCGGGCCATCGCCCTGCCGAGCAAGTGGCGGTCGCGGTCGGCCTGGTGCCGGAAGCGGGCGTTGCGGGCGCGCTCCTGCTCGTCCAGCAGACGCAGGAGCCGGTCGGCCGCCATGGACGTGTGCGCCCACCACACCGTGGACGTCAGGGGTGCGAGGGTGGAACCGAGGGTCATACGTCCATTGTCGCCGTTGCCGTGAGTCTCAGCGACTCTCAGCCTCCTGGACGTTTCCGCCCGGAAGGCCCGTCACAGGGGCACCACGGCCGGAGCTGTTCGGCGCCTTGGGGACGGTGTCCCGTTTCCCTCCGCTCGCGCGGTCTCGCGTCGGCGCGCGGGTTCGCCACCCGGTGGTGGACCTCAGCGTTGGCGAGCCCCGTGTCGTAGGCCTCCTCGGAGTCGTCGCCCCACCAGTCGGAGAACCTCGGATCGGTGCGTTCGCTCGCGTTGAACGCCTCGCGCAGGCTCGGCGGCGACCGAGACGAGTCGACGCGCGCGGCGGAAACCGTCCCACGTTCCCCCGTTGGTGGTGTGAGTCCGACCGAAACCGGGAATCGGTCAGATGGCAGGTCAGCCCGTCCCCCTGGGAGGCCCGAATGTCGGTCGTGGTGCTGTTCGGAACCGGAGCGATCATCGGACTCGTCTTCCTGTCCGCGGTCCTCGTGATGACCCTCCTCTCGGACGGGTCCGGTGCGGAGACTCCCCCCTCACACGACAGGTCCGTACTCTAGGGCGTGTTCTGTGGACGCCGCTCGTCGCGAGCGGCGTCTCCGGTGCGGCTGTCGAGGGGTACGCGGGACCGATCCCGTGCGGACTGAGCGGTACGGAAAGGGGTCGTGTGCATGGCCGAGGAGAGTCGTCCGGCGTTCGCCGCCGAACGCAGGGACCGCATCCTCGAACTCGTCCGCGCCCACGGCACCCTGTCCCTGCGCGACATCGCCGCCAAGGTCGGCGCCTCCGAGGTCACCGTCCGCCGTGACGTCCGCGCACTGGAGGCCGAGGGGCTGGTCGACCGAAGGCGTGGAGGGGCGGCGCTGCCGGGCCGGATCGGCCACGAACAGAGCTACTCCGGCCGCAGCGGGCAGTGCGCCGCGGAGAAGGCGGCCATCGCCGCCTCCGCCGCGCGACTGGTCCGACCCGGGGAGGCGATCGCCGTCGGACCCGGCACCACGACCGAGGCCCTCGCCCGGGAACTGCTCTCCCACACCGAACTGACCGTCGTCACCAACTCCCTGCGCGTGGCCGAGGCTCTGGCGAACTCCGCCGGGGCCGAGGTGGTGATGACCGGGGGAACCCTGCACGGCCCCATCCGCGCGCTCGTCGGCGCCGCCGCCGAACGGAGTCTGGCCGGGCTCCGCGTCACCCGGGCCTTCCTGTCGGGCAACGGTGTCAGCGCCGACCGCGGACTGAGCACCCCCAATCCGGCCGTGGCCACCGTGGACCGGGCGCTGTCGGCGTGCGCGGAGGAGACCGTCGTGCTGGCCGACCACACCAAGATCGGCGCCGACAGCATGGTGTCCACCGTCGCCCCGGAGGAGATCGCCCACCTGGTGACCGACAGCAGCGCCGACCCCGAGGTGCTCATGACCCTGGAGGAGACCGGCGCCCTCGTCCACGTGGCCGTGGTCGCCCAGGAACGGGGAGAGTGACCGAGAGGGGAACGTTCGTCCGTTCCGGGGGAGGGAAACACGTACCCTACCGTTCACGCACGCTTGTGCCGTTGGCGCCCTATGCGTGATCCTGGGCCTCACCCGCTCGCCAACCGCCCCCACCGTCGTCCACACGCAGGAGCCGCCGCACATGCACGTCCAGCCCACACCTCCGGAAGCCGCCGGATCCGCCCCGGTCCGCGTGACACCCTCCCCCGTCGCCCTGCCCGACCCCTGGTCGCGGGCGCGCCTGACCGTCGTCGTCCCCACCTACAACGAGGCGGCCAACCTCCCGGTGCTCGTCGGTCAGCTGATGGCGCTCGGTCTGCCGAACCTGGGCGTCGTCGTCGTGGACGACAACTCGCCGGACGGCACCGGCGAGGTCGCCGACAAGCTCTCCGTCGAGTACGACGGCCGGGTCACGGTCGTGCACCGCACTCGTAAGGAGGGGCTCGGGCGCGCCTACGTCGCGGGCATGACCCGCGCGCTCGACGACGGCGCCGACTACGTGGTGCAGATGGACGCCGACCTCAGCCACCCCGCGGGCTACGTGCCCCAGCTGCTCGGCACCCTGATGTCCACCAACGCCGGCGTCGTGATCGGCAGCCGGTACGTGCCCGGCGGCAGCCTCTCCGAGAACTGGGGGACCCGCCGCCGCCTGCTCAGCGGCTGGGCCAACGCCTACGTCAAGGCCGTGCTGTCCATGCCGGTCCGCGACGTCACCGCGGGCTTCAAGATCTGGCGGGCCTCGACCCTGCGTGTGCTGGACCTGCCCGGTATCCAGAGCACCGGGTACGCCTTCCAGATCGAGATGCACTACCGGGCCTTCCGGCGCGGCCAGAAGATGATGGAGATCCCCATCCACTTCGAGGACCGCATCGTGGGCGAGAGCAAACTGGACGGCGCGGTCGCCTTGGAGGCGGCCCTGCGCCCGCTGCGCCTGCGCCGGGCCGAACGCGCCCGCCGCTGACCCCCGCGTCCTTCCCATGTCTGCCCTGACCTGGGATCATCAGGGGCAACAGGGAAGGAGGGGGCCACCGTGAGCGAACAACCCTATGACGTCGACACCGACCTGGGGGATGATCCCCAGGAGACCGAGATCGCCGAGTGCGAGCGTGTGATCGACCCCGACTTCAACATCCTCGCCTACGACTTCGTGGACGACGACAGCCGGGGCGAGTGGGGGATCAGCCAGGAGGTGCGCGCCGAACGCCGGCGGGTCGTCCCCCACCAGCGCTGGGGGCCGCAACGCAGCGCCGAGGAGGACGCCGTGAGTGTGGTGTCGGAGTCGGATGTCTCAGCCGAACCCGACGCCGCGCCGGAATCCGACCTCTGACCTTCGCCCGCCAGCGGAGCGCCACAGGACACGCGGACCATTCCGACACAGGCGGGCGGCGGCCCGCTCCGGGTCAGTCCGTGCCCGCCCGACCCGTGTCGCGGGGCTCTCCCGCGCTCGAACCCGGACACGCGCGCACCGGCGGCCCCGACACACCGCAGAACCGCGTCGGGCGCCCCCTCTGCACGGGACGCGCCTCGGGAGCCTCCTCCGGGACGAGTTCCCCCTTCTCCTCCGCGGGGCCCGGCATCCGCCCGCGCGGCAGCGCAGCGGCGCACAGCGCGGCCAGGACGCACAATCCCGCCAGCACCAGCATCGCCGACCCGAACCCCCGCGCGATCGCCTCCGCCCCGGCCCCCGGGCCCGCCGCCTCCCCGCCCGCGCCACTGATGCCGACCACCGCCGGGACCGCGGCCACCCCGATCAGTTGCGCGCCCCGGGCGAAGGTGTTGTTCACCCCCGAGGCCAGTCCCGCGTGCCGCTCGGGCGCCGACGCCAGCACGGTCGCGGTCAGCGGCGCCACGGCCGCCGACAGCCCCAGCGCGACCAGGAGGACACCCGGCAACACCCCGCTCACGTAGGGGTCGTCGGCCTCCAGCCGGGACAGCGACACGAACCCCGCCGCCAACAGCAGGGGGCCGACGACCAGCTGCGGACGCGGACCGAGCCGCGCCGCCAACCGTCCCGAGCGCGCGGACAGAGCGAGCATGAGCGCGGTGATCGGCAGCGAGGCCGAACCCGCCGCGATCGGGGAGTAGCCGCCGACCTCCTGGAGGTAGATCACCAGGAGGAAGAAGAGCGGTCCGAGCGAGCCGTAGATGAGGACGGTGGCCGCGTTGGTCACGGAGAACGCGGGGGAGGAGAAGATGCCGATCGGGAGCATCGGATCGGTACTCACCCGCTCCACCAGGACGAACGCGACCAGGGCCGCCGCCCCGGTCGCCGCGCCGACCCACACGGCGGGGGTCGCGCCCACCGCGCCCCACTGGATGAGCGCGTACGTGGTCCCGCCCAGTGCCACGACCCCCAGCAGCGCGCCCGGAAGGTCCAGCCGCCGCCCGGCCGCCTCGTCCCGGGACTCGGGCACCTTCCACCAGGAGATCGCGAGGACCACCGCCGCCAGCGGCAGGTTGATGAGGAAGATCAGCCGCCAGTCGCCGACCTGGACCAGCCAGCCGCCCACGAACGGGCCCACCGCCGCGGCCACGCCCGTCAGCCCCGACCACGCGCCGATCGCCCGGGCCCGATCCTCCTCACGGAAACCCGCCTGGAGGATCGCCAGGCTGCCCGGTGTCAGCAGCGCCCCGCCGATCCCCTGCGCCACGCGGCCCGCCACCAGCCACCCCAGTGTCGGCGCGAACGTGCACAGCGCCGAGGCCAGCGCGAACACCGCCACACCCACCATGAACAGCCGCACCCGGCCGAACCGGTCGGCCAGGGAGCCGCTGAGCAGGATGAGCGCGGACAGCGTGACCATGTAACCGTTGACGATCCACTGCAAACCGGACAAGCCGGTGTCGAGGTCGTCCTGGATGGCGGGCAGTGCCACCGTCACCACCGTCGAGTCCAGGAACGCCATCCCCGAACCGAGCACCGTGGCCGTCAGCGTCCAGCGCGCGGCGGGTGTTCCCCAGGCCACCGCGCCCGTCGAAACCGGGGTCGAAGCACGCACGACACACCTCCGACCCCCAACAGTACGGCGCGGTCTCCCACCGCAGTAGGGGACCGCGCCGTGTGTCACGGGCCCGTCAGGGCCGGAGCGCCGGGGGCGTCACTCGCTGGCCAGGGCCCCGGTGATCGAGGTGCCCGCGGCTCGGCGACCCGGCAGGATCGAGGCGAGCAGCCCGGCCAGGACGGCGACCCCGATGAACACCGCGATCTGACCGACCGGGAGGCTGAACACCATGCCCGGCAGCGCCGAGGCGGCGGCCGCCCAGCCGAAGACCACACCCAGCACGATGCCGATCCCCGCGCCGATCAGGCACAGCAGCACGGCCTCCACGCTGAGCATCCGGCGCAGTTGGCCCCGGGCCAGCCCCAGCGCCCGCAGCATCGCGGACTCGCGGGTGCGCTCCAGCACCGACAGCGCCATCGTGTTGGAGATGCCGAACACCGCGATGATGATCGCCAGGCCCAGCATCGCCGCGATGGTGTAGAAGGCGATGTCCATCATGTCCGAGAACTGGTCCTTGATCTCGGCCACGGACATCACCTGGAGCGTGGGGTGGTCGTCGACCGACGCGTAGACCGCCTCGCGCAGCTCGGCCGGGTCGGCGTCCTGCGCCCCGCGGATGAGCAGGGCCTGGTCCTCGGTCAACTCCGGGAAGAGGGTGGTCAGGTCGTCCACGTGGAGGATGGCGCCCCCGGTACCCGTGGAGCCCTCCACGATCGCCGCGACCTCCAGTTCGACCTCGGTGCCCTCGTTGGCCAGGGCGAAGGAGTCACCCACGCTCACGCCCTCGGCGGAGCCCTCCGTCAGGGCGATGCGGCCGGGACCGACGTCGGACAGGTCGCCCTCGACGGTTTCCATGGTCAGGTCGGTGCCGTACTCCGCGCCGGGGTAGGCGGTGACGTCCACGTACTGGCCGCCCCCGGTCTCCAGGTAGCCGTTGCGCTGACCGAAGACTCCGGCGACGGTCGGCTCGTCCGCCAGGTCGCGGCGGACCTCCTCGGGGATCGTCCCGAGCCCGGACGCGTCGGTGTCGGCGGCCGTGTCGGCTCCCTCGGCGGCATCCGCCTCCGGGGCTCCCTCGGCGGGCGCGGCGCTCGGCTCGGTGCCCGGTTCCCCGGTGCCCTCGGCGGTCTCGGTGCCCTCGGCGGTTCCGTCGGCGGGGGCGTCCCCGCCCGTCGTCTCCTCACCCGGGGTGTCCCCGGCGCCCGCGGGCTCCTCCATGGCGAACTGCGGGTTGATCTGGTAGTCGATCGGGAACTGCTCGTCCAGCATTCGGGTCAGGGTCGTCTCGGTGGAGGCGCTGACGACGGAGTAACCGGTGATGAGCGTGGCTCCCACGGTCAGGGCGATCATCGCGGTGGCGGCGCGGCGCGGGCTGCGCACGGAGTTGTCCACGGCCAGCATGCTCGCCACTCCGACCCTGCGCAGGGGCAGGCCGACCACGCGGACGATTCCGCGTACCAGCAGCGGCCCCAGGACCACGACGCCGATGAACGCGACCAGGGCGGCGCCCGTCACGATGATCGGCCCGGACATGCCCATGTCCGACATCTGGGTCAGCGCGATCAGGGCACCGGAGACCGCGAAGGTCACCAGGCCGAACACGACGCGGATCCAGCCGGTGCCCTTCTCGATCCCGGAGGCGGTGGCGCTGGTGCGCAGGGCCGTCAGCGGGGCCACCCGGGTGGCGCGCAGCGCGGGGACCATCGCGGAGACGACGGTCACGACCGTACCGACACCCAGTCCGGTCAGGATCGCGGTCGGGGTGATGACCAGGGGGATACCGCCGTCGGCACCCATCGCCGGGGCGGCGAACGCCGCTCCGGCGACACCGATACCCACACCGGCCAGGACACCCAGGGCGGAGGCGACCAGGCCCACGACCACGGACTCCAGCAGCACCGAACGGAAGACCTGGCCGCGCTTGGCGCCCACACAGCGCAGCAGGGCCAGTTCGCGCTGGCGCTGGGCGATGAGGATCGCGAAGGTGTTGTAGATGACGATCCCGGCGACGAACATCGCGATGAACGCGAAGAGCAGCAGCGCGACGCGGAAGACCTCGGTCTCCGCACCGGCGCTCTCAGCCATCTCCAGGCCGTAGGCCTCACCGGTCATGACTTCGGCGGAGGTGCCCAGCACACCGGCGACCGCGTCGACGACGTCCTCGTCGGTGTACCCCTCGGCGGCGACCGCGTCGATCTCGACGTAGCCGGTCGCGCCGGTCATCTCCGTCACCGTGTCCGGTGCGAAGATCACGGCGCCGCCCAGGCTGTAGGAGGGGTCCACACCGAAGTTGACCAGGCCGGTGACGGTGAACTCCCGCTTCTCCTGCTCGGGGTCGAGCACGGTCACGGTGTCCCCCACGCCGAAGCCGGACTGCTCGGCCGTGGAGGTGGCCAGGGCGATCTCGTCACCGCCCGAGGGCAGCTCGCCCTCGGCGGCGTCGAACCGACTGGCCCCCTCGACGGAGACGGCGGCGGGCGGAGTGAAGCCGAGCGCGCGGCCCTCGGAGTCCAGCAGGATGGCCTGTCCCCGAACCATCCCGTCGGCCTCGGCGACCTCGGGCAGGGCGCGGATCTCCTCCAGCTGGTCCGCGGTCAGCGGCTCGGGCTCGACGTATGCGCCGTCCTCGCCCGGCTCCGCCTCGGCCTGTGTGGCGATGGCGTCCACGGAACCGGCGGAGCCCATCACGGACTCCTCGTAGTTGGCGTTCAGGGTGTCGGCGAACACCATCGTCCCGGAGACGAACATGACGCCGAGCAGGATCGCCAGGACCGTCGTGACGTAGCGGGACTTGTGCAGCCGCAGCCCCGCGAGTGTGGTGCGCAGCATGCGGTCAGGCCTCCAACTTCAGCAGCCGGGCCGAGACCAGCTCGGGGTTGGGGTCGGTGACCTCGTCGACCAGCCGACCGTCGCGCAGGAACACGACGCGGTCGGCGTAGGAGGCGGCCACGGGGTCGTGGGTGACCATGACGATGGTCTGGTCCAGGTCCTTGGCCGAGTCGCGCAGGAACGCCAGGACCTCCGCGCCCGAACGCGAGTCCAGGTTGCCGGTGGGCTCGTCGGCGTAGACCACCTCGGGCGCGTTGAGCAGGGCGCGCGCCACGGCCACGCGCTGCTGCTGGCCGCCGGAGAGCTTGGCGGGCAGGTGGTCCAGGCGGTCGCGCAGGCCGACCACGTCGATGATGTGGTCGAACCGCTGCTGGTCGACCCTGCGCTTGGCGATCTGGGACGGCAGCAGGATGTTCTGCTCGGCGGTCAGCATCGGCAGCAGGTTGAACGACTGGAAGATGAACCCGATCCGGTCGCGGCGCAGCAGGGTCAGCTCGGCGTCGCGCAGGCCGGTGATCTGGGTGCGGCCCAGGTGCACGGTGCCGGACGTGGGCACGTCCAGGCCCGCCAGGCAGTGCATGAGGGTCGACTTGCCCGATCCGGAGGGGCCCATGATCGCGGTGAACGCGCCCCGGTGGAAGTCCACGTCCACCCCGGCCAGGGCATGGACCTGGCTGCCCCCGGTGTCGTAGGTCTTGGTGAGCCCCCGGGCGACCACCACCGGCGGGGCGGTGGCCGAGGGAACGGGCTGGACTGAGGACGCGGTCACGGCAGACAACTCCAGTGGTGACGGTACGGACACGTGTCACCGGGCGGTTCGGAGGTCGCCTCCGGTCCCGCCCGGTGCGGTTTCCACGCTAGGTCCACCGCGATGTCCGAATCCTCCGCCCACAGGCCGATTCGCACCCCGGCCAAAGGGACGATGTGGGCACGGGTCCACGACTCCAACGTCGGGGGTCGGTACCGACTTTCGTCGGGGGTCGTCGCGGCGAAGGAGCGGGGGAGAGGCCCACGGAACCGGCTACCACCAGGGGGAATGCCGATGGCACCGACGATCGGCCGTCGTGCGCCTCGCCGTCGGCGAACGGCGGGGGCCGGGCCCGGCCCGATCGTAGAATCCGGCGCATGAGGGAGCAGAACACGAGGGTAGCCCGTGGACCGGCGGGCTGGTGGCGGCGCGGTGAGCGATGGTGGTGGGACCACCGGCTGCGCTTCGCCGACTGGTTCTACGCCATCGGATCCTTCCCCATGGTCGCCCTCGTTCAGATCATGCCCGACATCGGGCTGCTGCGGCCGGTGCTCACCCCGCTGTTCATGAGCGGCGACACCCCCCTGCTCGTGGTCCTGGGGGTGGTCTTCTACCTGGTCCCGGCCGGACTGGTCTCCGTGGCCGTCCTGTTCCGCCGCTCCCGGCCGCACTGGCTGCTGGCACTGGCGTTCGGGCTTCTCCTGCTCTTCGGCAACATGCTCCCGGCCGCCTTCGCCCTCTACTCCTACGCGGTGCACTTCGACGACCGCAGGCTCCTGGCCGGATGGTTCGCGGTCCAGGCCCTCGCCCTGTACGTCGCCCTGGACGTGAACCTGCTCGCCTATGTCTTCAACTTCGGCCTGTTCCTCGTCGTCCCGACCACCCTCGGCCTGTGGGTCGGGACCCGGCGACAGCTCATCGACCGCCTCCAGGAGCGGGCCGAACGCCTCGAACGGGAGAAGCACCTCATGGCCGAGCACGCCATCACCGCCGAACGCACCCGGATCGCCCGGGAGATGCACGACGTCGTGGCGCACCGGGTGAGCCTCATGGTCCTGCACGCGGGCGGCCTGGAGGTCTCCGCCGAGGACCCGCGCACGGCCGAGGCCGCCGGACTGATCCGCACGACCGGCCGTGAGGCCCTCGCCGAACTGAGGGGCATCCTCGGGGTCCTGCGGGACGAGGACGGGGAACGGGCGCCCACCGCCCCCCAGCCCGTCCTGGTCGACATCGACCGGCTCGTGGGGGAGTGGCGCGACGCGGGCATGGTGGTGGACCGCGGTGACACCGGCGGATTCGACGACCTTCCCCCGACGGTCCAGCGCACCGCCTTCCGGGTGGTGCAGGAGGGGCTGACCAACGCCGCCAAGCACGCGCGGGGAGCCCGGGTGACCCTGGAACTGCGCCGGAAGGGCGACACCCTGGAAGTGGAGGTGGCCAACGGGCCCGCCACCGTCGCGGCCCCGCCGCCGCCGAGCAGCGGGTACGGTCTTGCGGGTATCCGTGAGCGCGTCGCCCTGGCGGGCGGATCGCTCACGGCGGGCCCCCGGTTCGACGGGGGGTGGCGGCTGAGCGTCGTCCTTCCGGTCAGCGGGGGACACGAGGCGGAAGGGGAGTGATCGGCGGTGATCCGCACCATCCTCGTCGACGACGAGAACCTGGTCCGGTCCGGGCTGCGGATGATCCTGGAAGCCGCTCCCGACATCGAGGTGGTCGGGGAGGGCGGAGACGGCGAGGAGGCGCTCCGGCTGGCCCGGGAGCTGTCCCCCGACGTGGTCCTGCTCGACATCCGCATGCCGGGCACCGACGGGCTCACCGCCGCCGCGCGCCTGACCGCGCTGCCCGACGCGCCGCGCGTGGTCCTGCTCACCACCTTCGACCTGGACGAGTACGTGCACCGGGCGCTGCGCACCGGCGCCGTGGGGTTCCTGCTCAAGGACACCCCGCCGCGCGACCTCATCGCCGCCGTGCGCACGGTGCACGAGGGCAACGCCATGCTCGCGCCGAGCGTGACCAAGCGCATGCTCGAACGCTTCGCCGAGCCCGCGCCCTCCGGTGCCTCCACCGGGCGCGATGAGGCCGAACAGCGGCTGTCCGTGCTCAGCGAACGCGAACGGGCGGTGCTGGTCGCCGTGGCCCAGGGCAAGTCCAACGCCGAGGCCGGACGCGCGCTGGGGATGCGGGAGGCGACGGTCAAGGCGCACGTCAGCCGGATCCTGGCCAAACTGGGGATGTCCAACCGGGTGCAGGCGGCCATCCTGGCCCACGACGCGGGGTGGGCCTGAGCCCGAGCGGCGGGCGCGCACCCGCCGAGGACCGGCGTCAGCGCACCTCGGTTGCTGCTACCGCTGGGTAGCTCGGTACCCTGCAAGGCGATCCCACCCCCGGAACATCCACGTCGTGGCTGGTGACACCAGCCGCAGGAGAAGAGGTGCCCCTATGTCGCGATCGGTTCTGGTCACCGGCGGCAACCGCGGAATCGGCCTGGCCATCGCCCGAGAGCTCGCCGCCGGAGGCGACGACGTCGCCGTGACCCACCGTTCGGGCGAGCCGCCGGAGGGCCTGCTCGGGGTGCGCTGCGACATCACCGACTCCGCCCAGGTGGACGCCGCGTTCAAGGAGGTCGAGGAGGCGCAGGGCCCCGTCGAGGTGCTCGTCGCCAACGCCGGGATCACCAAGGACCAGCTCCTCGCCCTGATGAGCGAGGACGACTTCTCCTCGGTTCTGGACACCAACCTCACCGGGGCGTTCCGCGTCGCCAAGCGAGCCGTACGCGGCATGATGCGCAAGCGCGGCGGCCGCATCATCCTCATCTCGTCCGTCGTGGGCATGCTCGGCTCGGGCGGTCAGGCCAACTACGCGGCCTCCAAGGCGGGCCTGGTCGGCTTCGGCCGCTCCCTCGCCCGCGAGCTCGGCTCCCGCAACATCACGGTCAACGTCGTGGCCCCCGGTTTCATCGAGACCGACATGACCGCCCAGCTGGGAGAGGACCGCCAGGCCGAGATCAAGAAGAACATTCCGCTCGGGCGCATCGGCGACACCGAGGACATCGCCAAGACGGTGGGCTTCCTCGCCGGTCCCGGAGCCGCCTACATCACCGGCGCCGTCATCCCCGTGGACGGCGGTATGGGCATGGGCCACTAGCCCCGCGCCCTCCCGCGCCCCGCTTCGCCTCCACCCGCACAGCCACCGGACCACCCCGCCGGTCCAGACCAGAATCAGGACGGACAACCCGACCATGGGACTTCTCGAAGGTAAGCGCATCCTCGTCACCGGGGTGCTCACCGACTCCTCCATCGCCTTCCACGTCGCCCGCCTCGCCCAGGAACAGGGCGCCACCGTCGTGCTCACCGGTTACGGCCGGATGAGCCTGGTGGAGCGCGTCGCCAAGCGGCTGCCCGAGACGCCGCCGGTCCTGGAGCTCGACGTCACCGACGACGAGCAGCTCGGCACGCTGGCGACCCGCGTCGGCGAGCACGTCGACGGCATCGACGGCATCGTGCACTCCATCGGCTTCACCCCCCAGGACGCCCTGGGCGGCAACTTCCTCAACACGCAGTGGTCGGACGTGGCCACCGCCATGCACACGTCCACCTTCTCCCTGAAGTCGCTCACCACGGCGCTCATGCCGATGATGAAGGACGGCGGCTCGGTGGTGGCGCTGGACTTCGACAACAGCGTGTCCTACCCGATCTACGACTGGATGGGCGTGGCCAAGTCCGCGCTCACCTCCACGGCGCGCTACCTGGCCCGTTACGTCGGCGACCAGGACATCCGCGTCAACCTGGTCTCGGCGGGACCGCTGAGCACCATGGCCGCGCGCAGCATCCCGGGCTTCAACGACCTGGCCAAGCACTGGCCCGAGCGCGCCCCGCTCGGCTGGGACGTGACCGACCCGGAGCCCGCCGCCAAGGCCGTGGTGGCGCTGCTGTCGGACTGGTTCCCCGCGACCACCGGTGAGATCGTGCACGTGGACGGCGGATTCCACTCCACGGGCGCCTGACCCGCCCGGTCGGGGGCGCCCCGGGGCGCCCCCGACCGGAAAACACGTTGACGTGCGCGTTCCCGTGCTGGTCTGATCACGTGACTACAGGACGAGGACAGTGGGGGAACCGTGACGTTCACCGTGGAGGAACCCGCCCGTGACGCCGACGAGGTGCGCCGTCGGCACGAGGCGAACCGGATCGCCTGGGACGAGGGGGCCCTGCACTACACGAGGGAGCTGGCCGCCGACATCGAGCGGCTGCGCGCGGGGGAGTCCTCCACGCATCCGGTCGAACGCGCCGCCCTGGGCGACCTGGCCTCCTGGTGCGGCAGGGCCGTCCACCTCCAGTGCGCCTCCGGACAGGACACCCTGTCATTGCTCCTGGAGGGGGCCCGCGAGGTCGTGGGCGTCGACATCTCCGGGCGGCACGTCGACAACGCCCGCGCCAAGGCGCGCGCCCTCGCCCTACCCGCCACCTTCCACCGTTGCGACGTGCTCGACACCCCCTCCGAGCTGGACGGCACCGCCGATCTGGTCTACACCGGGCAGGGCGCGCTCTGCTGGATCCACGACATCCGCGCCTGGGCCGGGGTGGTCGCCCGCCTGCTGCGCCCCGGCGGGCGGGTCCTGGTCTTCGACACCCATCCGGCCACGTGTCTGTTGGACCCCGAGGCGACCACCCCCGTCTGGTCGGGCCTGGACTACTTCGCGCACGCCGAGCGCAACACCGGCTGGCCGGCCGAGTACATCGGCGACGTCGTCGAGGAACACGCGGTCAAGCACGAGCGGCTGTGGACGATCGCCGACGTCGTCCAGGCCCTCATCGACCAAGGGCTGGCCCTCACCCGCCTGGAGGAGCGCCCGGACGATTTCTGGAACGCCTTCCCCGCCCTCGGCGACGAGGCGAAGCGCGCACTGCCGATGACGTTCCTGCTCACCGCCGAACGACGCTGACCCGCCCTGCCGTCATACCGGCACGCCGGACGCGGCACCCGCCCGCACCGGTGTAACCTGCCGGACGCAGGCAGGGCGGTGCGGGGCCGCCGAGGAGGGGGACGCATGGATCTGCACCTGACGGACGCACGGGTCGTCATCACGGGGGCCAGCCGGGGGATCGGCCGGGCCATCGCCGACGTGTTCGCCGACGAGGGGGCCGACCTCGCGATCTGCGCGCGGGGCGCCGAGCCGCTGGAGGAGGCCGCCGAGGAACTGCGCCTGACCGGCGCGACCGTGTTCTCCCGCGCCCTGGACGTCGCCGACGCGCCCGCGCTGGACTCCTTCATCGACGACGCCGCCGAGATCCTGGGCGGGATCGACGTCCTGGTCTCCAACGTGTCCGCGGGCAGCAGCCGCACCCCCGACCAGTGGGAGCGCAACTTCGACGCCGACGTCCTGCCGTTCGTGCGCATGGCCGAACGCGTCTTTCCGCACCTGCGGGAGTCCGAGCGCGGCGGTTCGGTAGTGCTCATCTCCACGACCTCCGCCTTGCACACCACGCGCCCCGCCGGACCCGCCGCCTACGGTGCGCTCAAGGCCGCGCTCAACCACCACGCCGCCTCCCTCGCCCGGTCGTGGGCGCCCGAGGGCGTCCGCGTCAACACGGTCTCGCCCGGTCCGATCGAGTTCCCCGGCGGCGGCTGGGACCGGCGCCGCGAGAACGACCCCGAGTTCTACACGACCATCCGCGGCCGCATCCCCTACGGCCGTCTCGGCCGACCGGAGGAGGTCGCGCGGGCCGCCGCCTTCCTGGCCAGCCCCGCCGCCAGTTTCGTCACCGGCAACAACCTCGTGGTGGACGGCGGATTCCTCGACCGCGTCTGAGCGGGCGCGTCCGTCAGTCGGATCCTCCCCGGGCGGCGGCCCGCGCCCGCAGGGCGAGGGTCAGCGCACCGCACACCCCCGCGACCAGAACCGCGGCCGTGGTGTCGGGCAGCCACAGCAGTGCGAGGCGCGGGCCGTACGCGGCGACCAGCCACACCGCCGCCGCGACGGCCGCCGCCCCGGCGACGCCCCAGGCCAGAGCCGCGGCGACACCGCCTCGGCGCCGCCACACGGCCGGCCCGGCCAGCACCGAGCCCACGACCATGGTCAGCGCGAACGCCGTGGAGCCCCACACCATCGCCCGGTCGGCCACGCTCGGCCCGGGGTCCCGCGGCTGGTCGCCGCCCGCCACCAGGTGGGCCAGGCCGAAGGCCACCGCCTGGATCCGCCCGTCGCGCATCAGGTCGTAGGTGTTCTGGAGGACCACCACCGCCCGGTCGTGCTCCGGCAGGACCACGACGATCGCCGCGTGGCCCGGGGTCGCGCCGCCGTGGAAGACGATCGGCTCGTCCAGCTCCGACAACCGGGTCTCGCGCCACCCCAGCCCGTACTCCTGCTCGGAACCGGGCACGGGGACGATCCCCGTGCGCGCCCGCGCCAGCGTCCCCGCGTCGAGCACCGCCGGGTCGTCCGCCAACTGCGCCCGAGCGAACGCGGCCAGCGCCACCAGGTCCCCGCCCAGGTATCCGTAGGCCACCCCGGCGTCGTCCACGCCGTCCGCGTCGGCCAGCGGCACACCCCACAGCGAGCGGTACCCCGGGGGCAGCCCCGCCGCCGCGGCCTCCTCGGCACTGGTGAACGCGCCGTCCATCCCCACCGGGTCCAGCACGGCCCCGCGCAGGTAGGAACCGAAGTCCCGGCCGGTCACGCGTTCGATGACCGCGCCCAGGATCAGGTAGTTCGCGCTGCTGTACTCGTGTGTCCCGGGAGTGCCCGCCTCGGAGGCCGCGATCCGCTCGACGCGCGGCCCGAACTCCGCCGACTCCGGGCCGTACACGTCGGCGGTCTCGACCGTGGCCGCCTCGGTGATTCCCGAGGTCTGCGTCATCAGGTCGCGCACGGTCGGGTCGGCGTCGAAGCCGGCGAACTCGGGCAGGTACTCCTCCACCGGGGCGCCCAGGTCGAGCCGTCCCTCCTCCGACAGGATCAGCGCGGCGGTCGCGGTCACCGGTTTGGCCACCGACCCCCACAGGAACGGGGTGTCCTCGGTGACGGGGTCGCCGTCCCCGTCCACCCCGAAGGCGCCCTGCTCCTCGACCCCCTCGGGTCCCACCACCGCGTAGGCGAGCCCGGGGGTGTCGGTCGTCGCCATGCGCGCGCGGACGTAGGAGTCCATGTCCCGCGTCGCGGCGGACGCCGGAGGCGGGGCGGGGGACACCAGGGCCAGGGCGAGGGACACGGCTGCGGCACGTCGGTACACAGGGGGCTCCTTCGGGTAACCATACGGTCATACGATTATTACCATACACTGATACGGTTATGTCGTGCCAAGAACAGCGGACCACGCCCTCAGGCGTGCACAGATCACCCGGGCCGTGCGCGAGATGATCGCCGAGACCGGCCTGGACACCGTCACCGTGTCCCGCACGGCCGCGCGCGCCGGGATGTCGGTCGGGCTCGTGCAGCACTACTTCCGGGCCAAGGACGACATGCTGCTGCACGCGTTCCAGGAGGTCAGCACGGAGGTCGCCGACCGGGTCGCCGAGATCGTGCGCGCCGCGCCCGCCCACCGGCGCACCATCGCCGACGTCCTGCTGGACGCCCTCTCCGAGCACCTGCCGATCGACGAGCCCCGTCGCGCCGAGTTCCGGGTCGTGCGCGCCTTCGCCGGGCGCGCCCTGGACAGCCCCGCGCTGGCCGAGGTGGACGCGCGCACCGCCGAGGCCACGCACGCGGAGATCGCCCGGGCGGTGCGCAACGGCACCGAGTGCGGGGAGGTCGAACCGGACGCGGACGCCGACACCGCCGCCACGCGCATCGCCTCGGTGACCGAGGGGCTGGCCACCCGTGTGTACCGGGGCGGAACGGGCGTCGCCGACCACGCCCGCGCGGCCCTGCGCGCGGAACTCGCCACCGTGTTCACCGGGCGCTGCCGCCAGTACGACCGGTGAGTTCCGTCCGGCCCGGTCCCTTGCCCCACTCTCTCGTTTGGGCACAGGATGAGGGAAAACCCGTACACACGCCCCCGGAGGTTTCTACGATGGCGAAGCGGAAGGAAGGAGAGCCCATGACCGCCGTACTGGAAAAATCCTCCGACGCGCGTCCGACCCCGATCAGTCTGCGCGATGTGGCCGACCACCTCGACGTCCCTCCGGGGTTCAGGGTGGAGGTCCTCGAAGGGGCCATCGTGATGTCACCCACGCCGTCGAAGAAGCACGGAGCCGTACTTCGACGACTTTCCGTTCAGCTGTTCGACCGGCTTCCTGATGACCGAACCGCGGAGCAGATGTACTCCGTCGAGGCTCCCGAGGGTGACGACTACGCCACCCCCGACCTCATGATCGTCCCGGTCGCGGTCGAGGAGGAGGACGACGGGTGGCTGGTGAGTCCCGACGACGTCGACTGCGTGGTGGAGGTCGTCTCACCGGGCAACGCCGCCAACGACACGAAGATCAAGCCGACCCTCTACGCGCGGTGGCGGATCCCCGTCTACCTCGTCATCGACCCGAGGGCCGGTACCACCCGCCTGTACTGGGACCCGAAGAACGGTGAGTACCAGGCCCGACACGACGTCGAGTTCGGTACCGACGTCGTCCTGCCCGAACCGCTCAAGGACGTCCGGATCGACACCTCGGTCTTCCCCCGGTACGGCGGCTGACCCCCGGCCCTACGCCTCCCGCAGCACCCGCACCAGCCGCGTCGTGCGCTCCGCGCCCGCGTTCTCCAGCACACCCGACTCCAGCGCGCCGCCCGTGGCGTCCACCAAGGACACGTGCCGCACCGCCCGGGTCAGCGCCGTGTACACCTGCGGGCGCGACACCGGTACCTCCGGCGGGAACACCGCCACCACGGCGGGCCACCGGCTCCCGTGCGCCGCCGCCACCGTCACCGCCCAACCCGGCCGCAGCGCCGACGGGTCCGCCACCGACACCCGCCGCCCGTCGGCCAGCTCGACCACCGCCGCCTCGCCCACCTCACGCAGGTAGCCGGTGTCACCCGGCCCGTACCCGGGGCCCTCGGCCACCAGCAGCACCCGGTCGCCCACGTCGAAACCCCCGTGCGCGCCCGGCCCCGGGTTCAGCCGCTCCTTGCACGCGGCGTTGAGCGCGCCCGCGCCCGCCGGTCCGTCCTCGCGCGCGGCCACCACCTGCACCTCCTCCGGGGTGATGCCGAGCGCGCGCGGGATCGAGTCGGTGAGCAGCTGCACCACCCGGTGCGCGGCCTCCTGCGCGGACGCGGCCGGAACCCGGACCACCTCGCGCTCGGGCGCCGCCACCTCGGGCACCCCGCCGTCGGCCACCGCCTGGGCCAGCTCGGCGATCGGCCCGGGCTCACCCTGGTCGGCCACCTCGGCCACGTGCGCGGTCCGGGAGGCGGCCACGTCCACCACCACCCGGCCCGGAGTCGCGGACGGCGCCTGGCCCGGGTCGGCGGCCAGGACCAGGTGGGCGCCGTCGGCGCATGACGAGGCCAGTTCGGCCGCCCGGGCCACGCCCACCGACATCGCCTCGCACAGCACCACCAGACCGGCCTCCAGCGGGGCGCCCGCCAGCAGTTCGGGCAGGGACACCGCGCGCGGCCCGGGTTCGTCCCCGCTCCAGCACCGCGCCAGCTCCGCGTTGACCGCGGCAGCGGCCTGCGCGGTCGGCGCGGCCACCGCGATCCCCACCTGGCTGTCGGCCGCGATCGCGTGCAGGCACACCAGTGCGCGGGCCAGCTCGGCCGCGTCGCCCGGACCGTGCCGCAGCACCGTGACCGGGCGCAGCGCCACCGTCACCAGCGCCTCGCGGGTGCGGTCGGACAGCGCGAACTCGTGCCGCTCGGCCGCCGCCGACACGGTCTCGGCGGCGGTCAGCGCGTCCATGATCGGGTCGTTGCCGCCGATCAGCCGCGCCACCTGCTCACCGAGACGCTGCTCGGCGTGGCCGACGTCGGGCAGGGCGTGGAAGCGCTCGGCGTCCGGGAGGTCCGGGACCCCGCCCTCGGCGAAGTCGAAGTCGTCGTCGGTGTCGTCGGTGCTCTCGAACACCACCGAGACGCCGGCCGCCACGGCCGCCTCCAGGGCCGCCGTGGGGTTGGGCACGCCCATGCCGCCGACGACGTTCGCCAGCCTGCGCTCCTCGACTGCCGTGTGCCCGCGCCGTGCCGCCTGCCGCAGCACGTGCTCCGTCAGCGCGCTCAGCCGTCGGGGGTCGTCCGGTCGTGCGTCGTCGCCCAGATGCCGCCGCGCGCAGAAGTCGGTCTGCTCGACGGTCACCCCGGGCAGCCGCAGCAGCAACCACGGGTTGGCCTCCAACTCGGCGGCGGCTCGCTGACCCAGCCTCGCGGCCAGGCGCGGCGCCAGGGCGCTGGGCGCCCCCATCCGGTCGAGGACGGCACTGACCTGTTCCACAGCCTCGGACACCTCGGATGGTTCCCCTCGTCACGCGGTTCGAAAGACCTGGGAAGCGTACCGAGAAGTGGCGACCGTCCGCTCCGGGAACGGCGCGGGCCGGTACGTCAGCGCTCGTGCCCGGCGGTGGCGTCGTCCAGCGCCTCCCGGATCTCGGGGGGCAGTTCCACGCCCTCCACCCGCAGGACGCCCTCCAACTGGGGGAGTGTGCGCGGACCGACCACCGCCGACGCCACCCCGGCCTGGTCGCGTGCCCAGCTCAGCGCGACCGCCAGCGGTGGCACGCCCAACCCCTCGGCGGCCGTGCACACCGACTCGACCACGCGGCGGCTGTGCCCGTCCAGGTAGGGCTCGACGTAGGGGGCCATGTGCGGGAAGGCCGCCCGCGAGTCGGGCGGCACCCCGTTGCGGTACTTGGCGCTGAGCACCCCCCGCCCCAGCGGCGACCACGCGATCAGGTGGGCGTCGGCGGCCTTCGCCGCCGGGCGCAGTGCCTGGTCGGCGCCCCGGTTGAGCAGCGAGTACTCCGTCCCCGCGCTCACCAGCGGGACCCGCCCGGGCTGGGCCCGCTGCCAGGTGGCCAGGGTGGCGAACTGCCACGCCTCCAGGTCCCCCGTCCCCACGTACCGGGCCTTGCCCGCCGCGACCGCCGCCTCCATCGCCGCCAGCGACTCCTCGGGCGGAGTGACCGGGTCGAACACGTGCAGCTGCCACAGGTCGACGTAGTCGGTCTGCAGGCGTCGCAGCGACGCGTCCAGGGAGGCGAGCAGGTGCCGTCGTGAGGCGTCCACCCGGCGGTACCCCTCCGGGGTGTGCCCCGTCTTGGTGGCCACCACCACGTCCTCGCGGCGTACCGCGGCGTTCAGCAGCCGCCCCAGGATGCGTTCGCTCTGCCCGCCGGTGTAGATGTCGGCGGTGTCCACGAGCGTGCCGCCCGCGTCGACGAACGCGGTGAGCTGCTGTCCGGCCTCCTCCTCGGAGGTGTCCTTGCCCCAGGTCATCGTCCCCAGGGCGGTGCGTGACACCCACAGTCCCGATCGGCCCACCTGTCGCTGTTCCATGCGGCGGAGAGTACCGTGTCCGCGTGAACGGGGGCCGAGGTGCTCCTCGGGCCGAACCGTCGTCGTGGCTAGGGTGGGGGCATGGCGACACCCGAAGCAGACCAGGACGCCCGTCCCCCCGCGCCCGAGGCGGTCACCCTCCTCCTCGTCCGCCACGGCATGACCGACGCCACCGGCCCCCGCCTCGCGGGTCGCGCCGAGGGGGTGCACCTCAACGAGACCGGCCGCGCGCAGGCCACCCGCCTGGCCCACCGGCTCACGGAGCTGCGCCCCGCCGCGCTGGTGTCGAGCCCGCTGGAACGCTGCCGCGAGACCGCCGAGACCGTCGGCGAGCACCTCGGCATCGCGATCACGCCGGATGAGCGACTCATCGAGTGCGATTACGGCGCCTGGACCGGGCGCGGCCTGGAGGAACTCGGACACGAACCGCTGTGGCGGGTCGTCCAGGACCACCCCAGCGCCGCGCGCTTCCCCGGCGGCGAGTCGCTCGCGGCGGCCTCCGCGCGCGCCGTCGAGGCGGTCCGCGACTGGAACACGCGACTGCTCCAGGCCCCGGCCGACCCCGACGCCGATCCGGCGCCGCCCGTGTACGTCGTGTGCAGCCACGGCGACATCATCAAGGCGATCGTCGCCGACGCCCTCGGCCTGCACCTGGATCTCTTCCAGCGCCTGCGCGTCGACCCCTGTTCGGTGACCTCCATCACCTACACGCGCACACGTCCCTTCCTGAACACGCTCAACGACACCGGCGAGGGGTTGGCGGGCAGCCTGCCGACCCGGGCCGAGGCCCGGGGCGACGCGGCCGTCGGCGGAGGCGCCGGGGGGCGCGCGGAGGAGGGCGACACCCCCTGAAGGTGCGGCGGTCCCGGTAGGCGGCGGCTTGCTCAGGCCGCCGCGATCGTGTTCTGGCCCACGGCGATCTCCCAGCCGTCCGCTCCGCGGGCGAAGACGTACACGGCGCTGGCGTGCGGCGCGTCGGCCGGGAGGCCGTCGGCGCTGACGGGGGACTGGGCGACGTGCACGGCGACCACGTCCGGGCGGATCTCCAGGACGTCGACGACCCGGTAACGGGCGTAGGAGCCGGCCAGTTTCGGCATGACCTCCCGACCGGTCGCGATGACGGCCTCACGGCCGCGCATCCGCTTCCCGGTCACGTTGGTCCACAGCGAGTCGACCGCGAAGTGCTCGCCGAGGGCGACCGGGTCGTGGGCGTTGAAGGCGTCCTCGAAGCTCTGGACGAGGGCGTGGAGCTCGGGGTGGGGTGTGGCGGCCATGCTGACTCCCATGGGTCGTGGACGGGGTGGAGCCGGTGCGCTCCGAGGAGAAGGGAACTACCTCAAGTCCACTTGAGGTCAATAGCCGGGGACGGTTTAGCGCCGCGCGGTCCCCATCCCTTAAGGTTCATGGCATGCCCGTCTTTCAGTTCAATCCGCCGGAGCGGTTCGTCGCCGGAACCGTGGGTCAGCCGGGAGACCGCACTTTCTTCCTCCAGGCCGTGGGGGAGGGGCGCATCACCAGCGTCGTTCTGGAGAAGGCGCAGGTCGAGGCGTTGGCGACCCGTATCGAGGAACTGCTGGAAGAGGTGCACCGCCGCTTCGGGACGCCGCCGGGCGACGACACCCCTCCCGAGGACGACGCTCCCCTCCAGCAGCCCATCGAGCAGGACTTCCGCGTGGGTACCCTCGCTCTGGCCTGGGACGCCGAGGCGGCCCGCGTCATCGTCGAGGCACAGGAGATCGACGAGTCCGCGGGGGAGGAACTGGTCGAGGACGACGACGAGGAGCTGGCGGTCTTCGCTGAGGAGGCCCCCGCGCACCGCGACGTCCTGCGCGTCTACCTGACCCCCGGCGAGGCCCGCGCCTTCGCCGGACGCGCCATGAAGGTCGTGGCCGCCGGACGCCCCGACTGCCCGCTGTGCGGCCGCCCCCTGGACCCCAGCGGCCACATCTGTGTCCGCCAGAACGGGTACCGGCCGGACCGCCTGGTGTGACGCCGGTACCGATGGCCACTGGACACCGGGGCCCCAGCGCGCACCCGTCGCGGGGGACCGCATGAACGAGACCACCGACGCCTTCGACGGCCTCGACGCCGCCTCGGGCCTGGACCTGCTCCGGTCCGGGGAGATCACCGTCGAGGGGCGCCTGACCTCGGCCTCCAACGCCACCCTGTACTGCACCGTCTCCGACGGCGCCCGGTCGGCCGCCTGCGTGTACAAACCGGTGGCCGGGGAGCGGCCCCTGTGGGACTTCCCCGACGGCACGCTGGCGGGACGCGAGGTGTCGGCCTTCGCCGTCTCCGAGGCGCTCGGCTGGGCGATCGTGCCGCCCACCGTCCACCGGGACGGGCCGTTCGGGGAGGGCATGGTCCAGCTGTGGGTGCACGGTGACACGACCGTGGACCTGGTCGCGCTGTCCCGGGAGACCGACAACGCCGACCTGCGGCACATGGCGGTCTTCGACGCGGTCATCAACAACTCCGACCGCAAGATCGGCCACCTGCTGCCCACCCCCGGCGGCCACCTGTACGGGTGCGACCACGGTGTCTCCTTCGCCGAGGACTACAAGCTGCGCACGGTGCTGTGGCAGTGGCGGGGCCAGCCGCTCACCGACGACGCCCTCACCGCACTGGAGTCGCTCCGTGACCAGCTCAAGGACCCCGCGAGCGCGCTGTCCGACGTGTTGGGCCGCCACCTGACCGAACCCGAGGTGTACGCGGTGCGCAACCGGGTCGACCTGCTCGTCCAGCACCGGATCCACCCCTACCCGGCGCCGGACTGGCCGTCGGTGCCCTGGCCGCCGGTCTGATCCCGCCAACCCCCGCCCGTAGGCGTCCCGCCCCTCGTCCGACCGCTCGTGACCCGAGGCGGGGCGAGTGCCCCGTGTCCCGGAGCCGTCGCCGAGCGGGAGCCCAGGCCCGCCGCCAGGTCCCGGTCTGTGTGAACCGTGTCCCCTACTGGGGAGTAGGAATGGCGCCGCGCATGCCACAGGCGGCACAATGGGCCCCGTGAGCAACGAAAACGAGTGGAACTACCTCTTCGACATGGACGGCGTGCTCGTCCGTGAGCAGCACCTCGTCCCCGGCGCGGACGCGTTGATCGCCGAGCTGCGGGAGAACGAGATCCCGTTCATGGTGCTGACCAACAACTCCATCTTCACCCCCCGCGACCTACGTGCTCGTTTGCTCAACACCGGGTTGGACATCCCGGAGGAGTCCATCTGGACCTCGGCCCTGGCCACGGCCCAGTTCCTCCAGACACAGCGGCCCAACGGGTCCGCCTACGTCGTCGGCGAGTCCGGTCTGACCACGGCGCTGCACAACGTCGGCTACGTGATGACCGAGAACGACCCCGACTACGTGGTCCTCGGCGAGACCCGCACCTACAGCTTCGAGGCGATAACACGCGCCATCCGCCTGGTGCGCGCCGGTGCGCGGTTCATCGCCACCAACCCGGACGAGACGGGTCCCAGCGCCGAGGGTCCGCTGCCCGCCACGGGCGCGGTCGCGGCGCTGATCGAGAAGGCCACCGGTCGCCGCCCCTACTTCGTGGGCAAGCCCAACCCGTTGATGATGCGTTCGGCGCTGCGGAGGATCGGCGCGCACTCGGAGAACACGCTGATGGTCGGGGACCGCATGGACACCGACGTCCTCAGCGGTCTGGAGGCGGGCCTGCAGACGGTCCTGGTGCTGTCGGGCATCTCCGACCGCGACACCGCCGACCAGTTCCCCTACCGGCCGACCCGGGTGATCGAGTCGGTCAAGGAACTCGTGGGCAACACCCGCGCCCCCTTCGGCAAGGAGGCCTGAGCCCCGTCCAGGGGCCGCGCTCCGACGGGGAGCACCACCCGACCGGGGCGCCTCGGGACACGACGAACGGGCGGCGGACCATCGGTCCACCGCCCGTGTCGGCTGTCCGTCGCGGATTACCGCTGCTTGGCGAGCTCCTCGACCTTCGCCGCCTCCTCGCGGCGGCGCGCGCGAAGCAGTTCGAGGCGCTCGGCCAGGACCTCTTCCAGGTCCTCCATGCTCCGGCGCTCCAGCAGCATGTCCCAGTGGGTGCGCACCGGCTTGGCGTTCTTGGGCTCCTCGCCGGAACCGTCGCGCCGCAGGGCGCGGTCGCCGCAGAAGCGGCACTCCCATTCGGCGGGGATCTCGGCCTCCGTGGCGAAGGTGACCGAGAAGCGGTGGCCCCGGGTGCAGTCGTAGGTGACCTCCTGCCGGGGAGCCAGGTCGGTGTTGCGGTCGTTCTCGTAGCTCGTCGCCCCGAGCCGGGTGCCGCGAAGTGCTCGCTCGGCCATCGTGTGGGTGCCTCCAGGCGCTCGTGCGGTCTCGCGGGGTGTAACGCGTTGGTCCCCGTCAAGATTCCCCGCTGGCCTGAGGTCGAACCACCCCGGGTGCTCCCGCGCCGCGCCCACGCCGCCGAGGGCGGCTCGGCGGGGGTCGTGTGGGGTGTCCCACGTGCGTGGGACACCCGTGTGCACGGGGGCTATTCGGTGTCCCCGACCCGTCCGCGCCGCACGGCGCCGCCGAGGATGTTGAAGACGGCGTTGAGCACGAGCGCGGCGATGGCCGCGGCAACGATCCCCGAGTGCAGGATCGTCCCGGCCCAGTCGGGGAAGCCGTCGTAGAAGGCGGGCGCGGCGATCGGGATGATGCCGAAGGCCATCGCCACGGCCACGATGACGAGGTTGAGGTTGCCCTCGTACTCGACCTTGGCCAGGGTGCGCACGCCCGCCGCCGCCACCGACCCGAACAGCACCAACCCGGCGCCGCCCAGCACGGGGGAGGGGATCATCGCGACCACGCGGCCGAGGACGGGGAAGAGGCCGAGGGTGATGAGGATGAGTCCGCCGACCGCGACGACGTAGCGGCTGCGGACACGGGTCAGGGCGATCAGGCCGACGTTCTGGCTGAACGTGCTCCCGGGGAAGGAGTTGAGCAGCGGGCCGATGACCGAGGCCAGGGCGTCGACGCGCAGTCCGTCGGCGAGGCGCCGCCCGTCCACGCGCGCCCCGACGATCTCGCCGACGGCGAGGATGTCGGCGATCCCCTCGGTGAGGATGACGAGCATGACCACGCACATGGTGATGATCGCCGCCGCCTGGAACTCCGGTACGCCGAAGTGGAACGGCTGGCCGAGGGAGAAGAACGCGCCCTCGCCGACCGAGGAGACGTCCACCCGGCCGAACGCGGCGGCGATCCCCGTGCCCAGGACCAGGCCGCCCAGGACCGCCATCCGGTTCCACACCCCGGGCAGGATCCACGACAGCAGCAGAACGATCACCAGGGTGGTGCCCGCCAGCGCCAGCCCGCCGGTCGTGGGGACGCCGGTCTCGTTGTTCTCCGTGATCCACCCGATCGCCACCGGCAGGAGCGACACACCGATGATCGTGATCACCGATCCCGTGACCACGGGCGGGAAGAACCGGATCAGCCCGGCCAGGAACGGGACGATCGCGAGGCCGAACACGCCCGCGGCGAGCGAGGCGCCGAACACCGTGGGCAGGCCGCTGTCCTGGCCGATGGCGACCATGGTGCCGACGGGGACGAACGAGGTGCCGATGACGACCGGCAGCCGGGCGCCGAACCGCCACACACCGATCGTCTGCACCAGGGTGGCCAGTCCGCTGACCAGCAGAGCGGCGCTGATGAGGATGCCCATCCCCACCGCGTCGAGCCCCACGGCGCCGCCGATGATGATGGGCGGGGTGATCACCCCCGCGTACATGGCGAGGATGTGCTGGAGGCCGTAGGTGACCATCAGCCGTACCGGGGGCCGCTCGTCCTCCGGGTTGACGCTCGGATCCGGGTCGGTGGGTACGGGTGCCTCGTCCTGGCCGTTCGGGGGATTGCGCATGCGCGGTACCGCTCTCGTGGACGTCGGGGAGTGGTCGTCGTGGTCCGGACCGCGTGGGTGCGGCCGTCCGGTCGGGTCGAAGGCAACTACGTACGTGTTGCGGGCGGGAGCCGCCGTCGTTTCGGGCGGATCAAACCGTCGGATGTATACGTTCAGGCATACAGATCCCCCCGTCGCCCGTCCACCCCGTGAAGCAGTGTTCTTCCTGCTCGTCGCCGGTGGTGGAAGGCTGGGGGTCGGGGGTTTCCCCGGTCACGCGCGGAGGAATGAACGTACTGATTTCCGACATAAGGGACATAGTTCTCAGACGTTGGCTCCGCGCTCCTCGTGGGGGAGGTTCCATGGTCCCGCC
Organism: Nocardiopsis sp. EMB25; assembly: GCF_026797795.1. Classification (NCBI taxonomy): domain Bacteria; kingdom Bacillati; phylum Actinomycetota; class Actinomycetes; order Streptosporangiales; family Nocardiopsidaceae; genus Nocardiopsis; species Nocardiopsis sp. EMB25. The sequence continues at coordinate 2,535,898 of NZ_JAMTDN010000001.1, read as the reverse complement.
CCGCCTGCTCGCCGCCGTGGCCCTCGCCGTCGTGACCGGATGCGGCCCCCTCCACGTGCGCGACGGGGAACCGGGTGCGGGAGCCACGGGCGGCGAGGACACCGCGCCGACCGCGGACACCTCCGCCCCCGCCCCGTCGCGGGACTCACGGCGCGAGCCCGTCGCCGACCCCGGCCCCGCCCCGACCCCGGTGGGCGGGGGATCCGGCCCGAGCGCGACCGTGCCGCCCCCCGGCCGTGAGCGGCCGGCCGGCACGGAGGATCCGCACTCGTCCGCCGTCCAGGAGTACGTGGCCGCGCTCGCCGCCTCCTCCGACCCCGGCCGGATGCGCGAGGGGCTGGCGGGGGCCGCCGAGGACTCCCCGGCCCACACCTACCTCCTGCACCACGCGACCGTCGCCCGCGCCTGGGCCGACGGTGACAACCCCCAGGCCGACGCGGAGGTCGACCGCACCGACGCGGGGTATCGGCTCTGCCGCGACGCCGCCGAGGAAGGGTACTGGGGCAGGGACCGGGACACCGACCGGCACTGTGTCGAACTCACCGACTTCGCGCACGACGACGGACGCGTCGCCCGGTTCCGCGTCGACGGCGACGACCCCTCCGGCGCCCTGATCGAGGGGGGCGACTCCCGTGTCGGCGCCGGCGGGGTCGAGGCCACCGTCGTGACCGCCTATCGTCCGGTCAACCGGTCGGTCCTGGTCGTCACACTGGACATCAGCGCCGACGACAGCGCCGACATCGGTCTGCCGAGCGCCGTGTACCGGACGCTCGACGGTGAGCGGCGGAACGCGGAGTTGACCGCCGGCCGATACGAGCTCGACTCGGGGGCCTCGACCAGCGCCGCCCTGTACTTCCCCGACTCCCACCCCGGCGGCAGCGTCGTCTTCACCGGCTGCCTGGAGGAGTGCTCCGCCTTCCTCAAGGTCGCCCTCCCCGTCTCCTGACCTCGCGGAGGACGCGGTCCCCGGGAGGTTCCGGTGCCGCCGCGAACCCTAAGAGTTCCTTATGGGACGCCTAAGGTCCCATGAAGCCCGATGTGCAGGAGTTTCTCCCTGCTTTACCTTCGTCATCACCGGTCACGTCCGTGACCGGTTTCGCTGGACCGGGGCCGTTCGATCCCGTGTCCGACCAGAACCGACGGAGGTGGCGGAGGTGACTCTCATGCAGGGGGTAGCGGCGTCGCGGGCGGACGCGCGGGTCCGTCCCGAGAGGGAGGACGACGGTGCGCCCGAACTGCCCGTGGATGTGCGGCGGCGGATCTCCGCTCTGGCCCGCACCCCCCGCCTCCTCATCGCCTGCGACTACGACGGCGCCCTCACCCCCACCGACACCGGCGACACCAATACGGCGCGCCCGCACCCCCTGGCCGTACGCGCCCTACGCGAGCTGGCCGACCTGCCCGCCACCACCTGCGCCGTCATCTCCTCCCGCCCCCTGACCAGCCTGGCCACCCTCTCCCGCCTGCCCGCCGAGATCCACCTGGTCGGCGCCCACGGCACCGAACCCGACACCGCCCTGCACACCCACCCCTCGAACAAGCCCACCGCCCTGCAGGCCCTACGCGAACACGTCGAGGCCACCGCCACCTGCTACATCGGCGGCGGCGACGGCGAGGAAGACGCCCTGGCCCACCTGACCGGCCCCGACGCCGGCATCCGCGTGGGCGAGCACACCGCACCGACCATGGCCGCCCACACCATCCCCGACACCCCCACCGCCGCCCTGTTCCTGGCCGCCCTGGTCACCGAACGCCGCGCCTGGACCTTCGGGGAACGCCCCACCCCCATCGAACGCCTGTCCCTGCTGTCCAACCAGACCTCGGTGGCGTTGGTGGGCCCCGACGCCCGCCTGGCCTGGCTGTGCCACCCCGAACCCGACTCCGGCGCGGTGTTCGCCGAGATCCTGGGCGGCCGGTCGGCGGGGACCTTCGCCCTGGCCCCCGCCCACGGCGGCCAACCCCTGGGCCAGCGCTACGAGCCGGGCACCATGACCGTGCACACCCGCTTCGCGGGCCTGCACGTCACCGACTACCTCGCCCACCCCACCCAGCGGGGCCGCACCGACCTGGTCCGGGTCCTGTCCGGCACCGCCCCCACCCTGGTGGAGTTCGCCCCCCGCCCCGACTTCGGCCGCACCCCGGTCCGGTTGCGCGCCCACACCGACGGTCTGGTGGTCCAGGGCGCCGACTTCCCCATGGTGCTGCACGCCCCCGGCGTGCAATGGGCCATCGACCACGACGGGGTCCACGACAGCGCCCGCGCCACCGTCCACCCCACCAGCGAGCACCCGGTGGTGCTGGAACTGCGCCTGGGCACCGGGGACCTGTCCGCGGCGCCGGTGGCCGAGACCGACCGCCGACGGGCGGTGCGTGACCACTGGGCGGGCTGGTTGGACACCCTGTCGTTGCCGGTGGCCGCCCGGGAGTTGGCCGCGCGTTCGGCGCTGACGCTGCGGGGGTTGTGCACCCCTTCGGGTGGGGTGATGGCGGCGGCCACCACCTCCCTGCCCGAGGAGATCGGGGGGGTGCGTAACTGGGACTACCGGTACTGCTGGCTGCGGGACGGGGCGCTGACCGTGCGGGCTCTGGTGTCGCTGGGCTCCACGGCCGAGGCGGACGCGTTCTTGGACTGGGTGCACCGGGTGGTGGCCACGGTGCCCTCGCCGGAGTTGTTGCGGCCGTTGTACACGTTGGCCGGGACGGACCTGGGCCCGGAGGAGACCATCGAGTCCCTGGCCGGGTACGCCGGGTCGCGGCCGGTGCGGGTGGGCAACGCCGCCGACCACCAGGTGCAGCTGGACGTGTTCGGTCCGGTGGTGGAGTTGATCGCGGATCTGGCCCACCGGCGGGGGGTGCTGGCCGACCGGGACTGGGAGTTGGTGCGGTCGATGGCCGAGGCGGTCGCCCGGCGTTGGCACGAGCCCGATCACGGGATCTGGGAGGAGCGGGACGAGCCCCGCCAGCGGGTGTACTCCAAGGTGATGTGCTGGGTGACGTTGGATCGGGCGGTGCGGTTGGCGGGCCGGTTCGGTCGGGTGGTGGACCCGGTCTGGGGGCCGTTGGCGGCCGATATCGCCGCCGAGGTGGTGGCCAAGGGGTGGAACGAGACGGTGGGGGCCTACACCACGGCCTATGAGGGTGAGGATCTGGACGCGGCGTCGCTGCACATCGGCCTGTCCGGGCTGTTGGATCCGGCCAATGAGCGGTTCCAGGCGACGGTGACCGCGGTGGAGGCGGGGTTGCGGCAGGGGCCGACGGTGTACCGGTACCGGCGCGATGACGGGTTGCCGGGGGGTGAGGGCGGTTTCCATCTGTGTACGGCGTGGTTGATCGAGGCGTATCTGCTCACGGGGCGTGGGGTGGAGGCCGAGGAGTTGTTCGCGCATCTGGTGGAGCGGGCGGGGCCGACGGGGTTGATTCCCGAGGAGTTCGATCCCGACTCGGAGCGGGCGTTGGGTAATCATCCGCAGGCGTATTCGCATCTGGGGTTGATCCGCTGCGCCCAACTCCTCGACCGACACCGATGACCCTCGACCGAGGCCGGTCACGGGGCCACCCGGCCCCGGACCCCTCCCGGGTTCCCGGTCTCCTCCCGGATCAGGGCCGCCGGTCGCCCACGGAACGCCGCGCCGCCGTTCCCCGGCGCCCCTGACCGCCGCGCGGGACGTGACCGTCCCGCGACCCGCGCGGCCCTTTCCCCGAGGCCCGCCCCGGGTCTCACCCCGAGCGGCGCAACCGCCACGCCCGGGGCTGGTCCTGATCGTGCGGGACACCCAGTTCGGCGAAGCGCGACCGCACCCGCGCGCCGCCGAGCTTTCCCCGCTCCAGGTGGATGGTGCCGCCGGTCGCCTCAACGGCGTGCCGGACGATGTCCAGTCCGAGCCCGGTCGATCCGCCGCCGCTGGCACCGCGCCGCAACGCCCCGGCGGGGTCGGCGAACCCGGGACCCGCGTCCTCCACGATCAGCGTCACCCACCCCGCGTGGCACACCACCGTGACCGCGAACGGGCCGCCCGCCGGGGTGTACCGGAACACGTTGCCGACCAGGGCGTCCAGCACCGCGGTACAGTCCTCGCGCGACAGTCCGACCCGGGCGGGCGCCTCGGGAAGGCTGATCTCCACGTCCCGCCCCTGGTCCGAGGCGAGCAGGGACCAGAACCCCATCCGGTCCCGGACCGCCTCGGCGAGGTCGCACTCACGCGGCCCCGTCTCGTCCACGGGGCGGACGTTGCGGATGATGTCGTCCACGTCCTGCTCCAGCGCGCCGACCGCCTCGCGGATCCGGTCCCCCTCCGGCCCAGGCAGGGTTTCGGTGTCCAGGCGCAGCGCCGTCAACGGGGTCCGCAGCCGGTGTGAGACGTCCGCGGCCATCTCCCGCTCCCGGTCCAGGAGACCCTGGACCCGGTCGCCGATCGCGTTGATCGACTCCCCCAGCACCACCAGGTCACGGGGGCCGCGCACGCGGACCCGGGCGTTCAGCCGTCCCTCACCGATCGCCACGGCCGTCGCCGCGAACGCGCTCAGGGCCTGTCGCGCGGGGCGGCTGAGCCGGTCGGCGAGGGCCACCGCGCCCGCGACCGACAGCGCCGCCACCAGGATGAGGGCCGCCACGGTGCGACCGAGTTCCGCGATCACCTCGCCGCGCGGGACGTACACCTCGACGACGGCGTCTCCCCCGGCCGGGGCGGGCGCCGGGAACAGGTACGCGGTGCCGCCCTCCACCCGCACCTCGCCGGACTCCCGGGCGCCCCTGCGCGCCTCGGCGTCCTCGGGCCGCGCGTGACTCGAACCGACCGTCGTCCCGCCCGGCAGGTGCACGGCCAGGTTCCCGCGTTCCCCGGCGGCGGTGGCGGCCACCGCCGCGCGCAGCACGTCGGAGTCGGCCCCGGCCGCGACCACCGCCGCCACGACGTCGGACTGGGTGCGCACCCGTTCCTCGGTCCGGGCCCGGGCGTCGTTCCACCCCCAGAGCGCGGTCACCGCGACCAGCACCCCCGCCACCAGGACGGTGGCCAGGGTGACGGCTCGGGCCAGGAGGGACCTCACTCCGGCTCCACCAGTTTCAGGCCCACACCGCGCACCGTGCGCAGGTAGCGGGGCCGGCTCGCGCTCTCCCCGAGCTTGCGGCGCAGCCAGGACATGTGCACGTCGATGGTCTGGTCGTGTCCCACGAAGGGGTGCTCGTGCCAGACCGCCTCGACCAGCTCCCGGCGGCTCACCACCCGGCCGACGTGCTCGGCGAGATAGGCCAGCAGGTCGAACTCGCGTCGGGACAGTTCCAGGGGGCGCCCGGCCAGTGTCGCCTGGCGCGTGGTGAGGCTGACGGTCAGCTCGCCGACGGTCAGGTCGCCCGGGTCGGAGGTGCCCACCGAGGACCGCGCCGACCTGCGCAGCAACGCGTTCATCCGGGCCGCCAACTGGGCGCTGGAGAAGGGCTTGACCACGTAGTCGTCAGCGCCGTCGTTGAGCAGACGCACGATCGACGGCTCGTCGCCGCGCGCCGTCGCCACGATCACGGGTACGTCGCTGTTCCCCCGGAGCATGCGCAGCGCGGCGGACCCGTCCAGGTCGGGCAGTCCGAGGTCGAGGATCACCAGGTCCGGTTCGTGCTCGGCGGCCTGCCGGAGGGCGTCCAGCGCCGTGCCGACCGGGCGCACCACGTGCCCCTGGCCCCGCAACGCCCGCACGAGGGCGTCGCGCACCATCTGGTCGTCCTCGACCAGTAACACCGTTGCCATGTGGTCAAGTTAACCGAACGTGAACTCCGACACGACCCCGGGAAGGCTCCCAAACAGGGAGAACGCCGCCAACGGGGGCGGAGCGGGCGGCCTTAAGTCGAACGAGACGTTGCGTTAAGGCTCCCTTAGGGAGCGCGACATTACGGTCGTTGCACATCGCCGGTCAGTGGCCCGCGTCACAGGACGCGGAATCCCCCGCGTGTACCGGCCCCGATCTGGCAGGGGGCGCGTTCCAGCGCCCGTCCCTCGGAGGTGTCGTGGCAGAAATCGTGATCGACGGCCTGGGCAAGGTCTACACAGACGGGACCCGCGCCGTCAACGACCTCTCACTGGACATCCAGGACGGTGAGTTCCTGGTGCTGGTCGGTCCCTCCGGCTGCGGGAAGACGACCGCGCTGCGGATGGTCGCGGGCCTGGAGGTGATCAGCGAGGGCACCATCCGCATCGGTGACCGCGTGGTCAACTCGGTGCCCGCCCGCGACCGCGACGTCGCCATGGTCTTCCAGTCCTACGCCCTGTACCCGCACCTGAACATCTACGAGAACATCGCGTTCGGACTGCGGCTGCGCAAGCTCCCCAAGGACGAGATCGACCAGCGGGTGCGCGAGGTCGCCCGGGTCCTGGAGCTGGAGGAGCACCTGGACCGCAAGCCGGGCAACCTGTCCGGCGGGCAGCGCCAGCGGGTGGCCATGGGGCGCGCCATCGTCCGCAAACCCCGGGCGTTCCTCATGGACGAACCGCTGTCCAACCTGGACGCCAAGCTCCGGGTGCAGATGCGGGCCCAGATCGCGCGGATCCAGCGCGACCTCGGTGTCACCACCGTCTACGTCACCCACGACCAGACCGAGGCCATGACCCTCGGCGACCGGGTGGCCGTGATGAAGCGCGGGGTCCTCCAACAGGTGGGGCCGCCCCAGGAGCTCTACGACCACCCCTGCAACCTCTTCGTCGCCGGGTTCGTCGGGTCCCCGGGCATGAACCTCATCGGCGCGGAGCTCGTCCGCGAGGACGACCGGTTCCGCGTCCGCGTGGGCAGCCAGTCCCTCGACCTGCCCGAAGGGCTCCTGCACCGGCGCCCCGCACTGCGCGCCTACGAGGGAAGGAGCCTCGTCCTGGGCATCCGGCCCGAGGACATGGAGGACGCCGAGATCGTCGGCGCCACCGAGAACGCCACTCTCACCTCGGTCGCCGACCTGGTCGAGGCGATGGGTTCGGACGTTCTCGTGCACTTCCCCCTGGACGCCGCCCCCGTCGTCACCGAGGACACCCGCGAACTCGCCCGGGACGCGGGCGCGGACGACGCCCCGAGCGCGGCGGAGGACGGGGTCGTCCTGGTCGGACGCTTCAGCCCCCGTACCCACGTCTTCGAGGGCCAGACCATCACCGTCGCCGTCGACACCGAACGACTCCAGTTCTTCGACCCGACCACGGGCACGTCGATCTACGACTCCTGAGGAGCATCCCCTATGTCACCACGCACTCCCCGTCCCCGTCTCTCCCGCCCCGCGACCACGGCCGCCGCGCTGCTCGCCCTCGGCCTGACGCTCACCGCCTGTGGCGGCGGTGGCGGCACCGACACCGACGCCGACCTGGGCGGCGCCACCCTGGAGATCGTCGGCCCCTGGGCCGGCGCGGAACAGGAGTCCTTCGAGCGGGTCCTGAGCGTCTTCGAGCAGCGGACCGGCGCCACCGTCCAGTACAGCGGCGCCGGGGACGACCTCCAGACCGTCCTGCAGACCCGGATCCAGGGCGGCGACGCGCCCGACGTCGCCCTCATCCCGCAGGCGGGCCTCATCGAGCACTTCGCCGAGGAGGGCGCCCTCACACCGCTCAGCGACGACGTCGTCGCGGCCCTGGACGAGAACATGGCCGGGGCCTGGACCGACATCGGGTCGGTGGACGGCACCCCCTACGGCGTCTACCTCAAGGTCGCCAACAAGTCCCTGGTCTGGTACAACGATCCCCTCTTCGCCGAGACCGGCGCCGCGCCGCCCGAGACCTGGGAGGACTTCGTCGAACTCTCGGAGAACCTCTCCGACGTCGGCGTCGACCCGCTGTCCGTCGCCGGAGCCGACGGCTGGGTCCTCACCGACTGGTTCGAGAACGTCTACCTCCAGACCGCGGGCCCGCAGATGTACGACCAGCTCGCCGCGCACGAGATCCCGTGGACCGACCCCAGCGTCGAGGTCGCCCTGGAGACCATCGCCGAGATCTGGGGACAGGAGCGGCTGCTCGCGGGCGGCACCGACGGCACCCTGCAGACCGACTTCCCGACCTCCGTGGTCAACGTGTTCAGCGACGACCCCGAGGCCGCCATGGTCGTGGGCGCCGACTTCATCGGCGGGGTCGTCGCCGACAGCACGAACTCCGCCGTCGGCGACGACGCGCGCGTGTTCTCCTTCCCCTACGTCGCGGGGGAGGAGGGCGCCGTGGTCGTGGCCGGTGACGCCGCCGTCGCGATGAACGACGACGAGGCCACCATGGAACTGCTGCGCTTCCTCGCCGGTCCCGAAGCCGCGGGGGAGTGGGCGGCCCTCGGCGGGTTCCTCTCGCCCAACCGCCACCTGACCGCCGACGACTACGCCGACCCGCTCACCGGTCAGGTCGCCGAGCAGATCGTGACCGCAGGCGACAGCGTCCGCTTCGACCTGTCCGACCTCCAGCCCGCCGCGTTCGGCGCGACCGTCGGCGACGGAATGTGGCAGACCCTCCAGGACTTCATGGCCGACCCCTCCGACGTCGAGGGAACCATGGAGCGCCTGGAGTCCGAGGCCGCCCAGGCCCACGGCGAGTGACGCCCGGCACCGAGAGAGACCACACATGACCACGGCTGACCAGACGCCCCCCGCCGGTGCCACCGACACCGGCGGGGGCGCGCCCCCGCCCACCACACCCGACGACGGCCGCGCGCCCCGGCTCCGCCGCCTGTTCGGTCCGGCGACGCTCTTCCTCCTGCCCGCCCTGCTCCTGCTCGCCGTGTTCCTGGCCTACCCGGCCGTGTACTCGGTGGTGCGCAGCCTCCTCGACTCCTCGGGGACGCGGTTCGTCGGACTGGACAACTACGCGCGCATGTTCACCGACGACCGCACCCTCACCGCGATCCGCAACACCGGGATCTGGGTGCTGGTCGCCCCGGCACTGGTCACCGGGCTGGGGTTGATCCTCGCGGTGCTCACCGAACGCATCCGCTGGGCGACCGCCTTCCGGGTCCTGCTCTTCATGCCGATGGCGATCTCCCTGTTCGCCTCCGGCGTCATCTTCCGGCTGGTCTACGACGAGGACCCCGACCGCGGGGTGGTCAACGCCGCCGTCGTGACCGTCCACGACGTGTTCGCCGCGCCCTCGGACTACCCCGGCGCCCGCCCGCGCGAGGACGTCGCGGCGCCGGACACGACCCGGGGCGGATTCACCACGGAGTCGACCCACGCCCCGGGGGAGAGCGTCGCCCTGCCACTGGTCGGGGTGCGACCCACGGAACTGCCCGAACAGGCCGCAGCGGCGACCGCGCCCGAGGGGGCCGACGGCCAGATCCAGGGCGTCGTGTGGTTGGACGCCGCCCTCGGCGGCGAGGTCGGCGCGATCGACGACGGCGAGAACGGCATGCCGCGCGTGGCCGTCGAGGCGGTCCGCGACGGCGCGGTGGTCGCGCGCGCCACGACCGGGGACGACGGCCGGTTCACCCTGACCGGGCTGGACGAGGGCGAGTACGCGATCCACCTCGCCGAGAGCAACTTCACCGAGCCCTTCCGCGGCCTCACCTGGCTGGGCCCAACCCTGGTCACCCCCGTGATCATCTCCTCGTGGGTGTGGATCATGACCGGCTTCGCCATCACCTTCATCGCGGCCGGGCTGGCCGCCATCCCCCGGGACGCCCTGGAGGCGGCACGGGTGGACGGCGCCACCGAGTGGCAGGTCTTCCGCAAGGTCACGGTCCCCCTGCTCGGCCCCCTCCTGCTGGTGGTGTTCGTGACCCTGGTGATCAACGTGCTGAAGATCTTCGACCTGGTGTTCGTCATCGCGCCCGGATCGGTGCAGGCGGACGCCAGCGTGATCGCCCTCCAGATGTGGCAGGTCTCCTTCGGGGCGGGGGGAGACCAGGGACTGGGCAGCGCTCTCGTGGTCCTCCTCCTGGTCCTGGTCCTGCCCATCGTGTACTTCAACATCCGCCGATTCCGCCGGGAGCGCCCGTGAGCACCACGACCCCGAAGCCGCACTCCGTCGTCGAGGTGTCGGTGTCCGGAGCGCCCAGGCGCGGCGCGGCGTCCCGGATCGTCGGCCGACTCGGGTCGGGGACCCTCCAGGTCGTCCTCGTCCTGGTGGCACTGTTCTGGATGGTCCCCGTCCTGGGCCTGATGCTGGTGTCGCTGCGCTCCGAGGCGGACAACACCAACGGCGGCTGGTGGACGGCCCTGCTCCAGCCCACCGAGCTGACGCTGGACAACTACCGCACGCTCGTCGGCAACGAGGTCATCGTCCAGTCGTTCCTCAACACGGTCTACATCTCGGTCCCCTCGACACTCCTCGTCGTCGGGATCGGGGCCCTGGCCGCCTACGCGCTGGTGTGGATGGACTTCCCCGGACGCGACTGGATCATGGTCGCCGTCGTCGGACTGCTCGTCCTCCCCATCCAGGCGGCGCTGATCCCCATCTCCCAGCTGTACGGGGCGTTGGGCGTGTTCGGCTCCATCACCGGGGTCATCCTGTTCCACGTCGCGTTCGGCCTGCCGTTCGCGGTGTTCCTGCTGCGCAACTTCTTCGTGGGCATCCCCCGGGACCTGCTGGAGGCGGCGCGCATGGACGGCGCGAGCGAGTGGCGCATCTTCCGCAGGGTGGTCCTGCCGGTCGCCCGCCCGGCGCTGGCCTCGCTCGCGGTGTTCCAGTTCCTGTGGGTGTGGAACGACATGCTCGTCGCCCTGGTGTTCACCAGCCCCGAGTCGGCGCCCCTGACCGTGGCGCTGCGCTCCCAGCTGAGGCAGTTCGGCACCAACGTCGACATCCTGGCCTCCGGGGCCTTCCTGTCCATGCTCGTGCCGCTCCTGGTGTTCTTCGCCTTCCAGCGCTACTTCGTCCAGGGGGTCTTCGCGGGCTCCACCAAGTAGGGAATCCCCCATGACCGGGCGCCCGGCCACCGCCCTCCGGCCGGGCGCCCTCCGCGTGCGTCCGCGACGGGGGACCAGCGGTCACGCAGCGCTGCCATAATGGCCGGGGCGCGCCGTCAGCGGTCCCGGGGAAGGGCCGCACCGGGGGACGCGTGCCGAAACGAGCGGTTGAACGGGGAAGCACGGGTGACGGAGCGCACGGCGCTGGATCTGGACGCGCTCGCGGTCAGCGACCGCTTCCAGCTGTTCAACTTCACCCGGCGCGACGACCACATCACCTACCTGTGGATCCTGCGGGCCGTGGACCGGCTGCGGGAGGTCCACCAGGTGCAGGTCGGCGCCGAGGACGTCGCCGCGGCCCTGCGCGAGCTCGCCCGCGTCCACCCGGACGTGTCGGTGCCCGAGCGCGGCCTGCGCCACCGGCTGGACGAGCTGGCCGCCGACGGGGTCGTGCACCGCCTCGACGACGCCTCCCGCGCGGGCAACCTGGCCAGCTACCGCAACCGCCAGTCGGTCTACCAGTTCAGCGAACTCGGCTACCGGGTCTACCAGGCGGTGGAGAACGTGCTCGGCGCCCGGGTGGAGGACGTCAACCTCTCCCGCCTGGTCTTCTCCGACGTGCTGGACGACCTCAGGTCCCTGGCCGAGGCCAACCGCACCGGGCAGGTCGAGGACGTCTACCGGCGGCTGTCGCGCGTGGACGCGGTCATGGAGGACATGGGTCGGCGCTCGGCGCGCTTCCACGTCACCCTCGGCGAGATCCTGCGCTCCACCGAGGCCTCCCCGGACACCTTCCTGCGCTACAAGAACGCCCTGCTCGTCCACATGTCGGACTTCGTGGCCGAGCTCGACCGCTACCTGCCGCGCCTGGACCGCGCCGTGCACGAGGTCGAGGCCACCGGTCTGGCCACCCTCCTGTCCCGTGCGGCCGAGGCCGACGAGCGCGTGTTCATGGCGCGCGAGGAGCGTCTGGTGGACTGGCGGCGCCGCTGGACGGCCGTGCGCGCCTGGTTCGCCTCCGACGGCGCCGCGCCCACCCGCGCCGCCGAACTCGGTTCGGCCACCCGCTCCGCGGTCTCGGGCGTCATCGCGCTGCTGCGGCAGATCACCGAGGCCCAGCGCGGCGGGGTCAACCGCTCCACCCAGCTGCGCCACCTCGCCGAGTGGGTGTTCAACACCCCCGACGAGGGCGCCGCCCACGCGCTCATGGGCGCGGCGTTCAACGTCCGCTCGGCCCGCCACCTGGGCACCGCCCACGACGACGACGAACAGATCCCGCCCACCACCACCTGGTGGGACGCCCCCGGTGTGGAGGTGTCGGTCACCCTCTTCCGCAGCGACCGGGCGCCGAGCGCGGGGGTGCCCAAGCCCGTCCGCCGCAACCCCGGAGCCCGCTCCGAGATACGCCGCCGCCAGGCCGAGGAACGCGCCGCCGAACGCCACGCGGCCGAACGGCTGGCCGCCGACGGCGCCCACGGCCGCGTCCTGGACGAGACCGACACCCGTATCCTGCTGCGCCTGGTCACCCGGGCGCTGGAGTCGCGCAGCGTGGTCGCCGGCCGCCTGCGGTCGGCCACCGGCTCCGACGGCGGCACGATCGTCCGCCTGGTGCCCAGCGAACACGGCAGCACCGTCCGCACCACCCAGGGCAGCATCCACCTGCCCGGACTCCGCCTCGAACTCGCCACGAAGGGGACGTGATGGCCCGCCGCCGAGGCCCCGCGCGCACCGTCGACCCCACCGAGCTGGGCACCTACCAGCAGGCCGTGCGCCGGGTCCTGACCCACGACCTCATCACCGCCACCCGGCCCCGCCCCGGGGTGCTCGACCAGGTGCTGTGCTGGGCAGACCAGATGGCCGAGGACCTGCGCTCCCTGTTCGGGTACACGCTCATCGCCACCACCGCCCACGTGCGGCTCGTGCGCGAACTCGACGAACTCGACCCCACCCAGCGCCAGGTCTTCTCCCGCAAGGGGCGCCCCTTCGACCGCCGCAGGCTCGCCTACCTGTGCCTGCTGCTGGCCGCCTTCCAACGCTCCCAGATCGAGATCAGCCTCGGCGACCTGGTCCGCCAGTTCACCCCCTCGGCCAACACGATCGAGGGGCTCGGCTACGACCCCACCGACTCCGCGCACAAGGCCGCCCTCGTCGACGCCGCCCACTGGCTGCTGGACCGCGGCGCCCTCCACCTGTCCGACGGCTCGCTGGAGGCGTGGGCGCGCGGGTACGACCAGGCCGACGCGCTCTTCGACATCGACCACGAGATCTGCGAGATCCTCTTCCGGCCCGCCCGCCCCGTCCAACACCTGGGCAGCGTCACCGGCCTGCTGAGCGACGCCCCCGGCGGACAGAACCGGGACCGCGCCGCCCAGCGCGCCCGGCGCCTGCTCGTGGAACACCCCGCGGTCTACTACGCCGACCTCGAACCCGAGGTGGCCGCCGCCCTGCGCGGCAAGGGCGTGGCCGAGGAGGTCGCGCGCGTGACCGGCCTGAAGGTGGAGCGCCGCGCCGAGGGCGTCCTGCTCGCCGATCCCGCCGGGAACTTCACCGACCGGCCCTTCCCGGGCCGCGGCGGCGCCGTCACCCGCGTCGCCGGACTGCTCCTGGCCCAGATCGCCACCCTGTTCGAGGAGTCCTGGGCGGCCCTGGTCCACCTGGAGGCGCCGTCCTGCGCCCGTGAACACGAAGACCTCGTCCGACTCGTCGACGCGGGTCTGCCCCACCACGGCGTGGTCGGCGAACTCGCCTGGACCGGGACCGGCGCCCACGACCCGGCCGAGGCGCCGGTCGGGGAGAGCGTCCGGATGCCCCTGGTCGAACGCGGTCGCCTGGAGGGCATGGTCGCGGACCTGTTCGCCGAGTTCGGCGCCGCCTCCTTCACCAACGCCTGGCAGCAGGACCCGCACGGACTCCTGGACGCCGCCCTGGCGCTCCTCGCCGACCTGCGCCTGGTCCGCCCCGTACCCGGCGGGGTCCTGGTGACGCCCGCGGCGCTGCGCTACCGCAACATCCAGGGCGCCCTGCCCGAACGCGAGGACACCGGCCTGCTCCCGCTCGGCCCCCTCGCCGAATCCGACGGGGCCGCCGGGACCGGCGCCCCGGAGACCGACGCCGCCCCCGATCCCGCTCCGCACGAGACCGAAGGAAGCCGATGACGACCCGAGGGAGCGACCGCTTCCGGCCCAGCCGCGCCGGTGTGATCAACGTCTGGGACTACGTCGACGAGGAGTTCGCCTTCGCCGACGGCCGCCTCATCCTGCGCGGCCACAACGGCTCGGGCAAGACCAAGGCGCTGGAGGTGCTCTTCCCGTTCATCCTGGACGGCTACACCGACGCGCGCAGGCTCGACCCGTTCAGCGGTCAGAACCGGACGATGAAGTCCAACCTGCTCTACCGGGGCCAGGAGTCCGAGTACGGGTACGTGTGGATGGAGTTCGCGCGGCCCGAGGACTCCGCGGCCGCCCCCGAGACGGTCACCCTCGTCATCGGCCTGCGCGCCCACAAGCACCGCGACGGCGTCGTCCCCTCCTTCTTCGTCACCGACCAGCGCCTCGGCGTCGACTTCGGACTGCTCGCCACCGACGGCCGCCCCCTCACCGAGAAGCAGCTCAAGACCGCCCTCGGCGAGGGCGCCCACCACACCAGCGCCGCCGACTACCGCCGCGCCGTCGACGCGCGCCTGTTCGGCCTCGGAGACCGCTACATCCAGCTCCTCGACCTCCTCCTCGCCCTGCGCCGCCCCCTCCTGGCCAAGGACCTGGACCCGGAGAAGGTCTCCGACACCCTCGCCAGCGGCCTCAGCCCCCTGGACGAGGACCTCGTCGACCAGGCCGCCCGCGACTTCGCCAACCTCGCCGCCGTCCAGATCCGCTTCGACAACGCCACCGCCGCCGACGAGGCCGTGCGGACCTTCCTGACCGAGTACGCCGACTACCTCACCACCAACGCCCGCCACCGGATGGCCAGGGTCACCGCCGCCGCCGACCAGGCCGCCGCGCACGGCCGCACCGTCACCGAGGCCGCCGCCGAACACCGGCGCGCCACCGGGGAGCGTGACACCGCCCGCGCCCGTGAGGAGGAGCTCACCACCCGGATCGGGGAGAAGTCCGCCGAGGTCACCGCTCTGGAGGCCGACGAGGCCCTGCGCGACCACGACCGCCTCCGCGAACGCCGCCAGCGCCACGAGGAGCAGACCCGACGGCTGGCCGCCCAGGACACCCGGCTCGACGGCCAGGCCCAGGAGATCGCCCACCTGCGCACCGAGGCCGCCCGCGTCGCCGAACGCATCGAGCGGGACCGCGCCACGGCACGCCGTCTGACCACCGAACTGACCGAGGCCGCCGACCGCGCCGGAATCCACCACGACGCCGAGGGCGGGGTCGACACCGGCGAGGATCTGCCCACCACCGCCCGCGCCCGGGCCGCCGCCCGCGAGGGCGACGTGCGCGCCGTCGCCGAGCGGCTCGACGCGCTCGACACCGCCGAGGCCGCCCGCGGCCGCGCCGAGACCGCCAGCTCCCGCGCCGCCGACGAGCTCACCGGACGCGAGGCCGACTGCACCCGCGCCGCCGAGGAGCTCGCCGCGCTCCGCTCGGGCGCCGCCGACGCCGTGCGCGCCTGGCACGAACGCTGGGACCTGGTCGACGACACCGGCCGCGGCGCCCTCCTGGACGCCCTGGCCCGCCTCGGCGAACCCGGCACCCCCACCCTGGTCGAGGTGTTCAACGAGCACGTCCACGACGCGCAGCTGGAGATCGCCGCGCGCGTGCACGGCCTGGAGCGCCAGGAGACCGAGACCTCCGAGGAACTCGTCCGGCTGCGCCGGGAGCGCGACGACATCGCCGCCGAACGCGACGACGCCCCGCCCGCCGACCCGTTGCGCCCCGCGCCGCGCGGCGGCCGCCAGGGCGCGCCGCTGTGGCGGCTCGTCCGCTTCGCCGACGACCTGCCCGAGGAGCACGGCGCGGCGGTCGAGGGCGCCCTGCACGCCGCCGGGATGCTCACCGCCTGGGTCCACCCCGACCCCGCGCTCACCCGCACCGCCCTCGCCGACGGCGACAGCGACGCCTACCTGCTGCCGTCCGCGCCGCACCCCGGAGCCACCCTCGCCGACGTCCTGGTCCCCGAGGACCAGGCGCACGTCCCCGCCGAGACCATCACCCGCGTCCTGCGCTCCGTGCCGCTGCACCGCGACACCGGTGACGCCGTCACCACGACCGGGGGCGTGGACACAGGAGCCCGGTTCGGACTGGGCGTGCTCGTCGGCTCGCACCCCAAGGCCGCCGCGGAGTACATCGGCGCCACCAACCGCGCCCACCGGCGCCGCGAACGGCTCGCCGCCTGCGACGCCCGCGTCGCCGAGCTCACCGAACACCACGAGAGCCTGCGCGACCAGCTCGGACACGCCCGCGAACGGCTCAAGGACCACGGTCGCGCCCGAGGCGACCTGCCCGACCCCACCCCCGTGGCCAAGGCCGTGCGCGCCGTCGAACGCCACTCCACCCTCCTGGCCTCCGCCCGTACCGCCGCCGACCGGTCGCGCCGCGACCTCGACACGGCCGTCGCCGAGGTCGACGCCCAGCGCCGCCGGGTACGCGCCGTGGCCGCCGAACGCGCGATGCCCGCCGACCGCGCCGGGACCGACGCCGTCTCCGAGGCCCTGACCGACTTCCTCGCCACCGCGGACGCCCTGCACACCACCCGCACCGACGCCGCCGAGTACGAACGCGACCTCGCGGGCCGCCGCGAGACCGTCGACCGCCTCACCGCCGCGCTGGAGTCCGAACGCGAGGAGCTGGCCGAACAGCGTGCCGCGCACGAAGAGGAGGCGGCGGCCCTGGCCGCGATGGAGTCGGCCATCGACGCCCCCGTCCGCGAGATCCTCGCCCGCCTCGACGCGCTGCGCGCCGAACGCGACGCGCTCACCCGCGAACGCGACACCGCCCGGACCACGGCGCAGACCGAGCACGACCGCGCGATCCGCTCCGAGACCCGCCGCGACGAGGGAAGGGGCGCGCTCACCCTCGCGCTGGGCGCCCTCCACGAGGCCGTGGAGTCCCTCGCCGAGTTCACCCAGCCCGCCGTGCGCGCCGTCATGGGCGTCGAACCGACCACCGCCTGGCCCGACCGCAGCACCTGGCCCACTCCGGAGGAGATGGCCGAGCGCATCCTCACCGGTACGGCCGAGACCGTCGCCGAGGCCCTCCCCGACGGTGTCGGCGCCCTGTTGGAGGCCTTCACCGCCACCGTCGGCGCCACCCCGGCGGTCAGCGAGAGCGACATCAAGTCCACCGCCACCCGCATGTCGAACGCGCTGCGGTCCTTCCAGGAGACCCTGGGCGGTGACTCCGAGGGCTACCGGGTCGACCACGAGGTCGGCCCCACCGGCATCATCACCGTGTTCGTCAACGACGAGGGCGGCCGCAACCCCGTCTCGGCGTTCGCGCGCGCCATCGCCGACCGGGTCGAGGAGCAGGGCGCGCTCCTGCGGGAGGAGGAGCACCAGGTCCTGGAGGACGAACTGCTCGGCGGCATCGCCCAGCAGATCCACGAGCGCGTCCGGGACGCCCGTGACCTGGTCCGCGACATGGACCGGGACACCCGCGCCCGCCCGATGTCCTCCGGGACGCGCATCGGCATCCGCTGGGTGCGCGACGAGTCCCTCACCGACCGGGAACGCCTGGCCACCCGGCTGGTCAAGCGCGACGAGGCGGGCCTGGGGCCCTCGGGCCTGGCCGAACTGCGCGCGGTGCTGCGCGACATGATCCGCGACCACCACGCCGCCCACCCCCGTGCCAGCTACAAACAGGTCCTGGCCGCCGTCCTGGACTACCGCGACTGGTACCGCTTCGAGCTGCGCCTGGCCGTCCCGGGCCAGGAGGAGGTGCGGCTCACCCGGAACAAGCACGAGCAGATGTCGGGTGGGGAGAAGTCCGCCGCGATCCACCTGCCGCTGTTCGCGGCGGCCAACGCGCTGTACTCCTCGGCCGCCCCGACCTGCCCGCGCGTGGTCGCCCTCGACGAGGCGTTCGCGGGTATCGACGACCGCTACAAGCCCGAGCTCATGGGCCTGACCGTCACCTTCGGCCTGGACATGTTCATGACCGGACACGACCTGTGGGTGCACTACGACACCGTGCCCATGGCCGCCCACTACGACATGCACCACGACAAGGGGGCGCACACGGTCTCGGCGCTGCTCATGCTGTGGGACGGGGAGCAGACGATCGACGCCGACGCCGGGTTCTCCGGCAACGAGGAGCTGGCCGCCGAACTCCTGGGCATCACCCCCAGCCGGTTCGTGCCCCAGTCCACCGAGGGGACCCTGCTGGAGGAGGCCGGGTGAACCTCGACCGGTTCCGCGAACCCCGGTTCGCCGCACTGCTCGACCGGGCGCGCACCGAGGTGGAGAAGCGCAACGGCGTCCTGACCGGGAGCTTCACGGTCAAGGGCCTGACCGCCGAGGAGTACCGGAGCCTCAACGGCCTCCTCGGTCTGAACCGGAAACCGGGGGCGAGCGGATTCACCGTCGAACTCTCCCGACTTGACACCACGCTGAGCTCCGGCTACGGGATCGGGCTGGTCGAACTCCTGGAGACCCTCGGCCCTCCGCTGCGCCCCAAGGGCGAGGAGAAGGCGCGTAGGGCGCGGCTTCGCTCGGAGGTGCTGGCTCCCGCGTTGGCCAGCTCCCTGAACGAGACCGCCGCCTGGTACCGGGACTGGCTCTCCTGGGTCGAGCGCTACCGCGTGGGGCACCTGTCGGGTGCCGGGGACACCACGACCCTCGGCCAGGCCGTGCGGGTCCTGGAGGCCGTCGACGCCCGCGAACCGGCCGCCCCTCCGCTGCTCCTGCCCGAACTGGCCGTCCGGGTCACCGGCAGCACCAAGGCCCTCAACCACGGCAGGCCCCTGTCCACCCTGGTCCTGCGGGCGCTGGTGCGCCGCTCGACCAGTGCCCTGCCGCCGGACGGCAACGCGGAGGAGTGCCGGGCCCTGTGGGAGGAGAACGACGTCGTTCCCGACGACCTGGCCAGCCGGGTTCTGGCGCTCAACCTCCCCGCTCGGGGAGCCGGGCTGGGGGAGTGGCTGACCGGGGCCGCTCAAACGGGTGTCCCGTTCCAGGTGACCCTGCACCAGCTCGTCCGACTGCCCGTCGCCGTCGGCGAACCCGTCGTGTACGTGTGCGAGAACCCCGCCGTCCTGCGCCGCGCGGCCGAACGGTTCGGTGCCCGGTCCGCACCGCTGCTGTGCACCGAGGGCTGGCCGTCGGCCGCCTTCCACCGCCTGGCGCGGGCGGTCAGCGACGGGGGCGGGCGACTGCGCTACCACGGCGACTTCGACTGGCCGGGCCTGGCCATGACCCGGCGGGTGGTCGAACGGCACGGCGCGGTCCCGTGGCGGATGACGGCGGCCGACTACCTCGCCCACGAGGCCGACGAGTACGACGCGCTGAGCGGTGACGACCAGCCCTCCCCGTGGGATCCCGCTCTGGCGGAGGCGATGGCGCGGCACCAGCGCATCGTCTACGAGGAGTCCGTGGTCGACACGCTCCTCGGCGACCTCGCCCGCTGACACCGGTTCGGCGCCGCAGGGTGCCCGACCTTCTCAGACCGGTGCATAGCTGTGCTTTCGAGTGGTGAGCACCCGGCGGGATTCGGACTTGAGGTCATTGGATGAGAAGTCCGGCGACCTGGTGTTGCCACATGTCATTTCCCGCTGTTTCGTCGTGTCCCATCTGGTTCGGCAGCGTCCTGCTGAGGGTTTTCTCCGGGGTGAGGTTGTCGGTTCGTGGATGATGTGAGGTGATCGGAGATAGGTGGGGCCTAAGATGATGACGGGGTTTCGTGGCCAGTGGTGAATTATGTGCGCCTGTGTTCAGTTTCGTTTCTTGTGTCTGGTTTTCAACAACTTGCAGTTTCGGGCTGTCTGGGAGAGTGAAGGCGCAGGTCAGGAAGACTGCTCCCCGCGCACGCGGGGATGGACCCGGTACGTTGAGGCTCGCATGGCCCGGAAACAGCTGCTCCCCGCGCACGCGGGGATGGACCCTGGGGCAGGGCGTTCGGGTCCCATACCAGGATCTGCTCCCCGCGCACGCGGGGATGGACCCCACGATCCGCCGTGTCGACGGGCTTCCCGTCCCTGCTCCCCGCGCACGCGGGGATAGAGGGTGCAGGGCCCCGCGGGAGGCGTCCGTCGTCGACACGGCCGAGTGTCCGACCTCTTACCTAAGCTCGGCGACATGGCTATTCAACGGATGGACAACGTCGGTATTGTCGTCGAAGACCTTGAGGCCGTGACCGCGTTCTTCGTTGAACTCGGCATGGAGCTGGAGGGTGAGGGGCAGGTCGAGGGGCGGTGGGTGGACCGTGTCGTCGGGCTCGACGGTGTCCGAACCGACATCGCGATGCTACGGACCCCGGACGGCCACAGCCGGATCGAACTGATGAGGTTCCACACGCCGACGGCGGTCGCCACCGAGCCGAAGAACGCACCGGCGAACGCGCTGGGCATTCGTCGCGTCATGTTCGCCGTCGACGACATCGACGAGGTCGTGGCCCGCCTGCGCACGCACGGCGCCGAACTCGTCGGCGAGGTGGCCCAGTACCAGGACAGCTACCGGCTCTGCTACGTCCGTGGCCCCGAGGGCGTCATCGTCGGCCTGGCCGAGCAGCTCGGCTGAAGGGATCCAGGCCGAGCTCCGACTCTTCGCACCTGGACTGTCCGGAGTCTGCTGACGGACCGTGCCGGACGATGAGAAGGGCGGTCGGGTGCTCCTGGCCCAGGGGCGTACAGGACGTGCGACGCCCTGGAGCCGATGCACTTCGCGGCCGATCGGGCGGTGGGTGCGGCCCCACCGCCCAGGTGGACTCGGCAACGGGCGGATACGGCTGGCCCGGGCGGTGGACCGGGCGGCGCCGGGACTACGCTGACCGGTGCGGTGTCGACCCCTCGCGGCGGCAACCGCCCGGGGACCGGTGCCCGCCGCCCCGGGGTATTCCACGGGAAAGTTCCTCCATGTCTGTCATCTCACGCGTCGCCGACGCCGTCGGCCGCTGGTTCGCCCCCCTGGTCCTGCTCGGAGGGGTCCTCGGACTCCTCGTGCCCGACCTGGCATCGACCCTGACCCCCCACATCCCCCTCCTGCTCGGCGTCATCATGTTCGGCATGGGCCTCACCCTGCGCCCGGTCGACTTCGCGGTCGTGGCCCGGCACCCCAAGGCGGTGGCCCTGGGCGTGCTCGCCCAGTACACGGTGATGCCGCTGCTCGGCTACGGGATCGCCCACCTGCTCGGCCTGCCCCCGATGCTCGTGGTGGGCATGGTCCTGGTGGGCGCCGCGCCGGGCGGGACCGCCTCCAACGTGATCGTCTACCTGGCGCGCGGTGACGTGGCGCTGTCGGTGGCGATGACGTCGGTCTCCACCCTGCTGGCTCCGGTGCTCACCCCGCTGATCGTGCTGGGCCTGGCCGGTTCGACGCTGCCCGTCGACACGGGCGCCCTCTTCCTGTCCATCGTCAAGATGGTGCTGCTGCCCGTCCTGGCGGGACTCCTGCTGCGCCGGTTCGCGGACCGGGCGGTCACCGCGGCCCTTCCGGCGCTGCCGCTGGTGCCGGTCACCGGGATCGTGGTCGTGGTCGCCGGGGTGGTGGGCGCCAACGCCGACACCGTCCTGGGCACGGGCCCACTGGTGGCACTGGCCGTGGTGCTGCACAACGCCCTGGGGTTGGGCCTGGGGTACCTGATCGGCCGGATCGGCGGGGTGCCCGAGAGCGGGCGCCGCGCGGTCAGCGTCGAGGTCGGTATGCAGAACTCCGGGCTGGCCGCCGCGCTGGCCACGGCGCACTTCGCGCCCCTGGCCGCGCTTCCCGGAGCGCTGTTCTCCGTGTGGCACAACATGTCCGGCGCGGCCGTGGCGACGCTGTGGGCGCGCCGCCCGCCGCAGGACACGGCCGCCCGATCGGAGGCGGACGTCACCGGGATCGGGTGACCGCCGCGGGGTTCGGGGGGTGCGGCGGAACGCTGGCCGTTCCCCCCGTTCCGGGATTCCATGCGCGCGGGGTGTGGCCTGAAGTGGACATTCGGGGTCGGGCGAGTGGTGTACGGCAGGCTCCGACGCTTGTCAGTGTGGTCCCATGCCCGAGCGACGCCGCGTGCTCCCGGTCCCGTGTTCCTGGATCCTCGCGTTCGTGCTGATCGCCGCCGCGTGCGATCCCCACGCGTCCGTGACCGTCCCGCTCCCTCCCGAGGGGCCGATGTTCGGTCCGCCGATCGTGCTCAGAGCGGCCCCGGGTTCCTGCGGCGGCGCGGTCCGACGGCGCCCGCGCGGTCGGTGCCCCAGACCCCGGATGGCGTGGGGAACCGGTCACCCCCGTTGCCGCTACCGCTGAGCCCGGGTTGGGGGCATGCGCCTACACCCCGTGCACGGCCCGCCGGACGGCCGCGTAGCGCTCACGCACGTGCGGCACCGGCGCGGGCTCGGTCTGCGAACCGGTCTCGGTGGTGTCCCACTCCGGGGGCAGGTCGGCCCCGGTCAGTGCCCACGCCGCCTGGCGTGCCGCGCCGAGGGCCACGTACTCCGCCGGTGCGGGCACGACCACCGGCACGTCCAGGACCGTGGGCGCGATCGCGCGTACCGCCGCCGATCGGGCGCCGCCGCCCAGGAGCAGTACCCGGCCCACCGGGACCCCGGCGTTGGTCAGCGCGGTGAGCCCGTCGGCCAGCCCGCACAGCATGCCCTCCACCGCCGCGCGCGCGATGTTCTCCGGCCGCATGGTGGACCGGCGCAGGCCGTGCAGCGAACCGGCGGCGTCCGGCAGCACCGGTGTGCGCTCCCCGTCCAGGTAGGGCAGCAGGACCACGCCGCCCGCGCCCGGCTCGGCGGCCATGGCCAGCTCGTCCAGTTCGGCCAGCTCGACGCCCAGCATCGCCGCGGTGGCGGTGAGCACGCGCGCGGCGTTGAGGGTGCACACCAGTGGCAGGAAGCGTCCGGTGGCGTCGGCGAATCCGGCCACGGCGCCGGTGCGGTCGCGGGTGGCCTCGTCGCTGACCGTGAACACGGTTCCGCTGGTGCCCAGGGACAGCGCGGCGTCCCCCGCGCGCAGCCCCAGTCCCAGGGCCGCGCCCATGTTGTCCCCGGTGCCCGGGGCGACGAGCGCGCCCGAGGGGGTGTGTCCGACGGGCTCGTTCGGGGCGGCCACGCGCGGCACGGAGATCTCGCGTCCGAACGCGCGGACGAGCAGGTCGGTGCGGTAGACGCCCTGGCGCGGCGACCAGTATCCGGTGCCGGACGCGTCGCCGCGGTCGGTGGTAGGTTCGCCCACGCCGCCCGTCAGCCGCCAGGTGAGCCAGTCGTGCGGGAGCATCACCCCGGCCACACGCGCGGCGGCGCCTGGCTCGTGCTCGGCCAGCCAACGCAGTTTGGTGACGGTGAAGCTGGCCACGGGGACACTGCCCACCGCGTCCGCCCAGGACTCGGGGCCGCCGAGCTCGGCCACCAGGGCGTCGGCGGCCCCGGCGGAGCGCATGTCGTTCCACAGCAGGGCGGGGCGCACGACCTCCCCCTCGCCGTCCACCGTGACCATGCCGTGCTGCTGCCCGGCGACGGCCACCGCCGCCACGTCGTCGAGCAGCCCGGAGGAGGCGCCGGTCAGCGCCGACCACCACTCGCGGGGATGGATCTCGGTTCCGTCGGGGTGCGGCGCACGCGCCTCGCGTACCACCGCGCCGCTGTCGGCGTCGCGGACCACGACCTTGCAGGACTGCGTCGAACTGTCGATTCCGGCGACCAGGGCCATTTCCGCTCCGGGTGTGAGGAGGTGGAGGGGGAGCCGATCACCCCTGTGGCACGCGAAGTTCCTACCCCGTTCGCCGCTTCGGTCCCAGGCGCGGGGCTTTCCCTGGGGCCGGACAGACGCCGGTGGTTGCGCGCCAGGGCCCGAGAGCACCATGACCACGGACGAGCGAACCGGTCGCCGAGTTCCGGGGGTAGGCCGGGGAGCGTTCCGGACACGAACGCCGCCGACATCGTGGCCGCTGTCCCGGGCCTGGAACCGGCCGGGAAACTCGTATCCGTCATGCGCCCGGTGTGGTGGAAGGGCGGTACGGGGGAGTGGTCCGCGCCATCCTGACCGCCTCCGCGCGGTGTGGCCCGGTCGTGTCGGTCGTCGGTGCGGCCGGGCCGCGTCCGTGGCAGGCGGGTCTTGCCCGTGGAACGGAAATCAGATATTTTATTTTATATGGTTTCGATTGTTTTCGAGAAAGGGATACCGAGCCATGCGGCGACCGGCCATCGTCGGCCCGGCGCGCACGCTCGTCGGCGCCTTCGGCGGAGCCCCGCGGACGGTGCCGGTCGAGTGCCTCGCCGCCTTCGGCGCACACGGCGGCGCGGTCGCGCGCCGATTCCCCGCCTTGCCGCTGGTCTTCGTGCTGATGCGGAGCGCCCGCCGGGCCGAGGGCGCGGCCGTCCCCGTCGACGACGACCTGAACGGGGCCGGGTCCATCGACCCGGTGCGCGTCGGCGAGTGGAGCACCAGTGTTCACGGCTGACCACCACCGGCCATCCCACCGTGCACCGCGCATCACCAGTGAGGGGACGACCATGATCGACCGAAGCGCGTGGGCCGAGCCCGGGGTGGAGACCCTCCACCCGGGGGTACACCGGATCCCCCTACCACTGCCCAGTGACGCCCTGCGCGCCGTGAACGTCTATGTGCTGGAGGACCTGGCCGAGGACGACGGTCTCCTCCTGGTCGACAGCGGATGGGCCACCCCCGAGGCGCGCCGGGCTCTGGAGGAGGGACTGGCGGCCATCGGCCGCGACCTGACCGAGATCCGCGACATCCTGGTCACCCACGTCCACCGCGACCACTACACCCACGCGGTGGAGCTGCGCCGGTCACTGGGCTGCCGGGTCCACCTCGGAGCCGGGGAGCGCCGCGGCCTCGAACTGCTCAACGAGCGGCGCGGCGGGCTGTCCTTCCTCCTGCGCACCCTGTGCCAGGCGGGAGCGACCGCCCTGGCCGAGGAGGTCCGACCCCTCTACCCCGACGACTACGATCCCCGCGACTGGGCGGCCCCGGACCACTGGCTGGGGGAGGAGACGCTGCGTTTTCCGGGCGGTGGGCTCCGGGTCGTGCCGACCCCCGGCCACACCCGGGGGCACGTCGTCTACCTGGACGAGCGGCGTGGGCTGATGTTCTCCGGCGACCACGTCCTACCGCACATCACGCCGTCCGTCGGCTTCGAACCGGCCGATCCGGGTGGCCGTCCGCTGGCTGATTTCCTGGACTCGCTGCACCTGATGACCCGGTACGCCGACGCCCGTCTGCTGCCCGCGCACGGTCCGGTCACCGACAGCGTGCACGCCCGTGTCACCGAGCTGCTCGCGCACCACGAGGACCGGTTGCGTGCGACCCTTACGGCCCTCGGGGACGGTGCGAACGACGCGTTCGGCGTGGCCCGCGGCCTCACCTGGACCCGTCGCGAGGTGCCGTTCGGCGACCTGGACGCGGTCAACAGGATGCTCGCGGTCAACGAGACCGTCGCCCACCTGGACGTCCTCGTTCTGCGGGGGCGGACCACGGTCGAGACGGCCGACGGAACGCACCGGTACGCGCGCGTGCGCTGACACCGCGGCGCCGTGCGAGGACCCCGGAATGCCGCGTGGTCCTGAGAGCCGAGCGGCTTCGCGCGCGGGTTCCGTCGATTCGGCTCATCCTGGCAACACACACCGTCCGCGAGGGGGCGATTCCGCTCCAGGGCACGTGCGCCGGTGGCCGATCGCCGTGTCCGGGCCCCACGCGTTCGGCGGCGCCCGGACACGGGGACCTACTTGGACTCGACTCGTCCGAGCGGGTGGGGGTCGGCGGTCAGCGCGTCGCACGCCTCCCGCCAGGCGGTGTCCCCGGGGCGGAGTTCGGAACGGAGGTAGGCCGAGGTGAGCCGTTGGACCGCGGCCACGCGCTCGGGGTTCTCGTCCGTGGTCTCGGCGACGTCGTATCCGGAGACCCCGCCGAGCCCGTGCTCGGCGTCGAACAGGGTGAGGAGGGACTTGGGGCCCGGCGCCAGGAAGTACGGGTCGGTGTGCCACTCCGGCCCCCGGACCGTCAGGTGGGCCGAGGCGTCCTTGTCACCGGCGACCACGAGCGCGGGTGCGGTCATCGTGGAGAAGTCCATGGTCAGGAGGAAGGAGTAGTTCTCGGCCACGAAACCGGTGACGGCGTCGCCGCCCCTGCCGGGCGCGGCGAGCAGCACACCCGCCCCGATCCGGGGGTCGGCCAGGTTCACCTCCGTTCCGTCGTCGGGGTCGGTGAGCCGCGCGCCCAGCAGCAGGCTCGCGGTGTGCCCGCCCATCGAGTGCCCGGCCACGGCGACCCTGTCATGGTTCAGGCGCCCGCGGAGCTGGGGGACGGCGGACTCGATCGCGTCGAGTCGGTCGAGGACGCGCGTCATGTCCTCGGCCCGCGATCGCCAGTACAGAGGCGCCTCGGGGTGGTCGGGATCCAGGTCCAGGCTCCGCGAGCTCAGATGCGTGGGCTGGATGACGACGAACCCGTGCGCCGCCCAGTGGTGGGCGAGCGGTGCGTAGCCGTTCAGCGAGGAGAGGTGGTTCGAGGATCCCTGGCCGTGGGAGAGGAGGACGATCGGTAGGTCGCTCCCCGTCACGGGTGCCGACACCCGCACCTCCAGGTCGACGGCTCGCCCGGGGGTCGGTAGCACCACCGGGCTGATCGAGAGGACGGCGGCGGGCGAGCTCGGGGCGTCGGCTGTGTGCGTCGGTTCACGCATGGGGCGTTGTTCCCTTCGGTGGCCTCCGCCGCCGGTCGCGGGGCGTGCGGAGGGTGGGGGCGAGGAGCGTCCATCGGCCGCAAAAGCGGAGCGATGTTCCGCTTAATATACGGAACAACGCTCCGTTTTGTAAACGGAGTAGTGTTCCGCTGTGTCGGCGGTGGGAGGAGAACGTGGTGTCCGGTCCGAACCAGTCCGGGGAGGCGTCCGCCCGGGGGAAGCGAGCCGACGCGCGGCGCAACCAGCAGAAACTGCTCGCCGCCGCCGCGGCGGTCTTCGTTTCCTCCGGCGTCGACGCGCCGATCCGTGAGATCGCGGCCAGGGCGGGCGTCGGGATGGGGACGATCTACCGCCACTTTCCGACGCGGGCGGATCTGGTCGTCGCCGTCTACCGCCACCAGGTCGAGGAGTGCGCTGAGGCGGGACCGCGGCTGCTGGCCGGCGCCGACTCCCCGTTCGTGGCGCTCCGTCAGTGGGTCGACCTGTTCATCGACTTCCTGGTCACCAAGCACGGGCTCGCCAACGCACTGGGATCGGACGGCGGCGGCTTCGACGCGCTGCACGCCTACTTCCTTGACCGCCTGGTGCCCGTCTGCGCGGGGTTGCTCGACGCCGCGGTCGATGCCGGGGAGATCAGGCCCGGTACGCAGGCCTACGAGCTGATGCGCGGCATCGGCAACCTCTGCATCGGGCACGACAGCGACGCCCGTTACGACCCTCGCCGGTTGGTTGACCTGCTGCTCCGGGGGCTGCGGCGACCGGAGTCATCCTGACCTGACCGCGGCTCGCACCGGACCGAGCCCCTGCCTGAGGGGGAAGCACATAAGATATCCACTATGCGCCTGCGGTTCGCGCGTCGGAAACGAGGCCGCTCCCGGGCAGCCCGTCCCGCCGGCTGAGACGGCGGCCGCGTGAGGTGCGGCTGCCGCGCCGCACGCGCTTCTCCCAAGAGACGGCGCGGTGCTCGACCACATCTCGTCGCAGGCGCTCGGACTGCCGTAGCCGACCGGTCAGGCGGACTCCCGGCCGTCCCAGAGGCCGCGCTGCCGCAGGAGCTCGACCAGGTGCTTGGTGCTCTCCTGGAGGTGGCCCTCGGTCAGCTTGCGCGCCTCCCGGGTATCGCCCGAGCGCAGGGCCTCGATGATCTTGCGGTGGTCCTGGCGCGTGGCCTCGACATGGCCTTCGATCGCCGCATAGAAGCGATTGGGCAGGTGCTGCACGATCGAACCCAGGATCAGTGCCAGGCGGTGGGAGTGCGCGGCCAGGTTGACCTGGCGGTGGAACGCGTGGCCCAGGGCGCCGATCCGCTCCTCGTCACCGGACTCGACGGCCTTCTCGTAGTCGTCGAGGATCTCCTCCAGCCGCGCGATCTCCTCGGGGGTGATCCGCTTCGCGGCGCGGGCCGCGAGCTCACCGGCCAGCTTGCCCTGGGCCCAGAAGATGTCGTGGACGTCCTCGGCGGTGAAGGTCTCCACCATGAAGCCGCGCCGGGGGACCAGCTTGACGAAGCCCTCACTGCGCAGCGCGAGGAGCCCTTCGCGAACCGGCGTGTTGCTGACGCCCACGGCCTCGGCGATCGGTTCGAGTCGTAGAAACTCCCCGGGGCGAACCTTGCCTGAGAGGATGAGCTCCCGAACATAGGCGGCGACCTCCTCGGGGAGGCCTCGCGCCCTGCTGCCCACGGTCGTCATGCCACCTCACCGATTCTTGTTTTCATATGAAGTTCTCCATATGATATCGCGGCTGTCGCGTGTCCCCGATGGGGTCCCGTGGGAGACCTGTTCACTCAGGCGCTGCGCTGTTCACCTGTCTCGACCATGCGGTCAGCGCCCTCGATGATGTGCTCCTCCACGAGTGTGCGCGGTCCATACACCGCTCCACTTTCGCCCCTCGAATGCGCCCCTCAAAGGTGTGTGCGCCTCATCGCCCGCCACATCTTCCGCGCGCGGGGAGTTCAACCGAGGTCGGTTCGGGCGGCGCGCTCCAGAAGCTCGACCACCTCCTCGTCCGGCGTCTGGGAGAACTCCTGGTACCACTCACCGACGGCGTGGAAGAACTCGGGTTCATGGACGCACACCACCTCGTCGGCGACCCGGCGCAGGTCCGCGATCGAGTCGGGGGACCCGACGGGCACCGCGACCACCACCCGGTCGGCGCCCCGGGCGCGAGCCACCTGGCACGCGGCCCGCGCGGTCGCTCCGGTGGCCACGCCGTCGTCGACGAGGACGACCGTCCGGCCGGTCAGCGGAACACCGGACCGGCCGCGGCGGAACCGTTCCACCCGCGCGTCCAGTTCCGCCCGCTCACGTCGCTGCACCCCGTCCAGTTCCGCCTCGCTGACGTTCGCCATGCGGATGATCTGGTCGTTGACGACCCGCACGCCGCCCTCGCCGATCGCGCCCATGGCCAGCTCGGGCTGGTAGGGAACGCCCAGTTTGCGGATCACGATCACGTCCAGCGGCACGCGCAACCGCCGGGCGACCTCGAAGGCGACGGGCACGCCGCCGCGTGGCAGCCCCAGCACGACGACGTCCTCCTCGCCCAGGTCACCCAGCCGCTCGGCCAGGCGCAGCCCGGCGTCGGCGCGGTCGCGAAACTCCGTCATCGTGTCCTCCCCGGGGCTATGCGGGGGTGATCAGGCCGTAGTGGCCGTCGTAGCGGTGATAGAGCACGTTGCCCCGTCCGGTCCGTGCGTCGAGGAAGAAGACGAACGGCAGTCCGGTGGTCTCCAACCGGTCGATCGCCTCCCGAACGCCCATCCGCGGCGGCGGATGCGGGCTGACCGTCAAGGGGACGGCGCTCGTGCCCTCGCGGCGGGGACGCGGGGCCACCTGGGCCAGCCGGTACCCCTCGCCTGAATGGTAGATGACGCTGTCCTGCCCGGTCTCGGCGTCGGTGAACAGCAGGAAGCCGTAGTCCAGCGTCTCCATGTCGAATGCGGCCTCGTCGGGACTCTCCGCGGCCAGCGTGAACGACTTGTGCCGGATCACCTCCCGTTCCTCCACCGGGCGCGGATAGTGGTCCGGGCGGTGCGTGGGCTCGGCGCCGTGCCGCCACTCGTGCGGTCCCGCCGTCGGCCGACCACCGCGGCGGGCCTCCCAGTGCCGACCGACCCGGTCGAGCCGGACCAGCAATCGGTCGTGGAGCAGGTCGATGGCCTCACGCATGGTCGCACCCGCCACCTGCGCTCTCACCAGGCGGCCGTTGACGTCCAGGTTGGCCTGCGCGACCGCCGGGCGCGCCATCGCCGGGCCGGCGGCCATGGTCAGTCTCACGCGGGCGAAGAGCACCGGTTCGGGCGCGTGCCCGAACACCGCGGCGATCGTCGAGCGGGCGTGGTCGGCGGAGTCCCGCGACACCGCTCCCCGGTGTTCCACGGCCACCTCGGGGGCGGCCCATGTCGTCGACCGGTTCATGACACCCTCGCTTTCGCGGATCGGCGTCCGGCGGAGCCGAGGAGGTCGGGACCAGCGGTTCCCACGGTCGCGTCGACACCCCTGGACGGACTTCGCGACGTCCTCGACACGGATGTCCACGGTCCACGGCTCGGACCACGCGGACCGCGCCTCCTCACCCCGCCCTCTCCTCCCAGCTTGAAGGACGCGGGCCCTCCTGACCAGGGCTCGGTGTCCCGGTCGGCCACCTTGGACGGTCGGCGCCGCCGTCCGCGGGGCGCACGTGTCCTGGAGCCTCAGCTCCGGTTCGGACGGGTGAGCCGCCGGTGGAGACCGCGCAGGGCCTCCAGGAGTACCCCGAGGAGGAAGGACTGCACCAGGGCGCAGACGGCGATCCCGCCGAGGAAGAACCAGGTGGGTGCGTCCCATCCCCAGACCGCGTCCTCGATGACCGGCACGACCATGAAGGCGGGGAAGGTGAACAGGGCGGGCCACACCCAGATGAATCCGGGATCCTCGCTGAACACCGTGACGGCCGTGGCGACCGCGGCGGAGACGCCGACGAGCCCGAGGTAGATCATCGAGACGGGGTTGGTGAAGGTCAGGCGGATGAGGAATCGGGCTCTCACGGGTGCTCCTGTGTAGAGGCGGTGGGTCCCATGCTCCCGGGCGGCCTCGCCCGTGTCGTGAGTACTCGTGCTCAGCCGGAGGGGTCACCACCCACCACGGATCACCGGCCGGTTCCGGGCGCCCGGTCGGGGTCAGTCAGCGGGCGTGACCGGTGTGACCTCCTGCAACAGGCCCCAGGTGAAGTCGGCGAGGTGACGGCCGCCGCCGGAGTCGGTGAGCAGCAGTCGCCAACGCGAGGGGGCGGTGCCCTCCAACGGTGTCGAGGGGAGCGCGCGGGCGACGTCGTCGATGACGAACGACCAGGGCCGGAGGTCGTCGACACCGCGCAGCGGGGGCACCGGTACTCGAGGGGCCCGCACGAGCCACTCCTGGACCAGGGCGCCGCCGGGGGCGGTGACCACCTCGAAGCGCAGGTCCGGCCAGAGTGGCACCGGCCACTGGCGGGCCTCGCACGACATGCCTCCCACGGTGATGTCGCGCCGTGACGGGGCGGGACCGAGAACCGTGGTGAACCGGCGGACCGGGCCACCGGAACCGCGTCCGCCCCGTGCCATGGCCTGCCAACGACGGTTGGCCTCGCGCATCGCGGTCGTGGTGGCGCCGAGCTTGCGCACCGCCTCCTCGACCAGTTCCGGCTGGAAGTCGGCCATCCTGCGCAGCAGGACCAGTTGGAATTCGAGCGCGCCCATGCGACGACACTAGCGCCCGTCCCGTCCCCCGTCCGGTCGGCGTGGGCGTTGAGGAGGTCGCCGGAGGGTAGGGCCGCAGGTGTGGCGCCGAGTACGGTCGTGGCGCCCGTGGGTCGAGCCGAGGGGGAGAGCATGACTGGCACGCTCACCGGCCGCCGGGTCGCGATACTGGCGGCGGACGGAGTGGAACAGGTCGAACTCGTCGAGCCGAGGAGGGCGTTGGAGGAGAAGGGCGCCCAGACGGAGCTGGTCTCGCTGCACCCGGGGGCCATCCAGGCGATGAACGGCGACATCGAGCCCGCCGACCGCTTCACCGTGGACCGGCGGGTATCGGAGGCCGTGGTCGACGACTACGACGCCTTGGTCGTGCCGGGCGGTACCGTCAACCCCGACCACCTGCGAAGGGATCGCGACGCGATGCGCTTCGTGCGCGGCTTCGTGGACAGGGGCAAACCGGTCGCCGCGATCTGCCACGGGCCATGGGTCCTGGTGGAGGCCGACGTGGCCCGGGGCCGGACCCTGACCTCGTATCCGAGCCTGCGCACCGACCTGCGCAACGCCGGTGCCGTGGTCGTGGACGAGGAGGTGGTCACGGACCAGGGCGTGACCACGAGCCGCAACCCCGGGGACCTGCCCGCCTTCTGTGACCGTGTGGTGAGGGAAGTCGAGCACGCCTAGGCGCGGGGCCGCGGTGCCGGGGGAACACATGAACACGCCTGCCACCATCGGTGTCCTCGTCCTGGGCAACCTTGGTCGGGCAGTCCCCGAACGCCTCCTCGAGGCGGGGCACGACGTCACCGTGGAGGAGTGACCGTGGAGGAGTGTTCGTCGCCCTAGACGGTATGTAGTGAGGGTTCGCGAAAAGGGCCGGGACCCCGCTCACACGTTGCCGTGGGTTGCCGACCAGGCAGAACCTGGACGGTAGTGCCTACATGTGTGGGAGGTCCCGGTGTCTTTCGAGCCTACGACCGTCGGCCTGGACGTGCACGCCCGCACCACCACCGCGTGCGCGATCTGCGGCCCCACCGGCGAAATCATCACCACCCGCCTGACCAGCGACCACACCCAGATCCTCGGCTGGATCACCGGCCTCACGACCCCGGTCCGTGTCACCTATGAGGCCGGCCCCACCGGCTTCGCCCTGGCCCGTACCCTGACCGGGGCCGGAATCGACTGCGTGGTGGCCGCCCCGTCCAAACTCCAACGACCCAGCGGCGACCGGATCAAGACCGACGCCCGCGACGCACTGCACCTGGCCCGCCTGCTCCGCCTCGGCGAGATCACCCCGGTCCGGGTGCCCACCCCAACCCGTGAAGCGGCCCGGGACCTGTCCCGGGCCCGCGAGGACGCCCGCGCCGACCTGATGCGCGCCCGCCACCGCCTGTCCAAGCTCCTGCTGCGCCAGGGCCTGCTCTGGGAAGGCAAGAACACCTGGACCTGGGCCCACCACGACTGGATCAGCCGCCAGCGCTTCACCGAACCGGCCCTGCAGGCGGCCTTCGAAGCCGCCCACGAGCAGGTCCTGCTCACCCAGGCCCGCCGTGACCGGCTGGACACGGCCATCATCACCGCGGCCACCGAACCGGAGTGGGCGGCGATGGTGGCCCGGCTGCGCTGCCTGCGCGGAATCTCGACACTGACCGCGTTCGGCCTCGCGGTGGAGATCGGCGACTGGGAACGCTTCACCGGGGCCACCATCGCCTCCTACGTGGGTCTGGTCCCCAGCGAGCACTCCTCGGGCTCCTCCCGCAGGCTGGGGCCCATCACCAAGACCGGCAACACCCACGTGCGCCGGTTGCTGGTCGAGGCCGCCTGGCACCACCGCCGCCCCTACCGCCGACCCACCCGGGACATGCGCGCCCGCTGGGAGCAGGCACCCGTGCAGGTGCGCGCACGCGCCCACGCGGGCAACCACCGCCTGCACCAGCGCTGGCGGCGTTTGGACGAGCGCGGTAAGAAACCCGTGGTCGCGGCGGTCGCGATCGCCCGGGAGCTGGCCGGGTGGTGCTGGAGCCTGGCCACGGCACGAGAGTGAGCCCCGCCCAAGCCGGTCGGTGGGAGCGCTCAGCCGGGGACACCGCGTGAGGAACAATCCACGAAACACCTATGAGCAGCCGGTTCGGTTCCGGCCACGCTCGTCTACTAGACCGTGGTTTCGTTCCCGCCGAACAGTCCGTCCTGCGGTATCCAACCCGCGCATATCAGTCTGACCACGCGTCGTGCATGACACGCGAACCGGGTTGCGCTCTCCCGCCGACCCCCATACCGGGCCCGCGGGGCCTTCTCGCTACGCCCAGGGTCGTCACGCCCCCCGCTGGTAGTCAAGGTCGTTCGTCCCTCGCTGAAGCTCGGGGCGCTCCACCTTGACTTCCAGCTCAGCGTGACGGGATGGCGGCTATCGAACAAGGCCGGGAAGCGCCACGGCGGGTATCAGCGGTGACAGATCACCACCTATCGCCGCTGGTCAGCGCTGTGCTCTTGACAAACAACCTCTACATATCAGGTGTACTGACCTGAGAGGTTAGGAACACGGGAGGCGGGAGGGCCGCCGAGTGCGGTGTGGAACCGGTGGTGATTGTAGTGATGCAACCACTGCCCGAACGCCTCCCGCCGCTCGGCCTCGCTGGTGTAGGGGCGGGCGTAGGCCCACTCCTCGACCAGGATGCGGTTGAACCGCTCGACCTTGCCGTTGGTCTGGGGCCGGTAGGGGCGGGTGCGCTTGTGCTTGATCTTCTGGTCGGCGAGCACATCGCGCCAGGCGTGGGACTTGTAGCAGGCCCCGTTGTCGGTCAGCACCCGCTCCACCGTGATGCCGACCGACGCGAAGTAGGCATGCGCGCGTTCCCAGAAGCTGGTCGCGGTCTCCTTCCTCTCGTCGGCCAGGATCTCGCTGTAGGCCAACCTGGTGTGGTCGTCCACGGCGTTGTGGATGTAGGCGTACCCGACCTTGGAGCGGTGTTTGCGGCCCTGAGCGCGCCCCAGGGTCTTGTGGCCGCCGCCGGTGGGGATGTTGCCGAGTTTCTTGATGTCCACGTGCACCAGCTCGCCGGGCCGGGCCCGTTCGTAGCGGCGCACCGCCCGTCCGGTGGCTCGGTCGGTGTGGGCCAGACGGGCACAGTGGTAGCGGGTCAGGATCCGGTGCACGGTCGAGGCGTGCATGCGAAGGTGTCCGCCGATGCGGGCGGGTCCCCATCGGCGGGTGAGGCGGAGTTTGATGACGCGGCGTTCGCGGCGGGTGGGGGTGCGTCGGGGCGAGTGGTGGGGGCGGCTGGAGGCGTCGTGCATGCCCGCCTGGCCCAGCATCCGGTAGCGGGTGGCCCACCGCCTGGCGGTGGTGGTGCTGACCTGGAAGCGTTCGGCGGCCCGTCGCAGGGGCCAGCCGTCCTCGACGACACAGCGGGCCAGGGCCAGGCGTCCGGTGGGTGTGAGTTTGGCGTTGGTGTGGGTAGCGTGGGGCATCGAGGGCCTTCTGGTGCTTGGTGTAGACGTCGCAATCCACACCGTTACCGAAGGCCCTCTTGTCGTGTGTCAGCCGGGGTGGGTGTTACCAACCTCCGTGGTCAATACACCTAGGCCGGGAACGGGTCGACGGCGCGGGTGAGCGATCACGGCAGGCCCGGGAACGGGAGGCGGGGCCCCGGCGCGGTGGGCCGGGGCCCGGACACGGCGGGTCCGTCAGCTCCACCGGATCTCGGACAGGCTCTCCAGGGGAGCCCGCTGCGCCAGCGCCTCGGGTACGGCCAGCGTCTCCGCCTCGTGCAAGGGATCCGGGAACCGGAGGCGGCATCGCTCCTCCACCTCGCTCAGGGTCACCTGGAACACGCGGAACTCGTCCAGTTCCAGGGCCTCGAGCTGGTCGAGGTTCTGCGTCAGCAGGAACGCCGTGGTCCTGAGCTCGCCCTGGTCGGAGAAGACCAGCACCTTCCAGTACTCGCGCGGCAACCGGACTCCGCGGTACAGCCGGTCGTCGCTCTGGAAGACCGGCCCCGCGAACACGCTCACCCTCAGGTCGTCGACCTTGACGCCCTCGAATACGGCGTCCTCCAGCCGTCCCCACAGCCCGCCTCGGCTGCTCTGGTTGAAGTCGTCCATCTGCGGAGCGATGTTGGTGAAGAAGAACGAGTCCGTGTTGGCCTTCCTCGCCTCGGCCAGGCTCCCCCACAGCAGGTCGGCCCGGCGCGCCAGGTGTCCTCGATCGACCCGGTTGGCCCTGTACAGCTCGTCGCCGACCTGCGCCTCATCCGGAATCCTCGGGTCCCTGGAGAACGGGATCCCCCTGCGGTCGAGCCTCTTGAGCGCACCGCCGTCGATGTTCCAGGCCACCCAGAGGGCGAAGCGGCGCGACTTGCTCAGCGCCAGGGAGAAGTGCGTGTAGGGGATGTCGTCGGCGTCCCCGAGCCGGAACAGGTCGTGCTCGATCCTGGGGTCGAGCCGCGGAGCCGGCACACGTGCCCTCAGGAAGTTGGGGTTGTACCCCTCCAGCACCTCCACCGCTTCGGGAACGGGCGGCCGCAGCGTGATCCCCAGCTCCTCGAAGACCAGCTGGGGGAGGCAGGCGAGCGCGTGCTCGTCCGGATCCGCCCGGCTCTCACCCGCGAAGTGGAGGCCCGCCAGCACCTTGCCGGGTCGGCCGCCGGGGTCCTTGAACATCCACACCGAGCCCGAGTCGCCGGGCAGACTGATCTCACCGTTCTCGGGTGGGATGTTCGGATCGACACCGATCTCGAAGCAGAGAACGTTCCGGGGACCCACACCGCGGTAGTCGATCTGGACGAGTTTGAAGGGGCTGCGGACCACGCCGTGCGTCACCCCGGTCGTCCGGCCGCTCTTGACGACCGTGTCACCGATCTCCGGCTCGCCCAGCTCCTCCGGTGCGACACCGAGGTCGAGGATGTCCGCGTCGAAACGGCGGTCCTCGACCGTGGCGACCGCGCAGTCCCCCGAGAACCCCAGGTGGGAGCGCTCCAGTCTGCCGAGGCGGTTGCGGTCGATGTGCGGGTCGTCGGCCTGGCCCGGTTGCACGACGTCCTCGCCCGGTTCGCCGGACGCCCCGTGCAGTACGTGCCAGTTGCTCAGGACGTAAGGAGTGCCGTCGTGCCTGTCGAAGACGACGCAGCCGATGGTGCCCGCCGAGACGTTGACGTGTCCGACGCTCACACCGGGCAGTGCCGGGTCGAGACGCTTGTGGCGGGTCGGGCTCTCAGCCTCGGCCACGACCCGGAACTGCGGTTCGTAGCTGCGTTGGAGCACCTCCGTGGGCACCTCGACGCCGTCCACGGTGATCGACTCAGGGAGCTTCTTCGTGCCCAGCGCCTCCAGCTGCTCCGGCTGGGCCTTCTTGTCGACCGTGAACTGGAGCGCGATCTCCCCCTCCGGCCGACTGTCCGTCGTCTTGCGGGCGATGCCGATGGAGGAGACGTTCGGATCCCTCAGGTAGCCCTCTCCCTGGGTCCGAATGAACTTCTTGAGGGCGGCGATGAGTTCGCTCTGGTCAGGGGCGCCCTCAGATGACGTGTACTCGTTCTCGGTAGCCATGGGAGGATCTCCTCAGCGAATCCGACACAGGATTCGGCGGGAACTTCTGCTCGCCTCCACCAGGCTAACTCCGACAAAAGCCGACACTCTACATAAATAGAACATAAGTGATTCAGTGTCTCACAAGGGTACGCGTGGTAGTGGGGGGATGGCCCTGCGGTGGTGTCCCGTGCCCCGACGGAGCACGTCCTGGCGTTGGAGAGCGTCCCCGTCACCGCCAGCTCCCACGGCCTTGGCACACATGACCGGCTCGGCTGGGAGGGTGGGCCGCACGCCTCCTGGCCGAGCCCCTGGGATGGATTCGCCGGAGAGGCCTGGAGGTGACCTCCCGGGTCCGTTTTCCGGAACGGTCACCTTTCAGGGAGTGCCGTTCGGGTGCCCGAACACGGGCCGAAGCGAAACGGGGCCTAGAAGTCCATCGAGGCCTCGTGGGAAGCCGGCCCCACTCCGGAGCGGGAGCGGATGCGTCGGACGTGGACCAGTCGGGACAGCCGGATGACCGGACGGATGAGCATCTGAACGCTGCCGATGAGGAAGAGCCACGTTCCCGTGGTCGCCCAGGCCGGTGAGAGGAACATGATGCTGCCCACGACGAACCACAGGCCGATGAGGATGTCGTTGGAGATGCTCGCCGCCTCGTAGCGCTGCCGGATGACCAGTTCGTGCCGGCCGATCCTTACGTCGAACGTCTTCTTCGTGTGGGGGCCGGACATGACGCCTCCCGAGGCGGTGTTCGTCTTCCCGCGTACAGATGACGGACCTACCCGGGTGCGCACCCGAATTACCCGGAGGACGTCGTCGTTTCGCCGCTCCCTCCTCGCGGGCGGGGCCGGTAAGGAGTGCTTTGGGCGCTGATCTGTCTGGTCCTGTCCTTGGTGCTCATGACCCTCGGGATCCTGCTGATCCTGAACGGTCGGGGCGCCTACGAGAACTGGGACCAGATCCAGAGGTCGTCCCTGTCCCTCGTGCCGTTCCTGTTGGACCAATGGGAGGCATCCCGCGGGGGGCCGTTCGACTCCGCTGACGGGCTGATGACCGCCCTGTTCTGGGGAGGGCTGGGGGTCGCCCTGCTCTGGGCTGGAGCATCGCTCCTCGTGGGGTTGATCGTACGGTTCCTCACGCTCATACGGTGGTAGGTCCGGTGCCCCGGGGCGATGCGGTGACCCGGCTCGCGCCCGCCGTGTCGGCGTCTTCGGACGGGGCGGGGGATTGACGCGGCGCCGACACGAGGTATACCGCTGATAGGCGGTGTGCGGCCGGAGGTGTGGATGGGCGTCGGGCGGGTTCGCGGGTTCGCATGGTCCAGTGGTCCGGGGCGGGTGGCCCGGCCACGCCCGTATCGGCCCTTCGCCTCATGATCGTCGTCGGGCTGTCCTCGGGAACCTCGGCCGACGGCATCGACGTCGCCGCCGCGCGCCTGCGGCTGCACGGCCCGCTCGTGCGCCTGACCCCGCTGGGCCACCGCACCCTTGCCTACTCGGCGGACCTGCGCCGCGCCATCCGCGACGCCCTGCCCCCGGCAGCGACCACCCTGGAGGCCGTCTGCCGGCTCGACACCCGTATCGGTCAGGAGTTCGCGGAGGCGGCCCGGCGCGGGGTCGACGAACTCGCCGGAGGCCGGGCCGACCTGATCGCCTCCCACGGCCAGACCCTGTTCCACTGGGTGGAGGACACCGCGGCGCGCGGGACCCTGCAACTCGGCCAGCCCGCGTGGATCGCCGAGGCCACCGGCCTTCCGGTCGTGTCCGACCTCCGGG
Organism: Nocardiopsis sp. EMB25; assembly: GCF_026797795.1. Lineage (NCBI taxonomy): Bacteria > Bacillati > Actinomycetota > Actinomycetes > Streptosporangiales > Nocardiopsidaceae > Nocardiopsis > Nocardiopsis sp. EMB25. The sequence continues at coordinate 2,497,270 of NZ_JAMTDN010000001.1, read as the reverse complement.
CGGCCGACGTGGCCGCGGGCGGACAGGGCGCGCCCCTGGCCGGTCTGCTGGACGTCCTGCTGCTGGGCGGACGCGCGCAACCGGTCGCCGCCCTGAACCTCGGCGGCATCGCCAACGCCACGGTCGTCCGGCCTGGAGCCCCTCCGGTGGCGTTCGACACCGGTCCGGCCAACGCCCTGATCGACGCCGCCGTGCGACGGATCACCGGTGGACGCGCCGACCTCGACACCGACGGCGCGCTCGCCCGGTCCGGTCGCCCGAACCCCGCCCTGCTGGAGCACCTGCTCACCGAGCCGTACTACCGCCTCACGCCCCCGAAGACCACCGGCGTCGAGCTGTTCGGCCCCGCCCATCTCGACGCGGCGCTGCGGCGGGTCGCCGTGCCCGAGGCCGGCGACCTGCTGGCCACCCTGGTGGAGCTCACCGCCGTCACCGTCGCCGACGCCCTGCGCCCCCACGGGGTGACCGAGGTGTTCGCCTCCGGCGGCGGTGTGCGCAACCCGGTCCTCATGGAGCGGATCGCCGCCCGGATCGCCCCGGCGCGGCTCGGCGCCTCCGACGACCTCGGTCTGGACGGCGACGCCAAGGAGGCCTACCTCTTCGCCCTGATCGGCTTCCTCACCTGGCATGGGCTGCCCGGTTCCGTGCCCGCTTGCACCGGCGCCCGACGGGCACCGGTGGCCGGCCGCCTCACTCCGGGGCACGCGCCGCTCGGCCTGCCCGAACCCGCGACGACCCTCCCCCAACGCCTACACGTCGACCCGTCGGACGCGTGACCCGTCCGCCCCCACCTCCGGAGGCCCGCAGTGCAACCCGTCGACCTCGCGGTCATCGCCGTGTACCTGCTGTGCTCGGCGTGGCTCGGGCTGAAGCTGTCGGGCCGGCAGCGCGACGTGAAGGACTACTTCGTCGGCAGTGGACGGCTGCCCTGGTGGGCGGTGTGCCTGTCGGTGGTGGCCACCGAGACCAGCGCCCTGACCGTGATCAGCGTCCCCGGCGTGGCCTACCTGGGCGACGTCACGTTCCTCCAGGTGGCGGTCGGCTACCTGGTCGGTCGTGTGGTCGTCGCCTTCGTGCTCCTGCCCCGTTACCACCGGGGCGAGATGACGACGGCCTACACCTACCTGGGCCGACGCTTCGGGCGCGGCATGCAGGGCACGGCCGCCGTCACGTTCCTGTTCACCCGTCTGCTCGCCGACGGGGTGCGCCTGTTCGCGGCGGCCATTCCGATGAGGATCGTCCTGGCCCACTACGGGGTGGACCTGTCCTACTTCGCCATCATCGGCCTGCTCGCGGCGGTCACGGTCCTGTACACCCTCATCGGCGGCATCAGGGCCGTGGTCTGGGTGGACGTGGCGCAGATGGGGTTGTACGCGGTCGGCGGCGTCATCGCACTGGCCGTCATCGTCACGAGCCTGGACGTGAACTTCCTCGCCGTCGCGGCCGACGCGGGCAAGACCCGGTTCCTCGATTTCACGTCGAACCCGGTCTCCGCGCCGTACGCGACGGTCACCGCGGTGCTGGGCGGCGCGCTGCTGTCCACCGCCTCACACGGCGCCGACCAGATCATCGTGCAGCGGCTGCTGGGGTGCCGTACCCTGCGCGACGCCCAAAAGGCGGTGATCGGCAGCGGCGTCGTGGTGTTCTTCCAGTTCGCGCTGTTCCTCACCGTGGGCCTGGCGCTGTTCTCCCACTTCGACGGCGCCTCGGTCGACCGGCTCGGGCTCACCGGCCCCGACGAGGTGTTCCCGGCGTTCATCGTCGAGGGGATGCCCGCCGGGCTGTCGGGTCTGCTGCTCGCCGGGATCATGGCGAGCGCGATGAGCACCCTGTCCTCGTCGCTGTCCGCCCTGTCCTCCTCGACCATGGCCGACCTGTACGCGCGGTTCACCCGTCGGCCGCTCACCGACGTCCAGGGCCTGCGGCTCGGAAGGCTGTTCACCCTCGGTTGGGGACTGGTGTTCGTCGGGGCCGCCGCGATGTTCACCGGTACCGACAACCCGGTCGTCGAGCTGGGTCTGTCCGTGGCCAGCCTGACCTACGGCGGTCTGCTCGGCTCGTTCTTCCTGGGCCTGTGGGTGCGCAGGGCGCGCCAGACCGACGCCCTGGTCGCCTTCTGCGCCGCCGTGGCGACCATGGCCTGGCTGTTCCTGTTCGAGCGCGAGCTGGTCGGGTTCACCTGGTACACGGCCATCGGCGTGTCCATCGTGCTCGGACTGGGATCCCTGCTCTCCCTGCGGCACCGCGACGCGGCGGCGGAGACCGGGACGGACGGGGACGGAACCGGTGGCGCACGCCCGCCGGAGGGCGCGTTGGAGGGCGGGGAGGAGCGGGCCTGACGGTGTCGACGCCCGGGCAGCGCGGCGACCCGGTCGACCTCCGTGCCGGGGGTGGGCCTGTGACGACCGGGCACCTTCGCGCCGCGCGGCGGTAGGGGCGTTTCGGCCGTGGTCCGCGTGCTCCGGCCGGCTTCGTGGTGGCCGGTGGGTCAGGGTGCCGGGCGGGTGTGTACGAGGGCGTCGGGGCAGGTCGCGGCGACCTCGGTGAGCGTGTCGCGCTCACGCTCGTCCACCGACAGTCCCCAGCGGGTCTTGACGGTGACCCATTCGGTGACGTAGCGGCAGTGCGCCTCGGCCAGGGGCGGCAGCCAGGTGGAGGGGTCCTGGTCGGCCTTGCTGCGGTTGGAGCGGGCGCTGACCGCGACCAGGGCCACCTTCTCGTCCAGGTCGTTGGCGTAGTCGCGGCGGCGGGCGGTGGTCCAGTCCGAGGCTCCGCTGTCCCAGGCTTCGGCGAGGGGGACCATGTGGTCGACGTCCAGCGCCCGGGAGGCGTCGATGGTCTGGCCGTCGTAGTAGGACTCCCACTCCCCGCCGGTGACACGGCATCGGGGTCCGACCTCGGGGAAGGTGGTGGCCTCGTCGATGAGGACCTCCTTGCGGGTGTGGCAGCCGTCCCGGTCGCCGTCCACCCAGTGGGGGAACAGCGATCGGTCGTAGCCGTCGCGGGACTCGGTCGCCACGGTCAGGGCGGCGATCGCGTCGGTGAGCGGCACCTCCTGGGCGGCGTGGGCGGTGGCGGGTGTCAGGACGGTGGTCAGCAGTACGGCGGCGCTGGTGACCGCGAGTGCGAGTCGCATGGAATCCCCTCAGTTGATTACCCTCGGTTATTTTCATCTGTACTTCGAGTGACCGCCGGGGGTGACACGCGACCTTCTCGCCCCTGATTTTGATAGTCCACTCTCAAAAACTGATAAGGTAAGCCTCACCTATATGAGGAGTGGGTGGTATGGGGCGTGGGCGCACACGGGGACCGGGTCGGCCGTCCTCACTCGATGAGGAGGCGATCGCCGAGGCCGTCCTCGACGTCGGATTCCCCGATCTGACCTTCGCGGCGGTCGCCCGTCGCCTCGGCGTCGGGCAGGCGACGCTGTACCGGCACGCGGCCAACCGGGACGAACTCGTACGGCTCGGCCTGGATCTGGCGATCCGCCGTTGCGAGTGGCCGGGCCTGGACGGGCCGTGGCGCCCGATGCTGGAACGGTGGGCGGTCGCGTCGTGGCGCGCCTGGGAGCGGTATCCGGGCGCGGTCGTCGAGGTGACGCGCGGGGTGGTCCCACCCTCGATCGTCCTCCTCGCCGACCGTGTGGGCGCGGCGCTCATGAGCCACGGCTTCACGGCCCGCGACGCGGTCCTCGCGGTGGACCTGGTCTTCGACCTGGCGGCGGACAACCGGCGCGGCGTCGAGGCCCTCGACGCGTCCGTCCGGGGCGCGCCGGCCACGCGGCGGCGACTGGAGACCGACTGGCTGCGCACCCCGGAGCCGGAGCGGACCGACACCGACGACGCCCGACGCGCGTTGCGCGAGGAGATGGTCCGCGCGATCCGGGCGGAGCCCATCGAGTGGTTCCGAGGCAAACTGCGCGTCGTCCTCAGCGGCATCGAGAGCGAACTGGCCCCCACGTCCGAGGACGCGCCGCGCAGGGACGACGCGTCGTGACCGCCACCCCCGTCCCCCCGTCGAGTGGGCCTTTGCGCCCCCGGAAGCGAAGAAGGACACCATGACCGCGAACCGACCATCCCCCGCCCCGGACCAGGACGAACACGCGCCGCGACCGCAGATCCCCCTCCTCCTGGGCGCGGTGTTCCTCGCCTTCGTCGGGCAGATGACGCTGAACCCGATCATCGCCCCGCTCTCGCGCGAGGTCGGGCTCCAGGAGTGGCAGATCGGGGTGACGATCAGCGCCGCGGCGGCCATGCTCGTGGCCACCAGCCAGTTCTGGGGGCGCCGCTCCCAGTCCTGGGGCCGCAAACCCGTGCTCGTCGCCGCGTTCGCGCTCGCGGCGGTCACGATGGCGCTGTTCGCCCTGACCGCGGTGCTCGGCATGGCCGGGGCCGTCACCGGCGGTGCGCTCTTCGCGCTGTTCGTCCTCTTGCGCGGTGTCGGGTTCGGCACGGCGATCTCGGCCGTCGTCCCGACCGCCCAGGCCTATGTCGCCGATGTCACGACCGACGAGGCGCTTCGGGTGAGAGGCATGGCGGGGATCGGCGCCGCCCAGGGCATCGCCATGGTCGCGGGGTCCGCCCTCGGAGGAGCGCTGTCGGTCCTCGGACTGACCACCCCGCTCGTCGCCGTACCGGCCCTACTGGTTCTGGGGCTCGCGCTGATCGCCTTCCGGCTGCGCCGGGAACCGCGCACGGAGCTGGTCGAGCGGCCGGCCCGCGTCCGGCCCACCGACGCCCGTGTCTGGCCGTTCCTGCTGGCGGGGTTCGGTATGTTCACCTCCCTGGGGTTCATCCAGGTGATCACCGGATTCCTCGTCCAGGACCGGCTCGGCCTCGACGCGGAGACCACCGGCGCGGTCACCGGCGGCGCGCTCCTCGCCGCGGGGGTGGGCATGATCGTCGCGCAGGGAGTCATCGTGCCGCGCAGCGGCTGGAGCCCGCCGACGCTGCTGCGGGTCGGCTGCGGTATCGCGCTGGTCGGCTTCGCGCTGCTCATCCCCGACGCGGGGGCGGTCGCGCTCTTCGCGGCGATCCTGCTCATCGGGCTCGGCCTCGGTATCGCGATGCCGGGGTTCACCGCCGGTCCCACCCTGCTCGTCCGGCGCGAGGAGCAGGGCGGACTCGCCGGTCTCACGGGGGCCACGACGGGGCTCACCTTCGTCATCGCCCCGACCGCCGGTACGGCCCTCTACGGTGTGTGGGGGCCGCTGCCGGTCATCGTCGGAACCGTGGTCATGGCCCTCGTCGCCGTCTTCGTGACGGCGCACCCCAGGTTCCGGCGGTTCGCGGCCGCCACGGTCGGGAGCGCCGAGGGGTGACCGTCGTGGCGAAGTCCTCCCGTCCCGTGCCGACCTCCTCCGGCGGGCTGACCGGCTGTTCCGGGATGGTGACACGGTGAGCGTCGACGACGTTGGACGCCCGTGCGCGACGCGCGGCGGCGCTCTCCCACGGCCTGAGGCCGGCCACACCCCCGACCGGGGGTCCCCACCACCGGGACCGGGCGGTCGTCCCCATCGTCGCGGCCACCGCGCGCGACTAGCGTGCCACGGGTGTTCGTACTCCGATCGTTCCCCGCCTTCGCGCACGGCGTCGCCGCCTTGGCCCTCGCCCTCCTGACCACCGCGGCGGACGTGCCCGGCGCGTCCGCCGACACCGCGTCCGCCGACACCCCGGCGGTGATCGACACCGTCATCCGGGAGCACATGCGCTCCAGGGGAGTCCCGGGCCTCGCGGTGGCCGTCACCCACGGCACGCAGACCGTGCACGCCGCGGGCTACGGCACCACTCCCTCGGGCCGACCCGTCACCGCCCACACGCCGATGGCCGTGGCCTCGGTGAGCAAATCCTTCACCGCGGCGGCCGTGTTGCGGTTGGTCGAGGCGGGCGAGGTGGGCCTCGACGAGCCCGTGGCCACCTACCTGCCCGAATTCGGGATGGCCGACCCGCGCGCCTCGCGGATCACCGTGCGCCAGCTCCTCGACCAGACCTCCGGAATGTCCGACACCACGTTCCGCGCCTTCACCCGCGACCAACCCGACACCCTGCGCGAGGCGGTCGCCAGCATGCGCACCGGACGGCTGGCCGCCGACCCGGGGGAGCGGCACGAGTACCACAACCCCAACTTCCAGGTCGCCGCGCGGCTCGTCGAGGTCGTCTCCGGGCGGCCCTTCGCCGAAGAGCTCCGGACTCTCGTCTTCGACCCGCTCGACATGGCGGACAGCTCCACGATCGACACCGAACGCGACCTGCCGCCCAGCGCGCACGGACACCTCAGGATCCTCGGACGGCCGGTGGCGGTGCCCGAACCGCCCGCCTTCGGCAACGGCTCCGGCGGTGTGATCAGCTCCGCCGCGGACATGTCCGCCTGGCTGATCGCGCAGAACAACGGCGGAGTGGGGCCCAACGGAGGTCGGATCGGTACGCCCGAGAGCGTCACGTCGGCGCACACACCGTCACCGAACTCCGGCTCCTACGCACTCGGCTGGTCCGTCGGGGAGACCGCGTCGGGCTCGACGGTCGTCGCGCACGGCGGCGACCTGTTCACCTCAACCGCGTACCAGGCCCTGCTACCCGAGTCCGGGCACGGCCTCGCGGTCATGGCCAACACCGGCATGGCCCACGGGGACGCCCAGGCGATCGCCGGGGCACTCATCGCCGTACTGGAGGGGGAGGAGGCGCCGGCGCCGGGCGCGGACACCGCGTCGCCGTGGCTCGACGCCGCGCTCCTCGCGCTGGCCGCGGGTGTCGTCGCGCTGGCCTGGCGCGGTGCGCGGCGTTCGGGTCGTTGGGCGCGGCGCTGGTCGGACAGGCCGCTCCGGGCGGTGGTGCGGCTGTCGCCGTTCGCCCTGCCACCGTTGCTCCTGGCGGAGGTCCACCGCGTGGTCGGGTTCCTGTACCGGGGACGCGACGTGGCCTGGATCCAGGTGCCCTACCTGTACCCGGCCTTCGTCGTCCTGCTCGCCGCGGCCGCCCTGGGATGCGCCGTGGTCGTCACGGCGCGCGTCGTGGGTTTGACGCGGCAGCGCTGAGCGGGGACTCGAAGAAGGCGGGCGACCAGCGCACCCAGAACCGTTCGGGGCGCGCGGTGACGGGGCACGAATCCAGGACGCACTTCTGCTCACCGAAGAGGGACGGTAGAACGGAAGGTGTCGGACCGCCACGACGCGCGGGCCCGCGTCGCGGGCCAAGGGGGGTGACCACGATGACGTCCGGAATCGACGTCGAGGTGATCGAGACGTCCTCACTGGGGGACCGCAGCTACCTGGCCACCGATGGCGAGGTCGCGCTGGTGGTCGACCCCCAACGCGACGTCGACCGCGTCATCGCCCTGGCCGGACGCCTCGGAGTGCGTATCACCCACGTGCTGGAGACCCACGTCCACAACGACTACGTCTCCGGAGGGCTGGAGTTGTCCAGGCTGACCGGCGCGACCTACGCGATGGCGGCCGCCGACGAGGTGCCCTTCCAGCGAATGCCGGTGGCCGACGGTGACCTGGTGGAGGTCTCGCCGCGCATGCGGGTGCGTGTCATCGCCACCCCCGGGCACACCTTCCACCACCTCTCCTACGCGTTGGAGGGACCCCAGGGGGCGGAAGGCGTGTTCACCGGCGGTTCGCTGCTGTTCGGCACCACGGGGCGCACCGACCTGCTGGGCCACGAGCACGCCGAGACCCTGGCCCGGCACCAGCACGCTTCCGCGCGCAAGCTCGCCGACCTGCTGCCCGAAGGGGCGCAGGTGTGGCCCACCCACGGCTTCGGCAGCTTCTGCTCGGCCGCCCAGGCCGAGGGGGACGCCTCCACCGTGGGACGCGAGAGGAAGATCAACCCGGCGCTGCGCCTGGCCGCCGAGGAGTTCGTCACCCAGACCCTGTCGGGACTGGACGCCTACCCCGCCTACTACGCCCACATGGGGGTGACCAACCTCGCGGGTCCCGAACCGGTGGACCTGCGCCCACCCGCCACCGCGGACCCGATGCAGCTGCGGCGGCGCCTGGAGGCGGGCGAGTGGGTCGTGGACCTGCGCAACCGCAAGGCCTACGTCCAGGCGTACCTGGCCGGTACCGTCAGCCTGGCCCTGGACGGCCCGATGGCCACCTGGCTGGGCTGGCTGATCGACTGGGGAGCGCCGCTCACCCTCCTCGGCGAGACCACCGGACAGGTCGCCCAAGCCCAGCGTGAACTGGTACGCATCGGCATCGACCGCGTCGCCGCCGCGGCCGCCGGTACCCCCGAGCGGCTGGCCGCGGAACCCGGCCAGATCCGCACCATGGACACCGCCGACTTCGCCGCCCTGGCCTCGGCCTTGGAGGGCGAGGTCCCCGACGGACTGCCCGCCCCCGTGACGGTGCTGGACGTGAGGCTGCGCAACGAGTGGGACGGCTCCCACGTCATCGGTGCCGTGCACATCCCGTTGCCCGAGTTGCCCCGGCGCCTCGGCGAGCTCGCGGAGGGGGTGGTGTGGGTCCACTGCGGCAGCGGCTACCGCGCGACCGCCGCGGCCTCGCTGCTGGCCCGCGCCGGCCGCCGTGTGGTGGTCGTGGACGACGACTTCGCCACCGCGGCCGACAAGGGCGTCCCCGTGAGCGGCCCCGGGTAGCCTCCCGACCTGTTCGTCCGGGCCCCGGTGCGGCTGCCCGTCGGGGACCGCTTCGCCCTGTGGCGCCCGGTGTCCGTCGCGGGATGCGGCCGGGCGGAGGCGCTGACGGGCTCCGCGCGGGACGCCTTCGGCCGTGTCCCGCTGTCGCGCCGGTTCAGGGGCACGTGGGCGTGAGGATTCCCCGAGCCGTGGAATAGGCGTCCCACAGGCTCGTACCCGTGTACCGGGCGCTCGCCAGATCGGCGATGTGACCGTCTCCGTTCACGGCGACGGTGTTCGTCAGGTGCCTGAACAGCGGAGCGTCGGACATCGAGTCCCCGTAGGCCACGCAGCGCTCCAGGTCCACGCCCCTGCGGCGGCGCGCCTCCTCGACGATCCCCACCTTGTCGTGCGGGGTGAGGATGTCCTCCGCGACGACGGGGGAGGCGAAGGGAGGTTCGGGGAAGCGTGAGGCGACCACCTCGTCGAAACCGAACCGGAGCAGCAGCCGCGCGTAGAAGTCGGGGGACATGCTCACCACCATCGAGTGGTGGCCGCGGGCGCGGATGTCGGCGCACACCTGTGGGATGTCCGTGAGGAAGGGGCTAGTTGTATTGACCACGGAGGTTGGTAACACCCACCCCGGCTGACACACGACAAGAGGGCCTTCGGTAACGGTGTGGATTGCGACGTCTACACCAAGCACCAGAAGGCCCTCGATGCCCCACGCTACCCACACCAACGCCAAACTCACACCCACCGGACGCCTGGCCCTGGCCCGCTGTGTCGTCGAGGACGGCTGGCCCCTGCGACGGGCCGCCGAACGCTTCCAGGTCAGCACCACCACCGCCAGGCGGTGGGCCACCCGCTACCGGATGCTGGGCCAGGCGGGCATGCACGACGCCTCCAGCCGCCCCCACCACTCGCCCCGACGCACCCCCACCCGCCGCGAACGCCGCGTCATCAAACTCCGCCTCACCCGCCGATGGGGACCCGCCCGCATCGGCGGACACCTTCGCATGCACGCCTCGACCGTGCACCGGATCCTGACCCGCTACCACTGTGCCCGTCTGGCCCACACCGACCGAGCCACCGGACGGGCGGTGCGCCGCTACGAACGGGCCCGGCCCGGCGAGCTGGTGCACGTGGACATCAAGAAACTCGGCAACATCCCCACCGGCGGCGGCCACAAGACCCTGGGGCGCGCTCAGGGCCGCAAACACCGCTCCAAGGTCGGGTACGCCTACATCCACAACGCCGTGGACGACCACACCAGGTTGGCCTACAGCGAGATCCTGGCCGACGAGAGGAAGGAGACCGCGACCAGCTTCTGGGAACGCGCGCATGCCTACTTCGCGTCGGTCGGCATCACGGTGGAGCGGGTGCTGACCGACAACGGGGCCTGCTACAAGTCCCACGCCTGGCGCGATGTGCTCGCCGACCAGAAGATCAAGCACAAGCGCACCCGCCCCTACCGGCCCCAGACCAACGGCAAGGTCGAGCGGTTCAACCGCATCCTGGTCGAGGAGTGGGCCTACGCCCGCCCCTACACCAGCGAGGCCGAGCGGCGGGAGGCGTTCGGGCAGTGGTTGCATCACTACAATCACCACCGGTTCCACACCGCACTCGGCGGCCCTCCCGCCTCCCGTGTTCCTAACCTCTCAGGTCAGTACAGCTAGTGACGAACGCGGACATCACGTCGCTCTCGGTGAGTCCGTTCCAGAGGCGGTGGATGCTCCGGGCGAACCCGCGGGTGTCGATCTCCTGGCGTCGGAAGCGCCGCTCCAGGTCCGTGAGTTGTGGCTCGCACCGGAGGATCCGTGCGATCTCCAGGCTGGCCGTCGTTCCCCTCAGCAGGGTGCCGTCCATGTCGAAGACGTGCAGGTACGTCATGGGTTTCCGTCCATGGCGATCGGGGTGTTCGGTACGGGTCCGGCCGACCGCGTTGAGAGGGTCGTCGTCCCGGTGGCCTTCTCCTGATTCCGGGACGAGGCGTTCACCGCGGCGGGCATGCTTCGGGAACGGTACCCGGAAGGGGCGGCGTCGATCATTGATGGTGTCCCGTTCTGGGAGACGGCCGACGGTTCCGAGCGGGTGGACGGTCCAATGAAGGTCACCCTCCGCACCCGCTGTTATGTTGTCGACCGCGAATCCGACGTACCACCCGTTTCCGGGTGCGGTCGTCGGACGATGACCGCGGTGAGGAACAGGAGACACAGGTGAAGAGCGCGCGACGGGGCTACTGGATCCGGCCGCAGGCGGTGAGCTGGACCGGGCTGGGCCTGGTCGGGGGCGGGATGCTGCTCGCCCTGGTCGACGCGGTGCGCTTCTCCGCCGAGGGCGCGGACCTGGAGACCGCGAACCACACCCCCTGGTGGTGGGTGTCCGTACTCCTGGGCGCACTCGTGCTCGTGCCCGTGGTGTGGCGTGATCTGCGGGACTCCGACCCGGCGGGCCCCGCCGAACGCCATCGCTGGGGCCACGTCGTGTTCCTGGTGGTGGTGAGCACGCTGTCGGTGGGCGTGACCGTCACCTCCTTCTCCGCTGAGCCGTTCGTCGCCATGGTGCAGGAGCCCCGGGACTATGAGCCCGACCCGGTGGGGGTGTCCCTGTGGTTGGTCCCCCTGTCGATCAGCCTGGGGCTGGTCCTGTCGGTGGCCGCCGGGTACCGGCCTCGGCTCATCCCCGCCAGCGGCTCCATGCCGTTCTTCGCCGCCGGGCTGGTCCTGGTGGTGCTGTTCGAGTTCGCTCTGCGGGCCGCGACCCTGTACCAGCCCACACAGCACACGGTCGCCGACGCCTTCCCTGAGACACCGGCACCGGTGCCCACCGATGTCACCCAGGTCGGGTGGACCTGGGCCCCGCCCGAGGACGTTGCGGTGCGGGCCGTGGAGCCCGGCCCGCTCGGGCCCCTGCTCGTGCTCGACGACGGCGTGGTGGCTCTGGACGGCGCGTCCGGGGCCGAGCTGTGGAGCTACCGCCACCCCTACAGCCAGGTGTCGGCCAGGGTGGTCGAGGACGGCGCCAGGGCCGTCATCACAAGGCGGCCCCCGGCGGACCAGTACGGCGACCGGCGGGTCACCGAGATCGACACCGCCACCGGCCACGTCACCCGTGAGTCGGCTGTGCCGTCACTGAGGTCCGAGGACGAAGAACTGCGTCTCTCGTTCTTGGCGGCCACAGCGGACCTGCGGTTCTACGAATGGCGCGCAACGGGCGAGCCGTACCGGATCAGCGCTCGCCCGACCCGGTCGAGCGAGGAGGCGTGGGCGTTCACGTCGCCGGACGACGACGGTCGTATCTGCGTGGCCGACTACGGATGGCGGGCTCAAGAGAACGTTCTGTTGGTGGGGGACCACCTCGTCGTGCTCTACGGCTGCACGGGCCTGGAACAGATGCGGGACGAACAGTTCGTGTGGGATGTGGCCGGCGACCCGGAGGCGTCGTTCACCGTGACCGCGGCCGCACTGGACACCGGCACTGGTGAGGTCGTGTGGGAGCACGAATGGGAGGCGTCCGGGGAGAACGACTTCGAGCTGGACACCCACCACCCGCGGCCCGGCGGTGACGCGGGTCCGGTGGTCGTGGTCGAGAGCAACCACGGGTGGGGGCTGCCCCGGGTCCTGGACCCGGGCGAGGGCACCCCGGTGAGCGATGTGCCGCCGGAACTGATGGTCTCCGACACGGACATGGCGGAGGGCTTCGAGGGGCTGGTGCACGCCGACTCGGCCAGCACCATCCTACTGGCCCGGGACGAGGACGGCTGGGAGGGGGAGGGCCGACCGCCGTGGGAGTTCGTCCGTGCCTCGCCCGCCGGGAAGGTCACCGGCACAGCCTTGCTCCCGGAGGAGACCGTGTACTTCGACAACGTCGAGACGGCCGTGATGCTCGGCGACGCGGTGGCCGTCCTGACCCCCAAACCCCGAGACGAAGCCCAAGACGAGCTGGCGCTGTCCGCCGCGGTCGTGGGATTCGGTAACGAGGTGGGCGAGATCGTGTGGATCGAGCTGTCCGAGGAGCACTCCAGCAACGATTTCGCTGAGGATACGTGGGAGGACCGGGCCCGACTGCTCCCCGTCCCCGGCGCGGTCATCGCCCATGTCCACGACACCGAGCCAGCGGTCGTCTACGGGCTGGTGGGCTGAGCGCGGCCCGTCGGCCGCAACCGGGGCCGGGCGACCTCATCACCGCCCGCGTTCAGTGGGGCGAAGAGCCCTCTTCACCCATGACCGACGATGCCGTCCCGCAGTACCAGGGGTTGAGCGGCGGGAGTGCGTACGTCCACCTCCTCGGTCCGATCCGAGCTGGCCGGCCTGTAGGTGATGGTGGTGGGGATGTAGACCTCCGATACCGCGATCAGGATGCCGCCGCTCGACCCCTCGGGCGCGTTGGGATCACTGACCGCGAAGGAGAGGAAGAGCGGGATCGCCGCAACCGCACCGGCCTCCATGGTGCCGAGGTTGAGTTCCACGGTCTCGTTGTCCCCCAGTCCCCTCGGGGTGTCTTGGAGTTGCCCGTCGGAGCCGGTGTAGAGCTCGGCGAGGCCATTGATCGTGAAGCGCCCCTCGGTCTCCTTCTTCGCGGTCATGAGGACTTCGTAGGCTGCTTGCCCACCGTCCTGGCTGACGACGAGAAAGGTCCAGTAGGGCGGAGTGCTCACGATGCTCAGGCCCCGCTCTCTGATGAAGGACCGGGTCTGGGGGCAGGAGCATTCCATGGAGTTCAGCCAGAGGGTGGAGTCGAAGATGTTGTCGGTGCTGTAGATGTCCGGCGCACTCTCCTGGGGCGTGAGGAAGTCGACCTCGACGTTCGCACCGAGGACGTTCTGTAGATGTTCACGGTGGGGCGTCGTGTTGCCGGGGGTGGAGGTGACTTCGATCCAACGTACGGAGAAGTTCGGCTGCCCTTGCGTGAGTTCGGCCTGGATCTGCTCGGTCTGGATCTGGGAGAGCTCGGCTCCGGCTTCCAGGGAGCGGATCTGCACATTGGTGATGATGAGGCCGGGGACGATCCCGAACAGGGTGATGAGCGCGGTCGCGGCGGAGAGCCACAGGGTCCACTGTTCCCGTTTGTCCCTGGCGTTCTCGCGGTGTTCCTGACGGTCGGCCCGGGTCAGTTCGGCGGACTCGGCGGAGAACACCGCCGAGGCTGGGGTGGTGGCCGCAGTTCCGGGCGGAGGGGGTGAGATGGCGTTCTCGGGGGTGGGGTGCGCTTCCGGGGCGGTGCCGGTGTCCGAGGTCTCAGGGATGGTCTCGGGTTCCGGTTCCGCAGAAGGCGGGGTTCGTTCGGGTTCGTTCGGCCTCTCATCGGGTTCGGGCATCGCAGCTCCCTTGGGCTCGAAGATCGGCTTCCATGCTCACGGGCGCCGCCAGGTCCGGCAATGCCCGAACAGGCCAATCCGCCCCGCCTGGGTTTGTGACATTCCGTCGGTTCATAGGGGACCCGATCGGGCCGACACCACGCCCAGCCCTTCAACGCCTGCGGTCACGTGCCTGACCACCCGGGGTCCGATGTGGGGGAACAGGAGGAGACTGTTCTCGCAGGAGAGCAGGTCGTCGTCGGGCGCGCGCGGTGCACGGTGCTGCGGGAGAACGAGTCCCTCACGTATCAAGGGCAGGGGTGGCTGGCTGGTGTCCAGGACACGTCGGTCACCGACAGGAGGTCTCCGAACGCTCATGTTCACCCAGGCCAAGACGCGACCTGGGACCCAGACCTCCGTGAGCCGTAGCTACAGGATCTGGCGGTGGAGCCATGACCCGGGCGACGGTTCACTGACGGCGCCGTTCTGCTCGGTCTGCCGGTCGCGCTCCAGTGGTGGGGCCACCGGAGCCTCAGCCGAGTTCGGTCAGGTGGTCGGCGGCTCCCCCGCGCCACTCGATCATGAAAAGGGTGGCGTCGTCGCTGGTGCGCCCGCCCCGTTCCGCCTTCAGCGTGTGGGAGAGCCGACGCAGGTCCGCCCGCAGCCCATCCGACGGCTCCTTCCCGAGGCGGTCGATGCAGCGGATGAGGCGTTCCTCGCTGAACAGCTCCCCGTTGGCGAGGTGCTCCTCGATGATGCCGTCGGTGTAGCACAACACCCGGTCGCCTCTCCGGAGCGTGTGCTCTTTGAGTTGGGGCGCCTCGCCGTTGAAGCCGATGGGCAACGTGGTCGCGCTCTCCAGCTGCCGCACGACCCGGCCGCCGCGGATCAGCAGCGGCGCGGGATGGCCCGCGTTGACCAGCTCCAGCGCACCGGTGGCGATGTTGACGTGCATCAGCTGCGCCGTGACGAAGTGGTCGGGTCCGAACTGCCGGGAGATCGCGTCGTCCATGAACGTGTACTTCTCGGTCAAGCTGATGAACACGCGTCGGGCATGCCGGTAGGCGCCGATGGCGACCGTCGCCATCGCGGCGGCATCCAGGTCGTGGCCCATCGCGTCGATCACGGCCACGTGCAAGATGTCGTTGTTGAGCGCGTAGTCGAAACTGTCACCGGCCGCGTGGTAGGCGGGCTCCAGGATTCCGGCCACCTCGATCTGCGGCACGGACATGGTCAGCGGCGGCAGCAGGCCCCACTGGATCTCCGCGGACACGCTCATCGGTTCCCTGCGCCGGGCCAGGAAGAACTGGTCGGTGTAGGCGTTCTTGGTCACCAGCATGTCGGCGACCAGGTTGGCGAGCCTGCACAGCAGGCGCCGGTCGTCGTCGCCGACGGAGTCCAGGGTGAGGGCCATCACCCCCACCCCGTCGCTTCCGCCCAGCAGGGGGAGGTACACGCGGATGCCGCCACGGTCCTGCGGCACCTCGATGACCTCCACGCGCAGGAAGGCCCGGCTGGCGGGGGAACCGTCCATCGGCTCGGGCCGGCCCACGTGCAGCCCCTTGCCCGGAAGCGGCACCAGCAGCTCCTGCGCGTAGTCCTGGAGCAGGATGGAGACGTCACGACCGCCGACCTTGGCCACTTCCTCCGCGACCAGCGGGGCGATCAACCGGGGCGGTATCAGCCGCTCCCGGTCCAGCAGCAGTCCCAGCAGTCGCTCGCCGAAGCCTTCCGACCGCTCGACCTCATCCTCTGCCATGGTCCGCCTTCTTTCGCTTTCTCTCCTCGCCCGTATCCGGCTCGCCCTCCTGGTCGGCGTCCCTGTCGTGCCGGAGAGGCCACAGGGACTCGGCGGTGCACGGGGTCCCCTCGTCCACCCCTCACATCCTGCCTGTTCGACCACGCCCAGGCTGGCCGCGGCACACCATCGGCACCGACCAGTGCCCTCCGGTTCACGACGGCTGCCGGGTTCCCGCTCCACGGCGGGCACGGCAAGGGGCTCGCCTCGGATTCTCCGGGAGCGAGCCTTCGGGTCGGACCGGACGCTGTGTGGTGAGCCCTGCGGGACTCGAACCCGCGTCCACCGAAAGGGGAGGGGCCGGGCGGGTGGGCCCTCCTCAGTCCGTCCCGACCCGGGAGCGCCGGGCGTAGGCGCGGGCCGCCCGGGCGCGGTCGCCGCAGCGGGTCGAGCACCAGTGCCGGCGGCCGTGCCGGACCAGGTACCGGTTGCAGGGGGGCGAACCGCAGGCGGTCAGGCGTTGCGCGTCGGGGCCCGTCAGCAGGTCGGCGGCGTCGGCGGCCAGGGTCGCCAGGGCGTGGTCGACGATCCGGGTGGTGGGGTGGGTGGTGGCGCGGTAGGGGCCGTTCTTGTCGTCCCACAGCAGCAGCGGCGCGGTGGGGACACGGGTCAGCGCGTCGTTGACGGCGCTCAGCGCGGCGGGCAGCGCGGGCAGCCCTTCGGTACGCGAGGCGAACAGCGCCCGGATCTGTTCACGTAGCGAGCGCAACTGTGCCGCGCACATCTCCCGCATACCGGCGTCCACGGGGGCCAGGCCGCGCGCGGTCATCCACTGGTTCGTCGCCAAGGGAGTGCCCAGAAGGTCGGCGAAGCGCCCGCCCGGAAGCGCGATGACGGTGTTGGCGAGAGCGAGGGAGGAGTACCGCTCCTCACCCGGCGCCGGCGGTAGCTCGAGCTCGGTGGTGGTGAGGTCGTCCATGGATGTCATGGTACGACGTCCCGCCATCCATGAATCTCACGGTTGAACTTGTCATCAACCATGAGATTCACCTACGCTCTTATCACGGTTAACAACACATGCATCCGTGAGGAGATTCCGTCATGTCCTCGTCCACCACGACGACCGCCCACTTTCCCGTCCGCGTCTTCGGCGGCCCGACCGCCCTCTTCGAGTACGGCGGCCTGCGTTTCCTGACCGACCCGACCTTCGACGCCCCCGGCGACTACCCGACGCCCGGCGGCCCGACCCTCACCAAGACCGCGCCCGCCACGGGCGCCCCCGCCGACCTCGGCCGCGTGGACGCGGTGCTGCTCTCCCACGACGAGCACGCCGACAACCTCGACGTCTCCGGCCGCGCCCTGCTCGCCGACATCCCCCTCACCCTCACCACCACCGGCGGCGGCCAGCGCCTCGGGGCGAAGGCCACGGGCCTGGCGGACTGGGAATCGGTCGAACTGGACCGCCCCGGGGGCGGCGCGGTCACCGTGACCGCGGCCCCGGCCGTTCACGGTCCGGCTCCGCGGGAGGAGACCGAACCGATCACCGGGCAGGTCGTCGGCTTCATCCTGACCGGCGAGGGCCTGCCCACCGTCTACGTCAGCGGGGACAACGCCTCGATCGAGGCGGTCCGCGAGGTCGCCGAGCGCTTCGCTCCGATCGGTACCGCCATCATGTTCGCCGGTGCTCCCCGATCCCCCGTCCTCTTCGACGGCCAGCCCCTCGTCCTGGACAGCGCCCAGGCCGCCGAGGCGACCCGGATTCTCGACGCCGGCCGCGTGGTGCCCGTCCACTACGACAGCTGGACCCACTTCACCGAAGGTCGCGCGGACCTCGAGGTCGCCTTCGAGAAGGCGGGGCTGGCCGACCGGCTGGACTGGGGCACCCGGGGCTGACCCCGCCGGGCTGAAGGACCATCGTCGGTGACGAGCGGTGCGGTCCGACCGCACCGCTCGTCACCGAGCCGCGCCGGCGGCGAACAGGATTCGGCTCCTTCGCACGGCCGGCCCGACGACCGCGTCGGGGCCCATGCCGTCGAAGGGCGGGCGGCACCGTTCCGTGAGACCGCGCTCCCGCGGCCCTCGCCCCCTCCCTCGGGTGTCCTAGGATGAGTTCGTGGTCGTGCGGAGCGGGGGCCGCCATGGGGCATGAAGCCGGTCGACACGGTCCGTGGGCGCGACGTGGGTCCGGATACCGGCCGAAGGAGGGTCCCACCGTCTCGACCTCCCCCGGCGGCCCCATGGCGGGGAACATCGGTACGGGGTGTCGCGAAGACGCCTCGCACCACGATGACCCGACCACCCTTCCTCTCACGTATCCGGGCAGGATCCCTGGCCGATCGGTGTCCTCCTGGGTGACGACCACCTCCCGCTTCACCCCCGCCCGGGCAGGCCGGCAGACGACTGGGTCACGGATTTCGAGGGGGAGCGGACCTCGCTGGCGAGCGTGCTGTCGCGGGTGGGCCGGGCCCCCGTGGCGGAGCGCCACCCCATGGTGGCGGTGGGGTCGAACGCCTCGCTCGCCCAGTTGCGACGCAAGTTTCTCGGCCGCTCCGAACCGCCGGTCATCCCGATGACGTGGGCCGACGTGGACGGCATCGCGCCGGGTGTGTCCGCGCACGTGAACCGGTCGGGCTACGTTCCGGCGGCTCCCGTGGAATCCCCCGGTCGGACCAGCCGCCTGTTCGTCCTGTGGCCGGACCAGGCGGAACTGGACGCCCTCGACGCCACCGAGCCCAACTACCGGCGACGGCTCATGCCGGTGCGGCGGTACCCCGTCACACTGGACTCCGGCACGCGGCTCCCGCCCTGCTCCGTCTATGTCGGCGGGCACGGCTGCCTGGTGGACGGGGAGGGACGGCCGCGTGGGCTGACCGATCAGTCGACACTGATCCGGGCCCTGCTCATGGAGTCGATGGAACTGCGCCGCGTGTGCGGCGCCACTCCCGAGTCGTTCGTGGAGCGGGTCCGGGACCCGGCTGTACGGGACGCGGTGCGCCGGCTCTTCCGCGCGGAGGGGCGGGTGGCCGCCCAGCCGGGGCTGCTCGGCCTTCCCGTTCCCTAGGGGCCGGGCGTCACCGCACCCGGGTACGGGACAGCCCGAAAAATTGACCCGTCGGACCGATTCCACGTGGCTGAGCGAACTCGCGAACCCATCTGCGGTCGTATGTGCGTTCCACTCGATGTCGCATTCTTCGCAAAATGCGCAAGGGTCGGTTCGATTGATTGGGGATGCCCAAAGTCCTGAAGGGTGTAATTTCCATCATAAGGATTGGTCCGCTGCGTCGGGCTTCACTGTTTCGGTTGTCTTTGAATTCAGATGAACGCCGAGTTGGTGTATGCCTCCCTTGCCTGTGTCGTCGCTTCGTGATCTGATTCCCGGTGGTCGGCCAACTGGGCCGGAGTCCATCGAATACCACGGTTTTCGATGGTGTTTTCGACGGTGTCTTGGTGTTCGGTTGATAAGCCCTTCCGAATGTCGCGGTAATGGGAAAGCGTCCCGCGGTGGACGTTCGAAACCTCGGTGAGGAGATCCCGCTTGTGAACGACCGAGCGCAACCGAGAACGGCGGAGGGCGGGCCCCCGGTCGGCGCGCCCTCAGCGCCGATCCACCCCGTGCCTCCGGAGCCCTCGGCCCAGGGTCCGGTGGCCGCCTGTCCCGGTGGGCGGGCGCTGTTCTGGAGTTCCCGGATCCCCCGGTCCGGGCGGGACCAGATGGCGAACTGGGCCGAAAAGGTGCTGGATGACCTGGAAAAGAAGAACCACTGGGAACAGGTGAACGATTTCCTCGGGGTGGTCGTGTCCAGCGGCATGGGTCCCGTTTTCTCCGTGTTCCGGCCGAAGCCGCGCGTTCGCCTGATGAATGGGCCGAAGGAGATCAGGTACTTCCTGACCCCGAAGAGCGGGGAGGGCCCGGCCCCTCGCGAACACGTCGGCGGCGCCACGTTCCCCACGTCCGGATCGCGGAACCCCACCCTGACGACGGTCGCTCCGGGCCGACGCCCGGCGGACCACCTGATCGAATCCGAGGAGGTCGCGGCGTGAACCCGGTTCCCCACCCCGTCCCCGGGGAAGTCGTACGGTTCGTCGAGCTGAGCGTGCACCTGACCGGCTTCCCCGTGTTCGATCTGCACGCCACCGGCATGGCGGAAATGTACCTGGACACCGCGCGACAGCAGGTGGGCCGGTCCAGGTTCGACGCATTCCTGAAAGCGCTGCGGAAAGCGTGCGCCCCCCGCCTCGACCCGGCCAAGCTCGAGCCCACCGACCGGGAGATCGCACGCGCCGTCACCTACCTCTGGTACACGGGCGCCTGGCCGCGACTGGCCGTGGCCGCCCACGCCGACCTGCGCCGGGAGATGGCCAACCGGGAGTTCGTCGTCACGCCCAGCGCCTACACCGAGGGCCTGGTGTGGAGCACCTTCCACGGTCACCCCGCCGGAGCCAAACCGCCCGGGTACGGGACCTGGTCGATCGAGCCGGCCGCCCCGCCGTCGCTGGCCGAGATCGAACGGGAGTGCGGACTGGAACGGAAGGACGCGACCGACCACCCCACCGAGGAACACCGCCAGGACGAGCGGGCCGACGAGGCCGCGTTCGCCGCGCACCGGCTGCCCGGGCCCCGGGTGGCACGCGACGTGCCGCCGTCCGCCGTGCCCACGGCCCGGGCCCAGGAACCGGAAGGGAACCCCGCATGACCGCCGCGGCCACGGGCCCGGAAACGCGCCGGGACCACTACGACGCCGTCATCGTCGGCGCCGGTTGGTCCGGCAGCCTCATCGCCGGGAGACTTGGTAGGCAGGGATGGCGTGTCCTGCTCCTGGAGGCGGGGGAGGGAGGTACCGAGAGCTGGTCCGGACACCTGGACTCGGTGAGCACCTACCGCTCCGCCGTGGCCAAGGTGCCCAACTCGGCCTACCGCCACAACACGGCCGCCCCCTCGCCCGACGTGCTCGACCTGTCCCCGAAGAAGGGTGGGGGGTACACCGCCGACGGTTACTTCGTCCAGGACGGCCCGCTCCCCTACCGGACCGACTACCTGCGCGCGCTCGGCGGTTCGGGGATGCACTGGCTCGGCGCCGTCCCGCGCATGCACGCCGACGACTTCGCCACGGGGACGACCTACGGATACGGCCGTGACTGGCCGTTCACCGCCAAGGACCTGGAGCCCTACTACGAGGAGGCGGAGCGGGAACTCGGCGTCGCCGGAGACGCCGCCGAGCAGAGGAAACTGGGCGTCGTCTCCGACCCCGACTACGTCTACCCCATGCACGCGATCCCGCGGAGCCACATCGACGAGCACTGCCGGCGGATCGACGGAGCCGAGATCACGGATCCGATGGAGGACACGCGCACGCTCCACGTGACCGGGATCCCCCAGGCGCGCAACAGCACACCCAACCCGGCCTACGACCGGAAGAAGGGATACCGGCCCAAGGGCGCCGTCGGACTGCCCAACTACGGTGAGCGCTGCGTGGGCAACGCGAGCTGTGTGCCCATCTGCCCCGCGCAGGCGAAGTCCTCTCCGCTGCGCGTCCAGGCCGACCTTCCGGAGAACGTCACCCTCCTCACCCGCAGGGTGGTCACCCGGGTCCTGCGCGGTCAGGACACGCGTGTACGCGGCGTGGAGTACCGGGCCTACAACGACCCGGCCTCGTCGGTCAGCGAGGCGCGCTCCGTGCGCGCCGACATCGTCGTCCTGGCGGGGCACGCCATCGAGAACGCCCGGCTGCTGCTGTTCTCGGAACTGGCGAAGACCAGCGACCAGGTCGGCAGGAACCTGATGGACCACCCGACGACGCTGGCCTGGGCGCTGGCCGAACGCTCCGTCGGCCCGTACCGCGGTCCCGGCCACACCTCGGGGTGGGAGGATTTCCGTTTCCACGGTAAGCGCGGGGAACGCGCACCGTTTCGCATCGAGATCAGCAACTGGGGCTGGTCGTGGGCGACCGGTGCGCCGATGAGCAACGTCACCTCCGCGCTGGGGCTGGGCGGAGACGCCGGCGGAACCGTGAAACCCGACGGGCTCCTCGGCCCCGACCTGAGGCGGAAGCTCGGCGATGACATCGGGCGCCAGCTCCAGCTCCAGATCGCGGTCGAACAGTCCGCGAACCCGAAGAACCGGGTCACGATCGACCCCAGCCGCCACCGCGACGCCCTGGGCAACCCGCGGCCGATCCTCACCTACGACCTGGACCCGCATACCCGCGATGGTGTGTACGCGGCCTACCGGGTCTCGGAGAAGATCTTCGCCGCACTCGGGGCGACACCGTACACCGACCACAAGCCGGTCCACGGTGTCCCGCAGCTCGGCCACTTCCGCCACAGGGAGACGGACCTGACCTACCAGGGCGCCGGGCACGGGGCGGGCACGCACATCATGGGCGAGCACGCGAACGACTCCGTGGTCGACTCCTACCAGCGCACCCACGACCACCCGAACCTCTACGCCGTGGGCTGCGGCAGCATGCCCTCGATCGGCACCAGCAACCCGACCCTGACCATGTCCGCCCTGGCCCTGCGTAGCGCCGAGCAGATCCACCGGGATCTGGCCGCACTGAACCAGCCGGTCGTCGTGCGGTCCGCGGCCGGGGAGAAGGAGAAGGCATGATCTTCGCGGAGAAGGTGCACGACGCCGGATTCGAGATCCCGAAGACACTCGAGAAACTGCGGGAGTACCTGCAGGCGGCGCTGGAGGTGGAGCACCTGACCATCCCCGTCTACATGACCGGGATGTACACCATCCGCCCCGGCACCAACCGCACGGCCTACTACGCCATCCGCAGCGTGCTCCTGGAGGAGATGCTGCACATGACCCTGGCCGCCAACCTGCTCAACGCGGTCGGGGGGAAGCCTCAGGTCGAGCACCCGAACTTCGTCAAGGAGTATCCGGTGAAGCTGCCGTTGAGCAGCGAGAAGCTCCCGATGATCGGTCTGCGCCACTTCTCCGAGGAGGCGTTGAGGACCTTCCTGACCATCGAGACGCCGCGATCGATCAGCACCGGGGTGCGCGAGAGCTCCGGCTGGACCTCCATCGGCCAGTTCTACGAGGCCATCCGCCAGGGGCTCGTCAACCTGGTCAAGGAGAAGGGCGAGCACGAGGTGTTCAAGGGCACCCCCGATCTGCAGGTGGGGCCGGAGGACTTCTACAACTCCGGAGGCGAGGTGTTCGCCGTCAAGGACTTGGAGTCCGCGCAGACCGCGATCAGGGTGATCAGCGAACAGGGCGAGGGCGTGCACGACTCGATCTGGGACAGCGACGACCAGATCTTCGGTGAGGAGCGCCAGCTCGCCCACTACTTCCGGTTCAACGAGATCTACACCGGTCGCTGTTACAGCCCCTACGACTCCCCGAAGCGGCCGCCGAGCGGGCCGCTGGTGGACGTCAGCTGGAACGACGCCTATCCGATCAACGGCGACTCCAAGGTCGCCGACTACAAGGAACACCAGGCCACGAGCGCGGTCTACGACAAGGCCGTCGAGTTCAACACGGTCTACGCGACCCTGCTCAGCTGTCTCCACCAGGCGTTCAACGGCCAGTCGCGCACGATGGGGCTGGCCGTGCCCACCATGTTGGAGCTGCGCGACCGGGCCGAACAGCTGTACCGCAACCCGCACCCCGATCCCGAGCTGGCCGAGAAGGGCTGCTTCGCCAGCGCCACCTTCGAGATCACCGCGAAGGACCTGGAGCAGGCGAGAGAACGGGTGGACCGGCTCGTCGACGCCGCCCACCTGGAGAACGACGAGCCGATCGACCTGTCCGGTATCACCGCTGAGTCAAGGGAGCAGTTCGCATGAGCACGACCGCACCGAACGGGGTCCTGCCTCCGATCCCGGAGGGCTTCGCCCTGCCCTTCTACTACGGGACGTTCACCAACCTCGGCGTCGACTACCTCGTCCCCAAGGACAGGGCCGCGCTCCTGCTGAAGGAGTGCGCGCCGAACGCGGAGCTCTCGGTCGCGACGTTCGACGGCAAGGCGTGTCTGTCGTTCAACTACCAGATGTACTTCGCCCAGTTCGCCCACGGGGGCTCGGTCATCCAGGAGATCGAACTGAACATCGTCTCCTACCCCACCGTGGCGCGTCAGCGCGTGCCGGAACTGACCTACAAGCAGTACGCCTTCGGCGAGGACCAGACACGCGCCCTGGGGTTCTGCCGTCACCGCGTCGCCTGTGACTCGCCCCTGGCCATCGAGGCGGGCGAGAAGCTGTTCGGTGAACCCAAGTTCAGGGCCGACTTCGAGGTCACCCTGCCGGTGCCCAACGCGAACCCGACCACGGCCCCGGGCCCGTCGACGGGCGGGGAGACCGTGGTGGCCGACACGTGGAAGGTGGCGTGTGTGAAGCACAGGCACGGGGAGGACGGGGCGGGCGGCGACCCGCACTTCTCGTTCACCGCGGACCTGAGGAACATCAGGGCCGAAACGGTCAGCACGGCCCCGTTCACCGAGTACGGCTCGAGGGAGCGGGGCGAGTCGGTCAGGGCGCTGGCCGCGCCGTTGAACGTGTTCCAGCCCTACCAGTGGTACGACCTGGCCAAGGCGGAGAAGAGGGTGGCCCTGAAGCTGGGGGAGGTTCCGGACGCGCGGATCAAGAGGTTCGTCGAGGCGATCGGGACGGTGGAGCCGGTCGGCGCCTGGCTCCACCAGTCACCGCCGGTGGCGGCGCAGAACAGGCCGTACTACCTGCCCGGGGAGTGAGTGCGGCGTCGGCCTGAGGCCGCGGACGGGACACCGGGACCGCCCCCGTCACTCACCGCCGCCCGGAGCCGCCCGCTCCGCCCGGGGTGAGCCCGCCGACCTCCTCGACGGCGAACTCCTCGGCGTTCCCGTAGTTGCGGGCCGACCGGATCACCCCCTCCGCCGTCTGCTCGAACGCCTCGACCAGCGTGGCCCCGAACTCGTCCAGCAGGTCGAGCATCGGTGTGAGGTTCGCGCGGACGGACTCGGTGGTCTCGTCCGTGCCCGCACCCCACAGCGGCCCCAGGGCCTCGCGCTGGGACCGCAGGCGCGCGAACGACTCGCGCAGGAGGCGGGAGGGCTCGCGCAGCTCCGCCCCGGCCCGGCTCAGCTCCTCCGGGTCGACGCCCAGTCGGTCGTCGTAGGTCGGCATCGGTCGTCTCCCTCTCGTGGTGGGGTCGGTGTGGCCCCGGTCGGAGCCGGTCACGGGGTCGGCGCGGTTCGCGGCGCCGTCAGGTTCTGGACGAAGTCCTGGATGAGCTGGTCCTGTCGGCTCGGCGCCGGGTCCGGGTCCGGCGCCGCCGCGGTTCGCCGGGGCGGCCACGTGCCGCCCCGGGCCGCGGCCAGCGCCTGTTCCAGCTCGCGCAGGGCCCGCTCGCGCTCGGCGGCGGCCTTCTCCAGGAGCCGCACCCGCGCCTCGTACCGGTCGCGCAGATCCGCGCCGGCCTCCTCACGCGTGCCGACCAGTTCCAGCAGCGGCAGGCGGGCGTCCAGGTACGCCGCGTCGGCCTTGGTGAAGGCCGCCTCGGCCCTGGCCAGGCGGTCGATCTCGGGGGCGTCGGTCACCAGGTTCCATTCCCTCGCCCTGGCCTCGGAGATCCAGAGGGTGAGGGAAGCCTCCACCTCGACGGGGTGCCGCCGGGCGGTGGGGGAACCGGCCGGTCCGCTCCACGCCAGCCACGACGCGGGAACTCGGACGAGGAACTGGCGGGAGGTACCCGGCCCCTTGGCCACCGCGCCGGTTCTGCTGGAGGAGGACCGGCCCTGCCCCGACCGCGCGTTGCTCGCCAGGTCCGCTCCGGCCGGGCTCTGGCGCAGGCGGTCGTCCGGACGGCCGGTGGTCATGACCTGGGAGGTGACGTCCAGGGCGTTCGTGCTGGACTGCGACCGCGAGGAGGAGGACCCGTGCTGTCCGTGTTCGGCGTCCCTGGCGCGGCTCTCCCCGCTCACCGCCACGATCGAGGCGCGGCCGGGGTCGACCAGCGCCTTGAGGTTCACCGTCGTACCCTTCACGTCCGACAGCTGCACGCCGTCCGTGTGCTGGAGGGCCTCGGGCGCCAGCCCGCGCAGCACCAGCTCGCTCGCCACCGCGCTGATCGGGTTGGTGCCCGTGTCGCGGCCCGCCACGTCGTCCAGATACTCCCGGGCCGAGCGGCCGCCCTTCCCGGGGCGCCAGCCCCCGTCCCGGGCGGCTGACTCCACCGCCGCGTCGAACACGCCCCGGCCGGCGCCCTGCACCGCGACGGGGGCGTCGGTGCCGCCCTCGCCTCGGAGGGAGGTGTAGCCGTGGGACGCGCGGCGGTTCGCCCAGGCGGCGACGGGGTCGGTCGCCGACGTCCCGTCCCCCGGAGCGGCCGCGGTGTCCGTCCCGGGGGCTGTGTCGCCGGTCGTGTCCGGGGTGGTGCGCTCCGGAGGGGCCGTGTCCGCGTCGGTGCCACCGTCCGTCGGAACGGCCACCGGAGCGGGGAGGGGAGCCGCGGTCGCGCCTTCGCCGTCCCCGACGGTGAGGTAGGGGATCGGCTGGACGGTCTCCACCGCGCCGCTCCGCCCCGTCCCCGTGTACGTGTGCCCGCCGACCTCCAACGTCAGCGTCAGCGTGGTCTCGGTGGAGACCACCGCGTACGGCCCGAACCCGACCCGCTCATAGGTGCGTTCGACCGACACGCTCTGGGAGTTCGACTCCTCCTCCCCCGACTGGTGGCGCACGACGAGGTCACCACCCGCCCGAAGGGCCGCGCTGGAGCCCGTGCCGCCGGAGACGGGGGCGCGGGCCTCGAACAGCCCGGAGAACGACCAGCCGGACAGTCCCAGGGTTCCCTTGTCGGCGCTGCGGACCACGACCACGCGCTCCACGAACTCCATCATTCCGCCGAACTGCCGGGTGCGGGCGGCGCCGCGACGCACGGAGATGTTCAGGGTCGCGGTGCGCGAGAAGCCTGTGGCGCGGGTGGAGGACCCGCCGGAGTCCGCGTCCCGGTGCACGGCCGTGGTGGGGCGGACGCGTACCCGCATAGGAGGGACGTGGTCCAGGTCGCGGCTCATGTGCGTGGACAGCTGGTGCACCAGGTCCTCACGGCTGGTGCGGGTCAGCTCGTAGCCCCCCGCCGACAGAGCCGCGATGAGGTCGTCCAGCGCTTCCTTGGGGTCCAGGGGACGGGACTGGTAGCCCTTGTCGGCGAGCCCCTCCATGGGCCGGACCGGTGCCCGCGGCGCCGCGGGCGGCGCGTGCGAGCCGATGGTGGGCGAACCGTCGGGCGCCCAGTCGATACGGTCCCTCACCAGGCCGTCCATGTAGGCCCACAGGGCCGGGACCACCCCTTTCTGGGCGCGGGCGACCGGTGCCAGCCACGCGGCGTGGTCCGACTCCCCCGGAGAGCGGGGAATCGTCAGACCCAGGCTGAAGTCGTGCTTGTGCTCGAACGCCTGGGCGATCACGCCGTCGGTGACGAACTCGAGCGAGGGACCCGCGAGCTTGACCTCGGTTCGGGAACGCAGACTCTGCGTCGCCGAGGTGGTGTCCCCCCGGCCGAGCAGGTGGTAGCGCGCCTCCGCGCCGGGGCCGATGATCGGGTCCACCGCGGTCGGCGGAGGAGCCTCCCCGGGCGAGGCGCCGGTGTTGGTGTTCAGCCCGCCCCGGCCGAAGATCCCGAAGAACAGCCCCCGCGTGCTGACCTTCGCGGTTCCGATCGCGCTCTCCTTCGTGTGGGAGGACTCCACGGAGGCCGACGGCCGCGGGGCCAGCGACTCCACCCTGGTGGGCAGGTACCAGGTCGCGATGGTCAGGCGGTTGCGCGTGGGAGGGATCGTCCGGTCGGTCTGGAAGCGCAGGCGGCTGCCGAACTCGGACGTCAGCGCCGGTGTGGCGGCGAACTGCTGGGGGGACATGTGGTTGGCGATGATCTCGCCGGCACCCGGCTGGGACTCCAACGTGCCCGGGAGGTCGCGCAGCGTCCGGTTCAGCTCGTCGAAGGTGTGGGAGAGGACGTTGGTGGGGCGGTCGCCGTCCCGGTTGACGGTGGTGTCGAAGACCTGCACGACGTGGAAGGTGTTCACGAGGATCTCGGCGGCCCGTGTGCGCGTGATCGTCGGCGGGTCGTCGCCGCCGGCGGGAGGCGCCACGTCGGTCAGCAGTCTCGGCGCACCCTCGCGGAAGAGGTCGCGGGCCCGCGACGCCGGCAGTCGGCGCAAGGCCCCGGGCGCCCCGGGGGAGGGCGGGTCGAGCGGGATCGACCGGCCGGGCCGCGGGGCGTGCAGTTCGATGCGGCCGCGGACGCGGTCCCGACCGTCCGTGAACAGGTCGCGCGAGGTTCGCGGCTTTGGCTGGTCGATCCGGGCGGACCTGGGGACGAGGGTGTCACCGGGGCCGATCCAGGCGCCGAACTCGACGTCGGCGAAGAGCTGCTGGGTTCCGCTCTTGTCCTTGACGTTGTCCTCCGCGGTGACCGAACGGCCGGAGCCGCGATGGTCCACGGAGCGGTGCTCGCCGGTCAGCCGCGCGCCGCCGCCTCCGGAGAACAGCGGGACGTCGCCGGAGTCGACGGTGTGCGTCCCTCGCCAGGTGGCGGTCGCACGCAGCTCCAGCGCGTGCGTACGCGACGTGTTGTCGCGGCGGCGAAGACCGGCGGAGGCCCCCGATGTGCTGCCGGTGTGCGACCCGCTCACCTGCGGACCGGGAACGGGGGCGCGCACGGAGGCGGTCAGCCACAGCGAGATGTGGTCGGGCACGCTGATCCGGTACTCGCCCGCCTCGTTGCCCCAGGGGAGGAGCTTGGTCTCGGTCAGCGTGACCTCCACCCCGTGCCCGATCCAGTCGCCGTGTCGGAAGCGGAAGGACCGGAGGTTGACGGCGTTCAGGACCTTGATCGTGTTGGCGACGGCGGTGTCGCGGTTGCGCCGGTGGTTCCATCCCGCGTGGGACCGGTCCGGCCGGGAGGAGCCCGGTAGCGCCATGTGCGGCAGGACGAGGCCCGGGTACCGGGCGTCGATCCGCCGCAGCAGCCGGTGGGCGTACTCGCCGAACACGGTCACGGGACGGTTCCCGGCGTCCAGCCTGACCTCCGCGCCGTCGGGGAAGGTGACGGCGCGGACCTGGGAGTCGCCGAGATGGGTGAGCCTGGGGCGGCTGAGGAAGGGGTCGCGCAGGGCGGGCGCGCCGGGTAGGGGGGCGTTGGCCGAGGGGTCGTTCAGGATCAGGGCCTCGTGCGAGGTGACGGCCTCCATGGAGGTGACGTCGAACAGGGTCGGCGCGGTGTCGCCGTCCACCCACACGGCGACGCGCCGCTGAACGCTGTAGACGACGGTGTCCGTGCTGTGGAACAGGCGCGCGTTCCAGGCGGCCGACTGCCGGGCGCGGCCGCTTCCCGTCTCCCGGCTGTACTGGTACTCCACGATCGGCAGTTCCAGGCGGACGACGTCCCCGGCCAGCCGCTCCATCACGCCGATCCCGGGGCGCACGGAGAAGCCGGAGTTCCGGTTGGCCGTGCTGGTGCTGCCCCGGGTGAACCGGTCCGTGTGCTTGATGTTGAAGGACTTGGGGATGTCCGGGACCTTGGTCATCCGCAGCGGGTAGGACCACACGGTGACCGCCTTCGGGCGCCCCTCGGAGTCGTGGAAGCCCAGGACGGCCGCTTCACCCGTCAACACGGGCAGGTGTTTGACGAGGGATTCCGGACCGAACAGGTCCGTGACGGCGTCGCGCGACCTGGCGCGCCGCCGTTGCGACCACCGGGTCCGGAGCGCGCTCTCCCCCGGGGTGTACAGGCGCCGGAGCGGGTTGCGCCGCGATCGGCGCGTCGGCGCGGACAGGCCCAACCGGTCGGCGATCCACTCCGCGATCCCCTGGTCCGCGGTGCGTGTCCCGGCGGGGGTGTCGCCGTCGTGGACGACCTCCACGGCGGAGATCGGGTGGCTGTTGGACAGGTAGCCCCCCACCCTGGTGGGCGCCGGCGTCCGCCGTGGCCGGGGAGCGAGGGGATCGGGGAAGGTGATGGTGTCCGGCAGGTCGTCCCGACGGGGTGCCAGGCCGCCCATGAGCGTGAGCTCCACCCCTCGCGGCACGGCGCCGGGCGCGCTGTGTTCGCCGTCGGCGCTCAGCACGACGCGGAGGTCGGCGGAGTAGTCGACCCCCTTGCCCGTCATCTCCGTGGTGCGCAGCTGCGTCTCCCCGGTGTCGCCGGAGTGCTGCCAGGAGCTCGATCCGATCCCGACGTTCGCCCGCAGGCTCGGTAGCGGGACGGTGCCGCCGGTGGCGAGCAGGTGGCCGCTGAACTGGATTCCGAGGCGCTTGACCGAGCCGGAGGAGTCCGAGGCCGAGTTCCCGGCCTGCTCCTGGATGTCGTCCAGCCCCTTGAACTTGGCCCTCGCCGGACCGTCGCCGGCCGTGGTGCTCGGGCTCCAGTCGTCCTCGGACGAGAGCCTGAGCTGGTAGGCGCGGCCGTCCTCGCCCTCGATCCGCACGCCACCGGGGCGGAAGAACGGGCGGACGTCCCGGGTGAGCCGCTCGCGGAAACGGTCGCGCACCTCGTCGGGGGGTGCGGGCCGCACGGAGGAGACCACGGCGTCGGGATCCACGCGCACGCCGTAGGACTCGATCCACCCGGTGGTGATCAGGTAGTTCAACCTGATGACCGGTTCCTCGTCGGAGTCCGTTGAGTCGGGTGTGTCGGGTCGTGAGGGCGGAAGGGGGGTGTTTTCGGGAAGCGTGGTGGGGTCCGGTGTGCCTGGCCGTGACGGTGGAAGCGGGACGTCCTCAGGCCCGGGCCGGGCGTCGGAGCGGTGGTCGGTGCTCGTATCGTCCCCGTCCGACCGGGTGGGGACCGGGGGCGGAGCGTCGGACCCCGACGACGGTCGGGGAGCCTCGACCCGTGGCTGGCCCGTGCCCTCGGGAGCGGGTGTGTCGGGTCGCGAGGGTGGCAGCGGGACGTCCTGGGGGAGCGGGGCGTCCCGGGGCACGGGAGTGGCGGGCCGCGAGGGTGGGAGCTGGACGTCTTCGGGGCGCGGGGCGGTGGTACCGGGGTCGGCGGCGTCCGTGGTGCTGGTGGTGACGGGGCCCGCGTTCGCGCCGTCCTGGGACACAGCGGTCGTGTCCTGCGGCTGGGGGGAGGCCTCGGCGGCGCCGGTGGGAGCCTTGGGAGCCGTGTCGTCGGCCGGGCCGTCCGGGTTCGCCCTCGTACGCGAGGGCGGGTGGGACGCGCCGTGGCGTTGACCGGCGGTGTCGTCGATGCGCTGCGGGAGCGGGGCGTCCCCGGGCACGGGAGTGGCGGGCCGCGAGGGTGGCAGCTGGACGTCTTCGGGGCGCGGGGCGGTCGTGCCGGGGGCGGTGTCGCCGGTGGTGCTGGTGGTGACGAAGGACGCGGATGCGGATACGGCCACGGCCGCAGGGGTCTCCGGTCGTGAGGGAGGGAGCGGGACGTCCTGCGGGAGCGGGGCGTCCCGGGACGCTGTGTCGGTGGTGCCGCTGGCACCGGCGGTTCCGGTGACGCCGTCGGAGACGGGGGTGTTCCCGGGCGCGGGGACGGTGACGCCCGCCTCCGGAGCGGAGCCGTCCTCGGGCACGGTCGAGTCGGGGCGCGACGTCGGCAGCGGGACGTCCTCGGGTGACGGTCCGGCGGAGGGCGGTTCCCCGTCAGCGGTGGGGGAGTGCGTGTTCCGCACGCTCACCTGGGACGACGAAGGCGAAGGGGCTACGGACGATACGGCCGGCGCCGCCGACGGTTCCGTCCGGGGGACGTCGGCCGTCGTGGAGGAGTCGGTCCCCGTCCGCAGTTCGGCGTGGAACAGGTCCGTCAGGTCGCGGACGTCGGCCTCGGTCGGTGTCCTGCCTCCGTCGTCCGCGGTGTCGCCGTCCCGCACGGGGGTCGGGGCCCCGCCCGGTTCCGGAGCGAGGTCGCGCATCGGATCGGGGGCCGCCCGGGACGGTGAGGGCGAGGAGTCCGATGAGGATGGGCCGTCGTCGGCCGGGCCGGGGGAGTCCTCGGTACGGGGTGAATCGCCCTCGTGCGCCGGTGGGGGACCGGTGGCGGGGACGTCGGTGTCCGGTGGCGCGATGCTCAGGTCGCGCAGGCCGTCGATCGCGCCGACCAGGCCCATGGTGGACAGTTGCTGCACCACCGATGTCGTCGCGCCCGCGACGGCGGACATCCCCGACGCCTTCCACTCCCCTTCCGGGGAGAACAGGAGGTTGGTGAGCCCCTCCCCGACGTACCCCTCCACAGCCCCCGAAGCGGCGCCGAGGCCGAGGTCGGTGAGGCGGTCGCGCCACCGGCTGCCGAACTCGCGCACGGTCCTGGCGAGGGCCTCGGGCACGTCGCGGGCGAGGTGGTCGCGGGTGGCCTTCGGCAGCGGCAGGGGAGAGAGCAGGTCGTCGAGGGCGGCGCCGAGGTCGGGCGTGTCCCACCTCCTGAGGAAGGCGCCGGCGTAGTCGCGGCCGAGGTCGCGTGCGGCCCTCTCACCCAGTACCGGACCGAGGTGCTGCTCGAAGGTCGCGGCCGCCTCGTCGAGGAACCGCCGCTCGGCCCCGGACGACTTCCACCCGCCGCCCGGGATCTGCGCGGGTGTCAGGAAGGCCGAGGAGTTGCGGCTGAACAGGTGGGACAGGTCCCGGCCGAACCGGGGCGTCACGTCGCCGGGTGCGTCGGCGCCGTCCGGCCGGTCGGGGGAGGACGGGTCGTCGGCGCGCGGGGGCGGGGACACGGGGGGTTCGGGAACGGCCCGCGGCGGTGTCGGCGGGTTCGGCGGCGGATCCGGGGCGGGCGATCGCGGCGGTGGTGCGAGGGTGTCGGCGGGTACGTCGTCGACGCTGTCTCCGAGGCCCTTGGACAGCCGGCCCTTGAGGAACAGGTCGCCGCCGAAGGAGAGTCCGGCGCTGAGCAGCCCCTCCACGAACGCCCCGGCGGCGGCCATGCGGGTCAGTTCCCCGTCCCACTCGTCCCGGTTCCCCTGGTCCATCTGGATCCGCTGGATGAGCAGGTCCATCGTCACCCCGAACAGCTGGGCGACGAACAGGTGGCTCAGCAGGTTGCGCACCAGCCAGTCGAGGATGTCGCGGATCATCGTCTGGCGGATGAACCTGAAGACCGAGATCCAGGACAGGGAGGCGCCGAACGTCCAATAGGACATCGCCACCGCCCAGGCGATCTCCAGGGCCAGCTGGACGAGCTGGCCGA
The DNA here is from genome assembly GCF_026797795.1 of Nocardiopsis sp. EMB25. Lineage (NCBI taxonomy): Bacteria > Bacillati > Actinomycetota > Actinomycetes > Streptosporangiales > Nocardiopsidaceae > Nocardiopsis > Nocardiopsis sp. EMB25. The sequence goes on along the minus strand of NZ_JAMTDN010000001.1, from coordinate 2,464,537 downwards.
TGATCATCCACTTGGCGTACTCGACCTGGTTGGCGGCCTGGCGCGCGTACTCGCGGATCTCCTGCGCGAGCCGCGCGGCCTCGCCCAGGTAGTCGCGCTCGCCCTCGGTGAACTGCGCCAGGGACTTCTCGAAGTAGGCGGTGGTCCGGCTGTCGAACGTCGAACTGACCTTGCGCCGCAGCACGATCACCAGCTCGGGCAGTTCGGTGCCGAGAATGTACTGGACGGTCTCGTACACGTCGGACAGGTCGCGCAGTCGATCCTCGTCCACGTCCGGCCATCGAGTCCCGGTGAGACCGTGGAAGAGATCGACGAGTTCGTTGGGAATCTGCATCCCCATCGGGCAGTCCCACCTCACCCCACGCAGAACCACAAAATCACAGGCATAAAACAACATATCCCTGATTTCTGGTGTGCCAGTGGGAGGATTTTCTCTTCATGGATTGTTCGATGTCCTGTCATCCAAGCGAGTCGCCGATATCCATCCCATGGGAGTCGTCGGTGTTCGACGTTCCACTCCATTCACCCGGGAGTGGTTCGGGTTGGCTTCACGTCCCGCATGGGCGGGTGCGGTTGAACTCCAGGAGAATTCTCCGGTGGTGATCTGGTTTGTCGGCGGTGCGGACCCCGTCCTTCGGGGCGGGGAGAGCCGTTGCACCCCACGATGCCGTCCGCCTCCGCTACGGTCCTGACGTGGATCGAGGGGAGGTGTTCCCACCATGCCGACCGGGTTTCGGTACCGGCTCGCGCTCACCGGAGAGCAGGCCGAACAGTGCGCCACCTACGGTGACATCCGTCGTGCGGTGTGGAACACCGCCCTGGGCCAGCGCCGTCAGGCCGTCCAGCGGTGGTGGCGCGGGTATGACCAGCCCTACTGCGGCTACCACCTGCGGGCCGCGCAACTGGCCGAGGCCAAGAGGGAAGAAACGTGGCCGCGGGCCGCGCCGTCGCACATCCTCCAGCAGACGCTGAGGGACCTGGACCGGGCTTGTAGGGACCACGGCACGTTCAAGGTGCGCTGGCGCGCCAAGAACCGGTGGAGGCCCTCCTTCCGGTTCCCCGACGGCGCACCCATGACCGCCTCGGCCCGGGGCACCGTGGATGCGCCGGGCCGCAATGTTCGACAGAAGGCGGGGTTGAACCGGGCGATCCTGGCCCAGGGATGGCACGGTTTCAAGCTCGCCTGCCTGGACAAGGCCCGGCGGACCGGGTCCCGGATCGTCGAGGTCGATCCCGCGTGCACGTCGCGGACCTGTCACCCGTGCGGGGGGTGGACCCGAGGTCTCGCGAGAGCCAAGCGAGCTTCCGGTGCACGTCGTGCGGGCACACGGCGCACGCGGACGTGAACGCGGCCCAGAACACGCTTTCGCGCGGATGGACCAGCTCCTTGCCGGGGTGAACCGTGCCAGCCGGGCCCCCGCTGCGCGATCATGGCGAAGCTCGCGCAGTAGGGGAGCGAGACCTCTGGGGTGCCATGTCGGTGAAGCGGGAACCAGCGCGCGCCGCGAGGCGCGCAGCGCCGTCGGGCCGCGGGGCCCGGTCGGAATCCTCCTCGTTCACGAGGAGGAGGAAGTCAAGTCATTGTCCGCTCGGCCGTCGAGGCGATCCCGGTGACGTTCCTTCTCGATATCGCCCAGAAAAGGTGCCGATACGCGGTCATCCCTTGCCTGGGTGAGTCCGCCGTGGTGTGGCGCCCCACCGCCGCCGACCGGTGACGGTCAGGCCGAGGCGACCAGCACGACGTGCAGGGTCCGGGGGCCGTGCACACCCTCCACCCGCTCGAGCTCGATGTCGCTGGTGGCCGACGGGCCACTGACGAACGTGAGCGGGGCGAGCGGGTCCAGGCGCTCCAGCGCCTCGGGAACCCCGCCCACCACCTGGTCCGCGCGGACCACGCACACGCACACGTCCGGCAACAGGGACAGCGCCCGGCGTCCGCAGACAGCCCCCGCGTCCAGGACGAGCGTCCCGGTCTGGGCGATCGCGACGGCCGTACCGGTGACCGCGGCCCCGCATTCGCTCAGGCGCACGGCGGGGCGGCCGTCATCGCGACCGGCGCCCGAGGGCGTCCACGTCCCCGGGAGTCCGGGAGCGGCCAGCACCTCGGCGCGGTCCGGGCCCAGCGCTTCGGTCAGGACGCCCTCCACGGTCGCGGCCACCTCCTCGGGGCCACAGCGGTGCACGGCGGCGCGGTAGTCGACCAGCCGGTCCTCCAACAGGTCCAGCAGCTCGGGATGACCGGGCGGGCGACCGTCGCTTCGCCGGTAGGCGCGCGGCACCTCCGTATCGGTCGCCTGGGCCGCGCCGTTGGCCGCGCGGATGCGCGCCAGGATCTCCTCGCGTGCGCTCACCGGTGGGAACTCCTCGTCTGTTCTGTGTCCACGGCCGCCGGGGCGCTCTCCCCCGGCGCGGTGGTCGGGCCGGGGCCGGGAGACCGGCGCCTCACGTTCGATCACCGTGGTCGCGGGCCCAACGCCGGGTGAACGTCTCACTCGGCGGGGTGGGCAGGTCACGGGTGCGGGTCCACTTCGACAACGGCGGGGGCAGCGCGGCGGGCAGGGTGGCGCGGCCGCGGGCGAGGAGGCGTCCCAGCCGGGTCAGGCGCTGGGCCGACCGCCACAGGCGGGGGGTGGACATCACCCGGGCGACCGCCCCGAAGGCGATCTTCTCCGCTGACGGCCTCCGGTCCGACTCGACCTGCCGACCGCGCAGGTCCACCAGGATCGAGGGGATGTCGATGGCCACCGGGCACACCTCGTAGCACGCCCCGCACAGCGTGGACGCGTACGGCAGCGACGGGTTGGCCTCCACCCCGGTCAACTGCGGGGACAGCACCGCGCCGATCGGTCCCGGGTAGACCGAACCGTAGGCGTGCCCGCCCGTGCGCTCGTAGACCGGGCACACGTTCAGGCACGCGGAACAGCGGATACAGTGCAGCGCCTGGCGGCCGGTCGGGTCGGCGAGCGCGGCGGTGCGGCCGTTGTCGAGCAGCACCAGGTGGAACTCGCCCGGACCGTCCCCGGGGGTCACGCCGGTCCAGGTCGAGGTGTAGGGGTTCATCCGCTCACCGGTGGACGAGCGCGGCAGGGTCTGGAGGAACACCTCCAGGTCCCGCCAGGTGGGGACGGTCTTCTCGATCCCCATGACGGTGATGAGGGTGTCGGGCAGGGTCAGGCACATCCGGCCGTTGCCCTCGCTCTCCACCACGGCCAGGGTGCCCGTCTCGGCGACCGCGAAGTTGGCGCCGCTGATCGCCACCTTCGCGCGCAGGAAGCGTTCACGCAGGTAGGCGCGTGCGGCCATGGCGAGTTGGCGGGGATCGTCGGTCAGATCGGGATCGACGCCCGGCATGGTCTCCAGGAAGATCCGCCGGATCTCGGCGCGGTTGCGGTGGATGGCGGGGACCAGGATGTGGGAGGGCCGGTCGTCGCCGAGCTGGACGATCAACTCGGCCAGGTCGGTCTCCCACGCGGTGACACCCGCCTCCTCCAACGCCTCGTTGAGGCCGATCTCCTGGGTGGCCATCGACTTGACCTTGACCACCTCCTCGGCCCCGGTGGCGCGCACCAGGTCGGTGACGATCCGGTTGGCCTCGGCGGCGTCACGGGCCCAGTGCACGGTGCCGCCGCGCTCGGTGACCCGCCTCTCCAACTCGACCAGGTGCTCGTCGAGGCGGGCCATGGTGGCCTCCTTGACCGCGCGACCGGACTCGCGCAGCTCCTCCCAGTCGGGTAGCTCGGACACCACGGAGGCCCGCTTGGCCCGGATGGTGCCGGTGGCGCTCGCCAGGTTGGCGCGCATCTGGTGGTCGGCCAGGTGGCGGGCGGCCGAACGCGGGAACGGCTCCTCACCCCCCAGGTTGCCGGTGCCGTGCGGGATGCCGGGCATGCCCAGGAAGGTCCGGCTCACGTGGCGGCCTCCTTCGTGTCTTCGGTGGCGGCGAGGATCTCGGCCAGGTGGACGGTGCCGGTGGCCGCCCGCAGCCGCGACAACCCGCCGCCGATGTGCATGAGGCAGGAGGCGTCGCCCGCCGTGCACACCTCCGCGCGGGTGGACACGATCGAGGCGATCTTGTCGGAGAGCATGGCGGCGGAGGTGTCGGCGTTCTTCAGCGCGAACGTGCCGCCGAAGCCGCAACACTGGTCGGCCCCGGGCAGCTCCACCAGTTCCAGGCCGCGCACGGCCCGCAGCAGCCGCAGCTGCCGGTCCCCCAGGCCCAGCACCCGGGCGCCGTGGCAGGCGGGGTGGTAGGTGACGCGGTGCGGGTAGCTGGCACCGACGTCCTCCACACCCAGCACGTCCACCAGGAACTGGGAGAGTTCGTAGGTGCGCTCGGCCAGCTCCTCAGCGGCCCGGGCCAGCCCCTCGTCACCGGCCCCGCGCGCCACCATCGCCTGCTGGTGGCGGATGGAGGCCACGCACGACCCGGAGGGGGCCACCACCACGTCGGACTCCTCGAAGGCCCGCACGTGGTTGGCGACGACGCGCACGGCCTGGCGACGGTAGCCGGAGTTGACGTGCATCTGCCCGCAGCAGGTCTGGCCGTCGGGAACGGTGACGGTGTGGCCGAGCCGTTCCAGGAGGCGGGCGGTGGCCCACGCCGCCCGCGGCGCCATGGTGTCCACCACGCACGTGGCGAAGAGTGACACGCGCATACCGATGCCCCTTCCGTCGACCGTCATCCGAACGTCCCGCCGATCCTGGCCTCGGCATCCTCCCACGGCCGCCGGCTCCCCGTCGGCTCGTAACGGCGCACGCCGGCGGAGTCGGCGACGATCCGGCGCAGCCCCGTCAGGTCGCCCTCGATCGCTCCGACCGCGCGCGCCTGGACCAGCAGGTTGCCGATCGCGGTGGCCTCGGTGGGACCGGCGATCACCGGCAGGCCGACGGCGTCCGCGGCCCGCTGGCACAGCAGGGTGTTGTGCGCGCCGCCGCCGACCAGGTGCACCGCGTCGATCCGGCGTCCGGTCAGATCGGCCGCGCGGTGCACCCAGCGCCGGTAGGCCAGGGCGAGGGAGTCGATGACGCACCGCGCCGTCTCGGCGTCGTCGGCGGGCGGTCGCTGACCGGTGTCGCGTGCGTAGGAGTCGATGCGCGCGGGCATGTCCCCGGGTGGGAGGAAGCGCGGGTCGTCGACGTCCACCACACAGGCCAGCTCCGGAGCGCGGGCGGCCCGGGCGATCAGGTCGTCCAGCCGTACCTCCCGCCCCCGCCGGCTCCAGGTGCGCACCGACTCCTGGAGCAGCCACAGACCCATCACGTTGCGCAGGTAGCGGACGCTGCGGTCCACCCCCAGTTCGTTGGTGAAGTTCGCGGCCCGTCCCTCCTCGGACAGCAGCGGCGCGTCCAGCTCCACGCCCACCAGGGACCAGGTTCCGCAGGAGACGTAGGCGAAGTCCGGCCCCGTGGCGGGAACGGCGGCCACCGCCGAGGCGGTGTCGTGGGAGCCGACGGCCACCAGCGGAGTCCCGGCCGCGGCGCCGACGGTCTCACCGGGGCGCACCGGTGCCACCACGGTGCCGGGTTCGACCACCTCGGGCAGCAGCGGGGCCGCGTCCACCCCGAACGCCTCGGCGAGGACGTCGAGGACGCGGGGCGACCAGCGGCGGCCGCGGACGTCGAGCAGCCCCGTCGTGGAGGCGTTGGTCAGTTCGGCGACCTGGGCGCCGGTCATCCAGTGGCCGAGCAGGTCGGGGATGAGCAGCAGGCGCCGGGCGAGGGCAGTCCGGGCGTCGGCGGCCGCCGCGGCGAGCTGGAACACCGTGTTGAACGGCTGCACCTGCAGGCCGGTCACCTCATACAACTCGGCGGAGGACAGGTGGGCGAACACCCGGTCGGGCGCGCCGTCGGTGCGCGCGTCCCGGTAGTGGACGGGGTTGCCGAGCAGGGAGCCGTCGGCGTCCAGCAGCCCGTAGTCCACCGCCCAGGAGTCGATGCCCGCCGACGCCAACGGGCCGAACCGGTCGGCCGCCTGCCGTAGACCGGCGGTGGCGTTGGCGTACAGGGCGAGCACGTCCCAGTGCAGGGTGCCGCCTCCCGGGCCGGGCAGGTGGACGGGCCCGTTGGGGAAGCGGGCCACCTCCTCGGTGCGCAGTCGCCCGCCGTCGAGGTGCCCGGCCAGGACGCGCCCGCTGGAGGCCCCCAGGTCGACGGCGGCGTGGACGGTGCTCATCGCAGGAAGGCGGCGGCGACGCCGGAGTCGACGGGCACGTGCAGACCGGTGGTGTGCGCCAGCTCCCCGCAGGTGAGCGCGTACACCGCGTTGGCCACGTGTTCGGGCAGCACCTCGCGCCCCAGCAGTGTGCGTTTGGCGTAGAAGGCGCCGAGTTCCTCCTCGGCCACCCCGTAGACCTTGGCGCGCTGGGCTCCCCACCCCCCGGCGAAGATCCCCGAACCGCGCACCACCCCGTCGGGGTTGACGCCGTTGACGCGGATACCGTGCTCGCCCAGTTCCGCGGCGAGCAGCCGCACCTGGTGGGCCTGGTCGGCCTTGGCGGCGGAGTAGGCGACGTTGTTGGGTCCGGCGAAGACCGCGTTCTTGGAGGCGATGTAGACGATGTCGCCGCCCAGGCCCTGCTCGGTCATCACCCGGGCGGCCTGGCGGGAGACGAGGAAGGAGCCCTTGGCCATCACGTCGTGCTGCAGGTCCCAGTCCCGCTCGGTGGTCTCCAGCAGCGGCTTGGAGATGGACAGCCCCGCGTTGTTGACCACCAGGTCCACCCCTCCGAAGGCCAGCGCGGCGGCGTCGAAGGCGTCGGCGACCGCGTCGGCGTCGCTGACGTCGCAGCCCACGCCCACGGCCGTGTCGGCGGTGCCGAGTTCGGCGGCGGTCTCGGCGGCCCGGTCGGCGTCCAGGTCGGCGACCACCACGCACGCGCCCTCGGCGGCCAGGCGTCGGGCGATGGCCTTGCCGATGCCGCTGGCCGCGCCGGTCACCAGCGCCACCCGGGTGGCCAGCGGCCTGGGCTCGGGCAGACGGGCGAGCTTGGCCTCCTCCAGGGCCCAGTACTCGATGCGGAACTTCTCCGACTCCTCGATGGGCCGGTAGGCGGACAGCGCCTCGGCCCCGCGCATGACGTTGATCGCGTTGACGTAGAACTCGCCCGCCACGCGCGCGGTCTTGGCGTCCTTGCCGAAGGAGAACATGCCCACGCCCGGGACCAGGACGATCGCCGGGTCGGCGCCGCGCATGGCGGGGCTGTCGGCGGTGGCGTGGCGCTCGTAGTAGGCGCGGTACCCGTCCCGGTACTCCCGGTGGAGTTCGCGCAGCCGGGCCGCGGCGTCCTCGAGCGGGGCGTCGGCGGGCAGGTCCAGGACCATGGGCCGGACCTTGGTGCGCAGGAAGTGGTCGGGGCAGGAGGTGCCCAGCGCGGCCAGCCGGGGGTGCTCGGCGCGGGCGAGGAAGTCGAGCACCTCCTCGCTGTCGGTGAAGTGCCCGACCTGCGGGTGGTCGGTGGAGGCCAGGCCGCGGACCACGGGGGCGAGCTCGGCGGCACGGGCCCGGCGTGAGTCGGGCTCCAGCGGCTCGTGGCCTTGGACGACCGGGCCGAACGGGTCGGGGCGCCCGCGGTCGGCGATGAAGCGTTCGGCGGTACGGATGATCTCCAGGGAGTGGGCCTGGCACTCGGCGCTGGTGGCGCCCCAGGCGGTGATCCCGTGCCCGCCGAGCACGACGCCGATGGCGTCCGGGTTCTCCTCCGCGATGCGGGCGATGTCCAGCCCGAGCTGGAAGCCGGGACGGCGCCAGGGGACCCACAGGACGCGGTCGCCGAAGCAGGCGCGGGTGAGCTCCTCACCGTCGGCGGCGGTGGCCAGCGCGATCCCCGAGTCGGGGTGCAGGTGGTCGACGTGCGCGGCGCGGACCAGCCCGTGCATCGCGGTGTCGATGGAGGGCGCGGCCCCGCCGCCGAACCGGCAGTGGTCGAAGGCGGCGACCATCTCGTCCTCGCGCTCCTGGCCGGGATAGACGTCCACGAGCGCGCGGAGCCGGTCCAGCCGCAGCACGGCCAGCCCGTCCTCGGTGAGGGTGCCCAGGTCGCCGCCGGAGCCCTTGACCCAGAGCAGGTCGACCGGCTCTCCGGTGACGGGGTCGGTCCGGGTCCCGGCGGCGGAGGTGTTGCCGCCGGCGAAGTTGGTGTTGCGCGGGTCGGCGCCCAGTGTGTTGCTCCGGGCCAGCAGGTCGGCGACGGTGGAGTCGGTCATGTGGGTTCCCTGGTCGTGGGTGGTGTCGGCGGTCGGCTCGGTGCTCACGCGCCCCACCCCGCCTGGGTTCCGCCCACGCGCTCGGCGGTGACCTCGTCCAGGTAGCCGGAGCGGGCGTGCGCGGCCATCGGGTCGGGGGCCAGGCCCATGTCCTCGCGCAGTTCGGCGAGCAGGGGGCGCACGTCGGTGTTGAAGGCGTCCATGAGCGCGGCGTTGGCGGCGAGCACGTCGCCGTCGCGCTGGGCCCGCGCGAGCGCGTCGCCGTCCACCAGCAGGGCCTTGGCGGTGGCCTCCTGCACGTTCATCACCGAGCGGATCTGCCCGGCGATCTTCGGCTCGATGTTGTGGCACTGGTCGAGCATGAACGCGACCCCGGTGTCGGCGGCCAGGCCGCCGCCGCGCGCCACCTCGTACATGATCCGGAAGAGCTGGAAGGGGTCGGCGGCGCCGACCATGAGGTCGTCGTCGGCGTAGAAGCGGGAGTTGAAGTCGAAGGCGCCGAGCTTCCCGGCGCGCAGCAGGACGGCGACGATGAACTCGATGTTGGTGTGGGCGGCGTGGTGGCCGGTGTCCACGCACACGACGGCCCGCTCGCCCAGCTCCAGGCAGTGGGCGTAGGCGGTGCCCCAGTCGGGGACGTCGGTGGCGTAGAAGGCGGGTTCGAAGAGCTTGTACTCCAGCAGCATGCGCTGGTGCGGGGCGAGCCGGTCGTAGACCTCGGCGAGGGCGTCGGCGAGGCGGTCCTGGCGGGCGCGCAGGTCGTCCTGGCCCGGGTAGTTGGTGCCGTCGGAGAACCACAGCTTCAGGTCCCGGGAGCCGGTCGCGTCCATGACGTCGACGCACTCCAGGAGGTGGTCGATCGCCTTGCGCCGCACCGCGGGGTCGGGGTTGGTCACGCTGCCCAGGCGGTAGTCGTCGTCCTGGAAGACGTTGGAGTTGATGGTGCCGATACCCACCCCGAGGTCGCGGGCGTGCGCGCCGAGGGCGGCGTAGTCGTCGACCCGGTCCCAGGGGATGTGCAGGGCGACGGTGGGGGCCACCCCGGTCAGGCGGTGGACGTGGGCGGCGTCGGCGATCTTCTCCCACGGGTCCCGGGGCACGCCGGGCTGCGCGAACACCTTGAACCGTGTGCCGGAGTTCCCGAACGCCCACGAGGGGAGTTCGATGTGCTGGCGCCTCAGGGTGTCGAGGACACCGGCGGGGAGGTGGGGCAGGGCTGACACGGGACGTCTCCGTTCGTGGCTGGGGCGGCCGTCTTGAGAAGAGGTGTTAAATCGTTTTTACTAATTAGCGTCGAAGGTATCCACAGTGAGACAGGGTTGTCAATATCACTCTGGCGCGTATCAGGGGGAAGGTATGCCCAGGTCAGTAGAACGTTTCACATGAGATGCGGGAGGATCCCCGCGTCGTTCACCGGCCAGGCCGGTTCCGCCGCGCCGTCCCCGGCGCGGCGGAACCGGAGGGATCAGACCGTCAGGTGGACGTACTCCAGCCCCATGAGGTCGGCCACGGCGCGCACGTCGGCCGCGCGGTGCCCGGTGCCCAGCGCCCAGTGGTGGGCGATGCCGGTGGCGCTCCAGGCGTCCACCCACTCGCCGGGGTCGCAGCCGAAGTCCACGCGCGAGGTCGTGTTGCCGATCCGCAGCAGCGGGCCCTCGCCGGTGAGCCCCTCGGCGGTCAGCAGGGCGAACGACCCGTCGCGGCGCTGGATGACCCCGAACAGGGTGACCGGGCCGTGCCTGACGTCGAACTCCACCGATACGCCCCAGCCGCGCTTGCCGTGGTAGACGCCCAGGCCCCGCAGCAGCGGCCTGCGCGCGCTGATCGCCAGGTGCGCCGGGCCGTCGTGGCCCATCTCCACGTGTCCGCGGGTGAAGTCCAGGGCCTGGAGTTCGGTGAAGGACCCGCCTCCGCCCAGCCGGTCCATCATCAGCATCGCCATGCACGTGCGCAGCTCGAACTCGCCCACGGCCGGAACCCCCCGGGCGGTCAGCAGCGAGGCGCCCAGGATCATCCCGGCGCCGAGCCTCTCGTGCAGCTCGCCCGCCAGACCCCGGTGGTAGTAGGACAGGCTGTCCAGGGAGAAGTCGTCCACGAGGCGGTCGAGCCCGACCGCCACCTGGGCGCCCCAGCGGAAGTCCTCGGCCACCACGGAGTCGGTCACCTCGAACACCTCGCGGGCCTCGGCCAGCTTGGCCTCCACCGACGACTCCTCGGGGCCGGGCACCCGCTCGCGCAGGTCGTCGAACTCCACCACCTCGACGTGGCCGCCGAGGTTGCGGGCGATGAGCGTGGGGTCGGTGGCCACGTCCATCATCCCCGGGTACACGTGCCCCATGAGCCCGTGCCGCGCGTCCCGCATGGTCGCCCGCACGCCCGCCGCGCGGATCCAGCGGCCGATCCGCTCCCAGGCGCGTTCGTCCTCCAGGTGGCCCGACACCGAGCGGAACTCCACGCCCAGGCGCTCGAACAGGTTGGCCATCTCCGGAAGGGGACAGGCGCCGCAGTAGGCCAGCCACTGCCCGGTGTCGAAGGTGGCGTGGTCCATGGACTCGGTCGGCTGCAGGTTGACGAACAGCACGGGGGCGTGGCCCCGCTGGGCGATCGGCGCGATCATCGACGAGGTCAGATAGGTGGTCAGGAAGCAGACGATGAGGTCGCAGTCGGCGGAGCGCAGGCGCTCGGCGGCGGCCGCGCCCTCCTCGGCGTCACTGACGAAGCCGACGTCGACGACGTCCGCGTCGAACCCGCGCATCCGCTCGGCCACGCGCCCGGCGGAGCGGCGCAGCCGCGGCAGCAGGTCGGGGAACTGCGGCCAGTACGTGCCCAGTCCGCCCGCCACCAGGCCCACGGTGGGTTGGTTCCGGCGGGTGCGGGCTCCTCCGGTGGCGGAGCCGGTCGTGACGGTCATGCTGGACACTCCTCAGTTGTCAGGTCCGGCGCGCGGCGGTGGACCCCCGGACCACGAGTTCGGGGGTGAACCACACGCGCTCGTGCCGGTGGTCGGGGTCGTCCAGCTCCGAGCCGAGCAGACGCATGGCCGAGCGGCCGAGCTCGTACTTGGGCTGGGCGACGGTGGTCAGGCCGGGGTGGACGAGGTCGGCGAGGTCGACGTTGTCGTATCCCACGACCGAGATGTCCTCGGGTACGCGGACACCGCGCTGGCCCAGGCCCTTCATCAGGCCCAGCGCCAACTGGTCGTTGGCGCAGAAGACGGCCTGGGGGCGGTGGCGGGGGCCGCCGGTCAGTACCGCGTCGACGGCGCGCTCGCCCTGGACCGCGTTGAGCTGGGGCTGCTGGACCACCCGGACGGTTTCCTCGGGATCGAGGTCGGCCTCGGCGCACGCGTCCAGCAGGCCCCGGTGGCGCTGCCGCACCTGTTCGATCGCGAAGGGGCCGGTCAGGAACGTGATCCTCTCGTGCCCGAGCCCGATGAGGTGGCGTCCGGCGGCCAGACCGCCGGCGTGGTTGTCGACGCTGACGCTGCACCCCACGTCCTCGGACACGTCGCCCCGGTCCAGGGCCACCCAGGGGGTGCCCTGGCGGCTCAGCCACACCAGGTCGGACAGGTCGTCGTCCACGGGCATGACGACGGCCCCCGCGGCGCGCTGTTCGGCGAGCAGGCGCAGGTTGCGCCGCTGGCGCTCATGCCGCTCCGCGGAGTTGAGCAGGACCACGGCCAGTCCGGACTCGGCGGCCTCGTCCTCGACCCCGCGCGCGACCTCGGTGAAGAAGGGGTTGGTGACGTCCAGGACCAGGAGTCCCACCGAGCCGCTGCGGCCCGAGCGCAGGCTGCTGCCGGAGGAGTTGCGCACGTAGTCGAGTTCGGCGATGGCCTCCTCGACCTTGCGCCGGGTCGCCTCGGCGACGCGTTCGGGGCGGTTGAGGACGTTGGACACGGTGCCGGGGGAGACCCCGGCGTGCCGGGCGACCTCGGTGATGCCTACCGTGCGGCGGCTGGCGCGTGGACTGGGGCTCAAGGACTCTCCCGGGCAGGCTCGAACGGTCGGTCGTAGGGCGACGCGAACGGCATGGTACTGACACGGCCCTCGGATCGGGCACTCATGCTCACATCCGGATTGAAACGTGTCAATAACCTTCCAGAAAACCGCGCCAGCGGAGGGGGCGACGTAGGCTCGGGCGAGAGGGCGACTGTGGGTCGTTATCAGGGTGAGACCTGGGATTTCTTGGGTCGTCCCCTTGACGTGATGGTGTGTCCCACTTAACATCCACTTCATATTAAAACGTTTTTTGCTCGGTTGTTCTGGATCGCCAGGAGCCGGCACACGAAGTAAGGAGGGCGCACGTGGCGGACGACCGATCACCGGTGCCTCCACCCCTCGCACTGGTCGACGTCACCAAGTCCTTCGGGAGCGTCCGGGCCCTGCGAGGACTGTCCCTGCACCTGCGCGCCGGGGAGATCCACGCCCTGGTGGGGGAGAACGGCGCGGGCAAGTCCACCCTGGTCAAGACCATCGCCGGGGTCCACCGCCCCGACGGCGGACAGGTCCTGGTCGACGGGGCGCCGACCGAGTTCACCGCGCCCGCCGACGCCCAGCGCGCCGGGGTCGCGGTCATCTACCAGGAGCCGACACTCTTCCCCGACCTGTCGGTGGCCGAGAACATCTTCGTCGGCCGACAGCCCCGCACCCGGCTGGGCACCATCGACCGCGCCGCCATGCGGCGCGCCACCCGGGAGGTCTTCGACCGGCTCGGCGTGGACATCGACCCCGACCGCCCCGCGCGCGGGCTGTCCATCGCCGACCAGCAACTGGTCGAGATCGCCAAGGCCATCACCCGCGACGCCCGCGTCCTGGTCATGGACGAGCCCACCGCCGCCCTGTCGGGGGTCGAGGCCGAGCGGCTGTTCACCGTCGCCCGCGCGCTGCGCGACGGGGGAGCCGCCCTCCTGTTCATCTCCCACCGCTTCGACGAGGTGTTCGGACTGTGCGACCGCATCACCGTCGTCCGCGACGGCGCCTTCGTCTCCTGCGACCCCACCGGTGACCTGGACGTGGACACCGTCGTGCGGCGCATGGTCGGCCGTGACGTCACGAGCCTCTACCCCAAGGAGGAGGCCGAGTTCGGCGACACCGTCCTGGAGGTCGAGGGCCTGACCCGCCACGGCGTCTTCTCCGACGTCTCCTTCTCGGTGCGGGCCGGTGAGATCGTCGCCCTGGCCGGGCTCGTGGGGGCCGGGCGCAGCGAGGTCGTGCGCGCCGTGTTCGGCGTCGACCGCTACGACGCGGGCACCGTCCGCGTCCGGGGCGGGGACCTGCCCGCGGGGCGGCCCCGCGCCGCCATGGCCGCCGGGATGGCGCTGGTCCCCGAGGACCGCCGCCAGCAGGGCCTGGTCATGGAGTCCTCCATCGAGCGCAACGCCACCGCCACCCGCCGCTGGCCGCTCAGCCGCCTCGGGCTGCTCAGCTCCCGGGCCGAACGCGCCAGCGCGCGCGAGTGGGGAGCCAGACTCCAGCTCAAGGCCGGTGCGTTCACCGACGCCGTCGCCACCCTCTCCGGCGGCAACCAGCAAAAGGTCGTCCTGGCCAAGTGGCTCTCGACCGAACCGCGCGTGCTGTTCGTCGACGAGCCCACCCGCGGCATCGACGTGGGCACCAAGGCCGAGGTCCACCGCCTGCTGTCCACCCTGGCCGGCCAGGGACTGGCCATCGTCATGGTCTCCAGCGAACTGCCCGAGGTCCTGGGCATGGCCGACCGGGTCCTGGTCATGCACGAGGGCCGCCTCACCGCCGAACTCGACCGCGACGAGGCCGACGAGGAGTCGGTCATGTACGCGGCCACCGGACAGCGACCGAGCGAGGCCGCCTGATGAACTCACCCGTCACCGCGCCGCCCGCCGCCACGGCGGGGGCCCCGACCAAGCCCGCGGGGCGCCCGTCCGGCCGCCCACGGCAGGTCCGCGAGATCGGCGTCCTGCTGGCCGTCGCCCTGCTGATCGGCGCCACCTGGCTGCACAACCCCGGATTCCTCTCCAGCCAGGGCGTACGCGACCTGTTCCTGGGCGCCACCGTCCTGTCCGTCCTCGCCGTCGGCCAGGCCCTGGTCCTCATCACCAAGAACGTCGACCTCTCGGTCGGCTCCGTCATGGGGCTGGCGGCCTTCGGCACCGGGATCCTCTTCGTCACGTTCCCGGGCCTGCCCGTGCCCGTCGTCATGCTCGCCGGGGTGCTCATCGGCCTGGTGTGCGGCCTGGCCAACGGCCTGCTCGTCACCGCCGTCCAGGTCCCCGCCCTGGTCGTCACCCTGGGCACCCTGTACGCCTACCGCGGCCTGGGCCACTGGTGGGCGGCGGGCGGCCAGGTCAACGCCCACGACATGCCCGAGTCCTTCCTCGCCCTGGGCCGGGTCAGCGTCCTGGGCGTGCCCCTGCCCGCGGCGATCGCCGTCGCCGTGGTCGTCGCGGTCGGCCTCTACCTGTCCCACTACCGCTCCGGCCGAGAGCTCTACGCGATCGGCTCCAACGCCGACGCCGCGCGCCTGTCCGGTATCCCCGCCGGACGCCGCGTCATCGTCGCCTTCGCCGCCAACGGCGCCCTGGCCGGACTGGCCGGGGTCCTGTTCGCCGCCCGCTACGGCACCGTCGACTCCACCGTCGGCACCGGCATGGAACTGCAGGTCGTGGCCGCCGCCGTCGTCGGCGGAGTCGCCATCGCCGGGGGAGTGGGCACCGTCTACGGAGCCGCCCTGGGCGCGGTCCTGCTCACCACCATCACCGCGGCCCTGCCCATCTGGCAGATCAACCAGTTCTGGCAGCAGGCCGTGGTGGGCGCGCTCATCCTGGCCGCGATCGGCCTGGACCGCCTGCTGGCGCTGCGCACGGCCCGCAAGCTTCGAGGAGGAGGTGCCCGTGGCGCCTGAACGCGTCATCACCACCCCGGCGTCCGGTGCCCCGGCGGCCGGTCCCGACCCTCGGCCCGGGGGCGTGCGGCGGATCGGTTCGCTGCTGTCCCTGCGCGAGTCACCGGTCGTCGCCGTCCTCATCGTGACGCTGCTCGGCGCGTCCCTGTTCGTGGACATGTTCGCGACCGGACGCAACATCAACTTCCTGCTGCTGAGCATCGCCGCCATCGCCCTGATGGCCCTGCCGATGACCCTGATCGTCATCACCGGCGAGATCGACCTGTCGGTGGCCAGCACCCTCGCCCTGAGCAGCGCCACCCTGGGCGTGCTCTGGGAGGCCGGGGTGCCCATCGAGACCGCGCTGTGGATCTGTCTGGCGGTGGGCGCGGGTCTGGGCGCCCTCAACGGCGTCCTGGTCACCGTCCTGGGGCTGCCGTCCCTGGCCGTCACCATCGGCACCATGGCCCTGTACCGGGGGCTGGCCTACGTCCTGCTCGGCGACCGGGCGGTCGCCAGCTACCCGCGCGGCTGGGTCAGCGGCGCCCGCGACCCCTTCCTGGGCATCGAGGGGCTGCCGTGGATCGCCGTGGCCGTCCTGGCCCTGGCCGCGCTGTTCGCGGTCCTGCTGCACGCCACGTCCCTCGGGCGCTCCCTGTTCGACATCGGCAACAACGACGAGGCCGCGCGCTTCTCCGGAACCCCCGTCAGGTGGACCAAGTTCTGGCTGTTCACCCTCAGCGGCGCGGTCGCCGCCGGCGCCGGGGTGTTCTGGACCCTGCAGTACGGCACCTCGCGCGCCGACACCGCCTTCGGCCTGGAACTGCAGGTCGTGGCCGCCGTCCTGCTGGGCGGCGTGTCCATCTTCGGCGGCGTCGGCTCGATCCTGGGCGTCATGAGCGGCGTGCTGCTGCTCGGCACCGCACGCAACGCCCTCCAGCTCTTCGGCCTGACCAGCGAGGTGCTCCAGATCGTCACCGGTCTGATCCTCATCGCCTCGGTCGTCGCACCGAACCTCGTGGCCCGGATCCGCTCCAGACGCGCACCCGGCCCCGACCCCGTCCCCATCCCCGTCACCGGCTCCACCGACCGTCCACGTACCGGAGAACAGTCATGATCGATCCCCTGCGCCCGCGCCACCTGACCCTGATCGCCGCGGCTGCCGCCGTGCTGATGACCGCCGCCTGCGGCGGCACCACCATCGACGACGCCGAGGAAACCGACACCGCCGGGCCGACCGGCACCGCCGACCCCGACGCGGAGATCCCCGAGGGCCTGAAGATCGACTTCCTGCCCAAGCAGCTGAACAACCCCTACTCCGACATCGTCAACGCGGGCGGGGCCCAGGCCGTGGAGGAACTGGCCGGGGAGTACACCGAGCGCGGCGGTACCGAGCCCACCGCCGACTCCCAGGTCGAGTACATCAACGCCGCCAGCCAGGCGGCCAGCGACGTCATCGTCATCGCCGCCAACGACCCCGACGCGGTCTGCCCGGCGCTGAACGAGGCCCGCGACAACGGCGCCGCCATCATCGGCTACGACTCCAACGCCAACTGCACCGACGTGTTCGTGACCCAGTCCACCGACGAGCTCATCGCCCGCGCGCTGGTCGAGATGATCTCCGGGCAGATCGGTGGCGAGGGCACCTTCGCCATCCTGTCGGCCACCCCCAACGCCACCAACCAGAACACCTGGATCGCGGCGATGGAGGAGATCCTGCGGGAGGACGAGTACGCCGACCTGGAGCTGGTCGACACCGTCTACGGCAACGACGACGACCTGCAGTCCTTCCAGGAGATGCAGGGCCTGATGCAGTCCTATCCGGACCTGGACGGCGTCGTGTCGCCGACCACGGTCGGCATCGCCGCGGCGGCCCGTTACGTCAGCGACTCCGAGTACAAGGGCGAGGTCGCCATCACCGGTCTGGGCACCCCCAACCAGATGCGTGAGTTCGTCCACGACGGGACCGTCGAGGAGTTCGCCCTGTGGAACCCGCACGAGCTGGGCTACCTGGCGGGCTACACCGGGGCCGCGCTGAAGGCCGGACAGATCACCGGCGCCGAGGGGGAGACCTTCACCGCCGGTGAGCTCGGCGAGTACACCATCGGCGAGGACGGCGAGGTCGTGCTCGGCCCGCCGACGGTCTTCAACGAGGACAACGTCGACGACTTCGACTTCTAGCCCGCCCGTCGCCCGCCATCGCCCAGGGGCGCCGCGCGCGTGGGGGCCACCGCCCTCAACGGACTCCCGCGGGTGCTGTGACCCCTCTCCCAGGGGGCGGACCGGACCCCTCCCTCCGGACCGCCCCCGTCCCCCTCTTCACGAAAGGAACGCCGTGCAGCGCGTCTGCTTCGTGCTCAAGGTCCGCCAGGAGCGGCTGGAGGAGTACAAGGAACGGCACGCCGCCGTGTGGCCCCAGATGCGCGACGCGCTCAGCGCCACCGGCTGGCACAACTACTCCCTCTTCTGCACCGACGAGGGCATGGTCGTCGGCTACCTGGAGACCGAGGACTTCGAGGCGGCCCGCGCCGCCATGGCCCGCACCGACGTCAACGACCGCTGGCAGGCCGAGATGGCGCCGTTCTTCGAGGACCTGCCCGGCCGACCCGACGAGGGCATGCTCCCGCTCACCGAGATCTTCCACCTGCCCTGACCACCGCCCCGACACCCCCTGGCAGAAAGGCCCCCCGATGCCCCCTCGTACCCCCTCCGGGTGCCGTGTCCTGAACACGGCCCTGGCCCTGGCGCTGGCCGTTCCGCTCGGGGTCGCCCCGGCGATCCCGGCGGCCGCCGCCGACGCGCCCTCGGCCACACCCCTGGGCCAGCGGACCCTGGACGAGCAGGCCCTGTACTTCGTCTCCTACGACGGACTGGTCAACAACGGCTCCTACCAGCAGTCCGGCATCATCACCCACGGCGACCACCAGTACGCCGCCTGGTACACCGAGTCCCGTCACGCCGTCGTGGCCCGACGCGACCTCGACGGCGGTGACTGGCACACCGTCCAGCTGCCGCACCGGCTCACGGTGGACGACTCCCACAACAGCATCTCCCTGGGCGTCTCGACCGAGGACGGCCGACTGCACGTGGCCATGGACACCCACAACACCCCGGTGTACTACACGCGTTCGGCGGCGGGACTGCTCACCGACGACGCCCCCTGGACCGTCGACTCCTTCGAGCCGGTCGGCCGGGACCTGGCCGGCCTGGACATCGGCTCGATCACCTACCCCCGGTTCATCAGCGCCCCCGACGACGGGCTGCAGCTCGCCTACCGGACCGGCGGCTCCGGCGACGGCACCCTGGAGCTGGCCGAGTACGACGGGGACGGCGACTGGACGCACCTGGGCGCGTGGTCGTCCCCCGAGGGCTCCTACGCGGCCAACGGAGCGGTCAGCACCAGCCGCAACATGTACCTGCACGGCATCGGCTACGGGGACGACGGACGCCTGCACGCGTCCTTCACCTGGCGTGAGACCGCCGCGGGCGGGGACATCCTCTGCCACCCGGGCGGACTGTCCAACCACGACACCGGCTACGTCTACAGCGACGACGAGGGGCGCACCTGGCGTACCGACGACGGCGCCGTGGCCGCGGTGACCGGGACCTCCCACCGGGTGTCCGTGGACACCCCCGGGCACGTGGTCGACCCGCTGCCGTTGAACTACGCCCTGATGAACCAGGAGTCGCAGGCGGTCGACTCCGAGGGCAACCCGCACGTGGTGATCAGCTACCGGCCGGGCCGGTTCGGGCACTGCTCCACCGACTTCGTCCGCGACCGCCGCGATCAGGGCTACGCCTTCCACCTGTACCAGGACGACGCGGGCCGGTGGCACAAGTTCGAGATTCCCGAGCCGCTCCGGGCCTTCGGCCGCTCCCGGCTGGTCCTGACCGACGAGGACACCGCCTACGTGGTCATGCCCTTCGGTCGGATCATGGCCGCGACCAGTGAGTCCGGCTGGACCGACTGGACGATGGTCCACGACGGGTCCGACATCGACGCGTTCGGCGAGGTGCTCGTGGACGAGTCCAGGGTCGCCTCCGAGGGAGTGCTGTCGATCCTCTACCAGGAGGCCGGGGACCAGCCGTCCACGCCCATCCGGGTCGCCGACTTCCGGCTCGGCTGACCCGCTCAGGGCCGTCGGCCCGCCCACCGGGGCCCGTGCGTGCGTGAACCCGCTCGGCCCGATGACACCCCGACCCGCGTCGAGCACCGCGTCGTTCCCGGGAAGGAGGCCCGATCGGGGCCGGTGCCCCCCGTTCCGGTGCGGCGGCCGGGGAGGCGGCCGACGTTCTTCGGGCTTGCGGTCTGAAACCGCGGCCCGCGACCTCGGTGACGCGCCCCCTTGCCAGGCTAGGACGGGTGTCCTAATGTTGTGGCCGTCGCCTAGGACGATCGTCCTAGAGCGGGTCGTCGAACGGAGGTGTGTCGTGGGCACGCGCGAGCAGATCGTCGACGCGGCCGACCGCCTGTTCTACGAGCAGGGCTTCGAGCCGACGTCGTTCGCGGTGATCGCGGAGGCCGTCGGGATCTCCCGAGGCAACTTCTACTACCACTTCAAGACCAAGGACGACATCCTCCACGCGGTGATCGAGGCCCGGTTGGAGAGCACCCGGGAGATGCTCACCGCGTGGACGGAGAGCTCGACGGACCCGCTCGACCGTGTGCGGCGGTTCGTCGAACTCCTCATCACCAACCGCGACGACATCGAGAGCTGCGGCTGCCCGGTCGGGACGCTGACGAACGAGCTCGCCAAGCTCGACCACCCCTTCCGCGCGCACGCCGTGGGCGTCTTCGAACTGTTCCGCACCTGGTTGCGCGAGCAGTTCGAGGAGCTCGGGTTCGACACGGAGGCCGACGACCTCGCGATGCGGGTCCTCGCGTCCAGCCAAGGCATCGCCACGCTGTCGAACGCCTTTCACGACAGCGAGTTCGTCCACCGCGAGGTCGACCGGATCAACACGTGGTTGACCGGCCTGCCGGCCTCCCGGGTATCCGCCGACCGCGCATGACGAGCGACTTCCGTTCCCCCTTCTCCCGTACCCCCTGTCTGTGAGGAGACCCTCGTGTACATCGTCCTGCTTCGCCTCTCCGCCAACGGCTCCGCAGCCGCCGACCACATGGAGGCCCACCGCGAATGGATCCGCCAGGGCATGGAGGACGGTGTCTTCCTGCTGGCCGGGAGCATCGAACCGGGGCGGGGCGGCGCGCTGCTCGCCACGGGGACCACGGAGGAGGACCTCCAGGCACGGGTCGCGAAGGACCCGTTCGTGATCAACGACGTCGTCACGGCCGAGGTCCTGGAGGTCTCCCCGGGGGTGACGGACCCGCGCCTGGCCTTCCTCAAGGACTGAGACCGCGCGCGGAGGCCGCCGTCGGGCACCCCCGGTCACGGGGAAGGCGCGGCGGCGGCGTGAGCTTTGTGGCGCTCATGGGCCCGGTCCCGCCCGGCCCTACTCCTCCACCCGGATCACCGCGGTCTCCGGCGCGTCCCACGCGGCGGTCAACAGTGCCACGACCACCTCGGTGCCTGCCACGAGCTCGAATGGGATCCGTACCGTCGCCGTCCCGTTCGGGTTCACCTCCGTGTACAGCACGTCATCGTCGTCCAGAGCGAAGATGCCGTCCGAGTTGACGCCGTACCGGTTTCCCTCCGCGTCCACGATCTGCGAACCGTCGATCTCGGGCGTCTGCGGACCGTTCGAGCTGTTCGTCAGCTCCACATCCAGAACGAGGAACTCCCACCCCTCCGCGGTGACCGCGTTGCTGTAGGAGCCGTTGATCTGGCTGGTGCGCTCGACTCCGACGATCGACACGTCCCAGATCCCATCGGACGCGGTCTCTCCCATCGGTACGCCCTCAGGGATGTCCGGGGTCGCTTCCACGGGATCGGCGGGCTCGTCGAGTCCGGGCTCTTCGACCTCGTCCGCGAAGCCTTCCTCCAGGTCGGTACCGACGTCCTCGAACGCGGCCTCGAGGCTGGCGCGCAGGTATGCCTGGTTGCCGAACCATCCGGCGCCGAATCCGATGATCAGCGCCGTTGCCGCGGCAGCGGCGGTCACGATCCAGCTCGTCCTGTTCATGTGCGCTCCTCGGGAGTCAGGGCGACCATAGGGTGGAGCGGGTTTCCCGTGGTTGGGGACAGTAGACCTGACGGTACGCCGTCTCAGGAGAAACGTGAGGGGTACTGGTGAGTTGTCATCAAGGCGAGACCAGTGGCCACGGGAGTCGGTCCGATGCCGTGGACATGGAGGAAGGGCGCCTGCTCCTCGTGTCACGTCGGGCGGTCCCACACGGATGCGGCGGGAGCGTGACGCCTTCGGCGCCGGCCCGAATCGGCGGGCCGGCGCCGAAGGTCTTCGGCCGCGGAGCCGGTGCTTACGCTCAGGCGCGATCGACCATGAGCTGACCGTCGGCGGCGCGCTGGCCGGTCAGGCCGCTGCCGTAGTTGGCCTCGACCCGCGAGCGCTCATAGGCGTCGGGGTAGGGGTTGGTGCAGTTCACGCCGCCGGTGGAGCCCGACATCAGCGACGAGCACGGGCCGGGCTTGGCGTCGGGCAGCCCCAGGCTGTGGCCGAGCTCGTGCGCGGCGATGCGCACCGCGTCGTAGCCCGCCGCGGTGCCCTGGCGGCCCATCCAGACGACGACCTGCCCGCCCGGGCGCACCGGGCCCAGCTGGGCGCGGGGCCAGCCGTTGTCGGCGATGATGCGGATCTCGGCGTGCCGTCCGACGGGGGCCGGCTCCAGACGGACGTTGCTGACGCTGTAGTTCCATACGCGCACGGCCGAGGAGACCGCGGAGGTGTACTCCGCTGCCCGGCTGGCGTCGTAGTACAGCACGGTCTGGCGCAGCGGCTGGGACCGCTCCGCGGGTGCCGCGGTGGCCGGTGCGGCACCCGCCAGCGTCAGCGTCAGCGCGCTCAGCGCGATCAGGAGGGGGGTGAGGATACGTCTCAGCATGGGGGTCTCCCTGGGGGTGAGGGTGCTGATCCATGTGGTGACCCGGTGGGGTCGGCCTGATGCTATGTGTAGTGACTTTTCACCACAAGATGGGCAGAACGCCTAATTTTGGCGCTGTGCACCGGCCTGGAGGTCGCGGGATCGGGTGAGCTGCTGGAGCTCTGCCCCGAGGGATTCGTCCGCCCGACGACCGGCTCCACCCGGGCGGACCAGCCGTGCGCGAGCGGGCCGCGCTCCAGCTCCCCGGCGATGGTCCCGGTCCCGTCACCACGGGCGAAGCGCTCGGCCACCCGTATCCGCACCTGTTCCCGTCGCTGGTGCCCCCGGGGCGTCGACCGCCCCTCGCGCGTACCTCATGGGGGCGCCGTACAGCCGTGACCAGCCGGTGTCACGAGGTATGGGACATCACGGGTTCAGGCTGAGTGGAAGGCGACCCCATCGCGGCGTGCAGGGGACCACGGGTGTGCGAGCAGGAGCCGAATCGGATCCAGGCCAGCTCCCGCGCACTGCTTCGGTCGAGTGCGAGCAGACTGCGCGCGCCCGGCGCGAACGCCGCCGGCCCCTGCCGGGCGGCCGCGCGCAGCCGCCGCCAGCGCCGCGAATGCACCCGGTGACTGCGGTCGGTCACCCGCCGCCCCCGGGCGTTCTGCCCGCTCCGGGCCTCCTGCGGGGTGGCGTCGATCATCACCACGTGTACCTCGTACCGGCGGAGTCGGCAGAGCAGGGCGAGCAGCACACGGACCGGGCGCCGGGTTCCGCACTCGTGCACCACCACCGGGCCGCCGCACAGCGCCGCGGCCACCCGGGTCAGGTGCAGCACGTGCACCACCCAGCGCCACAGTGGGTAGGGGATCCGGCCGAGCAGCGACCCCAACCGGTACCGCGACTGCAGTGAGTCGATCACCCGCACACCGTCCGCGGTGAGCACGGTCCGCTCCTCGTCCCCGCGGAGACCGAACAGCCGCCGTAGCAGGGTGCTCTTCCCGGCACCGGGTACCCCGGCGACCAGGACCAGGGATCGTTGAGGGTAGACCGCTCCGCGCACCATCACGTCATTCACTGTAGGCACATATCGCACCAAACCCTGGAACATTTCCGGTAGCTCCTCAAAGCCGACCTTCGCGCCGGTGAGGCACGGCTCCACAGCGGCCGCGTCACCGACGTCATGGTGCTCTGGTAGGTGCGGGCGATGGTGGAGTCTACCGAGATGTCCCAGATGATCAGCTCCTTCGCGTCGGCCCGGATCTGGAGCCGCTCGAATATGCCGGTCCGCGCCTGGAACCGTATGCCGTTGATCAGCTGCCGCCTGGGGTGCGCCGGTGGCCGCTCGGGATTGACGCCCTTCGGAGGCAACGGCTCCAGCGCCGCCCAGCGGGCGTCTGTCGGATCCGCCCGAGCCACGGGACATGATCATCGCATGACCTTGATCCGCTCACGAAACACGCCCCAGCGCCAGGGCCGACGGTCCCCGGACGGGCCGCGGCTGTACGCGCTGGGAGGGGGACCACCACGTGAGCGAGAAGCGGATCGGGCAGGCGGGGCGCCGGGTGGTGTCCATCCCGGAGAGTACGAGGATGAGGGAGAGGCCCTTTCGGTGGGGTCGGTGAGACGCGTGCGGGTTCGGCCCCTGGGTGTCGCCCAGGGCCTTTCGTCGTGCCGCTGACCTGCGGACAGGCGATAGCTGAGTGATCCACAGAGTTTTGCGGAACCGGTTGCGGAGGCGTGTCCCGCTATCTGTCGTGGGAAAAGATTTCGCCTCTGGATTTCCCTCCTCGGTGAGAGCGTCCTTTCCGCACGTGGACACTTCCCGGAACACTCATCGCCTTGTCAGCGATAGGTCAGGTTTCACGTCCCCTCGTCGGCCCCTGCCCCGAATGACGAGTCCCTTTCGCACCCGTGCGGCCGGAGGGCGGTTACCGAACGGTAGGGTTTGGGCGTCGCGGACGGACGGGAGACGACTGTGCCCGAGCTCGACCTCAGCGCGTTCACCGAGGACAACGACGGCTCACCGAGGCTGCGTGCCTACGTGGCCCGACCTTCGGGGGAGGGGCCGTGGCCGGGGGTGGTGCTGGCCCACGAGGCCTACGGCGTCGACGCCGAGATGCGTCGCCACGCCGACCGCCTCGCCGAACTCGGCTATCTCACCATCGTCCCCGACCTGTACAGCGAGGGCGGCCTGATGCGGTGCATCGTGCGGGTGATGCGGGCCCTGTCCGCCGGGCACGGGCGTGCGTTCACCGACATCGCCGCCGGGCGCGAGTGGCTCCTGGAGCAGCCCGAGTGCACGGGGAGGATCGGGGTCGTCGGCTTCTGCATGGGCGGCGGGTTCGCGATCGCGACGGCTCCCCGGTTCGACGCCGCCGCGCCCCACTACGGCGTCACGCCCTATGACGTGCGCGAGGCCGTCCGGGGCGCCTGCCCGACCGTCGCCAGCTACGGGGCGAGGGACAAGATGGTGCCGGGCGGTGCCGTCAAGCTCAGGGCGGCGCTGGACGAGGCGGGTGTGGTCAACGACGTGAAGGAGTACCCGAACGCCGGTCACTCCTTCATGAACGTCGCGCCGAACGGTCCGCGGTCGCTGCAACTGGTCCTGCGCGCCTTCGGGGTCAAGCGGGATCCCGAGTCGGCCGCCGACGCCTGGCGCCGCCTGGACGCCTTCTTCACCGAACACCTGGGTGGCGGGCGGGGCTGACCGGCCAGACCCGTGGCCGTAGTCCCACCCCCGGTTCGGGGCCGCTGGAGGCGGGGCGGGGAGTATGAGGCCATGGCGAACGAACGCGATGCGACGACAGTCCAGGCCTGGAAGGCGATCGGCGGATCCGCGGACCTGACCGCGAAGGTGTCCTACCGGGGCGCGGGAGAGGTGCTTCCCGCCGTGCTGCCGGTGCGGGAGCTCGCACGCGCGACGGTGGGGGCGTGCTCGCTCGCCGCGGCCGAGCTGTTGGCCGCGCGCGACGGGGGGACCGTCCCCGGGGTGGAGGTGGACGAAGCCGCGGTCGCCACCGCGTTCACCAGTGAACGGCACCTGGTGGTGGACGGCCGCGCGCTGACCCCCTTCGCGCCCCTGTCGGGTTTCTGGAGGACCGCCGACGGGTGGGTGCGCACCCACGCGAACTACCCCCACCACCGTGCCCGACTGCTGGCCGCTCTGGGGATCGACGGCGGTACCGGCCGCGGCGGCACGAGCGGGAAGGACGACGGCGGGGCGGCGCTGGTCGGGCGACTCACCGAGACGTTGGCGGGGCTCACCGCACAGGAGGTCCAGGAGAGGGTCTACGCGGCCGGCGGCCTGGCGGTGGCCGTGGCTCCCGAGCCGGGCAGGGGGTCGATCACGCGTGGTCAGCCCCTGGCCGAGACCGTGGCGGCCGGGGGGACCGGCGGGCGGCGGTTGTCGCCCGCGGACGTGCCCGCCGCCGGGGTGCGGGTCCTGGACCTGACACGGGTCATCGCCGGGCCGGTCGCCACCCGGACGCTCGCCCTGCTGGGAGCGGACGTGCTGCGCGTGGACTCACCCGGCCTCCCGGAGGACCCCGACAGCCACATCGACACCGGGTGGGGCAAGCGCTCCACCCTGCTGGACCTGGACTCGGCCGAGGGACGGGGCGTCTTCCTCGAGCTGCTGGACTCGGCCGACGTGGTCGTGACCGGGTACCGGCCCGGATCCCTCGACCGGCGCGGTCTGGCGGCCCGGGAGCTGATGGCTCGCCGCCCCGGCCTGGTCGTCGCCCAACTGTGCGCCTGGGGGTGGTCGGGCCCGTGGGCCGACCGGCGGGGGTTCGACAGCCTGGTGCAGGCGGCTCGCGGTATCGCGGCGATCGAGGCGGACTCCGAGGGGCGTCCGGGCGTACTGCCCGCCCAGGCACTGGACCACGGCACCGGTTACCTGCTGGCCGCGGGGGTGCTGCGGGCGCTGTGCGAACGGCAGACCGACGGCCGGGGCCGCCTCCTGCGGTTCTCTCTGGCGGGGACCGCCGACTGGCTGCTGAACGACGTCACCTCCGAGCCCGTTCGGGAGGGCGGCTACGAGGCCGCCGACTGGCTGACGGAGTCCGCCTCCCCCTACGGGCCGCTACGTCACGCCCTTCCACCGGTCCGCTACGAGGGATCACCCGGGACCTGGGCCGGTCCCCCCACCCGCTGGGGCACCGACGCCGCCGCCTGGCTGGGGGCCGGGGAACAGGGCGCGTGACGGAGGCGGGCAAAGGGCTGGGCAGCCCGCCCAGGGAACGGCCGCGGAACCTTTCGCGGAGCCCTGGAAACGTCGGACGACCCCTGTAGATTACGCGGAGCGCGTCCTCCGGCTGTGCGCGTGGGCGGTGCCGCGGGGAGGACCGACAGACGTGAGGGACGGAGAGGGAGGAGAGCCGGAGATGATTCGCGGGCTTCAGGCCGTCGCGTTGGACTGTGCGGAGCCGGTACGGCTCGCGGAGTTCTACGCGCGACTGCTCGGCGGGCAGGTCGTGGTGGATCCCAAGGACCCGGACTGGGTGGAGGTGCGCGGGTTCGAGGGGACGCCGCTGGCCTTCCAGCGGGTGCCGGACTACCGCCCGCCGCAGTGGCCGGGGCAGCAGGCGCCCCAGCAGGTGCACCTGGACTTCGACGTGGACGACATCGAGGCGGACGAGAAGCGCGTGCTGGAGCTCGGCGCGACGGTACTGGAGCGCACCGACCAGCTGCACCCGGAGGCCAACTGGCGGGTCTACGCCGACCCGGCGGGCCACCCCTTCTGCCTGTGTCTCCACTGAGGGCCGGGACCGCTGAACCCGGGCGGGGCCGTGACCGTCCAGGCACACGGGCCGTCCCGGGACGAGGCGGCCTATGATGCCGCCTATGGCACCCTTGGGCGAGGACGGAACGGCTGCGATCGACGACGGGCGCATCGTGCGCGGTGGCACACGCCGTGCGGCGATCCTCGCCGCCGCGACCCGTGAGTTCGGGCGCAAGGGGTACGAGAGCGCCCGCATCGCCGACATCGCCCGCGAGGCGGGTGTGACGGACGCGGGAGTACTGCACCACTTCCCGCGCAAACGCGACCTCTTCGTCGCCGTCGTCGAGCTACGGGAGGACGTCTACCGCGAGGTCCACGACCACGAGCCCGCCAGCGTCCGTGAGCTGTTCGACGGGATGGTCGCCGCGGTTCGCCGCGCCAGCCGGGACCCGGACCTCGTCCGGTTCCGCAGGATGCTCACCGGCGCGGCGGGTATCGAGGGGCATCCCATCGGGGACCGCCCCCGGAGGAACCTCGAACGCGCCCTGGACATGTTCGTCCCGGTCGTGCGGCGCGGGGTCGAGTCCGGCGAGCTGGCCGCGGACACCGACCCCGAACAGGTCGTCCTGGAACTGCTGGCCCTGAACGAGGGCATCCGGGACCAGTGGGTCACCCTCCCGGAACGTGTCGACTACGTCCGCGCCTTCACCCGCGCGGTGGACTCCCTCCACCGGCGCATCGCCGCGTCAGCCGACCGCCAGTAGCCGGTCGCGCAACCGTGCGAGCGTGCGCGCGTCCAGACCATGTGCCGTCAGGTACGTGGTCGCGCCGCCGTACCGTTCGTCCAACCGCTCGAACGTCTCCTCCATGACGTGGGCGGGACTGCGCGTGACCAGAGCCTCGACCCGCGGCGTGATCTCGACCCCCATGGCGCGTACGGACGAGAGCACGCCGTCGGCCCACGCTCCGCCGAGGTGGGTCTCGCTCAGTGCGTAGTCGGCGACGACCGCGTCCCGGTCCACCCCCACAGCGTCCAGGAGGAGCGCCACGGCCAGCCCCGTGCGGTCCTTTCCCGCGGTGCAGTGCACCAGGACGGCGCCGTCCCGGGTCTCGGCGACGAGGCGGGCGAGGCGCGCGAAGGTGCGACCGGCGCCGTCCAGCAGGCGCGCGTAGACGCGGTTCAGCGTCGGGACGTCCGTCAGGGCGCCGACGGCGCCGTCCAGTAGGGGCATGCGGACGGTGGCGGGATGCACCGCCGGGGTGTTCGCGGTCTCCCTTTCCGAACGGAGGTCGACCACCAGGGCGAAGTCGTCGCGGAGTGCCGCGCGGCCGGCGTCGGTCAGCCCAGCGGGCCCGGCGGAGCGGCACAGCGTTCCGGGGCGGACGTTCGCCGCCGGGGCGCGTGGCCCTCCGAGGTCGCGGAAGTTGACGAGGCCTTCGGGCGCGCGGACGGGTGTCGTGGTCACGGGGTCGCGTCCTCGGTGTGGGTGGGGGCGGGGCGGTGCGTGGTCGTGGGGGTGCGTCGAAGGACGGAACGGAGGCCGGGCAACACCGCGAGGGAGAGCAGGACCGCGACCGCGCCCGTCAGGTAGAGGGAGGCGTAGTTGTTCGCGTGTCCGGACACCGGGTCCGGGCCGCCCAGGGTGAGGGCGAGGGGGGCGAGCGCGGGCGCGACCGACTGCGGGATCGTCTTGGCGAGGTTGAAGATGCCCAGGTACTTGCCCTTCTCGTCGGCGGGCAGCGTCCGCATGACGAGAGCGAGGTCGATCGAGTAGTACACGCCGAGGGCGAAGCCCGCGATGACCGTGCTGGCCCAGAAGACCGCGAGGTCGCCGCTGTAGGCCTTCATGAGCAGCGACGCCGCCATGGCCGCGGTCGCCGCGACGACGAACGGGCCGTAGTCGCCCCGGCGCGACGCCAGGTACCCGCACGCGAAGGCGGCCGCGGTGTTCAGACCGGCTCTCGCGACCGTCGCCACCGAGGTCAGGGACACCGCGTCCGCCTCTCGCATCCCGAGCCGCTCGATCAGGTAGAAGAGGCCGAACGTCCCCACGATCGTGTAGCCGAACTGCATCACGCAGCGCTGCACCCACACGAGCGAGAACCGCGGTACGCGCAGCGGGTTGAACAGGAACGCCCGGAACACGTCCCGGATCCTGCGGTCGGGGCGTTCGCGGTCGGAGGCGGGAGCGTCCGGGACGATCGAGCAGACCGCGCCCACGATCACGAGCGAGACCATCGGCATCGCCAGCATGACGACGGGCAGGTTGTCGGCGAACACCGCGGCCACCAGCATCGCGGGGACGATACCGAGGAAACCGAAGGCGCCGAACACGCCCGACGCCGTCGCGCGCTGCTCCTCCGGAACCTGGTCGGCGAGCATCGCGTTGAGCGCGGCCAGGACGGCGTTGTAACCGACCTGCCCGAGCGCCCAGGCCGCGGTGAGCCAACCGACACCGGGTGCCACCAGCATGAGGACCGCGCTCACCGCGCCCAGGAGTGATCCGGAGACGATCCACGGGCGGCGGCGACCGAAGTGGGACCGGGTGCGGTCGGACAGGTGGCCCCAGACCGGGTTCGAGACCAGGGCGGCGACCGCCCCGACCGCCGTGACCAGCGCCAGCGAGGCTTCCTTCGTCTCCGGCGCGATCTGCAGGGTTTTGAGGGAGAGCGAGACGACGAGCGCTGTGGCGAGGGGCCCGATCGCGGCGAGTTCGATCAGGGCGAGCAGGTAGAGGCGTGATGTGGGGATGCGCCCCGGTGGGCGAGGGGATCTGGGTGGCACGGCGGCGGTCCTTCGGTCTGTGTGTACTCGTTGGTGAGGTGCTGGGCGTGTGCCCGAGCGTCCGACGCGAGCGTAGGGAGCCGTCCCGACCCCGGAGCTGAATACCTAGTGGCCACTAAGTAATGCTTAGTGAACACTAGGTCCGAGGGGTGTGGTCCCTGTTCAGCGCGTCCTAGCGTGAGCGCATGCACATGATCGACACACCTTCCCCGGCCGCTTTCTCCCCCCGCGTGGAGGAACTCCTCGACACCATGACCGTGGCGGAGAAGGCCGGCGCCCTCCTCGTCGCGCGGGTGACGATGAACCCGGACGGCACCCCGTGGGAGGGCGCGGACGCCGAATCGCCGTTCGGCTTCACCCCGACCACCGAACTGCTCCTCGAGCGCCACGTCGGGGCGCTCACGTTGATGAACATCCCTGGAGTGGAGGAGCTGGCGCGTTGGGGCGAGGCGATCCGGGCCACCGCGGCGCGAACACGGCTGGGCATCCCGGTCGCGGTCGGATCGGACCCCACGCACGGCCGCGGTCGCAACGGCCAGGTCAGTCAGAGCGGCGCGGGCTTCAGCACGGTGACCGAACCCGTCGGACTCGCCGCCACCTGGGACGCGGGGCTGGTCGAGGAGGTCGCCCGGATGATGGCGGGCGAGCTGCGCGCGGCCGGGATCCACCTCGCGCTGCATCCCATGGCCGACCTGGCCACCGAACCACGGTGGGCGCGGGTCGCGGGGACCTTCGGAGAGGATCCCGGGCACGCGGCCGCGATGACGCGGGCCTTCGTCCGCGGCCTTCAGAGCGGCGGCGCGCACGAGAGGGTGCTGGCGACCGCCAAGCACTTCCCCGGCGGCGGCCCGCAGCGGGGCGGTGCCGACGCCCACTTCGAGCACGGAGCGCACACGGTGTATCCCGGGGGCCGCTTCGACGAGCACCTCGTACCGTTCGCCGCCGCGATCGACGAGGGCGTCGCGATGATGATGCCCGCCTACGCCGCGCCGCTGGGCCTCGACCACGACGAGGTGGGATTCGCCTTCCAGCGGGGGATCGTCACCGACCTGCTGCGCGGTCGGCTCGGCTTCGACGGGGTGGTGGTGACGGACTTCAACGTCGTGACGGGCATGCGTCTGCCGCGCCTGGGGATCGAACTGCCGGTGCGCGCCTGGGGGCTCCTCCACCTCCCGCCGGTCGAACGCGTCGCGCGCCTGTTCGACGCCGGTGTCGACCAGCTCGGTGGAGAGGACGACCCGACACTCGTCCTGGAGGCCGTCGACCGCGGCCTCGTCACCGAGGAGCGCCTCGACGCCTCCGTCCGGCGAGTGCTGCGGGACAAGGAGCGGCTCGGCCTGCTGGACGACCCGTCAGCCGGGGCGGTCGGCCCCGTCACCGTCCGCGAGCGCGTCGCGACCGCGCGGCACACGGCGCTCGCCCGCCGGGCGCAGGCGGCGTCCGTCGTCGCCCTGACGGGCCGTCCGGTCCGTCTCGGCCGGGGCGTGCGCGTCTACGCGGAGGGCGTCGACCCAGGTGTCCTCGCCGGGTACGCCGAACCGGTGGACACCGTGGACGACGCCGATCTCGCGATTCTGCGGCTGGCCGCGCCCTTCGACCACCACCCGGACGGAAGCCTCGAAGCCGCCTTCCACTCCGGGAGCCTGGAGTTTCCGGAGGAGACCGTCCGGCACGTGGAGCGCATCGCCGCCTCGGTCCCCGTGGTCGTCGACGTGTTCCTGGAACGGGCGGCCGTGCTGACCCCGATCGCCGCCATCCCGGACGTGACACTCCTGGGCACCTTCGGTGTGGACGACGACGTCCTCCTCGACGCCGTGAGCGGTCGGGCGGCCGTGAGCGGACGGCTTCCGTTCGACCTGCCCCGCTCCGACGCGGCCGTCGCCGAGGCCCGGGAGGACACGCCCTTCGACACCGCCGACCCGCTCTTCCGGTTCGGGCACGGCCTGCGCTGGTCCGCCAGGACCTGAGCTCCACGGCCGGACACCGCTCACCTCGGGTCGGCGCGCCCCCCGAACCCGGCTCGGTGACGGCGGTCCGGAAGCGGGTTCGCCGCCGGAACGGAAGCGGCGCATCCGGCGGCGCGGCCTCGGCCCGGGGCGTCGACAGCGTCGGCGCCGCGGGGCTGGAAGCGTCCCCGTAGTATGGGAGCGCTCCCAACACTGAAGGGTCCCCCATGACCGACCCCGTCCTGCCCCCGGAACTGCTCTTCGGCACCGCCACCGCCGCCTACCAGGTCGAGGGCGCCGCCCACGAGGGCGCGCGCGGCCCCTCCATCTGGGACACCTACTGCCGCACCCCCGGACGCGTCACCCGGGGCGAGACCGGTGACGTGGCCTGCGACCACTACCACCGCTACCGCGAGG
Organism: Nocardiopsis sp. EMB25; assembly: GCF_026797795.1. Lineage (NCBI taxonomy): Bacteria > Bacillati > Actinomycetota > Actinomycetes > Streptosporangiales > Nocardiopsidaceae > Nocardiopsis > Nocardiopsis sp. EMB25. The sequence continues at coordinate 2,432,660 of NZ_JAMTDN010000001.1, read as the reverse complement.
ACGTCGCGCTCATGGCCGACCTGGGCGTGGACCTGTACCGCTTCTCCGTGGCCTGGCCGCGGATCCAGCCCACCGGCAGGGGCGCCCCAACCCGGAGGGGCTGGCCTTCTACGACCGCCTCGTGGACACCCTCCTGGAGACCGGAACCGAACCCGTCATCACCCTCTACCACTGGGACCTGCCCCAGGCGCTGGAGGACGAGGGCGGCTGGCGGGCCCGGGACACCGCCCACCGCTTCGCCGAGTACGCCCGCGTCGTCGCCGACCGCCTGGGCGACCGCGTGCATCGCTGGATCACCCTCAACGAGCCCTTCTGCTCGGCGTTCCTCGGCCACGCCGTCGGCCGCCACGCCCCCGGGACACGGGAGGGCACGCCCGCCCTGGCCGCGGCCCACCACCTCCTGCTCGCCCACGGCCTGGCCGTCAGGGAGTTGCGCGCGGCCGCGCCCGGCCAGGTGGGAATCACCCTCAACCCCGACCACCTACTGCCCGCCACCGGCTCCGAAGCCGACCGGGCGGCGGTGGAGCGGGCCCGCACCCTGCACAACCGGGTCTGGCTCGATCCGATCCTCACCGGCGCCTACCCCGACAACGAGGAGGAGACCTGGGGTCCGTTGGCCGACGGCTCCTACCGTGCCGAGGGCGACCTGGACGTCATCGGCCGGCCCCTGGACTTCCTGGGGATCAACTACTACCGGCCCATCAAGCTGCGCGACGCCCCACGCAACGAGGCCGACCCCGCGCGGCGCACCGCGGCGGACATCGGCGTCGAGCAGGTCCCCTTCGAGGACGTGCGGCACACCACCATGGGCTGGCCGGTGCTCCCCGACACCCTCACCGACCTGCTCGTCGACCTCGACCGACGCTACCCGGGCCTGCCGCCCGTCCTCATCACGGAGAACGGCTCCGCCGAGGACGACCGGCCCGACGGGAGCGGCCGGGTCCGCGACCGCGAGCGCGTCGACTACCTGCGCGCGCACCTGGCCGCCCTGTCCCGCGCCCTCGACGCGGGCGTGGACGTACGCGGGTACTTCGTGTGGTCGCTGCTGGACAACTTCGAGTGGGCCCACGGCTACGACCGGCGCTTCGGGCTGGTCCGCGTCGACTACGAGACGTTGGAACGCCATCCCAAGGACAGCTACCGCTGGTACCGCGACTTCCTGGCCGCGCACCGCGCCCGCCGGACCTTCCAACCCACCACGGCCCGGGAGGAATGACCTCCCGGCCTCCGGGACCGTCCCCGTACCCGGAGCGGGGCCCGGTACCGGAGAGGGCTCCCCTACCGGAGCCCCCGCCTCCCGAGAGCGCGTCCGGACTCGTGAGCGGTTCCCGTCGTGTGCGGACCGGACACCCCCGCCAAGGACGACACGCAGCTCTTCGCCTTCGGGGGGGCGTACTCGACGCGCACCGGGACGGTGCCTGAATCCGGGAGCGGTGTCGTCGGGCGCCTGGCCGGTCATCCGTGCGAGCCTCGGGGGGACCGTCGTCGTTTCCCGCTCACCACCGCCCGCTTCCGCCACCACGGAGCCGTCGGCCGCATGGTCATGAGGTGAGGGACGTGGTCCACGACTCTCCGTCGGCGGCCACGTAGCAGAAGGCGGTCTGGATTCCGTAGTTCCACGAGTCCCGGCTCGGCGCGATGTAGCCGACGAAGTACGTGTCCGGGGTGCGCGCGGGGTCCAGAGCGCGTTCGCTCATCGGATCGCACGTGGCCTCGATGTCGGCGTCGAAGGCGGCCCATCCGGGCCAATCGCTTCCGGAGGGGGAGTAGGAGCCGATCACCTGGGCGTTGTGCGGCTCGTCGCAGGAGGTGAGTTCGACCTCGTAGAACTCCGTGGTGGGAGGGTCGATGAAGCAGTCGCCGGTCTGCAGCGTGCACACCGTGGCGTACCCGGGCGAGGGCTCGCAGAGCTCGGTGGGGGAGGGGGCCCGGCCTTCACCGGTGGAGACTGAGGGGTCCACCCCCTGCGGATCGTAGGGGGCGAACGGGTCCGCGCCCTCCGAGGCGTAGGAGCCGGATTCCGCCTGCACGATGATGACGCCCGCGGCCGTCCATCCGATGCCCCACAAGCAGGCGGCCAGGAGCCCGATCAGGGAGAAGACGATACTGATCGCCTTGGCGGCCGAGAACCCGGTCACGGCGGCCGGCGCGAGGGGGGCCGACGCTCCGGCGACAGGTGGCGTGACCGGTGGTGTGACCGGCGTACCCGCCGCAGCCGGCTCGGTGACCGGTGGAGGGTACATGCCGGCGGTGGGATCCGCCTGTGCGGGGGGTCTGTACGGTGCGGTCGGTGAGACCGGGTCCGTGCCGGCGTTGGAAGGGCCGGTCCGTCCCATGGATCCGTCGGGAGCGGCGGTCGCCGCGTCGTTGGCGGACCCGGTGGGATCGGAGGGTCGGGGCGCGCCGTGGGCCGCGGGTGCGGAGTTCGCACTGGTCGAATTCGCGGGGCCCGCCACCGACCCCTGGGGGCTGGTGGCGGTCGGCACTCCTCCGGGACCGGTCGCGCCGCCGTCCGCCTGGCCGCCGCCCGGGGGCTGGGCCGAGGACGGCGCCCGGAGCACGCGGGTGAGGGCGATGAGGCCGAGGACGATGGCGACGGGGATGGGCAGGATGAGGAAGCCCAACAGTCCCAGGACGAGCGCCGCGATGGAGAAACCGCTGATCCTCCGCTCATGCATGTTGTTGTGCACCGTGTGGTGAACGTTGTGGTGCATGTTGCTGGTGCTGTCGCCTATGTGGATCGCGCCCTGATGGTTTCCGCCCACGCCCACGTTGTGGTGGCCCGACACGTTGACCGAGGAGGTCTGCGTGTTCATGGCGGCCAGGCTCCTGGCCAGATCCGGGTCCTCCCGCAGGGTCCGCCTGATCTGGTCGCGGAGTTCCTCGGCGGCGTCGGTGTCCTCCGGCGCCCGTCCGAGCTTCCTGACCGCGCTTTCGACCTCCGGCTCGGATTTTCCGCGCCTGAGGATGGCCGCCAGCAACCGTTGACCGTGCCGCACGGTGGCGCTCGCCGTCGCGTCCTCGGACGTGGACAGCACCGCCTGCCCGTAGGCGCTGACCGCGTCTTTCACATATGGGAAAACCTGGGAGGTGAGGGTTTCGATATCCGTCAAAGGTGCTCCCGTTCGGCTCCGGGGGAAAGCTTCGTGATGCCGTGAGGGTCGCTCTTCAAGAAGGGCTCACCACTATAACGACATGGTGTGCGGGAACAAGGCGGCGTTCGATGGCGGATTCCCGAAGGTCGAGGGCGCGGGCGGTTTTTGCGTCAGGGGAAGGTTCGAAACGTCTCCTGAACTCGAAGAACGCTTCTTCGAGGATTGGTTTCGCGTCCTTGTCCGGAAGCGGCCATGAAATTCCGCGTTCTCCCGTGCCCTCCCGGGTAAGCGGCTTCGCCGCGAACCTGTCGAAGCGTAAGTATTCGGAGGCGTGGGAGTGTGCGTGTGCTGGTCACACCGATACGGGGGGCGGGCGGCGTCCACAACCACCCGGTGAACGCCCTGAACACCGCTTCGAACGCCACCGTGCTCGTGTGCCGAGCCGATGTGGGAGCGCACTTGTGGCTCAGCGAAGCCCGGAGCCTGGTGTACCCGGCCCCGCGACCGCTCCGGCGGGTTCCGGCCCCTGGGCCGCCAGGCCCCTTCCACGCGGTGATTCTCGGCCGTGAGGAATGACGCGCCCCCAACACGGGGGATGCCCCCGGTGCGCGAACGATGTCCTCAGCCCCGGGGCCGGACGTAGCGTTGCGCGACCTGGCACCGGAACGGGTCCCCGTCGAGATAGATCTCGCGCGGCGATCCGGACGGGCGGCGCGTGTGGTGCGTCGCGGCATCGCGGACCGCGTCGAAGGCGCGCAGGATCGTGGGGAACTGGACCTCGCCGTACGGTACGTCGACGAACAGCTCGGCCCCGGCGGGTTCGACGCCGTCCGCGCTCGATCGGCCGGTGACGGGCACACGCACCTCGACGGGTCCGTCCGACTCCCAGCTCACCTCACCGTGGTAGACGATGACCAGGGGCCCCGACCGGTCGACCGCCGCACCGGCCCGCTGCGCGAGTTCGGCCGCGGCGCGCTCGACGTGCAGGGGCAGGTCCGCGGCGGTCGTGCGCACCGTGCGCGAGACGAACGGCTGCGCGGCGACGTCGCGACTCGACACCCGCGGCGCGTTCTCCGCGGAGGCCGACCGGTCCTCGAGGAGACCGTCCGCGAGGCCGTCGAGCAGCGCGACCGCGCGCTCGTGCGCACGGACCACGTCGGTCCGGTACGCGTCGAGGAGCTCGCGTCGCTCGTCGGCGGTGGCGTCCAGGACCGTGCCGATGCGCTCCAGCGGCATACCCACGCGGCGCAGCAGCGCGATCGTGCGGGCGCGCTCCGCCTGCGACGGGCGGTAGCGGCGGTACCCCGTGTACTCGTCGACGGCGTCGGGCATGAGCAGCCCGCGCCGCTCGTACAGGCGCAGCGCCTTGGGGGAGAGCCAGGTGAGGCGGCTGAACTCCCCGATCGACAGCCTCGCGTCGGTCTCTCTCATGTGAGCAAGTATGCGACCTCGACGGCCCACTTGCTCCGATCCGGCTCGGTCTGCGGGTCCGTGAGGAACTGCTCGGTACGCGCGTGCCAGTGGATGCTGTCGGCCCGTTCGTCGATCGCCAGTTCCAGACCCTGCACCTGCGCCCACTCCCACATGTCCCGGTGGGTCCGCGCGAGCGCGTCCGGGCCGCCCTCCGGGCGCGCGACCAGGTAGCGGCCGGCCGGGATCACGCCGGTGTCGAACCCTGCGCCGATCTCCACGCGCGCCGGTACGGGAACGCAGACCGTGACGTCCATCGGGTCGGCGGCCGTCTTCAGACGGTGGTACTGGTAGATCGGCCCGCCCCGCGCGGTCCCGCCCGCCGCGGCCAGGGCGCCGTAGATCCGCGGGACGTGGGCGTTCACCAGGTCCCAGCGTGCGAGTTCGGCCGTCATCGAAACGCCGACCCAGGGGCGCTCGGCCCGCTGCTCGACCGTGAATGCGGTCATCGTCTTCCTCGTGGTCGCCACCCGTGTCTCGGATGGGCCACGCCCAGCAGACACCTTCCCCCAGGGGCAAGGTCAACCCGGGCCTCCGGATGCCCGGAGACGGCCTTCCCGCACGTCACGCCCGGCGCGGGGCGTAGCGGTCCAGGAGCTCCGGGGAGCCGACTCGTTCCCGCATGGCCTGTTCGAGGTCCCGCCTGAGCCTCTCGCGAACGGACACGGCCCCGATGCCAGGGACGGGTGACACCCGCCTCAACTGGTTGATCGGCGGATCCGGACCGCCCGCGCCGACGGCCGTGCGGGGTGATCGCTGAGGGCGAACACGTGTATGGGAAGATAATCGGACTCCTTTTTATTGAGTCTGTTTAACTCAACTAGGAGGATTCATGAGTGAGACTCCCGCCAGCGTGACCTTCCCGGTGCTCCCCCTCGACGACGACGTCGTCCTGCCGGGCATGGTCGTCCCTGTCGACATGACCGAACCCGAGGTGCGCGCGGCCGTCGACGCCGCGCAGGCCGTCGCGCGGTCGGGCGGTCACCGTGACTCCGCGAAGGGGCCCGAGGTCCTGATCGTGCCGCGCGTGGACGGCTCCTACGCCGCCGTGGGCACCGTCGGCATCGTCGAACAGGTCGGACGCACCCCCGAGGGAACCCCCGCCGCCGTGCTCCGCGGCACGGCCCGGGCCCGCGTCGGCAGCGGAACCACCGGCCCCGGCGCGGCACTGTGGGTGCTGGCCACCGTGCACACCGAGCCGCAGGGTGAGTACCCGGGCAAGGTGCTGGAGGCGGCCCGCGAGTACAAGTCGCTGCTCACCACCTACCTGCACAAGCGCGGAGCCTGGCAGGTCCTGGACGGCGTGCAGCAGATCACCGACCCCAGCCGGCTCGCGGACCGGGGCGGCTACTCGCCGTTCCTGACCGCCGAGCGCAAGCTCGAACTGCTGGAGACCTACGACGTCCTCGACCGCCTGCACCTGCTCACCGAGTGGACCCGTGAGTACCTCGCGGAGCTGGACGTCACCGAGAGCATCGACCGCGACGTGCAGGAGGGCGTCGACAAGCAGCAGCGCGAGTTCCTGCTGCGGCGGCAGCTGGAGGCCATCCGCAAGGAGCTCAACGAGCTCGACGGCCGCCCCGGCAGCGAGGAGGACGACTACCGGGCGCGGGTGGAGGAGGCCGACCTGCCCGAGCACGTCCGCAAGGCCGCACTCGACGAGGTCGACAAGCTGGAGCGGGCCGGCGACTCCTCACCGGAGTCGGGCTGGATCCGCACCTGGCTGGACACCGTCCTGGACATGCCGTGGAACGAGCGCACCGAGGACGCCTATGACATCGCCGGCGCCCGCGAGGTCCTGGACGCCGACCACACCGGCCTGACGGACGTCAAGGACCGGATCACCGAGTACCTGGCCGTGCGCAAGCGCCGCGCGGACCGGGGACTGGGCGTCATCGGCGGGCGCCGCAGCGGGGCCGTGCTCGCCCTGGTCGGGCCTCCGGGGGTCGGAAAGACCTCGTTGGGCGAGTCGGTCGCGCGCGCCATGGGCCGCCGGTTCACCCGGGTGGCTCTCGGCGGCGTGCGGGACGAGGCCGAGATCCGCGGCCACCGCCGCACCTACGTGGGCGCCTTGCCGGGCCGGATCGTCCGGGCGATCAAGGAGTCCGGGTCGATGAACCCGGTGGTGCTCCTGGACGAGATCGACAAGGTCGGCTCCGACTTCCGCGGCGACCCCACGGCGGCGCTGCTGGAGGTGCTGGACCCGGCGCAGAACCACACGTTCCGCGACCACTACCTGGAGGTCGACCTTGACCTCTCGGACGTGGTGTTCCTGGCCACCGCCAACGCCCTGGACACGATCCCCGGCCCGCTGCTGGACCGGATGGAGCTGGTGGAGCTGGACGGCTACACCGAGGACGAGAAGGTCGCGATCGCCCGCGACCACCTGCTGCGCAGGCAGGTCGAACGCGCCGGGCTGGTCTCGGACGATGGCGAACCCGAGGTGGAGGTCACCGAGGACGCGCTGCGGTCGCTGGCCGCTGAGTACACCCGCGAGGCCGGTGTGCGCGGCCTGGAGCGGACCATCGCCCGCATCCTGCGCAAGGTGGCCTCGGCCGCGGCCCTCGGGGAGCGGGAGGTGCCGGTCCGGGTGGACACCGGCGACCTGCGCGGCTACCTGGGTCGGCCGAGGCACACGCCGGAGTCGGCGAGCCGGACCTCGGTGCCGGGCGTGGCCACCGGTCTGGCGGTGACCGGGGCCGGGGGAGACGTGCTGTTCGTGGAGGCGTCGCTGGCCGATCCCGAGTCCGGGGCGGGCGGGCTGACGCTGACCGGTCAGCTCGGCGACGTGATGAGCGAGTCGGCGCAGATCGCCCTGTCCTACCTGCGGGCCCGGGGCGCCGAACTGGAGCTGCCTGTGGGTGACCTCAAGGAGCGCGGCGTCCACCTGCACGTTCCGGCGGGCGCCGTCCCCAAGGACGGGCCGAGCGCGGGCATCACCATGACGACCGCCCTGGCCTCGCTGCTGTCGGGGCGGCCCGCCCGCGCGGACGTGGCGATGACCGGTGAGGTCTCGCTGACCGGCCGGGTGCTGCCGATCGGCGGCGTCAAGCAGAAGCTGCTCGCGAGCCTGCGCACCGGAATCAAGAACGTGATCATTCCGGCCCGCAACGAGCCGGACCTGGATGACGTTCCGGATGAAGTGCTGGAACAGCTCACGGTTCACCCTGTGAGTGATGTCCGGGAGGTTCTGGAAATCGCGCTTGAGCCCGCGCACAGCACGGAGCGCGTGGCCGCGTAGCGGAAGTGTCACTGGGGGTCACCGTTCCGGGCGGTGGCCCCCACTTTGCGTTCGCGCCGATGGTGGGCCGATCGGCGCAGGCGAAGCAGAAGCTGCTGGCGGCGCACCGGGCGGGGATCACCACCGTCCTGATCCCCGAGCGCAACGAGCCCGACCTGGACGACGTTCCGGAGGAGGTGCTGGGGCAGCTGACCGTGCACTCGGTCAGTGACGTGCGCCGGGTGCTGGAGTTGGCGCTCGAACCGGCCCACCCGTCCTCCGCCGGAGCGGCCGGGGCCGACACACGGGACGGGGGCGCGTCGCGTTCGGTCCGGGTCTGACCGGGGCGCTGCCGCGGCCCACCCGTCGCCCGCCACCGCCCAGGAGCCGCTTCGCGGAGGGGTGGGACACCCTCAACGGACGCCTTCGGCGCGGTAGCCCCTTTCCGTCGCCCGCCACCGCCCAGGAGCCGCTTCGCGGAGGGGTGGGGCACCCTCAACGGACGCCTTCGGCGCGGTAGCCCCTTTCCGTCGCCCGCCACCGCCCAGGAGCCGCTTCGCGGAGGGGTGGGGCACCCTCAACGGACGCCTTCGGCGCGGTAGCCCCTTTCCGTCGCCCGCCACCGCCCCGTGGGACCCGAAACCGGGACCCGCGGGGCGGCTCCTTCCGTGTACACGCCGCCGACCGTGGACCGGCGCGGCGGACACCGCGCCGACCCAGACCTTTCACCCGGCCGGTGACCGCCCCGGCAGGTCGGGGACGAGTTCGGCCAGGGCCGCCCGGGTGGACCCGGCGTCGGTGTGCGGGACGGCCCGCATACCGACCGCCCGGGCGCCGAGCACGTTGGGTTCGGCGTCGTCGACGAACACCACACGTTCGGCGGGCAGGCCGAGCCGGTCGAGGGTCAGCTCGTAGATCGGGGCGTGCGGCTTGCGCAGGCCGACCTCCCCGGAGATCACGACCGGGTCGAGGAGCGCGTCGATCCGCTCCCGGGGATAGGTGTTGCCCCAGCTGTTGGACAGCAGCGCCACCCGGAGGCCGAGGCCGCGCAGCTCCTCGGCGAGGGAGTACATCGCCGGGTCGGGGCGCATTCCGGCGAACAGCCGCCCGAGCAGGCCGACGGGGTCGACCGGTCTGCCGTCGACGGTGCCGAGTTCGGCGGCGAACAGGGCGTCGAACTCCTCCACGGACAGCTCCCCGGTCTCCAACCGGTGGATCGGGGTGCCGTCCGGGGCGTCGCGTGAGAGCCAGGCCCTGAGGGCACGGGTGAACGACTCCGGGTCGATCCCGTCGGACTTCATCCAGGCGGCGATCGTGTCCCGGACCGGGCGGGTGAGGACGCCGCCGTAGTCGAACACGACGGCGTCGACCTGGCGCTCGTCGGTCATCGGGTCACACCCCGCCGGGTGCGCGGGTCGATCGGGTACTCCTCGACGTCCACGTTCTTCCTCTCCTCACCAGGTGTCCACGAACCGGCGTGCGGCGCCGTGAGCGTGCACTGGGAGGCGGCGTCGACTCCGCCCCCGTGGCATACCGTCTGGTCGGTATGATAATGGGGGTTGTCCGGAACCGTGTCAAGGAGTGTGGTCGTCCCGGGCGGCTCACCCCGTCCCGACGGCGCCCCCGGAGGACGTTCGCGCGCGCTGTGACCGTCGGCCGTACACGCCGACCACCCTGCTCCCGACCATGAGCACGGCGACGAGCGCGGCACAGGCGAGGAACCCCGGGGACAGCGGGTCGGTGGCGGATTCGCCGAGCACCACGAGGGCCACGGTCGCGGGCAGGCCGCCCAGTGCGGTACCCGCGGCGAACGGGACGACGCGCAGCCCCGTGACGCCCAGGCCGTAGTTGACCGCGGAGAAGGGGACGAGGGGGAACAAGCGCAGCTGGATGACCGCCAGGAGGCCGTGCCGGTCGATCGTGCGGTCGAGGCGGGCGCGGAGCGCGAAGGGGAGCCGCGCCTCCACGAAGTCCCGGGCGAGGAGGCGGGCGATGCCGAACTGGACCAGCGCGCTGAGGACTCCGCCGGTGAGCGCGACCGCGATACCCGGCCAGGTGGCGAAGACGAGACCCGCGACGGCGTTCAGCAGCGGACGCGGGACCAGCAGGAGCACGGCCACCACGTAGCCGAGGAGGTAGACGGCGGGTCCGGCTGCCCCCGCCGCGTCGATCCAGTCCCTGAGCACCGCGAGGTCGGTGGCGTGGCGACCGGCCACGGCGACGAGCACCAGCCACACGGCGAAGACCGCGACCCGTGTCCACTGCCGCGGCGCCGCGCCCGACCCGCCGCCGGGGCCTCCCCCGTCGGGCGTCCGCACCCCCGTCGTCTCCACCGCTTCGAGGACCCTTCCCTCTGCTCGGGCCCGGCCCGGCGGGCGCGCACCGGCGTCCAACCTACGCCACCGCGGACGTACGGGACCGGTCCGACTCCTTCCGTCGGGATATCGGAAAGTGTGGGAAGACGGAGCACGGATATGCGGCTGGCGTGTTGACGCGATCGTCGACCGCACGCGAATCGGTCTCGAAACCGCAGTGCCCGGATCTCGAAACGACGAGGGAAACCGACAGGCCGATGACGGGGTCGGGGCGATACTGTCCCCGCTGATCCGCCGACCCGGGCGGGTCGGCGGATCAGCGGGGACAGCGGCTCCCAGAACAACAGTTGTGTCCAGGGGTCGACCACCACGGACACCCCCGACTCCGATAACGGCGATGGCGCGTACACCGCCTACGCCCCCGTACGTAGGCGCGGTGCCGTCCGTCGGGAGACGACGGAGCGGCGGTTCCGCCGCGTTGGTGGAGGCATGACCACAACGACGCACCACCGGCACCGCCGGGAGCGGCCCCGGACGCTGCCGGCGGGTATCCGCAGGACCGCCCTGACCGTGCGCGCCATCAGCTCCGTCGGCCTGCTCGGCGAGGTCCGGGTCCTCGCCGTCCTCACCACCGTGGCGGCACGGACCGACGACATCGAGTTCGCACGCGCGGCCTACCGGCTCCTGACGGTGCGGACCTTCGCGGGCGACATCCCCCTGAGCATGACCGCCCTGGTCACCGGTCTGGTCCTGGCCCTCGGGGCCCGGTGGGGGCTGCCGCGGTACGTGTGGGTGTTCGCCAAGCTGGTCCTCCTGGTCGCGGCGACCGTCCTGTCGGTCCACAAGCCGCGGTGGCGACTCCCGCCCCGCCCATAACCCTCCCGGCAGGAGGACCCCACCAGTCCCAGTTCCGGGGGTGCCGTATCCCCACGGATTTCCGTACGCGTGTCGCAGTGGAAGACACCCCGAACCCCGTGCCGGGCCTGCCTCGCGACCGGGCGTCGCACGCGCGTCGTGGAACCGGACGGACCGCAACCGGGAAGGCGGCGGCGCACGGTCGGTGGCGGCGGCCATGATCGTCTCCCGTCCCGTCCGCGCGCCCCGAGGGAGAGGACCACCGTTGCGCAGACATCGCTCCACCCCGTCCGTGACCAGCCCGCTCACCCCTGGGAGGACCGCTTAGTGGCGACGACCCCGTACGAGACCACCGACCCGCGTGACCCGACCGACGCCACCGACACCACCGGCGGTCCCAGCGCGGCGGACGCCGAGCTCACCCCCACCCGCTACCTCGCCTACACCCGGGAGGCCGCGAAGGCGACCTGGATGACGGTGGGCCGCAGGATGCCGTCCCTGGTCGCGCACGCCCTGCGCCTGGGGTGGCGGGCCAACCGCGTCGACCTGCTGGCGACCGTGGCCTGGAACGTCGGATCCGGGGCGGCCACCGCCTGGGCCCTGGTCATGACCACCCGGGTGCTGGAGCGGCTGTTCGCCGCCGCTCCCACCCCCGACCGGATCCTGAACGCCCTGCCGCTCCTGGCCGTCCTGGCGGCGGCGATGGTGGCGCGCAGCGTCTGCTCCACCCTGGCCGGCCGCTCCCAGGCCCGACTGGAACCCCAGGTGGTCCTGGCCGCCGAGCGCACGTTCAACGAGGCCACCACGAGCGTGCCCCGCGCCGCCTTCGACTCCAGCGCCTTCAACGACCAGGTGTTTCGCTCCTACGCGCGCGGCACCGACGAGGCCGGGTCGCTGGTGCGCTACACCGTCGACGTGCTCACCGGCCTGGTGGGCATCGTCGCCGCGGCCGGTGTGCTGGCCGCCCTGCACCCCGTCCTGGTCCCCCTGCTGCTGTTGGCGCTGGTGCCCCAGTGGTGGGGGTCGGCGGCCGCGGCCCGACTCCGGTACCGGGCCATGCTCGCCATGACCGACATGCGTCGCCGCAAGTGGCTGGTGCAGCGGATGATGATGGACGACGACAACGCCTCCGAGGTGCGCTCCTACAACATGGAGCGGGTGCTGCGCGATGAGTTCGACCGGCTCGGCGACCGTGAACTGGACGTGCACATGGGCCTGGCCACCCGCACCTCCCTGATCCGGCTGGGCGGGGACACCTTCGGCGGTCTGGTGACCCTGGCGGCGTTCGCCGTGCTCGGGACGCTGATGGTGCGGGGCGTGGTGCCGATCGCGGCCGGCGGCGCCGCGGTGGTCGCCATCCGCGTCGCCCAGGGCGCGCTGAACTCCGCCCTGGGCGCGGTCAGCCGGGTGTACGAGTCGGGGCTGTACTTCGCCGACTTCCTCGACATGGTCGAGACCGCCCGGACGTTGACACCGCCCGCCACCCTGCCCCCGGCCCCGGAGGGGTTCGGGACCATCCGGGTGGAGGGCGTGACGTTCACCTACCCCGACGACGACGGCTCCGACGGCGACGCGCCGAGGGCCCCGGCGCTGGCCGAGGTCACCCTCACCCTGGAACGGGGCCGGACCTACGCGCTGGTGGGGGAGAACGGGTCGGGCAAGTCCACCCTGGCCAAGCTGTTGGCGGGCCTGTACGTCCCGGACCGGGGCCGCGTGTGCTGGGACGGGGCCGACCTGGCCGGGGTGGACGGCGACAGTCTGCGCCGACGCATCGCGGTCATGGGCCAGGAGCACACCCACTGGCCCATGACCGCGCGCGAGAACGTGGTCATGGGCACCCCCTTCGACGCCGACCGGTTGGCCCGCGCCGCGCGCGCCACCCACGCCGACGCCGTGGTGGCCGACCTGCCCCACGGGTGGGAGACGCTGATGGACAAGTCGTTCGCCCAGGGCGTGCAGCCCTCCGGGGGCCAGTGGCAACGGCTGGCGGCGGCGCGCGCCTTCTACCGCGCCGACGGCGCCGACGTCCCGCTGCTGATCGTGGACGAGCCCACCTCGGCGCTGGACGCCCGGGCCGAGTACCGGTTCTTCTCGTCGGTGCACGAGCACGCCGCGCGGACCTCGGCCACGGTCGTGCTCATCACGCACCGGCTGGCGTCGGTGCGACCGGCCGACGAGATCGTCGTCCTGGACCAGGGGCGGGTGCTGGCGCGGGGGAGCCACGAGCGGCTGCTGGCCAGCTGCGACCACTACCGGGAACTGTGGGAGATGCAGGCCAGCGCCTACCAGGACGTGTGACCGCGCTCCGCGGCACGTCGTCCACCGGGGCGGGTCGGTCGCGGGCGGCGACCGGCCCGGAGCCCGGAGCCCGCCGGGCTCCGGGCCCGTCCGGAGGCGGAGGCGGGGGCGGGGCGCGGGCCCCGCCCCCGTGCGGCCACGGCCGGTCAGGAACCGTCTCCGAACAACTCGCCGTGGGTGGCCAGCGCCGTGGCGACGTCCACCTGTGCCCAGAAGCGGTGGTAGGTGAACTCGGGCACCGGGCCACCCTCGAGGTAGGTCTCGACCCGGGGCCAGTTCGGGTCGTCCTCGTAGAAGGACCGGATCGACAGGAACGTGGACTCGGAGGTGATCGGGTCACCGTTGGCCATCTGACCGGTCCACCCCTCGGGGACGTAGAGCCCGCCGTCCGGGGAGTCGAACGGGTCGTCGAAGCGCTCGTAGTCGGCCCGGGTCTCCGGAACGGCGACACCCAGGTCGTCCTCGTGGAACATCAGGGCGTCCAGCAGCGCCTCGGCCGCCTCGCGGGACCCGGCGTCGCCGGTGGCGGCGGCGTAGTGCATGAACGTCTTGGCCAGCCCCGCTGCGATCCCGACGTCCTGGCCGTGCGAGACGACCTCGACGCTCAGGTCCGGGTTGCCGGTCGGCTCACCCGTCCAGGTGTCGGGCTGACCGCTCCACTCCATGTCGGCGGGGATGGCGAACTCGCCGTCCTCCCCGACGGTGGTGTTCTCGATCGCCCACGGCACCCACGCGTCCAGGATCTGCCCGGCGCGCTCGTCACCGGTGATGCGGTGGTACTCGGCCACCCGCTCCATGTCCCAGACCTGGAACCCGAACCAGCGGTTCGACGGCGGGTCGTGCCAGACGGGCTTCTCGTCGTAGTACATGCCGTGGAAGGTCGGCGTCCCCGCGGGCGGTTCGGCGTAGGAGCCCTCCCAGCTGTTGGTCGCGCCCCCGGCGATACCGCCGTCGGAGGACTGCAGCCACTGGAGGAACTCCAGCTGCCGGTCGAGGCTGGTGCCCCAGTCCTCGGCTCCGGTGGCCGACTCGGGCCGGAGCGCGTCCACCTCCGACAGCGCGTAGGCGGCCATCACGTTCTGGTAGCCCTGGTGGGCGGACGAGCCGCCGATGCGCCAGGCCCACGGGTACTGGGCGCTCTCCAGGGCACCACCCCAGGAGTAGTACCAGGACATGAGGTAGTGCGCGGAGTCCCTGCCCGAACCCGGTGCGCAGGACTCGGCGCCGACGCAGTCGCCGATCTCCTTGAAGTACTTGTCGAACATCGCGTAGCGCAGGTAATCGCCCATCCTGGCCGCGTTGGCGACGTTCGAGGCGATGGCGTCCGCGTTGCCCTGCTCGGAGGCCCACTGGTGGGCGAGGTAGGCCACCTGCACCGCACGCGCGTCGGCGTCGGGCGCGTTGGTGTAGCGCCACTGCTCGGAGTAGCTCTCGTCGTCGGTGAACAGGTCGAGGAAACCGTACTCGCCGCCGTGCGCGAACGTCTCGCAGGACGGGTGCGGGACGGTCTCCCAGACCGACTCGTTGGACCCGCGCTGGAAGGTGTTGACGTAGGCGGGGGCGTCGTCGGTGCCGTCGCCGCAGAACCCGTAGCCGTAGACGTTGTCCACGTCCAGCAGCCAGTGCATGCCGTAGACCTCGTCGGTGCCGTAGGTGCTGGCCAGCTCCTGGGAGAGGGGGTCCTCACCCGCCTGGACCTCGGGGGTCAGCGGCATGGGGTAGTCGCCCGGGTCGAGGGACTCGGGGATGTAGGTCGCCGGGGCCGACGGGTCGTAGGCGGAGTTCGTCGGCTGGTCGGCGGTGCCCGGGATGATGAACGCCTCCATGGACTCCCAGGCGTCGTTGAAGGGCGCCCAGTCGCCGGTGATCCGACCGTAGGCCGCCTCCAGCCACAGGTAGTAGCTGTAGGCCTCGGAGGTGGTGGCGTGCCCGTGGTCGGGCGCCTCCACGATCAGGGTCTCCACCGAGTGGTACGGCACGAGGAGCCCGCCGACCTCGCGGAAGTAGCCGTTGTCGGGGTCCTTGATCTTCGCGTACTGGTCGAGGAACTCCTCCTCGTAGGGGGTGTCGGCGCCCGACAGTTCGCGCGCGGTGACGACCACGGGGTCGTAGCCCTCGGCGGAGACGGTGAACTCGGCCTGGGCGGGCTCGCCCGCGCCGTCGCCGGAGGAGGCGACGGTCACCTCTTGGGGGGCGTCCCAGTCGGACGCGCCGAAGGTCAGCGAGGCGCCCGAGGCCACGGACAGGTCGGTGCTGCCGGAGGTGCGCTCCACGCTGACGGCGACGGCCTGCTCCGGGGCCGCCGACAGCGCGACGTCGAAGGCGGCCTGTCCTCCTGGCGCCAGGGCGATCGAGCCGGGGTCGACGACCAGCGTCGGGGCCTCGTTCTCGCCCGCGCAGTCCCGGCCGTTGAGGGTGAACCCGGTGGGAGCGGGGTTGTCGCCGCTGTAGGTGGCCTGGAACCCGAACGTCGCGGTCTGCCCGCTGCCGAGGTCGGGCGCCCAGGACGGGCCCTGGGCGGTCACGGAGCTGCCGTTCTGGGAGACCTGCGCGTTCCAGCTGTTGGTGATCTGCTGGTCGCCGGTGAACTCCCAGCCCAGCGTCCAGGCGGAGACGGGTTCGGCCTCGTTGGTGACGGAGACCTCGGCGGTGAAGCCGGAGCCCCAGTCGTCGGTCCGGTAGTCGACCGAGCAGATCGGTGCCGCCTGGGCGGGCGCCGCCGGTAGGAGGGCGGCGGTGAGTACCGCGCCCAGGAGCGCGGCTCCCGCGGCGCGCCAACGGGCGCGGCGCGGACGGGTGTGGGGGGTGGTCACGTGTCCTCCTCGGGGGGTGCTCCCGTCCGCGCCCGGCACCCCGCTGGCGCCGGGGCGCCGTGGGGAGCGGGGCTCTCAGGGGAGGGGCGGGGACGGGGCGCGGTCGTGCTGGAGGGGCCGCCGACGGTGGCGGCTCGGGTCCCGGGCCGGGACCCGAGGGGTCGCTACGCGCGTACCTCGCTGTACGCGCCGGAGGCGGTATGAGATCCGGTCTCTGGTTTCGGGAGCGCTCCCAATTCGGGAGCGCTCCCATGGACGTGAAGTTAACACCGACGCCACGCGCAGACAACGGGTGTAGTGACGATGACTTGGCGTGGGTCACCGCGCATCCGGTTCACGGGATCCCCACCAGCCGCCCGTCGTCACGAAGGCCGTTTCCGAGGTCGGCCGGGGACACGTGTGGACGCCACCATGGTCAGGGTCCCTGACCCGGCCGTCGACACGCCGGGCGGCCCATGCGGTGAGGAGCGCTCGGACAGGTGTCCTCTCCGTCAGCCCACCAGACCGTGGATGATCAGGGGTTCGGTCTCTCGGACGTAGGCGACGACCGCGTCCGGACACCGCGGGAGGCGAAGACCACAGGCCGTGGCCGGAGGCGTCAGCCGGTGAGCGGCGTCATCTCGTCGCCGTGCGCGTCGACCGCGCGCACCGTCACGGGTTCGGCGGGCGGTCCGTCGCCACGCCGCGGTCCGGCCACCGCGAGCACCGGCCCGTCGCCCTCCTCGGCCACGGCGCCCGACACCGAGAGCTCGGCGACCTCGCGCGAGGCCGCCGCCAGGTAGTGCCACCGGCCTCCAGGGGAGCGCCACCACGTGCCCGCCACCACCTGGCGGTCCAGGTTGCTGCACTCCCACCCGCCCGAACGCTCCCCGACCGTGGTCGTCTCGGTGCCCTCGTCGGTGCGCACCACCAGGACCGCGCGGGCCAGACCGCCGCCGTCGTGCGTGCCGTAGCGCAGGCACACCCACCGCCCCGAGGCCCCGCCGGGCAGCTCCTGTGCGGCGAACTCCCACGCCGTCGCGGTGACCACAGGTTCGCGCGGCGGGTCGCCCGCGCAGCTCGCCAGACCCCAGAGGGCGAACCCGTGCTCGTCGTCCAGGACCTCGTGCGGCCCCAACCGGCGGATCCGCGCCGGTGGCGGCGGCATGTACCCCAGGTGCGCCGTGGCCGGATCACCCAGGTCCGCCACCGTGTACGGCTGCCCGTGCGCGATCTCCGGGGCCCGCAGGCGCAGCACCGGTCCGGTCCCGCAGTGCCCGTCGGCGGGCAGTGGTTCGGTCACGCCGTGCTCGTCCCGCCCCACCTCGGACCAACCCTCCTCCGGCGCGCCAAGCGAGGCCGACGCCGCCTCGGTCACCCACGGCGGCAGGAGGTAACGCACGCCGTCGGCGGTCTCCGACAGGCGCAGCGCGGGCCAGTTCGCCACCCCGTCGGCGGGTTCGGGGAACACGTCGAACTCCGTGCCGCCCGCTCCCCGGGCGTACCGCGCGGTCCACGGGGTGTCGTGCAGGACCACCACGCGACGGCCGTCCACCCGACCGGCGAACACCAGCCGCGGCTCCCGCGGCCGGTGCCGGCCGTGCGCGGTCCAGGCGGACAGGGCCTCGTCCACCAGTTCCGCGTCGCCCGTGGAGTCGCCCCGGGCGTGCCAGGCGGTCAGGTCCAGCCGGAAACTCCGCCGCCAGGAGTCCTCGTCGGTGACGACCGTCGCCGCGGGCGGCGGGGAGGGCTCCGGCCGCACCGTGCGCGGTGTGGCGGTCGTCAGGCCCACCGTGCCCAGGCAGAGGGCGAACGTGACCGCCGAGACCAGGACCGGCCGCCCGGGTACGGTGCCGCGTCCGCTGACCCGTACCACCGTGGGGTCGGGCGGCCGGAACCCGTCGGGGACGGCGGCCGCCCGGTCGAGCGCGTCCTCGGGGTCGGCCGCCCCGGCGGACCGCAGCAGGTCCGCAGCCTCCTCCCGGGGTAGCGCCTCCACCCGCAGCAGGGCGTATGCCGCACGGGACGCCGTGTCGAGCCCCCTCAGGGACGTCAGGGCCCGTTCGAGGTGACCGGCGCCGCCCGCGGGGGAGACCCGCAGCCCGGCCGGGCCGCGCGGACGGCGCGCACGCAGCGCCCGGCGCAGCACTCGGCGGCGTACCCGGGGGTACTCGTGCGCGCGCGGGTTGCGCCGCCCCCACGGCAGGGCGTCGGAGACCAACCGGTGCGACCAGGGCAGGAGGTCGTGCGCGGGGGACCGTCCGGACAGGGTGAGGAGGGCGAGCAGGACCAGGTTCCGGTAGGGGTCGCGGGGCAGGGGGCGCTCCGCCGGTTCGGTCACGGACATCGGTGCTCCTCGGGATCGTTCCGAACGACCCTAGGGACACCGGTCCGCCCACACGGAGAGAACGCCGATATCCGTCACCTATGCCCCAAAAGTCCTGTACCGCAGGAGTTCCGGGACTTTCAGGACCACCCGTCCTCGAAACACCCTGCGCTCACGGCCTCATCACGAGAACGGAGCCCCCGGCATGGCACCCTCCCGGTGGTCATGGATGGCGACCGTCGCCGCCGTTCCGGGGGCTCGGGGTATCGCCTCGGTGGTGTCCCGCTTTCACATGTACGAACTCGTCCTGCGCCACGGCGTACCGGGATCGCGCGCCGCCCTCCTCCCGCTTTCCCGCTGTCGGCGGAAGGAACGATCGTCGGCGCCTCCACGACCCTGCTGGGGATGCCCCGCCACGGCCGTCGGGGCGGGCTGCCGCCCTGGACCCTGCTCACCCCCGGCGCCATCGCGTCCTTGCCCGCCAACGGCGCGGTGGCGGAGTTCCCATGCTGCGGTCGCGGACCATCTGTGCCTGGCCGTGCTTGGCACTGATCGGTACGCACGAGCTGCTCATGTGCGATTTCCGCCCCACTGCCCGGAGTTACGCATCGCGTACGCACGTGGTCAGCAAGGTTTGCCAGGTACCGAAGCCAAACACGAGATCACCCCCGAGTCGTTCCCGCCGTTCCAACCCAGAGCATGGCAGTGGGTCGAAGAACAGGAGAGAGCGATCGGTGAGCTGCCGACCGCGAAGGCGATCGCCGGTCGGTTCGGCGGTAAGGAGAGCAGGGGAAGGTTGGACAAGGGGTGAGGGCTCCAGGGATGACATGCAGTGGCCGGAGACGGCCCCGATGCCGTAGCCGATCGGTGTCGCCGGCCTGCCAGTCGGAACAGTGTCTGATTCAGTGAGCGCACGAGTCCGATGCTGGGATTCGGCTGTTCTTGGCGGACGGCCCGGTTGGAGAAGACGCTTCTCCGGAGTGACTCGAGGCCATCGGATGAGAAGTCCGGTGATCTGGTGCCGCCACGTGTCTTTTCGTGCCGTTTCATGTCACCCCATCCGATCCGTCCTGCCGTCTGAGGCCGTGTGATGCCGCCCGGTGTCGTGTCAGTACGGAACTGAAGAGCACGAACGGAGCACACACGGGCCGCTGGCGGCGTCCGATTGTTGGGCCGGAGAATTCCTGGACTGCTGCACGGGAAAAGTTCACCCATCTTTGTTAGGGCGATGCGGGTTTCTTCTGTCATGCGCTTCTATCAACTGGTAGATGTCCTGTTGGCCGTCGGCGTGGTGGCCGGTGATTCGGCTGATGCGGGAGGTGTTCGCCTCCGGGACGATCTCCAGTCTGGTGATGTGATCGGCGGCGGCCCCGTCGTAGGGGGAGGGGGTTCTCCGGTTCGGGGTGGCGCTCAACACCGGACCTGGAGAGCCGGGCACGGTCGTGACCTCGGTGAGGAAACCGAGGATTCTGTGGGGTTCGATGAGTTCGGCGAACCAGTCTCCCGCCCAGAAGGCCCAGTCCACCTCGTGTGCGGCTCGTGGATCGACGTGCTGTTCGGTGGTGTGGCCGCCCATGTGCAGGTGGACGGTGTCCCCGTGGCGGCTGATGTGCCGGTCGTCTGCTCGCACGGTCCATACATCGTGGTTTTCGATTTCCAGATGGCGTCGCAGGTGGGTGACCCGATCGTTGTCGCGGTTCCGATAAGGGGTGAAACCGCGTCGTGGTTCTCCCTCCGGGGTCACCGTTGGTGCGACCATGTGTGCTTCGGCGATGAACAGGCCGCGGGCTGGTAGTACGGCGGTGGCGGTAAGCCTGGCCAGGGCCTCTACGGCTGCGGTCTGGTTATTGTCGTTCATGAGGCATTCCCTTCCTCATGCAGGTGGGTGTGGTGTCCTTCCAGGCGTAGGAGACGTACTCTTCGGCGGGTCCATCGGGGGTGTGCTCCGGTCTGATCCATGTGGCCTGGAGGACGTGGTAGGGGAGACACCCGGATGGCCCGGTTTTCAGTTGGATGGTGCCCTCGTCCAGCGAGTAGTAGACGCAGCCTTCCCGCGGAGCCGCCGTGTTTGGTTGGAGCCGTTCTACGCACCTTTCCTCGGTGGAGGTGTCCTCGTCGGGGATACCGTGCTCGTTGACGTTGGGAAAGGAGAGCATGACGACACGTATGGGTGCGCTGCCTGTGAGGATCCTGGCTTGTTCCGGGTTCTGATGGAGTTCAGGCCAGGTGAGGCTCTCAGGAGGGGATTCCGGGCCTCCTCCCAGGGTGGAGAGGAGTGGTGGGAGTTCCTGGTCTCCGATCTCCAGGAGCGGGGGTTCCGATGGCGGGGTGCGTTCGGAGACCTGTCTCCAGACGATGCCAGGCACGGTTTCTCCATGAGAAGGAGTGAGGGGAGGAGTGGAGCACGACGTGAGGAGGAGGCAGGCTCCCACGCAAGGCCATGCTCCGAGAACGAAGCTCCTCAGCCACATGAGATCACGTTGTCGTTCTCCTCATACGCTGCGGCGGAGAAGGTCTGCGCGCCTGTGCTGACTTCTCCGAACCCCTCAGTGCGGTACCGGTATTGGCTGCCCTTGTCGCAGGGGGCAGTGATGGTTCGGCGGTATTCCTGCACGTTGCCGCTGGTCTTCGTCTTCGGGCCGAGAGCGGAGATGCGCTGCCAGCCGAACCAGCGTGAACGGTAGGTCTTCGCTGAGACGGTGTTGGAGACCAGGGGCAGGTCCCTGCAGAAGCTGGTGACCCGTGTGTGGATCTCCTTGTACTGGGCACTGTAATGCGGGTAGTTGACCTGGATGCCGCAGTTTCCGCTGGGCTTTTGGACCCGTTCTTGGGGCGTGTACGGGGCCTCGGAGCGAGGGAGGCCTGGGGTGGCCTCGTCTTGATCCTGGGAGTGGGCGGTTGTGGTGGTCAGGCTCCAAGTCATCGTTACGGCGCTGGTCACGACAGCGAGGCGGCGGAGCCAGGGGTGTTCAAGGGTGCGCATGCACACAAGTTATCACTGAGAGTAATTGCCTTGCTGCGCTTAGTGTCCTGATGGTTCCAGGGTATGACGAGGATCCCGGTGTACGCGATTGAGTCTCCAGCGGCGAGTGGCAGGACCGCCTCCCGTCACTTACTGGTGCACCCCCATGCATGCGAAGGCTTCTGACCTGCGAACGTTTTCGCAGGTCAGAAGCTTACTGAGTTTTTCGTTAGTTCTTCGGGTATGAGGGGTGGATCTCCAGGCCGGTGTGGGTCAGGAAGGACCACGCGAGCCGCTCGTCCGCGCAGATGCGGTTGATGCCTTGTTCTGCTGCGTCGGCGACGTCGGCCAGGTGATCACCGGCCACGTTGGCCAACTCCCGCGCCTTGATGGCCGACCACAGCATCTCCACGGGGTTGAGTTCGGGGGCGTAGGCGGGCAGACGCTCCAGGGTGAGCCAGTCCTGGTCTGCCACCCAGGCGCGCATGGCCCGGCTCCAGTGCGCGCTCAACCCGTCCCAGACCAGCACCACCCGCTCGCCCTCGTAGAAGCGTTTGAGCTGTTCGAGTACCGCGATCAGCGCGTCGGCGTCATAGCTGCCCGGACGCAGGTCGAAGCACAACCGGGCCCCGCGTCCGGCCTCGGCGGCGTGGTATCCCAACGCGGCGGCCATCGAGGCGCGTTTCCAGTTCAACCGGTGGGTCAGGGTGGGGGTGCGGCCGCGGGGTGCGTAGGCGCGGCGCACCTGGGGCAGCAGCGAGATGCCCGATTCGTCGAAGAACACGATCCATGCCCGATTCTTCAGTGCCCCCTTTTGATGCGTGGCCACTCGTGCGCCACCCACCGGGCGATCTCAGACTCGTCGCGCTCGGCGGCCGTGCGCTGGGGTCGTTGCAGGCTCCAGTCCAACCGCACGGTCAGTAGCCGCCATACCGACGCAGGGGCCAACTCCACCCCCGTCACGCGCTCGACCACCAGCCCCACCCGCTCCAAGGCCCACAACTCGGAGGCGAAGCCATGGGCCTGGGCGCCCTGCTCCAAGGCGGCACGGACCTGCTTCACCTGCTCCTCGGCCAACTTGGGAGGCCGCCCCGTAGGCGGGCGACGACGCAGCGCCGCCACCCCGCCCTGTTCCCACAGGCGTTTCCCGCGCCGGACACTGTCCGCGCAGACGCCGAGTATCCGGGCGATCTCGGCCTGGGAATGGTCGCCTTGGTCAAAGAGTTCGGCTGCGCGCATACGCCGGGCCTCGGCCAGCTGCGGGCGGGTCAGCGGCGGGACGGCTTCCTCAGAAGCAGGGGGCTCGGTTGTGAGGGGCATACCGTGATGCTCGCACGACCAATCCCCTCATACCCGAAGAACTAACGAAAAACTCAGTAGTCCTCCCCCTGTCTTAACAGCCTTCGCAGGAGCCTGATGACGTCACTGTCCCCGCCGTGTGGATCGTTGAGCTGACAGAGGAGATCGGTGACGAAGGCGAACTGCACAGCGGGCGTCCACTTCGCCAACAGGTCCATCAGGTCAGGCAGTGCCCGGGCGTAGACCCACTCCAGCGGACCAAACAGCCCCTCCACACAGACCAGATACCGGGGCTCCTGAGGGCGGTGGTGGATGGTGACCGTGATCGGCGCGTTCACCAGCACGGCCGGATCCCCGATCCGTGCCCACAACTCGTACCCGGCCGCGGAGATCGCAGCGTCCAGCGAGACGCCCTCAGACCAGGAACGTCCCACCGGGTCGTAACCCCTGTTCCAGACCCCGTCCGCGTAGCACAAGGTCGTCTCCTTGTTGGTTTCACCCATCCACCCGTCTCCACTCACTCTGCGTCGGTGTACAAGGAACGGACATGACATTGGCGGCTGTAGCCGCCGGCGCGACCCAGCTCCAGCTTGTCGGAGATCGCGGCGTTGTTGAGCCCCTGCCCGACTGGCCCGACGCCGACACGGGTGTGCTGTTCCTGAACCGGCGCGGCGGACGGTTGGGTGGAAAGGGGTGGTGAATCTGCTCCCGGACAAGGATCACGGTCGAAGCCGACGTGGTCGATGAACAGGCGCCGAAGACGCGACCCGACGACCACGGCGGGCTCGCCTCCGGTCTCCCCGGCATCAGCGCCAGGCTCACTCACTGATCGGAAAGGCTGAGCGGCACTCACCCTCCCACGGTTTTTCCGGTCTCCAGCGACGGCCGCGCCCGGCGGCGAGGAGGGCTCCGGCGCTGCCAGAACTCAGCGACATGACCATGTCGCAGTAGGCCTCGACCGCTTCCAGAACCCATCGATAAGCGCTGTCACTTCTCATCGACACAGCCGGGCTGTCGAGGTCGCAGATCACCGGATCTTCAGGGCCGGGGATGAGGTTGCCCATGAACGTGGCATGGCTAGGCGAGGATGCCGTGGAGCACCTGGTCGCAGAGCTGTTCCAGGAACGCCGGGTCGCTCGGATCCGTGTCGGCCATCGCCCGGCCCAGAACGGCGAGCAGTATCCCTCCGAGCACGGCGTTGGCGGCGTCGGAGACGTCGACAGCTCTGATCGCGCCGCTGGCGTGGCACTCCGTGAGGAGCTCCCGGAGCGGTCCGGCGATCCATTCGTCGTTGGCTTCCAGGGCCTCGGCCATCCGACCCGCCGCCCCGAGCGCGCCCAGTAGGCCCACGCACACACCCGGTCGGTGCGCCAGGTAGGCGGAGAGAGCAGCCACCATCTCCCGTAACCGCTGCTCAGGCGGACCGTCCGGGTCGATCGCCTTGCGAACCGCCTGGGCTCCGTCCTGGGTGTGCGCGGTCAGAAGGAAGACGAGCAGGTCGTCGCGACCGGCGAAGTAGTAGTACAGCGTGGCCCGCGACGCCCCGACCTGGTTGGCGATGTCCTCCAGTCGCGGCGGCGGCGTGGCACGCAACACTTGCTCGCTGATGTCGAGCAGGCGCTGCGCAAGGTCGTCAGGTGGTCTCTTCACGGCGGACAGCCTATCCGCTTGCCCTGGATTCGAACTTAGATTACAGTCCAAACCATGGTTCAAATCTTGTCCTATGGCCCCTGGGCGGTCGTGACCGGAGCTTCGTCCGGTATCGGCCGCGCCTTCGCCGAACAACTCGCTGAGGCCGGACTGCACCTGGTTCTCGCCGCCCGATCCACCGACCGACTGGAAGCGCTCGGTGCTGAACTCACTCAGGCCCACGGCATCGAGTGCCGGATCGTCACCGTCGACCTCAGCCGCACGGGTGCCGCCGAGACCATCGTCGACGCGACCGCCGACCTTGACGTCGGTCTGCTGATCTCGAACGCCGGCGCCGGAATGCCCGGCCGGCTCCTCGACCAGGACGTGGCCGACCTGCACCGCCGCCACACCGTCAACGCCACCGCGCACCTGGACCTGGCCCACGCCTTCGGTCGGCGGTTCGCCGCCCACGGCCGTGGCGGCATGGTCCTCGTCTCGGCCCTGGGTGCGATGCACGGGTTGCCCAACATGGCCCACGAAAGCGCCTCCAAGGCCTACGTGCTCAACCTCGGAGAGGCCCTCCACTACGAACTGGCCTCGGCCGGAGTGGACGTCATGGTTCTGCTGCCGGGAAACGTGGACACACCGGTCATGGACGCCTACGGCATCGACCGCGCGTCGATGCCCATCCGGCCGTTCCCGGTCCGGGCCGCCGTGAGGGAGGCGCTGGCCGCGTTCTTGCGGGGCCGCTCCACGCACGTGCCGGACCGTCGCATGAGGGTGATGTCTCGCCTGCTGCCTCGCGCCCTTTCCATTCGGATCAACGGACGCATGCTGGGCCGGGCCGCTCGGACCCTGGCTGAACGTGAGGCCGCCGCGTCCCGGTGAGGGAGAGGTGCCGGTCCCCAGAGCGGCCGGTCTCGGGGGGCGTCCCACAAGGCCGCTGAGGGGGCACGGCCCTGCCCGTGAGCTACCCGTCGGTCGGTTCGTGCTGGGGGTGATGGAGGCTGTGGCGTGCACCGGCTTCAGTGGAGCCGTGTTGCCGGATTCTCAGGCCACGGTGCTCGGTTGTCTGTATAGCTGCACAACGGCCCCGAGGCGATGTCCATCTCGAACCCGAACCTGTGGAGCTCTCCCCGTAGACAGACACACCTCAGGGGCCGTTCCACCTGTCCGTGTGGGACGACGGGCGGGCGGAGGCTGTGAGTGATGACGTCCTGTCGGTCATCGCGACCGACCCGTACTGGCAGCCCGACCGCGTTGCCGCGGTCGCGGCCACCCTGGCCTCGAGGGCCTCCACCAAGGCGGCTGCCGGGGTCGACATCACCTGGCATGACACGCCCGCCTTGGTCGACTGCGGACAGAACCTGGACAGGATCGGCTGCCCGCACTGCCGTGCGTCGATCGACACCCATGGGTGGGCCGAACGGCTCGAAGTCCACGGTGGGGACGGTTTCGCCTCGCTGACCGTTGTGGTGCCCTGCCGCGGCGCTCGGACGTCGCTGGAGGTGTTGGACTACGACCGGCCGTGCGGCTTCGCCCGGTTCCAGGTCACCGGCTGGAACCCGGAACGCGACTGGTTCGACGAGGAGGAGACCACCGCCCCCGCAGAGGCGCTCGGCCACCTCGTGCGCCAGATCAGGGCGCACATCTGACGCCCGCTCTTTGCCTGCGCCGTCAACGGTCCGGGGGAGGAAGGGTCCCTGGAGGGCGAACCCACGGTGTGGGTGGCGGTCGGCGCGCCGGTTGTCTTGGGGGTGGTGTAGCAAGGATCGGGGCCGACCTGGTCCGTTGGGTATCCCTAGGAGGTTCGTCGGTGAGCGGAAAGCAGTCGTTGGAGCTCTTCCGGTTCTCTGATCCTGGGCAGAGTGTGGCCGTCGTGGTCGAGTGCGGTGATTCCCGGACGGTGGGAGCAGCAGAACCACAGCGCTATCACCCCGCCCTCCTCGTGGTGGAGAGCGATTTCGTCAGCGGCCGTCTCCAACTGGCGCTCTCGGACGGGGACCTGGACGACTGGGAGCGCTGCCTGGACGCGCTCGATGCCGAGGAGCGGGTCGAGTGGCCCCCGGGCGACCGCACCCCTTGGTTGGAAGTGGTGCCCGACGATCCGGTGGAGGTGACCGTGCACGACATGCCCTCGACACAGATCGCGGTGCGCGTGCCGATCGGTGTCACGGATGAGTGGGTGGAGGAGAACCGGGCGCGGCTGGAACGGGTCCGCAAGGCCGTTGAGCTGTGAGCGGCCACGGTCCTGGTTGGGGAGTCGGTGGTATGAGCGCTTCTCCGGCCCCTCGTGCCGATGGGGGTCCTCCCTCCCCCACGTGGGTGGATTCACTGGGCGGTCCGTTGGTCGTCATCCCTGTGTCGGCACTGGCCGCGTGGAGCGGCGGCACGCCAACCGGGGTCCTCATGGGAGGGGATGTCCCAGACGACTACGACCGGGCGTGCGCGGTGGACGGTCTGGCTGGGGTGCTCCCCGTGGGCGACGGCGGCGGGCAGGCGCTGGTCCTGGGGGCGGAGTCCGACACCAGTGGCTATCTGCCCGGGCACCGGGCCTTCCTGCGCTGGCTCGCCGCTGACTCCGAATCCGACCTGAGGGGCGCGGCTGAGGGTGTGCTGGCCGATCCGGCCACGGGGTGGGAGGAGTGCGGCACCTGGGTGACGGACGGTCCGGCGGTGCTCATGGACGCCGCTGTGCCGGGGGCGGACCTGAACGAGGTGTATCCCGACGGAGGGGTACCTGAGCAGGCACCTGTGTTCTTGCCGTCCGGCCGGTGGCGGGTGCGAGCGACCCAGACGTGGGCGGATCCACACACCTGTGTCGGGTTGGCGCAGCTCCTGCCCGCTGGTGCCTGAGGGGGTCTCAGGCTGGAGGTATGTGAGAAGGCGAAGACCTGAGTGATCCGGTTCCGCCTCGGCCCCCGGGCCCATCCGCGCGGCGACTCGTGTGTGATGACATCACATACCCCATTTGAACTGGGGTTTTTGGTATCCCCGGCAGGGTTCGAACCTGTGGTCATCGGACGAGAAGTCTCTTCTGGGAGAAGCCTGCTGTGTCCACTTCCGGCCAAGGGTTCACGTCCAGTGCTTGGGTGCCGTAAACCCGCACCCATCAGTGAGCGCTTTTCATCGTGCTTCGCGGAGTTGAAGTACGAGCACGGCTCGGGTGATCTCGCCGGCCCGCTGTGGGCGGCACCGCAACCAGCGTAGGACACCCCAGTTCTTGAGCTGGGCGATGGCCCGCTCACCAGGTGCGCGGAGCTTGGCGTGGTCGGAGTTGGCGTCCTTTGTCAATGGCCAGTGTGTTTTCCCCGCAGGCGGCCAGTAGTTCTCCCCACTGACGGCCAGGCCGATCTCCCCAACGGCGGCCAGATAAGTCCCCGCCGTGGTGGTGTCCGAGGTCAACTCAACGCCTTCACCCCCGCTCCCGAGGTCGCCTGAGCAAGCCGGAAACTGTCACCCTGGGTCACCACGACATGGGCGTGGTGCAGGAGCCGGTCAACCGTCGCGGTCGCCAACGTCTTGGGCATGATCTCGTCGAACCCCGACGGGTGCAGGTTGCTGGAAACCACCAACGACCTGCGCTCATAGGCGGCGTCCACCAGCCTGTAGAACCCCTCGGCCGCATCGGCCGAGACCGGTAGCAGCCCGATATCGTCGACCACGATCAAGTCCGCGCGCAGCAGCCGTGTCACGGCCCTGGCCATGGAGTCGTCCGCCCGGTGCCTGCGAACCAGCACCCCCAGGTCCTCGATGGTGTGCCAGGCCACCGTCATCCCCGCCTCGACCGCGGCGTGCCCCAGCGCCTCGCAAAAGTGCGACTTGCCCGTCCCCGAGGGCCCGCAGATACTCAGGTTCTCCCGCCTGGCCACCCACTCCAGCGTCTTGAGCGCGTCCTGGGTGGGTCGGGCGATGCAGGAGGCGGTCTCGTCCCAGTCCCCGAACGTCTTGCCAGTGGGGAAGTTCGCCCGCTTGCGGCGGGTGCGCAGGTTGGTCTGGTCGCGTCCAGCGGCTTCCTCGGCCAGCAGGACGCGGACCACCTCGGCTGGGTCCCACCGCTGCGCCTTGGCGGTGGGGATCACGTCGGCCATGGCCTTGCGCAGGTAGGGGAGCCGCAACCGGCGGGTGAGCTCGACGGCCTCGGCCATCGGCTCGGCGGGCGGT
This sequence comes from Nocardiopsis sp. EMB25, assembly GCF_026797795.1. Lineage (NCBI taxonomy): Bacteria > Bacillati > Actinomycetota > Actinomycetes > Streptosporangiales > Nocardiopsidaceae > Nocardiopsis > Nocardiopsis sp. EMB25. The sequence continues at coordinate 2,404,232 of NZ_JAMTDN010000001.1, read as the reverse complement.
CCGGCAACGGTGCGGATCGGGGTGCTCATCACTGCTCGCTCTCGTCGTCGCGGGGCAGGCCGAAGGAGGACCAGGCCGAGGTGCCCGGCTGCAGGCTGTGGTCCTCGCTGGCGCGGGTGGGCTCGGCGGCAGGGCGTCCGGCCTGGTGGGCCAAGATGGCGATCAGGTCGTTCTCGGCGAACCGGCCCGCGATCGCCGCGGTCCCCAGCGCCCGGTCAACCTCGGCCGGAGTGTGCAGCTTGGCCAGAGCGACGGCCTCGGCCATCTTGGGCTTGATCCGGCGGGTGCCCACCGAGGCGGCTTCGACCAGCCAGGACGCGGCTCCGGGCCCCAGGGTCAGGAACGCGGCCTCCTCGGCGCTGTGGGCTCTGGGGGTGCGGTCGCCTTCCTTGTCGCCCCGCTCGGGGTAGTGGTCGTCGCTGATGCTCGGGTTGCCCGGGGTGGAGCGCCCGTGGCGGGCCACCTCCTCGGGGCCGCGTTCGCCGACGGCGGTGACGATCAGCTCCTCGCCGTGGAAGCGGGCCCAGACACGGGTGTCGACCAGGTGGTGGGGGACGGAGTAGCGAACCCCCTCCACCGAGATCGTGCTGTCCCAATTGACCCGCCTTGTGGTGCCAAACGCGATGGTGAACGGTTCGGCGGGCAGCGGGTGCAGCCGGGTGCGCTCCTCGGCCAACGCTTCGGTGGGACGGCGGCGGGTTTCCCGGTGGATCCGGTCGTTGACCTGGTCGGTGAAGGCGCGGCAGGCGGTTTCCAGGTCGCCGAAGGTGCGGAAACCCTCGGCCAGGTTGACGTCGGTGGGCACCAGGTCGGCCTTGGCGATGCGCACTGTGGCCTCCGATCCGCCCTTGGTCTGCGGGTCGGCCGGGACGCAGGTGCGGATCGTCATCCCGTAGTGGCGGGCGACCTGCACGATCTCGGGGTTGCGGACCGCGATCCCGGCGATGTGGGCTTCGGTGACGGTCTTCTCGTTGTCGGTGAGGGCGTAGGCGGGCACCCCGCCGAGTCGGCGCAGGGTGGCGTCCAGGCAGGCGACCACGGTGGGCAGGGTCTTGTCGAAGACCGGGATGATCACGCGGTAGCGGGACCAGGCCAGCCAGGCGCACCACAGGTGGGTGCGCCGCCCCCGGATCTTGGGGCCTTCTCCCCAGTCCCACTGCATCCACAGGCCTGGTTCGGGGATCCAGGGCCGGAACACCCGCCGTTTCCCGGCCCGGTAGCGGTCCTTGACCTGGGCGACCACCCGCCGGGTGGTGCGCTCGCCGCCGGTGAAGCCCATCGCGGTGATGCGCCGGTGGACGACATCGGCGCGGACCCTGCCTTGGGAGCGGTTGACGAGTTCCTCGATCTTGTCGAGGTAGTCGTCGATGGGGCGGGCGCGGTGGGTGCGCTGCTCGGGGCTTTGGCCGGTCTCGCGGAGTTTGACGTAGCGGGCGACGGTGTGGTGGTCGCACCCGGCCAGTTCGGCCGCTGCCCGGTAACTCCCGGTGAGGTCGTAGGCCTCCAGGATTTCCATGATCTCCCTGCTGCTCTTCACCCGGTCAACCCTCGCCGACCGGTGTTTGTCCTGGTCAGGCGGGGAGGTATCTGGCCATCAGTGGGGAGTGTCGTGGCCGTGGGCGGGGCCTTAAGTGGCCGCCTATGGGGAGTATCTACTGTCCGCTGTCAGTCCTTCTTCCACTGGGGCTTTTCCCGGCCCTTGAACGGGTAGAACACGACCTGCGACAGGCCCACGTACCTCTTGTCACCCAGGCCCGGCAGCCTGGCGGCGGCGATGCGCTCGGCGATCCTCCACACCCGGGCGGCTCTGACATCGTGCACCGATCCCAGCAACGACCATGAGGTCCACAGGGGTTCACCGTCCGGGGCCGCGGCGACCTGGATGCTCATGCCGTGCCGCTGATGTTTGCCGGAGTGGAACGGGCGGTCGGCCGCGACACGGTCGCAGCCGATCAGCGTGCCGTCCACGATCACGTAGGCCCCCACGACGTCGTGTGCGGCACAGCCCCTGTCCCAGGGTGGGCACCCGCTGGGCGAGCAGGGCCGTGGTCTCGTGCACGCATGCGCCAGGCGGTCGTGGTGCCCCCCGAACCCTGCCGTGATCTGGGCGAACGGCTCGCCCTTGTACAGGTGGACCAACACGAGCAAGGCCTGCTGTGCCGGGTGCGGGCGCCGCCACCGGGAGCGGGTGTCCTCGCGGTGGGCGCGGATGGTGCGGGCGGCCAGGTTCAGGGGCCGACGTGACAACGGCAGCGCGGCGGGATGGAACAGCACCAGAGCCCTTGGTGCGGCAGGTTTTCTTGGTCGTTGACCCACCTACCAGGGGCCTCTCGCTGTCAGGGGTGGTTCCGCACGGGTGGTACAGGCCTGTGACCAGCAGTTTCAGGGTGAAAAGGGATCACTGTGCATCCGAATCCCCGGATTCGCCATCCCCTACGAGGACTGGCATCCCCCATGCGGCGCGCCCTGACCCGAGCGACGGCGGTCTCGACCGCGATGGCTCTGACCCTGTCACTACTGACCGCTCCGTCCGCTCTGGCTGACGAGGACGACACGACCGGAACCGACCCGAGCTCGTCCGAGGAAGAACGGGACGCCCTCGCGCTTGCCGAGGAGACCGGGGAGCGGGTAGAGATCGTTGGGGCTGACGGACGAGAAGACCCAGCACTTCGCCAACCCCGACGGCACACGTCGAACACCAACAACACCCCGATCGCACGGAACAGCATCGCCTGGCTGAAGCTATTCGTGGACGAGGACGGGCGGTACGAGCAGTTCCCGTGCCCGCCGCCCCGCACGGGCTGGTTCTCGGACTACTCCGATTGCCGGGACACCTGCCCTTACGGCACATGATCCTCGCGTGAGAAACGGCGGGCCGCCGTTCCCGTTTCCCTCCACGGGCGCGTGGTCGGGCGGAGGGCCTGGGCCCTACCGCCCCTTCCTGCCGGAATGATGTGCGGTCACCTGGAGCTGAGGTTCTCGAAAGGATGGACCCGCACGGTAGGCGGTCAGCGGGAGTACAGGTTGAGGACCACAGCGCCGCTGGGACCGTGGCACAGGTCAGGCCGCCAGGCGCCGTCATCGGAGACGCGCCGCGACCACACGCATTCCAGGCCGCCGATCTCGATCGGTTCGGAGGGGCCGCTCTGGAAGACAGACGTGGGATCGTGGTCCTCCGACACCATCTGGTCGGCGATCGACACGGCATCCTCACAGGTAAGGGTCCAGGTGTGGGTGACCACCAACCACTCCTGCCCGTCCGCCTCGACCCGGTCGCAGAAGGGGTGGCTCAGCTGGTGCGTGTTGACCGGCCACCAGAAGTCGTTGAGGTTCGACTCACTCTCATGGTGGTCCTCCGGGACGGGCGGGGCCGTCGGCTCGTCCAGAACGGACAGCTCAAGCACGAACCGGGCCTCGTCGACGGTGAACTCCATCCGTTCCGGGGCCCCGGCATCCGAGAGCCATATGCGCCCGGTCCCGTCCTGGGGGCGCACGCGCCCGAAATCCAGGTCCCAGGCAGCCACGTCTCCCTCGACCAACAGACCCTCGTAGGAGGCGGCATCGGGATCGTCGGGGCCGAGCAACTCCAGGCCCTCATCCGCCGCCAGCGAGGACAACAGGCGAGCGAAGAGCTCTGGGCCGTAGTCATCGGGCGGAAACTGCGCGGACTTCTCCTCACCGGTGTTGCTGCCGTCCAACTCCCGGATGGTGATGGGGTCGCGCGTCTCGTCATAGACGAATCCGCCGTCGGCGTTGGCGCCATCCTCCTCCCGAAAGGCGATGGAGACGCCCGGCTCGGTATAGACGAACGCACCGTCGGCGTTGGCGACCAGTGCGTAGCCCAGGTCCAGGTCGACGGGTTCGATGCTGAAAACCTGCTCGGCACCGCCCGCGTAGCGCATCTCGAACTCGATCTCGCCCTCGGGCCACAGTTGCGCGGCGACACCGTCCTCGGTGCGATCGACCGCCTCGTCGTAGTCGATCGTGTAGGAGCGTGTGGCCTCGACTCGCAGCCCCGGTGTCTCCTCGATCAGGGCCGCGGCGGCCAGGAGCTCTTCGCGGGGGTCCACCCTCAGGTAGGTGTCGTAGACGACATAGCCGCCCATAACGGCGAGGACGGTTCCCACGCTCGCGCCCGCGATCGCCAGGGCCCTCATGGTGCTCCGGCCTGGCCACCTTCGCCCTGCGGGCGGGTGGGAGCCAAAGTGGCCGGGGCCCTCAGCCTCCTCGGAGGACGGTCCGGGAGGCGGGGGTGGACTGGAAGGGGGAGTAACATCCATCGAATTAGCTTGTCCAGGGGCCGTCACCGGTGTCAAAGTGCCCGGTTCGTGGCAGGGCTGGTTCGAAGTCGGGATGGTGAGGTATCAGCGCTGGTCACAGGACCGTAGCGATCCGCTTGAAACCCGCACCAACGAGCAATGGAGCCCGCTAGAAGGTCAGGGGCTCTCGCGTCTTCGACTTCCAAGGGACTCCGTTGCGCCCCCAGTCTGCCATCAGGGCTCGTTCTCGCGGATCTGGCGCCTGCCGGTTTCCTGTCGGCGGCGGCGGACCCTCAGCGCGAGCTTGGCGTGGGGGAGGGCGATGCCGCCGAGACTGTCGGCGACGCCCACCACTGTGAGGGGCCGGGACTCGCGGCGGCCACGGCCCGTCTGTGGAGCGGTGCGGGCGATCGGAGTCTTGCTTCAGGGCAGGGCCGGGATCTGGGCGTGCGGGGTGGGCTGGTTGCGGCATGATCACGTGTGCGGCCGCTTCCCTCCCATGTGGCCGTGAGGGGCGAGGTGCGTTGTCGTTGCAGCCTGCTCCGTACCGATTGTGGTGAAGGTTTGGGAGTGTGCCGGGATCGCCTCCCGGCACACCCGTCGTGCGGGCGGTCTCGTTGGTCGCCGCCCATGCCCGCGTGCCTACCCTGTCGTCCTCTCGTAGGGGGAGGGGAAGGGGAAGCGGGCCTGGAGGAAGTCGCCCACCATCCGGTTCACGGATTCCTGGGCCTCGGGGGGCGTGTCGAAGTCGTTGAGGCAGAAGAAGTCGACCTCCTCGGAGGCCTCCAACCGGTCCAGGCGCTCCCTGGCGTCGGGGGCGCCGATGTCGACGTAGCGCATCCGGAACTCGCCTGGCACCGCCCGGCCGGTCAGCAGCGCGTAGTGGTGGTGCATCGTCGCGGCGAACCCCACGTCCGACAGGGAGCGGAACCGTGAGCGGGTGGTGCGCGCCACCTCCTCGGGATACCGCTCCTCCAGGTCCAGCATCACCCGGCGGATCTGCGGGTGCGGGGTGTGCTTGAACTTGTGGGTGATCTGGCGTCCGAACTGCTCGGCGAACAGGGCGCGCACGTTCTTGCCCGCCGAGTTCGGTGCGACCTCCCCCTGAACCGGTTGGCCCACGCCGAACTGGAAGGGGGAGAAGGGCAGTTGGGCGATGCCGTTGGCGTGGAAGAAGTCCTCCGCCCGCACGGGGCGGGCCAGGAACACGTCGTCGTTGAAGTACAGGTAGTGCTCTGAGAGCCCCTCGATGTGGTGCAGCCGGGTGCCGATGGCGTGGGAGTTGAAGGTGGGCAGCGCGTCGTGGTCGGCGAAGATGTCGCGGTGGTCCACCACGGTGATACCGGGCGCGTCGGTGTCCAGCCATGCGGGGACCTGGTTGTCGGTGACCAGGTAGACGTGGCGCACGAACGGCGCGTACATCCGCAGTGAGCGCAGCGAGTAGCGCAGCTCGTCGTGGCTGGTGAACCGGGAGGCGTTGGCGGCCAGAGTGGCCGTACCGCCCTTCCGGTGGCGGGCGCGCTTGGCGGCGTGTTCGGGGTCCTCGCCGTCGACCCAGGTGTAGACCACGTCCACGGGGAAGTCGACCTGGTCCACCAGGGTCCAGGTGAAGGGCTCGAAGGTGGGGTGCTGGCGTCCGGCCACGGTCAGCGTGGCGGGTTTTTGCTCGGCGCGGGGCAGGACGTCGGCGACCCTGTTGCGGCGCGGGGCCACCAGGGAGTCGGCCAGGACGTCGTGGGGTGTCTGGGAGCGCAGTTTGGCCAGGATCTCGTGGGCGTTGTCGCGTTGGAGGAGGGTGGCGCCGTCGCGCCAGAACTCCACGTCGCACCCGTACTCGAACCCGGCCAGGACGCGTCCGGCGGGGGACAGGAGGGGTTCGGCGAAGCGGATGGTCAGGGAGGATTTGATCTGCTCGTCGAGGGCCCCGTCGACGTAGGCGCAGGCGGCCGCGGCGCTGCCCTGGGGGCCGGGCTTGACGGCATAGAGGGCGCTGGAGGCGTGCAGCTCGCGCATGGTCTCCAGGACGCGTTTGCGCTCTGAGCGGTGGACGCCGACCACGTGCCGCAGCGGGGAGCGGCCGCGGACGAGGAAGTGGTCGATTCCGGCCTTCTCCAGGGCGTCGGTGACCAGGCGCAGGTTGTGCGCGGAGGCGTCGGCGGCGGTGAAGTCGTCCACGACCCGCCCCAGGAGCTCGGTGCCGTCGGCGGTGAAGGTGCGCACCGTCGGATCGCCGTCGAGCAGGTTCTGGCGGCGCTGGGCGATCTTGGCCAGTCGCTTCCGCTCGGCGGCCTGGCGGCGTTCCTCGGCGGCTTGTTCGGCTGCCTGGCGGCGCTCCTCCTCCAGGCGTGCCTTGGCAGCGGGAGGCAGGAGTCGTTCACCGGCTCGCTTCACACGTGCTGCCAGGGCCATGGGGAGAGATCCTTCGGTTGAGGTGGGGTGGCTGTGGGGTGGGTGGTGAGCCACGTCGGAGGAGCTGGGTGTCAGGTGTTCATGAAAAGGACGAATGGGTCTCTTGTGGAGTTTACTCCTATATGAGATCGAGACTCGCGCGGTATCCACACCCTCTGGCCTCGGCCGGAGTGTCCAGGGGCCGATGCGGTGCGGGGCTCACCTCACGCGGTTCCCGGCGCTTCGGTTGTGCGCTGATGGAGATGAGTCAGGTGTCGGATCGGCGGTGGGATCCGCTTCCGCGGGTGGAGAACGTGAATGTTGCGGGAACTGGACCGGTCGTGGCGCGCGATCGACTCGATGGACATGTGTGCCGCCAGGAGGGAGGCCTGGCGGACTCTGATCTGGCCTGTGCGCAGAGGCGGTGATGGTCACGGGGCGTCACAACGCAGGTGCTCGAAGTATCTTTTGGTTCCATGTCCGGAGCGGAAAGCCTTCCGAGGGCCCCTATGGCCGAATCTGGCCATCCTGTTCCTTGTGTGACGAGAGTCCAGGAGAGGAGTACGTCCTGGCGGGGGCCTACAAGTACCCGGAGGAGTTCCGGCGCAACGCGGTCGAACCGGTGCGCTCCAGCCATCGGCCGATCTCGCACATCGCCGCCGAACTGGGCGTGAACCACGAGACGCTGCGCCGCTGGGTTCGAGCGGCGGAGAGGTCCGGGGCGCCCGGAGCCGCTGCGGAGGCGGCGTCGGTTCGAAAACGCCCCGCATCGCCGCGGGATTCATCCGTTCCGTGGGGTTGGACCCTGACCCGTTTCCGGCAACCGTCTGATCAAAGATCAGTGGCGGGTCAGCGCGATGAGGCCGGCGTCACAAGCCGAAAACCCCTGGAGATGCGTTTTTCTGGAATCACCTGCACCGGCCAGGCCGCAACCCATATCGCCTAGAGCCATGTACGTGAAGACCGCCAAGCGGGAGAACGGGCCCGGCGCCGTTCGCTACCTGAACCCGGCCCACAAGGAGGGGGACCCGGCCAAAGAATGGGCGGTGACCGAAGCGCCGTTCATCTTCGGGCCGCGCCGACCGGTTCGACCGTGATGCCGTCAAACGCCTGGTCGCTTCCTTGTCGAAGCTGCTGGATCCGGACCGGGACCTGGCCGCGACCGCCGCCCTGCTTGGGTGGTGCTCCCTGCCCTGAGCAGTGGCCGATGTCGTACTATTCCTGTCCGAAATCGGGGTTCCTGAGGGCTTCGAGTAACTGGCGAGAACGCTCCAGGTCTTCCTGGGGCACGGCAGGACGTTTCTCCGTGAGAGCTGTCCTCATGTCGAGGGCCTCGGTGATCGCCTTCAGCGCTTCTTCGATTCGCCCCATGTTGGCCAATTGGGCGGCTCGGCTGTGCAGGGAAGAGACGAGGCCGGGGAGGTGGGCGTCTGTGCGTTGCTCGGCCAGGGTGCGGCGGATGCGGACGGCTTCGGTGATCGCGTCCAGCGCTTCTTCGGCACGCCTCGCGCCGGCCAGGTGGAAGGCTTGGTTGTGCAGGGACATGGCGAGGTCGGGAAGGTGGGTGTCGGGGTCCTGTTCGGCCAGAGCCCGGTAGTGCTTGGCGGCTTCGGTGATCGCGTCCAGGGCTTCCTCGGTCCGGCCCGAGTTCGCCAGGCGGTTGGATCGGTTGTTCAGGGATGATGCGAGGTTGGGTAGGTAGGTGTCGGGGTCCTGTTCGGCCAGAGCCCGGTCGAGCTTGGCGGCTTCGGTGATCGCGTCCAGGGCTTCCTCGGTCCGGCCCGAGTTCGCCAGGCGGTTGGATCGGTTGTTCAGGGATGATGCGAGGTTGGGCAGGTAGGTGTCGGGGTCCTGTTCGGCCAGGGTGCGGCGGATGCGGACGGCTTCGGTGATGGTCTCCAGTGCTTCTTGGGCTCGTCCCAGGTCGGCTAGGCAGAGGGATTGGTTGTTCAGGGCTGATGCGAGGCTGGACAGGTAGGCATCGGAGTCTCGCTCGGCTCGTTCGCGATAGCCCTCGACCATGCGGGCGGTCAGCCGCGCGGCCCACACCGCCAGCCGCTGACTGAACCGGGGAAGAGCATCGGAAAGCTTGTCGAGGACCTCCAGAGAGGTGCCGGGGGCGTCTGTCGCGTCCTCCAACGCTCGAATGAGCGGGTCGGGGCTCTCGGTCTGGGTGGCCACCTCGACGACCGCCGAGCCCAGCAGGTCTATGCGGCGTACGCACAACCGGGTCAGATGTTCTCCCACTCCGGTCAGGGCTGGGTGCGCGGCCGCGCGGGCGTACAGGACCATCAACCGTTCGGCATCCGCGGCGGTGATGCCGTCCAGATGGCGGTCGAGGAGAAAGGGGTTGCCTTGGAGCCGTAGGCCGAGGAAGTACTCCAGGATCCGGTCGGGCTGCAAGCACCCCCATACACCGCTCCCGGCCCCGTCCGTGGGGTAGAGGGTGCTGATCCACTCACGGATCTGGCGTTTGCGGGCGGTGGTCTGCCCCTCCAACACCGCCGCGTCCCTCAGGAGGCGGTCGGCTTCCTCGATGCTGGTGGGGGTGAGGAGGAAGACCAGGGCCAGCACGTCCCGCAGCGGTTGCGCGAGGTCGGCGTCGTCCAGGCCGTAGGCGGTGGCGGTCTGGTCCCAGTACCGGTACTCGTGGGCCAGCACCCGCCCCTCCACCGCACCGTCGGTGGTGATGAGGTGCGCGGGTTGGGTGGCGTCCAGTAGGTCGGCCAGGGCGCGCATGTGCACACTCAGTACGGTCTCCCACTCCGCGCCGGACAGGTCCGGATCGGCCAGGCCGGCCACGACCTGGGCCCAGTCGGCCGGCTGCGGTGTGCGGGCCGAGGGCAGGGCGGCGACGAGGTGGCCAAGGGCGGTGCGGTACTCCTGGGCGCGCTCGAGGTCGCGGGGCACCAGTGGTGGCAGGGGGAGTTGTTGGCCGATATCGGCCAGGAGGTAGCTGGTCGCGGTGTTGACCTGCTCCCACCACTCGCCCAGGGCGCGTACCAACAACAGCAGCCGGACGGGGGCATGGCCTGGGGGCCGGTCGCACAGTTGGAGCAGGCGGATCAGTTGTGTGGTGCGAGTCTCGGCGTAGTCCACCACCACCAGCAACGGGGCCGTGGTGTCCTGGACAGGGTCGAGTGCGTCGGGGGCGGCACTGCCGGTGAGCCACAGGGTGGCCCATCGGCGTCCTTGGGCGTCGGGGCGGGACAGGCGTGCGGTGAGTTCGTGGGCCAGGCGGGTCTTGCCCTGCCCGCCGGGTCCGTGCACCACCATCGCCGCGAGGGGTTCTTCGCTGTCGCACCAGTCCAGCAGGGTCCCCATGGTTTCGTCGCGGCCGTGGAAGTCCACCACCTGACGGTGGGCCTCCAACAGCGAAGCGGGGGAGAGTCGGCGGTGTGTGCCCGGATTGTGGGCCAGGTGGGCGAGCTCGACCGGTTCCAACACCAGGGGCACGCCGTGCTCGGCCAGCACCGCCCGGAACGCGGGGTCGTGGTGCAGGACGTAGGCGGGAACGATCTCCAGGGCGGCGTGGTCACGGTGTTCGAGGTCGGCGGCCACCACCCCCACCAGGAGTTGGCCCTCGGCGCAGCGCATGGCGGCCCCGGACAGACCCGCCCACAGTGAACGTCGCTGCCCGGCCTGTTCCTGCTGTCGGATTTCGTGGGGGTACCAGCGGGGCGGGTGGGCGCTCAGGTCCATCACGTGCCGGTGGTTGACGAAGTGGTTGCCCGGGGCCACCGTGCCCACCGTTTGCGCGGTCTCCGCGGCCCGCCCGGGCCGTTGGACCAGGTCGGGAAACCCCCACACCTCGCCCGGGGTGTGGGGGGTGGTGGTGACCAGCCGCCCCCAGCGGGTGTTCACCGCGCGCTCGACCCAGCCAGGGTCGGTGACCTTGACCAGCGCCGCGTCGTCGTGCCCGTGAGGGGTGCCGCGCCAGACCACTTCTCCGCTGTAAGGCTGGTGGTCGGTGGCGGTGTGCACCCGAACCTGCCCACCGGGCGCGGGAACGGTGTGGGCGCTGGTCAGCACCAGGCGTGGGGCGATCACGTACCCTGACCCGCTGCCGTCGGGGGTGGTGATACGGGTGATGCGTTGGGCGGTGTCCAACACGCTCTCCGGTCACGGGGACGAGGGGTCGGGAGTGGGTGCGTCAGCGGGTGTAGGCGGGAGGCGGTGTGGTGCCGGTGTCGTTCTGGGTACTGGTGATGGACACATCCCCGTCTCGGGTGTCCTTGGGGCGGGGGGTGAGGGTGAAGGACACCCGGTGGGTGCGGGCCCGGCTCGCCCCGGTTTCGATCTCGCCGGAGGCGATCCACGCGGAGAGTTTGCCCTTGGCCTTGCCGTCGACGCGGAACTGGACCTCGAAGTCCATCTGGATGGGCCCGACCGTGAAGGTGAGGTCGGGGCTTTGGGCTTCGGCCTCCTCGACCGCATCGGTCAGCTCCTCGCGCAATGTGCGCACGGCGTCGGTCAGGCGGAGTTCCACGCTGGTCTCCTCGAAGGGCAGAGGGTGAAGAGGGCGATCCTACGATCGCAGAACCCGCGCCGCGGCGTGGACGGGGGGAGGCGGCCTGGCCGGATCCGGCCAGGCCGCCTCCCGAGACCGGTGTCGAGCACCGGAGGTGGACGGGGTCTCGGACCGATCGAGGCGGTGATGCGTGCCGGGATTGCTTCGCGGCACGCACCCTCTCCGACCACTGATGCCCGGGGCCAGACTCGTCCGGAGCACGCCGATGTCCGTCGGGTTCGCGTGGAAGATCCCGTGCCTGGCGGCGGTCCCCGCCGATCAGTCGTCCGCCCGGCGATGAGCCACGCGCCGCCGTCGGGCGCCGTGTCCAGCAGCCGGGCGTGGACGGTGGCCCGGCGTCGGACGGGCTGACCAACGCGCTCGCCAACGCCGCCACCAGCGAGCCGCGTCGGCTCGCCGCGCGCTGGGCCCAGAGGCTCGGGCTCTCCGAGGGAGGCGACATGACCAGCGATGATCCTCTGACAGTCCCTGGAGGCCCTCGCCCAACTCGCAGTCATCGCTGACGGCAGTGGCGGTGGTTTCCGTCTTCACCGCCGGCACTGCTGACGAACGCCGAGGCGCCGCCGCGGTCCGTCTTCCCAACTGCGAGAACGTCCTGGATGACGTTTCACCCGATCGGGGCGGGATCCACGTCTCTCGTCAGCCTTCTTGCGGGGCGGCGTTGACGCAGTACACGTGCGCGTTCACGTCCGGCTCGTGTTCGAGCAGGTGGTCGATGGTGCCCCAGAACAGGGGCAGCCACGGGTGGGGGAGGGCCCTCTCACGGTCGAGCCGGTCACCGTAGAAGGGATCTCCCTCGTGGAACCCGGCCGCCTGGATGAGCGAACACGCGGGAGCGGGGGAGCCCTCCACCGGGCCGATCCGGCAGCCGAAGGTCGTCCGGTTGGGGCTGGGCTCCAAGGGGCTGTCGGGGTTCCAGTCGTCGTCCATGACGATGTCGACGTAGGCCTCGTGTACGTCGCCGTGGTTGTACAGGTGGGCGTAGTAGATCGCGAACGCGCCGTGTTCGCTGTTGACGAAGCCGCAGATCCGTAGGTGTTCGGAGCCGCAGTGGCCGCACGTGAAGGGGGTGACCTGGCGGTCAGGGTCGATTCTCGGTCGCATCCCCGGACTGTCCCACCCCGTACCGACATTCATCCCTGTCCGTAGCGAAGGAGCCGCCTTCGTCGACACCGTCTTCGCTTCCGGAGTCCGGATTCCTCGGACGAGTCGTGGAAGAGCCCACCCCGATCCAGCTCTGTCCTCCTGTCACGGTGTCCAGGGCCGCGCGGCCAACGAGAGCCCGGTGGGCGCCCACAGCGCTCCCCTCGCCGGTCAGAGCGCTGCCCCACGGGACCGGGCCTACGTGGTCGGCGGTCACCGGGCCGTGTTCGAGCGGCTCATCATCGCTCCCAGGGCCATGGTGTTCCACCGGCGGCTCACCAGGCGCGTGAGCAGGGAGGCGATCCGGTTGGACCGGCCGGCGATCACGCTGGGCGGGGGGTTCCTCCGGTCGAGTGTGGCCAGAGCCGTCCTGACGACGTCCTTCGCCGTCATCCTCCGCATCCCGCCGTCGGCCCCCTCACCGGCGACCTCGAAGAACTCGGTCTGGGTGGCCCCGGGGGACAGGGCGAGCACGCGCAGACCGGTGTCGCGTGACTCGTACCACAGCGCCTCGGTGAAGTTCAGGACGAACGCCTTGGCCGCGCCGTAGACGGCCAGTGCGGGAGCCGCCTGGTAGGCCGCCATGCTCGCGACGTTGACCAGGAACCCGTCACCGCGCTCGCGCAGGCCTGCGATGAAGGCGCGGCTGATGTCGACGACACTCGTGACGTCCACGGCGATCTCGGTGGCCAGGCGTTCCCGGTCCTCCTCGTGGAAGGGTCCGTAGGTGGCGAACCCCGCGTTGTTGACGACGCTCGTGACCTCGACTCCTCGATCGGCCAGTTCCCGTTCGAGGGCCTCTCCCGCCCGGGGCGTCGCCAGGTCCATGGAGACCGTGGTGGCGTCGGTCCCGTGCTTCTCGGCGAGTTCTCCCGCGAGCTTCTCGAGCCGGTCGCGGCGGCGCGCGACGAGCACCACGCCGGCGCCGCGGGCGGCGACCTGGCGGGCGAACTCCGCGCCCAGACCCGAACTCGCTCCCGTGATGAGGACCGTCTGCCTGCGGTAGTCGATCGCGTTCATGTGCGCCTCTCTCCTTCGATTGATTGTCACCATATGACCGTCTGACACTGAGTGTCAATCAGGCATTCGGGGGCACATGGTTACGATCGAAGCGTGAAACCAGGAGAGACGAACACCGAGCGTCTGTGGACGCGTTCCCGTCGCGCGGCGTACGCGGAGATCACCGACATCGCGATGGGCCTGTTCCTGAGCAAGGGCTTCGACGCCACGACGATCGACGACATCGCGAGCGCCTCCGGCATCTCCCGGCGGTCGTTCTTCCGGTATTTCGGTACCAAGGAGGACATCGTGCTCGGCGACCTCACACAGGAGGGCGAGGAGGCCAGGCGCGCGCTGGAGGAACGCCCTGATTCCGAGCCCCCGTGGGCCGCCTTGCGCAACGTGCTGCTGAGCGTCACCGGCGAGTCCCGTGACCGCGAACGCATGCTCAAGGTCACGAGGATGATGTACGAGACCCCCTCGCTCAGGTCTCGGTGTATCGAGAAACACCTTCAGTGGCAGACCCAGATGACGCCCGAGGTCCGACGTCGGCTCGCCCGGGGGCACACCGACGGGCCGTGGCTGGACGTACGCGCCCAGTCCCTGGTCGCGTGTGCCATCGCCTGCCTGGACGTCGCCGGTGAGGCGTGGGCCCGCGCGGACGGGCGCGTGGCCCTGGGTGAGCTTCTGGAGTCGGCGTTCGACGCGGTCGGTGACACGTGTGAGCCGTGAGGCTCCCCGCCGACGGCGGGGAGCCTCACCCGACCTACCCGGGCTCCAGTCGGTGGGACGCCGAGACCGGGGGTGAGCCCGCCGCGCTAGGCGCGGCGGGGCGACCGATCGGATCGCAGGCGGCCCTTGCGGACCGGACCCGACCGTCCAGGGAGGGCGGGCCCGGTCCGTCGTCCGTCCGCCCGGAGGCGGGGCGCGGCACACTGGCGGCGGTCTCCGGGCTGACGGGGAGAGGCCAGGGTGCCGGTCAGGCCAACCGGGTGGCCCGAAGCCCGTCGAGCGGATACTCCCGTGGGAGCGTGGCCGTGTCACCGGGGACGGTGATCTGCACGGTGATGGGGCGCGATGACCCGGCGGTCAGGAGCTGGTCGGCCTGGGAGCTCAGGTACGCCTTGCCGCCCTCGTAGATGACGTCGACTCCCGAGGCCTGGACCTTGGCGCCCTGCAGCGTCGGCAGGTCGAACGAGATCCGGAACGTGCGCACATCCGCGTTCTTGCCCGTGTCGCCGTTCCTGTCGGCCGCGGTGAGGGTCAGCTCGAAGCTGTACACCCTGCCCCGCGGGTCGTAGTTCTCCCACGAGGTGTTGAACTTCTTCGTCACGGTGATCTCGTCATAGCTGGGCTTGACGGGCATCTGCGTGATGAGCCCAGCTCCGTTCATGACCTCCAGGCCGTCCACGGGGATCTTCCCGTTGCCGATGCGCTCGGCCTGGTCGGGGATGTGATCGGTGGTCATGTCCAGGTGGTTGACGTTTCCGGCGGAGTCCACGGCGTAGAAGTTGCCGACGGTGTCGAAGAACATGGCCGAGTAGGAGCGCCGGGACCCGGCGGACGCGCTCGCCTCGGCGGGCTTGAAGACGGCCTGCTTGAGTACGGTCTTCATGGGGTCCCTGCCCGGGTCCACGTGGAGCAGGTCGCCGTTGTCGCCCTCCACCGAGATCAGCCGGTGGTCTTTCGGGTGGCGCGCGAAGTCATCCCATCGGCCTCCGCCCGGTCGGGGCCCGGGGGTCGCCGTCTTGGTCGTCACGTCGATCGAGTGACTGGGGCCGTTGGGGGAGCCTGCGATGAACAGGGTCTTGCCGTCGGCGCTCATGTCTCCGTCGTACCAGGTCACGTCGCTGGGCAGATCCTTGACGCGGTGGCTGTCGAGTGTGCCCGCCTCGACGTCGATGGTGATGAGGTCGCCGCCGCTGACGGCGAAGAGCAGGGGCTCTTTGCCGTCTCCTCGGTACTGGGCTCCCATGGCGGTGTATCCGGGCTCGTACGGGGGCACGTTCTCGGCCAGGCGGGTGTCGCCATCGATCGGATCGAATCGGTAGATCCTGGTGTTGTTCCTGCCTACCGCGAGGTACACCTTACGATGCGTCACTCAGAGTCTCCTGTTGGAGTCGGGTGTCGATGCTTGTTCGGGTCCTGCCGGTGCGCAGCGGCCCATCCGGGGAAGAGCGCGCCGCCTCCGGGGGATCCTCACGCTCCGATGGTTTCAGGACTGCTCGCTGTTACCGGATAGTACGGTTTTGTGTGACTTTTGATACACGGAGCGTTTCTCGGTGTGCTTCGCGGAGCTGGAGCACGAGCACGGCCCGGGTGGTCCCTCCGGCCCGGCGGAGCCGACGTCCCTCTCCCGCCGCGCCACCGCCGCGGGGATCTCCTTGCTCCGACGACGGTGCGGCGGGACCGGGGGTGTCAGGCGAACGGCAGGCCGGTGTAGTTCTCCGCCAGGTCGGCCGCGGCGAAGGGCGAGGTGGCCACCCGGTCGAGTTGGGACAGTTGGAGACGGGTGTCGAACCCCGGCTGCCCGGGGTCGGTGTGCAGGGTCGTGGTCATCAGGTACGAGAAGTGCTCCGCCCGCCACACCCGCCGCAGACAGGTCGCGGAGTAGGCCTCCAGTTGCTCCGTCGACCCGGTCGTGCGCAGATGCGCGAACGCCCGGGCCAGGACGGCCACGTCGGAGACGGCCAGGTTGAGCCCCTTGGCGCCCGTGGGCGGCACGATGTGCGCGGCGTCCCCGGCCAGGAACAGGCGGCCGTGCCGCATCGGCTCGGTCACCGAACTGCGCATCGGCAGCACCGACTTGGCGGTGATCGGCCCCCGGTTCAGGTGCCACGTCCCGTCGGCGCCCAGGCGCGCGTCCAGTTCGTCCCAGATCCGCTCGTCCGGCCAGTCCGCCGGGTCCTCGCCGTTGGCCACCTGGAGGTAGAGGCGGCTCACCGACGGGGAGCGCATGCTCGCCAACGCGAAGCCCCGGTCCGAGTGGGCGTAGACCAGCTCGTCGTAGGCGGGCGGGGCCTCGGCCGTCACCCCCAGCCACGAGTACGGGTAGACGCGCTCGAAGGTGCGGCTCGCGCCCTGCGGGGCGGCCTGGCGGGCCACCCCGTGGTAGCCGTCGCAGCCCACCACGTAGTCGCAGGTGAGGGTGTGCTCCCGACCCTGGTGGGTGTAGCGGACGGTGCAGCGGTCGGCGTCGATCCCCTCCACCGCGTGGACGGGGGCCTCGAACAGCAGGGGCTCTCCGTCGGCCAGGCGCAGGGCGACCAGGTCCTTGACCATCTCCGTCTGGGCGTACACCCAGACCCGGCGGCCCCCCGTCAGGGACGGGAAGTCGACGCGGTGGCTGCGGCCGTCGAAGCGCAGTTCGATCCCGTCGTGCGGGATGCCCTCGCGGTCCAGCCGGTCGGCGGCACCCGCCTCGCGCAGCGTCTCCACCGTCCCCTGCTCCATGATTCCGGCGCGCTGGCGCTGTTCCACGTAGTCGCGGTCGCGGCTCTCCAGCACGACGCAGTCGAGGCCCGAGCGGTGCAGCAGCCGCGCCAGGAGGAGCCCGGCGGGGCCCGCCCCGATGACGGCGACGGTGGTCTGGCGTGGGTGGGACACGGTCACTCCTCGTTGAGGTCGGCCAGCACGCGCTGGGCGGTGGCGAAGGCGGAGTTGGCGGCGGGCACCCCGCAGTAGATCGCGGACTGCAGGATCACCTCGCCGATCTCGTCGGGGGACAGGCCGTTGGTGAGGGCGGCGCGCACGTGCATGGCCAGCTCGTCGTGGTGCCCGCGCGCGACCAGGGCGGTCAGCGTCACACAGCTGCGGGTGCGCCGGTCCAGACCGGGGCGGGTCCAGATCTCACCCCAGGCGTAGCGGGTGATGAGGTCCTGGAAGTCGGCGGTGAACGCGGTGGTGCGCGCCACCGCGCGGTCGACGTGCGCGTCGCCGAGGACGGCCCGCCGCACGGCCGTCCCGGCCGCGTGCCGCCCGCCGTCGGTGCCGGGGGACAGGTGCCCGAGCAGGGCGGCGGTGACGGCCTCGGGCCGTTCGACCCCCGCCAGGTGGCCCGCGCCGCCGATCTCGGTCAGGTTCGCGCCGGGGATCCCGTCGGCCAGCACGCGCCCGTGTGCGGGCGGGGTGGCGCGGTCCCCGCGACCGGAGACGACGAGGGTCGGTGCTCCGACGTCGCCGAGGCGGTCCCGCAGGTCGTGGGCGGCCAGGGCGTCGCAGCAGGCGGCGTAGCCCGCGGGGTCCGTGCGTTCCAGGTCGGCCAGGAGTCCTTTGCCCGCGAGGGTGTCGGCGGTGCCGGGGTCGGCGAACCAGCGTCGCGGGGCCGTGCCGAGCAGGGCGGCGGTCCCCTCCCGCCGCACCAGGTCGGCGCGCTCGCGCCACGCCGCGGGGTCGCCGAACCGTGCGGACGAGCAGACCAGGACCAGGGAGGCCACCCGCTCGGGGTGGTGCGCGGCCAGGTGGGCGCCGACGGCCCCGCCCAGGGAGACCCCGGCGTAGTGGAAGGTCGCCCAACCCCGGGCGTCGGCCAGGTCGAGGACGAGGCGGGCCAGGTCGGCGACGGTGGCCCCGGATTCCGATAGGACGGAGGCGGGCGAGCGGCCGTGGCCGGGCAGGTCGTAGCGCAGGACCCGGTGGTCGCGGGCCAGGGCGGGCAGTTGGGGGTCCCACACGGACAGGGAGGTGCCCAGGGAGGGGCCGAGGATCAGCGGCGGCGCGCCCTCGGGGCCGTCGAGGCGGTGGTGGAGCGGGTCGGTCACGGGTTCTCCGTCAGATGTTCGGGGACGTCCGCCGGGCCTGGGGAGCTCACCGGGAGCCTCGTCGGCGAGGACGTCGGCGGGTCGGGTGTCGGGGCGCCCGGCGCCGGTGTGGGCGCGCTGGGCCGTTCGCGTCCTCCGGGCGCGGGAGGGCCGGGTCCCTTCGAGGGGCGAACCGCCCGTCTCCGCGGAGACGGGCGGGTGCGGCGGCCTCACCCGGATCCTCGGGGGTCGGCCAGGGCGCGGTCGACCAGGAGGGGCGCGGCACCGAGGTAGGCGGCCGGGTCGGTCAGGTCCGCGAGGAACCCCTCCGGCGGGTCCGCGAGATCGGGCGCGTCGCGCAGGACCTCGGCCAGGGGCAGGCCCTCCTCGGCCGCGCGGCGGGACGCGCGGGTGAGCAGCTCCTTGGCGCGGGCGCGGCCGACCCGGGCGGCCAGGGCGGCGGCGATCCGCTCGGAGGTGATCCGCCCGCCGGTCAGGTCCAGGTTGGCCGCCATCCGGCCGGGGTCCACGCGCAGGCCGCCGACGAGCTCGGCGGTGTCGCGGGCGGCGCCGCCGACCAGGCGCAGGGCCTCGCGCAGGGGCTGCCACTCGGCGTGCCAGGCACCCGCGTGGCGTTCGTCCTCGCAGGCGAGCCCCGACAGCAGGACCGAGGCCAGGGCGGGCAGCTGTCGGGCGGCCGCGCAGACCAGGGCGGCCCGCACCGGGTTGGCCTTGTGCGGCATCGCCGAGGAGCCGCCCCCGGAGGCCTCGGCGACCTCGGCGACCTCGGTGCGCGACAGCACCAGCACGTCGGCGGCGATCTTGCCGAGCGCTCCGGCGGTGAGGGCGAGCGCGGCGCCCAGGTCGGCGACCGGGGTGCGCAGGACGTGCCAGGGCAGGCGCGGTTCGGCCAGGCCGGTCCGGCGCGCGTACGCGGCCAGCAGGCGCGGGCCCGTGTCGGGTGACCGGTCGGGGGCGTACTCCGCGAACGCCGCCAGGGTTCCGGCGGCGCCGCCGAGTTGGACGGGCAGTGCGGTGCGGACGGCGGTCAGCCGGTCGCGGGCGTCGAGCACCAGGTGGCGCCAGCCCGCCGCCTTCAACCCGAAGGTGGTGGGGACGGCGTGCTGGGTGAGCGTGCGCCCGGCCATCGGGGTGTCGCGGTGCCGGGAGGCCAGGTCGGCCAGGGCGCGTTCGGTCCGGGTCAGGTCCCGCAGGACCGGGCCCAACACACGTGTCGCCACCAGCATGGCCGCCGTGTCCATGACGTCCTGGCTGGTGGCGCCCCGGTGGACGTGGGGCGCGTGCTCCTCGCCCACCGCCGCGGTCAGGTCGGCGACCAGCGCGATCACCGGGTGGCCGTCCGCGCGTGCGCGCAGGGCCAGGTCACGCGGGTCGAAGCGGGCGGGGTCGGCGGCCCCGGCGACGGCCAACGCGGCGGAGGGCGGGACCAGGCCCACGTCCGCCTGGGCCGCGGTCAGGGCGGCCTCCGCGTCCAGCATCGCCGTGAGGAAGGCGGCGTCGCCCGTGGCGTCCTCGGCCGCCGACCCCGCCCGTCCCGGGGCGAGCAGGCCGGTGTCGAGCGGGTCGGTGTCGGGTGGGTCCGGGCGGGTCGGATCACTCATGGGAACTCCAGGAACACGGTCTCGCCCGCACCCTGGAGGCGGACGTCGAAGCGGTGGACACGGGGTGTGCCGGGCTCGGGTCGGGCGAGCAGGGTGGCGCGCCGCCGCGGGGGGAGGGCGGCGAGCAGCGCGTCGTCGGGATCGTCGACGAGGTAGGCGCGGGTGTACAGGTGGTGCAGCAGGCCGCGGGCGAAGACCGCCACACACACGTACGGCACGCCGCCGGGCGGCAGCGTCCGCACCAGCCAGTGCCCGTCGGCGTCCGTCGCCACCCGCCCGAACCCGGTGAAGTCCGCCCCGTGGCGGCCGACCACGCGTCCGGTCACCGCGTCACGGCGCATCGACCCCGGTGCGCCGGTGCGCGATCCGTCCGGTGCGGGTTGCCAGGTCTCCACGATCGCGTCCGGAACGGGTTGCCCGTCACCGTCCAGGACCCGTCCGCGCAGAGTGAGCGTGTCCGGGTGGTGCGGGGGAGCCACGTCCGCGCCGCCGGTGAAGGGCAGGGCGTAGCCGAAGAACGGGCCGACGGTGTGCGACGGCGTGGGCGCGGGGCTCATCGGTCGTCCTCCTCGTTCTCGGCCCAGGTGGCGGCAGGTCCGTCCAGGACGATGTCCCACCGGTAGCCCAGCGACCACTCGGGCACGGACAGACCGTGGTCGTAGGCGGCCACGAGGCGGTCGCGCGCGGCCGGGTCGGTCACGGACTGCAGGATGGGGTCGAGCGGCAGCAGCGGGTCCCCCGGGAAGTACATCTGGGTCACCAGCCGTTGCGTGAACGCCTCGCCGAACAGGGAGAAGTGGATGTGCGCGGGGCGCCAGGCGTTGGTGTGGTTGCGCCACGGGTAGGCGCCCGGGCGGATCGTGGTGAACGAGTACCGTCCCTCGTCGTCGGTCAGGCAGCGGCCGAACCCGGTGAAGTTGGGGTCCAGCGGCGCCGGGTGCTGGTCGCGCTGGTGGGCGTAGCGGCCTGAGGCGTTGGCCTGCCAGATCTCCACCAGCTGCCCGCGTACCGGTCGGCCCCGCCGGTCCAGTACGCGGCCGGTGACGGTGATGCGCTCGCCGAGCGGTTCACCCGCGTGGTGCCGGGTCAGGTCCCGGTCGAGGTCGGTGACGTCGGTGACGCCGAAGGCCGGTCCGGTCAGCTCGACCGCCTCGGGGTCGCGCACCGGGATCAGCGGGTGGGTGGGGTGGCGCAGCGCGCTGCCGCGGTAGGGCGGGAAGTCGCGCGGCGGGTGGTCCCCGGCGGGGGCGGCGGCCTGGGCCTTGGCGATCTCGGTGTCGATGGCGGACTGGGTGAGGTCCGGTGGCAGTGCGGTCATGGTGGTCCCTGGGGAGGAGGGGAGGGGTGGATTCCGTGGTGTGGGGCGGGTCGCCCCGTGGTGGACCGGGGCGGTCCCCTAGCGTTCGAGGACCAGGGCCAGACCCTGGCCGACACCGACGCACAGGGCGGCGACCCCGGTGCCGCTCCCGGCCCGGGCGAGCTGGTGGGCGACGGTCCCGGCCAGGCGGGCGCCGGAGGCGCCCAGCGGGTGCCCGAGAGCGATGGCTCCGCCGAGCGGGTTGAGGACCGCCCGGTCGAACTCGGGCCACTCGGCCAGGCAGCCCAGGACCTGGGCGGCGAACGCCTCGTTGAGTTCGAGCACGTCCACGTCGGTGAGGGAGCGCCCCGCCCGTGACAGGGCGCGGTTGACCGCCTCGACGGGGCCGAGCCCGAACCAGTGCGGTTCGACGGCGCTGACGGCGCTGGCCGAGATCCGGGCGAGCGGTGCGCGCCCGGTGGCGCGCACCCCCTCCTCGTCGGCGAGCAGCAGGGCGGCGGCGCCGTCGTTGAGCGGGGAGGCGTTGCCCGCCGTCACCGTCCCGTCCTCGGCCCGGAAGGAGGGCCTCAGCCTGGCCATCGCCTCCAGTGACGCGTCCGGCCGCACGCTCTCGTCGCGGTCGACCGTGACCGCCCCGCCCCGTCGCCGGGGCACCCGGACGGGGACGGTCTCGGCGTCGAACAGCCCCTGCTCCTGTGCGGCGGCCGCCTTGAGGTGGCTCTCCAGCGCGAACTCGTCCTGTCGCTCACGGGTGATGCCGTGCTTGTCGGCGATGAGCTCGGCGGACTCGCCCAGCGGTACCGTCCACCGCGGCTCCATGGCCGGGTTGACCATCCGCCAGCCCAGGGTGGTGGAGTACAGCTCCGCGTGGCCCGCGGGGAAGGCGCGGTCGCTCTTGGGGAGTACGTGGGGGGCGCGGGTCATCGACTCCACCCCTCCGGCGACCAGGACGGACGCGTCGCCCAGGGCGATGGCGCGGGCCGCCTGGACGACGGCCTCCAACCCGGAGGCGCACAGCCGGTTGACGGTCACCCCGGGCACCGAGGTGGGCAGCCCGGCGAGCAGGGCGGCCATCCGGCCCACGTTGCGGTTCTCCTCGCCCGCGCCGTTGGCGTTGCCGAGGTAGACGTCGCCGATCCGGTCCGGGTCCAGGTCGGGGGTCCGCTCCAGCAGGGCGCGGACGGTGTGCGCGGCCAGGTCGTCGGGGCGCACGGCCGCGAGCGCGCCGTCGTAGCGGCCCACGGGGGTGCGGACGGCGTCGACGACGTAGACGTCCCTGGTCCTCATGCCGACGCCCCCTCGCCGACGCGGACGCGCGCGCCGGTTCGGGCGGCGAGCTCCTCCGCGGTGACCCCGGGCGCGGTCTCCACGAGGGCGAGTCCGTCGTCGGTGACGTCCAGGACGCCCAGGTCGGTGATGATCCGGTCGACGCAGGCGCGGCCGGTGAGGGGGAGCGTGCACTCCTCGACGATCTTGGGGCCGCCGTCCCTGGCCGTGTGCGCCATGGTGACGATGACGCGGCGGGCGCCGTGCACCAGGTCCATGGCCCCGCCGATGCCGGTGACCAGTTTCCCGGGGACCGACCAGTTGGCGAGGTCGCCGCGGGCGGAGACCTGCATGGCGCCCAGTACGGCGGTGTCGACGTGGCCGCCGCGGATCATCCCGAACGACAGCGCGGAGTCGAAGAAGGAGGCGCCGGGCAGGACGGTGACGGTCTCCTTGCCCGCGTTGATCAGGTCGGGGTCGACCTCGTCCTCGCGGGGGTAGGGGCCGGTGCCGAGGATGCCGTTCTCCGACTCCAGCACCACCTCCACCCCCGGCGGCAGGTGGCCCGGGATCAGGGTGGGCAGCCCGATGCCGAGGTTGACGTACTCGCCGTCGCGCAGTTCGCGCGCGGCGCGGGCGGCGATCTGCTCGCGTGTCCAGCTCATCGGGTGGTCCCCTCCGTCACGGTGCGCTTCTCGACGTACTTCTCGGCGGCCTGTTCGGGGCTCAGCTCCACGACCCGCTGCACGAACACGCCGGGCAGGTGCACGTGGTCGGGGTCGATCTCGCCCGGCTCGACCAGCTCCTCCACCTCGGCCACGGTGACGCGTCCGGCCATGGCGGCCAGCGGGTTGAAGTTGCGGGCGGAGCGGCGGAAGACGAGGTTGCCGTGTCGGTCGCCCCTGGCGGCCCGGACCAGGGCGAAGTCGGTGGTGATGGCGTGTTCCAACACATGCGGGACACCGTCGAAGCCGCGGACCTCCTTGGGCGGGGAGGCGACGGCCACGCCGCCGTCGCCGTCGTAGCGCCAGGGCAGTCCGCCGTCGGCGACCTGGGTGCCGACCCCGGCCGGGGTGTAGAAGGCGGGGATCCCGCTGCCGCCCGCGCGCAACCGCTCGGCGAGCGTGCCCTGCGGGATGAGTTCGAGCTCCAGCTCGCCCGCCAGGTACTGCCGGGCGAACTCCGCGTTGGAACCGACGTAGCTGCCGGTGACCCTGCCGATCCGCCCCGCGGACAGCAGGACCGCCAGCCCGGTGTCCATGGCGCCGCAGTTGTTGGACACGACCGCGAGGTCGGTGGCGCCCTGGTCGAGCAGGGCCCGGATGAGGACCGCCGGGACACCGCTGACGCCGAAGCCGCCGACCGCGAGCGAGGCCCCGTCGTGGACGTCCGCCACCGCCTCCGCGGCCGTGGCCACCACCTTGTCCATCCGTTCCCACCCTCTTTTGTTCGCTGAGTGAACTAAAGTTCATTTATGAACCGCTGCGAGTTTCGCCTGACCACCTCAGGTGTGTCAAGGCCCGGTAGCGTTCGATCGAAGCGAGGAACAGTGGAGGTCCGCATGCAGGCCAGCGCGACGACGCCAGCCAAGGCCAACGGGGAGTCCGTGGCCACCCTGGAACGGGGGCTGGCCGTCGTGCGCGCGCTCGCCGCGGCCCCCTCGACGCGCATGCGCCGAAGCGACCTGGTCCGCTCGACCGGCCTGGCCCGGGCCACCGTCGACCGGGTCACCCGCACCCTCGCCCACCTCGGCTACCTGAGGATCGAGGACCAGGACGCCGTGCTCGCGCCGCGTCTGAGCGAGATCGGCAACGCCTACCTCGCCGCCGACCCCCTCACCGACGCCGTGGACGGCCCCGCGCGAAGGCTGGCCGACGAACTCGACGAGTCCGTGTCGGTGTGCGTTCCCGACGGAGACGGCGCGCGCTTCGTCATCCAGTGCCCCCGGCGGCGCGCCATGGCGGTCACCTTCCACGTCGGCGACCTGCTGCCCGCCGAGCGCTGTGCGCCCGGAGCGCTCTTCGCCGCCGACTGGGACGAGGACACCTGGCGGCACTGGCGTAGGCGCGTCACCACCGGTTCCGACGCCGACTTCCCGGCTCTGCCGCCGGGCACGGCGCCGACGGCGCCGGAGCGAGGCGAGGACTTCCCCGGCCTGGTGGCCCGCGCCGCGCGCACGGCACTGGCGGTGGACGATCAGCTCGTCGAACCCGGACTGGTCGCGGTGGCCGTGCCCGTGGCGGGACCGGGCGGGCGCGTCCGCTGCGCGGTGAGCGTCGTCAGCCACACCAGCCGCCACACCGCCGACAGCCTCACCGAGTACGCGCTGCCCCGGCTGCGCGCCTGCGCCGAGGCCACCGCCGAGGCGTTGGCGGAGTCCGAACCGGCGCCGGAGGCGCCTTCCGAGACGGTGCCGTCCGTGCACGCCGACGCCCTGCGCGCGGCCAAGGACGAACTGGGCGCGGACTTCCTCCAGTCGCTGGCCCGGGGGCTGGCGGTCCTGACCTGTCTGCGCGCCCCGGGCGGACGCACCCTGAGCGAGGTCGCCGAGGCCACCGGTCTGGCCCGGGCCACCGTCCGCCGGTCCCTGCTCGCGCTGGTCCAGCTCGGGTACGTGGCCCAGGACGGGCGGACCTTCACCCTCCTGCCGCGCGTCCTGGAACTGGGCCACGCGCCGCTGTCCCGGCTCACCTTCGAGCGGATCGCCACCCCGCACCTGGCCGACCTGGTGCGCCGGGTGCACGACTCGGCGTCCGTGTCCGTGCTCGACGGCGACGACATCCGCTACGTGGCGCGCGTGGCCACCACCCGCATCATCGGCGTGGACCTGGGGGTGGGCACCCGGCTACCCGCCTATCCCACGTCGATGGGCCGGGTCCTGCTGGCCGGGCTCCCGCCGGAGGATCTCGCCGACCGGCTCGACCGCACCGCGCCCGAGCCGCTCACGGGTCACACCCGCACCGCCCCCGGGGAGCTCGCGGCCGCCGTGGCCGAGGCCCGCGGCTCGGGATACGCCCTGGTCGACCAGGAGCTGGAGGAGGGCCTGTGCTCGATCGCGGTACCCGTCCGTGACCGGGCCGGGCACGTCGCGGCCGCCGTGAACGTCGCCGCGCACGCCGCCCAGCGGGGCGCGGACTCCCTGCGCGAGGAGGTCCTGCCGGAACTGCGGGCGGCGGCCGGTCGGATCGAGGCCGACCTGGCCGCCGCCAGTGAGCGCAACCCCGGGGCCCTGCCGTCCTGACGGCGGGGCCCCGGGCGCGCGTCGTCCCGTGCGCGGGTCAGGCCGGGGTGACCTCCACGGGCAGACGCTTGATGCCGTTGACGAAGTTGGAGCGTACCCGCGGGACGTCGCCGGTCAGGCGGATGTCGCCGATGCGGGGGATGAGCTCCTCGAACATGATGCGGATCTCGGTGCGGGCCAGCAGGTTGCCCAGGCACAGGTGCGGGCCGCCCTTGCCGAAGGTGACGTGGTCGTTGTCCTCGCGGGTGACGTCGAAGTCGTACGGGTCGCCGAACGCCTCCTCGTCGCGGTTGCCCGAAGCGAACCACATGACCACCTTGTCCCCCTCGCGGATGCGCCTCCCGCCGAGTTCGGTGTCGCGGGTGGCGGTACGGCGGAAGTGGTAGACGGGTGAGGCCCAGCGCAGGAACTCCTCCACCGCGTTCGGGATCAGGGACGGGTCGCGGCGCAGCAGGTCGAGCTGGTCGGGGTGCTGGATCAGGGCGTGCATCGCGTGGGAGATGGTGTGCCGGGTGGTCTCGTTCCCGGCCACCACCAGCAGCAGGAAGTAGTTGTCGAAGTCCCGCGGCGAGAGCGGCACACCGTCCCGGGGGGTCGTGTTGACCAGCTTGGAGACCAGGTCGGTGCCCTCGCCCCCGCGCCGCTGGCGGGCCAGCTCCCGCCCGTACTCGAACACCTCCAGCGAGGCGGGGGAGCGGAAGGGCAGGTCGCGGTACTGCTCGCTCTCCTGGCTGCCGAGCAGGACGTCGGCGTAGTCGGGATCGGTGTTGCCGATGATGCGGTTGCCCCACTCGATGAGTTGGAGGTTGTCCTCCTCGGGCACGTCCAGCAGGCGGGCGAGCACGTTGATCGGGAAGTCCGCCGAGACTTCCTCGACGAAGTCGAAGCGGCCCTTGGCCAGGGCGGTGTCGAGCGTGCGGGCGGTCAGACCGCGCAGGAAGTCGGTGTAGCTGTTGATGACGCTCGCGCCGAACTGCCGCTGGATGACGCTGCGCAGGGCGCGGTGGCGCACCCCGTCCAGCTCCAGGATGGAGGCGCGCCTCTTGACCTGGTCGTCGTCGACCTCCTCCAGGTTGACGAACCTCGTCGAGGTGAAGGTCTCGGGGTCGCGGTCCACGCGCGCGATGTCGGCGTGGCGGGTGACCGCCCAGAAACCCGCGTTGGGTTCGGGTTCGGGTTGCCAGTGGACGGGGTCCTCGTGGCGCAGGGTGTGGAACATGCGCCAAGGGGTGATCCCGTCGGCGAACCTCCCGGGGTCGGCCAGGTCGACCTCGTCGAGCGGCATCGGTTCGGGGGCGGCGGTGGTGCGGGTGGTCAAGACCGTCTCCTTGGTCGTCACAGGTGGTGGGCGTACTCGGTGAACTCCCAGTCGGTCACGTGCCGGTGGAAGCGTTCGACCTCGTCGCGCTTGTAGGAGAGGAAGGAGGCGGTGAACTCCTTGCCGAGGACCTCGGTGAGGTCGGTGTCCGCCTCCAGCGCGTCGAGCGCGGCGGACAGGTTCGTGGGCAGGACCGCGGCGCGGGCGGCGTCGTAGCCGTAGCCCTCCAGCGGTGCGGGCGGCTCCTCTCCGGCGACCACGCCGAGAAGAGCGGCGGCGGCGGTGCCGGCGACCAGCAGGTACGGGTTTGCGCTGGCGTCGCCCAGGCGCAGTTCGAACCGGGCGGCCGGGCCGCGCTCGGGCGGGACGCGCACCATGGCGCTGCGGTTGTCCAGACCCCAGTCGATCAGCCACGGCGCGAGGGTGTCGGGGCCGAACCGCTTGTAGGAGTTGACCGTGGGGTTGGCCAGGGCGGCGAGCGCGGGGGCGTGGGCCAGGATGCCCGCGATGGCGTGGCGTGCGGTGCCGGACAGCCCGAAGGCGCCCCCGGGGTCGTCGAAGGCGTTGTGTTCCCGGTCGTCGTCGCAGGACATGTGCAGGTGGAAGCCGGACCCGCCGGCGTCGTTGAACGGCTTGGCCATGAAGGTCGCGAGCCGGTTCTCGGCGCGGGCGAGCTCCTTGACCGCCGCCTTGAACCGGAACGCCCGGTCGGCGGCGTCGAGGGCGTCGGAGTGGTCGAGGTTGATCTCGAACTGGGCGCCGTCGAACTCGTGGTTGCCGTTGGTGACGCCGATGCCCAGGCCGTGCAGCGCGCGCAGGGTGCGCAGCAGGTGGTTGTCGGGGTCGGCGCGCCGTCCGGCGGTGTAGATGTGGCCGGTCGCCTCGGTGTAGCGGCGCCAGGCGCCGTCGGCGCCGGGGGAGCACAGGAAGTACTCCAGCTCGGGGCCGACGATCGGGTGCAGTCCGTGCTCGGCGCACCGGTCCAGGACCGAGCGCAGGAGGTCGCGGGGGGATTCGGGGGCGGGCCTGCCGGTGGCCGGGTCGGTGACCTCGCCCAGACACCAGGCGACGCCGGGCTCCCAGGGCAGGGGGAGCAGCGTGTCCAGGTCGGGGCGGACGGTGATGTCGGGCAGGCCCGCGTCCAGACCGCCCGGGACCGGGACGACGTCCCCCTGGGGGCTGGTGTGGTACACGGCGCGGCAGAAGGCGAGTCCGTGCTCGACGGCGGTGGGCAGTTGTCCGACGAGGACGTCGCGGGCCCGGTCGGTGCCGATGAGGTCGGGGTAGGCCACGCGGACGACGTCGGTGCCGGACGCGGTGAGGCGGTCGATGCTCTGGCGGAGGGTCGCGGGGTCGTGAGCGCTCACCGGAGTCTCCTCGTGGTGGATGGGGTGAGACGGGGCCGGGCGCGGTGTCGATGCGGGTCGGCGCGGTGCCCGGCTTTAATTTGGGATCAAACGTTATGCACTGCCCGGATGCTGTGCAAGAGGTCACACGAAAAAAATTATCCGGATGGATAGCCATTGACCAACCCTCTGGCGTGTGCGTATGTTGTTTGGGACCAAACGAGTTGCGGGAGTGCGGGTCTCCGCGTTCCCGCAGGCCAGGGGGTCGTCCCGAGGGGCGGCCCCTGGCCGACCCGCCTTCGGGCTTTCCGTTCCGACGCCCTCACGACCCAGGAGGACCGGCTATGCAGGTCGTCGTCGACATGAACAAGTGCAAGGACCACGGCCAGTGCGTCTTCGCCGCACCCGACATCTTCCAGCTCGACGCCGAGGCGCATCTGACCTACGTCAGCGACCCCGACGAGTCGCTGCGCGCCGACGCCGAGGACGCCGCCGACGTCTGCCCGCTCCAGGCCATCCGGATCGAGGGCTGAGGCCGTGTCCGGTACCCGCACCCGCCGCGTCGTCGTGGCCGGGGCGTCCATGGGCGGTCTGCGTTCCGCCGAACAGCTGCGAGCCGCCGGGTGGACCGGGGCGATCACGGTGGTCGGCGCCGAGCCCCACATGCCCTACAACCGCCCTCCGCTGTCCAAGGAGATCCTGGCCGGGAAGGCTTCGTTCGACTCCCTGGCCCTCACCCCCAAGACGAGCACCGCCGACGTCGAGTGGCGGCTGGGCGCCGCCGTGGCCTCCGCCGACCTGAACCGGCGCCGCCTGGTCCTGGACGACGGGGAGGAGGTCGCCTTCGACGGCCTGGTCGCCGCCACCGGCGTGCGCGCCCGGCGACTGCACTGCCCCGGCCCCACGGTCGGCCGCCACACCGTCCGCACCGTCGACGACGCCCGCGCGCTCGTCGACGCGCTCGGCCCGGGATCGCGCGTCGCGGTGGTCGGCGCCGGGTTCATCGGCTGCGAGGTGGCCGCCACCGCGGTCGGTCTGGGCGCCGCACGGGTGACGGTCGTCGACCCCGAACCCCTGCCGATGCTGCGTCCGCTCGGCGAACCGCTCGCCCGGGAGCTCCTGCGGCGGCACGCCGAGCGCGGCGTCCGCTTCGCCCTCGGCCACGGCGTCACGGGGTTCGCGGGCGCCGACCGCGTCACCGGCGTCGTCCTCGGCGACGGCACGACCCTGTCCGCGGACGTGGTCGTGGAGGCCGTCGGCTCGGTCCCCAACACCGACTGGCTCGACGGCAACGGCCTGGACCTGGCCGACGGCGTGCTGACCGACCGGCACCTGCGCGCCGGCGGACTGGCGCACGTCGTCGCGGTCGGCGACGTCGCCCGCTTCCCCAACGCCCGCTACGACGGCGTGCCCCGCCGGGTCGAACACTGGTCGATCCCCACCGACACCGCCCGCCACGCCGCCCGGGCCCTGGCCGCCCACCTCGCGGGCGGTGCGCCCGACCCCACCCCCTTCGCGCCGCTGCCCACCTTCTGGAGCGACCAGCACGACTTCCGGCTCCAGTCCTTCGGCGCACCCGCTCTGGGCATGGCGGACATCCGCGTCCTGGAGGGGGACCTCACCGGCGACACCGTCGTGGGCTACCACGACGGCGGGACGCTCGTCGGCGTCGTCGCGCTCGGCGGCCCGGCCGCAGCGGGCGCCGCCGCCCGCCACCGCGCCCAGCTCGTCCGGCAGCCTCTGCCCACCGCCTGACCACCTACGGAGACCGACATGACCCTCCGCGGATTCTTCCCGCCCAAGACGGCGACCGGGAACTCCTCCCTCATCCCGTCACCGCCCTGGCGGTACTCCGGCGACCTGCTCACCGTCGAGTACCGCACCGACCCCGACCGCGTGCGCGAGCTCCTGCCCGAGCCGCTGGAACCCGCCGGGGAGGACCCCGGCGCGGTCGCCCTCATCTGGGCCGACTGGCAGTCCTGCTCCACCGGCGGCGACGAGCTGCTCGACCCGGTGCGCGCCCAGTACAAGGAGGCGTTCGCGGTCGTGCGCTGCTCCTACCGGGGCCGCACCTACTCGCGCTGCGTCTACATCTGGGTCGACAAGGACTTCGCCGTCGCCCGGGGCCTGCACCAGGGTTACCCGAAGAAGCTCGGCTCCATCCACCAGACCCGCCCCCACCCCTTCGGTCCCGCGCCCCGCATCGGGGCGGGCGCCCGGTTCGGCGCCACCCTGGCCGCCGCCGACCGCCGACTCGCCCAGGCCGTGGTGACCCTGCGCGAGCCCTCCCAGACCAACGGGTTCGTCAACGGCCACCCCATGGCCCACCACCGCTGGCTGCCCTCCGTCGAGAGGGGCCGGGGGCTGGCCGTGGACGAGCTGATCGAGTCCGGCGCCGCCTCCTTCGAGGCGGGACAGGCGTGGCGGGGCGAGGCCGAGCTGGAACTGTTCGACGCGCCCACCGAGGAACTGGCCCGTCTGGAGATCCGCGAACCCATCGCCGCCTACTACCGGCAGGTGGGGGTCGTCTGGGACGGCGGACGCCTGCTGGAGTCGGGAACCTCCGGCGCAGAGTGACCACACCCCACCACCAGGAGATCCGGACATGTCCGAACACACCACCACCGTCGCCGGGGTCGCCGTCGACACCCGGCACTGGATCGGCGGCCGACGTGTGGCCTCCGCCCAGACGTTCACCGACACCTCCCCGATCGACGGCGGCGCGCTCGGCGGGATCGCCCGCGGCGGCGCGGCCGAGGCCGAGGCGGCCGTGGCCGCGGCCGCGGAGGCCTTCCCCGCCTGGGCGGCCACGCCCGGAGCCGAGCGGGCCCGCCTCCTCCACGCCGTCGCCGACGGCGTCGACAAGCGCCTGGAGGACCTGGCCGCCGTCGAGACCGCCGACAACGGCGCGCTGCTGCGGTCCCACCGCCGAGGCGTCATGCCGCGCGTGGCCCACAACTTCCGCTTCTTCGCCGACTGGCTCCTGGAGCTGGAACACGCCCCCTTCGACACACGGGGCCACACCAACCACGTGTCCTGGGACCCGGCCGGGCCGTGCGTGCTCATCACCCCGTGGAACGCGCCGCTGATGCTGGCCACCTGGAAGGTCGCCCCGGCGCTCGCGGCCGGGAACACGGTGGTGCTCAAACCCGCCGAGTGGTCCCCGCTCACCGCCTCCCTGCTGGCCGACATCGCCGCCGAGGCCGGGCTCCCGCCGGGCGTCCTCAACGTCGTCCAGGGCTACGGCGCCGAGGTCGGCGCCCCGCTCGTCGCCCACCCCGGCGTGCGTCGCGTCAGCTTCACCGGCTCCGTTCCCACGGCCGGGGCCATCGCCGCCGCGGCCTCGGCCAACCTCACCCCGCTCAGCCTGGAGCTGGGCGGCAAGTCGCCGTTGCTGGTCTTCGCCGACGCCGACCTGGACCTGGCCGTCGACCTGGCGGTCGAGCAGTACGACAACGCCGGGCAGGTGTGCCTGGCCGCCACCCGGCTGCTCGTCGAGGAGTCCGTGGCCGAGGAGTTCACCCGCCGCTTCGTCGACAAGGCGTCGCGCCTGACACAGGGTGATCCGCGCGAGGAGGCCACCTCCGTCGGCCCCAACATCCACCCCCGCCAGGTGGAGCGGATCGACGGCTTCGTGCGGCGCGCACTGGACGCCGGGGCCCGCGCCGTTCTCGGCGGCGGCCCCAACACCGACCTGGGCGGCCTCTACTACCGCCCCACCCTGCTCACCGACGTCGCCCAGGACTCCGAGATCGTCCAGGAGGAGGTCTTCGGCCCGGTCCTGACCCTGCAGACCTTCGCCACCGAGGACGAGGCCGTGGCGCTGGCCAACGACACCCGCTTCGGTCTGGCCGCCACCCTGGCCACCGGTGACGCCGCGCGCGCCGACCGGGTCGGCGCCCGCCTGGTCGCGGGAACCGTGTGGGTCAACTGCTTCTTCGTCAGGGACCTGCGCGCACCCTTCGGCGGCTCCCGGCTCTCGGGTGTGGGCCGCGAGGGCGGCAACTGGAGCTTCGACTTCTACTGCGACCTGAAGAACACCGTCACCGCACCGAAGGGATGGAAGAGCCATGGGTGAGATCGTCGGAGCGGGGCTGCTCGCCCACGTCCCCACCATCGTGCTGCCGCGCGAGGACCGCCTGGAACTGAACGAGGGCAGGGAGATCACCCTCGTCACCGGGCTGGAGGAGCTGCGCCGGGAGGTCTTCGAGACCGTTGACTACGACACGGTCGTCGTCCTGGACTCGCACTGGGCCACCACCGTCGAGTTCGTGGCCACCGCCCAGCGGCGCCGGGCCGGGCTGTTCACCTCCGAGGAACTGCCGCGCGGCATGTGCCGGATGCCCTACGACTTCCCCGGCGACCCGGAGCTGGCCCACAACATCGCCCGCTTCGCCGATGAGCACGGCACCTGGATCACCGCGATCGACGACGATCACCTGCCCATCTACTACGCCACCATCAACCTGTGGAAGTTCCTCGGCGAGGGCCTTCCCGACAAGCGCTGGGTGAGCATCGGCGTCTGCCAGACCGGCGACATGGAGGACCACCTGCGGCTGGGGCGCGCGCTGGCCGACGGCATCGCCGCCACCGAGGGCCGCAGGGTGCTGCTCATCGCCTCCGGTGCGCTCTCGCACACCTTCTGGCCGCTGCGCGAACTGCGCGACCACGAGTCCAGCGACCCCTCCCACGTGTTCAGCCCGCAGGCCCGGGCCGCCGACGAGGAGCGCATCGCCTGGTTCAAGGAGGGCCGCCACGACAGGGTCCTGCGGACCATGGGGGAGTTCTGGAGGTACAAGCCCGAGGCGAAGTTCTTCCACTACCTGATGATGGCCGGAGCCCTGGGCGAGGAGGCGTGCACCGCGCCCGCCCGCCAGTACGGCGAGTACGAGAACTCCATCGGCACCGGCCAGGTCCACCTGTGGTTCGACCGCCCCGGGGGCGGCTGGACCGCGCCCCGTACCGACAAGGAGCCCGTCCGTGCCTGAGTACCGCCGTGTCCTCCTCGACGGCGCCGCAGTCGAGACCGTCCGCGAGGGCGACGAGTTGGTGGCCGGGGACGGCCGCCGCGTCAGGGCGGAGGAGGCCCGCCACCTGCCACCCGTGGCGCCCTCCAAGGTCGTGGCCGTCCACCTCAACCACCGCAGCCGGGTCGAGGAGTTCC
Source organism: Nocardiopsis sp. EMB25 (assembly GCF_026797795.1). Lineage (NCBI taxonomy): Bacteria > Bacillati > Actinomycetota > Actinomycetes > Streptosporangiales > Nocardiopsidaceae > Nocardiopsis > Nocardiopsis sp. EMB25. The sequence continues at coordinate 2,370,898 of NZ_JAMTDN010000001.1, read as the reverse complement.
AGATCCGGCTGCCCGACACGCCCACCTACTTCCACAAGCCGGTCTCGGCGCTCAACTCCCACGGGGGCGCCGTCGTGCGTCCCGAGGGGTGCGTGTGGCTCAACTACGAGGGTGAGGTCGCCATCGTCATCGGCCGCACCTGCCGCAACATCTCCCCGGAGGAGGCGGGGGAGTACATCGCCGGGTACACGGTCGCCAACGACTTCGGCCTGCACGACTTCCGCGACACCGACGCCGGGTCGATGCTGCGGGTCAAGGGCTCCGACACCCTGTGCCCGCTCGGGCCGGGCCTGGTCACCGACTGGGACTTCCGGGGCAAGTACCTGCGCACCTACGTGAACGGGGAGCTGGTCCAGGACGGGTCCACCGACGAGATGCAGTGGGACATGCACTACCTCGTCGCCGACATCGCCCGCACCATCACCCTCGTGCCCGGGGACGTCCTGCTGTCGGGGACCCCCGCCAACTCCCGGCCGGTCCGGCCCGGAGACGTGGTCGAGGTGGCGGCCGAGGGGCTGGGGCTGCTGCGCAACCACGTCGTCACCGGGCCGACCCCGGTCCGCGCCGACGTGGGCGCACAGCCCACGGAGTCGGAGGAGGTCGTCTCCACGGCGCTGGGCGGCGACTGGGAGTTCCGTGGGGTGCGGCCGCCGCGGCGCTGACCGGAGCGGGGGCCGGGGCGCGCGACCGGCCCCCTCCGTGACGGCGCGGAACGGTAGGGTCACGGCCATGACCGACCTTTCCGGCACCGCGAGGCCGCACCCGTCCCGTTCCCGCGACCGCGCGGGGCGCAGGGTCGGTTACGGCGAGGGGCGCCAGGCCCTGCTCCGCGCCGCCGTGCGCGTCGTCGCCCGGCGCGGCCTGCGGCACCTGACCTACCGGGCCGTCGCGCAGGAGGCAGGGGTGACGCACGGCCTGGTCGTGCACCACTTCGGCTCACGCGACGCGCTCATCGAGGAGGCGCTGGCCTACGCGGTGCGCACCAGCGTGAGTTCCAGTCTGCTGGAGCCGGGCAGCGGCCGGGTCGAGGACTTCGCGGCCGGGCTGTCGGAGCTGGTCGAGGCCGATCCCGACCTGCAGGCCTTCCAGTACGAGCTGCTTTTGGAGGCGCGCCGCAGGCCCGAGCTGCGGGAGCAGGTTCGGGCCCTGTACGACGGCTACCGGGCGGCGGCCGAGCGGGAGCTGTCCCGCATCCTGCCCGAGGACGCGGGGCCCGCCCTGACCCGCCTGGTCTTCTCCGCGCTGGACGGCCTCGTGCTGTACCAGCTCACCCTGGGTGGGGCCGGGGACACCGACGAGGCCGTCGGCGCGCTGCGCGAACTGCTGCGCGGGATGGCGCGGGAGCACACCGAACACGCGCGGTAGCGTCCCGCGGCCCGGCGCCCCCGCCGTCGACGGCGGGGGCGCCGACGCGTCGCGGGCAGGTCGCGGATTCGCAAAGACCGCTGGGCACCCCTTGTCATCCGGATAGTTCACCGCCACGATGAGGTAACTCGTTTGGGTCAAAACGATCTGTCCCCTCCTCTTCCAAGCAGGTGATCCGCGTGGAACGCCAGAGCGTCGAGCCCCAGCGGCCGGCACCGACCTCTCCCGCACCCGCACCGGGCAAACTCAAGCCCGGGGCCGTCGGGGCGGTCGGCATCGTCTTCTTCGTCCTGTCCGCACAGGCCCCGCTGACCGGCGTCGCCGGGGCCGTCCCCATCGCCATCGGCATCGGCAACGGGACCGGCGTCCCCGCCGCCTACGCCCTGGCCGGTCTGCTGGTCCTGCTCTTCGCGGTCGGCTTCACCGCCATGGGCCGCCACGTCGTCAACGCGGGCGCCTTCTCCGCCTACATCGGCACCGGACTGGGTCGAACGACGGGGCTGGGCAGCGCCGGTGTGGCGCTGTTCGCCTACTGCGCCATCCAGGCCGCCATGTACGGGCTCTACGGAGCCACCATGAGCGGGCTGGTCGCCTCCCTCACGGGAGCCGAGACGCCCTGGTGGCTGTGGTCGCTGCTGACCATGGCCGTGGTCCAGGCGTTGGGCGCGTCGGGTGTGGAGATCGGCGCCCGGGTGCTCATGGTCCTGGTGGTGGCCGAGTTCAGCATCCTGCTGGTGTTCGCGCTGGTCACCCTGTTCACCGGCGGCGGTCCCGAGGGGCTGAACCCCTCCGCCAGCTTCTCGGTCGGCGCGCTGCTGCAGGGGGCGCCGGGGGTGGCCGTGATGTTCGCGGTCGCGTCCATGTTCGGTTTCGAGGCCGGCGCGATCTACGGTGAGGAGGCCAAGGACCCCGAGCGGACCGTTCCCCGGGCCACCTACACCGCCGTCATCCTGGTCACCGGGTTCTTCGCCCTGGCCTCGTGGATGCTGATCTCCGCCCACGGGGCGTCCGGCGCCACCGGGGCGGCGCGGGCGAGCCTGGAGACCGATCCGGCCGAGTTCGTCTTCACCCCCGTGGCGGCCCTCCTGGGCGGCTGGGTCCACGACGTGCTGCCCGTGCTGCTGGCGACGTCGCTCTTCGCGGGCATCCTCGCCTTCCACAACTCCGCCAGCCGCTACATCTTCGCCCTGGGGCGGGAACGGGTGTTCAGTCCCCTGCTGCTGGCGGTCAACCGCCGCCAGGCGCCGTGGCTGGCGGGGGCGGCGCAGACCGCCATCGCCCTGCTGCTGGTGGCGCCGTTCGCCGTGCTGGGGCTGGACCCGGTGCTGACGCTCTTCTCCTGGTTCAGCGGCACGGCCGTCCTGGCGATGATGGCGATGTACCTGCTGACCTCGGTCTCGGTGATCGCGTTCTTCCGCCGTGAGCGGGTGGACGGGCGCAGCTGGAGCACCCTGGTCGCTCCCGCGCTCGCGGCGGTCGGCCTCGCGGGTGCCGTCCTGCTGATCCTGGCCAACTTCACGACCCTGGTCGGCGGTTCGCCGGGTACCGCGGTCCTGCTCGCGCTGACCGTCCCGGCGGTCATGGCCGCCACCCTCGGCCTGGTCAGGGCCACCCGGCACAGGAGGCCCGGCCCGGCCGAGTGAGGCTCCAAGGGCCCGGGCTCACCCGGACGCGACCCGGTCGAGGAAGGCGTCCACGAGGGCCCGGGCCCGCTCCCCGGCCTCGGCCTCCAAGGAGATGGTCCGGTCCAGGAGAGCCGCGGGGTCGATCCCGCGGCTCTCGCACTGGGCCGCCCCGCCCGCCTCCAGCCATCCGCGGACCATCCGCGCGGTGGCCTCCGGGTGGAACTGCAGACCCAGGGAGCGCCCGAGGCGGAACGCCTGGGGGCCGACGGCGGTACGTGCCAGCTCCACCGCGCCGGGCGGCGGGACGCAGCGGTCGTAGTGCCACTCCAACCACGGACCGGGGCCGACGAGCGCGGGGTCGTCGGTGTCGATCTCGGTCCAGCCGATCTCGGGGCGGGGCGCGGGCTCGACGGAGCCTCCCGTCGCCGCGGCCAGCACCTGGGCGCCGAAGCAGATGCCCAGGACGGGGACGCCCATCTCATGGGCCTTGCGGACCAGGGCGATCTCGCCGCCGATCCAGGACCCGACGGTCCGCTCGTCGTAGACCGACCAGGGCGAACCCATCGGCACGACCACGTCCCACCCCCGCGGGTCGGGGAAGTCGAAGGCCACGTCGGGGGAGTCGAAGCGCTCCTCCGGGACGACCCGCAGGACCGTGGGCTCGTAGCCGCGCTCGGCGAGGCGTTCACCCACCTGTCCGGGTTCGGTGATGTGCTCGTGGACGACGATGAGCGCGCGCACGCGGTCCCCTTCCCTCCGTTGTTCGTACGGATCCAAATGATATGCGCGGACGCCTTGTGCGGGGGTCGTCGGGGTCATATCGTTTGGGTTCAAACATATTTCCCGACCCGGGGGACCACACGTGCTGGACACCACCCACGACGAGCTGACGCGCCGCGCAGCGGCACTCGACCCGCCCACGCACCACCACATCGACGGCGCCGCCGAACCCGGCGGCGGCCGGACCTACCCGGTGGTCTCACCCCGTGACGGCCGCGTCCTGGCCGAGGTCTCAGACGGCGGCCAGGCCGAGGTCGACGCCGCCGTGGCGGCGGCCCGCCGCGCCTTCGACACCGGCCCCTGGCCACGCCTGTCACCCGCGGACCGGGGCCGCGCGCTGCTGCGCCTGGCCGACCTGCTGGAGGAGCACCGCACCGACCTGGCCCTCACCGTCAGCCTGGAGATGGGCAAGCCCGTCACCGACTCCCACGCCATCGAACTGCGTGCCGCCATCGCCACCCTGCGCTGGTACGGGCAGCTCGCCGACAAGCTCGCCGACGAGATCCCGCACACCGACCCCGCCGCACTCGCCCTCGTCACCCGCGAACCCGCCGGGGTCGTCGGCGCGGTCGTCCCGTGGAACTTCCCCCTCACTCTGGCCTCCTGGAAGATCGCCCCCGCCCTCGCCGCGGGCTGCGCCGTGGTGCTCAAACCCTCCGAGGCCACCCCCCTGTCCGCCCTCACGCTCGGGCGCCTGGCCACCGAGGCCGGGCTGCCGCCCGGCGTCCTCAACGTCGTGACCGGTGACGGCCCCGCCACCGGCCGGGCCCTGGGCCTGCATCCAGGCGTCGACGTGCTCGCCTTCACCGGCTCCACCGCCGTGGGCCGCCACTTCCTGCGCTACGCGGCCGACTCCAACCTCAAGCGCGTCTGGCTGGAGCTGGGCGGGAAGTCGCCCAACATCATCCTCCCGGACACCCCCGACCTCGAACGGGCCGCCGCCACCGCCGCCTGGGGGATCTTCTTCAACCAGGGGCAGATGTGCACGGCCCCCTCCCGCCTGCTGGTGCACTCCTCGATCGCCGAACGCGTCACCGAGGCCGTCGTCGACCACGCTCGGGCCCTGCGTCCGGGAGACCCCCTCGACCCGGCGACGACCCTGGGCCCCCTGGCCGGGGCGGCCCACCTCGAACGGGTCCTGGGGCACGTCGGCGCCGCCCGCGACGAGGGCGCGCGCCTGCGCACCGGCGGGGCGCGCACCCTGGAGGACACCGGCGGAACCTTCCTGGAACCCACGGTGTTCGACCGCGTCGCCCCCTCCTCCCGCCTGGCCCGCGAGGAGGTGTTCGGCCCCGTCCTGGCCGTGACCGCCTTCGACAGCCCCGATGAGGCGGTCGCCCTCGCCAACGACACCGACTACGGCCTGGCCGCGGGGGTGTGGACCGCCGACCTGTCCACCGCGCACCGCATGGCCCGCGCCCTGCGCGCCGGGACGGTGTGGGTCAACTGCTACGAGGAGGGTGACCTGACCGTGCCGTTCGGCGGGATGAAGCGGTCCGGCAACGGCCGCGACAAGTCCGTCCACGCCCTGGAGAAGTACACCGAGCTCAAGACCACCTGGATCCAGTTGTGACCCGGCCGCTCATCGCCGTCCCCGCCCGCTTCTCGGCCTCCGCGTCCGCCCTGCGGTACGCCGCCGAGGTCAACGCCCGCGCCTTGGTCGAGGCCGTCTGGCGCGCCGGGGGCGAGCCCGTCACCCTCCACCCCGCCGACCCCGGTGGGGCGGGCGGGCGGCTCGCGCGCTTCGACGGCCTCCTGCTGCCCGGCGGAGGCGACCTCGCCCCGCACCTGTACGGCGAGTGTGATCCGCACGCCGGCGTGTACGACGTCGACGACGAGCAGGACGCCTTCGACCTGGCCGCGGCCCGGTGGGCGTTGGAGGCGGACGTTCCGCTCCTGGCGGTCTGCCGCGGCCTCCAGGTCGTCAACGTCGTGCGGGGCGGCACCCTGGAACAGGACATGGGCGGCCCCGGGCACGAGCACCGCCACGTCGTCCACCCCGTCGCCCTGGAGCCCGACTCGCTCGTGGCGGCAGCCACCGGCGTGGGCAAGGTGGAGGCGTCCTGCTACCACCACCAGCGGGTGGCCGAGCTCGGCGCGGGCCTGGCCGTCACCGCGCGCGCGGCCGACGGCACCGTGGAGGCGCTCGAGCTCCCCGGGCGCCGGGGATGGTGCGCCGCCGTGCAGTGGCACCCGGAGGACACCGCGCGCACCGACCCCGCCCAGAACCGGCTGTTCGCGGCGTTCGTGGCCGCCTCGCGGCGGGCCTAGGGGCGCGGGCGGCGGCCGCTGCGGCGCGGAGCGGGTTCGGCGCCGTCGAGCAGTTCGAGCCTGCGCTGTTCGCCGTGCTCCTCGACCTGGACCACCACCCGCCGCAGGACGTCGGCCAGTCCGCGGCACTCCTCGTCGCTGAGCCGGGCGGTGACGAAGGCCTCCTCCTCGTTGAAGGCGGGGAAGACCCGGCCCATCAACTCCTCACCCCGTTCGGTCAGGGCGAGGAGCACCAGGCGGCCGTCGGTCTCGTGTTTCGAGCGCCGAAGGAGCCCCCGCGACTCCAGGGTGCGGGCCACCCCGGTGAGCGTCCCCTTGGAGATCCCGGCCTCCTCGGCCACCGTGCGCGTCTCGGACTCGCCCCAGACCCAGACCACCCACAGCACGACGAACGCCGTCCACGTCAGGTCGCTGTCGCGCAGCACGGTGTTCTCCAGGTGCTGGCGCACCGCCGAGGCCGCGCGGTAGATGTTGGCGACGGCGGCCATCTGCTCCCGGTGGATCGGGACGCCGCCGAGCTTGGCCCGAGCCAGCTTCTCGGCCTCGGTGATGGATCGCTGGCTGGGCACGCGGGCACGCTCCTTCGACGCGGGGTCGTTCGGTGTCAAATTGTAGGTCCCGTTCGAGTCCGGGTCCCAACGGGTGGGTGAGGTGTTGGTGTCTCTGGCGGAGGCGCGGACCAGGACCGGCCTCCCGTCGCGGGGCGCCGGAGACGAACGGGCCAGCGCCACCAGCGGCCCTGGAGACAAGCAAGCAGGTTGAAGGACGAGTTAGTACTGCGACGGGTGGTTAGTGGGGATATTGGCGATGATGGATGTACAAGGGTGTCCGATCCTGTAGAGGCGATGCGCCATGTCGCAGTTCCGTCCACGTGTTTTGTGGGTCCGGAGTGACGGGAGTCCCCGGTTCAGGATGGGCGCGCCCAGTGTCGCCGGTCAGATGTTCGCCCTCCAACTGCTGGTCGTGGTGGTGCTGGTCGCCCTGGGCGCGGTGGCCCTGGTGCTGCAGAGCCGCTACGACAGCGAGCGGGGGGCGAGTGTCCGGTCACTGGCCGTCGCCGAGACCTTCGCGCGGGCACCGGGGATGGAGGAGGCACTGGAGTCCCCCGATCCGTCGGCGGTGCTGCAGCCGCTCGCCGAGGCGGCCCGGGAACGGTCGCGTGTCGACTTCATCGTGGTGATGACCCCTGAGGGCACCCGTTACACCCACCCGAACCCGGACCGCATCGGGCAGACCTTCATCGGCACCATCGAGCCCGCCGCCGCCGGAGGGATCGTCACCGAGACCTACACCGGCACCCTCGGCCCCTCCGTGCGGGCCGTGGTCCCCGTCACCTCGGAGGACGGCGAGGTCGTGGGCCTGGTGGCCGCCGGCGTCACGCTGGAGAGGATCGGCGCGACCGCCGCCAGGCAGTTGCCCCTCCTGATCGGCGGCGCGGCCGTCGCGCTCGTCCTCGCGACGGGCGGGGCGGCGCTGATCGGACGTCGGCTGCGCAACCAGACGCACGGACTGGGGCCGGCCGAGATGACCAGGATGTACGAGCACCATGACGCGGTCCTGCACTCCGTCAAGGAGGCTGTCCTGATCACCGACGGGGACGGTCGCCTGCTGCTCTCCAACGACGAGGCGGACCGGCTGCTCGGGTTGCCCCCGGACGCCGTCGGCCGGCACGTCGACGATCTGCGCCTGCCCACCTCCATCGCCACGCTGTTGGTCTCCGGGCGCAGCGCCACCGACGAGGTGCACCCCGCCGCAGACCTGCTGTTGGCCGTCAACCAACGGACCACGGACCTGCGGGGAGGGCCGCCGGGCAGCGTCATGACGCTCCGGGACACCACGGAGCTGCGCGTGCTGTCCGAGAGGGCCGAACTGACCAGGAAGCGCCTCAAGCTGCTGTACGACGCCGGGGGGCGCATCGGCACCACACTGGACGTGCGACGCACCGCCGAGGAACTGGCCCAGGTGGCCGTCCCCCGGTTCGCCGACTTCATCGCCATCGACCTGGCCGACCCCGTGCTGCGGGGCGAGGAACCCGGCCCCGACAGTACCGTCGTGCGCCGGGTCGCCCTTCGCGGCGTTCGGGACGACCCGCCGCTCTACCCGGTGGGGGAACTGATCGAGTTCGTGGCGTCCACCCCGCAGGCGAGGGGGATCGGCAGCGGGGAGGCCGTGCTGCTGCCCGATCTGACCGACGCCCCCGCCTGGCGCGCCCAGGACCCCGAACGCGCGGAGAGGATCGTCGGGTACGGGATCCACTCGCTCATCTCGGTGCCGCTGCGTGCCCGGGGGAGCGTGCTCGGAACGGCCACCTTCCTCCGTTCGCGCGAGCCCGCCCCCTTCGACGAGGACGACCTGTCCCTCTCGGAGGAGCTGGCGCTCCGCGCGGCGATCTGCATCGACAACGCCCGCCGCTACACCCGCGAACACACCATGGCGGTGGCGCTGCAACGCAGCCTCCTCCCCCGGGGGCTGCCCGAACAGAACGCCTTCGACGTCGCCCACCGCTACCTGCCCGCGCAGGCCGGAGAGGCGGGCGGCGACTGGTTCGACGTCATCCCGCTGTCCGGCGCGCGCGTGGCTCTGGTCGTCGGCGACGTGGTCGGCCACGGGATGCACGCCGCCGCCACGATGGGACGTCTGCGCACCGCCGTCCACAACTTCTCCACCCTGGACCTGCCGCCGGACGAACTCCTGGCGCGGATCGACGAGTTGGTCACCCGCATCGACCTGGAGGAGTCCGAGGCCGCCGTGCTCGACGGAGCCTCCGAGGAAACCGCCGCCGACGGACTGGTCGGAGCCACCTGCCTGTACGCCGTCTACGACCCGATCTCCGGCCGTTGTGTCCTGGCCCGCGCCGGCCACCCGCTGCCCGCCCTGGTCAGCCCCGACGGCGACGTGACCTTCCCCGAGTTGCCCGCCGGGCCGCCCCTGGGCCTGGGCGGCCTGCCCTTCGAGGCCGAGGAGCTGCTGCTGCCGGAGGGCAGCCAACTGGTCCTGTACACCGACGGGCTGCTGGAGGACCGCGACCGGGACATCGGCTCCGGCCTCACCCGGCTGCGCCGGACGCTGGCCGCCACCGCCGGACAGCCACCGGACGAGGCCTGCCGGGAGGTGTTCGGTTCGATGCTCACCGATCGGCCGGAGGACGACGTCGCCCTGCTCATCGCCCGCGCGCGCAGGCTGCCCCCGGACCGGGTCGTCGAATGGGACGTGCCCACGGACCCCGCGGCCGTCGCTCCCGTCCGTGCCGCCGTCACCCGGCAGCTGACCACCTGGGAGCTGGACGAGAGCGTGTTCGTCACCGAGCTGATCCTCAGTGAACTGGTCACCAACGCCATCCGCTACGGCAGCGGCCCGATCCGGGTCCGACTGATCTACGACCGCTGCCTGATCTGCGAGGTCTCCGACGCCGCGAGCACCGCCCCGCACCTGCGTTACGCCGCCAGCATGGACGAGGGCGGCCGCGGCCTGTTCCTCGTCGCCCAGCTCGCCGAACGCTGGGGCACCCGCTACACCATCGAGGGCAAGGTCATCTGGGCCGAACAGTCCCCGAACGGCCAGCTGTCGGAAGGGGCGTGGCTGGACGTGGTGTAGGCGGGGCTCGCGAGGGGCCGGGACCGCCGCCCGGCCCGGTCAGGCCGTGAAGTCGACGGGGTGACGGCCGGTCCAGTCCTCGGCCTCCTCCAGAGCGGAGGCCAGGCGGATGAGCACGGCCTCCTCCCACGGTCCGCCGACCAGCTGACTGCCGATCGGCAGTCCGGAGGATGACCGGTACGTCGGCAGACTGACCGCGGGCAGTCCGGTGACGTTGCAGAACGCGGTGAAGGAGACGGTCTGGAGTTCCTGCGTGCCCGGCTCGTCGCGGGCGGCGTCGGCCTCGGCCCGCAACCGCCCCGAGGCGGGCGGGGGACAGGCCATCGTCGGGGTCAGCAGGACGTCGAAGTCACGGCCCCACTGGGCGACGACGGCCCTCGACTCCAGCTGGAGCAGCGCCACCGTGCCGGTGTAGGTCCCCGAGTGGCGCACGCGGGCCCGCTCCATCCGGCGGCGCGTGTGCGGTTCGAGCAGGTCGGGCCGCTCGTAGGGCACCGCCCACAGCGCCGCGTCCAGCACGGTCCACGCGAACCCCAACAACACTTCCGGACTGAGGAGGTGGGGCGAGACGGGGAACACGCTGTGGCCGAGCGACTCCAGCAGCCGCCCCGTGTGCTCGGCGGCGGCCACGCACTCCGGGTCGACCGGGACGCCGGTCGGCGCGCTGGTCAGCAGACCGATCCGCAGGGGTCCCGCGTCCCGTCCCACCTCCTCGCCGAACGGCCGCTCGGGGCGCGGAGCCTGGTACATGGCCAGGCGGTCGGGGACGGACATGGCGTCCAGCAGGGCGGCGGCGTCGCGCGTGTGGCGGGTGACGGCGCCCTCGGTCGTCGCGTGCTCCCACAGCATCAGCGACTGCGGGACCCGGCCCCGGCTCGGCTTGAGCCCCACCAGGCCGCAGGCGGAGGCGGGCACGCGGATGGAACCGCCGCCGTCGCTGGCGTGCGCGACCGGCGCCATACCCGCGGCGACGGCCGCCGCCGCGCCTCCGCTGGACCCGCCGGGGGAGCGGGTGGTGTCCCACGGGTTGCGGGTGGCGCCGTAGCGGCGGTTGTCGGTGTCGGTCAGCAGCCCCATCTCGGGGGTGTTCGTCCGCCCCATGAGCAGCAGTCCGGCGTCCAGGAACCGCGACACCACCGGCTCGGTCACGGTGCCGGCGGTGTCGGACAGCGCCAGGGAACCGCAGGTCGCGGGCTGGCCCGCCACCCGCGTCAGGTCCTTGACGGGGATCGGGACGCCGTGCAGGGGCGGCAGGTCGCGACCGTCGAGCACGGCTCGTTCGGCGGCGCGGGCCGCGGCCCGCACCGCCTCGTCGTCCCGCCAGACGAAGGCGTTGACGTCCGGGTCGTACCGGTCGATCCGGTCCAGACAGGCGTCGACGATCTCGACGGGGCTCAGTTCCTTCTTCCGGACCGCGGCGGCGAGGTCGACGGCGGAGGAGAACGGATCCATGGGCACTCCAGACATGGCGTGGGTCGGATGAGGAGGGGCGCCGGCGTGTCGGCGGGCGGTCGCGGCCGCCCCGGTGGACGCGCGGCACCCCGCTCCGGAAGTATCGGGAGGTGTCAGCCGCCGGACTGGTACAGGAGCGCACACTTGTCTCCTCTCAAGGAATCACGGAGCCTGCTCGGGAGGTGTCGTGCGGATCGAACACGGCGATGACGGCGCGCTGGTCTTCGGGTACCTCGACACCGTCGCCACCGCCGGGAACCGGGCCTCCGACGCCGTGCTGGTGCGGGCCGAGGGCTCCGGCCGGGCGCGGTCGTACCGTCTCGGGGAGGTGGGCGCCTGCGAGATCAGCGGCGACCACGGGATGAGCGTCGTCTCCCGCGTCTCTCCGGCGGCGCGCTACCGCGGACACGCCCTCGGCCTGCTCATGGACGGCCGGGGCGCCCTGGAACAGGACGGCCGCCGGGCGTCGCTCGCCCCGGGGGACTTCGTCCTCTACAGCGGTGAGCGCCCCTTCCGGCTCCACCTCGGCGCACACCACCGATACCTCCTGCTGGGCCTGCCGGAGCACTCCGTCCCACCGGAGTGCGCGGGGCGGATCACCGCCGACCCGGAGCTGTCGCGCCTGCCGAGCGGGCGGATCCTCACGGCGATGCTGACCGAGACCACCCGCCTGGCCGACCGGTTGGGGCCGGTGGCCCGGTGGGAGATGGGAGAGCACCTCACCGCCGTGCTCCGTACCCTGATCCGCGAGTCGGGCCACGGGGGGACCGCTCCCGACCACCGGGCGGCCCTGCTCGACCGGGTCCTGGACCACATCGACCGCCACCTGGGGGAGGAGCTGTCGCCGGAGTCGATCGCGGCGGCCCACCACGTCTCGGTGCGCTCCCTGCACGCGCTCTTCCGGAGCCAGGGAGAGACGGTCAACGGCTATGTCCGCGGCCGCAGGCTGGACCGCGTCCGCCGCGACCTCGCCGCCCCCGACCTGATGCGCCTGCCCGTCTACGCCGTGGCCGCCCGCTGGGGGATCAGGGACGCCAGCCATCTCAGCAGGCTCTTTCGGGCCCGGTTCGGCGTCTCCCCACGCCGCTTCCGCCAACAGGCGCTGGAGGCCGACCCCGCACCGGCCCGTGACGGAGGGGCCGGCCGGGATCGCGCCGGGGGATCCGCCCTCCGTCAGAACGGGTAGGCGGCGGCCCGTCCGCGCACGGTGATCCACCGGGTCTCGGTGAACGCCTCGACGTTGGCGCTGGGACCGCCGAACCGGCCGACCCCCGAGGAGCCGATCCCGCCGAACGGCGCGGTCGCCTCGTCGTTGACCGTCTGGTCGTTGATGTGCGCCATCCCCGAGGGGATCCGCTCGGCCAGGGCCATCCCCCTGCCCACGTCGGCGGTGGTGATGCCCAGGCTCAGTCCGTACTCGCTGTCGGCGGCCAGTTCGGCCGCCTCGTCCAGCGTGTCGAAGGCCAGCACGGGGGCGACCGGGCCGAACACCTCCAGCGCGTAGGCGGGCATGTCCCGGGTGACGTCGGCCAGCACGGTCGGCCGGTAGAACAGCCCGTCGTGGGTGCCGCCCGCGGCCAGCCGCGCCCCCGCCCTCACCGAGGCGACGACCAGGTCGTGCACCCGCTCCAGCTGCCGGCGGTCGATGATCGGGCCCAGCGCGACCTGGTCGGAGGCCGGGTCGCCGACCGGTAGCGACCTCGCCCTGGCGGCGAGCCGCTCCACGTACTCCCCGACCAGGCTGGAGTGCACCAGGTGACGGCCCGAGGACATGCAGATCTGTCCCGAGTGCAGGAACGACCCCCACGCGCCCAGCCCGACGGCGGCGTCCAGGTCGGCGTCGTCGAGCACGACGAACGCCGAGTTGCCGCCCAGCTCCAGGTGGGCGCGCTTGAGGTGGCGGGCGGCGAGCTCGCCCACGGCACGGCCAGCCGCCGTGGACCCGGTGAAGGAGACGACCCGGACGCGGGGGTCGGTCACCAGGGCCTGCCCGGCATCGGCGCCGCCGGGGAGCACGTGCAGCACGCCCTCGGGCAGACCGGCCTCCTCGAAGAGCCGGGCGATCGCCGCACCCGCGCACACCGACGTGCGGGGGTCGGGCTTGAGGACCACCGCGTTGCCGAGGGCCAGGGCGGGTGCGACCGAGCGCATGGCCAGGATCAGCGGGAAGTTGAACGGCGCGATCACACCGACGACGCCGACCGGCACCCGTCGGGCCATGGAGAGCCGGTCCTGCTCGGTGGGCAGGAGCTCGCCCAGCGGCGCCGAGGCCAGCGCGGCCGCCTCCTCGCACTCGCGGACGGAGGCGGACAGTTCGACGTCGGCCTTGGCCCCGACCGACCCCGACTCGCGGATCAGCCAGTCCCGGACCTGGTCGGCGTGGCGTTCCAGGAGGTCCCCGGCGCGCCGCAGCACCCGGGCTCGTTCGCGGTGGGGGAGGGCGGCCCAGTCGCGCTGGGCGGAGGCGGCCTGTTCGGCGGCCCTGCCCACGTCGGAGGGGGCGGCGAGGCCGATGCGGCCGAGCTCGGCGCCGGTGGCGGGTTCGGTGACGGGTGCGTCGTCGGCGGCGTCGCGCCAGCCGCCGCTGAAGAGGCGCCCGGTCCAGACCTTCGGGTCGAGCAGGTCGTGGGCGGGGGCGGGGGTCTCGGTCGTCGGTCGCTCGGTCAAGCCAGGTCCTCCGGTGCCGTCGGTACCGCTGTCGATGGGGGGTGCTCGGGGTCGGTGGGCGACATGGAACGTCGAAGGACAGGTTCCCGCCCACCGACCCCGGTACACGGAACGGCTCAGCGGGCGTCGATGTCGGTGAGGTCGCGGCGACCGGTCTCCCCGGTGAACCAGATGGCGACGGCGCTGGCCAGTCCGGCGGCCACGAGCATCCACGAGACGCCGTGCGTGGCGGTGCCGCCGCCCGCGGCGGTGAGGACCGACGCCGCGATCATCGGGCTGAGCCCCGCGCCGAGGACGGTCGCGCTCTGGTAGCTGACCGAGGCTCCGGTGTAGCGCAGGTGGGTGTCGAACATCTCGGCCAGCAGGGCGGCCATCGGCGCGTACATGGCGGTGAGCGCGATGGCGTGGGCGAGTACCACCCCCGCGATCAGCCCGGCCACGGCACCGGTGTTCACCAGCCAGAACGCCGGGAAGGCGGTGACCGCCACGGCCAGGGCACCGCCGAGGTAGACGGGCCTGCGGCCGACCAGGTCCGACAACCGGGCGTAGAGCGGGGTGAGGGCGATGGCCAGGGTGGAGGAGACGACGACGGCCGTCAGCGCGACCGACCGGTCGTAGCCGATGCCGATGGCGTAGGAGATGACGAAGGCGGTGAAGACGCCTTGGGCGGCGAACGGGGCGATCCCGGCCACCACGGCCAGCACCAGGTTCCGGGGCCGGGTGAGCAGGACCTCCACGAAGGGCAGGCGGCCCCGGGCGGGACCGGAGGGCACGGGAGCGGACCCGGCGTCGGACCCGGACCGCGCGAACACCGGGCTCTCGCTGATCCGCAGTCGGACGAACAGCCCGACCCCGATCAGCGCCACGCTGGCCAGGAACGGCACACGCCACCCCCAGGCCAGGAACCGCTCGTCGGGCAGCAGTCCCGCCAGGGCCAGGGCCAGGGTGGCCAGCACCGCCCCGGTGGGGGCGCCCATCTGGGTGACGCCGCCCCACGCCCCGCGGCTGCCGGGCGCCGCGTGTTCGACGGTCATCAGGGCGGCTCCGCCCCACTCGCCGCCGACGGCGACGCCCTGCACGACGCGCAGCGCCACCAGGATCACCGGGGCGGCCAGGCCGATGCGCTCGTAGGTGGGCAGCAGTCCGATCAGGGTGCTGGCCGCGCCCATGAGGATCATCGTGGTGAGCAGCATCCGCTTGCGGCCGAGCCGGTCGCCGAAGTGGCCGAAGACGATGCCGCCGAGCGGCCGGGCGACGTACCCGGCGGCCAGGGTGCCGAAGGAGGCGATCACGCCGATGAGCGGGTCGAGGTCGGGGAAGAACAGGGGCCCGAACACCAGCGCCGCGGCGGTGCCGTAGAGGAGGAAGTCATACATCTCCACGGTGGTGCCGATGTAGCTGGACAGGGCGACGCGGCGGATCTCGCGCGGGTCGGCCCCGGGGCCGGGACGAGGGGCGGGCGGTGGAACCGGAGGGGGTGCGGAGGAGGTCATGGGGGAGTCGTCCTCTCGTGGGTGGTGCCGGGGATCCGTGGTGCGGCCGGGGGTGGGTTCCGGTTCGGAACGGGGGAGGGGCGGACGGCCCGCGGGGTCGGGGCCGAGCGGTGATCCCGCGGGCCGGAGGCTCAGTCGCCGTAGTAGCGGTAGACGGCCTGCAGGACGCAGGCGGGCTTGTCGGAGCCCTCGATCTCGACGACCCCGTCGACGGTGGCCTGCACGCCGCCCCTGACGTCGGCCACCTCGGCGAGGCGCGCGGTCAGCCGGACGCGCGAGTCCACCGGCACGGGGGAGGGGAAGCGCACCTTGTTGAGGCCGTAGTTGACGGCCATGTCGATCCCCCTCATCTCCAGGACCTCCCCGAACATGGGGATGACGAGGGAGAGGGTGAGGTAGCCGTGCGCGATGGCGCCGCCGAACGGGCCCTCCTTGGCCCGCTCGGGTTCGGTGTGGATCCACTGGTGGTCGTCGGTGGCGTCGGCGAACGTGTCGATCCGCTGCTGGTCGACGGTGCGCCAGGGGCTGTGGCCCAGGTCCGAGCCGGCGGCGGCGCGCAGTTCGTCGAGTCCGGTGACGGTGGTCGGCATGGGTGTGTCCTTCGGGGTGTGGTGGACGGGACCCGGGGCGGGTCCGGGGACGGTCGGGGACGGGCTCGCCGTCGTGGCGCGCGGGAACGGGACGTATCGGAGGAGGGGCACGGAAACGGGGCGCGGGTGCGCGCGGTCGTGCCGCGCGGGAGCGCGGGCGCGGCGCTCAGGGGGCGCCGTGGTCCCGGCGCAGGTCGGCCTTGCGGAGCTTGCCGGCGGCGTTGCGTGGCAGTTCGTCGGTGAACACCACGGACTTGGGCGTCTTGTAGCGGGCCAGACGGCCCTCGAAGTGGGCGAGGAGGTCCCCCTCGGCGGGGGCGGTCCCGGGACGGGGGACGACGACCGCGCGGCCGACCTCGCCCCAGCGTTCGTCGGGCACTCCGATGACCGCGCACTCGAGCACGTCGGGATGGTCGTGCAGGACGTTCTCGACCTCGGCGGGGTAGACGTTCTCCCCGCCGGAGATGATCATGTCCTTGGCGCGGTCCACGACGCGCACGAAGCCCTCGGCGTCGACCGTGGCCACGTCGCCGGTGCGGAACCAGCCGTCGGCGGTGTGCGCGCGGGCGGTGTCGTCGGGCCGCCCCCAGTAGCCGCGCATCACGTTGGGCCCCTTCACGACGATCTCCCCGGGTTCGCCGGGGGCGGCGTCGGTCAGGTCGGGGCGCACGATCCGCACGTCGGTGAACACGCTCGGCCGACCCGCCGTCCCGGCCTTGCGGAGGCTGTCCGCGGCGCCGAGCATGAGCACGCCGGGCGCGGTCTCGGTCATGCCGTACCCCTGGAGGAAGGTGAGCCCGCGCCTCTGGTAGGCGGCGATGGTGGACTCGGGGACGGGGGCGCCGCCCGCCATGAGGACACGCAGGGAGGACAGGTCGGCGCCGGCCCAGCCGGGATGGGCGGCCAGCGCGTCGAACATGGCCGGAACGCCGAACATCCAGCTGACCCGCCGGGCGGTGAACAGTTCGATGACGCGTGCCGGATCGAAGCCGGGTTCGACGATCACGCGGCCGCCCTTGAGCAGGGTGGGCAGGCAGGTCATGTTGAGCGCGGCGGTGTGGAACAGGGGAGCGGTGACCAGGGTGACCTCGTCGACGGTGACGTCCACGTCGATGAGGACGTTGACGCAGTTCCACGTGATGTTGCCGTGGGTGAGCTCGGCTCCCTTGGGGTGCCCGGTGGTGCCGGACGTGTACATGATCATGCACGTGTCGTCGAGGCCGACCGGCTCGTCCACGGGGGCGGCGGGGGAGGAGGCGATCAGCGCCTCGTAGCCGTCGGGGGCGTCGTCGTCCACCGGGACCAGGACGCGCGGCGCCGTCCGGTCGCGCAGCCCTTCGGCGGCCTCGGCCTGCTCGGCGCCGTGCACCAGCACGCACGACCCCGAGTCCTCGATCGCGTACGCCAGCTCGGGGACGGCCAGGCGGGTGTTGAGCGGTACGAACACCGCACCGAGCGTCCCGGCCGCGAACAGGGTCTCCACCAGGGCGGGGTGGTTGGCACCCAGGTAGGCGACACGGTCGCCGCGGCGCACCCCGAGCCCGCGCAGCGCCGCCGCCAGCCGGGTGACGCGTTCGTGCAGTTCGGCGTAGGTGAACGACCGCTCCCCGTGGACGAGGGCGGTGCGCTCGGGGCAGGAGCGCGCCCGCCGCGCGGGCCAGGAGCCGATCCCCTCGTCACGCATCGCCGCCGCCCTTCAGGCCCAGCAGCCGGGCCGCGTTGTGCTTGAGGATCTTGGGCCGCACCTCGGGCTTGATGTCCAGGCGCTCGAAGTCGGCCAGCCAGCGGTCGGGGGACAGGACGGGGTGGTCGGAGCCGAACAGCACCCGGTCCTGGAGCAGTGAGTTGGCGTAGCGGACCAGCTGGGGCGGGAAGTACTTCGGCGACCACCCGGACAGGTCGATGTACACCTGCGGCTTGTGCACGGCCACCGACAGCGCCTCGTCCTGCCAGGGGAAGGACGGGTGGGCCATGATGATCGGCATCCCGGGGAAGTCGGCGGCCACGTCGTCCACGTACAGGGGGTTGGAGTACTTCAGGCGGATGCCGCCCCCGCCGGGGGCGCCCGCGCCGATGCCGGTCTGTCCGGTGTGGAAGAGCGCGACGGCGCCCAGCTCCTCCAGGGCCTCGTACAGCACGTAGGCGGACCGGTCGTCGGGGAAGAACTCCTGGAGGCTGGGGTGGAACTTGAAGCCGCGGACGCCGTACTCGGTGACCAGCCTGCGCGCCTGCCGGGCGCCCAGACGCCCCTTGGCGGGGTCGATGCTGGCGAAGGGGATGAGCGCGTCCGGGTGCTCGGCGGCGGCCTCGGCCACCTCCTCGTTGGGGACGGCGGGCAGCCCGGTGGTGGACTCGGTGTCGACGGGGAAGACGACGGCCGCCATGCGGCGCTCGCGGTAGTAGGCGGCGATCTCGGGCAGGGTCGGCCTGCGGTGCGCGGCGTCGGTCCCGAAGTAGGCGCTGGAGGCGTCGTGCAGGGAGTCGTCCAGGGACTGGTGGCCCTCGGCGGACACCTCGGCGTGGGTGTGGACGTCGATCGCGGTGACGGTGTCGGGGTCGATGCCCATCAGGCTCCCGCCTCCGGGTCGGTCGGGGCGGGGACGCCGACGCTCTCGGGGTCACGGCCCAGTGTGGCGGGCCAGGCGGCGGCGATCTCCCCCGCGTCCCAGCCGCCGTCGGTGAGCGCGACGACCCTCTCGGCCGGGTGCGACCACAGGGACAGGCGGTCGCCCCCGATGCCGACGCATTGGCCGGTGACGGAGGCGGCGGCGTCGGAGGCCAGGAAGGCGACGAGCCCGGCCGCGTCCTCGGGGGTGCCAAAACCCTCGCCCTTGCGCAGCCAGCCCGGCAGGGGGCGGCCGCTCTCGCGGGCGGCCTCGACGTGGGGGGCGAAGGCGGGGACGGTCTCGGTCATCGCCGTGGCGGCGACCGGGATGACGGCGTTGACGGTGATCCCGGCCCGGGCGCACTCCATCGACCAGGTGCGGGCCATGGCGGCGATCCCGGCCTTGGCGGCGGCGTAGTTGGTCTGCCCGAAGTTGCCGCGCTGCCCGGCGGGGGAGCCGACCAGGATGAGCCGCCCGCCGCCACCGCGTTCGCGCATGTGCGTGACGGCGGCGCGGGCACAGGTGAAGGTGCCGCGCAGGTGGACGTCGATCACCGTGTCGAAGTCGTCGTCGCTCATCTTCCACAGCACGCGGTCGCGCAGTACGCCGGCGTTGGTGACCAGGACGTCCAGGCGGCCGAACTCCTCCACGGCCCGGTCCACCAGGCGCTGTGCGGTCGAGGCCGGTCCGACGGCCGCGGCTTCGGCGACGGCGGCGCCGCCCTCGGCGGTGATCGTCTCGACGGCCGCCTTGGCCGCCTCGGGGTCGGCGTCGTTGGCCACGACCGCCGCGCCCGCGGCCGCCAGCCGTCGGGCGTAGGCCAGGCCGAGTCCGCGCCCGGCCCCGGTGACCAGCGCGGTCCTGCCCGCCAGGTCGATGCTGTCCGTCATGGGGGTCTCCTCGTTCGTGCCGGTGGTGGCGGGGGACGGCGGGTGGTCGGGGTGGTGCGCGTCACCCTGACCCCGCCGTTGGCCACGACGTTAGGCATATTTATGATCTCAGTCAAGAAGTTGCCTAACTTTATTCGTCCGGCGGCGCCGATACGCTGACGGCGGAGGGAGAACCATGACGACCGACGAGTGCGCGGAGACCGACGAGGGCTCCGGGACGCGACCGCGCCCGCAGTCGCTGATGCTGAGCTTCCTGGGCAACTTCGTGCTCGGCCGGGACATCGGGGTGTCCTCCGGGAGCTTCATCGACGTCTTCGCCCGGGTCGGCGTGTCCGAACACGCCGCCCGCTCCACCCTCAGCCGCATGGCGCGGCGCGGCCACTTCCACCGGGAACGGCACGGCCGACAGGTCTATTACGGGCTGACCCGGCGCTGCGCCGAGATCCTCGCCGACGGTGAACGGCGGATCTGGACGACCGGGGTGGTGAACCAGGACGCGGACGCGCCGTGGACCCTGCTGTCCTTCTCACTGCCGGAAGGGCGCCAGCGCGACCGCCACGACCTGCGCTCCCGCCTGACCTGGGCGGGGTTCGGCCCGCTGGGCAACGGACTGTGGATCGCGCCGTCGGAGCTCGACGCGTGCCAGGTCATCGACGGACTCGGGATCGACGACAACGTCCGTGTGTTCCACGCCCGGCCCGCGGCGCCCACCGAGGTGGGGCGGATCATCGCCGACGCCTTCGACCTGGCCGACCTCACCGCCCGCTACCGGCGCTTCCTGGAACGGTGGGACACCGCGGCCCCCGTGCCCGAGGCGCCCGACGACCTGGCCCGGCTCCTGTTGCTGATGACCGACTGGCTCCAGACCATCCGCCGCGACCCGCGCGTCCCGCTCGCGCACCTGCCCGACGACTGGCCCGCCGTCCGCGCCCAGAAGCTGGTGCACGAGCTGCACGGGACCTACGCCGTGCCCGCGCGGGCCGAGGCCGAACGGGTCCTGGACACCGTCCCCATGCCGCCCTCGGACTGACCCGGGCGGTGTCAGGCCCGCACCTCGGAGCGGTCACCGCCCCACAGCGTGTGGAAGGAGCCCTCCCGGTCGACGCGGCGGTAGGTGTGGGCACCGAAGAAGTCCCGCTGCCCCTGGACGAGGGCGGCGGGCAGGCGCTCGGCGCGCAGGGAGTCGTAGTAGGCCAACGCGGCGGAGAACCCCGGAACGGGCACGCCCTGACGGGTGGCCGTCACCACCACTTCGCGCCAGTCGTCCTGTGCCTCGGCCACCTCCCGCGCGAACGTCTCGTCCGACAGCAGGCCCGGCAGGTCGGGGCGGGCGTCGTAGGCGGCGCGGATGCGGTCCAGGAACGCGGCGTGGATGATGCAGCCACCGCGCCACAGGGCCGCGACCGCGCCCGGGTCGACACCCCACCCGTACTCGTCGCTGCCCACGGCGATCTCGTGGAAGCCCTGCGTGTACGACATGATCTTGGAGGCGTACAGCGCCTGTTCGACGCGGTCGGCGAAGTCCGAGGCCGCGGCTCCGGACAGCGCTTGGGCGGAGGGGCCCTCCAGCGAGCGCGACGCGTGGCGCAGCGCGGTGTGCCCGGACAGCGAACGGGCGAAGACGGCCTCGGCGATCCCCGACACCGGCACGCCCAGGTCCATCGCGGTCCGCACGGTCCAGCGGCCGGTGCCCTTCTGCTCGGCGGCGTCGGCGACCACGTCCACGAACGGCGCACCGGTGGCGGCGTCCACGTGGGAGAGCACCTCGGCGGTGATCTCGATCAGGTAGGAGTCCAGCCGTCCGGTGTTCCAGCCGCGGAACACGTCGGCGATCTGGCCGGGGGCGTAGCCCGCCACGTCGCGCAGCAGCTGGTAGGCCTCGCCGATCAGCTGCATGTCCGCGTACTCGATGCCGTTGTGCACCATCTTGACGAAGTGCCCCGCGCCGTCGGGTCCGACGTGGGAGACGCAGGGCGTGCCGTCGTCGGCCTTGGCGGCGATGCGCTCGAGGATCGGACCGAGCGACGCGTAGGACTCGGCCGAACCGCCCGGCATGATGCTGGGCCCGCGCAGGGCCCCCTCCTCGCCGCCGGAGACACCGGTGCCCACGAAGTGGATGCCGCGCTCGCGCAGACCCCGTTCACGGCGCCGGGTGTCGGCGAAGTGCGCGTTGCCGCCGTCGACGATCATGTCGCCGGGATCCAACAGGGGCGCGAACTCGTCGATCACCGCGTCGGTGGGCTGGCCCGCCTTGACCATCACGACCAGCTTGCGCGGGCGTTCGAGCGCGGCGACGAACTCCCCGGCGGTGCGGGCGGGCACGAAGTCGCCCTCGTGGCCGAACTCCTCCACGAGGGCGTCCGTCCTGGCGGACGTGCGGTTGTGGAGGGCGACGGTGTACCCGTTGCGCGCCAGGTTGCGGGCGAGGTTGCGGCCCATGACCGCCAGACCGGTGACGCCGATCTGCGCTGGAGTACTCATAGGTGTGGCTCCTGTGACTTTTGGGAGTCGAACTGCGACTCAGCGTAGGACGGCGGCCGCGGCGGGGCCGGTCACCCGGGGCGCCGCGTGCGTCGCCGCCGGGCGTCGGCCCCGGCCGCCGGGGCGTCCCGGGCGCGTGGGCCGGCGGGACACCCCGGGCGCGCTCACTCCCCGGGCGCCGCGTACACCAGTCCACCCCCCACGTACGTCCGCGCCACCCGGGCCTCGTGGATCGCCCCGACCGGTCCCGCGAAGGGGTCCCGGTCCAGCACCACCAGGTCCGCCAGGGCGCCGGGACGGAGCGCGCCGGTCTCGTCCAGGCGGTTGACGCGGGCCGAGCCGGCCGTGTACGCCGTGATCGCCGTGACCAGGTCCAGCCGTTGCTCCGGAAGGAAGGCGGGCCCCCTCGAGCCCGGCAGAGCCCGGTTGACCGCGACGTGGACGCCCTCCAGGGGATCGGCGCTGCTCACCGGCCAGTCGCTGCCCGCCGCCAGGTGCGCCCCGGACCGGTGCAGCGCCCCGAACGGGTACTGCCACCCCGCCCGCTCGGGGCCCAGGAAGGGGATGGTCAACTCGTCCATCTGCGGCTCGTGCGCCGCCCACAGCGGCTGGATGTTGGCCGTGGCGCCCAGCGCCGCGAAGCGCGGCACGTCGTCGGGGTGGACGACCTGCAGGTGCGCCAGGTGCGGGCGGTGGGGGGAGGGGCCGTTGGCCCTCCGAGCGGCCTCGACCGCGTCGAGCGCGTCGCGCACGGCGCGGTCCCCGAGGGCGTGGAAGTGCGTCTGGAAGCCGAGCCGGTCCAGCTCGGTGACGTGGTCGGGGAGCAGCTCCGGGTCGATGAAGCTCGTGCCCCGGTTGGCCGTGGCGCACCCGCAGCCGTCCAGGTACGGGTCGAGCATCGCGGCGGTTCCCGTCTCCGCGATCCCGTCGAGCATGAGCTTCACCGCGTCCGCGCGGAACCGCCCGTGGGTCAGGGCGGCGCGCCGCTCGACGAGTTCGGGGATCTGCTCGGCTCCACGCCCGCGGTCCCACCACAGCGCGCCGACGACCCGCGCGGTGAGCGCCCCCTCCCGGGCGAGCTCCGCGTAGGCCGCCGACGGGTCGGGGATCCCGCCGAAGGAACCCACCAGGGCATCCTGCCAGGCGGTGATCCCCAGGGAGTGCAGGTGCTCCTGTGCCCGCAGCAGCGCGGCGCGCAGGTCGGCCGGCGAGGGCTCGGGGACCAGACGGCTGACCAGCCCCATCGCCCCCTCCTGGAGGAGCCCGGTCGGTTCCCCGTCGGGACCGCGCTCGATCCGGCCGTCCGCCGGGTCGGGGGTGTGGCGCGTGATCCCGGCCAGTTCCAGCGCGCGGCCGTTGACCCACGCCCCGTGGTGGTCGCGGTTGGGCAGGTACACCGGCCGGTCGGCGACCACGGCGTCCAGGTCCGAGCGGTGCGGAGCGCCGCCCTCGAAGGCCTCCATCGACCAGCCGCCCCCGGCGATCCACGCGCGTTCGGGGTGCGCGGCGGCGTAGGCGGCCACGGCGTCGAGGGTCTGCGCCCGTGTCTCGGCCCCGGTCAGGTCGCACTGGACCATCTCCAGCCCGGCCGGGGCGGGGTGCACGTGCGCGTCCTGGAAGCCGGGCAGCAGCAGCCGCCCGTCGAGGTCGACCACGGTGGTGGAGGGGCCGGTCAGGTCGTCCGCCGCCGAGGCGTCGACGGCGGTGATCCGGTCCCCGGTCACGGCGACGGCGGTGGCCCCGTTCGGAGGGCCGCCGGGCGTCAGCACCGGGCCGTTGGTGAACACGAGGTCGGCGTGGTGGGAGTGCATCTGTGCTGCTTCCTTCGGTCGTCAGCGGGAGGGGGACGGGGCGGGCTCCTCCGACGGGGCGGTGCCCGCGTCGCGGAGGAAGTAGGGGGAGCGGCGCACCCAGCGGGCCCAGGCGCCGGTCGCGATCCCGGACGCGATCATCACCGCCGGGATCGACAGCAGGAACCAGCCGTTGTCGGGGTGCACCGCGAAGCGGTCCGTGGAGGTGGCGTAGGTCCAGCACAGGTAACCGGTGATGCCGAGGACCACCGAGGCGCCCACCAGTGGGAGGACCACCGCGCGGACCCCCGCCCACGGTGACTCCCGCAGCAGCCCGCGGAACCGCGTCGCGGCCGCCAGCGCGGTCAGGACGTAGACCAGGGCGACGAGGATCCCCACCGAGTTGACCGTCGCCACGATCACGTCCACCAGCCGGGGGATCACCAGCGACAGGACGGCCACGCCCGCCGCGACGGCGCCCAGCACCAGGGTCCCCGCCGCCGGTGTGCCAAAGCGCGGGCTGACCCGCGACCACAGCGGGCCCAGGGTGCGGTCCCGGCTCATGGCGAACATGCCGCGCGCGGTGGGGATCACGCCGGACTGGAGCGAGGCGACGGCGGAGAACATCAGGGCCACCAGGGGCAGCGCGGTCAGCGGCTGGTCGGCCAGGTGCCCGGCGAAGACGGCGAGCCCCTCGGGCCCGCTTGCGGTGAGTTCGTCCTCGCTGAGCACGCGCTGGAAGGCCACCGAGCCGAACAGGAACAGGCCGAGCGTGGAGAACAGGGTGAGCAGTCCGGCCCGCGAGGCGTCGCCCGGTTCGCGGACCTCCTCGCTGACGCTGAACGCGGCCTCGAAGCCCCAGTAGCAGAACACCGACAGCAGCAGCCCCTGCGCCAGGACCGTCGGGGAGGGGAGGGCGAACGGGTTGAACCAGTCGAGGCTGAAGGGGTTCGGGCCGACGGCGAGGCCGTAGCCGAGGAACCCGAGCAGGACCGCGTACTCGAAGACCAGGAGCGCGCCCTGGAACCGGGCCGCGGAGCGCAGACCGGTGACCGCGGTCAGGGTGACCCCGGCGAGCACGGCGCCGCCCACCAGGACCGACTGGGCCGTCGACCCCGGGTCCAGGACCAGCCCGGCGACGGCCTCCACGCCCGCCATGCGGACGGTCTGCAGGATCGCGGACCCCGTCACGGCCGTGGTGTAGGCGAGGAAGGCCACGGTGGCGACGATCATCGTCCACCCGGAGAGGAAGCCCAGCCAGGGGTTGAGGGAGCGGCCGACCCAGACGTAGGTGTTGCCCGCGTTCGGTTCGACCCGGTTGAGCCGCGTGTAGGCCCCGGCGACGCACAGGACGGGAAGGAAGCCCAACAGCAGGATCGCGGGCAGGTGGGGGCCCACCACCATGGCCATCGCGGTGAGGCCGATGCCGATGCTCGTGGTGGCCGCCGTGCTGGACGCCGCGATCGCGACGCCGTCCAGGACGCCGATGGATCTGCGCAGGGGCGTACCGGAGGCGGTGGGCGGCGGGACCGCGGAGGTGGGCGGCGGGGTGGACGTCATGGTCGGCTCCGTTCGCTGGGGGATGTCGGCCCGGTGAACGGATATGCAACACGTCACCCCCTTGGCAGGTCAATGGTGTTGTCATAAGCTCCCCCGCAGAACACCGAGGCCATGACGTGCGGAGGAACCGATGAGCGACCGCGTGGTACCGCCCGGGGCACGGCGAAGGAGGCGGCCCACGAAACGGGGGGTCGTCCTGTCGGAGGAGCTGATCGTCCGAACGGCCCTGCACCTGGTCAGAGAACACGGCGCCGACGCCCTGACCGTGCGGCGTCTGGGCATCGCCCTGGGAGCGGACCCCAGCAGCCTGTACCGTTACTTCCGCAGCGCCGACGACCTGCTGCTGGCCGTGGCCGACGAGCTGATCGGCCGCACCCTGCGGGACTGGCGGCCCACCGGCGAATGGCGCTCCGACCTGTATGAACTGGGGATTCGACTGCACGAGGGCGCCCTGGCGCACCCGCAGGCGACCGTGCTGAGCGCGTGCCGGGTGACCGGGCGCGCGCACGAGATCCGGGCGGTGGAGACGGCGCTCGGGCTGCTGCGCGGGGCGGGTTTCCCCGACGCGGAGGCCGTGCGGATCTACCACGCGTTCGTCGACCAGGCCCTGGGCTTCGCCGCCCTGGACGCGGCGAACGCGGCGCTGCCCCCGTCCGCCCACGAGGCGGAGGCCAGGGTGTGGGACACGACCTACGCCGCGCTGCCGGAGGAGACGCACCCGAACATCGCCGCGACCGTCCCGCTGCTGGCGGCCACGATGAGGGGCAGCGCCTACCCGACGGCGCTGACCATGCTGCTGGCGGCGGCCGAGGCGCGCCTGTCGGTCCACACCCGCGGGTAGTGAGGACCGCCGGGGCCGAAGCGGTCAGCCCGCGATGCCCCCGACGACCGACACCACGTGCGGCGCCACGATCACGGCCGTGCCGACGAACAGGGCGGACAACGCGTACCTCGGCGCCCCGTCCACCTCCAGGGCGCGCATCAACCACCAGCCCACGCAGGAGCCGAGCGCCCACAGGCCCACGATGACACCGATCACGCCGAGGTAGCCGGAGGCGGTCTGCCCCGAGTACGGCAGCAACAGGTGCAACAGCGAGAGGAGGCCGAGGCAGGGGAGCCCGAGCAGCATCAGGCCCAGGTGGACCACGGCGAGCACGCGCAGCACGCGTGACGGTCGGCTCGGCGTTGATCCCGTGGTCGGGGAGGTGTCCGTGTCACTCACACCGTACCGACGCGCCACCGGGGAGCGCGGTTGACGCCCCCGCCCGCGGGGGTCAGATGTCCGCGCCGGTGCGGTCGGGCGGCGGGGCGTGGATGTGGACCCGACCGATGTGCTCCGCCTGGACGACAATGCCGCTCACGTCCCCGCGGACCTCGTTCCGGTGGACGCCGCCTCCCGGGCGGTCGGGTTCGGGCCGGGCACGGGGGCCGACCGTTCGGCCGGGCGCGGGCCACACGCGCTCAGCGCGGTGTCTCAGGACCGAGACGACCAGGTCGGCCAGGCCCCACGCGACCCTGCAGGCGAACAGCCCGACCGCGACCACCAAGAGGTACTGCAGGAGTGTCGTGGGGCTGGGGTCCGGATTCCGCGCAGGCTCCGCCAGAGGCAGTGCCTCCGGTAAGAGGGGCGAGGGTCGAAAACCGTGGAGTCAGCGCCGTGCACCCTTCGGTCGACTCGCGGCGTGCGCTCCGCGATCCTATCCGAGCGCCGGGCCGTGCGGTGAGGCGCGTTTGGAGTCCTCGCCCCGCCAACACACGAAGGGAACCGCGTGCCGCTCCACGTCCACCGAGTCACGAAGTACGATCCCGCCGCCCGTGACGCCAACGGCCACCACGTCGGTTCCGAGAACGTCGACAGCGACTACGGGCCGATCGAGGCCGCCTACCTGGACGCGATCGCCGCCTTCGCCCGGGACAGCGGGGTCGATCACCTGGAGGTCCGGGAACCGCTGTTCGGTGGTGCTTCCACGCCCGCCGCGATCGCGCGGCTCTTTCCGTCCGCCCTGGTCGGCTTCCACGACGGTACGACCGTCCCGCTCTCTGTCGGGCTGGAACTGGTCCGGACCATGCTCCGGGGCGACGAGGCGTTCTGGTGCCAACTGGAGGTCGAGGACACGTTCGCCGTCCACGTGAGTGGGGACCTGTACGTGTACGTCGGCAGCCGGGAACCCTGCCACGAGGCGGTGGCCCGCACCCGCGGACTCGGACTCTTCCCCGAACCGATGGACGTCTCACCCGACGACGTCTTCTTCGACTCCGGCGACGAACCGGAAGAGCGGCGTCCGGCCGACGCCACCTTCTGGGCGCGCCTGGACCACCTCGGCCACGGCCGCGGTGTGCTCCTGGAAGAGGAGTTCGTCGGCAACGCCACCCGCTGGCACCGGGTGACCCGCGAGACCGCGGCCGACGTGCGCGCCCGCCTGGCACCCCGGGCGCGGCTGACCGTGTGGCCGCCGCTGGCCGACGACGTCGACGGGGTCCTGGCGGCACTGCCCGAGGAGGACCCCGTGGAACTCGTCTGGGAGGACGCGCACGGTCGGCTCAGGAGCGAGGAGTTCGACGGGCCCGACCACCGGGCGCTGGCCGCGCTGTTGTCGGGCGCGCGCGGCGCCATGGTCCTGTCCGACCACGTCGGCCAACGCCGCCCCCTCCTCACCGCGGTCCTGCCCGACCCCGACGGCGTGCTGCGCGCCCGCTGGCGGACCGAACCCGCCGACAGCGACCGCGCCTGGACGTTCATGCGGACCCTGGAGCGCGGACGGCTCGTCACCGGCACGGTCGCGCGCATCGCCGACTTCGGGGTCATGTTCGTGGACCTCGGCGGGTGCACCGCGATGATCAACCTGCCTGAGCTGTCCTCCCGCCCCTTCGACGCCCCGACCGACGTGGTCTCCGTGGGGCAGGAGGTCACCGCCAGGATCCTGGACGTGGACATGGTCCGCGAACGCGTGTCCCTGACCCTCGGGCTTCCCTAGCGTTCGGCCCGCCTCCGCCAGGCCTCCAGGTGCTCTTCGACCTCCCGCGTCTTCGGGTGGTCGGGGCCCATGACGCGGATCTGGTCCGGCAGCAGCGCCGTCAGCTCCTCGACCGCGCGGGCGGGGTCGCCGGCCTCGCCGCGGAACCGGGCCAGGCTGTTCCGGGTCGTGAACACGTGCGGGTGGTCCGGACCCAGAGCGCGCAGTTGGTCGGCGAGGTGTGCCTCGAGTTCGGCGACGGCTTCGGCGTACTCTCCGACCACACCCTTCCACGCCGCGATCTGGCCGCGGGTGGTGAGCGTGTCGGGGTGGTCCGGTCCGAGGACGCGCAGCTGGTCGGGCAGGAGGGCCTCCAGGTCCCGGATGGCTCCGCGGGGGTCGCCGGCCCTTCCCAGCCAACGGGCGACCTGGTTGCGTGTGACCATCGCGCTGGGGTGCTCGGCGCCGAGCAGCGGCAGTTCGTCGGCGAGCACCGCCCGGAAGGACTCCACCGCGCCCTCCGCGTCACCCGCCCTGCCCCGGGCGGAGGCGAGGTGCGCACGGGTGCTGAGGACGTCGGGATGGTCCGCGCCGAGCACCCGCGTCTGCACGGGCACGATGTCCTCGAAGTCGGCGACCGCGCCCCGCGGGTCGCCCGCCCGGGAGCGCCAGCGTGCCGCCTGGACCCGGGACCTGAGCGTCTGCGGGTGCCGCGCGCCGAGCACCCGCGTCATGGTGCCGGCCAGCGCCCCGAAACCCTCGGCGGCGTGGCGCACCTCGCCCGACAGGCCGCGCCAGAGGAGGATGTCGTGGCGCGCGGCCAGGGTGTCCGGGTGTTCGGCCCCCAGGCGCGCGTCGGCCGTGTCGGCCAGTTCCTCGCAGTGGGCCACCGCCTGGGAGAGCGCGCCCGCCTTGCCCAGACTCTGTCCGAGACGGACCAGCAGGGGGTGGGCGCCCCCGTCCCACAGCCAGCCCCGTTCGTGCTCGGCCAGCGCCGTGGTGTTGGACCGCAGCCGCTGCCCGAGGCCGGTCGCGTGGACGCTCGGCTCCCATACCGACAGGAGCGCGTCGGCGGCCGCGCGGACGGTGTCCCGGTCGGGCCGCGTCGCCCGCCGCTCACGCGTGGCGCGCTGCACGAGCCGGTGCGCTCCGACCAGGGCGTCGTCCCCGAACCCGGACCGGGTGACCAGGTGGAGCCGGGCCAGCGCGGACAGCGCGTCGTCGGCGTCCCGCGAGGTCGGACCCGGCTCCTCGGGGCGGGCGCGGCGGAGGTGGTCGAGGACGGGGGAGGACGTCAGCGCCGCGACGGGGATTCCCGTGGGGTCCAGCAGGCTGACCAGCCGCATCATCGGCAGGGCGAGCCCGCGCGGGGTGAGCGTGTTCGCGTGCTCGACGGAGACCGCCCAGGTGGTGGCCACGGTGCGCGCGTAGTCGTCGGGCAGGCTCTCCTCCTCCGGGAACAGCCGGTCCAGGGCGCCGCGCCGGTCCCGGAACAGCGCGCGGTAGGACGCGCACGTCATGCCGCCCCTGCGGTCGCGGATGTAGGCGGCCGCGTGGGACAGGGCCAGCGGCAGGTGTCCCAGGTCCTCGGCCAGCGCCGTCAGGTCGGCCTGGTCGGGGGCGAGGGGCAGGTCGTCGAGCGCGGTGGCGAGGTAGGTGAGGGACTCGTCCGGTGTGTAGACGCCGACGTCGATGAACGCGCGCCCCCTGCCCGCCAGGGCGGTGTCGGTGCGGCGGGTGGTGACCACCAGTCGTCCCCGGGGCCCGGCCGTGTCGGCGGCGGCCGGAGCGCTGGTGGTCGGCCACAGGCCGCGCACGTGCTCGGGGACGTCCAGGTTGTCCAGGACCACCAGCCAGCGCTGGTCGGTGGTCTGGAGCCAGGTCAGGAACCGGCGCGCCGCGTGTTCGGGGTCCTCGTCCGCGGGGGAGTGGAGGATCCGGTGGGCGGCGTCGGCGTAGGCCCGCAGGATCGTGGCCCGCTCGGCCGCGGGCGCCCACACCACCAGATCCACCTCCTCCCGCCGGAGCAGCGCCCGGGCGTGGTGGGCGGCCAGCTGGGTCTTGCCGACACCGCCCATCCCGGACAGGACCTGTCCGAGCACCACGGTGGGGTGGTCCCGCGACGACCGGGTGAGCCGGTCGGTGAGGGAGCGGTGCTGGAAGTGGTCGGCCTCGTTCGGCAGGACTCCGACGACCATGGGCCAGGCCGGTTCGGGCTCCGGGGCGTGGACGACCTGGGTGTCGATGACCGTGTGGTGCGTGGGTTGGTGGAAGGTGAGCGTGCCGCCCTGGATGAGGGTGCTCCCGCTGACACCCCCGGTGACGGCGTTGGCCGTCGCCTGGGATCCGTCGACCGTCTGGGTCGGCTCCGTGGTCTCGGCCGGAACCGGATGCCGGGCCGCGCTCGGTCTTCGTTTCCCCGACGACCGCTCCACGATCCGCCCGGCGACGACCAGGAGCACCGTCAGGGCGGCGATCAGGGCTGCGCCCCAGGGCGCGGCCGCGCCCTCGGTTCCCGCGACGGCGTCGCCGCCCGACCAGTACAGGACCGCCGCGGTCGCCAGGATCACCGTCGTGGCGAGCCCGGCCACGATCCACCGTGTGCGTGTCATGACGGTCAGTGTGGCGGGAGAACGCCCGAGTTGTCAGGTCCGGAGGCCGATGGGGCTGGCCGGTAGCGGCCACCCGGTGGCGGTCACCGGTCCGACTCCTCCTCCGGCTTCCGCTCGGAGTGGCCGAGCGCGCGGTCGGGGGCGATCCGGTCGCGGATGAGCCGCTTGAGCTCGGCCGCGTCGGTGAAGGCCGCGTCGGTCTTGCGCGACCACACGCTCTCCCCGTCCAGCCGCACCTCGAACACGCCGCCGGTCCCGGGGACGAGCGCGACCTCGCCCAGGTCCCCCTCGAACGTCGTCAGCAGTTCCTGTGCCATCCAGGTCGCCCTGGGAAGCCACCGGCACTGTGTGCAGTACTCGATCTCCAGCCGCGGCCGCTTGTCCACCATGCGTCCCAGGATGCCACGCCGGGCGCCCCGGGCCCACGGCCGCCCCGGGACCGACACGTGCTCCTCCCGGCCTCTGGTAGACCGGTCCCATGAGCGTCGTATCGTTGCAGGAGTTGCTGGACAGGTTCGCCGAGGCGCGGGACTGGGGTCCCTTCCACACGCCCAAGAACCTGGCGATGGCCCTGGCGGGAGAGGCCGGTGAACTGGTCGCCGAGTTCCAGTGGCTGACCGCGGAGGAGTCCGAGGCGGTCATGGCCGACCCGGACAAGGCGGCGGCGGTGCGCCAGGAGATGGCGGACGTGTTCTGCTACCTGCTGCGCCTGGCCGACGTGCTCGGGGTCGACCTGGACGCGGCCGTCCGGGAGAAGGTCGCGATCAACGAGCACCGCTTCCCGGTCCCGCGCGCCTGATGCGTCGGGCCGCGACGCGCCGGGGACCGCGAGGAGGGCGGCACGCGGTCGCGGCGTGCCGCCCGCACCGGGTCCGGGCCGGTTCGGGGCCTTGTGTGAGGGCGCGGCCCTTCCCCCGGGCCGGTCCGTCACCCGTAGACGGCCACCACGGTGAGCAAGGTCGTGGCGTTCCACAGCGAGTGGGCGACCACGGTCGCCGTGAGACGGCGTGTCAGCAGGAAGAGGGCGGTGTAGACCAGGCTGGCGAGGACGATGGCGGCGACGTCGGGGGCCGAGGTGGGCAGGTGCAGGGCCGCGAACAGCAGGACGGACACCGCCGCCGCCCCGTACAGGGCCGCCCGCCGGTGGACGAAGGCCTTGGGCAGCGCGCCCATGAGGAAGCCGCGGAAGTAGAGCTCCTCGGCCAGGCCGCCACCGACCACGCCGAGGACGAGTGTCGCGGCCAGGGCCGCGACGCCCGCGGAGGCGTTGGTGAGGACCTCCTGGACCTCCGGGTTGTGGGCGCCCCCGGCCATCGGGATCAGCACGCCGAACTCGATGAGCAGACGCGGAGGCACGGTCGCGGCACCCAGGAGCGCGTCCCGGAACCAGTGCCGCGAGGTGAGGCCGACATCGGCGGGGGACAGGGACCTCCGTCGCAGCCACCAGGCGACGAGTGCGCCCGCCGAGGCGAGTTCGACGAGGGCCACCGCGACCAGGGCCAGGGGCGGTGGCGACCCCTGGACCAGCAGTCCGAGGGTCAGCGGCGGAAGCACGAAGCAGACGATCGCGCCGACGAGGAAGAGCGCTGACGCGCGGACGGGGGCGGGGGGTGGTGTCGGGTCGGTCAAGGGAGTCTCCGGGGCTCAGGGGTGGGCGACTGGCGTTTTTATCGACAATCGATAAACTAAGGCAAGAGCTTATCGATTGTCGATAGGTCGTACGTCTGAGTGTGGGGAGACCAAGTGAGTGCCGTACGTCAACGCGCGTCCGAGTGGGTGGCTCTCGTGGCGATCGTCCTGGGAGTGGGCCTGGCCCTCTTCGCCGCCGTCGGAACCCTGGCGGCGGACAACCTCGTCGTGCCCGTCGAGGTCCCGGCCGCCGCGGTGCCTCCGCCCTCCGGTGACGGATTCGAGTTCACCGGGGCGGTCACGGCCGAGCTGACGGTCACCGCCCCGACCGTCGTCGAACGCGTGTGGGCGATGGCGCCGTCGCTCATCGTCGCCGCGCAGATCGTGTTCGTCGCAACGCTGCTGCTGCGTGTCGTGCGGTCACTGCGGACCGGCGAGCCCTTCAGCGCCGTGAACGCGCGCCGCATCGGCGTGTGCGCCGCCGTCACCCTGGTCGGCGGCGTCCTTGCGGCCGCACTGCGGGCGGTCGGCTCCCACATGATCGTGGGCGGCGCCGTCCCGTCCCTTGTCGGCGGCTTCGCGCTGGAACCGGTCGTCGAGCTTCCGGTCGCCTCGCTCCTCCTCGGCCTCGGCCTCGCCTCGGCGGCGGCGTTCCTGCGCGCCGGCGCGCTCCTGCGCGAGGAGGTCGAGGGCCTGGTGTAGCCCGCTCCCTCCGCCCCCGTCACGGCGCGAACCTCCCGCGCCGGTCCTCCCGGAACCCGATCCGGCGGCTTCGACCTGGGGCGGCGCGGGCCCCGGGAGCCGTTTCGGGTGGCCCGCGGCGCGAGCGCCCTCGCCGACGCGCTCACCCCTGGGCACGGCCTGCACACCCTCTACCTGGGCTGCAACCGGATCGACGCGGACGGGGCCACCGCGCTCGCCGACCTGGCGGCCCTGCGCGACACCGCCTGGCCGGTCCCGGAGGGGATCGACGCCTTCCTCGACCCGCCCCGGCTGTCCGGTGCGCTCACGCGGGGCTGACCGGTGGCAACGACCGGCCGAGCCGCCGACCTGGACCGCGCCAAGCTGCTCGCCTCCCGGTACCGCGCCGCCAGCGCCCGGCCCCCGTGCCCGAACTCGCGGGGCGTGGATCCACGAGGTGTCCCACCTGCTGCGCGACCACCACGGACGCGCCGACCGGTTCCGGGCCGTCCGCTGGGCCGACCCGCTGCGCGCCAACATCGCCCATGACTGCGAGATCAACGACGACCTGGTCGCCGACGGCCTCGACCTGCCCTCCGGGGCGGTCCTGCCCAGCACCCTCGACCTGCCCGAGGGGCTGCTGTTCGAGGAGTGCCTGCCGCGCCTGCCCGAGACAGGCCA
Source organism: Nocardiopsis sp. EMB25 (assembly GCF_026797795.1). Classification (NCBI taxonomy): domain Bacteria; kingdom Bacillati; phylum Actinomycetota; class Actinomycetes; order Streptosporangiales; family Nocardiopsidaceae; genus Nocardiopsis; species Nocardiopsis sp. EMB25. The sequence continues at coordinate 2,337,177 of NZ_JAMTDN010000001.1, read as the reverse complement.
CCGCCTCGACCGCGGGTCCGGAGTCCACGGGCACCCCTCCGGCTGGGAGGACGGCACCGCGGCGGGCGGTGTCACAGGGGTGGAGGCCGACGCGCTCCGGCGCGCCCCCGCCGAGGCCATGCGCGCCCACCAGCGCTCTCGGGGCACCCTGCCCGGCGGCTGACGGCGCCGCCCGGCGTCCGTCGTCGGGGCCGCTGGGGGGCGGGACCCGCCGGTGCCTCGGGCGGTCCGCGCCGGTGCGGCCCCGGGCCTTGCGCGCCTACGTGCCGCGCAGGATCTGGTCGACGCGTGCGGGGGTCACCCCGAGCAGCTCACCGACCTGGCGCAGCGTCCGCCCCTCCCGCAGTTCCGCGGTGGCGTCGGCGCGGACGGCCTTGGCCCGGGTCTGCGCGTCCTTGAGCGCGTCGATGAGGGCGGCGGCGGTCTTGGTGCGCTCGACGGGGTCGGGGATGTCGCGGAGGCGGTCGATGAGATGGGTGAGTTCGGTGGTGTCCATGCCCCGAACTCTAGGGAGCCCGGACGGCCGTCGAGGTGTTCTCCGGTGGCCTGTTGTGGCCAGCCGTCCGATTCGCCCTGCCGGGACGCGGGCCGCCCGTGCTCGGTACCTCGTCGTCGGATGCGCCGCCTCCGTCGGGCTCCGCGGTCTCACCTGCCCACGGTCGGTGCGGGCGGTTCCTCCACGGGGGACTCCTCGTGCTCGCCGCCGTCGTCCCACTCGCAGTAGGGACACCACGGGCGCAGCCGCATGTGCTGGTCTCCCGTCCAGACGAACGCGAGCGTCAGCACGAGCTGGACGGTGATGGCGACGGCCTGGGGGAGGGGCCAGGTGCCCGCGATCACGATGACGAGGATGAGCGGCCATCGCCACAGCGTGTCGCACATCCAGTGCCAGGCCAGGAAGAGGCGCTCGTACCGTTCGGCGAGTCGGCCGGCGTCCAGTGGCACCTTGGCGGCGCACCGCTCGCACAGCTGACCCCGGTGCAGGACCCCGTCGAGGACGACCCCGGCGGTGGTGACCACGGCCAAGGCGACCAGTGCCCACATCCACTCCCCCGGGGGGAGCCAGACGGCTGTCCCCGCCACGACCGTGAACACGTAGAAGAGGTGGGGGGCGTAGTGCAGGAGTCTCGTCACGAGGGTCCTCTGGGGGTGGGGTGCGGAGGTGAGGGCTGCGCCCGTGGGCTCCGAGCGGACGATACCGCCTCCTGTCGGGCTCCCGCCGAGGCGGTCCGGTCGACCGGTGGCCGCCCTCCGTCCGGCGCTCGGGGGCCGTCCCCTCAAGGGGAGGTTCCACCGGCGTCGCCCTCCTCCGACGGCATCCGGTGATCACGCGTCAGGCCCGGGGCGCGTGTTTGAATGGGGGGATGTCGCAGCGCAGCCCCCGCACCCAGCCGTCCCGCCTCCGCGCCACCGACCCCTGCCCCTGCGGTCGGGAGGCCGCCTACCAGGACTGCTGCGGGCGCCTGCACACCGGGACCGCCTCCGCCGCCACCGCCGAGGACCTGATGCGTTCACGCTACAGCGCCTTCGCGGTCGGCGACGAGGCCTACCTCCTGCGCAGCTGGCACCCCGACACCCGGCCGGACCGCCTCGACCTCGATCCCCGCACCCGCTGGGTCGGTCTGGAGATCCTCGGCGCCACCGGCGGAACCCCCTTCCACACCGAGGGCACGGTCGAGTTCCGCGCGGTGTACCGCGAGCGCGGCCGGGAGGGCGAGCTGCGCGAGCACAGCCGCTTCACGCGCCACGAGGGGGCCTGGGTCTACCTCGACGCCCTGCCGAACTGACCGCCTACCCCCTGTCCCCGGCCTGACCAGGAGACCTCACCCAGGGTGCCCCGGCGCGGGCCCAAGGCGATAATCGGGCGCCTGAACTGCGAACTCCCTCGCTCTGAGCGTCAGGGCGGATGCGGGGAGTTCCACAATGAAGTATAAGGGGTCTTATATCTTCCCGTCGCCACGGAACGGACACGGAGAATGGACCTCCGCACCCCCGGTCTGCTCGAACAGGATGACCTCATCCAGGCCATCGGTCGGGCCCTCGTCACGGCCATCCCCGAGGGATGGCACCAGCTCACCTACCGCGCGCGCATGGTCGGCCCCCTGATCGACGACGTCCTCGCCGTCCAGGGCGCGGACGGGCGGATCCGTTCCGAGCCGGTCCCGGCGGGTGTGGAGGGACCGGTGACCGGCCTCAAGAGCGCGTGCTACCTGGAGGGCAAGGGCACCTGGCTCACCATGGCGCTGTCCGTCCACCGCTCGGGACGGCTCAGCGTCGACTTCGACCACGACGACGACCCCGGGCTGGATCACCCGCACGGCGCCCACGCCTACGCCCAGGAACTCGCCCGCTACCCCCGCACCGAGGAGTACCTCCCCGACTGGCTCCGCGACCGGCTCGACGAGGCCCGGAGGACGGCTCCGAGCCGTACACCGGCCGACCCCGGAACCGACCACTCCGCCGCCCCGGCCTTCGGCCCCGCCGTCCACGACCCCGTCGCGGACGCCCTCCAGGCCGAGTGGATCGCCTGGTACGCGGACGACTTCGCCCGGACCTCCGCCGACCGGCTCACCCGGATCACGCGCCAGGAGGCCGAGTCGGAGCACCACCGGCTCCGCGTCCGCCTCCACCCGGTCGCCGCGTTCCCCGAGGGCGCCGCGGGCCGGTTCCTGACCCGCGAGGTCGTCCCGGGCCTGCGGCAGACGGTCGTCGTCGACGGCGAGGAAGGTCCGCGGCCCCTGTCCCGCGAGGCCCATCAGGACACGGGCCGCCCCGACGGCCAGATCTTCGCCGAGGCCGTCGCCACCTCGCTCGCCGAACCCGTGGAGATCAGCGCGCACGAGATCGACGGCGCCCGGTTCGTGTTCATCGGCGGCAGGCACCCCTACGTCGCGGCGCACGTCCACGACCTCGGCCGCCACCTGGGCGAGGCACCCCACGGCGCACTGGTGGCCTTCCCCGCCCCCGAGGTGGTGATCGCGCACGAACTGGGGCGGGGAAACCCCGTCGCGGCCATGGAGAACCTCCAGGAGATCGCCCGGCACCTCATCGCCGACGCTGGCGAGCCGATCAGCTCCCAGCTCTACTGGTGGCATCCCTCCTCGAGCACCCGCCCACCGGGCGCCCCCGCCGACCTGCGCAAGGTCGGGGTGGAGATCGACCACGAGACCGGGGCGGTCGCGCTGTACGCCTCCGACGAGGAGTTCGGCCCCCTCGTGTCCTCACTCATGTGAGGGACGGCCTGGCCGCTTCCGGCCAGGAGGGGTCCCGGGCACGGTCGGTGGCGTCGGAGCTCCAGAAGGACGGACCGTGTGACGGAAGGGGCATTCATGGAGGAGACGCTCGGGCTCGCCATCCTGGGTTTCGGACTGATCGTCGCCGCGGCCGCGGCGCACCACGTCCAGAACGCCTCCGCGAAGGGCGCTCTGGAGCGCAACGTCCTGATCGGCCTGCGGACACGGGCCACTCTCGCCTCGGATCGCGCCTGGCACGAGGGGCACCGGGCGGCGGGGCCCTGGCTCACGGCCGCGGTGCGCGCCGGATACGCCACCGGACTGGTGACGATCGTGGCCTGCCTGGCGGCGATCGCGGTCGACTCCGCCTTGCCGCTCGCCTGGGCCGTGGGCGCCGCGGGTTACACCGCCCTGGTGGCGCTGCTGATCACCGGCACGGTCAAGGCCCACACGGTGGCCAAGGCGGTCTCTGAGGAGGCGGCACGGTAGGCGCGGCCCCGGCCGGGGCCGCGACGGCGCCCGCACGGTGTGGTCGGGCGACCCGCCCGAGGCCGGTCCCAGCGTCGTGTCCGGGCTGCTCGACCCTGGTGAGGCCGACACCTGGCCCGCCGTGGACCGTGTCCTGCGCCACCCGACCCGACTCGCCGGACATCCTGGAACCCCGGCTCCACCCCGCCGAGATCCGCGACTCCGAGGCCGTTCTCGGCCCGCTGGGCGAGCCGCTGGAGGAGAGGGGGACCGAGCCCGCGGGCGGCTGAGCGCGGCGGGGAGCCGAACACCGCCGTGTCGGTGGTGTGTGGTTGGCTCATCCCATGGGTGTGCAGATCGAGCGGTTCGCGCGGTTGGTGAAGGCGCTGCCGGAATGCGAACAGCGAACATCGGAGCAGTACACGACGTTCCGTGTGCGCGGTAAGCCGTTCGGCTACCTGTGGCCGCGCACCGCCACGGTGGGGTTGAAGCAGACCCTGCTGGAGCAGGCCGCGCTCGTGGCCGAGCGGCCCGAGGTGTTCGAGGTGCAGTTCACCGCGGGCGGGTTCGGCTGGGTGGTCGTCCACCTGGACGGGATCGACCTGGACGAGCTCAGCGAGCTCACCCTGGAAGCCTGGTACCTGACGGCGCCCGACGAACTCCTCGTCGCCCCGCCGACACCCGCGTCCCTCGTCGAGGCCTGAACGGCGGCACGAACGCCCCTCCGCCCGACGACCGGAGCCGGGGCGGACTGCCCCGGGCGGGGACACGGCCGGGTGAGCGCGTCCCCAGCCCCGGGCGGCTTCCGCCCCCAGCCGGGAGGGGACGTCACCCGTCCAGGAAGCGGTATCCGAACTGGGCCAGGCGCGTGCGCGCCCGGTCCAGCTCCTCGGCGGTGAACAGCGCCTCGAACTCCGGCCGCAGCACCAGCGCCTCCACGGTCAGGTCCAGGCGCCCGCGCTCCCACAGGTTGGCGAACCCGTCCGAGACCGCCGGGGCGTTCAGCAGCTTGCGCGCGGTCCCCAGCGGCCCCAGCTCCGACAGCATCCCCAGGAAGAACGTGGCCGTGTAGTCGGCCTCGGACCTGGCCCGCTCGTAGATCGACAGCATCGCCGCGCCGAAGTCGGCGGTCGGCGGCGCGGAGACCGCTTCGGCCGCCTCGTCCTCGGCCTCCCCGGGCTCCTCTGCCGTGCTCCCGGCCGCGTCCTGCCCCAGCCGGTTGACGAACCCGAGCAGCGAGTCCACCGACGTGAACACCTCATACCCCAGCTCCTGGAGCCGGGGCAGGTCGGCCTGCTCGGGGTCCAGTTCCAGGACCACCGGCTTGCCCCTCCCGTGCTGGAGTCCGTTCGGCCAGAACCCCTCCGCCTCGGCCAGCACCACGCCCCGCTCGGGGTCGCTGATGGTCGTGTCCAGCTCCGGTTCGGCGAAGCCCAACCGCAACAGTTCGTCCGCCATCTCCCGGATCTGCACCGAACGCGCGTCGTCGGGCTCCGACGCCAGGACGGTGACCGGGCGCAGCGGCTCCTCGGCCGGGGCCTCGACCCCGGTGGCCAGTTCGCTCAGGAACGACTGCGCCGCCTCCGCCAGGAGCCTGCGCCGCTCGGCCAGGAAGTGCAGGTAGTTCTCGACCTTCCACAGCTCCGGGTCGGTCGGGATCCACTGCGAGGCCAGGACCCCCGGGTGGCGCTCCTCCACCTCGGGGAAGTACTCCTCGGGGCGCCGGTCGGAGATCTCCAGGTTGGTCTGCTGGGTCAGGAAGCAGAAGTTGGCGATCGCGTTGACGTGCCCGCGGTCGTAGGCGTCGCGCAGGACTCGTTTGGGGAAGACGTGGTGCACCTGGAGCGAGGAGAGCTTGCCGAGCAGCTCCGCCCTCAGCTCCAGCCCGCTGCCGAAGTCCCGCGCACCCTTGACCCGGGTGAGCATGTACAGCAGGGGGTAGAACCGCGACCCCCGTGTGGACCCCTCGAAGTCGTGCGGCCGCACCTCCAGGCTGCCGCCCCGGGACCGTTCCAGGGCGGTGATGAGACCGTCCACGCCGGACTGCTGCAGGACGTCGTAGTCCGTCTGCAGGGTGGACTCCGTGGAACCCGCGTAGCGGCCCCACAGGGCGCTGTGGACATACCAGAACAGCACCTTGTCACGGTGGGCCGCGTCGTCGAACTGTCCGCCGTTGAGCTCCAGCAGCCGGGAGACGACGGGGAAGGAGTACCTGCTCATCAGCACCCGGTCATGGTCCAGACCCAGCCGCCCCGACAGCGCGTCCAGGAAGGTCCCCACGTGGTCGACCGACCCCTTGAGCGCCTTCTGGAACCCCTCGGCGTCCACCCGGTCCAGGGCGGTGAACAGGGCGCGGCCGGTGGCCACGGCGGTGGCGTTGCGCAGCAGCCAGTCCAACGTGAAGGAGAAACCCGCCTCCTCCCACGAGGCCAGGCTCTCGCGCATGGTGCTCCGGGCGTCGGGCCACTGCGCACACAGCTTGGCCAGCGCCAGGTCACCCTTGGACAGCTTGGTGCCGCCGGAGTTGACCCGGTTGAAGATGTCGACGACCTGGTCGACGGTCTTGTCGGCGCCGGTGATCTTCTCCTGGTAGAAGTCCTTGTCCGCGATCTGGCTCAGCCGGTTGAGCCGGGTCAGGTAGACGTTGGCCGCCTCGGGGTCGTCGGCGAACCGGGTCAGGTAGGGGACCGGTCCCTGGGCGAACAGCTCGGTGACGTCCACCCACAGCGGATCGCCGTTCATCAGGTTGGGCCGGTAGAACTCGAAGGTCTCCTTCTCCACGTTGAAGTGCAGCCCCGTGAACGCTTGAGGGTCGCCCTCGAAGAACGCGGGCGCCCTGCCCCGGATCACGCCGTAGAGCGAGGTCACCCGCTGCTGGCCGTCCAGCAGAAGCAGGTGCGTTCCGCTGCCCATCAGTCCGCCGCGCACCGCCGTGTCCTCCGTGGAGGTCTCCCACAGCAGCAGGCCGCCCACCGGGTGACCCAGGTACATCGAGCGCATCAGGCCCCGGACCTGGTCGCGGTTCCACACGTAGCCGCGCTGGAACTCGGGCAGCAGGATCGTGCCGGAGTCGATCTGGTCCAGGAGGGTGGAGAGTTTCGCCATCGGGGTCCTTACTCATCAGGTTGTACGGGGGAACGGGGGACGCGAACGAACGGGGCCTCGCGGCCGGTCAGGAGGGCAGGACCGCCTCCAGGAAGGGACTGGGCTCCCGGTGCCAGCTCACGCTGAGCCGCTCCCTGGCCCGGGTGCAGGCCACGAACAGCAGACTGCGCTCGCGCAGCAGGTCACGCGCGTGCGCGCCGGGGTCCTCGTCCTCGGGGGTGAGGCTGCGGGGCGCGGGCAGCTGGCCGCCCCCGGCGCCCACCACCGCCAGGCAGCGGAACTCCAGGCCCTTCATCCGGTGCATCGTGCCCACGGACACGGCGTCGCCGACCGACCCGTCGGCCAGGGACCAGGCGGGCAGCCCCGCCTCCTCCAGCGCGAGCACGGCCTGGTCCACGACCCGGTTGGACCGGGCGGCCACGCCGATCTCGGCGGGCAGCACCCCGGCCTCCACCCAGGCCCGCACGGTCGCCACCAGCCGGGCGAGTTCCTTCTCCCAGGTCGCCCACCCCCTGAGCACCGGCTCCTCCCCGCGCATCTCGGACCTGCACCCGGCCACCGAGTCCAGTCCGCCGTCCATGTCGTCGACGGACTGGCCGTGCATCAGGCCCAGGCTCCAGCCGAGGATCTGCGCGGTGGTGCGGTAGTTGATCCGCAGCTTCGACGACCGGCCGCGGATGTTGATCCCCACCTCGGCCAGGCTCACCTGAGGACCGTAGATCCGCTGGTGGGTGTCCCCGGCGACGAACAGGTCGTCGCGCCCCTCGGCGACCGCCGCGCGCAGCAGCCGCCACTGCCCGGGGTGCAGGTCCTGGGCCTCGTCCACCACCACGTGGTCGAAGGGCCGCGCCTCGCGCGCCGCCAGCAGACGGGCGGCCTCCTCCGCGACGGTCTCGTGGGTCCACAGACCGGCCTCGGCCAACAGCTCCCGGAAGACCGTGACCGCCTGCCACACCCGCGCCTTGTGCGCCGCGCCCAGACCGCGACCGCGCCCGGTCCGCTTGGCTGCCAGGTACTCCTCCGCCGAGACCACCCTGCGCGCCAGCACCACCTGGCGCCACTCCTCGGACAGGAATGCGGGGGACAGGTCCAGACCCAGATCGGCGACGACCCGCTCCCACAACCGGCGTTCCCGCTGGGGGCTGAGCAGCTCCGGCTGGCCGTGCTCCTCACGGAACACCCGGTGCGCGAACCGGTCCACGTGCTCCACCCTGATTCGGCCGAGCACCTCCTCGGCGTCACCCCGACCGTCGGTCTCGGCCAGCAGGCCCACACTGGCCCGGAGCTCCTCGGCCAGGGTGGAGGTGAACGTGGTGAGCAGGACCCGGCGACCGGCCCGCGCCAACCGGTGGGCGCGGTGGATCGCCACCACGGTCTTGCCGGTCCCCGGGCCGCCGCTGACCCGGGCCGGTCCCCGGTGGCTGGCCTCCACCACCGCGCGCTGGACCGGGTGCAGGTAGATCCGCCACAGGTCGAAGGGGTGTGCCAGCGCGGCCATCAGCTCATCGGGACCCTCGACCAGCAGCACCCGGTCAGAACTGCGCCGCACCGCCGCGTCCAGGTCGTCGGGGTCCACCGATCCCTCGACGATGGTCGCTCCCAGCTCGTCCCACACCTGCTCGGGGCTCAGCCCCGCCGCCAGCCCGTAGAGCACCTCCCACTGCACCGGTGGCAGTAGCCCCTTGGCGGCCTCCAACTGGAAGGGGTCGGTCAGGGTCCGCGCGAACGTCAGGGTCTGCTCGTCCACGCCCAACCGGTGCAGGTCCGCGTCGCCCACGTGCTCGAACAGGAGCGTCGGCGCGCTCGCGGCCATCCGCTTCATGTGCGGCATGCTCGCGTCGAGGGCGGCCACGTCACGGATCTCGATCCCGCCCGTGGCCGTGTTCACCGACGCCCGGCGCCGTCTGGCCCAGTCGTAGGCGTCGTCGTGCGGGAGCACCCTGAGCAGCGTGTAGCTGTCACCGCTGGCCGGGGCCAGCACCACCCCGCGCCAGAACTGGTCGATGCGTATGGTGCGGAACCGGTCGTCGCGGGCGCCGGTGATCTTCTCCAGGTGCAGGCCGGTGTGCGTGGCCCGCTCGAACTTGGCGAAGACCTCGCTGACCCGGTTCTGCACGGGCTTGTCGAGCTTGGCGAACTCCTGGAGGAAGTCCTTGTCGATGGCGAGCTGGGGCACGGCGGGTTCCTAGCGTGGGGGTCTGCGCTGACGACGTACACGTGGACGTCACGGACGCGGCTGGAGTGGGCCCGGGTCCCACAATCGCGTCCCAACCTATCCAGAGTCGTGTCAGCGCGCACGGTGACCGTGAATCACAGGTGTTCCGGAAGGGTGGCTGGGGCAGGGACACAGCCATCTCCGGGGGGAGGAGGTGGGGTCACAGCGTCTGTCGGTTCCCAGCGTATTTCGATGCTGAAAACTATGTCAACAGCATCCGTGTCGCGTGCTTGTATGCGACAGCGTGTCGCACCCTCCTGGGCCGACTCAGCCGAAGACCCTGGCGAGCGCGGCACCGTACATGCGGTGCGGACTCGGGAGCAGGGGAGGGTGCAGGATGCCCGGGATCGGCTCCAGGCTCGTGGCGTGCTCGATCAGTCGGCGGTACACCTCGTTGGCATCGGCGGGGCGATCCGCGGGCCGTTTGGCGAGGAGTTCCTCCACCAGTCCCGCCAAAGGTGCGGGAACGTCCGCCCGCAGGGACTCGACCCTGGTGGGGGAGTCACTGACCTGCTTACTGGCCAGCGCGAACGACGTGGAGGCGGTGAACACCCGCTGCCCCGTCAGCATCTCGTAGAGGGTGCACCCCAACGCGTACAGGTCGCTCAACGGGGTGGTGCGCCCCTCCAGCAGCTGCTCCGGGGCCATGTAGGCGGGTGTCCCGGGGGTGTGGCCGGTCCGGGTGATCTGGGACATGTCGGTGCGGTCCAGCGCCACCGCCAACCCGAAGTCCAGCACCTTCACCGTGCCGTCCGGCTCCAGGACCAGGTTGCCCGGCTTCAGGTCACGGTGCACGAGCGAGGCACGGTGGGCGGCGCTCAGCACCGAGCACACCTGCGCGGCGACGCACGCGGCCCACCCCACGGACAGCCGCTCCTGCTCGGCGATCAGATCGGCCAGGCTCACACCGTGGACGCGCTCCATCACGAGGTAGGGCCGCCCGTCCTTCGTGCCGCAGTCGTGGACGGCGGGAACCCCGGGATGCCGAAGCCGTGCGGTGATCCGTGACTCCCGGGAGAACCGGCGGACCATGTCCTCGTCCTGGCTGTCGTCGGGGAACCGGAGGAACTTGACCGCCACCTCCCGGTCCAACCGGGTGTCGTGGCCTGGCCACACCTCGCCCATGCCACCGCGCCCCAACGGTGCCGGGCCCAGCGCGTAACGGTCGTTCAACATCCGCGAGCCCTCGCCCAGCGGTCCGGTCATGTCGTCGAACTTTCCCCATCGGCCAGCTTTTCGCCCGACGCTACCGCACCCCGCTCCCACCGCCCTCAACGTCAAGGAGTGGTGCCCGAGCACACAGCGGAGAAGAACCAGAGGGCGTTGTCGTGACCACGGGGCCGGTGCTACGCCCGGGACGAGTCTTCGGACTGCGGACCGGTTCCGGGACCGGCCGATTCCGACGGTAGTAGGGCGCCGCTGGTCAGGCCCTCCCTGGCCAGGTCGGTCGCCCGGCCTGCGAGCGTGGCCAGCTCCCGCGCGGCCTGCTCGAACTCCTCCAGGGCGCGGAACGCCCGGCCGTAGGCACGTTGCTGGTCGGCGTCCTTGTGCGGGACCGACGCCGACCGCGCGTCGGTGCGGAAGGTGCCGCTGGCCGTGGTGGAACGGCGGGTGTTGGCAGTACTGCGCAGGAATCCGTTGAGGAAGTCGGCGTCCAACCGCTCACTGGACGACTCCAGTCGGCCCTCGGCGACTCGGACCAACCCCGCGTCGACCAGGTCCGCCACCCGCACCTGGGAGCCGCCCAGATCACCGGGGCCCTCCGCCAGGGAGGGCAGGGCGTGGCCCAGCGTCTCCAGGACACGGATGAGCTGCTCCCGGGTCCCCGCGTACTCGGTGAGGAGGTCGCCTCCGTGGGCGCTCGCGTGTCGGGAGGGGGTGAGGTCCACGACGTCGTCGAGCAGCTCCACGAGCGGAACGTCCGCGCGTGGGTGATCGTCGGCGTTCAGCGGTCCGTCCGGGTCGGCCGCGGTCAGGTCGCTCATCCGGACCCGCTGCACCGTCGGGATCTGTTCGCTCGGGCGTCTCAGCAGCCACAGATGCACCGGTTGCGCGTGCGAGACGGCCATCCCGGCGGGCAACGCGACGACCTCGGTGAGCAGGCCGCGCCGCACGAGTTCGGCGCGGATGCGTCGGCCGGTGCGGCGGTGGGCGGCCGCGGTCGGCATGACCACCACGGTCTGGCCACCGGCCGCGGTGTGGGCGTAGGCGTGCTGGAGCCAGGCCAGCTCACTCTCGGCCCGCGGCGGCAGTCCCAGCTCCCAACGGGGGTCGATCAGCAGGTCCTCGCGTCCCCAGTCCGGTGTGGCCGCGGGTGGCGCGCACACCACGAGTTCGGCCCGGTGGTCAGGCCACTGGTCGTCACGGAGGGAGTCGCCGACGCGCACCTCCACGTCGGGAACGCCGTTCAACTCGGCTCGGAACCGGGTGAACCTGGCCGCCTCCGGAAGCACGTCCTGGCCGGTGCGCCGGGCCCCGTCCGCGCCGACGCCCAACAGCAGGGAGCCGATGCCGCAGGCGGGATCGAAGACCGTGGCCGCCTCCGGGTTCGCGAAGCGGGTGATCGCCCGGACCAGGCGCGGAGTGGTCGTGGTGTCGGCGTCCGATCGTTGGGAGGACTGGGTGAGGCGTTCGGCCAGAGCGCCGACCGTCCGGGCGGGTGAGGTCTCCTCGGCCAGCCCCAGGCACGCCCGCGCCGCGTCGTCCGGGAGGTCGGGGAGAGGGGAGCCGGGTGATCCGCTGAGGAGTGCGGCGACATCGGCCAGCCCGCGCAACATGCTGTCCGGATAGGCGTCGCGCAGGATGTGCCAGAGCCGCACCTCCGGTGACTCCTGTCCGCCCTTGTCCTGGCGGTCGAGCCAGGCCCGCACCTCCGACAGGGAGAACCGCGGGCTGGCCCCCGCGCCCTCGGCGGGAGCGGGGAAGTCCGCGTGGCGCCGCCGCCAGTTCGACACGGCCGCTCGGGTCACCCCGGCCAGGCGCGCGATGTCGGCGGCGGTGACGAGGCGTTCGTCGGAGGTCGATGCGGGGACGTCCATGCCAGAACCGTACACGCGCGGCCCGGACGCGAACAATCCTCACTCGTTGGCGTCGTTAACGGTGTCACGAACGGGTGGCGTCGGTATGAGGCCGGATCACCGCCGCTGGCCTGTGATTTCGGGACCAAGGCCTCTGGACTCCCCGGCTGTGGCAGGTGAAGGGTGGGCGGACGGATGCATTGCCAGATACGGACAGTCCGTGTATGTTGGCGTCGTTAACGCATAAGATTTGAGTCCCACTCTCCATTCTGTGAGCATTGGGCGGATGCCTTCGATGCCTGACACCATGGGGCTCGCGTGGGGAGTGCGCCGACGGGCGCGGCGGAGCGTGAGGGAAGAGCGATGGAACGGCAGTACGTGGCGGACCGCTTCCGCCTTGACGGCATCATCGACCGCGGCAACATGGGCGAGGTCCACCGCGCCGAGGACACCGAGGCCCCGGAGGGCGCGCCCACACGCCAGGTCGCGGTCAAGCTGATCCTGCGCCGCCGCTCCGGAGCGCCCGTCGATCCCCAGAGCAAGGCGGTCAAGCGCTTCAGGCGCGAGGTCGACATCATGCGCCGCTTCGACCACCCCCGCATCCCCCGGGTCGTGGCCGGCGGGGTGGACACCACCGACGGCGACCACCTGCCCTACCTGGCCATGGAGCTCCTGGACGGCAACACCCTGCGCGACCTCGGCGACGAGGTGCACCAACTGCCCGTCTCCTGGGTGGCCGCCATCGGCGCCCAGATCGCCGACGCCCTCTACGCCGCGCACGCCGAGGGCGTCATCCACCGCGACCTCAAGCCCGCCAACGTGATGCTCACCCGCGGCGGCCTGGTCAAGGTCCTCGACTTCGGTATGGGCCTGATCGTCGACGACCCCGACCTCACCAAGCTCACCAGTACCGACACCACCGTCGGCACCGCCCGCTACATGGCCCCCGAACAGTTCGAGGGCGCCAAGGTCACCCGCGCCGCCGACCTGTACGCCCTGGGGTGCGTGCTCTACGAGCTCCTCACCGGGGCCCCGCCCTTCGACGGCGTCACCAACTTCGACCTGGGCTACAAGCACAACAACCACGAGGTCCCGCCCCTGGGCCTGCTGCGCGGCGACATCCCCGCCGACCTCAACCGCCTCATCGAGCACCTGCTCAAGAAGAGGCCCAAGGACCGGCCCGTCAACGCCGCCGAGGTCCGCCAGTCCCTGATGGCCCTGGTCACCGACGAGGGCGAGGTCTCCGGCTGGGCCGACTTCGACCCCCGCGGGAACCTCCCCGTGGTGGCCCCGGCCGCGCTGCTGCCCGACACCGCCGGGCAGCGCCCCCACGGCGCCCCCCTCGGCGTCATGGACGTCTTCTCCCTGCACGACCAGCTCATCAGGGAGTACCGCGCCTTCACCGAGGGCGGCGTCGTCATCCGCGACGAAGCGATCGCCGACTTCCTCCGTGACGACCTGGACGACAAGTCCCAGTGGCCCGACCCGTGGCTGTCCCTCAACCCCTTCTTCGACTCCGGCGGCACGGTCACCGAACTGATCAGCGAGGGACTGCTGCACGCCGAGACCGCGCACATCTTCCAGAAGGGCAAGAAGGAGGGCAGCACCGTCTGCGACGGCAAGCCCCTCACCCTCCACCGCCACCAGCGCGAGGCCGTCGAGGCGGCCCGCTCCGGCGAGTCGTACGTGCTGACCACCGGTACCGGCTCCGGCAAGTCACTGTCCTACATCGTGCCGATCGTCGACCGCGTCCTGCGCGAGCGCGACCGCGAGAAGGCCGAGGGACGCACCGGCAGGCGCGTGCGGGCCATCATCGTCTACCCGATGAACGCCCTGGCCAACAGCCAGGTCAAGGAGCTGGAGAAGTTCCTGGTCGACGGGTACGGGGCGGGCCGCGAACCGGTCACCTTCGCCCGCTACACCGGTCAGGAGAGCGACGAGAAGCGCCAGGAGATCCGCAACAACCCGCCGGACATCCTGCTCACCAACTACGTGATGCTGGAGCTGATGCTCACCCGCCCGGCCGAGCGCACAGCCCTGATCAAGATGGCCCGGGGCCTGGAATTCCTCGTCTTCGACGAACTCCACACCTACCGCGGCCGCCAGGGCGCCGACGTGGCCATGCTCATCCGCCGCGTCCGCCAGGCCTGCGAGGCCCCCGACGTGCAGTGCGTGGGCACCTCCGCGACCATGTCCTCCGAGGGCACCGCCGAGGACCAGCGCAACACCGTCGCCCAGGTCGCGACGAAGATCTTCGGCACCCGGGTGAGCCCGGACAACATCATCACCGAGACCCTGGTCCGCGCCACCGCCGACGGCCCGGTCACGGTTCCGGCCGAGCGCCTCACCGCCCAGGACGCGCCCCGCGCCTACAACGACCTCTACCGGGACCCCCTGGCCCGCTGGATCGAGTCCACCTTCGGCCTGGCCACCGATCCCGACGGCAGACTCGTCCGGCAAAAGCCCATCACCGTGGAGGCGGCCGCGGCCGACCTGGCCCGCGCCACCGGTGTCCCCGCCGACCAGTGTGTCCAGGCGATCCGCCGCACCCTGGAGGCCGGGGCCGAGGCCTTCCACCCCGGCAACGGACGCCCCCTGTTCGCCTTCCGCCTCCACCAGTTCCTGGCCAAGGGCGACACCGTCCACACCACCCTGGAACCCCCCGAGACCCGCTACCTGACCCGCGAGTACCAGTTGGAGCGCCCCGGCCACGACGGCCACGTCCTGCTCCCGCTGTCCTTCTGTCGCGACTGCGGCCAGGAGTACATGACCGTCTGGCGGGTGGACAAGCCCACCGGGACCGTCTACCAGGCGCGCCGCGACACCGTCGCGGGCTCCGACGGCGCCTCGGAGGGCTACCTCTTCGTCTCCTCCGACAACCCCTGGCCCGAAAGCCTGGAACAGGTCCTGGGCGACGGACACCTGCCCGAGTCCTGGGTGGAGCTGGACGAGCACCAGCAGCCCAACGTCCGCAAGAACCGCCGGGGCCAGGTCCCGGAACCGGTCACCGTCGACGTGTCCGGTACGGAGGGACAGGGCGAGCTCAGGGCCGCCTTCATCCCCGCGCCGTTCCGCTTCTGCCTGCACTGCGGGGTCAGCTACGAGAACAAGCGCGGCACCAACGACTTCGCCCAACTGGCCAGCCTGGGGCAGGAGGGCCGCTCCTCGGCCACCTCCCTGGTCTCGGGCACCGTCGTGCGCGCCCTGAAGTCGGTGCCCGCCGACGCCCTGCCCAAGGAGGCCCGCAAGCTCCTCACCTTCGTCGACAACCGCCAGGACGCCTCCCTCCAGGCCGGGCACTTCAACGACTTCGTCCAGGTCGTTGAGCTGCGCGGCGGCCTGTACCGGGCCCTGGTGGAGGCCGGGGAGGAGGGGCTCAGCCACGAGTCGCTGGCCTCCAGCGTCGGCCACGCCCTGAGCCTGGACCCGGCCGACTACACCAAGTCCGGCAACGTCGCCCCGCGCCTGGCCAAGCTGGCCGCCACCACCCTGCGCGACGTCATCGCCTTTCGCCTCTACCTGGACCTGGAGCGCGGCTGGCGGGTCACCATGCCCAACCTGGAGCAGACCGGGCTGCTGCGGGTGGACTACGCCGACCTGGACTGGGTGGCCGGCAACGAGGAGCTGTGGGCGGGGGCCGCCCCCGAGCTGCGCGCCGCCGAACCGCACACGCGCGAGCGCGTCCTGCGGGTGCTGATGGACGAGATGCGCCGCGCCCTGGCCATCGACACCCCCTACTTCCGCGACGAGGCCTTCGAGTCGTTGCAGACCGCCAGCGAGGCCCGTCTGGCCGACGCCTGGGTGCTGTCCAAGGGCGACCGGCCCCGGACCTCCATCGCCTACCCGCGCTCCTCCCGCGGCGGCGCCCGCCACGGCCTGTTCCTGTCCGGCCGCGGCAAGTTCGCCAAGTACCTGGCCCGCGCCCACGACGAGTTCTCCCGTCTCCACGCCGACGAGCTCCAGCGGGTCATCGCCGACCTCCTGCGGGCCCTCAGCGAGGCCGGGCTGGTCAACGAGGTCACCGAGGCGCCCCGCGGCCCCAGGTTCCACCGCCGCGACGACAAGGCCGAGACCGGCTACCAGGTGGACGCCGGCTGCCTCGTCTGGCAGGCCGGGGACGGGGTCCAGGGGGCCCAGGACCCGGTCACCCGCACCTACGCCAGCGGTGAGGGGCCCGCGGTCAACCGCTTCTTCCGCGACCTGTACCGGGGCACCGCCAGCTCCCTGACCGGACTGGTCGCCCGCGAGCACACCGCCCAGGTGGCGCCGCAGGAGCGGGAGGACCGCGAACGCCTCTTCAGCGACGCCGAGCTCAAGCTCCTGTACTGCTCGCCCACCATGGAGCTGGGGGTGGACATCAAGGAGCTCAACGCGGTGATGATGCGCAACGTCCCGCCCACCCCCGCCAACTACGCCCAGCGCAGCGGCCGCGCCGGGCGTGGCGGACAGCCCGCCCTGGTCATCACCTACTGCGCCACCGGCAACAGCCACGACCAGTACTACTTCCGCCGCTCCCACCTGATGGTCTCCGGGGTGGTGCAGGCGCCGCGACTGGACCTGACCAACGAGGACCTGGCCATCGCCCACCTCCAGGCGATCTGGCTGGCCGAGACCGACCTGCTGCTGGGCCGCGCCGTCCCCGAGGTCATCGACATCGCCTACGACGAGGAACAGCGCGTCCCGAACCCGGCCCTGCCCCTGCACGATCACGCACGCGAGGCCATTGCCGACGAGGCCGCACAGCGCCGGGCCATCGCCGCCGCCCGCCGGGTCTTCGACGACGTCATGCCCTCCCTGCGCGAGATGCCCTGGTGGGACGAGGACTGGCTGGAACGCATCATCCGCACCGCCCCCCAGCGCTTCGACGACGCCTTCGGCCGCTGGCGCGGGCTGTTCCGCGCCGCCCTGGTGGACCAGGCCGAGCAGAACCGCCGGGTGCTCGACCACAGCCTGAGCGAACGCGACCGGGCCCAGGCCACCAACCGCCGCCGTGAGGCCGAGACCCAGATCCTGCTGCTCAAGAACGAGAGCCAGGACAGCAAGTCGATGATGAGCGACTTCAACCCCTACCGCTACCTGGCCAGCCAGGGCTTCCTGCCCGGCTACTCCTTCCCGCGCCTGCCGCTGGCCGCCTACATCCCCACCCGCCGCACCCGCTTCGACGAGGGCGACTTCCTCCAGCGACCCCGCTTCGTGGCCGTCCGCGAGTTCGGCCCCGGCGCGCTCATCTACCACGAGGGCTCCCGCTACCAGGTCACCCGGGTCCAACTGCCGCCCGAGTCCAGCGGGGA
Organism: Nocardiopsis sp. EMB25; assembly: GCF_026797795.1. Lineage (NCBI taxonomy): Bacteria > Bacillati > Actinomycetota > Actinomycetes > Streptosporangiales > Nocardiopsidaceae > Nocardiopsis > Nocardiopsis sp. EMB25. Next base: position 2,319,848 of record NZ_JAMTDN010000001.1, on the reverse strand, counting down.
GCTCTCCACCGGCAAGGCCGTGCGGTGCGGCCACTGCGGCTACCACCATCCCGTGGACCGCAACGCCGACCGCTGCGAGCTGTGCGACCACCCCCTGGGCGGGGCCACCACCGGCCTGCTGCACCTGCACACCGTCTACACCACCAAGCGGGAGAAGATCTCCTCCGACGAGGAGGAGCGCCGCCGCGCCGGGTTCCGCCTGATCACCTCCTACCGCTTCCAGGACCTGGGCGACCGCCTGGGCCGCCAGGACGCCGTCGTCAGCGACTCGGACGGTGCCGTCGCGCGCCTGCACTACGGAGACTCGGCGGACGTGCGCGTCACCAACCTGGGCCGGCTGCGCGCCAAGCCCGACGAGCCGGACGGCTTCTGGCTCGACCCGGTCACCGGCAAGTGGCTCAACGAGAAGGACGCCAGGAAGGCCGTCGGCGACCAGACGGAGCTGCCCCTGGTGGAGGAGGCCGGCGAGGAGCGCACCACCCGCAAGCGCGTCATCCCCTTCGTGGCCGACCGCCGCAACATCGCCGTGCTGCACCTGGACGAGGCGCTGCCCCCGGAGGCCGCGCTCAGCCTGATGTACGCCCTGGAGCGCGGCATCGAGGCCGCCTTCGAGCTGGAGGACGCCGAGCTCACCAGTGAGCTGCTGCCCCCGGACGAGGGTCCCCGCGACCGGATGCTCTTCACCGAGGCCGCCGAGGGCGGCGCCGGTGTGCTGCGCCAGCTCCAGTCCGTGCCGGGCAACCTCGCCAAGGCCGCCCACGAGGCCCTGACCATCTGCCACATCGACCCGGAGACCGGCGCCGACACCGACGGGGCGTGCACCCGCGGCTGCTACGACTGCCTGCTCACCTACGGCAACCAGATCCACCACCAGCTCATCGACCGGCGCCTGATCCGCCACCTGCTGCTGCGCCTGGCCGACTCCGAGACCCTGCCCACCGGACAGGGCGTCTCGCGCACCGACCAGATGGCCGCGCTCAGCTTCGGTTCCGAGACCGAGCTGGAGAAGCGCTTCGTCGCCTTCCTCAAGGAGCACGGCTACCGGATGCCCGACCAGGCCCAGGTCCTCATCGCCGACGCCGAGGCCCGCCCGGACTTCGTCTACCGGCTCCCCGGAGCCCAGGTGGCGGTGTTCGTGGACGGCCCCGTCCACGGCGACCCGCACGTGGCCCAGCGCGACGCCGAGGCCGAGGAACGGCTGGAGGACGCCGGATGGCAGGTCGTCCGGGTGCCCTACGACGCCGACTGGCGGGTGATCATGGAACGCCACGAGTCCTTCTTCGGCCCCGGATCCCGCCGCTGACCAGAGGGGGCCGACCCGGCCCCGCCACCGGACCCGACACCGCGAACCGACACGACCCCCGAGGACACCCTCCTATGACCACCACGTACGCCCCCGGCTCCCTGGTCTCGGCCCGGGGCCGCGAATGGGTGGTGCTCCCCGAGAGCGCCGACGACATGCTGGTGCTGCGCCCGCTCGGCGGCAGCGACGACGACGTGGCCGCCCTCTTCCCCGCCTTCGAGAGGGTCGAGGCGGCCACCTTCGACCCGCCCGACGCCACCGACCTGGGCAACGCCGAGGCCGCCGGGCTGCTCCGCTCGGCCCTGCGCATCGGTTTCCGCTCCGGCGCCGGGCCGTTCCGCTCCCTGGCCGGGATCGCCGTACAGCCGCGCGCCTACCAGCTCGTCCCGCTGCTCATGGCGCTGCGCCAGCCGACCGTGCGCATGCTGATCAGCGACGACGTCGGTATCGGCAAGACCGTCGAGGCGGGCCTGATCGCCTCCGAACTCCTCGCCCAGGGCGACGCCACCGGCCTGGCCGTGCTGTGCTCCCCGGCCCTGGCCGAGCAGTGGCAGGACGAGCTGCGCACCAAGTTCAACATCGACGCCGAACTCGTCCTGGCCTCCACCGTCTCCCGCCTGGAGCGCGGCCTGGACCTGGGCCAGCCCCTGTTCCAAAAGTACAAGCACGTCATCGTCTCCACCGACTTCATCAAGTCCACCCGCCACCGCGACGACTTCGTCCGCTACTGCCCGGACCTGGTCATCGTCGACGAGGCGCACACCTGCGTGGCGGCCGACGACACCGGCTCCCGTCAGAACCAGTTGCGCTACGAACTCCTCCAGAAGGTCGCCGCGGACGCCGACCGCCACCTGCTGCTGGTGACCGCCACCCCGCACAGCGGCAAGGAGTCGGCCTTCCGCAACCTGCTCGGCCTGGTCAACCCCGACCTGGCAGAGGTGAACCTCGACACCGATGCCGGGCGCCGACTCCTGGCCCGCCACTTCGTGCAGCGCAAGCGCGCCGACGTGCGCCGGTACCTGACCCGCGAGGGCGACGGCCTGGCCGACGACTCCCTGGCCGAGCGCACCGCCTTCCCGTCCGACCGCCAGTTCAAGGACGAGAAGTACAAGCTCAGCCCCGAGTACAGGTCCCTGCTGGAGGACGCCATCGCCTACGCGGGCGAGCGCGTCGGACAGGCCGGAGCCCCCGGCGGGCGCGAGCACCGCGTCGCCTGGTGGTCGGCGATCGCCATGCTGCGCTCCCTGGTCTCCTCCCCGCGCGCCGCCGCCAAGACCCTCACCACCCGATCCGCCGCCGCCCTGGCCAAGTCCGCCAAGGAGGCCGACGAACTGGGTGCCCCGCTGGCCCGCGACGCCGTCGACGCCGACCAGTTGGAGGGTATGGACACCGCCCCCGGCGCCAAGGCCGACGAGGAGCGCGACCAGCACCCGCTGCTCCTGCTGGCCAAGCGCGCCGAGAAGCTGGAGGGACCGGCCAAGGACGCCAAGCTCAAGGCCCTGGTCAAGCACCTCAAGGAACTGCTGGCCGACGGGTACGACCCGATCGTCTTCTGCCACTACATCGACACCGCCGAGTACGTGGCCGAGCACCTGGACGGCAAGCTCAACGGCCGTGCCAAGGACGGCCGCCCCGGCTGGAAGACCGCCGTCAAGCACGTCACCGGCACCCTGTCCCCGCAGCAGCGGGTGCAGCGCATCGAGGAGTTCGCGGAGGAGGCCGCCGCCGAGACCGCGCGCGAGGCGGAGAACGGGGACGGCGGAACCGCCGCCCGCCGGGTCCTGGTCGCCACCGACTGCCTGTCCGAAGGCGTCAACCTCCAGCACTACTTCGACGCCGTCGTCCACTACGACCTGGCGTGGAACCCCACCCGCCACGACCAGCGCGAGGGTCGTGTCGACCGCTACGGGCAGAAGCGCGACGAGGTCCGCGTCATCACCCTCTACGGCGAGGACAACGGCATCGACGGCAAGGTGCTGGAGGTGCTGATCCGCAAGTACCGCCAGATCCGCAAGGACCTCGGCATCGCCGTCTCCGTGCCCGACGAGTCCTCCTCCGGCGTCACCGACGCCATCGTGGACTGGCTGCTCATGCGCTCCCAGACCGGCGAGCAGGAGGCCCTGTTCGGCACCGACGAGCTCACCGTCAAGGCCGACGAGCTCGACGCCGAGTGGAAGTCGGCGGCCGAGCGCGAGAAGCTGTCCCGCTCCAAGTTCGCCCAGCGCACCATCCACCCCGAGGAGGTGGCCCGCGAGGTCGCCTCCGTCCGTGACGCCCTGGGCGGCACCGGGGAGGTGCGTTCGTTCGTGGAGACCTCCCTGCGCGAGCTGGAGGCGGTCATCCGGACCGAGCCCGACGGGTTCACCGCCGACGTGTCCGGTACCCCGGTCGGCCTGCGCGACGCCTTCGCGCCCGTGCTCGGCCCCACGGCCGTGGAGGACGGCAAGCCGTTCCCGTTCCGCGACACCGCCGCCGTCGCCCGGGGCGAGGCCGCCCTCGTGCGCACCGACCCGGTCGTCGGCGCGCTGGCCTCGCATGTTCTCGACGCCGCCCTGGACCCCGACACCGCGGGGGCCCGCCCGGCCCGCCGCTGCGGCGTGGTCCGCACCGCGGCGGTCGACAAGCGCACCACTCTGCTGCTGGTGCGCTACCGGTTCCACCTGACCCTGCCCTCCCGGCACGGAACCCGCCAGGTGGTGGCCGAGGACGCCCGGATGCTCGCCTTCCGGGGTGCGCCCGAGCGCGCCGAGTGGCTGGAACCGGAGGAGGCCGTCGCGCTGCTGGACGCCCAGGCCGACGCCAACACCGACCCGGCCTCCGCCGAGCGCACCATGGGCAAGATCATCGACGGCCTGCCCACCGTCAACGACCGCCTGGCCGCCTACGGCCGCGAACTCGCCGAGGAACTGGCCGACTCCCACCGCCGCGTGCGCCAGGCCGACACCAGCAAGTCCCGTGAGATCGTCCGCGGCCTGAAGGTCGAGCCCCAGGAGCCCGCCGACATCCTCGGCGCCTACGTCTACCTCCCTGTTCCCACGTCCGTCGACTCTGCCGCCCCCGCCGGAGGAAACGCCTGATGTCCGCCATCGCCAAGAACCAGGTGCTCACCGCAGTGCACACGGTCGGCGGGCTGCTGCCCACCGACATGCTGCTGCGCATCGCCGAGGGCAGGGACGTGCCCGGCGCCAAGCCCGCCGACTACGGGGTGGTGGGGTCGCGGTCGGTGGCCGACGAGGCCGAGCGCCACTGGGATTACTTCAAGAGCCTGTGGCGGGACCTGCGCAAGCAGTTGCCCCCGGGCGACGATGGCGCCCCCGCCTCCGATCCCACCGGGATCGCCCTCACCAACTGGGTGCTGCCGCTGTTCAACGAGCTCGGCTTCGGCCTGCTGCCGGAGGCCGGGGCCGGAAGCATCGTCGCCGACGACGATGCGGAGAAGGTCTTCCCGCTCAGCCACCGCTGGCAGCACGTGCCCATCCATGTGCCCACCTGGGCGACGGAGCTGGACCGGCGGCCCGGGGGAGCGGGCACGGTTCCGCCGCAGTCCCTCGTGCAGGAGGCGCTCAACCGCACGTCCGCGCACCTGTGGGCGGTCGTGACCAACGGGCGGCAGTTGCGGCTGCTGCGTGACTCCAGCGCCCTGGCGACCGCCGCCTACGTCGAGTTCGACCTGGAGGCGATCTTCGACGGCGAGCTCTTCAACGAGTTCGTGCTGTTGTACCGGCTGCTGCACGCCTCCCGCTTCCAGGTCAAGGAGGGCGAGCCGCCCGCCGCCTGCTGGTTGGAGAAGTGGCGCACCGAGGCGATCAGCTCCGGGACCCGCGCCTTGGACCAGCTGCGCAAGGGCGTGCAGGAGGCCATCACCATCCTGGGGACCGGCTTCCTCAAGCACCCGGCCAACTCCCGCCTGCGGGAGGACCTGGACGCCAAGGAGCTGCACGCGGCCCTGCTGCGGATGGTGTACCGGCTGCTGTTCCTGTTCGTGGCCGAGGACCGGGGAGCGCTGCACCCGCCCGGCACCGACGAGCGGGCCAGGGAGCGCTACGCGGCCTACTTCTCCTCCGCACGGCTGCGCCGCCACGCCCGCCGTCGCCGAGGCACCGCCCACGGCGACCAGTACCGGGCGCTGCGGTTGGTGCTCGACGCTCTCGGCGGTCGGAAGCCCTCCACGAACGGGCGTCCGGAGCTGGGTATCCCCGCGCTCGGTGGTCTGTTCACGCACACCGAGGCCGACGCGCCCCTGGAGGGGCTGGAGCTGTCCAACGAGGCGCTGCTGGGCGCGGTTCGGCAGTTGGCTCAGGTCCGGGACACCGACTCCCGGCGCTGGCGGGCGGTCGATTACCGCAACCTGGACGCCGAGGAGCTGGGCTCCATCTACGAGTCGCTGCTGGAGCTGGTGCCCCAGCACAGCCCGGCCGACCGCACCTTCGAGCTGGTCGAGCTGGCCGGGAACGACCGCAAGACGACGGGCTCGTACTACACGCCCTCGTCGCTGATCGAGACGCTGCTCGACTCCTCCCTCGACCCGGTGATCGACGACGCCGTCAAGCGCGGCTCTGTCGCGGCCAGCGCGGCCGGGCAGGCCGACGAGGCCGAGGCGATCGTCTCGGAGCTGTTGAAGCTGACCGTCTGCGACCCCGCGTGTGGGTCGGGGCACTTCCTGGTGGCGGCGGCGCGGCGGATCGCCAAGAAGGTCGCGGCGGTGCGCGAGGGCAACCCGGAGCCGACCGTGGACGCCGTTCGGCACGCCATGCACGAGGTGGTGGCGCACTGCATATACGGCGTGGACCTCAACCCGATGGCGGTCGAGCTGGCCAAGGTGTCGCTGTGGCTGGAGGCCCTGGAGCCGGGCAAGCCGCTGAATTTCCTGGACGCGCACATCAAGTACGGAAACTCCCTGATCGGTGCTACTCCGAAGCTCATGAGGGAGGGCATTCCGGACGCGGCCTTCATCGCTACAGAAGGCGATGACAAGAAGCACGCGAAGGCCCTGGAGAAGATCAACGTCAAGGAGCGAGGAGGCCAGGAGAGTCTTTTCGATATCGACGTCAATTCCGTCAAGGTCTCCAACACCGATTTCGCGCGTCGACTCAACCAGATCACGACTGCCCCGGCCGAATCTATTCAGGATGTCCGGAGGCAGGAAGAGGCATACCAAGAGTGGCAGCGTTCGGCTGAGTACACGCACGCTTTGCACTTGGCGGATGCCTGGTGCTCGGCGTTCATGTGCTTGAAGACACCGGAAGCGCCACGGCCTGTGACTGAGGGCGTCTTCCAGGCATTGCAGGACCCAGAGGGTAAGGGGGCCTCGGAAGCCACGCACGAGGAGATCGTCAGGCTGCGCGATCAATACCACTTCTTCCACTGGTACCTGGAGTTCCCGGATGTGTTCTCTGTGCCCGAGGCCGGGCAGGGTATCAACCCGGGCACAGGCTGGAAGGGTGGCTTCGACTGCGTTCTGGGAAATCCGCCGTGGGATAGCGTGGAGCTCAAAGAACAGGAGTTCTTCGCTCAGCGGGCACCGGAGATCGCCGAGGTTTCGCGTGCTGCTCAGCGCAAGAAGCTGATTGCATCTCTGAAGGATGACCCGGACAAGCAGGGCCTCTACCAAGAGTACGCGGAGGCGAAGCGTAAGGTCTATGCGGAGAGCCACTTCCTGCGTAGGTCTGGTCGTGTTCCGCTTACTGGTCAGGGAAACCTGAACGTCTATGCGGTTTTCGCGGAGACAGACAGGATTTTGCTCGGTGGCCGAGGGCGATGCGGTGTCATTGTGCCGGCAGGAATCGCTACGGATGCACGGACCCAGTACTTCTTCAAGGATTTGGTGAAGAACGGTTCGATCGCGGCACTCTATGACTTCGAGAACCGCGCTGGTCTCTTTCCAGCCGTGGACTCGCGCATGAAGTTCTGCATCCTGTCACTCGTGGGCAGTGGTGCGCGGGAGCCTGAAGCTTTTTTCGCGTTTTTCCTCCATGATCCGGCGGATTTGGAGAGCATTGACAAGGTTTTCACTATGGCCCCTGAGGAAATTACCCTCCTCAACCCCAATACTGGGACCTGTCCGGTATTCCGTTCACGGCGTGACGCCGAGATCACCCTTGATGTTTACCGAAGGGTTCCAGTCCTGATTAGGGAAGGCGATCCCAAGGTAAATCCGTGGGGTGTTTCATTTCTCCGCATGTTTGACATGTCCCATGACTCGCACCTACTTCATGATCGAAAGGGTCTGGAGGAAGATGGGTGGGAGCTAATTGGTGATACATTTGTTAAGGGCTCTAAGAAAATGCTGCCGCTCCATGAAGGTCGCATGGGGCATCAGTACAATCACAGGTTCGCTGACTCAACTGGGAAAGGAGAGTCGTCACTCCCTGATCTGGAGTCCGCAACCTACGTAGTGCAGCCGCAGTACTGGGTGTCTCCGGAAGAGACTCGATTGCGTCAGGGGCGAAGAGAATTTAAGTGCAAGACTGGGATGCTCGCTCATCGTAGGGTCGCTCGAAATAACGATGACCGGACGTGCATCGCTGCGATCATTCCATGGGGTCCAGCATCGTATGGATGGATCATATCTTCAGGTCCTGCGGCTGGCGATCTCGTCATGCTGGAGGCGAATTTTAACTCGTTCCCTTATGATTATTTGCTGCGCAACAGCTTTAGTCAACCAAGTATCCCCCAGAGTACTTCTGAGCAGGTTCCGGTGCTTTCTCCGGGAGTTCTTGAACCGTTCGCTTCCTTTATCGTGGGTCGGGTTGCTGAGCTGACATTTACTGCCTGCGACATGGCACCCTTTGCTCGGGATCTGGGTGATGAGGGTGCGCCGTTCCGGTGGGATGAGGAGCGCCGTGCGGTCATGCGGGCGGAATTGGACGCGCTGTTCTTCCACCTCTACGGGATTAATCGGGATGACGTGGACTACATCATGGAGACGTTCCCGATCGTGAAGCGGAAGGACGTCGAGAAGTACGGCACCTACCGCACCAAGGAGCTCATCCTGGAGATCTACGATCGGATGGCGGAGGTCGGAGTCTCGCTCGACACTCCGCTGATCGACGGGGAGAACTTCACGTCCACTCTCACCCCACCGCCCGGCCACGGCCCCCGGCACGCTCCCGCCTGATCTGCACAGCACTCGGCCCCGTCTGCTGGCTCGCAGCGGACGGGGCCGAACGTTGCTCGTGTTGCTTTAGCTCAGGTCATTCTTGGCGATGTTCAGGAACGCTTGCCACTCGTTCCCACCGAAGAAAAGTGCCCCCAGGTCGCGGTGCCTGGTGTCCCGGAGCCCGGTGATCGGCCCCTCAGCAACCTCTACGCACTCGCCTTGCTCGACGCTGTAGCTGGCGGTGTGCCAGGGGGAGACGGGGGCCAACGTCACCTTGGCGGCTTCGTGCTCGGTCATTAGGACCTCTCCAGTTCGCCCGCCAGACGGCGGATGAAGTCTTGCGTGTCGTCCAACGGCAGGGCAGCAGCCTGCATGTATTCGAACCTGCGTTCGTGGTTGGTCAGTTCCTCGCTGCCCTCGAAGAAGTGCCCGCTCGGGGGAACGTCCAGGTAGCCCACCTGGTCGGTTTCGCCCAGGTGCAGGAGGGTGTAGCCGCAGGACTGTGCCATGCCTTTGGACAGTAGCAGTACCTGAATGTCGATATTCGGTCGCTGGTTGAGGTCCATCAGGTGCTGGAACTGGGTGCGCATCACCTTCGGGCCGCCGACCAGGCACCGGAGCGCCGACTCGTCAGTGATCGCCCAGATTCGGGGTGGATGGTCACGATCCAGAATGCTGGCGCAACGCTCAATCCGTGCGGCCACGCGCTTTTGACGCTCCTCTGCGTCGGCCACGAACCCGCGCGACATCAGCGCCTCGATGTAGTCCGGGTGCTGGAGCAGCCCCGGCACGACGCCCATCGCGTACTGCTGGATCTTGGTCGCCTCGTTCTCCAGGCTGTAGAAGGCGTTGCCCGCCACATCCTCGTGCTGGAACCACCACGGCTTCTGCTTCCTTGCCGCCTTGGCGATCTCGACCAGCTCCTCACGAAGCGCATCGCTCGCTCCATACAGACGGCACAGCGCGGCGACGGCCTCCGTCGTCAGGCGGACGAACCGTCCGTTCTCGATCCGGTAGAGCTTGCTGGTGTCCCACCCCAGCTCGTTGGCGACCTGCTCCTGGGACATCTTCGCCTGGCTTCTGAGCCGCTTGAGCTGACTCACCAGGTAGTGCCTGCGGACGGGGGAGCCCTGGGCCACGGTGATCTCCTTCGTTCCATCGATGTCGCGCTGGTGGGTGGGGATCGTGGACATCATCTCACTGGATCCAAAAGGGACATGTATTCATAATGCGGACCACTTTATTTGCATGCCTTGTAAGTTCTCTGGTCTGTGTCTAGCTTAGGGGTGTCAGCACGGTACTGAACGGGGAACCGAGCGGAGGTCAGTCATGGCTGGTGAACGGTGGGCACGAGTAGGCGCGAGCGGTGGGGGAGGGAGGGACGGAACCGCCGACGAGCTGTGGACACGGTTCGGGGCCAGGGTGAAGGCGGCACGTGAGAACGAGGGGCTGTCCCTGGCGTTCGTGGCCGAGCGGTGCCTCACCTCGATCGCCGTCCTCCGCGACGTGGAGGCCGGGAAGGAAGCTCCAGACCGCCACCAGATCTCCGTCCTGGACCGGGAGCTGTGCGCCGAAGGGGTCCTGTGGGACGCCTGGGCTCAGGCCCTCATCACCGACGAACTCTCCGGCGGAGCCACCGTCACCGAGCTGCTCCCGTCAGCGCAGCAGATCCGCGTGTACGCCCCGCTCGTCCTTCCCGACGACTTCCTCACCGAGGACTACGCCCGCGCCTTGGACAGGGCCGAGCGCCCGATGGAGGTCCGCAGTCTCTTCTGCGACCGACACCGTCGCTCGCGCCTCATGCCGACCAGCTCCGGTCCGCCCTACTGCTGCGTGGTCATGGACGCCGACGCCCTGACCCGCGTCGTCGGCAGCGTGGACATCACCCGCGAGCAGTGGAGGTTCCTGCACCGGCTGGTCTCCGGCGGCCGGGTCAGCCTGCACGTCATCCCCCACGGCACGGCCCACCACCCCGGGCTGCGCGGCGCGTTCTGGACCCTGTCCCTCTCACCCCGGCACACCCTCGCCCACACCCCGCACCCCTGCGGACCCGGCCACCTGATCAGCGACGCCTCACTCGTCAAGGGCTATGTGGACCTCTTCGCCACCCTTCAGGGCGCCGCGCTGTCCGCCCCCGACTCCCTCCGGTTCCTGGAGAAGCTGCTGCGCTCGCGCGAGAGCGCGCCCAAAGCGCTCACCACCGGCCCTGACCCCAGTAACCCGGACGACCGGACACCTGACCATGAGGCCGGACCCACCGCTGACCCCCTGCGCTCCCTCCGCTGACCGGCGCGGACCCCGAAACGAAAAAGTGCTCTGGTAGGTGCTGGTACCACCCACCAGAGCGCGCCGACAACCAACAACGAATCTGCCGAAAGGACTGCCGACATGCCCATGGTGCCGCACCCGCGCGCTCCGATCCACACCCCCACCCCGCCCTTCGCCGGACGCCGCTGGCCCTCGCGCGTCTACCCCGGCGACCTCGCCCAGACCTCCTGGGTCCGAGCGGACCTGCGCGCCGACCTCGCCCGCATGGAGGGCACGGACCCCGACTGGTCGGACACGGTCGTGCTGTGCGTGAGCGAGATGTTCGCGAACGCCTGCGACCACTCGCGCTCCGGCCAGGACCCGGACGGCCGGGTCATCCGCACCCTGTCGATGCCCACCGCCACGACCGTGCTCGTGTCCATCGTCGACGACGGAACCCGGGACACGACCGCGACCATCATTGGCCCCCGGATCCCCGAGCACCGCACGCCCCAGGAGTGGGAGGAGGCCGAACGCGGTCGGGGCCTGCTGCTCATCGACCACCTGGCCACCGCGTGGGGCACCCGGGCCGTCGTGGACTTCCCCTTCTGCGGCGGCCTCGGCACGGTGATCTGGGCCGAGTTCGCCCTGCCCGTCCCCGCCCGCGCGGGCGCGGGACGGTGAGCGCCGACAACCGGGTCCGTGCCGTCCTGGACGCACCCCGGGGCCACCGCTTCGCCCGCACCCGGACCGGCACCCGGACGCCCACCCGCCAGCAGCGTCTCCTGAACGAACTGCGCGGCAACCCCCGTGTCGCCTACCGCCAGGCCCACGGCGAACTGCCCGCCTGGATGCGCGGTCCGCCGCCCCCGTCGACCGCGCGGGAGCCCGCGCTCGAATCGCGGCGCAGGCCGCACAGCCACCGCAAACCCCGCTCCACGGGCCGACACCTGGCCACCCATGCCCTCGCAGCCCTGACCGGCGCACTGGTGCTCCACCTGGCCGTGGACCTGCTCTGAGCCCGACCACGCGCGGCCGTGCCGGGGGCCCGCCGCTCCCGGCACGGCCACCGCTGCGGTGCGCGGAGGGCGTACTACTGAAAGACTGGAACTATGCAGGACAACCGATTCTCGCTCACACGTGTGCAACTGAGGCACTACAGAAGCATCGCCAAAGCTGACATCAGCCTTGGCCCCTTGCTTTTCCTCGTAGGGCCCAACGGTTCGGGTAAGAGCAACGTGCTCGACGCGTTGAGGCTGCTGTCCGAGGCGTTGCAGACTACGCTGGATCAAGCCCTGCGTACCCGGGGCGGTGCGGCCGAAGTACGTCGCCGGTCCACCGGACACCCCAACCACTTCGGGATCAACCTGGAGTTCCGTGGACCCACTTCCTCCGGAACGTACAGGTTCGAGGTGGGAGCGGTTCAGGGGGGCGGATTCAAGGTCACCCGGGAAGAGTGCCACGTGCACACCACGGGTGACGGGGACGCCCGCCGCGGAAACTTCAAAGTACGCAACGGAAAGCTGATCGAGTCCTCCGAGCCCGTCATGCCTCCGGCGAGTGAGAAGCGCCTGTACCTCGTCTCCGCCGCGGGCCTGGACATCTTCGAGCCTGTCTTCGAAGGGCTCGCCGGTATCAACGTCTTCAGCCTGAACCCTGACGCCATGCGCGAGCCACAGACCCCGGACTCCGGGGAGTTCCTGCGCAGGGACGGGGCCAACATCGCCAGCGTGATGCACCGACTGGACCGGGCGGCCAAGAGCCGAATCGAGGACTACCTGCGCAACATCGTTCCGGGCATGCGCGGTGTGTCACGCAAGGACTTGGGTAACTGGGAGACCCTGGAGTTCACCCAGGACGTTCCGGGGGCCCGCGACCCGTGGCGGTTCCCAGCCCAGTCGGTCTCGGACGGAACACTGAGAGCTCTCGGAGTCCTCGTCTCGCTGTTCTCTGACAGTGGAGACACGCTCAGCACGATCGGTATCGAAGAACCCGAGAGTGCTTTGCACCCTGCGGCGTCCGGGGTGCTCCTGGACGCTCTGCGGGACGCGAGTGCACGGCGTCAGGTCATCGTCACCAGCCACAGCCCCGATTTGCTGGATCGGGACGACTTCGAGGTCGAGCAACTCTGCGCGGTCCGTTCCGTGGAGGGTGAGACCCGGATCGGTCCACTGGACGAGGCGGGCGCGTTGGCGATGCGGGAACACCTGTACACGCCGGGCGAACTCCTGCGTACGGATCAGCTTCTCCCTGAAACGACGCAGATGTCCCTACCGCTGGAAGGGGCCTGATGTCCCTCGCGATCATCGCTCCCATCGTGGAGGGGCATGGCGAAATGCCCGCGGTTAGGGTTCTCGTTTCGCGTGTAGCCGCTGAGTACGCCGGAACAGCGGTGCGGGTGGAACAACCCTTCCGGCTGGATTCGGCCAAGATGCGCAAGCCGGAGGAGTTGGCGAAGGCGATTCGTGTTCAGTCAGCGCGTGTACGGGGCCACGGCGGAGTCCTCGTTCTTCGGGACGGCGACGACAAGGACAAGGAGTGTCCTGTGGAGCTGGCCAAGGAAATGGTGCCGGCCCCGGGATTGGTGAATGTTCCGGTCGAGATCGTGATCGCACGGCACGAGTACGAGGCGTGGTTCCTCGCCGCGGCCGAGTCTCTCCGGACGCATGCCGCGGTACGGGATGATGCTGAGGCGCCCGAGGACCCTGAGGCGCGGCGTGATGCGAAGGGGGCGTTGCGCGCCATCATGAACGAGCCCTACCGGGAAACCCTGCACCAGGCCAAGTTCTCGGCCGTCATGGACCTTCGCCTGGCCGAACGGCGCAGCCGATCCTTCCGCCGTATGATCCACGCCGTGGAGCTCCTCGCCGGTTAGCGCGTACACGCTCCCACCGCGGAGTGTGGTTCCCAGGCCCGGACAGGCCACCTTGACCGATACCTGCGTCGATCGCATGAGCGAGCCGTCCCGTAGTCCCTGTATGAGGCCGTGCGAGGGATTCACCACCCGAGCAGGGCCATCGCCGCCCGCTGAGGGTGGTGGAGGGCCGCGGGCGGGACCGGTCGGGTGCCCCGCCACGTTCGGTGTTCCAGCCTCTCGGTCCGGCACTCGGAATCCACCATGGACTCCGCAACGGCCCGGTCGCCCTCGGCTGACCGTTCCACCTGGCTGAGAGCGGGGTTCGCCCACTCACCCGCTCGCCTCATCCCATGGTTCTGGAGAGCCGCGAAGCCCTCTCCCAAGCCATGACTGGCCGGAATCGGCCAACTACGCAGAAACCACCACGTGGGTGTCGCTCACAGTGATGATGGGAGCGCATGTGTCCATCGATCCTGCGAAGCACGTGTTCGTCCTGTTCAACACTCTCTGGGCGGCTACGGCCTCCCGGTCTTCGCGTGCTCTCCCATGGATCGCCGAGAGGGTGCGAGGCTTTCGCTCACGGATCTAGTTGATGCTGTGTGTTGACGTGGCTTTCGTTGTGGTGTTCACTTCCTGTGTTGTCGACGTTCGTCAAGGCGGATCGTGTACTTCCGGCTTCCCCTGACGAGTGCGGCCGATGGCCTTCGCTCGGCTGTGCTGTCCCGCCTCACGAGCGTGCAGGTGTGGAGGACGCGCCGCCGAAACCCCGAATGATTCGAAGAAGCAGACAGTGGAGGTAGTGATGAGCGCGCCCCTGGAACTTGCCACCGCGGCCGCGAGCAGCATCGTCGGCGCCATGGCCACTACGGCCTGGACGGACATCCGTGAAAGCTGTGTCGCACTGTTCCACCGGTACCTCGACGGCGAGGCCCAGACCGCTGCCGTGACCCGTTTGGACACCCACCACCAGGCCCTCGCGGCCACTCCCGACGATGCACGGGACGGAATGACTGGAATCTTCGCCGAACACACGGCCCAAGACCTGGCGGCGTTGCTGGAGCGTTCCCCCGAAGCCGCCGGGCAACTGCGCTCGCTCCTGGAGGAGGTTCGGTCCGCCTCGGCGTCGGAGGTGTCGGTCATCAGCCACAACCGGGTCGAGAACGTCAAAGCCAAGGGCGATGTCATCGTGACCGGTCGTGACGCGAACGTGAGGAAGGGCAAGTGAACCGACCCGTCGAGAACACGCCGCCTTCCCCCACCCCGGAGGCCGATGCGGAGGAGGCCGTGACCGCCTCCCTTGGACCCGTGCCGGATCGGTACGTGGGCAACCACGGCCGGGTGGAGTACCCTCCTCCTCCCTTGGTCAGGGAAGAGTTCGCCGCCGCGAGGATCGCTCCCGCTGACGCCCCCGTCATCGACCAGGCCGACGGCCCCGCCGTGTCGGCCGAGGGTGAGCGCCCGCCCGTGCCGACCGGAGAGCCGCCGGAACCGGAGGACTCCACCGAGGGGCCGGACGGGGCGACGAACGTGCTCTCCGACGTCCAGGCCAGGGGAGACGTGATCGCGGCGGGCCGGGATGTCACCAAGATCGTGAACGAGCTCGTCCGTTACCAGAACGGTCCCGCCCACCTGAGGTCGGAGGCGATCAACCGCGGAGGGATCCCCACTGGTGACCTCTACTCCTCCGCGGGGCAGGTTCAGACCGTCCGGAGTGGTGTGTACGCGCTGATCGGCCCACCGGACACCGGACGTCGTACGGCTGGTCTCCGTATGCTGGCGACCCTGCCGGGGAACTACGTCCTTCGTGCGTTCCCCGAGCCTGACTGGGACAAGCCGGAGATGAGCCGTCTTCCCAACGACGGTCGCCACGGCTACCTGCTCGACCTGACAGGCATGGGGGAGGCGTTGCCGGACGACTTCGGCGACGACCTGGTCCAGTACGCCAAGCAGGCCCGGGAACACGAACACGAAACCCTGCTCGTGATCCTCGGTGACGAGGCGGTGGGGATGAGGCTGCCGAGATCCCGCGAACGGGACGGGATCGTGGTTCGCGAGCACCGACGCCCGGACACGCTCGACATCGCCAGGCGCAGGATCAGGACATCACCCCATCCGTCGCGGGAGGCGTGGCTCGACAACGAGGGCGGCGCGTTCTTCGGCCTGGTGTCGTCTGACTCCCCGCCCTCGCGCGGAGTCGGACTCGCCGACATCATCCTGAGGGCCGAGCATGAGAACGACACGGGCGTCGTGGGACCGTTCTCGGACTGGCAGTCGCAGATCGAGGGTTGGTTCGCGACCGACGACCGTAAGCCGGGCGCCTCGGGAGCCGAGGAACGGACGCTGCGCATCGCGGCCGCCTTCCTCGACGGATCGCCTGCGTCCGCTGTTCTGAACGCGGCCGACGATCTGCTCCCGAAGGTGGTGCGGGACCGCCTCGAGGAGTGGGGAGGCGCCCTCGCCGCCCCTGACGACCGGGTGCGGTGCACGAACGCCAACCTGGCCCTTCGCGACGGGCGGGTCTACATCACCGACAACCGAGACGGACTCGACCTCGCGGTGATCCGCTACCTCTGGGCCCGGCGAGGCTCCGCCGCCAACCTGCTCTCCGGGTGGCTGACCCGGATCAGCGCTCCCGGAGGGGCGGCGCACGCGTGCCTGGACCGGCTCTCGGACGTCCTGACCGAGGTCGCGGTCGCACAGGGCAGCTCCACCGTCCTCGGTCTACTGGAGGGATGGCTGCGGCAGGACGCCGACCACCGGATGGAGTTCGTGGTCAAGGTCCTCCAACGGCTCGCCGAGCACCCCGTCCTGGGGTCCCGAGTTCGGGTGGTGGACCTGCGCAACTGGGCCACGGGGTCCAACAACCCGCAGCGGCAGAGGGCGGTCATCGGGGTGTGCCGGGGGAAGCTCGCCGAGACCTACCCCGAACAGGCGTTGACTCGACTGCGCTACGTCATGCAGCACGCCAAGGACCCCGAACTGCGGCAGGAGGCCGTCGCGGCGGTGGCCGGGCGGCTCGAACCGGGACAGCCCAGGCTGTCCGCGCTGAAGATCCTGGTCGACTGGGTGGAGAACGAGCGCACGACCCTCGCCGGAGGCCGCTTGTTCCTCAACCTGTTCGACGGCTCCGGATCCGACGGCGAAGCCATTCGGGACGATCCTTCGCGCGGCCTGCTCTCGCTCACGGGCCTGGACGGCGAGACAGCCGTGGAGCTGTTCACGAAGGCGTGGGGGCGTACCTGGAACCACCCCGAACTGCGCAGTGACACCAGCCACGCGCTGGCCGCCTGGAGGCGTGCGGCCGATGCGGGGACCCTTCCGTTCGATCGGACACGTCGGGTTCTCTCCGTCTCCTTCCAATCCATTGGGCTCGACGACGACCTCGACCGCGTCATTCGTGCGGAAGGGACGATGGGCCGTCTGCTGTTCAGGGACTTCTTCGACAGGACACGGGCCGAACGGATCGAGGAGAGCCCGGGTGTTCCGGAGTAGGAAACGGCGGAACACCCCCTCGAACAACCGGACCTTCGACCGCACGTGCTCGGCCCGCGTGGAGAGCGCCGACAGCGGGCTGTACTTCGACGCGCACCTCTCCTACGGGTGGACGGTCACCGATGGCGCCGAACAGCGGATCCTGCACCCCGACGAGGTCGCGCGCAGCCTCCTCGTCGGGGCGGTCCGCGCCGCAACCGCGAAGCATCCGGTACTGCACTTCCAGGAGGCCGAATGGGCAGCCAACGCGGAGTTGTCGGATGAGATCGACGATGGCGGGCGGATCACCGTCTCGGGTCGCGTGCGCCTGGGCATCCCGGCTGCCACGGAGGCTCGTGCCCGCGCCCGGTACCGCGCATCCGAACAGGTGCGTCTGGAGGAGGAAGAGCAAACCGCCCGCCTGGAGGTGCTCAGGGAACGGGTCCTGTCCCAGGGTCTAGGACTGGTGTGGTGGCTCGACCGGCACCAGGGGCCGGAGGGCGGGGCGAGCCCGAAGCAGTGGGTGGGTGAGCTCATCGATTCCTACCAGGAACTGGCGTCCGCTCTACGCCGCGACCTCCTCTCCCCGGAAACGGAGGAGCGGGCCCTCCTACGGGCCAGGGTCGAGGAGGCACTCACCCTGGCCGAGGACCCGGAGACCGCGAAACGGTTCGCGTACTACCTGGAGGAGTACATGTCGCTCGTGGCAGGTCGACGGCCACAGCCCTGAGCCCCAAGCTCCTGCTGGAGCAGGCCGCGCTCGTGGCCGGGCGGTCCGAGGTGTACTTCACTGCGGGCGGGTTCGGCTGGGTGGTCGTCCGTCTTGACGGGATCGACCCGGGCGAGCTCAGCGAACTCACCCTGGAGGCCTGGTGCCTGGACCGTGCCCGAGGGCATGCGGGACGGCTCGCCGACACCGGCGGCCCTCGTCGAGGTCTCCTTGGAGTGAGCCGCTGCCCATCCGTTTCTCCTGGCTGAACGGCGTCCTCCACGACGGGAGAACCGCGCCGGCGTGCGGCCAGCGGTCAACGCAGGTCTTCGAGGAGGACCCCGTCGCGTTCGCGGCGCCACTGACGCCAGCCGTTGATCTCGTGTCCGCAGATCGACCGCGCGGCCCCCGACGGCGTCCTGAAGGGCGCAGAGTCGCTGCCGTCCACACGCACACGCCCACCCGGGGTGACCGTCGAGGTGTGCCGTTCTCCCCGGCGCGGACGGTCCCAGACCAGCCGCTCACCGGGGGAGAGACTCCCCGCCTTGACCATGTCGAAGAGTGCGCCGCGGTCGTGCTCACCGTCCGACATCACGGGTGAGTCCGATCGCTCGGTACCCGCGCTTCCGTGTTCTCCCGTGGGCGCGTTCAGTCCGAGGGCGCGGCGGAGCACGTCGTTGGGGGTGTCCACGAAGGGCTGCGCGCGCTTTTGGAGCTCGGTGTACACCTCGTCGTCGATCCGGATGACATGGGACATGGAGTCTTCCTGTTCGTGTTGTGGTGGACCGGCGGTACGCGCATGCTTCGCAGCGGGCACGTGCGGGGGTCAGCGGTGCTCCATCAGGGCGCGCAGCCTGTCCAGACGTGCACCGTCCCGTGCCCGTCGCCACGCCTTCCAGCCGTTGAACGAGCCCTGCGCGAAGAACTCCGCCGCGGTCGAAAGGGAGTGGCGCTTGTCGGTGCCGTGCGGTGTGACCGTTCCGTCGGCGTTGACCGTGACGTGGTGGGTCTCCTGCTTTCGCGGCCGTTCCCAGACCAGTGACTCCCCGGGACGGAGCTCTCCCGCCTCGATGAGCCGCCGGAGTTCACCCTGCGCGCCCGTCTTTCGTTCCGGGCGGTCGGCGTGCTGGGTCTGGCAGCAACAGGTGGTCACGGTCTCGACGCGGGTGGTGCGGACCGTCTTCGTGGTTCCGGTGCAGGTACTCATCGTCTCTCCGGATGGCCTGTCTTGGAGTTTGTCTGTCTTCTTTGAAAGTTACCACAAGAGAGTTGAGAGCTGGTGGCTTTCGAGGATCGCTTCGAAGGGGAGCCAGATCGATCGAGGTTCTCGGAACCTCTCTCCTGCTGTGCGCGTCGTAGATGGTATAAGAAACTGTTAGCATCGTCTTCATACAGTTCACGACGGGAGAAATCGTGTACCTGGAATCGCTGCACATCAAGGGCTTCAGGTCGCTCGCGGACGCGACCGTCGCACTCCGACCAGGCGTCACCGTCCTGGTGGGGGAGAACAACGCGGGCAAGTCCAACGTCATGGACGCCATCCGCCACCTGACCGCCCCTCTCGACGGCAGGCGCGACATCCACCTGCGCCGCGACGACCTTCACCGTGACGGCTGCCCCGAGGGCGGACACCACGACACCTGTCAGCGGACCGTCGAACTCGCCGGACGTTTCGCGTCGCACGACTTCGACGACCTGGCCGTCTACAACCAGGCCCTGAACTCCGACCAGGCCTCGATGGGCTACCGGCTCACCTACGCGCCCCCCGCCTTCAGCGGCCAGCGCGGCACCGTCTCCTGGCAGGCCGGGGAGACCGACACATCCGACCGTGATCCCGAACCCGCCGCCCGCGAACGCATCCGCCACCTGTACCTGCCTCCCCTCCGGGACGCCCAGCGCGATCTCGCATCCAGCGCGAGCAGCCGGATCCAGTACGTGATGGAACGCCTGTTGCAGGACGAGCACGAGCGGAGGGCGTTCATCGACGATGTGGAGAAGCGTTTCGCGGACATCGAGGGGCTCACGCCGCTGACCGCAGCGGCGGACCAGGTCCAGGAGGGGCTGACCCGGCTCACCGAGGGGGTGTCCCCGCAACGGGTCGGCGTCGGCTTCGCGGAGGCCACCCTCACCTCCGTGGCCCGCGCCCTTCGTCTGCGCCTGGAACAGGCCGAACTCGACCCGCGCGACCTCGCGCAGAGCGGGCTGGGGTACGCCAACCTCCTGTTCATGGCGACGGTCCTCACCCAGCTCCAGGACGCCGCGGAGGCCGACCTCACCCTGCTGCTGGTGGAGGAGCCCGAGGCGCACCTGCACCCCCAGCTCCAGACCATCCTCATGGACTACCTGGAACAGGAAGCCGCCAGGAGCCACCGACGCCAGGCGGCCGGGGGCGCGTGGCTGGGCCGCATCCAGGTCGTCGTCACGACGCACTCGCCCCACATCGCCACCGCCGTCGGTCCGCGCAACCTCGTCGTCCTCCAACGGCACCGCCACGTGGAGCCGGAGCGCCGGGAAGCCGGAGCACGGCAGGGGGATGAGAGCACCCAACCGCCCGTGCGGTCGAGTCGGCCGGAGTACCGCTCGAAGGCGGTCGCCGTCGGTGGCCTCGGTCTTGAGGACCCGGTGCTGAACAAGGTGCGCCAGTACCTCAACGCCACCCGCAGCACGATGCTGTTCGGCCCACGGGTCCTGCTCCTGGAAGGGATCGCCGAGACCATCCTGACCCCGGTCCTCGCCGAGCGGGTTCTGGACCGGGCAGGGGTGCAGCGTCTGCGCGGAACGGCGGTGGTGCCCATCGACGGGGTCGACTTCGAGCCGTACCTGCGGATCCTGCTGAAGAAGGATCCGCGCACCGGCCACCGCATCGCTCGGCGCGTCGCGGTGGTCACCGACGGAGACTTCCACGGCCTGGACCCCGCGAGGAGAGTCGACCGCCCCGGCAACCTCCGCGAGATCCTCTCCGACCTGGGCGCCACCGAGGACGTGGCACGGGTCTTCGCCAACCGCACCACCCTCGAACCCGAGCTGATGTCGGCCGACGAGCGCAACATCCCCCTCCTGAAGCGGGCTTGGAGGAACCAGCGTCCCCAGGTGTGGGCGCAGGACTGGGACGGCCTCCTCGCCAAACCCGTCCATGAACGGGACCGGGCGTTCGCCGACATGTTCGGCGAACGCAAGGT
Organism: Nocardiopsis sp. EMB25; assembly: GCF_026797795.1. Lineage (NCBI taxonomy): Bacteria > Bacillati > Actinomycetota > Actinomycetes > Streptosporangiales > Nocardiopsidaceae > Nocardiopsis > Nocardiopsis sp. EMB25. The sequence continues at coordinate 2,298,983 of NZ_JAMTDN010000001.1, read as the reverse complement.
CCGCAAGGGTGACTTTGCCCAGGACCTGTTGGAGGTCTCGGCCCAGCTCGGACCGCTGACACCCCCCGCCTACTTCCGTGACGCCCTCCAGTGGATCACCCGGAAGGAGCCCACCGATGCTGGCTGAGGCACGAAACGACGATCACGTGCATGAACTGTGCGAACACGCACGAGCGGCACAGCGCGCGGTCACCGAGGCCGATATCGGGCCTGGACAGCTCCTCAGCGTTCGCGCCTGCCCCGGAGCCGGTAAGACCCGCGTCATCGTGGACCGCCACCTGGAGCGAGCGCTTCCGGCACGCCAGGGGAGGGCGATCACGTCGTTCACCAAGGCCGCCGGAGGTGAGCTGCGCAGGCGCTGCCATGAGGCGGCAAGGCCGGACCTGACCACCTTCCCGCACTTCATCGGCACGCTCGACACCTTCATCTGGCTCCATCTGGTCCGGCCCCACCTCCGGCCGCCGGAGAAGGGCGGACGGTCCTGGCGCCGGTTGGAATCGTGGGAGCGCCATCCCGAAGCCCACAACGGCGACCTGAGCCTGGAGGATTTCTCCTTCGTTGACGTCGACGGCTTACGCGTGGGAAAGGCATCCCTGAACGAGTCAGCCCGGGACAGGCTTCAGGGACGCGATCCGGACCACCTGGAGTGGTGGGCGGCGAAAAAGCTCAAGGCACTGTTCGCGCAGGGGTACGTCACCGGCGACCTCATCCGGGGCATGGCCCTGCGGCACCTCGCCCACGAGCGGCTGGCCAGTGTGGTCAGGACCGTCCTCACACGTCGGTTCGGTGAACTCGTCATCGACGAGGCGCAGGACTGTTCGGCCGAAGAGCGCGGGATCGTACGGTCTCTGGTGGACCTCGGCCTGCCGGTCATGGTCGTCGGTGATCCAGCCCAGGCCATCTACGGCTTCCGGGACACGGTGGCCGCCGAACAGGAGCCGGTCGTCCTCAACGGGGCTCGGACGTTGGGCCTGCGGCACAACTGGCGCTCCAGCCAGGTCATCTGCGACCTGGCCGCGACACTGCGCGTGGCCGAACCGGAGCCCGATACGGCCGTGGGTGAGCACGCGGGTGACAAGGAGCCGATCCGCCTCATCCCCCTGCCGACGCACGGAGTCGATCACGTCCGGGCCTTCTGCGGGGAAGCCGATCGGCTGCGGATTTCCGTACCGGAGAGGTACGTGGTCGCTCCCTGGCGGTCGTGCCTGCCCAGGGACCTCGCAGGTGCGCCCCGGCCGCCGGGGTCCCCCATCGGACAGGTCGCCTGGGCGGTGGGTGTACTGCGCGCTGAGGCGGCACCGACCCGGCAACGGGACAGGGCCGCCGAGATCATCCGGGCGAACATCCTGGACGTGTGGTACGGGCCGGACGGGATCCCACTCGCCGACAGACTGGAGCGCCACGCGGTCACGGCTCAGGGGATCGAGCGCGCCCGGGCACTGGTGCTGCGGGACCTACCGGACCTGGACCGGACGACGGGGGAGTGGCGGGCCCGGGCCCAGGAGGTGTTCGGACGCCACGCCCCGGACCCCGGCAGGAGCCTGCCCGAGGCCACACCCAGGTGGGTGCGAAGGCACGCTCCCACCGACGCCAGACCGGCGTATGAGGTGGGTGGTCACAGCGGACCCCTGGCCACACCTCGGGTGGAGGTGGGCACGGTGACCAACATCCACCAGGTCAAGGGGGAGGAGGCCGACGCGGTCCTGGTCATCGTGCCGAGACCGACGGTGAGGACGCGGAAACGTGTGGAGGAACTGCTCTCCTCCTGGGTGGACGGGGCGCCGCCCCGGATCCGCGAGTCGGCGGAGGACCTGAACGTCCTCTACGTCGGGGCCACCCGTGCCCGCCGTCTGCTGGCCTTCGCCCTGTGTGACGAGCACCTTCCCTGGGTGGAGGCGTTCCTGGACGAACGTGAGATCGCATTCCGGACGCTCGACTGAGACCTCCTCGGGCTCTGGCCCCACCACACACTGGTGGCGGGACCAGAGCCTGGGGCGCGTCTATCGCTGCTCATCGGTAGGGAGCAGATGATCGGGCGAATGGAGTTCAAGCGAAACAGGTTTTGCTTACTTGCTTGTGCGGGTCGCTGACGGGTGCGCTCGTTGGCTTTGGGGATAGTGATGTGAGTCACTATTGTGAGTGCATGGGAAGGCTTCATGGCGACACAGATGCGCGGTGGGGGCGCAATGTGGGGTCTGATGTGCGATGATGCGCCCTTTGGTTTTCCGTGTCGTGGGCGTGGAGGGGCGTGGAGGGGCGTGGCGGCGTTGCGGCGAGTGCCTGAGTGTGGATTCGAAGGTGGCTTAGATTTTTTGTTGGTGCTAGCCTAGGCAGTGTCATCGAAGCCGAAGTCGTCAGTCGGCTCCTCCGCGGTTCGGTGCCCTGTTCCCGCTCCGAACGCTGATTCCACCGAAACCACCGCACCGCCCCATGTGGTTGGCGCCCGGTAGGGCGGTGCGGCTCACCCCGTGTCCACACGGGAACCAGGAGGTAGGACTTGATGCACACCCCCGACGATCATGGTGCCCCGTCCCGTACCGACGGGGCAACCCCCCGGACCCGCGGAGCGCGTGCGGTCCTGGTGATCGTCGTCCTTCTTCTGCTCGTCACCACCGCCGTCCGCGAGGACCCGGCCGCGTTCTGCGGGGCCGTGCTCCTGTACCTGGCGGACAACGCCCCCGAGGAGGTCAAGGGCAAGGTCCGGGATTTCCTCGCCGGTCTTCTCCGGCCGCTGAACGGCTGCCGGTCCTGCGAGGCTTGACACTGACCGGGGCGCCCGGCGCCCTTCGGGGCGCCCCACCGCTGCGGCCGGGGCCGGCCGCGCGAACGAGGACCCAGGAAGAGGGAACCATGCGATTGACAGGGCCTGGTGAGAACGGGCGGGAAAGGCTCGGTGAGATCGCTCGGGTCAAGGCGGGGCCCTCCGGTGCCCACCTCAAGGAGTTGGGGGACCACCCGGACGGCATCCCCGTGGTCACGCCCGCCGATTTCACCGATGACCACCGTGTCGACCCACGGCACCTGCGACGTGTCCCCCGCTCCCACGAGCCGAAGCTCGCGTCGTACGTCCTGGAAGCGGGGGACCTCCTCGTCGTCAGACAGGGGTCTTTGGGAAGACTCGCTCTCATCGAACCGGGACAGGTCGGATGGGTCTACGGCTCCTCGTGCCTGCGTGTGCGGCTCAACCCTCAAACGCCCGTGATGCCCGAGTACCTGGCCGCCTACCTGTCCCAACCGCAGACCATGGAAGCGCTGAGGAAACCCGCGCTGTCGGGTACGGTTCCCTCGTTCAACGCCGCTGCGCTGCGGGACCTGGACGTCGTCGTGCCGCCGTGGGGCCTGCAAGGTGAGATCGTGGACACGCTCACGGACATGAACGCGGCGATCACGGCCAAACGGGCGGTCGTGGAACGCATGGAGGCCCTGCGTCCGTCCGTCTTCGCCGCGCTCCTGGAAGGGACCTGGGTGTGAACGACATCTGGACGGTGGACGAACAGGCCGACGAACTCCTGCGAGCCAAGGAAAGGCTCGCCGGCAGGGGCGATCTCGACGCGGCCCGGGCGATCGCGGCGATGCTCGTGCTCGGCGGTGCTCCGGACGGCACCTCGATCCTCTTCGACAGCTGGGACGACGGACGACGGACCACCAGGTTGGACAGGGTGGTCGCCACGGCCTTCGAGCGTCCGGCGCGTGCTCTGCGATCCGAGTGGGAGCAGTGGCGCGAGGAGGAGGACGACGCTGGTCTGTTCCCCGACACCGTCCCCTTCACGGACTTTCCGGAGGCGCGTCTGGCGGAGGCTGTCCGAGCGGTTCACGGGCTGCTCCGTCAGACTGAGGTGGAAGGGGACGACACACGGATCGGTGAGGTCTTCGACCGCTTTCTGAGCCTGGTCGGTGAGCGCATGGGCAAAGCCGGAGGAGCGTTCTTCACTCCCCGATCGGTGAACGAGCTCATCATTCGCCTGGCCGACCTGCGCCTGGGCATGGTGGTGGGTGACTTCTACGCCGGCGTCGGTGGAACCCTGGTGGCGGCTCTCGCTCATGTGGGTCTGCCGTCCAGGGGGGAGACGCCCGTCAGCGGTGCCGATATCAACGGCGAGAGCGTGTTCCTGGCCCGGGTCAACCTCTACCTGCACGGAGCGGATCCATCCCTCGTCCGCCACGAGGACACACTCACCTCGTGGCGGCCCACGGATGAGCGAGGGCGTTGCTTCGATCGGGTCCTGTCCAATCCTCCCTTCGCCCTGGCCTACGATCCCGGCACGTTCCGTGAGCCCAGCGACCTGCGTGGCAGGACGTCGGCGGGACGGGCCGAACTCATGGTGGTCCAGCAGGTCCTGGCCTCGCTCCGACCCGGAGGCCGGGCCATCGTGGCGATGGCACACGGCCCCCTCTTCCGCGGCGGGCAGGAGCAGAGCATTCGCCGTGCGCTCCTGGACCGAGGGGAGATCGAGGCGGTCATCGGCATTGGCCCCAACCTCTTCCAGGGCACGGCCATCCCGTCCTGTCTCCTCGTTCTCAGGCGCCCTGAGGAAGACCGGCCGACGCCGTCGGACGTGCTGTTCGTCGACGCCGAGAGCGAGGTGGCCACCGGACGCAACCAGAACCGGTTGGAGCCCCACCACATCGAGAAGATCGTCCGGGTCTTCGACAGACGTGACACCGTGCCCGGGTTCTCACGACTGGTGCCCTGGGAGGAGATCGCCCGCAACTCCCACAGCCTCCACATCGGCGGGTACGTCGATCGTGTGGGTGAGGAGGGTCCCGTTCTCGACCTGAACGCCGCCCTGAACGGCGGGGTTCCCCCGGACGAGGTTATGCGTGTACGCGGCCCGTTCCGAGCCTTCGGCCTCGACGTGCTGCAGCTCTTCGCCCTTCGTTGTGACGGCCATGTGGTTCCCCGAGACGGAGAAGACTACGAAGCGGTCGCCGCCCGCCTCTCCGACCTGTGTGAACCGGCGATCGACCATTTCGGTGAGACACTCCGGCTCTCCTGGCCCTCGGTGGTGCGCCAGGCGTACACCATCTCCTCCCGCCGCACCCTCGGAGATTTCAGACAGACCCTGGTCGACCTCTTCTGCCGGCAGCTCGTGTCCACGGGTGTCCTGGATGAATACGATCTCGCCGGAGTGTTCGCGCAGTGCTGGGCGGAGCACGCCGAGAAGATCACCAGCCGGTTCTACGGAGAACGCGACGCCCTGGCGGACCTCCTCACGCGGGAACTGGGCGAAACCCTGCTGGACCAGGCGCGGGACCTGGTGCAGGCCCGTCAGCGGGTGCTGGTGGACACCGTGTACGACTGGAAGGAGCGCTACGGTGATCCCCTCAGGCAGCTGTGGGAGCGCAGCGCAGCGGCGGACCGTAGGTTCCGGGAAAGGCTCAGTGCACTCGGAGTGGAACTGCCCCTCGACTCTGATGCCGGAGAAGCGGACGGGAAGTTCTGGTGAGGGACCGTCCGAGGGAACACCACACGGGATGTGCCCCGCCGTTCGGGGGGAGTCCCCTCTCCCGCTTCTCGTCCGCTTGGTGCGATTAGGGGGAATCTATGGCCGTCGCTCAGTTCGGGCAGGGCGGATGTGTGGGCACCGTGGCGCACCCACAGGCCGTCGGCGTCCACCCGTTCGACTCGGAAACCGTCGGGCAACAGGCCGTCGTTGAGCATGTCCTTGACGAAACCCAGGCGTTCCCCGGCTTGTTCTCTGCCTTCAAGCTGACGTAGGTGCAGGTCTTTGAGCCATTCGACCGCCTCGGACAGGGAGACGTCCTCGTTGAGGAGACTGGCGAGACGGGAGACGGGTCCGGGGCTCATGGTCAGGCGTTGGGCGGGTGAGGCACCGCCTTCGAGCCGACGGAAGGGGCCGTAGCCAGCGACGAACCAGCCGCTGCTGTCCTCCGCCCAGGGACCGCGACCGGGGAGCTCGGTGTCACGACCGTCCGTCACGTCCTCCGGGCCCGTGACACGGGAACCGCCGCGCGTGGACTCGCCCTGGCGCCAGCGGATCACGCCGGTGAAGGAGCGTTCCGGAGTGCGCCCCGGGCCGGTGTAGGTGTTCCACCCGCTGGGGTGACCGTGGCGGCTACTTCCGCGAAGTCCTCTCCCCGGGTGACCCGGTGTTCGAGGTCCGGAACAAGATTTCGAGCGCAGGAGGGTCCGACCAGGCCTAGAGCGATGGCGCGCAGCAGTGTGGTCTTCCCCGACCCGTTACGGTCGGCCAGGACGGTCCAGCTACCGTGACCATCGGTGGGAACCGGAAACTCCAGTTCCCCGGCGGCGGTGGGTCCGCTGAACCCACGGACGCCGTCGACGCTGATGCGCTCGATGCGCAAGTCGGACTCCGCTGTCGGTCTGCCAGGACGTAACCCAATCCTGGAGGAGCCGCCACGGCCGCCTCCAGATCTGTAACGACGATCGGGCTGCTCGGGCGAAAGGTGCACGAGGACCGGGAGTAGTCGCTACGGTCACAGTATGTTCCTCGGACTCGGATCCTCCACACCGAACCTGTTTCCCCGACGGGACGAGCCCGCCCTGTTCACGGTCCGGGCCGAGCTCGCGCACACCTCCCCTCCGCTGTGGCGGCGTCTGGAACTGGCGTCCGACCTGTACCTGGACGAGGTGCACGACATCCTCCAGGCCGTGTTCGGTTGGGATGACGACCACCTGCACAAGTTCGGCAAGGGTGGCAAACGCTTCTACGACCGCGCCACCGCGCACTTCCTGACCCCCTACGACCTGGAGGAAGGGGAATCCGGGATCTCGGAGGAGCAGGTGCGGCTGGACGAGGTCCTCGAACGCAAGGGGGACCGGCTCCTCTACCTGTACGACTTCGGGGACTGCTGGGAGCTCGTGCTCACCCTCCAGGAGACCGGTCCGCTGACCGATGCCACCCCTCGGGCCAGGTGCATGGACGGACGCCGTCCCTCACCGGTCGAGGACTGCGGAGGTGCGCCCGGCTACGCGTTCTGGGACGCCGTCAACCGCCCGGATCACCCCCACCACGAGGAGGCACTGGCCGACTTTCGCGCCCACCGCGACGCGGACGAGGACCCGTCCTACTGGGCGCCGGTCCCCTTCGACCGGGCAGCCGTCAACGAGGCCCTGGGACGACTGTTCTCCGAACCCGGTCCCGCCGGGGAACAACGGAGGACCTCCGGGCCGGGAGGGGGAGCACGACTTTCCGGTCCCGTGGCGGATCTCCTCGTCGATGCCTCCTACGTTGGTGAGGAGGACCTGCTGGCGGCCATGGTGGACCGGGCCGGACCCGACACCCCCTCGGAGGTCGACGAGACCACGGCCCGTCGCATGGTGGCCCCCTACGCCTGGCTGCTCGACCATGCCGGGACCGACGGGATACCGCTGACCCAGGCCGGGTACCTCAGGCCCGCCAGTGTCGAGGCGGCCGCGGACGTGCTCGGTCTGAGGGGAACCTGGGTGGGAAAGCTCAACCGCGAGGACCAGACCATGCCCGTGCGTGTCCTGCGGGAGACCGCGCAACGTATGAGACTGCTTCGCCGTTACCGGGGGCGTCTGATGGTGACCCCGGCGGGACGGAAGGCAGCCACCGATCCGGTCGCTCTGTGGGCCCATCTGGCTGAGCGGATGCCCGCGGATGAGGCCAGGTTCGGGCGCTCCCATGGCGGACTGCTGTTGCTGCTCGTGGTGGCCGGGGGAGGCGACGATGTGCTCGCTGGCGTGGGCCGGGCCCTCACCGCGCTCGGGTGGAGGGACAGTGACTCCGATGACGGGTCGCTCTCACGTGGCGCGGTGCTCGACATGGTCCGCGACTCCCATGACGTGCTCTCCTTCCTGGGCGCCCTGGAAGGGAGGGGACGCGATGCCCGTCCGACCGCCAAGGGGAAGCTGTTCGCCCGGGCCGCGCTGTGGAACTGGCCCCGAGACGCCTGAGGTATGGCGCGGCCGCGCGCGCCGTCGGCGTCGCTGACCACCGCCGCCGGTTCTTCCCGGAGGGTTTTTGAGGCGTAAGAGGGAGACGGGAGAACAGTTTCTGTTGGGAATATCCGTTACCGGATAAACCTGCCATGTGGCCTTGTGTTATGGCATTTCTCGGCTGACGCTGTTCATGCGCGTGCATGTTCGCCTGCTCTTCCCGCAGCCCCCGCCGGAGGAACTGTCGATGTCAGCCACCGGTCACGCCCTGCCCCCGTCCGCCGTCCGCACCGTCGGTTCCCTCCTTCCCGGCGACATGCTTCTGCGTGTGAGCGAAGGGCGGGGACTGTCCGGATGCCATCCCGCCGACTACGGGGCCGTGGGCGCCCGGTCGGTGAGCGACGAGGCCGAACGCCATTGGAACTACCTCCTGAACGCGTGGAGTGACCTGCGCGAGCGGCTTCCGGTCACCCGGGAGGGTGAGCCGTCACCTGACCCTATGGGGGTTGCTGTCGCTCACTGGCTGGGCCCACTGTTCGACGAACTCGGCTACGGTCGTCTGCCCGCTCTGCGGATCCGCGGGATCACCGCGGACGATGAACCAGGGCGGACCATCCCCATCACCCACCGGTGGCAGCACACCCCGATCCACATCACGGCGTGGGACAGCGACCTCGACCGGAGTCGTCGATCGGGTGGGGCCTTCGGCCAGGCCCTGGTACAGGAAGCACTCAACCGCACCTCGGATCACCTGTGGGGGATCGCGACCAACGGACGACGGGTTCGCCTGCTGCGCGATTCCAGCTCCCTGGCCGGGCCCTCCTACGTCGAGTTCGATGTGCAGACGATCTTCGACGGCGAGCTCTTCAACGAGTTCGTCCTCCTGTTCCGCGTTCTGCACGCCACCAGCTTCGAGGTGGGCGAGGGCGAGCCCGCGTCGGCCTGCCGACTGGAGCGCTGGCGAACGGAGGCCCTCCACTCCGAGGTGCAGGCCCTGGACGCGCTGCGTGACAACGTGGAGCGCGCTCTCACCGCCCTGGGGACGGGGTTTCTGCGTCATCCGGCCAACACCGATCTGCGGGCGGGTGCGGACGCGCGTGCGCTGCACGGAGCGCTGCTCCGGTTCGTCTTTCGCCTCCTGTTCCTTGTCGTGACCGAGGACCGGGGGCTGCTGCACCACCCCGACGCCGACCAGCGCGCACGGCAGCGCTACGCCGACTACTTCTCGACCGACCGGCTCCGCCGTCTGGCGAGCCGCGGCGGCGGGGGGCCGCACGGCGACCTGTACGAAGCGCTCAGGATCGTTCTCGACGCGCTGGGTGAGGCGAACGGTCGGACCGAACTCGGGCTGATCGGCCTGGGCGGCCTGTTCACCCAGACCGAGGAGGACCGTCCGCTGGCGGGGGCGAAGCTGTCCAACGCAGCACTGTTGACGGCCGTTCGCCACCTGGCCAGGGTGTGGGATCCGGCAGCAGGGCGATGGCGGGCCGTCGACTACCGCAGCTTGGGATCCCGTGAACTCGGCAGCGTGTACGAGTCCCTCCTGGAGACCGTGCCCCAGTGCGACGAGGCGGATCGTTCGTTCCGCCTGGTGCCCCGGGCGGGCAACGAGCGCAAGCGGACCGGCGCCTACTACACGCCGTCCTCACTGGTCGAACGCCTCCTGGACGCGACCCTGGAGCCCGTCCTGGACGACGCGGTCAAGCAGGCCGAGACGGGCCCCGAGGCCGGGGGAGGAAGCGACCCGGCCGAGGCCGTCATCAGGAAGCTCCTTTCGGTCACCGTGTGTGACCCCGCCTGCGGGTCCGGGCACTTCCTCGTGGCCGCGGCCCACCGCATCGCCCGGAGGGTCGCGGCCCTGCGGGAGGGAACCCCCGAGCCCACAGAGAAGGCGCTCCAGGAGGCCATGCACGAGGCCGTGGCTCGGTGCGTCTACGGTGTGGACCTCAACCCCATGGCGGTGAATCTCGCCAAGGTGTCACTGTGGCTGGAGGGAATGGCCCCCGGCAAGCCCCTCGACCTGCTGGACCCGCACATCAAGCAGGGCAACGCTCTCATTGGTGCCAGCCCTGGGTGGCTGCGTGCCAAGGAAGGGATACCCGACAGCGCCTTCGTGCCCGTGGAGGGCGACGACAAGGGCGTGGCTTCGGCCCTGGCCCGGCGGAACGCGTGGGAACGCGCCGGACAGGGTGAGCTGCTGCCCGCCCGGTCCGCGGCCCTGGTGGCCAACACCGAGTTCGCGCTGGAAGTGCACGAGATCTACCAGATCCGTGTCGGAGAGCTCCGCGACGTGCGCGAACAGGAGAACGTCTACCGCGAGTGGCGTGCCTCTGGTCGGTATCGACAGGCCGTGCACCTGGCCGACGCCTGGTGTGCCGCGTTCATGTGGGAGAAGGTCGCCGAGGCTCCGCCCCCGGTCACGCAGGAGATCTTTCAGGACCTGAGGGCGTCGGGCGGCCACTCGGTTCCGGCCGCGACCCACGAGGAGATCGTTCGGCTGCGCGAACGTTACGGGTTCTTCCACTGGCACCTGGAGTTCCCCGATGTGTTCCGGGTGCCCAGCGACGGCCAAGGCGTGGACCCCGACACGGGCTGGGACGGCGGATTCGACTGCGTCCTGACCAACCCGCCCTGGGACAAGTTGGACTTCGAGGACAAGAAGTACTTCAGTGTGGTGGAACCCTCCATCGCCCGGATCTCCGGCGTGGCACGGCGCGAGCGCATCACGCAGTGGGCGCGCGACCATCCGCGGGAGGGCGGGCAGTACCGGCAGGCGCGTCGGTATGTGAAGTCGAGTTTCCTGTTCGCCAGCAGGTCGGGCGCCTATCCCCTGTGCGCGAAAGGGTTGGCGGTCAAGGGGGTCAACTCCTTCCAGGTGGACCAGATCTTCGTGGAGCGGTGCACGGCGATCACCCATCGGCAGGGGCGTATCGGTGTGATCGCCCCCAGCGCCATCGCGACGGGGGCGGGTTCCCAGAAGCTCATCCGCAGCCTGGTCAGGCACGGGTCTGTCGCCTCGCTCTACGACTTCGAGAACACCAGGAAGATCTTCCGGGGCGTGGACGGTCGTCAGAAATTCTGTCTGCTCTCCCTGGCTGGCGAAGAGAAACCAGAGCCGACGGCTGAACTCGCGTTCCACCTCCAGGACACGGCCGAGCTCGATGACCGCCGCAGGGTGTTCCAGCTGTCCCCCGGCGAGGTTCGGCTGCTCAACCCCAACACGCAAACCCTGCCCGTCTTCCGGTCCCGCCGGGACGCGGACCTCACCCTGTCGATCTACCACCGCGTGCCGGTGTTGTGGAACGAGTCGGAGCGCGGAGGGAACCGCTGGAATGTCATGTTCAAGAACCTGTTCAACATGACCGACGACTCCGGTCTCTTCCGTACCCGGGTGGAACTGGAGGACGAGGGGTGGAGCCTGGACGGGAACGTCTTCGTCCGTGACGGCCAGCGAATGCTCCCCCTGCTCGAAGGCAAGATGGTCCACCACTTCGACCACCGGTGGAACACCTTCACAGGCGCGGGGCCCGGGTGTATCCGCCAGCTCACCAACGCCGAGAAGCAGTCACAGACTGAGGTCGCCATGCCTCGCTACTGGGTGCCCGAACACGACACGAGAGGAGACAAAATCGGGCGGCACGGATACCCGGACGTGCGCGAGGGCGTCGCGACGCGGCTGAGGGCTTTGGGATGGGAACGGGGATGGCTTTACGGGTGGCGCGATGTCTGCCGCGCGACCGACGAGCGGACCGCGATTCCCGCTCTGATTCCGTGCACAGCGGTCGGGCACACCTTTCCGCTGATGCTGTCACTACAGGAGCCGCGCCTCATCGCGGCGCTCTACGCGGTACAGAGCTCTCTCGTGTTCGACTTCACCAGCCGTCAGAAAGCGACTGGTGCGCACATGGCGCTCATGACGTGGAGACAGCTTCCGGTTCCCGCCCCCGCGGACCTGGAGCCGCACACGGGGTTCCTTGTGCCCCGTGTGCTCGAACTGGTCTACAGCACCCACGACATGGCGCCGTTCGCGCGCGACCTCGGTTACGACGGGCCGCCATTCCCGTGGGACGAGGCGCGTAGGGCCGCCCTGCGCGCCGAACTGGACGCCTACTGCCTCCACCTCTACGGGCTTGAACGCGCCGATGCGGAGTACGTCCTGGAGACCTTCCAGACCGCCAGGGGTGGCCTGAGGAACAACGAGATCGCCAGGTTCGGTACCTACCGCACGAAGGAGTTGGTCCTGGAGTCCTTCGACCGCCTGACAGGGGTCAGGATCGCTTGATCAGGGGGTTCCCCCGCGAGCCGTGCCCGCCTGGGACTCCTGTGAGGTGTGGGTTGATGATCCGGCCGAACGCCGCGAGGCCACACCACGGCCCGGTCAGAACGGGTTCCTCCCCTTGGCCCAGGTCTTGTTCCAGTTGCCCAGTACCCCGGTGGCCTCGAACCCGCCGAGGTCGGTCGTCGCGAACGGGTCCTCCAGGTAGCGCACCTCGTCGTACTCCGGGCCGCGGACATCGACCCTGACGAGGGCCAACCGGTAGCGGGGAGCGGCGTTCTTGCCGGTGATGACCTCGTTGTGGGTGACGAAGAAGTTCTCCGCCCCCTCCATCCTGGCCTTGACCTCGATCCGGATCGTCTCCCCGTCTGCCTGGGTCGAGAGGATGTCGTATCCCGGGTTGTCGAACGCCTGCTCCTGCGGGGTGCGACCCAGCGCGCGCTCCAGGGGCAGGACCGCCTCGACACCGCGGCGCTCGACCTCCTTGGTCTCCTTGGCGTGGAGAGGCGCCTTCGCGGGGAGGTCGTCCTCGACCATCGTCGCGGGGAGCACGAGCGCGGTCGTCACGAGCCTGGGCGGCTTGGCGGACATGAGAGTCTGCCGGTCGATCTCCTCCAACCGCCGCTGAAGGCGGACGTCGAGCTCGGCGGCCTTGCGGGTCAGGCTCTCGGAGGACTCCTTGGGCCGCTCACCGTTCAGCTCCTTTCCGCGGGCCAGAGCAGCGCTCGCGAGCAGGCGCTCGGACTCGGACCGCAGACGTTCCCCGACCAGGTGTCGGGTGCGGGTCAGCTCGGCCTCACGACGGGGGCGCACTTCTGCCACGTACTCGGGCAGCCGGTGGCTGATGATCCAACTCGTCGCCTGGTCCTCCGCCTCCGCCATCCACTTCCAGTGCCTCGCTGAGGCGACGGCCGGGGTGTCGGGAGCGGCGACGCAGTCCAGGTAGGGGGCGGGACCGGCAGGGGTGACGATGCCGTACTCGTCGACGTAGGAGTACCCCAACCGGCGGTTCACGCTCGCCCCGGTCCCGTCCGTCACCTCCTCGACGACGCCCACGAGCAGGCGGGGCTCTTCGAGGGCGGGTGAGACCAGGACGGTGCCGGTGTTCAGTGCCCCTTCGTAACGGCGGATCGTCTCGTCCATGACGGCGTCGTGCAGCGGATGCCCGGGTGCCAGCAGGTCGGCGCGTTCCAGGCCCTCAGGCTGGACGTGTCCCGGGGAGAACGTCACCCGGGAGTAGCGCGAGGCGATGGCCGCCTTCCCGGTCGCGCGTACGGCGGCTGGGACACCGGTGATCTCGTGGCGGCCCCTCTCCCTGTGCACGATCCTGCCGCCGAGCCGGGTGAAGGCGGCCTTGAAGGCCGCCTCGATGTAGTGGGGCTGTAGGCGCCTCGCGCGGGCCTCGTCCATCGCGGCCCGCAGGGCCCGCAGCTCCGCGTCGGGTAGGCGGTCCGAGGCCAGTGCGCGTTCGTTGAGGAGTTCGACGAGGCCGTCGCCGACGGAGGCGTCGATGACCTGGTGCATCCTCGCGCGTGTCTCGGGGTGTTCACCGTACCGGATGGCGTCTTGGAGCAGTTCGCGCAGCGGCGTGCCGGTGAAGGATTCGCCGAGGACGTCGAAGACCTTGCCGCCGTAGGCCCTGCGCTGCTCGTCGACCTTGTCGAGCAGGCGCGTGAAGACCATGCCCTCGCGGGTGTTGGCGGCGACCAGGTTCCACAGACGGCAGACCTCGGTCTGGCCGATGCGGTGGATGCGGCCGAACCGCTGCTCGATGCGGTTGGGATTCCAGGGGAGGTCGTAGTTGACCATCAGATGGGCGGCCTGGAGGTTGAGGCCTTCACCGGCCGCGTCGGTGGCGATAAGGATCCGACAGTCGCGGTCGTGGGTGAACTCCTCGGTGATCGCTCGGCGTTCACGGCGGCTCACACCGCCGTGGATGGTCCGTACGGCCCGGTCCTGGCCGAGGAGGGCGCGGATACGGGAGGCGAGGTAGGAGAGTGTGTCGCGGTGCTCGGTGAAGACGATGAGCTTGCGCGGGTTCCCGTCGCCGTCGGCGGTGAGGGCGTGGTCCTGGAGGATGCGGGACAGCTCGGTCCATTTGCGGTCCCGGCCGCTGTCGCGCGCGGCGCGGGCGGTCCTGGCGAGGTCGGCGAGCTCAGCGAGTTCGGTGTCCAGTTCTTCGACTGTCTGTGCCGCGGTGGCCGAATCCAGCAGTTCGTCCTCGAAACCCTCGATCTCCTCGACGTTGTACTCGTCCCCGTCCAGGAGGTCGTAGTCGAACCTCGGGGACGGCTCCCGGTAGGTGCCGTTCAGGACGGCCTGCTTCTTCAGCTCCAGCCGTTCCGCCCGGCGGATGAGGGACCGGTGGATCGCCTCCGGGCTGGAGGCCAGGCGCCGTTGAAGCACGGTCAGGGCGAACCCGATGGTGTTGCGGCGCTTGCCGCCGACGCGTTCGGCGCGGTTCATACCCTCACGAACATAGGCGGTGACCTGCTCGTACAGGTCGTACTCCAGGGCGGTGAGCTCGTAGGGGACGGTCTCGGCGATGCGCTCGGGGAACAGTCGCCTGCCGTCGAAGGTCAACAGGTCCTCCTTGATCATGCGGCGCATGATCCCGGTGGTGTCGGCGGACCTCTCGGCACGTCCTTCGAACCGGTCCCTGTCCAGCAGGGTCAGGAAGAGTTGGAAGTCCTCCTCCTTGCCCGAGTGCGGGGTCGCGGTCATCAGCAGCAGGTGTCGGGTGACCTCGCCGAGGAGTTCACCGAGCTGGAACCTCTTGGTCCTGTCGACCTTCCCGCCGAAGTGGTGCGCTCCCATCCGGTGGGCCTCGTCCACGATGACCAGGTCCCACCCGGAGTCCTTGAGCTGGGCCAGCAGGCGCTCGTTGCGTGCCAGGTGGTCCATGCGCGCGATCAGCAGGGGATGGGTCTCGAAGACGTTGAGGTTGACGTTCGACTCGACCAGGTCGTTGGTCAGCAGGTCGAAGTGCAGGCCGAACTTGAGGAACAGCTCATCCTGCCACTGTTCCACCAACCCGCCGGGCGCGACGATCAGGCATCGTGTGACGTCGTCGCGGAGGATCAGCTCCTTGACGTACAGACCGGCCATGATCGTCTTGCCCGCACCGGGATCGTCCGCGAGGAGGAACCGCAGCGGGGTACGAGGCAGCAGCTCTCCGTAGACGGCACGGATCTGGTGCGGTAGCGGTTCCACGTCGCTCGTGGCCACCGCGAGCATCGGGTCGAACAGGCCGGCGAGGGTGATGCGCTTGGCCTCGGCCGCGACCTTGAAGTCGGTCGCGTCGCCGTCGAAGGAACGCGAACCGGACTGCGCGATCCGTAGGCGATCCTCGTCCTTGCGGAAGATGACCTGCTGGTCCAGTGCCCCCTTGGCGGTCTTGTAGGTCAGTTCGACAGCGGAGGTGCCGTGCCACTGGACGAAGATGACGGTGACCGGCTCAGCGGGGACCACACCTTCGATCTGCAGCCCCTGCCCGAGTTCTTCCAGCTGCACTGCCAGCCTCCTGTCATCCCCAGTCGGTGGCCTTCTGGCCATCGCCTTCGTGTGATTGGTCCGCCAGACAAGCCGCGAGTATGAGGATAAGCTCCTCATTGCCTCCTCTTTACCTTCGCAGCATTTCTCCCCCACGCTCGCAGAAAAGCCTTATGAACCGAGAAGAACGCCAGGACCTGGGAGCCCTCGTCACCCAGGTCAACGCCTGGAGCGCACGTGCCCGTACGGTCCTGGAGCAGCGCAGAGGCGCGCACGAGGACTTGCGGGTGTCGCTCGAGTATCTCCGGCGTTCCCTGTTCTCGGTCCACCGCGACGGACAGGTCGCCTGGCAGGTCCTGCCGATCACCGCTGAGACCGAGGACCGGCTGGGTGGCGTCCTCGCATGGGACGGGCGGCCGGAGATGGCTCGCACGGATCTCCAGATCCTGCGCGCCCTGGCCGAAGACATGCCCGCGCAGGTCCAGGCGGCTCGCTCGCTGCTGGGCCTGCGCCGGTTCCTCTCCTCATCCACCAAGAAGGACACGGCCGCCGACGCCGCCGCCCACCTCGCCGAGTACCGGGCCTGGGCGGAGCGGGAACGACTGTCTCACCGGCTGGACACGTTCGATGTCCCCGTCAGCCGAGTCAGGGTGGACGCCGCCCATGACCTGCCTCGGGGGAGGGTGCCGTTGGGCGAGCATGTGCCGCAGCTGGCGGGCCGGCCGACTCTTCTGGACGTGCGCGTGCTCGCGGACCTGGGCACCGCGATCGACAGGGTTCGGCAGGCCCAGCACCAGGTGGTCTATTACCGCGACGCCGCGCTGCGGGCGGGCAACGAGGTCCGCGAGGCGGAGACCCTGAAGGTACTCGCCGAGATGCCCCTGGACCGGCTGCGGGAGGCCACCCGTGACCGGCTGCGCACGGCCCCACTGGCGAACGCGGGGTTCACGACCGTGCTTGAGGTCCTGAATCTCGGCGGACACGTCATGCGGCTGCCGGGGATCGGGGAGAGGTCGGCCACACAACTCGTCGGGGCCGCTCGGACGCTGTGGCAGACCACGTTCGACGAGATGCCCGCCCGCATCGACATTCGCAACCGCACCGACCACACCACGAGGTTCCTCCAGTCCCTGCGCGCCTGGGACGCCGCCCGCGGCCTGTCGGGCACCTCCACCCTGGTGGCTCGAACGGAGGAACTCGCCCCACTGGCCGACCGCCTGAAGTTCGTGAGGGCCACACACCTGGCTCTCTATCCCACCGCGCACGCTCCTGCCCCCGATCAGTTGACCGAAGACGTCAGGGCCGTGTGCGAAGGTGCCGCCCGCCTGGGTACCTTTGCCGCCGGGGCGGTCACCGACGGGGACGTGTGGGACGACTTCATCTCCCGCCCCGCGGACTACTTCGCCCTGCTGGCCGAACTCGGGCTCAACCCCGAGGACGAGTCCACGTCCACCGGTGACCTGCCTGACGAGATCGTCCAGGCCATCCGCGACCTCGCGCTGAAGACCGACCACCTCAAGGTCTCGGCTCTGCGCGGTTACCAGAGCTTCGCCGCACGCTTTGCCCTCGTGCAGCGCAAGGTCATCATCGGCGACGAGATGGGTCTGGGGAAGACCGTCGAAGCCCTCGCCGTCCTCGCCCATCTGAGCGCGCTCGGCGAGAGCCATTTCCTGGTGATCTGCCCTGCGGCAGTGGTCACCAACTGGACACGTGAGGTCACCGCCAAGTCCACATTGCGTGTCCACCGCGCACACGGTCCCGAGCGTGACCAGGCACTGCGCT
The DNA here is from genome assembly GCF_026797795.1 of Nocardiopsis sp. EMB25. Classification (NCBI taxonomy): domain Bacteria; kingdom Bacillati; phylum Actinomycetota; class Actinomycetes; order Streptosporangiales; family Nocardiopsidaceae; genus Nocardiopsis; species Nocardiopsis sp. EMB25. Next base: position 2,281,548 of record NZ_JAMTDN010000001.1, on the reverse strand, counting down.
CCTGGATCCACCGAGGCGGGGTCGCCGTGACCACGTTCGAGACCCTCGCCCGGTTCGAGAGCCAGCTGTCGAGCATCCAGGAGTTGGCGTGCGTTGTGGTCGACGAGGCCCACTACGTCAAGAACCCGGACGCCAAACGCTCCCGCCGCACAGCGCAGCTGATCACACGTTCCCCACGCGCGATCCTGCTGACCGGTACTCCGCTCGAGAACAGGATCGAGGAGTTCGCCAACCTCGTGCGCTATCTGCAGCCCGGTCTCGTCGTGGACACCTCCGAGTTGTCCCCGCGCAGGTTCCGCAAGCAGGTCGCTCCCGCTTACCTGCGTCGCAATCAGGAGGACGTGCTCGACGAGCTCCCGGACCTCGTCGAGGTCGACGAGTTCGTCCCGCTTTCCCAGACAGACCGAACCGCCTACCTCAGGGCAGTCGATGAGGGGAACTTCGCGGCCATGCGGCAGGCCGCCATGCTGGAGGGTCGAGCTTCGGGCAAGGTCGGGCGGCTGCTGGAGATTGTCGAGGAAGCTGAGGCCAACGGCCGACGTGTGATCGTCTTCTCCCACTTCCTGGATGTCCTGAAGCTGGTGGCCAAGGTGCTGCCAGGCAAGGTCTTCGGGCCCCTGACAGGTTCCGTGGCGGCCGTGCAGCGGCAACGAATGGTGGATGACTTCTCCGCAGCCCGCAGGGGAGCGGTCCTGGTCTCGCAGGTTCAGGCGGGTGGCGTGGGCCTGAACATCCAGGCCGCCTCCGTGGTCGTGATCTGTGAGCCCCAGCTCAAGCCCACCATCGAGTGGCAGGCCATCGCACGGGCACACCGCATGGGCCAGCTCGAATCCGTGCAGGTCCACCGGTTGCTGAGCGAGGAGGGCGTTGACCAGCGGATCAGGCAGATCCTGGCGCGCAAGAGCGTTCTGTTCGACGACTTCGCCCGCCAGTCCGCGACGGCGGAGAGCGCCCCCGAGGCCTTCGACGTGTCCGAGGCTGAACTCACCCGCGAAATCGTCGCCGAAGAACGCGAACGCCTGCTCGGCCAGAAGTAGGGCGATAGTAGGGCGATGTCCCTGTGCTGTGCTTGGGGGAGTCCCGGGTTGGCCGTGTTCCGTCCACCGGTCCGTTTTCCTGCGAAGAGAGAAACTCCACTGCCTTGAGCACTTTCGGGTCGTCCAGTGGAGCCGCGCCTGTCCGGTGCCGTTGGCCACGGCGATGGGCGATGTCACCGTGACGGGTTTCCCGGACCGCGTCCGCCGTCGATCGTCACTCCGCCCCTCTACCTTGGCGGCCATGGATCCTCAGGCGTGTCTGTCCGTCCCGCTTCCCTCCGGCCGCATGCTCTCCTCCCACGCGGGGGACCCCCTGCTCTGGGTGAGCGACGAACCCGTCCCGGTGGGTCTGTGGCCCCGGCTGCTCGCCGAGTCCCCGCGTTCGGGGTGGTGGCCGCTGCTCTTGGAGGACTTCGACCGCTACCGGGATCGGTTCCGGGAGGCGCCGACGCTCAAGCGGTTCACCCCGCTCACGGACCACGATCCGGCGGAACTCCTCGCCGGGTGGTGGGCGGGGTACACCGGCCCCTTCGACCCCGATCTGGGGGAGACGGAACCGCGCCCGAACGTGACCGCCCCTTTCGGTGCGGACTGGCCAGGGACGGTTCCCGCCGCTTCGCTGCCCGAGGGGGCGGCGGAGGACGAGGCCGCCGAGTGCGCCGATCTCCTGGTCGAGCACGTGTCCGGGCAGCGTCTGGGCCTGGTGCGGGCCTCATCGGGGGCGCAGGCCCTGATCGCGTGCGGATGGTCGGGCCCGCTCAACTACGACAACGACACCGCCGTGTTCGCCGCCGTCGTCGCCGACTGGCAACACCGCTTCGGCGCGCGCGTCCTGGGCCTGGGCTTCGACACCCTGACACTGAGCGTCGCCGCGCCGCCCGCCGACACCGAACAGGCTCTGCGCGTGGCCGCCGAGCACTTCGCGTTCTGCCCGGACCAGATCTGGCAGGGGCACGCTCACCGGCTCCGGGACTACGCCGAACGTCTCGTCGACCGTCCCGTCTGGACCTTCTGGTGGGACTGAGGGGGCGGTTCTGCGGTTTGGCTCACCCAGTGGGAACCCTCGGCACCGAAACAGACTGGATGTCGGCTCTGTCCCGGAGGTCGCGAGCCGGTGGCTGGAGACCGCTGTTCTCCGAGCGTTCCCGCCGCTCCTCGTGAGGCATCACGTCGACACTCTGTATGACCACGAATCACCTGATTGTTAGAGATGCGACATGAAGTTGCTGTGTCGTGCTTCAACTTCGCGAATATGGATGAAAAGGACTTCCTGTGGACTTGGTATTTTGTTTCAAGTATTGTTGGGTGGGCGATCATGGATGATTGGCGGATGGGATCTGCGCCTGCTGATTCCGAGTCGTGAATGTGTGGGCCTTCGGTGGGATCCTTGGCCTATCTTCGCGTTTCCAGGTTGGTGGGCTGTGGTTTCATTCGAAATCCTTCTGGTGCTAGGATGTGACCCCCGTAAAGGCAAGGAGATCTCCTTCGTTGTCCATCCCCCTTAATGAGAAGCTCACCCTCACTCCTCCTTTGGGAGAAACGCAGGTCAGCGGCTTGACGTGTAAGAGTGTGAAGTCGGAAGGCGCTGTTCGTGATTGGACCCTCTCCGTTGAGGGGCATTCCAGCGTCACGATCCGGGATACCCGGTGGAAGAACGGAGAACGCGACCTGAAGCCGCGCCTCCCGGATCCGGTACCTGTCGACACTCCTCATCCACTGATGCTGCTCAACGGAAGGCGCCGAGCCGGAATCCACCGCGTACCCACTCGGAGCGACCGTGTCTGGATGGCGGTCAACGTGGTTTTCCCGGGAGAGGACGACTGGCCGAAACGAACCTCTCCGGCGTTGGAGGGCTTGCACATGCATTGCGGGCGAGAACTCGTCGAGCGAGTCCGCGATCTGGGAATCGCTGATCTGGGACCGAAGTCCCAACTCCTTCCGACCAAGGAAGGCGACCGGACGAAGAACCAGCTTCGCGCCCTGTTCGGCGAGTCGGAAGAGGTCGCCCCGGTCGCGCTCTATGCCGTCACTCATCTGGTTCCGACGCTTCGGTACATCGGCTGGATCTGACGCAGGAACGACGACCCGTGAGCCGCGCCCGCCTCCGCCTCACGGGTCGTGGAAACCGGTGAGGTCGACGTCGGGGGCGTCGGTGTACACCACACCGCGCTCGGGCGGGATGGGTTCGCCGGAGGCGGCGTCGGTGCAGTGGGCGTCGAACATCCGCGCCTCGTCGAGGGGGATCAGCCGCCGGTCGGCGATCGTCCAGCCGCGCACCAGCTTGACGGGGATGTCGACCCCGTTGGGCAACGTGTGGGAGACCTGGCCGGTGAAACTGCGCAGGATCAGCGCCGCGGCGCCGCCACCGTCGACGGCGGCGCACAGCCGTTCCACCACGGGCGGATGCTCGACGTACAGGCCGCCGCGCCGACGGTCGACGGCGGTGGACATCGCGTGTCGGGTGTGCAGGGTCAGCAGGTGGTGGTCGTGGGGCAGGCCGTTCAGGACGGCGCACAGCAGGGCGTGGGCGCGAGGAGAGAGCATGTTTTGAGTATGCGCGCGCCGACCCGGCCGGATCGGGTTGTCCACAGGGTGGATCGAGGCGGGTCCCGCGTTCGGCGGTGAGGGGACGCCGAAGCGTCCGTCCCGGACACGGCCGACGGTCAGCGCCGCCCGTCGACCAGCAGCTTCTTTTGCACCTTGCCCATGGCGTTGCGCGGCAGCGCCTCCACCACGCGCACCTCGCGCGGGCGCTTGTGGGCGGACAGGCGGGCGGCCACGTGGTCGATGACCTCTCCCGGGGCGATGCCGTCGCCCACCAGGTAGGCGACGATCCGCTGCCCCAGGTCGTCGTCGGGCTCGCCCACCACGGCGGCCTCCCGGACCGAGGGGTGGCCGAGCAGCGCCGCCTCGATCTCGCCCGCGCCGACCCGGTAGCCGCCGGTCTTGATCATGTCGACCGACATCCGCCCCACGATCCGGTGCCAGCCCTCCCCGTCCAGGACGGCCGCGTCCCCGGTGCGGAACCAGCCGTCGTCGGTCCACGCGGCCGCCGTGGCCTCCGGCAGGCCGAGGTATCCGTCGAACAGGGTGGCGCCGCGCACCTGGAGCTCCCCGATCGACTCCCCGTCCGACGGGACGTGCTCGCCGTGCTCACCGCGCAGCCGCGACTCCACGCCGGGCAGCGTTGTTCCCACCCAGCCGGTGCGGCGCGGGGCGTCGGCGCGCGCGGCGACCGTGATCAGCGACTCGGTCATCCCGTACCGCTCCACGGGGCTGTGGCCGACCAGCGCGCGCAGGTCCTCGGCCACCGGGTCGGGGAGGGGAGCGCTGCCGGACACCAGCAGCCGGGCACCGGCCAGGGCGCGGGCGCTGTCGGGATCGCGGACGATCCGCGACCACACGGTCGGGACGCCGAAGAACAGCGTGCCCCCCTCCTTGGCCGCGGCGGCGTAGGCGGCGGGGGTCGGGCGGACGGTGTGCACGAGCGGGCCGCCCACCCGCAGGGCCCCCAGCACGCCCAGGACCAGACCGTGCACGTGGAACAGCGGCAGGCCGTGGACCAGCACGTCGTCGGGGGTCCAGGCCCAGGCGTCGGCGAGGCCGTCCAGGCAGGCCGCCATGGCTCCCCGGGAGATCACGACGCCCTTGGGCGGGCCGGTGGTGCCGGAGGTGTACAGGATCAGCCCGGTGGATTCGGGGGAGGGCTCGGGGAAGGCGGCGCAGGAGCGCTCGGCCGGGTCGACGGGGACCGCGGGCAGGTCGACGCCGTCCCGCGGCTCGCCCAACCACAGGGCGGCGCCGGAGTCGCGCACGATGTGGCGACGCTCGGCCACCCCGGAGTCGGATGGGACCGGGACCACGGGAACCCCCGCCAACAGGCCGCCGACCACGGCGACCACCGTGCGCAGCGACGCCTCCCCGTGCACGGCGACGGCGCGGGCACCGGCGATCCGGTCGGCCACGGCCGCGGCCGCCGACCAGAGCCCCTCGCTGTCGAGTGCCTCGTCGCCGACCCTCACCGCGAGCCCGTCGCCCGTCCCGGAACCCAGCAGCATGTCCGTCACCGTCCGTCGTCCGTCCCCGATCCGATCGCGAGCCAGTACACCACACGGCCGTCGTGGCCGGATCAGGCCAGAACCGTGACGGTGTGGGTGACGATGGTTACATTGTCGGGATGTTCCCCGAGCCCACCGACACCCGCAGGGAGCGGAGGTCGGGCAGTGAACGGAGCGCCTGCTGAAGTGGAGTCCCTCACCTCGGTCGACCCTCGCCGTATCGGCCCTTATCGGTCGCTCGCCCGTCTCGGGGCCGGGGGGATGGGCAGGGTCTACCTGGCCCGTAGCCCGGACGGCCACCTCTGCGCGCTCAAGGTGGTCAAGGAGGATCTGGCACACGACACCGACTTTCGCGCACGCTTCGCCCGGGAGGTCCGTGTGGCCCAGCGGGTCCGCGGTCCATTCACTCCCGCGGTGGTGGACGCCGCGCCTGACGCATCGATCCCGTGGATGGCCACCGAGTACGTGGCCGGCCCCACCTTGGCGGAGGCCGTCACAGCGGGAGGCCCTTTTCGCGAACCCTCGCTGTCGATCCTGACCTTGGGCCTCACGCGCGCCCTGGCCGCCGTGCACGACGTCGGACTCGTGCACCGTGACCTGAAGCCGGGCAACGTCCTCCTGTCTCCGCGTGGCCCCCAGGTGATCGACTTCGGCATCGCCAAGGCGGTGGAGGGCACCGTGCTCACCCGTACGGGTCAGGCCTTCGGTACCCCCGCCTACATCTCTCCCGAGCTGGTCACAGGCGCGGACGCCACCCCGCGCAGTGATGTGTTCTCGCTGGCGGGGACGGTCGTCTTCGCGGCCTTGGGGCGGCCACCGTTCCCGATCGTCTCCGTGGGCGGGGGGCCCGCGGACCGGCGTGCACAGGTGTTGAGGAGCGTTCTGTCCGGCGAACCGCGGCTCGACGCGCTGCCCGAGGGGCCGCTCCGCGCCCTTCTGGCCCGTTGCCTGGCCAAGGACCCGCGAGAGCGTCCCGACACGGCGGAGATCGAGCACGAACTGTCCTCGATGTCGCTGACACCGGCCGAGCATGGATGGCTCCCACCGCTTGTCACCGATCAGATCGAACTCAGAGCGGAGGAGAGCCGACGGACCCAGGAGGCCGATGGCACTACGGACTCTCAGGAGAAGGGGAGCCGACGTCCGTGGTGGCGTCGCCGCGCCACCCTGGCGGCCACCGCCGCGGCCACGGCGGTGGCCGTCGCGGGCGCTTGCACCCTCGTGTTCACCGGACTCCCCTTCGGAACACACGAGACACCCGGAGGCCCGACCTCCACACACCCCTCCGCGGAAGCGACGTCGCCATCGGAGCCGGACTTGTCGTCAGTGCGGCTCAACCCGCCCTACGACATGGGCTTCTCCGCGGACGGGCAGACCCTGTACGTCTTCGATCTGGAGTTGTCGGCCTGGGACTGGAACGAGGGCGAACCGGTCGACCGCTATGAACCCGCGCCGAGGAACACCGGCTTCGGCGCGGGGGGACACATCCTCGCCGTCTACGACGACCGCGTTCAGATGTGGGACGGCGACAGCACCACGGTGCCCTCCAGCTTCACCGGCGAGAGGGAGAGTGAGACCGACGGTCGCATCTTCCAGTACGGTACGCCCGCGATCACCGACGATGGGACCACGTTCGCCGTCACCGCAGCCGAGGACGGTCGGCCCTACAAGGGAGAGGTCGTCCAGATATGGGATGTGCGGGCGGGAGAGGTCACAGCCGAGATCCAGTTGGACGAAGCCGTCAGAGAACTCCGTTTCACCCCTGACGGTTCTCTCCTGCTCGGCTGGGAGCACGGCGAGTTCGAGCCCGCCGCCGTCCATGTGTGGGCAGTGGACACGGGTGACCCGGTCCATCGGATCGACGGGGGGTACCGCCCGAAGATCGCGCTCTCCCCCGACAGCCGGACCATGGTGCTTCTGTACCAAGCGGAGAACTCGGACACGTCTTACCGGCTGATCGACCTCGACACAGGGCAACTCTCGGGGCGGTTGGCGGACTTGGACAAAAACAATGTCTGCGACCTCGCCTATTCCGCCGACGGCTCCTCCGTTTACGCCGCCCCGTGCCTGCATCTCGACGGACTAGGCAGCGTCTGGGACGCCGAGACCGGCCAGGTCACGCAGACCGACCTGCCTCTCTTCTACCCCCTCGCCCTTCATCCCGATGGAGAACACATCGCCACCATGGCCCGCGACCATCGAATGCTCGTTCTGGACTCCGACCTCGACGTCGTCACCGAGTTCACCTGACCGGAATCCCTCATGCAGCGACTCGCTTCCCATGATCCGCGCCAGGTCGGTCCCTACCGGATCATCACCCTGCTCGGCGCCGGCGGCATGGGCCGTGTCTATCTCGGTCTGGACTCCGAGAGGACGCCCGCGGCCGTCAAGGTCGTTCGCGCCGAATACGCCTACGAGCCGGACTTTCGGGCCCGCTTCGCCCGCGAACTCGATCTCGTTCAGCAGGTCCACGGCCCCCACACACCGCGTGTTCTGGCCGCCGACCCGCATGCGCCGACCCCCTGGATGGCCACCGAGTACGTCCTGGGTCCTTCTCTGCACGACTTGGTCCGACGCGCCGGCCCACTCCCTGAGCGCACCGTCCTGCTCCTGGCCAGGGGGATCGCGCAGGCGCTCGAGCGTGTCCACACCGCCGGGCTGGTCCACCGTGACCTCAAACCCGGCAACGTCATGGTGGACGCTGTCGGCCCGCAGGTCATCGACTTCGGTATCGCCCGTGCCTTGGCGGAGCCCTCGAGCGAGGAGAAGGCCGAGATCATCGGTACGCCCGGGTACATGGCTCCCGAAACGGTGCGCGGCGGGGAGGGCGGATCAGCGGCCGACGTCTTCGCGTTCGGCGGTGTCCTCGTCTACGCCCTGACTGGTACCGGGCCGTTCGGCACCGGTCACCCCGCCGCCATCCAGTACCGCATCACCAGCCGGGATCCGGAGCTCACCGGAGTCCCGGACAGCCTCATCGCCCTCGTATCGGCCTGCCTGGACAAGGATCCCCACGGTCGGCCCACAGCCGCCGAAGTCCTGCGCGAACTGGGCAGCCCAGATGATCCGCTGCCAGAGGCCGAGGAGTGGCTGCCACCGTCCGCCGCGCGGATCGTCGACTCCGTCGGCGACGAGTACAGGGCGGCCCTGGCGGCGTTCCCGGCGAGCGGCACGAAGGTGCTCGCACGCCGACGCCCGATGCTCGTCGGGGGTTCGGCGGCCGCCCTCGTCCTGCTCGTGGGTGCGGGCACATGGGCGATTACCGGGTCCGGGGGCGGCGCGGCACCCCACGAGCCGGCGGGGGAACGTGACCGGTGCGACGTGACCCGACACATCGCTCCCGAGTTCGGCGAGGCGGCGAGCGACCGTCCGACCCTGCCCACGAACATCCACAACACGCCGATGTTCTCCGCCGACGGCAGCGCGGTCGCCGTCGGTAGCAACCGGGGCATCGTCGTGTGGGACTGGGAACAGGAGACCGAAGTCGCACGCATCGACGTGGACTCCGACGCGGACACGGTCAGGCCAGTCCTGAGCCCCGACGGGTGCCGACTGGGTTTCGCCAACTCCGACGGCGCGCACGTGTACGTCTTGGAGACCGGGGAACACACGATCTACCGCACGGGCACGGCGATCTCCGCCATGGCCTTCTCACCGGACGGTGAGACCGTGGCCCTGACCGAGACGGGCGGCGGGACCGGGTCGGCGATGCCCGTCCTGGACCTGGAATCAGGCGAGGTGATCCAGACCCTGAGGGGGGCGGGCGCGGCCAGAAACATCGTCTACTCACCGGACGGCGAGCACGTCGGCGCGCTCGGCCGCAGCGGATCCGTCACGGTCTGGGATGTCCGAACCGGGCAGGAGATCAACACGTTCTACGGCACCGTGGGCGAGGGCGACAGCCTGTCCATACCGACCAACGACGGTGACATCCTCTACTTGGGCTGGGATGAGGAGAGCGTCGTGCACTCCAACTATCTGACCGGGGAGAGCGGGCGCACCTTCGACGCTCCACGGCGTCTCGGCGAGTTCGCGCTGAGCCTTCGGTCCGACCGGTTGTTCGCACCCCACGTCGATTTCAGCGGCGAGATCGTCATGACTGACGAAGAATCCTGCGGCCTGACGGTGTGGGAGTTCTCCAGTGGAGAGCGGCTCTCCACCCGGCGAGACGAAGAGTGCGTGCGGCTGCTCGACGCCCACCCGGACGGCGAGGTGATCATCGCTCTGCCCATCGACAACGCCCCCCTGTGGGTCCTGGACACGACTACGCTGCGCTTGGTCACGGGTATCGGCTGACCCCAACCCCATCACGAACCTGAAGGCCTATGGAACCATTGCACCCGTACGACCCACCATCCGCCGGTCCCTTTACCTTCCACGCACGTCTGGGCGATAACGCCTGGTCTCGCACTTACCTGGCTTCGGCTTCGGGCCTCGAGTCCGTGGCGGTCACAGTGGTGCGCGCCGAACAGGCGACCGACTCCGAGTTCCGCTCTGCCCTTGAGCGACTGGTCTCCGAGTCCTCAGGCATGGACAGCGCGCACGTGTGTGAGATCAAGGACGCCGACCTCGGCGGTGTGGTGCCGTGGGTGGCCCTGTCACGCCCGCTCGGTCCCACGCTGGCCGACTATGTCCGAGTGCGCGGCCCACTGACCGCCGACGCCCTGCACTCCCTGGGGTCGGCCCTCGCCCAGGCCCTGTTCGACATGCACTCCGCAGGATTCCCCCACGGATCGCTGTGGCCCGACGGCGTCCTGATGACCACGAGGGAAGCCGTCCTGGCCGATCCGGGACTGGGGAGGGCGGTCGGCGATACCAGACCGTACGCGCCGCACCCGTCGTTCGTGCCGCACGTGGATGGCTCCGCGTTCTCCGGAGACGTCTTCGCGTGGGCGGCGACACTGGTGTATGCGGCCAGTGGAGAGGAAGGGCCGTCGGGGTTGTCCCGACTTCCCCTTGAACTGCGCGGGCTCGTCCAGGCATGTCTCAGGCGGAGCCCGGCCCTGCGTCCCAGCGCCGCCGACCTGGTACGCGGTCTCGGGGGACCGGCCGCCGTCCGGCCGTGGCCGCAGCGGACCCTGGAGGCCGTCGAGGCCGTGGGCCTGCGCCAACGCCGAGTCTTGCAGACAGGAACGTCGGGAGACGTTCCTGTCTCCGGGCGCGGACGCCGCACACTGCTCCTCGTCAGCGCCTGCGTGGCGTTGTCGCTCGTGGCCGGAGTCGGCGCGGTCTGGGGATGGCCCCGTTGGACCGGGGACACCCCGGAGGAGGAAGTGACGGCAATGACCGGGATGATCACGGACGCGACGTGTTCGGACGGCAGCGGGTATCCGGTTCCGGAGGGTGAGGTGAGGGGTGGGGACACCACGGTGTGGAACACGGCCTTCGGCCCGGGAGGCGACGTTCTGGCCGTCGGCACCGAGGAGCATGGACTGATGCTCTGGGACTGGAGGGACGGTGAGGAGGTCGCTCGCCTGTCGGACGGCGCGAGTTGGCGGGTGAAGCCGTTCTTCGCCCCTGTGGGGTGCATGGTGGCGGCAGGCGTCCCAGTCGAGTACGACGACTACGCGCCCCCCGTTACGGTGGTGCACACGTTCGACGTTCCGTCGGGAACGACGACCGTGCATTTCGGCCCCCAGTCAGGTCCGGAGGGGCCTGACGGTCTTTGGACGAGCGTGCCTCGTGACGCGCTGTCAGTCGCTTTCAGCCCTGACGGGTCCCGTATGGCACTGACTCTGGAGGCCCGCGGGGACGCCGCCGTCGGACTTCTCGACACGACGAGTGGGGGAGGAACAGGGGCACTCATCGAGGTCGGCGAGTTGAACGACGACCATGAACGAACGGCGTTTTTTGACGATGACCGTCTGATCACCAGAACCCGCGACGAGATCTTCGTATGGGACACGGGGTCGGGCTCGTTGCTCAACCGGGTGAGCAACATGGATGAGTCCGACTTCGCGTTGATCCCAGGTGGCGACGAGCTTGTCTATTTCGACGGTGGCCGACTCGTGCTGTGGGACCCCGTGGAGCGCACGGCAGAGAGAACGGTCGTTCTTGAGGGCTTCGACGCGGATGGGGCCTCGTATGATTTCACGGGCGAACTGACTGCCGAGCGGGCCGCGTTTCTTCCCGACACGGGCTACTCGCCCTTCTACGAGCTCACCGTGGATCCCGGGAGGTCGCGTCTCTACGCGAGTCGGATGACGTTCGACGAGGACTCTGGCGCTGTGTTCAGGAGCCATGTGTGGGACATGGAGACCGGCGAGGACCTCATCGTCGGTTCGGAGGACTTCCTGTTCACGCAGCTTTCCCTCCACCCCGACGGTGAGGTTCTCGCCATCGTCACTCCTGATGACCGTGTCGCGTTGGCGGACCCGGACACCCTGGAAGTGTGGGACCCCCTGTTCTGACAGCATTGCGGGAGCAGGAAGGCCGTGTCACCGGCGCCACTGCGGCGGTGTTCGAGGTGCGTGCCGTGGAGGATGTCGGTGTCGGGTGCCAGGAGTGTTCCGACGCAATGGAGCGACCACGTTCGCGGAGCGGTCGTGGCGACCGCAGGCCGACCACTGACCGCCGATCGTGTCGCCCCGGCACTGGCTGAGGTCTCAGCCGGTGGGGCCTTCGCGCTCTTCTTCGGGCCGACGTTCCCATCGCCGTGAGCCGACCCTGATCCGTCTGAACCTCACCACCGGAGTGCCCCGATCGTGATCTGGTGCTGTACGACCGTGGGGCCGCCCGGTGCTTCCGGGCGGCCCGCGGCGGGTCGGCGGGAGTTCGTTCGGGTCAGGAGTTCGCGCCCCCGTGCGCGGGGCCGGGGCGCAGCCCGAACGGCACGCCCAGGCCCGTGAGCCAGCCGCCCTCCTCCAGGAGCCGGAAGACCTCCCGGGTCACCTCCTGGTCCGGGGCCTGGCGGGGCGGCCAACCGAACTCGTCGGAGACCATGGCCCAGCTCGGGCCGTGGCCGTGTTCGGCGCGGTAGCCGGCCACCCACCGGGCGACCTCGGCCTCGCGTCCGGCGAGCAGGTCACGGGCGCGGTCGGGGACGGGGACCTCGGCGGGGGTGGTGGCCGGGGCGTCCCGCGGCGGGGTCGGCGGCGGGAACGGCTGCGGGGCCATGGGCATGGTGAGCTCGGTCAGGTGCGCCTCGACGGTCCCGCCCGCCACGCGCAGGTCCTGGATCCAGTCGAGCCGCAGCAGCCACTCGGCCAGCTCGGTGACCTCGTCGGGGCCGTCGGTCAGGGCGCACGCCGCCACGACCTCGTCCGCCGGCAGGCAGATCCGCCCGTCGCTGTCGGCCTGTGCGGCGAGGTAGGCCGCCACCAGGCGCAGGCGGTTGGGCTTCTTGCGCATCTTCTTGTGGGTGAGGCTGCGGGTCACCCATCCCGAGGCGCGTGAGCGCACGCCGTTGCCGACGTCCCACGGGTTGCCCTGGAGGTCGGGCAGGCCGCACCGGGCGAGGTTGGAGGGCTCGGCGTTGATCGCCCGCTCGGGGGTGGTGTCGAGCCACCCGGACGAGACCAGCGTGGTGAGGGCGGCGTGCGGGTCCTCCATCCGGAGCGACCGCACGTCCTGCCCCGTCATGTTCGCGTGGCCCTTGATCGCACCGCGCAGGGCGCAGGTGAGCGCGAGCAGACGGCTGTCGGGGTCGTCGCCGACCGCCTCGCGCGTCAGGTACGCCCACACGTCGCGCAGGAAGGCGGACTGGAGTTCGTTGAGCGGCAGCGGGCCGCGCTTGTGCGGCTTCTTGGGCGCCTCGCGCTGTCGTCGGATGTGCTCCAGTTGCTTCCTCTTGCGCTCCTTCTTGGTCGAGAGCTTCCTGCGGTCGGCCCAACCGGGCGGCGTGCTGATCCCGAGTTCGGCGCAGCGCGTGCACTCCATCGCCGCGGCCAGGTCCTCGTTGGGCTTGTGGAACCGGGGCTGGGGGACCTTCGCGGAACGGGAGGAGACGTGCACGTCACTGGTCACGGTGCGTTGCGTCATGGTGAGGAGGGTAGCGACGATTCGGTGCTTGTTGTCCGCGATCCACGGAATCGGGCGGCCTACGGGTCCGGGGTCGGTCCGAGGAGCGCGCCGACCGCGGCCGCGACACCGGAGCGGATCCGGTCCCAGTCGTACCCGTGTTCGCGCAGTTCGGCGTTGAGGTCGGCGTCGACCGTTCCGAGCAGGACGTGCGCGAGGTGGTCGGGGTCGGGGCGGTCGGCGCACAGGATCGCCAGGTGCCGGTGCCAGAACACGTAGGACCCGACGCGGTAGCGGGCGCCGGGCGAGGCCGTCTCGGACAGCCGGACCAGGTCCAGGTGGTCGGCCAGGTGGGTGAGGTAGGCGTCGAAGAAGGCCAGCGCGCGGTCCCGGGCGGGCGCTCCCGGCCCCAAGGGGGGATCACCGAAGACGATCCGCTCCTGCAGTCGCCGCTCGCGCTGGTCCAGCAGCGCGGCGACCAGTCCGGACTTGTCGCCGAAGCGGCGAAAGACCGTCCCCTTGCCGACCTGCGCCGCGCGGGCGACGGCGTCGACGGTCAGCGCCTCCACACCCCCCTCCGCGAACAGGCGCGCGGCGGCGTCCAGGACCCGGGCCCGATTGCGTGCGGCGTCGGCCCGCTCCCGCGGCGGTCGGCGCAGCACCTGAAGCAGTTCGTCGTTCACGGGGACCAGCCTACTAGACAAACGGACTTTGGTCCGGTTATGTTCGTTCATGCAAGCGGACCGCAGTCCGGATAGGAGAGGAACCATGACCGCACTCATCAGCCGCGAGGAACTCAAGAGGCACATCGACACCGGGACGGTGACCGTGGTGGACGCCCTCGGCGGCACCTACTACGAGCAGCAGCACCTTCCCGGCGCCGTCGCCCTGGTCGCCGACGAGGTGAGCGACCGCTCCGCCGAGGTGCTGCCCGACAAGGACGCCCTCATCGCCGTCTACTGCTCCAACCCCGCGTGCGGGAACAGCCAGGCCGTGGCCACCGCCCTGGAGGGGCTCGGCTACACCCGCGTGCGCAAGTACCGCGAGGGGATCCAGGACTGGGTGGAGGCCGGCCTGCCCGTCGACAAGGGCTGACCCGACGCGTCGGGGGAGCGGGCGCGCGCCCGGTGCGGCAGGATCGGTGCCATGGGTGAACTGGTGCTGATCAGACACGGGCAGACCGAGTGGAGCCGGGCGCGACGGCACACCGGGCGCACGGACCTCCCCCTGACCGAGGAGGGGGAGCGGCAGGCCGTGGCCCTGCTCCCCCTCCTCGCCGGGCTCGACATCGACCTGGTGGTGACCAGCCCGCTCCGGCGGGCGGTGCGCACCGCCGAGCTGGCGGGGCTGGGGGAGACGGTGCCCGATCCCGACCTCATGGAGTGGGACTACGGCGGGTACGAGGGAATCACCACCGCCGAGATCCAACGCGAGCGCCCGGAGTGGAACCTGTGGACCGACGGGGTGCCCGAGGGCGACGCGGAGCACCCCGGGGAGAGCGTCGAACAGGTCGGGGAACGCGCCGACCGGGTCCTGGCCGCGGTGTCGCTGATCCTGGGCGGCGGCTCCGGGCCCGACGTCGCGCTGGTGGCGCACGGCCACGTCCTGCGGGTGCTCACCGCGCGCTGGCTGGGTCTGGCCCCCTCCGACGGGGCGCTGCTTCGGCTGGACACCGGGGCCGTGAGCACACTCGGCCGCGAGCACGGACGTCCGGTCATCACCTCCTGGAACCGGACCGCCTGAGCGCGCCGGGCGCCGCGCGTCGGCCGCCCACGGGCGAGTCGCGCCCGCCCCCTCAACGGACCGGACCCGTCCCGCGTCGTCAGTCCCCCCGGCCGGTGTCCTGCCCCCGGGGAGCGTGCCACCGGTGGTGGTGCACGGTGACGTCCCGGTGCTCGGGCGCCGTCGGATCGTAGCGGCCCGCGCGGCGGCCGAACGAACGCGCCCACGGGGCGGCCGTGATCCCGTGCGCGTACACACTGAGCAGGACGGTCACACCCGCGACCAGGAGGATCCGGTCCGCCTCGGCGACATCGCCGTGTTCGACCACGAGCAGGGCGAACACGATCGACGCGAGCCCGCGCGGGCCGAACCAGCCGAGGAAGCACACGGTCTCCGGACGCAGCCGCATGCCGAGGGTCGCCACGGCCACGGCCAGGGGGCGCACCACCGCCAGACTCAGCACCGCGTAGACCAGGGTCCTGCCGTCGACGTCGCCGAGACGAGGACCGATGATCACCGCCCCGAACAGGGCGAACGTCATCAGTGTGAGGAGTTCGCCCTCCCGCTCGGCGAACTGGTGCACGAACTCCCGCTGCTGCCTGGCCAGCGCACCGAAGACCAGACCCGCGACGAACGCGGCCAGGAAGCCGCTGCCCGTCGTCACCTCGGCGCCCGCGTAGGACAACCCGGCGACACCGACCGAGAACAGACGACGATGGGTCGCGTTGACCCACCCCGCGGCGTCGGCACGGGTGATCGCCCACGCGCCGAGCCCGCCCACGCAGACGCCGACCAGCGCCCCCACCCCGATCTGTCCGGCGGCGAAGCCCGCCCACGACCACGCGGACCCGCCCACCTCCTGCGAGGCGGCGAGCGCGGCGAACACCATGACGGCGGGCAGGGCGATGCCGTCGTTGAGCCCGCTCTCCACGTTGAGGGTCTGGCGGATCCGGACGGGCAGGCGCCGGTCGGAGATCACCGCCTGGCCCAGGGCCGCGTCGGTCGGGGCGAGCACCGACGCCAGCAGCGCCGCGCCCGCCAGGCCGAGCCCGGGCAGGATCCCCTGGGCGGCCGCGGTGCCGAGGGCGATGCCGACGGGCATGCCGATCCCGAGCAGGAGGAGGGGCAGGTGGTACTCGCGCCGCAGTACCCGAAGGTCGATGCGGACGGCGTCGGTGAACAGCACGAGTGTCAGGGCCACCTCGGTGAGGACACGGACCGTGGTGCCCGTGGCGCTGCCGCCCAGCAGGTCCAGTCCTCCGGCGCCGAGCACCAGGCCACCGGTCGTGAACACCATCGGCGCGGTCAGGGACGTGCCCTGTGTGCGCCCCGAGATCAGCGCGTAGCCGAGCAGCAGCACGGCGAACGCGATCACGTCCGTCACCCGACCGCCTCCCCCCGACGACGTACCGACACCGATCGTGTCAGCGGGGACCCGGTGAGGCGAGCATCCCACGCTGGACCCGTGCCCATTCGTCCGGGGAGGACCGCCCTCAGACGCGGTGGTCGAGCACGTCGGCGAGGACCTCGCAGGCGCGGCGCAGCTGGGACAGGGTGGCGGAGCCGTAGCCGAGGATGAGACCGTGCACGGTGGGCTCGCCGGGGCTCGCGTGACCCGTGTCCGCGACCAGGACGCCGCGTTCGGCCGCGGCGTCGACCACCCCGGCCACGGCGTGCGCGGGCAGCGGCAGCATGACGTGCAGCCCCGCCGTGTCACCGGTCAGCCTCGGCCCCAGGTACTCCACCAGCAGCCCGCGGCGGCGGGCGTACTCCCGGCGCATGCGGCGCAGGTGCCGGTCCAGGTCGCCGCGCTCCAGCAGCAGCGCCGTGGCCGCCTGGACGGGACCGCTCGTGCGGTCGGACAGGTCGGCGCGCACCTCGGCCACCCGCTCCACCAGGGCGGGTTCGGCGACGAGCCACCCGATGCCCAGGTCGGGCGAGAGCGTCTTGGACAGGGTGCCCAGGAGGATCACCCTGCCGGGGTCCAGGCCGTACAGGGCGGGCAGCGGCGCGACGTCGTAGCGGAACTCGGCGTCGTAGTCGTCCTCGACGACCATCGCCCCGCACGTGCGCGCCCACGTCAGGAGCCGTTCGCGGCGCGGGATCGGCAGCCGCCCGCCCAGCGGGTACTGGTGGGCGGGCGTCGTGTAGGCGACGGACAGGTCGGGAGGAAGACCGTCGGTCAGGATCCCCTCGCGGTCGACCGGGCAGGAGACGACCTCGGCCCCGCGCGACCCCAGCACACGGTGGGCCTTGGCGTAGCCGGGGCTCTCCACCCCCACGCGCGTGCCGGGGCCGAGGAGGGTCGCGGCGACCAGGTCGAGGCCGTTGCCGGTGCCCCGGGTGACCAGGACGTTCTCCGGCCCCACCCGCACGCCGCGCGCCCGGCGTAGGTGTTCGGCCAGCAGTGCGCGCAGACGGGGCAGGCCGCGGGGGTCGGGGTCGTCGCCGAAGGGCTCCTCGGCCGCGTGCCGCCAGGCCCGGCGCCAGGCGGCGCGGTCGATGTCGAACACCCAGGGGGCTCCCGGCCGGAGGTCGACCATCCCCCGCCGTCTGGCCTCCGGTCGGGACAGACGCGGCGCCAAGGGCCGCACCGGGGGCGGATCGACGGCGGGAAGGGGGCCGTGGTCGGCGACGAAGGTGCCGGACCCGTGCCGCCCCTCCAGCCAGCCCTCGGCGTAGAGCTGCTGGTAGGCCTCGGTCACCACGGTCCGGCTGACCCCCAGCTGCGCGGCGAGGGCACGGCTGGCGGGCAGGCGCTCGCCGGGCTGGAGGTAGCGCCCCGACATGCCCTCGCGCAGCGCGTCCGCCAACTGTGCGGTGAGGGGCGGGGCGGCGTCGCGGTCCAGGTCGATGGGCAGGTCGGTGAGGTGCCGGGCCACAGTGGTCTCCCATTTTGGGTCAGAAGTGGACATGGTCTGGGTATCCACTTCTGTCTAGCGTAGGAGCATGCTCTCCACCACCGAACGGACCCGGCTCGGCCGGGCCAAGCACAAGGCCAGGACCGACCGCGCCGAACTGTACGACCTCCTGGACGCCGGACTGGTCTGCCACCTCGGAGTGGTCGCGAACGGCGCGCCCATGGTGGTCCCCACCGGGTACGGCCGCATCGACGACACCCTCTACCTGCACGGGTCCACCGGGGCGCGGTCGCTGCGCGTCCCGGGAGAGGTGTGCGTCACCGTGACCCTGCTCGACGGCATCGTCATGGCCCGCTCCACGTTCCACCACTCGGTCAACCACCGCTCCGCCATGATCTACGGGACACCGCGTGTGGTCACCGACGAGGACGAGCGGATGGCCGGGCTGCGCGCGCTGACCGAACAGCTGGCGCCGGGCCAGTGGGATGTGGCCCGTAGGCCCAACGCCAAGGAGATGGCGGCCACGCGCGTGCTGGCGCTGTCGCTGGAGGAGGCCTCGGTCAAGGTGCGGACCGGACCGCCCGCCGACGACGAGGAGGACTACACGCTGCCGGTGTGGGCGGGCGTCCTGCCGGTGCGGCAGGTCTTCGGCAAGCCCGAGCCCGACCCCGCGCTCGCACCCGGCCTGGAGGCGCCGGACCACGTCGCGCACCGGCCCGACCCGGCCTGAGCGGACGCCGCTCTCTCCGCCCCCGGTGGCGCGCCGCCCGCCCGCACGGCGCCGACGGGGCACGGATAGGTTGGCCGGTGTCCGACCGGCGACCCGTGAAGGAGCCCCATGGCGACGTCGAGCGCACGCATCACCCTCCTGGTGCTCTACACCGAGCGCGTGGAGGAGTGCCGCGACTTCTACTCCGCCCTGGGGCTGCGCTTCGAGCTCGAACGGCACGGCCGGGGCCCACGGCACCACGCCGCCGTGCTCGACGACGGCACCGTGTTCGAGATCTACCCCGTCCGCGACCGGCCCACCGGCGCCGTCCGGCTGGGCGTGAGCGTCGACGGCGCCTCGGCCCGACCGCCGCTCGCGCCCGGACGCCATGTGCTCACCGACCCCGACGGCCGCAAGGTCGACGTTCAGGCGACCTGACCCACCGGTCGGGCGACACACCCGGGCGGTCAGCGGGGGAGGGGCAGCACCCGGCGCGGGCCCTCCGGGGGCGCGGGCCGGGGACCCCACTCACGGGGGTAACCGAGGGACACCTCGATGTGGGGCACGCCGTCCACGACGATGGTGCGGGGGATGTGCAGGTGCCCGTAGACGACGGCGCGGGCCCGGTAGCGCACGTGCCAGTCGGCGGTCTCCTCCGTGCCGCACCACTGGGCGAACTCGGGATAGCGCAGGACGCGCGTGGGTTCGCGCACCATCGGCCAGTGGTTGACGAGCACCGTGGGGGCGCCCTGGGGGAGGGCGTCCAGGCGCCCGCGGGTGTAGTCGAGCCTGGCGCGGCACCAGGCGTCGCGGCCGGGATAGGGGTCCGGGTGCAGTAGGTACTCGTCCGTGCACACCACCCCGGCGTCGTGGGCGACCGCCAGGGCCTCCTCCTTGGTGCGTGTTCCCTCGGGGCGGAAGGTGTGGTCGTAGAGGAGGAACAGGGGAGCGACGACGACCGGGCCGTCGGGACCCTCCCAGACCGGGTAGGGGTCCTCGGGGGTGTGCACGCCCAGGTCGCGCAGGGCACGCACGAGGTACTCGTAGCGGGCCAGGCCGCGCAGTCGGACGGGATCGGTGGGCACCGTCCACAGGTCGTGGTTTCCGGGAAC
Source organism: Nocardiopsis sp. EMB25 (assembly GCF_026797795.1). Classification (NCBI taxonomy): domain Bacteria; kingdom Bacillati; phylum Actinomycetota; class Actinomycetes; order Streptosporangiales; family Nocardiopsidaceae; genus Nocardiopsis; species Nocardiopsis sp. EMB25. The sequence continues at coordinate 2,262,090 of NZ_JAMTDN010000001.1, read as the reverse complement.
CCACACCACCGTGGAGAACCTCTTGCTCAGCAGTTCCATGGCCCACAGGATGTCGTCGGCGGTCTCGGCGACGTCACCAGCGACCAGGAGCCAGTCGTCGTCGGACTCCGGCCGCAGCGCCTCGGTGAAGGCGCGGTTCTCCCCGTGCCGGACGTGGAGGTCGCTGATGGCGACCAGGCTCATACTGTCGTCCCTCCCCGCGTACGTGGACGGCGTCCACCCTACGCAGCGGTCCCGTGGCGGGCACGGGGCGGGTGGCCCGCCGGCGAGGGCGTGCGGCCCCTTTCGTCACGTTTGGTGACGGTACGGAGGACACGATTGCGTATGGCTTTGGTGCGCCTTCCCGAGGATCGTGTCTCCGTGTCATTGGCTGGTCTCCGACAGTTGCGTCGAGTCGGCTTTCGTAAGGAGAAGGCATGTCCGTTCGGAAAACGCTGTGGACCGTCGCGCTCGCGGTCGTGGTCGGACTGGTCCCGGGGGTGGCCTACGCCCAGACCCCGGATGAGCCGGTCAAGGTCCGCTGCGGGTCGACGGACTCGTTCTGGGGCCTGCTGATCTGCGCCGCCACCTGCTCGGAGGCCCTGGACAAGGACACCGTGACACTGCAGGAGTGCAAGCGGATCGACGGCGAGGTCCGGTAGCCGCCGAGCCCGAGGGAGCGGCGGCGCGTGGACCGCGCCGCCGGGAGGCCCTCCGGTCGCCGCCGGACCGGGACCGGAAAGTCGGGGCCGGTCGGGAACCTGGTGCCTGACTCGGGGGTCCAACCTCATCGCACGCACGAGACCACGGGCGCGTCGCCGCCCGCGGTGGCACGAGATGAGGTAGCGGCCCGTGTTCGGAATCCTGCGTCCCTGTCGGCACACCCTGTCCGACGGACTCGCCGAGGAGTGGATGTCCCACATGTGCGGGTTGTGCCTGGCCTTGAGGGACGATCACGGGCAGACCTCGCGGATCGCCACGAACTACGACGGACTGGTGGTGTCGGTCCTGGCGGCGGCCCAGTCCGAGGAGTGCGCGAGCACCCGCGCGGCCGGTCCCTGCCCCCTGCGCGGGATGCGCGGCGCCGAGGTCGCCGACGGCTCCGGCGCGCACCTGGCGGCGTCGGTGTCGTTGCTGTTGGCCTCGGCCAAGATCACCGACCACATCGAGGACGGCGACGGCCCCTACGCCCGACGCGGCGTGCGAGCGTTCGCCGGGCGGGTGGCCGAGCGCTGGCGGCGTGGCGCACAGGCGTCGGGTGAGCGGCTCGGGTTCGACGGCTCCGGGCTGGTGGCGGTGGTCGGGCGACAGCGCGAGGTCGAGCTCGCGGCGGGACCGGGCACCGACGTTCTGACGGTGACCCGTCCCACGGAGGAGGCCACCGGCACGGCGTTCGCCCATACCGCGGCTCTGGCGGGACGCCCGGCCAACACCGAACCGTTGCGTGAGGCGGGACGCCTGTTCGGCCGCCTCGCGCACCTGTTGGACGCCGTCGAGGACCGCGAGGAGGACGCGGACAAGGGCGCCTGGAACCCGCTCACGGCCACCGGGACCGGGCTCGCCCGAGCCCGTGAGTTGTGCGACGACGCCGTCCTGGGCGTCCGGCTGGCCTTGGACGAGGCGGAGTTCACCGACGACCGCCTGGTGCGCGCGCTCCTTGTGCGAGAACTGCGCCGTGCCGTCGATCGTTCCTTCGTCCACGCCGGGTACCCCGGGCAGGGACATCCCGCCCACGGCCACCAGCCGTACCGGCACCCCCGCCACGGGCACCCGAACCAGCGGCCGCGCCATGGCGGAGGCGACCACTTCTCCGCCGGCGGAGGGGACCACGGCTGGACCGGGGGCGGTGGCGGTTCCGGCGGGAACCACGGTTCCGGCGGGTCGTCCGACAGGAAGGGGTGCTGCGGATCCTGCTCGTGCGACACCCCCGCGTGGTCGCACCCGCCCCGCGGACGCGGCGTCCTGCCGGGGTGCGCGGTCGCGCTGTTCATGTGCTGCACCTGTCAGTTCTGCTGCCGGGACCCCCACCCCGGGCCGTGGTCGGGCAAACCGCGCGAATCCTGGTGCGGCCTCTGCGAATGCTGCACCTGCTGTAACTGCTGTGACTGTTGACACTGTGACCGACGCCACGGACCCGTGGCCGGATCCGGCCACGGCCCGCCCCGTTCCGACAGCGGGGCCGGGAAGCGGGGCGCGCAGGGCCGACCGCGGTCCGGGTCACGGGCCCGGGCCGCCTCAGCGCAGGTGGGAGGCGCCGTTGACGTCCAGGATCGCGCCCGAACTCCACACAGCCTCGGGGGAGGCCAGGTAGCGCACGGCGTTGGCGACCTCGCGGGGCTCGGCCACGCGGCCGAACGGGCTGTCCGCGCGGACCGCGTCGGTGAGGCGGTCGGCGACGCGCTCGGTCTCGACGAAGCCCGGAGCCACCGAGGCGACGCTGATGCCGTGCGGGGCCAGCGCGACCGCCAGTGACTGGCCGAGGGAGTGCAGGGCCGCCTTGCTCGCTCCGTAGGCGGGGTGGTCGGGCTCACCCCGGTAGGCGCCCCGGGAGCCGACGTTGACGATGTGCCCGCGCGTGCCCCGGTCGATCATGTGCCGGGCGACGAGGTAGCTGACGTCGGCCGCACCGAAGACGTTCACGTCCATGACCGAACGCCAGGCCGTCCGCCACGCGTCGAAGGAGACCGAAGCGATCGGGTGCGCCGGGTTGAGCGCGGCGTTGTTCACCAGGACGCCGATCCCGTCGGTGCGCTCGATCGCCTGCTCCACCAGGGACGCGGCCCCGTCAGGGGCGGAGAGGTCGGCCTGGACGAGGACGTGTCCCTCCCCGGGCAGCCGTTCCAGTGTGGCCCGCGCCTCGGTCCGACGGTTCCCGCAGTGCACGACCACCCGGTCCCCCTGTTCGGCGAAGGCCAGGGCGATCGCCCTGCCGATGCCTCGCGAGGCTCCGGTGACCAGGACGTTCCTCCTCACGCGGCCTCCCTCGCGGGGATCACTGAGTAGTACCGGCGTTTCATCCCATGACGTGACATGTCGGACACCCTAGCCGTTCGGGTCGCGGAACCCGGACGCCCCAGGTGTTCCGCTCCGCCCCGTTCGGCCCCCAGCGGTGGCGCGGGGTACTAGCGTTGCGTACATGGATCGTCTCACTGCGCTCAGGGAGCATCTCAGATCGATGCCGATCGATCGGGTCGCCGACATCCTCGGTGAGCTCGTGGAGGGAGTGGAGGAGGACGCCCGGCGGGACCTGCTGCCGTACGCGGCGAGCGCGGTGGCCCGCACCGGGGTGTTCGACGCGCTGACCGCGGCGCAGTGCGACCTGCTCGTCGCGGCGGCGGACGTCACCGCCAGGACCGAGGCCGCCTCCCGGCGCCTCGGAAGGAGGCCGCGCCGCTCCGGTGGCTCCACCGCCCTACCGCTGCACCGTGCCGAACTCCTCGCCCGGATCGGCACCTGGCACGGCACCGCTCGGCGCGCGGCCGAGGCGGCGCTCAGCGAGTTGGAGGGGCGTGCCCTCGTCTGGCCCGCCGGTGATGACCGCTACCACCTCGCCCTGGGGTTGGTGGAGGCGTTCGGCGTCCACCGGTGGGGGCCACGGGTCTTCTCCGCCTTCACCGAGGTCCTGGCCGCCACGGAGCTGCACCGGGTCGCCCTGGCGCTCGGTGCCGACCCCACACGGGAGCCCGCCGTGGTGAGGCGTGCGATCGTCGCGCGTCTGACCGACCCCGACCAGGTGCGCGCGCTGCTCGACACCGCCCCGGAGGGGGCCGTCACTCTGCTACGGCAGCTCGCGGCCAGGGGAAGGGTCCTGGCCACGGACTGCTTCGAGGAGGATGGCCGGTCGCGTTACCGGATCCGTCCGGAGGGGTCGGGCGACCCGGACACCGACTGGCTGGCCGAACGCGGACTCCTGGTGCCGGTCGGGCCGGCCAGGGCCATGCCGCCGCGCGAGGTGGCCGCGACGGTTCGGGAGAGCGGGCCCCTCCCCTTCGCCCCGTCACCACCCGAGCCCGTGGGGCTCCCCACTGACCCGACCGCCGTGGTGGACCAGGCGAGGGCGGCGGTCAGCGCGGCACTGGACGCGGTCGACCGGTTGGTCGAGGAGATCGCGGCCCGGCCCCTGGTCCTGCGCCGGGTGGTCGGCGTCAGCGCCGGGGACCGCGACCGGCTCGTCCGGGCGCTGGGCGTGGGTGAGGCCGAGGCCCGGCTGTGGGTGGAGACCGCCCACGAGGCCGGGCTGCTCGTACGTGACGGACGCCGGATCACCACGGCCGACTGGGCTCCGGTTTGGAGGAGCGTCGAGCCGCCGAAGCGGGTCGCCCCGCTTCTGGAGGCGTGGCTGCGGCTTCCGGGGGTGCCGACCTGGGGTCCGGACGGCTCGGAGGCGGGCATCCCCGGGACGCAGACACTGCCGGGCGCGACCGCGCTGCGGTCCGCCCTGGTCCTGGCGCTGGGCGCCCTCCCCGAGGGGTTGGGGAGCGGGGTCACGTCCGGTCCGCTGCTGTCCGCCGGGCTCGTCGAGGACCGGGACCAGAGTCTGCCGCCCGGGCTGTTCTGGCTGGTCCGGTCGGCGTTGTGGTACCGACCGGCCGCCGGGGACTCCGGAGCCGTGGTCGAGGCGTTCGTCCACTCCCTGTACGAGGCGGAACTGATGGGGGTGGCCGCCCAGGGTGCACTCAGCCCCTTGGGCAGGGCGCTCGCCGGGTACGTGCGCGGGGGCGGGGGCCGTTTCGGCGACGGTGAACTGGAGCGGGCCGCGGCCCTGCTGTTCGAGGACGCGGGCACCCCAGCGCCGTGGGGTGGCCTCGACACGTGCGTGGAAGCCGACGACACCGGCCCTCGGCGTGGCGCCTGCCGGTCCGACGCCCGGCTCTGCGCCGATGCGGCCGACACCCCGACCGCCTCCGCCGGACACCACTGGCCGGTGGTGGAGCTCCCGGCGCGGGCCAGGCGCCGCAGACTACTGGACTGGGCGCACTCCCTCACCACCGACACCTGACCCGTCGGTGTCGGGGCTCGGCCGACGAGCGCGGTGCAGGTGTGTGGCCGCGACGGTGACGGTCGCGGCCAGGAACACCGCCTGCAGCGCGGTGCGCGGGACGAGTTCCTGGTGCGCCGCCAGGTCGGCGCCGGACAGCGCCAGGTGGACGTTGGCGGGGAACATCGCCAGGAGCAGGACGGTGAGGCCGGCGGCCGACCAGGGCGCGGTCCGAGTCCACAGCAACGCGGCGGCGCCGACGAGTTCCAGGACACCGGTCACGGTGACCAGCAGACCCGGCGCGGGCAGCGCGGGCGGGACCATCGCGACGAGTTCCTCGCGCATTCCGACGAAGTGGACCGTGCCGGTGAGCGCGAACATCGCCGCCAGCCCGCCGCGCAGGGCGACCGGCCACGGACGCAGCCGACGCACGCCGAGAGCTCCGCAGACCCCCAGGACCAGGGTGACGCCGACAAGGGTGATGAGGGGTTCCACGGTGGCTCCTTCTAAACTTTCCAGTGGAAAGATTGCTTCACGGGAGAGGACTTGCCAATGGCAAGATACCCCTGTGAGAGGGTAACTTGTCAATGGAAAGATGTGGTGGCGTCGGCCGCCGGGCGGACCGCGACGCTTCCCACGTCATGGCCCTGCGGAGACCGGGAGGCGCAGGAGGCGGGGCGGCGGCCCTCCGCCCCTGGTGACTCCCGGAGGCTCCTGGGCGCTGGAGGTCGACCCGGCAGCCGGGCGGGCGTCCCGCGAGCTCGGCCCTTCAGGACTGAGAAGCCGATGATTCGACGCGTGAGCCGGCCACACCGGCCGGGCCGGTGGCTGAACCGGCCGCCTGCGGACACCAACGCCGATAGGGGCAGGTGCGGCACGCCGGCCCGGGGACGGCCACGTGGGCGGTGTCCGCGTGCCAGGGAGCGGCCAGCGCCCGCACGACCGCCCGGGCCGTGGCACGGTTCCGCGGTAGGTCGGGGTCGACCGCCCGCACGTGGGCTCCGTCGGGGGTGAGGACCTCCAGTTCGATCGTCGGCCGAGGGGCCGTCGGGGGCACGACCGCCGTGCCCAGCAGGACCAGCAGGGCGAGGCGCGGCTGGTCGTGAAGCAGGCGGTCCAGGTCCGCGACGGTGCCGGTCCGTGCCGTCGTGAGCTCTCGGAGCACCCACGCCCCGTCGCGGCGGAACACGAGGCCGGCGCTGCAACGGACGAGGACGTCGGCGAGTGGGTCGTCGACGGTCAGCGGATAGTCGACGTGGACCGCGCCCGGTCGGGAGGCGTCGCTCAGCGGGCAGACGGCCAGATGGCGTTCGAGCATCGATGCTCCCGTCCGTGCGGCGCGGCCGGTGACGTCGACCCCGCCCGCCGACCAGGCGTCCCCGTCCGGAGGAAGGTCGTCGGCGGTGCAGACGCGGGCGGGGGAGCGTCGGTGCCGCCCGGCGATCCAGGAGAGGACGGCGTGTCCGCGTCGGGCGGCGGCGCCCTCGGGCCCATCGCCGCCCGCCCCGGAGGGTAGCCCGAGCGCGTGGAAGTGGGCCTTGGCCGGGCACTCCCGGTGGTACGACCCCGCCGTCACCGACCAGGTGCGGCGCGGGCGCGACCGGTCCCGCACGCCCAACAGGCCGGGAGCGCGCGGCAGCCGCCCGCAGCGGTCCCGGCTCCGGCACGGACGGCAGTCGGCTCCCGGCACCCGCCCGCCCGGGGCCAGCACCGCCCGCAGCGGTTCCCGGCCGAAGGCGGCGTACCGTTCCCCGGCCTCGGTGACCGTTCCCTCGAAGAGCGTGGCCTCGCTCCCGTCCAGACACGACACCTGGACCACACGGACACGCGCGGGCGCCTCCTCCGGGAGGCGGTGCGGGCGCGTCGCGTACGGCGCGCCGCCGACGTACCGCCAGGGGCGGGCCTCGAACGCCGCGCGGTCGACGTGCGCCCCTGTGGCCACCACGAAGGCGGTGACCGCCACCTCCTCCGGCCCGGGTGGCCGTGTGGGTCCGGGAACGGGCACGCGCAGTTCCCGGGTGATCCGAGGGCCGTCGCGCAGCAGGTACCGGCGCCCCCATACGCACACCTCGTAGGGCCGGGCACGCCCCGAGCCGGTCTCCGGGAGGTACCGGAGGATCCACGGGTCCGCGACGGGGACGCGGTCCACCCCGTCGGCGCGCTCCCCGGAGCCGGCGGCCAGGGCGCCGAGGTAGGTACGGGCCGCATGCCGGGTCCAGGCCAGGAGTCCCTCGTGCGGGGGCGCGACCGGTTCCCCCATGATCCGGACAGCGCGTCCGCCGCGCGTGGGCAGGTGCGCACACGCGTCCTCGACGGACCGTCCGCGGTGCTCGACCAGATCCAGCACGGCCGTCAGGGGGCTCAGCGCGGATCGCGCGAGGTAGGGGTGTTTGCCGGGAGCGGCCGCGCCGAAGGCGTGCTCGGTCCTGGTGCGCAGGTGGGTGGGGCAGTGGCGGGCCGTGGGGCTCACGACACCGCCGTGGACGCGGATGACGGGTGCGAGATCGGCGGTGCCGTTCGTCCAGGGGGCCATGTCTCCTCCTGGTCGCGAGTGTGGCACGTTTCGACGATGTTTGACGCAGGGCTGTGGACAACGTCGGATCGGGTGCGTTTCACGCTGGTAAGAAAGGTGTCATTGTTCGCATTTCGCTCAAACACATCGAGGCATCCCCCATGTCACGTCTCTCCCATACGGCTCTGTGCGTCACTCTGGCCGCCGCGCTGACCCTCACCGCCTGCGCACCCGTCGAACAGCTGCTCGAGGACCTCGCCGACGACGCGCTCGAACAGAACGGGATCGTCATCCTCGACGAGGTCGACCGCGACGATCCCTTCGGCGGCACCGAGGCGGAGGGCTACGCCGAGGGGTTCGACGTCCCAGGGGAGATCGACGCCGTCGGGCCCTACCCGCAGGCGCGGGTCCGTGAGGCCTACGAGCTCACCCGGGAGCTCATGGAGGCCGTCTACCTCGATCAGGACGCCGTCTTCGACGAGGACAACAGCGAGTTCACGGCCCTTCTCACCCCCCAGTCCCTGGACTGGTACCTGGAGAACCACGGGCACGAGGACCCGGAGATCGACACCCGGTACATCCCCTTCAACCTCACCCCCGGCACGGCCGAACCGATCGGCGACGTGGTCAAGGTGGACGGCCGGATGTGGGCCGAGGAGGCGAGCGACCCGAACGGGCTGGACTACCTGGCGGTCCGCACCGAGTACACGATCGTCCACCCGGTCGCCCGCCCTGGCGACCCCGCGTCGGTCCGCCTGGTCACCTCGCACCTCGGCGAGGTGTCCTTCTACGACATGGGCGACGGCACCTGGGAGCTCTGGCCCTACTGGACGCGCTCGGTGGGTCCGGCGCACTGCCTGGACCAGCACACCTGGACCCCCGCCTACCCCGACGAGCTGCCCAGGGGCGATCGTCCCGAGGGCCGACCCGAGGACCCCTACGACCTGGACAACGCCCGTGAGGACGCCGCCGACCCGGACGGCGGGGAGTGCGGGGCCATCAAGGGAACCTGACGGACCCCTCCTCGGGGCCGGTCCGGGCCTTTCCGTCCCCACACGCGACCCAAGAACCCCCGACCCGCAGCCTCGGGAGCCGCGCGGCCGGGGGTTCTTCCTGTTGAATGACGTGCATGATCGTGCGTCGAGTACTGCCTGAAGAGATGACCGCCGTCAGCGACCTGCGCGTGACCGCCTACCTCGCCGACGGACTGCTGGAGGCCAGCCCCGCGTACGCCGAGACGCTCCGGCTGCTGGGGGCGGACGGAACGGGGGAGGTTCTGGTGGCCGTGGACGGGGAGAGGCTGCTGGGGACGATCATGTACGAACCGTGGTCGCCCGACAGCGAGGTCGCCCGGAGCGCCGACGAGGCCGAGATCCGGGCGTTCGCCGTGGCGCCCCAGGCACGGGGGCTCGGCGTGGGCCGCGCCCTGGTCAACGCGCTCGTGGAGCGAGCCCGCCAGGAGGGCGTGGTCCGGATCGTGTTGTCCACCCTGCCGCAGATGCGCGCGGCCCAGTTCGTCTACCGCGCCCGTGGCTTCACACGGGTGCCGGAACGCGACTGGACACCCGTGCCCGGGGTCGACCTGCAGGTCTACGCGTTGGCGCTGAAGAGCTGAACACCTCGCACCGCGACCGTCCCCGTTCGCGGGCCCCGGGGTGGAGGGGCCCGCGGACGTTCAACAGCTGACCGGCCGCACCCGGCGGGCGGCCTCGGCCAGCGGTTCGCCCAGGGCGCCGTCGGCGAGCCGGTCGAGCACGGTCTCGGCGGCCGGATGCCCCGTCAGCCACATCGTGCGCGTGAGTTGCTCGGCGCACCCGGCGTAGCGCTCCCGGTCCCGGTCCGGCAACGGCCGACCGGCTTCGACCAGGACCGCGTAGCTGTCCAGGACGGCCCACACCACCTGGTGCGACGTGGGCGGTTCGGTGTGCGTGCCGCGCAGCCGCCGCGCCCACCCGCCGAGGACGGGGTGGTGGACGTACATGCGCAGCACCGGCGTGAGATCGGCGCGCAGGTCGGCCAGGGTGGCGACGACCAGGTTCCTGCGGTGCCAGGCGCGCGGTTCCGCGGAGGCCTCCAGCAGCTCCCGGGCCACGGTGTGGGCGTCGCGGGTGGACGTCCACCGTGCCATCAGGCCCTCGGCGTCGACCGGACGCCCCTTCTCCAGGACCGTGAGGACGTGTTCGGCCTCCATGCGTTCCAACGAGGGAGCGAGCTGGACGTCGGCACCCGAGTGGCGCAGTTGCCGCACCGCGAAGTGGTCCCCCAACGGGGTGACGCGAAAGCCGTTCCCACCGACCCGTTCGACCGCGCCCAGGCCGACCAGCGTCTCCAGGACCGAGCGGACGTGGTCGGCGGGTCCGTCCGGGCACCGGCCGAGCGCGACCCCGGGCCCGTACACCTCGACCAGTTGCTCCGGGGTGCGTGGGCGCCCGCAGACGAACAGGTCGGTGAGCAGGAGGAAGGCCGTCATACCGCGTGATCCGGTCATCACCAGCAAGGCGTCCGCCCAGGCGTCGGCCGCCGTCCCCGGGTCGCCCTCCGCCCAGGCGCGGGCAGCGCGCCCGGGCAGGATCCGGGTGTAGGTCGAGCGCAGGAGCCCCGCCTCCCGGGCCACCCGCAGGATCCGGTGCACCTCGTCCGGGGCGACCCCGAGGGAGCCGGCGGCGGCGTCGGTGTCCTCGCGGTTCAGCGCGTCATGCGGCAGGGCGCGGTCCAGCGGCCGCCCCTCGCCCACCCACGCGGTGAGCCGCGCGGCCTCGGCCAGGGGAGGGCACGACCGCGCCGCGGCTCCCAGCTCCTCCGGTGCCGCGGGCACGATCGGGGGCAGCGGGTCCGGGGCGCCGTCCCCGCCGACACCCAGACGGTCCAGGAGCGGCAGGACGGCCTCGTCGGCGGGGTCGGCGGCCGCGGGCTCCGGGGGAGGACCGCCGGGGGTCAGGTCGACCGCCGCTATGGCCGCGCGCAGTCTGCGCGGGCTCTCGCCGGAGAGCAGCCCGCCCCGGTCGACGAGGTGGTCGCACCAGGTCAGCCAGGTGTCCCGGAGCGTGTCCGGCACGCGCTCCCAGTCGCGGACGGTGCGGGCGATGTCGTGGACGTCGGTGGTGGTCCAGTCCCCGGGGTCGGGGGCCCCGACGTCCCGGTGGGTCATCAGGAGGAACAGGAGGGCGTCGACGTCCACGACGACCGGGGGGCCGAGCCCCCGGGCCCAGTCCAGACACTCGTCGACGGCGGACAGGATGCGTTCAGTCATGGCGGACTCACCGAGAGTGGATCTCCGAAGCAGCATCAGGCTAACCCCGTCGGCCGCTCGCGTGTGGGAGAACGCCGGAAATCGGGACCTTGGTCCATGTCCGGCTCCGATCGGCACCGGAGTCGGGGACGTCGCCGACGCCGGTCGACCGCGCCTTTGCGCCGGGCGTTCGCTCCGGGGTGTTTCCTGGTCGCGTCGGGCGTGCGGTGAAAGGCGATGGTAAAAGCGTGGGTCACCGCACCGAATTTCCGGTGTGAACCATGTCTAATCCGGCGCTACCGCAAGAAAAGGGGTTTAATCTTTTTCGTGGTGACCGAAACCGGCCAATGTCCCTCTGGTATGGCGTCGGGCGGCCGCGGCCGGGGAAGGAATCCAGAGGCGGGCGCGCTCGCCGCTCCGGCCCCGTGGACGGGTTGGGGGCGGGCTGTGCGGGTGGCTCCGCCCGGAGGGAGAGTGAGTGAGGTTTGCTCACCCGCCAAGAGAGTACATATCACCCAAACGCGATACTCGCGGATATTTCACGTGTGCTCTCGCCCCCAGGAGGACACCAGCGTGGCACGGAGCGCCGACAACAGAGGAACACGGGTCCGTGAACGGCCACGGATCCACGGAGAATGGCCCGAGACCCTGGACGTCGAGGACCTGCTCGCCCGGGGATGGCGCCCGACCCCCTTGCGCGAGTTCGTCCTCAAGGTGCACAGCAGGTGCAACCTCGCCTGCGACTACTGCTACATGTACGAGATGGCCGACCAGGGGTGGCGCGACCAACCCCGCCGCATGGCCAGGCCCGTCGTCGAGCGGGTCGCCGAGCGGATCGCCGAGCACGCCCGAGCCCACGGCCGCGGCCGGGTCGACGTCATCCTGCACGGCGGCGAACCGCTCCTCGTCGGACTCGACCACCTGCGCCACACCGTCCAGGCCCTGCGCAAGGCCAACGAACCCGACGTCCACGTCGACCTGCGCCTGCAGACCAACGGTGTCCTGTTGGACACCCACTTCCTCGACCTGTTCGACGAACTCGGCGTGCGCGTCGGCGTCAGCGTCGACGGGACGGAGGAGGACCACGACCGACACCGCCGCCGCGCCAACGGACACGGCACCCACGCCGAGGTCCGTGCCGGGTTGGAGCTGCTCGGCTCCCCGCGTCACCGCCACCTGATGAGCGGACTCCTCGCCACCGTCGACCTGGAGTCCGACCCCGTGGCCACCTACGAGGCGCTTCTGGAGTTCGACCCGCCCACCGTCGACCTGCTCCTCCCGCACGGCAACTGGGACACCCCGCCACGGGGCTGGACCCCGGACGGCGCCGCCTACGGCTCCTGGCTCGTCGCCGTCTTCGACCGCTGGTACCACGCGCCCGAGCGCGAGACCAACATCCGCCTGTTCAACGAGATCATCCGCCTGGTCCTGGGCCGCCCCTCGCGCACCGAGAGCGTCGGCCTGTCCCCCGCGGCGCTCGTGGTCGTGGAGACCGACGGTTCCATCGAACAGGTCGACAGCCTCAGATCCGCCTACGACGGCGCGGCCGCCACCCCACTGCACACCCTCACCCACACCTTCGACGAGACCCTGTACCTGCCCTCCGTCGCCGCGCGCCAGATCGGAGTCCGGGCCCTGAGCGCCACCTGCGCGGCCTGCCCCCTGGCCCGCGTGTGCGGCGGCGGACTGTACCCGCACCGGTACCGGAGCGGATCCGGGTTCCGCAACCCCTCGGTGTACTGCCGGGATCTGTACCGGCTCATCTCGCACGTCCGGGCGACCGTGGCCGCGGATGTCGCACGCCTGCGGGAAGGACGCTGAATGGCCCCCGAAGGCCCGCTCCCGGACACCGTGTTCGACGCGCTCGCCCGGGGCGCGGGGGGCCACGCGGCCACCGGTCCCCTGCGCCGGACCCAGTACGCCAAACACCTGCTCCTGGTCCGCCGGGTCCTGGACGCCGCCCTCGCCCGGCCGCACCCCGGCGCGGCACGAGCCCGAGAGGCCTACGACCTGCTCGCCGCAGCGCAGGAGGCCGCCCCGGACGCGGTCGCCGCGGTCCTGCGCCACCCGTCGGTCGGGGTGTGGGCGCGCCGCACCGCCCTGGCGCTGGACGGCCACCGCGACGAGGAGCCCCGGCTGGGCGCGATGTCGGCGCTCGCGGCGGCCGCCGCTCTGCGAGCCGGGCTGACCGCGCGGATCGAGGTTCCGCTGTTCGGACCGACCGCGCCGCTGCCCGCCCTCGGCCGCGCCCTGCTCGGTCGGGGCGAGGGCGGCCCGGCCGTCGTCGAGGCCGCGGGCGGCCGCGCGCTGTTGTCGAGGGGGAACGCCCGGGTGGAGGTCCCCGACGACCCGCACCAGGACGCCCCCGGGTGGCACGCGCTGCGCCGGATGTCAGCCGAACACGCCGGACGGCGCCTCGACCTGCTCCTGGACGACCAGGACCCCGACCGGCTCCCCGGCGCCGACCTGGTCGCCCGCCGCCTGCCGGAACGGGAGGTCGAGGAGTGGCGGGTGAGCCTGCGCGAGGCGTGGGAACTCCTGGTCACCGACCACTGGACCATCGCCGAGGAGGTCGCCGACACCGTCGTCGCGCTCACCCCCATGATCGCGCCCGGCGGGGCGCACACGAGCGCGACCGCCCGGCACGCCTTCGGCGCCCTGGGGCTGTCCGGCCCACCCGGCCCCGTGTGGTTCGCGCTCACCTTCGCGCACGAGGTGCAGCACGCCAAACTCATGGCTCTGCTCGACCTGGTCCCGCTCACCCTCCCGGACGACGGGAGCACGCATTACGCGCCCTGGCGCCCGGACCCCAGGCCCGTGTCCGGGCTCCTCCAGGGGGTGTACGCCCACCTGGGGGTGGCCGGGTTCTGGCGCCGCCACCGCCTGGTGGCCCGGGGAGAGGAGGCCCGGCGCGCCCACGCCGACTTCGCGCACTGGCGCTCCGCCGCCCACGGGGCCGCGCGTACGGTGGCCGGGTCCGGGAGGCTCACCCCCGACGGAGCACGGTTCCTCGCGGCGACCGAGCGGACACTCGCCTCCTGGCTGGAGGAGGAGGTGCCCGACGGGACCGCCGAGGCGGCCTGCGCCGCGGCCCGCCGCCACCGAGACCGGTGGCGCGCCCGCAACGAAGATCCGGTGGCGGCGGGGCGCCCCGGGCCCGGCGTCCGGCCGGGCTGACCGGACCGGGGGACGGAGCGGGTGGTTCACGCCCCTCGGGCTTCGGCGCCGCCCCGCATCGCCCGTGGCGGCGGACGGTCACAGCAGCGGCGGGTCGAAGTCGGTGATCATCCGACTGCCCCGCCGCACGGCCGCCGTGATGTGGTGCTCCCTGCCCTGCGTTCGCACGAGCGCCGTGTGCGTGGTCTCCGCCAGGGCGTCGGCCTCCTCCGAAACGCCCTCCTCCCGCAGGTCGAGCGCCAGGTTGGCCGCGCACGCCAGCGTGTTGTGGTGGTCGTCGCCCAGCAGGGAGCGCAGCCGGCGCAGGGTGCCCCGGCCCAGGCGCACCGCGTTCTTGGTCTCGCCCAGCGCCGACAGGTCGCTGGCCAGGTTGATCGCCACCCCCAACGAGTAGTGGTGGTCGCGGCCCAGCTTGCCGTCCAGGGCGGCGAGCGCCGACTCGTTCATCGACCGCGCCCGCGACGCGTCGCCCAGCAGCCGGTACAGCAGGGCGACGTTGCTCGTGCACCCGTGGTTGTAGGGGTGCTCGGGGCCGTACGCCCGCACGTACCGCAGGTCGGTGTCCTCACCCAGCTCCAGCGCACCCGTCAGCTCCCCGGTCATCCGCCAGATGTTGGTCAGGCACATGGCCGCGGCCAGGGTCTCGGGGTGGTCGATCCCGTACAGCCGCAGGTACCGAGAGTGCACGTCCAGCGCCAGTTCGAGCGCCTCCTCGAACTCACCGGACATGCGGCGGGCGATCGCCAGGTCCATCTGGGTGCGCAGCGTCCTCGGGTGCTCGACCCCCAGCTGCTCACGCCCGTAGGACAGCGCGTCCTCACCCAGGTCGCAGGCCTCGGTGAAGTCCCCCGCCAGGCGCACCGACAGGGCCAGACCATGCCAGAACGACAGCAGGACCGGCGAACCGGGGGCGGCGCTGCGCCGCTTGTACAGCATGTACGCGCGCTCGTGCCTTGCCTGGGCGCCGGTGAAGTCACTGGTCAGCGCGTAGTCGATACCGAGGTTGTGCAGCGCGCGCAGGGTGGCGGACTCGTTGGGGCCCAGGGTCTCCTCGTGCAGCCGCAGAGTCTCCTCGTCGTGCTCCCGGGCCTGCCAGAAGTCCCCGCGCGCCCGGTAGTCGGCCCCCAGCCCCGACAGCACGTTCAGGGTCTCGCTGTGGGTGCGGCCCAGGGTCCGGCGCACCTTCGGCAGGATGGCGCGGTTGAGGTCGTGGGCCTCCTGGTAGCGGCCCAGGTCGCGCAGCCGGTTGGCGTACAGGCGCTGGGCCTCCAGGACGTGGGGGTCCTCGTCTCCGGAGTCGGCCACCCACTGGTCGATGAACGCGCGCGCGTAGCGGCTGGCGGTCTCGTAGTTGCCGACCACGAACAGGAAGCTGAGCATGCTCAGCGCGAACCTGCGCACCTCGGGGCGGGTGCTCTCCGCCACCCGGGAGGGTCCCACGTGCGGCAGCAGCTCCTGGTAGCGGGCCTGGGCGGCGGGGTCGGTCCGGCTCTCCGGCGCGGACGCGCTGAGCAGGGACCACACCTCGGCGCGGATCGAGTCCCGCATCGCGGGATCGAGCTCCTCGCGCAGCAGGGCCTGGATGAGCCGGTGCACCTGGACGGTGCGGTTGGCGTTGTCCAGCCGCACCAGCGCGTACCGCCCCAGCTGGCCGATCGCCCGGCTCAGGCGGATGGGGTCGGCCATCAGCTCCGCCAGCTCGGGGCGGATCTCCCCGCCCTCCACCGGGAAGAACAGGTCGCGCGGGATGGGGTCGGGGCCGAAGAACGCGCAGCAGCGCAGCAGCTCCATGGCCTCGGGCAGGTTCTCCTGGAGTTTGGCCACCGACAGCTGCCAGGCGGCGGTCATCGGCTCCGGGTACTCGGGGGGCTTGCCCTCGCGCAGGAGGGAGCCGGTGCGCTCGGAGAGCAGCCGCATGTACTCGCGCGCCGACATCCCGGTCTCGGACTGCAGAGCCCCGGCCTGCTCCAGCGCCAGGGGGAGGTGGCCGAGCGCCTCCGCCAGCTCGACCGCGTCCTCGATACTGATCCCCCGGGGGATGCGCCGCTTGAGGAACTCCACGCTCTCGTGCGAGGGGAAGACGTTGACCGACACGGTCCGTGCCACCGCCTCCCAGCGGTGGTTGCGGGTGGTGACCAGCACGTGGCCGGGCCCCTGCGGGATGACGTCGGTGAGGTCCTCGGGCTCGTCGGCGTTGTCGAAGATCAGCAGCCACCGCGCGTACGGCTCGCCCCGGCGCAGCGCGTCGAGGACCCCGTTGGCCGCGTCCTCCACACCGGTCAGGCCGGGGCCGGGCAGGTCCAGGTGCGGGGCCAGGTGGGCCAGCGCCGAGCGGACGAGCCCGGGCTGGTCGGCCATGATCCACCACACCAGGTCGTACTCCTCCCGGTAGCGGTGGGCGTACTCCACCGCCATGAGCGTCTTACCGACGCCTCCGTAGCCCTGGAGGGTGTGCGGTACGACCGCGGTCACCCGGCCGCGCAGCCCGTCGTACAGGCTCTGGAGCTGTTCGGCGCGACCGGTGAAGTTCTTGTTCTGCGGTGGGACCCTCCCCCAGACCTTGGGGAAGCGTGGGGAGTTGGGCCTGGAAGCGCTCACGCGATGTCCTCCGGTTTCACATCGTCCCCACCAGGCATTCTGGATTGGTTTCGGAAGATTCCTGGTGTTGAGTCGAGGATTTCGGTCAGCGGGGTGTGGGAACTGCGAATACGAACTCAGCGTAGGCGAAGATGTTAGGGAAGGACAGGCCGGTGGTAGAAACTCCATGGGACAACCGAAAAAACGGTAAAGGAGGGCGGCTGCCGCGTCAACGCAACCGTTCTCTCCTTTCTCTCTGGTCGGAAGGACATGATCGATGCCACACGAGCACGTCCCCGGGGCGGCCGCCCTGGTGGAGGCGGACGGCCTGACCCTGCGTGACCTCGACGGGTACGGGGACAGCGCGATCGTGCGGGCGCTGCGGTCGGTCCTGGAACCCGGATCGGCCGCCTCGGAGGCGATCGCCGCGTTCACGAGCGATCCGGACGAGGACGGCTAGGCGGTGTTTCTCGGGTCCTTCGCCGCGCTTCGGACCGCCCGTCGCCCTCCACCACCCTCAACCGACGCCTACGGCGCGGCCCCCTCCACAAGAACCCCGCCGACGCCCGAACCACACCCCCTCAGGGGGCCGTTGCGAGAAACACGCCCCAGGCCGTGTCCGTCCCGGGACCGCCGCTTCGCCCGGGTCCGGACGCCCAGGCGGCCGGGGACGCCTCATCCTCGGGGATGCGTCCGCTTCCGGACCAAGAGCCCCTTCGCGACCATTCCCCACACGTGCTGTCGTGGGGGTCGCGGATCCGGAAAAGGCACCGGACAATGACGTCCCCGGGGTGAAATCGGAACCCCTCGGGCGCACCGGTGACACCACCGGTCCGCGGGGCCACCGAACCGTTCTCCACGCTTCGGAGATGATTTCATGTCACGAAACTTCGTCGGTCGGGCGCACCGCACGGGACCATTCGTCGGCGCGCGGCCCTTCGGCGCCCGTGACCGCCACCTGTTCCACGGCCGGACGGCGACGGTGAACACCCTCGTCGAGGCGTGGAGCGGAACGCGCCTGACCCTTCTGCACGGGGACGCCGGTGTCGGGAAGACCTCCCTCCTGCGCGCGGGGGCCGTCCCCGCCCTCACCGACCGGGGCGCCCGCGTCCTGCCGGTGGGGCACCTGCTCCTCGACCCGGCCTTCCCCAGTGCCGTCCTTCCCGAACAGAACCCCTTCACCCGCGCCCTCCTCGCCTCCTGGAACCCGGGCGAGTTCCCCACCCACGGGCCGGGCACCTCCACCACCGACTTCCTGCGCGACCATGA
The DNA here is from genome assembly GCF_026797795.1 of Nocardiopsis sp. EMB25. Taxonomy (NCBI): domain Bacteria; kingdom Bacillati; phylum Actinomycetota; class Actinomycetes; order Streptosporangiales; family Nocardiopsidaceae; genus Nocardiopsis; species Nocardiopsis sp. EMB25. Next base: position 2,244,369 of record NZ_JAMTDN010000001.1, on the reverse strand, counting down.
GCGCACCGACCGCTACGGCCGCCAGCGGCCCCTCTTCGCGGCCCTCGACCAGACCGAACCCCTGCTGCGCGCACCGGACGGCCCCGGACCGCACCGCGCCGCGCTCGTCGACGAACTCCTCGTCGCGCTGGACGAGCACCCCGGGCTGCACCTCCTCCTCACCGTCCGCACCGAGCACCTGGCCGACCTGCGCCGGATGATCGCCGCGCACGGGACCGACCACACCGAGGTGCGCGTCGGGGCGCTGCCCCCCGACTCCGCCGTCCACGCCACCGCCCGCGCCCTCGACACGGCCGGCGTCCGGCGCCCCCTGCCCGTCGCCGAGCGCCTCGTCGAGGAGGTGCGGACCGTCCCCGGCCCGCCCGCCCGGGGCGCCGACACCGCCGCCCTCACCGAGACCGTCGACCCCGCCCTGCTCCAGACCGTCGGCGCGCTCCTGTACGCCGAGGGCTCCGACGCCTTCGCCGCCGACGACGTCGACCACGCCCTCGCCGTCCACCTGAGCCTCGTCCTGGAGGAAGTCGCCGCGGAGCACCTCGTGCCCCGGGACCTGCCCCACGCCTGGCTGCGCCGCGCCGCCGCCGCGGGCGGGCCGGGCGCCCCGCCCCCCGCCGCGGACGGTGTCCGCGACCCCGACCTCACCTGGGGCCTGGTCCACACACTCCAGGACCGCCACCTGGTCGCCCCCGGGGCCGACGGGACCGGCTACCGCCTGCGCCACCCGCGCCTGACCCGTCCCCTCGCGGACCTGGCGGCCCATCCCCGCATCGAGGCCACCCCGGAACCGTGGACGATCGCCGACCGCGTCGTCGTCGCCCGTCGGGCCCACACCCGGGGTGAGCCCGACCTGGCGGGGGAGCACGCGAGGCGGGCGCTGCGGGCGACCCCGCCGCCCCGACCCCGCGAGCGCGCCCTGCTCACCTCGCTCCTGGGCGACCTCGCCTTCGAACGCGGGGACCCCGCCGTCGCCGCCGCCTACTACGCCGAGGCGGCGGAGCTGCTGGAAGCGGTCGGGGACGGCACCGGTGTGGCGCGGCTGCTCGTCGCCCAGTCGAGCAGCCGCCTCCAGGCGGGACAGCGCGCGGCGGCGCTCGACGGCCTGCGCGCGGCCGCGGGGCGCGTGCACGGGGACCCGAGCCTGCGCACCGGCATCGGCCAGGCCCTGTGGCGCGTCGGGCAGAGCCAGTCCGCCCTCGACGTCCTCGACTCCGTCCTCGTCGGCGACCGGTCGGCCAGCGAGGCCCGGCGCATCCGGAACCGGATCCGCGCCGAGCTGACCTCCGCCCGAGGGCTGACCCCACGCGGGAGCTGGTGACCCGACCGGATGGACACCACCGTGCTGGTCGCGCTCATCACCGGCGCCGTCACAGCCCTGAGCACACTCGGCGCCACCGCCCTGGCCGCCTACCGGGCCGCGCGCACGGAGCGCTGGCGGGCGGAGCACGCCCTGGAGGTGGAGCGGACACGGCACCTGTTCGACCGGGAGCGCCGCCGCGACCAGGAGCTGCGGTCACGGTTCGACGACGCGCGCAGGGCGGTGCTCCGCCTCGGCATGTCGGTCCGGGTGGTCACGCACATCCGCGCCGAGGGCCCGCCCCGGCCCGGCGACGAGGAACTGGGCGACCTGCTGCGGCAGGCCCGCGCGGACAGCCTGGACGCGGTCGTGGCGGTCGAGCGCCTGCGGGGCGTCCTCCCTGAGGGGCGGCGCGGCCCGGTCGACGAGCTGCGCGACGCCACCGACCGGGCCTTCAACCACGTCCAGGCGAGGACGGGCCAGGTCGGTGACGCCCTTCGGATCCAAAAGGCGCTGGACGCGGGCCTGCGGACGGTCGGGGAGTCGCTGTTCCCGGTGGGGGAGAGGGGCGCGGCGCGGGCGGATCCGACCCGGCGGCCCGAACCAGGGTGAGGACCAGGGCGCACAGGCAGAGCAGCGCGGTGACCGACACGGCGGTGGTCCGCACACCCACCGCCTCCAGCAGGTGGCCCCCGCACAGCACACCGAGGGGGAGCGCCGCGCTGGTGGCCAGACGGACGGTTCCGGTGACCCGGCCCAGGAGCTCGGGCGGCACGCGCGTGGTGTGGTAGGTGGTCACGGTGACGTTCATGTGCGCGCCGACGAACCCGATTCCGCCCCAGGCCAGCGGGAGAACGGCCGCCAGCCATCCGGTGTCCGGCCGCCCGGCCAGGGCCAGGGGCACGGTGACCGCCACCCACGCCCACAGGCACAGGACGACCATGGTGGTGTGGTGCAGGCGCCGGACGAGGGCCGTGGCGGTGAGGGAACCGAGCAGCCCTCCGGCGCCGGTCGCGGCGAGCACCGCCCCGAGCAGGAAGGCGGAGAGCCCGTGTTCGGTGGCCAGGACGACGATGACCAGCCACACCGTCTGGAACAGAGCGTTCGTCGCCGCGCACACCGCTGTGGCCAGGAGGAGGAAGCGGTCGCGGCGCAGGTGGGCGAAACCCGCCGCCGTCTCCCGGAACAGGGCGGACGCCCGCCGTCCCGGAGCCTCGGGCGGTCCCGCCGCGGGGCCCGTTCGCGTGGCCTCCCCCTCCCCCCGGACGGTGGGAGCCCGGACAGCGGCGCGCAGTCGAGGTAGACGCGCCACCAGGCACAGCCCCACCGCCGAGGCCGCCGCGTCGAACACGGCGGGCAGGCCGTGGCCCAGACCGAACAGCGCTCCGCCGAGCGGCCGTCCGGTCATCTGCGTGGCGTGGGTACGGGCCTCGTTGCGGGCCGCGGCCATCGGCAGGTGGTCGCGGGGGACCAGGAGCGGCACGGCGGCGGACGCGGCGGTCGCGTGCAGGGCGGCGCACACGCCGTGGACGGTGGCCGCGGCGGCCAGCAGGGCCACGGGCGCGCCCAGGAGCAGGACCGGGCCGACCAGGAGCGCCACGCACGCTAGGCGCGCGCACTGACTGGCGACCATGACGGAGCGGGGGTCGTGGCGGTCGACCACGACCCCGAGCGGCACGTACAGCAGGGTGCGCGGCACCATCCCGGCGGCGGCGATCCACCCGGCCAGGGCCGGGGAACCGCTCTGGTGCAGGGCGATCAGGGGAACGGACAGGGTGAGGGTCATCGAGCCCAGGGTGGACAGCGCGCCGCCCGTCCACAGCAGACCGAAGCGGCGCCGCCAGCGGCGGTCGTCCCGTGTGTTCGGCGATGACCGGGTGCGGGGGGCCGGAGCCGTGCGTGCACACGTGTCGGACATCGTTCTCGCAACCGTCGGGAACCTGGACGTCGGAGCCCGTAGGGGCGGCCGTGGTGGTCGGCGCGGGCACCCCTGGGGTCGTCGGTGGTCCCGTCGCCCCTGCGCCGTGTTCGGTGGGTGACTGACGGTGCGGGTGGGCTGCGCTCATCGTAGCGGGAAAGGGGTGCCCCCACGTGGGCATCAGCGGAAAACGACGGTGGCGGATCGCCGGGTGCGGTGCGTGATCCCGATCCGGTGGGGGCAGCGTCCCGCACGGGGCCGCCGTACCGGATTTGACCTCAACCGCGGTTGAGGTCACAGACTTTCGTTCTGCCCGACCACGACCGAGGGAGTCCCGTGACCGCCCACCCGTCCGCACCCGCCCCCGACCACCTCACCGACCGCTTGTGCTCGGCCCGCAACGCCTGGATGTGCACCTCGCGACCGAACGGCTCACCGCACCTGACCCCCGTCTGGTTCGCCCACGTCCGGGACCGCTGGTGGGTCAGCACCGGCCCGGGCACGGTCAAGGCGCGCAACATCGCCGCCGACCCCCGGGTGTCGCTGGCGCTGGAGGACGGCGACGCGCCCGTCGTCGCCGAGGGCACCGCCACGGTGCACACCGACGCCTTCCCCGCCGACGTCGTGGCCGCCTTCCGCGACCGCTACGACTGGGACGTCGAGGAAGTCGTCGAGGACAGCGGCCGCCCCCACGTCCTGCTGGAGATCGGGGTTCGCCGCTGGCTGATGGCCGGAACCGCTCCGGGGCCGACCTGACCGGCCCCGGAGCGGTCACCGGGGGAGTGTCGTTCGGGCGTCAGCGGGGTGCCGATGGGGGTGCCGCGCCGGAGGTGTCCGTTGAGGGTGGTGGAGGGTGACGAAGTGGGGGGTGCCGCGCCGGAGGTGTCCGTTGAGGGTGGTGGAGGGTGACGAAGTGGGGGGTGCCGCGCCGGAGGCGTCCGTTGAGGGTGGTGGAGGGTGACGGGCGGGCGAGGAGGAGGATGGAGCATCCCTGGCCGTGTGGGCGCCTGAACACGGTCCGAAGCGCGGCGGAGGACCCAGAAAACACCGCCTAAGCCTCCGGCCAGGCGATCCCGGTGACCCGGTGCGCCTCGGTGGCGTCGGGGTACTCCCACCTTCGGACCAGGCGCTCCACCGCAGCGGCGGGGACCGGCGCGGGGCGGCGGTCCAACCGGGCGCGCAGCACCTGCGGCGGCGCCTCCAGGGACACGATCTCGATCCTGGCCCGGTACGCCGAGGCCAGACCGACGCACCGGTCGCGGACGTCGCGCGACAGGTTGGTCGCGTTCCACACGAACGACCGCCCCGCCCGCAGGTGCTCCCGGGCCAGCTCGTGCGCGGCGGCCGCCACCCGCCGCTGCGGGTCGGTGGGCCGCACTCCCATCTCGGCGCGCAGCGCGTCCAGACTCACCACCGGAAGGTCCGCACGGTGGGAGCCGATCCACGTGTCCTTGCCCGCGCCGGGCAGCCCGGACATCACGGTCACCGTCGACCGGGTGTCGTCGTGGGCCGCGTAGTCCGGGTCGCGGTCCGGCTTGCGGAAGAACCAGAACCGCGCGTGGTCGGACGGGAAGTCGCGGGGACGCTCCAGGCACCGCTGCTCGGCGCAGTACTCGCGGTACAGGGCGATGTTGTCCAGAACCTCGGCGGTGTCACCGCAGCGGCGCCCCAGGATGTCGGCGGTGGCCAGCAGCGCCAGGTCGTCGTTGCGTGCGACCAGGCTCACCCGGAACGCGATCGCGCGCAGGTCGGGGCGTTCCAGGGCCCAGAACGGCACCTGGTGGTGGCGGACCAGAGCGGCGACGTGCTCGCGCCACCCCACCTCGGCCCCGCCCTCCCAGAGCAGGCGGCGCGCCATGAGCCCACCCCGGCGGGAGTGCCCGTGGGCGGTGATCCGGCCGTCCGCCTCCCGCCGGGTACACGCCGCCTTGCCGACGTCGTGCAGGAGCACGGCCGCGAAGAGCCGGACCCGCTCGGGCGCCGGGCGCGCCCGCCACCCGGGCAGCTCCGCCAGGGCCTCGCACGCCATCCGCGTGTGCGTGTCCACGTCGCCCTCGGCGTGGTGGACCGGATCCTGCTCCACACCCGCCATCTTCCGCACCCACGGCAGGGCCTCTCGGACCGCCGACCAGTCCAGCGACCAGGTCGGGGGAGCCGGGCACAGCTCATCGAACAGCCGCATGGAGCACCTCCGGGTCGGCGAGGCCGTTGGCTATCACCGGCCGGTCGAGCCAGTGCGTCCCCGAGTCCAGCACGGCGGTGGTGAACTCCGCGCGCACCCACTTGTACCGGTCGACGGTGCGGTCATCCTCCTCGACCTTGACGTAGAGCCCCTCCATCAGGTCGGAGTCGTCGCTCTCGGCCAGGGCGCGCTCAGGGTCGGCGCCCCCGGCGCGCGCGGCCTCCGCCAGGGCACGGCGCCAGTCCGGCGTCCGGCAGGTGGAGGGCCCCACGAGGCGGGTCAAGCCCGCCAGGTCGGACAGCGGACCCGAGTACAGGACCGGGACCGACACCACCGGGGTGCCCTCCAACAGCTCGCGGCGGCGCGGCGTGGACAGGAAGACGCCCTCCCGGGTGTCCAGGACGTCGAACTCGCAGAAGAAATGCGGCAGCGCGTCGTAGAACACGGTGTGCTTGGCGTACAGCCACTCGCCGTAGAGCACGTACCGATCGCCCAACCGCGGCCGCAACAGGGGGGCGACGGTCGCCGCCCAGGCCTTGAGCGGAGCGAACTGCCGCTCGCGCGGCCCGCCGGTCAGGAAATGGCCCCGGCTCTGCAACCGCAGCCGCCCCTCGGCGTCGAAGCTGATCCCCGTGTTGGCGCCGTCGAGCTTCTCCTCGACGACCAGGTGCCGCCCCGCAAGGTCACGGAAGGGCGTGGCGGACAGGTCGTCGTCGCCCGGTTGCAGGCGCGACCCCCGGATGTGGCGGGTTCGCGGATACTTGTGCAGCATGCGCCCCTTTGTACCGGGCGGTTGTCTCCGCGGGCCACCGGTTTTCCCGCCGAAGCGGTCGGCGATGTCGGTGTCGGTTGGTAGGCAGGAGCCCATGGGCTACACCACCGACTTCACCGGACACGTCACCGTCACTCCGCCGCTCAACCCCCACGAGGTCGCCTACCTCAGGAAGTTCAACCGGACCAGGCGCATGGACCGCGAGCGCGGCCCCTACCACGTCGAGGGCAGCGGCTTCATGGGCCAGGGCGAGGACCCCGACATCCGCCGGTACAGCGGTCCCCCCGAGGGCCAGCCGTCCCTGTGGTGCGGGTGGACCCCCTCCGAGGACGGCACCCGCGTCCACTGGGACGGTGTGGAGAAGTTCCACGAGGCGGACGCGTGGATGGCCTACCTCATCGACCACTTCCTCAGGCTGGGCGCCCGCGCCGCCGCCTACGAGGGGCCGCACCGGCCCGCCGAGTTCGACCACTTCACGTTCGACCACACGGTCTCCGGGGTCATCCACGCCCAGGGTGAGGACCCCGAGGACCGGTGGGATCTGGTCGTCACCGACAACCGGGTCTCCTAGCCGCGGACCGGGCGGTGCCCGTCGAGGGACGCCGAATCCGCCGCCGCACGCCCCTCGACCCAGCCGTCCTCGCTGTGGGGGCCGCGCACGCGCGAATAGGTCAACTCCCCGAACGCCTCCTCGACGGCGGTCTCCACCTCGCGCTCCCGGGCGGCGAACAGCGGCACCAGGTCGGTGCCCGTCTCGGCCGCCGCGGCCGCCTCGGCGGCCCGGGCCGACTCCGCGAGCCGCTCACCCACGCGCACCGCGAACGCGGAGACGAACGACGCCCGAAAGTCCCGGCCCGCGGCCCGCCCCGACCGGTCACGCGCCGAGCCGCTGACCCGCATCGCGCTCTCCGCCTGCACCAGCAGCGACGTGAACATCAACTCGACCGCGTCCAGGTCGGCGTCGAACCCCATCACCGTGCACAGACCCAGCTCCCCGTGCCAGATCGCCCGGCAGTGGTTGGCCTCGGCGACCTCGTGCAGCAGGACGGCCTTGTGCTCGTCGTAGGGGGAGTCCACCGGCAGCCGCCGGGCCGCCGTCGCGGAGGCCGGTCCCCCGGACTCCTCCTCCAGCAGCGCCCGGTCGATGCTGTGCCGGGCCATCAACTCCTGGGCGCGGGCGCTCAACGCCTCCGCCTCGTGCGGGAACTCCGTCGACTCGGCCTTGGCCAGCAGGGCCCGCACCCTCTCCAACCGGGTGCGATCCACCGACGACGCCGTCCGAACCGGGGCCTGGCGGCCGGGCCGAAAGGCGCCCGGCGGCGGTCCCAGCGCCTGCACGGGCGCCAGGACCCGCAGGGCGGCCAGCACCCGCAGTACCAGCTCGACGACCTCGAACCTCAGCAGGCCGTGCTCGGCCCCCGCGTAGGCGAGGTACCCCTCGCCCCACTCCGGCGCCGTCCCCAGATCCCGCACCTGCGCGCTCCACCGGGGGTCCACCGCGGCCGGGGAGTACCGGCGGTGCTCGGCCACGATCGCGTCGGCGCACAGGGCCGCGGCCACGCGGCCGAGCTCCCGCCCGACCTGGCGCACCGTCTCGGCGGGCTGCCAGCCACGGGCCCACACCCCGGCCAGACCCCGGGTCAGGGCGTCCGTCACCGCCGACCCGGCGGCCTTCGCCCACTCCGGGTCCTCGACGTCGGCCAGACGTGCTGAGGCCAGGTCCACACCCCCGCCGTCGTCGCCCAGGACCAGGGCGTCGACGGCCCCGGTCACGACGTCGGCGGGGGAGTCCGCGGGCGCGGGACCCGCCCAGGCGTCGGTCCGCGGGGCCGAGGCGCGTCGCCGTCCGCGGTTCTTCTTGCCCACGGTGGTTCTCCCAGGTCGAGGTGGTGGTGGCCGACCCGCCATCCTAGTCGTGTTCGCCTTGGGCCCGCCGCTTCGCTTCGGCCCTGCCTCCCCCACCGGCCCGTGACACGCGCGAAACACGCCCGAAAGAGGCCCGCGCCGCACACGTGGACTCCATCCGCCCAGGTCCGACTTGGGGTCCGATGTTCCGCACGGAAAGCCGGAGCTTTCGTCCTGGAAGCACGCCGGAAACAATCACGGCGTAGCGTCGCGTGGCATCCACAGCCACCGAGGAGTCTCCATGCACCAGGGAACCGGATCCGCTGGCCGCGACGCCGCCCCGGGCGGCCGGGCGGAGGGGGCCCGCTGCCCCCTCGGCGGGTCGGGGGCACTGGCCCTGCACGACCCCGCCGCCGCGGACCTGCCCTGGGACCGGCTCCGGGACCACTACGGAGGCCTCGTGCCGGTCGAGATCAGCCCCGGCGTGCCCGGCTGGCTCCTCCTCGGCTACAAGGAGAACCTCCAGGTCCTACGCGACCAGACCTACTTCTCCGCCGACCCCCGACCCTGGAGCGCCTCCGGCACCGCGCCCGCGCGCACCGGCGCGCTCACCCACGACGGAGCGGAGCACCAGCGGCTGCGCACCCCCATCGTCGAAGCGCTCGCCCGGGTGGGCACGCCCCAACTCGTCCCGGTCGTGGAGCGCGCCGCCGTACGCCTGTTGGGCGCGGTCGCAGCCGACGGCCGCACCGACCTCATCGGCCGGTTCGCGGCGCCGCTGCCCGCGCTCGTGCTCAACGAACTCCTCGGCCTTCCGGACGCCTACGGGGGTCTGCTCGCCGACCTCACCACCCGTCTGTGGAGCGGTGACCCCGACCGCGCCGAACCCGCGTCGCTGGCCATCCGCGACTACTTCACGGGCCTGGTCGCCCGTAAGCGCGCCGAGCCGGGCGACGACCTCACCTCCCACCTCCTGGAACACCCCCACCGCCTCACCGACGACGAGGCGGTCGAGGCGCTCTCCCTGCTGTGGGAGACCGGGCACGAACCCACCACCCACCTCATCGGCAACGCTCTGCTCAAACTCTTGGAGGACCCCACCGTGTGGACCGCCTACCTGGGCGGCACCCTCACCCCGGAGGACTTCATCGACTACGTCATGTGGACCGACTCACCGATCAGCGTGCTCGCCGGGCGCTACTCCACCATGGACATCCGCTTCGCCGGAGCCCGTATCCGGCGGGGGGAGCCGCTGCTGTTCGGGTTCACCTCCGCGCACGGCGACCCCTCGGTGGTCCGAGGCGGGGACGATGCCATGGCGATGGCGGGCAACCGCTCCCACCTGTCCTGGGGCGCGGGGGCGCACCGGTGCCCGGCCACCGGCTTCGCCCGGGAGTTCGCGCGCACGGCCATCGACACGGTCGTGGACCGCCTGCGCGGTCTGGCGCTGACCGTCGACCCCGCCGAGCTGGCCTGGCGCGGCTCCCTGGCCGTGCACGGACTGGAGGCCCTGCCCGTGCGGTTCACCCCCACCGGGGAGCGCGCCGAGCCCGCCCCCGAGGAGCGGCCCGGGCCGCCCACCCGTACCCGCTGGATCCGCCGCAGGCGCCGACCGGCGCCCCAGGGTGCCCGCTACCAGGCGCCCCTGGCCCCCAAGGACGAGGAGGGGGAGCCCGAACCCGCCGTGCGCTCCGCGCCGGCGTCCAAACCCCGCTCCACCGCACCGCGCGCCGTCGGAGCGCGCTACCAGGCGCCGTTCGCCCAACCGGAGGCCGACGCACCCGACCCCCTCGAGCGGCTTCTGGCCACCTGGCGCCCGCGCGGATAGCGCCGTCCGTCGGACGGAAGGAGGCCCGGCGCGTCGGCACGGGAGCCGGGCCCGTCAGGGGCCGATGACCACCAGTTCGGGGTGGACCCCCTCGGGGTCGTCCAGCAGGGGCTGCTCCCCGCCGCGCAGGTGGTGGTCGAAGAAGGCCACACCGTAGGCGCGCACCAGGTCCAGCCCGCGCCCGACGGGGATGTCGCCGAACTGGGCGGCCCACTGCTCGGGGGTGAGGGCGCCGGTCAGCCCGAGCTGTTCCATGAGCACTCCCCGGTCGGTGCCGCTGGAGTGACCCGAACCCTCCAGCCGGATCCACTGCCGCCAGCCCGACAGCCGGGGCCACATCTGGTCCACTCCATGCCACCGGTTCCCCTGGTCGTTCTCGATCAGGGCCAGCGGCTTGTCCACTCCCTCGTCCACGGCGGGCGCGTAGTACGGTCCGTCGAGGTTGATCCCGGCGTCCACGCGCTCCTCCGCCCGCAGGGTCTCGGCGGTGGCGGTGCCGCCCCACGAGTGTCCGACCATCCCGACCCGGTCGGCGTCGATCACCCGTGACCACCGCCAGGCCGGATCGGAACCGGTGAGCCGGTCGAGGAGGAACGACACGTCCTCGGCCCGGTTGACCGCGCCCAGCGCCCACTCCCCGGACCGGCACCCCGTGCACTCGGTGACCAGGCGGTCGGGGAACTCCACGGGCGCCGCCTCGTGGGCGTGGTCCACACCGGCCGCGACGAACCCGTGGCTGGCCAGCTCCTCCGCCAGCGCCGACATCTGGGTCCGGCTCAATCCCGCCCCGGGCGAGAGCACGACCAGGGGGAACCCGCCGTCGCGGAGGAACGCGGGCGGGACGCCCGACCGCGCGTTCGTCCGGATCCGGTGCAGGGTGTCGGCGGGCAGGTCCAGACCCAGCCCCTCGACCGTGGCCGCCGACTCCGCCTCGGTCATGTAGGGCGCCGGCCGCCCCACGTCGGCGCGGGCCGGGTACCACAGGGTCACCATCAGCTCGCGGGGTCCGCCCGCCCACACGTCCTCCCGCTCCTCGTCCACCAGGTGCAGGACGGTGGTGCCCACGGGACGGTCCCCGGTGGGTTCGGGCAGGAAGGCCGGCGGCGCCGTGGCCGGGTGGTCGTGGTCGGAGTCGGCCGCCACGGCACCGGCCGAGGCGGAGGAGACCAGGGTCAGGGCGGCGGCCAGGGTGAGCGCGGCTCCGGCGCGGATCACGCGTGCGGTCGCCTGACGCACGGCGGCGCCGGATTCGGTGGAGGGGTGCAAGGGACCGTCCCGTCATGGTCGCGATCGTGTCCCGAACACACTAGGAACGGCGACCACCACCCCACCATGGGGGAGTCCCCGGGGCCTTCCGGGCGTCTCCCCGAGCCGCGGGGTGGGGCCAGCACCACCACACCCCTGACGACCAGTGCTCTCACACCACGGGGTTCGCCGACGAGCGGCTCTGGGGGTGCCGTCGACGCGGGTGACGAACGGGGTGATTCGGACGGGGCTCCCCGGGCGCCCGCGCGCGGGCTCACGGTAGTCGGGTCCACCGCGGCGCGGATCGGCTCGCGGCCCGGCTCACTCCTGGCGCCGACGTATCCTGTCGGCGAACTCCTCGGCCTTGAGCAGCCGGGACAGCTCCTCCCGCCGGGGCACGGACGAGCGGTCGTCGTCGGCCGCCAGCGCGGGGTCGGGGATCTCCTGCCGGACCTCGGCGTCGATGCCCAGGACGTCGTGGTCCTCGATCTCCTCGATGCGGTGCCCGTAGGGGTGATCGAGAAGGAACTCGGCCACGGCACTGTCCTGGTCGGCCGCGCCCACGTCCATCACGGCATCCACGTCGTCGATGTCGGCTGAGCCGTCCACCGTGAAGTCTTCGGGTTGCTCCGTCACCGGCGGCCCCCTCGCGTTCGCTCCCTCTACCTCGATCATGCCTGGTCGGAGCGGGGGATTCCAGTCATGGCCGCCGGAGATCCGTAGTGGCGGCGGACGTCGGAGCGCGGACGCGGCCGTGGGACGCTAGAGACGCCGCACGCGCGGCCCCGGCACGCCGACCGAACACGGCGCGGCCGGTCCACGGATCACACGGACGACGAGGAGCGACCGGATGCCTGGCAGTACGACCTCCCACGGCGCGGCGGACACCGGGGAACGGGCCCGACCCGCCACCCCGCTGGACCGGCGGGGGGAGTGGGCCGCCCTGGGCGAGCACCGTACCCGGTTCGGTGACACCCACCTACGCGACCTTTTCGCCGACGACCCCGAACGCGCGCGGCGGTTCGCGCTGGACGTCGGCGACCTGCACGTCGACTACTCCCGCAACCTCGTGACCGACGAGACCCTGCGCCTGCTCACCGCCCTGGCCGACGCCACCGGTGTGGCCGACCTGCGTGACGCCATGCTGCGCGGAGACCACGTCAACCTCACCGAGGACCGCGCCGTCCTGCACACCGCCCTGCGCGCGCCCCGAGGGGCGGTCGTCGAGACCGACGGGCGCGACGTCGTCCCCGACGTCCACCGTGTCCTGGACCGGATGGCGGCCTTCGCCGAGCGCGTGCGCTCCCGGGAATGGCTCGGCCACACCGGTCAGAGCGTCCAGCGCGTGGTCAACATCGGCATCGGCGGCTCCGACCTGGGCCCCGCCATGGCCTACGAGGCCCTGCGCCCCTACACCGACCGCGGTCTGGAGTTCCGCTTCGTCTCCAACGTGGACGGCACCGACCTGCACGAGGCGCTCATCGACGCCGACCCCGCCCGCACGCTGTTCGTCGTCGCCTCCAAGACCTTCACCACCGTCGAGACGATCACCAACGCCACCGCCGCGCGCGCGTGGCTGGCCGACGGGCTCGGCGTGGACACCGGCAGCGACGCCGTCGCCAAGCACTTCGTCGCGGTCTCCACCAACGCCGAGGCGGTGGCCGGGTTCGGCATCGACACCGCCAACATGTTCGAGTTCTGGGACTGGGTCGGCGGCCGCTACTCCTACGACTCGGCGATCGGCCTGTCCCTGATGGTGGCGCTGGGCCCGGACGCCTTCCGTGAGATGCTCGCCGGGTTCCATCTCATGGACGAGCACTTCGCGACCGCGCCGCCCGCCCGCAACCTGCCCTTCCTGCTCGGCCTGCTGGGCGTGTGGTACGGGTCCTTCTTCGACGGTCACAGCCACGCGGTGCTGCCCTACAGCCACCACATGTCGAAGTTCGCCGCCTACCTCCAACAGCTGGACATGGAGTCCAACGGCAAGTCGGTCCAGCGCGACGGCCGGCCCGTCGCCTGGCAGACCGGACCGATCGTGTGGGGCACCCCCGGCACCAACGGCCAGCACGCCTACTTCCAGCTCCTGCACCAGGGCACCCGGTTCGTGCCCGCCGACCTCATCGGCTTCGCCAACCCCGCCCCCGACCTGCCCCCGGCCCTGGTTCCCCAGCACGACCTGCTCATGGCCAACCTGTTCGCCCAGGGGCAGGCGCTCGCCTTCGGACGGACCGCGCGGGAGGTCGAGGCGGAGGGCGTGTCCGCCGACCTGGTCCCGCACCGCACGTTCGCGGGCAACCACCCCACGACCACGATCCTGGCCGACCGGCTGAGCCCGTCGGTACTCGGCCAGCTGGTCGCCCTCTACGAGCACAAGGTGTTCGTGCAGGGCGCGGTGTGGAACGTCAACTCCTTCGACCAGTGGGGGGTGGAGCTCGGCAAGGTCCTGGCCAGGCGGGTCGAGCCCGCCCTGACCGAGGGCGCCGACGTCCCCGGTCTGGACGCCTCCACGGCCGCCCTGGTGCGGCGGTACCGGGCGCTGCGCGGCCGCTAGCGGGTCGGCGACCGCTCCGGCGCGCCGTCCGCCGGGGCGGTCCCGGTACGCTCGGGGCCTACTGGGCGGGGCCGCGCAGGAGATCCGACGACGCGGCCTCCGGGGAGGGGCGAACGTGCGCGCTGGAGTTCATGGGTTCGGGGCGCTGATCCTGGTCGGCGCGGTCGCGGGCTGCGCGTCGACGTTCGGCGGGGGAGGGGTCTGCACGGAGATCGGCGTCCCGGTGGGCGTGTCCCTGGATGTGGCGCCCTCGGACGCGGCGGGGGCGCGGTCCGCCGAGGTGGAGGTGTGCTGGGACGGGCGGTGCCGCGGCTCCGAGGTCGAGCTGTCGGAGTCGACCGAGAGCGTCGACGAGGGCTGCGAGGACGGGGCGTGCACCGCGCGGTCCGTTCCCACCGGAGGGCGGCACGGTTTCGCGTTCGTCGACGCCCTTCCGACCGACCCCGTGGAGGTGGGCGTCGTGCTTCTGGGAGACGGCGGGACGGAGCTGTTCACCGGCACGACCACCGTCACCCCCCAGATGCTGGAGGCCAACGGTCCGGGCTGCGCAGAGGGCGGCCCGCAGGCGGGTGTGGTGGTGGAGGACGGCACCCTCCGGGAGCGGTGAGCGGACCAACACGCCGCCGGTCGTTCCCCCGGGCGCCGCGTGGCCGGTGCCACGCGTGAGGTGAGGGATCGCCGGTGCCGGTGTCCGCGGGGCGGGCGGGAAACTCCCTTGCCCACCCCCACCCTCCCCGGTTAATCTGCGATCGACATGCGTAACTGACATCGAGACCGACCGCCGGGCGCGCGGGGCTCGCCCCTCCAGGGGCTGGAGCCGGACCCCGCCCGGCGTGGCCACGTTCCCAGCAGCCGTGGTGCGGTCTCGATGTCGACGACCTCCGTCGTCCCTCGCGGCCGCCCCGGGCGCCGCCGCGCGCATCGAGACCCACCCCTTTGACGAAGGGTGGTTCCCTGTGACCTTCGAAGCCGAAGCCCCGACGCTTCCGCGCGGCTCGGCCGTGCTCACCGCACGCGATCTGGCCAAGTCCTACGGGGCGCGTGTCGTCCTGGACGGGGTGAGCCTCGACGCGGCCCCCGGCCAGAGGCTCGGTCTGGTGGGGGAGAACGGCGCGGGCAAGTCGACCCTGCTCCGCCTGCTCTGCGGGGTGGAGGAACCCGACGCCGGAACCGTCTCGCGCCCGGCCGACACCGGTTTCCTGCACCAGGAACTGCCGTACGGGCCCGACACGACCCTGGCCGAGGTGGTCGCCGGGGCCCTCGAACCCGTGCGCGCGGTCGAGCGCCGCCTGGCCGCCAGCACCGCCGCACTGGACGCCGACCCCCTCGACGACCGGGTTCTGCGCGAGTACGGCGAGGTCCTCACCGAGGCGGAACGCCTGGATGTGTGGGACGCCGACCGGCGGGCGGAGGTGGTCGTGGCGGGCCTGGGCCTGTCCGGGATCGGCCCGGACCGTCCCGTCGGCCGGATGTCCGGCGGCCAGCGCTGCCGTCTGGGGCTGGCCGCCCTGCTGATCCGCCGCCCCGGCGCCCTACTGCTGGACGAGCCGACCAACCACCTGGACGACCGGGCGCTGGAGTTCCTGGAGGAGTACCTGTGCGGACTCCCCGGCCTGGTCGTGCTGGCCAGCCACGACCGCGTGTTCCTGGACGCCGTGTGCACCGGCCTGATGGACCTGGACCCGGCGGTGGAGGGCCCCGTCCTCTACGGCGGCGCCTACTCCCACTACCTACGGGAGAAGCGCCTGGAGCGCGAGCGCTGGGAACAGCGCCACCAGTGGGAGCAGGGCGAGCTCAAGCAACTGCGGGAGGCGGTGCGCACCACGGCGCGCCAGGTCGCCCACGGGCGCGGCCCCAGGGACAACGCGAAGATGGCCTACGACTACAAGGGCGGCCGGGTGGACAGGCAGGTCTCGCGCCGCGTCCGCGACGCCCGCGACCGCCTGGAGACGCTGGAGCGCGACCAGGTGCGCAGACCGCCGCGCCCGCTGCGCTTCGCCGGATCCCTGACCAGGGACCCCGGCACGGAGGGCGGCGCCGCTCTGTCCGTCCGTGACCTGGTGGTCCCGGGCCGGCTGCGGCTGGACCGGCTCGACCTGCCCGGTGACGGGCGGCTCCTGGTCACCGGCCCCAACGGAGCGGGCAAGTCCACGCTGCTGTACGCGCTGGCGGGCCGGCTGCGGCCGGCCTCGGGGCGGGTGGACCCGCGACGGGGCACCACGCGGGCCCTGCTCGAACAGGACGTGGTCTTCCCCGATCCGACGCGCACGCCGCGATCGCTGTACGAGGAGCGGCACGGGGCCGGATCCGACGCGCCGCGTCTGGGCGAACTGGGACTGGTCGCCCCGCGTGACCAGGACCGGCCGGTGGGGGAGTTGAGCGTGGGCCAGCGGCGACGCCTGGCGCTCGCCCTGTTGGTGGGCCGTGCCCCGGACGTCCTGTTGTTGGACGAGCCGACCAACCACCTGTCGCTGGCGCTGGCCGAGGAGTTGGAGGAGGCGCTGGGGTCGGCCCCCGGAGCCGTGGTCGTGGCCTCACACGACCGGTGGCTGCGCCGCCGTTGGGAGGGGGCGGTCCTGCGGTTGGCCGACGGCGGGGTGGACTCCGCCGCGTGACCGGCCGCCCTTCCACGGGTCGGGCCCCGCGGTTCGCGGAGCCCGACCCGTTCCGTGCGGTCATTCGGCCGAGCTGAATGAATCTACGTCGTAAAGGTGGCTGACGGGTGCCGCCTCCACCGCCGCCCCCAGCAGACCGCCGCGCACCGCGACACCCCCGACGGCGCGGCCGCTGGAAAACCCGCGCACGCCTCGGGCAGTCTGTCCGTAGTCGTTCGACCACAGACAGAGAGCAAGGTGGGCATGGCCGCGCCGTTGGACGCGCCGGAGTCGTCCCAGCACGCCGAACCCGAGGAAGTCGTCGCCCGGGGGACCGACACCGCGAGCAGGTCGCTGCGCCAGATCGCCTGGCGGCGCTTCCGCAAGGACAAGGCCGGGATGGCGGGTGGGATCACCGTCGTCGTGCTCATCCTCGTCGCCCTGTTCGCCCCCCTGCTCACCGCCTGGTTCGGGTACCCGCCCAACCAGTTCAACCAGAGCCTGGTCGACCCCCTCACCGGCGGCGTCCTGCTGGACCCCGCACAGCCCGAACTCGGCCTCGACCCGTGGGGCGGCATCAGTCTCGACCACCTGCTCGGCGTCGAGCCCGTCAACGGCCGCGACCTGTTCAGCCGCATCGTCTACGGGGCGCGGACCTCACTGCTCGTCGCCACGGTCGCGACCGCGCTGTGCGTCGTCATCGGCACCGTCCTCGGTATCACCGCGGGGTACTTCGGCGGCTGGATCGACACCGTCATCAGCCGGGCCATGGACATCTTCCTGGCCTTCCCCCTGCTGCTCTTCGCCATCGCCCTGGTCGGCGTCATCCCCGACGGCGCCTTCGGACTGACCGGGAACAACCTGCGCATCGGCGTCCTGGTGTTCATCATCGGGTTCTTCAACTGGCCCTACATCGGCCGCATCGTCCGCGGCCAGACCCTCACCCTGAAGGAACGGGAGTTCGTGGAGGCCTCCCGGAGCCTGGGGGCGGGCAGCGCCCACATCGTCTTCCGCGAGATCCTGCCCAACCTCGTCACCCCCATCCTCGTCTACTCCACCCTGCTCATCCCCACCAACATCCTCTTCGAGGCCGCCCTGAGCTTCCTCGGTGTCGGCATCAACCCGCCCATGGCCACCTGGGGCGGCATGCTCGACAACGCCCTGCGCTTCTACACCACATCACCGCACTTCGTCATCGTGCCGGGCCTGGCCATCTTCATCACCGTTCTGGCCTTCAACCTCTTCGGCGACGGCCTACGAGACGCCTTCGACCCCCGCTCCTCCGACTGACGGGTCCCCGAACCCGGCGCCCCCACGTTCCCGACCCCGGGCCGTGCTCCCGACGAGCCCGACAGGCAACCGACCAGGAGGCAAGGTGACCACCCACCACACAAGGACCGCGACACCGCACCGGAGGCGTCGTCGACGGGCGCTCGCGCCCATGGCCGTCGCGACGACGGCGGCGCTGATGCTGGCCGCGTGCGGCGGCGACGGAGGCGGCGTGAGCGAGGTGTCCGGCGCCGAGTTCAACGCCGGTGAGACGAGCATCGTCAACCCCTCGGACGCCACCGGCGGCACCCTGCGCTACGCCATCTCCTCCGACTTCGACTCACCCGACCCGGGCAACACCTACTACGCGTTCAGCTGGAACTTCTCCCGCTACTACGCGCGCACGCTGCTCACCTACACCGAGGCGCCGGGGGAGGAGGGCACCGAGCTCCAGCCCGACCTGGCCGAGGCGATGCCCGAGCCCAACGAGGACGCCACCGAGTGGACCGTGCGCATCAAACCGGGCCTCAGGTACGAGGACGGCACGGAGATCACCGCCCGCGACATCAAGTACGCGATCGCGCGCAGCAACTTCGGTCCCCAGGCCCTGCCCAACGGCCCCAAGTACTTCCAGGGTCTGCTGGCCGACAGCGAGGACTACGAGGGTCCCTACGCGGGTGACGGCGACCCGCTGGAGGGCTTCGACGGCATCGAGACCCCCGACGACCACACCCTCGTCTTCCGTCTCAACAAGAGCTTCTCGGAGTTCCCGTACGTGCTCATCCAGCCGCAGACGGCGCCCGTCCCGCCGGACGCCGACCGCGGCGAGCAGTACCAGAGCCACGTCGTCTCCTCGGGGCCCTACAAGTTCGACGGGGACTACCGTCCGGGCGTGTCCCTCAACCTGGTCCGCAACGAGGAGTGGGACGCCGCCACCGACCCGACCCGCCGGGCCCTGCCCGACCGGATCGAGGTGCGCATCGGCGTCGACCAGAACGAGATCGACCAGCGCCTCGTCAACGGGGAGCTCGACGTGGACCTGGCCGGGAGCGGGGTCGGGCCCGCGATGAAGGGCACGCTCATCACGGACGACGCCGAACGCCCCAACCTCGACAACCCGCAGACCAACACCCTGCGCTACGTCAACGTCAACACCGTCGTCGAGCCCCTCGACGACCTGGCCTGCCGCCAGGCGGTGCTCTACGCCGCCGACCGCGACTCCCTGCAGCGCGCCTGGGGCGGGAACACCGGAGGCGACATCGCCACCCAGATCATGCCCGCCGCCCTGCCGGGGGCCGACCCCGAGATGGACCTCTACCCGTCCGAGGACGACAAGGGCGACCTGGACATGGCACGGCAGAAGCTGGAGGAGTGCGGTCAGCCCGACGGCTTCTCGACCGCCATCGGCGCCCGCGCCGACCGGCCCTCGGACGTGGCCACCGCCGAGGCGCTCCAGCAGTCCCTGTCACGGGTGGGGATCGACGCGGAGATCAAGCAGTACCCGTCGGACACCTACACCAACACCCAGGCGGGGTCGCCGGACTTCGTGCACGCCAACGACCTGGGGCTGACCGTCTACGGCTGGGCTCCGGACTGGGCCAGCGGCTACGGGTTCATGAGCAAGATCCTGGACGGGGACGCCATCCGGGAGGCGGGCAACGCCAACATCTCCGAGCTCGACGACCCACAGATCAACGAGTGGTTCGACGAGGTCGTCACGATCGAGGACCCGCAGGAGCGCGCCGAGATCTACCGCCGGATCGACGAGCGGGCGATGGAGCAGGCCGCGATCCTGCCGGTGGTGTTCGAGCGGACGGTGCTGTACCGGCCGCCGAACCTGACCAACGTGTACTACCACGCGGGCTACTCGATGTACGACTACATGTCCCTGGGCACGACGAGGGAGTGACCCCGCGGTGACCGGGTGAGTGGACCGCCGTCCCGGCCAGCAGCGGCCGGGACGGCGGTCTCTGTCAGTGGGTCTCGACGCCCGCGACGAACGCGCGCCACTCGCGGGCCTCGAAGAGGATGTGGAGGGCGTCGGGGTACTTGGAATCGCGCATCGCGACGTGGCGGGGGAGGTGCGCCGCCTCGACGCAGTGCGTTTCTGAGCCGCTGTAGCTGCTCTTGAACCAGCTCGGATCCGACACTGCAATTTCGACGCAGTCCGTGTGTGATCCGCTGTAGCTGCTTTTGAACCACACGGCGGTTGAGGGGGCCTTCATCAGGTCACAGGTCCTTGTACTCGTCGGCGATGGTCGCGATGAACTCAATTGAATCACTCGGGCTGAGAGCGCTGTCTCTCAGCTTGACGAGATCTCGAAGGTAGACGTCTGTGTCCGCTGGTTCGTCAAGGAACATGGCCGACGTCTTGTGCTCCAGGTGGACGATGCGGCGTGCCTTGGGGAACTCCAACATCAGGAACGACCCGTCGAGGCCCACGTAGCTTCCCTGGGTGAAGGGGACGACTCGGATGGTGATGTTGGGACGCTTGGCCTCAGTGATTAGCTTGCCCAGTTGATCGGCCATGACCGAACGTCCTCCGACACAGCGACGGAGTGCGGCCTCGTCGATGATCGCTTCGAATGTGGGAGGGTTTGGCCTGGAGAGCAGGGCTTGGCGTCCGATGCGTGTCACGATTCGGGTTTCAGCTTGCTGAGGGGGAATCTCAGCAGCAGTCATGATGGCCCGGATGTAGTCAGGCGTCTGGAGAAGTCCCGGCACGTTTCGGAGTGTGAAGTTCGTGATCGTCGTTGCCTGGGTTTCGAAGGTGATCAGCGAACTGAGAAGTCTGGGGAGCCCTGGGTCTCCGGTCTCCCACCAGCCGGGCTTGTCCGCTTCTCGGGCCAGGCTGACGAGGCGTTCACGGACGTCGCGGGGCGCCTCGTAGATCATCAGTAGGGCGGCGACCTCCTCGGACGTCACACCCCGGTGGCCGGTCTCGATCCGGCTGACGGTGGCCACGGACCACCCCATCCGCTCACCGACCTTGGTGAGTGGGAGTTTGGCCTGCTTTCGCAGCTCCTTGAGCTCCGCTCCGAGTCCTCGGGCACGCACGGTCGCCTTCTTGGGCACGCGAACCTCCTTCCTTGACTGAGGATGCCAGAGACCAGTCTGCTCACAGAAAGTTATCCACAGATCACTTGACTTCTTTTCAGTAACGTCTAATCTTTACTGTAAAGCATGTGGCGTGAATCACAAAATGCCCATATCGGGCATTGGTGTGCAGGTTGGCCACGTGCCCCCTCGATCGCTCTGCGGAGGAACGATGGAACACAAGTCGATCTCGGCCGTCCTGGCGGAGAACGCCCTCGACGACGCGGTGACCGCGATGTGCCTGGAGTCCAGGCCCCGCCTCTTCGCCCTGGCCAGGATGGACTACGAGGTCGAGGATGCCGAGATCATCGCCTGGCTGCTGGTCTGGGACGAGCGGATCGTCGTGCAGCGGTGCGGCTTCCGCAACGTGAACAGCTACGAGACCCGCGCGGACTTCATGGCGGTGTACGGGCCGAGGCTGGAGAACCGGACGTACAAGCTCGTGTCGATGGACGGTCGCCCCATGTCGGACGGCATCCCCCGCCGGGACACGATCGGGTAGCCACGCGTGAAACGCCCCCAAACAAGCGGAACCGGTTCGGCCCTAAACGAAGTAGGGCCGAACCGGTCTGAATTCGAGCCTATCCCCTTCGTGCCGCGAACGTCCCGCCCGGGGCGGGACGTTCGCCGATCCACTCATCACGCAGAACCGCCCACACCTCGCTGTCATGGCGCACACCCTCGACCGCGAACGCCTGCCGCAGCGTCCCCTCCCGACGCATCCCGAGCCGCTCGGCGATCGCCCGCGTCTCCGCGTTGGCCGGGCTCGTGCGCATCTCGACTCGGTACAGGCCGCGCGTCCGTAGCGCCCAGTCGGTCATCGTCCACAACGCGCGCGTGGCCAGCCCCCTGCCCCGTGCGCGCGGAACCACCCACACCCCGACCTCGCACACGCCGAGCCGCGCGTCGAAACTCCGGAACAGCGCCCCGCCGACCAGTTCACCACCCTCCCAGATCCCGAGGTAGCGGCCGGTGTCGTGCGCCTGCCGGTCGGCGTAGTCTTGGAGGAGGCGGCGTGCACTGGGCAGGTCGACGACCCGATGTGCGAGGTGGGTCCACGCCGCCAGTCGTTCGCGCGCGGAATCCACACAGCTCAGCAGCTCACCGGCGTTCCACGGCTCCAACGGGCGGAGTTCGGCCTCGTCATCCAGCCAGTACGAGAACACGGATTCCCCTCCATCCGCTCACGCGGTGCGCGTGACCGGGAAGACGCGGACGAGATCGGCGTAGACCGAGGCGGCCTCGGTCGCGGGAACAGGGCGACCGAAGTGCTCCGCGAACACGTCGCGTCCGTCGTCCCCCGGTCCTGTGGCAAGCACGTCCAGGATCTCCGGAACCTTCGCGGCGAGGAACGTCCCCTCCTTGCTCGGAATCGCGTTGCGCAGGGAGAAGAACGACACCGGGGGCGGCGTCATCGGCTCCCCCTTGCTGTCGGTGAGCCGAACGCCGATCCAGAAGCGGCCGATCATGAGCTGAACCGGCGCGTACAGGTTGCGTGCCACCCACGCGGGCCACTGCATCAGCCGTCGTGCGGAGCCCTCGTCGTCGGGGCCGAGGACCGCGACGTTGCGGCAGGCCAGCGGCCCCGAGCCCCGACGCTCCCGACGAAGGAGTTCGGCGGTGTCGACCAGCGTCGCGAACAGGTCGGCCTCGTCGCCCGGCTGCGCCTCCACGGCCGTCCAGGTCGTCAGGCCCTTGTCGACGGAGGGGCCGAGGTAGGGGCAGCGGCGGATCATGTCGCGCTGGTGTTCGGCCAGGCCCGGGTGGATGTCGCCGGGGTTCGTGGTCCCGGTGGAGAGGTGACGGATCAAGGTGTCCCTCGCTGTTCGTCTCACGGAGGCGGGGCGGCGAAGGACCGCCACCCCGCCCGGTCCGACGCCGCGTACGGGCGGCGATTGGATCAGTCGTCCTCGTCGTTGGTGGTCGGGGTGCAGTCCCACGCGGTGACGAACGGGACGCCGTTCAGGTAGTCGCGGCGGAGCGCGGTGTCGACGGAGCCGTCAGCGGCGGCGAACCAGACGGCGGGGAGCCTGCCGAACCGCTCGTGGTACGCGGCGATCCAGGACGGCGTGCCGCTGCCCGCGTCCGGCCGGTGGCCGACGCCGTGGCCGACCGCCTGACGGCAGAGCGTCTCGTACTCGGGGGTGCCGAGCAGGCGGTGCCACTCGGCGTCGATATAGGCGGAGAACATCTCGGGGGCTCGCTCCGCGGTTTCGGCGATGGTGAAGAACCTCGCCAGCTCCGTTCGGGCGGCCTCGGGGGTGACGTGGTCGGTGGGGGAGGAGGTTTCGAGCATGGCCACGGGCGTTGCTCCCTTCCTCATCCGTCTCCGGGGGCCTTCCTCGGAGACGGATGACCGTTGCCACCTTCGACTATCCATATGATTCAGTGATTAGTCAAGAGAATGCGTGAATAAATGAATAATCGCAGGTAAGGGTGTTCTGATTCGGCTTGGTTTGTCCTAGGAGTCGTAGTCCCGAGCGATGCGGGACAGGTGTTCCCGTGCGTCGTCGTTCAGTGCGGCGCTCTGCTTCCAGGAGTCGAAGAGGTCCACGTAGCGCTTGATGTCGGTGGGTTCGGTGAACGAGATCGTTGCGGTCTTGAGGCCGACGGTGACGAGGCGGTCGTCGAAGATCTCGAATCCGTGCAGCGGGGCTTCCTCGACTTCGGCGGACCACGGGATGATTCCGACCGTCACGTTCGAGAGAGTCGACAGCGAAGCGATGTGGTGGAGCTGCGCGGCCATGACGGGGTTCGGTGCCAACCGCCAGCGAAGAGCCTGTTCCGTCAGGATGAAGGTGAACGACTTGTCCTGGTCGTAGAGGACGTTCTGGCGTTGTTGCAGAGCGCGCATCGCGGCGACGAGTTTCTCGCCCTCCAGGGTGAAGCCGTAGATCCGTCGTGTGAACTCCGCCGTTTGCAGCAGCCCCGGGACGGTCGAGGGTTGGAAGTAGCGCAGTACCGACGTGTCGGCCTCCACCCTGCCGATCTGGAGCTGCTTGAGGTGTGAGCCGCCGCCCTTTCTGATCGATCGACTTGACTCGACGGTCCGATGCAGTGACTCGGTGAGGGCCTGAAGCTCATCGCGCTCGCCAGGGGACAGCCCGTAGATCGAGCAGAGCGTGTCAAGGTCGTCCAGGCCAGGGGTCTGGACCGCGTTCTCCAACCGGCTGATCTTCGGTTGGCTCATACCGGCGCGGCGGGCCGCTTCCACACCGGTGAAGCCTGCGGTCAGGCGCGCTCGTTTCAGCGCCTGGCCGAGGCGTTTGCTGTCGTTCTCATGAGCGCTCATTAGCGCATCAGCTTACGACCGATCGCTGCGGAACTCCGGATGCGCGGCCCAGTACTCGGCGAACGGCACCGCGACGGACAGGGCCGCGTCACGGGCCGCCTGGTACTTGGGCAGGTCTGCGGCGGGAGCCTCGTCAGCGTGGAGATAACGCCCCTCGTCGTCGTACCGGAGGAGGATCACCTGCTTGTCGTCGAAGATCCAGAAGTCGTGGTCGAGCACCTCAGGCGGCTTTTCGACCTCAGCGGTGTCCAGGATGCCCACCTCCTGCCCGTACTGGGTGGAGACCACGTATCCCCACTCGCACTCGAAGCGCAGGTACTCGGTCAGGGGACTCGTCACGACGTGGACCTTGTGCCAGCGCTTGCCGCCGTTGATCTCGCGGCGCATGAACTCCAGCCACTCACGGGTGGAATCCTCGATGTGCAGCGGCTCTCCGGCCTTGTAGCGGCGCAGTCGCTCCTTCTCGGAGTCGACGAGGTACTGGGGGAGCGTCTCCAGTCGGAACGCCGAGTGCTCGAACTCGTCGAACATCTTGACGAACTCTTCGCGGGACAGACGTCGCATCAGGGGGCACCTTCGACCAGCTTCGCGGGGACCTCGACCACGCTCTCTCCGGCAGGGACGTTGAGCTCGGCGAGGACCTGGGGGTCTGTGACGACGTAGCCCTGGACGAGGTACGTGTCATGGTTGGTTCGGTAGAGCGTGGGGCAATCTGGCTCGGGGTCGCACGCACCGCGCACTCGGGTGACCTTCACCAGTTTTCCTCCTGGAGATTCGGCTATCTCTGAATATCCAGGAGGCAAGTGAATACGTCAAGAGCGCAAGGTGACCGCATGTGGACACCCTGTATCGACGGTCGAGGTTCCCTCGGTCGTGAGAATCCTCTGGTGCGCCGGGTCAGGGCTCGTGGTCGAGCCCCTCGGCGTGGAAGCAGACCGGGCAGGTGATGTGGCGGGCCGGATCGGGCATCTCGCTCTGTCCCGGGCTCGCGGCCCGGCGGACCTCCACCGGAGTCTCGTGCGCGTGCTCAAGGCACACCCCGGCTCCGCACCTCATGCACACCGCGACGGCGGAGACGGCCTGTCCCTTGCGGGCGCAGTCGTAGCACTCCACGTCCGTCACCTCCTCATCCCCCGTCAGCCGCGTGACGGGAACCCCCTAGTTCCTCGCATGCCCTCCTGGCACCCGGTCACACCTCGGGTCCCGACCGACGCGACCACGGTGCGCATACGTGATCACATGAACACGTTCCGCTAGCGTGATCCCGTGGACACGCCCTCGACCAGAGGGTTCACCACGGCCCCGGCCGCACACGCCGTGGTCGCCCCCGCCGCCGGAGTCCCCGTCGAGAGAGCGCGCCTTGCTGACCTACATCCTGCGCCGCCTGGGCGCCGGTCTCCTGTTGCTCGCCGTGGTCACGATGGTCACGTTCGCCATCTTCTACGTGGTGCCCCGCTGGGCGGGCCGCACCACCGAGCAGCTGGCCACCATGTACGTCGGCCGCGCACCCACCCCGGAGGCGATCCAGGCGACCATCGAACGGCTGGGGCTGGACCGGCCGATCGCCGTCCAGTTCTGGGAGTTCGTCAAAGGGATCTTCGTCGGTGCCGAGTACCAGTTCGGCAGGGACGTCGTCGAGTGCCCGGCGCCGTGCCTGGGCTACTCCTTCCAGACCTACCAGCCGGTCTTCACCGAGATCGTCCACCGCCTTCCGGTGACCGTCTCCCTGGCGATCGGCGCGGGCGTCATCTGGTTGGTCGGCGGGATCGCCGTCGGGGTGGTCTCGGCCGTGTGGAAGGGCAGCGTCTTCGACCGGATCGCCATGGGCGTGGCGCTCGCCGGGGTGTCCCTGCCGATCTTCTTCACCGGCCTGCTGGCGTTGGCCTTCCCCGTGCACGCGTGGGACTGGTTCCCCACACCGCGCTACGTGCCCCTGGTCCAGGACCCGGCGGCGTGGGCGGTGGGCCTGTTCCTCCCGTGGCTGACCCTGGCGTTCCTGCACGCCGCCATGTACGCGCGCCAGACCCGTGCGGGCATGCTGGAGAGCCTCGGCGAGGACTACATCCGCACCGCCCGGGCCAAGGGGCTCAGTGAACGCAGGGTGGTGCTCAAGCACGCGCTGCGGCCCACGCTGACCCCGATCGTCACGATCTTCGGCCTCGACCTGGGCCTGGTGCTCGGCGGCGCGGTCCTGACCGAGCAGGTGTTCTCCCTCAACGGCATCGGCCGGTACGCGGTCCAGGCGATCACCCAGAGCGACCTGCCGGTGATCCTGGGGGTGACCCTGGTCGGGGCGTTCTTCATCGTGGTCGCCAACCTGGTCGTGGACCTGGTGTACCCGCTCATCGACCCCCGTGTCCGCATCCACGACTAGACCCCGAGCGACGAAGAGGCCATCCGATGAGCGAGACTCCGCCCGAACCCACCGAGCCCGTCGTCCGGGTGGACGACCTGCGGGTGACGTTCCCGACGATGGACGGTGACGTCCACGCGGTGAAAGGGTTGTCCTTTGAGGTGCCCCGTGGGGGCGCCCTGGGCATCGTGGGGGAGTCGGGCTCGGGTAAGAGCGTGACGTCGCTGGCGTTGATGGGGTTGCACCGGGGCAGCCGGGCGAGGATCACCGGGTCGATCGAGGTGGCGGGCCAGGACGTGGTGGCCGCTTCGGACCAGCGGCTGCGGCGGATGCGCGGCAACGACATCGCGATGGTGTTCCAGGACCCGATGCAGTCGTTGCACCCGCAGTACACGATCGGCAACCAGCTGATCGAGGCGTACCGGATCCACCATCCCAAGGCGGGCAAGGCGCAGGCGCGCCGGCGGGCGATCGAGTCGTTGGAGCGGGTGGGGATCCCGGATCCGGCCAGGCGGATCAACTCCTACCCCCATGAGTTCTCCGGGGGGATGCGTCAGCGTGTGGTGATCGCGATGGGGTTGATGTGCGATCCCAAGGTGTTGTTGGCCGATGAGCCGACCACCGCGTTGGATGTGACGGTCCAGGCCCAGGTGTTGGATCTGTTGGACGAGTTGCGCACCGATCTGGACATGGGGTTGATCCTGGTCTCGCATGATCTGGCGGTGGTGGCCGGGTCGGTGGACCAGGTCGTGGTGATGCGTCATGGTGTGGCGGTCGAGCGCGGGGACGTGCGTACGGTGCTGGCCGATCCTGAGCATCCCTACACGCGGGGGTTGTTGGCGGCGGTGCCGCGGGTGGAGGTCTCCCGGGCCCAGCGGCGGGCGGCCGACCGCGCCGACCGCGCCGCCAGGGACAAGGGCGACCGGACCGCCGAATCCGCGGCTCAGGCCGCGGAGAGGGAGCGCGAGCCGGCCGAGGCGCAGCCCCCACTCCTCGCCCGGGTGGAGGATGTGGCGCAGTGCTTCAAGGTCCGTGGTGGGCTGTGGGGCCGGTCCTCGGACTTCTGGGCGGTCAAGGGGGTCTCCTTCGACCTGTACAAGGGTGAGACGCTGGGGGTCGTGGGTGAGTCGGGGTCGGGTAAGTCGACCCTGTCGCGGATGGTGATGCGGCTTTTGGAGCCGACCCGGGGCCGGGTGGAGTTCGAGGGCCGCGACATCACGCACATGTCGGAGCGGGCGTTGCGTCCGTTGCGTCGGGATGTGCAGATGGTGTTCCAGAACCCGTATTCGTCGTTGAACCCGCGGGTGACGGTGGGGGACGCGATCGGTACGGCGTTGCGGGTGCAGGGGGAGCGTGACGGTAGGAAGATCCGGCGTCAGGTGCAGGCCTTGTTGGAGCGGGTGGGGTTGGAGCCCGATCACTACAACCGGTTCCCGCACGCGTTCTCGGGGGGTCAGCGGCAGCGGATCGCGATCGCGCGGGCGTTGATCCTCAAGCCGAAGTTGATCATCTGTGATGAGCCGGTCTCGGCGTTGGACGTGTCCACGCAGGATCAGGTGCTCAAGTTGTTGTCGGAGTTGCAGGACGATTTCGCCTTGACCTACATCTTCGTGGCGCATGATCTGGCGGTGGTGCGGCAGGTCTCGGACCGGGTCGCGGTGATGCGCAAGGGTGAGATCGTGGAGATGGGCGACAGCGACAGCGTGTACGAGGATCCGCGGAGCGAGTACACGCGTCAGTTGTTGGCGGCGGCGCCGGTGTTGGACGCCGACGAGGCCAGACGCCACCGCGCCGAACGCCTCCGCCTGCGCGGGAACGGCGGCTGACCCGGCGAGCGCGCCGGGGCCGGACCCGGGGACGGCGACCGGCCCCGGGTCCGCCGGGGTCAGAACATCCGCCTGCGTCCGGCCAGCGCGTCGATCCACTGGTGCAGGTAGTCCGCCCAGTCGCGGTCGATTCCCTCCTGGTGGGTGACGGCCACGTGGTGGTAGGTGTCGCTGCCCTCGGAGAAGAGCAGCCCGCGCTTCTTGTCCAGCTCCAGGACGACGTCCATGCCGTGCTGGTCGGCGACGAACGACAGCTCGAGGGCGTTGAGCCCCTCGTACCGGCGGGCGGCGAAGTACTCGATCTCCTGGTAGAAGGGCAGCGTCTGGCGCGTGCCCCGGATCCGGCCCTGCTCCAGGTCGGCGTGGCGGAAGGAGAAGCCCAGCCGGATCAGGGCGTCCAGGAAGGCGGCCTGGGACGGCAGCGGCTCGATCGCCACCGGGTCCAGATCCCCCGGGTCCACGGCCCCGGCCAGGTGCAGACGCGTGTTCACGCCCACGTTCATCGGGTGCAGGCGCTGGCCGCGGACGCTGGTGATCGGGGCCTCGTGGGGGACGGGGAGCTCGAACGGCACCCGGAAGTTCTGCCCGGGGGCGATCACCGCCTGGCCGCCCACCCGCACGCGCTGGAACTCCACGTTGCGGGTGTACTCGTGGTCCCCGGACTCGACCTCCACCCGGGACTCCAGGCCGACGGTGAGTTCGTCGATCTGCTGCTCGACGTCGCCCGCCTGGATGTGCACGGTGCCTCGGATGACGCCTCCGGGCTGGACGACGGGTGTGTCCAGTGTCGTTTCCACCGAGGCCCCGCCGACTCCGATACCGGCGAGAATCTTCTTGAAGACCATGGGAGAGCTTTCTGTAGTCCTCGGCCCTGGGGCGGCGGGACGAGGAACGAGGATCGACGACGGTGCACCCCTGGGTAGAGAGACGATCCGGCGGGCCACATGGTTCCACGCCCTTCGTCGCCTCTCACGCGTCCGCGGCGGTGAGCCCCCGCAACAGTGACCGCAGGCCGAACCGGAACCTGACCTCGCGTTCCGCCCCGTCGGGAGCGTCCTCGTCGTCGCGGTGGCGCACCTCGTGGATGACCGCGCCGACGCAGTACGAGTACAGGGCGTCGGCCGCGCGTTCCACGTCGTCCCCCGACAGGCCCGCCTCGGTGAAGGCGCCGTGTACCAGGGCGCGCGTGGCGGTGTCGGCCTCGGTGCGCGGGGCGCGGTGGACCAACAGGGACAGGGCGCCCGAGTACTCCAGCAGCCGGGCGCGGTAGACGCGGGCCCAGTCGGTCAGTCGGGCGTCCCAGGGGCCCGGATCCACGACCTCCACGCTGTCCGGGCCGCCCTCCTCCGTGTCCCGCCCCTCCTCCTCGGCCGCTTCCGCGCCGAGCGCCGTGCCGGTGGGGGAGGGGGAGGTCACGTAGGCGGCGATGGCGTTGAAGAGCTGCTCCTTGCCGAGGGGGAAGTGGTGGTAGACGGCCATCGCCTCGACCTCCAGGGCGTCGCCGAGGCGGCGCATGGACAGGCCGCCCAGGCCGCGTCCACTGATGATGTGCAGCGCCTCGACGATGATGCGCTCCCGGCTGAGTCCGGCGTAGTTCCTGCTCACTGTGGTCCTTTCGGGGATGTGCACCGACAGCGTGGCGGTACGGCGTGCGGGTGGCCACCTTCGACGCGCGGAACCGGTCGCGAGATGATCCACGTCACTCTAGAGTGAGCTTGACCGACTGGACGCGTGTACGGAGTGACACATGGCACTGACCGAGCAGACCAGGACGCAGGCGCGCGAGAGCCTCGCGCGTGACCGGGAGGAGGCCGAGCGGCTGCCCGAACTCCTGGCGGCGGTCGCCGGGGCCGAGGCGGCCCTGGCGGAGGCACACGACAGGCACGCCTCGGCGACGGAGCTGCGCCACCTCGGGCTGGTCCTGGACGGGGTGCTCACCGAGGCCATGCGCGCCGCCTACGCGCGTGAGCGGGTCCTGGTCGGTGTCCGGGGCTACCGTGATCGCATTCACCGCCGCAAGCGCCTGGCCCGACCCGAGGTCCGGGAGGCGACGCGCGTCGCCGAGCGCCTGCTCACCGCCCGGGAGGACCACCGTCTGCACGGGGTTCAGCGGATCCCCCGCCCGGTCGCCTGACCGCCGCCCCGCCGACCGGGCCCTGCTGGGGCCACCACGGGCTCACACGA
Organism: Nocardiopsis sp. EMB25; assembly: GCF_026797795.1. Lineage (NCBI taxonomy): Bacteria > Bacillati > Actinomycetota > Actinomycetes > Streptosporangiales > Nocardiopsidaceae > Nocardiopsis > Nocardiopsis sp. EMB25. Next base: position 2,214,120 of record NZ_JAMTDN010000001.1, on the reverse strand, counting down.
GATACGGGGTGGGCACTTTAGGGGTGGCCAGAGCCGGGTACGCCTACGTGATCAGTTCGTGCTGTCCCGCGATCTCCAGGACCGGCCGGGAGAGCACCACCGAACCTCCGGTCCGGTTTCGTATGGTTTGGCCGACACCGGCCCATCGCCATGGGAACGGTACGTTGGATTGCGGCTGATCGAACACGGTCTCCTCGCGTACGCGGGGACAGGAGCCTGGTGGGGAGCGCAGAAGGAGATGGCGGAGTTCATCCGCATTGATCCGACGTCGAAGGTACCGCCCTATGAGCAGATCCGGACGATCGTCGCGATCGCGGCTGCCAACGGCGAACTGCCCGTGGGGTACCGGTTGCCCACGGTTCGGGCGTTGGCCGGGCAGCTGTCCGTGGCGGTGAACACGGTGGCGCGTGCCTACCGGGAGCTCGAACAGGCCGGGGTGGTCGAGACACGGGGCCGGTCGGGGACCTTCGTGGCCGCCTCGGGTGACGACCAGCGCGCGGAGGCCCTGGCGGCCGCCCGAGCCTACGCTGAGGTGATCTCGCGTGTGGGGCTCGACCACGGGGAAGCGCTCGAGATCGTGCGCGCCGCCCTGGAGGGCTGAGGTCCGGGCGGGCCCGCGTGGTGGTCGCCGGACCGCCGCGCGGGGTCGTTCACCCGGCTCCGGTGTTCGGGGGCGCTCAGCGGCTCATGCCCCTGACGACGACGATGTAGAAGATGATCAGCCCCGCCCACAGGAACGCCACGGCCTCGCCCGCGACCAGGGTGGCGGTCATGGCGGTCAGCGGGATGCTCAGCCCGAGGGTCACCAGGGCCAGCACGAAGCGCGCGGTGTTGCCCGACATTCCGCGCCGGGGGTGGTGCGCTTCGTCCAGCCGCTCGGCGACGTGGTGGCGCACCCGTTCGTCGATGGTGTCGTCGATCCGCTCCACCAGGGAGGCGGCCAGTGCTTCGTCGTACTCGGGGCCGAGTTCGCGGCTGGCGCGCAGGGCTGCGGAGATCTCGTCGTGGCGTCGCGGGGGAGTGTCCGTCATGGCGTCCATCGTCCCACTTCCGGAGCCCGGCCACCGCTGTCGACCAGTGAAGTCAGGGAGATATCCGGGTTCTCCCTGACCTGGGACGGCGGTCCGGACACGCGTCGGGGCCGCCCCCTGGCGAGGGAGCGGCCCCGAGGCCGCCGGTCGCGGAACGCGAACCGTCGTCAGCTGGCGAAGTCCAGCAGCTGCTGCGCGCGGCTGGGGTGGCGCAGCTTGGACAGCGACTGCTTCTCCAGCTGGCGGATGCGCTCGCGGGTCAGGCCCAGGTGCTTGCCGATCTCGTCCAGCGTGCGGGGACGGCCGTCCATGAGACCGAAGCGCAGGGACATGATCGTCGCCTCACGCGGCTCCAGGTCCGACAGCGCGTTGCGCAGCTGGTCGGCCATGAGCTGGCGGTCGACCACCTCGGAGGCCTCCGAGGCGTCCACGTCCTCGATCAGGTCGCCGATACGGGTCTCCCCGTCCTCGCCGATGGTCGAGTCCAGGCTGATCGGCTGGCGGGTGACCCGCAGCAGCTCCTCGATCTGGGCCGGGGTCTTGTCCAGCTCCAGTGCCAGCTCCTCCGGGGTGGGCTCGCGGCCCAGCGCCTGGTGCATGTCACGCTCCAGGCGGCTGACCTTGCTCAGCAGCTCCAGGACGTGCACGGGCAGGCGGATCGTGCGGGCTGAGTCGGCGAAGCCGCGCTGGATCGCCTGGCGGATCCACCACATGGCGTAGGTGGAGAACTTGAAGCCCTTGGTGTAGTCGAACTTCTCCACGGCGCGGATCAGGCCGAGGTTGCCCTCCTGGACCACGTCCAGCAGTGACATCCCCCGGTCGCTGTACTTCTTGGCGACCGAGACCACCAGGCGCAGGTTGGCCTCCAGCATGTGGGACTTGGCCTGGCGGCCGTCCTCGGCCACCCATTCCAGTTCCTCCAGCTCGGCCTCGGCCATGTCCACCGAGCCGTCCACCTCGCCGTGCAGGCCGAGGCGGTACTCGGCGTAGAGACCGGCCTCCACCCGCTTGGCCAGGTCGACCTCCTGCTCAGCCGTGAGCAGTTGGCGTCGGCCGATGGCCTTGAGGTAGGTGTGGACCGAGTCGCCCATGGCGGGTGACTGGTCGTCGAGGTCGGCCTCACCGGTCTCCGGATCGGTGGTGGCCTGGGTGGTCTCGGTCTTCTTGGCGCGTCGCGTGGAACGGGACTTCCTCCGGGTGGAGGGGCCCTTGCGGGACGCGACCTTGCCGGATGCGGCCTTGGGTGCCTCGTCGGTGTCGGGCACCGTCGCGATGAGAGTGTCTTCCAGCACGTCGTCCTCGGCGTCAGGATCGGCCACCGGCGCGGAGTCGTCGCCCCCGTTGGCGAGACGGACTCCGTTCTCGGTGAGTTCACGCAGGATGGAGCGGCCGTCGGGAGCGGTGATCCCGGCCGCGGAGAAAGCGGTACGCAGTTCGGAGAGGGACAGGTGTCCCTGAGAGCGCCCGCGGGTGAGCAGGTCGGACAGGGCCGCCCGGGCGGCGGCCTCCTGGTTCGGAGCGGTCTCTGCGGGGACTTCGGCGAAGGAGACCGAAGCGGCAGAGGCAGTGCTCGTCATCTGGGCACCTCCCTCCCTTCCGTGACGGGTGGCACGTGGCGGAGGGTTCCCGCCGACTGGACGCGCCAATATGTCCAACGTGTCGGCGAGTCAAATGTTCCCTGTCTCGATTGGATATCGGACGGAGTGGCATGGATCACTGTGTGATCAGTGGCCATGGCCGGCCGGGAGCGGGTAAGGGAGCTCGCTTCCGGCGTGATACGACAGGGCCCCCATGGGCCGGCGGGCACAGGGGAGGGCGCAGGGTCGGGAACGAGTGGACCGATGGCTCTCGCCAACTGCGGACCTCCTTGGGAAAGAGGGGCCGTGGGACCGGATACACAGGTAGACGTCGGGGGACTTCCGGAAGTTCCCCGCCCTTTGCGGACACCGCGCACGAGGGGTGCGGGCGGGTCCGTCGGCGGTGGGGCGTCCGTGTACCCAGGTCACCTGGCGCGGGTGTCGGCGGCGTCGACCGTCGTACCCGCTGAGGTCAGGGTCCCATGTGTTCGGAGTGCACCGGTAACGCCGGTTCGGCGTAGGGGCTGCCCGGAGGTCGGCTCCGGGTGGGTGAACGACCATGGTCGCGACCCGGGGCGGGGGCGTGGTTGTCGGTGCCGTTCCGGCGAAAGTGTGTTTTCCGGGTTTTTCTCAATTAATCGCCAAGGCGGATGAAAACACCATCGTGTTCGGTGGTGCTTCCGTATGTCGATCCTCGATGTCGCCCACGAGCGTCGGTCGGGTGTCAAAACGAACGGCTTTTTCAGTCCGAATCCTGCCCGCCCCTGGAAGGGGTTCCGTGTGGTTCTGGTTGGCGTGGTTCGGGGTTCCGGTGGCGGCGGCTGGAAGGAACGTCCTTTTTGTGGAATTTTGTGAATCGGTGGTGGTCGGGCGGGTTCGTGTCCCCCGGATCCCCGGCCGCCAGGGGCGATGGTGGTCGCTGCGGTCGCGGACGTCGGCGAACGGCGGGAGTGGGGCGAATGGGGTGGTCGTGTGGGGTCGCGAAAGATACTGTGAAATCGTTCTCGTTTGGGATATTGCGGACTGTCGGAGTGGCCGTCGAATTGAACGCGATGCCAACCGTCGCTACGCTGAATCCCGGATGCGGGTCGGTCGATTTCCCTAGAATTCGACAGATCGCGCCCAATCCATTGCGAACCGGTCATGCGTCGGTGTCGCAAGGAACGAGTGGAATCTCCGTACACCGCGTCGACGCCGCCGCGTTGTGCCCTGATCCGGAATCCGCGCGGCCCGGGCCGCGCACGAGGGAGAGCGAACGTATGACCCAGACGCGGACGGAAACGGCGCCGACGAACCGACCGGGGTCCGAACGGCACGGTGACCGGCCGGTCCGGGGCGAGGCACCCGACCTGGCCTCCCTCGAACTTCCACGTCGGTCCGACGGCATGGAGTGGTGGTGGTTCAACGCGCACCTGGAGGGCGACGACGGCGAGTTCGGGTTGGTGTTCTACTTCGTCCGGCACCGGACCCTGACCCCCGACGGCACGACCCTCGACGCGCACACCGTCGTCTGGTTCCGCAGCGACCCCGCCGAGACCACCCACACCGGTGAGTCGTGGATGAACGAGAGCTGCGCGGAACTCGTCAAGTCCCTGGCGGGCAACGACCGGAGCATCGACCCGCGTGTGCGGCGCGCCCTCACCGAAGCCTTGGAGCAGGGGCGCGGCTTCCTGCCCGACCGCCGCCTGCCCGGTCGTGTGCGCATCGAACCGAGTCGGCTCGACCTCGACTACGGGATCGCGCGTCTGCGCAGGGACGGCGACGACTACCTGGTCGACGCCGACGGGGCCGAGTCGGGCTTCTCACTGCGTCTCACGCCCCTCAAACCGGTCACCGATCAGCTCTTCCGGCACTCGGCCACCTGGCCCGGACGCGGCGCCATGCGCACCTACTTCGTCCCCCGGCTCGCCGTGGCGGGCTCGGTCCGCGATGGCGGACGCACGGAGTCGGTCACAGGAGACGCCTGGTACGAGCGTGCGACAGGATCCCCCAGGTACCGTTTCGACGCCCCGCCGCCCACCGACGATCCGACGTGGACGTGGGCGGGGCTGCGGCTGGAGAACGGCTGGGAGGTGGCCGTCTACCGTCTCGGCCGAACCGAGCTGTCCAGTGGGCGAAGCCACGAGGACGAGCCGACCGCCGTGGCGGTCGCCCCCGACGGCCGCCGGACCGAGGCGTCGGCTCGACTCTCCGCGACCCGGTCGTGGACGTCGCTGCCGACCCTGAACACCTACGACACCGCCTGGGAGGTGGAGGTCCCCGAACTGGAGTTGCGCCTGGAGGTGCGGACCTGGTTCCCCCACCAGGAGGTCCGCTCGCTGTTCCTCTTCCCGGGCATGCTGGAGGCGCACGTCTCGGTGGAGGGGACCATGGCCGGTCGGCCCGTCCGCGGACACGGGGTGTGCGAGGTGCTGCCCTCCAACCGGATCGGGGACTTCGAGCGGTACGTCACCCGGGTCCGCGACGTGACCCTGCGCGAGATCGAGCGGCTCTACCCCTCGCGTCCCGACGGATCGCTGCCCGGCGTCGCCGGATCCGAGGACCGCCCCGAGCGGCTGGACGCCCTCGTGGCCGAGGACCTGCACCACCACCTCGTGGAGCCGCTGCGCCACGCCACCGACGGCCTGGGCAAGTGCTGGCGCTCCTACGTCGCCGTCGCGGCCATCGAGCTGTGCGGGGGAGACAGCGAGCGGTACCGGCCCCTCCTGGCCGCCACCGAGCTGATGCACACCGGCTGTCTGGTCGTCGACGACGTCCAGGACGAGTCACCGCTCCGCCGGGGGCGGCCCTCCGCCCACACCGTCTTCGGCGTCCCCACCGCGGTCAACGCGGGAACCGCGGCCTACTTCGTCTTCGACCGGGTGCTGCGCGAGATCCTGCCCGACGACGACCGGCTGCGGCTGCGCGCCTACCAGATCTATCTGCGGGTGCTGCGCGCCGGGCACGCGGGGCAGGCGCTCGACATCGCCGGCCACACCGCCGCGATGGACGCGGCGGTGGCCACCGGGGACGCGTCCCGGCTCCTGCGCCGCCTGCGGACCGCGCACCGGCTCAAGACCGCCGCTCCGGTCCGCGGTGTGGCCGAGATGGGCGCCCTCATCGCGGGTGCGGACCAGGAGCTGATCACGGCCGTGGGCGACTACTTCGAGGACGTCGGGCTGGCCTACCAGATCAGTGACGACGTCATGGACCTGCGTGGCGTCACCGCACATGGGGCCTCGGGCGGACGCGTGCGCACCAAGCACACCGCTGAGGACCTGCACGCGGGCAAGGTCACCATGCCCCTGGCGCACGCCGTGGGCCGCCTCCCGGACCCGCGGGTGCGCGAGATCTGGCACGCCGTCAGGGGCGGTGACGCCGACCGCGCGACCGTCGCCTCCACCGTGGCGGAGCTGGAGGCCCACGGCGCCGTCGAGGCCTGCGTCGACGAGGCGCGCGGGCTGGTCGACACCGCGTGGAAACCTCTCCAGGACCTCGTCGCACCCAGTTGGCACTCGGTCCGGATACGCGCGCTCGGGCACTACTGCGCCCAGCGCGAGGCCGAGTGACCACCCGTTCCCGCACGACCAGCCCCGACCCCCAGGAGGTTCCCGACGTGCCCGGCTCCACACCCACTCTCGCGGTCACGGACGTCCACAAGTCCTACGGCCGCCACCACGTGCTCCGAGGAGTGCGCATGCAACTCCCGCCCGGCTGCCTGGCGGGCGTGGTCGGGGAGAACGGTTCCGGCAAGACCACGCTGCTGCGCATCCTCTCCGGCCACCTCTCACCCGACCACGGTGCCGTCGACCACCCCGGAGGGCTGGGCTACTGCCCCCAGCACACGGTGCTCAACCCGGCCTTCACCGTCGCCCAGCACCTGCGCTTCTTCCAGGTCGCCCACGACCTGCCCACGTTGGACCGGGCCCGCGAACTGATGGAGGTCCTCAACTTCACCGAGTACCTCCACCACCGGGTGTCCACGCTCAGCGGCGGCACCCGACAGAAACTCAACCTCACCCTCGCCCTCATGCACGACCCTCCGCTGCTCCTGTTGGACGAGCCCTACCAGGGCTTCGACTGGGACACCTACGAGCGCTTCTGGGCGCTGGCCGCCGAGCTGAGCGCCCGGGGCCGGTCCGTCCTGGTCGTCTCGCACATCGCGTTCGACACCGGCCGCTTCGACGTCCTGTGGCGCCTGAAGGGCGGTGTCCTGGTCGAGGACGACCGCGGCGGGCTCGCGAGCGTTCCCGGCGCCGCCGCAGTGGCGGGAGGGTGACCGTGCGACGCGCTTGGATCCGCTACTCCACGGCCGCCCGCTACGCGCTCCTGGAGCATCTGCGCAACCGGCTGGCGCTGGTCCTCGTGGTGTTCTTCATCCCGACCTGGATCACCCTCGTCTACCTGGTGATCGACGGCGCCGACGTGCCCTTCCTGCTGCGCGCCACCGGGGAGACGGTGGTCGTGCACGGCAACCACGTCAGCAAGATCTCCGGCGCCGTCAACGCCGTCACACTGATCGTCGGGTTCATGATGTTCATCGTGACCTTCAGGTCCGCCGAGTTCGACGCGCGTCTGGCGATGGCCGGATACCCGCGCACCTACCTGCTCGCGGCCAAGCTCACCGCGCTGCTGGTCGCGGCCGCGCTGGTGTGCGCGTACGCGGTGGCGGTGATCCGCCTCTACTGGGCGCCGGAGCAGCCGGTGATGCTGTGGCTGTCGCTGCTCGGCGCCGCGCTGGCCTTCGGCGGGATCGGCGTGATGCTGGCGTCGCTGCTCCGCGGTGAGCTGGAGGGGATGTTCTGCATCATCATGCTGTCGATCATCGACATGGGGCTGCAGAACCCGGTGTCCAACCCGGCCTCCGACAGCGACATCGTCACCCTCCTGCCCACCTACGGCACCATGCAGACCGGCGTGGCCGCCGGTTTCCAGGACTCGGTGCCGGTGTCCCACCTGTTCCTGGGACCGTTGTGGTTCGTGTGCGCCGTCCTCGTGGCCGCGACCGCGTTCCGGCTGCGCACCCGCGACCGCAGGCGCTCCCCGCTCCGCCGGTCCCCGTTCTCCCGGGCGCCGGGTGCGGGCGTGCGCGGTGTGGTGTAGGGGGCGGGCGTTCGCGCACCCGCGACCGCGCGACAGATCGCCGTATCGGGTGGGGATCTGTCGCGCCCGCTTCGCCGAGGTGCTCTAGCGGGGGGCCCGGACCGCCGTCACGGCGCCGCGGAGCACCCCGGGGGCCAGGCGGCGGTGGACGGCGGACAGCGGGGTCCACACGAGGCGGTCGAGGGGGCGACCGTAACGCCTGCAGGTCACCAGCGACACCCGCCCGTCGGCCACCCGTACGACGAGGTTGTCGGACGTGGACCGGGAGGCGGTCGCCAACCGGATCCAGTCGTCCCCGCGTCCGGTGATCCGCCATCCCGCCACGGTGTCCGGGGAGGGCCCCCGGCTGAGCCGCAGGCCGAGCAGACCCTGCCAGATCAGCCGCGCCAGGGGGTCGGGGACGTCGCCGAACATCGCCCGGGCCCACTGCTCGGGTGTCGCGTCCACGTCGGTGGAGAGGGTGAACATGTCGATGTAGTCCACCCTGGACAGCGAGCTGAGGGCGAGGACGGAGGCGGGAACCGCACCCGTGCCCACGGCGCCGTCGACGGTTTGCGGGGTGCCGCCCGCCGGGCGCGGGCGGTCGCGGTCGCGCCAGGCGGCCTCCCACTGCCGGGTCAACGCCGGGTAGACGATCAGGTGGCGAAACGGAGCGATGGCGGCCATGTACACCCTGCCGAACAGGCCGTTGGGTTTGACGAGGGCGGCCATGCGCAGCTCGTACTCGCCCCGATCGGTCGGCACCCACCCCAGGTGCATGACGGTGTGGACGGTCGTGTTCGCCAGTTCGCTGGCGCACTCGTCGCCGAGTTCGTAGACCGGTGTGAACGGGTCTTTGCCGGAGCCCGGGGTGTTCGGGGCTCGTCGAAGGTCGGCGGGCAGGCGGTCGCGCAGCGAGCGGACACGGGCCCCGACCCCGCTCGTCGGCCGGTCCCAACCGAACAGGGCTCCGAGCTTCCAGCGCAGGGCGAACAGGAACCGGACCGGTGCGGACTGCCGCTCGGGCCCACCCGCCTCCCGCAGCGCGGCGAGCATCGCGGGGAAGTCGTCCGGTCCGGCTCCGGGGGTGCGAAACGCCCACACGTCCTCCAGCCGGAAGTCGCGGGTGAGTTCGTGGATCCGCCACGGCCGAGCGGTGTGGGCGGTGTGGGGGAGTCTCATGGCTGCTGCCGCCTTTCCTGCCTCCGGGAAGGGCGGGGACCTGGTGCGGCTCGGATCCGCGCCGACCGCCCCCGCCGCGTATACGCTTGCGTATAGAACGAGACTAGACCTTGTATACGGTCGCGTATATGAACTGGAACAGTGAGGTGGCGCACATCGTGGGTACTGTCCGCACACCGCGTGAGAGGTGGATCGAGGAAGGGCTGCGAGCTCTGGCCGACGGCGGTCCGGACGCCGTCCGCGTCGAGGCGCTGGCCAAGCGGATCGGCGTCACCAAAGGCGGTTTCTACGGGCACTTCGCGGACCGCGACGCATTGTTGGAGGCGATGCTGGACGCCTGGGAGCGCGAAAGCGTCGACGAGGTGCTCGACCGGGTCGAGCGCGAGGGCGGCGACCCCAGGGACAAGGCCCAGCTCGCGGGCATGCTCACCTTCTCCGACGACCGCCTGCTGCCCATCGACCTGGCGGTCCGTGACTGGTCCCGGCGCGACGAGGCCGTCGCCGAACGGCTGCGGCGGGTGGACAACCAGCGGATGGCGCTGCTGCGCGAGACGATCGGCACCTTCTGCCCCGACCCCGACGAGGTCGAGGCCCGCGGCCTGCTCGCCTTCTGCCTGGCGATCGGCGCGCACTTCCTCGCCGCCGACCACGGCGGCCGGACCCGGCTCCAGGTCCTGTCCCGCGCCGGAGACCTGGTCCTGGACCGCCCCCATGGCACGGCGGCGCGCGGGAAGGGGGGAGGGGAACCGAACGGCTGACGCGTCCGCCCGACATCCGTCCGGACGCGGTGGTCCCACCCCGGTCCGGGAGCGATCCGAGACCCGGCCGCGGTCGGCGGCCGGACCGGGCGGGCCCCGTCCTCAGGCGCCGGGCGCGGGTGTGCGCAGCGCGACCAGGTCGGGCTTGCCCGAGGCCAGCAACGGCAGCGCGTCGCGCACCTCCAGCTCACGGGGCGCCGCGTAGGAGGGCAGGCGTTCGCGCACCCACGACCGCAGCTCCTCCAGCGTCGGCGGGTCGGCCGGGTCGGCGGGGACCACGACCGCGCACACGCGCTGGCCCCACTCGGGGTCGGGCCTGCCCACGACCACCGACTCGGCCACCGCGGGATGCGCCAGGAGCAGGTCGTTGACCTGGGCGGGAACCACCTTGTGCCCGCCGGTGTTGACCACCTCGTCCGCCCTGCCCAACACACGCAGGCGGCCACGCTCGTCGACCCGCCCCAGGTCGTTGGTGCGCAGCCACCGACGCCCATCCGGGCCGGTGACCAGGGTGCCGGGGTCGGGCGCGACACCGGGAGCGAGTCGGTAGCCCGTCAACAGCATCGGACCCGACAGCAGGATCCGGCCGGGCGCGCCCGGCCCGTCGCCGTCCACGCGCACCCGGGCTCCGTCCAGCGCGAGCCCGTCGTAGACGCAGCCGCCGCAGGTCTCGGTCATGCCGTAGGTGGTGACCACCCGGCCTCCGGAGTCGCGGGCCGCCGCCAGGAGGGTGGGCTCGGCGGCCGCGCCGCCCAGCAGGATCGTGCCGAACGCCGACAGGTCCACCCCGGCCGACAGCAGGCGGCGCAGCTGGGTCGGGACCAGGGACACGTGCGGGCGCAGGCGGGCCGCCAGGTCGGCGACGGTGTCGACGTCGAACGGCGCGTGCACCGCCTCGGTGCCGGTGGCCATGGCCCGCAGGATCACCTGGAGGCCGGAGACGTGGCCGGCGGGCAGGACGCACAGCCACGCGTCACCGGGCGCCGCTCCGACGCGCTCGACGGATGCCCGGGACGAGGCGCGCAGCGCGGAGCCGGACAGCTCCACGCCCTTGGGGCGGCCGGTCGACCCGGAGGTGGTGATGACCAGGGCCGTGTCGGGGGCGACCGGTGGACCGCCGTCGAGGCCGATGAGACCGTCCGGTGTCAGCAGGGACGAGGGACGCATCGCGGACAGGAGTTCGGCCGCGCGGGTGTCGGGGGTCCCGTCGGGGATGGGCAGCAGGGCGGGCCCGTCCCCCTCCAGGGCACGGGCCACCAGGTCTCCCAGGCGGCCCGGGTCCAGGCCTCGGACGGCACGCAGCGGCCGGCCGTCCTCGAAGGCCGTCGTCGATTCCGGGAATACTTCTGCTGTCTCCTGTGCCACGCGGGACAGACTACGCCTGAGTAGCCTGTCGGTGACCCGGTGGGGCGGCGTGCCGGGGGCGTGCCCGCACGGCCCGGCCCGCCTGGCACAATGCGTAGGGTCGACGCGTGGACGCGGCCGCTCGTGTCCACGCTGTCCCAGTGTCCCCGTGAGGAGAAGCAGAAGCCGTGAGCAGCGTGATCGACTGGCAGCGGTCGGGCGAGTATTCCGACATCATCTACGAGACCGCGGAGGGTATCGCCAAGATCACGATCAACCGCCCAGAGGTCCACAACGCCTTCCGGCCCCAGACCCTGTTCGAGCTCCAGGACGCGTTCAACGTCGCCCGGGACGACTCCGAGGTCGGTGTGATCATCTTCACCGGTGCCGGTGACCAGGCGTTCTGCTCCGGCGGTGACCAGAAGATCCGCGGCGAGGACGGCTACATGGGCGACGACGCCGTGGCCAAGCAGGGCATCGGCCGCCTCAACGTCCTCGACCTCCAGGTGCAGATCCGCCGCCTGCCCAAGCCGGTGATCTGCATGGTCGCCGGGTGGTCCATCGGCGGCGGCAACGTCCTCCAGGTCTGCTGCGACCTGACCATCGCCGCCGACAACGCCAAGTTCGGGCAGACCGGCCCCAAGGTCGGCTCCTTCGACGGCGGGTACGGCTCCTGGCTGCTGGCCCAGACCGTCGGCCTGAAGAAGGCGCGCGAGATCTGGTACCTGTGCCGTCAGTACAGCGCGCAGGAGGCGCTGGACATGGGCATGGTCAACACCGTCGTGCCGCTGGCGGACCTGGAGAAGGAGACCGTGCAGTGGGCGCGTGAGATGCTCGACAAGTCGCCGCTGGCCCTGCGCATGGTCAAGGGCGCGATCAACGCCGTCAGCGACGGCGCCGCGGGCATGCAGCAGTTCGCCGGGGACGCCACCATGCTCTACTACATGAGCGAGGAGGCCCAGGAGGGCCGGGACGCGTTCAAGGAGAAGCGCCGTCCGGAGTTCGACAAGTTCCCGCGCCGCCCGTGACCGCCGCCCCCGACCCCGGCCCGGAGGACGGGCTCACCGGGGGGCGCGCGTTCGCGATCGGACTGCGCAACCGGTTCCGCGGCATCACCGTGCGCGAGGGCATGCTCGTGCGCGGGCCGGCCGGATGGGGTGAGTTCTCCCCCTTCGCCGAGTACGGACCGCGCGAGTCGTCGCGCTGGTGGGCGGCCTGTCACGAGGCCGCCCACCAGGGCTGGCCCGCCCCGGTCCGCGACCGGGTACCGGTCAACGTCACCGTGCCCGCCGTGGACCCCGAGCGGGCCGCCGCGATCGTCCGCGCCGGGGGGTGCGCCACCGCCAAGGTGAAGGTGGCCGAGCGGGGCCAGGCCCCGAGCGAGGACCTGGCCCGCGTCGAGGCCGTGCGCGAGGCGATCGGCCCCTCGGGTCGGGTGCGCGTGGACGCCAACGGCGCCTGGGACGTCGACACCGCCGTGCGGATGGTCCGGGAGCTGGACCGGTTCGGTCTGGAGTACGTGGAGCAGCCCTGCGCGACCCTGGACGAGCTCGCCCTGGTACGGCGGCGCGTCGACGTGCCGGTCGCCGCCGACGAGTCCGTCCGCCGGGCCGAGGACCCGCTGCGCGTCCGGGCCGCCGGGGCGGCCGACATCGTCGTGCTCAAGGTGCAGCCGCTGGGCGGGGTGCGCGCGTCCCTGCGCGTGGCCGAGGCGTGCGGTCTGCCGGTGGTGGTCTCCAGCGCCGTGGAGACGTCGGTGGGCCTGGCCGCGGGGGTGGCTCTGGCGGCCGCGCTGCCGGAACTGCCCCACGCGTGCGGACTGGCGACCATGCAGATGCTGACCGCCGACGTCACCGCCGACCCGCTGCTGCCCGAGGACGGGTACCTGCCGGTGCGCGCGGTGTCGGTCGACGAGGAGCGGCTGCGTTCGGTGGAGACCGACCCGTCGGCCTGGCGCGCCCGCGCCGAGGCCGCCCGGGAGGCTGGGAGGTCGTCGGGCCCCTGAACCGTCCGGGGCGGCGGTCCCGCGCGTCCTTCGGACCGGGGGGAGCGCCGCCCCCGTGCGCGGGCGCCGCCGCGCGTACGCGCCAGGGGCTGAGGGTCGCAGATCACAGCCGTGACCCGCCACCGCACCCCGGTGGACACGGTTCACTGGAAAGACGGGGTCCCCTTCCGGGTTCCGGGGGTCGGGCGCACTCCGCTCCGGGAGCGCGCGAAGATGGAGACGGCGGTGACCAGCGCACACCGGCGCCCCCGGGCGCCGGGGCGGAGGAAACCGCCGAGGAGGGAACCGGGCCGTGGCGCGGCGGCCCCGTGACCAGAACGAGCGAGAGCGACCGAGTGCGCGCGAGGACGCGGGCGGGGGGTGACCGAGGTGGTGACGTCCGGTCGCGCGCCCCGCCCTCCGGTCCCCGATCGCCTCGGCAGCGCCGCAGCCCACGGCACCGACCAGGGCATCCACGACCGGTACCCCCGCACCCGCGAGCGGGCCGACGGCAACCGTGACACCACCCGCAAGGAGGCAGGGGCGTTCCTCCCGGTCCGCGAAGGCCCGGGACCTGGCCCCGAGAACCCGATGAATCCGTCTACCGCCCTGGCCCGGGTCCTCGTCGACGAACTGGTCCGGTGCGGCCTGGAGGAGGCCGTGGTCGCACCGGGGTCGCGCTCCACGCCGCTCGCGCTCGCCCTGGTCGCCCACCCCGACATCCGCGTCCACGTGCGCGTCGACGAACGCTCGGCGTCCTTCCTGGCACTCGGCCTGGCGCGGGCCTCGCGGCGCCCGACGGCGGTGGTGTGCACCTCGGGTACCGCGGCCGCGAACTTCCACCCGGCGGTCATGGAGGCCGACGAGAGCGGGGTGCCGCTGCTCGTGCTGACCGCCGACAGGCCGCCCGAGCTGCGTGGGACCGGTGCCAACCAGACGGTCGACCAGATCGGTCTGTACGGCGGCGCCGTGCGCATGTTCGCCGAGGTCGGCACGCCGGACCCGGTTCCCGGCATGGTGCCGTACTGGCGGTCGCTGGCCTGCCGCGCCTGGAGCGCGTCAGTCGACCGCCGCCCCGGACCCGTCCACCTCAACGTGGCCTTCCGCGACCCGCTGACCCCCGACGGCCCCTCCCCGGTCCCGTGGACCGAACCGCTGGACGGCCGGGAGGAGGGCCGCCCCTGGATCAACCGCCCCGGTCCCTCGACCGAGCCCGCGCCGTACGTGCTGCCCCGGGTCGAGCGCGGAGTGATCGTGTGCGGTGACGGCGACTACGACCCTGTGCCGTTCCTGGCCCTGTCGGAGCTGACCGGGTGGCCGCTGCTGGCCGAACCCACCTCCAACGCGCGCCGCACCGGAGCGCTGTCCACCTACCGCCAGCTCCTGGCCTCGCCGCGCTTCTCGGCCGCGCACCCCCCGGAACTGGTGGTCAGTGTGGGGCGGCCCAACCTCTCGCGGCAGATCCAGGCCTACCTGCGGCGCGCCGGGCGACACGTCGTGGTGACCGCCTCCGCCGTCGGCGACCCCGCCGCGGGTCTGGCCAACGCCTTCTCCGACCCCGCGCGCACCGCCACCGACGTCGTCGCCGCCGTCGCACCGCCCGAGGGACTGTCGTGGGACGAGCCCCGGCGCACCGACTGGTCGCGCTCCTGGTGGCGGGCCGAGGAGGCCGCCCGCACGGCCCTGGACCGGGCGCTGGACGCCGAGGAACTGATCAGCGAGCCGCGGCTGGCCCGCGACCTGGCCTCGCAACTGACCGCGGGATCCCTGCTGTTCGCCGGGTCCAGCATGCCCATCCGCGACCTGGACGCAACGATGCGGGCGCGGTGCGGGGTACGGCTGGTGGGCAACCGCGGGGTGAGCGGGATCGACGGGACGGTGTCCACCGCCGTGGGGGCCGCGCTGGCCCACGAGCGGCAGGGCGGGGAGCGCTCCTACGCCCTGCTCGGTGACCTGGCGGTGCTGCACGACCAGAACGGGCTGATCATCGGCCCCGGTGAACCCAGACCGGACCTGGCGGTCGTCGTGGTCAACAACGACGGCGGCGGGATCTTCTCCGGCCTGGAGCAGGCGGGGCACCCGGACTTCGAGCGGGTCTTCGGCACTCCGCACGGGGTGTCGATGGAACGGGTCGCGGCCGTCGCCGACCTGCCCTACACGCGTCTGGAGTGGGCGGCCGACCTGCCCAAGGCGCTGATGGGGGAGGGGCTGCGCGTGGTCGAGGTGTGCACCGACCGGTCCCACAGCGCCGCCCTGCGCCGCCGGTTGCAGGCGGTCGTGGACGAGGCGGTCGACCCGCTCGTGTGATCTCCCGCCCCCGGCACGGATTCCAGGATTGCGTCGACTGCGGTGGGGGAAGAAGGCCCACAAGGGACCGGCGGGACACCTGATCCCCGGGGGGCGTACGTGGCGGGGTCGATCACGATGAACTACGTGCTGCACATGACCGAACTGGCCCGTTGGCGAGGCGGAACCGGGGACGTGGCGCCGGACAGTCTGCGTACCGACGGGTTCGTCCACGCCTCCCCGAACGAGCACGCGATGCTCGCGGTGGCCAACAGCCTGTACCGGGCGGCGAGCGAGCCGTTCTGCGTCCTGGTGGTCGACACCGCGCGACTGTCCTGCGAGGTGCGCTGGGAGGACCCCTCCGCCCACCTGCCGCTGGACGAGGAGTTCGGCTCCTCGCTCGACGACGGCGTCCTCTTCCCCCACATCTACGGCGCGATCCCGCGCGAGGCGGTCGTGGGCGTGCGCTATCTCAGACGCGAGCCCCCGGGGGTGTTCACGGCCGTCGACCAACGCGGGTCGACGGCCGAGGCGCTGGACCTGTTCCCGCACCCCGAGGGCGGGTGGTTCCGCGCCACGTGGCGCAGCGGCGTGTACGTGCGGCCGGAGGGCTATGAGTCCGAGCGGGAGACGGCGTCGGCGTTGCAGTACCTGCTGTGCCCGGGCGAGCGGTGCCGATGGCACAAGTTGCGCTCGGCGCAGATGTGGTCGTTCTGCCGGGGCGGACCGACGCTGATCGAGCTGGGCGGGACCGGGCCGGAACCGGTGCCGCAGGAGCGGTACACGCTGGGCCCCTACGCGGAGGCCGGTCAGTCGCTCCAGGTGCTGGTGCCCGCCGGGACGTGGCAGACCGCGCGCACGCTCACCGCGCAGGAGACCCTGGCCACGTGCTTCACCACGCCCGCCTTCGAGTTCGAGGACCTGGAGATCGCTGACGAGGGCGGTAGCCTGCGCTTCCCGCGGTTCGACTTCCGGTTCTGAACCGGCGGGGCGGGGCCTCGCCACCGGTCGCGGCGTTCAGCTTCCGGACCAGCGGCGGCGGGCCAGGCGCAGGATCGACGCGCCCATCACGTAGGACCCCAGGGCGACCACGGAGAGGGTGTCCACCCCGCTTCGCCCCGCGCCGGCTGTGGCGGTTCCGGTGAGCCCGGCCAGCATCGCGGCCAGGGCGAACGCGATCAGGGCGCGCCAGGCCGCGTTCCCGACCGGTGACGAGGTCCGCGCGCTGATCCGCCATCCGGCGCTGGAGGGGGCGGTGCGCGCCTCGACGCCGCCGAAGACGACCACGAGAACCGACAGCACCAGGGTGACCGCGACCAGCCAGGGCACCCGTTGCAGCAGCCACGCGGCCGAGCCCACCGGCCACTGCGCCAGGAGGCCGGTGCCGTACAGGGCGGCGCCGGTGATGACCGCGGCGCTCATGTGCCACAGGAACACGGTCAGCACCACCGAGTTCACCGCCACGACCGCCGTCCAGGGGCCGGAGCGCCGCAGCAGCCGCCGTGCGGGGGGCGCGAGCCACAGCACGGCGGCGGTCTGGGTCAGGCCGAGGACCAGGAGCGCGAACGTCGGCGGTGTGGTGTTGCCCAGCTCCTGACCCGGCACGGTCACCATGCTGGTCGGGTAGGGGCCCGGCATGGTCAGTGCCAACAGCAGAGCGAACCCGCACAGGGCGGCCGCGGCGGTGACGAGGGGACGCGGCCGGGACCAGCGGTCCCGCCACAGGAAGCCGAGTTGGTGCATGGCCAGCCAGACCAGCAGGTAGTTGGCGTCGCCGACGAGGGGGAGGTCAAAGCCCAGCCGTGCGGTGTCCGAGGCCAGGACGAGACCGATGAGGACCAGTGGTACCGCGGCCCCCCACCGGCGGTGCAGCCCGTGTGTCAGCGGGGCGAGGGCGACGACGCCCAGGTAGGCGGCCAGGAACCACAGCGGGATGGCGGCGGCCCACAGCGCCAGGCCGACGAGCTCGGGCGGGGTCCCCAGCAGCAGCGCGGCGACCGCGACCGCCCACACGGCGGCCAGGAACGCGGTGGTCGGGCGGAGCAGGCGGTCCGTGCGCCCCAGCACCCAGCCGAGCCCGTCGCCGCCCTTGTCCCGGTGCGAGGTCAGGGAGGCCGCGTTGGCGTACCCGCCGACCAGGAAGAACACCGGCATGACCTGGAACAGCCACGTCAACGGGCGGGTCCAGGCGAGGATACCGAGGGCGTTGCTTCCGGCGATCCCGTCGTCGGTGGTCACCACCACGGCCAGCCAGTGGCCCAGGACCACGAGCACGATGGCCAGCGCGCGCAGCAGGTCCACGTAGCGGTCGCGGCGCTTCGGGGTCGAGCGCGCGGTCCGCCGTATGCGCGTGAGGACCGCTGGTGTTCTGGGGTGCCAGGTGCGGGGCATGGGACGCGACCACCGATCCGGGTCCGACTGTTTCACTCCGTGTAGTCTCACCCATCCTTCGGGTGATCGCCGGCGCGGCCCGCCAGGATCCTTGACCGCGCCCATGCCCGGGGGCGCGCGGAGGGGCGCACGGTTCGTCGGGGGGTGCGTTCCGTGGTGGAAAAGGTGTGCTGCCCGGCGGCTGTGGGGGTCGGGGCCCTCCGCGGCGGGTCAGGCCCGGCTGGCCGCTGCCAGGTGCCCGGGTCGGGCGTGGGTCGGCTTCACCGCCCGACCGGGGGACCCGGACGTGTTCGGCACGGCGCATGGGAGCGCTTCCAAAAACTCGCGAAACCCCCTTGTCGTGAGCTGGGGGCATCTGTAAGGCTTGTGCCCCATTCACTCCGTGACGCCGTGGTGGCACGGTGTCAGGTGGATGGGCCGCGCGACTTCCCCACCCCCAGCCGAGCCGGGCCGATCCGCGCACGGCCCCACGCGGTGGACGCCGACCGCGAGGCCCGGGCACGCAGTTTGGAGCTGTCGGATGAGCCCGACCACCGTCCCCCGAAGCCCCCGCATCCCCGGAATCCTCCGGCCCCGTCGACACCGCCCGCCGCGCCGCCCGGGCGCGGGCGTCCTCTCGGCGGCCGCGGTCGCCGTCCTGGCGGTCGTGGGGCTGGCCGCGCAGCAGGGCGCGGTCCCGGTGGACGCCCAGCTCGTCCACGCGTCCCCGTCCTCCCCGGTGTCGCGGGCCGCACCCGGCGACCTGGTCTGGGCCGACGAGTTCGACGGACCCGCCGGGAGCGCTCCCGACCCCGCCAGGTGGCGGCACGAGACCGGCGACCACGGGTGGGGCAACGCCGAACTCCAGAACTACACCACCAGCCGGGCCAACTCCGCGCTCGACGGGAACGGCAACCTCGTCATCACCGCGCGGAGGGAGAGCGACGGCTCCTACACCTCCGCCCGGATGACCACCCAGGACCGGTTCGAGCGCGCCTACGGCCGTTTCGAGGCGCGTATCCGCATCCCCGAGGGGCAGGGCATCTGGCCCGCCTTCTGGATGCTCGGGGACAGCTTCCCCGACACCCCCTGGCCCGACTCCGGTGAGATCGACATCATGGAGAACATCGGCCGCGAACCCCACCTCGTGCACGGCACGGTGCACGGACCGGGCTACTCGGGTGCGGAGGGCATCGGGGCGCCCTACGCCCACCCCCAGGGCTGGGCGTTCGCCGACGACTTCCACGTCTTCGCGGTGGACTGGACCCCCGACGCCATCACCTGGTCGGTGGACGGCGTCGCCTTCCAGACCCTCACCCCCGCCGACCTGGGCGGCGACCCCTGGGTCTTCGACCACCCGTTCTTCATGATCCTCAACGTCGCGGTCGGCGGCACCTGGCCCGGCTACCCCGACGGCACCACCCGGTTCCCCCAGCAGATGCTCGTGGACTACGTCCGCGTCTACGACAACGGCACCGGATCCGGGGAACCGACCGGCACCATCACCGCGCCCACCGGCATCTGCGTGGACGTGGCGGGAGCCGACACCGCCAACGGGACGCCGATCCAGGTCGCGCACTGCAACGGCAACCAGGCCCAGCAGTGGACCATGGCGGCTGACGGCACGGTTCGCGCCTTCGGCAAGTGCATGGACGTCGCGGGCGGCGGCACCACCGCGGGGACGGACGTGCAGTTGTGGGACTGCAACGGCACCGGCGCGCAGACGTGGACGTACTCCTCGGCCACACGAGCGCTGCGTAATCCGCAGTCCGGGATGTGTCTGGACGGACGCGGCGGGAGCCTGGCCGACGGCACGCGGTTGCAGATCTGGACCTGCAACGGGGCCCAGAACCAGCGGTGGACGGTGCCCGCCTGACCGTCCGCGGCTCCGGTGACGGGGGTCGGCCCGCGCGGGCCGACCCCCGTCACCGCTCCGGAGCGGCGACCCCACCCCTGCCAGGACACCGCGGAGAGACCGCCGCCTCTCCCGAGAGCTGCCTTGACGCGACGTTCTTGACCCCGGCCGCCGGTCATCGTGTGCCGTGTCGCCGAGCAGCGTTCACCGGTGGGCGGCCAGCACCGCCGCCAGGCCCTCCCGCAGATCTTCGACGAAGTACTTGGGGACCTCCAGCGACGGGAAATGCCCCCCGCTCCCGGGCGACCTCCACCGGACGATGTTCCGGTACCGCTCCTGGGCCCAGGGGCGCGGAGACTTCTCGATGTCGCGGGGGTACATGGTGATCGCTGACGGGACGTCGACCCGGAGTTCGGGGTCGAGCGAGTTGTGGCTTTCGTAGTAGATGCGGGCCGCCGATGCGCCGGTCCGCGTCAGCCAGTACAGGGTGACATCGTCGAGGATTCTGTCTCTGGAGATCGTCTCGAACGGGCTGTCCTCGGTGTCCGACCACTCGGCGAACTTGTCGAGGATCCAGGCGAGGAGCCCGACCGGTGAGTCGACGAGCGAGTAGCCGATGGTCTGCGGTCGGGTCGCCTGCTGCTTCGCGTACGCCGCGCGGCGGCGCCAGAAATCGCGGGTTTCCTCGGTCCACCCGCGCTCGACCGCCGTCAGCCCGTCCGTCGTCAACCCGGGCGGCGCCTCGGCGAACGTCGTGTGGATGCCGAGAACGTGCGCCGGGAACCTGCCGCCGAGAACCGTGGTGATATTGCCTCCCCAGTCGCCGCCGTGGGCCAGGAACCCGCTGTAGCCGAGCCTTCCCATCAGTTCCACCCACGCGGCCGCGATCCTTTCGGTTCCCCACCCGGTGGCGGTCGGCCTGTCGCTGTAGCCGAAGCCCGGTAGCGACGGGACCACGACGTGGAACGCCGGCGCGTCCGCGTCCTTCGGATCCGCCAGCTCGTCCACCACATCGATGAACTCGGCGACGCTGCCCGGCCAGCCGTGCGTCAGGACCAAAGGAGTGGCGTCCGCGCGCGCGGATCGGCGGTGCAGGAAGTGGATTCCCAGGTCATCGATGGTCGTGCGGAACTGGCCGAGCCGGTTGAGGCGCGCTTCGAACGACCGCCAGTCGTACCCGGTACGCCAGTAGTTCACGACCTCGACGAGGTCGGCGAGGGGAACGCCCTGCCCCCATCGGCGGGGGCCGGGCGCGGCGCGATCGACCGTCTCGGCCTCCGGCAGCCGCGCCGCGGCCAGTCGCGCTCGCAGATCGTCGAGGTCGGCGTCGGTCGCGTGGGTTTCGAACGCTTGCACGTCGCTGGTTGGACGGGTCATGAGACCTCCTGGCCATCGCGGAACCGGCTAAGGCGGTTCTAACATGTGTCCATGTCCGCGTGCAACCGGCTAAGGTGGTTCCATGCGTGCTGGCTTCCCTGACTTCCGCCTCGGCAACGTGCTGGCGACCAGCTTCACGGCGACTCTGACCGAGCGTCAGGGCAACGCTGTGGAGCGCATTCCCACGCCGCAGCGACTCGTCGACTGGCTGGCGGTGAACGGCCTGGCCGTGGACTCCTGCACCACTGCCCAGCTCGACCTCGCCCGGGAACTGAGGGAGGCGATCCACGCCGCCGCGACGGCGGCCGCGATCCAGGACGCCCTCCCCGCATCCGCTGTCCGAGTCATCAATGACCGCAGCTCCCAGGGGCGGGCCGCGGCGATCCTGACCCCCGAGGGCAGGCGGCGGTGGCGGCTCAGTTCGGCCTCCCGCGTGGAAGACGCCCTCGGCGTGATCGCCGCCGACGCGATCGGCGTCATCGCGGGGGAACGAGACGGAAAGCTGGCCTTGTGCGCGTCACCGACCTGCCGGGCCGCCTTCTTCGACACCAGCCAGAGCCGCACCCGCAGATGGTGCGACATGAACACGTGCGGGAACCGTCAGAAGAAGGCGCGCTTCAACGCCAAACAGCGAAGAGCACCCGGATCAGCGGAGTGATCTCTGGGCTCGGTGCGGCCAGGCGGGCCCCGCGCCTGCGACACGTCTGTCGCGTCGGGTGTATTCCAACGGCGCCGCCAGGAGCCGTCCGCCGCCTTCGATCGTGAGGGGTCCGACGCCTTGGCGGGCGGCCGTACCGGGTCCGGCGCCCTCCGTGCGGGTGGCTGGGGACAGTGGCCGCTTCCGGACGCGGCCGATCGGGAACACATGCCGTAACGCCTGATCACGGCGGTTGTTCTCGATTCTCCTGGAGCAGGGCCCGATCTTCCTGTGTTCCATGTCACATATGGGCGGAATGCCTTTCCATCTCCGTCATGTGTGCGCTCTGAGCTGCGCGGATCACGAATCCGTCCGTCCTCTCGCGCGTCATTCGATGTCGGCCCGCTGTGGATAATCCATGCGAAACCCGAAACGACAGTTCTCACCCCCTGCTGCCCGACGGGAGTCGATGGATGAAGTTCGAGCTGGTGGATCCCCCCGAGGACGCGGCGCCCGGTGCTCCCGAGTCGGAGGTCGTCCGGCCTCTCGCCGGTCGCCGGAGCCCCGCCGGAGGCGGCGCCGTCCCGCACGTCGGCCCGATCCAGGGTGATCTGGGCCGTGCGCGCCTGAACCGGGCGGTCGAACAGGTGCGTGCCGTGGTTGAGGACCTGCGTGCGCGCGCCGCCGCGCAGAGTATGGCTGAGGTTCGGACGGACCACGCGGACGCGGTCGAACCCGCCGACGATTTCCGGCCGCTTCTCTTTCGTGCCCGCGAGGAGAGGAGAACCGGGCGGGCGGAATCGGAGAAGGGTGGCGCCACCGCCTCCGGATCCGGGGAGAACGCCTGATGAGCCAGTGGAACCTCTACGTCCCCGGTGTGTCGACGGTCCTGACCAATGTCAGCGCTGAGTTGGGCGTCGACGAGGCGGGCGGCGGCCTTTCCGAATGCGTCGACCGGACGTCGCAGAAGATCGAAAGCGCGTTGGAGGCGGCCGGGAGCGGCCCCGTCGAATCGGAGTTGTTGCGCTTCACCGGTGCCTACAACGGCGCGACCGGGGAGATGCTGCTGCGCGGGCTGTCGTGCGTGATCGGCGCCGGAGAGGCGACCCGCGCCTACATGGACGGCAACGAGGAGATGGCCCTGGAGGCGCAGAACAACGCGGGGACCATGGAGAACCTCGATCTCGGCGGGGACGAGCCGGGAGGCCCGCGGTGAGCGACTTCCAGCTGACCGAGGCCCAGACCGGCGTCGACGGAAACATCCTCCGCCTCATCGACCCCGCGGAGATCCCGACCCCCGGCGGTGACGCCGAGTCCCTCGAGCAGGCCGCGGCGGATCTGCGGTCGGGCGGTGAGGAGATCCTGGAGCTCGCCGAGGGCGCGGGGTCGACGTGGTCGGGGCTCGACGCGCACTACGAGGCGCCGGAGTCGGGGGAGCTCCTGGCGGCGATGGACCCGACCGTGGAGAAGGCCGAGGGCGTCGAGTCCGACCTGACCACGGTCGCCGACGCGCTCGACGACTTCGCCGCGGCGATCCGCACCGCGAAGAACTCCCTGAACTCGCTGCGGGCCCAGGCCGAGGAGCTGCGCTCGGAGGTCGACGCGGACTCGGCGATCTGGTGGCTGAAGAAACCCAGCGCGATCACCGAGAACATGGACCTCAAGGACGCGGTCAACCGCGCCTGGCAGACCTACAACGACGCCGAGATCGAGTGCGCCAACACGATCTCGGGCCTGTCCGACGGGCCCACCTACGTCGCGCCCGACGAGTACACCGGGGCGCCGGAGGAGATCCCCTACGGGCTGGCCACCGACGCCGGGGAACAGGACAGAGGCTTCACCGACTTCGCGGGCCGGTACTTCGGCGACTCCTACGAGTGGATGCGCGAGGGCGACGACGCGCCCTGGCCTGTGGACTGGTATCTGGGGTTCCAGCTGGGCGCACTCGAAACCGTCGTCGTCGACGTGGGGTGGGAGACGGGCGTCACCGTCGTCTCCCTGTCCGGGCTCTGGGGGCCCAACACCGGGTGGACGCTCAAGCCGAACGAGATCATGCAGAACAAGGTCGAGTTCGGACAGGGCGCGGTCGAGGGCACCGCCGCGCTGGTCGGTCTGCACGGTGAGGACGGGTGGCTGATCAACCCGTTCGGCGGTGAGCCGTACTGGGGCTATGACTGGGACGCGCAGCGCGACAACGCCGGGGCCGCGTGGTCGGAGCAGCGCGAGGCGTTCTTCGCCTGGTCGGAGTGGGGCGAGAACAACGAGTACGCGGCGGGGGTCACGACCACCAACATCGCGCTGCTGCCGGTCTCGGGCACGCTCCGTGCGGTGCGCACGCTGCTCGGCGGTGGGCGGCGCGGCGGAGCCGACGGGCCCGACGGGGGCCGTGAGGACGTGGACAGCGACGCCGACGGGTTCGCGTCGCTGGACCCGGAGGGCGGGCCCGATGGTCAGTTCGAGTCCGTGGACGAGCTGCTGGAGAACCTGGACGAGGATCCGATCCCGGACGGCCGGGTCGAGGACCTCATGCCCGATCTGGACACGGGTTCCGTTGGAGGTCCGACGCCACGGCTTCCGACCCCAAACCCTGATCCTGACCCCATCCCGGACCCGACACCGAGCCCGAACCCCCGTCCGTCCGTGGACGAACCCCGCCAGGACGGCACCCGCCCGGACCGCGAATCGCAACCACAGCACGATGCCGACGAGCCGAACGCGCCGGTACGCGAATCCGGAGACCCTGACACACCCGCGACCCCGGACAGGGACCCACAGGGCGGCGACACGGGTCAGCCTCGTACCGAGCGGACCTCGGAGCAGCAGTCCCAAGCTCGTGACGATGACGACACCTTTGACGATCAGGTCGATGACGGCCTCGGGCGCCGCGATGAGAACAAGAGGGAATCCGAGCCCGTCCGACCGCGTGAGGAGTCGGCGGACACGGAACCATCTTCCGATGGCAGCGGTGATGGCGGCGATGGCAGAGATGACGGAGGTCCTGTTGCACCTGATGACCAGGGTCAGGGGAACGATAATGGGCAAGGTTCCGGTTCCCCCGATGCGACCGGAAAAGGTGGCGATGGAATCCAGGGCGTCGATGGAACTACGACAGTGGATTCCGTCCCTTCACTTCTGCCGGACCCGACAGCCACCTATCCTGGTCATGTCGATTCCGACGGTATTCGTCGATTCTCTTCGAATGGCGAAGGTCAAGACTACGGAGACAGGGTCCTTGGTTACCAGTTCGACAATCTAACCTCCGAGCAGCAGCTTGCCTCTAGGAGCTACACGCAAAAGTCATACTACTACAATACCTTCTCGCGAATGAGTGACAAGGATGCTGCAGTGGATTATCTGATAGGATTGCCTCCTCCGTATTTTCGGGACTGGCTTCATGAATGGTTTGGCGGACCAGATCCCACGCCTGCAAACGCCGCCGAAGTCAGGAGGGTGCTCGAAGAGAACCTGGATGCTTTTGATGCTGCTACGAGAAACCCTCTTCCCGAAGCGGTTCAGATTCATCGGGGTCTTCGCGACATAGATTTTATGCTAGATCCAGTTCGAGGGATCCATGACCCGTCTGACCTGATTGGGGAGGATTTTATAGAGCGGGGGTACATGTCGGGATCACTTGGGGTGGAAGCCGCGTTCGGCCCTCCAAGCCATCGGTATCAGCTGCACATTGATGTCCCGCGGGGATATGATGCTCTTTGGATGGGTAGAAACAGCCTGTATCCCAATCAGAGGGAGATCATTCTATCCAGGGGTACGCGACTCGTGTTCACAGATGCCGTTGAGAACCCGACTACGGGAGTCTGGGACATCACTGTCAGGGTGGAAAGTGCGTAAATCTAGGATGGATGTACAGGAGATGGGTGTGAAATGAGCGATCGCGAACCGGACCCTGCTCATGCTATGTCTCGAGGGGATGCCTGGGACGACCTTCAGTTGGAAAGGCTTGATTCCGGACCCAGGTTCGATCGGTGGTCGGATGGTGTCCTGATTTATGCCCCAGTATACAAGAAGGAGATTTTGCTCGGTTATCTCTGGGCGTCTGAAGATGGAACGGCTGCAAACTTCCTGAACCGTGATTCTGTGGGTGCTGAAGGAAGAAATGCCAAAGGTGCTTGGGTGCGGCGACTTCTTGAATCCAAGGGGCGTGGATTGACGTCAGTTCAGGCTCTTGAGGCGTGGGTTGGTTCGACTGAGGACGAACGCGCGGGGCATATTCCGAAAGGTGTTTCGCTTGAGCGAATCAGCGGTCTCAGTGAACTGAGGCGGTTGACAGATTCCTGATTCCGAGAGTTTATGGTCCGGCGGGTTTTCCTGCTTGACGCGAGGTCGATTCTGAATTATTGATGTCAATAGGAAAATGGTGCCGAGGAGTTGAAAGAGGCCGCTCGCAAGTCCGGGTGGCCTCCCGCTGGCATGAATTCGTAGTCTCCTGTCCCGTAGGGCGACTGGAGTTTTGTTGGGCGCGGGCAGTCCCACCGCGCCCAACGACGACGGGTCACGCCTGACCGACCGCTGCCAGGTGCCGCAGTTGCGCGCGGACCAGGTTCACCGCCCGTGCGGGTGACTCTGCCGTGCCCAGCACCGGGAACCACAGCGACTTCCGGCTGTCCGCGCCGAGGACCGTGCCCCTGATGGGTCCGGAACGGGCACGGCGCAGCCCGATCCCCTCCACCCGCTCCGGGCCGATCGCCAGACCGATCGGTACCGCCAGGCCCGCCCAACGCGGCTCATAGGTCAGGTCGCTGCGTCCGCGCACGCGTCGCACCTGGAGCCCCTCCAGCAGCCTTTCGGCGGCCAGCGACTCGACCAGGTCCGGCAGGGCGCCGAACGGCACCTCACCCTCCTGCGCGAAACCGATCGCCAGCGACACCTGTTCCCCGACCCGATCGCCTCGTCTCTCCACGCGCAGCGATCCCGTGAACGGGTGGCCGACGCCGTACGGTCCGCTGAGGTGCACGAGGGTGCTTCGGCGCGACCGGTCGCGCACGAACCCCGCGATCCGCTCCCGGTCCCAGGCGGCGAGGGCCGGTTCGTGCGGACCCCATCCGGAGGGCACCGCACCGGTCAGGCGCTCGGTGAGGATCTCGACCGCCCGACCCACGCGAGCCGCCGAGGCGTCGCGGTGCAGCACCGACAGTTCGATGATGAGCTGTGTCTGCATCGGATCGGTGGAAAGGAACCCCGGGACGGCCTCGGGCTCAGCGGACTCCTCGGTCGACCCCGTGGCGGGCCGGGGCGCCGACGCGTGTTCCCCGCGTTCCCGGGCGTCGCGCAGGTCCTCCTCCAGGCCGTCCAGGTCCGCCCGTTCCGGAACGAAACCGTACGCGTCGTCCCAGCGCAGCGCGAGACCGGTCAGGCCGTCGAAGCGGGTGCCGTCCTCCCCGCGCACCACCCAGCGGCCGAGCGGTCCGGCCAGGAAGGTGCGCAGCGCGTAGGTGAGCCGGGAGGTCGCCGGGGTGAGGACCTGGATCGCGCGCTGTGCGCCGTGGACCCCCACCGCGTCGTTGAGCCACGACGAGAACCCCACCATCTCGCGGTCCTGGGCGACGACCACCGCGTGCCGAGCGGTGCGCTCGACGGTCGGGTGCGCGGTCTCCTCCCACAGGTCGGCGACGCTGGCCGTTCCCGTCTCCGGCGAGGTCCACACGATCCCGCCGAGGCGCAGCGCGAGGGCGTCGGCGATCCGGTGCGCGGTCTCGCGGCCGGATGCGTCGGGACGTGCGCGCAGCTCCACCCACCAGCACGGGTCGGGGAGCCCCGTCGTCACCTCGTCTCCGAGCAGTCGCCGAACCTCGTCGCGCGCCTCCACACGCTGCCCCGGTTCGACCGTCACCAGGAGGCGTCCGTCCGTGTCACGGACCTGGAGGACGCCGGTCTCCTGGTAGCGGCCGAGGAGCAGGGCGGGGGCGAGGTCGGTCAGGACCCGGGTGAGAGCGGGGGCGTCGGGCTCCTGGGCCACCAACGCCACGACGTCGTAGCTCAACGGTTCTCCGTGTGGTCGGGGAAAGGGGGGCACGAGGCGACGCGGAACACGGGGTTCGTCACCTCTGGTGGGTGAGCATAGCCAGACCGTGATCTCTCAGGGGCCGCACCCACACCTTGACGGCACGGTGGTCCCGGGGCCGATGCGGCTTTCGGCCCCGGGCGGGCGGGTCCGGCTAGGAGCGCGCTTCGGGGGAGAGGAGCCGGGCGACGAACGAGGCCGTCCGGAGGGCGGTCGTGCCGGGCTCGATCTCGTCGTCGCCGCGCAGAGCCCATTCGAAGCCGCGATCCTCACGCAGGTCGAGTTCGACGGTGAAGCCGGTGCCGGGGTGGTCCACGTTCAGGTGGCCGGGGTCGGAGTCGGAGCGGCTGACCTCCAGGCCTGCGGCGGCCAGGAGAGCGGACACGGTCTCGACACGGCGGTCGAACCGGTCGTCGGAGAGCAGTTCGGGGGTTTCGGCGTCGATGGAGGTGTCGACGCCGTCCGCCGCCTTCGGGAGAATGGGGGTCGGGAGTGCGCGGACTTCGGTCATGGGAGTCCCCTCTTCCTGTGAGGCACTGCCCGGAGCGCCAGAGAGGCCCTAATCTCAGCTGACCGCTCCGGGCAGTGGTCTTCGGGAGCGAGCACGAGGCACCACCGCGCCCCGGTTGCTCTGGGTGAGATCTGCTCACTTGCTGCAATGCTGACTGATGCCTAAGATGGAGTCAAGTAATCTCCCAAATTTGGCATAAGGGGTCTGGATGCCACGCAAGCGCAAGGTGACCCTGCGGGCTCAGTGGCTTGGCAAGCTCCTGAAGGAGCTTCGTCAGGAGAACGAGATGACGCTCAAGGAGGTCGGCGAGCACATACGACGTGATTTCAGCACGCTGAGCCGCATCGAGGCGGGGATTCAGCCGATTCCCCAGCCTGAACTGGTCGCCCTGATGGACCTGTACGGGGTGGAGGGGCAGCACCAGCGCGATGCTCTGCTGCAACTCGGGGCCGAGCAGACCAAGACCGGTTGGTGGGACAGGTACGCGCGGGATACGGCGGACTGGTTCATC
Source organism: Nocardiopsis sp. EMB25 (assembly GCF_026797795.1). Lineage (NCBI taxonomy): Bacteria > Bacillati > Actinomycetota > Actinomycetes > Streptosporangiales > Nocardiopsidaceae > Nocardiopsis > Nocardiopsis sp. EMB25. The sequence continues at coordinate 2,185,617 of NZ_JAMTDN010000001.1, read as the reverse complement.
GACTACGTGTGGCTGGAGAACCGGGCCCGTAGCATCCACGCCTTTGACAGCACGCCCATCAACGGCCTCCTCCAGACCCCCGAGTACGCCGAAGCGCTCATGCGTGCGGTGAACCCAACGGATTCCGCCTCGCAGATCGAGCGAGGCGTCGAGTTGCGTATGACGCGGCAGCGCATCCTGGAGGGCGATGAGCCTACAGAGCTGCACGTTGTCATGGATGAGGCAGTGCTCAGACGGATCGTTGGAGGGAGGTCCGTGATGCGGGCTCAGCTACGGCACCTGCTGGAGCGAGTCGAGCATCCTCACATCCAGGTGCGGGTGATCCCCCATGACCATGGCGTCCTCGCGAGCTTTGAAGGTGGGTTTCGCCTGCTCAGGCTGGACGATCCCTTTCCGCTCGTTGGCTATCTGGAATGTCCGGCAGGAGGGCTGTATCTGGAATCCTCAGACGCAGAGCAGTTGGCGGCCCGATACGATCGGCTGCGCTCGGTGAGCCTGAGTCCGGGTGAGTCCGTCGACCTGGTCGAATCGATCGAGAGGGAGCTCCGATGATGCACGACGCGTCTGCGATATCTGACTGGAGGATCAGCAGTTACAGCGCGGATACTGGTCGGAGCTGTGTTGAGGTCGGCTGGAGAATCAGCAGCTACAGTCCGGACGGTGGAAGGAACTGCGTCGAGGTCGGCTGGGACGAACGCGCCGCCGCCGTGCGCGACTCCACCCAGCGAGACCTCGGTTACCTCCCCTTCGCCGCCGACGCGTGGGTCGGCCTGACCGGCGCGATCAAGGCCGGTGGCCCCGCCGCCGACTGACCTTCGGGCATCTCACCAGTACCTATGCTGTGACCCATGGTCGAACACCCGCGTCGGCCACCGTTGAGCGGCGACCTCGCCCAGCGCGTGGTCGACCTGATCGCGCCGACGATCAGCCACAACGTCAACGTGATGGACGAGCACGGCACCATCATCGCCTGCCTGGACCCCTCGCGCCTGGGCACCCTCCACCGGGGCGCCCAGCGGGTGATCGCCGAGGGGCGGGGCGTGCTCGTCACCTCCCCCGAACCGGGCACCTCCGACCGGCCCGGCGCCAACGAACCCCTCATGGTCGACGGCGAGCTGCGCGGCGTGGTGGGCGTGACCGGTGAGTCCAACGAGGTCGCGCCGCTGGCCCGGGTCGTCGCGCTCACCGTCCAGCTCCTCATCGCCCAGGAGCACGAACAGGACGCCGCCACCCGCCGCCACACCGAGGCCCGCGACCTCGTCGCCGCCCTCAGCTCGGGCACCACCGACCCCGACGACGCACGGTCCCGCCTGTCCGCCGTCGGGCTCGCCCCGCCCTGGTCACTCTCCCTGTGGGTCGCCGCCGACCCGCGCGAGGACGGCGCCGCCGCCCCGCCCGTCCTCGCCGAGACGGCGGTGGCCCGCGTCAACGCCGACCCCGGACGCCGGGCGGCCGTCCTGCACGGCGCCCTCTGGCTGGTCGGCTCCGGCTCCGCCCCCGCGTCCGGCTCCTTCGGCCTCCCCCCAGACAGCCGCCACACCGCCACCGAACCCACCGGTGACGTCGACGCCCTGCTCGCCCACGCCGAGGAGTCGCGGGCGCTGTGCCGCCACGCCCGACTCATCCCGCCCCTGGGCACCACCGAACCGTGGTCACGGGCGATGGCCGTGGCCGTCGCCCACCTGCCGCCGCGCGTCCTGCGCCACCTGGCCGGGCTCGCCTCGCGGCTGAACACGGCCCAGCGACGCACCGTCATGGCGGTGGCCTCGACCACCTCGATGCGCGCCGCCGCCGACTCCCTGTACGTCCACCGCAACACCCTGCTCCAGCGGGTCGACCGGATCCGGACCATGACCGGTCTGGACATCCACCGCGCCGACCAACTGGCCACACTGCGGATGGCCCTGTACGCGTGTGACGCTTTGGGCTGATCGCACACAGAACACACAAAAAGTCCCAGGAAGACTGGGCGGTTGGCCGTCGAATCGCACGGTTGACGTGTTTAGGCTCTCGTGCATGTCCAGCGCGTTTCACACACATCACGGTGTCGCACCCGTCCGTGTCGCCGTCGTCCCGGACTCGTTCAAGGGCAGCGCCCGCGCCGTGGACGTGGCCGCGGCGATGGCCCGGGGGGTCGAGGAGGCCTTCGCCGGCCCGGGCCGGAAGGTCGTCGTCGACCGCCTGCCCTTCGCCGACGGCGGCGAGGGCACCCTCGACGCGCTGCTCGGCGCCTGGGACACCACGGCGTTCACCGTGGACACCGCCGACGCCCTCGGCCGACCGGTCAGGGCCCGGTACGGCCTCTCGCCGGACGGTCGGACGGGTGTCATCGAGGCGGCCGAGGCCAACGGCCTGCCCCTGGTCAGCGACGTCCCGCTCCGTCCGCTGGCCGCGAGCACCCGGGGGATCGGCCCCCTGGTGACGGCGCTGCTGGACGCGGGCGTGGAGGAGATCCTGTTGTGCATCGGCGGTTCGGCCACCACCGACGGCGGCACCGGCCTGCTCGCCGCGCTGGGAGCCCGGTTCCTGGCGCGGGACGGCTCGGAACTGCCGGACGGGGGAGGGGCGCTCGTCGACCTGGACCGCGTGGACCTGGTCTCACTCGACCCGCGCGCCCGGTCGGTGCGCTGGCGGATCGCCTGCGACGTCACCAACCCGCTGGTCGGCGACGAGGGCGCGGCGGCCGTCTTCGGCCCGCAGAAGGGCGCGACCCCGGGTGACGTCCGCCTCCTGGACGCCGGGCTGCGCCGCCTGGCCGACGTGCTCGCCGAGGCGACCGGCGCGGACGTGCGCGATCGTCCCGGGATGGGCGCCGCCGGAGGCCTCCCTGCTCCGTTGACCGCGCTCCTGGGCGCCGAACTCGTCCCCGGATCGGATCTGGTGGCCGAGGTCCTGGACGCCGGACGGCTGCTCGGCGCGGCCGACCTGGTCCTGACCGGCGAGGGCTCCTTCGACGGCCAGTCCCTGGCCGGGAAGGTCGTCGACGCCGTCCGCCGCCTCACCCCCGAGCGCACACCCGTCGTGGTGATCGCCGGGAGCGCCTCGGTCCCGCCCGAGGAGCTTCGGAACTCGGGGATCACCGCGGCCTTCTCCATCGCCCGGGGGCCCGCCTCGCTGGAACGCATGAGGGAGGAGGTCCTGCCCGGCATCACCGAGGCGGCGTTCCACTGCTGCCGCCTCCTCGCGCACCGCCCCGCCTGACGCGCACACCACCCCGCACAACCGCACGCACCGAAGGAACCCCGTTCGTGTCCTCCCTTCTCATCCTCCTCGTCCTGGTGGCGGGCATCGTGTTCGTCACCGCGCGCTGGAAGCTCAGCCCCTTCCTGGCGCTGATGGGCGCCGCCGTCCTCGGCGCCTTCGCCTTCCGGCTGCCGCTGGAGGAGATCGTCCCCACGGTGACCACCGCGTTCGGCGGCACCCTGGGCAACATCGGTCTCGTCATCCTCTTCGGCACCATGATCGGCATGATCCTGGAGCGCTCGGGCGCCGCGATCGCCATGGCCGAGGCGCTGATCAGGATCCTCGGCACCCGCTTCCCGAATCTGACGATGTCGATCATCGGCTGGATCGTCTCCATCCCGGTGTTCTGTGACTCCGGGTACGTCATCCTCAACTCGCTGCGCAAGGCGGTCACCCTGCGCACGGGGGTGTCGGCGCTGGCGACCTCGATCGCGCTGATGACGGGTCTGTACGCGACGCACACGCTCGTGCCGCCGACCCCGGGTCCCCTGGCCGCCGCCGAGACCATCGGCATCGCCGACAACCTCGGCATGATCATCGCCATCGGCGTCCCGGTCTCCGTGGTGGCCGCGCTCGCGGGTCTGGCCTACGCGCGCCTGTTCACCCACAGGGAGTTCACGCCGCTGCCCGCCGAGAGCGAGGAGGACATCTCCACGCAGACCTACGAGGAACTGCGCGCGAGCTACGGCCGCCTGCCGAACGCCTTCCACGCGTTCCTGCCGATCCTGCTGCCGCTGGCGCTCATCTGCGTCTCCTCGGTCGTCCAGCTCCCCGCCCGGCCGGTCGGTGAGGGCGTCGCCTTCGACGTCCTGACGTTCCTGGGCACGCCGCTCATCGCGCTCATCCTCGGCCTGCTGGTCGCGGTGACGCTACTGCGCGGTAGGGGCGGGCTGGCCCAGTTCCACGAGCAGGTGCACGAGTCGATCCGCGTCGCCGCGCCGATCCTGCTCATCACCGGCGCGGGCGCCTCGTTCGGCGCCGTCCTGAGGGCCTCCCCGCTGACCGGTTTCCTGTCCGAGCACCTGTCCGGCCTGGGCATCGGCCTGGCCGTGCCGTTCCTCATCGCGGCGGCGCTCAAGACGGCGCAGGGGTCGTCGACGGTGTCGATCGTGAGCACCTCCGCTCTGGTCGCGCCGATGCTCGCCTCGCTCGGGCTCTCCTCCCCGGAGGGCATGGTGCTGACCGTGCTCGCCGTCGGCGCGGGCGCGATGGTGGTCTCGCACGCCAACGACTCCTATTTCTGGGTGGTCTCCCAGATCAGCCGCATCCCGGTGCCGACGGCCTACCGGACGCTCAGCGTGGCCACGGTCATCGAGGGCGTCGCCGCGTTCGCGGTGATCCAGGTGCTGGGGTTCGTCCTGCTCTGATTCGGGCGGGTGCGTCCCCCCGGGCCCCGTGCCGTCCTCGGAACCGGCAGGGGCCCTGCCGCCACCGGTCGCTCCGCGAGCCTCGGGCACGATGACGGTGTTCGGTCACCTCCGGCCGTGTCCGCGCCCTTTGCCGGACCCCTCGGGCACAATGCCGCCATGACCCAGTACCACCACGGCATCGACTACGTCGAACTGACCGTCACCGACCTCGACCAGGCCAAGCGCTTCTACACCGAGGCCTTCGGCTGGAGCTTCAACGACTACGGGCCCCAGTACGCGGGCATCCGCAACCCCGCGGGCGGGGACGCCCCCGAGGTCGGCGGACTCGCCCTGGGGGAGCGCCCCCGCCCGGGCGGGCCGTTCGTCCTGCTCTACTCCACCGACCTGGACGCGTCGGTGGAGGCCGTCCGGAAGGCGGGCGGCAACGTCGTGGACGGCCCGTACTCCTTCCCCGGCGGGCGGCGGTTCCACTTCACCGACCCCAGCGGAAACGAACTGGGCGTCTGGGCGAAGGACTGACCGGAGGAGCGGACCGCCCCCTTCACCGGCCGACCTCCCGTTCGGCGAACGCGCCGAAGGTCCCCGGCGGGCGGCCGGTGAGCCGTTGGACGGTGTCGGTGACGCGGTCCTCGGCGCCCCGGGCGATCGCCAGGTCCATGTCCGTGAGCATCTGGGCGTACTCCCGGGGTAGGTCGGCGGCCAACCGGTCGCGCATCTCCTCGGGGGTGAGCCGCCGGTGGTTGACTGCTCCCCTCCCCGAAGGGAGGGAACTTTCGGATGGGTTCCCTCCCGCCGTGGGATGTGTGGGGATTCCTGGCTCAGGCCGCCCGAACGCCCTGCGGACGCTCGGGTCTTGTGCCCTCGACACCAGCCGGGCTCAGACCGGCCCGGACCAGCATCACGTGTGCGGAGTTCTTGTCCCGGGGACGCGAGGTCCCGCACGCGGTACAGGTGTAGGTTCTCTCCGACAGCGGCAGGCGGTGCTTGGCTCTCGCACCACACCAGCCGCAGTCCATCGTCGTGTGGGCCGGGTGCACCAGGCGCACGTCCCGGCCGTGCTTGCGACCCATCTCGACCAGAGCGTGTTTGGTCGCCCCGATCGCCGCGTCGGCCGCCTTACGCGCCATCGTGGACCTGGCCAGGAACCTCGGCTTGAAGTCCTCCACCGCGATCGCGTCATGGTCCCGCACCACACGCTTGGCCCACTTGCGGGCGGTGTCCTGTCGCTGCCGGGCCACCTTCGCGTGCGCCCTCGCGGCGTGCTTCTTCGCCCTCAGGTAGCCCTTCGACGCCTTGCGCCCCTGGGCGGGTTTGCGTCGGGCCATCATCCGCTGGTAGCGGGTAAGCTTGGCCTCCGCCTTCTTGCCGTGTTCGGCGTGCGGCAGGTCGTGGTCGTCGCTCGTGGTGGTCGCGGTCTCCGCCACACCCCAGTCGACGCCGATCACCCTCCCCGTGGCGGGCAGGGGCTCGGTCTGAGCGGGGACCACGAACGAGCAGTACCAATGACCCAACGCGTCCCGGTACACCCGCACACTCGACGGATCGGCGGGCAGCTCGCGGGACCACACCACGGTCAGGGCGATACCTCCGGCCAGACACAGACGCCCGCCCTTGAGGCGGAAACCCCGCCGGGTGTAGTTCAGCGTCGGATCAGATGCGTTCTTCCTCTTGAAGCGCGGCATCCCCGCCCGCTGAAGCACAGGCACCCGGTTCTTGATGTCCTTGAGCGCTTTGGTGCGGGCGGCGGCGAAGTCGCGGATGGTCTGCTGCTGGGGCACCGACCCGCCCCGACGCAACCACTTCCTAGCCGCGCGCCATTCGGTGAGCATCTTGTCCAACCGTGCCGGACCGCACTTCTCCCCGGCTTTGTGGGCGGCGCGGGATGCGGCGACGCACTGGTTCCACACCCAGCGGCACCGGTTCCATTCCCGTGCCAGGGCGTGGTGGGCGGTGGACGACACGCGCAGCCGGAAGGTGTACCGGGCGTGCCCGACCTTCTCGTCTGCCTGTGGTGGTGTCGTCACGGTCGGCAATCTAGCGGGAAACGCCGACAGGCCAAGGAGAATCCCCTTCGATGTGAGACATCTCACCACTACGGCGGGCGGGCAACGGAGGCTCCGATTCCTTCCCGATCTGAAGGCCGAGGCATCCTCGGAGGAAAATGGTGACGCGGGTGAGGACGGCGGCGACGTCGTCGTAACCGAGCGCCTCCGGTCCGGTGATGACCAGGTCGGAGTTCGGGGCCCGGGCGTCGGTGAGCGCGTGCACGGCGACCGCACCGGCCTGATCCACGCCCTGTACGAGACGCGGCTCGAACCGATCAGGACCGCCGTCGAGGAGGGCCCGCCGCCCCTGGGACCGGACGCCCCGCCGCAGCAGCGCGTCCCCGCCCTGCTCGACGCCGTCCTGTGCTTCAAGATCGACCACCGCCACCTCGCCCTGGCCCTGGAGGGAACCGGCGGCGACAGCCCCTACCAGGCGGAGCACTACGAACGGTGGCACGGGACCCTCAGGGATCTGCTGGAGCGCGTCCCCGGATTCGGCGACGGCGACTTCACCGCTCACGCGCTGCTCGCCGCCACCCGCGCGGACCTGGTGGAACACCTCGTCGGGCAGCGGCACACGAGCCGGGAGCGCATGCGGGCACAGCTGGCCGCCCTCACGGCCAGGATCCTGGCCCCGGGGAACTGAGCGCCCGGGGCGGGCCCTGGCCCCGGGGCGGACCGCCCGGTGCCCCCGCCGCGGACGGCGGGGGCACCACCGGGGTCAGCCGCGCTCGAAGTGGCGGCGTCGCTCGAAGTCGGTGACCGACGCCGAGAACGCCGCCAGCTCGGCGCGGGCGGCGGCGGCCTGGTGCCGCACCACGTCCGGGCCGAAGCAGGCGCGGGCGATGTCACTGCCCTCCCACGCGAGGACGGCCTCCTCCAGGGAGGTGGGCAGCCGGGGCCCGTCCTGGGCGAAGGCGTTGCCCGCCGTGGGCTCCGGCAGCGGCAGCGCCTGCTCGATCCCGTACAGCCCCGCCGCGATGATCGCCGCGACCGCCAGGTAGGGGTTGGCGTCCCCGCCGGGAACCCGGAACTCGATCCGCGCCGACTCCCCGGAGCCCACCACGCGGACCGGGCACGTCCGGTTGTCCAGGCCCCAGGCGATGCTGCTCGGCGCGAACGCCTCCGGTGCCAGCCGCTTGAACGAGTTCATGTTCGGCGCGTACATCAGCGCGAAGTCGCGCATGCACGCCAGCTGCCCGGCCACGAAGTGCTCCATGTACTTCGACATGCCATGCCGACCGGTCCCGTCGTCGGCGAAGACCGGCGCGCCGTCCTCGTCGCGCAGCGACAGGTGCACGTGGCAGGAGTTGCCCTCCCCGCCGTCGTACTTGGCCATGAAGGTCAACGCCACACCGGCCTGCGCGGCCAGCTGCCGGGCCCCCGCCTTGTACACGACGTGGTTGTCGCAGGTGCGCAGGGCGTCGTCGTAGCGGAACACGATCTCGTACTGCCCCGGGTGGCACTCACCGCGCGCCGACTCCACGGTCATGCCCGTGCGCTCCATCGCCGTGCGGATCCGGCGCATGAGCGGGTCGATCTCGGTGACCTCGGGAACGGCGTAGTCGGAGTTGAACCGCGTCGCCGGGGTCAGGCCCCGGTAGTCGGCCTCGAACGCGCTCTGGTAGTCGTCCCGGAACACCAGGAACTCCAGCTCGGTCCCGGCCAGGGCCCGCCAGCCGCGCTCGGCGAGCCGGTCCAGCTGGGCTCGGAGCACCTGGCGGGGCGCGACGGCCACGGGCGCCCCGTCGGCGTCGAGGGCGTCGCCCAGGACGAGCGCCGTCCCCGGGTCCCACGGCAGGTACCGCAGGGTGGACAGGTCGGGCATGATGTCGAAGTCGCCCAGACCGCCGCCCCACGGGTCCGTCGCGTACCCCGGCCGGGCCTCCATCTCCACGTCGGTGGCCAGCAGGTACAGGCACGCCCCGAACCCGTCCCGGACGATCCGGTCGGTGAAGTCGCGCGGGTTGACCCGGCTGCCCTGCACCCGGCCCTGGAGGTCGGGCAGGGCGACCAGGACGTCGGCGATCGCCCCCGAGGCCACGTCCGCGCGCAACCGCTCCAGCGGAACCGGGAACGGCGGCGGCGGGGGAGACGGCGGCAGCGTCTCGGTCAGCGGCGGCAGGTCGGCGCCGAATCCGGTGGTCACTGGTTCTCCTCCGACGACGGGCCGCGGTGCAGCGGGTTGGGGATCGGCGGCGCCTCGAGGTGGAACTCGGCGTCGCGCTCGGCCCGCTCGTGGTACCCGCCGCCCAGCAGGCGCTCCCGGTTCAGGCACACGCGCTCGAACTCGGGCTGGAGCAGGTCGAAGGCGGCGAACCGCTCGGCCAGCTCGGGGAACTCCTCCTGGTAGCGCAGGATCTCGGCGCGCACCAGATCCCAGAACCGCTCCTCGGCCACGTCCAGCTGCTCCTCGACCAGCGGCGCCAGGTACCGGAAGTGCCCGATGAACAGCGACTTGGCGATCGAGGACGTCAGCTCCCGGGCGTCGAAGCGCATGAGCACACCCAGCGCCTCCTCGGGCAGGTCCGCGTACTCCGGCAGGTCGGTGTCCAACAACTTCATGTCGTCCACGAAGTCCTTGACCGCCAGCCGCACCGGGCGGTCGCGGTCGTCGTAGACCACGATCGCGTTCTCCCCGTGCGGGTTGAACGCCAGCCCGTAGCGGTAGAGCAGGTGCAGCACGGGCGGCAGGACGGCGCCGAACAGCTCGGTCAGCCACGCCTCGGCCGACAGCCCCGAGCGCTCCACCAGCTCGGCGGTCAGCGCGCGCCCCCAGCCGTCCACGTGCAGCAGGGCGGCCAGGGTACGGGCGCTCTCGTTCTCGCGCAGCTGCTCGGTGACCGGCTCGCGCCACAGCGCTCCCAGGAGCTGGCGGTGCCGGTAGGGCGCGTCGGGGATGTCCTCCAACACGGGGTGGCGGACCGCGACGGCGGCCACCTCGCCGGGAAGGATCACCTCGCACCGCTCGGACAGGAAGGCGTCCTTGTCGCGGAGCTGGTGCACCCACGTGGTGCTGGCGGGCGCGGCCCGGCACAGCTCGGTGGGGATGCCCCGGTAGACCATCGTGTTGAGGATGGCCAGCGACAGCTTCACGTTGAGCCGGTCGGGGCGGGTGAGGTTGGTGAAGGTGCGGATCGACTGCTGGGGCAGGTAGTCGTCGTCGGCGGTGCCCAGGGAGACGATCAGCCCGGCGGCCAGTTCGGCGGCGAACAGCGGCACGACGACCTCGTCCCACTGCCAGGGGTGCACCGGCATCCACACGTACTCGTCGGCGCGCTCGCCCGCCTGGTCCTCCAGACGCGCGGTGAACCGCTCCAGCGACCCGGGGTCCAGTTCCCGGGCACGCAGTTCGGTCTGGGACAGACCGGGCACGCCGTGGTGCTCGGCCAGGGACCGGTGGACGGCGATCCACGGCAGGCGCTGGGCCCGGCGCTCCTCCGGCGGGTACAGCGCCCGGTCGCCCGCGGAGAAGCCCACCCGGCCCTTGTTGGCGAAGATCCACGGGTGTCCGCTCTGGTGCCCCTCCAGGTGGGCGTGGTCCAGGTCGGCCAGGTGGGCGGCGGTCGCCTCGTCCTCGGCCAGGCGGGTGTCGCAGGAGAGCGTGGACATGAGCTCGCCGACGGTGAACGCCTCCACCGCCGGGTCGACCACTCCGGCGGCCCCCAGGTCGCGCAGCAGACCGAAGGGCGTGGCCGGGGCGGTGGAGCCGTCGGGTGCGTGGCGCTCGACGCTGCCGGGCTCGACCCGCCAGGCGTCCATGCCGGTCCGGCGTCCGGTGAAGACGTAGGCCGCGCCGCCGCCGGTCTCGGCCCGCCAGCGCCCCTCGGCCTCGGGCCCCTCCGGTGCGGGCCGCAGGGCGTACTCGAAGCACAGCTCCGCGACCATCTTGGCGGTCAGGTGTTCGCAGGCGCGGTTCCACCGGTCGGGGGTCAGCTCTGTGGGCACGGGCAGCGGATCGGGCGGGGTGGGATGACTGTTCATGGTGTTCTCGCTTACGGGGAGAGTGGTTCAGCGGGCGAGCGGGTTGTCGACCATGCCGTGCATGACGTCGAACTCCGCGTCGCGCTCGGCGCGGTCGTGGAAGCCGCCGCCCATGAGCTGCTCGCGGTTGAGCGCGACCCGGCCCACCTTGGGGGCCAGCAGGTCGAACCACGCGAAGCGCTCGGCCAGCTCGGGGAAGCGCTCGTGGTAGGCCGTGACCTGCTCGCGCGCCAGCGCCCACAGCCGCTCTTCGCGGACACCGAGCTGGCGCTGGACGATGTCGGCGAGGTAGCGCAGGTGCCCGGCGCAGATCGCCGACAGCACCGAGTGGGCCAGCTCGCCGGGCTGCCAGCGGTGCAGCATGGCGCGCACGCGGTCGGGGATCTCGGCGTACTCGGGCAGGTCGAAGGGGAGCAGTTCGACGTCGGAGCCGAAGTCCTTCATGGCCACGCGCACCGGCGTGTCGGCCTCGTCGAAGATGAGCACGATGTTCTCCCCGTGCGGGGTGAACGACGCGCCGTACCGGTACAGGTAGTGCAGCACGGGCGGGAACAGCGCCCCGAGGAAGCGCCGCAGCCACTCCTCGGCCTCCAGGCCGGAACGCGCCACCAGCTCGGTGACCACGGCGCGCCCGTCGGTGCCCTCCAGGAGCAGGCACGCCATGGTACGGGCGCGCTCGCCCTCCGCCAGGCTGTTGTGCACCGGCTCGCGCCAGATCGCGCCCAGCAGCTCGTTGAACCGGTAGGGCGCCTGGGGGAGGCGGTCGAAGACCGGGTGCGGGACGGTCGCGGAGGCGACCTCGCCCAGCATGACCACACGGCACTCCTCGCGCAGGAAGTCGTCCCGCGCGACCAGCGACTGGAGCCAGGTGCTGGTGTGCGGCGCGCAGGCGGTCTGCGTCCCCGACAGCCCCCGCCACACCAGGGTGTTGCGGATCATCAGCGGCACCTTGACGTTGCGCCGGTGCGGCCGGTCCAGGTTCATCAGGGTCCGGATGGACTGGAAGGGGCGGTAGCGGTCGCGGCTGCGGCCGAGCTCGACCACCCGTCCCTGGGCGAGCTCGGCGGCGAACAGCGGCGCCACGATCTCGTCCCACTGGAAGGGGTGCACCGGCAGCCACAGGTAGGCGTCCGGGTCGCCGCCGCGCGCCCGCACGGCCTCGGCGAACTCGGCGCGCTGGTCGGCGTCGAGCTCCTCCTCGACCAGGCGGCGCCGGTCGGTGTCGGCCATGGACTGGAACCGGCCCAGGTCCGGATGGACGGCGATCCACACCAGGTGGAACGCGCCGCGCGCCTCGGGCGTGTACCGGCCGACGTCGGCGGCCGAGAAACCGAGCCTGCCCTTGTTGAGGAACATGCACGGGTGGCCGGTCTGGTACCCCTCCAGGTCCTCGTAGGCCAGGTCGGCCAGGGCGGCGGCGCCCGGGGTGGCGGCCAGCAGGCGGGCGTCCGCGGTGTGGGTGGCCAGCAGATCGCGGACGACGTCGGCCAGGGAGTCGCCGGGCAGCCCCACGGTCTCCTGGGCGTCGGTGACGAACACGGTCGGGTCCCAGGCCCCGGTGGTGCCCTCCGGGGTGGTCCGGGTCAGGGACCCGGGGTTGACGTGCCAGGAGCCGAAGCCGCCCCGGCGGGCGGTGAAGCGGTACTCGACGCCGCCGTCGACCACCAGCGACCACGCGGGGTCGCCGTCACCGCCCCCCTCGGCCGGGACGGGCACGACCATCTCCTCGTAGGCCGTCTCGGCGACGACCCGGGCGAGCAGGCGGCGGCCCGCCTCGCGCCAGACGCGCGCGTCGGGGTGGTCGTCGGCCTCGGTCGCGCCGGGCAGCGGGCTGGTGTCAGTGGACATGCTGGTCCTCTTCCTCACGGTTGCGCGATCGCGGCTCGCGCGCGGGGACGGGTGCGGGGTCGGTCTCGTGGGTGGTCGGGGAGGGGTGGGCGGCCCCGGTCCCACCGCCGGGGGCGGTGGTCGACGGTTCCTCGTCGAGGCCCTCGGGGAGGGCGATGAGCAGTAGGGACAGCACCGCGAACAGTCCGGCTCCGACGGCCAGCGGCAGCCCGAGCCCCGCGGTGGCCAGCCCCGTGGCCAGCAGCGGACTGATCAGGGTGGCGCCCACGCGCACGGTCTCCACTGCGGCGAAGGCCGGGCCGCGCGCCCGCGTGACCGCGAACACCCGCAGGTCCAGGGCGACGTGGCCCAGGCCGAGCCCGGCTCCGAAGACCACCCGGCCCAGGACCAGCAGGGCGAGTCCGGGGGCCAGGAACTGCGTGAGCAGGCCCAGCGCCGCGACGGCGCACGCGATCGGCAGCAGGGCCCGGCCCAGTACGGCGTGGACCCGTGCGGCCAGCGGCAGGACCGCGAGTACGGTCAGCTGCGGCAGCAGGAACAGGGCGGCGGCCACGGCGGGGTCGATCCCGCCGTCCTCGGCGTAGAGGGTGAAGAACGGTCGCACCACCAGGCGCGCCGACTCGGCGGCCAGGACGGCGGCGCACACCGCGACCAAGGGCAGGAGCAGCGCCGGGCGCGTCCATGGTCGGGTGGAACGCGCTTCGGCTGTTCCGCCGGCCGCCCCGTCGGCCGCCCCGCCGGCCGGCTCGTCCGCGTGGTCGGCGGAGGCCGCGCCCGACCGGGTGTCCGCGTCGGTCCGCGGGGCGGGCTCGTCCCGGACGGCGGGCCCTCCCGATCCCCGCGGCAGGTGGCGGCGGCACACCGCGAACAGCACCACGTACAGCAGCGCGCACGCGGCGATCCCCCAACGGGGGTTGGGCAGCGCCATGATCCCCGCGCCCAGGACCGTGGCGGTCACCGTCCCGACGTTGATGATGTAGGTGTGCGCCATGACGTCGCGCATCCGGTCGGTCCCGCTGCCCACGAAGGCCGGGTAGGCCAGGGCGAAGGACATGGTGACCGCCACCTGCACCGCGGAGAGCGTCGTGAAGGCCGCGTAGCTCGGCGCCGCGGCGATCATCAGCTCCAGCACGGCCGAGACCGCCAGACCCCACAGCACGATCGAGGCCATGGAGAAGCGGCGCGCCACCACACCCCACAGCGGCATCGCGACCAGGGCGGTGACCCGGCACACCCAGATGTAGGTGCCGGTCGCCGACATGTCCGTGACACCGAACAACCGCTCGAAGAGCTGGGGGTAGAAGGGGCTCAGGGCCACGTCCGACACCAGGTGCAGGACGATCACGAGCAGGTACAGACGGCGGAAGGCGGGGGCCGTCACTCTCCGCCCCCCGAGGCGTCGGGTGCTCCGAAGGAGGTGTAGGCGGTCCGCTCGGGCAGCCGGTAGACGGTGCGGCCGGTCAGGCTGTTGAGGATGGTGGCGGCCCGCCACGCGCCCAACCCCAGGTCGGGGGCGCCCACGCCGTGGGTGTGCAGCTCGGCGTTTTGCACGTGGATCGGCGCGGTCAGCGCGGGGTCGGTGCGCAGGCGGTGGTCGGCGTCGATCGCGAACCGGCCGCGGTCGTCGGTCTCGATGAGCTTGAGGACCGGCTCCAGGAAGTCCGGCCTGCGCTGGGCGTACCCGGAGGCGGCCACCACGCCGTCGGTGCGGGCGGTGAACACCCGGTCCTGCTCCCGGTGGCGGAAGGTGAGCGCGATCCGGCCGCCGTCCTCGCGCGCCTCCAGGAGTTCGCAGTGGGCGCGCAGGCTCACGTCGACCGGGGCGCCGCCGACACCGCGCTCGTACAGCGCGTCGTGGATCTCGGAGATGGTGTCGGCGCTGATGCCCTTGTACAGCTGCCACTGGGAGGGCACCAGACGGTCCCTGGTGGGCTGGGGCAGCGAGTGGAAGTAGCGCGTGTAGTCGGGGGTGAAGTGCTCCAGCCCGAGCTTGGAGTACTCCATCGGAGCGAAGCCGGGGGAGCGGGTGAGCCAGTTGACCCGGGTGTCGGCGTGCGCGGGGGAGCGCAGCAGGTCGAGGAAGACCTCGGCGCCCGACTGCCCGGAGCCGATCACCGTCAGGTCGCGGGCCCCGGCCAGGCCGCCCACCCGGTCCAGGTACTCGGCGGCGTGGAACACGCGGTCGCCCGCCAGGTCGCGCAGCGCCTCGGGCAGGACCGGTTCGGTGCCGATGCCCAGGACCAGGGCGCGGCCGCGCACGGTGCGGCGGGCGCCGGAGGCGTCCTCGTGCTCGACGGTGAACACGCCCTCGTCGTGGTGGACCGTGAGCACGCGGGCGTCGAAGCGGCACGAGTCGAGGCCGGTGGCCACCCAGCGGCAGTAGTCGTCGTACTCGCGGCGCGGCACGTGGAAGTTCTCGGAGAAGTAGAACGGGAACAGTCGGTCGTGTTCGCGCAGGTAGGACAGGAAGGACCAGCGGCTGGTGGGGTCGACCAGGGTGACCAGGTCGGCCAGGAAGGGCACCTGGAGGCGGGCGCCCTCCAGCAGCAGGCCGGGGTGCCAGGAGAAGTCGGGGCGGGCCTCCAGGAACCGGGCGCTCAGGCCGGGAACGCCGTCGGCGAGGGCGGCCAGGGCCAGGTTGAAGGGGCCGAGGCCCACGCCCACGAGGTCGTGGACCTCACGCTCGGTGCCGGCGGTGGGGTTCGGGGCGGCGGTCATCGGGCCTCCTCCAGGTTCTGGGCGGCCGCGGTCTCGGCGTCACCGGCGGCGACGATCAGGGCGAGCAGGGCGGCGATGTCGTCGGGGGTGGTGTCGGGGTTGAGGAGGGTGAGCTTGAGCCAGACCCGTCCGTCGACGTGGGTGCGGCCCACCACGGCCCGCCCGCTCTCCAGGAGGCGGCGGCGCAGGCGCGCGTTGACCAGGTCGGTGTCGGAGGCCGCGTCGTAGCGGAAGACGACCGTGGTCAGTGAGGGGGCCGCGGCCAGGATCAGCTTCGGGGAGGCGACCACCTGGGCGCTGGCGTCCAGCGCCAGGGCGCGGCAGGCGTCCACCATGCGGCCCAGGCCCTCCCGGCCGAGCGCGCGCAGGGTGACGGCGATCTTGAACACGTCCGCGCGCCGGGTGGTGCGCAGTGAGTAGCCGAGCAGGCTGGGGTAGCCCGCCTCCTCGTCATCGGTCGGATTCAGGTAGGACACCGACCGCGACAGCGGCGCGAACGAGGCGCGCTCACGGGTGAGCAGGACGCCCGCCGCCACCGGCTGCCAGCCGAGCTTGTGCAGGTCCAGGCTGACCGAGTCGGCGCGGCTGAGGCCGTCCAGGAGGCCGCGCAGCCGGTCGGAGAAGAGCAGACCCCCGCCGTAGGCGGCGTCCACGTGCAGCCACACGCCGTACTCGGCGGCGATGTGCGCGACGGCGGCCAGCGGGTCGATGCCGCCCAGGTCGGTCGTGCCCGCCGTGGCCACGACCGCGACGGGTACGTCGCCGTTCTCGCGCACCTGGTGCAGGGTCCTGCGCAGGGCTTCGGGGCGCATCCGGTGCTCGGAGTCCACGGCGACGGTGATGACCGCCTCCTCGCCCAGACCGAGCAGGGCCGCGGCGCGCTGGACGGAGAAGTGCGCGACCTCCCCGCACAGGATGCGGGGGCGGGCCCCGTCGGCGGCCGCGGCGACGCCGGTCCGGGTGGGGTCGAGGTCGGAGTGGGCGGCCAGCGCGTGGTCGCGGGCCAGCAGCAGCGCGGTCAGGTTGGACTCGGTGCCGCCGGAGGTGACCACGCCGCCGGCCCGCTGACCGTCGTACCCGGCGAGGTCGGCCAGCTCCGCGATGATCCGGGTCTCCATGGCGGTGGCGGCCGGTGCCTGGTCCCAGGAGTCCAGGGACTGGTTGAGGATCGAGGCGACGGTGTCGGCCGCCACGGCGACCGCCAGCGGGGGGCAGTGCAGGTGGGCCGCGCAGTGGGGGTGGGCCGGGTCGGCGGCGCCCGCGGCGAGGGCGGTGGTGAGGCGGTGGAGCACCTCGGCGGAGCGGTCGGGGCCGTCGGGCTGGACGGTGTCCAGCGCGTCGGCGACCATCGCGGCGACCTGGTGGGGGGTCATGGCGGGCAGGGGACCGCCGCGGTGGGTCGAGGAGTCGACCAGGGCTCGGGCGGCGGACTCGACGAGGGAGGCGACGGTGGCCGGTCCGCTGGCGGCGCCGGGGTGCCCGAGGGATCCGGCGAGAGCGGATGTGGTGAGGTCGGGGAGGGGGCGGTCGGCGGCGTCGGTGACGTTCGTCGGGGGCCCGGTCCTGGGCGTGGTGTGCATGAGGCGTCAGAACTCCGTTTTCCGTGACGGGTCGGTAACGCGCGGATGGCGGGCATGGGCAGGGGCGCCCGCCGCGAACGGACGCTGGTCGGCGTCGGCGGGAAGGTCGCGGTCGGGGCGGTGCGAGGCGGTTCCGGTGAGCGGGTCCGGGAGGCCGCACCCCGTGGGCTTCGGAGGGGCGGTTGCGCCCGGACGGGAGCGGGGCCGACCGGGCGCGACCCACGTGGAACGGCGCCGGGTCAGCCGCCGAGCGGCATGATCAGGCAGTGGTGGCGTCTCCAGCCGTCGTGCGGGGCCAGGTCGCCCACGTGCCGCCAGCCGTTGCGCAGGGAGATGTTCAGCGCGTGCGTGTTGCTCTCGGCGACCAGTGAGGCGGCCCGCTCCTCGGGCCGACCGGACAGGAACATCGGCATGGCGTGCACGGCCAGTCTGGTGTTGCGGAAGGGGGCGCGCACCAGGCCCTCGCACACGGCCAGGGTGCGACCGGGCCGCTCGCGGGTCATGTCCTCGGCGTCCACGCCGGGAGCCGGGGTGAACCCGTCCCACCAGCCGGTGGTGGTCGGCAGGGTGTACCCGTAGACGAACCCGACCAGTTCACCGTCCTGGTATCCGGCGGTCATCCGGAAACCGGGGCGGGCCGCGCTGAAGGCCAGGCGCTCGCCGAAGGGCGGGTCGTTGTGGTCGGGCAGGTGCAGGGCGTGGGCGTAGACCTCCTCGTAGGCCGAGACCCAGGGGGTGGGGTCGGCCATGACGTCGGCGCCGGTGAGGTTGCGCAGGTCGAGCTGGGTGGCGGTGGGGGCCGGGGCGGCCATGGTGGGCTCCTGTGTGGGGACGGGGTCGGTGGGTATGCGGGTTGGGGGACCGCAAGCCGGATGACCAGCATGTTAATTAGGGCAGGCTAACCTAATCATGTCAAGGGTGTGGGGTGAGGGGTGTCCCGCGCCACAGCCGTGGCCGGCGCCTCGCGTGTGGTGACGGTCACGCGCGGCGCCCCCGGGTGCGCCAGGAAGGCGGGCATCGCGAACTCGTGCCCGTAGGCGCCCGCGTTCGGGAAGACCAGCACGTCACCGGCGCGCACGGACTCCACGCGCACGTCCCGCGCCAGGACGTCCTCGGGCGTGCACAGCTCACCGGAGACGGTCACCGCGGCGTCGGCCACCCCCGGACGGGGCAGCGCCGCGGGCCAGGTGTGTCCGGGCAGGACCGCGAAGTTGTGCCGGATCTCCCACGACGTCGGCAGCTGGAAGTGGTTGATCCCACCGCGCACCACCGCGAAGTGGCCGCCGTAGGAGGACTTCACGTCCGTCACGCGGGCCACGTACCAGCCGGTCGGCGCCGCGATCCACCTCCCCGGCTCGAACACGACCTCCACACCCGGGTCGTCCAGCTCCGCGAGCGCCGCGCCGAAGGCCTCCAGGTCGAAGGAGGCGTCCCCCTCCTCGAAGGGCACCCCCAGCCCCCCGCCCACGTCCACGACCCGCAGGTCCACGTCGTGGGCGCGCGCGGTCGAGCGCGCCCACTCCAGGCACCAGCGCACGTAGGCGGCGTGCGCGACGGCGTCGGTGTTGCCGCTGACCGCGTGCACGTGGAAACCCACCAGGTCCAGACCGGGCAGCAGGGCGGCCGCGCGCAGCGCCGAGGGCACCATCGGTTCGGGCACGCCGAAGGGTCCGGGGGTGCCGCCCATGACCAGGGCGCCGCTCACCGGCACCCGCTCGGGGTTCACCCGCAGCGTCACCGGCAGGACCGTGCCCGCCTCGCGCGCCGCCGCCGAGATCCGGTGCAGCTCCAGCTCGCTCTCCGCGTTGACGACGACGTCCGCGCCCTCCCGGGCGCGCAGCCACGCCAGACCCGACAGCAGTTCGGGGGTCTTGCCGGGGCCGCTCACCGCGATCCGTCCCGACCGCGGGCCGCCGCGGCGCTCCTCCAACGCGGCGAGACAGGCGTGCGCCTCGTGCAGGGAGGCGGCCTCGAAGCCGTCCACCGCCTCGGCCAGGCGGGCGAGGACGGGGGTGAAGCCGTTGGACTTGGCGGCGAAGTACACCCGGGCCCAGTCGGGCAGCGCGGCACGCAGCGTCCGGGCCCGGTCGGCGGCCAGGGAGGGGTCGTAGACGTATCCGGAGCCGGGGGAGGCGGCGAGCGCGCGGGCGGCCTCGCGCACCCGCTCGGGGATCCGGTCGACGGGCAGTGCGGGGGCGTTCTCGAAGGAACGGGGCGGTTCCACGGCGGATCCTTCCGGTGGGGTGGGGCGCCCCGGACACGCGGGGTGTCCGGGGCCCGACACGACGGAGGGGCCCGTTCGTCGTTGGGCGGACGGGCCCCTGGCGGTCTCGTCTGGTGGGTGCGAACACGGTCGGCTACCGCGCCGCTGGGCGTCCGTCGAAGGTGGTGGCCCACCCACCACGCGCGGCGCCGTGTGGGCGACGGCGGGGGAGGGCGGGCCGAGAGGTGAGGCGGAGGCCCGGAACAAGCACAGCGTCTAGCGCTGCGGGTCGACCCCGAAGGTCTCGGCCATGTCGTCGAGCACCGCGTGGGCGGCGATCAGGCCGACGCCGGAGATCCAGTGGGCGTCGTCGACCTCGGTCTTCTCGCCCTCCAGCTCGCCCCACAGGGGGCTGTTGGTGTACTCGTCGCGCTGCTCGCTGACGCCGTCCTGGCCGCCGTCGTCGTAGGCGGCCACGAAGATGCGGTCGGCGTCCAGGTCGAGCAGGCGCTCCTGGCTGTGGTAGGTGACGATGTCCTCGGCCCCGGTGGAGGTGCCCTCACCCGACGGCAGGCCCATGTCGTCCAGGATCACACCGATGTAGGAGTTGCGCGTGTACAGGCGCACACCATCGGCGTCACCGGCGAACCGCACGATGGAGACGGTGGGCGCCTCGCCGCCCTCGGCCTCGGCGATCGCCTCGCCGATCGCGGCGGCCCGCTCCTCGTACTCCGTGATGAGGGCCTCGGCCTCGTCCTCCGCGCCCAGCGACTCGGCGGTCAGGCGCAGGTTGTCCTTCCACGTCGCGCCGGTGGTCTCGGACATGACGGTGGGGGCGACCTCGCCGAGCTGGTCGTAGCCGTCGCCGTGACGCACCTCGGCGGACAGGATCAGGTTCGGCTCGGTGCCGGCGACCAGCTCGGGGCTGATGTCCCACAGCAGACCGACCGGGACGGCCTCGTCGTAGGTGCCCGTGTTCCAGTCGCTCTCCACCAGGTAGTCCGGCAGGGCGTCCACATCCTCGGCGAAGGTCGTGAAACCGACGACGTTGCCGCCCAGGGCCAGCGTGGCGTCCACGTAGGTCGAGTCGAGGGGCAGGACCCGCTCGGGGGCGGCCGGGATCTCGGTCTCGCCCATGGCGTGCTCGACGGTCCGGGGGAAGCCCTCGGCGGAGCCGCCCTGGGACGCGCCGTCGTCACCGGTGTCGTCGGCGGGCCCGGCGGCCCCGCACGCGGTGAGCAGGCCGACGGCCGCGGCGACGGCCACGGCGGGAAGGCCCCTGCGGCGAAGGAGGGAGGAGGATGTCATGAGGCAACTCGCAATCGGGGTCGGTACTCGTCCTCGCGACCGTGCCGAACGGGGGAGCACTGTCGCCGACGATGTGTCGTCCCAGGCCGGGACGTGGCAAACTTAGATCATCACCATATGGCTAGGCAAACCTAAGTTAGGTTTACCTGGCTCTCGTCATGAGGGGAGCAGTGGGTGAGTGACACCCCCGGGGCCGCGACCGCCGGCCCCGTCACCACGCCCGAGAACGGCTTCGCGCCCGGTGCCGACGACCCCCCGCCCACGGGACTGATCGGCGCCCGCCGCGCCCGCAGGATCGCCGGCCTGGGCCTTCTGGCGGTCCTGCTCGGGCTGGCGGCGTTGAGCAGTGTCCTGTTCGGCGCGCGCATGCTCGACCCCGCCACCGTCTGGCAGGCGTTGTCCCACGCGGCCAGTGACGAGGCCAACATCATCGTCAACGAGATCCGCCTGCCGCGCACCGCGCTCGGCCTGCTCGCCGGACTCAGCCTCGGCCTGGGCGGCGCCCTCATGCAGGGGCACACACGCAACCCCCTGGGTGACCCGAGCATCCTCGGCGTCACCTTCGGCGCCGCCTTCGTGGTGGTCCTGGGGATCCACTTCCTCGCCATCGACGACCTGCGCACCCAGGCCTGGCTGGCGTTCGTCGGTGCCGGAGCGGCGGCCGTGGTCGTCTACCTCATCGGCTCGGTGCCCGGCCGCGGTCCCACACCCATCACCCTGGCCCTGGCCGGGACCGCGGTCAGTTGGCTGATGTACTCGCTGGTCTCGGGGATCGTCCTGCTCGACCAGGACACCATGGACAACTTCCGCTTCTGGCGCGTGGGCTCCCTCACCGGCCGCGACCCCTCGGTCATCGGCCAGATGCTCCCCTTCGTGGTCGTCGGCGTCGTCCTGGCCCTGGCCAACACCCGCGCGCTCAACGCCCTGGCGCTGGGCGACGACACCGCCCGCGCCCTGGGCTTCCGGATCGGATGGGCCAGGGCCACCGGGCTGCTCGCCATCACGCTGCTCACCGGCGTGACCGTGGCCGCCTGCGGACCGATCGCCTTCGTCGGGCTCATCGTCCCGCACCTGGCCCGCGCCATGGTCGGCTCGGACCACCGCTGGTTGCTGCCCTACTCCGGACTGCTCGGCGCCATCCTGCTCATGGCCGCCGACGTCCTCGGCCGCTTCCTGGCCCCTCCCGGGGAACTCCAGGTCGGGGTGGTGCTCGCCATCCTGGGCGCCCCCTTCTTCATCTACGTCGTCCGACGCAGGAAACTTCTCGCCCTATGAGTTCCACGACCTCCCCCGCCGCCCCCCGTACCCGGACACCCGCACTCCCGCGCCCCGTGCGCGCCCTGCGGATGGGCCCGGTCTCCCTCCCACTACGCCCCCGCCTGGTCATCGCGTCCCTTCTGACCTGCGGGGCCATCCTCGTCCTGGTCACCCTCAACCTCGCCATAGGGGAGACCGAGGTCACCGCCGCGCAGGTGTGGGCCAACATCGTCGGCACCAGCAGCGACCAGTACTTCACCATCTGGCGGGTGCGCATGCCCCGTGTCGTGGTCGGCCTGCTGGCCGGGGCCGCCCTGGCCGCCGCCGGAGCCATCACACAGACCATCATGCGCAACCCCCTGGCCAGTCCCGACCTGCTCGGCGTCACCCACGGCGCCAGCGCCGGGGTGGTCGCGGTCATGGCCTTCGGCGGCAGCTACGGCATCGTCAGCGGCCCCCTCGCCGACATCGGCGTCCCGGCCGTCGCCCTGGCGGGCGGACTCCTGGCCGGAGTCCTCTGCTACGGCCTGGCCTGGCGCGCGGGCATCGACGGTTACCGGCTGCTCCTGGTCGGCGTGGGCGTGTCCGCCGTGCTGATGAACGTCACCCTGTGGATGCTCACCCTGGGCGAGGTCACCGACAGCGGCCGCGCCATGGTGTGGATCGCGGGCAGCCTCACCATGCGCACCTGGCCGAACGCGGTCCCCGTGGCCATCGCCCTGCTGTTGTGCCTGCCCGCCGCGCTGATCATGGCCCGCACCATGGACGCCCTGTCCTACGGCGACGACATCGCCCGGGGGCTGGGCGTGGGCGTGGAGCGGGGCCGCGCCGGCCTGCTCGTCCTGGCCGTGCTGCTCGCCGCCTTCGGCACCTCGGCCGCCGGACCGATCCTCTTCGTGTCCCTGGCCTCACCCCAGATCGCCCTGCGGCTGGCCCGCGCCCCCCGCCCGCCGGTCCTGCTGTCCGCCCTGGTCGGGGCCGGACTCGTCTGCGGGGCCGACCTCATCGCCCGGAACCTGTTCGAGACCATCCAGCTCCCCGTGGGCGTGGTCACCGGCAGCCTGGGCGCCCTCTACCTCATCTACCTCCTCGTCCGTGGAAACCGAAAGGCCCAGGCTTGACCACGACACACGGCAACACCGCACACGTCGACGCACCGGCCGCCTCCCCCGCCGGCGCCCGCCCCCGGCTGACCGCCCGCGGACTCACCCTCGCCTACGACGACCGCACCATCGTCGACGGCCTGGACGCCGACATCGTCGAGGGCACCATCACCTGCGTCATCGGCCCCAACGGCTGCGGCAAGTCCACGATGCTGCGCGCCCTGGGACGACTCATGCGCCCACGCTCGGGCGTGGTCGAACTGGACGGGCGCGACATCCACCGCGCCCCCACCCGGGAGGTCGCCCGGGTACTGGGCATCCTGCCCCAGCAGCCGAACGCCCCCGAGGGGCTCACCGTGGCCGACCTCGTCGCCCGCGGCCGCCACCCCGCGCAGCGCTGGTACCGCCAGTGGTCGGGGGACGACCACACCGCCGTGGCCGACGCGCTCGCCCAGACGGGTCTGCTGGAGTTGGCCGACACACCCCTGGACGAGTTGTCCGGCGGTCAGCGGCAGCGGGCGTGGATCTCGATGGTGCTGGCCCAGGGCACCGACCTGCTGCTGCTGGACGAGCCCACCACCTTCCTGGACCTCGTGCACCAGGTCGACGTCCTGGACCTGGTCCGAGACCTGCACCAGCAGGGCGGGCGGACGATCGTCATGGTGCTGCACGACCTCAACCTGGCCGCCCGCTACGCCGACACGATCATCGCGATGCGTGACGGCTCGGTCGTGGCCAGCGGGCCGCCGGCCGACGTGTTGACCCCGCGGCTGCTGGCGGAGGCCTTCGGCCTGGAGGCCGTGGTCGTGGAGGACCCGGTGACCGGTGGCCCGATGGTCGTTCCCGTGGGGCGCAGCGGGAGCGCGTCCTAGACGGGGGCCTCCCCGGACCGTCGAAGAGGGGCGCCGGAAGGGAGGGACGCCGCCCGCCCGTCGCCCGCCACCGCCCTCGACGGACGTCCCCGGCGCGGTTCTTCCTTCTTCGCCTGCCGCCCGTTCCTCGCTCGCGGCTCGACTCGTCGTGCGGCACCCTGTCGGCGCCCGAACGACACCCCCTCGGGCGACCATTCCAAAAACCGGTCCGCGACGGCCGGAGGGAAGGGGCGCCGCGGCGGTCCGTTCAGCGCCCGCGGGCACTCGGGCGCGACGTGCTCGGGGACGGGTAGACCTTGGACCGCTTGACGCTGCCGAAGGCGAAACTGGATTCGATCGACGCGATGCCGGGAATGGCGTGGATCCGCGTGCGCACGAGGACCTCGTACTCCTCCAGGCTCTCGATGACGACCCTGAGCAGGTAGTCGCTGCTGCCCGCCATCAGGTAACAGTCCTGGATGTGCTCGATGAGACCGACGTGCTCCTCGAACACGCTGACGGCCTCGGCCGTGTGGCGCTCCAGGCGGATCCGCACGAAGACGGTGATCGGCAGGCCGAAGGCGACCTGGTCCACCATCGCGGTGTAACCGCTGATCAGTCCCGACTCCTCCAGGCGGCGTACCCGGCGCAGACAGGGTGAGGGGGAGAGCCCGACCCGGTCGGCCAGGTCCTGGTTGGACAGCCGCCCGTCCGCCTGCAGCTCGTGGATGATCTGGAGATCCACAGCGTCCATCGTCACTCCTTGGCAGATTCTGCCCCAAAGGCTAGGTCCGACAGGCAGAAGTGGCAATCGGCTGCCTCGCCAAAAGCTCTAGTGTTGCCTTCATCGGGAGGGCGGACGTCGGTTTCGCCCGCACGGGTCCGAGCGGGAGGAATCGTCGGTGGCGGTGACGGGTACGGCGCGGACGCCGGGAGCGCGGACACGTTCCCCCGCGTCCCGCGCGGGCTGGCGCGGGGGGCTCTCCTCGCGGGCCGTGGGCATGCTGGCGCTGCTGCTCACCGTGACCATCTGGGCGGGGTTCGCCCTGAGCGCCCGCGCCCTGGGCGACTCCACGCTGTCGCCCGCGGACGCGGCCCTGCTGCGCTTCGGCGTCCCCCTCGTGGTCCTGGCCCCCGCCCTGTGGCGGCGCAGACACCGCCTGGCCGCCGTGCGGCCCGGCCCGGCGGCCAAGATCATCTGCGGCGCGGGGGTGCCGTTCTTCCTCGCGGCGATGTACGGCGGTTCGCTCACCTCGGCCGCGTTCGTCGGGGCGATCGTCCCCGGGATGGTCCCCCTGTTCGTCTCCGCGCTCATGGTCGCGGGCGGCGGGAGCGCACCGCGCGGCACGCAGCCGGTCGGGTTGGCGCTGATCGTGGCCGGAGCCGCGGCTCTGGTCTGGCGCCACACCGCGGAGCTGGACGCCGACGTCCTGCTCGGGTCGGGGACACTGCTCGTGGCCAGCGGGCTGTGGGCCCTGTACACCGTGGGGCTGCGGGAGGTGGACCTCGACCCCGTCGGGTCCATCGGGCTGCTGTGCCTGCCCTCCTTCGCCGTCGTCGGGCTGCTGGCCCTGACCGGGGTCCTGCCGACCGGCCTGGCCCGGGCGGCCGTCGCCGACCTCGCGCTGTTCCTCGTCGTCCAGGGCCTGGGGGTCGGCCTGTGCGCCGGCCTGCTCTACGCGTTCGCCATCCGCCGGCTGGGACCGCAGACCAGTTCGGTCGTCGGCAGCCTCAGTCCGGTCGTCGTCGTCCTGCTCGCCATTCCCCTGCTGGACGAGTCCCCGACCCTGTCCGTCCTGGTCGGCGTTCCCCTCATCGCCACCGGTGTCGTGCTCGCCAACCGACGTCCCCGACCCAAGGCTGCCGCCGATGCTTGAGCTTCTCCCCTCCCCGCCCGCCGACCCCCTGTTCGACCTGGAGGCCGAGTTCGCCGCCGACACCAGGCCCGACCGGCTGAACCTCGTCCTCGGCGTCTACCGTGACCGCACCGGGGCCACCCCCGTCATGGAAGCGGTCAGAAAGGCCGAGGTGCGCCTGGCGGAACGCTCCGTCTCCAAGGAGTACCGCGGGCTCTCGGGCAACGCCTCCTTCAACCGGGCCATGCTGTCCATGGTGCTGGGCGCCCGGGCCCTGACCGAGCGGGCGACGGCCGTGCAGACCGTGGCGGGCACCGGAGCCCTGCGCCTGCTGGCCGACCTGGTACGCCAGACCCGCCCGGGCGCCACGGTGTGGATCAGCGACCCCGCCTACGTCAACCACCGCCCCATCCTGGAGGGCGCCGGCCTCCAGGTCCGAACCTATGGCCGACCCGCCTCCGCGGGGCTCCCGGGCGCCGCCGGCATGCTCGACGACCTGCGCGCCGCGCGCCGTCACGACGTCGTCCTCCTCCAGGGCTGCTGCCACAACCCCACGGGGGTCGACCCCTCCTTCGAGGAGTGGGAGGAACTGGCCGGGCTCGCCGCGGCGAACGGCTGGGTCCCCTTCGTCGACCTGGCCTACCACGGGCTCGGCGACGGCCTCGAAGCCGACCTGCGGGCCACACGGATGCTGTCCGAACGGCTCCCCGAGGTGCTGATCGCCGCCAGCTGCTCCAAGAATTTCGGCCTCTACAGCGACCGCACCGGGTGCGCGATCGTCCTGGGGTCGTCGCGGCGGGCGCTGGGGCACGTCGAGACGGCACTGCAGAACGCCGCGCGGACGCTGTACTCGATGCCGCCCGAGCACGGCGCCGCCGTCGTCACCACCATCCTGGAGGACGAGCGGCTACGGACCGTGTGGCGGGCCGAACTCGACGCCATGCGTGAGCACATCACGGCCAACCGGGCGGAGCTGGCCGCCCGTCTGCGCGCACTCGGCCACGCCGGGCAGGCGGCGGCGCTGGCACGACAGAAGGGCATGTTCTCGATGCTCTCGCTCACGCCCGAACAGATGGGCGAAATGCGCAGGCGGTCGGGTATCTACGGCACGAACTCGGGGCGCGTCAACGTCGCGGGGCTCCCGGCGGACCGGATTCCGTTCCTGGCGAGGGGCATCGCCACCGCCCTGGAGGCGGCCCGCGCCGTCCCGTCCGGCTGAGATCCCCGGCCGCGGAGGGCGCGGCTCGGGCGGAGGCCGTCCGCTGTGGCCGATCCGCGCCGACACGAGGAAAGGGGTCTGGCGCGGGACGCTCCGGTACGCCATGATCACGTTCGGTGTCGATCATGTGTGCCCAGGGCGACCGGGGGCCACGCCACCCCAGGGATGCGACGGAGTTGTAGGGGCGTTCACCCCGGTTTCACCGATGTGTGTGAAACCTCGGCCAGGGTCGAGACCGGCCGGTGCCTCCATACACCGGTTGACCAGCTTCGTCCTTCGCGCCTTCGTCCGGTTCCCCGCCCGGAGGGGTGCGGAGGGGTAGTCACGATCCCGAGGAGAACGTGTGTCCGAGTCCGCGCCCCACCGCCGCTCGCTGCCCTTGATCGGCCAGGTCGGAGGCGGGCGTTCCCGCGCCACGTGCAGACTGCGCTGTGGTGACGCCTGCTTCCACCCCGCCCCCAACACCAGCGACAACGCCTACTTCGGCGACATCTTCCAGAAGGTGGTCTCCCGGCGCTCGGCGCTGCGCACGAGCGCCGTCACCGCCGGCGCCGGCGCGCTCGGCTTCGCCGCACTGAGCCCGGCCTTCGCCGACCGCGGTCCGAACCGCCCCAAGCCCAACCCCCGCGCCACGTTCCACAGCGTGCTGCCCAACAACGACGACCAGGTCACCGTCCCCAAGGGCTACGACCAGCACGTCATCATCCGCTGGGGCGAGCCGGTCCTGCCCGGCGCGCCCGAGTTCGACCTCGACAACCAGACCGCCGAGGCCCAGGCGCGGCAGTTCGGCTACAACTGCGACTACGTCGGCTTCCACCAGCTCGATGACGACCGCGCCCTGCTGTGGGTGAACCACGAGTACACCAACGAGGACCTCATGTTCGCCGGGTACCCCGGCGGCGACGAGGCCGACCCGGAGCAGATCCGCACCGCCATGGCCGCGCACGGCGGCTCGCTGGTCGAGATCGAGCGCGTGGACGGCACCGGCCAGTGGCGGCTCACCGGGGGCGAGCGCCCCTTCAACCGCCGCATCACCGCCACCACCTCCTTCCGGATCGCGGGACCGGCGGCCGGCCACGAGCTGCTGCGCACCGCCGCCGACCCGGAGGGCACCGAGGTCCTCGGCATGCTCAACAACTGCTCGGGCGGCATGACCCCATGGGGCACCTTCCTCAGCGCCGAGGAGAACTTCAACCAGTACTTCGGCTCCGCCCCCGGCACCCCCGAGACCAACCGCTACGGGCTGTCCACCCGCCTGCCGAGACGCCGTTGGGACCGGGTCGACGAGCGCTTCGACCTGTCCAAGCACCCCAACGAGGCCAACCGCTTCGGCTACGTCGTCGAGATCGACCCGCTCGACCCGCAGGCCGCGCCGGTCAAGCGCACGATGCTCGGCCGTTTCAAGCACGAGGGCGCCAACACCCGCCTGACCGAGGACGGCCGCGTCGCCGTGTACATGGGCGACGACGAGCGCTTCGACTACATGTACAAGTTCGTCAGCGACGGCCGTTACATCGAGGGCTCGCGGCGCCACAACCTGTCCCTGCTAGACTCGGGCACGCTCTACGTGGCCCGCCTGGAGGGCGACAGCCCCGCCGAGGAGATCGACAACTCCGGTGAGCTGCCCTCCGACGGCGCCTTCGACGGCACCGGCGAGTGGATCGCGCTGTGCACCGCCACGGAGAGCTTCGTCGACGGGTTCAGCGTCGCCGAGGTGCTCGTGTACACCCGTCTGGCCGCCGACGCCGCGGGCGCGACCAAGATGGACCGCCCCGAGGACTTCGAGGCCAGCCCGGTCACCGGCAAGGTCTATTGCGCCCTGACCAACAACTCCGCCCGCGAGCCCGGCCAGGTCGACGAGCCCAACCCGCGCGGCCCCAACCGCTACGGGCACATCCTGGAGATCATCGAGGCCGACAGCGACGCCGCCGCGACCTCCTTCACCTGGAACGTGCCCATCATCTGCGGCGACCCCGAGGACGACGACACCTACTTCGCGGGCTTCGACAAGTCCAAGGTGATGCCGATCTCGGCCCCCGACAACCTCACCTTCGACGCCCGGGGCAACCTGTGGATCTCCACGGACGGCCAGCCGGGCAGCCTGGGCTACAACGACGCCCTGCACGTGGTGCCGGTCGAGGGCCGCTTCCGCGGCGAGCTCAAGACCTTCGCGACCGTCCCCGTGGACGCCGAGGCCTGCGGCCCGTTCGTCACCCCCGACAACAAGACCGTCTTCCTGGCGCCGCAGCACCCCGGTGACGGCGGCACGCTGGAGGCGCCCACCAGCACCTGGCCCGACCGTGAGTTCCCGCGCCCGTCGGTGGTGTGCATCTGGCACCCCCGCGGCCGTGACGTCGGCAGGTAGCGTCCACCCCGCCGGAGGCGACGACGCGCGTCGGGTAAGGGTTCGTGCGCCGTAGGCGTCGTTTGGGGGTGGTAGCGCGGCCCCTGCGCGTAGCGCCCGCCCCGCGCGATGGCGGGCGACGGGTGGGCCCGGTCACCGCACGGTCGGTGGCCGGGCCCGGCCGCGTTCTCCGGACCGGTGTTGACACGTGTGTCACGGGTGTCCGCACAATGGGCCATGGCCACCAACCCCTCAGCCCCCGACGGTGACGCGGACACCGTCGACGCCGACCCCGTCTCCGATTCCACCGAGGCCACCGACCGGCTCATCGCCCGCCTCGACCTCTTCGACCAGCGGCCCGAGGCCCGGTCCCTGCGCGCTCGGATCAGGGAACTGCTCGCCCCCGCTCACGGCGACGCCGTGGTCGACGTCGGGTGCGGCTCCGGCCTCGCGGTCGCCGAACTCGCCGACGCCGGGGCGGCGGCGGTCGGGATCGACCCGGACCCGCGCATGCTCTCCCACGCCCGCGCCCGCCGTCCCGACCTGGACCTGCGCGAGGCCGGGGCCTACGATCTGCCCTTCCCCGACGGAGCCCTGAACGGTTACCGGGCGGAGAAGGTCTACCACGTGCTCGACGACACGCCCCGCGCCCTGGCCGAGGCCCACCGTGTCCTGGC
The DNA here is from genome assembly GCF_026797795.1 of Nocardiopsis sp. EMB25. Lineage (NCBI taxonomy): Bacteria > Bacillati > Actinomycetota > Actinomycetes > Streptosporangiales > Nocardiopsidaceae > Nocardiopsis > Nocardiopsis sp. EMB25. The sequence continues at coordinate 2,156,011 of NZ_JAMTDN010000001.1, read as the reverse complement.
GCCGGGCGGTCGCCTGGTCCTGGCGGGACAGGACTGGGACGCCTACATCGTCGACTCCGACCACCCCGACACCACGCGCGCGATCGTCCGCGCCACCGCTGACGGCCTGCCCGCCCCGCGCGCACCGCGGAGTGAGCGAGCCCTGCTGCTGGACGCGGGGTTCGAGCGGGTCCGTGTCGAGGGCCGTGTCCTGACCTTCACCGACGACGAGGTCCTGGGCATGCTGCTGGGTATGGCGCGGGCCGCGGTGACCGCCGGAGCCGTCGGCGAGGAGCGGGCCGAGGAGTGGACGGCCGACCAGCGGGACCGGGCCCAGCGCGGGCGGCTGTTCGTTGCGATCCCGTTCTTCCTGGTCAGCGCGGTGAAGGCAGAGTGAGTGGCGGGCCGTTCGATGGCGGTTCCGCCCGGATGCGGGGGTGCTCGCGTGTTCAACCTGGTCATCGTCGGCGGGGTGACCGTCGGCCTGGGGACCGTGTTCCTGGCCCGAAGGGCCGAGCGGGCCGGGGCCGCGCTCGATGAACGTCAGCGCGCGGGGGAGCTGACCCCCCAGGCCGCCGACCAGGCGCGGTTGCGTCTGCTGCGCCGGTCCCAGGACATCGGCCTGATGGTCACGTTCGGTGTGCTCTGCATCCTCGGAGCGGTCCTGGGCAGGGCCGTCCTCGCCGACCAGTGGGACGGCGAGACGCTGTACCACGTGGTCCTGCTGGCCGGGCTGCTGGCGTGGAGCGCGCGGGGGCACCTGCTGGTGCGCTCCCGGATCGCACGGGTCAGGTCGCGGCTCGGCTCCTCGCCCTGACCCGCGCGACGGGTCCGGTCAACGGGTGGGCGACCTTCGGTGCCCACCCGTCCGGACGCGTTCACGGCGCCGGAACCGGGCGCTCCCGGCGCACGACCGCACGCACGCCCACCGGCTGGAGCGCGAGCGCCGGACGGGGACGGACCCGCTCGGGCGCGAGCAGTTCCAACCGCACGCGCGCCCGCAACGCCGAGGCGATCACCTCGATCTCGCGCAGGGCCATGGCGGCCCCGACACAGCCGCGCTGACCCCCGCCGAACGGGAAGAACGCGTAGCGGTGGGCGGGGCCGCCACCGTCCAGCCACCGACGCGGCCGGAAGGACGCGGGCTCGGCGAACCACCGTTCGTCCCGGTGGGTCACCCACTGGCTGAGACCCAGCACCGTCCCGGCGGGCAGCACGTACCCGCCCACCTCGAACGGGCGTACGGTCTCCCGGCTGATCACCCACGCGGGCGGGTACAGCCGCATGGCCTCCTTGGCGGCCGCCCCGGCGAAGTCCGTCCCCTCTCCGCCGGGGCGCCCGCCCTCGGCCACCCGCCCGTCCGCCTCGGCGTCCTCGCCCAGGGCGAAGAACAGCCAGGTCAGGGCGTCGGCCGTGGTCTCGTATCCCGACATCAGCAGCGTCGCCAGCTCGTCCCGCACCTCCGTGAACGGCGGCGGTGGAACGGTCTCCAGCAACCGGCCCAGCGCCGTGGTCCCGCCGTCGGGACGGTGCTCGTCGATCAGGTCCGCCAGCACCCGGTCCAGAGCCCGCAGCGAACGGCGCAGCTCCAGGTTGACGGGGGTCGGCACCCATCCGGGCAGGCGCGGAGCCGAGGTCAGCCGCATGATCGCGCCCACCGCGTCGGACAGGGCCCGCCCGCGCGATCCCAGCGCGCGCCCGGCGATGTGCTCGGCACCCACCCGCATGGCCAGGTTGGACATCGCCTCGTGCACGTCGATCTCCTGACCGTCGTGCCAGGTGTCGACCAGGCGCGCGACCGCCTCTCGTGCCGCCTCCTCCAGACCGGTCAGCCGCCCGCTGCGGAAGGCGGGCCGCAACCGGGCGCGCTTGCGCTCCCAGTCGGCGCCCTCGCTGTTCATCGTGGCGAGCGGGAAGCCCGTCCCGCCCCGGCGACGGACACCCGGCCGGAGTTTGACGACCGTCTCGCCCCGGTCGACGAGGACGCGGCCGATGGCGTCGGGGTGGGCGAGCAGGACGTTGGCGGGGGTGAGCGCGACCACGTCGCCGTGCTCGCGTGCGGCGCGGGTGAGGAAGCCCAGGGGATCGAGGGCGTAGTCGGCGACGTTGGCGGTGCCGCGCCCGTCGTGCGGGCCCGGGGGAGTGCGCCCCGGAGCGGTCGGGGAGGCCGTCACGTCGTGCGATCCCTCCAAGGGGAGGCCCCGCACCGTGGTCACGGCACGGGGCGGGGAGTCCTGGGAACCGGGGGGAGAGTAGTCGTAGGGGGCGGCCAACCGCCTGCCGTCGATGAGGCGGAGCTTGACGGCGATGCGGTGGGCGACCCCCTTCACGGGGTGGTCCCTTCTCGCCGGGACCGACGCGTGATGGTCCCCGGCGCCGAATCTAGTAGTAGATGTAGGGGGCGGTCAGCCGCTGGCCGTCCACGAGGCCGAGCTTGGCGGCGATGCGGTAGGCGACTCTCTTCATGGGGTGGACCCCTTCCGTGGGATTCCGGACCCGTGCGGGGCCGGATACCGGCGGAATCTATCGAGGTCCCTCCCACCGAACAACTGTCCGAGAGGTGAGGCACCCCTGTCCCCGCGGTGGTGTGGACATGGAGGCAGGGAACATGCTTCCGTCCTGAACTGGGCCGACCGGTCACTGGTCGGCGCCTGTCCGAGAATCCGGCCCGACGGGTGACACCGTGTTCAGTCGTCTCCGCTCCGGTGGGCGCGGTGTTCAGGGTGGGATCCGGCGCCAGGGCGTGTTCTGCGGACGCCGCCCGTCGCGCGGCAGGGTAGGTGTCGGCGGCACACGCCCCAGATGATCGATTCCAGGGGGGCGGTGGTCATGGGCGGTCAGTGAGCGCGGGAGGGGCCGTATCGCCTGGTGAGTTCCCGATCGGCGAGGAAGTCGACGCCGCCGCGTCCCGGGCCTGCGCCGACGACGACGGTGTTGGCCGGGTCGAGGACCGGGTCCTCGCCGATCCACGGCATTTCCCGCGGGTCCCGGATGGCCATGCCCCTCAATCTACTGGATTTGGGTCAGCGAATCCGTGATAACGTGAACTCACGGATTTGTTGCGTCAAATCCGTGATTCATGTGATCGACGAAGGGTGATGCCATGAGTGCGGCCATCGAGCACGTCGGGTTCGCCACCGACGACCCCGCCGCCCTCACCGCCCACCCGGAGCAGCTCGTCGCGCTGCCCAAGGAGAACTACGGCGACGGCTTCCAGAGCGCCCGCCTCGCCCGGTTCGACGACGGCGCTCTCCTGGACCTCATCACCTGGTCGTCCGCCGCCGTCGCCGAGCGCGCGGCCGAGGAAACGCCGACCGACCCCCGGGCACGGGGCTCCCTCAGCCGGATCGGCGCCGTGCACGAGACGCGGCACGCTCAGGTACCGCACACCGCATAGCCCCCGAGACCAAGGAGAACGACGCCGTGCCCTCGGCAGACGAACTACTCAACGCGGACACCGTCGCCGACCTCGCCCGATGCCTTACGCGAGCCGGTGACGGGATCACGGCGCAGGAGACCCGGGGGTGCGGAGCCGACCTGGCCGGGCTGAGCTTCACCGAGCGTGTCGCCCTGATCAGAAACGCCGTCCTGGCCGACCTTCCCGCGGACTACCCGGCCTTCGCGCACGTGTTGCGCGCCGCACTGCAGGACGGCGATTTCACCGGATGGATGATCTTCCCCGTCACCGAGGCCGTCGCCGTACGGGGCCGGGACGCCTTCGAACCGGCGCTCGCCCTGCTCGCGGAACTCACCCCGCGCCTGACCGCGGAGATCGCCGTACGTCCCTTCCTCCAGGCCGACCTGGAACGCACGCTCCGGGTCATGACGCCGTGGACCGCGCACCCCGACCTCCACGTCCGCCGACTGGCCAGTGAGGGCACGCGGCCGAGACTGCCCTGGGCGCCCCGACTTCCGGAGCTGATCGCGGATCCGACACCCGCACTGCCCCTACTCGACGCGCTGTACCGGGACGACTCCGAGTACGTCCGCAGATCAGTGGCCAACCACCTCAACGACATCAGCCGAGACCACCCCGACATCGCCGTCGAGGTCGCGACGCGCTGGCTGAGCGACCCGGCGCCGACGACGACCCGGTTGGTACGGCACGGCCTGCGGACCCTGATCAAGTCCGGCCACGCCGGGGCCCTCACTCTGCTCGGCCACTCCCCGGACGGTCCCGTATCCGTCGAGGGCCCGCACGTCCACACCCCAGAGATCCGGGTCGGCGACCATCTGCTGTTCGACTACTCGGTGACCAACACCCACGATCAGACCGCTCACCTCATCATCGACTACGTCGTCCACCACGTGAAAGCCAACGGCAGCCGCACCCCCAAGGTCTTCAAACTCACCACACGGTCCCTGGCCCCCGGCGAGACGTGGCGCGCGACACGCAGGCACTCCTTCAAACCGATCAGCACGCGGCGCTATCACCCGGGCGTCCATCTGGTCCAGCTCCAGGTCAACGGCCGACCCCACGGGGAAGCCTCGTTCACGCTGCACTGCTGAGGGCGACCGCCTCGCGTCCCGCTCCGGTGGCGTATCCGCCATCACGCCGCCATCCCGACGGGGCTTCCGCCACCAGAGACGGGAACCCGTATCCGCGCGGCCATCCCTTGGAATCAATCATCTAGGGTGGTGCGCTGCCGGGACGGACGAGTGCGGAGGGACGGGACGTGGCCGATCTGGGGACCAGGCTGGGGCGCCGGGTGGCGGAGGCCGCCGACGCGGCGGTCGCGCGGCGCGGGGCGGTGTCGGTCCTGGACACCCTCACCGCGCTGGGCTGGGTCACCGACCGGGCGGTGGACACCTGGCGGCAGGGACGGGTCGACGCGCTCCAGGACCTGATCCAGGCGCCCCCGGACAAGCAGCGCGCCGTCGTCGTGCTGCTCACCGCCTGGGCGGAGGCGCGCGGGATGGAGCGGCACGAGGGCGAGTACCCGGCCGCCACGCGCGACCGCCGGGAACTGCGCTTCACCAGCCGCGCCGATTCCGCCGACGAACGCGGGTTCCGCGCCCACTGGGTCTCCCCGAACGCGACCGCGGCCCAGCGCGGGCGGGAGGAGCGGCGGCGCGCGAAGGTCCCCGACCTGGAGGTGCAGGAGGCGGACGGGCCGTGGGAGTGCGCCGGTTGCGGTCTGACCGCAGAGGGCCCGAAGCTGGTCGAGGACGGCGCGCCGCGCTGCCTCACCTGCGTCGACCTCGACCACCTGGAGTTCCTGCCCGCCGGGGACGCCACCCTGACCCGCAGGGCGAGGAAGGAGAGCGTGCTGTCGGCCGTCGTGGTGCGGTGGGTCCCCTCGCGAAAGCGCTTCCGCCGCCTCGGCCTGCTCGTGGAGGAGCGCGCACTGGTCGCGGCCGAGGAGGCGTGCCTGGCCGACGAGGACGCTCGCGCCCGTCGCCGTGAACGCGACGCCGTGCGCCGCGCGGACCAGGACGTGGTGTTCCAGGAGCGCTTCGCCGCCGAGATCACCCGGCTCTTCCCCGGCTGCCCCGCCGACCGCGCCCGGAGCATCGCCGAACACACCGGCGTGCGCGGCAGCGGCCGGGTGGGCCGCTCGGCCGCCGGACGCGACCTCGCCCCCGGGGCGGTGCGCCGCGCGGTCGTGGCCTCCGTCCGGCACGAGGACACCCCCTACGACCGGCTCCTCATGGACGGGGTGCCCCGGGAGGAGGCCAGGGCGCGCATCGCCGACGGCATCGACCGCGTCCTGGCCGGGTGGGCCTGACCGCCCTGACGGCTCCCCGTGATCGTCTGGACGCGCGAGGCCGATCCGGCGGCCAGCCGGGCGCCTACCCGCGGGCTCGGTCCGTCAGGGCCGGGAAGCCGACCCGAGGATCTCCACGTACCCGTCGGTTCCGTGAACACGGATCCGCTGTCCGTCCCGGATCCTCCGGGTGGCCCGATCCACACCCACGACGGCCGGCAGGCCGTACTCCCGAGCGACCACCGCCCCGTGCGTCATGAGCCCGCCGACCTCCGTCACCAGTCCGGCGACGGTGACGAACAGGGGGGTCCAGCTGGGGTCGGTGTAGGCGGTGACCAGGATGTCGCCCGGCTCCAGGTCGGCCCGCGCCATCTCCGTGACCACACGGGCACGACCCTCCACCACCCCGGCCGAGACCGCGAGACCCGCCATCGCCCCGGACGGGGCGTCGGCGGGTCGGCGGCGGCCGTTGAGGACCTCGCCGTCCGAGGTGAGGAGCCTGGGCGGGGTGAGCGCCTCGTGGGACCGGAACGCCTCCCGCCGCTCCCGAACGAGCTCGGCGTCCACCTCGCCGGTGCGCACGACCTCCTCCAACTCCCGGAACCGGAGGAAGAAGACGTCCTCGTCCTCGCGCAGGACACCGGACCGGGCGAGGCGGCCGGCCTCCCGCAGCAACGCCTGCTTGTAGACGAAGTAGCGGTTGACCATGCCGTACTTGGGGTACTCCCGGTATCCGGCGAAGGCGCGGACGCGGTCGATCATCCGCTTGGTCTCCTCGGCCCTGCCCTCTCCGCCCGGGAGGGCGCGCAGGCGCGCCAGCACGTCCCGCTCCTTCTGGTACGACTCCCGGTTCCCCCGTTCGAAGCGTCGCCCGCCTTCGCCCGGCGCGAAGTTCCTGACGTTGCCCAGGAGGACGGGCACGAGCGCGGCGGGCCGCTCACTCCAGCGCGTCCTGGTGATGTCGATCTCGCCCACGCAGCGCATCCCGTACGTGTCGAGGTAGCCCCGGATGGCCGCACGTGCTTCCGGTCCGCCGGGCAGCCCGGCCATCTCGTCCAGGAAGCCGTCGCCCTCCCGGCCCTCGTCCGCGACACGGTTCAGGAACGCCACGACGTCCGGATGAGGCCGGACGGCGTCCGCCACGTCGAGAAGGGCCAGCCCCATCTGCGAGGTGACGTTGTGGTCGACGGACCGCGTGAGCGTGTCGGCCGCGTTCTTCTCGCCCAGCCAATCCTCCAGGTGTTCGTTGAGCCAACGGCTCGCCTCCATCGCCGCGGTGACCAACGCGAGGCTCCGCGGGTCGAAGAGGAGGCGTTTCAGCTCCACGATGTCGGCCCGGATGAAGTCGAGCAGCGCCGAACCGGACAGGTTCCGGATCTCGCGCCGCAGGGCGGCGACGGAGGCCTCATTGCCTCTGATCAGCTCGCTGACGATGTCGGGATCGGCCTCGACCGGGTCGGGCCGGTCACCGGCGGGCGGATCGGCGTCGGGTGCGGCGGTGGAGTCATCCTCCAAAAGCCCGCGGACGAAGTCACCGCGGTCGAGGACGGTACGCAGCGCGTCCCCGAGCAGCGGGTCGGAGCTCCCCAGAGCCTCCAGGAGGCCCGTGCGGCCCGCGGGCGTCGCCAGGGCGGGGGCGACATCGACGAACAACCGCCCGCCCGCCTCGTGCATCTGGCGCGGGGTCGTCATCTGCCACAGGGAGAGCCCCAGTGGCTTCATCGCGTCGGTCATCATCTGCTGGTGACCGACGGAGACGTAGACGTGGTTCTCCTCGTCATCGGCCGTGGGGACGGGGAACAGCGTGGTGATCGGACGGCTCTGAACGATGTGGAAGCCGTCTCCGACCCGACACCACTCGATGTCCTGCGGCCGGCCGAAGTGCGCTTCGACGCTCCGGCCCAGCCGCGCCAGGCACACGACCTGTGCTTCCGTCAGAGCCGATCGTGTCCGGCGTTCCAGCTCGATCGGTACGTCCCGGACACCGCCTTCCGGTGACGCCTGCGCGCTCAGGGTCTTGGTGGCGATCGTCGTGGAGACGACCCGGTCGTCGCGCACCGTGTGGACGTCACCGCGGACCCGGCCGGAGACGAGCGCCTCGCCGAGCCCCCATCCGGCTTCCACGGTGACGGTCTCGCGGTTCGAGGTCACCGGGTCCGCGGTGAACATGGTCCCGGACGCGTCCGGGAACACCATCCGCTGAACGACCACGGCCATACCGACCCCGCGGTGGTCGAAGCCGTTGCGGATCCGGTAGGCCACCGCCCGCTCGGTGAAGAGCGAGGCCCAGCACCGCCGGACGTGCAGAAGGATCGCTGGAAGGCCCGTGATGTTGAGGTAGGAGTCCTGCTGGCCGGCGAAGGACGCCGTCGGCAGGTCCTCGGCGGTCGCGCTGGAACGCACCGCGTAGGAGGCGTCCGCCCCGAACCGGACGAGCGCCTCGCCGATCTCCTCCGCGAGGGCGTCGTGTACCGCCACGCCTTCGACACCGCGGCGGATATCGGCGCTCAGCGTACGGATCGCCGTGCGGTCGTCCGGTTCCGCGCGCGCCAGCCGATCGAGAAGCGCGTCGATCGACGGTAGGTCGCCGACGGTCCGTCGGAAGGCGTCCGTCGTGACGCAGAAGCCGTCCGGCACGCCGACACCGGCGATCCGCGCGAGCTCGCCCAGAGCCGCCCCCTTCCCGCCGACCTCTGCGATATTCGTCGCGTCGATATGCGCGAAGTCCATGACACAGCGCAATTCCGATTCCCCCGTCATTTGCCGATTCAGTTCGCGGAGCAGCAGTATGCAGGACTTTTCAGCGCCTCATGAGATACGGGAATCTGATATAAAGTGAAAGTGGCGGCGGACGATCGGAAATCCCCCGCGTGTCCCCGGTCCCGAAGGGCCGGGAGGGCGCCGACCGCGAAGGACGCTCCGACGCTAGGACCCCGCCGAGGCGGAGGCCACCGACTCCTTCGCGTCCCCGCCCTGCTCCACGGTGACCGTGCCGGACGTGCCGTCGACCGTGATCACCTGACCGGTTCGGATCTCCCGCGTGGCGTCGCGCACGCAGATCACGGCGGGGATCCCGTGCTCGCGGGCCACCGTCGGGCCGTGCGCCAGCGGGGAACCGGTCTCGGTCACCAGCCCGGCCGCCGTCATGAACAGCGGCGTCCACCCCGGATCGGTGGTCGGCGCGACGAGGATCTCCCCGGGCTCGACGTGCGCCCCGGACGGGTCGCGCACCACCCGGGCCCGACCGGTGGCCCGGCCCGCTGCCGCGGGTGTCCCTGACAGGGTGCCCGCCTCGACCTCCGGGCGCGGGAGGATCGTCTCCACATCGGTGCCGTCGGACAGCAGCAGGGCCGGGACGCTCGGCCGGCGCACCTCCCGGTCGTAGTCGGCCCTGCGTTCAGCGGCCAGGTCCCGGTGGTCGACCCCGTCGTGGACGGCCGTGCGCACCTCGTCCATCGTGAGGAACATGACGTCGTCATTCCGCTCCAGCAGGCCTTCTCGTACCAGGTCCGCGCCGATGAGCAGGAGTTGGCGGCGCATCTGGGCGAACGGGATGAGCCAGGAGAACTTGGCGAGCTCACGCGATCCGGTCAGTTCGCGTGACCGGCGCATGGCGACGGAGGCGATCCGCCCACGGACGGGACGCCGGGCGCGGCCGCGCAGCGACAGTTCGCTGATCGTCCTGCGGGCCCGCACCGCGGCCCTCTCGAACCTTCGGTCGGGTGCCTGCTCGGGGTTCTCCACCCGCAGGTAGTTGGCGATGGTGGCGAACAGCGGGGCGGGGTCCTCCGCCCAGCGCGGCATGCCGATGTCGACCTCGGCGGCCGCCCGGTGGCCGTACACCTCGAGGAAGTCCGTCAGGCCGATGTCGGGTAGCGCGCCCCGGCGGTACATGTCGGCCAGTTCGGCCGGGCCGGTGTTCAGGAACAGGTCGCGGTGCCCGCTCGCGTTCCCGGCCACCCCCCACAGGGCCAGGTCCATCTCCGTGGTGACGTTGTGCGGCATACCGCCCAGGACGGCGTCGAGTTCCTCGTCGGTGGCCACACCGTCGAGCAGGGCCGAGGGGAGCACGCCGAGGGCGATACCGGCGAAGGTCGGCCAGGCCACGTCCATCATGGGGGCGCCCAGGACTGGGGCGTAGGCGTCCTCGCTGACGAAGTCGAACCGCTCGGCGGTGGTGGCCTCCGGGCCGGGGTGCGGTTGGCTCCGGAACTCCCGGAGCGCCCGGGCCGCCCTGGCCCTGGCCCTCTCCGGGCGGGCGACGGTCGCGGTCATGTGCGCCAGGGTGGTCGGCAGCGCTCGCGCGGCGAACCGGAGGGCGGTGCCCAGGGGGAAGGGCAGGCCGGGACGCGGCGCGAACCGGGGGTCGTCCATGAGGTACTCGACAGCGCGCCTGACCTGGGGGCCGTAGACCTCCATCGCCTGGGGGAGTCGCCCCCGCATCGGCGCGCTGCGGATGAAGTCGGTGAGGTCCATGTACAGGCGTCCGCCGACGGGGGTGAGCAGCGAGGCCCCCTCACGGGGGTCGACGTCGACGCCCTGGAAGGAGCACCACTTCAACCAGATGTGCGTCATGCGGTCCATGCCCATGGGGGTGAACGGCCGGAGCATGCCCTGCATGTGCCCAGCCTCCATGTACAGGCGCGGGCCGGGCTTCCCGGCATCCGGAGGCAGCGGGAACAGGGTGGTGATCGGTCGGGACTGGAGCAGCCACAGCACGCCGTCGGCGTCGTAGGCCCACTCCACGTCCTGTGGGGAGCCGAAGTGCTCGGCCAGCCGCTCGCCCGCCGCGCGCAGCTCCTCCAACCGGTCGGCGGTCAGGCACCCGCCCTCGACCGCCGCGGCCGGCTCGCCGTCCACCAGGACGTGGTGGTCGGGGATGACGCCGCCGTCGACCACGGCCGTGCCCAGTCCGGGGGCCGCGTCCACGATCACGCGGGAGCGGCTGCCGGTGAGCGGGTCGGCGGTGAAGAGCACCCCGGCGACCCGCGCGTCCACCATCCGCTGGACGACGACCGCCATGCGCGTGTCGGCGCGATCGATCCCGACGGCCTCGCGGTAGGCGACCGCGCGGTCGGAGTCCAGGGACGCCCAGCACCGGCGCACCGCCGCCACCAGCTCCTCGGTCCCGCGCACACCGAGCACCGTGTCCTGCTGTCCGGCGAAACTGGTGCCGGGCAGGTCCTCGGCCGTCGCGCTGGAGCGGACGGCGACCGGCCCGCCGCCCAGGCGCTCGTAGGCGGCGGCGAGCTCGTCGGCGGGAACCGTCCCCGACGCGTACGCCTCGGTGGTCAGGCAAAAGCCCGGCGGCACCCGCTCGCCCGACGCGACCATCTCGCCGAGACCGGCGGCCTTACCGCCCACCGTCCCGATCATGCCGGCGTCGATCGCGTCCAGGCCGATCACGTTCATCCCGATACCTCCTCGCGGCCTTGGCGAACAGATCCATCGCGTGCAGCACCGCCGCGCGCTCGTCGTCGTCCAGGTGGTCGAGCAGCTTCAGCTGGGCTTCGGCGCGAACGGCGTCGATCCGGCGGAGGACGGCGTGACCGTCGTGGCTGATCCGGACCCGCCGGACCCGCCGGTCGTCGGTGTCCTCGCGGCGTTCGACGAGGGCGCGGCGGACGAGCTGGTCGACCAGGCGGCTGGTGCGGGACTCCGAGCGGCCGATGAGCGCGGCCAGTTCCTTGACGGTCGGTCCGTCGCGGCGTCGCAGCACCTGGAGTAGGGCCAGGTGCACGACCCGCAGGTCGTCGGCCTCGCTCGCGCGGAGCGTGGTGGGGAACAGGTCGTGTCGGATCTCGCCGAGGACGCGCATCAGACGTTCGTGATCGTTCATGTGCCCCAGAGCAATAGCTGCTGTTGAGCAACTAATCTACGCCGACCCTCCGCCGAGATCCAGGGGAGCGGTCTGTTGAACACGGTCTTTGCGGCGCCTGACGCGCTGTGGTCGAATCGTCATACTCCACCCTGATATCGACCAAGTGGAAGAGTCGCCGTGAACGTTCGCCCCACGTGGTGGGTGCACCCGGTCAACACCCTGATCGCCCCGGTCGCGGGCAGACGGCCACACCCCGCCGAACGCTCCTTCGACGCCGCGACGCGCGCCGCGGCGCAGCGCACCGGCCTGACCTGGCCCGTCGACGAACCCTTCCTCTCCGACCTGCGTGTCCTGCATGAGGCCTGGCACGCGGTCCCCGACCTCACACCGATCGGCCGGGTCAGCGTCCAGGCCGAGATCCGTCGACGGCTGGAGACACGCCTGCGCATGCTCCACCTGCTCGACGTCCACCCCGAGGTCGCCGACGAGCCGATCGACCGGCCGGTGTTCATCACCGGGCTGCCCAGGACGGGGACCACGTTCGGGCACGGCCTCCTCGCCGCGCACGCGGACGCCCGCGCCCCCATGCTGTGGGAGCTGTGGAACCCCGTCCCCGACACGGGAAGGCCCGGGGAGCGCACGCTGAGCCGACGCCGGCGCCTCGCCGCGGCACGCGCCCTGGTTCGTGGCATGGACGCCATGCTCCCGGGCTTCCAGACGATCCACCCGATGCACCCGCTCGAACCGGAGGAGTGCGTCTTCGCCCTTCCCCACGGCCTGAGCCACCACGTGCGCGCGCCCATCCCCGGCTACCGGGCCTGGGTCGAGCGGCGCGACGCCGTTCCCGACTACGCCTACCTCAAACAGCAGCTCCAGGCGTTGCAGTGGAAACGCCCGCGACGGCGCTGGGTGCTCAAGTCACCCCTGCACCTGCTGACCCTGGACGCCCTGCTCGACGTCTTCCCCGACGCCACGGTGGTTCTCACCGACCGCGACCCGGCGCGCGCTATGGCCTCGTGGGGCAGTCTGACCGAGGCGGGGATGCGCCTGCACTGCGCCGACGTCGACCCGAGCCGGATCGGCGGCGAGTGGCTGGAGATCTGGTCGAAGGGCGCGGAGCGGGCCAGGGCGGTCCGCCGCGCGCACGACCCCGGACGCTTCCTCGACCTGCCCTACGACGAGCTCACCCGCGACCCGGTCGCGGTGGCCGAGCGGACGTGGCGCGCCCTCGGGGCGGAGTTCGACGCCGAGTCCCGGAACCGGACACTGCGCTACACCCGGCGCGACCGCCGGAAGAACCCGGGCGGGCACCGGTACGGGCCGGAGCGTTACGGGCTCGACCCCGACCGGGTGCGCGCCGTGTTCGGCCCCGACCCCATGGGCGCCGGGGCCGTGCGCGGCTGAGCCTCAGGTGTTCCGGCCGGCCGAGTACACGCTCAGGTGGGTGCGGGCCAGGGAGAACAGGGGAGCGGGCACTCCCAGGTCGCGGGCGCGGCGGACCAGGTCGCCGACGATGTGGTCGGCCTCCACCGGATTCCCGTGCGTCAGGTCCCAGTACATCGAGGTACTTGTGGTGCTGGTGGTACTGGAGATCGCCGACCGGGCCCAGCGCAGGAACCCCTCGCCTGGCGGGTGGCCCGCCGCGGTGGCGATGGCGACGGCCTCCTCGGTCATCGCGGCGGTGAACTCCGCGCCGCCGGGCGCGCGGTTGATCGAGCCGATGGGGCCGCGCATCAGACAGTTGCAGGCGCCCATGGTAGCCAGGAAGACCCACTTCTCCCACATCCGCTGGAGGATCTCCTCCGTGGCCGTGGCGGTGAAACCGGCGCCGTCCAGGGCCGCGTGCACGCGTTCCAGGGTTTGGACGGGGGTGTCGGAGAGCGGTCCGTAGACCAGTTCGGCCAGGTCGCCGACCCGCTCGACCTCACCCTCCGCGCCCAGCCGGGTCTGCACCAGCCCCACCCCGCCGTAGACGCGGTCGGCGCCGAACCGCTCGGTGAGGACGTCGACGTGGCGCATGCCGTTGAGGAAGGGCACCACCACCGTGTGGGGCCCGACGGCGGGAGCCAGGTCCTTGACCGCGGCGTCCAGCGCGTAGGCCTTGACCGCCAGCACCACCAGGTCGTAGTCGGCGCCGAGCCGGTCGGCGGTGACCGCCGACACCGGGGTGGAGTCCACCCGTCCCTTTAGGTCGCGAACGCGCAGGCCGTGCTCGCGCAGCAGTTCGGCGCGCGCGGGACGGACGAGGAAGTCGACGTCGCGACCGGCCCGGGCCAGGCACGTCCCGAAGTAACCCCCGAGCGCACCCGCGCCCACGACCAGAATCCGCATGGTTCTCCCCACCCGATCGTCGGTCAACGTCGCACAACGTATGACGATGGGACGGATCACCGCAAGAGCGGGTGGTCCCCGGTCGGCCTCCGGAACTAAGGCGTGTGCCGGCCCACCCGGCGGTCTCGCTCGGCCCGGTGCCGCTCCAGCAGGGCCCGGTTGAGCAGGTGGGCCAGGCCCGCCCGCTCCAACCGGGTGACGAGGGCGGCCCGGTCCGTCCCCAGCGCCCGTGCCGTGTCCGCCAACGACCAGTCGTTCTCCCCCAGCGCCTTCAGCAGGCGGCCGCGCCGGACCTGGGCGTTCGAGAGCCGGAAGGTCTTCAGGTAGGCGACGCGGCCGTCCGCGGCGGTGATCACCTCACCGATGTGGTTGTCGCGGTCGCCGCGCAGCGGCGGCAGGAACCGGTTGAGCGTGAACCCGGACCGCTCGTACAGCGACTCGAAGGAATAGTCGGCGTCGGTCAGCGACGGCAGCATGAGCTCGTCGTGGCCCTCGACGGAGGCGGCACGGCTCGCCTCGACCGCGCCGCGCAGGTCGGTCAGGTCGCGGACCGAGCGGGGGTCGATCGGCTCGTGCAGCGCCCGCACGGTGATGTTGAGCAGCCCGTTCACGAACAGCTGCTCGCCGAACATGTCCAGCAGCAGCGTCGGATGCAGGGTCCGGTAGTCCTCCGGATGCGGCACGACGTGCACCGTGGCCAGGGCGTCCGCCACATAGACCGCCACCCCGCACTGGTCGGGGTGGATCTCGAACACGCGCAGCGCCTCCTGGAGGTCGCCCACGTGTCCGCCCAGGTAGGCGGTCTCCGCCCGGGGCGAGAGCCCCTCGCGCACGGTCGTTCTGGCCCACTCCGCCCAAGCGATCGGCGGGCCGCCGAACCCCAGGGACAGCAGCCCGTCCATGGCCAGGTGCAGGGGAAGGAACCGGGACCGGTCCCGGTCCACTCGCTGGACGCGGCGGTGTTGGAAGGCCAGCCGTACCCGCTCGCGCGGGGCCCGTCCGTCGGCGTCCACGAACTGCGTGCCGTGGGCGGCGCTCGGTTCGGGATCGTCGCCCCAGGCGGCCACGTAGGCGTGCGGGACGTAGCCCACGTACACGCTCCGGCGGCCCGCCCCCGCGACGGTCACGGGGGACTCGTTGACCTGGTCGTGCAGCCGCAGCCCGGGGACCGGTTCCGACCGCAGCAGCGGCACCAGGCGGACGTTGCCCCAGACCTGGGAGGGGCCCGTCACCAGGTCGCCCAGGTTCAGCGCTCCGGTCGTGCTCACGCGGCCTCCAGGTAGGCGGTGACGGTGGCGTCCAGGTACGCGCGCAGGTCCGCCAGGCCCAGCCGTCCCTCCCCGAACCGCGCGAGCCCCACCAGCGAGGGCAGCGTGGCCGGGTCGCGCAGACCCAGCGTGGGGACGGCGGGCGAGAGCGGGCGCATGCTCAGCCCGTCGGCGTCGAACACCGGATTCAGATGCAGCATCGTCGTGGCCCGGTCGGGGTCGACCCGGGTACGCCACACGGTGAGGGTCTCCGACAGCAGTTCGGGGTGGTCGTCGTGTCCGTCGGAGACGACCAGGACCCGCTCGGGCCGCTGGTCGAGCGCGTCCAGGATCGACTCGGCCAGACGGGTGGGGCCGACCGGGCGCACGGTGAGCGCGTCGTGGTGTCCCGACACCCAGTGCGACGATGCCCCCGGTGACAGCGCCGCCACGAGGTGGTGGCAGGCCAGGGCGATCGCCAACGGGTGGTTGCGCCGCACCGGGGAACCGAACGAGGAGTAGCTGTCGTCGAGCACCGCGGCGGTCGGCGGCCAGGTTCCGGCCATCGGACCGGCGGTCCGCCGAGCCGAGCGGGTCAGGGCCTCCTCCAGCTCCGCCCGCCGCTCGCGCCGTTCGGACGGTGGTAGCCCGAGGACGTACGCGCACAGCCGGAGCAGGGGCGCGGTGCCCAGGTCGAGGACGGGGCCGAGCCCGTGCTCGCGGGCCGTGGCGGTCAACCGCAGCCGCTCGGCGTGCGTGGTCCGCTCGCGGATGCCCTCCAGGAACCGATCCCGGGGGATCTTGTGGTGGGCGGCGAACCCCTCGGCCACCGTGTACGGCAGGTCGTAGAGGTCGCGGGCGGAGTGGTGGGCCGCCGAGTGCGCGCGCAGCAGGGGTGAGGCGTAGGGGTGCCGACGGCGCGCGGCGGGCCGCGAGAACAGGAAGTGCGCGACCTCCTCCGGCAGGCGCACGCGTGCGTGGCGCACCGCCGTGCGCAGCCCGGAGCGGTACTTCAGCGCGTCCAGGGCCAGGTCGGGCCGCGCGCCGATCCACGCGCTCATCGTCGCGCGGGTGCGGCGGTTGTTGACGCGTCGCGCGGCCAACCCGGTGAACAGGCGGTAGACGCGCTGGGGCGGCATGAGCGCCAGACGGCGGCGGATGAGCGCGTTCTCCCGGGCGCGCTCGCGCGCGGGGGCGTCCGGCCGGGGATGGGCGAGCAGGTTGGCGATGATGAGCGCCGCGTTGTGGTCGTTGACGTGCAGCGCCAGGGTCGCCGCGTACAGGTCGGGGAGGGTCTCGCGGACGTAGTCGTGCAGGAAGCCCAGGGACAGCCGTTGCCGACCCGCCGAGGAGTGGAACTCGCCTTGGCCGGAGGAGGACATGGCGGCGCCGGCGAAGAGCAGCAGGTCCTCGCAGGCGAGCAGGTCGGCGTAGGTGTCGGTCATGGGGGGCTCCCGGGGAGGGCGGTGGGGGACGGGCCGGGGAGCGACGGCGCGAACGGCGTGAATGATGCTGAAAAGAGCAGTTCCCGGAAGTCGCGGCCTGAGTCCCACGGCCCGTCCGGCGCAGACGGTAGCAGGGGAGTCCGTCGGTCCGGAAACGGATATTCACCCCGAACGCCGTGAGCGGTCGGGACTCAGTCACTGTTCTCCCTCCCAACGGCGTGCGCGGGACGCTGTGAGACCGCACATGTGCCGGTGTGCCGCGGCCCGAGACAATGTCCGGAACGTTGACGGCCGGTGTCCGTGCGATGTCGCGCCTCCGGCCGCCATCCCCGGACACCCCTCGACAGGAGACCGCGATGTTCACCTTCACCAGCCGCGACGGCCTGACGGTCCACGTGCA
Organism: Nocardiopsis sp. EMB25; assembly: GCF_026797795.1. Lineage (NCBI taxonomy): Bacteria > Bacillati > Actinomycetota > Actinomycetes > Streptosporangiales > Nocardiopsidaceae > Nocardiopsis > Nocardiopsis sp. EMB25. Next base: position 2,139,080 of record NZ_JAMTDN010000001.1, on the reverse strand, counting down.
TGAGTGGGTCCCCGACGGGCCACCGCTCGGTATCGTGCAGATCGCCCACGGCATGGGCGAACACGCCGCCCGGTACGAGCCGCTGGCGCGGGCGCTCAACGCGCGCGGCTACGCCGTCTACGCCGACGACCACCGGGGCCACGGGCGGACCGCGCACGCCGGCCCCGGTGTCCTGGGAGAGGACGGGTGGAACCTGCTCGTGGACGATCTGGCCGCGCTGTCCAGGATCATCGGCGGGCGCCACCCCGAACTCCCGCTGGTGCTGGTCGGACACAGTCTCGGCTCCTTCGCCGCCCAGCAGTACCTGCTGGAGCACCCGGGGCTGGCCGACGGTGTCGCGCTGTGCGGCACCACGGCCGTGGATCTGCTCCTGGCCGACCTCGCCCAGGCCGGTCCGGACGTGATGGCCTCCCTGAACGCCCCCTTCCAACCGGCCCGGACCGGGGCCGACTGGCTGAGCCGTGACCGCGACCAGGTGGACGCCTACCTCGCCGACCCGTGGTGCGGCTTCTCCCTGGACGAGGAGGGGATGGGTGCGCTGGCCACGGCCGCCGCGACGCGCCTGGCCGACCCCTCCGACGCGCCCGGGGACCTTCCCCTGTACGTGTTCGTCGGCGACCGCGACCCGCTCAACAAGGGGTTGGAGTACAGCGACCGGCTGGTCGAGCGCTACCGCGCGGCCGGTGTCGCGCACCTGGAGTACCGGATCTACGACGGTGCCCGCCACGAGCTGTTCAACGAGACCAACCGCGACGAGGTCGTCGCCGACCTCGTCGCCTGGATCGACCGGGTCCGCGCCGGTGGGTTCGACGGGGACCGGGCGGGTGCCCACCGCTCCCGCGCGTGAACGCCCGGGGGGACGGCGCGTCCAGGGCTCCGGTGCCAGGGCCGACGGCCCGGGCGTCCTAGCATCGGAGGCGACCCGCGTCGCGTGACCGGTCCGACGCGTGAACAGCGTTCGGGCACGGCACGGCGACGCCAAGGGCACGGACGCGCGGGCGAGGACGAACGGTGGGGCGAACGTGATGGAGCCGGCTCTGCGGCATCTCGTCGACACGGTCGAGGCGTCGCTCGACCGGATCACGTACGAGGCGGTCGACCGCATATGGGAGCAGGTTCCGGCCTACCGCGCCAGTGCGGACCCCCACCTGCGCGACGACCTCACCCTCCACGTCCGACTGGTCTTTCGCGCCCTGCTCACCAGCGTGAAGGAGGGGCGCACGGCCCTGCCCCGCGACTTCACCGTCACCGGGGAGCAGGCGCGCAAACGCGTGCGGCAGGGCGTCTCCCTCCCGGACTTCCTCCAGGCCTTCCGCGTCGGCCAGCTCACCCTGTGGGAGGGCGTGAGCGCCGCCGCGCGCGCGGATCCGGACGCCCGCGAGGCCGCCATGTTCCTGGCCGGACGGGTGATGCACCTGATCGAGGTGGGTAGTTCCGTGGCGGCGGAGGCCTACCTGGACGCCCAGCAGCACGAGGTGGCCGAGCACGACCGCCTGCGCCGGGACCTGTTCGAGGACCTCCTCGCGGGGCGCGAGATCCCACCGGGGCCCAAGCGGTCGCTCCTGCGTACGGCCGGTCTCGAACCCGGCACGCGCTTCGCCGTCGTGTCGGCGCTCCCGGTCGGGCCGCTGGGGGATCGGTACACCCTGCCCGACGTCGCGGTGACGCTGCGCGGTGCCCTCGCGGTACGCGCTCCCGGTCTCACGATCGTCCGGCAGCAGGAGGTACTCGGCCTGGCCCCGGTGCACCCGGGCGCGGTCGAGACCGTCGTCGACCAGGTGCGCCGCGGTGTGTCCGATCTCGGGCGGGGCGGGGCCTCGCTGGCCGTGGGGTTCAGTACCGTTCACACCGGGGCCGCGGAGGTGCCGGACGCCTACGCCGAGGCGTGCGCGGCCCGGGACAGCCTCGGCGGCACGGCCGGACTGGTGGCGCTTCCCCTGGTGGCCACGTTCGACTACCTCATCCTGCGCGACGACGCCACGGTGCGGCGGCTCATCCGGCCGGAGCTGCGGCGTTTCGTCGAGGAGGACCTGTCCGGGGACGGGGCGCTCGTGGACACCGTCCTGGCGTACGCCGCGCACGACCTCCGGGCCAAGTCCATGGCCGAGGAGCTGCACCTGCACGTCAACACGGCCTACTACCGGCTGGACCGGATCGCCGAGCGGACCGGGCGCGACCTGCGACGCTTCGCTGACCTGCTCGAACTGGTGATCGCGATCCGGCTGCTGAGCGATCGGCGCCGACTGGGAGGCGGCACCCCGTTGTGAACGGCCCACCACGGGTCCTGTGGTTCGGGCACTACCGGGCGTCGGGTGACCGGCGTCATGGTGTCGGGTGAACCGCGGCACACACGGAAGGGCTCGACATGCTCAACCTCGCCATCCTGCTGGAGGACACAGCGCGCGAGCGGCCCGACAGGACCGCTCTCGTGCACGGGGATGTCCGGATCAGCTACGCCGAACTCGACGCGTGGGCCAACCGTGTGGCGAACGCGCTGGTCGCGAGCGGAGTGGAACCCGGGGACCGTGTCGCGCTGAGCTGCCCGAACCTGCCGTACTTCCCGGTCGCCTACTACGGGGTGCTCAAGGCCGGAGCCTCCGTGGTACCGCTGAACGTCCTGCTGACCGAGTCGGAGATCGCCTACCACCTGCGCGACTCCGGCGCCGGGGTCTACCTCTGCTTCGAGGGGACCCCGGAACTGCCGTTGGGGGAGCGGGGCACCGCGGCGTTCGAGTCCGTGTCCAGCTGCGAGCGCCTCGTCCTCATCACCGCGGATCCGGAGAGTGTTTCCCACCGAGCGGGCGTCCCCTCACTCGCCGAGTTCACCGCGGGCCACTCCCGGGATCGCCGCCCGGTGGCGACCGCCGAGACCGACACCGCCGTGGTCCTCTACACTAGTGGGACCACGGGGCGTCCCAAGGGGGCCGAGCTCACCCACAGCAACCTCGTCCACAACGCCCTCGTCGGCAACCGGTTGTTCGGCGAGTACGCCGACGACGTCCATCTGGTGGCGCTACCGCTGTTCCACACGTTCGCGCAGACCGTGCACATGAACGCGGGCCTCGCGTCGGGTGCCACCCTCGTCCTGACGGACCGCTTCGACCCGGAGCGCGCGCTGTCCCTGATGGAACGGGAGGGGGTCACCTTCTTCGCCGGGGTGCCCACCATGTACTGGGGACTCCTCCGGTGCGAGACCGCTGACCGGTTCGACCTCGCCCGTATCGCCACCACCATGCGCATCAGCGTCTCCGGCGGTGCGGCGCTGCCCATGGAGGTCCTGCACGGTTTCGAGGACCGGTTCGGCGTGGGGATCCTGGAGGGTTACGGGCTGTCGGAGACCAGCCCCCTGGCGACGTTCAACCGACCCGACCGGCCACGCAGGCCCGGGTCGGTCGGGGTCCCCGTCTGGGGTGTGGAGGTCGGAGTGGTCGGGGCGGACGGCGGCGAGGCGGCGGTCGGCGAACCGGGGGAGATCCGCGTGCGGGGGCACAACGTCATGAGGGGCTACCTGGACCGGCCCGAGGCCACCGCCGAGGCCGTCGACGCCGACGGTTGGTTCTATACGGGGGATATCGGCCGACGCGACGCCGACGGCTACCTCTACATCGTCGACCGCAAGAAGGACATGATCATCCGCGGCGGCTACAACGTCTACCCGCGTGAGATCGAGGAGGTCCTCATGACCCACCCGGAGGTCAGCCTGGCCGCCGTGGTCGGCGTGCCCCACCCCAGCCACGGGGAGGAGGTCCGGGCCCACGTCGTTCGCGCCCCCGGGTCCGCGCTCACGGAGGAGGGGCTGATCGCCTGGTCCCGCGAGCGCCTGGCCGGGTACAAGTACCCGCGTTCGGTGGAGTTCGCCGACGCGCTGCCGATGACCGCGACGGGCAAGATCCTCAAGCGCCGGCTCGCGGCGGCCCCGACGCTTCCCTGAACGGGTGGCGGCCCGTGCCTCCCGGCCCCGGACGGGACCGCGCCGTCAGGCGTCGAACCGCCACCGGGTGGGGCCGTGCGGAGCGTCGTCGGAGGGGAAGGCGTAAACCGTCGTCGGCACGATCGTGTACACCGCGTACGGCGGGGGACCGGCGGTCGGCGCGCCCTCCGCCCCGGTCAGGACGCCGTCACCGGCCTGAGGCGCCCACCCGTAGCGCTCGGCGTAGGCGCGGGCGACGCGGTCCGTCCGGGCACGGTCCAGGATCCGCTGGGCCGACCCCTCCACCACCAGGTCCATGCCGCCCGCCTGGAAGGCCAGGCTCACGTCCGGCGCGGCCGACAGCAGTCCCGTCTTGGCCGTGCCCTCACCCGAAGCGAACCACGGCTGGCCGGACACCCACACCGCGAGCACGGGCCGGGTGTGCGGTCGGTGGCCGGAGTGGGGCACCGACAGCCAGTAGGTGCCGGTGTGGCTCTCCAGGAGGGGCAGCACCTCGGCCCACGATCCGGGCGGACCGCCCGTCAGGCCTTCGGCGCGGGGGGTCTGGGATGCCATGGTGACTCCTTCGTGGTCGCTCCGGCGTGCGCGCACCACGCTAGAACGTGGACGCGACACCGCCGGGGACCCGCGCCGGGTGCGCCGGTCAGCGCCCCCGCCGGTGGGTCAGGAACGCGGCGGCGGCGAAGACGGCGAGCGCGCCCGCGGCGGTGGCGATCATGACGGCGGCCATGCTCGACAGCGTCACGGGGCCGCCCAGGCCCGCCGTGGCCGCCAGCGCCGACCCCAGGCCGAACTGCACCGTCCCCAGCAGCGCCGACCCGCTGCCCGCGACGCGCGGCGGCTGGCCGGACAGGGCGAGCGCGGTCGCGTTCGGGGAGACCAGGCCGGTGCAGGCCATCATCGCGAACAGCGCGGCGGTCACCGTGACCAGGCTGGCCAGGCCGGTGGCCGCCAGCAGCGGCAGCGCGGCGACCGCGACCAGGGACCCGGCAAGGCCCAGCGCCAGCCGCCGGTGGATCTCCACGCGCCGCACCAGGGCGACGTTGGCCTGGTTGCCGAGGATCATGCCGAGCGTGGTCACCGCGAAGACGAGGCTGAACTGCTGCGGGGTGGCGTCGAACCGGGACTGGGAGACGAACGAGAACGCCGAGATGTAGGTGAAACTCATCCCGAAACTCAGCGCCAGGGTGAGCGTGGGACCGGCGAACCGGACGTCGCGCAGCAGACGGCCGAACAGCCGCAGCTGGGCGGTCGCGCCGGTGCGCTCCCTGCGGTCGGCGGGCAGGCTCTCCGGCAGGGCGAGGAAGACCAGGGCGAGCGTGGCCAGGCCCATCACGCCCAGGGCCGTGAAGATCAGCCGCCAGGGGCCCAGGACGAGGAGCTGTCCGCCGAGGACCGGGCCGAGCATCGGGGCGAGCCCGGCCAGCAGGACGAGTCGGGAGAAGAACGTGGCGGCCGCGTCGCCGTCGAACACGTCGCGGACCACGGCGCGCGAGACGACGAGCCCGGTGGCCGCCGACAGGCCCTGGACGAATCTCAGTACGACGAACGCCTCCACGCCGGTCACCAGCACGCACCCGAACGTCGCGGCGGTGAACGCCCCCATGCCGACCAGCAGCGGCGTCCGCCGTCCCCAGCGGTCGCTGAGCGGCCCCGCCACGAGCTGGCCCAGGGCCAGGCCGACCATGACGGACGTCAGGGTGAACTTGACGCTGGCCTCGCTGGTGCCCAGGTCGGCGGCGATGTCCGGCAGCGCGGGCAGGTAGAGGTCAGTGGCCAGCGGGCCGATCGCGGACAGCACTCCCAGGACGAGCACGAGCAGCGCCATGTGGCGGCGCGGGCGCGCGACCGGGCGCGCTGCGGGCGGGTGAGGGACGGTGGAACCGGTGGCCTGGGCGGGGACCGCTCGGCCGGGGCGGGCGGGAGAACGGTGCTTCGGGCGTGCGGAGAGCAGGGTCAAGGAAGGCTCCAGCGCTGGGCGGGACGAAGACGGGTGCGACGCGAGGCGTGCGTGGCGCGAGAACCGCCTTCGGGCGGAGCGCCGGGGAAACACCGCTCGGGGCGGTGCCACCCGCGTCCAACACGGCACCCGGGGCGGTGAGTCCCCGTGACGCGCGCCGATCCGCGTGATCACCGCCACGCGTCGCGATCCCCCTGTCCACGGGAGTTTCCGCGTGCTGTGACGACCCGCATGCCGGTCCTTCGGGCCGGGTCACCCGTGCCGGTGGTAGGGACTCTCCCAGGCTCGCCTCAGTCGCCTCGAGCGTTGCCCTTCCCGGGCCGGGCGCGGACGTGGACGCGCTCCCCCTGCTTGCCGAAGAGGCTGAGGATCTCGGCGGGGCGCTCACCGTCGGTGCCGAACCAGTGGGGGAGCCGGGTGTCGAACTCGGCCGCCTCCCCCGAACCGAGGACCACGTCGTGGTCGGCCAGGATCAGGCGCACCCGGCCGGAGAGCACGTAGAGCCACTCGTACCCCTCGTGCGTGCGGAGCTCGGGGGTGTCACGCGAGGCGGGCAGGATCATCTTGTAGGCCTGCAACGGCCCGGGGAAGGTGGTCAGCGGCACCACCGTGCTGCCGTGCGCGCGTCTGGGCCGGAGCCGCACACGCGGGTCACCGACCTCGGGCGCGCCGACCAGCTCCTCCAGGGGGACCTGGTGGGCCTGGGAGATCGGCAGCAGGAGTTCGAGGCTGGGGCGGCGCTGCCCCGACTCCAGCCGGGACAGGGTGCTGCGCGAGATGCCGGTCACCTCCGACAGCGCGGCCAGTGTCAGGCCGCGTTCGGTGCGCAGCCGCCGCAGACGGGGACCGACCTCGGACAGGGCGCGGGTGATGGTGGCTGGGTCGTACACGCGTCCATCCCACCCACTGCGCGCGGGTGTGGCAAGTGAGCGTGCCGTTTCCGGGAAATCCCGGGTGTGAGGCCGCGGATCGGCGGCCCGTTTCCCGGAACCGGCAACGGAAGTTGTCGTGCCCGGGGCGCCCCCGCACTCTGAGGGTGTTCGCGCCCCGTCCCCGACGGCCGGGGCGGATCCGATCGGGAAGGCAGGCGAGAGCGGATGAGCGCGCACGACGTCGACGACATCGACTGGGGGGCCATGGTCGCCCAGCTGGAACTCAAGGCGGAGGTGCACGAGCCCTACCTCCGCGCCGCAGCCGACTGGATGCGCGCCCTCCTCCCCGCCGACGGCCGGGCCGACGGCGTGGGCCGCGTCCTGGACGTGGGCAGCGGGCCCGGCGTGATCACCTGTCTGCTGGCCCGGCACTTCCCCTCGGCCCGTGTGGTGGCCGTCGACCAGTCGGAGCCGCTGCTGGCCCACACGCGCTCACGCGCCGAGGAGCAGGGGATCGGCGGGCGGGTGGGCGTGCTGCGGGCGGACCTGCCCGAGGACCTGGGCGCGCTCGGCACCGCCGACGTCGTCTGGACCAGCCAGACCGTCCACCACGTCGGCGATCAGCAGGCGGCTCTGGACGGGCTCGCCGGAGTCCTGCGCCCCGGGGGACTGCTCGCGGTCGCCGAGGGCGGACTGCCCCCGCGTTACCTTCCCCGGGACATCGGCATCGGCCGCCCCGGGCTCCAGGCGCGGCTCAACGCCGCCTGGGAGGAGCGTTTCTCGCAGATGCGCGCCGGACTTCCGGGGTCGGTGGACCAGGTGGAGGACTGGCCCGCCATGCTCGCGCGCGCCGGCCTGGTCCCCACGGGGTCGCGGACCTTCCTCATCGAACACACGACGCCGCTGGACCCCCGGGTACGCGAGTTCCTGCGCGTCCACCTGGAGCACGTGCTGGACACGTTGGGCGACGTGCTCGACGCCGAGGACCGGGCCACGGTGGCACGGTTGGTGGATCCGGACGCCCCGGACGGCGTGCTGTGGCGCCCGGACGCCTTCTATCTGTCGGCCTCGACGGTGCACACCGCACGGGTGTGCCCCTAGTTCCTCGCCTTCCAGTCGACGATGATCGCCTGTTCGTCACCGACGACCCATCCGTCGTGGCCTGGTGGGATGCGTGCGATCTCCCCGGCTCGGAGGAGACGCTCGGAGCCGTCCGCCATGCGGATGCACAGCGATCCGGACACGATGTACCCGCAGTGGTCCAACATGCACAGATCGGTGCCCATGGCGGGGCCGACGTCCTTCGACCAGCGCCATCCGGGTTCGAGGGTGAGCCGGACGACGGCCATGCCGCCGACACGGACCACGTCGGCACGGCTCAGTTCCGCCTCCTCGCTCTCGGCGGGTGCCGTGAAGTCACCCACCTCGATTCCGGTGGCGTGCTCCTCGTCGAAGGCCTGCACCGTCGCCTGGTGGACGATGCGGCCGTCCCGCAGGTCCAGCATCGTCATGCTCATGACCTTGCTGCCGTCGGGGTAGGAGCACCGCTCGGTGTAGGCGGCGTGGTCGCCCTCGACCACGCACTGGAGCACCTCGTGGCGCATGTCCCTGGCGAACAGCTCCCGCATGGTCGCCTCGATGGCGTCCCTGCCGTGCAGCACGGTGGGGGCGCTGGGCGGGGTGTGCTGGTCGAACATCTCCAGTTCGGCGTCGTCGGAGAACTGCGCCAGGAAGGTGTCGGCGTCGCGTGCCTCCACCGCGCGCTTGAGCAGTTCGGCGTCGAAGGGTCGGGCGGTCTCAGCTGCGGCGGACATGATCCGCCTCCTTCCGGACAGGGGTTGCCGTGGGGCGGTTCCACCCTCCCTTCCAGCGTGCGCCCCCTACCGGTACCGGTTCGCCCAAGGCGGGGTCACGTGACGGTCAGCCGAAGGGTGTTCCCGACTGTGTCACGGTTTCGAGGTTTACTTTTCTCCGTACCGGTTTCCGCCGATGGGCGGGGGTGTTTCGGCGCGGTTCCGCCTTCCTCACACGCGGCTGGGTGGAATCGGGATTTCCACAAACAGGGGAGTCGGGTTACCGTCGTCGCAGTTCATCGGCCCCCTGCTGTCCGGATTCGGCCACACCCGCGCATAACTGCCGGGCGCCCGGACTTTCCGTTTGACGTGTGCTGACACCGTCGTCGCATCGCTGGTGCGCGCGCGGGTTCAGGATGTGGCTCGGGTACGGTGGTGGGTGTCGAGATCCGTTTCCCGTTCGGTTTTTCACACATCTGCTGATCAGCGGGTGGGGCCCGCGGTATTCTCCCGTTCGTTCCGGTCAAGGGGCTTCACCGGCCATTTCGGAAGGGACGTGGGCATGGGAACGAAACAGAAGTTCGACGGCCTCGGTGAAGTCTATGACCAGCACAGGCCGCGTTACCCGCGGGAATTCTTCAGGACCATCGTGCGCGAGCTCCCGTACTTTCCCGAGGTGACGGTCGTGGACGCGGGCGCGGGCACGGGAATCGCGCTGGAGGGGCTGCGCCCGGCCCTGGGGGAGGGAGCGCGTTACCTCGCCGTCGACGTGTCCGAGGACATGGTCGACCGGGGCCGCGCGAAGTTTCCGGACGTGCGGTGGGCGGTCGGGGCCGCCGAACCGTTCCTGGAGGCGCTCGAGGGCCCCGTGCAGCTCGTCGTGGCCGCGCAGTCCTACCAGTGGATGGACCGCCCCCGGTTCGTCTCGGCCTGCGTCGGCGCGTTGGCGCCCGGAGGGCTGCTCGCGGTGGTGCAGAACAACCGCGACCACACCGTCAGCGAGTTCCTCGACGCCTACGAGGCCCTGCTGGAGCGGCACAGCCCGGGTTACACCCGCGACTACCGCGATTTCGACATCGCCGGGGAACTGGCGGCGGGGTTCGACCCGACGGGCGGGCACGTCGGAGTCTCGGTCCTCACCTGGCGCAGGCGGGTGGACGTGGCCGACTTCGTGAGCATGGCCGCGTCCTCGACCCAGGTGCGACGGGCGGTCGACCGCGAGGGAGAGGGGTTCCTGGATCTGGTGCGCGCACTGTGCGAGGACCACGTACAGGACGGGGCCCTTGAGGTCGCCTACCGCTCGGAACTCTTCCTCGGCAACCGGGGGTAGGCCGCCTCACGGCCTCGAGAGACGGACGAACCCACAAGGAAGCGCCAACCTCGCACATTCGAGTCGAAGATCCATAAAAGATCGCGAATGCGAGCATGATTCCGTTGGATAGTTCGCGAAAGCCAGTGCTACGTTCTTCCCATGCCCACCTACCGGATCAGCGACGCGGCCGAGCTTCTCGGCGTCAGCGCCGACACCGTCCGGCGGATGGTCGACTCCGGTCGCCTCCCCGCCACACGCGACGAGTCGGGCCGGCGCCTGCTTGACGGAGCCGCGCTCGCCAGGCACCTGCGCGCCGCCCCCGAGGACGACCCCGCCCGCGGGTACTCCTCCGCGCGCAACCGCTTCCGCGGGCTGGTCACCAGCGTCACCCGCGACGGTGTCATGGCCAGTGTCGAGATCCAGGCCGGACCCCACCGCGTGGTCTCCCTGATGAGCCGTGAGGCCGCCGACGAGCTCGACCTCCAGGTCGGCGGTCTGGCCACGGCGATCGTCAAGTCCACCAACGTCATCGTCGAGACCTCCGGAGGCCACCATGCCTGAGAGCCCCCGACACCCCCGCGCCGCCCTTCGGTGGACGGCCCCTCTCATGGCCGGAGCCCTCGCCCTGACCTCCTGTTCCGCGGCCGACGACGCCGGGCGGGACGGGGCGGGAACCGCCTCGGAGACCGGGCCCGCCGGAACGCTCACCGTCCTGGCCGCCGCCTCCCTCACCGACGTCTTCACCGAACTCGCCGAGGAGTTCGAGGCCGACAACCCGGGTGTCGAGGTCGAGCTGAGCTTCGCGGGAAGCAGTGCCCTGGCCACCCAGATCAACTCCGGTGCCCCCGCCGACGTGTTCGCCTCCGCCAACACCGACACCATGGCCCTGGTCGTCGACGGCGCGGGTCTGGACACCGCGTGGGCCGCCGACCACGGTGAGGACGGCGCGGTCTTCGCCACCAACACCCTGCGCATCGCCGTGCCCGCGGACAACCCCGCGGGTGTCGAGGATCTGGCCGACCTCTCCGACGACTCCGTGGCCACCGCCCTGTGCGCGCCGGAGGTCCCGTGCGGTGCGGCCACCGCCGCCGTCACCGACACGGCGGACGTCGAGATCGCCGCGGTCACCCTGGAGCAGGACGTCCGCGCCGTCCTGACCAAGGTCGAGCTCGGCGAGGTCGACGCCGGGCTGGTCTACGCCACCGACGTCGCGGCCGCGGGAGACGCGGTCGAGGGCATCGACTTCCCCGAGTCCGGCTCCGCGGTCAACGAGTACCCCGTCGGAGTCCTGGCCGGGGCCCCCGAACCCGAACTGGCCGCCGCATGGGTCGACCTCGTCCTGTCCGACACCGGAGCCGACGTGCTCACCGCCGCCGGATTCGGGACGCCGTGACCACCCCTGCCCCCACCCGCGGGCGCGCGCTGCGCGCCCGCTCGGGGCGCCCGCCCTGGATCCTGCTCGTCCCCGCTCTGCTCGGCGTCGCCTTCCTGGTCCTGCCTCTGCTCGGCCTGCTCGTCAGCACCCCCTGGGCGACCATGGGCGCACGGATCACCGATCCGGCGGTGCTGTCCGCGCTGTGGCTGTCCCTGTCCACCGCCACCGCCGCCACGGCCGTGTGCTTGGTCCTGGGGGTGCCGCTGGCCTGGCTGCTGGCCCGTGCGGACTTCCCCGGACGGCGCCTGGTCCGCGCCCTGGTCACCGTTCCCCTGGTCATCCCGCCGGTGGTCGGCGGTGTGGCGCTGCTCCTGGTCCTGGGGCGCAACGGTCTGCTCGGCCGCCACCTCGACGCCTGGTTCGGGCTGACGCTGCCGTTCACCACGGCCGCCGTCGTCATCGCCCAGGTGTTCGTGGCGATGCCGTTCCTGGTCGTGAGCGTGGAGGGCGCGCTGCGCGGAGTGGACGCCCGCTTCGAGGAGGCGGCCGCCACCCTCGGCGCCAACCGCACCACCGTCTTCGCCCGCGTCACCCTGCCCATGGTCCTGCCGGGCGTCGGCGCGGGCGCGGCCCTGTGCTGGGCCCGCGCCCTGGGCGAGTTCGGCGCCACCATCACCTTCGCCGGGAACTTCCCCGGCACCACCCAGACCATGCCCCTGGCGGTGTACATGGCCATGCAGCGCGACCCCGAGGCCGCCGTCGTGCTCAGCCTCGTCCTGCTGATCGTCTCCCTGGCCGTCCTGGCCGGACTCCGCGGGAGGTGGACGTGACCACCGACGACGGCCGACGCGCCCCGGCGCCCCGCCCCGGGGCCGATGTCCCCGCCCTCGACGCCCGGTTGCGGCTCGCGCGGGGCGACTTCACCCTCGACGTGACGCTGGAGGTCGCGGAGGGGGAGGTCCTCGCCCTGCTCGGCCCCAACGGCGCGGGCAAGTCCTCGGCCCTGCGCGCCCTGGCCGGTCTGGTCCCGCTCACCGACGGGCACGTGCGGGTCGAGGGACGCGACGAGACCACCACCCCGGTCGAGCGGCGCCCCGTCGGCGTGGTCTTCCAGGACTACCTGCTCTTCCGTCACATGAGCGCCCTGGACAACGTCGCCTTCGGGCCGCGCTGCCAGGGCCTGTCCAAGGCGGCCGCGCGCGCCCGGGCGGCCGAGCTCCTGGAGGGCATGGATCTGTCCGCCCAGGCGCGGTCCCGGCCGGGGCGGCTGTCCGGCGGGCAGGCCCAGAGGGTGGCGCTGGCCCGGGCGCTGGCCGTGCGCCCACGGTTGCTGCTCCTGGACGAGCCGATGGCGGCTCTGGACGCCAGCACGCGCGTCGACGTGCGCGCCCGGCTCCGCCACCTGCTGGAGGACTTCGACGGCGCGGCCGTCCTGGTGACCCACGACCCTCTGGACGCGATGGTCCTGGCCGACCGGGTGGCCGTGGTCGAGTCGGGCCGGATCGTCCAGCAGGGGACGCCGGCCGAGGTGGCCAGGCGGCCCCGCACCCCGTACGTCGCCCGTCTGGTCGGGCTCAACCTGTTCCGGGGCACGGCCGAGGGAACCGAGGTGACCGTGGACCGGCGGGACGCACGGGCGCCCTGGGTGGTCCACGTCCACGAGCCGCACGAGGGCGAGGTCCTGGTGGCCTTCCCCCCGCGAGCCGTCGCGCTGTACGCGGACCGGCCGCACGGCAGTCCGCGCAACCTGTGGCGGCTCACCGTGGACGGCGTCGAGCGGTTCGGCGACCAGGTCAGGGTCCACCTGGTGGGGCCGATGCCGCTGTCGGCCGACATCAGTCCGGCCGCGCTGGCCGAGCTGGGACTGGTGCCGGGTGCCCCGGTCTGGGCGGCGGTGAAGGCCGCCGAGGCGGAGTGCTACCCGGGTTGAGCGGGGCCGGCTCCCGGAAACCGCCGGGCACGGCGGTGAGCGCGGCCCGGACCAGTGCAAACGTCAGCCCTCGGATGGGTCGAATCCGTACGAGGAAAAACCTCGGAACCTGGATATCCGACCCTCAGCCGGGGGAGACTGTAGGCACCCGGAGATGACAGTCCTTCCCCCGGCGGCTGAGGAGGGTGCCATGTCGCTGAGAGAACATGAGCGAAGAATCCTCGCGGAGATCGAACGGCAGCTCAGCGAGGAGGCACCGGAGCTCGCCGGGCGTCTGGAGGCCTTCGGGTCCGACGATCCCGATGCTCCGGCCGACCCCAGCCTGAGCGGCTGGCGGCCGTGGGTGGCGTGCGCCGTGATCGCGGCGGTCACCGCCGGACTGTTGGTTCTGCTCTTCGTCCTCACACCGAGCGCGCCCCCGCCCTCGCCGCCCAATCCCGCCGAGACGACCGAGACGACCGAACCCGCCGACACCCCGATGGCGCCCGCCCCGATCGGGCTGGACCCGCCCGGGACGGCGCCGTGACGGACCACCGGCGGCGGGGGCCGGGGGTCCGCCGGGTCAGAGCGCGTTGGTGAACATCGCGGCGATCGGTCCCGCCACGGACCCGCCGCCGCCTCCTCCGTCGACGACCAGGGCGAAGGCGACGTCAGCCTTGTAGCCGACCATCCACGCGTGGGTGGGCAGCTCCTCGTCCTCACCCTCCGGGGTGCCGTACTCGGCGCTGCCGGTCTTGCCGTACACCTCGCCCTGGAAGCCCGCGTCACGGGCGGTGCCGTCGGTGACCACGGCGCGCATCATCGGGCGGATGGACTCGGCGTTGGCGATCGGGTTCGGCTCGGGAAGATCGTCGCGGGCCGGGTCGGTCACCAACACCGGGTGCCGCCAGGAGCCGTCGGCGATCGCGGCCGGAACCGTGGCCATGTGCAGCGGGGAGGACTCGACCTGGCCCTGGCCGATGCTCTGCGCCCCCATCATCACGGCGCCGTCCGGGGCCGGGAAGCTGGGGTCGAAGTTGGGCACCCCGATGTCCAGCGGCGCGTTCATCCCGAACTGCTCGGCGCTGGCCACCAGGTCCTCCGACGACAGCTGCTCGACCACGCCGGCCACCAGAGCCGTGTTGCAGGAGGTCGCGAACGCCTCGGTCATCGTCTGCGCACCGTAGCCGGCCCCGCCCGCGTTGACGAACGCCCAGCCGCCCGGGTTGTACTCCTCCGGGCACTGCATCGTGGTGTCGGTGGTCATACCGGCGTCGAGCAGCGCGCTGTAGGAGATGATCTTGAGGGCGGAACCGGGCGGGTACCGGCCCTCGAAGGCGCGGTTGAACCCGCCGGGGACGTTCACCACCGCCAGGATCTCACCGGTGGAGGGGCGCACGGCGACCATTCCCGCGGGGTCGTCCGAGGTGAGGATGGCGGTGGCCGCCGCCTCCTGCACGGCCATGTCGATGCTGGTGGTGACGTCCTGGCCGTCGCTGCCGTCCAGGGTCGCGACCGTGTTGTCCTCCGTGGCCTCCAGCGACGCGGGGTCCTCGGCGGCGGCCGCGTCGACCATGAGGATGGTCGTGGCCGCCTCACCGGCCAGGCGCTCCTCGTAGGTGCGCTGGAGCCCGGACACGCCGATGGTGTCGCCGACGCTGTAGGCGGGGCCGAGCCGCTCGACGTCCTCCTCGGTGGCCTCACCCAGGGATCCGGTGAGCATCTGGAGCGACCCGGACACTCCCGGCGCGTCCATCTGGGTGCCGTCGGCGGCCAGGATGCGGCCGCGTTCGCCCCAGACGGTCGTGCGGGCGAGGACCTGGCCCTCGCCCAGCCCGGGGTAGGCGACCTCGGGCGTGAAGTCGACGAGCCACTGCCCGTCCTCCCGGACGAGGGGGAGCTCGCCCTCCCACCCCCAGTCACTGGCGCCCGACATGGCGACGGTCACCTCATAGGGCGCGCTTCCGTCGCCTCCGTCGACCGTCGCGGCACCGACCTCGACGGAGACCGTATCCAGGCCCAGACCCGCGTCGAGCCCCTCCATGACCGCGGCCGCGTCACCTCCGGTGGTGACGGCGGCCAGCCCCGCGTAGTCGCGCTCCTCCCAGGCGGCGGCGTAGGCGGTGAGCGCCTCCTCCGGCCGGGGCCTGCCCAGCACGAACCAGGACACGGTGCCGCCGATCAGCGCCAGCACCGCCACCGCGGCGACCACGCCGATGACCAGACCCTTACGCGATCGGCGCTTCGGCGGTTCGGAGGCGTCGGGACCGTCGGGAACGCCGGGGCCGTACGGGCCTCCGGGGCCTCCGGGGCCGTCGGGAACGCCGGGGCCCCCGGAGCCGCCTCCGTACGGGTACTCGTCATCGTCGTATCCGGGCCCGGCCGGAGCGGCCCCGGACCAGTCCCGCGACCGGGGTGCCTCGGGACCCCATCCCCGTTCCGTCCGCTCGGCGGTCCATCCGTCCGGTTCCGCGTGCGAGGCCACCCCGATCGGGTAGGGGGTGTCGCCCCGGTGGGCGGGCACGCCCTGGTGCGGCGGCTCCGCGCGGTGCGCCTCGTCCGGCCGGGGGTCACCCCAGCCGCTCTCGGCCCAGCTGTCCTCCGCCCGGGCGGCCGGGGAGTCCTCGGGGACGACCGGGTGGGGCTGTGGGACGGGAACGTCCCAGGAGTCGTCGGGGCCCTGCGGGGGGCGCGGAGCCTGGTGGGTTTCCGGGGGTGCCACGGGGTCGGGGAGGCCGGGGTGGTCGGGCTCGGGGGTGGGGGTGGGGGGAGTCTCCGGCCGCCGCGGGATGCGGTACGGGTTCTCCGGCCGGGCGCCCCGTGCTCGTGTGTCGTCCGAACCCTCGGGAGGCCCGGGAGAGCCGGGCTGCCGGGGGGACCAGTCATCCACGCCTGATCGTCCTTCGCTACGTCGTCAGCTTCTCGGACCTGAGGGACCGAACTTGCGGTCGGACACCCGACTGGCCGCCGGGAGCGCGTACCGCGTCCTACAGGATCCTAGGACCCCGGTGGCGCGGGAGAAGTTCCGGTCCGCGCGCGGACGACGCTCACCTGGTGGGGTGGTGCCGCGGGAAGGGGAGGGGGAGGAGGTCCCCGCCGAGTCGGGTCGGCGACCCGTGACAAACCGCGCGCCCCGCCCCCACCGAGGTGGGAGCGGGGCACGACGTGTGATGGCCGGTATGGCGGTCGCCTCTCGGCGCGGGGCACAACGGGGCTCCTGTCCGTACGGTCACCCACCCGGAGGGCGGGGCCGTACGCGGTATTCCGCGAAGGCAATAGTTGAGGCCCGGGGGACACTTGCTACCACACCGACCAACAGTGACTCTAACCCATACGACCGGCTCGTTGTTCCGGGACACGGGCTGGGATGGCATGAGCGATCTCACGGTGACTACCGGCCGGTATCGGGAACAAGGAAGGGCCGGTCCCGCAGAGGGGCGCGGGACCGGCCGGGAGCTCACGCGCGAAGGCCGGGCCATGCGCCGCGGACACCCACCGGCGGCGTCCACGGCGAAGGGCCTACTCCTGGCGCGCGATGCTGGTCTGTTCCTCTCGGGAGCGCAGCTTCAGGCGCTTGCGGCCGCGCTCGGTGCCCAGCTCCTCCTCGCGGGCCTCGATCCGCTGCCACCCCTCCCAGGTGGTGTACCGCACGCCGCGCGCCTCCAGCAGGGCGCGGAAGGCGACCGGGTCGGGCTCGGCGGCGGGGGTGAGGGCCTCGCGGTCGGCCACCAGGTTGGTGACCGTCTCCAGGGCGTCGCCCTTGGTGTGACCGATCAGGCCCACGGGGCCACGCTTGATCCACCCGGTGGCGTACACGCCCTCGATGGGCTGCTCGTCCAGGTCCAGGACCCGGCCCTCGGCGTTGGGGACCACGCCGCGCTCCTCGTCGAAGGGCAGGTCGGCCAAGGGGGAGCCCAGGTAGCCGATGGCGCGGTAGACGGCCTGGACCTCGTGGTCGACGAACTCGCCGGTGCCCTTGACGTTGCCGTCGCCGGTGAGCTCCATGCGCTCGGTGCGCAGGCCGGTGACGCGGTCCTCACCGGTGATCTCGACCGGGCGGTGCAGGAAGTGCAGGTGCAGACGGCGCTCGGAGCCCTTGGGGTCGCGGATCGCCCAGTTCTGGAGGACCTTGACGTTGGTCTTGACCTGGTTGGACTCTTCGCACGCCTGGAGGCTGCCCTCGTCCATGTCGAAGTCCTCGGGGTAGACGATGACCTCGACCCCGGGCTGCTTGTCCAGCTCGCGCAGCTCCATCGGCGTCGCCTTGCACTGGGCGATGCCGCGGCGGGCGAAGACGTGGACGTCGGTGATCTGCTTGGCGCGCAGACCTTCGTAGACGTTGTCGGTGATGTCGGTCTCCAGCAGGTCCTCGGCGCTCTTGGCGAGGATCCGGGCGACGTCGACGGCGACGTTGCCCGCACCGATCACGGCGACGCTGGTGCCCTCGACGTGCCAGGAGGGGGAGACGTCGGGGTGGGAGTCGTACCAGAAGACGAAGTCCGCGGCTCCGTGGCTCCCGGGCAGGTCGACGCCGGGGACGTCCAGCGGCCGGTCCCGGTCGCTGCCGGTGGCGAAGATGACCGCGTCGTAGTACTGGCGCAGATCCTCGAGTTTGAGGTCGATGCCGTACTCGACGTTGCCGTAGAAGGTGATCTCGGGCTTGTCCAGGATCTTGTGCAGCGCTCCCTGGATCTGCTTGATCCGGGGGTGGTCCGGGGCGACGCCGTAGCGGACCAGACCGTAGGGGGAGGGCAGTTTGTCGAGGATGTCGATGCTGACGGACGTGCCGCACGCGGACAGGGTCTCGTCCTTGGTGAGCAGGTCCGCGGCGTAGATGCCCGCGGGCCCCGCACCCACGATTCCCACTCGCAGTGGTCGCGTCATCGCACAGCTCCAAGTCTTCGCGCCAAGGTCGGACGCCATTGGTTAGGCTTACCTAATCTAACCGGTGGTGGCACCGGGAAAACCTACTATAAAGGTAGGCAATTGCTCTCGCGGCCCCGCGGGGGTGGTGGGCCCCAGGCGCGGCCACTCGCGCGACATTCCAGACGGGAAGGGGGTTGTGGCCCCTTCGGCATGCCCCGACGAGGTGTCTCACCGGGGGTCAACGCCCGGTCAAGGGCGGATCAGCCCGTTGCCGGGTGTGGGGAAAGTCACGATCCGGAGCGGGTGGCGGGCCGGATCGAGGCGGGGGTCAGCTCCCCTGGGACAGCTCGGCCTTGACCGACGCGGCGAACCGGGGTACCTGATCCTGGCCGGACAGCTTGGCGATCGCGGCCATGATGGCGTCCGTGGCCGACCGGCGCGCCTTGGCCCTGTGGGCCTGGTCCTCCCACGGCGACAGGTCCACCGGTTCCCCGAAGCGTACCCCGACGCGGTTGAACGACGGGATCCGCCGGCCGCCGGGCAGAATCCGCTCCGTCCCCGCCAGCGCCACCGGCACCACCGGGGCGCCCGTGGTCAGCGCGAGCCAGGCCAGGCCGGTCTGTCCCCGGTACAGTCGGCCGTCGGGCGAGCGCGTGCCCTCGGGGAAGATCCCGAAGACCTCGCCGCCGCGTAGCACCTCGAGGCTGTTGTCCATGGCCTCCCGCGCGCTCTGTCCGGGGCGGCGGTCCACCGACAGCTGGCCGATGGCGCGCAGCGCGCGCGTGAAGGCCCGTTTGGGCAGCGTCCCCTCGTCGAAGAGCTCCTGCTTGGCGATGAAGCGCACGGGGCGGGGGCAGGCCACGCCGATGAAGAGCGGGTCGATGAGCGCGAGGTGGTTGGCGGCCAGGATCACCGGTCCCCGCGCGGGGACGTGGTGGACGCCCTCCACGCGCTGCGGCCACACCAGGCGTGTCGCGGGCGCGATGACGGCCTTGGCGGCTCCGTACAGTGACACGATGGGGTCGCCCCTTCTTCATGGTTGCCGGGTGGTGCGGGGAGGGGTGCCCCAGGGCACGCTCCGCGGACACATGAGCGGTATCCGCGGATCACGTCCTGGTGCCACGGTCCACCGCCGTGTTGCCTCCGAGCGTATCGGGGTTCGCGCGTGCACGGTGTGCCCCGGTCCAGCCGGTTTTTCCGCTTTCTCCCACTGCCGTGACGTGGGCCACACGCGCTAGGCTGTTGGTCTAGACCTCTGGCGAGGGTGCGGGGGTCGTTCCGGACGCGCGTGCGAAGCGAGGGAGACAGCCATGCCGAAACTGGTCGACGTCAGCCACCAGATCACCGACGGAATGACCACCTGTCCGGGGCTGCCCGAACCCGCCGTGGAGGAGGGGACCGCCTCCGGCGGCTCCGGGCCCGGCCACGAGACCAGCAGCGGACGGGTCACCATGGTCGGGGCCACCGGGACGTACGTGGAGATGCCCTCCCACCGCTACCGGGACGGAGCCGACCTGGCCGACCTCGACCTGGACCGGGTCGCCGACCTGCCCGGTGTGGTGGTCACCGCCACGGGCGCGCGCGCCATCGGCCCGGAGGCCCTCTCCGGTGTCGACGTGCGCGGTCGCGCCGTGCTCGTGCGCACCGGGTGGGACCGCCACTGGCGCACCGAGGCCTACGGCGGCCACGACCACCCCCACCTGACCGAGGACGCGGCCAAGGCCCTCGTCGACGGCGGCGCCAGGCTGGTCGGAGTCGACGGGATCGGCGTGGACGACACCTCCCCCGCCGCGGAGGGCGCCCGTCCCGCGCTCGCCCTCCTGCTGGCGGCCGGTATCCCGGTCGTCTCGCACCTGTGCCTCCTCGACCAGCTGCCGGAGGAGGGGTTCACCTTCTACGCCGTGCCCGCCAAGGTGCGCGGCATGGCCGCCTTCCCCGTACGCGCCTTCGCCCTCCTGGACTGACGGTTCCCGGGACGCCGGCCTGCCAGCGTCCGCGGGCCGCGACGTGCGACCCGCCGGTCCTCAAAGGTCGGCGTCCACGTCCTTTTGCGCGCGCCGCTTCTCCCGCAGGGCACGGCGTTCGGCCTCCTGCTGGGCCGCGCGCTCGTCCTGGGCGACCGCGTTGGTCATCGAGTTGGACAGCGCCCGCAGCTCCATGTTGATCCGCGGATAGGCGGGCAGCCTCGGCAGTGCGCCCAGGCGCGGTGTGCGCCGCTCCTCCATCGACGCCACCAGCTCCCTGAAGGCCAGGTCCACCCGCTGGAGCGTGATGACGCCCACCGGGGCGGGGTGCTCCAACGCCAGGGCGGACAGCGCCAGGTACCCGGTGCGCTGCGTGGCCACCACGACCGGCCACAGCGGGCGGGTGGCGGCTGCCCGGGGCACGTCGCCGATCGCGCTCTCGTAGACCCCGCGCAGGTTGACCAGGGCCGCCCGCATGTCGCGCCGCAGCTGGTACCGGCGCTCCGGTCCGATTCGCACGTCCTGGTCCAGGACCGCGACCACGCACTGGCGGGCGTTGTCCAGGACCCCGATGATCGCCTGCGGCAACCGGGCGGCCGACGCGCTGCGCCACAGCAGGAGCGCCCCCGCCAGACCGAACAGCGAACCGACCACGGTGTCGATGATGCGCGACTCGGCCAGCGCCGTGATCGGGTGGGGCGAGGCCGTGTGGGACAGCAGCAGTGCCATCGGGGTGAGCAGAACCGACGCGTAGAAGAAGTTGCGGCCCACGACCAGCTGGGTCAGGCCCATGAAGGTCCCGGCCAGGACCACGACCGCGGGCAGCGGCAGGTCGAGGGAGAGCAGGACCGCGGCGATCACCACGCCGATCAAGGTGCCCAGCGACCGCTGGAGCGACCGGTTGACCGTCAGGACGACGTTGCCGCCCTGGAGGACGGCGGTCGCGGTGATCGCCACCCAGTAGTAGTGGTCCAGCCCGAGCCACAGCCCGAACGCCCCGCCCAGGGTCACGGTGATCCACATGCGCAGCGCGGTCGGCCGGATCAGGGATTCCGGGCTCAGGCTGGACCTCAGCGCCCCCCACAGTGCCGGGTAGCGCTGGTCGTCCAGCTCGCGGGCGTGCTCGTCCTCCTCGTCGTGGCCGGAGCGGTGCGCCGCCTGCGCGGCCCTGGCCAGCAGACCGTACAGCCGAGCCTCCAGGGAGCGCGGGCGCATACCGCGTCGCAGGTCGTCGAGGTCGGCCGGATCGGGGGCCCGGTCGGGTTCGGCGACGGCGGGGACCAGCCGGTCGGCGAAGTCGGCCGCGTTGTCCGGCAGGGAGCTGGTCCGGGCCATGGACACCTGCGTGGCGGCCAGGTGGATGTCGGAGACCCAGCGCAGCAGGGAGCGCAGCCGGGCCGCCTCCGGGGTGGAGCGGTAGCCGCGGGTCTGCGCCAGCAGGACGATCCGCCAGGCCTCGGCGACCGCCACCGAAGCCTTGTGCTGGGCGTGGTCGAGTTCGGCGGTGCCCACCGCGCGCAGGAGCGCGGCCAGCTTCCGGTAGGCCTCCGCGACCGCCCGGTACTCGGGGTGCCGGGCCAGGACGGGGGCGCCCGACATCGACACCGCCCAGCCGATCGCGGCCCCCACGGCCGCCACGCCCGCGTGCAGGGGGACCTGGGCCAGACCGCCGGGGGCGATCGTGGAGATCGCGCAGACCAGCACGAAGAACAGGGCACCGGGTTTGTCCACCCGCCAGGCCGCGCACACCCAGGTGGCGGTTCCGGCGACGAGTCCGATCGCGGCGACCGACGCCCACACCGACAGCGCCGATGCCAGCGAACCGAGGGTCACACTGGCGACGAACCCCAGACCGACCAGGGCCAGCGCGGCCGACCGGTAGACGTAGGGGGTCTTCTTCTCATAGAGCACCGTCATGGAACCCAGGGCGGCCAGGGTGCCGATCTGGGGGCCGAACAGCCACGCGGCCAGGCCGAAGGAGGCGGCCATGGCGACCGTCGCCTGCACGGCGGTGGTCCAGGCCCACGCCCCCGCCTCCAGGCCGAAGAGCGCCTTGAGGTCGACCCTGGGCCGGGGCCGCTCCGCCACGCGGGCACGCTCCGGTCCCTGACCGGGTGACCCGCCCAGGTGCATCGGGCCGGTGTCGCCGGTCGTTCCCAGATCTCGCACGACTTCCATCCTAGATCGGGTCACATGGGCGATTTGTGACTACTGGCGGGTGTCGGACGCGCCACTGTCCGTGGTGGACAGTGCCTGATCCGCGCCCCCGGTCTCCCGGAGCGCGGCCTCGGCGCGGTCGGCCCGCTCCTGCGCGTGTCGGGCGCGGTCCTCGGCCACCGCCAGGCGAGCGGCGGCCGCCGTGCGCGACTCGTCGAGGGTGATCTCGGCGTTGCGGCGCTGGTTCTCCAGCTCCGTGGCCAGGCGTGACCGTTCGGCGTCGGCGCGCTCCAGTTCCGCGGTCAGCCTGGCGCGCTCGGCGTCGGCGGCGGCCCGATCGGCCTCCCGGCGTTCGTGGGCGCGCTCCAGCTCGCCGTCGAAGCGAGCGCGCTCGGCCGCCAGGGCGCCGGCGGCCTCTCCGGCCCGGGCCTCGGCGCCCTCGGCGCGCGTGGCGGCCCGCTCCGCCGCCAGGACGGCCTCGTCGCGCAGACGGGCGTACTCGGCGGTCTCGGCCCTGAGCTGCTCGGCCTCGGCACGGGCGTGCTGGAGCCGACGGGCGGCCTCGGCACGGGCGTGCTCCAGTTCGCCCCGGACCCGCCCCACCTCCTCCCGGGCCCGGGCGTCGGCCTCGGCGATTCGGCGTTCGGCGGTGGCGAGCCCGGCGTTGGCCTCGGCGACGGCGGCGTCGCGTTCGGCCTCCGCCCGCAGGGCCAGGTCCCGCAGCTCATCGCGTTCGGCCTCCGCCGCGTTCCTGCGTTCGACCGCCTCCTCGGCGATCCGCTCGGCCGCGTGGGTCGCGGTGACCGCCGAGGCGGCCGCCTCCTCGGCCACGCGCCGGGCCGCCTCGGCCTCACGGCGCCGGTTCTCCGCCTCCAGGCGGGCGCCGTCGGCCTCGGCCGCGCGACGGGCACCCTCCAGACGGGCCGCCTCCACCTGAGCCTCGGCGGCGGCGGGGTCGGTCATCGTCGCGAAGGCCTCGGTGGCCGAGCGCAGGGTCTCGGCCATCTGTTCGCTCTGCACGGCGAACCGGGTGAGCAGGTCGTCGGCGCGCAGCCGGGCGGTGGTCACGGGTTCGGAGGGCACGGAGGAGGAAGGGGAGTCGCCGCCCGTGGCGGCGGCCACGGCCTCCTCCTCGCGGCGTTCGGCCTCCTGAGCCAGCCGTTGGCGTTCGCGCCAGGCCCGCCAGCGCGTGTGCTCGGGCAGATCGCAGTACTCGGGTGGGCGGCCGGGGGAGGAGCCGCGGGGCACCGGACTGTCACAGCCGGGGAACTTGCAGGTGTTGGAGTCGGAGGTGGCCACGGGGGTGAGCGTAGCGGTTCGGCCTCGTCCGCGCGGGGGCGTGTCCGCGCACAGGCACGGGAGGCGCCCGAGCGATCGCCTTGTGTGACAGTATTTTTACTTTGGGTTTTCTGTTGGTGGGGGCGAGCGCATGGGCGGACGTATGGGTGCACGGTGCAGGCGTCGGACGGCGGTGGCCGCATGGTGTCGACGCGGGCGGCGGGCGGCCGTCGTGTTCGGCCTTCTCGCGCTCATCGCGGCGCAGGCCGCGCCGAGCGGAGCCGTGGTCGGGGGCGTCCCCGCCAACATGCTCGCCGATCGGTACGTCATCGACCGCATGGGGACGCTCTTCGGGGCCGAGCTCGGACCTTTCTGCGGGGGGACGGTCCTGGACGAGTGGACGGTCCTCACCGCCGCGTCGTGCGTGGTCGGGCTCCCGGAGTCCGCGGACCTGTACTTCAACCGCGGCGACTACGACCTCTGGACCGCGAAAGAGACCGAGAACGAGGTGGTACGAGTCGAGCGGGTCATCGCGCACCCCCGCTACGCCGCGCACAGCGGAGCGAACGACATCGCGGTCCTCAAGGTGGCCGGACCCATGGGACTCGCCGAGGAGGGCACACGGGAGCACATGTGGTCCCTGGGCGACACATCCCTGGAGCGGAGCGGAACCCGGGTCACCATGTACGGATGGGGGACCATCAGCAGCGGTGGAAGCCAGCCGGGAGTTCTCAGGAAGGCGGAGACGCGTGTGGCCTCGCACGACGCGTGCGAAGCCGGCCACGGGAGCATCGTGACCGACGACATCCTGTGTCTTGTTGCCTTCGACGCGCAACGGGGCTCATGCCAGGGTGACGAGGGCGGTCCTGTGCTCGCCGCGGACGCCAACGGCAGGAGGTCGTTGATCGGCGTCCTCGGAACTCAGGGGATCCGTTGCGCCCTGCATCCCTACGAGTCCACGACGCGTGTGTCCGGATACCGGGCCTGGATCGTGAACCGCATGGGCGCCCCGGCGTAGTGGTGCTCCAGCAGTGCATCCGGCTCGTCATGGCGCTCGCGCGGCGCGGACGAGACTCCGCCCCCGTACCGGGGGACCGTACGGGGGCGGAACGCGGTGGGAGCGGCTCAGTCGTGCGCGCCGAACCCGTCGACGCGGCTGACCATCGTGGTCACGAAGGGCCGGAAGCCCTCCTGCTCCAGGAAGCGGATGTCCTCGGAGCTGGTCGCCAGCGCGGAGAACTCGATGTCGCGCACGCCCATCGCGGAGAGCTGGCGGCGCATCTCCTCCAGGAGCTTGGAGCCGATGCCGCTGCCGGAGTACTCGGGGTCGATGGCGAAGGTCTGCACGACCGCGACCCGGTCGCCCCGGTCCCAACTGCCCTGGGCGTTCTCGCGGATGGTCACCATCGCGTACCCGGCGGGGTCGTCTCCGCTCTCGGCGAGGATCGCCATGGTGTCGGGGTCGGCGAGCCAGGAGACGTACTGGGCGCGGCGGCGGCGCCAGGACTCGTCCAGGCTCACGGCGCTGATGATGTCCGCGAGGTGCGGGGCGGTCACCGTGTGCTGCTGGTGGAGGGCGCCCCACAGGTCCACGAGCTCGTCCACCTCGTGGGCGCCCAGGTAGCGGAAGCTGAGAACGCCGACGTCGGAAGGTCGCGGTTTGGTCATCAGCGAATTTTGCATGTTCTTTCCACCCGTTCCACCAGCATTGGGTGCTGATCCCCTGGGGCTCGCGATGCGCGTCCCCGCGGTTGAACTGTGCGTCTGACTGTACGTGCCGGTGCCGACCGGAACATCTTCAACACGAGGAAAGACGGTTACGAGATCACTCTAAGGGAAGAACTTAGGAATTTCTTTGATCGATCACTGACGCGGCCACTCGTGGGCCCTGGACGGTGTGCAGCGAATCACGCGTCGAACTCAGCCAAGATGCCTGAAACATCGGCGGAACATGATCGTTCTGCCATAAATTGGGGGACATGATCGACGTTCGGCGGTTGCAGCTCCTCCAGGCCCTCGACCGCCACCGCACGGTGGCGGCCACGGCGGAGGCGCTCCACGTCACACCGTCGGCGGTCTCCCAACAGCTCGCCGCCCTGGCCCGGGAGGCCGGGGTTCCCCTCGTCGAACGCTCGGGCCGCCGTTTCCTGCTCACCGGTGCCGCACGGGTCCTCCTGGAACGCGCCCCCGCCATCTTCGCGGAGATGGAGCGCGCCACCTCCGACCTGGCCGAGTACGTCGCCGGGGACCGCGGCGTCGTGCGGGTCGGCTCCTTCGCCACCGGTATCAGCGACCTCGTCGCCCCCGCCCTGGCCCGCCTGCGGGTCAGCCACCCGGGTTGGTCCTTCGAGGTCGTACAGGCCGAACCCGAGGAGTGCACCGAGATGGTCCGCTCCGGGCGCCTCGACATCGCGCTCACCATGTCCTCCGAGGACCTGCCGTCCACGGGCGACCCCGAGTTTCGCACCGACCCCGTCATGGTCGAGCTGTTCGACGCGATCCTGCCCTACCAGCACCCGCTGTCCACGCACACCGACCTGAACCTGGCCGAGGACCTCGCCGACGAGGACTGGATCATGTCCGCCCCGGGCAGCGCCTGGCACTCGTGCGTGGCCGCGGCCTGCAACCGGGTGGGCTTCCAGCCCCGGGTGGTGCACACCGTCGACGACTTCGGCGCCGTGTTCGGCATGGTGCAGGCCGGGCTCGGGGTGACGCTCATGCCGCGCCTGGCGTGGACCGGACTGAGCACCCCCCACATCGTCGTGCGCGGCGTGCGCGAGACCGCCCGGCGCCACGTCATCGCCCTGTCCCGGGCCGGCGCCAACCCCGAACCCCTGCTCACCGCCGTCCGTGAGGCCGCCAGCAAGGTGCCCGTGCCGTCGGTGGGGCCCTTCGCCGTCGCCGGGTAGGTTCGGGCGCCGGCGGGGTTCCGCACGACGAGTCGAACCGCGAGCGAGGAACGAGCTTGAATCGGACTGCGCCGCAGGCGTCCGTTGAGGGTGGTGGAGGGCGACGGGCGGGCGAAGACGAGGATGAAGCATCCTTGCCTTGAGGGCGCCCGAACACGGGCCGAAGCGAAGCGGCAGGCCCAAAGCAAGCACTGACGATCACGCCTCGGGCGGGGGAGGGACCTCGTCGAGGACGTCCCGGGCGGCCTCGTGCAGGTAGCGCGCGACCACCCGGATCGGCCGCCAGGCCCACCCACCGGTGCGCCCGGCCAGGAAGATCCGGCGCACCCCGCCCAGCTCCCCGAGGGGCGCGTGGGTCACACCGCGCCGGGTCGACACCGACAGCCGCGACATCACCCCCACCGCCACCCCGGAGGCCACCAGCTCCTCGCACAGCTCCAGGTTCTCTATGCGGTGCGTGATCCGGGGGGTGAACCCCGCGTCGGCGCACATCCGCTGCACCAGGGCCTCCTCGTCGCCCCGGTACGGACTGGCGAACCACGACGCCCCGGCGAACTCGCGCAACCGCCGCCGGGTCAGCGTCCGGCTGTCCCCCCGCGCCGAGGGCTGTGACAGCAGGAGCCCCTCCGTGCCGATCGGCCGAACCGTCAGTGTTCCCGGGAATTCCCGGGGGAGCAGACTGTACTGGTACACGACCCCCAGATCGGCCTGCCCGTCCTGAAGGAGCGCCAGCGCCTGCTCCGACTCGTACTCGGTCAGGTGGATGTCGATCCCCGGATGCTCGTCGCGCAGCCGGCGCAGCGCGGGCAGCACCAACGGTGCCGCACTCGTGTACATCACCAGGTGGACGCGGCCGACCGGCTCGCCCTCGCCCTCGAACTCGGCCTTGGCGGCCTCCACGCGCGCCAGGATGCCCACGGCGTGGTCGGCCAGCCTCCGCCCGGCCGGGGTCAGCCGCACCCGGCGCCCGTCCTGTGCCAGGAGCGGCGCACCCGCCTCACGCTCCAGGACCGCGAGGTGTTTGGAGACGGCGGACGTGCTCATGCCCGTGACCTCGGACACAGCGACCATGGTGCCCAGGCGCTCCAGCTCGACCAGCAGGCGCAGTCGGGTGAAATCCATCCACCAAAACTACATGGTCCATCAACCACTGGTTCGTGGACAGCAACAGAGGAGATCGATCCAATGGTCGGGTGATCCCCTCATCCATCTCCTCACTCCGCCGTGCCGACGTCCGGGTCCCGGCTCCGATGATGCTGCTCATCGGCATGTTCACCCTCCACACCGGCAGCGCCCTGGCCGTCACCGCCTTCGACCAGGCCTCGCCCGCCACCGTCACCTGGCTGCGACTCAGCTGGGCCGCGCTGATCCTGCTCGGCCTCGGCGGTCGCTCCCTGTGGCGGGCCGTGCGCGAGGCGACGTGGCGCGAACGCGGCTCGGTGGTGATCCTGGGCACAGCGAGCGCGGGGATGATGCTGTTCTACTCCGAGGCCACGGCCCGGATCGAACTCGGTACCGCGACCTCCATCGAGTTCCTCGGCGCCCTCGTGGTCGCCGTGGCGGCGATGCGCCGCCGCCGCGAACTGGTGTGGATCCTCGCCGCGGGAATCGGCGTGGTGTGCCTCACCCGCCCCTGGCAGAGCGACCTGGACGTGCTCGGCGTCGGACTGGCCCTGGCGGGCGCGGCCTGCGTGGCCGCCTACATCGTGCTCACCCAGCGGGTCGGCGCGGGCTTTGGCGCCGTCCACGGCCTGGCGCTCGCGATGACCGTCTCCGCCCTGGTCACCGCGCCACTGGGCGCCCCCGCCGTGATCGCCGCGCCCGACCTCGACCTCATCCTGCTCACCCTGGGCATCGCACTCCTGTTCCCCCTGGTGCCGTTCCTGCTGGAGATGGTGGCCCTCCAGCGCATGAGCCGTACCGCCTACAGCACCTTCGCCAGCCTCGAACCCGCGGTCAGCCTGGTCATGGGCCTGGTCATCATCGGCCAGGCGCCCGCCGTCGTGCAGGTCGCGGGAATGGCCCTGGTGGTGGTCGCGGGCGTGGGCGCCGCCCGGGGCGACGGGTCGGGTCGTTCGGCACCACCCCCGGAACCGGACACGCACCACTCCCGCGTCGACGGCTCCGCGGCACGGAACGACACGGCGATGCACTAGCTTGGTGCCAATCATGGCCGCGACATCTGATCTCCAACTCCTGCGTGCCCACGAACCGGTGCTCATGTGCACCAAGGGGGAGCTGTTCTTCCCCACCCGTGTGGACAGCTACGTACGTAACTGCAGCCTCTGGGTCGAGGAGCCCGGCGGACGCGAGCGCGTCCTCGTTCCGGCGGGGGAGCTGACCCTCGAACGCCTCGGGCAGGCTGAGCGCGAGTGGCCGGGCCGCCACAAGCACCTGCGGTTCGTCCAGGAGGAGACGATCCGCGAGGAGGCGCGTCGCTTCCGCGGCATCGCCCGCACCGTCATCCCCAAGAGCGGCCGCCTGGCCGCCGTCGGGGTGCTCGGGCGCATCCTCGACATCCTGATGAAGTTCTCCCTGCTGATCCGGGGCGCGGTCCCCGGCGGGGTCACCTTCGCCGCCGTGACCCGCTACCGCGAACGCGTGGACGACGGCGGCGCCACCTACTACGGACGCGTCACCCGCGAGGGCGGCTACGTCATCCTCCAGTACTGGTTCTTCTACGCGATGAACGACTGGCGGACGATCTACGGCGGTGTCAACGACCACGAGGCCGACTGGGAGCGCGTCACCGTCTACCTCGCCGAGAACGGCGACGGCACCCACCGCCCCATGTGGGTGGGCGCCTCCTCGCACGAGTACCACGGCGACGACCTGCGCCGCAGCTGGGACGACCCCGACCTGCACCGGGTCGGCGACCACCCCCTGGTCTACGTCGGCGCCGGCTCGCACTCCCACCAGATGCTGCCCGGCGACTACCTCATCCAGGTCGACCCGGCCGTCCTGCGCGGCGCCGTCCGCGCCTACCGGAGGCTCACGGGTTTCCTCTTCCGCGCCGACAGCGCGATCAACCGGCACGGCATCGGCGTGCCCTTCGTCGACTACGCCCGGGGCGACGGCATGCGCCTGGGGCCCGGCGGCGACCGCGAGTGGAACCCCGTCCTCATCGACGACGACACCCCCTGGGTCCGGGGCTTCCGCGGCCTGTGGGGGCGTGACACCGGCGACTTCTTCGACGGCGAGCGGGCCCCCAGCGGCCCCCGCTACGAGCGCGACGGCACCATCCGCCGCTCCTGGGCCGACCCGCTGGCCTGGGTGGGCCTGCACAAGGTCGCCCCCACCGAGACCGCCGCCCGCGCCGAACTGCGCACGCACGTCGGCGCGCTCGACGAGCGCCTGCGCGAACTGGACGCCGACATCGTCGCCCGCCGCGACCGCCTGCGCCAACTCGACTCGGCGCGCATGGTCCTGCACCGCCGGGCCAGATCGCGCCAGCTCGCCCGGGAGTACACCGAACGCATGGAGACCTTGGAGAAGGAGCTCGCCGAGGTCTACGAGGAGCGCGTCCTGACCGCCGACGAGCGCGATACCCACCTGCGCGCCCTGGCTTCCGACACCCCGCTCGTGCCCGGGCCGACGGACCACCTCAAGGCTCCGCACCTGCCCTACTCCTCGGGCAAGCAGCGCACCGCCCGCTTCCTGCACCTGTGGGTGGCCCTGAGCACCCCGCTGCTGCTGATCTCGCTCGGCCTGACGCTGTTCCTGCTCAACGGGCAGACCACCCTGTACGCGATGCTCGGCGTGGTGGTGGCCTTCGCCGCCGTCGACTCCATCGCCCGCCGCAAGTTCCTCTCGTTCCTGACCGGACTGGCCATCCTCGCGGTGGTGGTCGGCGTCATCGTGGGGGTGGTGGCCGCCTTCATCGCCGACTGGCGCATCGCCATCGCCGTCCCCATGGCCGTGGTCGTCGTGGTCCTGCTCGTGGTCAACGTGCGCGACCTGCTCCGCCGCTGACCGCGACGGGTGGCGGGGCGACGACGCGGGGAGGAACCCCCCATGGACGATCCCCTGTTCCCCGCCCCGCCGGTGGACGTCGCGCCGGGGGCGGTCCACCTGCCGGGGTGGCTGTCCCCGGAACGCCAGACCGACCTGGTCCGGCACTGCCGCCGGTGGGCACGCGCCGGGATGGTGCGGCACCCCATGCCGCGCGGCGGGGTCATGAGCGTGCGCATGCTCAGCCTGGGCTGGTACTGGGAGCCCTACCGCTACTCCCGCACACTCCCCGACGGCGGCCCCGTGCCGCCCTTCCCCGACCTGCTGGGCACGCTCGCCGCGCGGGCCGTGGCCGACGCCCTCGGCGAGCCGCCCCCGCCGACCGCGGCCCCCTACGACGTCGCGCTGGTCAACTTCTACGACGCCGACGCGCGTATGGGCATGCACCAGGACCGCGACGAACGCTCCGACGCGCCCGTCGTCTCCCTCAGCCTCGGCGACACCTGCGTGTTCCGCTTCGGCAACACCGAGACCCGCACCCGGCCCTACACCGACGTCGAACTGGTCAGCGGTGACCTGTTCGTGTTCGGCGGCCCCTCCCGCATGGCCTACCACGGGGTCCCGCGCACCCGCCCCGGCACCGCACCGCCCGAGCTGGGCCTGGAGGGACGGCTCAACATCACCGTCCGCGCCTCCGGGCTGACCGCCTGACGTCTGACTCGGGCCGACGCGATCCGCGCCGTCCCGCCCGTTTCGCCGCCCCAATGGCGTGTCGCCGCGCACCGGACGGCCCTTCACGCCAGGATCGGGCGCGTCCGGGACGTACGGGAGGAGGGCCGCCGATGCCCCGACACCACCCTGAGCGCGTCATGGCGCTGGGCCGAGCCGGGGCCGCGGTTCCCGACCGGACACCCCCGGGGCGTGTCCGGTACGTCCTCTACCGCGACGGGCACCGCGACCGCGACCTCGACGGTGCCCGCGCCGCGCGTGACGCGCTCGACTCGGCGCCCGGCGCGATGCTGTGGATCAGCATGGACATGCCCGACCACGACCAGATCGGCGAGGTCGCGCGGGCCTTCGGCCTGCACCGCCTGGCGGCCGAGGACGCGGTGGTCGCGCACCAGCGGCCCAAGGTCGAGGACTACCCCGGAGCGCTGTTCCTGGTCCTGCGGCCCGCGCGGTACGACACCGTCACCAGGTCCGTGCGGGTGGGGGAGGTGCACGTCTTCTGCGGGGAGAACTTCGCCGTCACCATCTCCCACACCGTCCATGTCGACCTCGACGAGGTTCGCGCCACTCTGGAGGCCGAACCCGCGGTACTCGCCCACGGCACGGTCTCGGTCCTCTACACGGTTCTGGACCGGGCCGTGGACGACTACGCGCCCGTCGTGTCCGACCTGCAGGACGACGTGGACGAGGTGGAGACCCGGGTGTTCGACCGCGACCCCGACGCCTCGCGCCGTATCTACCGGATCGCCCGGGAGGTCACCATGCTCCAGCGGGCCGTCGACCCGCTCACCGGTGTCTGCGCGGACCTGCTGGCCCGTGCGGAGTCCGGGGGTGTCCGGTCCGGACACCCCGGCGCCGGACAGCCCGGGGAGGCCCTCCACACCTACCTGCGCGACGTCGCCGACCACGTCACCGGTGTCCGGGAGCGCGTCGACGGCTTCCAACAGCTGCTGCGGCACATCATGGACGTCAACGACTCGCTCATCAGCCAGGAACAGAACGAGGCGATGAAGACGATCTCGTCGTGGGGTGGCATCCTCGTGGTGCCGACCCTGATCGCCTCCGTGTACGGGATGAACATCCCCCCTCGACCCGGCTTCGAGTGGACCTTCGCCTGGCCGGTCCCCCTGACGGTGATGGCCCTCGCCAGCGTCACCCTGTACCTGGTGTTCCGGCGTAACGGTTGGCTGTGACCTTCCGACCACACGACGAGAGGCCGTCCGGTGAACGACGACGAGACCGCGTCCCGCGAGCTGATCCGACTCATGACCGGCCCCTGGGTCGCCAGGTCCGTGGCCGCCGCCGTGCGGCTCGGGGTCGTCGACCGCATGGACGGCGCCCCCGTGGACACGCCCGACCTGGCGGCGGCGCTCGGCCTGGACCCGGCGCGGCTCGGCCGCCTGCTGCGCCTGCTCTCCGCCGTGGGGGTCGTGCGCCGTGACGCGCGGGGGTACACGCTCACCGCCACGGGTGAGCGACTGCGCGGTGGGCACCCCTCCGGTCTGCGCGACCTCGCCCTGCTCTACGACAGCGGACTGTTCGCCGACGCGTGGGAACGGCTGCCCGAGACACTCCGCACGGGCAGGACCGGGTTCGACCTCGCCCACGGCACCGACGTGTTCACCCTCCTGGAGGGCCGTCCCGAGGACGCGGAACTGTACTCCGCGGGCATGGCGGCCGGAGCCCGCTTCGTTCGGGACCTGCCCTCGGTGTACGACTTCGGCGGCGCCCGCACGGTCGTCGACGTCGGCGGCGGCAGCGGGGAACTGCTCCACACCGTGCTCGACCGCGCTCCCGACACGCGTGGCGTGCTACTGGAGCGCCCCACGGCCCTGGCCGCGGCCCGGGACCGTCTGGCCGCCCACGTGGCCGCGGGCCGCTGCGACCTGGTCGAGGGGGACTTCCTGGCCGCCGTGCCCGGGGGCGCCGACGTCTACGTGCTCAGCCGGGTCCTGCACAACTGGTCGGACGAGGACGCCGGACGGATCCTGCGGCACTGCCGGGAGGCCATGGCCCCGGACGGGCGGGTCCTGGTGGTCGAACGGGTGCTCCCGGACGGGGACGACCCCTGGCTGTCCCTGGTCTTCGACGTGCACATGATGGTGATGACCACCGGCGCCGAGCGGACCGAGCGCCAGTACGAGGAGCTGCTGCGCGGGTCCGGACTGACCACCGAACGGATCCTCGACCTGCCGCTGGAGATGCGCGTCCTGGTCGCCCGACCCGCCTGAGCCGCGGTGTCAGCCTGCCTTGGCGAGGAACCCCCGGGGCTTCAGCCCCGGGAGGAATCGCCGCACAGGCCGCATGAAGCCCTTCAGTGACGAGGGTCACTTCGCGGGCATCCGCCTGCGTTCTGTCACACCCCCGGTACACACTGGTGGGCGTGTCGACGATCACCGTGCAGCTCAAGCTCACACCCTCGCCGGAGCAGGCGGCGGTGCTGGGCGCGACGCTGCGCGCGCTCAACGACCACGCCACCCACGTGTCCCAGACCGCCCACCGCGAGGGTGTGGTCAAGAACCACCCTCCGCGCAAACTCACCTACCCAGGTCTGCGCGCCGCCGGAGTCGGGTCCCAGGCGGCCCAGTTGACCATCAAGAAGGTCGCCGACGCCTACACCACCCGTACCGCCAACCTGAAGGCCGGAAACCACGGGCCGCCCGGCTCCAAGCGGCGGCGACGCATCGAGTCGACCCCGGTCTCCTTCCGTCCCGAGGCGGCGCAGCCCTATGACGCGCGGAACCTGTCCTTGGCCCTGGACCAGCGCACGATCTCGCTGTGGACCCTCCGGGGACGGTTGAAGGACGTGCCGTTCGCGGGCTCGCCGGACCAGCTCAAGCTGCTGGCCGAGCACGAACGCGGCGAGTCCGACCTGCTGTGCCGGGACGGCGTCTGGTTCCTGCTGGTCAGCGTCCAGGTCCCCGACACCCCGGAGTACGCCCCGGACGGGTTTTTGGGGGTGGATCTGGGGATCGTCAATATCGCGACCACCTCCGACGGTGAGATCCTGGCCGGGCGCGGGCTCAACCGGTACCGCAGACGGCAGCAGCGCCTACGCGCCAAGCTCCAGACCAAGGGCACCAAGAGTGCCAAGCGGCTGCTCAAACGCC
Organism: Nocardiopsis sp. EMB25; assembly: GCF_026797795.1. Taxonomy (NCBI): domain Bacteria; kingdom Bacillati; phylum Actinomycetota; class Actinomycetes; order Streptosporangiales; family Nocardiopsidaceae; genus Nocardiopsis; species Nocardiopsis sp. EMB25. Next base: position 2,104,964 of record NZ_JAMTDN010000001.1, on the reverse strand, counting down.
AGCGCCGTAGGGAGTCCCGCCGGGCGCGGGACGCCAACCATGTCATTTCCAAACGCATCGTGGCCGAGGCCGAACGCACCGGACGCGGCATCTCCCTCGAGGACCTGAGGGGGATTCGCGCCCGGGTACGGCAGAGGAAGCCCCAACGGGCCGCGCTGCACAGCTGGTCGTTCCACCAGCTCGGGAGTTTCATCACCTACAAGGCCCGGCGGGCCGGTGTGCCGGTGGTGCAGGTGAACCCCGCGCACTCCTCACGGGAGTGCGCCGAGTGTTCCCACACCCACCGGCGCAACCGGATCTCCCAGGCCCTGTTTACCTGCCGGTCGTGTGGCGTCGCCCGCGCACGCCGACCGGAACGCTTCCCGTGTCCTGGCCCGCCGTGGCCAGGCCGTGTGGAACGCGGGGCGGCAGTCATCCGCCCCTGACGATTCCTAGGGAGTTGTCTGGACGCGGGAGGTCGATCCGGCAGCCAGCCGGGCGCCTACCCGCAAACTCGGTCCCTTCAGGGCCGAGAAGCTGACGGGGAGAGGAGTTCGCGCAGCCGGTCGGCGTGCAGCCGGGCGGACTCGGCTGACTCCTTCGCCGCGGCGAGCTGGGTGCGCCACCGTGTGGCGGCGGAGTCCACGTCCCGAAGCAATCTGCGTCGCTCCGCTTCCCGTGCCGTCGCCACGGTGGTCCGCTCCCCGCCGTCCCTGATGTTGCCGACCAGGGCGCAGCCCAGTCCCGCCAGGGCCAGGAACCACGTCACGGGGGACATGGTCATCACCCCGAGGAGGGCGAACAGACCGGCCGCCCCCATCCCGCCCCACAGCAGGAGACGGTGGTCGGCCGCCGGCTGGTGGCGGTCGTCGATCCGCTGCTTGGCCCTCGCCAGGTCGCCGCGGTCGGCGCCGTCGGCGGTCAGCGTCACGCGTGTGCCGCTCACCGCGACCGTGGAGGTCTCGGGGACCGGTTCGGTGGCCTCGGCCAGCAGGGACTCGACGCTCTCCAGGGCCGAGGCGCGCTGGAGGGCGAGCGCCAGGGTGCGGCGGTGCGCGGGGGCGTCGTCCCGCGCCAGGTCCTCGTCGAGCAGCCCGGAGACCGTGCCTACCGTGTCCCCCCAGGTCGGCTGAGGTCCGGCGCCGCCACCGGACTCGATCACCGCCCGCAGCTCCCGGGCCCGGACCAGCAGGGGAGCCTCCTCGGGGCCGCCCTCCTCGACGAGCAGGCGCAGGGCCGACTCCACGAACTCGACGCTGACCGCGTCGGGGGCGAGTGCCCCCTCGGGTGCGCTCCCGGCGTCCAGGGAGGCGATCCGGGTGACGTTGTCGCGCATCGCGGCCAGGGCGGCGGCCGCGTTCAGCCGTCCGGCCAGCTCCTGCGGGGTGTCCGACCGGCGGGAGCGCCTCGGAGGCCGTTCGCCGTCCCCGCGCATGTCGGGCGTGCGCAGCGCGGCGGAGGCCGGGGCCGCCACCCCCTCCTGAGACCAGTGGCGCGCGGTCGACAGCAGCAGGTGCTCGCGGGCGTCGTCGCCGAAGGCGCCGTCGGCGGTCAGCATCCACAGGGCGCGCTGGCCGCGCGTGACCTCGGCCGTCGGCACGGGGAGGTGGGGGAGGAGGCCGAGGACCAGGCTCCCGCCGAGGGCCCGGGCGTGTTCGGCGCTGGTGAGTGTGAGGGTGAGCGCGGCGAAGTGGCGGGCGCGGACCTCGTCGCGCTCGGCGGCCTGGTCGAAGCGGACCCGGGCGGCGCCGGGGTCGCCGGAGAGGAGGGCGTGCAGACCGTGGGCGGCGGGCACGAGCCAGTAGTCGGCGGTGTCGGCCAGGTCGAGGCGGGCGGGCAGGGACCCGTCCAGCATCTGGAGGGTGCGGTGCCGGGCGATCGCGGGCGCGTCGAACATGGCCAGCGTGGCGCGGATGTCGCTCAGCTCGACGAAGGCGTCCAGGGTGGAGGAGACGCGGTCGAGCCGCTGTTCCAGGCTTCCCCGCAGCGAGGACAGCTCCGACTTCACGCGGCGGCGCTGGTGCGCGATGGAGGCGTGGGCGCTCTCCAGATCATCCTCGAGCTCCCGGATCCTCCGGTTCTGCGCGTAGTCGACGAAGTCCATCCCTGGTTCCCCTCCGCTGTGTGGTCGACGGCGGCTCACGCCCGGGGGTCAGACGTGCCGCGCGCGTGCGCGGTTCGCCCGCGGACCGGTTGGTGACCGCGTCGTGACCTTCCGCTCCCAGCGCCTGGGAGGAACGGGCGCGGTGTCCGTCCGTGGCGGTACGCTCCTGGCGGGGTCGCGCAGGTCGCGGTGGCTCGGTGTCGGCGGACGAGGACAGTGGGGACATGGCGGAACAGGGATCGGGCATGGCGGTACCGGCGGAGTCCGGCCCGGGTACGAGCGGCAGCCTGCGTGCGGCGCGGCGCATGCTCCAGTTGCAAAGCAGCCTGGTCGCACTGCTTGGGACCAAACCCTTCAGCCAGATCACCTACAAGGAGATCACCGAGGGCGTCGACATCGACCGCTCGACCGTCTACCGGTACTACAACCACAAGAACCAGGTGCTCCAGGCCGCCGTCGACGTGCGGTTGACCGCCTTCGCCTCCCGGGTGGACCTCACCTTCGGCCGCAGGGAGACCGTCGACGGCTACATGGGCCGCCTGATCGACTCCTGGGTGGGCCTGTGGCTGGAGTCGGGAACACTGCTGGCGGCGGCCTCGGGCATGGGCGCGGAACCGGGGCCGCAGCGGGACTGGTGGCGTGCGCGCGTCGAGCCGTGGGTCGAGGCGGTACGCGAGGCGATCGAGGTCGCCCGGTACGTGGAGGAGCTGCCCGACGACGGGCGCCCGGCGCGCCCGCTCGCGGAGATGATCGTGGGGATGTGCCTGTCCACGTTCAACGGAGAGCTGACCGTGGAGCACACCGCGGAGCACCGCCGGGTCGTGCGGGACCTGCTCCTGGACGCCGTGCTGCGCACGATGGGCCGGGTCTAGGGGAGCGGTGCTCAGACCCCCTGGCGGGCGACGCCGCCGAAGGTGCCCACCACCGCGCCGAGCGCGAACATGGACGCCTCGTCCTCGTCCATGTGCACGATCCCGGCGGGAACGCGTACCCGGTAGGGCTTGGCCTCACCGCGGAGGATCTCCAGGCCGTCGATGATCCTCTGCCCCTGCAACATCAGGAGCGCTTCCTCGACCCTGCCCGTGCGGTCGCCGCGTGACCAAATCGACATGTGCTCACCCTAACGACCGCCCGGGCCCGGGACAACGCCGCCACGGTCGGGGCATCGGCGGTGGTCGGGGCGTGTGCGGGCCTGAGCTGGTCCGGAGCGCGGGACGCGTGTTCCGGTGGGGGAGGGGGTGGCGCAGGGGACGCGGGCGGTTGTCCCGGAGGGCGGCGGCGGTGCATTCTGGCCGAGCTCTCCGGACCGGTGGGGCTGGAGGCGGTGCCCGTACTCCACCCAGGGATGGAGCCCTCCCCAGCCACGCCAACGAGCCTCGATCATCTCCTGCGAACCCGAATGGACCGTGGTCGACCGGGCCGCAGGCACACCGGGACACGGTCGCGCGTCCCGTCGTGCCACGCGGCCCGGGTCGTCCCGGACCCGGCCCCGGGATGGTTCGCGGCGCCCGGGGAGCGGACGGGTGCGCCCGTCAGGGCTGAGCCGAGCGGGGGGCGAGGCGGACGCGGGCTCGCGGCGCCGCGGTGCCCGTGTACAGCAGGGTGCCGCCGTCGGGGGAGACCAGACGCCAGTGGGCGCCGTCGGCCGCGAGGGCGCCGGTGTTCCACGCGAGGCCGTCGGTGGTGACCTCCCACTCCAACTCCCGGGAGACCAGTCCGGTCAGGGGGTGGTCGACCAGGTGGGGGAGCCAGTCGGGCAGTTCCCACTCGTGTCTGGCGTCCCGGAGGCCGCCGAGGCGGGCGCGCTGGGCCTTGAGTTCGGTCCGCACGAGCTTGGCGAGCTCCTGGACCTTCCTCAGCTGGTCCGGGTGGTCCTCACGCAGGGCCCTGGGGGCGCGCTTGGCGATCGTGCCGCCGGGTTCGGTGAAGGTCAGGGCGGCGCCGTCCGCGGTCGCGGTCAGGGTCAGGGTGTGCTGACCCAGCCGCCGCGTGAGCGTGCCGTCGCGGTCCAGGCCGAAGTCGGGGACGGACCGGTCGGCGAGCTGGACGTCGGACAGGCGTTGGCGGTGGCCCGCCCCGCGCAGGGCCTTCTCGATCTCCGCGCGTTGGGCCCGCGTGTCCGGTGTGGTGCGGATGTCGGTCCCGATCCTGGTGAGGGCGGGGATGGCGGACCCGGCCCGCAGCGAGCTCAGAGTGGATGACAATCCCTCGTGGCCCCAGACCAGGGAGTGCACGCGGTGCCCGAGGGGCCAGAGCCGGGTGATGAGCTCCTCCAGCAGGTCGACGGCCCACGGGACCGCGGCGGCCGGGCGCGTGGTCAGAACACGCAGGACCCCCTTGACCAGGACCGTGGCGTGGACGGTGAGGTGGATCGTGTGTCGGGGGTGTCCGCGCCGGCCCCCGACGCCCGCCTGGCCGTGTTCTCCGTCGACGTCGGGGAGCTCGAGGAGCGGTTCGAGGACGCGGCGGAGGACGTCGTCGACGTCGGGAACGGCGTCCAGGTACGCGGGCAGGGCGCTTTCCCAGTCGGGGCCCTTCAGGGGACGGAGGCCGTGCACGAACAGCGCGGTGACGGCGGGGGAGGAGGTGATGTCGGGGTGGGTGGTGTGCAGGAGGTTGAGGAAGCGGTCGTCTCGGTAACCCAGGACCTCGTCGGCGGGCCCCAGAGGGCGCCCCAGGTCGAGGAGAAGCGCCAGGAGTTCGTGGTGGGTTCGTTCCCGCGACCAGTGCTCGTGGGGGTCGTTCGAGAACCGGGCGGCGATCCGGGCGGCCATCGCGTGCACGTCGTCGGCGACCGCCCGCAGGGTGGCCGGGTCGGCCGCCTGGCACGCCCTGACCGCCAGGTCGGGTGAGGACGCGCCCAGGGGAACCGACCTCAGGAGCAGGGGGAGGGTGCTGGTGCTCCACACCTGCGGATGCTTCTCGAAGTGGCGGCGCACCCCGTGGTGGTTCTGCCGGGGGTCGCGCGCGCGTGCTGTGTCGCCGCCTGCCGGGGAGACCGGCGCAAGGCTCGCGTTGGACCACACGACGAGCCGGGCCACGTCGTCGGTGTCGAGTCGTTCCAGGAGTTCGTCCAGCCTGGACTCGGGCTTGCGGCTTCGCACCCCCCAGGACAGGAGCGGCGCGCCGTCGGGTAGAGCCGCCACCTCGCGCTCGAACTCGGCGACGAGGCCGGGCAGCGCGGGTGTGAAGAGGTCGGCGGCCAGGTCGGCGGCCTCGGGGAGGAGGTCGTACTCCTCGGCCATCCGGTCAGCCCACGCGCGGGCCTCGGGAGCGGTGACGTTCATCGGCGCTTTCCTTCAGGGTGGTCGGTGCGCCAGGGGATCCTAGCGCTGACCGGGGACACGCGTTCGACGTGCGTTCGGGTCCCCCGCTCCCGATCTCTGTGAATCTACGACGTAAAGGTGGCGCTTCGGTCCCGTCAAACCCTTTCCACCGAATCCCCCACACACGCCGACCCTGATCCGTAGGGTGGTTGCGCGCGGAATCGCGCGAGCGCCGGTGTGGGGCGGGTGGACGGTTGCCCCACACCGGTTCGGGTGCGCTCCTCGCGCGTCCCGGGTCAGCTTCGCTGGCCGAGGATCCAGTGGCCGCCGGAGGACCAGCCCAGGAAACGGCGCGCCGACCTCGGGTCCCACTCCACCAGCGCGCCGTACTCCAGTACCTGGCGCAGCCCGCCCAGTACGGGGGTCAGCCGTTCACGGGTGAGGAGCGGCCTCCCGTCCAGGCGTTCCTCCATCCACCCGAGGATCTCCCGCTGCTCCCCCTCGGGGCACCGGGACAGGAAGAACAGGCACTGCCGCCACGCGAACGCCGCGTTCTTCACGTGTCCCAGCGGCAGGGCCACGCGCGGCAGACGCTCCACCGCCGCCTCGGCCACCGTGTAGGCCCGCCTGGCGGCCTCCGCCCAGCCGTGGCGCGGCCGCGCGCCGACGCTCACCAGGGCGGCGAGGTTGTGGGTGGTGAGGATCTGCGCCTGCTCGATCACCATGCCGTTGCCCGCCACCCCGAACCGGGAGTCCCCGGCGCGCCTGCGGCACAGGTCCGCGAACGGCGTCGACGACCGTCGCGTGGTGGTGCGCTCCTCCTCCGCCGCCACCAGCACCTCCGCGCCGTCGATGCCGTAGTAGCGGGCGTACAGGCTCCCGTCCGTCAGCTCGGCGGCCATCGCGGCCGCGCGGAGGAACTTGGGCGAGAACCTGCCCATGAAGATGTCGGCGGCCAGTTCCTCCAGGAAGGGCGGGGCGCCCTCCACGCCCCGGGCCAGGCCGTTGAGCGCGCTCACCATCGGGTTCGGCACGAGGGTGCCCGGAAAACGGGTCAGCAGTGTGGTGCCGAGCTGGGGCAGCAGGTCCCGGACCGCCGCCGCGCGGGCGTTCCCACGCGTCCGGTAGCCGTGGGTCTCCCGGATCCAGGGCAGTTCGTGTTCGCGCACCTGGTGTCGCAGGTTGAGCAGCAGAAGCGAACGCCGGTTGCGGAAGGCCCGGTGGTGGGCGCGCAGGAGCCGGGAGAGCGCGGGGTCGGCGACGGCGGCCGTCTCGGCCTCGGCGGTCAGGGCGGGGACCACCGAGGCCAGGACCTCAGCCGACGGGATGACCCCCCGTTCGACCAGTTCGTCGGGGGTGCCCGCGCTGGCGCGGGCGATGATCGCACGCAGTGGCGCGGGGATCGGCCAGGCGCCCGGGACACCCTCCGCCGCGGTCGTGGGGCGCAGGACCGCGTCGGTGTCGGTGATCCCGGAACCGCCGGGCAGGGAAGCGAGCCGATCCAGCAGGACCCGGGACAGGACGTCGTGCGTGGGCCGGGCCGCGTGCTCGGCCTGTTCGCGGCGCACCGCCGTGTGCCGGTCCGAGCCCGGGACACCGCGCTTGCGCACCATGGCGTCGACGGCGTGCTGGAGCAGGCCCCGGAGACGTGGCGAGGGGCCGGTCCCCTCCGCCGCCTCCCTCAGGGCGGTGAGCAGGATGGCGAGGTTCTCCCTGGGCTTGCGGTGCTTGGTGCACAGGGTGTGTTCGGCGGCCAGGCGGGTGTACTCCTCCAGCAGCGTCCTCGCGCGCCCGAGCCAGTTACCCCGGCGCCGGGCGTCGACACGGCCGTCGGCCACGGTCTCCAGCCAGTGCGCCAGCACCCGGTCGGCGAACGGGTTCCACACCGCCAGGGCCTCCTGCTGGGCCTTGGGCCGGTTGGTGGCGGCGTCGGTCCTGTGCGCGCGCTCCCCGAGCGGGTGGCGGACGTCGTCGACGGTGTCGCGGAAGACGGTGCCCGCTGGCGTGTCCTGCCGGGGTGCGGGGCGGGGGGTGAGGCACAGTCGGTCGGCGAACGGCTCGACCGCTGCCAGGACCCGCAGCGCGGCGGCGGTCTGGCCGACCCGCAGCAGCCAGGCGACGGTGAGCAGCGCGCCCTGTTCGGGCAGGTCGATCGTGTAGTCGCCGCTGTCGAGCAGGGCGTCGAGTTCGGCGAGCCCCTCGTCGGTGAGCAGGTGGGCGTGGACGGCCCGGCGCTCGGCGGGCAGACCGTGACGGGTGGCCAGGTCCTCCTCGTGGGGACGCAGGGGGCCGCCCGCGGCGGCGGCGCCGGTGGCGAAGCCGCCGTGCACGACCTCGGGGGTGACCCAGGCGGGGAGGCCTTGGACGGGGGTACGGGAGCCGATGGTCAGGGTTCCGTCGCCCATGCCCTCGACGACGCGGGTCCACGCCTCGGCGCGGGCGCGCGCCGACGCGCGCACGTCGGGATCCTCGTGGTCGAACGCGGTGGTCAGGGCCGCGGCCAGCCGCCCGGAGGGGTAGTCCCGGCCGACCGCCTTGGGGGTGCTGTCAGGGTTCATGCCAGCGCGGCGGGTCCTGCCCCCGCGTCCCCCGGACAGGAGCCGGTGCTCTGCTGACTGAGCTACGCGCCGTACGGCCAGCGTGGCGGGTTCCGCCCCCGCGTCCTCCCGGTCCCAAGCCGGGTGCTCTGCTGACTGAGCTACACGCTGTGTCGGACCCGGAGCCTAACAGGGGACACCCGGGGCGGCGCCACCGGTTTTTCCGGGGCCGGGCCGGGGCGGGTGCGACCCGGTGGGGCGCACCCGCGCCGGGTTCAGCGGGTCTTGACGATCGTGGCGAGCAGGCCGGCGATGATCATCATCGACAGGCTCACGATCATGAGCACGACCGCGATGGTTCCGATCATGGTGTGTCCTTACGTTCGTCGTTTCCGGGCACCGTGTCTACGCGCGCCGGTGCCCGACGCGCCGGTGCCGCGTGGGAACGGGATGCGGCGCGTACCTCTTCGCCGCGTAACCTTATCTCGGCTCGTGGCGGGGTGTGCGCCGGGTCGTCGCTGTGAACGTGCGGGTCGGCGGGGCCGTCCTCGGGCCGGTGTGGGGGCTGGTGGGCGCGCGGCCGTTCGTGGTCCGATGGAGGTATGGGCACACGCGGAGTCCTCATCGACATCGACGGCGTCCTGACCGTGTCGTGGCGGCCGGTCCCGGGCGCGGCGGAGGCGCTGGACCGGTTGCGGCGGGCGGGGTTGCGCACGGTCCTGCTGACCAACACCACCTCCCGTACGCGCGCCTCGATCGCCGAGACGCTGCGCGGGGCGGGGTTCGACGTGTCCGAGGACGACGTGCTGACCGCGCCCACCGCGTTGGCCGCCTACCTGGCGGGGCACCACCCGGGGGCGCGGTGCCGTCTGGTCAACAGCGGGGACATCCGCGCCGACCTGGACGGGGTGGACCTGGTCGGGGAGGACCCGGACGTGGTGGTCATCGGAGGGGCCGGGCCGGAGTTCGACTACGCGACGATGGACGCGGCCTTCAACGACCTGCGCTCCGGCGCGCGTCTGGTGGCCATACACCGGAACATGTACTGGCGGACGGCGGAGGGGATGCGGCTGGACGCCGGTGCCTTCGTGGTGGCGCTGGAGCGTGCCGCCGGGGTGGCGGCGGAGGTGGTGGGCAAGCCCGCGGAGGCGTTCTTCACGGCGGCGCTGGAGCGGTTGGGCGTCCCGGCCAAGGACACGGTGATGGTGGGCGACGACGTGGTCAGTGACGTGTTGGCCGCCCAGCGGGTGGGGATCACCGGGGTCCTGGTGCGCACGGGCAAGTTCGAGGAGGGCGTGTTGGACCGCATCGAGGGGATGCCCGATCACGTGGTGGCGTCGTTCGCGGACGTGCCCTCCTTGCTGGAGGCGGACGGGGCGCCGCCCGACCAGGAGGACCAGGTCCGCTGATAGGCCTGGACCAGCCACCGGTCCGCCCAGTCGGTGTCCGGTCGATCCGGCAGGCGGGTGGTCTCGCACAGGGCGGCGAGCCGGTCCTCCAGTTCGTGGGCGCGGTCCAGGGCCTCCCGCTTGGTGTGTTCGCCCCGGCGCAGGGCGCGCAGCCAGGAGCGGTCGGGTTCGGGGACGGGCAGGGTGAGGTCGCCGGTCACCATGAGTTCCACGCCCTGGAGGCCGAGCCGGACCATGTGGTAGGCGTACTTGGTGTCGAAGCCGTGGACGGCCTCCAGTTCGGGGCGGTTGGTGTGCCGGCCGCCCCGGGTGCCGTCCAGGCGTTCGCGCTGGGCGCGCAGGTAGCCGAGGAAGCGGTGGCCCGCCCGGCGGGAGATCAGGCGGTGGCGGTGGGCACGCAGGTCGCGGCCCAGGTCGGTGAGGGTGACGATCTCCGTCTCGGGGACGAAGAGCGGCAGCAGCACGGTGGGGTTGCCGTCCAGGGCCAGGCGGGTCCATTTGCGCAGGGAGTACACGGTCAGTTCGAGGTCGTCGGCGGCCGAGCGGACGTGGTCGGGCTGGGCGCGGTACATGTACTGCTCGAAGGAGCGCAGGCCCACGACGTACTCGGGCGGTTCCACACAGATGCCCATCTCGTCGCGGTCGCTGGCCCCGTCGACGGCGAGGCCGTGGACGGTGGAGCCGACCTGACAGCGCAGGATGGTGCCGCGCTCGGCGATGCGGGCGGACTCGGGGCTGGAGTGCTTCACGGGGCTCCTTGGCGGTCCTGTCGGGAACCGGGGTGTTCGCGCACGTTAGCGCGTGCGCGCGGGTGCGGGCGAAGGGTTATCGGCCCGCCGGCCCTTGCCCTCGTGGGATCGAGACCGTTTACTGGTCGGGCGCCGCCGGGTGCCGGTGGTGCGGCTGATCGACCACGGAAAGCAGAACTGTGTCCTCCAACGCCCCCAAGATCGACACCTCCATCCCCCACAACGCCCGTATCTGGAACTACTGGTTGGGCGGGAAGGACAACTACCCGGTGGACCGGGAGATGGGTGAGCAGATCCGCTCGTTCTTCCCCGAGATCGTGGACAACGCGGTGGCCGACCGCGGTTTCCTCGTCCGCGCGGTGACCTATCTGGCGGCGGAGGAGGGGGTGCGGCAGTTCCTCGACGTCGGGACGGGGCTGCCCACGCACAACAACACCCACGAGGTCGCCCAGTCGGTGGCGCCGGAGTCGCGGGTGGTGTACGTGGACAACGATCCGCTGGTGCTCGCGCACGCCCGTGCGCTGCTGACCGGGACCGGTGAGGGCGTCACCGACTACGTGGACGCCGATCTGCGCGACCCCGAGGCGATCCTGGCCGCCGCGTCCCGCACACTGGACCTGTCCCGGCCGGTGGGTCTGATGCTGCTCGGCGTGATCAACTTCGTCGACGACGACGCCGAGGTCCGCTCGATCCTGGACCGTCTGCTGGCCGCCCTGGCCCCGGGCAGCTTCCTGGTGATCTCCCACCCCGTCGACGACATCGACCACGAGCGCGCCCACGAGGTCGCCGCGGCGTGGAACGAGAAGGGGACGCCCAAGCTGACGGTCCGTTCGGCGGCGGGAGTCCGGGAGCTCTTCGACGGTCTGGAGCTGCTGGAGCCGGGGGTGGTCTCGTGCTCCCTGTGGCGTGCCGGGGAAGCCGAGGTGGGCGAGCTGCGCCCGGTGGCCGAGTATGGGGGCGTGGCCCGAAAGGACTAGGGTCTGTTTTTTTGGAACGGTCACCTGAGGGGGCGCCCGAACACGGGCCGAAGCGGGGCGCAGGCCCCAAAAACACTGCCTAGCCGGGACGCGCGCGTGCCCCGCACCTGTGGACGGGGTGCGGGGCACGCGTGGTTCCCGCGGTGTCAGCGGGGGCGCTGGTCGATGATGCGGCGGAACTTGCCGACGGACCGTTCGATGCCCTCGGGGTCGACGACGTCGACGGTGACGCTGACGCCGACCCGGTCCTTGACGGTGGCCGTGATCCGCTGGGCGAGTTCGGTGCGCTGCGCCCCGGTGGTCTCGGGGCGGGCTTCCACACGCACGGCCATCCGGTCCAGGCGCCCCTCGCGGGTGAGGACGAGTTGGAAGTGCGGTGCGAGCCCGTCCAGGCCCAGGACGATCTCCTCGATCTGGGTGGGGAAGACGTTGACGCCGCGCAGGATGATCATGTCGTCGCTGCGGCCGGTGACCTTGTCCATGCGGCGCATGGGGCGGGCGGTGCCCGGGCGCAGGGTGGTCAGGTCGCGGGTGCGGTAGCGGATGACGGGCATGGCCTGCTTGGTCAGGGAGGTGAAGGCGAGTTCGCCGTACTCACCGTCGGGCAGGACCTCGTGGGTGACCGGGTCCAGGATCTCGGGCAGGAAGTGGTCCTCCCAGACGTGCAGGCCGTCCTTGGTCTCCACGCACTCGTTGGCCACGCCGGGGCCCATGACCTCCGACAGGCCGTAGATGTCGACGGCGTGCAGGTCGAAGCGTTCCTCGATCTCCTGGCGCATCTGCTCGGTCCAGGGTTCGGCGCCGAAGATCCCGACTCTGAGGGAGGTCGTGCGCGGGTCGACGCCCTGGCGCTCGAACTCGTCGAGCAGGGTGAGCATGTAGCTGGGGGTGACCATGATGATCTCGGGGCGAAAGTCCTGGATCAGCTGGACCTGCTTGGCGGTCTGTCCGCCGGAGGCGGGGATGACGGTGCAGCCGAGCTTCTCCGCGCCGTAGTGGGCGCCCAGTCCGCCGGTGAACAGTCCGTACCCGTAGGCGACGTGCACCTTGTGGCCGGGGCGGCCGCCGGCGGCGCGGATGGAGCGGGCGACGACGGTCGCCCAGGCGTCGATGTCGTCCTTGGTGTAGCCGACGACGGTGGGCCGCCCGGTGGTGCCGCTGGAGGCGTGGATGCGGCTGACGCGCTCCTGGGGGACGGCGAACATGCCGAAGGGGTAGTGGTCGCGCAGGTCGGCCTTGGTGGTGTGCGGGAAGTGCCGCAGGTCCGCCAGTTCCTTGAGGTCGGAGGGATGGACCCCGGCCTCGTCGAAGGTGCGCTTGTAGAAGGGCACGTTGGTGTAGGCGTGCTCCAGGCTCCACCGCAGGCGCTCCAGCTGCAGGGCGCGCAGTTCGTCGACACCCATGCGCTCGGCCGGGTCCAGGAGTTCGGGTGCGGGTGCCTGCCCGAGGCGTGTGCGCGGTGCGGCACCGGTCGACCGCCGGATGGTGTCGTCGATGGCCATATGAGACTCTCCGTGGTGCGGAGCGCGGAGGGCCGCCACGCCGGACGGAAGGGCGCGGCGGCGCGAACGCCGCGCATTCGAGGTGGGCGCCGGTCCGCTACGGGGCGGGCCGACTTGCTTACTTACCGAACGTTCGGTTACTAATGCATTAATGCAGTCTCCGGGCAGCCGTGTCAAGGAGAGGTGTCGATGAGTTCACACGAGACGGTGGCCCAGGCCACCGCCGTCAACATGGGAGGCCCCGCGTGAGCGACGTCTACTTGGTCGACGGGGTGCGCACCCCGCAGGGGCGGTACGGAGGCGCGCTGGCGGCCGTGCGGCCCGACGACCTGGCGGCCACGGCGGTGGCCGAGGCCGTGCGCAGGTCCGGTGTCCCCGGTGGGTCCGTGGACGAGGTCATCCTCGGCGCCGCCAACCAGGCGGGAGAGGACAACCGCAACGTCGCGCGGATGGCGGCGCTGCTGGCGGGCCTGGACCCGTCCGTGCCCGGGTACACCGTCAACCGCCTGTGCGCCAGCGGCCTGACCGCGGTGGCCTCCGCGGCCCAGGCCATCCGCGCCGGTGAGGCCGACGTGGTGGTCGCGGGCGGTGTGGAGTCGATGACCCGCGCCCCCTGGGTCATGGCCAAGCCCGGCACCCCCTGGGCCAAGCCGGGCGAGGTCGCCGACACCTCGCTGGGCTGGCGCTTCACCAACCCCCGGTTCGCCGACCACGACGCCCAGGCCCCCGCCGACGCCGCCCCGAACGACCTGCGCTACACGCTGTCGATGGGCGAGACCGCCGAGGAGGTCGCCGTCCTGGAGGGGCTGACGCGCCAGGAGTGCGACGCCTTCGCCCTGCGCAGCCACCAGCGCGCCGTCGCCGCAGCCGAGGCGGGCCGGTTCGACCGCGAGATCGTCCCGGTCACCGTCACCGGCCGCAAGGGCGCCACCCACGAGGTCACCGCCGACGAGGGGCCCCGCCCCGACACCGACGAGGCGTCCCTGGCCAAGCTGCGCCCGGTCTTTCGCAAGGGCGGCATCGTCACGGCGGGCAACTCCTCCTCCCTGTCCGACGGCGCCTCCGCCCTGGTGCTGGCCAGTGCCGAGGCCGTCCAGCGCCACGGCCTGACCCCGCGCGCCCGCGTGGTGGCCTCAGCCTCGGCCGGTGTGCCCCCGCAGGTCATGGGCCTGGGTCCGGTGCCCGCCACCGAGAAGGTGCTCGCCCGCGCCGGGTGGAAGCTGGACGAGGTCGGCTCGGTGGAGCTCAACGAGGCCTTCGCCGCCCAGTCCCTGGGCGTGGTGCGGCAGCTGGGGCTCGACCCCGAGCGGGTCAACGCCGACGGCGGCGCGATCGCCTTGGGCCACCCGCTGGGCAGCTCCGGCGCGCGCATCCTCATCACCCTGCTGGGCCGGATGGAGCGCGAGGACACCCGGCGCGGCCTGGCCACCCTGTGCGTGGGGGTCGGCCAGGGCGCCGCCCTCCTGGTCGAGCGGGTCTGAGGGGGGCTGATGAGCGACGTCAAGGACGGCGGCGAGGGCACCGCCGACGAGGACGGCGGCTTCGCGACGCTGCGCGTGGACTGGCGCGAGGACCGCGTGGTGGTGGAGCTGTACCGCCCGAAGGCCCGCAACGCGATCAACGGGGCGATGATCGCCGAGCTGCACGAGGTGTGCGCCCGGGTGGAGGCCGATCCCCGGCCCCTGTTGCTGACCGGTCACGGAGACGTGTTCGCCGGCGGCGCCGACATCGCCGAACTGCGTGACCGCGGTCGCGCCGAGGCGATGGCCGGGATCAACAGCCGCCTGTTCGAGCGGCTGCACCGGCTCCCGGCGCCCACCGTGGCCGCGGTCGACGGCTTCGCCCTGGGCGGGGGCGCCGAACTGTCCTACGCCTGCGACATCCGTCTGGCCACGCCCGCCGCGGTGTTCGCCCAGCCCGAACCGGGGCTGGGCATCATCGCGGGCGCGGGGGCGTGCTGGCGGCTGAGGGAGCTGGTCGGGGCGTCGGTCGCCAAGCAGGTGCTCCTGGGCGGGTTCCGGCTGGACGCCGAGGCGGCCCTGCGGCACGGCCTGGTCGCCGAGATCGTGCCCGCCGAGGAGCTGCGCGGGCGGGCACACGCCCTCCTCGATCGCATGGCCGCCTCCTCGGCGTTGGCGCTGCGGATGACCAAGATGGTGCTGGACGCCGACGGGGCGCACCCGATCGCCGACGACCTGACCCAGGCGGTGCTGTTCGAGAGCGCCGACAAGCACGACCGCATGACCCGTTTCCTGGAGAGGAAGAAGCGTTGAGCAGCACCGACACGGGCGTGCCCGCGACCGTCGCCGTCATCGGCGGCGGCACCATGGGCGCCGGTATCGTCCAGCAGTTCCTCACCCGCGGCGCGGACGTCGTGCTGGTGGAGGCCACCGCCGAGGCCGCCGAGGCGGGGCGGGGCCGGGTGGCCGCCGGCCTGGACAAGGCGCGCCAGCGCGGCAAGATCGACGCCGAGCCCGCCGCCTACCTGGAGCGGCTGACCACCGTCACCGACACCGCCGCCATTCCCACCGACACCGGCTTGGTCGTGGAGGCGGTCCCGGAACGGCCCGACCTGAAGATCGCGGTGCTCACCGCCGCCGAGGCCGCCGTGGGTGAGGAGACCGTCCTGGCCTCCAACACCAGTTCGCTGTCGGTGACCGACCTGGCCGCCGCGCTCAAGCGCCCCGGCCGGTTCCTGGGCACGCACTTCTTCAACCCCGTCCCGGCCTCCAAGCTGGTGGAGATCGTCACCGCCCCGGACACCGACGCCGGGGTCGTGGCCTCGGTGCGCGGCTGGGTCGGCGCCCTGGGCAAGACGGAGATCGTCGTGCGCGACGCCCCCGGGTTCGCCACCAGCCGCCTGGGCGTGGCCCTGGGGTTGGAGGCGATCCGGATGGTGGAGGAGGGCGTGGCCTCGCCCGCCGACATCGACACCGCCATGGAGCTGGGCTACCGGCACCCCATGGGGCCGCTGCGCCTGACCGACCTGGTCGGACTGGACGTGCGGCTGGCCATCGCCGAACACCTGGCCAGGGAACTGGGGGACCGGTTCACGCCACCCGAGCTGCTGCGCCGTAAGGTCGCCGAGGGAAGGCTCGGGAAGAAGACCGGGCAGGGCTTCCACAGCTGGGACGAGGGAGAGCAGGCGTGAGCGAACACAGGGCGGCGGAGTTCGAGGAGGCCGACGGGCTGGCCACGGTGCGGCTGAACAGCCCCGCGTTGACGGTCGCGGTCAAGGAGGAGCTGCTGGCGGCGCTACGCGCGGCCGCGGACTCGCGGACCGCGCGCGCGGTGCTGCTGCTGGGGTCGGAGCGGGCCTTTTGCGTGGGCCAGGACCTGGCCGAGCACGCCCGCGTCCTGAAGGAGGAGCCCGGGAAGGCGCTGACCACCGTCCGGGAGCACTACAACCGGATCGTCCTGGCCCTGGAGGAGATCCGGGTGCCGGTCGTGGTCGGTATCGGCGGGGCCTGCGTGGGCGCCGGGATGGGCTTCGCGCTCGCCGGTGACGTGCGGATCAGCGCACGCCGGGCGAAGTTCGGCACCGCGTTCACCGGGATCGGCCTGGCCTCGGACTCGGGGCTGGCCTACCGGCTGGTGCGTTCGCTCGGCCAGGCGCGGGCGATGGAGCTGATGCTGCTGGGCGACGTGGTCGGCGCCGACCGCGCGCTGGAGCTGGGGCTGGTCACCGAGGTCGTGGACGACGACGCCTGGGAGAAGCGCGCCCGTGAGGTGGCCGCGCGGCTGGCGTCGGGGCCCACCCGGGCGTTCGAGGCGGCCAAGCGCGAGGTGCGCGCGGCGGCGAGCGGCACCCGTGAGCTGCCCTCCCTGCTGGAGGAGGAGGCCGAGTTGCAGAACCGGCTGGGGGCGACCGCCGACCACGTCGGCGCGGTCAACTCCTTCCTCAACAAGGAGGCGCCGACCTTCACCGGTCGCTGACCTGCCCGATCCGGCCGCCGGGGGACTTGCCCGGGCGGCCGGATCGGTGGATACTAATTACTGACCGAACGTTCGGTTATGAATGGGGAGCGAGCAATGTCCACCGTGACGGCCCAGGCGCCGCCCGAGGGCGCCGACGTCCGCCAGGCGGAGTTCGACGCCAAGATCACCGCCGACCAGCGCATCGAACCGCGCGACTGGATGCCCGACGGGTACCGCAGGACCCTGGTGCGCCAGGTGTCCCAGCACGCCCACTCGGAGATCATCGGCATGCAGCCCGAGGGCGACTGGATCGCCTCGGCGCCCAGCCTGCGCCGCAAGGCCATCCTCCTGGCCAAGGTCCAGGACGAGGCCGGACACGGGCTGTACCTGTACGCGGCCGCCGAGACGCTCGGCGTGGACCGCGCCGACCTGACCGACCGGCTCATCGAGGGCCGCCAGAAGTACTCCTCGATCTTCAACTACCCCTCGCTGAGCTTCGCCGACGTCGGCGTCATCGGCTGGCTGGTGGACGGCGCGGCGATCTGCAACCAGGTGCCGCTGTGCCGCAGCTCCTTCGGCCCCTACGCCCGCGCCATGGTGCGCATCTGCAAGGAGGAGTCCTTCCACCAGCGCCAGGGCTACGAGCTGCTTATGCGCATGATGGAGGGCACCGACGCCCAGCGCGCGATGGTCCAGGACGCCGTCGACCGCTGGTGGTGGCCCTCGCTGATGATGTTCGGCCCGCCCGACGCCGACTCGCCCAACACCCAGCAGTCCATGGCCTGGCGGATCAAGCGCGACACCAACGACGACCTGCGCCAGAAGTTCGTCGACATGACCGTCCCGCAGGCCGAGCGGCTCGGCGTCACCCTGCCCGACTCCGAACTGGTGTGGAACGACCAGCGCGGCCACTACGACTTCGGCGAACCCGACTGGGTCGAGTTCAAGCAGGTCATCTCCGGCAGCGGCCCCAAGAACGCCGAACGGATCGCGCGGCGCCGGGCTGCCCACGAGAAGGGCGCCTGGGTCCGCGAGGCCGCCACCGCCTACGCCAGCAAGCACGCCCAGGAGGCCACGGTATGAGCAACCAGGAACCCGCCCACCCGTCACCCGCCACCGCCCTCAACGGACGGCCTTCGGCCGCAGCATCTCCCGCGCGTCCCGAGTGGCCGCTCTACGAGGTCTTCGTCCGGGGCAAGCGCGGACTCAACCACGTCCACGTCGGCTCCCTGCACGCACCCGACGACCGTATGGCCTTGCACAACGCCCGCAACCTCTACACGCGCCGCAACGAGGGCGTGAGCATCTGGGTCGTGCGCGCCGAGCACGTCACCGCCTCCAGCCCCGACGAGAAGGACCCCTTCTTCGAGCCCAGCGGCGACAAGGTGTACCGGCACCCGACCTTCTACCCCATCCCCGACGATGTCCCGCACATCTGAGCGGACGCCCGGGCGGGCGCCCGCCGAGGCCGAGGGTGACGGGACGAGACCGAGGAAAGCATGAGTGGCGACAACATCTACACGGCCCTGAGCGAGGAGCACGGCGGCGACGCCCGCTGGGCCTTCGGAACCGGGTTCACCGACGCCCTGGCGGGCGTGGACACCACCCTGCCCGAGGGGGTGGACGGACGGGACCTGGCCCTCTACTGCCAGATGCTCGGTGACGACGCGCTCGTCCAGGCGCAGCGGCTCATCCACTGGGTGACCGACGCCCCCGAGCTGGAGGAGGAGGTGGCCCTGGCCAACATCGCACTGGACCTGCTCGGCCAGGCCCGGCTCCTGCTCTCCCGGGCCGGGCAGGCCGACGGGACCGGCCGCGACGAGGACGCCTTCGCCTACCACCGCCCGGCCGCCCAGTTCCGCAACGTCCACCTGGCCGAGGCCCCCAGGGGAGACTTCGCCCGCGCCGTGGTCACCCTCCTGGCGCTCTCCAGCACCCGACTGGCCGTGTTCACCCGCCTGGCCGACAGCCGCGACCCCGTCCTGGCCGCGATCGCGGCCAAGGCCGTCCACGAACTCGCCTACCACCGCGACTACGCGGTCTCCTGGACCCTGAGGCTGGGCGACGGGACGCCCTACTCCCACGAACGCATGGCCCAGGCCGTCGCCGACGTGTGGCCCCTGACCGGAGAACCCTTCGCGACCCATCCCGCCGAGGCGCGTCTGACCGACCAGGGCGTGGCCGTGGACCCCGCGACCGTGCGCGCCGAGGTGCACGAGGTCCTCACCCAGGTCCTGACCACGGCCACCCTGGACGCCCCGCCCGCCTTCCCCGAACCGGTCCTGGCCGGACGCGAGGGCGAGCACACGCCCGAACTGGCCCCCCTGCTGGAGGAGCTCCAGAAGGTGGCCCGCGAGCACCCGGAGGCGACATGGTAACCACCACCAGGGAGGAGACCCGCGAACGCGCCCGCACGGCGGCCGCCGCGGTCACCGACCCCGAACTGCCCATGCTCACCCTCGCCGACCTGGGCATCCTGCGCGACGTGGCGGTCGAGGAGGACGGCACCGTCACGGTGTGGATCACCCCCACCTACACCGGCTGCCCCGCCATCGCCGAGATGCGCGCCGACGTGGACCGGGCCGTGCGCGCGGCCGGGTTCGACCGCGTGGACGTGCGCACCGCGCTCGCCCCGGCCTGGACCACCGACTGGATCACCGACGAGGGCAGGCGCAAACTCGCCGAACACGGCATCTCCCCGCCCGGGAGCGCGCCGAGGCGCGCGCCGGGGCCGGTCCCGCTGACCCTGTCACCCACCCGGACCGTCCCGCGCTGCCCGCGCTGCGGGACCGCCGACACCGAGGAGCTGTCCCGGTTCGGCGCGACCGCCTGCCGGTCGCTGCACCGTTGCCGTTCCTGCCTCGAACCCTTCGAGCACGTCAAGGAGGTCTGACCGTGACCACAACCGCCACCGAGACCGCGGCGCCGCGCCGGGGCGCCGCGTTCCACCGGCTGCGGGTGGCCGACGTCGAGCGCCTGTGCGACGACGCCGTCGCCGTCACCTTCGACGTGCCCGACCACCTGGCCGAGGAGTACGCCTTCGCCCCCGGGCAGTCGCTGACCCTGCGCCGCGTGGTGGACGGGGTGGAGGAGCGCCGCAGCTACTCCGTCTGCTCGGCCGTGGGCCAGGCCCCCAGGGTGGGCGTGCGCCTGGTCCCCGGCGGCCTGTTCTCCGCCTGGCTCGTCAACGAGGTGCGCCCGGGCGAGGAGATCGAGGTGGGCGCCCCCACCGGCCGGTTCTGCCCCGACCTGACCACCTCCGGGCGGCACGTGATGATCGCCGCCGGGTCGGGCATCACGCCGATGCTGTCCATGGCCGCGTCGCTGCTGCGCGCGACCGACTCCCACGTCGTGCTGCTCTACGGCAACCGGCGCAGCGACACCGTGATGTTCGCCGACGAGTTGGCCGACCTCAAGGACGCCTTCGGCCCCCGGTTCGAGCTCGTCCACGTGCTCTCCCGTGAGCCGCGCGAGGCCGAACTGTTCACCGGTCGGTTGGACGCGGCCAAGCTGGAGCGACTGCTGGACACGATCGTGGCCGCCGAGGCCGCCGACCACTGGTGGCTGTGCGGGCCCTACGGCATGGTGACCGACGCCCGCGGGGTCCTGCGCGGACGCGGGGTGCCCGGGGAGCGGATCCACCAGGAGCTGTTCTTCGTCGAGGGCGACGAGCCGCCGCCCCAGGCGCGCCACGAGGAACCCGGTGTGGAGGGTCCGTCCAGCGAGGTCACGGTCGTCCTGGACGGGCGCACGACCACGCTGACCCTGCCCCGGGGGGTGCCGGTCCTGGACGCGGCCCAGCGCTACCGGCCCGACCTGCCCTTCGCGTGCAAGGGCGGGGTGTGCGGTACGTGCCGGGTGAAGGTGTGCGACGGCGAGGTCTCCATGCGGCGCAACTACGCGCTGTCCGAGGAGGAGGTCGAGGCCGGGTACGCGCTCTCGTGCCAGGCGCTGCCCGAGACCGACGCCGTGACCGTGGACTTCGACTCATGAGCGGCGTCCAGGAGGGCCTCGGAACCGACGGGGGCAACGAGACCGCGCGGCGGATGTTCGAGGCCGACCAGGCGTCCAAGAACCTGGGGATGCGGCTGGTGGCGGCCGGTCCGGGCACGGCCACGGTGGAGATGGCCGTGGGGCCGCTGATGGTCAACGGGCACGGCATCGCGCACGGCGGGTTCGTGTTCACCCTGGCCGACACCGCCTTCGCGTGCGCGTGCAACCGGGACGGGCGCGGGGTGACGGTGGCCTCCGGCGCCGACATCACCTTCGTGGCGCCGGTCCACGAGGGCGACGTGCTGGTGGCCACCGCCGTGGAGCGGACCGCCTACGGGCGCAGCAGCGTCGTCGACGTGACCGTCCGCCGGGGGGAGGACGTCATCGCCGAGTTCCGCGGACGCAGCCGCACCCTCAACGGCGGCTGACAGGACACGTGTGTGGGGCCGGGCCGGAGGGTCCGGCCCCACGTGTGTCGACGACGCGTACGGAGGGTGGAGGAGAAACAAACAAGGTTGTGAACAGTTGGATCCGGTGTGTAGGTTCCTCCTGTTTCCCCCCATTGTCGACTTCCGGGATCGATGCCCGGATAGAGACGGTTCCCCATGCCTCGTGCACTGAGCCGCGCGGCCGCGCTCGCGGCCGCGCTGGCCCTGTCCCTGGCCACCCCCTCCCTCGTCCTGGCCGAGGAGAACCGACCGCCCGATCGGCCGGACGCCGCCACCCTCACGGCTGACCACGAGCCCTGCTCCACCGACAGGGACGCGCCCACCCTGCTCAACAGCACCGAGCTCACGCTGAGCGGTGTGTTCTCCGACCCCGACCGGGAATTCGGGAGCACCCGGGTCAAGGGCCAGTTCGAGTGGACCCTGGACGGGGAGGAGACGCCGATCGGCACCGCCGAGACCAACCCCATCTCCCAGGGTCCCGACATCGACCCCATCGCCCGGTGGGTCACCGCCTCGGACCTGCCCGAAGAGGTCCTGTTCAGCTACCGCGCCCGCGCGCACGACACCGAGACCGCCGGGGAGTGGTCCGAGCGGTGCTGGGTCGAGGTCAGCACCTCCAGACCCCAGTCCCCTCCGGTGGTCGCCTCCGAGGACTACCCGGACGACGACCGCTTTCACGGCGGCATCGGCGAGAGCGGCGAGTTCACCTTCAACGCCAACGGCGTCGAGGACGTGGTCGCCTACGACTACGGGTTCTTTGACTGCTCGACCCGAGTGGAGACGAAGGTCCCGGGCGGCGAGGTGACCGTCACCATCACCCCGGAGAGGGACGGGCCGCTCCCGCTCTACATCAGGAGCGTGGACCCCTACGGCAACACCTCCGGGTGCCAGTCGGCGTACACCGTCCGCGTGGCCTCGCCGAGCGGTCCCGTCGCGATCTTCGCCCTCGACGAGGGCGAGGGCGACACCGCTCAGGACGGTGTGCGGGGCTCCGAGCGGACCGCCACCGCCGCCCGCCCGCTGGAGTGGATCCGCGGCCGCGTGGGCGACGACCCCGGAACCGGCCACTACCGGAGGGAGGGGACGGCCGCCGACGTCACCGGCAACCCCCTGCGTACCGCCGGGCCGGTCGTCGACACCTCCGGCGCGTTCACCCTCTCGGTCTGGACCCGACTGGACGACACCTCCGCCGACGGCGTGCTGCTGTCCCAGGAGGGCGACTTCACCAGCGGCTTCCAACTGGGCTTCGACGCCGACGAGGGCCGCTGGGCCTTCCGGCAGAGTGCCGGAGACACCCCGGGAGCGCGGTTCATCCATCGGGTGCTGTCCGATGAACCGGCCCGCACGCACGTGTGGACCCAGCTGCTCGTCACCCAGGATCCGGAGACCGGCCGGACCGAACTGTACGTCGACGGCGTCCACCAGGGCGGGATCGACCACGTGTCGGCCTGGCACCCTGAGGGGGCCTTCGTCATCGGCGGCGGCCTGGCGCCCCGACGCACCGAACTCGGGTGGTCCGGCTCCGTCGACGACGTCGTGGTCTGGGACCGCGCCCTGCGTGACGAGGTGTGGTACGACACCCGTACCGGGCGTTCGGAGGTGTGGGAGCAGGCCAACCGTCCCCTGGTCTCCGGAGGCGGATGGCAGTTGGAGGAGACGGAGGGCGAGACCGCAGCCGACGGTACCGACCACGGCCTCGACGCCACCCTGCACGGCGACCCCGACACGGTCTGGAACAGCGGGGACTGGCTCGACCCCTCGGGCGTCCTCCTGAACGACGAGCTGTCGGAGCACCTGCGCACGGACGGACCCGCCGTGGAGACCGGCCACAGTTTCACCGTGTCGGCCGTGGTCCAACTGGACGACCTGTCCCAGGACGCGGTGGCGGTGTCGCAGAGGGGGGAGCACGCCAGCGCCTTCTCCCTCGGCTACGACGCCGACAGCGGTCACTGGGTCTTCGAGACGGCGGCCGAGGACGCGCCGGACACCCGGGTGCACCGGGTCGCCTCCGACGCGCCCGCGCGGGAGGGGGAGCAGGTCCACCTGGTGGGTGTCTACGACCACACCGACGGCACGCTCACGTTGTACGTGCGTGACCCCTACACGTCGGTGACGACGGCAGACGCCGGTCCGGCCTGGAACGCCGACGGCGACGTGCTCATCGGGGCCACCGCAACCGGAGACGGCGCCGACCGGTACTGGAGCGGGCGCCTGCACCTCGTCCAGGTGCTTCAGGGCGTACCGACGGAGGCGGACCTCAGCCACCTCGGATGGGCGCTCGCCTGACCCCGGACATAGCTGTGGCCCGCGTCCCCCAACGCGGGCCACAGCCTGCGCGGCCAGGGTGCACTGAGTGCGGTCCGGCCGCTGGGAAGGCGGGTGGGCGTCTGAGTACGTGTCGGTAACCCCCATTGCCGACACGGGCACCAGCACCCGCGCATGGATTGTGGTGAACGCCCTCAGGTAGGTGAGTTGGGTGGACTTGGGGTCTCTCCGGGGTCCTTATGGGGCGCTTCACCTGTGAGAACGCTTCGTATGGGTCCAGTGTTCCCTACGCCCGCCCCGATTTTCGGCCGTGTCGGTAAAAACGAGGTGCGGAGTGCGCCATAACCTCCCTATGCTCGCTCGTCCGAGCGACGAGAGGGAGGTGACGGTGTGCGCGACGTGCTGACGTTGTGGCGTCCGACGGGCCCGGAGGAGCTGGCCCTGGTCAGGGAGGCCGGCTGGCGGGCCTGGCCGCCGAGGCTGCCCGAACAGCCCATCTTCTACCCCGTCCTGAACGAGGACTACGCGGTCCGCATCGCCCGGGACTGGAACCTACCCCGTGACGGCGAGGGCCACGTCACACGATTCCACGTCGACGCGGCCTTCGCCGCCCGCTATCCGGTGCGTCAGGCCGGTGGCCGGACGATCCTGGAACTGTGGGTGCCCGCCGAGGAGCTCGACGGGTTCAACGCCCACATCCGCGGGCCGATCGAGCTGGTGCGTTCGTTCCTGCCCGAGTGGGCGGGCCGCCCAGGACGTCGATGACCTCGTCCAGGGCGTCGGCGAGCACGACGGGCTCACGGTCGCGGTCGGCGCGGTCGTCGGAGTTACGGCGCTGGTGGGGGACGCGCTGTCGGGGGTCGAGGGTGGTGGCCATGGGGGGTGCGGGCGCCCGGCCGGGCGGTCGGCGCCCTCCTCCTTCTCGTGTGCTCACGTTCTCCAGCCGCGCTCGGCCGCGTGACTCCCGGTGACCGTCGCGGTGTCCGCCGCCACCAGGATGACACGCCCCGGTGACGTTCGGTGGATACGGACGGTGCCTGTGGATGAACGGGCACCGTCCCGTGCCCTC
Source organism: Nocardiopsis sp. EMB25 (assembly GCF_026797795.1). NCBI lineage: Bacteria > Bacillati > Actinomycetota > Actinomycetes > Streptosporangiales > Nocardiopsidaceae > Nocardiopsis > Nocardiopsis sp. EMB25. The sequence goes on along the minus strand of NZ_JAMTDN010000001.1, from coordinate 2,080,747 downwards.
TCGATCCCCGACCCCGGTCCGCCGCGTCAGCGGGGCGGGACGTCCTCCGGCAGGAGCGTGGTGAAGTCCTCGGCGGTGGTCCCGCCCATCCCCACGAGGCGCCCGATCCGCCGGGCGACATCCGCTCCACGGTCATGACCAGTTCGTCGTCGCCGTGGGAGGGAACTCCACCCGGTGGTTGAACCGGGAGGCCAGGCCGGGGTTGGAGTCGAAGAGGCGCTGTGTCTCGCGGGTGTATCCGGCGACGACGACCACGGCCTCGTCGCGGTGGCCGGGAACGGCACTGGAACAGCGACCCGAGTACCTGGGGGTGCTGCGCCTCCACACCAATCGCGACCGGGCACGCCCGGCTGGCCCGGCATCGACACCGGTGGACATGGAGGGTTCCTCGCGTGGAGCGCGTACGTCGAACCCGCCAGACCCATGACCGAGGTCCTGTGCGGGTCGGCTGGTTCCCTTGTTCGGCGCCCCGCCGCCCGGTCACACGGAGGCGGCCCCCTGTTTGGCCCGTGCGAGCGCGCTCTCCAGGGCGGTCGCCACCGAGAGCCGCTCCTCGTCGTCCAGGTACCGCAGGGGGGAGGCCGCGAGGATGATGGCCCGCAGGTCCTTCTGTGTGCTCGCGCCCTTGTCGGTGAGCAGGACCGCGCGCTGGCGGCGGTCGCCCCTCGCCACCACGCGTTCCACCAGGTTCCGATCGACCAGCTGGTCGATGAGGAAGGTGAGGTTCGGGGCGTTGCAGTACAGCCGTTCGGCGAGCGCCTTCATGGTGGGTGGCTCCTCCGCGGGGTCGATCGCGGCCAGGGCCGAGGCGGTCGCGTGGGTGAGGCTCAAGTCCGCGAGTGCCGCCTCGGTGCGGTCTCCGGTCAACAGGAACAACTCGTGGTTGGCGCGCACCGAGCGTTCAAGCAGTTCGTCGTCCATACCGAGGATCCTAGCGTTTGGTTTGAGGATCGAAGTAAATCGTGCAATGCTTCGATACTCGAACTAAATTCTCGGAGGGCTCGTGGACGCCGTCGATCTGGACACACCGCTCACGCTGCGCAGCGGTGGCGTGATCCCCAACCGCATCGCCAAGGCCGCCATGGAGGAGCAACTCGCTTCCGCCGACCAACTGCCGGGCCCCGGCCTCCACCGCCTGTACGGGCGGTGGGCCCACAGCGGCGCCGGGCTCCTGATCACCGGCCACGTCATGATCGACCGACGCGCGGTCGCCCAACCCGGCGACATCGTGCTGGAAGCCGATACCCCCCTCGACGGCTTCGAACGCTGGGCCGTCGCGGCCAGGAGCGGGGGCTCGCGGATCTGGATGCAGATCAACCACCCGGGCCGCGTGGTCTTGGCCGACACCAGGGGGGTGTCCTGGGCTCCGTCGGCCGTGCCGGTCCAAGCCGGCTTCTTCTCGCGGTTCTTCGCACCGCCCGAGGAGATGTCCCGGACGCGGATCGAGGAGACCGTCACGCGCTTCGCGGCGACCGCCGGTGCCGCGGACCGCGCCGGATTCGACGGGGTACAGGTGCACGCGGCCCACGGTTACCTGCTGTCTCAGTTCCTCTCCCCTCTGGTCAACCACCGCACCGATCGGTGGGGCGGGAGCCTGCGCAACCGGGCCCGCCTTCTCGTGGAGGTGGTCCGGCGCATCCGGTCGGCGACGCGCCCCGGATTCGCGGTCGCGGTCAAGCTCAACTCGGCGGACTTCCAGCGGGGCGGGTTCGACCTGGGCGACGCCGAGGAGGTCATCGGCATGCTCGCGGCCGAGGAGGTGGACCTCGTCGAGCTCTCCGGGGGCAGTGTGGAGAGCCTGGCCACCTCGGGTGCGCCCGCCGACGGGCGCACCCTGGCGCGTGAGGCCTACTTCCTCGACCTGGCCGCGAGCCTGGCCGACACGGCCGCGGTGCCCCTGATGCTCACCGGTGGGATCAGACGGCGTTCCGTGGCGCGACGCGCCCTGAACAGCGGGTTCGACCTTGTCGGGGTCGCCACGGCGTTCGCGGCCGACCCCGGTGTCGCCGGACGTTGGCTCGACGGGAACGAGGCGCAGGTCTCCGTCCCGCGGACATCCTTGCGCTCGAAGGCGCTGCGCGCGTCGGCGATCCAGGCCGTGACGACCGCTCGTATGCACCGCATGGCGGCGAACCTGCCCGACTGTTTCGACTCGTCTCCCACGCGGGCGCTCGTGGCCGACCGGATCCGCCGTGGACGGCAACTGCGCGGTTACCGGCGTTGGATGCGCCGCCAGGCCCCCGGGGCGCCGACGCCGGGCAGCGGGAACCCCTGACCTTGCGACCCCGCCCGCCGGTCGCCGGCGGGCGGGCCCCATCACGCGGCCGGGACGTCCTCCGGAAGGAGCGTGGTGAAGTCCTCGGCGGTGGCCCCGCTCATCCCCACGAGGCGGCCGGCCTGTCGAGTGATCATCCGCTCCAGGACCTGGCGCGCGTAGCGGGCGTTGCCGAAGTTCGCGTCGCGCGCCACCCCGGAGAAGTGCTCGACCAGGGCGGACACCGCCTCCGGGGAGCACGCGTAGCCGGAGCCGCCCGCCATCCGCTCCACGATCGTGACCAGTTCGTCGTCGCTGTAGGAGGGGAACTCCACCCGGTGGTTGAACCGGGAGGCCAGACCGGGGTTGGAGTCCAGGAAGCGCTGCATCTCGCGGGTGTATCCGGCGACGATGACCACGACCTCGTCGCGGTGGTCCTCCATCAGCTTGACCAGGGTGTCGATCGCCTCCTGGCCGAAGTCCGACCCGCTGTCGCCCTTGGGCGCCAGGGCGTAGGCCTCGTCGACGAACAGCACCCCGCCCTTGGCCCGCTCGAACACCTCGGCGGTCATCTGCGCGGTGTGCCCGACGTAGCGCCCGACCAGGTCCGAGCGGGCGGTCTCCACGACCTGCCCGCCGGGCAGGACGCCCAGGGTGTGCAGCAGCCGACCGTACAACCGCGCCACCGTCGTCTTACCGGTACCGGGAGGGCCGGCGAACACCAGGTGGTGGCTCATCGGCGCCACCGGCAGGCCCATGCTCCTGCGCTGCTCCGACATCAGCAGCAGGTTGGCGAGGTCGTTCACGGTCTCCTTGACCTCGCTGAGCCCGATCATCGCGTCCAGTTCCTCGCGCAGGGCGGCCACGTCGTCCGCCGACGTGGCGGGCGCGGCCGCGTCCTCGATGTCCGGGCCCAGGTCGGCGGGCATGAGCCGGGCCATCTCCGAGGGGTCGTCGGGCGCGTCCCCGCCCAGCCGGTAGGCCTGCCGGTCGATCATCGTCTCGAAGACCTTGCGCGCCTCGCGGCCGTTGCCGAACGCCGGGCCCTTGGGGACCCGCTCGAAGTGGGCGCCCAGCACCTCGACCGTGCTCTCGTCCATCACGTAGCCGTGCGCGTCGCACAGGAGGCGGACGATCTCCACGAGTTCGTCCACCGCGTAGTTCTCGAACTCGATCGTCTTGCTGAAGCGCGAGGCCAGACCGGGGTTGGCGGCCAGGAAGCGCTCCATGTCCTCGGTGTATCCGGCGACGATGACCACGACCTCGTCGCGGTGGTCCTCCATCAGCTTGACCAGGGTGTCGATCGCCTCCCGACCGAAGTCGGGGCCGCTGCCGCCGCCCTCCGACCCGGCGGAGAGGGTGTAGGCCTCGTCGACGAACAGGACGCCGCCCTTGGCCCGTTCGAACACCTCGGTGGTCTTGATCGCCGTCCCGCCGACGTACTGCGACACCAGGTCCGCGCGCGCCACCTCGACGACGTGGCCGTAGCGCAGGACGTCCAGCTCGGCGAGGATCCGGCCGTAGAGCCGGGCCACGGTGGTCTTACCGGTGCCGGGCGCGCCGCCGAAGACGAGATGGCGGCTCATCGGCGGGGTCGGCAGCCCCATCTCCGCGCGTCGCTTGGCCATCTGGTTGCGCTTGACGAGCGTCTTGACCTCGTGCTTGACGTTGCCCAGCCCGACCAGGCCGTCGAGTTCGGCGAGCGGGCCCCCCGACTCCTCGGCGTCCTCGGCGCCGGTGTCGTCGTCGGAGGGGGCGGCGGAGGGGTCGGCCGCCGGCGCGGGCAGCGAGGCGCCGGCGTCCTCCCCGTAGGCGTCGGGGACGCCGTTGCCGTGGCTGAGGAGCTCCTCGGCCCGGACCCGTTCACTCCGCACGGTCTGCCGCAGGCCCGAGCGCGCGTTGTCGCGCACCGAGCAGTCCTCCACGACCACGTCCTCACGCGAGTGGACCAGGACGCCGTCGCCCGCGTTGCCGAACATCTCGCACCGCCGCAGTGAGGCGGCCCCACCCGCGGCCACCAGCACCCCGTTGCGCTTCCCACCGTAGATCCGGGAACGGAGCACACTGGCCTCGCCCTCGTTCTGGACCGAGATCCCGTCGCCCCTGCACGAGGAGACGTCGCAGTCGCGCAGGTCCGCCTTGGCGCCGGCACCGACCGTGACGCCGGTGTCGCGGCTCTCGCTGATCTGCAGTCCGGTGAGCAGCGGGCGGGATTCCCCGGTCACGGAGACGGCGGCCTTGCCGGTCCGCTCCAGGGTCACGTCCTCCAGGCGCCCGTGGCCGTTGCCGAGGAACTCCACGCCCTGGCCCCGGGTGTCGGTGACGGCGACTCCCCTCAGGAAGGGGGCGCAGTCCTCGACGACCACGCCGGGCCCCTGGCTGCCGGTGATCAGGCCGCGGTCGAACTCGACGGTGCTCCCGCCGCGCAGCCGGGTGCCGGTGCCGCCGCGCACGGTCAGTCCGATGAAGGCGGTCGAGGCGCCGTCCTCGGCGACCAGGCTGTCGCCCTTGGCGTCGATCACCTCGCACTCGGTGAACTGTCCCCGGGCCCGTCCCGTCAGGTGGACGCCCGCCTCCTCGGCGCGTGTCACCGTGACGCGGGAGAACTGGGGATCGGAGCCGTTGTGCACCGTCACGCCCCGCTTGCCGACGTCCTCGATGACGCAGTCCTCGATCATCGGGCGGGCGCGGCTGGAGACGGTCAGCCCGTCGCTCGCGGTGTGGTGCACGCGGATGCCGCGCAGGGTGGTGGCGCAATCCTCCTCCAGCGCGATCGCGGGCTTCTTGACGTCCGTGATGGCGCAGTCCTCGATGACGCCCCCGGCCTGGCCGCTGGCGAACACCCCGTTGCCGCCCGCGCCGCGCAGGGTGCAGGAGCGGACGGTGGGACGGCCGTGTTCGCCGATGACCAGGGCGCTGGTGTCGACGTCCTCGACCACGCAGTCCTCGATGATGGTCGACTCCGGCGAGGTGACCACGACACCGGCCCCCGCTGAGCAGGTCACCCGGCTCTCGCGCATGGCGAGGGCGCCGTTGCCGCGCACCGACACCGCCGTCCAGGCGGCGCCGTCGACCTCGCAGTCGGCCATCTCCAGCTGCCCCGCGGGGATGTCCACCGCGGGCCGGTCCTTGTCGCGGCCGCGCAGGATGAGGCCGGAGAGTTTGACCGCCTCCGCCCCGGACACCACCGCGCTCGCGGAGTCGGAGCTGATCTCGACGCTTCCCCGCCCGTCGCGGGCCACCAGCGTGACCACCTTGAGCAGGACGAGGTTCTCCGCGTACCGCCCGGGGGCGATGGTGATGAGCGCGCCGTTCCTGGCCGCCTTGACCGCGTCGGTGATCGTCCTGTGCGCGTCCGGTGCGACGTTGAGGAGCTGCCTGGCCATCGGTGTGTCTTCCAATCTCGTGTACCGGCCCCCAGGCGGTGGCCCGGTGGTTCGGGCGGAGCGGCCGATGGGGCCGCCCCGCGCGGTGGCGGCGTGGGTCAGGAGCAGGTCGTGCGCATCACCGACGCGGCGACGTGCGAACTGGCGTGCTCCTGGTCGGCGAGCGGGTTCTCGCCGGCGTTGGTCAGCTGGACGGTGAACTGCTCGGTCGGTGAGGTGAAGCCGGTGACCTGCACCCAGGCGCCGCGCACGTTCGACTGCGTCACCCCGAAGACGGCGATCGCGTCGCCCTCGGGTACGGGGCCGGAGAAGATCTGGTACTTCGCCTCGGTCTCGGCGACCCACAGCGGGCTCTCGTCGTCGGGCACGAAGACGTAGATCTCGCAGGTCGCATCCGGGTGGCCGGGGGTGAACGACCAGTACGCGTACTGTCCGTCGCCGTAGGAGGCGTCCCCCGACACCGGGACGGCCTCGTAGTCGCCGCCGCAGCCCTCCTGGCCGTAGCCGCCGGGGCGGGTGGCCCAGCTGGAGGTGCCCTCGGCGCTGTCCCAGCGGCCCGCCCGGTCGTAGGCGGCGCCGGGGGAGGACAGGCAGCCGGGCCCGGTGATGGCGGAGTACGGTTCGGGGGCGGCGGCGCCGTTCGCCTCGACGGTGTCCTCCAGGATGGAGCCCCCGCCCCCGTCCGCCTCGGCCGCCGTCGCGGACCCTTCGGCGGTTTCCCCGCCCTGGTCGGCGAGGGTGCCCGGGGTGTCCTCGGTCGGCTGCTGCGACGTGTCCGGCGCGGTCTCCCCGGGGGTGTCCTCGTCCGCTGCCGCGGTCGGCTCGGTGCCGCCCGCGGCTTCGTCGGCGCCCGCGGCTTCGGCGGCGGCCGGAGCGTCCTGGGTGTCCGTTCCGCCGCTCGGCTCCTGGTCACCCGACGGAGCCGGGTCCTGGTCCGGCTCGGTGTCGTCCCCGGCCGGTCGCCCGTCCCCGCCCGGTTCCTCCGGTGCCGGCTCCGACCGCTCGGACGTGACATCGCCCTCCGCCTCGGCGGGCGTGTCGGCCGGTACGTCGTTGCGCTCGGTGTCGGGCACCTCGGGGAAGGCCGGGGTGTCGGTCTCCTGGGGGAGCGCCTCGGGGATGTACCCGGGGTCCTCACCGCCCGCTCCGTCCCCGGTGCCGGCGGTGGGGTCGCTTCCGGTCTCCTGGCCCGGCGCGGAGCCGGGGTCACCCGTGGTCTCGCCCGAGGTGCCCGCGGCCGAGCCGTCGCCGCCCGGGGCGTCCCTGACGGCGTCCGCGGGTTCGGCGGCCGTGCCCTGGGCCGCGCCCTCACCCAGGGCCCCTCCGGCCGAGAGCGGGATCGACTGCAGCCAGGCTCCGTTCTGCGCTCCGGCGGAGAAGGCGAACGGAGAGACGACGAGCAGCAGCCCGGCGATGGCCGCCCCGGCCATGACCGGCTTGCTGGGGCGGTCCAGCGCCGATTCCGTCAGTGCCTCGTCCGCGGCGGAACCCGGGGTGACGGTGCTGTGGAGTTCGGCCCTTCCGGGCGGGGCCGAGCCCTCAGCGCTGGGCGCGGCGTCCGGGGCCGCCGTGGTCTCGGGGGCCCCGGGCACCCGGCGGGGGGCGGGCGGGGCGGGCGGAGCTTCCGGGACGGCCGATCCGGCCAGTGCGGCCTGGACGTCGGCGGCCGACATCTGGTCGCCCGGGTTCTGGCCGCGCCGCTGGGGGGTGTCGGTCATCGGGGGTCCTTTCCGGGGAACCGCGCGGAGGCGGTCGGGTGCGACGGGGTCACCGGCGTCCGCCGGAGCCGGTGCCCGGGTTGGGCACAGCCGCGATCTCCTCGTTCGCGGACTCGGTCCCGTCCAGGTTCTTCGCGGTCTTGACCAGGTTGTCCGCGGTGTCCGCGGTCGCCTGGACCAGCGCCTTCATGTAGATGTTGAAGTTCTCCTCCAGTTGGGTGAAGACCTTGTCGTAGTCCTTCGCGAAGTCGTCTCCCTCGAGGTTCTTGTCGCCCCAGGGGGTGCCCAGCGCAGCCCGCTCCTGCTGGTAGTAGGCCATGACCTCCTCGGTGAAGTCGGCGGCCGAGTAGATGGAGGAGCCGTCCTTGGCGATGTCGCCGGGTGAGCCGCCGAAGCGGTCGTTGTCGTTCGGCACGGTGGTGACGCCTTTCGGTCGGGGCAGTCGGGGGACAGGGGATGCGGTGGGCCCGTCGGCTACTGCGGCGGCAGGGGGATACCCATCCGCTCGAACATGGCGCGGGTGTCCAGTTCGCCGTTCATCGCCTCGTTCACGTCCAGCCCCTCCGGCACGAGCGGCGAGTAGATCTCGCAGACGCGGTCGGCCATCTTCTGACGGGCCTGGGTGATGACGTCCATGACGGCGGAGGCCAGTTCGGCCGGGGCCATGTCGCGGTAGTTCTGGTTGTGGAACTTCAGCTCAACCAGTTCCCCCCTCGCGTTCACCTTGGCCCCCACGAGCCTGCTCTTTGCCACGACCTCCTCGGTTGCCGATCCCAGGCTTTCGCTTGCGCGATCGACCTTCGCCAGCGTCTCGTGAAGACGTGCCAACTCCTGTTCCATCTGCTCCGGATTCCACGAGGTCATGGCGTACCGCTCCCTTCTTCGGACCGCCCGGTCCGGGTCGTCCCAGTACTGTCTGCGTTCCGTCGGAGGCCGTCCCCCAGACGCGTTCGTCCTCGGACAGCCAGGTCGAGCGCTGCCGTTCCCGCTCGCCTTGGCCGCCCTGGCCGCCCATGCCGCCCATCATCGGCGGCATCATGGGCGGCGTTCCTCCCTGGCCGGCGCCCGCCGCGCCCGGCACCGTGGCGCCGCCGCCCGCCGATCCGAGCGGGCCTCCGGCGACCGTCTGGCCCTGCGCCTGGGAGGAGCCCGGCCCCGGGGTCTGGAACATGGAGGACCGGTCGGTGGACCGATCGTCGTCGGTGAGGCCGGCGGGGCCGTCCGTCTCGGTCGGGGTCCCGTAGTTCAGACCGATCGGATCCGGGGTGGACAGCGGCGGGATCTCGTAGTCGTCCGGCCCCCGCCCCCCGGTGAACCCGTCGGTGATCGGCGCGCCGGTCTCCGGGTCGATCGGGTAGGTCAGGCCCAGGTCGTCGACGTCGTAGGGCTGACCGGTGATCGGGTTGACGGGCACGGACGGCCCGTCCCCGGAGTCGTAGTCGGTCGGCAGACCCGGGTCGAACGCCCCCAGGTCGTCGTCGCCCGACAGGTCCGGGTACTCGATCGGGCTGATCGGCTCCCCGGTCAGGGGGTCGATGGGTAGGACCTGGCCGGTCTCGGGGTCGTAGTTGATCGGCAGACCGGTGTCCGGTTCGTAGGGCAGGCCCGTGTCCGGATCGACCGGGAAGGGCTCTCCCGTCTCGGGGTCGAGCGGCAGACCCGTTTCGGGGTCGAACTCCAGCTGGTTGCCCAGCTCCCCCGGGGGGATGGGATCGCCCGTGACCGGGTCGATGGGCAGCGCCTGGCCGGTGGCGGGATCGTAGGAGATCGGCAGGCCCGTGTCCGGGTTGAACGGCAGGCCCGTGTCCGGATCGACCGGGAAGGGCTCGCCGGTCTCGGGGTTGAGGGGGAGACCGGTGTCGGGGTCGAACTCCAGCTCCGGGGTGGGGAAGTTGGTGTTCAGCGGCGGGTCCTGGCGTGAACGGTCGTTGCCGGTGGCGCCGGTTCCAGGCCCGTTGAGGAGGGGCGGCGGGGGTACGAGGCCGCCCGTCGTGCCGTCGCCGCCCGGGAAGTTGGCGTTCAGTGGTGGGTCGATGGTCGTTCCGTCGCCGGTGCCGCTGAAGGGGTCGGTGAGTCCGCTGCCGGTGGGGAAGTTGGCGTTCAGTGGTGGGTCGATGGTTGATCCGTCGCCGGTGCCGCTGAAGGGGTCGGTGAGTCCGCTGCCGGTGGGGAAGTTGGCGTTCAGTGGTGGGTCGATGGTTGATCCGTCGCCGGTGCCGCTGAAGGGGTCGGTGAGTCCGCTGCCGGTGGGGAAGTTGGCGTTCAGTGGTGGGTCGATGGTCGTTCCGTCGCCGGTGCCGCTGAAGGGGTCGGTGAGTCCGCTGCCGGTGGGGAAGTTGGCGTTCAGCGGCGGATCGATCGTCGTGCCGTCGCCGAACGGGTCGTCCAGTCCGCCGCCCCCCGGGAAGTTCTCGTCCAGCGGGGGCGGGGGACCGTCGCCGCCGGTGCCGCCCTCGTTGTCGTACAGGTCCTGCAGCCAGTCGGGGACGTCGTTGAGGTCGCCGTCCGGGCCGTCCGGACCGTCCCCGTACAGGTCCTCCAACCAGTCGGGAATGCCGTCGCTGTCCGAGTCCGCGTTCGGGTCCGCGTCGCCTCCGGAACCGCCCGGACCGTTGTAGTCGGGGGGGAGGCCGCCCACGGGTTCCCGAATGGGCACGAGTCGCGTGGAGATGGTCTCGTAGTGGCTGGTCATCGTGTTGTAGAGATCGTTGGCGGCGTCGAAGACCGGTTGGTACGCCTCCTTCCAGCGCATCTTCAGCTCGCTGTTGACGTTGGCGTCGGTGACGGAGTCGCCGACGATCCCGCGTACCGGCGGATCGGCGTGGTAGAGGATGGTGAACTGCCCGCGTTCGCGGTGAAACTCCTCCGAACCGGCCGACGTACCGAAGTACCAATTGTCGATCGTTCCCTTGATCGTGCCGTTGGGGCTTTTGATGGCGGTCTCGACCGCATCGAACAGGGCGGCGGCCTTGGGGATGATCGCATTGCGGATATCGTTGACCCCGTTGTGGAACCGGTCGAGTTGGACGTTCAGGTCCCCCAGACGCTTGGCCAGGTCGTAGATCTTCGCCGCGAAGGCGCCGGCGGCGCTGCCCTGCATGGCGCCGTCGGGTACGTCGATCTCCTGGTACGCCTTGATCAGGCCGGCGTCCTGGTTGCCCACGTAGTCCTGGATGAAGTCGTCCAGAGAGGCGATGTGCGTGGAGATATCCCAGATGGTGGTCTGGTTGTACGACGTCGAGGCGTACGCGCCGTAGGCCAACGCCGCTACTTCGGTAAGATCCGCGAGCCCCTTGACGAACTTGGCCTCCACGGAGTCGGCCCCGGTCCAGAGTTGGTCCTGGATCTTGTAGCCGGCGTAGTCCCACCCATAATCTCCGTCGTTGTAGCGCCACCACCGGTCGACGTCCTTGAAGTCGAACCCCACGAACAGGCGGTCGTCCTCGTGGAAGTGGTACCGGCCGAGATCGAGCCAGAGCGGGTCGAGGATGCTGCTCAGGGGCGGCATGGGAGGGTGGGACCCGCCGGTTTCCTCGAGGTCGGCGAAGATGTTCATGATCTCGTGTAGCTCCGGCATCCGCTCCTCACTCCTTCTCCGCTGATCGGCCTGTCACGCTGGTCTGAGCGTCCTTGCGGGGTTACCCGTCGTTCCCGCCGCTGTCCCCGGGGTATGGGGAGCCGCCGCCCCCGCCGCTCGAGGAGCCGGCCGAGGGGGTACCGATCATTCCCACGACCTGCTGGGCCGTGAGTTCCTGGTCCTCCTCCAGGTCGAGGAACACGGCCGCGTTGTTCGCCAACCGGTCGGAGATCACGATGAACTCCGATTCCAGGCCGACCATGATCTCGTGGATCTTTGCCATGGACGTTTCGATCTCCGTGGCGAGCGAGTCGGCGGGTGGCAGGAGTTTGCCGTTTCCGAGCAGGATGAAGTGACCATCCTCCGGCGGTCCCCCGGCGTATCGGGTCAATTGGGTGACCTCCTCGCTGCACCGCTCACGGAGGGGGATGAGGAAGTTCTGGTGGAACTGATTGATCCGATCGAAGTCGATGGCGGTGCCTTCACCATCGCCCGTCTTGTCTCCGCCTGTCCCGCTCCCGTCTCCTCCTTCGCCGCTTTCGCCTTTCTCGCCGTCCTCGTCATCCGACTCGGTTTCCTCGTCGTCTCCTTCGCCGCCTGCCCCGTTCCCGTCTTCCTCTCCGTCGTCGTCCCCTCCGCCGTTTTCGCTGTCTTCGTCTTCTTCCGGCTCCTCACCGACCTGCTGGTCGGGGTCCAGTGCACTCCTCCACCGCGTATCGCCCGACCTGGTTTCCTCGTCGTCTTCTTCTGCGTCCTCGCCGCCGCCGTACCCGTCCAGGCCCGGCTGGTCGTCGGCGAGCCTGGACATCACCTGGTCGTCTCCGGCCCCGTCGTTCCCGCCCTCCGGGTCGCCGGTTCCTTCGCCTTCGGGGTGGCTCGATCCGTAGCCGTCGGAGCCTTCGTCGCCGGTGCCGTCACCGGTGTGTTCGGTTCCGCCTTCGGGGTAGGTCGCCCCGTCGCTACCGGTGCCTCCATCGCCGGTGCCGTCGCCGCCGCCGTACCCGTCCAGGCCCGGCTGGTCGTCGGCGAGCCTGGACATCACCTGGTCGTCTCCGGCCCCGTCGTTCCCGCCCTCCGGGTCGCCGGTTCCTTCGCCTTCGGGGTGGCTCGATCCGTAGCCGTCGGAGCCTTCGTCGCCGGTGCCGTCACCGGTGTGTTCGGTTCCGCCCTCGGGGTGGCCCGACCCGTCGTCGCCGGAGTTTCCGTTACCGGTTTCCTCGCCGCCGGTTTGCCCGCCCCCGAGGGACTCGGCCCCCTCCTCCTCGGGATGTCCGCTGCGGTAGTGGTCCTGAGGGCCGCCTCCGTGCTCCGGGTCGCCGTCCCCTTCACCCCCGGGCTTCTCTCCGTCGCCGGACCAACCGCCCCTGGGGCCGCCGCCGTACGATCCTTCGCCGTAGGGCTTCTCCTCGTCACCGGGGTCGTACTCCGACTCCTCGCCGGTCTCCGGGTGTTCCTCAGTGGGTTCGGCGGGCTCCTCCTGGCCCCCGGGCTCGCCCGCCTGCCCCGGGTCCTGGCCGCTCCCCCCGGGGTGTCCGACTTCCTCACCCCCGGCAGGGGGTTCGGAGCCCGGCTGCCCGTCACCCCCGGCCACGGGGTCGGACGAATCCCCCTCCGGCTCCTCGATCGTGATCACACCGGTCTCGGGGTCGGTCGTGACCTCGCCGTCTCCGGGGTCGATGGAGATCGTGTCGGTCTCCGGGTCGACCTCGATCCGCAGGTCACCGGCCTCGACGGTGATGACACCGGTCTCCGGGTCGACCGAGACCTCGGCCTCCTCGCCCTCGCCCCCGCCCCCTTCCGGGGACTCCTCACCGGACGACTCCGCTCGGGACTCTCCGGTGTCGATGGTGATGCGCCCGGTCTCCGGGTCGATCGTGATCTCGGAGGACCTTTCGCCGTCCTCACCCTCCTGCGCGGTGACAGCGACCCGCTCGGTCGTGGGGTCGTACCCGGCCTCGAGCGTCTCCGCGGCCTCGAACGTCTCCGCGGGCTCGACGGCGATCCGCTCGAAGACCGGCTCCGCCGGAGTCCCACCGTCGGCCTCGTAGGTCACCTGGTCGTCGAGCTCGTTCGCGCGCCGCACCGGCTCCTGACCGACCAGCACCGAGGAGACGTCCGACTCCTCGGGGGTGCCGACGGGCACCGTCTCCACCGCCTCCACCGCGACGGCCGGTTCCACGACCATGGGTTCGGACGCCCGCGCGGGCTCGAACACGACCCCCTCGGCCGTTCCGGCGGGGACCTCGGTGGTCGGTGCGCCCAGGAGGATCCGACCGGTCTGCTCGTCGACGGTGACATCGGTCCCGGCCGGGTCGATGACCACGTCCCCCGACGTCGGATCGACGGTGACCGAGTGGGAACCGTGCAGGATCGAGATCAGGCCCGTCGCGGGATCGATGGTGATCGGCCCGGAGCCGGCGGCGACCCGCGTCTGCGCCACGCCGTCCTGTGCCGCCTGGTCGGCGAAGAGGACGGCGTCATGGATCTCCGCCTCGGCCTCGCCCTCGGTCTCCGTGGACGGGAGGGGGCCCAGCAGCGCGGAGGTGAAGTCGAGGGGTTCGTTCTGCTCGGTCACGGGAGCTCCTCAGACACGAACTGTCGGAATCGGGATCGGTGCCGCCGGACGGGGGCGGTTCGGGGGTGGTGGGGGTGGGGAACCCGGGCGAGCGGTGCGAGGGGAGTGGCCGCCCGCCCGGGGGCGTGTGCCGGGAGTGCCGCGGTGGGCGGGCTACATGAGCGACGCCCACTCGACCGCCTCGCGGCTGTCGGTTCCGGAGTAGTTGTTGCGGATCTGGTTCAGGGCCATCTCGGCCTTGCCCAGCAGGGTCCGCATGTCGGCGACGTTCAGTCGCCACTGCTTGACCTTGGCGTCGTAGGCCTCGGCGGTGGCACCTTCGAGGTCCGCCCTGACGGTCTGCATCTGCATGTCCAGGTTCTCGATCGCGTTGGCGACCGTTTCGGTCTGGACCCTGAGCTGCTGCGTCGATTCGTCGACGTAGGCGTAGCTGACGTCGAAGCCGTCCATGTGCGTGTGGCCTTTCTTCCGTGGGGGTGGGGGCAGCCCGGTCAGTTCGGGTTGAGGTCGCTCATCCAGCGGGAGCCCTCGACGAGGTTCATGTCCTCGGCGCTGTGCATGGCCTGGACGGTCCCGCCGAAGGTGCCGATCATCTGGTTCATGTCGTTGGTGATGAGCCGCAGCTCCTCCAGCCAGCCGACCAGCGCCTCGCTGTACTTGTTGGCGGCGGCGCCGTGCCAGGACGCGCGCAGCGTGTCTCGGGTTCCGTCCACGTTCGAGTAGACGTTGTTGCAGGTGGTGTGGGCCTCCGTCATCGCCTCCTGGGCGATTCCGTTGGCCTGCTCTGTATTCCGTGTCCTGCCTTCGGCCATGCCTTCGTCTCCTTCCTCGCTGGGTCACCGGTCCGATGCGGAGCCGGATCCTCGGTCTGGGTTGGTGGTCATGGGCACCCCGCGTTCTGGGCGCGCTCGGACGGCCCCAGGGGCAGGGCGGCCGCGTCGGGGTGCAGGAGCGGCCCGGTGGGCAGCAGCCTGAGCAGCGACGTGGGCACCTCGGTCGACGCGTCGGCGTCCACACCGAGGCTGGTCAGCACGTCGCCGTCCGGCACGGGGTACTTGGCCGCCGCGTCGGTGACGAGGTAGTGGGTGGTGCTGTCCGTGTCGCCGCCGACGGGCCGGGCCCGCACCACGGCTCCGCCTCCGGACGGGATGCCGATCAGGTCGGGGGTCGGGCATCCGGGGGCGATCGCGGGAACTTCCTGGACCGGGAGGGCGCTGACGGAACCGGACTCGTCCAGGGTCACCGACAGTGATCCTCCGTCGCCGAGCCGCAGGCAGGGGAGCCGCCCGTCGACGGACCGGAGTTCGGGCGGCGCCGCGGGCGACCGCGTGTCCTCCCTGGTCGCGTCCTCGCCGCCCGCCGCCAGGTTGGCGTGGGCCTCCGCCGCCGGGAGCGCGATCGCCTCGGGGGCGGAGCCGGGGTAGGCGGCCGCGGTGTTCTCCGGATCGGCGAGCAGGAGCAGGGCCTCGACGAGGGTCAGGGGCGCGAGTCCGCCCCCGGTGAGCAGGTAGTGCTGGTCCGGCTGGTCGGGGGTGGACACGGCGAACACCTGCCCCACCCGGCGCTGGAGGCCCGCGAGGGCGGGGCCCGGCGTTCCGGCGCCCGGAACGTCCCGCGCGGTGAGGTCGGGGGCCGTGGGCACGGTGTCCAGGAACGCCGCGGTGACGGGGTAGGCGGGACTCGTCCCGTAGCCGAGCGCCTGGACGGCGCCGCCCTCCTCGTCCAGCCGCAGCCGGGCGCCGTGCCAGAGCAGGTGGCGGCCGCCGTCGGGCCCTGCCAGGAGGACCGCCTCCCCGTCGCCCAGGGGCGTGGGCTCCGGTGCCGTGCCGACCGTCAGCGCCGTGCGCGCGCGGTCGTCGTCCAGGGGCAGTGCGCACAGCCTCCATACGGCCGATGCGAGCGCCTCGTCGCCGGGCAGGGAGTCGGGGGCGCCGGGGATGCCGACCGGGCCGCCGACCGGTACGCCTTCGAGGGAGCCCGCGTTCACCAGGGAGACGTTCGCCTGTTGGCCCTGGATCAGGCGGGCCGACGCGTAGTTGGCGACCGGTCGCAGCGTGCCGCCCGAGTAGACGTAGGCGGCACCGGAGTCGCGTTCGATGACGAGCTGGCCCTCCTGGCGCCAGGAGGTGGCTCCGCCGGGGAAGATCAGGCCGAAGACGAGGAATCCGACGCACAGCAGCGCTGCGATGGCCAGGCCGATGAAGGTGCTGGTGCGGGTGCGGCGCATGGGGGCGTCGACCGCGTCGGGGTCGGCGTCCAGCATCGCCGTGCCCAGACGCCCCACGGTGAAGTTGTGCGCCATGACACGGTCGCGACGTGACTGCATCTCACCCGCCGATCGCGCGCAGGGCGGCGAAGACGCCGAAGCCCGCCAGGACGAGGGAGAAGATCGCCACGCACAGCAGGGTCTGGACGATCTCGGCGGCGCGGCCCCAGTGCGGCAGTTGGCGGCGTCCGGGCACCGTCCACGACACGATGGCCAGGACCGTGGTGACGGCGAACAGCGCGATCAGCGCCAACGAACGGGGAAGGGGCCCGGCCGCCCACGCGAACAACACCGTCAACGCGGTCAGCCCGATCCAGGGCGGAGCCACCAGGAAGGCGCGCTGCCAGGCGCTGGCGACGCCGCGGGTCTGCAACAGCAGTACCAGGGACACGATGACGCACAGCGCCACCGGCACCCAGCCCGGCGACGCCGCCAGGACGACCAGGCACACGGTGAGCACCGCGCCGGTCGCGGCGTACAGGGCGGTCTGGAACCGGTCGGCCAGGTGGGTGCGGTCCAGGACGGCCCGTGCGGGGAAGGGGTCGATGCCCTCCTGGAGCTGGTCGGGGTTGGACGGCAGCGGTGGGAGGCGCAGCCCGGAGAGCCGAAAGGCCAGTTGCGGCGCGAAGGTGCCGGTCAGCAGGGCGATCAGAGCGACCATTCCGGCGACGGCCGGGACCGAGGAACCCGGCACGAACATCAGCGTGACGCCGCCCAGGACGGCCAGGACCTCGACGGTGAACAGTCCCGCGAAGAACGGGACGGATCCCGCCACGGCCGCCATGCCGAGCACCGTCGCCCCGGCCGCGGTCATGGATCCGCTGAGGATCCGCGCGCCGAGCAGGCTCAGTCCGGGTTCGCCGGTGGGCACGGCGGCGCCGGCCAGGGCCATGGCCAGGGCGGCCAGGGCGGCCAGGACGGTGGCCGCGGGCAGGTCGCCCATGGCCCGGGAGGCGGCCGCGGCGGACAGCAGCATCAGGACGGCGGACGAGGCGGCGGTCAGCGCGGTGAGCGTGCCGACGCCGCCGATCGCCATGACCGCGAGACCGGTGAGGAGGACCGCCAGGCCCATGCCCTGGAGGAGCACGCGGGAGAACTCGGGGCGCCAGCGGTCGGGGCGTTCGGCCATGCCCGTGGCGACCCCGTCGGTGAGGTCGTCGAAGTGGATGGGCGGAAGCTGGTCGCGGCGCGGACGCAGGTAGAGGGTCTCGCCATGGCACAGGCCCAGGGACCGGAGGGTCTCGTCCTCCTCGAACGGCTCGTCGCCGAGCTGTTGGAGGACCCAGCCGTCGTGCTCCAGCCCGCTCTCGTCGAGGTCCTCGCCGTTGTCGCCCTCGGCGTAGAGCACGAAGGTCGGCACCAGCTCGGACAGTGGCACCTCGGACGGCGCGGCGATCTCGAAGGACCTGCTGGGGGCGCGGATCACGAGACGGCACAGATCCGCGGCGGCAGGGTCGGTCATGCGGGTTCCCACCCCTCAGGGTGATGTGTTCCAGCGTGTGGCGGACCGTCACGGCGTGTCACACGGACTTTGGAACTGTGTTGGTTACGGGTTCTGTATGTGTGAGCTTATGTGACAACACTAGCGTTTGCTTGGCATCATGGGAACAGAACCACCTCGAACCAAGGCGAAATCGAGGTGTACGTCTCATTCGCCCATAAGGGAGGCCCAGCTCCGTGGGTACGATCCTCGTCCGCCGACCACCGCGCCGCCCGGGCCCCGACCTGCCCAGCGGCGAGATCACCCTCCAGGAGCCTCCCGAGCTCTCCGAGCCGCAGTCGAGCATGTCGTCGGTCTTCATGTACCTGCCGATGGCGCTGACCTCGATGGCGATGATGATGCTGTTCATCCGTCCCGGCGGCTCCGGCGGCGGGGCGATGCCCTACGTCGCGGGCGGCATGATGCTCACCGGCGCGGTCGCGATGCTCGGCGGCCAGTACCTGCGCACGATGCTGGAGCGCCGACGCGCCCTCAACGACGACCGGCGCGACTACCTGCGCTACCTCAAGCAGATGCGCGCCCGGTTGCGCGAGGTGGTCACCGAGCAGCGCGACGCCATGCTCTGGCGGGCGCCGCAGCCCGACGCCCTGTGGTCGATCGTGCGGACCTCGCGGCTGTGGGAGCGGCGCGCCGACGACGAGGACTTCGCCGAGGTGCGCGTCGGCGTGGGCGAGCAGGCGATGGCCATGACCATCTCGCCGGTCTCGTCCAAGCCCGTGGAGGACCTCGAACCCCTCGCCGCGCACGCCCTGCGCCGCTTCATCCGCGCCTACGGCACGGTCGAGGACCAGCCCGTCCAGGTCTACCTGCGCGGCTACGCCCGGCTCTCACTGCGCGGCGACGAGGCGAGCTGCCGCGCCCTGGTCCGCGCGCTCATCGGTCAGCTGGCCGTCTTCCACGCCCACGACGAACTGCGCCTGGCCGTGTGCGCGTCCGCGGAGACCCGTGAGGCGTGGTCGTGGACGAAGTGGCTGCCGCACACCCAGCACCCCACCGAGCGCGACGGGGCCGGACCCGCCCGGATGTTCACCGACAACGCGATCGAACTGGAGCGGCTGCTCGGCGAGGACCTGGCCGACCGTCCGCGCTTCGACCCCTCCGGTGTGCCCAACAGGGAGGAGCCCTACACCGTCATCGTGGTCGACGGAGGCGAGGTGCCCGCCGGGTCACGGCTGCTCGGCGGCGGCTACCGCAACGCCGTCATCGTCGACGTGGCCGACCCCATGCCGCCCGACGACGACCCCTACACCCTGTCCCTTCGGGTGGAGCCGGACGAGCTCGTCATGCTCTCCGAGGACCACAGCGGGCGCGCCGTGGAGACGCCCCTCGGCCGTCCCGACGTCCTCAGCCTGAACCGCGCGACCAGTCTGGCCCGACTGCTCGCCCCCTACCGGATCGGCATGCAGGTCGAGGTCACCGAGCCGCTGACCACCGACTTCGAGCTGACCAGTCTGGTGGGCATCGCCAACCTGCACGACCACGACGCCGAGCGCATGTGGAGCGAGTTGCACCCCAAGAACCGGCTCCGGGTGCCCATCGGCATCAGCGCGGAGGGCGCGCCGCTGGAGCTGGACCTGAAGGAGTCCGCGCTGGGCGGCATGGGGCCGCACGGCATGCTCATCGGCGCCACCGGATCCGGCAAGAGCGAACTGCTGCGCACCCTGGTCCTGGCGCTCGCGCTCACGCACTCGTCCGAGACGCTCAACTTCGTCCTCGTCGACTTCAAGGGCGGCGCGACCTTCATCGGGCTCGACGGGCTGCGGCACACCTCCGCGCTGATCACCAACCTGGCCGACGAGGCCATCCTGGTCGACCGCATGCAGGACGCCCTGAACGGCGAGCTGGTCCGCCGCCAGGAGCAGCTGCGCGCCGCCGGGAACTTCAGCTCCGTCCACGAGTACGAGAAGGCCCGCGAGTCCGACCCGTCCATGGAGCCGATGCCGACCCTCCTCGTCGTCGTCGACGAGTTCAGCGAGCTGTTGGCCGCGCACCGGGACTTCATGGACCTGTTCGTCATGATCGGCCGCCTGGGCCGAAGCCTCGGCGTCCACCTGCTGCTGGCCTCGCAGCGACTGGACGAGGGGCGCATGCACCAACTGGAGGGGCACCTGTCCTACCGGATCGCGCTGCGCACCTTCTCCGCGATCGAGAGCCGCGGCGTCCTCGGCGTCCCCGACGCCCACCAACTCCCGTCGGCGCCCGGCAACGGCTACCTCAAGACCGACACCGAGACCCTCACCCGGTTCAAGGCCGCCTACGTCTCGGGCGCCTACCGGGTTCGGCCGCGCGCCGCGAACCGGTTGACCGTCGGCGGCGAGGTCGTCCCCTTCACGGACTTCCACGTCCCCCTGCCCGACCCCGAACCGGAGGAGCCCGTCGAGGAGGAACCCCAGGAGGAGCCCGACACCCTGCTCGGGACGGCCCTGTCGGCGCTGCACGACCGCGGCCCGACCGCCCGCGAGGTCTGGCTCCCGCCGCTGGACGTGCCGCCGTTGATGGACGAGCTCCAGCGCATGGTGGGTGTTGGCATGCCCGAGGGCGGGCTCGCCTGGACCGACCAGGGGCGGCTGCGCGTCCCGCTCGGCGTCATCGACCGCCCCTTCGAACACGCCCGGCTCCCGCTCACCGCCGACCTCACCGGCGCGGGCGGCCACGTGGGTGTCGCGGGCGGCCCCCAGAGCGGCAAGAGCACCCTGCTCGCCTCGCTCATCCTGGGCCTGGCGGTGGTCAACACCCCCGCCCAGGTGCAGTTCTACGGCATCGACTGCGGTGGCGGCGTCCTCCAGACGCTCAGCCCCCTGCCGCACGTGGGCAGCGTCGCGGCCCGCACGGACGAGCGGCGGATCAACCGCACCATCATGGAGATGCACGAGCTGCTCACCAAACGCGAGTCGTTCTTCGCCGAGCACGGCATCGACTCGATGACGACCTACCGGCGCCGCCGGGCCGCCGGGGAGTTCGCCGACCAGCCCTACGGTGACGTCTTCCTCGTCATCGACGGCTGGGGCACCATCCGCCAGGACTTCATGGACCTGATCCCGCCCATCGTCCAGCTCGTGCAGCGCGGCCTCAACTACGGACTGCACGTCGTGGTGGCCTCACCGCGCTGGGCCGACTTCAACACCGGCGTGCGCGACCTGATGGGCACCCGGTTCGAGCTGCGTCTGGGCGACCCGGTCGACTCCATGGTCCACATGCGCGCCGCCCAGACCGTGCCCCGCACACCGGGCCGGGGCATCACCGAGGACAAGCACCACTTCCTCACCGGCCTTCCCCGCGCCGACGGGGACGCCGACCCGGTGACCCTCTCGGTCGGCGTGGGCGAGCTGATCGAGCGGATCCGCACCGCCTGGGACGGCCCCGAGGCCCCGCCGGTGCGCACGCTGCCCCCCGTCCTGCACGCGGCGGAGCTGCCCGCGTCCCAGCTCACCAAGACCGGCGGCCTGAAGATCCCGCTGGGGTTGGAGAGCCGCCGGATGCAGCCGTTCTGGCACGACTTCTCCGCGACCCCGCACCTGCTGGTGGTGGGCGACACCGAGACCGGCAAGACCACCCTGCTCCGGCACGTCACCAACGCCATCCGCGAGCACTACGACTCGACGACCGCCCGCGTGGTCCTGGCCGACCAGCGCCGCCAGCTCTACGACGCCATCCCCGAGGAGATGCGACTCGGGTACGCGGTCTCGCCCGACAACGTCAAGGAGATGATGGTCGCCGCCGCCCAGGCGATGAAGGCCCGCCTGCCGGGGCCCGAGGTCACCCCCGACCGCATCCGCAAGCGCGACTGGTGGACGGGACCGGAGCTGTTCATCGTCATCGACGACTTCGAGATGGTCTCCGGCAGCGGACCCAGCCCGCTGACACCGCTGCTGCCGATGCTCTCCCAGGGAGCCGAGATCGGCATGCACGTCGTCCTCGTCCACGCGGCGGGCGGCTTCAGCAGGGCCTCCAACGACCCCGTGATCCGCTCGATGATCGACTTCAACACGCCCAGCATCATGCTGTCCGTCCCGCCCTCGGAGGGCATGCTGTTCGGCAACGTCCGGGCGAGGAAGATGCCGCCCGGACGCGCGCTGTGGATCTCCCGGCGCGACCCCGTCGAGGTCCAGCTGGCCATCGCCGAGGGGGCGGAGGGGTGACACGCCCTGGGTCGGCCCGACGGCCCCGGGGGCGGAACGCCGCTCCGGGGCCGTCGGGCCGACCTCAGACGACGGGGCGCGGGTCCTCCTCCGGGGTCACCCGCTCACCCGGGGCGGCCGGGCGCCAGCCCCGGTCCCGTCCCAGGCGCAGCACCGCGCCGCCCACCCCGCACAGCACGACGAGCAGCGCGGAGCCCCCCACCACCGCCGCGGTGACCGGAGCCTCCACCGACCCGAGACCGGACGGTCCGGGCACCAGGGCCTCCCCGCGCACCCGTGCCGCCGCCTCCTGCGCCGCGGCCGCGGGATCGGCGGCGAGCGCGCCCAGGGGGTCGACGCGTCCACTGCCCACGACCGGGTCCACCGACCCCAGGGCCGACCCGTAGGCGGTCGACATCAGCCGCTCCCGGACCCGGGCCGGGGACGCGTCCGGCTCCCGGGACACCAGCAGCGCCGCCGCCCCCGCGGCGAACGCGGCGGCCACCCCGTCGCCGCCCGAGGTGACGTGGCCCGCACCGCCCGGCCCCACGCTCAGCACCCGGTCTCCCGGCGCGGTGACGTCGACCCGTGCCAGCTCGCCGCCGGGCATGATCAGGGGCTCGCCCAGCACGACCTCCCCGGCGGCGTCGTGGGCGGCCACGCTCAGCACGGCCGGGTCCTGGGCCGGGTATCCGGGGTAGGGGCCGTCGGGTGTGGGAACCGTGGCCGGGGCCACGACGAGCGCGCCCGCGGAGGTCGCCGCGGCCACCGCCTCGTCCAGGGCGGCGGACCCCTGGAAGGCGGCGGTGCCCACCAGGATCACGCGGGCGCCCGCGCCGACGGCCTCGGTGATTCCGGCGGCGATGTCGGCGGGGGAGGCGAGACCGGTGTCGGCGTCCCCGGTCGGGACCTCGACCACCACCGACTCCGGAGCCACCCCGACCAGGCCGCTGTCCGGGAGGGGGCGCGCCGCGACGATCCCGGCCAGGAAGGTGCCGTACCCCAGGCAGTCTCCTGCGTCGGCGCCCTCGACCGCGCCCGCGAGGGCGGGCACCCCGCCGTCCACGCCGGTGGCCAGAACGGCGACGGACGTCCCGCGCCCCCGGCTCAGCTCGTGGGCGCGGGTCAGCCCGAGGGCCTGCGAGGTCCAGGGCACCCGCGCGACCACGTCCGCGCCGGGCGCGGCGCACGCGTCGTCGGCCCCCTTGAACTGGGTGATCTGGGGCAGAGCCGCGGGCTCGTCCGTCGAGGCCAGGGCCGGGGAGGGGGCCAGACCGAACGCGAGCAGCGCGGCCAGCGCGACTCGGACCGGTCGGGTGGTGGGTGTGGCGCGACCGGGTGTCGGACGCTGCTGGTTCATCGGGGGTCGCTCTCTCGTCCTCGCTCGTGCATCCGTGGTGGGGCCGTGTCCGCGTCAGGCCCAGGCGATCTCCTCCAGGGCCCGCAGACTGGGGGCGGTCGCCTCGGGGGTGTCCGGGGCGACCCGGCCGCCGTAGGGGGTCTCGGGTTCCCGGGCGGCCCGGCGCAGGGCCTCCAGCGGGCTCAGCTCCTCACTCCTGCGCTCGACCATCCACCGGATCCAGTGGGACTTGGCCACCGAACCCGCCCGGCCCGAAGCCGTCGTCGCGATGAAGGACGCCGCGTCGTCCGTCTCAGCGGCCCACAGGTACCCCACCACCTGCTCGTCGTCGCGGACCGGCAGGTACCGCACCGCTGACTCGGTCGTGGGGTGGTAGGAGCGCACGTCCAGGGTGAAGGGTGACAGCGGGCCCCAGTCCGGTGCGCGGCCCCGTCCCGGCTCCTCGGGGCGGTCGCGGACCAGCGGGGGAGCGCTCTCGTGCCCGGGGTTGGCGAGCTCGTACAGTTCGTCGAGGTTCGCCGCCTCCCGTGCGGGTCCGCCGAGCGACCCCGCGACGGGGTCCTCGGGAGAGCCGCTCCAGTGTTCGAGTGCCTGTGTCGCGGTCATGCCCTGGTCGCCGGCTTCCTGTAGGCGTTTCGACCATTGCGACGCGACCCTGAGCCGGACGATCGGTTCGGCGGCGGCCAGCACCATGACGCAGCTCGCCGCGTCCTCCTGCGTGGCGGCCCACAGGTAGGCGATCACCCGTTCCCCCAGGGTGATGGGGCGGTAGCGGACGGGCGACGACGTCGAGGTCCGGTAGCGGCCCCTGCCGCTTCGTGCCGTGTCGGCCATGTGTGGTGTCTCCCATCCGGTTCGCGCGGGAAGGCGCCCCCGCGCGGTCTCGTACCGGGCTTTGCGCGCCGGTTCCCGTTCACTCTGGTCGGCCGGCCCCGCCGTCACGTTCGTGGCCATGCCAGCATGCTCGGATCGATCGTGCCCTGCGGGGCGCGGCCGTCGGTGGGTACGAGGACCCCCGCGTCGATGTGGATCGTCCCGTCGGCGCTTCTCGTCACACCTGTGATCACGTACCGCGTGCCACGCGGCAGGAGCAGTTCCCGCTGGGCGGGGACGGAGCTGTTCCCGCCCAGCCAGAGCCCCCTGGCTCCGGCGGGCAGGGTGAGGTGGAGGTGGATCCGTGCGTGACCGGAGCTGGGCGGAGCCGCTTCCGCGCCCAGGG
Source organism: Nocardiopsis sp. EMB25 (assembly GCF_026797795.1). Classification (NCBI taxonomy): domain Bacteria; kingdom Bacillati; phylum Actinomycetota; class Actinomycetes; order Streptosporangiales; family Nocardiopsidaceae; genus Nocardiopsis; species Nocardiopsis sp. EMB25. The sequence continues at coordinate 2,056,773 of NZ_JAMTDN010000001.1, read as the reverse complement.
AGGTCGACATGTAGCCGAGCTCTGTCTGGATCGTCCCGATGAGCGCCTCCAGGTTGTCCGGATCGAACCCGTCCAGGAAGCCGATGCTCTCCAGACCCCGGTGCGTGAGGACGGGCTCGGGAAGGACGCTCCGTTCGAGCGCCTGGTCGATGAGGCCGATCCGGAGTTCGACGTCCTCGATGCGGGAGAACCGCCCGACCGCGCTGATCAGAGCCTCGGCGTGCGCCGCGTCGCGGCCCCACAGCTCCGCGAGCCGTGCTCCGGGATCGGGCGAGTTCACGATGTCGTGGACCACGGCCCACTGGTGCGCGTTCAGGTCCTCGCGCCCGGCGGCGTGGACGACGTCGTTCAGGGTGGGAGGGCTCAGCAGCGGTCCGGTCAGCTCGTCCAGGGGCCAGCCGGAGACGTCGCCCCGGGTCCAGTCCGCCAGCACCCTCCTTCTGGCGTCATCGTCCCCGGCTCGGAGTATGTCGTTGTACGGCCAGCTGACCCTGGTGTAACCGACCACCGCGAACCTCTGCTCGTCCGTGAGGTTCCGGAACGAGTGGGGGTTCCTCCGCGGGTCGTCGAGGAACTCGTTGCCGTACCTGTCCCCTTCCTCGTTCGTCGTGAAGCGCCGGACGCCGTCGTTGTGGACGGTGCCCGGGAGCGCGTCGGGAGAGGCCCCGGGCGGGGGGTCCACCGCCCGGTCCATGCCGTGATCCGCGTCCGCCGGGTGAGCGTCCAGCATCCAGTCCAGGTCGGGCATCCCGCCCTGGTCCAGCCTGGGGCCCGGCTCCGGGTCCGATGCCGGCGCCCCGTCCGACTCTGGGCGCTCTGGGCGCTCTGGGTCCGACGTCCAGTCCAGACCGGGCATCCCGTCCGGTCCCAGGACCGTGTCCGGGTCCCGCATCCAGGCCGCGTCGGGTGTCGTGCCCGGCTCCGGTGCGGGGTCCGACATCGACGTGTCCTCGTCCCCACTCGTGTCGTCGGCGTCCGTGCCGACGGTGCCCGGGGCGTCGGCGGAGCCGAAGCCGGAGTACGGCTCGTCCGCGTCGTCCGTGTCGGTGCCGCCGTCGGACGGCCCGGCCGCCTGGTCGTCGGGGTTCCAGGGGCCGGGTTGGGGTGTGAAGGCCGGCATGACGGTGAGGTCGGTCGCGAGCGGGTTCCGGGTCGCGCCGCGAGTCCGCGCGGTGGGGGCGGGCGGGAGCCCTCCCTCCCCGTCGCGGGGGTCGGAACGCCAGTCGGCGGGAGGTGTCCATCCGTCCGGCACGACCTCGGCCTCGACCACCCAGTGGTCGTTGTCGTACAGCTCGTCGCGGACCGGTCGGACGCCGTGGACGACGAAGGTGGTCCCGCGCCGAAGGACCACGTCGGGCCCGTCGCCGGGCAGAGGGCCGGCGAGGTCGGAGGTGTTGAGGGCGGGGTAGCCCCGGGGAACCCTGATGAGGATGTCGACCGGGTCGCGGAAGTCGGGTGGGGGTTCGCCGGTGGTGGCGGCGGTGAATCCGGGGTCGGTGTAGGTCCTCCCGATCAGGTCGCGCATGGAGCCGGGGTCCGTGGGGGAGGCGCCCAGGAGGTCGGTGAAGGTGGTGTCCGCGCGCTGGTGCAGGATCAGTGGGTCGGGTGCGGTGGAGCGTTCGATCAGGGTGTCGAGGGTGTCCACGGCCTCGCGTACGCGCTCTGGGGCGCCTTCGGGCCCGCTGCCGTGGCGCAGAGCGTCGTTGACGGTGGTGCCGCCGTCTCCGGTGAAGTCCCGGACGACCGAGGTCTCCGGTGGGGTCATGGCGGGTGGCGGCATGCGCAGCGCCAGGTACATGGTGCCGTGGCCGGGTTCGCCGAGGGCCTGGCCGTCACGCATGCCCTGGGGTTGGACTCCGCTGCCCCAGGGGATGCGTGACGGCCAGGCGGCGCGGTCGCGGCGGCCGTCCTGGTGCTCGGCGCCCTGACCGTCCACGGCCGGGGTGCTCTCCTGGTCGGCGGGGGGCGCCACCGGCGTCTCGGTCGACGCCGTGGGGGTGAACCCGGGGAAGGGCCGGTCGAGGAGTCCGTTTGGGTCGTGGGGCGCTTTGGGGTCCAGGAACGGGAACAGCGGTTTGGGATCGAACCCCGCTCCCAGTCCGTCACGCGGCAGTGAGTGGCCGTCGGGGTGCGATGCGGCGCCGTCACGCGTGTCGTCCACGTCGCCGAGGGGCCAGTCGGTGTCCTGCCCGGGCTCGGCGGACTCACGGGTCCCCGACGCGGCCCCGTCACGGTCCGCTGTTTCGTTGACGGAGCCCGCGCTGTCGTCATGAGCGGGCTGACCCGTGTCGGGGAGCTCGGGGAGACTGACGCGCAGGACCGTCAGGTCGGTGTTGTCGGGTGCGGCGGGAACGAGGACGTCCGCGTCGATGTGGAGCGTTCCTTCGTCGTCCATGGTGACCTTGGTGATCTGGTACCGGGTGTTGCGCGGTAGGAGCAGCTTCTGTTGGTCCGGGTCACCGCCCTCACCCTCGACCCAGAGCCCCCTTGCTCCGGCGGGCAGCGTGAGGTGGAGGTGGAACGGCGCCGGGTCCGAGCCGGGTGGGGTGTGCGCTCCGAGGGTGGTGGACAGGTAGCCGGACACTGTCTGGACCTTGTCCACGAGCGCCTGCGGATTGCTCGGGTCGAATTCCCGTAGGAAGCCGACACTGTCCAGATCCTGGTGCACGAGGATGGACTCGGGCAGGTGCGTGTCGTTGAGAGCCTGGTCGATGAGGCCGATCTGGTGGTCGAGCTCCTCGACGCTCGGGAAGTGGCCGAACGCATCGACCAGGTGCCCGGCGAATCCCGCCTTGCCCAGCAACTCGGCGATCCGCGCGTCGGGGGCGGGGGAACTCAGGATGTCGTCGACCATGGCGCGCTGGGCCGGAGGCAGGTCCGACTGTGCGGCATCGTCGATGTCGAAGTACGTCGGGGGGATCCACTCGTCCCCGGCCATGGTCATCTCGTACAGGGGCCACCCCTCACCGCGGTCCGCGAACCAGTCCCGTAGAAGGTCCAGCTTCGCCTCGCGGTTCGAGGCCGACGACATCTCGTTGTAGGGGCGTGGTTCCTTCAGGAGCTGTCGGACCGCGCCCTGCTGCTCGATCGTCAGGTCCTGGAAGCCGCCGGGGTTCCGCCGGGGGTCGTCGAGAAACTCGTCGCCGTATCTCGCCCCCTCCTCGGCTGAGGCGAAGCGCCGGACCCCGTCATCACCGACGGTGCCGGGGAGCGAGGTGAAGGCGGACAGCGGCCTCGGGCCGGTCATGCCGCCCGGGGCACCTCCGGCGACGGGAACGATGACGTCCGCGTCGAAGTGGATCGTCCCGTCGGCGCTCCTGGTGACGTCCCTGATCATGTACTGGGTGTCACGCGGCAGCAGCAGTTCCCGCTGTTCCGGGGCGGCGCTGTGACCTCCCAGCCAGAAGCCGTGCGTTCCGTCGGGCAGGATCAGGTGGACCTCGAACGGCATGGGCCGCCAGCCGGGCAGTTGGGCTGCCGCGCCCAGGGTGGTCGACAGGTAGCCGGGTTCGGTCTGGACCGTTCCGATGAGGTTCCTCAGGTTGTCCAGGTAGTCCGGGTTCTCAGGGCTGCTCGCCGTGAACCCGTTCATGAAGTCGATCCTGAACAGGCCCCGGTGCGCGAGCAGGGGCTCGGGCAGGGGGCTGCGGTCGATCGCCTCATCGATGCGGCCGATGCGGTGGAGGATGTCGCCGACGGTGGGCCAATGGCCGAAGGAATCACTCAACCGCCCGGCGTAACCCGAATGCCGCATCCAGTAGTCGAGGCGCTCCGAGGGGGCGGCAGAGCCCATGATGTCGTTGACGAGGGCTTGCTGGTCCTCCGTCAGGCCGTCGCGCCGATGGTGGGCGTGTTCGATGTCCCGCATCGTCGGCGGGCGCATGTCCGGCCCCGTCATCTCGTACAGGACGAAACCCGGGCCCCTTCTTCCCCTCGAGCCCAATTCCTCCAGGATCCCCTCGCGGCTCTGGTGGTTCGGGGCCCGCAGGATCCGGTTGTAGGGGTCGCTGTCGGGAAAGGTGTAGCCGTAGACCGCGTCCTGCGTCTCCTCGGGCAGGGACAGGAACGTGTGACGGACTGTGCCGGCGGCGTCGAGGAAGTTCTCGCCGTAGCTCTCCCCTTCCTGGTCAGTGGCGAAGCGTCGGACGCCGTCCGGGCCCACCGTGCCCGGAAGGTTGCCGACGTCGATGGATCGGACCTGGGTATCGGTTCCTGGGACCGCCTCGGAGCCGGACGGGAGTTCCTGTGTCCGATCCACCCCCTGGTTCTCGTCCGAAGACGGTGTCGGGCTCTGGGCGGTGTCCGGGGCGAGCCGGTCTTCGGCGTCGGTTTCGGAGTAGGCGTCGCTGTCGGAGCCCCGCAGAAGGGGGCGGGGCGAGGGAGGCTCACTTCCGGAGTCGCCGTCGGAATCGGAGTCGCTGTCAGTGTCCCCCATCTGGGTCTGGGGGGTGAAGGCCGGCATGACGGTGAGGTCGTCCGCTCGCGGGTTGCCGTGTTCGCGTGTGAGGTCGGTGAAGGCAAGGTCGAGGAGCCCGTTGGGGTCCACGAGCCGTTTGGGGTCCAGTTCCGGAAGCGTGAACGGCGGTTTGATCAGGCCGTACACGTCCATCGGGCCGTCCGGGGAGGCGGTCGTGCGGTCGGTGAACGTGTCGCTCGGGGCATCGTCGGTGTCGCCGAGCGGCCAGTCGACGTCATCGTCGTCGCGCATCTCCGGCGGTGGGGATGCGTCCTGCCCCGTCGCGCCGTGTCCGGAACCGCCACCTCGCCCGGAACCATTGCCGCCACCGGTACCGCGCTCGTCGCCCTGACCACTGCCGTCCTGGCCGTCGTTCTGGTCGTCGTCGGCAGACGTGGTCTGGACTTCTGCGGTGTTCGGGTCGGGTAGCAGGACCCCGGCGTCGAGGTGGACGATGCCGTCGTCGTCGGTTCTGACCCCCGTGATCAGGTACCGGGTGTCACGCGGCAGGAGCAGCTCCCGCTGGTCGTCGACGGAACTGTGGCTGCCCAACCAGAACCCGTGCGCCCCCGCAGGCAGGGTCAGGTGGAGCTCGAATGGCATGCGCTGCCACCCGGGTACCTGGGCCTTCGCGCCCAGGGACGTCGACAGGAACGCCGCGTCGGCCTGGACCGTCCCCACCAGAGCGTCCAGGTTGTCCGGGGCGTGACCGTCCATGAACTCGATCGAGCGCAACCCCCGGTGCACGAGCAGGGGTTCGGGCAGGGGGTTGTTGGCGATGACCTGGTCGATGACGGCGACCCGAGCGAGGATGTCCTCGACCGTGGGGAACCGACCGAAGGAGTCGCTCAACGCCCCGGCGTCGTCCGCGCGCTCCCTCCATTCGGCGAGCCGCTCCTCACGGTCCTGGACCGGGGCACTCATGATCTCGTCGACGATCTCCCGCTGCTGCTGGGTCAGACCCTCGGGCGAGGCGTGTGCGGCCCTGACGTCGTCCATGGTCGGCGGACGCATGTCCGGCCCCGTCATCCGGTACAGGGCGAAACCGTCACCGGCCTCCTCGAGGTACTCGTCCAGCACCTCCTGCCGGTTCTCCCGGTCCGGGGCCCGCAGGATCTGGTTGTAGGGGTCGCTGCCGGGGTTGGTGTACCCGTACACAGCCCTGCGCTGGGCGGGGAGCAGGTTGTCGAACGCGTGACGGTTCCGGGTCAGGTCGTCCAGGAACGTCTCACCGTACTCGTCGCCCTCCTCGTCGGTGGCGAAGCGCCGGACCCCGTCCGGGCCCAGGGTGCCCGGGAGGTCCTCGGGGTCGAAATCGGAGTCGAAACCAGAACCCGACTCAGAGCCGGCCTCCGAGCCCGGGGCGTCGAGGGTCGGGGCAGGGTTACCGGAAGGCTCGGCGACCCAACCGGGCACCGTCGCCGACCCCAGTACGTTTCGCAGCGCGGCCGTAGGGTCCGGGGCGTTCAGGATCCCCGTGACCAACCGCCGCTGCACCGGGGACAGATCGGCACGCCCGGCGTGCGTGAGGATGTCGCCCAGGTCGGGCCAGGAACCGCCGTTCAGCGCGTACAGCTCCCAACCGGGACCACCGCGGAACGACCCGCCGGCACTCACCGGATCCAGTTCCGACGTACCGGTCGGGCCCGGAGCATCGGGTGCGGGCGGGTCTCCGACACCACCGTCGGAGTCGGTGCTCATGTCCGACGCGTGGTCCACGTCCGTCTCACTGTCGACCTCGCCCCGCTGGGGGACGAACGCCGGCATGATGATGGGATCGGTCGTGAACGGGTTTCCGTTCTCGTCCGTGATGTGGGTGAAGGGGAAGTCGAGCAGCCCGTTGGGGTCAGCGAACCGCTTCGGGTCCAGGCTCAGCGGTGAGAACGGCGGCTTCATGAGGCCGTACACGTCCATCGGCCCGTCCGGGGAGGCGGTCGTGCGGTCGGTGAACGTGTCGCTCGGGGCATCGTCGGTGTCGCCGAGCGGCCAGTCGTCGTTGTCACGTGCCTGGGGCAGTGGAGGTGCACCCTGCCCCGTTCCGATCCTGGGACCGTCATCGATACCGGGCACGCGGTGTCCTGCGGAGGCGTCACCGTGCGGGGCGGAGCGCCAGTCGGCGGGGGGTGTCCACCCGTCCGGGACGACCTCGACCTCGACCGTCCAGTGGTCGTTGTCGTAGAGCTCGTCGCCCGCCGGGCGCACGTCGTGCACGACGAAGGTCGCCCCGCGCCGCAGCACCACGTCCGGACCTTCCCCGGGCCGGGGACCCGAGGAGCCCGCGGTTTTGAGCGCTGGGTAGCCCTCGGGCACCCGGATGACCACGTCGACGGGGTTGCGGTGGTCCAGGGGCGGGGTGGTGGCGGTGGTGGCGACGTACCCCGGCTCGGTGAAGGTCCGCCCGATCAGACCGCGCATCGACTCCGGATCGGACAGGGACGCCCCCAACCGTTCGACGAACGCCGAATCCGTACGGTGGTTCAACAGAACCGGTTCGAAGACCCGCGACTGGTCGATCAGCCCGTCGAGCGTCTCCACGGTGGTACGCGCGCCCTCGGGGCCGGTTCCGCCGCGCAGGGCGTCGTTGACGGCGGTGTCCCCGCCGGGTGCGGTGAAGTCGCCGACGACCGACGCCTGCTCGTCGGGCAGGGCGGTCGGCGGCAGGACCTCCGCCACGTCCGCGGGGCCGTCCAGGGCGCGGCCGTCGCGCATGCCCTGGGGCCGGACTCCCTCGCCCCAGGTGGGGGGAGGCGTCCACATGTTGGCCGACGCCCCGGCCTGGCCGCCGTCACCGGTCGTGCTACCCCGCTGCACGTGGACCTGGGTCGTGTCCCCGCGTGAACCGCCACCGGCACCGCGCCCGGAACCGGCTGCGGGGCCACGTCCGTGCCCGCTGGTGGAGGTGTGACCACGACCGTCGCTCTGACCGCTGCCCTGGCCGTCGTTCGGGCCGCTGTCGTGGGGTCCGTCGAAGGGAGGTGCGGGCTGGTCGCCATCGTTACCCGGTGCGGGCGGGAGGACCTCGGCGTCGATGTGGACGATGCTGGTCCTGCCTCCGACGGCTGGGGTTGCGCTGGGCTCGATTCTGACGCCCGTGATCTGGTACCGGGTGCCGCGCGGTAGGAGCAGCGTGCGGGTGTTGCCCGGGGTGCCGGTGTGGCCGCCCAGCCACAGGCCGTGCGTTCCGTCGGGCAGGGTCAGATGGAGTCGGAAGGGCGTGTGCCCCGCACCTGGCGCCTCGACTTCCGCGCCCAGAGAGGTCGACAGGTAGGCGGGATCGGTCTGGACCGTCCCGACGAGCTGATTCGGATCATCCGGGTCGTACTCGGCAAGGAAGGACCGGCCGTGCAGGTTCGGGTGGACGAGCAGGGGTTCGGGCAGGGGGTTGTCGTCGATCGCTTGGTCGATGAGGTCGAAGCCGTGGGTGATGTCCTGGAGCGTGGGGACGCGACCGAACGCGTCGATCAACTGTCCGGCGTATCCCGCCTGACCCCTCCAACGGGTCAGTGCCGCGGCGGGGTCGCCGGCGGTGAGGATGTTGTGGACGATGATCCGTTGCGCGTCTGTGAGTTCGTTGCGCCGGTCGTAGGCGTCGACGATGTCGGCCATCGTCGGTGGACGCAGGTGCGGTCTCGCCAGCTCGTACAGGGGGATGCCGACGCCGCGGTCCGACATCAGCTCCTGCAGGACCTGCTGTCGGGCCTGGTCGTTGGGGGCCCGCAGGATCCGGTCGTAGGGGGCCCTGTCGCGGATGACGTACCCGTCGATCGCCCCCTGCTGGTCCTGCGGCAGCATCTCGAACGCGTGGGGGTTGCGGTCGGGGTCGTCGAGGTACGTCGCGCCGTAGGCCTGTCCGTCCTCGTCGCTGTCGAAGCGTCGGACGCCGTCTGCGCCGATGGTGCCCGGGCGATGGTCACCGCTGCTGGGCCCGGCCTGCGTTCCGGCTCCGGACTCGGAGTCGGACGCGATGTCTGGCGCCCAGCCCATGTCGTCCGACCGTGGGCTTTGGGCTGGGGCGGGGCTGTCGGCCGTGAAGTCCGAGTCGGACATCCCGTCCTGGTCGTCGGGGGTCGGGTCCGCGGCCGACACCTCGTCGCTGTCGGTGCGGGCAGAGCCGCCCTCGCCGACGAATCCCGGGAGATCGTCGACGTCGGTGGAAGGCGAGGACTGGTCACCACCACTGTCCGGCTCGGGCGGAAGGACGGTGGCGTCGAGGTGGACGATCCTGTCGCTCCCGGTGCCCTCGGTCCGGACGCCCGTGATCCGGTATCGGGTGTCGCGCGGTAGGAGCAGCGTGCGGGTGTTGCCCGGGGCGCCGGTGTGGCCGCCCAGCCAGAGGCCGTGCGTTCCGCTGGGAAGGGTCAGGTGGAGCTGGAACGGGTGGCGGGGCCAGCCGGGCGTCTCGACCCCCGTGCCCAGGGAGGTCGACAGGAAGGTCGGATCGTTGCGGATCGAACCCACGAGCCTGTCGAGGTCGTTCGGATCGTACCCGGTCATGAAGGAGATGTCGCGCAGGCCCTGGTGAACGGTCAGGGGCTCGGGCAGCCGGTTGCCGCGGACCGCCTCATCCATGAGGCGGGCGCGGTCGAGGATGTCGCCGACCGTGGGGAAGCGGCCGAAGGAGTCGCTCAACCGTCCGGCGGCTCCTGCCTGGTGCAACCAGTAGGCGAGTCGCCTCTCCCGCTCGGTGGGGGCGAAGCCCGTGATGTCGCGGACGAGGACCTGCTGCGTGTTCGTGAGCTCGTGGCGCCGGTCGAAGGCGCTCTGGATGTCGGCCACCGTCGGCCTGCGCATGTCCGGACCCGTCAGCTCGTACAGGACGAACCCCTGGCCGCTGTTCGAGTACAGCTCCTCCAGGATCCGCTGTCGGCTCTGGTCGTCCGGGGCCCGCAGGATGCGGTCGTAGGGGGTGCTGGTGTGGTGGGCGTATCCGTCGATCGCGGCCCGTCGGTCGGCGGGCAGGTTCGGGTAGGCGTGGGGGTTGGTGTCGGGGTCGCCGAGAACGTACCTGCCGTACTCCTCCGCTTCCTCGTCGGTGGCGAAGCGTCGGACGCCGTCCTCGCCGACGGTGCCCGGACGGTGGTCGACGTCGACGGGGCCTTCCTGTGCGGCGGATCCGGCTCGGGAGTCGGGGTCGGGCGCGGGCGTCGCGTCCGGTGCCCAGTCCATGACTCCCGAGTCAGGAGACGGCGCGGGGCTCCGGGCCGGGGCGGAGGCGGTGGCCGCCGAGTCCGTGTCGGACGAGCCGAAGTCGGGTTCGGGGCCGGAGGGGAAGACCGGGTCCCAGTGCGAGCCGTCCGTGACCGGCGACAGCGGAGGGTCGTCATCGGTCTTCGGTTCGGGGGGCAGGACGGTGGCGTCGATGTGGACGGTTCTGTCGCTTCCGGTGCCCTCGGTCCGGACGCCCGTGATCCGGTACCGGGTGCCGCGCGGCAGGAGCAGTTCGCGGTCGTCCGCGGAGGATTCGGTGTAGCCGTTCAGCCAGAGGCCGTGCGTTCCGTCGGGCAGGGTCAGGTGGAGCTGGAAGGGGGTGTGTCCGGAGTCCGGCGCTCGTCCTCGCACACCCAGGGAGGTCGACAGGAACGCGGAGTCGGTCTGGACCGTCCCCACGAGCGCGTTCAGGTCGTTCGGGTCGTACCCGGTCATGAAGTCGACCGTGTGCAGCCCGCGATGAGCGAGCAGGGGTTCGGGCAGCGGGTTGCGACCGATCGCCTCGTCGATGAGGCGGACGCGGTCGAGGATGTCGCCGACCGTGGGGAAGCGGCCGAAGGAGTCGCTCAACCGGCCCGCGTAGCCCGCCCGCCGCCTCCAGTGGTCGAGGCGCTGTTCCCGCGCTCCGGGAGCGTGCCCCATGATGTCGTCGACCACGGCCCTCTGCGCCTCGGTCAGGTCGTCGCGCCGAGCGTGGGCTCCGGTGACGTCCGCCATCGTCGGCGGTCGCAGGAGTGGTCCCGTCAACTCGTACAGGGCGAAGCCCGGCCCGCCGTTCGAGCGCACCTCCGCCAGGACCAGCTGTCGGCTCCAGTGGTCCGGGGCCCGCAGGACGCGGTTGTAGGGGTCGCGGTCGGGATCGGTGTATCCCTCGATCGCGGTCCGCTGGTCGGCGGGCAGGTTCGGGTAGGCGTGGGGGTTGGTGTCGGGGTCGTCGAGGAACTCCTCGCCGTACTCCTCGGCCTCCTCATTGGTGGCGAAGCGTCGGACGCCGTCCTCGCCGACCCTGCCCGGGCGGTCGTCATCGGTCTTCGGTTCGGGGGGCAGGACGGTGGCGTCGATGTGGACGGTTCTGTCGTCTCCGGTGCCCTCGGTCCGGACGCCCGTGATCCGGTACCGGATGTCGCGCGGCAGGAGCAGTTCGCGGGCGTCGGCCGAGGATCCGGTGTAGCCGTTCAGCCAGAGGCCGTGCGTTCCGTCGGGCAGGGTCAGGTGGAGTTGGAAGGGCGCGCGCTCCGATCCGGGTGCCTGTGCTCCCGCTCCCAGGGAGGTCGACAGGAACGCGGAGTCGGTCTGGACCGTCCCCACGAGCGCGTTCAGGTCGTTCGGGTCGTACCCGGTCATGAAGTCGACCGTGTGCAGTCCCCGGTGGGTGGTCAGGGGTTCGGGCAGCGGGTTGCCGGCGATCACCCGGTCGATGAGGCGGACGCGGTCGAGGATGTCGCCGACCGTGGGGAAGCGGCCGTAGGAGTCGCTCAACCGGCCCGCGTAGCCCGCCCGTCGCCTCCAGCGGGCCAGACCCGACGGGGGGTCCGCGGCGTTCACGATGCTCTCGACGAGGTCCCGCTGCGTGTTCGTGAGCTCGTGGCGCCGGTCGAAGGCGCTCTGGATGTCGGCCATCGTCGGCGGTCGCAGGCCCGGTCCCGTCAGCTCGTACAGGGCGAAGCCCGGTCTCCCGTCCGCGCGCAGGTCCTGCAGGATCCGCTGTCGGCTCCGGTGGTCCGGGGCCCGCAGGATCCGGTTGTAGAGGTCCCGGTCGGGGTGGGCGTACCTGTCGATCGCGGTCCGCTGGTCGGCGGGCAGGTTCGGGTAGGCGTGGGGGTTGGTGTCGGGGTCGTCGAGGAACTCCTCGCCGTACTCCTCGGCCTCCTCGTCGGTGGCGAAGCGTCGGACGCCGTCCTCGCCGACGGTGCCCGGACGGTGGTCGACGTCGACGGGGCCTTCCTGTGCGGCGGATCCGGCTCGGGAGTCGGTGTCGGGTGCGGGCGTCGCGTCCGGTGCCCAGTCCATGGCTCCCGCGCCCGGGGACGGGGCCGGGCTCCGGACCGCGGTGGACGCGGCGGAGGAGGCAGGCTGATCCGCGGCCAGGCCGTCGGCGTCCTGGTTCGTGACCGGCGCGCCGTCACCGGCGTCGTCGTGGGTGGAGGCGTCCTCGCCGACGGTGTCCGGGGGATTGTCGACGTCGACGGAGGGGGAGGGCCGGTCGCCACCGGTGTCCGGCTCGTGCGGCAGGACGGTGGCGTCGATGTGGAGGGTTCTGTCGGCTCCGGTGCCCTCGGTCCGGACGCCCGTGATCCGGTACCGGGTGCCGCGCGGCAGGAGCAGCCCGCGAGCGTCGGCCCGGGTGTCGGCGCGGTCGCCCAGCCACAGGCCGTGCGTTCCGTCGGGCAGGGTCAGGTGGAACTGGAAGGGCGCGCGCTCCGACCCGGGTACCCGCGCTCCCGCTCCCAGGGAGGTTGGTGGGTAGCCCCGTTCGGTCTGGACCGTCCCCACGAGCGAATCCGGGTCGTCCGGGTCGTACCCGGTCAGGAGGGAGATGTCGTGCACGTCCCACCGGACGAGCAGGGGCTCGGGCAGCGGATTGCGACCGATCGCCTCATCGATGAGGCTGACGCGCTGAGCGATGTCCTCGAGTGTGGGGAAGCGACCGAACGCATCGATCAACCGAGCGGCGCCTCCCGCCTGGTCCCTCCAGTGGGTGAGTGCCTCAAGGGGGTCGGAAGCGCTCAGGATGGCGTCGACGAAGCTCTGCTGAGCCAGTGTCAGCTCGTCGGACCGGCCGGCCGCGACGCCGATGTCCCACATCGTCGGTGTGCGCGGGTCCGGCCCCGTCAGCTCGTACAGGGGGAAGCTCCAGCCGCGGTCCGAGCTCAGCTCCTGCAGTATCCGCTGTCGGGTCTGGTCGTCCGGGGCCCGCAGGAGCCGGTCGTAGGGGATCCTGTCGGGGTCGGTGTACCCGTCGATCGCTCGCCGGTGGTCCTCGGGCAGGTTCGGGTAGGAGTGGGGGTTCGTGTCGGGATCACCGAGAATCCTGTCACCGTAGGACAGTCCCTCCCCGTCGGTGGCGAAGCGTCGGACGCCGTCCCCGCCGATCGTGCCCGGACGGTCGTCGACGTCGACGGGTCCTTCCTGGTCGACGGCTCCGGGTCGGGAGTCGGTGTCGGACGGGATGTCCAGCGCCCAGTCCATGGCGCCCGGGGACGGTGTGAGGCCCGGGTCCGGGGTCTGGTCCGGTCTCTGGGCCGGAGCGGGATCGGTGGCCATCCAGTCCAGGTCGGGTAGGGGCAGGTCGTCGCTGTCCCACAGCCCCGGCTCGGGCGTGAAGGCCGACATGACGGTCACGTCGGGCGGCAACGGGCGCGAGGTGTCACTCGCTGTGCGCGGAAGGGCCGGGGCGAGGAGCCCGTTGGGGTCCAGGAGCCGCTTGGGGTCCAGCTCCGGCAGCGTGAACGGCGGCTTGATGAGGCCGAACACGTCCAGCGGCCCGTCCGGGGGCGCGGTCGTGCTCTCGGGGGGATGGGCGCCGTTCCGGGTGTCGTCGACGTCGACGTCTCCGAGCGACCGGTCGACGCCGTCGCCGTCGCGCGCCCCGGCCGGAGGTGCGCCCCGCCCCGTACCACCGCGTGAACCGTCACCGGAACCGCGCCCGGCACCGGTGCCGCGTCCGTCATCCTGACCGTTGTCGTGGTCGCTGACGGTGCGGTCGGGGTCGCCGTCCTCCAGGGGGTGGGCGGAAGAGGGGGAATGGCCGCCGCCGACGTGGGCCGGGGGCGATACCAGGACCTCTGCTTCGATGTGGATCTTGCCGTCGTCGTCCTGGGTGACCCCGGTGATCCGGTAGCTGGTGTTCCGTGGCAGGAGCAGTTCCCGCTGTTCGGGGGCGGTGCTGTTTCCGCCCAGCCACAGCCCCCTGGTCCCGGCGGGAAGGGTGAGGTGGAGATGGACCGGCCAACGGGGCATGCCGATGATCGCGGCCCCGTCTCCGAGGGAGGTGGAGAGGTAGCCCGCTTCCGTCTGCACGGTTCCCACGAGCGCCTGTGGGTCGTCCGGGTCGAAGCCGTCCATGAAGTTGACTCCCCAGAGACCTCGGTGCGCCTCCAGGGGTTCAGGCAGGTAACTGGCGTCGAGCGCCTGGTCGATGAGGGAGATCCGGTCGTAGAGGTCCTGGAGGGTGGGGAAGTGTCCGAACGAGTCGACCAGGTGCCCAGCGCGTCCAGCGTCGTCCCGCAGATCGGCGAGCGTCCTGTCGGGATCCCCGGAAGTCAGGATGTCGACGATCATGTTTCGCTGGTCCGGGGTCAGACCGGGACGCCCGTAGGCGTCCTGGATGTCCTGGAGCGTCGGAGGCCGCAGCGGCCATCCTGACAGCTCGTACAGGGGAAAGCCGTCTCCGTCGTCGTCGTACCAGTCCTCCAGCAGCTCCTCCCGGGCGTCGTCGTCCCGGGCCCTGAGCACGTCGTTGTACGGCCAGCTGCTGGTGGTGTAGGCGAGGACGGCACGCTGCTGCTCGACCGTTCGGGTCCGGAACGCGTTGCGGTTCCACCGCGGGTCGTCGAGGAACTGGTCGCCGTATCTCGCGCCCTCCAGGAACGAGGAGAATCGCCGGATCCCGTCCGCTCCGACGGTGCCCGGGATCTGGGCAGGGCCGGAGCGGGGTGTGAAGACCGGCATGGCCATGAGGTCGCCGGTCGCCCCCGACTCGGGTCGAGGCGCGGCCGGGAGTCCTCCCTCGCCGTCGCGGGGAGTCGAGCGCCAGTCGGCGGGCGGTGTCCATCCGTCCGGCACGACCTCGGCCTCGACCACCCAGTGGTCGTTGTCGTAGAGCTCGTCAGGCACCTGTCGGACGTCGTGGACGACGAACGTGGTCCCGCGCCGCAGCACCGCGTCGGGCCCGTCCCCCGGGTGAGGATCGGAGGAGCCCGCGGTGTTGAGCGCGGGGAAGCCCTCGGGGACCCTGATCACCACGTCGACGGGGTTGCGGTGGTCCAGCGGCGGGGCCGTGGTGGTCGCGGTGACGTATCCGGGCTCGGTGAAGGTCCGTCCGATCAGGCCGCGCATCGACTCCGGATCGGCGGGGGAGGCTCCCAGCCGTTCGGCGAACGAGCTGTTCGTGCGGTGGTTGAGCACGACCGGTTCGGAGACGCTTGACTGGGCGATCAGCGAGTCGAGGGTCTCTGCGGTGGTGCGTGTGTCCCCGGTGTCGGTTCCGTTGCGCAGCGCGTCGTTGACGGTGGTGTCGCCGCCGGGTGCGGTGAAGTCGCTGACGGCGGTTGTCTGCTCGTCGGTCAGGGTGGTCGGTGGTAGGACCTGGGACAGGTCCGCGGGACCGTCCAGGGCGCGGCCGTCGCGCATGCCCTGGGGCCGGACGCCCTCACCCCAGGCGGGGGGCGGCGCCCACACCGTGGTCGGCGCCTGCTCCATCCCTTGGACGGACGGCTGGTCAGTGCCGTCGACCGTGGTGGTGGGCGCGCTGTCCGGGAACGGCATCTGGAGCAGACCGTTGGGGTCGAAGGGCCGTTTGGTGTCCAGGTCGAAGGTCGCGGTCGGCTCCTTCGGATCCAGACCGGTCAGCCACGACGGAGGCTTGAGCGGGCCGAGCAGGTCCGCCAGGGTGTCCGCCGGTCGGGTCGCGCGCTCGGTGGCCGCGCCGCCCGTGTCGCCGAGCGGCCGGTCGACGTCGTCGTCCCGCGTGTCAGGAGGCGGGGGAGCACCCTGACCGCGTCCTCTTCCCGCGGCGGAACCGCCGCCCGTGCCACGCCCGGCCCCGGCGCCGTTGCCGCGACCGCCGCCCCGACCACTGGCGGAGGCGTCACCGCGCCCGTCGTTCCGGTCGCCGGTGGCGGTGTCGGTCGATCCCGCGGTCTGTTCCCCACCCTGGCCGGGAGAGGTGAACACGGGCATGGCGGTGACGTCGGTCGGGGTCCATCCGTCCGGCACGATCTCGAGCTCGATCGCCCAGTGCCGGAGACCGTACTGGTCGGGCTCCAGCTCTCGGACACTGTGGATGAGGTACGTGGTGTCCCGGCGGAGAATGACCTCGTGCTCGTCGCGGTTCGTGACACCGGGGACGTCCATCGCGTTCAGCGCGGGGTAGCCCCGCGGCACCCTGACGGAGAGTTGGATGCGCCGTTCGGGGTGGATCGGCTGATGCGACATGGCGGCGGACCCGTAACCCGGATCGGTGAACGTCCGACCGACCAGCGCCATCATGTCGTCGGGGGAGCTCGGTGAGGTGTCGAGCGCCTCGGGCAGGGTGTCGATGCTCCGCTGGAGCAGGATCGGCTCGGGGGGCGAGGAGCGCTCCAGTACCCCGTCCAGGTGGCGTACCGCCTCCCGCATACTCGACGTGGCACGCTCCGGCGTGACCCCCGAACGCAGCTCGTCGTTGATGACGTAGCTGCCCTCGGCCGTGTAGTACCGGACGTAGGCCCGCTCCGTCTCGTTCATCTCCGGCGTGGGCATGTGCCGCGTCAGGTACGCCGCGGAGCCCTCGGAGGTGTCGAACGTCCGCGCCCCCGCCATGCCCTCGGGGCCCAGGCCCTGGCCCCAGGCGGGCGGCGCGGGCCACCCCCGCGTGGACGGGGTGAAGACGGCCATGACGGTCGGGTCGGTCAGGTGCGACACGTCAGTGCGCGGCGGACGGACGGTACTGGCGTCCGAACCGTCGCTGTCACTCGCGGCGTCCTGGTCCCCGTCGTCCCCGTCCGAGGCTCGGACGGCACCGGACGAGGTGCTGAGTTCGATGCCGGGGTCGGCGGCACGGCGCTCCCCGGCCCCCTGGTTCGCGGGCGCGTCGTCGGAGGTCGGCCGGTCTCCGGCCTCCTCGTCCCCCGCCTGCTTCGCCTTCCGTGACCGCTCGCGCAGCTCGTCGGCCTCGTCCAGGCGTTGTCGCGCCTGCCGTTCGAGGTTGCGCGCGTCGTCGGTGAGTGTGGCGACCTCGTTCCGGGCGTCGCGGAGCTCGGCGCTTCGGGTGTCGAGCTCGTCCCGGGCGTCCGTGAGCCGGTCCCTCAGGGAGTCCCGCTCGTCCCGGGCGTTGGCGAACCGTTGCTCGGCCTCGCCCAGAGCGGTTTGGAGACCGGCGGCCGTCGCGGCGCGGTCCCGCGCGCGCTGGTCGGCCGCCGCGGCGCTCTCTTGGGCGCTGTCGCGCAGGTCGCGAAGCTCGGCGGCGGCCCGCTGCTGGTCGTCCCGGTGCCCGGCGGCCTCGTCGGCCCGCGCGCGTCGTTCCTCCGCCCGTTCGAGCAGTTCCTGGACGTGTTCCCCGGCCCGGGCATCGTCCCGCTCCCGGGCGTCGAGACCGTCGGCACTCCGCTCGATCTCGTCGCGGGCCTCGTTCAGCCGCCGGTCCGCGCCGTCGGCCGTGTCCCTCAGCCGCTGAACGGCTTCGGCTGAGGGGACGTTCTCCGCGCCCTGGCCATCGGCGGACGCGGCGGCCGCCGCCTCGTAGGCGCCACGGGCTTCCCGGGCCGCGTTCTCCACCTCGGGCAGACGCGCGCGGAGGCCGTTCAGCGCTCGCTCGGCCGCGGCCGTCTCGTGCCGACGTTCCTCCAGGCCGTGTGCGGCGTCGGCGTACTCGTCGTCCGCCCTCTCCGCGTCCTCACCGGCCCTTTCGGCGTCGGTCCGTGCGGCGTCGGCGGCGGACTTCTGAGTCTCGTACCTTCTGCCGAGACCGGTCGCCTCGTCGGCCGCCTCCCGGGCCTTCGCCGCGGCGTCGGCGGCGGCCCGGCGGGCCGCGTCGGTCTGGACGCGGAGTTGGTCGAGTTCCCCGCCAGCGGACTGGAAGTCCCTCTCAGCGGACGGAAGGTCGTGGTCCCGGAGCTGAGCCACAGCCCCCTGGAGGCTGCGCACGTCGGTCGCCGCCTGGTCGGCCCGGCCCTGGGCGGCCAGGATCTCGGCTCGGACGTTCTCGGCCTGACCGAACAGGTCCGCGGCCTCGTCGCGGAGGTGCTGTTCCTCGGTATCGCGCAGGCGCTGCTCCTGGGCCGCGCTGTCCCGGGACGCCCGGTCGTCGCCGGTCGTCGCCTGGTCGCTGTCGGTGGCCGCCCGGTCGTCGCCTGTGGTCGCCGGGCCGGGCGACGGCGTGGACTCGGGGTTCAGCGTCGATCGGAACCTGTTGGCGAGGCTCGGGTCCCCCTCGGCGGCGGTGTCCGCCGTGTCCTCGACGGATTCGGTGACGGGTGCCGGGGACCGGGTGTCGTCGCTTCGTTCGGGGGCCTTGCCCTTGATGTCGGGGACGTCCTCCGGGGATTCGGTGATGGGGGGCAGGGGCCCGGCGCCGTCGATCCACGCGGGGGCCTTTCCCTTCCCTTTCCCCTTGCCCTGGAAGTCGGGGATGACCATATCGCGCGGGTCCCTGACGACCCGGCGGACCTCGTTGAGGGTCTTCACCCAATGGTCGATGGCGTCGTTGAAGGCGCTCAGAGCCTGGTCGTAGTCGGCTTTCCGTTCGTCGTACCGCTGCTGGGCGGCGTCGCGGTCCCGGCCGCTGACCACCTCCTCGGCGAGGGCCTCCAGCGGGCGGCGGGCCTCGTAGTAGGCCTCCTCGGCCTGGGCGAACCGATCGCGCGCCAGGTCGAGTTCGCGCACCACCGGCTTCAGGTCCTCGGCCCGGTCACGGGTGAGGATGCCCAACCCGATCGCGTCCTCCTCGGAGACCCACCCGGAGACGCGGGTGGAGGTCTCCCCGAGCTGCCAGCGTGCCGGAGGCGAGGAACGGTCGCCGAACCATCCGCGCACCTTGGAGAAGGCGGAGTCACGCAGTTTCGACGTGGCGCCGATGGCCCACCTGGTGTCGAACTCGACCAGGTAGGCGTTGCCCTGCCGGAGCCTGTCGGACTCGGGGTAGCGCTTGATCGGCTGGTTGGCGCCGCGGTGCTCGCTGTTGGTGCGGGAGGAACTGGGGGCGGGGCCGCTCCCGGTGTAGATCCCCTGGTGGTTGTCGTAGTCGTGGGCGGCCTCGGTACTCATCCCCATGGGGCGCACCGCGTTCGCACTGCCGTCGATGGTGGAGGAGACCTCCCGGGTGGTGCCCTGGCCGCCACCGTGGGAGAGGTTGTCGCTGATCCTGGCGGCGGGGATGATGTCCAGGACCGTGGGGGCGGACATGTCGGGTAGTGCCTTGACACTCCAGTCGGTGCGTCCGATGCTCAGCAGCCGCACGCCGTCGTCGTCGCGGGAGGCGCTGGGGTACAGGCCCTGGAGGGCGAGGTTGTCCAGGCTGTGGTCGATGGCGTCGTGGCGGGTGTCGAGCTTGAGCTCCTTGGCGACGTGGGCACGGGCGTCGGCGATGGCGTGCGGTGTGTAGGCCCCGTCCCGCACGGCGTCGGCGGGTGGGGTCCAGCCGAGCGACTTGGCGACGACGATGTGGGCGGTGTCCCGAATCGACTGGCCTGAACCCTGTACCCCGGTCGGGAGAATGACCGTGTCGTGGGTGGGAGGGATCTGGTCCGGAGCGGCCTCGCGTGTGTCCCTCGCCCAGCTGCGCATCATGTCGTCGAGTGAGGCGTGCGGGGTGTCGTCGGGGTGTTCGGGAGCGGTGGTGGGCGCCGGGGAGGCCTCCTGGTCACCCGGTCCCCGCGCCGGGCCGGCACCGGAGGGGCCGGCCTGCGCGGTGGAACCGTCCGATTCCGTGGGGGAGGGGCTGGCCTGGGGCGGGGGAGTGGAGACCAGGTAGGAGAACGGGAAGACGGTCTCGATCTGCCCCGCCCCACCGCGACCCGTGAAGGTGGAGCGTCCGCTTCCCCCGCGAAGGGGATTGCGGTTGCCGCCCTGGTTCCGATCCGTCTCGGGGGTGCCGTCCTGGTTCTGGCCGGTCTCGGCGTCGCCGACCTTCAGGGTGAGGGTGAGGTCGATGTCCTGGACGAGCTTCGCGAACGGGGTCGGCCATTCGAGCTCGACCGTGCGGGACACCGAGTCCGAGACGTTCGTGCTCTGGCGGGTGCCCGACCCTCCGGACAGCCCGGCTTGGGGGGCCACGAACAGCAGGCGGCTCCCCGGTTGGTCGTCGGGGCCGCTCCGGTCCCCGTCGTAGCCGGTCGGCTGGAGCAGGGTGCCGTCCATGCCCGCCGTGCGCGAGGTGGCGCTGCTGCGGCCCCGGCCGTCGGCTTCGGTCCAGGTCCGCGACTCGATGTAGTCGCTCGCGTAGCTGACGTACTCGGTGCGGGTCGCGGTCGTACGCAGGTCCACGTACATCGTGGCGTCGGTGGCCGTGTGCACGGGCTGCCCGATCGGGCGCACGCGCACCGGAACCGGTACCGCCTTGACGGACTGTTCGCCCGGCCGCGTGGTGGCGGACTGGTGACCCAGCTGGGTGGTGAGCGCGTGCAGGATCTGCTCGCGGCTGTGGCCGGTCAACTCCATTCCGTCGCGCGCGAGGTCGTCGGTGAGGTTCTGCAGGGCGGCGCCGGGGTCGAAGGGCCGCATCTGCCGACCGAGGTGTTCCAAACCGGGGCCGGCCGACCAGCCCTCGGGCTTTTTCGGGTTCGGCTGGGAACCGAGCTCGGGGCCCTGGTCGGTGTCGGTCACGGCGTCGTGGACCAGGTTCAGCGCGAAGGCGTCGTTGGCGTGCACGTACCCCGAGAACAGGTCGCTCACCGGGACGTGCCAGCCGCGGTACTGGCTGCTCCACGGAAGGGTGGGGCCGATGCTCCAGTTCTTCAGGAACTCGACGGCCTGGGTGAGGTGACCCGAACCTCGGAACGCGTAGGACCACGCGACCTTCGGGAGGAGGAACGTGTAGGAGGAGAAACTGTTCGAGTGCGTCCTGGACGAGGAGGTGCTGGAGGGGGTGAAACCGAAGGAGGGGCCCCAGACCGGGATGGGGCGGATCGCCTCGCTGGGTAGGGAGTTGTCCGTGCCCGCCGGGTTGGGGTTCTCGGTGATACCCGCTCCGGTCCGCAGCGACCACTTCCTGGTGGTGGAGTCGTTGGTGGCCAGACCGATCTCGGTGACACCGGTCCACCAGATCTGCGTGTCCATCGAGACGAAGTCGTGGACCGCGTCGAACTCGACCTTGGTCGCGATGATCGCGCGGATGTCGTGCGGGGAGAACAAGCCGCCGCTCATCTCCTGGCGCGTGCGTGACCCCGTCGGTGTGATCGCGCTCGGGTCGGTGGCCAGGTGCATCCCCGACAGGCGGTTCTCGAACAGTTCCCGGGCGCTTGCCCTGCCCTGGAGGTAGTGCTCGAGCTTGCGGCTGTAGCCCGTGTGCAGGCCGCTGCGCGTGGTGGAGAAGGTGTCGTAGGTGCGCTGGAGCAGATCGGGGTGGTTCGGACCGCCGTCCAGGTTGGTGTTGACGTGCTCGATGGTGGCGCCGTGTCGGAGGATCTCCCGGGCCCGACGCTGGGGGAGGGGGAGCGGGGCGCTCTGGTCCTGTGGAGCGGTCGAGGGCCCGGGCACCGGCTGGTCGGGGACGAACCCGCCACGGATGATCTCGCGCGCCTGTTCGGGCGTGAGCGGTGCGGGGTCCGCGGGAGGCGGAGGCGGCGTCGCCCCCGCGGACCGGGCCGGGCGCGCCTTGGGGGTGGCCAGGACCATCGTCGTGTCCAGCCCCTCGCCCAACAGCGGCAGACCGCGTTCGCGCAACGGCGGCGCGTCGCCGCGGACCAGACCGACGTCGTCGTGCTCGTACAGGCGGGCGTGGAACCTGGTGTCGGAGGTCCACACGTCGCTGCCGCCGTAGTCCATGGTCCCGTCGGCGCTGGTGTGGGCGACGTTCTGGCGGACGGCGTGGTTCGCACCACGGGACACCGTGGTCGAGACCGAGGGGGCGCCCCAGCGGGCGGGGACGCCGCGGGCGTCGGATCCGGTGCCCTGTCGGGTGTTCATACCCACGGTGCCGGTGAGGCTGTGCGTGTGGCCGTGGCTGTCCGATCGACCCAGCCCGGAGGTGCCGTAGACCTTCCCGCCCGTGCTGATGCCGGACTCGGAGCTGTGGCGCAGCGGACCGACGTCGGCGAAGACGCGCAGAGTCACCACGTCCGGGCGCAGGCCCTCCTTGAGCGTGGCCGTTGACGGGAGGTCGATGGTGGCGGTCTCGGTCAGGTGGACGGTGAGGCCGTTCCTGGTCAGGTCGTCACGTGAGCCCTTCATGCTGGACTCGGAGAGGGCGTCCAGGATCCGCATCGTGTTCTCACGCGCGGTGTCGTGGTCGCGGCGCAGCCCGGTGTGTTCGCGTGGAGAGCGGTCGAAGTAGGGGGCGTCGGCGTTGCCGGGGCGGCGGGCGTAGGCGCCTCGGGAACGGGCCAGTTCCGGGATGACCAGGCCGGGGCGGTGGTGGGCGATGCCGGTGAGGATCCGGTGGCCCAGTTCCTCGTAGACCGTGCGGTCGTGGTCGCGCCCGGAGTCGGCGGCGTCCTCGCCCGTGGTGGTCTGCCCGGTCGTCGGGGTGTTCGCGGAGGGCCAGTCGAATCCCCGGATGTCGGCTCCGCTCAGATCCCGGGGGCGGTCGACACGCAGGTTGCTGAAGGGCGGTACCCGAGGCTCGGAGGCGTTCTGTCCGGAATCGCGGGTCGCGTCGCCGGCGCCGCCTCGGGCGGTCGTGGCCTGCCTCTCTATCGCCTGGGCGTCCTCCGTGGCCAGGATCTCGGACGAGGTGCCGTGGAAGTGGTGGGTCCGGGCGTCACCCTCGAACTGGAGGTAGTAGTCGCGTTCGACGCCGTAGGCCGCGTACTCGGTCCCATGCGTGTAGGACCTGGACATGGCGGTCTGCTCGCGCGTGGTGGTGGAGTTGGAGCCCGTGGAGAAGGCGTACTCCACGAACGGGGCGTCCAACCGGATGCTGCGGCCGTTGGGCAGTTCGGCGTGGATGCCGAACCCGCCGCCGCCGGTGCCGCTGGCTCCGGTGCTGCGGTTGAGTGAGATGGAGGTGCTCTTGGTGGAGCTGTGGTAGTGCAGGAGTTCCAGCACCGGTGGTGCGTGGTCCTTGCGGTGGTACGCGGTGGGCACACTCCACAGCTTCATGATCTGCTCGCCGCCCTCGGGCGTGAAGATGCGGATGCTGGCCGGGGTGTTGCCGATCTGCGGCAGGAGGTCCTGCATCTGGTCGGGGTGGAAGAGCCGCTCGACGTTGTGGCGGAACTCGTCGATTCGCTCCCGGCGTCGCTTGGCTCCACCGGGGAGGTGTTCGTTGAGCCACGTGGCCAAGCCCAACGTGTGGCTGTTGAGCAGGTAGTCGGCGACCCACGGCCCCAGCTCGGTGTGGTGGGAGCCGTCGCCGGTGGTACCGGCGTCGCCGGGGACGAGGGTGATATCACCGACCTGGAGGGGGTGCCCCGCTCCGCTGCCGGGAAGATTCAGGGCCGGACGCGGCCGCTGCCCGGAGGGCGGGGTGGGGCCGGAGTGCAGCTGGATGTGATCGGGTGCGTCGGTGTTGGTGGTGACCGCTCCCGGTGAGGTGATCACCAGACCGTTGGTCGAGCGGGCTCGACGGGTGTGGGGGGCGGGGGAGGGGGCCGACTGCGTGTTCTCGGCCCCGCTGGTCCGCCGGGGCGCCGACGGCGGCGTGACCGTCAGCTCCATGTCCAGGTCGGCGGCGTAGAGATGGGGCGGAGCGAGCTGCCAGATCTCGGTGTCGGAGCTGGCGGTCCTGGAGGCGCCGTGACTGGTGGTGCGTACTCCGGTGCCGAACCGGCCGCCGACGGAGACCAGCGGGCCCGCGTGGGGTCCGCCGGCGATGTCGGCCACGTAGAGCGGATTGACGGTGAACTTCGTCCCCACGGACTTGTTCCCGCCGCGCGAGCCGCCGTCACTGGCGTTGACACCGCTTCCCGAGGCCCACATCCGCAGGAACTTGGATTCACTGCCTTCATCCGGGGGGTCGGTGGGGACCTGGTAGAAGTGGTCGGACAGGGTCAGGGACAGGTGGGCCGACCATGTCCCGTCGTCGCCTTGGACCTGTACGGGATGTCCGCCGGGGGCGAGGAAGGGACGCGGGCCGAAGCGTTCGAAGAGCTCCGCGAACGCGTCCATGAACCGCTGTCGGCCCTGGTCGTCGAGGTCGGGCACCTCGTTGAGGGCGGCGTCGACGAAGGTGTCGACGTTCTCCGCGGTGACCATGTGCGGGCCGTACAGATTGGTCGTGGTCAGGTAGCCCAGGTCGTAGGAGGTCCCGGACCGGTCCGGGGTGAAGGTGCCCTCGTACTCGGTTCGGGGTGGGGGCGGAGGCGGTGTTCCGTCGGCCGGGTTGGGTGCGGACTGGGTCTGGTCGTGGCCCTGGTCCTGGGTCTGGGTGGTGTCCTCGGGCGGGGGCGCCTGGCGGTCGGGCGTCGGTCTGGTCTGGTCCCGGTCGGTGTCCGCGTCCCCGGGCGGGGGCGCCTGGCGGTCGGGCGTCGTCGTGGTCCGGTCCTGGGTGGGCTGGGCGTGGTCCGACGCCTCGGAGGCGGTGGCCACCCGCCGGGGCGGCGCGGGCGCCGAGTCCGCGGTGTCGTGGCCGTCCGCGTCGCGGCTCGTCGTCGGAACGGCCGCCGGAGGCCGCGGGTTCGGCTGCTGCTCCTGCTGCCCCTGCTGCCCCGGGGGAGTGGTGCGGGTCGCGGGTTGCGTTCCCGGGTTCTGCTGTTGGGCCGTGGACTGCTGGTTCCCGGGCTGTCGGGTCGCGGACTGCTGGGCCGTGTTGCCCTGACCGGTGACCGGGGCCGTGCCCGTGGTCGCCTGGGTGGCGGGGGGCGCGTTCTCGTCGGCCGCGGTGTCCGCGGGCGGGTCGATCGTGATCTCGGGGACGGCGAAGACCTGGAGGTCGTCGACCATCCACGAGAGGGGAGACCGGGGGAGCGCGAGGTCGGCCTTGGGGTCGAGGAAGCCGAGATCGGGGGTGAGGAGGGATTCCTTGGGGTCGAGGAGGCCGAAGGGTGACAACGGGGGCGCGAACGGCGCCGGGGCGTCGCCCGTGCGCTCCGCGTCGGTGGACTCGTACAGGTCGCCGAGGGGCCAGTCGACGTCCGCGCCGGACTCCGTGGTGTTCCGGTCGTCATCGGACCGGGCAGGAGCCTCGGACGCGGCGGACGGGGTCTCGTCCTCGGGTGCCCGGGTCGATTCGCCCGCGTCGCCGACCTGAGCCGGTCCGGTCTCACCGGCCGGGGCGGTCCGGTCGGAGGCGTCCCGGTCGTTGGCCTGGCCCCGCGCGGCCGTGTCGGTCGGTGTGCCCCGGTCGTCGCCTTCGACCTGCGTGGCTTCGCCGGCCGGGGCGGTCCGGTCGGCGGATCCGGTCTCGGGGGCGGTGATGAGTTCGGACGAGAAGGGGGAGACGTAGGGGTTGTCGCTCGACGACACCTCCGCCGGGTTCGGCACGTCCTCCTGCGCGGCCGCCGGGTCCCTCCCGGCGCCGGAGGCGTCCGCGACGCTGTTGGGGCTGGCCGTGCCGTCAGCACCCGCTCGGCCGCCCGAGCCCCCGGTGGCGCCGCTGCCGTTCGCACCCCCGCGGTCACCGGTGCTCCCGGACACGTCGGTGCCGCGTGTACCCGTGGCGTCGTCGCTCCCGGAGTCGCGGGTCTCCTCGCCTCGCCCGGTGGCCTCGTTCGTGTCGTCGGCCCCGTCCCCGACGAGGGTCTCCGCGTCGCTGTCGGCCCCGTCCCCGACCAGGGTCTCCGCGTCGCTGTCGTTTCCGCCCCCACGGCCGTCCGACGCGCCGTCGTTCCCGGGACCACGACCGTCAGCACCGCCGCGGCCGTTCGAACCGCCGTCCTTGTCGGAGTCCCGGTTCGATCCGTCCTCGTCGGTCGCGCCGGTGTCCGTGACGACGTCGTCCGACGCGCTGCCGGTCGTGTCACCGGAGGACGTCGCCGGCGGAGCGGTGAGCGGCGGCGGCAGGTCGGGGCCGCCGCGCACCGAGTCGATGCCCGCGACGGAGGCGTCCGTCACCACCGTCTGCGTCGTCGCCTGGCTGGCGCCCGCGCTGGCGGAGAACCCGGAGGCCTTCCAGTCGCCTTCCATGGCCGCACTGGACACGCCCTCGCCGAGGTAGCCCTCCAGTGCCCCGGTGGCCGCGCCCAGACCCAGGTTCTGGGCGTAGGCGCCCTTTCCGGTACGGAGGTCGCTGAGGCCCTTGGAGAGCGTGTTGGGAACCGTGTCGGCGAGGTGGTCCCGGACCGAGGACGGAAGCGAGTCCCCCAGCGCCTGCCTCAGGTGCGTGGACAGGTGGGGACTGGACCAGTTCTTGGCGAAGGCGTCGGCGTAGTCGTCGCCCAGTTTCCTCGCGGCCGTCGAGCCCAGTTCGTCGCCGAAGTGGCGCTCGAACAGGTCGGCGAAGTCGTTGCGCAGGTTCGCGGCGCTGACGTCGTTGGCCCAGCTGCCGATTCCGGGCACGTCGCCCTGCTTGTAGGGGACGCCGAGTTCGTCGCTGTGCCGTGTGAACACCGAGGCCAGGTCATTGTTGAGCCCCCCGCCCGGCGGTGGCTCGACGTCCGGACCCGGCTCCGGCTTGGGGGTGGTGACCGGCGGCGCGTCCTCCGGTCCCGCTTTCGGGTTGGTGACCGGCGGCGGGTCCGGGAGGTCGTCGAGGTCGAGCAGGTTCTTGTTGATGACCTTCGTGACCTGGCCGCCGAGCAGGACGTCGATCCCGCCCGACAGGCCCGCGGAGATCAGCCCCTCGAAGACGGCGCCGATGTGCGCGCCCTTGGTCAGGTCGTGGTCCCACCCGTCGCGCGTGCCCTTGTCGATCTGGATCCGCTGGATGATGCTGTCCATGCTCGCGAAGATCTGCGAGATGACCAGGTGGCTGGGGACGGTGAGCAGGAACCAGGCGAGGATGCGGCGCATGGCCAGGCTGCGGATCGCCTTGAAGATGGGGATCCACTTCAGGGAGGCGCCGAACGTCCAGTAGGCGGAGGCGATCGCCCAGGCGATCTCCACGATCAGCTGGATCAGTTGGCCGAGGATCATCATGGCCATGTACTCGGCGTTCGCACTGGCCTTGCGCAGGAGGCCCGACATCTGGGCCGAGATCTCCCCGACCTTGCCGACGTAGTTGTTCTCTCCGGTGGTGAACTGGGAGACCGACCGGTCGAAGTAGTTCGCCGCCTGACCGGAGAAGTCGGCGCGCACCTTGCGGCGCACCATCTCCAGGTGGTCCATGAGCTCCTGGGTGACGCGGTGCCCGACGGTGTCGTGGAGATCGGCCAGGGCGTTCAGACGGGGCGGGCTGGCCGAGGGCAGGACGATCCCCACGAGCGTCGCGAGTGTGTACCGCCACCCGTTGCTCATGTCGTGGTCGAACGGCACGCGACGCCTCCTCCCTCCGTCCGCCGCCCGTGCGCGCACGCACGAAACCGCCCGTACCTGCGGGTCTGTCGAACTCAGCCGACCGGTGAGGTCGGTTCGGTCGAACGTAGCACCGACGTCCTGGATGTGGAAGTGGTTGGTGATTAGTTTTTGTTTGATTGTTTCTGTGTGGTATTGGTTGTTCGCTGTTCTCCCGTCCGCCTCCGCGCGCGCTCGGTGCGGTGGCGAGGACTCCGCTCGGCCCCTCCGCCGTGTCGCGCGCGCACGACCCGACCTTCCGCCTCATGGAATGCGTGTCGGCGTTCAGAATGGGGGAAAATCGTTTTAAACGCGGGCCTGGGTACCACTTCAATCCGACTCTGACCATGTCTTTTTCTCCTTGGAAGTTTCTCTACGCAGGTGTGCGCGGCGTTGTCACATTCCGTCGAGTCTCGTTCGGTGATCCCCGCCATTGCCATCCGGTGGGAAATCATGGTAAGAATCCGAATCCGGGTGGCGCATGGAATCGTGAATTGGTCGGAGTGGCTCGGATAAAACGTTAAATAACGATTCCGTTACCGACAGATGAATGTGGGAGGCAGGCGTGTCTGGTGGCGCTGGTGACGGGTGGGGCTCCAGGAGAGGGGCGGGCGGGGCGGTCCTCGAGCCGAGCATGGCCGCCGAGGAGGAACGGATCGCCAAGGCGGCGCTGGCCGAACTCCCCGACGACGGCGTCGTGGTCCTCGACGCGGGCGCCGTCACCGAACGGTTCGCCGCCCACCTGCCCGTCGGCCACGGCTACACCGTCATCACCAACTCCGTCCCGGTGGCCATGGAACTGGCCGCCCGCACCGACGTCACCCTGCACCTCATGGGCGGGCGCCTGCACCGCAAGGCCGGAGCGACCCTGCCGGAGGCCAGGGAACTGGACGGACTCAGTGCGGACGTCGCCTTCGTCGTGCCGGGAGGAGTCTCCTTCGACCGCGGGTTGACCAGTCGCGACCCGGCTGAGGGCAGCGGCAAGAAGGCGATCATGAACGTCGCGCGGCGCGTCGTCGCGCTGGCCGACCACACCAGGATCGGTGATGACCGCATGTCCCGGTTCGCCGCGCTCCAGGAGGTCGACTGTCTGATCACCGACACGGGCCTGCACACCGAGGTGGCCGACCGGCTCAGGGCGCGCGTCCCTCGGCTGCTGCGCGTCTGACCGCCGCGTCCGGGTCGGCCTCGGTGGCGTCGTGCCGTGTTCCGGCGGCGAGGTGGAAACCCACGCCATGCCACACGGTCGCAACCCTATGATTGACTCCTGGGGCAGGTCGCCACCGACGGCACCGACGACTGTCACAGTGAAACACAGGTGATCCCACATGTACGCCGAAGAGCGTCAGCGGCTCATCCTCGAGCGTGCGCGCCGGGAGGGGAGGGTCGACGTCGCCAAACTCGCCGCCGAGTACGACGTCACCTACGAGACGATCCGGCGCGACCTGACCGCTCTGGAGCGACACGGGGTCCTGCGCCGCGTGCACGGTGGTGCGATCCCCGTCGAACGGCTCGGCTTCGAGCCCACCCTGCCCCAGCGCGACACCGTCATGACCAAGGAGAAGGAGCGGATCGCCAAGGCGGCGCTGGCCGAACTGCCCGAGGAGGGCGCCATCCTCCTCGACGCCGGTTCCACCACCGGGCGGCTCGCCGAGCAGATCCCGGTCGACCGCGAGCTCACGGTCGTCACCAACTCCGCGCCGATCGCGCTGACCCTGCTGCCGCGCGCCAACATCAGCCTGATGCTGCTCGGCGGGCGGCTGCGCACCCGCACCCAGGCCACCGTCGACGGCTGGGCGCTCCAGGCCCTGGAGGAGACCTACGTCGACGTCGCGTTCATCGCCACGAACGGCGTCTCCGCCGAGCGCGGTCTCACCACCCCCGATCCCTCCGAGGCGCAGGTCAAGCGGGCGATGATCCGTTCGGCCCGCCGCGCGGTGCTGTTGGCCGACCACACCAAGGTCGGCAACGACCACTTCGCCCGCTTCGCCTCCGTCGAAGAGCTCGACTGCGTCATCACCGACACCGGCCTGGCCGACGGCCTGGCGCAGGAACTGGCCGCGATCGGACCGCGCGTCACCACGGTCTGAGCCGTTCGCGGGCCGATCGGGTGCCCGACTTCCGGAGCGCGCCGGTCGGCCGGAAGCGTATCCGTGCGGTCGTCCGCCCGGCCACGTCAAAACATCCCATGATCCCCTGTTTTCTGTGGTGTGGCTTCGTGTGTATTTGTGTTGCCAGTGGGACAGTATCGGGTTGATTGCCACGCAAGACTTCTATAAACTCACTCAAAACCAAGCACATCCACATGTACTGCCAAACGGAAGGCAGCTGCGATGAGATCGACGGTCTCGACCGCCTGCCGAGGCGCGGTGACCGCGGGATGCGCGACGGTCCTCGCACTGGTCACGGCCTGCGCGCCGACCGACGAGGAGCCCGGCGGGGCGGGAGGGTCCGACCCCTCCGACTCTTCGGGAACCCCCTCGGACACGGACGCCGCGCTCGCCGCCTACACCGGTATGTGGACCGTGGTCGTCGAGGCCTCCCACGAGGGTTCCACCACCCCGGAGGGACTGGAGGACCACGCCTCCGGGGGCGCCCTGGCCCTCATGCGGCAGGCCCTCGAAGGAGTCGTCGACTCGGGGGGCCAGGTCACCGGTGAGCCCGTGCTCGACCCGGAACTGACCCTCGAGGACTCCACCCACGCCGTCGTCGCCGACTGCGTGGACGACTCGGAGTGGAGCATCGGAGCGCCCGCGGCGACGGGCGGCGCGGCTCCTCGCAGGGTCGACGCCGAACTCGTACACGACGGACTCGCCTGGCGCGTGTCCTACCTTCGGATCTGGGAGCCGGGATCATGTTGAAACGCACGGGCGCCACCTCTCTCGCGGTCGCCGCGGTGGTCCTGGGGGCGACGCCCCCGGCGAACGCGGACACGGCGGACGAGCCCGCGACCGCGGGCTCCACCCCGGTCCTCACCGAGGTCGAGTGCGGCAGCGAGGGCGGCTCCGGATGCACGGTCGTCCTGAGCCACACCGAGACGACCGGTGGCGCCGAGGGCGCCTCCACGACGGGAACCGGCACCGCGTCCACCGCCACGGGCGATCCCGACGACCCCTACGCCGATGTGGACTGGAGCGCTGTCGACTGGGACGCGGTCGACTGGGACGCCGTGGACTGGGACGCCATCGACTGGGACGCGATCGACTACGACGGCGAGGACGGCGCGACCCCCACCGACCCCGTGACGCTGATCCAGGAGTCCCTGGCCTCCTTCGAACTCCCCCCGCCCCAGATCGCCACCTCACCCGGCGACGGCTCCCTCGTCCTGGTCAACACCCCCCTGTGGTTGTGGATCGACGACCAGACATGGGCCCCCGTGACCGCGACCGCCGAGATTCCCGGCTGGTCGCTCACCATCACGGCCACCCCCCGGGAGTCGCGATGGGAGATGGGCGACGGCGACGAGGTCGTCTGCGAGGGGCCGGGAACCGCGTTCGACCCGGAGCGGCACGCCCCCGAATCCGCGTCGCCCGACTGCGGCCACGCCTACACCCGCGCCTCCGGGGCGCGGGACGGCGGTACCTACACCGTCACCACCGGCGTCGTCTGGGACATCGCCTGGGAGTTCTCCGACGGTACGGCCGGCGAGCTCGACCCCGTCACGACGACGTCCGAGGTCGAGGTCACGGTCGACGAAGCACAAGGCCTGGTGTCCGACTCGGGCCGCTGACAGCGCAAGAAGCAGTGGAGGCAACATGGTGGGCACGACCACGGGCCCGGCGCCCAGAACGGTTGCGGGCACGACGGCGCCACCGGTACGGCTCCTGGGCAAGGGGCCCCGGCGCTGGCGCTGGCTGGTCCTGGGACTGGCGATGGCCACGACCGGTGCCCTGGCCGGGGTCACCGCCGTCGACCGCCTCGACCAGCGCCAGGGGGTCCTCGTGGCGGACCGCGACCTGCCGGCCGGTCACGTCGTGACCACGGAGGATCTGCGGATCGTCCGGATCACCGTCGCCGACGGGGTCTCCGTCATCGGTGAGCAGGGCCTGGAGGAGGTCCTGGGCCGCGCGCTGACCGTCCCCGTGGCCGACGGGGCGATCCTGCCCACCATGGCGCTCGGACCGGACGCGGCCTACCCGCCCGCCGAGCAGGCGGTCGTCGGCGTCGCGCTGATGCCGGGGCGCTTCCCCGCCTCCCTCCAACCCGGAGCGTCGGTCTCCGTCGTGGTGATCCCCGAGAACACCGAAGGGATCGCCGAACAGGAGAACGGAACCGAGGCCTACGCCGCCCGGGTCCAGAGCGTGGAACCCTCCGCCAGCGACGGCTCGGTGATCGTCGAACTCGCCGTCAGCGCGCTGGACGCCGCCCAGATCTCCTCCGCCGCCGCGACCGAGCGCGTCACCGTGGTGCAGGTCCCGAACCGGGGAGGCCAGTGATGCCCCGCACCGTGGCGCTGCTCTCCCTCGGCGGCGCACCCGGGGTCACCGTGACCGCGATGGCCCTGGCCGCCACCTGGCCGGAGGAGCCGGGCGCCCTCCTCGTCGAGGCCGACGCCTCGGGAGGCGACATCGGCACCTGGCACAGGATGTTCGCCTCGCCCGGCCTGACCGACCTGGCCGCCGCCGTCCGCCACGACCAGCGCCCCGACGGGGCCGGGGAAGGGCCGCTCGAGCACACGCAGGTCCTCGAGGGCGGGCTACCGGTCTGCCCGGCTCCCGCCTCCGCCGACCGAGCGGACGGCGCGGTGCGGCTCCTGGCACAGAACGCCGCCTCCCTCACGGCCGCGAGCGGGCACGTGACCGTCCTCGACCTGGGACGGCTCACCCCCCGATCCGCGACCGCGCACCTGGCCGCGCACGCCGACGCCGCGCTCCTGCTGGTCCGTGACGACCTCGCGCAGCTGCGCCGCCTCCAGGAGTCGGCGCGGTACCTGTTCGAGACACTCCCCCGCGCGTGGACCGTCATCGCCGGCGGGAGCGGCTCCACCGCCGAGATCGCCGCCACCGTCGGCCTGCGGGTGTGGGGCAGGATGCCCACCGACCCGCGGAGCGCGGCCTTCCTCCGGGGAGAGGCGGGGCTGCGCCGTCCCGAACGCCGTCCGCTCCTGCGGGCGGCGGCGTCCCTGTCCCGCGCGCTGGTGCGGGAGGCGGCCACGCCGCCGGTGCGGATGGAGGTGCCCCGGTGAGCCAGATCGACGCCACCTTCGACGACGACCCCAACGAGTTCCTCGACCCCGGCCGCGTGGCCCGCGAGGACGCGTGGGTCGAGTGGGCGGCCACCGAGGCCACCCGCCGGATCAGCGAGCTGCTGCGCGAGAACGGCGAGTACGGCCCCGCCGAGTACCGCCGTGAGGCCGAGCGCGTCATCGCCCGGATCCTCGACGAGGCGGCCAGCGAGGCGCTCGCCGCGGGCCGGCCCGTCCTGGCCCCCGCCACCGAGGCCGTGATCGCCCGCCGCGCCCTCGCCCAGGTGAGCGGACTCGGACCGCTCCAGTCGCTCCTGGACGAC
Organism: Nocardiopsis sp. EMB25; assembly: GCF_026797795.1. Taxonomy (NCBI): domain Bacteria; kingdom Bacillati; phylum Actinomycetota; class Actinomycetes; order Streptosporangiales; family Nocardiopsidaceae; genus Nocardiopsis; species Nocardiopsis sp. EMB25. Next base: position 2,024,375 of record NZ_JAMTDN010000001.1, on the reverse strand, counting down.
CCGGAGATCGAGAACATCAACATCACCGGCTCCCGGGTGTGGATCCGCTACGCCGACGGCCGCCGCGAACAGCGCCCGCCCCTGTTCGAGGACCCCGAGGAACTGGTCGCCCTGATCCGGCGCATCGCCGCCGATTCCGCCAACGGTGAGCGGCGCTTCGACCCGGGCGCGCCGATCCTGGACATGACGATGCCCGGCGGAGAGCGGCTCAACGCCGTCATGGAGGTCGCCCGCGACCCCGCCGTCTCCATCCGCCGCCACCGCCACAGCCGCACCTCCCTGGAACGCCTGCGCGGCCTGGGCACGCTCGACCCCGTCCTGGTCAAGCTCCTCAGGGCCGCGGTCCTGTCCCGACGCAACACGGTCATCACCGGCGGCACCGGCGCGGGCAAGACCACCCTGCTGCGCGCCCTGGCCGCCGAGATCCCGCCCACCGAACGGCTCGTCACCATCGAGGACGTCTTCGAACTCGGGCTCGACCGCGATGTCGACGCCCACCCGGACTGCGTCGCCCTCCAGGCCCGGCCCGCCAACGTCGAGGGCGTCGGCGAGATCACCATCGCCGACCTGGTCCGCGCCGCCCTGCGCATGTCACCCGACCGGGTGATCGTCGGGGAGACCCGGGGCCAGGAGACCGTGCCCCTGCTCAACGCGATGAGCCAGGGCAACGACGGCAGTCTGACCACCCTGCACGCCGCGAACTCCGCGGGCGCCTTCACCAAACTGGGCGCCTACGCCTCCCAGTCCACCGAACGCCTGCCGCTGGAGGCCACGGCGGCGCTAGTGGCCGCAGCCGTCCACTTGGTCGTGCACGTCTCGGCCCTGCCGACGGGCGGCCGCATGGTCACCAGCGTCCGCGAGGTGGTCGGAGCCGAGGGGCAGAGCGTCATCTCCAACGAGCTCTACCGAAGGAGCCGATCGGGCGAGCGGCTCCCGGCGGCGCCGCCCAGCCCCGACACCCTGGACGCGCTCATGGAGGCCGGGTTCGACCCGGCCCTGCTCCACGCCGACGTGGAGGTCGGGGGGTGGACGTCGTGACCGCCTTCCTCCTGCTGGCCGCGTGCGGCGCCTTCGCGGGCGCCGGGATCTGGATCGCCGTGGTCTCGCTCCTCGTACCCGTGCCCGGGGCACGACCGGGGAAGCGGTCGCGTGTGTCGCTCACCGCGCTGCTCGACCGGCACCACCTCGTCCGTCTCGCCCTGGCCCTGGCGGTCGGCGGCGTCGTCTGGGTCACCACCGGATGGCCGGTGGCGGGGGCGCTCCTCGCCGTGGGCGCCTGGTTCGCGCCGGTCATGCTCGGCCCCGATCGACACCACCAGCGCCAGGTCGCCGGAGTGGAGGCGGTCGCGGCGTGGACGGAGATGCTGCGCGACCTCATGGCCGGGGCCGCCGGACTGCACCAGGCCATCGCCGCCACCGTCCCCATCGCCCCCGAACCCATCCGTCCCGAGGTCGTCCGGCTCGCCGAACGGCTGCGCCTGGGCACACCGCCCCGGGACGCGCTTCGGGCGTTCGCCGACGAGGTCGACAACCCCACCGCCGACCTGGTCGCCGCGGCGCTCAGCAGTGCGACGTCCCGTCACGCGACCGACCTCGGCCTCCTGCTGGGCGGCCTGTCCGAGGCCGCACGCGACCAGGCCGCGATGCTGGTCCGGGTGGCGGCGAGCCGGGCACGCGTGCGGACCTCGACGCGCATCATCATCTCGGTGACCCTGGGCATGGCCGTGGTCCTGCTGCTGTTCAGCCCCGAGTACCTGGACCCGTTCGACGGGTTGGTCGGACAGGCGGTGTTCGCCGTGATCGGCCTGCTCTGGGTGACCGCCATGGTCTGGCTGGTCCGGTTGTCCCGCCCCCGACTCGGGCCGCGCGTGCTCACACCGGACACCGCGCGTGAGACGGAGGTGGTCGCGTGACCGCCGACATCCCCGTGCTGGCAGTGGTGGGCGGAGCCCTCGTGGGCCTGGCGCTGTGGCTGGTACTGGCCGCGCGCTTCGCCCGGCCCAGCCTCGCCGAACGCCTCGCCGCCCCCGAACCCGCCCGATCCGCCCCGGCCCCGCACACGGACTCCGGCGGGTTGTCCGCGCGGATCGGCGGGGTGGGCGTGCCGCTGCTGTCCGCGCTCGGCCTGCCGGGCGCCCGCACCCGCCGTGACCTGGAGGTGTGTGACCGCGACGCCGCCTCGTTCCTGGCCGAGAAGACCACCGGCCTGGTCCTGGCGCTGGCGGTGCCACCGGTCCTGGGCACGCTCCTCGGCCTGGGCGGCGTCGTCCTGCCGCTGCCCATGGCGGCACTCACCTGGGCGGGGTTCGCGCTCGTCGTATGGTTCGCCCCCGACCTGTCCCTGCGCGACGAGGCCCGCAAGCGGCGCGAGCGGATGCGGCACACCCTCGCCGGATTCGCCGACCTGGTCGTGGTCTCGCTCGCCGGGGGCGCCGGGGTGAACGGGGCCCTGACGGACGCGAGCTCGGCCAGCGACGGCTGGGCGATGGTCCGCGTCCGCGAGGCCCTGCGTGAGGCGGCGCTGCGCCGTCAGCCGCACTGGACCGCGCTGCGCGACCTCGGCGAACGCTACGACATCCCGGAGTTCAACGAACTCGCGGCGAGCCTCCAGCTCGCGGGCGCCGACGGCGCGCGCATCCGCTCCTCCCTCGCGGCCAAGGCCAGGACCCTGCGCACCCAGTTCCTGGCCGAGCTCGACGCGGACGCCCAGTCGGACACCGAACGGATGAGCCTGCCGGTGGTCCTGCTCTTCAGCGGCTTCCTCCTCCTGCTCGGTTACCCGGCCCTCAGCCACGTCCTCCTCAGTCTGTGAAACCCACGCCTATCCCAGGAGTCCCCCGATGAGAAGCATCATCGCCCTCATGCACGCCGTTCTGCTCCCCAGAGAGGGGCGCGACGACGGTGGCTACTCGACCGAGACGGTGGTGGTGATCGCGGTCCTGGTCCTCATGGCCTCCGCCGCCGTGTGGTCCATCTACGAGGTCGTGACCGCCAAGGCCGACTCCCTCACCCTGGACTGAGCGATGCGTACACCCGACGACGATCGGGGCAGCGCCGAACTCACCGTGGCCACACCGCTGCTCCTGTTGCTCGTGTTGCTCGTGGTGCAGACAGCGGTGTGGATGCACGGCGACCACCTGGCCGCCAGCATCGCCCGGCAGTCGGTGCAGGACGCCCGCACCGTCGACGGCACGGGCAGCCAGGCCAACGCCGAGGCCATCGCCGCCGAGCTCGGCGGGTCGCTGCTCATCGACCGCACCGTGTCCGTCGAGCGCGGCCCGACCGAGGCCACGGCCGTGGTGGAGGCGCGGGTCCCGTCCCTGATCCCGGGGCTGACCTGGCCGGTACGGCACGAGCTGACCGTGCCGGTGGAACGCTTCGTCCCGGCCGGAGGCATGCCATGACCCCGACCGGGGGCCGCCCTCACCATGGGGGCACGGCGCCGCGCCGCGCCGACGACCGGGGCTCGGCCGCGGTCGAACTGACACTGCTCACCCCGGTGCTGCTGCTCTTCGCGCTGCTGATGATCCTCGCGGGCAGGGTGGTGAGCGCGGGCGCCACGGCCGACGAGGTCGCCCACGCCGCCGCGCGCGCGGCGGCACTCGAACGTCAGGCCCCCCAGGCCGAGGCGGCGGCGCGCCAGGTCGCCGAGGCGAGTCTGGCCTCGGAGGGACTGACCTGCGCCAGCCACACCCTGACCCTGGACCACGCCGGGCTCAGCCCCGGAGGTTTCGTCACCGCACGGCTCGAATGCCATGTCGGTCTGGGCGACCTCGCCGGACTCGACGTGCCCAGCACCGTCACGATCTCGGGGACGTCGACCGTGGCCGTGGACACCTTCCGGGGGGAGCCGTGAAACGCGACCGCTTCGGACCCGACGACGGACAGGCGACCGCCTTCACCGTGGTCATGGTGTCGGCGTTCGTCCTCTGCCTCGGCCTGGTCCTCGACGGCGGCGGCCTGGTGCGCAGCCACACCCAGGCGATCGCGCTGGCCCAGGAGGCCGCGCGCGTGGGCACGCAGCAGCTCGACTGGGCGGCCTACCGCGAGGGCGGGGACTCGGTGCGGCTGGACCCCGCCGCCGCGGCCGCCGCCGCGCGGGGGTTCCTCGCCGAGTCCGGCGCCTCGGGGACCGTCACCGTGGACGGGGACACCGTGACCGTGACCACCCGGGTCAGCTACGACTTCGCCCTCCTGCCGCTGGGCTCCACCACCGTCGAGTCCACCGCGAGCGCCCGCCCGTACACAGAACCCGCGCCCTAGTGAGTTGAGGCGGCCAATGACACGTTTGCGCAAGCCGAGTGCGATCCTCCTCGCCGCGGTGGTCCTGTTCGGTGTCCCGTACGCGCTCCTGTGGCACCTGGAGTGGCCGCGGCTCGACCTGACGTGGGCGGGCGCGCTCGTCCACCTGCGCGGCCTGAGCGTCCCGCCGGGGGTGCCGACCGCGTTCCTGATCGTGCTGCTGTGGACGCTGTGGGGCCTGTACCTGGCCGGGATCGTCGTGGAGGCCGTCGCGCGACTGCGCGGAACGCCCGGCCTGTTCCGACCTCTGGGCCCGTTGCAGGCGGTCGCCGCGACCGCGGTCGGCGCGACGGTCCTGACCCCCACCTACGCGCTGGCGGACACCGTCGCGCAGGAGGAGGAAGGGGAGGAGGCGCCCTCGGACGAGGACGGAGCGCCGCCGCCCGTGCCCGTCTCCGACGAGTCGCGGGCGGGCCAGAGCGTCGAGCGGGAGCGCACGGTCGCGGGCTTCGCGACGGACTCGGCTGAGCTGACCGACGCGATGCGCGAGGACCTGGCCCCGGTGGTCGAACTCGTCCGCGAACACGGTGATCCGGACGTCCCCGTCCGGATCAGCGGGCACGCCGACCCCAGGGGGGAGGACCGGTACAACGTCGAGCTGTCCGAACGGCGGGCCCGGGCGGTGGCCGACCACCTGGCCGCAGAGCTCGGCGACGCGGCACCCGAGACGGTGGTACGGGGCGCCGGGTCGCAGGAGCCGCGCGAGGGAGACCACGCGGCGCAGCGCAGAGCGGAGCTGGTCTACTCGGTCAGGACCGACCCCGTGCCGCCCGCGCAGCCCGGGGCGGAGGACACGGCGGAGCCGGCCGAGACAGTGGAGCCCACGGATACGGCGGATACGGTCGCTCCGCCTGAGGCTTCGGACACGACCGAGCCCGCCGAGACGATCGAGCCCGCGGAGACGGTCCAGGTGGAGACGATGTCGGCGACCAGCGACACGGGGTCGATCCCGGACGGCGCCGAGCAGGACCAGGACGAGAACCGTGTCGTCGTCCTCGAGATCCCCGACGGAGCTGTCGGGCTCTCCTTCGCCTTCGCGGGCGTCCTCGGCGGATACGTCCTGGGCAAGCGCGGTGTCCGAATCCCCGGGGTGGTGCTGTCGTTGCCGCGCCGCCTTCCGCCCTCCTCCCGGTCCAAGCCCCTCGCCCTTCCGCCCGCCGAGCCCCGCCCGACCCCCGGTGACGACATCGACGAGCGGGTCAGTGTGGAACTGGGCCACGTGCCGGGTATCGGAGTCACCGGCAAGGGTGCGGCGGGCGCCGCCCGGCGGTTGCTCCTCAACGCGCTCGACGACTCGGGCGAGCAGACCGCGCGTGTGGTGATCACCGAGGCCGACACCGTGCGGTTGATCGGAGAGAAGGGGCGTGACCTGCTCAGGAAGCACCCGTGCGAGCCCGTTCGGATGGTCGGCACTGTGGAGCGGGCCCTGGAGGAACTCCAGGACGAGCTGCACCAGCGAGCGGACGAGGCCCTGCGGGTGGACGATCCGGCACCGCTCGTCCTGGTCACCGCGCCCGACACCGAGCACGAGACGGCGCTGTCCTCGCTCCTGCTGCACGGCCAGCACCGGGGCATCACCGCGGTGGTGCTCGGGCGGTGGCCGCTCGGAGGGAGCCTGACGGTCGCGGAGGACGGGCTCATCACCGAGACCAGTACCCCGCTCGCCCCGCTCGCCCACCACTCGTGGCCTGGCTGCGACGCCGACCAGGTGACCGAGGCGATCCGAGCCTACCGGCACTCCGTGCCCACCGGGGGCGAGGTTCCCGGGGACGGGCTCGTCCCGGCGGTGCCCGAGCGGTCGGAGGTCGGGGAGCCCGAGGAGTCTGTGGAGGTCGAAGGGGTCGAGAAGCCCGCGGAAGCCGCGGGGCCCAGGAAGCCCGAGAGGGCCGAGTCCCCCACCGACCCGACGGCCTATTCCTCGTTCTGGGACACCAGCGAGGACGGGGCGGACGACCCCGAGACGAACGCCTTCTGGTCGGAGGTCCTCGGTGACGACTCACTCGAAACGGTTGACGTGGCCGAGCCCGGCGCCTCCGAGACGACCGTGGGGGAGGATTCCGTTCCGGAGGAGGCGACGTCCGAAACGGGAGCCGTCGGTGCGGACGCGCCCGAGAAGGCCCCCGCCACCGGTTCCGTGTCCGGTCGAGCGCGAAAGCGCCGGACCCTCGGTCCCCGGGCCACGGCCGGACGCCGGGGCCACCTGAGCCCGGACCAGCCGAGTTCGGACCAGCCGAGTCCGACCGCACCGAAACCAGCCGTGCCGAAACCGGTCCAGCCGCAATCGACCGCACCGAGTGCGACCGTGTCGAGCCCGGCCCGGTCGAAACCGACCGCACTGGACACGCGGGTCGGCTCCCAGGAGTCGGGCGGTGACGGGTCGGCGAACCGTCCGCTGCCCCGTAAGCCCAGGAAGGCGGGCAGGGGCAGGACCTGGCGTCCGAAGGAGAACGCCTGACGCGGCGAGCCCGATCCATCTGCTCAGGGGCAGGTCGCCTGGACCGCGGCGGTGGCGCGCGTACGCCGTCCGCGGCGCCCGGCCTCCTCGCCGTCGGCCGGGTCACGTCCGCCGTGCCCGCCACCGGTGGCGTGACGTTCCCGATCACGGGGACGGAGAACCTCGTGGACGTCAGCGGTTTCCGTCCCCGTTGTCGCGCACGTCCACGACGTCGAGGTCCACCCGGACCACGGGCAGCCCCAGCCGCTCCTCGACCAGTGCGCGCATGGTGCTCCGGGCCACCGCGGTCGCCTCGGGGATGGGTCGGTCGAGCGCGACCCGAACCGCCGCCCGGATGACGACACCCCGGGCGGTCTGCTCGATCCGGCAGCGACCGACGACCACGCCGGGCACGGTGTCGACCGAGGCTCGCAGAAGGGCCGCCACGGCCGACTCACGGATCTCGGTGCCGCCGGGGCCGGGTCCGTCCAGGACGATGGTGCGCCCGGGGCGGCGCTCCGCGCGTACGACGCGCATGACGTCCGAGACCAGTCCGGTCGGAGCGGTCACCCGCTGCTCGTCGGACTGGCGCACCGCCGTGACGAGGGGCCGTAGTTCCTCGGCCTGTTCCCGGCAGTACGGGCACGCGGACTCGTGCTCCGTGAGCGCACCGGAGACCAGATGGCGCAGCAGGGCGTCCACCGAATTGGCGCAGGGCAGTCGGTCGTGGACGTCGGACGGGTCTACCGCCATGACTCAAGCGCCTCCACGAGATGGGTACGCGCGCGGTGTATACGTCCGCGCACGGCGGTCGGGGTCGCATCGACGATCTCGGCTATCTCCTCATAACCCAATCCTTCCATTTCGCGCAGAATCCAGCAGACACGCTGTGGAGGCGGCAATCCGGACAGCGCTTCGAACAGCGCCTCCCTCAGGCCCCCGGCGAACGCCTCAGCCACCGGACCGGGCCCCGCGGCCATGATCCGCTCACCGTCCTCGATCGGCGTCTCGGGTCTCCTGGCCCGCAGGACGTTCAACGCGCGCCGTCCCACGATGCGGTTCAGCCAGGCGGCGAAGCTCTCGGTGTCGGCGAGTTCGGGAAGCTTGCGCCAGGCGGTGACCAGCGCCTCCTGGGCGGCGTCACGGGCGTCCGCGGGCTCTCGCAGAATGCGCAGGGCGATCCGGTAGACGGTGTCCTGGTGTCGGCGAACGAGGGTCTCGAACGCTCTGTCGTCACCGTCCTGGGCACGTTCGACGAGCACACTCTCCGAAAGCGCGTACGCACCATGCGCCGGTGACTGGACGGCCTCTCCCGTGCACATACACAGTGAAACTACCCTACGTGTTCAAGTTGTCTCTCATTGTTTTACGTCTCGCTCCTCGTGTGCCACCGGATGTGAAGCAGATCACATGAGATCGGCCGTGAGCCTCATGCCTCCCCACGTGTCCTTCCACTGACGCACGACGCGACCGCGTCGATGAGGACCCAAGGAGAACGCCCGTGACTGCGAAGAACAGTCAGAGCACGCAGGCCACCGACCTGGAGGCGACTCCGGTCGATTCGCACGGGACCTCCGCCGTGGCCCGTACCGACCGGACCCGGGGCGCGGCCACCGCGGCAGGCCACACCTCCATCGCCGACCACGTGGTCGCCGGGATCGCCGGTATGGCGGCACGGCGGGTCCGGGGTGCACCAGATGGGAGTCGGGGCGGCGCGGGCGTTCGACGCCGTCCTGCTCGTGCCCGACCCGCGGGCACGCCGACTCCCGACCCGTGAACGAAGGAATCGCACGTGACCCATCTCCAGGAAGCAGCGAAGGTCCGGGAAGAGGAGCCCGGCGCGTCCCCGGCCGAACTCCGGTACGCGCGGCGCACCGCCCTGCGGGTCTTCCGGCCCCGGCGTTCGGTGCCCGCGATCATCGCGGCCCTGTGCGTCGCGGGTGTCGGCGGGGTGGTCCTGATGCTCTCGACGAGCCAACTCGGCATCGCCGCACCGGGACTCCAGCCCCACGAAGGGCTGGTCGACGCGGCGGTGACCCCCTGGGAGCCACCGGGGGCGATGGTGGTCTCCGCCGCCGCTGCCGCGCTCGGACTGACCCTGATCGTGACCGCGCTCCTTCCCGGGGCCGGTGCCCACACGGCCCTGTGTGCCGATGACCGCGACACGGTCGCGGGCGTGTCCGGGCGTGCTCTGCGCGCGCTGCTCACCGGCGCGGCGTACGGGGTCGACGGTGTCGTCCTGGCGCGGGTGCGGACGGGGCGCCGCTCGGTGCGGGTCCGGGTCCGCGCACACGTCCACGGCGCCGACGGACTGCGGCAGCGGGTCGAGGCCGTCGTCCTCCGGCGCCTGGAGGAACTGGCTCCGCTCCGGACGCCGCGTGTGGTCGTGCGAGTGCGGGTGGAGGCCTGGCGTGGAGGGGCGCGCGTGTGACCGGGAACCCCGGCTGTGGTTGGACCTGGAACTGACCGAGGACGCCGACCCCGTGGACGTGTGGCGCGGCGTCCGTGAGGACGGTCTCGCCTCCCCGCGCCCGTCCCTGGAGCTGGAACGGCTTCCGACCGTGGTCCGCGTGACCGTGCCGAGACGCCCGACGGGTCGAGGGCCCGCCTGACCCGCGCGCCCCTCAGGGGGGAGGGGACGGGTCGGGCGGAGGGGCGGGGGTGGCGTGGCCACTGGTACTGGGGAGACACCGGCGGCCCCGCCCCCGCCGTCACCTCGGGGGTGGTCCGACACCTGGGGGTGGTCCGAGCGCCTCGACCGCACGGACACCGCGCCCCGTGCGGGCCGTGGTCCGCACCCGTGCGCGAGGGTCGCTTCGTCGCCGATGCGCGCCACCCCCAAGCCGCTCGAAGGCACTGTTCCTCGGCGGGAATACCACGGCGTGTGCCGCTGTTCGGCATGATAGTTTCTGGCGAAACTACTTCTTTGGAAGCTAACTAGGAGCGGGTCATGCAGTTCGGAATCTTCTCGGTCAGCGACGTGACCACGGATCCGACCACCGGGCGCACGCCCACCGAGGCCGAGCGGATCAAGGCCATGGTCGCCATCGCCCTCAAGGCCGAGGAGGTCGGCCTGGACGTGTTCGCGACGGGCGAGCACCACAACCCGCCGTTCGTCGCCTCCTCGCCGACCACCATGCTCGGCTACGTCGCCGCGCGCACCGAGAACCTCGTCCTGTCCACGTCCACCACGCTGATCACCACGAACGACCCGGTCAAGATCGCCGAGGACTTCGCGATGCTCCAGCACCTGGCGGACGGGCGCGTGGACCTGATGATGGGTCGCGGCAACACCGGTCCGGTCTACCCGTGGTTCGGCCAGGACATCCGCCAGGGCATCCCGCTGGCGCTGGAGAACTACAACCTCCTGCACCGGCTGTGGCGGGAGGACGTGGTCGACTGGGAGGGCAAGTTCCGCACGCCGCTGCAGGGCTTCACCTCCACACCGCGCCCGCTGGACGACGTGCCGCCGTTCGTGTGGCACGGTTCCATCCGCAGCCCGGAGATCGCCGAGCAGGCCGCCTACTACGGTGACGGCTTCTTCCACAACAACATCTTCTGGCCCGCCACCCACACCAAGAAGCTCATCGCGCTCTACCGCCGCCGCTTCGAGCACTACGGCCACGGCACCGCCGACCAGGCGATCGTGGGCCTGGGCGGCCAGGTGTTCATGCGCAAGAACTCCCAGGACGCCGTTCGCGAGTTCCGGCCCTACTTCGACAACGCGCCCGTCTACGGAGGCGGGCCCTCGCTGGAGGAGTTCACCCGTGAGACGCCGCTGACCGTCGGCAGCCCGCAGGAGGTCATCGACCGCACCCTGACCTTCCGCGAGATGTTCGGCGACTACCAGCGCCAGCTCTTCCTCATGGACCACGCGGGCCTGCCGCTCAAGACCGTCCTGGAGCAGCTGGACATCCTTGGCGAGGAGGTCGTGCCCGTGCTGCGCCGCGAGTTCGCCTCCGGCCGGCCCGCCCACGTTCCCGACGCGCCCACCCACGCCTCCCTGCTGGCCGCCCGGCGGGAGGTCGACACGACCACGGAGGTTGTTCGATGACCACCCGCTCGATCGTCACCGTCACCGCCGGGCTGAGCGCCCCGTCCTCCACCCGCCTGCTCGCCGACCGGCTGACCGCCGCCACCGAGGAGGCGCTGGCCGAGCGCGGCGTGCGGGCCGAGACCACGACCGTGGAGCTGCGCGAGGTGGCCCACGACATCATGAACGCCATGACCACCCGCGTTCCCACCGGACAGCTGCGCGAGGCCCTGGACCGGACGGCCGCCGCCGACGGAGTCATCGCGCTCACTCCGGTGTTCAACGCCTCCTACAGCGGGCTGTTCAAGTCGTTCTTCGACGTGGTCGAGCCCGAGGCCCTGGACGGCAAGCCCGTGCTGATCGGTGCCACCGGGGGCAGCCCGCGGCACTCCCTGGTGCTGGAACACGCCCTGCGGCCCCTGTTCGCCCACACCCGGTCGGTGGTCGCGCCGACCGGGGTGTACGCGGCCTCGGAGGACTGGGGTTCGGGGGAGAGCGGTGGCCGTGAGCTGGCCGAACGGATCCACCGCGCGGCCCGCCAGCTGGCGGGCCTGGCGGTCGACCACGCTCCCGTCGGCCGGGACGGTTTCGAGGACCCGGTCTCCTTCGACGACCTGATGAGCGGCCTCGGCCGGTGAGGGAGGCTCGTCGGGGCGAACGGTGCGGGGTGTTTCGGGCGAACGGGTGATCAGTCCACCCGAAACACCCGCGTCGGCGCTTCGGGCGTCGGCCAAGGGCGGCGAGCTCCCGTGTCGGGTTCCGCTGGCGTGCCCGGAAATCCGCGCTTTATGGGGTGTTTACACGCGGACGGTTGGTGACTACGCTCATGGGAGCGCTCCCGAAAGGTCGCACACCAGGGCGGCGCGAATCACGTGAGTTCTTCACGCGGTTCGTTCGCCCAGGTTTGGGAGCGCTCCCATGCAGTGTTCCCCCACGACACGGCGACAACATCCCCCACGACACGGCGCTCGCCCACGCCGATCACCGAGGTGGCCATGCCCTGCCCGCTCCCACCCGTCAGCCGTCGTACGGGCCGCGCACGCCTACCGTGCCCGGCCCGCGGACCGCCCCCGCACGTGCTCGCGTGATCCCTGATGGACCGACCCCCCAACCATGAGGAAGCAGCAGATGAGCACCTTCAGACGTGTGCCGGACTTGGGTCCGGCGCCGCGACGCGGCCTCGCCGCGATGTCCGTCCTCCTTCTCGGCGGCGCACTGGCCGCCGTCACCCTCCCCACGACCGCCAGCGCCGCCACCCAGTGCGAGGTCGACTACCAGGTCGCCAACGACTGGGGTTCGGGATTCACCGCGAACGTGGAGATCGCCAACCTCGGCGACCCCGTCGACGGCTGGGAACTGAGCTGGGACTTCGACGGTGACCAGCAGATCACCAACATCTGGAACGCGACGCACACCCAGTCCGGCCCGAGCGTGACCGCCGCCAACGTGGGTCACAACGCCACCATCGGCACCGGGTCCGGGGTCTCCTTCGGCTTCCAGGGCACCTACGGCGGCGACAACCCCGTCCCGGTCGAGTTCACCCTCAACGGCACGGTGTGTCGGGGCGAGGTCGACCCGGACCCCACGGGGGAGCCCACGGACGAACCGACCGACGAGCCCACCGACGAGCCCACCGACCCGGACCCGAACCCGGGCGAGCGCGTCGACAACCCCTACGTCGGCGCCGACGTCTACGTGAACCCGATCTGGTCGGCCAACGCCGCGGCCGAGCCCGGCGGCGACGCCGTCGCCGACGAGCCCACCGGCGTGTGGCTCGACCGGATCAGCGCGATCGAGGGCAACGACAGCCCCACCACCGGCGACTACGGCCTCCGCGACCACCTGGACGAGGCCCTGGCGCAGGCCGCCGGCGACCCCCTGGTCATCCAGGTCGTCATCTACAACCTGCCCGGTCGGGACTGCGCCGCCCTGGCCTCCAACGGGGAGCTCGGCCCCGACGAGATCGACCGCTACAAGAACGAGTACATCGACCCGATCGCCGACATCCTCGCCGACTACGAGGACACCGAGCTGCGCGTCGTGACCACGATCGAGATCGACTCGCTGCCGAACCTGGTCACCAACGTCGGCTCCCGGCCCACGGCCACCCCCGAGTGCGACGAGATGCTGGCCAACGGCAACTACGTCGAGGGGGTGGGGTACGCCCTGTCCACCCTCGGCGCGATCGGCAACGTCTACAACTACGTGGACGCCGGCCACCACGGCTGGATCGGCTGGGACGACAACTTCACCGCCTCGGCCGAGGTGTTCCACGAGGCCGCCAACGCCGCCGGGGCCACCCCCGACGACGTGCACGGCTTCATCGCCAACACGGCCAACTACTCCGCCCTGGAGGAGCCCTACATCGACGTGGACGGGGTCATCGGCGGCGCGCTGGTCCGCCAGTCCGCCTGGGTGGACTGGAACCGCTACGCCGACGAGCTCTCCTTCGCGCAGGCGCTGCGCACGGAGCTGGTCGGTGTCGGCTTCGACGAGAACATCGGCATGCTCATCGACACCTCGCGCAACGGCTGGGGCGGCGACGAGCGCCCGACCGCGCCGAGCTCCTCCACCGACGTCGACACCTACGTGGACGAGAGCCGGATGGACCGGCGCATCCATATCGGCAACTGGTGCAACCAGGCCGGGGCGGGACTGGGCGAGCGCCCGCAGGCCGCCCCCGAGCCGGGGATCGACGCCTACGTCTGGATGAAGCCGCCGGGTGAGTCCGACGGCTCCAGCGAGGAGATCCCCAACGACGAGGGCAAGGGCTTCGACCGCATGTGCGACCCGACCTACGAGGGCAACCCGCGCAACGGCCACAGCATGAGCGGTGCCCTGCCGAACGCCCCGGTCTCCGGCCACTGGTTCCCCGAGCAGTTCCAGGAACTGCTGGACAACGCCTACCCGCCCCTCGACTGACCGGTTCCCTCGGGTCGGGGCCCGCGGGCCCCGACCCGAGTCGGTGAACGGGGAGCGGCCGGTGAAGCCGCTCCCCGACACCTCGATTCCATAAGACAACGTTGTCTCATTCTTTGGTCGGAAGGAGATCCATGCAACCCCCCAGAACACCGAGACTCCTCGTCGCCCTCGGGGCGGCCCTCGCCCTCGTCGCGGCGCTCGTGGTTCACGCACTGCCCGCCCAGGCCGACACGGGCTTTCGTGTCCAGGACGGTCGGCTGGTGGACGCGGCGGGCAACGACTTCGTCATCCGCGGCGTGAGCCACGCCCACACCTGGTACCCCCAGGAGGTCGACTCCCTCGCCGGCATCAAGTCCCTCGGCGCCAACACGGTCCGGGTCGTCCTCAGCAGCGGCGATCGCTGGACCGAGAACGACGCCGACGACGTGGCCGACGTGGTCGCGCGGTGCAAGGCCAACCGGCTGATCTGCGTGCTGGAGGTCCACGACACCACCGGTTACGGCGAGGACCGGGCCGCGGCCACCCTGGACCAGGCGGTCGACTACTGGCTGCGCGTGCGCGACGCCGTCGAGGGCGAGGAGGACCACGTCCTGGTCAACATCGGCAACGAGCCCTACGGCAACGACGAGGCGACCAACGCGAACTGGGCTTCGGACACCAGTGCCGCGATCAACCGCCTGCGCGGGGCCGGGTTCGACCACACGCTGGTCGTGGACGCCCCCAACTGGGGTCAGGACTGGCAGGGCATCATGCGGCAGGGTGCCCAGGACGTCTTCGACTCCGACCCGGACGCCAACACGGTCTTCTCCGTCCACATGTACGGCGTGTACGAGCGGGAGGCGACCGTCGTCGACTACATGGAGTCCTTCGTCGACGCCGGTCTGCCGCTGGTCATCGGCGAGTTCGGCCACGACCACAGTGACGGAGACCCGGACGAGAACGCGATCATGTACCACGCCGAACGCCTCGGGCTGGGCTACGTCGGCTGGTCCTGGAGCGGTAACAGCGGCGGGGTCGAGTACCTGGACATGGTCGAGGACTTCGACACCGCCCGGCTGACCGCGTGGGGCGACCGGATCTTCCACGGTTCCGACGGCATCGTCGAGACCGCCGAGGAGGCGCCGGTCTACGGGGGCGGGGGCGAGCCCACCGATCCGCCCACGGACGAGCCCACCGACCCTCCGTCCGACGCGGACTGCACGGCCGGGTACGCGGTGCGGCACGAGTGGCAGGGCGGTTTCCAGGTCCAGGTCACCGTCACCGCCGGAACCGACCTGGACGGTTGGACCGTGGAGTGGGAACTCCCCGACGGTGAGGGGATCGGACAGGCGTGGAACGCCTCCGTCTCCACCGACGGGTCCCGGGTGATGGCGGTCGACGCCGGATACAACGCCGTCCTGTCCGAGGGCGCGACCACCACCTTCGGCTTCACCGGAACCCGTCAGGGCCCCGCCGCGGTCCCTGAGCTCACCTGCGGCGCCGGTTCCTGACCGGTTCGGGGCGCGCCGGACCCACCGCCCCCGGTGGGCGCACCGGGGGCGGTCCGGTCGTGTCCGAACGCCGTTCGGTAGCGTGTGCGCATGGACTCAGCCAGCGTGTACACCAGCTGTCAGGACAGGCTTTTCGACCTGGCCGCCGAACTCACCGCCGACCAGCTCGCCACCGACGTCCCCGCGCTGCCCGCCTGGGATGTGCGCCAGACCTACGCCCACCTGGCCGGGATCAGCGTCGACGTCGCGTACAAGGGCCTCACCCCGCCCTCCGACGACGAGGCGACCGCTCGTCAGGTGGCCGAGCGAGCCGAAGACGACCTGCCCGTGATCTGCGCCGAGTGGCGTGCGGCCACGCCCGCCCTCCTGAAGGTCCTCGCCCGCGAGACCAGGGCGCGCTACGCCCTGCCCGCCCTCGACGTGTGGCACCACGAGAACGACCTGCGCGGCGCCCTGGGGATGGCGCCCCAGACCGACTACGCCGACCAGCTCGCCGACTTCGTCCTGCGCGGCCTCGGGCGCGGCTGGGACGAGTCCCTGCCCGGCGTGCGCGTGGTGGCCACCGACACCGGTCAGGAATGGCGGCTGGGTGGCGGGGACGACCTGGAGCTGCGGGCCAGCGCCTTCGAGCTCGCCCGGGCCGCGACCGGACGTCGCAGCATCGCGCAGATCACCGCCATGGACTGGTCCGGCGACCCGTCGGCCGTGGCCGCCCGCCTGCCCACCCTGCCCGCGCCGGAGCGGGACCTGGACCTTTGACCGTCCGGTCGCCTGAGGAGGGGACGCGCCCGCCCCGGGCGGGGCGGCGGCTCAGGCGCGGTAGGGCAGGCGGTCGAGTTCGCTGACCTCGCCCAGCGCGGACCACTCGTTGCGGCCCAGGCGCGCCAGCGGCCGCAGTCGTGTGACCTCCGGATGGCCGTCGACCAGGACCTCCTCGGCCACGGCGGCGTGCACCACGCGGCCGAAGACCACCGTCGAGTCACCCAGGCGCACGGTCGAGTGCAGGACGCACTCCAGGGCCACGGGAGAGTCCGCCACGCGCGGCGGACGCACCGCCTTGCTCGCCTCCCGGGTGAGGCCGACCGCGTCGAACTCGCTCACGTCGTGCGGGTAGGGCGTGCCGGTCGCGTTCACCTGCTCCTGGAGTCCCACCGGGGCGAGGTTGACCACGAACTCCCCGGTCGCCTCGGCGTTGCGCAGTGAGTCCTTGCGCCCCACCGACGTGAACTGCACGATCGCCGGATCCGTGCAGGCCACGGTGAAGAAGGAGTGCGGCGCCAGATTGTCCACACCCGACTCGGAGGTGGTCGAGACCCACGCGATGGGTCGCGGTACCACCACGGCGGTCAGTAGCTGGTAGAGGGCCCGAGCGGGCAGGTCCTGGGGAGTCCATTCAGTACGCATCGAGTTCCGCAATCTACCGCATGCCGTGGGGCGGGGCGCCGGTTCGCGTGGTAGATGTACATCCAGGTCAACTACGGACAGTTGTTAAATAGACACTTAAAGGAGTGGATTATGCGCCGACCGTACTCCACCGCCGGAGTCCTCGCCGTCGCGGCCGCACTCACCCTGGGCACCGTCGGGCCCGCCGACGCGGCCAGGGGCGAGATCGTCTTCGTCACGCTGAACGGGGGATCCGTGCACCGCGCCAACCCCTCCGGCTGCGTCAGCGTTCCCGACAAGGCGGCGGGAGTGGTCAACTCGACCAACGCGCGCATCAAGGTCATGGGCGGCTCGTGCCACTCGGCCGACGGGAGGGTGGTGGAGGCGGGCAAGGACGACGTCGTCTTCCCCTGGGAGAGGTACGTGGTCGTTCTGTGAACCGGTGCG
Source organism: Nocardiopsis sp. EMB25 (assembly GCF_026797795.1). Lineage (NCBI taxonomy): Bacteria > Bacillati > Actinomycetota > Actinomycetes > Streptosporangiales > Nocardiopsidaceae > Nocardiopsis > Nocardiopsis sp. EMB25. The sequence goes on along the minus strand of NZ_JAMTDN010000001.1, from coordinate 2,007,364 downwards.
GGGGGTCTGGGCCGGAGGCGCCGGTCGGGTGTTGACGGTCGCGCGGTGACGTCCGTCCCCGTGCCGGGTGAGGTCCCGGCCGGGGACCGCCACCCGGTGTCAGCCTTGTTCGGAGTCCGCCTGCGCGGCCACCACCATCTCCGGGCGCCCGCTGACCAACAGCCACACCGGCAGCACCGCCAGGCACAGCACGGGCAGCAGGCCCAGGTCGGGTACGACGGTCACCGCTATGAACAGGCTCAGCCAGCCCTGCCGGGTGACCGAGGTGAGGATCCCCAGCACCGCGCACGCCACCGCCAGCGACACCGGCACGACCGGGACCAGCTTCGCGACCAGGAGCCCCAGCGCCACCCCGGCGAACAGGGCCGGGAAGATCCGGCCGCCGCGGAACCCGCACGAGGCCGCGGTGAGCAGGGCCGCCATCCGGACCACGATGATCACCGCCAGCGCGGCGACACCGAGGTCGGCGCTCCGGTCGGCCAGCTCCTTCATCTCCTCCAGGCCCTTGAACATGGTCAGCGGTCCGCCGAGTGCGCCCAGCAGCCCCAGGACCAGCCCGCCCGCGCCGACCATCAGCACCGGGTGGCGCAGCCGTCGGAACCAGCCGTGCACCACCGGGAAGGCGTAGACCAGGGCCAGCCCGGCCGCACCCCCGGCCAGGGCGATGACCGACCCGGACAGCACGTCCCCCGGGGCCGGACCGGGGTAGGCGGGCAGGGACAGCGACAGCTCGGGCCCGGCGAGCGCGTACGTGGTCACCGCCCCGGATCCGGCGGCGATGAGCGGGAGCACCAACCGGTTCCACAGCGGCTCCTCCCGCTCGCCCGCGGCCGCCTCGGTCAACAGCAGGGCGGCCGCCACGGGGGTGGAGAACAGCGCCCCGACGGTGGCGGCGGTGGCCAGTCCGACCCAGGTCGCCGCGGGCGCGGCGGGTATCAGCCGGCGGCCCGCCCAGTGGGCGAGGGTGACGGTGGTCGCGATGACGGGGTTCTCCGGTCCCAGGCTGACACCGCAGGCCAGGGCGAGGACGATGGTGGTCAGCAGCCCGGGCAGGACCCGTGGTTCCAGCGGTTCCTCGACCAGCTCCACGGTGGCCGGGTCGGGCCCGGCATGGCCGGGCGCCTTCCACACCACCAGTCCCACGGCGAGCCCCGTCAGGGTGAGCACGGCCACCGTCCACGGCCTGCCTCGCCCGTCGACGCCGAACGCGCCGGGCAGTGCGGTCCACACCCACCCGTGGACGAGTTCGGCGGTCGCGTCGACGGCCAGCAGGACCAGGGCCGAACCGATCCCGACCAGCAGCGCGGGGACCACGAGGGGCGCCAGCCTCCGCGCGACCGGGACCTGACCGTTCTCTGCCCCTGGTTCCGCGCCCACCCGTGTGCTCCTCCCGTCGCGACGCACGCCGTGGTGCCATCGTGGCGGCACCTCGCCCGGCCCTCTCGGCTGACACGGCAATCGGCGGGCAAAAAGAGCGGTCCGCGCCGGGCGCGGGCTGGGCCGGTGGTGCGCCGGAGGCGTGGGTTGAGGGTGGGGGAGGGCGACGGTGTGGGGGGTGGTGCGCCGGAGGCGTCGGTTGAGGGTGGGGGAGGGCGACGGGTGGGCATATTGGCCCCATGGAACTGGTCACCGCTGACGATGTCCGCGCCGCCGCCGCACGTGTGGAAGGACGTGTCGTGCGCACGCCCCTGACGGTCGGCCCCGACGGGGGGCCGCCGTTCCTCGTCAAACCGGAGAGCCTCCAGCCGACCGGCGCGTTCAAACTGCGCGGTGCCACCAACGCCGTCGCGCTCCTCACCCCCTCCGAGCGGGCGGCGGGGGTGGTGACCCACTCCTCCGGCAACCACGGCCTGGCGCTGGCCCACGCGGCTCGGGAACAGGGTGTGGCGTGCACGGTGGTGGTCCCCGAGGGAGCGCCTGAGGTGAAGGTGAGGCGCGTGCGTGCGTGCGGGGCCCGGGTGGTCACGGTGCCCCCGGAGCAACGGTCGTCCACCGCTCGGGAGTTGGCGGACAAGGAGGGGCTGGCCCTGGTTCCGCCGTTCGACGATTGGCGTGTGATCGCCGGTCAGGGCACTGTGGGCCTGGAGATCCTGGAGCAGTCGCCGGAGGTGACCACGATCGTGGTGCCGGTGGGCGGGGGAGGACTGGCCTCCGGGGTGGCCACGGCGGCGATGACCGTGCGGCCCCGCCCGGTCCGGGTGGTGGGAGTGGAGCCGGAGCTGGCCGCGGACGCCGCCGAGAGCCTGCGTGTCGGCCGCCGGGTGGCCTGGTCGCCCGAGCGCACCCAGCGGACCATGGCCGACGGGGTGCGGGTGTGCCTGTCCGATCTCACCTTCGCGCACCTGACGGCACGGCTGTCGGACGTGGTGACGGTCACCGAGGGTGAGATCGCCCGCGCGGTGGCCGCCCTCGCGTACGGGTCGCGTCTGGTGGCCGAGCCCAGCGGTGCCCTGGCCGCCGCCGCGGTCATGGCGGGCCGGGTGCCCACGGAGCCGGGCCGACCCGGTTCGACGGTCGCTGTGCTCTCGGGAGGCAATGTCGACCCGGACCTCTTCACCCGCCTGGTGTCCCCCCGGTAGGACGCGGCCGCCCCCGGGGAGCGGACCCCGGGGACGGCGCGCCGCTCGTCCGTCAGCGGGTGGCCGGGCGGCCGTTGTGCCGCACCAGCTCGGTGGTCTCACCGGCACGGCGAGCCGCCTCGGCGCGGTCCTCGCGTCGGCGCAATGCCATGTCGGAGATGATCGCCAGCCCGAGGGCCAGGACGAAGGCGGCGCCGATCAGCACGGACCACAGGGCGGTGCCGAAGGAAGCGGGATCGGTCATGGGGGGCTCCGGGGGTCGTTTGCCGTCTCCAGAAGCGTAATACCCGTTTACTTTTGAACCTACTGTTAGCTGGAGTGAACTGGGTCATACCGAGGGCACGGATCTGTGCCCCGAAAGCCACTGGCATCACCGCGTGTCACGGGTGTACTCCGGTGGTCGGGCCCAGAAACTGGTCGGGTCATGTCCTCCAACCCTCAGGAGAGCTCCATGCGGCAGAAGTGCACCGTCCTGCGTGACACGGGAAGTCCGTCGACCACCGGCCCCTTCGACCTCAGTGGTCTCAGGCGCCCCTCAACGCTCGCCGCGACCGTCGAGGCCGCCGGTGAGCCCGTGGTCGAGGTCCTGGAGATGGACAAGCACGACCTCGACGACGCCGCGCGCGATCCACGGGTCCGCGCGGTCGCCCCCGTCATGCCCACCCTCCTCATCGAACCCACCCCCCACGACACCGACACCGCGACCACCGTCGACGAGACCCGTACCTGGGGCGTGGCCGCCGTGGGCGCCGACACCTCCGCGGCCACCGGCGCCGGGGTGACCGTGGCCGTCCTGGACACCGGCATCGACGCCGAGCACCCGGCGTTCACCGGCGTCGACCTGACGCAGCGGGACTTCACCGGCTCCGGGGACGGTGACCGTCAGGGACACGGCACACACGTGGCGGGCACGGTCTTCGGTCGCGACGTCGACGGCACCCGCATCGGTGTGGCCCCCGGGGTGGAACGCGGCCTCGTCGGCAAGGTCCTCGACGACCGGGGCCGAGGCGACTCCGAGATGCTGCTCCAGGGCATCCAGTGGGCCGCGGACCAGGGCGCCCACGTGGTGTCCATGTCCCTCGGCTACGACTTCCCCGGACTGGTGTCCAACCTCGTCGACCAGGGGTGGCCCACCGACCTGGCCACCTCCTCGGCGCTGGAGGCCTACCGCGCCAACCTGCGGATGTTCGACTCCCTGCTGGACCTGTTGCGGGCGCGCGCGGCGTTCGGAAAGGGGACCGTGGTGGTGGCCGCCGCGGGCAACGAGAGCCGCCGCGAGGTGCACCCCGACTACGAGATCGCCGTCTCCCTCCCGGCCGCCGCCGAGGGCGTGGTGTCGGTGGGCGCGCTCGGCCAGGGCGACTCCGGACTGACGATCGCCCCCTTCTCCAACACGTTCCCGCAGATCAGCGCGCCAGGTGTCGGGGTGCTGTCGGCCAAGACGGGCGGGGGCCTGGTGGCGTTCAACGGCACCAGCATGGCCTGCCCGCACGTGGCGGGGGTGGCCGCCCTGTGGTGGGAGCGCGTCCTGTCCGACTCCTCCCCGCACGCGGCCACGACCGTGACCTCCCGCCTGCTCGCCCACGCCGACAGCGGAGCGATCGACTCCAAGGTGGCCGCCGCCGACCGCGGTGTGGGCATCGTCCGCGCGCCCTAGTTTGTTTCGGGCCTGCCGCTTCGCTTCGGCCCGTGTCCGGGCGCCCTCAAGGCAGGGATGCTTCCTCCTTGGCGGCGCCTGCCGCTCGTTCCTCGCTCGCGGCTCGCCTCGCCCGCCCGTCGCCCTCCACCACCCTCAACGGACGCCTCCGGCGCGGTTCCTCCCTCTTCGTCGCCCTCCACCACCCTCAACGGACGCCTCCGGCGCGGTTCCTCCCTCTTCGTCGCCCTCCACCACCCTCAACGGACGCCTCCGGCGCGGTTCCTCCCTCTTCGTCGCCCTCCACCACCCTCAACGGACGCCTCCGGCGCACACCTGTCCATGAGCACCCTGCCGGCGTCCGAACGGTGACCCCCCGGAGTGACCGTTCCAAGAAACAGAACCACGGAGGACGGACACGACTCGGGGCCCGGTGGACGGGAAGACCGTCCACCGGGCCCCGACCGGACCGAGAACCGTTCCTAGAGGATGGCGCCCGGGCGGTAGGCGGCCGCCTCGGGGTGCTCCTCGGTGATCTCGATGACGCGTTCCACGACCGCCGCGATCTGGTCCTCCGCCGCACCGGTGAACGTGATCCGGTTGTCCAGCAGCGCGTCCAGCTCCGCCCGGTTCAGCGGGAACCGCTCGTCCTCACCCAACCGGTCCAGCAGGCGGTTGCCCGTGCCCTCCTGGCGCATCGCCAGCGCGGAGGCGACCGCGTGCTCCTTGATCAGCTCGTGTGCGGTCTCCCGGCCCACTCCCGCGCGCACGGCCGCCATGAGCATCTTGGTCGTGGCCAGGAACGGCAGGTAGCGGTCGAGTTCGGCGGAGATCACCGCGGGGAAGGCGCCGAACTCGTCGAGCACCGTCAGCATGGTCTCGACCAGCCCGTCGAAGGCGAAGAACGCGTCCGGCAGCGCCACGCGGCGTACGACCGAGCACGACACGTCACCCTCGTTCCACTGGTCCCCGGCCAGCTCACCGGCCATGGACGCGTAACCGCGCAGGATCACGGCCAGCCCGTTCACCCGCTCGCACGAGCGCGTGTTCATCTTGTGCGGCATCGCCGAGGACCCGACCTGGCCCTCCGCGAACCCCTCGGTCACCAGCTCGTGTCCGGCCATCAGACGCACGGTCTTGGCCAGTGACGAGGGTCCCGCGGCCAACTGCACCAGCGTGGTGAGCACCTCGAAGTCGAGCGAGCGCGGGTAGACCTGGCCGACGCTGGTCAGACGGTGCTCGAACCCCAGGTGGGCGGCGACCTCGTCCTCCAGCGACCGAAGCGCGTCGCGATCCCCGCCCAGCAGGTCCAGCATGTCCTGGGCGGTGCCGACCGGGCCCTTGATCCCGCGCAGCGGGTAGCGGGCGATCAGCTCCTCCAGCCGTCCGTGGGCGACCAGCACCTCGTCGGCGATCGACGCGAACCGCTTGCCGAGCGTGGTGGCCTGGGCGGCGACGTTGTGCGACCGGCCCGCCATCACCGTGCCGCCGTACCGGGCCGCCAGGTCGCCGAGCCGCGCCAGCAGCGCCACCACGCGGTCGCGCGCCAGCAGCAGGCTGTCGCGCACCTGGAGCTGCTCGACGTTCTCGGTGAGGTCGCGCGAGGTCATGCCCTTGTGGACGTGCTCGTGGCCCGCCAGGGCGTTGAACTCCTCGATCCGCGCCTTCACGTCGTGCCGGGTGACCCGCTCACGCTCGGCGATGGAGGCCAGGTCCACCTGGTCGAGGACCTTCTCGTAGTCGGCCACGACACCGTCGGGCACGTCGACGCCCAGGCGTGCCTGCGCGCGCAGGACGGCCAGCCACAGTCGCCGCTCGGCGACCACCTTGTACTCGGGGGACCACAGTCGGGCCAGCTCCGCGGACGCGTACCGGGCGGCCAGGACATCGGGGATCAGAGGTTTCGCGCTCACGTCGTCCCACCCTACCTTCCTGAACTGCGAAGTCCGTGCCCGGCCGGGGTTGGGGAGGTAGGGCTGGACCCACCACGGAAGGTGGGGCGGGACCGGTTCCGCCCCGCCCGCCCCGGCTCCTAGCTTTGGGGGCATGACGACGCCGGACACACCGTCGGGACGGCCGAGGAGCCTCGCCCAGGCCATGGCCCGACCGCGCTTCCTCCTCACGGCCTGGCCCTGGCGGGCCCTCCTCCACGCGCTGGCCACCGTGGCCGTCGGCCTGGTCGTGACGGTGGTCGCACTGCCCCTCTACCTCCCCTGGGCCATGGTTCTTGGCGCCATGGTCAGTCGCCCGTGGGACACCACGCGGATCGGCGAGCCCGCCCTGGCGGGATTCCTCGTCGGCCTGGTGATGATCGCGGCCTTCGCGCCCCTGCTCGCCCTTCCCCTGGGCGCGCTGGAGCGGTGGCGCCTGCGGATCGTCTCCGGGGAGGCGGCCACCGGCGGCCACCGTCCGCCGCCGCCCGGTCTGTGGGGATGGATCCGGACCCGGTACACCGAGAGCGCCACCTGGCGGGCGGTCGCCTACATGTTCCTGTTGCTTCCGGTCAGCGGACTCCTCCTGTCCGTCCTGGGCGGCCTGGCCCTCGTCGGGGCGGCGCTGGCTCTCTCCCCGTTCCTGCTCCTGGTGCAACCCAGCGCCATCCTCTCCATGGGGCCCTACTACATCGACACACCCGAGCAGGCGATCCCCTTCGCCCTCGTCAGCCCCGTGCTCCTCGTCCTGTTCCTCTACGCCTCCGGGGTCCTCGCCCAGGGCCACGCGGTCATCGCGCGATCCCTCCTGGTAGGGCCGCCCAAGGAGGAACTGCGTGCCGAGCTCAGTCAGGTCACCGAGTCCCGGGCCCGCCTGGTCAACGCCTTCGAGTACGAACGCCGACGCATCGAACGCGACCTGCACGACGGCGCCCAGCAGCGGCTCGTCGCCCTGTCCGTGGACCTCGGGATGGCCCGGCTCGACCTTGAGGAGTCCTCCGAGGCCGACCGGCGCGTCGCCGCCGCCCAGGCCAAGGCCAACGAGCTCATCGACGAGCTGCGCGAACTCGTCCGCGGCATCCACCCCCGGGTGCTCACCGACCGCGGGCTGCCCGCCGCGCTGGCCGAACTCGCCGACCACTGCCCGGTCCCGACCCGTGTGGACACGGAGATCCCCGGCCGACCTCCCGCCCACGTGGAGGGGGCCGCCTACTTCGTCGTCGCCGAGGCGCTCACCAACGTCGCCAAGCACACCGAGGCCAACGCCGTCACCGTGCACGCGGGCACGGTCCTCGGCGCGGGCACGGCCCCGGACACGCTCGTGGTCGAGGTCACCGACTTCGGCCCCGGCGGCGCCGACCCCTCCCGGGGGACCGGGTTGACCGGCCTCCAGGACCGGATCGCGGTCATGGGCGGCACAATGTCCCTGTCCAGCCCCGTCGGGGGACCGACACGCATACGAGTGGAGCTGCCGTGCGGCCCGATCCCGCCGACCCCGGGTCCGTGACCCCCGTGCCGACCGTCCTGGCCGAGGACGGCGTGCTCCTGAGGGAGGGGCTGGTGGGGGTCCTGGAACGGTTCGGGTTCCCCGTCGTGGCCGCGGTGGGGGACGGGGAGGCGCTGGTCGGAGCCGTCGCCAAACACCGCCCCGGCCTCGTGGTCACCGACATCCGGATGCCCCCCGACCTCACCGACGAGGGGCTGCGCGCCGCCGTGCGCCTGCGCCGCCGTGACCCGGGGCTGGCCGTCGTGGCGCTGAGTCAGTACGTCGAGCTGAGCTACGCCTCCGACCTGCTGGACTCCGGGAACGGTCGCGGTGTCGGGTACCTCCTCAAGCAGAGGGTGGGCGACGTGCGCGAGTTCGCGTCGGTGCTGCGCCAGGTGGTGGGGGGCGCCACCGTCGTCGACCCCGAGGTGGTCCGCCAGCTGCTGCGCCGCAGCGCCGATCCGCTGGACCGGCTCACCCCGCGGGAGCGGCAGGTGCTGGGCCTGATGGCCGAGGGGCACTCCAACGGCGCGATCGCCCGGCGGCTGACCGTCAGCGACGCGGCCGTCGGCAAGCACATCGGCAACATCCTCGCCAAGCTCGACCTGCCTCCGGACGAGGAGGTGCACCGCCGGGTCCGCGCGGTCCTGGCCCACCTTCGGGGCCGCGGCGACTGGGGGCGCCGCACCGGGGTCGGGCCCGACCCGCTGTGACCAGGGCCGCCGGGCGCTTCGACCACCCACCCGAGCGGCGGACGAACCGAGACGTATCGTGGGAACCGGGTCCGCCACGCGGTGCGAACCCCCGCGTCCCCTGGAGGAGAACCGGATGCAGCCGACCGTCGCCGCCCCGGAGAGCGTCACCTGGAAGATCCACCTGGACCGCTCCATGTGGGTGGCGGGCGTCCGCGCGCTCATGCTCCAGGCCCTGCACCCGGTGGCGATGCAGGGCGTGTGGCAGCGCTCCGACTTTCGCGTCGACCCGACCGGACGGCTGCTGCGCACCGCGCACTTCGTCGCGGTCACCACCTACGGCAGTCCCGACGAGGCCGAGGAGCTCGGCGCGCGCATCCGCCGGGTGCACCGCGCCCTGCGCTTCACCGACCCCGCCACCGGCCGCGGCCACCGCGTCGACCAGCACGACCTGCTCGTGTGGGTGCACTGCGCCGAGGTCTCCTCGTACCTGGAGACCACCCACCGGGCGGGCGTGCCGCTGACCGCGGCGGAGATGGACCGCTACGTCGACGAGCGGGCGCGCGCCGCCGTCTACGTCGGCCTGGAACCGGGAGACGTGCCGCGCGGTGTGGCCGAACTGCGCCGCTACCTCACCGCCGTCCGTCCGGAGCTGCGCGTCACACCCGAGGCCCGCCAGGCGGTGCGGTTCCTGCTGTGGCCCACCGTCCCCGACCGCCTGTCCTGGCTGGCCCCGCTCAAACCCCTGTGGTTCCCCGTGGGCGCGCTGGCCTACGCCACCCTGCCCGCGTGGGCGCGGCGGGCCTACGGCGTCCTTCCCGAGACCCCCGCAACGCCGTCGGCGGCCACCGCCGCGCTGCGCGCCCTGCGCGGGGGCCTCAACCGGGTCCCGGAGCGCTACTACAACCTCCTCTTCGACGAAGCCACCGTGCGCAGCGCGGACGCCGCCCGGGAACGCCTCCTGGCCGCCGGGTACCGGGTCGAGAACGGGTTCCGGGCGCTACGAGCGCGTACCCTCTTCACGTCGCCGGTTCCGGAGCCCCGCGCCCCGGTCTGACCGGCGCCCAGGCACGTGAGGAGGACGAAGGTGACGCACGCCCAGGACACGGACGCCGGGACCGGGGCCACGGCGGTGAGGGCCGTGCCGGGAGACGGTGTCCGGATCACGCGGGTCCACCACGACGACCCGCGCGTGGCGGGGCTGCTCGCCGGTCTCCTGGCCGAGTACACCGAGCGCTACGGCGCGGACAACGCCGCCCGGGAGCTGGAGCGCTACCCGGTGACGGAGTTCGCGGCCCCGCACGGCCGCATGGTCCTGGCCGACCTCGCCGACGAGATCGTGGCCGGGGGAGCGGTGCGCCCCTACGGGGAGGGGCGCGCGACCCGGCCCGGGACCGCCGAGTTCAAGCGCGTGTGGACCTCGCACCGGCACCGCCGCCGGGGGCTGGCCCGCAGGGTCATGACCGCTCTCGAGCAGGCCGCGCGCGACCTCGGCTACACCCGCGTGGTGCTGTTCACCGGCCCCTCCCAGCCCGAGGCGCTCGGGCTGTACGACCGGCTCGGCTACCGCCGCCTGGGCCGGGACGAGGTCGACGAGTTCCCGCACCCCGACGCGATCGGCTTCACCCGCGACCTGGCCACCTGACCGTGCGGGTCACGGCTGCCCCGGCGGCGTCGTCCCGTCCGGGGGCGTGGCGCCGTCGGGAGGCGTCATCCCGTCCGGAGCGCCTTCCCCGGGCGTGCCCCCGCCTCCGCCGCCCGTGGACTCCTCGGGGGTGACCCCCACGACCACGGTCAGCGTGTACCCGTCCTCGGGGGTCCCCTCGGTCACCGGGGCCGGGGTCACGACCATGCTGTCGGGCTCGCCCTCGACGGATCGGGCCTCCTGGTACACCTGGTCGTCCTCGACCGGGGTCAGCTCCAGGACGTGCTCGGAGTAGGGTTCGCGCTCGGCCACCTCGGCGCAGAAGTCGTCGGAGAACAGCAGCTGGCCGGTGTGCACGGTGGTGCCGCCCTCGTAGGTGGTGTCGATCTCTCCCTGGGTGTGCACCTTGAGGTGGATGTGGGTGACACGGGGGCTGTACCACCCCGGCACGATCGTGCGGAACACCGCCGTGCCCTCCTCGTCCGCCGGCTGCACCCCGCGCAGGAAGGAGTCCTCGTCCCCCTCGCCGTCCTCCGCCGGGACCTCACCGCCGGGGCTGGCCTCGGTGTAGCCCGAGTAGTAGCCCCACGCGTCGCAGTGCCAGATCTCCACCGCCACGTTCTCCCCGGACAGCGGGGCGCAGCCGTTGGCGTAGTCGACCACGGTGATCGCCAACTCCAGCGGGAACCCCTGCTTGCCCTCGGTGATGTCCTCGCGGACCAGCTGCCCGTCCAGGTAGTAGGGCCCCTCGGTCACCTCGGGACTCAGCACGCAGACCCGCTCCCCGGTCGTGGGGGAGGAGGACGCGGCCGTGGTCGTGCCCGACCCGCCGTCGCCCGCCGTCGCGCATCCGGCCAGCGCCGTGGTCGCCAGCGCGGCTCCACCGCCGACCGCGATCGCCTGCCGTCGCCCCAGGACCGGCCCCGTCGTCGGTGTCCTACCCATGCGATCCGTCCCGTCGTCGCACGGTCACCCCCGGTGAGTGACCCCGTGGCGTGCACGTTATGCGGGACACCTGGGAGAAGTGTGTGAGCGGTGTCCGAGAACCGTGGGTGCCCGCCGCCGCTCCGACGCGGACCGGCCCCATCCCACCTGGTCCGGCGTTATGGGGGCCGCTATGTCCGTGGAGCGGTCAGGTGGGCGGCGCCACCGTACGATGGGTCACACGGGCCGCCACGTGCGGCCGAGAACCCCGCGATCGACGAGGAGAGCCACGACGTGAGCGACCAGCAGCGCCCCGGAGTCGAGCAGGACGGCTTCGTGTTCACCCCACGCAAGAACGGCCAGGCGCAGTCGGTCTCCGACGAGCTCGCCGCGTGGATGAGCACGGGGTGGGCCGACACCGAGCGGCGCGACCTGGAGCCCATCGAGCAGGCCGAGCACACCGCCCGCCGCCGCGCCGCGCTCAGCGCCGCCTTCCCCGGTGAGCGCCTGGTGGTGCCCGCCGGACAGCTCCTCACCCGGTCCAACGACACCGAGTACCCCTTCCGCGCGGCGACCGACTACGCGTACCTGACCGGAGACACCTCCGACGGCGGCTGCCTGGTGCTGGCCCCGCGCGCGGACGGCGGCCACGACGCGGTGCTCTACCTCAAGCCGCGCTCCAACCGCGACAACGGCGAATTCTGGCTCGGCGGCTACGGCGAGCTGTGGACCGGTCGGCGCAACAGCCTGGACGAGGCCGCCGACCTGCTGGGTGTGGCCACCGCCGACGTGCGCACCCTGCCCGGCGCCCTGCGCGCCGACTCCGTGGCCACCCGCATCGTGCGCGGACACGACGCCGAGCTGGACGCGATCGTGGACGAGCTGCGCGCCGACGCCGACGACGAGGCCCGCGCCAAGTCCGCCAAGCTCGACGAGGATCTGGGCGTGACGCTGGCCGACCACCGCCTGGTCAAGGACGAGTGGGAGGTCGCCCAGCTCCAGCTGGCCGTGGACGCCACCGTGCGCGGCTTCAACGACGTCGTCACGGCGCTGCCGCAGGCCAAGGACACCTCCGAGCGCTACATCGAGGGCACGTTCTTCCTGCGCGCCCGCGTGGAGGGCAACGACGTCGGCTACGGCACCATCGCCGCGTCCGGCCCCAACGCCACCACCCTGCACTGGACCCGCAACGACGGCCCCGTCCGCGACGGCGAGCTGCTGCTGTTGGACGCCGGTGTGGAGACCACCACGCTGTACACGGCCGACGTCACCCGCACCATGCCGGTCTCGGGCACGTTCACCGACCTCCAGCGCAAGGTGTACGACCTGGTGTACGCCGCCCAGGAGGCCGGGATCGCCGCCGTGGCGCCGGGGCGCCCGTTCACCGACTTCCACGAGGCCTCCCAGCGCGTGCTGGCCGAGGGCCTGATCGAGTGGGGTCTGCTGGAGGGTCCGGTCGACCGCGTCCTGGAGCTGGGCCTCCAGCGCCGGTACACCCTGCACGGCACCGGCCACATGCTCGGTCTGGACGTGCACGACTGCGCGGTCTCCCGCCAGGAGGTCCACCTGTACGGCGACCTGAAGCCGGGCATGGTGCTCACCGTCGAGCCGGGCCTGTACTTCCAGCCCGACGACCTCACCGTGCCGGAGGAGTACCGGGGCGTCGGCGTGCGGATCGAGGACGACGTCCTGGTCACCGAGGACGGCCGCCGCGTGATGTCGGAGGGCCTGCCGCGCGCGTCCGCCGACGTCGAGGCGTGGCTGGCCGAGCGCATGCCGCGCTAGAGGTACACCTTCGTGTCCGGGCCGTCTCCCCGTGGGGGAGGCGGCCCGCCGCCGTCGGGATACGGTACGCCGTGATCTGGTTCGTTGGCGGCGCAGACCCCGTCCTTCAGGGCAGGGACAGCCGCCCCGCCTCGGAATGTCGTCGGCCCCCGCTACGGTCTGGTCCTGGATCGAGAGGAGGTGTTCCCACCATGCTGACCGGGTTCCGGTATCGCTTGTCGCTCACCGACGAGCAGGCCGAGCGGTGCGCCGAGTACGGCGATATCTGCCGTGCGGTGTGGAACACCGCCCTGGACCAGCGCCGCCAGGCCGTCCAACGGTGGCAGCGCGGATACGACCAGCTGTTCTGCGGCTACCACCTGCAAGCCACCCAGCTCGCCGAGACCAAGACCGAGGAGACGTGGCTGCGGGCGGCGCCGTCCCACATCCTCCAGCAGACGTTGAAGGACCTGGACCGGGCCTGCCGAGATCACGGGACGTTCGGCGTGCGCTGGCGTGGCAAGGGCCGGTGGAAACCCTCGTTCCGTTTCCCCGACCCCAAGCAGATCACCGTGGAGCGGTTGGGGCGTAGGTGGGGGCACCTGAAGCTGCCCAAACTGGGATGGGTCCGGTTCCGGTGGTCTCGCGCCCCCAAGGGTGCCGTCCGGTCGGCCACCGTCTCCCGGGACGGCGAGCACTGGTACGTGTCGCTGCTGTGCGAGGATGGTGAGCACACCCCCGGCGAGCACGCCGTGCCGGACGCGGCCGTGGGTATCGACCGGGGTGTGGCCGTGGCGGTGGCCACCTCGGACGGAGACCTGTTCGACCGCACGCTCCAGACCCCGAAGGAACATGAGCGTGAACGCCGACTGCGGCGCAAATTCAAGCTCGCCTGCCTGAACGCGGCCCGGCGGACCGGGACCCGGATTGTGGAGGTCGATCCCGCGTACACGTCGCAGACCTGCAACCCGTGCGGACATGTCGCACCGGAGAACCGAGAGAGCCAATCGGTGTTCCGGTGCACATCGTGCGGGCACACGGCGCACGCGGACGTGAACGCGGCCCAGAACACTCTTTCGCGCGGATGGACTGGCTCCTTATCGGGGTGAACCGTGCCAGCCTGCTGAGACCTCTGGGTTGCCATGTCAATGAAGCAGGAACCAGCGCGCGCCGCGAGGCGCGCAGCGCCACCGGGTCGCCTGGCCCGGTCGGAATCCCGGTCCCTCCAAGGGCCGGGAGGAAGTCAAGTGCGAGTACGAGGAACCCAGGGTCTTCGTGTACGGGCTTCCCAGGGGCGAGTACCTCGGCCGGGTCGCGGGCGGCGCGGAGGCCGTGGCGGGCGTCGTCGGCGGTCGTCCCCTGTTGGCCGTGGGCGCGACGGTGTACTCGCTGCCCGACCTGACCGTGGTCGCTGAACTGGGGTCCTCGGCGACCGCCCACGCACTGACCGAGTGGGACGGAACGCCGGTCGTGGTCGTCGGCGCGCGGGAGAGCGGGGGATCCCCGGATGTCCCAGCGCGCGAGCGGCTGGGCGTACGTCGTCTCGCCCCACCGAACGGGGTGGTCGCCGAGTTCGACTGGCTTGTGCCGGGGCGGCTCTTCGACGCGGTGGCGAGCCCTGACGGAACGGTCTTCGTCACCACGTCGGAGGGACTGTACGCGGCACGTCGAACGGGGAGGTGACCGCACGCCGCCGTCGCGGATCCTGTTGCGGGTTCGTGAAGGAACGTGATGACCTGTGGTTTTTCCGCGCATCCTGTGCTGTGGTGAGGAGCATGGGGGACGACCGGTTCCGGCATCCGTTCTTCGCCCGCTTCTACACGTGGGTGGCCGGAGCCATGGACGACGCCGGTCTGGTCGACCACCGCCGCGCGCTGGTGTCCGGGCTCCACGGGCAGGTCCTGGAGGTCGGCGCCGGCCACGGTCCCAACTTCCCCCACTACCCGCGCACCGTCGACCACCTCACCGCCGTGGAACCCGAACCCCACCTGCGCCGCACCGCCCGGGCACGGATCACGGCCGCACCCGTCCCGGTCACCGTCGTCGACGGTCGCGCCGAACGGCTTCCGTTCGAGGCGGCACGGTTCGACGCCGCCGTGGTGGCGCTCGTCCTGTGCTCGGTCGCCGACCAGGGCACCGCCCTGCGCGAGATCCACCGCGTGCTGGTCCCCGGCGGCCGGTTGCGTTTCCTCGAACACGTGCGCGCCGACACCGCCCGGATGTGCCGGACCCAGCGGTGGATCGACGCGACCCTGGGTCCGCGACTGCTCGGCGGCTGCCACTGCGGGCGGGACACGCTCACCGCGATCGAGCGGGCCGGATTCACCCTGACCGTCCTGGACGCCTTCCTCTTCCCCGAGGCCCGCACCCCGCACTCCTTCCACGTGCGTGGCGAGGCGACCCGGCCCTGACCCGCGCGCCGCATGTAGGGTCGGCCGCCGGGACCGGGCCGTGGACGCCGACCGACCGGCCGGGCCCGGCCCCTCGCAGCACTGGACGAACCGGAGGACCACGCGTGACCGACGCCCACCCCGCCCAGGCCGACCCCACCCCAGACGAACTCCGGGCGGCCTTCTTCGCCCTGCACGCCGACCTGCCCCGCCAGGGTCCGGGCTCGGACGAGACCACTCGACGCATGCTCGACCTGGCCGGGCCGCTGCCCGAACATCCCCGCGTCCTGGACCTCGGCTGCGGTCCGGGCCGCTCGGCGCTGCTGCTGGCGGCCGAGGCCGGTGCGCGCGTGACGGCGATCGACGTCCACCAGCCCTTCCTCGACACCCTCACCGCCGCCGCGGCCGAGCGCGGTCTCGGTGACCGGATCGCGGCGGAGAACCGCTCCATGGACGATCTGCCCTGGCCGGACGGGAGCTTCGACGTGCTCTGGGCCGAGGGGTCGGCCTACCTCATCGGGTTCGAGCGCGCCCTGCGCTCGTGGCGGCGCCTGCTCACCCCTGGCGGGGTTCTCGTGGTCACCGAATGCGAGTGGACCACGAGCGCGCCCTCGCCCGAGGCCCGCGCGTTCTGGGACGCCGCCTATCCGCTGCGCACCCGCCAGGAGAACACCGCCCTCGCGCACCGGGCCGGATACCGGGTCCAGGCCGCCCGGCTCCAGCCCGATTCCGACTGGTGGCCGGAGTACTACGCGCCCTTGGAGGCCCGCGCCGAGGCGGCCGACGCCTCCGTTCCGGGGATGGCCGAGGCCGTGGCGGGCGCCCGCGCCGAGATCGCCCTGCGTCGGGACCACGGCGGCGAGTACGGCTACACGGCGTTCGTGCTGCGGCCGGAGGGCGCGCCGCCGGCCACTGGGGGCTGAACGCCGGGGCGGATATGACCTATGCCTCGATCCGCCCAGGTCTGTCGTGGGAATGAAAACGGTTGTCATATGCTGTGGGTCGTCGCTCCGCGGTCCGGAGCGCGACCTCTCCCACGCATCCCCTGGAAGAAGTTCCCCGTGCACGTCACCAGACCCCTGACCGGCGCCTGCCTGGTCCTCACCGCCGCCCTGACCCTCACCGGCTGCTTCGCCCCCTCCGACCAGTCCGCCGACGGCGCCGACGACCGCGTCTCGGTCGCGATGCTCCAGCCGCCCCGGTCGGCCCTCTCCCCGCTCAGCGACGACGCCTTCAAACTCTCCCGCTGGAGCACCGCCGAGACCCTCGTCGTCCTCGACGACAACGGTGACCCCCAGCCCGGCCTGGCCACCGAGTGGACCCGAGTCGACGACACCACCTGGGAGTTCACCGTCCGTGACGGGGTCGTCTTCCACGACGGCACCGACCTGACCGCCGACGCGGCCGCCCACGCTCTGGAGTACGCCGCCCAGGCCGCACCCAAGCCCCGCATCCTCGACGGCGTCGACCTGACCGTCGCGGCCGAGGGCGACACCGTCACCGTCACCACCGCCGACGGGGACCCCCTCGTCCCGCACCGGCTCTCCTCCCCGCAGCTGTCGATCCTCGCCGAGAGCGCCTACGACGGCGACACGGTGAGCCCCGTCGGCACCGGCACCGGCCCCTTCGAACTGGTCGAGGTCAACGGCACCACCTCCGCCCGCCTGGAGCGGTTCGACGGCTACTGGGGCGACCCCGCCCGGCTCTCCGGCATCGACGTCACCTTCGTCCCCGACGGCACCGCGCGCGCCGCCGCCCTGCGCACCGGCGAGGCCGACATCGTCGAGGCCGTGCCCGTCTCCCAGGCCGCCCTGCTGGACCAGGAGCTGCTCACCGAGGTGCCGATGCCGCGCACCAACACCCTCCACCTCAACGCCGCCGACGGGCCCTTCGCCGACCCCGGGCTGCGCGCCGCCGTCCGCGAGACCATCGACCGCCGGGCCCTGGTGGAGGGCGTCTACGAGGGCCGCGCCGACGTCGCCGAGGGGCTGCTCGGCCCGGCCCTTCCCTGGTCCGCCGACCGCCCCGAGCGCACCGCGTCCACCGAGGCGACCGACCCCGACGGCGTCGCGATCACCCTGGCCACCTACAGCGACCGACCCGAGCAGCCCGAGATCGTCACCGTCCTCGCGCAGCAGTTGGAGGACGCCGGTTTCGAGGTGGAACAGGCCGTCCGCGAGTACGCCAACATCGAACAGGACATGCTGGCCGGGGAGTTCGACGCCTTCGTCCTCTCCCGCGCGACCGTCCTCGACTCCGGTGACCCCCTCGCCTACATGGCCAGCGACTTCTCCTGCGACGGCTCGTTCAACATCGCGCAGCTGTGCGACGCCGACGTCGACGACCTGCTCGCCGAGGCGGAGCCGCTGGCCACCGGCGCCGACCGGCGCACCGCCATCCTGGCGGCCGAGGCCGCGATCCTGGCCACCGACGCGGCGATCCCGCTGCTGCACGAGCGGGTCATCCAGGGTGACGCCGCGCACGTCGCGGACTCGGCCAAGGACCCGCGCGAGCGCCTGCTCGTCACGCCCCGGACGCGGCTGGACTGATGGAAGCGACCACCTCACCGGACACCGGGGCCTCGGGCGGCGCACCCTCGCGTGCGCCCGAGGCCCCGGGGCCCGACCGCCCCGCCGGTGGCACCGACCCCGGCTCCGGCCGTTCGCGCGGCCTCTCCTGGCTCGGACCGCTGGCCTCCCGGCTGACCGCGCTGGCCGTCATCACCGTCGTCGTCGGCCTGCTGCCCTGGCTGTCCGATCGCGACCCCGCGCTGGCCCTCCTGCGGGCCCGGTCGGCCGAGCGGGAACCCACCCCCGAGGCGCTCGACGCCATCCGGGAGGAGTACGGCCTGGCCGACGGGCCGCTGGTCCTGCTCGCCCGCTGGTTCTCCGGTGTGCTCCGGGGCGACCTGGGCAGCTCCTGGGTGTCGGACACCCCCGTCCTGCCGTCGGTGCTGTCGGCCACCGGCGTGTCCCTGACCCTGATGGGAGCCGCCCTGGCCGTCGCCCTGGCCGTGGCCACCGCGCTGTTCGCCCCGGCCCTCGTCCGCGGGGCGCGCGGCACCGCCCACCCGGCCGGGTCCGGCGGCGGAGCCGTCGCCGCCGCGCTGACCGCCCTGCCGGAGTTCCTCCTCGCCATCGTGCTCATGGTGGTGCTGTCGATCTGGTGGGGCTGGCTCCCGCCCTACGGCTGGGCGGGACCGGAGAACCTGGTCCTGCCCGCGCTGGCGCTGGGGCTTCCGGCGGGCGGACTGCTCGGCCGCCTCGTCGACGACGCGCTGCCCTCGGTCCTGAACGAACGCTGGGTGGCGCTGTGGACGGCCTCGGGCTGCTCACCGGCCCGGATCGCGGGCGCGGCCCTGCGCCGCGCGATCCCGGCGCTCGTCCCCCAGCTCGGCCTGGTCGCGGTCGGCCTCACCGGCGGCGCCGTGGCCGTCGAGACCGTCTTCACCGTCCCCGGCATCGGCCGCACCGCCCTGGGCGCCGCCCGCTCCCAGGACCTGCCGCTGCTCCAGGGCTCGGTTCTGGCCCTGGTCCTGCTCGGCGTCCTGGCCGGGCTCCTGGCCCAGGCCGCCCACCGCCGCCTGCTCGGTCCCGGCCTGCGCGACGCCGCCCTCTCCCTGGCCCCGCCACCCACCACCCCCGCCGGGCCGCTGCGCCGCGCCGTACCCGCCGTGTGCGGCGCGATCCTGCTCACCGTGACGGTGTGGGGACTGACCCGAGACCCGCTGACCGTGAGCACCGCCGACCGGCTCGCCTCCCCGTCCTGGGCCCACCCGCTGGGCACCGACGCCGTCGGTCGCGACGTGCTCGCCCGGCTCGGCCACGGAGCCGCCACCACCGTCGGCCTCGCCGCACTGGTGTGCCTGCTGGGCCTGGTGATCGCCCTGATCGTGGGCTTTCGTCCGGCACTGGCGACCGGCGCCGTCGAGATGACCAACGCCCTGCCGCCGGTGATCGCCGGGATCCTCGTCGCCGCCGTGACCGGCCCCGGCCTCCTGGGCGCGTGCGCGGCCATCACCCTCGTGTCCTGGCCGATGCTGGCCGCCCACGCCGCGGCCCTGGTCCAGGAGACCCGCGCGGCCGCCTACCTGACCGCGCAACGCGCCATCGGCGCCCCGCCCCGCTGGATCCTGCTCCGCCATGTGCTCCCCGCCGTGCTCGGGCCCGTCACCCGCCACGCGGTGCTGCGGCTGCCGGGGATCGCGCTGGCGCTCGCCTCCCTCGGCTTCCTCGGACTCGGCGCCCAGCCGCCCTCCGCCGAATGGGGGCTCAGCCTGTCGGAGTCCCTGCCCTACGTCGAACGCGCGCCGCTGGCCTCCCTCGCCCCGGCCGGGATGCTCCTGCTGCTCGCCGCGTTCGCGGTGTCCCTGTCCACCCTGCCCACGGCCACCGCGCGTCAAGGAGCACGACGATGAACCGCGACCCCGTGCTCTCCGTCCGCGACCTGCGCGTCACTTTGGACGGAGGCCGCCAGGACCGCGACCGCCCCGCCGAGGACCGCCCACGCCCAGCCCTCCGCGGTGGCGCCCCCGCCGACGGAGCACGCGGGGGACGGGGGCTGCCCGCCGTGCGCGGGCTGTCCTTCGACGTCCACCCCGGCGAGGCACTCGCCCTCATCGGGGAGTCGGGGGCCGGGAAGTCCCTCACCACCCGCGCGATTCTGGGCCTGGCGCCGCACGGAGCGACCGTCACCGGCAGCGTCCGCGTCGCGGGACGGGAGGTGGTCGGCGCCACCCCCTCGACCCTGCGCGCCCTGCGCGGGCGACACGTGGCGCTCATCCCGCAGGACGCCCTGTCCGTGCTCAGCCCCGTGCACACCGTGGGCGCCCAACTCGTCCACGCGCTGCGCTCGGTGCGCCGCCTGCCCCGCGCGCGGGCGTGGGAACTGGCGGTCGCCGCCCTGGACCGGGTGGGCATCCCCGACTCCGCCCGCCGGGCCCGTGCCTACCCCCACGAGTTCTCCGGCGGCATGCGCCAACGCGCGGTCATCGCCATGGCCACCGTCAACGAGCCCGACGTGGTGTTCGCCGACGAACCGACCACCGCCCTGGACCCCCGCGCCCAGGCCCGGGTGCTCGACCTGCTCGACGACCTGCGAGCCGACACCGGCACGGCGGTCGTCCTGGTCACCCACGACCTGGCCGCCGTCTCCGGCCACGCCGACCGCGTCGTGGTGCTCTACGCGGGACGGCACGTGGAGTCGGGCCCCGTGAACCGGGTGTTCGCCGCGCCGCGCGCCCCCTACACCGCCGGTCTGCTCGCGTCGGTGCCTCCCGAGGACTCCGCGGACCGCCGTCTGCCCGCGATCGGCGGCGCGCCCCCCTCGCCCCGGGACCTGACCGACGGCTGCGCCTTCGCCCCGCGCTGCCCCCTCGCCGCCGACCGCTGCCACACCGACCTCCCCGAACCCGAACCCACGGGCGAGGGCCACCTGGCCTCCTGCCACCGCTGGCGGGACCTGCCCGACCCCGCCCACACCCTGTTCGCCGCCGGGCACACGTGATCCGCCCGAGCGGCGCCGCGTCCCACCGGTCAGCACGAGGAAGGACACCATGACCGACCCCGCCCCGCCCCTGCTGCGGGTCCGCGACCTCGTCGTGCGCTACCCGGCCCGCGGTCGCCGAGCCGAGCCCGTACTCGCGGTCGACGGCGTCTCCTTCGACCTGTCCGCGGGGGAGACGCTCGCCCTGGTGGGGGAGTCGGGGTGCGGCAAGTCCAGCACCGCCTCGGCCGTGCTCGGCCTGCGCCGCCCCGACGGGGGCTCGGTGTGCTTCCAGGGCCGGGAACTCACCGGCATGGACGAACGGGACCTGCGCCCCCTGCGCCCCGCCCTCCAACCGGTCTTCCAGGACCCCTACGGCTCCCTCAGCCCCCGCCTGCGCGTGCGCGACGCCGTCGCCGAACCCCTGCGCGTCCAGGGCCGCTGGGACCGCGTGACCGGCCCCGACCGGGTCGCCGAACTCCTGGACCGGGTGGGCCTGGGCCCCGAGTACGGCGACCGGCTGCCGCACGAACTGTCCGGCGGCCAGTGCCAGCGCGTCGGCATCGCCCGGGCGCTGGCCAGCCAGCCGCGCCTGATGGTCCTCGACGAGCCGGTCTCGGCGCTGGACTCCTCCGTCCGCGCCGGGGTGCTCAACCTGCTCACCGACCTCCAGGACGAACTCGGCGTCGGCTACCTGTTCATCTGCCACGATCTGGCGCTCGTCCGCCACCTGGCGCACCGGGTCGCGGTGATGCACGGCGGCCGGATCGTGGAGACCGGACCCGCGCGCCGCGTGTGCGCCGAGCCCGAACACCCCCACACGCGCGAACTCGTGGCCGCGACGCCCTCGATCGTCCCGGCGGCGGACGCCCCCGTCGCGAGCGCGCCGTGACCCCGCCCGCCACCGGTCCCGGCCCCTCGGCCGCGACCGCGAACACGGAGGGCGCCGGTCCGGACCCGGACCCGCGCGAACCCCGGGCGGACGGACCCGACGCACGGCACCGCCCGCTGGGGGACGCGGACGACCGCCGGGCGGACACTCCCGGCAGGCACCCCCACCCACGCGGAACGCGTCGTGGACGGCGGATCCCCGGTCCCGTCACGCGTCACCCCGGCCTGCGGGGCGACCTGCGCGCGGTCGGACCGGTCACCCGCCTGCTGATCGGATCGCAGCTGGCGTTCAACATCGGGTTCTTCGCCGTCCTGCCCTACCTGGCCGCCCACCTCACCGACGCGATCGGCCTCGCCGGGTGGCTGGTCGGCCTGGTCCTGGGGCTGCGGACGTTCAGCCAGCAGGGTTTGTTCGTCGTCGGCGGGGCGCTCACCGACCGGTTCGGGGCGCGCCCGGTCGTCCTGGTCGGCTGCGTGCTGCGCGTGGTCGGGTTCGCCTGGCTGGCGTTCGCCCGTGACACCGGGTCGGTCATCGCCTCCGTGCTGCTCATCGGGTTCGCCGCCGCCCTGTTCTCCCCGGCGGTCGAGACCGAGGTCGCCCGGCAGGCCGTGCGCCACGAACACGCCACCGGCACACCGCGCACCCGCGTGCTCGGCCTGTTCTCCGTCGCCGGTCAGGCGGGTACGCTCATCGGTCCGCCCCTGGGCACGCTGCTGCTGTTCACCGGCTTCCCGGCCGCCTGCCTCGTCGGCGCGGGCGTGTTCACCCTGGTCCTGGCCGCGCACCTGCGCTGGATGCCGCGCCGCGCGCCCGGCGCCCCCGACGTCCGGGACCGTCCGCGCCTGGGGGAGGGGTTGCGCGCCCTGCTCGGCCACCGCCGGTTCCTGCTGCTGTGCCTGGCCTACAGCACCTACCTCCTGGCCTACAACCAGCTCTACCTGGCGCTGCCCGGCGAACTCGAACGCGCGACCGGCACACAGACCGCCCTGGGCTGGCTGCTGGCGTGGGCGTCGCTGCTCTACATCGCCGCCCAGCTGCCCGTGCTGCGCTGGGTCGGCGGCCGCCTGTCCCACCGGGCGACCGTCCGGTGGGGCCTGGCGCTACTCGCGGTCGGGTTCGCCGCCGTGCCCGTCCTCGCACCGATGACCTCGCTCGGCGGCCTGGTGCCCTCCGCCGTGCTCGTCACCGCCATCACCCTCGGGCAGGTCCTCATCGTGCCGACCGTGCGCGCCTGGGTGCCCGACCTGGTCGACGGCGCCCGACTCGGCCTGTTCACCGGCGCGCTGTCGTCGCTGTCGGGGCTGGTGGTGCTCCTGGGGAGCGTGCCGGTCGGAGCGCTCCTGGACCTCGGCGGCCCGGCGGTCTGGATCGTCCTGGCCGCCGTGCCCCTGCTCGGGGCCGCCTGCGTTCCGCGCACGGCTTCGGGGACGCCGAAGACCGGTGTCCGCGTGCCCTCCTGACCCGGAAGGACCGGGTCTTCACGACCGACGCACCGATGACAGGGGTCGGGCCGCGCGACGGCGCGACCCGGCCCCGGAGGCGCGTCAGCTGCTCGTGCCCGCCACGGCGTCGAGCGCGGCACGGTAGAACAGGCCGATCGTGACCGCGCCCGGGTCCGGCACGCCCAGGGCCGCCTCGCCCACGTAGCTCGTCCGACCCTTGCGGCCCAGGATCTGGCTGGTGCCCTCCGCACCCCGCTCGGCGGCCTCCGCCGCCGCCCGCAGCCCCGCCTCCAGGGAGTCGGCCTCCTGCTCCGACCGCTTCAGGGCCTCGGTCGCGGGGGCGATGGCGTCGACCATCGTGCGGTCGCCGACCTTGGCCGACCCCAGCCGGGTGACGGTGTCCCAGCCCTTCTGGCTGGCCTCGGCCACCGCGCCCAGGGTCAGGAAGTCCACCTGCGCCCCCACCTTGGCGAAGTCGCGGAACCACATGCCGAACAGCGGGCCGCTCGTGCCGCCGCTGTGGGACAGGAAGGTGTCGCTGAGCACCTGGAACGGCGTGCCCGGGGTGTCCGGCCGGTCGGGCAGGTCGGCCAGGGCGCGGCGCAGGCCGGTCGTCATGTTCACGCCGAAGTCGCCGTCGCCGCTGCGCCGGTCCATGTCGGTCAGCCGGTCGTTCGCCTCCTCCACCGCGGCCGCGAAGCCGCGGACCCAGCGGTCGGCGAGGACGGGGCTGAGCTGGTCGGCCATCTCGGTTCTCCTCTGCGGTCGCGGTCGGTTCACCAGGTCAGCGCGGGGGTGGCCACGGGGGCGTCCCACAGGTCGAGGATCTCGTCGTCGGCGCGCACCAGCGTCACCGAGCAGCCCGCCATGTCCAGCGAGGTGACGTAGGAGCCGACCAGCGAGCGCGCGGTCTCGATCCCGGCCGCCTCCAGCACGCGCCGGACCTCGCCGAACACCCCGTACAGCTCCAGGTCGTGCGTGCTGCCCAGGCCGTTGACGATCACGATCACCCGCTCGCCGCGCTCCAGTCCCAGCGCCTCGATCACCGGAGCGGTCATCTGGGGGACGATCTCACTCGTGGGACTGAACGCACGGCGCTCGCGGGCCCGCTCGCCGTGGATGCCCACGCCGAACTCGACCTCGTCGGCGGGCAGCTCGAAGGAGGGCTCGGACTGGCCGGGGTGGGCTCCGGCGGCCAGGGCCACTGACAGCGTGCGGCTGCCCGCCACCACCCGGCGGCCGAGCTTGGCCAGCGTCTCCAGGTCCGCGCCGCGTTCGGCCGCCGCCCCGCACACCTTCTCCACCGCGACGACGGCGGCCGTGCCGCGCCGTCCCGGGGCGTCGGGGTCGTCGGTGTCCGTGGCCAGGTCGTCGTCGACCAGCACGAACTCGGTGCGCACGCCCTCGTCGGCCAGGAGTTCACCGGCGATGCGGAAGTTGAGCACGTCGCCGGTGTAGTTCTTGACCACGTGCAGGACGCCCCGGCCGCCGTCGGCGGCCAGCGAGGCGGCCTTGATCTGCATGGCGGTGGGGGAGGCGAAGACCGCGCCGGGCACCGCCGCGTCGAGCATGCCCTCGCCCACGAAGCCCACGTGGAGGGGTTCGTGGCCGGACCCGCCGCCGGAGACGACCGCGACCTTGCCCCGGGTGGGGGCGGCGCGGACGACGTAGCTCGGCTCCGGGCTCCAGCTGACGTGGTGCGGCCACGCGGCCGCGAAGCCCGCCAGGGCCTCGGGCACCACGTCCCCGGGAGAGTTGATGAACTGTCGGCGCATGCGCTGCCCCCGTCAAGTAGCCCCTGTGTTGGCTGGCGTGGCACATCCAACCACGGCGGACCCCGGAGGAGCCAGAGCCGCGCGGGGAGGGGCCCCGCCGGGATCGGCGGGGCGCGGGGGGTCAGAGTTTGGCGGTGGAGAGGAAGGCGTCCCACTCGGCGGCGGGGAAGGGGAGGTGACCCTTGGCCGGGTTCTTCGAGTCCCGGACGGCCGCGCCGCAGGGGAGGGAGCCGACCTCCACGCAGTTCTGGCTTTGGCCGCTGTAGCTGCTCTTGCGGAAGTTCGCGGGGATGTGGGCGACCTCCACGCAGTTACCGTTGACGCCGCTGTAACTGCTTTTCCGCCACACCAACTGGTCCGACACTGTGCTCACTCTTCTGTGGTTTTGAGGATGCCCTCGATGAAGGTCAGGGACTGGGCCGGGGTCATGGAGCATCCCTGAGCCCCACCGAACATGTCGTTGAACATCCTGATCTGGTGGTCTTCTTCCAGGTACATGCTAGTGACGGGGTTTTCTAGGTAGGCGATGCTGGAGTCCCGTCGATCGGGGAAGTCCATGATCACGAAGCTGCCCTCAGTGGCTGGATGGGCACCGGCGGAGAAGGGCAGAACGTAGATGTCGACGTTGGGGCGGGCCGCCATGCGAGCCAGGTGCTGCAGTTGAGCACCCATGATCTCTGGCGATCCGACGATTCGTCGAAGGGTGGCCTCGTCGATGATCGCCTGATAGGTGGGCGGATTCGCCCGCTTGAGGATGCCTTGACGTGTTACGCGAGCTGCCACGCGCTGGGCGATCTCGTCGTCATCCCGCACACGGTTGGCCCGAAAGATCGCATCCGCGTACTCGGGCGTCTGGAGCAGTCCAGGGAGGACCTGGGCCTCGTAAGTACGCAGGGCACACGCTTCGGCCTCGAAGTCGGCCAGTATCTGCGGGAGAAGGTCCTTGTACTGGGACCACCACCCCTTCTGTCCCGCCAGTTTGGACAGCTCATGCATGGCTGAGCGTGTCTCGGGGTCATCCACCTCGTAGAGGTCCAACAACTTGTCGAGGGTGGCTGCGGGGACGGTCTTGGACTCGGCCTGTTCGATCTTGCTCAGGTTCGACTTTCCCATCCCGGCCTTCTTGGCGGCTTCGAGGAGAGTCATCTTGCACTCGGCGCGAAGCCGCCTGAGCTCTGCGGACAGGCGTCGGCGTCGGACGGTGGGACTGTACGGAGCGGCCATGGTGTCAGCCTAGCCTTGTTTTGATTTCTTGGTGGATTCCACTTGACTCCAGTGGAATCCACTCTCACTATAGATGCATAGCGAGTGACTGGCATCTCACTCAGTGCCCATGTCGGTCACGCTACTGCGCGCCCGTCCTCCCTGCCCCGGCAACCGGGAAACCTCCCACGGGCTCGCGCGAACCGTTGCCCACTCCCACACGCCAAGGAGTCTGTTCGCCATGCGCTCTCTCGCGCCGCCGCCCACCCTGCCCGAGGTGACCGTCCCGCTCATGGAGCTGGTCCACCCCTACTACCGGCACTACTTCACCGGCAGCCCCGACGACGCCCACTACCGCGTCCGCCGCTACGACTTCGGTCCCTCGCCGCTCTACCTGCCTCTGGCACGCGCCTACCTGGGCACCCTCTCCGCCCACCGTGACGACGAGTACCGCCACCTGTTCACCCTGCTCGGCTCGGAACTGGCCGCCAACGCGCTCGCGCACACCCGCTCCGGCCTGCCCGGCGGCTCCTACTCGCTTCTGGCCCAGCGCCACCGCGACGGCATCACCCTCACCTGCCGGGACGAGGGCACGCCCACCAACCGCGTCGTCGGCCACCGCGACCGTGAGTACCTCGCCCCCGACCCCGGCGGCCTGGACCCCTCCGCCGAGGCCGGGCGCGGCCTGGCCATGGTCGACGCCCTGTCCACCCGCTGGGGCGACAACGGCCAGCCCGGCTACCGCCAGGTGTGGTGCTTCCTCGCCTACGACTTCGCCGACAGCGCCTGGCCCGGGCTCTGATTCACGCCCCGGAAACCAGAAAGGCTCAGAAGAGCGCGGCAACGCTCCTCTGAGCCACACAAACCAGTCCCAAACCACTGCAAAGAGTCAAGGAAGGATTCGGTAAAGGGATCCCGGTCCTGAAGGACCGGGCCTTCCACCCGCGTGGTTGAGGGCCGCCAATACCAGACCCAGCCATCGCGAACAAGGAGGTGACCTTGATGGCTACGTTCCGTACAGGACAGCAGACCCACCCTGGCGTGCTTCCTCAGCGCCAGGCCCTGGAATCCGCGCCAGCAGACACTCCCCGGATCGGGAACGAAACGGGGCGCGGAGACCACGCTCGCGTGGTACCCGGTGCGGAACATGGTCGAGGGGAGACCGGTACCGCCTCACCTGGCGGTTCCGGCGTCACCCCCGAGCCCTCCGGGGCCGGGGAGCGGGGCCGTGAGGCCCACACCATCCACCCGTACGTGTTCGTCCTCGACAAGCACGGCACACCGCTTCAGCCCTGCCCACCAGCCAGGGCCCGCACGCTCCTGGCGAAGGGCCGAGCCGTTGTCCACCGGCACACCCCCTTCACCATCCGGCTCAAGGACCGCACTGCCGCCGACTCCCAGATCGACGGCGTCGAGATCGGCATCGATCCCGGGTCGAAGCACACCGGCATCGCCGTGTTCACTGAAGAAGCCGGTGAACGGCGGGGCCGGTACAGTATCCAGCTCGACCACCGCGGCGCTCAGATCCGTAAGAAGATGGGCCAGCGGTCCGGTTACCGCAGGCGTCGCCGGTCGGTGAACCTGCGCCACCGCCCTCCCCGGTTCGCCAACCGGACTCGCCCCCAGGGGTGGCTTTCGCCCAGCCTCCGGCACCGTCCGGACACCACTGTGTCCTGGGTGGACCGGTTGTCCCGGCTCGCTCCCGTGCGGTCGGTGCACGTGGAGCGGGTGGCGTTCGATACCCACGCTCTGGCCGCCGGACGGTCGTTGGAGGGGGCCGAGTACCAGCAGGGGACGCTGCACGGGTTCGAGGTGCGAGAGTATCTGCTGGCGAAGTTCGGCCGGACCTGCGTCTACTGCGGCGCCACGAACACCCCACTCAACCTCGACCATGTCCACCCGCGCTCGAAGGGCGGTTCCGACCGGGTCTCCAACCTGGTGCTGGCCTGTGTGCCCTGCAACCAGGCCAAGGCCAACCGCACCGTGGAGGAGTTCGTACGCAACCCCAGGGCCTTGGCCCGGATCCTGGCTCGGGCCAAGACTCCGTTGAAGGACGCCGCCGCTGTCCAGTCCACTCGGTGGGCGCTGTGGCGTGCCCTCGACTCCCGCCTGCCCACTCACGTCGGCACGGGCGGGCGCACCAAGTGGAACCGCACCCGCAACCGGCTGCCCAAGTCCCACACCCTGGACGCGTTGGCCGTCGGCAAACTCGACACGATCACCGCAGTCGTTGACAGGATTCTGGTCGCGGGGTGCGCTGGACGTGGGTCCTACGCCCGCACCCGCCCCGACCGGCACGGGTTCCCCCGGCTGCGGTTGCCCCGCACCAAGCGCTTCTTCGGGTTCGCGACCGGCGACCTGGTCCGCGCCGTCGTGCCCACCGGGAAAAAGGCAGGAACCCATACCGGGCGAGTCGCCGTGCGCGCCTCGGGGAGCTTCAACATCACTACCGCCCACGGCACCGTCCAAGGCATTCGACACAAACACGTCCGTCTGCTCCAGCGAGCCGACGGCTACGCCTACACGATCCGGAAGGAGGAGGGCGTTTCCTCCCGGCCCTGAAGGACCGGGTTTCCACGCCCAACACACCGATGAAGCATCGAATCCCCCGCGCCCGTCCAGCGACCTGATCCATCGATCCCGCCCGTCCCTGCCCCGGCGCACTCCCCTGATCGGCCCCGCGTGCCCGGCGTGCTCGCACCCGTCCTGCCGTCGTCCCCGTGCTGAGCGCTCACCCCGCCTGGGCAGCCACCGCGCCGAGTTCGCCCCCGAACACGCGCTCGCTGCCACCGTCCAGGACCGCCACCGGCGCCTGGTCGTCTGGTACGGGGAGGAGACGGGTTCGTACTGGGTGGCTTCCTCCACCGGCCTGGCCGAGGTCCCCGACGCCGGAACCCTGACCCGCCTCCTGGACCCGGTTCCGGCCCACGTCTGACGAATCCCGCGAACCAGGGTGGGGCGGACGGGTGCCCGTCCGCCCCACCCCTCTGCCCTCGTGAACGGACCCGTTGAGGACTGCTACACGGGACGCCCCACCCCATACACCTGCAACAGCGCCGCCATCGACGTGCCCGACACGATCCTGCGCTCGGCCACCAGCTTCGGCACCTCGGCGAGCGGGACCCATTCGATGCGCTCCGCCTCCCAGTCCTCCGCGGGGCCACCCACGTGCTCCGCCGAGTCGGCGAAGAAGATGTGGTGCTCGGAGTCCGAGATCCCTGGAGTGGGCTGAACGTAGACCAGGGGGCGGAGCGGCCCCGGCCGCCACCCCGTCTCCTCCAGCACCTCACGCGCGGCCGCCGCCTCCGCCGACTCGCCTTCGTGGATGCCGCCGATCGGAATCTCATATGCCCACGTGTCCGGGATGAACCGGTGCCGCCACTCCAGCAGCACCTCGTCCTGAGCGTTCATCACCACGGCACCCGCGCCCGGTCCCGTGCGGATCAACCGGTGCTCCAGATGGCGTCCTCCGGTGATCTCCACGTCCGCCACCCGGATGTCCAACCACCGGTCCCGGTACAGCTCCTCCTCGGAGTGGACAGTCCAGCGCACAGCTATCCTCCAGCATCGGCGACGGATGAGGACCCCACACAATCACAGCCCCAGGCGAAGCTCCGTATCGCACTGCTCGGCGAACTTCCGCAACCGTGATGGTGTTCCGGTCCCAGGTCCTCACTTGCGGGGATGGCTCCGGTTCGGCCCGCTTCAGTTCCCTGAGGAGGGCCGACACCCTTCCCGGCCCCCATGAGTCAAGCCTTGCGCTGGTCCTCACCCATCGCGGCGCGCAGCCAGTCCATCGGCTCGCCCGCGAGCACCGCGTCAGCGAGCGCCTGACCACTCCTCGTCCTGAGCCTCGCGCGGGAGTTGTCGATCCACCGCTGCGCCGACGCGTACCCCTGGGCCTTGTACTCGACGCCCTGGATCAGGCATTCGAGCTTGTCGGCGTCCTTGGCGCACACCGCCTCCGCGGTCTCCTGAGCCTCGTACTCGGCGACCGCGCCCCGCACGAGTTCCGCCAGCGGTGCGGGCATCCCCTCGGTCTGGTCGGCCGCGATGTCGCGGGGATCGGCCGAACCGTCGATGTACCTGCGCCCCAGGTGGTTGACGTCGCCGCTGCGGGTCTCCCCGGTGTCGTGCCAGGTGGCGATCAGGGCGGTCTGTGCCGGGTCGGCGCCCTCCATCGACGCGATGACCGACGCGACCAGGGAGGTCCGCCAGGAGTGTTCGGCCACCGACTCCGGGTCGCGAACCCCGGCGATCCACCAACCGGTGCGCCGCTGGTTCTTGAGCGTTCCGGCCTCGTAGAGGAGGTGGGCGACGCGGGTCGTCTCGTCCATACGGGTTCTTCTTTCTACGCCTTGGCGAGGCGGATCGCGTACCGGATGCCGTCGAGTTCGCGGCTTGTGGCCGCCGACACTCCGTGACCATCCAACAACACCCGGATACGGTCGGTCAGGGGTTCGTGGTCGCGGAGGAGCGATCCCGGACAGCTAGGGTGCGGATGTGACTACCCAGTGGACCATCCACGGCGAGAAGCTCGTGGACGGGAACCGGCACATCAGGCTCAGCACGGTCGATGTCACCCTCCCCGACGGGGTGTCCTTCACCCAGTACGTCGTGAAGATGCCCCCGGCCGCCATGACCGTCGTCGTCAACGACCAGAAGGAAGTCCTGCTCATGCGCAGGCACCGGTTCATCATCGACCGGTGGGTGTGGGAACTCCCCGGCGGATACGTCGACCATGCCGAGGACCTCACAGCAGCGGCCGCCCGCGAGGTCGAGGAGGAGACCGGATGGCGCCCCAGATTCATGGAGCACCTGGTCACCTTCCAGCCCGCGATCGGTTCGGTCGACCAGCCGCAGATCATCTACCTCGCACGCGGGGCCGACCTGACCGACACGGCTCCCGACATCAACGAAGCCCAGGAGATCGCCTGGTGGCCCATCGACGAGGCCGTCGCGATGATCGATCGCGGTGAGATCGTCGGCGCGTCCACCGTCGTCGCCGTGTACAGGGCCCTCAGCCTGTTGTGAACGCATGCGTGTGAGTGTCGAACTCGGTCAACTCAGGACGAGCGCGGGCGCCAACATGAGCCGGTTGAACACCCGGCCACGCACGTACCCCTCCGTTCATCTCCAACGACCGCTCCACACACCGGGCCATCTGCACATCCGGCCCCAGAGCGAGGAAGCAGTGTGCCACCTTCGCCGCGAGGTAGGCACCGTCGAAGTACGCCAACGGTTCCGGAGACGCTGAACGTCTCGGTTCTGGTGATCCTGTTCGCGGCTGCGGGCAGGCTCCCGGCTGAGGTGTACACGGTTGTCGTGGCCTCGAAGATCGGTTACCACCTCTACTTCGTGCTCGGTGGTCTGGCAGTGACGGTTCCCGCTCTGGTGTGCGTGTGGGCCTACCAGCGCACGGGTCGACTGACCCCGATCATCCTGGCGCACACCGCCCACAACCTGCTTGGAAGCTCCCTGATACTTCTGGCCGCAGCGGACATGTGAAGGCGTTCAGCCCCACTGCGAGCAGGTCCTCGAACGTGCTCGTGAAGAAGCCTTCTGCCGCGAGCAGCCAGGACGTCACCTGGAGTGCGTCCTTGGGCCACAGCAGGATCCTGAACGTGATTCGCACACGAAACCAGGGGCTCGCTGTATTCCCAGGCGTGAATATGCCAGTAGGGGTTGACCGAGTATCGAGGCGATCCCTACCGTGAATTCTCGTTAATGCCAGACGGAAAGGATGGTTCATGGCGCTTCGGAAACTTTCCGGTGATTGCAACCGGAACGACTGCCCGGGTGTGTTCTCGACCGGTATGGGAACCGTGGTCGTTCAGGGCCTGTTGCTGAAGGCCACGGAAGGACTCACCCTCTCGGATGGCGAGGTGGCCGTCGAGATCCCCGCTCACCTGATCGAGGAGGCCGCCCGTGCGCTTGGAAGGTGACGCCTGGCAGGAGTTCTTCCACTCCTTCGAGCAGGAGGCGTTCCGGCTGGAGACCCTGCCGAGCTACACCGTGCCCGAGGAAGAGGATGAGCTGCGACGATTCCTGGCCGGGGAGTCACGGCCCGCCCAGGAACTGCGCACCGACACCTACCTGATCAAGGTCCGCCAGCACGTCGAAGCCGGGCGCCGGATGCGCAGGGTGCACACCCTCACCAGCCCGGTCGGCGACCACCTGCGCTTCCAGTTCGAGTGGGGGTACGCCTTCAGCGTCCAGGCGGGCGAGGAGGTCAACATCCTCGACTTCGCCACGACCCCCGACCCTGGCCTGCCCCAGCAGGACTTCTGGCTCTTCGACGACACCCACGTCGTCCTCATGCACTACGCTACCGACGGCACCCAGACCGGCCGGGAACTGCTGGAGGACACCGACCCCGCTCCCTACGTCCGGTACAAGAACCTGGCCCTGGAGCACTCCACCCCCTTCACCGAGTACTACAAGGTCCGCTGATTGACCCTTGAGCCCGAGAACGCCGACCGGCAGCGCGGCGAACTGGCTGACGCACTGCGCCAGTTGCGCCGTTCTGCCGGGATGACCGGTGCGGGCCTGGCCGCCCGCGCTGCAACGCGGCTTGGGGGAACTGCAACGCGACCTGGCCGCCATCGAGGACGCGGCGACCACGATCCGCTACTTCCTGCCGTGCATGATCACCGGCCTGCTGCAAACCCCCGAGTACGCACGCCAGACCCTGGCTCACCCGCTGGTGAACCGCGGCGCGGAATGGCAAACGGCTCTGGCCCGCCGACTGGAGCGCCAGCAGTCCCTGTACCAGTCGGGCCGACAGTTCGTGTTCGTGCTCACCGAGGCCGCACTGCGCTGGCCGCTGTGCCCGCCCGCAATCATGGCGTTGCAGATGGACCGCATCGCGTCCTTGGGTGAGCTGGCCGGGGTGGACATCCGGATCGTTCCCGCTCACCCTCCGGTGCCCAGCGGGCCGCTCAACGGATTCACGCTCTATGACGACCGGCTCGTCACCGTTGAGGTGTTCACCGGCGAACTCGCACTACGCGACCCCAGGGACATCGCGTACAGCAAAGAGATCTTCGACTTCTACCACGGTCGATCCCTCGCGGATGAGGATGCCCGTGTGTTCCTCGGTCAACTCGCCCAAGAATACCGGGAACGAGCGAAAACCGACATTCCTTAGCGTGAATTTATTCCCACCCGTGAAAGTCCTTCACCCGACTTCCCGGTGCGCCTAGTCTTTCCTGTGCCAGAGCCCCCTATTGGAAAGGGCAAGCGGTGTGCTTGGCACAGGAATCCCAGAAGGACACGCAGGCCCCCGCCTCCTCGTCCCCCTTCGCTCTCGACATCCGCCTGATCGAGACCAGCGACACCACACCCCTGATCAACCCCACCGACGACGGGTGCGGGACGAGCTGCCCGGATTCGTGCACCCCCAGTTGATCCGCGGTGCTCGGCACCGCCCCCTTGGTGCCGACCACCCTGTTCGGAGGACCACCATGGCTCTGCACTGGAAGGTGAGAGGTACCCCCGTTGGTCGAACACGGCCATCGACAGCAGAGCGGACACCTGCGCTGCTACGCCGGGTGACCACTTGACAACGAGGAAGAGGCAACACACGTGCACTCACCTGAATCCGCTCGCCGCAACGCGATGGTGCAGCAGATCCTCGACGACTACTCGTATGAGGGCGCGCTGCTGTCGGCACCGGTGGAGCAGGCTCTGCGGCGGGTCCCCCGCGAGCTCTTCCTGACCGGCCTGGACCTGGCCGACGTGTACAACGCGCACAAGGCCGTGGTGACCAAGCGCGACGAGGACAAGGGGGTGGCACTCAGTTCGGTGTCCGCCCCGAGCATCATCGCGACCATGCTGGACCGGGCCGACCTCCAGCCTGGAATGCGCGTGCTGGAGATCGGCTCCGGTGGCTACAACGCCGCCCTGATCGCCGAGCTCGTCGGTTCGGAGGGTGAGGTGACCACCATCGACATCGACTCCGACGTGATCGACCGCGCCCGCCGCTGTCTGGACACCGCCGGGTACCCCCAGGTCCGCACCGCCGTGGCGGACGGGGAGTACGGGTTCGCCGACCGTGCCCCCTACGACCGCGTTCTGGTGACGGCCGGAGCCTGGGATATTCCGCCCGCCTGGACCGAACAGCTCGCCTCGGGTGGGCGGATGGTTGTACCGATGCGTGTCCGCGGCCTGACCCGGTGTCTGACCCTGGACGCCGACGAGGACGGCGTCCTGCACTCGAAGCACGTGGACATGTGCGGGTTCGTGCGCATGCAGGGTGCGGGAGAGCACTGGGAACCCATGCCCTACCTCAACGACACTCCCGGTCAGCAGATCGGGTTGCGGTTGGAGGACGGCCCCGAGGTGGACGCCGAAGCACTGCGCAAAGCGATGGCCGAGACGGGCACGCCCGTGTGGTCGGGGGTCATGGTCGGCGTGGAGGAGGACGCCAGCGACCAGGACCTGTGGGTCGCCTCGGTGGCCGATCGGTGGGCGCTGCTGACCGCCGACCAGGGAGCCGTGGACACAGGGCTGGTCACCCCGACCTGGATTCTGGGAACCCCCGCCCTGGTCTCCCCGGCGGGCGACAGCTTCGCCTACCGCACCCTGCGCCAGAGCCCCAACGAGAACGAACTGTGGGAGTTCGGCGCCATCGGCCACGGCCCGACCGGAACCGAGATGGCCGAGCAGCTCACCGATCACATCCGGTCCTGGGACCGCCAGCACCGGAGCGGGTCCGGTCCCGAAGCCGTCTGCTACCCCCGTTCCACCCCCGCTGACCGGCTCCCGGCCGGTCGGGTGGTGGACAAGGCACACACCCGGATGGTCATCACCTGGCCGTCCCCCACCCCAGAAGGAGATTGATGTGAAGACCCCGACACTGGACGTCGTCGAGACCGACGACGGAAGGTTCACCCCGATCGCGGACCTGTTCGACCTCGACGTGCGGGTCCACGAGGGTCCGACGGTGGACTCGAACCTGTGGGGCATGACCGACGACGGCTGCGGCCAGACCTGCCAGTCGGCGTGCGCGCCCAGCTGCACCGCACGCAAGGGCACCTGACCCTCCGCTCAGTCCTTTGGGCCCCTGGGCGGACCATCCCCGCCCAGGGGCCTTTCGTTTCCTTCGGAGGGGAGTTCCGTGTTCGTTCTGGCCGAGCCCGCTGTGACGGTGCGGGCCACCTTGCTATCGCCCGACGTCCCCGAGGACGCATGGCCGGACCCGGCAACGGCTCCACCGGGCGAGCTGAGGGACTGGGTTCGTGGGGCGTGGGACTCCCCTCTCATCGACGCTGTGCGCCTGGCGAGCCCGGCTCTGGCGCAGATGGCCGACCGCGTATGCGACGACTCAGGTGAGGAGTTGTCACTGCGCCGCCTACGCCGGTGCGCCGCCGCTCTCATGCGGTATCGGTTGCGTGCCCGCCACCGGCCGACCCCCTTCGGCCTGTTCGCCGGAGTGGCCCCTGTTCGTGTCGGTGCGGCCACCGCTGTTCGGTGGGGGAACGACCACCAGGCGGTGGCTCGCCCTGACACCCACTGGCTCGCCACCTGCGCGGCTCGCTTCGACGAGCAAGCTGATCGAGAACTGGCGGTCGCGTCCACCTCCACCGCTCAGGTCAGCGGGAACCGACTGGTGAAACGGCACCCGGTCGCGGCCACCCCGAACGACGTCGCCCCTGTTTCGGTCCGACGCACCCTCGCAGTCGAGCGAGCCCTGACTCTGGCACGCTCCCCTCGGCTGTTGGGGGAGGTCGAGGATGCCCTGTGCGAGGAGTTCGCCCCCGCGCCCCGAGCGGTGGTGCGGGCGATGCTCACCCGCCTCCTCCGACACGGGTTCCTGATCAGCGCCGCGCACGCCCCCATGACCGCACCGGACCCGCTGAGATACCTGCTGGACAGGACACCGCGCTCCCAGGGCCTCCCCGAACCGGACATGTCAGCGGTGGACACCCGTCTGGACGCCGACATCACCCTGGCCCCGGCTGTGGTCGACGCGGCCACGCACACAGCGGATGTCCTCCAGAGCTGGGCGCCAGACCGGACGGGTTCTCCCGCGTGGGTGGACTACCACCACCGCTGTCTGGAACGGTACGGCCCCGGCGCGGTCGTCGATCTGCTCGACCTGGTCGGCCCCACCGGGGTCGGCTGGCCCCACGGCTATCGAGGGTCGGTCCTACCTCCGCCCGAGCCCCGCGCGGAGGGTGAGCGCGAGACCGCCCTGACCCGCGCCGCGCACACCGCGGCCCTGGACGGCGAGGCCGAAATCGACCTCGCCGAGTTGCCCCCACCGCACCAGAACGAGGATGTGCCTGTGCCTCCGCACGTGGAGCTGCGCGCCCACCTCCACGCGTCCTCGCCCGAGGCCGTGGACACGGGCGACCTGACGCTGTGGGTGACCGGTGTCTCCCGCGCGGTCGGGGTTCTCACCGGCCGGTTCCTCCACCTGGAGGGCCTGGACCAAGGAGGTTATGAGAACCTGCCGACCCTCACCGAGGGGGCCGTGCGCGTTCAGGTCACCGGCCCGCCCGTGGTGGAGTCCGCGCACAACATCGCCCGCACACCCCCTGTCCTGGACCATCTGCTGGTGATCGACGAACACCCACTCCCGGACCAGGACGACAGGGTGGTGTTCGGCCCCGACGACGTGCAGGTGCGTATCGACCCCGATCACCTGCTTCTGCAACGCCGCTCCACCGGGCAGATCATCGAACCCCAGTTCCTCTCCGCCCTGGAGCCACGCTGGCACACCCACCCGCTCGTGCGGCTGTGCCACGAACTGCCCCGCGCCCGCGTCCCCCCGCACCTGTCCTTTATTTGGCCCGAGGCCACCGACACCTGGACCCACCTGCCACGGGTACGTGCTGGGAAGGCCGTGGTCGCCCCCGCGCTGTGGCGGCTGCGCGCCACCGACATCGCCACCCCCGAGGCGGACACCGATGTGTGGGAACAGGGACTCGTCCACCTCCGGTCGCGGCGTCGCATCCCCCAGCGTGTGCGGGTGGTGGAAGGCGACTCCTACCTGCCTCTGGACCTCGCCCAGCCCGCCCATCGGCGCCTGCTCCGTGACCACCTGGAACACCACGCCCCGGCAGCGGTCACGGTCACCGAGGCCCCACCGCCCAACGCCTTCGCCTGGTGCCAGGGACGCGCCCACGAGATCGTGCTCCCACTGGCCAGTACCCACCGGCCCGTGCCCCCACCCCCGATCCCGGGTGTCCGGACCACCGCCTCCGCCCATGTTCCCGGGGCCATCGGGTGGACGTCAGCGCACCTGTACGCCGACACCGACCGGCACACCCGAATCCTCACCGACCACATGGCGAATCTGTGGGACCGGATCGGTGGTGAACCCGCCTGGTGGGTGGTGCGCTACCGCGACCACCACGGCCCCCACCTACGACTCCGCCTCCCTGCAGCTGTCCCCTCACACCTGGCGGCCCTGGCCGACTGGACCCGCGCACTCCAACAGGCCGGGCTGGTGCGGTCGCTGACTCTGGAGACCTACCAGCCGGAGACCGGCCGCTACGGTCACGGACCAGCGATGGAGGCCGCCCACGCCGTGTTCGCGGCCGACACCACCGCGGCCCTGGCCGAACTCCGCCACGCTGGAGACGACGTCGCACGCGTGCACGCCGTCGCTGCCGCCTCCCTCCTCCGCCTGGCCATTGACGCCTTCCCCGAGCACGGCCTGGCCTGGGCTGTGGACCATCTGCCCCGCTCCCGGAAGCCGATCGACCGCACCGCCCACACCATCGGCCACCAGCTCCTCCGCACGGTCGACGACACGGCTGACAACGATCTGCTTCAGGCGTGGGAGAACCGCGCCGCAGCCCTGACCACCTACCGCCAGACCCTTCCACAGCCCGACCACATCCAGTACGTGCTCGGCTCCCTGCTCCACATGCACCACAACCGGGTGGTCGGCCCCGACCGCGCGGACGAGACCCGCCTCCTGGAACTCACCCGCGCCCTCGCCCTGACCCTGGCCCACACCCGCAAGGCGGTCCGATGACCACCCGCGACGCCGCCGCCGAGTTCGTCGCCCGGGTGGCCGACCAGCTCGCCCACCCACCCCCGACACTGACCCGGCCACCGCAGTGCCTGGACCGGGGCGCGGCCGGGGTCGCCCTGTTCCACGCCGTCCGCGCTCGCCATGACGCGGCCAGTGCCGAACGAGCCCACGCCTGGCTTCGAGTGGCCACCGTGGACGGTGCGGACGCCAGCGGCCGGTCCGGGCTGCTCTACGGGCTTCCCGCCCTGGTCCTGGTGCTGTCCCTGATCGAAGGCCACTACGAACGGGCACGGGGCACTCTGGTACACCACCTGAACAGCGTGGCTCACCAGCGGGTCGAGGCCGCCCAGGCACGTATGGCCTCCGGCGTACTGCCGTCGTTCGGTGAGTATGACCTGATCTCCGGGCTGGCGGGGATTGGTGTGGTGCTGCTTCGCGCCGACCCGGGCGGGTCAGCGACCGGCCGGGTTCTGGAGTACCTGGTCCGGCTGAGCCAACCCGTTCGGGACGGCGACGGGGAACATCCCGGTTGGTGGGTGCACCACGACCCGTGGTACCGCACAACCCCGGGTTGGGAGGGCGGGCACGCCAACCTGGGGATGGCGCACGGGGCGGCCGGGGTCCTCGCGGTGCTGTCCCTGGCACATCGCACTGGTTCCCGGGTCGACGGACACCTCGAAGCGATTGAACGGATCTGTCGCTACCTGGACATCTGGCGACAGGACGACGAGGCGGGCGTCTGGTGGCCCGCGTGGGTGCGTCGGAACGCCTCCGGCCGCCGTATCCGGGGGCAGGACGCGCCGGGGCCGCCGTCCTGGTGCTATGGGACACCCGGGCTGGCGCGCGCCCAGCAACTCGCCGCGATCGCGACCGGCGACACCGACCGACGACGGGACGCTGAGACGGCCATGGCCATGTGTATGGGTGACCCCGCTCAACGGTCCCGGATGGGGGCGCACGGGCTGTGCCACGGGCGCGCCGGTCTTCTCCAAGTCCTCCGCCGCATGGCCGCAGACCAGCAGGACGGTCACGGTCTGCCGCGGCTGGCGGACCGGGTCCCCCTCCTCACAGGCGAACTACTGGAGCTCACCCACCAGGACCAGCACTCCCACGGTTTACTCGAAGGCACGATCGGGACGGCTCTGGCGCTTACCACGGAGACGGCCTCACCCTCTTGGGACGCCTGCCTGGCGGTCCGCGCCTGAGCATCGCGCGTCTCACGGGGCTGTGGAGGGGCCTACAGCGAAATCGACGAGCGCACACGCCGCTTCGTGGGAGACAATTCTCGTGCCCCTTTTCCGCAGCGCCGGTACCGCAGATGGAGTGCGCCTCATGGTCCGAACCGAGTACTACGACGACCCGGCCGCGCCGACGCCGAACAGCCTGGTCGTGGCGGCCAGCGCGGCGGTGTTCGACGACGCCAATCGGCTGCTGATGCAACGCCGCGCGGACAACGGGCTGTGGGCCCTGCCGGGCGGCGCCATGGAGATGACCGAGAGTCTGCCCGAGGCGGTCGTGCGCGAGGTGCGGGAGGAGACCGGCTACGACGTGGAGGTCACCGGCCTGGTCGGCACCTACACCGACGCCCGCCACATCATCGCCTACGGCGACGGCGAGGTGCGCCGCCAGTTCAACGTGTGCTTCCGGGCCGTGCCGGTGGGCGGCGTGCTGCGGGTGAGCGACGAGTCCCACGAGGTGCGCTGGATCGCCCTCGAGGAACTGGAGGACCTGCCCATGCACCGGACCCAGAGTTTGAGGGTGGTGCACGCGATCCAGGACGGCCCGCCCCACCTGGGCTGACCGCCGCCCCTTCCGTTCACGGCGGGACAGGGCCGCGCCTCACGTCGAGCCGGTGCCCGCCCCTTCAGAGCCGGGGCGCGCGGGCGGCCGCGCGTTTCCTCCTGGCGCGCAGCATACTCAGCTCGTAGGCCGTCACCGACAACGCCCACAGCGCGGTGAGCGGAATGACGAACCACAGCATCGCGGCGCTGAAGGGTTGCAGGGCCGCGTGTTCGGTGGCCTCCATGACCAGGTAGGTGATGTAGGCGGTGTAGAAGCCGACGAGCAGCGCACCCTCCCAGCGGGTCACCTCCAACCTGCTCAGGGCGATCGGCAGCAGTACCAGGGCCACCGCCACCATGATCGGCAGATCGAACCGCAGGGCCTCCGGCGCGACGGCGATCCCCACGGGGGACACGATGGCGGTCAGTCCGAGCACCGCGCCGATGTTGAA
The DNA here is from genome assembly GCF_026797795.1 of Nocardiopsis sp. EMB25. NCBI lineage: Bacteria > Bacillati > Actinomycetota > Actinomycetes > Streptosporangiales > Nocardiopsidaceae > Nocardiopsis > Nocardiopsis sp. EMB25. The sequence goes on along the minus strand of NZ_JAMTDN010000001.1, from coordinate 1,967,296 downwards.
CACGTTGCTGCCCACGATGTTGCCCACCGCCATGTCGCGCTCGCCGCGCACCACCGCGACGACACAGGTCACCAGCTCGGGCAGCGACGTGCCGATCGCGACCACGGTCAGCCCGATGAGCAGGTCGCTCACCCCCAGCGCCGCCGCGACCGAGCTGGCCCCGTACACCAGCAGCCGCGCCCCCGACACCAGCAGGGCCGTTCCCAGGAGCACGAGCACCACGTCCACCAGGATCGACCTCGTCCGTGTGGCACCGCGGACCGGGCCGGCCGCACCCGGACCGGTGCTGTCGGCGCCCGCACGCGCGGAACCCGGGCCGCCCCTCGCCCGCCGCCGGGAGACGAGCACCGTGACGGTGACGTAGACCAGCAGGATCACGAACAGAGCGGCGCCCTCGAAGCGGCTCAGGTTCCCGTCCAGGGCCATCAGGAGCACCACCACGGACAGTGTCGCCATCACCGGGATGTCGGCGCGCACGACCTGCGAGTGCGCCGCCAGGGGAACGAACAGCGCCGCCGTCCCGAGCACCAACAGGATGTTGGCGATGTTGCTGCCCACGACGTTGCCCACGGCCAGGCCCGGGTACCCGGACAGCGCGGCGTCGGTGCTGACCGCCAGCTCGGGCGCCGACGTCGTGAACGACACCACGGTCAGGCCCACGACCAGCGAGGACATCCCCAGAGTCCGTGCCAGGGAGGCAGCGCCCCGGACGAGTGTCTCGCCCCCGGCCACCAACAGAACGAACCCCGCCACCAGAGCGAGAACCACCAGTACGTCCACTCGAACCCTTCGATCATCCCGTCGTGCCACGCTCGGCCCACCCATGCGCCATGGGGTTTGCTAGGCAAACTACTCGGTTTCCTCCGGACCGGCCCGTATCGAGACCGCCGTGGTCGCCGGTGATGGTCTCCTTTCGCGGGATCTTCACGCCGAGTTCGTGTTCGGCCTCCCGGTACCGGACGCCGGGCATCCGTTCCGCTCCGGGGTCGGGTCCGAAGGCCGCTTCCCCGGGTGTCCGTCTCACCGCACGTGGTCGGCGAGGCGGACGAGCGCGCCGACGGTCTCGGGGCCGCTGACGAGCGCGGGGTCGTTGTGGTCCGCGCCCTCGACCGCCACCTCCTCGAACAGGGTGGGGGACGCGGCCGCCACCGCGCGGCTGAGGTCGGGCGGGACGACCGTGTCGCGCGTTCCGTGGACGACGGTGACCGGCGCCCCGATCTCGCGGACCGACGCGGTCACCGGGTAGCGGTCCTTCAGCAGGGTCCGGACGGGCAGGAACGGGTAGTGGTGGCGTCCCACGTCGGCGAGTTCGGTGAACGGGGAGCGGAGGACGAGCCCGGCCGGAGGCCGCTCCCGCGCGAGGCCGGAGACGACCGCGGCGCCCAGGCTCTCGCCGTAGTACAGCGTGTCCTCGGGGGCGTATCCGGTCCCGGGGCCGAGTCCCTCCAGAGCGGCGGCCGCGGCGGCCGCGTCGAGCGCGAGGCCGCCTTCGGAGGGGCGCCCGGGGTTGCCCCCGTACCCGCGGTAGTCGAACAGCAGGACGGAGAGCCCCTCGTCCGCGAGCGCCTTCGCGAGCGGGGCGCGCAGCTGCCGGTTCCCGGCGTTGCCGTTGGCCACCAGGACCGCCGTGCCCCGGTCCGTTCCCCGCGCGGGGACGAACCAGGCCCCCAGTTCGAGACCGTCCCTCGTCGTCAGGGTGATGTCCCGGGCGCCGCCGATGACCTCCGCGGCGGGCGGTACGTCCGCCGAGGACGGAAGGTAGATCAGTGAGCGCTGGAATCCCCACACGAGCCCCACCAGAACCAGGATGACGGCCACGGCGACCGCGGTGATGAGCGGAGCCGGGTGCGGGAGCCCGCTCCCCTCTGTGCCTGGGGCCACGTCCCGAGCCTCCTGTTCCTCTGTTCCCGCCCGTTCTCCTCCCGCTGTGTTCGGTCGGAAGAACGCCTGCTCCCAGTATGGGAATGTGTTCGGCTCCCATGCCCGGGGACGCAGGGGTGTTTCCTGCCGGGTTCTTCGGCGGCCGGACCTGGCACGGAAGAGGAAGGGGCGTCTCTACGCGGCGGGCTCGGCCAGGACACACCTTCCCTGACCGAACCCGCCCCGCCTACGGCAGCGGATAGGTGTCCGAGGTCCCCAGATAGCGGCCGCCGACCCTGCCCAGGGCCCGCAGCCGGTCGTGCGCGACCCGACCGCGCCCGTCCAGGACATCGGGGCGCACCTGGAAGCAGACCACCCTGCCGATCACCAGCAACGCGTTGCCCAGAGGCAGTGACCGCTCCAACACGCACTCCATCGCGAGGGGGGACTCCGCCACCCGTGACGGGCAGACGCGGTGGGCCGGGGCGGACGGCGTCGCGGCCACCGCGAACTCGTCCTCCTCGGAAGGGAGGTCGGCCGAGGTGGCCCACATCGCCTCTCCCAGTTCCTCCGGCACGACGTTGACCACGAACTCACCGGTCCTGACGATGTTGGCGGCCGTGTCCTTGGCCGTTCCGTCATCGCGCGCCTCGATGGTCAGCGACAGCATCGGCGGGTCGGTGGAAACGACGGTGAAGTAACTGAACGGAGCGAGGTTGGGGACCCCCTCGGGGCCGATGGTGCTGGTCCAGGCGATGGGCCGGGGCACGACACCGCCCAGCAACAGCTTGCGTACGGCTTCGGCGGCCATCCGTTCCGGAGCCAGGGTCACGGGCTCCACGGGTCCTCCTCGAGTTCCTCATGGTCGGTACGCACACCCAGGGCGTGGAAAACCCGCTCGGCCACGGGCACGGTCAGGATCGCGACGGCGATGCCGTGGACGGGCGGCAGCCCGAAGGAGAGCTGTTCGCTGACGAAGGCCGTGGCCAGTCCGAGCAGGTAGGCGGTGGCACAGCTCCAGCGCACGGGCAGGAAGCGAACCTGGTCCAGCCGGGGCAGCCTGCCCCGCCAGACGAACAGGTGGTCGCCGATGACGACCCCGCCGAGCGGCGGGATGAGGATGCCCAGGAGGACCAGGTACTGCGGCAGCGCTTCGTAGATCCCGGTCAGGGCCAGGACGATGGCGATGGCCACCCCGCCGATGATGAAGGGGCGTTTGGCCGGGACGTTGAACATCTCCGCTCCGGCGACGCCGAACGCGTAGGCGGTGTTCTCCTGGGTGGTCCACACGTTGAAGAACAGCAGGAGGACTGCGACCGCGACCAGATCGAGCTGGAGCAGGACGGCCACGAAGTCGGTGGCCTGGAACGCGATGGCGCCGACCGCGCCGAAGAAGAGCATGAGCAGGTTGAACACCAGGAAGGCGCACAGGGCCGCGACGAATCCCTGCCAGGGCCTGCGGGCGAACCTGCTCCAGTTGGGGGTCTGGGTCCCTCCGCTGACGAACGTGCCGACGACGATCGTGACGGCGGTGGCCCAGGCGATGCCGTCCTGCTCGGCGGGGGTGACGGCCGCCAGCCCGCTCCAGCCCCCCACGTTGTCCAGGGCCTGATGGAGGACCCACAGGCACAGCACCAGCATCAGGGGGACGGACAGGCCGCTGAGGAACTCCAGGCCACGGTACCCGTAGTAGGCGGTCACGCCGGTCAGGATCGAGCTGAGCACGACCACCAGCCACGTGTGGCCCTCGAATCCGAACGCCTGGACCAGGAGCTCGGACAGGAACACGGCCGTCACCGCGTACCAGCACACCTGTGTCCCTCCCAGCAGGAGGCTGGCGTACTTGGCGCCGTAGCGGCCCAGACTGTAGCGGGCCAGCAGGACCGTGGTCAGTCCGGAACGCGCCCCGATCAGGGAGAGCACGGCGACGTACAGGCCCAGGATGAGGCTGCCGACCGCCAGGATGACGATGAGGTCGCTCCACGCGAAGGCCCCGGAGAGGCGGGCTCCGGCCAACATGGTGGGGGTGAAGAAGACGAAGCCCACCAGGACGAAGAGCAGCGAGAGGAAACCGCGGCGCGCGTGCTGGGGGACCCTGTTCTGCGGGTAGTCGTCCTGGGCGACCGTCTCGGCGCGTGTGCGGGATGCGCTCACCGACGGACCCGCCTGACGAGTGAACATGGGGTGACCTCCGGGTTCGATGTTTTCGTGGTCTGAGTCACAAGCCAACTCAAACAACCCGCGCGGCCACGCGGAATGGAGAAAGGTCTAGAGAGTCCCGCCTTTCTGTGGTTATATGCACACCATGCTGACCCTGCGCTCCCTCGCTACGGACCCTGCTCTCCGACTGCGCGTCCTGGTGGAGGGGGACCGTGAGTGGGGCCTGCCGGTGCGCTGGGTGCACAACACCGAACTCCCAGACCCCTCCCCCTACCTGCGTGAACACGAGCTCGTGATGACCAACGGCCTGTGGTTCTCCGGCCCCGACTCGGCCAGGGCGTTCGTGGCCAGCGTGAGCCGCGCAGGTGGGGCGGGCATCGTGTTCGGCTTGCGCGAGGAGACCCCGAACACCCCGCCGGAACTGGTGCGTTCCTGTCGGGAGGCAGGCATGCCGCTGTTGGAACTGGGGATGTCGATCCCGTTCACGGAGGTGTCCCAGGCCGCTGCGGGACACTACGCCGAACAGCGCCAGCACGACCTGGTCGACCTGGTGCGCCGCAACAACTCGTTGGTGGAGTCGGCCTCGCACGGCGGGGGCATGTCCCGGGCACTGGAGATCCTGCACCGCGACCACCCGCGCCTGCGCATGTACGTGGTGGACCGGTCGGGCCGCTGCCTGGCCAGCACAGGGGGCCGACCGGACCGGGCGGACGTGGAGGCGGTCTCGTCCGCCCTGTCCAGACGTCCGCCGCCGCTGGAGGTCGGGCTGGCTTCGGGCGAGACCGCGACACTCTTCCTCATCGACACCCTCGGTGCGTTCGGCGGCGCGGGGGCGGCCCTGGCATGTCTGGAGCCGATGCGCGAGCTGTCGGGACCGGAACTGGAGTCACTGGAGCAGGTGGCGCGGTTCCTGAGCCTGGAGGTCGCACGTGAGGAGCTGACGCGGACCGTCGAGATGCGTTTCGCCGGGGAGTTGCTCGACATGATCTCCTCCGGGGCACGCGAGGAGCAGGAGGTGGTGAACCGACTGCGGGCCTTCGGAGTGGACGGCACCGGGTCGCTGGCGGTGTGCGCCCTCGGCGTGCGGAGGGGTGAGCGGGGCACCGGGCTGAGCGAGCGGGTCAGACGCTTCTTCGTGGACGAGTTCGTCCCGGTGGCGGTCGCCGAGGGTGTGCGGGACACCGTGGCCGTCTTCCCGTGGGTGCGGTCGGAGAGCGAACTGACCGGCTTCGCTGAGCGGTTGTCCCACGCGGTCACGGAACGGCCGAACGCCGAAGGCGCGGTGGTCGTCGGCCTGGGCGCGGTGGCCGAAGGCACCGAGGCCCTTCGCGCCGCTCTGTGGGAGGCGCGGGAGTGCTGCCGGATCCTGAGCGGGCGTACGGTGGGTCCTCTGGTGGGCAGATTCGGCGACCTGGGCATGTACCGTCTGCTCCTGGGACATCACAGTCCGGAGGAACTCCACGCCCTGGCGGAGAAGGTGCTCGGCCCGGTGCGCGCCTACGACCAGGACAGGGGCGGGCGGTTGGTGGCGACGCTGCGCGCCTTCCTGGACGCCGACGGCAACTGGAACGCGACGGCCGCGGCGCTTCACGTGCACGTCAACACGTTGCGCAACCGACTGGCCAAGGTGGCGGAGCTGACCGGGCTGGACGTGGGGCGCACCCCGGAGCGCGTGGACCTGTTCCTGGCGCTGGAGGCGCAGGAGTCGGCGAACAGCCGTTGACAGGACGCGATCCGAGGCGCGCTCACCTCTCGTCAGTCCGGGTAGACGGTGGGGTCCACCGAGCGTCGCTGGAGGGTGTGGGCTTTCAGGGCGGGGTCCGCGCCAGCCGCCAGGGCCACGTCCACACAGCGCGCGAAGCGCACGTCGCCCCGGTCCTGAGCGTGCTCTATCAGTTCACGCAGCGCAAGCGCGCGACTGGGGCGCCCGGTGAGGAAGGGGTGGCTGGTGAGGTTGAACAGACAGCCGTAGTGGCGCATCGCGTCCAGTTCCGCCTTCCACAGTTCCAATGCCTTGCGCGGAGACTCGATGGCCGAGCCGATCGCGGGTTCGGGCAGGAACGCGTACTGCTGCCAGTCGTCCAGCGACCAGTGCACCGGAAGCTCGACGATCCGTCCGGCGCCGGTGTCGACCAGGTAGGGCCTGTCATCGGCCATCAGCGAGGAGTCGTAGACCAACCCGTGTTCGGCGACCAGCGACGCGGTGTTCCAGGTCGCCTCCCACATGGCGGCGCGGTGCCCGCGGATCTCGATGTCCTGGTCGGCGAAGACCCGTAGGGCGCGCTCGAAGTCCTCGCGTTCCTCCTCGGGGGTCATGCGGGTGGGGGCGCGGTGGCTGTAGGAGTGGTGGGCGACCTCGTGGCCGCGGTCCTGGATACTCCGGGCGAGCCCGGGACGCTGTTCGGCGACCCACCCGGGCACGAAGAAGGTCGCGGGGACCTCAAGGTCGTCCAGGAGGTCGAGCAGGCGCGGGACGCCCACGTCGGGCCCGTACGCCTGGTGGCTCATGGTCATGGCGTGCTCGGCGTAGCGGTGCCCCTCGGCCAGCACGGGCGTCTCGGCGTCGACGTCGAAGGTGATCAGGGCCACGGCGGCGGCCCCGTCGTTCCAGGTCGTTCTCACGGCTGCTCCTCACCGGACGGGGCGTCCGCCTCCGCGGACGCCGGTTGGCGGCGGCCGGAGCCGTCGAGGACCTCGACCGCCAGCGGAGTGGGGCCCTCACCGTTGATCCCCACCAGGTCCTGCGGGCATGCGGACACGACGACGACGCAGTCGAGCTCCGCCCGAAAGGTGATCGAGTCACCCGGTCGGCTGGGGGCGGAGCGCCAGTCGATCCCCGTTCCGTCGACGACGGGGGTGTTCATGAACACGTTGATCGGTTGTGGGACGTCTGTGACGGGAATCCCGTGCGCCGCGGCCTCCCCGACAAGGTTGACCGCGCAGGAGCGGTGCCCGGGGTCGGCGCCCAGGTCGGCGTACCGGTAGGGGTCGCAGGCGGGGATGAGCATGTCGTGGACACCGGGTGAGGTGTCCTCGACCAGGGTGAGCAGCGGTCGGCGCCGGTTGGTCACGAACACCTCGCCCGCACGGGGGAAGAGGCGGCTCAGGTGGGCGCGCGTGTGCGCGGCGCTGTGGTACTCGGTCGGGTCGTCGGCGACGAAGGCGAAGACGTCGCCGACCTGGCCGCCGCGGGTGTCGGTGACGCGAACCGACTGCCCCGCCCTGGCGCGGACGGTCCGGGCGTGACGCGCCGGCACGACGGTTCGCGGTGATGGTGTCGTCATAGGGACAGTCCAGCACCGGCACCCTACGAGATACATGGATACTGCCACAGAAAATCCTGGATCACATGGATATAACTCCATTCCGCTGGTTGACGGGTGGCCGCGACGATAGGAGGAGCGACGAAGTGACCGAGCAGGAGGAACGTGATGGAACAGCAGGGCCGGCCGCCGCACGGTCCGTTCACCGGTCGGTCCGTTCACCGGTTGGCGGAGGAACTGCGATCCGGTCGGGTGAGCGCGGTGGAACTGGCCCGGGCGGCCGCCGGGGCGGCGTCGGAGAGCGGGTCCGCGCTCGGCGCGTTCACCCTGGTGGACCGAGCGGGAGCCGACGCGGCCGCCCGGCGGGCCGACCGCGAGATCGGGCACGGCGTGGACCGCGGGCCGCTGCACGGGATCCCGGTCGCGGTGAAGGACAACATCGACGTGGCCGGGCTGTTGACCGAGGCCGGGTCGGCGCACCTGGCGGGGAACAGGGCCGATCGGGACGCCGAGTGCGTGCGTCGGCTGCGTTCCGCGGGGGCGGTGGTGATCGGCAAGACCGCCACACACGAGTTCGCCTACGGTCCGACCGGCGATCGTTCCGTGTCCGGGCCCGTGCGCAACCCGCACGCGCTCGACCGGATGTCGGGAGGATCCAGCGGCGGCAGCGCCGCGGCCGTGGCCGCGGGGATCGTGCCGGTGGCCCTGGGCACCGACACGGGCGGGTCCGTGCGGATTCCGGCCGCGTTGTGCGGGGTGGCGGGGTTCAAACCGGCGCACGGGACCGTCCCGGTGTCCGGGGTGATCCCGTTGGCCGAGTCGTTGGAGGACGTGGGCGTCCTGGCCGCTTCGGCCGAGGACTGCCGTGTGGCGGCCGGAGCCCTGGCCGGTGCGTCCGACGTCGGCGGCACGGGGGTGCGGCGCCGTACCCGTGTGCTGTGGCTGCGGGGCGCGCCCTCCGTCCCGATCGAACCGGGGGTGGCGCGGACGGTGCGCAGGGCACTCGACCCCGTGGACGAGGTGGTGGAGGTCGACTGGCCCGCGTCGGCGATGCTGTGGGACACCTTCACCGCGGTACAGGGCGCGCAGGCCTACGACGTGCACGCCGAACGGGTGGCACGGGACCCGCACCTCTTCGACCCGGAGGTGCTGGAGCGGCTGAGGTCGGCCGCGCGCGTGCCTGGCTGGCGGTACGTTCGTGCGTTGCGTGAGCGCGAGCGGGCCCGGGAGGAGACGGCGGCGCTCCTGCGCGGGTACGACGCCCTGGCCCTGCCCACGGTGCCCGTGACGGCTCCCCGCATCGACCAGCGGAGGGTCTCGGTGGGCGGTACGGAAGCGCGGGTCGGCCCGATGCTGCTGAGCCTGACCTCGCCGTGGAACGTGGTCGGTGCCCCCGCGCTCAGCGTGCCCGCGGGGACCGTGTCGGGACTGCCGGTGGGCCTGCAACTGGTCGGGGCCGAAGGCGGGGAGGGCCTACTGTTCAGCCTGGCCGAACAGGTGGAGCGCGGTCTCGCCTGATGGCGGGGGCCGTTCAGGCGTGCGGTGCCCAGTAGGCCGCCAACCGCGTGCTGCCGGGTTCCACGCCCTCCCAGGAACCGGTGAAGGTCAGCACCGCGATCGCGCTCGTGGGGAGGCCGGAACGGGCCATCCGGGCGAGGAGGTCGCCCTCGGTCTCGCCCGCGAGCGTGTCGGCCAGGTCGTGCAGTCCGGGGTTGTGGCCGACGAGCAGCAGGGTGCCGACGTCGTTCGCGGTCTCGTTGACCACGTCGATCAGCTCACCCGCGGAGGCGCCGTAGAGGCGGTCCTCGTAGACGGTCCGCGGCCTGTGCGGCAGTTCCGCGACGACGAGTTTCCAGGTCTCGCGGCAGCGCGCGGCCGTGGAGCACAGGGCGAGGTCGGGTGTGACACCCGACCCGGCCAGCCAGCGGCCCGCCCGTGGGGCGTCCCTGTGCCCCCTTGCGGCCAGTGGCCGCTCGTGGTCGTTCACCGGAGGCCGGTCGGCCTTGGCGTGCCGGACGAGGACGACGGTGCGCGTGGGGTCAGCCATACCATCGATCGTTCCACATCTCGTGATGGAATCAGCGCCTTCCGTCACGTTCTGCCCCGCTGTCTTCGGGGTGTCATGCCCCCGGCCCCGTGCCCGCTCCGACCGGGCCGGCCGCCCCGGGCCGCGGTGCGGATCGTCGGGCGCCAGCTCCTCCGCTGTGCCCGGCACCCGTGGTGAGGGGCGCCGGCGGGGCTCTGGGACGGCTTTTCCGCCGCTCCGCGCCGCCCGGCCATGTCTAACTTTCTTGACATGAGGTCGATCCTTCTTTACATTCCCTGTCATGTCAAAGATGCTTTACATCGCAACGCGGTGGGGGATGCGCTCCACCGAGGGAACCGCCCGGTTGACCGGCCTGGCCTACCTGGGCCTGGCGGTCACCGGCGTGCTCGGCTTCATGCTGGCCCGCCCCCGGCTGTACGTCGCCGGCGACGCCGCCGCCACGCTGGCCAACCTCATGGCGCAGGAGGCCCTCGCGAGGGGCGTCGTCGCGCTGGAGCTCGGGATCGTCCTCACCCAGGCGCTGGCCGCCCTGCTGTTCTTCAGACTCTTCCGCCCGGTCAGCGGCTTCGCGGCCGGTGCCGTGGCGGCCTTCGGTCTGGTCAACGCCGCCATGATCCTCACCAGCGCCGGGCTCCTGGCCACCGCCGCACACGTCGCGCTCGACGCGCCGCTGCCGACCACGGCCGACACGGCGACCACGGTCCAGCTGCTGTACGTCGCGAGCGGGTACATGTGGGACGTCGCCGCGCTGTTCTTCGGTCTGTGGCTCATCCCGATGGGCTGGCTCGCCCACCGGTCGCGGTGGATGCCGCGCGTCCTCGGCTGGACCGTCGCGGCGGGCGGATGCGGCTACGTGCTCAGCGCCTTCCTCGGCTACCTTGTACCCGACACGGCCCTGGCCAAGGAGATCCTCACCGTCCCGGCCGCGATCGGCGAGTTCTGGATGATCGGCTACCTCCTGGTCCGGGGCGTGAGCCCCAGGGCCACGCCGGAGGACGCCGACCACGCGCGGGCGGGCGTCGATGGCTGACGCGGCCGGAGCGGACGGCGCCGTCGGACACCGCGCCGTCCGTACCGAACGCCCTCGCGCGTGCCCTGGCAGGATCGGCGCCGAGAGAGATGGAGTGGACGTGTCCTACGAGGAGAAGGGCACCTGGGCCTTCCTGGCGGCCTCGGTCGCGGTCTACCTCGCCTACGTGGTGATCGTGCTGACCAGGGCCGCCGACCCCATCACCGAGACCCCCTACCAGTGGCCGCTGCTGTGGTCCATCGCCGCCTGCGTCGTCGTCGCGGTCGTCCTGCGGGTCCTGATCGAGGTCGTCCGGCCGAGCGAGAGCCACCGGAGCGATTCCCGGGACCGGGAGATCGCCCGCCTGGGCGTGCTCCGCTCCTGGGGGTTCCTGATCGCCGCCGCCCTGGCCGCCATGGGGATGTCCCTGGCCGAGGTCGCGCACTTCTGGATCGCCAACGTCCTCTACCTCGGCTTCGTCCTCCAGGCGGTCACGGGCGCGGTCGTCGGCCTGGTCGCCTACCGGCGGGGGTTTTGAGGTGGTCAAGCCGACACGGGTCACCAACCGCATCCGCGCCCTGCGGTTCGAGCACGGCGAGATGACCCAGGCCCAGCTCGCCGACGCGGTCGGGGTCACCCGGCAGACCATCATCGCCATCGAGCGGGGCCGTTACTCGCCCTCGCTGGAGATGGCCTTCCTGATCGCGCGGGCCTTCGGGACGGGCCTGGACGACGTCTTCCAGTACCCCGACGAAGCGCCCTGAGCCTTCCGTTGCGCCGTTGGCGCCCGTTTTCCCTCGCGTCGCGTCCTTCGGCCGGAAGGACGCCCGTTCCCGGGCACGGGAGCGTGGTCGGCTCCCGTGCCCGGGGCGCACGGGTGTGATACCCGGCCGGGGCCGGTCAGAGGTGCTGGCGGGGGACGCGGTGCGCGAGCGTGCGCCCTCCCGCGCGTCGTCTAGGTGTATTGACCTGAGAGGTTAGGTACACGAGAAGCGGGAGGGCCGCTGATCGCGGTGTGGAACCGGTGGTGATTGTAGCCGTGCAGCCACCCGGTGAACGCCTCCCGCTTCTCGGTCTCGGACCGGTAGGGGCGGGCGTAGGCCCATTCGTCGGTCAGGGTCCGGTTGAACCGTTCCACCTTGCCGTTGGTCTGGGGCCGGTAGGGGCGGGTGCGCTTGTGCTTGACGCCCTGGTCGGCGAGCAGGTCCCGCCAGGTGTGGGACCGGTAGCAGGACCCGTTGTCGGTCAGCACCCGCTCCACCACGATGCCCACCGACGCGAAGTAGGCGTGGGCGCGTTCCCAGAAGCCGGTCGCGGTGTCCTTCTTCTCGTCGGCCAGGATCTCTGAGTAGGCCAACCGGGAGTGGTCGTCCACGGCGTTGTGCACATAGGCGTACCCGGCCTTGGCACGGTGTTTGCGGCCCTGGGGGCGTCCCAGGACTTTGTGGCCGCCGCCGTTGGGGATGTTGCCGAGTTTCTTGATGTCCACGTGCACCAACTCGCCGGGCCGGGTCCGTTCGTAGCGGCGTACCGTCCGTCCGGTGGCCCGGTCCAGATGCGCCAGGCGGGACATGCGGTGCCGGGTCAGGATCCGGTGCACGGTGGAGGCGTGCATGCGCAGGTGGCCGCCGATACGGGCCGGACCCCACCGGTGGGTGACGCGGAGCTTGATGACGCGGCGTTCGCGTCGGGTGGGGGTGCGCCGGGGCGAGCGGGCCGGGCGGCTGGAGGCGTCGGTCATCCCGGCCGAGCCCAGGGCCCTGTAGCGGGTGGCCCACCGTTTGGCGGTGGTGGGACTGACCTGGAAGCGTTCGGCGGCCCGCCGCAGCGGCCAGCCGTCCTCGACGACGCACTGGGCCAGGAGCAGGCGTCCTGCGGGGGTCAGGCGGGCGTTGGCGTGGGTAGTGTGGGGCATCGAGGGCCTTCTGGTGAGCTGGTGTAGATGTGGTAATCCACACCGATACCGAAGGCCCTCTTGTTGTGCGTCGACCGGGGTGGGTGTTACCAACCTCCGTGGTCAGTACATCTAGGGCGCGTCCGGGTAGAGCCGCTGGGCGATCGTCTCCACGGCGTCCACATTGCCCAGGGCGCCGGGGTACAGGTCACTCGCGGGAACGGCGATGAGGAGATCGTCCTCCACGGCCGGAACGTCGGGGAAGGTGCCGCGAAGGTACTCGCGGGTCCGCTCCTCGTGCTCGGCTCCGCTCACGCCGAACACGATGGCTTCGGGAGCGCGGCTGATGATCTCCTCCGGGTTGATCTGGGCGGCGAAGAAGTCGGCGAACTCGGGTGCGTCGGGGTCGAAGACGTTGTCGCCACCGGCGGTCTCGATGATGTCGGCCTCGATGCCGGCGCCGATGGCCGACAGCGAGTCGCCCTCGACGTAGACCTGCGCGACGGTGGGCCGCGCGGAGTCGCCGATCGCGTCCTCCACGGCGGCCAGCCGTTCCTCGACGTCCTGTGTGAGCTCCTCGGCCGCGTCGGGCACGCCCAGGATGGCGCCGAGGTCGGCGATATCGGTCAGCACGTCGGTGACCTGCGCGGTGTTGCGGCGGTCGGCGCAGCCACCGGTCGCGACGTAGGCCTGGGCACCGTTCTCGTTCAGTTGCTCGATGCTGGCGAAGCCCTGTTCGGCGGTGAACTCGTACTCCGTCGGGGAGGCCACGAAGTCGGGGGTGACGGCGAGCAGGTCCTCACGGGCCGGCGGCGCGTCCGCGCTGAGTACCGGGATGTCGGCGGCCTCGTCGGCGATGTCGTCCGGCAGCGCCGAGACCTCGGTCTGGGCCTGGCCGACGATGGAGTCCCCCGCGCCGAGGCGGATGAGCAGTTCGGTCTGCGAGGGCATCAGTCCGACGACGCTGCTGGGCGTGGTGTCGAAGGACAGCTCACGTCCGCAGTTCGTGACCGTCACGGTCTGCCCGGAGTCCCCGGTGTCCGCCGAGTCGGCGGTGACACCGCTGCCGCAGGCGGTCAGCGCCAGCGGCAGCACGGCCAGGGCGGCGCACGCGGTCGAGAGGGTGAGGGGACGGGAACGGCGTGGGGACGTGGCCCGGGTGGCATTGCCTGTCATGGGGTGCTGATTTCTTCCTGGGTCGTGATGGATGGGTTCGCGGGGTCGTGGTCGTTCGGCTCCAGCGGGCTGCGGGCGTCGAAGAGCAGGTGCCGCCGTCCGGAACGCGGATGGGCGACCGCTGTCGACTCGACGCCGAAGACCGAACGGACCAGGTCGGTGTGCAGCACCTCGTCCGGGGCGCCGAGGGAGAGCAGGCGCCCCTCGGCCAGGACGCCGACGGCGTCGCAGGAGCGCGCGGCCAGGTTCAGGTCGTGCAGGGCGACCATCACGGTGCGGTCGGTGGCTCTGACCAGGTCGAGGAGTTCGAGCTGATGGGCGATGTCGAGGTGGTTCGTGGGCTCGTCGAGGACGAGCACGGGTGTGTCCTGGGTGAGCGCGCGGGCGAACAGCACACGCTGGCGCTCGCCACCGGAGAGGGCCGAGAACGGCCGGGCCTCCAGGTGCGCGGCGCCGACGCGGATGAGGGCCTCCCGCGCGAGGGCGATGTCGCGGTCGGAGTCGCGTCCGTACCCGCGTCCGTGCGGGATGCGCCCGAGCAGCACCATGTCGAGGACGGGGATCTCGAACTCCTCGCTGTGCTCCTGGGCCATCACCGCCACGTGCCGGGCGAGCTCCCCGCGCTTGAGCGCGGTGATGTCGGTGCCGTCGAAGCGCACACGGCCGGCTGAGGGGGCCGCGAGCCCCGACACGGTGCGCAGCAGTGTGGACTTGCCGCTCCCGTTGGGTCCGAGCAGCCCGAGTACGGTGCCCGAGGGCACCGCGACGCTCACGTCGGTGACGACGGGCCGTCCGCCGCGGTGGGCGGTGAGGTTCTCGATGTCGACTCTCATCGGCCCACCCCCACGCCGTCGGCGCGGTCGCGTCGCAGCAGCCACAGGAAGAACGGTGCTCCGACCATCGCGGTGAGCACGCCCAGGGGGATCTCCGTGGGAGCGGCGAGGGTCCGGGCCAGGAAGTCGCAGGTGGCGAGGAACACCGCTCCGCCGAGCAAGGCGACCGGAAGCATCCGGCGGTGGTCGGAACCGACGATGATGCGGGCGATGTGGGGGATGATCAGCCCGACGAAGCCGATGCCTCCGGAGACCGCGACGACCGATCCGGTCAGCAGGGCCGCGGCGACGAGGGTCGCGCTGCGCAGCCGGTTGACGTTGACGCCCAGGGACGCGGCCGCGTCGTCCCCGACGAGAAGGGCGTTGAGCGCCCGCGCGCGGAAGGCGGCGTAGAGCCCCACGGCGAGCAGCGCCGTCGAGGGCAGGGCGAGGTGGCCCATCGTGGCGGCGGAGACCGAACCCAGCAGGAAGAACATGATGCTGAAGACGTTCTGCGCCTCGGTGGTGATGGTCAGATAGCTGGTCACGGCGCTGAACAGGGAACCGAGGGCGACGCCCGCCAGGATGAGGCGCTGGGGTGCGATGCGCCCGTTCTTGTGGGCCAGGGTGTAGACGGCCGCGGTGGCCAGGAGCGCGCCGAGGAAGGCCGCGCCCCCCACACCGAGGGAGCCGGCCCCGACGCCCAGGACGATGAACGAGACCGCGCCGACCCCGGCGCCGGCGGAGACACCGAGGATGTAGGGCTCGGCCAGGGAGTTGTGGACCACGGCCTGCATCAGTGCCCCGGCCAGGGCGAGCGCGGCGCCGGCGGTCGCGGCCAGGAGCACGCGGGGCAGTCGGAACCGCCAGACGGCGTTGTCCTGCACCGTCGTCAGCGACCCGTCCGACATCCACGGCATCCCGGGCACGAGGTGGCCGATGACGATGCGCAGGGCGTCCGCCGGGGACACGTCGATCGTGCCGGTGCTCGTCGACAGCAGCACCACCGCGACCAGCGCCAGAGCCAGGGCCGGAACGAGGATCCGGGCGGCGAGCACGCCGCGCCGCCGGGCGTCGACCGCGGGAGCGGGAGCGTCCGGGGCGCCGTCGGGAGGCGCGCCTCCGGTGCGCGCGTTGGTCAGGAGGCGTGGGAGGGGAGCCGACACGCGTTTCTCGTTCGTTGCTCGTGTCATCTGTCGCGGGGGTTCTCTCCGGTCGTTGACGGGGCGGTCTGTGCTGATCCGGTGGTGGCGGCGGCGAAGCTCAGGACGGTCGCCCCGAGACGATGGAGGCTGTCGAGGTGGTTGCCGCCGTGCCCCGTGTCCGGGGCGCGCCATACGGTGGCGCCGCCCCCGACACGGCACAGCGCGTCGGCGACCGCCAGGGTGTCGTCGGCGACCACCCGGGAGTCCTCCGCCAACACGATGCCGAGGAAGCGGGGGACGGCGGCGCCGGAGGTGAGGGCCTCGGCACGGTGCAGGGGTGAGATCCGGCGCAGGTGCGCGATCCCCTCGGGGGAGTCCGAGGCACCGAACTCGCCGGCCCACCGCTGTCCGAGCGGGTGGGCGCCGAGGTTGAGCAGGTCGAGTGGGGCCGCGGTACTGACGACCCCGGCGCACAGGTCCGGCGATCCGAGGGCGCAGCTGGTGGCCAGGACTCCGCCGTGGGAGGCGCCCGCCAGGACGAGCAGGTCGGGCCGGGTGAGTCCGGCCTCGACCAGGCCGCGTGCGATGACGGTGAGGTCGTCGATGCCGCGGCCCTTGGCGAGTCCGTGCCCGGCCCGACGCCAGGCGGGGCCGTGTTCGCCTCCGCCCCGGACCTGGGCGACGGCGTACCGGCCGCCCTGTTCGACCCACGCGGGCACGGTCGGCTCGAACGTCGCCAGACTCGGCACGCCGAAGCCGCCGTAGCAGGTGAGGATCAGCGGAGCGGGGCCCCGGGCGTCGGCCGGTGAGGTGACCACGACGGGGACGCGTGCGCCGTCCTCGGCGGTGAAGACGTGTCGTTCGGTGCGTGCCGGAGCTTCCCGGCGGACCGCTGGGGGCCGGTCGGACAGCAGTTCCTCGGCGGGGATGACGCGCGGCGGCAGGACCGGGCCCTCGACGAGGGCGTGGAACCGGTCGGCGTCAGCGCTCACGCCGGTCGCGACGGCTGGGGCGCCCCCGTAGGTGACCTCCCGTTCGGCCGAGACCGAGCCCTGGGTGAGTCGCACGATGACACTGCGGCCGGCGCGTACGCCGACGGCGACGACGTCCTGGCCGCGGGCGGCGAAGGAGGTGACCCGCAGGTCCGGGTCCTCCCAGCGCCATCTCTCGGCACCGCTGCCCGGTTCGAGGCACCGCAGGCGGGTGCCGTCGTCGACGACCACGCCCTCGTCGACGGGCAGGACCCGGACGATGGCGCCCAACACGGCGACCTCGGCCCCGGTGGCCCGGTCGACGAGGCGGCTGGGCCTTCCCGGGCGGCTCTCGGCGAACAGTCCGCTCCGGCCTCCGGGGAAGAGCCTGAGCCGGGTGTGCGGCGACACGGCCGAGACCGTCGTCCTCCCGGTGCGCGCGTCGAGGCGGACGAGGCCGTGGGACCGGCCGGCGACCAGTTCGACACCGGACGAGTCACCGGCCCAGAGCATGGGGTCGTAGCGGCAGCGGACCTCCGGGTAGAGCCGCAGGGCTCCGGTGGCGGTGTCGACCAGCCCCAGTGCGGCGTCCTCGTCCGCGCGCTCGGCTATCTGGACGCAGATGCTGCGTCCGTCCGGAGAGGGGGCCATGCGCAGGATGTGCCCCTCGGGCTCGATCACCGGGGAGCCGGTGTCCACACGGTAGATCCCGTGGCGTCGGCGTCCGGGCGGCCGGCTGAGCGCGAATCCGTTCTCCGGCAGGCCCGGGCGGCCGTGCCGTTCCCACTTCGTGAGCGCGGCGTCGATGGCGGGGACGAGGGGAGGGAGGGAGTCGTGCATCGCTCACCGACCGACGGTGTCGACGTCGCCGCCGTGCCAGTGCAGGTGCCCGCCCTCGTCGAGGGGGCTGGGCACGGTGACGGTGTCGAGTCGGCCGTCGTGGAACAGGTGCAGTTGGCCGTCGCCCCCTCGGGTCACCGCGACCGTCGTCCCGGTGGGATCGACGGCCACGGCGCGCCGCTGTGCGGGTGCGTCGCCGACGGGGTCCCAGGGCAGGTGCCCGGGGGAGGGCGGGCACGACATCGCGGGAAGCGGGATCCGGTGCGCGGCGCCCATCAGCGGATCGGCCCGCTCGATGACGGTGAGCTCGTCACCGTCGGGATGGATCGTGGCGACGGCGGCCCGGGTGCCGCCGAGCGCGAAGCGGAAGGCCAGGCCCCGAGGCAGCTCCAGACGGCGCGTCCGGCCGGTGGACAGGTCGATGTCGACCAGGTGGTTCGTCCACTCGGTCCATCGCGTCGGGGACGCCGGACCGCCCCGGACCACGCCCACCGCACGGCCGGTGGCCGGGTCCAGGCGCAGGTAGTAGGCGCGTCCGGGCACGGGCCAGGCGACGGTGCCGAGCATGCGCGGGACGCCGCCCTCGACGACGAAACGCTCCAGTCCTTCGCCGGTCGCGGTCGCGGCGACGCCGGTGCGCTGGTCGACGACGTCGCCGTGCCCGTCGTCGGCGATCTCGCGGACGGCCTCACCGGTGATCCGGGGCACGTGGGGGGCGACGTCGAGGCACCGGGAGAGCGGAAGCGCCTCGAGGGCGCCGGGCTCCCGGTGGCGCAGCACGACCGTCGGCTCGCCGCCGGCCTGGTCCGGGACGATCATCGCCCCGGGCTCGCCGACCCGTGAGCGGAACCGTGCCGACCCGCCCCGCTCCAGGTCGACGAGGGTGACGACGTCGCTCCACGCCTCCGCGTTCGCGCCCAGTCCGGTCGTGACCACCACGTAGCGGCCCGAGGCGTCGCAGGCGAGGTGCTCACCGGGGATGGCCACGGGGAAGCGCCGTTCACCGTGCGGTCCGCAGACCACGAGCGCGCCGGAGCGGTCGTCGACGAAGGCCCGTGCGGGGCCGTCCTCGCCACGGCGGGGCAGTGTGAGGACCCCGGCGTGCTCGGCGAGGACGGCGTCGCCGAGCGGTGTCACGGCGCCGTCGGCGACGGCGTAGGTGCGGCCCGCGCGGTAGTCGGCCACGAGGAGCTCCTGGAAGTTCATGCGGCCAGCCTATTGGAAATGACAACCGTTTTCAATTATGGTGAGTCCCGTTCGCCCCGGCGAACACCTATCGGCACCGATGACCGATACGTCCTGCCTTGAGAAGGGATTCCCCTATGGACAACAAGATCGTCGCCGAGATCGAGGAGCCCGAGCAGCTCGCCCACCTCTCCGCCACGCACTCCAACGCGCTCGTCGAGAACCCCTTCGACGTCGTCGCCGAGATCGAGGAGTCCGAGCAGCTGGCGCACCTGTCGGCCACGCACTCCAACGCGCTGGTCGAGAACCCCTTCGACTGACCCTCGTCCCCCGCGACGTAGTCAGTGAGAACCACCCGGTCGGGCGGCCCCGTGCTGCCCGACCGGGCCCTGTGAGAGGTCGGCCATGCCCCCAGAACCATCCATCGCCCCCGTGCCGGGGACCGGCGCGCACGTCATCGTCGACGGCGGGCGCACCGATGCCGTACGCACCTCCTCCGGGCGCTTCCTCCGTCTGGTGTCCCCGCCGCCCCGTCTCCTGGACGCCCTGGGCGGTGCCTCGGGCGGCGACGGGGAGGCCGCCGAGTACGCCGCGGCGCTTCGGGCGACGATGTCCGCGCGCGAGGAGGAGGACGCACAGCGCCGCTGGCCCGGTCCGCGGCGCGAGGTCGCCCTGGTCGGCGGCGGTCCGATCGTCGACGCGACGGCCGACGCCCTGACCGACTGGGGCGCGGCCGTCACCCGCCACACCGACGGCGCCGCCCTGCTCGCCTCGGTGGACGGCACGGCCGACGGCGATCGCGAGAACGGCGCCACGGCCGGTTCCCGCGCAGAGGGAGCCTGGCCGTGGGGGCTCGTGGTCGCGTACGCGGACTCACCCGCCGAGCGCGGCGGATGGGACCGGCTCGACGCGCTGCCGAGCCAGGGCGTCGCCTGGCTGCGCGCCTACCGCGAGGGCGAGAACGGTTTCGTCGATCCGATCTGCCTCAGCGCGGACGACCCCGGATCCGCACAGGTGTACCGGCGACGCCTGGCGGCGAGCCTGGTCCCCCGCGAACTCGACACCTGGCGGCGCGCGGCCGTGGCCGACGCACCCCCCTCGCCCGCCGCGCGCATGCTGCTGACGAGCCGACTGCTCACCCTCGCCCTGGCGTGGGCACAGGACTCGGAGGCATTGCAGGGCTACCGCGGCACCCTGTGGAAGCTGGTCCCCGCCACCGGCACGATCAGTGAGCACCCCGTCCTGGCCTACGACCCGCCGTCCGCCCTCGACCGGCAAGCGCGTCAGCGGGTATGACCGAGGAACCCGGACGCGAACACCTGTGCCGAGGAGGCGACGGCACCGCCCTACGCGGGCGGATCTGGGAATGCGCGGACCCGGAGGGCCTCGTGGTGATCCGCACCCCCTACGACGCCGACCAGCACGAGACGACGGCACGCTCATGGAACGCCCGCGGATACCACTGCCTCGTCCAGGACGTGCGCGGACGCTACCGGTCAGCGGGAGCATGGTCCCCCTACGCACATGAGGGGGACGACGGCGGACGGGTGATCGCCCACCTGCTCGACGAGTACGACGGGCTGCCGCTGGTCCTCTTCGGCGCCTCCTACGCCGCCCACACGGCGTTGGAGGCCGCCCGGGCCGTGACACGCGAGGGCGCGTCCCCGGTCTCGGCGATCATCGCCCTCGTCCCCGCCCTCGGACTGGCCGAGACCGCGTGGGACGCCCAGGGCTCCCCGCAGATCCCGCACCGCATCGGCTGGTGGCACGAACACGGACGCCACCGGCGCTCCCGGCCCCCGCTGCCCGCGGGCGAACTCGACCGACGCGTCGCACAGGCACGCGAGCGGGGCGTCGTCGAGGCCGCCGAGCACTGGGGCTGGTCGCCGTCGGCGTTGACCGGCTGGCGGCGGCTGTGGAGCGCGGAGCGTGTGGACCTGGCGTCGCGCTACGGCCACATCGACGTGCCACTCCTGGTGATCAGCGGCGATGACGACTTCTTCCACGACGACGCCCGGCGGCTCGCGCGCGCGTGGAGCGCCCCGAACCACTTCGCCAGCGGTCCCTGGGGACACCGCCTGGCCGCAGGCGTCGCCGACCCGACCCTGCGGTCCGGTATCAGGGCCGCGGGCGGACTGACCCACATCATCGACCCGTGGCTGGCGGCCCAGGGACTGCCCGGCGCCCCGGCGGAGTGGACCGGGATCCTCACGGACGCGTCCGTGTCCGCGTCCCGCACCCGGTCGACCCTCGATCCCGCGTCAGGGGCCTGGCGCCACGAAAGGACCTCACCGTGACCCTCCCCACGACCGTGCGGCACCGCCCGGGTACCGCCGAGAACACCGCCACCGGGGCCGACCGCCCCATGCCCGTGGAGGCGCTCGTCGACCCCGAATGCGGCGTCATCCGATCCGTGCGGGCCGTGCCGCACCCCGCCGGCGCTCCCGCCGCCTACATCGGACTGACCGCGGCCGTCGCCGACGCTCGACAGCTCGGTGAGTGGCCGGCCGACCGCGTCTCGCTGGGCACGTCGTTCGACGACGTGGCGCAGGCCAGGATCGCCGCGATCGCCGAAGGGGTCGAGCGCTACTGCGGGAACTGGCTTCCCGCGGACCTCCCCGACGACGAACTGCGCATCGGATCCCGAGCGGAACTGCTGGCCGCCGGCCGCCACCCGATCGACCTCGGTGACCTGCCCCTGTTCGCCCCGTGGCAGTACACCCGCGCAGGGTTTCCCTACCAGCCCCTCACCGAGGACACCCCCACCCTCTGGGCGCGCTGCGACGACCTCGGCGGCGCCGCGGTCTGGATGCCTGCCTCGCTGGTCTACCTCAACTGGAGGCAGTCGCGCCTCCGGCGCCTGCCGCGCGTCCACCACCTGAACTACGCCGGGATCGCCACCGGGCAGGGGGTCGACGACGCGCGGGACCGAGGGGTCCTGGAGATCATCGAACGCGACGCCCTCGAACTGTGGTGGCACCTGGACGGACCCACCTTCGGCATCGACCCCGCCAGCGTTCCCGGACTGGCGGACGACCTGCGCGGCGGTTCCCTGGACGTGTCCCTGGTGGCCATGCCCTCGGAGTTCGCCCCCGCCGTGGCCGCACTCGTGCACGACGGGGAACGCGGCCTGTACGCCGCGGGGTTCTCCGCCTCGCTCGACCCGGTCAGGGCCGCCCGCAAGGCCGTCCTCGAAGCCGTCCACACCTGGGTCTACACCCAGGGCTGCACCGCCGCCGACGGGTGGGTCTTCCGCGCCGTCGAGCAGGGCCTGATGGCCCGCGGCCTCTATCTCGACTTCCGCGCCGACGCCACCTATCTCGACGCCGCCGGCGCCCAGTGCGAGCACGTCGTCGACCTGGGCGCGCACGTCCAGCTCTGGCTCGACCCCCGGGTCCACGGAGAGGCCCGCCGCTTCACGGCGCCCGCTCTGGGAACCCGGCCGATCACCGCGGTTCCGACCGTGTCGATGGACGACGTCTACCGGCGGCTGGCCGCCCGCGGGCACCGCGTCCTCACCCGCGACCTGACGACGAGCGATGTCCGTCGCACCCCGCTCCGGGTGGTGCGGAGCTTCGTCACGGGGCTCGTCCCGAACGCCCCGGCGGCCTTCGCCTACCTCGGCATGCCCCGTTTCGGGCACGCGGCGCTCGAACGGGGGTGGCGCACCTCCTGGGACGGGAGCCCCACGGACGTCACCCTCGTTCCGCCCCCGCACATGTGAGTCCGCCCCCATGCCCCGCTCCTCTCCATCGAACCCCTCTCCGCCCGGTGCTCGACGCGGTCCGGCCGACCCCCCGCGCCTGCCGCCCGCACTGGCACGCGCCTTCGCGGCCGAGACACCGGGTCCGCCCCGCCCGCCCGGGCCGCGCGCCAATCCCTGGCGCCGGGCCGGAGCCGACCCGGTGGCGGTACCGGAACGTGAACGCACCCTGCTCGACGGCCTGTGGCGCGGCTCAGGACACCACCGCCTGGCCGACGGGACGGTGACCCGCGTCCCCAAGCGCCCGGTGCCCTCCGCGGGAGCGGCCTACCCCGTGCACACCCACCTGGTCGTCGGCGCGGACGGCCCCCTGGAAGCGGGACGGTACGCCTTCGACCTGGAGCGCGGCACCCTCCTCCGGCGCGACGAGACCCGCGAACGGGAGGCGGGCTGGCCCGCCCCCGGCACGGGCGCCGACGTGACGGGGACCCACCTGGTCCTGACCGTGCAACCCGGTCGAAGCTTCGGCCGGTACCGTCACCGGGCCTGGCCGCTGTGGATCGCGGACACCGCCTACGCCCTGACCGCCGTGGAGTTCCTGTGCGCTCCGGCCCCCGCCGCGGTCCGGCTGGGCCCCGGACCGCGGCTGCGCGAGCTCCTCGGCGTTCCGCGCGCGGCCGACCACGGCCGGTGGATCACGCGCGGACTCGCGCCGGAGATCCCGCTGGCCACCGTCGAGCTGCCCGACTCCTGGTCGGTCCTCCCCGAGCGCCGGGACGCCCTGGCCGCGAGGCGTTCCCCGGCGATCGGCGAGTTCGAGGCCGCGGCGCGCACACACGATCCGCGGGCCGCGGACCTCGCGCGGGCCTCCGGGCAGGCCTGGGTGCTCGGGGCCCACCGGTTGGAGACGTGGTCCGTCGCGACGGACGCGCCCGCCGCCGAGTTCGTCGAGGCCCTGTGGCGGGCCCACCGGGCCGCGGCCGGCCTGTGTTACGCGGGCGCCCTGTCACGACGATGGCGCTGCCGACCGGTGTCGGGATGCGTCGCCGCGCGCGGCCGCTGGACCGTCCACGCGCTGGCGATGCTCCCCGGCGCACCCGACCTCGACAAGGAGTCAGCCGCATGATGATCGTCCCCCTGCTGTGGCGGGAGGCGGCCCGGTTCCCCGCGTCCCTGGCACGGAGCGTCGCCCTGCTGGTCCTCGTCTTCCTCACCCACCTCGGACAGGCCGTGGCGATCGCCTGGTCGATGTCGGCGGTGCTGCACGGGCAGGCCCGGGAGGTGCTCGTCGCGCTGTCGCTGATCCTCGGGATCGCACTGCTGCGTCTGGTGCTCTCCCTGGGCCAGGCGTCGGCCGCCGCACATCTGGGCGGCCGGGTCAGGCAGGCGGTTCGCCGCCGCGCGATGCGGGCCGCGCTCGTGCCCGAGCGGCTGCACGACACCGCGGCCCGGGACGGCTCGATGCGTGCCAGCCTCGGTGACGGCGTCGACGGCATCGACGCCTACGTCTCCAAGTACGTTCCCGTCGTCATGCAGCTGCTCCTCACCTGCCCGATCGTCGTGACCGGCCTCCTGGTGCTCTCACCGTGGGCGGGACTGTGCGTCGCCGCCGGGGTCGTGCTGGCCCTGGCGGGGCCCATGGCGTGGAAACGGATGATGGCCCGGCGCGGACTCGACCACTGGGACAGCTACGAGGCGCTCAGCGCCGACCTGCTCGAATCCCTGCGCGGTATGGCCACCCTGCGCACGCTCGGTGACGTGCCCGGCACCCGCGACCGGTTGGACGCCCGCTCGGAGGCGCTGCGCGGGGCCACCGAACGGGTGATGCGCGGCTCCCTGGGCGAGACGGCCGTCACCGACGCGGCCGTCCAGGGGGGAGCGGTCGCGGCCGCCGCCGTCGCCGTCGCCCAGGCGGCCGCCGGGCAGGCCCCCGCCGTCGAGGTCTACCTGATCCTCCTGCTCTCCTCCGAGGCGTTCCGGCCCATCCGGGACCTCTCGCGGCACTGGCACGCCGGATTCCTCGGACTCACCGCGGTCCCCGGCCTCGACAGGATCGGGGCCTTCACCGAACGGAGCGACGCCGTCCCCGTCCACACCGCGTCCGGCCCCGGAGGCGGCCGGGCGACCGGGGACCGACGTGCGGACGTGCTGCGTGTGGACGGTCTGAGCTTCCGTTACCCAGGCGCCCCGGGCGACGTCATCCACGACCTCGACCTGACCGCTCGGCGGGGCTCCCTCACCGCGATCGTCGGAGCCTCCGGGGCGGGCAAGTCCACCCTCTTCGACCTCCTCCTCGGCTTCCTCACCCCGCGCACCGGCGGCATCGACCTCGACGGTCGGCCCCTGCGCACCTCCGACATCGCCGTGGTCTCCCAGCGACCGGTCCTCTTCGCCGGGACCGTCCGCGACAACCTCGCGGTCACCGGCGCCACCGCGGAGGCGGACCTCGTCGCGGCCTGCCGCGACGCGGGGATCCTCGACGAGATCCGGCGCTTCCCGCGCGGCTTCGACACCGAGGTCGCCGAAGCCGGCACCAGCCTGTCCGGCGGACAGCGCCAACGCCTCGCCCTGGCCCGCGCACTGTTGGCACGGCGCCCGGTCCTGCTCGTCGACGAGCCGACGAGCGCGTTGGACGCCGACCGCGCCGCGGACGTCATCCGGACTCTGCACCGGGTGGCCCGCGACCGCGTCGTCATCATGATCAGCCACCGCTCCGAGAGCCTCACCGAGGTCCCCCACGTGCTGAGCCTCGACTCCGGACACCTGAACAGGAGCGCCTCGTGAACACCCTCTCCGCGTTCCGCGCCTTTCGCGCGCTGCTGCCCGTCCTGCGGCCCGAATGGCGGGGGATGCTCTGGATCTACCTGGTCGGCACCGCGAGCGCGCTCGGCCTGGCCGGTCTGACCGTCCTCACGGCATGGGCGGTCGGCCACGCCGTCGTGGAGCGGACACCGCCCGGACCCCTCTGGTGGGCCCTGGTCCTCGGGCTCGTGCTGCTGCGCGTGGTTCTGACCTGGCGGGAGATGGACGTCTCCCATGCCCTGGCCTACCGTGTGCTGGCCCGGTTGAGGATGGCGCTGTTCGACGCCTACGCGCGCAGTGTTCCCGGCCGGCGCCGCGAGCACTCCGGACGCGCGGCCGCCGTCGCGATGGACGACATCGAAAAGCTCGAGTTCTTCTACGCCCACACGGTCGCCCAGCTCGGCGCCTCGCTCACCCTGTTCGTCGCCGTCCTGGCCACCGCGTCCGTCCTGTCGCCCGGAGCCGCGCTCGTCATGCTCCTGGGCGCCGCGGTCGTGGCGAGCAGCGCTCTGTACTGGGCGCGAGCGGCCAGGCGACTGGGCGAGCGGGAGCAGCGTGAGCGCTCGGACCTGTCCGAGCACATCGTCGACGCGCTCGGCGCGCTACGGGAGGTCCTCGCCTACGGACTCGCCCCCCGGATCATCGCCGAGACCAGCGCGGCCACCGCACGCGCCGCCGCCACCGCGCGACGGCGCGAACTGCTCTCGCACACGGTCACCGCCCTCCGGGAACTCATCCTCACCGCCGTGGTCATCGGCGTCATCGCCACCAGCGCCGCCGCCGCGGGCGTGCTCTCCGAAGGCGCCCAGGCACGGCTGGCCCCCGCGGACCTGCCCGCGCTGGTCGCTCTGGCCCTGACCGGCATCGCCGCGGTCGTCGACGCCACCGACACCCTCACCCGGCTCCATCCACTCGTCTCCGGCGCCGAACGCGTCGCCGCCGGAATCAACCGCCCCCCGGTCGTCGCCGTCCCCGAAGCGCCACGACAACTGCCCGCCGGGCCGCTCGGCCTCCGGTTCCGGGACGTGTCCTTCTCCTACGAGGGCCGACGGCCGACGCTCACGTCCTGGTCCGCCGAACTCGCCCCCGGCGAACACGTCGGGCTGGTCGGCCCCTCCGGCTCGGGCAAGAGCACCGTCATCGCCCTCGCGGCCCGGCTCTGGGACCCCTCGGCGGGCAGCGTCGAACTCGTCACGGCGGACGGCGGGGGCGTCTGCGTCGCCGATCTCGACGACGCGGCGCTGCGGGGGGCCGTCGCCCTGGTCGACCAGGACGCGGTGCTCTTCCACGGCACCGTCCGCGACAACCTGCTGCGCGGCTGCGGGCCGCGGTCCGACGAGGACCTGGCCGCCCTGCTCGAACGCGTCGAAGCGGCCTCCTGGATCGGTCTCGACGACGAACTCGGCGAGGCGGGTGTGCGGCTGTCCGGCGGCCAGAGGGCACGCCTGTGCCTCGCCCGCGCCCTCGCCCGCCGTCCGCGCGTCCTGCTTGTGGACGAGGTCACCGCCAGCCTCGACCCGGCCACCGAACGACTGGTCTCCGACGTCATCGCGCGATTCGACGGTACCGTCCTCATCGCCTCCCACCGGGCCGAGACCCTCGCCCGGCTCGAACGCGTCGTCGACGTGGCCGGGATCCCGCACACCGTGTAGGAGACGGGCGGCCGACTCCGCGCAACGACCGTCCCCACCTTCCCGGGAGACGCCCGCCGTCCGGCCCCGTCACCGCGCGGACCCGCGGCTGGAGCGGCGACCGGCCCCGACCGGGCCCAGGACCGTGCGTCGGAACCCGACGGGGCGTCCACGACGGCCCACGACGCCTGCGTGAGGTCACACGGTCCCAGAGCCCGGGGATCCGACTCCGAGAAACGCGGGACACACCCCCATCACACTCGGAACGAAACACGGGTGCCGGTGGGAACTCCCGTGCACGGGAGTTCCCACCGGCACCCCGGCGCCGCCCTCACCGGCGGTCGGCGGACACCAGCCGCTCGGCGGCCTCCTCGATCATCTCCTCGCTCAACAGCACCCGGTCGGCGGCCGGACCCAGGGGGACGAAGCTGTCCATGCTGTTCACCCTGCCCATCGCGCCGCCGAAACCCGCGTCGACGAGTTCGGCGAGCACCGCCTCGGACACGCCCCCCGTGCGGCGGGTCTCGTCGACGACCAGCACCCGGCCCGTGGCCTCGGCCTCCCTGAGCAGGTCGGCGGCGGGTAGCGGGGCGAGCCAGCGCAGGTCCAGCACCCGGGCGCGGATCCCACGTTCGGCCAGACGGCGTGCCGTGCGCAGGCACATGGGCACCCCGTTGGCGAAGGTGACCAGGGTCAGGTCGGCCCCGTCGCCGTAGGTGCGGGCCCGGCCGAGTCCGGCGTGCCGCGCGTCCCAGGCGTCCGGCGGCGGGTAGGGGGCCAGCCATCCGCCGTCGCCGGGCTCGTGCAGGTCGCGCGTGTGGTAGAGGGCGATCGGTTCGAGGAAGACGCAGACCCGGCCGTCCTCGCGCGCCGCCGCCACACAGGTGCGCAGCATGTGGGCGGCGTCGTCGGCCCGGGAGGGCGAGGCGATCACGACGCCGGGGATGTCCCGCAGCGCGGCCACCGAGTTGTCGTTGTGGAAGTGCCCGCCGAAGCCCTTCTGGTAGGCGTAGCCCGCGATGCGCACCACCATCGGGTTGCGGTACTGGCCCCGGGAGAAGAAGGACAGCGTGGCGGCCTCGCCGCGGATCTGGTCCTCGGCGTTGTGCACGTAGGCCAGGTACTGGATCTCGGGGATCGGCACGAACCCCGCCAGCGCCGCTCCCAGGGCGGCGCCCAGGACGCTCTGCTCGTCGAGCAGCGTGTCGAAGACCCGGCGCGCCCCGAACCGCTTGCGCAGCCCCTTCGTGACGCCGTACACACCGCCCTTGCGGCTCACGTCCTCACCGAACACCAGGACGTCGCGGTCCCGGCACAGCAGGTCGGCGAGCGTGCCGTTGACGGCCTGGGCGAGGGTCACCGGTCCCTCGTCCTCGGGCAACGCTCCCTTGAACGCCCGCCGCCGGTCGTCCTCGGGCGCGGTGCGCGCGGCGTCGGCGCGCACCTCCCGGGGGCGGTGCGGCGCGAGCGGCGCGGCGACCTCGGCCGCCGACCGGAGCCTGGGCCGGGCGCACGCCTTCTCGGCGAGCTCGGCCACCTCGTCGCGGATGCGGTCGTAGCGGTCGATGACCTCCTCGGGGGTGAGCACGCCGGAGGAGACGAGACGGCGCGCGGTCCCCACGAGCGGGTCGCGCTCCAGGCCCGCCGCGATCTCGGTCCGGCTCCGGTAGGCGGTCTCCACGTCGGACCCGGCGTGCCCCATCAGACGGACGGTCCGCAGCCGCAGGAACGCGGGCGCCCGGTTCCGGCGCACCCAGTCCGCGGCGTGCGTGGCCGCCGTCAACGCGTCCAGCGGGTCGCCGCCGTCGGCGTCGAGGTAGCGCAGGCCCGGCCGGTGGCCGTAGGCGCTGTCGATCCACTCCGTGGGGGTGCGCACGCTGATCCCGATGCCGTTGTCCTCGCACACGAACAGGACGGGCACGGGGATGCCCTGGTGGGCCGAGTGCAGGGCGGCGTTGATCGCGCCCGTGGCCGTGGAGTGGTTGGCCGAGGCGTCGCCGAAGCTGCACACCACCACGGCGTCGGTGGGCCACTCGGTCTCCACCCCGAGCTGGGCCGCGCGTTCGACGGCGAACGCCAGTCCCACCGCGCGCGGCAGGTGCGAGGCGATGGTCGAGGTCTGGGGGATCACGGCGGCGGGTTTGCTGCCGAACACCTTGTGCCGGCCGCCGCTGATCGGCTCCTCCGCCGCGGCGACGACGCCGAGCAGGACGTCCCACAGCGGCTGCTGCCCGGGGAGTTGGCCCCCGCGGTACAGGAAGAAGGCGCCGGAGCGGTAGTGCAGGAGCGCGGGGTCGGTGGGGCGCAGCGCGGCGGCGACCGCGGCGTTGCCCTCGTGGCCCGCCGATCCGATGCTGTAGAAGCCCTGCTTCCCGGCTCCCAGTTCACGGGCGGCGAAGTCGAGCTGCCGACTGCCCGCCTGTGCGGTGAAGACCCGTAGCAGGTCGTCGCCGGTGACCGGGCCGTCGGGCGTGATCGGTGCCGCTGCCGGGCGCGGCTGGGCCGGGGGCAGGGCGGCGACCGTGTCCCGGAAGTGCCGGTCGACCGCGGCGGGGCCGCCTGTGTCGCTCATCGGGTGGAGTCCTCCGTGTCCGTCGGGGATCGGGCCACACCGGTCGGTGTGTGCTCCTCCACGATGGTTCCCACCGGCTCCCCGTGCCAAGACCCCGCGGGGAAACGGGGCTCCTGGTTGCGCGGGCCGTGCCGCCGCCCGGTTCCACGACGGTGGCGATCCCGGCCCCTGGCGTGGCCGGCGTTCGGTCACCCCCGTTCCACCCACCTTTGATTCGTAGCCAAAAGTAGTGATTCATGAGCATCATGTGTCTGTTTTCCCGCTGAGTCTGCTCCTCGTGTGACGTCAGCGATGCCGGTGGGCCTTTTACTCCACGGCGGGGGTTGTGCACAAGGGGGTTCCCTGGGCCTGGAGCGGCCACGATCAACTGTGCGACCGGGGCGGCTGCCCGTGCGTGCGCGCCCACCTGGGGTTTGGCGACCATTCGATCACTGCTTGTAGCGCCTCACTCCCCGCTCTCAGGCTGTGTGATCTCAAACACGAAGAGTGTGCCTTGCTGTGTTTTTGCGTCCAGGCGTAATTTGTCTGTGCATAACACAGTCAAGCATCTTATGTATGTGCAAGTTCTTATTGGGGGTGTTGGTATGTCCCTGGCCGTACCCGGTTTCCGACTGGAGATCGTTGACGACGAGATCACGGACGGATACTGGATCACCGCCGCGGACATCGACGGTGACGGGCGGGTCGACCTCGTCACGTCGGGTGTGGCCGACGGGCGGATCGCCTGGTACCGCAACTCCGACTGGACGAAGCGGGAGATCGCCGAACTGCGTTGTCCCGTCGCCGTCGACGCGGCGGACATCACCGGTGACGGCCGGCCGGACCTGGTCGTGTGCCACGAGTACGGGCCTACCCTGAGCGAGTGCGACCCCGAGGAGGGGCTCGTCTCCTGGCTCGCGAACCCAGGGGGAGGGGTGGAGTCCGGCCCCTGGGAACGGCACGACATCGGTCAGCTCTGCTCCGCGCACCGCGTGCTCGGCGTCCGCCTGGGTGCCCGCCGGGACCTCCGCGTGCTCGCCGCCCCGATGGTGGGTCCGGGCGGTGGCCGCGCGGCCCTGTCCCAACCGGTCCGGCTGACGGCCTACCGCCCCGAGGGCTCCCCCACAGGCCGATGGGCCGCGGAGACCATCGACGACGGCTCCTACCTGCTCGTCCACGAACTCACCCCGGCCCGGCGGGCGCACCGCTCCCTAGACGACCCCTTCCTCATCGCCAGCGCCGAAGGAGTCACCCGGCTCGACCCCGACCCCGCTACCGGGGCGTGGCGTGCCACCCCCGTCGGGGCCGGAGAACGGAGCCAGCGGGACCGCACGGGCTTCACCGGGAGCAACAGCGCCTCCCAGGGCAGACTCAACGGCGGTCAGGGCTCCTACGTCGCCGCCCTCGAACCCTTCCACGGCAACACGGTCGCCGTCTACACGCGCGCCGACGGCCACGGAGAGCGCTGGGAACGCACGGTCCTGGACGTGTTCGGCGACCCGAACGAGCTCGGCGAGGGGCCTGGGCACGACCTGGTCTGCGCCGACTTCGACGGTGACGGAGAGGACGAGTTCCTCGTCGCCCTCCGGGGACCCGAACCCTGGCAGGGCGTCCACTACTACAAGGCCGTCGACGCCGCGCGGGGCCTGTGGACGCGCAAGCGGGTGTCCACCGAGTCCGCGGCCCGCATCGCCGTCGCCGACTTCAACGGGGACGGACGGCTCGACTTCGCCACGGTCGGCTACTCCGTCCCCGGCTACTTCCAGGCCGAGACCCCCAAGGTGGTCATCGCCCACAACCAGGGGACGCCCGCCTGACCTCTCGGGCGCCTCCGGTCCCGCGGCGGACCCGTACGTCATGCCGAGCACCCCTTCGAGAACGAACGGGAGAAGACCCAGCATGCCCAGAATCCTCTACCTGGCGGGAGGCTGGCCGGGGCACAACCCCGACGGCGTCGCCCGCTGGCTCACGCCCAAGCTGCACGATCTCGGGTACGAGACCGAGCTGACCGCCGACCCTTCGCGTCTCGGTGACGACCTGTCCGGTTTCGACCTCGTCCTCCTGGGATGGACGCAGTCCGACACCACCGAGCGACTCCCGCCCTCCACGGAGGAGCGGTTCTCCCGCTCCGTCCGGGACGGCCTGGGGGTCGCGGGCTGGCACGGCATGGCCGCCTCGTTCAGGGCGAGCCTGACCTACAACATGATGGTCGGCGGCAACTGCGTGTCCCACCCGGGAGGAGAGGGCGTGCGCGTTCCGTACAAGGTGCGGATCGTCGACCACGACCACCCGGTGACCTCGGGGGTGTCCGACTTCGAGGTCGCCTCCGAGCAGTACTACATGCACACCGACCCCTCGAACCACGTCCTGGCCGAGACCGCCTTCGGCGGTGGGCACCTCCCTTGGATCGAGGGGCTGACCTCGCCCGTCGCCTGGACCAGGACCTGGGGCTCCGGGCGTGTCTTCTACATGTCGGTCGGCCACTACGTGGAGGATCTCCAGATCCCTGACGCCGACCGCCTCCTGGCCCGGGGCGTCCGCTGGGCCACCCGGGCGGCGTCGGCTCCCTCCTGAGGCCGGCGGCTCCGCAGACCGCTTTCACCGAACCTCGCATCCGGGCCCCTGACAACGGTCCGTGCCCACCCACCCCCCGAAGAACACGCGAAGATTCGGAAGGTTCCCATGTCAGACAGCACACGCCCGTCCGGCTCCCCGACCCCCGACGTTCCCTCCCGGCTGGGTGTCGGACCCATGTCGAAGAACGCCGTGGACGCGACCCTCGACGTCGCCGCCCGACTCGACCAGAAGCTCATGCTCATCCCCAGTCGCCGCCAGGTCGAGGCGGCCAGCCAGGGCGGTGGCTACGTCGAGGGGTGGGACACCGCCGCGTTCGCCGAGTACGTGCGCGGCAACGACGTCGACGGACGCCTCCTGCTGTGCCGGGACCACGGCGGCCCCTATCAATCCGCCGGTGAGCGCGACCGGCGGCTGACCCCCGAGCAGGCCATGGCGTCCGCGTTGGAGTCCTACCAGGAGGACATCCGCAACGGTTTCGACCTGCTGCACATCGACACCTCCATGGACCTGGACGGGGTCGCCGACGACACGGTGGCCATCGACCGGGCCGTGGAGCTGTACGGGCAGTGCGTCGAGTACGCGCGCGGCCAGGGCCGGGAGGTGATGTTCGAGATCGGGTTCGAGGACCAGGGACGGGACACCAACGACCCCTTCGAGTTCCAGGAACTCCTCGCCACCGCCCTGGACCGGCTGGGCAAGGCCGACCTGCCGCTGCCCACCTTCGTGGTCGCCCAGACCGGCACCAAGGTCGTGGAGACGCGCAACACCGGAGGCGTCGGTGTGGCCCCCAGCGCGGTCGGGGTCGCCGTCCGGGCGCTCGCCGACGTCACCGAACGCCACGGAATCGCCCTGAAGGCGCACAACTGCGACTACCTGAGCGAGGCCACGGTCGCCTACCTCTCCGCCAAGGGGGTGCACGCGCTCAACGTCGCACCCGAGTTCGGCGTGGTCGAGACACGGGCCTTCATCGCACTGCTGAGGGAACTGGGCCTGGGCATCCAACTGGAGCGGTTCCTCGCCCTGGCCTACGCCTCCGGTTCCTGGCGCAAATGGATGGCGGAGGACACCACGGCCACCGACTACGAGCGCGCGGTCATCGCGGGCCACTACGTCTACAACACCGAGCACTTCCGCGACATCAAGGCCGCCGTCCAGTACGAGGCCCGGTCCAGGGGCGTGGACGTGGACGCGCGGCTGCGCACCGCGATCGAGGCGTCGATCGAGAACTACGCGCGACCGCTGCGCGCGACCGAGCGGCGCGTCCCGGTCGCCGGTTCCGCGCTGTGAACGCGGTACCGCCGGAGGCGGTCGGCAGTACCGCGACGCACCCAGCCCACAGGAGGACACAGTGACCACGGCCACCGACCGGATCCCCGAGCAGACGAGCATCGGGGCCCGTGAGGACGAACTGATCGAGGAACTGATCGAAGAGCTGCGGGCGACCGTGGAGGAGGAGGTGACCGAGGGAGGGTCTCCCGCCCGTATCCTGCGGATCCGCATGCCGGACGGCACGCACCAGGTGCTCAAACTCCAGGTGGAGATGCCCGGTGCCGTGGACGGACACGACCTGGAGTCGTTCCGGGTCAAGCTCCGTCAGATCGACAAGATTCGGGCGGACGCCCCGGCCCTGCGCGACGTGTACACGGAGAAGCTGCGCGAGTTCCACGGCCATGACTGGTCCGCGTACACGATGCCCTACTACCCCAACGAGGACATCGCGGCCTCCATCCGAGGTGAGCGGCCCGACGTCGCGGAGTTCTTCGACCGCTTCGACGTCACCATGTCCCTCCTGGCCCGTCGGGGATGGAGCCTGGAGGAGGTCCGCTCGGAGCCCGGGCAGATCGCCGAGATCCACGCGGACCGGCTGACCCGCCGGTTCTGGCTCCTGGAGCGGCACCTGCCGCGGGAGTACACCGAGCGGGGGCACCTCATCGTCAACGGTGTTCCCTGTCGGCACCCGCTGGAGATCGCCGAACTCCTCGCCCGGCGTCCGGAACTGACCCGCCACGTGGACGCCACCCGGCTGCACTTCCCGGCGCACGGCGACCTCAACACGCGCAACGTGCTCGTCACCGGGCGGGAGGACGGCCTGCCGACCGTGCGGATCATCGACCCGCGCGGCACGCTCCAGCCGTGGGACCTGGGCTACGACTGGGGCAAGGTGCTCTTCAGCCTGACCGTGTGGGACGCCGGTCTCCGCGAGGGCTTCGAGATCGACACCGCCGGTACGGACTTCGCCCGGGAGGTGTCCGTCCACCAGCGGGGCGGACTCTACCCGGGGTACCGGGAGGCCGCCCGGGGACTGGTCGACGCGATCTCCGACCACGAGGACCTGGCACCCCTGGTGGCCGGGGACCCGGGGTGGCGCAGCCGACTCCTCCTCGGCCACGGCTTCCACCTCCTGGCCGAGGCCGCGTGCCGGCTCTCCGACATCAAGAAGCGCGCGAGCACCGTCGGGAGCATCGACCTGAGCCCGATCGAACTGGCCGGCGGACACTATCTGCTGGGCGTGCTGTTCCTGGAGAACGCGGTCGCGCAGTTGGAGGAGAACGGCGAGATCGACCCGGTGACCCACCTGAACCTGTTGGACCTTTGACGGTTCGGTCCGACCGGGGGTGGGGCCCGCGGGGCCCCACCCCCTCCCTTGTGTCCTGGTCCCACGTTTTTCCGAAGGAGTCATGGTGTTGGAGTGCGACGCGGTGCTGTTCGACCTGGACGGGGTGCTCGTGGAGTCGGGCCCCGTCATCGAGAGGATGTGGCGGGGGTGGGCGGCGCGACGGGGCCTGGACCCTGACGGGGTGATGGCCCTCACCCCCGGGCGCCGCGCACCGGACGTGGTGCGTCTGGCCGCCCCCGAACTGGACGCTGTGAAGGAGGCGGACGATCTGGAGGAGTACCAGGTCGCCGACCCCCACCTCCTGCGGGAGATCGCGGGGGCCCGCGCGCTGACCGGGGCGCTTCCGGCCGGTGCGTGGGCCGTGGTCACCTCCGGGAGCCGGTTCGTGGCCACGACACGGCTGCGCGCCGTCGGTGTCACGGAGCCCCCGGTGCTCGTCACCGCCGACGACGTGGTGTACGGCAAGCCCGACCCGGAGGGCTACCTGTCGGCGGCCGAGGCGCTGGGGGTGCCGCCGGGCAGGTGCGTGGTCGTCGAGGACGCGCCCAGCGGCGCACGCGCGGGACTGGCCGCCGGTATGCGGGTGGTCGGGGTCGAGGGGGGCGGGATCGGGGACGGCGACGGCGTCGAGTTCGTCGTCGCCGACCTCACCGCCCTGAGCGTCACGACGGCCTCGGGCGGGCAGACGGGCCTGCGGATCAGTCGGACAGCAACGCGGTGACCGCCGTGCGCAGGTCACCCTCCCGCTCCTCGGACAGGGCCCTGTCCAGGGCGGCCACGTAGCTCTTCCTGGCCTCCTCCACCGTGGCGCGTCCCTTGTCGGTGATCTGCGTGTAGACGCCGCGCCGGTCGTCGGCGCAGTGGTAGCGCTCGGTCAGTCCGTTGCGCTCCAGTCGGCCGACCAGCCTGCTGAGCGAACTCTGGTTGATCGGGATGGAGTCGGCCAGGAACTGCTGGCGGAGGTGCCCGTTGTCGTCGGAGTAGTGGAGGGCGACCAGAGCCGAGTACTCCGAGCAGGTCAGGCCGTGCGGTTCCAGGGCCACCTCCAGCTGCTCGCGTACCCGCGCCTCGAACAGGCGTAGCCGACGCCAGTTGCTCTCCAGTTCGGTGGGCTCCTGGATGCGCGGTGCGTGGCGGGCGGAGGAGGAGCTCATGTACGACTCCCGGTCGTTGTGGACTTTGCACCAGCATACCCCTTCCGCGCGTCTAACGCCTGGGCGCACATTTGAAGCAAGGATAGCGTCTATGCAATAGTTGCATAGGCGCGTACTTCTGGAGAGGTCACACGCCCCGACCCGCCCTGCCCCTGCGGGAAGGACCCGACAGAGCCGCTACCAGCGGAGGAACCTCTATGCCCCTCGCCGTCTTCGCCCTGATGATCGCCAGCTTCGGCATCGGCACGACCGAGTTCGTGATCATGGGCCTGCTACCGGAGGTCGCCGACGACATGTCGGTCAGCCTCACCAGAGCCGGACTGCTCATCTCCGGCTACGCGCTCGGGGTCGTCTTCGGCGGCCCGTTGTTCACCGCGGCGGCCACACGCATGCCGCGCAAGCGGATGCTGTTGATCCTCATGGTCCTGTTCATCGTGGGCAACACGCTCTCCGCCCTCGCGCCCGCCTACTGGATCCTCATGGCGGGCCGGATCCTGGCCGCGATCTGCCACGGTGCCTTCCTCGGCATCGGATCCGTCGTCGCCGCGGACATGGTCGCCCAGGACAAGCGCTCCCGGGCGATCTCGCTCGTCTTCACCGGGCTGACCGTCGCCAACGTGTTCGGTGCCCCCATGGGTACCTGGATCGGGCAGTCCTTCGACTGGCGCGCGACGTTCTGGGCCATCGCCGCGATCGGCGTGATCAGCCTGATCGGCCTCGCGGTCCTGGTGCCCACCCAGCGCGACGACGGTTCCGTGCGTCTGCGGGACGAGTTGGCGGTGTTCCGCCGCGGCCAGCTGTGGATGGCCCTCGCGATCGCCGGTCTGAGCATCGGCGCCCTGTTCGCGGCGTTCAGCTACGTCGCCCCGCTCATGACGGAGGTCGCCGGATTCAGCTCTGGGATGCTCACACCGCTGCTCATGCTCTTCGGTGTCGGGCTCGTCATCGGCAACCTCCTTGGCGGCCGGTACGCCGACCGCGCTCAGGTCGCCACACTGCTGACCGCGCAGGCGCTGCTGTTCGCGGTCCTGGTCGTCTTCACCCTGACCGCCCGGTTCGAGGTGGCCGCCGTCATCCTGCTCATGCTGCTCGGCGGTGCGGGTTTCGCCACCGTCCCCGGGTTCATGACGAGGGTCATCGACAAGGCCAAGGGAGCGACCACGCTCGCCGCCGCCGTCGCCTCCTCCGCCGCCAACGCCGGGATCGCGGTCGGTTCCTACCTGGCCGGGACGACGATCGACGCGGGTTACGGGTACACCGCGCCCCTGGTGGTCGGCGCGCTCATGGCCGCCGCGGCGTTCGGCGTCACCTTCGCCTCCAACGCGTTGGACCGTCGCTCCGCTCCGGCCCGGACGGGTCCGCGGTCCGCCATGGCCCCGTCCTCCGACGAGGCGAGGTAACCGGTATGCGGCGGCCCGACACCGCGGAGAACACGGGTGGCGCACTGCGCCTCGTCGCCCCGGGCCCGGGACGGACCACTCTGGGCCTCGAACTCCCACTGGACAACGACTGGTCCCCTGCGGGCGAGCTCGCCCGCAGGGCGTCCGGTCGGCTCGGCGGGGAACCCGACATGGCCTCGCACGCCGAGCGCGCCCGCCTGGCCGACCGGTGGGGGTTCTCAGCCCTGTGGCTGCGCGACGTCCCCGTCTACTCACCGGACTTCGGCGACGCGGGGCAGGTCTTCGACCCGTTCCCCTACCTGGGCTACCTGGCCGCGGCCACGGACCGCGTCGCGCTCGGGACGGCGGCGATCGCGCTTCCCCTGCGCGCCCCGGCCCAGGTCGCCAAGATGGCCGCGACCGTCGACCGGCTGTCCGGGGGGAGACTGATCCTGGGAGTGGCCTCCGGAGACCGCCCTGTGGAGTTCCCCCTGTTCGGGGTGGAGCACGGGGACCGGGCACGGATCCTTCGCGAGGGCGTGCACACCCTGCGCTCCCTGTGGGAGGGCCACGAGATCGTCGAGGGCTCAGGACTCCGCGTGCTCCCCGTGCCCGGCGGCGCCGGGATCCCCTTGGTACTGGCGGGACGCGGCGGGCAGTCCATGGAATGGATCGCCGAGCACATGGGCGGCCACTTCACCTACCACCGGGCGCCGGACGCCATGCTCCCGGTGGCGTCGTCCTGGCACGGGGCGGTCCGCGAGGTCCACGGCGAACCTTCCGCATTCCGCCCCCTGCTGACCACGATGCTCGTGGACCTGCTCGACGACCCGCGGGCCCCCGTCGCGCCGATCCGCTTCGGTGCCCGCCTCGGCCGTGACGCGCTTCTCGCCTACCTGGCGGGGCTGCGGGAGAGCGGGGTCAACCACGTGGCGATCAACCTCCGGCCGAGCCGACGCCCGGTGGAGGAGGTGATCGAGGAACTCGGGACCCACGTGCTTCCCGAGTTCCCCTCTCCGGACCCCGTGGCCTGCCCTTCGCCCAGGGACCGGGAGCGCGCGGCGGGGGAGGGGGACCCTGAGGTCGGGTACGCGCGCTGACGCCGTACCCGGGCGGCCCGTGAGCGGGCACGTCCCGGCCTCGGGGGGCGGTGGTGGTGGGGCCTGCCCCGGACCCACCACCACCGCCCCGCCCGAGAGTGCCAGTTCCGGGAGATCTCCGAGCCGACGCCACGTCTCCGAGCGGATGACCGACACGATCCGCAAGGCCGTCGTCGCCAGGTTCCGGTCGCCCGCGATCCCCGCCCGCCCGATCCCGCGCGTGCAGAGGCGCCCG
Organism: Nocardiopsis sp. EMB25; assembly: GCF_026797795.1. Classification (NCBI taxonomy): domain Bacteria; kingdom Bacillati; phylum Actinomycetota; class Actinomycetes; order Streptosporangiales; family Nocardiopsidaceae; genus Nocardiopsis; species Nocardiopsis sp. EMB25. The sequence goes on along the minus strand of NZ_JAMTDN010000001.1, from coordinate 1,929,185 downwards.
GTGGTGCCGTCGCTCACGCCTCCCCGTACCGCCCGAACCAGCTCACCGGGGGAACGCCGAACCCGGGATCCGTCGGCGGGGTGGGGCCGAACTCCAGCGCGCAGTCCGCGGCCATGTGGATGACGCTCGATCGGACCTCCAGGCCGGACTGCCACCGGCCGGGAAGCACCGCCGTGCCGTACCGGGCGCCCAGGAGGTTTCCGCAGATCGAGCCGGTGGAGTCGCTGTCGCCCGAGTGGTTGACCGCCATCCGCAGGCAGCGTTCGCCGACCAGGTCGCGGCGGCCCGCGAAGAAGGGTGCCCGGGAGGCGAGGTCGTCCGCCACCGCCTCCGCGCACAGCGCCACGCAGACCGCGATCGCCAGCGCCTCCTCCGCGGTCCAGCCCGCCCCGAGCTCCTCCAGACGTTCGGGGGAGGGCGGCCCCTGGGCGGCGAGGTCGACCGCCGCGTCCAGCGCGGCCGACGTCTCCCCGTGCCCGTCGTGGCGTTCCAGCTCGGCCCTCGCCCTGTCCAGGGCCTCCCTCACGGGCACGCCGCGTACCAGCCCGGAGACCGTCGCGGCCAGGGTCCCCGCCGAGAGGTGGCCCGTCGGGTGGCCGTGGGTCAGCGCGGCCGTCGCGCACCCGAGCGCGAAGGTGTGCTCGGGGGAGGGGCCGACGAACCCGCACGGCGCGACGCGCACGACGCCCGCACAGCCCTTGGAGTCGTTGATCGGCTCCGCCACGGTCCCCAGCGGCCATCCCGGCTTCCGGCGGGCCGCGGCCTTCCGCAACGCGGAGATCACCGTCCTTCCGGGCCCGCGCCGTTCCGTCATCGCGGGATCGGCCCCCAGCCAGCCGGAGATCACGTCCTGGCGGGGGATCTCCTCTCCCTGTCCCTGGAGCCACGTCAGGTAGGTCGACTGCAGGACGCCGGTCGTCGCGCCGCCGATCCCCTTCTCCCGTGCGCGGACCGAGGCCTGCACCAGCGCCTGCGCGGTGAGCATCGTCAGCTGCGTGTCGTCGGTGATCGCGCCGGTGCCGACCGGGCCGGAGGCGTACTCGGCCAGCCCGTCGGGCCCGTGCTCCTCCCGGATCCGGTCGAGGGTCGTGCCCTCGACCGGCGCGCCCAGGGCGTCGCCGATCGCGCCGCCCATGAGGCAGCCCGTGATCCGGTCCGGCTCGGGGCAGGGGGTGGCCACCGCGGCTCCTCGGGGTTCTCGCGTACACGGTTCGTCCGGGAGCCTACGGCCTCCGCCCCGGAGCCGCAGTCAGCGCGGATCAGCGGCGGGAGGGTGAATCCCGGGTGAGCGCCGCAGGTACGGGCGACTCACCGCGAACACGGTCCGTGGTCGAATCCTCTCGGAAAGCCCCTGGGCTGGGGTGGTAGGGGGTGTTTAGGGGGTTTCTAGGGGTGTTCTGGGGCTGGTTGGCCCACCCCGTTCGTCCCTAATGTCGCACTCGTTGGAGGTGCGGCCGCGACCGTTCCCGGCCAGAGGAGCCAGGCGCGCGAACCCACCTCCCGCCCTCCTCGGAGAACCCGTCCACACGGCGGATCCCAGCGTCCCGCCCCTCTCCGAGGACCCCAGCCACTGTCGGGTGCGATCACCTCTGTCGGGAAGTGTCGAATGCGTATCAGAGCCCTGAGCGAGGTACTGCCGGGAGACCCCGTCACCAACCGCGACCTCGCCGAGCGGTTCGGGCTGCACGAGCGGTGGCTCGAACGGATGACCGGCAACCGGACCCGCTACCTGTGTCGTGCGGACAGCCCGGACGGAGTCCCCAAACTCACCGGCGACCTGGCCGTCGAGGCCGGTCGGCGGGCCATGGACGCCGCCGCCGTCACCCCGGGCGACCTGGACTTCCTCATCCTCACCACGGCCTCGCCGGACCACCTGATGCCGTCGACGGCCAACCTCGTCGCCGACCGGCTCGGCCTGAACGACCTGCCCGCCCTCCAACTGACCTCCGGGTGCGCCGGGGCCGTCCAGGGGCTGCACACCGCCCGCGCCCTGCTGGCCTCGGGCGCCGGGCGCGGGCTGGTGATCGGCGCCGACACCTGCCGCAAACTGATGCCCGAGAGCGACGAGGCGGTCCGCGCGCTCGGCCCCGCGGGCATGGTCAACTTCGCGATGTTCGGCGACGGCGCGGGCGCCGCCGTGGTCGAGGCCGAGGGCACCGGCCCCGCGTTGACCACCGAACACCTCGTCCTGCGCACCGTCGGCAAGGGCCGCCCACCCGCCCAGGTGGTGCGCTGGTACGGAGTCGAGGGCGCCCCCCGGGTCCCCGGTCCCCGGGGCGCCCTCGTGCGCGAGTCCATGGCCGAGGAGGACTACAAGGCCATCGAGGCGAACGTCCCCGGCCTGGCCGCCGGGGTCCTCACCGAACTCGCCGCCGCCGTGGGATGGGACGTCCCCGAGGTCGAGCACATCCTCACCCCGCAGCTCAACGGGGTGATGACCGAACGCATCCGCGAGCACATGGGCGTGCGCTCCGACCAGGCGGTCTCCTGCGTCGCCGACACCGGCAACAACGGCAACGCCCTGCCGTTCATCCAGCTCCACCGGGCCGTGGCCCCGATCACCGACGACCCGGCCGCCGACGGCGACCGGTTCCTGCTCACCGCCATCGAGTCCTCCAAGTGGGTCGTCTCGGGGATGGCGCTGCGCTGGGACGGAGGGGAGCCCCGATGACCGGGACCGGCCGCCAGGGCCCCCTCGCCCGACTGCGCGCCCTCAAACGCCAGGGCCTGGGCACCGACCCCGACCAGGTGCGCGCGCTGATCGCCGAACTGACCGACCCGCTCGACCTGGAGGCCGCCGGACGCCTCGTCGGCGGCGCCAAGCAGCGCGCGGCGCTCACCGAGTCCGGCGCCTTCCGCGAGACGCGGATCGCCTTCCTCGCCAGCTCCACCATCGACCCCCTGCCGCCCATGACCGTCGCGGCCCTGGCCCGGGAGGGCGTCGTCGCCACCACCCGCGCCGCCGGGTTCGACCAGTGGCGCCTGGAGGTCCTGGGCGGCGCACCCGAACTCGGCGACCTGGAACCGCGCGTGGTCGCCTGCCTGCTCGACGACCGCGCCGTCCTGTCGGCCGTCGCCGACCCCCTCGACCTCGACCTGGTCGAACGCCGCTGCGCGGAGTTCGTCACCGAACTGTGCTCCTGGTACGGCGCGTGCCGGGAGGCCCTCGGCGGCGCCACCGTCCTCAACACCGTGCCGCTGTCCCCCCTGGCCCGCGCCCGCCACGTCGACTACGCCGGACGCGCCCGGCTGGCCTCGGCCTGGCACCGGATGAACGCCGACATCCTGGCCCTGGCCGCCGAACACCCCTCGCTCGTGGTCGTCGACACCGCCGGCCTGGACACCCCGACCGTGGCCGCCGACGACCGCATGCGCCACATCGCCTCCCACGCGTTCTCCCCGGACTTCCTGTGCGCCTACGCCGAGGAGCTGACCCGGATCGCCCGCGCCGACCTCGGACTCGCCCGCAAGTGCCTGGTCCTGGACCTGGACAACACCCTGTGGGGCGGCGTGGTCGGCGACGACGGCGTCACGGGCATCCGCCTCGGCGGCGCCTACCCCGGATCGGCCCACAGCGAGCTGCAACGGCTCGTCCGCGACCTGGGCCGCCAGGGGGTCATGCTCACGGTCAGCTCCAAGAACGACCGGGACGTGGCGGAGGAGGCCCTGACCTCCCACCCGGAGATGGTGCTCTCCCGTGAGGACCTGCTCGCCGTGCGCGCCGACTGGCGGCCCAAACCGGACAACGTCGCCGAGCTCGCCCGGGACCTCAACATCGGCGTGGACGCCATGGCCTTCGTCGACGACAACCCCGCCGAGCGCGAACTCATGCGCCACGCCCTTCCCGGCGTCACCGTCCCCGACCTGCCCGACGACCCGAGCGGCTACGCCCTCCTGGTCGCTCGCGGGGCCGGTCTCGACCTGCTGCGGCTCACCCGGGAGGACCGCGACCGCGCCCAGATGTACCGCGCCCGGACCGGCCGGGAGGAACTGCGGGCGGGCTCGGACAGCCTGGAGGACTACCTGCACGCCCTGGGCTCCGACCTGTCCCTGGAGCCCCTGGACGAGGCCAACGCCGCACGGGTGGTCCAGCTCTTCGCCAAGACCAACCAGTTCAACCTCACCGGCCGCCGCTACACCGCCGAGGACGTCGAGCGGATCACCGCCGGGGGCGGCCGGTTCTACGCCGCCCGCCTGGCCGACCGGTTCGGCGACAACGGGCTGATCGCCGCCCTCGCCCTCGTGCCCGGGGAGGACGGCGCCTGGGAGATCGGCAACGCCGTCATGAGCTGCCGGGTCTTCTCCCGGAAGGTGGAGCACGCGATCCTCGGCAGCGTCCTGCGCGCGGCGCGCCGCCACGGCGCCACCGCCGTGACCGCCTCCTTCACCCGGACCGACCGCAACGCCAAGTTCTCCGGCCTCTACCCCGAGCTGGGCTTCGCGACCACCGGCACACCGGACGAGGACACCCGTACCTTCCACCACCACCTGGCGGAGCCGCCCCCGCTGCCCGCCTGGATCACCGTCACCCACGGCGAGGAGATCATCGATGCGCTCTGAGGAACTGGTCACCGAGGTCGTCGCCGACCTGCTCGACGTGGACGAGGACGGCCTGACGCCGGACCTGGCCCTGGCCGACGTCGAGGGCTGGGACTCGGTCAACGCCCTGCGTGTCCTGGTCTACCTGGAACGCGAGCTGGGCACCGAGCTCGACTACGACGCCTTCGAGCGCGCCCGGACCCTGCGCGACATGGCGGCCGTCCTGGACGCCCACGCGCCCGCCGGTGACGGAGCCGACCGATGAGCGCCGCCCTGCGGGACCTGCCCGCCCAGCGCCGCCAGACCTACGCCTTCCTGCGCGACGCCCGCTCCACCTGCCACGTCCACCTGCTGGCCGACGTGGACGCCACCGCCCTGCGCCGCGACCGAGAGGCGTCGGGCCGACGCGTCAGCTACGTCAGCTACGTCGTCAAGACCGCCGCCGCCGCGATCGCCGCCAACGCCGACGCCCGCGCCGTCCTGCGCGACGGGCTGCGCCCCCGCCTGGCCACGGTCGACGACGTGCACGCCAAGGTCCTGTTCGACAAGACCGTCGACGGACAGCGCTGCGTCCTGTCCGGGTCCGTGGAGTCCGCCCAGCGGCGCGACATCGCCGACATCCAGCGGATCGTCGACGACCACAAGAAGGACGAGGTGACCCCGGACGGCCCCTTCGCCCAGGTGCGCCGACTCCAGCGGCTGCCGGTTCCGTTGGGACTGCTCCTGTACAAGACGGTCCTGCGCGACCCCCGCCGCCGGGCCCGGCTCCAGGGCGTCTTCTCGGTGACCTCCGTGGGACACACCCCGGTCCGCGCCATCCTGCCGATGATCGCCGGGACCTGGGGGTTCGGGGTCGGCGCCATCACCGACACACCGGTCGTGCGCGACGGCGAGGTCGTCGTACGGCCGGTGTTCACGCTCAGCCTCGCCTTCGACCACCGGGTCGTCGACGGCGCCCTGGCCGCCGAACTGCTGGCCGAGGTCACACACGGACTGGAGAACTGGACATGACCGCGGACGAGGCCGCACGCGAGACGACCACCGACGTGCTGGTGGTGGGCTCGGGCCCCGGAGGCGCACTCCTGGCCCACCTGCTGGCGGAGGCCGGGGTCGACGTGCTGCTGGCCGAGAAGCAGACCACGCTGGAGCGCAGCTTCCGCGGCGAGACGATCGCGGCCCGCTCCGTGCTCACCCTGCGCGACCTCGGCTTCGAGCCCGCCCTGCGCGAGCACGGGTTCGTCGAGATGACGGGCATCGGGCAGTGGGAGCGGGGCCGCCGCGTGATGCACATCGACTACCGGCGCTTCCCCATCGGGGCCGTGCCCGTCGACATCCCCCAACCCGCCCTCATCGGCGCGTTCCTGGACGCGGCGTCCGCCCGCCCCAACTTCACCCACCTGGCCCCGGCCACCCTGACCGACCTGGTCGAGGAGGACGGGCGGGTGCGCGGAGCCGTGCTGCGGACGGGTGAGGGACGCGTGCGGGTCACGGCCCGGCTCGTCGTCGGCGCGGACGGCCGCTTCTCCAAGGCCCGCAGGCTCTCCGGCCTGGCCGCCGACATCCAGCCGATGGAACGCGACTTCCTGTGGTTCAAGCTGCCGCGCCCCGACGACTGGGGACACGACGGCGACCTCGTGGCGCTGCGCGACCGCCATCTGGTGATCCTGCCCGCCTTCCCCGACCTGCTGCGCGTGGGCTACAACCTGCCCAAGCGCGGCCTGGCCGACGCCCGCTCCCAGGGGCTGGAGGCGTTCAAGGCGGGCATCACCGAGGTGGCGCCCCGGCTCGGCCCCCTGGTCGAGGAACACATCAGGTCGTGGAAGGACACGTCCTTCCTGGAGATCTTCACCGCGCGGATGCCGGTCTGGAGCCGCGACGGCCTGCTGCTGGTCGGCGACGCCTCCCACACCTGCACCCCCATCCTCGGCCAGGGAGTCAACCTCGCCCTCCAGGACGCGGTGTACTTCGCACCCGCCATCACCCGCGCCCTGGACGAGCATCCGGGAACCCTCCCCGCGGGCGTCTTCGCCGAGGTCGAGGCCGAGCGGCGCGCGCACAAGGACATGGTCACCCGGTTCCAGCGCTTCCAGGAGCGGGCGCTGGCCCAGTCCACGGCGGCGGGGGCCCTGATGCGCCGGACCCGGCTGCGCGCCATCGACCGCCTGCCCTTCAAGTACCGCCTGCTGGACCGCGTCCTGAACGCCCCCCACGAGATGACCACGAAGGACCGCCATGCGCGCGCTTGACGAGGCCAAGGAGTTCGTCCGGCTCCACGCACGGCACATGGGCCTGGGCGCCGCCGAGATCGAACGCGTGCTCGGCCGCGTCCGCGACCTGGACGGCGACGGAGACGGGACGTGGGTCACCGAGTGGTCCCGCCTGGCCGCCGAGCGCCGCGGGCGCGGCCGGGACCAGGAGGCCGCGAACCTGTACATCCTGGCCCGGTTCCCCTACGCCGACAGCCCGGTCAAGGCCGAGGCGGCCCGCACCGCCGCCGCCGTGGCCGCCTCGTCGCTGACCGAGACCGGCGCCGGCGAGCGGCGGACGGCCCGCGTGGACGGCACCGACGTGCCCTTCCTGTTCTCCCGCCCCACCCGTCCCGACGCCCCGCTCGTGGTGATGATGGGCGGCATCGTCTCCCTCAAGGAGCAGTGGAGCCCGTTCCTGGGCCTGGGCCGCCGCCTGGGCTGCGCGGTGGCCGTCGCCGACTTCCCCGGCGTGGGCGAGAACGGGGTCGCCTACTCCCGGGCGGCGGCGGGCGTGTACACCGCGATCATGGACGCCGTCGCCGCCGACTGCGACGCCACCCGCACCCTGGCCGTGGCCCCCAGTTTCGGCGGCCACCTGGCCGTGCTCTGCTCGGCGCGGGACACGCGCCTGTGCCACCTGGTCACCGTCGGCGCGCCCCTGCGCGCCTTCTTCACCGACCCCGACGCGCGGGCGCGGATGCCCGCGATCACCCGCGCCGCGCTGGCCCGGGCCGCCGGGGTCGACGCCGACGAGCTGTGGGACCGGCTGGACGAACTGGCCCTGGACCCCGGGGAGATCGCCGCGCTGCGCCTTCCGATCACCTACGTGGCCAGTACCCGCGACGAGATCATCCCCGCCCGGGACTGGCGCGAGGCCGCCGCGCTGCACGACGGCCTGAGCGTCTACGCCTTCGACGACGTGCACGGAGCCCCCCACCACCTCCGGCACACCCGTCTGCTCACCCTCACCGCCCTGAGCCGGCACGCCGGGCGGCGGGGGACGGGCCTGCTGCTCGACCTGCTCACCCGACGCTTCATGCGCATCCGGCCGCTGCACCGCGGCCCCGTCGCCACCGGAGGTACACCTTGAGCCCAGCGCACCACGGTTCCAGCGCCCCGCGCGACATCGCGATCGTCGGACTGGCCGCCCGCCTGCCCGGCGCCCCGGACCCAGACGCCCTGTGGGACATGCTGGCGGAGGGCCGCCACGCCATCGGTCCGGTCCCGGCCGAACGCTGGGACGCCACCGCCCAACTCGACCCGGAAAAGCGCGTCCAGGCGGTCGGCGGCTTCCTCGACGGCGTCGCCGACTTCGACCCGACCTTCTTCGGCGTCTCCCCGCGCGAGGCCGGGGACATCGACCCCCAGCAGCGCCTCATGCTGGAGGCCGCCTGGCGGGCGCTGGAGGACGGTGGCCAGCCCGCCGCCCGCCTGCGCGGCACCCGCTGCGGCGTGTACGTGGGCGCCTCCTGGCACGACTACGAGATCCTGCGCAAGGAGCGCGGCGCCACCGCCACCCAGCACAGCGCGGTCGGCAACGCCCTGGACGTGGTCGCCGCCCGCGTCTCCTACGTCCTGGGTCTGACCGGCCCCAGCATGACCGTCGAGACCGGATGCTCCTCGGCCATGGTCGCCCTCCACCTGGCCGCCCAGGCCCTGCGCCACGGCGAGATCGACTCCGCGCTGGTCGGAGGGGTCAACCTCATCCTCACCCCCGACGTGACCATCGGGCTGACCCACTTCGGAGGCCTCTCCGAGCAGGGCCTGTGCCAGGCCTTCTCCGCCGACGCCGACGGGTTCGTGCGCGGTGAGGGCGTCGTCGCCCTCCACCTCAAGCCCCTGGACGCCGCCCTTGCCGACGGCGACCGGATCCACGCCGTCCTGGCGGGCACCGCCGTCAACAACGACGGCGGCGGCGACAGCCTGGCCTCGCCCAACCCGGCGGGCCAGGAGGACCTGCTGCGCACCGCCTACGCCGACCTGGGCCTGTCCCCGGAGCGGCTCGCCTACGTCGAGGCGCACGGCACCGGCACCCCCAAGGGCGACCCCGTCGAGGCGGGCGCCCTCGGCCGGATCCTGGGCGCCGCCCGCTCACCCGGGGCCGGTCCGCTGCCCATCGGGTCGGTCAAGACCAACATCGGCCACCTGGAGGCCACCGCCGGTCTGGCCGGGCTGGTCAAGGTCGTCCTCGCGCTGCGTCACCGCGCGGTCCCCGCCAGCCTGCACGCCCAGGCGCTCAACCCCGCCATCGACTTCGACGGACTCAACCTGACCCCGGTCCGCTCCCGCCTGGACCTGCCGGGGGACGAGCCCCTGTACATGGCGGTCAACTCCTTCGGATGGGGCGGCACCAACGCCCACGCCGTCCTCGCCTCCCCGCCCGAGACCGGGCGGACCCCGGCGACCGGCGGCCCGGTGCCCGGCCACCTCACCGCCCTGAGCGCGCACTCCGAGGCCGCGCTGCGCCAGCGCGCCGCGGAGCTGGCCGACGCCCTGGAGTCGGGGGAGCTGGACCCGCACGGCGCGGCGGGCGCCCTGGCGCACCGGCGCGACCACCTTGCGGTCCGCGCCGCCCTGACCGCGACCGACCCCGACGCGCTGGTCGGGGGGCTGCGCTCCCTGGCCGAGGGCTCCCATGACCCCGACCAGACCCCCGACGTCGTCACCGGCCACCCCGGCCCCGTCGGCCGGGTGGCGTTCGTCTTCCCCGGCCAGGGATCCCAGTGGGCGGAGATGGGGCGCGACCTGATGCGCCACGCCCCCCTCTTCCGGGAGACCGTCGAGCGCTGCGGGCGCGCCCTGTCCGACCACGTCGACTGGGATCTGGCCGAGGTGGTCTCCGGCGGGGCCGGGACCGACTGGACGGACCGCGTCGACATGGTCCAGCCCGTGCTCTGGGCGACCTCGGTCGGCCTGGCCGAACTGTGGCGCGCCGCGGGCGTCGAACCCGACGTCGTGGTCGGCCACAGCCAGGGCGAGGTCGCCGCGGCCACCGTCAGCGGCGCCCTGACGTACGAGGACGCCGCCCGCGTGGTCGCCCGCCGCAGCGCGGCGGTCCGCGCCATCGCGGGTCGGGGGCTGATGATGGCCGTCGAGCTCGACCGGGACGCCGCCGAGCGAGCCCTGGCGGGCTTCGAGGAGTTCGTGTCCCTGGCGGTGGACAACGGCCCCACCTCCTGCGTGCTCTCCGGCGAGGCGGACTCGGTCCTGGTGCTCAAGGAGCTGTTGGAGGCCGACGGGGTGGACTGCCGCCTGGTCAAGGTGGACTACGCCTCGCACAGCCCCCAGGTGGAGGAGGTCGCCGAGGGCCTGGCCGAGGAGCTGGCGGGCGTGGCGCCCCGCGAGGGGCGCCTGCCCCTGATGTCCACGGTCCTGGTGCGCTCCCTGACCGGGAGCGAGCTCGACGGCCGGTACTGGGTGGACAACCTGCGCCGCCCCGTGCGCTTCACCGAGTCCGTCAACGCCCTGCTCGACGACGGCGTCACCCACCTGGTCGAGATCAGCGCCCACCCCATCCTCGCCATGGCCCTGGAGGGGCTGGTCGACGCCCACGGCGGCGACGCGGCCGTGCTGACCACGCTGCGCCGCCACCAGGGCACCACCACCGACCTGGCCGGGGCGTTCGCCCGGGCCTACGCCGCCGGCCTGGAGCCCGTGGCCCACGTGCCCGACGCCCCCGGCACCGACCTGCCGCCCTACCCCTGGCAGCGCACCCGCCACTGGGTGCCCGAGGGGCGCGGGCGCACCGGCGGCGGCACCGACCTCACCCTGTCCCCGCTCACCGTCGAACAGGACGCCTGGCAGGGGGAGCTCACCCTCGACACCCGCGACCAGCCCTGGCTCGACGACCACCGCGTGCACGACGCCGTCGTCCTGCCCGGAGCGGGCATGCTCGCCCTGGCCCTCACCGCCGCCCGGGCGCGCGGCGACGCGCTGCCCCGTGCCCTGACCGACGTGCGGTTCCTCAGCGACCTCACCCTGGCCGACGACACCGCCCGCCTGGCCGTGCTGTGGCGCGACGACGTCCCCGAGGGCGGCAGCCTCACCCTGATGTCCCTGCCCGAGGGCGCCACCGGCTGGACCACCCACGCCACCGCCCGCGTGCACCACACCGCCACCGGGACCACCGACTCCGACGGACCCGACGCCTTCCCCGAGCGGCTGCGCACCGCCGCGGAACGGGACACGGCGGACTTCTACACCGCCTGCGCCGCCCGCGGCCTGAACTACGGCCCGACCTTCCGCTCCGTCACCGAACTGCGCCACGACGGCACCGCCGCCCTGGGCAGGCTGGGCCTGGACGAGCGCGGCCGGGTCGGCGCGCGCCCCCACGGCCTGCACCCCGCCCTGTGGGACGGCGCCCTCCAGGTGACTCTCGCCCTGTGCGACGACGACGCCACGGTCGTGCCGACCGGCGTGGAGCGGGTGGTCCTCCACCAGGACCTGGCCCAGCCGGTCCTGGCCGGGTGGAGCCACGCCGTGCGCCGCGACACCCACCTGTACGACCTCACCCTGTTCGACGAGGCCGAACGCCCCCTGATGACCATGCGGGGCCTGCGCCTGAGCCCGATCGGGGACACCGAGGCGCACGACGCCGACACCGAGCGCCGCCACCGCATGACCTACGTCGAACGCCCCCTCCCCACCGCCACGGCCGCCGACCCCGGCACCTGGGCGGTCGTCGGAGACCCCGCCGACGGGGCCGACGACCTGGCCCGCGCGCTGGAGGAGGCCGGGGCCGAGGTCCACCGGGCGGGAACCGCCGACGAGACCGCCGACACCCCCTTCGACGCCCTCGTGCACGTCACCCCCGCCGCCGGACGCGGCCTCGACGCCCAGCGCGCGGCGCTGACCGCCCTGACCGGGACCGTGCGCGCCTGCGCCGCCCGCGGCGTCCCGCCCCGCCTGGCGGTGCTCACCCACGCCGCGCAGGCCGCCGACACCACCGAGGTCCCCGACCCCGGAGCCGCCCTGTGCTGGGGGTTCACCCGGGTCCTGCGCCGCGAGCACGCGGAACTGGCCCCGCGCGTCATCGACGTGGCCGGACCCGACCGGGTCGCCGACGCGGTGGTCGAACTGCTCGCCGACGACGGCGAGGACCAGGTCCTCGTGCGGCCCGGGCGCCGCCTGGTCGGCCGCCTCACCGCGGGCGCGGACGACAGCGGCCCGGTCCCGGTGCCCTGGACCACCCCCCACCGCCCCCACCGCCTCACCAGCGACCGCCCCGGGCTGTGGGAGCGCCTGGTGTACCGGCCCACCACCGCCGCCGGACGACCCGGCCCGGGCGAGGTGCGCGTCCGCGTCACCGCCTCCGCGCTCAACTTCATCGACGTCATGAAGGCCCTGGGCACCTACCCCGACCCCAGCGGCGGCGACCTGCTCGGCGGCGAGTGCGCCGGGCGCGTCACCGACGTCGGCGAGGGCGTCGCCGGACTGGAGCCCGGCCAGCGGGTCGTGGCCTGCGTCTTCGGCGCCATCGCCTCCCACGTCACGCTGAGCGCCGACCACGTGCGCCCCGTGCCCGACCACATCGGCGACGCGGAGGCGGCCACCCTGCCCCTGGTGGCCATGACCGCCTGGTACGGACTGTGCGACCTGGCCCGCCTGGAGGCGGGGGAGACCGTGCTGATCCACTCGGCGGCCGGCGGCCTCGGCCAGGCGGCGGTCCAGGTGGCGCGGTCGGTCGGCGCCACCGTCATCGCCACGGCGGGCAGCGAGGACAAGCGGCGCCTCCTCCGTGAGTCGGGCATCGAGCACGTCTTCGACTCCCGCGACCTGTCCTGGGCCGACGGCGTCAGGGCGGCCACCGGCGGCCGGGGCGTCGACGTCGTCCTCAACTCCCTGTCCGGGGCCGCCATCGGCCTGGGCATGCGGGTCCTGGCCGAGGACGGCCGGTTCGTCGAGGTCGGCAAGAAGGACATCTACCAGGGCCGCTCCCTGAACCTGTCGGAGTTCCGCAAGGGCGTGTCCTTCGCCGCCGTCGACCTGGCCGGGCTCATGTCCCGCCGTCCCGGACGCTTCGCCCACCTCCTCGACCGGGTGTGGGACCGGGTACGCGAGGGCGATCTCACCCCGCTGCCGTACACCGAACGCCCCTTCGTGGAGGCCGCCGAGGCGCTGCGCGACATGGCCCGCGGCACGCACGTGGGCAAGATCGTGCTCACCGACCCCGACACCGTCACCTCCATCGCCCCCGAGGCGATGCCCGACGGGCGCCTGCGCGCCGACGGCGCCTACCTGATCACCGGCGGCCTGGGCGCCCTGGGCCTGTCCCTGGCCGAGCACCTGGCCGACCGGGGCGCCCGCCACCTCACCCTGGTCGGCCGCTCGCGCCCCGACGACCGGGCCCGGGAGCGGATCGCGGCGCTCGGCGAGCGCGGGGTCCGGGTCAGCACGGCCTCCGCCGACGTCAGCGACGCCGCGGAGGTGGGCAAGCTCCTGGCCGGACTTCGTGAGGACGGCGTCCCGCTGTGCGGTGTCGTGCACGCGGCCGGCGTCCTGGACGACGCGACGATCGCCACCCTGACCCCCGAGGCGGCCGAACGCGTCCTGGCCCCCAAGGTCGACGGCGCCCGCCACCTGGACGCCCTGACCGCCGACGACCCGCTCGACCTCTTCGTCCTGTTCTCCTCGGCCGCGGCGCTGGTCGGCAACGTCGGCCAGGCCGCCTACGCGGCGGCCAACGCCTACCTGGACTCCCTGGCCGTCGCGCGCCGCCACCGGGGCCTGCCCGCGCTGAGCGTGCAGTGGGGCCCGTTCACCGACGCCGGCCTGGCCGCCGCCGACGCCAACCGCGGCGACCGGCTCGCCGACCGCGGCATGGGCGGCTTCACCACCGGCGAGGCGTGGCGGGCGCTGGACGCCCTGCTCGGCGAGGACACCCCCGTGGCCGGATACGTCCCGCTGCACCTGCGCCGCTGGTTCGACGCCTACCCCGAGACCGCCGCCCAGCCCAGTTGGGAGCTGCTCAGGGACCGCGCCGACAACGGCGGCACCGAGGCGGACGAGTTCCGCGTCCGGGTCCTGGCCGCCGACCCCGAGGAGCGCCCCGCCCTCGTGGCGGCCAAGGTCCGGGAACTGGCCGGGCGCGTTCTGCGCATGGAGCCGGACGACATCGACCGGCGCACCCCCTTCAAGGAGCTCGGACTGGACTCGCTGATGAGCCTGGAGCTGCGCAACCGGCTGGAGGTCGCCTTCGGGCTGAAGCTCTCGCCCACCCTGCTGTGGACCTACGGCAGCACCGACGCGCTGGCCACCGTGCTGGACGAGCGCCTGACCACCTCCTCCTGACGTACCGAGACCGAGGACGAACGCGATGACCGAACCGAGCGGCCGGCCGGGCGGACCCACCCCCCTGAGCCGGGCGATGGACACGATCCGACAGCTCAAGGCCCAACTCGCGCAGCACGGCGGCAACCAGCCCGTCGCCATCGTCGGCGCCGGTCTGCGCCTGCCCGGCGGCGTCCGCGACCTGGACGGACTCTGGGACCTGGTCAGCGGGGGCCGTGACGCCGTCGGCCCCCTGCCCCCCTCACGCCGGGAACCCTTCGCCGAGGGGTGGGACTCCACCGTCGACCGCGCCGGGTTCCTGGACGACCCCCTGGGCTTCGACGCCGCCTTCTTCGGCATCAGCCCCCGAGAGGCCCGCGCGATGGACCCCCAGCACCGGCTGCTGCTGGAGGTCGCCTGGGAGGCGCTGGAGAACGCCGCCCTGCCGCCCGACCGGCTGGCCGACGCGCGCACCGGCGTCTACGTCGGCATCACCGGCAGCCAGGAGGACTACCGGGACTGGAGCGGGGGAGAGGCCGACGCCTACTGGTCCACCGGCAGCGGCCACTGCTTCGCCGCGGGCCGGGTCTCCTACGCCCTCGGACTGACCGGCCCCGCCGTGGCCGTCGACACCGCCTGCTCCTCCTCCCTGGTCGCGATGCACCAGGCCGCGCAGGCACTGCGCAGCGGGGAGTGCGACGTCGCCCTGGCGGGCGGGGTCAGCGTCATCATGTCGCCGCGCTCCACGCGGGTCATCCAGCGGACCGGGTCCCTGGCCCCCGACGGCCGCTGCAAGGCCTTCGACGCCCGCGCCAACGGCTTCGGGCGGGGCGAGGGATGCGGCGTGGTGGTCCTCAAACGCCTGGACCGGGCGGTGGCCGACGGCGACCGGGTTGTGGCCGTGCTGCGCGGCTCGGCCGTCAACCAGGACGGCCGCTCCTCCGGGTTCACCGCGCCCAACGTGCTCGCCCAGGTCGACGTCATCACCCGGGCGCTGGCCGACGCCGAGCTGACCCCCGCCGACGTGGGCCTGGTCGAGGCGCACGGCACCGGCACCTCGCTGGGCGACCCCATCGAGATGGAGGCCATCGCCGAGGCCCTGGCCCGCCGCAACGGCGGCGCGCCGCTGCGGGTGGGCGCCCTGAAGAACAACATCGGCCACCTGGAGGCCGCCGCGGGCGTGGCCGGGGTGCTCAAGGCCGTCGCCTGCCTGCGTCGCGGCGCGGTCGCGCCCCTGGCCAACTTCACCACCCCCAACCCCCGCGTCGACATCGGGGGCACCGGCATCGTCCTGCCCACCGAACCCCTGCCCTGGGACACGGCGGGCGGCGCCGCCCACGCCGGGATCAGCTCCTTCGGCATGTCGGGCACCAACGCCCACGTCATCGTCGGCCCGGCCGACCCGGTCGCCGAACCGCCCACGACCCCCGAGGCCGTCCCCGGGTTCGAACTGACCGCAGCCACCGCCGAGGCCCTACGCGCCCTGGCCGCCGACCTGGTCGACGCGGTACCCGACACCCGGGACGGCTACGCCGCCTTCGCCCACACCCTGACCCTGGGACGGCACCGCCACCGGGTCCGCGCCCGGGTCCGCGCCACCGACCCGGACACGGCCGTCACGGCCCTGCGGGCGATCGCCGAGGCCCAGGACTCCCCGCTGGTGGAGACCGTCGACGACCCGCTGGCCGTCACCCCGCCCGACCTGGCCGGTCTACCGCGCCATGTGGTCGACCTGCCCGCCTACCCCTGGCAGCGCGAACGGCACGCCCCCGAACCCGCCCCCGAGACGGAGCCGGAGGCGGACGAGCGGGCGGAGGCGGACGGCGAGGCGACGGCCCGACCCGTGCCCGCGCACAGCCTGCGCTGGCGGGCGGCCGAGACCACCGGGCCCGCCGACGGACCCGACCGCGCCGGGCGCCCCCTCGTGCTCGCGGGCGACGACGCCCACACCCTGCGCGTGATCCTCACCGCCGCCCACGAGCGCGGCCTGACCGGACGGGTCCAGGACGGGGCCGTCGAGGGCGAGCTCCCCGAGGGCTGGACCCGCGACCCGCTGCCCGAGACCGAGCCGGTCACCCTGCTCCTGGCCCACACCGCCCCGCCCCTGCCCGAGACCCCCGACCCCGAACGGGACATCGCCCACGAGGGCGCCCGGCTGTGCGCCGAGGTCACCGAGCGGGTCAGGGGCCTGGCCGCCAGAGGAGTCCCCGGCGACCGCGCGTACGCCCTGACCCGGGCCAGCCGCCGGGTGACCGGCACCGAGACCGTCATCGCCGGTCCGCACGGCCTGCTCAACGGCCTCGCCCCCTGCCTCGGACTCGAACTGGGCGCGGTCTGGGGCGGCACCGTCGACCTCCCGGCCGAGACCGCCCACGCCGACGCCCTCGCCGCGGTCGACCTGCTCACGGCCGACCACGACGAGGACACCGCCGCCGTCCGCGACGGCGCCGCCCTCGTCCCCCGCCTGGTCCCCGCGGCCGGCGACTACACCCCCGAGCTGCCCGTGCGGCCCGACGCCACGTACCTGGTCACCGGCGGCCTGGGCGGAGTCGGCCGCGCCGTCGCCGAGGACCTCGTCCGGCGCGGGGCCCGCCACCTGCTGCTCCTGGGCCGCCGCCCCGGCGCCGAACTCGGGAAGGCCGCCACCGGGCTCCTCGACCGGCTCAGCCGTGACGGGGTCGAGGCGGCCTACGTCGCCGCCGACTGCGACCTCCCGTCGGTCGTCGACCACACCGACCGGGCCCTGCGCGCGATGCCCGCCCTGGGCGGGATCGTGCACTGCGCGGGGACCCTGCCCCAGCGCCCGATCGCCTCGATCACCGCCGAGGACTTCGCCGCCGCCCTGCGCGGCAAGTACTCCGGCGCCTGGTGGCTGTCCCTGCTCAGCCGCGACCACGCACCGGACTTCTACGTCACGACCTCCTCGGCCTCCGCCCTGTGGGGGAGCGAAGGACACGCCGCCTACGCCGCCGCCAACGCCGGCACCGACACCCTCGCCGCCCACCGCGCCGCGACCGGAGCACCGGCCGCGAGCCTGGCCTTCGGGCTCTGGCGGCTGGACGGCATGGCCGACGCGCGGGCGCGCGCCGACCTGGCCGCCATGGGGCTCGGCGACATCGCCCCCGCCGAGGGCGGCGCCACCCTGACCGCCCGAGGCCCCGACGGCGACCCCCATGTCCTGGTCTGCCCCGTGGACTGGGACCGGTTCACCGGCGTCATGGCCGCGCGCCGCGTCCGGCCCCTCCTGGCCGAGGTCACGGCGGGCGCGAACCAGGCCTCGGCGGTGGCGACCGAGGCCGCCGGGCGCATCCTGGCCGCCCCCGAACGCACCCGTGCCGACGCGGCCCTGCGCTACACCGCGGGCGCCCTGGCCACGGTCCTCGGCCACGCCGACGCCACCGCCCTGCGCACCGACACCGGGTTCTACGACCTGGGCCTGGACTCGGTCATGGCGGTCGACCTCGTCCAGAAGCTGTCCGCCGAACTCGGCCTGACCGTGGAGATCTCGGAGGTGTTCGACCACCCCTCCGTCGAACGGCTCGCCGCCCACCTCCACGACCGGCTCGTCGGCGCCGCCCCCGCCGGCCCCGACACCGCGACCCCCGCCGCGCCCGTCCGGCGGGCGACCGTCCGCGCGGCCACCGCGGACCGGGACAGCGCCCCGGCCGCCCCGGCCGACCGCGCACCCGTCGCCGTCGTCGGCATGGCGGGCCGCTTCCCCGGCGCCGAGGACACCGGGCGGCTGTGGGACCTGCTCAGTGGCGGCCGCGACGCGACCGGTCCGGTACCCGCCCACCGCTGGGAGGGGATCGGCTTCGACCCCGCCAACCTCACCACCGACCGGGGCGGCTTCCTGACCGACATCGCCGGGTTCGACGCGCCGTTCTTCCAGATCCCCGCCCGCGAGGCCCAGAGCATGGACCCCCAGCACCGGCTCCTGCTCCAGTCCGCCTGGCACGCCCTGGAGGACGCCGCCACCGACCCCACCTCCCTGCGCGGGACCCGGACCGGCGTCATCACCGCCCTGTCCAACTCCGACTACGCCCGCGTCCTGGAACGCGGCGGCCCCGACGGGGTGGACGCCTACTTCGGCACCGGCACCGCGCTCAACGCCGCCGCCGGACGGATCTCCTACCTGCTCGGCCTGAACGGACCCGCGTTCGCCGTCGACACCGCCTGCTCCTCCTCCCTGGTCGCCCTGCACCTGGCCGTCCGCTCCCTGCGGGCGGGCGAGGCCGACCGGATGATCGTCGGCGGCGTCAACGTCATCGCCGACCCGACCTGCACCGTCGCCACCAGCCGCGCGCACATGCTCGCCCCCGACGGCCGGTGCAAGACCTTCTCCGCCGACGCCGACGGGTTCGGCCGGGCCGAGGGCTGCGGCGTCGTGGTCCTCAAGCGGCTGTCCGACGCCCACGCCGACGGCGACCGGATCCTGGCCGTGCTGCGCGGCAGCGCCGTCAACCAGGACGGAGCCTCCACCGGATTGACCGCGCCCAGCGGCCGCGCCCAGGAGGCCGTGATCGCCGCCGCGCTGGCCGACGCCGGGGTCGGCGGAGCCGACATCGACTACCTGGAGGCGCACGGCACCGGAACCTCCCTGGGCGACCCCATCGAGGTGGAGGCCGCCTGGAACGTCCTGGGGCGGGACCGCGACCCCGACCGCCCCCTCCTGATGGGCTCGGTCAAGAGCAACATCGGCCACGCCGAGTCCGCCTCCGGCATGGCGGCCCTGTTCAAGACCGTCCTGGCCCTGCGCGAGGGAACGCTCCCGGCCACCCTCCACTGCGCCGAACCCAACCCGCACGTGCCCTGGGACCGGATCGGCGCCCGGCCGGTCACCGAACCCACCGCCTGGCCGACCGGCGACCGGCCGCGCCTGGCGGGCGTGTCCGGGTTCGGGTTCAGCGGCACCAACGCCCACCTGGTCGTGGCGGAGGCCCCTCCCCTCCCGGAGCGGGAGGACGGCGAGGGACCCGCCCGTGTGGTCCTGCCGCTCTCGGCCGCCGACCCCGAGGGGCTCGACCGCCTCACCCTGGCCTGGCGCGACCGCCTGGCCACCGCCACCGACGACGAGATCCCCGCGCTGGCCGCCACCGCCGGGGCCGGACGCGCCCACCTGCCCGTCCGCCGCGCCGTCGTCGGCACCGGCGCCACCGAACTGCGCGACGCCCTGACCGGTCCCGACCAGGGATGCGCCACCGGCGGGGCGCCGCGCGTAGCGTTGCTGTTCTCCGGGCAGGGCAGCCAGTACTTCGGCATGGGCCGCGAGCTCTACGAGACCGAACCGGTCTTCGCCGACGTCCTCGACCGCTGCGACCGGATCCTGGACGGCTCCCTCGGCGCCCCGCTCACCGACCTGATGTTCGGATCGGCCGACCCCGCCCTCATCGACCAGACCAGGGTCACCCAGCCCGCGCTCGTGGCCCTGGAACTGGCCCTGGCCGCCCTCTGGGAGTCCTGGGGGGTCCGCGCCGTCGCGGTCATGGGCCACAGCGTCGGCGAGGTCGCGGCCGCCGTGCACGCCGGAGTGCTCAGCCTGGAGGACGGACTGCGGCTGATCCGCGACCGAGGCGCGCTCATGCAGGGCACCGCGCCCGGCGCCATGCTCTCGGTCACCCTCCCCCTCGACCGCGTCCAGGAACTGCTGGAGGGCACCGACCTGGACGTGGCCGCCGTCAACGGCCCCGAGTCGGTCGTGGTCGCGGGCGCCCCCGAGCAGACGGAGGCGCTGGCCGAACGGGTCCGGGAACTGGGCGCCAAGGCCCGCGCGCTCACCGTCTCGCACGCCTTCCACTCCCGCCTCATGGACCCGATCCTCGACGACTTCACCGAGGTCCTGGCCCCCATGGAGTTCGCGCGGCCCCAGATCCCGATCATCGCCAACGTCACCGGCGGCCCGGCCGCACCCGACCAGTACACCGCCGAGTACTGGCGCCGGCACGTGCGCCGGCCCGTCCTCTTCCACCAGGGCGTGCGCGCCCTGACCGAACAGGACGTCGACGTCTGCCTGGAGGTCGGCCCCGGCCGCACCCTCCTCGGCCTGGTCCGCGCCTCGACCGCGGGAACCGGTACCCCCGCACTGGTGGCGTCGGCGCGCAGGGGCGCCGGGGAGCGCGCCACCATGCTCGGGGCCGCCGCCGAGCTGTACCGGCTCGGCCAGGACCTGGACTGGTCCGCCGTCCAGTCCACCGACCGCCCCGGTGCCGCCGACGCGCCGCACTACCCCTTCGACCCCGCCCCGCACTGGGCCGCGCCGGTACCGGCGCGCACCCCGGCGAACACGCCCGCCCCCGAGCGGCACTGGGGCAGGGAACTGCGCTCGCCCGCCCTGACCGGCCGCGCCTTCGCCTTCCCCCGCACGGCCGACTTCCCCCGCTACCTCACCGACCACCGCCTGTACGGAACGGTCGTGACACCGGCCGCCTCCCACCTGGCCACCGCGCTCAGCGCCCTGGCCGGGGACGGCAAACCCCTGACCCTGGCCGACCTGCTGTGCCCGCGCGCCCTGGTCATCGAGGACGGGGACGGGTTCGAGACCCAACTGGTGGTCGGCGAGGGGGAACGGCCCCCGCTCACCGTGCACAGCCGCCCCGACGACGCGGACCACGACGGCCCCTGGCAAGAGCACCTGCGGGCACGGGTCGCCACCGACGAGGCCGCCCCCGTCCCCGACCTGCCCGACACCGCCGCCTTCACCGAGGCCGCGGAACGCCACATCGACGGGGCGGCCTTCTACACCTACTTCCGCGACCTCGGCTACACCCTCGGCCCCTCGTTCCGGTGGATCGACGGGGTATGGATCCGCGGCCGGGAGGCGCTGGTGCGCTACCGCCGCCCCGACCTGCCCGACGCCCCGGCCGACTACGAGCTCTACCCCGGCCTGATCGACTCCTGCTTCCAGAGCATCGCCGGGTTCATGGTCGACACCCGCGCCGAGGAGGCGCCCTCGCTGGCGATCCCCTTCTCCGCCGACCGGCTCTCCTTCCCCGCCCGCGGCCGCCCCGGCACCGGGACGTGGGGGCACGTCAGGGTCCTGGAGGCCACCGACCTGCCGGGTGGACGCCTCCGGGTCGAGGTCGCCGACCTGCACATGTTCACCGACGACGGCGACACGCTCCTGGCCGCCGACCGCTTCCGGGTGCGCCACGCCCCCCGCGAGGCGCTCCAGGCCGGAATGCGCCGCGACCACCTGCACACCCTCCGCTGGCGCCCCGACACCGCCGACACGGAAGGCGCCCGCCGCCCCGGCGCGGCGACCGTCCTGCGCGCACCCGACACCGACCACGGCCTCACCGCGGCCCTGACCGACCTCGGGATCGCCGCCGAGACCGCCACCGCCCCGGACGGACCGGACGGCCCGGGCGCCGACCTGCTGGTCGACACCCGGTTCCTCCACCTCCCCGGCGGCAGCGCCGAACACGCCCTCTCCGCCGCCCTCGACCTGGCCGACACCCTGCGCCGGACCCCCGCCGACACCGCCTACGCGGTCCTGGCCGACGGCTCCGACGCCCACGCGCCGGTCCGGGAGGCCCTGTGGGGCATGCTCGCCGCCCTGGAGGCCGAGGACCCCGCCCGCCGACTGCTGCGGGTCACCCTCGCCGACGGCGCCGACCCGGCCCGGGCGGCCGCCGCCCTGGCCACCCGTCTGGACGCGCCCAACGGCACCCGTCTGCGGGTCACCCCCGACGGGGTCCAGGTGGCGCGCCTGGCCACCCAGGACACCCCGACCGGTGAGGAGGACCCCGCCGTCGGCGGGGCGGCCCTGGTCACCGGCGGGCTGGGCGCCCTCGGCCTGAGCGTGGCCCGCTGGCTGGCCGCCAGCGGCGTCGACGACCTCACCCTCATGGCGCGGTCGGAGCCCGACGCGACCGCCCGCGCGGTGATCGACCGGCTCTCCGGGACGGGCACCACCGTCCGCGTGGTCGCGGGCAGCGTCACCGACCCCGACGACTGCGCCCGCGCCGTGGCCGCCGCCACCGCCGACCGCCCCCTGCGCCACGTGTTCCACCTGGCCGGAACCACCGCGGACGGGGCCTTCCCCCAGATGGACGAGGACGCGTTCCGCACCGTGTTCGCGGCCAAGGCCCAGGGCGCCGACCGGATCGCCGAGGCCGTCGCCGACCAGCCGCTGCGCTCCCTGGTCCTGTTCTCGTCGGTCTCCTCGGTCCTGGGCTCGGCCGGTCAGGCCAACTACGCCGCCGCCAACGGCTACCTCAACGGCCTGGCGCGGTCCCTGCGCGGCCGCGGCGTCCCCGCCACCGCCGTGGCCTGGGGGCCCTGGGAACCCGGCGACAAGGGCGGCCTGGCCGCCGACGAGCGGGTCCGCTCCGCCGTCGCCCGAGCCGGGCTGACCCCGCTCACCGACCGGACGGCCTGGCCAGCCCTGACCGCCGCCGCCCAGGGCGGGGAGCCCGTGACGGTGGCCGTCGACGCCGACTTCACCCGCCACGCCGAACGCCTGGGCGCCCACCCCGCGGCGCGGCTGGTCGACGAACTCGCCGAGGCCCCGCGCCGCGCGACCGACACCGACCAGCGGGGCCCCGAACGCGGCTGGCTACGGGCGCACCTGGCCGACACCGACGGCCCGGACCGCCTCGACGCCCTCCACGACGCCCTGCGCGGGGAGGTCGGCCGGGTCCTCGGGGACACCGACCGCGTCACCGACCAGGAGGGGTTCGCCGACCTGGGCATGGACTCGATCATGGTCATCGACCTGCACGGACGCCTCGTCCACGCCCTCGACCTCGACCTGCCCTCCACCGTCGGCCTGGACCACCCCACCGTCGAGGCCATGGCCCGCTACCTCGACCACAGGCTGCTCGGCGAGCAGGCCGCGCCCGAGCCGCCCGCCCCGACCCCGCCGACACCGGAACCCGCCGCGGACCTGGCCGAACTGAGCACCGAGGACCTCGTCGCGGCCGCCCGCGCCGAGCTGATGAGCGAAGAGTGAGGAAGACCGTGGAAGCGACCGAACTGCGCAGCCTCGTCGAGGAACAGCTCGCCCTGACCCGCAGACTCAAGGACCAGGTGCGCCGGCTCAAGGAGGAGAGCCGGGCCCCGCTGGCCGTCGTCGGCACCGCCCTGCGCCTGCCCGGCGGCCTGACCGCACCGGACCAGTACTGGGACTTCCTCAACGGTGGCGCGGACGCCACCAGCGAGTTCCCCGAGGACCGCCCCGGTCTGCGCTCGGTGTACGACCCGCAGCCGGGCCGCCCCGGAACCTCCTACGTGTCCCGGGCGGCCCTGATCGACGACATCGCCTCCTTCGACGCCGCGTTCTTCGGGATCTCCCGCCGCGAGGCCGAGTCGCTCGACCCCCAGCAGCGCCTGATGCTGGAGGTGGCGTGGGAGGCCATGGAACGGGCCGGGATCGCGATCCGCCGCGGGCGGCGGCTCGACGCCGGGGTCTTCGTCGGCATCATGGCGGCCGAGTACACCGACCGGCTCACCCGGGGCGCCGACCTGGAGGGCATCGACCCCTACTACGGCACCGGCGGCGGCCACGCCTTCGCCGCCGGACGCGTCTCCCACGCCCTGGGCCTGTCCGGCCCGGCGGTGAGCGTGGACACCGCCTGCTCCTCCTCCCTGGTGGCACTGCACCAGGCGGCGCAGAGCCTGCGCCGGGGCGAGTGCCGCTACGCCCTCGTCGGCGGCGCCAACGCCCTCTTCTCCCCGGAGCTGATGGTCTCCCTGTGCCAGAGCCGGGCCCTGGCCCCCGACGGCCGCAGCAAGCCCTTCCTGGCCTCCGCCGACGGCTACGGCCGCGGCGAGGGCGTGGGCGCCCTGGTCCTGATGCGCCTGGAGGAGGCCGAGCGCGAGGGCCGCCCGGTCCTGGCCGTGCTGCGCGGCAGCGCCGTCAACCACGACGGCGCCTCCTCCGGGCTGACCGTGCCCAACGGACCCGCCCAGCAGGAGGTCCTCCGCTCCGCCCTCGCCGACGCCGGACTGCGCCCCGAGGAGGTCTCCTACGTCGAGGCGCACGGCACCGGCACCTCCCTGGGCGACCCCATCGAGGCGGGCGCGCTCCAGGAGGTCTACGGCGGCTCCGACCGCGAGGCGCCCCTGAAGGTCGGCAGCGTCAAGGCCCGGCTGGGCCACCTGGAGGCCGCCTCGGGGGTGGCCGCGCTGATCAAGGTCGTCCTCATGCTGCGCCACGGCACCGTCCCCGCCGCCCGCGCACCCGAGGACGGCCCCCTCAACCCCCACATCCCCTGGGATACGGGGAATCTGGAGGTTCCCGACCGCGCCGCTCCCTGGCCGGAGCACGCACGCGTCGCGGGGGTCAGCGCCTTCGGGCTGAGCGGCACCAACGCCCACGCCCTGCTGACCGCCCCGCCGACGCCGGAAGAGCGCGCGCCCCGCTCCGACCGCCGGGAACTGGTCACCGTCTCGGCCCGCGACCGCGCCGCGCTGTCCGACCTCGTCGACCGCGTCGGCCGCCACCTGGTCCGCGGCGCCGACCCGGCCCCGGCCTGCCACACCCTGCGCCTCGGTCGGGCGCACCTGCCCCACCGGGTCGCCGCCACCGGAGCCGACGCCGCCGCACTGGCCGACAACCTGCGCGCCGCGCTGGCCGCCGGACCGCCCGCCGCCACCGCGGGCCGCACGGTGATCCTGCGCCTGGGGCGGGACCATCGGGCCCTGGCCGACGCCGTTCGCTCCCTGGCCGACGCGTTGCCGGGCCTGGACCTCGCAGGCCCCGACACCGACCCGGCCACCGTCCTGGCCGGCGCCCTGACCGGTCTGGGTGTGCGCACGGCCGCCGAACCCGCCGACACCGACGCCTACGCCGCCGCCCTGGTGTGGGACGATCGCGAGCACCCGCTGCTGGCCGTCGGGCCGGACCCCGCCCGCCCCTTCCTCGACGCCCTGGCCGCCCTGTACACGGCCGGAGCCGACCTGGACCTGTCGGCGCTCAGCCCGACCGGTGTCCGCTTCGACCCCGACGTGCCCACCTACGCCTTCCAACGGCGGCGCTACTGGATCGACGAGCCCCGGACCGGCACCGCCACGGGCACGGCCGCCCCGGACCGGGAGTCCGGTGCGGCCGGGGTCGACCGCGCCGAGATCACCGCCTTCCTCCACGACGAACTCGCCACGGTCCTGCACGCGGAGGAGGCGGTCGACCCCGACAGCGCCTTCCTGGAGGTGGGCGGCGACTCCTTCACCGCGATGATGCTGCTCACCAGCGTGGAACAGCGCTTCGGGTGCGAGATCCCCCTGGAGGGCTTCGACACGGAGGCCACCGTCGGCGCGCTCGTGGCCGGACTGGCCGACCGCATCGCCGAGGCCGTGGCGGACCGGCCCCGACAGGAGGCGACCGTATGACCACCCCCTTCACCCGCCCGCGCACGGTGGTCGACGCCGAGCTGCGCCTGTTCGTGTTCCACCACGCCGGAGGGTCGGCCGCGGGCCTCTTCCCACTCGCCCGGGCGCTGCCCCAGGACTGGGAACCGCTGCTGTACGACCTGCCCGGACACGGCCGCCGCAACTCCGAGCCCCCGCTCACCGACATGGCGTCGATGGCGCGGCGCGCGGTCGCCGAGCTGGAACCGGAGATCGACGGTCCGTTCGCGCTGTTCGGACACAGCCTCGGCGCCGTCCTCGCCCACGAGGTCGCGCGCACCCTCACCGCACGCGGACACCGGCCCCTGTGGCTGGGCGTCTCCGGCCGGGTCGCGCCCGACCGCCAGTCCCAGGGCGTCCACGGCGTCCACCGACTCGACGACGACGCCCTGCTGGCCGCCCTGGACACGGTGGGCGGCGGCATGCCGAAACGGATCGCCCAGGTACCCGAGTTCCGTCACAGGTTCCTGCGCCTGGTCCGCGCCGACCTGGGAGCGGTCGCCTCCCACCGGCCCGAACCCGGTAGGGCGCCGCTGGCCTGCCCGGTGTCCGCCTACGCGGGCGACCGCGACCCGTGGGCACCCGTCGGGGACGTGGCCGCCTGGGCGGACGAGACCAGCACCGCGTTCACCCACCGCACCCTGCCCGGAGGGCACTTCTACTTCGCCGACCACGGGCCGGACCGGTTGGCCCGCGCCCTGGCCGCCGACGTCCGGGCGGCGCTGCCCGCCCCCGTCGGCCGGACCTGAAACCACCGCCGCACCGACCCGCACCCGCCGAGGAGACCCGCCATGCACGTGATCGAGACCCGCCAGAGCATCGACGCCGCACCCGAACGGGTGTGGGAGGCCCTGGCCGCCCTGGGGCGCTACCGCGAGTGGAACCCCGTCATCGTCGAGGCCGACGGCGCAGCCGCGGTCGGTGAGCGCATCGCGTTCCGGATGGTCCTCCCCGGCGGCGGCCAGAGCAGGCACGAACCGGTGATCACCGTGGCCGAACCCGGTCGCGCGCTGTGCTGGGAGGGGACCGTCGGCGCCGCGTGGTTGGCCCGAGCCGTCCACGAGTTCCGACTGGCCCCCTCCGGCGACGGAACCGTCCTGATCCACAGGGAGACGTTCACCGGACTCCTGGTGCCCCTGGTCAAGGGCACCCTGAAGCGCACCGAGGAGGGCTTCGTCGAGATGAACCGCGCCCTCAAGAAGCTGGTCGAGTCCGGCGCCGCGGCCGAGTGACGACCGGGCCGGAGGCCGGTCCGGGCACCGTCGGGGCCCTTCGGGTGGGCGCCGTGCCGCCAGGCGTTCGCCGAGGGTGCCCGACCCGCCGCGGAGCGGCCTCCGGGCGGGTCGAAGCGAAGCGGCACGCCCAAGAACTAGAGCGCCATGTCGTGCTCCCGGGCGACCACGTCCGTGATCCGTCGGCGGTCGGTGATGGAGAGCTTGCGGTAGATCCGTGTCAGGTGCTGTTCCACCGTGCTGACCGTGACGTGCAGCCTGGTGGAGATCTGGCGGTTGGTCAGCCCCCGGGCCGCGAGCACCGCCACCCGGGTCTCGGCCTTGGTCAGCCCGGCCGTCGTCGGCCGCGCCGGGATCCGGGACCCGGCGCGGGGGAGGGCGGCCGGGGGCACGGCGCCGTCCCCCGCGGTCGGTGCCGCGGCGCCGATCCGGTGGCGCCGCGCCCTCTCGCGCAGACCGGCCGCCTCCGCGGCCTCACCCAGGGACTCCCGGGCGTCGGCCAGCTCCAGCCGCGCCCGCGTCGCCTCCAGCGCGTCCGGGGCCCGGTCCAGTACGCGCACGGCCTCGTCCAACACCGGCACCCGCTCGGCCGGGGGCAGCGTGGCCGCCAGGTCCCGCAGGGCGATGCCCCGGGTCCGGTGACGCTCCGGCCCCACCAGCGCCTGCTGCTCCAGCACCAGTTCCCGGGCGGTGTCGGTGGCGCCGAGCCGTTGTCGGGCCCTCGCGGCGCCGCCCCTCCAGGGCACCAGGGAGGGCGTGTCCAGACCCCACCCGACCATCAGTTCACCGCAGAGGGTGAAGTCCGCCAGGGCGCTCTGGTCCCGTCCTGCGTTGAGGTGGTGGTGCCCGCGGGCGTACAGGTAGTGCAGCCCGAAGCGGGACCTCAGGACGACCTCGCTCACCCGTTCGGCCATGACCCCGGCGGCCTCCTGCCGGTCACCCGTGGCCTCGGCGACCAGCAGGAGGTGGCTCAACGGCAGTCCGGCCATCGCGCCCCAGCCGGGGAGGGGCAGCGACGACAGCGCCGCCCGCGCGTGGTGGCGGGTCAGCTCCAGGTCGCCCCGGCGCAACGCGATCTCGGCACGCATCATGTGGGCCTGCCCGGTCCAGAGCGGGGACCGGTCCGCCGCGCCGAGCAGCGACTGGCTCCAGTAGGCGGCCCGGTCGAGCTGATCGGCGTAGACCAGTGTCGACAGGGCCGCGAACACCGCCTCCACCATGTGCTCGCCGAACCCGGCGTTGGTCAGGACCTCCTCGGCCCTGACCATGGCGTGGCGGTCGGCGCCTTCGCCGAGCACGTCGGCCAGCGACTCGGCCCCCTTGAGCCGCAGCACCTCCGTGGAGATGGCGGGGATCCCGCCCCGGGGGCCCGGTCCGTCCGTCGCGGGGACCAGATGGGACAGTTCGGGATAGGTGGACTCGCACACCGCCCTGGTGACACGGGCCTCGACCACGAGGGCGGTTCCGCCGACACCGGGGTCGCGCAGGGGCTCGGGAAGGGCGGACAGGACCCGCGCCACCTCCGCGTGGTGCCCCATCCACAGGAGTCCGCGCACCAGCGCGTACAGCTCGCATGCGGAGAGCCGCTCGACGAGGGAGCCCCGGGTGAGCCGCAGTAGATGGCGGGTCGCGGCTGAAGGGTCCCTCCGCCACAGGGCGGCGGCGAGGGCGAGGGTGATCCGGGGACGGGCCGCCTCGTCGTCGCAGCAGGCCAGGGCGGTGGTGAGGCAGTCGACCGCGAACCCGACCTCCCCGCGCCCCATGGCCTGTTCGGCGGCCGCGCCCAGGATCGGGACCGCCCACGGCTGGTCCTCGGGTTCTGCCGCGCACAGGTGGTGCGCGATCCGCTCGACGGGCGCGTCGTCCCGGTGGAGGAGCCGGGCGCACCACAGGTGGGTCCGCGCCCTCTCCTGCGGTCCCATCAGGTCCACAACGGCGGCCTGGGCCTCGGGGCAGCGAAAACCCCGGGCGTCCAGGAACCCCGCCGTCCTGAGCCGTCGCAGCCCGTCCCTGGTCTCGGCGTCCCCCAGGACGGACAGGGTGGAGAGGGGAGAGTGTTCGGGCGGTTCCGACTCGCCCATGACGGCCAGCGCCTTGGCGAGCGGCACGGCCGAGGGGTCGTGGCGGCGCAGGTACTCGGTGAAGGAGACCCGGTAGGACTCGCCCGGCCGCACCCGGGACGTGGAGCGGTCCCGTCCTGACACACCCGCCGAGGTGTCCACCCGGTCGTCGAGAACGGCCCGTACCAGGCCCGGCACGCCTCCGGTGATCTCCACCAGGTCCGTGACGGTCTGGTCATCGGCCTCGGCGCGGTACTCCGACACGATCTCCCGCACGCCCGACCGGTCCAGGGGCGCGAGCCGGATCCGGGTGCAGTGGGGGAGCCACGCCAGTTCGCCGAGGGGCGCGGCGGCCCCCGAGTGGGGGAACGGTCGCCCGGAGACGACCGCCATGACCGGAGCCCGGTGCAGGCGCCGCAGGACGTACAGGAGGCAGTGGGCCGAGGCGGCGTCGGTGTGGTGGGCGTCGTCGACGTGCAGGACCAGGGGGGTGTCCGCGGCCGTGTCGCGCAGCGTGAGGCAGAGTTCCTCCAACCGGAGCACGACCCGGGGCGGTAGGGGTTCTGGGGGGTGACCAGAGTCCCATTCCGGGGCGGGGGACAGCGGGGGCAGCCCCGCTCCGTCCATGACCTGGTTGATCAGGCCCAGTTCCAACGCTCGCTCGCTGGGGGATCCGCTGGCGGACAGGTGTCTCGCTCCGCTGTCCGCCACGTGGCTGACGAAGTCTCCCAGCAGGACCGACTTGCCGGAGGCGGTCGGCCCCGTGAGGTGGACGAGGTGCCCCTCGCCCCTCACACACTCGTCGAAGAGCTTCCGCAGGAGGGATCGCTCGTGCTGTCTCTGGAGAGGTCGCATCTGCCAGATTCTCCGAGTGCCGGTGATCCCTCGTGCGGATTCCCGGTTTCGGGTCGATGAATGATTCGGCCCGGTACACACGGTCACCGGCGCGGCCGGTGCGGCGCGGGGGTCAGTCCTCGGAGCCGTGGGTGTTGTACCCGCTGGCGCGCTCCTGGCCGGACAGGCCGTGGATGGCGTCCATGATGCGGTCGGTGATCTCCCGGCGCGCCTTCCCCGGGGCCAGGTGGTCGTACCCGGTGGAGAAGTCCATCGGTCTGCCGAACCGCACGGTGAACGGGTGCGGGCGGGGCACCGGCGCGCCGATCGGCTGCACCCCCTGGGTCCCGGACACCGCCACCGGCACCACCGGCGCCTTGGACTCCAGCGCCAGGTGCGCCACGCCCGTCCGGCCCCGGTAGAGCCGCCCGTCCCGGGAGCGGGTGCCCTCGGGGTAGACCACGCACGCCTCGCCCTCGCGCAGCCGCTCGAGCATCAGCTCCAGCGACAGCATCGCGCCGCGGGCGTCGTTCCGCCGGACCGGCATGGCCCCCAGGGAGCTGAACACGGCCTTGGTCGCCCTCCCCTTGACCCCGGTCCCCTCGAAGTAGTCGCTCTTGGCCAGGAAACGGACCTGCCGCGTCCTGACCGCCAGCGGGATCACGACGCTGTCGACGAAGGAGAGGTGGTTGCTGGCGAGCAGTACCGCCCCCGTGGCGGGGACGTTCTCCCGGCCCTCGATGGTCGGTCGGCACAGTGTCCGGGCGAGGACCGCCGCGGTCTGCCGCAACGCACCGTAGAGCACGCGTGTTCTCCCTCACGAAGGTGGTCTTGTGTGACCCCCAATGTAAGGGCGACCCATGGGTAACAATGATCTGGGGCACGTGAACGGCATCACGACACGGCATCGGACGATGAGCCCTCGACGCGTCGATGACGTGCGAGAACCCCACGCGTCAGGCGTGCCCGGGCCCGGACCGGCTCAGTCCGCGCGCCGCCAGTCCGCGTTGGCCCCGCACACCACCAGGCACGGGTTCTCACCCGGGACCCGCCCGGCCAGCCACGCGGCGAACGGCACCGCCGCGGCCGGTTCGGTGGCGATCCGGAACTCCTCCCACAGCCGGTCCTGAGCCTGGACGATCTCCTCCTCGCCGACCAGCACGGGCGTCACCGGGTGCGCGCGCAACACCTCGAACGGCACCCGGCCCAGGACCGCCGCGCCCAGCGCCGAGGCCGCCACCGAGTCCACCGGGGTCCGCACCGGGTGCCCGGCGGCCAGCGCCGCGTGCAGGCTCTGGCAGCCCTCCGGCTCCACCGCGACCACGCGCCGCTCCTCCCCGATGCCCAGGCGCACACCCGCGACCAGGCCGCCGCCGCCCACCGCCACGGCGACCGTGTCGCACTCGGGGGCGTCGGCGGCGATCTCCAGGCCGATCGTGCCCTGACCGGCGACGACGAGCGGATCGTCGTAGGCGTGCAGGTAGCGCACCCCCTCGTTCTCCGCGCGCGTGCGGGCGGCCTCGGCTGCCTCGGCGTACTCCCGGCCCACGCGCACGATCTCCGCGCCCGTCTTGGCCAGTGCCGCCGCCTTGGCCTCGGGCACCGTCTCGGGCACGTACACGGCCGCCCGGATACCCAGCAGCGAGGCCGCGGTGGCCACGCCCAGCCCGTGGTTGCCGCCCGAAGCCGTGATCACCCGGTCGGTGGGCTCCCCGCCGAGCAGGGCGTTGAGCGCGCCGCGCAGCTTGAACGCGCCCGTGCGCTGGAGGTACTCCAGCTTCAGGGTGAGCGGGCGCCCGTCGACCTCGGTGCGCATGACCGGGGTGCGGCGGGCGTAGGGGGCGATGCGTTCGGCGGCGGCACGGACGTCGGTGGCCGTGGGCGTGCGCGAGGCACGTGCGGTACTCGGGCTCATGGCCCCATGCTGCCGCTACTGGGCATTAACTTAAAGTTGGGTCTGCTAAAGATCGTTAAGTGAAACTTTGTACCTGATTTTGTTGTACAGCGGGAACGGAGGGGAACCGTGCTGGACGCCAACCGGCTCCGCGTCCTCGTCGAGATCGCGCACGCCGGATCCATCGCCGCGGCCGCCGAACGCCTCTCGTTCACCCCGCCGGCCCTGTCCCAACAGCTCACCAAACTCGAACGCGAGGTCGGCTGCCGCCTGGTCGAGCGAGGACGGACCGGCGCCACCCTCACCGAGGCCGGACGCGTGCTGCTCGACCACGGTGAACGCGTCATGGGGGAGCTGCGCGACGCCGAGGCCGCCGTCCGCTCCATCGCGGGCGAGCCCCCCGACCGCCTGTCCCTGGGCGCGTTCGCCAGCGCGGGCAAGGTGCTGCTGCCCGAGACACTCGCCGCCTTCGGGCACGCCCACCCGCACGTGCGCCTGTCGCTGTCCGACATCGAACCGCCCGGCGGGTACGGTCTGGTCACCTCCGGGGACCTCGACCTGCTCGTCACCCACCGCTACCCGGGCGCACCCCTGCCCCACGTCGGCGGCCTGCACCGCGAACGCGTCCTGGTGGACCCGCTCATGGTGGTCGCCCCGGCCGGACACCCCGTCCTCGCCCACCGGGCCCCGACCCTGGCCGACCTGGCCGAGGAGGAGTGGATCTGCGGTGCGCCGGGCATCCCCAACCGGGTCAGCCTGGACACCGCCGCCGCGGCCGCCGGGGTGCGGCTGACCGTGGCCTACGAGACCCGCGACTACGAGGTCGCCCTCGCGCTGATCGAGGCGGGCGTGGGCGTGGCGCTCGTCCCGAACAGCATCCTCGGCGCCGCCCGGCGCGGGGATTGGGTCAGCCGACCCCTGCGCGGGGCCCGGCTCGCCCGGGACATCTTCACCGTGCACCGCCGCCGCCCCTCCGAACCGGTCTCGGCGATGGTGGGGATCCTGCGGCGCACCGCCGCGCGCGCGTTGGACCGGGGCGGGGCCTGAGGGGTCCGGGGGTCCGTCCCGGGGGAGGGGGCGGAAGACACCTCGCTCCCGCTCACCCCGCTCGGTAGGGTCGCGGGAGTCCTTCGCCGAGGGGCCCATGGGATCAGCGTGCGGCCGCTCCGGCGGCCCCCACGCTGAGAGCAGGTTCCGTCGATGGCATGCCGTATCAGCGATCTCGTGATCGACTGCAGTGACCCCGAGGCGCTGGCCCGGTTCTGGTGCGAGGTCCTGGACTTCACGGTGCTCGCCCGGGGTGAGGAGGGCGTCGAGATCGGTCCGCGCGAAGGACTCGGCGGCCCGCAGCCGGTGATCGTCCTCATCCGCGGCGACGAGCCGAGGAAGGGCAAACTCCGGCTGCACATCGACGTCACCGCCACCGACCGCGACCAGGACGCCGAGCTCGAGCGCCTCCTGGCCGCCGGGGCCCGACCCCTCGACATCGGTCAGAGCGGGCAGGATCCCTGGCACGTCCTCGCCGATCCCGAAGGCAACGAGTTCTGCCTGCTCGGCGGTCGTATCGATCCGCTCTGACCACCCCGGTCACCACCGGGTCGGCTAGAGCGACGGCGCCCCGGGCGGACGCGGAGCGTTCCAGCGGTAGCGCAGCGCCAGGACGCGGACGGTGAAGCACGTCGCAGCGCCCCCGACCGCGACCCATCCCGCCCCGAGCCCGAACACGTCCACGACCACCACGAACCCCGCGCCGAGCATCGCCGGGATCGCGTACAGGCGCGAGTCGGCGCTCAGCACGGTCGGCACCCGGTTGATGAGGACGTCGCGGACGGTGCCGCCGCCCACCGCGCTCAGCGCGCCCAGGATCGTCGCCTGGAGCGGACCGACCCCCAGCTCCAGCGCCTTGGTCGCCCCCGTCACCGCGAACAGGCTCAGCCCGGCCGCGTCGAAGAGCAGGATCGGCTTGTTCAGGTGGTGCAGCCACCGGCTGAGGAAGAACGCCACCGTGGCCCCCGACAGGGCCGTGACCAGGTACCGCCAGTCCTGGAAGGTCGCCGGGGTCACCCCGAGCAGGACGTCGCGGATGATGCCCCCTCCGATGGCGGTGACCACGCCCAGGGCCATCACGCCGACGATGTCCACCCGCGCCGAGCGGATGGCGGTCAGCGCCCCGTCCAGGGCGAACGCGAACACCCCGAGCAGGTCGAGGACGAGGAGGATGGTCTGGGTGGACATACGGCTGCGCCGGGACGGCGTCCTTTCCGGGGCGGGACCTTCGACAACCTGTCAGTACACCACGGGCGGACGGTGTCATCGCACGTCCTGGATGTGACACGCCGCACGGACGCCCCGAGGGGCGGCCACGTGAGGGCGTGTCGCCCCTTCCTCCTTCCGCTGCCAACCGCCACGATCGAGGGGTCCCACCGGCACACGGGCGGAGCGAGGAACATGGAGCACGTCGACGCGATCGTCATCGGCATGGGGCCAGGGGGTGAGACCGTCGCCTCCCGGCTCCTGGACGCGGGGCGCCGCGTCGCCGTGGCCGAGCGGGAGCTCATCGGAGGGGAGTGCGCCTACTACGCCTGCATCCCCTCCAAGGTGCTGCTCCGCGCACCCGAGGCCCGCCAGGAGGCGGTCGGCGCCGCCGGGGTGGACACACCCGGGCTCGACTGGCCCGCCCTGCGCGACCAACGCGACCGGATGATCCGCCACCTCGACGACTCCGCGCAGGTCCGGGGCTACCGCGACCGGGAGGCGCTCGTGCTCCGGGGGCGGGCCCGCGTCATCGGACGCGACCCCTGGCGGGTGTCCGCGGGCGGAACCGAGGTCAGCGCCGACCACCTCGTCGTGGCCACCGGCTCCGAGGCGGTCCGCCCGCCCGTGGCGGGCCTGGAGGACCTGGGACCGGACCTGATCTGGACCAACCGCGAGGCCACCACGCTGGCCGCCCCGCCAGGGAGGGCGCTGCTGATCGGCGGCGGCGCGGTCGGGGTCGAACTCGGCCACTTCCTCAACCGGATGGGCACCGAGGTCACCCTCGTCCAGCGCGGCCCCCGTCTGTTGGACCGCGAGGACCCGCGCCTGTGCGAACTGATCGGCGCGCGGTTCGCCCGCGACGGCGTCGACGTGCGGGTGGGCACCACCGTCGACTCGGTCGCGCGCGACGGATCGGAGGTGCTTTCCACCCTCGACGACGGCCGGAGCGTGCGCACCGACGTCGTCGTCCTGGCCTCGGGCCGCCGCCCGAGCGCCGACGCGCTCGGCCTGGCGGAGCTGGGCGTGGAACTGGACCGGGGCGCGCTGCCCGTGGACGAGAGCTGCCAGGCCGCACCGGGGCTGTGGGGGGTCGGCGACGTGACCGGGCGCGCGATGTTCACCCACGTGGCCAAGTACCAGGGCCGGATCGTCGCCGACAACGTCCTGGGACTGGGGCGGACCGCCGACTACACGGCCGTGCCCCGGGTGGTCTTCTCCGACCCCGAGATCGCCGCCGTGGGGCTCACCGCGGAGCGGGCCCGCGCCCGGGGGATCGACGTGGTCACCGCCGAGGTCGACGTCCCGGAGACCACCGCGCGGCCCTGGACCTACTCCACCGGGCCCGAGGGCAGGCTCGGCCTGGTCGCCGACCGCGCCGGCGGGGTGCTCGTGGGGGCGTGGGCGTTCGGCCCCCTGGTGTCGGAGTGGATCCACACCGCCGCCCTGGCGATCCACGCCCGGGTGCCGGTCGCGCTCCTGTCCGACTCGATCCCGCAGTTTCCCACGTTCAACGAGGCCTACCTCATCGCCCTGGAGCAGCTGGGCATCTGACCGGGGGAGGCGGGTGCGGAGCCGGCTCCGTGGGCGGTCCGGCCCCGCACCCGCCCACGTCCTCACCCGCGGCGGTACACCACCCGCCCGTCGACCACGGTCATCGCCACCGGCAGGTCGGGCAGGTCGTCGGGTGCGGTGGTGAGCGGATCGCCCGCGAACACGGTCAGGTCCGCACGGGCCCCCTCGCGCACCATCCCGGCGGTGGTCTCCTCCCCGGTGCCGTAGGCCGCCCACGACGTGTAGCCCGCCAGGGCCTGGAGTGCGGTGAGCGCCTGTTCCGGGCCCACCGGGTCCCGACCGTCCCATCCGGCGGGTCGCCGCAGCCGCGCCCCCGCCATGACCGGACGCGGGTCGAAGGCGGCGATCGGCCAGTCCGAACCCAGCGCCACCCGGCCGCCCGCCGCACCGTCCGTCCGTCCGTCGACCACGGTTACGGCCTCCGGCGGGTCGGTCCGGTGCCCGTTCGGAAGCGGGCGCCCTGTGTAGGCGGCCCCGTGGGTCAGGCGGCGTCGCTGCGGCCGTCCCGCCGCCCCGTCCGTGTGAAGACCTCGTGCAGCGCGCGGTCGGTGTCGGCCACGCCCGCCCGCAGGGCCGCCAGCCACGCCGCCCCGCCCGCCGTGCACCCGGCCATGACGATCTCCGTCCCCGACGATCCCAGCTCCAGCTTGCGGGTGAGCGCGGCGCGCACCGGTGCGGAGTGGGTGAGCACACCGCCGGACAGCACCACCGGCGTGCGTTCCCCGGGCGTGCGCACCTGGTGCACCGTGTGCGCGAGGTGGCCCGCGGCGGCCTCCACGATCACCTCCGCCGCCGGATCACCCGCCGTGTGCGCCTCGCTGACCAGCGGCGCGAGCGTGGCCAGCGCGACCGGAGGCCCCTCGGTCAGAGTCCGGGCGAAGTTGCGGGCGTGCTCCTCGGGCCAGTGGTCCTCACCATCGGCCGGGCGCTGACCGGGGATGACGCGCTTGGCCACCGTACGCGCCAACGGACTGAGCTCCCCGCCCCGGGACAGCTGCCGGGCGGTCTCCTTGGCGGCCTGGTGGCCGATCCAGAACGCCGAGCCGTCGTCGCCGATCAGCCATCCCATGCCGTCGGCGGACCGGGCGCGCCTTCGCTCCTCGATCCTCGTCGCGATCGCCCCGGTCCCGGCGATGAGCACCGTTCCGTCGGGCAGCGGCGTGCCCGAGGCGAAGGCGATCTCGTCGTCACCGGTGAACCTCGCCGTCTCACGGGGCAGGCCCGCCTCGACCAGGGCTCCCTCCATCCGCGCGTGCACGTCCACGTCCCGCAGCGCCGACACGCCGGCCAGACCGACCACGACCGCCGCGACCTCCTGGCGTGCCCAGCGTTCGGCGCGGTCCAGCGCACCCTCGACCGCCTCGGTCAGCTGGGCGGCCGCCCGGATGACGCCGTGGGTGTTGGGGTTGGCGCCGCCCGCCCACGACTCGCCCAGCCGTTCACCGGTCAGGGTGGTCACCAGGGCACGGGTGGTGGTGCCGCCCGCGTCCACCCCCACCACGACGCGCGTCGCGCCGCGCGTGGACCGGGGGCCTTGCCGTTTCGGTGTCGAAGGAGGAGTCACACCGTAGAGGTGCCCCTCCGTGACGTCGGCTACTCCTCCGTGACAGTCCGGTGACCGAACCACGGTGGACGCTGTGACGTGTCGCGCACCGCACAGGAAAACGTGTGGCCACGTTCGAGGCCCTCCTGATAGGCAGACTGTCATGAAGAAGACTTCCGGACACAGCTCCGAACCCGCCGCCGAGTGGACGGTACGCCCCTCCGACCACGACGAGTATCCCGAGGCCGCCCGAGTGGTGGGGGAGGCGCTGCTGGCTCCGAGCACGGTGGAGGAGAACCTCCCCCACCTGCGACCGCTCATGGACGAGAGCGGCTACGACCGTGTGCTGGTGGCCCTGGACGGTGACGAGGTCGTCGGATCGGTCAACTCCTTCGGGTTCGAGATGACCATGCCCGGCGGACCGCGGCCGGTCGCGGGCGTGACCGGGGTGGGGGTGTGGCCCACCCACCGCAGGAGGGGAGTGCTCAGCGCCCTCATGCGTCACCAGCTCCGCGATCTGCGGGAACGGGGAGAGAGCCTGGCGGCGCTGTGGGCCTCCGAGGGGGCCATCTACGGTCGGTTCGGTTACGGCGCGGCCTCGATGGAGGCGGAGCTGACCATCGCCCGGCCGCACACCGCGCTCGTGCCCGACGCCCCGCGCGATCCGGCCCTGACCGTTCACCTGCTCGGCGCCGACGCGGCCAGGGAACAGGTCGTCGAGGTGTTCCAGAGGGTGTTTCCCACCCAGGTCGGCCGGTTCCGGCGCAGCGATGTGTGGTGGGATCGGGTGCTGCGGGACACCCCGGACGCGCGCGGCGGCCACGGCCCCCTGAAGGTCGCGCTCGTCACCGACGCCGACGGTCCGCAGGGGTACGCCCTGTACCGGACCCGTCCGGAGATCGGCCCCGCGGGTTGGAACAGCGAACTGCGCGTCCAGGAGATGGTCGCCGCCACCCCCGCCGCGCGCGTGGCCCTGTACGACCACGTGTGCAACCGGGACCTGATCGCCACGGTCGTGGTGGACAACACCGCCGTGGACGACCCGTTGTGGACGTTGCTGGCCGACCGCCAGCGGATCAGCGCCGTCCCGCGCACCGTTCTGTGGATGCGCCTGGTGGACGTGCCCGCGGCCCTGGCCGAGCGCTCCTACGCGGCGCCGGTCGACACGGTCGTCGAGATCTCCGACCGCTACGCGCCCTGGAACGCCGGTCGGTGGCGGATCAAGGCCGACGGGGACGACGCCGGGGTGGAGGCCACCGACGCCGCCGCCGACCTGTCCATGGACGTGTCCCACCTGGGCGCCGCGTTCCTGGGACGGCACACGCTGACCGCGCAGGCGGCGGCCGGGGTGGTCGCCGAGCACACCCCGGGAGCGGCGGATCGGTTGGACGCGGCGCTGCGTCTGCCCCACGCGCCCCTGTGCGGAGTGGTCTTCTAGGGTTTCGGGACCTTTTCCGCGGCCGCGCGGCACGCGGTCGCAGCGTTGCGGGTGCCGCGCGGCCGCGGTGTCGGTGTGAAGGAGCGCGTCGGGCGGGTCGTCTCCGCGCTCGGGCCGAGGCCGACCCGCCCGGCGCGGACCGCTCCGGTCTAGCGCAGCGCCTTGACCAGCCGGTCGACGTCGTCCTCGTCGTTGTACAGGTGGAACGAGGCCCGCACCCGCCCGGCGCGGGTGGAGGTGACGATCCCGGCCTCCGCCACCCGCCGGGCGGACTCCTCGGAGACCTCCAGCGACACGATCGCCGATCCGGCCGGTTCGAGGCCCATGGCGGTTCGGAGCCTGTCCCCCAGGGCGGTGTCGTGGCGGTGGATCGTCTCCACGCCGACCTTCTCGATGAGTTCCAGGGCCGGGGCCAGCCCGATCCAGGCCGACCACACCGGTGCGAGGTCCAGGCGGCGCGTTCCGTCGGCCAGCCGCAGCGGACCGCCGTACAGGGAGTTCCAGGGGACCTCGCCCGCGAACCAGTTCGGCGCGAGCGGCCGGAGCGTGGCCAGCGCCTCGTCCGTACCGGTCAGCAATGCCGCCCCGCGTGGCCCGAGAGCCCACTTGTAGGTGCTGCACACGGTGAAGTCGACGCGGTCCGCGGGCACGGGGAGCCAGCTGAACGACTGGGTCGTGTCGAGCATCAGTCGGGCACCGTGGTCGGCGCACGCCGAGAGCAGCTCCTCCAGCGGAGCGACCGCGCCGTCGGCCGACTGGACGGCGGACACGGCCACCAGGGCCGTGGCCGGGCCGACCTCGTCGGGCAACCGGTCGAGGGGGACCTCGCGGACGCGGATCCCCTCGTCCCGTCGGGCCAGGAAGGGGAAGATCACCGACGCGAACTCGTTCCGCGCGACCAGGACCTCCGAACCCGGGGGCAGGCTCGCCGCGATCGTCCCGGCGAACTGGGAGACGTGGGTACCCACGGCGACCCGATCGACGGGGACACCGGTGAGGCGAGCGTAGGCGGCGCGGGCGGCGTCCACGTCGGCGTCGGCGCGGGCGGGCTGGAAACGGCCGGCGGCCACCTCGTGGGTGTGCCGTTCGAGGGCTCGCAGCGCCCGGTGGGGCGGGAGACCGTGGGTGGCGGTGTTGAGGTAGGTGACCTCGGGGGAGAACTGCTGTCGTGCGGCGTTGAGTCGGGATCGGCTGCTGTGGTCCATGCCCCGATGCTCACAGCGCTGAACGGGCCGCTCAAGGGCCAATCCGGGCGGAAGTGGCGCTTGGCCCGTGACGGGGATCAGCTGCGGAACTTGGCCTGCGCGGTGGTCGATCCGGCCATGAGCTTGTTGAGCAGGCGGACCAGTTCGTGGCGTTCCTCGGGTTCGAGGGCCTCGGCCCAGGCGCTCTCGCGTCGGTTGTGGGCGCGGAAACCGCCCAGGATCGCGCCGTAGCCCGCCTCGGTCAGGCTGAGCTGGAGGGCGCGGCGGTCGTGCTCGGCGCGTTCGCGCACGATGAGCCCGTCACGTTCGAGGGTGTTGAGCAGGGCGGACAGGGCCGCGCGGCTCATGCCGGAGATCTCGGCGGTGGTCTTGGCCTCCATCGGTCCGGCCAACCACAGCGCGAAGATCACTCGGAATCCCGGCCAGGTGAGCCCCCTGGGCCGGTGGACGGACGACTCCAGGTCGTAGATGACCATGCTCGTCGCCCGGTTGAGGGTCAAGACCATGCGCATGGCCTCCGCGTCGACGGAGGGCAGTTCTCGTTCCGCCTTCTGCACCGCGTAGTCGACGAATGACCAGAACGTGAGATCAGTTGGGGGAGCGGTGTTATGGGTCACCTCACCAGCCTAATGCCTGGGGCTGACGCGGGACGGGCGGACTCCGCGTGCGCTGGCCGAACAGGGATGGGGGAGCGGAGGCGGGTTTCACGGCAGGGGCTCGCGGGAGTGGGGAGGCTATCCTCGGAGAGTGATCTGTATCACTCACCGATTGGCCGCGGGTCTCTTGGTCGTGTGGTGCGGGGCACGTTATGGTCTAAATCATCAAAGGTTTGATTAATTGGGCGGCCGACCGCCGCCCATGAGCGAGTGAGGGGTCCCACGACCATGGCCAAGCCGTTCGCCTCGTCCGCCGACACCGAGGCCAAGGAGCAGACACTGGAGGTCCTGGCCGACGGCGTCTACGCGCTCACCGCCGAGGGCGACCCCAATGTGGGCGCGATCGAGGGTGAGGACTTCGTCGTCGCCTTCGAGGCCCTGGCCACCCCCGCCGCCGCGCGGGACTGGCTCGCCCTCCTGCGCGAGCACACCGACAAGCCCGTCCGCTACCTCGTGCTCTCGCACTACCACGCCGTCCGCGTCCTGGGGGCCAGCGCCTTCGACGCCGACATCATCCTCACCCACGAGAAGACCCACGAACTCATCCGCGAGCGCGGCAAGGAGGACTGGGCCAGCGAGTTCGGCCGCATGCCCCGCCTGGCCAAGGACCCCGACTCCGTCCCCGGCCTGACCTGGCCCACCCAGACCTTCGCCGACCGCACCACCATCGACCTGGGCGGCGATCGCGGCGAACTGGTCCTGGAGTACTTCGGCCGCGGCCACACCGAGGGCGACATCGTCGCCTGGCTGCCCCAACACAAGATCCTCTTCGCCGGTGACCTGGTCGAGGCCGAAGCCGCCCTCTACACCGGAGACGCCTTCCACCACGACTGGGCCGGGCCCACCCTCGACCGCGTCGCCGCCCTGGAGGCCGAGACGCTCATCGGCGGCCGCGGCGCCGTCACGCACGGCCGTGCGAACGTCGACGCCGCCATCGCCCAGACCCGCGGCTTCCTCACCACGATGATCCGCGAGGTCGGCGCCGTCCACGAACGCGGCGGCACCCTCAAGGAGGCGTTCG
The DNA here is from genome assembly GCF_026797795.1 of Nocardiopsis sp. EMB25. NCBI lineage: Bacteria > Bacillati > Actinomycetota > Actinomycetes > Streptosporangiales > Nocardiopsidaceae > Nocardiopsis > Nocardiopsis sp. EMB25. The sequence goes on along the minus strand of NZ_JAMTDN010000001.1, from coordinate 1,888,068 downwards.
AGGCGGCCCACACCGCCCTGGAGGGCGCCTACGGGCACTGGCCGATCTTCGAGCACTGCCTGCCCTTCGACGTCTCGCGCCTGTGGGACGAGTTCTCCGGCATCGAGCGTCCGGTCATCTGGACGGCCGAACGCGACCGCGAGGTCTGGGACCAGCTCCAGGGCTGACCACCTGGCCGAGTCTTCCTCCCACCCGTCGCCCGCCATCGCCCATGGGGCGCTTCACGCGGGGGTGGGACGCCACCCTCAACGGACGGTACCCACCCGTCACCCGCCCCCTCGACCACCGCGCCCCGCACGGGCGCCCCACGCCGAACGGAGCCCATGATGCGCCCTCCAGCTCCACGACCCCCCGCCGACACCGTCGCCGACCCCGTCCTGGTGCTCGGCGCGGGGCCGGTCGGCCAGACAGCGGCCCTGCTCCTGGCCCGGCGCGGGGTGCCCGTACGGATCGTCGACACCAGGCCCGAACGCGACGCCGTCGGCTCCAAGGCGATCTGCCAACAGCGCGACGTCCTGGACGTGTGGGACTGGCTCGGCGCCGGAACCATCGCCGAGGAGGGTCTGACCTGGGACACCGCCCGCACCTTCTACCGGGACCGCGAACTGTTCAGCGTTCGGCTCCCCGACCCGGGCGCCTCACCCCTGCCCCCCTTCGTCAACATCTCCCAGTCCCGCACCGAACAGGTCCTCGACCACCTCCTGGACGAGGCGGGTGTGCGGACCCTGTGGGACCACCGCGTCACCGGGATCACCCAGGACGACGACGGCGTCGACGTCGAGTGCGCCACCCCCGACGGTCCGGTCCGCCTGCGCGGCTCCCACGCCCTGGCCTGCCTCGGAGCGCACGGCGGTGTCGTGCGTGAGGCGCTCGGCCTGGGGTTCGAGGGCACCTCGTTCGACGACCGCTTCCTCATCTGCGACATCCGCGCCGACCTGCCCGGCTGGGAGCGCGAACGCCGCTTCTACTTCGACCCCGAGTGGAACCCCGGCCGCCAGGTGCTCATCCACCCCTGCCCCGACTCGGTGTTCCGCATCGACTGGCAGGTCCCCGCCGACTTCGATCTCGACGCCGAACGCGACACCGGACGCCTGGACGCCCGCATCCGCCAGATCATCGGCGAGCGCCCCTACGAGATCGTCTGGAACTCGGTCTACCGCTTCCACACCCGCGTGGTCGACCGCATGCGCTCGGGCCGCGTCCTCCTGGCCGGGGACTGCGCCCATCTCGTCGCCCCCTTCGGCGCCCGCGGCCTCAACTCCGGCGTCCAGGACGCCGAGAACGCCGCCTGGAAGCTCGCCTACGTCCGCGCCGGCTGGGCGGGGGAGGAGCTCCTGGAGAGCTACCACACCGAACGCCACGCCGCCGCCCTGGAGAACGCCGAGATCACCAGCGCCACCATGCGCTTCCTCGTCCCCCACGGCCCCGAGGAGCACGACCGAAGGCTCAGCGTCCTCGACCGCGCCCTGACCGACCCCTCCGCCCACCCGCACGTCGACTCCGGCCGCCTGGCCGAACCCTTCTGGTACACCGACTCGGCCCTGACCACCCCCTGCCCCGAACGCCCCTTCGGCGGCCGACCCCCGCGCGGCCGGGCCCCCGACCCCTGCCCCGGGGTGATCCTGCCCGACGCGCCCGCCGCGCTCCCCGGCTCCGAGCGGCCCGGCCGTCTGCGCCCCCTGCTCCGCGAGGGCTTCACCCTCCTGCTCGGCCCCGCCCCCCAGGGGGAGGACCCCGGCGCCCTCCTCGACCGCGTCCGCGCCATCGCCGAACACGCCTGCCCGGCCCCGATCACCACACTCCACCTGTCCGACGTCGACACCACCGGCGCCCTCACCCGAGCCCTGGACCCGGCCCCCGGCCAGGTGTGGATCGTGCGACCCGACGCCCACATCGCCGCCGTCGTCCCCGGCACCGACACCGCCGCCCTCCACACGGCCCTACGCACGGCCCTCGGCCTCGCACCCGACCGGGCCGACCCCGGCACGCGCCCCCCGCGGACCACCACGACCCGCTGATCCCGACCAGCCCGCGGCTTCGGCCGCACGGCCCGACGACCACGGTAAGGAGATCACCGCCATGGCCCACTACCGCAGGGTCGGCGAGGTGCCCCGCACCCGCCACACCCAGCACCGCAACCCCGACGGCGGCCTGTACTACGAGGAGCTGATGGGGGAGGAGGGCTTCTCCAGCGACTCCTCGCTGCTGTACCACCGCGCGATCCCGTCGGCGATCGTCGACGCCGCCGAGTGGGAGCTGCCCGACCTGACCCGCACCCGCAACGCGCCCATGGTGCCCCGCCACCTGAAGCTGCACTCGCTCTTCGCCGACCAGGACTGGAAGGCCGCCGACGTCGTCGAGTCCCGCCGCCTGGTCCTGGGCAACGACGACGTGCGCCTCTCCTACGTCGTCGCCGGAGCGCCCTCGGAGCTGTACCGCAACGGCATCGGCGACGAGTGCGTCTACGTCGAGTCCGGCCAGGCCCGGGTGGAGACCGTCTTCGGCGCCCTCGACGTCGGCCGCGGCGACTACGTCATCCTGCCGCGCGCCACCACCCACCGCTGGGTGCCCACCGGCGACGGGCCCCTGCGCGCCTACGTCGTGGAGGCCAACAGCCACATCGCCCCGCCCAAGCGCTACCTGTCCCGCTACGGCCAGTTCCTGGAGCACGCCCCCTACTGCGAACGCGACCTGCGCGGCCCCGAGGAGCCGCTGCTCGCCGAGGGCGAGAACGTGGACGTGCTCATCAAGCACCGCGGCGACGGCCCCGGCGGTATCTCCGGCACCCGCTACACCTGTCCCACCCACCCCTTCGACGTCGTGGGCTGGGACGGCTGCCTGTACCCGTACGTGTTCAACGTCGACGACTTCCAGCCGATCACCGGCCGCGTCCACCAGCCGCCGCCCGTCCACCAGGTCTTCGAGGGGCACAACTTCGTCATCTGCAACTTCGTGCCCCGCAAGGTGGACTACCACCCCGAGTCCATCCCCGTGCCCTACTACCACTCCAACGTGGACTCCGACGAGGTCATGTTCTACTGCGGGGGCGACTACGAGGCCCGCAAGGGCTCCGGTATCGGACAGGGGTCGATCTCCCTGCACCCGGGCGGCCACTCGCACGGCCCCCAGCCCGGAGCCTACGAGCGCAGCGTCGGCGTGCACTACTTCGACGAGCTCGCCGTCATGGTCGACACCTTCCGCCCGCTCGACCTGGGTGAGGGCGGGCTGGCCAGCGACGACGGCGGCTACGCATGGACCTGGGCCGGAGGGAGGAGGGACCGGTGACCCACCCCCTCTACCACCAGCTGTTCGACGACGCCGCGCTGTTCCCGCCCGGCAACGCGCCCATGGGCCAGGCCGTGCCCGCCCACCGCGGGTACCGCTCCGGGTGGCGCGACGGCTATGTGGGCCCGTTCCTGGTCGCCGACGGCCGCGTGGCCGAACTCCGCGCCGTCCTGGCCCGGGAGGAGGGCGCCCACGAAGCCCTCGCCGTCGTGGTCACCGTTCCCGGCGGCCCGGGCGGCGTCGGCCCGGCCGTCGAGTCCGTCCTGGCCGATACGGCGATGCGGCTGGTCGGGGTCGAGGCCGCCGCCGAACCCGGGCAGGCCACGGCCGTCGCCGACCAGCTCACCCGCCACCTGCCGCCCGGGGCGTCCGGGTTCGTGGAGGTCTCCCGGGCGGGGGACGTGCGCGCCGACCTGGACTCCCTGACCGGCACCGGCCACAGCGCCAAGTTCCGTACCGGCGGCCTCACCCCCGAGGCGCACCCCGACGAGGCCGAACTCGCCGCGTTCGTGTCCGCCGCGCTGTCCCGTGAGCTCCCCTTCAAGTGCACCGCCGGACTGCACCACGCCGTCCGCCACACCACCGCCGAGGGTTTCGAACAACACGGGTTCCTCAACCTGCTCGTCGCCACCGCCGCGGCCGCCGACGGAGCCGGGGCCGACGACCTCGCCGGAATCCTCGCGGACCGCGACGGGGCCGCCCTGGCCGACGCCGCGGCGCGGCTGGCCCCGAACCAGGCCGAGGCCGTCCGCGCGCGATTCCTCTCCTTCGGTACGTGCAGCGTCGTCGAACCCCTGGAGGACCTGGTCGTCCTCGGCGCCCTGGTCCCTGAGGCCCGGCCGCACTGACCACCACCACAGAAAGCAGCGATGATGCCCGAAACCTGGCTCGACCTGGACCCGGACGCGCCGTTCGGCCCGGCGACCCTGCCCTACGGGGTGTTCAGCACCGACACCGACCCCGAGCCGCGCGTCGGGGTGGCGATCGGTGACCACGTCCTGGACCTGGGCGCGGCCGCCCGCGCCCAGGGCGCCCCGTTCGCCGACACCGTCGCCCAGCCCGACCTCGACGCCCTCCTGGCCTCCGGGAGACCGGTCTGGGACGCCGTGCGCGCGGCCCTGACCACCTGGTTCACCGACCCCGCCCACGCCGACGCGATCCGCCCGCACCTGGTCGACCGGTCCCGGGTGAGCCTGCACCTGCCGTTCACGGTCGCCGACTACGTGGACTTCTACGCCTCGGAGCACCACGCGAGCAACGTCGGTCGGATGTTTCGCCCCGACCAGGAGCCCCTCACGCCCAACTGGAAGCACCTGCCCATCGGCTACCACGGCCGCTCCGGCACCGTCGTGGTCTCGGGCACCGACATCGTGCGCCCCACGGGCCAGCGCAAGCCCCCCACCGAGCCCGCTCCCGTCTTCGGCCCGTCGGCACGCCTGGACATCGAGGCCGAGGTGGGGTTCGTCGTCGGCACGCCCAGCGCCATGGGCGAGCGCGTCGCCGTGGACGACTTCCCAGACCACGTGTTCGGGGTGTTCCTCCTGAACGACTGGTCCTCGCGCGACCTCCAGGCCTGGGAGTACGTGCCCCTGGGCCCGTTCCTGGGCAAGTCCTTCGCCACCTCGATCTCACCGTGGGTCGTGCCGCTGGCGGCCCTGGAGTCGGCCCGCGTCGAGCAGCCCGCCCAGGACCCCGAACCGCTGCCCTACCTGCGCGGCGGCCAGCCCTGGGGGTTGGACCTGGAGCTGGAGGTGCGGATCAACGGGCACGTGGTCTCGCGACCGCCGTTCGCCACGATGTACTGGACGGCCGCTCAACAGCTCGCGCACATGACGGTCAACGGCGCGTCCCTGCGCACCGGCGACGTGTACGCCTCGGGCACGGTCAGCGGACCCGAGCGCGAGCAGCGCGGGTGTCTGCTGGAGCTGACCTGGAGCGGCAAGGAGCCGCTGCGGCTGCCGGACGGCACCGAGCGCACCTTCCTGGAGGACGGGGACGAGGTGGTCATCACCGCGACCGCGCCCGGCCCGGACGGGTCCCGGGTGCACTTCGGCGAGGTCAGCGGCCGGATCCTGCCCGCCCGCTGACCCCACCGACCGCTGACGCGGCCCCGCGCACCCCTTCGGGGGCGGACGTGCGCGGGGCCGCTCCCGCGCCCAGCGTGTGGGGGATGACCACCCCCTCCGGCGCCCAGTCGCCACATCCCTGCGACGTCGACGCCTTCCTCCAGCGCCCCCTGGTCGCCCGGGTGGTCACTATCAACTCCGTCGGCGCTCCTACGGTCAGGCCGGTCTGGTTTCTGTGGGAACGGGGTGTGCTGTGGTGGATCACGGGTTCCTACGCGGTCATGGCCAAGCACCTGAAACGCGACCCACGAACCTGCGTGGTGGTGGACACCTGCGACCTGGAGCGCATGGAGTTCCTCCAGGTGACCATGCACGGCCGGGCCGGGATGGCGCCCTTCGACCCGGTGCTGGCCCGGCGCAAGCTGCGCCGCTACCTGGGTGACGACGAGACGGCCTGGCACCCGGACTTTCGGCACTACGCCGACGACGCCCGCCTGGTCCGCTTCACGCCGGACCGCACCGTCGTCCAGGACCTGTCCAGGACCATGGGGTGATGCGGCGGTGGGGAGCGGGCCCTGTGATCCGTGCAACCGTCCGTTCGTCCGCCGCGTCGAAGGTGCGACGCGCACCCCCGGACGCGCGACGGCACGGAAGGACCCGGCCCGCCCATGAAGCTCGCGAAGCACCACGACGGCACACGTCCCGTGTTCGATCCGACCCTCCCCGAGGAGATGCTCCGGGGCCTGCGGACGGACACCGTCGAGATCCGACAGGCTCCTGCGGGGGCGCGGCCGCAGTTGCCGCGGACCCGCCGGGAGCGTCTGATCACGGGTGCGATCCCCCTCACCGCCACCCTGGCCGTGGTGGCGGTGTGCGACTTCGCCCTGGGACCCCCGCCGTCGCGGTCGCCGTCGCGGTGGGTTTCCTGGGGCTGTTCCCCTACCTCCCGGTGCGCCTGTCCGAGGAGGGCATGAAGGGCGAGAGGATGAGCCTGGGAGCGGGGCTCTCCTGGTCCTTCTGGGCGGTGGGCATCACGTTCGTCACCGGGCCCTTCATCCCTTTCCTCCTCGTCCACCTCCTGCGCTACGGCCTCTTCGTGTCCCTCGGGAAGCCCGCGGAGTACGTCGTGCCCGCGGACCGGTTCGTCGACCCCGCCGAGCTCGGATACGAGGCGCGGGGGAGGCTGCGCCGGATCCAGGACGCGTGCGACCGGGTGGTGGAGGCCCAGCGCCTGATCCCAGACTTCGACGCCTGGCCGGCACTGGTCGTCCTGCTCGAACAGGAGTGGCTCGTGGCGCGCGACCTGGCCCGGATCGCGCCGCTCGCCGAGGAGGTCGGGCGTTTGGCGGCCGAGGCCGCCTCCGACCGGGTCCGCGAGGCCATACGCCCTCGGGAGAAGGTGGTGAAGGCCGCGAACCGCCAGGTGAACCGGCGGCTGGGCCGGGTCGCGAAGTACATGCGCCCGGTGGACGCGGCGCTCACCGCGCACCGGGAGTGGGAACAGCTCTCCCACCTGGCCGGAGGCACCGAGGACTACGCCGACCTGCTCGCGCGCGGCGGTTCCGGGCCCGCGGGGCCGCTTCCGCACGATCTCCACGGGGACCGCGCCCTGCGCGCGTCCCGTGCCGCGATCGAGGGGCACGTACGCGAGGCCCACGAGGCCGCCGCCTGGCTGACCTCGGCGGTCCGGGAGAACGGTTAGACCGTGGTGTCCCGCACGTCCTCGGACGTGCGGGACACCGGCCCCCGGCGGTCGGCCGATACCTGTCACGCCGGGGTGAAGGCGGCGGCGTGGTCGCGGGCGAACTCGGTGACATCGCGTGCGGGACGGCCGGTGAGGTCGGCGACCGATGTGTGCACCCCGGCGGCCTCGCCCCTGGCGTAGTGGGCGTAGTCCTCCACGAGGCCGTCGATCTGCCACGGCGGCAGGATGCCGGTCAGAGCGGCGGCGAACTGCTCGGCGGACGCCTCCCGGAAGGTGATGTCCCGCCCGGTGGCGGCGGAGAGCGCGCGGGCGATCTGCTCGTGGGTCACGGCCCGGGGCCCGGTCAGCGTGTAGGTGCGGCCGGTGTGCCCCGTGCCGGTCAGCACGGCCGCGGCGGCGTCCGCGATGTCCCTGGTGTCGACGGCGCTGACGGCGGCGCCGCCGGTGGGCGCGGCGAACCAGCCCTGCGCGATGGTTCCGGCGAAGCCGGTCAGCGCCTGCATGTAGAGGTTGGGGCGCAGCACGGTGCGGTCGAGCCCGAGGCGCCGCACGTGCGCTTCGACCTCGGCGTGCCAGCGCAGGAACCGCACCGGCGAGTCGGCGCGCGCCGCGTACTGCGAGAGCAGCACGAGTCGCCGCACGCCGGCGGCGCGGGCGAGGTCGGCGAAGCGGATCTGGAGCGCGGCGGCGTCCTGCGCCGAGGGGCTGTTGAGGAAGACGGCGTCGACGCCCGTGAGCGCGGCGGTGACCGACTCCGGATCCCGCAGGTCGGCGACGGCGTTCTCGACCCCGTGAACGGGGCGGTCGGGGTCGCGGGTCATGGCGCGGACGGTGACGCCACGGGTTCGCAGGGCAGGGACCAAGGCGGATCCGACGGTTCCGGTCGCCCCGGTCACGAGTACGGTGGGGGTGTTCATCGATCTGTGTCCCTTCCTCCACGCCGCCGGGGCCTGTTCCCCGGTGGACGCGTCTGGGGTCGGCGCGTGCTCACGCCGCGCCGATGCCCTCACCCCACGACGATCGCGCGGACCCGCCCCCGTTCGCGTCGGTGACGATCACCTACTTCGGCGGCGGACGGCGTCCCGCATAGGGTTGGCGCCATGCCCACGACGTCCCCCCGCCCGCTCGTCGGCCGACGTGACGAGATCGATCGCCTGCGCACCCTCGTCGGCGCCGTGGAACGGGGCGAGGGCGGCGCGCTCGTCCTCCGCGGCGAGCCGGGCATCGGCAAGAGCGCGCTGCTGGAGCACCTCGAACACACGGCGCCGGAGCGGTTCCGGGTCATCCGGGCGTCCGGGGCGGAGTTCGAGGGCGAGCTGCCGTTCGCGGCACTGCACCAACTGTGCGTGTCGGTGTTGGCCCACCTCGACGAGCTGTCGGCCCCCTACCGTGACTCCCTCCTGGTCGCGTTCGGTTTGGCCGACGGCGAACCGGACCCGTTCCGCGTCGGCCTCGCCGCGCTCGAGCTGTTGGCGGCGGCTGCGGCCGAACGGCCCCTGCTGTGCGTCGTCGATGACGCGCACTGGATGGACGCCGCCTCGACGAGGGCGTTGACGTTCCTGGCGAGGCGCGTCGCGGCGGAGCCGATCGCGCTGGTGTTCGCTGCCCGTGACTTTGGCGCCGCCCATGAGCTGGACGAGCTGCCCGGGCTGAGGGTCGGCGGCCTGAGGGACGTGCACGCACGCGCGTTGCTGGCGCAGGAGAGGGCCGTGACGCTCGACGAGCGGGTGCGCGACCGCGTCCTCGCCGAGGCGCGCGGAAACCCGCTGGCCCTGATCGAGCTACCGAAGGCCGGTGGTTTCGCGCCGCCGTCACCGTCGCCGGTCGCGGGTCGGATCGAGCGGAGCTTCCAGGCCAGGATGGCGGGACTGCCCCGGCACGCGCGGCTGCTGCTGATCCTCGCGAGCGCCGATCCCACCGGTGACCCGGCCCTGCTCTGGAATGCGGCCCGCGGGTCGGATCTCGACGTGCCCGCCGCGATCGCCGCCGCCGAGGCGTCCGGGCTGGTGCGCTTCGACACGCGTGCGCGGTTCTGCCACCCACTGGCGCGCTCGGCCGCCTACCGCGCGGCCGAGCCGGAGCGGCGCCGAGCGGCGCACCGGGCACTGGCCGAGGCCACCGACCCGGACGCGGCACCGGACCGGCGGGCCTGGCACCGCGCCCAGGCCGCCACCGGACCGGACGACGACGTCGCGGCGGAACTGGAGTCGTCGGCGTCGCGCGCGCAGGCGCGCGGAGGCGTGGCGGCCGCCGCCGCGTTCCTCGAACGGGCGGCGGCGCTGTCACTCGACCCGGGGCGGCGGACCGAGCGCACGCTCGCGGCCGCGCGGGCCACGCTTGAGACGGGCGGGGCGGGCGCGGCGGCGGACCTGCTGGCCAGTGTCGACACCGAGCCGCTGGATGATCTCCAGCACGCGTCCGTCGACCTGTTGCGCGGGCGGATCGCCCTCGTCGGAGGCACGGACGGGGCAGTCGGCGGACCGGAGCTCATCCTGCGGGCGGCGCGGCGGCTCGCCGCCGTCGATCCGGAACGGTCACGCGAGTGCCTCATGGCGGCGCTGGAGACGGGGCTCGTCGTGAGCAGGGCCGCCGGGGTGATGGAACGGGTGCTCGACGCGGTCCGTTCGGCTCCGCCGGGACCGGGACCGGATCTCCTCGACGCGCTGGTGCTGTGGGACGGCGAGGGTCACCGCGCCGGTGTTCCGGCGCTGCGGAGGGTGCTCACCGGCGACGACGCCGGATGGACCCGGGCTCCGGCGCTGGCCACGATGATCGCGGGCGAGCTGTGGGACATGGACCTGCACGCGGCGGTCGTCGGGTGGCTGGTGCGCACCGGTCGGGACACGGGGTCACCGATCATCACCCGGCTCGGCCTGTCCCAGATGGCGGTGTCCGCGGTGCTCACCGGTGACTTCGGGCGGGCGATGGCGGCGATCGCCGAGGAGGAGGCGATCGCCGACGCCCTCGGAGACGTGCCGCAGATGTATCCGAGAGTGCGCCTGGCGGCGATGCGCGGCCGCCGCCAGGAGGCGCTCGACCTGTTCGCCGAGGCGGGGAGACGGGGCAAGGGGCAGCTGGCCGCGAGCACTCCCGGACCCGAGGCCGTGCTGTACAACGGCCTGGCCGAGTACCCGGCCGCGTTGGCCGCGGCCGGGCGCGCCGTGGCGGAGGGCGGCCTCTACCACGCGAGCGTCGCGCTGCCCGAATTGGTGGAGGCCGCGGTCCGATGCGGAGAGGACGCCGTCGCGGAGTCGGCGCTGGAGTCACTGGTCGAGCGCACGGAGCCCGCGGGAACCCCCTACGCCCTCGGCGTCGCGGCGGGCGCGCGGGCACTGGTGGGCGGTGGTGAGGACGACCACCGGGAGGCGATCGAGCACCTGGCGGGCAGCCCGCTGGCACCGGAACTCGCGCGGGCGCACCTGCGCTACGGGGAGTGGCTGCGCCGTGCGGGCCGCCGTCGTGACGCGCGTGAACACCTGCGTACCGCGCACGGACGACTGTCACGGATCGGGATGGAGGCGTTCGCCCGACGGGCCGCGAACGAGCTGCGTGCGACGGGGGAGGTGGCCCGCAGCCGCTCCGAGCACACCTACGACAGCCTGACCATGCAGGAGATGCACATCGCTCGCCAGGTCGCGGCGGGCGCGACGTCCAAAGAGGTGGCCACGCGCCTGTTCATCAGCCCGCGTACGGTGGACGCCCATCTGCGCAACATCTTCCGCAAGCTCGGTATCACGTCGCGCAGGCAGCTCAGGGACATGCCCGACCTCGGCTGACACGAACCCCGGCCGACAATGAATCTACGTTGTAAAGGTGGCCGTTCGGTTCGCCGCACCAGCACCACATGATGCGAACGGGGACGCGCCCGGCGAAGACCCCGGCCGCGTCCCCGACGCACACGCCCCAAATCACTCGGGCCGACGACCGACCGCCACGTCCACCTGGTTCACCGCGTTGGCCGAGGCGATCGAGAACAGCAGGTGCGCCAGCTCGCCCTCACTGAACCGCGCCCTGGCCTCCTCCCACACCGCGTCGGGCACGGGTCCACGGCCGGTGACCGTCATCGCCTCGGTCAGCTCCAGAGCCGCCCGCTCCTTGGGCGTGAACAGGTCGGTCTGCCGCCACACGGTGATCGCGTGCAGGCGGCGGTCGCTCTCGCCCTTCCCGGCGGCGGCCGCCGTGTGCACGTCCACGCCGTGGGCGTTGCCGTTCAGCTGGGCGGCCCGTACCAGGACGAGTTCGGTCAACAGGGGGTCGAGGAATCCCACCGCCTTGTCGTGCAGGGCGGCCAGGGCGGTGTTCAGCTGGGGAGCCACCTGGCGGGGCTCCATGCGGGGCTCGTAAGCAACGTCACTCATGGTGGAGAGAGTAGCGCGTTGGGTAGTTTTCTGGGAGTGGTTTCCATGTTCACAGTTCCCGAAGGACCGCCAACAGCCCGTCGACCTCTTCGACGGTGTTGTACACGTGCAGGCTCACCCGCACCGACCCGTCCCCCGGCTCCGCCCCCGCCTGGCAGTGGCTGTCCGAGCGCACCATGAACCCGTGGCTGTACAGGACGAACCCCAGATCGCCCGAGTCGATCCGCTCGTGCCGGAACGCGACGATCGACGCGCGTCGCTGCACGGGGGAGTCGCCGGCCAGACTCAGCTGGCACCCCAGCACCTCGAAGGCGGCCAGTTCGAGCAACCCCTCGGTCAGCCGGGCCGCCAGCCCCGCGCACCAGCGGTCGATCCGCTCCAGCCCGGCCGCGTCCAACCAGTCCAGCGCCGTCGCCAGGCTGGCGATCCCCACCGTGTTCGGTGTGCCGTCCCACCCGCTGGGGGAGAACCGCGGCCCCCGTGCCCGCCGCGCCCACACCGCTCCCGTTCCGGGCAGGGCCAGCGCCTTGTGCCCGGAGAAGACCACGAAGTCCACGTCCAGCTCGGCCACCGACACCGGCAGGTGGCCCACGCTCTGCGCCGCGTCCAGGCAGACCACCGCGTCCGGGCCGACCGCCTCGCGCACCCGGTGGACGTTCATGTCGCTCCCGTAGACGTGGTGCACGTGAGTGAGCGCCACGAACCGCGTCCGGGGCCCGACCACCCCGGCCAGCGCTTCGGTGTCGTAGTCACCGGACCCGGCCTGCCTCGGCATCTCCACCACCCGCACCCCGACCCCGCGCCGGGCCAGCGCGTCGCGCGCCTCCAGCCACGGCGACAGGTTGGCCTGGTGGTCGGCGAACGGCGCGACGATCTCGTCTCCGTCATCGAGGAGCTCCGTCAGCCAGTCCAGGGCGATCCTGCGCAGCCCCTCGGTCGTTCCGCTGACGAAGTGCACGGATGACCGCCCGGGTTCCGGATCGCCGAGGAACGCCTTGACCCGCTCGCGGGCGCGCTCCACCATCGCCGTCGTCGCGTTGGCCCAGGGGTAGGTGCCGCGCCCCGCGTTGGCGTTGCCGCCCACCAGGTACTCCCGCACCGCCTCCAGCACCGCGCGCGGCTTCTGCGACGTGGCCGCGCTGTCCAGGTAGGCCAGGTCCGGGTGGGCGGTGATGATCGGGAACTGCTCACGCAGGGACCGCTGCCAGTCCGTGAGGTCCTCCCACGACCGCTCCACCTCAATCACGCACCAACGGCGCGCCCGCGTCGCGCCAGGCGATGATGCCCCCGGCCAGGCTGTGCACGTCGGTGTGGCCCATCCGCGTCAGCAGGGCGGCGTAGCGCGCCGACTGCTCGCCCACCGGGCACGCCAGCAGGACGGGCTGGCGTGTGCTGAACGGCAGCCCCGCGCGCAGCATCTCGTCGAAGAGCTCGTCCACGATGTTGACCGACCCCTCGACGTGCAGCGCCGCGTAGGCGAACGGACTGCGCAGATCCACCACCAACGGCCGCTCCTCCGCGATCCAGGCGCGCGCCTTCGCCACGTCCAGCGCCGGGGCGGCGCGCACCTCCTCCTCGGTCAGGCTCGCCACCGAGTTGGTTTCGGGTGGCCGGTGGAACAGGTCCGGGCGCAGCCGCCGCACGTAGCTGAGGTAGCTCTCGCATCGGTCGCACACGATGAACACGGCGCTCGCCCGCCCGGTCAGCGTCGGGTCGACCCCGCGCAGGTGGCGCACGGCCCCGAAGTAGGCCGCGCCGCCGGTCGGGCCGGACAGGATCCCGCACCGGCGCACCAGCGTCAGCATCCCCTCGACCGCGTCCTCGGCGCTGACGTCCTCGATCGTGTCGTACACCTGCGGGTCGAACAGTCCCACCTCGTGCACCTCGTCGATGGTGCGGATGCCCGGGATGAAGTCGGACTTGGACCCGACCAGCCCGATCACACGCGTTCCCGGGTCGTGGTCGCGCAGCACCCGCGCCACACCGGTGGAGGAGCCCGCGGTGCCCACGCACGCCACGAAGTACTCCGGGGCGCGCCCGTCCAGGTCGGCGACGATCTCCGGCCCCGTCCCCGCCGCGTGCGCGTCGGCGTTGCGCGGATTGAAGTACTGGTCGGTGTGCAGGTGGGCGCTGTCGGGAGCGGACAGCTCCTGGTGGATGAGGGTGAGCGGGTCGTCGGTCAGCGTCGGGTCCAGGCACTCGGTGCGCCCGGGCAACTCCTCGATCCTCGCGCCCAGCAGCAGGAGCAGGTCCTTGATCTCCGGCACCCGCATCCGGTTGGTCACGCTGCGGAACGGAAGACCGTGCATGCCCGCGATGGCGGCCAGCGCCTTGGCGGTGTTGCCGCTGGACAGCTCCACGACCGTGGCACCGGATCGCTGGGCCCGGGCCAGATCCGGGCGTGCCATGTTCCACGCCGCCCGGTCCTTGACCGACCCGAACGGGTTGAGCATCTCCAGCTTCGCGTACAGATCGATGTTGCGCAGGCCGTGCACGGCGGGGTCGATGCGCACGAGCGGGGTGTCGCCGATGGCGTCGGTGATGTTGTCATACCTCACGCCGACCTTCCTTCCGAACGCGGGACCGGCCAGTATTCCTCGTCGAGCGTCCACCGCCAGCGCCCCGGCGCCCCGCCGACCGCGACCTTGCGTGCGGGGGGCTGGCGTTGGGCGTGCGTGGCGGCGAAGTCCATGCAGTAGCCCGCGGTGTTGGCGAAGGCCAGGAGGTCGCCCGGCCTGGGAGGGCGGGGCAGGAAGACCTTGCGCCGGGTGATCAGGTCGCTCTCCAGGCACAGGCTGCCGGTGAGGAAGACGCCGACGGGTTCCTTGGCTCCGGAGGGATCGGCGGGTCCGGTGCCCTCCCCGTCCAACAGCAGTGGATCGACGAGCACGCCGTGGTCCTCCAGCCCGATGTCGGTGGCCTTGGCGGCGAGCCGCAGCATCGGCTCCCCCGCCTTCGTGGTGCGGGTCTCCAACACGCGCGCCAGGGTCAGCCCGCACTGGTCGAGCAGGGCGCGGCCCGGTTCGACGTACAGGTCGTAGAGGTTCTCCAGCAGCAGGCCGCCCAGCGTGCGGCCCAGGGTCGGCGCGGTCCGCGACAGCAGGGCGTCCAGGTAGGCGGGGCCCGCGTCGGGCCGGTGCGCCGGGTACAGGCCCAGCGAACCGCGCACGGTGCCGCCCTCGGCGCGCAGGCCGTAGCCGTGCCCGCCCCAGGTCAGCGCGGGCCGCTCGCCCAGGACGGCGCGGGTCAGTTCGGTGGTGTAGCGGTCCCACTCGTCCCGGTCGTCGACGTAACCCACGCCGAACCCGCCGCCGACGTCGACGATCCTGGGCTGGAAGCCCCGGGCGCGCAGGGCGTTCATCGCGTGCAGACAGCCTTCGAGGGCGACGGCCTTCTCGTCGAGGCTGACGGTGTCCAGATGGTAGGCGGTGCCGATGGGGTCGATCGCGTCGCGGTGCCGCTCCAGGTCGTCCAACAGGCCGTCCAGGGCGGCGGCGGGGACGCCGAAGCGGCTCTCGCGCGACCGGATCGCCACCCCCGGCGCGGTGAATCCGGACAGCCGGACCAGGACGCGCACCGGGGACAGCCGGTGCTCGCGCACGAGTGCGGCCAGGGTGTCCAGCTCGGCGGGGCCGTCGACGTGGACGGCGGCGCCCACCAGCGCGGCCAACCACAGGAACGCGGTGTCCTTGGGGCCGGAGGCCACGATCCGGTCGCCGGTGAACCCCGCGCCGAGCGCGTGCCGTAGTTCGCCGAGGGAGGCCACGTCGATCCCGGCGCGGGTCGCCGCCAGCCGTCGGACCAGGGCGCTGGAGCGGTTGGCCTTGTGCGCGAAGAACTCGCGGCCGTCCAGTCGGTGGGTCCGGCGGACGTCGGCGAAGCGTTCGGCGTTGGCCGCGATCCGGTCGGGTAACAGCACGTCGAGGGGGGAGCCGAGCGCGTCGGCCAGGGTGTGGAGGAGGTCGGACGAGTCCAGGAGGGGCGCCAGCGGCGGTTCCAGCCGCGGTCGCAGGTACAGGGGGGGCTCGTCCACCCGGCTCTTCCTCCCCAGAGCGGAACACTCTCGACGGTCCTCCCGACTCCTTTCCAGTTGCCGTGTGCCTTACCCCCGCATGACCGTCGCTTCACCGGGAGTGAGGTGGCGGGGGAGAGGTCTGCCGAGGAAGGCGGTACTGCGACCCTCGCAAACTATGATCAGGGTCACACGGAAGAGTGGGGTGTGCGGGCTCAACGCAGCTCGACGGTGACGCCGAAATGCCGCAGTGCGCGAAAGGCGTCGTCGAAGTAGCCGAGCCGCCCCTCGGGGTCGAGGCGGACGTCGGCCAGTGCGCGCCGTGAGGCGCGGGCGTCGTGCCACACGAGCCGGAAGGGGGGCTCGACGGCGAACCCGCCGGACAGGCAGTCGCACATCGCGTCCATGCCCCATCCGTAGTAGCCGCCGGGGCCGTTGAGCGCCTCGCCCAGGGCGCAGTGCAGTCCGGGGACGTCGGTGACGGAGCGGCCGTCGAGGTGGTATTCGCCCCCCGAGCGCGGGAGCGGGGCGTCGGCGCGGGTGAAGTACAGGTGGAGCGCCAGTCGGAGCCAGGCGTTCCTGCCCTCGGTGGAGAAGGCGGTCCACTGGTTGGGGGAAGTCGGGACGCCCTCGCGCCACAGGTCCCACACCGGCCGCGCGGTCACTGGGGGACGCTCGCCGTCCCCTGCGACGACGGGGATGTCGAGGAGCGCGCCGCCCGTCGCCGACGGCCGGGCGCCCGCCGTGTCCAGGGTGACCGGGAACCGTTGCATCTCCCGCCCGTTCGCGTCCAGGGGGCACAGGTCCACTCCGACCGGGGCGCGATCGTCCGCACGGCGCAGGACGTCGGCCAGCGGTGCGGCGGGTTCGCAGCCGATGAGCCGGAACGGACTCCCCGCCGCGTCCCCGGGGGCGACGAACAGGTCCTCGGCGTCCGCGCACCGCCCCCACAGCTGTGGCGGTCCCTTCCAGGAACGGCGCGTCAGCGCGTACCCCACCGGGAACGGCCGGTCCCAGGTGGCCCACGCCCGGTCGACCACCGGCTACTCCTGCGCGCCCAGGGCGCGCATCAGGTACGGCAGCAGTCGGTCGGCCATGTCCGCGCCCGGGTCGGCCCCGGGCACGTGCGGGATGAGGAACGTGTGCGTGACCATCGGGCCGATCACCATCTCGCCGACCACCACCGGGTCCGCCACGGGCGCGATCTCTCCGCGTTCGGCGGCCCGTTCCAACAGCGCCGCCACCCGGTTCTGCAGCGGCATCACGAACGCGTCGAACAGCACGTCCGCCAGCGCCCGGTTGTGCGCGGCCTCGCCCACGACCGCCCGCAGCAGCCGCCCCGAGGGGCCGTCGAGCGCCCGGGCCTTGTCGTGCAGCACCCGGCTCAGGTCCGATTCCAGGCTTCCCGTGTCCAGGTCGGGCCCCAGGTCCTCGGCCCAGGCCTGGGCGGCCCCCACCACCAGGTGTTCCTTCGACCGCCAGCGCCGGTACAGCGTGGCCGTGGAGACTCCGGCCCGTTTGGCGACCGCGGCCGTGGTCAGGCCGCTGTACCCGTGCAGCTGGAGTTCGGTGAGCGTGGCGTCCATCAGCGCGCGGTCCCGGGCGGCGTCCCGTGGCCGCCCCCGTGCGGGGGCGGCGGACGCTTCGGGCAGATGGTCCGTGGTCATGCCCGGAATCCTATGCGAGCCGACCTGTTGGAAACGAAACAGTTTCGTTTAGTATCAGCCCATGACCGACATCCACGCCCCCAGCGAACCGCTGACCGACACCTCCGCGATCCCCGGGATCGTCGACCGCCTGCGCACCGCCTTCGCCGACGGTCGCACCAAACCCCTCACCTGGCGCCGCGACCAGCTGCGCGCCCTGCGCCGCCTGCTCACCGAGGAGCGCCCCGCCCTGGAGAGGGCACTCAAGGCCGACCTGGGCAAGAGCCCGGTCGAGGCGCACACCACCGAGATCGGATTCGTGGTCAACGAGATCGACCACACCCTCAGACACCTGGCGTCGTGGCTGCGCCCCCAGCGGGTCTCCGTGCCGATGGCGCTCGCCCCGGCCAGGGCGCGCCGGGTCCGCGAACCCCTGGGCACCGTTTTGATCATCGCGCCGTGGAACTATCCGGTGAACCTGTCCCTGGCGCCGCTGGTCGGCGCCATCGCGGCCGGGAACACCGCCCTGGTCAAGCCCAGCGAGCTCGCCCCCGCCACCTCCGCCGTCCTGGCCGAGCTGTTGCCCCGTTACCTGGACGCCGAGGCGATCGCGGTCGTCGAGGGCGGTATCCCCGAGAGCACCACCCTGCTCGAACAGCACTTCGACCACATCTTCTACACCGGCAACGGTGCCGTCGCCCGCATCGTCATGGCCGCGGCCGTCAAACACCTGACCCCCGTCACCCTGGAGCTGGGCGGCAAGAGCCCCGTCATCGTCGAACCCGGCGTCGACCTGGCCGCCACCGCCCGCCGCCTGGCCTGGGGCAAGTACACCAACGCCGGACAGACGTGTGTGGCCCCCGACTACGTCCTGGCCGTCGGCGACACCGCCGACGAACTGGAGCGCGAGCTGGCCGCCGCCATCACCGAGATGTTCGGCGACGACCCCCGCACCAGCCCCGACTACGGCCGGATCATCAACGAACGCCACTTCGACCGGCTCACCGCCCTGCTCGGCTCCGGCACCGTCGTCGCCGGGGGCGACCACGACCGCGACGCCCTCTACCTCGCCCCGACCGTCCTCGGCGGCGTCACCGCCGACACCCCGGTCATGGCCGAGGAGATCTTCGGCCCCGTCCTGCCCGTCGTGCGGGTCCCCGACCTGGACGCGGCCATCGCCTTCGTCAACGAGCGCGACAAGCCCCTGGCCCTGTACGCGTTCACCGACTCGGAGGAGACCAAGCGCCGACTGACCACCCAGACCTCCTCCGGGGCGCTGGCCTTCGGCCTGCCGATCGCCCACCTGGCCGTTCCCGACCTGCCCTTCGGCGGCGTCGGTGAGAGCGGCATGGGCGCCTACCACGCGGCGGCCTCCATCGACACCTTCTCGCACACCAAGTCGGTGCTCGACAAGTCCCTGCTCCTGGACACCATGCGGGTCGCCTACGCGCCCATCACCGACCTCAAGGAGCGCGTCCTGCGCCGCATGCTCTGACCCGGTCCGGCCGCGCGGTCCCGACGACCGCGCGGCCCGGAGCCCGTCCCGGGCCGCGCGCCTCATTCGTGCCGGGCGTCGGTGTACACGTCGCCGGGCTCCAGCCCCGCCTCGAACAGTTCGGTGACCGTCACGAAGTGGAACCCCTGGCGGTGCAGTTCGTCCAGGACGTCCGGGATCGCCCGGACGGACGACTCGTGGATGTCGTGGAAGAGCACCACGCTGCCGGACGTGCTGTGCGAGATCGCGTGCTCGGCGACCTCGTCGGTGTTCCGGCTGCGCCAGTCCAACGTGTCCACATCCCACAGGATGATCGGCAGGCCGACCGTTTCGCGCACGGTCCCGTTCAACGCGCCGTAGGGCGGCCGCATGGACGGCGGGTCCACACCGATCACGTCGCGCACCGCCGCGTTGGTGCGCGCCATGTCCGCCTCGATGTCCTTGGCCGACATGCCGCTCAGGTCGTCGTGCTCCCACGTGTGGTTGCCCAGCTCGTGCCCCTCGGCGGCCATTCGCTCCAGGGCCTCGGGGAACTCCTCCACCAGAGAACCCAGGACGTAGAAGGTCGCTTGGGCGTCGTACTCGGCGAGGGTGTCCATGAGCGCGTCGGTGTGCTCACCGGGGCCGTCGTCGAAGGTCAGCGCCACGCACTTGAGCCGCTCGCAGTCCAGGGTGCCGCCCTCGGCGGACGGCCCCTCCTCGAGGAAGACGTCCGGGTCGGGACCCGACAGCGCCGCCTCGCGGGCGTGGAAGCCCAACTCGGACAGGAGCTCCTCGGCCTGCTGCGGCTCCACCGGAAGCATCACGTCCGAGACTTGGCCGGCCCCGGGCACCTGCGTGGGATCCATACGCACGGTCAGCCCGCCCGCCGTGCTGAACGCGACGTCCTCCAGGGGCGACCCGGACCACGCGTCCGCGGCCTCCCGCGCCCGCTCGGCGTCGAACGCTCCGGACGGCGCGCCGTCCCGGGCCGCTCCGGCCCCCGCGGCTCCGGCGGTGTCGGGCGAGGACTCGGCCCCCTCGGCCTCCTCCACGGCCCCGGGTTCCTCCGTGGCGCGCAGGGCGGCCTCGCCGACCACCCCGGGGAGGTCGGCGAGGGGCAGGTGGTAGTCCTCCCGCAGCACGTCGGCCAGGAGGACGTGAACGCGTTCGACGGCCTCCTCGTCACGGAACAGGGCCGTCCACGGCAGGACCGCCCCGCTGCCGGCGTCGAACCACAGCGTGGAGGACTCCCGGCTCTCCCTCATGCCCGCCGTGGACACGGCGGTCAGCCTCGTTCCGACGACCTCCTGGGACGCGGCGAGCAGGGACACGTCCTGCCGCAGTTCGGGGCGCCCGCTTCCGGACAACTCCTCCAGGAACGCGGTCTGCCGCGCGGCCATGACGGTGCGCACCTCCTCGGTGAGCGGGTGGCCCGCGCCCAGGAGCGGGTAGCGGTAGCCGACCACGCTGTGGTCGGTCTCCACCACGTGCTCGCCGACGGCCGCCCCCGGCACGTCGGAGAACGGGAGGCTGATCGCCTCGGCATGGGGCAGCCTGTGCTCGGCGGCGTGGCAGCCGGGGACCAGCAGGAGTCCCAGGGCCACACCGGCGGTTACGTTGCGTCGCAGTGAGGTGACAGCCACGACAGGGACCATATCGAAAATCCCGCCCGGATTAGCCGTAACGCGACACGCCTGGCAGGGGTGTCACGAATCAGTCGACCATGGCCGCCACGATCTCCCGGAGCCGTGCCAGCACCTCCGTGTGCTCGGCCGGTGCCGTCGTCCGGGGCAGGTGCACGTGGCCCGCGGGGATCGACCGGCCCGAACGGTCACGCAACAGGGTGTTGCGGTAGGCGATCTCGTTGGACAGGTAGTCCCCGCCGCCGCCCGCGCGGGCGGCCGATCCCTCCGTGGGGCCCTGTGGGCTGCGGACCCCCTCCTTCGACCCCGCCGGAACCTCGACCACCTCGCTGTTGGCCACCACCGGGTAGTGGCCCGCGGCGCGCTCGATGATCCGCTCGAACGGCAGGGAGGAGCGCGTCCACTCGGGCGCCTGCGGGCCCGTCACCGGGGCGCGGCCCGTGGCGGCACGCCCCTCGTTGTCGGTGCCGCCACCACGCCACACGCCGTTCCACACCTCCAGGTCGAACCGGTCGGGACGCCCCCGGCTCAGGGTGACCACCGCGTCGGCGTCGGCGTGGTGGCGGCCCAGGGCCCGCTCCACCACACCCTCGTCGAAGTCCGACCAGCGTACGGGGAAGATCGCGGCACGTACCACGGCGGTGCGCTCGCCCACCGGGAAGGTCCACCCGTGCAGGTCGAGCGCGGCGGCCCCGGAGGGGTTGGAGCACTCCACGTCCTCGTCCAGGTGAAAGGGGTCGAAACCGGTCACCACGATCCGCGCCCAGCGTTCTCCCGGCGGGAAGTCGATGTCGGAGAAGCCCCGCGACTCCCACTCCAACAGCCGCAGCAGGTCCGCGCGCTGACCGTCGCCGAGGGCGAAACCGGGCCGCCAGGAGCGCAGCCGCGCCGAGAGCACCAGACGGGCCCAGTACAGGGGGCGGTCGTCGGTGTCCCCGGACTCCGCGCGCGTCGCCTCGGTCCACAGGCGCGACGCGTGCGCGGCGACCGCCTCCCTGGCCTGGCCGAGGTCGGTACTGGCCGCCAGGTCGGCGGTGAACAGGGGCTCGGCGGCGGCGAACCCGGATCGCGCCAGGATCCGTCCGGGCTGGGGGAGTTCGGCTCGGACCTCTTCGGGGGTGGTGTCGTGCTGCACGGTTCCCTGTCTGTGTCGGGGGGCGGGCGCGATGCGCGCAAAACGGGCCGGTCGAGTGTAACGTCACCGGGCCCGGCGGCTGTGGGGGACCCACCGCCGTTGCCCACAACCTCGACACCGGGGGTGGACCACCGGCCCCGAAGTTGGCAGTGTGAGAACCGACAGCACGTCCCTCTCAACGGAGAGAGCAACACATGCACACTGGCGCCCTTCCCGACACCGACGTCCTCGCCGACCGCGCGCGGACCGCGTTGGAACGGTGCGGAGTCGACCGCCTGCGCGAGCCGATCGGCGCGGCCGGAGTGGCGAGAACACCCATCACCGGCCAGATCCTCTTCCCCGTCGAGTTCGACACCCCCGCCTCCGCGGAGCGGGCCGTCGGGGCCGCCCACGAGTGCTTCACCGCCACCTGGCGGGACACGCCCGCGCCCGAGCGCGGCAGGCTCGTCCAGCGGTTGGGTGAACTGCTGCGGGAGCACAAGGCGGACCTGGCCGAACTCGTGACGATCGAGGCTGGCAAGATCACCTCCGAGGCCCTCGGCGAGGTCCAGGAGATGATCGACATCTGCGACCTGGCCGTGGGCATGTCCCGACAGTTGTACGGGCGCACCATGCCCTCCGAACGCCCTGGCCACCGCCTGATGGAGACCTGGCACCCCCTGGGCGTGGTCGGCGTGATCACGGCGTTCAACTTCCCCGTCGCCGTGTGGGCCTGGAACACGTGCGTGGCCCTGGTCTGCGGCGACACGGTGGTGTGGAAGCCCTCCGACCTGACCCCGCTCACGGCGCTGGCCTGCCACGGGCTGCTCATGCGCGCCGCCGCCGACGTCGGCGCGCCCTCGGACGTCCACACCGTGGTGCTGGGCGGCCGCGAGGTGGGCGAGGCGCTCGTGGACGACACGCGGGTGGCGCTGCTGTCGGCCACCGGATCGGTCGCCATGGGCCGGACGGTCGGCCCCCGGGTCGCCGCGCGGATGGGCCGGTGCCTGCTGGAGCTGGGCGGCAACAACGCGGCCGTGGTCACCCCGTCGGCCGACCTGGACCTGGTGGTGCGCGGCAGCGTCTTCGCCGCCGCCGGGACGGCCGGGCAGCGGTGCACGACGCTGCGCCGCCTGATCGTGCACGAGGACGTGGCCGACGAGGTCACCGAGCGCATCGTCGACGCCTACAAGCAGCTCCGGGAGCGGATCGGCGATCCGCTCGAGGAGTCGACCCTGGTCGGTCCGCTGATCGGGGAGCGCGGATACTCCGGCATGGTCAAGGCGCTGGACCAGGCCAAGGCCGACGGCGGCGACGTGCTGGTCGGCGGAGGCCGCCGTCTGGAGGAGGCCGGCGCGGACGCCTACTACGTGGACCCCGCCGTGGTGCGGATGCCCGGGCAGGCTGAGATCGTCCAGGAGGAGACCTTCGCGCCGATCCTGTACGTCCTGACGTACCGCACCCTGGACGAGGCGGTGGCGCTGCACAACGGCGTACCCCAGGGGCTGTCGTCGGCGATCTTCACCCAGGATCAGGCTGAGGCCGAGCGCTTCCTGTCCTCGGCGGGTTCGGACTGCGGGATCGTCAACGTCAACATCGGCACCTCCGGCGCTGAGATCGGCGGAGCCTTCGGTGGTGAGAAGGACACCGGAGGCGGACGCGAATCCGGCTCCGACTCCTGGAAGGCGTACATGCGCCGGGCGACCAACACGGTCAACTACGGCGGGCAGCTGCCGCTGGCCCAGGGGGTGCGTTTCCTGTAGGAGTCGACCGCCGGGTCGCCGCCACGCCGGGTGCCGGGGTGGCCCGGCGGGCTCGCGCGTGGCGGTGGGCCGTCCCCTTCGGGATGCCCCTGCGCACGTGATGTTGAGTGCCGGATACGTGCGCCACCGCCGCGGTTCCCATCATGCGGACGTTCCGGGCTCCGGTCGTCGACGGGCCCCTACAGCGGCCCCTGGTGAGTCACGTGCTCGGCGTCGAGTTCTCCTTCCGCTGCGGCGAGCAGCCCCCGCGCCTGGGCATCGAGCGCCGGGCGGTCGATCGAGGGGCACTCCGGGCTGGTGTTGGGGTCGTATCCTCCCTCCCACCCGTCCGGTCTGACCATGATGCCCATGACCTGGACCGAGAGGCACTCGGGGCCGTTCAAGGCCTCACGGCCGATGTAGATCTCCACATCCTCGAAGTAGCGGTACCCGCCCTTGTCGACAGGTCCCACGGGGGCGCGCTCGACAACCGGGAAGTCCTTCTCGTGGACGGGCCAGTCCGCGCGCAGCGGTTCCAGCATCCACCGGGCCAGATCAGCCGCCCCCCGTGCGCCGTTGAGCAAGGACGAACGCACGCCGCCCAGGGAATCCACCCACCAGCCTGCTTCGTCGCGGGTGATCCGCAGCCACGCCTCGGCCTCGTGGACTCCGTTGATCGGAGTGAAGTGGTAGTGCGGATCGACCCACTCGTACAGGAACACCGTCTCCAAGCCTCTTCCCTTCGATGCGTTCCTGTGTAACAGGCACGCGTGCACCGCGCCCACGGCTTTTCGCGCCGCCGGGTCACAGCGGTCGGCCTGTCGTCGGAGACTCCCGCGCAGCGCCTCGCCTCCCCGCAGGGCCCGTAGGCTGCCCCGGAACCGCGAACGTCGACCGGAGGCCGCGTATGATCCCCAACCGCGCAACACCGCTGGCACCAGATTCTTCACGGACGCCCTCGAGGACGGGTGGCGGGGGCTCAGGGGCGGCGACCCCGCGACCGCCGAGCGGGACCTGAGCGACCTGCGGCAGGGCCTCCCCCTACGCGCGGTAGCCCATCTGCGGCATGGTCGCTTCCTGCGGCAGGGCCTGTTGGTGATGCACCTCGCCGCCCCCGAACGCCTCACCTGGCGACGGTGGCGACCATTGCGCCCGTACGCCGAACCGATCTCCGTTCCCTCGCCCCGCGAGGTGCTCGACGTGCGAGGACCCAGCTCCTTCCTGGAGTTCCTCCTCGGGGACGTACGCGTCGTCTCCTTTCGGGCGGGGGACCGGGAGTGGGAGATGGCCGTGGTCACCATCGACACCACCGTCGTCACGACCGCCTTGACCGAGGCCGAGGCCTGGACGCCGTGACCACGGCTCTCCCCGGGAATCGGGGGCCGACACTCGGCCAAAAAAGTTGTGCAAAACCATGTTGTGCACAACTGAACTCTGTTACGGTGGTGCCGATCGATGAACGTGCCACGCACGTGAGGGGAGGAACCATGGCCGACGCCGACGAGGGCGACGCCCTCGCGCTGGACAACCAGTTGTGCTTCTCCCTGTACGCGGCCTCCCGAGCCCTGACCGGGCTGTACCGGGAGCTCCTGGACGACCTGGGGCTCACCTACCCGCAGTACCTGGTCATGCTCGCGCTGTGGGAACGGGGGACGCTGACCGTCAAGGAGCTGAGCCAGGCACTGCACCTGGACTCGGGCACGCTCTCCCCACTGCTGCGCCGACTCGAGACCGCCGGGCTCCTGACCAAGGAGCGCGGGACCGACGACGAACGCGTCGTCGAGGTCACGGCGACCGAGG
The DNA here is from genome assembly GCF_026797795.1 of Nocardiopsis sp. EMB25. NCBI lineage: Bacteria > Bacillati > Actinomycetota > Actinomycetes > Streptosporangiales > Nocardiopsidaceae > Nocardiopsis > Nocardiopsis sp. EMB25. Next base: position 1,863,220 of record NZ_JAMTDN010000001.1, on the reverse strand, counting down.
AGGGCATGCGACTGCGCGCACGGGCCCGGGGCATTCCGGACCGCCTGCTGTGCGCCGTCGACCTGCCCGCGGACCGGGTGCGCGAGCTGAAGGTGGTCCTCGACCAGATCACCCGGTCGGTGGAGGCCGCCGCCAGCGGTCGGGCGCCCATCGGATCCCGAACCCCGCGTGACTGAGCACCGTCACCGACAACCCGTCACCTTCCGACCCCGCGTCGGAGCACAGAAAGGCAGTCATGGCAGTCGACATCCTGTACACCGCCAACGCCACCGTCACCGGTGAGGGTCGCGCCGGAACCGGCAAGACCGACGACGGCCGCCTCAGCGTCGACCTGTCCGTGCCCAAGGGCATGGGCGGCGACGACGGCCCCGGCACCAACCCCGAGCAGCTCTTCGCCGTCGGCTACGGCGCCTGCTTCCACGGCGCCCTGAAGAAGGTCGCCCGCGAGGCCAAGGCCAACGTTGAGGGTTCGGTCATCGACTCCCAGGTCAGCCTGGGCAAGGCCGAGGACGGCTTCGCCCTCGTCGTCGACCTGACCGTCACCATCCCCGGCGCCGACCAGGCCGCCGCTGAGAAGCTCGTCGAGGCCGCCCACCAGGTGTGCCCGTACTCCCGCGCCACGCGCGGCAACATCGACGTCAACCTCACCGTGAAGACGGCCTGAGACACGCCCCTCCCGGAGCGCTGACTCCGGGGCGCACACGGCGCGGGGGCGGGGGATCCACATCCCCCGCCCCCGCGTTCGTGTGTTCCGCGCGCCTAGGCGGCGGCCTCCAGCAGCAACAGCCGGTCCAGGATGTCCTGGAGGGTGACCAGGCCGATGACCCCCTCCTCCTCGACCAGAGACAGGTGGCTGCGGCTGTCCCGCATGATGCTCATCGCCGCGTACATCGGCGTGCTCGCGTGCAGCATGAGCACCGGGCGCATCAGGTCGGCCGCGGTCGTCCCGGGCGGGCAGGTCAGGGCCTCACGCACGTGCAGCACACCCACGGGCTCGCCCCGATCCATCACCACCAGCCGCAGGTGGGTGGAGGAACGGGAGACCCGCTTGATCTCCTCCAGGTCCGCGTCCGGTGCCACCCACGCGATCTCCTCGCTCGGGGTGATGATCTCGCTCAGCGGGCGGGAGTTGACCTCCAACGCGGTGGCCAGCTGGTCGCGTCGCTCGGTGTCCAGCGCACCGGCCTTGACCGAGTGCTCCACCAGTTCCCGCACGTCGTCGGGGTCGTGCCCCGACGACATCTCGTCCACCGCCTCCACACCGACCCGGTGCAGGCACCAGTTGGCCATGCCGTTCACCGCGACCAGCATCGGGCGGGTGAACCACATGAACGCACGCATCGGCACCGACAACAGCCTCGCCGACTTCTCCGGGTGCGAGATCGCCCACGACTTGGGCGCCATCTCACCCACCACCAGGTGCAGGAAGGTCACGATGACCAAGGCCAGCACGAACGAGAGCGTCGAGGACACCGCGTGCGGCAGGCCGTGGAACAGCGGTTCCAACAGGTGGTGCACGGCGGGCTTGGAGATCGCGCCCAGCGCCAGTGTGCACAGGGTGATCCCCAACTGGGACCCGGCCAGCAGCAGTGACAGGTCACGCGCGTTGCGCAGCGCCGCGCGCGCGGCCAGGCTGTGGTCGGCGTCGGCCTCCAGCCGGTAGCGGCGCGCCGCCACCAGCGCGAACTCGATCGCCACGAAGAAGGCGCTCAGCGCGATGATGAACACGGTCAGGGCCAACGCGACCCACGGGTTCATGTCACTCATGCCCGCACCTCCCGGGACTCCTCGTCGGCCAGTTCGCGCAGCCGCAGTTCCACGGTGTGCGGGACGTGCCGCTGCAACGAGTTCACGATCATCGTCAGCGCCATGTTCGGGTCGCCGTCGTGGGCGCTGGCCGGACGCGGCAGGACGAGGTCGACCTGGTCGCCCACCTCGGGCAGGCGGTGCAGCTCGTGGATGACCAGACCGCCCACGGTCTCGTAGTCCCCCTCGGGCAGGTCGAGGCCGAGCAGGCGCTCGGCCTCGTCCACGTGCAGGGCGCCGGGCACCATGTAGCTGCCCTCGCCCTCCAGGTGCGCCGGGGCCTCCTCGTCGGGGGAATGCTCGTCGGCGATCTCCCCGACCAGCTCCTCGGCCAGGTCCTCGGTGGTGACGACCCCGGCCAGGCCGCCGTACTCGTCCACCACGCAGGCGAACTCCTCGTTCGCCTCACGCAGCTGACGCAGCACTCCCGGCAGTGCCAGCGACACCGGCACCATGACCGTGGGTCGGGCCACCTCGGTGACCTTGATGTCGTCCAGGTCGCGTTCGCCCAGGGCCAGGACGTCGCGCAGGCAGATCACGCCCACGATGTCGTCCACGCCCTCACCCAACACCGGGAAGCGCGAGTGGTCGGAGGCCATCAGCTCCACGACCCGGCTCACCGGGTCGCTCTCCTCCACGGTGGCCACCTCGGGCCGCGGGATCATCGCGTGCCCGGCAGTGCGCTCGTGGAAGTCCAGGGTGCGGTCCAACAGGGTGGACAGCTCCGCGGGCAGGTCGCCGGACTCACGCGACTCGGCGATGATGCTCTCCAGGTCACGCGGCGTCGCCGCGTGCTGGACGTCCTCGACCGGGGTGATCCGCACCGCCTTGAGCAGCACGACTGCGGCCTGGTCGAACAGCCAGATCACGGGGCCGAAGACCTTCAGGTACACGTCGGTCGACAGGGCCAGCCAGCGGGCGACCGGTTCCGGTCTGGCGATCGCGAGGTTCTTGGGGAACAGCTCACCGAACACCATCTGCACGATGGTCGAGAACAGCAGGGTCAGGACGGTGCCGACGGCGATACCGGTGGCCAGGGGGACACCGGTCACCCCCAGGAGCTCACCGATTCCCCGACCGATCATCGGCTCGGCCACGTAACCGACCAGCAGACCCGTCACGGTGATGCCCAACTGGGCCCCGGAGAGCATGAACGAGGTGCGGTCGGTGACCTTCTTGACGCGTCGGGCGACGGGGTCCCCCGACGCGGCCCGGGACCGCACACGCGAACGGTCCACGGCCATGAAGCCGAACTCCTGGGCGACGAAGTAGCCGTTCGCGGCGATGATCACGAGGATCACCAGGATGCCGGCGATGATACTGAGGACGGTGCTCATCGGGCACGCACCGCCTGGGTCCGCCACTCGGCGGAGTTCCTACGAAGGTACGCGCCCCTCGAAGAAGGAGGCTCGTCGGAGTCTGGGTCACAGCATCCACTGGGGATGCTGCTGGTACTTCGGGACGGGTCCACTGTTCCTCTCTCTGCGCCTTCGCGCGTCGGGTGTGATTGACGTGGTCCTGGTGAAGTGAAAGACGAGTCGGACCGGTTCAAAAGTTCCCCGGTCAGCCCCCGACCGGGGCGTCGGCCTCGCCGCCGAGGGCCGCCCACTCACGGCGGCGCGCCTCGGACAGGGCGATCGCGGTCGCCACGGCGACGTTGAGCGATCCGACCCGGCCGATCTGCGGAATGTAGGTCACGGCGTCCGCTCCCGACAGCAGCGCCGGGGAGCACCCGTGGTCCTCGGCGCCCACGGCCAGACACACGTCCGGCTCCAGCGGGGCGGCGTGCAGGGGCACGGCCCCAACGGCCAGCTCGACGGCGACCACCTTGTAACCGTCACCGCGGGCCGCGGACAGGGCCTCGCCGGTGGTCGCGAAACGGGTGTGCGGCACCTTGGCCGCCGTGCCCAGGGCGGTCTTGCCGACCTTGGGATCGCCTGGGTCCGCGCTGTTGCCCGTGAGCCACAACTGGTCCACGCCGAAGGTCGCGCAGGTGCGCAGGATCGACCCCAGGTTGAAGGGCTGGGTGACGGATTCGACGAGGAGGGCGAGTCGCCCCTCCGTGCGCCTGCGCCACTGGCGGTTCAGGCGTTTGACGTCCGTGGGACGCAACTGCGTGCTCAACTGCGGTGTGTTCCTCAGCGGGTCTGTTCCGGGATGATCCCGGTGGTCCGGTGTTCGCAACAGGTTACCGGTCAGCCGACCGGACCGCACTCTCGGCCCGGGACACAACAGGCAAAAACGGAGTTCACGTCCGTTCAGGCGGTCTCGGACCGGCGGACGGCCAGGACGCGAAACCCCGCGCGCGAGGCCACGCGCTCGGCGGGCAGCCCCTGGGCGTCCAACCAGCGCTGGAGCGAGTCCGCGCCCAGGTGCTTCTGGACGACCAGGTGGGCGACGCCCTCGGGGGTGAGCCGCCCCAGCCACGTCCGCAGCATCGCGTGCAGCACACCCTTGCCCACCCGGATCGGCGGGTTGGACCACACCGCGTCGAACGGCCCGAGCAGGTCCTCGGCGCTGGCCGCCGCCTCCGGTGACTCCCGCCCCTGGTCCGCGGCCAGCCCGCCCTCGGGGGAGACCACCGCGAAGCGCGCGTGGTCCAGTCCGTGGTCGGCGGCGTTGCGTCGCGCCAGACCCACGGCGCGCGCGTTGACGTCCACGCCCAGGACGCGCGCCCCGGGCGCGCGCGAGGCCATCGTCAGGGCGATCGGCCCGTAACCGCACCCCAGGTCCAGCAGGTGGCCCTCCGCGGGCGGCGCGGGCACCGTCTCCAACAGCACACGCGTGCCCAGGTCGACCTTGTCCGGCGAGAACACGCCTCGGTCGGTGCGCAGCCGCAGGTGCAGGTCGGGCAGGACCAGGTCCGCCGTCGAGGGACGGCTGGCGGCGTCGGGGTCGGAGTCGAAGTAGTGCTGGGCCACGCCGTGACGCTACCAGGGCCGGGGCACTCCCGTGCCCCGGGCAAAAACCTCTCATACCACCAGAAACGAAATGGCCAAGCCTCCGGACCTGGCCTCACTCAGTGCAGAAGATGGAGGTAGCCGAGGTTTGTGGGGGAAGCATGCGAGCACATGTAGGTGACCGACTCGTAGTCGAGAGCCCGCGCGCCGACACCCATCGCCGGACCGGGGTCGTGACCGACGTGCGTGGAGCCGACGGCGCACCGCCGTACCAGGTGCACTGGCTCGACACGGAACAGGGCCACGACACCCTCGTGTATCCGGGACCGGACGCGCACATCGAGCACACGCCCGACGTCACGGGCACGCGGGCGGAGGGGGCGAGCAGCATGCAGACGACGAAGCGCTGGGATGTCGACGTCGTCGTATCCGAGGAGGCCGAGGGCGACGTCGCGCGCACGTGGGCCGAGGTCGGTCTGGTGGCCGACGACGGGACGGCGTTGAGGGGCCACGGTATGGCCAGGAAGCACCCGGCGGACATGGACGTTCCCGAGATCGGGGAGGAGCTCGCCGTCTCGCGTGCGCTGTCCGACCTCTCCCGCCAGCTCCGCCAGGTAGCCGCGGAGGACATCAACGAGAACACCGGAACACCGTGGCGGCCCAGCTGACCCGACCGTCAGGACACAAGCCCGAGGGTCCGCTCCGTGGAACGGTCACGTGAGGGGGTGTCGTTCGGGCGTCGGCAGGGCGCTGATGGATGGTGCCGTGCCGTAGGCGTCCGTTGAGGGTGCCCGCCCCGTCGAGAAGCGGCCCCGGGCGGTGGCGGGCGACGGGCGTGCCGAAGCGCAGCGGCAGGACCGAAAGGACGCAGTCCAGGCCCCCGGCCACGTGCCGGGGGCCTTCTCCTGCCCAGGCCGTGCCCGGCCGACCCGGAACACGAAACGTCCATGTCCGGAACCGGTGCACGTCACCGGCCCGACCGGAAGTGGCCACCCTCACCACGGGCGGCCCGCACGGGTTGGTCACCCGCATCGGGCAGACTCGGAACCGTTCCACCGATCCAAGGAGGCCCGTTGCCCACCTCTTCCGGAGCCCAGGCCAGACCCGCCCGTGTGCTGGGCACCGTTGACGCGGTCGCCATCGGCGCGGGTGCGATGCTCGGTGCCGGGGTGTTCTCCGTCTTCGCCCCGGCCGTGGTGGGCGCCGGAGCCTGGCTCCCCGTCGCCATCCTCCTCGCCGGAGGGGTGGCCTACTGCAACGCGATCTCCTCTGCCCGACTGGCCGCCCGCCATCCCCAGTCCGGTGGCGCCTACGTCTATGGCCGCGAACGCCTGAGCGAGCTGTGGGGCTACCTGGCGGGCTGGTCCTTCGTCGTCGGCAAGATCGCCTCCTGCGCCGCGATGGCGATGACCTTCGCCGCCTACGTCCTGCCCGGCTGGGAGAAGCCCGTGGCCGTGGCCGCCGTGGCGGCGCTCACCGCTCTGAACTACCGGGGCGTGCACCGCTCGACGTTCGTGGCCAAGATCCTGGTCGCCGTCGTGCTGGCGGTCCTGCTCGTCGTCCTGGCGGCCATGGGCGTCAGCGGGCGCCTGGGGGCGGTCCTGGAGGTGGACGGGCTCGGCCCCTGGCCCGGCTCCTTCGGTCTGCTCGGCTCGGCCGGGATGATCTTCTTCGCCTTCGCCGGGTACGCCCGCGTGGCCACCCTGGGCGGTGAGGTCCGGGACCCGGCTACGACGATTCCCCGCGCGATCAGCCTGTCCCTGGGCGGCGTCCTGGCCCTGTACCTGGCCGTGGGAACCGGGGTGCTCATCGTGCTGGGCCGCGAACGCCTCTCCGAGAGCACCGCGCCGCTGGTCGACGCCGTACGGGTGGCGGGCTTCCCCAGCCTGGTCCCCGTCGTCGTGGCGGGCGCGGCCCTCGCCAGCCTGGGGGCGCTGCTCTCCCTCGTCCTGGGGGTGTCGCGGACCACGGCCGCGATGGCCATGGACGGTCACCTGCCCCGGTGCCTGGGCGCCGTCCACACGCGCTACGGGGTACCGCACCGCGCGGAGGTCGCCGTGGGGGCCGTGGTCGCCGCACTCGTGCTTCTCACCGACCTGCGCGGGGCGATCGCCTTCTCCGCCTTCGGGGTACTGGTCTACTACGCCATCACCAACGCCTCGGCGCTGCGGCTCGGCCCACACGAGAACCGTCCGCCCCTGTTGGTACCGGTCACCGGTCTGGTGGGATGCGTGGTGCTGGCGTGCAGCCTGCCCCTGCCTGTGGGAGCCACCGGGCTGGCCGTGCTCGCCGCCGGCGCGGGCCTGTGGTGGCTCCGCGATCAGCGGCGCTGAGAACGATCCCGGGAGTGCCTGACCAGGAACTCCAGCCCGCGCCGCGCCGTCGTCGACAGACGCAGCTCGGCCAGCTCCTCGGGAGTGAACCAGGCGCAGTCGGCGGTCGACCCCGCTCTCTCGGTCACCTTGGGCTCACCCGGACGGGATACGTGCACGTGGGAGAACACCCACACGCCGTGGATCTCCGGTTCGCCGGGGCGCGTGCGGCGGTGGCTGGTGACGGTGATCAGGTCACCGATGACACCGTCCTGTCCGCTCTCCTCGACCAGCTCACGCCGTAGCGCGGTGCGGACGTCCTCCCCGGCGTCCACACCCCCTCCGGGCAGGTGCCAGGCGCCCGCGCCGGGGAAGCCCTCGGCGATCAGGCACAGCAGCACGCGGCCCCGGGGATCGGTGACCATGCCGTAGGAGGCCAGGCGGCTCATCCGCGGCCCGGTGTCACCGGGATCCTCGTCAGGGGCCAGCTCCCCGACGGCGGGGAGCAGACCGGCGGTCGGGAGCACGGACGGCCAGGCGCCCAGGGCCCGGGGCTCGGCATACACCACCCGGTCGACGTGCAGCCGTCGCCCTTCCGGAGTGGACGCGAGTTCGGTCACCACGTCCACGGCCACGAGCGGGGCGTCCCCGGGCAGGCCGCCGAGCTCGCGGGCCACGGACTCGGGGTCCTCGCCGAACAGCAGCCGCCGCCCGCGCACAGCCGGGCCGGACGCGCTCAAGTACACCAGGTGCACGGTGACGCGGCGCGCCGTCTCCAAGGCGGGGGAGGGCGTCACAGCGCCCCCGAGGCGGCTGTGCTGGGCAGACCCACCAGCTGGAGCAGCTCGTCGAGGCTGGCGATCGTGGTCACGCCCTCCAGGTGCTGGCGACCCTGGCGGTCGATCATGATCGGGCGCATCCGCGAGGCCACGGCACCGACGCCGTCGGACTGGATCTGGTCGCCGACGTGCCAGCAGGCACGCGGGTCCACACCCAGACGCTGGGCGGCCATCTCGAAGATCCGGGGGTCGGGCTTGCCGGCGCCGGCGCTGTCGGCGCAGACCACGGTGTGGAAGTACGGGGTCAGCTCCAGGGCCTGCATCTTCGCGTGCTGGAGGGCCTCCACCCCGTTGGTCACCACCGCGAGGCGGTAACCGGCGGAGGCCAGGGTGTTGAGCGCGGGGAGGGTGTCGGGGAAGACCTGCCAGCCGGAGCGGTGGGCGTCCAGGTAGAGGTGGTAGAGCTCGTCGCAGTGCTGGTCGGCGATGTCGGCGTGGCCGGCCTGGACGGCCAGGGCGCGGATGCGCTCGCGGCGCTGCTGCTCCAGGCTGAGCCCACCGCGCAGGTAGGCGCCGAAGGAGATCTCCGTCTGCACGTCCCACAGGGTGCGTGCCGCGGCGAAGTCGGGGTGGCCGAGCCGCTCCATGACCGCGCGCAGTCCCGTGGACGACGCGGCGTTGTCGTCGATGAGGGTGTCATCAAGGTCGAAGCAGATCGCGGTCGGGGCCGCGGCGGGTATGTTCGGCATCGTTCCTCAACTGAATGGGCAGGACAAAACATGCCAACGCTAACCCGTGGGCAAGACAGAAAAGGTGTAAACCCCGCCTAAAGGGATGTGGCCAAAGTCACTGTACGCAGGGTGTTGTCTGCTCTCCCCTGAGGTCAGAGCGTCACGGCAGACGCTGAAACCACAAGAGTGATGTCACAGAGGTGGCCGCGCCGAGCAGAATCGCAATCAACACGAAACGCGTCACGATCTCCTCGTGGACCCACTCGGTACCCAGCGACGAGCCGATGTCCTCGTACACCTCGTCGAGTTCCGTCTCGCTCTCGGCCTCGTAGAAGTGTCCCTCCGTGTCCTGCGCCAGCTCCATCAGGGCCTCACGGTCGATGTCGGCGGGAACCCGGTACCCGTCGATCTCGATCATCGCCGCGCCGCTGCCGAACGCGATCGTCGACACCGGCACCCCCGCCTCGGCCGCGGCCGAGGCTGCCTCCTGGATCGCCCTGCCACTGGTGTTCTCCCCGTCCGACAGCAGCACGATCGCCGACGGCGGAGGGTCTTCCCGCGAGTCCTCGTCGAAACCGCGGATCGCCTCCAGCGAGGCGAACACCCCCTCACCGATCGCCGTGCCCGGCCCCAGCCGCAGGTTCTCGATCGACCCGATCACCGCCTGGTGGTCCTGCGTGGGGGAGGCGACCACCGTCGCCGCCGAGGAGAACGACACCAGCCCCACGTTGAACCGGTCGGGGAGGGTCTCCACGAACCCCTGAGCCGACTCCTTGGCCGCGTTGAGCCGGTCGGGCTCGATGTCGGTGGCGGCCATCGACAGCGACACGTCCACCGCCACGATGATGGTCGCCCGCTCCCGAGGCGCCTCCACCGGCATCGCGGGCAGCGCCAACGAGGAGATCAGCACCGCCAGGGTCGCCGTGAACAGCGCGGCGGGCACGTGGCGGCGTACGTCCGGACGCTGCGGCGCCACCTGGTCAAGCAGCGCGAGGTTGGTGAAGCGGGCCGCGTAGCGGCGCCGCCGGGTCTGCGCGAACACGTAGGCCGCCACGAGCACCAGCAGGGTCAGCAGCCACCACAGCCGCTGGGGTTCCAGGAAGGTCATGTCCGCACCCTCCGCGCGTCGGCTCGGTTCCGCGGGACGCCCCCGCGCCGTCGCTGTCGCATCTTCAGCCCTTCCATGCTCATCTGGGGGTTCCCGGTGTGTGGCGTGCCAGGTGGTGGGCGGTCCGCCGCTGGTGGATAACGAACCGCGCCGTGTCCAGGACCCAGTCGCGGTCGGTGCGCAGCACCAGGTGGTGGACCCCGCAGCGGCGCAGGGCCGCCCGGATCGCGGTCCGCTGGGCGTGCGCCGCCCGTCGGTAGCGCTCACTGACCGACCGGGTCAGGCGGACCTCGCGTACCCGCCCGGTGCGCGGGTCGCGCAGGGTCACGTCCCCGATCGGGGGCACCTCCAGCTCCCGGGGGTCGAGCACCTCGACCACCAGGACCTGGTGGCGGGAGGCCATGAGGCGCAGCGGCCGCTCCCAGGGGACGGGACCGCCCTGGACGGGGGTGTCCAGGAAGTCGGAGATGACCACGCGCAGACCGCGGCGGCGACGGGTGCGCACCAGGTCGGTGCACGCGTCGGCCAGCGTGGCCCGGTCGGGGGCGGGACGCTCCTCGTCTCCGGTGGGAGCCGCGGCCACCGTCGCCAGGAGCGACAACAGGGCCTCCTTGCCGGACCTGGCGGGCCAGCGGCGCACCGTGCCCCGATGCAGGAAGTGCGCGCCGAACCGGTCGCCGACCCGCTGGGTGAGCAGGTTGGCGGCGACCATCGCGCCGACGGCCACCTCCCGTTTGGAGCGCAGGCCCGTTCCGAAGTCCATGCTCGGCGACAGGTCCAGCAGGGTCCAGCTCTCCAGCTCCCGGTCGGCGACCAGGTCACGCACGTGCGGGGTGTCGGTCCGTGCGGTCACGGCCCAGTCCATGCGCCGTACGTCGTCCTCGCCCGGCCGGTACAGTCGCGCCTCGGCGGCCTCGGAGCCGGGCCCCAGCCGGAGCCCGAGGTGCTCGCCGTGCAGCAGTCCCTCCAGGCGGTGCACGATCCGCAGGTCCAGGCGGCGCAGCGCGGCCCGCAACCGCGGGTCGGTGCCGATCATGGGTGCGGACACGCCGTCACCTCGGCGCGGCGAGGGAGGCGGACTCGCCGCTGGGCGGTTCGTCCCAGATCACCCTCGGCGCCAGCACCGTGGACAGGATCCGGTCGACCACCTGTTCGGGGGTGATCCCGTCGGCGAGGGCGTCGAAGGTCAGCACGAGCCTGTGGGCGATGACATCGCGGGCCAGCACCCGTACGTCGTCGGGGAGTACGTAGTCGCGGCCGCGGAGGACGGCCAGGGCCCGCGCGGCGGCGACCAGGCCGAGGGTCGCGCGGGGGCTGGCACCGACCTCCAGGACGTTGCGCAGGTCCGGCATCCCGTGGTTCTCCGGCTCCCGGGTGGCCATGACCAGGCGTACGACGTAGTCGGCGATGAGCTGGTGCACATGGACGCGTTCGGCGTCGGCCTGGAGTTCGCCGAGTGTGACGGGGTCCAGGACCTGATGGGCGGTGGGCGGGGTGGTGCTCATCCGCCGCAGGATCTCCATCTCCTCGTGTGCGCGCGGGTGGCCGACGTTGACCTTCATCAGGAACCGGTCGCGCTGCGCCTCGGGGAGGGGGTAGACGCCCTCGGACTCCACCGGGTTCTGTGTCGCGATGACGATGAACGGGGAGGGGAGGGGGTAGGTGGTGCCGCCGAGGGAGACCTGGCGTTCGGCCATGACCTCCAGGAGGGCGGACTGCACCTTGGCCGGGGCGCGGTTGATCTCGTCGGCGAGGACGAAGTTGGCGAAGACCGGCCCCAGTTCGACGTCGAACTGCTCGGTGGAGGGGTGGTAGATCCGGGTTCCCACGATGTCGGAGGGGACCAGGTCGGGGGTGAACTGCACCCGGGCGAAGGAGCCGCCGGTGACCTTGGCCAGGGTGGACACGGCCAGGGTCTTGGCGATGCCGGGCACACCCTCGATCAGGCAGTGGCCCTTGGCGACGAGGGCGATCAGAGAGCGTTCCACCATGCGTTCCTGGCCGACGATGACCGTGGACACCTCGTGGAGCGCCGCCCGCAGCAGCCTGGTGGGCTCGCCCGGGGCACTGTCCGGGCCGGGGGAGGGCGCGGCGCCGCTTCCGGGTGGGTTCTCTGACATCTTCCGCCTTCCCGGCAGGGCGCCCCGACGGGCGGCGCCGAATAGGGTGTGCATCATCCGCCTGTGGGCGACACTACCTGCTTCGGTCGGCGCAGTCCGGGACACAGCGCGCGCGACGTGTGCGACCGCATTCGCTGGAGAGGGGCGTGACATGGGGGTTCCCACCCAGGGCCTGCACGAGGGTGATCCTCGTCAGTTGGGCGGGTTCCGGTTGGTCGGCCGGACGCGCGCGTCCTCGCTCGGCGTGGTCTACCTGGGGCGGGACGCTTCGGGGGCCGAAGTGAGCGTGGTGGTGCTCAACGCCGGCGCCTCCGGTGACCCCCAGGCGCGGGAACGGTTCGCGCGGTCGGTCCGCGGCAGGGGGGACGTGCTGGCGGCCCGCACCCGGGGCCGGTCGGTGCTCTGGGTGGCGGTGCCCGCCGACACGGACGGACCCGGCGCCGAGGCGGTCCTGGAGGAGACCGCGCGGGGCGGTCCGGTGGGCGACGGCGGCCCCGTGGTCCAGCCCTACTGGGCGGGGGAGCGGCGCGGTTCGGTGGTGTTGTGGGCTCCGTGGCGGGCCCGGAGGGACAGCGCGATCGGCGCGGGGGCGGCGAGCCTGTGGTTGGCGGTCGCGCTGGGGGTGCTCCTGTTGGTGCTCATGCTCGGGGGCACGTCCCTGATCGGATGGTTGTCGACGTTCCCGCCTCCGGAGATCCCGCAGCCCGGGCAGGAGGTGGAGGTCGATCCGGAGGAGTCCGAACCCGCGGGGGAACCGACTCCGGCGGAGGAGGGGGAGGAGCAGGCTCCGGAGCCGCGGCCGGGTGAGGGTGAGCCGGAGGTTCCCGAGCCGACGGTGCCGGGGGATCTGGAGGGGGACCCCGAGGGCCACCTCTAGCCGTTCGGGAGGACGCACGTCACGTGGAGAGGGGACACCGTGGAGGCGGTGTCCCCTCCTTCTCGCACTCATAAAAATCTACGATGTAAAGGTGGCGGAGCTGTTTCTCACAGCTTCAAGAAACGAAGAATCGCGCGGCTACGCCGCACGCTCTCTCCTAACCCGCACTCGGGCGTGGCGGACCCTGCGGGGTTGTGCCCTAGAACGTGTTCAGCGTTGCGTAAGAGGACTTTGAGACCACAGGTGTCGGTGGGGGCGGGGGGTGTGAAGGTCGTGCGTCAGCGGACGCGTCAGGAGTTCGGGCTCCGACCGGGCGGAGCGGGGCGATCCCTATGCTGGTCCGCGTGCTGAAAAAGGTGATCGCGACGCGGTACGTCCTGCCGCTGCGCGAAGGAGGTTCGCTCCCCGGTTTGGTCGAGGCCGACGACCTGGGGATGTACGTGGTGAAGTTCGTCGGTGCGGGTCAGGGCCGCAAGACGCTGGTGGCCGAGGTCGTCACCGGAGAACTCGGACGGGCCCTGGGACTGCCCGTTCCGGAGTTGGCCCTGGTCGAGGTGGACCCGGTGATCGGCAGGGGAGAGCCCGACCCGGAGGTGCAGGAGCTGCTCAAGGCCAGCGGCGGGCTCAACCTGGGCATGGACTTCCTGCCGGGGTCGCTCGGCTTCGATCCGCTCTCCGTCGAGGTGGACTCGGGGTTCGCCGGACGGGTGCTGTGGTTCGACGCCCTGACCGGGAATGTCGACCGTTCGTGGCGCAACCCCAACATGCTCCTGTGGCACGGGCGCCCCTACCTGATCGACCACGGGGCGACGCTGATCTTCCACCACAACTGGGCCGGGGCCGAACGGTACGTCACCCGCCCCTACGACGCGCACGACCATGTCCTGGCGGGGTCGGCGCCCGACCTGGCCGCCGCCGACGCGGAGTTGGGACCGCGGGTGAACGAGGATCTGCTGCGCGAGGTGGTGGACCTGGTGCCGGACGAGTGGCTGGAGGAGGAATCCGGGTTCGGGTCCCCCCAAGAGGTTCGGGAGGCCTACGTGCGGCATCTGCTGGCCCGGGTGACGGACCGCTCCTGGCTGCCGGAGGTGAACCGATGAGCGAGGCGAGGCGGTACAGCGAGGCGGTGACGACCGGCCGTGTGGGTGAGGAACGCGACCGGGCGGTGTTCGAGTACGCCCTGGTGAGGGTGGTGCCCCGGTTGGAGCGGGGTGAGTGCGTCAACGCCGGGGTGGTCGTGTACTGCCAGGAGCGGGCGTTCCTGGCGGCACGCACCGCGCTGGACGAGCGGCGGTTGCTGGCCGTGGACCCCGGGGTCGACGTGGCCGGCGTGCGACGTGCGCTGGAGTCGTTCGAGGTGATGTGCGCGGGGGGCGTTCGGGCCGGTGCGGTCGGGCGTGAGCGGCCGGGGCAGCGGTTCCGGTGGCTGACCGCTCCGCGGAGCACGATCGTGCAGACGGGGCCGATCCACGGTGGCCTGACGGAGGATCCGGCGGCGGAGGTGGAGCGGTTGCTGGACCGGTTGGTGCGGTGAGGCCGCGGAGGTAACCGACATCACAGGCGGTCGGAGGGTTGTGGGGGACAGTTCCGTCGGTGTGTGGTGTTGGTAGTGGGTGGTCCGTGTCCGGGAGCGCTTCCGGAGGCGGACCACCGTGTTCCCCTCGTTCCCCTGCCTCCCCTGGATTTGGAGTGTCCGTGCCGTCTCCGAACGTCTCGTCCACGCCCGCCGACGCCGGTGGGCCCGTTCCGTCCGATGGATCCCGCTCCCGGCGGTGGGTCGCCGGGCTGGTGCTGGTGCTGGGTGTGCTGACGGCGGTCGGGCCGTTGGCCACCGACATGTACCTGCCGGCGTTTCCGGAGATCACGCGGGATCTGGGGGCGACGGAGGGGCAGATCCAGTTGACGCTGACGGCGATCATGCTGGGGATCGCGGTCGGTCAGTTGGTGATCGGTCCGATGAGCGACGCGTGGGGTCGGCGCAGGCCGCTGTTGGTGGGTGTGGCGCTGTTCACGGTGGCGTCGGTGCTGTGTGTGTTCGTGCCGGACGCGACGGTGTTCGCGGTGGTGCGGTTCGTGCAGGGGGTGGCGGGTGCCGCTGGTGCGGTGATCGCGCGTGCGGTGGTTCGTGACCTGTTCTCTGGTGATGACGCGGTGCGGTTCTTCTCCCGGTTGGCGCTGGTGATGATGTTGGCGCCGCTGTTGGCTCCGTTGGTGGGTGCGCAGCTGCTGTTGGTGGGTCCGTGGCAGTTGAGTTTCTGGGTGCTGGCGGGGGTGTCGGCGGTCAGTTTCGTGTTGGTGTTGGTGTGGTTGCCGGAGAGCCTGCCGGTGGAGGAGCGGCGTGTGCGGGGGCCGCGGGAGTTGGCGGTGACGGTGGGTCGGCTGCTGCGGGATCCGCGGTTCGTGGGTCCGGTGCTGACCGTGGGGTTGAGCTTCGGGATGCTGTTCACGTACGTGTCGTCGTTCTCGTTCGTGTCGCAGGAGGAGTTCGGGGCCTCGCCACAGGTGTACGCGTGGCTGTTCGCGGCGAATTCGTTGGCGATGATGGCGGGTACGCAGCTCAACGGTGTGTTGGTGGGGCGTGTGGAGACGCCGCGTCGGTTGGCTCTGGGGTTGGTGGTGGCCCTGACGGCCGTGGTGTCCCTGTTGGTGGTCGCGTTGGCGGGTGTGGCGTCGTTGGGGCTGGTCGCGGGGCTGCTCGGGCTGATGATGTTCAGTGTCGGGTTCATCATGCCGAACGCGACGGTGCGGGCGTTGGACGGTCAGCCGGTGGCGGTGGCTGGTACGGCGTCGGCGTTGATGGGGGCGTTGCAGTTCGCGTTGGGTGGCGGTGTGGCGGCGTTGGCGGGGTTGACTCCGTCGGGTGAGGCGTCGGTGCGGAGTATGGCTGTGGTGATGGTGTCGGCGGCGGTTTTGTCGTTGGTGGCGTTCGTGTGGTCGGTGCGGTCAAAGGTCCGATGACCCTGCGTGTGGGTGCTCTGCGCTGGGTTTTTGCCGGATCGCTCCGGGTTGCCGTCGGGTGGGGACTCCGGGCACAGTAGGCGTTCTGTTCCCCTTTTGTGTGGCGGTCCCGCTCTGTGTGGATCCGTCCTCCGACGTGGCAGGTGATGTGTGGGTATGGGCGAGGCGAGTGTCAGCCCGGGTGTGCGGGTTCGGGAGCTGTCGGGGCTGGGTGACCTGGTGTATGAGGCGGCCCATGTCGACGCCCATGCCGAGGTGTTCTCGGTGCCGGTGGAGGAGGGCTGGGAGCGGCGGACGGCGGGTGCCTTCGCTACGGACGTGACGGCGATCGCCAAGGGTCTGGTCGCGGCTGGGGTGTCCGAGGGTGACCGGGTGGTGGTGGTGTCGGGTACGCACCACGACTGGGCGAGGCTGGCGTTCGCCGTGTGGTCGGTGCGGGCGGTTCTGGTGCCGTTGTCGTCGTCGGTGTCGGTGGAGCGGGTGACGCACGTGGTGCGTGAGACGCGACCGGCGGCGGCGGTGGTCGAGGATGAGCGGTTGTTGCGTGCGGTGACGGCGCTGCAGCGGGAGTTGCCGGATCTGGGTCGTGTGTGGCGGTTCGAGGAGGGGCTGCCGGAGGTCGCGCGGTTGGGTGCGTACATGGACGCCTCGGCTGTGCGGTTCCGTCGTGATGCGACGATGCCCGAGGACGCGGCGGTGGTGCTGTATCCGGTGAGTACGGTGTCGCGGCGGATGCGGGGTGTGGTGTTGTCGCACGGTGCTCTGTTGTCGGCGGCGGCTGGTGTGGTGGACCGGATGTGGCCGCGGTTGTCGGAGTTGGAGCCGGGGCGGGCGAGTGCTCTGTTGGATCTGCCGTTGTCGGAGATCTCGGGGTTGGCGTCGTTGTTGGCGTGTGTGGTGGGTCGGGTGCGGGTGGGGTTGTCCGCGCCGGGGTCGTTGCCGCGGTTGGTGAAGTCGTTTCGGCCGACGGTGTTGGTGTGTGGGCCGGGGTTGCTGGAGCAGGCCTATGAGGTGGAGCGGGGGCGGGCGCACTCGACGGGGTGGGACTCGTTGGGGACGTTCAACGCGGCGGCCGAGGCGGCGGTGCAGTTCGACCGGGCGCCGAAGAAGGGTGCGTGGCGGCGGTTGTCGCGGTCGATGTATGACTGGTCGTTCGCCAAGGTGCGGGAGATGTTCGGTAACCGGGTGCATCTGGCGGTGTGCTGGGGTGGGGGTCTGTCGCAGCGGTTGGATGAGTTCTATGGCGGTGTGGGTGTGCCGGTGATGCAGGTGTTCGGTGTCCCGGAGACGGCTGGTGTGTTCACGGCGAACGCGGTGGGGGATCGTTCGGCGGGGTCGGTGGGGCGTGCTCTGGCCGATCGTGAGGTGTGGGTGTCGCGTGAGGGCGAGATCCACGTGCGCGGTGGTGGTCTGTTCTCGGGGTATTGGGCTGATGGTGAGGCTTCGGGGACGGCGTTTCGTGAGGGGTGGTTGGCGACGGGGGTGGTCGCTGAGGTCGATGAGGCGGGGTTTGTTCGGCTGAGTGGGCGTTTGCGGCCGCAGGCGGCGACGGTGGAGGTGCCGGGGCGGTTCGTGGCCGTGTCGGGTGCGGTGGAGTCGTCTGAGGGTGCTGAGCCGTTGGAGGGGGTGGTTCCTGGGGCTTTGGCGGCGCCGGCGGTTGAGGGGTCGGAGGGTGAGTCGGATTCTGTTGTGGCGGAGGCGTCGGGGGGTGACGCGGAGCTGGTGGCGGAGTTCGAGGCTCGGTTGCGGGCGCATCCGTTGATCAGTCAGGTGTTGGTGATCGTGGAGGGGCGGCCGTTCGCGAGTGCGTTGGTGACGTTGGTGCGTGACCAGTTGGAGTACTGGCGGTTGGTGAACGGGCGTCCGTTGTCGATGGCGCCGGAGGAGATCGCGGGGGATCGGGATCTGCTGCGGGAGGTGCAGGGGTTGGTGTATGAGGCCAATCGGAGTGTGCCGCGGCATCTGGCGGTGCGGTCGTTCCATGTGTTGGCGGAGGAGTTCACGGTGCAGTCGGGGTTGGTGGCTCCGTCGGGTGAGTTGCGGCGTGATGCGGTGTTGCGTGCGTTCGCTGAGGAGATCGACGGGTTGTACCGTGTGCGTCGTGAGCAGCGGTAGGGCGTGGGGTTAGGTTCTGTTCGTCGGCGAAGCCGCGGCCTGTGGGGGCCGCGGCTTCGCCGTTTTTGTGTGTTCGTGGGGTGGTTACGGGTTCTGCTGCCAGCCTTGGCTGTGGTTGTTGTGCGTCTGGAGCAGGTTCGTGAGGTGCAGGTGTAGCTCGTTGGCGATGTCGCGGCCCTCGCCCCAGTCGATGAGGCCGAAGTTCATGCTGGTGGTGACGCGCATGTGGGTGCCTTGGGGGAGGGGGTGGAGGTCGACGAACACGGTGAACCCGAAGGTGCGCAGGCTGATGCCGGTGGAGAAGGTGTAGCGGTAGCCACCGGGTACCGGGTTTCCGGTGTTGGAGGCCTTTTTGGTGTGGTGCACGGCGGAGGGCAGCGTGTTCCACACCTGGTTCATCGGGAACGGGAGTTGGTAGTCGTAGGTGGTGGCCACGCTTGTCGGTCCTTGGTTGGTAGGTCGTGCGCGGTGTGGGTTCCGGGGGGCTTCACGGCGCTGTCTTGACGCGCCGCATCCTACCTGTCCTGGTGGGGCGTGTTCGTGTGGGGTTTTAGGCCGGTGGCATCTTCGTGGAGGAGAGGTAGGCCAGGACGGCGAGGACGCGGCGGCTGTCGTCGGCCGAGGGTGGGAGGTCGAGTTTGGTGAAGATGTTGTTGATGTGCTTGCTGACGGCTTTTTCGGTGATGTAGAGGCGGGCGGCGATGGCGGAGTTGGAGCGGCCTTCGGCCATTTCTGAGAGGACTTCGCGTTCGCGGGGGGTGAGTTGGGCGAGGGGGCCGCTTTGGTCCTGGCGGGCGAGGAGTTGGGAGATGACGGCGGGGTCCATGGCGGTGCCGCCGGCGGCGACGCGGCGGACGGCTTCGATGAACTGGCCGATGTCGAGGACGCGGTCTTTGAGGAGGTAGCCGACGGCGCCGCTGTCGTCGGAGAGGAGTTCGCGGGCGTAGAGCTGTTCGACGTGCTGGGAGAGCACGAGGATGGGCAGGCCGGGGATTTGGGTGCGGGCGCTGAGGGCGGCTTGGAGGCCTTCGTCGGTGAAGGTGGGTGGGAGGCGTACGTCGACGACGGCGACGTCGGGTTTGTGTTCGGTGAGGGCGTTGTGGAGGTCGGGGCCGTTGTCTACGGCGGCGACGACGGTGCAGTCGTGGGCTTGGAGGAGGCGGATCAGTCCGTCTCGGAGGAGGGCAAGGTCTTCGGCGATGACAACGCGCACGGGATCTCCAGGGTCACGATGGTGGGGCCGCCTGGGGGGCTGGTGATGTTCATCGTGCCATCGAAGGCGTCGAGGCGGCGCCGGATTCCGGCGAGGCCGCTGCCGGGCGCGGGGGTGGCGCCGCCGGTGCCGTTGTCGGTGAGGGTGATGACGAGGCGGCCTTGACCGTGGTTGATGCGGATCCAGGCGTGGGTGGCGTGGGCGTGTTTGGCGGTGTTGGTGAGGAGTTCGACGATGGCGAAGTAGGCGGCGGATTCGACGGGGTCGGCGGGGCGGCCGTGGAGGTCGACGTCGACGGTGGTGGTGAGGGGGTGGGTGAGGGCGAGGGCGTGGACGGCTCCGTCGAGGCCGCGTTCGACGAGGACGGGCGGGTGGATGCCGCGGACGAGGTCGCGGAGTTCGGTGAGGGCTTGGCGGGTGGTTTCGCGGGCTTCGGTGAGCATGTCGCGGGCGGTGGTGGGGTCGTGTTCGATGATTTGTTCGGCCATGCCGAGGTTCATGCCGAGGGCGACGAGGCGGGCTTGGGCGCCGTCGTGGAGGTCGCGTTCGATGCGGCGGATTTCGGCGGCTTGGGTGTCGATGGTGTTGGCGCGGCTGGTGGCGAGGTGGGCGACGCGGGCGGTGAGGCGGGCTTTTTCGTTGGGGGCGAGGAGGAGTTGGTTGAAGGCGAGGTAGAGGTGGAGGACTTTGGGGGCGGTGTAGTAGGCGAGGTAGGTGAGCAGGGCGCCGGTGAGGAGGGGGATGAGGGTTTGGGTGGTGGTGTGGGGGGTGTAGAGGCCGTAGAGGGGGGTTTGGGGGGTGGGGGTGAGGGTGTGGAGGATTTGGTAGAGGCCGTGGGTGAGGAGGGCGATGGGGATGGTGATGAGGAGGAGGTTGGCGGCTCCGGCGGTGAGCCAGAGGATGTCTTTCCAGGTGGCGGGGTCGGTGAGGAGGGTGGTGGCGCGGCGCAGGATGCTGCCTTGGGGGACGGGGCGGTAGGCGGAGGGGACGGGGCCTTGGGGGAGGAGGTGGCCCAGGGTGCGGCGTTGGGCGTTGGCGAGGGCGCGTAGGAGGGTGGCGGTGAGGATGACGAAGGGGAGGCCGACCCAGATGAGGGTGAGGACGGCTGAGGCGAGGATGAGGGGGGTGAGGAGGAGGGCGGCGGTGTTTTGGGAGAGGAGGAGGAAGAGGTAGGCGAGGGTGGTGAGGGGGCCGGGGCGGTGGGCGCGGTGGTGTGTGGTCATGGGTGGCGTGGTGGTGGGTGTCCTTGTGGGGTGGTTGTTGGTCGGCTTCCCAGTTTCTCAGCTTCTTGGTTGGTGTTGGGTCGTGTTGAGGGCGGTGCGGGGGCCTGGTGTGTGGCCGTGCCGTGGGTGTTGACCGGGCCTTCGGGGTGATGTCGGTCTGTGGGGACAGTTGCCACCGGACCGGTTCGTTGTGGGGTGAACGGGGTGTGGCCTGGGGGTATTCCCGGGGTGTGGGTGGGTTTTCGGGTCGACTCGCCGCTGGCGATTTCCCGTGGGTTGCCACGACCTGTGATGATCGGGGGTGTGTGGCGTGAACTGATCCTGGAGATGTATCCCGAGGCCGATCTGCGTGATGCGGCTGATGAGGTGACCTTGGCGGAGGTGGAGCGGCGGTTGATGCTGCCGTTGCCGTTTGAGTTGGCGTCGTTGTTGCGTGAGACGGACGGGGTGGTCAATGAGTATGGGGACGCTGTGGTGTGGGATGCGCGGCGTCTGGTGGAGGACAATCTGGCGATGCGCGCGGAGCCGGACTATCTGGAGTTGTACGCGCCGTTCGATGAGATGATCTTCTTTGGTGATTCGGACATGGGTCCGCAGTTCGCGTATGTGCATACGGACTACGGGCCGGGGATCGTGGTGTGGGATCATGAGTCGGATCGGCGGCGGTTGGTGGTGGTGTCGTTGCGGGACTACCTGGCGCGTTGTCTGATCCAGGGGAATTCCTGGTTCCGTTGACGTTGTGGGTACTGTGCGTGGTTGACCAGCCGTTTCGTGCTATTTTTCGGGTGTTGTGGTGGTGTTGTGCCACTTGTTGTCTCCCCGAGCACGTTGTGAGAGTAGAACCATGTCGGAGCAGTCCACGCCCGCGCAGGTGGCCGCCGTCGTTCAGGGGCGGGAGGTGGCGGAGTTTCCCGTGCTGGCGCCGGAGGCGGCGCGTGGCCGGGTGCTGCGGGTGACCGTGACCGGTGAGGAGGTCCTGCACCGGCGTAACGCCGATGTGCCCGAGGAGATGTTGGGCGGGGCGGAGCTGGGGCGGTTGGTCGACGACATGTTCCGGACGATGTACGCGGCTGAGGGTGTGGGGTTGGCGGGCAACCAGGTCGGGGTGGATTTGCGGTTGTTCGTGTATGACTGCCCGGATGATGATGGTGTGCGGCATGTGGGGCACGTGATCAATCCGGTGTTGGATGAGCGTGACGTGGACGACGCGGTCGTGGTGGAGAGTGAGGGGTGCCTGTCGGTGCCGGGTCCGCACGCGGATCTGGGGCGGGCCGAGCACGCCACGGTGCGGGGTGTGGACCGTGACGGTGCGCCGGTGGTGATCAGCGGCAGCGGGTACTTCGCCCGGTGCCTGCAGCATGAGACCGATCACACGCTGGGGCGGTTGTACGTGGACCGGTTGTCGGCGCGTGAGCGCAAGCGGGTGTTGAAGAAGATGAACGAGATGTCGGCTGGTGTGTTCGAGCGGCGTCAGGTGCGGGCCGCTGAGTTGGAGCGTGAGCTGGCGGGCTGAGTGGTCGCGGGTGTGCGGGGGTGCTGACGGCGAGGGCCGTGGCGCCCCCGTTGTCGTTTCAGCGTTCGTGGTCGCCGCGTACGACGCAGAATTCGTTGCCCTCGGGGTCGGTCAGGACGGTCCAGCCGGAGCCGTCGGGTTCGCGTCGGTCGTCGATGAGGGTGGCGCCCAGGCCCACGAGGCGGTCGGTCTCTTGTTCGCGGGTGTGGCCGGGGGCGGCGCTCAGGTCGAGGTGGAGCCGGTTCTTGACGGTCTTGGGTTCGGGGACGCGCAGGAAGAGCAGGGGCGGGCCCTGGGGGAGGCGGATGAGGGCCTCGGGGTCGCCGGGTCGGTCGTCGGGGTGGATGGGGTGGCCCAGGGCCTGGGACCAGAAAGTGGCCAGGCGGTGGGGGTCGGCGCAGTCGACGCTGATGGCGCTGAGCTCCAGTGGCATGTGGTGCTTTCCGTGGTCGTTCGTGTGCTCTGGGCCATTGTCGTGGGTGGTGGTGGGTTGGGCAAGGGTGTTTCGGGGTGGTTGGTGGGGTGGTTCGGATGGGTGCCATTGGTGGGGTCGGTGGTCCGGGGTGGGGGGTTTGGGGGATCCACTGGGCCGGTGTGGCTCTGTTTGTGGCCTGGTTTTAGTGGTTTGTGGCCTTTTTGTGATCGATGGGAGCGGTAGATTGCCCGGCATGGACAACGGGGAGGACCAGGTCGACCTGGAGCAGCGAGTGGTCATCTACACCGACGGGGCGTGCAGTGGCAACCCCGGCCCGGGCGGGTGGGGTGTGTGGCTGCGCTATGGCGCGCACGAGAAGGAGCTGTACGGGGGCGAGGAGAGTACGACGAACAACCGGATGGAGCTGATGGCGGCCATCCGGGCGTTGGAGAGCCTGACGCGGGAGGTTCCGGTGGTGGTGCACACCGACTCCTCCTACGTGCGTGACGGGATCACGTCGTGGTTGGCGAACTGGAAGCGGCGCGGGTGGCAGACGGCGGGTAGGAAGCCGGTGAAGAACGTCGACCTGTGGCAGCGGTTGGACGAGGTGGCCTCGCGCTATGACGTGGAGTGGCGGTGGGTGCGCGGCCACAGCGGGGATGAGGGCAACGAGCGCGCGGACGCGTTGGCGCGGCGTGGTCGGGATGAGGCCGCCGCGGCGGTGTAGGCGGATCTGATGTGGTGGCGGTGGCCTGGTGGGGTCACCGCCATCGGTGTGTCAGGGGGTTTCGTCCTTGAGGGCGTCGACGAGGAGTCGGCGGGCGCCGGAGCCGGTGGTGGACAGGACGTCTTCGGGGTTGGACAGGGTGCACGAGTTCAGGGACAGGCAGCCGCAGCCGATGCAGCTGGTGAGGTCGTCGCGTAGGCGGACGAGTTGGTTGATGCGGGTGTCGAGTTCGTCGCGCCACTGTTGGGACACGCGTTCCCAGTCCTTGGGGGTGGGGGTGCGGTTGTCGGGCAGGGAGTCCAGGGCTTGGCGGATGCGGGCCAGGGGGATGCCGACGCGTTGGGAGATGCGGATGAAGGAGACGCGGCGCAGGGTGTCGCGGCGGTAGCGGCGTTGGTTGCCGGTGGTGCGTCGGCTGTGGATGAGGCCTTGGCGCTCGTAGAAGTGCAGGGCGGAGACGGCGACTCCGGCGCGTTCGGCGACCTGTCCGACGGTGAGTTCCTTGGCGATCGGTGGCACGTGCCCATCCTAGGGCGTGTGGCGTGGGTGGGGGTTCAGTCGGTGGGGTCCTTGGAGGGCGTAGAGGCGGGCGTAGGCGCCGCCGCGGGCCAGGAGCTGGAGGTGGGTGCCGGTTTCGGTGACGCGGCCGTGGTGGAGGAGGAGAACGCGGTCGGCGGTGCGGGTGGGGTGGTTGGTGAGGTGGATGAGGGCGGTGGTGGGTGTGGGGGTTGGGGGTGTGGGGCCGGTGTGGATGAGGAGGGGGGCGTGGGTGGGGTGGAGTTGGGTGGTCAGGTGTGCGGGGGTGTGGGTGGTGATGTGGCCGTGGGCGGGGGTGGTGCGGCCGGTGAGCAGGTGGGTGAGGGCGGTGGTGGCGGTGGGGGACAGGCCGATGAGGGCGACGTGTTCGCCGGGGCGGATGGTGAGGTCGAGGTGGCTGATCAGGGGGGTGTGGTTGTGGGTGAGGGACACGTCGTGGAGCTCGATGAGGGGTGGTGGGGGTGGTGGGGTGGGGGCGGGGCTGGCGTGTAGCTTGCCGCGGTGGGAGAGCCTCACGGGTGTCCGTTCGTGTGGGTGGTCGTCTGGTGGGTGGGATCGTCGGGGGTGGGTGAGAGTTCTGTCGGTGTGCTCGTGTCCTTGGTCTCGGTGGGGTGTTGTGGCGGTGTGTGTTGAGGGTACGTGGGGTGGGTGGGGTTTGTGTGGCGGTGGTGTTGTGTTGGGGTTGTAGACCGCAGCTGATCCTTTTTGGGTGTTTTATCGGTTGTGGTGTGGTCGCTGTGGGCCAGGGGCGACTCTCTCACCGCTCCCCGATGGGACGGGACCGGTGCGCCCGAGGTGACCGGTCCGTCTGGCGCGTGGGCTCCTTCCCCATGATGGCGGTGGTGGCAGGAAGCGTGGGGTAGGCGACCTTGTGGTCGTCTGGGCCGGTGGTCAGGATGGGGCCATGCGACGTGAGGTGGTCATCGTCGTCTTCGACGGTGTGCAGAGTCTGGACGTGACGGGCCCGTTGGAGGTGTTCGCGGGTGCGGCGCGGGCGCCTGAGGTGGACTACCGGGTGCGTGTGGCGTCCCTGGATGGTGGCGTGGTCACGACCTCTTCGGGGCTGGGGTTGGTGCCGTCGGTGCCGTTGGCGCGGGTCGGGCGGGTCGACACGCTGGTCGTGCCCGGCGGTGAGGGCACCCGGCGGCTGGATCCGGTGCTGGTGGAGGCGGTCGGTCGGGTCTCGGCGCGGGCGCGGCGTACGGCGTCGGTGTGCACGGGGGCGTTCGTGTTGGCCGAGGCGGGGGTGTTGGACGGGTTGCGGGCCACCACCCACTGGGCGCATTGTGCGACGTTGGCTCGGCGTTATCCGCGGGTGGAGGTGGATCCGACGCCGATCTTCGTGCGGCAGGGGTCGGTGGTGACCTCGGCGGGGGTGAGCGCGGGGATCGATCTGGCGTTGGCGTTGGTGGAGGAGGACGTGGGGCGGCAGGTGGCGTTGGCGGTGGCGCGTCAGTTGGTGGTGTACCTGCGGCGGCCGGGTAATCAGGCGCAGTTCTCCACGCATCTGGCGGTGCAGACGGCGCAGCGTCCGGCGGTGCGGGAGTTGCAGCACTGGATCGTGTCGCATCCGGGTGCGGATCTGTCGGTGGAGGCGTTGGCGGCGCGGGCGGGGTTGTCGCCGCGTCAGTTCGCTCGGGTGTTCGCGCGTGAGGTGGGGGTGAGCCCGGGCCGGTTCGTGGGCCGTGTGCGGTTGGAGACGGCGTGCCGGTTGTTGGAGGAGAGCCAGGCCGGGGTGGTGTCGGTGGCGCGCAGGTGTGGTTATGGGTCCGATGAGGTGATGCGTCGGGCGTTCGTGCGGGCGTTGGGGTGTGCGCCCAGTGAGTACCGGGAGCGGTTTCGGGGCGCGGGTCGGTGAGGTGTGGGCTACCGGTCCTCGGGGAGGAGCACCGTTCCTGGTGTCGAGTGTTGGGTGGCCTTCGACAGTCCGGCGGGGCGTTTGCCCATGGCATGTGCCAGGTCCACTGTGCCTGCGGTGAACTCGGCGTCGTTGAAGGAGACCAGGCTGTTGTCGAACAGGGTCAGGTAGAAGGACACCTGCGCGCCGCAGAAGTGGGCTCTGAAGAACACCCGGCCCGCGGTGAACTTCGCGGCGTCGAAGGTCACCGGGCGGTCGGCGAACGGAGCCCAGGGTGAGCCGGATGGTCAGGACTGTGGCGGCCACGGCCGCGATGGCGGCCGACCAGGCGGGGATGATCAGCCACCACGGCCGGAAGGAGGGCCGGGGGGCGGGCTTCGTGGCGGATCACCACGACCGCCGTCACCAGGGTGGCCGCCAGGGTCGCTCCCAGGAGGACGCGGCCCGGGCGAGGGCGGTCGCGCTCCACTGGCGGGGGTGGGTCTGCTCGGGGTGGTGGGTGGTTGACGGCGGCGGTCACCACCCGCGCGGCCTGGTCGTCCCCGGGGGCGGTGCGTCTTGGGGTCCGTTCGTGTGTCGTGCCTGGGTAGGGGCGGGGTGCGACCGGGTTGCCGTGTGGAGAGGGTGGTCGTGGTGGAGCACGTGGCCGATGACGTGGAGTTCGTGGCGCGCCGGTATGAGGGGTTCGCCCGTCACTACGCGGCTGGGTCCTCGCCTTCCTATGCGCGCATCGCGTTGGGGGTGGCGCGGGATCAGCGGGTGTTGGGCCTGGTGATGGGGCTGCCCGCCGGGAACAAGCGTCAGCCCAACCTGCTGTTGGGCGCGGTGCGGTATCTGGGTGGCCCGGTGGGGGACTGGCCGGAGTTTCGGGACTGGTTGGTGGAGAACTGGGACCGGGTGGAGTCGGTGGTGTTGGAGCGTGCCACGCAGACCAACGAGGTGCGCCGGTGTGCGACGTTGCTGCCGGTGTTGGCGTCGTTGCCCGGGCCGTTGGCGTTGGTGGAGGTGGGGGCGTCGGCGGGGTTGTGTCTGTATCCGGACCGGTATCGGTATTCCTATGACGGGGGTGGGCTGATCGGTCCCGCGGACGGTGAGGTGGTGTTGGAGTGTGCCACCGAGGGGGCGGTGCCGGTGCCGGAGCGGGTGCCGGAGGTGGTGTGGCGGGCGGGGATCGATCTGAACCCGCTGGACCCGGGGGATGCGGGGGATGTGCGGTGGTTGGAGTCGTTGATCTGGCCGGGGCCGCGGGAGGCGGCGCGTCGGGAGCGGTTGCGTGCGGCGGCGCGGGTGGCGGCGGGGGATCCGGCGTGGATGGTGGCGGGTGATCTGGTGGAGTCCTTGCCGCGGGTGGTGGCGATGGCTCCGAGGGAGGCGACGGTGGTGGTGTTTCACAGCGCGGTGTTGGCGTATGTGTCGCCTGCCGATGTGGCGGCGTTCGCCGAGGTGGTGGGGGGTGTGCGGGGGCACTGGGTGTCGAACGAGGGGTGGCGGGTCTTCCCGGAGTGGGAGCGGGCGCGTCCTGAGGCGCCGACGCGGTTCACGTTGGCGTTGGATGGTCGGGTGGTGGCGCACACCGGCGAGCACGGTCAGTCGGTGGCCTGGGTGGGTTGAGTGTGGGGTGGTGTGGGCCCCGTACCGGGAGGGTGCGGGGCCCTGGTGTGTGTCAGGGGGTGGGGTGGGCGTCGAGTTCGGCGATGAGGGCGTCGCGGCGCTGGGGGGTGAGGAAGGCGGCGGTGAAGGAGTTGCGGGCCAGTTGGCGCAGGGCGCTCTCGTCCAGGCCCAGGTGTTGGCGCAGGCCCTCGTAGTTGTCGTGGACGTGGCCGCCGAAGTAGGCGGGGTCGTCGGAGTTGACGGTGACCAGCAGGCCGGCGTCCATGAGAGCGGGCAGTGGGTGGTCGGCCAGTGTGTTGACGGCGCGTAGGCGCACGTTGGAGAAGGGGCACACGGTCAGGGGGGTTTGGGTGGCGGCCAGGTGGGCGACCAGGTCGGGGTCTTGGAGGCAGCGGATGCCGTGGTCGAGGCGTTCGACCTTGAGCAGGTTGAGGGCCTGCCAGATGTAGGAGGCGGGGCCCTCCTCCCCGGCGTGGGCGACGCAGCGCAGGCCCATGGCGCGGGCGGCGTCGAAGACGTGGGTGAACTTCTCGGGTGGGTGGCCGACCTCGGCGGAGTCCAGCCCGACGGCGGTGATGTGGTCCAGGTGGGGGCGGGCGGCGTGGAGGGTGTTCAGGGCTTCGGTGGCGGGGCGGTCGCGAAGGAAGCACAGGATGAGGGCGGTGGTGATGCCGTGGCGCTGCTCGCTGGTGTCCAGGGCGGCGGTCAGGCCGTCGATGACGGTGTCGATGCTGACGCCGCGGGTGGTGTGGGCTTGGGGGTCGAAGAAGATCTCGGCGTGGCGGACGCCTTGGGCGGCGGCGCGGGTGAGGTAGGCCTCGGCCAGGTCGGTGAAGTCCTGTCGGGTGCGTAGGACGTCGGTGAGGGAGTAGTAGAGGTTGAGGAAGGACTGCAGGTCGGTGAAGGAGTAGGCGGCGCGCAGGTCGTCGATGGTGGGGTGGGCCAGGGTGATGCCGTTGCGTTCGGCCAGGGTGAAGGCGAGTTCGGGTTCCAGGGTGCCTTCGATGTGGACGTGGAGTTCGGCTTTGGGCAGGGGTGTGGGCACGGGGTCGGGTCTTTCGCGTGTTCGGGGTCGGTGGTGTGGCCATTGTGGCTGATGGGTGGGGGTGGTCGGTGCGTTGTGGGGGGTGTGGGGGGTCACCGTGGCCGGGGCCGGTTCAGGGGGTGGGGGTGGTGGGTGTGTGACGTGCGTGTTGGCGTATGGGGAACGGGTGCCCGCCGGTGCGGACACCCGTTCGGTGATGGGTGGGGCGGGTCAGCGGGCGAGGCGGTCGGTGGCGGCGCGGGCGGCTTGGAGCATGGTGGGTTCGCCCTCGGCTTGGCCGCGTCCGTGTCCGGCTCCGGAGAGGATGGTCAGTTCGGCGTCGGTCCAGCGCTGGGCGAGGCGGACGGGGATGTCGGTGGGGCCGCTGATGTCGAGGCGGCCGTGGATCATCGCGCCGGGGATGCCGTTCAGGGTGTGGGCGCGCTCGAGGAGTTGGCCGTCGGGGAGGAAGGCGGTGTTGCTCCAGTAGTGGGTGACCAGGCGGGCGAAGGTCATGCGGAAGTCGGGGTCGTCGTAGCGGGGGTTGGGGCGGGCTTCGGGGACGGTGGAGATGTGCACGTCCTCCCATCGGCACCAGGCGCGGGCGGCGTCGTCGCGTACGCGGGGATCGGGGTCGGTCAGGAGGTGGGCGTAGGCGGTGGCCAGGTCGTGGGGGTCGGCGTGGGGTCCGGCGGCGTGGCGGAAGCGGTCCCATTCTTCGGGGAAGATGCGGCCCATGTCGTGGGTGATCCAGTGGACCTCGGCGGCGGTGGTGGTGGTGACGCAGACCAGGACGATGCCGTGGACGCGGGTGGGGTGGGTTTGGGCGTAGGCCAGGGCGAGGGTGGAGCCCCAGGAGCCGCCGAGGATGAGCCAGGTGTCGATGCCCAGGTGGGTGCGCAGGGTTTCGATGTCGTTGATGAGGTGGTGGGTGGTGTTGGTGGTCAGGTCGGTGGTGGGGTCGTGGGCGGGTGGGGTGCTGTGGCCGGTGCCGCGTTGGTCCAGGAGGATGACGCGGTGGCGGGTGGTGTCGAAGAAGGCGGTCCAGCCGGGGTGGCAGCCGGAGCCGGGTCCGCCGTGCAGGACGAGGGCGGGGGTGCCGTGGGGGTTGCCGTGGGCCTGCCAGTAGAGGTGGTGGCCTTGTCCGACGTTGAGCATGCCCTCGGCGTGGGGTGGGGGTGTGGTCATGGTGACTCCTTGTGGTGGGGTGTGTGGAGTCTAGGGGTTTGGGTGGGTGGGGGCACGGGGGTTTGGGGGAGTCGGGGGCGGGTGGTGTGGGGGTGTTGGGATGCTGGGGTTTTGGACGGTTGTGCGGGGGAGTGTGTGGTGGAGGAGTCGACGCTGGTGGAGGACGAGTTCGTGGTGTTTTGGAGTGAGCGGCGGTTGTGCATGTTGGCCAGTCCGCGTCCGGACGGGAGTATCCATCAGGTGCCGGTGGGGGTGACGTTTGACGCGCGGCGGCGGGTGGCGCGGGTGATCTGTGATGGTGCGAGTTACAAGGCGCGGAATCTGGCGGCGCACGCGGGGGTGCGGGTGTCGGTGAGTCAGGTGGAGGGGCGCCGGTGGTCGACGTTGGAGGGTTCGGCGCGGGTGTCGCGGGATCCGGGGGTGGTGGCTGAGGCGGAGCGTCGGTATGCCGAGCGGTATCGGCGGCCGCGGGAGAACCCGAATCGGGTGGTGATCGAGATCGCGGTGGATCGGGTGTTGGGGAACGTGCGTCCGGTGTGGGGGTGAGGTGAGGGGGTGTCTCACCCCCTCTTTTTTTGTTGTGGTGGGTGGGGTTGGCGGGGTGTGTCGGTGCGGGGTGGGACGGGGATGCGTTCGAGGTCGGCGGCGAGCACGATGGGGCCGTCGAACTCTTGTGCGGCTTGGGCGAGGAAGTGGGGTTCGTCGGTGGCGTCGTAGCGTTCGGACAGGTGGGTCAGGACGAGGGTGCGCACCTGGGCCTGGGCGGCGATGCGGCCGGCCTGGCGGGCGGTGAGGTGTTGGTAGGAGCGGGCGAGTTCGGCTTGGCCGTCGAGGAAGGTGGCCTCGATGACGAGCATGTCGGCGCCGCGGGCGAGTTCGACGGCGTTGGCGCATTCGCCGGTGTCCATGACGAAGGCGAACACCTGTCCGGGGCGGGGTGTGGCGCAGTCGGCGAGGGTGACGGTGCGTCCGTCGTCGGTGGTGAGGGTGCCCTGGCGTTGGAGTTGGGAGATGCGGGGGCCGTGGATGCCGTGGGCGCGCAGGCGGTCGGGGAGCATGCGCCAGCCGTCGGGTTCGGCGATGCGGTAGCCGTGGCAGGGGATGGAGTGGTTCAGGGGCAGGGTGGTGATGTGGAGGTCTTTGTCCCCGGGGATGTGGGTGGTCTCGGGGGTGAGGGGTTGGCTGATGATGACGCTGGTGTCGTGGAAGACGGAGGCGTGGCGTAGGCGGCGCCAGTACTGTTCGCCGTCGGCGGGGTAGGCGACGCGGACGGGGTGGGGGACGCGGTCGCGGGCCAGGCGTTGGATGATGCCGGGCAGGCCGAGGCAGTGGTCGCCGTGGAAGTGGGTGATGAGCACGCGGGTGATGTCGGTGGCGGCGAGTTTGGCCAGGCGCATCTGGCGTTGGGTGCCTTCTCCGGGGTCGAGGAGGATGCCGTGGTTGTCCCAGCGCAGGAAGTAGCCGTTGTGGTTGCGGGTGCGGGTGGGGACGGCGCTGGAGGTGCCCAGGACCGCGAGTTCGCGTACGGACATGGGTTGGATCATGCCATCTGCGGGTGGTGGGGCAGGGGGTTTGTGGGGTGTGTGTGGTTCAGGCGGGGTCGATGGGGGTCAGGACGCGGCGCAGCAGGTCGGCGAGTTGGGTGCGTTCGTCGGGTGTGAGGGGGGCCAGGACGGCGGCTTCGCGGTCGAGTTGGGTGGGGTAGAGGCGGTCGATGAGGTCGCGGCCCTGGGGGGTGAGTTGGACCTGGACTTCGCGGCGGTCGCGTTGGAGGGGGGTGCGGGTGATGAGGCCGGCGGTTTCCAGGCGGATGAGGCGTTTGGTGGTGGCGGCGCCGGAGGAGAGGGTGGCGCGGGTGAGTTGGCGGGGGCGTAGACCCTGGGGGGAGCGGCGCAGGGCGGACAGGACCTCGAATTCGGGGCGGGTGAGGTCGCTGTCGGCGAGGTGGTCGTCGGTGATGGTGTTCATCAGCGAGGCCAGGCGACGGACGCGGCCGATGGTCTCCATGCTGGACAGGTCCAGGTCTGGGCGCTGGTGGGCCCAGGCGTCGCGGAAGCGGGCGACGGCGTCGCTCATGGTGTGCTGTTCCTGACGGCCGGTGGTAGGGATGCCCCGGGTGTGGGCGGCGGGTGACCACACTAATATAGTTCACTTGTGAATTACTTTGGTTCTGTTTGGTGGGCGCGCCTGTTGGGTCTGGGAGGTGCTCTGCGGCCGCGGCGCGTGATCGGCAACGTCGCGGTGACGGCGGTGCGCGCCGGCGTGTGTGTGGCCGTGCCCCTGGTGGTGTTGGTGGGGATCGATCGTGTCGACCTGGCCCCGTACGCGGCGCTGGGGTGTTTCACGGCTTTGTACGCGCGCGATGACACCTACGCTCGGCGGCGTCGGGTCCTGGCGCTGGTGGGGGCCACGTTGACGGTGTCGGTGCTGGTGGGGGCCCTGACCCGGGCGCTGGTCGGCGGGGCGTGGGTGTCGGTGCTGGTGGTGGCGGTGGTGGCCGCGGCGGTCAAGTTCGTCTCCGACGCCTGGGACTTCGGTCCGCCGGGCGGGTTGATGTTCGTGTTCGCGGCGGGGGTGAGCTCCTACACGCCGCAGAGCCTGGGCGCGATACCGGTGCAGGTCGCCGTGACCGCGGCGGCGGCCGCCCTGTGTTGGGTGGTGGCGTCGGTGGGGGTGCTGGTGCATCCGAGCGCGCCGGAGCGGTTGGTGGTGGCGCGTGCCCTGGTGGCGGTGGCCCATCAGCTGCGGGACCCGTGTCTGGGGCGGCGCCGGGCCGCCGAGGCGGCGGTGTGTCGGGCCTGGGGGGTGGTGGTGGCCGCGCCGCGTTGGCGTGTGGCGGTGCCCGAGTTGGAGGTGTTGACGGCGCGCGCGGACGCCGCGTTGGCGGGGTCGGGGGATCGGGTGGTCGATGCGCGCACGGCCGCGGAGTTCACCGAGTTGGCGCGGCGGTGTCGTCGTGCCCGGGTGCCCGAGGTGTTGGCGGGTGAGGAGGAGTGGGCGGTGTTGGCCGCCCAGGCCGAGCGGGTGCGTGGGGCCCGGTTGGGTGCGCTCGGGTGGGGTGGGCGGCTGGGGCGGGCCTGGCGGTGGCCCTCGGCCGCGCCGGTGTCGGCGGCGCGGGTGATGGTGGCCGCCTTGGCGGCGGGGGCGTTGGCGCCGGTGCTGGGGGTGGAGCACTGGTATTGGGCGGTGGTCTCGGCGGCGTCGGTGTTGCAGGCCACCAACGTGTCCTCGACCTGGCATCGGACGGTGCAGCGTGCCACGGGCACGGTCGCGGGGATCGTGGTGGCGGCGGCGGTGTTCGCGGTCGACCACACGGTGTGGAGCACGGTGGTGTTGATCGTGGCCTGTCAGATCGGCGCGGAGTTGGTGGTGATGACCAACTACGCGTACGCGATCGTGCTGGTGACACCGTTGACGTTGGCGTTGTCGAGTCTGACTCAGCCGGGGGCGACCACGGACGGGATGGTGTTGGAGCGGTTGTGGGCCACGGTGTTGGGGGCCGTGGTGGGCGCCGTGGTGTGTGTGGTGGTGCTCAATCGGCGGGGTCCGGCGCGGGTGGAGGCGGCGTTGGCGGTGTGTGAGCGTGCGTGTGCGCGGGTGGAGGCCGGTGGTGGTGTGGTGGCCCGGTACCGGTTGGCGGGGGCGTTGGTGGATGTGTGGCGGGTGCAGGAGGAGGCCGAGGGGGAGGTGTGGTCGCGTGGTGGTGAGGCCGGGCGGGTGTGGGGTGTGGAGTCTCGGGCGCGGGCGTTGGTGGACCGGGAGCGTGTGGTGGTTGCTGTGGCGGTGGGGTGATCAGCGCAGGGTGTGGGGGTCGATGCCCAGCAGGTCGGCCAGGGCGTGTTCGCCTTGGGGGGTGATGCGCAGGGCGCGTCCGGTTCCCAGGGGTTGGCACCAGCCGAAGGTGAGGGCGTGGTGGCACAGGGCGGCGCCGGCGGCTCCGGCCAGGTGGGGTCGGCGTTGGGTCCAGTCCAGGCAGGAGCGGGCCAGGGGGCGTCGGCTGGTGCGGGGCAGGTCGATGCCGTGGTCGGTGAACCAGGCCAGTCCGGTGTCGGTGAGGGCGAATCCGGTGTCTTGTCGCAGGAGGCCGTGGTGGGTGAGGGCGTCGGTGATGGCCACCCCCAGGTGGCCGGCGAGGTGGTCGTAGCAGGTGCGGGCTCGGGCCAGGGCGTGGTTGGCGCGGTGGGCGCGCAGGGTGGGTGCTGGTGGTGGGGTGGGGGTGGTGTGTGCGGCCAGGGTTTCGATCAGGTGTGCGGTGTCGCTGTCGGTGAGGCGGACGTAGCGGTGGCGGCCCTGGCGTTGCTGGGTGAGCAGGCCGCCCTCGATCAGGAGGGTGAGGTGTTCGCTGATGGTGGGGGCGGTGACGTTGGTGTGGTGGGCGAGTTCGGTGGCGGTCCAGGCGCGGTTGTCCAGGAGGGCGAGGCAGACGCGGGCGCGGGTGGGGTGGGCCAGCAGGTGGGCCAGGGCGGCGAGGTGGGTGGCGTGGTCGGTCATGGTTTCAGGGTGGGGTGGGCGCGCTTGGGTGG
The DNA here is from genome assembly GCF_026797795.1 of Nocardiopsis sp. EMB25. Lineage (NCBI taxonomy): Bacteria > Bacillati > Actinomycetota > Actinomycetes > Streptosporangiales > Nocardiopsidaceae > Nocardiopsis > Nocardiopsis sp. EMB25. Next base: position 1,829,682 of record NZ_JAMTDN010000001.1, on the reverse strand, counting down.
TGGCCGAAGTGTGTCCGGTTGTGGTGGTGGTTCAGCGGTGGCCGATGAGGATGGTGGCGTCGGTGTGGGGGTCGGTGATGACGTGGGGGGTGAGGCCGCCGTGGGTGAAGGCGGCGCTGGCTTGGGGGATCTGGTGGTGGTTGACCTCGATGAGGAGGTGGCCGGTGGGGGTGAGCCATGGGCGGGCGTGGGTGGCGACGCGGCGGGCGAGGTCGAGGCCGTCGGGGCCGCCGTCGAGGGCGTGGCGGGCCTCGTGGTCGCGGGCTTCGGGGGGTAGGAGGGGGATCTGGTCGGTGGGGACGTAGGGGACGTTGGCGACCAGGACGTCGATGTGTCCGTGGAGGTGGTGGGGGAGGGCGGTGAACAGGTCGCCGTGGTGGACGGTGTGGCCGGGCAGGTTGCGGCGGGCGCAGGCGACGCTGGCGGGGTCGATGTCGGCGGCGTGCAGGGTCAGGCCGGGGTGGGTGTGGGCCAGGTGGGCGCCCAGGGCGCCGGTGCCGCAGCACAGGTCGACGGCGGTGCCCTGGGGTGGCAGGAGGGTGGCGGCGTGGTGGGCCAGGTGTTCGGTGCGGGGGCGGGGGACGAACACTCCGGGGTCGACGGCGATGCGTAGGCCGCAAAAGCGTGCCCAGCCCAGGACGTGTTCGAGGGGGGTGCCGGCGCAGCGTTGGTCGGTCATGGCCGCGAGCTGGTCGGGGGTGTGGGCGGTGGTGGCCAGCAGGAGGGCTTCGTCTTCGGCGAAGACGCAGCCGGCCTGGCGTAGGCGGTGGGTGAGCGGCGACAGGGTGTGGGGCGGGGCCACGGGTGCCTTTCGGGTCGTGGGTCGCCCGTGGTCAGGGGGTCGTGGTTGGTTCGATCCCTGGTGAGGGCGCCCGGCGGTTGGTCGCGAGGATCGCTTCTCACCTCCCCTGGTCGTCGTGTGTGGGTGTCACCGTACACGACATTGTGTTGTTTTGTCGGGTTTTGGGTGGTGGGGGTGTCTCCATCGGTCACCGTTGACGGTGCCGTACCCCACGACGGCCGCCGTGCGGGACCTGACGAAGACCCGATGGTCGTCGTTGGTGTGCGAAGTCGCCCGTCCAGGGCTGCTCAGAGAGCCGACCAGCCGACCCGCTGCGCGCACCCGCCCGTCCGGTGGCGGCCCTTTGCTACCGGGGCCGCCACCGGACCAGGTGTGTTTGGCGCGGATGCCTGAGGAGATCGCGCGCCGCGGTCACATCCCCGCTAGCCTGCGGCCATGACGGTGAAGGTGAACCCGGTGCTCGTGGGACGGCGCAGTGAGATGTCGGACTTGATCCGGCGCAGGACCTCGTTCCTGCTCAGGCCGAGACCTTGCGCGATGAGCCGCTCCGGGCGCACCGGCACCGGATCGTCGAAGACGACCTTCATCTGGACGGGCCACGCCTGCTCGAGCCGCGCCGGAGGGGCCTCCAGCCGCCATGCCCCCTTCCAGTCCAGGGTGAAGCGGTTGCGTCGGGCGAGCCGCGGATCCAGCAGCGTGGACGCCACCAGTTCCGGATCGCTGGTGTGGTAGCCGTCGAGCTCGAGCGGATCGAAGGATCTGACCGGTGCCCGCTCGTGCACGGTGAGCTTGCGCGTGCGATCGCAGGACACGCAGCGCACCAGCAGCCACACGTCCAGCAGTTTGCCGTTGGCGTTGACGCGGAACCGGCCCCGGCCGGTGGTGGCTGACTCCGACGGGCACTGCACGCACCGCAACGACAGCGATGGCAGCCTGGTCCGGCGCACGACCCAGGGCAGCACGGTATGAGGTTGTGAGGACATGATCTCTCTAGACCTGACACGAGGCCGATTGCGCGCGGCCTCAAACGCTGTGTGACCGGGGGCCCGTAGCCAGCCCGGCGGAGCCGACGGGAGGGTCGACCTGAAGGTGGGCGAAAGAAGGTGTCAGGTCTAAAGAGCAGGCGGGGTCACGCGGTGTGTCCTTCGTCCTCACGGTGATGGGGGCACAGGCAACCTACGGGAACGCCAAGGGACGGCTCAAACGGTTTTTCGGTGGTCGCCGCGGCCCGGTCCGGCAGGGCGGCGCCCCTCGCCGTCGCGAATGAGCGGTCAAGGGGCGCCAAGAGGCGGACACCAGCTACTCGATCACTGCCTTTGCCGGATCCGCCTAGGGGCCCTGTACCCGGTCGGGGACCGCGGAGGGCGTCGAGGGCACCACCCGGATTCATCCGTGGCAGATGCGGGACTCACTCAGACATGCAGGACGCGACGTCGAGTTTCACCGCCGTGTACTTGTCCGACAAGCCCCAGGCATCGAACAGCGTTCGTACCCGCTCCTGGAAGACGTCCAGGGACTGCTGTGTTTGGCCGTGCTCTGCGAACACGTCCTGGGCGACGACCAGGAGCTGTCCCACCTTCGTCGCGTCGAGGTCGATGTCGTTGTCGTCCAGTGCCTGCGCCGTGCACCGTAGCAGTGTCTCTTCCCAGGTTTGGGCCGAGGCGGCGGTGGGTGCTCCCCAAAGGAGCGCTCCTGCCATCGCTGGGACGATCGCGAGCGAGAAAAGTCGACGTCCGGATGCCATGTGAGGCCTCCTTCTCTGTCTGACCTTGGTGTATACGTTCTTCACTGCCCGCTTCCCAGCGAGCCTGAACGCGAGAGTCGACACGGATCCGTGCACTCCCCCCGCCGCCCAGCCACCCACGCGCGCACCGTGCGCGCTGTGGTCACCCGAAAAGGACCTCGGGCCTCGTGTGCGGGGTCGTTCACGCCGACGACCAGCAGCCGCCTGGTCTCAGTCGATCCATACGGTGATCACGGTCATCGCGTGCCGCGGGGCGACGGCGGTGCCTCGAGGACGAACCAGAGGAAGCCGAGCTGGGTCCGTCCACTCTCCCCACCGGCCCCGCGGTCGAAACGGTGAGGAGAAAGAGCAGGTCCGGCTCTGTCGGAGGGGCGTACTACCGTGCCCCGTCCAAGAGTCCACTCCCACTGACAGGTCCATCGTCACGAAGGTCGCCCTGATGGTTGCGAGCGAACACCGGCCTCCACGGCTTTACTGGGCCTGGTTGGCCGGGACCGGGGTGAGCGCGCTCGGCACCCAGATGCTGGTGTTCGGGCTCGTGTGGCACGCGGCCCTGGTCGGCCCCGGCATGGCTGCGGCGGTGCTCTCGGCGCAGGTGGTGCCCCGTGTTCTGCTGACCCTGCACGGGGGTGCGCTGGGTGATCGTGTCGGGGCCCTGCCCGTCATGGTGGGCGCGAACACGATCCTGTGCGTTGTGGCGCTCACGGGCGTGCTGGTGATGTCTGCGGCCGACCCCGGTCCCCTCGTCATGGTCGTGATCGCCTTGGCGTTGGGCACGGTCGACGCGGTCGACGTTCCGGCGTCGGGGTCGGTGCCCAAACTGCTGGTGGCCTCCGCCGCCATGGGGCGTGCCACGGCGGCCCGACAGATCGTCCTCCAGGGCGCTGTGCTGTGCGGGCCGCCGTTGGCGGGCGCGGCGATCACCGTGCTCGGGTTGCCGGCGACCTACGGGGCCGGGGCCGCGGGCTACCTGGTGATGGTCATCGTGCTGTGCTTCGTGCGCTCTCGGACGCGGTCCGCGCCCCGCACCGGGGCGGATTCAAGCCTGAACCGGCAGGTCGCACAAGGGATGGCGGTCGTGTTCGGTACGCCGCTGCTGCGTGCGGTCGTCTTGCTCACCGGGGCCTTCGCCATGTTCGTCATCCCCTTCTGCCCGCTCCTGGTGCCGGTAGTCTCCGCCGCGCGGGGCTGGGACGCCTCAGCCACGGGGACGGCGGCGGGCGCTTTCGGTGCCGGTATGGCCTGTGTGACCGCGGTGGTGTTGTGGCGCGGTGCCGCCCCGCGTGCCGGGGCGGCCGCTGTCCTGGGGATGATCACCGCTGGTGTGGGGGTCGCGGCCACCGCGGCTGCTTCGGGACCGATGGTCTTTTGCCTGGTGTCCTTGATCGTGGGGCTGGGCACCGGTGTCTTCTCCACCCATGTCGGCCCTTTGTTCATGGTCGCCTGCCCTCGGGAGGCGATCGGGCGGGCCCAGGCGGTGGTGACCCTCGCCCAGTGGCTACCACTGTTGTGGGCCAACCCGTTGATCGGCCTGACAGCGCAGACCCACTCGGTGACCGTCCTCCTGGTGCTGTGGGGCGTCGGGGCGGGCGCGGCCGGGATGGCGGCCCTGGGCACGCGGCCCTTCCGTGTGGCGGTGCTGGCCCGCGAGACCCGACACCCCGAGCGCGAAGGGGAGATCGGCTGATCTTCCAGAAGTCAGCCCGGTGGTCTACTCGCGGAAATGCTCGTTCCAGGGGAGAACCGGGCCGGTTGGGTGGGGGGCAAGGGCTTCGGGAAGACTGACGCTTCCGAACCTTCAGGGGCCGTGGGCCGTCACATTCTCGTAGCGGGACCCGAACCGAGGAGCTGAGCGCCAAGTGGCAGCGAACACGACCCACCCGGGGCGAGACCGGGTGGTGACCGTACTGGTCGCGCTGACCGCCGTTGGATTCGTGCTGTACGCGTTGGTGCGGATTCTGGGACTGGAGCGAGGGTTTCCTCTCGTCCCCCTGCTCGCCTACGCCCCGCTCGTGCTGTTCGCGGCACCGGTGGCGCTGTTGGGCGCCCTCCTGCTCCGGCGCTGGTGGTCGGCCGCGGCCATCGCCCTGGCCGGGGTCCTGCTGGCGACCGCCATTGTGCCGCGCGCCCTCGAGAGTGAACCTGTGGCCTTGCAGGGGCCACCTCTGCGGCTGCTCACCCTCAACGCGCACTTTGGGCACGTGGATCCGGACATCGTCGTGGATCTGGTCCGTGAGCACGAGGTGGAGCTGCTCGCCCTCCAGGAGGTCACCCCCGAAATGGTCGCTGGGCTGGACACGGCCGGGTTGGAGGAGCTGCTCCCGTACGCGGTGGACCACTCCGCCCCGGCGGCGGCTGGCGGTTCGGTGCACTCGGTGTACCCGCTCGACGACCTCGGTGATGTGGGGCACGACATCGGTTCACTGGCCATGCCACGCGCCGGGCTGAGGGTCCCGGACGCCGCCGGGCCGGTGGAGGTGGTGTCCGTTCACCCGATGCCCCCGCGTCGACCCTCCACGATGGCCGTCTGGCGGGACGGGCTGCGCGGTCTGCCCGAGGCCACCGACGGCACTGTCCGCATCCTCGCCGGGGACTTCAACACCACCCTCGACCACGCCGAGATGCGCGACGTCCTGGAGAGCGGTTACATCGACGCCGCCGCCCACCTGGGTCGGGGCCTGACCGGCACCTGGCCCGTGGGTGGTCCACTGCCCAGGGCCGCCATCGACCACGTGCTGGTGGACGAGCGGGTCGCCGTGGTGGAACTGGAGATCCTGGACGTGCCGGGAACCACGCACCGCGCTCTGATGACCCGCCTCACCCTGCCGGGCGGGCGGGTCTGAGATCTGGTCCGGCGTCGGGGCGGGCACCCCGGGTTCGGCCACGGGGGTCGCCCGATGTCGCGGGCCTCGGCGACCAGCGACGCGCTCACGCTGGCCTCGAGGCGCTCCAGGTGGGAGTTCGCGCCGGTGTGGGCGGCGATGTCCTCCGCGGTAGCGCTTGACCAGGCGGGCCCGCCACGCCGCGGCCGTCTTCTTCGCGGCGCTCTTCAGGTCGGGCAGGGCGCGCAATAGTTCAGTTACGGCTGTATCTGACTCGTTTTCGCGGGTCAGGGATGGTGACCTAATAACGTTGGCGCCCCCAGGAGGGTGGATGGAGGGGGCTGGGGCACCCCCACACCGCCAACCCCCGAGAAGGTTCACTTATCGGGGGTCAGACTCCGGGGCCCTCTGGTCCTCTTTTCGTTGTGCTGAATCGTATTTCGTTTAATCACTAACGTTTACAACGAAACGAAACAAGGGAAGGCGGTGAGAAGGAGGTGTCCGGGCCGGGCGACTGGAGTACCGAGAGGCCCCGGTATCAGGGACAGGTCACGTGCGCGTCGGCCCACTTCTCCACGGCACCGGACTCCTACCTCTGCCCCCAGGGGAAAAGCAATCAGTCTCGGAACCGCGGAGGCCGAGCGGGTCCTGCGCCGCTTCACCCGCGGCGGCCCCAAGCACCCCGCCCACCAGGCCCTCGAAGAAGGAGGCCCATACCGGAAGTTCGCGCCGCACCCGCTGCGGGGGAAGACCGCGACGAGGTACCACACCGCCCGTTTCACCCTCGTACCCGGCTCCGGCGCGTCGGGGTCCGGGTGCTCCGGCACACCCCGGTAGGTAGGGGCCCTTCCGGCGGATCACGCGAACACTAGGCTACGGCGATGGACCCAGGAAACGACAGACCCGAGACTCTCGCCCAGCCCGCAGATCCGGCCCGGGCGAACGACTACGACAGCTTCGCCGAGGCCTACGCGGCGGACAACGAGAACAACATCCAGAACGCGTACTACGAGCGGCCCGCGATGGTGGCCCTCGCCGCAGACGTGACCGGCCGCCGGATCCTGGACGCCGGCTGCGGCGCGGGTCCCCTGTCCGCCGCCCTGCGCGACCGCGGTGCCCACGTCACCGGCATCGACGCCAGCGCCGGGATGCTGGCGTTGGCCAGGCGGCGGCTCGGGGATGACGCGGACCTGCGCGTGGCCGACCTGCGCGACCCCCTCCCGTTCGCCGACGGTGTGTTCGACGACGTGGTCGCGTCGCTGGTGCTGCACTACCTCAAGGACTGGGGGCCGACGCTGGCCGAGATACGGCGCGTGCTCCGGCCCGGCGGCCGGTTGATCGCCTCGGTGCAGCACCCGTTCGCGGACTACGTGCTCCAGGACCCTCGGCCCGACTATTTCGCGACCACCAGCTACACCGACGAGTTCACGTTCAACGGGAAGTCCGCCCTGCTGAAGTTCTGGCGCAGGCCGTTGCACGCGATGACCGACGCCTTCACCGCCGCCGGCTTCCGACTCGCCGTCATCAGCGAGCCGCAGCCCGACCCGGCCGCCCGCGAGCTGTTCCCCGACGACTTCCAGAGCCTGTCGACCAGGATCGGATTCCTCTTCTTCGTCCTCGAGGCACCGCCGTCGCCCGCCCACCCAGGCGACCGGCCGGTCGCGGGATCATGAGCGGGGCCAGAGTCACGCGAGGCGACGATGACAGTGCCGTGAGACCTAACCCGCCTCAGGCGCACGAATTGGGTGAGGCGCGCACAGGTTGAATGACATGAGACGGGACAGCGATCCTCAGCACCGGATCCTGCTCGCTTGTTTCTCAACCCCCTCGACGGGCGGGCGCCTCATCCTGCTCCTGGTGCTGCCGACGCCGCTGGTCCCCCCGCCGTTGTGAGCCCTGCGCCACGGTGGGCACCGTAGCGCAGGGCTCACCTCCGTCACCGGCCGAGGAACCCACTCTGGCCCGGTGTGCGTTTTCCCCGGACCGTGGGGTCACTCGCAGAACACCCGCACCTTGGCTTCGGGGCCGACACGTTCGGCAGGATTTCTTGGGGGTGCCGCCTCACGTGTACCGGGCCAGGAACCCGTACTCCCCGACGACGATCGTCGCCCGCCTCGTGCCGTAGCCGTCCTCGTCGACGGCCTCGCAGGTGCCCACCTCCTCGCCGACGGCTGCCCCGGTCACCTCCGGAAGGTCGCACAACACGTACTCGGTCCCACCCGACCAGCGCAGGTAGTCCTCCACGACGTCGCGCACCACCGGCCCGGCGGGTAGCTCCGCGGTGTACTGGAGCCACGTCTGGTCGATCACCTCGGGCATGAACTCCCACGAGTCCTCGATGGTGACGACGTAGTCGTAGCTGTCCCCCAGGAACGTCACCGTGCAGGTGACCTGCCTGTCCTGACCGGTGATCGTGGGACACGTGTAGGTGGCCTCGGGGTCGGTGGTGCCGGCGAACTCCGAGACCTCCGCCAGGGCCTCCCACGCGATGCTTTCGCCGAAGGCGGCGTCGGAACCGGGTTCGGGGGGAAGGTCGAGCTGGAACGGTCCCGTGGCGTCGTGGGCGGTGGGGTCGTTCTCGGGGATCGGGCCCCGGCGGAACCCGGAGGTGTCCACGGCGCACCCGGCGAGTACGACAGCCGAAGCGAGGGCGGCCACCACTGCGGCCCGCTCGTTCGTCACGATGTCTCCCAAGGGGGTTGGGGCTGGGGGTCGTGCACTGCGATGTCGGGGAGGGCCGGAAAGTTTGAACCGGGAGGGGCGGCGGGTGCCCGGTGGTTGACGGGGGCCGGGTAGGGGGAGGGGAAGCATGAGGCGGCGGCCGATCGGGGTGCGCTCCGCGCGGACCGCGGCCGCTGTCGGCATCCATCGGGAAGGGGCCCGACATGCCCGGGGACGTCGTCGTCGGAGTGGATGGTTCACGGCCCGCGTTGCGGGCACTGGAGTGGGCCGCCCAGGAGGCGGCCCTGCACGAACGGTCGCTGCTCGTCGTCCACGCGCTGCCGCGGTACGAGTTCGACATGCCGCTTGCGCCCGGGCGGTGGACCGAGGCCGAGAACTACGGCCGCGAGGTGGTCGCCGAGGCGGTCACGGTGGTGTCCGGGAGCTACCCGGGTCTGCGCGTGGAAACGCGCACGCGTCCGGCGCGTGCGGTGGACATGCTGTTGGAGGCCTCGGATCGGGCGTTCGCGGTCGTGGTGGGGTCCCGGGGGTACGGCGGGTTCCACGAACTGCTGCTGGGCTCGACGGGACTGCAGTTGGTCGGGCACGCCGGCTGCCCGGTGGTCGTGGTGCGCGACGGGCCGATCGCCCCGCGGCACGAGATCGTGGTGGGTGTGGACGGCTCGGAGTACTCCTCGTCCGCGGTGGACTACGCGTTCGCGGAGGCCCAGGCGCGCGGGGTGGGTCTGCGTGCGCTCCATGCCTGGGCCGCTGGTGTGGGTGAGTCGGGCGAGGACCGGGAGGCGGCTGTCGGGGAGGCCTGGGGGGTGTTGTCCCGTGCGCTGGACCCCTGGCGTGAGAAGGTCCCCGAGGTGCGGGGGGTCGAGGAGCTGACGCTCGACCGCCCGGCGCGGGCGCTGGTCAGGGCGTCGGAGCTGGCTGATCTGGTGGTCGTGGGTTCGCGTGGCCGGGGTGGCTTTCGCGGGTTGGTCCTGGGGTCGGTCAGCCACGCGGTCGTGCACCACGCGTTGTGTCCGGTGGTGGTCGCGCGGCCGCGCGGCTGACGGTCGTGTGCGTGGGTCAGTGCGAGCGTTCGGCTCGCGGGACGGTGCCGTGGGTGTGGTGTGTGCCCGCGGGTACGTCGTTGGGCGTGCCGTTGAAGACCTGGTCGCGGCTGCGGTGCATCTCGGTCCGGAACCGGGTGTCCGTGGTGGTCTCCTGGTGGTTGGTCACAGGCCGTGGCGGCGGTCGCCCATGGTCTGCTCGCACAGACGGGCCTCCGTCGTGGCGGTGAAGGGGTCGTTCATGCCGCGTACGGCGTCGCGGGTGTCCTCGGCGACGAGGTCGGCGTTGATCGCTCCGGCGGCCGTCGAGCCGGAGGCGGCCGAGAGCAGGACGGTGGCGGCGGGGTTGGTGAGGTTTCCGGCGGCCCACACGCCCGGGATGGGGGTGAGGCCGGTGGGGTCGGTGTCGATGTGGGCTCCGCTGGGGTGGGGGGTGGGTTCCAGTCCGAGTGTGGTCAGGAGTCGTGCGCGTGGGACGGCTCTGGGTGCGATGGCCAGTGCCCGTAGCGGGACCAGGTCGCCGGTGTCCAGGTGGACGCCGGTGAGGTGGTCGTCGGTGGTGTCCAGTTCGGTGACCTGGCCGGTCACGACGGTGATCTGGCGTGCGGCCAGTTGTTCGGCCTCCTGGGGGGTGGGGTGGGGGTTGGTGTGGAGCAGGAGGGTGAGTTGGTCGGTCCACTGGCGGAACAGCAGGGCTTGGCGCACGCTGTGGGGGCTGGTGGCCAGAACGCCGATCGGTTGGTCGCGGACTTCCCAGCCGTGGCAGTAGGGGCAGTGCAGGACGTCGTGTCCCCAGCGTGCTCTCAGGCCGGGGATGTCGGGCAGGTCGTCGGTGATTCCGGTGGTGACCAGGAGCCGTCTGGCGCGGACGGTGCGGCCGGTGTCGAGTGCGACGGTGAATCCGTCGTCGTCCTTGGTCGCTGACTGGGCGAGGCCGGTGGTGATGTGGCCGCCGTAGCGGGTGACTTCGTCGCGCCCGGTGGCCAGTAGGTGGGCGGGTGGGGTGCCGTCGCGGGTGAGGAAGCCGTGCGTGTGGGTGGCCGGGGCGTTGCGGGGTTGGTCGTTGTCGACCACCAGTACCGATCGTCGGGCTCGGCCGAGCATGAGTGCGGCGTTCAGGCCGGCGGGTCCTCCGCCGACGATCACCACGTCGTAGCGGTCGTTGTGGGTCTGTCGTGTCATCGTGACCACCTCCGCGGCCAATCTGCCTTCCGGAGTGGCCGGGCTGCAAAGTTCTTTGCCGGAACCGCAAAACGTGTGCTCGGTGCCCGTGGGTGTGGTGGTCGTGGCGGTCAGGATTCGAGAAGCCCCGGTCGCGGGGGCGGCGATAGCGTGGTCCGCATGGACGTCGCCCGGGCCCGCCGTCGCGGGGAGCCCGCGGTTCGCGCGGTGCGCGGGGGCGTGCCCACCCATGAGACGGAGGCGTGATGGACATGGCCGCGAGGTCCGGCGCGGGTGCGTTCGAGCCGCACACCGCCGACAGCCACGATCTGATTCGTGTGCACGGTGCGTGCGAGAACAATCTCAAGGACGTCAGTGTCGAGCTTCCCAAGCGCCGGTTGACGGTGTTCACCGGTGTCTCCGGGTCGGGGAAGAGTTCGCTGGTGTTCGGGACGGTCGCCGCGGAGTCGCAGCGGTTGATCAACGAGACCTACAGTGCGTTCGTGCAGGGTTTCATGCCGGCGTTGGCGCGGCCGGAGGTCGATGTGCTGGACGGGTTGACGACGGCGATCATCGTCGACCAGCAGAGGTTGGGGGCCGACCCCAGGTCGACGGTCGGTACCGTCACCGACGCCAACGCGATGCTGCGGATCCTGTTCAGTCGGTTGGGTACGCCGCATGTCGGTTCGCCCGGCGCGTTCGCCTTCAATGTTGCCTCGGTGCGGGCCAGTGGTGCGATCACGGTCGAGCGCGGTGACCGCAAGGCGGTGAAGCAGACCTTCAGTCGTGCGGGTGGGATGTGTACGAACTGTGAGGGGCGGGGCGCGGTCTCCGATGTCGATCTGACCCAGCTCTACGACGACTCCAAGTCGATCGCGCAGGGCGCGTTCACCATTCCCGGGTGGAAGTCGGACAGTTTCTGGACGGTGCGGTTGTACGCCGAGTCGGGTTTCCTGGATCCGGACAAGCCGATCCGGGAGTACACCGAGCAGGAGATGGCCGACTTCCTGTACCGGGAGCCGACCAAGGTGAAGGTGGAGGGGGTCAACCTCACCTATGAGGGGTTGATCCCGAAGGTGCGCAAGTCGTTCCTGGCCAAGGACCGGGAGGGGATGCAGCCGCACATCCGGGCGTTCGTGGACCGGGCGGTGACCTTCACCGCCTGCCCGGAGTGCGGGGGGACCCGGCTCAACGAGGCGGCCCGGTCGTCGCGGATCGGTGGGGTCAACATCGCTGAGGCGTGCGCGATGCAGATCAGTGACCTGGCCGGGTGGGTGCGCGGGTTGGATGAGCCTTCGGTGGCGCCGCTGTTGGAGGCGTTGCGGCGGACCCTGGACTCGTTCGTGGAGATCGGGTTGGGTTATCTGTCGTTGGAGCGGTCGTCGGGCACGTTGTCGGGTGGTGAGGCGCAGCGGGTCAAGATGATCCGTCATCTGGGTTCTTCGCTCACCGACGTCACCTACGTGTTCGACGAGCCCACCACGGGGTTGCACCCCCATGACATCCAGCGGATGAACGAGTTGCTGCTGCGGTTGCGGGACAAGGGCAACACGGTGCTGGTGGTGGAGCACAAGCCGGAGGTGATCGCGATCGCCGACCATGTCGTCGATCTGGGGCCCGGTGCCGGCACGGAGGGCGGCACCGTCTGTTTCGAGGGTTCGGTGGAGGGGTTGCGGTCGGCCGGTACGGTCACCGGGCGGCATCTGGAGGACCGGGCGTCGGTGAAGGAGTCGGTGCGCACGCCCACCGGGGTGTTGGAGATCCGGGGCGCGAGCACGCACAACCTGTGTGACGTCGACGTCGACATCCCGTTGGGGGTGCTCACGGTGGTCACGGGTGTGGCCGGGTCGGGGAAGAGTTCGCTGGTGCACGGGTCGGTTCCCGCCGGTGCGGGGGTGGTGTCGGTCGACCAGGGCGCGATCCGTGGTTCGCGGCGCAGTAACCCGGCGACCTACACGGGGCTGCTCGATCCGGTGCGTAAGGCGTTCGCGAAGGCCAACGGTGTGAAGCCGGGGTTGTTCAGCGCCAACTCCGAGGGGGCCTGTCCGGCGTGCAACGGTGCCGGGGTGATCTACACCGATCTGGCGATGATGGCGGGTGTGGCGTCGCCGTGTGAGGAGTGTGAGGGCAGGCGGTTCCAGGCGCGGGTGCTGGAGTATCGCCTGGGTGGTCGGGACATCGGTGAGGTGTTGGGGATGTCGGTCGCCGAGGCGCACGTGTTCTTCGGTGGTGAGGGGGCCAAGGTGCCGGCGGCCGTGCGGATCCTGCGGCGGTTGGAGGATGTGGGGTTGGGGTATCTGCGGCTGGGTCAGCCGCTGACCACGTTGTCGGGTGGGGAGCGGCAGCGGTTGAAGCTGGCGGTGCACATGGCCGAGAAGGGTGGCGTCTACGTTCTCGACGAGCCGACCGCGGGTCTGCACCTGGCCGATGTGCGGCACCTGTTGGGGCTGCTGGATCAGCTGGTGGACTCGGGCAAGTCGGTCATCGTGGTGGAGCACCACCAGGCGGTCATGGCGCACGCCGACTGGATCGTCGATCTGGGCCCGGGGGCGGGGCACGACGGTGGGCGGGTCGTCTTCGAGGGTAGGCCCGCCGATCTGGTCGCCGCCCGTTCGACGGTGACCGGTGAGCACCTGGCGGCCTACGTGGGGTCGGGGCCCCTGGTCGGGCGCCGTTGAGGGAGGGCGTCGTGGGACACTGGCGGTGTGAGGCGTCAGAGTCTGGATGATCTGGTCCGGTTGCGGCGGGCCCGTGACCGGATGGACCGTGACTACACCGAGCCGCTCGACGTTTCGGCGTTGGCGCGTGGGGCGTTGATGTCGCCGGGCCATTTCTCCCGGAGTTTCCGGGCGGCGTTCGGTGAGACGCCCTATCAGTATCTGATGACGCGTCGGATCGAGCGGGCCAAGGCGTTGTTGCGGCGTGGCGATCTGACGGTGACCGAGGTGTGTTTCGCGGTGGGCTGTACGTCGCTGGGGTCGTTCAGTGCGCGGTTCTCGGAGTTGGTCGGTGAGAGTCCGAGCGCCTATCGGGCACGCGACCATGAGGAGGGTGCGGCCGTCCCGGCGTGTGTGGCCAAGATCCACACGCGTCCGCTCAGGGGTTGAGCCGCCGGGCGTGGTGGGGTTTCACGTCGCGGGTTCGCACGCGTGCGGTCCCGGTCGCAGTAGGTGGTCGCGGACGCGGATGACGTGCGGGTTGTAGGGGGTGCCTGGTCGTTGGGCCAGGTAGGCGGTGTTGATGGGTGGGTCGTCGGTCTCGTGGAGCAGGACGAGCGCCCCGGAGGCGAACGCGTCCCTGCACAGGTAGGTGGGCAGGACGCTGAAGCCCGCTCCGGCGGCCACGGCGGCCAGTACGCCGCGAAGGTCGGGCACGGTCAGGCAGGCGCGGCAGGTCAGGCGGCGGCCGAAGACGTGGCGCCAGTAGCGGCGCACGATGGGCAGGTCCTCGGCGTAGGTGACCAGGGGTACCTCGTGCAGGGCGGTGGGGCCTTCCTCGGCCAGGCGGTCCTTGACGCGGTGGGCCCATGTGGGTGCGGCGACCAGGGCGAACTCCTCATCGGCCAGGGGTTCGGAGAGCAGGCCGCGGCCGCGGGGGCGGGTGGTGGAGATGACCAGGTCGTAGCGGCCCGCGCGGAGTTCGTCGAGGAGGGGGTCGGTCAGGCCGGTGGTCACGCGTAGGCGGACGCCGTCGGCGACCAGTGGGGCCAGGGAGGTCATGACGCACGTGCACAGGTATTCGGCGGGTCCGGCCAGGTGGACGGGGGCGGTGGGTGCCAGGTGTTCGGGGTCGTGGCCGGTGGCGGCGGTGAGTGCGTCCAGGGGTGTGGCGACGCGGGCGGCCAGGTCGTGGGCGAGGGGGGTGGGGGTGACTCCGCGTGGTAGGCGTTCGAACAGGTCCTGGCCGTTGGTGCGTTCCAGGTTGCGGATCTGGGTGGTGACGGTGGGTTGGGACAGGCCCAGGAGTGAGGCGGCCGCGGTGAAGGATCCGGACCGGTACACGGCCAGGAAGGTGCGCAGCAGGTTGAGGTCCGGTTGCGCCGCCGGCAGGGGCGGTGTGGCCGGGTCGTCGGGGTCGGTGTGCCTCATGGTTGTTGAGTCTACGAAGGTGTGCGCGGTGGTGGGCCTGTCGTCGCGTGGTGGTGGGGCCGGTCCCGGGCCGTGGTCGGTTGTGTGGGACCGGCCGTGGTGTGTCCTTGGCGGGTCAGCGTTGGGCGGTGGGGCGAATGATGATCTCGTTGACGTCGACGTCGGCGGGCTGGTCGATGGCGTAGGCCACGGCGCGGGCGACGGCGTCGGAGGGGATGCGCGCCGCCCGGTACCCGACCATGAGTTCGGCCGCGTGCGTGTCGGTGATGTGGTCGGCGAGTTCGGACTCGACGACTCCCGGGGAGACGGTGGTGACCCGGATCGACGGGTCGGCCTCCTGGCGGAGTCCCTCGGTCAGGGCCAGGGCCGCGTACTTGGTCGCCGAGTAGATCGCCGAGGTGGGTGAGACCTGGTGCGCCCCGATCGAGGCGATGGTGATGACGTGTCCCGATCGGCGGTCGTTGAAGTGCGGTAGTACCGCGGCGATGCCGTTGTAGAGTCCCCGCACGTTGACGTCGAGCATCCGGTCCCATTGGTCGACGAGCAGTGACTCCAGGCGCGAGAGCAGCATCACGCCCGCGTTCCCGACGAGGGCGTCCAGGTGCCCGTGGGTGGCGGTCACGTCCCCGACGAGTTCGGTGAAGGCGTCCCGGTCCGTCACGTCGAGTGTGCGGGCCTCGGCGGTGTGACCGTGGTCGGTGAGGTCGGTGGTGATGGTGTGCAGGCGGTCCGTGCGTCGGCCGGTGAGGACGACGTGGTGTCCCTGGGCCGCCAGGCGGCGTGCCGTCGCCTCGCCGATCCCGCTGCTGGCTCCCGTCACGAGGACGACCTTGCCCGTTCGTTCCCGCTGAGGGGGTGTCGTGACGTCCGTGGTCGTGTGGTGTGTGGTCATGGGTCCACTGTCGTCGTGGTCGTGGGGTGGGTGAAGGCCGTGGTGTGCCTGGGAGCGGCGCACCCTGGTTGGTCGGCGTGGCGGCCTCTACGGTGGTCGCATGCCTGACTCTCCACTGGGGGAGTATCTGCGTGCTCGTCGCGGTCAGATATCTCCCGACACCATCGGTCTGGTCTCGCACGGTCGCCGGCGTGTGCCCGGGTTGCGGCGGGAGGAGGTCGCGACGATGGCGGGTCTGAGCGTCGATTACTACACCCGTCTGGAGCAGGGGCGTGAGCGTCATCCCTCCGTGCAGGTGGTGGAGGCGCTCTGTGGTGCGCTGCGGCTCGACGGCGACGCGCGGCTGCACCTGTTCCGTGTCGTTGGTCTGGTGCCGAACCTGGGGGACGGTGCCGTTCCGGAGCGGGTGGCCCCCGAGTTGCTGCGTCTGATGGACCTGTGGTCCCACACCCCGGCGATCGTTGTGGGGCGGGCCTACGACGTGCTCGCCGGGAACCGGCTCGGCTACGCCCTCTTCGCGGGGTTCGAGTACGGCCCGAACCTGTTGGAGAAGGTGTTCCTCGACCCGGGCGCCCGCGGTTTCTACCCCGACTGGTCGCGGGTGGCGGCCTCCGCCGTCGCGGGTTTTCGTGTCGCGCACGGTAGGGCGCCGGACGATCCGCGTGTGTGCGGGGTTTTGCGGAGTCTGCTGGACCGCAGTCCTGATTTCGCCGCGCTCTGGGAGCGCCACGAGGCGCGTGGCAAGCGGTTGGAGAGCAAGCGGTTCCACCACCCTGAGGTCGGTGAGCTCACTTTGCGCATGAACGCCTTCGATGTGAGGGCAGCGCCTGGGCAGGAGCTCGTCGTCTACCACGCCGATCCGGGGTCGGCCAGTGCGGACGCCCTGGTCCTGCTCGGCGCCCTCGCCGCGGTCGCCGAGGACTGAGCGTGGGTGGCCGGTCGTCAGTGCGAGGGCTGGCGGGTGGGCGGGGCGGCCAGGGTGGCCTGGGCGTCGCGGATGATCTGGGTGAGGTGTTCGTGGTGGGCGCCGGGCCAGTAGAGGTGTTCGCAGGCCTCGCAGCGGGCGAAGGTGTCGTAGGTGGCGCGGGTTCCGGCGGGCAGGGTGTGGGCGACCTCGCCCTTGTCGACGGAGGAGAGGGGCCCGTTGCACTCCAGGCAGCGGGTCCAGGGGGCCAGGGGTGGGGCGAAGCGTTCCAGGACGTCGGTGAGTTGGTGGTCGGGTTGGTCGTGGTGGATGTGGGCGCCCGCGCGCAGGGCCTTGCGGCACAGGAGTTTGCGGTCGCGGGTGAGCAGGACGCGGTGTTGGTCGTTGGCCTGGCGGACGAGGGTGGGGTCGTCGCGGTCGTTGTGGTAGTCGGTGTCCAGTCCGAGGAGGCGCAGGCGGCGGGCGAGGGTGCCCAGGTGGACGTCGAGGAGGAAGCGGGGCGGGTCGAAACCGGGGGGTAGCGGTTGGGGGCGGGGGACGGGGGTGACGTCGATGACCTGGGTGGGGTCGGGGTGGTGGGAGACGTCGACGGGGTGGCCGTCGGCGTACAGGGTGCCGATCTCGGTGCGGGGGATGCCCAGGGATTCCACGACGTGGCCGAGGGTGGAGGTGCCGTCGTGGTCGGTGTGGACGGGGGCGTCGTTCCGGTGGCGTGGAGGCAGGAAGAACCGGAGTTCGGGCGCGATGCGCAGGGTCAGGGTGGCCTGTTCCATTCCTCCAGGATGGCACGGGGGTGTGTTCAGGGGGTGGTGGTGCGGAAGCGGGCGCGGTAGGCGGAGGGGGTGACGCCCAGGTGGCGCAGGAAGGCGCGGCGCAGGGACTCGTCGCTGCCCAGTCCGCTGCGACGGGCGGCGGTGGTGACGCTCTCTCCGGTTTCGAGGAGGGTTTTGGCGGCTTCCAGGCGGACGGTTTCGAGGTGGGCGGCGGGGGTGGTGTCGAGTTGTTCGTGGAAGAGGCGGGTGAGGTGGCGTGTGCTGACGTTGGCCAGGGCGGCCAGGGCGGGTGTGGAGTGGTGGGCGGCGGGGTCGGCGGCGATCGCGTCGAGGACGGCGCGGAGTCGGTTGTCGCGGGTGGGTGGGGTGCGGGAGGGGGCGGAGAACTGGGATTGTCCTCCGGGGCGTTGGAGGAAGACGACCAGGTCGCGGGCGGTGTCGCGGGCGGGTTGGGGGCCGTGGTCGTCTTCGACCAGGGCCAGGGACAGGTCGATGCCCGCGCTGACTCCGGCTGAGGTGAGGATGTGGCCGTCGCGGATGTGGAGGGCGTCGGGTTCGACGTGGACGCGGGGGTGGACGCGGGCCAGGAGGGCGGTGTGGCGCCAGTGGGTGGTGGCGCGGCGGTTGTCGAGGAGTCCGGTGCGGGCCAGGGCGAAGGCGCCGGTGCACACCGAGGCGACGCGGGTGGCGCGGTCGGCCAGGGTGGTGATCGCGGTGGTGAGTCCTTCGGGGGTGGGTGTGCGGGGCAGGGTGGGGGATCCGGGGACGATGAGGGTGTGGGGGGTGTCGATGTCGGTTGCGGCGGTGTCGACGAGCAGGCGGGTGCCGGCGGCGGTGGTGACGGGGCGGCCGTCGGGTGAGCACAGGGTGGGGCGGTAGTCGGCGCCGAGCCCGGAGGCGGTGCTGAAGACTTCCAGGGGTGCGGTGACGTCCATCAGGCGGGCCCCGTCGTAGGCCAGGACGGCGATGGTGCGTGGTGGCATGGGGGCACGGTACAGCACCAGCGTGTCCGAATGTGTGGGTTTGTTGTCGCTGGGGACATCGTGGTGGGGGTGGTGGTGCGGGCATGCTCGGTGCCGTTGGCAGGGTTGCGAGTATGAGGAGAGTTGGTTATGAGCCGTCCGCCCGTTCCGCCGTTCACCGAGGCCGATGCGCGGGTCAAGGTGCAGGCCGCCGAGGATGCGTGGAACACGCGTGATGCGGCCAGGGTCGCGTTGGCGTACACGCCGGATTCGGTGTGGCGCAATCGGGACCGGTTCGTCACTGGGCGGGCCGGGATCGAGGAGTTCTTGCGGCGCAAGTGGGAGCGTGAGCTCGACTACGCGTTGCGCAAGGAGCTGTGGGCGTTCGGTGGGGACCGGATCGCGGTGCGGTTCCAGTACGAGTCCCGGGATGCCGGGGGCCGGTGGTGGCGCAGCTACGGCAACGAGTTGTGGGAGTTCGACGGGCAGGGGCTGATGCGGCGCCGGGAGGCGAGCATCAATGATGTGGAGATCGCCGAGGGTGAGCGGCGGATCTTCGGTCCGCGCCCGGTCGAGGAGCACGGTAGGCCGTTCCCGTTGGCGTGATCACCGGCGGGGCTGGGGTGGGTTCTGGGCGAGGTGGTCGGTGAAGGTGGTGCGTCCGACGTCGCGTGCGGGGGCCAGGTGGTCTCCGGCGGTGAAGGCGGCGAAGGTCGCTCCGGGAAGGCGCACGGGCAGGACGCGGTGGTGGCCGCCGGTGGCGTCGCGGTAGGCGCGGGCCAGGTCGGGCAGTGGTTCCACTCGGGGGCCGCCCATGTCGGGGACCCGCCCGGCGGGGTCGTGTTCGGCCAGGTGGGCCAGGCGGGCGGCGACCTCGTCGGTGTCGATGGGTTGGATGTCGACGTCGGGTACGGGCATGAGGGGCAGGCGGGCGGCCGCGGCGAGGATGCGCACGATCAGGTCGTGGAACTGGGTGGTGCGCAGGAGGGTCCAGCCGAGTCCGGAGGCCTCCACGGCGCGTTCGATCGTGTGTTTGGTCTGGTAGTAGCCCAGGGGGATGCGGTCGACGCCGACGATGGAGACGTAGACCAGGTGGGCGACTTCTGCGCGGCGGGCGGCGCGGATGAGGTGGGTGGCGGCGGGGATGTCGCCGCCGGTGGGGGTGGTGGCGCAGTGCACGATGGTGTCGGCGCCCTCGAGGGCGGTGTGGAGTCCGGTGCCGGTGCGCAGGTCGACGGCGTGGGAGTGGGGGTCGTCGGGGCGGGGGTGCCGACTCAGCGTGCGCACGTGGTGTCCGGCTTGGCGTAGCCGGGCGGTGACGGGTCGGCCCAGGGTTCCGGTGGCGCCGGTGACGAGGATCGTGCGCATGTGCTCCCCCTCTTCGCGTGCCGTTCGACGCTAGCACCCGGGGTGGGGGTGGGGCCTGGGTGTGGTGTCGGGGTGTCGGCCGGGAGTCAGACGCGTTGGAGCCGGATGTGGGGGCCCTGGGGCGGGTGCACGGTGATGTGCATGCCGGGTTCGACGGTTCCGCTGGCCAGGACGGTGCCCATGATGCCGGCGCGGTGGGTGATGGTGCCGTCGTCCTCGCGGCGGACCATGTGTGCGAGCAGGCCGGGGGCGAAGTCGTTGATCTGGGCGCAGGGGTTGCGCAGCCCGGTGACGCGGATCGTGGCGTGGGGGCCCAGACGCAGGACGGTTCCGGTGCTCAGGGAGAGCGGGTCCAGGCCGCGGGTGGTGATGTTCTCGCCCAGTTGGCCGGGTAGGACGTCGAATCCTTCGGTGGCGACCTCGTCGAGGAGTTCGGCGTGGATGAGGTGGACCTGGCGCAGGTTGGGTTGGGTGGGGTCCCGGGCGAGGCGGGAGCGGTGCTGGACGGTGGCGCCCAGGTGGGCGTCGCCCTCGACGCCGAGTCCGGCCAGGAGGCGGATGCGGGGGTGGGTGGGTTTGGTGAAGGTGTGGGTGGGGTGCGTGGTGTCCCTTTCCCGCTGGGGTGTGGGGGCGGGTATCGGCTCGTGCGCGTCGTGGCACGCGGGACGGCCGGGGCACTGCCGTGGGTTCAGGGGGTCAGGTGGGGTGGGAAGCCGGTCCAGCGCAGGTCGGCGTCCAGATGGCAGACGTCATTGTAGGTCAGGAGCGCGGGGGCGCGGTCGGGGGTGTAGCGGATGACGGTGAGCGCCGCGTTGGCGGGGGCCAGGCCGGTCCACGTCCATGCGGGGGCGCCGAGGGCGGCGGAGACGATCCACCCGATGAGGTGGGCGTGGGTGATGACGATGGCGTGGACGTCGTGGTCGCCGTCGGTGGGACCGGTGAATCGGGTCAGGACGCGGTGGGCCAGGGCGGGGCCGGGGTCGCGTTCGCTGGCGGGGTGGGCGTGGATGAGGTCCAGGATCCGGTCGGCGTGTTCGGGGGGCGGTTCCTGGCGGGTGGGAAGGTGCGGTACGTAGTCCCCGGCCTCGGGAGCGGGCCGGGGGTGGATGCCGGGGAGGCGGTCGGCGACCAGGTGCGCGGTCTGGGTGGCGCGTGGCGGGGGCCGTGGTGGAGGGAGCGGGGGTTGAGGGCGCTCAGACGGTGGCCGAGTCGGGCGGCCTGGCGTCGCCCGGCGTCGGTGAGGTCGCCGGTGGTGGGGTCGGCGTTGGCGTGGCGGGCCAGGTAGAGGTGGCGGGCGGCGGGTATGGGGGCCTTGGAATGGGTCGGGGCGGCGGAGTGTCCGCCGCCCCGGGTGGGTCGTCTAGTCCTGGTGTTCGGGTTCTTCGGGGTTGCGGCGCAGGTTGATGATGGCCGCGGCGAGGCCGCCCCAGAGCAGGACGATGGAGACGGCCATCATGATGATGGCGCTGGTGGACATCACTGGTCCCCTTCCGTGGTGGGGGTCTGGTCGGCTCGTGCGTCCTGGGCGGCGAGTTCGTCGGCGCGCTTCCAGGGGGCGAGCGAGATGATGACGCCGATGACGATGGCGCCGATGGCCACGCCCCAGCCGGCGACCTGCAGGAACGCCTCGGGGTAGCCGCCGTAGGGCTCGGTCAGTTCGGTGCGCAGGCTGTCCCACATCATGTAGCCCAGCAGGGCGGGGGTGATGATGCCCAGGGTCAGGCGCCACCACAGGCCCAGGCGCAGTGAGGACACCGCGTTGGCGTGGTCCTGGAACAGCGGCAGTCTCCGGGCGATCCAGGAGACGACGATGATGAGGACGAGGCCGGCCAGGGCGATGCCGTACTGGTTGATGAAGTGGTCGAAGGCGTCGAGGAAGAACAGTCCCTCGTGGGTGGGGAAGAGCAGGATCGAGGCCAGGGCGGTGGCTCCGCCGACGGTCAGGACGGTGGGGACGCGGCCCAGGCCGGTGCGTTCGTGCACGGCCGAGACGATGACCTGGACGATGCTCAGCAGGGAGCTGATGCCGGCGACCACCAGGGAGCCGAAGAACAGCACGCCGAAGAGGCCGCCGCCGAAGGGCAGGCTGGAGATGATCTGCGGGAAGGCGACGAAGGCCAGGCCCAGGCCGGAGGTGGCGACCTCGTCGACGCTGGTGCCCGCGCTGGTGGCCATGAAGCCCAGGGCGGCGAAGACGCCGATACCGGCCAGGAGCTCGAAGGAGCTGTTGGCGAAGCCCGCGACGAGGGCGGAGCCGGTCAGGTCGGACTTGCGGCGCAGGTAGGAGGCGTAGGTGACCATGATGCCGAAGCCGATGGACAGGGAGAAGAAGATCTGTCCGTAGGCGGCGATCCAGACGCTGCCGTTGAGCATCTCGCCCCAGTCGGGGGTGAACAGGGCGTTGAGGCCTTCGGTGGCGCCGTCGAGGGTCAGGGCCTGGACGACCATGACGAGGAAGAGGACCAGGAGCAGGGGGATGAAGATCCGGTTGGCCTTCTCCACGCCGTTGCGGATGCCCAGGGCCAGGACGCCCAGGACGACGACCCACACGCCGATCAGGGGCCAGGTGACGCCGGAGACGTATCCGGAGACGAGGCCGGGGCCTTCGGCGAGTTGGAGGAACTCTCCGAAGAAGAAGGCGTTGGGGTCCTCGCCCCACTGCTGCCCGAAGGAGAAGAAGGTGTAGCGGATCGCCCAGGCGATGATGACGGCGTAGTAGACGGCGATCACGAAGCAGATCGCGACCTGCCACCAGCCGATCGCCTCGGCGGGTCGGAAGAGGCGCCGATAGGACAGGGGCGCTGAGGAGCGGTACCGGTGTCCGATGGCGTATTCGAGGATCAGCAGGGGGATACCGGCGGTGAGGAGGGCAACGAGGTAGGGCAGCAGGAAGGCGCCGCCACCGTTCTCGTAGGCGACGTAGGGGAATCGCCAGATGTTGCCCAGGCCGACGGCGGATCCGATCGCCGCCATCAGGAAGCCCGCGCGCGTCCCCCACTGCTCGCGCGTCTGTTGGACCATGTTCAGGTCTCCTAAATCATCACGTTGTTCGCGATCCGCACGCTAGCAGGAGTTGGGCGTTCGGGCACCGTTGCGGCGTGCGGCGCGACGTGCTGTCGTGCCGTGTCGGGGTGTTCAGGGGGAGATTGTCTAGCACGCGGAGGATGCAGTCTAGGGCAATCCGGGCTTATCAGGCGATTTCAGTCTGCCTTGGCGAGGAACCGTGGTCCTTCGTGGGCGGGAGGGGCGCCGCGCGGTCCGTTCAGGGGCGGCGGGGCGGGCGTGGGCGCATGCGGGCGGTGGGCAGGTCGGGTGCTGGCAGGGCAGGGCCGGGGTCGCCGGTGACGGGAGTGAAGCGGGTGCCGTGCCCGGTGCGGTCGCGTTCCCAGTCGGCGCGGGCCCGGACGATCTCGTCGTGGTCGCGGCCGACCAGGTTCCACCACATGAGCAGGTCCTCGGTGAAGGGTGTGCCGCCGATGAGCAGGAGGCGGGCGGAGTGCGGGGAGGCGAGCGCGAGCTCGTTCCGCCCGGGGCCGAGGTAGAGCAGGGCCCCGGGTTCGACGCGGTGGCCGAACAGGTCGAGTGGGGTGTCCAGGGGTAGGACGCCGTGTTCGAAGCCGGGGTTCAGGGGCAGGACCAGGCGGGCGCCGGGAGCGAGGGTGACTTCGGCGCCCATGAGTGGGGTGTGGACGCGGGCGGGGGAGGAACGGCCGTCCAGGTCCCCGGCGATGACGGTGACGCGTGCCCCGGGGCGGGTCAGGACGGGAAGGTCGGCGTGGTGGGCGAAGGCGGGTGGGCCGTGGCGGTCGGGTTCGGGCAGGGCGATCCACAGTTGGGCGCCGTGCAGGAGAGGCGGTGCGTCCGGGGGCGTGCGTTCGGAGTGGGCGATGCCGTGGCCCGCGGTCATGATGCTGAGCTGGCCGGGTTGGACGAGTTGGTCTGAGCCGAGGCTGTCGCGGTGGCGGACGCGGCCCTCGACGAGCCAGCTGACGGTCTGCAGGCCGATGTGGGGGTGCGGGGGGACCTGCATGCCCGCCTGGTGGGTGAGGTCGGTGGGGCCGTAGACGTCGGCGAAGCACCAGGCGCCGATCATGCGGCGGTTCTTGCCCGGCAGGGAGCGCAGGACGGGCATGGCGCGCGGCCCGCCCAGGGGGACCTCGCGGGGGAGGAGGAGTTCGGTGTCCGGGCAGGGGGGCGGGTGCTGGGCGGTGCACACGCGTTGTTCGCTGGGATGGCGTTCCTGATTGCTCACCTGGTCGACGGTAGTCCAGGGCGGTGCACGCCGGTGGGAGGGGCGTGCCGGTGGAGCGGGAAAAGGGGTGGCCGTCCCGGCGTCGGCGTGTGAGGGTGGGGGGTTCCCAGCGAGGAGGCGCGTGTGAGCGACTGCGTGTTCTGTCTGATCCGGGACGGTCGGGCCCCGGCGAGCCCGGTGTACTCCGATGACCTGGTGCTGGCGTTCATGGACCTGTACCCGGTGACTCCGGGGCACGTGCTGGTGGTGCCGCGTGAGCACGTGGTGGGGTTGGGGGACGTCGATGACGCGGTGGGCGCGCGGATGTGGCGTACGGCCCGCCGGGTGGGTGAGGCGTTGCGGGGCGGCGCGGTGCGTTGTGAGGGGGTGAACCTGTTCCTGGCCGACGGGGAGGCGGCCGGACAGGAGGTGTTCCACGCCCACCTGCACGTGTTCCCCCGGTTCTCGGGTGACGGGTTCTCCGTTCAGGCGGGCTGGGAGGAGGCCGAACGCGCGGTGTTGGACACCCACGCCGAACGGTTGCGCGGGGCGTTGGGCGCGGCCGGGACCTGACCCGGGGAGGGTGGGGCGCGGCGTGTCGTGAGTACGCCTACCCAGAGGCGGTGGGGACGGGTACCGATGCGGCGGGCGGGGGCGCGCTCCTAGGTTCGGTGCATGTTCTTCCTCCTGGTCGGCCATGCGGCGATGGCCCTGCACTTCGCGTTCCTGTCCTTCGTGGTCTTCGGTGGTTTCCTGGCCTGGCGCTGGCCCCGGACGTGGTGGGTGCACCTGGGGGTGGCCGCCTACGCGTTGGGGATCGTGATCGTGGACTGGCCGTGTGTGCTGACCGAGGTCGAGAACTGGTCGCGGGCGCGGACGGGGCGGGCGGTGATGGAGGCGGGGTTCCTCGACCACTACCTGACCGGGACGCTGTACCCGCGTGAGCACGTGCTGACCTCGCGGGTGGTGATCGGTGTGGTCGTCGGCCTGTCGTGGGTGGGGGCGCTGTGGCGGTCCCGTCGGCGCGGCCGGGGGCCGTCCCGGCGCCGATCAGCGCCGGAGGGTCGGGCGCCCCTGGTGTGAAGGGATGGTTTACCGTACGCTGGAAAGCGCTTTCACACGGAAAGGCGGTAACCACCCATGGGTGATCACGTGTTGGGTGTGGCCATGAACGGCGTCACCGGACGCATGGGGTACAGGCAGCACCTGACCCGCTCGATCCTGGCCATCCGCGAGGCGGGAGGCACACTCCTGCCCGACGGAACCCGGGTCATCCCCGAACCGATCCTGGTCGGGCGCTCCGAGCGCAAGCTCCGCGAGATCGCCGAGCGCCACGGGCTCGAGCGCTACTCGACCGACCTGGACGCGGTGCTGGCCGACGACGACGTGTCGATCTACTTCGACGCCCAGATCACGCACGCCCGCGAGGCGGCCGTGCGTTCCGCGATCGCCGCGGGCAAGCACGTCTACGTCGAGAAGCCCACCGCCGGCACCCTGGCCTCGGCCCTGGAGCTGGCCAAGCTCGCCCGCGACGCCGGGGTGCGCAACGGGGTCGTCCAGGACAAGCTCTTCCTGCCCGGCCTGCTCAAACTCCGCCGCCTGATCGAGTCCGGCTTCTTCGGCCGGATCCTGTCGGTCCGCGGCGAGTTCGGCTACTGGGTCTTCGAGGGCGACTGGCAGCCCGCCCAGCGGCCCAGCTGGAACTACCGCGCCGAGGAGGGCGGCGGCATGGTGCTGGACATGTTCCCGCACTGGCACTACATCCTCGAGCACCTGTTCGGCCCGGTGCGGATGGTCACCGCCAAGGTGGCCACCCACATCCCGCGCCGCTGGGACGAACAGGGCAGACCCTACGACGCCACCGCCGACGACTCCGCCTACGGCATCTTCGAGCTGGACGGCGGCGCCATCGCCCAGATCAACTCCTCCTGGAACGTGCGCGTGGCCCGCGACGAACTCGTGGAGTTCCAGGTCGACGGCACCCACGGCAGCGCCGTGGCGGGCCTGCGCGCCTGCCGCGTCCAGCACAGGTCGGCCACCCCCAAGGCGGTCTGGAACCCCGACGTCGAGGACCCGGGCCGCTACCGCGACCAGTGGGAGCAGGTGCCCGACAACACCGAGTTCCCCAACGGCTTCCGCGCCCAGTGGGAGGACTTCCTCAAGCACGTCATCACCGGTTCCCCCTTCCCGCACGACCTGCTCGCCGGCGCCCGCGGCCTCCAGATGGCCGAGGCCGGGCTGCGGTCGGCGCGCACCGGGTCCACCGTCGAACTGGACGAGGTCACCCTGTCGTGAACACCCTGCGCATGCCCACCGCCGACGGCGGTGTGGAGGACTACACGCTCACCGGCGCCCCCGTGGCCACCGCGCCCGTGCCCCCCGCGCGGTCCCGGACGGCCTACGCCGCCGCCCACGTGGTCGCCGACCCCCTGGCCCCCAACGCCCCCGGAGCGCCCGCCCGCCTGGACTGGGACGCCACCCTGGCCTTCCGCCACCACCTGTGGGACCAGGGGCTGGGCGTAGCCGACGCCATGGACACCGCCCAGCGCGGCATGGGCCTGGACTGGGCGGCCACCGCCGAACTCATCCGCAGGTCGGGTGCGGAGGCCGCCGCGCGCGGGGCCGCCCTGGCCTGCGGGGTCGGCACCGACCAGCTCGATCCTTCGCACGCCAGCCTGGAAAGCGTTATCACTGCGTACGGGGAGCAGCTCGACGTCGTCCAGGGCGCCGGCGCCGCACCCGTCCTCATGGCCTCCCGCGCCCTGGCGGCCGTCGCCTCCGGGCCCGACGACTACGCCAAGGTCTACGGCCACCTGCTCCGCCGGGCCGGCCGACCGGTCATCCTGCACTGGCTGGGCACCGCCTTCGACCCCGCGCTGAACGGGTACTGGGGGTACGCCGACCCGGCCGAGGCGATCGAACCGGTGGCCGCCCTCATCGCCGAGCACGCGGAGGGGGTCGAGGGCGTCAAGGTCTCCCTGCTGGACGCCTCCCTGGAGATCCGGCTGCGCCGCCTGCTCCCCGAGGGGGTGCGCCTGTACACCGGCGACGACTTCAACTACCCGGAGCTGGTCCTGGGCGACGAGCACGGCCACTCCCACGCCCTGCTCGGGATCTTCGCCGCCATCGCCCCGGCCGCCGCCCGGGCGCTGGCCGCCCTGGACGAGGGCGACACCGCCCGCTACCGGGCCCTGTTGGGCCCCACCGTCCCCCTGGCCCGGCACCTGTTCGCCGCCCCCACCTTCTACTACAAGACCGGGATCGCCTTCCTGGCCTGGCTCAACGGCCACCAGAAGGGGTTCCACATGGTGGGCGGCCTGCACGGCGCCCGCGACCTGCCCCACCTGGCCCAGGCGGTGCGCCTGGCCGACGCCGCCGGGGTCCTGGGCGACCCCGAACTGGCGGTGGCGCGCATGCGGTCCCTGCTGCGGGTGTCGGGGGTGGACCAGTGAGCACGACCGCCTCCTCCACCCCCTCGGGCGCCGACCGGGTCACCCCCGCCTCCGTGGACCTGCCCTCGGGCCGGCCCGCCGCGGTGCCCACCCCCCGACCGGGGGATCCGGCCCTGTCCCGCCTGTCCCTCAACCAGGCCACCGTCAAGTACTGGAGTCTCGTCCAGGCCGTCGACGGCTGCCTGCGCGCCGGACTCCCCGCCATCGGCGTGTGGCGCGAGCCGGTCGCCGATGTGGGGCTGGCAGGGGCCGCCCGGCTGCTGCGCCGGTCGGGTCTGCGGGTGTCCTCCTACTGCCGGGGCGGGTTCCTGACCGGACCCGACCGGGGCGCGGCCCTGGACGACAACCGCCGGGCGATCGACGAGGCCGCCGAGTTGGGCGCCCCCTGCCTGGTCATGGTGGTCGGGGGACTGCCCGGGGGCGAGCGCGACCTGGCCGCGGTGCGCGAGCGGATGGTCGAGGCCCTGGCCGAGCTGGTGCCCCACGCCCGGGAGCGCGGGGTCCGGCTGGCGTTGGAGCCCCTGCACCCGATGTTCTGCGCCGACCGCGCGGTGCTGTCCACCCTGGGTCAGGCCCTGGACGTCGCCGAGCGGTTCGACGCGGCCGCGGTGGGCGTCGTGGTGGACGCCTACCACGTGTGGTGGGATCCGGCGGTCCACGAGCAGATCGCCCGTGCCGGCGCGGGCGGGCGCATCGCCTCCTTCCAGACCTGTGACTGGGAGTTGCCGCTGCCCGCCGACACGCTGCTGGGCCGGGGCATGGTCGGTGACGGCCACGCCGACGTGCGCGGGCTGCGCCGGGCCGTGGACGCGGCCGGATACACCGGCGACATCGAGGTGGAGATCTTCAACGAGCGGATCTGGGCGGCCGACGGCGACGAGGTGATCGCGACCCTGGCCCGCCGCCACGTGCAGTACGTCCTGTGAGGTTCCCGGGGGCGCGGAGCCCCCGGGGACCAGGGCCCGCCGGCCGGGCGGGCCCTCACACACCGATCACACAGCGCACCTACCGAGGAGCGGTATGAACTTCGACGGAATCCTGTTCTTTCCCCTGACCCCCTTCGATGTCCGGGATCGGGTCGATGAGGACGTGTTGGCCGAGCACGTGGCCTCGGGGGTCGGGCACGGCGCGGGCGGTGTGTTCGCGGCGTGCGGCACCGGGGAGATCCACGCGTTGTCGGCCGCCGAGCACGCGGCCGTGGTGCGGTGCTCGGTGGAGGTCACCGCGGGCCGGGTGCCGGTGGTGGCCGGTGCGGGCGGCAGTGTGGGCACCGCCGTCGAGCAGGCTCGGGCGGCCAAGGAGTCGGGGGCGGACGCGGTCCTGCTGCTGCCGCCCTATCTGGTGGGCGCTCCGCAGAGGGGGCTGGTGGAGTACGTGCGCGGGGTGACCTCGGCGGTGGACGTTCCGGTGATCGTCTACCAGCGCGGGTCGATGGTGTTCACGCCCCAGAGCGCGGTCGAGTTGGCGTCGATTCCGGGGGTGGTGGGGATCAAGGACGGTGTGGGTGATCTGGGGCGGATGCATCAGATCGTGTTGGCGGTGCGTGGGGTGCGGGGTGAGGGGTTCACCTTCTTCAACGGGTTGCCCACGGCCGAGCTGACCGTGCCCGCCTATCGGGCGGTGGGGGTGCCGCTGTACTCCTCGGCGGCGTTCGCGTTCGTGCCCGAGGTCGCCGCCGCGTTCCACACCGCCGTCCGCTCCGGTGACCCGCTGGCCGACACCTTGACGCGCGAGTTCTTCGAGCCCCTGGTGCGGTTGCGCGACCGTGTGCCCGGGTATGCGGTGTCGCTGGTCAAGGCGGGTGCGCGGGTGCGCGGTGTGGACGTGGGCGGGGTGCGTGCCCCGTTCGTGGATCCCACCGCCGAGGAGGAGGCGGCTCTGGCCGCGCTCGTGGAGGCCGGTCTGTCGCTGGTGAAGGAGGGCTGAGCGGCGTGCGTGTGAGCGAGGTGTCCGCGCGGGCCCACCGGTTGCCGCTGCACCGGGCGTGGGACGGGGGCGTGGACCGCAACGATCTGGTCGTGGTGCGGGTGCGTACCGACACCGGGCTGGTCGGGACGGGGTTCGCGTGGACGCCGCTGATCGGTGCCCGGGCGGTGGAGGCGCTGGTCAACGACGACTGTCCGGCGGTCCTGGTGGGGCGGGAGGCCCATCCGGCGCGGTGGGAGGAGTTGTGCTGGCATCTGCGTGAGGCGGGCACCAGTGGTCTGACGCTGATGGCCGTGGCGGGTGTGGACATCGCCCTGTGGGATCTGGTGGCGCGGTTGGCCGGGGTGAGTCTGGTGGACCTGGTGGGCCGGCGGCGGGACGAGGTCCGGGCCTACGGCAGCGGGGTGAATCTGGACTATCCGCTGGCGGATCTGCTGGAGCAGGTGCGGGGGTGGGTGGCGGCCGGTCATCGCGCGGTGAAGATCAAGGTCGGGTCCGCGGACGTGGGCCGGGACGTGGAGCGGGTCGCGGCGGTGCGGGAGGTGTTGGGTCCGGACCGGTTGTTGATGGTCGACGCCAACCAGCGGTGGGACGTGCCGGCGGCGGCCCGGGCGCTGTCGGCGTTGGAGCCGTTCGACCCGCACTTCGTGGAGGAGCCGTTGGTCGCGGGGGATCTGGCGGCGCACGCGCGTCTGCGGGAGCGGACGGGTGTGCCGTTCGCGGTGGGTGAGAACCTGCGCACGGTGGAGGAGTTCGAGAGGGCGGTGGAGTTGGGGGTGTGTGACGTCGCCCAGCCCAACGTGGTGCGGGTGGGCGGGGTCACGCCGTTCTTGAGGATCGCGGAGTCGATGGCGCGTCGGGGTGTGCCGGTGGCTCCGCACCTGTTGCCCGAGCTGTCGGGACAGTTGGCGTTGTGTCTGCCCCGGGTGGCGATGGTCGAGGACGTCGACCGGGCCTCCTTCGCCGCGCTGGGTGCGTTGGCCCGTCCCAGCGGGGTGGAGTTCGACGGGGGGTGGGTGCGCGCCGACACCGGGCTCGGCCACGGTCTGGTGTTCTCCGACACGCTCGCCCCGGTCGTGTCCGCCTCCCGCTAGCGGCGGCGGTGCGACCGGTGGGCCGGGGTGTCCCTCGCGTGGGGGCGGCTCCGGCCCGCTTCGTGGGGGTCGGGTCAGGAGGCGTCGTGCGCGGTGGTGTCGGTGCGGTCGAGGTAGTGCGAGAGTTCGGCTCCGGCCGCGAGCATGGCGCGGGAGCGCCGGGTGAGGTCGGCCCGCCAGGTGCGCAGGGCCTCGTCCAGTGCGGCCACCCCTCCGGCGTTCCTGACCTGCTCGGTGATGGTGGCGATGTGGGCGAGGGGGTGGCCGCCGCGCCGTAGCTGGTGGGCGAGGTGGGCGTCGCGGACCGCGTCCGGGGGGTAGTGGCGGTGGCCGGTGGCGGGGTCGCGGTCGGGGCGCAGGATGCCGGCCTTCTCCCATTTGCGGAGGGTGGCCGGGCGGATGTCGAGCTGGTGGGCCAGGGCGCCGATGGTCGGGGGGCGCCGGTGTGCCGGGGTGGGGGGCTCGCCCGTGGTGAGGTCGTCCAGGGCGGTGGTGACCTCGTCGAGGGTGGTGCGGTCGCGCAGGGCCCGGACGTGGCTCTGGTCGACGAGGCGCAGGACGGTGTCGTGGTCGCCGGTGTTGGCGGCCCGCATGATCGCGGCGGCGGTCTGGTGTCCGTGTCCGGCGCGCAGGGCCAGGAAGGCGCGCAGCGCCTGGGCGTGGGTCGGGGTGTACTGGCGGAACCCGTGGTCGGTGCGCGGGGCGGCGGGCAGGATCCCGTCGTCCTCGTAGTTGCGGACGGCCTGGGTGGACAGGCCGTGTTCGCGGGCCAGGTCGACGGGCCGGAGCCGGTCGCGGTGCGGCATGGTTCACCTCGGGTTTGAGGTTTTGTCATTGGTTTTCGTGCTTGTCATGGTGAAAGTCTCCACCGAAGGTTCAAGGATACGGTCGAAGATGTTGTCCGCGATCTTCGGAGGTTCACGATGTCGGTGTCATCTGCTGTCCGCCCGCTGGGACCGCCCTCCGGGGGGTCGGGTCTCGTCTCGGGGTTGGACGCCTTCCTCGGCTCCGTGCGGTGTCGGCCGCGGCTCCTGGGGTTGGGCGAACCCACCCACGGTGTGGAGGCCTTCCCCCGTCTGCGCAACCGGGTGCTGCGTCACCTGGTGGAGCGGTGGGGATACCGGTCGATCGCGGTCGAGAGCGACTGCCTGGCGGCGCTGGCGGTCGACGCCTACGTGCGAGGAGGTGACGGTGACCTGGACGAGGTCCTGTCGACCGGTTTCAGCCACGGCTACGGTGAGCAGGCCGCCAACCGGGAGCTGCTGGAGTGGATGCGCGCGTACAACGGAGGGCGGGAACCGGCCGACCGGGTCGGGTTCCACGGGTTCGACGGCCCGCTCGAGATGTCGGGGGCGGCCAGCCCGCGCACCGCTCTGGCCGGGTTGCACGCCTATCTGGCGGCTTACGTGGATCCGGGCCGGATCCCGCACGGGTGGGAGAACGTGGACGCGCTGCTCGGTGACGACGGGGAGTGGACCGAACCCGCGGCGATGATGGACCCCGGCCGGTCGATCGGTGCGGGCGAGCGGGCGCGGGAGTTGAGGATCGTCGCCGACGACCTGGCCGGGCTCCTGTGGTCGGAGGCTCCGGAGCTGGTGGCGTCCGGTTCCCGTGAGGAGTACCGGCGGGCGTGTCTGTTCGGGCGTACCGCTCGGGGCCTGCTGCGGTACCACGCGGTCATGGCGGACTCCTCGGTCGGCCAGGCCAGGCGTCTGGGGCGGTTGGGGGGAGCCAGGGACGCCATGATGGCCGACAACCTGCTGGCCCTCGTGCGCGCCGAGCGGGACCGGGGGCCGACGCTGGTGTTCGCCCACAACCAGCACCTGCGGCGCGAGCGCGCCGCGATGACCATGGCGGGGTCTCAGGTGGGGTGGTGGTGTGCCGGGGCGGTCGCGGCGACGACCCTGGGCGAGGAGTACGCGGTGATCGCCGCCGACACCGGGACCGCCCCCTGGCCGGGGTTGGAGGACCCCGGTCCCGACACCGTGCGGGGGGTGCTACGGGAGGCGACGGAGGGCGAGGCGCTGTTCGCCGCCGATCGGGTGGCGGCCGTCCTGGACGGGCGGGGCGGGGCCACGGCGTCGGACACCGCGCGGGACTACCGCTACTTCCCGCTGGGCCTGGCGGACCTGGGCGGGGTCGACGCGGTGGCCTTCCTGGAGGACGCGGCGTCCGGGACCGGGTGACGTGTTGGCCGGGGGCCAGCGGCGACCGCTGGCCCCCGGCCTGTGTCACCACAGGTTGGTGGTGTGGGCGCCGACCAGGTCACGCACGTGCGCGAGGACCTCCTCGGCGGGTCGGGGGGCGAGTCGGCGTCCGTCGCGCAGGCGCAGGGCCAGGTGGTCGTCGGCCGCCTCGCGGGCTCCGACGACCGCTTGGTAGGGGATCAGCCGGGCCTGGCGGATCCGGGCGCCCAGGCTGCCGCGTTCGGGGTCCAGGACCTGGGCGCGCAGTCCGTGGTCGGCGCACCTTCGGGCGACGGCGCGGGCGTGGTCGTGCTGGTCGGAGGAGACCGGCAGGACGGCCACCTGGGTGGGGGCGAGCCAGGCAGGGAAGGCGCCGCCGTGCTGTTCGATCAGGTGCGCCACGGCCCGCTCCACGCTGCCGACGATGCTGCGGTGCACCATGACCGGCCGGTGCCGGGCGCCGTCCGCGCCGACGTAGCGCAGGTCGAAGCGCTCGGGCTGGTGGAAGTCGACCTGGACGGTGGACAGGGTGGACTCGCGGCCGGCGCCGTCGGTGACCTGCACGTCGATCTTCGGCCCGTAGAAGGCGGCCTCGCCCTCCTCGGCGTCGTGGGGCAGGCCGAGGCCGTCCAGGACCCGGGTCAGCAGGTCGGTGGAGCGGCGCCACAGTTCGGGGGAGTCGACGTACTTGCCTCCGGGGCCGGGGAGTGAGAGCCGGTAGCGGGCCGGGGTGATGCCGAGGGCGGTGTGGGCCCGCCGGATCATTTCCAGCGCGGCCGCGGTCTCGTCGGCGACCTGGTCGAGGGTGCAGAAGATGTGCGCGTCGTTGAGTTGGATGGCCCGCACGCGGCTCAGTCCGCCGAGTACTCCGGACAGCTCGGAGCGGTACATGCCGCCGAGTTCGGCGATGCGCAGGGGCAGGTCGCGGTGGCTGTGCGGGTGGGACCGGAAGATGAGCGCGTGGTGCGGGCACAGGCTGGGCCTCAGGACGACCTGTTCGGAGCCCAGCTCCATCGGCGGGAACATGTCGTCGCTGTAGTGCGACCAGTGGCCGGAGATCTCGTACAGTTCCCGTTTTCCCAGGACGGGTGAGTACACGTGTTGGTATCCGGCGCGCCGTTCGGCGTCGCGGACGTACTCCTCCAGGGTGTGGCGTACGGTCGCTCCGTCGGGCAGCCAGTAGGGCAGTCCGGACCCGATCAGCGGGTCGGTGCCGAACAGACGCAGTTCGCGGCCGAGCTTGCGGTGGTCGTGCACGGTGGTCTCCTCGCGTTCGGCGGGCGAGTGACCGGACGACCAAGCCCCGGGGCACTCGCCCCGGGGCTTGGTGTGAGAACAGGTGTCAGCGCGCCGGGACTGGGTCCGGCGTCGTCGTGACGGTGGCGCGCTGCTGCATGGTGGACACGGTAGCAAAGACCGTTCAGCGCGTGGGCGGCGCCGTGCTGGCGCGTTCGACGACCTGGCCCTGGACGATCACCACGCGCGGTTCTTCGCTGGGTTCGCCGTCCAGTGCCAGCATCGCGGCCCGGCGGCCGATGTCCTCCAGGGGGAGGCGCACCGTGGTCAGGGCCGGGGTGAGGTCGCGCAGGGTGGGGATGTCGTCGAAGCCGGCCACCGACAGGTCCTCGGGGACGCGTAGCCCCAGGTCGCGCAGGGCCGCCATCGCGCCGGTGGCCATGACGTCGTTGACCGCGAACAGGCAGGTGGCGTCGGTTCCCATGGTCATGAGGCGGCGGGTGGACTCGTAGCCGCCGTCGCGGGTGAAGGCGCCGTGGACCACGTTGTGGTGGGCCAGTTCCAGTCCGGCGGCCGACAGTGTCGAGTGGAACCCGTCCAGG
Organism: Nocardiopsis sp. EMB25; assembly: GCF_026797795.1. Classification (NCBI taxonomy): domain Bacteria; kingdom Bacillati; phylum Actinomycetota; class Actinomycetes; order Streptosporangiales; family Nocardiopsidaceae; genus Nocardiopsis; species Nocardiopsis sp. EMB25. The sequence goes on along the minus strand of NZ_JAMTDN010000001.1, from coordinate 1,795,693 downwards.
CGTTCGCGGGCGGTGCGCAGGTCGGTGGGTCCGGCCAGGATCGCGAACTCGCGGTGGCCCTGGGCGATGAGGTGGCGGGCCAGGTCGGCCGCCCCGGTGTGGTTGTCGGGGCAGATGGTGTCGGCGGGCAGTCCCTGTTGGGACACGCACGCCACCCGGCCGCCCTGTTTGCGGAACGCGCTGATCTCCTCGGCCAGGCGCCGGTTGCTCCCCTCGTCGGTGGAACGGGATCCGACCAGGACCACCGCGCGTGCCCGGTGGGCTCGCAGGGTGGCCAGGATCTGGTTCTCCTTGTGGGGGGAGCGGCTGGTGGTGCCCAGGACCAGGACCAGTTCCTGTTCTTCGGTGTGTTGGGTGACGCCCGAGGCGATCGAGGAGAAGTAGGGGTCGGCGATGTCGTGGACGATGAGACCGACCAGTGAGCTGCTGTTGCGGGCCAGGGTCTGTGCTGAGGCGTTGGCCAGGTAGCCCAGTTCGCGTGCGCTGGTGGTCACTTTGTCGCGCAGGCGCTGGCTCACCTGTCGGGTGCTGCCGTTGATCACCCTGGAGGCCGTGGCCAAGGAGACCCCGGCGTGCTGGGCGACCTGTTCCAGTGTCACGTAACCGGACTCCACGCCGTTTCGCCTCCTGCTGCGCGCCACCTTGGAAAACTCTTTCCCTTGTAGCGTAGCGGAGTCGTGCCCGCTGCTTACGGACGGTCGGTCGCCGCGTGGGCGGGCATCTGGTGGCGCCAGGTGCGGGTGGGGTTCCAGCCCAAGGCGGTGCGGGCCTTGTCCGCGGAGAAGGCCGACCGGCCGTCGGCCAGGGCGGGGGCGGCGTCGGTGGTCGCGGGGTGGTGGCGCGGGAGCAGGGTGTGGATCGGTTCTGTGGCCAGTGGGTCGGGCGCCACGGCGTTGAACACCTGGCCGCCGGTGACCTTGTCGGGGTTTTCCACCACGAGCGCGAACAGCTCGGCGGCGTCGCGGGCGTCCACGTAGTTGAACAGCGACGTGGCGGCCAGGGCGGGGTCGGCCAGGCGCTCGGCCATGGTGTGTCCCTGCTGTGTGGCCGCGCCGGCCCACTCCTCGGGGGCGACCACGTACCCGGGCCGTACGCACGAGAGGACGCAGTCGTCGGCGGTGCGGGCCAGTGTGCGCACGGTCTGCTCGATGATGGCCTTGCTCAGCCCGTAGGCGTGCCAGGGCTCGACCGGGTGGTCCTCGTCCAGCGGCAGGTAGCGGGGCCGCCAGGAGGGGGTGTTGTACCCGTAGACGGTGGGGCTGGAGGCGGCCACGGCCGAGTGCGCGCCGTGGGCCACCGCCCCGGACAGCACCGCCCACGCCAGGCGGGTGTTGACCGACAGGGTGTCCAGGTCGGGGTGGGTGAAGGGCACCGCGATGCCGGCCAGGTGGACGACGGCCTCGGGGCGGGCCCGGGTGAGAACGTCCTCGCGGGCGGTTTCGTCGAGCAGGTCGGCGACGATCCCCTCCACTCCGGGGTCGGGGGAGGGGGAGGTGTCGGCTGAGACGACGTGGTGGCCGCGTTCGGTCAGGGTGGCCACGACACTGCGGCCGAGCCGTCCCGAGCCGCCGGTGACGAGGACGCGCATGGGCGCCGCCTTCCTGGGTGTGTGGGTGGGGGTGGGGGTGGTCACGCCAGGTCGCGGGCGCACCGGGCCAGGTCGCCGGGGTCGGTGGTGTGTCCGTCGTGGATCGCGGTGCGCAGCCGCCGTTCCAGGGTGGAGCCCCGGGGCACGGGCAGTCGGGTGTCCCAGGCCAGGGCGGGTCCCGCGCCGGGGTACTCCCGGGCGCGCAGGAACCAGGGGTCGGCGCGGGGGCCCGGCTGGAGGAGGACGAGGGTCCAGGGGGCGCCGTGGGTCGTGGTCCCGGCGATGGAGAGCCAGTCGGCGCGGGAGCCGTGCAGGGCCTTCTCCCCGTGGAGGCCCCCGGCGCCGGTGCAGGTGGGCGGGGCTGGGGCGATGGGGGCCCGCCAGAACAGGCCGCCGTAGCCCGCGCCGGGGCGTCCGTTGGTGGCGGGGCTGCCCACGCTCAGGTCCCGGCCGCTGGTGTTGGTCAGCCGGACGCGCAGGTCCAGGACCCAGGTGTGCTCGTCCAGGGGCAGGGCGCGGGTGGTGCGCTCCTCCCTCAGGAGTTCCCCGCCCCCGGTGTCGGTCCACGACAGCACCTGCACGTGGTGGTCGGGCTCGCGGACCGTCCAGGAGACGTGGCTTTGGCGGCCGTGGTTGTCGAGCAGGACCGGTCCACGGTCGCGGGTGAAGGTGGTTCCTCCCCAGAAGCTGACCCCGGACACGTCGGGGACGGCCACGCTGACGCCGAAGTGGTGCGGGTGGTCGTCGGGGTACTCCTCGGTGACCACCGTCCCGCCCGTGGTGCGGACGGGGTGCAGGTAGGGACGGGGCGACAGGTGCGGTTCGATCCGGGTGCCGTCCTGGAGGCGGGCCAGGACGGCACCCTGGAGTGACAGGTCGGCGGTGGTCACGGCCGCGCCTCCACGGTGGGCTCGGGCGCCCGGACGTCGGGGGACCAGGCGGGGTCGAGTTCGGAGAACAGCGCCAGGCTCTGGGCGCTGCGGTGGACGAGGGCGTCGATCCCGGTGATCACGCGCCGGGTCCCCTCGGGGGTGCGGCTCACCCGCTGGCGTGCGTCGGGGACCGTGACGGGGTCGGGGGCGGTGCGCACCGCCTCCAGCACGTGCATGAACGCGTGGGTGGCGCGGGGTGGGACCAGGAGGGGAGCGTCCCCGTCCACGTGGGCGAGGAGGTTCTCCAGCAGGCCGGTGCGCGGATGGGTGGTGGTCACCGGGGCGCGGCCGGGGCGGTGGAGGGTGACCCGGTCCAGGGTGTAGTCGAGATCGATCCGGCCGAGGGTGCCGTGGACGGTCAGTCGGGGCGGCAGGCTCTCCTGGGCGCACAGGGTCACGGCCACGGTGATGGGTGTGCCGTCGGGTGTGCGTATGCGCAGGCAGGAGGTGTCGTCGCTTTCGATGGGGTGGGCGTGGAACAGCTCCAGTTCGATCTGGGCCGGTGGGTTCGCGCTGGCCCCGGCCACGGACAGCGCGGTGGCCACCGCGTGCGCGAAGGGGTTGGTGAGGGCGCCGTCGACGACGTCGCGGTCGTGGAGTCGGCGCCGCCCGGCCCAGGGGGCCCGGTCGTAGTAGGTGGAGGTGCGGATCCATGTGCCCGCGCCGCCGATACCGCGTAGTTCTCCGACGCTCCCGTCGTCGATGAGTTGGCGGACGGTGTCCAGGGCATGGGAGCCCAGGCTCTGGAAGCCGATCTGGCAGGCCAGGTCGGAGGCGTCCACGGCGGCCACGAGCTGGTCGAACTCGGCCAGGGTGGCGGTGGTGGGCTTCTCCAGCAGCACGTGGGAGCCGTGGTCGAGGGCGGTGCGGACCAGCGGCAGGTGGGTGGGGATGGGGGTGGCGAGGATGGTGACGCTGGCGCCGGTGGCGTCGATCGCCTCGCCCAGGTCGGCGAAGTGGGGGACGGCGCTGTGACCTTCCAGGGCGTCGTCGGCGGCGGGGGGCGTGGGGTCGCAGACGCCGACCAGTCGCACGAGGCCGCTCTCGCTGAGGGGGAGCAGGGCTTTGAGGTGGTGGCGTCCGTGGCCGTGGACCCCGGCCAGCAGGATGGGGACGGGGGCGTTCACCGCTGGGCCTTCAGTAGGTCGTCGACCCTGACCGGGGTTCCCGAGGCGATGGAGGCGTTGGCGGCCAGGCCGGTGAGGAGCGCGTTGCCGCCGTCGGCGTGGTCGGGGCGGATGCCGTCGTCGGCTCCGCCGAACAGCGAGGAGAGCATGACCTGGTCGCCGCCGCCGTGTGAGCCCTCGCCGACCGCGATGGGGATCTCCTCGGGTGGTTGCCAGTGGCGCCGCAGCCACAGGCGGGCGGTGGTGTTCTCCTTGGGAGCGGGCATGCCGCGCACGGGGGTGGTCTCGTCCTGGTGGGGGGAGGTGTACTCGAACTCGGTCATGTCCAGTTCCAGGCGTCCCCTGCTGCCGGTGAGGGAGATCCGGTAGCCCTCCCAAGGGGCGTAGGCGACCAGGTGGTAGCTCAGGCGGGCCCCGGTGTCGTAGGTGACCAGGACGGACATGTCGTCCTCGATGGTGATGCCGGGGCCGAAGACGTTCTGGTCGCGGTGGTAGCCGTCCTCGTGTTCGGCGTCCAGGTACAGGGCGCTGAGGTCGGGGCTGTCGCTCATGTGCAGGGCGAAGGGGTCGTCGGCGGCGGAGGACGAGCCGTGGGTGCGGTCGTAGTCGGCGGCCAGGCCGTGGCGGCGCCCGTTGGCGTCGCCGTAGAAGAACAGGTCGCCTCGGGCGAAGACCTCGGTGGGGCGGGCGCCGATCCACCAGTTGACGAGGTCGAAGTGGTGGCTGGCCTTGTGGACGAGCAGGCCGCCGGACTGGGTCTTGTCGCGGTGCCAGCGGCGGAAGTAGTCGGCGCCGTGGCGCAGGTCCAGGAGCCACTCGAAGTGGACCGAGCCGATCTCGCCGATGGCGTCGGAGGCGATGAGTTCGCGCAGCTGCCGGTGGACGGGGTTGTAGCGGTAGTTGAAGCCGACGGTCACCCGGCCCCCGGTGCGGGCCTGGGCCTCGTTGATGCGGTGCAGCCCGTCGAGGTCGGCGGTGAGGGGTTTTTCGGTGATCGCGTCGGCTCCGGCTTCCAGGGCGGCGACCACGTAGTCGGCGTGGGTGCGGTCGACGGTGCACACGATGACCTCGTCGACCCGCTCCTGGGCGAGCATGCGGGTGAAGTCGTCGGGGGTGTAGGTCGGGACCGCCTGGAACCCCGCGTCGGTGATGATCCGGTTGTGGACGGCCATCCGGGTCCGGTTGGTGTCGCACAGGGCGACCAGTCGGCCCTGGTTCCGGTGGCTCACGGTCAGCGCCCAGGTGTACATGCGGGCGCGGGATCCGGTTCCGACGATGGCGTACCTGCGTGGGGTGGTGTCGTTCACACACCGCATGGTAAACGCTTTCCATAGCGTTCGACAAGGGTGGGGGCCGTTGTGGAGGTCGCGCCGCGCGAGGCGTCGCCTCCGGTGGGGCGGGGGTGGTGCCAGGGATGAGGGGTGCGGGGAGTCGCCTCCGGGAGTGGTCACACCTCGGAGTGCTCGCCGACATCGCGCTGGTCGGGGGGTGCGGGGCACGGTTTGGGGGAAACCCGTCGTTGACACCCGTGTAACCCGATGCTAGAAACTGATCAATCTTAGTATCTGGATAGCGCTTACCAAGACGGCTTCGACCGATTCGCCCCGTGTTCTCCCTCACAGGGGCACAGCGCCCGTCCCCTCCGATCCAGATTGGCGGTCTCCAGTCATGAACCCAGGCCCGAACACGCCCGCCACCGGGGCGCAGCCCCCACCGGACGGTGGGGCTCCGTGAACGCCCTGCTGGAACGCAGGTCCGCGGCGCAGACGGAACCCGACACACCCGCGCCGCGCGCCGAACGCCCCCGACGCTCCGGGAACCGCGCCAGGCGGGAGAACCTCGCCGCCTACGGCTTCCTGGCTCCGTGGTTCATCGGACTGCTGTTCATCACCGCGGGCCCGCTGCTGGCCTCCTTGTACTTCTCCTTCACCGACTACAGCCTCATCGGGGACCACGCGTGGGTCGGATGGGACAACTACCAGCGCATGCTCGACGACGAACGGCTCTTCAGCGCGCTGAAGGTCACCTTCGTCTACGTGTTCACCTCGGTGCCGCTCCAGCTCGCCCTGGCCCTGGCACTGGCGCTGGTACTGGACCGGGGCGTGCGCGGCCTGGCGCTGTACCGGTCGGTGTACTACCTGCCCTCGCTGCTGGGCGGCAGCGTCGCGATCGCGATCCTGTGGCGACAGGTCTTCGGCGCCGACGGCCTGATCAACCTGGTCCTGGGTTTCCTCGGGGTCGAGAACGCGCCGGGCTGGGTCTCCCACCCCGACTACGCGCTGGGCACGCTCATCGTGCTCAACGTGTGGACGTTCGGCGCCCCCATGGTGATCTTCCTGGCCGGCCTGCGGCAGATCCCCACCATGTACTACGAGGCCGCGTCCGTGGACGGCGCCGGGCCGCTCCGCCGGTTCTGGAACATCACCGTTCCCATGCTCACCCCGATCATCTTCTTCAACCTGGTGTTGCAGATCATCAACGCCTTCCAGACCTTCACACAGGCGTTCATCGTCAGCTCGGGCACCGGCGGGCCCTCGGACTCCACCCTCTTCTACACGCTCTACCTGTACCAGCGCGGCTTCGGCTCCTTCGACATGGGCTACGCCTCGGCGATGGCCTGGCTGCTGTTGGTGATCATCGGTGGGTTCACCGCGGTGAACTTCCTGGCTTCGAAGTACTGGGTCTTCTATGGCGACTGACACCACGGCCCCCACACGGACACGGCCGAAGACACGACCGCGGGCACCGCGGACACGGGAGCGTTCGCGCGGCGAACGCGTCCGGCGGCTGCTCACCCACATCGGCCTGATCACGGCCGGACTGGTGATGCTCTACCCGCTGCTGTGGATGCTCGCCAGCTCCTTCAAACCCACCGAGGAGATCTTCCGCGCCCCCGGCCTGGTCCCGGAGACCTTCACCCCGAGCAACTACACCGACGGGTGGACGGCGCTGGAGTACCCGTTCCACCACTACCTGCTCAACTCGGCGATCGTGGTCGCCGGCGCGATCATCGGCAACCTCATCGGATGCTCGATGGCCGCCTACGCCTTCGCGCGGCTGGAGTTTCGCGGCAAGCGGCTGTTCTTCGCGATCATGCTCGCCACGATCATGCTGCCGATCCACGTGATCATCGTGCCGCAGTACATCCTGTTCTCCGAGCTGGACTGGATCAACACCTTCCTGCCTCTGATCGTCCCCAAACTCCTGGCCACCGACGGCTTCTTCGTCTTCCTGATGGTGCAGTTCATCCGCGGACTGCCCAAGGAACTGGACGAGGCCGCGCGCATCGACGGGTGCGGGCACGTGCGGATCTTCCTCCAGGTGATCCTGCCGCTGTCCCTGCCGGCCCTGGCCACCACCGCGATCTTCACCTTCATCTGGACCTGGAACGACTTCTTCAGCCAGCTGATCTTCCTGACCAGCCCGGACATGTACACCGTGCCCGTGGCGCTGCGCACCTTCGTCGACGCCACGTCGCAGACCTCGTGGGGTCCGCTGCTGGCGATGTCGGTGGTGGCGCTGGGGCCGGTCTTCGGATTCTTCCTGGCTGGCCAGCGATACCTGGTCAAAGGCATCGCCACCACCGGAATCAAGTAGTCGAAGGGAAACGAACCCATGCGAGCCATCCCCCGCGGCGGGCCCTCCCGCCGCCGCTCCACCCTCCTGCCCCTCATCGCCGGGGTGAGCGCCCTCGCCATGGCCGCCACCGCCTGCGGCGGCGGGGGAGGCGAGTCCGAGGACGGTGTGGTGGAACTGCGTTTCTCCTGGTGGGGAGCGGATGACCGGCACTCCACGACACAGCAGGTGATCGACCTGTTCGAGGCCGAGAACCCCGACATCCGGATCGTCGGGGACTACAGCGACTGGTCGGGGTACTGGGACCGCCTGGCGACCAGTACCGCGGCGGGTGACGCGCCCGACATCATGACGCAGGAGGAGCGGTACCTGCGCGAGTACGCCGAACGCGGCGCCCTGGCGGACCTGGGCGAGTTCGACCAGACCCTGGACCTGTCGAACATCGACCCCCTGATCGCCGAGAGCGGCGATCTGGACGGGCGGACCTTCGGCGTGGCCACGGGTGTGAACGCCTACACGATCATGGCCGACACGCAGGCCTTCGAGGACGCGGGCGTGGAACTGCCCGACGACTCCAGCTGGACGTGGAAGGAGTACGTCGAACTCGCCGGAGAGATCAGCGAGGCCACCGGCGGAGACGTCGTGGGCACCCAGAGCATGGCCTACAACGAGAACGGTTTCCAGATCTTCGCGCGCCAGCGGGGGGAGCGCCTCTACAACGAGGACGGCTCCCTGGGCTTTTCGCGGCAGACCCTGGAGGAGTGGTACGAACTGACGGTGGAGCTGCTGGACAACGGCGGCCAGCCGAGCGCGTCGGAGAGCGTCGAGATCGAGGCGGGCGGCCCCGACCAGTCGGTCCTGGCGACCAACACGGGCGCGATGGCGCACTTTTGGACCAACCAGCTGGGCGGCCTGACGGCCTCGTCCGGGCGTGACCTCGAACTGCTGCGCTACCCCGGTGAGACCGAGGAGGACCGGAGCGGCATGTTCTTCAAGCCGGCCATGTTCTACGCGATCTCGTCGGAGTCCGAGCACCCGGAGGAGGCGGCGCGGTTCGTCGACTTCCTGCTCAACAGCCAGGAGGCGGCGGAGCTGATCCTGGCCGACCGGGGCCTGCCCGCCAACGTGGACGTGCGCGGGCAGATCACGGACTCGCTGTCGGAGCCGGACGCGCGCAGCGCGGTGTTCCTGTCCGAGGTCGAGGGCACGATCGTGGACGGCAACCCGCCGCCGCCGATCGGCGCCGGTGAGGTCGTGGAGATCACCAAGCGGATCGCCGACGACCTGGCGTTCGGCGACATCACCCCCGCCGAGGCGGCGGAGCGGTTCATGTCGGAGGTGGCGACGGCCACCGGTTCGGCCTGACGCCCGATGTTCCTGTGGGCTGTGCGGGAGCGCTCCCGCACAGCCCACGGCCGCGTCCGGCGTTCCGTGAACTCGGTGCACGTCGGTGGAACCTGGGGTCCTATGCTCGGCGAAGATCCGATCATCACCCCCTGGAGGTTCTCCGTGTCCGTGCAGCCGGTTCGGCATCGTGCCTCGGGTTTGGCCTTCGCCCTGGCCGCGGCTCTGGCGTTCGGTGGGGCGGGGGTCGCGGCCCGGCCGCTGCTGGCGGCGGGGATGGATCCGTTGCAGGTGACGTGGTTGCGGGTGGCGGGGGCGGCGTTGGTGCTGGCGCCGATCGCGGTGGTGCACTGGCGGGTGCCGTTGCGGCGGCCGTGGCTGGTGTTGGGGTACGGGGTGGTGCCCATGGCGGGGGTGCAGGCGCTGTACTTCGGGGCGGTGGCGCGGATCCCGGTGGGGGTCGCGTTGTTGATCGAGTTCCTCGGCCCGGTGCTGGTCCTGGTGTGGTTCCGCGTGGTGCGTCGTACCCGGGTGTCTCCGGCGGCGATGGTGGGTGTGGTGCTGGCCGTGGCCGGTCTGGGGCTTCTGCTGGAGGTGTGGGCGGGGATGCGCCTGGACCCGGTGGGCGTGGGGTTGGCGTTGGGGGCCGCCGCGGCGCAGGCGGGGTTCTTCCTGTTGTCGGATGCCACGGGTGAGGACGCGGATCCGTTGGCGGTGATCGCGTTCGGTGCGGTGGTCGCGGCGGCGCTGCTGGGTGTGCCCGCGCGACCGTGGACGCTTCCGTGGGGGACGTTGGGTGAGGCGTTGCCGTTGGGCGGGGTGGTGGTGCCGGGGTGGGCGATGGTGGTGTGGTTGGCGGTGGTGAGTACGGCGGTGGCCTACGCCGTGGGAGTGATGGCGGTGCGGCGGTTGTCGCCTCAGGTGGCGGGGGGTGTGGCCTACCTGGAGGTGGTGACGGCGATCGGGTTGGCGTGGGTGTTGTTGGGTGAGGCGTTGAGCCTGGTGCAGGCGTTGGGTGCGGTGGTGATCGTGGCGGGGGCGTTCGTGACGCAGACCGCGGTGCCGTCGCGGGCCGCGGAGGTGTCGCGGGCGCGGCGGGCGGTTGCCTCGGAGGGGGCGGGGCTCGGTGAGGGTGGTGCCGGGCCCGGGCCCGTGTCGGAGGGGCGCTGACCGGCGGCTGCCCGGGGGCCGGTCAGGGCGTGAGTGCGGTGAGGTCGATCTCGGCCCAGGCGACGTCGTGCCAGGCGTCGTGTTTGTGGCCGACGCGGTGCATGGTGCCGACGGTGGTGAAGCCCATGGCGCGATGGAGGGCGAGGCTGGGGTCGTTGGGCAGGGTCATGCAGGCCACGGCGGTGTGCATGCCGCGTGCGGCCAGTGCGGGCAGGAGAGCTCGGTAGAGGGCGCGGCCGCGGCCGGAGCCGCGGTGGTGCGGGTCCAGGTAGACGCTGACCTCGCATGACCAGGCGTAGGCGGCGCGGGCGCGGAAGGGGCCGCCGTAGGCGTAGCCGAGGACCTGGTCGTCCTCCTCCAGGACGAGCCAGGCGTGGTGGCGTTGGGCGGCGGTGATCCGTCGGGCCATCTCCTGGGTGTCGGGTGGGGTGAGTTCGAAGGTGATGGCGGTGTCGGTGGTGTAGGGGGCGTAGATCGCGGCGCAGGCGGCGGCGTCGTCGGGGGTGGCGTCGCGTACGTGTGTGGTCATGGTTCTCATAATTCATCATGGTAAATCATCTGTGCAGTATGGTGAACACATGAGTGATCAACTGGGTTCCGCCCTCGCCGAGACCCTGCGCGGTCTGCGTACCGCCCGTGGGCTGACCGGAGCCGCCCTGGCCGAGCGCGCGGGAGTGTCGCGGGCGATGATCAGCCGGATCGAGCATGGGGACGTGCAGCCCACGGCGGTGCTGCTGGGCCGGTTGTCGGCCGCGTTGGGAATCACGCTGTCGGAGCTGATCGCCCGCGCCGAGCACGAGGGCCGACGGTTGGCCCGGGCCGCCGACCAGCCGGTGTGGACCGATCCCGAGACCGGGTACCGTCGGCGCGCCCTGTCCCCCCGGCCGGGCGGGGTGATGGAGTTGATCGAGGTCGAACTGCCGCCGGGGGCGCGCGTGGCCTATCCGGCCGACGCCTATGCCCTGCGCCATCACCAGATCTGGGTCATCGAGGGCGACCTGGCCTTCACTGAGGGGTCGGTGGAGCACCGGCTCGGGGCCGGTGACTGTCTGGAGTTGGGTGCGCCCGTGCCGTGCGTGTACCACAATCCCGCTGGCACGGTCTGCCGCTATCTGGTCGCCTTGGCTTCCTCCCGGCCCTGACCGGACCGCGGCGGCGGGGTCATCGCGTGTGTTGGTCAAGGAGGGCGCCCACGACGGCCACCCCTTCGCGGATGTCGGTGTCGGTGCGTCCGGCGTAGCCCAGGACCAGTCCGGGCGGGCCGGGGCGTTGGCGGTGCCAGGTGAGCGGGTGGGCCTTGACGCCGCGTTCCAGCGCGGCGGCGGCCAGGTCGGTGTCGGTGACGGGGGCCTCGAGGGTCACGGTCAGGTGGAGTCCGGCGGCGGCGCCGTGGACGCGGGCCCCTGGTAGGTGGGTGCGCAGGGCGTCGATCATGGTGTCCCTGCGGCGGCGGTGGCGTCCGCGCAGGGTCCGCAGGTGGCGTTCGAGGTCGCCCGAGGCCATGAGGTGGGCCAGCACCAGCTGCGGCAGTGTCGCGCTGCCCAGGTCGTTGAAGCGTTTGGCTTCGACCAGGGCGGGGCGCCAGCGCGGTGGGGCCACGATCCAGCCCAGGCGCAGGGCGGGGGCGAGCAGTTTGGACACGCTCCCGGCGTAGCAGACCCGGTCGGGGGCCACGGACGCCAGCGCGGGGACGGGGTGGCGGTCGTAGCGGTGTTCGGCGTCGTAGTCGTCCTCGATGACCAGTCCGCCCTCCATCGCCCACCGGATCAGGTCGCGGCGGCGCCGCCCGCCGAGTACGACTCCGGTGGGGAACTGGTGGGCGGGGGTGGCCAGGACCGCTTCGGCGCCGGTGGCGCGCAGGGCGTCGACGCTGACGCCGTCCTCGTCCACCGGGACCGGCGGGGTGCGCAGCCCGGCGTGGTCGAGGTGGTGTCGTACACCCAGGGAACCGGGGTCCTCCACGGCGACCGTGTCGATGTGCTGGTGGCGCAGCGCGGCTCCGATGAGGCCGAGGGCCTGGGCGGTGCCCGAGACGATGAGGACGTCCTCGGGGCGGGTGCGGATGCCGCGGGTGCGGGCGAGCCAGTGGGTGAGGGCCGTGCGCAGCTGTGGTGTGCCGCGGGGGTCGCCGTAGCCGAGCGCGGAGGCGCTGGTGTCGGTCAGCACGGCGCGTTCGGCGCGCAGCCACGCGGCTCGGGGGAAGGCGGCCAGGTCGGGGACGCCGGGGGACAGGTCGATGCGGGCGCGGGCCTGGCGCAGGCGGTCGAAGACGTCCGGGCGGGGGTGGGGGGAGAAGAGCGGGCTCGGGTCGGGGCGGGTGTGGGGGTGGGTGCGTGCTGGTGGGGGTGTCATGGTCGCCATGACGATGGTGCCGGCTCTGCCGTGGCCGCGTACGTGGCCGTCCTCGGCCAGGCGCCGGTAGGCCTCGGTGACCACGCCGCGGGACACGCCCAGGTCGGTGGCGAGGGTGCGGGTGGGGGGCAGGCGGCTGCCCCGGGGCAGGTCGCCGTGGGTGATCGCGGTGCGCAGCCGGTCGGTGAGCCAGTCGGTGGTGTGGCCGGGTGGGGCGTGGGCGGGGTCGAGGTGGAGGAAGTCGGCCCCCACCGGTTTGGACCTGTCGGATGGGTCGTGATTGGACCTGTTCACTGGTCCAGTGTGACGGAAGGCTGGGTGCATGCACACAGTCGTTCCCTTGTTCAGATACCGGTCGCGGTCCGTTCCCGTGCGCGGGGAGGTGACGGCGTGAGCGTGGAGTTCCTGTTGACCGCTCTGGTGGTGGTGGCCGTCCCGGGGACCGGGGTGTTGTACACGGTGGGGGTGGGGCTCTCGCGGGGGACCCGGGCGTCGGTGCTGGCCGCGTTCGGGTGCACGCTGGGTATCGTCCCGCACGCGTTGGCGGCGGTGACGGGTGTGGCGGCGCTGTTGCACGCCAGCGCGACGGCCTTCCAGGTCCTCAAGTACGCGGGGGTGGCCTACCTGCTGTTCATGGCCTGGAGTACGTGGCGCGACCGTGGGGCGTTGGCGGTGAAGGGTGATGCCTCGTCCCGGTCGGGGGTGCGGGTGGTCGTCTCCGGGGTGCTGCTCAACCTGCTCAACCCCAAGTTGACGATCTTCTTCCTGGCGTTCCTGCCGCAGTTCGTGGGGGCGGGGGCGGGTGATCCCCTGGTGCGCATGCTCGTCCTGAGCGGGGTGTTCATGGCGCTGACGTTCGCGGTGTTCGTGGTCTACGGGCGGTTCTCGGCTCTGGTGCGCGACCGTGTGGTCGGCGACGAGCGTGTGCTGGCCTGGCTGCGGCGCGGCTTCGCGGGCGCGTTCGCCCTGTTGGGGTTGCGGTTGGCGGTGGCGCAGCCCTGACGGGCGCGGGGCGCGTTCGGGGCGCGGTGTTCGCCCCGAACGCCCCGGCGGGCGGTGTCAGGTTCCGGTGTCGGCGGTGGGGGTGAGTCTGCGTTCGATCCCGTCCAGCAGCGCCTCCAACCCGAACCGGAGCGTCTCCCAGGCCTCCTGTTCGAGGTAGGGCTCGCTGTCGTCGGTGTTGGTGAAGGCGCCCTCCTGGGCCATGGCGGTGAGGGTGGGGAAGCGGTCGCCGAAGTCCGGTGCGACCTCCTCCAGTTGCGCCGAGCGCGCGTACCACCACTCGTCCTCGGCCATGCCCGTGGCGGCCTGGGCCTGGCGGGCCTCGGCGCTGGTGCGGACCAGTCCGCGTACGAGGTTGTACAGGCTGCCGAAGGCGCTGCGGATGTCTCCGGGGGCGAGGCCGGCCCGGTGCAGGACCAGGGCCAGGGCCTCGAAGACCCGGTACTCGTGGGGGCCCAGGACGGGACGGGCGTGGGAGACCTGGAGGGTCCAGGGGTGGCGCAAGCTGAACCGCCACAGGTGGTGGGCCCAGGTGGTGGTGGCGGTGCGCCAGTCTCGGTCGGTCTCGTGTTCGACCGCCTCGGCCAGTTCGGCGAAGGCGTGGTCGTACATCAGGTCGATGAGTTCGTTCTTGCTGGCCACGTAGGTGTACAGGGACATCGCCGACCGTTGCAGGCGCTCGCCCACCGCGCGCATGGACAGGGCCGTCATGCCCTCCTCGTCGGCCACGGCGATGGCCGTTTCCACGACCAGGTCCACGCTCAGTTCGGGGCGGGGGCCGGGGGAGGCGTGCCGTTCCGGGGCCGCGGTTCCCCGCCACAGCAGTGCCATGGAACGGCGCGCGTCCCCCTGTCCGGCGTAGACGACCACGGCTGCCTCCTTCGGCTCGTGTTGACCCGGGGTGATCACTTTAGCGCATAAGGAGTTGAAGGTTGTCCCCGGTGTGTCGATCCACGTATCGACTTTGTCTCCTTAGTGCGTAAACTATCGACCTCCACCATCAGTTTACACCCTACGGATTTGTGAGGCCCAGCGTGCGCACCGAACCCGTCGCCCTCGCGGACACCCATGGCACCATCCAGGTCAGGGGTGCCAGGGAGAACAACCTCACCGATGTGTCGGTGGACATCCCCAAACGCAGACTCAGTGTCTTCACCGGTGTGTCGGGGTCGGGAAAGTCCTCCCTGGTGTTCGGCACGATCGCCGCCGAGTCCCAGCGTCTGATCAACGAGACCTACAGCACCTTCGTGCAGGGCTTCATGCCGAGCCTGGGCCGCCCCGACGTGGACACGCTGCGCAACCTCAGCGCGGCGATCATCGTCGACCAGGAGCGCATGGGCGCCAACTCCCGCTCGACCGTGGGCACGGCGACCGACGCCGCCGCCATGCTGCGGATCGTGTTCAGCCGGGCGGGCACTCCGCGCCTGGAGCCCTCCAGCGCCTTCAGCTTCAACAACGCCGAGGGCATGTGCCCCGAGTGCGAGGGCCTGGGCCGCACCCACCAGGTGGACGTCGGGGAACTGGTGGACCGGGACCTGTCCCTGAACGAGGGCGCCATCACCGCGCCCGGGTTCGCGGTCGGCAACTGGTACTGGCGGACGATGGCCCACTCCGGGATGGTCGACCCCGACACGCGGCTGCGCGACTTCACCCCCGAGCAGTGGGAGACCTTCCTGCACACCCCCGCCACCCGCGTCAAACGCGAGGGCGACTCCTTCACCTACGAGGGCCTGCTGGTCAAGGTCCGCCGCACTTACCTGTCCAAGGACCGCGAGTCCATGCAGCCGCACATCCGCGCGTTCGTGGACCGGGCGGTGACCTACTCCACCTGCCCCGAGTGCGACGGCGCCCGCCTCAACGCCCGGGCCCGGTCCGTGAAGGTCCAGGGCCGCACCATCGCCGAGTGCGCGGCCATGCAGATCGACGACCTGGCCGCGTTCGTGCGCACCGTCGACGAGCCCTCGGTCGAACCGCTGGTCGACAACCTCGGCCACACCCTGGACTCCCTGGTCGAGGTGGGCCTGGGCTACCTGAGCCTGGACCGGGAGTCGGGCACCCTGTCCGGCGGCGAGGCCCAGCGGGTGAAGATGGTGCGCCACCTGGGGTCCAGCCTCAGCGACGTCACCTACGTCTTCGACGAGCCCACGGTCGGCCTGCACCCCCACGACATCGAGCGGATGAACCGCCTGCTGTCGGGGTTGCGCGACAAGGGCAACACCGTCCTGGTGGTCGAGCACGAACCCGAGACCGTCGCCATCGCCGACCACGTCGTCGACCTGGGCCCCGGAGCCGGACCCGACGGTGGCCGGATCACCTACACCGGCGACGTGGCCGGGCTGCGCGCCTCGGGCACCCTCACCGGACGCCACCTGGACCACAGGGTCACCCCGCGCGAGAAGGTCCGCACCCCCGCCGGCGTCATCCCCATCACCGGAGCCAACACCCACAATCTCAAGGACGTCGGTGTCGACATCCCGCTCGGGGTGCTCACCGCCGTCACCGGGGTGGCCGGGTCGGGCAAGAGTTCCCTCATCCACGGCTCCCTGACCGGCCGTGACGGCGTGGTCGTGGTCGACCAGTCACCGATCCGCGGGTCACGGCGGTCCAACCCGGCCACCTACACCGGGCTGCTCGACCCGATCCGCACCGCCTTCGCCCGCGCCAACAAGGTCAAGGCGTCGTTGTTCAGCGCCAACTCCGAGGGCGCCTGCCCCGAGTGCAAGGGCGCCGGGGTCATCTACACCGACCTGGCGATGATGGCGGGTGTGGCCTCCACCTGTGAGAAGTGCGGGGGCTCCCGGTTCCGGCCCGAGGTCCTCACGCACACGCTGCGGGGCAGGAACATCAGCCAGGTGTTGGCCATGACGGTGGAGGAGGCACGTGGTTTCTTCACCTCCGGCAACGCCGGCGCCATCCTGGGACGGTTGCACGACGTCGGTCTGGGCTACCTGGGGTTGGGACAGCCCCTGACCACGCTGTCGGGCGGTGAGCGTCAGCGGCTGCGGCTGGCCGTGCACATGGCCAAGGAGGCGTCGGTGTACGTGCTGGACGAACCCACGAGCGGGCTGCATCCGGCCGATGTGGACCGGTTGCTGGCGTTGTTGGACCGGCTGGTGGACGCCGGTGGGACGGTGGTGGTGATCGAGCACCACCAGGCGGTCATGGCGCACGCCGACCACATCGTGGACCTGGGGCCGGGCGCCGGGCACGACGGGGGACGGATCGTGTTCGAGGGCGCGCCCGCGCGGATGGCCGCCGAGGCCGACACCCTCACCGCCCGGCACCTGCGCGCGTACCTGGGCTGGTAGGCGCGCGGGGTCGCCGCCCCCGCCCCCACCGGGGCGGCGACCGCGGTCCGGACCCCGGTAGCGGGGCGGGGGCCCGGACCGCGACCTTTCCCGGGGGTGGGGCGGAGGGCGGGTCAGACGGTGTGGTCCAGGACGAAGTCGAACTCGGCGGCCTTGCGTCCCCAGTGGTTGTGGACGTTCATCAACAGCCGGGGGTCGAAGATCCAGTCGGTACCGTTGCGCGGCTCGCCCGGGAAGTACAGCTGGGTGGTGAGCACCGGCCGGGCCGGGGCCTGCACCTTGACGTGCAGGTGGCGAGTGCGTCCGGGGTAGAGGCCGGGGACGACGGTGGTCAGGCGGAAGGCGCCGTCCGCCGCGGTGTACTGGTGGCCGCGGTAGTCGTAGCCGGTGTTGTCGTAGACGCCGCCGGCGTCGGCCTGCCAGAAGTCGAGCAGGGCTCCGGCCACGGGTCGGCAGTCCCTGGTGAAGACGTAGCCGGAGACCGACAGGAGCACCCCGTGGTCGCCCGGGACCACCAGGTCGCGGCGGCGCGGGGAGTGCGGTGTGAAGTAGGGGCCCTCCATCTGCGGGGGCGTGGGGTCGTCACCGTCGTCGCACTGCGGGGTGGGGTCCAGCGCGGTGCCGTCCGCGGCCCGGTCGCGGGCGAGCGCCGGGGCGGACCCCGCGGCGGACAGCAGCGCGGCGGCGGGTGCCGCGACGAGGGCGGCCCTGAACAGGGTCTTGCGGGTCGGTCCGTCCTGGTGTGGGCGGTCGGTGCTCTCGGCCATGGAGGCGCTCCTCGTGGGGGAGGTGGGGGGTGGGGCCCGGCCGGGACTCCCTGCGGGTGAGGATGAGACTACGTTCCGTTCCCTCCGGGGGCGATGGACGGATCTCGGCGAACGTGGTGCTTCTCCGGGACGGTGCGGCAGCGGCGCCGGAACCGCCCGGGGCTGGTCCCCGTCTCGCGGCGGAAGAACCGGCAGAAGTAGGCGGGGTCGGTGAAACCGACCGCTCGGGCCACCGCGGCCACGGTCAGGCCGGTGCCGGCCAGGAGCCGTTTGGCCTCCAGGGTGCGGGCGTCGCGCAGGAGCGCGCCGGGGGTTCGGCCGGTGGCCCGTTTGACCGCGTCGGCCAGGTGGCCGGGGGTCACCCCGAGCCGGGCGGCCGCTTCGGCGACCGGCATCCCGGTGGCCGAAGCGGGTTCGTCGAGGAGGCGGAGGAACCGCTGGGCCGGGGTGTCCGTGCCGGAGTGCGGCCGCGCGGGTCCCCGATCGGCCCGGCGGGCCGCTCGGGTCAGCAGGATGTGCAGGTAGGCGCGGAGCACCGAGGCCATGCCGGGCTTTCGGGCGCGGAATTCGCGCAGCATCTCGTCGAGGACTCCGGAGACCTCGGCGGCGGCCTCGGGGGGCAGGGCCTGCCAGGGGTGGTCGGCGGCCAGTCGGCGCAGAAGGCTGAGGTCGTCCGGCCGGTCCAGTAGGAAGGCGTCCTCCAGCAGCATCACGTGGCCGTCCACGCCGTGGGCCGCCGCCCAGTGGTGCACCTGTCCGGCGGAGAGGATCCCCAGGTTGGGTGGGGTGATCGGCCACCGGTGCAGGTCGATGACGTGCTCACCGGAGCCGGCCGTGACGTGCACGATCTCGTGGAAGGTGTGTCGGTGCGCGAACGCGGCCCGGGACAGCGGGCCGATCGTGTCGAAGGTCCCGATGGCGAACGGGAAGAGCTGCGGGGCTGGGACCTCCAGTCGGTGCAGTTCCAGGGGGGATGCCGTCTCCATGCTCGTTCTCCTGCCGTTCCCGGTGTGGTGGGCCGGTGTCGGCTCCATCATCGCCAATCGGATCGTTGAACGGTCCCGGGAGCGGGTTCGGCCCGGTGGGCGGGTTCGGGTTTCGGGCAGGGGCGTGGCGTCTCGGGCGGTGGGGCCGCCTCCCCGGTGTGGCGCCACCGGGGAGGCGGGGTCTGGGTGGTGGCCGTGGTCCGGGTCAGGGAGCGGGGACCGGCTCGGGCTCGCCGGTGGCGAACTGGGTGCGGTACAGCTCGGCGTAGCGGCCGCCGCGGGCGAGCAGTTCGCCATGGGTGCCGCGTTCGGCGATCCGGCCGTCCTCGACCACGAGGATGGCGTCGGCGGCGCGGATGGTGGACAGTCGGTGGGCGATGACCAGGGAGGTGCGGCCGCGCATGGCCTCGGCCAGGGCGTCCTGGACGGCGGCCTCGGAGGTGGAGTCCAGGGCGGAGGTGGCCTCGTCGAGGATGACCACCTCGGGGTTGGTCAGCAGCAGGCGTGCGATGGTCAGGCGCTGGCGTTCGCCGCCGGAGAAGCGGTAGCCGCGTTCGCCGACCACGGTGTCCAGGCCGTCGGGCAGGGCGGCGACGAGGGTGTCCAGGCGGGCTCGGCGCAGGGCGTCCCACAGGTCGGTGTCGGTGGTGTCGGGGTTGCCGAGGGTGAGGTTGGCGCGGATGCTCTCGTGGAGGAGGTGGCCGTCCTGGGTGACCATGCCCAGGGTGTGGCGCAGGGTGTGGAAGGTCAGGTCGCGCACGTCGTGTCCGCCGACGCGGACGGTTCCGGAGTCGGTGTCGTAGAGGCGGGGGGCGAGTTGGGCGATGGTGGACTTGCCCGCGCCGGAGGAGCCGACGAGGGCGACCATCTGGCCCGGTTCGACGCGGAAGGACACGCCGTGCAGGACGGGTCCGTCGTCGGTGCTGTCGAGGGTGGCCACCTCCTCCAGGGAGGCCAGGGACACCTTCTCCGCGCCGGGGTAGCCGAAGGTGACGTCGTCGAACTCCAGGGACGCGGGGCCGGGGGGCAGGGCGTGTGCGGTGGGGCGTTCGTCGACGAGGGGCTTCAGGTCGAGGATCTCGAACACGCGGCCGAAGCTGACCAGGGCGCTCATGACTTCGACGCGGGCGCTGGCCAGTGCGGTGAGGGGGGCGTACAGGCGGGTGAGGAGCATGCCCATGGACACGACCGTGCCCGCGTCCAGTTGTCCGCGCAGGGCGTAGAGGCCGCCCAGTCCGTAGACCACGGCCAGGGCGAGGGCGGAGACCAGGGTGAGGGCGGTGAAGAAGACCTCCTGGACCATGGCGGTGCGCACGCCGATGTCGCGGACGCGGCGGGCGCGGCGGGCGAACTCGGCGGATTCCTCGTCGGGGCGGCCGAAGAGTTTGATGAGGGTGGCGCCGGGGGCGGAGAAGCGTTCGGTCATCTGGGTGCTCATGGCCGCGTTGTGCAGGGTGCGTTCGCGTTCGATGCGGGCCAGGCGGGCGCCCATGCGGCGGGCGGGCAGGACGAACACCGGGAGCAGGAGGAGGGCGATCAGGGTGATCTGCCAGGACAGGCTGACCATGACCACCAGCGCCAGGGCGAGGGTGACGAGGTTGCTGATGACGCCGGAAAGGACGTCGCTGAAGGCGCGTTGGGCGCCGATGACGTCGTTGTTGAGGCGGCTGACCAGGGCTCCGGTGCGGGTGCGGGTGAAGAAGGCGACGGGCATGCGTTGGACGTGGTCGTAGACGGTGGTGCGCAGGTCGAGGATGAGCCCCTCTCCGATGCGGGCCGACAGCCAGCGCACGACCAGTCCCAGGGCCGCCTCGGCGACGGCGATGGCGGCGATGGCGGCGGCCAGGAGGAGGACGGGGCGTAGTGGGGAGCCCTCGACGATGGCGTCGACGACGCGTCCGGCCAGGAGCGGGGAGGCGACGGCGAGGGCGGCGGTGGCCACGCTCAGGGTGAGGAACCAGGTGAGGTGGCGGGTGTGGGGGCGGGCGAAGGAGGCGATGCGCCGTAGGACCGGTAGGGAGAAGGGGTGCTGGTCCTCTCGGGCGTGCGTGGCGTGATAAATGGAGTTCCACGCGGCCATTTCCATGCTCATGGGTTCGTGGGGCGCGGGCCCCGGCCTCCTCACGGTGCGGTGTGGGTCGTGACCGGGGCGGGCGGGTGGTCCGCCGTGCGCGGGCCGGTCACCACCGACCGTAGAACCTGAACCATTGTTTAGGTCAAGGGGTCGGGTGAGGCAGGGGGATCGGCGCTCCGGCGGTGGCCGCCAGAGCGCGGGTTCGGGGCTCAGGCGTGGGCGGGGACCCGGTGCCGGGCCTGGTCGTGCTCGTCGGCGCGGCCGGAGGGCTGGGTGTGCACCCGCACGGCGTCGTCGGAGGGGGTCAACAGCAGCGCCCGACCCACGGTGGCCTGGACGCCGGCGCTGACGCGCGCCACGACCGGCACGGTGAGGGTGAACAGCGCGCCCGCGACCATGTGGATCAGGGTCGTGGCCAGCACGGGGGAGTCCGGCAGGAGGTAGGCGCCAACGCCGGTGTAGCCGGGGATGTGGTGGAGCGCCCAGCCCCACAGGGGGTACAGCAGCCCGCCCACACCCGCCGCCCACCAGGTCAGGGTCAGGGCGAAGGTGACCAGCGACAGCGGGAGAACCACCAGCGCGTGGAGGGCGTCCAGCCAGCTCTGCTGACAGGCCAGGGGGGGTCAGAGCGCGGCGTAGGGGGCCCGCCTCGGGCCGGGCGGGACGATAGGCGCGCCGGACCACGGGACCGCCCAGCAGGTCGGCCAGGCGGATGCGTTCGACGTGGGCCGCGCCGCGGGCGGTGTGGAGGGCCGCGACCAGGACGAACAGGCCCACGACGGCTACGGCGGAGCCGACTCCGGCGGCGAGTCCGGTCAGGACCAGGGCGAAGGCCGGGATGGTCAGTACCGGTCCCAGCAGTACGTAGCGGGTGTCGGCGGCGATCCGGGCGAAGGGGTCGGTGTTCATGGAAGCGAACCTACGCTCGCGACCGGGACCGGGTCAGGGCCGTAGGGGTGAGGGCTCGGGGTGGTACTGGCCCCACCACGCCTTGGCGCCGGGGGCGTCGGTGCGAGGCCCGGTTTCGGTGCCCGATACTGGAGGCGCGAGATTCGGAGCCACGGAGGCCTGTGTGACCACCACTGAGACCAACGACGCGACGATGCACGGCGAGCCGGAGCTGCGTTACCGAGCGGCCGTGCCCGGTGACGTCCCCGCACTGGTGGAGCTGGTCAACTCCTGCTACCGGGGTGACGCCTCACGGCGGGGGTGGACGACCGAGGCGGACCTGCTTGACGGCCAGCGCGTGGACGAGGACAGCGTGGGCGATCTGCTCTCCCGCACGAACACGCTCGTCCTGGTGGCCGAGTCCGACGGGGAGCTGATGGCCTGCTGCGAGCTTCGGAGGGGGACCGGCGGCGCCTACTTCGGGATGTTCTCCGTGCGGCCCACGGCCCAGGGCTCGGGACTGGGCCGTCGCGTGCTCGCGGAGGCCGAGCGCACCGCCGTGCGGACGTGGGGGTGCCGCCTGATGCGGATGAAGGTGATCAAGCAGCGCTCCGACCTGATCGCCTGGTATGAGCGGCGCGGATACACCAACACGGGCCGGGTCACCCCCTTCCCCTACGGTGACGAGTCGTTCGGGCTGCCCAAGCGCCCCGACCTGGCCTTCGTCGAACTCACCCGCGAGCTGCCCGCCGACCTGGTCTGAACCCGGCGCGTGCCCGTGGTTCTCGTTCCGGCACCGCGCGGGAGCGGTGGTCGTCGTGGCGCGGGCCCCGGCCACGGGGGAACGCTGGTGGACACGGGCGCCGGCCCTGGGGCGGATCCGGGTGGGGGTCAGCCGCGTTCGAGGTTGGCCGACATGCGTTCCAGCACGTCGACCGTGGCGCGGTACTCCTGGTCGCTGATGCCCTGGGCCAAGCGGCGGCGCGCGTCACTGACCTTCTCGAAGAGGGCCTTGTGCGCCGTTTCGCCCGCCGCGGTCAGGGACAGCGGCCGCTCCCCCTCCACCCATCCGCGTGCGCGCAGGTGGTCGACCACGGGCGCGACGGTGGGCTCGTCCTCCTCCAGGAAGGGGGCCAGGCGCCGGTCCAGGTCGGCGACCGTCACGGGGTCGCTGTGCAGGGAGGTGAGCACCTGCCAGTGGCGCCGCCCCAGGGACTCGGTGGACAGTACCCTGTCGAAGTCGTTCTCGATCAGCCGGTCCAGGTGCTTGAGCCAGTAGCCGATCGGTAGGTCGGACATGGGGGTCCTCCAGGCGTGGACGGCGGTGTCAGGACGACGGTATATCTCGCCCGCTCGTGCTGACCAGTGACGGCGTGCGGTGTCGCCGTCTTCCGGGCCCGTTCGTGCGTGGGCCCGGAAGACGGGGCGCTCAGGCACGACAGACCAGGGCGCCGCGCGGGATCACGAACACTCCGTCGGGGTCCTGGCTCCACCGGCTCCAACCCGCCGAGATGTCCTCCAGGTCCTGTCGGGTGGCGTACCCCTCGGCGACTGCCTGGCGGCCCATGTCGGACTCCAGGATCCTTGTGGCCCACATCTGCCCCCACCACTCGCGGCGTTCGGGGGAGGAGTGGCTCCAGGCCTCGGAGACGTAGGTGACGTCGGTGAACCCGGCCCGGTGCGCCCAGGCGACCATGTGGCGTCCGGCGTCGGGTTCGCCGCCGTTGGCTCGGGCGACGCGCTGGTACAGGGACATCCACGCGTCCAGTTCGGGCAGGCGGGGGTACCAGAACATGCCGGAGTAGTCGCTGTCGCACACGGCGACCACGCCTCCTGGGCGGGCGACCCTGCGCATCTCGGCCAGGGCGCGCACGGGGTCGCTGACGTGTTGCAGGACCTGGTGGGCGTGGACGATGTCGAAGGTGTCGTCGGGCAGTTTCAGGTCGTGGGCGTCGTGGACCTGGAAGTCGATGTCGTCCAGGCCAGCCTCCTGGGCGGTGGCCCGTGCCAGGTCGACGGCCTCGGCGGAGGAGTCCACGGCGGTGACGGAGCCGGGGGCGACGCGCTGGGCCAGGTCGACGGTGATGGTGCCGGGTCCGCAACCGACGTCCAGCAGGGAACGACCGGGGGCCATCTCATCCAGTGCGTAGGCGGTGGAGTTGGCGGCGTTGCGCCAGCGGTAGGAGTCGGTGACCGAGCGGTGTTGGCCGTGGGTGTAGCGCGACATGGGCTCCCCTTTCTGAGGGGTGTCGTGGAGTGCCTGTGGTGGGGACCCTACACCTATGTCTCTCTTTTTGAGATTTGATTCTCATTATTTGAGACATGCGTGCCGGGTGGGGAGTTCGCACGTGCGCCGCACGCCCCTTCCCCTATGCTCCCCGTGAGGCCGCCACCGCCCCCAGCGGACCGATCCCGCGGCCCACCCGAACGCGGCGAGGAGCCAACGATGACCGTCAGGCACAGGGACGTCGAGGTCAACGGAGTCCGCTTGCACATCGCCGAACAGGGGGAGGGGCCGCTGGTCCTGCTCCTGCACGGTTTCCCCGAGAGCTGGTACTCCTGGCGCCACCAGTTCGCCCCGCTGGCCGAGGCCGGTTACCGTGTGGTCGCTCCCGACCAGCGCGGATACGCCCGCAGCGAGAAGCTCAAGTCCACCGACGCCTACACCCTGCCGCACCTCGTCGGCGACGTCACCGCGCTGATCCGCGAACTCGGGGCCTCCAGCGCCGTCCTGGTCGGCCATGACTGGGGGGCGCCCGTGGCCTGGGCGACCGCGCTGCTGCGCCCCGACCTGGTGCGTGGTGTGGCGGGGCTCAGCGTTCCCCCGGCGCCCCCGGCCATGATGCCTCCGCCCTCGGTCACCCGGGACCTGTACGGCGAGGGCTTCTACCAGATCTACTTCCAGGAGCCCGGTACGGCCGACGCCGAGCTCGCTCAAGACCCGGCCGCGACGCTGCGCCGCATCCTGTTCAACGCGTCGGGGGACAACCCCCGGGTCGAACAACCCGAGCCCTGGGTCATCCCCGAGGGCCAGACCCTCCTGGACACCATGCCCGAACCGGACGCCCTGCCCGACTGGCTGACCGAGGAGGACGTGGCCGCGTTCGCGGAGGACTACCAGGGCGCCGACGCGTTCACCGGACCGCTCGACTGGTACCGCAACATCGAACGCAACAACGAGCTCATGGCCGCCTTCCAGGGCCGCACGGTCGACGTGCCCGCGCTGTACGTGGTCGGTGACAAGGACATGGTCGTGTCCCTGAAGGGCGTGGACTTCCTACGCGAGAACCTGCACCTGGTCGCGCCGCGCGTGCACGCCAACATCACCCTGGCCGGGTGCGGGCACTGGACGCAGCAGGAACGTCCCGAGGAGGTCAACGCCGCGCTGCTGGACTTCCTCGCCCACGTGGAGGAGGACGGCGCGTCCTAGCTCCGGCCCTGGAACGCGCCGCCGCCGGTTGGCCGCGTGAGCGCCCGTGGGCGGGCCGGTCGGGCCCGCCCACGGGGGTCAGCCGTGGACCTGTGTGTTCTGGCAGGCGGTCAAAAGCCAGCGGCCGTCTTCTTTGGACATCACGTACAGCGGTGTGCCCTCGGGCTGATCCCTTGCCGGAGCACCGTCGCGGGTCAGGTAGCGCTGGCGGACCTTGACCGCGGCCACGTCCGGTCGGATGAACTGGACGTGGTCGACCTCGTAGACGGGGACGAGGTCTCCCATCGCCCCGGGCAGCACCTTGTGGGTGAAGTCGCTGATCTCCTCGCGCCCGAACAGTCGTCTGCCGTGGGCCGTGGTCCAGATCGCGTCCTGGCGGAACAGCGCGGCGAACGCGTCGGGGCGTTCGTCGCGCTGCGCGCGTTCCACCTCGGCGACGACCCGGCGGATGGCCTCGATCTCGGTCTCGTGGGTTCGGTCGGGGGTGTGCGGTGTGGTCATGGAGGGGAGTCTTCTACCTAAAGTTATGTTGAGGTCAATTGCTCTCCGCGGTCTTCGGCAGGTCCGCGAGCCAGTCGGCGAACGTGGTCGGCGCGATCCGGGCCCCCTGCCCCGGGAGTAGGACGTTCCCGGCCATCTCCGTGTCGAAGGCGCCCGACCACGTCGGCACCAGCGTGACCTGACGACCCTGCGCCTGGTGGGTGCGCCGGGCCATGTCGACCAGGTCCTGGGGCTCGGGTCCGGCCAGATCGGCGTGGTGTCCCCGCGGCTGACCGGGGGCGACCTCGGCCAGGACGTCGGCCACGTCGGCGGGGGCGACGGGCTGTACGAGCAGTGGGGCGATCTGGGCGACGCCGTCCCTCTCGGTCCAGCTGGCGACCATGGCGGCGAAGTCGTGGAACTGGGTGGCCGGGACGATCGTCCACGGCACCCGCCCCTCGGCGACCAGGCGCTCCTGCTCCCGCTTGGCGGCGTAGTGCGGGTTGCCCCCGACGCGGTGGATTCCCACGATCGAGAGCAGTACATGGTGGCGCACACCCGCGCGCTCCTCGGCGGCGAGCAGGTTGCGGGTCATGGTGCCCAGGTGGTCGACCGCCGTGGAGCGGTCGGCGGCCGTGGTGTTGGTGGCGTCGACGACGGCGTCGACCCCGGTGAGCGCCCGGTCGAGTCCATCCCCGGTGAGCAGGTCCACGCCCTGTGCGCGGCTGATGCCCACGACCTGGTGCCCCTCCCGTTCCAGGGCCCGGACGGTGAGGGACCCGATGTTGCCCGTGGCTCCGGCGACCGCGATCCGCATGGTGTTCACTCCTTGTGTCGGCTACTGCGCAGCTTATTGAGGATAAAAAAGTTCCGCAATATCTTTAATAGACTGGAGGACATGAAGCTGCCTGTGAGTACCGAGTGGGTGTTGCACTGCGCCACGACCCTGGCCCAGCTCGAACCGGGGGCCACCGCGTCCGCGACACGACTGGCGGAGTACTACGACATCCCCGCGCCCTCTCTCGCCAAACAGCTCCAGGCACTGGTCAGGGCGGGTGTGTTGGACGCGACCACGGGTCCGCGCGGCGGATTCCGGCTCGCCCGGCCCACCTGCGACATCACTCTCCTCCAGATCGTCGAGGCCGTCGACGGCCCCTCCTCGCCCTACGTGTGCCGCGAGATCCGCCAGCGGGGACGCGGGGCGCTGCCACCCGAGGACTGCCAGGACAGGTGTGTCCTCGCCCAGAAGATGGACGAGGCCCACCAGGTCTGGCGGGACAGCCTCGCCGGGGTCTCACTGGCCGAGGTCCTGGACAGCCTGCCGCCCACCGTGCCCGAGCGCACCCGGGCACGGCTGACCGCTCGGCGCTGACCCCGTCAGCGAGAGCCCCCGGCGCGTCGCCGCCCGAGCGCGGTGGTCAGACCAGTGGATCGCCGTAGGTTGCCATGATCGGGGCGAGATCGGGTTCGCCGAATCTTTCGACCATTTCTTTGAACCTCAACACCTTGTTCTCACCGAAACGTCGAAGTCGCTCTTCGTAGGAGGCACGCGAAACGAAGACCGGCGGATCCGTCTTGCTGTGGAACTTGTCCGCGAACATGACGAGCTCCTCCTCCGGGGATTCCGCCAGATAGTCGTCGACCGGAATGGGAAGCCCCTGGTTGAGAACGTCCGAACGGCTCACACCGACGCCTGTATGGCAGGAGCAGAAACGCTGAATTTCCTCGGGGAACCCTTCTTCGGCGAGGATGTCGCGGCCCAGTACTCCATGGCGGACATAGTTCGCGTGGTCGATCCTGCCGGAGTCGTCGTAGAGCGCGTACACACCGATGTCGTGGAGGAGACTGCCGGCGCGCACGAGCTCGGCGTCCAGGCCCTCCGGGCAGCGTTCGAGCAACCGTTCGGCGATGTCGCGGACGATCCGGCAGTGCCGATGGACGAGTGCGAACGCCTCGGGTGTGGGGGCGTACTTCTCGTGCAGGTCACGGATCCGGGCGTCCGTCGGAATGCGCATGGCCACGACACTACCCCGCCCCGGCGTCGCCGTTACCACGCCCGAAGGCGGGGAGTCCATCGGTCGTCGCCGGCACCATATCAATGCGTGACTCGCACCGGAAGGCGAGCGGAACGCATTGGCCTCCGGGCGGAATCGGTCCTGACTCTTCGCGGCCGGATACCGGCGGTGTGCGCCTTGGGGACGGAAATCGACCACCACGTTCTTCGTGACGGGTGGCGCACGCGCAGAGTTGGAGCGCCCCGGGCACCGGACAATGGGGGAGTGCGCCCCGCGGTCAGGGGCGCAGGGCGCAGTCGCCGCACATCCCGTATCCGGGCAGCCGGTAGTACAAGCAACACGTGGTGCGTCGGAACACCGCCAGCCCCTCCGCGTCCGTCCCCGTGTACCCGCCGGTCCCGGACAGCGGCGGACGGGCCAAGAGGGTGCGCGCCAGTTCCTCCGCTGCCGGGCGCACACTGGGGCGGTCGGCCCCCAGCGCCCGGACCGAACCGGCCAGGGCCGCCGCGGTGTTGCCGCGCAACAGTCCGGGCGCGACCCTGCCGACCTTGGGCAGGACGTGGGCGATGCGGCCCATCACCCCCGCGACGACGGTCTCCTCGACCCAGTCGGCCAGTTCCCCGACGGGAGCGGTCTCGGCGTACTCCTGGTCCGTGCGCAGCACCACCGGGCCCTCACGCCCGGGATCGTGGTGGAATCGTGCCGCGTCCAGCAGGACACCATGGCACAGTCCGGCGGCCAACACGGGGGAGAGCAGCCGCGTGGCCAGCCCCTGGTGGAGGATCGACGCCGCCACCCGCCACTCCACGTCCTCGGGCCCCTGACCCGACATCGCGGCGAGCTGGGCACGCACCCGGTCCACCTCCGCGGCGATCACGCGTTCGGAGGCACCCGACCCGTCCAGCGCACGCCACCGCGGACCCGGCGCCTCCCGCTCCAGCCGGAACAGCATGTTGATCCGTCCCACCTCGGCCAAGACCGGCCTTACCCGAACGTGAGCCATACCGGACGCGCCTCCCCTTCCCGGTGGTGCTGTCACTACCGTGACTCCACGTGCTGACGGCCTCGTCGTAGGAGGGCCGTGATCACTACGTTTGTTCTGTGACCGGCCCCGACATCCCCACCACCGCCACGGACGGCCAGAGCGAGTCCCTGGTGTCCGCGTTGGCGAACCTGTCCCATGCCGCCGAAGCCTACGGGAGGACCTGGCGGGTGCGGATGGTCGCGGTGCTGCACCTGATGACGTCTTTCACACTGGCCCCGCTCTACCTGCTGCCGGGTCTGGTGCTCGTGCTGTCGGCCACCTGGATCGGTCTCACCCTCATCTTGCCCTGGCTGCCCAACCCGCCGTCGGTCGGCCCCGTCCCCGTCTTCCCGTGGGCGCCCCTCGCCGTCCTGCTGGCGGTCACGGCGTCCCCACTGGCCAGGCTGGCGTGCCGGGTGCAGCACGGCCGCTTGGGGGCGGTGTTCGGGATCGTGGAGAGTCAACCACCCGATCCCCTGCCCTCCAACGGCGTCCCCAGGCGGGTGGTGGGGTTCCTGTTCGGCCGCGAGGCCTGGACCCGGGTGGGGCGCAGCGTCGTCGCCGGTGTGCACGCCCTGTTGTCGGGAGCGCTCGTGGTGGCCTTGGTGGTGGGTGGCGGAGCCGGGGCGGCGGGCGCGCTCCTGGGCGTGATGTACGCGCTGGTCCTGGGTTCGCCGGGGGAGGTGGCCGGTCTGTTGGGCCTGGTCGTGGCCGGGCCTCTCGCGGCCCTGGCCGGGCTGAGCCTGGCACCGTACCTGGTGGCCACGGAGGTCATGCTGCACCGGGCCCTGCACCTAGACGCTCCCGAGGTCCGGGTCATCCGTCGGCTGATGCACGTCCAGGACAGCCGCCTGCGCATGGTCGACGCCGCCGAGGCGGAGCGGCGGCGGATCGAGCGGGACCTGCACGACGGAGCCCAGCAGCGGTTGCTCGCGCTCTCCATGACCCTGACCCGGACCCGCACCCAGCTGGCGCGCGACCCCGACCGCGCCCTGGAACTCATCACCGAGGCCCAGCGGGAGTCCAAGGAGGTCATGGAGGAGCTGCGTCAGGTGGCTCGGGGCCTGCACCCCCGCGTGCTCACCGACCACGGTCTGCCTTCCGCCCTGCCGGTGGCCGCGGGACGGTCACCGGTCCCGGTGGAGGTCGACGTGGAGCTCGAGGAGCGCCCCTCCCACCGGGCCGAGGGGGTCGCCTACTACGTGGTGTGCGAGGCACTGACCAACGTGGCCAAACACGCCTCGGCGGAGCGGGTCGCCGTGCGCGCCCGGCGGGTGGCCGCCCTGGCCGCACGGGGCGGTTTCCTGCTGCGGGTCACCGTGGCCGACGACGGCTCCGGCGGCGCCGATCCCGAGGGCGGAAGCGGTCTGTACGGGCTGTGGGACCGTGTGGACGCCGTCGACGGAACACTGACCGTCCACAGTCCGGCCGGTGGGGGAACCACCCTGACCGCAGACATCCCATGGGAGGCGTGAACGTGCACGGCACGTCGAGTACGGGCGGGTCCCAGGCGGGCCCGCGGGTCATCATCGCCGAGGACTCGGTGCTGCTGCGCAGCGGTATGGCCCGGCTTCTGGAGGACGCGGGTGTGGAGGTGGTCGACCAGGTGGGGGACGCCGAGGCCCTGCTGGAGTCGGTGGCGGCCCACCCCGACGTCGACCTGTGCCTGGTGGACATCCGTATGCCGCCGACCTACTCGGAGGAGGGTATCCAGGCCGGGATACGCATCCGCCGGGAACACCCGGGGGTGGCGGTGCTGCTGCTGTCGCAACACGTGGTCAGCCGGTACGCGGCCGACCTTCTGGGCGGCGGCTCCACCAGGGTCGGCTACCTGCTCAAGGATCGGGTGGCCGACATCGAGGAGTTCCTCACCGTCCTGCGCCGGGTGGCGGAGGGGGGAGCGGCCATCGACCCGGAGGTGGTCTCCCAGCTGCTCAGCCGTCGTCGTGACAGTGCCCTGGAGCGGCTCACCCCTCGGGAGGCCGAGGTGCTGGAGGTGATGGCGGAGGGACTCAACAACGCGGGGATCGCGGCACGGTTGACCGTGACCGAGCGCGCGGTCGAAAAGCACATCCGCTCGATCTTCACCAAGCTCGACCTGGGCCAGGACGACCACGACCACCGCAGGGTCCAGGCGGTCCTGCGGTACCTGCGTGGCGGCGAACAGACCTGATCCGACGACACGGAGGAAGGCGTGGGCCTTCCGGGAGGGAAACGACGTGACATTCAAGGCACGGGGTCTGTACGCCTCGTCGAGCAAGGAGCCGGGCGGGTTCCGGGCGGGACCGTGGATGCTGTTGGGCGCCGTGCTCGTGGTGGTGCTGATCGGCGTCACCGTGGTCTCGGTCCTGGGCAACGTGGCCGTGGACCGGGACAGCCGGAGAGACTCGTTCCCGGGCGTGGCCTCCCTGGAGGTCGACAACGAGACCGACGGCGAGGTGGTCCTCGTCGGCACTGACGGGAACGAGGTGACCGTGGACCGCAGCCTGCGAGGCGGTCCGCTCAAGGCCCCCCACGAGGAGATCGACGCGGGTGGCGGGGAGGAGCTGTCCCTGAACGCCGAGTGCGAGGGCGTGCCGTTCCTCGGCATGTGCGAGGTCAACTACGAGATCGCGGTGCCCGAGGGGACGTCGGTGGACGTGGAGACCACCAGCGGCCGGATCCGGGTGGACAACGTCAACGGTGCGCTGGACCTGTCGAGCACCAGCGGTGCGGTGATGGTGAGCGACAACGTCGGTGACGTGTCGGTCTCCTCGACCGCCGGCGGTGTGGAGCTGTCCGGTGTGGAGGGCTCGGTCGCGGTCGAGACCGTCTCGGGCGGAATCGCGGCCTCCGGGTCGGGGGAGTCACTGGACGTGGAGTCGGTCTCCGGCGCCGTGGACGTGTCGGGGTTCACCGCTCGGGTGGTGGAGGCTGAGGCCACCAGCGGGGCCGTCGTCGTGGGCGGAGGCTTCACGTCGGCTGAGGTGTCGACGACCTCGGGCGGCGTCGAGGTGAGCACGGACGCCCCCTTCGAGCTGCTGTCGGTGGACTCCACCAGCGGTTCGGTCCGGTTGCGGGTCCCTGAGGGCTCCTACGCGGTGACCGGGGAGTCGGGGACGGGAGGGCGTGACATCGGTGTGGACACCTCCTCTGACGCCGGGGCTCGCATCGAGGTCAACACGGGCAGCGGTTCGGTGGAGGTCAGGGAGTCCTGAGTCATCGTTCGAAGCGCAGCGCCGCCCAGTCCGAGTCGATGGGGACCTGGGCGGTACTGCGCCATCCGGCCTCGCGGAGCACGGCCCATCCCTGGTCGGCGGTCAGGTCGGTGATGATGGTGCCGCCGCGTTGGGGGAAGCACATCCACAGCCGGGTGCGGGGACCGGCCGCGTCCATGGCCGTGGGTGCCTCGCGGGTGACCGTGCCCCGGTCCAGGGCGAACAGGTGGATGTCGTCGTAGTCGGCGCCCTCGATGAGACCCAGGTCGATGTGGATGTCCTGCGGTGGCTCCAGGAGGCGCAGGTAGCGTTCGGGCGCGTTGAGGACGAGCAGCCGGTCCCCGGGACGCACCCCCATCCTCTGGGCGAGTGTGTCCGACATTCCCCCTCCGTTCGGTGACCCGCGCGAGCGGCCCTGCGATCCTTCCGACACCGTACGGGTCCTGGGCGCCGAAACCGAGCGGCATCCCCCACTCGACCACGACATGACCGGGTTTTTAGGATTGGCGTCATGACGGATGGCGAAGGTGTGCTGCGTTGGGGCGTCATCGGCACGGGTGGGATCGCCCACTCCTTCCTGGAGGCGATGCAGGAGACGCCCACGGGGCGGGTGACGGCGGTGGGGTCGCGTTCGGCCGGGCGGGCCCGGGAGTTCGCCGACGCGTGGGGAATCCCGGTGAGCCACGGCGGTTACGCGGAGCTGGCCCGCGATGAGGGCGTGGACGCGGTGTACGTGGCCACCCCGCATCCGGGGCACCATCCGCACACGCTGACGTGTCTGGACGCGGGCAAGCACGTGCTCGTGGAGAAGCCGATGGCGATGAACGCCCTGCAGGTGGCGGAGATGGTGGCGGTGGCCCGTTCCCGGGGCCGTTTCCTCATGGAGGCGATGTGGACCCGCTACCTTCCCGCCTATCGGCTGGCCCGTGACCTGGTGGCCGACGGGATGATCGGCCGGTTGTGCTCGCTGTCGGCGGAGTTCGGGATCAGTGTGCCCTTCGACCCCGACCACCGGCTGTTCAACACCGAGCTCGGCGGCGGAGCCCTGCTCGACCTGGGCGTGTACCCGCTGGCGCTGGCCACCGACTTCCTGGGGGAACTGACGGTGGTGGGGGCGACCCGCCAGTTGTCCCCCGACCGGATGGTGGACACCCACACCACCGTCCTGGCCCGTGGTGAGGGCGGGGTTTCGGCCACGCTGAGCTGCGCGTCGCGTTCGACGATGCCGGGCCGCGCGGTGCTGGTGGGCACCGAGGGGTGGTTGGAGCTGGACCGAACGTGGGCGCCGACCGAGGTGGCGGTGCACCGTGACGGCCGTGAACCGGAGGTGTTCCACCGCCCCTACCGCGGCAACGGTTATGTGCACGAGGTCGAAGAGGTCGCGCGGCGCGTGGCCGAGGGGCGGACCCAGAGCCCGGACATGCCGTGGTCGGAGAGTCTGCGGTTGGCGCGGTTGATGGATCTGGTCCGTGACGTCGGCGGGTTCGTCGACGAGGGCGCTGAGGCGGTCGCGGGCTGATCGGTTCTCGGCGGCGGCGCGGACCCCGCCCTCTCAGGTCCGGGGGGTCGACAGTAGACCGGAGGCGCCCGCGCCCGTGGGCGTCGCGGTCCTGACGTCCTCGGTGTGGTCGGGGGCGGGACGGGTGCCGTTCGCGGTGCGGTGGCGCAGGCGTGCCCGGAGGCGTCGGGCGGCGGCCACGCGGGCGAGCGCGTGGACGTTGGTGCGTGCCACGACCAGGACGGCGTCCTTGGGGCCGACGGTGTCGTCGAAGTAGTCGTCGATGCCGGTGTCCCCGCTGCGCGGTCGGATTCCGTAGATGTCTCCGTCGAACATGCGGTAGGCGTCGCGGACGACCAGGGTGTCGGGGTGCAGTCGCGGGCCGTCGCCCAGCCATTCGGCGGCCTCTCCCGCCAGACGGCGGACCAGACTGGGCAGGGCGCGGTGCCGGTCGGGGAAGACACGGCGGGTGCCCAGGCCCCTGCGCCACCCCGCGTAGACGGCCGGGTGGCGGGTGCGCAGGACCACATAGGTGTTGGACAGGGGGTGGGCGAGGACTTCCCGGGTGAGGAAGTGGGTCATCAGCGCCGTGGACAGGCCGAAGCGGCGGTGGGCGGGGACCACGCCGGCGGCGTCCAGGTAGAGGGAACGCCGGGAGGCCAGGCGGAGGCGGTGGTAGCCGCCCCATCCGACGGGGGTGTCGTCCGGGCCGAGGATGAGGGCCAGGGTGGTGATCCGGTCGAAGAAGCCGGACTGGACGCGGGTGTGCCAGTAGCCGGAGTGGTCGGCTCCGAAGGCGCGTTCGGCCAGGTCGCGCAGGGTGATGTGGAGGCGGTCGCGGCTGCGGGCGGAGAGGGCGCGGGGGTGGTCCCAGCGGGCGACGCGGTAGCCGGGGGCCAGGTCGTGGAGGGTCGGCGGGCAGTTGAGGTGCCGCAGTTCGGGGCACCTGGGTCGGGTGGGCACGCACACCCCTACTTTCATTACTCTACGGAGGCAATTAACTCCTTAGCGTAGTTCCTTGGTGGGGGTGCGTGGGCTACTTCCCGAAGTCGGTGTCGGACGCGGCCCTCGGGGCGCCGTATCGGGGGTCAGAACCCGGTGGAGGCGCGGTGGAGGTGGGCCGCCAGGAGTGCCATCTGCTCACGGAGCTCGTCAGGTTCCTCCACCTCCATGTCCATGTCGAGCATGCCCAGGTAGCAGGCCATGTGGAGCATGGAGTTCCCGGCGCACACCAGGACACAGGCGTTCTCGTCGACCGGTTCGATGTGGCCGAACCACTCGCCGACGCGGCGGTGGGCCTCCTCCGCGGACACGAACAGGCGGATCCGCGCCCTGTTCGGCCACATGTGCACGTCCATGCGCTCGGCCAGGTAGGCGGCCACGCCCTGTTCCGGAGGGTCGCGGGGCGCAACGCGTGGACCCGTGGGCGTCAGGGGCCGCATCCGGTCCACGCGGAAGGCGCGCCAGTCGTCACGGTCGTTGTCCCAGGCCACCAGGTACCAGCGCCGTCCTCGGGCGACCAGGCGCAGGGGTTCGACGGTGCGGCGGGTGGGGCTTCCGTCGTGGCGCTGGTAGTCGAACCTGAGCCGTTCGCTGTCGCGGCAGGCGGCGGCCACCAGCGCCAGGGTGTCGGCGTCGACGACCGGTCCCGCGGCGGGCATGGGGACGGTGAAGGCGCCCAGGGCGTCGACCCGGCGACGCAGGCGCGAGGGCAGGACCTGGAGGAGTTTGGCCAGGGCGCGCACCGAGGTCTCCTCGATCCCCGTGACCCCGCCCTGAGCGGCGGTGCGCAGTCCCACGGCGACGGCGACGGCCTCGTCGTCGTCCAGGAGCAGGGGCGGCAGGGCGGCTCCGGCGCCCAGTTGGTAGCCGCCGCCGGTGCCCATGGCGGCCTCGATGGGGTAACCGAGTTCACGCAGGCGGTCGATGTCGCGGCGCACGGTGCGCGGGCTGACCTCCAGGCGGTCGGCGAGGTCGGCGCCCGGCCACTCCCGGCGTGTCTGGAGCAGGGACAGCAGACGCAGCAGGCGGGCCGAGGTCGCTTTCATCGGGCTCCTCCGGGGCGGACGGCGGAGAGGTCGCGCGTGCGACCCGCGGGCCCCGCCGTGAAATGGGGTGTGCCCGCAGTCTGCCAGGGGTGGAGGACAGCAACTGTCCTCCACCCGTTGGGGTCGTGGGAACCACCCGGCTTCCGGACGCGCCGGTTCAGACGACGGCGACCGCCTCGACCTCGACCAGCTGGTCGTCGTAGCCGAGGACGGCCACGCCGAGCAGTGTGCTGGGGGCGTCGTGGTCGCCCATGTGGGCGCGGACGACGTCCCAGGCCGCCACGAGGTCCTCCTGGCGGTTGGAGGCCACGTACACCGTCGTCTTGACGATGTCGGTCAGGTCCGCGTCGGCGCCTCGGAGCGCCGTGCGCAGGTTGCGCATCACCTGCTCGGCCTGGCCCGCGTAGTCGCCCACGGCGACGGTGGCGCCGTCCTCGTCCAGGGGGCAGGCCCCGGCGGTCCACACCACGGTCCCGGCCTCGGGCGCCGTGGCCGCGTAGGCGTAGTCCACGTGCTGGGTCAGGTTCTCGTTGCGGATCAGGGTGACCGCGCTCAAACTCCACCTCCGTGTCGTCGTTGACTGCACTGGCAACGGTCCCGGTGACGGCCTGGTTCCCGGTGGAGCGGAGTGTGGCGGCGGTGTCGTGGTGATCACATGTCGGGGGCGTGGGGGATGTCGCCCCACCAGTCGCGCGGTCCGCCCCGGGCCAGCCTGCGCAGGAAGGCCAGGACACCCGCGACGCCGCTGGCCCAGCCGCCGCCCGGTTCGCGGGTGTGGTCGAGGAAGACCGGGGCGTCGGGGGTGCCGTCCGAGCGCACCAGGATCAGCCCCGCCACGTCCAGGGCGGCGTCGCGGTGGGCGGTGTCCCCGGTGTGTGTCGCGGTGTCCAGGAGGAACTCGCCGACACCCGCCAGGCCGCAGCACTGACCGGTGACGGCGACCCGGGGCGCGTGCGCGCGGCAGCGGCGCGCGGCGCTCACCGCGAGCTCGGTGAGATGGGGCTGGCCGGTGTGGGAGCCGCCGTGGAGCAGGACCGTGCCGATGCCGGCCAGGCCCTGGCACGACGCCAGGGTCATGGGGCGGGCCGTGGCGTGGTCGGCCTGTTCCAGCAGCGGCGGCAGGAGGTGGGCGAGGACCTCCAGGCCGGCGGTGGCCTCGGCCCGGGCGGCGGGGTCGCCGACGGCCGCGTCCAGGCACAGCAGGGCGTGGGTCACGCCCGCCAGGCCGTGGGCCAGGCCCAGGTGCGAGGTGGTGGCGTCGTGGTCGTCCGGGTCGGGCGGGCAGGCGCGGACGGTGGCGGCGGATCCGGTGTCGATGAGGAGCCGCGCGCCGCGCCGGGCCAGGTCGAGGCGGGTCTGGTCTCCGGTCAGGCGCCAGAGGTGGAGCTGGGCCAGGGTGATCCCCGCGAGGCCGGAGGTGTGGTCGGTGGAGGAGACGGTCTCGGGAACGGTTCGGGCCAGAGGGCGGACCGCGTCGGTGAGGGTGGGGTCGTCGAGTTCGCGGGCGGCCGTGGCCAGGAACACGGCCGTGCCGCAGGAGCCGAGTTGCAGCCCGGGTGGTGTGGGGCGCAGGGCCAGGAAGCCCGAGGTCCAGTGGGCGAGGGCGTGGGCCAGGGAGCGTGAGCGGGGGTCGTGGTGGCGTAGGAGTTCCACGCCGATCCCGGCCGCCCCCTGGTATTGGTTGGTGGGACTGGGTGCGCCCGCGGGGGAGCGGTCGCGGCCGGTGAGCAGGGCGCGGGCGGTCTCGTGGGTCTGGTCCAATGCCGTGGTGACGAGCGCGTCCACTCCGGCGGGTGTGACGGTGTAGCGGGGGTCGGCGCTCGGAGGTTGGGGGGCGTGGCCCGAGCGGAGCAGCTCCATGGCGTGGACGCGCCGTGCGGGGTCGGGTGACATCAGGTCGGGGATCACTCCGGCCACGGCGGGGGTTCGGTCGCCCAGGGCGGCGAGGATGGTGCGGGCCCGGCCGTCGTCGGGTACGGCCCGGGTCGCGCGGGAGGGTGGGTCGACGCCGGTGACGGCGTAGAGCAGGGTGGCGCCCAGGGAGTAGAGGTCGTCCTCGAGCCGGGCGGGTGCGCCGTGTTCCTGTTCCGGTGGCGAGTAGCCGGGGGTCCACCCGCGGGGCGGGTGGGGGTCGGGGGCGTCGAGGGTGTGGCTGATCTCGAAGTCGACCAGGCAGGGGTGGCCCTGCTCGGTGATGACGACGTTCTTGGGGGCCAGGTCGCGGATGAGGACGCCGCGGGCGTGCACGGCGTCGACCAGGCGGCTGAGGCGGACGGCGAGGCGGTCCGGGTCCCGGCCGGTGGTGGTGTGGGTGCCGTGGGTGGCCACGTCGGTGCGCAGGTCCCGGGGGCCGAGGTCGGTGGTGGCGAGGAACTCGTCGGCGCCGTGGCGGAAGTGGTCCACGACGCTGGGGATGCCGTCGATGCCCTCCAGGCGGCGCAGGACGGCGGCTTCGGCGCGGAGTCGGTGGCGGGCGTCGCGGGTTCCTGTGGGGTCCTCGTCGGTGTGGGCGCGGCGTTCCTTGACCACGACCGCCTGCCCGGTGGTGGTGTCGGTGGCGCGGTAGACGCCGCCCGCGGCGGTGTGGGCGATGGCGCCGGGGACCAGGAAGCGGCCGCCGAGCAGGACGGGGGAGGGGGCCGCCGTCTCGGGGGCGGGCAGGCGTCCGGTGAAGGGGTCGGGGATCCAGGTCGGCGCGTGGTAGCGGCCGTCGGCTCCGCCGGGCCGTGCGCGCCCCTGGTCGTCGTGGACGACCAGGTGGAGATCGCCGTTGTCGTCGGTGGCGTGGGTGGCCTCGAAGGGGGCGTAGCGGTAGTAGACGGGCGCGTCGGGGCGGATCCTGCGGTCGCTGTGGACGCGTGGTCCCTCCAGGCCGGCGAGTTCGGCGGCCAGTTTCTCGGCAAGGTCGGTGAAGTGTTCGCGTGGGGGGTAGACGGTGACGGCCTTGCCCACGGCGCCGGGGCGGGAGCGGTGGGAGTTGAGTTCGCGCAGGATTTCGGTGGTGCGGGCGAACTTGAACCGGCACGGGGTCCGCAGCAGGAGGGGTAGAGCGCGGCCGAGGGTTTCGACCAGGGTCGTGGGCCGGGCGGAGATGTGGATCTTCCAGCCCTGGGGCGGCAGTTCGAGGTTGGGGAGGGTGACGTCGGTCCAGGTCGTGTGGTCGGTGATGACGCGTCCGGCCCGGCGCAGGCGTTCCTCCAGCGCGGGTGTGCGGGTGCGGGTGCTGTCGTGCTCGCGCACCGTTGGTCTCCCTCGTCGGTGGGGTCGGGGGTGGGGTGGCCGTCGTGTTCGGGGCGGCCACCCCGTGCGGGGCCGCCCCGGCGGGGGCCGGGGCGGCGTGGTCGTGGCCGGGTGTGGGGTCGGCTCACGTCCGTGCTGTCGAGACGCATGCGTGCGTCAGAAGGTGGCTCCGTCGCAGCGGATGGTCCAGCCGCTGATGCAGGTGCGGATGCAGTCGAGGTTGAGCTGGTCGGACAGGAGTTCGGTTTCGGCTCCGAGGGAGACGAGCGGGGTGGTGTCGAGCGTTCCGGCGTCGCGGGGCAGGTCCTGCATGGCCATGGGTTCCTCCCGTTCGGCTACTGATTGTGAGAGGCGAGCTACCTCGTGTAGCTTTGCCGAAGACTTCAATCCCCCCTGTGATGCGTGGAAAACGGTTCGGTCACCGGATCAACCCACCTGGCCACCAGGTCGCGTCCGGTTTGGCCCCATGAGGAGTGAATTGAAACCCGAAACTCCCCCCATGCCCTCAATGGGAGTGACGGCCGCAATGCGTCAGGCCGCCACGCCCGAATCCCCACCGCGGGTGCCCGCCATCCGGGCCGAGGGACTCGTCAAGACCTTCCCTGGTGTGGAGGCCGTGTGCGGACTCGACCTCCTCGTGCACCCGGGGGAGATCTTCGGTCTCCTGGGCCCCAACGGCGCCGGGAAGTCGACCACGATCGCGATGCTGTGCGCGCTGACACGGCCCACCGCCGGTGGACTGTGGGTGGCCGGGCACGACGTGCGCACCCGGCCGGCCGCCGTCCGCCGCTCCATCGGGGTGGTCTTCCAGAAGACCACCCTGGACGACAAGCTCACCGTTGAGGAGAACCTGCGGATCCACGCCGTCCTGTACGGGGTGCCGCGACGCCGCGCGCGGGAGCGGGTCACCGCCATGCTCGCGCTCACCGACCTGGCCGACCGGCGCCGCAGCCTGGTGGGCACCCTCTCGGGCGGGATGAAGCGCCGTCTGGAGATCGCGCGCGGGTTGCTGCACGAGCCCCGGGTGCTGTTCCTGGACGAGCCGACCGTGGGCCTGGACCCGCACAGCCGCGCGGAGGTGTGGCACCACGTGCACCGCATGCGCCGCGAGTCGGACGCCACGGTGCTGCTGACCACCCACCACCTGGCCGAGGCCGACCACTGCGACCGGCTGGCCATCCTCGACCACGGCCGCGTCGTGGCCTTGGGCTCCCCCGAGGAGCTGCGGGCCAGGATCGGCCGCGACAGCGTGCGGGTGCGCACCGAGGCCCCCGAACGCGACGCCCTCACCCTGGCCGACGGTCTCGGTGTGCGCCCGACGGTGGTCGACGGGCAGGTCGTGGTGCAGGCCGAGGACGGGGCGGCCATGCTGCCCAGGATCGTGACCGCCCTGGAGGGGGCGGTCACCTCCGTGACGGTGTCCCGGCCGAGCCTGGACGACGTGTTCCTCCACTACACGGGGCGCAGCGTCGCCGACCAGGGCACCGCTGCCACGGAGCCGCTCGTCACCGGGGATGACTCATGAAATCGATGACCGTGACCGAACCGCCAGCCGGTGCGGCGACGGCTGGGGGGAGGACGCGATGATCAACGCGTCGCCGCGGGAGGTCGGCACACGTCTGGCCGGGGAGGCGCGCGCCGTGGGCGCGGTGTGGCAGCGGGAGATGATCACTTTCGGCCGCGAGCGCCTGCGGTTGGTGATCAGTCTGCTCCAGCCGCTGTTGATCCTGGTCTCGCTCGGCATCGGCCTGGGAGCGGTGGTCCCGGACGGGGAGACGGGAATCGGGTATGTCACCTTCCTCTTCCCGGGGGTGCTGGTGATGGCGATCCAGGCCCCCGCGTTCGCGGCGGGCGCCTCGATCCTGTGGGACCGCGAGTTCGGGTTCTTGCGGGAGATGCTGGTGGCCCCGGTGCGCCGCGAGTCGCTGCTGCTGGGCAAGGTGCTGGCGGGCACGGCCACCGCGACGTGCCATGGGGCGGTGCTGCTGGTGTTCGCGGGCGCCGCCGAGGTGCCCTACGACCCCGTCTTGTTGGCGTCCTTCGTGGCCGTGCTGGCGCTGGCCGCGTTCGCGATGACGTCGCTCGGGGCCCTGCTCGCGGTGTCCCTTCCCAACCCGCAGACCTTCCAGGCGGTCACCGGGTTGCTGTTGGGGCCGCTGGTGTTCCTGTCGGGCGCGTTCTTCCCGCTCAGTGGTCTGCCGTCGTGGCTGGACGCGCTCACGGCGCTGAACCCGCTGACCTACGCGGTGGACGCGGCGCGTCACGTCCTGGCCGCGCGTCTGCTCGGTGAGGCTCCGGCGGGGCTGTTCGAGGGGTTGGAGGTATGGGGGTCGCGGGTGCCGGTTTCGGTGGAGCTGGCGGTCCTGACGGGTTTCGCGGTGCTGTGCCTGGTCGTGGCGGCGCGCCGGTTCTCGCGGCCAGATCAGTGAGGTCCGCTTCGGCCCCCGCCCCGTGTGTCCGGGGGCGGGGGCAAGGTCGGTCCCGCGGGCGGGGTCTCCGGGGCGGCGCCTTCGCCCCCCAGGCCAAGAAGGTCCTGGAACTGAGCCTGCGTGAGGCGATCGCCCTGCGCCACAAGGCCGTCGGTTCAGGGCACATCCTGTTGGCGCCGTCGCGCCAGGGGTTGCCGGAACCGGTGGCGGCCGTGGTCGTCGGCCACGGCCTGACCTACGAGCGGGCCCGCCGCGATGTGGGTGCCGCGCTCGACGACGCGGCCTGAGCGCTCAGGTCCCGGAACCGGTGCCCCGCCCCTCGCGGTCCCGGTCGGGGACCAGGACGCTCAGACAGGTGACGCAGCCCTCCATCTTCTCGAACTCCGAGACGTCCACCGGCAGCACCCGCCAGTGCTCAGCGGTCAGTTCGTGGATGGTGGCGTGCGCGGCGGCGCTGACCAGGATGTCGCGTCCGCCCAGAGGCAGCACGTGCGCCCCCGGTTCCTCGGGGGCGCGCCGGATCGGGGGCAGTGCGGTGGCGTCCACCAGATCGGGCAGCCCGATCAGCGACCCGTCGGGGAGGGCGGTCACCGCCGACTTCAGGTGCAGGACCGCCTTGAATTCGACCCGTTTGACCTCGCGGCCGAACGGTTTGAGTAGACGTGCCAGCTGATCCGCCCCCTCGGCGTTGGTGCGCCCGCCCACACCGACGTAGACGGTCTCACCCACCTGGAGCACGTCTCCCCCGTCCAGGGTTCCGGGGGCCTCCACCCGGGCCACCCGCAGGCCCAGGGAGCGGACCGACGCCTCCACGCCCTCCACTTCGCCCCGACGTTCCTCGGCCCCCGGGCGCGTCAGCACCGCCAGGTCCCCGCAGACCACCACGGTGTCCTCGACGAACACCGAATCCGGGTGCCCCGGGGCCGGGTCGACCTCGACCACCCGCCACCCGGCCGAGGCCAGCGCCTCCTGGTAGATGACGTGCTGGCGCATGGCCAGCACGGGGTCCACGGAGGAACGGGGGACGTGGGTGAGGATGCCCCGCTCCATCTCCGGGCTGGGCCTGCGTGTGAGGGCCAGCCCCGGGCTGGTGAATCCGTCCACGTGCGTGACCTCCCGGAGACTCGGGGTCGGGGTTCGGGAGAGCTCAACGTACCGCGTCGGCCGCCCCGGATCCCGGACGCGGCACGCGGGTCGTCCGTCTTGTCCGCGGGTCCTGTGCGCGGCAGGGTGAGCACATGGACGTGATCGTTGTCGGTGGCGGGATCGTGGGCATGAGCGCGGCCTTCCACCTGGCCAGGAAGGGTGTGTCCACCGCGCTGGTGGACGCCTCGCACACGGGGCAGGCGACCTCCGCCGGGACGGGGGTGGTCTTCCCCTGGCCGTTCCCCTGGGACTCCGCGCCACTGTGGGAGTTCAAGGCGCGTGCCGCCGCGCACTACCCGGAACTGATGGCCGAGTTGGCCGAGGACAGGCACGTGACCGGGTACGAGGTGGTCGGCGGTGTCTCTGTGGACCGGGAGGGGGACGATGCCGGATACGACCTGATGCGCACCCTGGCCGAGCGGCCGGAGTTCGCCACCATGGGGCGGGTGGAACGGTTGGCGCCAGGCGAGGCGACCGGCCTGTTCCCCCTGGTGCCCGAGGAGTACGGGGGTGTGCGTATCGGGGGCATGGCCCGCCTCGACGGACGCCGGGCGCGCGATGCCCTGTTCGACGCCGCCGAGGAACGGGGGCTGCGGTACTTCAAGGGCGACGCGCACCTGTCGTGGAACGGTCACCGTGTGACCGGCGTGAGCGTGAACGGCGACGATCTGGCGGCCGACGTGGTCATCGTCGCCGCAGGGGCGTGGTCGGCGCGCCTGCTCGCGGTGGCGGGGGTGGACCTGCCGGTGTTCCCGGTGCGCGGCCAGATGACGCACTTCGCGCTGCCGGGTCGTGACACACGCGCCTGGCCGGTGGTGCGGTTCGGTGAGCGTGCGTTCTTCGTGTGCGCGTTCGGTCCGGACCGGGTGGTCACGGGTGGCACGGTCGAGCCCGAGGCGGGGTTCGACCGTCGGGTGACGGCCAGTGGGCTGCTGCGCAACCTGTCCACTGCGGTGGAGGTGTTGCCGGGGCTGGCCGAGGCCACGGTCGTGGAGACCAGGGTGGGGTTCCGGCCAGGCACGCACGACGGCCGTCAGCTGCTGGGGCGGATCGAACGGTTGCCGGGGGCCGTGGTGGCGACGGGCCTGGGGACGGAGGGGCTGACGTTCGGCCCGTACCAGGGGCTGGTCGCGGCCCGGTTGGCGATGGGGGAGGACCCGGGACTGGATCTGGCGGAGTTTCGCCCTGACCGCCCCCACGTTGAGTGACTCATATCACAGAAATCGGTCGCGGTTTTCATTTGACATTTTCGCGAAATCGCTTGCTAGAACTTGAGTTTCGGTCTTGAGAACATCTGGACAAACCGATATTCTGAGGAGTTTTGGTGAGCGAGAAAATGCCGGTCCGCTACCTCCGTGTCGCCGCGTCGCGCCCCCTCACCCCGCACATGGTGCGTGTGACCTTCACCGGTGACGACCTGTCCGTCCCGTCCCTGGGCGGGCCCGACCAGCAGGTGAAGCTCTACTTCCCCCGCGAGGGGCAGGACGTGCCCCGCCTGCCGCGTCCCGAGGGGGACCTGACGTCCTGGTACCAGGCCTACACGGCCCTACCGGACGACGAACGCCCCTGGATGCGCAGTTTCACCCTGCGTGGGCACGATCCCGAACGGGGCACCGTCGACATCGACTTCGTCGTGCAC
This sequence comes from Nocardiopsis sp. EMB25, assembly GCF_026797795.1. Lineage (NCBI taxonomy): Bacteria > Bacillati > Actinomycetota > Actinomycetes > Streptosporangiales > Nocardiopsidaceae > Nocardiopsis > Nocardiopsis sp. EMB25. The sequence goes on along the minus strand of NZ_JAMTDN010000001.1, from coordinate 1,752,433 downwards.
GGCGACTCCGGTCCCGCCACCCGGTGGGCGCGGCGGGTCCGCCCCGGCGCCGTCCTGGGCATGTTCGGCCCCTCGACGGAGTTCGCCACCCCCTTCGACACCGCCACCCCCGACTGGCTGCTCCTGGCGGGCGACGAGACCGCCCTGCCCGCCATGGGCACCCTGCTGGAGAGCCTGCCCGAGGGGCGGCGCGCCGTGGTCCTGGTCGAGGTCGGCGACACCTCCGAGGAACTGCCCCTGCCCACGCGCGCCGACGTGGACCTTCGGTGGATTCACCGTGAGGACGCCGCGCACGGGGAACGGCTGGTGGCGGCCGTGCGCGCCGCCGACCTGCCGTCGGGGCGGATGGGGGCCTGGCTCGCGGGCGAGGCGGGCATGGTCCGCTCCCTGCGCCGCCACCTGGTCAACGACCGCGGCGTACCCAAACAGGACATCGACTTCACCGGATACTGGCGGCGGTCCCTGACCCAGGACGACGCTCCCACCACCGAGGACATGGCCGAGGCCCAGGAGAAGCTGGAGCTGCACCGGGAAGAGCGGTAGGACCGAGGACGGTGTCCGGCCGCGGAGCCGCGCGCGGCTCCGCGGCCGGACCGTCGGAGCCCATCGGTCAGCCCAGCTTCTTCAGCAGTTCGGCGGCGAGCGGGGCCGAAGACGCCGGGTTCTGGCCCGTGACCAGGTTGCGGTCCACGACCACCTTGGGAGCCCAGGGCTCACCCTCCTCCACCCGCACGCCGACCTCGGTGAGGCGGTCCTGGAGCAGCCACCTGGCCCTGTCGGCAAGCCCGGCCTGGCGCTCCTCGGCGTTGGTGAACGCCGCCACCCCGTAGCCGGCGAAGGAGTTGGCGCCGTCGGCCTTGGTCGCCGCCAGGAGCGCGGCAGGGCCGTGGCAGACCACGCCCAGCGGCATCCCGCTCTCCAAGGCCCGGGTGAGCAGCGCCCCGGAGTCGGCGTTGACCGCCAGATCCTCCATCGGCCCGTGGCCGCCGGGGTAGTAGACCGCGCCGTAGTCCACCGGGTCCACGTCCTCCAGGGCGAGGGGGCTGCGCAGTTCGGTCATGGCGTCCAAGGCGGCGGTCATCCTGTCGGCGCCCTCCTGCCCGCCGTTGGCCGCAGCGGACAGGCTGCCCGCGTCCACGGTGGGGACGACCCCACCGGGGGTGGCGACGGCGATCTCGTGGCCCGCGGCCGTGAACGCCTCGTAGGGGGCGACGGCCTCCTCGGCCCAGAAACCGGTGGGGTGCTTGGTCCCGTCGGCCAGCGTCCAGTAGTCGACGCCGGTCATCACGAAAAGGATCTTCGACATGCTGTGCTCCCTCTGGGCGGCGGGCCGCTGCGGGCCCGCGGTGGGGTGGCGACGCACACCCCGACACCGCGGGTGCGGACCGCCTGTGTGGCGACGACGTTGAACACTAGGCACCGGATCCACCGGAGTCCAATGGGAAGATGAATACCTGACATCAATATTCCTATGCCTTTGCGGAAACGCGCCAGCTCTGGGATCACGCGGGCCGCCCGGGCCCACGCCTTCGGGGAGCAGGACCGGACCACGGGCAGGACCGTTCCGGTGGTGTGCGGCCCCGGGCGCGGCTCCACCGGTTCGGCCGGTGCGTTCGCCAGGATGACCTGGTGGAGGAGCACACTGGGAAAGGGCGTAAGCCGGTGGAAGCCGAGACTGTGACGGGCCTGACCCCACTGCTGGTCATCGTGACCGCCGCGGTGGTGGCGCCCCTGGTGGTCGACGTGCTCGGTCGCTGGGTGGTACTTCCCGGGGTCGTGTTGGAGATCGCGTTGGGCGTCCTCATCGGCCCGTCGGGGGTCGGTCTGGTCGAGGAGAACGACGTCATCACGGCGGCGTCCGGCATGGGGCTGGCCCTGTTGATGTTCATGGCCGGCTACGAGATCGACGTGTCCCGGGTGGGAGGGGGGACACTACGCCGTGCGGGGGCGGCGTGGGCGTGTGCGCTCGGTCTGGGGCTGGGTGCGGCCTGGCTGCTGCTCGGCTGGTCGCAGACGGCGCTGATCATCGGGCTGGCTCTGACCACCACGGCGCTTGGGACGGTCCTGCCCATCCTGCGCGACTCCGGGGTGCTCGACTCGGTGTTCGGCGCGCGGGTGCTGGCCTCGGGAACGGTGGGGGAGTTCGCGCCCATCGTGGTGATCGCTCTGCTGCTGAGCGGTTACCGGCCGCTGACCGGGTCGCTCCTGCTGCTGGCCTTCTTCGCCGTGGCCGTGCTGGCCGCCTGGCGGATGTCTCGGGGAACCTCCGCGCGGATACAACGGCTGGTCCGGGTGACCCTGGGTACCAGTACCCAGCTCGCGGTTCGGTTGTGCCTGCTGGTGGTGGTGTTCATGCTGTGGGTGTCCACGGTCCTGGGGTTGGACAGCGTCCTGGGGTCCTTCGCAGCGGGGATCATCGTCCGGGTGATGCTGTTCAACAACCACCCAGGGGAGGTTGAGGAGGTCGAGACGCGGATGACGGCCGTGTCCTACGGCGTGTTCATCCCGGTGTTCTTCGTGGTGACCGGGGTCCGGTTCGACCTGTCGGCGCTCGTGTCGGACTGGGGCGCGGTCGCGACCGTACCGATGTTCCTGCTCCTGTTCCTCCTCATACGTGGGCTTCCTGTGTGGTTCCTGTGTCGCAAGGGGTTGAGCGGTCATGAGGGGGTGGCACTGGCGTTGTTCTCCGCCACGGCGCTGCCCCTGCTCGTGGTGCTGACCACCATCGGAACGCGCGCCGGTGACATGAACTCGGCGCACGCCGCCGCGCTGGTCGGCGCGGGGATGCTCTCAGTGTTGATCTTTCCGCAGGTCGGCCTGGTGCTGGTTGGACGCGCACGGGTGCGGACGCACGCGGGTGAGCCCGCCGCGACGGACGGGTGACCGTGCTCGCGCCCGACCCGTACGGTGTCCGGATGCGGGAGCTCTTCTTCGGATCCCGCCACACCTGGATGTGGGTCCCCGGAGACAGGACGGGAAGGCCGCATGGAGGTGGTCCTGACGGGGGAGCACCGCCTCCGGTGCTTCCCCGCCTCTGGTCGGCACGACTGCGCGTCAGGCCGGGGTGAGCACGCAGAACTCGTTGCCCTCGGGGTCGGCCAGGACCGTCCACGGCACATCGCCCTGGCCGATGTCGATCTTGGTGGCGCCGAGCTCCTGCAGCCGGGCCACCTCCTCCGCCTGGTCGTCACCGGGGTACGGCCGCAGGTCGAGATGGACGCGGTTCTTCACGGTCTTCGCGTCGGGCGTGCGGAGGAATGTCAGGTACGGGCCGACGCCCTGAGCGGAGCGCAGCACCGCCTGATCGTCGGTCACCTCGTGCAGGGTCCAGTCCATCGCCTCGTCCCAGAACCGGGCCATCGCCCGAGGGTCAACGCAGTCGACCGCCACCGCGGCTATCGGTCCGGTATCCCGGTAGATCTCCCGAGGTTCCAGCACGCAGAACTCGTTGCCCTCGGGGTCGGCCAGGACCGTCCACGGCACATCCCCCTGGCCCACGTCAGCGGGCGTCGCTCCGAGATCCTCGAGGCGCGCGACCAACTCCGCCTGATGAGCCACGGAAGTGGTGGCGAGATCCACGCGCACACGGTTCCGCACCGTCTTGGGCTCCGGCACGGCGACGATGTCAAGGCAGACGGCGACGGGGTCCGGATAGACAAAGCCCTCAGGTTCCAGGTTGGTCACGCCGGGCCCCTCGCTGGAAAGGTCCCAGTCGAGCGCCTTCGCCCAGAACCCGCCGAGCGCGGAGTCATCCAGAGCACTCATGTGAATTTGAACAAGCCGAGTTGCCATGCCGCCGATCCTATGGCCGCGCGAACCAGGGAACCTGCCCGCGTCCACCTGCCGCGGGCGGGGTTCGTCCCTCGACGGTGGGGACCCGTTCCCCGGAGGAGGCCCACCGGGTCCGGGGCGTCACCGTCGCGCGGCCACCTCGGAACCGTGGGTCACCCGGATCTTGGACTGGCCGTGCGGGAGCTCCTCCCAGTCGTCCATGAACCGGGCGCGCAGCCCGTGCTTCTCCGCGAGCGCGACCAGGGTCGCGGTGCGGTAGTAGAAATCCTCCCTCAGCACATGGTGCGCCTCCTTCTCCGTGCGGCCGAAGGTGAAGTCGAACCAACCGTTCGGATGCAGGATGCGGCCGACGTGGGCGAAGCACTCCTCGATCACCTCGATCGGGGAGTGCGAGAAGACGCTGTGGGCGTGCACCACCGTGAAGTAGGCGTCGGGCAGGAAGGCGAAGGTCAGGTCCCGGACCGGTGTCAGCGTCGGCCTCTTGTCGCACAGGTCGAACTCGGCCACGGTGTCCTGCGCGGCGAAGAGGATGTCGGGCGAGATGTCGATGCCGTAGTAGTGGCCGGTGTCGAGGTAGCGGATGAACCGCCACCCCGCCCGCAGGTTGCCGCAGCCGATCTCCAGCATCCGGTCCCGCGTGGTCAGGCCGTGGGAGACCAGATAGTCGAACTGCATGGCGCCCAGCGCGAGCCATCTCTCCCGGCACGCGCTGCCGACGGCGGACTCGGGGCTCCTGGCGGTGTCCGACCTCATCACCGCCCGGTAGTAGGAGACGTGGTCGGGTGACCGGTACCGCAGCCAGGCGTCGCGTCCGGCCCTGCGAAGGTGGGCCGGGACCCGGCCCGGATGGCGGAGCGCGTAGGCGATCCTGTGGCTCAGCCGTGAGCGGTTCACGGTGAGGTTCTTCCGGGGCATCGTCGTCGGTCCCTTCTGCGGAGTCGTCTCCGGGGCGGCGGGCGTTCCGGAGCGCACGCGTGGACCGCCGACCTCCGCAGTGGTGATCGGCCCGAAATCACCCATACGAACACACAGGGTATCCATTCATGTGCGATTGGTAGGGGAAGGGGTGAACTTCGCGCGTGCCCCAGCCGCGGTAACCGGCGCGGGCACGTGAGTAGTCCTACTCAGGCGCCCCGGGGACGGAAGGACCACGATGGACGCATGAGCACCCCCAACACACGCCCCCGGTCCACGTCGCAGTTCTACCTCCAGTCGGTCATCGCCTTCGCCGTCTCCTCCCTGGGGGCGGGCGCGGGCATCGTCTACCTACCCGTCGACCTGTGGATGCGCGCCTTCCTCGGGATGAGCCTCCTGTTCGTCATCACCTCGACCTTCACCCTGGCCAAGTGCGTGCGTGACCGCCAGGAGGACGCGATCGCCGAGGAGATGGCTCAGCAGTACCAGCAGATGCCGGTCTGGAACGGCCAGGAGCCGATCCACCAGCACCAGTAGCCGGTTCGGCGCCGCCGGGGCCTGGCGGCGGCGCCGAACCCGAGCGCGTCAGCGGGCCAGACGCCGGGCGGAAGAGCGGCTCCGGCGCGCCCCTGGCGCGCCCCCTCGCGTCCCGCCCCGGTTCCGCCGCGCGACCGGCGCACCGGGGTTCGTCACCGGCCGTTCCGGGTCGGTTGGATGCGCAGGTCCTCCTCCGTCCGCTCGGTGCCGTCCGCTGCCAGGTAGCCCACGCGCACGGGTTCGCGGGAGGCGTCGTCGACCACCGACAGGGGTGCGCCGTCCGGCTTGAGGTACTTGGCCCCCCACTCCATCAGCGCGATGACGACGGGCGTCAGGTCACGCCCCTTCTGGGTGGGCACGTACTCGTACCGGGTGCGGCTGCCGGGTTCCTTGTAGGGCTCGCGGGTCAGCAGTCCGGCCTCGGTCAGGTGCTTGAGCCGGGCGGCGGCCACCGCCTCGGTGACGCCGACCCGGGTGACGAACAGATCGAAGCGGCGCACGCCGAACAGCAGTGCCTCGCGCATGATCAGCAGGGAGGAGCGGGGGCCGAGGACCTCCAGGGCACCAGCGATGGCGCACTCGGTGGGGCGCCAGGCGCGCGGGTCGGCCAGGGCGTGGTCCAGCTTGATCGTCATACCCCAGAGCCTAGTGAGCGAAGCAAGACCAGGGCCCGCCCGACCGGACCGCGGGGCGGGGAGTCCGCCTCGCGGAATCGGTTCCGGGCGCCGTGCCCGGCCACGGTGACGAGGGTGTCCGTGGTGGCCTTCCGAACGGTGCGGCGGTGGCACGCCGGTTCGGCGCCCGCGCGGGACCCGGATGTCCGTACTGGAGGGTGCCGTCAGGAGGCGGAGCGTGCCAGGACACCGCGCACGACGCGGCGCGCGTCGCGGCCGACCCCGCGCAGGCTGGCCGAGGAGTAGCTGCGCTGGAACTCCAGTCCCACGTACCCCAACGCCGGGACCGTGGTGGAGATCCCGCCGGAGTGCAGCGGGCCGCCGTCGGCGTCCAGGGCGCCGGTACCGTCCAGGTAGTCCAGAGCGGGCCGGTAGCCCGTGGCCAGCAGCACGGTGTCGACGGGCTCCGTGGCTCCGTCCGCCCACTCCACACGGTGTCCTCGCAGACGGGCGAAGAGCGGTCTGCGGTCGGGGTTGCCGGTGGCGAACGCCGCGCGGAACCGGCCGTCGTCGATCACCGGCGTGCGAACGCGTTCCCACAACCGGCCCACCGGGGCCGAGTCGACGCCCGTGACGGCACCCCACCAGTGGACGTCACGGCCCAGCGGGCGCTGGTCCACCCAGGCGATCGGTGACCGGCTGGAGAGGCTCACCCTGGCCACCCGCGCCAGCTCGACGGCGATCTCCACACCGGAGTTCCCGGCTCCCACGACCACGATCCGCTGCCCCTCGAAGGGTTCGGGGGAACGGTAGTCAGCCGAGTGGAGCACCGCGCCGGCGAACCCGCCCAGGCCCGGCAGCGCGGGGCGGTGCGGGCGGGTGAAGGTCCCCGACGCCGCGATGAGCGCGCGTGCGCGTCGCGAAGTGCCGTCCGCGGTGGAGACGGTGAAACCGTCACCGTCGTGTTCGACGCGGGTCACCTTCTGGCCGAAGTGAAAGTCGGCGTCCAGTCGGGCTGCGTAGTCGCGCAGGTAGGCCGCGACCTCGTCCCGGGAGGGGTAGGTGCGCGCACCGCCGGGCATCGCCCTGCCGGGGAGGGAGGCGTGGGGGGAGGGCGAGAACAGGGTCAGGCTGTCGTAGTAGTGCGGCCACGAACCCCCGGCCGTGTCCGCGGCCTCCAGCACTAGCGGGCGGATCCGACGTCGGTTGGCCGCTTGGACGGCGGCCAGCCCGGCCTCTCCGGCACCGATGACGACCATCGGGGACTCGGACATGAGGGATCCTCTCCGGCCTCGGGTGCGAGGGGAGGCTACCGGTCCCGCTCAGGCGCGCACAACCGCGGGTTCCGTTCCGGCGGGCGGGTCCTGGAGGTCGCGGCGCCGGCCTCGGGGGAGGCCGCACCCGCGGGCGGTCCCTCAGGCGGCGGAACCCCACCGGCACGGGTCGGCGGAGTACCGCTGGACGGACGAGCTGACTTGACATTTCCATAGTCAACACTCTAGCTTCCTGGCTATGCAAATCCATAGCCAGGATGTCGGTGAGACCACCCGACATGCCGTGTTCGCCCCGGACTGGGCCGGATTCGGCGGAACCCACGGGGGCCTGGTCGCCGCCCACCTGCTCCAGGCCGCCGTCGACGTCCACGGAGCGACCCCCCGCTCCGTCACCGTCCACCTCCTGGACCCCGTCCCGCCCGGAACCTTCGACATCCGCGTCCACACGCTGCGCGGCGGCCGCTCGGCCGCCTCGACCGCCACCATCGACGGCCTGGCCACCGCGCTCATCCGCCAGACCCACGGGCCGGACTCCCCACCGGCCGTCTGGCCACACCACGCCCCGCCCCCGACGAACCGGGCCGACCCCGACTCCCTCGACCGCTTCACCCCGCCCGAGGACATCGTGCGCTTCGGCCGCCACCTCGACATCCGCCCCCTCGGCGGCGCCCTCCCGCTCACCGCGGGAACCGAACCCGCCTACGAGGCCTGGGTGCGGCTGGCACCCGAGGCCACCGACATCGGCCACCTGGACGAGAACGCCACCCGCCTGATCCTCGTCGACGCCATGCCCCCGGGCCTGTTCGCCCTCTGGGACCGACCCGTCCCCGTGCCCACCCTCGAACTGTCCGTGCACCTGGCGCCCTGTCGGCCCGACGGGCCCTGGTACCTCATCCGTCACCGCACCGTCTGGGCGTCCGAGGACCTGTGCGTCGACGAGACCACCCTGCGCACCCGAGACGGCCACCTCGCCGCCCAGGGGCGCCAACTGCGCCGCCTCATCCAGACCTGACCCACACCCACCCGACCGCGAGGGACACCGCCATGCGAGAAGCCGTCATCGTCGACGCAGTCAGAACCCCCGTCGGCAAGGGCAAACCCACTGGGGCCCTGCACGAGGTCAACGCCGTGGACCTGCTCGCCCACAGCCTCCACGCCCTCATCGAACGCACCGGCCTGAACCCCGCCCTGGTGGACGACGTCATCGGCGGCGTGGTCACCCAGCACGGTGAGCAGGCCGCCAACATGACCCGACGCGCGCTCCTGGCCGCCGGGTTCCCCGAATCCGTGCCCGCCACCACCGTCGACCGCCAGTGCGGCAGCAGCCAACAAGCCGTCCACTTCGCCGCCCAAGGCGTCATCGCCGGCGCATACGACATCGCCGTCGCCGCCGGGGTCGAGTCGATGGGCCGCGTCCCCATGGGCGCCAACCTGGCCGGATCCGCCGACCCACTGGGGGAGGGCTTCGCCAAGCGCTACCCCGAGGGCCTGGTCGGACAGGGCATCGCCGCCGAACTCATCGCCGCGCGCTGGGGCATCTCCCGACAGCGGATGGACGAGTTCGCGCTCACCAGCCACGCCCGTGCCGCCGACGCCACCCGGCGCGGCGCGTTCGACGCCCAACTCGCCCCCGTCAACGGCCTCACCACCGACGAGGGCATCCGCGAGGGCGGCACTCCGGAGACGCTCGCAGCCCTGCCTCCCGCCTACCGCGACGACGCCACGGCCGCCCGGTTCCCACAGATCACCTGGGACGTCACCGCGGGCAACGCCAGCCCGCTCAGCGACGGCAGCGCCGCCGTACTCATCATGAGCGCCGACACCGCCACCGCCCTGGGCCTGACGCCCCTGGCCCGGCTGCACAGCTTCGCCCTGGCCGCGGACGACCCCCTCCACATGCTCACCGCGGTCATCCCCGCCACCCGCAAGGTCCTCGACCGCGCAGGGCTGTCCATGGACGACGTCGACCTGTTCGAGATCAACGAGGCGTTCGCGTCCGTCGTCCTGGCCTGGGCCGAGGAGACCGGCGCCGACCTGAACCGGGTCAACGTCAACGGCGGTGCCATCGCGATCGGGCACCCGCTCGGCGCCAGTGGCGCGAGGCTGATGACCACGCTCGTGCACGCTCTGCACGAGCACGGCGGCCGGTACGGACTCCAGGCCATGTGCGAGGCGGGAGGGCTGTCCAACGCCACCGTCGTCGAACGGCTTTGACCAGGGCACTCCCCGGGGCCGACCGGGTGGTCGGCCCCGCTCCGTCACCTCGTCAGGCGTTGGGGGGAAGAGCGGTCCCCGCGCCCCGCTGGCGCGCTTTGAGCAGGTCGTGCCGCTCCTTGGGCAGGGTCGGCTCCCCGGCCCCCTGCACCTCGAACCCCGCGTCCTCGATCATCTCCCGGTCGGCCTTGCCCGCCTGGCCCTCGCTCGTCAGGTAGTCGCCGAGGAAGATCGAGTTGGCGATGTGCAGGGCCATCGGCTGGAGGGAGCGCAGGTGGATCTCACGCCCGCCGGCCAGGCGCACCTCCACGTCCGGGAAGACGAAGCGGGCGGCGGCCACGATACGCAGGCAGCGCTGGGGGGTCAGCTCCCAGGTGCCCTCCAGGGGCGTTCCCTCGAAGGGCATGAGGAAGTTGACCGGCACCGAGTCCGGCTCCAGGTCGCGCAGGGCCAGGAGGGCGTCGATGAGGTCGTCGTCGCTCTCCTTCATCCCCGCGATCAGGCCCGAGCAGGGCGACAGGCCCGCGTGCTTGGCCTGCTCCACGGTCTCCACCCGGTCGGAGAACTCGTGGGTGGTGCAGATGTCGGCGTAGCGCTCCTCGGAGGTGTTGAGGTTGTGGTTGTAGGCGTCCACGCCCGCGTCGCGCAGGCGGTCGGCCTGCCCCTGGGAGAGCAGCCCCAGGCAGGCGCACACCTCGACCCCGGGGAACTCGGACTTGATGTCGGAGATGGTGGGGGCCAGGCGGTCGACATCGCGGTCGGTGGGGCCGCGCCCGCTGGCGACCAGGCACACCCGGCTGGCCCCGGCGTCGACGCCGGCGGAGACCGCCTCACGCGTCTGGTCGGGTTTGAGCCAGGTGTACTTGAGGGTGTCGGCCTCGGAACCGAGCCGCTGTGAACAGTAGAAGCAGTCCTCCGGGCACAGTCCACTCTTCATGTTCACGAGGTAGTTGAGCTTGACCCGGCGGCCGAAGTAGCGCAGCCGGACCCGGAACGCGGCGGCGACGAGGTCCATCAGGTCGTCGTCGGAGCTGCTCAGGACCTGGCGGAGTTCGTCGCGGGTGGGCGTCTCACGTCGGAGGGCCTTGTCGGCCAGAGAGTGGAAAGTCGTCACGGTGACGATCCTGGAGTGTTCCTCGCGCGGAGCGCATCCGTCGAACCCGCCAAAATCACGGCGCAAGTCTTGTGCACGCTGACTGTTTCCCCCGGGTCCGCTCCTTCCCGAAGCCGCTCTCACACCGGAGGGAAGGGCGCCCTTCCCCCGGGGAGGCGGCCAGGGTACCCGCGAGGCGGGATCGGTGCCAGAGCGACGTGCGCGGACGGCGGCGGAGCGCCGGCTCCGCCGCCCGACGGAAAACCGGTTGTCGCCTCCGTCGCCGGGCGGAAGACTGGCGGCCCATGATGGACGGCTTCCACCCCGAGAGCAGTTTCGGACCGGACACGGCGCGACACTACGACGACCACCTCCGTGGTGACGAGGAGGCCACGGCCTCCTTCCTGGCGAGATACGCGCGACACGGAAGGGCCCTGGAGTTCGCGATCGGGACCGGTCGTGTCGCGCTCCCCCTCGCGGAACGCGGTGTGCGGGTCGACGGCGTCGAACTCTCACCGCACATGGTGTCCAGGCTGCGCGAGAAGCCGGGAGGTGAGGGCCTCGACGTGATCGTCGGTGACATGGCCTCCCAGACCACCGGCAGGACCTACCCGCTCGTGTACCTCGTCTTCAACACCGTCTACAACATCCTGACCCAGGAGGGTCAGATCGCGTGCTTCCGGAACGCCGCCCGCCACCTGGACGAGGACGGGGTGTTCGTGGTCGAGGCCGCCCCGCCCTGGGCGTGGATCCGGGGTGAGCAGTTCGTCAACGTCGAGCGCGTCACCGCGGGCGCGGTGACCCTCGACGTGAACCGGTACGACCACGCCACGCAGATCCTCGACGAGAACCACGTGCGCCTCGGCTCCGACGGTATCGACATGGCTCCCATCTCCTGCCGCCTGATCTGGCCGTCGGAGATGGACCTCATGGCCCGACTGGCCGGCCTGCGCCTCGTCGACAGGTCGGGGGGATGGAACGGGGAGCGGTTCGACGCCTCCAGCCCCTTCCACGTCAGCGTCTACGGCGCGGCCTGACCGGGGCGTCCCGAGCGAACCGAACGGAGACACACATGGACCAGCGCCCCCTGCTGTTCGTCGACGTCGACGGCCCCCTCAATCCCTACGCCCGAAGCCGCCGGAGCGCCTACCGCGACGGCTACCGGAAGTGGAGGGCGAACGGGTTCGAGGTACTGCTCAAACACGGGCACGGGGCCGCTCTGACCGCGCTGCCCTACGAACTCGTGTGGGCCACCACGTGGGGGCACGAAGCCAACGTCCACATCGCGCCCCGCATCGGCCTTCCGAAGCTTCCCGTGTGCGAGTTCCCGGTGACCGGGAACCACGCGCCCGGTCTGCACGCCAAGACCCCCGGCATCGTGGAGTACGCCGGCGGGCGGCCGTTCGCGTGGGTGGACGACGAGATCACCCGCGCCGACCGGGACTGGGCCGACATGTGGCACCCGGGACCGGTGCTCCTGCACAGAGCGGACCCGGCCAGGGGGCTCACGGCGAAGGACTTCGAGGTGTTGGCGGAGTGGGTGGTGCCCGGATGGAGGCGGGAAGGGGCCACGTGACCGTCACCCGCCCGCGCCCACCGCGTACTCACCCGCCTCCTCCCGTCCCCGGGGCGGACGACGGCACGGCCGCGCACGTCACCAAGAGGGACGATGCCCGCACAGGGGGCATACCGGATACGCTGGGCACCAGCTCGGCACCCACACCAGGTCGGGGCGGCCTCATAGCCGACGCCGGTGACACCGTTCGGGGCGTGTTCACTCGGGTCCGGCCCACACCGTCAGGAGTGGAACCGGAGCGAAGGTCCCGGGCGCCCCTCGGTCGCACCGGGTGGGCCACGAGCTTCCGACCCCTCTACCTCGGATTTCCCTGATGCGCCTGCTGTTGATCGACAACCACGACTCCTACACCTACAACCTCCACCAGCTGTTGGCGCGCGTGCTGGGCGAGTCCCCCGAGGTGCTCACGAACGACGACGCCCGCTGGGACTGCCTGGACCCCGCCGCCCTCGACGCCGTGGTGGTCTCCCCGGGCCCCGGACGCCCGCACAACCCCCGTGACCTGGGCCGGGTGCCCGAACTGCTGGCCCACACCCACCTCCCGGTCCTGGGCGTGTGCCTGGGCCACCAGGCCATCGCCCACCTGGCCGGAGCCGACGTCACCGCCGCCCCCGTCCCGCGCCACGGCCACCTCACCCGGGTCCGGCACACCGGACGCGGCCTCTTCGAGAAGCTGCCCCAGGACCTGACCGCCGTGCGCTACCACTCCCTGGCCGTCCCCGAACCGCTCCCCGCACCGCTGACCGCCACCGCCTGGGCCGAGGACGGCGTGGTCATGGGCCTGGAGCACCGGGAACTCCCGCGCTGGGGCGTACAGTTCCACCCCGAGTCGATCGCCAGCGACGCCGGAGCCGACCTGGTCGCCAACTTCCTGCGGCTGGCCCGCCCCCTCGCGCGGACGGGGACCGCCGCACGAGGGCGCACCACCCCCGGAGCCGTCCCGACCCTGGACGGCGCCGTGTCCGCCGCCACCGGACGGCCCCGAAGACCCGCCGTGCCCGAACCGCCCGCACCCCGTGTACACGTCCTCGACCACGCCGTGGACACCGAGGCCGCCTTCGCCCACCTGTACGGCGCCGCCGAGTACGCGTTCTGGTTGGACAGCTCCCGCCCCGAGGGGCCCGCACGCTTCTCCTTCCTCGGCGCCGCCACCGGCGAGATCCTCACCTACCGCGTCGGCGACGGCGAGGTCCGCGTCCGTGACGTCGACGGCGCCGAGCGGCGCGAACCCGGCACGATCTTCGACGCGCTCGACCGCCGCACCCGCCCCACCGCCCCCACCGGCCTGCCGTTCGACTTCACCGGCGGACACGTGGGCTACTTCGGCTACGAACTCAAAGCCGACTGCGGCGCCGACAACGCCCACACCTCGCCCACCCCCGACGCGGTGTGGATGCGCTGCGACCGCTTCGTCGCCGTCGACCACGCCGAGGGACGCGCCTACGTCGTCCACGACGACAGCGACGGCGCCCGCGCCTGGGCCGGACACACCCTCGACGCGCTCTCCGCCCTGCCCGCCCCACCCCCTCCCGCGCCCCCCGGACCGGCCGTGGACCTCGGCGCCCACCTGGAGCGACCCCACGGGGACTACGTCACCGACGTCAAGGAGTGCCTGGGACACCTCACCGAGGGGGAGAGCTACGAGATCTGCCTGACCAACCGGGTCCGGCTCCTCGACGACACCTCCGACGACGACCTGGACCTGTACCGGCGCCTGCGCGCCGCCAGCCCGGCCCCCTACGCCGCCCTGCTGCGCCTGGGCCCGGTGAGCGTCCTGAGCGCCTCGCCCGAACGCTTCCTTCGCGTGGACGGGGACCGGGTGGCCGAGAGCCGCCCCATCAAGGGCACCGCGCCCCGCCACGCCGACCCCGACACCGACCGCCGCGCCGCCGAGGAGCTGCGCACGGGCGCCAAGACCCGCGCAGAGAACCTCATGATCGTCGACCTGCTCCGCAACGACCTGGGCCGGGTGTGCGAGGTCGGCAGTGTGCAGGTGCCCGCGTTCATGTACACGGAGTCCTACGCCACCGTCCACCAGCTGGTCTCCACGGTGCGGGGGCGGCTGCGGCCGGACGTGACCACTCTGGACGCCGTCCGGGCCTGTTTCCCGGGCGGGTCGATGACCGGTGCGCCCAAGCTGCGGACGATGGAGATCATCGACCGGTTGGAGTCGTCCGCGCGGGGTGTGTACTCCGGTGCGCTGGGTTATCTGTCGCACGCGGGTACCGCCGACCTGAGCATCGTCATCCGTACCGCGGTGCGCTCCGGCGGGGAGCTGACGATCGGGGCGGGTGGCGCGATCGTGCTGGACTCCGACCCCGAGGACGAGTACGAGGAGATGCTGCTCAAGGCCGCCGTGCCCGCCCGCGTCCGCTGACCCTCCGGGTGGGGGGGCGTGTTCAGCGGCGTCCGTCGACCCTGGCCGCCGCCGCGCCGAAGGCCCAGGGGTCGCCCTCACACCGGGCGATGAAGTCCCCGGGGAAGCCCACCTCGAAGTCGGCGGCCGCCTCCAGCCGCAGACGGGCCTCCTCGGGCAGGACGACGTCGACCGACCCGAGGTTCTCGGCGAGCTGGTCGACCCCGCTGGCCCCCACGATCGGGTGGACGAAGCGCCACCGCGCACGCGTCCAGGCGAGCGCCACCTGCGCCGGCGCGGCCCCGAGCTCGTCGGCGACCTCGCGCACCGCCCGGGCGACCGCGTGGTCGCGCGGGGAGAGGGCGCCCGGGTCGACCCGGGCGCCCTCGGGGACGTCCTCCCGGTCGGTGAACTTGCCCGACAGGACGCCTCCGGCCAGCGGCCCCCAAGCGGCCACCGTCATCCCGAACGCCTCGGCCATCGGCAGCAGCTCCCGTTCGGCGTCGCGTCTGAGCAGGTGGTAGGGGATCTGCAGGCCCGCGAAGGGGGTCCATCCGCGCCACTCCGCCAGGGTGTTGGCGTGGGCGGTCAGCCAGGCCGGGGCGTCGGAGATCCCCACGTACAGGACCTTGCCCTCGCGAACGGCGTCGTCCAGTGCCCGCATGGTCTCCTCGACGGGGGTGTGCCGGTCCCACAGGTGGACCCAGTACAGGTCGACGTGGTCGGTGCGCAGCCGGCGCAGGCTGCGTTCGAGGGACAGGCGGAGGTTCTTGCGGTGGTTGCCCGCCGCGTTGGGGTCGTCGGCGTCCCGCGAGAGCGTGTACTTGGTGGCGAGCACGAAGCGGTCGCGCTGGCCGGTGAGCAGCTCGCCGAGGATGTCCTCGCTGTCACCGTAGGCCGAGGCGGTGTCGACGACGTTGCCCCCGGCGTCGGCGTAGGCGCGCAGGATCGCGTCGTATCCGCGCACGGTCTCGGGACCGCCGCGCTGGTAGAAGGTCATGGCGCCGAAGAACAGTTCGGACACGCGCAGGCCGGTCCGGCCCAGCAGTCGGTAGCGCAAGGAAGGTGCCTTCCGTCTCTCGTCGTGGTGGGGCTCTCTCCGCGCGGGGGAGCGCGGTCATGCGCTCTCGCCGCGTGTCGTCACGGCTTCGACCCTGGCAGGGCGGTCCGTTCCCGGGGAGGCCGCCGTGGGACTGGCCCTCCCGGAGCCACCCTCGGCGCGGAGCGGTCGGGGCGCGGGGGCGGGCACGTTCTAGACTCCACCCATGCCAGACAACGGGTTGGGCGCCTTCCTGCGCTCCCGCCGAGAGGCCGTGACCCCCGCCGACGCGGGGATTCCCTCCGGTCCCCGCCGCCGTACCCCCGGGCTCCGCCGTGCCGAACTGGCCACGCTCTCCGGGGTCAGCGTCGAGTACCTCACCCGTCTGGAGCAGGGGCGCGACCGCCGTCCCTCTCCGGAGGTCGTCGAGGCGCTCTCCGACGCGCTGGGTCTGTCCGGTGACGAACGGGTCCACATGCACCGGCTCGCCAAGGCCGGTACCGGCGGCGTGTGCCCGGGCGGGCCACCGCCGCGCGCGGTGCGTCCCACGGTGCGCGCCGTCCTGGACCGGCTCGAACCGGGACCGGCGCTGGTGGTCAACAGCCTGGGTGACGTGCTCGCGTTCACGGCGGGGTTCGCCCGGCTGGCCGGCCCGCCGGGGCTGCTGGAACCGGCAGTGCCCAACCTCGCCCGGTACGTGTTCACCGATGACCGCGCCACGGCCGCCTTCCCCGACTGGGACGCCGTCGCCGACGAGCGGGCCGCCGACCTCAGGGCGGCCGCGTCCCTGGGCGACGGCCACGCCGCGTCGCTCGCCGAGGAGCTGGCCCGGACCGCCGGAGCGCGGTTCCGCGACCGGTTCGAGGGTTCGGCCGCCCTTCCCCACCGCACGGGCGTCGAACGGTGGGCGCACCCCGAGGCGGGGGAGCTGTCGCTGGCCTACGAGAGCCTCGACCTGCCGGACACCGACGGACAGAGGCTGGTCGTCCAGTTGCCCGCCGACGGGGTGACCTCGGCACGGCTCGCCCTGCTGTGAGGCCGGCGGATCCCGACCGGCCACGGTCCGCGACGCGTCGAAAACCGTTTGCCCTCCGCGTCGCGAAGACGCCAGGCTGACGGCCATGCAGTTCCCCAGACACCAGATCCGCGCCCGGTTCACCGATGAGACGGTCACCGTGTACCAGGCCTACGCACCCGCCATCGGCGGGCCCGCCGCGCGGGAGGGCCGCTTCCCGTCGGCGTGGAAGCGCGACCGGATGAGCTGGATCAAGCCGTCGTACCTCTGGATGGCGTATCGGTGCGGGTGGGGCCGTAAGAAGGACCAGGAGACCGTCCTGGCCGTGGAGGTCACCCGCGCCGGGTTCGAGTGGGCGCTGCGCAACGCCTGCCTGTCGCACTTCGACCCCCGGGTCCACCCCGACCGCGACGCCTGGCGCGAGCGGCTCCGGACGAGCCCCGCGCGGGTGCAGTGGGACCCCGAGCGCGACCTGCACCTGCGCCCGCTCGACCACCGCTCCCTCCAGTTGGGGCTGTCCGGGCAGGCGTCCCACCGCTACGCCGACGAGTGGATCTCGCGTATCACCGACGTCACGCCCCTCACACACGAGATCCACGCCCTGGTGCGCGCTGGCGACCTGGAGGGGGCCGCCGGACTACTGCCCGACGAGCGCCCCTACCCGGTGCCGGAAGGGCTGCTGGACCACCTGGTCCCCGACGTCACTCGAACACCGGCTCGCTCTCACGCACCAGACGCCAGTTGACGGTGTGGAACCCCGCCGGGTCGATGGTCCCGCTCGCGGTGGCGTAGTCGATCAGCGCCTGGCGCACCTCCGCCTGACGGTTGTAGACCACCGGCGCGTCCACGATGTGGGGGAAGTTCCCGCCCCCGGACTGCCGGTAGTTGTTCACCGCCATCACGAACCGCCGGTCGTCGGCCACCTCCCGGCCGTCCAGGGTGAGCGAGGTGATCCGTTCGCCCTCCGGGCGGGAGATGTCGATCTCGTACTCCAGGCCAGCGATCTGGTCGAAGTTGTAGTCCGGGGTCCCGCCCGCGTTGGTGATGGCCTCCGGATCGACCGCCGCATCCGGGGCGACCCTCGCGAAGTAGCGCGCCGAGTGCTCCAGGTAGTCGCGCACCTGGGCTCCGGTCAGCTCGCTGGCCAGCAGCGTGTTGTCGTAGATGTACAAACCGGCCATGTCCCGAATGCTGACGTCCCCGGCGGGGAAGACCGCCGACCGGCTGAACGGCGCCGCGATCGAGATGACCGGCAGGTCGCCCTCGGGGGTGCCCTCCAGCGCCGCGCGGACCGTCTCGATCTGCACGTGCTGGATGTAGTCCACGATCGCGGTGTCGCGCCAGCACGCCTCGGCCGCGCTCAGCTCCTCCACCGACGTGGCGATCACCTGGTTGACGTAGGACACCGCCGTGGCGTGCTGGTCCTCCACGGCCGCCACGATCCGCGGGTCCTCCTCGACCGTGTTGGCGTTGAGGGCCACCGCGCTCTTGGACACCACCCGCCAACGTCCCCGCTCGCGGCGCAGCGCCAGGTCCATGACCGACAGTCGGCGCCCCCAGTACGACGGCATCGACATGAGCACCCGCTCGCCGGTGACCCGGTTGGTCACGAACCGTTCGGGGACGTCGCGGTGGGCGTGTCCGAACAGGATCGCGTCGATGCCGGGGACCTGCTCGGCGACCATCGCGGAGGCGTTCTCCACCGGGAGGCCGTCCCCGTAGGAGGAGGTGCCGCTGTCCCCGGAGTGGGCGCTGACGATGACGACGTCGGCGCCCCGTGCCCGCATGACCGGCACCCAGTGGGCGGCGGTCTCCACCAGGTCGCGGAACTCCAGCTTGCCCTCGACGTGGCGCTTGTCCCACAGGATGGAGCCGGGGTTGGTCAGCCCGAGCACACCGACCGTCAGCGGCTGCGTGCCCGGCTTGTTCGTGGTCTGCACGTGCATGCGCTTGAGGACGTAGGGGCGGTAGGCCGGGTCGTCGGTGCCGTGGTGGACGGCGTTGGCGCCCAGCACCGGGGCGTCCATCTGCTCGATCCAGGCGGCCAGGTGGTCGACGCCGTAGTTGAACTCGTGGTTGCCCAGGGCCACCGCGTCGTATCCGACGGCGTTCATCGCGCGCGCCATCGGGTGGATCTGGCCGGTCTCGGTGAACGGTTCGACGGTGTTGTAGTAGGTGACCAGGGAGGAGCCCTGGATGGTGTCGCCGGAGTCGAACAGCAGGGTGTTGCCGCGGCCGCGCTCGGCGCGGATCTGCTCGATGAGGCTGGACGCCTTGGCGATGCCGATGTGGTCTCCGGCGGAGTCGGCGTACTCCGCGTCGCGGAAGTAGTCCCAGTTGAGGCAGTACCCGTGCAGGTCGGATGTGCCCATCACGGTGATCAGGGCGTCCCTGGCGGAGGACGCGGCGGCGGTGTCGGGCCATCCGGCCACCGCCAGCGCGCTCGCGGCGCTCAGCGCGCCGATGGCGCCGCGTCGGGACAGCGGGGAGTCCTCGGCCATGGGGGCCACCTCCGGGGTGTGGGGGTTGTCAACTGCTGGTCTTCAAGATCACAGAAGTGAGCGTAAGAACGTTCAAGTGAGCGCTATGATCATGGTGTGAATCTGACGGAGTGGGCGAGGGCGCAGGGCGTCCATCCACAGACCGCGTACCGCTGGTTCCGTGAGGGGACGCTACCGGTACCGGCCAAGCGGGTCGGCCCACGCACGATCCTGGTGAACTCGGAGGCGAACACCGCCCCTGAAACGGTCGGTGGCACGGGTCTGTACGCCCGCGTCTCCTCACACGACCAGAAGGCCGACCTGGAGCGCCAGGTCGCACGGTTGTCGGAGTGGGCCGCGGCCGCCGGGCATCGTGTGGTGCGTGTGGAATCCGAGATCGCCTCCGGCATGAACGGAACACGACCGAAGGCCAGGCGGCTTCTGGCCGACCCCACCGTGACCACCGTGGCGGTGGAGCACAAAGACCGGCTCGGCCAGATGAACGTCGAACTCGTCGAAGCCGCCCTGTCCGCGACCGGCCGCCGCCTCGTCGTCCTCGATGACGGCGAGGTCGAAGACGACCTGGTACACGACATGGTCGAGGTGCTGACGTCGTTCTGCGCCCGCCTGTACGGGCGCCGGTCGGCGAGGAACCGTGCCCGCAAGGCCTTGGAAGCCGCCGAGCATGGCTGAGAAGACACAGATGCGGCAGATCGCACGCCCGTTCGTCGCCAACGGCCCGTCCGGGGTGTCGATCCGTGACCGCCTCAAGGACCTCACCCCGCAAGATGAGAAGGTGCTGCGGGCCGTGGGCGAGCACATGGGCCGGTTGGCCTCCCGTGATCTGGCCCGCAGGTGCGTCCACGGGCGGGAGCACTCCACCGACACGTGGGCCGAGCGCAAGAGGGAGCTGACGGCCGACTCCACCGCGCGGTGGGCCGGGGCGGTCACCAAGGCCACACACGACCAGTGGGGGTTGTCCCGCCGCGCCCAGCACCAGCACCTCCAGTCGTTGGACGCCGGCATCCGCACAATCCGGCATCGGCTGTCCCTGCCCGTCGGGGAGAAGGGCAGCCGGGGCAAACCCGGTGGCTACCGCAGCAAGCACGAGTGGTTCCACAAAACCCGTCGGCTGGCGATCCTCGAAAACCGCTACGAGCAGGTGCGCGCCGACCACGAATCTGGGCGCGTGTCGGTGGTGCGGGGCACAAGACGGCTGCTCACACAGCGGCACAACCTCGTCGCCGCCGACAGGACCGAGGTCCAGTGGCGCGCCGAGTGGGAGGCTGCCCGCCACTTCCTGACCGCCGACGGCGAATCCGGCAAACGGTACGGCAACGAGACGATCCGCGTTACCCCGGACGGTCGGATCAGCATCAGGCTCCCGGCCCCGCTCGCATATCTGGCCAACGCCGGGCACGGCCGGTACGTCTTGACCGCGAAGGTGGCGTTCCCGCATCGGGGTGATGAGTGGCTCGACCGCATCGAAGCCAACCGTGCCGTGGCCTACCGCATCCACCGTGACGCGCGGCGGGGGCGCTGGTACCTCGATGCGTCCTGGACTCGCAAGGGCCTGCCCGTCGTACCGATGGACACGCTGCGGTCCGGGGGTGTGGTCGGCGTGGACACCAACGCCGACCACCTGGCCGCCTGGCGGCTGGACACCCACGGCAACCCTGTGGGGGCACCGCGCCGGTTCGACTACGACATGTCTGGCACTGCCACCCGTCGTGACGCACAGCTCAGGCACGCGCTTACCCGTCTGCTGCATTGGGTCAAGGCGTATGGTGTGCGGGCCATCGCGATCGAGGATCTCGACTTCACCAACTCGAAAACCCGTGAGAGGCACGGCCGCCGTAAACGGTTCCGGCAACTCATTTCCAGCATTCCCGCCGGCAGGCTCCGCGCACGCCTGCTGAGCATGTGCGCCGAGACCGGTATCGGCGTGATCGCGGTCGATCCCGCCTACACCAGTAGGTGGGGCACCCAGCACTGGCAAAAGCCCCTGTCCAGGTCCAAGCGTCTCGTGAGCCGCCACCAGGCCGCGAGTGTGGCGATCGGACGACGCGCCCTCGGGCACCGGATCAGGCGACGGACGGAACCGCCCCGTACCCACCAGAGCGATGGGCGCGGGCATCGGACCGTCCAGGCCAGAACCGGCACTCGAAGGCGCGAGGAACACCGCCCCCGCGTAGTCGGACCACGGACACGATCCACTGGTACTGGACGCGGGCCGAATGCGGTGAACCAGGACGCCCAAGACCGTTCGGGGCGCCCGGCTGAGTGTGGGTTCTGGCAACAGGGCTCACTCCCACTCAGTCTTTAGGCACGGTCACGAAGTCACCCAGGTTAGGGATCCCGGTGGTGTGACGGAAGTGGGCGCGTGTGAACGAACGGTGCACGTTCCACACCCGCGAGGTGCCGACACCGCAGATCGGCGGCGGTCGCCCCGGGGCCGGAGCTCCACCCAGCGCTCGGAGAATCCGGTTGGACGGCGACACGGACCCGGGCCACGCTGGTCTCCCCGAAGGGCGCGCAAACCGGTGGAGGGCACGGTGGACACGACCGTCGGCCAGGTCGTCGCGGCGGAGATGCGGCTGCTCGACCCCAAGGTTCGGGCCTCGCGTGCGCTGGCCGCCGAACTGCTGCGCCCCGACTTCACCGAGGCCGGGAAGTCGGGGCGGTGGTGGGACCGGACGTCGATGCTGGCGGAACTGCCGACGATGGCCGGTGCCCCGGATACGGTGTCCGTCCGGGTGAGCGGTATGAGGGGAACGGTACTTGCGCCGGGGGTTGTACATCTGACGTACACGACCGAGGTCGCGGGGGCTCGGGCCCGGCGCAGTTCGCTGTGGCTCAGGGGCGACGACGGGGCTTGGCGGATCTACCACCATCAGGGCACACCGGCCCCGGAGGGTACGGAACAGTCCTGAAAGGGGATTCGCGTGTTCCACTGCCTTCTGCCCTCGACCCACACGTTCACTATGTGACCGACACGGGGTTCTCCGGTGAAACACCGTGAACTTTATGAACAATAGTGTCCACAATGGTCACAAGGTTTACTCGCGACACTGGTGAGGTCATGCTCAGAGCATCCCACCGAATGAGACCGGCGCCACTGTCCGGAGTGATGCAAGGCACACACCGTCTGTGGTAAGCGACACCGGTATTCGCCCCAAGGAACGGCGCGATGTTCTCCACCACCAAGGCCACCGCGGGCCCCGGCACCGCAGTCGACGAACCCGTCGTGCGGGTCCCGGACGAGACTTCAGACCTCGCTCCCGGCATCGGTGCCGGGCGCGGCGTGCTTACCGCGGTCCGTGAGTCCCACCGCCTTCCCGGTGTCCTGGCCAGTGCGTCCAGTGCCCGACGCCTGGTCGAGCACTTCCTGCGCCGTCTGGACCGCACCGACCTGGCCGACACGGCGACCCTCATCGTCAGCGAACTGGTCACCAACGCCGTCGAACACGGCCACCCGCCCGTCCACCTGGACCTGACCTGGGCGCAGGGCGGGGCGGACCCCGCCCTGCGCCTGGACGTCCACGACCACGGTCGCATCGCCCCGCGCTCCGCGGACGGCCGCGTCGACGACGAGGCCGAATCCGGCCGTGGACTCCTCATCGTCGACCACCTGGCCGCCCGGTGGGGCCTGGCCCCGCACCCCGTCCACGGAACCCACGCCTGGGTCGAGATCGCGACGGTCGCGCCCTAGCGGCACCGCGCCGCGACGACGGATCGCCGCGGGACCGGCATACGTTTGACGGTCCGACCGGTCAGGCCGTGACCGCCTTCTCGTAACCGACCAGGCGCACGCACACGGTCAGTCCGAGCATCGCCTGCTCCAGCTCGGCCAGGGTCGGGAAGCTGGGCGCGATACGGATCGTCGCGTCGCGCGGGTCGTCGCCGTAGGGGTGGGTCGCACCGGCCGGGGTCAGCACGATTCCCGCCTCGGACGCGCGGCGCACCACCTCCTTGGCGCAGCCCTCCGGAACCTCCAACGTGACGAAGTATCCGCCCCGGGGGTCGGTCCACGTGGCCAGACCGGTGCCGCCGAGCTCCTCCTCCAGGATCCGCTGGACGGCGGCGAACTTCGGCTTGAGCAGGTCCCGCTGCCGCTCCATGTGCGCCCGCAGTCCGTCCGCGTCCCGCAGGAAGCGGACGTGGCGCAGCTGGTTGACCTTGTCCGGGCCGATGGAGCGCTTGGAGTTGTTGGCGGTCAGCCAGTCCACGTTGGCCGCGGAGGAACCGAAGAAGCCGACTCCCGCGCCCGCGAAGGTGATCTTGGAGGTGGAACCGAACACGAACGCCCGGTCGGGGTTCCCGCTCTCGGCGCACGCGGCCAGGAGGTCGGCGATCTCGACGGACTCCTCGGTGAGGTGGTGGGCGGCGTAGGCGTTGTCCCAGAAGATGCGGAAGTCCGGGGCCGCGGTCTCCATGCGGGCCAGGCGCGCCACGGTCTCGTCGCCGTAGACGACCCCGTCGGGGTTGCTGTACTTCGGCACGCACCAGATGCCCTTGACCGCCGGGTCCTCGGCCACCAGGCGCTCCACGACGTCCATGTCCGGGCCCGACTCGTTCATCGGGACCGCGACCATCTCGATGCCGAACCGCTCGCAGAGCGCGAAGTGCCGGTCGTAGCCGGGCACCGGGCACAGGAACACGATCCGCTCCTGGTCGGCCCAGCGCGCGTCGGCTCCCGGAAGCACACTCAGCAGAGCGTGGACCAGGCAGTCGTGCATCAGCTCCAGGCTGGAGTTACCGGCGGCCAGGAGCTGCCCGGCCGGTACCTGCAGCACGTCGGCGAAGATCTCGCGGAGCTCGGGCAGGCCTCGAAGGCCGCCGTAGTTGCGCACGTCGGTGCCGTCGGCGGCGGTGTGCAGGTCCCCCGGCAGACTGAGCAGGTCCTCGGAGAGGTCGAGCTGCTCGGGCGCCGGCTTGCCGCGGGTCAGGTCGAGCTTGAGGCCCCGGCCCGCCAGCTCCTTGTAGTCCCGCCGCGCCAGGTCGAGGGACCCGGTCAGGGCGTCGGCGCTCAGCTCGGTGGTCATGGTGGTTCCTCCGGTGTTCTTCACACGATCGCGAGCCTGTCGTGGCCCGTCTCCCCCAAAACCCTGGCACACTCCTCGCCGCGCACGTGAAACGGGGCCGAACTCTCCACGGAGGCCAACGGGGGTCGGGGTCGGACGGGGAACGCCGGGGCGCGTTCCCCGGCGGATTCTCGCCCTGCGCGCGTGTCGGACGGTCCCCGTCGACACCCTGGTGGAGGAGGACTGGGGGGACGACCCGCCGCGCAGTGCAACCACCACCCTACAGACCCGTATCCTCCAGCTTCGTCGCCTCATCGCGACCACCCTGGACCCGGACGAACGGACGACGCACCAGGACGCCCTCTCCACAGGCTTCGGGGGTACCGGCTGAGCTGTCAGGCGGTGGAACAGCGTATCGAGGCGGAGGCTCATGGGCCGCCCCGGAACGGTTGCCCCACACGGTGGAAACGCCGGACAATGGTGGAAGAGCCGGTGAGGCTCGAGACGCGCCGTGCCGTTGCCGAACCGACGAGGCAGGGGAGGGTTCCCATGGCCTCTCCAACGCACACAGAGAATCATCCCGTCGATCCGACGATCTACCGTTCTCCGGCGGACGCCATCGCGGCGCCTCCTGAGGAGCTCGCCTACGTCGTCGGGTTCGACCGCGCCGCGCACCGTCCCGACGCGCTGTTCACGGTGTGCACCGACCCGGAGTCGACGTCCTACGGTCGGGTGCTCGGCGTCACGGAGATGCCCAACCTCGGTGACGAGCTGCACCATTTCGGATGGAACGCCTGCTCCAGCGCGCTGGCGCACGAGGGACACCACCACGCCGAGCGCCGGTACCTGTTGATCCCCGGGCTGCGCTCCTCGCGACTGCACGTCCTCGACACCCGCCCCGATCCCACCCGCCCCCGCCTGGTCAGGGTCGTGGAAGCGGCCGAACTCGCCGAGAGGGCCGGCTACTCCCGCCCGCACACCCTCCACTGCGGACCGGACGGGGTCTTCCTGTCCTGTCTGGGGGGCGCGGACGGAAACGACGGCCCCGGAGGGGTGGCTCTGCTCGACCACACCACCTTCGAGGTGCTGCGCGCCTGGGAGACGCGGCGGGGACCGCAGCGACTGGCGTACGACGTCTGGTGGCACCTGCGCCACGGGATCGCGGTGACCAGCGAGTGGGGCACCCCCTCGATGGTCGAGGACGGTCTCGACCCGGAACTCCTGCTCGGACGTGAGTACGGCCACGCACTGCACTTCTGGGACCTGGCCTCCGGCGTGCACCGGCAGCGCGTGGATCTGGGAGACGAGCACCAGATGGTGCTGGAGCTGCGTCCCGCCCACGATCCGGAGGCGGACTGGGGCTTCGCCTCGGTCGTCGTGAGCGTCGTGGACCTGTCGGCCTCCGTGTGGCTGTGGTACCGCGACGGTGACGCCTTCTCCGTCCGAAAGGTGGTCACGGTTCCCGCCGTGCCGACTGATCCTGAGCGCCTTCCCCCGGCGCTGCGGCCGTTCGGCGCGGTTCCTCCGTTGGTCACCGACATCGACCTGTCGGTCGACGACCGGTGGTTGTACGTGTCGGCGTGGGGGACGGGGGAGTTGATCCAGTACGACGTCACGGATCCCTTCGAGCCCCGACGCACCGCCTCGGTCCGGCTGGGCGGGATCGTCGACGGCGGCCCGCACCCGTCGGCACCGGAGACCCCGCTGACGGGAGGCGCCCAAATGGTGGAGGTCAGCCGGGACGGGAGGCGCGTCTATCTGACGAACTCCCTCTACGGCTCCTGGGACGACCAGTTCTACCCCGGCGGCATCGAACCCTGGCTGGTCAAACTCGACGCGGACACCGACGGGGGCGGGCTCCGGGTCGATCAGCGCTTCTTCCCGCACGGCCGGGACTTCGGGGGACTGCGCGTCCACCAGACACGCCTGGCCGGCGGGGACGCCTCCTCGGACTCCTACTGCTACCGCTGACGGGGCCGTCCGGCTCCCCCGATGGGTTCGGGAACGCCGGGGGCGCGCCACCGCCGCTGGGAGCGCGCCGCCCGACGCGCCGGCTCCGGCGCGGGTGGACCTCGCACCGGGGTGCGGCCCCTCGTCCGGACGGGCTCACCGGCGATCCGGCCTACGGCGCGGTGAGTCCGGCGTCGAGCGGGCGGCGACGACGCGGCGGAAGAGGGTCTGGACCGCGGGGGTGACGTCGGTGTCGGTCGGGGTGTGGTGGCAGGGGCCGCTGTAGGCGTGGGTAAGGAAGTCGGCGGTGAGTTCGGGGTCGGGGACGTCGAACTCACCCGCCGCGTGGCCTTGCGTGAGCAGGGTGACGAGTAGGTCGCGGGCGTCGGTCATGGGTTCCTCACCGGTGGTGGCGCCGCCTTCGTGGAAGAGCCGGTGGTAGAGCTCGTGGTGGTCCCGCTCGGCGGCGATCCACGCGGCGACCAGGCCGTCGAGCCGCTCGGTCCAGGTCAGGCCGGGCTGCTGGAGGAGAGCGGTGGGCCCCTGGAGCATGCGGTCCCACATCTGGGCCTGGAGTGCGGCCAGGAGTTCCTGTTTGGAGTCGAAGTAGAGGTAGACCGTGCCCTTGGCGACCCCGGCGCGGGCGGCGACCCTGCTGACGGTCAGCGCCTCGTGGCCGTCTTCCAGCAGGAGGTCGGCCGTGGCCTCGAGGATCTGGCGTCGGCGGACGTCCGGGGGCTGGAAGCGGCCGGCGGGTCGGGCGGGCGTGTCCTCGGGCACGGTCCCTCCTTCGTCTCGTGTGGCTGACCGGCGGTCGGTCAGCCGGTGGCCTCCAGGGTGCCATGCGGCTTGCGGGCGATGACGATGACCGCGTGGTCCTGACCGGGCTCCTGCTCGTGGCCGGGGTGCTGGTGTACGGGCACCGGCGTGCGTGCGGCCCGCAGGATCTCCAGGCCGAGGCCGGTGAAGGCGTCGGTCAGCTCGTCGAGGGTGGCCAGGTCCCCTGGCCGGCCCCAGTCACAGGCCTCCTCGTCCCACTCGCCCAGGGCGAGGGTCCCGCCGGGGGCGAGGGCGTTGGCCAGGCAGGCGAGTGTGGCGGCGCGGTCGGGTCCGCGGGGCGGCAGTGCGTAGGAGCTCACGGCGAAGCCGTAGACCTCCTCCGGCGTCCAGGTCGCGCTGTCGGCGACGGCGAGTTCGACCCGGTGGTCCAGTCCTCGGGCGCACGCGCTGGCCCGGGTGGAGGCGATGGCGCGGGGCGCCAGGTCCACCGCGGTGACGCGCCAGCCGCGTTCGGCGAGCGCGAGGGCGTTGCCCCCGGCACCGCAGCCCAGGTCCAGGGCCCTGCCCGGGGGAAGGTCGCCGGCGGGGGCGAGGAGCACCGGGTCGGGGTCGGCGGTGTCGCTGCCGTCGCCGGAGTAGAGGTCGTCCCACTCGAAGTCCGGGTACGGGGCCGCCCCGGGTCCATGGGTATGGCCGCTGTCGTGCGCGCCGCAAGCGTGGCCGGTGTTGTGGGTCACAGTTCCTCCAGAGGGAATGGGATCGGCCGAATGACCGTTGGTCAGTAGTATGACCGATGGTCATTCGATTTCGTCAAGCCCTCCGGAGGCATCCCGTGGACGACACCGCCCAGTACGACACCGTGATCATCGGCGGCGGGCCCGCCGGCCTGACCGCCGCACAGACGCTGACCCGGTACCGCCACCGCACCCTGGTCATCGAGGCGCCCTCCCCACCCCGCAACGCCGCCTCCCGCGGCGTGCACGGCCTGATCGGCCTGGAAGGCGCCACCCCCGACGAACTGCGCACCCGCGCCTGGGAGGAGCTGGGACGCTACGGACTGGCCCAGCGGCTCGACGCCACGGTCCGCGAGATCACCCCGCTGAGCGGCGACGGCTTCACCGTGGGCGTGGACGACGGGACCACCGTCTGGGCCCGGAACGTCATCCTGGCCACCGGCGTCATCGACCAGCACCCCGACGGAGTGGAGGGCTTCGCCGCGTGCTGGGGTCGCACGGTGATCCACTGCCCGTTCTGCGTAGGCGAGGAGAACGCCGACCGCACCTGGGCCCTGGTCTCCGACGAACCCCTCTACCTCGGCATGGCCGCCACCGCCTTCCGCGCCTGGACCGGTGACGCCGTCGCCATCGCCCCGCCCTCACTGCCCGGCGCCGACGAACTGCGCCGGAGCCTGCGCGAGCGGGGCAGCGACCTCGTCCAGGGCGAGATCACCCGTCTGCACCACACCGACGGCGACCTGCACGCCGTGGAACTGGCCGACGGCACCCTCCTGGAACGCCAGACCCTGCTGTGGCCGCGACCCCAGCGGCAGGTTCCCCTCGTCGAACACCTGGCCAGGGAGTACGGCCTCGCCCTGGACGACGGCTACGTCACCGTGGACGAAGGCCGCCAGACCAGCGTCCCCGGCCTCTACGCCGCAGGCGACCTGACCGGCCGGACCTGGGAACAGGGGGTCGTCCCCGCCGTCACCGCAGGCGCCGCGGCCGCCGACGCCATCCACTTCGCCCGCCTGGCCTGACGGCCCCGACGCCCCACCGGAGCCCTCCGTGCCCGAACGAGAATTCACCGCCTACACCACCCGGCCACCGCCCACATCTTCCGCCTTCGCGCGAACGAGCGGTGGACGCGACCCGGACTCCCCTCCCGCCGCATCCCCGATGTGAAGGAGTCGCGCGCCGCGAGGCACGCGGCATCACCGGGCCTCCCGGCCCGGTCGGAATCCCGGTTCCCTCAGGGCCGGGGGAAGTCAAGAACTCCGGGGCGGGATCGCCGCGGCCGCGGACGATCGCTGAGGTGGTCCACAGGCACACGCGTCGACATGGGCGCCCGACCACGGACCGCGATACGGTTACGAACATGGGTAACACACCGACCAGGCCGTCCACGTCGGCCGAGGACTACGTGAAGGTCATCTACGACCTCCAGGAGCGCGGCACCGGACCGGTGACGATCTCTGGGATGGCCGAGCGGCTGTCGGTGTCCAACTCGTCGGTGTCCGGAATGCTGCGCAAGCTCAACGAGCTCGGCTTCGTCGAGCACCAGCGGTACGGGGCGGTCAGCCTCACCGAGGCCGGAACCAAGGCCGCGCTGTCGGTGCTGCGGCGGCACCGGCTGCTGGAGACCTACCTCGTGGCCGAGCTCGGATACTCGTGGGACGAGGTGCACGACGAGGCCGAGATCCTCGAACACGTGGTGTCGGACAAGTTCGTCGACCGCATCGCCGCCCACCTGGGCGACCCGGTCGTGGATCCGCACGGCGACCCGATCCCGACCAGGGACGGGGACATCGTCGAACGCGAGTCGGTGCTGCTGTCCGACGCCGAGGAGGGCACCCGCGGGGCGATCGTCCGGGTCAACGACAACGACCCCGACCTGCTGCGTTACCTGGCCGACATCGACATCGGCATCGGCATGACCGTGGAGGTCGTCGAGCGCCAGCCCTTCGCCGGGTCGATCCAGATCACCGTGCGCCCCGGCGAGGAGGTGCCCGAGCGGTCGCAGGCCCTGGGCCTGGTGGCCGCCGAGGCGCTGTGGATCTCCCCGGACGCCAAGTGACGGAGGGGGACGGCCGCCGCCTGCGCCGAAGGTCGGCCCCGAGGCGGGGGAGAGGGCCCGTTCGTGGCATCGGTGAGCCGCGTGGCGGGGCGTAGCGCGCTCGACCCGCCGCGCCCCCTCGTTCCCGTACATCGGCGACTTCGCCACCGCACCACCGCCACCGCCGGACATCGAATCCGACGCCTCGGCGTGTACCGTCGCGCGTCCTGGTACCGACGGCCGACGGGCTGATCGCGCCGACCGGCCCCGCGCCCACCAGGGCGCGGGGCCGGTTCACGCTCTCTCCACCACCCGGACCTCCGTCTACGCGCCCACCTGAGCGGCCGGGACCGTGGTGTGGTCGGTGCGCACCCGCCCGACCGGCCGCCGGGCCCCGCCGGTCCACCGCGGTGAACAGGACCAAACTTCGACGGACGGGACACCCGCGCCCTCGGCCCGGGCCGGACAGGTCCTGAGAACCCGCCAGCCGATCTCCGGCACCGGCTCACCGCCGAACGACCGCCACCGCGGGCCGGACATCCCTGTCACCAGCCCCTTCGCGGAGGGGTGCGCCCCAGGTCGGAACACCGTGTGCTGGCGCCTCTCGTCGCCGGAGGGCTCCGGAAGGAGACGGATGCCCCCTGGCGTCCGAACACGTGACTGGTATCACTGATAACTATTTTCGAGTATCAGCTTGACCATATCAATGAAATCGGTATGTTGTTATCAGTGGAAACACCGAGGGTGGGCCGTCCCCGGCCGCCCTGGAGCCCGCACAGCCACACCACCACTCACCCAGGACAGGGAAGAACACCATGAGAGCCGTACAGGCCGTCGGGGCAGGACAGCCCTTCACCGTCACCGATATCCCCACGCCGCGGCCCGGACCGGGTCAGGTCCGCGTGCGCGTGCACGCCTGCGGGGTCTGCGGCGGGGACACCCTCGCCCGCGCCGGAATGCTCGGGGTCCGGCTGCCCCGGGTCCCCGGACACGAGATCGCCGGGGTCGTCGACACCGTCGGCGAGGGAGTCAGCGCCTGGAAGGCGGGCGACCGGGTCGGCGTGGGCTGGCACGGCGGACACTGCTTCACCTGCGACGCCTGCCGCGCGGGCGACTTCGTCAACTGCGCCGACCGCACGATCATCGGGCTGCACGCCGACGGCGGGTACGCCGAGTACACCGTGGTGTCCCAGCACGTGCTGGCCCGGGTGCCCGACGCGCTCACCCTGGAGGAGGCCGCGCCTTTGATGTGCGCCGGGATCACCACCTTCAACTCCCTGCGCCACGGCGGCGCCCGCCCCGGCGACACGGTCGCGGTCCAGGGCGTCGGCGGTCTGGGCCACCTGGGTATCCAGTACGCCAACAAGATGGGGTTCCGTGTCGTGGCGGTCAACCGCGGAACGGAGAAGGAGGCCACCGCCCGCGAACTGGGCGCCCACGAGTACGTCGACAGCACGAAGGGCAGCGTCGGTGAGGCGCTCGCCCGACTGGGCGGCGCGGCCTTCGTGCTCTCCACCGTCGGCGACAGCCAGGCGCAGGGCGACCTGGTCCAGGGGCTGGCACCCAACGGCCGCCTGGTGATCGTGGCCTCCGATCACACGCCGGTTCCGGTCGGGCCGGACCCGCTGGTGTTCGGACGCCGGTCGGTCGGTGGCTGGTACAGCGGCCACGCCAAGGACAGTGAGGACGCGATGGCCTTCGCCGCCCTGACCGGGGTGCGGCCGATCGTCCAGACCTACGCGCTGGAGGAGGCCGAGACCGCCTACCAGTCCATGGGCAAGGCCCGGTACCGCGGCGTCCTCACCATGTAGTCCACACCCTGGACCGGGGCTCGGCCGGGCCTCTTGTCATCCGCTCCGGTCAGGCGCGCGGGACGGGCGGGATCGCCTGGTCGAGGCGGTGGAGCAGCACGGTACGGGTGAAGCGCCCGCACCAGATCCCCGCCGCGTCCGCCCTCTCCGTCCCTCTCGAACGGGACGTGCCCCCGAGAGTGGATATCGTGATCCGATATCGGCCTGGGGACACCGGGCTCGTTCCGAGGCGAGATCGAGGAGGCCGGACGTGCGGGACTTCATCCGGGGAGCCATCCGGTTGCACATCCTCCACCACGCCGCCGAGGAGGAGATCCACGGTGCGTGGATGGCTCGGGAGTTGGCCTCCCACGGATACGGCATCAGCCCCGGGACTCTCTATCCCACCCTGCACCGTCTGGAGTCCGACGGTCTGTTGGTCTCCCGGCAGGAGGTGGTGGAGGGGCGTGTCCGGCGCCTCTACCGGGCCACCGACGCGGGCAGGCGGGTGCTGGAGCAGGACCGGTCGGCGCTCAGGGAGTTGGCGCGTGAGGTCCTGGGCGACCAAGAACCCGGGTGAGCACGATCCCCGCCGCCCGGGCGGCGGGGATCGGTGCGGCGCCTCCGGTGCTCTCACGGAAGGACGGACCTCGCGCTCGAGGGACAGGAACTCCGCGCACGCGGTGCTGGTCCGGGCGGGTCTGGGCCCGGCTGGTGTCCAGGGCGCGGGACCCGGGTGTCCGCGGGGCGTTCGGGCGGTCTGAGCCAGGCATCCCCGCACATCCCGTGGCGGGAGGGAACCCCTCAGGGAGTTCCCTCCCCCTCAGGGTGGGGAGCGGTCAAAGAGCGAGGAGGCCGACCGCGCTGGCCCCCAGGACGACCGCCCAGGCTGGGGCGCGCCACACCGCCAGGGCCACGAACGCGACCGCGGCCACGGCCGTCGTCTCGGGCGAGACGACTCCCCGGGTGAAGACCGGGTCGTACAGGGCCGCGGCGAGGATCCCCACCACCGCCGCGCCCGCTCCGGCCATCGCCCGCCTGGCACGCGGTGCGGTGCGCAGCCGTTCCCAGAACGGCAGCGCGCCCACCACCAGCAGCGCCGAGGGCAGGAAGACCGCCCCCACGGCGATCGCCGCCCCCAGCAGCGGGCTGCCCGCCACGGGCATGAGCGCGCCCAGGTAGGCGGCGAAGGTGAACAGGGGGCCGGGAACGGCCTGCGCGGCGCCGTATCCGGCCAGGAACGACTCGTGGTCCACCGCTCCGGCGCCCACCACCTCGGTCTCCAGCAGCGGTAGGACCACGTGCCCGCCACCGAAGACCAGTGATCCGGCGCGGTAGAAACCGTCCACCGTTCCCGCGGCCGTGGTACCGGTCAGCGCGGCCACCGCGGGCAGACCCGCCAGCAGGGCCGCGAACACCACCAGGCAGGCCACGGCGGTCCGGCGCCGCACGGGAATGCCCGCCCCGGCCACGTCGTCGGTGGTCGTCACCGCGGTGAGCCAGAACACGCCCGCCAGGGCTCCCAGGGTGATGGCCGCGACCTGGCTCAGGGCCGAGGGCAGCAGCAGGACCAGGACCAGGGCGGCGACCGCGATCGTGGCCTGGCGCCGCCCCGAGGCCAGGCTCCTGGCCATGCCGACCACGGCGTGGGCGACCACGGCCACCGCCGCCGCCTTCAGACCCAGCAGCCACCCGGCTCCGGGTTCGGCGCCGATGGCCTGTACCCCCAGGGCGAAGGCGGTCAGCAGGACGACCGAGGGAAGGGTGAAGGCGACCCAGGCGGCGGCCATCCCGGCGTATCCGGCGCGGCGCAGTCCGATGGCCATGCCGACCTGGCTGGAGGCGGGTCCGGGCAGGAACTGGCACAGTGCCACCAGGTCGGCGTAGGCGGCCTCACCGAGCCAACCGCGACGCACCACGAACGCGTCGCGGAAGTAGCCCAGGTGCGCCACCGGTCCGCCGAACGAGGTCAGCCCCAGCAGCAGGAAGGACCGGAAGACCTCACCGGCTGTCCCGTGTGCGGTCGTGGTGGGTGTCGCCACGGCTCGGCCGCTCATCCGCGCACCGCCCGGCGGATTCCCGTCATCGGCGGAGGCAGGGTCATGGTCGGGCTCCTTCACGGCGGGAGGTCCGGATCGAACATCGTGTTCCGATATCGGGAGACGATATCGAAAACGAGTGCGGGGCCGTGGGGGAGGGGTGGGCGAAGGCGTCGGAAGGCGGCAACGGCACGAGCGGGGGTCGCCTTCGCCGCGCTCACGCGACCTTCCCTTCCTATGGGCCCCGGTCGAGGAGGGCCCGGACGGTGAGCGGGCCTCCCGCCTCACCCTCCCAGTCCCAGTACAGGGCCAGGGTGTCGACGATGCGCAGCCCGTAGCCGCCGACCACGAGGCGGGAGGTGGTCGCGGTGCCGCAGAGGCGCCGGGGAATCCGTGGCGGTTCGGGGACCGAGGCGGTACAGTGCATTTGTCTTTCCTGTCTTTTTCGTAAGAAGTGAGACCACGCCCCGGGTCGGTGGAATCGGTGCCGAGGATTTTCTGGATTTGTCCTTTTTAAGATCTGTCGCAGCGGAGCTGAAGTAGAGCAGCGAAGGGGTGTGAGACCACGGTCGCACGCCCCTTTCGTCGTCCCGCCGTGAATCCGGTAACGGCTTACGGGCGTTAGGGAAAGACACCGGAGCTTTTTCGGCCGACCGATTCCTGTGGGTTGTCGAGATTCGCCGCGCCCGCCCGATCACGTTCGGTAGTGTCCCGGTCGTGCCAACCATCGAACACGAGTTTCTGGTCGAACTCTTCCAGAACGCACCCGACCTCGCCCCCCGACTGGTGTCCCACGTCTTCGGGATCCAGGTCCCGTCGTACGCGGCGGCCCGCCTGGAGTGCGGGAACCTGAACGACGTCCTGCCCACGGAGTACACCGCGGACTCCGTGATCACCCTGCGGGACCCCGCCCGCGTACGCACACTCGGCAAGAGGAGGAGCGACGCGACCGCGGCCATCATCGTGGAGATCCAACAGGGCAAGGACCAGGGCAAACTCCTGAGCTGGCCGGTGTACCTGACCACGCTGCGGGCGAGACTGCTGGGAGCCCCCACCTACCTCGTCACGCTGTGTCCCGATCGAGCGGTGGCCGCGTGGGCGTCCCAGCCGATCCCGATGGGCCACCCCGGCTACGACCTTCAGCCGCTGGTGATCGGCCCGGACGAGGCTCCGGTCGTCGCCGATCCGGTGGAGATCGGACGGTCGCCGGAGCTCGGGGTGTTGTCCGCCCTGGTCCATTCGGCCGCGCGGCCGGAACTGGTGGACGGCCTGATGGAGGGGCTGTCCAAGATCGACCCCGACCGCGCGGCGAACTACACTCAATTTGTCATGGCGCTGCTCGACGGGGCGGCGAAGGAACGCATGGAGGCGATTGTGGCGTCTGCGATCTACGAGTTCAGCACCCCGTTCACCGAGCAGTACGTGGCCAAGGGCCGCGCCGAAGGCGAAGCCGCGGCGATCCTGGAAGTCCTGGACGAGCGGGGTATCGCGGTGGGCGATGAGGTGCGCGAGCGCGTCACCGCGTGCACGGACCAGGAGCAGCTTCAGGCGTGGGTGCGCCGTGCCGTCAGGGTCGAGACCGCCGAGGAGCTCTTCGACTGAGGTCGAGCCCCACTGATGCCCCAGATGCCCGTACGGTTGGAGTGACCGTCCTCGCGCCATCCGTCCCCTTCCGCCGCGAGACGGATACAGCTCAGGTGATCACACTCCACCGCCATCCTGGCTCCGCCGGGCGGCACGATGGCGTCCTGGTCGGAGAGTGCACGTACGGCGGTATATGACAGCCAGCACCGCGAGCTGGGGCACCTGGGCTTCGTTCCCCATGAGTGGACCGCGCTCGTGACCTCGGTGCGCGTAGCCGAGTAGGCGACTCCGCTTCGGTGCCCGCCAGGCTGAATCCGGCGGGCACCGAGCCCCTCACCCACCCAGCGCGGCGTCGATCAGATCCACGAGCTGTTCGGCGGCCGCCGCCGTGTCGTACTCCGGGTCGCTGAGCCGCTCGGCGACGATCCCGTCGATCGCCCCGCCGACGATGATCGCCAGCGTTCGCGTGTCCCGACCCGCCTGTGCTCCGCGCGCCCGCCGCGCGCCGTCGATGATCTCCGCCAGCGGCCCCCATCGCTCCGCCGGCTCGTATCCCTCACCGCCGTGCGTCAGCGCCTCGGTGATCATCCGCGTGTGCCTCGGGTGCTCCCGCAGGTACCCGACCATGGAACGCACGTAGGCGGCCGGCGCCCCCTCGGACGCGGCGGCCTCGACCTCCGCCGCCACGTGCCCCGCCAGCTCCGACAACACGTGGTCGCGCGCCGCCCGCACGACGGCGTCCTTGGACGGGAAGTGGTACAGCACCGCCGCCTTCGTGATGCCCGCGCGCTCTGCGATCCCGGACAGCGCGACACCGGCGAAGCCCCGGTCGGCGACCAGTTCGACGGTCGCCTCGATCAGTTGGGCGCGCCGCGCGCGCTCGGTCAGGGTCAGCTCCCCCGACTTCGACCTCGTCCTTGCCATGCCGGTGATTCTACCGTACGGTCAAATTACTAACCGATCGGTTAAAGGACCTCGTATGGGCACACGACACCCCAGTCCGCGACGGCGGTGGCTGGTCATCACGGGAATCTGCGTCCTCACCGCCCTGGTCGCGGCGGCGGCCCTGCGCTCACCCTCTCCGGTGGGCCACTGGAACAGCTCCCAGGGGCGCGACGAGTTCGCCGAGGTGTACGCCGAGGCCTTCGCCGCCCTACCCGAACCGGAGCGGACCCTCGACGTGCGCACGGACTTCGGTATCGTGCGCGCCTACCGCTTCGCGGGCGACGGTGACGCCTCCGCGCCCCTCGTGCTGCTGCCGGGGCGGGCGTCGGCGAGCCCCGTATGGGCCGACAACCTGCCCTCGCTGCTGGATATCGGCGACGTCTACACGATCGACCTCCTGGGCGAACCCGGTATGAGCGTCCAGGACCGCCCGATCGAGAACGACGCGGACCAGGCCCGGTGGCTCCACCAGGCGCTCGACGGCCTCCCGGAGGACGGCTTCCACGTCGTGGGCCTGTCGATCGGCGGATGGACGGCGGCCAACCTCGCCACCCGGCAACCGGACCTGATCGAGACGCTCACGCTCATCGACCCCGTGCACGTCTTCTCCGACATACCGCTGGGCACGGTCGTGCGCGCCCTCCCCGCCGCCCTGCCCTGGCTGCCCCGGTCCTGGCGGGACGGGTTCAACTCCTGGACAGCGGGCGGAGTGCCGGTGGAGGACGTCCCCGTGGCGGACATGATCGAGGCGGGGATGCGGCACTACACCCTGCGCCTGCCCCAGCCGACCAGGATCAGCGAGGAGGAACTGGGCCGCCTCGGCATGCCCGTCCTGGCGGTCATCGCCGGGGACTCGGTGATGCACGACGCCGAGGAGGCCGTGGCGACAGCAGAGCGAACCCTGGCCCCGGGGGAGGGCGGCGGCACCGTACGCCTCTACCCGGACGCCTCCCACGCCGTCAGCGGCGAGTACCCGGAGGAGATCGCGGCCGACGTCGCGGCGTTCGTCGGCCGAGGCTGAGAGACACCTCACGGCACCGGCGTTCATCTCCGGCCTGTCGGCGCCGCGCGGGAACAGGCCGCGGCCGCCGCCTCGCCGCGGCCGCCGCGCACCAGGCGCGGGCACGGGTCCAGCGCCGGCATGGCACGCCCCTCAGACCCGGGAGGGGGAGAGCCGGGTGCTGACCCCGCTGATCGCCTGCTCGAACATCCGGGTCGCCGTGCCACGGGGCATGAGGACGGCCGCGCGCAGGGCGGCCTCGCTCTGGAGCAGGGTCCGCGGCCCCGAGGTCGCGATGCCCCGGGTGGCCGCATCGGCCGCCTTCACGGCCTGGCGGTCACGGCTGCGCCCGTAGGCGCGCAGGGCCGCCGCCGGATCGTCGTCGGCGCCGAGTCCGTCGAGGGCGCGCAGGAGCGCCGCGACGTCCTCCAGCCCCTGCCCGGCTCCCTGGGCCAGGATGGGGGGCATCGTGTGCACCGCGTCGCCGATGAGGGCGCACCTGCCGCTCGACCACCGCAGCGGCGCGGGGTGCCGCCGGTGCGGGAAGAGTGCGAGGTCCCTGCCCGTCAGCGCGTCCAGGAGCCGGGTGACGGGAGGCGCCCAGCTCCGGTACCGGTTCCGCAGGAGGGTGAGTGCCTCCCCCGGACCGGCCTGGCCGTCCTCCTGACGCAGCCGGAAGTCGATGAGCCAGTTGACCTTGCCCCCTCCCGCGGGGTTGATCCCGACCCCGCCCTCCCGTCCGAGGAACATCAGGGCTCGGGAACCGAGGTCGAACGGCGCGTCGACGAGGCCCTGCCACGTGGCCACGCCGGTGGGCCGCGCGGTCAGGGCGGGGCCGAAGAGCGCGGTGCGCACCCGGGAGTTGACTCCGTCGGCACCGATGAGCAGGTCAGCGGAGTACTCGGCGCCGTCCTCGGTCGCCACACGCACGACCCGGCCGTCGTCGTGGACGTGTGCGCAGTGGGCGCCGAAACGGAAGATCTCCTCGGGCAGGTCCTCGACGAGTCGGGCGAGCAGTGTCGGTCGGGTGATCCCCAGTGTCGGGGCGCCGAACCGCTCCTCCAGCCGTACGGTGTCCACGGACATCACCGGACGCCCGCGGGAGCTGTGGGCGTCGAGGGCCTCGATGCGTTCTCCCGCTCCGTCCAGGCGGACCCCGAGGTCGCCCAGGACCGTGGTGCCGTTGGGCCACAGGACGATCGCGCAGCCGGTGTCGCGTAGGGCGGGCGCCCGCTCGAGCACGGTCACCTCGTGCCCCGCGGCCAGGAACCCCTTGGCCGCCGCCGTTCCCGTGATTCCCGCCCCGACGATGAGCACGCGCATGACCGACCCCACATCCACGACCTTGAGTAGTACTACACCTAGTCGTACAGCTGGTTCCGGAGGGGCGGACACCGGGGCGGGGAAACGTCCCCCCGTGCTGGTCACGGGGGCGGCACGGTGGTCGCGCCGGGGGAGGCGCCACATCCGCGAGTTCACGTACCGGCGGCGGACCCGGTCCGCCTCGCCCTGACCGTCTTCACGGCCGGGGCGGCGCCCGAGCCCCGGCCCCCCGCATCGGATGGCCCGGGCGGCGCCCCCGTGACCGGAAGACGCCGCCCGGATACCGCCGTGCGCGCCGCCACGCCGTGGCCGACGCTCGGTGTCGGAGGGCCTCAGCCCTGTCGGCGCACCCCGGGGGTTCCGGCGTCGATGACGAAGCGGGCGCGGTCGATGATGGGCGCGCCGGGCTCGGAGACGTAGTCCACGACTCGGTAGTCGGCCGTCCACTCAGTGGGGGTGACGGTGTTGCGCACGTAACCGCGCCTGCGGTTGATGAAGTGGATGTGCGGGTTCTCCCGGAGCTGGACGGCGTCGGTGGGTCGCTGGTCCTCCCCGTCCCGCCCGCTGGTGAAGGACGTACCGACCAGCTCGGTTGCGACGGTGGCGGAATCCGGGTCGTCGAAGTCGGCCTTGACGTCGGCGACGTAGTTGGCGTGCACGTCACCGGTGATCACCACGGGGTTGTCGACCGTGGCCAGGTGGTCGCGCACGCGGTCGCGCTCGACCCGGTAGTTGTCCCAGGCGTCGTTGCTGACGTTGACCGCGTCGCCGTCGGCGAAGTCGCGCTGGGAGAAGAACACCTGCTGGGCCAGGACGTTCCAGCGCGCCCGGGAGTCCGTGAGGCCGTCGAGGAGCCACTGGCGCTGCCGGGCCCCGAGCAGGGTGCGGTTCGGGTCGCCGCGGTCGACGTCGGGGACCTGCACGTCCCGGTACTGGCGCGTGTCCAGCAGGTGCACGTCCACCAGGTCGCCGAAGTGGAGTCTGCGGTACAGCCGCAGGTCGGGGCCGGTGGGGCGCTGGGACCGGCGCAAGGGCATGTGCTCGTAGTAGGCCTGGAAGGCCGCCTGGCGCCGCAGGAGGAACTGCTCGGGGGGAACGTCCTCGCCGTAGGAGGTGTCGTCGGCCCAGTTGTTCTCCAGTTCGTGGTCGTCGAAGACCACGGCCCAGGGAAAGGCGGCGTGCGCGGCCTGGAGGTCGGCGTCACTCTTGTACTGGGCGTGCCGCAGCCGGTACTCGGCCAGGGTCCGGATCTCCCGGGGCGGGTAGTGGCCGCGCCCGATCTCGCCTTGGTCGCCGGTCTCGTAGATGTAGTCGCCCAGGAACGCGACCAGGTCCAGGTCCTCCTCGGCCAGGTGGGCCTGGGCGGTGTAGTGGCCGTTGGTGTAGCTCTGGCAGCTGGCGAAGGTGAACGCGAAACGGTCCACCCGCGCGCCCGGCGCCGGTGCGGTCCTGGTCCGGCCCACGGGGCTGATCTCGCGGCCGCAACGGAAGCGGTAGAAGTACTGGGCTCCGGGACGCAGACCCTCGACCTCCACGTGGACGGCGTGGGCCCGGTCGGGGTCGGCCGTCACGGTTCCGGCGGCGCTGATCCGCCGGAACCGCTCGTCCTCGGACACCTGCCACTGGACGGGGACGCGCCAGTCGGGCATACCGCCCCGGCCGTCCTCGGCCAGCGGTCGGGGCGCCAGCCGGGTCCAGAGCACGACGCTGTCGGGCAGGGGGTCGCCGGAGGCCACGCCCAGGGTGAAGGGTTCGGGGATCCGGCTCGCACGGGAGGTGGCGTCGGCGAGGGCCTCGGCGCCGCCGAAGGTCCCCAGGGCCGCGGCGCTCAGTCCGACCGCGCCGCCGACCAGGACCTGGCGGCGGGTCGTCGCGTAGGGGGAGATCGAGGACGCGACGGTGGCTTCCGGGAGGAGGGGGATGGGGGAGTGCGGGGTGGGGGTACGGGGCATGGGAGCTCCTGGGGTGTGGGCGGCTCACCGCCGGGGCGAGGGGGCCGTCCACTATCCGGCCACGCGATGCGGTACACCCCAACCAGCGGACGGTGAACGTTGGTGGCGCCATGGTGACGAACAGTTGACGTTCCGTCGTGGGACGAACACAGGGACGGTCACGGGGTGCGCCGTGCGTCCCGACCGCGGGCATGACGTCCTGGTGGGAGGCCATGTGACCGCACTGGTGGCGTTCGGTGTCGGTCCGTCCGCTCGGCCACATGCTAGATCGATACCGTGTGAATATCACTGATTACACACCGCGTCGTTCTCGTGTGTGGGTGTGCCCGGAGGGGCGGACGGTGCTTCGTCCCCCGGGCGCTCGGTGGCTCAGTCCTCGAACCCGCGGGTGGTGGCGGCGACGGGAGGGGGTGTGGGCGGGCGGCCCGTGAACGGTCGCGCGCCCAACAGGTACAGCCCGAGCAGGGACAGCCAGGTCAGTCCGCTGACCAGACTCAGCCGCTGGAACAGCCCGCCGAGGGGAGCCCACCCGCCCGCCTGACCGAAGCCGAGGCTGGCCAGGACGAAGCACGTCACGAAGACCACGGCGGTGAGCAGCGAGTACACGACCCAGCCGGGGCGCCCCCAGCGGGCCGTCGCGCGGGCCATGACCACCATGGCCACGGGCAACCCCAGGAAGACGGGGGCGGAGAAGAGGTCGTGGAGCACGCCGACGGGGGTGTAGGAGATCGGGTCGGGCGTTCCGTGAGGGTAGCCGCTGACCGGGTCGGTGACGAACACACCGGCGCCGACCAGCCCGATCCCGTAGGCGCCCACCATCAGGGGGACCCACACCGAACCCGCACCCCCGCGGCGCCCTGGTCCGGCGGCCCCGCCGGGCGCCGCCGCGGGGCGAGGCCTGAGCGCGCGGCGCAGCCCCACGGCGAAGGCCAGGCCCAAAGTCCCGGCGACGAGGAAGTTGGCCGTCTGCGCCCACCCGTGCTCGCCCAGAGCCAACCCGCTCACCGGGTGGCGGAGCAGGTCGTAGTCGGGCAGGTGCACGACCCCGGCCAGGAGGAACCCGGCGACGAACAGCGGCCCGGAGACCACCCCCGACCACAGCAGCGCCCGTGTGGTCCGCGTGCCGTCCATCCGCTCCTCCGATCGTGTTCGACCCTGTGGTCAGCGTCCTGCCTACCGCATCGCGCCCGAGCGGGAAAGACGGTCCTTCTCCTTACTCCGCACCGCGCCGCGGGCGTAGGGTGGTGCCATGCGCAAGCGACATTGATCCCCCGCCACAGGCCGGTCGACGGCACACGCACGCGGACCACCGGGAGGACCCCACACCCGGTGTCCCTCGTCGTGCGACCGAAAGACCTCCATGCGAACCCTGTCCTCCCGCGTGTCCGGCGCGCGCACGTCACGTCTGACGCTGCCGCTGTACGCCTACGCCACCACCGAGGAGTTCATCCTCCTCTACCCCCTGTACGCGCTGCTGTTCCAGGAACACGGCCTGTCGGTGGCCCAGATCAGCTCCCTGTTCTTCCTCTGGTCGGCGACCGGCCTCCTCGTCGCCGTCCCGTCCGGCGCCTGGGCCGACGTGGTGCCGCGGCGCTACCTGCTGGCCGCCGCCCCGCTCCTGGCCGCCGCGGCCTTCACCCTGTGGTTGGTGGCACCCTCCTACTGGGCCTTCGCCCTCGGCTTCGTCCTGTGGGGGGCGGGCGGTGCTCTGTCCTCCGGCGCCCTGGAGGCACTGGTGCACACCGAACTCGCCCTCCGGGACGGGACGGACCGCTACGCCGCGATCATGGGCGTGCGGCGCACGCTGGGGGTGGTGGCCGCGGGCGGCGCCACACTGCTGGCGATCCCCGTCATGTCCGCGGGCGGCTACCCGGCGGTCGGCGCGGCCAGCGTCGCCGCGTGTGCGCTGTGCTTCCTCGCCGGGCTGGCCCTGCCCGAACACCGGGAGGACGCCGCGGCGTCTGAGGCCGACGGCGCGTGTGACCGCACCGGCGGTGTGGACGACGCGGACGGACCGGACGGCCAGGTGGACGCGCAAGCCTCCGAGAAACCGCCCGTGTCCGCCTACACCGCCGCGTTGCGCGCCGGTCTGGCCGAGGCCCGGGCCAGCCGCGCCGTTCGCACGGCGATCGTGCTCGTGATCGTGGTCGGCGTGTTCTGGGGCGTGTTGGACGAGTACCTGCCGTTGCTGGCGGTCGAGTCCGGAACCCCGGTCGAGGCGGTGCCGTTCGTCGTCCTGGTGGCCTGGACCGGGGCCAGCGTCGGAGGACTGGCCGCCGGGCCCGCCGCCCGCCTGCCCGCCCGCGCCCTGCCGTTCCTGCTGGGCGCGGGCGGGGTCGCCATCGGGGCGGGCGCGCTGTTGGGCGGCCCCCTCGGGTGGGCCCTGATCGGGGTGGGGTTCGGCGCCTGCCAATCCATGGACGTGCTCGTCGACGCGCGGCTCCAGGACAGCATCACCGGCCCCAGCCGGGCCACGGTGACGTCCTTGGCGGGGCTGGGCACCGACGCCCTCACCCTCACCTCCTACGCTGTGTACGCGGGTGCGTTCGCCCTCCTCGGGCACGCGGAGGCCTTCGCCCTGTTCGCGGCCCCCTACCTGCTGGCCGCGGCGGTGTGGGCGCGCTCCGGTGCGCGACGGGGCCGAGACAGTTCGTGTGCGAGCCAATAGCATCGGGGACTGTGGGATATCAGATGACGAACACCACGAACAGCGATACCCCGGGCACCGCCTCCGTGCGCGGGATCGACGTCAGCTACACCGACCGTGGCGCCGGCTACCCCCTTCTGATGATCCACGGCCATCCCTTCGACCGCACGGTGTGGGAGCCGCAGGTACGGGCACTGGCCGGGCGCGGCTACCGGGTCATCACCCCCGATCTGCGTGGGTACGGCCACAGCTCGGTCGTGCCCGGAACCACGACCCTGGAGACGTTCGCCCGTGACCTGGCGGCCCTGGTCGGCCACCTGGGCCTGGGCGTGGTGGGGATCGTCGGGTTGTCCATGGGCGCCCAGGTCGCCTTGGAGCTGTACCGGCTCTTCCCCGACGGGGTCGACACGCTCACCCTGGTGGCCACCACCCCGCACGCCGAGACCGAGCGGGGCCGGGGAGACCGCCAGCGGATGGCCGAGCGTCTGTCGGCCGAGGGCATGGGCGGGTACGCCGACGAGATGATCGTGGGGATGATGAGCCCGGCCAACGTGCGTGGGATGCCCGAGGTCGCCGCCCGCGTGCGTGCCATGATGCGCGCGGTTCCGCCGGAGGGGGCCGCGGCCGCTCTGCGGGGGCGGGCCCGGCGGCCCGACCACGTGCCACTGCTCAAGCGGGTGTCGTGTCCGACGCTCCTGGTCGCGGGGCGGGAGGATCCTTTCACCCCGCCCGAGCTCGCCGAGGCCATGCACGTGCTCGTGCCGGACTCGGTGGTGGAGATCGTGGAGGGAGCCGCCCACCTGCCCAACCTGGAAAGGCCGGACCGGTTCAACGAGGTCCTGCGCCGGTTCCTGGAGCAACGGCGCACCCGCCGGGGCCGGTGAGCGGCGTCCGGTCCGCTCACCGGCCCCGCGCCCGGCGGGCCGCCCAGGGGCGTCAGCCCCGTTCGTCGGTGGTCCCGGTGCCGGCACCGGGACCGTCCGGGCCGTCACGGACCGGTTCGTCGTCGGCACCGGAACCACCGCCCGGGGAGTGCGCGAAACCGTCGGGATCGCCCAGCATCCCCCGCTCCGTCCCGGCCACGACCCTGGTGGCGGTCAGGTCACCGGTGACGTTGCACATGGTGCGGCCCATGTCCAGGATCGCGTCGATCCCGGCGACCCAGCCCACCGGGGCCAGGGGCAGGCCCACCGAGGTCACGGCCATCGACAGCATGACCAGTCCGGCCCCGGGGACCCCGGCCGTGCCGACCGAGGCCAGGACACCCACCAGCACGACCGTGAGCAGCTGTCCGAGGCTGAGTTGGACCCCGGCGATGTTGGCCACGAACACGGTGGCCGCGCCGACGTAGATCGCGGTGCCGTCCATGTTGATGGTGGCGCCCAGCGGGAGGCTGAACCCGTAGACGCCCTCGCGCACGCCCATCCGCCGGGCCGCCTGGGTGGTGACCGGGAGGGTTCCGCTGCTGGAGCGGGTGACGAAGGCGGTCAGCATCGGGTCCTTGGCCGCCGTGAAGAACCGCGTCAGGGGCGCCCGGAACAGCGCCAGGATCAGGACGTAGGCGATGATCTGGACGAGGATCGCCCCGTAGACGACGGCCGTGAGCCGCAGCAGGGGCACGATCACCTCGGTGCCGGTCTCGGCCAGGACGGCGGCGATCAACGCGAAC
Source organism: Nocardiopsis sp. EMB25 (assembly GCF_026797795.1). Taxonomy (NCBI): domain Bacteria; kingdom Bacillati; phylum Actinomycetota; class Actinomycetes; order Streptosporangiales; family Nocardiopsidaceae; genus Nocardiopsis; species Nocardiopsis sp. EMB25. The sequence goes on along the minus strand of NZ_JAMTDN010000001.1, from coordinate 1,708,053 downwards.
ACACCGACCGGGGCGTACTCCAGGACGCCGTGCACGACCTTGAAGACCAGTTCGACCGCGCCGTCCACGACGCGCTTGAGCAGCAGGCCCGACTCCCGGACGCGGTCGTCGCCGCTGCCGAGCATGAAGGCCAGGGCCAGCCCCGCCACGATCGCGCCGAACATCACGGCCAGGACGTTGCCCTCGGCCAGCGCCTGGAACGGGTCGGCGGGGACGATGTCGAGCAGGACCTCGGTCACGGGCGTCGGCTCGGGCGCCGCCTGGCCCTGCTCGGGGGCGTCGAGCCCGGATCCGGGGGAGACCGCCATGGCCAACGCCACCCCGACCGTCATCGCCAGCGCCGACGTGACCAGGTAGAACGCCAGGACCTTGAGGCCGATGCGGCCCAGGCGCTGGGGGGAGAGCGAGGCCACTCCCGCGATCAGGGTGGTGATGATCAGCGGCAGGATCAGCATGCGCAGCAGGCGCAGGAAGAGCTCGCCGAGGGGTTCCAGGACGGGCAGGGCCCAGTCCTGCCAGCCCAGGACGTTGGCGGCCAGTCCGAAGGCCACGCCCGCGGTCAGGGCCACGGCCATCTTCCAGATGAGGGGGATGTCGAGGTAGCGGCGCCACGGTGAACGCGGCGCCGAGGGGGTGGTCGTGGACATCGTCGTCCTTACGCGCTGGGGGAACGGGTGACCGGTTCATACCGAAGCGTGACCCCGCACACACGTCACGATCGTGTCTCCGCCGTCACGCCGCGCGACCGAACCGCCCCCCACGGGCCGTCGGCCGCCCCCTCGGTTCCCGCCAGGTCAGGACGACCGCCCCGGGGCGCGGCGAACACACCGAAGCCGAGGTGGGCCGCCACCGTCCCCCGGGACAGTGCCGCCAGACCGACCAGGAACAGGCCCGTGAAGAGCCAGAAACCGAAGGGGGAGGGGGAAGGGGAGGTTTTCACCCCGGCGAGGGTGGCGACCGCGCCCCCGGCCCGTTCCGCGGGCGGCGAAGCCCGGTGACGGCCGGACCCGGCCCGTGCCATGGTGGGCCTTCCCGCCCCCGATCCGGAAGGCCTCCCGTGACCGCGGCCGACGACGAACGTTCCCGACACCGTCCCGCCTCCGGAGGCGAACGGCTGGGCGGCGACTACTGGCGGCTGTTGGGCGCCAGCGCCCTGGGCAACCTCGGCGACGGCGTCGCGCTGGTCGCCCTGCCCTGGTACGCCTCCACCCTGACCGACGACCCTCTGGCGGTGGCCGCGGTCGGTGCGGCCACCCGGCTGCCGTGGCTGCTCATGGCGCTGGTCGCGGGGGTGGTGGGGGACCGGGTGGACCGGCGGCGCCTGATGGCGTTCTCCGGCGGCGGCAAGGCGATGGTCCTGGTCGCCCTGGCCGTGCTGGTGGCCGCGGACACGGCCGGCGTGGGGACCGTGGTGGCGGCGGCGCTGCTGGTCGGGGTGTGCGAGGTGCTGTTCGACAACACGGCCCAGGCGCTGCTGCCGTCGGTCGTGCCGCGCGAGCGTCTGGAGCGCGCCAACGGCACCCTGTTCAGCGTCGGGGAGGTCGCCAGCCGGTTCGTGGGCGCCCCGGTGGCCGGGCTCCTGGTCACGGTGTCGGCGGCGTGGGCGTTCGGCGCGCAGGCCGCCCTCGTGGCGTGCGCCGTGCTGGTGCTGCTCACCCTGCGCGGGGGTCCGCGCCGGTTCGGGCCCGAGGGGAAGGAGGGGGAGGAGGAACACCCCCCGATGCGCGTGATGCTGGCCGAAGGGGTGGTGTGGCTGTGGCGGCACCGGCTTCTGCGCACCCTGGCCCTGGTGCTGGCCCTGTCCAACCTGGCGGGGACGATGAACAGCGCGATCCTGGTGCTGTTCGCCCAGGACGTGCTGGGCCTGGGGCCGCGCGGGTACGGGTTGCTGCTCACCGCCACGGCCGCCGGGATGATCGTCGGCGCCCAGTTCGTGCCGTGGCTGATCCCGCGCGTGCCGCCCGGCGCCACCCTCACCCTGGCCCTGGCCGTCCAGGGCGCGGCCTACACCGCCGTCGCGGTGTTCCCGAGCGTGGCGCTGTTCGCGGTGCTGTGGGTCGTGGTCGGGTTCGCCGTCGTGTGGTGGAACGTGCTCACCCTGTCGCTGCGCCAGCGCGTCATCCCCGACCGGCTGCTCTCCCGGGTGCTGTCGGCCTACCGCACCCTCGGGTGGGGCGCCGCCCCGATCGGTATGGCGCTGGGCGGCGGCGTCGCGGCGGCCCTCGAAGGGGTCGTGGGGCGCACGGCCGCGCTGTCGGCGCCCTTCCTGGTGTCAGGCGCGCTCAGCTTCGCGCTCGTGGTGGTGGCGGCCCGCCACCTGACCACCGCCGCCGTCGAGCGCGCCCTGGCCGGTGCTGAGCGCGCCCGGGAGTGAGGCCCGTGAGACCGGCGCTCCCGCGTTCACCGTGCGGGAGTGGGCAACCCTCGTACAGCTGAGCACACCGCCCTGCGCGCGCTCGCCCACCGGCAGCCGCGGTGGGCGACCGGCCCCTGGGACCGGGCCCGCCGTCGACGTCGTGCGCCGGTCCGGGGGCGGGGCGGACACCTCCGAAAATCCTTGGACGCGAGGACCGCCGTCTGGAACCATCCCCGGCGCGGACCGTCCGCCGTGCCGGACGTCCGAGGTACCCAGCCACCACGTCGATTCCAGGAGGTCGCCCCACATGCGGACGGCAGGTCCCACCGACGAACAGGTCGAACGGTTCATCACCGACGGTTTCCTCCACCTGGAGGAGGCGTTCCCGCGCGAGCTCGCCGACGAAGCCCGCGCCATCATGTGGGAGGCCACCGGGAAGGATCCCGACGATCCCACGACGTGGGACGAACCGGTCGTCAGACTCAACACGTTCGCGCAGCAGCCGTTCTACCTGGCCGCCAACACCGACCGGCTGCACGCAGCCTTCGACCGCCTCGTCGGCCCCGGCCGTTGGCAGGAGGTCATGGGCCTCGGGACCTTCCCGGTGCGTTTCCCCCACCCGGAGGCCCCCGGGGACGACGGCTGGCACATCGACGCCGGATGGCACCCCGAACTGGTCCGCATGGCCGGCCGCGAGCACGAGATCGACTGGGCATCCTTCGACTGGGGCGGGTTCCGCACCAACCTGCGTTCGCGTGGTCGCGCGTTGCTGATGCTCTTCCTCTTCTCCGACGTGGAGGCCGACGACGCGCCCACCCGGATCCGCGTCGGATCCCACCTGGACGTCCCCCGGTCGCTGGAACCCCTCGGAGAGGAGGGCGGGAACGTCACCGGCGCGGAGGAGAGCGCGCACCGCCCTATCGCTCTGGCGACCGGCCGTGCGGGCGACGTCTATCTGTGCCACCCCTTCCTGGTGCACGGAGCGCAGCCGCACCGGGGCACCCGGCCCCGTTTCATGGGGCAGCCTCCGCTGGTTCCCAGCACCGGGATGCGGCTCGAGCGCCCGCACGGGCGTTACTCCCCCGTGGAGATCGCGATCCTGCGCGGTCTGGGGCGCGACCCGGGTCTGGCCCCCTGGGAGGCCGCCTGACCGATCCTCCCCTCTCGGGCAAGCCCAGGACATCGTTGGGCAAGAAGCGCGTCTGGTCCGACGTGCCGACCACCGCGGGCGCCCACCATGGAAACCAGGATGGCCTGACGGCCGACCCTGAAGAAGGAGGTGGGCGGGGCGGGGGACACGCGCTCCGCGGACACATGGACCTTGGTTTTCTGCGTCCTCTGTACGAAAGCGACGCTCCGGTGGCCTCGGTGCACCTGGACACCAGCCGCGGCACCAGGGACGCCGACAAGGAGATCGAGCTGCGCTGGCGCCACCTGCGCGAGGAGTTGGCCTCCCTGGGCACCGACGAGGCCACGCTGAACGTCCTGGAGGAGGCCATCGGCGAGGGGGACTCGAGGGCGTTCGGCGCGCACGGCCAGTCCCTGTTCGCCTCCGACGGTCAGCTCCTGGCCGCGCACACGCTCACCGAACCCCCCAGGCAGGACCGCGCCACGTGGCTGCCGATCCCCGACGTGCTGCCCGTGGCCGTCGACCGGGGCCGTCACCTGCCCTACGTCCTGGTGGCGCTGGACCGCGTCAACGCGCACGTGACCGCCTACCCCTCCTCCCCGGCCCGGAAGCCCGCGGAGGAGCACGACCTGACCGGCAGGAACCTGCACGGCATCGACGTCATGAGCCGGGGCGGCCCGGGCAACCTGGGCGGCTACAACGGGCGTTTCCCCGGCAAGCATGTCGCCCAGGACATGTGGCGGGAGAACACCGCCAAGGTCGCCGAGCACGTGCGGGACGCGGTCGCGACGGTCGACGCGGAGGTAATCTTCGTCGGCGGCGACGCGGAGGCGATCGCCTACCTGCGCGACAACCTGGCCGAGCGCCGGCTCGACACACCGATCCTGGTGGTCGCGGGCGGGCGCGGCGGTCCCGACGCCGAGGAGCGCCTGCACGAGGCGGCGGCTGAGGCGCTGCGCGAGTTCGTCGAGCAGGGCCAGGAGCACGTGGCCGCCGAGTACCAGCGCAAACTCGCCCATGACCAGGCTGTCTCGGGCACCGAACCGACGCTGCCGATGCTGTCGGAGGCGCGGGTGCGCACCCTGTTGGTGGGGGCTGAGCGCGACCGCGAACCGCAGCTGTGGGGTTCGCCGAACGAACCGGTCCTGGTGGGGGTGCACAGCAACGACATGGACGACCCGAACACCGCGTTCCGGGCCCCGGCCAGCGCGCTGATGCTGCGGTCGGCGGTGATGTCCGACTCGGGGTTCACCGAACTGCGCGAGGGCGGCGAGCCCAGTACGGACATCGGCGCCATCCTGCGCTACGCGGGCCGGGGCTGACCCGGGGCGCGCCGTCAAGACCGGGCACGCCGTCGGCGATGCTCCTGTGGATGTCAGGCGTCGCCGGCGGCGTGCAGGTGGGTGCGTTCTCCGTTGTGGTCGAAGATGGTGAGGATCTCCACCGGCCCCTCGTGTGCGCCGACGGCGTGCGGGGTCATGGTCGAGAACTCGGCGGCGTTGCCCGTGTGGATGAGGATGGTCCGCTCGCCCAGGCGGAGCAGGGCGGTGCCGGACAGGACGGTGAACCACTCGTGGCCCGGGTGCACGGCCAGGTGCTCTGGACCGGTGGGGCGGTCGGGGGTGATGCGCATCTTGGCCACGGTCACGCCGTTGAGGGAGCGCTCGCGCGACAGCAGCCAGGTGGTCGTCCCCTGGGCCTGACAGGGCTGTGGCCGGATGACCACGTCCTCGTCGTCGGCGGATTCGACGAGCTGGTCGAGCGTGGTGTCCAGCGCTCGGGCGATGGGCACCAGCTGGTCGAGGGCGATCCTGCGCCGCCCGGTCTCGATCCGGCTCAGGTTGGACGGGCTGAGGTCGCAGCGGGCGGCGAGGGTGTCCAGGGTCCAGCCGCGTGCGAGCCGCAGGCCGCGGATGCGTTGGCGAATCACGGTGTCCAGATCACATTCTTGCTCCATAGGCAAGAGTGTATGCGAAAAAGACAGATCGTGATTAGCGTGGAAACATGACACACCACGCCCACCGGCACGACGGTGGACACACCCACCGCGGCGAGGCGGGACTGGCCGACCTGCTCGACCTTGACGCCGAGGTCTTCGCGCCCCACCTGGACGACCTCATCACCTGGGTCGACGAACACACGACGGCGACGCCGGGAACCATCGCCGACGTGGGCTCCGGAACCGGAACCGGGACCCTGGCCCTGGCACGGCGCTTCGAGGCGGCCCGGATCGTCGCGGTCGACCAGTCCCCGGCCATGCTCGACCGTCTGCGCGACGCTGCCCGGGCGCGGGGGCTGACCGACCGGGTGCGCACCGTCGAGGCCGACCTGGACGACGCCTGGCCCCCGATCGGCTCCGTCGACCTGGCGTGGGCGGCCGCCTCGCTGCACCACGTCGAGGACCCCGACCGGCTGCTCCGCGATCTTCACGGGGCCCTCACCCCCGGCGGTCTGCTGGTCGTCGTCGAGATGGACACGCTGCCGCGCTTCTTGCCCCACGACATCGGGTTCGGCCGCCCCGGCCTGGAGGAGCGCTACCACGAGGAGGTCGCGCGGGACGGCTGGAACGCCTACCCGAACTGGGGGTCGCATCTGGAACGCGCCGGTTTCGAGGTCGTCCAGGAACGCGGCTTCGCCTTCGAGGCGCACCCGGCGCCACCGAGCGCGAACCGCTACGCCCGCGACTACCTCGGCCGTGTCCGCTCCGCGCTCGCCGACCGGCTGGACGCGGACGACCTGGCGGCCCTGGACCGACTTCTGCGGGACGAGGCCCCCGAGTCCGTCCTGAACCGCGCGGACCTGACGGTACGCAGGGCCCGCACGGCCTGGGCGGCGCGCCGCCCCTGACCCACCGGATCGAGACCAGACCACACAACGGGAAAGGGATGTCGCAGTGAACACGGAACAGAACGTGGACGTGGCCGTCATCGGAGGCGGCGCGGCGGGGTTGAGCGCGGCCATCACGTTGGCGAGGTCGCTGCGCTCGGTGATCGTCGTGGACGCCGGTGAACCGCGCAACGCCCCGGCCGAGGGGGCACACAACGTCCTCGGCCTGGACGGCGTCGCCCCTCGGGACCTGCTCGCCACGGGACGGGCGGAGGCCGAACGGTACGGGGCGAGGGTCCACGAGGACCGGGCCGTCGCCGCGCGCCGCCGGGGCGACGTCTTCGAGGTGGACCTCGCCGTCGGCGCGACCGTACGGGCTCGGCGACTCCTGCTCGCGACAGGGCTCGTCGACGAGCTCCCCGCCGTCCCCGGTGTGCGGGAGCTGTGGGGCGGAGGCGTCCTGCACTGCGCCTACTGCCACGGATGGGAGGTGCGCGGGCAGCGCATCGGTGTACTGGGCACCAGCCCCATGAGTGTCCACCAGGCCCTGATGTTCCGTCAGCTCAGCGAGGACGTCACCCTCTTCGTCCACACCATGCCCGAACCGGACGACGACGCCTGGGAGCAGCTGGCCGCGCTGAACATCCAGGTCGTGGACGGCACCGTGCGGATGCTGCGCACCGACGGGGGCGTCCTGCGGACGGTCGTCCTCGCCGACGGACACGAGTTCGCGGTGGACGCGGTGACCGTCACCCCCCGGTTCATCGCGCGCTCGGACCTGTACGAACAGCTCGGCGGCACACTCACCGAGCACCCGATGGGGGCGTTCGTCGCCACGGGGCCAAAGGGCAGGACCGACGTCCCGGGCGTCTGGGCGGCGGGCAACACGAGCGACCTCGCGGCGATGGTCACCGCGGCCGAGGGGGCCGGGGTCGAGGCCGCCACCGCCATCAACGCCGACCTGGTCACCGAGGACGCGGCCGCGGCCGTGCGCGCCCGCGCGCAACGGTACGCCGCGGTCTGATCCGTGGACCGCCGTCCCCGGCGCGGCCCCGGTCGGCACACGTGGCGGATATGCTTCTGCGCTCACCCACGGCCGGCGCGGCATGGGGCGGACGGACGGGAGAGGACACGCGTGGAGACAGCCTGGCGGGACGCCTGGGGGCACCTGCGCGCCGCCCTGGAACCCCTGCTCGGGGGAGCGCGGTCGTTCGTCGCGGTCCTGGCGGGGCTGCTGACGGCCCTGTTGACTCTGGTCCTCACGCTGGTGGCACTGGCCGCCCTTCCCCTCCTGGCCTGGCGCCGTTCCCGGGCGAGGACGGATGCCGTCCTCGCCGGGTGGACGGTGCGGCTCGGCGACGCGGAGGTGGCCAGGCTCGCGCGGTGGGGCGGGCTCGCCGTCCACCCGGACGCCGGGTCCGCGCGGCGCGCGGTGTACCTGGCCTCCCGGCTGCCCGTGGCGTGCGTGTCGGCTCTCCTGCTGTTCGTGTTGGGCGGACTGCTGGGCCTGTTCACGGTCGGCGCGGTGTGGGAGGTGGTGAGCGGCACGGCGTCGGAGGTGCGGATCTCCATGCCCGGCGTGAGTCTGTCCACCTCCACGTTCGCCCTGGGCCTGGGGTTCACCCTGGTGACGTTCCTGGCGCTGTGGGTCGGGGTGCTCGCGGTCACCGCACTGGACCGGCTGCTGGCCCGCCGGCTCCTGGGACCCAGCTCTGAGGACCTGCTCCACCGGCGCATCGACGAGCTGGCCCGGTCCCGCTCCGGGATCGTCCAGGCCGTCGACGAGGAGCGCCGCCGCATCGAACGCGACCTGCACGACGGCGTCCAGCAACGGGTGGTGGCCCTCGCGATGCTCCTGGGGCGCGCCCAGCGCGGCAACGACGCCGAACGCACCGGCCAGCTGATCCGCCAGGCCCACGGACAGACCCGTGTCCTGTTGGACGAACTGCGCGACGTGGCCTGGCGGGTCTACCCCACGGCCCTGGACACGCTCGGGTTGGAGGCCGCCCTCGCCGAAGTCGCCGACCGCACGCCCCTGCCGGTCTCGGTCGACTCCGACCTGGCCGAGCCCCTGCCGGACCCCGCCGCTACGGCGGTGTACTTCGTGGCACGCGAGGCCATCACCAACACCGTCAAGCACGCGCACGCGAGCGGGGTGGTCGTCACCGTGCGCGCCGACCACACGGGTGTGGAGTTGAGTGTGGCCGACGACGGCCGCGGCGGCGCTGAACCGGACGGAAGCGGACTGACCGGGCTCGCCCGCCGCCTGCGGGCGATCGACGGCACCCTGTCCGTGCACAGCCCCGAGGGCGGGCCCACGGTCGTGCGCGCCTTCGTCCCCCTGTGATCGACAATTGTCCCCGGACCACCCCCAACGGACACGGAGCCCCCATGCGCCTGGTGATCGCCGATGATTCAGTTCTGCTTCGGGAGGGGCTGGTGCGCCTCCTGAAGGAGGAGGGACACGAGGTCGTGGCCGCGGTCGGTGACGCCGACGCCCTGGTCAACGCGGTCGCCGAGCACGCACCCGACGCCGCCGTGGTGGACGTGCGCATGCCCCCGACCCACACCGACGAGGGGCTGCGCGCCGCCCTGGACGTGCGCGCCGAGCACCCCGACGTGGCGGTGCTGGTGCTGTCGCAGTACGTGGAGCAGCGCTACGCCGCCGAACTGCTCGCCGGGTCCTCCGGCGGGGTCGGGTACCTGCTCAAGGACCGGGTCTCGGAGGTCGGGGAGTTCCTCGACGCGCTGGAGCGGGTGCGCGGGGGCGGCGCGGCCTTCGACCCCGAGGTCGTGCGCCGCCTGCTGTCCCGCACCACCCACACCGATCCGCTGGCGGCGCTCACCCCGCGCGAGCGCGACGTGTTGGAGCACATGGCCCAGGGCCTGGCCAACGGCACCATCGCCGAGCGCCTGTACGTGTCGGTCAGCGCGGTGGAAAAGCACGTCAACGCGATCTTCGACAAGCTGGGGCTCGCCCACACGACCGGCTACAGCCGCCGTGTGCTGGCGGTGCTGCGCTATCTGGGGTCGTGAGACGTGCCGCCCAGGGTCAGCGGCAGGTCCCCGGGCAGGTCGTCCAGCGTGGCCACCCCGTGTAGGTGGTGCACTCCCGCGTCCAGACCGTCCACCACGGTGGTGGCCCAGGCGGTCAGGGCGGCGGTGGCGCGCGATTGACCGTGCCCGCGTGCCCAGCGCACGTGTTCCCCGGCCCTCGCGAGCACCGTCCAGGCGTCGGAACCGGGCAGGTGCAGCCCGGTGGGCAGTCGGCGGGCGCCGGGCAGGCGGGTGAGTCCGGCCAGGGCGACCGTCAGGGGCGCGGTGTCCAGCCCGAAGTGGGTGCGCACCGGTCGGCCGAGGTCACGGGTCAGGACGTGTTGATCGCTGAAGTCGGCCCGGTACAGGCGCCGCCGGCCCTGCCCCGGCAGGGTGAACACCGACGGCCGCGTGTAGTTGCGCACCGGTGTCCGGGTGGCCGGGTCGGGGAAGGAACGGCCCAGCAGCCCGAACGCCCACGCCGCGCCCGCCGCCCCGTGCTCCTCACCGGCGCCCAGGACCACGGCCAAGTCGATCGGTCCGTCCCCCGGGGCGCGGGTGTGCAGGTCGGCGGCGAGCAGGTTGGTCAGGCCCGGGGCGAGCCCGACGTTGAGCAGGACCGGAGCGCGCGGGGACAGCCGCTCCACGGCCGCCACGTAGGTGTGGGTGGCGGTGGCGTCGACGAAGGCCGCGCCCCGCTCCGCGGCGATGGCGACCAGGGCCGGGTCCTCGGCCCCGGAGGCGTTGACCACCACATCCACGTCCTCCAGCGCTTCCCGGAAGCCGCCCGTCCCCGGAGAGCCGGCGTCCACGACGCGGTCGGCTCGGTGGGGGTCGCGGCCCGCGCTCCAGCAGGTGTGTCCCTGCGCGCGCAGCCGCTCGGTGACCGGCGATCCCACCGCCCCGTAACCGCCCAGTACCAGGATGCGCATGTCCGTTCCTCCCGACTCGGCGCCGCTCCTCGGCGGCACCACAAGTTTCTGTAGTGTCACTCCAATAAGATAATTGGAGTGCCGCTACAGTCAACTCGTACAATGGTGGCCATGAGCACACACGGCACCGACGGGCGTCTGGCCCGCACCCGTGCGACCCGCGCGCGCGTCGCCGAGGCGGCGACCCGGCTGTTCACCACGAGGGGCTACGCGGCCACCAGCATCCAGAGCGTGGCCAAGGAGGCGGGCGTGGCCGCCCAGACCGTCTACAACGCCTTCGGCGCCAAGTCGGCGGTCCTGAAGGAGGCCTTGGACCAAGCCGTGGCCGGGGACGCCGAACCCGTGGCCACCCTGGACCGCCCCTGGGCGCGCGAGGCCCTGGCCGCCCCCGACGCCTCCGAGCAGATCCGACTCCAGGTGGCCGGGACAGCCGCGATCATGGTGCGGGTGGCGCCGCTGTCGGAGGTCCTGCGAGGCGCGGCTGACTCCGACGACGATCTACGCACGCTGTGGCGGATCAACGTCGAGCAGCGCAGGGCGGTGCAGCACGCCTTCGCCGAGCGCCTCGCCGAACGGGGGGCCCTGCGCCCGGGCCTGACCACCGGCGACGCCGCCGACACCGCGCTGGCCCTGCTCAGTCCCGAGGTGTTCACCCTGCACACCGTCCAGTGCGGCTGGAGCGCCGACCGCTGGCGCGACTGGGCGACCGACGCCCTCCTGCGGCAGGTCACCGACCGGACGTCCGCCCCGGGGGCGTCGACGGGGTGAACGGGGCCCGAGGGCGGCCCTCAGGCCCCGGCCATACCGAGCCGGGCCAGCAGGTCGGCCTCGGTGATGATGTCGATGCGCTGACCGCGCTCGCGGTAGGTCTCGGCGCGGACGTGTTTGGAGGTCTTCCCGGCGCCGCCGTGCGTGCCGACGACGAGCACGTCGGTCCTGCGGGTGACGTTCTTGGCGGGATGTCCGCCCGCCTCGGCGATGCGCCGCCACGCCTCGGGCTTGTCCATGGCCGCCAGGTCGCCGGACACGCACACGGTGCGCCCGTACAACGGCCCGGAGGGGTCGGCGTCGGCCGCGGCCTCGGGCACGGGGGTCTCGGCGGCGCGCCGCCACTGGTCGAACCGGTCCTGGACGGGCGGGGCGGAGGCGGGCGCCGGAGAGGGGACGGGGGCGGTCGGCGCCGCGACGGCGTCCAACCGCCCCAGGCGCAGACCCGCGGCACGGGACAGCTCGGCCAGGGAGGTGGTGCCGTGCTCGGTCATCGCCGCGATCATGATGCGGGCGGCGGCCTCGGCGTCGGCGTCGGCGCGGTGGTGGCGGGTGACGCGGTGGCCGATGTGCGCGCACACGGTGGGCAGGCGGTGGTCGGCCAGCACCCGCCAGGTGCGCCGGGACAGCGCGAGCGTGCAGGCGTAGTCGATCGCGGGGTACCCGAGACCGGTGTGGGCGCACGCCCGCCGCACCACCCCCATGTCGAAGGGCGCGTTGTGCGCGACCAGGGCGCCGCCGTCGGCGAAGTCGAGGATCCGCCGCCACACGGCGTCCCAGGTCGGGGCGTGGGCGACGTCGGCCGCGGTGATGCCGTGGACGGCGACGTTGTGGTGGGAGAAGTGGCGAACGGGGTCGGGTGGGCGGATGAGGGTGGAGTGGCGCTCCACCGGCTCGCCGTCGACCACGCGCACGAGACCGACCGCGCAGGCGCTGCCCCGGTCCTGGTTGGCGGTCTCGAAGTCGATCGCGGTCCAGATGTCGGCCACCGCGCACCTCCCGCTCGTCACTGGCTGCCTGGCGACGGTTGGAGGTTACCGCCACCGCGCCGCTCGTGTGCCGCGAACCGGGGACGCCGATCGCGTTCAGGGGGTGCGGCCGAAGGTAGGGATCCGCTTCTTGTCCGCACATGCGGGTGAGACGGCGCCGCCCGAGGGGGCCGGCCACGGTCGAGGCACTGGCGGGAGCCGTCCCGGCGATCCCATGGCGCCAGGCCCGCCCGGCATACCCCCATGGTCGAGTTTGGCCGGGTTGTGATAGAAAGTTAGGCGTGCCGAACTTTAGAGATGAGCCCCCCTCAAGGTCGTGGCCGGTCATCCTCACCGCCGCCACGGCCGGTCTCGCCCTGACCGCCTGCTCCTCCGGCTCCCCGGCCGCCGAGGACACCTCCGACGACGGGCGCCCCCTCGTCCTGACCACGTTCACGGTCATCGCCGACATGGCGCGCAACGTGGCCGCCGACCGGGTCGAGGTCGTCTCCATCACCCGCCCCGGCGTTGACATCCACGTCTACGAGCCCACCCCCGACGACCTGGCCCGCGGCCAGGACGCCGACCTCATCCTGGAGAACGGCATGGGGCTGGAGGCCTGGTTCCAGCAGTTCACCGACCGCATCGACGCCCCCACCGCCACGATCAGCGACGGCATCGAACCCATCCCCATCGCCTCGGGCGACTACGAGGGCGAACCCAACCCGCACGCCTGGATGTCCCCCGACAACGCCCAGATCTACGTCGACAACATCCGCGACGCCCTCGTCGAACTCGACCCCGAGGGCGAGGCGGACTACGACGCGGCGGCCGAGGCGTACAAGGCCGAGATCGCCGAGGTCGGCACCTTCCTGGAGACCGAACTGGCCGAGGTCCCCGAGTCCAGCCGCGCCCTGGTCACCTGTGAGGGCGCCTTCCCCTACCTGGCCCAGGACGCCGGACTGACCGAGATGTACCTGTGGTCGGTCAACTCCGAGGGTGAGGCCACCCCCCAGCAGACCGCCGCCGTGACCGAGTTCGTCCGCTCCAATGACGTGCCCTCCCTGTTCTGCGAGAGCACCGTCAACGACAGCACCCAGCGCTCGGTCGCCCGCGAGACCGGCGCCGCGATGGGCCCCGTCCTCTACGTCGACTCCCTGTCGGAGGAGGGCGGCCCCGTCCCCACCTACCTGGACCTGATCCGCTACGACGCCGAGGCCATCGTCGAGGGCCTCACCGAGAGCGCCGGGTGAGGAATGCCATGATCCCCGCCATCGAGGTCACCGGGGCGACCGTGCGCTACGGCGACGTCCTGGCCCTGGAGGACGTCAGTCTCACCGTGCGGCCGGGCCGGGTCTGCGGCCTGCTCGGCACCAACGGTTCGGGCAAGTCCACCCTGTTCAAGACCATCCTGGGCCTGGTCTCCGCCGATCGAGGCGAGATCCGGATCCTGGGCCGTGCCAACGCCGCCGCGCGCAAGGAGGGGCTGGTCGGCTACGTCCCCCAGTCCGAACAGGTCGACTGGGCCTTCCCCGTCCGCGTGCGCGACGTCGTGATGATGGGCCGCTACGGGCACATGGGCGCGCGCCGCCGCCCCCGCGCCACCGACCGGCAGGCCGTCGACCACGCCTTGGACCGCGTCGACCTGACCGACCTGGCCGACCGCCAGATCGGCGCCCTGTCCGGAGGGCAGCGCAAACGGGCGTTCGTCGCCCGCGCCATCGCCCAGGGCGCCGACGTCCTCCTGCTCGACGAACCCTTCGCCGGGGTCGACAAGCGCTCCGAGGGCACCATCGTCGAGCTGCTGGGCTCCCTGCGCCAGGAGGGCACCACCCTGCTGGTGTCCACGCACGACCTGGCCCAGGTGCCCGAACTGTGCGACGAGGCCGCCCTGCTGCAACGCCGTCTGCTCGCCCACGGGGCGCCGGACGACGTCCTGCGCCCGGAGGTCCTCATGGAGGCCTTCGGGGTCCGCCCCAAGGAGGGAGCCGCCTCATGGACGGCCTGATCCAGTGGTTCACCGAACCCATGCAGTTCGAGTTCGTCCAGCGCGCCCTGCTGGTCAGCGTCGTCGCCGGGGTGGCGTGTGCCGTGCTCTCGTGCTGGATGACCCTGGTGGGCTGGTCGCTCATGGGCGACGCCGTCTCCCACGCCGTCCTGCCCGGCGTGGTCCTGTCCTACCTGTTCGGGGCACCCTTCGCCGTGGGCGCCCTGGTGTTCGGGGGCGGATCGGTGGCCCTCATCGGGGTGGTCAACCGCACCTCGCGGGTGAAGGAGGACGCGGTCATCGGGGTCGTGTTCACCGCCATGTTCGCCCTGGGGCTGGTCCTCGTCTCCCGCGTGCCGAGCCAGACCGACCTGAGTCACATCCTGTTCGGCAACGTCCTCGGGGTCTCCGACGCCGACATCTGGCAGGTCGTGGTCCTGGCCGCGGTCGTGCTGGCCGTGGTCTGGTACAAGCACCGGGACCTGACCCTGTACGCGTTCGACCCGGTCCACGCGCACGCCCTGGGCATCAACCCGCGCCTGCTGGAGACGCTGCTGCTGGGACTGCTGTCGGTCACCGTCGTGGTCGCCCTCCAGGCTGTGGGGATCATCCTGGTGGTGGCGATGGTCATCATCCCGGGCGCCACCGCCTACCTGCTCACCGACCGGTTCGAGCGCATGCTGCTGATCTCGGCGTCGGTGGCCGTGGTCGCGGCCTTCGTCGGCGTGTACGCCAGCTTCCACGTCAACGTGTCCACGGGCGGGTCGATCGTGCTGGCCCAGGCGTGCGCGTTCGGTCTGGCCTACCTGTTCTCTCCGCGCCAGGGCGTGCTCTGGCGCGGACGCGGGGCTCGGGCGCTGCGGGCGCGCGCCCGGACCCGGGCGTGATCGTGTCCCCCGCGCGGGGGATGCGCGGGGGACACCTCGATCGTTCGGCCGGAACGGGTGACGCGGGTCGAGCGGTGCGAGAATGCACCGCATGAGTGCGGCGATGGGAACCGGACCGGTCGAACGGGCCGGCCACGGCGGGACGGTCGGCGGTGTCGTGGTCACGGGCGCGACCGGCGGAATCGGCTCGGCCGTGGTCGGCGCCCTGACCGCGCGTGGACGTCGGGTGTTCGCGCTGGGGCGTGACCCCGAACACCTGGCGGCCCTGGCCGGGGACCACCCGGGTGTGGAGCCCGTCGTGGCCGACCTGCGGCGCCCGGAGTCCCTGGCGGAGGCGGTGGCCGGGTTCGAGGGCCTGGACGCGCTCGTGCACTGTGCGGGGATCGCCCCCGTGGCCCCCGTGGAAGCCTCCCCGCCCTCGCTGTGGCACGAGACGCTCACCGTGAACCTGGTCTCGGCGGCGGAACTCACCCGCGTGCTGCTGCCCTCCCTGCGCGCCCGCGCCGGGCACGTGGTGTTCGTCAACGCCGCCCCGGGGCTGCACGGCGTCCCCTCCTGGTCGGCCTACGCCGCGAGCAAGGCCGGACTGGGGGAGCTGGCCGACTCCCTGCGCGCCGAGGAGGCCGAACACGGCGTGCGGGTGACCAGCGTCCACCCCGCGGGGACCGCCACCGACCTGCTGCGCCGCACCAGGGCCGCGTTCGGGCACGACTACGACCCCGACACGTGCATCCGCCCCGAGACGGTGGCGTCGACGATCGTCGGCGTACTGGACCTGCCGCGCGACACCCAGGTCGGGCAGATCGCCCTGCGCCCCGGGCCGCGCGGCCCCCGGCAGGAGGATCCACGCGGCCCCGGGCACGAGACCTAGAGCAGCATCGCCAACTGGCGGGCCTGGGCGACCAGGGTGCCCCGGCTGTCCCAGATCTCCATGTCCTCCTCGTGGTAGCCGCCGGAGACGTGCTTGGTGAACACCCGGCAGGCCAGCCACCCGGGGGCGGGGCGGGCGCGCACGTGCGCGGTCAGCTCGACGGTGATCGTGCCGAACTCACCGATGTTGAGGACCGCGGGGATGGCGAAGTCCACCATCGCGGGCAGACTGTGGGTGTCGGCCTCGCGGCCGTCGGCGAAGCGCAGCCAGAACTCGTCGTGGGGGCGGTCGTCCTTACGGCCGTCCAACCATCCGGGGCGCTCGGGGTAGCGGTAGTCCAGACGGTGGGCGATGGTGACGCCGTCGGGGCGGTCGAACTCGGCGGGCACGTGGCACTGGTTGGGGGGCGGCAGGTCCGGCGGTCCCTCCAGGTGGAGTTCGCGCCCATCGTTGGGGGACAGGTCGCCGTAGGTGGCGGTGGCGCGCACGACCTCCTTGCCGCCCTGTTCCAGGACGACCTGGCCGGTGGCGGTACGGCGGCCCTCGCGCACGGTCTCGGTGCGCACGGTCGCCTCGCCGGGCGCGGCGGGGCGCAGGAAGAAGGCGGACACCGCCACGGGGTCAGGCTGGCTCAGGGTCTGGCCGAGCGCGTTGAGGGCGGTGCCGAGGACGTAACCCCCGTTGGGGTGGGTGGTGAAGGTGGTCCACCCGTCGGTGACGGTGGCTGTGAACGTTCCGTCGGCCGTCTTGTCGACGCGGGTGTCCCGGTCGTACTCGTAGCCGGCGGCGTTGTGGTCAAGGCTCATGCGCCAATGTTACCGACGAGTAGGTTAGTGGTCGGCGCCCGCTCCCCCTTTTCCGGCGCCGTCGCCTTGACCCTGACGCGACGTCAGGTCCTAGCGTCATGACCACGGCACCACCAGTGACGACGGGTGGGGGGAACGCATGGGCCACACCGTGGGCGAGGTCGCCCGGATCAGCGGCCAGACGGTGCGCACACTGCACCACTACGACCGGATCGGCCTCCTCGTCCCGGCCGAACGCACCCCCTCCGGCTACCGCAGCTACAGCGGGGCCGACCTCGAACGCCTACGGCAGATCCTCACCTACCGGGAACTCGGCTTCGGCCTGGACGAGATCGCGGCCCTGCTCGACGATCCCGCGATCGACACCCGCGCCCACCTGGCCCGCCAACACCAGCTGGTGACCGAACGCATCGACCGCCTGCGCACCGTGGCGCACGCGCTGGAACGCCTGATGGAGGCAGACACCATGGGACTCGACCTGACCGCCGAGGAGCGCCTCGAACTCTTCGGCGACTTCGACGTGGACGCCCGCACCGCGGAGGCCGAACAACGCTGGGGGCACACCGACGCCTGGGCCCGGTCCCAGCGCAGGACCAGCCGCCACACCAAGCAGGACTGGGAACGGCACAACGCCGAGGCCGAGCGGATCTACCGGGACCTGGCCCGGGCCATGGCCGAGGGCGTACCCCCCGACAGCACCACCGCCATGGACCTGGCCGAACACCACCGCGACCACATCACCCGCTGGTTCTACGAGTGCACACCGCAGATCCACCGGGGCCTGGGACAGCTGTACGTGGACGACGCGCGCTTCACCACCACCATCGACGCCCGCGCCGAAGGGCTCTCGGCCTACCTGCGTGACGCCTTCGCCGCCAACGCCGACCGCCTGGAGGCCTGAGCCGAGAACGCCCCCGGGCGGCGGTCCGTCCACCGCCCGGGGGTCAGGAGGTCACGCCCAGGCGGGCGCGGCACGGACGGCGTAGTCGGAGAAGGGTTTGGGGGCGCGTCCGGTCACCCGGAGCACGTCGTCGCCGGGAACGCCGTCCCCCATGGCCACCAGGGCCTCGAACGCCCCCACGGCGGCCTCGGCGCCCTCTCGGGGAAGGCCCGCGGCGACCTGGTCGCGCACGAACGCCTCGGGGTCGGAGTCGTAGCGCACCGGGTAGCCCACCACGCGGCCGATCACCTCGGCCGCCTCACCGAAGGACAGTGCCTCGGGCCCGGTCACCTCATACACCCGCCCCGCGTGGCCGTCCCCGGTCAGCGCGGCCACCGCCACCGCCGCGATGTCGTCGGCGTCCACGAACGCCTGCCGCACCCCGTCCAGCGGCAGGACGATCCGGCCGGCGCGCACCGACTCCACCAGGAACCCCTCGTCGAAGTTCTGGTCGAACCAGTCGCACCGCAGCACCGTCCAATCGACACCGCACCCCTTGACCGTCCGCTCCGCGGCGAGCAGACGCTCGTCCCCCATCTCCTCGATCGCCCGGCTCGACAGCAGCACGATCCGACGCACACCCCGGCGCACGGCCAGCTCCACGAACTCCGGGGCGATCGGCACCCCGTCCGGAGCCATCAGATACATCGCGCCGGCTCCGTCGACCGCGCCCTCCCACGTGGAGGGGTCGGCCCAGTCGAACCGGACCCGCCCGCGCCGCGACGCCGCGCGCACCGGATACCCGCGCTCACCCAGCAGCGCGGCCACTCGTCGGCCCGTGGAGCCCGTGGCCCCCAACACCAGAATCGGTTTCTCACCCATCCCGCCACCCAAACACCGGAGGACGACAATCCCCGGCGGCGCACCGCGCCATGGAGCCGGGGGTGCGACGGGGGACCGGACGCGGCGGTGGTGCACCCTTGGGTGGAACGGAGCGGGGGACCCCTCGTCCCGACGACCGAGCGAAGGAAGCGCACACCATGGCACGAGGCATCCAGGTCGGCGACAAGGCGCCCGACTTCACCCTTCCGTCGCAGTCCGGTGACCCGGTGCGGCTCTACGACCGGCTCGGCGAGCGGACGGTGGTGCTGTACTTCTACCCGAAGGACGACACCCCCGGGTGCACCGCCGAGGCCTGCGCCTTCCGCGACAGCCACGAGGTGTTCACCGACGCCGGCGCCGAGGTGATCGGGATCAGCTCCGACTCCGCGGAGCGGCACGCCGCCTTCGCGGACCGCCACAAGCTCCCGTTCACACTGGTCAGCGACGAGGGCGGCAAGGTCCGCAAGAGCTACGGCGTGCCGAGCATGCTCGGTCTGCTCCCCGGGCGGGTCACCTACGTGATCGACGGCCAGGGCACGGTCCGCCACGTCTTCAACTCGATGACCGTCATCGACAAGCACGTCGAGGAGGCGCTGGAGGTGGTCCGCGGGTTGCAGACCGAACAGGGCGACTGACCCCGTCGCGCCGGTCGGGTCCCGGCTCAGGGCAGGGGCGGGACCTACCCTTGAGTCAGAGCCGCCCAGACAGCCGAGGAACGCGCCCATGCCCGATCCCACCCCGGAAGACCGCCCGACGCGCCGAACACCCACGGACCGTCGTCGGAACGTGGCAGGCTGTCAGGGACGCCGACAGCAACACCCTCCGGGGGAGCCCATGACCGTCACCGAACACCACCCACCACCCGAAGCCCCCCCGCTTCCGATCAGTCCCGAACTGTTCGAGGAAATCGCCCGCCTCGCGGGCAGGGAGGAAAACGCCAAACTCGAATACATCAATGGGAAGGTCTGGGTCGAACCGGTGACCGACAGCGACCACGCTGCGATCCTGTCGTGGATGTTCCGCCAGTTCATCGCACACCGCCCCGACCTGGACATGCCCATCGGGCAAGGGCTGAAGATCGGCACCTACCGTCATGGCCGTGCCCTTCCCGACGGTGTCCTCGTTCCTGTCGGCCACTTCAACGGCCAAGGCGACTACCCCGACCCCGACGGGGTCCTCGCCGTCGTGGAGGTCACCTCCTGGGACGCCGACACCCACGCCCGCGACCGCGTGGAGAAGCCCGCCGCCTACGCCGCGACCGGCATCGGCGTCTACCTGTTGGTGGACCGTGACGCCAACACCGTCGTGGTGCACTCGCGCCCCGTGAACGGCCGGTACATGGACCGGTCGGAACACCCTTACGGTGAAACCGTGCAGGTCCCCGGGCTCGGGGTCATCCTGGACACCGACGCGCTCAAGCGGTTCGCCCGCTGACACCGAACACCCTCCCGGCCGCTTCCACGAACGGGCCCTGGGGCCGCCGGTCGTCTTCTCCGGCCCGCGCTTCGTCCTGATCAGGCAGGAGGGCGGCGCCGGGCTGGGGTTCACCCGCGTGAACGACCACCGGCGCCCGACGTGGCCGGACCCCGAGCAGGGCGAGCAGGCCCACATCGGACTGGGCGTGGACGACCTGGACATCGCCCGGCACCGCTCCCGCCCGCGCGCGTGGTGGGCGACCGTCGTTGCCGCGCCCCAGCGCCAGCCGCCGCAGGAGGAACGGGAACTCCGGTCGGGTCCCGGCTCAGGACAGGGGCGGGACCTACCCTTGAGTCAGAGCCGCCCAGACAGCCGAGGAACGCACCCATGCCCGACCCCACCCCGGAAGACCACCCGACGCGCCGAACACCCACGGACCGTCGTCGGGACGTGGCAGGCTGTCAGGGACACCGGCAGCAACACCCTCCGGGGGAGCCCATGACCGTCACCGAACACCACCCACCACCCGAAGCCCCCCCGCTTCCGATGAGACTCGAGCTGTTCGAACAGCTCGCTGAGATCGCTTATGAGGACGACGAAAGGACCGTTCTCGAATACCTGAACGGAAAGGTCTGGGCCCACAAGGTGACCGACGGAGCACACGGGTCGATCCTCATGTGGCTGCTGCGCCAGTTCATGGCCCACCGCCCCGACCTTGATCTCAACATCGCCAACCAGGGACTCGAAGTCGACGTCTACCGCAACGGGCGCGCACGTCCGGACGGGATTCTCGCACCGATCGGCCATTTCGAACAGGCGGGTGAGTGGGCCGCCCCCGACGGGGTCCTCGCCGTCGTGGAGGTCACCTCCTGGGACGCCGACACCCACGCCCGCGACCGCGTGGAGAAGCCCGCCGCCTACGCCGCGACCGGCATCGGCGTCTACCTGTTGGTGGACCGTGACGCCAACGCCGTCGTGGTGCACAGCCGCCCTCACCATGGTCAGTATCTGGACCGCAGCACACACCCTTACGGCGAAACCGTGCAGGTCCCCGGGCTCGGGGTCACCCTGGACACCGACGCGCTCAAGCGGTTCGCCCGCTGACACCGAACACCCTCCCGGCCGGGGCCAACCGACCACCGGGGTCCGACCCGGCCGGAACCCGAACGGGCCCGACGGGTCCATCCGCCGGGCCCGGGGACGCTCACACGATCTCCTTGGCCTCCTTGGCCATCTGGGTGTGCCGCTCCACCACGGCCGCCACGGCCGACCGGACCTGCGCCAGCGATTCCATCGACTCCCGCGTCTGGACGTCGCGGGCCGCGTCGATGTCCAGTTCGTCGAGTAGACGGTCGACGTGCGCGATCCGTGGCGCCTCGCGGGCCTCGACGAGGGCGTTGGCCAGCGCCTCGATCTCGGCGACCCCCGCCCGCACCTGGGCACGGCGCTCCCGGAGCCGCTGCCTGGCACGTTCGCGCAGGGCCCGGGTGTGGTCACCCTGGCTCTCCAGCTCGGACAGCTCCTCCTCGACGCGGCCGATCCGTTCGATCACCTGCGCGAGCCGCCAGCCGGTCTCCCGGGTGACCACGCTGATCCGGGTCCCGTCGATCAGGTCGTCGTGGCCCTGGGGCATCGTCACCGACAGGGCGATGGCCAAACGCCTGAGCAGGGGGGCGTCGTCGGGCGCGACCATCTCCGGAGTGATGTAGTCCTCACCCTCGGTCGGATGCTTCGGACCGGCACCGCGACGGGTTCGGCGCCTGTTCACGAAGACGCCGGTGGAAAGAGCGAGCGCGGCGGCGGTCGGTACCACGCTGATCACGCCTTGGTCGAAATGGGAGAGGAGGATACCGGTCACGGCCAGGACGACGCTGACGAGTCCCACCACCACGGGGGTGAGTGTTCCCCTTCTGACGAGGTCCTGTGCCACCTGGTCCGGGTCGACTCCGGGGCGGGCGACGAGGAAGGGGCGGGGGGAGGGCATGGCTGGTTCCTTTCTCACGCGTGGCGCGGTTCGGTCTCGCCTGGCGGGGGTCGGCGCGGGCGACCGCACGAGCGGAACCGTCCATCGGATGCGGACCCTCCCGCCTCGGCCGGGCACAGGCCCCCTCGTACTCAGTTCCCCGATCCCGTCCCGAAGTTCGGCCCGAGTGTGGCCGGATGCGGGCAGTTCGACGACCGGCGCGTGTCCGCGCCACGATGGCCCGGCCCCACCGCCGCCCCGGCGAAGGGAACCGCACCGGGGCGCGGACACGGTCACGCCGCCTCGGAAAACCCGTAGCCCGCGTCCGGGTGGGCGGCTACCCGGTCTTATCCGAGAGTGCTCCGGCCTTCAGGCCGCAGGTGAATCGGATCCGAACCCCGCCCGTCCGTCAGGACGGGCGTTTCTGGTCCTCGATGTAGGCACGCAGCACGCTGATCGGCGCACCACCGACCGACCCGGCGAAGTAGGACCCCGACCACAACCGCTTCGCCCGCCAGTAGTGGGACTCCAGCTCGGGGAACTCCTGGCGCAGCCGACGCGAGGACACCCCCTTGAGACTGTTGACCAGCTTGGACACCGCGACCTTGGGCGGGAAGTCCACCAGCAGGTGGACCTGGTCGGCCTCGCCGTTGAACTCCACCAACTCCGACTCGAAGTCGGCGCACACCGCCCGCATGATCTCCTCCATCCGGGACAGGTGGCGGTCGGTGAAGACCCCATGCCGGTACTTCGTCACGAAAACCAAGTGTGCGTGCATCGCGAAAACACAGTGCCTACCGGTTCTTACGTCGCTCTCATCGCCCATAAACCAACGATAGGATGCGGGTGTGCAGCTCCGGTACTCCTTCCGCGTGTACCCGGACGCCGACCAGCGCACCGAACTGGCCAAGGCGTTCGGGTGCGCTCGCGTGGTCTACAACGACGCCCTGCGGGCCCGTGAGACCGCGCGCGCCGAGGGTGAGGCGTTCCCCACGACCGGCGAGCTGTCCAAGAAGTTGATCACCGACGCCAAGCGCACCCCCGAACGCGAGTGGCTGTGTGGGGTGTCGGCGGTCGTGCTTCAGCAGTCCCTACGCGACCTGGACACCGCCTACCGCAACTTCTTCGACTCCCTCACAGGCAAACGCCCGAAGACGGGCCCGCCCCGGTTCAAGTCCCGCAAGGACCACCGGCGGTCGGTCCGGTTCACCGCCAACGCACGCTGGAAGATCACCGACCAGGGAAAACTGTCCCTGCCCAAGATCGGGAAGGTGAAGGTGAAGTGGTCGCGACCCCTGCCCTCGGCCCCTCCACCGTGACCGTCATCAAGGACGCATCAGGACGGTATTTCGCCTCGTTCGTGGTCGAGACCAACGATGAGCCGCTGCCGGAAACAACGGCTGATGTGGGCATCGACCTGGGGCTGTCCCACTTCGCGGTCCTGTCCGACGGCACCAAGGTCGCCAATCCCCGGTTCCTGCGTCGCGCGGAGAGGAAGCTGAGGAAGGCCCAGCGGGAGCTGTCCCGCAAGCGGAAGGGATCCAACAACCGTGACAAGGCGCGGATGAGGGTCGCCCGCGCCCACGCCAAGGCCGCCGACGCGCGCCGCGAGTTCCACCACCAGCTCTCCACCGCGATCATCCGCGACAACCAAGCGGTGTACGTGGAGGACCTGTGCGTGAAGGGGCTCGGGCGCACCCGGTTGGCCAAGAGTGTGCACGACGCCGGATGGTCGGCGTTCGTGGCCATGCTCGAATACAAGGCCGCACGGTACGGGCGCACCTTCGCCAGGGTGGACCGGTTCCTGGCCTCCTCGCAGATCTGCTCGAGGTGCTGGGTGGTGGACGGGCCCAAACCCCTGCACGTTCGGGAATGGGCCTGCCGGGCCTGTAAGACCGTTCATGATCGGGACGTCAACGCGTCCCGGATCGTGCTCGCCGCTGGACGGAAACTCGCCCGAGAGCGGGAAGCGGAGAGCTGAAACGCCTGTGGAGGTTGGGTAAGACCACCACCCTGGGGTGGGGCGCCGGCCCGCGAAGCAGGAACCAGCGGACGCCGTGAGGCGCACCGCGCCCACAGCCGCGAGGCTGTGGGAATCCCCGAGGTTCACCCCGGAGAGGACGTCAACGTGCGGAGGATGGACACCGACCGGCACCGCTGGCGCAACGAGGATCTGGCCCGCGCCATGAACGCGATCAGCACCGAGATCGAGGCGGCGTGGACCGACCTGTGCCGGACGTGGGACGTGGTGCCGGGCACTCCCGAGGAGACCGACCTGGTCCGCCTGGTGACCGAGACCCCCGACCAGTTCCCGTGGCGCATCGTCGACGCCGCGCTGGACCGGCGGACCTGCCCGCGGTGCGCCCGCCCCCTGGGCTCTGGGGAGCGGGGCTGCGACCCCTGCGACACCGCGGACGGCTACCGCTACGCCGCCCGGGAACCGGACCGGCCCGGCGTGCCGCCCGGCAACGAGCACGCCGTGCGCGTGGCCTGGGCGGTCAGCCGGTCCCCGCACCGCCACTCGAGGCGGGCCGCGTGCGGGTTCGAGCTGGGGCTGCCGCTCCTGTACGCGGGGGAGCTGCCCACCACGGAACAGGCTCAACGCCTGCGCCACCTCGTCAACCGGCTCACCGAGGACGAGTGCGCCCGGGTGGCCTCCGTCGACGAACTGCTCGCCCTGGCTGGGCGGCGCGCCTAGAGGCACGCGAGCAGGCGACCGGCCCTGTTCACCTCCACGCGTCGAAAACAGGGATCCGTCTCGTTCTCCGCGCCTGGCGACGGCACGCGTGGGGTCGGACCCCTCCGAACCACGGAGAACGCGAGGCCGCCCGTATGACAAAAAACTGCCATGGTGGCCCTTCGGTTACGGCTGGTAACTTCTCCGACCGGCAACGGAGTTCTCGGAGGGATCGAGACTCCCGCGGAGGCGACACCGAGAGGATCACACCCATGAGCACCACGCGGGTGAAGGCGGGCAAGGAGCTCCCCGAGGTCTACACCAAGCTCGTCGAGATCGGCGAGCTCGTGGAGACCGTCATCGACAGAGACATCCACGAGTTGGTCAAGCTGCGCGCCTCCTACCTGAACGGATGCGCCTTCTGCGTGGACCTGCACTCCAACGACGCCCTCAAGGCGGGGGAGTCGCAGCAGCGCCTCTTCCTCGTCGGCGCCTGGCGCGAGGCGGGGAGCCTGTTCACCGAGGCCGAGCGCGCCGTCCTGGCTCTGGTCGACGAGGCGACCAAGCTCGGCGAACACGGGGTCACCGACCAGGTGTACGAGAACGTGGCCAAGCACTTCTCCGAGAAGGAGGTCGCGGCGCTGATCATGGCCATCGGCCTGATCAACTTCTACAACCGGTTGGGCATCAGCACGGGGATGACCCCGCCCAAGCGCTGAACACAGGCATCACCCTCGGGGGTGCGGGCGAGGCACCTCGCCCGCACCCCCGAGGAATGTCAGTACCGGACCCGGCGTATCCGGGGGCCGAAAGCCGCGGTGTCCAACCACCGCCCGGCGGGCTCCCACACCGGTGCCGCCAGCGCCGCCGCGCGCTGGCGGACCCGACCGGGCCACGTCCGCGCCAGCAGGTGCGCACAGGCCTGTCCCGCCGCCGCGCAGTTGGCCACCGCGGCGGCCCGCCGCCGCATGGCGTACTCCTGGGCCCCTCCCTCGGCCACGGCGTCAACGGCGGCCACCGCGTCCGCGACGCCGGAGTTCATCCCGCGGGCACCGAAGGGCGGGAACAGGTGGGCCGCGTCGCCGGCCAGGAGCACACGGCCGTGCTCGTCCACGAACCGTTCGGCGACGCGTTGGTGGAAGCGGTAGCGGGACACCCAGGCGACCCGGTGCCCGGGGAGCACGTCCGGGACCCAGGTGTCCGGATCCGCCGCGAAAGCAGCCGACTCCCGTTCTCCCGCGCATTGCAGGTCGATCCGCCAGCCGCCGCGGAAGGGCACGAGCAGCACGTTGCGCCCGTCCACCGCGGGGTGGCGGTAGTGCAGGACGCGCTCGGCCCTCAACGGGCGCTTCGCGTCGTGCACATCGACCACGACGAAGTCCGTCCCCGACGAGGATCCCGCCAACGCGATCCCCACCGCCTCCCGGACCACGGAGCGGGCCCCGTCCGCCGCGATCACGTGGGTGCCCTCGATCTGACCGCCCTCGGTCCGCACGGCGACCCCGTCGGCCCCGGAGACGACCCCGGTCACCCGAGCCCCCCAGTGGACGCCTACCCCGACCCGGTCACAGGCCCAGCGCAGCCGCTCCTCCAGCAGCGACTGGGGCAGGCTGCTGAACGGCGGGAAGGGACCCCGGCTGGGGCCGTAGACCCGCGCGTAGACCTCTCGGCCCGCCCACAGGGTCCGCTTGGCCCCCCAGACCAACCCCAGACCAGCCAGTTCGAGACCCAGTCCGGGGCTGATCCGGTCGAGGGCGCGCAGTGACTCCCGATGGACGAAGATCGCCCGGCTCCCGGGGCGGGCGCGGGAGCGCGGGTCGGCTTCGACGACGCTGACGTCGAGGCCACGGTGACGGGCGGCCAGCGCGGCGGTCAGTCCCACGGGGCCGGCCCCGACGACGACGAGGCGCCTCATGACTCGGAAACCAGGTCAGGGTTGAAGCGCTCCTCGACGTAGATCGGCGGGGCTGCGCGGAGCCGGATGAGGTAGCTGCGCCACATCGCCTGGCGCCGGCCCCCATCGTCCCAGGGCGAGCGACCGAACGAGACCGGGCAGCGTTCCTGTTCACCGCCGCGCAGGAGGCGGCTGCGCCCCAGCGGTGTGGTCGGATCGGTCAGCACCCGGGCGATCTCGCTCGGGGTCAGGGCGTCGGAGACGACGGTGTTGCGTGAGACCGGGACGCCGTCGGGTGTGCGGAGTTCCGAGTGGCGGACGATGACCCGGGCGGACGGTGTCAGCCCGAGCGACTCCCGCAGATCGGTACGCAGCCGTTCCGCGGGACGGACGTCCTGCCGGAGCACGCGCACCGTCAGGGGCAGGCCCAGGATCCGCTCCAGCAGCAGGGTGGTGGAGCCGGGGTGACTGATCAGGTGCTGGGCGCTCCGCCTTCCGTGGCGTCCGCGCGCTGAGGGGGTCCGGTGCGGTTCCCTGAGGACCCGTGCTTGGCCGGTCATGGGATGGAGCTCCTTGTCGCGGGTTCGGATCGCCAGGAGTCGGGGGTCGTTCCCGGAGAGAGCGGCTCACGGGGACGGCCGTGGACGGCGAACCAGCTGGCGACCTGGACGCGGGAGGAGCAGCCCAGACGGCGCATCACCTCGCGAACGTGGTTGATCACCGTCCACTCGGCGATGTTCAGGCTCTTGGAGATCTCCCGGTTGGTCAGGCCGTCGGCGATGAGGCCGGCCACCTGTCTCTGTCGGGGAGTGAGCGGATACACCCGCTCGTTCACCGGGGTCCGTTCCCGGAGTGGGCCGGCCGACCGGTCGGCGCGCTCGGTCTCCTGGGCGAAGATCCGCGTGGTGTTCAACAGGGAGAGTCGGGGGTTCCCGAGGCCGCCCTGGTGGACTCGGAGGAGGTGGTTCTCCACCAGCAGACGCAGGGTGCGGTCGTTGGCGCTGGGGTCGCCCCCGATGATCCGGTGCACGTCCTCGAAGGTGAACTCGTCGTGGTGGCTCAGCTGGACCAGGGTGCTGCGCGCTTCGGGCGGAAGCGTGTAGTAGCTCTCCGCCAGGGCCTCGGACATGCTGCTGTGCCGGAGCGAGACGACCCCCGCGGACCGGGCGCTGAGCATCTCCAGGCTGAACCGGAGCCGTTCCCGCAGCGCCTCGGGGGACAGCGCCTTGAGCCAGGGCGCGGCCAGCTCGATGGCCAGGGGCAGACCGTCCAGGGCGGTGACCAGGTCCAGGACCGCCAATCGCGCTGGTCCGTGCCGTTCCAGGTCGCCGAGGTAGCCGTCAGACCTTCCCATCAGGAGTTGGACCGAGGGTGAGGTCAAAAACCGCTCGACCTCGGCGGCGGGGGAGGGCAGGGGGAGGGGGTGGAGTTCGTAGAGCTTCTCCCCGTACCACCCGATCGCCTCACGGCTCGTCAACAGGATGCTCAGGGACGGATCGTGGGCCAGACTCCTGCGCAGCTGTTCCCTGAGCGGCTCGTCGCCGGGTACGTGGTTGTCGACGACGAGGAGCCGCCGAGGCTGGACGCCGTCCGGTGCCGTTGTGGAGCGAACGCACTCGGTGAGTCGGGCCAGTTTCTCCGCCGCCTCCTCAGAACCGCTCTCCTGGGCACGGTCGAATATCTCCACCCCGCCCTCGAAGAGTTCTCTCGTCGAGCAGGCCGCTTCGAGTGCCAGACGGCTTTTGCCGACCCCGGCCGGACCGGTGACGACCAGGAGACGGGTGCCTGCGCCGAGCAGCCGTGATATGTCCACGCTCTCTGCGTGCCTGCCCACCATGCGGGGCTTGGTGAGTACTTCGTTCAGATGTGGGTCCGACATCCGGGATCGCGGCATCGCGTAGGTAGGTTTCATTAGGCGCTTCTGGTTAATTTCAAGGAAATATTTAGTACCCGAGTGGTGCTCAGACATGGGAAGGCGGAACCTAAGTGGTTCTCAGACATAAGAAGGAAACCTCAATCGCCTCGCGCATCTATACAACTGGGGCATACCCGCCACCCCGGGCGAAATTGTACATGGACTGGATCAAGATCACGCCGGACCACCAGCCGACTGCACCATTCAAAACCCCCGAGCGGAAGAGCCGAAGGGTTCGCGAAAATCATGATTGACCAGCCAATGTCCAATATGAGTGTTTTTGTTAATATGTTATTAATATTGACATATGTACATAAATATACCTGTTTGTCCTTTTTTAGAGTGGCCGACATCGGCCGCAGAGGTTTGTTCACTAGAGAGGTTTGAACGCGGCTGGTCAGGGTGGGTGTCCGGGTGGCTCCGGGGCGCGGAGTCGCGTCTGTGGCGCGAGAGCGGACACGACGGACCCGATCGGAGGCGACGTTCGCGACAGCCGTGTCTGTGCGCGATACGAACCGATGCCGCCCCGGGGGCGGCTCCTCCCGCCGCGCGACCGGCCCGGCGACGCGCCGACCCTCCCCGGCCGCGGGGATCAGCGGCCCTCACGGGGTCGGCGACCGCGACCCCTCGGGCACCCCGGAAAACCGCAGTTCAGGATGGCCCAATCCCCTCGATCCGCACAAGTGGACCCACTCGGGCCCACGCCCCGGAACAAACACGACGCGACGGGGATGGCAAAGACCTGTCACGCCCGACGCCCACGAAGTCCGATCCGCCATGACAATCATCAGCCATGTCTTTGTCATATTCATCCGAGACCGTTGCGGCTAACGTTCTCGACTGTGAGTTTCACGTTTTGGAGCCGCCCGGGGAGAGGTTCCTCCGCCGCCCCGAAGCGTCTCCGCATGCGGTCCCCCGGCTCCGCGCCTGGGGAGTGACACGCAAAGAAGCGGCAGACACTTCCGTGGCCGGTGGCATCGTCATGCGATAACCGCCGCAGAACCCATGGGGGTGGAAACATTTAACCATCCACGCAGACCCTGTTGACTGGCAGGACGAATATCAGGACCTCACCGGCCCCGGGGCGACCATCTGCTGTCGCTGGTGACCTCCTCGAAAAAGGACCAGTAGTGAATAACATCGGAAGAAGAAGTCTTCTGCGGATAGGTGCGACCGCCGCCGCGGCCACCGTCGCCGGGGGCGCTGGCGTACTGTCCGCCGGCCCCCTGTACGCCGCGGGCGCCCCACGACACTCGTGGAGCATGCTGGAACGCTTCGTGGACGGTGACGTCGTCCTGCCCGCGGACGACGACTACGAGCGGGCGATCCAGCTCCAGGTCGCCGAGTACGACAAGATCCGTCCCCAGGCCGTCCTGTACTGCCAAAGCAACCGCGACGTGCAGGCCGGGGTGCTCTTCGCCCAGTACCACGGGATCGCGGCCGTCCCCCGCAGCGGAGGCCACAACAACGCCGGCTACTCCACCACCGAGGGGCTGGTCCTGGACGTCTCCCGGCTGAACGCGGTGTCGGTCGGCGCCCACACCACCCGGATCGGGGCGGGGATCCAGGCCGTGGACGCCCTGGACGCCCTGACCCCCCACGGCGTGGCCGTCCCCAACGGCACCTGTGCCACCGTCGCCGCCGGCGGGTTCGTCACAGGCGGGGGCACCGGCCCCTTCACCCGCAGGGACGGGGTCGCTCCCGACAACCTGCGGGCCGCGCGTGTCGTCCTGGCGAACGGCCGCGTCGTCACCTGCGACGCCGACCGCCACCCCGAACTCCTGTGGGCCATCAGCGGCGGCGGGGGCGGCAACTTCGGCGTGATCACCGAATACACCCTCGACCACGTGCCGGTCGAGCGGATGGGCCAGTTCCGGGTCGTGTGGTCGTGGGACGACGCGGCCGAGGTGATCACCGGGTTGCAGGAGTGGGTCGCCGACCTGCCCAGGGAGATCGCGGGGGACCTGCTGGCGATCATGCCCGACGGCGCACCGGGACAGCCCGTCCTGCTCCAGATCGTGGGCACCGCCCTGACCGCCCCCGACACCCTGGCCGCCGAGATCGACCGGCTGGTCGGACTGGTCGGCCGGGAGCCCACCGAGCGCAACGTGCTGGACCAGACCTACCGCCAGACCATGATGAGCGTGTGGGGCTGCTCCGACAAGTCGGTCGCCCAGTGCCACCGCGTCGGCTTCAACCCCGAGGGCATGTTGCCCCGCGACGCCTTCCGCCTGTCCCGCTCCCGCCTGCTGGAGGACCCCATCCCCCGGTCGGGGATCGAGGACGTCCTGGGCGCCTTCGAGGCCGACCGCCAGGCCGGTCAGATCCGGATCCTGTCCATGCGCATCATGGGTGGCCGGACCAACGAGGTGGCCCCCGACGCCACCGCGTTCACACACCGGAGCGCCTTCCTCAACATCTCCTTCACCTTCGGCGTCAACGACGCCGAGGCCACCCAGGAGGAGAAGGACACCGTCCTGGCGGCCCTGCACGACGGGTTCGCCACGTTCGACCCCTACTCCAACGGCCACACGCTGCAGAACTTCATGGACCCCTACCTGGACGACTGGCGCGACGCCTACTACGGGACCAACTACGCGCGCCTGTCCCGGGTCAAACGCGACTACGACCCCCACGGCTTCTTCCGGTTCGACCAGGCGATCTCATGACGGAGGCACCCATGCACGAGCTGCTGGACGGCTGGACCGCCCCCCAAGCCGCGGCCGACCCCGACGCCTACCTGCGCGCGATCCTGGAATGGCACTTCTCCCCGGCCACGGGGTCGCCCTTCTGGCTGGAGCGGGCCCCACGCCTGGGCTTCGACCCGATCGCCGACGTCAAGGAACTGGGCGACCTGCGCCGCTTCCCCGACCTGAGCGACGAACTGCGCACGGTCCGCGCCGAGGACCTCGTTCCCACGGGAGCCCACGGGACCCCCTTCGAGGTGTTCGAGTCGGGCGGCACCACCGGCGCCCCCAAGCGGGTGGTCGACGGCCTGTCCCGGGGACGCAACGTGGACTGGGTCAGCCGGGTGCTGAGCGAACACGGCTTCCCCGAGGAGGGCAACTGGCTGCACGTGGGTCCCAGCGGCCCGCACGTGGTCGGCCGCACCATCAAACACCTGGCCGCGTCACGCGGCGGCCTGTGCTTCACCGTCGACTTCGATCCGCGCTGGGTCAAGAAACTGCTGGCCCAGGGCCGGACCGAGCTGGCCGCCGAGTACCGCGAGTACCTGCTCGACCAGGTCGAGCTGATCGTCGACTCCCAGGACATCCGCGTCCTGTTCATCACCCCGCCGGTGCTGGAGTCCCTGTGCTCACGCGCCTCCCTGTACGAGCGGGTCGCCCAACGCCTGGAGGGGCTGATGTGGGCGGGCACCAGCGTCAGCCCCGAGACCCTGTGGCAGATCGAGAACACCTTCTTCCCCAACGCCTCGGTGGCGGCGATCTACGGGAACACGATCATGGGGATCGCCCCACAGCGGCCCCGACTGGACGACGACACCCAGCCCTGCGTGTTCGTCCCCTTCTTCCCCCAGTCCGTGGTCGAGGTCATCGACGCCGAGGGCGCTCCCGTGGCCTACGGCGAGCGCGGCCGGGTCCTCATGCACCTGCTGGCCCGGGACATGTTCTTGCCCAACGTCCTGGAGCGCGACACCGCGATCCGTCTCGCCCCGGCACCAGGAGGCACGACGGACGGCCTCGCCGACATCGCCCCCTTCCAGGACGGAACCGGCACCAAGGTCATCGAGGGAGTGTACTGATGGGCACCACCCCCACCCGGATCGACCCCGTCATCTGCGGCGCGTCCACCCCCAGCCGGGACCGCACCCAACTGCGGGCCCTGGACGGAACCACACTGGCGGAGGTCGGGCTGGCCCCCCGCCTGCTCGCCCAGGCAGCCGTCGGCCGCATGCGCTCGGCCGCCGACCGCACCGCACCCGACCCCGACGTCTTCGCCGAGGCGGGCCGCCTCTTCGCCCACGCCGACCTGGAGGGGGAGAGCCCCCAGGAGTACCGGGAGCGGGTCAGCGCCGCCACCGGAGCCCCGATCGGCGCCATCGAGCGGGCGAGCCGGGGCATCGAGGAAAGCCTCGGCCGGGTCGACCTGCTCAACCGGTCCGAACTGCCCGCCCCCTTCGCCGTTGCCGGGTTCGAGACCCACTGGGTGCCGCGCGGCGCCCTGCTGGCCGCGGTCGTCCCCAACAACCACCCCGAACCCAACGTGTCCTGGGTGCGGGCGCTCTCCCTCGGCTACGGCGTACTCGTCCGCCCCGGCAGCCGCGACCCGTTCACCCCCCGACGCCTGGTCGCCGCGCTCCTGGCCGCCGGACTGCCCGGCGACAAGATCAGCCTGCTGCCGGGCGGCCACGAGATCGGCGAACACCTCATCACCCAGGCCGACCTGGGACTGGTCTACGGCGGCCCCGACGCGGTGGCCCGCTGGGGCAGCCGCGACGACGTCCTGGTCCGCGGGCCCGGCAACAGCAAGGCACTGGTCGACGTCCCCCTCACGGACGCGCTCGTCGAGCGACTGGTGGACTGGATCGCCGACGACGGGGGCGTACGCTGCAACAACATCTCAGCGGTCCTGGTCCACGGCGACCACGTCGCACTGGCCGAACGCCTGGCCGAACGCCTGGCCGAACTGCCGACGCTGACACCCACCCACCCCGACGCCGCGCTCCCGGCCATCGGCGAGGACACCGCCGAACCCATGCGCGCGTACCTGGGACGGGTGACCGACGGCGCGATCGACCACTCCAGCCACCGCTACCCCGACGGCCCGGTCACCCGTACCGAGGACGGGCACACCCTGATGCGCCCCCTGGTCGTCTCGACCACCGACACCCACGGCGACCTCGTCGGCACGGAGCTGCCCTTCCCGTTCGTGGTGGTGGCCCCCTGGGAGGACAAGGACGACACCGCGCCACTACGGGACTCCCTGGTGGTGAGCGTGCTCAGCGACCGTGAGGACCTGATCGGTCGGCTACTCGGCGAGCCGACCGTCCGCAAGGTCGTCGCGGGCCCCGTCCGCCCGTGGACCTCACGGCCCGAACAACCCCACGACGGAAGCCTGGCGGGCTTCCTGACCGAACCCAAGGCGCTCGTGCGAGCCCTGCCCCCGAGCTGACGTCACCCGACGCCCTCGACCGCGGCCCGTGAGCCGACCCTCTTCGCTCGACCGCGCCCCCACCCCCGGCGCCCCTCCCCGGGGCGCCGGGACCCCGCGGGACCCCCCTTCCACGAGGAGCACCGACTCATGCACACGGCATCACCAGCACTCGACGAAGCGCCCGTCGGGCGGCGCGGCGGCCCCCCGGTCTGGCGCCGGGACCGCTGGCGCGCACTGCCCATCCACCAACAGCCCTCGTGGCCGGACCCGGCGCAGCTGCGCACGGTCCTGGGTCAGCTCGCCACCCTGCCCGCCCTGACGGCGGTCGACGACGTCCGTCGCCTGGAGGCGTCCCTGGCCCGGGTGGCCGCCGGGCAGGCGTTCCTCATCCAGGCCGGGGACTGCGCCGAACCGATGGACGCCACCGGGGTGGCGGCGGTGCGGGGCAAGCACCGGCTCATCGGAATGATGGCCGAGACGGTCAGCGACCGCGCCGACCTGCCGACCGTGGCGGTCGGCCGGATCGGCGGACAGTTCGCCAAACCCCGGTCCGAGCCCACCGAGGTCGTCGACGACCGTGAACTGCCCGTGTTCCGCGGCCAGCTGGTCAACGACCCCCGCCCCGACGAGCGGTTGCGCACCCCCGACCCCCAACGGCTGCTGGCCGCCTACCGGGTCTCGCGCACCGTGCTCAACGAACTGCACATCCTCGCCCACGAGCGGGCCACGCACGGACTGGCCGACACCTGGCCCCACCCCCTGCCCCAGGATCCGGGGCGAGGCCCCCACCCGATCGACCGGCCCTGGGACGGATCGCTGCGGTCGGTCATCGCCGGCTACGGGGAGACACTGCCCACCGACCGCGGCGGGTGGACCCACACCGGACTGTGGACCAGCCACGAGTCCCTGGTCCTCGACTACGAAGAGCCGCTGGTGCGGCGCGACCCCCGCACCGGCGAGTGGTTCCTGCTGTCCACGCACATGCCCTGGATCGGAGAACGCACCCGCGCCGTCGGCGGGGCGCACGTGGAGTTCCACGCCACCATCGCCAACCCGGTCGGCTGCAAGATCGGGCCGAACATCGCACCGGAGGAGATCGTCGCGCTGTGCGCCGCGCTGAACCCCAACCGGCGCCCCGGACGGCTCACCCTGATCTGCCGGATGGGCGCCGACCGGGTCCGTGACCGCCTGCCCGCGCTGGCCCGGGCCGTCCGCGCCGCGGGCCACCACGTGGTGTGGGTCTGCGACCCCATGCACGGCAACACCGAAAAACTCGCGACCGGACGCAAGACCCGCAGGGTCGAGCGGATCCTCCACGAGATCGAGGCCTTCTTCGCGGCGCTGCGCGAGGCGGGCGAGTGGCCGGGCGGCGTGCACCTGGAGGCGACCGACGACGACGTCACCGAATGCCTCGACACGGACGGACCCGACGACGGCGCCGTGACCGACGACGGATACCGGACCCTGTGCGACCCGCGGCTGAACGAGAAACAGGCACTGCGCGTGACAGAGACGGTCAGCCGGCTGGTCGCCCAAGGATGACCACCCCGCCCCACGGCCCGTCGCACCGCCGCGAGCGGCGCGCGGCCCAGGACTAGAGAGCTTGGGATGCGAACCCTCCTGATCGACAACCACGACTCCTACACCTACAACCTCTTCCAGCTCATCGCCGAGGTCAACGGCGAGGAACCGGTCGTCGTCACCAACGACTCACCCGAGGCCGACCGCCTGGACACCGACGCCTTCGACAACATCGTCATCTCCCCGGGACCAGGGCACCCCGGCCGCCCCCGGGACTTCGGCGCCTCGGCACGGATCCTGGCCGACGCGTCCGTGCCCGTGCTCGGCGTCTGCCTGGGCCACCAGGGCATCGCGGTCAGCGAGGGCGCCGAGGTGACACCCGCCCCCCAACCCCGGCACGGTTTCCTGACCGCGGTCACCCACACCGGAGACGACCTGTTCTCGGGAATCCCCCAGGGCTTCACGGCGGTCCGCTACCACTCGCTGGCCGTCCCCGAACCGCTGCCGCCGACCCTCGAACCGATCGCCTGGGCCGAGGACGGCACACTGATGGCGCTGCGCCACCGGGAGCGCCCGCTGTGGGGTGTGCAGTTCCACCCCGAGTCGATCGAGACCAGTCACGGACACCTGCTGTTGAGGAACTTCCGCGACCTGACGGCCACCCACAACGAGGGACGCCGCCACGTCGACCGCCCCGCCTCCGCCGAGGACGCCACCGCACGGGGAGAGGGCGCACGCCACCTCCTGCACCTGCGGGTGATCGAGTCGGCGGTGGACACCCAGGCCGTCTTCTCCCGCCTCTTCGCCGACTCCGAGGTACCCGCCTTCTGGCTCGACAGCGCACACGTGGAACCCGGGCTGTCGCGCTTCTCCTTCCTCGGGGACGCCAGCGGACCGCTCTCGGAGACGGTGAGGTACCGGGTCGAGGACCAGACGGTCGAGGTCGAGCGCCCCGGCGCCCCCGCCCAACGGGTGCCCGGCAGCGTCTTCGACTACCTCAAGCACGAGCTGGCCCGACGCCGTGTCGACAGCCACGACCTGCCCTTCGACTTCACCTGCGGCTACGTCGGCTACCTCGGCTACGAGCTCAAGGCCGACTGCGGGGCGGTCAACCGGCACCGCGCACCCACCCCCGACTCCTGGTGGGTCTTCGCCGACCGTTTCGTGGCGGTCGACCACCTACGGGACACGACCTACCTGGTGGCGATGAGCGACGGCTCCGCCGAGCGAGTCGGCCAGGCCACGGCGTGGCTGGAGGCCACCGCCGCCGAGATCCAGACACTGGTCGGCGCCGCACCCGAGCCCTCCGACACCGGCGCCGACCGCGCGGCCGCCCTGTCCCCGGCGGAGATCGAGTCCCACCTGACCGTCGGCCGGCAGGACTACGAGGCCGCCGTCGCGGCCTGCCAGAGCAAACTCCACGAGGGTGAGAGCTACGAGATCTGCCTGACCACCTCGGCCTGGCTGCCCGCGGTCGAGGACGGCTACCGTTTCTACACCCGGCTCCGCACGGCCAACCCGGCCCCCTACGGCGCCTACCTGCGCATGGGCCAGGACATGGAGATGGCGGGCTCCTCACCGGAGCGCTTCTTGACCGTCTCCCGGGACGGCGAGGTGGAGAGCAAGCCGATCAAGGGCACCGTCCCCCGCGGCGCCACCCCGGAGGAGGACGTCCGCCTGCGCGACTCGCTGGCCGCCAGCGCCAAGACCCGCGCCGAGAACCTCATGATCGTCGACCTGCTCCGCAACGACCTGGGCCGGGTGTGCGAGGTGGGCAGCGTCCACGTCCCCCGGCTCATGGCCGCCGAGTCCTACGCCACGGTCCACCAGCTGGTGTCCACGATCCGCGGACGGCTGCGCCCGGACGCCGACGCCATCGACTGCGTCCGCGCCTGTTTC
The DNA here is from genome assembly GCF_026797795.1 of Nocardiopsis sp. EMB25. NCBI lineage: Bacteria > Bacillati > Actinomycetota > Actinomycetes > Streptosporangiales > Nocardiopsidaceae > Nocardiopsis > Nocardiopsis sp. EMB25. The sequence goes on along the minus strand of NZ_JAMTDN010000001.1, from coordinate 1,671,325 downwards.
CCCGGCGGATCGATGACCGGCGCACCCAAGCTGCGGACCATGGAGATCATCGACGAACTGGAGACCGAGGCCCGCGGTGTCTACTCGGGCTCGGTGGGGTTCCTCTCCTGCAACGGAGCCGCCGACCTCAACATCGTCATCCGCACCGCGGTGCGGATCGGCGACCGGTGGCGGGTCGGCGCGGGCGGGGCCATCGTCCTGGACTCCGACCCCGCCGACGAGTACGACGAGATGCTGCTCAAGGCGTCCGCTCCGCTGCGCGCCTACCGGGCCGTCGAGGTGGTGCGGTGATGCGCGGCCCCCACTCCGTCACCCCGAAGGGAGGGGACCGGTGAACATCGCCACCGAACTGCGGGAACTCGCCCAGGCACGCTGGCCGCACCGTCCGGCCTTCCACGAGGGGGAGCGGACCTGGACCCACGCCCAGGTGCACGACCTGGCGGCCCGCGCCGCCACCGTCCTGGCCGACCGGGGTGTACGTCCGGGCACCCGGGTCCTGGTCGCGGTCCCGGACGGGATCGCCTGGGTGACGGCGTTCCTGGCCACCGCCCGGCTGGGCGCCACCGCGGTGCTGACCAACCCCGCGCTGCCCGTCGCCGACCACGACTTCATCGTCGCCGACGCCGGTGTCTCCCACGTCGTGGCGGGGGAGGAGACCGCCGACCGGTTCGCGGGACTGGAAACCCTGCGTGACGTCGAACTGGTCGCGGCGGCGCGGCACGCCCCGGAGGGCCGGGCCCAACCGGTGGGCGCCGACACCCCGCTGTACGTCCAGTACACCTCCGGCACCACCGGACGGCCCAAGGGCGTGGTGCACCGCCACACCGACCCGTCCTTCTACCACGCCGCGTTCGGGCGCGCCCGACTGCGTCTGGGGCCCGAGGACGTGACCCTGTCGGTGTCCAAGCTCTTCTTCGCCTACGGGTTCGGCAACGCGCTGGTGTTCCCCCTGTTCTCCGGCGGGTCGGCGGTCCTGACCCCCGAGCGTCCAGGCCCCGGCCGGGTGGCCGAACTGGTACGCCGCCACGGCGTCACCGCCGTCTACGGCGTCCCCTCCTCCTACGCCCGACTGGTCGGCGACACGGACCCGACCGACTTCGCGAGCCTGCGAGTGGCCGTCTCGGCGGGGGAGAAGCTGTCCCCCGCCTTCGCGGAACGCTTCACCGGCTTCCTCGGCGTCCCCGTCCTGGACCAGCTCGGCTCCACCGAGGCCGGACACGCCATGTGCGCCAACGGCGTCGACGACAACGTCGCGGGCACCATCGGCACACCGGTGCCGGGATTCGCGCTGCAGGTGCGCGACAAGCACGGCGACGAGGTCGCCGTCGGCGAGGAGGGCGAGCTGTGGGCCCGCGGGCCCAGCGTGATGCCCGGATACCTCGGCCTGCCCGAGGAAACCGAACGGACCCTGGTCGACGGCTGGCTGGCCACCCGCGACCGGGCCGTGCGCAACCCGGACGGCACCTACACGCACCTGGGGCGCGCCGACGACCTGGAGATGGTCGGCGGAATCACCATGTCGCCGCTGGAGGTCGAGCAGGTCCTGGGCGAACACCCCGGTGTGCGCGACGTGGCGGTCGCCTCCATCCCCGACGAACGCGGCGCCAGCCGACTGCGCGCCTTCGTCGTCGCCACCACCACGGCGCCCGACTCCCAGACCCTCACCACCGAGCTGCTCTCCCTGGCCGGCTCCCGTCTGGCCGCCTTCAAAGTCCCGCGCACCGTCGAACTGGTCGACGTGCTCCCACGCACCGCCACCGGGAAGATCCAGCGTTTCCGGGTCCGCCAGGGCACCTGGTGACCCGCCCCGACGGTGACGCCCCCACCCACCCCCACACCACCCCACAAGGACGGACATGCTCAACCGGCTCCTGCCCGAACGTGCCTTCTACCTCGGCCAGCTGTTCGAGAACGCCGCGGCCAGGTTCGGCTCCACCCCGGTCACCCTCGACCAGCCGCTGGCCACCTTCCCCGAGCGCGGACGCGACCTGACCTACGCGGCCCTGGCCGACGTCGTCGACGACCTCGCCGCCCGACTGTGGGCGGCCGGCGTGCGCCCGGCCGAGCGGATCGCCGTCCACAAGGGCGCCAACTTCGACATCGCGCTGATCGCCTGCGCCGCCGCCAGGATCGGCGCCGTACCCGTCACCCTCTCACCCGCGCTCAGCGGCCAGATCATCGACGAACTCCTGCGGAGGCTGGACCAGCCCTGGCTGGTCACCGACGCCGACAAGATCGACGGAGACCTGGCCGACCTGAACCTGGAGTCGCTGACCCGCCGGGTCCTGGTGGCCGGAACCCGCGAGCACCCCACGGGTCTGTTGCTGGCGGGCCTGGACGACGCCCCCCGCCGGGACCCGGTGCGGATGCACCCCAGCCAGCCCGCGCTGATCACCCACACCTCCGGCACCACGGGCGTGTCCAAGCTGATGGTCCACACCGCGCAGACCATCTTCCACCGCCTGCTGCCCCAGCAGATCATCGCCTGGCCCGTCCGACGGCGCGAACGGGTCGCGCTGTGCATGTCCTTCGTGCACTCCCGGTTCTTCCACTCCCTGGGGGTGTTCCTCAACTACGGGAACCCGTTGGACGTCCTGGTCGACCCCGACCCCGACGTCATCGGCCCCATCTTCACCCGCACCCGCCCCGGGCTGGTGGAGACCCACCCCAACAACTTCATCCAGTGGGAGGAGCTGGCCGACGCCCCGGGCGCCCCGCTGGCCAGCGTCCGCTACTACAGCACGACCTTCGACGCCATCCACCCGCGGACCATCCAGCGGCTGCTGGGAGCCTCCCGGCGCCGCAACCCGCTGATGGTGCAGCTGTACGGGCAGAGCGAGACCGGACCGATCTCGGGCTGGTGGTACACGCCCAACAGCGCGCGGGAGACCGACGGGCGGTGCGTGGGCTTCCCCCTGCCGGGCTTCATCAAGGTCAGGGCCGTCGGCGAGGACGGCGCACCGGTACGCCGGGGCGAGGCCGGGCACCTGGAGGTGCGCAGCCGCGGCCGGGTCCTGACCTACCTGGGCGAGGACGGCCGCTACCGCTCCCAGCTGAACGGATCGTGGTGGCGCCTGGGGGACATGGGCTACCTCAACCGTCTGGGGATGCTCTTCCTCATCGACCGCGACATCGACCAGATCGACAGCATCGACAGCAACCTCGAACTGGAGGACGTGCTGATGTCGAGCCTCGACGAGCTGCTGGAGGTGGTGATCGTCAAGGGCCCCGACGGCACCCCCGTCCCCATCGTCTGCACCCGCAAGGACGCACCCCTGGACCAGGACCGCTGGCGGAAGGCGGTCCAGGACATGCCGCCCATGTCCGACCCGCTGCACGTCCCCTTCGCCGACCTGCCCCGCACCTCGACGTGGAAGGTCCAGCGCGTCCAGCTCACCCGCATGCTCGAAGAGGGTTCGCTGCGCACCGTGGACTCCCGGACCGCCGCCCGATGACCCGCCCCGGGCCGGAGCGGGACCCGCTCGCGGCCCCTTTCGTCCACCGCGACCAGTTGCTGAGGAAGGGCACAGATGAGTAGTAGGCCAGACAGGGACGATCACCGTCCGGTCCTGGTCGTCGGAGCCGGTCCCGTCGGCCTGACGGCGGCACTGGCCCTGCGCGGCGCCGGGCTCCCGGTCACCGTGTTGGAGGCCCAGGCCGCCGACCGGGTGCGTCCCGGAAGCAGGGCGCTGTTCCTGCACAGGGAGTCCCTGGAGCTGTTGGAGAACATCCGCCCGGGACTGCGGGACACCCTCACCAGCCACGGAATCGTCTGGACCACCAAACGCACCCTGTACCGGGGCCGCGAGGTCTTCCGCCGCTCCTACCCGCCGGCCACCGGACAAGGGGCACACCCCTTCACCAGCCTCCGACAGGTGGAGACGGAACGGCATCTGATGCGCGAGTGCGTCCAGGCGGGGGTCGACTTCGCCTGGGAGTCCGAAGTCAGCGAGGTCGACGCCACCGGTGAGCGGGTACTGCTGCGCACCACGTCGGGACACGAGTGGACCGCGCGGTACGTGATCGCGGCGGACGGGGCACGGTCGGGGGTGCGCAAGGCCTTGGGCATCCGTTTGGAGGGAGAACGCTCCGAGTCCTTCCACGTGGTGGTGGACGTCCGCGACGACGGTAACGACGCCCTCCCCCTGGAACGGGTCTTCCACTACGAACACCCCGCCCTGGGCGGACGCAGTCTGATGCGGGTCCCCTTCGCGGGAGGATTCCAGCTGGACCTGCAGTGCAAGGACGGCGACGACCCCGACGCCTACGCCACGGAGGAGGCCGCCCGCCGCTGGACGGCGCGGGTCGTCCCCGAACGCTACGCCGACCGGTTGCTGTGGGTCTCGCGCTACCGGTTCCTCCAGGTGGTCGCCGAGGCCTTCACCGACCCGCGGCGCCGGGTGCTCCTGGTCGGTGAATCCTGCCACCTGTTCCCTCCGTTCGGGGCACGCGGCCTCAACAGCGGGATCGCGGACGCGGTCGAGGCGGCCTCGGCCATCGCCCAGGCGCTGGGCGACCCGGCCACGCGCGAGCCGGCCGTGGACCGCTTCGCCCGACTGCGCCGCGAAGCGGCGCTGTTCAACAGCCGGGCAGCCGGAACCGCCCTGGCACACCTGCGGCCGAGCAGCCGGATCGTCCGGCTGCGGCAGGCGGCCGCCGCGCGGCTGTCCCCCCTCGTCCCGGCGTGCGGGGCCTGGTTGGAGAACTCCCCCTACGGGCCCCGCACCGGCGCGCTCACCAACACCAGCGGGCGGTACTGACCATGACGCAGGCCACCCACACCCGCCTGTACTGGAACCCCGACATCGGGCTGCGTCCGGGGAACACACCCCGGACCGGACTCCTGGCCGCCGACTCCTGGCTGGTGACCGACGGCGCGGCTCGGGCCGTGGAACGCCACCGGGACCGGTTCGCGCGCGCCTGCGTCGCCGCGGGCGTGTCCCGGCTGACCACCGAGTGCTTCTGGGAGGAGGCCCTGGCCACGATCCCCCCGCACGGCGACTGGTTCCCCCGCGCCGAGCTGCGCACCGACGGGCGGCTCGCCTTCCTGCTGCGAGCCGCCCCGCCACGCGGCACCGGCCTGCGCGTCCTGGTCTGGCCCGGCCCCGACCCACGGACCCGGCCCCGGGTCAAGGGGCCGGACCTGGAGCGGCTGGCCGGCGTCCGACAGGGCGCGGTGCGCGCCGGAGCCGACGAGGCCCTACTGTGCACCGGCTCCGACCTGCTCGTGGAGTCGACCACCAGCGCCCTGCTGTGGTGGGAGGGCGACACCCTGTGCCTGCCCTCCCAGCGACTACGGGTCCTGCCCAGTGTCACCGCCGCGCTCCTGGTGGAGCGGGCGCGCGAACTGGGCATCCGGGTCCGCCAGCGGCACGCCCGCCCACAAACCCTCGACGAACGTGAAACCTGGCTGGTCAACGCCTTGCACGGCATCCGCACCGTCACGGAGTGGACAGGCTCCTCCCTCCGGCCCGGCGCCGCCGAGCGCGCACCGGCCTGGCGCGCCCACCTCGAATCCCTCCGGCTGCCCCTGACCGGCCGGTCCGAGCCCCACGCCCCCCGGTGACGCGTTCGCGCGCGTTCGCCACGCACACATCGACTCGGAGGTCCACTGTGAACCAGACGGATGCGACGACCAGCCCACGCCCCACCGCCGCGATCACGGGGGCCGGCCCACGGGACCAGTCGGTCCGCCAGGGGCTGAGAACCACCCCCACCACGAAAAGTGGCCGACACCACACAGGCACGACACACACCCCGAACCACCTGCGAGAACGTGGTTCTCACCGAGGTCACAGCCCTGGGGTGAGCCGACTGTTTCCCGCGTGTTACGACGCGACACCTCCAGGCAACGCACACTTCCTACCTTCGGTTTTGTCATCATCCGTCGAGTAGGAAGGCCTGGTCGTGGCCCCCGAGACCAGCTCATCAAGCCAGCGGACCGGACGGTCCTGGATCACCCACTGGGCACCCGAGGACCCCACCTTCTGGCGGGAGACCGGCCGACCCATCGCCAAGCGCAACCTGTGGGCGTCGATCCTGTCCGAGCACATCGGATTCTCCGTCTGGAGTATCTGGTCCGTGCTCGCCCTGTTCATGACCCCCGCCGCCGGGTTCGACTGGGCACCCGAACAGAAGTTCCTGCTCGTCTCGCTCGTCGCCCTGGTCGGCGCGATCCTGCGCGTGCCCTACACCCTGGCCGTGCCGATCTTCGGCGGCCGCAACTGGACGATCATCTCCGCGTCCCTGCTGCTCATCCCCACGGTGTTGGCGTTCTACCTCATCCAGAACCCCGACACCCCCTACTGGCTGTTCCTGGTCCTGGGCGCCACCGCGGGCGTGGGCGGAGGAAACTTCTCCTCCTCCATGGCCAACATCAACTTCTACTTCCCCGAGAAGGAGAAGGGCTGGGCGCTCGGCCTGAACGCGGGCGGCGGCAACATCGGCGTGGCCACCGTCCAGCTCGTCGGCCTGGCCGTCATCGCCCTGTTCACCGCCTCCTCCGGGCACCTGGTCCCGCTGTTCTACGCCCCGTTCATCCTGCTGGCCATCTGGGTCGCCCTCCGCAGCATGAACAACCTCACCAGCGCCCGCACCGACGTGTCCGCCCAGATCGCCGCCACCCGTGACCGGCACTTCTGGATCATGTCCTTCCTCTACATCGGCACGTTCGGCTCCTTCATCGGCTTCGGGTTCGCCTTCGGCCTGCTGCTGCAGAACCAGTTCGGCCTCGAACCCCTCCAGGCGGCCTCCGTCACCTTCCTCGGCCCCACCATCGGCTCCCTCATCCGACCCGTCGGCGGAAAGATGGCCGACCGCCTCGGCGGCGCCCGCGTCACCTTCTGGAACTTCATCGCCATGGTGATCGCCACCGGCCTGGCCGTCGCCTCCATCCAGATCGACAACCTGATCCTGTTCATCGGCGTCTTCGCCGTCGTGTTCGTCCTCACCGGCATCGGCAACGGCTCGGTCTACAAGATGATCCCGTCCCTCTACGCCGCCAAGGCCCAGAGCGCCATCTCCGCGGGCACCCCCGCCGAGGAGGCCCACTCCTACAACAAGCGCATCGCCAGCTCCATGCTCGGCCTCATCGGCGCCATGGGCGCCTTCGGCGGCGTCGCCATCAACCTCGTCTTCCGCGAGTCCTTCCGCGCCACCGAGTCGGCGGCCCCCGGGCTCGTCGCCTTCCTGGTCTTCTACGCTGTGTGCGCCGTGGTCACCTACACCGTCTACATGCGCACACCCACCCTCGCCGCCCCCGCCCAGACCCAGGCCACCGGCACCACGGAGACCGTCGCACGATGACCCCAGGCCAGAGCACCACGACCCACTGCCCCTACTGCGCGCTCCAGTGCGCCATGCACCTGGACACCGGACCGGACGGGCGCCTGACCGCCCGCCCGGCGGCCTTCCCCACCAACCGGGGCGGGCTGTGCCGCAAGGGCTGGACCTCCACCGAGGTCCTCACCGTCCCCGACCGCCTCACCCGACCCCTGATCCGCAAGGACCGGGACTCCGAACTCACCGAGGTGGACTGGGACACGGCGCTGGACCACGTCGCCGCACGCCTGAACGCGCTGCGCGCCGAGTCCGGCCCCGACGCGGTCGCGGTGTTCGGCAGCGGTGGACTGACCAACGAGAAGTCCTACACCCTGGGCAAGTTCGCCCGACTGGCGCTGGGCACCTCACAGATCGACTACAACGGCCGGTTCTGCATGTCCTCGGCCGCGGCCGCCGGCAACAAGGCCTTCGGCCTGGACCGGGGCATGCCCTTCCCCCTCACCGACGTGGCCGAGGCCGAAGTCGTCCTCCTGGCCGGCGCCAACCCCGCCGAGACCATGCCACCGATGATGGGGCACCTGTCCGCGCCCACACTCATCGTGATCGACCCACGCCAGTCGGGCACCGCCCAAGCGGCCCTCGACAACGGGGGAGTGCACCTGGCCCCCCGCCCCGGGACCGACCTGGCCCTGGCCCTGGGCCTGCTGCACGCCGTCCACATCCAGGGCTGGACCGACACCGACTACCTCGCCGCCCGCACCCACGGCTTCGACCAGGCCTGGCGACACGCCGCCGCCTGGTGGCCCGAACGCACCGAACAGGTCACCGGCGTCCCGGCCACCCAACTGCGCCGAGCCGCCGACCTGCTCGGCCGGGCCGCCCGCAACCAGTCGGCCTACGTGCTGACCGGCCGCGGCACCGAACAGCACGCCAAGGGCACCGACACCGTCTCGGCCTGGATCAACCTCTCCCTCGCCCTGGGCCTGCCCGGCCGCCACGGGTCCGGATACGGATGCATCACCGGACAGGGCAACGGACAGGGCGGCCGCGAACACGGCCAAAAGGCCGACCAGCTGCCCGGCTACCGCAGAATCGACGACCCCGCCGCCCGCGACCACGTCGCCTCCGTGTGGGGAGTGGACCCCCACACCCTGCCCGGCCCCGGTCGCAGCGCCTTCGAACTCCTCGACGCCCTGGGCACCGACGGCGGACCGCGCGCCATGCTCCTGTTCGGGTCCAACCCCGTCGTCTCCGCCCCCGACGCCGACCGCGTCCGTGACCGCCTGGCCTCCCTCGACCTGCTCGTGGCCGCCGACTTCGTCCTGTCCGACACCGCCGCCATGGCCGACGTCGTCCTGCCCGTCGCCCAGTGGGCCGAGGAGTCGGGCACCATGACCAACCTCGAGGGCCGCATCCTGCGCCGCGCCAAGGCCATCGACCCCCCCGAGGGCGTGCGCACCGACCTTCAGGTCCTGGCCGACCTGGCCACCCGCCTGGGACAGCCCGCCGAACGCTTCCCCACCGACCCCGACACCGTTCTGGCCGAACTCGGCCGCGCCTCCGCCGGGGGAGCGGCCGACTACTCCGGCGCCACCCCCGACCGCCTGGACAACGGCGAGGCCCTGTACTGGCCCGTGCGCACCGACGCCGAGCCCACCCCCCGCCTGTTCCTGGACACCTTCGCCCACCCCGACGGGCGCGCCCGCCTCATCGCCGTCTCCCACCGCCCACCCGCCGAGACCACCGACGAGGACTACCCCCTCATCGCCACCACCGGACGGCTCATGGGCCACTACCAGTCCGGCGCCCAGACCCGCCGCGTCCCCGAACTCACCGGCGCCGAACCCGAGGCCTACGTCGAAGTCCACCCCGACACCGCCGCCCGCGCCGGACTCGCCCACGGAGACTGGGCCCGCCTGACCTCCCGCCGCGGCCACACCCGCGCCCGTGTGCGCCTCACTCCCACCGCACGCCTGGACACCGTGTTCGTGCCCTTCCACTTCGCCGACGACCAGGCCGCCAACAACATCACCAACCCCGCGCTGGACCCCACCAGCCGCATGCCCGAGTTCAAGGTCAGCGCCGTGCGTCTGGACCCCGAGCCCACCCCCTGACCACCCCACCCGCCCACCCCGGCCGACGCCGCCCGGGAACCCACACCACCACCAGGAGGCCGCAGATGAGCACCACGCAGGCACCGCCCCCGCGTCAGATCGTGGTCGTCGGCAACGGGATGGTCGGCGCCCGCTTCGCCGAGGAGGTCGCCCGCCTGGACCCCACCGGAGAGCGCGTCCACGTCACCGTGGTCGGCGAGGAGGACCAGGCCGCCTACAACCGCGTCCTGCTCTCCGGCGTGGTCGCGGGCTCCTACACCCCAGACCAGATCCGCCTGCCCGTCCCCGACACCCCGGGCGTCACCGTGCGCACCGGTGTGGCCGCCACCGCGCTGGACCCCGAACGACGCCGCCTCACCCTGGACGACGGCACCCACCTGTCCTATGACGAACTCGTCCTGGCCACCGGAGCCCGCGCCGCCTTCCCACCCATCACCGGCGTGGCCGCCCCAGACGGCAGCCCGGGGGAGGGGGTCACCGCTCTGCGCGATTTGGCCGACTGCCAACGCGTGCTGTCCCTGGCCCGCCCCGGCGCGCCCGTGGTCGTCCTGGGCGGCGGCGTGCTGGGCCTGGAGGCCGCTCGCGGGCTGGTCGGCCGCGGCATGCGCGTGTCGGTCGTGGAGTCCTCGCCCTGGATCATGCGCCGCCAGATCGACAAGCCCGCCGCCCGCATCCTCGCCGACCAGTACGCCGCCCTCGGGGTCACCGTGCACTCCTGGCGGGTCGCCTCCCGCTGGGTACCCGGCACCGGCCTGGAACTGGACGACGGACGCGTCCTGCCCGGCGACGCCCTGGTGGTCACCGCCGGAGTGCGCGGCAACATCGAACTGGCCAAGGACGCCGGGATCGAGGTCGAACACGGCGTCCTGGTCGATGACACCCTGACCACCTCCGACGCGCGCGTGCACGCCATCGGCGACTGCGCCCAGCACCCCGGCGGCGGCGCCGGACTGGTCCAACCCGGCTGGGAGCAGGCCTTTGTGCTCGCCCAGCGGCTCACCGGGACCGCCCCCCAGGCCGCCTACACCGGTTCCAGCCCCCTGACCCGCCTCAAGGCCGAGGGCATCGAACTGACCGCGTTCGGCCGCGTCCACGACGAGGAGGACACCGAGGACCTGGAGACGGTGACCATCAGCGACCCGCACGGAGGCCGCTACGCCAAACTCGTGGTCAGCGCCGAGCGCGTGGTCGGCGCCGTCCTGCTGGGCTTCCCCGAGGCCGCCGCCACCCTGTCCCAGCTCTTCGACACCGGCGCCCCCGTGCCCGCCGACCGGCTCGCCCTCGTCCAGGGGCTGCCCACGGCCGCCCCCGAGACCGAGTCCGCCCCCGACCAGCAGACCCTGGTGTGCCGGTGCAACGCCGTCACCCGCGAGAGCATCGAACAGGCCTGGCTGGACGGGGCCCGCACCCGCGAGGCCATCGCCGACACCACCCGTGCCACCACCGGATGCGGCGGTTGCGTACGCGACGTCAACGCGCTGCTGTCGGGTCTCAACGACACCGACCCCGCCAAGGTCGGCTGACCGGGGTCGTTCCGCTCGCCGCGAGGCCATGGCGGCGAGCGGGACGACTCATTCCACCCACCACATCAGCAGCGGAACCGCCCCCAGCACGACGACGGTCGCCAGCGCCACCACCCACCAGCGGTCCCGCCAGACCCACCCCGCCACGAGGGCGGGCAGCGGCGCCAGGGCCAGGCCGAACATCCACCACACCGGGACCGGCGCGACGAAGGTCTCCCGCTGCTCCGCGCACGCCTCGGCCGCCCACCCGCCCGGACTCGGGACGTACCCGCACACCTGCGGTTCGCTGGCCTCCACGATGATCATCAGCCCCGCGAGCAGGGCGAAGGGCACGACGGGAAAGCTCAGCAGCCCCAGGAGGACCCGCCTGACGATCCGTCCGGCGCGCCCGCCACCCGCACTGGGTGAAGGGGAGGTCGAGGACACGGGGGAGTGTTCGGGGTGAGAGGCCATGGTCGTGCACCCTAGCCGAGCACGGATCGCCCCGCGCCCGTCCACCGCCGCCGCTACTGGCCGACCCTGCCGTCGATGCGCTCACGCAGCAGGTCGGCGTGCCCGTTGTGCCGCGCGTACTCCTCCACCATGTGCACCAGCACCTCGCGCAGCGACATGGTCCCGTGCCGGTCGACCTCGAACGTGGCGTCCAGCGACGCCGCCCGGGCCACGAAGTCGTCGGTGAAGGCGACCTCCTCACGCCAGAGCCGCCAGGCCTCCTCCACCACCGTCGGGTCGGCGACCGCACCGTCGAACTCGGCGTCGGGCTCCTCGGACGTGCAGAACAGCCGCGGCAGGTCCAACCCCGACAACCGCAGCCGGAACCAGGCCCGCTCCACCTCGGCCATGTGACGCACCAGTCCCAGCAGCGACATGGTGGAGGGCTCCACCGACCTGCGCGCCAACTGCTCGGCGTCCAGCCCCTCGCACTTGATCTCCAACGTCAGCCGTTGGTCCCGAAGGAACCCCATCAGGGTGGTGCGTTCGTCGCCCAGCCGCGGCCCGTCCGCCCGCGGGTCGTTCCGGGCGTCCAAGAACATGTCCGCGCGCTTGTTCAGTTCACTCATGGCCGCGATTCTCACCCATCCGAACCCGCCGCGGACAGCCCCGGCCCGCCCCTCGACGACAACGGGCCCGTCCGCGCGGGAACGACCCCTAGCGCAGTGCCAGGGCGACGGCCGAGCACACCAGCGCCAGGACCGACAGCAGGGTACGCACGTGGTTCCAGCGCACCCACACCGCCTCGAAGGCGCCGCGCACCGCCGCGGGGTCGGCGACATCCACGGCCGGCCCCGCCGCCTCCAACGCGTTGTTCCTGGGGATGTTGAAGGCGAACGTGATCAGGATGACGGCCAACAGCGCCGCCAGGGCCGTGAAGGACCACACCGTCGTCATCCCGGCGCCGACAACGGCATCCCGCGCCGCCGTGACCAGCGCCGCCACCGGAGCACCCAGGAAGACCAGGGCGAACAAAGGGTTGAGGATCGCCACGTTGACACCCTGCATGGTCTCGATCATCGCCTGGTCTCCCGCACGCCGCAGCCCCGGCATCACCGCCACCGAGAACGCGAAGAACAGCCCAGCGAACAATCCGATCAGCACCACCGACAGCACCGGCACAGCCACGAACACCGCCTGCACCACCCATCACCCCCACCATCGTCCCGTCGCCCACCCACGTTCCGAGCGCAGACTACCGACCCCGCCACGACACACCGCCCTCAGCCCAGGTCGGCGCCCCACACGGGTTGGCAGACTGTCCACTCTTACCGCCCAGCGCACCGGATCCGTATGGCGGCACCCCCTTTTCCTCGGCCCCCTGTCGCTATACCGTTCGGTAGGTGTGCTCTCCCCCGCTCGTCGGACGTGCCCGGGAACGACGGCAGTTGCGCACCGCGGCAGACCCTGGACGCCTTGTCCTCGTGGCCGGGTCCGCCGGTTCGGGAAAGACCCGACTGGTCCAGGAACTCCACGAGGCCACGGACACGACGGTCCTGACCGGCCACTGCCCGCCCCGGGCCGAACCGTTCCCCCTCGCCCCCGTCATCGAAGCCCTGCGCGGCGCCCCCATCCCCGACGGCCTCAGCCCGTTGTGCGGCGCCCTGCACGCCCTCATGCCCGAACACGGCGACCGCCTGCCCGCCCCCCTGCCTCCCGCGACCACCCCCGCCGACGACCAACACCGCACCTACCGCGCCTTCACCGAACTCCTCGGCGCCCTGGGACCGGCCGTCCTGGTGGTGGAGGACGTGCAGTGGATCGACCAGACCACCCGCGACCTGCTGCACTACCTCACCCCCCGCCTGCCCCCCACCCTCTCCCTCGTCCTGACCTACCGGCCCGAGGAACTGCCCCGGTCCTTCCCCGTGGCCGCCCTGGCCGCCCTGGCCCCCGCCACCACCACCCACGACGAACTCACCCTGGACCCGCTCACCCCCCAGGACCTGCTCACCCTCGCCCACGGGTTCACGGCCACCGCCACCGCCGAGGACGCCCACCGCCTCCACGCCTGGACCGGCGGCCAACCCCTGGCCGCCGTCGAAACCCTGCGCCACCTGGCCACCCTCACCCCCACCGAACCCGCCATCCCCGCCCAGCCCCCCGTCCCCGCGGCCTTACGCGACTGGTGGATCCACCGCCTGCGCGCCCTGGACCGCGACACCCGCCGACTCCTGCGCGCCGCCGCCGTCCTGGACACCCCCTCCAACGAGACCCACCTGGCGCGGGTGGCCGACCTGTCCCCGCACCGCGCCGAAAAGGCCCTGGCCCGCGCCTGCCGCCGCGGCCTACTGCACACCACCGACCCGACGACCCTGACCACCGCCACCCCCCTCCTGCGCCAGGTCTGCTACACCGCCCTGCCCCGCGACAAACGCCGTCGCCTGCACCGCGCCGCGCTGGCCGTGCTGTCCCAGACCCCCGACCCCGACCACGCCCGCCTGGCCCACCACGCCCGCGAGGCCGGACTCCTGGACGCCTGGACCAACCACGCCGAACACGCCGCCGACCTCGCCCTGGCCCAGGGGGAGGACACCACCGCCGTCACCCTGCTGCGCGACGCCCTGACCCGCCGGAGCCTGCCCCCGCGCCGCCGCTGCGAACTCACCCTCAAACTCGGCCGCGCCGCCCTGACCGGCATCAGCGCCGAACACACCATCGCCCTGCTACGCGACGTGCTCACCACCCCCGGCCTCAGTGCCGCCGAACGCGGTGAACTGCGCATGGAGCTGGGGCTGCTCCTGCTCAACCAGGCCGCCCAGGGGCGCACCGCCCGCGGCGAACTCGTCCGCGCCACCGCCGAACTGTCCACCCGCCCCGACCTGGCCGCCCGCGCCATGTGCGCGCTCGCCGTGCCCCGAGACACCTCCGACTCGGTCGACACCCACCGCCGGTGGATGGAACAGGCCGTGGCCGCCGCCGACCGCAGCCGCGACCCCGCCGTCAACCAGATCGTCGCGGTCAACCACGCCACCCTCCTGGCCCAGATCGGCGACCCCGACGCCTGGACGGTCACCCTGCCCGACCCCGGGACCGCCCACGCCCAGCCCACCCCCCAGACCCTGGCGCGCCGCCGCGAGTTCGCCCGCGGCTCCCTCAATCTCGCCGACGCCGCCGTCATGCTCGGCCACTACGACCGCGCCGACCACCACCTGGACGACGCCACCAGCTGGTCGGTGGCCGCCGACGCCCCCTACGTACACGAGAGCGCCCACACCCTGCGCCTGCTCCTGGACTGGGTGCGCGGCCGGTGGCCGGGGCTGGCCGAGGAGACCGAACGCAACCTGCGCTCCCCGCGCCTGGCCCACCTGCACTCGGTCACCGCCGAACTGACCGTCATCCGCGCGGGACTGGCCCTGGCCCAGGGCGACCCCGCCACCGCCCAGACCCACCTGGCCCGCGTCCGCCCCGGTCCCGAGGCCACCGCGCGCACCGCCCCCGACTACACCGTGCCCGTGCGCGCCCTGGCCGCCGGGCTCCTGGCCCGCCTGGCCACCGCCCAGGGCGACCCGGCCACCGCCTGGGAGCACGTCGACGACCTGGTCTCCCTGGTGGCCAGCAAGGGCATCTGGGTGTGGGCCGCCGAACTGGTACCCGGGATGGAAGCCCTGTTGGACACCGGCCGCGTCGCCGTCGCCCGGGACCTGTGCGCCCGCTTCAGCGCCGGGCTGCGCGGCGCCCACGCCCCCGCGGCCGAGGCCGCGCTGATCCGGTTCAAGGCCGCCATCGCGCACCACCGCGGCCACCACGACCGGGCCCTGCACCTGTACGGCGAGGCCGAGAACGCCTACCGGGCCATGGGACGGCCCTACGACGCCGCCCAGGCCCGCGAGTCCGCCGCCCACGCCCTGCTGTCCCAGACCGACGGCCACGACCGCGCCCCCTCCTCGGGGGTGGGCGACCTGCGCTCGGCCCTGGCCGAGTACACCGAACTGGGCGCGGCCTGGGACGCCTCGCGGGTGCGCCGCGCCCTGCGGGCCCACGGTGTGGTCACCCCTCCCACCACCGGCCGCGGCCGCGGGGACCGGCGCCTGTCGCCGCGCGAGAGCGAGATCGCGACACTGGCCGCCCAGGGGCGCACCAACCGGGAGATCGCGGCGCTGCTGCACCTGTCCCCGCGCACCGTGGAGACCCACGTGGCCAACGCGCTGGCCAAACTCGGCCTGCGCTCACGACGGGACCTGTCCGCCCCCTCCGACCCCTCCGCTACGTAGTCACCCGATCGCTTCTTAACTACGTAGTAGATACGTATTGTTCGGCCACGCCGAGCCACACACCATGACACATGGGTGGCCACCCGACCCACGCATCCCTGCATCCCTCCACGAAGGGTTCCCCCACATGCGCAAGATCGGTGCCGTGATCGCGGCCGCCGTGATGCTGCCGTTCCTGGCGGCGTCACCGGCCGCCGCCGAACCGGAGACCCCCGCGTTCCTGGATCTGTCCGATCCCACCGAACGCACCTACATCGTCGTCCTGGACGACAGCGCCAACCCCGAAGAGGTCGCCGACCGCAACGGCGACCGCCCCCAGGGCGTCTACGAACACGCCCTGACCGGCTACGCCGCCGAGATGACCGCGGCCGACGCCGCAGACCTGCTCGAGGACCCCGACGTCGCCTACGTCCAAGAGGACCAGGTCGTCGAGGCCTTCGAGCAGGAGACCCCCACCGGTATCTCCCGCACCTTCGCCCCCGACAACCCCAACCTGGACATCAACGGACAGCCCGACTACGTCCCCGACGTGGCCGTCGCCGTCCTGGACACCGGTGTCGACGGGTCCCACCCCGACCTCAACGTCGTCGACTCGGTGGACTGCACCAGCGGCTCCTGCGTGTCCAACACCGCCAGCGACGGCAACGGACACGGCACGCACGTCGCCGGCAGCATCGCCGCCATCGACAACAACGAGGGCGTCGTCGGCATGGCCCCCGGCGCCGACATCTGGAACGTCCAGGTCCTGACCTCGGGCGGCAGCGGCACCCTGGCCGGCATCACGGCGGGTGTGGACTACGTCACCGCCAACGCCGACCAGGTCGCCGTGGCCAACATGAGCCTGGGCTGCAACGGCTGTACCGACCAGGCCCTGAGCCAGGCCATCACCAACGCCGTCGACGCGGGTGTGGCCTGGGCCGTGGCCGCGGGCAACGACGGGGTCGACGGCCGCAACTTCTTCCCCGCCAACCACCCCGACGTGCTCACCGTCTCCTCCATGGCCGACTCCGACGGCCAGCCCGGCGGAAACGGCGGCACCCTGAGCTGCCGCAACGACTCCGACGACACCCTGTCGACCTTCTCCAACTACGGTGACGTCATCGACATCGCCGCCCCCGGCTCCTGCATCACCTCCACCTGGCCCGGCGGCGGCTACAACACCATCAGCGGCACCTCCATGGCCTCCCCGCACGCCGCGGGCGGCCTGGCCCTGCTGGCCACCGGCTCCGCCAAGCCCAGCGACCGCTCCGGCGTCATGGCCCTCTACCAGACCCTGACCGGCGCCGGCAACTACGACTGGAACGACACCTCCGGCGACGGCATCCAGGAGCCGCTCCTGGACGTGGGCGACCCCGACACCTTCCCCGGTGACGGCAGCACCACCCCGCCCGACGGCCCCGTGGCCGACATCTCCCAGTCCTGCGACGACGCCACCCTGACCTGCTCCTTCGACGGGTCCGGGTCGGCCGGGCAGATCACCGACTACGCGTGGGACTTCGGCGACGGCGCCACCGACAGCGGCGCCACCACCTCCCACACCTACGCCAGCGAGGGCACCTACACCGTCACGCTGACCGTCACCGACGACACCGGCGCCACCAACTCCGACACCGTCGAGGTGACGGTGGGCGCCCCCGACCACACCGCGCCGACCGCCGACTTCACCGGGTCCTGCTACACCTGGTGGTACTACTGCAGCCTGGACGGGTCCGGCTCCAGCGCCGGTGACGCCCCGATCGTCTCCTACAGCTGGGACTTCGGCGACGGCACCACCGGTACCGGCCAGACCACCTGGCACTTCTACGACGGTCCCGGCACCTACACCATCACTCTGACCGTCACCGACGAGACCGGTGCCACCGGCTCGACCACCAAGACGGTCACCCTGTCCTGATCCCCACCCCCCACCGGCGGCCCCTTCCCCACAGCGGGGGGGAGGGGCCGCCGCCCCGTTCCCCCTCACGCGAACCCCGCCGGGCGCGCCCGCGTCAGACCACAACACACCCAGCGACCGCGGTCCACCCGCGCCCACCGTGAGGAAGACCCCCAGACCATGACCACACGAGCCCCCGCGGCCGCGGCCCTGGCGCTCAGCCTGCTGCTCACCTCCTGCGGCCTGGTCGAGAACCTGACCGGCGGCAACGACGCCACCCCCACCGCGGAACCCTCCCCCCAGACCGGTGCCGACCAACGGGAGCGCCCACGGCTCCCCTTCGTCCGCCAGGGACGCATGTCGATCGAGGGCGGCAACGACGTCACCTTCGAACTCACCATCACCAACCTGGAACACAACGGCGAGTACCTCATGCTGGAGGTGACCCACGACTACCTGGAGGACCTGCCCGGGACGGTCACCGGACGCAACCCGCCCGTACGCATGGTCGACCCCGTCTCCGGGGAGGTCCTGCGCTTCCTGCGCGACTCCGCCAACAACGGCGAGCCCTACGGCACCCACTTCGTGCCCGGCGACCCCCACATGCCCACCCACGAGGGACTGCCCACCACCCTGCGCCGCTACCTGCCCGCCCCCACCCAGGACGCGCGGTACCTCACCCTGACCGGCGCCGGGGTCGGCCTCATCCCCGGCATCCCCATCACCCGCGTCGACGAGTTCACCCCCGCCCCCGAACCCAACGCCCACGACTACATCGACCCCGAGACCTTCGCCCAAGAACCCGAACTCCCCGACCAGATCTGGTACCCCGACAACCCACCACCCCCGGACCTGGACACCTCCGGCGACCGCCACACCATGGAGAGCTTCGTGGACAACCCCACCGCCTCCACCACCCGCTCCGGCGACCAAGAGGTCATCGCCCTGCACGCCGACGAGATGTTCGCCTTCGACGCCTCCACACCCACCGCCGAGGCCGCCGAGACCATCCGCGCCTGCGCCCGGACCCTGCGCGCCAACATCGGCCCCCAGGGCGGGGAGATCACCATCGTCGGCCACACCGATGACCGCGGCCCATCCGCCTACAACCAGACCCTGTCACGCGAACGCGCCGAGGCCGCACGCGCCCTGCTGGAGGAGGAACTGGGCGCAGAGTTCACCTTCACCACCGAAGGACGCGGCAGCGCCGAACCGCTGGCCGCCGAGGGCGGGCCCGACGACGAGCAGGCCCGCGCCCGCAACCGCCGGGTGGAGTTCACCTACCAAGTGCCCCTGGACGCCGACGGCGCCGCCCCCACCCAGGACGGCCTGGCCTCGGCCCGCCGCCACGTCGCCGACCCGGCCCACTTCTTCGACGACCCCGAACCCGTCACCACCCTCATCCACAACGACGTGGACCTGCACGTCTACCCGATGGTGCGCGACGGCGCCTACCTGTTCCAGATGGTGGGCTTCCAAAACTCCACGCTCTCACCCCTGGAGGCGGACCTGGACGTGGACGAGTCGGTCATCCCCGGCAGCCCCGCCCAGTACACCGAGGGCACCCTGGGCGGCTTCCGCGTCCACAACCCCGACACCGGCCTGGTCCGGTACGTCATCCGTATCCGCACCGGCGACGGCGCCTATGAGGACTTCGCCGACCGGATCAACGAGCTGGCCACCGGAGAGCAGTACCTGGCCCTGGCGGTCTTTCCCGCCCCGGCTCCCGACGTCACCGAGATGACCCTGCACGCCGGGGCGTTCGGCGAGGTCGACGTGCCCATCCGCTGACACACGGGCCCCGCCCCCGAGCAGGGGAGCGGGGCCACACCGGCCGGCCCGGGCCCCTATCCCGCCGCGGCCGGCCCCACCGGGCCCCGCGCCGGCTCGACCTCGGGCAGACCCCGCCCGCACCCGTCACACTCGGCGCGCCGCCGCACCGCGTAGGCGGCCGTGGCCACACCCAGCGCCGCACCCCACACGCCCATCAACGCGAACACCGTCGCGTGCACCGGCTCGGTGACGGGCGTGGCCCCCGCGGATCCGATCACCAACTGCACCACGGTGCTACGCCCCATCGCCACCAGGGCCACGGTCACCAAACTCGCGGGCACCACCGCCAGCGCGACCGGGACCCGCCGCCCGGCCAGCCCGACCGTCCACCGGGGGAACCGGACACCCCACCGCTGCACCAGACCCAGCATGAGCGCCGCGCCAACCACCCCGGCCGACCCCAGCGACAGACCCGTGGCCAGGACGTAGGGGTCCGACAGCATCTGCCGGGTCTCCTCCTCACCGAAGTCCAAAGCCACACCGAACAGCCACAGCACCCGCAACGCCGGGTACAGCAACGCCAGGACCACACCCACACCCACGGCCCACCGGCCCACACGCAGAGCCCGGGCCCGCACACTCCGCTCCCGTTCGGGGTTCCAGTGCTCGTCACGCCCGCAGCGCCGGCACGCCCCACGCACCGCCCGCCCGTGGGTGAGCGCCGCCAGCGCCCACACGACCACACCCACGGCGCAGAACAGCAACGTCAGCGCCGTGGGCTCCAGGGCGGCGGACACGTAGGCCGACAGCAGCCCGGGCATGAACCAGCCCACCACCGGCACGATCATCGTGTAGCCCAGCAAGGCCAGCAGGGACCCGTCGACGAACACCAACAGGACCGCGGCGGCCAACGACCACGCCGCCACCTGCGCCCACCGGCCCCCCACCCGCCGCAGCAACACCACAGCGCACACGGCCCCGGCGCACCCGAAACCGATCACGGTCACCGACGCCACACCCAGCCCCGCCGCGGAGAACAACGACCCGAACGACGGCCCCTCGGGCACCCCCCGGGGCAGCACACCCGACCACCACCCCAGCCCCAGACCGACGGCCGCCGCCGACCAGGCCAACACCACCCAGGGCACCACGGGCGCACGCGCCCCCTCTCCACGGGAGTGGACGGGTCGCGCGATCGGGGGAGTGGCCATGGCCCTGCTCCTTCACGAGGGGAACGGTTCTTCGACACCCCCACCCTCGCGCCCCGCGCCCCGCGCGACCTCCCCATCAAGGGTGAACCGCCTCCCTCCCGTGGGGGAGATCACCCAATCACGCATTTCTCACCTGCGATGACAGCACATCGAAACATCGCCGTCACAACCACCTGACGCCTGGGAAACACCCTCCGGGTTGCCTGAAACACGACCACCCCGCAGCCAGGAGGAGCCGAACACCCATGGAAGAACTCGTCGTCATCGGCAACGGCATGGTCGGCCACAGACTCATCGAGGCCCTGCGCGACCGCGACGGTGCCCACCACTGGCACACCACCGTCGTCGGCGAGGAACCCCGCACCGCCTACGACCGCGTCGCCCTGTCCTCCTACTTCGACGGCGCCACCGCCGAGGACCTGTCCCTGGGCGACCCCACCGGCCCCCACACCGACGTGCACGTCAGCGAACGCGCCACCGGCATCGACCGCGCCACCCGCACCGTCACCACCGCCTCCGGCCGCGCCCTGCCCTACGACCGCCTCGTCCTGGCCACCGGATCCACCCCCTTCGTCCCCCCCATCCCAGGCCACGACCTGCCCGGCTGCCACGTCTACCGCACCATCGAGGACCTGGACGCCATCACCGACTCCGCCAAGAACGCCCGCACCGGCGTCGTCATCGGCGGCGGACTCCTCGGCCTGGAGGCAGCCAACGCCCTGCGCCTGCTCGGCCTGCAGGCACACGTGGTCGAACTCGCCCCCCACCTGATGCCCGCCCAGATCGACGAGGGCGCCGGAGCCCTCCTCAAGAACCTCGTCACCGACCTGGGCGTGAAGGTGCACACCGGCACCGCCACCACCGGCATCGAACCCGGAGACGACGGCCGCGCCGCCCGCCTCACCCTGTCCGACGGCGGCCACCTGGACACCGACCTGGTCGTCTTCTCCGTCGGCATCCGCCCCCGCGACGACCTGGCCCGCGCCTGCGGCCTGGACCTGGGCGAACGCGGCGGAATCGCCATCGACGACACCTGCACCACCAGCGACTCCCACATCATGGCCATCGGCGAGGCCGCCAACCACCGAGGCACCGTCTACGGACTCATCGCCCCCGGCAACGCCATGGCCGAGGTCGTCGCCGACCGGCTCGTGGGCGGCGACGCCACCTTCACCGGCGCCGACACCTCCACCAAACTCAAGCTCCTGGGCGTGGACGTGGCCAGCTTCGGCGACGCCCACGGCCGCGCCGAAGGCGCCCTCGACGTCGTCGTCAACGACGCCGCCAGCGGCCGCTACGCCAAACTCGTGGTCTCCGACGACGCCACCACCCTGCTCGGCGGCATCCTGGTCGGCGACGCCTCCGCCTACGCCACCCTGCGCCCCCTGGTCGGCTCCCCACTCCCCGGCGACCCGCTGGCCCTGATCACCCCCGACGGCGGCGCCGCCGTGGGCGCCGACGCCCTGCCCGACGACGCCCAGATCTGCTCCTGCAACGCCGTCACCAAGGGCACCATCTGCGACGCCATCCACTCCGGCTCCACCGACGTGCCCTCCCTGAAGGCCTGCACCCGCGCCGGAACCAGCTGCGGCTCGTGCGTGCCCATGCTCAAGCAGCTCCTGGACCAGGCCGGCATCGAACAGTCCAACGCCCTGTGCGAACACTTCACCCAGTCGCGCGCCGAACTGGTCGAGATCGTCCGCGCCACCGGCATCACCACGTTCTCCGCCCTCATCGAACGGCACGGCACCGGACGCGGCTGCGACATCTGCAAGCCCGCGATCGCCTCCATCCTCGCCTCCCTGGGCAACGGTCACATCCTCCAGGGCGAACAGGCCACCCTCCAGGACACCAACGACCGGTACCTGGCCAACATGCAGCGCAACGGCACCTACTCGGTCGTCCCGCGCATCCCCGGCGGCGAGATCACCCCCGACAAGCTCATCGTCATCGGCGAGGTCGCCCGCGACTTCAACCTCTACACCAAGATCACCGGCGGCCAGCGCATCGACCTGTTCGGCGCCCGCCTCGAACAACTGCCCGCGATCTGGTCCCGCCTGGTCCAGGCCGGATTCGAATCCGGCCACGCCTACGGCAAGGCCCTGCGCACCGTCAAGTCCTGCGTGGGCACCACCTGGTGCCGCTACGGCGTCCAGGACTCGGTCGGCATGGCCATCCGCCTGGAGGAGCGCTACCGGGGACTGCGCTCACCCCACAAGCTCAAGTCCGCCGTCTCCGGATGCGCCCGCGAGTGCGCCGAGGCCAGAGGCAAGGACTTCGGCGTCATCGCCACCGACAACGGCTGGAACCTGTACGTGGGCGGCAACGGCGGCTTCACCCCCCGCCACGCCGAACTGCTCGCCTCCGACCTGGACGAGGACACCCTCATCCGCTACATCGACCGGTTCCTGATGTTCTACATCCGCACCGCCGACCGCCTCCAGCGCACCGCCCCCTGGATCGAGGCCATGGACGGCGGCCTGGACCACCTACGCGACGTCGTCGTCCACGACTCCCTGGGCATCGGCGCCGAACTGGAAGAGGCCATGGAACGCCACGTGGCGGGCTACTCCGACGAGTGGGCCGACGTCCTGGCCGACCCCGACAAGCTCTCCCGGTTCGTGTCCTTCGCCAACGCGCCCGACACCCCCGACCCCACCATCAGCTTCACCACCACCCGCGACCAGCCCGTCCCCGACACGCCCCTCAACCTCGGCATGCCCACCCCCCGCCCGCAGGAGGCCACCAGATGAGCACCGCCACCCAGACCGAAACCTGGATCAACGCCTGCCCCGCCCACCGCCTGCACCCCGAGGACGGCGTCGCCGTCCTGCTGCCCGACGGACGCCAGGCCGCCCTGTTCCGCACCCACGACGACCACCTGTACGCCGTGGACAACATCGACCCCTACACCCAGGCCGCCGTGATGTCCCGCGGCATCGTCGGCGACCGCGACGGCCAGCCCACCGTCGCCTCACCCATGCTCAAGCACGTCTTCTCCCTGAGCACCGGACACAGCCTGGACGACCCCGACACCCGCCTGACCACCTGGCCCGTCCGCATCGACGGCGACACCGTCCAGATCCACACCAGCGCGACCGAGGGAACACCGTGACCACCCTGAACCGGGAGCAGCAGACGGCCCCGGCGCCGTCCGAGCACACCCCGCCCACTCCCGCCACCACCGCACCCCTGGCCGGGTTCACCGTCGCCGTCACCGCCGCCCGCCGCGCCGACGAACTCGCCGCCATGCTGCGCCGCAAGGGCGCCGAGGTCGTGGCCGCCCCGGCCCTGCGCATCGTCCCGCTCAGCGACGACCAACGCCTGGCCGCCGTCTCCACCGAACTCACCCGCCGCCCCGCCGACGTCGTCGTGGCCACCACCGGCATCGGCTTCCGCGGCTGGGTCGAGGCCTGCGAAACCTGGGGCATGGCCGAACCCCTCCTGTCCTCCATGCGCGCCTCACGCCTGCTCGCCCGCGGCCCCAAAGCCAAGGGCGCCATCCGCGCCGCCGGACTCACCGAGGAATGGTCGCCCCCTTCCGAATCCTCCGCCGAGGTCCTGGACTACCTGCTGTCCACCGGCGTCAAAGGGCTACGCGTGGCCATCCAACTCCACGGCGAACCCCTGCCCGACTTCACCGCCGCCCTACGCCTGGCCGGAGCCGACGTCGTCGAAGTCCCCGTCTACCGGTGGACCCAACCCGAAGACACCGCACCCCTGGACCGGCTCATCGAAGCCGTCACCAGCGGGGGAGTGGACGCCGTCACCTTCACCAGCGCCCCCGCCGCCGCCGGACTCCTGGCCCGCGCCCGCGCGAGCGGCCACGCCGACGCCCTCGTCTCGGCCCTGCGCGGCGACGTCCTGGCCATGTGCGTGGGCCCCGTCACCGCCCGCCCCCTCATGGCCCAGGACATCCCCACCGTCTGGCCCCACCGCGCCCGCATCGGCGCCCAGGTCCGCAAACTCACCGAGGAACTCCCCAACCGGTTCCCCACCCTGGACGTGGCCGGACACCGCCTACGCCTGCGCGGCCACGCCGTCCTGGTCGACGGCACCGTCCACACCCTCTCACCCACCCTCATGCGGCTCATGCGCGAACTCGCCCGCCGCCCCGGCCAGGTCCGCGACCGCACCCACCTGCTCACCTGCCTGGGCGAGGACGCCGACGCCCACGCCGTGGAAACGGCCGTGGCCCGCCTGCGCACCGCCCTGGGAGACGCCCGCATCATCCAGACCGTCGTCAAACGCGGCTACCGCCTGGCCCTGGACACCCCCGACTGCACACCCGCGCCATGAACCGACAGCCCGCCCTCATCCTCGCCGTCCACGGCACCCGCGACCCCCACGGCACCGCCGTGGCCCACTCCCTGGCCCTACGCGTGGAGGAGATCACCCGCCAACCCACCCACCTGGCCTTCGCCGACGTGCTCACCCCCACCGTCGGCGACGTCGCCGCCCGCCTCCCCGGACCCGTCGTGGTCGTACCCGCCTTCCTGGCCAGCGGCTACCACGTGCGCACCGACATCCCCCACCAACTCGCCAAAGCGGGCCGCGCCGACGCCGTGCTCACCCCCGCCCTGGGCGCCCACCCCGCCGTCGTGGCCACCGCCCACCGGCGCCTGACGGCCGCCGGACACCAGACCGGCGACGCCGTCGTCCTGGCCTGCGCCGGAACCTCCGACGAACGCGCCCGCGCCGAACTGCGCGACAGCGCCCACGCCCTGGCCCGACGCCTGGACACCCCCGTGTCCCTCGGCTACATCGCCACCGGAGGCCCCACCGTCACCGAACAGGTCACCCGCCTACGCGCCCAAGGCCACACACGCGTCGCCGTGGCCACCTGGCTGCTCGCCCCGGGCCTGTTCCACGACCGCCTCGCCGGCAGCGGAGCCGACGTGGTCGCCGCACCCCTGTGCCCGGACCCGGCCATCGCCCACGCCGTGGCCGAACGCTACCGCCGGGCCGCCATCCCACAGCCGGTCTGACGTCCTCTCCCGGTTCCGACCGGGACAGACCGGCCAACCCACTGGCACGGGCCGCCGGTGGTCAACGCCGCACGGCCCGCCCGGCGCAGGAGACCCCACCCCCCAGCAGGCCCCTCCGGGTTCCACGCCCCCGGTCATCGAGTCAGCACACCAAGTGGCGCGCCCTCCACGGGGCTTGGCGCGAAGAACCCACCCCGAACACCCCCCCGCGGTGGCGGGCCCCACCGGCCCCACCCTCCCCGGTGGGACCCGCCCCCCTTTCCCACAACCTGGCCACCACCGGCAAACCGTGCACGCCCCACCCCGGGGCGGGGAACACCACCGGTGACGTCCCCACCCCCACCCGTGAGGCCAGCCATGACCGCCACCGCCCCTCTGGACATCCACGACCCCCTCTGCGACCGGGCCGTGGGCGCCCTCCTGGGCGCCGCCACCGCCGCCGCGCTGGTGGAGGCACCACCCGCCCTGACCACCCAGCTCACCGGCCCCGCCCCCACCACCGGACCCGCCCGCCTGGCCCACCTGGTACACACCGCCCTGACCAACCTGACCAGCACCGACCGGCTCCCCGAACCCCCACCCGACCCCACCGCCCGCGCCTGGGCCCACACACTGCGCGCCACCACGCGCACCGGTACCCCGCCCGCCCACGCCCCCGACCTCGAACACACCCCCGCCGACAACCCCCTGGGCGCCTCCTGGCACGCCCTGACCCGCACCGCCCGCCCCCACCACGACCCCGCCGCGGGCACCTTCGCCTGCACCCACCTGGTCGACGCCATCCGGTGGACCCGGACCACCCACGGCGACCTGGCCGCCATGCACACCGGAGCCCTGGCCGGAGCGCTCTGGGGCGCCTCCGCCGTCCCCCTCCACGCCTGGCGGCGCCTGGCCCGCACCCTGGACCCCCACACCCTGGTCGTCGACGCCCTGCGCACCACCCGCGGCACCCACCCCCACCTGTGGCCCGAGACCGCGGTACGCACCCGACCGCACCAGCGCCTGCGCCCCTTCGCCATCACCCACCCCCTCGACCCCGGCGTGCTCCTGGCCAACCTCGACCACCTGCGCGAGCACCCCCACAGCGCCGACGCCGCCGTCTCCCTGTGCGCCACCCACCCCGACGACGCCCCCCACCTGCCCTCCCGCGACTGGGTGCGGGTCTGGCTGCACGACCGCCCCGGCGCCAACCAGAACCTGCACCACACCCTGGACGAGGCGGCCGCGGCCGTCGCCGCCCTGCGCGCCGAGGGCAAACGCGTCCTGCTGCACTGCTGGGCCGGGGCCTCGCGCACCCCCGCCGTGGCCGCCCGCTACGCCGTCGCCGCCCTGGGCGCCCCCACCCTGCCCACCCTGGCCCGCATGATCCGCGCCGTCGGCGGCCATCTGGACAACCCGACCCTGGCCCGCGCCGTCGCCGAACTCGACGGCCAGGACCTGCCCGACCCGGCCGCCGCGCTCTTCCCCGACGGGGTCCCCCCACGTCGCCCCGAACTACCAAAACCGCAGGTCAACGGGTGATAAGTTCCACAAACCACCACTTTCCGGTACCGTGACCCCCGCGTTACCCCTAGGCTCAGCGCCCAGACCCCGTGCGATGCCATCCGCCGGCGGTCACGGCTCCGCCCGTGCGCGCCCCACCCCCCACACCGGGACGCCACACATCCGACGCACCCCGCCCACCGGGGCACCCGCAACACGCGCCAGGAGGCGGCCGCCACTTCCCACCCGCGACGTTCAAAGGACAGCACCGTGGGCCAACACCAGCCCCAGAACACTCCCGACGCACCCCAGGACGCCCCCACCACCGTGGGCCCCCGCCTCGCCGCGGCCCGCAACCGCAAAAGACGCACACTGCTCATCGCGGGCTCCTGCGTCCTGGCCCTGGCCGTGGCGGGCACCGCCACCGCGGCGGTCGTGGTCACCGGCGCCGGTGACACCACCGTGGCCACCAACGCCGCCGGGATCCCCGAGGCCGACCCCGACCCGCTCGTGGCCGAGGACACCGCGCCCTCAGCCGACCCCTCGGCCGCCCAACGCGCCGAGCAGGCCGCCTCCGACGCGCGCCAGTCCGCCACCGCCACCGGCTCCGACATCGTCGAGGAGCCCCAGGAGACCACCGCACCCGAGGACGACTCCTCCTCCAGCGGCTCCGACAGCGGCTCCGACGCCCAGCCCACCGGCCAGGGCGGCAGCTGCCAGGCCTCCTTCTACGGCGCCGACCTCGCCGGAAGCGACACCGCCAACGGTGAGACCTTCGACCCCAGCGCCATGACCGCCGCGCACCTGACCCTGCCCTTCAACACCATGGTCCGGGTCACCAACACCGCCAACGGCTCCTCGGTCACCGTGCGCATCAACGACCGCGGCCCCTTCATCGACGGACGCTGCCTGGACCTGTCCACCGCGGCCTTCGAACAGATCGCCAGCACCAGCGCCGGCGTGGCCAACGTCAGCTGGGAGGTCGTGGCCTGACCACCCCTCCCCGGCACCCCGCCCGAGCGCCCCACCCCCCACCCGGGAGAGGGGCGCTCGCGCACGTCACAACCCCCGCACCTCCCACCCACACGCGAGAAACCTCCCACCACCGGTTTCGTGCGAGGGTGACCTGGTCTTCAGGCCGGGGGTGAATCGCGCTCCACAGGAGCGGTACGTGGACTGTCGGTGGCCTGGCGCAGAATCCTGAGGATCTGGGAGTGCAGGGACCGGTCCTCCTGCTCCGCGAGGTCTTTGAGCGCGGTGTGCAACTCGTCCGGGAGGCGAAGCGAGACCTGTTTCATAACCTCACGGTAACCCCAGAAGAATCCTAAAGCGAACCACTTTAACACCAGGATGATGTTATTTTAATTCCATGTCCAGGTTCCGGTTGTACCCCAAACCCGCGCAGGAGGCCGTGATGTTCGGTCATTGTGCGCAGGCGCGGCACGCCTGGAACCTGGCCAGGGCGGTCAACGCCACCTACCGCAAAGGCGGGGCCCGTCAGACGAGGCCGGTGCGGTGGGCGGGGATGTGCGCCATGCTCACCGAAGTTCGACGCACCCCCGTCGGAGACCTGTCTCCGGACGAGGCGGACTACTTCGCCTGGGTGGCCTCCGGGAACGCCGACGTGCAGCAGCAAGCACTCAAGGACTTCGACCAGGCGCTGTCAAACTTCCTCGGCGGAACCCACGGGTATCCACAAAGGCGGAAGAAGCATCGCCATGAATCGTTTCGGGCGATCGGCAACAGGCGCGTCCCCGTCTTCGACGAGCAGGGTGAGCCTGCGCTCAACGCCAAGGGGAAGCAAGTGCACGCCCGCCAGGTCTCGGTGCACAAACTGAACCGCAAGTGGACCCAGGTCAAGGTGCCCGGGTGCGGGTGGGTGAAGTTCCGCAACACCCGCCCCGGGCTTCCCGACGCCAAATCGTTCCGTGTCACCTACCGGGCCGGGCAGTGGCATATCAGCTTTGCCACCATGCCCGACCCCATCGAGGGCCCCAAGGACGGCACCGTGGTCGGCGTGGACCGGGGTGTGGCCGTCACCGCCGCCCTGTCCGACGGCCGCAAGCTCCACTGCCCGGGCCTGACCCACAAGGAACAGGCCCGGTTGCGCAAACACCAACGGCGCGCAGCCAGGGCTCCCAAGGGCAGCCATCTCCGGAGTGTGGAGAACGAGCAGGTCGCCAGGATCAAGCGGAAGGAGGCGAACCGGCGTAAGGACTGGTGCGAGAGGACCTCCACCATGCTCGCCCGTACCTTCGACCTGGTCCGGTTCGAGGACCCGCGTATCAAGAACATGGTCCGTTCCGCCAAGGGCACTGTCGAGGAGCCGGGGCGCAACGTCAGGGCCACGTCCGGGCTGAACCGGGCGATCCTCGCCCAGGGGTGGGGGCTCCTGCGGCAACGGACCGGGCACAAGGCCCCCGGGCGGGTGGAGGACATCCCGCCCCAGTACACGAGTTGGCGGTGCAACGCCTGCGGGCACGTGGATCGGAACAGTCGCGAGAGTCAAGCGTTGTTCCGCTGCACGGGCTGCGGGTTCACGTGCAACGCCGACACCAACGCCTCGGGAAACGTCGCGGCAGGGCAGGGCGTAGGCCCCGGCCCCCTCGGGGGTCGTGCCGGAGGGACGACCAGACACACGTCTGCGAGCGTCCGTGAACCCCAGCGATCCGACTCGCCCTGAGTCGGAGTCGCTGGAATCCCCCGCTCTTCAGGCGGGGGAGGATGTCAACGACGCAACCACCACCCACAAGGAGCACCGCGTTGTTCCGCACCACCACCGGCTGGGTCGTCTCACCCACCGACCTCGTCGACACCCTGGAGTGCGACCACCGCAGCGCCCTGAAGACCGCCCTGGCCGCCCACCTGCCCGGAGCACCCACCCCCCAGGACGTCGACCCCCTCATCGCCCGCCACGGACACGACCACGAACAGGCCGAACTCGACCGCCTCACCGACCTGTTCGGCCCCATCACCCACATCCAACCCCCCGAACCCGACGACGCCTCCCTGACCCGCGCCGCCCACGACACCCACCAAGCCATGGCCGACGGCGCCCCCGTCATCTACCAGGCCTGCTTCCACCACCCCCTCACCCACACCCCCCACCCGGTCGCCTTCCACGGCCGCGCCGACTTCCTCATCCGCTCCGACCTGGACCCCACCACCGGAGCCCCCCGCACCCCCGCACCCACCACCCCCGCCTACGAACCCTGGGACACCAAACTCGCCCGCCGCCCCGGCCCCGGCGCCGTCCTCCAACTCACCGCCTACGCCCACGCCGTCGCCACCGCCACCGGCCACGCACCCGAGCACATGCACCTGCTCACCGGCGACGGCACCACCCACACCCTGACCACCGCCGACTTCACCCCCATCCTGGCCACCACCACCGCCCGCCTCCTGGACCGCCTCACCCAGCCCCCCGCCCTGCCCGCCCCCGCCTGGGGCGAACCCCGCCCCACCTGCGACGGGTGCGGCTACCAGACCTGGTGCTCCACCGGCCGCACCGCCGCCCGCCACCTCACCCTCGTCGCCGGCCTGCGCACCGACCAGGCCGCCAAACTCACCGACGCCGACATCACCACCATCGACGCCCTCGCCCAGGCCGACGACGACCAACGCCCCCAGACCCTGCCCCGCCGCACCTTCGACCAACTACGCGCCCAGGCCGCCCTCCAGGTCACCCAGGACACCACCCGCACCCGCCACAACCCCCAAGGCACCGTCACCGCCGAGGTCTTCGCCCCCGACGGCCTGGCCAGCCTGCCCGCCCCCAGCCCAGGCGACGTCTTCTTCGACATGGAGGGCTACCCCTACCACTCCAGCGACGACGGCCGCGGCCTGGAATACCTCTTCGGCGCCACCACCGAAGACGACGACACCGAAACCTTCCACGCCTTCTGGGCCCACGACCGCGCCCAGGAGAAACAGGCGCTGGAGGACTTCGTCGACTTCGTCACCGCCCGCATCGACGCCGACGACACCGCGCACGTCTACCACTACGCCTCCTACGAGGTCGACCGCCTCAAACACCTGTCCAGCGAGTACGCCACCCGCGAAGAGGAGGTCAACCGCCTCCTGCGCGAGAACCGCCTGGTCGACCTGTACACCGTGGTCCGCAAAAGCCTGCGCGTGTCACAACGCTCCTACTCCATCAAGTACCTCGAACCCCTCTACCTGCCCGCCGCCCGCACCGGCGGCGTCACCACCGCCACCTCCAGCATCGACGCCTACGCCGCACACCTGGCCGCCCGCGAGGCCGGACACACCCGACAGGCCGAACGGATCCTGGCCTCCATCGCCGCCTACAACCGCGACGACTGCCACTCCACCGCCCGCCTGCGCGACTGGCTCGAAGAACACCGCACCGCCCAGGGCATCACCGACCGCCCCCTCATCCAGACCGAACTGTCCGAGACCGACACCGAACGCGCCCGCAAACGCGCCGAGAAGCAGGCCCGCCAGGACGCCCTGACCACACCCCTGCTCGAAGCGGTCCCCACCACCGCCCACGACCGCGACGACCACCACCACGCCCGCGCCACCCTGGCCGCCCTGGTCGGCTACTACCAGCGCGAGGCCCTCCCGCCCTGGCGCGAGCACTACCGCCGCGCCAACGCGCCCCTGACCGACCTGGAGACCGACACCGACTGCGTCGTGCCCTGGCGCGTCCAGGCGGGGGAGTGGGTCGAACCCACCGGCCGCCAACGCAAGTCCCGCCGCGAAATCGCCCTACGCCTGGACACCGCCCACCCCCACCCCTTCACCACCGGCCAGGACACCCACCTGCTCTACCCCGGCGCCCCCGGCCAGGCCGCGACCACCACCACGGCCACCGTCACCCACGCCGAACCCGACCGCCTCACCCTCACCGAGACCTGCGACCCCGACGCCACCTACTCCCGCCCACCCGTGGCCGTCCTGCCCGGCGCCCCCGTCAACGCCCAACCCAAGGACGGCGCCCTCGAACTCGTCGCCCGCACCGCCGTGGACGACCTCCCCGAATGGCCCCGCCACCCAGGCCTGGACGTCCTACGCCGCCGCCCGCCCCGCCTCACCCACGGCGGCCCCCTGCCCGACCCCCACACCACCGGCCACGACCCGATCGCCGCCACCATCGCCGCCGTCGACGCCCTGGACCACTCCTACCTGGCCGTCCAGGGCCCGCCCGGCGCCGGGAAGACCTACCTGGCCGCCCAGCTCATCACCCACCTGGCCCGCCAGGGCCGCACCATCGGCGTGTGCTCCACCAGCCACAAAGCCGTCGAGAACGTCATGGGCGCCGCCCTGGCCGCCGCCGAAGCCGCCGGAGTCGACCTACCCGCCGCCAAACGCGCCAAAGGCCGAGGCAAGGACGCCGCCGAGGCCGACCTGCCCTGGGAACAACCCGCCAACCCCCAAGCCCTGGCCCGCTGGCGCACCCAGCACACCGACCAGGGCCACCCCCGTCCTCATCGGCGGCACCGCATGGGCCATGACCAACGCCGCCATGGTCGCCGACCCCCTGGACGTGCTCATCATCGACGAGGCCGGACAGTTCGCCCTGGCCGACACCCTGGCCGTCTCCGCCGCCGCCCACAACCTCGTCCTGCTCGGCGACCCCCAACAACTGCCCCAGGTCGTCCAAGGCACCCACGGCGAGGGCGCCGACGCCTCCGCCCTGCAACACCTCATGGGCACCGACCCCATCATCGACCCCAAACGCGGCTACTTCCTCGACCAGACCCGCCGCATGCACCCAGCCGTGTGCCGCACCGTCTCCGAACTGTCCTACCAAGGCCGCCTCCACGCCCACCCCACCACCACCCACCGCACCCTCACCGGCCCCGAACCCGGCGTGTACACCCACCCGGTCGCCCACACCGGCCGCACCACCCACAGCCCCGAGGAGGTCGACGCCGTCCTGGCCATCGCCACCACCCTGGTCGGCCACCGCCTCACCCCCGGCCCCGACCACGACCCGCGCCCCCTGACCGGCGCCGACATCCTCGTCGTGGCCCCCTACAACCTCCAAGTGCGCGCCCTGCGCCGCGCCCTGGCCGACGCCGCCCGCCACACCCCCGCCCTCGACGGCATCCGCGTGGGCACCGTCGACCGGTTCCAGGGCCAGGAGGCCGCCGCCGTCATCTGCTCCATGACCACCTCCAACGCCGCCGACACCAGCCGCGGCCCCGCCTTCGTCCTGGACCGCAACCGCCTCAACGTGGCCCTGTCGCGCGCCCAACTCCTGGCCGCCGTGGTCCACTCACCCGACCTGCTCACCACCACACCGCGCACCATCGACGAACTGCGCCTGCTGGCCGGATTCACCCGCCTGACCAAGGGCGCCCGCCCCTGGCCCCACCCTTGAGGCAGGGCCCGCGAACGCCTCCGACACGGCCCCCGCCCCCACGCCGGACACCAGCCGCGGAAGCACGCCCCCCACCCCCACCGCGCACGGTTCCGGACACCCCGCACGTGGAGTACGTTTTACACAGCACACCGGTCCCCGACACCACCTACCCGGGCGCCCGTCGACCCGGTATGCCCCCTCCCATCACCGCCCTGGCCCGCCACACGCTCGAAAGGCACCACGGCCCCCGTGTCTGACCGACCTTCCGCTCCCAGCGGTGGCCACAACACCCGCCACCCCACCGGCATCCGCGTCGTCCTGGCCATCCTGGCCCTGGCCACCCTGGTACTCGGCCCCGCCGGATACCTCATGGGCGTGCGCGCCTCCGCCCACGACGGCTCGGCCGCCGAATGGTTCACCCTCGCCTTCGGCGCCGCCGTGGGCCTGCCCTTCCTCGCCGCCGCCGTGGCCACCGTCGCCGGAGACCGCCGCGCCGCCCTGTGGTCACTGGCCCTGCTCGTCTGGCCGATCGTGTTCGTCACCGTCATCCACCTGTCCGGGCGGGGCGGGTAGGCTTCCCCCTCACCAGGGACGACGAGCACCACCGACCAAGGACCCACCCGTGTCACCCAAGAAACGCCAACGCCGCAAACCCCGCCGCGCGACGCCCTGGCCCACACCCGCCACCGACCGGGGCGCCACCCCGCGCGAGCGCACCGTCAGCCGCACCCCCGTGGTCATCGACGACCCACCCGACCGCCGCGTCACCGCCCTGTGGGTCGTCCTCACCCTGCTCTGGCTCCTGGGCACCCCGCTGGCCCTGGTCAACCTCGTCCTCGTCGTCACAAACGCCCAGACCGCCGCCCTGTCCACCCCCGGCGGACCACCCGCCGACGTGGTCACCGACATCGGCAACGGCCTGGTATGGGTCCTGA
Source organism: Nocardiopsis sp. EMB25 (assembly GCF_026797795.1). Classification (NCBI taxonomy): domain Bacteria; kingdom Bacillati; phylum Actinomycetota; class Actinomycetes; order Streptosporangiales; family Nocardiopsidaceae; genus Nocardiopsis; species Nocardiopsis sp. EMB25. Next base: position 1,637,105 of record NZ_JAMTDN010000001.1, on the reverse strand, counting down.
TCATGGCGCTGGCCGTACCCGCCGCCTCCGCCGTCACCGCCCTGATCCTGCGCCGCACGATCGCCGCGATCGGCTTCACCACCGCACTGGTCGTCTCCGCCGTCCCCCTCCTGGTGATCATGCCCCCCGCCGACCTGTGGCAGGCCCTGGCCACCCACTTCACCAGCTGACCGGCGACCCGATCCGCCACGCACACCCCGACCCACCACAACGGCTACCGCACCCACACCCGCCCGTGGGCCATCATGGAACACCGTGAGCACACCCGAACCCTCCCACGACGGCCCCAGCGCCCTGCCCGCGCCCGTGCGCGACCGCCTCCAGCGCGCCACCCACAGCGTCCTGGTCGACACCCGCGCGCTGGAACGCGTACGCACCCGCTTCGACGCCGAACAGGCCCACGCCCTGGGCCGCTACCTGGCCAACGCCCAGTCAGCCAACACCCTGCGCGCCTACCGCGCCGACTGGACCGCCTTCACCGCCTGGTGCCTGGCCGAAGAACGCCAGTCCCTGCCCGCCGACCCCGTCGACGTGGCCGTGTACCTGGCCGCCTGCGCCCAGGCCCGCACCAACGACGGCGCCGCCTGGGCCCTGGCCCCCTCCACCCTGGAACGGCGCGCGGCCGCCATCGCCGCCGTCCACGGCGCCCACGGCCTGGACTCACCCACCCGCGCCGACGTGGTGCGCATGACCCTGCGCGGCATCCGCCGCACCCGCCGGGCCCGCCCCCGCCGCAAGGACCCCATCGTCTTGTCCACCCTCGACGCCCTGCTGGCCGTACGCCCCACCGACGGCCACCCCGGCGGCGTCGCCCGCAGACGCGACGCCGTCCTGCTGCTCACCGGGTTCGCCGGAGCGCTGCGCCGCACCGAACTGGCCGCCCTGACCCTGGACGACGTTCACGTGCGCACCGACGCCGCCAGCGGCGCCGCCGCCCTGGTCATCACGCTGGCCGCCACCAAGACCGACCAGGAGGGCCGCCGCGGCCAGACCGTGGCCCTGCCCCGCGGCCGCCAGCGCACCACCTGCCCGGTGTGCGCCTTCGCGGACTGGTGCGACCTGCTCCAGGCCCACCACCAGGGCGGAGACCAGGCCGTGCGCGCCCACCTGGCCTCGGCCCACACCCCCGTGGCGCCCACCGCCCACCGCTGTCAGGACCTGACCCGCAACCCCCTGGCCGACGGCACCGGCCGCCCCCTGCTGCCCACCGTCACCCGTTACGGGCGGGTGGGGGACCGAGCCATGTCCGGGCGCGCCGTGGGCGATCTCGTCAAACGCTACGCCCAACGCGCCGGCCTGGACCCCGACGACTTCGGCGGACACTCCCTGCGCGCCGGATTCGCCACCCAGGCGGCGCTCGGCGGAGCCACCGACCGCGAGATCATGCGCCAGGGCCGCTGGACCAACCCGCGTACCGTGCACGACTACATCCGCACGGCCAATCCCCTGGAGGACAACGCCGTGACCCGTCTGGGGCTGTGACCGGCCCGGTCACCGCACGGTCACCCTCCGGTGACGCCACATCTCAAATCGTCAACAAACCTTTAAATACCGCCCGAAAGCACCCGTTGACGTTCGATCCAGCACTGACCAGACATTAGGTTGGTTGCGTGAGAAAGGGGACGGTCTCATGGTCGACGAGTTTCGCGCCGCATTCCAGGAACTGATCGACGCCTCCGTCGCGACCGACTCCCAACACTTCCCACCAGCCGTCCACAAGGTGTACGTCCTGGCCTCCCAGGTCCCCGTCGCCGAGCGCGAACTCGCCCTGGAGGCCCTGACCCCCCTGCTGTCGGGAGGCCACTCCGCCCCCGGCATCATCGCCGACCTGACCGTGATCGCCGGAGCCCTCGTCGAGATGGGCACCGACCCCGGCCCCACCGGAGTCGAGGTCCTGCACCGCATGCGCACCATGGGCCGCGGCGCCATCGTCTTCACCCGCGCCTGGGAACGCACCGGCAACGACGCGCCCCCCGACCCCGAATCCGTCACCGCCGCCGACGAGACCCGCGTCGCCGCCACCCTGGGCACCGACGCACCCGGCGCCACCATGTGCTGGTGGACCATCCGCCGCCACGGCCTGGCCGCCCGCACCATGCTCGGCCACACCAGCGTGCGTACCCACGTGCGCAGCGACCCCGCCCTGCACGCCGAACTCGTCGCCATCGCCAACCAGCTCAGCGCCCACCTGGTCGAGTTCGACGACATCCACTCCCTCCTGCGCATGGCCGAGGCCACCTCCGCCCTGGTCATGGACCGCCACTCCGGACGCGGCTTTCGCGTCCTCTTCGACGGTGTGGGCGACAACTTCCAACTCCACACCCTGCTCGCCGACGCCCTGGTCGGCCCCGACCACCACGGCCTGGCCGGGGAACGCCCCGACCCGCGCTGGGTCGCCCCCTACCTCGGCGGCCAGATCGACCCCCAGGCCCAGACCGTCCGCGGCTGGTGGAACCTGGTCGCCCACGACGGCACCTGGGTGTGGAACGAGGGCCTGCCCGCCGAGATCCCCACCCTGGACGGCGAACGCGTCCTGATCCTGGACGAACAGCCCTACCCGCGCTCCTGGAACGCCGGACGCCGCCACCCCGACGTCCACGGCTGGCTGGAGGTGGAGTCCGAGCTCACCGCCCAGGAAGCGGCCACCTGGTGGAAGCGCATCGCTCCGGCCGAACCCGCCCTGCCCGGCTACGACGAGGACCACACGCCCATCCCCGAACCCGTGGTGCTCACCGACGAGGACGGGTTCGGATCCGAGCACGTCCACGGCTTCGTGCCACCCACCGGCGCCCCCGCCCCGGCCGCCACCCCCGCCCCCGAGCCGGCACCCACCCCGCTCACCGCGCCCGAACCAGAGCCCGAACCGGCCCCGACCGCCGAGGCCGACCCCGAACCCGCCGCGTCGGCGGAGCCGACCCCCGCCGACGAACCCGAGGACGCCCTCGTCCAAACCACCCTGATCCCGATCATCACCCCCGACATGGTCGAGGACCCCGCCCAGGAGGACACGGCCCCGCCCCGACCCGATCCGGGCCAGGCCCCCGGGGCGTCGATGCTGCCCCCGCTCCCGCCGGGGGTCTCACGCAGCTCCTCGTGGGGACCGAGCTGGCGCTGACACCCACCACCCCGCCAACACCCGCGATCACCGCGCGTGACACCGCTGGGGCCAGGCGAGGGCGCCGCCCTCCCCGCCACGACGCGGGCGGGCGACGCCCCCAACCCTTCGCTTCTACTCGTCCCGACGACTCATCGCGTGCCGACCGCCGGTGGAAGAGGACACACGCGCCTGTGCCTGAGCGCCCCTCCCAGCGGCGCGCCGCGGCTCCTCATCGTCATCGTCGTAGAGGCCCTCGAAGTACTCATCGGGCGTGACGGACTCACCGTCGTGGTCCCAACGCCGCCACCGGCCGCCCACCAGCACCGGCGCGGTCAGCACGATCACCAGGGGAACGAACGCGCCCAGGGGCAGCAGCACCAGCGCGCCCGCCATCCCCGGCAGGTCCGGCAGCCGGTCCAGCCACGCCGGGCGCACCAGCGCCACGGCACTGATCCCACCCAACACCAACGCGGCACCGAACGGCAGCAGGGGCGTCAACCGCGGCGGCACGGCGGCCATCGCCACCACCAGACCCACGGCCGCCAAAACCGCCAACGCCACCGGACCGGAGCCCGACAACGCGTCCAGGCCCAAGGAGTGCAGGCCACGCAGGTGGGACCACACCCACCCACAGGACAGGACCAACACCAGACCCAGGATCAGACCAGACAGGAAGCCGACAAGATGTCGCACGGGGATGCTCCTCTCGGGGATGTGGGAGCACCCTAGCGACAAAACCGAACAACAGCACAAAACCGCACCCGCCGTTGTTCCTCCGACACCGTGCGCTCCTACCCGGCCCCCGCGACCAGTCACGATTACGCTGGACCATCATGAACCACGACCACCACCCACCCGACCCCGAGGTCGTCGCGCTGGCCACACGCGTCTTCGACCACGCCCGCCACGGCGACACCAGCGAACTGGCCACCTTCCTGGACGCCGGGGTCCCGGTCAACCTCACCAACGACAAGGGCGACACCCTGCTCATGCTGGCCGCCTACCACGGCCACACCGACACCGCCACCCTCCTGCTGGACCGCGGCGCCGACCCCGACCGACTCAACGACCGCGGCCAGTCACCACTGGCCGGAGCCGTCTTCAGAGGCGAAACCGACGTGGTCCGCCTGCTGATCGACCGCGGCGCCGACCCGGACACCGGCACACCCAGTGCCCGCCAGACCGCCCGCATGTTCGAACAACACGACCTGCTCACCCTGTTCGACACCCGCTGAACACGCCGGTGGCGCCGCCCCCGAAGGGGACGACGCCACAACCAACGACAGGACGAAGGGGTCAGGCGCGGTCGACCTCGCGCCGGTCCGCCTCAGCGGTTCGCTCGCCCACCCCGGCGGCCTCGGCCGCCGCGGCCCGCTCCGCGGCACGAGCGGATCCGGCCACCCGCGCCAACTCCTCGGGGCTGGTGCGCCCCTCCATGCCGAGCACCGACTCACTGACCGGAGTCGACCCCCACCGCTTGCGGACCTCGAACGCCACCACGGCCACGACCACCGAACCCAGGCTGGCGAAGAGCGCCTGGCGCTGGTCCGGGATCGCCGCCATCGCCACCGCGATCGCGATCAACCCCGCCAACACCACCCAGGTCAGATACGGAAAACCCCACATGCGCAGCGTCAGACGCTCAGGGGCGCGCCGCCGCACACGCCGGCCCACGACCAACTGCGAGGCGCAGATGGTCACGAACAACACCAGCAGGATCGCGCCGATCGAGGCGACCAGGAACCCGAACACCTTGCCCGGCAGCAGGTACTCGGCCACCACGGCCACATACCCCACCACCGTGCCCAACACGATCGCGCGCGCGGGAACACCACGCTTGGTGGTCCGGCTCAGCGCCCGAGGGGCATCACCCTGACGGGAGAGCGCGAACAGCATGCGCGAGGTGGTGTACATCGCGGCGTTGAGCACGCTCAACACCGCCACCAGCACCACGACCTCCATGATCACGGCGGCACCGGGCACCCCCACCGTCTCCATCACCACCACGAAGGGGCTGCGCTCCAGGTCGGTGGTGTTCCACGGCACCACCATCACCACCACCACGATGGAAGCCAGGTAGAACAGGCCGATGCGCCACAACACGTTGGTGATGGCCGAGGCCACCCCCCGCTCGGGCTCATCGCTCTCACCAGCGGCGATGGTGATGATCTCCACGCCACCGAAGGCGAAGAGCACCACCACGGTCGCGGCCAGCACCGCCACCCACCCGTTGGGGGCGAACCCGCCGTGCTCCCACAGGTTGGCCACGTGCGATCCGCCCGAGCCACTCCACAGCCCCAGCGCCCACAACCCGCCGATGAGCAAGAACGCCACGATCGTGCCGACCTTGACCAGCGAGAAGAACGACTCGGTCTCGGCGAACACCCGAACCGAGATCAGGTTGGCCACCGTCATCGACAACAGCACCAACAGGGCCAGCAGCCACTGGGGCAGGTTCACCCACTGGCCCAGGATCGAGGCCCCGGCCACCGACTCGGCGGCCACCAGCACCGCATACAGCCACCAGTAGATCCAACCGATGGTGAACCCGGCGCGCGGCCCGAAGGCCAACCGGGCGTAGTCGGAGAAGGCCCCGCCCGCCGGAACGGACACCACCATCTCGCCCAACGCCCGCAGGGTGAGAAAGACCAGTGCCCCGGCCAGGGCGTAGGAGAACACCGCGGCCGGACCGGCGGTGTGGATGACCGCCCCCGACCCGATGAACAGCCCCGCGCCCACGGAACCACCGATCGCGATCAGTGCCATATGCCGGCGGCGCAGCGTGTGGGCCAGCCCCGACTTGGTCGTGTGTGCCGCTTGTGGCGGCGTCGAACTACGTGTCACTTGCCCCACCATAGGACGAAAGGTTCATCACATTTTCCACTGACCCCGGTAAACACCACCGAACCAGCACAATGTGACGTGAGTCATACACCGGCGATGACCCTCCACCCCGCACCCGAGATGGCACCACCCCTGCAACACACCACCACCCCCACACCATGCCCACACCAACTGAGAAACACCCCACTCACCCACCGAGGGCAGGCACACCCCCACCCCCTGTGCCACCATCACCCCGTGCGCACCCTCACCCACCCACTCACCAGCGCCCACACCCACCGCCGCTGGGTCCACCTCATCATCGCCGACGCCGCCCGCACCGCCACCGCCGACCTCGACCACGCCCTGGGCGTCCTTCGCGAAGACACCCCCACCCCCCGCACACCCCCACCGGCGGCCCCGCCCACGTACCCGCCCTGCTCTCCCGCGAGACCTACCGCATCACCCAAGAAGCCCTCACCAACACCCTGCGCCACGCCCCCACCAACCCATCACCCTCACCCAGACCCTGGACCACCCGCCCCGCGTCATCGTCGTCACCACCTTCGACAACGACGACTACGTCTGGGGCGCCCTACGCGCCGGAGCCACCGGATTCCTCCTCAAACGCACCCCGCCCGAGGACATCCTCGCCGCCATCCGCATCGTCCACCACGGCCAGACCCTGCTCTTTCCCACCGCCCTACGCGCCCTGGCCGCCACCCAACCCGCCGCCCCCACACCCGCGGCCCGCGCCGTGGCCACCCTCACCGAACGCGAAGCCCAAACCCTCACCCTCATGGCCCAAGGCCTGACCAACGCCGAAATCGCCACCCACCTGCACCTGGGCCTGCAGACCATCAAGACCCACGTCTCCAACACCCTGGCCAAACTCGGCGTCCGCGACCGCACCCAAGCCGTCATCGCCGCCTACGACTCCGGCCTCATCACACCCGGCACCTGCCCCTAAACCGCCCCCAAACCCCACGACACACCCCCACCACCGCAAAACAGCAAAGCCCGTAACGGGACCCCACCACACTGTTACGGTCGGCAGCCACCGACCACCCGCACACGACCACGGGACCGCCCCATGCCGACCGCGCCAGCCATCGACCTCGACCACATCAGCGGCCTCTACCGCACCCACCGCGACGACCTGGCGCGCGTCCGCGACCAACAACGCGACCACCACACCAACGCCGACCCCACCATGACCCCCCAACTCGACGACATCGAAGCCGAGATCACCTACCTCCTCCTACGCCAGACCACCCCCGCCCACACCGTGGAGATCGGCACCTACTACGGCTGGTCCACCACCTGGATCCTGTCCGCCCTGCGCGACAACGGCACCGGACACCTGCACTCCTTCGACATCGTCGACCACGCCCCCCGATACGTCCCCGACCACCTGGCCGCCGACCGCTGGACCTTCACCAAGGGCGACATACGCACCCGCACCGACCACCTGCCCCCACACATCGACTACCTGTTCATCGACGCCGCCCACAACGGCCGCTTCGCCCGCTGGTACACCCACCACCTGCTGCCCACACTCGCCCCCCACACCCCCGTCAGCGTCCACGACGTCTTCCACCAACGCCACGCCCTGCCCTTCACCGAAGGCGCCGTCATCCTCAAATGGCTCACCAACAACACCACCCCCTTCTTCACCGCCTCCGCGGCCCGCGCACCCCACACACACCAGGCCATCCAGGACCTGAAAAAGGAACTCGACCTGCACACCCCCGTACGCACCGGCCGACGCAACCCGATGATCTACTTCCGCCAGCCCACCCAACCCCGCCCCACCACACCCCTGAACACCCACCACCGCACCCACACCCCCTGACACGACACACGGCCGGGACGGTCACACACACCGCCCCGACCGTGTTCCTCCAGGCCCGCCGCTTCGCTTTCCCGCCTTCGCCCGACCCCCGGTCCCGGCTCACGGCCCGCCTCATCCTGCGGCGCCCCGACCGCGCCCGAACCGTGCCCTGCCGGCCCCGCGCGCCCCGCTAGGACCCACCCGCCTCCACCTGACCGGGCGAACCCCCACCCGACAGGCCACGCTCACGCACCCACACCACATCCGCCGCATCAGCCACGATCCGCGAGAAGTTCTCCGGCTGATCCAAACTCACCATGTGCCCCGCCCGCGGCACATTCACCAACCGGCCATCCACACACGCATCGAAGAACTTCTTCTCATGGATCCGGAAATGATCACGCGACCCGTTGATCAACCACGCCGGCCCCGGATACGCACCCAACGCCGCCAACGCGTCCATCTCCGAGATCTCATCGATCACCGCCGTGGCCGCCTCCACCGCCAAACCACCGTCCAACGCCGCATCCGCCGCACCATCACGCAACGTCAACCGGTGAAACCGCTCATTGACCGCCGCGCCCCGATCCGGCAACCGGTCCATCAACACCGCCGGAATCCGATACACCTGCGCCAACGACTGCGCGGGCTTGGCCGTGCAACTGGCCGCCACCAACCCCGCCACCCGACCCGGCGCCGCCCCCGCCGCCGCGATCGACACGAACCCACCCAAACTCAACCCCACCAACAGGGCACGACCCCCCACCCCGTCGATCGCGGACAACACCGCATCCACCGCCGACCCCAGCGAGAACACCTCACCCCGCCGCGACCCGTGCCCAGGCAGATCAGGCGCCACCACCGTCCGCCCACGCTCACGCAACCACTCCACCTGCGGACGCCACATACTCCCCGACAACCGCAACCCATGCACCAGCACGATCGGCACACCCATGACCCCTCCTCCTACCGAGCCCCGTAGCGCACCGTCACCGGCGCATGATCCGACCAACGCGCCGCATGCTCCACGGCCCGCTCCACACGCGCCCACTCCACCCGAGCAGCCAACCCCGGCGTCGCCACCTGGTAGTCGATCCGCCACCCCGCATCGTTATCGAACGCACGCCCCCGATACGTCCACCACGTGTACGGCCCCTCCCGATCCGGCATCAACGAACGCATGACGTCCACATACCCCGCCTCGTCGAACACCCGAGACATCCACTCCCGCTCATACGGCAAAAACCCCGAACTGCGCCGATTGGTCCGCCAGTTCTTCAGGTCCGCCTCCCGATGCGCGATGTTCCAGTCACCACACACCACCAACTCACGCCCCTCGGACTCCACCTCCTCACGCCGCTTCACCAGGTACGGCAGGAACGCCTCCATGAACCGCTCCTTCTCCTCCTGCCGAGGAGTACCCACATCCCCCGAGGGCAGATACAAACTCGCCACCGTCACCGGACCCAGATCCACCTCCACATAACGACCCGAGTCCTCAAACTCCGCCGCACCGAAACCCACCCGGGTCCGATCCGGCTCCACCCGCGAGTACACCGCCACCCCCGCACGGCCCTTCGCCGCCGCCGGAGCCAACAACACATGCCACCCCTCGGGCGCGACCACCCGCGCCGTCAACTGGTCCGGCTCCGCCCGCGTCTCCTGAAGACACACCACATCCGCGCTCGTGGCCGACAACCACCCCAAGAACCCCGGATCCTTCTTCGCCGCGGCACGCAGACCGTTGACATTGACCGTGGACACCTCGAAACCGTTCATCACAGGCACAGAGTAGCCACCCCCACACTCACCCGTCCCCGCCCTCACCCACCAACCGCCGCACCACCCCATAGGTCCGGTTCGACCCCGCCGCCTCCCGCTGCGCCCGCGCCGTCACCTCGATATAGGCCTGCGACGACACCACCGACGCATGCCCCAACAAATGCATGATCTCGCTCACCGACGCCCCGTCCTCAGCCAACCGCGTCGCGAACGTGTGCCGCAGCGCGTGCACCAACGTCCCCCGCGCCACCCGATCATGCACCCCCGCATGCCGATAACACTGCCGCACCAGATACTGCAACCCGCCCCGACGCAACCCCTGACCCCGGTTGTCCACCAACAACGGATCCACCCCCCGCACCGCACCGAACCGCTCCCGCCGCGAGACCAGATACGCCTCCAACAACACCTCCAACGGCGCCTCGATCGGCAACACCCGCTCACCACCCCCCTTGCCCACCACCCGAATCCGCCGCTCACCCACACGGCCCCCCACCGACTCCACCCGCAACGCCAACATCTCCGCCGACCGCATCCCCGTCAGCAACGCCAACGCCAACACCGCCAGATCCCGCTCCGGCCACGGATCCCGCGCACGACGCGCCCCCCGCGCCAACGCCTCCAACAACCGCTCCGGAGTGTCCTCACCCATCAGCGGCTTGGGCCCCGAGGGCCGCACCCGCGGCCGCGGCACCGCAGACATCGGATTACCGGCCACCACCCCCTCCGACACCCAAAAATCAAAGAACCCGTTCCACGTCGACCACGCCCGCACCACACTGGAAGCCGCCCGCTTAGCGGCGAACTCCGCAAACCCCGCCCGCAACACCCCCGCGTCCAACCCCGCCAACACCACCTCACCCGCATCACACCCACGCACGCGCGCCACACACCCGAGCACCCCGCGCAGATCACGCCGATAGGCCGCCACCGTGTGCGGAGACGGCTTGGCCGCCCCCCGCGCCACCAGGTACCGCTCCACCGCCTCCAGAGCCCCCAGCCCCGCCGATTCACCACTCATGCACACAGCATCCCCGACTCCGCACCGCCCCCACACCCACAACCCACCCATACTCGAACACCCATCGAACAGCCCACCCGGCGCCGGGGGAGAGCCACCCCCGCCACCGCCCGCCCCGACCTGGACGCCCGCCCCCATCCACCTCATCGTCGCCCCCACCACCGACGATGGCCCCGACCCGCCCCAAGCCTTCCCAACCTCGCCCCGGACGCCCGCCACCACCCCACGACAGCGGGGGAGCGGCCACCCGCGCCCAACCAACGAAGAGGGGCGGCGGCCCACCGGCCACCGCCCCTCCACGGCCCCACGGGGGAGTGGCGAGTCGCACCCGCCACCCCACCCCTCAACCACCGAGCACCGCACGCACCCCCCGCGCGATCTCCACATCCTCACGCGCACGCACCACCAACGACCGCACCGCGGACCCCGGCACACCCACCTCACCCTCACCCCGCACACCCGCGTTCACCACCGGATCCACCTCCACCCCCAAAAAACCCAACCCCCGCGCCGCCCGCCACCGCACCTCCGCGGAGTTCTCACCCACACCACCGGTGAACACCACCGTGTCCACCCCACCCATCGCGGCCGCCATCGCCGCCACCCCACCACGCAACCGGTGCACATACACACCCAACGCCAGCACCGCAGCCGCGTCCCGCCGCTCCACCACCTCACGCATGTCCGCCGTGCCAGCCAACCCCACCAACCCCGACTCCTCCTCCAACACCTCACTCACCTGCCGCACCGACAACCCCGCCCGCTCCTGCAACCACACCACCAACCCCGGATCCACCGTCCCCGACCGCGTCGCCATCACCAGCCCCTCCAACGGCGTGAACCCCATCGTGGTGTCCACACACCGCCCCCGCAGAACCGCCGACAACGACGCCCCCGAACCCAGATGCGCCACCACGACCCGCTCACCACCGGTCCACTCCACCGCCCGCCGCGACGCATAAGCGTGCGACAACCCGTGAAACCCATACCGGCGCACCCCCCACTCACACCGCCACCGCCGCGGCACCGCATACGTCGCCGCCTCCTCAGGCAGATCCACATGGAAGGCCGTGTCAAAACACGCCACCGCCGCCACATCCGGCAGCACCCGCCCCACCACCTCGATCCCCGCCAACGACGAGCCCTGGTGCAACGGCGCCAACCCCGCCAACGCCCGCAACCGCTCCACCACACCGGTGTCCAACCGCACCGGACCAACGAACTCCCGCCCCCCGTGCACCACCCGGTGCCCCACCGCATCAGGCGCGGGCCACCCCCGCACCGCCTCCTCCACCGCGCCCCGGTCCCACACACCGCGCTCGGCCGGAACCGACACCTCCTCCACCAGCTCCTCACCCTCCACCACACTCAGCTTCAGGCTGCTCGACCCCGCGTTGACCGCCAACACCCGCATCAGTACGGCCACACCCACTCCCGGATCCGCTCCGGATCCTGCCCGAACTCCCGCGTGTACGCCCGATCCCGCGCACGCGCGTCCACCATCCGCTGCCGCACGTGCGCCGCACCCCGCGCCAACCCCTCCACCCGGTCGATCACGTCCATCACCAGGTGGTACCGGTCCAGGTCATTGAGCATCACCATGTCGAACGGAGTGGTCGTGGTGCCCTCCTCCCGATACCCGCGCACATGCAGGTTCTCGTGGCCCCGCCGCCGATACGTCAACCGGTGCACCAGCCACGGATACCCGTGGAACGCGAAGATCACCGGCTTGTCGACCGTGAACAACGCCTCGTACTCGGCATCCGACAACCCATGCGGATGCACGTCGGCAGGCAGCAACCGCATCAGATCCACCACGTTCACCACCCGGACCCGCAACCGGGGAAACGACCCCCGCAACAGATCCACCGCCGCCAGCGTCTCCAACGTCGGCACGTCACCCGCGCACGCCAGCACCACATCCGGATCCGCGCCCCCCTCGGTACTGGCCCACTCCCAGATCCCGATCCCACGCCCACAGTGCGCGACCGCCTCCTGCATCGACAGGTACACCGGCTCGGGCTGCTTGCCCGCCACCACCACGTTCACGTGGTCCCGCGACCGCAGACAGTGGTCCACCACCGACAACAACGTGTTGGCGTCCGGCGGCAGATACACCCGCACCAGCTCGGCGGGCTTGTTCAACACCACGTCCAAAAACCCCGGATCCTGGTGGGTGAACCCGTTGTGGTCCTGCCGCCACACGTGCGAGGTCAACAGATAGTTCAACGACGCGATCGGAGGCCGCCACGGCAGCTCCCGGGACACCTTCAACCACTTCGCGTGCTGGTTGAACATCGAGTCCACGATGTGCACGAACGCCTCATAGCAGTTGAACACCCCGTGCCGCCCGGTCAGCAGATACCCCTCCAACCACCCCTGGCACAGGTGCTCACTCAACACCTCCATCACCCGCCCGTGCCGCCCCAGATGCTCGTCGGTGGAGAGCACCCCCTCCTCCCACACCCGGTCAGAGGCCTCCAACACCGCGGACAACCGGTTCGACGCCGTCTCATCGGGCCCCACCAACCGGAACGTGCCCGGGTTGGCCCGCACCACGTCGCGCAGATAGCCGCCCAGCACCCGGGTGGCCTCACTCGTGACCACACCGTGCCCGCCGGCCTCGACCGCGTAGTCACGAAAATCCGGCAACTCCAGGTCCCGCAGCAACAGCCCACCGTTGGCGTGCGGATTACCGCTCATCCGCCGCTCACCCCCGGGCGCCACCGCCCGCACCGCCTCCACCGGAGCCCCCGAGCCGTCGAACAACTCCTCGGGCCCATAGGAGCGCATCCACCCCTCCAACGCCCGCAGATGCTCACCGTCCTGCCGTACCCGCGCCAACGGCACCTGGTGGGAGCGCCACGTCCCCTCCACCGGAACCCCGTCGACCTCCTTGGGACCGGTCCACCCCTTGGGGGAACGCAACACCACCAGCGGCCACACCGGACGCTGACGCAGACCGCCGGCGCGCGCCGTGCGCTGGATGTCGGCGATCATGTCCATCGCCTCATCCAGCACCCCCGCCATGCGCTGGTGCATCGCCTCCGGCTCCTGCCCGCTCACCAGCAGCGGCCGGTAACCCAACCCCTCGAAGAACGCGGTCAGCTCCGCCTCGGGAATCCGCGCCAACACCGTCGGGTTGGCGATCTTGTACCCGTTCAGGTGCAGGATCGGCAGGACGGCGCCGTCTCGCACCGGGTCCAGGAACGAGGTGGCGTGCCAACTGGCCGCCAGCGGGCCGGTCTCGGCCTCCCCGTCACCCACCACGCACGCCACCACCAGGTCGGGATTGTCGAAGGCCGCGCCATGGGCGTGCGCCAGCGAGTACCCCAGCTCACCGCCCTCATGGATCGACCCCGGAGTCTCGGGCGCCACGTGGCTCGGCACACCCCCGGGGAAGGAGAACTGGCGGAACAGGCGCCGCATCCCCTCCTCGTCCTGGGACACGTGCCGGTACACCTGGCTGTAGGTGCCCTCCAACCACGCGTTGGCCACCGCGGCCGGCCCGCCGTGCCCGGGACCCAGCACGTACATCATGTTCACATCGCGTGCGGTGATCACCCGGTTCAGGTGGGCGTAGCAGAAGTTGAGGCCGGGGCTGGTGCCCCAGTGGCCCAGCAGCCGGGGTTTGACGTGCTCGGGGCGCAGCTCCTGGCGCAGGAGCGGGTTGTCGAGCAGGTAGATCTGGCCGACCGACAGGTAGTTCGCCGCCCGCCAGTAGGCGTCCACGCGCGCGAGTTCGTCGTCCTCGATGGCCATGCCGCGGTCCTCCCGGAGGCGTCGTCCGTCGGCGGAGGGGCCCGGTCACGTCGAGGGGAGGCGGCGCCGTCCCGGTCACCGTAGCCGGGGCCGGGTGCGCACTCCAGGCGACGTGCCGGGGCGAAGGACCGGCCATCCCACCACCCAGAGTCATCAAAGAGTCACGTTTGGCCCTCGCGACCGTGAACGAGCCGGGCCCAGGACCGCCCCGGCGGGGGAGGGGAGGCACGACGAGCGACCGCGCGATCCGGGGCCCAGGGTGCCCGCGCGCCGGGGGAGCGGGGCACGATGGCCCGGGGTCGAGGGGAGGGGAGAGGCGGCCCTCCACCGGAGCACCCGGAGGGTGTGCGGGCGCCGACCGCCGGAGTGGTCCGGACCGTGACCCCCACAGGGCTACAAATCACCACATGACACGCATAAGGCAGCAAAAAGCTACAAAAGGATGCATAACATCATTTATGCATCAAACATGGCGACAGGGGGAGGCCCCACCGGGGGACGCCCCAACACCACACAGACGGCGACGCCCCCGGCCACCTCCCATCACCGCAGCACACGCGCCCAGAACCACCGCGACACCGCCCCCAACACCCGCACCGCACCGATGGCCACCGCCGTCCACCACGCGACGAACACCGGGACCCGCTCACACCCGCGGGCACACCCGAACCACGTCGCGCCTTCCGCGCCACCGATCAGGCGCCGCACCGAAGACATCCATCCCGCCGACGACCCGCGGATCATCGACCCGCCCGCGCGCGCGCACCGCACGGATCCGCACCCCGGACGCCTTCATGGGCCCCCTCGGACCCGGCGCGCCGACCCGAGCCGACACCACCCGCGGACCCCGCCGCGCAGCACCCGCCATCATGAACACATTCAACCCACCCGCAACACCCGAAACCCCTACCCCACAAGGGATCCCGCAACGCCGATAATGCACATTATGTCAAGTAAACCGTGACCGGCCCCACCCCACACCGGATTTAACGACCCGCCGGATACCGACATGTATACGTAACCGCCCAACGCGGCCCACGAAACACCCCGCCCCCAGCCTCCTAGGTGTCCCCCGACACCAACCCCCAAGGAGGTGGCGTGGCACGCACACGCCTGGGCACCCTGCCCACCACCCTCACCGCGGCCGCCTGCGCCCTACTCCTGACCACCACCGCCTGCACCGGCGGCTCCCCCTCCGGTGTCGACGACGACACCGTCACCGTCGGCATGCTCCACTCACTGTCCGGCACCATGGCCATCAGCGAGGTCACCGTCCGCGACGCCGTCCAACTCGCCATCGACGAGATCAACGCCGACGGCGGCGTCCTGGGCCGCCAGATCGAACCCATCATCGAGGACGGCGCCTCCGACGAGGCCACCTTCGCCGAACGCGCCCAAAAACTCCTCGCCTCCGACGACGTCGCCACCGTCTTCGGCGGATGGACCTCCGCCTCCCGCAAGGCCATGCTCCCCGTCTTCGAACGCAACAACGGCCTGCTGTGGTACCCGGTCCAGTACGAAGGCCTCGAAGCCTCCCCCAACATCGTCTACACCGGCGCCACCACCAACCAGCAGATCATCCCCGCCCTGGACTACCTGCGCGAACAGGGACACACCAACCTCTACCTCGTCGGCAGCGACTACGTCTTCCCCCGCACCGCCAACCAGATCATCCAGGCCTACGCCCACGCCCACGACATGCAGATCACCGCCGAGGAGTACACCCCCCTCGGCCACACCGAGTACTCCACCATCACCAACGACATCGCCCGCACCCAACCCGACGCCGTCTTCAACACACTCAACGGCGACTCCAACGTCAGCTTCTTCCAACAGCTGCGCTCGGCCGGAGTCACCCCCGACGACACCCCCGTCCTGAGCGTCAGCGTCGCCGAACAGGAGATCGACGGCATCGGCGCCGACAACATCACCGGACACCTCACGGCCTGGAACTACTACCAGACCACCCAAACCGACACCAACACCGGCTTCGTCGAGGCCTTCACCACCACCTACGGCGCCGACCGCGTCACCTCCGACCCCATGCAGTCCGCCTACAACGCCGTCCACCTGTGGAAGGCCGCCGTCGAGGAAGCCGGCAGCTTCGCCGTCGACGACGTCCGCGCCGCCCTCGACGGCACCAGCATCGACGCCCCCGAAGGCGCCATCACCATCGACGGCGACACCCAACACGTCATCAAGACCGCCCGCATCGGCCAGGTCAACGACAACGGCCTCATCGACGAGATCTGGGCCTCCCCCGAACCCATCACCCCCGACCCCTACCTGACCGGCTACGACTGGGCCGCCGACCTCACCGGCTGACACCCCACCCCTCCCACGCGGCCGGGACCCGCACCATCCCGGCCGCCACACCACCCCGGAAAGGAGCCGCGGTGGACACCCTGCTCACCCAACTCCCCGTCGGCCTGGCCATCGGCGCCGTCCTCCTCCTGGCCGCCCTCGGCCTCAACCTCACCTTCGGCCAGATGGGCGTCATCAACATGGCCCACGGCGAGTTCATCATGGTCGGCGCCTACACCGCCTACGTCCTCAACACCTGGCTCTCCCCCACCCCCGCCCTCATCCTCGCCCTCCCCGCCGCCTTCGCCGTCACCGGCGCCCTGGGCTGGCTCCTCGAACTCGGCCTCATCCGCCACTTCTACGGACGCCCCCTGGACACCCTCCTGCTCACCTTCGGCATCGGCATGATCCTCCAACAAGCCGCCCGCGACATCTTCGGCGCACCCAACGTCGACGTCCCCACACCCGACTGGCTCACCGGAGGCATCACCCTGCCCGGCGACATCCGCCTCCACCACTCCCGCCTGTTCATCCTCGCCCTCGCCCTCATCGCCGTGGCCGCCCTCACCCACCACCTCCACCACACCCGCCAAGGACGACAGACACGCGCCGTCCTGCACAACCGCGACCTGGCCGCCATCACCGGCATCAACACCCGCCGCGTCGACGCCACCACCTTCGTCATCGGCTCCGGCCTCGCCGGAATCGCCGGCGTGGCCCTCACCCTCACCGGCCCCACCGGCCCCACCCTGGGCACCAACTACATCGTCGACGCGTTCCTCGTCGTCGTCATCGGCGGCCTGGGCCACCTGCGCGGCACCGTCCTGGCCGCCTTCGCCCTGGGCATCCTCAACGCCACCGTCGAAGCCTGGAGCGACGCCTCCCTGGCCAAACTCATCGTCTTCACCGCCATCGTCGCCCTCCTCCAGGCCCGTCCCCAAGGACTGCTCACCACCAAGACAAGGGCACTCGCGTGACCACCACCCTCACCCGCCTACGCGGCCCCCTCACCTTCACCGCGCTCATCGCCGCCGCCCTCCTCGTCCTGCCCCACCTGCTCGAACCCTTCCGCCTCAACCTCCTGGCCCAATACCTGTGCTACGCCATCGTCGCCCTGGGCATCGCCCTGGCCTGGGGACGCGGCGGCATGCTCACCCTGGGCCACGGCGTCTACTTCGGCCTGGGCGGCTACGCCATGGCCATCCACCTCACCCTGGCCCGCACCGCCGCCGACCCCCTCTCCGCAGACCGACTCCCCCAGTTCATGGTCTGGTCCGGCCGCACCGAACTCCCCTGGTTCTGGACCGCCCTGACCCACCCCGCCGCCGCCATCGCCGCCGCCGTCCTCGTCCCCGGCACCGTCGCCACCCTCCTGGGCTGGTCCGTGTTCCGCCAACGCGTCCGCGGCGCCTACTTCGCCATCCTCAACCAAGCCCTCGCCGCCGCCTTCGTCATCCTCCTCATCGGACAACAACACCTCACCGGCGGCTCCAACGGCCTCACCGACTTCCCCGTCTTCGCCGGACACAGCCTCTACACCCCCACCGCACAAACCACCCTCTACACCCTCACCGTCCTCACCCTCGCCGCCCTCTACCTGCTCTTCCGCCACATCACCCGCAGCCGCTACGGCAAACTCCTCATCGCCATCCGCGACGGCGAAGACCGCGTCCGCTACCTCGGCTACAACCCCACCTGGGCCAAAACCCTCGCCTACGCCCTCTCCGCCATGGCCGCCGGAATCGCCGGAGCCCTCTTCGTCCCCATCCTCGGCATCATCTCCCCCACCCTCGTCGGCGTCATCCCCTCGATCATGATGGTCCTCGCCGTCGCCCTCGGCGGCCGCTACTCCCTCAGAGCCGCCACCGGCGCCGTCCTCGTCAACGCCGCCCAAACCACCTTCGCCGAAACCTTCGCCGGCGGCTGGACCTACCTCCAAGGTGCCCTGTTCGTCCTCGTCATCGCCCTGGCCCCCCAAGGCCTGGCCGGACTCACCCACCACGCCAAGAACGCCCTCACCCGAGGACGCACCCCCACCCCCGCACCGGAGCCCACCACCGCCGGGAGCCCCACATGAGCCTGCTCACCATCACCGACCTCACCGTCACCTTCGGCGACTTCACCGCCCTCGACAGCATCGACCTCACCATCGACGAAGGCGAACTGCGCTTCCTCATCGGACCCAACGGCGCGGGCAAAACGACCCTCATCGACACCATCACCGGCCGCACCCACCCCACCCACGGCACCATCACCTTCAACGGCCACACCCTCAACAAACGCAGCGAACACCAGATCGCGCGCACCGGCATCGGCCGCACCTTCCAAACCAGCGTCGTCTTCGAGGAACTCACCGTCGCCGACAACGTCGACCTCGCCGCCGCCCACCGCCTACCCCCCTGGCAACTCCTGCGCGCCCCACGCACCCACCCCGACCACGTCACCCGCATCCTCGACCGCGTCGGCCTGACCCCCCACACCCACGCCAAAGCCGCCACCCTCTCCCACGGCCAGCGCCAATGGCTCGAGATCGCCATGCTCCTGGCCCAAAAACCCCGCCTACTCCTCCTCGACGAACCCGTCGCCGGAATGAGCACCGACGAACGCGCCCGCACCGGTGAGCTCCTCACTCAGATCGCCGCCGACCACACCATCGTCGTCATCGAACACGACATGGACTTCCTACGCCGCCACGCCCACCAGGTCACCGTCCTGCACGAAGGACGCGTCCTCACCCACGGCGACCTCACCACCGTCCAGAACGACCCCCAAGTCCAACAGGTCTACCTCGGCCGCACCCACCAGAAAGCCCACACATGAGCACCCCCCACCTGCACATCCACCAACTCCACGCCGGCTACGGACGCGCCCGCGTCCTGTTCGACATCAACCTCACCATCACCACCGGCACCATCGCCTGCGTCATGGGACGCAACGGCGTCGGCAAAACCACCCTCCTCAACACCATCGCCGGACTCATCACCCCCACCCACGGCACCATCACCCACAACGGCACCCCCATCACCCACCACCCCCCACACACCCGCGTCCGCAACGGCATGGCCTACACACCCCAAGGCCACGACACCTTCGCCCCCCTCACCGTCGCCGAGAACCTCCACCTCGCCCACACCGCCACCCGACGCGGCGCCCCCGAACTCATCGACGCCGCCCTCGACCGCTTCCCCCGACTCAAACCCCTCCTCAACCGCCACGCCGGCAACCTGTCCGGAGGCCAAGCCCAACAACTCGCCATCGCCCGCGCCCTCGTCACCAACCCCACCCTGCTCCTGCTCGACGAACCCACCGAAGGCATCCAGCCCTCCATCGTCGAAGAGATCGAAACCGCCATCACCGACATCGCCGCCCAAGGCATCACCGTCCTGCTCGTCGAGCAATACCTCGACGTCGCCCTCCGCCTCGCCGACACCGTCACCGTCCTGGACGCCGGACGCGTCATCCACACCGGCGACCGCAACGACCTCACCGACGACGACGCCCAGGCGCTCATGGCCATCTGACCCACCCCACGGCACACGACGAAGGGGCCCGCCCCTCGGAACGAACCCCCTGAAACCCCCACACCCCTCACACCAACGGCACCCACCCCGTACGCACCCACCACGCACCCCCCGACTCCAACCGCTCCACCACCGCACGCTCCAACCGCGTCCCACGCGGAGCCGCCGCCACATCCACCTCAGGCATCCCGAACACGAACCGGAACACATCCGCCTCCCCCGGAACCCCCCGCCCCACCAACGAGAACCGCCGCTGGAACCGCACGATGTTGGACCCCTCCCCCAACACCTCAGCCCACGCCGGATCCAACAACCACGACGTACACGTGGCCACCACCGGATCCATCCCCAGATGCGCCCGCGCGAACTCCCGCGCCACCGACAACGTCCCCTCCACCGCCACCGGATCCAACCCACCCGTGGGAATGTGCAACCGCAACACCGGATCCCCCACACCCATCCCCGCCCCCAACGCGGCCGCCTCCCCCACCGGATACCACTCCACCGCGCCCTGCTCCCCCAACACGGCCGGCTCCACCTGCAACCCGCCCACCCAGAACAGCCGCCCACGGAACTGCGCCGCCACCCACGCCGCCGTCTCCAGGCTCAACCGACCGAACATCCTCCTCGACCGCGCCACCTGAACACCCACGTCCGCCAGCGTCCGCGCCGTCACCGCACGATCGATCCCCCGCGCCGCGTGCCGCTCGAAGTGCTCCGGCACCCACGCCGCGAACGCCCACAGCGACGCGACCCGCACCCGGGCGTCCTGTGCCCCGACCAGCGCCGGCCAGTCCCGCCACTCCCCCAGCGGCAGATCCGCGTCCGCGCACAACCGCCGGTACATGCACTCCACCAGGTGCCACAACTCCGGCGACCACCCCGCGTCCGGCCACAGCCCCCGCACCTCGGCACGGTCCTCCGGGGCCAACGCGAACAGGTCCAGGACCTCCTCGGCCGCCTCCCCCACCGGCACGTCCAACGCCCTGAGCGGATCCGGAAGCCGTTCGGCCTCCGCCAACCACACCCGCTCGGGGGCACCCAGACCGAACCGTTCCACCACAGCCGCGCTATCCATGCGCACCATCATGTCCGAGACCGCACCCCACGGGCGAGTGAGGCCAGCCTCACAGTGGGGCATAGTGTTGACGTACATCCCCGAACACAACAAAACCACCGAAAACGAGGACAACCACCGATGCCCGACCCGGCGCACCGCATACAGGACTGGATCGCCACCTACGACACACCCACCACCTCCGTGGCCCACCTGCTGTGCGACCGCCACCACCCCGACACGGTGGCCACCACCGAGATCGGCCCCACCCTCACCGCCACCACCCTCACCTACGGCGAACTCGCCCAACGCTCCCGCGCCCTGGCCGCCGGACTCGCCGACCTCGGCCTCACCAGCGGGGACCGGATCGCCACCCTCATCCCCAAGGGCGTCGACCTGACCGTCACCGCCCTGGCCGTCTGGCGCCTGGGAGCCGTCCTGGTCCCCCTCCTGCCCTCCTTCGCCCCCTCCGCCATCGCCGAGCGCCTCACCCACTCCCAGGCGCGCCTGGTCGTGTGCGACGACGAGTACCGCACCAAACTCGACCCCCTCCCCGACGCCACCGCCCCCCGCTGGGGTGTGGCCACCACCGGCGACCGCCCCCAGCGCGAGGGCGACCACACCCTCACCTCGCTCGTCGACCGCTCCCCCGGGACGATCGAGGACGCCGCCGTCGGCGGTGACGGCGACCTGGCACTGCTGTTCGTCTCCGGCCCCGTCGGCCCGCCCCGGGGGGTGCCCGTCCCCGTGCGGGCCCTGTCGGCCATGCACGCCCACCACCACTACGGGCTGGGCGTGGACGACGAGGACGTGTACTGGAACACCGCCGACCCGGGCACCGCCTACGGGCTCTACCACGGGGTGATCTCGCCACTGCTGGCCGGACACAACTCCCTCGCCCTGCGCGCGGGGTTCTTCGACCCCGAACTCACCCTCGACGTCCTGGGCCTGTTCGGAGTCACCAACCTGGCGGCCGACCCCACCACCTACCGAACGCTGCGCGCGGCGACCAAGACGCTGCCACCGGAGGTCATGGTGCAACGCCTCTCGAGCGCCGGTGAACCACTGACCCCCGACGTCATCGAGTGGGTGAACGACGTGTTCGGGGTACCGGTACGCGACCACTACGGACAGACGGAGCTCGGCTGGTGCGTGGGCGTGCCCAACGGGGACACGGGTACGCCCGCGCAGGAGATCGTGCCGGGCGCGATCGGTCCCGCCCTACCGGGGTGGGACGTACGGGTACTGGAGGCGATCTCCGACGAACCCGCGCCGGTGGGCGCCTACGGCCGGGTGGCGATCGACCTGGCCGGCAGCCCCCTGTCCTGGTTCGACGGATACCTGGAGAACGAGGGCGCCTCGCAGGTGCGGTTCACACCGGACCGGGCCTACTACCTGACGGGCGACACCGGGATCATGGACCGCAAGGGATGGCTGTTCTTCTCCACGCGTGATGACGGCGCGATCCAGTCGCACGGGTACCGGATCGGTCCCACCGAGGTGGAGGCGGTGCTCAACGCGCACACGGCCGTGGAGGAATGCGGGGTGTACGCGATCCCCGACGAGCTGGCCGGCCAGGTGATCGGTGCCCGGGTGGTACTGGCACCGGGGTACGAGGGCGGCGAGGAGCTGGCCGAGGAACTGAAGGAGTGGGTGCGCGGCGGGTACGCGACGCACGCCGCGCCGCGGGTGGTGGACTTCGTTCCGGAGCTGCCGCGTACGGCCTCGGGGAAGATGCGGCGGGCGCGGTTGCGCTGAGTCCCGGTCCGAACGGAAACCACGGAGCCGGCCGGATATTCGGCCGTGACGATCGTGTTCGACGTCAGCGCCCATACCCCCGCCCGAAGGTCCGCGACCGGGGCACGGGATCGGTGAACCGATCCCGTCCGCTCCGCTCCTCACCGTCGGATCCCCTTGGTCTCTCTGTGTTCCAGCGTTGGGAACGGCGTTCGAAAGAGCGACCGGATCACCCCTTTCAGGACCTTGGAAATAGGGTCATCGCCCGACACTCCGCCGCGCCTGATGCGGTTCGGCGCATTCTTCCCGTGATACCTGTCTCGGTGTCCGTTCATCTGCGAAATCCGGGTATCGCGGGTCGATCCGAACCTGGTTTCTCTTCTCGCGGTGATGTCCGCGTCCTCACGCGCCGTGGATGAACGGGTCATCGGCACTCATGAAAGGGAAACGCACATGCGTCATGTGTCCACGGCGGTCGGTCTGGGGGTCGCGGCGGTTCTGGTGGCCTGGCCCACTCCCGTGACCGCCTCCGCCACGCTGGATACGAACCCCCCAACGTACGTCTGCGACGAGGTCACCGGCCCGGTGGAAGGCGTGGGTTCCGCGACCGGTCAGGGCAATTGCATGGGCCCGGGTTTCGGGGAAGTCGCCCATGAATTCGTTCTGGAATCGTCTGACGAGACGGCCAGGTACGTCTGTTTGGGCGGCGGATACTCGAATGTCCCCGAGTACCTCATCGGATACTCGTGCGAATGAGCGCGACACGAGGAGGGGGATGCGCGCCCCCGGGATCCAGATGGCATCGAACAGGAACACGGCACTTCTCGAACGGAAGCCAGGGGCGGGGAATGAGCGGCACGGGGTCGAATCGGATACTGACGCGCACGGCGGCCGCGGTGATGATGGGGGTCTGCGTGGCGGCGACGGGTGTCGTGCTGTCGCCGGCCCGGGCGTCGGTCGCCCAGTTCGCGCCGGACTGCTCGCAGGAGGACGTCTACTGCGACATCCAGCTGCTGAACCGGGACAGTCGGGACAGCGCGTTCTTCCAGATCAGCCCCAGCAACGGTGACCCGGGGACGGAGATGATCCTGTACGACACCGACACGCACCGGCAGAAGTACACGTTCCTGGCCAACCGGGACGGGACGTTCTCGATCGTCAACCAGGACACCGGACTCTGCGTCGACGCCCGGATGGGAACCAAGTCCGACCGCCTCTACCTGGATCACTGCGACGATTCCGAATCGCAGGACTGGTACCTTCAGCCGACCACGGCGACGGTCAGCGGGCAGCAGACCGATCGGTGGCGCCTGCGGCACGCCAGCGACGACAAGTGCGTGAACATCTACCGGGAGCACTTCGGCAACTTCGCGCACGTCGGGTTGTACGACTGCCACAGCCCCACACAACTCAACGACAGTTGGGTCCTGGAGACGGCGCCGGATGCGGATCTCACACACGAGCGACGCATGGAGTTGGCGACACACCGTGCGCTGTGGATGTGGGACGACCGTTCCGGCGTCATCAGGGACGCGAAGTTCAGGGTCGGATCGGACGCACCGGCCAAACCCAGCGACCCCGAGATCGTCAGCCAGGTGTGGCGGAACGGAACCTCGCAGGAGACGTCCCACGAATTCTCGTGGACGCACACCACGAGCTACACCAACACCGTCGGTGGATCCTTGTCCCTGTCCACGACGATCGGCACGGGCGAGGCCTCGCCCGTGCAGGCATCGGTCACCGTGGGCATCGAAGTGCACTACGACCGCCAGTGGGGTGAGGAGACCGCGGTGTCGGACAGCGTCACCTACCCGATCCGGAGCGGTGAGACGGGATGGGTCGCCCGAGCCCAGCTGATGAAGACGGTGAACGGGACCTGGGATATCACGACCGACAGGGGCGACTCCTGGGTGGGATCGGGTATCGCGACCGTCCCGGCCAAGGACAACACGGACGGGAAATGGAGCACGGTCGCCGTCTGCACCACGGACGGGGTTCCGGACCCCATCTGCGACGCGACCCGCCCGCAGGCTCGCATGCTCATGAGCGACGGAGCCTGACCTCGCGCTCCCGCGGGCCCCTGACACGGCGGCCCCGGCGAACGCACGGAAGGTGCCTCGGGAACACCGGAGGCACCTTCCACGTGTCAGGGGTGGGACGGGACGAGTTCGTCGATGCGCGCGGCCAACGCCATGTCGTTCTCGGTGAGCGCGCCCACGGCGTGGGTGCACAGGGACAGGCGGACCTTGTTGTAGCGGATGTCGATGTCGGGGTGGTGTCCGGCCTGTTCGGCGGCCTGGGCGATCTCGTTGACGAAGGCCATGGCGGCGACGAAGTCCCTCAGTTTGACCGTGCGGTGGATGTCCGGTGCGTCGGGGTCCCACTTCCAGTCGGTGAGTCGGTCGAGACCCTCCTGGATCTGGTCGTCGGTGAGCTTCATGGTGTCCTCTCCCCCGCTCCGGCGTGCCCGGCTGAATACCTGTCTCGCCGCGTGACGGGCGGTGCCCGTGCCGCACGCCTCGTGGTGCCAGTGTGGGTGCCAATCGGTGATCGAAGGGTGCCGCGCCGTGATGGAGCGCGTCGGCGCAGGGGAACCGTACCCCGGTGGATCGTGGGTTTCACGCTTCGACCGCCGCGTGGGACGAACCTCTGTGGTCGGTGCGGCGGAGCCGCGCGATTGTTTTCTGTTTGGTGTGGTGAAACCGCTCCGCCACCTTTACATCGTAGATTTTTATCAGATGGCCCGGTCCGGGGACACCCGCGGTGGCCGGCGGCCCCTTGGTCTCCCGACCGTAACGGGTGACCGTCGACCCTTGCGTGATCCCCCGCGAACCGGTTCACTCGGGGAAACTCCGTCCCTCCCCCAGCCCGCGAGCCCCTCCTCGCACGCTCCCCTCCCCCCTGGAAGCGAACCCATGGCTCACGAGAAGCGCCGCTCGCTTCGCGCACGCATGATCACGTTGGTCCTGGTCCCCAGCACCGCCCTGCTCGCCCTGTGGGCCGCCATGACCACGGTCATGGTCCTGGAGATCCGCGACCTGCGCACGACGGCGGCACTGACGGAGGAGGTCGGGCAACCGGTGGTGCTCGTCGTGGGTGAGCTCCAAGGCGAACGCCGCGCCACCATGGACACGGCGAGCCCGTCGAGGGAGAGCCTGAACCGGCTGGAGCGCGCACGGGAGGACACCGATGACGCCGTCGCCCTGCTCTCACGGCGGATGGAGGGGTTCGACGACCAGGCCCTCCCCCAGCAGGCGCGGGACTTCCTGGACGCGCTGGGCGGACTGGACGACCACCGGGAGCTGGTCGACGCGCTGCCCCGCGAACAGCGCGACCCCCTGCAGGCGGGCACCTTCTACGACCAGGCCGTGGAGGCGGGACTGCGGTTCTGGGACGGCCAGGTGACCCGCGCCGACCCCGAGCAGGTCCCCCAGCTGCGCTCACTGACCTCACTCATGCGCACGCGGGAGCTGCTCAACCAGCAGGACTCCGTCGTGGCGCACGCGGTGGCCTCGCACGACTTCACCGCCGAGGACCACGCCCGCTTCTCCGCCGCCGTCGGGGCACAACGCCACACCTGGGCCAGGGTCGGCGCCGAGCTCGGTGACGAGGACCGGCGGGGGTACCTGCGGGTGAGCTCGTACTCGGGGCTGACCACGGTGCGCCTGCTCCAGGACAACATCGTCAGCATGCCGCTGCGGGGCACCTCCACGGTGCCCGTCAACGCCCCCACCTGGCGGGGCGCCGCCGAGGCGGTCGACTTCCGGATGCGCGAGGTGGAGCAGGCGCAGATGGAGGGCGTGGTGGCGCTGAGCCACGGGCACGCCGCCGAGCTGACCCGGGTGGTGGTGTCGACGAGCGTGCTGGTCCTACTGGCGGCCCTGGCCTCGACCGCGGTGGCGGTGGTCGGGACCCAGAAGGTCGGCGGCAGACTCCAGGAGCTGCGCACGCTCACCCTGGAGCACGCGCGGGTACGGCTGCCGGAGGTGACGGCGCGGCTGCGGGCGGGCGGGAGCGTGGACGTGGACGCCGAGGTGCCGCGTCTGCGGGTGGGGCGGCGGGACGAGATCGGTGAGGTGGCCGAGGCGTTCGACGACGCCCAGCGCGCGGCGGTGGCCGCGGCCGTGGAGGAGGCGCAGGTCCGTGCGGGGGTGCGGGCGATGTTCCGGAACCTGGCGCGGCGCACCCAGTCGTTGGTGCACCGCCAGCTGGGGCTGTTGGACTCGCTGGAGCGCGGTGAGACCGATCCTGAGGTGTTGTCGGCGCTGTTTCGGATCGACCACTTCAGCACGCAGATGCGGCGCAACGCGGAGAACCTCGTGCTGCTCAGCGGTGACGTGCCCACACGCGGGGGTCTGGGACCGGTGGGACTGCACGAGGCCGTGCGGGCGGCGGCCAGTGAGATCGAGGACTACACGCGGGTGCGGGTGCTGGAGGTGCCGGGTGTGTGGCTGCGCGGTGACGTGGGCGCGGACACGGTCCGGTTGCTGGCCGAGCTGTTGGAGAACGCGGCGGCGTTCTCGCCTCCGGGGACCATGGTGACGGTGCGGGGGCGGTGCGCGAAGCCGCGGGGGTACGTGCTGGAGGTCGAGGACCAAGGCCTGGGAATGACCGGGGAGCAGCGGGAGGCGGCCAACGCGCTGCTGGCCGATCCCCCGCGGTTCGACCTGGGGCGGATGCGGGAGGACTCGCATCTGGGGTTGTTCGTGGCGGCCACGATCGCCGCCCGCCACGGGTTCGGGGTGACGTTGGAGCCCAACGGGGGCGAGGGGACGCGCGCGGTCGTGGTGATCCCCTCCGGGGTGATGACCGAACCGGAGGCGAAGGGCGCGCCCGAGGACACCGGGCCGCACACGCGTCCGGTGGTGGGTGTGGCTCCGGTGGCGGATCCGCGTGCCGACGGTTCGGGCGGGGGCGAGGACACCTACATGGGCTTGCCCCGGCGGCGCGGCCGCAGGAGCCGGTCGTGGGGGTCGGGGGACGTGCGCGGCGGTGAGTCGGGGGCCGACCGCGGTGGGGGCGAGTCCGAGGTCGTCGTCGGAGAGGCCGGTGGTCAGCGGTCGCTGTCCGAGATCCGGTCGATGATGAGCGCTTTCCAGTCGGGGACGCTGCGCGGTCGCGCGGAGCCCGGTGGCGGGGACGGCGCTGGGGGCGTGCGCGGTGCGCGTCCCGGTGAGGAGACGGAAGGGTGATGTGGATGTCGGCTGGTGGCGGCCGGGCGGTCGGTGGCGGTGCGGCGGTGAGTGGGTCGTTGGACTGGCTGCTGGCCGATCTGGTGGAGCGGGTGGCGGGGGCGCGGCACGCTCTGCTGCTGTCGGCCGACGGACTGCTGTTGTCGTCCTCGCCGGGGGTGGTGCGGGAGGAGGGTGAGCGGTTGGCGGCGATCGCGTCGGGGTTCGCGAGCCTGGCTCGCGGGGCCAGGAAGGAACTGGGCGCCAGTGAGGTGCGTCAGACGGTCGTGGAGATGGACCGTGTGTTCCTCTTCGTGCTCGCCGCGGGCCGTGGGGCGTCGCTCGCGTTGGTCGCCGAGGACTCGTGCGACATGGGTCAGGCGGCGTTCGAGTTGAACCGGTTGGTCCGGCAGGTCGGGCCGCATCTGTCGGCGTTGCCGCGGGGGCGTAGGGGCGGGACGTGAGTGTGGGGCCGCCCGAAGGGGGTGGCTGGGAGTCGAATCTGATCCGGCCGTACGCGTTGACGGGGGGTCGTACCCGTCCGTCGCGGTCGGATCTGACGGTGACGACGCAGGTGGTGGCGGTTGCGGCGGTGAGTGTGTCGGAGGCCGACCCGGAGGTGGAGTTGATCCTGTCGTTGTGCGCGCGGCCGTTGTCGGTGGCGGAGGTGGCCTCGCGTACGGGGTTCGCGCTGGGAGTGGTGCGGATCCTTCTGGCGGATCTGGTCGACCAAGGGCGTGTGATGGTGCGGACCTCGGACTGGGAGCGTGCCCGTCCGGACGCGGCCACGCTGCGATCGGTGCTGGAGCGGATCCGGGAGTTGTAGGTGGAGTGGATGGGGCGGATGGCCGCTGAGGTTGCGGGACCGGTGCCGGACACGTTGAAGATCGTGGTGGCCGGTGGTTTCGGTGCTGGCAAGACGACGCTGGTGTCGGCTCTGAGCGAGGTGGAGTCGCTACACACGGAGGAGGTGATGACCACCGAGAGTGTGGGGTTGGACGATCTGGTGGGGGTCGAGGACAAGACCACGACGACGGTGGCGTTGGACTTCGGCCGGATCACGTTGGACGAGTCGACGGTGGTGTACCTGTTCGGGACGCCGGGACAGCGGCGGTTCTCGTACATGTGGGAGGAGTTGGCTCGGGGTGCGTTGGGCGCCGTGGTGCTGGCGGACACCCGCCGGTTGACGGACTCCTTCGACGTGATCGACTTCTTCGAGGAGCGGCGGGTGCCGTTCGTGGTGGCGGTGAACTGTTTCGACGGGCAGCGCACGCACCGCGCGGAGGACGTGCGGGTGGCGTTGGACCTGGAGGATCCGGTGCCGTTGCTGTTGTGTGACGCGCGTAGTCGGCAGTCGGCCAAGGAGGTGGTGGTGGAGTTGGTCGAGTTGGTGCTGCGGTGGGAGTTGTCGGGCACCTGAGGGGTGTCCGGTTCGTGTGGTGGGGGCCTGGCGCCGGTGGGCGCGGGCCCCTTCGTCGTGTGCGGGGGTCGGTGCACCGGCGGCGGCGCCGGGAAGCCGCACGGTTCCCCAGGGGGCACGGACATTTGCTCTGGACAGGGTTCCTGTTTCTGGGATCATCGGGGCCGACCGGGCGAACGACCCCCTATCCGGAAGCGGTGCCATGACCGACCCCCTCACCGATGGCGACCCCACCCACGCGGGCCCCTATGAGCTGCACGCACGCTTGGGCGGAGGCGGTATGGGACAGGTGTTCCTGGGCCGCTCCCCCGGCGGGCACACGGTCGCGGTCAAGGTCGTGCTCCCCGATCTCGCCAGGGACACCGAGTTCCGGCGCCGCTTCGCCTCCGAGGTGAGGGCCGCCCGCCAAGTGGGCGGGTTCTACACCGCACCGGTCGTGGACGCCGACCCCGACGCCGACCCACCGTGGCTGGCCACCGCCTACATCCCCGGGCCCACCCTGCACACCGCCGTCGTCGACCACGGACCCCTCCCCCTGGGGTCGGTGGCGGTGCTCGGAGCCGGACTGGCCGAGGGGCTTACGGCGGTCCACGCCCAGAAGCTGGTGCACCGCGACCTCAAACCCGCCAACGTCATCCTGGCCGCCGACGGGCCCCGGCTGATCGACTTCGGCATCGCCCGCGCCCTGGACACCACCTCCCACACCCGGACCTCCACCGTGCTGGGCACCGCCGCGTTCATGTCCCCCGAACAGGCCATGGCCCAGCCGGTCAGCCCTGCCTCGGACGTGTTCTCCCTCGGGTGCGTGCTGGCCTTCGCTGCCACCGGCCACAGTCCCTTCGGGGAGGGCCCCGTCCACGCGGTGGTCTTCCGGGTCGTGCACGAGGAACCCGACCTGTCCGACCTGCCCGCACCGCTGGCCGCGCTGGTAGGAGCGTGCCTGGCCAAGGAGCCCGACGACCGGCCCGGCCTGGAACACCTCCTGCGGGAGCTGTCCGTGCTGGCGCGGACCGACGAGGACCGGTCCGGCGGCCGGTGGCTGCCCGAGGCGCTCACCGAGGCCATCACCCTACGCACGACCCTGGTCCTGGACCCCGTGCTCCCCGATCGCACCCGGACCTTCGAGAGCGAGGTGAGTGCCATGCTGCATACCAGGCTCCTCAACGGTATGAACACGTTGATCGCCCGGCGCCGTGGCCGACCCGCCACTCCTGTCGCCGGAGTGCCGCTCCCTCCCAAGCCGACGGAGAAGAAGACCAGGGCGGAGGAAAGCGAGAAGACAGGGACGACCCTCGATTCCACAAGGTGGTGGAAGGCTCTGGCGTTCGCCGTCGTCGCGTTGTTGCTGTACGTGTCCGTTCCACCCGTCGCAGCGATGACCAGTCTGGTTCTCAACGGTGGAACCGACAACGTCAGCAGAGGGGACTGCCTGGGCATCATCAGCTCCGAGGGGACCCGGACGTACGTGGAAGTCCCCTGCTTCGCGGCGAACGCCCAGTACACCGTGCTCGCCACAAGGGCCACATCGGGTTATCGAGACGATGACGGAATCTTCCATTCCAGTTGTGTGGGCGTACCCGGATGGAGTGAGGGCCAGATCGGGCACGTGGTCGCCGTGATCGGCGATCGGATCGCGTGCGCGGAGGGCAACGACTGAGCGCTCCTCATCCCGTTTCTCGGAGTTGAAGCGGACCGTCCGGGCCGATGACGCGCCCGGTCAGGCCTCCGGCGGCCATGGTCCCCGAGCCGACCACCACCCTGGTCCCGCCGATGCGCAGCATCCAGCGGGAACCCGAAGAAAGTGTGGACTCTCATGGGCGGGCACGAGCGCACGGTCACCGGCCCGGTAGGACCGCCAGCCGTGACCGCGGGCGATGGTCACGTACAGGGCCTCGCCGATACTGCCAGCTCTCCGCGCGGCGCTGCGCTGGTTCGCGGGTGAAGCCTACCTCGAACAGCCCGGGTGACCTCGGGCCGCGATCTGATCACCCGGACCAAACGGACTGGTCTACCTCCTGGGCTGTGGAGACTCTGGCCTATTGCCCATTCCCGGCGTACTCGATCCGCCTCCGAGAGGGGGAGCCGAGTTCCTCAACCGTGTGCCGCACCGGCGGACGCGGCACGGTTGAGCTCGGCGGCCGGAAAGGGAGTGTGCTTGCTCTCCGTCAGCAGCGTGCGGTGGAAGCCGTCCAGGACGACGGAGGTCCGGGCATGCCGTTCGATGATCGCCGCGATCTCCGGCGAAACACCGCCGGGCCTTCGACCCGCGCCCCACTCCCACAGGAACACCTCCCTTCCCGCATCACCCCGAAAGCGGTCGACGAGGTGGTGGAGCAGATGGGTCGCGGTGTGGTGGCGGTCGTAGGACAGATGGTCCGAAAGGAACCGCCCCTCGGCCGCTGAGAGCTCAAAGTCTGAGCTCAGGGCCAGCCCGAAGTCCGCGAAGTACATCATCTGGCCGTCGGTCAGGAGGTTGTCGAAATGGGCGTCGAAGTGTACAAGCCCGCGAGAGCTCATGAATGCCGCTCCCCGTGCCAAGACGTCCTCCACCCACGCATAGGCGGAGCCGGCGCCAGGCAACGCCGAATTCTCCCGCTGTTCGCTCAGCCACGCGCGGAGTGTCCGCGGCACGTACTCGAGGAAGAGCACCAGGCTGTGGGAGGAGCGGCCGATCGCCTCCAACCGTTCGCGCACGGCCGGTGAGCCCTCCCACTGGGCAACCGCTCCGTCGATGCCACCGAACTCGTCCGCGAAGCCCTCGGGAGGGGAATCGGGCAGGACACGCCAGTGGTACATCAGGGGAAAACCCTCGTGCTCCCTCTCCAGGACCCAGGTGCTGGTCATGGTATGGACCGCCAGCTCCCGCCAGGCACCGAACCCGGCCGAGCCCACTCCGTACTGGTAGAACATCGGTAGGCCGAAGAGGTTCGCCGTGGACCGGACGTTTTCCGGCCGAACCTCGAGGTCGGTCAACGGCACCCTCTTGACGAAGACCCTCGTGCCGTCGATGTCCAGTTCCGCGGACCTGCCGCCGATGCCGGATCCGACGGCGGAGGCTGCCGACACGACGTCGCTGAGCCGCCGGTCGCTCAACGACGACAGACGGGAAGCCACGGCCCCGTGGGCGGCGAGGCGTGCGGGGTACCTGGAATCGAAGCGGTGCATCGGCGGCTCCTCGGTGCACCGAACCCGGGGTGTCGGTGATCGCGTGGACGGACCGACCCTATCCGGCCCGGTTCTCCCGAAGCCGCGGAACCAGACCCCCGCCGTGACCCCGCGCGAGCGTGTGGTGACGCCGTCGACCCCCGTGCCCGGGGTCGACGGCGTCGTCGCGTGGGCGGCGGGATCGCCCGCGCGGCGGGCGCTGTGGTGTGACTGAGGGCGCAGCCGTGGGTGACCTGGGTGGCACAACCTACGAGTGGCAACTGATTTCATCGTGTTCAGGCGTCAGATGTCACAGATCAGTTGCTCAGACCACTTTTTACGATGGAATCACTTGCACTTGACAGTGACGCCTGTCATGGTGGGTTTGCTCACAGAAGACCCGGAGCACACGAATCACCGGTCAACCCTCAGGAAGAAGGTCGGTCTGTTGTCTGAGACGGCCCCGAAGCTTGCGCGCGTCCTCAAGCTGCCCCATCTGGTGCTGTTCGGTCTGGCCTACCTGGTCCCGACCACGATCCTCACCGTCTACGGGGTCGCCACGGCGATGTCGCACGGACGCCTGCCGACCGCGGTGCTCGTGGCCCTGGTGGCCATGCTCTTCACGGCCTACTCCTACGGGCGGCTCTCGCGGGTCTACACCTCGACCGGATCGGCCTACGTCTACGCCCAGAAGTCCCTGGGCCCGCGCACCGGGTTCATGGTCGGCTGGACGATGATGCTGGACTACCTGTTCCTGCCGCTGATCAACTACATCACCATCGGCCTGTACCTGAACGCCCAGTTCCCGGCCGTGCCCGACTGGGTGTGGATCGTCGGCTTCCTCGTCGTGATCACCACGCTGAACGTGCGCGGCATCGCCCTGGTCGCCAAGGCCAACACCGTGATCGTCGGCGCCCAGGTGGCCTTCCTGCTCCTGTTCTTCGCGATGAGCGCCCGCCACCTGGTCGGCATGACCGACATCCACCCGCTGGCCCCGTTCGTCGGCAGCGGGCTGGAGATCCTGCCGGTCCTGAGCGCCGCGGCCATCCTCACCGAGTCCTTCCTGGGCTTCGACGCGGTCACCACCCTGTCGGAGGAGGCCGAGGACCCCAAGCGCGACATCCCCCGCGCGATCCTCCTGGTCACCCTGTGCGGCGGGCTCATCTTCCTGGCCGCCTCCTGGTTCGGCCACATGGTCTTTCCCGACTACACCCGGTTCACCGACGTGGACTCCGCCGCGCTGGACATCATGCGGACCGTGGGCGGCGACGCCCTGGCCGCCCTGCTCACCCTCGCGCTGATCATCGGTTCGTTCGGGTCCGCGCTCAGCTCCCAGGCCAGCGTCTCGCGCGTGCTCTACGCCATGGGCCGTGACGGCAGCCTGCCCAGGAACGTCTTCGGCCGCCTGAGCAAGCGCTACAACACCCCGGCGTTCAACATCCTGATCGTGGGCGGGGTCGCCATCGGCGCGATCTTCCTCGACATCGAGACCGTCGCCTCGTTCATCTCCTTCGGCGCCCTGGTCGCCTTCTCGGCCGTGAACCTGTCGGTGATCATCCACTTCGTGGTCCGCGAGCGCATGCGCGCCGGCGCCGACCTGTTCAAGTACGGCCTGGTCCCCGGCATCGGCCTGAGCCTGACCGTCTACCTGTGGACCAACCTGAGCGGGCTGGCCTTCATCATCGGCGGTGTGTGGGCCGCGCTCGGCCTCATCCAGCTCGCCTACGTCACCCGCGGGTTCCGCCAGGCCCCGCCGCAGATGACCTTCGACGAGAAGGCTCTGGAGGAGCGCGCCACCAGCGCGGCCTGACCGCGCTCCCCCATCTGGGCGGCCCCGGTGGGTCGTCGGCGACGGGGACGTCGCCGACGACCCACCGGGGTCACGGCTTGCGTCCGGTCAGAGCGATGAGCCGGTCCTGGGGAGCGGCCTCCGGCCCCACCGCCACGGGCTCGTCGAACATCGGCCCCGGTCCGAGGCCCTGGTCCCCCGCCCAGTCGCACAGTTCGGAGACCAGGACGGGGTCGAGCCGCTCGTCGGCGCCCAGGGCCCGGGCCAGGTCGAAGGCGTGCACGGCCAGGTCGAAGGTCATCTCCCACAGGTAGCGGCGCGCCGGGACGGTCCCCGCGGACAGGTGGACGGTGCGCTCCACCGCGTCGGGGGCCAGCCAGGCCAGGCGCGCCTCCCTGGCGGCCACCGCCCAGGTGGCCACGGGCTCCTCCCCGAGGTTGTCGCCGTCGAACCGGTCCCCCACGTCCTCGATGCGCGCGCCGCCGAGCAGGGGCGGGACCCACAGTTGTTCGGTGGTCAGGTGGTTGACCAGGTCGTGGACGTCCCAGTCCACGCAGGGCGTGGGAAGGGCCCAGTCGGCCGTGCCCACCTGCCTGACCCGGTGGTCGAACTCGGTCATGGCGGTCGCGTGCAGGTCGATCAGCTCGGGCATGGGCGCCCCTTCCGGGTCGGTGTCGGCGTCCGGCCCCTACCCGGCGGCCCGGCGACCCCAAACCCGGAAGCGGGCGACGTCCAGACGCGTGGGAAACGCGTCGTGAGGACACCCCCTTCGGGGAAAACCGGCGGGGTCCGCCCGGGGTTCGGCCTCACCCGCCGCCGGGTCGGTCCCGCGACCAGGGAGGAGTCGGCAGTCCGGGCTCGGTCGTGATACCGAACGCCGTGCACATGTAGCCCATGAGCGCGTAGAGCCCGCAGATGGCCACGACCTCGACGACGCCCGCCTCCCCTGCGGCCTCGACGAGGACGCTCTGGACGTCGTCGGGGATCTCGGCGTCGTCGGCGACGTGGTCGACCGCGTGGACGACGGCACGCTGGACGGGTGTGAGCCCGGCGGGCACACCGCTCTGGGCCAGCGCGTCGATGTACGCGGCCGCCAGTCCCGCCTGGGAGGCCGGGCGCACGTGGTGCGCCCACTCGTAGTCCAGGCCCCGGCGGGCGGCGAAGCGCAGGATCGCGGTCTCGCGCAGGTCGTCCGGGAGGACGCCCCGGAAGCGCAGCCGCTCACCGAGATCGCCGACGGCCCGCGCGACGTCCGGGTTGTTGAACATCGTGACGTAGACCTCGGCGAGGCGCGGTCGGCCGTCCGCGTGGCTGCGCACGGCGGCCATCCGCTCCATCTCCGAGCGGACCTCGGGGGTCGCTCGCGGGCCGGGGTCGGGAAGCCTTGCCATCAGTGACTGTCCTCCCACTCGGCGACGGCCCGGCGCCAGGGCGCGATGGGCGTCGGATACTTCTTGTCGATCCGGGCCGACACGAGGAACGGCCCCTGCTGCCTGAGCCCGTGGGCGACCGCCTCCCCACCTCGTCGGGGCGGGAGACGGCCACTCCGTCGGCGCCCACCGAGCGCGCGAACTCAGGCCAGGACAGGCCGGGGATGTCGGTCAGCGCCTCGGGCCCGGTACCCATGCGCTCGGCCCGGTACCAGATGTTGCCGTAGGCGTGGTTGTCGAAGACGAGGATGACGAGAGGGACGCCGTAGCGGGCGGCCGTGTGGAGCTCCATCCCGTGCATCAGCATGCAGCCGTCGCCCGTGGCGACGACCATCGGACGTTCGGGGCGCGCCATCTTGGCGCCGATGCCCAGAGGGATCGCACCCCCATGGGGGCCAGGTTCGCCAGGGACACGTAGTCCCCGCCGCCGTAACTCGGCCAGTACTGCGAGCACCAGGCGCGATGCGCGCCGGAGTCGACCGAGAGCACCGTGTCGCGCGGGCAGGCGGCGCGCGCCTGCGTGACGAACCGGGCCGGGTGCATCGGTTCG
Source organism: Nocardiopsis sp. EMB25 (assembly GCF_026797795.1). Classification (NCBI taxonomy): domain Bacteria; kingdom Bacillati; phylum Actinomycetota; class Actinomycetes; order Streptosporangiales; family Nocardiopsidaceae; genus Nocardiopsis; species Nocardiopsis sp. EMB25. Next base: position 1,600,663 of record NZ_JAMTDN010000001.1, on the reverse strand, counting down.
GCGTCACTGGCGGTGTCGTCCGCCTCGTAGGCACGCGGGCCGCGCCCCCGCACGTCCGCGAGGAAGGCCCGTCGGGTCGCACGCCCGTTGTCGAGCCCGTCGGCGACCGTCCCGTCGACGGCGGCGAGCTGTTCGAGGAAGGCCTTCGGGCTTGCGGTGACCGGGCTGGACGAGGGCCACGTGCGTCCGATGAGGCTCGGGTCCGCCTCGACATGGATGAGTTCGGCCGTCGACAGCATCCCGGGGTCCCAGTTCAGCGTGTCCCGTTGGGAGAGCGCCGACCCCACGACGATGAGTACCGCGACGTCCGGATCGAGGATCGCCTCGCTGGCCCAGCGCGAGCCGCCGTACCCGAACACGCCGAGCGCGAGCGGGTGGTCCTCGGGGACCGTGCCCTTCCCACCCAGGGTGGTGGCGATCGGGATGTCGAAGCGCTCGGCCGCGGCGAGCAGAGCCGCCTCAGCCCCCGCGTGGCGTACTCCGGGGCCGGCGAGCAGGACCACTTTGGCGGGGGTCGGACCGCCGCTGCCCGCGGAGAACACGGACAGGGCGGCGTTCGTCGCGCCCTGGTCGATCGCCATCGGCCGGTAGGCCGCCTCCGGAAGCGGCGTCCAGTCCGTTTGCTGGGGGCTTCGCTGCACGTCCAGCGGGATCGACAGGTGGACGGGCGCCCGCTCGCGCAGCGCGGTGAGCGCCGCGACACGCAGGTACGGCTGGAGGTTGCCCGGCGAGTTCACGCTGAGGCTCTTCGCCGTGACCGGTCTGAGCACGGAGACGTCGTCCAGCGCGGCGCCGCTGGCGTCCTGGAACGTCCCGCGTCCCTCGGTGCCGGTCGCGACCTCGCAGCTGATGGCCAGGACCGCGGAGCGGTCGGCCCGTGCCGCGGCGACCGCCGTGACCATGTTGGTGATGCCCGGCCCGCCGATGCCGAACGCGACCCCGAGGCGGCCCGAGGCGCGGGAGTAGCCGTCGGCCATGTAGGCGGCACCCCCTCGTGTGCCGCGACGATGGTCCGTACGCCCTCCGTCCCGGTCATCGGCCGCATGAAGGGGTCGTTCAGTCCCCCGGGGACCATGAAGAGGTGGTCGATGCCCTCGGCGGCGAGGGAACTGACGACGCAGGAGGCTCCGTCCATGCTGGGAATCTAACCCGCGACGCGGATCGGGCCGTGTATCCCGCGCCGCGCGTCCGGACACGGCCGGGCGGCACGAGCTCGGTCACCGCCCTCGGGTTGCCGTCGAGGAGGCTTCCGGTTTCCCGTGGGTCGTGGGCGCGGGCCGCCGAGTCAGCTGAACAGGTCCCAGCCCATGCGCACCAGCAGCGCCAGGACCACGATGAGCAGGACCGTGCGCACGAACCCGGAGCCGCGCTTCAGGGCCATCCGCGAGCCGATCTGGGCGCCGACGACGGTGCACGCTCCCAGGGCCAGGCCGAGTCCCCACAGGATGTGCCCGCCCAGGGCGAACACGACGAGCGCGCCCGTGTTGGTGGCGGTGTTGACGATCTTGGCCGAGGCCGAGGCGGTGACGAAGTCCATGCCGAGCACGGCGGTGAAGGCGATGATGAGGAAGACGCCGGTGCCGGGGCCGATGAGTCCGTCGTAGAAGCTGACGGCGAGCCCGGCCAGGGCGACGGCGGCCAGGGCCCGGTTTCGGGTGCGCAGGCGCGGGTTGGGTTCGGTGCCCATGGCGGGCCGGAAGTAGACCATGAGGGCCACGCCCGCCAGAACGACCATGATGACGGGTTTGAGGACGTCGGCGGTGAGCGCGGTGGCCAGCAGAGCGCCGAGTCCGGAGCCGACCAGGGCCAGGCCCGCCGTGGGCCAGACCACGCGCGGTTCGAGCTTGATGCGCCGTGCGTAGGCGACGGCGGCCGAGGCGGTGCCGAAGACGGCGCCGAGCTTGTTGGTGCCCAGCAGGGTGGCCAGGGGGGTGCCCGGGGAGGCGACGAGCAGGGCGGGCAGGAGGACGAGCCCTCCCCCGCCGACGACGGCGTCGACCCAGCCCGCGCCGAGGGCCACCAGAAGCAGGAGGCCGAGGATCTCGGGGTCCACGGTCAGTCCGCGCCGTGGGCGGAAGAGGGGGTGATGGGGTGTTCGGGGTTCATGACCGCTGAGTCTAGACGGGTGAGCGTATGTTCCTTACGGCCGGTATGTGTGGCACACGCGAGCGCCACCTTTACGTCGTAGATTCGTAACGCCTCGACCAGACCACGATCCGATCGCCTGACTGTCCTCCAGGACAAGGAAATGTCACCATGATGGTCGATCGATGCCCTGATAGTCGATATCCGCACGTCATAAGCCCATCAGACGGTATGCATCCTCCGATGCACGTGCCCGCCGATATCGGCCGGACCGCGCCGGATAGCGGCCGTTCGATCCCGGGAATCATCGCAGTCCCGGGGGTCAACGGGAGTGGATGGTGGAGCTTGACGTACTGGGGCCCGTCGAACTGCGCGTCGGCGGTCGACCCATGGAACTCGCCGGGCGCGAACTGGCTCTGGCGGTGGCGCTCGGCGTCGATCCCGACCGCCCTGTCGAGCGGGACACCCTCGTCGACCGGGTCTGGGACGGCAGGTCGGTGGCGCTGTCCACGATCGACGCGAACCTCACGCGCCTGCGCAACCGGCTGCGCAAGATGGGAGCGGCACCAGCGGCGCTCATGTCCCGGGCCGGGGTCTACCGGTTCCAGATCGTGCCCGAGGCGGTCGACTGGCAGCGTTTCCTGCGCCTGCGGTCCGAGGCCAGGCGCGCCCGCCGCGGCGGCGACGATCCCGAGGCCCTCGCCCGATCCCGAGCCGCGCTCGACCTGTGGCGGGGACCTCCCCTGGCCGGGCTGACGAGCCGGTGGGCGTCGGGACTGCGACACACGATGGAGACACGGCACCAGAGCGTCGTGGAGCTGTGGGCCGAAACCGGACTGGCCACCGGGGCCCACGACATCGTGGACGACCTGGTCGACCACACCCACACCTACCCGGCCAACGAGCGCCTGACCGAACTGCTCATGCTCTGCCTGCACGCCCGTGGACGGTCGACGGAGGCGGTCGAGGCGTACCACCGGCTGCGCGAACACCTCGGAGGCCAGGGAAGGAACCCGAGCCCGGCCACCGAACAGACGTTTCGACAGGTGCTGGGCGCCAAACCCGCCGGGACGCGCCAATCCGACCTCGAACCCACCGCTCCCCTACCCCGCCGCCAGCACAACACGCTGCCCCGCGACCTGCCGGACTTCACCGGTCGTACCCGGGAGGTTGGGGAACTGGTCTCCGCCGTGCTCGGCCACCCGCCAGGCGCGACGGGCATCCACGTCATCCACGGGCTGACCGGGATCGGTAAGTCCGCGCTGGCCGTGCGCGCGGCCGTCCTGCTCGGCGAGCACTTCCCCGACGGCCGGCTCCACGTCGAGCTGCACGGTCGCGGGGAGCCGCACCCGCGCAAGACACCGGTGGAGGCGCTACGTGAGCTGCTCTCGACGCTCGGCGTCAACGAAGCGCAGCAACCCACGTCAGAGGCGGAGCTGACGGCACTGTGGCGGGACCACACCGCTGAGGCACGGATCCTGATCGTCCTCGACGACGCGGCCGACATCGCGCAGGTGCGGCCGCTCATCCCCGGTGGGCCGGGCTGCGCCGTGCTGATCACCAGCCGCTGGGCGCTGTCGGAGCTGGACGGAGCGCGCCGACGGCGTCTGTCGTGGCTCTCCGACGAGGAGAGCACCGGCCTGCTGCTCAGCGTGCTGGAACGGCAGAAACCCTCGGAGGCGATCGTCGGGATCGCGCGGTTCTGTGGCGGTCACCCGCTGGGGATCCGGCTGGCGGGTGGAAGGCTCCGGGCGCGCACCGCCTGGACCCCGGAGGACCTGCTCGCCCGGCTCGGGGACGTGTGCGAGGGACTGGACCACATCCGGTCGGGTGACCGTTCGCTGGAGTCAGTGTTCGAGGTGAGTACCCGCGACCTGGAACCGGCCCTGCGGCAGGCCCTCCTCCGCCTCGCACTGCATCCGGGCGACCGGTTCGACGTGTACGCGGCGGCCGCTCTTGTGGGGGTGTCCGCCACACGGGCGGAGACGCTCCTGGAACGCCTCCTGGAGGCGTCCCTCATCGAGGAGCCCAGGGTCGGCCGGTTCGGGATGCACCGCTTGGTGTCCGCCTTCGCCCGACGTGTCCCGGACCTGTCGGTGACCGAACGGCACAGCGCACTCCAGCGGCTGTTCACGTACTACCTCCACTCCTGTGACCGGGCGGACCGCCGGTACGCCCCCGACCGCTACCGGCGCCCCCTGCCGGACACACCCTGCGACCTGCCGCCGTTGCGGTCCCTCTGGGAGGCCTACCAGTGGTGGGACAGTGAGCGGCAGTGCGTTCTCGACATCCTGGCCTGGGGACGGACGCACGGAGGGTTCGAGGCGGCCGAGGCCGACATCGCGCACGCCTGCGCCGCGCTGTTGGACGCCTCCGTCGGGTGGGAGGACGCGGCCGCCGCCCACGAGCGGGCCGTGCTCATCCGGGGCCCCCGAGACCCGCATGGCACTGCGCACGCCCTGTATGACCTGGGCCAGGCGCAGTGGCGACTGGGACGGACGGAGGAGGCCCACGCGTCGGTGACCGAGGCGCATCGGCTGTGGACTCTGGTCGGAGACTCCCTGGGCAGCTCGATCACGCTCAACGAACTGGGAACCATCCTCTATCTGGAGGGGCGGTACGCCGAGTCCGAGCGACTGCACCAGCAAGCGCTGGAGATGGCCGGGGCGGCCGACAACCGTGCGGGCATGGCCGACGCCCTGAACGGCCTCGGCAACTGCGCCCGTGAGATGGGATGCCAGCACACCGCTGTCGTCCATCTGCTGGAAGCGTTGGAGTACTACGGACAGATCGGCAACCTACGGGGCATGGCGCGGAGCAAGGGCGATCTCGCGGGTCCCTACCGATACCTCGGGCACATCACGGAGGCGGTCCGGCTCATCGAGGAGGCGAGTGCCTACTTCGAGGTGTCCGGGGAGCGTCGCCTCGTCGGTGGCGCGACACTCAACCTCGGGGAGATCTGTCGGGCGCGGAACGACGTGGAGGGAGCGCTGGAGCACTCACGAACCGCGCTGGAGGCTTTCCGACAGGTGGGAGAACGGGACGGGGAGACTATGGCGCTGGTCAACATCGGGCACGCTCTGACACGCCTGGGGCGATCGGCGGACGCTCTGTTCTACCTGGAACAAGCGCTGGAGTGCGCGACACGCACCCGCTCCACCCAGCTACACGAGGTCCTGCTCGAACTCGGGCACGCCCACCTCACGTCGGGGGCCGTGGAGTTGGCGGAACGGATGTACGAAAGATCCCTGGCCGAGGCACGTGTGACGGGAACCCTGCGAGGCCAGGCTCAGGCGCTGCTGTCCTCCGACCTGCTCCCGAACCGTACGGGCGGACACGACGGCCCCAATCCGGTGCTCGGGCTTCTCGACCCCTACGAAATAGCCGAGATCCGCTCTGAACTGGCGGTTATGAGCAGTTTCGTCGATCGCTGACGTACCCGAACAAATACCCCTAGGATGCTGCTCGGTCGGAGCCCACAGAGGCTCCGGCCGTTCCTTGTGCGCAAGGACCTCCAGGCCGTCTGCCCCTGGCCGCCACCCGAACCGTTCGACAGAAAGATCGACAATGACGCCGGTCCCGTTCGCCACCGCACTCGTCACCGTCTCGGCCGAAGGATGGTTTCGCTTCCTGGAGTTCGGTCTGAGTGCGGCACCGGCGGTGGTCGACGCACTCACGGGACTTCCCGTGTGAGGCACGCCCCGCTCCTCGTCGGAGCTCCGACAGCCCGGTCGGCCGGGCAGCGCTCATGGTGGGCGCCGCCCGGCCGGCGAGGACGAACCGCCCCAACCGATGGTGTCGAGGCGGGTACGGATCACCGCAGCGAGTTCACCCAGGTCGTCCGGCGGCCGGCTCGTCGGCGCGGCCAGGAGGTCGCCCTCGGGATACCGGGGTGGGGGCACGAACACACGCCTGACACGTAGGGGCGGATGGGTGTGCCGCCGATCTCGTCGGGGTCGCCCGTGTCCGGGCCCCGCCCTCACCTGTACCGGGGCCGAGTGGGACGCCTTCGAGCTCGGGGTCGACGCCGGAGAGCTCCGCGGCGGCGGCCCGTGCGGCGCGCCCGTCGACTGGCACCGCCCCGGAGGGCCCCTTCTGGAGGGTGGGGGCGCAGGCGATCCGTCATGCGGTTCGCAGGCCGGTGTCAGGTCCCCTGCAGGCGGTTCGTCACGTCCCGCGGGCGACGCTCGTGTTCCGACCTCTTCGGAGAGGAGCACGGATGACCGACATCCGATGGCGGACCGGGCCGTTCGGGCCCGGCGCCCGTTCCCAGGCCACCCTGCGCACCGAACGAACCGTCCTGGCGGTCGCCCACCACCTGACCGCGGCCACCCGTCTGGCCGACGTCCTTCCCCTCGTCGAACCCGACCCGCGCGTGCAGGTGGTCTTCACCGTCCCCCCGACCTCCCCGCTCGCCGGTGGCGCGGCCCGGCACGTGCGCGGGCTCGACGCCGTCGTGCTCGACTGGGAGCAGGCGACCGCCCACGAGTTCGATCTGGCGATCGCGGCGAGCCTGGGCGGGCTCGAACAACTGCACGCGCCCGTGCTGACCCTCGAGCACGGGGCCGGTCCCGGCAAGATCCGCCCCCGGTGGCGGGGCCACGGGGCCACTGCCACGCGCGACCTGTCGCGGACCGAGGCGGGCCTGGTCACGCGCGGCCGGGTCATCCCCGCCATGATCGGCGTCCCGCACGAGCGGGTACGTGAGGTCCTGGCGCGCGTCGCTCCCGCCGCCGCACCGGCCGCGCACGTGGTCGGTGACCCCTCCTTCGACCGGATCCTCGCCGGTCTGTCCCGGCGTGACGCCTACCGGCGGGCGTTGGGCGTCGGCGACGGGCAGACCCTGGTGCTGCTGTCCTCCACCTGGCGGCCCCACTCGCTGCTCGGACGCCACCACGACCTCCCGGCCCGGCTCAGCGCCGAACTCGCCCCACACGACGCCCGTGTCGTGGCCGCCCCGCACCCCGGGATCTGGGAGTGGCACGGACGCCGCCAGGTACGGGCGTGGCTGAGCGGCGCCGAACGCCACGGCGCCCTGCTGCTGCCCCCGGAGAACGGCTGGCAGGCGGCTGTGGTCGCCGCCGACCTGGTCATCGGCGACCACGGCTCGGTGAGTTACTACGCCGCGGCGGCGGGACGCCCCGTCCTGCTCGCGGCCTTCCCGAGCGAGGACGTGGTCCCCGCCTCGCACAGCGACCTGCTCGGCCGGTCGGTGCCGAGGCTGGACACCGACCGGCCGCTGTGGCCACAGGTGCGGGCGGCGGTGGCCGAACACGTCCCCGAGCGGGCGAGCTGGTACTCGTCGCTGCTGACCTCGGCTCCCGGTGGTTCGGCCCGACTGTTGCGCGAGGGGATCTACCGGCTGATGGGGCTGCCCGAGCCCGACCACCCGGCCGCCGGTCTCCCGGCTCCGGTGCCGACACCGCTGGAGCCGCTGTTCGGACGGGCGGTGGCGTCGTGAGTGCGTGGCGGGTGAGGGCGCGGCTGTCCGGTCACCGTTGCGGGGTGGTGTGTGTCGACGACCAGTGGTGGGCGACGGCCCGGGATCACGTCCGCCACCTGGCGGACGTGGTCACCGGCCCCGGAGACGCGGACCTCGCCCGGCGGTGGCTGGCGGAGTCGCCCGGGTGCCGGGTGGTGGCCGCCGACGGCGGTCGGCGGTGGTGGATCGCGGTGCGCGGCCACGGGGACGTGGCCGTGGGCGGCGCGGTCGGCGTGGGACGGATCCAGGCGGCGCTGGCGCTCGCGCACACGGTGTCGGCGCTGGGTCCGCCGTGGACCGGCGGGAGCTGGCTGGAGCCGGTGGTCGCCGAGGCGCTCACGGCTCCGGCTCGTCCAGTTCCCGGAGGCGTCGAGCTGTCGCTTCGGCTTGCGGGGCGCCCAGTTCGGTATAGATGGCGTGCGCGGTGCGCAGGTGGTCGCGTTCGGTCGGTTCCCGCCGCCTGATCCGCGCCGACCTGGCCAGGAGGTCGTGGACGCGCGCCTGTTCGAGCCGGGCCCCGCACCGTTCGACGGCGGTGAGCGCCCCGGTGAGCGCGTCCTCGGCCTCGTTCGTGCGCGTCTCGTCCAGCAGGCAGCGGGCGCGGGCGATGAGTGTGCGGCCGACCATGTAGTCGTCGCCGTCGGTGGCGAAGTAGGCGTGGGCGCGGCCGAAGTGGTCGGCGGCGCGGGAGTGGTGGCCCAGGCCGCGGTGGGCCTCGCCGAGGTGGCGGTGCATCATGGCCACGCCGCGCTCGCGCCCGTGGCCCGCGAAGATCTCCTGGGCTCGGGTGAGGTGGTCGACCGCGGGGGCGTACCGCTCCTCGGCCAGGGCGGCGGTGCCCAGGCCCTCCAGGGCCGAGGCGCGGCCGTAGGGGTGGTCGGCCTCCTCGAACAGGCGCAGCGCCTCGGTGTGGTGTTCGGTCGCGATGTCGGGGCGGCCGAGTTTGAGGTGGGCCTGGGCGAGGGTCATGAGGATGCGGCCGGTGGCCGCCGGGTCCTCGAGGGCTCGGGCGGACGCCAGTGCGGTGGCGTGGGTGCGCAGCCAGGTGTCGAAGTGCTGGCGCAGGGTGAACAGGGAGCGCAGGGCTTCGCACAGCTGCCATGTGGCCTCATGGCGGCCGGTGGTGTGGCACAGGGTGATGAGGGCGTCCAGGGCGGGGAGTTCGGCCTCCAGCCAGGCGAGTGCGGTGGCGTGGTCGGCGAACGGAGGGGCGGCGCTCCTCGCCTCGGCGTAGCGGGGGCCGAGGTGCCAGCGGCGGGGGTTGAGTGTGAGGTCGGCGGCGGTGGCGACGCGCAGGTAGTGCTCGACCAGACGGTCCAGGGCGGCCTCGCGCGGGTGGTCGGGTTCGTCTCCGCGGGCCTTGGCGCGGGCGTGGTCGCGGATGAGGTCGTGGAAGCGGTGGCGACCGTCGGTGTCCTCCTGGAGGAGGTTGGCCTCCAGGAGGGTCTCGAGGCGGTCCTCGGTGTCGTAGCCCTCTCCCCCGTCCAGCGCGATCGCCGCGTCGAGGGTGATGGTCGGGCCGGGGTGGAGCCCGAGGAGGCGGTACAGGCGGGCGACGTCGTCGGGCAGGGCGGCGTAGGAGGCGTCGAAGACGGCGGTGACGGAGCTGTCGTGGTCCCGGCTCAGGGCGGGGAGGCGGCGGTGTTCGTCGGAGAGTTCCTCGACCACGCGTCGCGCGGGGCGGCCGGGGCGCAGCCGCAGGCGTCCGGCGACGGCTCGCAGGGCCAGGGGCAGTCGGCCGCACAGGTCGACGAGGCTGCGGGAGGTGGGTCCGGTGAGGTCGTCGCGGTGGTCGGCGAGCAGGGCGTCCAGCAGGGCGACGGCGGCGTTCGGGTCGAGGGGGCGCACGTGGACGAAGCGGGCGCCCTCGGGGAGGAGTCCGAGCAGGTGGAGGCGGGTGGTGACGACGACGCGGTGGGCTCCCTCACCCGGCAGGAGTGTGCGTACCTGCGCGGGTGAGACGGCGTTGTCCAGGAGGAGGGCGAGGCGTTTGCCGTGGGTGCGGCTGCGGAACTCGGCGGCGCGTGGTTCCAGCCCCTGGGGGATCTGCGCGGCGGGGACGCCGAGGGCGCGGAGGAAGCCGTCCAGGAGGACGGCGGGGTCGGTGGGGACGGCCCCGGTGAAGCCCGCGAGATCGGCGTGGAGCTGACCGTCGGGGTACTGGTCGGCGGTCTGGGCGAGGAGGCGGGCGGCGAGCGCGGTCTTGCCCACTCCCCCGGTGCCGACGAGGACGGCCAGGTCGGTGGTCGCGCCCGGCGGGGTGTCGGCGAGTTCGCGGAGTTCGTGGACGCGGTCGGTGAACTCGGCCGGTGGCGGTGGAAGCTGACGGGGTGGCCCGGTCCGTGGTGCGGGCGGGTGGAAGTGGACGCCGCCGTGGAGTGCGCCGGTCTGGACGATGTTGGCCGGGGTGGAGAGGTCGGCATGGTTGTGCGTGAGTCCAGGGTGTTTCGGGGAGTTGTCCATGGAACCTCACGCTGTGGGGTTTTGGCGAGGGTTGTGCCGTTGCAGAGGGGTTAATGCCGGACTATGCGATCCCTGGCGTTCCCAGGCGGGAAGGATTTCACACCCACAGTCGCATCGTGGACGCGAAGGGCGAGGACGATGCCGACGTGGCGCCGTGGACCACGGCACCACCTTTACATCGTAGATTCACCCATCGGGAGGGAGCCAGGGGACGGCTGGACGCCCACCGGCGAACGGCATCCCGCACCACGACTGATTTTCCCACCACAACCCCACCACACAACCGAATCCGTGGGCACTTCGATATTTTACGAAAGAATCCCTTGTCAAGCGGTGTGGCGTTTGCGAAGGTGAAGGAACGCACAGGAGTGTGGGGCATCACATCCCACTCCCCGACCATGGGCGTTCGGGGGGGTTCCCGCGGCCACGGGCCCGGTCGAACACGTCACTCCTGCCCCGTTCTCTGCCGAGGGAAGCCGTCATGCCCACAGTCGCCAGCACGGTCGTCGCACCCGGGATCTCCGTCCCTCCCACGGGCGACCTCCCACTCGTCGGCGATACCACCGACCTCCCCGCGCACCTGTCCTGCCGACTCCCCCACACACCGTGCGCCGCCGGCCGTGCCCGCAGGAGCGTGGAGGACTTCCTGCGTGAGCGGGGCGGGGACGTCCTCGGCGACGCCGCCCACCTGATCGTCTCCGAGTTGGTGACCAACGCCGTCCGGCACGGGCGGCCGCCCGTCGACCTGACGTTGACCTGGCTGGACGGCCACACACACCGCCCCAGGCTGCGTGTGGAGGTCCTGGACCGCGGAACCTCGGGCTGCCCGGCGCTCAGTACCGGGTTCGGCGACGACCGGGCCGAGGGGGGCCGGGGCCTGATGCTCGTCGAGGCGTGCAGCGACCGCTGGGGAGCCTCCCCCCACACGGACGCGGGCCTGCGCGTGTGGGCCGAGATCGCAGGGCCCGAGACCGGGGACTGAGCGCGGCGGCGGCGGAAGGGGAAGCGGTGGCGCCCAGGGGCAGGGGGCACCGCCGCGGTCGCGGGGTTGAGGAACACCGGAACGAGAACCCGCGCCAAGCACTTCGCCCCGGCCCGCCACTTCTGGGGGCATGCCGGTCGAGCTTCCTCACCGATGAGCGGGCGGCCCGCCACGGCCCGAACACGGGGGAGGAGCCCGGCCCCGGGATCAGGTGAGTTCGAGGCCGCCGTCGACGGTGAGGACCTGCCCGGTGAGCCAGGTCGTGCCCGGGTCGGCGAGCCGCAGCACCCACTGGGCGACCTCGTCGGGTTCACCACGGCGGCCCAGCGGGATCTGCGCGGCCTCGGCCTCCTTGACCCGAGCCGCGTCGGCCTCGGTGAGCCCGGCGGCCGACAGGGCCTCGCTTTCGGTGGGGCCCGGCGCCAGGGCGTTGACCCGTACCCCCTCGGGGGCCAGTTCCAGCGCCCAGCAGCGCGTCAACTGCTCGACGGCGGCCTTGGAGGCCGCGTAGTGGGCGGCACCGGGCAGCGGCCGGTGGCCATAAGTACTGGAGACGTTGACGATCGTTCCCCTCCGCTCGCGCAGGTGCGGCAGGGCCGCGGCGGCCAGGAGGCTGGGGGCGGTGACGTTGAGCGCGAACAACCCGGCGACGCGGTCCGCATCGGTTTCGGCCAACGGCATCATCGCGGTGGCGCCGGCGTTGTTGACGAGCACGTCGATACGGCCCCAGCGTTGCGTCGCGGCCTGGACCACCCTGGCGGGGGCGTCGGGGTCGCGCAGGTCGGCGGAGTGGGCGGCGATGCCGGGGTGGTGGGCGGCGGTGGCCTGGAGCGCCTCCTGGCGCCGGCCCACCCCCAGGACGCGGGCTCCGGCGCGGGCCATGGCGATCGCGGTGGCGCGGCCGATGCCCGATCCGGCGCCGGTGACGATGGCGACCCGGCCGTTGAGGTCGGTGTGCTGGTGGTGCTGCGGCTCGGTCAACCCGACTCCTTTGTTCGTTGTTCGTCGAATATCGAACAAGGTAGCATGGAGGCATGAGACGCGCACACCACCCGGCCACCGAGGAACTGTCGTTACCCGAGGTGATGGCGGCGCTCAGCGACCCGCTGCGCATCGGGCTCGTACGGGCGCTCGCCGACGGCGCCGAGCGCGGGTGGGGAGAGTTGTGGGCGCCGGTGGCCAAGTCGACGCTCAGCCACCACCTGCGGGTCCTGCGCGATGCGGGGGTGACCCGCACCCGCCAGGAGGGCACCCGCTGCTTCGTCACGCTGCGCCGCCAGGACCTGGACGAGCGCTTCCCCGGACTGGTCGGGGCTCTGCTGGAGGCCGCCGGCGCCGAGGACGTGAACGGCGGCGTCCACCTCGCACCCGGCTCCGACTCCACGGCCGCTTGCCGCTGACGGCGACTGGAGGCCACCCGGCGCCACACCCCGCCCACCCGGGCCGACACGGAAGCCGCGGTCGCACACCCGCCCGGCGGCGAGTCACCCGGTGAGCCCTTGGCGCGGGTCCTCGTTCCGGTGTTCCTCAACCCCGGCCCGCGGGGCCGGTCAGGAGCGGCTCCGGCCGCGCTCCGCACCGGCCGTGGTACGGGCGGCGGTCACGCCCCCTCCCCCATGTCCGGCAGGTGCCGCACGATCCGCTCACGGTCCGGTTCCATCCACGGCGGCAGCCGCAGGGACCGGCCCAGCTCCAGGAGGGGCTCATCGACGTCGAACCCGGGGCCGTCGGTGGCGATCTCCAGCAGCGCACCGCCGGGCTCGTTGAAGTAGACCGAGGTGAAGTAGCGGCGGTCCCGGATCTCGGTGACGTCGACGCCGTCCTCCTCCAACGTCCGCCGCCAGGCGTCCTGGACCGGACGGTCGGGGGCGCGGTAGGCGACGTGGTGGACGGTCCCGGCGGCGACCAGGCCGCGCTCCGCGGCGGGGTCGGCCACGACGTCGACGATGGTCCCCACGCCGGGCGCCGCGGCGCCGGTGCGAAACCGCAGGCGGTCCGCGGCCTCGTCGACCAGGCAGAAGCCCAGTTGCTCCCCGAGCATCCGGGCGGTCTGCTCGGTGTCGTGCTCGGTGAGGGTGACCGACCGGATGCCCCGGACCGCGTGCTCGGCGGGCACCCCTGCGCCGTCCCAGGGGTCGGTGTCGTGGGGGTCGGCGCTGGCGGCGAGTTCGATCACCAGACCGTCGGGGTCGCGCAGCGTCAGGACGTCCTCCTCGGCGCGCTCCGCGGGCCGGGTGGCGACGATGTTCAGCGCGGCCAGGTGGTCGGCCCACCAGCCCAGTGATCCCTCGGGCACCGACAGGGTCGTGGTGGTGGCCTGTCCGGCGCCCGGGCGCCCGGGCGCCCGCGCGGGGCGTCGGGCCAGGGGAAGAAGGTGAGGATGGTGCCGGGGTTTCCCGCGCGGTCGCCGTAGTAGAGGTGGTAGGTGTCGGGGCGGTCGAAGTTCACCGTGCGCTTGACCAGGCGCAGTCCCAGCACGGTGCGGTAGAAGTCGGCGTTGGCCCGGGGATCGGTGGCGATCGCGGTCACGTGGTGCAGGCCCGTGGGGCGCACGTCCATGTCGTCACCTTCCGTCGCTTCCGGGCGCACCCGCCCAATGTAGTTTAATTTTAAACAAAACCTCGCATCACGTCCTCCCCTCCCCCGAACGGGCCAAAACCCCGGTGCGGTCCGTGGCGGGTTCGGGGAGGCGGCGCAGGCGCAGCCCCGCCAGGGCCGCCGCCGCGCACAGTACGAGGGCGTAGACCACCGCGCCACCCCAGCCCACGGCGTCGTAGACCAGCCCGCCGCACCAGCTGAACAGGCTCGCCCCCAGGTAGTAGGCGAGTGTGTAGACGGCCATGGCCTGCGCCCGGCCCGCCACGGCGCGCCGCCCCACCCAGGCCGACGCGCCGGCGTGCGCGGCGAAGAACGCGAAGGTCAGCACCAGCAGGGCCGCCACCAGACCGACCAGGGACGTGGTCACCAGTGCGGCCAGCCCCGCCGCCATCAGGGCGGTCGCCGACACCAGCACCGCGTAGCCGCCAAAGCGCGCGGTCACCGCACCGGCCGCCGCCGAACCGAGCATCCCGGCCGTGTAGGCGAGGAACAGCAGGGAGGCCGTGGACTGGGACAGGGCGAAGGGTTCTTGCACGAGCCGGAACCCGAGCAGGTTGTACACGGTCATGAACGCGCCCATGAGCAACAGCGCCTGGGCGTACAGGGCGGGCAGCCCGCGTGTGGTCAGCGCCGCGCGGAGCCGCCCGCGGGGTCGCGGCCCCGAGGAGGGGACGCGTGCGCGACCGGTCGGGCTCCCCCTCCGCCCACGCGGCAGGACCAGGACGAACACGGCCAGCGCGATCGCGCCCAGCAGCGTGTTGGCGGCGATCCCCCACTGCCAGCCGCCCAGGTCGGCGGCGAACCCGGCCAGGAGGCGCCCGCCCATCCCTCCCAGGGGGTTGCCCGCGATGTACAGCCCGGTGGCGCGCGGGGCGTCGGCGGGGTGGATCTCCTCGGCGAGGTAGGCGATGGCGGCCGCGGGCACTCCGCCCAGGGCCGCCCCCTGGAGGGCGCGCACGACCAACAGCGGGGACAGGTCGGCGGCGAAGGGCGCCAGGGCGCCCAGGAGGGTGGCCGTCACCAGGGAGAGGGTGATGACGCGGGCCCGGCCGATCCGGTCGGCGGCGCCGCTCCAGACCAGGCTGAACCCGGCCAGCCCGCCGGTGGCCAGGGAGGCGGTCAGCGCCGCCTGGGCGGCGGAGGCCTCGAAGCCCTCGGCGATGGCGGGCAGGATCGGTTGGACCGACCAGAGCTGGGCGAAGGTGGCCACGGCGGCGGCGACCATGGCGACGACGGTACGACGGTAGGCGCGGGTGCCCGCGCGCGGACGGGTGTCGTGGACGGGCGCGGAGCCGCTGGTCGGGGACATGCTCCCACGCTAGGAAGCGGCGTTTCATACGTCCAATGCATGTTTTGTGGTTGTTCCATACTGATATGTATGGATACCTCGGAAGCCCTGGTCCAGGTGTTGGCGCCCCGGCTGCGCATGGTCGCGGCGGTGGCCGAGACCGAGCACGTCACACAAGCCGCCGAAGCGCTGGACACGCCCCAACCGACGTTGAGCCGTGCCCTGGCCCGGCTCCAGGAGGAGTTGGGCATGGCCCTGGTGGAGCGGACGGGGCGCGGGGTGCGGTTGACGCGGGCCGGCCGTCTGCTGTTGCCGCACGTGCGGCGGGCCCTGGAGGACCTCCGGGCGGGGTTGGCCGAGCTGACCGACGCCGAGGAGGGCCGGGTGGCGCTGACCTTCCTGCCGACACTGGGGGTGGAGGTCGTTCCGGCGCTGCTGCGAGGGTTCCGGGCGCTGCATCCGGGGGTGCGGTTCACGCTCACGCAGGAGGCGTGGGCGGAGTCGCTGCGGAGGGTGTCCTCGGGCGGCGCTGACTTGGCGCTGACCTCCCCCCTGCCGTCGCGTCCGGGGTTGGCGTCGGCGACGCTGCACACCCAGGAGCTCCGGTTGGTGGTGCCCGAGGGACACACGCTGGCCGCGGTCGTGGGCGGGGTTCGGGTGTCGGAGGCGGCCGGTGACGAGTTCATCCTGCTCAAGCCGGGGCGCGGGGTACGGCACCTGACCGACCGGTTGTGTGATCGGGCGGGCTTGACCCCCGGGGTGGCCTTCGAGGCCGACGACATCGCGACGGCTCGGGGGCTGGTCGCGGCGGGGTTGGGGGTGTCGGTGCTGCCCGCACGGCCCCGGGGCCCGCTGGGCGGGACGGTGGAGTTGGCGCTGCGGGGGGCGGACGCCACCCGGCCGATCGGGGTGGTCTGGCCGGAGGAGGGGTCCGGAGGCGGGTACGAGCCTCCGGCGGTGGCGCTGTTTCGCGACCACGTGCGCCGGGTGGGTCCGGTCCTCATCCCCGACCTGACGGGCTGAGCGGGCCGGTCTCCGAGCGGCCGGAGGACCCGTACGGCCAGAAAACCGTCATGGACTGGCCCTATTGGTTGACTGCTCCCCTCCCCGAAGGGAAGGGGATTCTCGAAACGAGTTCCCTCCCGCCATGGGATGTGCGGGGATTCCTGGCTCAGGCCGCCGCGTGCCCCGGCGGGGCGCACGGTCCTCTGCCCTCGACACCAGCCGGGTCCAGACCGGCCCGGACCAGCACCACGTGTGCGGAGTTCTTGTCCCTTGGGCGGGACACGCCGCAGGCGGTGCAGGTGTAGATGCGTTCGGACAGTGGCAGGCGGTGCTTGGCTCTCGCACCGCAGTCGCCGCAGTCCATCGTCGTGTGCGCCGGGTGCACCAGGCGCACGTCCCGGCCGTGCTTGCGGCCCATCTCCACCAGGGCGTGCTTGGTCGCGCCGATCGCCGCGTCGGCCGCCTTGCGCGCCATCGTGCTCCTGGCCAGGAACTTCGGCTTGAAGTCCTCCACGGCGATCGCGTCATGGTCACGGACGACCTTCTTGGCCCACTTGCGGGCGGTGTCCTGGCGTTGCCTGGCCACCTTCGCGTGCGCCCGGGCGGCGTGCTTCTTCGCCCGCAGATAGCCCTTGGAGGCCTTCTGGCCTCGTGCGGGTTTGCGGCGGGCCATCATCCATTGGTACCGGGCCAGGCGCCGCGCGGCCTTCCCGCCGTGTTCGGGGTGGGGCAGGTCGTGGTCGTCGCTGGTGGTGGTCGCGGCCTCCGCCACACCCCAGTCGACGCCGATCACCCGCCCCGTGGCGGGCAGGGGCTCGGTCTGAGCGGGGACGACAAAGCTGGCGTACCAGTGGCCCAGCGCATCACGGTACACGCGCGCACTTGACGGATCGGCGGGCAGTTGGCGCGACCACACCACGGTCAGGGCGATCCCCCCGGCCAGGTGCAACCGGCCGTCCTTGAGGCGGAACCCGCGCCGGGTGTAGTTCAGCGTCGGAGCGGCAGTGTGTTTTCTCTTGAACCGGGGCATCCCCGCCCGCTGCCGCACGGGCACCCGGTTCTTGATGTCCTTGAGCGCTTTGGCGCGGGCGGCGGCGAAGTCGCGGATGATCTGCTGTTGGGGCACCGACCCGCCCCGGCGCAACCACCTCCTGGTGGCGCGCCAGCCGGTGAGCATCCGGTCCAACCGTGCCGGACCGCACTTCTCCCTGGCTTTGTGCGCGGCGCGGGATTGGGCGACGCACTGGTTCCACACCCAGCGGCACCGCCCCCACTCCCGTGCCAGGGCGTGGTGGGCGGTGGACGACACGCGCAGCCGGAAGGTGTACCGGGCGTGCCCGACCTTCTCGTCTGCCTGTGGTGATGTCGTCACGGTCGGCAATCTAGCGGGAAACGCCGACAGGCCAAGGAGAATCCCCCTTCGACGTGAGGCAGCTCACTACTGCTGTGAGCGGGCGACGGAGGCTCCGATTCCTCCCCGACCTGAAGGCCGAGGCATCCTCGGAGGAAAATGGTGACCACACTGTCGGGAACCTGCCCTACGGAGCGAGCAAGGGCGCGCTGGACCGCATCACCCCGGCCGCCGCCCGGGAGTTGGCGCACCTGGGGGTGAGCGCGAACGTGATCGACCCCGGCCCGGTCGAGACCGGGTGGATGGACGGGGAGACCCGGGCGGCGTGCGTGGGGCGGACACCGTTGGGGCGTCTGGGCACCCCGGCCGACACAGCGGATCTGCTGGAGTTCCCGTGTTCGGCGCGGGGAGGGTGGATCGACGGGCAGTCGCCGCACAGCGACGGCGGGTTCTCCGCCTGAGGCGCGCGCCGGCGAACGCCCCTCCGAGGCCCGGGGTGCGTTCGCCGGCCTCCGGGGGGCTACTCCACGGTGACGGTGGCCTCCATGCCCATCGCGCGGTGGCCGCCCACCGAACAGTAGAAGGTGTACGTGCCCGGATCCAGGGTGACGGTGGCGCTCTGGCTGGCGCCCGCGTCGATCACGGGGATGACCTGCTCGTCGCCCAGTTCCTCGACAACGAGGTCGTGCTGGGCCTGGCCGACGTTCTCGAAGTCGATCCGGATCGTGCCCGCGGGCAGGGTCTCGGGGATGCCGTCGAAGGACATCTCCTGAGCCGTGACGGCGATCGTCGCCACGGCGTCTTCCTCCTGCGCGGTGTCCTCGGCGCCCGTGTCCTCGGCGCCGGTGGGGTCGGACGCGCTCTCCTCGGATGCCACCTCCTCGGGGGCGGAGGTGTCGGTGCCGTCGTCGGAGGCGCAGGCGCTCAGGCCGATGGCTCCGACCGCGGCCAGCGCGATGAGGCTGAGGCGTTTCATGTCATGTCTCCTTGGAGGGGTGGCGGTGTGGCTCATGGGTCACCGGGGGCAGAGGCGAAGTCAGATGGTCGCAGCATGCTACGGGATGCTCACACGAGCAGCACGCTAGCGAAAATACTTCTCGGTAAACAAATGAATCCTCACCCTTCACACGGCGATTGCCTTTACTTCGTAGATCTCAGTTGCCGGACGAAGACCCCGAGCGACGCCGAAGGGAAGCGGAGGGCGTGGCGCCGCGGGGGCGGGTCCGCCGTCCGGGCCAGGACGGGACCCGGACCCCACACACGCGCCCCCGCGACGGTGCCCCATCCTGAGGAGCGAAGATCACGATGTCAACATCCAGACAGTTCACCGCCCCCTGGGGTGTGGACCCGCCCCGGAACCACTGCGGGACGGAGACCCACATGACTCTCCATCCCAGCGGTGAACGCCGTACACTTCTCCCCGGCACGAAGACGGCTCCGGGGGTGGCGGCATGCGCAGGGCACGACGGCGCGGTTTGGCCCACGAGGCGGCCGACCGCGTCCGCGAGGCCATTCTCGAGGGGCGGGTGCCTCCGGGATCGGCCCTGCGCGAGGTGGAACTGGCCTCCTCCCTGGAGGTCAGCCGGGGATCGGTCCGCGAGGGACTGGCCATCCTCGAGCGCGAGGGCCTGGTGCGCAGCGAGTGGCACCGCGGCACCCGCGTCATCGAGTTGACCACGGACGACGTCAACGAGGTCTACGCGGTCCGCGCCGCGCTGGAACGCCTGGCCACGACACTGGCCGCCCGGCGGATGACGCCCGAACGCACCGCCGAACTGCACACCCTGGTGGACGCCATGGAGCAGGCGCTGTGCGTGGACGCGGACGGACCCACCCTGCTCGCGCTCGACCTGGCCTTCCATGACCGGATCTACGACACGGCCGCCAACAGTCGCCTGACCACCTCCTGGCGCGGCCTGCGTTCACAGGTGCACCTGTTCCAGGCCGCCCGCACGCGACTGGACCGCGAGCGCTACCGGAGCACGGTCGTCGCCGAGCACCGCGCGCTGATCCGGCACCTGAGCGGCGGCGCCACCGACGTGCTCGCCCAGGCCGCCGAGGAGCACGTCGACTCGGCGCGGAGGGCGCTTTTGGACGTACTGCCGGGTGTGGCGCCCGCCGAGGGCGCCCCCGGGTGACACCGGACCGGACACCCCGGCCGACTACTACACCAATCAGTCTGGATAGGCTAACCTAACCTTCGCACCCAAGGTTTGGGGCGTGTGATCACGTCTCGACCCGTGTGTCCGTACGCCCGTCGCCATCCCAGACTCGATTGGAACGAAGACCGTGCGTCTACCCACCGCCCCGGACGGTCGCCGCGGCTGCTCGGCCCTGGCACGCTACACCGGTGAGCAGATCGCCGGAACGGCGGGCACCACCGGCGGTTGGCTGCTGGTCGAGCATTCCGGCCCATGGCGCCACCCCGCGTTCTCCAGCCCGGGCCTGGACAAGACCGTCGTCTCCCGCCTCGCCGAGCGTATCGTCGGCCGCGACATCAAGCCCCAGCTCATCAAGCGCCCCGGCGAGGGCAAGCGCGCGGGCGGGGACGAGGGTCCGCGCCGCGCCTACTACGTCCACACCAGCAGGACCACCCCCTGGGCCCGCATGGTGGAGTTCGAGGACCTGGCCGAGCTGCTGGAGTACGACGTCACCGCCGTGGAGAAGCCCGAACCGCCGGAGTTCGGCGTCCCGGTGGAGCACAGTCTGTACCTGGTGTGCACGCACGCCAAGAAGGACCCGTGCTGCGCCGTGCTGGGGCGTCCCGTCGCGGCGGCCCTGGCCGGGGGGCGGGCCGAGGTCTGGGAGACCACCCACGTGGGCGGTGACCGCTTCGCCGCCAACCTGGTGGCCCTGCCCCAGGGTTTCTACTTCGGCCGTCTGGACCCGGAGTCGGCCGTGCGCACGGTGACCGCCTTCGAAGACGGTGACGTGCTCCCCGAGAACTACCGCGGACGGTGCACCGACTCCTCCGCCGCCCAGGCCGCCGACGCCGCGCTGCGCTCCAGGCTCGGCACGGTGGGCGTGAACGCGTTGACCCTGCTCGACGAGGACCGCGGGGACGACGGCGTGCGGGTCACCCTGGGCCACGACGGCGGCGTGTACACGGTGTCGGTGACCGTCGAGGAGGGGCCGGAGTGCCCGACGACGTGCTCGGCCCTGTCCCCCAGCCGCCCCGTCCACCACCGCGTCACGGAGATCGCCGAGGGCCGCGTCGGCGCCTCGTTCTCCTAGCGGATCCGAGGCGGCGGACCCGGGCCCCTTCCCCGGTCCGGGTCCTCACGTCACACGGGGAGGGGGAGGGGCCGCGCGGCCCCTCCCCCTCCCCCGGTTCGTCCGGCGTCCCGGCCCAGGGCTCAGCCCCAGAAGCCGAAGCTGTACAGCAGCCCGTTGGTGGCCGCGACGGCCGAGAGCGCGAGCACCGAACCGGTGACGAACGAGGTGCGCAGCGAGCGGACCAGGTACTCCGCGGACACCAGGTTGTTGAACAGGAAGTACCCGAGCATGGTCGCGTGCCAGAACCCGTCCATGCTCAGCGGTTCGAACGCGTAGGGCACGCCCGTCCACACCCCGGCCTCGGTGGTGAACCACGACCACGCCAGCGCCGCGCCGTAGCCGACCGGGATCTGCACGAGCGGCAGGATGAGCAGCGGGATCAGCTTGACGAAGCCCCACACACCCGGCTGGTTGGCGGTACGCGCCTCGGCCTGGGCCCGCTGGGCGGCCTGCCGCTCGGCGTGCACGCGCTCGCGGTGGGCGTGCTCGGCCTCCTGTTGGCGGCGCGCCTCCTGCTGGCGGCGCTGGTGTTCCTCGTACTGGCGGCGCTGTTCCTGTTGGCGGTACTGCTCCTGTTGGCGGTACTGCTCCTGCTGGCGCTGGCGTTCCTGTTCGGCCAGCTGACTTTCCCGCCCAGCCCGTTCCCGGGCCTGCTGGTGGTGCTGGGTGTCGGCGGCGGGGCGTCGGCTTCCGTACAGGTCCGCGTAGGGGTCCTCGGCGCCGGGAGCATCCTGCCGGTACTGGCCGGTGGGCGGACTCGCGGGCGGCTGGGCGGGCGGCATGTGCCGGGTGGGCTGGTACCCCTGCTGTCCGTATACGGCTGTGGCCCCGTTCCCGGGGGGCCGTGCCGTGGACGGGGCGATCCGGGTGGCCTGGTCGTCGCCGAGGGCGCCCGTGGCGGCTCCCGCGGCACCGCCCGCCGCGACGGCTCCTCCCGTGCCCAGCACCTCCGTGCGCTGGTGGCCGCCGGTGGCCCCGGGGCCTCCCGCGCCGCCGGGCGCGGCCAGCGCCTGGTTCACGGCCGCCGTCCTGTCGCGCACGTCCGCCGTCACGGCCGGGGGCAGCCAGGACGGTCCGGCGTGCACGTCGCCGAGGTGGTCGAGGATCTCGCCGGGGCTCGGGCGGCCCGCCGGGTCCTTGGACAGGCAGGCCGCGACCAGATGGCGCAGCGACTCGGGGACCGCAGACAGGTCCGGGTCCGCGCTGACGATCCGCATGACCATGGTGGGCATGCTGCCCTCGCCGAAGGGCCCGGCGCCGGTCGCGGCGAAGGCCAGGACCGCCCCGTAGGCGAACAGGTCGCTGGCGGGGGTCAGGGTCTGGCCCTCCACCTGTTCGGGGCTCATGAAGCCGGGGGTGCCGATCACCGACTGGGTGGCGGCCGTGCCGTCGGTGGCGCGGGCGATACCGAAGTCGATGACCCGGGGCCCGTCCTCGGCCAGCAGTACGTTCCCGGGCTTGAGGTCGCGGTGGATGAGGCCGACCCGGTGAATCTCGCCGAGCGCCTCGGCCAGACCGGCGGCGAGGACGCGGACGCTGGCCTCGGGCAGGGGTCCGTGGTCGCGGACCGCCTCGTCCAGGGGCAGGGAGGGGACGTAGGAGGTGACCAGCCAGGGCACCTCGTCGTCGGGTCCCGCGTCGATGACGGGGGCGGTGAAGGCACCGCTGACCTGACGCGCGGCGGTGACCTCGCGGGCGAAGCGCTGACGGAAGGAGGCGTCCGCGGCCATGTGCGGGTGGATGCGCTTGACGGCGACGGCCCGGCCGCCGGCGGAGCGGCCGAGGTAGACCTGGCCCATGCCCCCGGCGCCCAGACGGCTGACCAGCCGGTACCGCCCGACGCGCTCCGGGTCGTTGTTGTCCAAGGCGCCCAACGTCCTCATCCTCCGACTCTGCCGCTCGCGGAGGCCCCAGTCTAGGGCCGGGGCGGGCGGACCGAGGACAGATCCGCCCCCGGGTCGGGAACCGGACACGGGCACCGGTTTCGGTCCGTGCTGGGGCGGTAACGACCCAGACGGCGGTGGAGTTCCCCCACGTCCGTGTTCGGCCATTCTCCGGGAGCGGCTGAGAGACGCGGCTTCGCACCCCTAGTGTCGTGTACGTCACGAGAGGACCACAGCCATGCGGATGATCGACTCACTCCGTTTCGACGCCCGACTGCGCTCCGCCACCGCCCTGTCATGGGTGGCGGCTCAGTCGGGTGACCACGCCACTCGTCTCCTGCACTGGCCCTGGCGGGAGAACCCCTACCCCACCTACGCGCGGTTGCGCGCCGGGGGGCCGTTCGCCACCAGCCGCCTGGGTTTTCGCGTCACGCACACGCACGCGACCGTCGGACACGTCCTGGCCGAACGGGCGTTCGGTGTCCGGGCCCCGGAGGGGTTCGTCCCGCGCGAGGAGTTCGACGTGATGGACCTGTCCTTCCTCCAGCGGGACCCGCCCGACCACACCCGGCTGCGGAAGATGGCGCGCCCGGCGTTCGCGCCGCGCCGCGTGGCCGGGTACCGGGCGGAGATCGAGAAGATCGCCGAGGCGCTGCTGGACTCGGCGCTGGAGCGGGGCGACTTCGACCTCATGCGCGACTACGCCCAGCCGCTGCCGATCGCCGTCATCTCCCGGCTCCTGGGGGTCGACGAGGCCGACAACGACGCGTTCGTGCGGATCGGCACGGTCATCGGCACCGCCCTGGACGGAGCGCGGTCGGCGCGCCAGCTCCGCGAGATCCACGAGGCCAACGACGAGCTCGACGCGTTGTTCGCCCGGATGGCGGCCGACCGACGCGCCCGCCCGCGCGCGGACGTGATGTCGGCCCTGGTGGCCGAGCAGGACGGCGACAGGCTGTCCTCCACCGAGCTGGCGGCGATGTGCCGTCTGCTGCTGGTCGCCGGGTTCGAGACCACCGTGAACCTCATCGGCAACGGGGTGACGGCCCTGTTGCGCCACCGGGAGCAGTGGGACCGGCTCGTGGCCGACCCCGACCTGGTCGACGGCGCCGTGGAGGAGATCTTGCGGTTCGACTCGCCGGTACAGGTGACCTCGCGGTGGGCGCAGGAGGACACGGACGTCCTCGGCGAGCCCCTGAGGCGGGGTGAGCAGGTTCTGTGCCTGATCGGCTCGGCCAACCGCGACCCCGCCCGGTTCACCGAACCCGCCCGGTTCGACATCACCCGGGCCGAGGCGGCCGACCACCTCTCCTTCTCCAGCGGAGCCCACTACTGCCTGGGGGCGCCGCTGGCCCGTCTTGAGGGGCAGATCGCCCTGCGCGCGCTCGCCGAGCGGGTCCCGAGGCTGCGGCCCACGGCCCCGCCCACACGACGGCCGACGCTCTCGGTACGCGCGCTGTCCGCCTTCCCCGTCACGACCGGTGCGCGGTAGCCGTGGGCGGGGGCGTGCGGCGCGGGGCCGCCGGGGGGCGGTTCCCGTCACGGGGGAGCGCGATGGCGCTGGCGGTGCTGGCGGGGTGCGCGACGGTGTCCGTGGTGGCCGCGGCGCTGGCCGTGGCACTGCCCGAGGACGGGGGGCCGGAGAGCGGCACCCCGGTCCTGGCCGCCGTGCACGGGGTGGATCTGGGGGTGGCGGTCGCGGTCGAACCGCTGCGCGGGGACGACGAGTACCGGGACGTGGTGACCGGGAACTACACGTCGGTGACCGCGGAGAACACGATGAAGTGGGAGTACGTGCAGCCCGAGCGGGGCAGGTTCGACTGGAGCGGCCCGGACACGGTGATGGACTTCGCCGAGCGGGGCGGCCTCGACGTGCGGGGGCACACGCTTCTGTGGCACAACCAGCTGCCCGCGTGGCTGGAACAGGGCTCGTTCGGCCCGCAGGAGCTGCGCCAGGTCATGCGGGAGCACGTCGGGGAGCTGGTGGGCCGCTACGAGGGGCGGGTCACGGCGTGGGACGTGATCAACGAGCCCTTCACGGACGAGGGAGCGGAGCTGCGGGAGAACCTGTGGTACGGGGTCCTGGGCGAGGACTACATCGCCGAGGCCCTGTGGGTCGCGCACGAGGCCGACCCCGAGGCGCGGCTGTACATCAACGAGTTCGGGATCGAGGGCGGCGGCGCCAAGGCCGACGCCCTGTACGCGTTGGCGGAGGACCTGGTGGACCGGGGTGTGCCCCTGCACGGCATCGGTTTCCAGAGCCACTTCGTCCACGGGCAGGTGCCCGAGGACCTGGCCTCGACCATGCGGCGCTTCACCGACCTGGGGCTGGAGGTGGCCGTCACCGAGCTGGACGTGCGTGTGCCCGAGCCGGTCACCGACGCCGAACTGCAGGCGCAGGCCGGGGAGTACCGTCACGTGGTCGAGTCCTGCCTGGACGTGCCCGGGTGCGTGGGGGTGACCGTGTGGGGGGTCGGTGACGGGCACTCGTGGATCCCGGAGTGGTTCCCGGGGTACACGGCGGCCACCCCGTTCGACGAGGAGTACCGGCCCAAGCCCGCGCTGGAGGGGATCGTCGAGGCGCTGTCGCGACGGCCGACGCCGCCTTCCTCCGGGTGAGGCCTCCGGCGTCCGCCCGGAGGGGAGCCGGGCGGACGCCCGTCGGGGATCAGGTGAGGGGGTGGGCCCGCAGTTCGCGGCGGGCCGACGAGTGGTCGCGGGGACGGTCGAGACTCTCCAGCGCCAGGAGCCGGTCCCCGGCCAGGCAGCGCACGCTGAACGGTTCGGCGCCGGGGACACCGCTCAGCTCGGTCCTGTCGTATCCGGCGGACAGTCCGGCGATCCGCAGCGTGTGACGGTACTGGTCGGACCAGAAGGTGGGCACCCAGCCCCGGGCGGTGTAGTCTCCGGGGTCCCCTCCCGCCAGTCGGGCGGCGACGTGGGCGGCCGAGGCCGCCGCGTGGTCGACCGACTCCAGGCGGAGGCGGTCGCCGCGTGGTCGACCGACTCCAGGCGGAGGCGGTCGCCGGCTCCGGGCGCGGGAAAGGCCGCCACGTCGCCGATGGCGCTCACCGACGGATCGCGTGTGGTGCGCAGCGCGCCGTCCACGGCGACACCGCCGGTCGCCTGGTCCAGCTCCAGGCCCGCGGCCTCGGCCAGATCGGTCTCGGGGCGCGCTCCGAGACCGACGACGACCAGGTCCGCCTCCAACACCGTTCCGTCGTCGAGGCGGACCAGGCGGGCCGGTCCCCCGCCGTCACCGGCCGTGACGTCGACGCACCTCGTGCCGGTGAGTACACGGACCCCGTGTTCCCGGTGCAGGCGGGCGACCGCCTCTGAGGTCACCGGCGTGCACACCCGCCCCAGGACCCGGGGGCCGGCCTCGACCACCGTGGTCGGGCAGCCTCCGCCACGGGCGGCCGCCGCGACCTCCAGCCCGACGAAGCCGCCCCCGACCACCACGACGCGCCCGCCGCGCAGGAGCGGTCGCAGTGGGGCGCCGTCGGCGACCGTGTGGACGGTGCGCACGAGTCCGGGCCGCCTCGCCCACCGCCGGGGGACCAGCGGGCGGGAGCCGGTGGCCAGCACGAGGTGGCGGTAGGGCACCGTCGCTCCCCCCTTCACCGTCACCGTCCGCCTGGCGCGGTCGACCCCGCTGACCCGGGCCGAGACACGGACCTCCACGCCCTGTTCGGCGAGCCGGTCGGGAGCGTGCATCGCCAACCGGGCGGCCAGGTCCGCCTCCGAGGCGGCGGGGTCCATGGCTGCGGTGAGCGCGTCCTTGGTCAGTGGCGGGCGCTCGTAGGGGGCGTGGGGCTCGGCCCCGAGCACCGTGACCCGGTGCGCCTGGCCCAGCCGGTGCATCGACGCCACCAGGTGCCCGGCGGCCATCCCTCCTCCGACCACGACGACGTCGCCTGGGGTGTGCATCGAGACCCTCCTCGTCTCCACGGGAACGCGGATGTGTCGGCCCGCTCCCTTGACCGGAATTTTTGTTGAGTATACGCTCAACGAGCAATCACTCAATGAGTGTTCACTCAATATATTCTCCGAACACAGGGGGCATCGATGGCGACGAGCCGACAGCAGGCGGCCGCGGAGCGGCGCCGACACATCCGCGATGTGGCGTTGCGGCTGTTCGCGCGGTACGGGTTCGCGGCGACCACCACCAAGCTCATCGCGAAGGAGGCCGGAGTGGCGGAGGGACTGCTCTTCCACTACTTCGGGAACAAGGTGGAGCTGCTCCGGGCGATCGCGGACTCCCCCGAACTGGACCGGGCGGCCGTCACCGGCGCGTTGCGCGCCTGCGGCCCCGCCAGCCCGGGCGAGGGGGTCCGCGCCTTCGGCACCGCCCTTCTGGCCCACCTTCGCGAGCACTCCGACCTCATGGCGGTCCTGGCCGCCGAGGGCCAGATCGACGGTGAGCTGGCCGGTCTGTTCTGGGAGCTGGTCGGAGAGTTCCGAACGGAGTTGGCGCTCTGGCTCGCCGACGCCGTCGACCACGGATCCGTGGCCCACGACGCGCCCGTGGAGGCGGCGGCCTCGGCGGTGACCTCCTCCCTGTCCTTCTTCTTCCTCGAACACCGAGGCGACGACGAGCGGTGGGACCGCCTGGCCGAGCAGCACGTCAGCGGCCTCGCCGCGCTCATCGTCGACGGGATCACCCCGCGCGGCGGACGAGGGGAGTGATCCCGGTGACCGAACGGATCAGCGAACCGCACTGGCTGCCGGTCGGAACCCGCGAGGACGTCGCGGACGCGGGCGCGGTCCGCGTTCCGGGACCCGACGGGCCGATCGCCGTCTTCGACACCCCGGACGGACTGTTCGCCCTGGGTGACACGTGTACGCACGGCCAGGCCTCGCTGTGCGAGGGCTGGGTCGAGGACGGAACCGTCGAGTGCCCCGCCCACCTGGCCGTGTTCTCGATGCGCACCGGCCAGGTGCGGTCCGGCCCCGCCAGCGCGTCCGCCACCACCTACCGCGTCGAGGTGCGCGGAGACACCGTCGGCGTCGTGATCGACGGCTCCGAGCCGGCACGTCCCGACGAACGACCCCCGAACCGCGGCTGACCACCACACCGAGAACACGACGATCGGAGCGAACATGAGCACAGCACCCGCCACCGGCCGGTCGGCCGCGCCCGGGGAGCTGATCGACCTCGACACGGGCACCCTGCACCGCGAGGTCTTCGAGTCCGAACCCCTCCTGCGCACGGAGCTGGCCACGGTCTTCACCCGCAGCTGGCTGTTCCTGGGGCACGAGTCCCGGCTGCGCCGCCCCGGTGACTTCTTCACGGCCGTCATGGGCCAGGACCACGTCATCGTCACGCGCGGCCGGGACGGACGGATCCGCGCCCTCCTCAACGTGTGCCGCCACCGGGGCATGCGCGTGTGCCGCGCCGACTCGGGGTCGACCCCACGGTTCACCTGCTCCTACCACGGCTGGTCCTACGACGGCACGGGCGCGCTGGTCGAGGTGCCCAACCACGACGACGGCTACGAGGGACGCCTGCCCCTGGACCGCTGGGGCCTGGTCCCGGTCACCCGGGTGGAGTCCTACCGCGGATTCGTCTTCGGCTGCTGGGACGCGCAGGCACCCTCGCTACACGACTACCTCGACGCCTACCGGGGCGTCCTGGACTGGGCCGCGGACGGCCTCGACCAGCCAGAACTGGTCGGCCCCATCAAGTGGCGGCTCCAGGGCAACTGGAAGCTGGCCGCCGAACAGTTCGCCAACGACACCTACCACCCGCAGACCGCCCACCTGTCCGCCACCTCGCTGCTCGACGTCAACATGCCCACCGAGGGCCGGGAGCTGGGCAGCCGCTACGGCCACGGGTGGACGATCATCCTGCCCGAGGACCCCAACTACACCGCCTTCACCTTCGGGCGCTCCCCCGAGGACGCGGCGCCCGGACACCAGGCACTCATCCACGGCACCGTCTTCCCCAACTTCTCCATGCTCGCGGACCGCGTCCTGCGTGTGTGGCACCCCCGGTCCGTCGACGACATGGAGATCTGGTCCTGGGTGATGGTGGACTCGGGCTGGTCGGCCGAACAACGCCGACAGGCGATGCGGATGGCCACGCTCACCTTCTCCAGCACCGGCATCGTCGAGACCGACGACAGCGAGAACTGGTCGGAGATCCAGGCGGTGGCCGGCGGCCACGTCACCGGGCGCACCGCGCTCAACTACCAGATGGGGTTGGGCACCACCACGACCGGCGACCCGGCCGTACCCGGGTTCACCGGCGACGTCGGCCACATCCTCAACGACGTCGGCGCCCGGGCCTTCTACCGGCGGTGGCTCGAACTCATGGAGGGCCCCGCCCCGGAACTGCCCCAGACCGCCCCCGCCCCCATGCCCGCCCCGGACCGGCGCTGACGCCGCCTCCGCGACCGAGAGGAGCCCCGATGACGACCACGATCTCCACGCAGTCCTTCCGGCCCCGGCCTCCCGAGGCCGGTCCCGTGGAACGGCCGATCCCCGTCGACGCCGACGAGCAGCGCGAGATCGAGCAGTTCCTGTACTTCGAGGCCCAACTGCTGGACGAGGCACGCTACTCCGACTGGCTGGACCTGCTCGCCGAGGAGGTCAGCTACCGGATGCCCGCCCGGGGCAACCGGATGCACCGCGACCTGGCCGGTGAGGCGGGCGGCCCCGGGGACCTGGGCCACTACGACGAGGACCTGGCCACCCTGCGCCTGCGGGCGGCACGGGTGCAGCAGACGGTCGCCTGGTCGGACAACCCCCCGCCGAGGGTCGTGCGCGCGGTGACCAACGTCCAGGCCACGCGGCGGCCCGAGCTCGGTGACGGCGTCTTCGCGGTCCGCAGCGTCGTGGACGCCCACCGCAACCGGCTTGCCGACGACACCGACCGCTTCACCGGGTTCCGAGCCGACGTCCTGCGCCGGGGCCCCGACGGACTGTTGCTGGCGGAGCGGACCGTCTACCTCGCCGACAGCGTGCTCCTGGCCAAGAACGCGTCGCTGTTCCTCTGAGGGGAGGGAGTGGCCATGCCCCTGGCCGTGACGGTCCTGTCGGCGGTGCTGGCGGTCGCGTTCACCGTGACGGGCGGCGCGAAGGCGGTCGGTTCGCGAAGGCTGCTCGACCGGGTCTCCTACCTGCCGGTGGGGGCGGGCGTCCTGCGCGCGGCGGGGCTGGTGGAGGTCGCGGCCGCGGTGGGCCTGCTCGCCGGTCTCCGGATGCCCCCCGTCGGTCTGGCCGCCGCCGCGGTGCTCACCGCGCAGTCGGCACTCGCCGTCGCCGTGCACGCGTGGGCGCGGCGGGAACGCGAGTCCCCGGTCGCGGCCGCGGTGAGGATTCCGGCCACCTACACGGGAGCGCTCGTCCTGCTGCTGGCCTGTCTGCACGTGTGGGCCTGACCAACGGCACGACGGCCCCGTCCGTGCCCCTTCCGGGGGCGCGGGCGGGGAGCCCGTCCGCCTGTCGGTGTCGGTCGGCCCGTGAAGCCGGACTCACCGGACTTCATCGCCCAAGCCCGGAGTGACGTCCGGGACGGCCGGGTCCCGCACGGGTACGCCTTCCCGTCGGTCAGGCGAAGGTGTAGGGGGTCAGGTACTCGGGGACGACGACGCGCGAGCCGGGTGAGACGCGCCGGACCACGGCGGTGAAGTCCGCGACGCTCATGCCCGTTCCCGTTCCGTCGACCGGCGGGTTGGTCAGCTCGCGCTCGAAGTGGTCCCAGTGCACGGGGACCACGGTGCCGGGACGGTCCAGGGCCTCGATCAGTCGGGGCACGTAGTCGTGGGTGCTGGAGGTGGAGGGCAGTGCGACCATGGCCACGTCCGGGGACAGTCCGGTGACCGCGCGTTCGTCGAAGTCGCTGGCGCCCATGAAGAAGGCGGAGGGGCCCGAGGCGGGGGTCAGGTGGAAGGCGAGGGTGTCGCCCTCGGGCAGGTCGGCGATGGTGGCCGGGGTGTCCGGGACACCGACGCGGATGCCGGGGAAGAGGACGGAGTGGCGGCTGTTTCTGCTGTGCAGTGAGCGCACCACCTCCACGACGTCGCCGCCGAAGTCGAGCACCTCCCCGCCGCGCACCGGGGAGAGCTGTGCGGCGGGCACACCCATCGCCTGGGCGACGTGGTAGGCGGTGAGGGTGCCCAGGACGCGGGCTCCGGTGGCGGTGGCGATGTGCGGGACGTCCGAGAAGTGGTCCCAGTGGGTGTGGCTGACCAGGATGAGCCCGTCCTCGCCGATGTCGGCGGTGTGCTCGTCCACGGCGGCGCTGTCGACCGTGAGGGGGGTGGCGGGGTCGAAGCCGCGGCCCTCCTGGAAGATTCCGGTCGCGAAGCGGGTGAGGTAGGGGTCCACCAGGAGGGTGCGTTCGGGTAGGTCGACGCGCCACCCGCTGGTGCCCAGCCAGCGGAAGACGGGGCCGGGGCCGGAGTCCGACGGGGGTCGTGCGGCGGCCGCGGTGGTCCCGGCGGCCGCGTGGGCGGCGCCCTGTCCCGCGAGCAGGGGCGCCAGTGCGCCGCCCGCGACGGTGCCGCTCAGGAATCCGCGTCGTCCGATCGTCATGCCGTCTCCTCGTCCTTGGGCGTGGTCGGCCGTGGTCGGCCGAACGGCGCACATTCGAGCACGGGCTCTGATCAGGCGTCCAATAACCGGGAGGTGCGCGGTGCCGGGCGTTCGCCTATCGGTCCAGGTCAACCGGGCGGGGTGGGGGCGGCTCAGGCGCGCAGGCGGTCGACGGCCCCCCGTGCGGCCCGGCCGAGCGCGAGGTCGGTCTCCAGGGGCGCGAGGCCGGGGTCGGTGACGGTGGCGGACACGGCCACCGCGTAGCGCCCTCCGTCGGGGTACTCGACCACGCCCGCCTCCTGGCGCAGCCCGGGCAGGGTGCCGGACTTGGCGCTGACGCGGACGGAGGGCGGGAAGCCCGAGGCGATGCGGGCGCGGACGAGTTGACGGGCCATGAGGGCGCGGACGAAGGCGCAGGCGTCGGGCGGGGCGGCCCGGTCGGTCCAGATCAGACTCAGCAGGAGGGTGAGGTCGCGCATGGAACCGGAGGTGGCGCGGGTGGGATCGTAGGCGCGCGGCGCGCGGAGGGAGTCGGGGTCGTCCGCGAGGAGGGTGTGCAGGAGGTCACGGGGGCCGCCGGTGAAGCTGGTGCGCGTGAGCTCGAGTTCGGTGGCCAGCAACTGGACGGGTTCCACTCCGACGCGGTCGACGATGAGGTCGGCGGCGGTGTTGTCGCTGATGGTCATGGCCAGGAAGGCGCAGTCGCGCAGGGAGAGTTCGACGTCGTCGGCGAAGTCGGCGGTGCCGGTGCCGCCGAGGCGGTGCTCGCGGCGCGCCACGACGCGTTCGGCGGGGTCGAGGCGTCCGGTGGCGGCCTGGCGGGCGAACTCCAAGGTGATGAGGATCTTGGCGACCGAGGCGAGCACGACGGGTTCGTCGGCTCGGTCGGCCACCTGCGCTGTGCCGTCGATCTCCCGGGCGTGCACGCGGGGTGTCGGTGTGTCGGTGGTGGTCACCGAAGTCACGGTAGCCGGGTGCGGCGCCGGCGCGGATAGGGTCGCGGTCGTGGATCTTGGACGACATCTGCGGTACTTCCTGGTGGTCGCGCGGGAGGGGCATTTCGGGGACGCGGCCGCGGAGCTGGGGATCGCCCAGCCCGCGCTCAGTCAGTCGGTGCGGCGGTTGGAGGCGGAGCTGGGGGTGACCCTGTTCGACCGGTCGCGCCGCCGGGTGCGGTTGACTGCCGCCGGGCGGCTGCTGGTGGACCAGGCGCGTGAGGTGGTCGCGGGCGAGGCGCGGCTTCGGGAGACGATGCGGCGGGTGCGCGACGGCGAGGTGGCGACACTGCGCGTGGGCGTACCGCCGGGGACGCCGGCGGTGGCGCTGCGGGGGCTGTTGGACGGGATGGCCGGGCAGGCGCCCGGCCTGGACGTGAACGTGGGCGCGATGACCGGCGCCGAGCTGGTGCGGGCGTTGGGTGAGGGGTCGGTCGACACGGGGTTGGTGACGGCGCCGTTCGACGGTTCGGGACTGGTGAGCGAGCCGGTGCACCGGGTGGAGGTGGGAGCGGTCGTGCCGCGCGGTGCCCCGTGGGCCCGTGCCGGGCGGGTGGATCTGGCGGACCTGGCCGGCGAGGATCTGGTGGTGGCGCCGCGACGGGAGGCACCGGAGTGGTTCGAGCGGGTGTTGGCGGTGTGCCGCGAGCACGGGTGGGTGCCGCCGAGGGTGCACGAGGCCGAGGGCGCGGAGTTCCTGTCGGGACTGGTGCTGGCGGGTCGGGGAACGGCGCTGGCGACGGAGTCGACGGCGGTCAGGGAGCCGCGGCTGGCGTGGCGTCCCCTGGTGGGGGCGCCGCTGCACCAGCGCACGGAGGCGGTGCGGCCCGCGCGGGGCGCGCACCCGGGGGCGTCGGTGTTCGCCGGGGTGGCGGCTCGGGTGCTGGCCGAGCCCGCCGACCGGGGCGAACCGATCGGCGGGCATCCGGGGAACCGCCCGTGGTCGCTGGTCTACGGAGGCGGTCCGCTCCCGCAGCCCGGTTGAGCCGAAGGCCCGGACGGAGGGGGTGCGGCGGCGTGGCCGGGTCACGGGCGGCTCCGACCGCCCCCGCCGGGGCGGCCCTCCCCGACCTCAGGGGCGGGGCCGCGCCGCCCCCGCGTTCCTCACCTCCCGGGCCGGTCGTCGACGCCCCTGCGGATCTGCGCCGCGATGCCGGGGTCGGTGATCGCGGCGTCGTCGGTCAGCAGGAACGCCTTGGACAGAATGACCGACAGGCGGCCGCCCGCGTCCTCGAAGGGCAGGAAGAGCCCCGCGGGGGCCTTGCCCGAGGGGACCACGCACAGGTAGGCGTCGTCGGGTTCCATCAGG
The DNA here is from genome assembly GCF_026797795.1 of Nocardiopsis sp. EMB25. Classification (NCBI taxonomy): domain Bacteria; kingdom Bacillati; phylum Actinomycetota; class Actinomycetes; order Streptosporangiales; family Nocardiopsidaceae; genus Nocardiopsis; species Nocardiopsis sp. EMB25. Next base: position 1,567,405 of record NZ_JAMTDN010000001.1, on the reverse strand, counting down.
ATGTTCGCGCTGCCCAGGTGGATGCGGTAGGTCCGCAGGTCGCCGCGCACCCGGAGGAAGCGGTCGCCGAGCTCCCACCGGTCGGCTCCGCGCAGTTTGGGAAGGAGTCCGGCCAGGGCCGCACGGCGCACCTCGGCGTTCTCGGTGAGCGCGCCGAAGGCGGTGCGCCGCCAGTAGGGCCGGTGGGCCGCCTCGTCCCATTCGGGGTCGGCGGCGATCGAGGTCACCCCCACCGCCAGGTCCAGGTCGCGCATCGCCTCCGAGAGCACCAGTGCCGGGACCTCGGTCAGCGCGACCGGCGACGGTGCGCCCACACGGTTGAAGCGGACCCGCCCGGTGCCGCACGTGCGTACACCGACGGGCTCGTCCGGGGCGATCAGCCGCAGGTCCCAGGTGGCGCGCCACGCGGTCCCGCTCTCGCGGTCGGTGTAGGTGCGCTGGGCGGTGCCCTCGTCGCAGCCGTCCCACTCCGACAGAGCGTCCTGTGACCATCCTCGGGTGGTGAGCAGTGCCCTGGCCTGCGCGTACTTGAGGATGTGCGCGGCGAACCGCAGGGAGTGGTCCCCGGTGGCCTCCTCCGCCGGGGTGAGCAGGTAGATCTCCCGGTAGGCCTGTTTGACGGGTTGGGCGATCTCCCGGTCGGTGAGGTGGTCGCGCCAGCGACGGACGGTCTCCGGTCGGTGCCGGACGGGGTGCCACAACCGCACCCGCGCGGTGTCGGGCAGGTCGCGGGTGCGGGCGACGGTGCGGCCGTCGTGGTCGGCCAGGCGCCAGTGGTCGCCGTCGGGCTCGGGCAGCCCCGCCCGCCACGTCCGTCCGTCGCCGGTGTCGACCTCCCAGATCAGGCGCCGGGCCAGGGTCCCGGTGACCGGGTGCTCCAGGTGGTGGCGGACCCAGGGGCCGACCTTCCAGATCCGCCCCTGGGCCAGGAACGTCTCCGCCCCGGCCCGTTCGGTGGACACGGTCGCCCGCAGCTCCTTGAGTTCGGCCCGCAGTTCCTTGATCCGGTCGGGGTGGGACTCCCGCAGGGGTTTGGGCGGGGAGGCGGCCGGTCTGCCCTTGGCGGAGACGAAACCGAGCGCGGCCGTGCCGTCGTCCGCCAGCGACAGGGTGACGGGGTGCCCGTCCAGGAGCTCGGTACGGGTGCGGTCCCGGCCCAGACCGAAGTCGGGGACGGTCCGCTCCAGCAGCTCCTCGTTGGTCACGCCCTCGCGGTCGGCGATCTCCGACAGCGCCGTGTCGATCGTCTTGAGCATGGTCTTCTTCCTGACCTTGCCGCGGATCCGGCCCAGGGCGGCGACGGCCCGGTCGTCGCCGCGCGCGGCGATGATCCGCACGGCCGCCGAGGCCATCCGCTCCGAGCGCAGCTGCTTGGAGGTGCCCGGCCCGGTGCCCGTGAAGCGGGCCAGGCGCTCCAGCACGGGGATCGCCCAAGGGGTCGACTCCTCCGGCAGGATCTCGGCGCACCACACCATGCCGGTCAGGATGTCGTGGGCGTGCTCCTGGAAGTGGCCGGGCCCGCCCCACCCCTCCGAGTCGGGGATGGTGGGAACGAGGTCCAGCAGGTCACGGATCGCCTCCGGCGCGCGCGGCACGTCGGCCAGTCGTCGCTCCGTCGCACGCCGCCACGCCCGGGTGGGACGCCTGCCCGGCGGGACCAGGCAGTGGACGAACAGGTCGGCCAACCCCTGCCGGGTGAACAGGTCCGGGTGCCGGGTCCGGAGCAGATCGCCGAAGAGGTCGCCCTCGGCGAACAGGTCCGCCATCGATCGGGTGTCGCCCAGGCGCAGGAGGAGCCGCAGGGTGCGCACGTGCCACTCCCACATGTGCGCGATCTCCGCCGACTCCCGGACCATGTCCCCGTGCATGCGGGCGCGTAGCTCACGCAGCCGGTCCAGGCACGCCCTCGACACCTCCTCGTCGGCCTCCTCGCAGGCCGCGACCGGTACGGGAGCCTCCACCAGGTCGAGCAGGACGGTGTCCAGCAGCAGGGCCAGGGTGTCGTCCTCCCAGGCCGTACGCCGCAGCAGGTGGTGGGCGGTCCGCTCGTACAGGACGGCCGCCTGGTACAGGTCCATGTCCCTGGCCGCGCGCGACCGGTCGTGGTGGGAGAGCAGCAGGCACCACACGGTCAGGCGACGGCTCAGATCCGGGGTGAGCCGGTCGGTGACCGTGCGGGGGCCGTGGTCCTCGGGCAGGGGTGAGTCGTGGTAGCCGCCGTAGAGGGATGCGGCGGTCTCGCGCACCACCGTGTCGAGGTCCCGCACCGCCGTGTCGAGTCCGGGCGCGTGGAGTCGGGCGAGGAACTCCTCGGCCCGTGGGGGAAGCCCGTGGTCACTGATCATCCCGGCCGCCCACGCGCCGGCCCGGGTCGCGGTGTCGTCGTCGACGGCGCCCATGTCAGCCACCCACCAGGGGGACGAGCTTGATGAACACGATCTCCGGATCGGCCGTCAGGTCGACCGTCTCCTCCAGCGTCTGCGCCTGGCGGTCGCCGACGATCACCACGAACCCCTGGCGGGAGAAGGCCTCCAGGGCGCGGTCGGCCTGCTTCTCCCAGTCGATCCGGGGGCGCGCTCCGTGGTCCGGCCGTCCGTTCAGCTCCTGCTCCGCACGGGTCGGCGTGACCAGCCCCCGCCAGGAAGGCGTCGGGTCGGCGTTGTGGCGGGCGACCTCCTCACGTACCCGCAGTCGGATCACCTCTCGCACGGTGATCCGCTCCGGCAGGTCGGGCAGGTCGAAGGTCGCGAGACGTTCGCCCCTGGGGCTCTCGTCCCGGAACGTGGCGTGTGGCATGGGGGTCCTCGAAGTCAGGGGTTGTCCGACGGGGTGAGGCAAAGGTAGCGGCCGGGGGTGACCGAACCCGATTCCCGGTTCGCCCCGGCCCGGGAGAACCGCGGTGGCACGGCGTAGGCTCGGCGGGAGACCGCGACGACGACCCCGAGGTGTTCGGTATGCCCTAGGCACGTGCTCCGCCGCGCTCCTTCGTCCAGGAAGCCCGTCCACGGCGAAGGAGACGATCGACATGAACGAGACCACACCGCCCGTCGCCGTGCCCGCGGCGCTCGCCGAGAGCGTCAGCTGGAACTTCGGACCGGAGTGGGCGGCCGCCCTGCCGGGGTTGACCGCGCGCCAGTGCGACCGGTGGGAACTGCGCCCCGAGGGCCCGGCGATGCACGGCATGGTGGGGCTGGCCCTGCCCGTCCGGCGCGCCGACGGGTCCCCGGCCGTGCTCAAGGTGCAGCCGGTGGACGGGGAGACCGCGGGTGAGCCCGTTGCGCTGCGCGCCTGGGCCGGTGACGGCGCCGTCCGGCTGCTCGACCACGATCCGGACACCGGGGCGATGCTGCTGGAGGCCCTCGACCCCTCGCGGTCGCTGCTGGGGGTGGAGGCGACCGAGGCGCTGACCGTGATCGGGACGCTGCTGTCGCGGTTGAACGCCCACCCCGCCCCGGCGGGTCTGCCCGGTCTGGGGCCGGTGACCCTGGACCTGGCGGAACGCGCGGACCGGCTGGCCGCCGTGGGTGTGGGAGGCGCCCCGGACCGGCTGGCGAACCTGGCGTCGCGGGCACGGGAGATGGCCGCCGAGCCGGGTGACCGGCTCCTGCACTGGGACCTGCACTACGGGAACGTGCTGGCGCCGAGGCCCGGATCGGACCGGGGAGCGTGGCTGGCGATCGACCCCAAGCCCCTGGCGGGCGACCCGGGGTTCGAACTGATGCCCGCCCTGCGCGAGCGGTGGGAGGAGGCGGTGGCCACCGGCGACGTCCACCGCGAGGCGCGCCGCCGGTTCGACCTGCTGACCGACGCGGCGGGCCTGGACCGCGCCCGCACCCGGATGTGGACTCTGGTGCGGGTGCTCCAGGAGTGCGTCTGGTGGGTGGAGGACGGTGAGGAGGGGCTGCCGGAGGTCCCGCTCGTGATCGCCGACGCCCTGGGCCGGTGGCGGTGACCCGCCGTGTGGCGGCGGTACCCCGCCACACGGCGCTTCCCTCCCCGAACCCGTGCGCCCACAATGGTGACCCACGTCACCACTGATGCCCGGAGGCTTCCATGACGGATCCCGTCCGCCCCCCGTTCGACCCGGAGCTGGCCGCCGCCCTGTCCGTGATCAACGAGAACGTGCCGTCCTCCCTCACACCCGAGATGGTTCCCCAGATCCGGCGGCAGCGCGCCGAGGCGCTGCGGACCCAGGTGCCGGCCGACCTGACTCTGGAGGGGGCCTTCACCGAGGAGTCCCACACCGCGCCCGGCCCGGGGGGAGCGCCCGAGGTGCCCCTGATCGTGTGGCGGCCCACGGCGGGGTCCTCCCCCACCGGAGCGCTGTACTGGATCCACGGCGGCGGCATGATGCTGGGCACGCACCGGGGCGAGGAGATCCCCCTCCTGTTGGAGACCGCTCGGGAGCTGGGCGCGGCCCTGGTGTCGGTGGACTACCGACTGGCTCCGGAGAACCCGCACCCGGCGCCCGTGGAGGACTGCTACGCGGGACTGGTGTGGGTGGTCGAGAACGCGGAGAAGTTGGGAGTCGACCCCGGCCGGGTGGTGGTCGGCGGAGCGAGCGCGGGCGGCGGCCTGGCCGCGGCGACCGCGCTCTTGGCCCGTGACCGCGGTGGGCCCGATCTGATCGGGCAGCTCCTGCTGTACCCGATGCTGGACGACCGCAACGACACCTGCTCATCCCACCAGATGGCGGGCACGGGCGTGTGGGACCGGGTCTCCAACGACACGGGGTGGGGCGCGCTGCTCGGCGAGGCGGCGGGTGGGCCGGACGTGTCGCCCTACGCCGCCCCGGCCCGGTCCGAGGACCTGTCGGGGCTGCCCCCGGCCTTCCTGGACGTGGGCTCCGCCGAGACGTTCCGTGACGAGGTCGTGGAGTTCGCGTCGCGTCTGTGGAAGGCGGGGGGCTCGGCCGAACTGCACGTGTGGCCGGGCGGCTTCCACGGATTCGACGGATTCGCGCCCCAGGCGGCGCTGAGCCGAAGCGCCGCGGCTCAACGCCTGCCGTGGTTGCGCAGGATCATGGGGGTCTGATCCCCGGGTGCGGGGATCAGGCAGAATACGTCCATGAGAGAGCTGCTCGGCAGGATCACGGCTCTGGACCCGGAGGCGGGCGCGGCCGTCAGGGTGATCACCTATTTCGACGCCCTGGCGGGCACGGGTGTGGAGCCGATCGTGCGGGGCGCGGCCGTTCTGACCGGGCTGCCCGCCGGTTTCGTGGACCGGTCACGCGCGGTGGCCGTGCGCGTGGCACCGGACGGCTCGGTGGACCGGGCCGCGGCCGACCCCGACCCGTCCTGGTGTTCGGTCCGGGGCGGGTCCGTGGACGGCGTCCTGTGGCTGGAGCGCTCCGGTGAGCCGGGGCCGGTCGAGGCCGTGGTACTGGAACGGGCCTCGGCCGCCCTGCGCGTCCATCTGGAGTTGACGGCTCCGGCGGGCGGCGGGGAGGAACTCGCGAAGATGGCGGTCGACTCCCGGGTGGCCGAGTCCGTGCGCGGGCGCGCGGCCCGCCGGTTGGGGTTCGGCGCCCGGGCCCGGGTGCGCGCCGTGGCGGTGTCCGGCGGGGCGGTGCGGGTCGTGACCGCCTCGGAGGAACCCGTTGACGGGGCCTCGCGCGCGGGTGTGGGTCCGGAGGTGGACGTGTCGGATCTGCCGGAGTCGTGGGAGGACGCGGCGCGGGCGTTGCGCTTCACCGCCGAGGGGACGGGCGCGGACCCGGGTCCGCGCGTGGTCCGCGCCGAGGAGCTGGGCGGCCTGCTGCTGCTGGCTGACGCGGTGGGGCCGGGCTGGGAGCCGGTCCCGGACGTCGCCGCCCTGGAACCGGTGGAGCGGGACGGCGTCGCGCTGTTGGAGACGCTGGAGGCGGTGGCCGCGGCGCCCAGTCTGCGGGCGGCCGCCGCCGCGCTGGGAGTGCACCACTCCACGATCCAGGAGGGTGTGGGGCGGGCCGAACGGATGTTGGGCTGGTCGGTGCGCGACGTTCCGGGCAGGCTGCGGCTCCAGGTCGCGCTGGCCCTGCGGCGGCTGCACCGCAACGTCTGACGGCGGCCGCCGGGCCGCCGTCAGGGATTCCTCCGGGAAGGGACGTCCCGTGTCAGCCGTCGACGACGGTGATGCCCAGGGCGGCCAGGATCGTCCCGGCCTGCGCGGGTCCAATGGTGGCGCCGCGCAGGTAACCCGCCTGGTCCAGGGCGAGTTCGCCCAGGTCGGCGCCGCGCAGATCGGCCCCGTCCAGTTTGACGTCCACCAGGTTGGCGCCACGCAGTCGGGACTCGACCCATACCGTCTGCCGCAGGTCGGCGCCGGCCAGGTCGGCCTCGTCCAGGCGCAGCCCTTCCAGGGTCTGGCCGCGCAGGTCGAGGCCCTTGCAGCGGGCCAGCATCAGATTGCAGTGGGCGAACGTGTAGCCGACCCCGCGCAGGGAGGTCAGCCCGGCGCCGGTCAGCCGGCATCCGGTGAACGCCGTGTCGGTGAGCAGCGCGCCCTGCCAGCGGGTGTTGGCCAGGTCCATCTTCTCGAACCGGGCGTCGGGGCCGTCCACGTGGGTGAACGAGGCTCCGGCGGCGCTGCCGCCCGTGAGGCGCGCCCCGTCCAGGAGCGCGCGGTCCAGTCGGGCGCCGTCGAGGCGGCAGTCGGTGAAGACGGTGTCGACGAGGTCGGCGTCGCGCAGATCGGCCTCGGTGAAGTCGCAGCGGACGAACGTCCGCGCTTCGGGCAGGGCGCCTCGGTCGGCCCCGGACAGGTCGGCGTCGACGATGGCGGTGGGGGCGGGTTCGGTACTCATCGCGCGGACCCTAGCGGTCGGCGGTGACAGAACCCGCCCCGGCGCGCTCAGTCCCGCAGTTTCAGGGCCAGGAACAGGTCGACCCTGTGCTCCAGACTGCTCAGGTCGCGTCCGGTGAGCTCCTCGACCCGGCCGATGCGGTAGCGCAGGGTGTTGACGTGGACGTGCATGGCCGCCGCGCAGCGCTGCCAGGATCCGGAGTGCTCCAGGAACTGCTCCAGGGTGGAGACGAGTTCGGAGCGGTGGTCGCGGTCGTAGGCGATGAGCGGGCCCAGCAGGCGTTCGCGGTAGGAGGACTGGACCTCCTCGGGGACGGAGGCGAGCAGGAGTTCGTGGGAGTCGATCTCGGCTCCGGCGATCACCCTGGACCGGCCGCCGCGCAGTTCGGCCAGGCGGCGGGCGTGGCGGGCCTCCACGGCCGCGCCGCGCAGTTCGGACACGCCGTGGGCCGCGGAGCTGAGGCCGAGGGCGATGCGGTAGTCGAGCAGTCCGCCCTCCAGGACACGGGCCCTGCGGACGAGGCGGGCGCGGATCTCCTCGCCGCCGCGGCGGGCGTCGACCCCGTCGGGTACCGGGACGACGGCCAGCGAGTCGGTGTCGCCGGTGACCACGGCGCCGGGCCAGTCGGCGACGAGTTCGGTGAGCACGCGTCGGGTGAGGTCGGGGATACGGGGTTCGGGCATCATGACGGCCCGGACCACGACGCGGCCGCGCTCGGCGAAGTCCTCGTCGGGGCCGAGGCCGCTCATCAGGGCGCCGGCCTCGTCGAAACGCTGGGCGGCCAGCAGTCTGGGCAGTCCCTCCAGGTGGCGGGCGTCGGTCAGGGCGCGCTCCTCCCGGCGGCTGCGCGCGAGCACGGCGACGGAGACGAGTTCGGCGACCGACTCGTGTTCCTCCTCCGTCCAGGCGCCCTGATCCCCCGCGCACACGAGCAGCCAGGTGGCCAGGGGGTGGGCCTCCTTGGTCTGGACGGGCAGGACGGTGACCACGGCGCCGTCCCCGCCCGGCAGCCGGACGGTGCGAGGGAAGGTCGGCCAGGTGAGCGCCTTGGCGGCGAGCCACTCGGCCGCGTCGGGTGACAGGGGGGCGCTCGAGGAGGCGACCCTGCGCCCGGTGGAGGAGATCACCCAGGAGGTGATCCCGGCCTGGGTGGCGGCCCCGGCGAAGGCCTCGGGGAAGTCGGCTCCCGCGGCGACCTCGGCCATGACGCGGCGGTGCCGGTCCCGGGTCTCGGAGATGGTGGTGAACCGGTGCTGGGTCAGGGCGCGCAGGACCTCCTCGGTGACCGCGCCGAAGGAGGTCTCCGAGGGCACCTCGACGAGGGGGATGTCGTGGGCGCGGCAGGCCTCCACCAGGTCGGGCGGGATGTCGCTCAGCGCTGTTCCGGCGCCGAGGGCGACCGCGCCGGCGCTGGCGATGGAGGACACGAATGTCTCGGAGTCCTCTGGGCGGGTACGCCACATCATGCCGGTGAGGATGAACTCTCCGCCGCGCAGGTACCGGGCGGGTTCGAGCAGATCGGTGGTGTAGAACCACCGCACGGTGCGGTGGGCGTGCTCGGCTCCGGTCAGGAAACGCAGGTGCAGTCTCTTGACGGCGAGCAGCTCACTGATCTGCATGAACGATCCTTTGTTGCTTGTGGGGTGGCTGATCCCAGTGGACGGTACGTGATCTTCCCCGCCAGTGGCACCGTCTGGCGGACACCGGGGGGACGTGAGGCGTTCGCGCAGACGTTACTTGTAGGAAGATCCCAACGATAGTGGCCCGTTTCACTGGCAGTTCATGTCTTTACGTGCTAGTAGGGCTCGGCTCGTCGGTGGTGTACTTCACATCACTACCGGATTACCCAGGAGTTGTGCACACCTTCCGACGTCCAACCAACTCCGTGGCGAGCAACGAGGACAAGTATGGAATTCCTGAGTCCCTCCACACTGGAGGAGGCGCTCGAGGCCAAGAGCGCCCATCCTGACGGGGTGCCCATCATGGGCGGCACCGACGTCATGGTGGAACTCAACTTCGACAAGCACCGCCCCGAGGTCCTGATCGACCTGGCCCGGATCCCCGAGCTGGCCGAGTGGGGTCCCGAGGGCGAGTACACCCGCCTCGGTGCGGGCGTGCCCTACACCCGGATCATCGAGAACCTGCAGAAGCAGGCCCCGGGCCTGGCCAAGGCCTCCCGGACGGTGGCCTCCCCGCAGATCCGCAACCGGGGCACGGTCGGCGGCAACCTCGGGGGCGCCTCCCCCGCCGGTGACACGCACCCGCCGCTGCTCGCCACCGGCGCCGTGATCGAACTCGCGTCGGTGCGCGGTCGGCGCACGGTCGCCGCCCGCGACTTCTACCTGTCGTTCCGTACGACCGCCCTGCAGCCAGACGAGCTGATCACCGCGATCCTGCTGCCCGCCCCCAGGGGCCCGCAGCAGTTCCTCAAGATCGGGACGCGCAACGCGATGGTGATCTCGGTCGCGGGCTTCTCCCTGTCCCTGGACGCGGAGAACCGGACCGTGGGCACGGGTCTGGGCTCGGTCGGCCCGACGCCGGTGCGTTCGGAGGCCGCCGAGGAGTTCCTGGCCGCCGAGTTCGACTGGGAGAACGCGTCGGTGCCCTCGGAGGCCACCGTGCGGCGCTTCGGCGAGCTCGTCGCCTCGGCCGCCCGTCCCATCGACGACCAGCGGGGGAGCGCCGACTACCGCAAGCACGCGATGTCGGTCATGGCGCGTCGCGCGCTGAGCTGGTCCGTCACCGAATACCGGAAGGGAGCCACGCGATGCGCGTGAACCTCAACGTCAACGGCGAGGAGATGACCGCCGAGAACGTCTGGCCGGGCGAGAGCCTGCTGTACGTGCTCCGTGAGCGGTTGGGCCTCCCCGGCAGCAAGAACGCCTGTGAGCAGGGTGAGTGCGGCTCCTGCACGGTCTACTTCGACGGCGTGACGGCGTGTTCGTGCATGATCGCCGCCGGACAGGCCGAGGGCCGCGAGATCCGGACCGTCGAGGGCCTGGCCGAGGAGTCGGGCAAGGGTTCGGACAAGAACCTGGGCACGGTCCAGGACGCGTTCGTCGAGGCGGGCGCCGTCCAGTGCGGTTTCTGCACGCCGGGCCTGCTGGTCCAGACCGACGACCTGCTGGAGCGCACGGTGGGGGCCGGCAAGCCCGCCCCGGACGACGCGGAGATCCGCGAGGCGCTCGCGGGCAACCTGTGCCGCTGCACGGGGTACGAGAAGATCATCGACGCGGTGCACCTGGCCGCCGAGCGTCGGGCGGCCTCCGGGAGCAACGCATGAGTCGCACGATCGTCATCGAGGGAGCCCACGTCGTCACGGTGGACGGCGCGGAGTACGCGGGCGGGCACGTCGTGGTCACCGATGGCCGGATCAGCGCGGTCGGAGCGGGGCCGGCTCCGGAGGTCGCGGGCGCCGAGCGGATCGACGGGCGCGGGTGCCTGGCCACCCCGGGCCTGGTCAACACGCACAACCACCTGTACCAGTGGGCCACGCAGGGCCTGTTCGCCGACGGCACGCTCTTCGAGTGGCTGGTGGGTTCCTACGAGATCTGGCACCGGCTGGACGCCGAGGTGGTGTCGGGGACGACGAGCGCCGGGATGGCCCACCTGGCCCTGTCCGGGTGCACGACCGCTTCCGACCACCACTACATCTACCCCTCGGGCCGCGGTGACATCGTGGCGGCCGAGGTCGAGGCCGCCCGCGAGGTGGGCATCCGTCTGGACCTGGCGCGCGGGTCGATGGACCGCGGGCACAGCTCGGGCGGCCTGCCGCCGGACAGCGTCGTGGAGACCACCGACGGTGCTCTGGAGGGGACCGCGGCGGCGATCGACGCCCACCACGACGCCTCTCCCGAGTCGATGACCCGCGTGGCCGCGGCTCCGTGCTCGCCGTTCTCGGTGAGCCGGGAGCTGATGGTCGGCGCCGCCGAGCTGGCGCGCGCCAAGGGTGTGCGGCTGCACACCCACCTCGCCGAGACGCTCGACGAGGAGGAGAAGTGCCAGGCCGAGTTCGGGTGCACCCCGGTCGAGTACGCGGAGAAGCTCGGCTGGCTGGGTGAGGACGTGTGGTTCGCCCACGCGGTGCACCTGTCCGACACCGCGATCGCCCGGATCGCGGCCACCGGCACCGGCATCGCGCACTGCCCGACCTCCAACGCCCGTCTGGGCGCGGGGATCTGTCGGGTGACCGAGCTGCTGGAGGCGGGGGCCCGGGTGGGCCTGGGCGTGGACGGCCCGGCCTCCAGCGAGCTCACCGGCCTGGCCGGGGAGATGCACCAGGCGCTGCTCATGGCCCGCGCCCGCAAGGGCCCGCAGGCGCTGAGCGCCCGCCAGGCGCTGGAGATGGCGACCCTGGGCGGCGCCCGTGTCCTGGGCCGCGACGCCGAGCTCGGTTCGATCACCGTGGGCAAGGTCGCCGACATCGCCCTGTGGCGGGTGGACGGCTTCGGCTACGACGTGATCGACGACCCGGTGGTGGCCGCGGTCTTCGGCCCCACCCCTCCCCTGGAGCGGCTCCTCGTCGGCGGGAACACCGTCGTCGACCGCGGCCAGCTCCGCACCCTCTCCGCCGACACCGCGGCCGCGCGCGGTCGCGCCGCGCACCGCGCCCTGCTTCAGGAGGCGAGCCTTTAGATGGCGACGACGACCACCCGGACGGTCACGGACCTGTCCAGCACCACCAAGGACGGGCTGGGGTCCAGCCCGCTGCGCCCCGACGGCACCCTGAAGGTGACCGGGGAGTTCGCCTACTCCTCGGACATGTGGATGGAGGACATGCTGTGGGGGATGACCCTGCGCAGCCCCCACCCGCACGCGAGGATCCTGGGCATCGACATCACCGAGGCGCTCAAGGTCCCCGGCGTGGAGGCCGTGCTCACGCACGAGGACGTGCCCGGCGCCAAGCGCTACGGCCTGGAGTACAAGGACCAGCCGGTGCTGGCCTTCGGCAAGGTGCGCTACAAGGGTGAGCCGGTGGCCCTCGTGGCCGCCGACCACCCGGAGACCGCCCGCCGCGCTCTGGAGCGGATCAAGGTCGACTACGAGGTCCTGCCCCCGGTCAGCGACTCGCGGCGGGCCGCCCTCGACCCCGAGTACCCGCTGGTGCACGAGGAGGGCAGCCTCAAGATCCACGAGGAGTACCACCAGTCCGGCAACCGGGTCCGCTACCAGCCCATCCGCACCGGCGGGTTCCGGGACGTGGCCGGGAGCGAGGACCGGGAGCGGGAGGTCCTTCGGGCCCTGCGCGCCCAGGCCGACGCGGTCGTGGAGACCGAGTACGAGGTCGGCATGCAGGACCAGGCGTTCCTGGGCCCCGAGTCCGGCCTGGCCGTCCCCGAGGAGGACGGCGGCGTCCACATCTACGTCGCCACCCAGTGGCTGCACAGCGACCTCTGGCAGATCGTGCCCTGCCTGGGCCTGCCCGAGGACAAGGTGCGGATGACCATGGCGGGGGTCGGCGGGGCCTTCGGCGGCCGCGAGGACCTGTCGATGCAGATCCACGGTGCCATGCTCGCCCTGCGCACCGGCAAGCCGGTCAAGATCGTGTACAACCGCGAGGAGTCGTTCTACGGCCACGTGCACCGGCACCCGGCCAAGATGCGCTTCGAGCACGGCGCCAAGGCCGACGGAACGCTGCTGTACGCCACGCTGGAGATCATCGTGGACGGCGGCGCCTACGCCTCGGCGACGCCAGCCGTGGTGGGTGTGGCCTCCTCGCTGGGCATCGGCCCCTACGAGGTGCCCCACGTGCTCGTGGACGCCTACGGGGTGTACACCACCAACCCGCCGTGCGGCGCGATGCGCGGTTTCGGTGCGGTCCAGGCGTGCTTCGGCTACGAGTCGCAGATGGACAAGCTCGCGGAGAAGCTGGGCATGCACCCGGTGGACCTGCGGATCAAGAACGCCATGTCGCAGGGTTCGCGGATCATCACGGGCCAGGAGCTGCACAGCCCGCTGCCGATGGCGGAGATGCTCCAGCGCGCCCGCGACCTGCCGATGCCGGTCGACCGGTCCGAGCTGCCCGACCCCGCCGACCTGCGCACCCTTCCGGGTGGCGTGGCCGGTACCACGCACGGCGAGGGTGTCGTGCGCGGTGTGGGCTACGGCGTGGGCCTGAAGAACCTGTGCTTCTCGGAGGGCTTCGACGACTACTCCACCGCACGTGTGCGGATGGAGATCGTGGCCGGTGAGCCGATCGTGCTCGTGCACACGGCGGCCGCCGAGGTCGGCCAGGGCCTGGTCACCGTCAAGGGCCAGATCGCCCGCACCGAGCTGGGTGTGGAGAAGGTGGTCATCAACCCGTCCGACACCGGGGTGGGTTCGGCCGGTTCCTCCTCCGCCTCCCGCCAGTCGTACATGACCGGTGGTGCGGTGAAGCTGGCCTGTGAGGCCGTGCGCGAGTCGGTGTTCTCCTTCGCCCGCGAGCGCGGTGTGGTCCCGGCCGACCGGCACGACGCGGACCTGTCCCTGGTGGGCGGCAAGCTGGTCTCGGCCACCGACGGCGTGCTGACGTCGCTGGCCGACCTGCTCGGCGACTCCGCGAGCGGTGGCACGGTGGTGGAGGAGACCCGCGAACACCACCACCGTCCGACCGAGATGATCGACCCGGTCCTGGGCCAGGGTGACTCGCACACCCAGTTCGGCATGTGCGTGCACCGCGCCGTGGTGGACGTGGACGTGGAGCTCGGCCTGGTCAAGGTCGTGGCCCTGGACGCGGTGCAGGACGTCGGCAAGGTACTGCACCCGCAGCAGCTGACCGGTCAGATCCAGGGCGCCTCGACCCAGGGTCTGGGTCTGGCGCTGATGGAGGAGATCCAGGTCAAGGACAGCGTGATCCGGAACCCGTCGTTCACGGACTACCTGATCCCGACCATCCTGGACACCCCGCCGATGCGGATCGACGTCCTGGAGCACCCCGACCCGCGCGCCCCCTACGGGCTGCGCGGCGCGGGTGAGCCGCCGACCCTGTCCTCGACCCCGGCGATCGTGGCCGCGGTCCGCGACGCCACAGGCCGTGCGCTGACGCACGCGCCGGTGCGCCCCGAGGACATCGTCGGTATCGAGCTCTGACGCGGGCGGCGGGTGTGCGCCCGCCGCCCCTCAGAGGGCGTGACCGGTGGCCCCGGGGCCACCGGTCACGCCCAGCCCCCCAGAACCGCCCGCCCCGGATCCGCCGGCGCCCTCGGCACCGGGGCGGGTGCCCAGTAGGACAGCGTCGTCCTGCGCCTCCCATTGGTTGGCTACCTTACGTAGCAATCCCCCCACGCATGGTGTTTCCCATGCTCATATCCCTCCAGGAGGGGACATGACACAAGTCGACACCTCCGGCTCGCGCGACGCGCAGGCCGCACCGGCTCGATCCTGGCTCGACCGCTTCTTCTTCATCGGTGAGCGCGGTTCCACCATCGGACAGGAGGTCCGGGGCGGGCTCACCACCTTCATGGCGATGGCCTACATCATCGTCCTGAACCCGATCATCCTCAGCGGCGTGGAGGACGCCGCCGGCAACACCCTGGACCCGGCTCAGCTGACCACGATGACGGCGCTGTCCGCGGGCCTGGTCACCATCATGATGGGTGTGGTGGGCCGCGCCCCGATCGCCTGCGCCGCGGCGCTGGGCGTGAGCGCCGTGGTCGCCTACGTGGCCGCGCCCGTCATGACCTGGTCCGAGGTCATGGGCCTGGTGGTCTGGCAGGGGATCGTCATCATCCTGATGGTGGTCACCGGTGTACGGACCGCGGTGATGAACGCGCTGCCGCACAACCTCAAGATCGCCATCGGCGTCGGCATCGGTATGTTCGTCTGCCTCATCGGGCTCAAGAACGCCGGTTTCGTCAGCGCGGGCGGCGCACTGCTGACGCTCGGCGGCCCCGACTCCGGCGGTCACCTGAACGGCTGGCCGATCCTGGTGTTCGTGGCCGGTCTGGTCCTGTCCGCGATTCTCCTGGCACGCAATGTCACGGGCGCCATCTTCTACGGGATCGTCGGCGCCACCCTGCTGGGCATCGTCCTCCACTACGCCTTCGGCCTCGACGGCTCCGCCTGGGGCGGGCAGGGCTGGGGCGGTTCCAGCCCCGAGCTGCCCGGCAACCCGGTGGCGCTGCCCGACTTCGGTCTGCTCTTCCAGGTGGACATGCTCGGCGCCTGGACGTCGGCCGGCCCGACCACGGCCGGTGTCATCCTCTTCACCATGGTCCTGGCCGGGTTCTTCGACGCGCTCGGCACCATCCTGGCGATCGGCGCCAAGGCCAACATCGCCGACTCCAGCGGCCAGATGCCCCGGGTCAACCAGATCCTGGTCACCGACGGGTCCGGCGCCGTGGTCGGTGGTCTGACCAGCTCCTCGGCGACTCTGGTGTTCGTCGAGTCCACGGCCGGTGTGAGCGAGGGCGCGCGGTCCGGTCTGGCGAGCGTGGTCACGGGGGCCCTGTTCCTGAGCGCGGTCTTCTTCGCCCCGGTGTTCGCGATCGTCCCGACGCAGGCGGCCTCGGTGGCCATGGTCCTCGTCGGCGTCATGATGATGACGCACATCAGGGACATCGACTGGTCGGACATCTCGATCGCGATCCCCGCCTTCCTGACGATCGCGATGATGCCGTTCGCCTTCGACATCGCGACCGGCATCGGGATCGGCGTCATCGCCTACACCGTGGTCCGCTCCGCCCAGGGCAAGCACAAGGAGGTCCACTGGCTGATGTGGGTCCTGTCGGCGGTGTTCGCGTTCCACTTCGCGATGCACGCCCTCGGCCTGGAGTAGTCTCCTCCCCTCCCCCCGCCTCGGGCCGCCGCGCACTCCGGATGCGCGGCGGCCCGACGCTCGTGTTCGGGCGAAATGCGTGGATACCGACCCCGGTGACGAGAAAAAGTGATGATACTGCGACCTCCGGGTAAGGATCCTCTCCGCTCCGCCCGACGTCACAGAAGTGGACAGGCCGCGTTCCGGCGGCTCCCCCACCCTCGGACAGGCGCGCACGATGACCACTCCGCTCGGTTCCTCGGACCCCGAACGCATCGGTCCCTACACACTTTCGGCCCGTATCGACGGCGGCGGCCAGGGCATGGTCTACCTGGGCCACGCTCAGGACGGCACGCCCGCCGCCGTCAAGGTCCTGACTCCGTCCTGGGGTGACGACACGCGCCAGCGCGCGCGGTTCGCCCAGGAGTTGGCGGCGGCCCGCAGGGTCGCGCCGTTCTGCACGGCCGCGGTCCTGGACGCCGACATGGACGGCCCGGTGCCCTACATCGCCAGCGAGTACGTCCCCGGCCCGACCCTGCGCTCGGCGGTGCGCGACGGGGGCCCGCGCGAGGGCGCGGTGCTGGACCGGCTGGCGATCGCCACGGTCACGGCGCTGACGGCGGTGCACGAGGCCGGGGTGGTGCACCGCGACGTCAAGCCGGGCAACGTCATCCTCGGTCCGGACGGGCCCCGGGTGATCGACTTCGGCATCGCCCGCCTGGACGACGCCACGCGGCACACCACGGGTGTGGTGGGCACACCGGCCTACATGTCACCCGAGCAGGTCCGGGGCCAGACGGTGGGACCGGCCAGCGACGTGTTCTCCTGGGCCGCCGTGATCGCCTTCGCGGCCACGGGGCGGCACGCCTTCCCCGGGGAGACCACGATGGAGGTGGTCGACCGGGTACTGCGCGACGCGCCGGACCTGGAGGGTGTCCCCGACCGGCTGCGCCCGGTGCTGGAGCGCTGTATGGACAAGGATCCCGCGGCCCGCCCCCGGGCCGTGGACGTGCTGGGCACGCTGCTTGGCACCGGCCCCGCCACGGCGCCCCTGGCGCCGACCGCCGTGCTGGAACAGGCGGCCACGCTGGTCGACGAGGGGACGGCGGTCATCCGTCCGGTGCCCGGTCCCACGGAGCCGTTGCCGGGCGTGGCCTGGGCGCCCCCGCCGGCGGGCGAGGTCACCGACGACGGCCCCTGGGCACGTGGCGCCCCGCGTGGCACGCCCCCGGGGAACGCGTCCGGAAGCGACACCACCTCACGTGAGCGGACCACGCGCGGTGGGGCCCCGATCGGTGTTCCCGTGGGCGGCACGGCCGCGGAGGGCACGGCAGCGGACGCCGCGGGGGCGAACGAGACCCACGCGGGTGACACGGTCCGGGGGGACGGGTCACCGCGGGACGGGGACGATCCGGTCACGGGGGCGTCGACCCCCCGGCGCCTCCCCCGGCGTTCCGGCGGTCGTCGGCGCGGGCACGGGGCGTATGGCGGTGGCCTGACCCGGGCCGCCGCCACCGTGGTCATGGTCGCGCTCGGTGCCCTGCTGCTGGTGGCCTACAGCCAGGGCGGGTTCCCCGAGATCGTTCCCACCGGTTCCACCCCCTCCGACGCTCCGGTCGAGGTTCCGGCGACCGTCGAGGAAGGGGAGCCGGTCGGCGAGGTGGACCAGGTCGGCGACCAGGGAACCGCGGACCAGGAGCCCGTGGAGGAGGGTACGGACGACCCCGCCGAGGGGGCGGGCACGGACTGCGCCGCCGACCCCCACGCGCCAGGCTGCCCCTCGGAGGAACCCTGCGTCGCCGACGACTGCTCCGGGAGCGGGGAGGGGACCGACGATCCCAGCGACGACCCGACCGACGGCGGCACCGACGGCGGGGAGGACCCCGGCGACGACCCGAGCGGGGACCCCGGGGACGGGACCGGCACCGGGGAGGACCCGGGGGACGGGACCGGGGGCGAGGACCCCGGTGAGGACCCCGGGGGCGAGGACCCGGGCGAGGGCGGGGGCGGGGACCCCTCGCCTCCCACGCTCGACGAACCCGCCTTCGAGCCGGTCTGGCCCGTGCCCGGCGACTGACCGGCCGAGGTTCGGTAAGGACATGACACGGCGCGCGTGTCGACCCGTTGGTCGGCGCGCGCGCCGTCTATTTCTTTGACACGGGTGAACCCCCGACCTATGTTGTCAATGACAACTTTACGCCTCGACCAGGGACGGCCACATGGACCTGGAAGTCAACGGCTCACCCGCCCCGGCTTCGGACACGCCGGGCGCGACCGCCGCCGAGCACATCCGCGACCGGCTCGGGTTGACCGGCACCAAGATCGCGTGCGGGGACGGGGTGTGCGGCGCCTGCACCGTGCTGCTCGACGGCTCGCCCACCGTCTCCTGCCTCCTGCCCGCCGACGCGCTGCCCGGTCGCCGCGTGACGACGGTGGAGGGCCTGGGCGGAACCCATCCGGTCCAGCGCGCCTTCGCCGCCCACGACGGCCTCCAGTGCGGCTACTGCACGCCGGGATTCGTCGTGGAGGCGGCCGCGTTCACCGACGCCTGGCGCGCCGAGCACGGCGACGTGCGCCCCGACCGCGACACCGTCGCCGACGCCCTGTCCGGCCACCTGTGCCGGTGCGGCGCCTACGAGGGGATCTTCTCCGCCGTGGCCGCCGCCTGCGCCGGGGAGTTCGACACCGAGCCCGAGCAGGACCCGCCGCGCGCCGACGCCCCGGACAAGGTCACCGGTCGCGCGAGGTTCACCGTCGACCGCACGCCGCCGGGGTGTTGGGAGAGCGTGTTCGTCCGCTCGGCCCTTCCCCACGCCCGGATCCGCTCCGTCGACCCGGCTGGGGCGCGCACGGAGTCCGGAACCGGTCCGGACACCGCGCCGGTGCTCGTCGACCTGCTGGGCGAGGAGCGCGTCGTGCGCTACGCGGGCCAGCCGATCGCCGTCGTGGCCGCGCCCACCGGTGCCGAGGCGCGAGCCGCCGCCGAGGCGGTGCGCGTGGACTACGACCCGCTGCCCGCGGTCTTGACCCGGGAAGCGGCCCTGGCACCCGGCGCTCCCATGCTCTACCCCACGAAGGAGGAGCAGAAGGCGGCTCCCGCCTACGCCGAGGGGGTGGCGATGCCCGCGTCCTGGCGCGGCAACCTCCGGGGCCCGTTCACACTCGGCTGGCGCCGTGGCACCGCCCTCAAACGGCTGCGCGCGGCCGGACGCGCGAACGACCCCCGCCTGGTCGCGGAGGAGTACACCACCTCCGCCCAGCTGCACACCTCGTTGGAACCGCACGCGTGCGTGGCCGACTGGGCCGCCGACGGCCACCTGACCATGTACATGTCCACCCAGGCGGTCAGCGAGATAGCCACCGCGGTCGCCGAACGCTGGGGCCTGCCCCGCGACCGGGTACGCGTGATCACCGAGTACGTGGGCGGCGGGTTCGGCGCCAAGGCGTCCCTGTCGACCGACATCGTGGCCTCGGTCGAGCTGTCCAGGCTCGCCCAGGCCCCGGTACGCGTCGCGTTCACCCGCGCCGAGGAGCTGACCGACGCCGGATACCGGCCCGGCACCCGCACCCGCGTGGCGCTGCTCGCCGACGACAAGGGCGACCTGGCGGCGATGAGCGTGGACTCCTACGGTGACGGCGGGGTGTCCTACGGGTCGATGACCGCCATGCTCGCGGCGTTGATGTACGGGCGCACCCCCCGCCGGACGCGGGACTACGACGTGGTGACCAACCACCCGCCGGGTTCCCCGTTCCGCGGCCCGGGCGGACCGCCGATGGCCTTCGCCCTGGAACAGGCGGTGGACGAGATGGCGGACCGCCTGGGCGAGGACCCGCTGAGCCTGCGGCGGCGCTGGGACGGCAACGCCCGTCGCAAGGCCCTGTACGACAAGGTCGCCACCCTGCCGCTGTGGACCGACCGTCCCCGAGGCAGGCGCACCGGCCGGTTCCGCCGAGGCGTGGGACTGGCCGCGAGCAACTGGCTGTTCGTCGTCAGCCCGCAGTCGAAGGTGGAGCTGACGGTCGAGAACGGCACGGTGGTGGTCAGGTCGGCCACCCAGGACATCGGCACCGGTATCCGCACGATCCTGCGCGACGTGGTCGCCGACCGGCTCGGAGCGCCGCCGTCGTCGCTGCGGGTGGAGATCGGCGACAGCGACTCGGTGCACGGCTCCGGCGCGGGCGGCAGCAGGACCACCAACTCCATGGGCCCGGCCGCCGCCGAGGCCGCCGACGCACTGCGTTCGGCGCTGCGCGAGCACTCGACGCGGATCCCGGCCGCCGGCCCCGTCCCGGAGCTGGCGCTGAAGGAGGCGCTCGCCGCGGCGGACGGGGTCCGCGTGGTCGGCGGACGGAACCTGGACCGCTGGGAGCGGATGTCCACGCTCCTGTCCGGCGGCGGGGACATGGCGATGGGCCGGGGGCTCATCGGCGCCGTCCACGTCATGGAGGTGGAGGTCGACACCCTGCTCGGGCGGGTGCGGCCGACCAACTGCTGGGCCGGGATCGCGGCCGGCCGGATCTACTCCGAGCGCCTGGCCCGCAACCAGTGCGAGGGCGCGGTGGTCCAGGGCGTGGGCTACGCGCTGTTCGAGGAACGGCGCGACGACCCCGCCACCGGGGCGGTGCTGACCCAGAACATGGAGGACTACCGCATCCCGGGACTGGGTGACGTGCCCGAGACCGAGGTGTACTTCCACGAGCAGGGCTACGAGCACGTGCCCGGAGGCGGCGTGGGGTTGGGCGAGGTCTCCACCGTCGGCGTGTCCGCGGCCGTGGCCAACGCCGTGTTCGACGCCACCGGCTGGCGCCCGCGCGACCTGCCCATCCGCCCGGACCGACTGATCGAGGGACTGCGATGACCACGACGCGACCGAGTGACCTGGACACCGCCCTGGCCGGGCTGGAGGCGACGGGGGCCCGGCCCCGGGCCGGGGGCACCGACCTGACCGCGTGCCTGGCCCACGGGGTGCTCGCCCCGGGACCGGTGGTGGACCTGACCGGGGTCCCGACCCTGCGCGGGATCGACTGGAGGAAGGACGGATCAGCCCGGGTGGGCGCGCTGACCAGCGTGCACGAGCTGTCCGCCGACCCCCGGCTGCGCGAGGCCTACCCCGCCCTGGCGCGCACGGCGGGGGCCCTGGCCACACCCCAGATCCGCGGGGCGGCCACCCTGGGCGGCAACCTCCTCCAGCGCAACCGGTGCTGGTACCTGCGCAACCCGGCCTTCGACTGCTTCCAGACCGGCGGCGACTCCTGCCCCGCCCGGGAGGGCGACCACCTGCTCGGGGTCGTGGTGGACCAGGGCCCGTGCGTGGCCCCACACCCGTCGACGGTGGCCGTGGCCCTGGTGGCCTACGACGCCGTGGCGGAGATCGCGGGCGACGGGACCGGGGACGGAGCCGGAACCCGTGAGCGACCGGTGGCGGAGCTGTACGACGCGACCGACCCCGCCCGGGACCACGTCCTGGACCCGTCGCAGGTGCTGGTGGCGGTGTCGCTGCCCGCGCCGACACCCGGTGAGCGGGCCGCCTACCTGCGGGCGACCGGGCGCTCACGCGCCGAGTGGCCGCTCGTGGAGGCGACGGTCCGCCTGGCGTGCGCGGACGGCGGCGAGGGGCCGGTGGAGTCGGCGGCGGTCGCGGTCGGGGGCGTGGCACGCACCCCGCTCCGGTTGCCCGAGGTGGAGAACGCGCTGGTCGGAGCGCTCCCCGGAGCCGAACCGGACGCGGCGGTCGACGAGGCGCTGGAGGGGCTGGCAGACCTGTGCTCCCCGCTGCCCGGCACCCGGTACAAGGTCCCCCTGCTCCGGGACACCGTCCGCGCCGGGGTCGAGCAGGCCCTGGGCTTCGCGCGGGCCTGACGCGCGGTCCCGGCCCCGGGTCGGCCCCGCCAGGAGCCGGCCCGGGGCCGCCGCTCAGTACCGGGTGCCGACGGCGGTGGGCAGGTCGTCGAGTTCGCGCAGGTCCTCAGGGGTCAGGTCGAGGTCGGCGGCTCCAGCGTTGTCGTGCAGGTAGGCCGACTTCTTCGTGCCGGGGATGGGGATGACGTGGTCGCCCTGGGCGAGGGTCCAGGCGATCGCGACCCGGGCGGGCGTGGTGCCGTGCCGCTCGGCGACGCGCCGCACCACATCCACGAGGGCCTGGTTGCGGCGGATGGCCTCCTCCTGGAAGCGCGGCTGGCGGGCGCGCAGGTCGCCTTCCTCCAGGCCCTCGGCGGTGACCGTACCGGTGAGGAAGCCGCGTCCCAGCGGGGAGAAGGGGACGAAGACCGCGCCGTGCTCGGCACACCAGCCGACGACGTCACCGGGGCCTTCGCCGTCGTTGGCCACACCCCCGAAGCCGCCCGCGCTGCCACCCGCGGCGCCCTGGGCGTCGCGGGTCCACAGCGACAGCTCCGACTGGATCGCCGCGACGGGGTGGACGGCGTGCGCCTCGTCGGCCTGGGCGCGGGTGACCTCCGACAGCCCGAGGTGGCCGACCTTGCCCTGGGCGACCAGTTCGGCCATGGCGCCCCAGGTCTCGGCGAGGGGGACCTCGGGGTCGACGCGGTGGAGGTAGTACAGGTCGACGCTGTCGGTGCCCAGGCGGCGCAGGCTCTCGTCGAGGGAGCGGCGGACGTGGTCGGGTCCGCCGTCCCGGTGCATGGCCAGGGTCGCGGCGTCGTCCATGACCAGACCGGTCTTGGTGGCCAAAACGACCCGGTCGCGGATGCCCTTGAGCGCGCGGCCCGCCAGTTCCTCGTTGTGGCCGCCGCCGTAGACCTGGGCGGTGTCGAGGAAGGTCACACCGAGGTCGACGGCCTCGCGGATCAGCTCCACCGACCGGGCGTCATCGCGTTCGGAGGCCGAGTAGGCCCAGCTCATGCCCATGAGGCCGAGCCCGACCCGGCCGACCGGTCTCCCCTGGAACTCGCGTGTGCGCATGTGGCTCGCCTTCCGTCACTTCAGCGGTGCGCGGGGCCGGGGCGGTGGGTCCGTGGGGCGCGCGTCCCGTCCCCCGCGCGTGAGGGGGTCTGCGGCGCGAACACTACCACCCGAGGCGTTCGACATCTGAATACCATCAGCATGCGAACGACTGGCCGTAGCCGAACCCGACCCCGTGGGCGCCCCGATGTCCGCGAGTGCTCAGGAGGCGAAGGGCCGAGCGAAACCGGACTAGTCTCCGGTGGGGATGGGAAGCCCCGTCAGGTCGAGGCCCCCCGTCGGCTCTCCGTCACCGTGAAACATCCACAGGGAGCCCGGGGCCCCCGCGTCCGGCCCGGTGCCTGCCGGGCTCGGGCGCACGATCACGTCGGCCAGACCGTCACCGTCGGCGTCGAGTGCCCGGATCCGGGTGCCGGGCCAGCGGTAGTGGTCGAACCGGTCCATCTCCGCGGGCGGGGGGACGGGCGCCCCGGCCTCCTCCGCGCCGTATCGGAGTGCGCCGTCCCCGCTGAGCCCCTCGGGGCCGCCCCTGAGTACCACGACGTCCCCGGCGTCGAAGGGCGCGTCCGAGGCGGGGCGCATCACCGCGGCCACGACGTCCGTGTACCCGTCGCCGTCCACGTCCCCCGCGGCGAGTTCGTGGGCGAACTGGTCACCGTCGAACGACGCCCCCGGCACGCCTTCACTGTCCAGGTTCAGGGGAGTGCTCCGCTCACCCGGACCGCTCTCGGAGCCGTACACGACCACGACCTCGCCGGGGATGTACGGCGGGTTCTCGACGCTGCCGCCGATGTCCCGCAACACCAGATCGCCGTACCCGTCGCCGTTGACGTCGGCGACCGTGCCCTGGTCCGCCGTCGGGAGCGGTTCGGCGCCCTCGTACTCCTCGAACCCGTCGGCCGACCCCAGCCAGACCCGGGTCGGGTGGGCCATCTCCTCGAAGGAGGCGAAACCGATCAGGTCCGTCACACCGTCGCCGTTCACGTCACCGGAGGTCAGCCTGAGCTCGTCACCGCCCTGCCCGCTGGGCACGTCGCCCACGCGATCGGGTTCCCACTCCCGGGAGAAGGGGCCGTACAGGAGACCGAACCCTCCCGCCCCCATGTCAGCGTTGGGGTCGAGGCGAACGAGGTCGGGGTACCCGTCGCCGTCGAAGTCGCCGACGGCGTCCACGTAGCCGGACGGGACGTCCGCCCCGAGTGGGACTCCCGCACCGAGACCCTCCGCGCTCCCCCACAGCAGGATCGGCCCCCGCTCCCCGGCCCCCTGGTCTCCAGCGTTGACGACCAGGTCGGTGAACCCGTCACCGTCCAGGTCCCCGGTGAGGGTACCGGGGCTGAGCCAGGTGCGGCCGCCGAACCGGTCGTCCTCCGCGACCGCTCCCGGCACGCCCTCGTCGGCGCGGGAGATCACCCGGGCCGACGAGAGGTCGGGACCGTCGGCCGAACCGGGGACGACGGCGACGACCCCGGCGTTCGGTCTCCCGTCGACCTCGGCACCGGGCAGACCGAGGACCAGGTCGTCGAACCCGTCGCCGTCGAAGTCCACCCGTGAGAGTCGGGACGGCCCGGGGGACGGCCGCTCCTCCGGCGGGGCTTCCTCGTCCGGTGCCCCGCATCCGGCGACGGTCAGGGCGAGCACGGCGGCGGTGGCCCTGACACGGGCGCGGGGAGCGGGGGGCATCGGGTCCTTTTCCGGATCAGCCGCGCAGCAGCGCCTGGTGGGCCAGCTCCCGGCACACGACCGCGAAGTCCAGCCCGGCCGAGGCCGCCGCCATCGGGAAGGTCGAGGTCTCGGTGAGGCCGGGGGCGACGTTGGTCTCCAGGAAGGTGACCCGGCCGTCCTCGCCGACGATGAGGTCGGTGCGCGACAGGTCGCGCAGCCCCAGCACGCGGTGGGCGGTCAGGGCGACCTCGGTGGCGGCCGCGACGGCGTCGGCGTCCAGACGGGCCGGGCAGAAGAACTCGGTGCGCCCGGCGGTGTAGCGCGCCGCGTAGTCGTAGACCCCGCCGTCGGGCACGATCTCCACCGGCGGCAGCGCCACGGGGCCCTCGCCCGTGTCGAGCACGCCCACCGCCAGCTCGGTGCCCTGGATCTGCTCCTCCACGAGCGCGGAGTCGCTGTAGGCGAAGCAGGACACCAGGGCGGCGGACAGGTCGTGCAGCGTCGTGACCGGCGCGGCGCCGAACGCCGAGCCGCCCCGGTCGGGCTTGACGAACAGGGGCAGGCCCAGGCGGTCGGCCATGCGCGCCAGCAGCGCTGGGGCGCCCAGGTCGTGGAAGGCCGACTTGGGCAGGGTCGCCCCGCGCGGGACGCGCACCCCCTCGGCCGCCAGCAGCGCCTTGGCCGTGGGCTTGGAGTAGGCCAGGCGGCACGCGTCCGGGCGGGCCCCCACGTAGGGCACCCCCACCAGCTCCAGGACCTCGCGGATCGCGCCGTCCTCGCCCGCCGCGCCGTGCAGGACGGGGAAGACCACCTGTGGCGGGTCGTCGGACAGCCGGTCCAGGAGGGCGGCGTCGACGTCGGCGACCTGGACCTCCACGTCCAGTCGGCGCAGCGCCTCGGCGACGCCGCGCCCGGAGTGGACGCTCACCTCGTGTTCGGGGGACAGTCCCCCGGCGAGAACGAGAACGCGGTCAAGGTCTGCCACGGCGCGGACCTCCTCATGTGGTGCTGGCATAGTGCGGGTGCCCTTACGGAAAGGGGGTCAGGGCAGGTCGGGGGCGGGGGCCTGGTGGCCCTCTGTGGGCGGGGCCAGGGTGCTGCCGAAGGTATCACGCAGGTCGAGTTCGCCCTCGATCGCTCCGACGAGGCGGCGCACGCCCTCCCGGATCTGCTCCGGGGTCGGATAGCAGAAGCTCAGCCGCATGTCGGCGCGGCCGCGGCCGTCGGCGAAGAAGCCGGTCCCCGGGACGTAGGCGACGCGCTCGGCCACGGCTCGGGGCAGCATGGCCTTGGCGTCGATGCCCTCGGGCAGGGTGGCCCAGACGAAGAAGCCGCCCTCGGGCCGGGTCCAGGTGCACCCGGCGGGCATCATCGCCTCGAGGGCGCCGAGCATGGCGTCGCGGCGCTCGCCGTACATGGTGTTGAACGTCTTGATCTGCTCGCGCCAGGGGAAGGTGCGCAGGTAGCGGCGCACGACCAGCTGGTTGAACGTGGAGTGGCTGAGCATCGCCGACTCGGCGGCCAGGACCAGCTTGGCGCGCACGGGCGCGGGGGCCAGCGCCCAGCCGATGCGCAGTCCGGGCGAGAGGGTCTTGGACAGCGATCCGAGGTAGATGACGTTGCCCGTGCCCTGGGCGTAGAGGGTGGGCTGGGGGTCGCCGTCGTAGCGCAGCAGGCCGTAGGGGTTGTCCTCGACCACGAGCACGTCGTGGCGCTCGCAGATCTCCAGGACCCGGGCGCGGCGCTCGGCGGTCATGGTGATGCCCGCCGGGTTCTGGA
Source organism: Nocardiopsis sp. EMB25 (assembly GCF_026797795.1). Taxonomy (NCBI): domain Bacteria; kingdom Bacillati; phylum Actinomycetota; class Actinomycetes; order Streptosporangiales; family Nocardiopsidaceae; genus Nocardiopsis; species Nocardiopsis sp. EMB25. The sequence goes on along the minus strand of NZ_JAMTDN010000001.1, from coordinate 1,541,518 downwards.
AGTTGGGGATGGTGTAGAAGAACTTCACCCTGCGGCCCTCGCGCGCGGCGCGGGTGAGCGCCTCGTCGAGTTCCTCGGGCAGGACGCCGTTCTCGTCCATGGCCACGTGGCGGATGTCGGCCTGGAAGGCGGCGAAGGTGTTGATGGCGGTGACGTAGGTGGGCGCCTCGCACAGGACGACGTCGCCGGGGTCGACGAAGACGCGGGTGATGAGGTCGAGGGCCTGCTGGGAGCCGACGGTGACGATGACGTCGTCGGGGCTGGCGGTGATGCCCTCCAGCGTCATGTAGTCGCAGATCTGCTCGCGCAGGACGGGGTCGCCCTGGGCGGATCCGTACTGGAGGGCGGCCGGGCCCTCCTCGGCGACCACGTCGCGGACGAGTTCGCCGATCTGGTCGAGCGGGAGCGCCGCGACGTTGGGCATGCCTCCGGCCAGGGAGACGACCTCGGGCCGGGACGCGACGGCGAAGAGTGCGCGGACCTCCGATGCGACCATGCCCTGTGCTCGGTGTGCGTAGCGGCCGAGGTGCGGGTCGATGCGCGAGCCTTGTACGGGCTGCTGGTCTCGGTGGTCAGCGGACACGGTCCACCTCCGGAAGGAAGGTCGGTCGGGTGGCCCACGGGTGGAACGCGGGGCCGGTCGCGGTCCCCTGTTCGACGCCATGCGCCGCCCCCTGGTTCACACGGCGCCCCGGGCGGTGCCGGAACGCGTGCGACGGTCGGGTCGGGTGGTCCGGGCGTGTTCCCGGACCGGTAAATGCACCGAGTGTAGCCCAGCGGGGTTTCGCCTCCGCCACGAGCTGCCCGTTTCGCGCCGTTCGCCACACACGCGGTGCCCGTCCGGTCGTGGACCGGAGTTCGTGGTCCGTTCGAGCCGTGTCCCCGGGAAGGTACCCACACTCGGCACGGATGGCGCACCCCGATGACCAGAACATGAAGCACTTTTTCACCTATTGCCGCGAGTCGGACATAGGGCACATAGCAAACATCAGTGACATTGGTCTCGTGGGACACCTCCGGGTGCACACGTACCCGGCCCGGCGACCCAGGGGGAAGTATGAGAGTCCGCGCCACCGCCGTCCTCACTCCGCTGGCCTGTCTGGCCCTGGCGGGTGTGCTCACGACCGCCTGCTCCACCGACGACGCACGCGTGGAACGGGCGCGGGCCGCGAGGGAGGAGATGGCGCGGGCCGCCGGCGCACTGTCGGTCACGGCCCTGCGCCCCGCGGCCGAACGTGCCTTCGCCCGTGCGGGGCACCCGATCGACGGGGTCCTGACCTGTGCGAACGAACCGCCGATCACCCCCTCGGGCAGCGAGGCGGACCAACGGTCGGCGGAGGCCGACGAACGGGCGGAGCACGGGACCGATGAAAGGACCGTGCGAGTGCACTGCACGGGCACGACCCGCGACGGGGAGAGCGTGCGCTTCGAGGGACGCCTCAGTCCACGGACCCTGGCCGAGCGGGAGACGGGCGACGAGGGGCTGCGGGGAGCGTTCAACGGAAGCGTCGGCGGCGCCGAGGTCTTCGCGATGGACTGCTTCCAGTGCGCGCCCGCTCTGGCGGGGGACACCGCCGGGGCGACGGAGCGCGAGGCGGGCGGGGCCGGAACCGCCGAAGACCCCGTCTCCTCCGGGGAGTTCGGGGGCCAGCCCCGGTGACGAGGTGACGGCGCGCCCCCGAGGAGCCACCTCGGGGGCACGCCGTGCGGTCGGTGCGTCCAGGGAGCTCCCCCCGTCACCCTGGACCACCTGCGGTCCGCTCGCGCGTTCGTCTCCGCCTGGCAACCCCCCTCAAGGCTCCGATGGCCGCGAACGCCGCGCACACCGTGCTGTTCCGTGCCGCGCCCTCTCACGCCCGGCACGGACGGCCGTGCGGACCGCGTGAGAACAGTCCACACCATCCCCGCCGACCAGGCAACGGTTGCACTAGGTTGCGACCCCCCCACCCGTCGCGACGAACCCGGGGCATCCCGGGTCGGCCAGCCTGAGGGCGCGTACCCCGGGGGCGAGCGAGCCGGGCAACAGGTCCACGCGCTCACTCGGCCACCCGACCCGCACCTGGACCTCCTCGCTGAAACGGTAGGGGCGGCTCTCCACGATGCCGCCCAGGTGACGCCTGAGCCGGGACAGCTCGGCGCGCACGGTCACCACGTTGCCCGCGGCCCCGAACACGTCCTCGGACAGCTGGGCCGCCGTGCGCCCCTCCCGGTGAACGGCCAGGATCAGCAGGAGTTCGGCGTGGCGAGGGGTGAGCCGGTGCGTCCACTCGCCGCTGGGACCGGCGACGGTGACCGCGGGGGAGGCCGCCCGGGACAGCTCCAGCGTGACCGTCGTGGGCGCGGCCGACTCCTCCGAGCGGGGGCGGACCAGCCAGCCACCGGGCAGCGGTTCGAGCGTGCACTCGCCCAGGGCGGGCAGCCAGGCGGCGCCGTTCTCGCGTTGGGTGGGCAGCAGCACGCGGCGGACCGGGTCCATGTGCACGGCGGCCGCGGTCCATCCGGCCTCGTCCACGACCAGGGCGGGCCCGGCCATCCGGGCGAGCATGGGCGCGGCCACCGTCCGCAGCCGTTCCAGGTGTTCGTGGTGGATGCTCTGCAGGTGCGCCTCGGCCAGCTGGGCGACCGTGTTCACCAGGGCCAGGGTGGAGGGGTGGATGGTCGAGACCGGCCCGGTGACGTCGATCGCGCCGAGCAGCCGCCCGTCGCGCGGATCGTGGATCGGCGCGCAGGCGCAGGTGAGGGCATGCAGGTTGCGAACGAAGTGCTCGGCCGAGTACACCTGCACGGGCCTGCCCACGACCAGCGCGGTTCCGATGGCGTTGGTCCCGGTGTTGCCCTCGTTCCAGTAGGCCCCCTCGATGAGGCCCACCCGGTCGCCGACCGTGCGCACGCGGTGGGACCCGTCGCGCCACAGGATCTGGCCGGCGGCGTCGGTGACGAGCATGATGTGCTCGGCTTCGTCGGCGACCGAGACCAGGGACCTGCGGATGAGGGGCAGTACCTCGGCGATCGGCGAGGCCGTCCGGGTCCGGTGGAGTTCGTCGGGAAGGGCCATGCGCGGCGGAGGCCCGCTGTCGGGGTCGATTCCGAAGCGGCGCATGCGTGTCCAGGAGTCCTCGATGACCGGCCTGAGGGAGGCCGGAGCGGGTCGGCCGTTGAGGGCCGCCTCGTGCACCTGGCTCAGGAGCTTGGCGTGTTCACGGGCGTCGACCCCGGCGGGAAGGGCCGTGTCCAGAGGGGGAAACGACATTTGAGTCCCATTCCTCACGTTCTCTGCGGAGTCCACCAGTGTCCAGCGTTGACCGTGAGCGGGGTGGCCGGACGCGGAACGTGCACGTGATTCGGCGTCTGACACGGGTTCCGACTTCCGATTCCGCGGCCGGGTGGGCCCCGGACACACCGGTGGTCTATGGAGGCGGGTCGAACCTGGCCACCTGGTCGACCATCATCCCCCGGTCAGTCCCCCGACCGCCACCGCGTCAGCGCGAACCACAGGCGCATGCGCTGTTCGGCGTCGGCCAGGTCCACGTTCAGGTCGCGCTCGATCCGGCCGATCCGATACCGGACGCTGTTGCGGTGGGCGCCCAGGTCGGCGGCGGCCCGGTCCCAGTTGCCGTGGCGGACGAGCCAGGCCCGCAGTGTGCGGCGCAGAGTCCGCGCCGCGTCGGTCTCCTCCGTCAGGGGACCGAGGATCCGGCGAGCGAGGTCGTCGGACCCGGAGGGGGTGAGCAGCCCGGCGAAGGGGTCGCCGTCCTCCTCCCACACCAGGGGCCCGCCCACGGCACGGGCCCGCTCCAGGAGAGCTGCGGCACGGCGGTCCGCCACGGGCAGGTCCTCCGGGGCGACCGGGCCGCTCAGGGCCGCGATCCAACCGCGCGTGAGCAGGTCCTCCAGCTGCTCCCGGTGCCTCTTCTCACCCCGGTCGGACAGGACGGCCCGCAGGTGCGGTTCCGGTCCGGTTCCGGTGTCCAGGACCTGGGTGGGCAGGGGCGGGACCGCCGGGGACGTGTGCCGTCCGGGCCCCGCGGGAAGGGCGCGCAGCACCCGGTAGGCGGGATCCGGCGCCCCCTCCGCCCCGGTGAGCTCGGCGAGCAGGGGCGCGGCGGGACCGGTGAACCCTCCGTCGGCCAGCAGTGTGGTCAGGAGGCGGCCCGGCACGGGCGGGGCGTCGTCGTGACCGCGCGAGAGCAGGTCCAGCAGGGCGGTGGCGGTGCGCAGGACCGCGCGGTCGGTGATGCCGAGCGGGCGGGGGCGGCCCACCAGGACGACGCCGTGGTCCTCCGGTGGCGTACCCACGGTGTGCAGGAAGACCTCGTCGGGGCCGCGGACGGCCTTGGCGCTACGGGGGCCGGCGACCTCGGTGAGCTTGGCGACCAGCCCGGTCAGCTCCTCGTCCAGGGTCTCCGGCGCCCCCGGGCTGGCGCGCAGTCCCTCGGGGGCGGCCAGCGCCGACCACGCTCCCAGGGAGTCGGCCAGGACGCCCAGGACCCGGTCGACGGGCCCCGGCGCGGTCACTGCGCGGGTGAGCTGTTGGTGGGCCTCCCCCAGGCGGCGCAGGTCGCGCATGCGCCGCTCCTCCAACTCCTCCCCCACGGCCTGGCTGACCGCGGCGAAGGGGGTGGGACGGGGCACCTCGACCAGCGGCAGACCCTGGCTCCGGCACTCCTCGATCAGCGGCGCGGGGACCGTGTCGTGCACGGGCGTGACACCGAAGCCGACGGCGCTGACGTGCGCCTCGACGAGGGAGCGCACGTAGTCGCGCACTCCGCCCGCGCTCCGGGGCAGATTGAGGCCCGCGGTCAGCACGAGCTCCCCGCCGCGCAGGTAGAGGGCCGGCTCGGCCAGCTCGCTGACCACCGCCCAGACGATGCCGGGGTCGCCCGCGTCGACGACGGTGGTCAGGGCCAGGTCCCGGCGCGCGAGGACGGCGCCCAACGGGACGGCGTGGGTGTCGGGGCCGGCGACGGAGACGACCACGCGCCCACCCCCTTTTTCTGGTTTGGTCATTTCCTCTAGTTTTATGACTATACCGGTGCAGTTGAACCACTAGTAGGAAACCCATCCGCTCCCTAGTCTGAGCGCAGCGCTGTGACCTGCGTCAACGTTGCCGCTAGACAAGGACGGACATGAACACTCCGATCGGACCCACCGACTCCAGCCGCGTCCCCCGCTTCGCCGGACCCGCGACCTTCGCCCGGCTGCCCCGCATCGACGAGGTCGAGCGGGCGGACATCGCCGTGGTGGGCGTGCCGTTCGACACCGGGGTCTCCTACCGGCCCGGCGCGCGCTTCGGTCCCTCCGCCATCCGTGAGGCCAGCCGTCTGCTGCGCCCGTACAACCCCGGCCTGGACGTGGCCCCGTTCGAGCGCCTCCAGGTGGTCGACGGCGGCGACATCCCGGTCAACCCGTTCTCGATCGGCGACGCGGTGGAGACGCTCGACGCGGGCGCCTCGACGTTCGTCGAGGCCGGAACGCGCCTGGTGACCCTGGGCGGCGACCACACGATCGCCCTGCCCCTGCTGCGTTCGCTGTACCGCCAGCACGGCCCCATCGCCCTGTTGCACTTCGACGCGCACCTGGACACCTGGGACACCTACTTCGGCGAGCCCTACACGCACGGCACCCCGTTCCGCCGCGCCGTCGAGGAAGGCATCCTCGACACCGAGGCGATCGCCCACGTGGGCACCCGCGGCCCGCTCTACGGCAAGAAGGACCTGGAGGACGACCGCCGCTTCGGGTTCGGCATCGTCACCGCCGCCGACGTGATGCGCCGCGGCGTCGACGAGATCTCCGACATGCTGCGCCAGCGCGTGGGGAACCGTCCGCTGTACGTGTCCGTGGACATCGACGTGCTCGACCCGGCGCACGCCCCGGGCACCGGCACGCCCGAGGCCGGCGGCATCACCAGCCGCGAGCTGCTGGAGATCCTGCGCGGTCTGTCCACCTGCAACCTGGTGGGCGGTGACGTGGTGGAGGTCGCCCCGGCCTACGACCACGCGCAGATCACCGCGACCGCGGCCTCGCACGTAGCCTACGACCTGGTCAGCGTGCTGGCCCTGAACCAGGCAAGGTAGGGGCGGACATGGGTGGGAGCGCGCCGCGCAGCGGCGGCGACCTGGTGGTCGAGACCCTGGCGGCGCTGGGCGCCACGGCGGCCTTCGGCATCCCCGGCCAGCACGCCCTGGGGCTGTTCGACGCGCTGCGCCGGTCACCGCTGCGGTTCGTCTCCAGCCGGGTGGAGAACAACGCGGCCTTCGCCGCCGACGGACACGCCCGGGTGAGGGGCGAGGTCACGCCGCTGTTCGTGTCCACCGGCCCCGGGGCGCTGCTCACCCTGTCCTCCCTTCAGGAGTCGCGGGCCTCCAGCGCCCCGGTGCTGGTGGTCGCCTCCCAGGTGCCGAGCGCGGGCCTGGGCGGCGGACGCCACGGCTACCTGCACGAGCTTCCCGACCAGTCCGCGAACTTCGCGGGGGTCACCAAGTCGGCGGTCACGGTCCGGCACGCCGCCCAGATCCCCTCGGCCCTGGCCGAGGCCTGGCGCACGGCCGCGTCCGCGCCCGCGGGCCCGGTCCTGGTGGAGATCCCCCAGGACGTGCTCCTGGGTCCGGCCGGCACGCCACCGGTCGTGGACGTGTCCGCCGACCCCGAACCGCTCCGCCCGCGCGAGGAGGTGCTGGCCGAGGCCGCGCGACTGCTGGACGGGGCGGAGCGGCCGATGGTCCTCGCGGGCGGCGGCGTGAGCCGTTCCGGCGGGCGGGCCGCGCTGGTGGAGCTGGCCGAGGCGCTGCGGGCACCGGTGGCCACCACGTTCGGCGGCAAGGACGCCTTCCCCTGGGAGCACCCGCTCTCGCTCCGATCGTGGATCGAGGACCGGCACACGACACGGTTCCTGGAGGGCGCGGACGTCCTCCTGGTCGTGGGCTCGGGGCTGGGCGAGCTGTCGAGCAACTACCACACTCTGGCCCCGCGCGGCCGGGTCGTGCAGGTGGAGGCCGACGCGGGCAAGCTGGCGGCCAACCTGCCCGCCTTGGGGGTGCACGGTGACGCCGCGCTGACCCTGGCCGCACTGGCCGAACGCGTCCGGCGCCGCCCGGAGTCACCGGGGACGGCCGCGGAGGTGGCCGGGGTGCTGCGGACCGTGGCCGAGCGGCTGGACGGGCAGGGGCTGACCACCGAGCGGGCGGTGCTGGCGGCGGTGCGCGAGGCGGTGCCCGACACCGTTCCGAGCTTCTGGGACATGACCATCCTGGCGTACTGGGCCTGGTCGGGCTGGGACCCCAGGGACGCGGGAATGTACTCCGCCCAGGGCTCGGGCGGACTGGGCTACGCGCTGCCCGCCGCTCTGGGGGCGGCGGTGGCCGCCGACGGCCCGGTGCTGGCGGTCTCCGGCGACGGCGGCGCGATGTACTCGGTCGCGGAGCTGGCCGCGGCGCGCCAGTACGACCTGGACGTGACGTGGCTGATCGTCGACGACGGAGGCTACGGCGTGCTGCGCGAGTACATGGAGGACGCGTTCGGCGAGGCCACGCACACCGAACTGGCCCGCCCGGACTTCGCCGCCCTGGCCGCGGCGTTCGGCGTCCCGGCCACGGTCACCGCCCCGGAGCGGCTGCGCGCGGACCTGTCCGCCGCCCTGGCCCGGCCCGGCCCGGCCGTGGTCGTGCTGCCCATGGTCCTGGAGCTGTTCGCGCCCACCCACCTGTGACCGTGTCACCGAACCCGTCGCCGTCACGTTCTCACCCGAACCGCGGTGGTCGGCTCGAAGGGTCCGCGAGGGTCCCCTCAGCCGGAAGCGACGACGCAGCGGGCGCGCCCGACGGCGCGCCGACCCACGCAACTCATTCGCACACCACCGAGCAAGGAAAGACGAAGGACGCCATGCGCATCCACGAGTTCGACACGCTGCCCAGCCTCATCGACGGCGAGCCCGTCCTGCCCGCCGACGGCCGGGCGCTGGACCTGGTCGACCCGGTGACCGGCCGCGTCAGCGGCCGGGCCGGGGTCTGTGGGACCGCCGAGGTGGAGTCCGCCATGGCCTCCTCGCTCACGGCGTTCCGGTCCTGGCGCAAGGAGGCCGGCCCGGGCCGCCGCCAGGACGCCCTCCTGGCCATCGCCGACGCCCTGGCCGCCCGCGCCGAGGAGTTCGCCGACGCCGAGTGCCGTGAGACCGGCAAGCCCCGTTCCTCCATGCTGGAGGAGGAGATCCCGTTCTGCGTGGACACGCTGCGCTTCTTCGCCGGGTCCGCCCGCCACCTGGAGGGCCGGGCCGCGGCCGAGTACGTCGGGGGACGCACCTCGTGGATCCGCCGCGAGCCGGTGGGCGTGTGCGTGGGCATCACCCCGTGGAACTACCCGCTGATGATGGCGGTCTGGAAGATCGGTCCGGCCCTGGCCGCCGGGAACACGGTGGTGCTCAAGCCCGCCGAGACCACCCCGACCACCACGGTCATGCTCGCCGAGATCGCCGCCGAGGTGCTGCCCGCGGGCGTGGTGAACACGGTCGTGGGCGACCGCGACACGGGCCGGGCGCTGGTCGAGCACCCGGCCGCGCGTCTGGTCTCGGTCACCGGTTCCACCCGCGCCGGGACACAGGTGGCGCGCACGGCCTCCGACGACCTCAAGCTCCTGCACCTTGAACTCGGCGGCAACGCGCCGGTGCTGGTCTTCGACGACGTCGACCTGGCCGAGACCGCCTCCGGAGTGGTCGCGGGCGCCTACCTCAACGCGGGGCAGGACTGCACCGCCGCGACCCGCGTGATCGTGCACGAACGCGTCCACGACGCGTTCGTGGCCGAGCTGTCGGCCCAGGCCGCCACGCTGGTCACCGGTAAGCCCTCGACCGGGGCCGGCGACTTCGGCCCGCTCAACAACGCCGACCAGTTCGCCCGGGTGACGGGGCTGCTGGAGCGCCTGCCCGAGCACGCGGTCGTGGAGACCGGCGGCCACCGTGTGGGGGCGGCCGGGTTCTTCCTGGCCCCCACGGTCGTGTCGGGCCTGCGCGCCGAGGACGAGATCGTCCGTGAGGAGATCTTCGGTCCCGTGGTCACCGTGCAGCGGTTCGCCGACGAGGACGAGGCCGTGGCGCTGGCCAACGGTGTCGACCAGGGGTTGGCGTCCTCGGTGTGGACCGCCGACCACGCCCGCGCCCTGCGGGTCAGCGCGGACCTGGACTTCGGCGCCGTGTGGATCAACGGGCACGGTGAGCTCACGTCGGAGATGCCACACGGCGGGTTCAAGCACTCGGGTTACGGCAAGGACCTGTCCGCCTACAGCCTGGAGGACTACACCCGGGTCAAGCACGTGATGAGTTCGCTGGGTTGATCTCGGCCGGTGTCAGTGGGCGGTCGCCGCGTGTCGGGGGCGCAGGTGTGACCTGGTGAGCTCGCTGACGTGCCCGGCCAGGGCGTCGGGGGTCTCCTCCGGGTGCTCCAGGAGCCAGTCGGCGCAGGCGTCGGCGGTGCTGACCGCCACGCGTGCCAGGAGCTGGGCGTCCTTGGGGTCGAGGAGGCACCCGGCGCCGTCGGGTGCGTCGGCGCCGGTGCAGGCCGTGACGAGGGCGACGACCTCGGCCAGCACTCGGTCCCGGGCCCGGGAGACCTCGCCCGCGAAGGGTCCGGCCTGGGAGGAGGTCCGCCGGTACAGGACGGTCCAGCTGTCGCGGTTGTCGGTGACGAAGGTGAAGAAGGCGTGGAGTCCCCGCCGCAGGGGGTCGGCTCCGATGGGGGATTGGGGGTCGCGGACGGCGGCGCGGATGGCCGCGACGAGGCGGTCGGCCTCGCGGCGCACGCAGGCGGTGAAGATCCCTTCCTTGGACCCCAGGTAGTGGTACACGGTGGGTTTGGAGGTACCGGCCGCCTCCGCGATCTCCTCGACGCGTACCGTGTGGTAGTCGCCTCGGGAGAACGCGGTGACGGCGGCGTCGATCATCTGCTGTTCCCGGACACGACGCGGAAGTCGGCGCTGTTTGGTCTTCACGTTTTCGACCCTATTGGTCCGGACCGCCTGGGTCAGGGGCCCTGGGGAAGCCGCGGCTCGACCGTCGTGACCCCACGATCTCGGACACGGACGCTGACCTGTGACTACCGGTAAGTCCACTCTGACACAGAGTGGCATTTCCCACATCGGTGGAGGTTTGAACGACCGGAATCCGCACGTGTGTGCGCCGGACACGAGCCGCCACGCCGCCCACTTCGGTCACGCTCGCGCGTCGCGCAACTCCAGGGTGCAGCACTTGGCGCCGCCCCCGGCCTTGCGCAGCTCGTCGAGTTCGACGGGGTGCACGGTGTAGCCGATGGCGCGGAGCCGGTCGGCGAGCGCGGTCGCCTCGGCCGCGATGACCACGTCGCCGCCGGAGCACACGGAGTTGAGGCCGAGCACCGCGGCGTCCTCCTCGGTGGCGATGAGGGCGTCGGGGTAGAGGGAGCGCAGGACCCGCTGGCTACCCGCGGAGAAGGCGCCGGGATAGTAGGCGATCTGCTCCCCGGAGAGCGCGAACAGCGCGGTGTCCAGATGGTAGAAGCGGGGATCGACCAGTTGCAGTGTGACGACGGGTCGGCCCAGGAAGCGCTCGGCCTCCACGTGGGCGGCGGCCTCGGTGCGAAAGCCCGTGGCGGCCAGGACCACGCCGTCCAGGGTGATGAAGTCGCCCTCGCCCTCGTTGACGTGTTTGGGCTCGCTCGTCTCGGTGTAGCCCGCGGCGCGGAACCAGTCGAGGTAGGCGGGCCCCTCCGGGGTGCGTTCGGCGCTGGCGAACCGCGCTCCGTACACCCGTCCGTCCACGACCAGGGCGCCGTTGGCCGCGAAGACCATGTCGGGCAGCCCCTCGATGGGCACGATCTCGCTGACCCGGTGCCCCAGATCCAGGTAAAGGTCGCGCAGTGCCTCCCACTGGCGGATCGCGCGCTCTCGGTCGACCCCCGCCGCGGGGTCCATCCAGGGGTTGATCGCGTACTCGACGGCGAAGTACGTGGGACGGCACATCAGGTAGTGCCGCCGAACCGACGATCCGACCGGTCGCGCCATGGAACCTCCCTGTGTCGCGCACCGGTGGCCGCGCAGCCTCGGTGCCGCCTGTCCCGACCCTGGTCGGGTGAACGAAGGGGAGATACCCGGCGGCGGGGAAGCCCAATATAGGCACTTCCATAAACTCCCCACCAGAAGGAGACGCGGACCGCGACGCCCCGCGGCGGCGACGCGCCCGCCAGACCCCCTCTACCGACCGACCAGACGGTATTGCTACTGTCGCGGCAGTCCGTGATTGGAGAGCCCTCCCATGAGTACGACCGTCAAGGCCGCCGTCTTCACCGAGACCGGAGCCCCGCCGAGCATCCGCGACCTGGTCCTGCCCGATCCCGGCCCGGGGGAGGTCCGGGTGCGCGTCGCCGCGGCCGGGGTGTGCCACTCCGACCTGTCCCTGGCCAACGGCACCCTGCCCCAGCCCTGGCCCGCCGTGCTCGGCCACGAGGGCGCGGGCACCGTCGAGGCGCTCGGCGAGGGGGTGACCGGGGTGACGCCGGGGCAGCAGGTGATCCTCAACTGGGCGCCGCCGTGCCGGGAGTGCTGGTTCTGCGGGCAGGGCGAGCCGCACCTGTGCGAGCACGCCCTGGACCGGGCCGGACGGCCCTACGCCGAGCTCACCGACGGCACCCCGGTCTACCCCGGACTGGGCACGGGGGCCTTCGCGGAGGCCACCGTGGTCCCCGCGGACGCCGTGGTGCCGCTGCCCGACGGGATCGACCCCGCGGTCGCCGCCGTCCTCGGCTGCGCGGTACTCACCGGGTGGGGCGCGGTGGCCAACTCGGCGCGGGTGCGCGAGGGACAGTCGGCGGTGGTCCTGGGGTTGGGCGGCGTGGGGCTGTCGGTCCTGCAGGCCGCCCGTCTGGCGGGGGCCGACCCGTTGATCGCGGTGGACGCCTCCCCCGCCAAGGAGGAGCTGGCCCGCGCCCTGGGCGCGACCGACTTCCTGGTGGCCGACGACTCCCTGACCAAGGCCGTACGCGGACTGACCGGGAGGCGGGGCGCGGACCACGCCTTCGAGGTGGTCGGCTCGGCGAAGGTGGTGCGCTCGGCGTGGAACGCGACGCGACGCGGCGGAACCGTCACCGTCGTGGGGGTCGGGGCGCTGGACGACGAGGTGTCGTTCAACGCCCTGGAGCTGTTCCACCAGGCCAGGACGCTGCGCGGGTGTGTGTACGGATCCAGCGACCCGGCCCGTGACATCCCCGTGCTCGCCGACCTGGTGCGCTCGGGCGAGCTGGACCTGGCCTCGATGGTCACCGACGAGATCCCGCTGTCCGGAGTGCCCGAGGCCTTCGAGCGGATGCGTCAGGGCAGGGGCGGCAGGTCGCTGGTGCGGTTCGGCGCGTAGGCCCTCAGACGCGTGCCTTCGGGGTTGCGTCGCCGTCGTCGAGTCGCCACGTCATGACCGGTTCGTCCGGGACGGGCTCGGGGGCGGCGTCGGGCCCCCGGTAGGGCAGGGCCGCGAGCAGCACCGCGACGTACAGGCCCCACACCAGGAGCGGGGTGAGCAGGGACCCGACGAAGACGAACAGGTACCACCCCGTGGCGGTCGCTCCCACGAAGGCCGTGGTCGCGGCGCCCCGCCAGCCCGTGTTGGACGCACCCCACAGGGTCAGCAGGCAGACGGTGACGAACGTGTTCCAGGCCGAGAGCCCGAAGCCGCTGGTGAGGAGGGGGATGACGACCCAGTGGACGCTGACCGTCCAACCCAGGAGCCAGGTCAGGGAGGACAGCACGGCGGCCCTTCGCTCCGCGACGTTCTCCGGTAGGAGGGCGACCGTCGCGCGCGAAAGCCCGGCCTGGGCCTCACCGCGAAGGGTCCAGCCCGTGTACCGCCACAGAACCCAGGCCTGAAGGGCCATCGGGAAGAGGCGCAGAGCCAGGAAGGCGGCCCCGCACAGGACGACGGCCAGGAGGCCCGGTCGGTCGGCGAACCCGTGGAAGGCGGGCAGCGACAGTCCGATGTCGGCCGGGGTCACCGCCGAGGCGGTCCCGACGAACACCATGCCCACGAACATCTCCCCCAGGTACCACCACACGGTGGCCCGGTACAGGCGGACCAGTGGTGAGGAGCCGTCCGCGGGAGCGGGCCGCCGAGCCGCACGGAACAGGGGACGGAAGACGAGCGGCTGGGCGACCAGACACACGATCAGCGCGAGGCCGATCACCGTGGCGACCGGACCGGGCTCGAACGTCAGGGGATGGAAGAACACGGGGGATTCTCTCGACTGGGGGACGTGACCCGGATGACCAGCGAGAATGGACCACCCGAGTGAATCCGGACATCGTGCCACGAACCCGACTCCTTGTCACACCCTGACAAACCCTGTGGCGCGGGACACACACCTCCCTTGTCATGGCGGGCTCCCCTGGGCACAGTCGTCGTCATCGCGCCCGACCGTCGAGGGGAAGTGTCCGGATGAGCAGTGCAGCCGAGCAGGCCGACGTGATCGTGGTCGGAGCGGGACTGGCCGGGCTGGTCGCGACCGCCGAACTGGCCGACGCCGGTAAGCGGGTGGTCCTGCTCGACCAGGAACCCGAGGCGTCCCTGGGCGGGCAGGCGCACTGGTCGTTCGGCGGGCTGTTCTTCGTGGACTCCCCCGAACAGCGCCGCATGGGGATCCGCGACTCCAGGGAGCTGGCCCTCCAGGACTGGATGGGCACGGCCGCCTTCGACCGCCCCGAGGACGAGTGGCCGCGCCGGTGGGCGGAGGCCTACGTGGACTTCGCCGCCGGGGAGAAGCGGGCGTGGCTGCACGCGCAGGGGCTGCGGATCTTCCCGCTGGTCGGGTGGGCCGAACGCGGCGGCCACCTGGCCGGGGGGCACGGCAACTCGGTGCCCCGTTTCCACATCACGTGGGGCACGGGGCCGGGGGTCGTGGCGCCCTTCGAGCGCAGGGTGCGCGCGGCCGTCGAGCGCGGCCTGGTCTCGTTGCGCTTCCGCCACCGGGTGGACGACCTGACGGTCGCGGACGGGACCGTCACGGGGGTGCGCGGCGCGGTCCTGGCGCCCAGCGACACCCCGCGCGGGGAGGCCAGCAACCGGGACGTGGTCGGCGGGTTCGAGCTGGGCGCGCAGGCGGTGATCGTCACCTCCGGCGGGATCGGCGCCAACCACGACCTGGTGCGCGAGAACTGGCCCGAGCGGCTGGGCACCCCGCCCGAGCACATGCTCTCCGGGGTCCCCGAACACGTGGACGGGCGCATGCTCGCCATCACCGAACGGGCGGGCGGGCGGATCATCAACCCCGACCGGATGTGGCACTACACCGAGGGCATCCAGAACTGGGACCCGATCTGGGCGCGGCACGGGATCCGGATCCTGCCGGGGCCGTCGTCGCTGTGGCTGGACGCGACCGGCAGGAGGATGCCCGCGCCGTGCTTCCCCGGGTTCGACACCCTGGGCACCCTGGACCACATCATGCGCACCGGCCACGAGTACACGTGGTTCGTGCTGTCGCAGAAGATCATCGAGAAGGAGTTCGGGCTGTCGGGTTCGGAGCAGAACCCGGACCTGACCGGCAAGAGCCTCAAGCTCGTGCTCCAGCGGGTGCTGCCCGGGGCTCCGGGGCCGGTGGAGGCGTTCAAGCGGCACGGCGCGGACTTCGTGGTGGCCGACCGGCTGCCGGAGCTCATCGGGAAGATGCGCGACCTGGCCGGAGACGGGGTGCTCGACGCCGACACCGTCACCCGCGAGGTGGTCGCCCGCGACCGGGAGATGGTCAACCCCTTCACCAAGGACCTGCAGGTGATGACCATCCACGGCGCCCGTCAGTACAAGGGCGACAAGGTGGCCCGGGTGGCCGCGCCGCACCAGATCCTGGACCCCAAGGCGGGCCCGCTGATCGCGGTGCGGCTGCACATCCTCACCCGCAAGACGCTGGGCGGGCTGCACACGGATCTGGACTCCCGGGTGCTGGGGGCCGACGGCGCCCCGCTCCCGGGGCTGTACGCGGCGGGCGAGGTCGCCGGGTTCGGCGGGGGCGGCGTGCACGGCTACCGGGCGCTGGAGGGCACCTTCCTGGGCGGGTGCCTCTTCTCCGGCCGCACGGCGGGACGGGCCGCGGCGGCGGCGCTGGGGTAGCGGACAGGCGATTCGGTTGCGGACCGGCAGCCGGAGGCGAAGAGGAGGGCCACTTATTCACGAATTTCGTGATTCCCGCCCCGCTACGGACAGTCACGCAATGCTGGTCTTCATGAACCTGAGGAGGCATTATGAGTCTCATGACTACCGGCAAGACGGACCTGGACCCGGCCCCGCTCACCGTGGAGGATCTCAAGCGCATGCCGGACGACGGGCAGCGCTACGAACTGGTCGACGGGCGGCTTGACGTGTCACCCGCACCGGTCTTCGCGCACAGCCGCGTGGAATCCCGGCTGACCATCCACCTTGGAGTTATCGCTCCTCCGGAGTTCGAGGTCGTCTCGACACCAGGCATCAACGTCAACGCCGATCGTACCCACCACCGCGTCCCTGACCTCGCGGTGATCCGGGCGGACGCCGAGGAGAGCCCCTACCTGACCAAGCCCCCGCTGCTGGCGGTCGAGATCGTCTCCCCCGAGAGCGCCATCCGCGACCACCACACCAAACGGCAGGAGTACGAGGAGTTCGGTATCCCCTCGTACTGGATCGTCAACCCGGACCCCGCTCTGCCGAGCATCACCGAGCTCCGTCTGGAGGACGGCGGTTACCGCGAGGTCACCACCGTCGTGGGCGAGAACGTCCTCAAGACGGACACGCCCTTCCCCCTGAGCGTCGTCCCCCACTGGCTCGTCGCCCTCGGTAACCGGCGAAAGCACGTCGGCGGATCCGACGAGGCCGCCGGATAGGCACCTCCGACGGAGCCGGGCGCCCCCTTCGGGGCGCCCGGCTCGGCCTGTACGCCGCCCCGGTGTCGGCGTCCGCGGAGCGGGCCAACTATCGTGCACCTGACCGTGTGCGCGGGGCGACGAACACCGGCAACGGCGCCGAGGGTTCCCACCCACCGCGGGCGGAGACTCAGGAGGCTGCCTGTATGTTCCAGAAGATCCTCGTGGCCAACCGAGGAGAGATCGCGATCCGCGCGCTGCGCGCGGGCAACGAACTGCGCGCGAGGACCGTCGCGGTCTTCCCGCACGAGGACCGCAACTCACTGCACCGGCTCAAGGCCGACGAGGCCTACCAGATCGGGGAGCAGGGACACCCCGTGCGGGCGTACCTGTCCGTCGGGGAGATCGTGCGGACCGCCCTGGAGTCGGGCGCGGACGCCGTCTACCCCGGGTACGGCTTCCTGTCCGAGAACCCCGAACTGGCCAGGGCGTGCGAGGAGGCGGGCATCACGTTCGTCGGCCCGCCCGCCGACGTGCTGGAGCTGACCGGCAACAAGGCCTCCGCGGTGGCGGCGGCCAAGGCGGCGGGCGTGCCGGTGCTGGGCTCGTCCGCGCCCTCCACGGACGTGGACGCCCTGGTGGCCGCCTCGGAGGAGATCGGCTTCCCCCTGTTCGTCAAGGCCGTCGCCGGGGGCGGCGGCCGGGGGATGCGCCGGGTCGACGCTCCGGGGGCGCTGCGCGAGGCCGTGGAGGCCGCCATGCGCGAGGCGGGCGCGGCCTTCGACGACCCCACGGTGTTCCTGGAGAAGGCCGTGGTGGAACCCCGCCACATCGAGGTGCAGATCCTGGCCGACGGCCAAGGCGACGTCATCCACCTCTTCGAGCGGGACTGCTCGGTCCAGCGGCGCCACCAGAAGGTCGTGGAACTGGCCCCCGCGCCCAACCTCGACCCGGAACTGCGCGAACGCATGTGCCAGGACGCGGTGCGCTTCGCCCGCACCATCGGCTACCGCAACGCGGGCACGGTCGAGTTCCTGGTGGACCGGGACGGAAACCACGTCTTCATCGAGATGAACCCGCGCATCCAGGTCGAACACACCGTGACCGAGGAGGTCACCGACGTCGACCTGGTCCAGGCGCAGCTGCGCATCGCGTCCGGGGAGGCCCTGACCGACCTGGGGCTGAGCCAGGACTCGATCACCCTGCGCGGCGCCGCGCTCCAGTGCCGGATCACCACCGAGGACCCCGCCAACGGCTTCCGCCCGGACACCGGCACCATCAGCGCCTACCGCTCCCCCGGCGGGTCCGGTATCCGGCTGGACGGCGGCACCGTCGCGGCGGGCACCGAGGTCAGCGCCTACTTCGACTCCCTGCTGGTGAAGCTGAGCTGCCGGGGACGGGACCTGGCCACGGCGATCAGCCGGGCCCGCCGCGCCGTGGCCGAGTTCCGGATCCGCGGCATCGCCACCAACATCCCCTTCCTCCAGGCGGTCCTGGACGACCCGGACTTCCAGCAGGGCCGGGTCACCACCTCGTTCATCGAGGAGCGGCCCCAGCTGCTCACCGCCCGCCCCTCCGCCGACCGGGGCACGCGCCTGTTGACCTACCTGGCCGACGTGACCGTGAACAAGCCGCACGGGGAGCGCCCGCACCTGATCGACCCCGTCGCCAAGCTGCCCGCGATCGGCGAGGACGGGCCGGCGCCCGGTTCCAAGCAGCGGCTGGCGGAGCTGGGGCCGGAGGGGTTCGCGCGCTGGCTGCGCGAGTCCGACACCCTGGCGGTCACCGACACCACCTTCCGTGACGCGCACCAGTCGCTGCTGGCCACGCGGGTGCGGACGAGGGATCTGCTGGCCGTGGCGCCCACGGTGGCCGACACCCTGCCCGGCCTGCTGTCCCTGGAGTGCTGGGGCGGCGCCACCTACGACGTGGCCCTGCGGTTCCTGGCCGAGGACCCCTGGGAGCGGCTGGCCGCGTTGCGCGAGGCGGTGCCCAACATCTGCCTCCAGATGCTCCTGCGCGGCCGCAACACCGTGGGCTACACCCCCTACCCCACCGAGGTGACCTCGTCGTTCGTGCACGAGGCCGCGGCGACGGGTGTGGACGTGTTCCGGGTGTTCGACGCGCTCAACGACGTGGAGCAGATGCGTCCGGCCATCGAGGCGGTCCGTGAGACCGGGACCGGGGTGGCGGAGGTCGCGCTGTGCTACACCTCGGACCTGTCCGACCCGAACGAGAAGCTGTACACGCTCGACTACTACCTGTCCCTGGCCGAGCGGATCGTGGCGGCGGGCGCCCACGTGCTGGCGATCAAGGACATGGCGGGCCTGCTGCGCGCGCCCGCGGCCGCGAAGCTGGTGACGGCGCTGCGCCGCGAGTTCGACCTGCCCGTGCACGTCCACACGCACGACACCGCCGGCGGACAGCTGGCGACCTACCTGGCGGCGGTGAACGCGGGCGCGGACGCGGTGGACGGCGCGGTGGCCTCCATGGCGGGGACGACGTCGCAGCCGTCGCTGTCGGCGATCGTGGCCGCCTTCGACCACTCCGAGCGTCCGACCGGTCTGAGCCTGGACGCGGTGAACGCGCTGGAGCCGTACTGGGAGGCCGTGCGCCGGGTGTACGCGCCCTTCGAGGCGGGGCTGGCCTCGCCCACGGGCCGTGTCTACCACCACGAGATCCCGGGCGGGCAGCTGTCCAACCTGCGCACGCAGGCCATCGCCCTGGGGTTGGGCGACCGTTTCGAGGACATCGAGGCGATGTACGCCGCCGCCGACCGGATGCTGGGCAGGCTGGTCAAGGTGACGCCGTCCTCGAAGGTGGTGGGCGACCTCGCCCTGCACCTGGTCGGCGCGGGGGTCGCGCCCGAGGACTTCGAGAAGGACCCGGGACGGTTCGACGTGCCCGACTCGGTGGTCGGATTCCTGCGGGGCGAGCTCGGTGTGCCTCCGGGCGAGTGGCCCGAGCCGTTCCGCACCAAGGCCCTGGAGGGGCGGGGCGCGGCCCGGCCGACCGAGGAGCTGACGGCACAGGACCGCGCCGGACTGGCCGACGACCGCCGCGCCACCCTGAACCGCCTGCTCTTTCCCGCACCCACCCGGGAGTTCCAGGCGCACCGCTCCGCCTACGGTGACACGAGTGTGCTCTCCAGCCCGGACTTCTTCTACGGGCTGCGCGAGGGCGAGGAGCACGTGGTGGACCTGGAGCCGGGCGTGCGTTTGCTCATCGGCCTGGAGGCGGTCAGCGAGGCCGACGAGCGCGGTGTGCGCACGGTGATGACCACCCTCAACGACCAGCTCCGCCCGCTCCAGATCCGCGACCGCTCGCAGTCGTCCAACGTCCGGGAGGCGGAGAAGGCGGACCGGAGCAACCCCGGGCACGTCGCCGCGCCTTTCGCCGGCGTGGTCACGTTGGCCGTGTCGCAGGGGGAACGGGTGGAGGCCGGCGCCACGGTCGCCACCATCGAGGCGATGAAGATGGAGGCGTCCATCACCGCTCCCGCGGCTGGCGTCGTGTCCCGGATCGCGATCGACGGCGTCCAGCGGGTGGAGGGCGGCGACCTGATCCTCAGTCTGGACTGAGCCTCCGGCATCGCTGACGGAGCCGGGTGTCCCCGCGCGGAGGGGCACCCGGCTCCGTCAGTCGTCCCCCTCCCCCTCGGGTCGCGCCTTGCGGGGGCGACCACGCCGGGGGATGTCGCGTGCCTCCTTGGGCATGCGTCCGGCGTCGTCGAGGGCGCGGCGCAGGAGGAACTCGATCTGGGCGTTGGTACTGCGCAGCTCCTGCCCGGCCCAGCGCGCGAGCGCGTCGTGGACCGCGGGATCGAGCCGCAGCAGCACCTTCTTTCGCTCGGACACGGCCACCTCGTCCCGGTTACTGGTACAGGGTCCCGGTGTTGACGACGGGGTTGGTGGGGCGGTCGGAGCACAGGACCACGAGCAGGTTGCTGACCATGGCGGCCTTGCGCTCCTCGTCCAGTTCCACGACCTCCTGCTCCGACAGGCGCTCCAACGCGCGGTCGACCATGCCGACGGCGCCCTCGACGATCTCCCGGCGGGCGGCGATCATGGCCCCGGCCTGCTGGCGCTGGAGCATGGCCTGGGCGATCTCCGGCGCGTAGGCCAGGTGGGTGAACCGGGACTCCACGACGGTCACCCCGGCGGCCGTGACCCGGTCGGCGACCTCCTTGGACAGCTGCTCGGTGATGAGGTCGGCGTTGTCGCGCAGGGAGGGAACGTCCTCGGCGTCGTAGGAGTCGTAGGGGTAGCGGCCCGCGATGTGGCGGACGGCGGCCTCGGTCTGGGTGGAGACGAACTGGAGGAAGTCGTCCACCTCGAAGGTCGCCCGTGCGGTGTCCTCGACCTGCCAGACCACGACGGCGGCGATCTCGATGGGACTGCCGGAGGCGTCGTTGACCTTGATGACGGAGGTCTCGTGGTTGCGGATGCGTGTGGAGATGGTGCCGCGCAGCGTGAAGGGGTTGACCCAGCGCAGGCCGTCGGTGCGGAGGGTGCCGACGTAGCGGCCGAACAGCTGAACGACGCGCGCCTCGTTGGGCGAGACCATGGTCAGCCCCAGGGACAGTCCCGCGCCCGTGATGACCAGGACCACGCCGACGGCCAGCAGGGCCGGGGGCAGGTCGAGGAGGGGCAGGGCCGCGACCGCGGCCCCCGCCAGGACGAGGGCGCCGCTCGCGGCCGCCATCAGGAGGCCGTCCCTGCTGCGGGCGTCGTACTCGCGGTACTGAGGGGTGGGGCGCGGGGCCCCGGTGGGTTCGCTCATGTCGTCTCTCCTCCCGGTGATGACTCAACAATAGCATTGTGATATCACTTTTTATTGACAGGCCCGTTCGGGCCCCGAACGAGAGGAGATGCGGACGCGATGAGCAGCGACGCTCCCCGCTTGCGCCCACCCCACCACCGCGTCGACCGCCGCGCGGTGTGGTGGTGGACCACCCGGTCACTGACGGTCACCGTGGTCCTCACGGCCGTGCCCGTGGTCCCGGCCCTGATCTGGGCTCCGCCACGCTCCTGGTTCCTGCTCGCGGCCGCGGTGATCGGCGGTCTCGGACTGCTGATCACGGTGGTCATGCCGCAGTGGCGGTACCGCGTCCACCGGTGGGAGGTCACCGACACCGCCGTCTACACCGCCAGCGGCTGGATCTGGCAGGAGTGGCGCGTGGCGCCGATGTCGCGGATCCAGACCGTGGACACCGCCCGCGGCCCCCTCCAGCGCGCGTTCGGCCTGTCCAGCGTGACCGTGACGACCGCGTCCGCCGCCGGGCCCATCGAGATCACCGGGCTGGACCACACCGTGGCCACCGACGTGGCCGAGCGGCTGACCGAAACCACCCAGGCGACCCCGGGAGATGCGACATGACCTCCCCCGACGGGCTTTCCCCCCAGACTCCGGACCACCCCGCCGACCCCGAGGTCCCCTGGCAGCGGCTCCACCCGCTGTCGGTGTGGGCCAGTGCCGCCGTGGCGGGGATCTTCCTCGTGCCCTCGGCGATCGTGGGCACGATCGTGCTCGCCGTGCTGGGCCAGTACCCGTGGGTGTTCTTCCCCGTGCCCGGGTCGCTCGCCTTCCTGGCCCTGACGACCTACCTCGACCTGCTGAGGCTGCGCGCCACCCGCTACCGGGTGACCGACGAGCGCATGGAGGTGCGGTCCGGCGTCATCGCCAAGTCCTACCGCTCCATCCCGCGCGAACGCGTGCGCAGTGTGGACGTGGCCGCTCCGCTGTACGTGCGGGTGTTCGGGCTGTGCTCGGTGACGGTCGGCACCGGTGAGAAGGTCGGCTCCGGAGGTTCGGACCAGCTTCAGCTCATCTACGTCACCGCCGAGCAGGGCGAGGGGCTGCGGCGGGACCTGTTGCACCGGCGGGTCCCAGGACGGACCGGCGACGCCGAGGGCGCCGACGGCTCCGAGACGGCCGGGGCCGCGGAGGCGGAGGAGGCCGCGGACGAGGTCGAGCTCGCCCGGCTCGTGCCCGCGTGGTTGGCCTACGCCCCGGCGACCGCCGCCACTTTGGGCGTCGGCCTCGGTGCGATCGCCGCCCTGCTGGGGCTCAACGCCCAGACCGGCGGTGTGGGCTGGGACTGGGTCTCCGGCCGGCTGGGACTGCCGACCCCCGAGCAGATGTCCTCGTTCGTGATGGCGCGGCTGCTGATGGTGGTGCCGCTGTCGCTGCTGGCCCTGCTGGTGTCGGGGGTGGTGGTCCTGACCCTGGCCGCGGTGGAGACCTGGTGGAACTACCGGCTCACCCGCGAAGCCGACGGCACCGTGCGACTGCGTCGGGGGCTGTTGACGAGCGTGTCGCTGTCGGTGGAGGGTCGGCGCCTCAACGGTGTGACCCTGCACGAGCCGTTCGTGCTGCGCTCGGTGGGCGGCGCGGACGTGCGGGCCGTGGCGACCGGTCTGTCGGCCGCCGACGAGAAGAAGACCAGCGCGAAGAGTCGCCTGTCCCCCGGCATGCCCCGGGCACGGGCACGGGCGCTGGCCGCCGATCTCATGCGCGAGGAGGCCTCTCCCCTGGACGTGCCGCTGACCGCCCACCCCCGGTCGGCGCTGCGCCGCCGGTTCACCAGGGCCGGGTTCGTCACGGTGCTCGGTGCGGTGGCCGCGGCGGCGCTGGCCTGGGCGCACGGCCTGGCCAACCGGACGTGGTGGGAGCACGCGATCCGCGCGGAACAGGAGTTCGCGCCGGTCCCCCTGGCCACACCGGTGCTGGAGACCACGCCGACCTGGGGCTGGGGCGTGTTGGCGGTGCTCCTGGGGGTGGCGGCGTTCTGGTACGCGCTGGGCTCCTACCGGGGTCTGGGCCACGGCCTGCATCCGCGCTACCTGGTGGTGCGCCAGGGTATGGCGGCGCGCGACACGGTGGCCCTGGAGCGGTCGGCGGTGATCGGCTGGCGGATCACGCGGTCGCCGTTCCAACGGTGGGCGGGCTTGGCGGACGTGGCGGCGACCACGGCGGCGGGCTCGGGGATGTACGCGGCCACGGATGTCGGTCTGGGTCAGGGGCTGGCGTGGGCGGACGCCGCGGCGCCGGGGCTGTTGGAGCCCTTCCTCGTTCGGGAGGACGGGGGCGGCGCGTCGGGCGCCCGGGAGCGGGAGGGGGCGTGAACCCCGGTCAGGGCGTCCCGGTGACCGGGCCTCCCGAGACCGGGGCGCCGTCCACCCGCAGCCCGCTGGTGTGGGTCAGGGCCATCTCCACCAGCGGGTAGATCTCGAACACCCGGCCCATGCCGAGCGCGTCGAGCACGCGCGCGGCGATCGGGGAGGGTTCGGCGAGGACCATGTGGCGACCCTCGCGGGTGAGGCTCCAAGAGACCGACAGCAGCGCGCGCAACCCGCTGGCGTCGAAGAAGTCCAGGCCGGACATGTCCACGACGAGGCAGTCGCACCGCGAGTCGTGTGCGGCCCGCAGCAGCCGGTCGCGCATGCGGCCCGCGGTGGCGAGGTCGACTTCGCCGTGGACGGGGACCACCGTCACTCCCGTGCAGGGGAAACATTCCTGGACGGAGAACCGGGCATCACTCGCCACTCGGGCCACCTCTCACCGGTCGTAACCTATCCACTACGCAACCGCGTACGAGATCGTAACCTCTCTGATGAGGCTGCGGGAGGCTTTTCGCGAGAAAAACCCGGGAAATCTCACCGATGGCGGGTTCGGGTCTCTCCTCACCTTTCTCGGACACTCCCGAACCCCCACCCGCGCCGTGCTTTCGGCCCTCCGGTGCGGTAGAAGCGGTACTGCACACGTGCGCCCCGCCCGGCAGGTCCGGGCGCGGGTCCGACCCCCAGGGTCACGACGAGAGCGAAGGGAGGGAGCGGCGCCCGCACCCCGACCGTGCCCGGGGAGCCCCGCCGCGCACCCCATGACCGAGACCGCAGACACCCAGCCCGGATGGTTCTCCCCCGAGGAGCTGGAGAGCATCCGCGGACGCATGCCCGTGCTCTACGTCCAGGCCGTACCCGTACGCGTGGACGAGACCGGGACGGTGACCCACCTCGGCCTGCTCATGCGGGCGGCCCCGGACGGCACGTTCAGCCGGTCGGTCGTCTCGGGCCGCGTGCTCTACCACGAACGCGTTCGCGACGCCCTGCTGCGCCACCTGGAGAAGGACCTGGGACCGGTCGCGCTCCCGCGCATCCCCACCTCGCCTCAGCCCTTCACGGTGGCCGAGTACTTCCCCACCCCCGGGATCACGCCGTTCCACGATCCCCGCCAGCACGCCGTGGCCATGGCCTACATCGTCCCGGTGTCCGGCGACTGCCAACCGCGCCAGGACGCCCTGGACCTGGTCTGGCTGACGCCGGAGGAGGCGTCCAGTCCGCAGGTGCGCGAGGAGATGGCGGGCGGCCAGGGCGTGCTGCTGCGCCAGGCACTGGCTCATGTGGGCCACGCGCCCTGACCGCTCGCCGTCCTGCGCCGCTCCCGCCGGGTGCTCCCGGCGGGAGCGGCGCAGGACGTGTTCGGCGAGCACTCACCTGTCCTAGGCTCGGGCCATGTCCGACACCGTGGTCACCGACGCCCTCGCCCTCCTCCCACCGACCGCCCCGGGCGGCGGGCGCACCGTACTGGGGCTGGCGGGCGCCCCCGCCGCCGGGAAGTCGACGCTCGCCCGCCACCTGGTGGCCGAGATCAACGACCGTACGGCGCCCGGGACCGCCGGATACCTGCCCCTGGACGGCTTCCACCTGTCCAACGCACAGCTCAGCCGCCTCGGCCGCCGCCACCGCAAGGGCGCTCCGGACACGTTCGACGCCCACGGATACGTGGCGCTGGTGCGCCGTCTGCTGGAAGAGACCGACCACCCCGTCTACGTGCCCGACTACGACCGCGACCTGCACGAGCCGGTCGCGGCCCGGCACGTGATCGAACCGCACACCCGCCTGGTCGTCACCGAGGGCAACTACCTCGCCAACGACGAGGCACCCTGGTCCCGTGCGCGCGCCCTGTTCGCCGAGCTCTGGTACGTGGAGGCGCCCGACGAGGTGCGGGAGCTGCGGCTGCACCGACGGCAGCGCGCGGGCGGCCTGACCGACGACGCCGCGCGCGACTGGGTCGAGCGCAGCGACCGCCCCAACGGTGAGCTGGTCAAACGCTTCCAACGGAACTGTACGCGCGTGGTGCGCGGGGACGCCCTCCAGCGCCGCTGAGCGCGGGGCCGCGCGAGGCTCTTGGGACACGCACTTGACCGGGGTTCCGCGCGCCCTTAGTTTGGTCATATGACCAAGGCAAACGACCAAATTTCGGAGACCCCCTCCGTCACCTCCGCGGAGCGGGGCCGGACCAGCCGGGCCAAACTGCTCGCCGCCGCCGTGGAGCTCATCCCCGAGGTGGGCTGGAACGCGGTCACCACCCGACTCGTCGCGGCGCGGGCCGAGGTCCGCCCGGGCCTGGTGCACTACCACTTCGACTCCCTCGAAGCCCTGCTGCGCGCCGCCGTCGACTCGGCGATGGCCGACGTCCTCGAGGGCCCCCTGTCCGCGATGACGGGCATGGACGATCCCGTCGAGGCGATGCGCGCCGCCCTGGCCGCGATGGACGCCTACCAGGGCGACGACCCCGCGTCCGTGCTGTTCGCGGAGGCCTACCTGGCCGCCACGCGAGATCCCGAGTTGAACGCGACCATGTCCCGGATTCTCGGGGACACCCGCGCGTCCATCGAGGCATGGCTGACCCGGCACGGCACACCCCAGCCCGAGGCGGTCGCGGAACTGCTGTGCGCCTTCCTGGACGGCATCGTGCTGCACCGGGCCCTGGTGCCCGTGCCCGGACCGGACGCCTACGTCGAACCCCTGCGCCGCCTCCTCGCGGCGTCCGGCTCCGAGGAGGGCACGCGATGAGGGCCGTCATCGTCGGCGGGGGCATCGCCGGTCTGGCCACGGCGTGGTGGCTGCGGCGCGCGGGCTGGGAGAGCACGGTGGTCGAGCACCATCGGACACCGCACGGGGTCGTCGACACCGACGCCGCGGCCGAGGGGGTCATCCCCGGCGGCTACGTCATCGACTTCTTCGGACCCGGCTACGACTCGATCGAGGCCATGGGGTTGCGCGACCGGCTGCGCAGCCACGACCTGCGCCTGGAAGGAATCCAGTACCGTGCGACGAACGGTCGTCGCACCGCGCGCATGGGCACCGACGCCACCCAGCGCATGGGCGGGGGTCGTCTGGTCTCGATGCTGCGCGGCAACCTGGAGCTGATCCTGCGCGAGGCGTTGGGACCGGGGGCCGACGTGCGGCACGGGCTCAGCCTCGCCCGTGTCGAGCAGGACCCCGACGGGGTGACGGTGGAGCTGACCGACGGCACCGTGGAACGGGCGGACCTGCTCGTGGGCGCCGACGGCGTGCACTCGCGGGTACGCGAGCTGGTGTTCGGGCCCGAGGAGCGGTACCGCCGTTACCTGGGCGCGCACACGGCCGCGTTCCTGTTCGAGGACCCCGAGGTGGTGCGGGCCGTGGGCCGCGAGCTGCACATGGTGGAGGCGCCCCGGGTCCAGGCGGGCGTGTACGGCCTGACCGGGACCACGGGTGCGACCTTCCTGTGCCACCTGTCTCCGGAGGGATCGATGCCCTCGGATCCGCGCGCACGGCTGCGCGAGGTCTACGCGGGCATGGGCTGGTACCTGCCGCGCCTGTTGGAGGCGTGCCCGCCGAAGCCGTTCTACGACGAGGTCGAGCAGATCGAGGTGCCCACCTGGTCGCGTTCGCGGGTCGTGCTGGTCGGCGACGCATGCCAGGCGGTGTCGCTCATGGCGGGCCAGGGCGCGAGCATGGCGGTGGCCGCCGCCGAGGTGCTGGGGCGTGAACTGGGCGGGGCGGGGCCCTCCGGAGCGGAGATCGGGGCCGCCCTGTCCCGGTACGAGGGCCGGGTCAAGCCCGTGATCGAGACGAAACAGGCGGCCGGACGGCGGCTGGCCCGGTGGTTCGTGCCCGCCTCGGCGACCCGGATGCTGGTGCGCCGCCAACTGCTGCGCCTGGCGTCGACGCCGCTGGCCGACCGGGTGGCGCGCCCCTTCCTGGCCAGTCCGAAGCTCACTCCGGAACGGGAGCGCGCCTGACCGCCCCACCAATCGGTCCGCCGCGGTGCCCGGCCGTCACCGCGGCGGACCGGCGCGACACCGACGTCGCGATGGGCTCCGCCCCTGCTCCCCGCGAGCCCGTCACGGGCTGACGGTGGCCTCCGCCGCCCGCGCGTTGCGCTTCGCGGCGCCCCGGGCCACACGGCGCAGCACGGCGAAGTTGCTGTCGGCCGTGCGCGTGCTCCCGCGCAGTCCCCCGTAGGCGCCCGCGACGATGAACTCCTTGTACCGCGCGGCGACGCGCCCCCGGAGCACGAGTGAGCGGGGGCGGTCGTCGGCGGTGACGAACTGGATGATCCCGTCGCGGCGTCCCAGGCTCACGCACAGGTTGAGGTAGCCGAAGGGGGTCCGCTTCGGTTCGCGCCCGGCGACGCGGTCGAGGATGACCTCCGCGGCCGTCCATCCCATGGGCAGGCCCGTGGCGCAGGACATCCGCAGGACCCCGCCCCCGGGATCCGTTCCGTGCGCGGCGTCACCGACCACGTACACGTCGGGGTGGGAGACCGAGCGCTGGGTGATGTCCACCAGGGCACGGCCGTCATCGTCGACGGTGAGTCCGGCCGCGCGCCCCAGGGGGGAGACGGAGAAGCCGACGGTCCAGGCCACGAGTCCGGCGGGCACACGCGCGCCGTCGGCGAGGCGCACCCCGGTGGCGTCCACCTCGGCGACGTCGGTGTTCTCCCGGACGGTCACGCCGAGGCGGTCGAACACGCGCAGGACGTGGGCGCGCCCCTTCTCGTTGGTGCCGGGGGCGATCCGGCCCCGGGTGAGCAGGTCGACGCGGATGCCGGGGTGGCTCTCGGCGATCTCTGCCGCCAGTTCGACACCGGTGTGCCCTCCCCCGATCACGGCGAGGCGTTCGGGCCGGTCGGAGGCGATGCGGGCGGCGATGGCGCGCGCACCGTCGAGCGTGGCGCAGGTGAGCGCGTGCTCGGCGGCGCCGGGGACGGCGACGCGCCCCTCCGAGCTGCCCAGGGCGTGGACGAGGGTGTCGTAGGCAAGGGTGCGGACCGTCCCCCCGACCCGCACCGAGACCCGCCGCGCGTCGGGGTCGAGGGCCTCGACCCAGCCCACGACCAGGTCGATGTCCGTGCCCTCCAGCGACTCGGTCAGCGGGTGCACGCCGACGTCGCGTCCGGCGGCGACCTCGTGCAGGCGGACCCGTTCGACGAAGTCGGCGCTGGCGTTGACCAGGGTGACGCTGACCTCGAGTGCGCGTGTCCGTGCGTCGTGGGCGATCTTGCGCGCCGCCGCGAGCCCGGCGTATCCGGCTCCGAGTACCAGGATGTCGTGTGCCATGGGGTCTCTCCCGTCGGTTCCGTGGACCTTCACCCCTTCGGACGGGGCGGCGACGGCCGAACGTGACATGGCGGCGCGAGACGAGGATCACTCCGGGGTGGGCGACAGAGACAAGGACGTCCACATGGCGGGACGTGTGTTCCACATGGTGTCCACGGGTGGAAGATTCGCCAGTCAGCGCGGCACCCGTCGACGCACGGGGCCCGGAGCCGGCCCGGCCACGCGCCGCATCACGTGCCCGCTGACCAATAGCACCCGAAAGGTAGGCGTTCCGCCTCGTTTGGGTCGTGTGTGCGACGGGGTAGGCGGTCAGTGGGACCTTCGCCGTCACAGTCGGGGAGCCGCGCCTTCCGGCTCCGTCCGCCGAGGACGGCGGAGGAGGAGACGAAGGCAGCACCTCAGGGGGCTCGTGATGGATGGAACAAGCGCGGGCGGCGCGGGGGCCCGGGAGCGGGGGACGGCGACCACGTCGGCCTCCCCGCCCGGACAGCGTCAGAGCGACGACGTCATGGAGGGCAGTTCCCGGTTGGACGAGAAGTCCGAACTCCTCGCCGGAGCCGACCTCGCGGAGGGGAACGCCAAGGCCAGCTTCACCGTGCTGGAACGGGAGACCTGCCTCAACCTGCTGGCCGAGCACAGCGTCGGCCGGGTGGCCTTCACCATAGAGGGGGACGCCGCACCGACGATTCTGCCGGTGAACTACCTCATGACCAATGACACGATCGTGTTCCGGTCCACCCTGGCCGGAACGATCATGCGGCACGGACGGGGCTACGCCTCCTTCCAGGTCGACCAGTTCGACGAGGAGCGCCGTGAGGGGTGGAGCGTCCTGGTCTCGGGCCGCTGCCGGTGGATCCGCGATCCCGGAGAGCTCTCCCGGCTCCCGCAGGGCCGCATGCCCCAGCCGTGGGCGGCCGGTCCGCGCGACGAGGTCCTCAAGATCACCCCGGCCAGGGTGAGCGGTCGGCGGATCAGCCGGTCCTGAGGGCCGTCGCGGCCCGGTCGGCGCCGACCGGGCCGCGCGCCCACCGCGGGACGGGGCGGGCACGCTCCGACACACCCGCCCCCGTCCCGGCCTCGGCGGACGGGGAGGGAGTTCGGTTCGTCCCGTTTCGGGGTATCCGAGGCGTCATGGGAGTGCAAAGCCCGCCTCATCCCCGGTGTGTTCCCGTCGTACCGGCCGACCGTCCGGACACGATCGGGGCGTGCGCGAGCGATCCCGAGCGGCCCTCGGCCGCAGTCCCCGCAACCGATCCGTCCCGAGGCCGCCCGTGCTGAGCACGCGCGGCCGACGCGTCCTGTACGGCGCCGGAGCCGCCTTCTGCGCCGCCCTGTTCACCGTCTCCGGGGCGCAGCCCACCACACGGGGCGCCGTCGAGGCCTCCGCGGCCGTCCTCCCCCCGTCCGCGGCGCCCGCCACCCCCCTGCCGGAGGACGCGGGAGCCCCCACACTCCAGGTGCTCTCCTCCCGGCCCGACGCCGTCATGGGCGGCACCGCCCTGGTCCGGCTGGGCCTGCCGTCCGGAACCGCCCCGGACCGGGCCCGGCTGACGGTCGACGGCGAGGACGTCACCGACGCGCTCCGGGCGGTGTACCTGGACGGCGCCGGCCCGGCCCTGGAGGGGGTGGTCACCGGCCTGCCCGAGGGCGGGAGCACGCTGGTGGCGTCGCTGTCCGGGCTCCGGACGCGGCTCACGGTCACCAACCACCCGGCGCGGGGGCCGGTGTTCTCCGGCCCGCACGAGACACCGTTCGTGTGCGACACCGATTCCTTCGACCTGCACGGCGGAGGCACCCTCGGACCCGCCCTGGACGAGGACTGCTCCGCGCCGACCGTGGTTCGCCACATGTACCGCACCGCCGGGGGCGCGTGGGCGGCGATGCCCGACCCCGACCGCGTGCCCGACGACGCCGCCCGCACCACCACCTCCGCCGGCGCCGAGGTCCCCTACACCGTGCGGGTGGAGACCGGGACCGCCAACCGCGCGATCTACGAGACGGCCGTGCTGTTCACCCCCGGCGCCG
This sequence comes from Nocardiopsis sp. EMB25, assembly GCF_026797795.1. Taxonomy (NCBI): domain Bacteria; kingdom Bacillati; phylum Actinomycetota; class Actinomycetes; order Streptosporangiales; family Nocardiopsidaceae; genus Nocardiopsis; species Nocardiopsis sp. EMB25. Next base: position 1,511,274 of record NZ_JAMTDN010000001.1, on the reverse strand, counting down.
ACGGACCCGACCCCTGGCACGCGCCCGAGGGGTGGAACCGGCGCCTGGTCTACAAGTTCGGCGGCGGGTGCAAGGGCGGATGGTACGTACAGGGGTCGAAGACCGCGGGGGTCCTGGACGACGGCATGCTCTCCCGTGGATACGCGGTGGCTTCGGCCACGCTCAACGTGTTCGGGTTCAACTGCAACGACCTGCTGGCCGCCGAGACGATGTCGGCGGTCCGGGAGCGGTTCGTCCTGGCCCACGGCGCCCCCGACCTCACCCTGGGCTGGGGCTCCTCCGGCGGCGCCTACCAGTCCCACCAGATCGCCGACAACTACCCGGGCCTGCTGGACGGGGTGGTGGTGTCGCAGAGCTTCCCCGACGTGCTCACCTCACTGGTCCCGGCGGCCGCGGACGCGCTGCTGCTCGACACCTACGCCCGGGAGCACCCCGACGCCCTGACCCGCGACCAGCAGCTCGCGGTGTCGGGCTTCCCCTCGTGGCGGAGCATCGGACGCATGGCCCGGGAGGCGGTGCGGATCGACCCCCGGGGAACCTGTCGGGACCGGGTGCCCGACGAGCTCCTCTACCACCCCGAGGACAACCCCGGCGGCGCGCGGTGCGAGCTGTTCGCGCACACGGTCAACGTCTACGGCACCGACCCGGACACCGGTCGGCCCCGACGCCCGCTGGACAACGTCGGTGTGCAGTACGGGCTCGGAGCGCTGCTGGACGGGACCATCGACGTGGACGCGTTCCTGCACCTGAACGAGCACGTCGGCGGTATCGACGCCGACGGTCAGGTGGTGTCGGAGCGGACCGTGGCCGATCCGGGTGCGACCGCCGCCGCCTACCGGACCGGCCGCCTGCTCAACGGCGGCGGGGGCCTGGCGCGGATCCCGGTCGTGGACCACCGCACCTACCTCGACGACTCCCCGAACGGGGACGTGCACATGCGCTACCACTCGTTCGCCACCCGTGAGCGGCTGCGCGCGGCGAACGGCACCGCCGACAACCACGTGATGCTGGTGGAGGCGCGCGGGTCGGGCGGGTTCTCCGCGTCGGCGCCGGTGGCCGGCCGGGCGCTGGTCGAGCTGGACGCGTGGGCGACGGGGATCCTGGAACGGCGGGGGGAGCACCCGCGGGCCCCGGCCGCGGACCGGCTCCGCGCCGCGCGGCCGGAGTGGCTCACGGACTCGTGCTGGGTGGGGGACGCTCCGCGTCGGCGGGTGGTCGGCGAGCAGCTGCCGCTGGGGGACGGGAGCGGGGACACGTGCGCGGAGGCCTACCCGGTGCACTCCTCGCCGCGCATGGTGGCGGGGGCGCCGCCAGCCTCGGACGTGATCCGGTGCCGCCTGGTGCCCTTCGACGCCGACGCGCACCCGGCGGAGTTCACGAAGGAGCAGGCCGAGCGGGCGGAGCGGGTGTTCGCGGACGGGGTGTGCGACTGGTCGGCCCCCGGTGAGGGGCAACAGGGGCTGGCGGGGACCTGGTTGCGGTTCTGACCCGATCCCGGGGTGCGGCAGGGCCGAAACCGGGGGCGTGGAGCGAGGACGAACCTCGCACATCCGCCGATGTACGCGATTCCCGACAGCGTTTCCGGGGAGAGCGTCGCGGAGTTCCCCCGAAACGCCCCGAACCCGTGTTCGCCCCACTACGGTGGGTCCCGAAAAGATTCGAGCCCGGTCGGTGCTACCAACACCGGTCCCGGGCTCTGACCATCCCTCCTGAATCAGCCAGGAAGGCGGCTGCCGTGCAGTCTACTGTCCTCCACCCCTACCTCGAGGCCGAAACCCCGGATCCAGTCGACTCTTTCGCGCGCGGTCCCCGCAGGCGCGAGAAGGGCGCGATGAAGGGGGTCGGGTTCATCCCGGTCCTGTGGGTCGCCCGGGCCCTGCGCGAGAGCCTGCTGCCCTGTTCCCGGACGGTCCCGGTCGCCCTGGCCATCGCCGACGCCGTGGACGCCGACGGACGGTGGTGCTTCCTGAGCCACGAGACCATCGTGCGCCGTTGCGGCGGCACCGTGAGCCGGTCCACGGTCGAGCGCGCCCTGGACGACCTCGCCGACGCCGGTCTCATCCGGCGACTGGCCCGTTCCCAGGTGCGCGACTTCTTCGCCCGGGACGTGGCGGACGGCGTCCGACAGGCCGACCGCCTCCCCGAGGTCCTGGAGCTGCTGATCCCCGCCAGCGTCTTCGCCGAACCGACGCTGGCGGAGATCAACGAGGTCCGCGCCGGGTTGGACGAGGAACCCCTCGACGCGGCCACCCGCCCCTACCCACGTGTGGGAACGACACCTCAGATTGAGGGGGCGCCCGTTCGATCTGACGTCCGCGACACGTCAGATCGACGTGCAGACCCTTCCCCCACACACCCTTACCCCAGCGACCCTTCTCCGTCCGTCCGGACGCGCGAGCCCGAGGAAGCGGCACCCGAGCCACCGGACGGGATGCCCGACACCCCGGCGGGACCGCTGATCGCACGCATCCCGGACACGGCGCTGCTCAGCCCCCGCGCCGACCGCGCCGCGCTGGTGCGGGCCGCGCGCAGGGTGGTCGACGAGGGACTGGAGCCCCGCGAACTCACCGCCGTGCTGCGTGACGCGGCCACCGCGCGCCGCCCCTTCCCCGCGCTGATGCGCCGCCTGCGCGGTCCGGAGGACGCACGCGCCTACCTCGACGGACGCCTGGGCGCGGGCGTGGCCCGGACGGCGGTGCCGCCCCCGGTGGTCCCCCGTCCGCGTTCGGCCTTCGACGAGCCCGCGGACCCCTTCGCCCGGCCGCCGGAGTTCTCGGTGGACGCGGCCGGGACCGCACCCCGCACCTGCCCGGACCACCCCGCGATCCGCAACGCCCCCGGAGGGACCTGCCGGGTGTGCGACCGCCCCTGCCGGACTGTCCCGGGCGAGCTGATGCACCCGCCCGCGCCGCCGAAGCCTCCACCGGCGGCGCCGGAGCCGCCGGTGGAGGACGTGGCCGTCGACCCCGTGTTGCTGGAACGGATGCGCGCCTCCCTCGACGAGGGCCGAAAATGCACGACGACCGTGCCTCCGAGCCCGTCGGCCCTGCCCTCCCCCGCCCGCCGAAAGGCCGTCTCGGACGTGCGCCGCCTCCTCGCCGATCTGCGCCCCGGCGGATGAGAGGCCCCGGTCCGCCGACGGCACCGCGGAGGCCCGCCAGGCACGGTCGGAGGAGTCCGTGAAAGGGAGGGAACGCGCCCGTCGCCCCGCACCGCCCCGGGCAAGCGGCGACCGGAGGAGCGACACGGCCGGGAGGGCTGCGGGGACTGGTCGGATCGGGCGGCCCTACCCCTGGAGGTCGCCGATACCGCGGCTGATGCGGGCACAGGCCAGCGCGCCCGCCACCACACCGACCGCGACGAGGACGGAGGAGGCCTGAAGGGCGGTGCCGGTGTCCCCCGCCACCGCGGCCCTGAGCATGGCCAGCGCCCAGTAACCGGGAGAGAGCGGCGCGGTGGCCTGCGCCCAGGCGGGCATCATGGAGATCGGCACCAGGGCCCCTCCCAAGGCGCTCACCACCAGGGCGCCGACGTCGCAGATGGCCGCGAGTTCGCCGTGACCGCGCACGACACCGGCCAATGCGACGCCGATGGCCAAAAGCACGAAGGACCACACGCAGACCGCGAACAGGATCAGCGGAAGGGGACCGGTGACGGGCATCCCCACGACCCGGGATCCGAAGAGCAGGAGCAGCGCCTGTTGGACGACCAACAGCACGAAGACGGGGAGCGCCTTGCCGACGAGCATCTCGACGATCGACACGGGGGTCGCCCGCAGCCGGTTCCAGGTGCGCCACGTGCGTTCGGTCAGCAGGGCGGTGCCCACGACCGACAGGGAGAGCACGGAGAACATCACCAGCATGCCGATGACGGCCTGGGCCTCGCCGTCCTCCGGCAGCGCCGCCCGGTGGAGCGGGCTGAAGACGAGCATGAGCACCATCGGCATGACCAGGTAACTGATCAGGTGGCCGGGGTCGCGTAGCCGCAGCGTGGTGTTGTGGCGGATCAGCAGTGCCAGTCGGTGGACGGAGTCAGTCCGCATGGGCCACCGCCTGGTAGAGGTCGTCGAGGGTGGGCTGGCGCAGGTCCACGGAACGGACGGGCCTGGTCGCGCCGACCAGCATCTCGGCCAGGGTGGTGGTGGGGTCGGTGGTGGAGACGCGCACCTCCTCGTCGTCGAAGGCCAGGCGCACCTCGCCGGGAATCCGGTCGAGCAGTTCCGAGGCCTCACCTCGTGCGATGGTCCGCCCCTGCCGGGCGACGGCGATGCTGGCCCCCAGTTCGGTGAGTTCGGGGAGGTAGTGGGTGGTGTAGACGACCGCCGCTCCCTCCTCGGCGCGGGCTCGCACCACCTCCAGGAGGGACTGGCGGGTCTGGGGGTCCACCCCCGCGGTGGGTTCGTCCAGGAGCAGGAGGGCGGGGCGGTGGATCATGGCCGCCGCGGCCTGCACACGGCGCTGTTGGCCCCCGGAGAGGACACCCACCCTCCGGTCGAGGAAGTCCGTGAGCCGGAGGAGTTCGGCGATCTCGTCGATCGCCCGGGTGAGGCCCCGTCGGCGAAGACCGTGCAGGCCCCCGAACAGGCGCAGGGTCTGGCGGGGGGTGACGGTCGGATACACGGCGAGGTGCTGGGGGGCCAATCCCAGGAGGCGGCGGGCGGCGCGCGGCGCCCTTCCGTTGACCAGTACCTTCCCGCTGTCCGGGCGCAACAGCCCCGAGACGACGTTGGCGAACGTGGTCTTTCCCGCCCCGTTGTGCCCGACGAGTCCGACGATCTCACCGGGCCGGGCGACCAGGGTGAACCCGTCCAGGGCGTTGACGGAACCGAACCTCTTCACCAGGTCCAACGCTTCGAGCATGTTTCGTCCCATGCTTTCTGTGCGGTGTACAGAACGGACTATACGGTGTACATTAAGACCATGGAAAAGATTAAGCAAGAACGGCGGGAGGAAATTCTCTCCGTCGCTCTGCGCCTCTCGGAGGAGCAGGGGCTGGCCGCCGTGTCGATGCGGGCCATCGGGGCGGGGGTCGGTCTGACGCCCATGGCCCTGTACGGGTACTTCGAGAGCAAGGACGCCCTCTTGGACGGCCTCGTGGGCCGCGTCCTGCGGGAGGTGCCCCGCCCCGACCCCGGGCTGGACTGGCGGGAACGGCTGCTGGTGTGCGCGCGGGGGGCCAGGGCCGTGGCGCACCGGTATCCCCGGACGTTCCCTCTCCTGCTGACCAGGCCGGTGGTGCTCGCGGAGGCGATGCGCGTCGTGGACCCCCTCTACGCGGCGCTGTCGGAGGCCGGGATCGCCGACGGCGAGGTGGCCGGATGGGAGCGCATGTTCAGCACCTTCGTACTGGGTTTCGCGGTCTCGGAGGTCAGCGGTCGCTTCGGGGAGGGGAACCTGGGCACCCGCGAGCGCCGAGAACAGCTGGAGCCCGGCGAACTGCCCGCGCACCATCGGCTCGGGGAGGCACTGGACCGCGCCGTCGACTGGGACGCGGAGTTCGAGAAGGGACTGCGCAGGCTGGTGGAGATGGTCGAGGAGGAGAGCCGACGGCCCTCCGGCCACTGATCCCCCTCGGAACACGGACGAACAGCCCTGCCGTCTGGGGCGTGCGCTCCCTCGGTGACCGGATCCGCCCGTGGGTACCGTGTGGCCCGTGGCGCTGTCCGCGGTCGGCGGGCTACTCCTGCTCTGGCCGCTCGCCGTCGCCGCCCTCGCCCGGGCCCGGCCGCGCGAGGCGCGGCTGCTGCCCGGCCACCTCGCACTGCCCGTCGACCCGGTACCGGACTTCATCCCCGTACTCGGACACGCTGACGACGCCATCGCGGTCGCCGCCGTGCTCCGTCTGGTCGGCCCGCCCTTCGCTCAGGACCGTTGGTCCTCCGACCGGTGTCGTCCCGGCTGCCCGTCGAACACGTCCTCGAAAGGTCGCGAAGACACCAGAGAAAGCCGTTGCCGACATGACGCGACACGGTCCACCACCCAGGACCGAACGGCCCCGCTGTCGCGCACCATGCCCAGGACTTCTCGCGCCGTCCGCTGGACCCCACGCATCCAAGGGGCGATGGGATCCTCCTCCAGGACCGCCGCGAACCGTTCCCGGGCCACGGCGGTGTCACCGACGAGCGCCGCCGCGACACCGGCGTTCCACGGCTCCCGGAGATGCCCCCGCCTGACCGGCTGAGCCGCCATGAGCTCCGCCGCCGACCCAGGATCGGGGAACCTGCGCCGGAACTCCTCCATCCGTCCTCGGGCGAGAAGAGCCAGATCCTCTGCGACTGGCGCGAACTGCTCGTCGTCGCGGTAGTCCGCGGTTCCACGCAGTCGCTCACTGACGTTGAAGGCGAAGTGGTCGAGGTCCTGCCACAGCCACATCGCTCCGACGTGCGGGCCACCGCCCTCGCTCCACCGGGGGGAGGGGAACTCCACGAGCCCCAGCCACCATCCGTGGTCGTCCAACCACAACCGGGACCGGCCGCGCTGGCGGAGGCCGAGGGGACGCAGCCGGGCCCGAACCGCCGCGGCCACCAGCCGTGACGCCGAGGAGACGGAGCCATGACGAGATTCTCCCTCAGAGGGCCGGGTGCCGGTCCAGGACGCGACGCCCCGGGACACGGCCGGGTATCGCACCGGACGACTCCGGGCTGCGGGATCGGTCCGGTGGAGGGCATCCCCGTTCCGACTCCTCTGACCCTCCCGGCCCGGAAGGGAGGGCTCCGCGGTGCCCGGCCCCTCTCACGCCCCCGCCCGCAGGGGCGGTGCCAGGGGACAGTACTCTCCGGCCAGTCGGCAGGCGGCGGCCAGTCCCGCGACGACGGCCGCGACGATCACGGTGACGAGGCCGAACGGAGCGGGAAGCTCCTGGGTGAGCACGAAGACGCCCATGACCAGCACGAAGCCACCGAAACCCTTCCGGAGAACGGGTTCGGGCACCCGGGAGGTCAGGAGCGCGCCGACGAACGACCCCGCGACGGCGGCGACCGTGACGGTGGCGACCAGCGTCCAGTCCAGGCTCACCGTCGTCAGGTATCCGGCGAGCCCGGCGAAGGACTTCATGGCGATCACCAGCAGCGAGGTCCCCACCGCGACCGGCATGGCGAGTCCGCCCAGCAGTGCCAGGGCGGGCACGACCAGGAAGCCGCCTCCGGCGCCGACGAGACCGGTGACCGCCCCGACGGCCAGACCGTCCAGGACGATCCGCTTCAGGGGCAGGTCCCCGCCGCGGTGTTCCCCGCCCCCGGCTCGGGATCCCTTCCTTCCGCGAAGCATGGCCACGGCGGTGGCGACCATCATGAGGGCGAAGGCGATCATCAGGAGGGTGCCGGGGATGTGTCCTCCCGCCAGACCGCCCAGGAAGGCGCCCGCCATGCCCGCCGCCCCGAAGACCAGTCCGGTGCGCCACCGGACGTTCCCCCGACGGGCATGGGTGAACGTGCTGATCAGCGAAGTGGTACCGACGACGAACAGGGACGCGGCGATGGCCTCCTTGGGGCCCATGCCCGCGACGTAGGTCAGCAGCGGGACCATCAGGATGGAACCGCCGCCTCCGAGCAGTCCGAGCGTGAGACCCACCACCACGGCGAGCGCCGCGACCAGGATCATCTGGAACTCCATGCTTCACTTCTTTCGTGGTTCGGACCTGCGGGTTCGACCGGGCGACGGTCCGTCCCGGTCCGGGCGGTACCGCTCCCGAAGGGGCGCTGTGCCCCGGATGTGGTCGGAGCGGTCCTGACGGTGCCCCGGGGCGGGGCGGCGCCCGTCGCGCGGAACAGGGCGCGTCCGGTCGGGCGCCGCCCCCGGTCGGCGGGGTCAGCCGGCGGCGGTCCCGGCCCGCGTGCCCTGGCTCTGGCGCCAGGCGGCCCAGCCCGCGTAGCTGCCGTCGAGCTCGACGACGTCGTATCCGGCGCGGCGCAGGGCGCTGGCCGCGACGGAGTTGCGGGCACCGCCCTGGCAGTAGCTCACGATGGTGCCGTCGGCGGGCAGCTCGTCGAGGTGCCACAGGACCCGGCCCGCGCTGAGCTGGCGGGAACCGGGGATGTGCCCCGCGGCGTGCTCGGTCCTGTTGCGCACGTCCAGGACGAGTGCGGCGCCGGAGTCCTCCAGCTCGGCCGGGGAGATGAGCGGCGGCACGGTCGTCGGCAGGCCCTCCAGGCTGGTGGTGTAGCCGACGACGTGGTCGATGCCGACGCGCAGCAGGTGGTCGCGCACCGCCCGGGCGGTGTCCCCGTCGGGTGCCAGGAGCACCAGGGGACGGCTCTCGGCCTCGGGGTCGTAGGCCCAGGCGCCGAAGCTGGCGGCCTTGGCCGGGCCGGGGATGTTCAGCGCCCCGGGCACGGTGCCCCCGTGCACCTCGGTGTGCGGCCTGGTGTCGACGAAGACGGTCTCGTCCTCGCGCAGGGATCCGCCGACCTCACCGGTGGCGAGTTCGGGCGGCGCGGCCAGGGGGCCCAGGACCCTGGGTCCCTCCTTGTTCTGGCGCTTCATCCGGGCGAAGTAGGCGTGGGCGTCGGGCTGCCCGTCGAGCAGCTCGTCGATGAAGCCCCTCTCGTCGCCGTCGCGCAGGTACGGCGCCCACCAGGCGTTGAGGCGCTCGTATCCGACCGTGGTGGCCGGGAGCGCGCCGAGCGCCTTGCCGCACGCGCTGCCGGAGCCGTGCCCGGGGTAGACCTGGACGTGGTCGGGCAGCGTCAGGAAGGCGTCGCGGAGGCTGGCGAACAGCAGTCGCGCGCCCTCGTACCGGGTGTCCACCCCTCCCGCGGCCTCGTCGAGCAGGTCGGGGCGGCCCAGGTCCCCCGCGAAGACGAAGTCGCCGGAGAGCATGTAGCCCGGGTGTTCGCTGAACGCTCCGTCGGTGACCAGGAAGGACAGGTGCTCCGGGGTGTGGCCGGGCGTGTGGCGGGCCCGGACCGTGATGTTGCCGATGGTGATGGCGTCACCGTCCAGGAGACGCTCGGCGTCGAAGCCGTACTGCCAGTCCTCGCCTCCCTCACCGGAGACGTACACCGTGGCGCCCGTCGCCGCGGCGAGTTCCCGGGTGCCGGAGAGGTAGTCGGCGTGGATGTGGGTCTCGGTCACGGCCACGATCCGCATGCCGTGCGCGCGTGCCAGGTCGAGGTATTCGCCGATGTCGCGGCGGGCGTCGACCACGACGGCCTCTCCCCTGGCCTGGCAGCCGACGAAGTAGCTGGCCTGGGCGAGGTCGTCATCGTAGATGCGTTCCAGCAGCATGACATCTCCTTGTGGTTGGTACTGCTGCATACTCCGGGGAGTATCCGTTGGACGGACTGGGGCGAGGGTCGTGGGCTCCGCGGGACGCCGCCGCCGGTCAGGTCCGGCGCACGTTCACCGGCGGACGCGGGCGCCGCCGGTCAGCGGCGGACGCCGATCCGTTCGAGGGAACCCTCGATGTCGACGTGGTTGCGGGGCTGGTTGTAGGGCAGGCGGGCCAGGGCCATGCCCATGGCGCAGGTGTCGGTGATCGCGGCGAAGGTCAGCCCGGCACCGATGACCCCGGCGACCGCCACGGCCGGCGGCCACAGCAGGGAGGCGAGCACGGAGGTCAGGACGACGCCTCCGGCGACCAGACGGACCTGGCGCTCCAGGGACCACCGTTCCCGTCCGCGTACGACGGGAGCGCCCTGGGCCTCCCAGGCGTTCATGCCGCCGTTCATCACCACCGTGTCCCGCAGGCCGGCGGCGGCCAGCTTGTCCTGGCACTGGCGGGCCCGGTTACCGGACTGGCAGACGAGGACGAGGCGCCCGCCGGCGTCGGTGACGATGCGCTCCAGGTGCGCGTCCACGCGCTGGAGCGGAAGGTTGACCGCGCCGGGGATGTGGGAGCTCTCGTACTCGGCGGGAGTCCGCACGTCCACCAGCAGGGCGTCGGGGTCGGCCTCGACCATGCTGCGCACGGCGTGCACGTCGATGGTGTTGTCGGTCATGGTTCTCCTCGAAGGTGCTGTCGAACCCCGGCCCTTGGTACACCGGGGGGTATCCAGAAAACACACGGAACCCTGGACGCGGGAAGGGAACGGGCGGCGGCCGGCCTCCCCCGCCGTGGCGTCCGCGAGCCTCCACCACACTGGGGGGAGTATCCGAAAGCCATGGATGGACTTGTACCGAACTCCGCACGAGATCGGCCGAGGGCGGAGCGTGAGACACTCCGGGGACACGGGCGGGCCCGCGAAACCCTAGGCCAGGGCCAGGAACAGCTTCTCCAGCTCGGCCTCGGTGAGTTCGGGCTCCTGACCGGCCTCGCGGGCGGCGTTGCAGTGCCGCATACCGCTGGCGACGATCTTGAACCCGGCCCGGTCGAGAGCGCGGGAGACGGCCGCCAACTGCTGCAGGACCGCGGTGCAGTCCTCACCCTCCTCGATCATCGAGATCACTCCGGAGAGCTGCCCCTGGGCGCGCTTGAGCCTGGTGAGGGCGTCACCCACCATTTCGGGTTTCATCTGTGTCCTTTCACCGCTTGGATGTAAGCATACCCCCCGGTGTATCCATCTCGCCAGTCGCGTGGATCACACCGGCCGTACGGCCGCGAAGGACGGTCCGGCCGCCGCGCGCGGCTGAAGGTCCTCGAAGGCCTCCTCCCCGGGGCGCCAGACCATCCAACGGCGGTCGGCGAAGCCGCTGAGCATCGCGATCTCCGGCCCGACGAGGTCGTTCTCGGCGGGGTGGAGCCGGATCGCACCGCTCGCGAAGTCGAGCCCGAGCCCGATGCCGGTCGCCTCGTGGGTGGCGGTCACCCTCCGCTCGACGAGTGTGGGCAGCGCGTCGGACCATCCTGGCTCCGCGGGGGTGAACCACCGCCCCTCCAGCGCCACGTCCGGGAGGACGTCGCAGGTGAGCAGGGGTTCGTCGCGGGACGCCTCACTGTCGAACCACAGCTGGACGTAGTCCAGGACGAACTGCGCCGAGTACAGGCGGCAGCCGACGAGGCGGCCCAGGAGCGCGTTGGGTTCGTACACCACGGCCAGGACCATAGCAGCGGCGAGGGCCGGGGGCCGCGTGACCGCCGTTCACGCTACCCGAGGCAGCCGTACGGCCTCGGTCTCGCCGTCGGTCAGTACTCGGCGGGCCGGTGCAGGACGAACAGTCCGCTGTGCAGGGGCCGGCCCCGGCGCTGGTCGTCGGTGGCCACGAACTCGTCCAGGACGGCGACGATGCGCCGGTCGAGCTCCGCCACGTCCTCGTCGGACAGGTGCAGGGCGAACCGGGAGAACGTGCGCACCGACTCCGGACCGGCCTCGCCCAGCTCCTCCTGGAAGGCGGCCAGGGGCGCCGCGGCGGGAGGGGATTCGGACTCGCCCCCGACGCCGGTGAAGGAGAGCCACCAGGTCTCACCCGTGGACCGGTAGGGCTTCTCCAGCGCACCGCTGGCGCCGGTGCGCACGGGCGCGGCGACGAGCAGGCCCGCGTCGACGAGCTGGCGCACGTGGTAGAGCACCGTGCCCGGCGTGGTGTCGAGCCGGTCGGCGATCTCCTTGTTGGTGAGCTCGCGGTGCAGGCACAGCCGCAGGATGCGCACGCGCAGCGGATGCGCCAGGGCCTTGGCCTCGCGGACGGTCGCCGGACGCCGCCGCCTTCCGGCGGGGTCCGCCTCGTGCCCGTCCTCCAGCTCACCCATGGCGACAGCCTAACGAACGCGCGGGCGGCCGCGAACGCCAGCCCGGAAGGCGATTGAATTTTCTCGATCGATCAGTGATTCTCAACCTATGACCGATGACACCCCCCTTCGGCCCGACGTCTCCTCTCCCGACACCGGGTCCCGGCCTCTGGGCACCCGCTTCGGTTTCCTGCTGACCTCGTCCTCGCTGTCCAACCTGGCCGACGGCGTGCTCAAGGTCGGCCTGCCGCTGGCCGCCCTGGCCCACACCGACTCCCCCACGCTCGTCGCGGGCGTCACCATCGCGCTGAGCCTCCCGTGGCTGCTGCTGGCCCTGCCCGCCGGGGCGCTCGCCGACCGCGTCGACCGGCGCGCGGCAATGCTCGGCGCCAACGTCGCGCGCGCGGCGCTCCTGAGCCTGCTGGCCGTACTGTTGTCCGTGGACGCCGGTTCGATCTGGGTGCTGTACGCCGTGGCGTTCTGCGTCGGAGCCGCCGAGACCGTCCACGACACCGCCGCGCAGTCGATCCTGCCCCAGGTGGTCCCGCGCGACCGGCTCTCCCGCGCCAACGGGCGCCTGCACGCGGTCGAACTGACCGCGAACCAGTTCGCGGGCCCTCCCCTGGGCGGGCTGCTGGTGGCGCTGGGCGCCGTGGCGGCCTTCGCGGCGCCCGCCGCGCTGTGGCTGGCGGCCGTGGGCGCGCTGCTGCTGGTGCGGGGGCGGTTCCGGGTCGGGCGCGCCACCCGCACGAGCCTGCGCGCCGACATCACCGAGGGGCTGCGGTTCCTGTGGCGGCACCGGCTGCTGCGCACGTTCGCGGTCCTGGTCGGCTCCTCCAACCTGGCCACCAGCGCGACCTTCGCGATCCTGGTGCTGTTCGCGGTGGGGCCGGGCTCCCCGATGGGGCTGTCCGAGCCCGGCTACGGCCTCCTACTGACCAGCACGGCGGCGGGAAGCCTGCTCGGCGCGCTGACCGCCGATCGCGTCGAAGGCGTGCTCGGCCGGGCCTGGGCGCTGCGGCTGTCGGTCCTGGGGTTCGGCGTCCTGCTCGGCGTTCCCGCGCTGAGCGCGAACCCCCTCGTGATCGGGGCGGGGTTCGTCGTGGGGGGTGTGAGCATCGCGGTGTGGAACGTCATCACGGTGTCGCTGCGCCAGCGCGTCACCCCCGACCCCCTGCTCGGCCGCGTCAACAGTGCCTACCGGCTCATGGCGTGGGGGACGATGCCCCTGGGCGCGGCCCTGGGCGGCGTGCTCGCCGAACTCCTGGGCCTGCGCGCGGTGTTCGCGCTCATGGCCCTGGTGGCCCTCGCGCCCCTCGCGGTCCTCGCCCGCGTGGACGAGGCCGCCCTGTCCGGGGCCGGCGGGGAGGCGGTCAACGGCTGACCGCCGAACGCGCCCACCACCAGGCGGCCCCGGCCAGCAGGGCGCCCGCCACGGTCCCGCACGGCGCGGCGAGCGCCACGGGGGCCAGGCCGTAGGCGGGCAGGGCGGCCAGCGGCCACACCACCGGCAGCGGAAGCAGGAACCACACCCAGGGCGGGGGAAGGACCCACGCCGCCACGGGCACCAGGACGAAGAGCACTCCCACGCCCTTGAGCACGACCAGGGCGCGCATCCGGTCCCGCGCGACGGCCGTGACCGCCAGCGCGAGGGCCGCCGCCAGGAGTCCGGCGACGGCAACCGCGGCGACCATCGACCACGTGTCGCCGTCGGCCAGTCCGCTGAGCGGCAGGGTGAGCGCGAGCTGCACCGCGGTGAGCCCGGCGGCGGCCACCGCCCGGCAGGTGAGATAGGTACCGGCCCCGAGCGGGGAGGCGGACCACAGGGCCAGCGTGCCCCGCTCCCGGTCCTCCACGGCCCGCAGCGCCACCACCGAACCGGCCATCATCGGCACGTGCAGCAGGACCAGCGCCGCCAACAGCACCGGCCGCCACGACGCCACGTCGACACCGGCCAGGACCGGGGTGTCCGCCACCAGGGGCAGGCCCGCGCGCAGGCCCAGGGCCACCACGACCGGGCCGGCCACGAGCGCCCAGACCATGCCGTCGGTGGCCGCGTCCCGCAGGTCGACCCGGGCCAGGATCCGCACCGGGGCTCCCTCCGCCCGGGGAACGCGTGTCCGACGCGGCCCCCGTACACGGGTCCACGGTGGCCGGTCCCCCTCAGCCGTTCGCGCCCGCACCAGTGCCCGGCGCGCCCACACGCAGGCGCCCGCGGTCGCGACGACGGCGACCGCCGCCAGCGCCGCGACCGCCGTGCCCGGCAGCGGCACGGCTGAGGGGTCCAGTCCCCAGCGCACCACCGTGTGGGCGGCCGTGGTCGGCACGGCGTACCAGGCCGGGTGTCCCGCGATCCCCGACGCCACCAGCAGGGGTGGCGCCAGGAGCGGGCCCAGGCAGAGGGGGACGGAGACCATCAGGTCGGCCAGGCCCCGCGCCGACGCGCACGCGGCCACCGACACCGCGCACAGCAGTGTCGCGAGCAGGGCCGTGCCCACGACGGCCACGGCGACACCGGTCACTCCGTCGACGGGGCGCGCGGCGACCGCGATCGGCGTCGCGGCCACGGAGCCGAGCACGGTGAACACGACCAGTCGGGCGGCCAGGTACTCCCCCGCGCCCAAGGGGCTCGCCGCCAGTGCCGCCCACGCCCCGCTCGTGCGCTCACCGAGCATGAGGACGGCGACGAACAGCACTCCGAACCCGGCGGTGTCCAGGAACAGCAGCAGTCCCGCGACCGGGCGGGCGGGTCCCTCCGGAAGCGCGAGCACGACCAGGGCCCACACCAGTGCCAGGGCCAGTGCCGTGAGCGCCGTGCCCCGCCGGGTGTGGATGCGCCTCTCCAGGTCCAGCGCGGTCAGAACGGAGCTCGGCGGGACGCTCACGGCTCCCGTCCGATCCGGCGGCCGGTGACGCGCGCGAAGACGTCGTCGAGTGTGGCCTCACGGCTGTGCACGGTCTCCACGTGGGATCCGGTGATCCCGAGCGGCTCCGCCAGGGTGTCCATCGGGAGTTCCGCGCGTTCCAGGTGTCCGTTCCTGCGGAATTCCACGACCACGCCCGGCCTCCCGTGGGCGAGCCGCAGCCGCCGGGGGCTGTCCACCGCGACGACGCGCCCGTCGACGACGAAGGCGATCCGGTCGCAGACGCGTTCGGCGGTGAGCATGTCGTGGGTGGTGACCACGACCGTGCTCCCCCGGCGGGCGCGGTCCCTCAGGATCTGGCGGACGTGTTCGGCCCGGACCGGGTCCAGTCCGCTGGTGGGCTCGTCCACCAGGAGCAGTTCGGGTCGGTTGACCAGGGCTCGGGCCAGGTTGAGGCGGACGAGCATGCCCTTGGAGAAGTCCGCGGTCCTGCGGTCGGCGGCGTCGGTCAGGTCCAGCAGGTCCAGGAGCGTGCCCGGGTCCTCCGTGGGGCCGCGGTGCAGGCCCGCGAAGACGGCGAGGTTCTCCCGGGCGGTCAGGGCGGGAAGGTGGGCGGGGAGTTCGAAGCCGACGCCGATCCGCTCGAAGAAGTCCCGGTCACGGCCCCGGCCCACGGGGGCGCCGAGCACACTGACGGTTCCCCCGAAGCGACGGATCCGCCGGGTGAGGACGCGGTGGACGGTGGACTTGCCGGCCCCGGAGGGTCCCAGGAGGCCGAAGACCTCACCCCGTTCGACGGTGAAGTCCATGCCGTCCACGGCCGGGGCGCGAGCGCCGCGGTAGCGGACGGTGAGGCCGCGCACGTCGATCGCGCTCACGGCTGCCGCCTTTCCGCCCGGGTCAGGGCGTGGGAGGGCGCAGGGCCGCGAGGGCTTCGTCGACCATGCTCGGAAGGGCTTCGGTGGGGCCGTCCTCGGCCCAGGTGGTGACCGTGGTGGTGAGCACGGCCGTGCAGGCCGCCGCGACGGCGCGGGTCGCCAGGGGGATCCGGTCGGAGTCCGCCCCGTGCAGCACCCGTTCCAGGAGCCGTTGGGTGGTGGCCTGGTTCTCCCAGACGCGGGCACGCAGGCTCGGCGCCGAGAGCATCAGCAGGGTGCGTTCGCGGGCGACCGCCAACGCGGCCGTGTCGAGGTGGGTGAAGGCCTCGGCGATGCCCAGACGGACGCGTTCGACCGGGTCGGTCTCGGTCCTGGCGGAGACGTGGCGGGCGATCAGCGGGTCGTAGTCGTCGCCGAGGACGACGTCCTCCTTGGTCGGGAAGTACCGGAAGAACGTGGTGTGGGAGACGCCGGCGGCCGCGGCGACGCGCTCCACGGTGACCTGGTCGTAGCCGTGTCTGGCGAACAGGTCGAGCGCCGCCTCCTGGATCGCCGCGCGGGTGCGCGCCCGCTTGTCCGCCCGCCAGTCCGCCACTCCGACCTCCTGATGTTAGTTACTAACATGTTAGTGGCTAACATTCTGAGTGGGCAAGGGACGGAACACCCGGTGCGTTCACGTCGCCGACCTGACGCCGCGTCCCCGCGAGGACTCACGGCCCCGGCGCGCTCAGCCGGACGAGTTCCAGTGCCCCGCCAGGTCCCTGTAGAGGGGGGAGTCGCGCAACAGGGACTCGTGGGTGCCGAACGCCGTGCCCGCGCCGTCCAGGACGAGGATCCGGTCGGCCCGAAGCGCCGACGACAGCCGGTGCGCGATGACGATCAGCGTCGTGCCCGGCCGGTTCGCCAACGCCTCCTCCGCGTGCTCCTCGGCGGCCGGATCCAGGTGGCAGGTCGACTCGTCCAGGATGAGCAGCGGCGCCGGGGACACGTAGGCCCGGACCAGGCAGAGCGCCTGCCGCTCCCCGGCGGAGAGCGCCCCGGGATCCACGTCGGCCCCCAGACCGCCCAGGCGGTCCACCAACGGCCCGAGGCGCAGAGCCGTCACGGCCCGGGTGATGCGGTCGTCGCCGGCGCCGGGATCCAACTGGGCGAGGTTCTCCCGGACCGAACCGGCGAAGACGTACCCCTGTTGGGGGAGGAGCACCCGCATCCGGGCCAGCTCCTGGGGGGAGTGTCCGACGACCGGTCGACCCGCCAGACGCACGGCGCCCTCGTCGGGCGGGTGCATTCCGGCGAGCACGTGCGCCAGCGTCGACTTGCCGATTCCGCTCGGGCCGACGACCGCGACGCGCTCGCCCTCCCCGACCGTGAGGCCGAACCCCTCCACCAGGGGGCGTGTCCCGGCCCCGTAGGACACCCGAACCCCGCGGCACCACACAGCCGGGGCGGCTCCCCTCCCTGGGGCGGGGACGGGGTCGGGGTCGGCGCACGGTCCGGGACCACCGGCCTGCGCGACCCGGGCCCCGCCCCCGTCGGCGCCGTCCGCCTCCGAGGACACGAAGCGGTCGAGGACCACCACGAGGCGACTGCCCGCGGCTCCCAGCGCGGTCATCATCGTCTGGAGCGCGGGCAGCAGTGACTGCACCAGGTAGGCCAGGGCGCCCATGAGCGCTCCCGTGGTGACGCCCTGGTCGCGCAGCCAGGGCGTGGCCACGAGCAGCAGCACGACGGGCAGCTGCCCGGCCACGCCCAGTGCCAGCGTCCTCGCGGCCGTCCAGCGGGCCAGGGACCGCGTCGACGCGGCGGCCTCGTCGATCAGCTCCCGCGCCCCGTCGGCCGCGGCGTCGGTCGTCCCGCAGGCCACCAGGTCGCGCAGTCCGACCCGCAGCGCCCCCGCCCGTTCGGTGAACTCCTCGTCGGCGTCGAGGAACCGGCGTTGCGCCGCGGCCATCGGGACGAGCGTGAGGAGGAAGAGCACCAGACCGAGCAGCATCGGCGGCACCACGACCAGGAGCAGCTGGGGAGCCAGGGTGAGCATTCCCGCGAGTGCTCCGACCGCCGTGAACAGGAAGGACCGGACGGTCAGCACCAGGCCGGCGAAGCTGTCGCGGGCGATCTCCGTCTGCTGGGTGAGCCTCGAGACCGCGGCACGCTGGGCCTCCGCGGCCCTGGCGGGGTCGGCCACGGCCCGGTTCAGGGCCTGCCCGACGGCGCGCCGCACCAGCCCGTCCCGTAGCGGTTCCACCAGCCCGGACAACTGGCCGAAGACACCGCGCAGCGCGGGACCGGCCAGGAGGACCGAACTCGCGGCGACGACCAACCACACCAGGCCCGAGGCGGGACGCCCCGCCAGGAACCCCTGGTCCAGCGCACGGGCCAGGCAGATCCCGACGAGGAAGGTCTGCGCGGACTCCAGCAGCGACCAGGCTCCCAGCCGCAGCAGCGCCCCCCGGTGGCGCCCCAGGAAGGGGAAGGCGTGCGGCATCAGTGCGCGCAGCGCTCCCCGGCGCCGCGTGGAACGCCGCCGGGGATTCGGGTCGCGTGCCCGCCCACGGAGGTCCTCAGGACTCGGAGCGGACGATCCGACCGCCCCGGCCGTGTCCACCGCCGCCCCGGGCCTCACCGCTCCCCCCTGGCTCCGGAGACGTCCGCGTGCCCGAAGACCGCGCGGTAGTCGGGGTCCCGCCACAGCTCGGCGTGCCCGCGGACGGCCCGGACACGACCGCCGTCCAGCCACACCACCAGGTCAGCGCGCGCCGCGGTGGAGAGCCGGTGCGCGATGACGACCCGCGTGCCGGGACGGACCTCACGCGCCAGCGCCCGGTCCACCTGCCGTTCGGTCGCCGTGTCGAGACTGGAGGTGGCGTCGTCCAGGATCATCAGCCGGCCCGCGTGGGCGAACGCCCGCGCCAGTCCCAGCCGTTGCAGCTCCCCGCCGGAGAGCGGTGCCTCGTCCAGGGGTGTGTGGTATCCCCGGGGGAGCGCCCGGACGAAGCCGTCGGCTCCGGCCGCCCGGGCCGCCGCCCGTACCCGGTCTCCGGAGACGGTCTCGGCTCCGGCGGCGATCGCGTCCTCGACGGTGGCGCCCCGGAGCGACGGCCGTTCGAACGCGTACCCCACCTCGCGGCGCAGCACGTCGGCCGCCACGGCGTCGAGCGGCACACCGTCCAGGCGGACCTCGCCCTCGTCGGGGTCGGTGAGCCGTCCGGCGACGGCGCCCAGTGTCGACTTGCCGGAGCCCGACCGGCCCACGACGGCCACCGTCCCACCGCCGGGCACGCACAGGTCGACCCCGCGCAGCACCCACGCTCCGTCGCGGCGCACTCCGACCCCGCGCAGCTCCAGTGTTCCGGGCCCTCCCGGGGGCAGGTCCTCTCGTCCGTGGGTCAGCGGGGGAACCGCCAGGAGTTCGTTCACGCGTCGGGCCGCCGCCCGTCCCCGGACCAGAGCACCGAGCGGACCCGTGACCGACCCCAGTCCAGCCGCGAGCGCGGCGTACCGGGACACCGCCAACAGGTCGCCGACGCTGATCCGCCCGTCCGCCAGTCCGAGTCCGCCGACCGCCAGCACGGCCGTGATGAGCAGGGGCAAGAGCACTCCGCTGCGTGCTGTCGCGGAACCGTGCACCGACCACATGCGTCGACCCTCGACACCGAGCTCGCCCAGGGGGCGCAGTACGCGGGAGCGCTCGGCGTCCACCGTCCCGGCCGCGGCGATGGCCCGCGCGCCGCCCAGGGCGTCCGTCAACCGTGTCGCGATCGCGGACTGCACCCGCTGGTACCGGGAGACGCTGTCGGAGGAGTGGCGGGCGAAGGACCGCAGCAGCAGGACCAGGAGGGGAAGCCCCAGGACGAAGGCCGTCCCCGTCCACGGGTCGATCAGGAACAGAGCGACCAGGGCTCCGATGGGGGCCAGGACCGCCGCGACCGTCTGAGCCGCCCCGGCGGGGGCGGCCCCGGCCTCCGTGGCCTGGACGGAGAGTCGGGTGGCCGCGTCGCCGGGGGAGAAACGGTTCACGTCGTGGGGCGCCGCGGCCACCAGCCGCCGGACCGCCCGCAGCCGAAGCCAGGCGGTGGACCGCGCGCCGACCGTCCCCGCCAGCAGGGCGACGGTCGCGTCCAACGTGACCTCGGCGACGGTCAGGGCCACGGCCGCCAAAAGCGCGCGTCCGGCGTCGGGATGGCCGTCCAGGAGCAGGTCGAGGGTGCGTCCGAGCACGGCGGGCAGTGCGAGGGAGGCGGCCGCCGCCGCTGCGGCGCACAACAGGATCGCCACCGTGCGTCCGGCGCTCGCCCGGGTCACCCGGGTGAGAAGGGCGTCCGCGGACCGTGCGACGTCGTTGTCCGTCGTACCGGCACGCGGGCGGGTGAACACCATCCGGTGGCCTTCCTGCGCGGCTCGTGGGGGAGCCCGGCCGCGCCGGTCGGCGCGGCCGGGCCGTCAGGGGGTCCGTTCGTCGGACCCGACACCGTGGGGCCGGGAACCCGGCCCCACGGCCAGGTCACGCCGCGCTCATCCGCGGCGGACCTCTAGCAGGTGGTGAGGCTCAGGCTGCTGTCGCCGCACAGCGTGAGGCTGGCGGTGCTGGTGCCGGCGACCTCGCCGTGCACCTCGTCCTTCACGGTCTCCAGGGACTGCAGGTCGAGGAGGGTCATGGCTGATATCCTTTCCTTGGAATCTCTCTACTTCTTCTCTTCATTTGTTCCGGACCATGGCAGTGGCCGGTTCTGGGTCCGCCGCAGCGGAGGAAGGAAGGGCAGCTGAGCGGGCTGTTCGCGCTGCGCCGAGGCGAGCGCGAGGAGACAGCCCGCGGTGCCCGTGGAAAGGTCGTTGGAGAGCCGCATCAACTGCTCGCCGGGGAAGGCCAGGTGGCCCCGGTAGCGCATGGCGTACCGGGACAGGGCGTCGATCTGGCGGCGAACGTCCGCGGACCCGACCCCGGGGGCGGTCGTCCGGCTCAGGTACAGGACCATGCCCGCCAGCCCGCGGAAGAGGCCGGACTGGGCGTAGAAACCCGCCCGCGCGGCCCGGACGATCTCGGGTCGGGCCCGCTCGAACGCCTCGTCCGGGCGGTGCTCCAGGTAGTCGTCCAGCACGATCCCGACGCCGACGCTGCCCGCGCCGAGATAGGGCATCGTCCGCCACCCCTCGTCCACCTGGAGGGTGCCGAAGGCACTGGTGACACAGCGGTCCAGGTCGGCCTGGAGCGCCCGTCGGGCCAGGTCGAGCAGGGCGCCGTCACCGGTGCGCTCGTACAGCCGCGTGCAGAGCAGGGCCACGCCCGCGCCCCCGTACAGCAGTCCGGCGCGGCGCCGCTCGGGCGGGGCCTCCAGGAAGCCGTACGCGGCCAGCTCCGCGCAGCGCAGCGCCCCCGAGCGCAGGTCCGTCTCCCCCGTGTCGGCGGCCAGGGAGTCCAGGGCCAGCCCGAGTCCGGCGGTCCCACCGTGCAGCCCGGGGCCGATCCCCTCCCACGGCTGCGCCAGGAGCAGCTCGGCCAGCGCCAGGGCGGGCTCCCGGTGACCGAGGCGGTTCAGGGTCCAGGCCAGGCCCGAGAGACCGTCGTAGAAGCCCAGCGGGGTGCCTGACGCAGGTTCCTTGCTGTGCCGCAGCAGCCATTCCTCGGCGTCGGGGCACCGCGCGGCGCCGCTCTCGGTGAGGGCGTAGAGCACCCCGGCCGCACCATAGCCGAAGGAGAGGCCGCCGCCCGGCGCGGAGAACTGGGCGATGTCGCCGGGGAAGTAGCGGTCGTCCCGGTCGGGGGTGGCCGAGGCGAGGACGGCGGCGACCATCGAGTCCCGGCTGCGCGGCCACTCCCCCGGCTCGACCGGCGGGTAGGGGTCGTGCTCGCCGGCGGCCGACGCGCCCGCCCCCGCGGGGGCCGCCTCCGCGGGGCGTCCGCCGTTCGGATCGCGCAGGATCTCCGCCACCCCGAGCTCCAGGAACTCCCGGGCTTCGGGGAAGACGCGCGCGGCCTCCTCGGCCAGGTGCCGGGCCTTGTCCCGGTCCACGGCGAGCAGGTTGGTCAGGGGGAGGAAGAGGGCGAGGCGCAGGCAGGCCAGGGCGTACCGGTCCACGTCGAAGCCCCGGTGACCGCGCGGGGCGACGAACCCCGGGTTGGCGACCGTCTGACGGCCGTCCTCGTCGGCGTCGCGTGCGGCCTCGAAGTCCAGCAGCGTCACCGAGGACTCGTCCTCGGCGACCATGATGTTGAACAGGTGCAGGTCGTTGAAGACGATGCCGCGCCCGTGCACCGCTTCGACGGCCTCCTCCACCAGGCCGTGCAGACGCATCGCCCACCGGGCGTACTCCCGCAGTCCCTCCGGGGGCGGGTCGGCCTCGACCATCGGGTGCCGGTGCGCGAAGAAGGAGTTCAACGGCCTGCCGTGGACGTACTCCATCACCAGGAAGTGGTGGTCGCCCAGGGTGAAGGCGTCCTTGACCTCGGGGGTGCAGGCCAGGCCGGAGAGCCGTTCCAGGGCCGTGCGCTCCCGTTCCAGGCGGCGCACCGCGTCGGCGCCGTCGGAGGCCAGACCGGCGTGCGGGCGGGCCTCCTTGAGTACGACGGTCTCACCGGTGCGCCGGTCCCGCCCGGCGTAGACCCCGCCGCCGTTGGAGAAGTGCAGGGCCCGCTCGATGTCGTACGGCAGTCCGGTGACGTCGACGGCGGCGCGCGCCTCCAGGTGCGGGCGCAGGAAGTCGGGGACGGACACCCACTCCGGTGTCTGGAAGACCGGTCCGCGCCGGTCGGGCACGAGCACGCCGTCGGCGTCCTCCAGGGCGGGCACCGGCTCGCCGTGCTCGTCGTAGCAGTGCCGCCTGGTGAAACTCCCGTAGCGCAGATACACCGGGCCCGCGTTCCAGCGCAGGTCGCTGAGGATGTAGGGGCCGGGTTCACCGCCCACGAGCGTGTCCAGACCGGCCGCGATCGAGGCGCACTCGCCGTCGTCGGCCGGGTAGACCGTGACGAACTTCCCGCTGCTTCCGCGGTCGGCGTACTTGGCGTTCCGGTTGTGCAGCAGGTAGCGGGTGGGGACGAACTTGAAGGCGATCCCCCGCGCCACGCAGAAGTCCCAGACCCGGGCCAGCACCGAGTCCGCGTTGTCCAGGCAGGCGGAGACGTGGATCTTCCACCCCTGGTCCGGGAGTCGGTGCTCGACGGGGCGCAGCGCCAGCCAGTCGCCCACGCGGTGGCTCTGCCATCCTTCGGGCGCCGGCCGCTCGGCCGCCTCGAAGGCCCGGTCGCGTTCGCCGACCGCCCCGGAGGCGCCGGAGCCCGACCACAGGCGGTGGGGCGTGTCGTAGAAGTGGCGGTCGGCGTCGCAGAACACACCGTACCCCTTGATCACACGGACTCCCTCACGCCTGTCTCGGTCAGCGACATTCCAGATAGTGACATAGGGGTTATCTCTGAGTCCATACCTTTACATGCACTTTTTTCGGGCGAATGATTACTCACGATTAACTTACGGAGGAGGCAAGCGGGCGCACCTCCTGCGCCCCGCGCGCATTCACTGCTCCCGCCCAGCGGATTCACGGTAATTGCGCCTCCACACGGAGCACTGTCGGCGCCCCCGGACGAAGGAGTCCAACATCCGACGACGCAACGCACAACGGCATCCCACAACAGCCAGAAGTCCTTTATATGAACTTTTTCTGATACAGACTTTTTGTCGATTACATGCATGCTTGGGAAGTTTGGGAACACTGTAAAAAGCTGTGAACAGGGAAGTCAGCGCGGACCACAGCCCCCGGGAGCCACGGGGAGGCCCCTCGGAGGGGCACCGGAAACGAACCGCTGACTCGGAGAACCCCGAGCACGCGCCCTGGAGGACGCCACTCGGATGACGGATCTGGGCGGGATACCCGCGCCCGAGGACCGGCCGACGGAAGAACCCCGTCCACACCATCCCCAGACCTGTCGATCATTCGAATTTTCGGTTCTTCCAGCCGAATGCCAAGAAAATCGTCCGCGTCGGGACCAAAGTCACGCTTCACCGGAACTCGGGGAGGGAACCGTGGGGGGCGAGGGAACTCCCCCTCCACCGCCTCGGGGAGGGGACGCGTTCGCCACCGCGACGGAACACGTTGGAATACCGCGAATTACCACGGCTTCGCCCTCCCCGGCGCTTCGTCGCGCACCCCCGCGCCGATGCTCGCGCTGCGGCGTCCGCCGCGACCGCGCCTGACCACCGCCGGTGCCCCCGAACCCGTGTCCGCGCCCCGACTCACCCGCGGACCATCAGGGCGTCCAGGGGTTCGTCGTCGCGCAGGCGTCCGATGGCGTCGGCGAGCAGCGGCGCGACGGAGCAGACCCGCACGCGCGGCACCCGCTCCCGGCACCCGGGGAGGGTGTCGGTGACGAACAGGCGGCGGATCGGCAGCCGTTCGAGCCGGTCGTGGGCGGTGCCCACCAACAGCCCGTGGGTCGCGGCCACGGTGACGTCGGCCAGCGCCCCGTGGGCGAGGAGGACGTCCACGGCCGCCTCGATCGTCCCGCCGGTGCTGATCATGTCGTCCACGACGACCGCGGGCCGATCGACGACCTCCCCGGCCACCTCACCGGCCTGGACGGTCTCACCGCTCAGCCGCCTCTTACGCACCACGGCGACCGGCAGCCCCAGCCGCCCGGCGTGGTGCTCGGCGAGTTTGACCGCGCCGAGGTCGGGCGCCACCACCACGGCGGTGTCGGGTGTCTCCTCCGCGAGTGCGTCGGCCAGGACCGGCACGGACGTCAGCATCTCCACCGGCATGGCGCACATGGCCTCCAACGCGACGGTGTGCGGATCGACCACGACCAGCCGGTCCGCCCCCGCCGACGCCAGGGTGTCGGCCACCACCCTGGAGCCCACCGCCTCGCCCGCCCGGCCGCGGCGGTCCTGCCGGGCATAGCCGAAGTAGGGGACGACCGCGGTGCTCGTCCGCGCTCCGCCCCGGCGGCACGCGTCCAACAGGAGCAGCAGCTCAACCAGGTGCTCACCCACCGGGGGGCCGGTGGGCTGGACCACGTAGACGTCGTCGCCCCGCACGCGCTCCACCACCGGGCGCAGCTCACCGTCGGGGAACCGCTCCACCCCGCAGGCCGCCAGCTCGGTGTCCAGGGCGGACGCGACGGCCTCGGCGAGGGTGCGGTGCGCCGTCCCGGACACGATCCGAGTGGACATCGCCCGCCTCCTCACGGTTCTGGGAAGGGCCGGCACCGGACGGGTTCGCGACAAAGGACCGAAGGTCCCCCGAACGGTGAACCGAGGTCTCTACCCGGGGTGTTCCCACGTCGAGGAGGCTGGACACGAGCGGGAACGTGGGGAACGCGTGCCGGGAGGACACATGCTCATCAGCAACGTCTACCGTCCGACCATCCTCGGCTGCCAGGTGGGTGACCGGTTGGTCGACGCGGCACAGCGAATGGTGGAGGAGAACGTCGGCTCCCTGGCCGTGTTCGACGGTGACCGGGTCATCGGGATCATCACCGAACGCGACCTGGTGAGGGCTCTGGTCACGGCGTTCGCCCCGGCCGCCGAGAGCGCGGCCGACCACGCCTCGACGGAGATCGAGACGGCCGGCCTGGACGAGGACTCGCGTGAGGTGGCGCGCCGGATGCTGGAGGCGGGCATCCGCCACCTTCCGGTGGTCGACAAGGGGCGCGTGGTCGGCATGGTGTCGATGCGGGACCTGCTCACCCTGGAGACGTGGGCGTCCTAGACTCCGGGAAGACGGCGGAGTACGGCCTCCCCGTCCCCACCCGGACCGTCAGGGATGGGTGGACCTCTCCTCGAACGGCCGATGGCAGAGGGGAGGTGTTTCCCCTGCGCGGGACCCGCCGAACCCCGTCGCGCACACCGCCTGGTCCGGACGGGCACCGTCACCGGACGCGGAGAAAACCGGGTGCGGTGCTCGCCTGACCGGACGACACTGGTCGGCATGGACGACACCCAGGGCGGCATGGACGACGAGGAGGCCCTGCACGGCGGCAACGTCTCCGACGAGGTGGTGCGTGTGGGGCGCACGGTGCGCAAGCCGTGGACCCGCGCCTCCCCCGCCGTCGGCGCGCTCCTGACCCACCTGCGCGAGCGTGGGTATGAGGCCGCCCCCGCGTGGCTGGGCCGCGACGGTCGGGGCCGCCAGTGCCTGGAGTACGTGCCCGGGACCACGGCCGACCGCCTGCCGCCGATGACGGTGGCCGAACTGCGCCGCCTGGGCGCCCTGATCCGCCGACTGCACGACCTCACCGCCGACCTTCCCTCCTTCCCCGCCCTGGAGTGGGACGTGGCGGTGGCGCCCCGACGCGGGGAGATCGTGTGCCACCACGACCTGGGACCGTGGAACCTCGTCCGGGACACCGACTCGGCCGCGTGGACGTTCATCGACTGGGACAACGCCGGGCCCGGCACCCGCATGGGAGACTTGGGCTATGCCGCCCACGGGTTCGTGCCGCTGCACCCGGGCGGTTCCCCCGAACGCGACGCCGTCAGGCTGCGGGCGCTGGCGGACGGATACGGGTGCGACGACGCCCAGCGCCGGGAGCTGCCCGACGCGGTCCTGCACGAGGTGCGCGGCATGCACGGCCTACTGGTGGAGGGCGCGCGCACCGGCCGCCAGCCGTGGGCGCGGCTGCACGCCGAGGGGCACGCCGACCACTGGGGGCCGGCGGCCGACTACGTCAAGCGCCATCGCCACGTGTGGCTGGCCGCGCTCACCACGCCCTCCCGCTCCGTTCCGGACGCGTGACCGTTCCGCCCCGGGGCGGTTCGTCGGGCGCACGAGACGGGTCCGTCGGTGTGTGCGGCCGCCACCAGGGCCGGTCCGTCCTACCCTGGCCCTATGCGGCTGTGCAGAGTAGGCCTCCAGATCACGATGGAACCCGAGCAGGAGGAGAGGTTCCGAGCGGAGCACGGGCTGGCGGACGACGAGGAACTGGGCCCGTACCTGGCGCACGTGATCCAGGAGCGCCTACGCCAGGTGGACCCGTTCTTCGAGTCCGTGGAGACCGAGCACGTCCGCGACGACTGACGTCCGTCACCGGTCCGGTCGGCGCAACCGTTCCCGCAGGCGCCGCAACCGTTCGACGTTGGCTCCCCGCCCCTCCTCGGCCTCGACCCGGTACCGCAGGGTGAGCTCGATCGAGTCCCCGAGCGGTTCGTCCGGGTACTTGGCCCACCGTTTGGGCCGTCGCCGCTCGAAACGCTCCTGGGCCGCCGCGCCCGCCTCCGTGTCCGCGGCGCCGCGCGCATCCGCCAGGGCCACGGACGCGCGGCGGCGGTTGGCCCTGGTCACCAGTCGTTTGGACCTGGCGATGTTCCCGCGTGAGCTCTTGTCGTTCTCGCCGTACTCGTTACGGCGGTCCCTGGTGTAGGTGAGCAGCTTCTTCTCCTGCGGTGACCTGCGACGGGGCACGGTGTCCTCCTTCTCAACTCCGGATCAGGCGGGCTTGGTCCAGACCAGGGCCATCGAGATCGGATGGCCGTAGAAGCGCTTCCACTTGGGCTTGGCCGCCACCCAGGTGTCGTCCACCGTGGCCTCGGCCAGCTCGGCGAGGGTCCACCCGGCGGCGATGGCCGCCCGTGCGTGGTCGCTGAGCAGGTGCAGGTGGGTACTGATCGCCACGTCCTCACCGGAGGCGTCGGTGAAGTGCGTGGGCATCCCCGAGACCATGATGAACTGCGGATGGTAGGCGACCAGGACGAGAGACCCGCCAGGTGCGGTGAGCCGCCAAGCCTCGGCGTAGTAGGGGGACAGGTCGGGCAGGTGCTCGTCGATGAGCGAGGAGATCACCAGGTCGTAGCCGCCACCGGGCAGCCCGGTGGTGCGCACGTCCCCCCGGACGAGGGTGGTGTGCGCGCCGCGCTCGCGGGCCAGACCCAGCATCCCCTCGCTGAGGTCGACGCCGTCCACGTGCGGCACGCCCCTCCCGCGCAGCCACGCTCCGGTGCGCCCGGTTCCGCAGCCCAGGTCGGCGGCGCGCTCCACCCCCGACCAGTCGGGGTGGGTCAGCCCGTCCAGGAGCGCGAGGTCCATGGCGTCCAGGACCGAGTTCTCGTAGGTGCTCGACCAGCCGTCGTAGCCGGTGGCCACGTCGACCGTGCGGTAGTGGCGGGTGTCGAAGTCCGCGAAGTTCGGCATGGGAGCGAGTATCCCGTGGCCACGTGCGGGGGCGCCATCGCATTTTCACGGCTGTGGAAAACCCTTTGATCCCGGGGGCACGCCCCTTCTAGGGTGTGCGCATGGCCAACTTCCACGCGATCGTGAACCAGGTCCCGTCCTGGTCCGCGAGCGCCCACGTTCTCGTCGTCCGCCCCCGGTCCGGGTCCCTGGACCGCTAGACGACGTCCGGGAGCCGCTCCGAACCCGCGTGTTCGGAGCGGCTCCGTCCGAGGGTGAGAGCCCCGCCGTCCCCGCCGCGCCGCCGACGTGCTCACGCGTCCGCGCCGCCGCGGCCGGGCGGCGGGCTCCCCGTCATGCGCGTGTACCGGTCCAGGTCCAGTCCCGTCCCCGAACCACCACGGACGGGCCGCCCGGACCACCCTTCCTCCGCCGTGCGCGCTCCACCGCGCCGGTCCGTGCCGCCCGTCCTCGTCCGCCACTCGCGTGGCTGGATCGGACCCTTCCATGGCACGTACGACACGTCCCCGTCACGGCACCGCGGGCGACCGCCGCCGACGCCTGTCCCAGAACTTCCTCGCCGACCCCGGCGCCGCCCGGCACGTGGTCCGGGTCTCCGGGGTGACCTCGCACGACCTGGTGGTGGAGGTGGGCCCCGGAGAGGGCGCCATCACCCGCTTCCTGGCCCCGGCCGCGCGGCGGGTGGTCGCCTACGAGCTCGACCGCCGCCTGGCCGACCGGCTGACCGCCCGCTACCGCGGCGTCCCAGACCGGGGTGTGCGGGTGGTGTGCGCGGACTTCACGCGCGCCCGACCGCCGCGCGAACCGTTCCACGTGGTCGGCAACATCCCCTACGCCCGCACCTCCGACATCGTCCGCTGGTGCCTGAACGCACGGGGGCTGGCCTCGGCCACGCTGGTGACGCAGTTGGAGTACGCGCGCAAGCGCACCGGAGCCTACGGCCGGTGGAGCCGGTTGACCGTGCTGACCTGGCCGGAGTGGTCGTGGTCACTGGCCGGTCGGATCAGCCGGAACCGCTTCCGGCCGGTCCCCCGGGTGGACGCCGGGCTGCTGGTGCTCAGGCGCAGGACCGAACCGCTCATCGCACCCGACCGGATGGGCTCCTACCGCCGCCTGGTCGAACTGGGCTTCGAGGGCGTGGGGGGCTCTCTGGGTGCGTCGCTGCGCCGGGCGCACCCCTCCCCGCGGGTGGACGCGGCGTTGCGCGCGGCCGGGGTCGCCTCGGGTACACCGGTCGGTCTGGTGGCGCCCGACCGGTGGGTGGCGCTCCACCTGGCCTTGGACCGGTAGAACGTCAGGCCAGGAAGTCCAGGAGGGCGGCGGTCAGTTCGGCCGGGGCGTCCTCCTGGACCAGGTGCCCGGCGCCCTCCAGGGGGTGCAGCCGGGCCCCGGGGATGGCGGCGGCCAACCGCTCACCGCGGTCGATCGGCAGCCAGGTGTCCTCGCGGCCCCACACGACGAGCACCGGGAGGTCGAGGTCGGCGTAGGCGTCCTCGACCTCGGCGGTGTGGCGCTCGTCGGCCTGGGCGATCTGCCGGTAGAAGGCGGGCTGGCCGTCGGCGCCGGGTCAGTCCGGCCAACCACCCGCGTATGCCAGAAACCACCCCGCCTGTCGTACCCGTCCGCTAGGGTCTGTGCTGGTTCGAGAGGAGGTGTTCGATGCTGGTCGGCCGCAGGTATGTCGCGTACCTGACTCCGGAGCAGGAGGTTCAGGCCCAGGGGTTCGGTGACGCGTGCCGGTGGGTGTGGAACGCCGCCCTGGAACAGCGCCGGGAGGCGAACCGGTGGTGGAAGCGGCTTGGTAAAGCCTGGACCCACCCCTACCCCGGGTTCACGGCCCAGGCCCGCCAACTGTCCGGGGTGCGCGCTGAGGCCGACTGGCTGGCGGCCGCACCCTCGCACGTCCTCCAGCAGACACTCAAAGACCTGGACACGGCCTGCCGCACGCACGGCACCAACGCGGTCCGGTGGCGGTCCAAGGGTCGGTGGCACCCTTCGTTCCGGTTCCCCGACCCGAAACAGATCACCGTGGAGAAGGTCAACCGCCGGTGGGGGCGGGTCAAGCTCCCCAAACTCGGGTGGGTCCGGTTCCGCCGCCCTCGTGGTCTGGGCGGTCAGGTCAGGAACGTCACCGTGTCCTACCGGTCGGGGGCCTGGCACGTCACCTTCTGTGTCGAGGACGGCCGTGGTGAAGCCCAACCCAACGGCAGACCCGACGTCGGCGTGGACCGGGGCGTGGTCGTGGCGGCCGCCACCTCCGACGGGCGGTTGCACGACCGGGCGTTCACCACCCTCAAGGAGGAAGAGCGCCTGGTACGGCTTCAACGGGCTAGGGCCCGGCGGGTGAAGGGGTCGGCGAACTGGCGGCGCGCCAAGGCCGCGATCGCCCGCATCCATGCCCGGCGCGCGAACCGGCGGGCGGACTTCAACGCCAAACTCGCCCACCACCTGACCCGCCGTCACGGGATGGTGGTGCTGGAGGAGTTGAGGGTCGTCGACATGACCCGCTCGGCCAGGGGCACCGTTGAACGACCGGGCACGAACGTCGCCCAAAAACGTGGGTTGAACCGGGCGATCCTGGCCAAGGGGTGGGGGGACCTCGCTCGACGGTGTGAGTACAAGGCCAAAGTGAACGGATCATCCCTGGTCCGTGTCAACCCCGCGTTCACGTCGCAGGGGTGCAACCGGTGCGGGGAGGTGGACGCGAAGTCCCGCGAGAGTCAAGCGGTCTTCGCGTGTACCTCCTGCGGACACACCGAGCACGCCGACGTGCACGCGGCCACGAACGTTCTTGATCGCGGCAGGACAACAGGGCCCTGAGCCCAGTGCCGTGTCAGCCTGCGGAGACCTCTCGAAGAAGTCGGTGAAGCAGGAACCAGCTCGCGCCGTGAGGCGCGTCGCGCCACCCTCCCGTGAGGGACGGTCGGAATCCCGGTCCCTTCGGGGCGAGGAGGAAGTCAACAGGCGGAAGAAGTCGCTGCCTTAGGGGCGGGCGCGAGGGCGCGGACCACGTGCCGCCACACGTACGAGGAGAACGGGGTGCCGTGCAGGAGAACGACGGGGTCGCCCTCGCCCAGGCGGGTCCAGTGGACCGTTCCGTTGGGTGCGTCGAACCGTTCGTCGAGGTCCCAGGTGGTGTCGGTCACGGCTGTCGCCCTTCGTCTCGCACGGGACGGTGTCGTCCCCTCAGGTCATCGGTTGACCGGAGCGTACTCGTGGGGGACGACGGTCGGCGCACTCGGCGGCCCGTGGTCGCGGCGCCGGGCGGTGTGCTGGACGGGCGGCCCGGGTCAGACCCGCACGATCGCGAAGGACTCCCCTGACAGGGTCACCGCGCTCCCGGAGGTTCGCGGTTCTCCCGTGGCGAGAACGACCTCGCGCGGCGGCGCGTCCACCTCGACGGCGGCGTCGGCGCCGTCGAGGTTGCACACCAGGCGCAGGCCGCCGCGGACCAGGACCAGCTGGCGGCCGTCGGCGCTGGAGCGCACGGCGAACCGGTCCAGGCGGGGGTCGGCCAGGTCGGGTTCGGCTCGGCGCAGGGCGATGAGCGAGCGGTGGGTGTCCAGGACCCCGCTGTGAGGGTCCCGATCGCGCTGGTCCCAGTCCAGAACGGCCGCGTCGCGGGTGGCGGGGGCCATCGGGTCGGGGATCTCCTCGTGCGCCCAGCCAAGGTCGGCGAACTCGCGGCGCCTGCCCCTGCGGACGGCCTCGGCCAGCTCGGGGTCGGCGAAGGAGGCGAAGAACGGCCAGGGGGTGGTGGCCCCCCACTCCTCACCCATGAACAGCATCGGGGTGTAGGGCGAACACAGGACGAGCGCGGCCCCGCAGCACAGCAGGTCCGGAGACACGTACTCCCCCATGCGGTCGCCGCGCGCCCGGTTGCCGATCTGGTCGTGGGTGCTCAGGTAGGCGAGGAACCGGCTGCCGGGCACACGCGCGGTGTCGACCGGCGCCCCGTGCGTGCGGCGCCGGAAGGAGGAGTAGGTGCCCGCGTGCCAGAACACGCGGCTCAGGACCGTGGGAAGCACGTCGGGACCGGCGAAGTCGGCGTAGTAGCCGTGGGTCTCCCCGGACAGGGCCGTGTGCAGGGCGTGGTGAAGGTCGTCGGACCACTGGGCGGTCATCCCCAGGCCGCCCGCCTCTCGGGGCAGGACGGTGCGCGGGTCGTTGCGGTCGGACTCGGCGATCAGGGACAGGGGACGGCCCAGGGCGACGGCGAGCGCGTCGACCGCGGCGGACAGTTCGGCCAGCAGGTGGGTGGCCCGGTCGTCGCGCAGGGCGTGGACGGCGTCCAGGCGCAGCCCGTCGAGGTGGAAGTGGCGCAGCCAGTCGAGGCAGTTGTCGACGACCAGGCGGCGGACCGGGTCGGAGTCGGGTCCGTCGAGGTTGAGGGAGGGGCCCCAGTCGGTCTCGCCGCCGAAGTAGGGGCCGAACCGGGGCAGGTAGGCACCGGAGGGGCCGAGGTGGTTGTGCACGACGTCCAGGACGACGGCGAGGCCGCGCGTGTGGCAGGCGTCCACGAGGGTCTTGAGGGCGTCGGGGCCTCCGTAGGGGTGGTGGACGGCCGACCACAGCACGCCGTCGTAGCCCCAGCCGTGCGTGCCGTCGAAGGCGTTGACCGGGAGGAGTTCGACGTGGGTCACGCCGAGGTCGACGAGGTGGTCGAGGCGGTCGACGGCGGCGGTGAGGGTGCCCTGGGGGGTAAAGGTGCCCGTATGGAGTTCGTAGATCACCGAACCGGGCAGGGGACGACCGGTCCAGGCGGTGTCCGTCCAGGGGAAGGCGGCGTGGTCGTAGACGCGGCTGCGGGCGTGGACGCCCTCGGGCTGCCACCGTGAGCGCGGGTCGGGCAGGACCTCGGGGGCGTCGTCGAGCAGGTAGCCGTAGTCGGTGCCGGGGCCGGCGCCGTCGACGTGGGCGTACCACCATCCGTCGGTGTCGCGGCGCATGAGGTGGTCGGTGTCGTCGGCGCGCAGGCGGACGCGGTCGGCGTGGGGCGCCCAGACGGCGAAGTCCCCGTGGACGCCGAGGCCGGCGGCGGTGTTGGTGTCCCGTTCGCTCACGCGGGGTGGCCTACCCCGCACCGATGGTCCTCACCCTTGACCGGCGGTTCCTCCGTCGGTCAGCGCGTCCGGTAGACGTGGAGGCGCACCGAGGCCGTGACGGGCGTCGGCTCGGGCAGGCCGTCGACACGGGCGCGCAGCTCGCCGGGGCCGATGTGGCGGGCGCTGGGGCCCATGCCGACGACGGTGGCCGCGTCGTCGTGGGTCAGGTCCATGGTGAAGCGCAGTTCCCGCTCCCCGGTGGGTG
Organism: Nocardiopsis sp. EMB25; assembly: GCF_026797795.1. NCBI lineage: Bacteria > Bacillati > Actinomycetota > Actinomycetes > Streptosporangiales > Nocardiopsidaceae > Nocardiopsis > Nocardiopsis sp. EMB25. The sequence continues at coordinate 1,478,501 of NZ_JAMTDN010000001.1, read as the reverse complement.
TGAAGTGTCCGTGCAGCCCCTCGGCCAGGCGTTCGTCCTTGCGGGGGTCGACATCGAGCAGGCCCAGAGGGGAACGCAGCTCGGCGAGGTGGTCGACGGCGGGCGTGACGACGACCAGGACGCCGTCGGGGCGCAGGACCCGGTGGAACTCGGCGGCCGAGCGCGGCGCGAACACGTTGAGCAGGGCGTCGACGCTGTCGGCGCGCAGTGGCAGTCCGCGCCAGGCGTCGGCTGTGACGGCGCCTGCGCGCGGGTGGGCGCGCGCGGCGTGGCGGGCGGCGAACTTGGACACGTCGAGGGTCAGTCCCACGGCGTCGGGCAGGTCGGTCAGGACCTGGGTGAGGTAGTGGCCGGTGCCGCCGCCGACGTCGGCGACCAGGGGCGCGGTACGGCCGCCGAGCTCGCGGCGGAGGGTCTGGGCCAGGGCCGCGCCCACGGGGTCGTAGTGTCCGGCGCGCTGGAAGCGGAGCCGGTCGGCGACCATCTCCTTGCTGTCCCCGGTGCCGGGCGGGGTGGCGCCGCTCAGGAGGCTGGCGTAGCCCTCGCGGGCGACGTTGAAGCTGTGCCCGGCGGCGCACTCCAGGCCGCGCTGTCCGGTCTCCAGGCCGGTGCCGCAGGTGGGGCAGGCCAGGGCCGCGGCGACGGCGTCGGGCATGCGCAGCCTGGGACCGGTGCGGTGTGGGGTGTCGGTGGGCGCCATGATCGTTTCAGCCTACCGAGTCGTCCGCCCGCGGCGGGACCGGTGGGCCCCGACCGGGGACGGGGTCAGGTCGGCTGGAAGGAGTCGAACGCCTGGGCGCGCCACTCGGCGTCCTGAGCCCACACGCCCTCGTTCGAGGCCCAGGCCAGCGTGTAGTGCTCTCCCGGCGCGGCGGCGATGTTGCGCGTCAGGATGTGCCGCGCGGTCCCGGCGTCGTTCCAGGTGAACTCCCATTCGGCCGCTGAGTGGAAGGAGGTCCGGGAGGTGACGTCGGCCACCCGGATCCGCTCGTAGCCGGTGAGCCGGTTCCCCTCGGCGGAGGCCCGCTCCTGCTCCAGCACGTGCGCGTATTCGTCGTCGGTGGGGTGGGGGGTCTGGTCGATCTGGAGGTAGGCGTCGTTGGCGGGCGAGTCGTAGAAGACACTGGCGCCGTCGGTCCGCCGGATCCAGCCGTCGGGCACCAGGACGGCGAACCCCTCAGGATCGCGGGTCCAGGTCATCCCCGGGGCGGCGGGGTCGTCGGCGGCGGCCTCGCCAGCGGTGCCGTCGACCTCCTCGGGGGACCCGGCGCCGGACGTCTCCTCAGCGGCGGTGGACGTCCCCTCGGCGGATGAGGACGCCTGGTCGGCCTGCCCCGCCTGGACGATCCCGGCCCCGTCGTCTCCCTGGGGGACGAAGACCACGGCCGCGGCCACGACCACCAGGGCGGCCAGTCCCAGGGTGAGCACCACCACGGGCCAGGACAGGCGCCGCTCCCGAGCGGGAGGGGCGGCGGAGCGCGGGAGGGTGTCCCCGGCGGGCACGGGAACCGTTCCGGCGGTGAACGCGCCCGGAACGGGCGCCGGGGCGGTCGCCGCCACCGTCGTGTCCTCCCTGGCGGCGGCCTCCAGCAGGCGGCGGCAGGCGGCGGCGTCCATCCGCCGTGCCGGGTCCTTGACCAACAGGCCCTGGACGGCCGCGCCGAGCGATCCGGGCAGCACCCGGGGCGGTTCGGCGGTGCTGACGGCGTGCAGGGTCGCGGGGATACCGTCACGGCGGAACGGCGAGACGCCCGTGGCCGCCTGGTACAGGGTGGCGCCCAGGGACCACAGGTCGCTGGCGGGGCTGGCCGGGGCCGAGGCCAGGCGTTCGGGGGCCAGGTAGGCGGGCGAGCCCATGACACCGGCGGTCTGCGTGACGACGGCGGTGTCGGAGATCGCGGCGATGCCGAAGTCGGTCAGCACCACCCGCCCGGTGCCGGTGACCATGACGTTCTCGGGTTTGACGTCGCGGTGCGTGATGCCCTGGGCGTGCGCGGCCCCCAGCGCGTCGAGCAGGTCCAGACCCCAGGCGGCCACCCGGCGGGCCGGTGCCGGTCCCTCCCGTCCCACCAGTCGGTGCAGTGACTCACCGGTGAGGAACTCCATCACGATCCAGGGACGTCCGTCCTCCTCCAGGATGTCGTGCACGGTGACGATGTTCGGGTGCTGTCCCATCGCGATGGCCTGCGCCTCCCGGCGCGCGCGGGCCGCCGTCCGGGCGCGGTCGGCCTCGTCCAGTCCCGGCCCCAGCAGGATCTCCTTGATCGCGACGGTCCGGTTGAGTTCGGTGTCGCGCGCCCGCCATACCCGCCCCATCCCCCCGCGGCCGACCTCGGCCAGCAGCTCGTAGCGCTCACGCAGCAGGGCACGGGATGCGGTCAAGGGGGACTCCTCTGTGCGGGGAGGGGAACGAAGGCCCGGAGGGGGAAGTGCACGCGGGGGCGGGGCGTCCGGGCCCAGTGTACGGAGGATCGTGTCCGGGGCCTCACCCGCGGACCAGGACCGCCACCGGGTAGTGGTCGAGCAGGTCGGCCAACGGGGCGACGGTGTAGCCGTCCGCGCGCACCGGGGCCAGGGACCGGCCGGTGAGCCGGTCGGTCCACGTTCCGGGGCCCGACGGCAGGGGCAGGCCGGTGTCGCCCCATCCGCCCTCGGCGGCCAGGGCGAGCGGCAGGCGGGTGGCGACGGCCACGACGTCGGGCCGGTGTCCCCCGGAGGAGGTGCGGGCGAAGGCCAGGGCGTGCCGGGCGGCGGGCCCGGTGGCGGTGATCGGGAGGTAGCCGGTGGGACGGAGTTCGCGCCGCAGCCGCAGGCAGGCGCGGACGAGGTGGAGTTTGGCGGCGCCGGAGTCGTCGACGGGCGGCCGCCAGCCGCGTTCGACGCGTTCGAGGAGCGCGGCGCGGGTGGCCCAGTCGACGGGTCTGCGGTTGTCGGGGTCGACCAGGGACAGGTCCCACAGTTCGGTGCCCTGGTAGACGTCGGGGACGCCGGGGCCGAGGAGTTGCAGGACCTTCTGGCCGAGGGAGTTACTCCATCCGGCGTCGCGGACGGTGTCGACGAACGCGGCGACCTCGGCGCCGAGGTCGGGGTCGCCCAGGACGTGGGCGGGCCAGGCGCGGACGTGGTCCTCGAAGTCGGGGTCGGGGTCGGTCCAGGAGGTGCCGAGGCGGGCCTCGCGGGCGGCCTTGAGCAGGTGGTCGGCCAGGCGTTGTTCGCTGATCGGCCAGGCGCCGACGAGGGTCTGCCACCCCAGGAGGTTGAGGGAGGGCTCGGGCAGGGGGCGGCGGGCGGTCCAGCGGCGGACGGCGTCGGCGAAGTCGCCGGCGGCCTCGGACACGGCGGCCAGGCGGGCGCGCACGTCCTCCGAGCGCTTGGTGTCGTGGGTGGACAGGGTGGTCATGGTGTGCGGGACGGCGGCCTGGCGGTGGGCGGCGCGGGCGTGGAACTCCTCGGGGGTGACCGCGATCCGGGAGGGGTCGCCGCCGACCTCGCAGGCCGCCGTGAACCGGGTGGAACGGTAGAACGCGGTGTTCTCGGTACCCATGGCGGTGACCATGCCGCTGGTCTGCTGGATGCGGCGGGCGGGTTCGCCGCCGGGGTCCGCGCGGACGCGGCGGTCGATCACCTCGAGGTCGAAGGCGAGGTCGGGGCGGCGGTCGATGGCGCGGTGGACGGCGCGCGTCCAAGCGTCCTCCGCCTCGGGCAGGTAGGAGCGGTAGACGTCGAAGGAGCACAGGAGCTCGGCGACGGCCTCCTCCCGCTGACGGACGGCCATGGCGGAGGGACGGGGGGTCGTGTCGGGCGGTTGGGCGGGCAGCAGGGCGGCGATCCGGCCTACCTCAGCACGTAGGAGGCGGGTGGCGGCCTGACGGCGAGCGCGGGTGTCGACGCGGTCGGTGTCGGTGTCCACGCCCTGCTCGACGGCCAGGGCGGTGAGCGCGGGTTCGCCGCCGGGGTCGACGAAGACCCCGCACACTTCGCGCAGCGCGTCGTATCCGGTGGTGCCGTCCACGGGCCAGGACTGGGGTGGGTCCTCACCGGGAGCGAGGATCTTCTCGACCACGACCCACCCGTCGAAGCGCTCGGTCAGTCGGCGCAGGTAGCCGCCCGGGTCGGTGAGCCCGTCGACGTGGTCCACCCGCAGCCCGTCGAGCTGTCCCAGGTCGGCCCAGCGCAGGATCTCCGCGTGCGCGGCGTCGAACACGCCCGGTTCCTCCACGCGGACGGCGGCCAGTTCGCTGACGTCGAAGAAACGGCGGTAGGTGAGTTCGGCGTCGCCGCGCCGCCAGGACACCAGCCGGTAATGCTGGCGTTCGTGCACCTGGTCGGGGGTGTCGCCGGGGGCGAACGTGCCCGGCGCGATGGGATAGCGCTTGTCGTGGTAGGCCAGGCAGTCGTCGGCGACGGTGAGGGCGTCCAGGGCCGCGCGGCCGCCGTCGCCGTCGTCGGCCAGGACGGGGATCAGAAGGGGACCGGCGTCGAAGTCGATGTCGAAGCAGCGCGCGTGGACCGCGTCGCGGCCGTGCTTGAGCACGTCCCACCACCACGGGTTGGCGGCCGGGTCGGCGACCGACATGTGGTTGGGGACGATGTCGACGACCACCCCGACGCCCAGGTCGTGCGCCTTGGCAGCCAGGGCCTCGCGAGCCGTGTCGCCGCCGAGGGCGGAGGAGACGCGGGTGGGGTCGACCACGTCGTAGCCGTGCTGGGAGCCGGGTGCGGCGGTGAGCAGGGGGGACAGGTAGACGGCGCCGACCCCCATTCGGCCCAGGTGGTCGAGTAGGGCCGCGGCGTCGGCGAGGTTGAACCCGGGCCGCAGCTGGAGGCGGTAGGTTGACGTCGGCGCGGCCGTGACGGTCGTGTCGTGTGCGCTCTTCACGCAGGACCCCTGCCCGCGCCGTGCGCGTGTCATGCACGTGGCGTGGCGCGCGGGGTGAGCGGCATCCCACACGGAGCCGTGTTGGGCGTGTGTGCCTGGTGGTGGTTAGACTCGTCGGCGGTCTCCCATCACCAGCGACGACGCTCCCGAGAGCGGTCGCGCGGTGGTGCGCGGGGGTCGTGTCCTCGTGACCGTCCCCGAGACGACGGGTGTCCGGGCGCGCGTCCGCCGGACGCGCCCGCGCCCACCGACACCGACGAGAGGGTTAGAAGCAGTCGTGCTCCCGTCCAACAAGCGCTCCCAGTCCCCCGTCCGGCGCCGTGTCGCCCCGCACCGGGGCGCGGCCTCGGCCGCGCTGGCCGGTCTGATGCTGGCGACCACCGCCTGCGGCAGTGACGAGGCGGTTCCCGGCGGGCTCCAGATCGCGACCCCCGAGAACATCGAGTGCTTCTCCGGAAGCCTGTCCGGTGCGGGCTCCAGCGCCCAGGAGAACGCGATGACCACGTGGATCGCGGGGTACCAGACGGCGTGTGAGGGCGCCCGCGTCTACTACGACTCGATCGGGTCCGGTGGCGGTCGCAGCCAGTTCATCGACGGCGCCGTGGACTTCGCCGGGACCGACGCGGCGATGAGCCCGGAGGAGAACGCCGACGCGGTCGAGCGGTGCCACGGCTCGGACACCATCAACCTGCCCGCCTACGTGGTGGCCATCGCCGTGGTGTTCAACCTGGACGGTGTGGACTCCCTGAACCTGCGCCCGGACACGCTGGCGAAGATCTTCAACCAGGAGATCACCCGCTGGGACGACCCGGAGATCGCCGAGACCAACCCCGACGCGGACCTGCCGGACCTGGCGATCACGCCGGTCAACCGGTCCGACGACTCCGGGACCACGGAGAACTTCACCCGGTACCTGTCGGCGGCCGCCCCGGACGCCTGGCCGCACGAGGCCGACGGGCAGTGGCCGATCCACCCGCGTGAGTCCGCGCAGGGCAACAGCGGTATCGCCGACACGGTCAAGCGCGCCAACGGCGCGATCGGGTACGTGGAGATGTCGCACGTGCACGAGATGTCCACGGTGAACCTCGGTGTGGGCGGCGAGTTCGTGGAGATCTCCCCGGAGGCCGCGGCCCAGGTGGTGGCCGAGTCCCCGCGCCGCGAGGACAACGTCAACGAGTACGACCTGGCCCTGGACCTGGACTACGGCACGACCGCTCCGGGCAGCTACCCGATGGTGCTGGTCAGCTACGAGGTCGTGTGCGGCGAGTACGACGACGCGGCCACGGTCGAGCGGCTCCAGGCCTTCCTGCGCTACGTGGTCAGCCCCGAGGGACAGCAGAACGTGTCGGACGAGACCGGGTCCGCGCCGGTCAACGACGCCCTGCGTGAGCAGCTGCTGGCGTCCATCGACTCGATCGGCGTGCACGACTAGGCGGCGTCCGCGGCGACCCCCTCGGATGACCGTTCCAGGAGACAGGCCCTATCCGTGGCCCCCGGGGCGGCCCTGCCGCCCCCGCAGGGTGCGCAGCCACGCCCCGAACCGCCGGGGTCCACGCGGTTCGGGGGCGCGCTCCGGTTCGTGCTCCGGGCACGCGGTGTCCCCGGTGGCGGCGCCGTCGGCGAGCGGCGGGCGGGAGTCGGGGGACGGTCGCGGTGGCGGTGGGACCGACCGGTAGAGCGACAGGTCGGTGAGGGTCTCCTCTCCCGCGTGGATGCGGTAGCGCCCGTGGAGTTCGGCGACCACGTCGCCCAGGTCCTCCTCGTCCCGGCGGACCCGCAGGGCCCGGGCGAGCGCTCGGGTCCGCCAGAGCCGGACCCCCGCGTCACGGGTGGGCGAGGTCGCGGGGAACAGTTCGGTGACCCCGGCACGGGCGCGTTCGGCGCTGGCCAGCATGCGTGAGATCGCCACCTGACCCAGCCCCCAGGCGACGGGCACCCGCAGCAGGAAGGGCGAGGGGAACCCGGTACGGGGCACGGAGGTGGCGAAGGAGACACGGGGCTCGCGCAGATAGTTGGCCTGGACCAGGCGCAGGTCCAGATGGGGGCCGCACAGGTGGGCGGCTTCGGAGCCCGCGCCCTCCCAGTCGGCGACCAGGGTCAGGCCCAGGTCGGTCTCCGCGCTGTCCAGGATGCGGTCGACGCAACCGCGCACCAGGTCGTAGGGGGCGCCGGAGACGTCGACGACGGCGTGCACGAGGGGGACGCGCCGGCGGTGGGCGGGCAGGGGTTCGCGGTAGGCGTGGGGGTGGGGCATGAGTTCGGCGAGCACCTCGGTGCGGAAGCGCTCGGAGGGCAGGCGGGTGCGCGCGGTGGTGGCGCGGCCGACGTGCCAGGCGGTGGCGGCTCTCTCCGGGACCATGACGGCGCCCGCCTGCCAGAGCCGGTAGCCGAACTCGGTGTCCTGTCCCAGGTCGAGGTCGGGGTCGACGCCTCCGGCAGCCTCGTACAGGCTGCGCCGCAGGCCCGCGGCGGCGCCGACGTAGGCGTGGAAGCCCAGGTGGTCGGCGTCTCGCAGGTCCGCGCTGTCGCGCAGGATGTGTTCGACCCACTCGTGGTGGCGGCCGGTCTCCAGGGTGTCGTGCAGGGTCCGGGTGCGGGCGCGCGCGATCACGTCGGCGGGATCGGTCGGCCCCGTGTCGGCGAAGCGGACGCGGCCGAGGGTGACGGCCTCGGCGTGGGTGTGGTGCCAGCGGGCCTGCGCCTCGACGAACTCGGGGCAGACGACCATGTCGGCGTCCATCCAGACCAGGATGTCACCGGTGCTGGTGTGGGCTCCGAGGGCACGTGCGTAACCCGCGCCCCAGACGCCCTCGGGCGCGCGCACGAGACGGCAGTGCTGGGGGCGGACGGTGGGCAGCCGGAGGGGCGGCGCGGTGTGGATGTCGACGACCACGACCTCCAGGAGGCGGTCGGGGTAGGTCTGCACCGCCAGGGAGGCCAGTGTGAGGTCGAGTCGGCGCTGTCCGCCCCGTGCCGGAATGACGACGCTGACGCGCAGGTCGGGGGCCCACTCGCCGAGGGGCGGCGGCGTCAGCGCACTCCAGTCGTTGCGGAAGACGCGAGTACGCACCCGTTCCACACGGCCTCGGTGGGAGACCCCGTCGACATGAGACGCTACGTGCTTATTCGGTGACACAGAGTCACTATAGCCATGATTCCCCACCGCGGAGCGCCGATCACCGATGTGTTACGAATCGGTCGTGTCCGCCGATCCCGGCGCGGGCACGCGCCGACCCCCTCGGGCGCGGCGCGCGGGGCTGGCGGGGCGTCAGCGCGCGGAACCGCCCGCGTCGGTCTTGAGCATCCTGATCCCGAGCCAGACCACACCGACGACCAGAGCGATCATCAGGCCCCACACCAGCACGCCGACCACGATGGAAAGCAGCCAGAAGAACACGAGCACAGCCGCCAGGCCCGCGCCGATCTTGAGCAGAAGACGTCCCATTCACGACAGAATACGCGGGCTCGTCGTGGGGCGGAACGGCTGAGGCGAACACACCGGTGCCCGGGGCGGCGATCCGCCCCGGGCACCGGGTGTCGTTCAGGCGCCGACAGGGTTCTGCACGACGAGTCGAGCCGCGAGCGAGGAACGAGCGGCAGGCGAGGACGAGGAGGAAGAATCCCTGTCTTCCGGGCGCCCGAACACGGTCCGAAGCGCAGCGGAGGACCCGAAAAACACCGCCTAGCCGACGCGCACCGCGACGGTGAACACACCGTCCCAGTAGTCGGCGAGGGCGACTTCCTCAAGCGGCTTGGACGGGTTGGAGCCGTGGATCATGTTCCCGTTGCCCGAGTAGATCCCCACGTGGCTGGGCGCCGACTCGTCGTAGAAGAACAGCAGGTCACCGGGCTGCACCTCATCGCGGGAGATCCGCGTGCCAGCGTTGACCTGGTCGTAGGTGGTCCGCGGCAGGTTGACTCCCGCCTGAGCCCACGCCGCCTGGACCAGGCCGGAGCAGTCGTAGGAGTCCGGACCGGTGGCGCCCCACTCGTAGGACTTGCCGATCTGGGCGCGGGCGAAGTCCAGAACCGCCTGCACATCGCCGGAGACGGCGACGGGCGCGGCCCCGGCGGCGTCCGCGCCAGCGGCCGGACCCGAGGTCGGGTCCACTCCGCCCAGGTCCGCCAGGACCTCGGCCTGCTCCTCGAGCGCGGCCTCGCCGTCGACCTGGGCGGCCTCGGCCTCCTCCAGGGCCTCGGCCGCGGCCGCCTCGGCCTCCTCCGCTTCCTCGTGCAGGTCCTCGGCGCGTTCGACCTCGGTGACGTAGTCGGCGAGGACGACCTGCTGGCCGGCGGACAGGTAGTCCAGGTCGGCGACGCTTTGGAGCGCGTCGTCCGGCGTGCCGTCGAAGAGCACCCCGAGGAGGCTGTGGGTCCCCCCGGTGTAGGCGGCCTGGGCGATGTGGACGACGTCGCCGGACATCTCCTCCAGGTCCTCCTGGGCCCGGGCCAGCCGTTCCTCGACGTCCTCCAGCTCGGCCTGGGCGGCCTCGTGGTCCTGTTCGGCCTGGTTGTAGGCCTCGTTCAGCTCCGAGAGCTCGCGCTGGAGCTGCTCGTAACGGTCCTGGGCCTCCTCCTGGGAGGTATCGGCCAGGGCTGTGCCGGACGAGAGCAGCACGGCACCGGCGGCCGCGCATCCGACCGTCGCGAGTCGGTACCGTCCGCGCACACGGGGTTCCGGGTTGCGAGTCAAGGGATGACTGCCTTTCTCCCACACCCGTCTACCGCCGCCGGGCAGCACCGAGGGCACGCCCGGATCGGGCGTGTGGCTCTGCGTGGGCGAGGGATCCGGCGTCGGCACGAAGGGGCCGAGGGAGGTGGGCCGGGTGTTACTGCGGCGGCCTCTGCTCGTGGGAAAGAGGACTGCGAGCGAGCAGAGTGCAACGGAAACCGGACACTGTCCCCCTTGTGGGGATCACTCGGGCGTTCCGGCTTGATGGGAACACTAAACCATCATGAAAGGATTCGCTACCCGTTCGTTACCTTCCCTTGGGCAACCCACTTGACCTGCGCACATGCCCCCTCAGGCGGTCGGATCGCCGCCCATGCCGGGGACCTCGCGTCGCGGGCGCGGCGCGCATTGACCTCCAACCCCGGATGGACGCCGCCATCCCGAGTGACATGTCTCACACCGGCTCCGGGAAGGGGGCGGATCGTAGGACCCGCCCCCCTTGCCTGGTCAGAGGTGCCGCGACCACCAGTCGAGGATCGCCTCGAAGCGGGCGACCCGGTGGCTGGGCAGTCCGGAGCGCGACAGTTCGTGCCCCTCCCCCGGGAAGAGCAGCATCTCGGCCTCGTGTCCCCGGGTGCGCAGCGAGACGAACAGACGCTGGGCCTGCTCCACCGGACAGCGCCAGTCCTCCTCCGAGTGGATGATCAGGACGGGCAGGTCGATCTGGTCGGCGTAGGTGAGCGGGCTCTCCTTCGCCCACGTCTCCGGCGGGCCGTACAGGGGGCCGGGGAAGAAGGAGCCGATGTCGGAGGAACCGTGGAAGCTCTCGATCGCGTTGACGGCGCGTTCGGTGATCGCGGCCTTGAACCGGTCGCCGTGGTGCGCGGCGATCCAGGTCGTCATGAAGCCGCCGTGCGAGCCGCCCATGACGCCCACGCGCGCGGCGTCCAGGCGTTCGTCGCGCAGCGCCTCGTCGAGGAAGGCGAGCACGTCCGTGGCGGTGACCGAGCCGACCGAGCCGATGATCGCCCGGCCGTGCTCGTGCCCGTAACCGGACGAACCGCGCGGGTTGCACATGACCACCGCGTACCCGGCCTCGGCGTAGACCTGGGTCTCGTCGAAGAGCTGCCAGCCGTACTGCGCGAACGGACCGCCGTGGATCATGAGCACGACCGGATGCGGCCCCTCCCCCTCCGGTAGGGTCACCCAGCCGTGCACGGGATAGCCGTCGGGGGTGTGGGCGGTCAGCTCGGTCATCGGCCGGGGGTCCAGCCCCTCGGCGAAGGAGGTCAGGTCCTGCTCGCCGTCCTCGGCCACGCGCACCAGCTCGCCGCTGCCCGCGCCGTCGGCCACCACCGCGACGGTCACACCGCCCCGGCGGTCGAAGGACTGGGCCTGCACCGCGCCGCCGACCAGGGTGATCGGCTCACCGCCCTCGAAGGGCACCCGGACCAGGTGCACCGCGCCCCGGTTCTCGACCAGCGCCACCAGGCCCTCATCGGTCACCTGGAGTTTCCCGGTCGCGCGCGGCCCCTCTTCCGGGGTGAGCCGGGTGGGGGTCGCCGAACCGTCCGTCGGGGCCGACCACACACCCGTGGTCTGACCGACGAAGTCGTTCAGGTCCGGGCCGAGCACGTCGGCGAGGAAGTAGACCGTGGCTCCGTCAGCGGAGAAGCGGGGGGACGCGGCGCACAGGTCTCCCGAGGTGACGCGGCGGGGCGCGGCGCCCGCCTCGGGGGCGCACACCCACACGTCCTCGACCAGGTCGGTGTCGCGGGTGTCGTGCCGCGCGGCGGAGAAGACCAGCAGGGAGCCGTCCGGACTCCACGCGGGGGCGCCGTGCTCGGCGTCGGCGTCGGTGACCCGGACCGGCTCGCCCGGCTCGCCGGAGGGGTCGATCGGCGCGGTGACGAACACCTGGGAGCGGCGGTCGTTCGTGAAGCCCAGGCCGTCGTCGCGGTACTTGAGGCCGGTGATCCTGCGGGGCGGCTCCTTGCCGGGTTCGACGCCCGCGTACCGCCCGGGCTCGGGAACGCGCGCGGTGTAGGCCAGGCGGCCGGAGTCCGGGCTCCAGCGCGCGCCGGAGACGCCGAGCGGGTGGTCGGTCACCTTCCAGGGCTCGCCGCCGTCGGCGGGCAGTACGTGGAGTTGGGCCCTGTCGTCGTCGTCCAAGCGCAGGAAGGCGATCCACCTACCGTCGGGGGACCAGGCTGGCGCGTCGTCCCTCACACCGCGGGTGAGCTGGCGGGGCGGCACGGAACCGTCGGTGGGCACCGACCACAGGGCGCCGGTGTAGGCGTCCTCCTCCAGATCCGGCCGGATCACGGAGAAGACGGCGCGCGTGCCGTCCGGCGAGAGCGTGGGGGCGCTGATGCTGTGCAGGTGGACGATGTCGGAAGGTCGCATACGCCGGTTTCGGCCGTCCCGGCACGGGGGTGAGCCGGACGGCCCCTCCTTTTCCTTGGCGGCGGGTCCGTTGTCCGGGGGCACCGCGTGGCTGGCACGACGGAGGGGTGGTCGTATCCCGAGCGGGTGGGACGGGACCGCCATCCGGACGGGCCGATCCCCACCGGTCTGGGAGGAACCGACCCAGGGGGACCCTATCCGCGCCTCCCCCGGTAAATCCAGGACACAAGGTCCGCTGATCCGTGCGGACGCGCCATCGGAGTGAGACCGCCCACCACGTGCCGCGCGGTCACCGCGCGGCGTGGTCGCCGCACGGCGTGGTCGCCGCACGGCGTGGTCGCCGCACGGTGACCGTTTCCCCGCGGGCTCCGGTCACCCCGGGGTCTGCCGGGACCGGGCCAACGAACCGTGCACGCGGTCGGTCTCCAGGCGGGTGCACACCCACCGGCCGCCCGCGCGATCGGCGCGGAAGGCGAACGCCCGTGCCCGTCGGTCACAGGCGATCACGGCGCTGACCTCCAGCGAGGCGGGCGGATGGGCCTGGTGGAAGACGCGCCCCAGCCTGGGTGCGACCCCGCACGGCACGCTGCCGCGCAACCGGCGCAGCTCCTCCCGGACCGGGGCGGCCAACTGGTCGCGCATCACCTCCGGGGCGCGGCGGCCCACCAGGACCTCCGCCATCCGCTGTGCCAGGTGGTACACGTCGCCCGGGGTGCGGTGGCCCTGGAGCGGGGCACCGCACCGTCCCGTGCGCGGTCGGCGGAACGGGGTCCTGGCCGGGGTGGGAGCTGGTCGGTGCGTCGAGGCGGGAGCGAGCCGGTGCGTCGGGGCGTGGCCGTGGTGGCAGGCGGGGCGCGGGCACAGCGGGTGTCGGGCGGCGTGGGCCATGGAGGGGTCCCTTCCGAGAGAGATCGTGCGCCTTGCTCGCCCTGACTCGGAGGGCCCGACGACGCCGACGCGCCACCGGGAATTCCAGGTTTCTTGGTCACGGCGCCATCCGGTCGGGGAACGGCCCGTTCCGCACAGACGGCATACTGCCAGTGTGACCAACGCGTACCTTTCCTCCCCCACCCCGTTGGCCCTCGCGCACAGGGGCGGGTGGTTCACCGACGACCAGGGCGTCCGGCGCACCGAGCTGGAGAACACCGCCGTGGCCTTCCAGCACGCCATCGACCTCGGGTACACCTACCTGGAGACGGACGTGCACGCCACCGGCGACGGCGTCCTCATGGCCTTCCATGACGACACGCTGGACCGCACCACCGACATGAGCGGCGCCATCGGCGACCTGCCCTACCGGGAGGTGGCACGGGCCCGGGTCGCCGGACGCGAACCGGTGCCGGTGCTGGAGGACCTGTTGGGCTCCTGGCCGGACGCGCGGTTCAACATCGACCTGAAGTCGGACGCGGCCGTCCTGCCGATGCGCGAGGTCCTGCGCCGCACCAACGCCTGGGACCGGGTGTGCGTGGGCTCCTTCGACCAGTTCCGCCTCGACCACGCCCGGCGCCTGTTCGACCGCCCCGTCGCCACCTCCTGCGGTCCGCTCGACGTGGCGCGCCTGCGAGTGGCCTCGCTGTCCCCGCTGCTGCGCGCCCTGGCCAGCCGGGTACCCGTGTGCGCGCAGATCCCCCTGTGGCACGGCACGTTCCCGGTACTGAGCCGGGACCTGATCCGCACCGCGCACCGCCTGGGCCTGCAGGTGCACGTGTGGACGGTCAACGACACGGACGTGATGGACCGCCTACTCGACGCCGGGGTGGACGGGATCGTCACCGACAACACCGTCGGGCTCAGGCGGATCCTGTCCCAGCGCGGCCGGTGGAGGGCCCCCGCACGCGGTACCGACAGCACGCTGAAGAACGGATGACGTCCCCCATGGCCAACGCCCCGGAGCCGACGATCGAAGGCTCCCCCTCCCCCGACGCCGCCCAGCGCAGACGCGAGCAGCGCGGCTGGTACGTCTACGACTGGGCCAACTCGGTGTTCATCACCTCGGTGGTCACCGTCCTCATCGGCCCCTACATGAGCAACCTGGCGTGCGTCTCGGCGGGAGCGCCGGACGCCGAGTCGTGTCAGGACCCCTCGCTGTCGGTCACGCCGCTGGGCGTGGACGTGGTCACGCTGCACCCGAACGCGCTCTACCCGGCGCTGACCACCGTGGCGATCCTCCTCCAGATCCTCCTGCTGCCCGTCGTCGGCGCGATGGTCGACCAGTCCAAGCACAAGCGGCGGTGGCTGTTCTGGCTGGCCGCGGGCGGTTCGGCGTGCACGGCGGGCCTGTACGCGGCCACCGAGGGCTACCACGTGGCCGCCGCGTTGTTCGTGCTGGCCAACGTGTTGTACGGGCTGTCGATCGTGGTCTACAACGCGTTCCTGCCCGAGATCTCCACCCCCGACGAGCGCGACCGGGTGTCGGTCACCGGGTGGGGGATCGGCTACCTGGGCGGTGCCCTGCTACTCGCCGTCCACCTGGGGCTGGTCCTGTCCGCCGACTCGCTGGGAATCGGCACCGACCACGCCGTCCGGATCGCCTTCGCCTCGGTCGGCCTGTGGTGGGCGGGCTTCACGGTCCTGGCGGTCCGCCCGCTGCGCGACCGCTACGGCGCGCTGGCCCTGGGATCGCGGGGACGGCCGAGGGTCGGACAGTCACTGCGCCAGTTCGGGCACACCCTGCGGGACATGCGCCGATACCCGAACACCATCCTGTTCCTGCTGGCGTTCATCTTCTTCAACGACGGCATCCAGGCGGCCATCCGCTACGCCGCGCCGTTCGCCAGCCAGGACCTGCGGCTGAACGAGAGCGCGCTGATCGCGACGATCCTGGTCATCCAGTTCGTCGCCTTCGTGGGCGCCTTCCTCGCCGGGCGGGTGGCGCGCGTGGTCGGTACCAAGGCGACGGTGCTCGGATCGCTGGCGGTGTGGTGCGCACTGGTCTCCCTGGCCTACTTCCTGCCAGTGGGGAACGTGCCGTTGTTCGTGGCCATGGGCGTGGGCATCGGGCTTGTGCTGGGCGGCACCCAGTCACTGGCCCGGTCGATGTTCTCCCAGCTGATCCCCAAGGGCCGCGAGGCGGAGTACTTCAGCCTGTTCCAGATCTCCGACCGGGGGTCGACGTTCCTGGGATCGCTGGCCATCACGATCGCCGTCAGCCTCACGGGCGGCTACCGGATGGCGATCCTCTCACTCATCCTCTTCTTCCTCCTGGGCGCCGTCCTGCTGTGGCGGACGCGGATGCGTGAGGGCATCGCGGCGGTCGGCAACGAGGTGCCCAGCCGCCTGTGAGGCGGTGGTCCCGCCCTGTCGTCGGCCGCGGCCATACTGGGGCGTGGTCTGTGGACGGGGAGGTGTGGTGCGGGTACTGCACGGGGTGTGGGTCGGGGACGCGCTGGCGGTGTGGGGCGAGGAGCCCCGATCCGCGACCGCTCCGCCCGGGCGGGAGCGCACCGACGGCCCGCGGCGGCACCCCTTCGCCGTGGCCGCCGCCGACCTGAGGGAGCCGCTGGGCGCCCTGGGCGACGGCCGGGCGGCCGCCGACGGAACCGCCGACGACCTGCTCCTCGCCCTGCCCGGCGACGACCGCGCGCCGTCGCACTCCGTCGAGGCCGCCGACGCCCCCGAGGGCGCTCCCGGGCGACTGCTGCCCTGGCGGGTCCCCGCGCTGTTCCTCGGCACCAGGGCCGCTGAGTCCCTGCTGGCGGCCCTGGACACCCCGCCCGACGGTCTGAGCGTGGGTCCGGCCCTGGTGCACCTGGCGGCGGTACGGGGCTTCGCCGAGCGGCTCGTCGACACCGGATGCGTCCTGCCCGACCTGGTCGGCGACCCGCCGCGAGCCCGGTGGCGGCCCGCCCCCGTGGAGGCCGCCGAGGAGCACCTGGCGGCGCTCACCGCGGCGCTCCCGGCACCGGCCCGCGCCCACCTCCCCGACGGGGACGCCGAGACGGCGGCCCGCGCCTGCGTGCTCGCCCCACTGGAACTGCTCACCGACGCCGTGGCCCGGCGGCTGGCCCGGCGGCCCGGCGGCGGCCAACGGGCCGGAGCGGACGGTCCGACAGCGCTTTTGGCGGCCGCCCTCACCGACGGGGACACCCTGGTCGACCCGGCCGCCGCCGAGGCGCTGCGCGCTCCGCTGCGCGAGTGGCGGTCGCGGATCCGCGGCTCCGGCCGGGCCCAACTGCTGTTCCTGCTGCGCGAACCGGACCGGGAGGGGCCGTGGGAGGTCGAGTTCTGGGTTCGCTCGACGAGTGACCCGGGCCTGCGCCTTCCCCTGGAGCGGGTGTGGCTGGGCGAGGGCGCCGCCTGGCTGCCCCGCGACGTGGGCGAGACCGCCCTGGCCGACCTGCGCCGGGCCGCCCGCCACTACCCCGCCCTGCACCGGGCCCTGCGCGACCTGGCGCCCGCCCGGCTGCTCCTGGACACGGCCGGAGCGCAGGCGTTCGTCTCCGAGGCCGCGCCGCGCCTGGGCTCGGCCGGGTTCGGCGTGGTCCTGCCCGAGTGGAGCGGCCGCCGCGCGCTCGGCCTGCGCATGACCGTGGAGGAGGCGCCGCGGCGGCGCCGGGGCGGCATAGGCGTCGATGACCTGGTCCGCGTGTCCTTCGAGGCGTTGGTGAACGGGCCCGGGGCCGCCGATCCGCTGTCCGAGGAGGAGCTGGACGAGCTGGCGGAGCTGGCCCGGCTCAAGCGGTCCCTGGTGCGCGTGCGCGGCAGGTGGATGGAGATCGACCCCGAGCGGGTCGGCGCCGCGCTGGAGGCCCTCCGGAGGCGGGGACGGGCGTGGTCGCGCAGGGACGAGGCGGTACGCGCGGCGATCGGGGTGGCGGACGCCGCGCCCCTGCCCGTCACCGACGTCGTCGCCGACGGCCCGATCGGCGCCCTGTTGGAGGGCGGTGTCTCGGCGAAGCTGCGGCCCATGGGCACCCCGCGGGGCTTCGAGGGCGCCCTCCGGCCGTACCAGGACCGCGGCGCGTCGTGGCTGCGCTTCCTCGGCGAGCTCGGGCTGGGCGCGATCCTCGCCGACGACATGGGGTTGGGAAAGACCGTCCAGCTGCTGGCCCTGCTGACCGACGAACGGGGCCGGGGAACGGCTCCGGGTCCGACGCTGCTGGTGTGCCCGGTGTCGCTGGTGGGCAACTGGTCGCGCGAGGCCGCCCGGTTCGCCCCGCACCTGCGCGTGCACGTCCAGCACGGTCCGGACCGGCCGACCGGGAACGCGCTGGCTCGGCTGGTGGGCAACTGCGACCTGGTGGTGACCACCTACGGCGTGGTCACCCGCGACTCGGAGGAGCTGGCCGCGCTGCCCTGGCACCGGGTGGTGTGCGACGAGGCCCAGGCGCTCAAGAACCACGGCACGCGGCAGGCGCTGGCGGTGCGGTCGCTGCCAGCCGCCACGCGGATCGCCCTGACCGGAACCCCGGTGGAGAACAACCTGGGTGAGCTGTGGTCGGTCATGGACTTCGCCAACCCCGGACTCCTGGGGTCGGCCCAGGACTTCCAGCGCGCGGTGGCCGACCGCGCCGACGGCGGCGGCAAAGGCGAAGGCGAAGGCGAAGGCGGCGCCGCGACCGCTCTGGTGCGCCGGCTGACCCGGCCGTTCGTGCTGCGGCGGCTCAAGACCGACCGGTCGATCATCGCCGACCTGCCGGAGAAGTTCGAGATGCGGACCTGGTGCACGCTCACTCCGGAACAAGCCTCGCTGTACAAGGCGGTCGCCGACGACATGGCCGAGCGGATGTCGGAGGCCGACGAGAAGGAGCGCAAGGGCCTGGTCCTGGCGACCATGGCGCGGCTCAAACAGATCTGCAACCACCCGGCCCAGTTCCTGGGGGACGGATCGGCGCTGGCCGGGCGCTCGGGCAAGCTCGACCGGCTGGAGGCGATCCTGGGCCAGGCCGTCGCGCGGGGCGACAAGGCGCTGTGCTTCACCCAGTACGCGAGGTTCGGGGAGCGGCTGGCGCCCTACCTGCGCTCGCGGTTGGGGGTTCCGGTGCTGTGGCTGCACGGGGGCACCTCGCGGGCCGAGCGGGAGGAGCTCATGCGGCGCTTCCAGGACACCCCCGGGCCCATGGTGTTCCTGCTGTCGCTCAAGGCGGCCGGGACCGGACTGAACCTGACCGCCGCCAACCACGTGGTGCACGTGGACCGGTGGTGGAACCCCGCGGTGGAGAACCAGGCCACCGACCGGGCGTTCCGGATCGGACAGCGGCGGGACGTCCAGGTGCGCAAGCTGGTGTGCACGGGCACCGTGGAGGAGCGGGTGGACGAGATGATCGAGCGCAAGAGCGCGCTGGCCGACGGCGCGGTGGCCACCGGGGAGCAGTGGCTGGCCGGACTGTCGGTGGAGGACCTGCGCGAGGTGGTGCGGCTGGCGCCGGAGGCGGTGGCCGGATGAGCGCGACGTGGTCGGACCTGCTGGCCGGGGCCCTGGGCACGGCGGACGGCGGTCCCGGGGCCAGCGTGGATCGGTTGACGGTACGGCCCGGTGAGGTCCTCGCCCGGGTCCGCGACGCCCGCGGCCGCGTCCACGATGTGAGCCTCATCCGCACGGTGCTGCCCGACACCGCGTGGGAGCGCGCGTGCGCGGCGCTGGCCTCACAGCCGGTGTTCCGTGCCCGGATCTCGGCCGGGGAACTGCCGGCGGCCACCGCCCGGGTCTTCGAGGTCCTGGGACTGGACCTGGTGCCGCGCGGGTGGTCCGACCTGGTCGCCACCTGTTCGTGCGACCGGTGGGAGGGCCGGTGCGCCCATCTGTCCGCGACGGCGGCGGCGCTGGGCGAGGAGGCCGACCGGGACCCCTTCGCCCTGGCCCGGTGGTCGGGGCGGGAGCGTCGCGCGCTCGTGGACCGGGTGGCGGCGCTTTCCGCGCCGGGGGCCGGGCCCCCGGCGGGCCGGGAGGAGGCATTCCCGGCGAAAACGGGACCGGAGGCGAACGACGGGGAATGGGTGCGCGAAAACGTCCAGGTGGGGACGGCTGTCTCCGCGGCCGCCTTCTGGTCGGCGCCCGCACCGCCCTCACCACCGTGTTTCCCGGAGACCGCGGGAGCCCGCGTGCGGGCGGCGGCGCCGGGCGCGGTCACCGACGGACTGCCGGTATTCTCCCGCGTCAGTGACGCCTTCGAAGAAACCGAATAAACGGCACCGGATTTTCTGTGGAAAACGCCGATGGGTGTGTAGTTCCGCGGTTACGATTCCCCTGGAGACCGCACCGCGCGAACGAGCCGCGGGGGTGTGCCTCCGCCGCGGTGCCCGCTTCCGCCGCCCCCGTCGTG
This sequence comes from Nocardiopsis sp. EMB25, assembly GCF_026797795.1. NCBI lineage: Bacteria > Bacillati > Actinomycetota > Actinomycetes > Streptosporangiales > Nocardiopsidaceae > Nocardiopsis > Nocardiopsis sp. EMB25. The sequence continues at coordinate 1,459,282 of NZ_JAMTDN010000001.1, read as the reverse complement.
GAGCCAGCCACTCCACATGAGGGTGTCGTCGCCCACCGCGTCCCGCACCCGCCCCGACTCACCCGTGCGATCGGTCCTCCCGCCGTGACCCGCGCTGACGCCCACGCACACGACCGTCGGTCACACCGCGCCCGGCGACCCGTACCCGCATCGCACAGAAGGAGGCAGGGACCCGCACCGGCTCCAGGAGTCAGTGCGCCCCGGACCGCACATGGCCGATCGCTTCCCCCCCGACATCGACATGGACACCCCCAGCATCGCACGCATGTACGACTATCTGCTGGGCGGCAAGGACAACTTCGAGGCGGACCGGGTGGCCTGCGACGTACTCCTGGAACGTGTCCCGGAGGTACTGTCCCTCGCCAACGACAACCGCGCGTTCCTCGCCCGCGCGGTCGAGCACGTGGCCTCGCGGGGCGTGGAGCAGTTCCTCGACCTGGGGGCGGGCCTGCCGACGGCCGACAACACCCACCACGTGGCGCAGCGGACCAACCCCGAATCCCGGGTCGTCTACGTCGACAACGACCCCATCGTGGCCGTCCACGGCCGTGCGCTGATCAGCGACGAGGGCCGAACCGCGTTCCTGCACGACGACATCCGCTCCACCGACCGGATCCTGGACGCGCCCGAGACCCGGCGGCTCATCGACACCGACCTCCCGGTGTGCCTGATGGCCGTCTCCCTGCTGCACTGCCTACCCGACGAGGACGACCCCTTCGGCGCCATGCGGGCCCTCCTGGACCGGCTGGCGCCCGGGTCCTGGGTGATCTTCTCCCACTGCGTCACCGACGACCCGGCCGCGGGAGACTGGATCACACAGAAGATCCTGTCCTTTGGCACCCCCTGGGGCCGGGTGCGCAGTGAGCGGGAGGCATCGGTGCTCTTCCAGGGCCTGGAGCTGGTCAGCCCCTGGAACGACGACCGTGGCTGCGGACCGCGCACGGTCGACTGCGCCACCTGGCGCCATCCCGGGCGCGATCCCCTCACCCGCCCCGCCGACCCCGAGGTGAAGCTGTGGGAGATGGCGGGGGTGGCCGTCAAGCGTTGACAGGCGGGCCTCGTCGGGGAACGTCCCGTCCGGGAGTTCCCCGACGCCCTCGGGCCGCGCCCCGGGTCGGCGGGCGAACGCCGCCGCGCCCGCCGCGAGGAGCTGCCCGTCCCGGAGGCGCCGCCCTCCGGGACGGCCCCGTCCGCCGCGCTCAGCCGGTGAAGTGCTCGGTCAGCAGACCGTTGACCTTGGTGGCACGCTGCCAGGAGAGCAGGTGGGCGGCGTCGTCGAGGACCACCATGCGCGCGTCCGGCACACGCTCGGCGATGAGATCGCCGTGGCCGCGCGCAGGCGTGCCGGCATCGTCAGCGCCCGCCACGACCAGGGTCGGCGCCTGGATCCGCGGCAGCTCGTCGCGCACGTCGTGGTGTTCGATCGCCTCGCAGCAGCCCGCGTAGCCCTCGGCGTCGGTGGCGGCGATACCGTCGCGCATGCGGATCACGTCCTCGGGGTGCTCCTTGGCGAAACCGGGGGTGAACCACCGCTCCACGACCATGTCGGCGAGCGCGGCCGGCCCCTGGTCCCGGGCGACGGCGGCCCGGTCGCGCCAGACGCTCGGCGGCCCCATGTACGGCGAGGTGGCGAGCAGGGCGAGGCGGTCGATCCGCTCGGGTGCGTGGACACCCAGCCACTGGCCGACCATGCCGCCGAGGGACAGCCCGGCGAAGTGGGCGCGCTCGACGCCCAGCCGGTCCAGGAGTCGCAGGACGTCCCCGCCGAGGTCGGCCATGGAATAGGGCCCCCGGGGGGCGGGGGTGCCCCCGTGGCCGCGCTGGTCGTAGCGGATCACCCGGAACGCGGCCGAGAGCGCCTCGACCTGGGGCTCCCACATCCGGACCGTGGACCCCAGTGAGCCCGCGAGCACCAGCGGCGGGGCGTCCTCGGGCCCACTCTCGATGTGGTGGACGTCGACGCTCATCGCGTTCCTCCTCGTTCGGTGCCGGTACTTTCCACGCCGCCGGTCCTACCCGTGTTCACGGCCCGCCGATCCTCTCACCCTGGGGAGTGACGACGGTCGAACGGTATGACAACATCGCAGCTACCACGGGCGTTCCCGCTCCCGCCCACCCCCCGGACCCGACCAGGAAGGCCCCATGTCCACCGAAGCCGAACCGGCCCGCGGCACCCACTTCGTGCAGTCCCTGGAGCGGGGACTGACGGTGATCCGCGCCTTCTCCGCCGAACGGCCGTCCATGACCCTGAGCGACGTGGCCCGTGCGACCGACCTGACCCGCGCCGCCGCGCGGCGCTTCCTGCTCACGCTGACCGACTTGGGTTATGTGCGCACCGACGGACGTTTGTTCTCCCTGACCCCGCGCGTGCTGGAGCTCGGCTACGCCTATGTGTGCTCCGCGGGACTGCCCGACGTCGCCCAACCGCATCTGGAAGACCTGTCGGCCCGGGTCCGCGAGTCGGCGTCGGTGTCCGTCCTGGACGGCGACGAGATCGTCTACGTCGCCCGGGTGGCCACGCTGCGCATCATGACCGTGGCGATCACCGTGGGCACCCGCTTCCCCGCGGCGGCGACGTCGATGGGCCGGGTGCTGCTCGCCGGGTTCGACGACGAGGCGCTCGACACCTTCCTCACCGGGACCGAACTCCCGAAACTCACCCGGCACACCATCACCGACCCCGCCGAACTGCGCGCCGAGGTGGTACGCGTACGCGGCCGCGGCTACGCGGTCGTGGACCAGGAACTGGAGGAGGGGCTGCGCGCCCTGGCCGCGCCCGTCCGCGACGCGTGCGGCCGGGTGGTCGCGGCCGTGAACGTGTCCGCGCACGCGGCCCGGTCCTCGCTGGAGGACGTCCGTGAACGCCTACTGCCCGCCCTGCTGGAGACCGCGGCGCTGATCGAGGCCGACCTGGCCTCGGTGGCGCGCCGGGACGCGGAGCGGTGACCGGTTCCGCCTCCCGTCGGTACGCCTACGTCGGACCCGCCGAACCGCTCGCCCTGGTCCGCGCCGGGGCGGGCGGTCAGCCCGTGGGCGGACCGGACGACCTGGCCGCGTGGTTGGCCACGCGCGCACCCGGTGAGCGGGAGGAGCCGTTCACCTTCGTCGTCGGGGTCGACGGTGTGCTCCGCCTCGCTCCCCGGCGAGGTGAGCACGTGGTCTGCGCCGGAGGGGAGCGGGTCCTGGCCGCCGGGGAGATCACCTTCGAGCGGCGCGGGGACGGCTGGCGCGTGGTCGAGGTGAGCAACCAGTCGACCGGGTACTGCCCCGACCCCGACTGCTGGCCGGCCGTGGCCGCCGCTCTGGACCGGGCCGGGATCGGCCGTCCCGACGGTCTGACGTCGCCGTTCGTCTTCCGGCGCTGCCCGGAGTGCGGTGAGCGCAACCTCGTCAAGGACGACTTCTACGCGTGCGTGTTCTGCGACGCGGACCTGCCCGCCGCGTGGAACCTGGACGCGCCCGGACCCGGGTGAGCGTCGCCTGGACGGCCGCCCCTCACGAGCGCACGTACGCACCGGCCCTGGCCGCCTCGAACGCGGCCCGGGCCGCACGCGGCGCGCTGTCCTCGTCCAGGGGGTCGCCGCTCATGAGCGCGCGGTAGTACAGCGGCGCCGAGACCGCGCGAACCACCTCCCGGGCGTCGGTGCCCCGAGGCACCTCCCCTCGCTCGACGGCCGCGTCCACGCAGGGCGCCCACTCCCCGATACGGGTGGCGTAGAACCGGTGCAGTGCCCGCGCGGTCCGGTCATCGCAGGTGGCGGCGGCGATCACGGCCCGAAAGAGCGCTCCCTGGCGGGGGTCGGCCAGGGTGGTGCGCACGAGGCGGGCGTTGGCGGTCAGGTCCTCCAGCAGCGATCCCGTCTCCGCCCTGGGCAGGGACTGCTCGGCCATGTCCTCCAACAGGTCGGCCACCAGGGCGGGCACGCTCCCCCAGCGGCGGTAGACGGTCGTCCTGCCGACCTCGGCGCGCCTGGCCACGTCGGCCAGGTCGAGCCGGTCCACTCCGTGCTCGGCCAGCGCGTCACCGGCCGCGCGGAGCACCGCCGCGCGCACGCGCGCCGTCCTCCCACCGGGCCGTACGGTGCCCGGCTCCTCACCCCTCGCCATTAAAGGGACTCCCGTTCCGTTAACTCGCGTTTCATGCTAGCGTGCGCTTCATACTAACGGAACTACTGTCCCGTTAGAGCTCGAGTGGGAGGATCGTCATGCAGTACCGAACCCTGGGCGCGAGCGGTCTGCGCGTGCCCGAGCTGAGTCTGGGCACGGGAACCTTCGCCGGCCGGGGTCCGCTGTTCGGCGAGTGGGGCACAGGCGACCACCGCCAGGCCCGCCGCCTGGTCGACATCGCCCTGGAGGCGGGGGTGACCCTGTTCGACAGCGCCGACGTCTACTCCGACGGCGCCGCGGAGGAGGCCTTGGGCGCGGCCCTGCGCGGCCGCCGTGACCGGGCGCTCATCTCCACCAAGCTCGGCCTGCCCATGGGCGAGGGCCCCCAGGACGCGGGCACGTCGCGCTCACGGATCATCGACGGCACCGAACGGGCGCTGCGCCGTCTGGACACCGACCGCGTCGACCTGCTCCAGCTGCACGGATTCGACGCCGCCACTCCGGTCGAGGAGAGCCTGTCCGCGCTGGACACCCTCGTGCGCGACGGCAAGGTCCGCTACGTGGGCGTGTCCAACTACGCGGGATGGCAGCTGATGAAGGCGCTGGCCGCAGCCGACCGCCTGCGCCTGCCCCGGTACGTCGCCCACCAGGTCTACTACTCGCTCGTCGGCCGCGAATACGAATGGGAACTCATGCCGCTGGCCGCCGACCAGGGGGTGGGCGCACTGGTGTGGAGCCCGCTGGCGTGGGGTCGGCTGACCGGGCGGATCCGTCGCGGCGCACCGCTGCCCGAGCGCAGCCGCCTGCACCGGACCGCCTCCCTCGGACCGGCCGTGGACGAGGAGCTCCTGTTCGACGTGGTCGACGTCCTGGTCGAGATCGCCGAGGAGACCGGCCGCACCGTCCCCCAGATCGCGATGAACTGGCTGCTGCGCCGGCCCACGGTCTCCTCCGTGATCGTCGGCGCGCGCGACGAGGACCAGCTGCGCGAGAACCTGGGCGCGGTCGGGTGGGACCTGACCCCCGCGCAGGTGGCGCGCCTGGACGCCGTCAGCCACCAGGAGCCGCCCTACCCCCGCTCGCCGTACCACCGCCAGGAGGGGTTCGCCCGGCTGGACCCGCCGATGTTCGCCAGGGCGTGAGAACGCGCGGGCTGCCCGGCCGGGGATCGGTTCCCGGCCGGGCAGCCCGCGGCCGTGTCGGTCAGGTGGGGCGCATGCGGAACACCTGAAGACGCATGCCGTAGTACTTCTCGGTCTCGCCGACCCACTCCATGCCGAGTCGGCGCGCCACCGAGATCGCCCGCTCGTTGTCCGGCCGCGCGACCGCGAAGAGCTCCTCGATGCCCTGCTTGAAGGCCCAGTCGGAGATGGCCTGGCTGGCCTCGCTCGCGTACCCCTGGCCCCACAGGTCGGGACGGATCGCCCAGGTGAGTTCGAAGTCCTCCTCGAAGGGCGGGAGCAGTTTGAGTGACAGCCCTCCCACGAGTTCGCCGTCGGAGACGCGCACGACCGCCCACCGGCCCGCGGGCGGGGTCAGGTTGGGACCCGCCTCGATCCAGGCGTGCAGTACCGAGCGCATCGCGTCGATGTCGGTCACCGGTTGCCACTCCGGCGTCAGCCAGCGCGCGACTTCCTCGGCCCCGTAGATGCGCAGGGCCGCCTCCGCGTCGTCCAGCTCCCACTCCCGGATGAGGAGTCGGTCGGTCGGCAGCTCAAGGCTCATACGATCCACGGTAACCCGGACGGCGCGACCGCGACAGGGGGCCGCCGCTCATATGTACGACCCCCGCCGCATCCGCCTTGACCTGGGCGATCATCCCGACCAGACGTCCTCCACGTACCGTTCGGAGGCGACGAGGTCCGCCAACCAGTGCTCCGCCCCGGCCGGATCGGAGCCCGTCATCTCCCGGTGGATCCGCACGAGCGCGTCGCGCACCCCGGGTGCCATGGCGCGCCCGTCCCCGCACACGTGGACGCGGCCGCCCTCCTGGAGCAGTGACCAGACCTCGGCGGCCTCGGCCGCGAGGCGGTGCTGCACGAACCGTGCGCCGTCGACCGGCGCCTCGCTGAAGACGGGGCGGAGGCTGACCGCGCCGGACCGCTCGGCCGCCGCCAACTCCTCCCGGTGCAGGAAGTCCACGTCCGGGTGGTCGCACCCGAAGTAGAGCAGGGCCGCTCCGTACTCGCCCGCGTGGACCCGGTCGGCGACCGCGCCGCGGAAGGGCGCCAGACCGGTGCCGGCGCAGACCATGATCAGCGGGGTGCCGTCCCTGGACGGCCGGAACCGGTCGGCGCAGGGAAGGACGCGCGCCCACACGGTGTCACCGGGGGCCAGGCGGGCCATGTGGTGCGAGGCCGTCCCCCGGTAGGTCCCCCGGCCGCGGCGGTGGGGGCCCGTGAGCGCGGCGACCATGAGGTCGACGCCGTCCGGGCTGGCGTTGGCGGAGGAGGAGATCGAGTAGCGCCGGGGGCGCAGCTCGGGGAGCATCCCCAGGTAGTGCTCCAGGGGGAGCTGGCAGGCGGGGTGGTCCTCCAGCAGGTCCAGGACGCTGACCCCGGGCCGCGTCACCCGCTCGGCGAAGTCGTCGTCGGACAGCCCGGCCAGCTCCAGGAGGGGGCGGCGTTCGGGCGGACAGGGGGTGTGGTCGGCCAGGACGGCGATCTGGGCCGGGGTGGCGGGCGCCTGGAGTTCGACGTAGTCCGACAGCAGCCGTTCCAGGGTGAGCGGGCGGTCGACGGGCAGGGCGCCGCGGGTCCGGCGCCGGGGCGTGATCCGCACCGTGCGCCGAAGGTCCAGGCCGAGGCGGTCGGCGACACGGCGCACCAGGTCGGGGGCGTTACTCGGCAGGACGGCCAGGTGGTCTCCGGTCCGGTAGGCGAGGCCCTCGGGCAGTTCCAGGCGAACGAACCGCTTGGATCGGCCCAGGAGGTGGTCGGTGTCGACCAGTTCGCGCGACTCCAGCACGCGCATGGGCCGCAGTCCGTGGTGGTGGGCGAGCTGGTCCTCGGCCGAGGCCGCGGCATCGGCCACGGTGTAGGGCGGCAGGTCGGCGTCGGTCGCGTCCGTGTCCTGGGCGGGCGCACCGGCGGTCTCCTCGCCGTGGCGGTCGAGGAGGAGTGCCCGGGTCGCCGCCGTCCAGGCGTCCACGGCGGCGGAGAAGTCACCGGAGGTGTCGGCCGCGCCGCGTGGCCCCAGGCGGGTGGCGCCGGCCGCGTGCAGGAGGTCGTCGATGAGCGTGGGGACGCGCTGGTAGGTGGCCGCCCAGTTGCGGTCGCCAACGCCCAGCACGGCGTACTCGACGCCGTCCAGGGAGCCGGGCTCCAGTCCCTCCAGCCAGTCGACGAACTCCGCCGCGTCATCGGTGGGCCTGCCGTTGTAGGAGGCGGTGGCGACGAGCACGGGCCCCGCGTCGCGGGTGAGGCGGTCGACGGCTTGGTCGAGGGCGGCGGTGGTGGGGGCGAAGCCGTGCTCGGCGGCGTCCTCGGCCAGGTCGCGGGCGATCGCGGCGCAGGTACCGAGGTTGGAGCCGTACAGGACGGTGAGCGCCGTGCCGGGGGCGCGGCGGGTCGTCGCGGCGCCGGTCCCGTCGGTTCCCGCGGTGACCGCGGACGCGGCGGCGGTCGGCGTCGGGGCCGCGGCCCGCGCACGGTCGGCGCCGGTGCGGCGCGCCAGCCGCAGGGTGAACCCGTCGGGCTTGACGGTCAGGGTCTCCTTGACCTTGAGCTCGTAGTCGGCGTGGTCGATGAACCGGTAGCGGTGGATGAGCAGCCCCAGCACCATGACCGCCTCGTGCAGGGCGAACTGGCGGCCGATGCAGGCGCGTTCCCCGTTGCCGAACGGCTTGAAGACGTGCGGGGGCCGGGCCTCGGCGCGTTCGGGCGTGAAGCGGTCGGGGTCGAAGAGTTCGACGTTGTCGCCCCATTCCGGTTCCCGGTGCAGTCCGGGGATGAAGACGACGAGGGGTGTGCCCGCGGCCACGCGGTGCCGACCGCCGACCACGGTGTCCTCCAGTGGCTCCACGGAGAAGGCGGGCGCGGTGGGCCACAGCCGCAGGGACTCGTTGAGGATCTGGCGGACGTACGGGAGCCGGCCCACGTCGGCGTGGGTGGGCTCGGGCCGGTCGGTGTCGCCCCACAGCGCGTCCACCTCGGCCTGGGCACGGGCGAGGACCTCGGGGTGCTTGGTGAGGTAGTGCAGCGCGAAGGACAGGGCGCCGCTGGTGGTCTCGTGTCCGGCGATGAGGAAGGTGATGACCTGGTTGCGAATGTTGACGTCGTCCAGGAGTTCGCCGGTCACCGGGTCCGGGGTGTGCAGCATCCGTCCGAGCAGGTCGGAGGTGTCGGTGTCACCCGACCGGCGGCGCCGTCCGATCACCTCGTCGACGGTGGTGTTCATGTAGGCGACGTCGGCCTGGAAGGAACGGTTCGCCCGGACGTGGAGGGGTTCGGTGCCGGGCAGGTAGGTGCCGCGCTTTTGCGCGTACCCCAGGCTCCCCGCCATGGCGGTGACGAAGGGGTGCAGGTCGTCGCGGTCGAAGGAGCCGAAGTCATAGCCGAAGCCGCAGCGGCCGATGGTGTCGAAGGTGAGCCGGGTCATGTCGCCGACCACGTCGACGGGCTCGTCGCCCGCCCGGTCCCACTTCGCGAGCAGGCCGCGCGCGACGTCGAGCATCGTGTCGTGGTAGTCGCGCATCGCCCCCAGGGAGAAGGCGGGCATGAGGATGTCGTGGGCCTTGCGCCAGTTGGGTTCGTCGCTGAAGGCGGTGAACAGTCCGTCGCCGACCATGGTGCGCAGGAACAGCAGGGCGTCGTGGACGCCCTTACGGAACCGGGTCTCGTCACAGACCTCGGCCACCAGGTCGGCACCGGTCACGCTGAGGAACTCCTCCCCGGGCACGCGGACACGGATGATCGGGCCGGCCTCCCGGTGCATCCGGGTCAGGCCGCCGACGAATCCGCGCTGTCCGGCGATCTCCAGGGTGTGGCCGAGCAGGGGCAGGCCCTGGGGCTCGGGAATCGGGGCGAGCGTCGGTGTGGATGTCACGGGTTCCCCTTCGGATTCAAGGAATGCGACTGACTTTGTCGTATGACCAAGTTACATGACCAAGTCACGGTGACAAGTAGGGGCGGGGTTCTCGGTACGATGGGCGCCATGGCACACGTCCCCGCGGCGCAACGGCGCTCCCAGCTCATCGACACGGCGATCGACCTGATGACCAGGGAGGGGGCGGCGGCGGGCAGCACCCGGGCGATCGCGGCGGAGCTGGGCGTGGCGCAGATGACCGTCCACTACGTGTTCGGCTCCAAGGCCGAGTTCACCCGGGCGATCATGGACGAACTCAGCCGCCGGGTCGTGGAACGGATCCGGCCCACCGCCGAGCGGACGGGCGGGAGGAGCTTTCGCGAGGACGTCGCCGACACCGTCGCCGAGCTGTGGCGCGACGTGCGCGAGGACACGGCGGAGAAGCTGCTGTGGATCGAACTGTGCGTCCAGTCCCTGCGGGACCCCACGCTGCGCGCCGCCATCGCCGAGCACAACGCCAACATGTACGCGGTGGCCGCGGAGCTGTTGACCGCCATCGCCCGTCGGCACGGGGTGACGTTCGCCGCACCCGCCGAGTCCGTGGCCCGCTTCCTCCTCTGCGGGCTGGAGGGGATGATCAACCAGCACCTGGCGGAGCCGGACGAGGCCGCCGAGCGGACGTGCCTCGACCAGTTGGTCACCGCCACCACGGCCCTGACCCTCGGCGAGCGCACCCCCTCCGCCTGACGCCGGGGCGCCGACCGGCACGACCGTGGCCGGGGGCCGCCGCGCGACCTCGGCCGAGCCCGGCATGGCCTCGGCGATCCTCCCAGCCTCGCGCCGTCGCCGTCCTTCACGCGTAGGGAGGATGGCCACGGGCCCCGACGCGTGCCAGGGTGGACGGCGACCGGGGCGGACCGCGCGGTCCGCCCGTCCCCCACCGGCGAAGGACACCCCCCATGCCGTCCATCCCCCGACGACGCGCCGTGCTGGGCGCCGCGCTGACCGCCGCCGTCGGCCTCCTGGCCGCTCCCCCGCCCGCGTCCGCGGCCCCGGCCGCCGCCACGCGCACCTCCTGGATGGGGCGCCTGCCCGACACCACCCCTGTGACCTCGATGTCGCTGCCCGGAACGCACGATAGCGGCGCGTGGACCGGCAGTGTGTGGTCGCGTACGCAGGACCTGACGCTCACCGGCCAGCTCGACTCCGGTGTGCGCTTCCTGGACGTGCGCACGCGCCACTACCGGGACGCGTTCACCATCCACCACGGCGCCGAGTACCTGCACCTCAACTTCACCGACGTCGTGCGCGACGTCAGCGCCTTCCTCGCCAGGCACCCCGCCGAGACGGTGCTGATGCGGATGAAGAAGGAGCACACGGAGGAGGAGAACACCCGCACCTACGAGGAGACCCTGGACCACTACATACAGCACGACCCCGACACCCGCGACCTGCTCACCGCGCACCTGTGGGTTCCCGGGGAGCGGGGCGGCGACCGCGTGCCCAGCCTGGGTGAGGCGCGGGGACGGATCGTGATCGTGCAGGACTTCGCGGCCACGCGCGACTACGGCGTGCGGTGGAACGGCCCCGCCCTCGACATCCAGGACGACTACCGGGTGCCCACCCTGTTCGACATCCCCGACAAGTGGGAGAAGGCGCGCGCCCACTTCGGCGCCGCCGCCTCGGGCCCGGAGGACATCCTGTACGTCAACCACCTCAGCGGCAGCGGCGCCCCGTGGGCCAACCCGCGCGAGGTGGCCTGGGGCGCGTTCGGCCTGTGGGGGGTGAACGAGTACGCCCTGGACCACCTGCGGGGTTCGACCGCGCACCGGACCGGGGTCGTGGTGATGGACTTCCCCAGCCAGGAGCTCACCGACCTCGTCCTGGCCCGCAACCCGAGGGCCTAGGACCTCAGTCGACGGTCACCAACCGCCACGCCGTCACGGCGACCTCGCCGCCCTCGGCGATGTCGGTGGGGACCGGCCAGGACTCGCGGACCATCCCGGCGTGCGGCGCGACGTACAGGACAGAGGCCACGCGCGCGCCCGCCGTGGCCATCGCGTCCCAGCCGAGCACGAACTCCGCCGTGCCGCCCGGCGGCACGCTCAGTTCCACGGCACCGGCGTCCTCGGCCATGAAGGACCTTCCCCGCACGACCGTCACCCCGGGCAGCTCCCCCCTCTCGTCCGCGAAGGCCACGTCGGGGTAGCCGTTCAGGACGCAGGGCTCGTCGGAGTCGTTCGTGAGCCGCACCGGGAGCCCCCGGTGGCCGGTCGCGGAGACCGGGCGGCCCTCCGGACGCAGCGTGCTCTGGTCCGGTCCGCACCAGGCGGGGTCGGGTTCGGCGGCTCCGGGGGCCACCTCGGGCAGCGGGACGGGCTCCGTCTCGGCGGACGCGGTGGCCTCGGGCGCCGGGGAGTCGCTCGTGTCCTGGGCGCCCCGCTCCGGGAACTGCTCGCCGAGCCGCTCCCGGAAGTCGCGCGCGCCCGCGGCGGAGACGACGGCGGACAGGAGCGCGGTCAGCACGAGCAGGACCGCCAGGACGATCCGGTCGGTCGCCGCCTCACCGGGGGCCGGGGGAGGCGCGCCGGGAGCCCTCCGGGCCAGGAGCGCGGGCAGCCATCCCCACAGCAGCCCCCAGTAGGCCCCCGTGAAGGGGGCCTCGTCGGCGAGGACGGCGAACGCCACCGAGTCCATGGCGGGGTCCGCCGCGACCACCCCGGCCAGAGCCGTCAGGCTCGCGGTGGCCCCGGCCGCGACGGCGGCGAACCACAGGGCCGGGAGACGGTGCGCGCGGGGCACGGAGGGCCCGGTGGGCATGAGCGAGGCGACGAGCAGGTAGGCCACGAGCAGGACCGCGGTCGAGGCGGCCACGAGCAGGAGGGGCCAGGGAGAGGGCCGATCCCAGAGCGCCGGTGGGATCGTCCGCGGCACCGCGTAACCGAGGACGCGGTTGAACTGCGGGCCGATACCGCCCAGGAGGTCATGGGCGTGGGAGCAGCCGACCCACAGCGCCGACGCGGTGAGCCCGGCGGGCCAGAGGGCCCGGAGATCGCGTGTCACAGCCATCGGGGAAGGGTACCGACCGGTGTTCCAGGGCCCGCGCGGGGGCCGTGTCCCACCCCGGCGGACCGTCGGGACCCCGCGCTCTCGGGACTTCCCGGAGTTGCCCTGTTAGGCAAGCCTTGCTTTACTGGACGCCGTCCCGAACCGAGGAGGACCCCTATGCGCGCCGCGATGCCCTGCCGCCGGAGACGGGATCATCGGATATCGCGCACCGGGCCCGCCTCGTGAGCGCGTCTGGACGCGCCGTACTGCGGGGCGCCCTCAAAGGACAGCGCCGCCGTGTGGCCGGGGCCTCCGTCCTGGCCGCGGGCCACCAGACGGGCGAGGCGCTGGTACCGGTCGTCATCGGTGTGGTCATCGACCGCGCCGTGACCACCGGATCCGGCAGCGCCCTGCTGGGCTGGCTGGCGGCACTCGCCGCCGTGTTCGTCGCCTTGTCGTTCAGCTACCGGTTCGGCGCCCGGATCGCCGAGCGCGCCGCCGAGCAGGCCGCCCACGACCTGCGGCTGCGGCTGACCCGCCGGGTCCTGGACCCGCGCGGCGGCGCCGAGCGCGGTCGTCTGCCCGGCGCCCTGACCAACATCGCCTCCGGCGACGCCGAACGGGTCGGGCAGGCCGTGGGACGGATCCCCGTGGCGGTGGCGTGCGCGGCCGGTCTGGTGGTCAGCGCCGCCGCGCTGTTGCGTGTGTCGGTCCCCCTGGGACTGCTGGTGCTGCTGGGCACACCGCCGCTGCTCTACCTCACCCACCTGGTCGGCCGACCGCTGGCCCGCCGCAGCGAGGGGGAGCAGGAGCGCGCCGCCCGGGCCTCCGGTACCGCCGCCGACCTGGTCGCGGGGTTGCGCGTGGTCAAGGGGTTGGGCGCCGAGGCCGCCGCCGCGGACCGCTACCGCGCCACCAGCCGCGCCTCCCTGACCGCCGCGCTCCACGCCTCCCGCGCCCAAGCCGGGCACGACGGAGCCGTGCTGGCGCTGACCGGCGGCTTCATCGCGGCCGTGGCCCTGGCCGGGGCGGTGCTGGCCATGCGGGGCGACATCAGCGTCGGCGGCCTGGTCGCCGCCGTGGGCCTGGCCCAGTACCTCCACGGCCCCTTCCGGGGGCTCGGCTTCGTCAACGGCGTGCTCGCCCGGGCGCGGGCCTCGGCCGACCGGGTCGCCGAGGTGCTCGACGCGCCGTGGGCGGTACCCGACGGCACCGCCACCCTGCCCGCGGCGCCCGAGGGCACCGTGCGCCTGCGCGACCTCCACCACTCCACACTGCGCGGTGTGGACGCCGACATCGCCCCCGGGAGCCTGGTCGGCGTGGTCGCCCCCGACCCGGCGGCCGCCGCCGACCTGATCGCCTGCCTGTCCCGCGACGTGGACCCCGAGCGGGGGACGGTCGAGGTCGACGGGGTGGACACGACCAAGCTCGCTCTGACCGATCTGCGCCGCGCGGTCCTGGTCGGCGAACACGACGCCGCGCTGTTCGAGGCGTCGCTGGCCGACAACGTGGCCGTCGCCGCGTCGGGATCGGTGGAGGACGCCCTGGCCGCGGCCACCGCCGACGAGGTGGCCTCCGCGCTGCCGCACGGGGCGGCCACCGAACTGACCGAACGGGGACGGTCGCTGTCGGGCGGTCAGCGCCAGCGTGTCGCACTCGCCCGGGCACTGGCCGCCGACCCGCCGGTGCTGGTCCTGCACGACCCGACCACCGCCGTCGACACGGTCACCGAGACACGCGTGGCCGAACGCGTGGCGGCGATGCGCCGGGGCCGGACCACCGTCCTGATCACCACGAGCCCCGCTCTGCTGGAGGCGGCCCACACCGTCCTGCTGGTGGAGGAGGGCACCGTGACGGCCCGCGGAAGCCACGCCGACCTGGCCCGCGACAGCGACTCCTACCGAAGGGCGGTGCTCGCGTGAGCGCGGACCACCTGCTGCCCACCGCGACGACCGCCCGTGTCCGGGAGGCCGTCGCGGCCCTGCTGCGCGAGCGCTGGGCCACGGCGCTCTGGTCCCTGGGCGCTCTCACCGGCGCCACCGCCGTGGGCCTGGCCACCGCCGCGATCCTCGGCCGTGTCGTCGACGCCGTCGTGGCCGGCACCGGACCCGAGGCGCTGGTCGTACCGGTCGTCGCGCTGGTGGCCGTCGCCGTGGTCAGCGGCGCCGGCAACGCGTTGGGGATCGCCGGGGTGGCGCGCCTGGGTGAGGACGTGGCCGCCGAGCTGCGCGAGCGGTTCGTCGACCGGGCGCTGCGACTGCCGCTGGAACGCGTGGAGCTGGCCGGGTCCGGTGACCTGACCTCCCGGGTCACCGGAGACGTCACGGCGGTGACCCGGTCCGTGCGGGACGCCTTCCCCCAGCTGGCCCAGGCTGTGCTCACCATCGTCCTCACCCTGGGCGCCCTGGCGCTGCTGGACTGGCGGTTCCTGCTGGCGGCGCTGTTGTCGGCGCCGGTCCAGGTGATCGCGCTGCGCCGCTACCAGCGCGGGGCCGCGCCGGTGTACGACGAGCACCGCCGCGCGGTGGGCGCGCGTCAGCACCGCCTGCTCGGCACGATCAGCGGCGCGCGGACCGTGCGGGCCCTCGGCCTGGCCGAAGCGCACACCCGGGGCGTCGGGACGTCATCGCAGCGGGCCGCCGACCTGGCCGTGGCCGGGACGGGCGTGGCCACGCGGTTCTTCGGCAACCTCAACCTGGCGGAGTTCGTCGGGCTCTCCGGTGTACTCGTCGCCGGGTTCTGGCTCGTGGACCGGAACATGGCCACGATCGGGACCGCGACCGCCGCGGCGCTGTACTTCCAGAACCTGTTCAACCCGATCAACACGGCCCTGGGGCTGGCCGACGAGGCCCAGAAGGCGCGCGCGAGCCTGGCCCGGATGATCGGGGTGTGCGACCTGCCCGCCGAGCCCGAACCCGGCCCCCTCTCCGCTCCGGACGGCTCGCTCGTCCTGTCGGGGGTGGGCCACTCCTACCGTCCGGGGTCCCCGGTCCTGTCCGGTGTCGACCTCAAGGTGCGGCCCGGGGAGCGAGTGGCCCTGGTCGGGGCGAGCGGCGCGGGCAAGTCCACCCTGGCCAAGCTGGTCGCGGGGGTCCACCCCGCCGCGGAGGGCTCGCTGAGGGTGGGCGGCTTCGATCTGGCCGGCACCGGACCGGCGGCGGCGCGTCAGGCGGTCACGCTGGTCAGCCAGGAAGTGCACGTGTTCGCCGGTCCGCTCGCCGAGGACCTTCGCCTCGCCCGCCCCGAGGCGGGCGAGGCCGACCTCCTGCGCGCCCTGGAGACCGTGGGGGCGCGGGCCTGGGTCGAGTCCCTGCCGGACGGGGTCGCGACGGTGGTGGGCGCGGGCAGGCACGCACTGACCCCGGCCCGGGCGCAGCAGCTCGCGCTGGCACGCCTGGTGCTGGCCGACCGCCCGATCGCGGTCCTGGACGAGGCGACCGCCGACGCGGGCAGCGCGGGCGCGCGTGAGCTGGAGGAGGCCGCGTCCCGTGCCCTGGACGGCCGCACCGGGCTGGTGGTCGCCCATCGGCTGACCCAGGCGGCCGAGGCCGACCGGGTCGTGGTCCTCGACGGCGGCCGTGTGGTCGAGTCGGGTCCGCACGAGGAGCTGGTGGCGGCGGACGGGCCCTACGCCGCCCTGTGGAGGGCGTGGTCCGACCGCCGCTGAGGCGTCCTCCCACCCGGCGGCGACGGGAGTGCGCCACGGAGCCGGAGGCGGTCGGACAGCGCCCCCACGATCGCCGTGGACGCGTCGTAGAGGCCAGCGGCTCCTCCGCGGTGTGGCGCGGGGCCCGGGCGACCCGGCACACACCAGGCTCTTCATTGAGCGCTTTTCATCCTGTCTCGCGGAGTTGAGGCACGAGCACGGCTCGGGTGATCTCACCGGCCCGGTGCGAGCAGCACCGCAGCCGGCGCAGGATGTCCCGGTTCTTGAGCCGGGCGATGGCCCGATCACCAGGTGAGCGGAGCTTGGCGTGGTCGGAGGCAAGGCCTACCGCTCCCGTGACCGGCGCCGCTGGCTGCGCGAACGCGGGATCAACGTGCGCCTCGCCCGACCCGGCGTCGAGTCCTCCCAGCGGCTGGGCCGCCACCGGTACACGATCGAGCGCGCAATCGCCTGGCCGGGCTCCTACCGCACGTTGAACGTGCGCTGGGAACGCAAGGCCTCCACCTTCCCGGCCAAGCACACCGACGGCTTTTGAGATGAGCTCCAAATCAATGAATAACTTGCAAATCACTACAAACATAAACCACACAGGCCAATCAAGAACCATGAGAACCATTTTCCAAAAAGTCTTCCTGTCGAACTGACAGGAAGCTAAGATCAGCGCATGCCGAACGAAACCTGGCAACCACCCCCTGTGCTGTTGACCGTTGACCTGGTCATCCTGACCCTGCGGTCCTCAGCCCTTCACGTCCTCCTCATCGAAAGAGGCATCGACCCCCACAAAGGCGAACTGGCCCTCCCCGGCGGGTTCATCGCCGATTCCGGCGAGGACGTCTTCGACGCCGCCTGTCGGGAACTGCGCGAAGAAGCCAACCTCGACGCGACGGAACTCCACCTGGAGCAGTTAGGCGCTTACGGAAGCCCCGGCCGGGATCCGCGAGGACGCATCGTCTCCGTCGCCTACCTCGCCATCGCACCCGGCCTGCCCGAACCCAAAGCCGGTACCGACGCCTCGGCGGCCTCCTGGCGACCCGTCGAGGAGTTCTCCTCGGGCCGCGGACGGCTCGCCTTCGACCACCGGCAGATCCTCGACGACGGGCTGGAGCGCGCCCGCTCGAAGATCGAGCACACCTCGCTGGCCACAGCTTTCTGCGACGAGACCTTCACCATCGCCGAACTGCAACGGGTCTACGAGGCGGTGTGGGGGTTCGAACTCGACCCGCGCAACTTCTACCGCAAGGTCCAGGCGGTGACGGGCTTCCTCACCCCGGTCGTCTCGGACCGGCGCGTGACCAAGGGACGCCCCGCGCGCCTCTTCCGAGCAGGCCCCCAACAGGTACTGCGCCCTCCGATGATGCGGCCCCTGTCCCCGAGCCGGAACGAGAACGAAGAATGAGCGACGACCTCGTAGTGGTGCTGACCGCTCTGAACCTGGAATACAAGGCCGTGCGGGAGCGGCTCCGCTCCCCCGAGTCGTACCAGCACGACCGGGGTACCCGGTTCGAGATCGGCACACTGCCCGGCGACCATGGCCGTGTCGTCCTCGGCCTCACCGGCAAGGGCAACCAGTCGTCCGCGGTGCTGGTCGAGCGGGCCGTCCAGGAGTTCTCACCGGCCGCGGTGCTCTTCGTGGGGGTGGCCGGAGCCCTGTGGGACACGCCTCCCCTGGGTGACGTGGTCGTGGCGACGCACGTGTACGCCTACCACGGCGGAACCAGCGAAGACGATGGCCTCAGGGCCCGGCCCCGCGCGTGGGAGTCACCGCACGGCATCGCCCAGACGGCCGCGCACCTGGCCAGGCTCGGCGCATGGTCCCGGCACGCGCCGCCGGAGAGGCCGCGCCCTCAGGCGCACCTGGGCCCCATCGCCGCCGGGGAGATCGTGCAGAACTCCCGGGTCTCACGCGAGGCCGAGTGGATCAGGCAGACCTACAACGACGCGTTGGCCATCGAGATGGAGGGCGCCGGAGTCGCCCAGGCCGGACACCTGAGCGGCGCACCGGTGGCGATCGTGCGCGGCATCAGCGACCGGGCCGACGGCACGAAGGCCAGCGAGGCGGACCGCGAATGGCAGCCGGTCGCCGCCGCGAACGCCGCGGCCTTCGCCCTGGACCTCGCGGAAGAACTCATCGGACAGAAGGAGTCCCCCACCATGCGCAAGGACAGCAACTCCGGTGACGGAGGCAATGTCACCAACACCGCCTACGGAAGTGTCGGTGTCCAGGCGGGCCACGTGCGCGACAGCACGCTCCACGTGTCCTTCACTGCGCCCGGGGCCGGCGGAACCGGGATCGCGGACGAACTCGCTGCCCTCAGGGAGAAACTGGCGCGGGAGCGCTCGGCGGGACGCATCGACGAGGACACCCACGAGGCGGCGTCGGCCGAGATCGACATCGCCGACAAGGGGATCGAGGAGGGGACACCCGAGAGCAGGAAGGCCTCGGTCCTGGCCCTGAAGCGCCTGCGGGGCCTGCTCGGCGACCTGGCGTCGCTGGCCGCGCAGGTCGCGACGCTGATCACCGCGGTGAAGGGGCTCTCATGAGCGGGCCTGATACCGCCAACACGGCTGCGTCCGGCTCCCACGTCGGGGTCCAGGCAGGCCATGTGCACGACTCCGTCATTTACGTAGTGGGCCCCGACGACCCGCCTGAGCGTGATTACGAAGTCGGGTGCCGTTACCTCGCGGACGGAGTCCCAGTCAAAGCGAGGGAGCACCTCGAGCGAGCCTACGCGCGCGGATTCGACGGCCCGGAGATCCATTTTCATCGGGCTCTGGCCATCCTCAGTAAGCGCTCCTACCGGGATCTCACCAAGGAGGACCGCGCGGTCCTGGCAGAGCTGTCAGCCCGGCGGCGGACACCGTTAGGACGTAACGAGTGGTGGCGGGGCCTGGACATCGTCTTCGGACTCCTGTCCTGCGTGGACGGCTCCGGTGGAGACCCGGCCGACACGATGATTCGCCTGGACGCTCTGCCCACCGTGCAGCGCGACCTGATTCTGCGCCATCTCGGTCTGGTACTCACCGGAAGTATGAAGCAGGGTGTGTGGCACCAGATCCGGGAGGGCGCCAAACTGGAGCAACACGCCCACGAAAGGGTCGACCGGGCCTGGGTCTACTTCGAACCCGTACCCGCCGGGGCCAGGGCCGGGAGGCCCAAGCCGAAATCCACCGCCCTCCGGGATATCTTCGGAGGTCTGATCCTGGCGAGCACGTTCCTGTTCCCTGTCACGGTCATGATGAAGTCCGCCTTGGCCCAGGGGAGCCTGCTGTCGCTGATTTCCTGCTTCGCGATGCTCGTCTTCGGGCCCGCCGCAGGTTGGCACATCGCCTTCTGGAACCACAAGCACCGGCGCAGGCTCGCCAAGGAACAGGAGTACGGTTACCGACGCTCGCGCACGGGTCCGCCCGAGCGCGGTTTCGCTGATCATGTGGAGCGCGCGTTCGACCACTACTTCGCCAAGTACGCCCCCGAACCGGAGAACAGGGACGAGTGGCTCAGCCAGACCATCGGCGTACGCCGGTCTCTGCGTGATGAGGTCGCCCGTGTCTACCGGGAGAGCAGTGTTCGCAACGGAGCAGTGAACTGGCTGATCCGGTTCATGGTGCGCGATGTTCGTCGACGCTGGACCAAGGGCCTGCCGCTGGAGCCTGACGAAATCCACGCAGTGGGAACGGCGGCCAAAGCACGATGCGTGATCCTGTGTCTGCTC
Source organism: Nocardiopsis sp. EMB25 (assembly GCF_026797795.1). Taxonomy (NCBI): domain Bacteria; kingdom Bacillati; phylum Actinomycetota; class Actinomycetes; order Streptosporangiales; family Nocardiopsidaceae; genus Nocardiopsis; species Nocardiopsis sp. EMB25. The sequence continues at coordinate 1,439,725 of NZ_JAMTDN010000001.1, read as the reverse complement.
TCGGCGGCGGCGACCATGACAGCCCTCAGTATCGCGTTCCAGGAGTCACCGGTCTCAACCGTGGGCTGTGTCCTCCTCGCCGTGGTCGCCGGCAGGTTCGCGATTCCCCTGTGGTTGAGGATCCACAGTGAACACCGTCGTTACAAGGAGGAGAACCGGGAGCAGGAGGATGTCCTCACCGCACGGAAAGCCGAGTACGAACGGTGGAAGGGCAAGCTCGAAGCACTGATGCCCACGGAAACGGAGATGGAGGCCTGGTTGAACGCGGACAAGACCCTGATCCTCAACGAGGCCCTGAAACACCATCGTCTGGCCTGGTCTGAGGTCACCACCCACGCTTTCCTCCCGACAGCGGACCGTCCCTGCAAGTCGGCCAGCGTGCGGGGAGGACCTTGGCGCCACTCAAAGTACGAGATCAGGGTCTTCCTGGTCACCAACGAAGGAGTGCGGGAGGCCACGGCCAAACTCGATTTCGAGCGGGCACGGTGGCACCGCAGCGAACGGGACAACTACCGCTTCGAGGCGCTTTCCTCCGTCCGGGTGCAGATCAAGAGCGCACGGCGGTACACCCTGAACATCACGCTGACCAACGGACCGGCCAAGAGCATCCCGGTGTCCGACACTCCCGTTCACGACCAAGGGGACGAGGAACCGCAGGCCGAGGCATCGGATATCAACCTCGACGCCGCTGGGTTCTCCCACACGCTCCGCATTCTCGAAGGTATGGCCGCCGAGGGAAAACCGTGGTTCGAACGCGCGACGGATCCTCCACCCGCTTTCGCGTCCGAGCGCCCCGAGACCGATGCCCCTTCGGACGCGGGTGCCACCTCACCGACACGGAACGGTACGGCGCGACGCGAGCAATCAACGCAACCGCTCCCAGCGGCTCCCGTACGGTGAGCCTCCGGTGCACCCGCGAGAGTGCACCATATCGGCCGAGGGCGTGCACCCAGGGGGTGCACGCCTTCCAGCGGAACCCGGGACAACACGGCACAACCGAGCAACCGTATCCCCCACTACCTGCGACTTCTCGTACTTTCTCAGGTCAGGAAACTTCCCCACCGCAGTTTCAGGTCCCGTCACTCACCCCCAGGAGCTTAAGCTTTTGACCTGAGAAAACGTTCATAGGTCAAAAGCCTTCGCATGTGGGGGGGTACACCAGTGAGTGACGGGAGGCGATCCCGACACGCGCCACAACCTCCACCACACCCAGAACGAAACAGTCCGGCACCACCCGGAACCCCTGGCCCCGCAAGCCCCGCACCGGGTGGACGGAGCACACGGCCCGAGCCAACGACAGGTGCCAGCCCGGACCGCTTCGCAGGATCAGTCCGTTCCGGAACCGAGATCGAGCCGCCCCAGAACGGCCGACATGCTTTCCTTGGTGTGAGCGTGCGGCTCCTCGGCCTCGGCCCGACGAAGTACGGTTACCGCCTCCGCCGGAAGGGACCGCCCACACCACGCCTCCAGGGCGCTGATCGCAGCCGCACGCACCCCGATGCAACGATTGCGCAGGCCGGTACGGATGAGCGGCCAATCCGAACCCGGTGTCCGGGCCATACCGCGTAGGACGCTCTCCAGAGCACGGTCATCCTCATACCCGGGCCCCACCGACGACACCTCGGACGGCCCTGTCGCCAGTTCTTCGAGCGGCAACAGGGTCTGGGCGAGTTCCAGAAGATCGTTCACCCGCTCCCGGGTGACCCAGCGAAAGGCCCAGTGCCAGGCCGAGGAGTCCCGCGGTGCCACGCGCAGACGCCGCAGGACGTCGTCGAACGGCCGCAGTCCCAGCTTGTCTGCCACCCATAGCGCACTACCGACATCCTTCCCGTCGGGCTCGGCCAGGTGCGCACGGACCTCCGCTTCCCATTCCGGACGCTCCAGTGTTCGTGTGAGTCGTCGGCCGAGCCGAGTCACCTCGTCGGCCGAATGCCCCAGGTCCCCGGGCTCGCCGAGCAGGTAGGTACGGATCGTCATCAGGTCTGCGAGCCGCCCCAGGGTGGCGGGAGCGCCGTCGATCAGTTCGGTGTAGCGTTCGAGCGCGGCGAACGCGTCCGGATAGTCCACTAGCCCTTTGGCCGGTCCGCCCTCGGAGAGGGCCATGGCTCCGAGGATGCCTCCCGCCCCGTCGAGCAGTGCGTCGTCCACCTTCCCTTCAGGTCCGCCCTTGGTAAGGGCTTCCAGCAGTCCTCCGTTCACCGCGGCGAAGTGGGCGAGGTACTCGTCCATGACCCCGTTACGGAAGCCCTCTCGTAGGAGCCATGCCCGGATGGCGGGATCGGTGGTGCCTTCCAGCCGCTTCACCACGTGGATGCGGCCCCACCCCGTGGCCCGTCGGGCGAGTCGGAACAGGTCCGGTTCGGGGTCGGGTACGACACGCCGCAACGCGACGGCCGCGTAGAGAGCGAACTCGTCCAGTGACCCGAGCAGGACGAACAGTTCTCGTTCGCGTTCGTCTCCGCACAGGCCCAGCAGAGCCAGCGCGATTTTGACGGCGTCGCGGTGCGTGCCGTGCTCGGCCGTCCATCGGGCGAGCACCCGCGCACGGCGGCGGGACACCTTGCGCGCAGCGATGGGTTCGAGGAGATGGTCGACGACTGTCAGGGCGTCGGTCTCGGCGAGCGCGTCGTGGAAGAGTTGCGCCGCAGCGATGTCAGGAGGCTCCTCCACGGTCCGGGCGAGGATTCCGGCCAGTGCGTCAGCCTGTTCCGCCTTCGGGCCGACCCCGAAGTGGTGGGTGCGGATCCCGTCGAGGACGACGCTGCGCATCGTGGCGTTGGCCCAGTCGGGAGGGTCGTCGGGGAACGGCCGACCGTCGTTCGGCCAGGGGGGTTCACCATGCTCGGCGAAAAGAGAGGTGACGTGTCGAAGAAAAGTGGATCGTCCATCGGCGGGCTCGCCGATGGTCCACTCAGGGGCGCTCAAAGGCCCGGGCGGAGGCCGCCCTTCCGTGCGATGTGCGTCATCATGACGGTAAGGATGGACTATCTCGCTCCCTGACGCAAGGCCGGATCCGCTCAGGTTTCACAAACCAACAGGCATCAGTCACAAAACCGGCATCACGCAACACCAGCCACACCTCCCGCACCGCGCAGCGCGCCGTCGCCACACAAGCCCGGTGACCTTTCCACGATCAGAAACCGGCCGCGGCCGAGAGGAGTCACCGCGCACAACCCCTGGTCGATACCCGGGACTCCATCGCGTACGGCCTGAAGGACGGACGTTCCATCAGGTCGGCGATAGTGAACTCCGTAAAGGAGACGTCGGTCAGGACGCGGAAGAGGCACTCCGAGGCCGACATCGGCAAGCGCCGCCAAGGGCTGACCTCGGTCCGCGCCACCACCGGCCAGTCCTGCGGCGGCACCTCGACGTCGGCGGCCCAGGAGAACTCGACGGCCGTCTCCGACACGGCCCAGGGGATCAGGCCTGCTCCACCCGGACGGTAGAGACCGTACGGATCAAAGGCGTCCCGCGTGATCGGATGTGTCTCCAGTGTTCGCCACAGCGACGCCAGCTTGTCCACCATCTGCGAGTCGGCGCCTCCCGGGGCACCGTACACATGCACATACCCGCTGAACTCCCCCACCCCGAAGCACCGACAGAGCTCCTTGTAGTCGGCGGGAAGCGCCGTGCCCAGGCGCGCCTCGATCACCTCCCACGCGATGTCGACGTCCATCGACCGCCACTCGACGGCGTCGGCGATCCGGCTGACCCACGACACGGCGCTTCCCCTTCCGATCATCACGGCACGTTGTCTACCCGGACTCTGTCCGGTCCCCGGACGTTACCCGCCCGCCAGCGTGAGCCTTCTGTGTCCTGAACGTGCAGACCACAGCCCGTTAGCCTCACAACCCTGAGCCAGTACCACGATCCCTTGAAAAGACACCGATGCTGAGAACCTCGCGAGGTGCCATCGGACGCCGCCAACCGGGCGTGTGTGCTCCGTTCGTGCTCTTCAGTTCCGTACTGGCACGACACCCGGCGGCACCACCCGACCCCAGACAGCACGGCGCATCGGATGGGGCGACACGAAACGACACGAAATGACACGTGGCGGCACGTGTTAACCAGACTTCTCATCCGATGGCGGCGGCGGGACCCCGCGCCCTCGCGAGGGTGCACCGCATCGGCCGAAGACGTACACCCGGAGGGTGCGAGCGTTGCGTCCGCTTCGGATCACCCGTCCGGCCCTCCGCGGGAAAAGAGGGAAGAGCTCATCGGTCGGGCCTGCCGAGGAGCCGGGCCAGATCCTCGGGGGAGGCCGGGTCGGCGGCGGCATCGGGCAACAGCCCGTGCGCGCGCAGCGCCCGCCCCACCAGGGGACCCCAGGCGGGGCGCAGCCGGGCCCGGGCCAGCAGGGCGGTGTCGCCCAGCACCTCCCCGGCCGGGCCCTCCGCCAGCACCGTCCGGTCCAGGACCAGTGCCCGCTCCGCCCAGCCGTGTACCAGGTCCACGTCGTGCGTGGACACCACCAGCGTGGCGCCCCGAGCCCGCAACCCGTCCAGGGTCGACACCAGCTCCGCCACCCCCGCCGGATCCAGCCCGGCCGTGGGCTCGTCCAGGATCAGCACGTCCGGGCGCATCGCCATCGCCCCGGCCAGCACCACCCGCTTGCGCTGGCCGTAGGAGAGCAGGTGGGTGGGCCGGTCGGCGAGCCCGGTGATGCCGAGCGCGGCCAGCGCCCAGTCCACCCGTTCCCGGACCTGGGCGGCGGGCAGGTCCAGGTTGACGGGACCGAAGGAGACGTCCTGGCCGACGGTGGCGGAGAACAGCTGGTCGTCGGGGTCCTGGAAGACCATCTGCACGCGGCGGCGCAACCGGTCGCGGCCGCGCCGACCGCGCGGCAGCGGTTCGCCGTCCAACAGCACCGATCCCCGGGTGGGGGCCAGGCTGCCCGCCAACAGCCGCAGCAGGGTGGTCTTACCGCCCCCGTTGGGGCCCAGCACCGCCAGCAGCCCGCCGGAGCGGACTCGCACGTCCACCCCGGTCAGCGCGGAACCGGTGTCCTCGTAGTCGTAGCGCAGCCCCTGTCCGGCCAGGACGGGCGGGCCGTCGGGGCCGGACGGCGCGTGGCGTGCCGCCGCGGCGGCACGGGGGTCGGGCCCCGCAGGTCGGGCGGGCATGCGTGCCTCCTGGAAGTCGTCGGCGGGCCCGCTGTTCACAGCAGGGCCGCGTGAGCGAGGGAGAGCGCGGCGACCAGCAGCGGCGGGGTGGCGGCCGCGGCCAACTCCACCGGACGGACGGGTTGCTCGTCGACCTGGACGGTGAGCCGCCCCGTGTACCCGCGGCAGGCCAGCCCCTCCTGGAGCCGGCGCGCCCGGTCGAGGGAACGGACGAACAGCACCCCGCCCAGCGCCCCCGCGGAGCGGATCCCGGACCGCCGGGAGTGGTACCCGAGCCGCCCCGCCTGGCCGGACCCGACCCGCCGGGCGGTCTGCAGCAGCACCATCAGCATCTGGTAGGTCAGGGCGACCACCTCGACCAGGGCGGTGGGCAGCCGGGTCCGGGCCAGTCGGGCGAGCAGGTCGGCCACGGGGGTGGTCAGTACGAACAAGAGCTGGGTGCCGACCGCCGCGGACGCCCGCGCCGCGACCTCCGCGGCCCGGGCCGCTCCGCCCTCGGCCCAGCCCAGCGTCTCCGGTCCGCCCACCGTGACCAGGAGTGGAGCCGCGCTGGTGGCGACGAACAGCAGCGGTGCGGCCGCCACGCGTACCAGCAGTCCCGGAGGGACACGGGCCGCGGCGGCCGCGGCCAGGGTGGCCGCCGCCACCAGCGCGGCGCCCGGCCACGGTGGCAGCAACAGGGCGCACGCGAGCAGTCCGCCGCAGAGCACCCCCTTGACGGCGGGGTGGTACCGCCGCCACCGGCTCCGGTAGGCGGCGGTGTCGATCGGTGTCACGATGGGTCAGCCGTCGGAGACGTCGTCGTTCGGCTCCAGGGCGGCGGTTCCGGTACCGGTGGTGACGGCGGGACCCTGCTCAGGGCGCAGGCGGGACCGTGTGCGGGCCACCCCGAACGCGTAGCCGACGATCCCGGCGCCGATCGCCGCCTGCAGCGCGAACAGCCCGGACTCGACCTCCCCCGAGGGCAGCTCGACCACGGGCGACAGCCACGGCTCGTACTCCGGGTTCAGCTCGTTCACCAGGCTCTCGGCCTCACCGTCGGCTCCGGCGAACGGCTCCTCCAGGTGGTCGGCGGCCCCCGTCAGCAACGGCAGCACCGCAACGACGGCCACGGCGCCCAGCAGTACCCAGGTCACCCACGCGCGGGGCTTGGTCTGGTCGCTCATTCGCTGCTCCCCTTCTCCCGGTCCTCGGCGGCGGTCGCGGGCGCGGCCTCGGTCCGCGTCCCGGACGGGGACGGGGACGGGGGTGCGGCGGACGCGCGCAGGACCCCGAGCCGGACCAGGTCGCCACGGCTCACCGAGGTGAGGATCCGGATCACCGCCACGGTGATGAGGCCCTCGATGACCGCGATCGGGATCTGGGTGAGGGAGAAGATCGTCGCGTACTTGACGAACGCCCCGACGATCCCGCCCTCCGGGTCCGGGTGCGCCAGGGCGAGCTGGAGGCTGGTGACGGTGTAGGTGCCCAGGCTGGCCGAGAACGCCGCCGCGAACACCGACAGGGACAGTGACAGCCCCTCGGACAGCCGGGTGGTGACCGAGCGCACGAGCCGGAACGCTCCGTAGGCCACCCACGGGCCGACCACCGCGAGCGAGAAGGCGTTGGCTCCGAGGGTGGACAGTCCGCCGTGCGCGAGCAGCAGTGCCTGGAAGAGCAGGGTGATCGTGCCCAGGACCGCCATCACCGGTGGTCGGAAGAGCACCGCGCCCAGGCCGACCCCCACCGGGTGGGAACTGGTTCCGGTCGCCGAGGGGATCTTCAGTGCCGAGAGGACGAAGCAGAACGCGCCCGCTGCGCCGAGCAGCAGTTTGGCGTCGGGGTTGGCGCGGACCTCGCGGGTGAGCGAGCGGACGCCGTGGACGATGAACGGTGCCGCGGCCGCGGTCCAGGCGGCGGCGTGCAGTGGGGGCAGCAGGCCTTCGGGTATGTGCATTGTGGGGACCAATCTCCAGCACCTCGTGGGCGGTCATCAGCGCCGTGGCCGGTCTCCTGGCTGCCGGGTCACCGTCCCCGTGTCCGCCTTCCCAGGTCCGCACCCGTGAGAGTGCCTCCCCAGTGGCGTGTGGCCGCGTCACCGGACGGATCCGGTCGTACGCGGGACACGAGGGCTTCCCGTACACAGTGGCGAGGGCCGCGCCGGATTCACACCGGACTTCCCGAACACCACGGCCCCATGAAAGTACGCCCTGACCGGGGGGTTGGCAATAAGCGGGGAGGAAGCGGCCCCGCCCGAACCCCGTGTGAAGGACGCGCGGAACTAAGCTGCTGACCACAGGCGACCAGCCTTCCGTGCCGCGTCGACCCTGGGGTCCGCCCTGGTGGCGGGGCGGCACGCGTCCCCTGGGCAGGGAGGGGTTCAGGTGCTGTGGAGTGCCGCCCCGGAGGACCTGGTCCGCGCGGTGCGGGCGCAGGGTGTACACGACGAGCGCGTGCTCGCGGCGTTCGGCGAGGTCCCGCGCGCCCGGTTCGTCCCGGCCGCTCACCGGGCCCAGGCCTACGAGGACCGCCCCCTGCCCATCGGGCACGGGCAGGTGACCACGCAGCCGTCCCTGTCGGCCGCGATGATCGAGGCCCTGCGGCTGACAGGGGACGAGCGCGTGCTGGAGGTCGGGACGGGCTACGGCTTCCAGACCGCCCTGCTGGCCCGGTTGTCGGCGCGGGTGGTGAGCGTCGACCTGTGGCCCGAGATGGTCGAGCGCGTCCGGACGAGGCTCGAGGGCCTGGGTGTGACCAACGTCGTGCCGCGCGTGGGCGACGGGACGCTCGGGGCTCCCGACGAGGCGCCGTTCGACGCCGTCCTGGTCTCGGCCGCCCACCCGAGGGTTCCCCCGCCGCTCGTCGAGCAGCTGGCGACGGGAGGGCGGCTGGTACAGCCGATCGGCACCGGCGGTGACGAGGACGTGGTGCTGTTCGTGCGCACGGAGCGGGGCCTGGAGCGCCGCGCCTCGGTGATCCGCGCGAGGTTCGTCCGGCTGCACGGCGAACACGGCTACCCGCTCCCGGAGGGGTGGGCGGACGCCTGACCCCCTCCGCCCCGCTCAGCCCTTGAGCCCGCTGGAGGCCACGCTGCGCACGAACCAGCGCTGGAAGACGAGGAACACGACGAGCATGGGCAGCACCATCATCACACCGAAGGCCATGATGTCGCCCCACTCGAAGGGCGGCTGTCCCTGGTAGACGCTGATGGCCAGCGGCAGCGGGCGCACGGCCGGATCATTGACCATGAGCACCGGCCACAGGAACATCCCCCACTGTGTCAGGAAGGACAGGATGGCGACGGTCGCGAAGACGGGCTTGCTCATCGGGACGATGATCCGCACGAAGATCCTGAACGCTCCCGCTCCGTCCATCCGCCCGGCCTCCTCGATCTCCTTGGGGATCTTCAGGAAGAAGGAGTAGAAGAGGAAGACGGAGAAGGCGTTGGCGACCAGCGGGACCGACTGCACCGCCAGGGTGTTGCGGAAGTCGTTGAGCAGGTAGAACAGCGGCACCGCGATCGCTTCGAAGGGGAGCACGACCAGCGCCAGGACCAGGATGAGGACGGCGTCGCGGCCACGCCAGCGCAGTCGGGCCAGAGCGTAGGCGGCCATCGAGTTGACCACCAGGCCGCCCAGGACGACGATGCCGGTGACGATCACCGACGTACCGAGGAAGTCCAGGAAGTACCCGGTGCTCGGATCGTCGAACGTGGCGAAGACGTCGACGTAGTTGTCCAGGGACAGGTTCCTCGGGACGAAGCCCGCCAGCCCGTCCAGGACCTGGTCGTCGGGTTTGAGGCTGCCGACGACCATGTACAGGATCGGGGAGGCGAAGAGCAGCGTCACCGTGCTCATCAGCAGGTAGTCGAGTCCGCGCCGCACGGACGGGTGGAGTCGGCGCGCCGGCCCGCGCCTCCTGGTCGGGACCCGTCGGGGCGCGGTCGGCCGGTCGGTGAGCACGGTCATGAGATCTCCCGTTCCTGGGTGACGAGGCGGCGCTGCAGCAGGGTGAGGCCGAGGACCACGACGAAGAGCACGACGGTCATGGCCGCGGCACGGCTGACGTTGCTCTCCGCGAAGGCCGTGGTCACCGCCAGGTGCATCACCGTGCTGGTGGCGCCGTCCGGTCCGCCGCGGGTCAGGATGTAGACCTGGTCGAACAGACGGAACGACAGGATCGTGGTGACCAGGGCGACGAAGACGAGGGTGTTGCGCAGCCCCGGCAGGGTGACCGCCCGGAACCTCTGCCAACGGCCCGCCCCGTCGATCTCGGCCGCCTCGTAGAGCTGCTTGGGAATACCCTGCAGGCCGGCGAGGATGATGACCATCTGGAACCCGACGCCCTGCCACAGGGACAGCAGCATGATCGACGGCATGGCGGTGCTCGCCTCCCCGAGCCAGTCGTGTGAGGAGAACAGGCCGAAGGTGGCGAGCCCGAGCACGGAGTTGAGCATGCCGTCCGGCCCCGGATCGAAGATGAGCCGCCAGACCGTCGCGATCAGGGCCATCGGGAAGACGACCGGCATGAAGAAGAACGTCCGGAACACCGGCATGCCGCGCAGCGGACGGTTGAGCAGGAGCGCCAGTCCCAGGGCGGCCGCCGTCTGCACGGGCACGATGACGGCGGCGAACAGGACGTTGTTGCCCAGCGCCCGGTAGAAGTCGCCGCTGAACTCCGGCGAGGCGAGGATGCGCCGGTACTGCTCCAGGGCGAAGAAGTCGGGCGGCCGGAAGGAGTCGAGCCGGACGTTGAACAGTGACAGCCCAACGGCCATCGCGAAGGGAAGCGCGACGAACAGCAGCAGTCCGGCGACGGCGGGCAGGGCCATCAGCGGCCCCGCCCACCCCTCGCGTCGTGCCTTCGGGCGGGTTCGGGTGGCACCCGGCGGAGCGGGAGCGGTCATGGAGGGTCCTTGAGGTCGCAGGGATCTCGGGGAGCGGTCTCTCGCGCGGGTCGGGCGCCGCGGGGACCGCGTCCGTCGGCGGACGCGGTCCCGGTGGACGGCGCGGCGCCCTCCCTCGGAGACCGAGCGCTAGGAGATGGTGAAGGAGTCGTTGTCGGCGAAATCGGTGTCGATCGCGGTGACCGCGTCGTCGAGTGCCTCGGAGACGTCGCCCCCTTCCCAGATGGTGGCGAAGGCGTCGGCGAACTGACGGGTGATGACGGGGTATCCGGCGGTCACCGGGCGCGGCACGGACACGCAGTCGGCGGTGACCGGTCCCTCTCCGCAGGTCGCCGCCAGCTGGTCGGCGAACAGCGCGAGATCCCCGCCCGGACCGTACAGGTCGCTGGCCTCGACGGCGGACCTCGTGCCGGGAGGCGCCCCGTTGGCCGACGTGAGGGCGGCGACCTGCTCGTCGGCCATCAGGAAGTCGATGAACTCACCGGCGGCGGAACCGTTGTCGGAGGCACCGGAGACGCCCCAGGCCCAGGAGCCCTGGCCGGTCTTGACGCCGTTGCCGAAGTCGGGGAGGGGGAGCACGACGAGGTCCTCACCCAGCGCCTCGGAGTAGTTGGGGTACTCCCAGTGGCCGACGAGGGACAGCGCGACGTCCTCGGAGACGAAGGCGCTGTCGTCGGTGTTGGCGTCGGTGTAGGCGGCCCACTCCTGGACCAGGCTCAGCGCCTCGACGGTGCCGGGTGTGTTGAGGGCTCCGTCGGCGCTGTCGCCCTCGATCAGCGAGCCGCCCGCCGACCAGACCACGGGGGAGAACGCGTAGGTCGTCCACTCGCTGCCGGACCCGAAACCGTAGTTCTGCTTGACGTCCAGGACGCGGCCGTCCTCGTCCTCTGCGGCCAGGGCCGCGAGCGCGTCGGTGAACTCCTCCGCCGTCCAGGCGTCCTCCAGGCCCTCGGGGTAGGCGACCCCGGCCTCGTCCAGGAGGGCGGCGTTGCCGTAGACGCCGAGTCCGGAGTCGAACACGCCCAGGCCGTAGAGGGACCCGTCGATCGTGCCCTGGGCCAGGATCGAGTCGGTGGCGTTGGCGCGGGTCTCCTCCGACACGAAGTCGTCGATCGGTGAGAGTTTGCCGTTGTAGACCAGGCTGGCCATGGTGGGGCCGTCGAATTCGAGCACGTCGGGCAGTTCGTCGGGGCTCGACGTGGTGACGGTGGTCGTGTAGTCCGCCTCGGGGATAAGTGTGAGGTCCACCGTGATGTCGGGGTGGGTGTCGCTGAAGGCGTCGACCGCGTCCTGGAGGGCGACGACCTCCCGGTCCTGGCCCTGGTGCGCCCAGATCGTGATGAGGCCCTCGCCGTCACCCGCTTCGGCGCCCCCTCCTCCTCCCGTGCCGCACGCGGTGAGAGCCAGGGCTGGGACCGCCAGCACGGCCGCGGCGCGCAGGGCGCCGCGTGGTTCGGTTCGCTTGGTTCGCACGATCGTCTCCTCCTAACGGACACCCGACATGTCGGCCGCGATCGGCGGAGGTGCCGCGCCAGGCGGATGTCCGCGTGCCGGACAGGCGGTGTCCTGTGAGCTGTGCCACCCAACGCTAGCCACGGAAAACACGAATGCAATCGCTTACATCCAGTCGTTGCACTGCTGTGACAAATTACGCACCGAGAGCACACGATCCGACACAGGACGGCAACATCAGCACCCTGATCTCTCCGTTTACATGAAACCAGCGGAAACAATCACTCGCCTAGGAGAATGTAAGCGATTGCATGTACTGTTGCACCAGTCACGCTCCCGAAGGTCCATGACCGCAGCGGGGCCACGCCGTTCCCACGCCGTCCACGAGAGGACCGAGGACCATGCGCTACGCACCACCAGGGGCCTGCCTCAACGACTTCGCGGTCGTGGAGGGGCCGTCCTACGTGCTCCTGCACCTACAGGCCCCCTGGACCGAGCATCCCGACGTCAGCCTGCTGGAGACCTCCTACGGACGCGCCGTCTCCCACGACCTGGTCCGCTGGGAGCCGCTCGCGCCCGCCTTCGGCGTGGGCCGCCCCGGGGAGTTCGACGACACCAGCGTGTGGACGATGCACCCCCTGCGCCACGGGGACGGTTGGACGATGGCCTACACGGGGGTGCACGACGACGGGGACAAGCGGCAGGCCGTGGGTCTGGCACGGACCCGTGCCGACGACGCCTCGGGGTGGCGGCGCGTCCCCGGTGTCGTCGTGCGTCCGGACGGACGGTGGTACCGCACCGGTGCCCAGGAGGCCTGGCGCGACCCGTGGATCGTCGAACCGGAGGGCGGGATCTTCGGATCCCGCTACGCCATGCTCGTGTGCGCCCGGACCGCGCACGGCCCCGTCGAACGCTCCGGCTGCGTGGGGCTCGCCGTCTCCGACGACCTGGAGCGGTGGACCGTTCGGCCTCCCCTGCTCGTTCCCGGCGACGTCGACGAACTGGAGTGCCCCGTACTCGAACGCGTGCCCGGAGGATGGCTGCTGCTCGGCTCCATCGGCCCCTCCCACCACATCGAGGCGTGGCGGGCCGACCGGTTGGACGGGACGTGGGAACGGCTCGGACCGCTCGCACCGCCCGGTCCCTACGCTCCCCGCCTCGTGAACGGCCCCGGGGGCGAGCGGCTCCTGCTGCACACCGTCCAGCGCAGGACCGGACTGGACGACGGGGGCGCGCCCTGCCGGGGCATGCTCGCCCAACCCAAGGTTCTGGAGACCGCCCCGGACGGCCGTCTCCGGCTCGGCTGGTGGCGGGGCGTCGAACCCCACCTGCGGTCCGTGCCCGACCCCGGCGCCCCGGTGTGGAACGCGGTCGTGGACGTCACCGTCGACGGCGGGCCGGCCAGGGTCGTGCTCCGGGGCGAGGAGTCGGGGTTCACCGTGGACGTGGCACCGGACGGACTGCGGGTGCGATGCGGAGCGGGCGCCCCCGTCCAGGAGACCCGGCTGGAACGACCCGTCGGACACCTGCGCGCCCTGCTGTTCGGCGAGTACCTGGAACTGTACGCCGACGGCGTCTTCGTCGCCTGTGCCGTCTCCTACGGGCGCGCGCCGGGCCGCTGCCGGGCCCGTACCGCCGACGACCGCCCCCTCCCCCTGGACGTGCGGCGCGTGGAGGACCCCTACGCGGACCGCGACGACGTGTCGGTCGCCCTGCGCGCGGCCGAGTCCGCGGAGGACCCGCGGCGACGACCGCCGGGGGCAGAATAGGCTGCCTGGTGCCGGCACGGGCCGGGCGGTACGGATCAGGGGGAAGAGCCGTGGGAGCGAGTCTTTCGGATGTGGCGAACCGGGCCGGGGTCTCCACCGCGACGGTGTCGCGCGCTCTCCGCGGCCTGCCCAGCGTGGCGGAGCACACGCGCCTGCGCATCGTGCGCATCGCGCGCGAACTGGACTACACCATCACTCCGAGCGCGTCCCGGCTGGCGAGCGGGCGCACGCAGACGATCGGTGTCGTGGCGCCCTACGTCAACCGGTGGTTCTTCGGGCAGGTGGTCTTCGGCATCGAGGAGGTCCTCCGCGCGAGGGGCTTCGACCTGCTGCTGTACAACCTCCCCGACGCGGCCAGCCGCGACCGCTTCTTCGACGCGATACCGCTGCGGCGCCGGGTGGACGCGGTGGCCGTGCTGAGCATGCCGCTCTCGAGGGAGCAGTCGGCCGCACTGTCCGGGCTCGACGTGCCCCTGGGGTTGGTGGGCGCGGAGGCGGACGGCTTCGCGTGCGTGCGCATCGACGACGTGGCGGGAGCCACCAGTGCCATGCGCCATCTGATCATGCTGGGGCACCGCGACATCGCGCACATCAGCGGCGGGGGCCCGACGACGCACGACTTCACCACTCCGCGTGACCGAGCGCGCGCCTACCGCGACGTCCTGGGCGAGGCGGGTATCGCGTACCGGCCGGAGCTGGAGGCCGTCGGCGACTACACGGTGGCGGGCGGTGAACGCGCCATGAGCGCCCTTCTCAGCGGTGCCACACGTCCCACCGCCGTCTTCGCGCAGTCCGACGAGATGGCCTTCGGCGCGCTGCGAGCCATCCGCCGCAGTGGTCTGCGCGTCCCCGAGGACATCTCGGTGGTCGGCTTCGACAACCACGAACTCGCCGACGTCCTGGAGTTGACGACGGTCGAACAGCCCGTGACGGAGCAGGGGAACCTCATCGCCCGGATACTGCTCGACCTCCTGGAGTCCGGCGGAGAACCGCCGCCGACCATGATGCTGCCCACCCGTCTGGTGGTGCGCGGCAGCACCCGCCCCGTACAGCAGGGCCCCTGATCCCCGCGGCGGGCGCGGGCGACGTCCACCCCGGCGCGGAGCCGACCCGTCCGGGTGACGGGTCGGCTCCCCTGGGCCCCATCAGGGCGAAGGGCCCTGGGCCAGGTCCGGAGGTGACGAGATACCCTCGTCGGGCCAGTGAATCTCCACCTCGTGGGACAGGGAATCCGGTGAGAGTCCGGAACTGACGCGCAGCGGTGAGGGTGACGGTCGGGCACGTTCCGGGAAGACGTTTCCCGGGACAGCCACTGGAGCACCGCTCCGGGAAGGCGTTCCGCACCGGTCGACCCCGAGTCCGAAGACCTGCTGGCACTGGCGGTGAAGGGCCGCCAGGTCATCCGCGGACCCCGCGTATGGGTCCCTGACCCGAAGGACACACGCATCCCCGATGGACTCCCCGTCCCCCTCCCTCCGTACCCGGCGCGACCGCTGCCCCGGTGCGCTGCGCCCCTGGCCCGCCGACGACGGGCTGCTTGTTCGCCTCCGGCTCGTCGGCGGCCGGTTCCCCGCCCGCTCGCTGCTCGCCTTGGCCGCCGTGGCCGCCGAGTACGGTGACGGCCGGATCCACGTCACCGGCCGGGCCAACGTACAGCTGCGCGCCCTGCCCGGGCATGACGGAGAGCTGGCCCCCGAGGTGCTCCGGGCCCTGGAGGGGACCGGCCTGCTGCCCTCGCGCACCCATGAGCTGGTCCGCAACATCATGGTCTCCCCGCGCACGGCCCCCTCGGGGGCGTGGGAGGATGGGCGGACCGCGCCGAAGGCGTCCGTCGAGGGTGGAAGCTCCGCACCGTGCGAAGCGCCCCCAAAGCGATGGCGGGCGACGGGCGGGCGGGCCGACCTGCGCCCCCTCGCCGCCGCGTTGGACGGGCTGCTGTGCGCCGACCCGCGCCGCGCCGACCTTCCCGGGCGCTTCCTGTTCGTCCTGGACGACGGCCGCGGCGACCTGCTGGAGCGCTCCTGCGACCTGGGGCTGGTCGCCCTCGACGGGCACACCGCGCAACTGAGGGTCGGCGAGGGCTGGGGCCCGCTGACGCCGCTCGACGAGGCCGCCGCCGCACTCGTCCGGCTGGCCGACGCCTTCCTCGCGCGGCGCGGCGACGGACCCACCGCGGCCTGGCACGTCGCCGAACTCCCCTCCCCGCTGACCGAACCGGTACCACCGGACCCGCGACTGCCGGCCCCCGCACCGCCGCTGCCGTACGGCCCGCTGCCCGGGGGCGGACGGCACGCCCCCGTGACGGAGGAGGGTCTGGACCGCTCCGCGGCCGAGGCGCTCGCCGCCGAGGCACACGCCGCGGGATCCGACGAGCTCGTCGTCACGCCGTGGCGCGGCGTCATCGTCCCGGGAGGCGAACAGTGACCGCACCGAGCAGACCGAACCGACACTACGAGTACATCGACGACGGACCGGCGATCTACGCCGACTCCTTCGCCATCATCCGGCGTGAGTCGCGGCTCGACCACCTGCCCGCCAACGCCGAACGGCTCGCCGTGCGGATGATCCACGGCACCGGACAGGTCGACCTCGCCGACGACCTGGTGGTCCACCCCGACCTGGTCCCGGCGGCGCGCTGCGCCCTCCGGTCCGGCGCCCCGATCCTGTGCGACGCGACCATGGTGGCCACCGGCGTGACCGCGAGCCGCCTGCCGAGCGACAACGAGGTGCTCTGCCTCCTCGGCGACGAGCGGGTCCCCTCCCTCGCCCGGGAGTGGGGCACCACCCGGACCGCGGCGGCGGTGTCGCTGTGGGAGCCGCTGCTCGACGGCGCCGTGGTCGCCGTCGGCAACGCGCCCACCGCCCTGTTCCACCTGCTGGAGATGCTGGCCGACGGCGCCCCGCGCCCGGCCGCGATCGTCGGCTGCCCCGTCGGCTTCGTCGGCGCGGCCGAGTCCAAGCAGGCGCTGACCGAGTTCGCGGGCCGACACGGCCTCGACATCCCCTACGTGACCGCCCGCGGCCGCCGCGGGGGTTCCGCGATGACCTCGTCGGCCCTCAACGCACTCGCCAAGGAGGAGGAGTGACCGGTCGTTTCCACGGCGTCGGCGTCGGCCCCGGTGATCCCGAGCTGATCACCCTCAAGGCGGCCAGGCTCATCACCGGAGCCGACGTGGTCGCCTACCACGCCGGGGTCGGCAAGGAGTCCAACGCCCGCCGCATCGCCCGGGACCTGATCCCGGACACGGCGATCGAGGAGCAGCTCACCTACCCGGTGACCACCGGCGCGACCGACCATCCGGGCGGTTACGCGGGGGCTCTGGCCGACTTCTACGAGGCCTCCGCCGCACGGTTGGCCGCCCATCTGGACGCGGGCCGCGACGTCGTCCTGCTGTCGGAGGGCGACCCGCTGTTCTACGGGTCGTTCATGTACATGCACGACCGGCTGTCGGAACGGTACGAGACCGAGGTCGTGCCCGGGGTCCCGGCGTTCGCCGCCGCCGCGTCGGCCCCGCTGGCCCGGCAGACCGACGTGCTCACCGTCCTGCCGGGCACCCTGCCCGAACCGGAGCTGGCCCGCCGTCTGGCGGACACCGACGCGGCCGTGATCATGAAGCTGGGCCGGACCTTCCCCGCCGTCCGCCGCGCCCTGGCGGCGGCCGGGCGGCTGGAGCACGCGGTCTACGTCGAGCGCGCCTCGATGGACGGGGAGCGGCGGCTGCCGGTCGCGGAGGTCGACCCGGCGACGGTGCCCTACTTCTCCCTGGTCCTGGTCACCGGGGACAGTCGCAACGGCAGGCGGTCCCGAGGCGACGGACGGTCCCGAAGCGGCGACGCGGCGACGCGGGAGGAGGCCACACCCGCCGAACCCGCGGCCGAACTGCTGGTCGTCGGCCTGGGCCCAGGCCCCGACCACTGGCTGACCGCCGAGGCGTCCGCTGCGCTCGCCGAGGTGGACCACGTCGTGGGCTACGGCCCCTACGTCGACCGGGTCCCGCAGCGCCCCGGACTCACCCGGCACTCCTCCGGCAACACCGTCGAGCTCGACCGCGCCCGACTCGCCCTCGAGCTGGCCGGGCGGGGCGAACGCGTCGCCGTGGTCTCCGGAGGGGACGCCGGTGTCTTCGGCATGGCCACCGCCGTGTTCGAGGCGGCCGAGGACCCCGCCTTCCGCGACGTGCCCGTCCGGGTGCTGCCGGGGGTCAGCGCCGTCCAGGCGGTCGCGGCCCGGGCGGGCGCCCCGATCGGCGGGGACTTCGCGGTGATGAGCCTCTCGGACCGGCTGAAGCCGTGGGAGGTGATCGAGCGGCGGCTGCGCGCCGTCTGCGAGGCCGATCTGACACTGGCCGTCTACAACCCCGCCTCCCGGTCCCGGACCGAGCAGATCGCCACCGCCCGCCGGATCCTGTTGGAGCACCGCAAGCCCGACACGGTGGTCGTCGTCGGCCGCGACGTCGGCCGGGAGGGCGAGTCCCTGACGGTGACCACCCTCGGTGAGCTCGACCCGGCCACCGTCGACATGCGCTGCCTGCTGATCGTCGGCGCGCCGGCGACCCGGGTCTCCGAGGCGGGCCGGGTCTGGACCCCGAGGTGGGTGCGACCGTGACCGTGCACTTCGTGGGGGCGGGGCCCGGAGCCGCCGACCTGCTGACCGTCCGCGCCACGCGGATGCTCGCCGGGGCCGACGTGGTGCTCTACCCCGGCACGTACCTGGACCCCGAGGTCCTGACCCACTGCGCGCCCGGCGCCGAACTGGTCGACACCCAGGGCCTGGACCTGGACCGCATCACCGATCACCTGGTCGCCGCGCACGCGGCGGGCCGGGACGTCGTGCGGCTCACCTCCGGGGACCCGTCGCTGTACTCGGCGCTGGCCGAACAGACCCGGCGGCTCGACGCGCACGGGGTCCCGTGGGACGTCACGCCCGGGGTGCCCGCGTACGCGGCCGCCTCGGCGCTGGCCGGGCGGGAGCTGACCGTGCCGTTGGTGGCCCAGTCGGTGGTGCTGACCCGGACCCGGGCGCGGTCGACCGCCATGCCGGAGACCGAGTCGCTGGCCGCGTTCGCGGCGACCCGGGCCACGCTGGTCCTGCACCTGGCGATCAGACGGGTGCGGGAGCTGATGGCCGAGATCGAACCGTCGTACGGCGCCGACTGCCCGGTCGTCGTCGTCCACCGGGCCAGTCAGCCGGGCGAAGCGGTGCTGCGCGGCACGGTCGCCACCATCGCGGACGCGGTGGAGGAGGTCGGGTTGCGGCAGGCGGCGGTGATCCTCGTGGGACGGGCGCTCGATCCCCGGACCGGTGGTGAGTCCTTCCTCTACGATCCGGACCGCCCCCGGGTCAGCTCTCCACCTCCAGGAACCACTGGGTGACCGTGCGCGCGGGCGTCCAGCCGGTGAACGCGCCGATGGGCGCGGCGGTCTCGACGGCGATCCGGGTCAGCTCCCCTCCGTGGCTCCGGTAGGCGTCCGCGATCAGCTGCTCGGTCTCCAGGGTCACGCCGTGCACCACGAGCCGACCGCCCGACCGCAGCACCCGCAGGCAGGTCTCGAGCACGCCCGGCCGGGTCGCGCCGCCACCGATGAACACCGCGTCGGGCGAGGGGAGCGCGACCAGCGCGTCCGGTGCGCGGCCGGTGACCACGCGCAGGCCGGGGACGCCGAGGCGGCCCGCGTTCCGGCCGATCCGCGCGGCCCGTTCGGTGTCGGCCTCCACCGCCGTGGCGGTGCAGGTCGGGTGGGCGCGCATCCACTCGATGCCCACCGAGCCCGCGCCCGCGCCCACGTCCCACAGGTGCTGTCCCGGCGCGGGCGCCAGCCGGGCCAGCGCCGAGGCGCGCAGGTCCCGCTTGGTCAGCTGCCCGTCGTGCTCGAAGGCGTCGTCGGACAGCCCCGCCACCATGCCGTACGCGGGTGGGCCGACCAGTTCCAGGGCCAGCACGTGCAGGGCGGGCACCGTTCCGGGCGGGTCCGTCAGCCAGTCGCGCGCGGTGGCCTGCAGCCGGGACTCGGTGTCCGTGCCCAGGTCGCCCAGCACGGTCATCCGGGTGGCGCCGTACCCGGCACCGACCAGCAGGGCGGCGACCGCGTCGGGGGTGTCGCCGTCCGAGGAGAGCACGAGGACGCGGTGTCCGGGCGCCAGTTCCCGCGACAGCAGGCGGGGGTCGCGTCCGACCAGGGTCACCACCGCGCTCCGCTCCGCCGACCAGCCCATCCGTGCGCGGGCCAGGGCGACCGAGGAGACGGCGGGCTCCACCCGCACTGCGTCGGCGCCCAGCAGGTCGATCAGCGTGGTTCCGACACCGGAGACGAGGGGGTCGCCGGAGGCGAGGGCCACCACGGAGGCGCCTTCGAGGGAGGCGAACAGGGATGGGAGCCCCTCCCGCAGGGGTGAGGGCCAGGCCTCGCGGCGCTGTCCGGCGCTCTCGGGCAGCATCGCCAGGTGCCTGCGTCCGCCCAGCACCGCGTCCGCGTCCAGGATGAGGCGGCGCAGCCGTTCCGGCACCCCGGGCCAGCCGTCGGCGCCGACGCCGACGACGGTGACGCGGGGTTCAGCGGGAGGGGGCGGATCGGGCTTCATGTCCCAGACGCTATCGTGGCGGCGACAGGCGTGAGGTGCCCCGGCGGCCCAACCATCGGAAACGGTGGGGACGGACGGCGGGGAGAATCTGGGAAGACCGGTGAGATTCCGGCACAGGCCCGCTGCGGTGAATCGAGCCTCCTCGGAGGACTCGGCAAGTCCGAAGACCGGCCTCGCGCCCGCCCTTGACGTATGGCGCAACGAGCGGGAGCCTCACCATGCCATTGCGGACGCACTATCCGTTCTCCGCGATCGTCGGCTGCGACGACGAACACCTCGACGACCTGGGCCTGTCCCTGGTCCTCACCAGCGTCTCGCCGGAGATCGGCGGCGTCCTGGTGCGCGGGGAGAAGGGCACCGCCAAGTCCACCGCGGTCCGGGGCCTGGCCTCCCTCCTGCCTCCCGTCGACGTCTACCGGGGCGACCGGTTCTCCGTGGACCCCGCCGACCCGGCGCAGCGGTCCCCGGACGGCCCCTTCGGCTCCGGCTCGCCCGTGGAGAGCCGCCCGGTACGGCTCGTCGAACTCCCCGTCGGCGCCACCGAGGACCGCGTCCTGGGCTCCCTGCACCTGGAGCAGGCGCTCACCCACGGCCAGGTCGCCTACGAACCCGGCCTGCTGGCCCGGGCCCACCGCGGGATCCTCTACGTCGACGAGGTCAACCTGCTCCACGACCACCTGGTCGACCTCCTCCTCGACGCCGCCGCGACCGGCCGGGTGACCGTGGAGCGCGACGGGTTCTCCGTGGAGCACACGGCCCGGTTCCTGCTCATCGGCACGATGAACCCCGAGGAGGGCGAACTGCGCCCGCAGCTGCTCGACCGGTTCGGGCTCACCGTCGAGGTCGCCGCGCCGCCCGAGCCCGCCCGGCGCGCCGAGGTCGTGCGCAGGCGCATGGCCCACGACGCCGATCCGGCCGCCTTCGCCGAGCGTTACCGCGACGCCGAGGAGGCCCTCGCCAAGCGCGTCGCCGTCGCCAGGGAGTCGCTGGCGCGGGTGCGGTTGTCCGAGGCCGCGCTGTTGAAGATCGCCGAGGTGTGCGCGGCCTTCGACGTGGACGGTCTGCGGGCCGACATCGTCACCGCGCGCACGGCTATGGCGCACGCCGCCTGGGCGGGCCGGACCTCGGTCACCCGGGCCGACATCCGCCGAGCCGCCCTGCTCGCCCTGCCGCACCGTCGTCGGCGCAACCCGTTCGACGCTCCGGGACTCGACGAGGACCTCCTCGACCGGATCCTGGGCGACGAGGAGCCCCCGCCGGACCCGCCGGCGCCGCCGGACCCGCAGGGGTCCGACGATCCCGACACCCCGTCCGCCGGTACCGACGACAGCTCCGATGCCGACGCCTCCTCCGGCGCGGACGGTCCCGACGCGGCGCCGGACGGCGGGGCGCCCGACGAGGAACCCGCCAGCCAGGAGGCGAAGGGCTCCGAGGACGACTCCCCCGCGCCCCGTCCCGCCGGTGCCGCCCCCGTCAAGGCCGCCGCCCCCTACCGGCCCCGGCTGCTCACCGTCCGGGGCTCAGGTGAGGGGGCCGACGGCAGACGCAGCCGGGCCGTGGGAGCGCGGGGCCGACGGATCGGCGCCGCCCCACCCGGTCAGGGGCCCGGCAGCTCACTCCATCTGGTCGAGACCGTGCGGGCCGCGGCGTCCCGTCCGCACGGCGGCGGACGGCTCCGGCTCCAGCCCGGCGACCTACGCGTCGCGGTCCGCGAGGGCCAGGAGACCAACCTGGTCCTGTTCTGCGTCGACGCCTCCGGATCCATGGCGGCGCGCAAGCGCATGACCGAGGTCAAGACCGCGATCCTCTCCCTCCTCCTCGACGCCTACCGACGGCGTGACAAGGTCGGTCTGGTCACCTTCCGTGGCCGGGACGCCGAACTCGCGCTGCCGCCGACCCGGTCCGTGGACATCGCCGCGGCCCGCCTCGACGACCTGCCCGCCGGAGGCCGCACGCCGCTCGCCGAGGGTCTGGTGGAGGCGGCCCGGGTCCTGCGCCGCGAACGCCTGCGCGATCCGCGGCTGCGCCCGCTGCTCGTCGTGGTCACCGACGGACGGGCCACCGGCGGGCGCGGCGCCGTCGGCCGCGCGCTGAGCGCCGCCGACCACGTCGCCGGACTGGGCGTCACCACCGTCGTGGTGGACGGCGAGTCCGGTCCGCTGCGCCTCGGTCTGGCCGGCCGCCTGGCCGCCCACCTCGGCGCCGACCACCTGCCCGTCAGCGAGGTCAGCGCCGACGCGCTGGGCTCCGCCGTACGAGAGAGGGCCTCCTGATGCCCCAGGGAAAACCACTCGTCGTCCCCGACGACGGACTCACCACGCGACAGCGCCGCAACCAGCCGCTGCTGGCCGTCCACACCGGTGACGGCAAGGGCAAGTCGACCGCCGCGTTCGGCCTCGCGCTGCGCGGCTGGAACCAGGGCTGGCGGATCGGGGTGTTCCAGTTCGTCAAGTCGGCGAAGTGGCGCATCGGCGAGCAGACCGTGCTGGAGCGCCTGGGCCGACTCCACGAGGAGACCGGCGAGGGCGGTCCGGTCGAGTGGCACAAGATGGGCTCGGGCTGGTCGTGGAGCCGCCGCAAGGGCAGCGAGGAGGACCATGAGGCCGCCGCCGTCGAGGGCTGGGAGGAGATCAAACGCCGCCTGGCCGACGAGCGGCACGACCTGCTCATCCTCGACGAGTTCACCTACCCGATCGCCTGGGGCTGGGTCGACGCCGACGACGTCGTGGCCGCGCTGCGGGACCGGCCCGGCCGCCAGCACGTGGTGATCACCGGCCGCCGCGCCGACCCCCGACTGCTGGAGGCCGCCGACCTGGTCACCGAGATGACGAAGGTCAAGCACCCCATGGACGCCGGGCGGAAGGGCCAGCGGGGGATCGAGTGGTGACGCCCCCGCCGCCGGATGTCCCGGGGGCCATGGTCCCTTCGGTGACCCCGGGGTCCTCCGGGGCGACGGTCCTGCCCCGGCTGATGATCGCCGCCCCCATGACCGGCCAGGGCAAGACCACGGTCGCGACCGGGCTGATGGCGGCGCTGCGCGGCGCCGGGCACGCGGTCAGCGGCCACAAGGTCGGCCCCGACTACATCGACCCCGGCTACCACGCCCTCGCCACCGGGCGGCCCGGCCGCAACCTCGACCCCCACCTGGTGGGCGAGGACCGGATCGCGCCGCTGCTCCTGCACGGGGCGCGGGGCGCCGACGTCGCCGCCGTCGAGGGGGTGATGGGGCTGCACGACGGACGGATCGGCGCCGACGGGTTCGCCTCGTCCGCGCACGTCGCGGCCCTGACCCGGACCCCGGTGGTGCTGGTCGTGGACGTGTCCCGGATGTCACGTTCGGTGGGTGCGCTGGTGGCGGGCATGGCCGCCTACGACCCGGCGGTCGAGGTCGTCGGCGTGATCCTCAACCAGGCGGGGTCGGAGCGCAACGTCGCCGAGATCACCCGGTCCACGCGTCTGCCCGTCCTCGGCGTGGTCCGCCGCGACGAACGGCTGGCCACCCCGTCCCGGCACCTGGGGCTCGTCCCGGCCGCCGAACGGGCGGAGTCGGCGCGGGCGGTCGAGCGGCTGGGAGAGCACATCGGGCGCCAGGTGGACCTGGCCGCGCTGCTCGACCTGGCCCGCTCCGCGCCCGCCCTGGACGCCCGCCCCTGGGACCCCGCCCGTGAGGTGGGCCCCTCCCCCACCGCGGAGCGGCCGGTGGTCGCGGTGGCGGGCGGGAGGGCCTTCACCTTCCGCTACACCGAGACCGAGGAGCTGCTCACCGCCGCCGGGTGCGAGGTCGTCGGGTTCGACCCGCTCGAGGACACCGGACTGCCCTCCGGCACCCGGGGCCTCTACCTCGGCGGGGGTTTCCCCGAGGTGTACGCGGGGCGGCTCGCCGCCAACCGGCGCCTGCTGGCCGACCTGCGCGACGCGGTACGGGGCGGGGTGCCGACCGTCGCCGAGTGCGCGGGGCTGCTCTACCTCTCCGAGTCGCTGGACGGCGAGGCCATGGCCGGGGCCCTGCCCGCGCGCGCCCGGATGACCAAGCGGCTCACCCTGCGCTACCCGGAGGCCGTCTCTCCCCGGGACACCCTGCTCACCCGTGCCGGGGAGAGGGTCACCGGGCACGAGTTCCACCGCACCCGCCTGGCCCCCGGCGCCTGCGGCGACCGTCCGGCGTGGGAGGTCGACGGCGCCCCGGAGGGGTTCGCCTCCTTGACCATGCACGCCTCCTACCTGCACGTCCACTGGGCCGGGCAGCCCCGGCTGGCCGCCCGGTTCGCGGACGCCGTGCGGGCGGCCCCGGTCGCGGCCTCCTCCCCTACCCCGGCCCCGCCCCGCCGCCCGGACCCGACCACCGACGAGGTGTCCGATCCGCTGCGGCACCACGGCGACGTCGAGGCCCGTGACGGGCTGCTGGACTTCGCCGTCAACGTCTACGCGGGTGCGCGCCCCGCCTGGCTCGACCGGGCCCTGCGCGAGAGCCTGGAGCGCTCCGCCGTCTACCCCGACCCGGAGCCCGCCCGGGCCGCGATCGCCCGTCGGCACGACCGGCGGCCCGACGAGGTCCTGCCGACCGCGGGCGCGGCGGAGGCGTTCACCCTGATCGCGCGGCTGCGGCCGTGGCGGCGGCCGGTCGTGGTGCACCCCCAGTTCACCGAGCCGCACGCCGCCCTGGAACAGGCCGGGCACACGGTCACGAGCGTGCTCTGCGCGGCCGAGGACGGGTTCGCGTTCGATCCGGGGTCCGTCCCCGATGACGCGGACCTGGTCGTGGTCGGCAACCCCACCAACCCCACCGGTGTTCTGCACCCGGCGGCGGCCCTGCGTCGGCTGTGCCGTCCCGGACGGGTGGTCGTGGTCGACGAGGCGTTCATGGACGCCGTGCCGGGCGAGCCGGAGACGCTGACGGGTCAGCGGGTCGCCGGGCTGGTGGTGGTGCGCAGCCTCACCAAGCACTGGTCGATCCCGGGCATCCGCGCCGGATACGTCGTCGGGGACGGGGCCGTGCTCGGTGAGCTGGGCCGGGCGCAGACGCCGTGGTCGGTGTCCGCGCCCGCGATCGCCGCCACCGTCGCCTGCGTGTCCGACGAGGCCCACGCGGAGGGGCTGCGCCGGGCCAAGGAACTCGAGGACTGGCGCGGGTTCCTGGAGGCCGGGCTGCGTGAGGCGGGCCTGGGCTTCGTGCCGTCCCGAGCGCCGTTCGTCCTGGTCCGGGTGGGGGAAGGGGTCCACGCGCTCCTGCGCGACCGGGGCGTGGCCGTGCGGCGGGCCGACACCTTCCCCGGCCTGGACCCCTCCTGGGTACGGGTGGCTGTCCGGCCCCCGGACACCACCCGGCGTCTGCTCACCGCCCTCGCCTGAGACGAGTACGTGTGCCGCGGCGCGAGTTGGCCTAGGATATGCGCTGGAGGAGCCCATCATGACCGTCGCCGACCACCACCCGCCGCCCGCTCACCCGTCCGTCACCGTCCAGCAGTTCGAGCCCATCGCCCTGGCCGCCGAACGCGAAGACGTCAAACTCGAATACATCAACGGGAAGATCTGGGCCGAAGGCGTGACCGACGGAGACCACAACGGCATCCTGACGTGGCTGTTCCGCCAGTTCGTGGCGCACCGGCCCGACCTGGACCTCATCCAGGGCCAAGGCCTGAAGATCGACTCCTACCGCAACGGCCGTGCGCGCCCCGACGGCATTCTGGCCCCGGTCGGCTACTTCGACGGCCAAGGCGAGTGGGCCGACCCCGACGGGGTACTCGCCGTCGTCGAGGTGACCTCCTGGGACGCCGACACCCACGCCCGCGACCGGATCGAGAAGCCCACCGCCTACGCCGCCACCGGCATCCCCGCCTACCTGTTGGTCGACCGCGACGTGAACGCCGTGGTGGTGCACTCCCGTCCCGAACGCGGTGCGTACCAGGACCGATCAAGGCACGTCTACGGCGACAGGGCCGAGATCCCCGGCAGCGGGATCATCCTGGACACCGACGAGCTGAAGAACCGGTTCATCCGCTGACCTGGCCCACGCCTCCTGTAACCACCGGTCGACGGACTCCTCATCACCCCAGGGCAACCACCCAGTCGAACGCGGCGGCCACGTCGTGGACGGTGGGGACGCCGGGCGGGCCCGGCGGGCGGCGCACCACCACGACCGGGACGCCGAGCTCCCGCGCGGCTTCCATCTTCGGCCAGGTGTAGGTGCCGCCGGAGTCCTTGGTGACCAGGGCGTCGCAGCGGTGCTCGCGCATCAGCTCCCGTTCGCCGTCGAGGTGGTACGGCCCCCGGCTGGTCACCAGCCGCCAGGGGTCGGGCAGGTCGATGTCGGGCACGTCCACCACCCGGGCCAGGACCGCGCTGCGGCCCAGTTCGGGTACGAAGCGGGCGAGTTCCTGGCGGCCGACCGTGAGGAACGGGCGCGCGCCGAGCTCCGCCGCACGGCGCGCCGCCTCCTCGTGGGTGTCGGCGTACCGCCAGGCCGGGTCCGGGTCCCAGCCCGGCCGCTCCAGTCGCAGCAGAGGGACGTCGGTACAGGCCGCCGCCGCGTTGGCGGTCATGCCGAGGGCGAAGGGGTGGGTGGCGTCCACCACCGCGTCGTAGTCGGCCAACGCCGCGCGCAGCCCGGCCACTCCCCCGAACCCGCCGATCCGCACCGCGCCCACCGGCAGGCGAGGCCGGGCCACCCGCCCCGCGAGCGAGGTGGTCACGTCCACCCCCGCCTCGACCAGGAGGGCGGCCAGTTCGCGGGCCTCGGACGTACCGCCGAGGAGCAGCAGTCTCACTGAGTTCCCCCCGGGGCCAGGACGGGCAGGTCGGCCGGGGCGCCCTCGCGGGCGAGGGCGAGCAGCGCGTCGACGTCCAGGTGGCGCTCCACGAGATCGCCGAGCAGGTCCAGGCGCCGCTCCCGGGCGTCGGCGAACCGCGTGCCGGACGGCTCGTGGCCGAGCGTCTCGGCGAGGAAGGCGGAGCGGAACGCGTCGCCCTCCAGGCTGCCGTGCCACATGGTGCCGAAGACGTTCCCCGACCGGGCGCCGCCCAGGAACTCCTCGGCGCCGTCGCCGACCGTGATCCGGCCGTGGTGGATCTCGTAGCCGTGCGCGGGCGCGCCGAGCGCCGTCCCGGAGGGCAGGCGCAGCGTCTTGTCCACGGTGAAGTCGGTCCGCACGTCGAGCAGAGCGAGGCCGTCCGCGCGCGCACCGGGCTCGGCCTCGACACCGTCCGGGTCGGTGATCGTCCGGCCGAGCATCTGGAACCCGCCGCAGACGCCGAGCAGCGGCCGACCCCGGCGGACGTGCTCGGTGACCGCCCGGTCGAGTCCGCGCGAACGCAGCCAGGCCAGGTCGGCGAGGGTGGACCGGGTCCCGGGCAGGACGACCAGGTCCGCGTCGGCCAGATCGCCCGGCCCGGAGGCGAAGACGACGTCCAGGCCGGGCTCCAGGCCGAGGGCGTCCACGTCGGTGAAGTTGCTGATCCGTGGCAGGCGCACCACCGCCACGCGCCGGACGGTGTCCCCGCTCGCCCGGCGGCCCTCCAGGTCGAGCGCGTCCTCCGAGTCGAGCCACAGGCCCGGGTCCCAGGGCAGGGTGCCGTACACGCGGCGGCCGGTGAGCCGCTCCAGGTCGGCCAGACCGGGCCGGAGCAGCCCGGGGTCCCCGCGGAACTTGTTGACCACGAATCCCGCGACCAGTGCCTGGTCGGCGGCCTCCAGCAGACCCACCGTGCCGTACAGAGCGGCGAAGACTCCGCCCCGGTCGATGTCGCCGACGACCACCGCGGGCAGGCCCGCGTGCCGGGCCAGGCCCATGTTCACGTAGTCGCCCGAGCGCAGGTTGATCTCGGCCGGGCTGCCCGCGCCCTCGGCGACGACGACGTCGTGGCGGGCCGCCAGGTCGTCGAAGGCGGTGTGCGCGGCCTTGGCCAGGTGGCGGCGGCCGGACTCCCAGTCGGCCGAGGACACGTCCCCCGCCGGGTGCCCGAGCAGGACGACGTGGCTGCGCCGGTCGGTGCCCGGTTTGAGGAGCACCGGGTTCATCGCGGGCTCCGGCGTGGCCCGGGCGGCCAGCGCCTGCACCCACTGGGCTCGGCCGATCTCCGCCGGTCGGCCGTCGGGTCCGTGGCAGACCATGGAGTTGTTGGACATGTTCTGCGCCTTGTACGGCGCGACGCGCGCGCCCCGGCGCGCGAAGGCCCGGCACAGGCCGGTGGTGACGACGCTCTTGCCCGCGTCGGAGGTGGTCCCGGCGACCAACAGGCCCCGGCCTCGATCCTGCCCCTCCCCGCTCATGGCGTCCTCCTCAGCAGCGCGGTGTCCATCACCCAGCCCGCCCGGTCCCGGGCGCGGGCGCGGGCCGCGTCGATCGCGGGCAGCACGTCGCCGACCCGTCCGGCGACCAGCTCCTCGGTGTCGGTGCCCAGGTTGGCGCCCCACCAGACCGACCACTCCTCCAGCCCGTCGAAGGCGGGCCGTCCGCCGAGCATGACGACGATGTTGTCCTGTCCGGCGTCGACCGCCTCGGACAGCCGCCGCGCCGGGGTGAGGTGGACCGGGCGGCCCACTCCGTGCAGCACGATCCGGTGCCGCGCGGCCAGGAGCTGGGGAGCGCTGATCCCGGGAAGCACGTCGTACTCCACGGTAACGGCCCCCCGCTCGACGATCCGCTCCACGATCCGCACGGTGGAGTCGTACAGGGACGGATCCCCCCAGACCAGGAACGCCGCCGTGCCGCCGCGTTCGCCGAGCACCCGCTCGTAGGCGGCGACCCGGGCCTCGTGCCAGGCGGCGACCGCGGCCCGGTAGTCCGCCGGGTCGTCGCGGTCGCGTTCCGGGTCGGGCACGACGACCAGGGGGACGCCGTGGGCGTCGCAGACGGCCCGGCGCAGGGCGAGCAGACCGTCGTCGTCGCGTTTGCGGGCGGCCACCGCGTAGTCGCAGCCGCGCAGCGCGTCGGCGACCTCCGGGGTGAGGTGCCGCGGCCCCATGCCGATACCGAGGATCCGCACCCTCATTCCGAACGGTCCTCCAGGTCCCCCTCGACCTCCAGGTAGACCTCCGTCAGGGCTTCGAGCGTCGCCGGGTCCGGTTCGGCCCACAGCCCGCGCCGGGCGGCCTCGTGCAGCCGCTCGACGATGCCGTGCAGCGCCCACGGGTTCGACTCGCGCAGGAACTCCTGGGTGTCTGCGTCAAGGACGTACTCGGCCGCGAGCTTCTCGTACATCCAGTCGTGGACGACGCCGGCCGTGGCGTCGAAGCCGAAGAGGTAGTCGACGGTGGCGGCCAGTTCGAAGGCTCCCTTGTAGCCGTGCCGCCGCATGGCGGAGATCCAGCGCGGGTTGACCACGCGGGCGCGGAACACGCGGGCGGTCTCGTCGGCGAGGGGGCGGGTGCGCACCGCGTCGGGCGTGGTGGAGTCGCCCACGTAGGCCTTGGGGTCGGCGCCGGTGAGGGCGCGGACGGTGGCGATCATGCCGCCGTGGTACTGGAAGTAGTCGTCGGAGTCGGCGATGTCGTGCTCGGCGCTGTCGATGTTCTTCGCCGCGACCTTGATCCGGCGGTAGTTGGCGCGCATGTCGTCGGCGGCCGGGACCCCGTCGAGGTCGCGCCCGTAGGCGTACCCTCCCCAGGCGGTGTAGACCTCGGCCAGGTCGCGGTCGTCGCGCCAGTTGCCGGACTCCACGAGCTGGAGGATTCCGGCACCGTACGACCCGGGCGCGGACCCGAAGATCCGGGTGGTCGCGCGGCGCTGGTCACCGTGCTCGGCCAGGTCGGCGCGGGTGTGGGCGCGGACGAAGTTGCGCTCCTCCGGCTCGTCGAGGTCGGCGACCAGCTTCACCGCGTCGTCCAGCATGGCGACCACGTGCGGGAAGGCGTCGCGGAAGAAGCCGGAGATGCGCACGGTGACGTCGACGCGCGGACGGCCCAGCTCCTCCAGCGGCACCACGTCGAGCCGGGAGACCCGGCGGGAGGCCTCGTCCCACTCCGGGCGCACGCCCAGGAGCGCGAGCACCTCGGCCACGTCGTCGCCGGAGGTGCGCATCGCCGAGGTGCCCCACACCGACAGTCCCACCGACTCCGGGTAGGCGCCGGTCTCGTCCAGGTGGCGGCGCAGCAGGGAGTCGGCCATGGCCTGCCCGGTCTGCCAGGCGAGCCGGGAGGGGACGGCGCGGGGGTCGACGGTGTAGAAGTTGCGGCCGGTCGGCAGCACGTTGACCAGGCCGCGCAGCGGGGAGCCGGACGGGCCCGCCGGGACGAAGCCGCCGGTCAGGGCGTGAAGGACGTGGTCGAGTTCGTCGGTGGTGCGGGCGAGGCGGGGCACCACCTGCGTGGCGGCGAACTCCAGGACGCGGCGCACCTCGGGGTCGTCGTGCAGTCCTGCCACGGCGGCGGGGTCCCAGTCGGCGGCCTCCATCCGCTCGACGAGGCTCCGGGCCAGCGCCTCCGCCTCGTCGACCTCGCGCGTCGGCGCGTCCTCCTTCAGGCCGAGGGCGGCACGCAGGCCGGGTACCGCACGGCCGACGCCACCCCAGATCTGGGCGGCGCGCAGGATCGACAGGGCCAGGTTCACCCGGGCCTCGCCCGAGGGGGCCTCGCCGAGCACGTGCAGGCCGTCGCGGATCTGGGTGTCCTTGATCTCGCACAGCCAGCCGTCGACGTGCAGGAGGAAGTCGTCGAACTCCTCGTCGTCGGGGCGCTCCTCCAGGCCCAGGTCGCGGTGCATCTCCGCCGCGCGCATCAGGGACCAGATCTCGCCCCGGACCGCGGGCAGCTTGGCCGGGTCCATGGCCGCGATGTTGGCGTGCTCGTCGAGCAGCTGCTCCAGGCGGGCGATGTCGCCGTAACTCTCCGCGCGCGCCATCGGCGGGATGAGGTGGTCGACGACCGTGGCGTGGGCGCGCCGCTTGGCCTGGGCGCCCTCGCCCGGGTCGTTGACCAGGAACGGGTAGACCAGCGGCAGGTCGCCGAGGGCGGCGTCGGTGGCGCAGGCGGCGGACAGGGCGGCGTTCTTGCCGGGCAGCCACTCCAGTGAACCGTGCTTGCCGAGGTGGACGACGGCGTGCGCGCCGAAACCGTGCTCCAGCCAGCGGTAGGCGGCCAGGTAGTGGTGGCTCGGCGGCAGGTCGGGGTCGTGGTAGATGGCGATGGGGTTCTCGCCGAAGCCACGCGGCGGCTGGACCAGGACCACGACGTTTCCGGCCCGCAGCGCGGCGAGGACGAGTTCGCCCTCGTCGTTGACGTACAGGCGGCCGGGGGCGGGCCCCCAGGCCTCGGTCATCGAGTCCTTCAACGCGGCGGGCAGGCCCTCGGTCCAGGCGGCGTACTCCTCGGGGGTGATCCGCACCTGGGCGTCGGTCAGCTGGACGGAGGTCAACCAGTCCTCGTCCTGGCCTCCCGCCTCGATCAGGGCGTGGATCAGCGCGTCGCCCGCCTCGGTGTCGTCGGGCAGGTCCAGGCCGGGCAGGTCGCCGGGCTCGCCCAGGTCATAGCCCTCGGCGCGCATGCGGCGCAGCAGGCGGACCAGGGACCGGGGTGTGTCGAGCCCGACGGCGTTGCCGATGCGGGCGTGCTTGGTCGGGTAGGCGGACAGGACGACCGCGACCCGCTTCTCGGCGGGGGGCACGTGCCGCAGCCGGGCGTGGGCGGCGGCGATCCCGGCCAGGCGGGCGCAGCGTTCGGGGTCGGCGACGTAGCGGGGCAGTCCGTCCTGGTCGATCTCCTTGAAGGAGAACGGCACGGTGATGATCCGGCCGTCGAACTCCGGGATGGCGATCTGGCTCGCCGAGTCGAGCGGGGTGACGCCGTCGTCGGAGGCCTCCCAGTCGGCGCGGGAGCTGGTCAGGCACAGCCCCTGGAGGACGGGAACGTCCAGGGCGGCCATCCGTTCCACGTCCCAGGCCTCGTCGTCCTCACCGGCGCTCGCGGACGCGGGCACGCTGCCGCCCGCCGCGAGGACGGTGACCACCAGCGCGTCGAAGCCGCCGAGCGCCTCGTACAGATCGTCGGGGGCCGAGCGCAGCGACCCGGCGAACACGGGGACGCCCACGGCCTTCCCGGTCGCGTCGACGGCGTCGGCCAGGGCGTGCGCGAACGCGGTGTTGCCACCGGCCTCGTGGGCCCGGTAGTAGAGGATGCCCACGCGTGGGAGGGCGGGGTCCTGGGGCACGTCGCGCGCGGCCAGGCCCCACAGCGGGACGGGGGCCGGCGGGTCGAACCCCTCACCGGTCAGCAGCACGGTGTCGGACAGGAAGGCGTGCAGGCGTCCGAGGTTGTCGGGGCCGCCCTCGGCGAGGTAGCGGTGGGCGTCGGTGGCCACGCCGATCGGGACGGTGGAGTGCTCCATCAGTTCGGCGCTGGGCTGCTGTTCGCCGCTGAGGACGACCAGGGGCGTGCCCCGCTCGCGGACGGCGGCGAGTCCGGACCACAGGTCGTGCGGAGAGCCGAGCAGCCGCACGACCACGAGGTCGGCGCCCTCGACGGTGGCGGTGAGTTCCGCCTCGGATGCGCGGGACGGGTTCGCCCACGTGTACGCGGCGTGGCTGGCCCTCGCGGAGAGCAGGTCGGTGTCGGACGTGGACAGCAGAGCGATCCGTGTGGTCACGGTCGGATTCCTCCCTCGGGGTTCTCGCCCCATCGGCGGTCGGAGCGCCCGAGGCCAGTGTCTGGCTCAACCCCCCGGGGGTAGGGGGTCTGACAGTGGCGGAACCGCCCCGGATTCACACCGGGTTCCTGTACCACGAGCGAAGGATTCACACCTTAACGGGCCGCGCACGGCCCCGTCCCGGCGGGGAGCTCAGGAGCCGGCGGGTCGGGTCGACGGGTCCGACGCATCCGCCGGGTCGGGTGCGCGGCGCAGGAACCGGATCACCGGGCGGCCGCGGTCGGAGGTGACCTCGGCCCGGACCCCGTAGACCTCCCCGATGAGAGAGGGGGTCAGGACCTCGGCGGGCTTTCCCTCGGCGACGGCGCGGCCGTCCCGCAGCACGAGCAGGCGGTCGCAGTACATCGCGGCCAGGTTGAGGTCGTGCAGGGCGATCACGGTGGTGACCGGCAGGCCCGTGACCAGTTCCAGCAGGTCGAGCTGGTACTGGATGTCGAGGTGGTTGGTCGGCTCGTCGAGCAGGAGCTCGCTCGGCTCCTGGGCGAGGGCGCGGGCGATCTGGGCGCGTTGGCGTTCGCCCCCGGACAGCGTGTGCCAGAACCGGTCGGCCCGGTCGGTGAGGCCGGTGCGTTCCAGGGCCGCCGCCACGGCGCGGGCGTCGGTGGCGGACAGGGGTGACCAGGGGCGGCGGTGCGGGATGCGCCCCAGGGCCACGACGTCGCGGATGGTCAGCTCGGTCTGGGTGTGCGCGTTCTGTTGGACGGTGGCGACCCGCCGGGCCACGGCGCGGCGGCCGAACCGGGGCAGCGGCAGTCCGTCCAGGGTGACCGCTCCGGTGGAGGGAGCGAGGACACCGGAGAGCAGCCTCAGCAGCGTGGACTTCCCGGAGCCGTTGGGGCCGAGCAGACCGATGGTCTCGCCGGGGCGCGGAGCGACGGTCACACCGTCGAGGACGAACCCACCGTCGGCCCGGCGGCTCACCCGGTCGGCGTGCAGCCCCGTGTGGTCGGACTCGGTCACGTCTGCCTCCTGGATCGGTACAGCACGGCGACGAAGGCGGGCACGCCGATGAGGGAGGTCACCACTCCCACGGGGATCTCCTGCGGGTCCAGCGCGGTGCGGGCGACCGTGTCCACCCACACCAGGAAGACGGCCCCGGTCAGCGCGGTGACGGGGAGGAGTCTGGCGTGGCCGGAGCCGGTGAGCGCACGGGCCGCGTGCGGTAGCACCAGCCCCACGAACCCGATCGCCCCGGCGGCGCTGACGAGCGCCGCGGTGAGAAGGGCGGTGGCGCACAGGAGCACCAGTCGGGCGCGGCCCACCCGGACACCCAGGTTCGCGGCGGCCTCCTCACCGAAGGCGAAGGCGTCCAGGGTGGTGGTGTGGGCGAGGCAGACGACGAGCACACCGACCAGCACCAGCGAGCACAGCGCCACGTCGGCCCAGCCCGCGCCGCTGAGCGACCCCAGCAGCCAGAACAGCACGCCGCGCGTGGTCTCCGCGTCCGCCGAGGTCAGCACGACGAACGAGGTCAGCGCCGAGAACAGCTGCATGGCCGCGACCCCGGACAGCACGACGCGGTCCATGGTCGCGCCCAGACTGTGGCTGAGCAGGATGACCATCCCGAAGGAAAGCAGCGCCCCGACGAAGGCGCCCGCCGACAGGGACAGCACCCCGGCGCCCCACCCGAGGACGATCACGGCGACCGCGCCGGTGGAGGCACCGGAGGACACCCCGAGCACGAAGGGGTCCGCCAGCGGGTTGCGGAGCAGGGACTGCATGACCGCGCCGCACAGGGCCAGTCCCGCCCCGCACACCGCGGCGAGCAGGGTGCGGGGCATCCGGAGGTTCCACACGATGCCGTCCCGCAACGGGTTCAGGGCGGTGTCGCCCACCCCGAGGTGGGCCGAGACCGAGCGCCAGACGTCGACCGTGGTGATGTCGGCGGGGCCGATGGTCACGGCGACCGCGACCGAAGCGGTCAGGGCCGCCAGTCCACCGCAGACGAGCAGTGCGAGACGGGCACCGCTCACTGGGAGAGCCCGAGGTCCCGCAGCCCGGCGGCGACCTGCTCGATCCCCTCGACCGTGCGGATCGTGGGGTTCATGGCCTGGCCGCTGAGCAGGATGTACCGCTCCTCGGTGACCGCGGTGAGGTTGCGGGTGGCGGGGTTGCCCTCAAGGAAGTCGATCTTGGCCTCGGCGCTCTCGGCCGTCTGGGCCTCCCGGGTCAGGTCGCCGAGCACGATGACGTCGGGGTCGCGGTCGGCGATGGTCTCCCAGTTGATCTGGGGCCACTCCTCGTGGGTGTCCGAGAAGGCGTTCTGCGCGCCGACCGCGCGGGTGATGGCGCCGGGGGCGCCGCAGCACCCGGCGAGATAGGGCGCCTGGGAGTCGGAGAACCAGTACATGAGGGAGACGTCCGAGGCGTCCAGGTCGGCGGTGGCGGTGTCCACCCGTCCCCGCAGCTCCGAGACGAGCTCCTCCCCGCGTTCCTCCACGCCGAGGATCGCCGCCAGGTCGCGGACCTCGCCGTAGACGGTGTCCATGGTGAGCGGCTCGCTGCGGGTGCCGTCGCCTCCGGTCGTGTTGTCCTTGCCCGCGGCGCAGTCGGCCGGGGAGACGTAGGTGGGCACGCCCAGCTCCTCGAACTGCTCCCGGGTGGCGGTGCCGCCGGGGCCCAGCGTGGAGACGAAGGAGGCGGTCACGAAGTCCGGTTCGGCGGCCAGGACCACCTCGAAGGACGGCCAGTCGTCGGCCAGCCGGGGCACGTCCGCGTTGGCCTCCTCCAGTCCCTCCATGACCGGGTCGGTCCAGGTGGCGGTTCCGGCGAGTCGGTCCGCCAGGCCGAGGGAGAGGAGGATCTCGGTGCTGCCCTGGTTGAGGGAGACGATCCGCTCGGGTGCCGTGCCGAGGGGGACCTCGTAACCGCAGTTGTCGATCGTTCCGGCGGGGGCGGCGGAGTCCGTGCCGTCGGCCTCCCCGCCCGGGGACTGACCGCAGGCGGTGAGCAGCAGGGAGGAGGCGGCCAGGAGGCCGAGGGGGCGAAGGGCGTGGCTGAGCATGGGATGCCTTGGGTGTCGGGGCTCGAACGCGGAGCCTGGCATGGTTCACCTCCGCGCACTCGACGCGGAGGGGCCAGCAGGTCTTCGGACTCGGGTTCGCCCGGACGGAGTGCCTTCCCAGGTCCGGGCCGCGCCGACGCTCCGGTCGGCACCGCCCCGCCCCAGTGGCGTGCGTACCCCGCCCGTCCCCCTCACCGCTGCGCGTCAGTTCCGGATTCGCACCGGATTCCCTGACCACGGACGTGGTACGACTGGCCCGGGCAGGATACCGCCGTGGGCGCGCCGCCCGACGGGGAGGTCCGGCGCTGGAGCGGGAACCGACCCCCGCACGTGGGTATCCCCTGGTGAAGGGCTCGGGACCGGCCCGGTGGGCGCTCCCCCGGCGCCGGGAACGCGGGTGGCGGCCCGGCCCCGCGCGTTCCGACGACCAGGGGGGGGAATCGTGGACGACCTCACCGACCAGGAGCTGTACGACGAACTCATCGCCTCGCTCGCCTTCGAGGGGGTCCGCGCGACGCCGGGACCGCACCGGTCCACGGTCCTGCTCCACAACGGGTGGACGTGGAGCGAGGGCGAGACGCCGGAGCGGTTCGATCCGCCGCTCGAACTCCACGTGAATCCGTGGACGCTCGGACGGCACCTCCGCGACATGGCCTCCGACGCGCAGGAGGCCTTCGGCGGGCCCTCGCCCCTGGGGGACGCGATGTCGCTCTTCCTCGTCCACGTCATGGAGACCGTCGAGACACGACCCGGGCGGCGCCACCTCACCCTCAGCCCCAGCGGCGTCGACGCCTCCCACCGGCCCCCGAGCTGACACCGCTCCCCCGAGCGGAACGATCCCCCCGCCCCCGACCACCCGTGTCGCACACGCTCGGTGAGGAATCCACCACGGAGGATGGCATCGTCGCCGCCGCGTCGACCATCCCGGACGGCCGACACGGCGGCGTCCCACCAGACCCGTCGCTGTGCAACGGAGACACCCATGCCGGTCGTCAGGACCCTGCTCGCCTCCACACTCCTGTCCGCGGTGCTGTCGGCCGCCGTCGTGACCGCCCCCGCGGCCGCCGGCACCGCGGCCCCGCCCACCCGCCTGTACAACACCTTCGAGCGCCCGATCGCGGGCGATCCCTACCCGCTGGAGGAATGGGCCAGGGACGGATGGCACGCCACCCGGGACAGAGGGATGACCGAACGCACGCTCATCGACGACACGGTTGCCGCCCGCACGGGCGAGCAGTCCCTGCGCGTGTCCTACCCCGCGGGGAGGATCGGCCCGCGCGACTCCGGAGTGCTGGCACCGTTCGCTCTCGCCCCGGCACGCGAGTACTACCTGTCCTTCTGGGTGCGTTTCAGTGAGGACTTCAGCTGGGGAACCACGTCGTTCGGCGGGAAGCTGGGGCTGGGCCTGGCCGGAGGAAGGGGGTGCTCGGGCGGGCAGGTCTGCGACGGCGGCAACGGCTTCACCTCGCGGATGATCTGGCGCCGGGGCGGCCGGGCGGCCGTGTACTACTACCACATGGACAAGCGGGGCAAGTACGGTGACCAGGCGTTCCTGCGCGTGGACGACGCCGACGTGCGCTACCCCAGGGGTGAGTGGGTGAGCATCGTCCAGCGGCTCAGGGTCAACACCGTGACCGGCGGCCGGGCCAACGCCGACGGCGAGATCGAGGTGTTCTACAACGGCGCGCCCGCCGCCCTGGTCACCGGTCTGCGCCTGGTCGACAACGACGACCTGGTGGACAAGGCCTACTTCTCGTCCTTCTTCGGCGGCTCCACCGAGGGGTTCGCCCCGGCCAACGACAGCCACGTCTGGTACGACGACCTGAAGGTGTCCGCCTCCCCGGCGGACGTCTGCGAGATCGGCGGCTGCCTCTGACGGTCAGCGGCGCCCTCCCCCGCCGTACGGGGAGACCCGCTCGTCCACCTCGGCTGCGGGGTGGGTCCGTGTCCACTCCGGGAGCCGAACGCGGTAGCCGATCCACACGGTCCAGTCGGTGTACCACCACGGCGACTGGTGCGACAGGCTGGTGACGCGGTGGTTCACGCGGTGCACACCGGTCTGCCCCGGTTCCAGGGTGAACAGCACCCGGGGCCAGCGCTCGGGGAAGGCGGTGTGGGTCGGCGCCCGGTGGACG
Source organism: Nocardiopsis sp. EMB25 (assembly GCF_026797795.1). Classification (NCBI taxonomy): domain Bacteria; kingdom Bacillati; phylum Actinomycetota; class Actinomycetes; order Streptosporangiales; family Nocardiopsidaceae; genus Nocardiopsis; species Nocardiopsis sp. EMB25. Next base: position 1,402,142 of record NZ_JAMTDN010000001.1, on the reverse strand, counting down.
ACCAGGCGGCCGTCCCGTTCCGTCCAGCGCAGACCCCAGCCGGGAGGCGTCCCGCCCCGGAACGGCCCGACCGGTTCGCGGACCGGCCGGTAGCCGTCGCGGGCACGCATCACCACGTCGTGCAGGAGGGGGTCGGCGTCCCTGTCGGAGGGGAGCGGAAAGGAGTCGGGGAACCGGGAGCGCACGTCGGCCTCCCGTGCGCCGCGGACCGTCTGCGGCCACCAGACGCCGACCCGTTGGGCGACGATCGAGGTCATACCCCAAGGATCCCACGAGGTGGCGCGTCACCGGCCCGGAAGAGCACGAAGCACCTATGGAGGGACATCCGTTACGCTTCTCCCCGACCCCCGGACTGAGAAACGGCCCCCGTGGAACCCCTGCACCCCGACGACCCCCGAGAACTCGGGCGCTACCGGCTGCTGCGCCGGATCGGCGAGGGCGGCATGGGCGTCGTCTACCTCGCGGTCTCCACCGCCGACGACGGGCACGACCTGGCCGCCGTCAAGGCCGTCCGACGCGAGTACGCCGGGGACGAGGAGTTCCGGGCTCGGTTCACCGGCGAGGTGGACCTGGCCCGCCGGGTGCGGGCCCCTACACCGCCCGGGTCCTGGACGCCGACACCGACGGCCCCACCCCCTGGCTGGCCACCGAGTACGTCCCCGGCCCGGCGCTGAACACGGCGGTACGCGGCAGCGGGCCGTTCCCGGAGGAGTCACTGCTGGTCCTGGCCGCCGGGCTGGCCGAGGCGCTGTCGGCGATCCACGCGGTCGGGCTGATCCACCGCGACCTCAAACCCTCCAACGTCCTGTTGGCCTCGCGCGGCCCCCAGGTCATCGACTTCGGCATCGCCCGCGCCACCGACGCCACCGCGCTCACCCGCACCGGCCAGACCCTGGGCACCCCCGCCTACATGTCGCCCGAGCAGGCCACCGGGGCCGACCTGAACGCACGCAGCGACCTGTTCTCCTTCGGCGGGGTGCTGGTCTTCGCCGCCACCGGCCGCCCGCCCTTCGGCACCGGCGACCCCGCGGCCCTGCTCTACCGCGTCGTGAACCAGTCCCCCGACCTGAGCGGGTTGCCCGACACCCTGGTCCCCCTCGTCACCGCCTGCCTGGCCAAGGACCCCCACGACCGCCCGGACCTGGACTCGGTGACGGCCGAACTGACCGGCACGGCGCTTCCCCGGGGGGATGACGACGCCACCGAGTGGCTGCCCGCGGCGGTCGCCACCACGATCCGCCACACCCTGGTGGCCGCGACCCGGGTCGTACCGACCACCGCCCCGCCCGAGGCGGACGAGCCCGCCTGGGAGAACCAGGAGCCCGAGGAATCCGAGGAGGAGGACCCGGGTGAGCGGGGCGGTCCCGACGAGGCTGCCCCCGAACCCGCGGCGCCACCCCCTCCCGAGCCGCTGGATGTGCGCGGCGTCCCGGACCAGGCATCGCCAGAGCCCGTCGAAGATGCGCCGGGGAGCGCGGCCGCGCTCCCGGATCCCGCGCGGGAAGCGGCGGAGCGCGTAGTCAAGTCCCCCGAACCCGGCCGGGACACGGACAGCTCCCCCAGCCCGGCGGTGTTCTGGACCGCGCTGGTCGCCTCGGTGGTCTCGGTGGTCGTTCTGGGTGTGGCGCTGGACTTCTCGGAGGGCACGACGTCACAGGCCGAGACGGAACCGGAGGTCCGGGAAACCCCCGAGAGCACCCCTTCCGCCCCCGCCTCACCGAGCCCCGCCGAGGACGCACCGGCCTTCGTCCGCACGAGGATCGAGGACACCGCCTTCCTGGACGACGAACGCTTCGTAGTTCTGACCACCGAGGGCGGACTCCACGTCTACGACCCGAACCAGACCGAGCCGGTCGATCAGCTCATCGCTCTGAACAGCTCCGAGCGCTACGCCATCGAACGGCCCGGGTTCTCCTCCGGCAACCTGGCGATCTCCCCCGACGGGGAGAGGTTGTTCATCTGCAACAGGGACGACGCGATCGCCTTCCGGCTGCGCACCGGCGAAGAGCTGTACAGGGTCACCGCCCCGCCCAACGACTTCGACTGGCCACCACGCATCGATTCCCTGGGAACCTCAGCGGACGGGGAACTGCTGGTCGGAGTGATGGACACAGGGCTGGTGGTGTGGGACGCCGCGACCGGCGAGCGGCGTCCCGACTATCCCGACATCTGGAAGGGTCCGGTCTGGAACCACGGTCCGGCGGTCTTCCAGGACGACATGATCGCCACAGCCACGCTCGAATCATCGATCCAGTTGTGGGACCTTCGTTCCGGCGAGGAACCCGAGGAGTCGCCTCTCTCATCGGCCGACCGTGAAGCGGAGGTGTCGATCCGGGAGCTGTCCTTCGGGAACGGCGGGGAGAGGATCGTCGCCGCGGGGAAGAACGATGACGAGGATCGGAGTGTCCTCATCACATGGAACATGGACGGAGAGGTGCTCGCCGAGGACCGGTTCGGAACGGACTACTTCTCCGTGAGCGCCTCCCCCACTGGTGACGGTGTCCTCGCCGCCCTCCACCCCCTCGGTGAGGAGGGGGAGGAACTCGTGCTCCTGGACGGGGACCTGGAGACCGTACGGGAGTTCCAGATCCCCGAACGCTGACCCGCGCGCCACCCGCACGGCTCCGGTCCGTCCCAGAGCCCGTCACGTCGCGCCGGTCCTCCCCCTGATCCGCTCCGTCAGGGCCGCCAGGGGACGGCTCCGGGCGACAGCCTCGCACCGGCCCGCGACCCGCTCGCGCAGGGTGCGGGGCGGCGGCGCCAGGTCGGGCGCCCCCTCGGCCTCGATCCGGGCGACGCGCTCCCGCAGGCGCTCCCTGACCTGGTCGGGGGTGTACGCGCGGCGCCTGCGCTCGGCCCGGGCGATCACGACACCGGTGGCGGCGACACCGACGAAGGCCGCCACGCCGATAGCTCTCCTCCATCGCATACGCCTACGCTAGCCCTGTGACGGAAGCGAGCATGTCCCTGGACCAGGCCCTGGCGGTCACCCGGACCGGCGACGCGTGGGTGTTCCGCGGAACGAGCGCGGCCGACCGGGCCATCCAGTTCGGCACGAACAGCCCGGTCAACCACGTCGGCATGACCCTCACCATCGAGGACCTGCCGCCGCTGATGTGGCACGCCGAGCTGGGGCGTTCGCTCGTCGACATGTGGACGGGCACCCACCAGCGAGGCGCGCAGCTGCACGACCTGCGCGACGCCGTCCTGGTGTGGGGCCGCCGCTACGGGCAGGAGTGCTGGCTGCGGCAGCTCGACCCGGTGGCCACACCCGAGATGGAGGACGCCGCCCTGCGTACGGTGGCCCGCCTCGACGGCACGCCCTTCCCGTCCTCGGCGGCGATGGTCACCCGATGGCTGCGCGGGCGGGTCCCGCTGGGCCGCCGTGCCCGCGAACGCGACCTGGAGACCACCTACTGCGCGGAGGTCATGGGGCTGACCTACGAGGCGATGGGGCTGCTGCCGCGCGGGCACCGCCCCGGGTACTACGCCCCGGGACGGTTCTGGAGCGGCGCCACCCTCCGGTTGACGGGCGGGGCGACCCTGGGCGGCGAGATCCGCGTTATTCTGCCCGAATCGTGACCGGCCGAGCCGAGCGCGGACACGGAGTCTCCTCTTGACAGCGACGCCCTGAACTGACATTTTTCACACTCTTCACACGAACCCCGCCAGGCACGAACGAAACCGGCTGTGGCCCCCACGCACCGCGAGGTTTTCGCTACGGACCGGCTGGGCACCGGCCCGGTGTGACGCCTGGCGCCTGAGGGGGAACATGCACGAGCGGACCATCGACCCCACCGAGGTCGCCGAATCGGAGTTGGCCACCCACCGGGGCACGTTCCGTGCCCTGGCCTTCCGTGACCCCGTCGACGGGCAGGAACACCTGGCGCTGACCCATGGCCCCCTGGGCGACGGTGAGGAGGTGCTGGTCAGGCTGCACTCGGAGTGCGTCACCGGTGACGCGCTCGGCGCGCTGCGGTGCGAGTGCGGCGACCAGCTGAACGCGGCCCTGGACGCGATCGTCGAACGGGGCCGGGGCGTGCTCGTCTACCTGCGCGGCCACGAGGGTCGGGGGATCGGCCTGCTGGAGAAGGTGCGCACGCTCGCCCTCCAGGACGAACGCGGCCTGGACACGGTCGACTCGGCCACGGTGCTCGGCCTCCCGGTGGACGCCCGCTCCTACGGACCGGCGGCGCGCGTCCTGCGGCACCTGGAGGTGCGGTCGGTGCGGCTGCTGTCGAACAACCCCGCCAAGGGCAAGGCCCTGGAGGACCACGGGGTCAAGGTCGTCGCGCGCGTGCCGCTGCTCTCGCCCGCGCGTGCGGAGAACATCGCCTACCTGACCGCCAAGCGCGATCGCATGGGGCACGACCTGCCGCATCTGGGCGGGGGCGGTCCGGGGAGCGGCCGTGCGTGAGCCCGTGCACCGCCAGGTGGCGGCGGCCGTCCTCGGCCAGGCGGTCCTGCTCGGCGGGCTGGCGGCCACCGTGGGCCTGGGGCCGCGGGGCTGGTACGCGGGAGGCGTGTACGCCGTGGTGGGAGCGGCCGTGCTGCTGTGGGCGGCACGACGGTCGGGGCGCCGTTCGCTGGGGTCGGCCGACCGGATCACGTTGGTGCGCGCGCTCCTGACCGGGGGAGTGCTGGCGCTGGCGGTCGACGGCGGCCCGGTGTGGGCGTTGGTGGGGCTGGCGTCGCTGGCTCTGGTGCTCGACCTGGTCGACGGCGCGGTCGCCCGCGGCAGCGGCACGGAGTCGGACTTCGGCGCGGCCTTCGACATGGAGACGGACGCCCTGCTGATCATGGTGTTGAGCGCCTTCGTGTCCCTGTCCCTGGGTGCGTGGGTGCTGGCCATCGGGCTGATGCGGTACGTGTTCGGCGCGGCGGCACTGGTCGCGCCGTGGTTGCGGGCCCCGCTGCCGCCGAGCCGGGCCCGCAAGGTGGTGGCGGCGCTCCAGGGGGTGGCCCTGGCGGTCGCGGCCTCGGGGGTGGTCCCGTCGGCCGCCTCGACGGCCCTGGTGGGGGTGGCGCTGGCGGCTCTGGTCTGGTCGTTCGGACGCGACGTGCTGGGCCTGTGGGGCGCGCGGCCCCGCCGTGCGCGGGCGTCGGCGTCGCAGCGGACGTGACCGTGTGAGGGACACTGTGGCGGCGGGGCCGTGGCGGGAGAGGCTCCGGTGGCGTCTTCCGCGGGGATCGGACCGGATGAGACGAGGAGGAGGCGCGTGAGCGATCGGGCGCGTGCGTTCTGGGTGACGGCCCCCGGCCGGGGCGAGGTGCGTGAAATCCCCCTGGCCGCGCCGGACGACGGGGAGGTCCTGGTGCGCACCCTGTTCTCCGGGGTGAGCCGCGGCACCGAGGCGCTGGTGTTCCGGGGCGGGGTGCCGCCCGGCCAGCGCGCGGCGATGCGCGCCCCCTTCCAGGAGGGAGACTTCCCCGGTCCGGTCAAGTACGGGTACCTGAACGTCGGCGTGGTCGAGGAGGGACCGGCCGAGCTGGTGGGACGCACGGTCTTCAGCCTGTACCCGCACCAGACGCGGTTCGTTGTCCCGGCCTCGGCCGTCCGTCCGGTGCCCGACGGGGTGCCGCCCGGGCGCGCGGTGCTGGCGGGGACGGTGGAGACGGCGGTCAACGCCCTGTGGGACGCGCGTCCGCTGGTGGGGGATCATGTGGCGGTGGTCGGGGCGGGGATGGTGGGATGCTGTCTGGCCCGGCTGCTGCGCGGGATCCCCGGCACACGTGTGCAGCTGGTGGACACCGATCCCGCGCGCGCCGCGACCGCCGACCGGCTCGGTGTCGGGTTCGCCGTGCCCGCGACGGCGTTCGATGGCTGTGACCTGGTCTTCCACACCAGCGCCAGCGGCGCCGGACTGGCCCGGGCACTGGAACTGGTCGCGACCGAGGGCGAGGTGGTCGAGCTGAGCTGGTACGGCGACCGCGAGGTGAGCGTTCCGCTGGGCGGGGACTTCCACTCCCGGCGGCTGACCGTGCGCGCCAGCCAGGTCGGGGCCGTCTCCCCCGCCCGGCGCGGACGGTACGGCCACGGTGACCGGCTCGACCTGGCACTGCGGCTGCTCGACGATCCCGCCTTCGACGCCGTGATCACCGGCGAGAGCGCGTTCGAGACGTTGCCGGCGGTCCTGCCGCGGCTGGCCGACGGCTCGCTTCCCGCCCTGTGCCACCGCGTCGGCTACGCCTGATCCGGTTTCGTCCCCAACCCCGACCCCGACCCCGAGAGGACACCCTTGTTCAGTGTCACCGTCCGCGACCACCTGATGGTCGCGCACAGTTTCCGAGGCGACGTGTTCGGCCCCGCCCAGCGGCTGCACGGAGCCACGTTCGTCGTGGACGCGACCCTGCGCCGCCCCGAACTCGACGACGACGGCATCGTCGTGGACATCGGTCTGGTGACGCGGGAGCTGGGCGCCGTCGTCGCGGAGCTGAACTACCGCAACCTGGACGAGGAGCCCGTGTTCGCGGGGGTGAACACCTCCACCGAGTTCCTGGCGAAGGTCGTCGCCGACCGGTTGGTCGAGCGGATCGACGCGCGCGGGCGCGGTCTGACCGGGGTCTCGGTCACGTTGCACGAGTCCCACGTGGCCTGGGCCACCTACGAGCGCGACCTTTGACCGTCGCGTTCGTCGTTCCCCCGCCCGGTGTCCCCAGCGGTGGGAACACCTACAACGCACGGATCGCGGCGGAGCTCGGCGCGCTGGGGCGGCCCGTGCGCCGGATCGAGGTGCCAGGGTCCTGGCCCAGACCGGGTCCGGCCGACCGGGAGGGGCTGGGCCGGGAGCTGGCGCGCCTTCCCGACGGCGCGGGCGTGCTGATGGACGGCCTGGTCGCCTGCGGGGTGCCCGAGGTCCTCAGCCCGCACGCCGACCGGCTGCGGATCGTGACGCTGGTCCACCTCCCCCTCGCCGACGAGACCGGCCTGTCCCCCGGCGTGGCGGCTGACCTGGACGCCCGTGAGCGGGCGGTCCTGGGGATGACGGGGGTGGTCGCCACCAGTCGCTGGGCGGCCCGTCGGCTGGCCGACCACCACGGGTTGGCCCGAGTCCACCACGTCGCCCCGGGCACCGATCCAGCACCGCTCGCACCCGGCGCGGACGGAGTGTCCCGCCTGCTGTGCGTGGCCTCGGTGACCCCGCGCAAGGGCCACGATCTGCTGTTGGACGCCCTCAGCCGGTTGGATGAGCCGACGTGGGAGTGCGTGTGCGTGGGGCCGGTCGGCCGGGGCGCGTACGCCGACCGGGTGCGGGCGCTGGCGGAGGCCTCGGGGGCGCGGCTGTCCGGCGCGCTGACCGGGGCGGATCTGGAGTCCGCCTACGCCGCCGCCGACCTGGTGGTGCTGCCCTCCCGCGCCGAGACCTTCGGTATGGCGGTGACCGAGGCGCTGGCGCGCGGTGTCCCGGTCGTGGCCGCGCGGGTGGGCGGGGTTCCCGAGGCGCTGGGGCGCGGTCCCGGCGGGGACCGGCCCGGGATCCTCGTCGACCCGGAGGACGCCGACGCGCTCGGTGAAGCCCTGCGCCGATGGCTCACCGATCCGCGGTTACGTGAACGGCTGCGAACCTCGGCGCGCCGGCGGCGATCACAGTTGGCAGGATGGAGAGAGACGGCGCGCGCGATGGGCGCGGTCCTCGACAGGGAGGGGTGCCGTTGACGTCGACGGGTGTTCCGGAGTTCGCCCCGGAGTGGCTGGCGCTGCGTGAGGGCGCGGACGCCGAGGCGAGATCGGCACGGGCGGTCGAGATGGTGCGCGACCACGGCCGGGTCGTGGCCGACCTGGGGTGCGGCACGGGTTCGCTCGGCCGCTGGCTCGCCCCCCGGCTGCCCGGATCCGGGCGGTGGGTGCTGTTCGACCGTGAGCCGGACCTGTTGGCGTTGGCGCGGCCGACCGTGCCCGTGGGGCGGGTGGAGGCGCGCCTGCGCGATCTGGGGGCGCTCGGGACGGCGGACCTGGCCGGGTGCACGCTGGTGGCGGCCTCGGCCCTGTTGGACCTGCTCACCCGCGCGGAGGTGGAGACGCTGGCCGGGGCGGTCGTGGCGGCCGGGTGTCCGGCGCTGCTCACGCTGTCGGTGGTGGGGCGGGTGGAGTTGTCCCCCGCCGATCCGCTCGACGCGCGGGTGGAGCGGGCGTTCAACGACCACCAGAGGCGCGAGGGCCGGCTCGGCCCCGACTCCGTCGCCGTCGCGGCCGAGGTGTTCGAGGGGTTGGGAGCGCGGACGCACGCGTTCGCCAGCCCGTGGCGGCTGGGGCCGCGGCGGGCCGAACTGACACGGGAGTGGCTGCGGGGCTGGGTCGGGGCGGCGGCCGACCAGGAGCCGGGACTGCCCGTGGCGGGGTACCTGGAGCGGCGGCTGGCGGAGTGCGACGAGGGTCGGTTGCGCGCGGTCGTCCACCACACCGACCTGGTGGTACTGCCCGGGGCGGCCGGTCCGGTGCCGCAGCCCGGGTCGACCGACCGGGCGCGGCCGCAGGGGGTGGAGCCGTCGTGAGGGCGGTGAACGCCCCGGGGACTCCACGCGGCGCCGAGGGTTCGCGGGGCGGACGCTTCGCGGGCGCGCTCCGGCGCACCGGGTGGCTGCGTGCGCTCGTGGGGGCGGGGATCCTGGCGGCCGTGGTGTGGTGGTTCCCGGCCGAGGCGTTCACGTCCGCGTTCGGTGTGGTGGACGTCGGCGCGGTGCTGGTGGCGCTGGCAGTGGGCGCGTACACGACCGTGCTGAGCGCCGCGCGGTGGTGGGTGGTGGCGCGCGGGGTCGGTCTGCGGCTGCCCTTCGCGCGGGCGGTCGGCGACTACTACCGCGCGGTGTTCCTCAACGCGGTGCTGCCCGCCGGGGTGCTGGGCGACGTCCACCGGGCGGTCAGCCACGGCCGGTACGCGGGCGACGTGGGTCGCGGGGTGCGCGCGGTCGTCCTGGAGCGGCTGGCGGGGCAGGCCGTGCTGGTGGCGGCGGGGGCGGGTCTGCTGTTCGCGCTTCCGGCGGCGCTGCTCGGGCCCGGATTGCGGGCGGTCGGGGTGTCCGCCGGGGTGCTGGTGGGGATCGTCGCGGTGGTCGCGACGGGGCTGGTGTGGGGCCGAAGGCGGCGACCGCGCTGGTGGCGCGCCCTGCGGGAGACGGCGGCCGACGCGAGGGCGGGCGTGCTCGCGCGCGGAGCGGAGGTGGCGGGGCTGTCCGCGGCGGCGCTGGCCGGTCACGTGGCCCTGTTCGTCTTCGCCGCCTCCCTGGCCGGGGTGTCGACGCCGGTGTTCCCGTTGGTGCCGCTGGTGGTGCTGTCGCTGATCGCGATGAGCCTGCCGGTGAACGTGGGTGGCTGGGGTCCGCGCGAGGCGGTCACCGCGCTGGCGTTCGGTGCGGCGGGTCTGGGCGCCGACCTGGGGGTGACGGCGTCAGTCGTCTACGGGCTGCTCGCGCTGGTGGCGGGGCTGCCCGGGGCGGTGGTGGCCGTCGTCCGGCTGGTGGGCCGCCACGGCGTCCAGGGCGTCCAGGTGTCCGGCGAAGCCCGTGGTGAGCGCGGCGAGGAGCCGGCGGCCCTTGTCGGCCGTGGCCAGTGAGGGACGGCCGACCACACCGGTGGGGGTGTAGGGCGCCAGACCCAGGGTCGGCATGTGGTCACGCGGCCCGGTGACGTGGTCGGCGCGGCCGGGGCGGACCAGTTCGGGGTAGGTGTGCAGCAGGACCGAGGTCTCCAGCTCCCCCGCGTGCATGTCCGTGTCGTTGTCGGTGCTCATCCCGGCGGCCTCGCGTGCCGCCTCCCACTCGTGCGCCTGGGGGAAGAGGGCCATGGCGCCGTGGGACTCCTGGACGAGGTTGGCCAGGACGTGGTTGCCGCCGTGCCCGTTGACCAGGACCAGTCGGGTGTCGCCGAGGGAGGCGGCGATGTCGGTGACGACGGCGTGCAGGGTGCGCGCGGAGATGCTGACCGTGCCGGGCCAGGCGGCGTGCTCGTGGGAGCAGGAGATCGTCAGGGGCGGCAGGAGGCGCACGGGGTGGCGGCGGGCGAGTTCCCGGGCCAGGACGCAGGCGATGACGGTGTCGGTGACCAGGGGCAGGTGGGGGCCGTGCTGTTCGAGGCTGCCGACGGGCAGGAGGGCCACCCGGGTGTCGCGTTCGCCCTCCTCGGCGGTGGTGGTGAGGGGCAGGAGCGAGAGCGTGAGGTCGTCCATGCGCCCCAGTATCGCGGGGTCGCCGGCCGCGGCGACAGCCATCCGGTGACGACGTACCGCCACAGGCGGCGGCGACCTTCGGCCCATGGTCGATCACGGGAAGAACGCACCGCTGCCGAAACGCCGAACCGTCTGGGGCCGGGAGAGGGTCCGCGCCGCGCTGAACCCGGCCGCCTGGAAGGTGGACTCGGCCGTCGGGACCGGGCTTGCCCACGCGCCTGCCGAACCGACGCTTCGACGGCCGCTCCGTCGCGCGTCGCCCTCGCCGGCCCCGGGAACGGTCGGGTCGTCGCGGAGGGACCGGCCCCGACGGGTGGGACCTCAGCAGGGGTGAGCGGGCTCGGGGGGCGTACACGCCGTACCGTCGGCTTCGTCGACAGCGCGCCCAGCGGCCGCGAGACTTCTGGGAGTCAGTGTTCCCGTACGGAGAGAGGGTGCTTCACGGTGCCGTGGTCCACGACTCGACGCGTCGCGTCGGCCGCACTGCTGTCGGTCGTGCTGATCTCCCCCACCGGCTGCTCATCCCCCGACGGCACGACCGCTCCCGCCGCTCCGCCGTCACCGACCGAGACCGTCGAAACCTCCCGGCCCGTCACGCCGCCCGCCCCCCTCCGGATGGACGCGGAGTTCACGCGTCTTGAGGAGGAGTTCGGCGTCCGGCTCGGCGTCCACGCCCTCGACACCGGCACGGGACGGACGGTCGAGTTCCAGGCCGACGAGCGGTTCGCCCACTGCTCCACCTACAAGGTGCTGGCCTTCGGCGCCGTGCTCGACCGGACCCCCGTCGACGGGCTCGACCGGGTGGTCACCTTCTCCGGGGCCGATCTGGTCTTCCACTCCCCCGTCGCACAAGAGCGCGTGTCCACGGGTATGACGCTGCGCGAACTCGGCGACGCCGCACTGCGCCACAGCGACAACACCGCCGCCAACCTGCTCCTGAGGGAGCTCGGCGGGCCGGAGGGGCTGACCGAGGCCCTGCGCGGGATCGGTGACGAGGTCACCCGGGTGGACCGGTTCGCGCCGGGGATGGCGGAGGCGGTTCCGGGCGACGTCCGCGACAGCAGCACCCCGCGCGCGTTGGCCACGAGCCTGCGCGCGTTCGCCCTGGGCGAGGTCCTTCCCGAGGACCGGCGGGACGTCCTCGTCGGCATGCTGCGCGCCAACACCACCGGCGACGACCTGATCCGGGCCGGGGCCCCGGAGGGCTGGGAGGTCGGGGACAAGACCGGCGCGTGCGGCTACGGCACCCGGCACGACATCGGTGTGCTGTGGCCGCCGGAGGGCGCCCCCGTCGTCCTGGCGGTCATGTCCAGCCGTGACGAGGCGGGTGCGGCGTACGACGACGCCCTCGTCGCGGAGGCCACGGAGGTGGCGGTCGGAGCCCTCACCCGGGGAGCGTGAGGCTCGGGCCCGCGTGCCGTCGCGCGACGGCTAGGGTGGTCGAACCCGACCCGACCCACCTGGAGGCCCATCCGTGGACGCCGTGCTCTTCGACATGTTCGGGGTGATCGCCCGGGACCAGTCCCCCGAGGGCCGCGCCGCCCTGGAGCGGGCCGCGGGTGTGGCGGGAGCGGACTTCTGGGAGGCGTACTGGCGTCCGCGCCAGGCCTACGACCGCGGCGACCTGGACGGGACCGCGTACTGGAAGGCGGTGTCCGAGCACCTGGGCGTGGAGTTCGCGGAGGAGGGAATCCGGCGGCTGATCGCGCTCGACGTGGAGAGCTGGTCGCGCGTGGACGAGGAGATGGTCGCGTTCGTCACCGGCTTGGGCGCGGAGGGGACGCGGCTGGGCCTGCTGTCCAACATCCCCGCGGAGATCGCCGACTACTTCGGCCACCACCACGCGCGGGTGCTGGAGCCGTTCGCCGTTCTGGGCCTGTCCAGCCGGATCTACCGTGCCAAACCCGAACCGGAGGCGTTCGAGTGGGCCCTGGCACGCCTGGAGGCGCCCGCCGAGGGGGTGCTGTTCGTCGACGACCGCGAGACCAATGTGCGAGCCGCGGTCGAACTGGGGTTGAAGGGGCACCGGTTCACGTCCCTGCGCGCGCTTCGGGAGCGTCTGCGCGAGGGGTAGGGGCCGTCCCCGACACGGAACATCGCGGCTCGGCTTCGGGGTGACCGGTGGTTCCCCATCGCATCCGTTACCCGTTCGTGATAGGGATCTATGTGTCTGCATAACTGTGTGTAGTCAATCCATCACAGAAAGGGATGACTGTGGCCCGCTACTCCACTGTCGCCGCTACGAGTCTCGCCGCCTGCGCGCTGGCCCTGTCCGTCGCCACCCCCGCCCACGCCGCGGAGGGCACCCTGACCTTCGAGGTCATCGACTGGAGCAAGCTCAAGACCACGGAGCACGTCATCGCCGACGCGGCGCCGGGATCCTGCCACACCGTGCCGGAGGAGGTGCGCGCCGAGGAGCGGACGACGGAGTTCTACAGGTTCACGAACAACACGGAATCCGCTGTCATCCTCGTCCGGAACGCCTGCGACCAGTTCGAGGCCAACGGCCGGGCGCAAGCCGTCGAGTACATCGCCGCGGGCGACACCATCCGCGACCTGCACCCGCAGGCCCAGTCGGTCATCGTCCTGGGGGCCGCCCCGGCCGAGGCTGCCCCGGCCGAGGCCGCGCCCGCTGAGGCGGGCCCCGCCGAGGCGGCACCCGCCGAGGCTGGTCCGGCCGAGGCCGCGCCCGCCGAAGCGGGCCCCGCCGAGGCGGCCCCGGCTGAGGCGGCTCCGGCTGAGGCGGCTCCCGCCGAAGCCGCCGCGCCCGGGGAAGCCGCACCCGCCGAGGACGTCTCCGCTGAGGAACGCCCGATGGTGGACATGTAAGTACCCGACCAGCGAATGCCCCGTCGGCCTCCGGCGGGGCATTCACCTCTCTCCAACCCCTCTCACCTCGGTAAAGGCGGTGTCGCGGTCCGTGACACGCCCCTGGGTGCGTGCCAGTCTGGTCGTATGGACGACAAACAGAAGGCGGTCCTGGAAGGCGGACCGAAGGATCTGCCGCACCGGATCGTGCCCGCCCCGCGCGCGGGCGACGAGGTCAAGGTCCCGTTCCGCGGGGGCTACGAGCACTTCTCGGCGACGGCACGGCACCAGTACACGGACGAGGGTGACCTGCCCGTCTACGAGTGGACCTCGCGAACCGAGATGGCCTCCTAGGGTTCGGTCGGCGGTCGCACCCACGACGGCGGAGGCGGCGTCGGAGGCCGCCTCCGCCACCGCCGCCTGAGAGCCCGAAGGAGTGACCGCCGTATCCCGCGCCCCGGGGAAGAACGCGCACAAGGGTGGCCTAACCTGGGACCGGTCCCGGCCGTCGAGCGCCGGGACCTGCCGTGTCCAGCGCAGACGACCCCGGGGAACCTCAGTGAGCATCGAACCGCGAGTGACAGCGACGGCCTTCCGCGTGGTGGCGGTGATCGAGGCTGTGACCTGGGCCGGGCTGCTGGTCGGGATGGGTTTCAAGTACCTGGGCAACGGCGACGAGACCGGCGTGCACGTGTTCGGCCCGCTGCACGGCGCCGCGTTCATGCTCTACGTGGCGCTCACCGTCGCCGCCGCGCTGCACCTGCGGTGGGGCCTCTGGCCGACCCTGGTGGCCCTGGTCGCCTCGATTCCTCCCCTGGGCACCCTGCCCGCGGAGTGGTGGCTGCGCCGCACCGGTCGTCTCGACCGTCCGGCGAAGGCCGACCGGACCCCCGAGCCCGTCGCCTGACCGCTGACGACCTCCGAGGGGCCCGCGAGGCCGTCGCGGACCCCTCGTCGTGCACCGCGTCCACCGCCGTGCCTCACCCCGACCGCGGCCCGATCCGGTCCACGTCCACGCGTTCGGCCTCCGTCAGCGGCGCGCCCGCCCGATCACGCAGACCGGCGGCCTCGGCCAGCAGTTTCCCGGCCCGCTCCGCGTCCCCGAGCAGCGCGTACGCGCCCGCCTGGCCCTCCAGCGCGAGCGCGGCCGCCCGGGGGTCCGCGCCCTCCTCGGCCACCCCGTGCGCCTCCTCGTGCCGGGCCAGGGCGAGTTCGGCCTCTCCGCGCTGTTCGGCGACGTATCCCAGCTGGGTGAGAATGAACGCGAGCCCGATCCGACCACTGGCCCGGCGGTTCCAGTCCAGCCACCGGTGCAGCAGCCGTTCGGCGCGTTCCAGGTCGCCCGAGCGCCGCGCCGCCAGCGCCAGTCCGGCGTCGGCGAACTGCTCGCCCAGCGTGTCCGTGTGCTCGGCCGCGATCTCCCGCGCCCGGGTGAGCAGCTCCGTGGACCGCTCCAGGTCGTCACAGAGCAGCGCCACGCGACCAAGGCCGGAGAGTGCGCGCGCGACCTCCGTCCACAGCCGCAGCTCCTCGGCGATGCGCCGCCCCTCCTCGTGACGGGCGGCCATCCCGTCCAGGTCGCCGAGCGCCTCCAGGACCGCCGCGCTCACGTTCGCGGCCTGGAGCACACCCCAGCGGTCGCCGAGGGCACGCATGTCATCCTCGCTCCGGCCCGCCAGCTCCAGGGCCCGTTCCAGGTCGCCCGCCCGGTGGGCGGCGTCCGCGAGTTGGACGCGGGTGGCAGCCACGCACCACGGGTCGTTCGCCGCGAGGGCCTCCTCGTGTGCGGCGCGCACGCGCCGCTCGGCCCGCTCGGTGTCGCCGAGCCCCCATCGGGACAGTTCCAGGAACCAGGCCGCCCGGGCCCGGGCGGCGGTGTCCGGGAGCATGGGTAGCGTCCGCCGCGCCTCGTCGCGCGGGCGCGCGTCCTCCGGGTCGGCCAGGGCGGCCCGCCAGGCCCGGGCACACGCCCGAGCCCCGGACGCCCCGCCCGGGAGCGCCAGTGCCCGGTCCAGCGCCTCCCCCGACTCGCCGGCCCTCCCCCTCAGGTGGCGGTACCAGCACAGGGCGTTGGCCAGGCGCAGAGCCAGGTCGGCGTCGGCCTCGCGCACAGCCGTGTCCAGAGCGGTGCGCAGGTTGGCGGCCTCACAGTCCAGACGCTCCAGCCAGCGGCGCTGGTCGCGTCCGCGTATCCCCGCGTCGGCGCGTTCGGCCAGGTCGGCGAAGTAGCGGGCGTGCCTCAGCCGGGCCCGTTCCGTCTCCCGCGCCTCCGTCAGGCGGTCCAGGGCGTAGGCGGCCACCGACTCGAGCAGGTGATAGCGGGTTCCGGCCGGGTGGTGCGCGACCACGACCAGGGAGCGGTCCCCGAGCGCGCCGACGGTGTCCAGGACCTCGGCCCGGGCCACGGTTCCGGGGACGGCGCACACGGCCTCGGCGGCGGCCAGGTCGCAGCCGTCAGCGAAGACGGACAGGCGGGCCAGTACGTGGCGTTCGACGGCGGGGAGCGGTTCCCAGCTCCAGTCGATCATCGCCCGCAGTGTCCGCTGTCGCGCGGGGGCGTCCCGGCGGCCCACCCCGAGGACGGCGAAGCGGTCGTCGAGGCGGGCGGCGAGTTCGTCCGCGCCCAGGTGACGCAGTCGGGTGGCGGCCAGTTCGAGGGCCAGGGGGATGCCGTCCAGGCGGCGGCAGATCGTGGCGACGGCCCCGGCCGTGTCCCCGTCGAGGGCGAAGGACGGCGCCGCCGCACGGGCCCGGGCTATCAGGAGCCGCGCCGCGCCGGAGCGGGCGATCTCCTCGGGATCGTCGGTGTCCCGGGGCAGGTCCAGGGGCGGTACGGGAAGCAGCCGCTCCCCCGCCACGTCCAACGGCGCCTGGCTGGTGGCCACGACGGTCAGACCGGGCACCGCGCGCAACAGGCTGGCCACGGCGTCCGCGGCGGACGCGACCACGTGTTCGCAGTTGTCCAGCACGATCAGGGTCCGCCGGCCGCGCAGCAGGTCCACCGTCCGGGCGAACAGTCCAGGTGCGGAGCCGTCGTCGCGCGCCCCGAGCGCGGCGGCCAGGACGCTGACCGCGTCACCTCCCCCGGCGAGGGGGGCGAGCTCGACCAGCCAGGCGCCGTCCGGACCCTCCGTGGCGGCCAGCCGTTCGGCCGCCGCCAGAGCCAGACGAGTCTTACCGACCCCTCCGGGGCCGGTCAGCGTGACCAGGCGGTGCTCCCCGGCCAGGGCGACCAGCTGTCCGAGCCGCTCCTCACGCCCCACGAGGTCGCCCATGGGCGCGGGGAGGTTGCCGGGCGGGGCCTGCGCGACCGGCACGGCCCCCAGGGCGGGGTCCTGGTCCAGGAGGGCGCGGTGCAGGGCGAGGAGGTCGGGCCCCGGGTCGACGCCCAGCTCGTCGGCGAGGCGGGCACGCAGCCGTTCGTAGGCGGTCAGCGACTCGCCCTGGCGGCCCGCGCCGTACAGAGCGGTGATACGGGCGGCGTGCAGCCGTTCCCGGAAGGGGTGGCGGTCGACAGCGTCGGTGAGGTCGGCGGCCACGACCGCGTACTCGCCCAGGGCGTTGAGGGCCTCGGCGCGTTCCTCCACGGCCGCGACCCGTTCCTCCTCCCACCGGGCCACCACCGGCCGCGCGGCGTCGCCGTCGGCGAACTCGGCCAGGGCCGGGCCGCGCCACAGGTCCAGTGCCCGGGTGAGCAGGTCGACGCGCGTTCGGGGTTCGGCTCCGTCCCGGGACCGGCGCACGAGCGCGGAGAAGCGCACGGCGTCCACGTCGTCGGCCGACAGCAGGTAACCGGGGGCGCGGTATCGCACCAGGGCGCGGGCACCGGGTTCGGCCCGGTCCAATGCGCCGCGCAGCTGGGAGACCCGGGCTTGGAGCACGGCCGTGGGCCGGGCGGGCGGGGAGTCCCCCCACAGGACGTCGACGAGGTGGTCGGCGGTGACCATCCGCCCCTCGGCCAGGAGAAGCGCGGCGAGCAGGGCGCGGACCTTGGTGTCGCGGACGCGGACGGGCACCCCGTCGTCGGTCCACACGGCCAGCGGTCCCAGCACCCCGAATCGCATGCACCCAACGTAGCGGCCCACGGGCCCACCCGTGGAGGGCGACGGCGGGCCCGTGGCGGACCCGTGGGCGAACCGTGGCGACGGCGGCCACCGTAGGGGCGTCAACCAGCGGCCGACCGGCCGGGTGAACGACGAAGGAGGACGAGATGGGCGCCTACGAGGGCAAGCGGGCCGTGGTGATCGGCGGGACACACGGCATGGGCATGGGTGTGGCCGAGGAGCTCGTCGCGGGTGACGCGCGGGTGCTGCTGACCGGCCGCAACGAGAGGAACCTGGAGGAGGCGCGCGCCAGGCTCGCCCCGAAGGCGCACGTGGTGCGCGCGGACGCGGCGGACCTGGCCGACATCGACGCCCTCGCCGCCACGGTGCGCGAGCAGCTCGGCGGGATCGACTTCCTCCACGTGAACGCGGGGGTGTCGGGCCTGGCACCGGTCGCCGAGGTCACCGAGGAAGCCTACGACTGGATGTTCGACGTCAACGCCAAGGGCGCGTTCTTCACCGTCCAGCGTCTGCTCCCCCTCATCGCCGACCACGGCTCGATCGTGTTCACCACCTCGGTGACCAATGTGAGCAGCTCCGCGGGCATGAGCGTGTACAGCGGCACCAAGGCGGCCCTGCTCAGCTTCGGCCGGGTGCTGGCCTCGGAGCTGCTGCCGCGCGGGATCCGGGTGAACGCGGTGGCCCCGGGGTTCATCGACACCCCGAGCATGGGCGTCCCCGGCCTGACCGAGGAGCAGCGCGAGGAGTTCATGCGCGTCGGTGACGCGGCGACCCCCATGCGTCGCCACGGGACCATCGCCGAGGTCACCCGCGCCGTGCTCTTCCTCGGTTTCGAGGCCACCTTCACCTCGGGCCAGGAGATCCTGGTCGACGGCGGCCTGGGGCTGGGGCTCGGCTCGGAGCTGTAGTCGGGGTCCGGGGCCCTTCGGCCCGGAGGTCAGCTGACCAGGAGCGTCAGCAGGACGACGCAGACGAGGAAGAGGACCAGCGCCGCGCCCGCCACGGCGAGGAACGCACGGGTCGTGGTGAGGGAGAACCGCCGGTACCGGGTGTCCGACTCGACCACCATCTCACCCATGAAACCGGGGTTGAGGCGGTGCACGACCGCGTTCACGGCCTTCTCCAACACCTCGTTCTCCCGGGCGTTCGCGATCATCCTCATCAGCAGCACCAGCTGCGGATCCACGCCTTCGTCCTCCGCGGTCCCGGGAGGAGGTCCCCCGGTCCGGTCCGCCGCGCCGCCGGGCGCGGGCTCCTCCGCGGTCCGCTCGGCGGCGTCCCGGCGCGGCGGGAGCTCCTCGGTGGCCTCCTCGTCCGCCCGATCGGGCAGGGTCCGCCCGGTGGGGTCCTCCCGGCTCCGGGAGGCAGGTTTCCCCCCGCCCGGAGGCGCTGGAGGCGCTGCGGCGCCCACACGGCGCGTGGCCCCCGTCCATCCCCGCGACGACGCGCCCGCGCCCTCCCGGTCGGCCCTGTCGTGGAGCAGGTGGATCAGGGCCGCGTAGGCGTCGGCGCCGTCCCCGTAGGCCCGGATCCGGCTCCACCCGTCCCCGTCGAGGACCTCGGTGGCGGTGCCGAGGCGGCCGATCAGCCACCGGGCGACGGCACGGTGGCGCTGGTCGTGTTCGGCGGGGGCCGACAGGTCAACGACGCGGGCGTCCCCGGCCCGCACGCCGGTCGGAGGGGGCCGGAAGGCGATCCGTGGCCGTTCCGGGTGGTCCCCGGACCGTGCCGGCCAGGGTTCGTGGGTGCTGAACGACCAGTCGACCCCCTGGAAGCGGGGCTCCCTGGCACGCCCCAGGATCCCGTGGAGCGCCTGGTAGACCCCCCACAGCAGCGCCAGGCGTTCCCTCTGGCCCATCACCCTGCCCCCGAAGGTGGTGAGGACGTCCACGGGCGTGAAGGGGTCGGCCAGTACCGCCGTGACCAGGGTGAGCAGTCCGGCGCTCCGCAGCGCGTCGTCGGTGAGGGCGGCCTTGTCCGGCCCGACGTCGTCGCGGGTCAGGGCGGGGACCGGTCGCAGCGCGCCCCAACTCCCGATCGGCGCGGAGGGCTCGCCCGACCAGCCGCGGGCGGCGAACACCAGCGCCGGCGACGGCGTGACCGTCCGTCCCACCAGGGCCCTGGCCGTGTCGCCGCGGCCGTCGCGGCCCAGGGCCTGCGGAACGCGGTACAGCAGCGCGCCCTGCCCGTCGTCGTACCACCGGTACCAGTAGCCGCTCTCCGCCTCCCCCGGGGCGAAGGCCGGATCGGCGACCTCGTTCAGCCGTGTGCACCAGTGGGTCAGTCTCTGGTAGCCGTCGTCCGCCTCGCGCAGCGACGTGGCGCTGGGACCGAACCCCTGCCCCAGCAGGTTGTTCTGTCGGTAACCGAAGTGGATCTGGTGCAGGGCGGAGTCTCCCCCGCCACTCGTCGTCGTCAACGTCCCGCTTCCCCCATATCGTCGGTGTCGATCACGCCGGTCATCGTCAGGAGGGCCACGAAGGGGCTCAGGGCGCGCTGGGGCCGCACGGGGCGGGCGAAGAGCTCGCGCCCCGGGACGTCGGGCCCGCCGGGGGCTCGGAGAGGCGGACCCGTCAGGGCCGTGCTCGGAGTCCGCGGTGTCGGAGGAGCGGGCGGCGCCCGCGGAGTGCGGGGGGTCGACGGCCCGACGCGGGTGCGGGCCCCGTGGTCGTGAGGATGAGCACGGCCGCGGTGAGGGGGCGACGTGCGGGCGATCATGGCGATCCCGTGAGAGCACGCCTGGCGCACCTGCCGAACCGCAACCAATCAACCCCTCCTACCCAACCGAAACGGAAATTCCGTTCTCCACGCGGCGTGTCGCGCACAGAGGAGTTTATGTTTTCAGCCACCCCTGATCAATGATGAAAGTTCCCAGAGGTACGGGTGTGAAAGAAGTCCCGCACTACGCCGTTGGGAAGCATTTCGCTTTTCCGCTTCCGCGTACTCCGGGGAACCACGTGACGGCGTCGGCTCGGCCGCCACGCACCCCGGCCCGCCCCGCGGCGGGAAAGCACGGAAGCCACAGGTGAGAAATCCCCGTCACCCCGCGAACCGCGCCGGAGATCGCGAAAAGTATTCGTGAAATCTCACTGGCGGTTTCCGTGCCCTCGACAGGACCGCCGGGAGGATCACGGCGACGATCAAAATCGCGCCGGGGGCGACCGCGGCCGTGCGGCCGCCCCCGGGCGTGGAACTCCCGTCGGAGAAGGTGCGGCGTGCGCCGATCAGGGCCGCTCCCCTTGACCGTCGGCGGGCGCGAGGCGGCCCAGTCCGGGGAGGAAACGGCCGGTGCGCGCCGCGTAGGAGCGGTAGGCGGCGCCGTGTGTGCTCAACAGATAGGGCTCCTCGATCAGCCGGACCTGCACCTGTACCGCGACGACCAGGGTCACCAGGGCAGCGGCGGAGAGCGGGCCCGGCAGCGCCACGGCCATGCCGACGAGCAGGACGGCCATCCCGGTGAAGACGGGGTTGCGTACGAGGGCGAAGAGCCCTCCGGTGACCAGTTCGGTGTCCTCGTCCTCCTGGACGCCGACCCGCCAGGAGTCGCCCATCCCCCTCTGCGCGGCCAGGACCAGCAGCAGTCCCGAGGCCATGGCTCCGATGCCGGACCACGCCACGGGCGGGGAGGGGGCGAAGGCCTCGGTCGCGATCGCCGTGACGGGCGCGGCCGCGCCCAGCAGACACGCGACGGCGAACAGGACCGTGCCCCACCAGGGCGCGCTGAAGGCGGTGGTGTCGGGACGGCGGAACCGGGTGTCCCCGGTGGCGCGCCAGGACTGGAGGGTGCGCACGCCGAACACCAGTACCAGGCCGGTCAGGTAGAGCACGAGGGCGATGGCGTTCATACCCGCTCCCCGACCCGTTCGGCCGCCTGTCGGGACTCGGTGGAGGAGGACTCGGCCGGGGTACGGTGTCCGGCGCGCACACCGTTGGCGATGACCAGGACCTCGGCCAGTTCGTGGGTGAGGATCACCGCCGCCAGACCCAGCACCCCGAACGCGGAGAGCGGGATGAGCACGAGCAGGATGCCCGCCGACAGCACCAGGCTCTGGAGCATGATCCGCCTGGTGCGGCGTGCGTGCGACAGAGCGCGGGGCAGGACGCGCAGGTCCTCGCCCATGAGGGCGATGTCGGCGGTCTCCACGGCCACGTCGGCGCCCATGGCCCCCATGGCCACACCGGCGTCGGCGGTGGCCAGGGCGGGAGCGTCGTTGACACCGTCTCCGACCATCGCCACGGGTCCGTGTCGCCGCAGGTCGGTGACCAGCCTCGCCTTGTCCTCGGGGCGCAGGTCGGCGTGGACCTCGTCGACGCCGACCCGCGCGGCCAGGGCTCGGGCGGTGCGTTCGTTGTCACCGGTGAGCATCACGGTGCGCACGCCGACGCGATGGAGCGCCGCGACCGCCTCGGCGGCCTCGGGGCGCAGGTCGTCGCGAATGGCGACCGCACCGACGACCCGGCCGTCGGATTCGACCAGGACGGTCGTGGCCCCCTGCTCCTGGAGGTCGGCCACGGCCCGCGCCAGGGGCCCGGGGTCGATGTAGCCGGGTCGGCCCAGCCTGAGGGGGACCCCGTCCAGGGTTCCGGTCAGTCCGCTACCGGGCACCGCCGCCACGTCGTGGGCGGGTTCGGGGTCGGGGTGGGCGGCCAGGATCGCGGAGGCCAGGGGGTGCTCGCTGCGCGCCTCCAGGGCGGCGGCCGCCGCGAGGACCTCCTCCCGGGTGTGGCCGGGCACGGGTTCGACGGCCACCACCGCCGGTGCGTTGCGGGTGAGCGTTCCGGTCTTGTCCAGGGCGACCACCCGTACCGCACCGAACGCCTCCAGCGCGGCCCCGCCCTTGACCAGCACTCCGGAGCGGCTGGCCGCGCCGATCGCGGCCACCACGGTGACGGGGACGGAGATGGCGAAGGCGCACGGGGACGCGGCCACCAGCACCACCAGGGCGCGCTCGATCCACACCCCCGGCTCCCCCAGCAGGGAGCCGACGACGGCGATGAGCGCCGCCACGACCAGGATCCCCGGCACCAGGGGGCGGGCGACCCGGGCGGCCAGACGCTGCGCGGCGCCCTTGCGCGCCTGCTCGCGTTCGACGATGTGCACCACGCGGGACAGGGAGTTGTCCGCCACGCGCGCGGTGACCTCGATCTCCAAGGCGCCGCCGCCGTTGACCGTCCCGGCGAACACCTCGGTCCCCTCCGTCGCCTCGACGGGCACGGACTCACCGGTGACGGTCGAGGTGTCCAGAGTGGAGCGGCCGGAGCGCACCACACCGTCGGTGGCGACGCGCTCGCCGGGCCGGACCAGGAGGAGGTCGCCGACGGCGAGTTCGGCGGGGTCGACGGTGGCCGCCCTCCCCTGGCGCAGCACGGTGGCCCGGGTGGGCACGAGGTCCAGCAGGGCCCGCAGCCCGTGGCGCGTGCGGGCCACGGCGTGGTCCTCCAACGCCTCGGCCAGAGAGAACAGGAAGGCGAGCATCGCCGCCTCGCCCACCTCGCCCAGCAGGATCGCGCCGACCATGGCCACGGTCATCAGCGTGCCCACGCCCAACCCGCCCCTCAGCAGCGCGCGCAGTGTGCCGGGCACGAACGTCCACCCTCCCGCCGCGATCGCACCCGCGAACAGAGCGGTCGCCACGACGGGAGCTCCGGTCAGCCACCCGGTGAGCACACCGGCCAGCCAGAGCGCACCGGCCAGGCCCGCCCAGCGCACGCCGGCCGAACCCCACCACGTCCCCGGCCTCTCCCCGGGAGCGGGGTCGGGTGAGGAGCAGGTGGGATCACCGCACCCGTCGGTGTCGACGGCCCCCTCGGCCGTCTCGGGAGCGGACGGTTCCCGCCCTCCCGCGCCTTGCGCGCAACAGGAGCAGGTCACGGAGAGGGGTGCGGAGGAGGCCGGGGCGGGCGCCGGGTCCAGGAGCGGGCGGTTCCGGGGCGGTTCCGGGGTGTCGCCGCCGCAGCACGGGTCGGACATGACTCAGCCCTCTCTCACGGCGGGTGCGGGGTCGGGGTCGGGCAGCAGGAGGGACAGCAGGGCGTGTCCGGCGTCGGTGAGGCGGTACATGACGAGCTTGCCGTCGCGTCGGGACGCGGCCAGACCGGCGGCGCGCAGCTGCCGGGCGTGGTGGGAGACGAGGTTCTGCGAGGACGAGCAGACCCAGGCCAGGTCGCACACGCACAGCTCGTCGCCGACCTGGAGGGCGCGGGCGATCCGCAGCCGGGTGGGGTCGGCCAGGGCCCGGGCCCGGTCGGCGGCGGGGCGCGCGTCGTCGTCGTCGGGAACACGGGCGCGGACCTTCTCCGCCTGGGGAAGGTCGATGCAGAGGAGTTCGCAGGAGTCCGATGACATACCAACAATCTAACGTTCGTTGATTTGTTGGGTCAACAGGTGCGGCGCGCTCCCCCCTCGGCGCCCCGCCCTACCCCGAATCGGCCCCGGCGCACCCGCGGCCCGCGCATCCGTCCACGGGGATGAGCAACGCGGTGACGTTGTCGTGCCCACCGGCGTCGAGCGCGTGGCGGACCAGGCCCCGCGCGTCGGCCAGGAGACCACCGTCGGCCCGAAGAGGGCCGTCGGCCGCCGAACCCGGCCGGCGGCGCGGGACGGCGGCGCGCAGTTCCTCCGCCGAGGACAGGTACCGCCACAGTCCGTCGGTGCACAGCAGCAGGCGCCCCGGACCCGACGGCCGGTAGCTTCGCGCCCGCCCCTCCAGATCCCCCGCGTCGGCGCCCAACCAGGCGGAGAGCGCGTCGTGGGCGCCCGTGTCGTCCTCGGTCAGCGCGAACCCCGGCCCCTCGTCGGGCAACCAGTAGGCGCGGCTGTCCCCGACCCAGGAGACCCACACACCTCCCGCGCCGACGGCGGCCGCGACGTAGGTGCAGGCGGGCGCCGCGTCCGCCGACGCCGCCAGGGCGGCGACCGCGCGCCCCGCACGCCCGACGGCGTCGTCCAGGGCGATCTCGGGAAGCCTCCCCTCCCGCAGCCGCGCTGCCGCGACGCTCGCGCCCACCTGCGCCGCGACCAGGGCGGCCCGGTCTGATCGGGGCGACATCGAGACACCGTCGCACACGACCCCGACCGTCCACCCGCCCGCAGCGACCACTCCCATGGCGTCCGCGTTGGCACCGCGCCGCAGGCCCCGGTCACTGACCCCCGCCGCGCCACCGGCGGCCGTGGTCTCCAGCCGGGAGCGGAACGACGGCTGGGCCGCTCCGCAGTCCCAGCATCGACCGTCCGGAGCCACCGTCCCACGGCACCGGACACAGCTCTCGTTTCTCTCCATATGCCCCCACCCTTCCAGAAGCGCACGATCCCGTGCCGTCCCGCGCCCTCCAGGACCGTTCGAAAGATGACCGGACCGGGAATCCGGTTTCGTACGGGTGGGCCGGCACCGGCCGATCACCACGGGAACGGTTTCGATCCTTGGCGCCGCCGGGGCGGGATGGTTCACTGACACCAGAGCGATCACCCGGAGTATCCACATGGACACGATTTGGCGTGTGGGCGTCAGGAGGGACGGGCCGACATGACGCGTGACGCGTTCGCCGAGTGGCCGGTGCGCTTCGGCCGACCGGGCGCCCTCGTCCTCGAGCGGTTGGCGCGGGCGAGGGCCGACCACGGTTCCGTCGGCCCCGAGGACCTCGACCGCATCGCCCGGGAGGCGGGCTGGCCGGTCGCCGCGGTGACCGGGACGGCCTCCTTCTACGCCGACTTCGCCGGTGGCAGACGCGGTCGGCGACACGTCCGCGTCTGCGAGGGGACCTCGTGCTTCGCCACCACACGGGGCCGTCACGCCGAACGGCTCGAGGCCGCGCTCGGTGTCCGCCGGGGCGAGTGCGCCGCGGACGGCTCGGTGTCCCTGCAGGGGGTGTACTGCCTCGGCTTCTGCTACGCCTCCCCCGCGGCCATGGACGGGACCACTCCGCGGGTCGGCCCGGTCCTGGGTGAACCGGCACCGGAGATCCCCTACCGGAACGCGGCCCGCCGCGCGGTGCTCGGCGCCGGGCTGACCGGTGAGGAGGAGGCGTGGCGGGTGTGGCCGCGGGTGCTGGCCGACGGGTCGCCGGAGAGGGTGCTCGCCGAGGTGGCCGGGGCCGGCCTCCGGGGGCGCGGTGGCGCCGCCTTCCCGGCGGCGGACAAGTGGTCGGCGGGCGCGCGCGGTCCGGCGCCCCGCTACGTGGTGGCCAACGGTGACGAGGGCGACCCCGGCTCGTTCGCCGACCGCCTGCTGATGGAACGCGATCCGCACCGGGTCCTGGAGGGGCTCGCGCTCACCGCCCTCGCCGTCGACGCCCGGAAGGGTTTCGTCCTGGTGCGCTCGGAGTATCCGGCGGCGGTCGAGCGCATGCGGGCGGCCGTGGACGAGGCGCGCGAGGCCGGGCACCTGGGGGCCGACGCGCACGGCAGCGGGTTCGACTTCGACGTGCGGGTCGTCGAGGGCGCGGGCTCGTACGTGGCCGGTGAGGAGACGGCGCTCCTGCGCGCCCTCCAGGGGCTGCGGGGAGGTGTCCGTCCCAGGCCGCCCTACCCGACCGAACGGGGGGTGGCGGGGCGACCCACGGTGGTGAACAACGTGGAGACGCTGGCCGCGGTGCCGTGGATCGTCCGGCACGGCGGCGCGGCCTACGCGGAACTGGGCGCCCCCGGGGAGGGCGGCACCAAGCTGGTGTGCCTGAGTGAGCGGTTCCGCCGGCCCGGTGTGTACGAGGTCGAGTTCGGGGCGTCCCTCCGGTTCGTCGTCGAGGAGCTGGGCGAAGGGCTGAGGGACGGGCACACGCTTCGCGCGCTCCAGGTCGGCGGGCCGCTCGGCGGCTTCCTCGGCCCGCGGGAGCTCGACCTCCCCCTGCGGACCGAAGCCCTGGCGAGGGCGGGGGTCGCGTTGGGGCACGGCAGCCTGGTGGCCGTGGACACCGGGGTGCCGCCCGACGCGCTGCTCCGGCACACCTGGACGTTCGCCGCCTCGGAGAGCTGCGGGGCCTGCGTGCCGTGCCGGGTGGGGACGCGGCGGGGGCTGGAACTCGCCGAACGGATCGGCGGGGCGGCGGAGGACGTCGACGGGGTGCTGGCGGAGCAGGACCGGCTGGCGGAGGTGATGGCGGTGGGCAGCCTGTGCGCGTTCGGCCGCGGCGTGCCCGGCGCGGTGCGCAGCCTGGTCCGTGTCTACCACGACGAATTGACGGGCGGGGGCGCCTGATGCGGGTACGGGTCGGCGATCACGTGGTGGAGGTGGCCGAGGGGGCCACCGTCCTGGAGGCGGTCCGTGCCGCCGGTTCCGAGGTCCCCGCTCTGTGTCACGACGACCGGCTCTCCGCACGGGGTTCCTGCCGGGTGTGCCTGGTCGGAGTGGAGGGGCGGGGGATCGTGGCCGCGTGCACCGCTCCCGCGGCCGAGGGGATGACCGTGCGCCCCGACGACCCGCGGGCGGCGGAGGCGGCCCGCGGCGCGCTCGAACTGATCGTCTCGGAGCTGCCGCGCCGGGCGTTGGAGGTGCCCGCGGACCGCAGTGAGCTGGTGCGCGCCTGCCGGGACCTGGGCGTGACCGGAACCGCGTTCACGGGCGCGACCCACCATCGGGGGACGGACCACTCGCACCCGTACGTGAAGCTGGACCGGGATCTGTGCATCGCGTGCGGGCGCTGCGTACGGATGTGCTCCGAGGTGCAGGGCACCTTCGCGTTGGAACTCACCGGCCGGGGTTTCGACACCGTCGTCACGGCCGGGGACGGCGGACCGTGGATCTCCTCGCCGTGCGTGGGCTGCGGCGGCTGCGTGGACACCTGTCCGACCGGGGCGCTGGCCGAACCGGGCTTCCTCGACCCGCGCCCCGCCCACCGGGCCACCGCCACCACCTGCGGATACTGCGGGGTGGGCTGCACGCTGGAGGTTCACGTGCGCAACGGGGCGGTGGCCGCCGTGACCCCGGGGCGGGACGGGCCGGTCAACCGGGGCCACGCCTGTGTCAAGGGACGCTTCGCCCACTCCTTCACCCGTGCCCGGGATCGGCTGACCGAGCCGCTGCTCCGCCGCGAGGGCCGGGGGTCCGCGCTGGAGCCGGTGTCGTGGGAGGAGGCGCTCGCCTTCATCGCCGAGCGCCTGGCCGCCATCCGCGAGCGCCACGGCGGCGAGGCGATCGGCGTCATCTCCTCGGCCCGCGCCACCAACGAGGAGAACTACCTGGCCCAGAAGTTCGCCCGCGCCGTCCTGGGCACCAACAGCGTCGACAACTGCTCCCGACTGTGCCACGCCCCCACCGCGGCCGGGTTGAACTCCGCGTTCGGCTGGGCTGGCGGCACCGCCCCGTTCGAGGAGATCGACGAGACCGACTGCGTCCTGGTGGTGGGAGCCAACCCGACCGAGGCGCACCCGGTCGTCGGGGCCCGGATCAAGCAAAGGGTGCTGGCCGGGGCCCGCCTGGTGGTGGTCGACCCGCGCCGCTCGGAACTGGCCGCGCTCGCCGACGTCCACCTGCGCTGCCGCGCGGGAACCAACGTGGCGGTCTTCAACGGCCTGGCACGGGCGCTCCTGGACGGGGGCCACGCCGACGAGGGGTTCCTGGCCGCCAGGGCGAGCGGTCTGGACGAGCTGCGCGCCCTGCTCGACGGCCTCACGGTCGACGCGTCGGCGCGGACCGCCGGTGTGGCGGAGGCGGACCTGGTCGAGGCCGCCCGCCTGTACGGGAGCGCCGAGCGGCCGGTCATCGTCTACGGGCTGGGCGTCACCGAGCACGCGCACGGCACCGACGGGGTGCGCACGCTGGCCAATCTGGCGATCCTCACCGGCAACGTCGGGGTTCCCGGCGGGGGGGTCATTCCGCTGCGCGGCCAGAACAACGTCCAGGGCTCCTCCGACATGGGTGCGCTACCCGACCTGCTGCCGGGCTACCAGCCGGTGACCGACCCCCGGGTACGGGAGCGGTTCGGCCGGGTGTGGGGACGCCCCGTACCCGAGCGCCCCGGGCTGAGGATTCCGCAGATGTTCGACGCCGCCCTCGACGGCCGGTTGCGAGCGCTGTACGTCATCGGCGAGGACATCGCCCTGACCGACCCCGACAGTGACCGGGTGCGGGCGGCGACGGAGGCGTGCGAACTGGTGGTCTGCCACGACCTGTTCCCGTCCCGGACCGCGGAACTGGCCGACGTGGTCCTGCCGGCCGCGTCCTTCCTGGAGAAGGACGGGACGTTCGTCAACTTCGACCGCCGGTTCCAACGGGTCCGCCCGGCACTCGACCCTCCGGGGCGGGCCCGGAGCGACTTCGAGATCCTGCGCGCGCTGGCCCGGACCATGGGCACCGACCTGGGCTGCGCGACCCCGGCGCGGGCCATGGCCGAGTGCGCCCGGCTGGCCCCTCCGTTCGCCGGGATCTCGCACGAGCGCCTGGACCGCGACGGCCCGCTGCACTGGCCCTGCCGCGGCCCCGAGGATCCGGGTGAGGCCGTGCTGCACCTGGACGGGTTCGCCACCCCCGACGGCAGGGCCGCCCTGGCCGCGCGCCCCTACCTGCCGCCCGGTGAACGGCCCGACGACCGGTTCCCCCACGTGCTGATCACCGGCCGCCGACTGGACCACCACAACACCGGGTCGATGACACGCCGCACGCCCAACACCGAACTGACCGGGGCGGAGACCCTCGACGTCAACCCGGTCGACGCCGAGCGGCTGGGCGTCGCACCCGGCGACGCGGTCGAGGTCGCCAGCGCACGGGGGGCGGTGGTGCTGCCCGTCCGGATCACCGACGACGTCGCCCCCGGTGAGGTGTTCGCCGCCTTCCACTTCCCCGACGCGCCCGTCAACCGCCTCACCTCGTCGCACACCGACGAGGTGACCGGCTGCCCCGAGTACAAGGTGACCGCGGTGGCACTGCGCCGTATCGTCCCCGGGACCTCCGGCCCCCAGCTCGGGACCAACGGCCCACGCCCCGCACCCGGAGAGCGGTAAGGATGCGGAGCGTAACGCGAGGTCCCCTCCGGACCGCGAGGACGGTGCGACATGAGGAGAGATAGGGATGA
Organism: Nocardiopsis sp. EMB25; assembly: GCF_026797795.1. NCBI lineage: Bacteria > Bacillati > Actinomycetota > Actinomycetes > Streptosporangiales > Nocardiopsidaceae > Nocardiopsis > Nocardiopsis sp. EMB25. Next base: position 1,373,104 of record NZ_JAMTDN010000001.1, on the reverse strand, counting down.
CGATGCCGTGCGCACCGGAAGCGACCTCGGCCGCAGGGCCGCAGCGCGCCGGAAGGAGCTCGGTCTGACCAGGCAGGAGGTCGCGGAGCGGGCCGACATGGATCCCGGCTACGTGGCCTACCTGGAGGAATACGCACCCAGGATGACGCGGCCCGCGCTGTACCGACTCGCCTCCGCGCTGGAGACCACACAGGACCACCTGCTGGGCGCCGACACCGACGTGCCGCCGGGCGCCACGACCACGGCGACCCTTCTTCCCGAGACGTTCACCCTGTCTCCGGGAAGGTGCATGGAACTCATCGGCCCCGGCGGGGTGGGGCGGATCGGCTTCGTGGTCGGGGAGGAGGCTGCCCCGACCATCCTCCCGGTGAACTACCTCGTTCTGGACGGCACCGTCGTGTTCCGTGTCGCGTCCCACGGGATGATCGCCCGTCACACACCCGGTGACGCGTCCTTCGAGGTCGACCGCGTCGACGGCGCGATGAGCGAGGGGTGGAGCGTCCTGCTCACCGGCAGGGCCGAACCGGTCACCGAGGAGGCGGAGGCCAACGCCCTCGCCGCCTGCGCCCCCGTCCGCCCGTGGGCGGAGGGCGCCCACGACCTCTTCGTCCGCCTCGTCCCGGACCGGATCAGCGGGCGCCGCGTCCGCGGCGGCTGGTGTCCGTCCGCGAGGGAGGTGTGAGCCGATGCCGGAGGGGAACCGGGCCGTCCGCGTCTTCCTGGTCGACGACCACGACGTCGTGCGGCGCGGCATCACGGCCCTGCTCGAGGACGAGGAGGGCATCGAGGTGGTCGGTGAGGCGGGCACGGCGTCCGAGGCCCTCGGGCGTGTCCCGGCCGCTCGGCCCGACGTCGCGGTCCTGGACGTACGCCTGCCCGACGGCAGCGGCGTGGAGGTCTGCCGGGAGCTGCGGTCGCGCTTCCCCGAACTGGCGTGCCTGATGCTGACGTCCTACGACGACGAGGAGGCCCTCCACGAGGCCGTCCTGGCCGGCGCCTCGGGATACGTGCTCAAGCAGATCCACGGCTCGGACCTGGTCGGCGCCATCCGCACGGTCGCCTCCGGTGAGTCCATGCTGGACCCGCACAGCACGGCCCTGGTCATGCGGCGGATCCGTGAGGGGGCGGGGTCCGCGGACCCGTTGAGCGAACTCTCCGTCCAGGAACGCCGTGTCTTCGAACTGATCGGGGAGGGTCTGACCAACCGGCAGATCGGCGAGAGGGTCTTCCTGGCGGAGAAGACGGTGAAGAACTACGTCTCCAGTGTGCTGTCCAAGCTGGACATGCGGCGCCGGTCCCAGGCCGCGGCGTACGCCGCGCGACTCAAGGCCGAGGCCGCCCGCCGCGATCCCGGGTAGGGGCACAGGTCCTCCACTCCCGGTCACAAGGGCTGAACGGCCACGACGTCCGTCTCTGGAGGGCACTTCCGCCCGACCGTAGCGTAGCGGGTGAGGGTCCGCAGTCGAGGGGAGGCCGTGATGGCCCAGAGCGCGAACGCCCCCGTGGTGGTGGCGGTCAACGGAACACCGGCGAGTGAGCGGGCCGTGGACTGGGCCGCGGACGACGCACGGCTGCGGGGACGCGGACTGCGGATCGTCTACGCCTTCGACTGGCCGCTCTACCACGCGGTACCGCGCGGCCTGCCGGGGTTCGACGTGTACGAGTTCGCGCGCCGCGTCGTGGACGACGCGCGCCGGCGGGCCCTGCAGCGAGCACCGGACCTCGCCGTCGACGCCTCGCACGTCACCGGAGACCCCGAACCGGTCCTGCTGATGGAGAGCCAGAAGGCGCACAGCCTCGTCCTCGGTGCCCACCGGACGACGGCCATGGACGTCTTCCTGCCCGACTCCACCGCTCTGGACATGCTCATGTTCGCCTCGTGCCCCGTCGTCGTCGTGCCCGACCGGGAGCCCGGCCCCTCCACCGACCGCGTCATGGTCGGCGTCGACGGGTCGGCGACCGCGCTGACCGCGGCGTCGTGGGCGTTCGAGGCGGCCGACGTCCGCGGATCGGCGCTGCGCGTGGTGACGGTGGGCAAGGGGTCCTCGCGGATGCGTTTCGGCGCGCCGGAGATGCCGGCGCGGGTCAGGGCGGACCAGACCGGTGAAGCCGCCGCGGCGGAGGAGGCACGGCGGATGCTGTCGGAGTCGATCGCGGGCGAGCGCGCGCGGTGGCCGCGGGTGCGGGTCGAGGAGGTCGTGGAGTCAGGCCACCCGGTCGAGGCCCTGTGCGCCGCGGCCGAGGACTGCGACCTGATGGTCGTGGGTTCCCATGGTCGGGGCGGGTTCGCCGGGATGCTGCTGGGATCGGTGAGCCGGAACGTGATCTCGCACAGCCCGTGCCCGGTCACGGTGGTGCGCGCGTCCCGTACGGCATCCGGGTGACGGGGAGGCGACGGGAGACATGGTCAAGGACACCGGGGAGCGAACAGGCGTCGAGGCCCTGACGGAGCGAGTCCTCCGGTTGGAGCGGCGGATGGCGGAACTCGAAGCCGCCGCCGCGTCCGGTGGCGCCACACGCGCGAGGACGGTGGAGGCCCGGCCCGACCGGGTGCGGGAGAGGAAGCGGCACGAGGTCTCGGTGGGAGACAGGATCATCGTCGACCAGGGCGCGGGCCGCCGCGTCGGCGTCATCACGCAGCTGCGGCACGCTGACGGAAGCCCTCCCTACGTGGTGCGGTGGCTCGACACCGAACGGGAGAGCCTGTTCTTCCCCGGGGTGTCGACCAGGGTGGAACCCGCCTCCCGTGTTCCCTCCGCCAGGAGGGCGCCTCCCCGTGAACGGCTCTCGGCCGGTCACGGGGAGAGCGCGGACGGCGAGGCCGGTGCCAGGGGCGAAGGTTAACCGTCGCCGACACCGGGCGACCTACTCCTCGGACTTGCGCGAGATCGGTACCTTGCGGCTGATCTTCTCCTGCTTGGCCAATCCGATGCTCACCTCCAGGATGCCCTTGTCGTAGGAGGCGACGACGTCCTCCTCCGAGGCGTCCGAGGGCAGTGTGAGCGTGCGGCTGAAGGACCCGTAGCGAAACTCCGAGTGCTGCGGGGACGTCTCGCTCTCGCTGCGCTCACCCTGGATGCTCAGGACCCCGTGCTCGACGGTCACCGTCAGGTCCTCGTCGGGGTCCATCCCGGGCGTCTCCACCCGGACCACGTACCGGTCGTCTTCCATCGTGGTCTCGACGCGCAGGGTCGCGGACCCGTGCGTCGAGAAGAACGGCGCATCGAACAGATCGGCCAGGTCGGGGAAGCGGGGCAGCCCCGAGCGGCGGGCGATGGCGTTCATGACCTACCTCCTCGGTTCACCGGTCCACGGAACGCCCGTGGGGGCGTGCCCCGGACCTGGTCACCACTCAACCCGGTGGGCGGCGGCCGTGTCAGGCGTCCAAGGGTGCGCTTCGTCGGGTCTTTCGTCACCCCGCCCCGGGGACCTCCTCCGAAGCGGCGAGCACGTGGAAGTGCTCTTCCTCCTGGGCGAAGTGCAGGCGCAGGACCGCGTACAGCTCGACGGCCAGCCTGGCCGCGTGCCGACGGGCCTCCTCTCCCCCGGGGCCCTCCGTCTCCTCCACCCCGTCCAGGGTCGCGCGCAGACGCCGGACCAGCTCCGCGATCTCCGTGTGCTCCCTGCTCATCGTCGCGGTCGTGTCCGACTGCCCAAGGGCGCGGGCGACCCGCGGGTAGAGCAGGCGCTCGTCGCGATCCTCGTGGGCGACCAGGTCGTCGAGGAAGGACCTCAGGGCGGGCACCGCCGCGTCCGCGTCCCGGCCGCCGACGACGAGCGCGTCGGCGGCCCGTAGGAGCGCCTCGACGCCCGGCCACAGCCGTGTGTGCTCCTCCTGGAGGCCGCGGACCAGTTCGGCGTCGTCGCCGCGCAGCTCGGGGGCCCGGCCGCCGCGCCCGCCGCCCAGGGCCCGCAGGGCGTTGAGGATCACCGCGACGTCGATCGCCTCCTGGGCCAGGGCGCCCGCGGCCGGCGGGAGGTACCCGGCCGCGGCGACGACCATCGCGACCATGGACAGCACCATGCCCGCGACCACGCTCTGCCTGGCGATCGCCCGACTGCGGCGGGCGATCGCCAGGCTCTCGGCCACCCTGGAGAGACGGTCCACGGTGACCACGACGTCGGCGGCCTCCGAGGAGGCGGTGGACCCCCGGGCGCCGAGGGCCACACCCACCCCCGCCGCGGCCAGGGCGGGGGCGTCGTTGACACCGTCGCCGACCATGACCGTGGGGGCGCCCGCGCTCTCCGCGCGCACGACCTCGGTCTTGTCGGCCGGGGACTGCTCCGCGTACACGGCGTCCGCTCCCACGTGCGCCGCGATCCGCTCGGCCACGTCCTGACGGTCGCCCGTGACCATCACCGCCCGCTCGATGCCCGCCAGACGCAACAGCCGCAGGGTGCGCGGCGCGTCAGCGCGCAGCCGGTCGCGCAGCAGGAGGACCCCGCGCAGGCGGTCGCCGACGCCCACGAAGACGGTGACCTCGCCGTCGCGCGCCGCCTCGGCGCGCACGCGTTCCACCCAGTCGGGCAGCCGGGCTCCCGCACCGGCCCAGGCGGCCTTGCCCACGCGCACCCGGCCGCCGTCGACGACACCGCCGACGCCCTGCCCCAGCACCTCCGCCGTGTCCTCGGGCTGGCTCAGGGCCAGGCCGCGTTCGCGCGCCGCACGCACGATCGCGGCCGCCAGCACGTGGGGGGACGCCTGGTCGAGTGAGGCGGCCAGGCGCAGGACGTCGTCGGCGGACGTCCCCTCCTCGGTGACCGTGCCGCCCAGCACCGGGCGTCCCTCGGTGACGGTGCCGGTCTTGTCGAAGAGCAGTACCCGGGCGCGGGCCAGGCGTTCCAGGGCCGCGCCGCCGCGCACGATGATCCCACGGCGGGCACTGCGCGACATGCCCGAGGTGAAGGCGATGGGGGCGGCGAGGATGAGGGGGCACGGTGTGGCCACGACCAGGACCGCCACGGCTCTGACCGGGTCGCCCGACAGCCACCACGCCGCCCCGGTGAGGAGCAGGGTGACCGGCAGGAACACGGCCGCGTAGCGGTCGGCCATGCGCACGAACGGCGCGGTGCGCGCCTCGGCCTCGCGGGCCAGACGGACGATCGCGGCGAACGTGCTCTGCTCGGCCCCGGTCGTGGCGCGCATGCGGAACGGTCCGCCGGCGTTGACGGTCCCACCGCGTACGTCCTGGTCCACCGCCCGCTCCACGGGCAGCGGTTCCCCGGTCACGACCGACTCGTCCACGACGGCGGAGCCCTCCGTGACGCGCCCGTCCACGGGCAGTGTCTCGCCGGTGCGGACCAACAGGAGGTCCCCGGGGCGCACCCGCTCCGCGGGGAGGGTGGTCACCTCGTCACCGTCGACCCGGTGCGCGACGCGGGGAGCCCGGGCGAGCAACGCGCTCAGGTCGGAGCGGGCGCGGCGCCCGGCCTGGTCCTCCAGCATCCGGCCGCCGGTCAACATGACGGAGACGATCGCGCCCGCGAGCAGTTCGCCGACCAGGGCCGCCCCGGCCAGCGCCAAGAGGGCGATCACGTCACTCCCCAGACTCCGGCGGCGCAGCGCCTGGGCGACCCAGACCGCGGACGCGACGGCGCCGACGGCCGTGGACACCAGCCACGCCGTGTCGGAGGGACCGGTGAGTCCGAACGGACGCAGGACGAGGCCGAAGACCAGTCCGGTCAGGCAGACGGCCAGCAACGCGGCGGAGGCGGTCGGGAACGGGCCCGACCCGCGTTCCTCGGTACCCATACCAGCCACTGTGGACCCTTCCGGGGGGGCGGGGCAGGGAAGGAGGTCGCGCACGGACGAGCCGATGGTCGCTCAGCGCGCCCGTGCTCCGGGAAGGAGCATCGCCAGGTCGGACACCACGACGTGTGCGCCCCGATCCAGCATCTCCTCGCGGGCACCGGTGCGGTCCACTCCGACCACCAGACCGAACCCCCCGCGCCGCGCGTCCTCCACCCCGGTCGGGGTGTCCTCGGCCGCCGCGGCCCGACGGGGTTCGGTCCCCATCCTGCGGACCGCCTCCAGGAGCAGTGCCGGACCGGGATCGCCGGACAGGCCCAGGCGGATCGCGTCGGCGCCGTCCACGCGGACGTCGAAGAGGTCCGCGACCCCGGCGGCCCGCAGCACCCCGGCGCGGTCGCGGCCCGAGGCGACCGCCGCCACGGGGACACCGGCCGACCGCAGCCCGCCGACGAACTCCACGGTGCCGGAGAAGGCCGTGACCCCGTACCGGTCCACGAAGTCCAGGAAGCGGCGGTCCTCGCGGTCGACCAGCCAGCCCACCGTCACCGTCTCAGTGCGGTCCGGAGGAACCGGTTCCTCGGGCAGGTGGACGCCCCGCGAGGCGAGGAAGGCCCGTACGCCGTCCGCACGCGACCGGCCGCCCAGGTAGCGCAGGTAGTCCTCCCGCATGTCGAACGGTCGGAAGCCGCCGCCACCGGCACGGGACAGGTCGCGCAGGAAGGAGTCGAACACCCGCTTCCACGCCGCCGCGTGCACGAAGCCGGTGTCGGCGACGACACCGTCGGTGTCCAGGACCGCCCCACGCACACGGTCGAGCGGCACACCCGCGCTCCTCCCGGTCTCCATGGGCTCCGGCTCCCCACCGCGGCACCCACCGCAGGTTCGGACCAGTGTGTGCACCTCATTGCACCCGCGACACGGGGCCCGGACCAGTGCCATTGGTCCGCGCGGCCCGAACGAAGGTCCGCTTCGCGTCGGACCCACGTCCGGACCCCCTCATCCGGCGTCCTCGGGTAGGGGCACCGTCCACCGGAGGACCGTCCCGCCGTCCGGTGCGGGTCCGGCTTCGAAGGTGCCGTGGAGGCGCGCCGCCCGCTCGGCCAGGTTGCGCAGACCGCTGCGGCGGCCTCCCCCGGGAAGGCCGACGCCGTCGTCGGTGACCTCGACCGTCAGATCGCCGTCCACGGCCACCCGGACGTCCACCCGCCGGGCCCGGGCGTGCCGGGCGGCGTTGGTCAGGGCCTCCTGGAGCACGGCGACCACCTCATCCGCGATCTGCTCGGGTACCCGGCTGTCGAGGGGTCCGTCCATCCTCAACCCGGCCGAGAACCCCAGCGGGGCGGTGGCGGCGCTCACCACTCCCACGATCCGGTCACGCGGCCAGGGGTGCTCCTGTTCCTCGTCCTCCGCCGTCAGCGCGAAGATCACCGACCTGATCCTGCGGATGGTGTCGTCGAGATCGTCCACGGCCCCGTGGAGGCGCCGGGCGGTCGCGGGGTCGTCGACGCGTCTGACCGTCCCCGTCAGGGACAGCGCGACGGCGAACAGCCGTTGGATGACGGTGTCGTGCAGGTCGCGGGCGATACGGTCCCGGTCCTCCAGCACGCTGAGGCGCTCGGCGTCGGCACGTGTCTCGGCGAGCTCCAGGGCGAGGGCCGCGTGTCCCACGAACGCGCGCAGCGTCTCCACCGTCGAGGGGTGGAACTGCTCCGCGCCCACCTCCCTGGCCAGGCACAGGACACCGCGCACCCGGTCCCCGTGGCCCAGGGGTACCAGCAGGACCGGGCCGACCCCCAGGTCGCGCAGCAGTACCGCGGCGCGCGCACCCGGACGGGAGATGTCGGTGATCACGGGCTCGCCGGAGACGTGGACGCTCCCGGTCAGCGACCCCTCCACCGCCGTGCCGCGACCCCGGATCCGTTCGGCGCCCTCCCCGCTCGCGATCCGCACCGTGAGCCGCCGCCCGGAGGCGTCGGGCCCCGCGATGGCGGCCAGGTCGGCGTTGGCCATGCGGCAGGCCCGCCGGGTGATCATCCGGAGCACGTCGTCGACGTCCACACCGCTCAGCAGTCGCGTGGTGACCTCGTCGGAGGCGTCCAGCCACATCTCGCGCCGCCGTGTGTGCTCGTAGCGGCGGGCGTTCTCGATCGCCACACCCGCGGCCGCGGCCAGCGCCACCACGATGGACTCGTCGTCCTCGTCGAAGCGTCCGCCGTCCCGTTTCCCCGTGAGGTACAGGTGGCCGAACACCTCGCCGCGCACTTGGACGGGTACGCCGAGGAAGCCCCGCGCGGGCGGGCGCCCCTCGCGAAACCCGTGCGGTCCGGGGTGCCAGGGGACGTCGTCCAGTCGTACGGGTCCCGGCTCCTCGTCCGGCGGCCGGAGAACGCCGCGGCCCCCCGGCCAGTGCTCGATCCGGGCGGCGTCGGGGCCGACCGGGATGAACTGCTCCAGATTCCCGTCTCGTCCGACCACGCCCATGGCGCCGCAGCGGGCTCCGGCCAGGGCCATGGCGGCTTCGACGATCCGCCGCAGGGTGCCCTGGAGGTCCAGGCCCGCCCCGATCGTGACGACGGCGTCCAGGAGGGCGCGCAGGCGTTCGCGGCTGACCACGGCCTCGTCGACCCGCGACCGCAGTTCCACGAGCAGTTGGTCGATCCCCGCCTCCTGGTACGGCGCGCGGGGCCGATCGCTCCGTGACCGGGCCGTCTCACCCATGACCACCCCCGCGGTCGACGCAGTGCCCAGCTCCCGTTCCCCCTCCCCCGATCCTAGGCTCGCGGGCCCCGGAGGACGAGGGCCGTCCCGGAGTGCTCAGAGTGGGAAGCACACGGTCGCCCCCGGCCTCAGTTCGGCGGTCTCGTCACGGCAGGCGACCTCGATCGACCGGTGCATTCCCGCCCCGGCCACCACCTGTACGCAGTGTCCGCAGATGTGCAGCCTCAGCGGGTGCTCGCGGTAGGTGATCGACAGGGTGAGCGTCCCCAGTTCCTCGGGCCAGTACGGGTTGAGCTCCAACCGGCCCTCCCGCGTCTCCAGCCCGGAGAAGCACCGCTGGAGCAGGTCCACGCTTCCGGCCATCGCCGCCAGGTGGATGCCCTCCGGGGTCGTCCCGCCCTGGATGTCGGTGACGTCGGACCGGAGCGCCCGGCAGAAGAACTCCATGGCCCGTTCGCGGTGGGCCCGTGCCAGGACCCAGGCGTGCACGACAGCGCTCAGTGTCGAACCGTGGGACGTCCTGGCCAGGTAGTAGGCGATGTTCCTGGGAATGGCGTCGCCGTCGAGCCCGTAGCCCAGGCGTCCCAGGAGCGGGCCGAGTTCGTCGGCGGACAACAGGTAGAACAGCATCAGCACGTCGGCCTGTTTGGAGGCCTTGTACCGGTTGACGCTGTCGCCCTCGGCCTCGAGGATCCGGTCGAGGCGCTGGATGTCGCCGTACCTGCGCCGGTAGCCCTCCCAGTCCAGCTCCTGCAGGTCCTCGTAGCCCTCGAACTGGCTGATCACGCCGTCGTGGAAGGGCACGAACATGCCTTCGCCGATCTCGTTCCAGCGGGTCAGCTCCCCGGGTTCGAGCCCAAGGTCCGCGGTGAGCTCGCGGCGCGTGCGATCCGGAATCAGGAAGAGCGCGTCGACGGCGCGCAGGAGCACCCACACCGCCATCACGTTCGTGTAGGCGTTGTTGTCGATCCCGTCCTCCTCGGCGCCCGGATACCCGGTGTGGAACTCGTCCGGGCCCACCACCCCGCGGATGGCGTACCGGCCGCGACGTGGGTCGTAGGAGGTGAGGGAGGCCCAGAACCGGGCGATCTCGACCAGCATCCGCGTCCCGTGGTGGGCGAGGAACTCCCGGTCCCCGGTCACCTGGTAGTACTGCCACACGTTGTAGGCGACGGCGATCCCCACGTGGCGCTGCCGCCAGGTGGGGTCGGGCCGCCAGTGACCGGACAGCGGGTTGAGGTGCAGCCACTGGGTCTCCTCACGGCCGTCGCTGCCCGACTGCCACGGATACATGGCGCCCGCCAGACCCGCCTCCCGCGCCGCCTGCCGCGCCTCGGGCAGACGGCGCTGTCGGTAGCGCAGCAGGGCCCGGGTCAGGGAGGGAAGACGCAGGTTCAGCACCGGGAAGACGATCAGCTCGTCCCACAGGACGTGGCCCCGGTAGGCCTCGCCGTGCAGTCCTCGGGCCGGAACGCCGGCGTCCAGGTCGACGGTGTTCGGCGAGAGCGTCTGCAGCAGGTGCAGCACGTGGAGGCGGATCATGCGCAGCTCGTCCGGCGCCCCCTCGATCTCGACACCGAACCTCTCCCAGAGCTGGCTCCAGGCCAGAGCGTGGTCCGCGAGCAGCTCCCCGAACCGGCCCATGCGCGGCAGCCACCGCGCGGCCTCCTCAGCGGGTTCGCTGACGGCGCGGTCGCGACCGGTGAAGACGGTCACGATCTTCTCCAGGGTGGTCGTCTCCCCCGCCGCCACGTCGACCGCGGCGTCGTGGCCGGTCCAGGAGTCGTCGCCGACGGGACTGAGCTCGGCGTCGCACCCGCGGTCACCTCTCCACAGGGTGGCGCGGGCCGCCATCGCCACCCGGATCCCGGACTGGTTCGTCCGGGCTTCGAGAAGACAGGAGTCCTCGCCCAGTGCCCGCGCGTCCAGCGTCCGAAGGTGGTCGCCCGGCAGGTCCCGGTAGCGCTCGACCAGGGTGTTGGCCACCCGGCCGTCGAGCGCGGAACGCACCTCCAGCCGACCGGACCAGTCCTCGGGGGTGATCGCCACCTCGAGCGCGCACGCGTGCGCGAACCGCATGTCGACGAAGCGCCGCTGGGTGACGGCCGTGGTGCGCCCCGCCCCGTCGCGATACCGGAACCGGCGTGTGAGGACCGCCCGCCGCAGGTCGAGCCACTGGCGGTACTCCAGGAGGCGGACGGCGTCGACGTCGAACCACGGACCGCCGTCGACGCGGAACGTCACCGGCAGCCAGTTCGGCAGGTTCACCAGGCTCTCGTTCTCGACGGCGGTCCCGCCGACCTCCGACCGGAGGCGGTTGTAGACACCGGCCGCGTAGGTGCCGGGGTAGTGCGTGCCGTCGGCCGTCGACTCCGGCGCGGCGCCCCGTGTGGCGAGGTAGCCGTTTCCGACCGTGCACAGCGCCTCCCTGCGGCCCTCCTCCCGCGGGTCGTAGCCCTCGTAGCACCAGGTCCACTCGCTGTTCACCGGTTCTCCCCCTCACGCTCGGCGGCGGCGACGTTGTCCTTCACCGCCAGGAAGCTGTCCGGGGCGACGGAGACGGAGTCGATCCCCGCGCGCACCAACAGGCGGGCGAAGTCCGGATCGTCGCTGGGCCGCTGCCCGCACAGGCCCACCTTCCTTCCCCTGGCGTGCGCCGCCTCGATCACGGTCTCGATACTTCGCGTGACGGCCGGGTCACGCTCGTCGAACAGTGCGGCGAGCCGTTCGGAGTCCCGGTCGACGCCGAGCGTGAGCTGGGTGAGGTCGTTGCTGCCGATGGAGAACCCGTCGAAGCGCTCCGCGAACTCCTCGGCGCGCCAGACGTTGGCGGGCAGCTCGGCCATCACGTACACCTGGAGCCCGCCGCTCCCCCGGCGCAGACCGTGGTCGGCCAGGGTGTCCAGGACGAGGTCGGCCTCGGCGGGGGTGCGGCAGAAGGGGATCATCACGACCGTGTTGGTCAGCCCCATCCGCTCGCGCACCCGGCGGATCGCGCGGCACTCCAGGGCGAAACCGTCCCGGTAGCCGTCGCTGTGGTAGCGGCTGGCCCCGCGCCACCCCAGCATCGGGTTCTCCTCGACCGGTTCGAACTCGGCGCCGCCGAGGAGGCGGGCGTACTCGTTGGTCTTGAAGTCGCTCATCCGCACGGTGACCGGCCGGGGCCACCACACGGCGGCGATGCGGGCGATGCCCTGGGCCAGGCGCTGGACGAAGAACTCGGTCCTGTCGTCGTGGCCGCGGGTCAGTTCGGCGACGCGCCGCCGGGCGTCCTGGTCGGTGAGACGGTCGAACCTGGCCAGGGCCATCGGATGGATCCTGATGTGGTTGGCGATGACGAACTCCATCCGGACCAGGCCGACGCCGTCGGCGGGCAGCCGCCACCAGCGAAGGGCCGCGGCCGGGTCGGCCAGGTTCAGCATCACGTCGGTCCCGGTCTCGGGGACCCGGCCGAGGTCGAGTTCGCGCTCGTCGTAGTCGAGGATCCCCCGGTAGACACGGCCCTCCTCTCCCTCGGCGCACGAGACCGTGACCCGCTGCCCGTCGGTCAGGGTGCGCGTGGCCTCACCCGTTCCCACGACCGCGGTCACACCCAGTTCACGGCTCACGATGGCCGCGTGCGAGGTGCGGCCGCCGTGGTCGGTGACGATGGCCGCCGCGCGTTTCATGACCGGCTCCCAGTCCGGGTCGGTGGTGCCGGTGACGAGCACGGCGCCGTCGGTGAACCGGTCGATCTCGTCCACGCCGCGCAGCCGGCACACCTTCCCCGCGGCGACGGCCTCGCCCACGGCCAGGCCGGTGACCAGCCGTTCTCCGGGCTCGCGCAGTCGGTAGGAGTACAGCGTCGAGGCCTCTTTGCGGGTCTGGACCGTCTCGGGGCGGGCCTGCACGACGTAGAGCTCGCCGCTGCGGCCGTCCTTGGCCCACTCCACGTCCATCGCCCGGCCGTAGTGGTCCTCGATCGTCTTCGCCCACCGGGCCAGTCGCAGGACCTCCTGCTCGTCGAGGACGGGGCGGGCCCGCTCGTCCTGGCCGGTCGGCACGGTGCGAGTCGGTTCGTCGCGGGAGGCGCCGTAGACGACCTTGGTCTCCTTGCCGCCGATCGCCTTGGAGATGACCGGTTCCAGCGCGGTGTCCGCCAAAAGGGGTGTGAAGACCAGGTACTCGTCGGGGTCCACCGTGCCCGCCACGACGGACTCGCCCAACCCCCAGGCGGCGTTGACGAGCACGATCCGGGGGAAACCGCTCTCGGTGTCGACGGAGAACATCACCCCGGCCCCGGCCAGGTCGGAGCGGACCATCTGCTGTACCCCGACCGAGAGCGCGACGGTGAGGTGGTCGAATCCTTGGTGCTCGCGGTAGCTGATCGCACGGTCGGTGAACAGGGACGCGTAGCAGCGCCTGCAGGCCTCCAGCAGCGCCCGCTCCCCGGTGACGTTGAGGAAGGTCTCCTGTTGTCCGGCGAAGCTGGCCTGGGGCAGGTCCTCTGCCGTGGCGCTGCTGCGTACCGCCACGTCCGGGTCCTGTCGGCCCAGGCGCTCGGCGAGCACCCGGTAGGCGTGCACGACCGCGCGCGCGGTGTGCGGGGGGAGTTCGGCGTCGGTGAACATGCGGCGGATGGATCCGCCCACCTCGGCCAGATCGGCTCCCCGGTGCAGCGCGGCGATCCGGTCGCGCACGCGCGGGCGCAGGTCGTTGCCGTCGAGGAAGTCCCAGTACGCCTGCGCGGTGGTGGCGAACCCTCCCGGCACCCGGACGCCCCGTTCGGTCAGGTGGGCGATCATCTCCCCGAGGGAGGCGTTCTTACCGCCGACCAGGCCGGTGTCCCCCAGCGAGAGATGCTCCAGCCATCTCACGGTGTCCCGCCGATCCATACCGCACGCTCCTTACTCCCACCCTCGCGGCGCGCACCGGCTCCGGCGGGCCGCGCGGCCTCGAGGACGCTCTCACCGGGCGCCCCGGACGACCTCCACCTCCGACAGGTCGGTGACGACGACATCGGCGCCGTGGCGGCGGAGCCGGTCGGGGTTCCCCGTGCGGTCGACACCCACGACGAGGGCGAAGCCGCCCCGCCGCCCCGCCTCCACCCCGGCCTCGGCGTCCTCGACCACGGCGCAGCGGTCCGGGCCGGTCCCCAGTCGGCGGGCCGCCTCGAGGAGCATCGCCGGATCGGGTTTGCCCGGCAGCCCGAGTTCGCCGGCCACCACCCCGTCGACGCGCACCGGGAAGAGGTCGCCCAGACCGGCCGCTTCGAGCACCTGGTCGCAGTTCCGGCTGGCGGAGAACACCGCGACGGCCGAACCCGCGCGCCGCAACCGCCGCACGAGCGCGACCGTCGAGTCGAACACGGTGACCCCGTCCTCGGCCAGGCGCGCGCGGAAGTAGCGGTTCTTGCGGCCGGCGAGGCCCCGGACCGTCTCGGCGGCGTCGCCGTCGTCGGTTCGCCCGCGCGGCAGGCGGATACCCCGGGACTCCAGGAAGGCGGCCACGCCGTCGTCACGCGGTCTGCCGTCCACGTACCGGAGGTAGTCGTCGGCGGAGAACGGGGAGTGGTCCTCGCCCTCGCGCGGCGCGCGGTCGGCGAGGTAGCCGTCGAACAGGCGCCTCCAGGCCGCAGCGTGGACCGAAGCGGTGTCGGTGACCACCCCGTCAAGGTCGAAGAGCACCGCGTCGTAGAGCCGTGGATCGAGCGTGACGGTCATCCGCGCTCCCGGGATCGCGCTCCTGCGAGAACCGTCCATACCCTTCCTGAACTGCGCAAAACTCACCCAACCCGGCACTGGGGGAGATAGGGAACCACGGCTGGCGGGTATGCGACCAGTGTGCGCTGATGACGGTTTCCCGGAGCGGAGGACGCCATGACCACTGCCACGACCGTCGGCGATCTGATGACCGCGGACGTCCTGCGCACGCGGGGGGACACCGGGTACAAGGAGCTCGCCGCCTTCATGCGCTCCCACCACGTGAGCGCGCTGCCCGTCGTGGACGACCGGGACCGGGTCCGCGGTGTCGTCTCGACGGCCGACCTCCTGCTCAAGCTCGCCGACCCGGACCCGGACGAGGGCTACACGGCCGAGCCCTGGCGGGAGCGGCTCGAACGGCTCAAGAGCGGCGGCTCGACCGCACGTGACTTCATGACCTCTCCGGCGCGGACCACCACGGCCGACGCCTCGCCCCACGAGGCGGCCGAGCTGATGCGCAGACACGGCGTCAAACGGCTGCCCGTCGTGGACGACGACGGGCGTCTGGTGGGCCTGGTCAGCCGCGCGGACCTGCTGGGCGTGTACGGAACGCCCGACGACGAGCTGCGACAACTGGTGGACCGCGAGGTCGTCCGTGACCGGCTCGGCCTGACCGAGGTCGACACGTCGGTGCGCGACGGGGTGGTGAGCCTCTCCGGGACCGTCCCGCGCCGCACCGACATCCCCCGGCTCGCGCACGCGGTACGCACCGTCGAGGGAGTGGTACGCGTCGACTGCCGACTGGCCTACGACGTCGACGACCTCACGCCCCTGGGGACGACGGTCGTGTGATCCGCGCGAGGCGGCGCCTCACCCCAGCACGCGGCGCGCCGTCCAGCCCCGTGCCCGCGCCATGTGTTCGACGCGTTCCCCGCCCTCTCGGTCGGAACCGACTCGCCGCCCCGGCGGACGGGCAGGGTCTGGACCGTGCCCGAACAGCGTGCCCTGGAACCGGACGGCTGGCCCCTCTGGCGGGGCTGCGGTCGGCGGCGCTCACCGAGTCGCCCCAGGCGTTACGCCTGTCCGTGACGCCGGACAGCGGCAGGGCGGCCACGTCCGACGAACGGCACGGTTGCGCGGACACGGGAGAACCCGGCGACCCGCCGCCCGACGGTGTCCGCCAGGAGAGGGTCACGGCCAGGAACCTGGCCACCGGTTGACCTCTCCCCCGGGCCCGCCCGTTCGGCCGCGGCACCGGCCCGTCTATCCGCGCACGTCGGCGGCCTCGCTGACCGGTCCCTCCGTCCGGAAGACGTCCAGGGCGGTGACCGCGTACCCGGCACCGTCCTCCAGCGGCGCCGGGTCGGTCAGCCCGGTCCCGCCGGTGACGCCCACGAGGTCGTCGGGCGACAGGGACAGGCACTCCTCGGGGTCCCCGGCCTCCGGAGAGCCCTCGGAACCCACCCTGTACACGGCGTAGAACCGGGCGTCCTCCACCGGTTCCCACTCCACGTCGACCCGGTCGCCGTCGGCCCGGGCGGTGACTCCCCCGACCCGACCGGTCAGCGGGCCCTGTCCCTCAGGAGCCGTGCCCGGCGGAAGGGCGGGGTGGGCGTAGTGGGTCTCGGCCAGGTTCGCGTAGGCCTCGGCGGCGTTCTCCCTCAGGCTCCTGATGGAGAAGTAGACGTCCCCGCCGACCTGCGGCAGCCGGCCGGAGAAGTCGAGCTGGGCGCTCAGCGCGTCCTCGTCACGCCAGTCCTGGTCACCCACCCGGTAGGCGGCCTGTCCGACGTACAGGTCCACTCCGGTGCCCTCGACTTCGTCCGCCCACCACTGGGCCAGGGTCTCGTAGTCGGCGGTGGCGAACCCGCGGCTCCAGTACAGCTGCGGAGCGACGTAGTCGATCGTGCCCTCCTGGATCCAGGTGCGGGTGTCGGCGTACTGGGCCGAGTAGGATTCCAGGCCCGACGTGTCCGACCCGGTGGGGTCGCTGTCGCTGTTGCGCCAGATCCCGAACGGGGAGATGCCGAAGCTCACCCAGGGCTTGAGGTCGTCGATGCCCTCGTGGACGTCGGCGACGAGCCGGTCGACGTTGTCACGGCGCCAGTCGGCGCGGTCGTCGAAGTCGCCGCCGTACTCCTCCCATGTGGCGTCGTCGTCGAAGACCTCGCCCTCCTTCGGGTAGGGGTAGAAGTAATCGTCGAAGTGCACGCCGTCGATGTCGTAGCGCTCCACCACGTCCAGCACGACGCCGGTGACCCAGGCGCGGACCTCGGGGTCACCGGGGTCGAGGTAGGCCTCGTCGCCGTGCTCGACCACCCATTCCGGGTTCTCCTCGGCCGGGTGGCCCTCGGCCAGGTTCTCCAGATCCGGGTCGATGAACCCCACACGGTAGGGGTTGAACCAGGCGTGCAGCTCCAGGCCCCGCTCGTGGGCCTCCGCCACCGCGTGTTCCAGCGGGTCGTAGCCGGGATCGCCACCCTGCTCGCCGGTGAGGTAACGCGCCCACGGCTCCAGGTCGGACTCATAGACCGCGTCCGCGGTGGGCCGCACGTGCAGGAACACGGCGTTGAGCCCCAGGGCCTCGGCGTCGTCGAGGTAGGCGTCCAGTTCCTCGCGCTGTTCGTCGGCGGACAGGCCTGGTTCGGAGGGCCAGTCGATGTTGCGCACGGTGGTGAGCCAGGCGCCGCGCATCCGGCGTTCGCGGTCGTCGAACGAGCACTCGACGGGCGTGGCGGACGCCGGCGCGGACGGCGGCTCCGCCCCGGACCCGGTCGTGTCGGGACCGGCTGGCGCGGCGGAGGATGCCGCGTCCGACGGCGAGGGCCCGGAGGGCGGGACGGCCCCGGCCTGACCCGTCCCGTCGACGGTGTCCCCGGACGCCGAGCACCCCGACAGCAGGACGGCGGCCGCCACGACCGCCGCCGACCAACGCGGAGCCGCCACTGCCCGTGCCCCCATGCCCACACTCCTCAAGCCTGTTCGCGCACCGCTTTCCCCACGGCGCACCGCAGAACAGGGTAGAGGAGATCGTCAAGGTTCGGACACGATTCCACCAAGCCGTGGACAATGACACGACCCGTCAGGCTATAGGGGGGCCGCTCCTCCCCGAACCCGGGCGCGGCCCCGGGTCCCTGCCCTGGGAAGGAGCACGGCACGGGCCTTCACACGACGTCCTAGACTCGATCCCCGTGAACGCCGCCCTGAGCCCCACGAAACTGTTCGTCCGCACCGCGCCCCTGGAAGCCGGTGCCGAAAGCCTGGTCCACCGTCTGCCCACCGAGGCCCCCCTGGCCTGGCTGAGCGCGGAGGACGGCATCGTGGGCTGGGGATCGGCCGCGCGCCTGGACATCGAGGGCTCCTCCCACGGCACCGAACCCACCGACACCGGCCGCTTCACCCGGGCCGCGCGCTGGTTCGCCGGCCTCGTCGCCAACGCCGACGTGGAGGACGCCGTCGGTCTGCCCGGCACGGGGTTGGTCACCTTCGGCACGTTCACCTTCGCGCCCACCTCCGGCGGCTCCGCGCTCGTGGTGCCCCGGGTCCTCATCGGCAGACGGAACGGGCGCGCGTGGGTGACCACCGTGACCGACGCACCAAACGCCCGGCCCGACGTCCCGTCCTCCCCCGCCTTCGACCCGCGTCCGGTCGGCCCCCTCTCCTGGGGCCCCGGCTCCCTGACCGGACGGGAGTGGACGGACACCGTCGCCGACACCGTCGACCGCATTCGCTCCGGGCCGCTCGACAAGGCGGTCCTGGCACGCGACATCGTCGCCGAGGCGGAGTCCCCCATCGATGTGCGCACCCTCCTGGAACGCCTGCGCCTGCGCTACCCGAGCTGCTTCACCTTCTCCGTCGACGGCATGGTCGGCGCCACCCCCGAGCTCCTGCTGCGCCGGGAGGGCGACCGGCTCTCCTCCCTGGTGCTGGCCGGCACCCGACCGCGCGGACGCGACGCCGTCGAGGACCGCCGCCTCGCCGAGGAACTCCGGGCCTCGGCCAAGGACCTGGAGGAGCACGCCCTGGCCGTGGACTCCCTGCGCATCGCTCTGGAACCCCTCGCACGGGAGCTCTCCGTCCCCTCCTCCCCCGCGCTGCTCGCCCTCGCCAACGTCCAGCACCTGGCCACCCGCGCGCACGCCCGCCTCGCCCCGGGGGTGTCGGCGCTGGACGCGGTCGCCGCGCTCCACCCCACCGCCGCCGTCGGCGGCACCCCCACGGCGGCGGCGATGCGCCTGATCGCCGAGGTCGAGGGGATGGACCGGGGCGGCTACGCCGGCCCCGTCGGCTGGTTGGACGGGGCGGGCAACGCCGAGTGGGGCATCGCGTTGCGCTCGGCCCGTGTGGAGGGCCGCCGCGCCCGCCTGTTCGCCGGGTGCGGGATCGTCGCCGGTTCGGACCCCGCCGCCGAGCTCGCCGAGACCGAGTCCAAGTTCCGCGCGGTGCGCGAGGCCCTCACCGACCCCGCCGCCCGGTCCACGCCCTAGACCGACCGGTGGGGCTCCGGGGCCGGGGCACGGGACGCCCCGCCATGCAGTACCAGGGCCCGGAGCAGGCACATGAGTGCGGCGGTCGAAGCGACGGCACGGACGGTGTTCCACGCCACCCAGCGGTCCTCGAAGAGGGCGCGGACCGCGGCGGGGTCGCTGAGGAGCTCGGGGTCGCCGACCGCGGCCAGGTCCTCGTTGAGGGGCACGTTCACTCCCATGGTCACGCCGAAGGCCGTGGCGTACAGCACCAGGGCGGCGGCAGTCCACGGCAGTACCCGCCGTCCGCCACGCGACAGGTGCAGGACGACGGCGAGGGCGGACAACACGAGCGCCCCGAAGAAGCTGGGGGCGAACCACCGGTTGCGCACCGTGGCGTTGATCCACTGCATGGCATCGATGAACGTGCGGTCGTCGACGCGGGCCAGACCGATCATGACCGAACAGGCGTAGGCGTAGAAGAAACCCGCGATGAGCCCCATGGCCAGCGCGGCCGTCGCCAACGCCCATCCTCTGGCGTGCAGGACGGCCGTGGCCGGTGAGCCCGTGGAAGACGGCGGGAGGGAGAGCTTCGTCATGTGGCCTCCGGCTGCGATTAAAATCGAACGCGTAAGTTCGTTTTTAATCGTACTCACAAGTTCGTTTTATTGGAACACCCGGAGGTGCCCATGACGTCAGGCGGACGTTCCCGTCGAGGCCGTCCCCGCGCGGGAGAGCGGGCGGCACGACGCCGGGCCGCGTTGGACGCCGCACTCGCCGAACTCCTCGAACGCGGCGCCGCGGGTATCACGATGCAGGCGGTGGCGACCCGGGCGGGCTCGTCCAAGGAGAGCCTGTACGCCTGGTTCGGCAGCCGCCAGGGGTTGCTCGCCGCACTGATCGAACGGCAGGCCGAGCAGGTGAACGCCGCGGTCGCGACGGCGATCGACCGGTCCTCCGACCCCCGCACAGCCCTCACCGCGGTCGCCCGCAACCTCCTGACACTGCTCGTCGGCGACGTCTCGGTGGCGCTCAACCGGGCGGCCATGACCTCGCCGGAACTGGCCGGGCTCCTGTTGCGCCACGGCCGCCACACCACCGGCCCCCTGGTCGCGGCGTTCCTCGACCGGCTCGCGGACGAGGGCGTGCTGCGCGTCGACGAACCGGAGGAGGCCTTCCGACTCCTCTACGGTCTGGTGGTCCGCGACCTCCAGATCCGGGTGCTGCTGGGCGAGCACCCTCCCTCCGGGGAGGAGATCCGCGCGCAGGCGGTCGTCGCGGTGGACCGCTTCCTGGCCCTCAGCGGAGGCTGAGCGACACCGACCGCGCTCGTCCACGGCGAGCGGAGCCGGTCGGGGACAGGACCGGGACACGCGGGCGTAACAAGGCCCCGCTAGCGTACGGCCCATGCGCACCGACGTGGTCCCTTGGACCGACCCCGCCGCCGTCCGCCTGCGCGGCCTCCAACGCACGGAGATCGCCGAGCGGTACGGCACCCCCGACTCCGAACCCGGCACTCCCCCGTCCGCAGACGACATCGCGGTGTTCGTCGTGGCCCACGACGAAGACGGAACCGCCGTGGGTTGCGGCGGCCTGCGTGACCTGGGCGATGACTCCGGCGAGGTCAAGCGCATGTACGTCGTCCCCGAGCGGCGCGGCTCCGGTGCGGCGGCGGTGGTCCTGGCCGCGCTGGAGGACTGGGCTCGAGAGCGGGGCTGGAAGCGCCTGAGGCTGGAGACGGGCGACCGGCAGCCCGACGCCGTGCGCTTCTACACGCGTTCGGGGTACGCGGCCATCCCCCGGTTCGGCGCCTACGCCGACTGCGCCTCCTCCCTCTGCTTCGAGAAGGTGCTGTGACGCCTCATCGTCCCTGATCCGCCCCGTCCGGCACCGGCCCGAGCGCCTCCCGGAGCCGGGCGACCCCGGCGCGCCAGGCGGCGCCGTCCGACTCGGCCCACAGGTCCTGGAGCTCGGACCGCGCGGCCGTGACCCTGGCGAGGGCTCTGTCGGCGAGGCCGCGCAGGTCGGTGAGGTCGGGCGAGATCCCCTCGCGCTCATGGTCGGGAACACCGCTCGGACGCAGGCCCACGACGAGCGCGGCCGCCGCCACGGCCTGTTCGGCGACGTGCGCTTCGAGGCCGCCGAAAGCACCGGCCGCGGCCACGAGAGCGTCCCGGACCGCGCCTCCGCGGGCCTCCGCCGCCGCGTCGACGACCTCACCCCAGAAGTCCATCGCCGTGTCGTTGTCGAAGGGACCGTGACCCCAGGTACCCATGTCCGCCTCCCGTTGTGGTGGTGTCCGGTCATCGTGGAGGACACCACCGACGGATCCCGCCGACCGCGCGTCCCCTCTCCGTTCCGCACGGGTGCCCCGGCACCCGGTCGTCCACAGCCGCGTGATCGCCCTGTCACGGAACGCCCCTTCCGGGTCATGATGGTTCGGGGGCGCTCGACGCGCCGCCGGCAGCGTGGATCGAGGAGGCGACATGAGCGGAGCCGACCTGGGCGAGGGGTGGCAGTTCTGGGTGGACCGGGGCGGCACGTTCACCGACATCGTCGCCCGGCGCCCGGACGGGCGCCTGCTCACGCACAAGCTGCTGTCCGAGGACCCGCGCCGCTACGACGACGCCGCCGTGGCGGGGATCCACGCCCTACTCGCGCGGGAGGGGGCGGCCGTGCCCGGGATCGACGCGATCCGGATGGGCACCACCGTGGCGACCAACGCCCTGCTGGAACGCACCGGGGAACGGACCGCCCTGGTGATCACGCGCGGCTTCGCCGACGCGCTGCGCATCGGCTACCAGGACCGGCCACACATCTTCGACCGCCACATCGTGTTGCCCGACCGACTCCACGAACGGGTCGTGGAGGTGGACGAACGGGTCACCGCCCAGGGCGAGGTGCTGCGCGCACCCGACCTGGAAGGGCTGGCCGAGGAACTGGCGGCCGTCCGCGACGCGGGGGTCGGGGCGGTGGCCGTCGTATGCATGCACAGCCACCTGTACCCGGAGCACGAACGGCGGATCGGCGCGCTCGCACGACGGCTGGGGTTCGGCCAGGTGTCGCTGTCCAGCGAGGTCAGCCCACTGATGAAGCTGGTCCCGCGCGGTGACACGACGGTCGTGGACGCCTACCTGTCACCGGTGCTGCGCCGGTACGTGCGCGGCGTCGCCGGACGGCTCAGCGGCGTACGGCTGATGTTCATGCAGTCCAACGGAGGGCTGGCCGAGGCCGGACACTTCCGAGGCAAGGACGCGATCCTGTCCGGCCCGGCGGGCGGCATCGTCGGCATGGCCCGGCTGTCGCGGTTGGCGGGTTACGACCGGGTCATCGGCTTCGACATGGGCGGCACCTCCACCGACGTCTCCCATGACACGGGCGAGCTGGAGCGCGTCTTCCACAGCCGGGTGGCGGGGGTGCGGCTGCGCGCGCCGATGCTGGACATCCACACGGTCGCGGCGGGCGGCGGCTCGGTGCTGCGGTTCGCGGACGGGCGCTACCAGGTCGGCCCCGACTCGGCGGGGGCGGACCCCGGCCCCCGCTGCTACCGCCACGGTGGACCCCTGACCGTGACCGACGCCAACGCCTTGCTCGGGCGGATCCAACCGCACCACTTCCCGACGGTGTTCGGCCCCCACGGTGACCAGCCGATCGACGTCGACGGAGTGCGCCGGGCCTTCGCCGACCTCGCGGCGGACATCCGGGGGGAGACGGGCGACGACCGCCCCGTCGAGGAGGTCGCCGAGGGGTTCCTCCGCGTCGCCGTGGAGAACATGGCCAACGCCGTCAAGCGGATCTCCGTGCGCAAGGGCCACGACGTCACCGAGTACGCCCTGACCACGTTCGGCGGCGCGGGCGGGCAGCACGCGTGCGCGGTCGCCGACGCGCTGGGCGTGCGCACGGTGCTCGTCCCGCCGATGGCCGGGGTGCTCTCCGCCTTGGGCATCGGGCTGGCCGACACCACGGCGATGCGGCAGCAGTCGGTGGAGTCACGGCTGACTCCCGAACTGTCGGACCGGCTGGAGGAGGTCGCCGACGACCTGACGGCCCGGACCCGCGCCGAACTGCTCGACGAGGGGGTGCCGCACTCCCGGATCCGGGTGTCACGCCAGGTGCACCTGCGTTACGAGGGCACCGACACCGCCGTCCCGGTCCCCTTGACCGGGGTCGAGGAGATGGCGCGCGAGTTCGCGAGGAACCACCGGAGGATCTACTCCTTCACGATGGACCGGCCGCTGGTGGCCGAGGCCGTGGCCGTGGAGGCGGTGGGAGCCACCGCCCAACCCGACCTGTCGGACCTGGCCGCCTCGGACGCCGAACCCCACGGCGCGGCCTCCGGCGCCGCACCCGACGAGACCGTGCGCGTGTACACCGCCGGGGCCTGGCGCGACGTACCCCTGTACCGACGCGACGGGCTGCGTCCGGGCACCCGGGTGACCGGCCCCGCCGTGGTCACCGAGGCCAACGCCACCACCGTCGTCGATCCGGGGTGGCGGGCCATGGCCCGGAGCACCGGCCACCTGGTCCTGGAGCGGGTGGCCGCGCGCGCGAAGGGCCCGGTCGGAACGGAGGTCGACCCCGTGCTGCTGGAGGTGTTCAACAACCTCTTCATGTCGATCGCCGAGCAGATGGGCGCCCGGCTGGAGGCCACCGCGCAGTCGGTCAACATCAAGGAACGGCTCGACTTCTCCTGCGCCCTGTTCGACCCGGACGGGTACCTGGTGGCCAACGCCCCGCACATGCCGGTACACCTGGGGTCGATGGGGTCCACGATCCGGGAGGTCGTCCGACGCAACACCGGAGACATGCGGCCGGGCGACGTGTACGCGGTCAACGACCCCTACCACGGGGGCACGCACCTGCCCGACGTGACGGTGGTGACCCCGGTGTTCGGTGCGGGCCGTGACCGTCCCCTCTTCTTCGTGGCCTCGCGCGGGCACCACGCCGAGATCGGCGGGATCACCCCGGGCTCGATGCCCGCGACCAGTCGGCACGTGGACGAAGAGGGCGTGCTCTTCGACAATTGGCTGCTCGTGCGTGAGGGCCGCTTCCGGGAGGAGGAGACGCGCCGCCTGCTCACCGAAGCCCCCTACCCCTCCCGCGCCCCGGAGGTGAACCTGGCCGACCTACGGGCCCAGATCGCGGCCAACGCCAAGGGGGTGGAGGAGGTCGGTCGGATGATCGACCACTTCGGCCGGGACGTCGTCCAGGCCTACATGGGGCACGTGCGCTCCAACGCCGAGCAGGCCATCCGGACCGTGATCGACTCCCTGAGCGACGGTTCGGCCCGCTACGAGATGGACTCGGGCGCGGTGGTCGCGGTGCGGATCGAGGTGAACCGTGAGCAGCGGTCGGCGACCGTCGACTTCACCGGCACCTCGTCCCAGCTCGACACCAACTTCAACGCTCCCTCGTCGGTGGCCGCCGCGGCCGTGCTGTACGTGTTCCGCACCCTGGTCGCCGCCGACATCCCGCTCAACGACGGCTGCCTCGTCCCGCTGCGGATCATCATCCCACCGGGCACGATGCTCTCCCCGGCCCACCCCGCGGCGGTCGTCGCGGGCAACGTGGAGACCTCCCAGGCGATCACCGGGGCGCTGTACCAGGCGTTGGGGGTGCAGGCCGAGGGGTCGGGGACGATGAACAACGTGACCTTCGGCGACGACCGGCACCAGTACTACGAGACCGTCTCCTCCGGTTCGGGGGCCGGACGGGGGTTCGATGGAACCTCCGTGGTCCAGACACACATGACCAACTCCCGCATGACCGACCCCGAGGTGCTGGAGTGGCGCTTCCCGGTGCTGGTCGAGGAGTTCGCGATCCGGCGCGGGAGCGGCGGCGCGGGCGCTTGGCGCGGCGGGGACGGTGCGGTGCGGCGGCTCCGCTTCCGGGAGCCGATGACGGTGACCACCCTGTCCGGCCATCGGCGGGTGCCGCCCTACGGAATGGCGGGCGGGTCGCCCGGCGCCCTGGGCGAGAACTCCGTCCGCCGGGCCTGCGGTGAGACCGCGCCGCTGGGCGGGTGCGACTCGGTCCGGGTGGGCCCGGGTGACGAGCTGGTCATCCGGACCCCGGGAGGAGGTGGGTACGGCACTCCCCCGGGTGGTTGAGGGGTGCCGGTCGTGGAACCGGGATCGACGCCCCCGGCTCCGTGCGCGTCGGGCCGTCGAGGAGATGCGGGACCGGGACGATCTCCCCGAGCCAGATAGCGGTGCGCGGCGGGGAACGCCCCCACCACGCACCGTGGTGCCGGGACCGGCCGTCAGCCAGTCACCCCGTAGGTGGTCAGCACCGTCGCGTGGTCGGTGGTCCACTCGTTGTCGGCGTGGTTGGGCACCGTCGCGGGGTCACCGACGACCAGCGTGCGCGAGTCCCGCACGCTCAGGTCCTCACCCGCGTGGTAGACGAAATCGATCCGGTCCTGCGGCTCGGCACGACCGGTCGACCCGTTGTGCCGCGGGTACAGCGGCGACCACGTGGTCCCCGGCACGGCGACCGGGTCGGGGTTGGCCGCGCGGAAGGAGTCCACCAGGCCCGCCTCGGTCGGCAGCACCGAGGTCGGCCAGGGCACGTCCGCGTAGCCACAGTTCTTCTCCCGCAGCTCCTCGGTCCAGTCCAGGTGCGAGGGCGAGTTGAAGTCGCCCACGAGCAGGACCGGCACGTCGTCGGCGCCGTCGATCTGGTCCGCCATGGCCGCCAGGGTGTCGGTGATCTGCCCCGTGCGTCCAGACTCCGCCTCGCGCTGGAGGATCGTGTCCACGTCCATCCCGTCGAAGCACGCGTCGTAGGGTCCGTAGGGGGTGTGGCCCAGGTGCGCCGTCCACAGGTTGACCTGGGACTCCGCTCCGTCGAGCGCGACACGCACCCCGGCCGACGCACGGGCCGTGCCGTACTCCTCGACGATCGGGTAGCGGCTGAGCACGCCCAGGCTGCCGCCGCTCTGCCAGTGGTACCAGCCCAGGGCGTCGGCGAGCCGTGTCGCGGCACCGCCCTCGGTCTCCTGGAGGCCGACGACGTCGGCGCCGCTCTCCAACAGGAAGCGCACCTGCTTGTCGTGGTAGCCGTTCACCCGGCTGCCGCCGTGCCAGGTGTTGAAGGTGAGCACGTCCAGCTCCGGCACGAGCGCCGAGCCCCGCGGCCGCACCGGGACGGTCGCGGTGAGGCGCGCCGAGGAACCGCCGGGTGCGGTCGCCTCGACGGTGACCTGCGCCGTCGCTCCGCCTGAGCCGTCCGGCGTTCCGGACAGGGTTCCGTCCGCGGCGACGTCGATCCACGCGTCGCCGTCGACCTTGGCGAACTCGGCGTCCGGGCGCGAGGCCAGGCCGCCCAGATCGGCTTCGTAGGCGTCGCCGACGCGCGCGTTGCGCAGGGCGGCCGCGTCGACGGGGAAGGTGACGGGGGCGTCGGTGGGAAGGTGCACGTCGATGGGCTCGGTCAGCCACGTGTAGCCGTCCCGGGCCAGGAAGTAGGCGACGTAGTGGCCCGGTTCCAGGGAGTCGGCGGGGAGCGTGACGGTCCCCTCGGTTCCGGGGGCGTACCGCCACACCAGGGACGGCGAGACGTACTCCTCGTCGGCGGGTCCGCCGCCGGAGGCGTGGTACAGGCCGATCCAGTTCGTCGGGTGGGGGGCGGTGGTGGTGTAGGAGAAGATGACGGGAGAACCCTCCACCACTTCCAGGGTTCCCTGCCGCTCCGCCGACGCGGGGGCCGCGCCGAGGATCAGGATGATCGCCGCGACGACCGCGGGGACCAGGTTCCGGATGCGCATCCGGTGACTGCCTCTCGTGTGGGGGTGAACGATGACAGGCCCCATGCCTACCAGTGCCGTCATCCGCTCTGACCTGTGGGGGCGCGGCTCGGAGGCGGATGGCCATCGCGTGAACCCCGGTCCACCGCCGCGCGAACCGCCCCTGAGGCTCGGGGACCGGGTGACCGAAGGGCCGTTGACACCGCGGGAGACGGGGACTTATCGTCTGCGAAATAGTTAGGAAAGTTTCCTAACAGTGAAGGGCGACCGTCCCGCCCGGACCCTTGGAGATCCCGTGCGACGAACCCCCCGCCTTCTCGCCACCGTCGCCGCGACACTGCTCGCGGCCTCCCTCTCCCCCGCCCCCGTCTCCGCCTCCGCCTCCGCCTCCGCCGACACTGCCACCGCCGGGAGCACCGCCACCGCCCAGCTCCCCGACCGGGTGCTGGCGGGCTATCTGCACACCAGCTTCGCCAACGGCTCGGGCTGGGTGGACCTGGCCGACGTTCCCGATCAGTGGGACATCATCCACCTCGCCTTCGCCGAACCCACCTCCCCCACCTCCGGGCGACTGGAGTTCTCCCTGTGCCCACGCACCGAGTGCCCGGACGTGCCCTCGGAACAGGAGTTCATCGCCCAGATCGACGACGCCCAGGCCCGCGGCAAGAAGGTCGTGCTGTCCGTCGGCGGCCAGAACGGCCAGGTCCGGTTGGAGACCACTCGGGCCCGCACGGCGTTCGTCGAGTCGGCCTCGGCGATCATCGACCGCTACGGGCTCGACGGCATCGACATCGACTTCGAGGGCAACTCCCTCTACCTGGAGGAGGGCGACACCGACTTCCGCTCCCCCACCACCCCGGTGATCACCAACCTCATCGGCGCGCTGCGTGACCTCACGGACCGCTACGGCCCCGACTTCGTGCTCACCATGGCGCCCGAGACCTTCTTCGTACAGGTGGGCCACCAGTTCTACGGACGCGGCCAGTGGGGCGGCGCCGACCCCCGCGCCGGGGCCTACCTTCCGGTCATCCACGCCCTGCGCGACCGGCTCACCCTCCTGCACGTCCAGCACTACAACTCCGGGCCGATCATGGGCCTGGACGGTCAGTACCACTTCATGGGTGGGGCCGACTTCCACCAGGCGATGGCCGACATGGTGCTGACCGGCTTCCCCGTCCAGGGTGACCCGTCCCAGTTCTTCCCGCCCCTGGCCCCCGAACAGGTCGCCATCGGTCTGCCCGCCTCCACGTACGCGGGCAACGGCCACACCTCCGTCGCCGAGGTCCAGGCCGCCTGGGACTGCCTGACCACCGGCTCGGGGTGCTCCGGCTACACCCCGACCACCGCCCGCCCCGGGCTGCGCGGCCTGATGTCCTGGTCAATCAACTGGGACCGCTTCGGCGGTGACGAGTTCGCCACCGAGCACGGCCGACACCTGGGGACCTGAGCCCGGGGTTCACGCCGCCCTCGATCCCGTCCGCGCCCCGCTCCGGCGGGTTCCCCCGGAGCGGGGCGCACCCGTGCACGCTCAGTGCTCGTGGTCGTGCCCGTCGTCGGCGTGCCCGGGCGCCGGTTCCGCTGACTCGGAGGGCTCGACGGAACCGCTCGGGCCGTCCACCGAGGAGTCCGCCGGATCGGTCGTGTCCGTCCCGGTCTCCCCGGCCTCGTCCGTGTGACCGTCGTCGGCGTGGCTGTCCGTGCCGTGGGCGTGCTCCGAGGCACCGTTCACGGCGGCCGCGGTGGAAAAGGCCACCATCAGGGCGGCGACCACGACGGCACCGATCACCGTCGCCCCGGGCTCGGCACGGCCGCCACGCCGGAGCATCGCCCAGACGGCGCAGACCGCCACGGCGAGTTCCAGGGCGACGGCGACGGTGTCGGTGACACCGATCGGCTCCGGAGTCCAGGCGTGCGGCCCGAAGGGGACCCCGACCACGCGGCTGACCGTCCAGATTCCGACGGACCCCAGGTTGACGAGCGCTCCGACGGCCATCAGCGCCCGGCCGCCGGGCCACACGGCGAGGACGGCCCACACCGTCTGGACCACACCGGTGGCGACGAAGAAGACCCCGGCCAGCATCCACTCGTTCCAGTGGTCGGGTGTCATGACGAGGTGGATCAGGGCGGTTCCCGCGGATGCCGTGGCCGCGATGAATCTGGCCGGTCCACTGCCCTTGGGCGTGGCGCGGCGACGAGTGTGACTCATGTGTACGTACTCCCGATGACGTTCGGTCGAAGGTGGACATGCCGAGGGCCGGCACGAGCCACGTAAGGCGGCGTCGCGCATGGCCGAGGGGCATCTACACCCTCAGAACCGACAGTTCGGCGAGGAGTCTGGGCACGCGTCTTCGGCGCCGGAGACCGCGCGCGAACGCCCACGGCACGGCGACGTCGCGAGCACGCGGCGGGCTCGCGGGACTCGGTGGAGCCAGCGGATGGGCCAGGGCCAGCGGCACGAGCAGGACGAAGGGGGCCGCGGCCACACTCAGGCAGTCGGCGTGGGCGTGGTCCCGCGCGACGGCGCAGCCCGCCTCCGGCGCCGCCCCGTGTTCCTCAACCGTTCCCGACGCTCCGTGTGACGGGTGCAGCACGTCCTCGTGCGCCACGTGGTGCCGCGCCGGCCCGTGGGACGTGTGGGTCGATGCGCCCTCGGCTCCGTGCACGAGCGCCACCGCGAAAAGGGTGCACAGCAGCACCAACAGCCACAGAGCGGGTGCGGTACGCACGACGGTGGGACTCACGGGTGACGGTCTCCGTATGAGGGGGATGGGGCGGGGCGGACCTCATGCGGGGTCGACTCGCGCCACGCACGACCCTACCCGTCCCCCTGCCCGCGCCGCGAACCCGGCCACCGGATCCCCGGCGCACGACGATCGCTCCGGTGGCCGGAACGGGGACCACCACTCGGCGCACCGGGTACGCCCGAGGTCAGACGGCCAAGCGGTCGACCAGCAGCACGACACCGATGACGACCATCGCCGCCCCCGGCACCCGGGTAACCGCCCGCGCGGCCGCGGGCCGCGCTCCCAGCAAGGCGCGCGCCAGCAGACCCACACACAGGTAGACCACGGCGCAGCTGGCCGTGTGCACCAGGCCCGGCGTCGCGATCCGCGCGCCCATCGGCCATCCGTCCTCCGGTTCGGTGAACTGCGACAACAGTGCCATGAACAGCAGCGGCGCCTTGGGGTTGAGCCCGCTGACGCCGACCCCCTGGGCGAGCCCGGACCGCCCTGGGACCGGCCCCGGCTCCGTCGCTCCACGCGGGCGCCCGGGAACCCTCCCCATGCTCGGAGGCCAGGGGACGGCGCGGGTGGCGGTCGACGTGGGGCCCGGCGCCGCCCCGGCCACCGGCCTCCGTTCGGCCTCGTAGCCGCCCGCTCTCGTGGACCTCCTCGGGTCCGGCGTCGACGATCCTGGGGAGCACACCGCGCCGGGCCAGTCCGATGGCGGGCACGAGGCCCTGGGGCCCGCGCCCACGATGAGAACGTCGTCGTTTCTCACGGAAGCCTCAAAAAGCGAACGTTCGTTTTTCTATGGGAGCACGCCGGGGAGCCACCCACAAGAGGAAACGAGTCGTTCTCTACATCGAAAAACCACGCCGCAGAATTTAAACGCAACGTCATTGAGCAATTACGTCTGGTAAAAATAGCAGGCACGTCCCCTACGGCACCCCTCCGTCGTCCCCCCTCGACGCGTGCGGGTCGAAGCCTCGGTGGGCGCTTCCACACACAGGCGAGGTGATCGGGTGAGTTTGGACAGCACGCGCACGGACGGAGCGCCCCGGATCCCCCGGGACGTGGTCAGCGGATCGGGCCTGCGCGCCCCACATCGCGTCTGGCACCGACTGGGCCGCGGTCTCGTGGGCGAGCTCATCCTGCCCGACCAAAACGACTACGACACCGCGCGCCGCACCGCGGACCCGCGCTTTGACACCGTCGCCCCCCGCGCGGTGGTGCGGTGCGCCCACGAGAACGACGTCGTCCAGGCCGTGGACTTCGCCCGCCGCTGGGGCATCCGCGCCCACGTCCGGGCGGGCGGCCACTGTCCGCTCGGCTCCTCGACCGGCTCCGGCCTGGTCATCGACCTGTCACCGCTGAGCGGCACCGTCGTCGACGGCGACACCGCCTGGTGCGCGGGGGGCACGCTCACCGGGGCGTTCACCGAGGCCCTCGACGCCCACGGGCGGACGGTGCCCACCGGCCGGTGCGCGTCGGTCGGCATGGCGGGCCACACCCTGGGCGGAGGCACCGGACCGACCGGGCGCAGGCACGGATTCACCCTCGACAGCCTGATCGGCGCCCGCGTCGTCCTCGGCGGCGGACACGTGGTGGACTGCGACGCCGACCACCACTCCGACCTGTTCTGGGCGCTGCGCGGCGCGGGCCACGCCGCCTACGGCGTGGTCACCGGGCTGACCTTCCGGGCCCGGCCCGCCCGGCCGGTGACCGACTTCCTCCTCGGCTGGCCCGCCGACTGCCGGACCCGGGTACTGGCCGCCTGGCAGGACTGGGGCCCGCACGCCCCGGACGAGCTCTCGACGACGGCCACCGTCACCGCGGGCATCCCCGACACCACCCTGCCCCCGGCCGCCGTGAGTGGGTCCTGGCTCGGCGATCCGGCCGGTATGGAGCACCTGGTGGACGACCTCGCGGCAGCCGTGGGCCAGCCCCCGCGGGTCCGGACGGGCACCACCCGCGCGACCAACGCCGCGACCAACGCCGCGACCAACGCCGCGGCCGGGGCCGCGGGCCGCGCCACCGGTGACGTCGGCGGCCGGAGCGTCGTACTGCGGCGGCACGCGTTCTTCGACCGCCCCCTCGACGCGACCGCCCTGGACAAGATCACCGCGGAGATGGACCGGGAGCCGCGCGTCGGGGAGTACCGTCGCCTGACCCTGGAGGCGATGGGCGGCGCCTACGACCGACCGGAAGCGGAGCCGTCGGCGTTCCCGCACCGCGGAGCCCTGTTCGGCGCCCTCTCGGAGTTCCGGCCCGCCATCGGAGCGACCGCGGAGTCGCGGGTGGCCCAAGAGGCGCTGCACGGGGTGCTTCGGCCGCTGGCGTCGGGCGCCGCGCACCCGAACCACCCCGAGGCGGACCGGCCCGACTGGCGCCAGGCCTACCACGGCGCCCACCACGCCCGTCTGGAGGAGATCCGCGTCCGCTACGACCCTGACGGTGTCTTCGGTTTCCCCCTCGCACAGGCCGCACGGGACTGAACCCGCCGCCGGGTCAGGGCCCGGTGATCCGCCCGGTCGGACCCGGTCCGTCGAGGCGGCGCGGCCGCGGGCGCCCGGTCACTCGGCGCGCGCGAGGCGGTCGAGCAGTTCACCGAGGATCATCCGCTCGCCGGGCGTGAACGGGACGGCGGCGGCGTCCAGGACCGCGCCCAGGGCGACGGCGTGCCGGGCGGCCGCACGGTCGTCGGGCCCCGGGCGGTCACCGTCGCCCGGGGCTCCGGCGTCGGTGAGGCCGTCGACGACCAGGTCACGCATCCGGTCGGACAGACCTGGGTCCCTCCGCTCCGGGACGGTGTCGATGAGGGTCAGCGTCACCCCCACGGCGGCGGAGTGGATCATGGCCGCCGCACGCTCGACGTCCAGGGTCAGTCGCCCCGCCTCCGCGACCCTGGTGACCATACCGACCAGGATCCGCCACGCCTCGGCCCCCGCCTCGCCGCCGCCGCGCGGATGGGTCTGTCCGTACATCAGGGAGTAGAACGCGGGGTTCTCCAGGCCGAAATCGACGTGCAGGTCCCATCCGGAACGCAGGTCGGCCACCGGGTCTCCGGAGGGTTCCTGAGCCTCTTTGCGGGCGAGGTAGTCGCCGAAGCCCGCCGCGGCCACCGCGTCCAGCAGGCCGTCCATGTCGCCGAACTGCCGGTAGATCGCCGGCGGTTGCACTCCGGCCGCCTGGCTGACCGCCCGCGTCGTCACCGCCTCGCGCCCGCCCTCGGACAGCAGCGTCGCCGCGGCCGTCACGATCCGCGCCCGGGTGTCCTGTCGTCCCGTCATTTAACAACGATAACGCATGACCGCTATCGCCAGAATCCACCGGGTATCGGAGGATTCCCGGACGGGTGGCGCCGAACAGACCCTCGGGGTCGTAGGCACAACGGACCCACGTACGCGTCCGCTCCCACCACTAGCCTCGGTCACACGCACCACGACCCGGAACGGACCACATGAGCACCATCCTCATCACCGGATCGACCGACGGTCTCGGTCGCGCGTTGGCCCTGCGTCTCGCCCGGGACCGGGCGCGACTGCTGCTCCACGGCCGCGATCCCGCCAAACTCGCCGCCTTGGCCGCGGAGGTCGAGAAGGAGGGCGCACCGGCCCCGGAGACACTGGTCGCCGACTTCTCCGACCTCTCCCAGGTGGCCCGGATGGCCGCCGAGGTGCCCACACGCACCGACCGCCTCGACGTCCTGGTCAGCAACGCGGGCATCGGTTTCGGTGAACCCGACGGCCGGGAGCGGCGGGTCGGCGCCGACGGGTACGAACTGCGCCTGACCGTGAACTACCTGGCCGGGTTCCTGCTCACCCTCGACCTGCTGCCCCTGCTGCGCGCCTCGGCGCCCGCACGCGTGGTCAACGTCTCCTCCCTGGGCCAGGCTCCCGTCGACCTGGACGACCTCATGTTCGAGCGCGACTACGACGGGGTCGACGCCTATCGGCGGAGCAAGCTCGCGCAGATCATGTCGGCCACCGAGTTCGCCGCCCGTGTCCCCGCCGACGAGGTCACCTTCACCAGCCTCCATCCGGCGACCTACATGCCGACCAAGATCGTCACGCTGCACGGCATCACCCCGGTCGACACCCTGGAGGAGGGCGTGGCCGCGACGTACCGCCTGATCACCGACCCCGCGCTGGCCGGGGTGACCGACCGGTTCTACGACCGGCTGCGTGAGAGCACGGCCCATGAGCAGGCCGCCGACCCGCGGGTCCGGGCGCGACTGTGGCGCCGCGGGCTGCGTTTGGTGGGGCGGGAGGACGTCGGTGTCGACGCCTCCGGCCCGACCGGCTGAGGGGACGGCGCACGAGGCGGGAGGAACGGACGGAACTCGGGGATCGCCCGGCGGGCGGACACGGGCGGCGTCCTCGACAGCCCCGGGGCCGGTCACGGGCGGCCCCGGGGAGGCGGTAGCGTGTCCCCCGACATCAGACCTAAGCAACTTAGGCGCATAGGTCGTCATGTGCGGGGCCGCGCGGCGGACGCCGGTCACCCGTACCCGAACAGACGGGAACACCGATGGCAGACAGCGAGGGAGCGGAGCGGTCCCGTAAGCGTCGGGAGGCCGCCGAGCACCGCCGCCAGAATCAGGAACAGCAGCGGCGACGGCGTGGGACACGCCGCCTGACGCTGATCGGAGCCGCCTCCGCGGTCGCGGTCGCGGTCGTGGCGGGCGTCGGATGGTCGATCGCCTCCCGCGAGGGCGACGACGGGCACGGCACCGGCTCGGCGGTGGAGGGCTTCACCCACATCCACGGCGTCACCCTCCCCGGGTGGGCGTCCGACGGCCCGTTCGTAGCCACCCACGACGGCCTCGTCGAGGGCGGATCCGACGGCGGCTGGCGGACGGTCAGCGAGGAGCGACACGACTTCATGGGGTTCACGGCGCACCCCACGGAGGAGGGGCGCATGTTCTCCAGCGGGCACCCCGCGCCCGGCAGTTCACTGGTGAACCCGCTCGGCTTCATGGTCAGCGAGGACGGCGGCCGGACCTGGGAGACGCGCGCCCTGGAAGGCGAGGTCGACTTCCACACGATGAGCGTCGGCGCCGGGGGCGACTCCGTGTACGGATGGTCCCAGGGCCTGTACCGCAGCGAGGACGAGGGCTTCACCTGGGACGTGGTGAACGCCCCGGACCTGGCCGAGGCCGAGGGCGCGACCGCCCTGGCCGCTCACCCCGAAGACCCGGACGAGGTCTGGGCGGGCACCCAGGTCGGCCTGCTGCGCAGCACCGACGGCGGTGGGACCTGGGACCCGGTCCTGGCGGCGGGACCGGTGAGCGCGGTGCATCTCGACCCCTCCGACCCCGCCCACGTCCTGGCCTACAGCGTCACCGACGGGCTCCTGGAGAGCCGCGACGCCGGAGAGGAGTGGTCGGAGCTCGGCTGGCTGCTGGAGGAGGACGCGGTCGGCCACCTGGCGATCTCACCCGAGGACCCCGACCTCGTCTACGCGGGCACCTTCGGCGCGGGCGTCCACCGCAGTGAGGATGGTGGCAGCACCTGGGAGGCCCTGGCACGCGAGGGCCGTGTCGTCTCGGACTGACCCGCGAAAGGGGCGTTCGGCGGCCGGGCAGCCGGTACGCTGCGGATGCCCCGGCCCGGGGCGGTGAGCGGTGGTCCGGAAGGAGGGGGAGTCGTGCAGCGGTTCGGAGACCTGGAGGCAGCGATCATGGACGCGGTGTGGGGCGCCGAAGAGCCCCTGACCGTGCGTGCGGTCCTGGAACGGCTCGACCGCGATCCGGTACCGGCCTTCACCACCGTGCAGACGGTGATGAACATCCTGCACGGCAAGGGCTGGCTGGACCGTCGGATGGACGGGCGCGCCTACTGGTACTGGGCCACGACCGGCCGCGAGGACTACGTCGCCCGCCTGATGCGCGACGCACTGGACGAGAGCACCGACCGGTCGGCGGCCCTCGCCCGGTTCGTCGACGGCATGGACGTGGAGGAGATCTCCGAGTTGTCCGAACGCCTGGCGGCCGCCCGGGCGCGGCAGGCGGCCGACCGGGGCACCGAGGGCGGGCGCGGGTGAGCGCCGCGCTGCTCCTGGCCGCCCACACGGCCGCGGGGCTCCTGCTCGGCGCTCCGCTCCTGCGCCGCGCCGTCTGGGTCGACCGGGCGCCCCGGCTGGGGCTGCTGGCGTGGCAGGTCCTGACCGTCTCCGTCCTGGCCTCGGCGGTCCTGGCCGGGATCACCCTCGCCCTGCCCGTCACCCCGGTCTCCGGTGGCCCGGCCCAGATGCTGCACTCCTGCGCGTTGATGCTCCGCCAGGCCTACGCCACGCCGAGCGGTGCGCTCACGGCCACCGCCGGACTCGCGGTGTCGGCTGGGATCGTGCTCCGGACCGGATACGGGGTCGGCGCCGAGTGGGTGCGGGCGGCCCTCGAGCGCCGCCGCCACCTCGCGGCCCTGGCCGTGGTCGGTACCGGGGACGCCTGGTTGGGGGCGACCGTGGTCGACCACGACGCGTGCGCCGCCTACTGCCTGCCGGGACGCACCGGACGCGGTGGCCACGTGGTGCTCACCAGCGCCGCACTGGCCGCCCTGGACGATGCGGGGCTGGCCGCGGTCCTGGCGCACGAGCGCGAGCACCTGAGGGGACGCCACCACCTACTGGTCGCGCTGGCGCGCGGAGTGCGGCGGGCCTTCCCCTTCGTCCCGGCCTTCGCCCACGCCCGTGCTGAGGTCGCCAGGCTCACCGAACTGGCCGCCGACGACGCCGCCGCGTCGGCCACCGATCGACTCACCGTCGCCGAGGCGCTGCTGTCCCTCGCTCGGGCCGGCCGGGACGGCACGGCCGGGTCGCCGACACCCGGGGCGCCCGGTTCCGCGCTGGCCGCCAGTGGCTCGGGAAGCGGCCGCCGGGTGCGGCGCCTCCTGAACGACCGGCCTCCGCTGGGGCGGGGCGGGCTGCTCATGGCCGCCATCGCGGTGGGCGTGGCGCTCGCGTCGCCGTTCGCCATCGCGATACTGTCCGGTCTCCTCGCGGCGACGGTGGACTGCTGTCTGGTGCACGGCTGACCGTCGGACGCGACTCCCCCGCGCGGGCGACGGGTCCGCGCGCCCCGAACGAACAGGAGCGACACGATGCCCCAGTGGGCGAAACCGATCGCGGTGCGGGTCGAGGACCGCGACCGGCACCGGTGGACGTTCTGGCTGGCGGTGGCCGGTCTCGCCCTCGGCGCGGCCATGGCGGTCTTCGGGCTTCCACCGGTGAGCATCCACGGGCCGTTCCACTTCTTCGGGATCATGGACCCGTTCTGCGGGGGCACCCGGTCGGTGTGGCTGGCGGTGAAGGGCGACCTGGCCCTGTCATGGGCCTACAACCCGGTCGGGATCCCCCTGGTGGCGGGGGCCGTCCTCACCGTCCCGCGAATCCTGTTCGGGTTCGCGACGGGACGGTGGGTGAACGTGTACGTCACCCGTGTCATGCCGCTGTGGATCGTGGGCGGCACGCTCTTCGCCCTGTTGGGGGTCCGCCAGCAGCTCAACGTCGATCTGCTGCGCGACCCGGGCGAGGAGTTCTCGTTCCTCGGCGTGTTCCTGAACACGCTGCCGGTCCTGGTGGCCGCCGCGTGGATCGTCGTCCAGCGCCGCCGGATCACCGCCGGGCCGCGCCCCGCCCGGGCCTGACGCCCCACGCGGACACGGCCCGGGTCCGCCCAGGACGGCTGGGAGGATACGGACATGGACATTCTGAGCAGTCGCATCCTGCTGCGCCCCGCCGATCTCGTCCGGAGCCGCGACTTCTACCGTGACGTGCTGGGTCTGGCGGTGCATCGTGAGTTCGGCGACCCCGAGCGGCCTGGAACGGTCTTCTTCCTCGGCAACGGGCTGCTGGAGGTCTCAGGGAGTTCCGAGCCCTTCGAGGTGCCGCCGCTGTCCCTCTGGTTGCAGGTGCGCGACGTCCGGGCCGAGTACGCGCGCCTGAGGGAGGCCGGTACGGAGGGACTGCGCGAGGCGAGGCTGGAGCCCTGGGGGCTGTGGGAGGCGTGGATCGCCGACCCCGACGGTGTGCGGATCGTCCTGGTCCAGATCCCGGACGACCATCCTCTGCGCCGCGACCAGCGGACCTTCCGAGGTGACTCCACCGGGTCCGAGAGCTGATGCGGGGCACCCGACCGGACGTCTTCGGCCGGGTGCCCCGCCCAGCCACTCACCGCGGGCGACGGAACCCGTGTGGGGCCGCCGACGGCCCCGTCGCTACGCCTCCAGGGCGTCGACCGCCGCACGGCTCGCGGCCCGCACGGTGTGGGCGAGCAGGAGCGCGGTGGTGACCGGCCCGACCCCGCCGGGAACCGGGGTGAGCGCCCCCGCGAGGCCGTCCACCGCGTCCGCGTCGACGTCGCCGACCAGTCCGGCGTCCGTGGCGTTGGTGCCCACGTCGATGACCACCGCACCAGGCCGGAGGTGGTCCGCTCCGATCAGACCGGGCACGCCCGCCGCGACGATCACGATGTCGGCGGCGGAGGTGTGCCCCTCCAGGCGGGCCGTCCGGGAATGGCAGACCGTCACCGTCGCGTGCCGTTCCAGCAGCAGCAACGCCGCCGGGGTGCCCACGACGACCGACCGGCCGACCATGGCGATGTCCCTGCCCGCGAGTTCGGTCCCGTGGTGGTCGAGCAGCCGGACCACGGCCTCGGCCGTGGCGGGCGCGAAGCCGGGCAGGCCGGCCGCGCAGCGCCCGAGGCTCGCCGGATTCGCGCCGTCGACGTCCTTGGCCGGGTCGATCTCCGCGGCGAGTTCGGCCGACGACATGCCGTCGGGCAGCGGGGTCTGCAGGATGACGCCGTGCACCTCCGGGTCCCGGCTCAGGGCGCGAAGCGTGTCCCGGACGATCTCCCGTGAGGTGGACGGGCCGAGGTCGGCGATGCCGCAGTCGATCCCGACGGCCGCGGCCGCCTTGGCGATCGAGCGCACGTACCACATGGTCGACTCGTCGTCCGTGGCCGTGACGACGACCAGCCTCGGCTGGGTGCCCGCCGCCCCCAGGTCGGCGGCCTCCTCCCGGACGCGCCGCCGGATCTGTGCGGCCAGCGGTTTGCCCGACAGCGCGGTGGTGACGCGGTGCTCCGACGTCGTCACGGTGGTCATCCGGTGAGCTCCTTCCTGACCGCGGCGGTGACCTTCTCCGCCCGTTCGACGACGGGGTCGACGGACCGGGCCGCGGCGGAGAACTCCACCCGTGCCTCGTCGTCCCTGATGCCGCCCAGGTTGACCTCGATGTTCACCCGGGCCGTGGTGGCGGCGGCGCGGGCGGCCTCGGCCGCCGCGGCCACGTCGGTGATCACGTTGCGGTTGCCGACCGGCAGGATCCGCTCGGCCAGCGAGACGATCTCGGCGGCGGCCCCGATGGCCGCGACGGGCGGTTCGCAGGCCTCCCGCAGGGCCGCGGCCATGGCGGCGGAGCGCGCCGCCTTCTCGTCGTCGGTCGACCGGGGCAGCGCGTAGGCGTCGGCGACGGCCGAGAAGGCCTGCGCGTCCGCCTCCGCGACATCCAGTGCCTCGGTCCGCAGCCGGTCGGCGGTCCGCGCGATGTCGGAGATCTCCTCGGCGTGCTCGGCGAAGCGCGCGCCGTCGCTGTACCGGGCCACCATGCCGACCAGCGCGGCGGCCTGGGCCGCGTGCACGGCGGCGGTGGCGCCGCCTCCGGGGGCGGGTGTCCGGGCCGCGAGTTCGGCCAGGAAGTCGCCGATGGTCTGACTGTGCATCACGATGTCCGTCCTTGGGGGGTGTCGGGGGCGGGACGGCCCCCGGGGGTCATCGGAAGACGACGGTGCCGCGGCCGTTGAGCAGGACCCGGTGTTCGCAGTGCCAGCGCACCGCCCGGGACAGCGCGAGCGCCTCTGCGTCGCGGCCCACCGTCGCCAGCGCGCGCGGGTCGTGGGAGTGGTCCACCCGCAGCACCTCCTGCTCGATGATCGGGCCCTCGTCGAGGTCGGCGGTCACGTAGTGCGCGGTCGCCCCGACGTACTTCACGCCGCGCTCGTAGGCCCGGTGATAGGGCTTCGCGCCCTTGAAACCCGGCAGGAACGAGTGGTGGATGTTGATCACGCGTCCTTCGAGCTTGGCGCACAGGTCGTCGGAGAGGACCTGCATGTACCTGGCGAGCACCACGAGGTCGGCGTCGTACTCGTCGACGAGCTCCAGCACGCGCGCCTCGGCGGCGGCCTTGGTCTCGGCGGTCACCGGCACGTGGACGAAGTCCAGACCCGCCGCCTCGGCCATGGGGCGCAGGTCCCCGTGGTTGGACACCACGCCGACGATCTCCCCGCCGAGGTTGCCCGCACGCCAGCGGAACAACAGGTCGTTGAGGCAGTGGGCGGTCTTGGACACCATCACCAGGACGCGCGGCTTCCGCTCGTCCCACAGTTGGAACTCCATGGCGAACTCCCGTGCCACGGCGACGAACTCGCGCCGGAGGTCGCCGACGCCCAGCTCCGGCGCCGAGCACGAGAACGACGTCCGCAGGAACAGCCGACCGCGGACGTCGTCGTCGAACTGCTTGTGCTCGACGATGTCGCACCCCCGCTCGACCAGGAACTCGGTCACCGCGTGGACGATGCCCGTCCGTTGCGGGCACCGGAGAGTGAGAGTGAAGGTTCGCGCCACGATGTCCTCCTCAGTGTGCGGGGGTGAGAGTTCTCGGCCGGTCAGCACTCGACGATGTTGAGCGCGAGCCCGCCACGAGCGGTCTCCTTGTACTTGTCCTTCATGTCGGCGCCGGTCTCCCGCATGGTCTTGATGGCCTTGTCCAGGCTCACGTGGTGTGCGCCGTCGCCGCGTACCGACATCCGCGCCGCGGTGATGGCCTTGATGGAGGCGATCGCGTTGCGCTCGATGCAGGGGATCTGCACCAGGCCGCCCACCGGGTCGCAGGTGAGGCCGAGGTTGTGCTCGATCCCGATCTCCGCGGCGTTCTCCACCTGGGCGGGGGTGCCGCCGAGTACCTCGGCCAGACCGGCGGCCGCCATGGAGCAGGCGGAGCCGACCTCGCCCTGGCAGCCGACCTCCGCGCCGGAGATCGAGGCGTTGCGCTTGAACAGCATGCCGACCGCGCTCGCGGCGAGCAGGAAGCGCACGATCCCGTCCTCGTCGGCACCGGGCACGAAACGGTCGTAGTAGTGCAGGACCGCCGGGATGATCCCGGCCGCGCCGTTGGTCGGCGCGGTCACGATCCGCCCGCCCGCCGCGTTCTCCTCGTTGACCGCCAGGGCGAACATCGTGACCCATTCCATGGCGCCCAGCCGATCCCCGGACTCGCCCGCGGCCTCCAGGTCCTCCCGGCTCGCCGCGGCGCGCCGCCGGACCCTGAGCCCGCCCGGCAGCACGCCCCGGGTCGTCGAGCCGCGCTCGACGCACTCCCGCATCACCGACCAGATCTCCAGCAACCCGTCCCTGGTCTCCCGCTCGGTGCGGCGGGCCCGCTCGTTGGCGAGCATGATCGAACTGATGGACAGTCCGGTGCGGTCGGTGTGGGCCAGCAGCTCGTCGCCGGTGGAGAACGGGTACTCCACCGGCGTGGCGTCCTCGACGACGGCCTTCTCCCCGGCGGCGTCCTCGTCCACGACGAAGCCACCGCCGACCGAGTAGTACGTGCGGACCGCGACCGGGGTCCCCTCGCGGTCGAACGCGTGGAACTCCATGCCGTTGCTGTGGAAGTCGAGCCGCCTGTTCCGGTGCAGGACGACGTCGTCGTCGACCGAGAACCCGATCACGTGGCGGCCCGCCAGCTCCAGCTTCCCGGTCGCCGCCACGTCGTCCACCATGGGTTGGGCGGCGACGGGGTCGACCGTGTCGGGGGCGTGGCCCGCGAGCCCGAGCACCACGGCCTTGACGCTGCCGTGCCCGTGGCCGGTAGCGCCGAGCGATCCGAACAGTTCGACGCGCACCGACGCCACCCGCGGCAGGAGCCGCTCGTCCCGCAGGGCCCTCGCGAACGTCCCCGCCGCGCGCATCGGACCGACGGTGTGCGAGCTCGACGGTCCGATGCCGACCGTGAACAGGTCGAACACGCTCAGACTCATGACACTCCCGCCAGGTACTCGACGCACGCGTCGCTCAGCCACGCGGCCAGGTACTCGGCGAAGGACGACCGCACCAGCACGGTGAACACGCCGGCCTCGGCGTCGACGACCTGGAGGATGACCCCGGCCCTGGCCAGCAGGGTCTGCACGCAGGTGCCGGTCGGCGCCGCCGACGGGTGCAGGTCGACGGCGCAACCGTGGGCGAGGACGTCCCGGACGTGCGGTCCCGCCAAGGCCACCGTCGTGCGCTGGGCCGAGGTGTCCACGACCGCGCCCCGCGCGGACCCGAGGGCCGTGCGTAGCGCCTCCTCGACCGGAACCCGCGGGTCCAGGTCGGACCGGGCCACCACGAGGAACTCGTCCGGCCCCAGCCACAACACCTCCACGTCGCCGAAGGGGCCGTCGCCCCGGGTGAACGTGCACGGGTCGGCGGGGAACGCGACGCCCAGCGCCGCACCCAGCGCGGCCACGGCGTCCGGGTCCGAGGCCCGCACCGTGAGCTGGGTCAGGAACGGCCGCTCCGCCACCGTCAGCGCGGGCGCGAGGCCGGCGAGGCGGTCCGCCCAGGCGGCGAGCGGGCTGGTCCGTGAGCTGGTGTCAGCCGTCACGGCGGGCTCCTTCCCTGTCGTAGAGAACGGACTCGGTCACGGTGACCGGCACGAGGTCGTCCCCGACGGGGACGTAGAGCGTCTCCCCCACGCGTTCGTGGCCGGAGCGCACGACCGCGAGCGCGAACGTCCGGTCCAGCGCGGCGCTGCGGTAGCTGGAGGTGATGTGGCCGAGCATCGGAACCGGGGGGTCGGGCAGCCGGTCGGTGCCGACGACCTGCGCGCCCTCCGGCAGCTGGATCTCCGGGTCGGCCGGCAGCAGTCCGACGAGCTGCTTGCGGTCCGGCCGGTTGTTCTCCGCCCTCGTGTGGGACCGCTTGCCGATGAAGTCGGCCTTCTTCTTCGACACGGCCCACGACATCCCCAGGTCCTGGGGCGTGACCGTGGCGTCGGTCTCCTGGCCGACGATCGGATAGCCCTTCTCGGCGCGCAGCACGTGCATGGTCTCGGTGCCGTACGGCGTGATCCCGTACTTCTCGCCCTCCGCCATGAGCGCCTCCCAGACGGCCAGGCCGTGCCAGGCGGTCACGTTGACCTCGTAGGCCAGCTCGCCGGAGAAGCTGATCCGGCACACCCGGGCGGGAACGCCCGCTCCGACGTCGAGCACGGTGTCCCGCCATGTCATGAACCCGAAGGCCTCGTTGCCCACGTCCAGGTCGGGGGCGAGCTCGGCGAGCACGTCGCGCGACCGGGGCCCCACCAGGGGGATCGTGGCCCAGTGCTCGGTGACCGAGGTGGCGTACACGTCCAGGTGCGGCCACTCGGTCTGGAGCCACTCCTCCATCCAGTCCAGGACCATCGCGGCGTTGCCGGTCGTCGTGGTCACCAGGAACCGGTCCTCCGCGAGCCGGATGACGGTTCCGTCGTCGATGACCATGCCGTCGACGCCGCACATCACCCCGTAGCGGATCCGGCCGACCTTCAGGGCGCTCATCTTGTTCGTGTAGAGCATGTCGAGGAACCGACCGGCGTCGCGGCCCTGGAGGTCGATCTTGCCCAGGGTCGAGCCGTCCATGAGGGCGACGCCCTCGCGTGCCGCGCGGCACTCCCGCAGGACGGCGGTGTCCATGTCCTCACCCGTCCGGGGAAAGTACCAGGGCCGCTTCCACTGCCCCACGTCCTCGAACAGCGCGCCGCGCGCGACGTGCCAGGGGTGCAACGCGGTCACGCGCGCCGGGTCGTGCAGCTCGCCCCGGTCCCGTCCG
Source organism: Nocardiopsis sp. EMB25 (assembly GCF_026797795.1). Classification (NCBI taxonomy): domain Bacteria; kingdom Bacillati; phylum Actinomycetota; class Actinomycetes; order Streptosporangiales; family Nocardiopsidaceae; genus Nocardiopsis; species Nocardiopsis sp. EMB25. Next base: position 1,330,164 of record NZ_JAMTDN010000001.1, on the reverse strand, counting down.
GCCAGCGCGGCGAAGGACACCGGGGTGTACGGCGGTCGGAACGTGGTGGGCCGCTGTTCGGAGAGCTCGACGCCCAGCTCCTCGGCGACCAGTCCAGCGGTGATCATCCCGGACGTCTTGCCCTGGTCGTGGGCGGTGCCGATGGTCGTGTACCGCTTGACGTGTTCCAGCGAGCGCAGCCCCGCGCCGGTGGCGCGCAGCACGTCGGAGACCGTGGCGTCGCGCTGGAGGTCGACGAAGCGGGTGTCCGGGGCGCCCTCTCGGAGCTCGCCCGGGACGCGCCACAGCACCATGCCGGGCCGCTCGTCGGTCCGCGCGCCCGAGACCGGCAGCTCGACCTCGCCCACCGGCGCGAACCCCGCGGCGAGCGCGGCCGCGTGCCCGGCGTCGCGGCCCTGCCGAAGACACGAGGTGAGGTCCAGCGCACCCGTCGCCGACCCCGCGACCCGCACCGTCGGCAGCTCCTCGCCGGGGACGAAGGCGCCGAGCTCGGAGTCGTAGCGCAGCGTGCCGCGCGCCTGGCTGAACAGGTGCACGACCGGGTTCCAGCCGCCGGAGACCAGCAGGGTGTCGCAGTCGACGGTCTCCGGGCTCCCCTCGGTGCCGGGCAGCGGGGCGACGTGGGCGTCGGTGATCCGGGCCCCGCCCTCGGTGCCGGTGACGACGTGACCGGCGCGCACCTGGATCCCCCGGGCGGAGCACCGCGCGGCGAGAACACTGGGCGCGGCGGGCCTGGCGTCGACGACCATCGCGACGTCCATACCGGCTCTGGCGAGGTCGATCGCCGCGCGGTAGGCGCTGTCGTCGGTGGTGAAGACGACCGCCCGCGTGCCGGGCAGGACGCCGTAGCGGTGGAGGAAGGTGCGCGCCGAACCGGCGAGCATGATCCCGGGGCGGTCGTTGTCGGCGAAGACGACGGGGCGCTCGTGGGCGCCGGTGGCGAGCACGGTCTGCTTGGCCCTGATCCGCCAGACGCGCTGGCGGGCCGCGTCGGCGGGCGCGTCGAAGCCGAGGTGGTCGGTACGGCGCTGGAGGGCGAGGACGAACCCGTCCTGGTAGACGCCGAACGCCGTGGTGCGGTCGAGGACCAGCACGCCGGGGGTGTTCCGCAGCTCCGCCGCGATGTCGGCCGCCCAGTCCTCCGACAGCCGTTCGCCGAGGTACTCCCTGGTGCCGAGCAGCGCGCCCCCGGCCTGGTTCTGCTCGTCGACCACGACGACCCGAGCGCCGCCGCGGGCCGCGGTGAGCGCGGCGACCAGGCCCGCGGGCCCCGCGCCGACGACGAGAACGTCGCAGTGCACGTGCTTGGCGTCGTAGCGGGCCGGGTCGGGTTCGGAGGCCAGCCTGCCCTGTCCGGGCAGGCCGTGGGCCACGAGTCCGTCGTAGAGCTCGACGGTGGTCGCGGTCAGCATCGGTTCCGGGAACGGCTGCTCGATCTGCACCAGCGACGTCGGGTCCTCCGAGCCCGCCGCCACGATGCCGCGCGGCCTCCCGTACTTGACGCTGGTGCCGATCGCGTGCACACCGTTGGCCAGCAGCGCGGACGCCAGGGTGTCCCCGGGGTGCCCGGTCATCGACCGGCCGTTGAAGGTGAAGCGCAGTGCGGTGTCCCTGTCGATGAGGCCGCCGGTGGGCAGCCGGAAGGTCGCGCTCACGAGACCACCTCGTCCCTCTCTCCGAGATCGGGCATCGGCTCACCGGCGTCGTAGACGGCCAGCAGGTCGTAGGTCCTGGTGTCGCGGACGGCGTTGAACCACCGGCGGCAGCCCGCGCTGTGGCTCCACCGCTCGGCGAACGGGCCGCTCGGGTTGTCGCGGAAGAACACGTACCGCGCCCACGCCTCGTCGGTCAGCGCGGCCGGGTCCTGCGGGTAGGCCACGTGCGCTTGGCCGCCGTAGTGGAACTCGGTTTCCTCGCGCGGCCCGCACCACGGGCAGGGGATGAGTTGCATGCCTGGCTCCTTGTTCCTCAGTGCGCGACGGCGGCTGCGCCGTGCTCGTCGACGAGGGCGCCGGTGGTGAACCGTTCGAGGGTGAACGGTTCGTTGAACGCGTGCGGTTTGTCGTGGGCGATGGTGTGCGCGAAGCAGTCGCCGACGCCGGGGGTGGCCTTGAACCCGCCGGTGCCCCAGCCGCAGTTGAGGTAGAGGCCCTCGACCGGGGTGAGGCCGACGATCGGGGAGGCGTCCGGGCTCACGTCGACGATCCCCGCCCAGGTCCGCAGCAGGTGCGCTCGGGCGAAGATCGGGAACAGCTCCAGCGCGGCGGACATCTGCCGTTCGATGATGTGGAACGACCCACGCTGGCCGTAGCCGTTGTAGCTGTCGATCCCGGCGCCCATCACCAGTTCGCCCTTGTGTGCCTGGGACACGTAGACGTGCACCGCGTTGGACATCACCACGGTGGGGTGCACGGGCTCCAGCAGTTCCGAGACCAGTGCCTGCAGGGGGTGCGACGCGAGCGGAAGCCGGATACCGGCCATCTCCGCGAGGACCGAGCTGTGGCCCGCCGCGCACAGCCCGACGCGGCCCGCGGCGATGCGGCCGCGGGTGGTCTCCACCGCGGTGACCCGGTCGCCGACCGTCTCGATCCCGGTGACCTCGCAGTTCTGGATGAGGTCGACGCCCATCTCGTGGGCGGCGCGCGCGTAGCCCCAGGCCACGTAGTCGTGCTTGGCGATTCCGGCGCGCGGCTGGTAGGTCGCCCCCAGCACGGGGTAGCGCACGTCCTCCGAGATGTTGACGATCGGGCAGACCTCCTTGACGCCCCGCGGATCCAGCCACTCGGCGTCGACGCCGTTGAGCCGGTTGGCGTTGACCCGCCGCACGCTGTCGCGCACGTCCTGGAGGCTGTGCGCGAGGTTGAGCACCCCGCGCTGGTCGAACAGGATCGGGTAGCCGAGGTCCTCCTCCAGGCCCTCCCAGAGCTTCAGGGAGTGCTCGTAGATGCCCGAGCTCTCGTCCCACAGGTAGTTGGAGCGGATGATCGTGGTGTTGCGGGCCATGTTGCCGCCCGCCAGCCACCCCTTCTCCAGCACCGCCACGTTCGTGATGCCGTGCACCTTGGCGAGGTAGTAGGCGGTGGCGAGGCCGTGACCGCCGCCGCCGACGATCACGACGTCGTAGAAGGTCCTGGGCTCCAGGTCCTCCCACAGGAAGTCGGGGTGGTCGGGCAGGTGCGCGCCGGGTGGCTGGGCGGGGGACGCGGGGTCGGTCATCGCGGTGCCTCCAGCGGAAGGGGGAACGCCATCTGATAAACTACTGATATATCAGTCTTGGTAGTACTGTAGGTCACATGGGAACTCAGGTCAACAACCAATCGCCGGGAGCCTCACTCGCGGAACAGGCCTACGTCGCGATCCGCGACCGCCTGGTGATGCTGGAGATCCAGCCGGGCGACCCGATCAACGAGGACCGGCTCAGCACCGAACTCGGCATGGGGCGCACACCGATCCGCGAGGCGTTGAAGCGCCTGGAGCGGGACCGCATGGTCGTGGCCTACCCGCGCCGCGGCACCTTCGCCACCGACGTGCAGATCTCCGACCTGGCACACATCTCGGAGGTGCGGCGCACCCTGGAGCCGCTCGCCGCCTCGGCGGCGGCCGAGCGCGCCACGCCCGCCGACCGCGCCGAGCTCACCGGGCTGCGGTCCCAACTCGAGGGCGACCAGGGGGACGACACCACCGAGCTGCTCCGCACCGACGTCGCCGTGCACCGGGCGATCTACCGGTGCGCCTACAACCCCTTCCTCGAGGACACGCTGATCGCCTACGACAGCCTGGCCACCAGGATCTGGTGCGTCTTCATCCCCCGGCTGTCCGGGGTGACCGGTCACGTGGACGAGCACGTCCCGCTCCTGACCGCCATCATCGACGGCGAGGCCGACCGGGCGGCGGAGCTCGCGCTCAAGCACGTCACCGGGTTCGAGGAGGCCATCCGCGCCCTGATCTGAACCGGGGCGGGGACGTGTCTTCTCTGATCCTCCGCTTCGCTTCGGACCGCCCGCCGCCCGCCGCCGTCCTCAGTCGCGCAGACCCCTGCCGGCGCCCGAACACCACCCCCCGGAGTGACGTTCCGAGCAGCGGAACCTAGTCGGCATCGGCATGGGGCTCCAACCGCACCACGACCGCCTTCGACACCGGCGTGTTGGACCTGTCCGCCACCGCGCCGAGCGGCACCAGCGGGTTCGCCTCCGGGTAGTAGGCGGCGGCACACCCGGGGGCCGTCGGATAGGACACGATCCGGAACCGGCGGGCGCGGCGCTCCTCGACGCCGCCGCGCGGATCGGGCCACTCCGAGACCAGGTCGACCAGGTCCCCGTCGGCGAAGCCGAGCGCGGCGATGTCACCGTCGTTGACCAGCACCACGCGGCGCGCGTCCTCGATGCCCCGGTAGCGGTCGGACAGACCGTAGATCGTGGTGTTGTACTGGTCATGGCTGCGCAGCGTCTGCAGGAGCAGTCTGCCGTCGGGGACCTCGATCGGTTCGGGGACGTTGACCGTGAAGTTCGCCCGTCCGGTCTCCGTCGGGAAGGTCCGGGAGTCGCGGGGCGGATGCGGCATCACGAACCCGTCCGGCTCCCGCACCCGCCGGTTGTAGTCCTCACAGCCCGGCACCACCCGCGCGATGTGGTCGCGGACGACGTCGTAGTCGCGCTCGAACTCCTCCCACCGCACCGGATGGTCCGCGCCGAGCAGTCTGCGGGCGAGACGGCTGACGATCGCCACCTCGGACAGCAGGCGCTCGCCCGCGGGTCGGAGCCTGCCCCGGGAGGCGTGCACCACCGACATCGAGTCCTCGACGGTGACGAACTGCTCCCCCGACCTCTGGACGTCGCGCTCGGTGCGGCCGAGGGTCGGCAGAATCAACGCGGTCTCGCCCGGCACGACGTGCGAGCGGTTGAGCTTCGTCGAAACGTGCACCGTCAGCGCGCAGCCGCGCAGCGCCCTCTCCGTGGCCTCGGTGTCCGGGGTGGCGGCGGCGAAGTTCCCGCCCATCGCGAACAGAGCCCTGATGCGCCCGTCGTGCATCCCGTGCAGCGCCTCGACGGTGTCCACGCCGTGTTCCCGCGGCACCGTGACCCCGAACTCGCGCTCCAGCGCCTCCAGGAACGACTCGGGCATCCTCTCGTAGATGCCCATGGTCCGGTCGCCCTGCACGTTGGAGTGCCCGCGCACCGGGCACACCCCGGCCCCCGGCTTGCCGATCATGCCCCGCAGCAGCATCAGGTTGACGGCCTCCCGGATGGTGGCCACGCCCTGCTTCTGCTGGGTCAGACCCATCGCCCAGCACACCACGGTGCGCTCGGAGTCCATCAGCATGCGCGCGATCCGCTCGATCTGCCGCCGCTCCAGCCCGGTGGCGCGTTCGGTCGCCGTCCAGTCGATCCGCCGGGCCTGGTCGAAGAACTCCGCGAAGCCGTGCGTGTGCGCCCCGATGAAGGCGCGGTCCAGCACCGTGCCCGGCGCCGCGTCCTCGGCCTGCGCCAGCAGCCCGGTCAGGGCGCGAAGCAGCGCGAGGTCACCGCCGATGCGGATCTGCGCGAACTCGTCCGCCAGCGCGGTGCCCCGCCCCACGATCCCGCTCGGCCTCTGCGGGTTCTTGAACCGGTACAGCCCGGCCTCCGGCAGCGGGTTGACCGCCACGATCCGACCGCCCCGCCGCTTCACCCTCTCCAGCGACGCCAGCATGCGCGGGTGGTTGGTGCCCGGGTTCTGGCCGAGCACCAGCACCAGGTCCGCGTGTTCCAGGTCGGCCAACGAGACCGAGCCGGTACCGATCCCGATCGTGTCCTTCAGTGCCACCCCCGACGACTCGTGGCACATGTTCGAGCAGTCGGGCAGGTTGTTGGTGCCAAAGCACCGCACCATCAGCTGGTACGCGAACGCCGCCTCGTTGCTGGTCCGACCCGAGGTGTAGAACGCCGCCTCGTCCGGGGAGCCGAGCGAGGCCAGGTTCTCGGCGATGACGTCGAACGCCGCGTCCCAGCCGATCGGCCGGTAGTGCCCGTCGCCGCGGCGCAGGATCATCGGCTGTGTCAGCCTCCCCTGCCGGCCGAGCCAGTAGTCGGTGCGCTCGGCCAGTTCGGCGACGGAGTGGCGGGCGAAGAAGTCGGGACCGATCCGGCGGGTCGTGGCCTCCTCCGCGACCGCCTTCGCCCCGTTCTCGCAGAACTCGGCGGGTTTGCGCCGGTCGCCGTCGGCGGCCTGAGGATCCGGCCACGCGCAGCCGGGGCAGTCGAACCCCGCCCGCTGGTTGATCAGCGGCAGCGTCCGCACGGTCCGGCCGACGCCCATCTGTTCCCGGCTCCGCTGGAGTGAGACGAGAACACCGGTGAGCCCGGCCGCGGCGTGGCCGGGCTCACCGACGCGCAGCGCGTCCTCGTCGACGTCCTGATCGAAAACGCGCTTCTTCATGTGTCAGACCTTGTCCTTGACGGCATCGGGGTCGTCGGTGTCCGAGCGGTCCGCGCCGTTCGGTTCGCCGTTCGGGTCGGTCCAGCCCTCCTCGATGAGGTTCTGGGAGAGCTGCGCGGTGAACTCCCCCTCCTCGAGCAGGTTCTGGGAGATCTGTCCGGTGAACTCGTCACCTTCGAGCAGGTTCTGCGAGACGTGCTCGGTGAGCTCCTCGCGCTCCATCCTGCGTTGGGCCCGGATCTGGCGGCGGCGTTCCTCCCCGAGCTGCTTCCACGTCGCGGCGCACATCAGCAGCATGACGACGCTGAACGGCAGAGCGATGAGGATGGCGCCGACCTGGAGGGCGCTCAGACCCCCCGCGAGCAGCAGCGTGATGGCGACCAGTCCCTCGGCGGCCGCCCAGAACACCCGGCTCCAGACCGGGGTCTCGTGACTGCCCCCGGAGGCCAGCATGTCGACCACGAGCGACCCGGAGTCCGACGAGGTCACGAAGAACAGCACGATGAGGATGACCGCTCCCGCGACCAGGACGGTGCCTCCCGGCAGTTCGCCGAGCAGGCCGAAGAGGGCCCCCTCGGTGTTCACGGACCCGTCCGCCGCGACGCCTCCCCCGGAACCGAACAGCTCGCGGTACAGGGCACTGCCGCCGAACACGGTGAGCCACAGGAAGGTGACCGCGGTCGGCACCAGCAGGACGCCGGTGACGAACTCCCGCACCGTCCGGCCACGCGAGATACGCGCGATGAACACACCGACGAACGGCGCCCAGGACATCCACCAGCCCCAGTAGAAGGTCGTCCACCAGCCCTGCCACTGGGCGCCGCCCTGGCCCTCCAGAGCGGTGGTGTCGAAGCTCAACCGGAGCAGGTTCTGGAAGTAGAGCCCGATCGACTGCACGAACTCCCGGAGGAGGAACAGCGTCGGCCCCGTGACCAGCACGATGAGCATCAGGACGACGGCGAGCCCCATGTTGATCTGGGAGAGCCACTTGACCCCGCGCTTCACACCGGTGGTCACCGAGAAGATGGCCAGCGCGGTGATGCCGCCGATCAGGACGATGTTCGTCCAGTTGCCCGGGTCGCTGACGATCCCGAGCACGTCGAGCCCGGAGGCGATCTGCAGTACGCCGAGGCCGAGCGAGGTGGCCACCCCGAACAGGGTCCCGATGACCGCGACGACGTCGATCAGGTCGCCGAGCCAGCCGTTCACCCGCCGTCTGCCCAGCAGCGGCTCCAGTGCCCAGCGGATCGAGACCGGACGCTTCTTACGATGGATCGCGTAGGCGATGGCGAGGCCGACCACCACGTAGATCGCCCACGGGTGCAGGCCCCAGTGCAGGAACGTCTGCACCAGCGACTGCTGGGCGAGCTCCTGCGACGTGCCCTCGACGCCCGGCTTGGGGCTGGCGAAGTGGTTCAGCGGCTCCGCGACGCCCCAGAACACCAGCCCGATCCCCATGCCCGCGGCGAACAGCATCGAGAACCAGGTGCCGAGTTTGAACTCGGGCTCCTCGTCGTCGGGGCCGAGCTTGATGTCGCCGAACCGGCCGAGGCCCACTCGGATCGAGAACACCACGAACCCGCACACGATCAGGATGTAGTACCACCCGAACGCGCCGATCACGGTGTCCTGCAGGGTGGTGATCGCCGTGGACACGACGTCGGTGAAGACCGCCGTGAACGCGACGAATATCGTTACCAGAATCACTGAGGGCCAAAAGACCCTGGGGGCAGTGATCATACTGACTATTCACCGTCCTTGTCGGGGGAGAGTACGTTCTGCACCCATTGGTGGAACTCGCCGATGTGGTGTTCGGAGGGAACGAGGACACCGCCGTCGGCGTAGGCCCGCGACGACATCGCGGGCTGGCAGCGCTCGCAGGCGTCGAAGTCCTGCTGGTTGACCCGGTGGAACAACTCGACGGAGTGCGAGACGTCGCGGCCGGACGCCACGACGTCCTTGCTGTACAGCCAGTCGCATTCCACGACGGTGCGGTCGGCGGCCAATGGGAACATCCGGTGCAGAATAACGTGATCCGGGACCAGGTTGACGAAAACCTGCGGTCGGACGGTGATCGCGTAGTACTTGCGGTCCTGGTCGGAGTCCACCCCGGACAACGTGTCGAAGCCCGCGCTGCCGTCCACGGTGAACCCGGAGACCTCCTCACCGAAGGCCGCGCCGTGGCCGACGAAGTACTGGGCCGCGTAGCCGTCGGCGAACTCGGGCAGCACCTCGGTGAGCTCGGGATGGATGGTCGCGCAGTGGTAGCACTCCATGAAGTTCTCGATGATGAGCTTCCAGTTGGCCTTGACGTCGTAGGTGATACGCCGGCCGAGTTCGAGCCCGTCGATCTCGAAGTTGTCGATGGCCTCCAGCGACCCCAACCGCCCGGTGACGTCGGCCTGCACGGTGTCGGCGAACGAGGGCGGGTCCTGGGCGAGGCACAGCCACGCGTAGCCGAGCCACTCCCGCAGGTGCACCGGCTTCAGGCCGTACTCGGTCCGGTCGATGTCCGGCATCGAGGTGAGGTTGGGGGCGGCGACCAGCCTCCCGTCGAGCCCGTAGGTCCAGGCGTGGTAGGGGCACTGGAAGTTGCGCTTGACGCTGCCCGACTCCTCCACACAGAGCTTGGCGCCCCGGTGGCGGCAGACGTTGAGGAAGGCGCGCAGCGCGCCGTCGCGGGACCGGGTGACGATCACGCTCTCCCGTCCGACCTGGACCGTACGGAAGTCACCGGGCTTGGGCAGGTCCGCGCCGCGGACCGCGCAGAACCACATCCGCTCGAAGATCCTCTCCTGTTCTCGGGTGAAGACCTCCGGATCGGTGTAGGTGTGGCCGGGCAGGGTCGGGATCAGGCTCTCGGGCAGTGCGGAACCGCCGGTGGCCGAAGGGGCGACGAGGTTCTCGGTCAATGTGGTCTCCGTTCCGTGCGGTGCGGACGCTGACGGGGCACCGGGGATCGAGGGGGCGGGTCGGGAGCGTTCGCGGTCTGTGACCGGTGGCTGGGAGCGCCGCGTCCGGCTCACGACCGGATGCGGGTCATGTCGGGGTCGAAGAGCGGTTCGGCCGCGACCACCGCGGGGACGCGCTCACCGAAGTACTCGATCTCGACGGGGGTGCCGGGCCGGGAGACCTCCGCGGGCAGCCACGCGTAGGCGATGTTCTTGCCGATGGTGTAGCCGCGCGCGGCGCTGGTGACGTAGCCGACCGGCGCGCCGCCGGCGTGGACCGGCTCGGAGCCCATGACGACCTGGTGGGCGTCGTCGATGGTCAGGCAGGTCAGCTTGCGCGTGACGGTGTCCTCGGAGCGGCCCTTCAGGGCGTTCTTGCCGTGGAAGTAGCCCTTGTTCATGCGCACGGCGAAGCCGAGCCCGGCCTCGTAGGGGTCGTGTTCGGTGGTCATGTCCGCGCCCCAGGACCGGTAGCCCTTCTCCAGCCGCATGCTGGCGAAGGCGCTGCGGCCCGCGGCGATGACGCCGTGTTCCCGGCCCGCCTCCCAGAGCGTGTCCCACAGGCGGCGGCCCATGTCGGCGGTGGTGTAGAGCTCCCAGCCCAGTTCGCCGACGTAGGACAGGCGCATCGCGGTCACCGGGACGTCGCCGATGAAGGCCCGCTTCGACCTGAAGTAGCCCATCGCCTCGTGCGAGAAGTCCTCGCGGGTCAGCGGCTGGAGGAGCCGCCGGGCGGCGGGACCCCACAGCCCGATGCAGCAGGTGCCCGCGGTGATGTCGCGGACCTGCACGCGTCCGCCGGGCGGAAGGTGCCTGCGCAGCCAGTCGAGGTCGATCGGGCCGTTGGCGCCCACCTGGAAGCGGTCCTCGGCGAGCCGGGCCACGGTGAGGTCGCTGCGGATCCCGCCGTCCTCGTTGAGCATGAGGGTGTAGACGACCGATCCGACCTTGCGGTCGAGCTGGTTGGTCGTCATCGTCTGCAGGAACGTCAGCGCCTCGGGACCGGTGACCTCGATCCGCTTCAGGGGCGTCATGTCGAACATGGCCACCCTCTTGCGCGCCACCAGTGCCTCGGCGCCCGCGATCGGCGACCAGTACCGCGCGGCCCAGTCGCCCCGATCGGGGATCTGCCCGACCTCGGGCAGGTTCGCGTTGGCCTCGTACCAGTGCGGCCGCTCCCAGCCGCCCCCTTCGAGGAACACCGCGCCGAGGTCGGCCTGGCGCTCGTGGAACGGGCTGGTCCGCAGCGGTCGCGGCCGCTCGGCGGGCTGCAGCGGGTGCAGCACGTCGTAGACCTCGTCGAAGGCCTGGCAGCTGCGCAGGTGGACGTACTCCGGTCCCCGCTCGACCTCCTCGAACCGGCTGAGGTCGCAGGTGTGCAGGTCGATGTTGGGCTGACCGTCGACCAGCCACTCCGCCATCGCCTTGGCCACGCCCGCGGAGTGCGTGATCCACACCGCCTCGGCCAGCCAGAAACCCTGGAGGTCGGGGTGCTCGCCGAGCAGTGGGTTGCCGTCCGGGGTGAAGGAGAACAACCCGTTGATTCCCTCGTCGACCTTGGCGTCGGCCAGGCACGGCAGCAGGTCGACGGAGTCCGCCCAGGAGGTGTCGAAGTCGTCCGGGGTGAACGGCGTCTCCGACGGCATGGTGGGCGCGACACCGGGATCGAGGATCTCGTCGGCGGAGATCGGCATCGGGCGGTGCTCGTAGGCGCCGATGCCGATGCGGTCGACGTGCTCGCGGAAGTAGAGTCCGGCCTCCTGGTGCCGCAGCAGCGGCTTGCTCATCTCGCGCAGTTCGTCGTTGACGCCCCGAAGGACCGGCAGCGGAGAGGTCTTGGCGTACTGGTGCGCCATCGGGACCAGCGGGACGTCGAGGTCGACCATGCGGCCGATCCGCGGACCCCACATGCCGACACAGGAGACGACGATGTCGGCCGTGAAGGTGTCGTGCTCGGTGACGACGGCCCGGACCCGTCCGCCGCGGCGTTCGATGCCGGTGACCTTGTGGTGCGCGAGGAAGCGTGCTCCGCGGTCCATCGCCCGCCGGGCCTGGGCCTCGGCGGCGCGTACCGGTTTGGCCAGCCCGTCGCCGGGGATGTGGAAGCCGCCGAGAATCTTGCCAGGGTCGAGCAGTGAGTGCAGTTCGGCGCACTCGCCGGGGTCGCGCAGGTAACTCTCCACGCCCCACGACGTCGCCCAACCGTGCCTGCGCTTCAGGTCGGCCCAACGTTCCGGGGTGGTGGCCACCTCCAGGCCGCCGAGCTGCTGGAAACACCACTTGTCGTCGAGCGTCAGCGCGGTGTACTTCTCGACGGTGTACTTGGCGAAATCCGTCATGGTCTTGCACCCGACGGTCTGGTACACCAGGCCTGGCGCGTGGGAGCTGGAGCCGCCGGTGGCGAACAGCGGCCCCTGTTCGAGCACGGTGACGTCGGTCCACCCGCGTGCGGTCAGCTCATCGGCCAGTGCGCAGCCGACGATGCCCGCTCCGATGAGCACGACACGTGGTTGGGTCGGCATAGGGGGGTCCTCCTGATCGTGTGGTCGGAGTGCGTCAGAATCCGCGCTGGATCCAGCCGTCCAGGTGCGGCGCCTCGGCGCCGATGGTCGTGGTGGGGCCGTGTCCGGTGTGGACGACGGTGTCGGCGGGCAGCGTCAGCAGGCTGTCCCGGATCGACTCGATGATGGTCGGGAAGGAGGAGTAGGAGCGGCCCGTGGCGCCCGGCCCTCCCTGGAACAGGGTGTCGCCGGAGAAGACGGCGCCCAGGTCGGGGGCGTACAGCGAGACCGCACCCCACGTGTGGCCCGGCGTGCCGAGCACCCGCAGCGTCGTTCCGGCCACCGCGACGGACCCGCCGTGAGCCAGCCAGGCGTCGGGGGCACGGTCGGGGTGCACCGACCGCCAGAGCGGCTCGTCGTGGGGGTGGATCAGGATCGGCCCGCCGGACTTGTCCGCCACCTCGACCGCGGCGTTGACGTGGTCGTTGTGCCCGTGGGTGCAGACCACGGCGACCACCGAGCGGCCGCCGACCGCCTCCAGCACCGCCCGGGCGTCGTGCGCGGGGTCGATGACGACGACCTCCTCGTCGTCGCCGACCAGCCACACGTTGTTGAAGACCTCCCAGGTGCCTCCGTCGAGGCTGAAGGCCCCGAAGGTCTCGAGGTGTTCGATCCGCGCGCTCACAGGACCACCACCGAGCGCAGGACGCGTCCGTCGTGCATGTCCTCGAAGGCGCGCTCGACGTCGCCGATGCCGATGGTCTCGGTGACGAAGGCGCCCAGGTCGAGCCGGCCCTGGAGGTGGAGGTCGACGAGCATGGGGAAGTCGCGGCTCGGCAGGCAGTCGCCGTACCAGGACGACTTCACCGCTCCGCCGCGGCCGAACACGTCCAGGAGGGGGAGGTCGACGGTCATCTCCGGGGTGGGGACGCCGACCAGCACCACCGTCCCGGCGAGGTCGCGGGCGTAGAACGCCTGGCGGAAGGTCTCCGGCCTGCCGACCGCGTCGATCACGACGTCCGCCCCGTGACCGCCGGTCAGCTCCCGGATCGACTCGATCACGTCCCGGGTGCGCGCGTCCACCGTGTGGGTGGCGCCCAACCGTTCGGCCCACTCGAGCTTCCGCTGATCGAGGTCGACGGCGATGATCGTGCGGGCGCCCGCCAACCGGGCGCCCGCGATGGCCGCGTCGCCGACGCCGCCGCAGCCGAGGACGGCGACGCTGTCCCCGCGGCCGACCGACCCGGTGTTGATCGCCGCGCCGACGCCCGCCATGACGCCGCAGCCGAGCAGTCCGGCCACCTCCGGCGGCGCCTTCGGGTCGACCTTGGTGCACTGACCGCTGTGGACGAGGGTCTTCTCGGCGAAGGCGCCGATGCCCAGCGCGGGGCTCAGCGGGGTGCCGTCCTCCAGCGTCATCGGCCGCGCGGCGTTGTGGGTGTCGAAGCAGTACCAGGGGCGTCCGCGTCGGCACGCCCGGCAGGCTCCGCAGACGGCGCGCCAGTTGAGGACGACGAAGTCCCCGGGCGCCAGGTCGGTGACACCGTCCCCGACGGCCTCCACCACCCCGGCGGCCTCGTGGCCGAGCAGGAACGGGAAGTCGTCGTTGATGCCGCCCTCCCGGTAGTGGAGGTCGGTGTGGCAGACCCCGCAGGCCCGCACCTTCACCAGGGCCTCGCCGGGACCGGGGTCGGGGACCAGGATCGTCTCGACGGAGACTTCGGCCCCGCGCCCCGCGGCCACGACACCCTTGACTGCGTGTACCACTGTTCTTCTCCCTGTCGTGTCGTGACCCGTCACAGGTGGGGGTAGAGCGGGTGCTGGTCCGCGAGCGCCCGCACACGGCCCCGCAGGGCCTGGGCGTCGAACTCGGGCTTGAGCGCCTCGGCGATGATGTCGGCGACCTCGGCGAAGTCGTCCTCACCGAACCCGCGGGTGGCCAGCGCCGGGGTGCCGATCCGCAGACCCGAGGTCACCATCGGCGGACGCGGGTCATTGGGCACCGCGTTGCGGTTGACCGTGATCCCCACCGAGTGCAGCCGGTCCTCGGCCTCCTGGCCGTTGATCGCCGAGTCCACCAGGTCCACCAGGACCAGATGCACATCGGTGCCCCCGGTCAGCACCCTGACCCCGACCTCGGCCATGTCCGGGCGGGTCAGCCGCTCGGCGAGCAGTCGGGCGCCGGCCACCGTGCGGTGCTGGCGCTCGGCGAAGTCCTGGCCGGCGGCGACCTTGAGCGCGACCGCCTTGGCGGCGATCACGTGCTCCAGCGGGCCGCCCTGCATGCCCGGGAACACCGCGGAGTTGATCTTCTTGCCCAGCTCCTTCCTGGCCAGGATCAGTCCGCCGCGCGGGCCGCCCAGGGTCTTGTGCGTGGTGGTGGTGACCACGTCGGCGTGCGGGACCGGGTTGGGGTGCTCGCCGGCGGCGACCAGGCCCGCGAAGTGGGCCATGTCGACCATGAGCAGGGCGCCGACCTCGTCGGCGATCTGGCGGAAGCGCGCGAAGTCGAGCTGGCGCGGGTAGGCCGACCAGCCCGCCACGATCATCTTGGGCTGGTGTTCCTTGGCCAGGGCGGCGACCTCGTCGTAGTCGACGGTGCCGTCCTGGGGGCGCACGTGGTAGGCCACGGCGTTGAGGATCTTGCCCGAGTAGTTGATGCGCATGCCGTGGGTCAGGTGGCCGCCGTGGGCCAGGTCCAGGCCCAGGATGGTGTCGCCCGGCTTGAGCAGGGCGAAGTAGACCGCGGTGTTGGCCTGGGCGCCCGAGTGGGGTTGGACGTTGGCGTGCTCGGCGCCGAACAGGTCCTTGGCGCGGTCGATCGCGAGCTGCTCGACGACGTCGACGTGCTCGCAGCCGCCGTAGTAGCGGCGCCCGGGGTAGCCCTCGGCGTACTTGTTGGTCAAAACGGTGCCCTGGGCTTCCAGGACCGCCTGCGGAGCGAAGTTCTCCGAAGCGATCATCTCCAGGGTCGTCTGTTGGCGGCGCAGCTCATGCGCGACCGCCTCGGCGATCTCGGGGTCGAGATCGCCCAATGCCTGGTCGAGGACCGGGACATCGGGCGTGGTGGAAGCCAACGCACACTCCCCTCATGTGTTGCTTTATATGCAACGCATTCCGTGATACACAACACGTTGCGCTTCACAGTGAGGGTTACCCACAGGTCTGTCAAGACCCTGAAGGACTAGTCCTTGCGGTTTGATCGTCGCTTAATCGTGTATTGATATATCAAGAACACGACACGACGATCACAGAGGTCGCCGCCCCACCCCGTCAGCGGCCCGCGTAGGCCATCCGATCGGACAGGTCACGCGCCCCCTGGCGCAGTTCCTCCACGACCTCGGGGATGCGCTTCTTCGACAGCCGGTACGCCGGACCGGACGCGCTGATCGCCGCGATCACGTCCTGACCGGCCCCGAACACCGGCACGGCGATCGCGTGCAGACCCGGCTCCAGCTCCTCGAACGACGTGGCGTACCCGTCCTCGGCCACCCTCTTGAGGACCTCACCCAGCTCCTGCGGGTCCGTGATCGTGCGCGCGGTGTAGGACACGAGCTCCCCGGCGAGCAGCTCGTCCAACTCGCCCGGGGGCGTGTACGCCAGCAGTGCCTTGCCGCTGGCCGTCGCGTACGACGGCGTGCGCTGGCCGATCCAGTTCTGCGCCGCCACGGCCGAGGTGCCCAGCGCCTGACTCACGTTGATCGCGTTCGCCGAGTCGAGGACCGCGACGTTCACCGTCTCGCCGAGGCGCTCGGCCAGCTCCTCGCACACCGGATTGCCGATCTGGACGATGTCGAGCTGACCGGCGACGGCGCCGGCGAACCGCAACATGCCGATACCGATGCTGAATCTGCCGCGCTCACCGTGTTGCTCCACGAGCTGTCTCGCCTGGAGGGTGTACACCAGCCGCGACGCGGTGGACTTGTGCACCCCCAACTCGGCGGCGATCTCCGTGACTCCCATCTCGCCGCGCGCGAGGAGCTCCAGGATGGTGATCGCCCGGTCCACCGACTGGACCGACGCCGGCTCGCGTGCTCCCGTGCTTTCCATTGAGTTGCTCATAATGCAACTTTAACCGATAGACGCAACTTCCCGAATTTCGCCTCGGACACTCCTTGACTCCGAGCCGATTACGCTCCCATCATAGTGTTGCGTATCGAACAAGTTGTTCCGCGAAGCGCAACGGAGGGCATGATGATCCCAGCATGTGCCGTGGCGGACCTGCCCGAGGGTGAGGCGGTCCGAGTCATGGGCGAAGTCCCGATCGCGGTCTTCAACGTCGACGGCGAGATCTACGCCATCGACGACACGTGCAGCCACCAGGACGCCTCGCTCTCCGAGGGGTGGCTCGAAGGATGCTTCATCGAGTGCCCGCTCCACGCGGCCAGCTTCGACCTGCGCACGGGCCTGCCCACCGGCGCCCCCGCCAAGAAGCCGGTCCGCACCCACTCGGTCGTGATCCAGGACGGCGTGATCTACGTGGTCCCGCAGAACCAGGAGGCAGTCGTATGAGAACCGTTGCTGTCGTCGGGGCCTCGCTGGCGGGGCTGCGCGCGGTCGAGGAGCTCCGGGCACAGGGCTTCGACGGCCGGATCGCGGTCATCGGGGACGAGCCGTACCAGCCCTACGACCGCCCGCCGCTGTCGAAGGCCTACCTCGCGGGCACCTGCGCTCCGGAGAGCCTGCGGCTGGCCGACCAGTCCGACACGGACGACCTGGCCGCGGAATGGCGGCTCGGGGTTCGCGCCGACTCCCTCGACCCCCTCACACGGTCGGTCCGGCTGTCCAGCGGGGAGGAGATCACCGCGGACGGCGTCGTCATCGCCACCGGTGGCCGGGCCCGCCAGCTCCCCGGTTCGGAGGGCCTGGCCGGGGTGCACACCGTCCGGACGCTGGACGACGCGGCGGCACTGCGCGCCGACCTGGAGAACAGCTCGGCGGGGGTGGTGGTGATCGGAGGGGGCTGGATCGGCTCCGAGGTCGCCTCGACCTGCCACGCACTCGGGCGGCCGGTGACCGTCGTCGAGGCGAACCCGACACCGCTCGCCCGCGTCCTCGGCCCGGCCATGGGCTCGGTCTGCGCGGCGTTGCACACCGACCACGGCGTGGCCCTGCGCACCGGCGTGGGCGTGCGGTCCCTGACCTCGGCGGGCCTCGGCCCGTGGAAACGCGTCACCGGCGTGGACCTCGCCGACGGCACGCACCTGCCCGCGGACGTGGTGGTGGTCGGCATCGGGATGCTGCCCAACACCGAGTGGCTCACCGGATCCGGGATCCCCGTCGACAACGGGGTGCTCTGCGACGCCGGATGCGTCACCGCGTTCCCCTCCGTCGTCGCGGTGGGCGACGTCGCCCGCTACCACGGCCCCGACGGACCGGTCCGGCACGAGCACTGGACCAACGCCTCCGAACAGCCCGCCACCGCCGTGCGCAACCTCCTGGCGGGCACGACGATCGAGGAGTACCGGCCGTCCGGCTACTTCTGGTCCGACCAGTACGGGACCCGGTTGCAGGTCGCCGGGCACCCCGCCGACGCCGACGAGGTCACCATCGTCGACGGGTCGCCGAACGACCGCCGGTTCGTCGCGGAGTACCGCCGCCGGGGAGCGGCGGTGGGCGTGCTCGCGATGAACAACCCCAAGCTCTTCGGCCGTCTGCGCCGACAGCTGCGCGACCGCGCGGTCGTGTGACCGCGTGACCGCGTGAGGTGTGCGGGGTCGGGGAACCGGCCCCTGACAGCTGTTCACGACACGTCAGCGCCCCCGATGACCCGGACCCGCCGTCGGGGGCACCGACTCCGCCGAACCGGACCCGCCCGAGCCCCGGTCGGCCTGGTGGCGGGAGGCGTTCGGCGGACACGCGGATCCCGGTGAAGGAGGCTGGAGCGGCGGTGGATCCGGCCTAGACCTCGGGATCGGGCGTCCCGACGATGCCCTCCTCCACCGCGTCGAGGATCTCGTCGAAGGAACGTCCGTTGAGTCTGGACAGCGCGACAGCCGCACCCATCGCGTGCCCGGTCAGGCTGAGGATCAGCGAATCCACGGCATCGGAGCCGCGGGCACGGGTGTCCTCGAGGATCCGGTGAACGATGTCCCGGGCGTCCGCCCTGGCGGTCTCGTCCCCCCGTTCGACGGCCTGGAGGAAGTGGTGGTGCGCGCGGATGATCGCCGCGGCCGCGAGCTGGTCTTCCCCGCCGCCTTGGCCCACCGGCTCCTGCCTTCCTGGAGAGGCGCTGTGCGGGAGGCACGCTGTCGCGCGCGGACACCCGTTGGTCCGCGTGCACTCTCTCACGGCCGCCCACCCGCCGAGGGGCGGTTCGGGGAACGCGGCGGGGGTTCCCCACCCGCGGCCGGGCCCGGGCCGCCGACACGACCTCCTGACCCGGCTCGTCGCGGCCGAGGCCGAGCACGAACTGCCCGGCATGACCAGTACGGCGGGCGATCCCCGGGTCGCGACGGGTCTGGACGGCTACCGGGGCGTCACGGTCGCGGTGAGGTCCCGGGGCTGAGGCGCGGGCGCGTGAGCGGTCCGTGCGGCGGGACACCGAGGCCGGGCACTCGTGGGTGCGGCTATCGTCCGGGGGAGCGGGAAAAGTCCCGGGCACGCGGAGGAAGCCCCCTCGCGGGCCGCGCCACAGAAGGAAGACCCGGCTTGCGCACGAGCACACCACCCCACAGGGCACCGCGCCCCGACCGCGGCGGCATGCCGCCCTGGCTCCCCCGCGCCATGATGCTGGCCATGTGGATCGTCACGGCCTTCGGCATCGCCCTGTGGCTGTTCGTCCGGTTGCAGAACCTCATCATGCTGCTGCTGATCTCGCTGTTCCTCGCGCTGGCGCTGGAACCGGCGGTCAACTGGCTGCACCGGCGCCGCTGGCCGCGCGGGCCAGCCACGGGGGCGGTGATGCTCCTGGTGCTGGCGTTGGCGCTGGCGTTCTTCAGCCTGCTGGGGTCCATGCTGCTGGGCCAGGTCCTGGCCTTCGCCGCCGAAGTGCCCACGATGATCCGCGCCGGGCTGGCCTGGTTCAACACCACGTTCAACACCTCCTACTCCCCCACCACCCTGCTCAACGAGATCTCCAGCGCCAGCGGCGTGGTCGAACAGTACGCCTCCAGGATCGCCGACAACGTCTGGGGCGCCGGGACGACCGTCCTGATACTGCTCTTCAACGGGCTGACGATCGCGCTCTTCACCTTCTACCTGTGCGCCGACGGCCCGCGCTTTCGCCGCGTGATCTGCTCGGTCCTGCCACCGCGCACGCAGCGCGAGGTGCTGCGGGCCTGGGAGATCGCGATCGAGAAGACGGGCGGCTACCTGTACTCCCGGGCGCTGCTGGCCCTGGTCTGCGCGGGCGCGCACTACGTGGTACTGGTCGTGCTGGACATCCCCTTCGCGTTCGCGCTGGCGCTGTGGGTGGGTGTGGTGTCGCAATTCATCCCCACCGTCGGCACCTACATCGGCGGAGCCGTCCCCGTGCTCGTGGCGCTGCTGGAGGGTGTCTGGCCCGCTGTGTGGGTGCTCGTGTTCGTCATCGTCTACCAGCAGTTCGAGAACTACCTGCTCCAGCCCCGCATCACCGCCAGGACCCTGGACATGCATCCGGCGGTGGCGTTCGGCTCGGTCCTCGCGGGCGCCGCCGTCCTGGGCGCGCCCGGCGCGTTGCTCGCCCTGCCGATGGGCGCGAGCCTGCAGACCTTCCTGAGCATCTACATCCGCCGCTACAAGGTCGAGGAGCACCCCCTGCTCTCCGCCGCCGAGGCCGAGGATGAGGGGAAGAAGGAGGAGCCCGCCGCCACCGGAGAGGACGGCGGCGGGGCCGGACCGGAGGACGAGGAGACCGCCGGGGATCCGACCCGGCCGACGTGATCCCTCAGCCCTGGGTACCGCTCCCGGTGGACGGCGCCTCGCGCAGGGTGAACACGAGCAGCGGGGCCATGGCGGCCGAGGCGGCGTCCAGCAGGCCCAGGGCGGGACGCTCCGCCCGGGGCCGACCGACACTGACGATCCACGGAGAACCACCGTCTCCGCGGTCTGCGAGGAACTAGAGGGAGGCGGCCTTCACGGCTCCCAGGAGCGCGGCCCACTCACGGGGGGTGGCGTCGAGCTGTCCGAGGTCGCGGTTCTGGGTGTCCCGCAGCGCGGCCCCGACGCGCGTGCGCGCCGCCTCGACACAGTCTCCGCCGTTGCCGTGGGAGTAGGAGGACTTGCTCCACTCGCCCTCACGGTTCAACCGGGCCTCCACGCAGTCGCCACCGTTGGACCCGCTGTACGTGGACTTCTCCCAGGTGGGACGCAGCTCCAGCCGGGCCTCGACACAGTTTCCACCGTTGGTCCCGCTGTACGTGCTCTTCGTCCACATGCTCTCAAGTGCCATGGTCAAATGTCCTTCGGTACTCGTAGAGGGCTTTCAGGCTCTTCTCAGGGGACAGAGCGACACCCAGGAGTTCGCTGAAGACCCTATCCATCCGCTGTACGTGTTCGACCTCTGTGATCATCCGACCTGAGACAGCGTCCTCCACGTAGAGCGCATCCGGCTGATCGGAGAAGCTCAGCAGCGTGAAGGATGAGATGAAGGGATGGTGCTCTGTGTCCGCAGGGATGACGTGCAGCCGGATGGTATCGGCTTCTACCATCTCAATGAGCCGGTTTAACTGATCCGACATAACCCGGGCACCGCCCGTAGGCACCGTAAGCACCATCTCGTTGTAGATGGCGACCATCCTTGGGGAGGCTGGCCCTTCCCAGATCGCTTGCCGGCGCATCCGCCCTTCAACCAGCTCATCGATCTCGCGAGAGGCGGCGAAGGAGTTGCCGGCCTTGAGCATGGTCCTGGCGTATGCCTCGGTTTGAAGGAGCCCTGAGAGCCCTACTGGTTCGAACTCCCTCACAAGCGTGGCTTTGGGTTCAGCTTGGACTCGCTCGCTCATCCACTCGGGATAGGCCCGCTTCTCCGAGAGTCGGAGCCAGAGGCCGAACAAGTCCCCGTTAGCCTGGACGAGTTTGTCCAGTTCCGCCGCCATTGCCTTACTCGGCCAGTGTGTCCCCTGCTCGAAACCGCACACGAGCCCGTTCGAGCAGGTCATCTGCCTCGCCAGCCAGGACTGCGTCTTACCTGCCTGGTTGCGAAATTTCCGCAGCTCAGTCCCCCACCGGAGCGCATGCGGCCTGACCTTGCGTTTCGCCATATCTTCACCATCTTCACCAGGTGAAACACCAAAGAATATCCCTGTTGCCTGATGATCGCACTCCGTTCAGAGCCCTAGGTTTTTCCGGCGTCCTCTTGAATCCTGGTCACAGTTGGTGGCGCTCCGGATCGACGGATGTATCACCATCTTCACCATGCATTTCAAACAAAGGGGACATTGTGACTCCACGGGAGGCGGCCAAGGCACTCTGCCTTGAGCTGGACAAACACGACCTCAAGCCACTCCCCCGCAAGGGAATGGTGATCGAGGTGCACAAGGGAGACCAGAGCCAGACGGTGCTCCTGCGCGAGACCGGCGAGGGCCTCTACTGGTACTGGGTGTGGGACTCCTACCGCACCGGCACCGAGCCCTACGAGTACGACCGCGCGCTGCCCGTCGGCCAGGAGCCCGAGTTCGCCCGACGCATCTTTGGCGTCCTCTCCATCCCGAAGGCGGACCTGTGATGAGCGCCGTCAACCACACCCCGCGCTACCTGGGCGAGGTCGCCCCCGAGACCGGCGAGGCGCTCGCCGTCTTCGAGGGCGTCACCGAACTCGGCCCCGGCCGGATCCTGTGCTCGGCGGTCGGCCTCCTCCACCTGTCGGAGCGCGGCACCCTCTTCCGCTGCCCCAGGGGCGCGGTCGTGGTGCGCAACGGCCAGATGATCACCTTCACGAAACTGGGGCACGGTGACCTGCCGAAGACCCACGTGTAACGCCCGCATCCCCCGAAACCGCGTCCGCCCCCGGCAGTGGAGCCGAGGGCGGACGGTCGTGTTCGGGAGAACGAACGTCGGTGTCAGGACGTCGTCGGGTCGAGGGAGTGAACGTCCGGCCCGGTCGAACCCCCGTAGGTGGCGATCTTGTACTCGGTCGCCGTGAGGGAGAGGGTCAGCTCACGGATCCGGCGGCGGATGGTGTCGCGGTGTTCGATCAGCATGTCGAGCCGTTCGGGCACCGTCTCCTCCCCGGCGTCGACGAGCGAGA
Source organism: Nocardiopsis sp. EMB25 (assembly GCF_026797795.1). NCBI lineage: Bacteria > Bacillati > Actinomycetota > Actinomycetes > Streptosporangiales > Nocardiopsidaceae > Nocardiopsis > Nocardiopsis sp. EMB25. Next base: position 1,308,127 of record NZ_JAMTDN010000001.1, on the reverse strand, counting down.
CGTAGTGCTGTAGGTCGCGCATCGGCATGCCGGACAGCCGCATCCGGGTGAGGAACACCAGGCGCCGCACCGCTTCGGTGTCGTAGACGCGATGACCACTACCGTCACGGGCCACCGCGACCAGCCCGGCCCGCTCGTAGTAGCGCAGCGTGTGCGGCGAGACGTCGAGCAGGTCGGCGGCCTCGGTGATCGTCATCGACTCGGGTACGTCGGCCAGGTCGACGAGGCGGCGGATCGCCTCGACCGACAGCGGATCGTCGTCCGCGAGCGTTTCGAGTGCCCTGCTCATCAGATCGTCTGTGGCCATGGAACCAGCCTAGATCGGCCGGGCCGACGCCGGGACGCCCTCGAAGTCGGCGCCGCGCGCGGTCTCGGCCCACCGCCCGACCTCCTCCAGACCACGCCGGTAGGCGGCCGAGACACGCTCGACCGCCTCGCGCCCGAGCGGCAGCCGCAACGGCACCTCGTCACCGTGGGCGAGGGACACGATGATCCCGGCCGCCCGCGCCGGGTCGCCCTCCTGGGTTCCGTCGGCCCCGGCCATGTCCGCGCGGACGGCGGCGAGCAGGTCGCGGTAGGTCTCGGACGCCTCGGCGAACTCAAGCGTGCCGGAGGCGTTGAAGTCGGTCCGGAACCGGCTGGGCTCGACGATCAGCACGCGGATCCCGAACTGCGCGACCTCCCCGGCCAGGGCCTCCGACCAGCCTTCGAGGGCGAACTTCGACGCGGAGTAGGCCGCGACGCCGGGGAACGACATGCGCCCGCCCTGGCTGCTCATCTGCACGATCGTCCCGGTGCTCCGCGCGCGCATCGCGGGCAGCGCCGCGCGGACGAGCGCGGCGGGGCCGAACAGGTGCAGGTCCATCAGCTCCCGCAGCTGCGCGTCGCCGACCTCCTCGACCGCTCCGACCATGCCCCGGCCCGCGTTGTTGACCAGCACGTCGAGCTGGCCGAAGCGGTCGAGGGCGGCCCGCACGAGGTCCTCGGCCGCGGTGACGTCCCGGGCGTCGAACCCCGCGACCAGGCAGTGGTCGGGGTACTCGGCCGCCAGGTCGGCCACGCTCCCGGGTCGGCGCACCGCCGCCACCACGTGATCGCCCGCCGCGAGCGCCGACTCCGCCAGTGCGCGCCCGAAACCGCGGGACGCGCCGGTGATGATCCAGGTCTGCGCCTGTGTCTGTGTCCGTGTCGTCATGGCGGCGACGCTAGGACTTCGAGCGCGCTCGAACGCAAACCGGGCTGACGCGAACCGGACGGGGCCTCCCCCGAGGCCGGTGCGGCCCTCGCCGTGTTCAGCGTGTGTCGCCCGGTCGGGTCCCGGCCGGATCGGCGGTGGCTCGGAACGTCGACCACCCGGCCGCCCCGGTCGCGGGCGGGGAACCGACGCACGCCCCGCCACTCCCCATCCCGCAGGGGGTGCGCGACCTCCGCGTCGCCCCACCGCGGCCGACATCCGCGACGGAGGCTAGCTGTATTGACCTGAGAGGTTAGGTACACGAGAAGCGGGAGGGCCGCTGATCGCGGTGTGGAACCGGTGGTGATTGTAGCCGTGCAGCCACCCGGTGAACGCCTCCCGCTTCTCGGTCTCGGACCGGTAGGGGCGGGCGTAGGCCCATTCGTCGGTCAGGGTCCGGTTGAACCGTTCCACCTTGCCGTTGGTCTGGGGCCGGTAGGGGCGGGTGCGCTTGTGCTTGACGCCCTGGTCGGCGAGCAGGTCCCGCCAGGTGTGGGACCGGTAGCAGGACCCGTTGTCGGTCAGCACCCGCTCCACCACGATGCCCACCGACGCGAAGTAGGCGTGGGCGCGTTCCCAGAAGCCGGTCGCGGTGTCCTTCTTCTCGTCGGCCAGGATCTCTGAGTAGGCCAACCGGGAGTGGTCGTCCACGGCGTTGTGCACATAGGCGTACCCGGCCTTGGCACGGTGTTTGCGGCCCTGGGGGCGTCCCAGGACTTTGTGGCCGCCGCCGTTGGGGATGTTGCCGAGTTTCTTGATGTCCACGTGCACCAACTCGCCGGGCCGGGTCCGTTCGTAGCGGCGTACCGTCCGTCCGGTGGCCCGGTCCAGATGCGCCAGGCGGGACATGCGGTGCCGGGTCAGGATCCGGTGCACGGTGGAGGCGTGCATGCGCAGGTGGCCGCCGATACGGGCCGGACCCCACCGGTGGGTGACGCGGAGCTTGATGACGCGGCGTTCGCGTCGGGTGGGGGTGCGCCGGGGCGAGCGGGCCGGGCGGCTGGAGGCGTCGGTCATCCCGGCCGAGCCCAGGGCCCTGTAGCGGGTGGCCCACCGTTTGGCGGTGGTGGGACTGACCTGGAAGCGTTCGGCGGCCCGCCGCAGCGGCCAGCCGTCCTCGACGACGCACTGGGCCAGGAGCAGGCGTCCTGCGGGGGTCAGGCGGGCGTTGGCGTGGGTAGTGTGGGGCATCGAGGGCCTTCTGGTGAGCTGGTGTAGATGTGGTAATCCACACCGATACCGAAGGCCCTCTTGTTGTGCGTCGACCGGGGTGGGTGTTACCAACCTCCGTGGTCAGTACAGCTAGCCCTCCCCGAACGCCGCGACGGCGTCCAGGACCAGTTCGAGGCCGGGCTCGAACTCCTCGCCGAAGTCGTAGTCGGCCCGCGCCAGGTGCCCGGCGGCGAACGCGCTCAGATACGGGTACCGCTCCCGGTCGAGACCGGCCATGGCCGACTCCACGGCGCCGGTCGCGTCCTCCCCGGCCTCCGCGTCGTCGAACGGCAGCGCCGCCTGCTGGAGCACGAACCCGTACACGTAGGCGTCGATGATCGTGTAGGCGCGCGCGGTCATCGCCAGCGAGAAGCCGTTGTTCACCAGTACACCGACCACCGCGTCGTGGTGCCGGAGCGTCGCGGCCCCGGGGGTCGTCCTGCTGTCCAACAGCCCCAGCGCCCACGGATGCCGGGCCAGCACCGTACGCGCCGAGACGGCTCGCCGACGCAGCTCGTCCCGCCACCGGCCGTCCACCCGAGGCAGCTCGATCGCGCCGAAGACCAGGTCGACCATGCCGTCCAGCAGGTCCTCCTTGCCCTCGATGTGGCGGTACAGCGACATCGGTTTCACACCCAGGGCCTCCGCCAGGGACCGCATCGTCAGCGCGCCGAGTCCGTCCGCGTCGGCCAGGGCCACGGCTGCGGCCAGCACCCGGTCACGATCCAGCGGCTCCGCCCTCCTCGACCCGCGTCCCGCGTCGGATCCGGACACGCGAACCTCCTTCGTCTGGTGTTGACCCACCTGCCCGTCCCACCGTAGCGTACTTAGTAAGCTTACTAAGTACGCAGGAGTACGGCATGTCCCATCGCAGCTCCGGTCGACTGGTCGGGACCCTCTTCCTCGCCGCGTTCGCCCTCTACGGTGGCGGCGGCTCCTTGGCCGACCAGCCCGTCGGCCTCGGCCTCATGCTCCTCAACTCGGTCGCGGTGGCGACCATCGGAGTCGTCACCCTCGGCGTCCTCCGGACGACCGCCCCCGGCGTCGCCTGGACCTACCTCGCCGTCCGCGTCGCGGAGGCCGTCCTGCTCGCCGCCGGGGTGTTCCTTCTGGCGTCCGGGAACGCCGCCGGCAACGACCTCGCCTACGCGGCCGCCATGGTCGTCCTCGGGGTCGGCAGCGTCCCGTTCTGTCGCGCCCTGTCGACGCGTCTCGGGATGCCCGCCTGGTTCGCCTGGTGGGGTGTGGTCGGGTACGCCCTGCTCGCCGTCGGCGCGGTACTGGGGTCCGCTTCCCCCGGCGCCGGTCTCGTACTGGCCGCCCCGGGCGGTCTCTTCGAGGTCGCCCTCGGCCTGTTCCTGCTCGTCCGGGGCTTCCCCGTCCCGACACACGCGCCCCCGGCCTCCGACGGACGCCTCCACCCCGGCCCGCGTGCCGAGGAGGGCCGTCGCTGAGGAACGGGAGCCCTCACCCCGACCACCGCGCCTCCAGCCGGTGAGGGCGCCCGGCAGCCGTCGAACGACACGGTCCGCATCGGGGGCTCAGGCGAGGGGGTGGCGCGGGTCGGGGCCCGAGCTCCACACCCGAGCGGCCTCGTCGATGAGCGCTTCCCCCCTGACGACCTCCGCCCCGGCCACGGCGCCGAGCGTGACCAGGACCCCGTCGTCGTGGTCGCCCGCCTCGACCAGGGTCGGCGCGTGCTCGTCGAGGTAGGTCCGCAGGGCCACGCCGTCCTGGTGCTCGCCGAGCACCTCCTGGAGACCGCAGGCCCAGGTGCGCACGCGTTTGGCGCGCTTGCCCAGGACGGGAGCGGCGAGCGTGGCGGCGTAGCGGGCGCGTTTGGCGGCCTTGCGGACGTCGTGCCAGGCGGTCAGGCGTGTGTCGGCGTCCTCGGCGGCCACCGCGCGGTCGTGGGCGGCCGACATCCGGCGGCAGGCTCCGAGGAGGTCGTCGGACAGGACGGGACGCGCCTCGCGGTGGGCCGCCTCGGTGAGCGGCGGGTCGGCGCGCAGGCGGTCCAGGGCCTCCAGCAGCGCGAAGTAGCGCGGGCCCGACAGCTCCTCGGTGATCCGCTCCATCTCGGCGGCGCGGTGGTCGTCGACGGCGCGCAGCCAGGTGTCGGTGGGCCGGTGCCCGGCGACGCGTTCGGGGAGGTCGTCGATCCACCGCTCGCACCGGTCCCGGAGGACCTCCAGGTCCCGTGCCAGGCCCAGCACACCCGCCAGGTCACGGAGTTCGTCGGCGACCTGGCGGGTGGACCCGCGGTCCAGGACGGACGGGAACACCTGGAGCACGGCGCGGATCCGGCGGGTGGCCACCCGCATCTGGTGCACGGCGTCGGGTTCGTCCAGGCGGACCTTGGGGTCGTGGGTGAGCAGGTGCTCGACCTGGTCCCACAGGTAGGCCAGGACCACGTCGCCCGCGGTGTCGCCCCGGGGGCGGGGGACGGGCGGGGGGACGCGGTCGCCGAGCACGGTGAGGAGTTTGCTGCCGGTCGCGGAGGGGGTGGCCCCGGCCGAGGTCAGGCGTCGGCCGATGTCGTGTTGGAGTTCCCGGCCGCCCGAGGCGAGTTCGATCTCGACCTCCCGCCAGGCTGTGGTGGTGGTCGCCTCTCCGGTGACCGTGTCGTCGGCGACCAGGGCGAGGGATTCGCCCGCGGTGTCGCGCAGTTCGTACTCGGTGCGCCGGGTGCTGATCCGGGCGACCGGGCGCAGGGGTTCTCCTCGGACCGCCGAGGCCGCGAGCCGGGCCAGCTCGGCGGGGACGGTGTCGGTGTCCCGGCCCAGCGGGGCGTGGAACTCGCGTTTGGCGTCCGGCCCCCACGGGATCTTCAGGTGCCATCCGGCGTCGGTTCCACCGGTGCGTCGGCGCAGGGTGATGCGGCGAGCGGCCAGGCTCAGGGCGTCGGTGTCGTAGTAGGTGGCGTCCAGTTCGTGCGTGCTCTCCTCCATCCCGCCGGGCGCGAGGTCGGCCAGGTCGGGCAGTCGCGTACGGGTGTCGACGGAGTAGGTGGTCTCGATCTCGATGTGGTCGGGCACCGGCGGTTCACCTCCGGCGTCGCACCCCGCGCCCCGAGGGGCCGGGGCGGGTGGTGGGTCCTTGTTCCCTAGCATTTACCCGCACGACGCCGGGGGAAAGGTGTCGCGACGGGTTTCGGCTCCGCTTCCGGAGACGAGGGAGGGGTTCCGGAACACCGCGGTGCGCGCCCGGCCCGTGTCCACCGCCAAGAGCCGGGAACGGAACGGTAAGGACTCGGCGGGAGATCGCGGCGTCTCCCGGAAACCGCCACGGGGCCCGGGGTAGGAAGGCGTGGTAACGACGCCCGCCCGGTCACGACGGCGGGCCCGACACGAGAGGCGCACACCGCCATGCCCCACCCCGACATCACCGACCGGGCCGTGCGCGACCTGGTCGACGCGATCAACGCGGGCGACCGCGAGGCCTTCGCCGAGGCGCTCACCCCCGACGCCACGATGTCCGACGACGGGTCGGAGCGCGATCTGTTCCAGTGGGCCGAGAAGGAGATCTTCTCCGCCAACGGCCGCATGGACGTCGTCTCCGCGAGCGACGAGGGGCGGTCGCTGGTCGCCGACTACCGCAACGACGCCTGGGGCTCCATGAAGACCCGCTGGCGGTTCACGGTGACCAACGGGAAGGTCTCCAGGTTCGACACCGGCCAGGCCTGACCCGGCGTCGCGGGGCGGGGTTCGTCCCGGCTCCTCCGTCCCCGGCGTCCGGGCGCCGAGAGCCGTCGGCGACGACGCGACCCCTCACTCCGACCACCGCGCCTGAAGCCCCGCCACGTAGTCGCCGACCACGCCCTCGGCGTGCTCCTGGGTGACGCCCCCCGCCATCAGCAGTGATCCGAGGCCGTGGGCGAGGGCCATGACCTCGGTGGCGATCCGCCCCGCCCGCGCGGCGTCCACTCGTTCGTCCGCGCCGATGATTCCGGCGAGGTGGTCGGCGAGCGCCCGCAGGTGGTCCCGGTAGGCGGTCGTGGCGGTGTCGGGCCTGGTGATCGCCAGCAGTTCGAGGCAGACGCCGACCCGGTGGAAGGCGCGGCCGTCCTCGTCGGTGGGCAGCGCCTCGTCGAAGAACGCCCGGACCGCCGCCACCGCCGCGCCCTCGCCCCGTACCGCCGTCCGGGCGCGCCACCTCTGGAGGCTCCGGTCCGCGAGGCGTTCGAGCGCGGCCGTCAGCAGTCGTTCCTTGGACTCCCCGTAGTACTGCACCAGGCGCAGCGACACCCCGGCCTCCGCCGCGACCGCGCGCATGGTGACCGCGTGCAGGCCCTCCCTGCCGAGCAGACGCTCCACGGCGTCCAGGATCTGCTCACGACGCTGCGACTCCGACACTCCCGGCTCCCTCCGACACGCTGATGATACGCTCGTATCAAGTTGATACATGTGTATCAAGGAGGACGTGTGGCGACCACTTCCCGAACACTCGCGCTGTGGGTCGCGTGTGTGGCCCAACTCCTGGTCGTGCTGGACATCTCCGTGGTCAACGTGGCGCTCCCGTCGATCCAGGCCGACCTCGCGATGGGCCCGACACAGACGACCTGGGTGGCGCTCGCCTACGGTCTCGGCTTCGCGGGGGCGCTCCTGGTCGGCGCACGTCTGGCCGACGTCCTCGGCACCGGGCGGGTCCTGTCGTGGGGGCTCGGCGCGTTCACCCTGGCCGGCACGGTGGGCGGGCTCGCCACCGACGGATCGGTCCTCGTCGGCGCGCGGGCCGTCCAGGGCCTCTGCGCGGCCGTGGTCTCACCGGCCACCTTCACCCTGCTCACCACCACGAACCCGGAGGGCCCGGCCCGAACGCGGGCCGTCGCCGCGTGGACGGCCGTCAGCCTGGCGGGAGGCGGTGTCGGCAACATCCTCAGCGGAGCCCTCACCGAACTGGTCTCCTGGCGCGCGGTGCTGCTGGTCAACCTGCCGATCGGCCTGGCCGTCCTCGCCGGGGCGGCCGTCCTGCGCCGGCGCTTCCCCGACGCGCCCGGGCACGGGCGGCTCGACCTGGTCGGCGCGGTCCTGGCCACCGGCGGTTTCACCTGTGCGACCTACGCGCTGTCCGCCGCCGGCGGCCACGCGAGCGCCGCGTGGGCGGGCGCGGCGGCCCTCGCGGGTGTCGTGCTGTTCGTCCTGCTCGCCGCGCAACAGCGCCGGACCGCCCATCGGCTGGTGCCCCGGGGTCTGCTGCGCAACCGGCTCGTGGTGCGCGGGAACGTCGCCACCGCGTTGACCGCCGCCTGTTTCCAGGTGGGGCTGTGGTACTTCCTCACCTACCGGATGCAGGGGCCGATGGGGTTCTCCCCGATGCGGGCGGGCCTCGGGTTCCTGCCCCTGACGTCGGCCCTGCTCGTGGTCAACACCTGGATCACCCCGCGCCTGATGGCGCGCGTCCCCTCCCGGACCCTCGTCGCGCTCGGTGCCGTGTCCGCCGCCGCGGGCCTGGCCTGGCAGGCGTTCGCCGTCGGGGACGCCTACGTGCTCGCGGTGCTCGGGCCGAGCCTGGTGGTCGGGGTCGGCGGCGGCCTGCTCACCACTCCCCTGGCCACGATGGTGACCACCGGTGTCCCGGCCGAGGACGCGGGGGCGGCCTCGGGTCTGATGAACACCGCCAAGCAGTTCGGCGGAGCCCTGGGCCTGGCCGCCGCGACCGCCGCCACCGCGCTCGCGGGCACCGACGGGGCCGCCTTCCTGTTGATGGGAGCGCTGGTCGGCACGGTCGCCCTGCTCGCGTTCCGTCTGCCCAGCCCACGGGAGCGACGGGCATCCGGCGCCCCCGTGTACGACTAGGGCCTGTTTTTTGGAACGGTCACCCGAGGGGGTGCCGTTCGGGCGCCGGCAGGGTTCTCAAGGATCGAGACTGCGCCGTAGGCGTCCGTTGAGGGTGGTGGTGGGCGACGGGCGGGCGAGCCGAGCCGCGTGGCGAGGAACGAGCGACAGGCGAGGACGAGGATGAAGAATCCCTGCCTTCGGGGTGCCCGAACACGGTCCGAAGCGAAGCGGAGGACCCAAAAAAAACACTGCCTAGGACGTGCCCGTTGAACGCGAGTCCAGACCAGCACCGCCGCAAGGACCGCAGCGGAGCGGTGGACGATCGCGAGCTCGTCGAACCTCGTGGCCAGCCCCCTTCACTGCTTGAGTGACGCCAAGGACCGCTCGACCACGTCGCGGTCCCCGTAGACCGCTTGAGTCGGACTTCGGCGGACCTCCTCCGGCCGAACCACGACGGCGACGGTGTTCGTTCTGGTCATGTCGCTCGGGGATAACCGCGATGATCCCCCGCGCCTTCAGCGTCCGGCAGATCGCGCGGGAGGAGCACGCCCGGTCCCGAGCAGCATGGACGGAGTCGTGCGCGGGCGACCCGCTCCAGTCCTCGGGATGGGCAGGCCGCCCGGCAACTGGGCGAGGGGCCGTCCGTCGTGCGCCTGCCCGGGCGTCACGACGAGGGCCGATGCCGTCCCCGGCCGTCAACGGCGTGATGGATTTTCGTGGTCGGCCCGCCGTGGGAGCGGTCGATCGTGGCGTCCACAGCGACCCTCCGGTCGATCCGGCCGGCCGCGTCCGCGGCAGCGAGCAGCACGTGGAGGATCCGGTCCCACCGCTGGTCGGTCAGCCGGGCGTGACGAGGCATCGGGATCAGACCGCGGGTGTTGCTCACCCCGGGCCGGTGGCCCGAGCGGGCTCAGTCGATCGTCTTGACCACCCGGGCGGGAACTCCCCCGACCAGGGTGCGGGCAGGAACATCACGAGTGACCACCGCGCCTGCGGCGACCACGGCACCGGTACCGATGGTCACTCCCTGGGTGACCACGGCGGCCGCTCCGATCCAGACGTCGTCTTCGATAACGATCGGGGCGAAGGAGAGGTACTCGCGGCGCTCGGCGAGAGGCAGCGGGTGCCCCCCGGTGATGAGGCTGACCTTCGGCGCGATCATGACACCGTCGCCGATGTGGATCCCGCCCTTGTCCATGAACGTGCATCCCTGATTGACGAACACGTTCTCCCCGAACGTCGTGTTCAACCCGTACTCGGTGAAGAACGGCGGGTAGATCGTCACCGACTCCGAGAGCGGGCCACCGAACACAACAGAAAGTAGATCAGCACGACCTTCGCTGTCGCCAAACGGCAGCGCGTTCAGCCGAGACGTCGCGTCGGTCACCTCCACGATCCGCTCCGCATGGCGCGCGAAATCGGGCGTCTGGACATATATGACCTGTTCTGTGCGTGTAGACATGCGCTGATCCCACCACCCCGCAGAACGCGCGGTCAAACAACCGTACGCCCCACCAGACACAACCAATCGTTGTAGAAATAGGCTGAGGTCGTGGATATTGAAGCGCTGAGGACGTTCGTGGCCATCACCGGGACCGGCCAGTTCCAGGCCGCGGCGGACGAGCTCGGGATCAGCCAGCAGGCGGTCTCCAAGCGGATCGCGGCCCTGGAGAGACACCTCGGGGTCACGCTCCTGGTGCGGACCTCCCGAGGCTCCAGGCTCAGTCTGGACGGGCAGGTCTTCCTGCCGCACGCCAAGAAGGTCCTCACAGCCCTCGAACAGGCCGAGCAGGCCGTGCGCCCCGGCAGCCGGCCCTTGCGCGTCGACGTCCTCAACCGGCGCATTGCTCCGGCCCAGGCCGTCTACCGGTTCTACCGTTCCCACCCCCAGATGGACCTGGACACGGTCACACTGAGCAACGAGAACGCCGCCCAGGCCGCCCAGGCGGTGCTCGAAGGAACCGTCGACGCGTCCTTCCGCGCCCTGTCGGCAGAACGGGTCCCGGCCGGGATCAGCACCGAACGTCTCCTGGACGTACCCCTGGAACTCCTGGTCGGGCCCGCCCACCCGTTGGCGGACGCACCCCGGACCAGGCCTGCGGACCTGGCCGGCCACCGCATCTGGATCCCCGGGATCAGACCCGGTACGGAGTGGGCGGCGTTCTACCATGCCCTGTCCGAGGCCTTCGGTCTGAGCATCGACGCGCTCGGCCCCAACTTCGGTGACGAGGCCCTGATGGACGCGCTGGCTGACTCGGCCTCTCTGGCCACCCTCGTCGGCAGCGGGGACCGGTACCTGTGGCCCCAGGCCCACGACCTGCGGCGCATCCCGTTGCATGATCCGACCCCGGTATACCCGCACGTGCTGCTGTCCCGCAGCGGAGAGCGGCACCCCGTACTGAACGCACTACGCGAACATCTGCGCACCTCAGGGCCGCGAACCCCGGATGACGTGTGGGCCCCGGACTGGGTGGACCGCCGAGTGGGCGACTGATTCAACGGGCACGCCCCAACGGTCGGGGGCCGACTGTGTCAACCGCATGACACTCCGCTCGCACCCGCGCGGCGGCGGTGGGACCGTGGAGTGGTAGCGACTCCGTCTCAGGATCGCGCACGGTGCTGGAATCCCGAAGCGCACGCGGATCGGCGGCCGCGCTTTGAGGGTGCGTCACATGTACGGAACGAACATCTGTATCTGTGCCCTTCTCGGCCTCACCGCCGTCGTGATCGCCATCGCGTCGTCGGCCCTTCTGGCCGCCCCCGCGCCGTTCGCCACGTTCATCCTGATCCCCACGGCCGGGATACTCATCTGGTTCTGCGGAAGGGAGATACGGGAGGAACTCGGAGACTCCGCCCTCCTGGGGGTCGTGGCTTCGCTCCCCCTCTTCTCCAGCGTCATGGCTCTGACGATCCTCGAACTGGTGGGCACACGTTGCTGCGTTGGAATCCCCGGTTCGGTGACTCCAACGCCGAACCATCCATGCCTTTGCGGATTCCTCGGTGAGAACTGGTTCCGGCGGTCACTGGACGCCATGTTCCCCGTCCTCGCCGGAGATCCGCGACTCCCCTATCTCACCGTCCTCGTCGTGCTCAACGGCACCGCTCTTCTCTCCTCGTTCCTCCTACTCCGAGGGATCGCGCACGTCTTCGGTCAGCGCGGTCTGCGCCTCTCCGCCCTGGCGATGGCCGCGACCGCCGTCATCTGGGCGGCGTGGAGCCGTTTTCCCGAGGGTTCCGAACAGCTGCCCGACTGGCCCGATCCGATCCGAGGGGGCTGGACCGCCGCGCTCCTGGTCCTGCTGGGCGGGGGATACCTGTGGTTGGAGGCCACCGCGGTCAGACGCGAACCCAGTGTGCAGGTATCCAGTACCAAAACTCAGGACAACGAGGCGACCAGGAAACTCAATCATGAGGTGAGGTCCCGGCTTCCCGCCATCGAGGTGCTCGCACCGGCGTGGAAGCCCGGCGCGCCCCCGGGGCACGCCGTCGCCGCCATCGTCGAGAGCAGCGACCTGCCGGGGTCCAGGGTCACCTCGGCGCTCATGCGGGTATTCGCCCTCGTCCTTCCGGTTCCCCCGTCCTACGGCGTCCGGGTACGGGCCGACGGCCCGGAGGGAAACGCCCCCGAGGACAACGGGTACGTGTCGGCCACGGTCGAGGTGCACGACCGTATATCCGGTAAGACACTGCACCAGACCACGCTGCCCGCGCTCCGTTCGGATCTGGCCGCCATTCGGGCGGCCGGGTTCGTCGCCTCCCGCGTGTTCGCGGAGGATCCCCTGATACCGGAGTGGGCGAAGGGGAGATACGAAGGAGAGGACCTGGCCGCCTACCTGATGGCCAGGGAACTCCCGCGACTCGACAGACGATACTGGGGTCAGGGCCCCACCGACCCTTATCAGGACTACGAAACGTTCCACGCGATGCAGCAGGACCGTATCGACATCCTCCGGCGCGCGGCGGACTCCCGACGCGCCTCAGGAGTGGTGCGTTATGAACTGGCGTCGCTGTACGAGCAGAAGGGCGAACATGTCAAGGCGCTCCGCCTGCACGCCGTGAACCGAGCCCAGTACTCATCGAAGAGAAGTCGGAACAAGATCTTCCAGAGAAGCCGATACCGGATGGTCGTCCTCCTGAAGATGATCGCGAACCACAGGTTCGCGGAAGTGTGGAACGCAGCGGATCCACAGGATCTACGTGACATCTTCCACGCTCTGAGGCTGGCCGGTCTCATGACGAAGTCGAGAACGTTCGAAGACCTGGAGGAGGAAGAATTCGTTTCACCAGAGGAGAACCGAGACGGCCCACGAAGGATCCGCATCGCCCTTCTCCGCATAGCCAAGGCGGAAGCCTGTGCAATGGACAGGCACTTCTCCAGGAGGAGGATGTTCTGCGAGGACGTGAGGTGGCACGGAAAGAATCCCTACAGCGTCCTTCCCCCCGGAATCAACTCCCAGGAATCCCCCTGGAGAAGACGGAAGTACTACAATATCGGATTCCGCCTGCTACACGGCAGCATAGCCAGCCGAATCGCCTCCGCCGAAGGAAGGCTGCCCGTCTACGGGCACTGGTGGCTACAGCGGCATCGACAGGAGGAAGAACTCAAGCGGATAGAGGAGGACATCGAGGAGTTCAGGAAACTCAACCCCGGGTGGGGGCAGTGGGGGATCACCTACAACAAGGCCTCACTCATCGCCACCCAGAAGTTGGAGTCCGGCATCCCGCTCGCCCCCGAGGAGAGGGCAGAGGCTGTGGACGAGGTCATCGCGGCGCTCCGCGAGGCGTTGAACCCCTCGGCGTGCGAACACTATCGCCCCTCCGAACTCCTGGCACGTGACCCGGACCTGGAATGCATGCAGAATGAAGACAAGTTCGTAGCACTTCTGGAAGAACAGTACAAACGCGACTGGCAGACCAAACCCCCCTTCCCCCGCTCCCTCGGACAGGAGCTGGTCGCGCGCCGCACCCGACCGTTCACTGAAGACCTCTGAACGAGGGGCCGGTGAGGACACCCGGCTCGCACGGCGACCGGGGCGCCGACGGCCCACCATGCCCCCGGACCGATCGCCGATGACACCGGCCTCTACACTGTGCTCCAGACGACGGCTTCGTCCTTGTTTGTCAGGAATCCGTCGTCGTCTCCCCCTGTCCGGTCACGGCGCGGTGTTCGCGCCGCCCGGGTGCGATGACCACGAATCCCGCCCCGGGTCGACCCGCGCCCCACACCGTCGCGCGGCCCGACCGGAATCACCCGATCACCACAACACCGGTGGGGCAGTCCCCCCGCCAGGGATGAACCGACCCATGAGCCAAGCACACGCTCCCGTCCGGCACCGCTCGTTCGTCATCATCGGCGACACCAACCTGGCACGCGGGGTGTGCGCGTCACTCCAGGAGGAGACGTACGCCGTCCGGCACCTCGTCCAGCCGAAAGACGAGGAGCTGCGTGAGGTGATGTCGGCGTCCCACGACGCCGTGGCGGTGCTGCTGCACGACGACGCCGCCGCCCTGCGGTACGCGCTGGCGGTCGCCCACATGTCCCCCGACATCCGGATCGTCGTCACCATCTTCGACCGGACCGTGGCCGACGAACTGCTCCGGCTGCTCCCGCAGTGCCACGTGACCTCTCCGGCCGACCTGGTGGCTCCCACCCTGGCCGGACCGTGCGCGGACCCCGACCTCGTCGCGCTGTACGACGAGGCCGCCCCCGCACGGGCGGTCCGGGTGACCGGCGAGGGCCCGCCGCGTTCCGAGCAGTGGACGCGCGGACGCACGGGCTGGCGGGCGTGGTGGAGCCGACTGGCGGGGCAGCTGCGTTCGTACGACCCGGGCACCCGTCTCATGCTCGGGGGGCTGACCGGGATCGTCGCCTCGCTGCTCCTCGACTGGGTGTGGCTGCTCGGCCTCGGTCATCCGCCCGCCGAGGCCCTCTTCCACGCCGCGCGTGTCGTCGCCACCGTGGGACCGGCGGTCGCGGCCGAGCACTCGATCGCCTACCAGCTGGTCTCCAGTGCCCTCATGCTCGGCACGATCGTGTTCACCGCCATGTTCACCGCCGGTCTCATCGAGCGGATGCTCGGTCCCCGCCTCGTCGGCCTGATCGGCTCCCGTACCGTCCCCCGGTTCGGGCACGTGATCGTCGTCGGCATCGGCCAGGTCGGACTCCGACTGTGCTGCGAGCTGCGCCGACTGGGCGTCCCCGTCGTCGGCGTGGAACGGGACCCGCACGCGCCGAACGTACGCCTCGCCCGCTCCCTGGGCATCCCGGTGGTGGCCGGACACGGCGGTGACCGGGCCGTCCTCGAAAGACTCCACCTCCGTCGCGCCCGGGCCCTGGCCGCCGTGGGCTCCGACGACCTGGACAACATCACCGTCTGCATCGCGGCCCAGGGTGTCTCCCCCGGGACGAGGGTCGTCCTGCGGGCGGGTGAGCACGAGGCGATCGCCGAGACCCGATCGCTCCTGCCCCTGGGCACCATCCGTGACGTGACCAGCCTGTCCTCCGCCTACGTGCTGGAGCGGCTCCTCGGCGGGCGCGCCACCGGCGTCATCGCGCACGGACACGACGTGTTCGTACGGCTGCCCGACGGCGCCTTCGCTCCCTGGCCGCTCGCCGCGCGCCGGGGGTGCGCACACGTGGACACCGCGGTCTCCGTGTGAGGGGTGAAGGTCTCGCCCCGCGCCTAGGGACACGGTCCCGGGCAGACCAGCCCCGGTCGGGCCTCAGACCGCCCGCCCAGACCCCGCGGCCCCGAAAACGCGCGTTCTGGCACGCCGCCCCACCGGTCGCCGTTCCCCTCGGCGGATGATCACCTCGGCCACGGCGAGGTTGACCGCCCAGCCCGCGCCCATAAGCAGCGCCCGGGTGAGCTCGCCCGGAGCGCCGAGGAACAGAACCCAGGGCAGGTGGGTGAGGACCTGCGTGCCCGCGCCCTGGCCGATCGCGTATCCGCGGATCATCCAGGCGCGGTGCCGGACGATGTCGCGCCGCCGTACCGCGACGAGGGCGAGGACGAGGGCCAGGGCCATGGCCGCACCGAACACGAGGCGTTGAGCGGTGAGGAAGAGGCCGTCGTCGATCTCGGGAAGGTCGTAGAACACGGTCATCCACACCCCCGACAGCGCCGCGACGATCCCCAGCGGTACCAGCAGCCACCCCGACGCGCGATGCCAGCCGATCCACCGGCGGCGCAGCCCCGGAGTGAACTGGACGGCCCCCAGGAGGCAGTACACGCTGGCGCTGACGACGTGCAGCACCAGGGGCAGCGGATCAGCGAAGAACCGGGCGTTGCGCGAGGTGACCTCCGCTCCGCCGGTCAGTTCGCCCAGGCGGACGGCACCGGCGATCACCGGAACAGCGCTGAGCGCGAGCAGCGCGACGAGTATGGTCCAGCCCGTTCTGGAGCGGGTCACGGCGAGTCCCTTCGGTCGGCCGACGGCGGCATGGCTCCACCGTGGCCGTCGAGGGGGCTCCGAGGCATCGGCGATCGGGCCCGAACCGGGTCAGCCGAAAGTACGAGGGGCGGACCGTACCGCCGGTCACCCCCGGGCGGTCCCCTCACGGCCGACACCGTTCCTGACACGCTTGGTCTCGTAGGCCCATATCGCGATCTCGACGCGGTTGCGGGCCCCGAGCTTGGCCATGAGGCTGGCGATGTGGGTCTTGACGGTGCTGAGCGAGATGTGGCACTCGTCGGCGATCTCGCCGTTGGTCCGCCCCCGGGCGACGGCGGCGAGGATCTGCTCCTCGCGGTCGGTGAGCGGCTCGACGGGCTGGACCGGCGGCGCGGCCGGCCCGGAGTCGGCGAAGGCGTCGAGCAGCCGCGCGGTGACGCTCGGCGCGATGAGGGCGTCGCCCCGGGCGGCGGCGCGCACGGCCTGGGTGAGCAGGTCGGCTCCGGCGTCCTTGAGCAGGAACCCCCGGGCCCCCGCACGGAGGGCCGCGTAGACGTGGTCGTCGAGGTCGAAGACGGTGATGACGACGACGGCGAGGGGGACCTCGACGTCCGGTCCGGCGAGGGCGCGGGCGGCCTCGATGCCGTCGACACCGGGCATGCGGATGTCGAACAGGCACACGTCGGGGCGCAGGCGCCGCGCGAGCGCGACCGCCTCCGCGCCGTCGGCGGCCTGGCCGACGACGTCGATGCCGGGCTGGGCGTCGAGGATCATCGCCAGGCCGGTACGGACGATCTCCTGGTCGTCGGCGACGACCACCCTGATGCTCATGTCGCCGCACCCGCCCGGGGCAGCACGGCGGTCACGGTCCAGCCCCGGTCGGGGTCCGGGGCGGCCTCGCAGGTACCGCCGAGCAGGGCGGCCCGTTCGGTCATGCCCACGAGCCCGTGTCCCGGAGCCGCCGTGGAGCGCGGGACACCGGTCTCGCCGTCGTCGCTCACCCGCAGACGCACCGACGCGGCGTCGGCGGTGACGCGGACCTCGATCCGGGTCGCGTGGCGGGCGTGCCGACGGGCGTTGGTGACCGCTTCCTGGGCCAGGCGGAAGATCGCCGCTGCGACCGGCGAGGGAAGGTCGTCGACGGCGCCGGCGATCGCCACGTCGACGGGCGGACCGGTCCCGTCGCGGCCGGCGAGCCGCCGGAGGTCGCCGAGCCCCGGGCTGGGCCCCGGGGCGGCGGGCTCACCCCAGCGCAGGGCCCGGACCATGACGCGCATCTCGGTCAGGGTGCGTGAGGCCTCGGCGTCGATCACCCTGAGCGCCTCGGCCGCGGCGCCCGGTCGGGACTCCGCCACCGCCAGGCCCGCCTGGGCGCGGATCGCGATCGCCGAGACGTGGTGGGCGACCGTGTCGTGCAGGTCGCGGGCCAGACGCTCGCGTTCGAGCAGCCTGACCCGGTCGAGCTCGCGCTCCCTGGCCCCGGCCCGGAAGCGGACCGCCGCGGCCAACGCACAGACCGAGAACAGCACGGCGGAGCCGCCGACGAGGTCGGCGAGGCCGGAGGCGGAGCTCTCGAGGGCGATCCGGGTGGTGGAGCTGGCGAACACGATCACCGAACCCGCCACGATCTCGCGTCCGGAGCCCCACCGCACCAGGGAATACGGCAGGAGCAGGAAGCACACCGCCGTGTACATCGGTGCGGACACGCCGCCCGTCACCAGGAGAAGCAGCCCGGGGACGCCGAAGGCGACCGCGAGCGCCGTCAGCGGACGGGTGCGACGCCACAGCAGTGTGGGCACCAGCCCGGCGACGGCCGCCGCCCACAGGAACCGCCACGGCAGGTCCGGCCGCAGGGTCCCTTCGAGCACCGCGACCGCGACGAGCACCCCCACGAGTGCCCAGTCCCGCCGCGTCCGCGGTGGTGGGTCGGCGGGGCGGGGCTCGTTCCACACGGACCTGAGGAGGGTGTCCACGGACAGCATGCTACGAGAGCGGGCGCGCGCACGGATCGGCCGGAAGGAGGAGGGGCGCGCGGTAGGGGGTGCGTGCGGGCCGATGACTGGCTAGCGTCGGAAGTAGCAGCAGCGGCCGGTCCCGCCCGTCGGTGGTCGGAGAGGACCCGACGGCCGCGCCGGGGCCGGGCCCTGAGTCACGCACCCCGACAGGGGGGATGTTCCCATGGCTGTCTGCGACACCTGCCACAACGACTACTGGATGTCGTTCGACGTCGAGACGATCAACGGGGAGCGGTACACCTTCGACTGCTTCGAGTGCGCCATCCAGCGGCTCGCTCCGGTGTGCGAGAAGTGCTCCTCGCGGATCATCGGTCACGGGGTCGAGGTGGAGGGGCGGTTCTTCTGTAGCGCCCACTGCGCCCGGGAGGGGGCGACCTCGAACCTGGCCCAGCGGATCTGCGACTCGGTCGGGGCCCACCCGTAGGTTCCTCGGGCACCCCGGTCGGAGGCCGGGGTGCCCGTCGGGGGCGCTGGTGGGCGAAACCGCCCCGCCCTCTATCGGGCGGGGTTGCGGGCGGCGACCAGGAGTTCGACGTTGCGGTCGCGCGGTCCGCCGTAGCCCGCCGGGTCGGCGTACAGGTCGTTGACCGACAGCTCCCGGTACAGCGACGCGAGCCCGTCGGCGGAGAAGTCCCCGTGGTCGGCCTGGTAAGGGCTGTCCGCCTCCAGCAGGGTCGTGAACAGCGACAGCGTCCCGTCCTCGTTGTCCACGATCTCGATCGCCCGCGCCATCTGCGGGTGGTCGATGTGCGAGGCGGTGTTGATCTCCCAGAAGCCGCGCTCGGCGGTGCCGTGGGTGTGCGCCTGGATCCGGTTGTAGTGCGTGTGCCCGTTCACCCAGGCCAGCACGTTCGGGTAGCGCTTGAGCATGTGCACGAGGATGTCTCCGGTCAGCCGCAGGTCGCCCGGGCGGCGGCTGTCGGGGAGGATGTTGCCCATCGTGCCGCTCGTGTGGTGGGAGAAGAGCACGAACAGCTCGTCGGTGACCTGCTGGGTGCGCCGCCACCCCCAGAAGTCGTAGTAGACCGAACTGGAGGCGCGCAGCGTCCGCTCCAGCCAGTCGAACTGGTACTTGCCGATCGACCCGTCCGCCAGTCCGGCCAGCGTGGTGGTGTCCATGCTGACACCGGTCACACCGTCGGCGATGCGGAAGGTGTAGAAGCAGTCCACACCGTCGGCGTTGTCGTCGGTGAAGCCGTGTCCGACGGGCCCGGGCCCGGTGTTGGCCTCGTCCAGGTGTGCGGCGACGAACGCCCGGGTGTCGAAGGGGGCGCGCCGGTCGTCGGGGGTGACGGTGGAGGTCACGGCGGCGGTGGAGACGGTGTCGTCGGGGGATTCCACCTCGTCGGGCATGCGGCCGAGCTCGTCCTCGTTGGTCATCGCCTCGGCGGCCTGGTCGCGCACGTCGTCGTCGGCGAACATGATCTTGCGCTCGCCCAGGTAGGCCTCGTCCATCGAACCGGCGGGCAGGGTGCCCGCCGGGGTGTCGTCGTGGTTGCCGATGGTGCAGTACCAGGGCACGTCCAGGCCGGGGCTCTCGAAGGGGGCGACGGCGGCGGCCAGGAATCCCGGGATGGTCGGGAAGCCGCCCCGGGTCTTGTACCGGTCGGCGAGGTCGCTGTCGGGCTGCCAGTACAGCTCGTTGCCGCAGTTCTGCACGCCCTCGTACCGGGCGGGGTCACCGGTGTTGGGGGTGACGGCGCCGCCGTTGAGGACGGCCATGAGCCATTCCAGTTCGACGGTCTCGTGGTTGTCGGTGTTGTCGCCGGTGGTGACCATGAAGTCGAGGGGACGGCCGGTCACGGGGCCGACTCTCAGCGAGTTGACCCGTTTGACCAGCGCGGACGCGCCGAGCGCCGACAGCGTCTCCTGGGGGCGGTGGGCGCTGGAGCCGATCACCGGATGGGTGTACTCGAAGCGGACGGGGCTCTGGGCGTCCATGATGTGCAGGTCGGTGAACTGGACGAACGCGGCGAGGGCGGTACGCCGGTCGTCACGGCCCGGCTGGGCGGGGACCAGGTCCTCGCGGACCTCGATCGGCCACCCGGGCCCAGCGGTGAGCAGTCGGTAGCCCTCGCCGACGGGCGTGGCCACCTGGGCGAGCGTGGTGCCGTCGGGCCGGGCGACCCGGGACATGGTCTGGCGGACGAGTCGGTCGAGCGCGGCGGCGGAGGCGGGGGCGGCGGACAGGCCGAGGGCGGCCAGGCCGAGTCCCGTCGTGGTGGTCGTGAGGAATCCGCGCCGGTTGAGGGGAGCCATGGGTGTGCGACGTCCTTTCGGCCCCGGCCGGGGGTGGCCGGTGGGGGTGGGGCGTCGTCATTGAAGACCGGCGGGGCGGTCAGGGGCAACGGGGGTGCGGGGGACTGTTTCCTACTCGGCGGTAGGCATCCGGAGCGGCCCGGGGTAGGGTGACCGGTTTGGCTCCGGACGCCGGGAGCGGAGCGACCGATGCGTCACACACCGTGATCGAACGATGTCCGTGCGGGCGTCGTCGGCGCTTCCCGTCGCGTTCGCCCGAGCATGGGCGAACCGTCACAAAGATGAGTGGATTTCACGTTTGGCCGGATCCGGCCAATTCCGCCCGGATCCGCGCCCGGGCCCCGGCTCCAACCGGAGTGGCCCCGCCCGTCCCGGAGCGCTCAGGACAGGAAGCCGCGCAGCAGCGCCTCGCTGCCCTCCAGGTGCTCGTCGACGGCGAGCCGGGCCGACTCGGGGTCGCGGGCGCGGATCGCGGCGACGACCGCGTGGTGTTGGGCGCCGCTGTGCTCCAGGTTCTTCACGAGCATGGGCATAGCGTCGAGCAAGCCGTTCAGGCGCATCCGGGCGTCGGTCAGCGCCGACACGAGCGAGCGAGACCCGGTCAGCTCGGCCAGCGTGAGGTGGAAGACCGTGTCAAGCCTGCGGTAGTCCTCCACGGCGGCCCCGTCCACGGCGGCCAGCCGCTCGGACAGCAGCGCGTCCTGCTCGGGGGTGAGCCCGCGCTCGGCCAGCAACACGGCGGCCCCGACCTCCAGGGCGCGGCGCAGGGTGAAGATGTCGTCGAGGTCGCCGCCCATGTCGGCGAGCACCCGTCGGGCCTCGGCACGGCTGGGGCGCGGGGGCACGTACGTGACGAAGGTTCCTCCGGAGCGGCCCCGCCGCGACTCGACGTATCCGGCCTCCTGGAGAGCGCGGATCGCCTCTCGCAGGGTGATCCGGCTGACACCCAGGCGCGTGGCCAGGTCGCGTTCGGCCGGGAAGCGCTCGCCCCGGGCGACCACGCCGAGCTTGATCGCCGACAGCAGCCGTTCGACCGTCTCCTCGAAGGCGTTGCCTGCCTGAACAGGGCGGAACACGGCGTCGGCCGCGGGCTCCGACGGGAGCGTGCTGGTGGCGTCCCCGGTATCGGTGTCGACCCCGGCTCCGGTGACGGGCCCGGCGTCAGCCATGCGGCCCTCCTTGTCGCGTCCTGTCGGCGTGTTCGATCTCGTACACCCAGGGTACGGCCGCCGCGCCGGGAACTCGTCCCGGCGCGGCGGCCGCGGCACCCCGTCACCCCTTCGACGCGCGGTCGGCCGCCGACGCTCCCCCGCGGGCCGACCCGTCTACTTCAGTTCCGACTCGGCCTCCTCGATCAGCGCGAACTCCTCCTCCGGCGCGTTGGCCACCAGGCGGTGCCTCGAGTAGAACCAGAAGTAGGCGAGGAAGGCGAGCAGGATGGCGGCGGTGATGGCCGCCCCCGTCATGTCGACGAAGAACGTCGCCACCACCGCGCACACGGCCAGGACCAGGGCGATCCCGGTGGTCACGACGCCGCCCGGGGTGCGGTAGGGACGCGGCAGGTCCGGCTCACGGCGGCGCAGGACGATGTGCGAGACCATCATGAGCACGTAGGACACGGCCGCGCCGAACACCGCGATGTTGATGAGCAGGTCTCCGTTGGCCACGGTGGCGGCGAGCAGGAACCCGATCGTTCCGGGGACGATGAGCGCCGCGTAGGGGGTGTGGCGCTTGCCGGTGACCGACAGGAACCGGGGCAGGTAACCGGCTCGGGACAGCGCGAACAGCTGGCGGGAGTAGGCGAAGATGATCGAGAAGAACGACGCGACCAGCCCGGCCAGGCCGACGTAGTTGACGAAGTCGGCCAGGACGGTGTCACCGCCGTAGGCCTCCCGCAGCGCCTCGGGCAGCGGGTTGCCGGACCCGGCGAGCACGGCCGCCCCGGCGCCGCCGGGGGCCAGCACCAGCATGAGCGCGGCGGTCACCAGGAGCACGGACATCGCGGCGATGATGCCGCGGGGCATGTCCCGCTTGGGTTCGCGGGCCTCCTCCGCGGCGAGCGGGACGCCCTCGACCGCCAGGAAGAACCAGATACCGAAGACGAACGCGCCGAGGATGCCCGCGTACCCGTAGGGCAGGAAGGTGCTGGCGCCGGCCGCGTCCGTCGGCGCGATGTCGAACAGGTTGGCCACCTCGAACCGGGGGATCATGCCCACCGCGAAGACCACGAGCGCGACCACGGCGACCCCGGTGATGACGAACATCAGCCGCAGCGCCTCACCCACACCCCACACGTGCACCCCGACGAACAGCAGGTAGCAGGCCAGGTAGACCGGCCAGGCGTTGGTGATGCCGAACAGCCCGAGCGCCTCGACGTAGCCGCCGATGAACACCGCGATCGCGGCGGGGGCGATGGCGTACTCGATGAGGATGGCCGTGCCGGTGGCGAACCCGCCGAGCGGGCCCAGGGCGCGCCGGGCGAAGCCGTAGCCCGCGCCGGCGGTGGGCAGTGCGGAGGCGAGTTCGGCCAGTCCGAACACCATGCACAGATACATCGTGCCCATGAGCAGGGTGGCGATGAGCAGTCCGCCCCAGCCGCCCTCGGCCAGGCCGAAGTTCCATCCGGCGAAGTCGCCGGAGATGACGTAGGCGACGCCCAGTCCGGCGAGCAGAACCCACCCGGCCGCGCCCTTCCTGAGCTGCCGCTTACGGAGATAGTCGTCGCTGGCGCGGGAGTAGTCGGCTCCCTGCAGATGGACGCGGCCGTCGGCCGGTCCTTGGGAGTTCGTGCGGTCGGCGTCTGCCATGGCGCTTCCTCTGATCGGTCGACCAGCCCCACCGGTCGCCCCCTGACCAGACCCGGGGACAAAGGTCTATGGTCGGTCCTTTTTA
The DNA here is from genome assembly GCF_026797795.1 of Nocardiopsis sp. EMB25. NCBI lineage: Bacteria > Bacillati > Actinomycetota > Actinomycetes > Streptosporangiales > Nocardiopsidaceae > Nocardiopsis > Nocardiopsis sp. EMB25. Next base: position 1,285,340 of record NZ_JAMTDN010000001.1, on the reverse strand, counting down.
TGACTGGTGATCATGCGCCTCAGCGTTTGGGCCTGTCAAGGGGTGTACGCGAATCCGGGAACAATCGGACCAACGATGGAACGCTCTCCGTTTCCGCCAGGTCACAGCCTGGTTTCCAGACCCGCATCCATTGACACCGCCCCGTACCCCTGGTTCTATTCAATTCATTGGTCTGCTCCTGAACCAAAGAGCCGTTCGGGGTGACCGCCCATCACCATCCCGGGCGGCGTCCCGAGCATCGGACCGCGACGCGAGCAAGGAGACACCCGTGCCACAGATCCCCCCGGTCGCCTCCGACCCTCCGCTGACCCTCGACGACCTGCGGCGCGACGCCGCCTCCGGCGCCGTCGACACCGTCCTGGTGGCCTTCACCGACATGCAGGGCCGCCTCCAGGGCAAACGGCTCTCGGCGCGGTTCTTCCTGGAGGAGGTGGTCGGACACGGCACCGAGGGGTGCGGCTACCTCCTCGCCGTGGACGTGGACATGAACACCGTCGACGGGTACGCGATGTCCTCCTGGGACACCGGCTACGGCGACTTCGTCATGGTCCCCGACCTCACCACCCTGCGACGCACCCCCTGGGCCGAGGGCGCGGTCATGGTCCAGGCCGACCTGACCTGGCACGACGGATCCCCGGTGGTGGCCTCTCCCCGACAGATCCTGCGACGGCAGACCGAGCGGCTCGCCGAGCGCGGGTGGCGCGCGATGGTCGGGACGGAGCTGGAGTTCGTCGTCTACCGCGACAGCTACGAGCAGGCCTGGGACCGGGGCTACCGCGACCTGACCCCGGCCAATCGGTACAACGTCGACTACTCCGTGCTCGGCGGCGCCCGGGTCGAACCGCTGCTGCGCCGGATCCGGGGCGAACTGGGCGCGGCGGGCCTGTACGTCGAGTCGGCCAAGGGCGAGTGCAACCTGGGCCAGCACGAGATCGCCTTCCGCTATGACGAGGCCGTGCGCACCAGCGACAACCACGCGGTGTACAAGAACGCGGCCAAGGAGATCGCCGCCCAGGAGGGTATGTCGATCACCTTCATGGCCAAACCCAACCAGCGCGAGGGCAACTCCTGTCACATCCACATCTCCCTGCGCGATGAGGACGGCGCCCCGGTCATGGCCGAGGGGGAGGGCCTGTCGGCGAACGGGCGGCACTTCCTGGCCGGTCAGCTGGCGGCGCTGCGTGAGTTCACACTGCTGCTGGCCCCGAACATCAACTCCTACAAGCGGTACGTGCCGGGGAGTTTCGCGCCGACCGCGATCGCGTGGGGCCGCGACAACCGCACGTGCGCGCTACGGCTGGTCGGTCACGGGTCCTCCCTGCGGGTGGAGAACCGGGTGCCCGGCGGGGACGTGAACCCCTACCTGGCCAACGCGGCGCTCATCGCGGCCGGACTGTACGGGATCGACAAGGGGCTGGAACCGGGTGAGCCGATGGCGGGCAACGCCTACGCCTCCGACCTGCCCACCGTGCCCGCCTCGATGCGCGACGCCCTGGCCGCGTGGGAGCACAGCGCGCTGGCCCGCGAGGTGTTCGGCGACGACGTGGTCGAGCACTACGCCAACTACGCCCGGGTGGAGCTGGCCGCCTTCGACGCGGCCGTCACCGACTGGGAGATGTACCGGGGCTTCGAGCGCCTGTGACGGAGCGCCCGAGCCACCGCCGCCACGCCTGACACCACGAAGGAGCACGATGCCCGACGAACCGACCTTCCAGCGGGTGGTCGACCCCGCCACCGAGGCGGTGATCGCCGAGGTCCCCCTGGCCGGTGAGAAGGAGGTCGACGCGGCCGTCGAGCGCGCCCGCGCCGCCGCCCCCGCCTGGCGGGCCATGGCCCCGGGCGACCGGGCCCGGCTACTGCGCGCCGTGGCCGCGAGGATCGACCAGCACCGCGAGGAACTGGCCCGAACCGAGGTGCGCAACGCCGGTCACCCCGTCGAGCAGGCGCGGTGGGAGGCGGGCAACGCGCGCGACGTGTTCGAGTACTTCGCCGCCGCGCCCGAGCGGGCGACCGGACGGCAGATCCCCGTGCCCGGCGGGTGGAGCGTGACCTTCGCCGAGCCGCTGGGCGTGGTCGGGGTGATCGTGCCGTGGAACTTCCCGATGCCGGTGCTGTCGTGGGGCGCGGCCCCCGCTCTGGCTGCCGGGAACACCGTGGTGGTCAAGCCCTCGGAGCTGACGCCGCTCACCGCGCTGCGGATCGCCGAGCTGGCGCTGGAGGCGGGGCTGCCCGAGGGCGTGTTCCAGGTCGTTCCCGGCACGGGGCCGGTCGCGGGTGAACGCCTGGTGCGGCACCCGGGCGTGGACAAGGTCGTGTTCACCGGGTCCACGGCCGTGGGGCGGCGGATCATGACCGCCGCCGCGGAGGACTTCACCCGGGTGACGCTGGAGCTGGGCGGCAAGAGCGCCAACGTCGTCTTCGCCGACGCCGACCTGGAGAGGGCGGCGGCTGGGGCGCCCGGCGGGGCGTTCGACAACGCGGGCCAGGACTGCTGCGCGCGCTCGCGGGTGCTGGTGCAGCGGTCGGTGTTCGACCGGTTCCTGGAACTGCTGGAACCCGCCGTCACCGGGATCGCCGTGGGCGACCCGTCCGACCCGGCGACGGCGATGGGGCCGCTGATCTCGGCGGCCCAACGGGACCGGGTCGCCTCCTACGTGCCCGAGGACGCGCCGGTGGCCTTCCGGGGCTCGGCTCCGGAAGGCCCCGGGTTCTGGTTCCCGCCCACGGTGCTCACCCCGACCGACCCGAACGCCCGCGTACTGCGCGAGGAGGTGTTCGGCCCGGTGATGTGCGTGGTGCCGTTCGAGGACGAGGCCGAGGCGGTCGCGCTGGCCAACGACACCGAGTACGGGCTGGCCGGGTCGGTGTGGACGCGCGACGTGGGACGGGCGCTGCGCGTGGCGCGCGGGGTGCGGGCCGGGAACCTGTCGGTGAACTCCCACTCGGCGGTGCGGTACTGGACGCCGTTCGGCGGGATGGGGCACTCCGGGATCGGCCGCGAGCTGGGGCCGGACGCGCTGGAGGCGTTCACCGAGACCAAGACCGTCTTCGTCTCCGACGACACCTGAGAACACCAGGTCCTCAGGACACCCGGCGCGCGACCGCGCCGGTATCAGGCAGGGACATCGACCCGAGGGGGGAACATGCAGCGGTTCGACGGGCGCGTGGCCGTGATCACGGGCGCGGGCAGCGGGATCGGCAGGGCCACCGCGTCGCGGCTGGCGGAGGAGGGCGCGCGGATCGTCGCGGTCGACGTGGACGAGGAGGGCGGCAAGCGGGTCGCCGAGGACACCGGAGGGCTGTTCGTCCGCGCGGACGTGACCGACGAGGACCAGGTGCGCGAGGCGTTCGCGACCGCGCGCTCGGCCTACGGGAGCGTGGACGTGGCGTTCAACAACGCGGGGATCTCCCCGCCCGACGACGACTCGATCCTCACCACCGGGATGGACGCCTGGCGGCGGGTGCAGGAGGTCAACCTGACCTCGGTGTACCTGTGCTGCAAGTACGCCCTGCCGCACATGCGCGAGCGGGGGCGCGGGGCGATCGTGAACACGGCGTCGTTCGTGGCCACGATGGGCGCGGCCACCTCACAGATCTCCTACACCGCGAGCAAGGGCGGGGTGCTGGCGCTCAGCCGGGAGCTGGGCGTGCAGTTCGCACGGGAGGGCATCCGGGTCAACGCCCTGTCGCCCGGACCGGTGAACACGCCCCTGCTCCAGGAGCTGTTCGCCAAGGACCCCGAGCGCGCCCAGCGCCGCCTGGTGCACGTGCCACTGGGCCGGTTCGCCGAGGTGACCGAGATCGCCGCCGCCGTGGCCTTCCTGGCCAGCGACGACGCGTCGTTCATCACCGCGTCCAACTTCCTGGTGGACGGTGGGATCTCCGGGGCTTACGTCACTCCGCTGTAGGGCATGTAGTGGCCGACCGTACGAGGAAGGGGTGCCGATGCGGCCCGTGATCGGGATCTCCGCCTACGCCGAACAGGCCCGCTGGGGTGAGGCCTGGGACCTGCCCGCCGTCCTGCTGCCGCGGGCCTACGCCGACCAGGTCGCGGACGCCGGCGGCGTGCCGGTGCTGCTGCCGCCCCTGGCGGGGGTGGGCGGGGCCGTGGAGCGGCTCGACGGCCTGCTGCTGGCGGGCGGCGGCGACATCGACCCGGGGCGGTACGGGGCGCCGACCGACGCGCGCACCGCCGGGGTGCGGGGCGCGCGGGACACCGCCGAGATCGAGCTGCTGGAGGCGGCTCTGGCGCGTGGGCTCCCGGTGCTGGGGGTGTGCCGGGGCATGCAGCTGCTCAACGTGGTGCGCGGCGGCACGCTCAACCAGCACCTGCCCGACCTGGTCGGGCACCACGGTCACCGGGAGAGGGTCGGGGTGTTCGGCACCCACCCGGTGACCGTGGCCGAGTTCTCCCGCACGGCCGACGTGCTGGGACGCACGGAGCTGGAGGTGCCCACCTACCACCACCAGTCCCTGGCGGAGCTGGGCGAGGACGTGACCGCCACGGCGTGGGCGGACGACGGGACGGTGGAGGCGATCGAGTACACCGACCGGTTCAACGTCCTGGGGGTGCAGTGGCACCCGGAGATGGGGAAGGATCCGTCGCTGTTCCAGTGGCTGGTGGAACGGGCGTCCGGCTCCGACCGCGGGTGAGTCGGCACGGGGGACACCCCCGTCGTACGGAGCGGCCGACGGCGGAGCGTCACGCGGCCGGAACCCGTCCGCCCCACCCGGGCGCGGCCTTGACCCTGACACCGGTGTGAGGGTCGATGATGGGGCGAGGAGCAGCACCCGCCCACGAAGGAGGAGCACCGATGCCCGATCCCGACGCCCCGTTCGAGCCGTGCGCCCTGCTCGCGGAGAGCCGACTCGGTGTCCTGGCCACGATCAAGTCCAACGGCCGCCCGCAACTGTCCCCCGTCATGCCCTTCTACGACCGGGAGACCGAGACGCTGTACGTGTCGATGACCGAGGGCCGGGCCAAGACGGCGAACCTGCGCCGGGACCCGTGGGCGGCGCTGGAGGTCACGGCCCCCGACGGGAGGGCGTGGGCCACCGCCGAGGGGGCGGTGACGCTCACCGGGCCGGGCACCGACCCCCATGGCCCCGAGGTGGGGGCTCTGGTGGACTACTACCGGCGCGCGGCCGGGGAGCACCCGGACTGGGAGGAGTACCGGTCGGTGATGGTCGCCGACCGCAGGGTACTGATGACGATGGCGGTCGAGCACGTGTACGGCGCCAGCATCCGCTGAACGCACCCGGGGCGTGCGGCGAAGACCCGGGTGCGCCAGGATCTCCCCCGTGCCCTTCACGATCAGCCACGCGGCGGCGGTCCTCCCGCTGGCCCGAACACGACTGCCCACGGCCGCGCTCGTCGTCGGCGCGGTCGTCCCCGACCTGCCGTACTACCTGCCGCTGCCGGTGTCCTCGGCGCACACCCACCAACCGTGGGGCCTGGGCGCGGACGTGCTCATGGGCGCGGTGGTCCTGGTGCTGTACCGGTACGCCCTCCGTGCGCCGTTGCTCGCGCTGGCGTCCCGGGCGGACGGCGGACCCGGTGAGCGGTCCGGGCCGCTCCCCCGGTCGGTCCCGCTGACCGTGGCGGCGCTGGCGGTCGGCGCCCTGACGCACATGGTGTGGGACTCCTTCACCCAGCTCGGCGGAGCCGTGGTCCGGGCGTGGCCGGTGTTGAGCACCCCGGTGGTCGGCCCGCACCTGCTGTTCAACGTGCTCATGTACGCCAGTTCGGCGGTCGGCCTGGCGGCGGTGGCCTGGTGGGCGGTGCGCCGCGTACGGGCCGGGGAACGCGGGGGCGCAGGGCTGGACCGGGGTGCGCGCGGTGCCGTGCTCGGCGGGATCGCCGTCTGCGCGACGGCCGGGGCGGTGGTCGCGGTGCTGACCGCCATGCCCGCGCCGAGCCCGTACGACGCGGTGCGCGACCTGCTGATCGGATCGGTCACCGGGGGATGCGCCGGGCTCGGCGGCTACACGGTCGGGTGGTGGGGGCTGCGCGCCGCCCGCGCCGTCGGCGGGTCGGGGACCACCGTGGATCACGGCGCGGACCATTCCCGGTGAGCCGCTCGATCCCGGCTGGCCCGTGGACGCGGGTGTCGCACCGCATGCCCGACGACCCGGTCTGTCCCCCGCGCCGGGCCCGTACGACCACGACGTGCGAACGGCAACGGGATACGCGCTCCGCGTGCTCCATCGGTCACGAGAGTCGTGGAGACGTGACGCGCCCCTCCCCGGCCAACCCGATGCGACCCCCGGCGGCGAACCCTGCCGGGGCGGCCGGAGCGTCACCGCAGAAGGCGGGCGAAGGCGGCGTCGACGGCCCCGGGCAGGCGGGTGGGGTCGTCCGCGGCCTCGTCCCGGCCCGCGTGGAAGCACGCGAGCGCGAGCTCCGCGGCGAGCACGGCGGTGGCGCGGTCGGCCCCCCGGTCGCACAGCATCCGGCCCATCGCCTCGACGTACCCGCGGTACTTGGTGAGGCTGCGGGCGAGGAGCTCGGGATGCCGGGACACCAGCCGCTCGTGGCGCAGGTAGACCTCGTGCTCCTCGACCAGTCGCGCCACCAGCGCGGCCACGACCAGGCGCAGATGGGCCAGCGCGACCTGCAGGGAGTCACCGACGGGCTCTTCGGGAGGCGGTACGAGCTCGCTCAGGCAGGCGGGATCGGGCTGCTGCTGGGCGCTGAAGATCACCTCCTGTTTGTCACCGAAGTACCGGAAGAACGTCGCCCGGCCGACCTCGGCCCTCTCGGCGATGTCGTTGACGGTGACCCGGTCGAAACCGCGCTCGGCGAACAGAGCGTGGGCGGCTTCGATGATCGCCTCGCGGGTGCGCCGTTGCTTGCGCTCGCGAAGTGACTCCGGGCGTGGGAGCGGTCGTTCCATGTCATCATCCTAGAACTGGAGACTCCGCACCATAAGATATCGAGTATCAGACGATGGGGCTCATCGTTCGGTGCGAAGACACCCCCTCACCCTCCATCACACTCCCCCGCGGGTGGCCGCGCAAGCTCGGCCGACCGTTCCCGGGGCGGTCGCGGCCAGGACGAGGGCGGTGAACATCGCGAACACTCCTGTCGGATCGTGGACGCCCACACGCGGTCGGCGGCGCGGCGAGGAGTCCCTTGCTCCCGACGTGATGATCCCGCGCGGGTGTGACAGCACGGGAGGGATCCTCAGGGATTCTTCCACCGCTCGTGCCGACGCGGTCCGGGCGCCTCAGGGCTTCACGCTGCCGCAGGTGAAGGCGGTGTCCCCGAGGAGCTCCGGAGTGACGGCCACCCCCGTGACGTACTCGGCCAGGGCGCAGGCCGCCGGTACGGACAGATGCTCGGGTCCGCCGTCCCCGAGGTGGAAACCGACGCGGCGCATCGGTTCGAGGAGGGCGTCGGGTTCGCGGCCCCACCGGTCGTCGGGAAAGAGTGGGTCGAACGAGACCCGGGTGACACCGTCCTCCGTCCACAGGAAGCGGCCCACGCGGTTGATGTTGACGAAGTGCGCGACCCAGGTGGTCCCCGACGACCAGGAGGGCACCCCCTTCGTGTGCACACCGACGAACCCGTTGGCCTCGACCATCAGCGTCCACTCCCCGACCCCGGTCATGGCGAGCAGCTGACGGCCGTCCCGGTACCGGGGGCCGAAGGCGGCCTCGGTCACCTCCCCCGCCCCGGTCAGCGCGGATTCCGGGCGCGCGTCGAGGCGGCGCAGGAGCTCCGGGGGCGAGAGGCCGCGGACGAGGGTGAGGCAGTAGGCGTACGCGAGGCCTGCGGGCTCGTCCTCGAACCAGAGGTAGTCGGCGGCGGTGGCGGTGACGTCCATGCCCCGCATCATGACGGGGGCCGCCGACAGTCGGGCGGCGGAGACGGGGTCCGCCGCCCGGCGGGGGCGCGTCCCCGCCCGGCCGTGGCGGATCCCTACGTGGCGCCGCGGCCGGTGAGAAGGCCGAGGAGGGCGCCCCGCAGCACCGCGTCCGTTCCAGGGGTACGGTTTCCGGCGATGCCGGAGCGGAACAGGGAGGCCCCCTCCACCAGCATCACGAAGACCTCGGCGCGGGCTCGCGCCCCGGCCTCGTCCAGTTCCGGGACGTGGTGCCGGATGGTGTCGGCGACGTGTCCGGTGTAGTGGGTGTAGAAGGAGCGCACGGCCGCGGCGTCGTCGTCGTGCGCAGCCAGCGCCCACACCTCGGTGAACAGCCGCACCAGCGACGGGTCGTCGTGGTCGGCCAGCACACCGCTGACCACGGCGTCGGGGTCGGTTCCCTCATCGGACGGACCGGCGCGGTCCGTGATCCGGGCCAGCGAGGTGGCCAGGACCCGGTCGAGCAGAGCGGTCAGCAGGTCGGGGCGCGTGGGGAAGTAGTGCTGGAGGTGGCCGAGGCGGACGCCGGCCTCCTGGGCGACGGCGCGCAGGGTGAGTTGCGCTCCCCCGGAGGCGGACAGCAACCGTTCCGCCGCGTCCAGCATTTCGGCGCGCCGCCGGAGCCCCTTGGCGGTCGCCCCACCGGCTGGTGAGGCGCTCACGAGGCGGCCCTCTCGGCGGGCGCCCCGGCCCGTTCGACGTCGACCAGCACCCCCAGGTCGGCCAGCGCCCGCAGGGCCGCGGACGGATCCGGGTGCTGTTCGGGGAAGACCACGCCCTCGGGCGCGGGGACCCCGTCCGCGCCCAGCACACGGAGCAGTCCCAGGTATCCGCCGACGGCGGTGAGGTGGCTCTGCCCGGCGGGGTCGGTGACGGTGGCGGTCCGGGCCGCGCCGGCGTGGGACACGTCGATCCGGAGCCGGGCGGTGCCGCCCTCACCCGGGGAGTAGAGCACCGCCCGGCGGGTCGAGGCCCAGCGTTCACCGTCGGCCCAGCGGAAGAAACCCACACCGCGCAGGGCCAGGAGCATCCGGGTGGCGGCGGGTGAGCTGAAGCCGATCCGGGTGGCGGCGGTGGCGGTGCCCAGGGTGAGCGGGAACGTGTACTGCTCGGGTGTGTCCATGCGTGCCACACGCACCGGGTCGGCGCCGATCCGCACCGTTCGAGAACCGCTCAGCGGGGTGGTAAGCCGGCGTCGGCCGTCCTCCACGACCTCGAAATCGATGCCGAGCCGGTCCATGAAGTCCACCGAATCGGCACCCGCCCGGTCCGCCATGTCCCAGCGGACGGCCGTCTCGACCCGCTCAGCCCCGCCCAGCGCCCGGGCGAGCGCAGCGGCGACCAGGCTGGTGACCCCGCCCATCCAGGCGGAGGACAGCAGCACCGGCGCGGTCGGCCGGGCCAGCGCGGCCAGGGTGACGGCCCGTTGCAGGCGGGCCGTCCACCGCGTCACGTCGACCTGGGGTATCCCGGCGGACATGGCGGCGCGCAGCACCCGGTCGTCCGGGTCGTTGACCGCGCTCACCACCGCCCGGACTGAGGCCCGGAACGGGGCGGGGGAGGACAGGTCCCAGGCGCGTGCCTCGCCGCCCAGTTCCTCGGCCAACGCCCGGCCCCGCTCCGGGGTACGGCCGGTCAGTAGGACGGGCATGCCCCCCTCCGCGGTCAGGCGGGCGAGTTCGGTCCCCACCGTCCCGTATCCGCCGGTGATGAGCACGGGGCCTGTCGGATCGAGTGTCAGTTCGTCAGCCATGCGAATGAATATAGGTCATATGACCTAAAAATGCCACACGACACCCCCGGTGCCACTCGGCACCGGGGGTGGCCGGGTGGCTCAGACCTTCGCGCTTCCGCAGGTGAAAGCGGTCTCCCTGAGGAGTTCCGGGGTGATCGCCACCCCCGTCACGTGCTCGGCCAGGGCGAAGGCCGCCTCTCCCGGCAGGTACTCCTCGGGCTCGTCCTCACCGAAGTGGAAGCCGACAAGGTGCATCGCGTCGAGCACGGCGTCGGGGGTGGCGCCCCAGCGGCCGCCGGGGAAGAGCGGCTCGAACGACAGACGGGCGACGGTGTCCTGCGCCCAGAGGAAGGCGTCCGCTCCATTGATGTTGGCGAAGTGCGCGATCCAGGTGGTTCCCGCCGAGGCGGGCAGGACCCGTTCCTCGGAGACCCCCAGGTAGCCGTTGGGTTCGACCACCAGCGTCCAGTCCCCGACGGAGGCCATGGCGAGCAGCTGCCGGTCGTCTCCTCTCTGGTGCTCGAAGGCGGCCTCGGTCACCGCCTCCGCTCCGGTCAACGACGGTTCCGGACGCCCGTCGAGGCGGCGCAGGACCTCCGCGGGCGCAAGGCCCCGCACGAGGCTCAGGCAGTAGGCCTCCGCGAGATCGGGGAAATCCTCTTCGAACCAGAGGTAGTCGGCCGCGGTGGAGGTGACGTTCATACCCCGCATTCTGGCGGAGGCCGCCGACGGGCGGGGGCGAGGGCGAGGTCCGCCGCCCGCCGGGGCCGGGTGCGGGTCACCTCCGGCCGTCGGCACGCCCCTCGCGCAGCAGGTAGCGCTGGATCTTGCCACTGGGGGTCTTGGGCAGACTCTCGGTGAAGTGCACCGTCCTCGGGTAGGCGTGCGCGGCGAACCGGGTCTTGACCAGGTCGCGCAGCTCATCGGCCAGGGCCTCGTCACCGACCGCCCCGGGGCGTAGGACCACGTGGGCCTCCACGACCTCGCCGCGCAGTTCGTCGGGGGCGCCCACCACGGCGGCCTCGGCCACCAGTTCGTGCCGCAGCAGCGCGCTCTCGACGTCGAAGGGGCCGATGCGGTACCCGGCCATGATGATGACGTCGTCGTCGCGGGCGGCGAAGTAGAAGTGGCCGTCCTCGTCACGGGAGCCGGAGTCGCCGGTGAGGTACCAGCGGCCGTCGGAGGAGAAGCGTTCGGCGGTCCGTTCGGGCGCGTCGGCGTAGTGCGTGAACCACATCAGCGGGCTCCCGTCCCCGCGCAGGGCCACGCGGCCGGTGGTCCCCGGCGGGGCGGGTTCGTCGCGATCGTCCAGGAGGACCTCCGCCGACCAGCCCGGCATGGCCTCGCCCATCGACCCGGGGCGCACCGGGGCGCGCACGGCGTCGGCCCACCCGTTGACGATGACCATGCCGTGCTCGGTCTGGCCGTAGTGGTCGCGCACCGTGGTGCCCAGCGCGTCCTCGGCCCAGGACACGACCTCGGGGGTGAGCGGCTCCCCCGCGGAGGAGGCCGCGCGCAGGCGCACACCGTCGGGGACGGGGACGTCGGCCCCGCGCAGCGCGCGGTAGACGGTGGGGGCCGCGGCGAAGTTGGTCACGCCGAATCGCGCCATCACGTCCCAGGTCAGGGCGGGAGAGAATCCGGCGTGCAGGAGCAGGCCACGCGTCCCGGCGGCCATCGGGGCGAGGATCGCGTAGTAGAGGCCGTACGCCCAGCCGGGGTCGGCGGCGTTCCAGAACACGTCGTCGGGGCGCACGTCCAGGCCCAGTTCCAGGTAGGCCTGGAAGGAGGCCAGGGCCCGGATGGGCACCGGCACCCCCTTGGGCGTGCCGGTGGTGCCCGAGGTGAACAGGCGGACGAACTCCGCGTCGCCGCCGCGCGCCACGGGGGCCGCCTTCGGCTCATCGCCCCGGTAGGTGTCGAGCAGCCGGCCCAGGGACAGGTCGCCCTCGGCGGGGTCGCCACCCGCGACGACCACGCGCCACGGCGGGTCGGCGGGGATGTCCTGGCCGGGGTCGAGCTTGGGCCGCTGGTCGTGGTCGACCACGATGACGCGGGCCGCGCTGGCCGCCATCCGCAGCGCGATGGCGGGTGGGGCGAAGGCGGTGAACAGCGGGACGTGGACCGCGCCGCGGCGCCAGATGCCCAGGAGCGCCACCAGGAGGTCGGCGGATTTGCCCATGAGCACGGCGACGGCGTCGCCGGGGCCGACGCCCATGTCGGCCAGGGCGGCGGCGAAGCGCGCCGACTCGCGCGACAGCCACCCGTAGGTGAGGTCGCGTGCGGACAGGTCGGGCTCGACCACCGTGAAGGCGACCGCGTCGGCGGGATGCGCGTCGCACAGGAGTTCGGCCACGCACGCGTCCGGTGCGTCGAAGCGGGCGAGGAGCCCCCGCACGCGTTCGGAAGCCGATGTGGTCGACGCGCCCTCCTGGGAAACCGTACCGGTGTGGGTCATGCCCCTCCCCCTTCGTCTGCGGGTCCGTCGAAACCGACGAGTGCGTTACGTCCCCGTATGCTCCATGTCACACGAACGGCTGGATACCCCCGAAAGGGTGTGGTTCGGTGATCGCGGACCGGGACGGCTCGATGCGGCCGGATGACGGGGACGCCTTCCGACTGGCGCTCAGGACGGCGCGGCGCGGGGCCGGGCTGCCCGTGGCCTTCAGCGGTAGGGCGGCCGAGGAGGGGATGCGTCTGACGCAGTTCATCGGCGTGCGCACGAACGGACTGCGCGGGCTCCGGGTGGCGGCGGCCTCGGGGTTGGGCGGTCGGGTGCTGCTGTCGCGGCGGCCGGACGCGGTGGACGACTACGGTTCGGCCGCCTCCATCACCCACGAGTACGACGGTCCGGTCCTGGCCGAGGGTCTGCGCTCGGTGGTCGCGGTGCCCGTGGTGGTGTCCGGGTCGGTGGCGGGTGTGCTCTACGGCGCCTCGCGCGGCGCCGCCCTCGGGGACCGGGCCACGGACGCGCTGGTCGGGGCCGCGCGGGAGTTGGGCCATGAACTCGCCGTGCGCGACGAGGTCGACCGGCGGCTGCGGTGGTGGCGGGCGGCCCGCAGCAACGAGGGCCGCCTGGGCGGCGGAGCAGCGGTCGAGGAGGTCAGGGATCTGCACGCGCGGCTGCGCGCCCTGGCGCGACGGGCCGGTGACGAGGAGATGCGCGACGAACTCATGGACGCCGCCCGGCGCCTGGCCGAGCTGGGCGCCGGTGGGGCCACGCGCCCGGACACCGACGCCCGGCGGGCGTCATCGCTGTCACCGAGGGAGGTCGACGTGTTGGCCCAGGTGGCGCTGGGGTGCAGCAACGCCGAGGCCGGGGCCCGCCTGTCGCTGCGGCCCGAGACGGTCAAGGCCTATCTGCGCTCGGCCATGCACAAACTCGGCGCGGGCACCCGCCACGAGGCGGTGGTGGCCGCCCGTGGGCGGGGCCTGCTGCCCTGACCACGCACGCGTGGGAGGGACGGGTCAGTGGTCGTCCCAGTGGCCCTCGTGGAGCGCGTGGCGATGCCCTTCGTGGACGTAGTCGACGTGGTCCTGGTGCGGCACCGCCACATGCCCGCACCCCTCACCGTGCTCATGGATGTGGCCCTCATGGGTGATGTGCTCCGTGCCCGGCTCACACTCGCACACGTGATCGCCGTGCTGGCGGTGCAGGTGCCCTTCGTGGACGTAGTCGACGTGGTCCTGGTGCGGCACCGCCACATGCCCGCACCCCTCACCGTGCTCATGGGTGTGGCCTTCGTGGACAAGGTGCTGTGTCGCCATGTTCCGCCCCCTCAGCGCACGGTCGGGGCGACGAGGTACACACCCCGAGAAACCTTTTTTCACCGTATCAGGAACACCTGAAAAATGCGATGAATAACATTCAACACAAATCCCCGCAAAAATGCGCTTTCCTTTTACTCGTCTCTCACCGGGCGAATATCCGTGCCACCGGTCGCCGTTTCCGCCCCGGCCCCAGAACCCCTCCGTCGGCCAGGCGGCGCGACGTACGGTAGACGGTGGACGGGATCGGCGGACGAGCGCGCGCAGGACGGCGGCGTCGTACCTGGCCATGTCAGTGCGTGTGCCCCGCGTGCGCCCCGCGCACGTCCCACTCGGGGAAGGGGTCGGGCAGATCCTCCCAGGAGGCGGCGAGTTCGGCGTCGGTGAGCAGGCACGCGCGCAGCGCCGCGGTCAACTCGGCGTGCCGCAGCCCGGTTCCTATGAACACCAACTCCTGGCGCGGGGAGACGGTTTCGGCCGCGGTGTGGTCCTCGTGGGCGTGGCCGAGCAGCGGGGCGTCGGCGGGGTTCCACGTCCCGGAGGGTTCGAAGCGGGCGACCGGGCCGGCCTGCGACCACAGTCCCGTGATCCGGGCGCGCGTGGCGAGCCAGAAGAAGCCCTTGGAGCGCAGCACACGGCCGAACCCGCCCGAGTCCAGGCGCTCGGAGACCAGGCCCCACAGCCGACCGGGGTGGAAGGGCCGATCCGCGCGGAACACCGTGCTGGAGATGCCGTACTCCTCGGTCTCGGGCACGTGGTCACCGTTGAGCTCTGCCACCCAACCAGGGGCGCGCGAGGCGCGTTCCAGATCGAACAACCCGGCGCCGACCACTCTGGCGGGGTCGATCTCGCCGCGGACGGCACGGATGACCTGGGCCAGGGGGTTGAGCCGCCGGACGGCGGCCTCGACCCGGTCGGCCCGTTCGGCGGTGACCAGGTCGAGCTTGTTGACGACGATGACGTCGGCGAACTCGACCTGGTCGATGAGCAGGTCGCTGACGGTGCGCTCGTCGTCCTCGTAGGCGTCCAGACCTCGCGCGACCAGGTCGTCGCCGCGGCCGAGCTCGTCGAGGAAGCTCACCGCGTCGACGAGGGAGACCATCGTGTCGAGTTCGGCGCGTTCGAGCAGGGTGGTGCCGTCCTCACCGGTCACGGCGAAGGTGGCGGCCACAGGCATGGGTTCGGAGATGCCGCTGGACTCGATCAGCAGGTGGTCGAAGCGGCCCTCGTCGGCCAACCGGTCGACCTCCTCCAGCAGGTCGTCGCGCAGGGTGCAGCAGATACAGCCGTTGGTCATCTCCACGAGGCGCTCCTCGGTGCGCGACAGGGCGCTCCCGTCACGCACGAGGTCGGCGTCGATGTTGATCTCGCTCATGTCGTTGACGATGACCGCCACGCGCAGCCCTCGCCGGTTGTTCAGTACGTGGTTGAGCAGGGTCGTCTTGCCCGCCCCGAGAAACCCCGAGAGCACCGTCACCGGAAGTCGATCGGCCTTCGTCGTCGTCACGCCACCCGTCCCCTCGCCGTCACACCGTGGGCCCCGCCCCGCGTTCGGGGGTCGTCGGAACGGGACGCGACTCTTGTTGAGAATGATTATCATAATCATCCAACATGCCGCATCCCGCGGTCAGGTCAGGCCACGGCGGTGACGGCTTCGCCCGCGCGGCGGACCAGGTCGACGCGGTGGCGGACGTCGGCCTCGGTGAACAGCCCGGCGAAGAGGACGCCGCCCGGGTCGAGCGGCGCGGACTCGGCGAGGGAGCCGAGGTCGACGGGCTGGAACCCGGTGTCCCCGATGAGGTCGGCGACCTCGGCCTTGGCCCGGGCGTCGTCCCCGGCGTAGGCCATGGCCACGGGCATCGGCGAGAAGGCGCGGGTCTCCAGCAGCTCCTCCACCACGTGGGAGAAGGCGCGCACGACGGCGACCCCGGGGAGTCGTTCGGCCATGCGGGACCCGGCGGTGGTGCCCGGGCCGAGGGCGGAGGCGACGCGGCCCTCGGCGGACACGGTCATGGGGTTGGTGGCGTCGATGACGGTCCTGCCGGCCAACAGGTGCCCGACCTCCTCCGCCAGGGCGTCGACCCCCTCGTAGGGAACGGCGAGCATGACGACGTCGGCGTCGGAGACCGCCCCGTGCCAGTTCGCCGCCCGCGCCCGACCACCGAGGGAGTCCACGAACTCCGCGAGCCGGTCGGGGGTGCGGGAGCCGAACGTGACGGTGTGCCCGGCCCGGATCCAGTGCCGCCCGACGGGGCGTCCGATCCGCCCCGCCCCGAGGATCGCGATACGGCGCGGGTGCGCGGTGGTGCGGGAGGACGTCATGGCGACTCCGTTCGTGGGATGTGGCTGGGGTGGCTGGGGTGGCCTGTGTGTCGGGGCGCCCCGACGGAAAATAATTACAACTCGAACTATTACAACTGTCAACATCAGGTACCCTCGACGGCATGGCCACCGACCACCCGCCCACCGAGGACGACACACGGCGCACCCGCGCACTGGTGAACGAGCTGGCGCGGCGGTTCGACGCGCACATCCGCTCCTGCCTGGACGGGTTCGACCTCACCCGGACCCAGGGCGGCGCCCTGCGCGAGCTCGGCGAACCGCTCACCATGCGCGAACTGGCCGCGCGGATGTGCTGCGAGCCGCCCAACGCGAGCTACGTCGTGGATCGCATGGAAAAGAGCGGGTGGGTGGAACGCAGGCCGCACCCCACGGACCGCCGCGCCAAGCGGCTCGTCCTCACCCCCTCCGGAACCGAGCTGCGCGAGCGTCTCATGGCCCGGCTGGCACGGGGCGGTCCGCTCGCGCACCTGTCGGGCGGGGAACGCGCCGCCCTGGAGGAGGCGCTGCTCAGGGCGGTGTGCGAGGACCGGCCTCAGGACACGCAGGAGGGGCAGACCCCGAAGAGCTCGAAGGAGTAGTCGACCGAGCCGAACCCGCTCGCGCGCACGACACGTTCGACGAGCGGTGCGAGTTCCCCGGGCTCGGGCACCTCCTCGACCTCGCCGCAGACCCGGCAGACCAGGTGGTGGTGGCGGGCGTCGCTGCCGCACAGGCGGTACAGGCGCTCACCCTCGGACGAGCGCACGGTGTCCAGGATCCCGTCGTCGGCCAAGCGGCGCAGCGTGCGGTAGACGGTGGACAGGCTCGGTGGACGGGAGGATCGGGACCGCGGCCCGGCGACGAGCGCGTGCACCTCCTGCGCGCTCCGGAAGCGGGGGTCGCGACCGAGCGCGCGCAGGACGGCGGCGTCGTACCTGGCCAAGGGAACCTCCGTCGCGCATCCGCACCGGGACGGCCCCGCCCCGCGCTCGGGGGCCGGCGAAGCGGAACGGGACCCTTGTGGGAATGATTATCATAGCCACACAGGGGGCGGTGCGCACACTCCTCGGCCCACGAGGGCGGGAGCGGGGCCGTGGCGGTGACGACCCCCGGCCGCCCTCGCCCATCTGGCGGGACGACCGTTCACCACGTTCACGCAGGAGCGTAGGTGAGGCAGTCCACCTGGTTCGAGACGTACCCGACGGCGATGCCCGGGGCCTGGCACTCGAGTCGAACGTTGTGCTGGCAGTCGGACATCTTGCAGGCGCCGACGTGCCCGGTGGAGACGGGGTCACCGCCCTGGGCCGGGATGTTGACGTAGGTGTCGCACTGGGCGTGCTCGGACTCGCCCACGGTGATGGCCAGGGCGTGGCAGTTGTGGTCGGTGTTGTACGCGCACGCGTCCGCGCTGCACGAGTTCACCACGGGCAGGTTCGTCAGGGGCAGGTTCATCGCGGTTCCTCCAGTGTGTCGATGTACACCAGAGCCTTCCAGCGACGACGTTGAGCACCCAGGAGGACACTCCGTGTCATGAACATTCGTGTGGGGCGTGCCCCGAACGGTGCGCGGACACGGCCCGGGACGCGAGGACGCCCGCCCGGGGCAGGCCGGGCGGGCGTCTCTCACGGGGGCCGGGGGCCCGGGGGCCTCGGGGCTATCCGACGAGCTCCTTCTCCCGGTCGCCGGACTCGTCCTCGCCGCGCAGGTGGGCCAGGAAGCGGGCCAGCTCCCTCTTGACGACCGGCGCCAGCAGGTACAGGCCGATGATGTTGAACAGCGCCGCGGCGAACACCAGCGCGTCGGCCAGGCTCAGGACCGAGCCCAGGGTCAGGACCGAGCCGACCACCAGGAACGCGCAGTACACGACGAGGTAGACGCGCTGGCTGCGCTGACCGTTGCCGAACAGGTGCGTCCAACCCTTGAGGCCGTAGTAGCACCAGGTGATGACGGTGCTCAGCGCGAACAGCACGACCGCGATGGTGAGGACGTAGGGGAACCACGGCATCACGGTGGCGAAGGCGTCCGAGGTCAGGCTCACACCGCCGGGCAGCTCCGCGCCGTCGGCCGCGGCCTCGCGGGCGGCGAGCCAGGACTGCGGGGAGGCGATGACGATGGTCACCGCGGTCATGGTGCAGATGAGGACGGTGTCGATGAACGGGGCCAGCATGGCGACCAGGCCCGCGCTGGCGGGGTAGTCGGTCTTCACCGTGGACAGGGCGATCGGGGAGGAGCCGATCCCGGCCTCGTTGGAGAAGGCCGCCCGCTGGAAGCCGATGATCATCGCGCCGATGACACCGCCGGCGACACCGCTCGGGGCGAAGGCTCCGTCGATGATCTGGCCGAGCGCGCCGGGCAGCAGGGGGAGGTTGGCGCCGATGACGACCAGGCAGCCCACCACGTAGACGAGCGCCATGCTCGGCACGAGCTTGCTGGTGACCTTGGTGATGCTGCCGATCCCGCCGATGACCACGGCGCCGACGAGGACCGCGAGGACCACACCGAAGACGAACGACCCCAGGCCGCCGCCGAGCGGGCCGCCCTCACCGCCGGTGACCGTGCGCAGCTGCTCGAGCGTCTGGTTGGCCTGGAACATGTTGCCGCCCGCGACGGCGAAGATGAGGACGAACGCCGCGGTCAGACCGGCCAGAACCTTGCCGAGGGGGGCCAGCCCCCGCTCGGCGAGCCCCTTGGCGAGGTACTTCATGGGACCGCCGCTGACCTGGCCGTCGGGGCCGATCTCGCGGTACTTCACACCCAGCGTGCACTCGGCGAACTTGACCGCCATCATCAGCAGGCCCGCGAGGATCATCCAGAACGTGGCGCCGGGCCCGCCGATGGTGACCGCGATGGCCACACCGGCGATGTTGCCCAGACCCACGGTGCCGGAGACGGCGGCGGTGAGCGCCTGGAAGTGGGTCACCTCGCCGGGCGCGTGGTCACCGAGGCCGCGGCGGGCGATCCGGACGGCGGTCAGGGGCTTTCGGAACTGGAGGAAGCCGAGGTAGACGGTGAAGACCACGCCGGCGGCGATGAGCCAGGCGACGATCCAGGGGAACTCCGCCCCGAAGACGGGGACCTTGGCGAACACGACGTCGCTGAGCAGCGTCGCTATCGGGTCGAACACGGCGTCGACCGCGCCTTCGATGGTCTCGCCGATGCTCTGCTGTTGGGGTACGGCGTCAGCGCTGGTCATGGAGCGCACCTTTCGGCCTGGGAGGACCCGGAACGGCTCCGCGCGCCCGGTGGTCGGGCCGCACGGGACCCTTCGGCCGCCTCGTGGGCGGTCGGTTCCGGTCCTTCGAACGGGCTTGGTGAAGTCGGGCCCCGTGGGTGCTCGGGGTTTAGCACCCCTACAGGGACGCTTTAGCCGAACTTCACTTTCGGGATCCTAAGCCCGCAAGAGTGGCAAGCAACACAAAAGCGGCGAAGCTTTACTTTTGTCCCATGCGCCACATCAGTCCGCCACGGTGTGTCATCAGCGTTTACACGAGAGTGGCCCAGAACGCGCGAAGCCCGACGGCGCGGGGCTTCCCGCCTGCCGTCGGGCACTGGTGCGCGTCGCCATCCGAGGACACCGCGTCAACCAGGGGCGTTATTCATTCGTTATCTCACTCGGGGCGTCAACCGTCCGCTTCCGTGTCCACCCGAGGCCGCTCAGTCCGCGGTGGTCCGGACCGGGCCGGGAACTGCGCCACGTGTCTCCGAAGGGTCCCGCCGCTCCCGCGCTCAGGTGCTCTGGGCGGCACGGACGAGGATGTCGTAGGTGTCGGTCGTGTGCTCCAACTCCACACCGAGCCCGCGCGCCCACCCGTCCAACTCCGCCTGCACGGCGGGGCCGTCGCGGTCGTCGTCCACGACCACCTCCAGCTCCAGGAACGTGCCCAGGCCCTCCACCCGGTCGACGCAGACCAACATGTCGCGCAGCACGCCGGACCGGCGGTCCTTGACGATGCGCAGGCTGGGCGCGTACCCCATCCGCACGACCGCCGCGTGCATCTGTCCCCGGTCCGCGACGGCCGTCTCGTGCTCGGTGTACTCCATCGGGTTGGCCGTGGGCGTCTTCGTGGTGAAGACGTGCAGTCCGTCCTGGGTGCGCAGGCGGCAGAAGGTACGCCCGACCCGGGGCATCCCCGGCTCCCACCCCGCCGGGGCGTAGGCCTGGTCGTCCTGGAGCACCGGGTCCCCCAGGGCGACCCCGGCCTCCCGGAGCGCGGCCAGGAGCGCCCCGGCGTCCGCCACCCGGTACTTGGTCTCGATCTCACGCATCGCGGTCCCGCCGCTACCAGCCCGCGCCGCAGGCGAGCCCGCGCAGGGCGGGGCGTACGGCGTCGAGCACGGTCGGGAACCACACCGAGAACGGGCGGTCACCCGTCATCCGCTCCAGTTCGGCGGGGTCGGCGAACACGGTCTCGGCGATCTCGTCGGGGTCGGGCCGGGGAGCGTCCCCGACCATCCCCACGAACAGGTGGTTGTACTCCTGCTCGACCAGCTCCGAGTCCGGGTCCCGGTGGTGGTAGCGCACCGTTCCGGCCTCCCGCATCAGGGCGGGCGCCGCCCCCAGTTCCTCCCCGACCCGCCGCGCCGCGGCCGCGAACGGCGGCTCGCCCGGGTAGGGGTGGCCGCAGCAGGTGTTCGACCACACGCCGGGCGAGTGGTACTTGCCCAGGGCACGGCGCTGGAGCAGCATCCGTCCCCGTTCGTCGAGGAGGAAGACCGAGAAGGCCCGGTGCAGCCGTCCCGGGGCCTGGTGCGCGGACAGTTTCTCGGCCGTACCGATCGTGACTCCGGCCTCGTCGACCAGTTCGAGCATGATCGGCTGGTCGGAGCCGCTGTCGGGAGCGAGTCGGCCGGTGTACCCGGTCGCGGGAGTGGTCGTCATCAAGGTCCTTCGTCTTCGGCCGCGGAGTGGCGCGGGGTGGGCACGGAGCCGGACCCGCGGGCCCGGATGGGGCGGGTGCCCACGACGGCGGTCGTGGGCACCCGCGTCGGCTCCGGGTCAGACCCGGTCGGCCGCGATGAGCAGGTAGTGGAAGCTGCCCTCCTTGTAGGCGGTCAGGAACGGGTCCTCGATCCCGGTCGCCACCGAGGACTGCGCCCGCAGCTCCCAGTACGGGATGGTCTGGTCGGTCAGGTCCACGACGTTGATCGGCACGAGGTTGTTGGCCGCCATCGCCCGGAAGTACGCACTGCGCGGGTGGATGTTGCAGGTGTAGTGCTCGTCGATGCGGCTCACCGCCTTGGAGCGGCCGCCGGTGACGTCGTTGTAGCAACCGGTGATGGTGACGTAGCGGCCGCCGTACTCGAGCAGGCGGGCGTGCTCACGGAACAGCTCGAACAGGTCCACGTACATCGTGGACTCGTTGTTCCAGCTGGCCCGCAGCGACCCCGACGCGAAGCCGGTGTCCAGCATGTTCTTGAAGTGGAAGGCCACCTTGTCGGAGACGCCGCGCTCCTCGGCCTGCGCGTTGGCGAAGTCCACCTGCTTCTGGGAGATGCTCACGCCGTCCACGTGGCAGCCGAAGCGCTGGTTGGCCATGAAGCTCGTGCCGCCCCGGCCGGAACCGGTGTCCATGACGCGGTCGTCGGGGCCGACCTCTCCGAGGTGGTCGAGGAGGACGTTGGCCTGGGCGGTCTCCAGGCGGTGCATCTCCTCGATGATGCGCGCGTCGCGGGTCTCCTCCGGGCCCTCCAGCACGGACGGGTCGTAGTCGCCGATCCCGTAGTGGTGGTGGAAGAGACCGTCGACCTCGCCGAGACGAATGTTGACGGGGTCCTTCTCGGCGTTCCAGTACTCGGCGACGGACTTCTGGTAGTCGGTGCGCAGGACCTGCTCGGAGGAGGGCATGGTCGACGTCATGTAGGGGAAACTCCTTGTCGTGAAGCGGGCGGTCCGGCGGAGTGCCGGACCGGGTCGGAGGGCACGCGCCCCCCGGACGTTCAGTCGTTGCTCGTGCCGTGGTAGCGGCCGCTCGACGAGTGCCACTCACGGCTGCCGCCCAGCCAGGCCCACGTGCCCGCCAGGAACCGGCGCAGCTCAGGTGAACCGGCCGCGGCCAGGGCCGAGGCCTCGGCCTCGAAGGTGTGCATGAGTTCGTCGTGGATCTGGACGGTCCGCTCGACGGCCTCGCCCAGCGAGCAGTCCTCCTCGGTGGCGATCAGCCGGGGCAGGCTGAAGTCACCGGGGTCCTCCTTGGCCATGGAGTACAGGTCGTTGACGATCACGGTGGCGGTGCCCGCCAGCGTGAACGCCCGGCGGACCCGGGGGTCGGCGAACTCGCCGTAGGGCAGCTCGTAGCCCGCGATCGCGTCGATGAGGACCATGCACGGGATGAAGCTGTTCTCGTGCCGGTGCATGAGGAACTCCCACACCGGCGGACGCTGCCCCTGGGCCTGCCAGACGGCCTCCTGGTTGTAGGCGACGAACATGATGCCCAGTTCGTGGCGCAGACGGCGCACCTGCGACGTCGTCGCCATGGTGGACAGGTTGTTGATCGCCGAGCGCAGCGCGACGCACACCGGGTCGTCCCGCACGACCCTTTCCAGCTGCGGCGCGTACCTGAGCGGCAGGTTGGCCTGGTCGATGACCGAGTGGGCGATCGCCAGGCGCTGGCCGAGCAGCTCCGGCCGCGCCTCCTCCACCTCCCCGTCGACGTAGTGGTCGTCCACCGACCACTCCGACAGACCGCACTTGGCCGCCACGAGCAGGCGGTCGGGATCGTCGGTCTCGGGGTGGGCGAGCATCATCAGCCGCCCGAACTCGGCCTTCCTGATCTTGTCGAGCTGGCCGGGGTAGATCCCCACCTCCTCGGCCCACGCGACCAGGCGGCGGTCGACCTCCTCCCCCAGGGCGGGGTCGTCCCGCAGGGCCGGCGGACAGTACAGCACCAGGTCCTGACGGCCCTTCCTCGGCCGCGGCTCGACGTGGGGAGCGGCCCTGCCCTCCGCGATCTCCTCGACCTGACCGTTGGATCCGCCCGGCAACCTCGGTCCGGGCGGGGCGGCCGGGATCCGCGGCGCCGCCCCCCACCGGGGGGAGGCCGGGGCACCGCCCCCGCGGGGGGCCGAGGCCCCCGCGGGGGCGGCACCGGGTGCCGGTGCGACGCGCTCGGGGAGCAGGGCCGTGGCCGCCGCGCTGCCGAGTCCCGTGGGTCGAGTGGCCAGCCGGGTCGTGGCGGCCCCTTCCTGGACCTCCGTCCCGGCCGGAGCGGTCAGCGGGGCGAACAGGTCCCGCCCACCGGGCCGTTTCGGGTCACGGAGCAGGAGATCCACCAGGTCGACCGCCGAGTGGGTGGCGGTGGAGGCGGACATCCGGGACAGCAGTGACACCGTCTCAGTCCTCCTTCCCTGTCAGCGGAGAACGGTCAGTCACGCGGCCGGACCTCGACGTTCTCCAGGATGCCGAGGGCGTCCGGGACGAGGACCGCGGCGGAGAAGTAGGTGCTGACCAGGTAGGAGATGATGCCCTTCTCGGAGATGCCCATGAACCGGGCGTTGAGGCCGGGCTCGACCTCGTCGGGCAGGCCGGTGTGGTGCAGGCCGATGACGCCCTCGTTGTCCTCACCGGTACGGACGGCGATGATGGCGGAGGTCTGCTGCGCGGAGATCGGGATCTTGCCGCAGGGCAGGATCGGGACACCGCGCCAGGCGGGCAGGTGGTGGCCGTTGACGTCGACGGTGCCGATGGGCAGGCCGCGCTTGTTGCACTGCTTGCCGAAGGCGGCGATGGCCTTGGGGTGGGCGAACAGGAACTGCGTGTTGCGCCGCATGGTGATGAGGTCGTCGAGGTCGTCCGGGGTGGGCGGCCCCTCCTGGGTCTGGATCCGCTGCTTGAAGTCGGCGTTGTGGAGCAGGCCGAAGTCGCGGTTGTTGATGAGCTCGTGCTCCTGGCGCTCGCGCAGGGCCTGGATGGTCAGACGCAGCTGCTGCTCCGTCTGGTTCATCGGCTTGTTGTAGAGGTCGGCGACCCGGCTGTGCACCCGGAGCACGGTCTGCGCGACGCTGAGCTCGTACTCGCGGGGCTTGAGCTCGTAGTCGGCGAAGGTGGCGGGCAGGTCGGGCTCGCCGTTGTGGCCGGAGGCCAGCGCGATCTCGGCCTCGCCGTAGTTGTTCTGCTGGTGCTTGGGCAGGCTCTGGACGCTGTGGATCTGGGCCTGGAGGCTGGGCGAGTCGTCCACCAGGGCGATGAACTGGTCGCGGGGCAGCTCCAGCAGTGTGCCCGCGGTCGCGGCCTTGACCGTGAACTCCCAGTTCGGCTCGGTGTCGAGCAGGTACCGCTCACCGAACTTGTCACCGTCGGCCAGGACGCCCAGGCGGGTGGTCTCGCCGTAGGGCCCCTCGGTGGTCTTGTGCACCCTGCCGTGGGCCAGCAGGTACAGGTGGGTGGCCGGGGTGCCCTCCTGGGCGAGGACGTCGCCGGGCTCGAACTCGCGCTGGACGAACCGGCTCGCGAGGGCGTTCAGGACCGCGTCGTCGTCGTAGCCGCGCAGCAGGGACAGCTCGGCGAGCTCCTGCGGGATGACCCGGACCTCGGAGCCGGTCTGGTGGAACTCGATCCGGCCGTCGCCGACGGTGTAGGTGAGCCGCCGGTTGACGCGGTACGTGCCGCCGTCGGTCTGCACCCACGGGAGCATCTTCTGCACCCAGCGGGAGCTGATCCCCTGCATCTGGGGGGCGGACTTGGTGGTGGTGGCCAGGTTCCGCGCCGCCGCGGTCGCCAGGCTCTGCTGCTCTTCGGTTCGCACCTCAGGAGCTGAGTCGATCGACATCCGCCGTGTTTCTCCTCGTCGTTGGTCGCGGGTCCGTTCCGCGCACTCCGCTGGGGACGCGTCGCGGTCGGGAAGTCCTTGGGAGTTGCTCACGTGCGCCGATCAGCCGTCATCGCTGGTCAGACGCGTTCCGTAAACCGCTGGACACACCAAGAGAGCATCCTTGCGACACACAACCGATTCCCGGTTATTCATGGGGAACTCCTGATCGAACGCATCCGTTTCCCCGTCCCAATCCCATGAAACAAGGGAGGGTCGGCGCGCCCTCCGACCACGCGCCTCGACACCAAAAAACCACACACAACCATGCTGGCCTGCGAGTTTTTCTTCTGGAAAGGAGCCCGACACCCAGAGATCACAACACGACGAGGTGACCGTTTTGCGATCAATATCATGACATAGACGTTGTTTGAGGCAGCGATAACCCAGCGATTTTGGGTCGCCGCGAGAAATGAACTTCCGGCCAATACGCCCTCCTCCCCCGAATGAGGAAGAAACAACGTGAACACACCGCGGCGCCACCGGCGGGCGCCGCCCCCAGACCGCCGGGAGGGGGTGGCGCCGCAAGCACGGAACCCGATACTTACCAAAAGGTAGGTACCTGAGAAAAAGGTGGGTACAAGAAAATTGGAATGTCCCTTCCACCTGGCTGGTTGGCCCCTGACAGCAGCCGGGACCCACTCCCGGCCCTGAGAACGGGAAGGACCATCACTCATGTCCGTCGTCATCACCGGTGCCACCGGCCACCTGGGCCGCCTCGTGGTGGAGGAGCTACTGGACAGGGGCCACGGCGCCGACGGGATCATCGCGGCCGGACGGGACACCGATCGGCTCTCCGCCCTGGCCGAGCGTGGTGTGCGCACCGCACGGATCGACTTCGAGGACCCCGCCTCGCTGAAGGCCGCCTTCGAGGGCGCCGACACCGTCCTGCTGGTCTCCGGTAGCGAGATCGGCGGGCGGGTGCCCCAGCACCGCAACGCGATCGAGGCCGCCACGGCGTCGGGAGTCGGGCACCTCGTCTACACCAGTGCGCTGCGCGCCGACGCCTCTCCCCTGACCGTGGCTCCCGAGCACAAGGCGACCGAGGAGATCATCGCCGCCTCCGGGATCCCCCACACGATCCTCCGCAACGGCTGGTACAGCGAGAACTACGCCGCGGCCGTCCAGCAGGGGCCCCGGACCGGAAGCATCATCGGCGGCGCCGGACAGGGCAGGATCTCCTCGGCCGCCCGGGCCGACTACGCCGCGGCCGCCGCCGTGGTCGTGGCCTCCGGAGAGGGGCACGGCCAGATCCACGAACTCGCCGGGGACACCGCATGGACCATGGAGGAGCTGGCGGCACGGGTCGCGGAGGCCTCCGGCTCCCCCGTGGCGTACCGGGACCTGGGTGAGCGGGAGCACCGGCAGGCGCTCACCGACGCGGGTCTTCCCGAGGCGTTGGTGGACATGCTGGTCTCCACCGACCAGGCCGCCTCCCAGGGTTGGCTCGAGGAGGACTCCGGCGCCCTGTCCCGGCTGATCGGCCGCCCGACCACTCCCCTGGAGGAGAGCGTGGCCGCGGCCCTGTCCTCCTGAGTGAGGGCCCGGAGAAGGATCTCGCCCCGGTTCCTCACGCCAGCGCCGCACCCTCCGGTACCGGCGTGAGGGGCCGGGCCCGCCCCGGAGGTGAGCGCCGTCAGCGTTCCTCGGGTTCGGCGGTGGTAGGTCCACCGACCGAACATCCCAAAAGTTGGGTACCCAACCATGGGTAAGTTAAGAGTATGAGCGACGACATTCCCGCGAACACGCCCGCGACGGTCATCCGAGGGCGGGTCATGTCCGCGGACTGCCCCTCCCGCCGCCTCCTGGGCGACATCACCAGCAAGTGGGGGGTCCTCGTCCTGGTCTCCCTGCGCGGCGGACCCCGGCGCTGGAGTGAACTGCTGCGCGGCATCGGCGGCATCAGCGAGAAGATGCTCGCCCAGACCCTGCGCACGCTGGAGGGCGACGGGATCGTCCTGCGCGAGGCTCGGCCGGTCGTGCCCCCGCACGTGGAGTATCGCCTCACCGCCGCGGGACACGAGGTCACCGATCTACTCCTCCCCCTGCTCGACTGGGCGGAGACCCACGTGCCTCTGGCGGTCGGCGAGGATGGCGGCCCCACCGGCGAGGGACAGGCGGCGGCACCCCGCGTCGACGACAGGAGTTGGTTAGGCTAACCTAACGACGTGCGGCCGGTGTCGGCCGCGTCCCCCGTGGAGGAGAGAGGCCCCGTGCGCGTCGAACAGCCCAGCCACCGCGCGATGCTCCGGACCCGTGTCGTGCGCACGGAGCGGACCAGCGAGCACTTCGTCACCGTGACCCTGGGCGGTGAGGATCTGGCGGACTTCCCCTACCTGGGCCGCGACCAGTTCGTCCGTGTCTTCCTGCCGCGGGAGGGCCAGGACCGGCTGCACATGCCCACGAGCGCCGACCGCAAGTGGGTCGTCCAGCTCTACGCCATGCCCAAGAGCAGACGCCCGCACGTGCGCAACTACACCGTGCGCGGCTTCGACCCCGAGCGGCGCGAACTCGACATGGAGTTCGTCGACCACGGCGACGCCGGTCCCGCCTCGGCCTGGGCCGGCGCCGCCCGACCCGGCGACGAGATGGGCATCCTGGCCGAGGGCGCCTACTACCAGCCCTCCGAGGACGCCGACTGGCAGCTGCTCGTCGGGGACGAGAGCGCCGTGCCCGCCCTGGTGTCGATCCTGGAACAGGCCCCCGACGACCTGCGCGCCCAGGTCTACATGGAGGTCCCCTCCGAGGACGACGTCCGTGACCTGACCGCCCCTCCCGGCGTGTCCGTGCACTGGTTGCCGCGCACGGATCCGCACGCCGTCCCCGGTGCCCTGGCCCTGGAGACCGTCATGGCCGCCGACCTTCCCGGAGGCCGCCCCTACTGCTTCGTGGCCGGGGAGAACAAGCTGGCCACCGGACTGCGCCGGCACCTGGTCCGCGAACGGGACGTACCCAAGCCCGACATCTCCTTCATCGGCTACTGGCGCCACGGCCGCGCCGCCATGGACTGACCGACTGACCCCGGGCCGCCCGGGCGACGGAGCCGTCCACGGATCACCGGCCGCGTGGTAGAACGAGGATCCACGGTCGGTGCGGCGGCGCGTACGGGAACGCGAGCGAGGGGACGGGACACCCATGGGTGAGGAGCTTCCGGAACGCAGCCGTCAGGTGGCCGAGGCGCTGGAGCGCGCCGGAGCGCGAGGCACGGTACGTGAACTCCCGGCTTCGGCGCGCACCGCGGCGGAGGCCGCCGACGCCCTGGGCTGTGAGGTGGGCGCGATCGCCAACAGTCTGGTGTTCATGGCCGACGAGCGTCCTCTGCTGGTCATGACCAGCGGACGGCACCGGGTCGACCCCGTCCTGCTCGCCGAGCGGCTCGGACGCGATCGCATCCGCCGCGCCACCGCCGAGGAGGTGCGCTCCGCCACCGGCCAGGCGATCGGCGGCGTCGCGCCCGTGGGACACCCGGCCCCCGTGGAGACCGTGGTCGACACCGCGCTGGAGGACTACCCGCGCCTGTGGGCCGCCGGGGGCACCCCGCACACGGTGTTCCCCACCGACTACACGGAACTGGTCAAAATCACCGCCGGGACCCCCGCCGCGGTCAACTAGACCGTGGCCTGCGGGCCCTCCGCCTCGCTCCGAGCCGCCCGTCCACACCCCGCCCCCGCCTGGTTCCGCACGGGGGCGCGCGGTGGAACAATGCG
Source organism: Nocardiopsis sp. EMB25 (assembly GCF_026797795.1). Classification (NCBI taxonomy): domain Bacteria; kingdom Bacillati; phylum Actinomycetota; class Actinomycetes; order Streptosporangiales; family Nocardiopsidaceae; genus Nocardiopsis; species Nocardiopsis sp. EMB25. The sequence goes on along the minus strand of NZ_JAMTDN010000001.1, from coordinate 1,257,136 downwards.
GAGTGTGACACACCAGCACTCCGCACAGCCCGACCCCGCCCAGGACGCCCCTCGGGTGGGACCTCCCAAGAAGAGCGCCGTCGGCCTGCCCGCCGTCCTCAACAGCGTCCGCCAGGTGGGGGAGCACGCCGGGGTCCGGCGCGGGGTGCCCGCCATGCTCGCCGTGAACCAGAAGCGCGGCTTCGACTGCCCCGGGTGCGCCTGGCCCGAACCCGAACGGCGGCACCGGGCGGAGTTCTGTGAGAACGGTGCCAAGGCCGTCGCCGAGGAGGCCACGGCCAGGGCGCTGACCTCCGGGTTCTTCGCCGAGCACCCGGTCGCCGAGTTGGCCGGGCGGTCCGGCTACTGGCTGGGCCGGCAGGGCCGTCTCACCGAGCCCCTGTACCTGGCCGAGGGCGCCACCCACTACGAGCCGGTCACGTGGGACCGGGCGCTGGACCTGGTGGCCGAGGAGTTGCGCGGTCTGGACTCACCCGACGAGGCCGTCTTCTACACCTCCGGCCGCACCAGCAACGAGGCCGCGTTCTGCTACCAGCTGTTCGCGCGGGCCCTGGGCACCAACAACCTGCCCGACTGCTCGAACATGTGCCACGAGTCCTCCGGATCGGCGCTGACCGAGACCCTGGGCGTCGGCAAGGGGAGCGTGTCCCTGGAGGACGTGCACCAGGCCGACCTGATCATCGTCGCGGGACAGAACCCGGGCACCAACCACCCCCGCATGCTCAGCGCGCTGGAGCGCGCCAAGCGGTCGGGCGCGCGGATCATCACGGTCAACCCGCTGCCGGAGGCGGGGCTGCGCGACTTCCGCAACCCGCAGACGGCACGGGGCCTGATCGGGCGCGGCACCGAGCTCACCGACCTGTTCGCGCAGATCCGTCTGGGCGGTGACCTGGCGCTGTTCTCGGCGGTGAACCGGCTCCTGCTGGAGGCCGACCAGCGCGGGGAGGAGGTTCTCGACCGGGCGTTCGTCGACCGGCACACGCACGGATTCGAGGAGTTCTCCCGCGAACTGCTGGCCGAGCCGGAGGAGGAGTTCTGGCCGCGCGTGGAGCGGGCCACCGGACTGGACCGCGAGCTGGTCGAGCGCCTCACACAGATGGTGACCGCCTCCGAGCGGATCGTGGTGTGCTGGGCGATGGGTCTGACCCAGCACAAGCACTCGGTGCCCACCATCCGCGAGGTGGTCAACTTCCTGCTGCTGCGGGGCAACGTGGGACGGCCGGGCGCGGGCGTGTGCCCGGTGCGGGGGCACTCCAACGTGCAGGGCGACCGCACGATGGGGATCTTCGAGCGCCCCGCGGACGCGTTCCTGGACGCCCTGGGCGCGGAGTTCGGGTTCGAGCCGCCGCGCGAACACGGGTGGGACACCGTCGACTCCATCCGCGCGATGGCGGAGGGGCGGGTGCGGGTGTTCTTCGCGATGGGCGGCAACTTCGTGGCGGCCTCGCCTGACACCCTGGTCACTGAGGACGCGATGCGCCGCGTGGACCTCACGGTGCACGTGTCCACCAAGCTCAACCGCTCGCACGTGGTCACCGGGACACGCGCGCTGATCCTGCCCGCGCTGGCGCGCAGCGACCGCGATCTGCGCGACGGCCGCCCCCGCTGGGTGACGGTCGAGGACTCCATGGGGATGGTGCACGCCTCGCACGGGGTGCTGCCGCCGCTGTCGGAGGGGATGCGCTCGGAGGTCGACATCATCCGCGACCTGGCGGCGAGGGTGCTCGGCGAGAGTCCGGTGGCGTGGTCGACCTTGGCCGACTACGACCGGATCCGTGACCATGTGGAGGCGGTCGTGCCGGGGTTCGAGGACTTCAACGCCCGAGCACGGCGGCCCGGCGGGTTCACGTTGCCGCACGCCCCGCGCGACGACCGGAGGTTCCCCACCGCGACGGGGCTGGCCAACTTCACCGTCAACGGCCGCCACGCGCCGGAGGTCCCGGAGGGGCGGCTGCTGTTGCAGACGTTGCGCTCGCACGACCAGTACAACACCACGATCTACGGGCTCGACGACCGCTACCGCGGCATCCACGACGGCCGCCGGGTGGTGCTGGTCAACCCCGACGACGCCCGTGAACTGGGCCTGGCCGACGGCGACTACACCGACATCGTCGGCGAGTGGCACGACGGCAGGGAGCGGCGCGCGCCGCACTTCCGGGTGGTGCACTACCCGACCGTACGCGGGTGCGCGGCCGCCTACTACCCGGAGACGAACGTGCTGGTGCCGTTGGACTCCACCGCCGAGGTGAGCAACACGCCCACGTCGAAGTCGGTGGTGGTGCGGTTCGAGGCGGACTCGGGGGCGGCCGCCGTCTGAACCGGGGCCACCCCAGGGAGTCACCGTTCGGGCGCCGACAGGGTTCTTATGGATAGGTGTGCGCCGTAGGCGTCCGTTGAAGGCGCCCGCCCCGCCGCGAAGCGGCCCCTCGGGTGGTGGAGGGCGACGGGCGGGCCGAAGCGAGACGCCAGGCGAGACCTGTGTCAGCGCCGGGTGACCGCGACCGCGTTGGCGGTGACGATCACGGCGACGGCCGCCCACGAGGCCCAGTCCAGGTACTGCCGGAGCACCACCATGCCCACCAGGGCCGCGAGCACCGGGTTCACACTCATGAAGATCCCGAAGTACCGGGCGGGTACGCGCCGCAGGGCGAGCAGATCCGCCAGGAACGGGACGGCGGAGGAGAGGACCCCCGCGACCAGGGCGCAGGTCAGCGCCGCGCCGGTCGGCGGATGGTGCCACAGCGCCACCGCGCCCACCGGCAGGTACAGCATCCCCGAGACGACCGCCGCCGCGGCCGAACCCTCCAGGCCGGGTACGCGTGCGCCGACCTCCCGGTTCAACAGGATGTAGCACCCCCAGCACACGGCGGCCAACAGCGCCAGCGCGACACCGACGTGGTCGCTGCTGGGCTGGGGGCGCACGAGGACCGCGACCGCGCCGACCGCGGCCAGGGCGAGGCCCACATCGGCGCGGCGGCGGGAGGTGGCCAGAGCCACGGTCAGCGGTCCGAGGAACTCCAGAGTGACCGCCAGGCCGAGCCCGACGCGGTCGATCGCCGCGTACAGCGACAGGTTCATGGTCGCGAACACCACGGCCAGGCCCAGGACGGGGCGCCACTGCGCGGCGGTGAAGGTCCACGGTCGGGGCCGCCCGACGCACAGAAGGGTGACGGCGGCCACCCACTGGCGGACGGCGACCGTGCCCGCCGGGCCCATGACCGGGAAGGCGAGCGCGGCGACGGACGCCCCCACCTGGTTGGACAGGGCGCTGCCCAGCATCAGCGCCGTCCCGGACCAGCGGTCGGAGCCGGTCGGCGGCCCGGCGGCGGTTGTGGTCGAGTCACGAGTGGCCATGCCACGACTCTCGGCGGTCCGGATCCATACGCAAAATGCATCCGACGCACGTTCTATACGATGGGCGTATGGATGGGAACACGGCTCTGGAGCTGCGGCACCTGCGCTGCCTCGTGGCGATCGTCGACACCGGGGGGTTCAGCGACGCCGCGCTCGAACTGGGGGTGTCGCAGGCCTCGGTCTCGCGCACGCTCTCGTCCCTGGAGCGGATCCTGGGCGTGCGCCTGCTGCACCGCACCAGCCGGGTGTGCACCCCGACCACGGCCGGGGTGCAGGTCCTGGTTCGGGCGCGCCACCTGCTCGCGGAGGCCGACAACCTGCTGCGCGAGGCGACGAGCGGCCACACCCGGCTGCTCGTCGGACACGCGTGGTCGGCGATGGGCCGCCACACCGCCGAGTTCCAACGCCTCTGGCGCGAACGGCGCCCCGACGTCGAACTGCGTCTGGTGCGCAACAACTCCCCCACGGGCGGCCTCGCCGAGGGCACCTGCGACCTGGCCGTGGTGCGCACCCCCGTCGACGTGCGCCGTTACGACCACGCCGTCGTGGGACACGAAGCGCGCTATGTGGCCCTGGCCGCCGATGATCCGTGGGCGCGCCGCCGCTCGGTGCGCCTGGCGGAGATCCGCGAGCGCACACTCGTGGTGGACCGGCGCACGGGCACCACCACGGTGAACCTGTGGCCCGAGCACTCCCGCCCGGCGTTGGAGTACACCCATGACGTCGACGACTGGCTCGCCGCCATCTCCACGGGCCGCTGTGTCGGCATCACGCCGCGGTCCACGGTGGCCCAGTACCGCCGCGACGGGCTCGTCTACCGGCGGGTGCGCGACGCCGACCCGGTCCCGGTGCACCTGATCTGGCGGCGCCACGACCCGCACCCCGCCACGCACGCGGCGGTCGCCCTGCTCGCCGACCTGTACCGCGAGCGCGGCTGAGTCCGGTCGGCGGCGAGCCGACCGCGGTCGGGCTCAGGCGGGCCGGTGGCGGCCGAACAGATGGGCCAGCGCGCCGTCCAGCCTCGGGTACCGGAACGTGTGCCCGGCGGAGCGGAGGCGTTCGGGAGCGACACGTTGATCGGCCAGGGCCACCTCCTCGGCGCCCTGGCGGCCCAGGAGTAGCGCGGGGCCGAACGCGGGGACCGGCAGCGGAGCGGGGCGGCGCAGGGTCGCGGCCAGGACGCGGGCGTGCTCGGCGCCGCGCACCGGGTTCGGGGCCACCGCGTTGACCGGTCCGGCCAGGCCTCCGTCCAGGACGGCACGGACGTAGACGTCGGCGAGGTCGTCCACTCCGATCCACGACAGCCACTGGCGGCCGTCGCCGATCCGGCCGCCCAGTCCGGCGGCGAACAGGGGGTACTGCAGCCCCAGCACACCGCCCGCCGGGGTCTGCACGATGCCGGTGCGCACCTGGACGCAGCGCAGGCCCGCCTCGGCGGACGGACGGGCCGCCGACTCCCAGTCGGCGACCAGGTCGGCGAGGAACCCGTCGCCGCGGGGACTGTCCTCGGTGAGGACTTCGTCGCCCCGTGTGGGTCCGTAGTAGCCGATCGCCGAGGCGGTGACGAACACGCGGGGGCCGTCGGCGGCGCCCGCGGCGACCTCGGCCAGGGCGCGGGTGGGGCCCACGCGGCTGTCGCGCAGGGCGGCCCGGTGGGCCTCGGTGAACCGGCCGAACAGGGGCTCGCCCGCCAGGTGCACGACCGCGTCCACACCGTCGAGCAGGTCGGCGGCGGGAGCACCGGGGTCCCACCGGCGCTCGTCCCGGCCGTGCGCAGTTCGGCGGACCAGGCGGATCACACGGTGTCCACCAGTGGTGAGCAGGGCGCACAGGTTGCGTCCCACGAGTCCGCTCGCCCCGGTGACCGCGACCGTGACCGGGGTGTCGTGCCAGGCGCGGGCTCGGGCCCCGGCGGCGAGGTCGTCGGCGAGTTGGGCGTGCCGGTAGACGAACATCGGCCGCAGCAGCGTGTTCGGCAGGGTGGTGGCGATCCGGTCGGTCACCAGGGTGGCGTCGTCGGCCTCGACGGCGAAGTCGTGGACGTGGGTCCAGCTCAGCAGCGGCGCCAGCGGCCGGGAGACCAGCCGGTCGGCGAACCGGCGCGGCGGATCGTAGCGTTCGGGCAGGTGGGCGGCGACCCAGCGCACTCCGCCCGGAAGGCCGAGCACGGCGGTGCCGTCGCGCAGGGAACCGGTCTCGGTGAGGGGGCGGACGGGGTGCCAGGGCGGGGCGAGCCGGGCGAGGGCCCCCGGCCGGGTGTGCCAGTCGAAGACCTCGTCCCGTGGTGCGGGCACCACGCTGGAATACCGGAAGACCATGCCCCTCCCTCGATCTCGCGCTGGGACCACGCTAACGCGCCGGATCCGCCGAGGACGTCCGCCCCCGCGCGTCACGCGGCGCGACCCCATGTGACACCGCACACACCCGTAGACCGCACATCTTCCGCGACCTGCCCGGACACCCCGTCCGCGGGTCGTGGCCGCCGCCCGAGCACCGTGGGCGCCGGCGGTCCCCTAACGGGAGCGGCGTTCGGCGTCGCGCCGCAGGACCGCGCGCAGTCCGAGCTCGTAACCGAACACGCCGCACCCGGCGACGTACCCGGCGGCCACCGGCGCGGTCACGGAGGTGTGCCGGAACTCCTCACGGGCGTAGACGTTGGAGATGTGCACCTCCACCACCGGCGCCTCGACGGCGTCGATCGCGTCGCGCAGCGCGATGCTGTAGTGGGCGTAGGCCCCCGGGTTGAGGACCACTCCCGCCCAGTGGCGTGCGGCGTGGACGTGGTCGACCATCGCGCCCTCGCTGTTGCTCTGCGCGCAGACCACCTCCACCCCCAGCTCCTCGCCCAGCTCGACCACGCGCCGCTCGACCTCGGCGAGCGTGGTGGTGCCGTACTGCTCGGGGTCGCGGGTGCCCAACAGGTTGAGGTTGGGGCCGTTGAGCAGTAGGACGGTACGGGAGTGGTCGAGGCCGTCGGTCATCGAGCGGATACTCCTTCACGCTGGTCGGATCCCCTCAGCCTAGGGCGTTTCCCGATCCCCGCACCGGCCGGGGTGGCCCCGGTCACGTCCGCGCCCGACGGAGCGGATAGCATACCGACCAGTCGGTTGACGATTGTCGAGGAGGCAGCCCGTGACATCCACCCTGTTGTCCGCACGCGACGTGCGGTTCCTGCTCTACGAGTGGCTGAACGTGGACTCCCTCACCGGTCGCCCCCGGTACGCCGAGCACTCGCGTGAGACCTTCGACGCCGCGCTCGACCTCGCCGAACGCGTGGCCACCGACCACTTCGCCCCGCACAACAAGGCCAACGACGCCTCCGAGCCGCGCTTCGACGGCGAGCGCGTCCACGTCATCCCCGAGGTCCGCAAGGCCCTGGAGGTCTACGCCGAGACCGGCCTGGCGGCGATGTCCATGGACGCCTCCGTCGGCGGGGCGCAGATCCCCCAGGTCGTCGCCAGCGCGTGCAACGCCTACTTCCAGGCCGCCAACCTCGCCACCTCCGCCTACCCCTTCCTGACCTCCGGCAACGCCCGCCTGCTCCTGGCCCACGGCACGCCCGAGCAGATCGACACGTGGGTCCGGCCCATGGTCGAGGGCCGTTTCACCGGAACCATGTGCCTGTCCGAACCCCACGCGGGCAGCTCCCTGGCCGACATCACCACCCGCGCCGAGGACGCCGGGGACGGCACCTACCGGATCTTCGGCAACAAGATGTGGATCTCGGCGGGCGACCACGAGCTGACGGAGAACATCGTCCACCTGGTGCTGGCCAAGCTCCCCGGTGGGCCGCCCGGGGTCAAGGGCATCTCGCTGTTCGTCGTGCCCAAGTACCTGGTGGCCGGGGACGGGTCGACCGGGGAGCGCAACGACGTCGTCCCGGCCGGGCTCAACCACAAGATGGGCTACCGGGGCACGGTCAACGCCCTGCTCAACTTCGGCGAGGGCGCGCACACCCCCGGCGGCGCCCCGGGAGCCGTCGGCTACCTGGTCGGTGAGCCGCACCAGGGCCTCGAGTACATGTTCCACATGATGAACGGCGCCCGGATCGGTGTGGGCGCGGGGGCCATGGCCGTGGGCTACACCGGTTACCTCAAGTCCCTGGCCTACGCGCGCGAGCGCCTCCAGGGCCGCCCGCTCGGTGAGAAGGACCCCTCCCGACCGCAGGTGCCCATCGTCGAGCACACCGACGTGCGCCGGATGCTGCTGGCCCAGAAGAGTTACGTGGAGGGCGCCCTGGCCCTGGTCCTGTACTGCGCCCGGCTGGTCGACGAGACCGCCAGCGCCGCCGACGACGCGGCGAGCGAACGCGCGCGGCTGCTCTTGGACATGCTCACGCCGATCGTCAAGAGCTGGCCCTCCCAGTGGTGCCTGGAGGCCAACAGCCTGGCCATCCAGGTGCACGGCGGATACGGGTACACGCGTGAGTACGACGTCGAGCAGCACTACCGGGACAACCGCCTCAACGCGATCCACGAGGGCACGCACGGCATCCAGGCCCTGGACCTGCTCGGCCGCAAGGCCGTCCTGGACGGCGGCGCGCGGCTCGGAGTGTTCCTGGAGACCGCCCGGGAGACCGTCGAACGGGCGCGCGGCCTCGGCGGCTCCGAGGCCGAGTTCGCGGACCGGCTGGCCGCGTCCTTGGACCGGGCCGCGCAGACCACCGCCGCAGCCTGGGCGGACGGCGATCCCGCGGTGGCCCTGGCCAACGCGACCTCCTACATGGAGGCGGTGGGGCACGTGGTGGTCGCGTGGATGTGGTTGGAGCAGCTCGTCGCGGCGCACGGCCGCGAGGGCGCGTTCTACGAGGGCAAGCGCGCGGCGGGCGCGTTCTTCTTCCGGTACGAGCTCCCCCGCACCGGGCCGTGGTTCGACCTGGTGGCCTCGCGCGACCGTACGGTGCTGGACGTGTCCCCGGACGTGCTCTGAGCCCGCGGGAACTCAGGCGCGCCGGCCGCGGCTCCAGGCGACGGTAGGACGGCCGGGACCCACCGGCGACGGATCGGGCTCGGCGTCCCCGCCCTCGGGGAAGGCCGCGGCCGTTCTCACCCGAAACCGGAACTTCGTGTGTCCGGTTCGCGTCAGAACGTGATGAACACCCCGTCATCACCTCCCCCTGAGAGGCCGTCATGCCGTCGCGCCACCGTGTGTTCCCCACCCTGCCGCTGGCCGCCCTCCTCCTGGCCGTGGGCTGCGCACCGGGACCGCACCTGCGCTCCAGTGAGCGCCTCGACGACCTCCTGCTCGGCCCCGACGCGTATCCGGACGGATTCACCGTCGAAGCCGTACCGATCGACGCCCTCGACGAGATGGCGGTGTCCGAACCGGTGGTCGACGGCGTCGAACCCGCCGAGTGCGCGCACATGTTCGACGAGGGGACGGCGGGGCTCCCGAAGGGGGCCGCCGAAGGCGCCGCGCAGATCGCCACCTCCGCCATCCCGCCCGTCCTGTACGGCTACGTGCTGGCGTCGGGCGGTCCTGCCGAGGACACCGCCGCGGGCTGGGCCGGCCTGGTGGACCGGTGCTCGGAGATGACGGCGGTCGTGGACGGACTGGAGCTGCGGGGCGGCCTGACCGCCGAGGACTCGCCGTACCTGCCCGACGGAGGCGGGATGGTCGCGATGGATCTGACGCGCAACGGGATGGACATGTCCGCGCGCGTCGCCTGGGGCCGGGTGGGCGATGTCCACTTCGTCCTGAGGTCCCGGGACCTGGACGCGGCGCCCGCGGTCTCGACACCGGATCTGGTCGACACCTGCGTCGAGGTCCCCACCGACTTCGACTGCGTCGAGGAGCAGCGCGAGGAGAGGGCCGCCCAGGCCCGTGCGAGGGCGGCCGACGAGTTCGGAGTCGTGCTGTTCAGGGCCGTGCGGGCCCTGGAGGAGGAGGGCTGAGCCGGGAATCCGTCTCCGTCGCGGAACCGCGCGCTCGCGACAGGCGTCAGAGGGAGCCGAACCCCGTCACCTCGTTGGAAGGGTCCCGATGCCTCCGGTCCGCGGACGCCGCACACTCCTGTACCTCCTCCCCCTCGCCGCGCTGGTGGCGGCTGTCGGCTGCGCGCCGCGCCTGGAACTGCAAAGTGCCCCGCGCCTGGAACCCCTGCTGCCGGAGTCCGACGCCTATCCGGAGGGGTTCTCGTTCGAGCGCCTCGACCTCGACGCGCTGAACGAGATGTCGGTGTCCGCCGCCCATCCGTTCGAGGCCTCCGGACTCTCCCGTTGCGAGGAGGCGGTGAACCGGGCGACGCGGCCGTTTCCCGAGGGACCCGCCGGGGTCACCGGACAGCGCGCGCTCTCGCGCACCGAACCCCCCGCCATCTACTCCTACGCACTGGTCTTGGGTGAGGCCCCCGAGGAGTGGGCCGACGCCTCGGAGGGGGTGTCCTTGGACAGCTGTTCCAACGCGAGAGTGGCCCTGGACGAGACCGAGATGAGTGGCGGAGTGACCGTCGAGGACTCCCCCGCCCTGCCCGAGAACGGCCGCATGATCTCGGCGGCCCTGTCCGACGCAGGCGCGGAACTGTTCGTGCGGAGCGCGTGGGGGCGGGTCGGGAACGTCCACTTCACCCTGATGTACACCGAGCCGAACGACGACCCGTCATCCTCGTCGTCCTCATTGTCCTACGACGTCATCGAGGCGTGCAGCGACTCCAACCCGGGCAGCTCCGAATGGAGCGACTGCTACGACCAGCAGGTGCTGGAGCGCGCCGACCAGGACCGGCAGCAGACGGCGGACGAGTTCGACGCGGTCCTGACCGCGGCCATGGACGCCCTGGCGGACAGCGCCTGAGCCGCCCCGCCCGCACCGGCCTCAGACGGCCTCGCGCCGCTGGAGGTAGGAGAAGGCCCCCCACCCCGGCAGCACCGGGAACCAGAAGGTGAGCACCCGGAACAGCAGGACCGCCGGGAGCGACACCGCCGCCGGTACCCCGACGACCGTGGTCAGACCGCCGATCAGCGCGGCCTCCACCGCGCCCAGCCCGCCGGGGGTGGGCGCGGCCGACCCGATCGCGTTGCCCGCCAGGAAGACGACCGCGACCGCGACCAGGCTGACCCCCGTGTCCGGCCCGGCGAAGGCCAGCACCGAGAAGTGCAGGCACAGCACGAACGCCACGGTCAACAGCACCGTCCCGCCCAGCCCGAGCGCCAGGCTGGCCGGGCGTTGGAGGGTGTCCAGCAACCGGGGCAGCACCCCCCGCAGGTAGGGCCCGACCCGCTCCGCGACCCGGCGCCGCAGGCCGGGTAGGAGCAGGACCGCGGCGACGGTGGCCGTGCCCGCGACGCTGACACCGATGACGGTGGGTGAGGGGGTGAAACCCGTCCAGTACGAGGTCCCCGTCAGGTAGGCGCACACCAGCAGGAGCGGCACGTGCACCAGGAACCCGACGAGCTGGGTCAGGCCGACCGCCGACAGCGCCAGCGGCGCGGGCGCGCCCGCCTTGACCACGAAACGGCTGTTGATCGCGATCGAGCCCAGCCCGGCGGGGGCGGCGATCCGCACGAACGAGCCCGCGTACTGCACCATGACCGTGCGCCACCACGGCAGCGGGATGGGGACGAACCCGATGAGGACCATCGCCGCGGCGACCATGCACAGGGTCGCCATGGCGAACGCGGCGACCGTCCAACCGGGGTCGGCGTCGCCGATCCCCCGCAGGTCCACACCGGCGAGCTGGTAGGCCAGGACCAGTCCGACCGCGGTGGCCACGATCACGCTGACGATCGTGCGCGGCCGCATCCGCTCCAGTCGCGCCGGCGCGGCGGGCGCCTCCGGTGCGACCTCGACGATCCGCGCGCGCAGGTCGCTGAGCAGATCCGGTCGCGACCGCAACCGCGCGCGCAGGGGGTAGGGCAGCCCCGCGGCCTGGAGCAGCGGCAGGACACGGGCGGTGGCGGGAACGCCCAAGGCGCGCACGGCCGACGCGACGGCGCGCTCCGCGCCCACGCGCAGCGCCAGGAGCGTCACCATGGCGGCGGCGTCCAGGGAGATCCTGAGCTGGGGGGCGGCCACGGCGCCGCGGTCGACACCGGTCAGGGCCACGGTCGCGGAGTCGTCGTCGAGGATCCCGACGGTGGCCGGGCTGAGGTTCCCGTGGGCGACGCGGCGGTGGTGCAGGGCGCCGAGCACCGACCAGCAGCGGTCGAGCAGGTCGTCGGTGAGGTCGGCCTCGTCCAGCGCGTCCAGGGTGCGGACGGGGAGGAGTTCACGAGCCAGGAGGACCGTTCCGGGGCCCACCTCGCCGACCGCCCGGACCCGGGGGACGGTGACCCCGGCCTCGCGGGCGCAGAAGCTCATCAGCGCGGCGTGCTCGGCGCGACGGCGGACCCCGTAGAGCATCCGCGGCGCGACGGGGCCCCGCAGGAGGAGCAGGTCGCGCAGGCGCCACCAGAAGCCGGTGGTGTTCTCCGAACTCATGACGGCCACCTCCACGCGGGTGCCGTCGTCGAGGTCGGCGACGTGGCGGGGGTTGCCCTCGTCGTCGGTGCCCGCCTGGCTGATGTCGGTGGTGGTCATGCCGAACCGGTGCATCTCGGCGTGGATGCGCCCGTCCGCGCGCGGCGCGGGTCCGGCGCCGACGGCGTAGCGGGCCAACGCCGCGCAGACGAGGCCGACCAACACGGTCATGACGAGCGCGAGGACACTGGTGACCAGGGCCAGCAGGGCGCACACGGCGACGAGGGCGACCCCGGTCCACAGCAGCGCGCGGACCCGGGGCTGGCCGGAGGGCATCGTGCGGACGAAGGCGATCGCCGCGGCGACGTAGCCCAGGGTGGCGTTGGTGAAGACGTCGCCCGGTGTGCCGGTGAGGGTGTCCAGGACCTGCCGGGAGCCCAGGAGGGCCGCGAGGAGGGCGTTGATCAGCGAGGCCAGGGCGTAGGCGCTGACCGCCGCCGTGACCGCGCGGACCAGGTCCCGCAGACGGCCCTGGAGCAGGGTGCGCAGGACGACGAAGCAGACCAGGACGATGAGCAGGAGGTTGGCGCCCACAGCGACGAGGAGGAGCAGGCCCAGGGGCAGCAGCGCGCGCAGTTGGGCCGGGCCGGTGACCGGTTCGCCGTCGGAGAGGACGCGCACGGCGAGCAGCATCGAGGCGACGGCGAGGAGCCCGACGGTACCGACGAGCAGGTCGACGGGTCTGCGCGGGGCGCGCGCGGCGTGGGGCCCCGGAGCGGGGGTCTGCGCTTGGGTTGGGGTTGTCACGCCCCCAGGGTGCCCGACCGGCGGCGGTCCGCCGACCACGTGCCGGGGCGTGTTCCGCGGATGCCGCTCGCCCGGCGGGCACGGGGCGGCGCCGCCGGCCGGTACGGTCGCGCCGGGGCGTGGGGGCGGCCCCGGGGCCCGGAGCGCTGGATCTACCAGCTCTCGGCTCGGGCCCACCGCCGTTCCAGCTCCGGGGCCAGGGTGCGCATGAACGTCGCGCCGACGTGGCTGCCGTCCCAGTACACGAGGACGTTGCCGATCACCGGGCGGCACACGTCGGGTGCGCAGAACCGGTCGGTCAGGTCCAGCACCGTCACGTTCGCGGGCACCTCGGCCCCCTCCAGCGGTGAGACCGGCGCCATCGACTCCTCCGGGGCCGAGACGCACTGGTCGGGCGCGGCCCCGGCCAGGCAGCCGGGCACGTCGAAACCGAATCTGGGCGTGTCGCGCACGGCGACCACGTCGATCCCCATGTCCCCGAGTTCGCGCCACCGGTCCACGTAGCCGTCCACGACCTGCTCCTCGCCGTACCCGGCCGAGGTGTCCAGGCTGGTCGTCGTGCCCGTGGTGAAGACCGTGTCGGGCCGCAGCCGCGCGAGCTCGGCCATCACCCCGCGGTTCCACTCCGCGCACGACGTGTACGGCTCACCCTTGTAGGTCTGGGGGGCGTCGGTGAACAGACAGGCGCCCTTGACGATGTTGACCAGCCGCCAGTCGTGGGCCAGGGCGATCTCCTCCAGCGCGGGGAACCAGTGCGCCGCGTGCGAGCCGCCCACCAGAGCCACCGTGCGCACGGGTTCGTCGGCTCCGTAGACGCACGTGATCACCTCGGCGTCGGCGGTCGTCTGGTTGCAGCCGTCGCCGTAGGTCACGGGCGCGTCCTCGACCGCGCGGGCCGGTGGCGGATAGATCGGCAGGTCCGGCGCCTCGGCCCCGTCGACCACGGCGGCACCCGGATAGCTGCGGCCGTCGGCGGCCAGCCTCTCCCACCGGGCGCGTTCGGCCGCCTGGAGTCCGGACCAGGTCCCGGCCGTGAGCAGGACCGGCAGCAGGCAGGCCAGGGCCACCGCCGTCCCGCGCCGCACCGCCCGCCCTCCGTCCCCGCGCCCCAGCGCGGCCAGCCGGTCGGCCACCGGGGTGGTCGCCGCCGCCAGCAGGACCGACACCGCCAGGACGGCCGCCCCGCCCCACGGGGTCGCCAGGCCGCGTCCGGTGACGGACAGGTAGAACACCAGCAGCGGCCAGTGCCACAGGTACAGCGCGTAGGAGATCGAGCCCAGGTAGCGCAGCGGCCGCAGGGTGAGCAACCGGTCGACCCCGAAAGCCGAACCGGAGGTACCCGCCACGACGACGGCCACCGCGGCCAGGGTGGGCCACAGCGCCGCGTACCCGGGGAAGACCGACGACACACGCAGCAGCGCCCCGCACAGCACCAGCGCCGCCAGGCCGCTCCAGCCCAGCGCCACGCGCACCGCCCGTGGCGGCTCCGCCCGCGACGACAGCAGGGCCAGCAGCCCGCCGAGAGCGAACTCCCACAGCCGGGCGCCGGTGTCGAAGTAGGCCCACGGCTGGTCGGCCCGGGTCATCACCACCGAGTAGGCCAACGAGAACACGAAGACCGCGGACAGGGCGACGAGCAACGGGGTACGCGGGTCGCGTCCGCCGCGCCGGGCCGCCCACACGACCGCCGCGATCAGCACGGGCCACACCAGGTAGAACTGCCCCTGTACTGACAGGGACCAGAAGTGCTGGAACGGATCGAGGTCGCCCTCCCGGGCCAGGTAGTCCACCGAGCCCAGTGCCAGACGCCAGTTCGTGTGGTGGAGCAGGGCCGCGACCGCGCCCCCGGGCGCCTCGCGCCACGCCGTCTCGGGCATGAGCAGCCGTGTCGCGGCCAGTGTCGCCAGGACGACGACGGCGGCGGTCGGCACCAGGCGCGCTGCCAGTCGGGCCAGGAAGGAGCCGTAGCCGATCCCCCCGCCGGTGGCCGCGCGCGCCAGGGAGCCGGTGATGAGGAAACCCGTCAATACCAGGAAGACGTCCACACCGCCGGAGACCCGCCCCAGCCAGACGTGGTAGGCGGCCACCAGGAGCACGGCCACGGCACGCAGGCCGTCGATCTCGGGTCGGTGCCCGCCGGTGCCGGCGACGGTGTGTCGCACACGCCCGTTCCTGCCGGGGGCGGTGAGGAGGGACACGGGCGGGTGCTCGCTTTCACGGGGCCAGGGCGTGGGGGGAGCGGCCATTGTGCCCGCCCCGGATGACCGCGGGACGTACTCCGGTTGAACTGTGTCCCACCGCCGCCGTGCCGGGTGGACGGTGGTACGCGCCGCTCGGGGTGGGGCCGCGGCCGCGGGCGGCCGCGGCCCCGTGCGGCCCGGGGGGCGGTCAGACCGGCGGTGCGGGCAGCAGGCCGCGCCGGTAGGCCCGCACGAGGTGGCGGGGGACCAGGTGGTCGCGTCCGCCGAGGGTCACGGGGACCAGTTCGGGCGCCGTGGCCTTCCACTGGGCGCGGCGTGTGCGCGTGTTGGCGCGGGACATCTTCCGTTTGGGTACGGCCATGGGTCGGTCCTCACCTGTGGGATACGGGAGGGCGGGGGCGGCGCCCCGCCGGTCGTCAACGCTGGTAGCGCCGGTTGAAGCGCTCCACTCGCCCGGCCGTGTCCACCACGCGGGCGGTACCGGTGTAGAACGGGTGGCTGGCGCTGGAGATCTCGACGTCGATGAGCGGGTAGGTCCGCCCGTCGCTCCACTCGATCGTCCTGTCGCTGGTGACGGTCGACCGGGTGAGGAACGCGAAGTCGGCCGCGCGGTCGCGGAAGACCACGGGGTGGTAGGCGGGGTGGATTCCGGGTTTCATGTCGCCTCCTGGCGGTGGGTCAGCGCTCCTCGCGGAACTCGACGTGTCGGCGGGCGCGCGGGTCGAACTTGCGCAGGACCAGCCGGTCCGGGGTGTTGCGCCGGTTCTTGCGGGTCACGTACGTGTAGCCGGTTCCGGCGGTCGACCGGAGCTTGATGATGGGCCGTAGTTCGTTGCGTGCCATGGGGATCCTCCTGTGTCCGTCACTGGAACACAATGATAACCGTTTTCATTCCCACCTCGGACGACACGCGCGCCCCCAGGGGCGTACACCCAGAACATCACCCAATGTGTTTTTCTCGTCACGAAACGCAGTGTTCGCGGTCGGTGTGACGAGCACCGAAAACGAGGAGAGGGCCATGGCGCACCGCACGAACGACCACGGGCACCCCAGCCGCAGAGCGGCCCTGCGCACCGGGGCGGGTCTGGGGACGCTGGCCGCCGCCGCCCTGGCCGGGGTCCCCCTCTCCCCCGCCCACGCGGCACCGGTGGACGGCGCCTCCGTGACCTTCTCCTCCGTCCCCATCGCCCGAACCGACGACATCACCGTCCCCCCCGGATACACCGCCCACGTCATCGCCCCCTGGGGAACACCGCTGCACTCGTTCGGCCCGAAGTGGCGGCCGGACGCCGCCAACCCCGCGGCCGAGGCACGGCTCCAGATCGGCACCGGGCACTCGGGGCTGCACTTCCTGCCCGTCAACCCCCGCCGCGAGGGCACCCGCAGCGGACTGCTCGTCATCAACCACGCCTCCGCCGACCCCGTGCTGCTGCACGCCGACGGAGGCCGTGCCGCCACCTTCGAGCGCACCGCCAAGGAGATGGTCTCCCTGGGCGCATCCGTCGTGCGGGTCAAGCTCTCCAACGGGCGCTGGAGGATGACGGGCTCGGACGTCAACCGCCGGATCACCGCGTCGTCGCACGTCACCTTCTCCGGCCCCCTGCACGGACACGACGTCCTGGAGGCGGGTTCCGGTGCGCGCGGGGTCCTGGGCGGCACCGCGCACGCGGTCACTCCCTGGGGCACCTACCTGACCGGGGAGGACACGATCTCCGACGTCTTCGGCACCGGGCAGCGGAACTGGCGTCCCAGCGAGGCGCACCGGCGTTACGGACTGGCGGCCGACGGCTCCGCCTACGACTGGCACCTGCACCAGCCCCGGTTCGACCTGGCCGAGTCACCGGACGAACCGTACCGGTTCGGCTGGACGGTGGAGGTCTCCCCCTGGAACCCGGTCTCTCCCCCGGTCAAGCGCACCGCCCTGGGCAGGATCGCGCACAACGGCGCCGTGGTCGCCGAGTCACGCGGGCGCCCGGTGGTCTACATGAGCGACACCGGCCACGTGTACAAGTTCGTCGGTGAACACGCCTGGCAGGACGTGCGGACCGCGACCGCCAGCCCCCTGGACGAGGGCACACTGTTCGCCGCGCGGTTCGACGACGACGGCACCGGCCAGTGGATCAGGCTCGAACACGGCCGCGACGGCCTCACCGAGGCGCGGGGCTTCCACGATCAGGCCGACGTGCTCCTGCGGGCCCGGGAAGCGGCCGAGGCCGTGGGAGCGACCGAGCTGCGCTCGCCCGGCCGCCCGACCGTGCACCCCGAGACGGGTGAGGTGTACCTGCCCGAGGCCCGGGAGGGCCGCGGCGGCAGGGTGCTGGTCTGGACCGAGGGATCAGGCGACCACGGGGCGACGGTGCTGGGGTGGCGGGAGTTCGTCCGGCCGGGTTCCTCCGACGACTCCGACGGCGCCCGGTTCGCCGCCCCGGGCGGAGTGTACTGCGGCGGCGACGGACGGCTGTGGATCACGACCGACGTCGTCCGTCTGGGCGACGACGATCAGCGCGCCGACCTGGGCAACAGCGCGCTGCTGTGCGCCGACCCCGAGACGGGGCGGGTGCGCCGGTTCCTCACCGGTCCGCGCGGGTGCGGGATCTCCGGCGTCACCGCAGCCCCCGACCAGCGAACCCTGTTCGTCAGTGTGCGGGGCCCGGGATGGTCGGGATCGCCGCTGGGCGACCCGACCGCGGCCGACCCGCGCGTGGTGAGCAACTGGCCCGAGCACGCGCGTGGGGGTCGTCCCCGTTCGGCCGTCGTGGTGATCCGCCGCGAGGACGGCGGCGTCGTGGGCACCTGACTTCTAATCCGATGGCCGCAGGTTCGAATCCTGCCGGGTGCGCCACAAAACCCCAGGTCAGACGAGGTGTACGGAGTCGAACAGGCGAGGCGTCAGGCCCGGATCCGGGCCTGAAATGCTCCGTGTGTGCTCCCCAGTGCAAGGTCCAGTACAGGTGGGCGAGGACCTCGCGGAGCATTTTGCCATCCCGTGACCCTGGCGGCTCCATGCCGGGGGCGCCCCCTGTCCGCCCACCAGCGCCCCGCCACGGCCCCACACGGCCACGTCCGCCCCCAACCCCCCAACACCCACCCCAGCGGCCAGCCAGGCGCGTCACCCCCCACACACCCCGACACGGGCGCCGCACCACACGGCGGCCAGAGGACGGGGCATCCGGGTCAACGGATCACCTGAATGTTCGGCAGAGGATGGTCCTCCCCGCCGGCCAACTCGATGAGCACTTGGCGCGCAAGCCGTCGGACCTGGTTCCAGCCCTGGTCGCGGGACAGCGCGTCGCTCGTCCACCGGTCCATGTGTTCTGGGCCGCTCATGCTGGCAAACAGCGCGTCGATCTCGCGTAGCGCGGCCAAGACGCTTCCACCGATCTGCTGGTGCTCGATCAGTCGCCCGGCCATGCGGAAGGCGTCGTCGAAGTTCAGGGCGATCTCGTCCACCATGACATGGTGTCGATCCACCCAGGCCGTCTGGTCCGAGGCGTCGGCCGCCAGCAACGCCAGCGCGTCGATGAGCAGTCGTCGGAGAACCGAGAGGTCGGTGGCTTCCACCCCCTGATTGTCGCACGCACCCAGCCCTCAACGAGGCTAGGCCGCAGGAGCACCTGCTCGACTCCTTCTCAGCGGACCATTGATCCGATCCATCACCGGCTTCGCACACGCGAAAACCTCAGGGCGCGTGAGTGGACGAGCCATTAACCTGACTGCCGTGACCACGGGTTTCCATGAGGCGATGCGGTTGATGCGAAGCCGCGATCCGCAACGACAGGAAGATGGCTTCCACCTGCTGCTGACACACGCGGCCGACCACCTCGACGAGCTGGTCCACCAGTTCGAACAGGAACAGAACGACCACGGGCTGCGCTGCTGGCTGCTCGAGCTCATCGGAGAAGCGAGATCTCCAGCCGCCCTCCCGCTACTCAGTGCCCAACTCAACAGCCAGGACGAGTCCCTACGAACCTGGGCGGCCGTAGGACTGGAAAAACTCGATACCCACCAGGCCCGCTCCCTGCTCTGGCAAGCCCGGGCCAACGGGGTGATCTCCTCGATTCGCCACACGCCCACACACTGAAGACGGTGGCCTGTTCACAAGACCACACCGAAAGATTCCGCTCCCAACACCAGGGGACCTTTCATCCGATCGGACACCAACCCCGGACACGAGGAAACCCTAGGCCAGCGGCGGTGAACCTCCCGCGTGGCCCGGGGTGTGGGGCGTCTTCTCGCTCCTGGTGTGCTCGCCAGTCCGGAACACCCCACCACCGCCCGTCCGATTCGGGCGATACGCCCTCATCCCTGGACAGGGCCACAGACACCCCCGTCCGCCCACACACCCCGAAAGGGGGACCACGGCCCCACCAACGGTCGTGGGGCCGACGTGGGCCCACACAGTTCCGACATCGGGGGCGACCGTGGCCCCCGGGATCACTATCCCACCAGCCACCACCACGGCGCGGCAACGGAAGCGAACAGGGCGTCCTCTTCCCACCGGCCCCTCCTCCACCTCACCGTGCTTCCCTCCACGGCCCTGACGACGGCACCCAGGCGGCGCATGCGTGTCAATGGCCAGTGTGTTTTCCCCGCAGGCGGCCAGTAGTTCTCCCCACTGACGGCCAGGCCGATCTCCCCAACGGCGGCCAGATAAGTCCCCGCCGTGGTGGTGTCCGAGGTCAACTCAACGCCTTCACCCCCGCTCCCGAGGTCGCCTGAGCAAGCCGGAAACTGTCACCCTGGGTCACCACGACATGGGCGTGGTGCAGGAGCCGGTCAACCGTCGCGGTCGCCAACGTCTTGGGCATGATCTCGTCGAACCCCGACGGGTGCAGGTTGCTGGAAACCACCAACGACCTGCGCTCATAGGCGGCGTCCACCAGCCTGTAGAACCCCTCGGCCGCATCGGCCGAGACCGGTAGCAGCCCGATATCGTCGACCACGATCAAGTCCGCGCGCAGCAGCCGTGTCACGGCCCTGGCCATGGAGTCGTCCGCCCGGTGCCTGCGAACCAGCACCCCCAGGTCCTCGATGGTGTGCCAGGCCACCGTCATCCCCGCCTCGACCGCGGCGTGCCCCAGCGCCTCGCAAAAGTGCGACTTGCCCGTCCCCGAGGGCCCGCAGATACTCAGGTTCTCCCGCCTGGCCACCCACTCCAGCGTCTTGAGCGCGTCCTGGGTGGGTCGGGCGATGCAGGAGGCGGTCTCGTCCCAGTCCCCGAACGTCTTGCCAGTGGGGAAGTTCGCCCGCTTGCGGCGGGTGCGCAGGTTGGTCTGGTCGCGTCCAGCGGCTTCCTCGGCCAGCAGGACGCGGACCACCTCGGCTGGGTCCCACCGCTGCGCCTTGGCGGTGGGGATCACGTCGGCCATGGCCTTGCGCAGGTAGGGGAGCCGCAACCGGCGGGTGAGCTCGACGGCCTCGGCCATCGGCTCGGCGGGCGGTCCGGCAACGGTGCGGATCGGGGTGCTCATCACTGCTCGCTCTCGTCGTCGCGGGGCAGGCCGAAGGAGGACCAGGCCGAGGTGCCCGGCTGCAGGCTGTGGTCCTCGCTGGCGCGGGTGGGCTCGGCGGCAGGGCGTCCGGCCTGGTGGGCCAAGATGGCGATCAGGTCGTTCTCGGCGAACCGGCCCGCGATCGCCGCGGTCCCCAGCGCCCGGTCAACCTCGGCCGGAGTGTGCAGCTTGGCCAGAGCGACGGCCTCGGCCATCTTGGGCTTGATCCGGCGGGTGCCCACCGAGGCGGCTTCGACCAGCCAGGACGCGGCTCCGGGCCCCAGGGTCAGGAACGCGGCCTCCTCGGCGCTGTGGGCTCTGGGGGTGCGGTCGCCTTCCTTGTCGCCCCGCTCGGGGTAGTGGTCGTCGCTGATGCTCGGGTTGCCCGGGGTGGAGCGCCCGTGGCGGGCCACCTCCTCGGGGCCGCGTTCGCCGACGGCGGTGACGATCAGCTCCTCGCCGTGGAAGCGGGCCCAGACACGGGTGTCGACCAGGTGGTGGGGGACGGAGTAGCGAACCCCCTCCACCGAGATCGTGCTGTCCCAATTGACCCGCCTTGTGGTGCCAAACGCGATGGTGAACGGTTCGGCGGGCAGCGGGTGCAGCCGGGTGCGCTCCTCGGCCAACGCTTCGGTGGGACGGCGGCGGGTTTCCCGGTGGATCCGGTCGTTGACCTGGTCGGTGAAGGCGCGGCAGGCGGTTTCCAGGTCGCCGAAGGTGCGGAAACCCTCGGCCAGGTTGACGTCGGTGGGCACCAGGTCGGCCTTGGCGATGCGCACTGTGGCCTCCGATCCGCCCTTGGTCTGCGGGTCGGCCGGGACGCAGGTGCGGATCGTCATCCCGTAGTGGCGGGCGACCTGCACGATCTCGGGGTTGCGGACCGCGATCCCGGCGATGTGGGCTTCGGTGACGGTCTTCTCGTTGTCGGTGAGGGCGTAGGCGGGCACCCCGCCGAGTCGGCGCAGGGTGGCGTCCAGGCAGGCGACCACGGTGGGCAGGGTCTTGTCGAAGACCGGGATGATCACGCGGTAGCGGGACCAGGCCAGCCAGGCGCACCACAGGTGGGTGCGCCGCCCCCGGATCTTGGGGCCTTCTCCCCAGTCCCACTGCATCCACAGGCCTGGTTCGGGGATCCAGGGCCGGAACACCCGCCGTTTCCCGGCCCGGTAGCGGTCCTTGACCTGGGCGACCACCCGCCGGGTGGTGCGCTCGCCGCCGGTGAAGCCCATCGCGGTGATGCGCCGGTGGACGACATCGGCGCGGACCCTGCCTTGGGAGCGGTTGACGAGTTCCTCGATCTTGTCGAGGTAGTCGTCGATGGGGCGGGCGCGGTGGGTGCGCTGCTCGGGGCTTTGGCCGGTCTCGCGGAGTTTGACGTAGCGGGCGACGGTGTGGTGGTCGCACCCGGCCAGTTCGGCCGCTGCCCGGTAACTCCCGGTGAGGTCGTAGGCCTCCAGGATTTCCATGATCTCCCTGCTGCTCTTCACCCGGTCAACCCTCGCCGACCGGTGTTTGTCCTGGTCAGGCGGGGAGGTATCTGGCCATCAGTGGGGAGTGTCGTGGCCGTGGGCGGGGCCTTAAGTGGCCGCCTATGGGGAGTATCTACTGTCCGCTGTCACATGCGACACTCGGCCGCCGATCTCGCCGAGCCAAACCACGAGAAGCCAGGCCCGTTCCGCCTCGTGTGCCCCGCCAGTCGCGCGGGGACCACTCGCAGCGCTCAACACTGGCACCCGTCCACTACACGGGGCTGGGTGATCTCCGCGCCGTCTCCGCTGGCCCCACCACGCGCCACGAAGCGGACGCTTCAGCACAGACCAATGCAATAAGAAGAAAAATATGAAGAGATGAAATGGGATGAAGAAGTCGGGGCGAAGATAGACCCTCTTCCATGGGCATAGGGGCGGGCGGCGCCCCCGGCGAGCGGGGGGCGCCGCCCGCCCCCTACGTGAAGATGACGACCCACTGGGTATAAGTCTGGACACACACTGACCCACCTGGACACCCCCTGACCTGCATTGATAACGCCGCCAGGGTGCTCCGTTCAAAGCGGCCCACACACAGGCGGAGTCACAGGCGGAGTCACAGGCCCTCGTTCGGCCCTCGCCACACGCCCGCCACGGCACGCACCGGCCGACGCCGCCGGTGCGGCACGCGAACCGGACCACCTCGCCCAGCCCACCGCGAGAACCCACCACCGCCCCGGCCAACACACCTGTAGGATATTCCCTTCCAGGGCGACCAGCAAAAAGACCACGGAAGGAACCCGAAGGAATATCGACGCCGCTCGTTTCCATTATCAATTTCTCTTGAGTATTTAGAGGAAACCATCAGGAGATGTTCTCGCGGGCACGGTGGGGAGCGATACCGTGAGCAGGTGCGGGCGGGGCCACCTCGCTCCGCGAGGGGCGGCCCCGCCCGCCTACGTGACCAGCACTACCCACTTGGGTATAAGTCTGGACACGCGTTGGCCCACTTGAATAACCCCTGGCCTGCGAAGATGGTGCTGGAGGGGTGGGCCAGCTAAAACCGGCCCACCCGACGGCCCCGCTAACGGCCCACCTGCTGGCCCTGGTTCACATCGTGTTCACTCGGGGTTCAGTAGCCCCTCGCGGGCAGGTGCGACGCACGCGCGAAGCCATTCCAGAAAGCGCTCGTTCGCTTCCGATATCGCACATCTGACCTGCGACGACCGGACACGGACAAAGAACAATCCCGGGGGTACCGGCCATGCTCATGGACGGCACCCCCGGGACGAGCCCTCCCACCGGTCAGGAGGTCATGGCCTGCCAATCGCGTACGAGGCGAGCCAGTTCAGCGAACTCACCCGCACCGCCACCTTCAGGAACCGGAGCGGGAGCAGACACGGGTGCTGGCTCGTGAACGGTGGCCAGGAGGTCAACGTGACCAACCCCCGCAGGTGCTTCGGTACAGCCGGGGAGGAAGCGGTCCTCCGCTCGAGCGAGGTAGGGACGCACCCCGCGCACCCCGTCATCGTCCACGCACCACCCACGCCGCCCGAGATACGGGTCCCACTGACGCGGCACCACAGCCGCTTCCCCTTGCGCCCCGTTCTCCGCGTGAGTGCGCGAAGCCGCCTCCCGCTTCTCGTCCACCTGCTGCCCCGAGACGGCTTGCCGGTCTGCCCCAACACGCCGATCCGGACTCGGTCGACGGCCTTCGGGCTCTGACATTGGCGGGGCGCTGCAGCCTGTCGAGCCGCAGAACACAACGGCCAGCAGAGCACCGAGCATCCAGCGCACGTGCTCGCCCCATCCCTGGCGGCGCTTGCGGTGCCGCCCGATAAACTTCTCCACGATTTCCTCCTGCGGTATCAGGTGGGAATCACGCCCCAGGTGGGTGTTTGCCGCACCGGCCTGGGGCACCCCTTCTTCTCTTCCTTCACCAGCCCCGAGAAGAGACTGGCCTTTACCCTTGCGGGGTTGGGGTGAGTGTCGATGACCCCGAAGTCATACGCCCTCGGAACTGCACTTCTCATCCACAAATTCGAACATATGGACACAATCCACCCGTCAATCCGGGGAATGGCTATTCACTCTGGTCAGGGCTGGTCGATGGTCGCTTGGGTGGACGAGAATCTTCAACACCCGGCACAAAGAACAGGGGGCGTATCCGCCCTAACGACTATTCGTCGATCATCTGGTACGAGTGCGCCCGGACCGGTCGAAGGCCGCGCTGACGGTCAACTCCCCGCCGGATCCCCTGGAGAAGTCCCAGCACAAGGCCATCGCTTCGACCACGGCCAGGCCGTAACCGCACTCGACAAGTTCGGGACTCGGCCCCTCTGTTGCATGTGAGAAGTCCAGTACGGGAACGGTTGGCGCGGCTCCCGGTCGCGGCCCGTCATCGGTCACGTGCAGGAGGAAGAGGAGGCGGCACCGTTCGATCTCGATCCGTACCTGCCCGCCCTGCAGCCCCGAAGCGCTGTGTCGCAGGGCGTTCGCGTGAAGCTCGGCCAGGGAGGCGACCAGAGGGTGCGCGGCGGACGGTGTAGTCCGGGTGACCTGTGCCGCCCATCGACGGGCGAGGGACAGATGAGCGGTGTCGGAGCCGCACAGAAGTCCTGATTTGTTCGGGTCGTCGTAGCTAATACGTCGGGGCAACAAAACCCCTTCGCCCGAAACCGGAGGAATACGAAGAGGCGGTTGCATCAGTTCTCCGTTGAGAAACAGCAGGCCAGAGCAGGCGAGACATGCGGTGTCGTGGTCATGTACTCACTGTCCGGAGAAACGCCTGACATCTCCATGACGGAGCGGGCATGGTGGTCATGACAAGCCGGTCATGGTTTGTCGTGTGGTGGCGCCCGTAGGCTTCGGTGTCACCCACCCGCCCCGAAGAGCCAAGCGGAAGGCGTACCCGTGTTCTGCGGAAACTGCGGTCGAAACCGAGAGACTGGCGACTGCTCGTGCGTTCCGGCCCGGTTCTGGCGCATTCCCGAGGTGCAGCGAGCCGTGGTCGAGGAGGACACCAACACGCTGATCCGACTGCTGCTGAGGCACACCACGCTGTCCCAAGACGCCATCGCGCGGATGTGTGACCTGTCGCAGACCATGGTCTCCCGCGTCCTGAAGGGGACCCGGGAACTCCGCAGGCCCGACACGATCCGCCGTGCCTTCGAAGGCATCACTGAGGGATGCGACATCCCCGCGCCCGACCTGATGTGTGTTCCTGCCGATCTCGCTCTGGACTTGAACGAGTCCGGTGACGAGGCAGCGGCCGTTCTGGAGCGTCTGACGCGCGCGGATACCCAAGGCGCACCCGGCCTGGAGAACGACGCCGAGGCCTCGGCGGTCAGTTCCGCCGTGCTCGCCTGGCTCGTACAGGACGCGTTCTCACCCGCTGGGGAACCTGTGCCGGACGAGGAGCCCGTGGCCGCGATCCGTGCCGCCACCGCGGCGTTCGCTTCTCTGGACAACAGGTTCGGTGGGGACAACGCCCGCACCACCGCCGTGCACTACCTCAACGGCACCGTCGTCCCTCTCCTCCGGCAGACCCACGCGGAAGCGATTCGACGGCCGTTGTTCGCGGTCGCGGCCGAGTTCGTGCTCTCCGTCGCCTGGATGTCCTACGACGCCCAGCGCAACGGCGCGGCTCGACGGTACTTCGTTCAGGCGCTCGACCTGGCCACGCACGCCGAGGACCGGCTCCTGGGCGCGAGTGTGCTGTCGGCGATGAGTCACCAGGCCAACTACCTGGGAGCGCACCGCGAGGCCCGGGACCTGGCGCGGGCCGCCCTGACCGGGGCGGGGGACCGTGCGACGGCGACCATGCGCGCGCAGTTCCTGATGATGGAGGCGCGCGCCCACGCGGCCCGCCGGGACAAGACCGACTGTTTTCGCGCGATGAGCGAGGCGGAGCGGGAGTTCGGTCGGCGTCGGCCTGGCCTGGATCCGGAGTGGATCAGCTACTTCGACCACTCCGAGTACTCCGACGAAGTCGCGCACTGCCACCGGGATCTGGGACACGCGCATGTGGCCCGCCGCCTGGCCGAGCAGAGCCTCACCGCGTCGACGGGGGACGACTACGCGCGCAGTCGGGTTTTCACGCGCATGGTCCTGGCCGCGGCCGTGCTCGGGCAGGGCGAGGTGGAGGAGGCGGTGCACCTGGGCACGCGGGTGATTCCTCAGGTTCGGGCGACCTCCTCCGCGCGGTGCGTCGGCTATCTGGACGACTTCGCGAAGAGGGTTCTGCCCTACCGTGACCAGCCCGAGGCGGCGCGGTTTCTCCGCCAGGCTGGTTCCGTGGTGGGCTCGGGTCAGTAGGGGTGCCAGGTCCGGGGGTGTTCGGGGTGGGCCAGGTCGGTGATGCGCTGGGCGATTTCGGCGTCGATCTCGGGGCTCTCTCCGCCCTTCTGCGCGAGCCAGGTGGTCATGCGTAGTTCCCGGATCGCCTTGTAGAGGGGATAGCCGCCCCAGGTGGTGACGTCGAACCCGTAGGCGTCGCAGAAGTCGGCGTACTCGGCCTCGGTGTGCCAGCCCAGGTCCCGGTACAGGGCGGTCAGGACCAGGTCCCATTCGGGTGGCCCCCAGCAGATGCCGTCCAGGTCGAAGAGCACCACTCCGTGGTCGGTGGCCAGGACGTTGCCGATGTTGGCGTCCCCGTGGATGACGTGGCGGCCGAGTACAGGTGTGACAGTGGGAAGGCGTGAGGCCAGGTCGTGGTGGACCGCGTGGAGCTGGTCGCGCTGGGCGGTGGTGAGCCGGGGTGCGGTGTCGATGCGTTCGGTGACGCGGTCGAAGGGATCCAGTTCGGGCAGGTGGAGGGTGGGCGGTGAGGTGAGATGGTGCAAAGCTCGGAGGAGGAGCGCGAGTTCCTTGGGTACGGTCCACTCCCCGTCCACCGCTTCCCAGAAGGTGACGGCGGTGTCCTCGACCAGGAGGGGTTGGTCTCCGGGCAGAGGCTCGCTCACCGGCAGGCCCTGACCGGCGAGCCAGCGGGCGGCGCGGACCTCCCGGTCGGCCTCCTCCCACCGAGCGGCAGAGCGTTCGACCCGGCCGATGACCGTGCCACCACCGAGGCGGAAGACGGCGCGCTCCCCGGCACGGATCAGTTCGGGTTCCATGGGTGAAGCGATACCCAGGGTGTGCGCGGCG
The DNA here is from genome assembly GCF_026797795.1 of Nocardiopsis sp. EMB25. Classification (NCBI taxonomy): domain Bacteria; kingdom Bacillati; phylum Actinomycetota; class Actinomycetes; order Streptosporangiales; family Nocardiopsidaceae; genus Nocardiopsis; species Nocardiopsis sp. EMB25. The sequence goes on along the minus strand of NZ_JAMTDN010000001.1, from coordinate 1,230,274 downwards.
GTGTGGATGGCGCGGGTCGCGCGCTCGGCGAACTCCTCGGTGTGGACCACGTGCCCCACACTACGCCGACACCCCACGCTCGCTCCGTCTTCCGATGCGCCGAGTACGGCGAGTGGGTCGGTGGTGTGGGTCATCCTGCGGTGAGCAGGGTGCTCATCCGGTGGACGCGGTCGGTCTGGGGGAAGGTGAGCCAGTCCCACTCCCCTTCCTCGGCGCCGATCCACGAGGCGAGGCAGCGGCGGAAAAACTGGGAGGGTGCCCCGGTGGCGGTGCCGATCCAGTCCTGGCCAGGGGCACCGAGGGCGAGGTAGGAGCGGTGTTGGTCGTCCACCATGTGGCGGGCAGCGTCGATCCAGTCGGCGCACGGGCGCATGGTGATGGGTGCGGGGATCTGGTCGAGGAAGGCGTGGTGGTCGCGGTCGGTGGCCACGACGTGGATGTGGGTGTGGTCGTAGCAGGCGCCGCCCTTGTCGCGGAAGTCGAAGCTGCCGTGTTCGAAGACGAGGCTGCCCAGGCCGCTGCGCTGGCGGATCAGGTCGGTGACCTGCGGGATGAGGGCGCGTAGGTCGACGCGCTCGGCCTCGTCGAGCCAGCCCACGGAGAGGGTGTGGCGTTTGGAGACGATGAGCAGGTACCAGTCGGTCAAGGCGCCGATGCACGGCATGACGGTGAAGTGGTCGGTTTCGTGGAGGATGTAGTCGTCGCGGGTGCGGGCCAAGCCTAGGTCGTAGAAGAGGTTGGAGTCGTCGCCGCCTTCGACCTCGCAACAGAAGGTGCAGATCTCGCGCAGGGTGTCGTCGTCCACGGGTTCCTTTCCGGAGTCAGAAGAGGGTGGGGGCGCTGGTGAGTGTGTCTTCGGGGGTGGCGGGGGTGAGGCGGCGGCCGATGAGCCTGGTCAGGTCGGCGCAGTAGCGGGCCGCATCGGTATGCGGCTCGGGGTCGGTGGTGAAGAGGGCGACGGGGCCGCTGGCACCGGTGATGTGGAGGTGGTGGGTGCCCTGGGTGAGGTCGGCGGGGTAGGCCAGGACGGGTGCGGCCTCGAAGACGGTGGTGGCGCACGCGGACCGCACCCAGAGTTCGGGGTCGCTGGAGACCTCGATGCCGGGCTGATCGGTGGTGAGCTTGTCCAGGTAGGAGACGACCTGGGTGGCGAGATCGGTGAGCCAGGTGGTGAGGGTCGCGGTGTCCACGGTCTCGTGGAGGCCGAGGATCTTGCGGCGAGTCGGCACCTGTTGGGGCAGGCCGAAGTGTTGGGAGACGGCGGACTCCAGGGCGCGGATCGTCATGCCGTCGTGGGTGCGGGCGATGTAGACGGCGGCGACGGGTCCCTGTTCGGCCAGGCGGCTGCGGCGGCGGGATTCGGCGGCGGTGCCGACCTTGGTCATGCCCTTGGCGAAGACGTCCAGGTAGAGCCAGTGCGGTTGCTGGAGGTAGTCGCGGATGTTCTCGGGCAGGGCGGTGGAGTCGCGGTGGGCTTGGTGGGCGGCGATGAACCCCTCCTTGTACTGGCAGCGGCGACACTGCCTTCCCCTGGTGACGATCTCGTCGGTACGGCAGCGCACGTGCCTGGCCTCGGTGCCGGTGAGGTTGAACCAGCCGACGCAGCGGCGCTGGTCGCCGTCGATGCGGAAGGTGTGCTCACCCAGGAGGGGATGGAGCAGGCTGCCGTTCGGGTTGGTGGGGTCGGTGATGCGCAGGCGCGGGGTGTCCGGAGTGCTCCAGTCCAGGCCCAGGAGGGTGACGGGTGCGGTGAGGTTCATGTCAGGCTCCGGTGCAGGATGGCCTCGATGTCGCGCAGGCAGCGGCGTCGCCGGGTGGCGACGGGAGCGCTGCGTTCGGCGTACAGGCCGTGTTCGTAGGTGCCGTTCAGGTTGTCGGTGACGATGTGCAGGTAGTCGAAGGACACGCCGGCGGTGGTGGCGGCGCGGGCCATGTGCCCGATCTCGGGATCGACGATGTCGAAGTCGTCGCGGTGGTCTCGGAACCAGGCGCGGGTCTCGTCCATGACGCTGGGGACGGTGACGTGCCGTGTCCCGGTTCGGATGGTCGGTGGGGCGTGGGTGAGGTCCAGTGAGCTGTCCCAGGTGAGGGTGTGGTTCTCGATGCGGGTGGTGGTGCCGGTGACGATGAGGGTGTTGGGCACCATGTCCGGTTGGAGGCCGCCGAGCTTGCCGACGTAGACGACGCCTCCGGTGTGCCCGCGTGCGACGAGCGCGGTGACGAGGTCTCCGGCGAGGTCGCCCCAGAAGCTGAACTCACAGCCCAGGAGGAGGACGGTGGCTGAGCCGATGCGGGCGGTGCGCCAACCGAACCCGGGCCGGTGGGTCCAGCCGGTGGTGTGGTCGTGGAAGAGGGGCTCGACGTAGCCGAGGAGGGCCAGGTCGGGTACAAGCAGGTCGTCGGGAAGCCAGTGGTCGACGAACTCCAGGCCCTGGCCGGGGGCCGGTGGTTCGGTGGTGACGTCAGCGGCCAAGCCGATGAACGCGCAGGCGGAGCGGAGAAGCTGGGTGTAGTGGTGCGTGTAGTCCCGCCCGGGAGGGACCACGCAGTGCAGCACCTGGTCGGCAACGGTGAAGTAGGGACGACGCCAGTTGAACCTCTTCCCCTGGCGTTTCTCCCCACCCAATAGGAAGGACAGGGACCGGTTGGGGTAGACCCAGGCACGGCCTCCGGTGGCGGCGAGAAGGTCGACGGGGACCTTGGGAAGCACGTAGTCAGCCAACCGCTCCCCCATCGTGTGATCCTCGCTGATGACGGCCGCGGGCACAGTGACACTCACGGGGCGGTCTCCTCACGGAGTAGTGACAGCAGGCCTTCGAGGGGTGCACCGGGATCCAGGGTGTGAACCCGAGCGGGGTGTCGCCGCAGGAGTTCATCCAGAGCCTGGCTGGTACAGGTCTGGTAGGTGGCGAAGTCCCGTTCGGACATCACGGCCTGGCCGGTGACGAACGCCCCGTGTTCGGAGGGCTTGGAGCTGCCCGACCTGCGGGTGGCGGCGAGGTCAGGAGGCGTGGACAGCCTGACCACCTGGTCCGGCTGGGGCAGGGCGGAGAACACCCGGGCGGCCAAGGCCACCAGGTCCTCATCCCCGGAGAGCGCCATCCGAGCCTGGTGCTTGAAGTACCAGCCGTCGACGACCACCGATCGGCCTTCGGCCAGCGTCGGTGCCACGTGGACGTGGTGGAACAGCTCGCACCAGGCGGCCAACGTGTGCAGCCAGTACCGGGAGGGGTAGTTCCAGACCGGTTCGATGTGGTCGTATCCCCAGGTGAGGATGTGCATCACGGCAAGCCGTCCGTCGGCCCATCGATCGCCGCTCTTGGGGCGATCGTCCTTGCGGAGGACGACGGCCTCGCAGGTGGTGTCGGCCAGGCGGGACAGCAGGTGGCTCTTGCCCGCGCCGTCGATCCCCTCGACCACCCAGAACTCACCCATGAGCGTTCCGCACGGTGATTCCGGCTTCGCGGAGATTGATGGCCAGGTGGGAGAGCACTCCTGAGCGGAGAAAGACCTCACGGGTTCCCGCCTCACGCAGGCGATGGATGAACGTGGTGAGCGTGGTGTGGTCCTCACGGGCGATGGACACGTTCAGCAGCGTTGGGCCGGTGGGGATGGGTTCGTTGGTGGAGGACACGACGGTTGTCTCGACGGTCGATGGGTGGTCGCCGCCGTGCCAGGTGTCGGAGTCGGGAACCGTTCCGCGAAGGTTCTGCGGGGAGAGGCCGAAGCGGGCGGAGTAGTGCAGCTTGAGCCCGAAGGGATGCCCCAAGTCCGAGCGAACGGCGGCCAAAGCACGGTGGTGACGCCTGAGCCACTCAAGCACGGTGGCGAGCTGCCAGTCATCGACACGTGTCGGGCGCTCGTGCAGGCCGTGGTGAGGATCGTAAAACCGTGCGCGTTGGGGCCCACCATCGGTGGCCGTGAGGTCGACGCGGTCACCGCGGATCTGCAGAACGAGCGGGGCCAAACGGTTGTCCAGCTCCCAGATCCCGGGGACGACCTCGGCCACGTGCAGATCCTCGTAGGCGGCCAGCTCCACGGAGAACAGCACCTGTTCGTAGGGCTGGACCAGTGCGGACAGCGTCGACGGAAGAACGTTGATCCACTCCACCGCAGTCTCAGCCGTCGCACCGACCAGGCGGGGGAGATTACGTTCCTCGGAGTCTGCTCCCGTACGTACGACAAGGTGCGTGTCCCCGCCGAAGAGCTGCTGGAGCTGCCGGCTGGTCACCGAGGTCGGATGCCGAAAGACTTTCACCGGCATGCGGAGCAGACCGTGGTTCTCCAGGACGGTGAGGACTTCCACCTTGCCCATGCCGTTCATGAGGCCCACTCCAGAGGCTCGCCCGTGATGGGGCGGACCTGGAGCACGATCACCGACGCACCGGTCCACGCCCACTCGACATCGACGTCGAACCCCAAGTGCTCGGCCAGCAGCAGGCACACCCAGCGGAGGCGACGGATGAGCATCAGGCTGGGGACGGTTCGCCCGGTCGTGTCGACGGCGAGCCGTTCGCTTTCGGCCCGGGCGCGGATCTGCGGAACCTCGCCGGCGGTCACCCCGTCCGGCCGTCGGGCCGCCTCGATCAGCACACGACGGTCGCGAGAGAACGCCACGCCGTGCAGAGGCGCGTCGACCTGCTCCTGGACCAGCACGCAGGCCCCGGTGGCCCCGTTGATGTTCTGCTCGGTGACGAAGTCATGGTCGATCGCCCGCACCAGCGCCGAGGCGTCCGGTGGGCAGTTGAGCACGGAGACCGTCCGTCCGGCCTGGGTGCTGTCCGGCAGGTCCTCTCGGGCGCTGGTGCGGAGTACCACCCGTCGGGGCCGGTACAGCCGCAGCCATGTAGCCGTCGCGCTCACGGCTTCGGCCGTTCCGCGAACCAGGTCCTCAGCCCGCAGGCACAGCGCGGGAGGTACGGGAAGCCCCAGGCCCACAACCTCGCTCAGCCTCGCGGCCTTGAACCCCCAGCGCTCGGGTTCCAGCTCCTGTGCCAGCAGGTCAGCCACCATCGCGGCACCTACCCGAAGGTAGTCCCGTCAGGGCTCGGGTGCCCTCTTCGAATCCATCCATGCGCCCACTGTGGCGAGGTTGTGGCTGCAAGCCCATGACCAACTGGTCATAGGTCTGATGACCGCGTGGTCATGCGTCCCGGGCCCACCACGAGAGCAGGTGACGGGAGGCGATCCCGGCACCCACCACAGCCTCCATCACAACCAACACGAAACACTCCAGAGAGCAGCGCCGGTGGCTGCGCGAACGCGGTATCAGGGTGCGCCTGGCCCGCCCTGGCATCGAGTCCTCACGGCGGTTGGGCAGGCACCGGTACAAGATCGAGCGCTCGATCACCTGGCTGGGCTCCCACCGAAGGCTGAACGTGCGCTGGGAACGCAAAGCCTCCAACTTCCTGCCCATGCTCGGGATCGCCTGCATACCCATCTACTAAAAGCACCTAGACAAAAACACCAATGGCTTTTGAGATGAGCCCTTATACAGAATCCGAATCACCCAAGAAATGGGACCACGAAGACCCCCTTACCTCCGCGAGCAACCTCCGGGCCCTCCCCCTCACCACTTCCCACTCCTTGGCCGCAACAATCGAATCAAAAGTCCAGAGCTCCGGCGTATCAGCCAGCCATTCAAACAAATCAAGGAGTTCTTGAATTCCATTTTCAAGAAATTCCGGAAACTCCTCTCCTTCAATGTAGACGACATAGTTTTTCACGGCCCGGTAAAAATCATCCAACTGAAGGGAGATCTCATCCTCGGCGAAACCTGTACGCTTAATCCATTCAACCTGACGCCGGCCCTCCCAGGACGCCACTTGAATCGAGAACATCAAGCTCTCAATGTTTGGCGTTTTCTCAATCACTGCAACTCCTCTGGCAGGTCGGTCCAATTTGGCCTATTGTCCCCATAAGTCACCCTCCAATAAGGAATATTCCCATGATGCGAACTACCGGGGTGCCAGCGAATCATCGTTCCTGTATCACGACCATTGCGGAACTCACGATAAACCCATCCTTGACCCCTGTGCGTACTTCGCCCACCGAGACCCTCATGCCTCCAGTTGGGGTTGGTGCCAACAGAAGCCCGAACAGCATTCGGATCCGCATTACGAATCAATTCCGGGTTATCAAGAATATCTTGGACATTCTGAACCGATCCAAGCGGCCCAGCCTGGTTACGAAGATCCTCCCTGTGTCTCGCCCCATTGGCTGCGTTCGATGCTCCGCCAGGGCCTCCACAGTTGTGCGTGAGGACCTGTACAGGACCTGAAGCGACGCTGAACGTGTGGACGCCCTGGACGGTCAGGTTATGGACCGTCGCGGCCTGCGTCCAGACCTCAACCGCGGACACCTGCACCCACGTGCCCGCCGAGGTCTGCAGCCACATCCCCGGAGCCAGGTCAATCGCATCGACCCACTCCCCGAGTTCGGGGACCCAGAACGGGTGCTCGTCGGTCGCGATCACCCCGTCACCGACCACCGTCGGCCCAGGAACCCCACCACGATCCTCATCCGCGCCAGTGTCCTCGCCCTCAGGCGCTTGACGCTCGGTGGTCGAATCCACCGAGATCTCCACCAGCGTCTTGACACCCGACCCCACGATCGTGGCCAACACCACCCGGTCCGTCTGCTCACCGGCCTCGGGGTCGGTGGCCACCACCCGGTCCCCGACGTCGATGTCCTCGATCGGTTTGGTCGACCCATCGGCCATCAGCACACCCGTGCCCGGCGCGAAACTGTTCCTGTTCCCGCCCGTGGGGCAGATCTCATCGACTCTTCGGCTCGACCGGGTGAAGTCGCGAATGGCGTCGTACAGTTCATCGCCGAGGTTATAGAGCCTCTCGGCTAGTTCGGCACCCTTATCCCACCTGAGGCCGTACTTCACTGCGATTTTCCCGACAGCGCCCCCGACGAACATCGACGCGACGTTCAGTGCGGTCTCACCACATGCACCGAGGTCGCCCGTGGTAAAGCACTCCAGCCCTGCGGTAATGCCCAATTCGTCCGCAGCGACCTGCGCAAGACCGGCCGCAGCGTCGATCATCCTCTGCTTGGCTTCTTCTTTCTCCCTCTGAGCGTCGAGATACTCCTGATTTTGCTGACTCTGATATGTCCCTCCACCGGACCCTCCGGAACCACCCGAAGATGATCTCGCCCAGTTCATCGTCCGCCGCCACGTCGGATGAGCCGCAATGTCGACCCCATACTTGCGCTGGAACGCGTAGCGCACGATCTGCAAGTGGAATCGGACCAGGTTCTTGATCCAAGAACCACCGGGGAACAGACCGTCCGGGTCGCTGAAGGCGACGGGGTTGTTGTTGGCGTAGGTGTAACCGTGCATCTGCTGGTGGTCGGTCACGTCCATGACCGGGTCCACCGAGATGAACCGACCCAGGTTCGAGTCGTAGGCGCGCGCTCCCAACTGGGTCAGGCCGGTCGATTCATCAATCGTGCCGCCCACGAACCCACGCTCAGAGGGCCACTGCCCTTCGCCGCCTCGATCGGTACCGAACACTGTCCTGTACTGGTGGATCTCCTCACCGGTACGCGCGTTGACCGCGACCTGGCCGGTGCCGTGGTGGTCGGAGTGGATCCAGGACAGGGTGCCGTCGTTCTCCCGGACCGCCACGGTCTCGCCCGCGAAGGAGTAGAAGCGGGTGGCCTCCTCCAGCAGGGTCTGCTTGTCGAAGCGCACCTCCATGCCCGGCAGGTACAGCGTGGCCGCGTCCGGGGTGTGGCGGATCAGCCGGGAGCCGTCTGCGTCGTAGACGTAGGAGGTCTGGCTTCCGTCCTCCTCGGTGACCCGGACCAGGTTGCCCTCTGCGTCCCACTCCAGGCTCTGGTCCCGGGAGGCGGTGGTGCGGCCGGTCATGTTGCCGGCCTCGTCGTAGGAGTACTGTTCCAACCGGTCGCCGCCGGGGCCGGTCTCCTGCACCTGGGTCAGCATCTGCGGCCGCAGCCCCGAGGCGTCACCGTGGGTGTAGGTGCGGGTGATGTCGCCATTCGGACCGTGTTGGACCTCGGTGGTGCGGTTACCCAGGGTGTCGTAGGAGTAGGAGTGCCAGTAGGGCGCCGGGCCGCCCAGGGAGTCAGCTGAGGGGGCTGCGTCGCAGGCCTGCTCCCCGGTGGTATTGGGAGTCCACACGTCGGTCATGCGGCGCATGTGGTCGTAGGTGAAGCACTGCACGTCCGACTGCAGGTGGGCGGCGGTGGGTTCGTTGCGCAGGTTGAGGACGTTGCCCGCGTCGTCGTAGGTGTAGTGCTGGTTCACCAGCGATCCGGAGACCCCCAGCTTCGGCACCAGGCTGGTCTTGGCCAGGCGTCCGGTGGTGGCGTCGTAGTGGCGCGTCAGCCAGGTGGGGGAGGTGTCGCTGTGGTCGATGTCCATCGTGCGCTGGGTGATCTCGCCCAGCTTGCTGTAATGGGTGTCCGTGACGTATCCGGTCATCCCCGACATCTGGGTCGGCAGCCCAAGGTCGTTGTAGGAGTAGGCCACCGGCTCCCGGCCAAGTGCGCCCGCGGCGGGCATGGTCTGGTGATTGATCGACCCGTCGGGGTTGTAGTGAGTGCCGAACCGGTACCGGCCCGAGATCCCGGGTTCGCTGGAGGGGATGAGAATCTCGGTGGTGATGGGCCGGTAGAACGTGTCGTAGTTCACCACCCGGGTGGTGTAGGCGGCGCCGTCCACGTACCGGGTGGAGGAGGTCAGGTGTCCCTTGGCCTCGGTGTCGTAGACCCACCGTGCGCGCAGCGGGCCTTCGGGGGAGTCGTCGTGCAGTCCGGTCTGGCGGCCCAAGGCGTCGTAGGTGTAGGCGAGGGTCTCCCCGCGCGCGTCCGTGATGGTCACCAGTTGGTCGAGCTGGTCATAGGTCATCGTGGCGGTGCCCGAGATCGGGTCCTCGGTCTGGATCAGGCGACCGAGCAGGTCGTAGGTGTTGGTCCAGGTGTTTCCCTCGGGATCGGTGACCGTGGTGAGTTCGTCGTTCTTGGCGTAGGTGTAGGTGATGGCGTCGAAAGCACCCTCGGGTGTGGGCCCGTGGTGGGTTCGTGCTTCGACCAGTCGACCCTGGGCATCGGTGATGGAGGTGGTGGCCACGCCCCCGTCAGGTGGGGTGACCAAGGTGCGGTCGCCGTGATATTCGGTGCTGGTGCGCCAGCGCTCCTGGCCGAAGGCCACGTGGAGGACGTCGGTGGCGCGCCCGGCCCCGTCGTAGATCGTCTCGGTCTGCTGGGGAATCGTGGCAGTGTCGGCGGCGGTGAACAGGGTGTCGCTGGGATCCTGTTCGTTGTGGTAGGCCTCGGTGACCTTGACGACTTGGCCGCGGGTGTCGTGGACGGTGTCGGTGATCAGCCGTCCCCCGTCCACCCAGGGGCTGGGGACCTGGGTTTGTCGGGGGCGTAGGAAGCCGTCGAAGATCTCGTAGGTCGTGGTGTATTCGGTCGGTGTGCGCAGGCTGTGGGTGACGATCGAGCTGGGCGCGTCTTGGCGGATGTGGTATTCGAACCTCGTGGTCGGGGTATCGCCTGCGGCCTGGTCCCTGCCGGGCAGCCACACGCCGGTGAGGCGGCCCAGGGGGTCGTAGGCCATGGTGATGGTCCGGTCGTTGGCGTCGGTCTCGGACACGGGCAGGCCCCGGGCGGGGTCGACGTGTGTGGTGGTGGTGTGGCCGAGCGGGTTGGTCTCGGTGACCGATTCCGGCAGGCCCGCTGCGGTGTAGGTGTAGTCGGTGGTGGTCGCCCCGTCGGCCGCGTTGGTCTCGGAGATGGTGTTGCCGAAGTCGTCGAACGCGGCTTGCTGGATGATCTGGTAGGTGGGCTCACCATCGGTGTAGGAGGCGAGTCGTTCGGTGCGGGTGGGAAGTCCACGCGTGGGAGTGGTGCCGTGGGCACCGCCGTCATAGGAGACACGCTCGTCGGTGACGACGTCATCGGGTCGATTGGGGGACTGCTCACAGTCCACGGCCAAGGTCTCGTTGCGCGAGACGAGGTTGAGGATCCAGGCGTCGTCATTGCTGACGTAGGTGGTGTTGACGCATTCCTCGTCCCCGTCGACAGCCACGTCTCCGTGATCGCGTACGCGTGTGACGGCGCCCGCGTCGTTGACGGTGTTGTCGATACGGGTCTCAAACCAGGTCCCGTCGGCCTTGCGGTTGAAGGCGACCTTCTGTTCGGTCTGGATCATGTGCGCGGTTTGGCTGCCCCAGGAGTGGGTGACCTCCGCTGTCTTTCTCAGCCATGGGACGGTGATCTCACGTGAGAGCTCCTGGCCGCCCTCCCCGTTACGGACGATGGTCTCGAGGAGAGTGCCGCTGAGTGCCTTGTGGTCGGTGTGTTCGACACCGCGGGAGTCGGTGACAGTGGCGTTCCTGGTTCCGCCGCTGGATGTCCGGTTACCGTCCATGCCCTGGAAGTAGAGGTACTCGGTCTCGGTTCGGACGTCGCCTTCCCGGCCGGTGCGGACGATGACGCGGTCGTAGCCGCGCCAGTCCGCCCAGGTGCGGTACTTGTCCTTGACCATGCCGTCGGCCTCGGTGTACCTCCATGCCGGGGTGCCCACGTAGTCGTAGCTGGTGGTCAGGGTGGGTTGGTCGGTGACCAGGTCGAGTTCGTTGACCTCGGTGACGACGTACTTGTGGAACCAGTCGGTCAGCTCCACTCCGCCCTCGGGGGTCCACTTGACGGGGTAGCAGCGCTGGGTGTTGTCGTGCGGCTCGGGTGTCTGGCCGTGGACGCACTCGGGTTCGGAGTAGGTGATGTCGAGCTGGGAGCCGGACTCGCTGAAGACCTCGGTGAGTCGCCAGCGCAGCATCGGAGCGAGGTTGTCCTGCGGTGAGTCCACCCGGTTGGGCAACTGGGTGCCGCCGAAGGAGACCTTGGGCATGGTCTCGGTGCCGCCGACGTGCCCGGTGTGTTCGATGGAGTCCAGCCACAGGGTCGCCCCGGTGCCGTCTCCGGCTTCGGGGAAGGAGTGCGCCAGGGTCCAGGAGTCGACCGGGACGTACTCTCCGCCTTGGTGGATCTGGGTGGTGACGGTGTCCAGCTTCTTGGTGGACCAGAAGGTCGGTGAGTGCTGTCCCGCGCAGGAGGAGTCGGCGTCGCAGTCCAGGTCCAGGGGCACGTCGGGCCAGTGCTCGGCGTTGCCGGAGGTGCGCTCGCTCGCGGCGCAGTCGAAGGTGTCGGTGGTCAGACAGCGTTCGGAGGTGGAGAAGATCACCCGTGCCGGGGCGGTGGCGTACACGTCGTCGCTGCGCAGCCCGTACTCGATGCGGCTGATGTTGGCCGCGCGTACGTAGGGGGTGGCGGTGTTGGTGAGGTTGCGGCCGTAGTGGTTGGTCTCGGCGTCGTAGTAGTACGTCATGACGTTGCCGTGCACGTCGACGACGTAGTCGAGGTTCCACTTGTAGGCCTGTTGGCACCAGGAGTCGGCGAAGGTGGGGTCGTAGCAGGGTTGGCCGGACTCTGCGGCGTAGACGGGCATGGTCTGTGTCGACGCGGTCTCGGGGTCTCCGCTGGCCCAGCCGGGCAGGCGGTTGCGGCCGAAGAAGTACTGGGTGCCGTCGGGGGTGGTGACCTTCCAGTACTCGCCGTCGTTGGCGCCGTTGTCGGCGCCGGTGAGCCGTTCGACCTTGGTGCCGTCGTCGTTGGTCAGCCGGTAGGTGCCGTCGTCGTGTTTGACCAGGGCGCCGGAGTGTCCGCTCATGGACAGGGTGACGTTGTCGGTGTTCCAGCACAGGTCACCGGTTTTGTGTCCGGAGTCGGCGCACGCGGCGTAGCGGCGTTCGATCGCCCCGGGGGCGTAGGAGAAGCCGTCGCCGATCCAGGAGGTCTGGTTGTTGGAGGTGGCGATGCGTCCGTCGACCCCGCCGGAGGAGTAGCTCAGGCCCAGGGAGGGTGCCAGTTGGCTGGGGGCGGGCGGGGTGGTCAGGCCGTAGGACCAGGAGAAGTCACCGGAGTGGGTGTTGACGTTCCAGGTGGAGGAGGCCGACAGCTGGGTGGCGCCGTAGTCGCCGTTGCCCCCCGCGGCGGAGGCGGCCACGGCGAACAGGGCTCCCTGGTCGGGTGCGGCGGGCACGACCGCGCTGAGGGTCTGCTGCTGGACGTCGTTGTCCAGGGCCTCGGTGGAGTCGAGGGTGACGGTGTCTCCGTCGCCGCAGGAGTCGTCGAGAACGCAGTCGTCGAGTTCGGTGATCTGGAGGCGGGAGGCGTAGTCACCGCCGAAGGCGGCGGCGAAGTCGGTGTAGTCGATGTCCAGGGCGACCGGAGCGACGGTGGGTGAGGTGTCGGTGCGGGCGACCCTGAGCAGCAGACCGTTGATCCCGGCCGCCTCCGTGGTCTCCTGGTCCAGGACCTCGATCCGGACCGATTCCACGGGTTCGGGGTCAAGTACGGCACCGGAACCGTTCCCACCCTCCGTGGGTTCGGGCGCGTTCTCGTCGACGGGTTCCCGGCGTAGTTCGTCCCGTGGGGGCAAAGGACTGCGTTCGGGCTCGGGAGCCGCTTCCCCGGATCCGCTGTCGCTGTCCTCTTCCGGGGCGGTGCTTTCCTCGGGGGAGTTCTCTTCGACCGGTTCGTCGTCGGTGCCGGGGGCGGACGGCTGGTCCAGGGCGCCGTTCTCCCCCGACGGCGTGTCCGGTTCGCCCTCGTGTTCCCGTCCGGTGTTCGCGCCTGCCCAGTGCTCGGGGACCTGCCACCCGGACAGGTCTTCTCCCGTCACGGCAGTGACCGAGAACGGGGAGTCCGTCTGTGCGCTGAACGAGCGTGCCTGTTCGCCGCCGAGGTCCACGTCGGTGGTCGACGCCTCGGGCCAGGAGGCGTCGCGCGGGGCGGTCATGGCTGCCTCGGCCACCGCGTCGTCGCGCTCCGTCGCCTCGGCGACCAGGTCGCGCCCCTCCACGGAGGGGACATCCGTCGTTTCCGGGCGCGGATTGTAGCCCATGGCCGATGCCGGGATGGCGTTCAGCAGGCTGACCATCAGCACCAGGGAGATCGAGTAGGTGATGCCTCTGCGGATCGGTCCGGGGCGGGTCGTGTCGCGGCGGGGGGTCACAGCGGTCCTCCTGTCTCCCTCCCGGTGGGGCGGGAGACGGTCACGGGGTTGGGGTGGTGGGAGGGTGGTGGAAGGTCAACTCTGGGTGTCGGGGAACACCCCGGCGTACACACGGTTCAGGTCGCGGTCGTTGAGTGCTCCGCGGTAGGCGTGGACGTCGTCGATGTCTCCGGTCCAGTGGTAGGTGTTGGAACCGGAGTGTTGTGCGCTGCCGATGCGCAGCGGGCCGTCGGCGTGCCAGGCGTGGTCGACCGCCACCCTGGACTCCTCGAATCCGTTGACGTAGAGCACGAGTTCTCCGCTGGTGTGGTCGTAGATGCCGGTCAGGTGGGTCCACTCCCCCAGCCGGGCCGCAGTGGTGGAGTAGGCGTAGGTCCATCCGTCCGAGCCGGAGGTGGGGGCGTCGTCGTGGGGGGCCATCTTGAACACCCACGCGCCCTGAGAGCCCTGGTAGCCCAGGTGGAATCCGCTCTGGAACTCGCCCGCCTGGCTCACGGCCGTGGTGTTGTGTCCGCTGCCGGTCTCGTCCAGTCGGACCCAGGTCGAGACGGCGAAGCTGCGGTCGGTGCGCACGGCGGGGCCGCCCGCCTCGATGTACTCGTCCAACCCGTTGAGCCGGACACCGGGGGAGGCCGTGACGTCGTTCTCGGCCACGTTCCAGGCGGTGGTCGGATCGGCGTTGAGGACGGCGTCGAGTCCGTGGTCGGTGGAGTCGGCCACCGCCGTGCCGTCCCACTCGTCGAGCATCCACCGGCCCTCGGCGGCCACCGGCCGGTTGGCCAGGCGCCACGCCTCGGAGGTGGTCTCGGTGTCGGAGACGGTGTCGTTGAGCACGAGGCGGTCCCACACCTTGACGTCGTCGATCGCGCCGGGCCAGTAGTAGTTGCCGTCGCCCTGGAAGAGGGCGCGTCCCATGGTGAGCGGGCCCTGGGCGTTCCAGGGGCCGGTGTGCGTGGCGGTGCCCTGCTCGACGCCGTCGACGTAGAGGGTGATCTGTCCGGTCTGGGCGTCGTGGGTGCCCAGCAGGTGGGTCCACGCGCCGACCTCGGCCGGTGCGGTGGACATGACGTAGGCCCAGTCGCGGGAGCCGTCCCAGTACTCGTCCTCGGGGGACATCTTGAACACCCACTGGCCGGTGTTGCCCTGGTAGCCGAGGTGGAAGGCGCTCTGTTGGGTGCCTTCCTGGGCGACGGCGGTGTGGTGGGCGTCGGCGCGGTCGAGTTTCACCCAGGCGGAGACGGAGAAGGTTCCGCTGGTGTTGACTGCGGGTCCGTCCGCGGTGATCTCGTCGTAGGGGCCGGGGTCGCCGTCGGTGTAGCCGCTGGTGTGGACCGCGGTGCCCGCAAGGCGCGGGGTGGGGTTGGTGTCGGGGTTGCTCACCGAGCCGACCCTGCCCCTGACCCAGTCCACGCCCTGCGAGAGGGTGGCGCCGCGTTCGGTGTTGGCGACGTCGGTGGCTCGGTCTCCCTGCCCCTCGTCGAAGGGGAAGTGGACGACGGGGTCGCTGGGTGGTGCGACGAGGAAGGAGTAGGCCAGTACGCAGTCGGAGGAGTTACCGAAGGCGTCCACGGTTCGGGCGTAGATCCAGTTGGGCCCCTCCAGGCGCGGGGTGAGGGTCACGGTCACCGACTCGCCCGGGGTGGCGGGGGTGATCTCGGTGGAGCAGGTGTCGTCGTTGAGGGCGTAGAAGTAGGCGGAGGCCTCCGCCACGCCGTTGTTGGTGAAGGTGAACTCGCCCGGTTGGCCCGGGGAGCCGTGGAACTCGTCGCCGATGGGGTAGTCGGTGGAGGCGACTGCGGGGCCCTGTTCCGGGCGCGAGGTGCTGACCGTCAGGTAGCAGTACTCGGACCAGCCCGACCAGGAGGTGCCGTCGTGGGCGTTGGCCCGGTAGCCGATCAACACGTCCTCGGGAAGGGCGTCGGACTGAACCGACTGGTAAGAGCCGGAGGACCAGACGGCCACGTTGGTGGAGGCCGTGTCCACGTCGCCGAGCCGTTGGCCGTCCACCCACCAGGCGAACCGGGTCTTGACCTTCTGGCGGTTGGCCGAGGTGGAGTCGCGGTCGCGGACGTAGGCGGTGAAGGTCGGCCGGGTCTCGTTGATCAGCCGGGGGTTGTCGGGGTCGGTGGAGCAGGTGCCGCCGTGGGAGTCGGAGAGCTCGGTGGGGACCTCGGGCGGGTTGTTGTAGTCGACCTGCAGGGTCGGGTTGGACTCGAAGCGCCGCCAGTCCCAGTTGCTGGAGGAGCGGGTCTCGTTGCCGCGCAGGCCCAGGGTGGTGGTGTTGTGGCCGGCGTCGCGGCTCCACACGTAGCCGTCGGTGGCGTCGAACTCCACGGTCGGGGAGGGGCCGTCGGGGCAGTGGGTGCGGCCGGCGTTGATGGTCTGGGTGTCGAGCTTGGTCTTCCAGGAGGGCTGGGAGCTCCAGGTGGTGGAGGAGGTGATGGCGTTGGTGCGCCAGAGCTCGACCTGGGCGTCGGTGCACCCGTAGGCGTGGGTCACCCGGGGACGGAAGGTGGCCCGGACGATGTCGGCGTTACGGGTGCGCGAGTCGATGCCGAACCGCCAGAAGGCCCGTTTGGTGCTGCCCTCGTTGGGTTCGTATCCGACACCGGGGTCGTGGGAGGTGGCGTAGTTCCAGTAGGACTGGCTGGGGTAGTTGCGGTTGACGTAGGTGCGCCCCACCCTGCTGACCGCGAGCGAGGGGTCGATGTAGACCGGGAACTCGGTCTGGCCGTCGGCGAGCATGGCCGCGTCGGGAACCAACCGGATGGCGTCGGGACTCACGTCGACGTCGAGCAGTTCGGTGCGGGCACCGGCGGGAGCCATCACCGTGGGATCCTCACCGGTCTCCTCCACACCCGCGGAGTCCCACATGGCCGGGGCCACCGCGCTGAAAACCGTCTCCTGCCCCTGGTCGCCGACGGCTTCGAGGGTGCCGTTCTCAGCGGCGCGCATGGTCACGCCCGTGGTGGCCAGGGCCAACTCCAGTGCGGCGAGATCCTCGTGCTGCGCGGCTTCGGGGGTGTGGACGACCAGGACCTGGCCGAATCCGTCCGCTCCGGCGGTGAGCACGAGGTCGACGTCGGGCAGGACGTCGGCGTAGGTGGCCTGGGAGCCGTTCAGGGTGGGTGCGGGCAGGTTCTCGTGCCAGCCGAGTTCGACGGAGTTGGAGCCCAGACCGATGCTGGCCAGGTCCTGGTCCCCGCCCCCGGAGAAGGCGATGTCGGCGCTGACCGCCTTGGGCCGGACCCTGCCGTCGGATGCCACGACCAGGTCGGTGTCGACCGGAGTCCAGCCGTCCTCCCTCCGCACCCGAACCGGATAGGCGTTCTGCTCCATGGTGAAGCTGCCGTCGGGATTGGCCAGGTGGCGGGTGGTCTCGGTGGTGGCCGCGGTGACCTCGACCGGTTCACCGGTTTCCTGGGCCAGGACCAGCGCCTCCTGCTCACCGACCAGGTCGGCGTTGGAGACAGAGGGCCCGGAATCGGGCTCCTCCGCCGCGGAGGCGGGCGTGGTGGACAGAGCGGACATGAGGAGCAACGACGCCGTGACGACGGCGCCGGTTGCTCGCACACGGCGGGACATGGCAGAGCTCCAGCCCAGGGTCGGGGGATCACCTCGTGGGGTGCCGCGTCGTCGGAACGCGGCAGGTGGTTGTCCTGGGACCGGGCAGGAAATTAGCAGCAGTGATCCAACGTCGCCACAGTGACGCAAGGCACATCATTTAGTGCAAAGTTGAACGACATGCGGGTTCTTCACCGGGAGTGGTACCGAGATCCATACTGTCCGGATCCGGACATTCCCAGCATGTTTAAAGTCTCATGTTCCTTTTGAGCAGTAGGAATGGCGTCCGGCCACTAAGAGCAACACGATCACAGCGCAACGACCACTCGAGAACCTCGCGAGGTGCCATCGGACGCCGCCACCGGCCCGTTCATGCTCCGTTCTTGCTCTTCAGTTCCGTACTGACACGACACTGGGTGGCACCACACGGCCCTAGACGACACGGCCGATCGGATGGGGTGACATGAAACGGCACGAAAAGGCACGTGGCGGCACCAGATCGCCGGACTTCTAATCCGGGGGTCGCCCGGCCGGGGTTCACGGACCCAGGTCCACGTCCTCCACCGGAGCCGTACAGCAGAGCAGCACCTCGTCCGGTTCGGTGTCCACGGTGGGTTCCAGGAGGTACTCCACCCGGCCCGAACGCAGTCGGCGCGCGCACGTGCCGCAGGTGCCGACCCGGCAGGCGTGCTCCGGGGACAGCCCGGCCCCCTCGGCCGCCTCCAGCAGCGACCCCGCCTCGGCGGCCCAGGTGAACCGGTCCTCCCCCAGCCGCACCTCGTGGGGGCCCGGTCTGGTGGGCGTGCGCGGCGGTTCGACGCGGACCCGCCTCGGGGCGGTGAAGGCCTCGGTCCGCACGGCCGCGTCGGGCACGCCGGCCGCGGCCAGCGCCGTGCGCACCGCGCGGACGAACGGCCGCGGGCCGCACAGGAGGACGTCGGTCCTCTCCGGATCGGCGACGTCCGCGGCCAGGTCCGCGCCGGCCGGGCGACCGGGGCGGGCGCCGAGCGCCCGCAGCGCGTCCGGGTCGTCCTCCCCGGTCAGGAACAGGCGGGCGTGCGCGTCCGGCAGTGCCGCGACGGCCGCGCACACCTCGTCCCACAGGGCCAGGTCGGCGGCGCGGCGCTCCACGTGCACGACCCGCACGCGTGCGGGGTCGCGGGTGCGCACCAGGTGCCGCAGCCACGCCGCGGTGGGGGTGATGCCCACCCCCGCGCTGTAGAGGACGAGCTCGCGCGCGGATGAGGCCTCCGGACCGGTCGTCGCCTGGCCGAAGGGCCCGGTCACGGTCACCGGATCGCCCTCGCGGAGTCCGTGCAGCCACGTGGAGACGTCTCCGTCGAGCCGGACGGTGACGCGCACGCGGGCTCCCTCGACGGCGGAGACCGTGTAGCACCGCCACCCGGGCGATCCGGTCCAGGCGCGGTGGACCCGCAGGTGCTGACCCGGCCGGGGTGGCATCCGCCCGCCCAGCGGGTCGGCCAACCAGACGCTGCGCACGTTCGCGCTCTCGCGGACGGTGCGCACCACCGTGGCCTCCCGTGGCCAGGAGGGGGTCGCGCCGGAGGGCGCCACGGCCTCCCCCTCACCGGGTGTCACCGTGACCGGAGCGCCCGTCTCGATCGTCCCCGCCGCCTCGACCCGCGCGTACACCCCGCAGAATCCGTGGCCGAAGGCGGTGGCGAGGAGGGCGGGAACGTTGAGGTCCCCGACGCCCGACCCCGGCCGCACGGTCGTGGCGCGGCACCGGTCGGTGGGCTGGACGACGCGCAGGACCGCGCCGGAGACCTCGATACGGCCGCCCATCCAGGAGAGTTCCTCCCACGGGCGCAGTCCGTCCAGGTACAGGTTGGCGCGGAACCTCTCCGGGGCGATCTCGACCCCCGCGGCCTCGGACAGTTCCCTGATCGTGGCGAGGTTGACGACGGACAGGTGCGCGCGCGGCCAGTCCCACTGGCCGACCGGGGCGGCCACCAGCCGCGGGGCCGGTCCGCCCGCCGCGCCGAGCGAGGCCACGGCGGCCCCGAGCGCGTCCCCCTCGGCTCCGGGCGAGGCCGTGAACTCCCCCGCTCCGGGCACGTCGACGAGCACGGGGGCGTGGGGGTCCCCGTCGTGTCGTACCCGGAGGGAGCCCAGGTGGGCGTCGCGCGCCAGATGCAGGTACTCCTCGCGCGGACGCCAGCGCGCCGAGGGCTCCGCACCGTCGCGGGCCAGCGCCAGGCGGCGGTCCCCCGGCAGTCCGAGCCCGGGTTCGACGCGGGCGCTCCCGACGTCGACGCCGGCCAGTCCCTTCACCGGATAGCGGACCAACCGCGCCAGGTGTGCGTGGGACACGTCGCCTCCTCCCGATCGGCGAACGGTGGTCCGTCCACCGAGACATGTCATGCCGGATCGTTCCGGCATAAGGAGCCTAAACAGGATCCGGATCCGCCGTCAACGCTCACTTCCCGACGCACAGGGACTCCACTCAGTAGTCGATGACCTGCAATTTCTAGAGAAGAAACCGACACGACCCCCTTGACGTGTGGAGCGGGTCACATTAGGTTCGCAGGACGCCGGAACGATCCGGCATTCCGGTGTCCGGCCCCGGTCCTGAACGTGTCCGGAGGCCGATCCCCCAGCCGACCGAAGGACGACCACCATGACGAAACGACTGGCCGCCGCGGGTACGGCGCTCGTGTTCCTGGTCCCACTCGCCGCCTGCGGCGCGGACCCCGGTCCCGCCGCGGACCCGGCCGCCGAACAGGAGCCCGGGTACCTGGCCGTGGCCGACGACTCACTGGAGGGCACCGGCACCCTCCGTGTCGACCTGGACTACGACACCGCCGAGGCCGCCGGCCTCGATCCGCGCACCGCCGACGTCGCCCGCTCCTGGAGCCTGATGGGACTGAGTTACGACACTCTGGTCGAGGTAGGACCGGAGTTCGAGTTCCTTCCCTCGCTCGCCGAGTCGTGGGAGACCCCCGACCCGACCACCTACGTGTTCACCCTGCGCGACGACGCGGTCTTCTCCAACGGCCGCCCGATGACCGCACGCGACGTGCGGCGCAGCCTGGAATTCCTCCTGGAGTCGGAGTCCACGTGGGCCGCCCAGCTCGGTCCCGTCGAGAGCGTCGAGGAGACCGGCGAGCACGAGGTCACCGTTCACCTGGACCGCCCGCACACCGCCCTGCTCGGGGCCCTGGCCAACACCCCGGCCGGGATCCTGCCGATGGAGGAGGTCGACGACGGCACCGTCGACGTCACCACCGAGATGATCGGCACCGGGCCCTA
This sequence comes from Nocardiopsis sp. EMB25, assembly GCF_026797795.1. Lineage (NCBI taxonomy): Bacteria > Bacillati > Actinomycetota > Actinomycetes > Streptosporangiales > Nocardiopsidaceae > Nocardiopsis > Nocardiopsis sp. EMB25. The sequence goes on along the minus strand of NZ_JAMTDN010000001.1, from coordinate 1,210,380 downwards.
CGTCGCCACCGATCACGCGCAGGACGAGTCCTGGACCTTCGAGTCCAACGAGCACTACTGGGGCGACCCGCCGGCCGTCGAACGCCTGGAGATCTCGATCGTGGAGGACGAGTTCAACCGCGCGGCGGCCCTGCGCGACGGCAGCAGCGACTTCGCCTACTTCAACAACGTCGACACCCTCGACCAGTTGGCGGCGGAACCGGCGGCCCGCGTCGTCTTCCAGGAGAACACCGACTTCTACTACCTCATCCTCAACTCCGCCGACCCCGACTCCCCGCTCTCCGACGACCGCGTGCGCTTCGCCGTCAACGCCGCCGTCGACCGCACCCAGCTGGCCGAACTGGCCCTGGGCGGCCACGCCCGCCCCACCGGGGTCGCCCCGGCCGCACTGCCCGACGCCTGCCCGGCGGGCGAACTGCCCTCCGCGCGGATCGGCGACGACGAGATCGCCGAGATCCTGGAGGAGGCGGGCGTCACCGAGATCGAACTGTCCCTGGTCACCTTCAACTCCGAGACGGCCCCCGGCCAGATCGCCCAGGTCGTCCAGCAGCAGCTGGCCGGGCACGGCCTCAGCGTGGACATCGACATCGTCGACGACGCCTCCTTCGGCGCCGCCCTCTACAGCGGCTCCACCGCGACCGTCGACATGGGCGTGAGCTGGTACGCGGGCTACGGCGACGCGGGCATGGTCTCACGCTGGTGGAACACCGACACCGCGGCGTTCACGGCCGACTTCATGGCGGGTGACCCCGCCGTCAACGACCTGGTCGTCCAGGTGGGCGAGACCCCGCGCGGACCGGAGCGCGAGGAGGCCCTCACCGACCTGTGCACCGCCGTCGACGAGCGCTCCGAGGTGGTCCCCCTCGTCACGCGCCCCAGCGTCATCGGCTACCGGACCGACGCCGTCAGCCCCACCCTGCACTCCGTCGAGGGGTACGGCGACATCCTGCGCAACATCACCGACTTCCGTCTCGTGAGCTCCTGACATGCGCCTCCTCACCTGGCTCCCCGGCAGGCTGCTCGGCGCGGCCGTGGTCCTGATCGGCGCCTCCGTGCTGATCTTCACGGCCGTCCGGCTCCTGCCCGGGGACTACGCCCAGATCGTCCTCGGTCCACTCGCCTCCGCTCAGGAACGCGAGGCGCTGCGCACGGAGTTCGGCTTCGACCACACCGTGGGCGAGCAGTACCTGCTCTGGCTCGGCCAGGCGGTGACGGGCAACGTCGGCCGCTCCCTGGCCAGCGGCGAGCCCGTCGCGGGAGAACTCGCCGCCCGGCTGCCCGTCACCGCCCTGCTCACCGCGATGGCCGTGGTCTGGACGGTCGTCATCGGCGTCCCGCTGGGCGTCCTGGCCGGGACACGGACCGGAACCGCCCGATCGACGGCGGCGGGACGGCTGGTCAGCAGCCTGGGCATCAGCGTCCCCGACTACGTCCTGGCCGCGATCGTGGTCTTCGCCCTGTCCAGCCTCCCGCTGGGGCTGAGCGTGGGCGCGGTCGGCTCACCCGCACAGGATCTCGGCGGAACGATCGTCGCCCTCCTGCCTCCGTCCCTGGTCCTGGCGGTGTTCGCGATCGCGGCCACCGCGCGGGCCACCCGCGACTCGGTGCTCAACGTCCTCGTCGAACCGCACGTGTCCGCCGCCGTGGCCCGCGGGGAGACCCGGCTGTTCATCATCACCCACCACGTGCTGCGCAACGCGGCCGTGCCGGTGCTCACCCTGACCGGGACCATCACCGCCATGCTCCTGGGCGGCGCGGTCATCGTCGAGAGCGTCTTCGACATCTCCGGCGTCGGCTCCTACCTGGTCCAGGGCCTCGGCCGACGCGACTACCCGGTCATCCAGACCTGCGTCCTGCTCGCCACGACCGTGTTCGTCCTCATGAGCCTGATCGTCGACATCGCGACCGGCCTGCTCGACCCCAGGGTGGCCGTCTCCGGGAGGAACCGATGAAGGACACCGCCACCGACGGCGCCAAACGCGCGCGGTCGCGCACCCCGGTCCGGGACGTCGTCGCCTCCTTCGACGCCCTGACCCTGACCTGCGCGGGCGTCCTCGCGTTCCTCATTCTGGCGGCCGTCGCCGGTCCGCTGGCGGGCGTGGGCGGCGACCCCACCGCCATCGTCGGACCCCGGCTCGCCCCGCCCACGGCGGAGTACCCGCTGGGTACCGACAGCCTGGGGCGTTCCCTGCTGCCCCGGGTGATCGAGGGCGTGGGCACCACCCTGGTGGTCTCCGCCGCCGCGGTGCTGTGCACGGCGCTGATCAGCACCGCGGGCGGCATCGTCGCCGGCTACCACGGCGGGGCGGCGGGCGGCGTGGTCATGCGGATCGGCGACGTCCTGTACGCCTTCCCCGCCATCGTCCTGGCCATCCTGGTCGCGTCGGTGGTGGGGCCGGGTCGGACCGCGGCACTGGTCAGCATCGTGCTGGTGACCGTGCCGCTGATGACCCGGATGGTGGGCGCGGCGGCCCGGCTGGTGTGCGTCCGCGACTACGTGACCGCCGCCCGGATCAGCGGGGTCAGCGCCCCGCGGATCATGGTCAGGCACGTGCTGACCAACGTCTCGGGGACGGTCGCCGTGCAGACCACCTACGCCCTGTCCGTCGCCATCCTGGTCGAGGGCGGTCTGAGCTTCCTGGGGTACGGGGTCCAGCTTCCCGGCTCCTCGCTCGGACTGCTCATCCAGGAGGGCACCGTCTACATGGTCAAGGCGCCGTGGGCGCTCCTGGCGCCCAGCGTCATCCTGGTCCTGGCCATCGTGGCCATCAACGTCATCGGTGACAGCCTGCGGGACCGCTTCGAACCCCGGAAGGCGAGGTCGTTGTGAACCACCTGCTGCGCGTCGACGGCGCGACCGTCGACTACACCACCCGGCACGGCCTCACCCGTGCCCTGGACGGAGCGGATCTGACGGTCGCCCCGGGCGAGCGGGTCGGCCTGGTCGGCGAGAGCGGATCGGGCAAGTCCACGCTCGGACTGCTCGTCGGCAGGCTCCTGCCGTCGAACGTCGCCACCGGCGGTACCGTCGCCGTCGACGGCCGCGACGTGCTCTCGCTCGACCCCCGGGAACTGCGCGACCTGCGTCGGCGCGTCCTCGGCTTCATCCCGCAGGACCCGGTCGGGGCGCTGGACCCCACACTGCGTGTCGGACGCCAGATGCGGCTCGCCCTGCGCGGGTCGGCGGGCGAGGACCGGAACCCGGTCGACCTGCTGGAGCGGGTGCGTATCGACCGCCCCGACCGGGTCCTGCGCCTGTACCCGCACGAGATCTCCGGCGGTATGGCCCAACGGATCGTCATCGCCACGGTGATGGCCGCCGCTCCCCGGCTGCTGGTCGCGGACGAGCCCACCGCCGCCCTGGACGCCCAGTCCCGGGAGGAGGTCACCGGCCTGGTGATGGACCTGGCCGGGAACGAGGGAACAGGGGTGCTGTGGCTCAGCCACGACCTGAGGGCCGTCGGGCGCTGGTGCGACCGCACCGCGGTCATGTACGGGGGCCGGGTCGTCGAGGACGGCGCCACCCGCACCGTGCTCGACGACCCGCGACACCCCTACACCCGCGCGCTGTCCCAGTCGGACCCCGCCCACGCCGTCCCGGGGCGTCGCCTGCCGGCCATCACGGGCGGTCCGCCCACCCTGGCGGCGGGCGCCGAGGGCTGCGCCTTCGCCCCGCGGTGCCCGCGCGCGGTCGCCGACTGCGAGGGCCACCGCCCCCTCCCCCGCGACGTCGACGGCCGCACGGTCCTGTGCCTGCGGCCCGAGTCCCAGGCCACCGCACCCTCCGACGTGAAGGCGGCATCGTGAGCACACCCGAGACCGTGGTCGAACTGCGCGACGTCGACACCGTCTTCACCTCCGGCCGAGGGCGCGCGCGCCGCGTCCTGCACGCCATGCGCGGCGTCGACCTGCGTGTCGCCGCGGGCGAGACGCTCGGCCTGGTCGGCGAGTCCGGCTCCGGCAAGAGCACGACCGGAGCGGTCACTCTGGGTCTGCGCCGCCCCACATCGGGGACGGTGACCTTCCTGGGTGAACCGATGCGCCGCGCGCGGCGCAGGCCGGGGGCGATCCAGGCGGTCCTGCAGAACCCGCACTGGTCGCTGAACCCGCGGCTCCAGGTGGGGGCGACGGTCGCCGAACCGCTCGCCGCCCGCGACGGCTCCTCCCTGCGGGCGCACCGGGAGACCGCCCGGCGGATGCTCGAGCGGGTCGGCCTGCCCTCGGGCGTCGACACGCGCCACCCGCACGAACTCTCCGGGGGCCAGCGCCAACGGGTGGCCATCGCCCGAGCCCTGATCACCGAACCGCGCTTCATCGTCTTCGACGAGGCGGTCAGCGCCCTGGACGTCTCGGTCCAGGCCCAGATCCTCAACCTGATCCGGGACCTGCAGGAGCTGCACGGCTTCGGTTCGCTGTTCATCTCCCACGACCTGGCCGCCGTGCGCTACGTCGCCCACCGCGTCGCGGTCATGCTCCGCGGCGAGATCGTGGAGACCGCGCCCACGTCGGTCTTCCACGACGTTCCCCGACACCCCTACTCACGCCGACTCCTGGAGGCCACGTGAACACCAGTCCCGAACCACCGCCGGAGGCGCCCCGCCTCACCGGCGTCCCCAGCTGGGGGGACCGGCCCGGCAACGCCGACCTGTCGCCGACGCCGGGACCGGGCCGCCCGCACGGGCACGTCGACTACGACTTCCCCGGGGTCGAGGTCGGCGTGGCCACCTACCCGGAGGGACCCACCGGAACCACCGTCGTCCACGTCCCCGCGGGGGCGCGTATGGCCATCGACGCCCGGGGCGGGGCCATCGGGCTCAGCAGCGGCTTCGAGTACCTGGCGCACGCCGTGTGCCTGACCGGCGGTTCGGTCTACGGCCTCGGGGCCGGTTCCGGGGTCGCGGCCGAGCTGCTGACCCGCGCCGGGAACCGCACCTCCATGGAGAACCTGCGCCTGGTCTCGACCGCGGTCATCTACGACTTCTCCGCCCGCGACAACTCCGTGGTCCCCGACGCCCGCCTGGGCAGGGAGGCGGTACGCGCCGCAGGGCACGGCTCCGTTCCGGTCGGGCGCGTGGGCGCCGGCGCCTCCGCGTCGGCGGGCAAGGTGGACTGGTCCCGCTGTGAGTTCGCCGGGCAGGGGGCGGCCTTCCGCCGCGCGGGCGACGTCCGCGTGCTGGTGGTGACCGTGGTCAACCCCCTCGGAGTCATCGTCGACCGCGACGGCACCGTCGTGCGCGGCAACTACGACACCGCCACGGGCACCCGTCGCCACCTGGACTCCGACTACGCGACGGCGTTGGACGCCGCCGCGGTCCCGCGCGCCGAGCACGGCAACACCACCCTCACCGTCGTGGTCACCAACGCCGCCCTCGACGACCGGGAACTCGACCACTTCGCACGCCAGGTCCACGGATCCATGCACCGCGCGATCGTCCCCTTCCACACCGAGCACGACGGGGACACCCTGTTCGCGCTCACCACCGACGAGATCGACCTGGGCCGGGGCGCCGACGACGTCCCCCGTTCCGTGGCCGTCGGCGCCATCGCCGCCGAGGCGGCCTGGGACGCCGTCCTCGGCAGTGTCCGCCCCCACAGCACCAACGACCCTCAGGAGCAGCAGTGAGCACTGTTTCGCCCCGGCTCGTCCCGGTCCCCGACTGGGAGCCGGGACCGGGCAACGACGACTTCGACCGGCTCGTCCCCGTCCACGGCGACGGCTCCGGAACGGTCGACTTCGACTTCCCCGGAGTGGAGGTGGGCACGGCCGAGTACGCCGAGGGCCCGACCGGCGCCACCGTCGTCTCCGTGCCCGCCGGCGCCCGCACCAGCGTGGACGCGCGCGGCGGAGCGATCGGTATCGTCGGCCGCTACGAGGAGTTCAACCACGCCGTGTGCGTGGCGGGCGGCTCCTCCTACGGCCTGGCCGCCGCCACCGGGGTGCAGCAGGAGTTGCTGCTGCGCACCGGCAACCGCGTCGGCTGGCGGGACCTGCGCACCGTCGCGGGCGCCGTCGTCTACGACCTGGGAGCCAGACCCAACGCGGTGGTGCCCGACGCGGCGCTGGGACGCGCGGCCCTGCTCGCGGCCCGGCCCGGCTCCGTCACGGTGGGCCGCGCGGGCGCGGGGATCAGCGCCTCCGCGGGAAAGATCGCCGCCGCGCGCTGTGAGTTCTCCGGACAGGGTGCGGCCTTCCGTCACCTGGGCGACGTCCGGATCCTGGTGGTGACCGTGGTCAACCCGGTCGGCGTCGTCGTCGACCGCGACGGCACCGTCGTGCGCGGCAACTACGACGCCGCCACGGGCACCCGACGCCATCCCCGGGAGGACTACGCCCGGGCGCTGTCGGAGGGGGTCGCCCCCACCACTGAGGCCGGCAACACCACGGTGACCGTGGTGGTGACCAACGTACGGTTGGCCGCCAAGGATCTACGGCTGTTCGGCCGCCAGGTGCACAGTTCCATGCACCGGGCCATCCAGCCCTTCCACACCAACCACGACGGGGACACCCTGTTCGCGCTCACCACGGACGAGGTCGACCTGCCCGCGGCCGGCGCGCCGCCGCTCGGGGAGAACTCGGTGAACTCCGTCGCACTGGCCACCGTCGCCTCCGAGGTGGCCTGGGACGCCGTGCTGGGTGCCGTCCGATGACGGTCAGACGGCTCATCGCCGACACACCGGACCCCCGCGCGAGGGGAAAGCTCGTCGGCGCCGCGGGCGCCGACGGCATCGCGCTCAACGTCCGCTTCTACCGGCGTCTGTTCGAGGCGGTGGGGGTACGTCCCGCCGACCTTCCCGAGCTGGGCGCCGCCTCGGTCGACGCCATCGACCGATGGTCGCCCGACCTCGGCGAGGAGGTGCGCGGCCTCGCCGACGGCTCGGGGCGTCCCACGTGGGAGTTGGGCATGCTCAACGCCCGCACGGAGATCCTCGCCACCGTGGGCGCCACCGGCGAGGGGGAGTGCTCCACCTCCGTGGTCCTGCCCGAGAGGGGTGCGCCGATCACCCTCCAGACCTGGGACTGGCACGACGAGTCCAACCCCGACGCCCAGGTGGTCCGCCACGTCACCGCCGACGGGGTGGAGGTGCGCTACTTCGCCGAGTTCGGCATGCTCGGCAAGATCGGCCTCAACGACGCGGGTGTGGGCGTGCACTTCAACATCCTCAACCACGCGGCGGACGGGGACGGGATCGGCGTCCCGGTGCACGCGGTGGCGCGCGAGGTCCTGGACCGCGCGCGGGGGCTGGACGAGGCGATCGCGATCGCGCGCTCGGCGCGGGTGTCCGCCTCGACGGTGCTGACGCTCGTCGCCCACGACGGGGGAGGGTCCGACGCCGCGTGCGTGGAGCTCAGCGCGGGCGGCTCAGCGGTGATCCGGCCCGAGGACGGTCTGCTCACGCACACCAACCACTTCCTCGACCCGGAACTGGCCCGGGGGGAGATGGCGCGGGCCACCTCCGACAGCTACCCCAGGCTCGACCTGTTGGGCCGCAACCGCGAACGGCTCGCGGCGGACACCGTCCCCGAGCGCGCCCTGGGCATCGCGGTCCACTCCGAGGACGGCGCCCCGCTGTGCTGCCACGCGGACCCGGATCTGCCCTTCCACAAGCGGTGGCAGACCCTGCTGACCGCGGCACTCGACCTGGAGGCGGGGGTGCTGTGGTTCCACGAGGGCACTCCGTGCACGGCCGCACCCGCATCATGGCAGGTGTTCTGAACCGTGCTCGCGGGTCCTGCCGGGCGGGCCGCCGCGGCCCGCCCGGCGGGGGCCGCCGTCGCCCCGGTGGTCCTACCCTGGCTTGCGAGGCATGATGGAGTCCATACGGAGAAGGGATCGGCATCCTTGAGCGCGGTCACGATCGTCGACGTCGCCCGTGCCGCGGGCGTCTCCAAGACCACGGCGTCCGACGCCCTGCGCGGGCGGGGGCGCGTGTCGGAGGCGACCCGTGAGAGCGTCGTCTCGGCGGCCCGCCGCCTGGGGTACGCCACCAACCGCTCGGCACGGTCCCTGCGGACCTCCACCACCGGGGCCGTCGGCCTGTACATCCCCCAGGTACTCGTCCGCTCGGAGTACTACCTGGCCTTCGTCCACGGAGTCCTGAACACCGTCGCCGACTCCGAGTACGACGTCACGTTGATCGTGTCGGCCCACCACGCGCGCAGGGCGGCCGTCCCCCGCGTGGACGGCCTCATCCTGTGCGACCCCGTGCACAGCGACCCCATGGCCTCCCGGCTGATGGCCTCGGGTCTGCCGGTGGTCACCTGCGAGCGGATGGCCGGGGCGCGGCCGACCGGCGTGGTCTGGTCCGACCACGGCAGACAGGCCGGCCTGCTCCTGGACCACCTGCGCGACCACGACGCCCGCAGGATCGCCCTGTTGGCCTCCACCACCGACTCCGACTGGGCCCGCTCGATCGAGTCGGCCTACCACTCCTGGTGCCGCGCGCACCGCTTCCAGGCCTCGGTGGCCACCGTCGCCTTCGGCACGGAGCCCGAGGCGTTGCAACGGGAGGTCGGGGCGCTGCTGGACGCCGACCCCGACGTGGACGCCCTCGTGTGCGCCTCGGACGGTGTGGCCGCCGCGGTCGCCCCGAGCCTGGCCGCCCGCGGACTGCGCGTCGGCGAGGACTTCCTGTTGGCCTCGTGCGTGGACGCCTCGGCCCTGCGGACGATGGACCCGCCGGTCACGGCGGTCGATCCCAAGGGCGAGGAGGCCGGGGAGTCCTGCGGGCGGCTGCTTCTGGACATCCTGGCCGGCCACGCGGAGGAGGGCACCTTCCGTGAGCTGGAACTGGACTTCGTTCCCCGGGCCTCCACGCTCGGCCGGGCCCGGAGGACCGCGCGGGAGTGAAGGGACCCGTGGGTTCGAGTCCCGCCGGGCGCGCCACACAACCCCGCTTCGAACTGGGCCCGCGCGCCGAGCAGACGGTGGCCCCGTACGCACGGGACGAGGAGACCGCGGAGTCCATGCGGGACCGGTACCACCGCTTCGTCCCCGAGCTCCACACCGCTGTCGGAAGCGTCGAGCCGCGGTCCGCGCGCCTGAGCGGGACCGAGGTCGAACGGCGCGTCGAGGCCGCACCCGACACGTTCCTCCCGAGCGTGCTCGGGCCGACGGGGCCGGGCTCCCCGGATCACGGATGACCCGACACACCACGGCCCCCACCGCATGCGGCGCGGGACACGGCGGCAGGCGCTTGGGCGAACACGCTGGCCGACCGCATACTGGTCACCACCCCGTCGGGTGATCGGACGGTTCTTCCGACCTCGGTCCCATCCCCGACGGATTCCTTGTCAACACACGCCTGCTGCGGCGTCCCAGCCCAGGAGGACGCGCGATACTGCTGGATGGACGCTGCGCGGCCCGGAGCGAAGGCCCGGAGTCCGGGCCGGTCGGCTCTGGATTCCTCTCCCTCCCGACCTGTTCAGCGAACCTTATCGCCGAATGTCCCGCTTGAGCCGGGAACAGAGGGAATCGCGAACCGAGGGAGGTCTCATGACCGCTCGCCCGCGCGCCGTCGCCTTCGACGTGCTCGAAACCCTGGTGAATCTGGATCCGCTCCGCACGCGGCTGGAGGAGATCGGCCAGCCCGCGCATCTGTTGGAGCCGTGGTTCATGCGTTTCCAGCGCGACTCGATGGCTCTGACCCTCGCCGGGGACTTCGGGTCGTTCGAGTCGGTGGCACGGCAGGCGTTGCGCACCGACACCGGCCACACCGCCACCGAGGACGACATCGACCACGTGCTGGAGGGGTTCGGCCAACTGCCCGCGTACCCCGATGCCGAACCGGCGCTGCGCCGACTGTCCGAAGCCGGGCTGCGGGTCGGCTGCCTGACCGTCGGCAGCCCCGAGAACACGGCGCGCTGCCTGGAACGAGCGGGCCTGGCGCACCACGTGGACCGGGTGATCACCGCGGAGCGGGCCGGCACCTGGAAACCCGCACCGTCCATGTACCGCGTGGCAGCCGGCGAGCTGGGGACATCACCGGGCGCCATGGCGCTGGTCGCGGTGCACGCCTGGGACTGCCATGGAGCCAAACGCGCCGGCTGTCTCGCCGGTTGGTGTGAGCGGTTGGAAGGCCGTTACGGCGACGTCTTCACGGCACCCGACGTGAGCGGCCCCGATCTCGTCCAGGTCGCCGAACGCTTGCTGCGGCTCCCTTCCGACTGAGTTCCACTCAAGGTGTTCCGTTCTCCGGTTGGACGATCTGCTCGACTCGCTCGTGCAGGTGTTCGATGTGGTGCTCCGACTCCGGCTTCATCAGGACGCTGCGGAGGATCCGGGCGCCGTCGGCGTCCGCGGTGATCTGGGGGTGGCGTGCGGTGAACGCCTCGCGGTCGACCCTGAGGGTACTCAGGAACACCGGGTCGGGACTGGTCATACCGTCGGCGAGGACGCGGGCGGACTCAGCGTCGACGCCGGCCAGGGTGACCGGGTCAACGGCGGGAAAGTAGGTGACGATGTCCAGGTCGGGCCGCTGGTAGAGATCCAGTAGGTCGGATGAGGCGATCAGGTCCGCCCATCTCAGCGCCGCCCGCCGACCGGCCGCCAGGACCTGGCCGAGCCCGTCGGGAGTGGGCGGAAGAATCTGGAGGGTGAGCCACAGGGCGGCGGCCGCGGCGCCGGCGCGTGAGCACTCCAGGCTGATCTCGCCGAGGTGGAGCTCGGTGGAGGTGAAGTAGGTGTAGGGCGAGTCGTGCAGGTAGAAGCGCCCCACCTCGGGGTCCCGGAAGAGGACGGCGCCACAGCCGTAGGGCTGGAGTCCGTGCTTGTGCGGGTCGACGACGATCGAGTCGCACCGCGCGATGGCCCGCCACGGCTCGGGCGGCAGGCCCGCGGGGTCGTCGGCACCGGCCAGCAGGGTGAAGAAGCCGCCGTAGGCGGCGTCGACGTGGATGCGCACGCCGTAGCGCTCTTTCAGGGCCAGCGCCTCGTGGACAGGGTCGACGGCGCCCAGGCCCGTGGTGCCGGCGGTGAGCACGACGGTGCCCACCTCACCGGTCCGCAGCCGCTCCTCCAGCGCCTCGAGGTCGATCCGGCCATGGTCGTCAGTGCGTACGGGGTGGCCGTTCATACCCAGGACGCGGCACATGCGGCCGTGGGTGTAGTGGGCGTCCTCGCTGTAGGCGACACCCCGGCCGGGGTGGAGTTCCCGGGCGACGAAGAGGGCTTCGAGGTTGGCGACGGTGCCGCTGGTGGTGAGGTGGCCCAGGTGGGTGTCGTAGCCGAACATCGCGGCGAGCCGGGCCACGACCTCACGTTCCATGCGGGCGGTGGCGGGTCCGCCGTCCAGGGCGTGGTTGTTGGGGTTGATCAGCATGGCGGTGAGGTAGCCGACCACCGCCGCGGGGTGCGGGGGTTTGAGCATCTGCCCCGCGTAGTGCGGATGGAAGAAGGGGTAGTTGTCCTTCAGCCTCCCGGTGAACTCCTCGAAGGCGGCGGCGAAGCGGTCGTCGTCGACCAGGACGGACGGGTGTGTCTGGTAGGGGCCGAAGGTGTCGGCCCAGTCCTGTACCGCGCGGGTGGCTCGGCCGAGCCAGTGCTGCGTGTCCACCGATCTCACCTCGTTCGTGACGGGCGCACAGTCGATATTTCACTGATCAATCAGTAACTGACCATACAGCAGATGAGGGCTCAGTAGATGAGCCAGCAGTAAAATCTCAGGACAGGCCCGCAGGACCCACACGGATCAGAGGAGTCAGGCAAGTGAATCCCGCCGCCCGGCAGGGCGATGACGCCGCCGCCCGCGCCGCCAACAGTCAGCTCGTGCGCGACTTCGGGCTGCTGATCAAGTCCGCCACCCGTTTGGAGCAGTCGATCGACACAGCGCTACGAAGGGAGTGCGGGATCAGCCACACGATGCTGGAGGTGCTGATCCGACTCCACCGGCAGCCCGGCGAGCGGGTTTCCCAGCGGCGGCTGGCCGACGATCTCACGCTGACCAGCGGCGGTACGACCCGCCTGATCGACCGCATGGAAGACGTCGGTCTCGTCCACCGCGTGCCCTCTTCGAAGGACCGCAGGGTGGTTCTGGTGACACCGACCGACGAGGGCCGCGCGGTGTTCCTCCGTGCCGCGACCGTCCACGCCCGCATCCTGGAGGAGTACTTCGTCAGGCCGGTGGCCGACGACTATCCACGGCTGACCAGTGCGCTGAGCGAGATACACAAGGCGCTGCGCGAAGACGCCGGGTGACACGGACATCGCCGAGAAGCGCTCAGAGGTCGTCGCGAGAGCCGCCGGTGTTCACCGCGACCATGGGCTGCAGGTCGGTCTCGGGCGGTGGAGCCGTCTCCCGGGGCATGTGAGGTGGGTTCCGAGCGCGACCGTCAGTGAGACCGGCGCCCTGATCCCCGTGGTCGGGACTCCCGTTGCCCTCCGCCGGATGGCTCGCCCTATTGATTTGCCGCCGAACAAACGGATCCGATAGGAATCTTCCATGCTGAAGGGTGACAGAATCGGGCTCAGGGCCCGGCACGAGGACGACATTCCGGTCCTACAGACCGAGCTCTACAACGACGTGGTCACCCACTCTCGATCCCAGGGCCGGCCGTGGCGGCCGATCACGTCCGGCTCGAAGAACCCGCAGCTCGTGGTGGACGACACCGAGCAGGGGCACGTCCCCTTCTCCGTGGTGGAACTGGACGGCGGCGCGCTGGTCGGCACCGCGGTGCTGTGGGGTATCGACAACCACAGCCGGTCCGCGCACATCGGGCTGGGACTGCTCCCCTCCTCCCGCGGCAGGGGCTACGGCACCGACGTGGTCGCGGTGCTGTGCCATTACGGTTTCGTCGTGCGCGGCCTGCAGCGACTGCAGGTCGAGACGCTGTCGGACAACGCCGCGATGCTGCGTTCGGCCGAACGCAACGGCTTCGTCCGCGAAGGCGTGCTGCGCTCCTCCGCCTGGGTGCTGGGCGAGTTCCTGGACGAGGTGGTGCTCGGACTCCTCGCCCAGGAATGGAAGCCGGGCCCGGCGGTGTAGGCGGTGGGGGCCACCGGGGCGGACCCGATCCCCGCCCCCACGACATCACCCGGACTCAGCCCGCACGGATCTGCCAGGCAGCAGGTAGCGGACCCGCACCACGTCGGCGAAGGCGCGCTCCGCCTCGGCCAGCGCGGTCCCGATATCGCGCAGGCACCGCTCGGCCTGTTCCACCACGTCATCGGGGATCGTCATGGTGGTGTGGTCGAACCCGGTCGCCCCGGACGCGTGCGCCCGGTCGCCGTCGACCACGGCACGGGCATAGCCGATCTGCTCCCCAAAGGTCGAACCGCTGAGGATCGCACGTCGCTCTGTCATGCGCCGAAAGGCTGGGTGAACCGCATCGACGCGTCTCATACGGATATACGCACCGCCTGATATCCCTGAGCGCATGGAACGCCCCGAACTCTCCCCGCCACAGCCGCTGGCAGCGATCAGCCGAGACCCGGCGAGCAGCCCCTCCAAGGGCATGACGCTGTAGTCGCGCCCGAGGCCCCGCTTGCTGGCGAACTTCAATCCGTAGGCCACCGGGTAGAGCGCCTCGATCGCCTCGGTGAAGGCCGGCGAGGTGTTCGGGTCCCCGTGGCCGTCGACCATGAGGTACCGCGGATCCGGCACCTCCGTGATCCGGAACCGGCCCCGCTTCGCCTGGTAGGCGTCGAGGGTCCGCTTGAGGTCGGTCTTGTTCGTCATCGGGTACCCGGGCTCGGGTGACGAGCCACGACCTTTCCGCCTCCACGAGGCTCAGCGGGTACGAGAACACCTCGCGCGCCGCGTGCGGGGTGTCGTCAGCCCAGTCTGGCGGTCCAGTCCCGGAGCCGACCGAGGAACCTCCGGCCGGTCGGCGGCGGGGCCTCCGCGAGCGCCGCCGCGTGGAACGCGTGCGGCATGCCCTCGTAGACGTCGACCCGGACATCGGTGGCGGCTTCGGCCGCGGCCGCGGCGAACCGGCGGGCGTCGTCCAGGAACAGCTCGTCGCCGCCGGTCGGGAAGAGCAGGGGAGGCAGGCCGCGCGGGTCGCCGTGGAGCGGTGACTGGGGTGCCCGGTCAGGAGCGGCGCCGTCCAGGTACTGCGGCAGGATATGACCGGTGTCCGCCCCGCTGAGCAGGTCCTTGCCCTCGTTGGCGGTGATGGAGGGGCTGGATCCGGTGAGGTCGGTCATCGCCGAGACCGCGACCGCGCCGGCTGGGAGCGGCACCCCCTCGTCCTTGAGCACCAGCAGTGCCGACAGCAACAGGGTGGCGCCGGCCGACTCCCCGGCGAGGACGATCCGTGAAGCGGGGACGGCCTGGTCGAGCAGTGCGCGGTAGACCGCCACCACATCCTCGACCGGGGCCGGGAACGGGTGCGCGGGCGCCAGCCGGTAGTCGACGCGCAACGCGGGCCGCCCGGTGGCACGGGACAGGCGGTGCGCCATCACCCGCTCGGTGGCCGGGTTGGTGTACTCGAACCCCCCGCCGTGCACGTACACCAGCACGCCCGCGCCGATCCCCGCCCGGTCGGCGTCGATCCAGTCGCACCGGACACCGCCGGTGTCCGGGAGCAGGGGCTCGGTCCCGGTGTCATCGGGCAGCGCCACGGAGAACAGCGCCCCCGAGGTGAACAGTTCCCGGACCTCGGTGCGCTCCTGCTCCGAGGCGGGGATGCGGGTGGTGGTCGGAATGACAGAAATGACGTGGTTCCCTTCTCGGAGGTATACGCGGACACAGAATAAAAATGGATATCAGAGCACGGCGGAGCAACGGCGGGAACGCCTTGCCCGATCCCTCGCGAAGGGGCGCGGGAATGTCGGAGACCGCGTCGGGAAGGAAGGCACCGCGGCGCGAACGCCGGTACGGAAAAGCCGCGTGGGATACGCGGTCACGCGCCGCGGGTGTCGGTCACCGAGGCGGACGCGGAGGAGGACAGCTCTAGAGGAGGCGCGTGAAGCTCGTCATGGCGGCATCAACTCCTCGAGGTCGGGTACCGCACAGCGGACTTCCGGTCCAGGAAGGTCCGATACGGCACGAAAGATGATTCAATCCCTTCTCCGCCTTTCTGTCAAGGCAAAGTCTCGGACGTGGCGGTGGCGCACCCCGGAAACGCGGTTTCGCCGGTACGCCACGATGGCGGGAATCGGTCGACTGACAACTTCTCGACCTGCGATATCGGTGATGGGGGTGCTCTTGGCACACCGCCGAATAAGCGACGGGCCGGGGCCGGTGCGCGGGCGGCGCATCGACCCCGGCGTATCCCTCGGGCGGAGACGGCCGAGGGATACGCGGCCCACGCGCCGCGGACGGCGAGCCATGGCCCTCAGGCGATCAGTCCGTGGAAGTGGGCGAGCATGCGTTCCGTGTCGGGTTCCAGGCCGGTGAAGAGACCGAACGCCTGGCTGGCCTGGAACACCGCCATCTCCCCTCCCCCGACCGTCGGGCAGCCCCGGTCCTCGGCCAGAGCCAGCAGCTCGGTGCGCAGGGGCCGGTAGACGATGTCGGCCACCCACAGGGATGGACGCAGCAGGTCGGCGGGGACCGGGGTGCCCGGGTGCCGCGCCATACCGATCGGTGTCGCGTTGACCATGCCGTCGGCCCGTGACAGCAGCGGTTCGAGCGCGTCCGTCCCGGCGGCGCGGCAGACCGCTCCCGGATGGTGTCCGCTGAGGCGCTCGACCAGCTCCCGGGCCCGTTCCACACGGGTGTCGACCACGGCCACCTCCCGCACGCCCGATCCGAGCAGTGCGTGGACCACGGCCGCGCCCGCTCCTCCGGCGCCCAGGACCACCACCCGGTCCCGGGGGACGTCGGGCAGACCGCGTTCCAGGCACCGGGCGAACGCGGACCAGTCGGTGTTGTGTCCGACCGTCCGACCGGACTCGAACACCACCGTGTTCACCGCCCCGAGGGCGGCGGCGTCCGGGGTCAGGCGGTCCAGCCCGGGCAGGACCAGCTGCTTGCAGGGGTGGGTGACGTTGAGACCGTCGAACCCCAGCTGGCGGGCGGCCCGGACCAGGTCGACGACCGAGTCCGGCGCCAGGCCCAGCTCCGCGAGGTCGACGGTGCGGTAGACGAGACGGTGGTGGAGTTCGGCGGCCTCACGCTCGTGCATGGACGGTGTCAGGGAGGGGCCGATCCCCGTCCCGATGAGCCCGACGAGGTAGGAGCGGTGGGCGGTGGACACCGCCGGTGCGCGGGTGGTCGCGGTCACCTGCCGGCCTCCGCCCTCTGCGCGGCCATGCGGAACGGGCTGTTGGCGGAACCGTAGCCGGAGTAGCCACCCGTGCGCTGGACGACCTCCAGGAAGAGCCGACCGTCGAGCACCGGGGTGTAGAAGTGGAGGAACTCTCCGTCTCCGGCACGGTCGTGGAGGACGCCGTACTCGCGCATGCGCTCGATGGCCGCCGGTTCCAGGTCCGTGCGGCAGGCCAGGTCGGCGTAGTAGTTGTCGGGGATGCGCAGCGGCTCGACCCCGTCGGCCCGCATGGCCCGGGCGACCGCGAACACGTCCTCGCAGCCGAAGGCGACGTGCTGTGGGCCTCCGCGCGCGTCCTCGTACGGCCCCCGCCCCAGCATGGAGGCGTTCAGGGCGATGCGCGGCCCCTCCCCTGCCCGGCTCATCGCCCTGCTGCGCACCATGCCGTCGGGGCTGGCCAGTTCGACCCCGTCGTCGGGTTCCAGGCCCAGCACCGAGCGGTAGAACAGGGAGGCCTCGTCGAAGTGGTCGAAGGGCTGGAACAGCCCCACGTGGTCGATACCGGTGAGGTCGCCCTCCCCTTCCCCGCCGTCTCCCAACGCCGGGACGGTGAAGTCGGCGAGCCAGTCCTCCCCCGCCGCCGGAGTGTGCGGGCAGAAGAAGACCGAGGTGCCGTCGGGGGCGGCGACGGCGCTCAGTTGCGCCTCGGCCGGGTCGCGCCGCCGGGGCAGGGGCGGCGCCAGCAGCCGCTGCGCCCTCCGCATCGCCGCATCGGCGTCCGCCACGTCGACGCCGAGGGCCGTCACCGAGGTGTCGCCGCTCCAGGTGTGCCCGAGCTGGGGGTCGGCCGCGTTGAGCAGGACGCGGGCCCGCCCGTTGCACCACAGTTGTACCGGCTTGGAACGGTGGTCCCGGGTGTGCCGGAAGCCCAGGGAGGCCAGCGCGCGGCGGACCCTCTCCGCGGCGTGGTCGGGTGCCGCGACCTCGACGAACGCGTATCCCCGCACCCGGGGCGGCGCGGGCAACCGCGTGAGTTCGACCCGCGCGGCGCGCCCGCCCGACGGCGGCTCCTGTTCGCGGGCCCGGGCGGTCTCGTCCTCCAGGACGGCCAGGGACCGCAGTGCGTCGGCGGCCGTGCGCCCGGGGTCGGAGGCCCGGAACACGTCGTTGAACACCTCCAGGGACAGTGGCCCCTCGTACCCGGCGGCGAGCACGTGTCCGGTGAACGCCGACAGGTCGAACGCGCCCTGCCCCGGGAAACAGCGGTGGTGCCGGCTCCAGTGCAGGACGTCCATGGGCATGAGGGGGGCGTCCGCGAGTTGGAGGAAGAAGATCCTGTCCCCGGGGATGTCCCGGATCCCCGACGGGTCGTGGCCTCGGGACAGGATGTGGAAACTGTCCAGGCACACCCCGAGTCCGGGGTGGTCGGCCTCCCGGACGAGGCGCCAGGCGTGCCGGTAGTCGTCGACCCACCGCCCCCACGACAGCGCCTCGTAGGCGATGCGGACCCCGTAGGGGGCGGCGGTCTCGGCCAGCCGGTGGAGCTGCGCGGCCGCGAGGGCGTCGTCGCCCCTCGATTCCGGGGCGACGCTGGAACACACGAGCATCACGTCCGTCCCCAGCTCCACCATGAGGGCGAACTTGGCCTCGGCGCGCCGGAGGTTGCGCTCCAGTCGGGCCTCGTCCACCCCCTCGAAGTCGCGGAAGGGCTGGTAGAGGTCGATGGTCAGGCCGAGTGCCCCGGCCAGGGCCCGGACCTCGCGGGGCGGGAGCGCTGAGCCGATGAGGTCGCTTTCGAAGACCTCCACGCCGTCGAACCCCGCCCCGGCCGCGGCCCTGAGCTTCTCTTCCAGGGTTCCGCTGAGTGACACGGTCGCTATGGAACGCCGCATGCGTCGCGCCCTCCTTCTCTTGTGTCCGGTGCCTACTCGGTCTCCTGGAAGGACTCGTAGAGCTCGCGCTGCTCGCCCTCCAGATTCTCGGCGAAGTGGTCCTGGACCCGGGTCCGGAACGCCTCGACGTCCACGTCGTCGACGACCTCGATGGAACCGTCGGCGCGCCACTCCTCCAGGATCTGTTCCTCGGCCTCCTCGATGCAGGCGCGGTTGTCCTCGCGCACCGAACTGACGGTCTCCTGGAGCACCTCCCGCTGTTCGGGCGACAGCGCGTCCCAGGTCTGTCCGGAGACCACGATCATCTGCGAGCCGACCTGGTGGCCGCTGAGGCTGATGTGCGACTGGACCTCGGCGAAGTTGTCGCCGTCGATGGTCGGGATCGGGTTCTCCTGGCCGTCGACGGTCCCCTGCTGCAGGGCGAGGTAGACCTCCTCGAAGGCGACCGTGGTCGGCTCGGCGCCCAGCGCCTCGGCGTTGGCGAGGTAGATGGGCGAGTCGGGGAAGCGCATCCGCAGTCCCTCGAGGTCCTCGGGGGTGCGGATGGGCTGGTTGGCGGTGAAGTGGCGGTCGCCGAAGTACCAGGCGTCGAGGATCTTGGCGCCGGTGGCCTCCTCGAACCCCTCACGCAGCGCCCGGGAGTCCTCGGAGTCGAAGTAGGCGAACAGGTGGTCGGCGTCCCGGAAGGCGTAGGCGGCGTCCAGGACCCCGATCGGCTCGTAGGAGGCGCCGAGCGCCGCCGATCCCTGCACGTCCAGGTCGATGTCGCCGGACATGACCGAGGCGAAGGTCTCGGTGTTGTTGCCGAGCTGACTGCCCGGGAAGGTGTCGACGGAGAACCCGGCGTCGGCCTCCGCCACGCGCTCGGCGACCAGGTCGATGCCGCAGCGGGTGTGCGGGTGGTCCGGCGCGTAGCTGTTGGCGAAGGTGAGGGTGAGTTCTCCGTCGGCGGTTCCGCCGCCGCTGCCGCAGGCCGTGGCGGCGAGCACCAGTGCGGGAACCAGGGCTGTCAGTCGGGTCGTCGTGCGCATGGGGGATTCTCCTCCTTGGGAAGGGGTGTCACAGGTCCAGGAGTCCGGGCAGGAACAGGACCAGGTCGGGTATGAGGATCAGGAGCAGCAGGACCGCCGCCAGCGGGAGCAGGAAGGGCGCGGTACCGCGGAACACCTCGTGCATGGGGGTGCGGGTCGCCGAGCCGAGGACGAAGAGCACTCCGCCGATCGGGGGCGTGAGCAGGCCGATCATCAGGCAGAGGATGGTGATCACGCCGAAGTGGACCGGGTCGGCGCCCAGCCGGACGGCGACGGGCAGCAGGACCGGAACGGTGATGACCAGGGCGGCGATGGGTTCCAGCACGGTTCCGACGAGGATGAGGACCACGCTCACCAGCAGCAGGAGGACGGTGGGGTCGTCGGTCAGGTCCAGCAGGAAGGTCGCGACCTGCTGCGGGACCTGTTCGCGCGCCAGAACCCAGCCGAGGAGGCCCGAGGCGGCGAGGATGATCGCGATGGAGGCGGCCGTGGTGACGGTCTCCACTCCGACGCGCCACAGGGTGCGCCAGCTCAGCCTGCGGTAGACCAGGCCCAGGAACAGGACGTAGGCGACGCCGACCGACGCGGCCTCGGTGGGGGTGAACAGCCCGCTGAGGATCCCGCCGAGCAGCAGGACGGGGGCGAGCAGCGGACCCAGCGCTCTCCGTGTGGCGGCGGCCAGCTCGCCGCGCGACGCCCGCCTTCCGGCGAGTTCGGGCTTGGTGCGCGCCCACAGGAACACCGCCAGGGTCAGTCCCCCCGCCATCAGCAGGGCGGGGACCACCGCCGCGGCGAACAGCGCGGCGGTGGAGACCGCCGCGACCGACGCGTACACGATCGCGGGGATGCTGGGCGGCATCACGGGGCTGATCAGACTGGTGGAGGCGGTCAGCCCCAGGGTGAAGCGCCGAGGGTACCCGGCCTTGGTCATCGCCGGGACCATCATCTTGCCCATGCCCGCGACGTCGGCCAGGGCCGTGCCGCTGATCCAGGAGAAGCCGACGCTGACGCCGATGTTGACGTAGCCGAGGCCGCCGCGCGCACGCCCCAGCAGGACTCGGGCGAAGGCGAAGAGCCGGTCGGCGATCCCCGTGTGGTTGGCGACGACGCCGAGCAGGATGAACAGCGGGACCGCCAGGAGGGGGAAGCTGTTGACCTCCTGGGCCGCGGTACGCAGGCTCAGCCCCGTGGACTGGCCGCCGACCACCATGTAGGTCAGGCACGGCCCCAGGATCGCGAAGGCGATGGGCACCCGCAGGAGCAGCAGGACGAGGATGCCGAGGACGACCAGCAGCGCGCTCATCGGGCCGCCTCCCCGGAGTCGCGGTGCTCGCGCTGGGGCGGTCCGGGCGACAGCGCCGCGTTGGCGAGGGCCCGCAGCGACATGAGCGCGACGCCCACCAGCGGGATCGCGTAGATCCAGGCCACGGGGATGCGCAGGGCCGGTGTGGACTGCGGGGACCCGCCGAGGACGAGTTCGGCGGCCTCCAGGGTCAGCAGCACGCCCACGGCCGCGACCACGAGGTTGGCCAGGACCCACACCGCGCGCAGCGCGCGGTCACCGAGAACGAGGTCGACCACCTTGAGGGTGATGTGCTCGTCTCTGCCCAACAGGTAGGAGACCAGTGAGAACGTGAGCCAGACCAGTCCGAGGCGGGCCAGCTCGCCGGTCCACACCCACCCCTCCACGGGCAGGTGGCGCTGGACGGCCTGGGTGAGGATGAGCGCGAGGATCAGGGCGAGCAGCGCGACCCCGGTGGCCAGTTCTGCGGTTTCCAACCACCGCACCGCCGCGGGACGCGGCGGGCGTGGTGTGTTGCCGGGGGTTGGGGGTCTGTCAGCCATCCGGGCGGCTCCACTCAACGGACGATTACGGTGTCGGCGCAGGTCACGGGGTGCGTGATGCGCATCACCCGAGGCGTGATGTGAACCCTAGGTTTCTCGCTCGTGTTGTGGCAAGCGATTGCCAAAAGTTGTCAAAGCGCGTAGAAGGGGCGTTATGAACTCCCCGAAGCGCACCACCATCTACGACGTGGCCCGGGAGGCGGGCGTCGCCGCCTCCACGGTGTCGCGGGCCCTGCGCAACCCCCGCCGTGTCAACGCCGCCACACGCGAGCACGTCCTCGGTGTCGCCGAACGTCTCGGCTACCGGCCCAGCCCCCTGGCGACCGCGTTGCAGTCCGGACGGACCGCGACCGTGGCGATGCTGGTTCCCGACATCACCAACCCGCACTTCTTCGGCACCGTCAGGGGCGCCGAGCGGCGCGCCTCCGCGGCCGGGATCACCTTCATCCTCAGCGACACCGAGGAGTCGGCCGACACCGAGCGCACGAAGATCGAACACCTGGCGCGATCGGTGGACGGCTTCGTGCTGGCGTCGAGCCGGATGTCCGACGAGAGCGTCTGGGAGCTGGCCGAGGAGCACAACCTGGTCCTGGTCAACCGGGAGGTACGGGGCCTGCCCAGCGCGGTGGTCGACAGCCGCGCGGGCAGCCGGCAGATCGTGGAGCACCTGGCCTCGCTCGGCCACCGGACACTGGTCTACCTGTCGGGACCGCACCAGTCCTGGCTGGCGGGTGAGCGGTGGCAGGGGCTGCTCGACGGCGCCCGGAACCTGGGCATGAGGGCGACGCGTCTGGGGCCGTTCCCTCCCCGCGTGGTCGGTGGCGGAGCGGCGGCCGACGCCGCCCTGGTGACGGGTGCGACGGCCGTGGTCGCGCACAACGACCTGCTGGCCATCGGCGTGCTGCGCCGCCTGGCCGAACGGGGCGTGAAGGTGCCGGAGCGGATCAGCGTGGTGGGCTATGACGACATCTTCGGGGCCGACTTCTGCGTGCCCGCACTCACGACCCTGGCGGGGCCCCAGGATGAGGCGGGCCGGTCGGCCGTGGAACTGCTCCTGGAGAACAGGTCCCGCTCCACGGCACGCACGCCAGACCGCCGGGTGATGCTCCCCTCGCACCTGGTCATCCGCGGCTCCACCGGCCAGGCGCCGCGCTGAATCCCGGTCCGGCGGCCACGGAGTCGCCACGGGCGGATCGGAATCCGCGACGACCGGGAGAAGCGTGATTCATGTCGCCGTCGATGCGTATGCGCGGGTCACCACTCTGGAACGGAACAGCGGAGCATCGGTTCGCCTCAGCGCCGCCCCCGGGTCAGTGATGGCACCGGGCGCGCGTCGATCCGCCGGGAGCCTGACGAACGCCTCGGGCGACACGCGGGGGAGGGACTCCGGGCGACCCCGAGCCGACGGCCGCCGAGCAGCGCCCTCAGGTCAGGGACGTGGATGCCAGATGAGTCCCACTCCCGTTCGATGTCCGCCCTGGCGGACAACGCCTTTCCGTTCACCAGCCACGACGAGAGGGCGGCGGGGTGGACGCACGGGCACGGACGGCCCGGGACGCCGGACCGCCCCACCGTGGTCGACGCGACCGTGGGGCGCGGTGATCCCTCCGGTGGGAGGATCGGGGACGATACACGTGGGACGAGGACCTCGCCAACGGATCACGTCCAGCAGGTACCAGAGCCATGGAGGTGGCCGCAGTGAAGCGCGTCGGCGTCATCGGAGTGGGCGAGATCGGTCGGGCGATCGTCGAGGGCCTGTGCGGCGGGAGTGCGCGACCGCCGGAGATCCTCCTCTCCCCCCGGGGCGCCCGCACGGCCGCCGCGCTGGCCGAACGCCACGACAACGCGCACGTGTGCGCCGGCAACCAGGAGGTGGTGGACCGTTCCGAGGTGGTCGTCATCGCCGTACGCCCCCAGGACCGGACCGAGGCGCTGACCGGTCTGCGGGTGGACCGCGACACCGTGGTGGTCAACGTGATGGCCGGGGTCGGCAACGACGACCTGCGCGGGACACTGGCCACCGACGCCCCGCTGGTACGGGCCATCCCTCTTCCCGCCGTACGTGAGCGCCGTTCCATCACGGTGACCTGTCCGTCGCACCCGGTGGCCGACGCCCTCTTCGAGCGCCTGGGTGGGACGCTGCCGGTCGCGGACGAGGCGACCCTCAACGTCTTCTCCGCGCTGACGGCGACGCTGACCAGCCACTACTGGTACCTCGCCACGCTCACGGAGTGGGCGGCGGGCCACGGCCTCGCCGCAGAGGACGCGGACCGCTACCTCCGCGGCCTGTTTCAGGGCGTCGGCCGCGCCTTGGGCGACGAGACCCGTTCCCTCCACCAGCTCGCGTCCGACCACGAGACCCCGAACGGCATCAACGAACGAGTCCGCACCGCCTGGTTCGGCCCGGCCAATTCCGCGGCCCTGCGCCAGGCCCTCGACGACCTCCTCGACGACCTGACGTGACCCGGAAGACGCCATGCGGACGACCCGGCCCGGGATGATCCCGGGTGGGCGCGCTCCGGCCGGTTCAGGGGGTCCGGTCGGCGGGGAAGCCTCCGGTGGCCACCGGTCCCCACGTCCGCGGCGTGATCCTCAGTAGGGCCTTGCCCTGGCGACGCATCGCCTGGCGGTACTCCTCCCAGTCCGGGTGCTCCCCCGCGATCACCCGGAAGTACTCCACCAGCGGCTCGACCGCGTCCTCCCCGGAGAGCACCTCGGCGGTCCCGTCGACCTGTGCCCAGGGCCCGTCGAAGTCGTCGGAGAGCACCACCACGCTCACCCGCTCGTCCCGCGCGGCGTTGCGGGCCTTGGCGCGCTCGGGGTAGGTGGACACCACGATCCGCCCCTGTGCGTCCACCCCGCAGGTGACGGGTGAGGCCTGGGGCGAACCGTCACGGCGCCGCGTGATGAGCAGGGCCTTGTGCCGTGGCGTGACGAACTCGATCAACCCGTCACGGTCGACTGCGGTGTTGGTGGCGATCGAAGGGCTCACTGTGCTCGCTCTCGGTAGCTGTCCCTGTGGAGGAACCGGGTCAGGGAGTCGGCACGGGGAAACCGTCTCCACGCGCCCGTCCGTCCGTCCCCGGACGAGGAAAGCCAATCACGGATCGGTGGGATGTGGCAGACCCTGGCAGTATCTGGGAGAGCGCCTGCGCCGGTGCGCGCGGCCCCGGAGTCGGGTGGCCCGAGGACCGCGCCGTTCTCGTCGAGCGCGTTCGGGACGGTCAGCCGCCCGGGAGGACCACCGGAGTCCGCAGGAGGGGACCGAGCCTCTCGGGAACCGGTCTTCCGGACACGGACGACGCCGGTGGCGACGTGTCGACCACGTCCCCACCGGCGTCGGTTCTCGCGCCGCCGCCTACACGGGCTGCCCGGCCCTGCGCTTCTCGACGCGTTCGGCGCGGTGGCGTCTGGCCTCGTCGGCGTCCAACACCGGCGCCGCCGCCAACAACTGACGCGTGTACTCACTGGACGGCGACTCGTACACGCTGTCGCTGTCCCCCATCTCCACGATCTCACCCTTGCGCATCACCGCGACCCGGTCCGAGACCTGCCGCACCACCGCCAGATCATGCGCCACGAAGATGTAGGTCAAGCCGAAATCGTCCTGCAACTCCGACAACAACTTGAGCACCTGATCCTGCGTGGACACGTCCAACGCCGAGACCGGCTCGTCACAGATGATCAACTTCGGCTTGAGGATCAACGCCCGCGCGATCGCGATCCGCTGCCGCTGACCCCCCGAGAACGCGTGCGGGAACCGGTTGTAGTGATCGGGCTCCAACCCCACCCGCTCCAACAGGGCCTGCACCTGACGCCGAATCTTCCTACCGTCACGCTCCCCCTGCACCCGCAACGCCGTACCGATCGCGTCCCCCACCGTCACCCGCGGGTTCAACGACGAATACGGGTTCTGGAACACCATCTGCACATCCCGACGCAACGGACGCAACGCCCGCTCCGACATGTGCGTGATGTCGCGGCCCTCGAACTCCACCCGGCCCCGGGTCGGCTCCAAAAGCCGCATCACCATCCGCGACAGGGTCGACTTACCCGACCCCGACTCCCCCACGACCCCCAGCGTCTCACCCTTGTACAGGTCGAAGGAGACCCCCTTGACCGCCCAGAAGTCCGAGGACCGGCCCCACAGCCCACCACGGACCTTGAAGCACTGCGCCACATCCTCCACCCGCAGCAGGGGTTCGTCCGAGGAGGCGCCGCCGACGGTGCCGGTGGCCGTGCCGGTCTCCGCGACCCTGGCGGCCGCGGTGTCCTCGGCCGGAGCGGGAGCCTCGACGTCCTCCGCCTCGGTGACGGCGCCCTCGCCCTTGTCCCTGGCGGCGCGGTCGGCGCGGTCGGCCGCCCGCCGCTGGGCCCGGGAGACCTCCACCCGCGGCACCGCCGCCAACAACCCCCGCGTGTAGGGATGCTCGGGATCGGCCAGCACCGTACGCACGTCCCCGCGCTCGACCGCCACACCATGACGCATCACCACGACCTGGTCCACCGACCCGGCCACCACCGCCAGATCATGCGAGACCAGGATCAACCCCATGTCCAGATCGGTGCGCAACTCGTCCAACAGATCCAACACCTGGGCCTGGACCGTCACATCCAACGCGGTGGTCGGCTCATCGGCCAACAACACCTTGGGATCGCACATCAACCCCATCGCGATCACCACACGCTGACGCATCCCCCCGGAGAACTCATGGGGGTAGGAGTTGATCCGCCTGGCCGGATCCGGGATCCCCACCCGCTCCAACGACTCGATCGCCCGCCGGCGCGCCTGCGCCTTGCCCGCCTTGGGATGGTGGATCCGGTACGCCTCGATCAGCTGGTTGCCGATCGTGTACTGCGGGTGCAACGACTGCATCGGGTCCTGGAACACCATCGCGATGTCGTTGCCGCGCATCCGCCGCAGCCGCTGGTCCGAAGCGGCCACCACGTCCTGGCCCGCCACCTCGATCGACCCGGTGATCCTCGCCCGGCTGCCCCGGTGCAACCCCATCAACGCCAGCGACGTCACGCTCTTACCCGAGCCCGACTCCCCCACGATGCCCAGGGCGCCCCCACGGGGCACCTCAAAGGACAACCCTTTCACCGCGTGGACGTCACCGTCCATCGTCGGGAACGTCACCCGCAGGTCGTCCACCCGGACGACGGGCTCGGTCGAGGCCATGTCACATTCCTTCACTAGAGCTGGTCTGGTCGGCGCTGTCGCGTGCTACTTGGCGATCCGCACCCGCGGGTCGACGACCGGGTAGAGCAGGTCGACGATCAGGTTGCACAGGACGATGAAGAACGCGCCCATGAGGGTGACGCCGAGGATCACCGGCAGGTCCTTGGAGACGATGGCGTCGATCGCGTACTTACCGATGCCGTTGAGCGAGAACGTCGTCTCGGTCAGGATGGCGCCGCCGAGCACCAGGCCCAGGTCGAGGCCGAAGATCGTGACGATCGGGGTCAGCGTGGGCCGCAGCGCGTGCTTGAAGATCACCCGGCGCTCGCTCAGGCCCTTGGCCCGGGCGGTGCGGATGTAGTCCTCGCCGAGGGTCTCCAGCATGCCCGCACGGGTCTGGCGCGCGTACTGCGCGGCGTGCAGGAACGCCAGGGTCACCCACGGCAGGATCATCACCTGGACCCAGGCGATCGGGTCCTCGGTGAGGGGCACGTACCGGGGAACCGGGAAGAGGTTCCAGTTGTGCACCAGGAACGCCAGCGAGAGCAGACCGGTGAAGTAGATCGGCAGGGAGACGCCGACCAGGGCCAGGGACATGGCGATCCGGTCGAAGATACTGCCCTTCTTGACGGCCGAGAGAACGCCGACCGCGACGCCGCCGACGACCCAGATGACGGCCGCACCGGCGGCCAGGGACATCGTGACCGGCAGGCGGCTGACGATCTGCTCCAGGACCGGGGTGTTGGTCGAGAAGGAGTAGCCCAGGCACGGCGCCGCGCACTCCACCGTCTGCCGGCCGAAGGTGTACTCGGTGCCGAGGAGCAGCGTCCTGATGAAGTCGTAGAACTGGACGGCGATCGGCTGGTCCAGCCCGAGCCGTTCCACCGTGGCCGCCAGGGCCTCGGGGGTGGGCGCCTTGCCCACGTACATGGCGGCCATGCCCTCTGGCGTCACCCCGGCCCAGCGGGGCAGGACGTAGAAGATCCAGAAGGTGACCATCGTGACGATGGCGAGCAGCAACAGGCCCGCACCGAGTCGGCGGAGAATGTAGGTCAACATCGCGGTCAGCGGCGGGGGCTACCCGCGGGGCCGCAGGGCCCCCGCCGCCTTCACCTGCCTTGTCGTGATAGTTCGGAACTTGGCCGGTGGTGGCTAGCCGCGGTCCACGCCCAGGGCCATGTAGTCGTACATGGCGTAACCCGGCTGGAAGTAGACGTTGGTCAGCTCAGGGGAGCGGTAGAACATCGCGCGGTCGAAGATCACCGGGAGGATGGCGGCCTGCTCCATCACGAGCGTGTCGATCTTGGCGTAGATGTCGGCGCGCTCGTCCGGGTCCTCGGTCTGCATCGAGCGGTCCCACAGCTCGTTGATCTCCGGGTCGTCGAGCTCGGCCATGTTGTAGTTGCCGGTCTCGACGATGGCGCGGCCGTCGGTGATCGCCTGGGCGAACCCGTAGCCGGTGGGCCAGTCGGGGATCCAGCCGGAGACGCTCAGGCCGATGTTGTTCTCGCGGACGAAGTCCTGGGAACCGGCGTACTGGCCGTAGAAGTCACTGGCCGGGTAGAGCTCGATGCTGGCCTCGATGCCGACCTCGGCGAGGGCGTTCTGCAGGGCCTCGGCGGTGTCGACGTCCTTCTCGCGGCCCTCGCGGGCGGCGATGACGGTCTCGAAGCCGTCCTCCTCGCCGCACTCCTCCAGCTTCTCGCGGGCGGAGTCGAGGTCACCCTTGTTGTCCTCGGAGGGGTACAGGTCGCTCTCCGGGTCCGAGCCCGGGATCTGCGGCGGGATCAGGTTGGTGGCGATGTCGCCGCCCAGCTCACCGCCCCAGGCGCGGTGCATGCTGTCGCGGTTGGCCGCGTACATGATCGCCTGGCGGCAGGCGACGTCCTCGATGACCGGCGTGTGGATGTTCACGTACCGCAGGGCGCCCGAGTACAGGTTGTCGATGTTGGGGCGCTCGGACTCGTCGCCGGCCAGGCGGCTGTGCATGGCCGGACCCACGCCCGTGCCGCCCAGGTCGACGTCGAGCTCGCCGTTGACCAGGCGCTCGTCGATCTCGTCCTGGTTGACGCCGATCTCGACCTCGACGCGGTCCGGCAGCGCCGTGCGGATCGGGTCGGACTCGGCGTCCCACTCCTCGTTGCGGACCAGGTGGAGCTTGACGCCGGGCTCGTAGTCGCCGTCGAACTTGTACGGGCCCGAGGACATGACGTGCTGCTGGTAGAGCGCACCCGTGTCCGCGTCCACCGGGACCGGGGCGGTCTGCGGCATGATCAGGATGTTGGGGAACTCCGAGAAGCTCTCCTTGAGGTGGAAGACCAGGGTGTGGTCGTCCGGGGTCTCGATGGCGTCGAACTCGCCGAGCGGGTCCGAGGACTCGTAGACGTTGAAGTCCGGGTCGGCGTCGAGCTTCTGGGCGAAGTAGCTCGGGCCGTGGACCAGGGATCCGCCGTTGAAGTCACCGCGGATGATGCCGTACTTGATGTCCTGGGCGGTGATCTCGGAGCCGTCCTCGTACTTGAGGCCCTCCTTGATCTCGACCGTCCACTCGGTGAAGTCCTCGTTCGGCTCGGGCATGCCCGCGGCCGTGTCGGGGACCAGGTCGGTGGCGTTCTCGCCCGGCTCCGGGTTGTAGGCCAGCAGGGTGCGCGCGTAGTAGCGCGAGAAGTTCCAGCTGAAGCCGTAGTAGGTGTCGCCCGGGTCGACCGAGTCGAAGTCGTCCTGGATGGCGTAGCGCAGGGTGCCGCCGGTCTGGTCCGAGGCGTTGACCACGGAGTTCTCGGCGGCGTTGAAGCCGGCGCCTTCGCCGCCGCCGTTGCCGCCGGTGCTGTCGCCGCCGCCGCACGCGGACAGGAAGATGGACGCCGCCGCGCCGAGCGCGACGAAGCCGAGGGTGCGTTTCCTCAAGGAACTACCTCTCTACCGAACCTGAAAGGGGATGGTTGGACCCGCGGGTCGATCCGTGTCGGTACGGGGTCCGGCGATGGGCCTCGCCCCGTACCGACGCGGATCAGTCCGAGGTCTTGGGGTCGAAGGCGTCGCGGAGGCCGTCACCGAACAGGTTGAACGCCAGGACGGTGATGAAGATGGCCAGGCCGGGGAAGACGACGAAGTAGGGGCCGTTCTGGTAGAACGGGATCGCCTCGGAGAGCATCTTTCCCCAGCTCGGGGTGGGCGGGTTGATGCCCACGCCCAGGAAGCTCAGCGCCGCCTCGAACAGGATGTTCGTGGGGATCAGCAGCGTCGAGTAGACCAGGATCGGCGTGATCAGGTTGGGCAGGATCTCCTTGACCAGGATGTGCCGGTTGCCGGCGCCCAGGCTGCGGGCCGCCTCGACGAACTCGCGCTCGCGCAGGGAGAGCGTCTGACCGCGGACGATCCGCGCGATGTAGGGCCAGTTGAAGAACCCGATGATGAAGACGATGACGCCGATGCGCAGGCCGTTGCCGGTCAGGCCGAGGAGACCGTCGGGGATGACGCCGACGAGCGCGATCGCGAAGAGCATCAGCGGGAAGGCCAGGAAGATGTCCATGGCCCGGCTGATGACGGTGTCGACCCAGCCGCCCTTGTAGCCGGCGATGATGCCGAGGACGGTGCCGAGGCCGACGCAGACCAGGGTGGACAGGAACGCCACCAGCAGGGAAATCTGCGCGCCGTGGAGCAGGCGGCTGAGCAGGTCTCGGCCCGTGGTGGGCTCGACGCCGAGCCAGTGGTCGGAGCTGATGCCGCCCCACGGGTCGGTGATCGCGTAGCCGAACTCGTCGTAGGGGTTCTCCGGGTCCTTGAAGGGAAGCCGGGTGGAGGGGTCGACGAGGTCCTGGTGGTACTCGGTGGGCGGGTACCCGAACCACTTGGTCAGGAGCGGCGCCAGGATCGCGGCGAGGATGAGCAGCGCGACCACCACGCCGGAGACCATCGCGACCTTGTCCCGCTTCAGCCGCTGCCACGCGATCTGCCGGAGGGACCGGTTGTCCGATCCGCCGTGACCGGGCGTGGCCTCGGACTCCTCGACGGCGTCCGCTGAGGTCGGCTGATCCGCCGACTCGGGGGCTTGCGAGGGCGCGCTCATCGGGACACCACTCTCTCCACTCATACGCTTCGGCCGAGGGAGGACTGAACCCACGCGTGAGACCTGGGGGATGACCCGCCTGGGGGTCCTCACGATGTGGGGCCGGTCGGATCTCGACACTGGCTGGCGTGGGCGGGACCGGCGGCGAGGAGGGGATACCTCCACCGCGCCGGACGCGGCTGCTCGGGCGCACCGACCCCAGTGAGGAGTTGGACACACCCGGCGCGAAACCGCCCGGGCTGTTACACAGCGACCAACCTACTCGCCATCTGGACACATATCGTCCAGTTCCGTGTCATGTATCTGAATCGTGACAAATGATGACAAAAAACTCATTTCTTGCCACTCTTCGACAAACTGCACATTCATCGGACGACCCTGGTGACCTGGACATACCAGCCAGTAGCGAGCCCTCACGATACTCCCTGATAACAGGCGAAACCGACGCGAAGAGGGAACGCTATGGCAAGTGCTATGGCTCCGAGAGTGTTCGCGTGAGTTCACAAAGCGACGGGGGATAGGCCGTCGCCCGTCCCTCGTCCGCACCGTCACCGTTCCGTTGCCGGTTCGTTCTCCGTCACCCCGCGGCCCGGAGGTGTTCGCCCCGGAGGGCAGGCGAAGCGGACGGCGGGCACGCGACGGAGGGCACGCCGTGAGACGCACGCGCCAGAAGTGGTAGAGGAGTGGTGAAAGCTCCGCTGGCCCCGGGGGCGCCCCGGATCTCAGTCGGCGGGGTCCGGCGGCCAGGGACCCAGCTCCGGCGGGGCGGGAGCGGTCGTGGTCACGGCGCCGTCGGTGCCACGGCCCGCCATCCAGGCGGCGAGGTCGCGCAGCGCTCCGCCGACCACGACGGGCGGTCCCTCCCCCGGGGACCTGGTGTGGTCGTCGCCGGTGGCCCGCAGGACCAGCCGCCTCCCCGCAGGAGCCCCGTCGGCCAGGAAGTCCAGGGCGTGCGGGGCGAAGGCCCGCGACCAGTCGCGGGGCCGGTGGACGAGGGCGAGGTCGACGGCGTGGATCTCGGCCTCCCGCCACCGCGCCAGCACGGTGTCCAGGACCGTGGCGTGGCGGAAGCGCACCGGTCGGCACCAGTCCCGCGCCGTCAGCGGGGCCCAGGTCCGTTCCAGGTCGCGCTGGGCCGACCGCAGGTCCTCTCGCGGGCGGGCCAGGGGACGGACGGCGCCCCGTTCGATCGACCGGCCGCGCCCGTCCTGACCTCCGTCCTACATCTCGACCAGCTCACCGCGCAGCGCGAACCGCGCCTGCCGTTCGAAGGCGCGGGCGTTGTCCGTCAGGTGCTGGACGACGTGCCCGCGTGTCCACCCGGGAAGGGCCGAGGGCTGAGCCGTCCGCTCCTCGTCCAGTCCGTCGAGCAGGTCCAGCACCCGGGCATGGGCCCGGGAGATCCGACGGATCAGGTCGCGGGGAGGGCGGTGGGGGTCGGCCATCCCCGCACGCTAGTCGATCCCGCGCTTGCGCAGCAGCTCCTCGATGTCGCCGAAGTCGGACAGGTCGTCGGCGGGGGCGGCCTTCTTCCCCTGCGCGGGGCCCACCTGGGGCGCGGTGGCCCCCGGCCCGGCGGCCGCCTCGCCCGCGCCCTTGCCGTCGGCGTCCTTGCCGGTGTCCTTGGCCTTCCCGGCGCGCGACCCGGTACCCACGCCCCGCGAGCGCATGACCCCGGAGGCGACGTAGAGCACCACGGCCAGCCCCGCGAGGATCACTCCGGCCCAGACGAACGGGCTGATCAACAGTCCGGTGAGGACCCCCACGACCCCGCGGACGAACTCCCACACCACGCCCATCAACCCGAGCAGGGCCACGGACAGCGGCACCAGCGACCAGGCCACGCCGCGCACGCCCGAGGCGGCGCCCCTGTGGCGCCACACGAGGAAGGAGATGATCAGCCCCAGCCCGGTGAGGACGGCACCCACGGTCAGATCGGAGACGGGCAGGTTCTCAGGCAGCTCGAACATGTCGCCAGTCTCCCATCCGACGCCGAAGCGCACATCAGGCCGATCCCTTAGGGAGTCTCCCGGTCCGGCGCCCGCCCGGGGCTCCTGCCTCCACGCTACCCGTGCCCTTCACACGTACACCGGACCAGCGCCGAGAGGCGGGGGCCGGTCAGTCAGCCGTCTCCGGGGCCGGGCCGAGGGCCTCGGCCAGCGCCGCGTGCATGTACCTGCGCAGCAGATCCGGCCGCTCGGAGTGCTCGACCCACGCCCAGTCGAGGGGGCCCAGCGGCGGCTCGGGGTCGTACTCGATCACCAGCTGCGCCAGACGGGCCGCCTCCTCCCCCTCCAACTCGTGGACCAGGTGCAGCGCCATGTCGATACCGGCGGACACGCCCGCCGCGGTGAGGACGTCCCCGTCCCGGACCCAGCGCTCGGACACGGGGGTGGCGCCGAACCGGGGCAGCGCGTCGAGCAGGCTCCAGTGCGTCGTGGCGCGGCGGCCCCGCAGCAGACCCGCGGCGCCCAGGATCAGCGAACCGGTGCACACCGACGCCATGAGGTGGGCCGACTCGGCCGCCGCGCGCAGCCAGCCCAGCAGGTCCTGGTCCGCGCAGGCCGCGAAGGTGCCGGCGGACCCTCCGGGGACGATCACCACGTCGGGGTCGGTGACCTGGTCGAACGTCGCCGTCGCCCGCAGCCCGACGGCGGCGTCGCTGTCCACCGCGGACAGGTCGCGGGCCACGGTCACGGTGCGCCAGTCCGAGCCGAGTCTCTCCAGGACGGAGGTCACGGTGAGGGGACCGACGAGGTCGAGCGCGGTGAGTTCGGGATAGAGCACGTACGCGATGGTCTTGGTCATGGCCCCAGCCTCGCCGGGCCCCCGGCCCCCCGCAACGCTTCCCCGCCGCCGTGTCAGGAATCGTGGGATCTCCGTCGTCCGGACACGGGCCCCGGAGCACGGGCTCTCGCCGAACGGCGGGCGTCGGCCACCCGGGGACCAACACCGAGGGGCCGCGACGCCCCGCGCCGCGGCCCCGTCCGGCGCGTGGGGTCAGCGGTCGGCGACCAGCGACTCCAGCCACTCCAGGTCCACGCCCACCAGCGACTCACGAAAGACCACGCCCTCGCGCGGAGCGATCTCCACGTGGTTGGGCACCGCGACCGTGGCGCAGCCCGCCGAGGCGGCCGCGGCCACACCGACGACCGAGTCCTCCACGGCCACGCAGCGGCGGGGGTCCACCCCCAGCCGCTCGGCCGCGGTCAGGTAGGGCGCGGGGTCGGGCTTGTTCGCGCTGACCTCGTCCCCCGCCACCGAGTCGTCGAAGCTCTCCAGGCCGATCCCGCCGATCGCGGCACGGATCAGCTCGCGCTCGGTGGAGGTCACCAACGACACCGGGATTCCCGCGCCGGACACCATCGCGACCAGCTCCTTGGCTCCGGGCCGCAGCTCGGCGCCGTCCTCCAGCTTGACGCGGAACTTCTCGTAGAGCCGGTCGGCGACCTGGCGCGGGGTCAGGTCGACGCCGGTCAGCCCGATGATGTACCGCCCCACGGGCTCGGCGGCGTTGCCGACGTTGCGCGCGTGGTCCTCCTCGGTCCACACCCCGCCCAGCTCCGCGACGAGTTCGGCCTCGGACTCCCCCCACAGCCCCTCGCTGTCGATGAGGGTCCCGTCCATGTCCAGGAGGACCGCCTGGAGGCGGCGCTCCCCGGCGGGCCCGTCCGCGCTCACGCGGCGGCCCGGAGTGCTCGGTTCGCTCATGCTCTCCGTGGTGCGGCCCCGCCCTGGGCGGACCGGCACCACGCTCTCCCCTCTCGTGTCGTTCGCGGGCGCCCCCGCGTCCCCGGGCGCCCGGGATCCCACCATCGTGGGCGGTCGCGGGTGCCCGGGACCTGACGTGTGTCTGTCGACGCTCTGTCCGCACCGCGAACACTTCGGTCCGCCGGCCGCACGGCCGCGGCCCCGCCGCTGTCGCCAGCGGCGGGGCCGGGTGTGGAACGCCGATGGTACCGACCGGCGAAGACCGGTCAGACGTTGAAGTAGGTCGCCTCCGGGTGGTGGATGACGATGGCGTCGGTGGCCTGCTCGGGGACGAGCTGGAACTCCTCCGACAGCGTGACCCCCACCCGCTCGGGCTCCAGCAGGCGCATGATCTTGGCCCGGTCCTCCAGGTTGGGGCAGGCCCCGTAGCCCAGGGAGAACCGCGCGCCGCGGTAGCCGAGCTTGAAGAAGGCGTCGAGCTCGGCCGGGTCCTCACCGGCGAAGCCCAGTTCGGCGCGGACCCGGGTGTGCCAGTACTCGGCCAGCGCCTCGGTCAGCTGGACGGACAGGCCGTGCAGCTCCAGGTAGTCACGGTAGGCGTCTCTTTCGAACAGCTCCGCGGTGGCCCGGCTGATCGCCGAACCCACGGTCACGACCTGGAAGGACACCACGTCCAGCTCCCCCGACTCCTTGGGCCGGAAGTAGTCGGCCAGGCACAGGTGCCGGTCGCGGCGCTGGCGCGGGAACGTGAAGCGGGTGCGCTCGGTCACGCCGTCCTCGTCCAGCACCACGAGGTCGTCGCCCTCGCTGTAGCAGGGGAAGTGCCCGTGCACGACCGCCGCCTCCAGCAGGCCGTCGGTCTGGATGCGGTCCAGCCACATCCGCATGCGCGGGCGCCCCTCGGTCTCCACGAGCTCCTCGTAGCTGGGGCCGTTGCCGCCCCGCGAGGCCTTGAGCCCCCACTGCCCCATGAACGTCGCGCGCTCGTCGAGGAAGGCCGAGTAGTCGGCCAGCGGGATGCCCTTGCTGATCCGGTCGCCCCAGAACGGCGGCACGGGCACCCGGTTGTCGGTGGCCACGTCGCTGCGCGCGGGCATGTCCTCGGGCTCGGTCACCTTCAGGGTGGCTCCCCGGCGCACCCTGCGCTGGCGCAGCGCGGGCAGCTCGGCGCCCTCCTCGCCGCGCTTGACCGCCATGAAGCTGTCCATCAGGCGCAGCCCCTCGAAGGCGTCCTTGGCGTAGCGGACCTGGCCCTCGAACATCTCCGCCAGGTCCTGCTCCACGTAGGAGCGGGTGAGCGCCGCGCCGCCCAGCAGCACGGGGAAGCGTTCGGAGAGCCCCCGGGAGTTCATCTCCTCCAGGTTCTCCTTCATGATCACCGTGGACTTGACCAGCAGACCCGACATACCGATGACGTCGGCGCGCTCCTTCTCGGCCGCCTCCAGGATCGCCGACACCGGCTGCTTGATGCCGATGTTGACGACGTCGTAGCCGTTGTTGGACAGGATGATGTCGACGAGGTTCTTGCCGATGTCGTGGACGTCGCCCTTGACGGTGGCCAGGACGATACGCCCCTTGCCGTCGTCGTCGGTCTTTTCCATGTGCGGTTCGAGGTAGGCGACCGCGCCCTTCATGACCTCGGCGGACTTGAGCACGAACGGCAGCTGCATCTGCCCGGAGCCGAACAGCTCGCCGACGGTCTTCATGCCCTCCAGGAGGGTGTCGTTGACGATCGCCAGGGCGGGCCGCTCCGCCAGCGCCGCCTCCAGGTCGGCCTCGATACCGGTCATCTCACCGTCGACGATGCGCCGCTCCAGGCGCTCCCACAGCGGCAGGGCGGCCAGTTCCTCGGCCCGGGAGGCCCGCATGGACTTGGCGTCCACGCCCTCGAACAGCTCGATGAACCTCGACAGGGGGTCGTAGTCGTCGGCGCGCCGGTCGTAGACGAGGTCGAGGGCGACCTCGCGCTGCTCGTCGGGGATCTGGTTGATCGGCACGATCTTGGAGGCGTGCACGATCGCCGAGTCCAGCCCCGCCTCGACCGCCTCGTGCAGGAACACCGAGTTCAGCACGATGCGGGCGGCCGGGTTGACGCCGAAGGACAGGTTGGACAGGCCGAGCGTGGTCTGCACGTCCGGGTAGCGGCGCTTGAGCTCACGGATGGCGTCGAGGGTCTCGATGCCGTCGCGCCGTGTCTCCTCCTGGCCGGTGGTGATGGGGAAGGTGAGGCAGTCGATGACGATGTCGCCGGTCCGCAGGCCCCACTCGCCGGTGATCTGCTCGATCAGGCGGGTGGCCACGCGCAGCTTCCACTCGGCGGTGCGGGCCTGGCCCTCCTCGTCGATGCACAGTCCGACCACGGCCGCGCCGTGCTCGGAGACCAACTCCATGATGCGGGTGAAGCGCGAGTCGGGGCCGTCGCCGTCCTCGTAGTTGACCGAGTTGATCACCGCGCGCCCGCCCAGCGCCTCCAGACCGGCCTCCAGCACGGCGGGCTCGGTGGAGTCGAGCATGATCGGCAGGGTGGAGGACGTGGCGAAGCGGGAGGCCAGCTCGCGCATGTCGCGGACACCGTCGCGGCCCACGTAGTCGATGTTGAGGTCGAGCAGGTGGGCGCCGTCGCGGATCTGGTCGCGCGCCATCTCCACGCAGTCGTCCCAGCGCTCCTCCAACATGGCCGTGCGGAACTTCTTGGAGCCGTTGGCGTTGGTGCGCTCGCCGACCGCGAGGTAGCTGGCGTCCTGGCGGAAGGGCACGCTCTGGTAGAGCGAGGAGGCCGCCGCCTCGACGAGCGGCTTGCGGTCCTTGATCCCGCGTCCCTGAACGCGTTCGACCACCTGGCGCAGGTGTTCGGGGGTCGTGCCGCAGCAGCCGCCGACCACGCTCAGGCCGAACTCGGAGGTGAAGGTGTCGTGGGCGTCGGCCAGCTCGGCCGGGGTGAGCGGGTAGACCGCGCCGTCGGCCCCGAGCTGGGGCAGGCCCGCGTTGGGCATGCAGGAGATCGGGATGGGCGAGTGGTGCGACAGGTAGCGCAGGTGCTCGCTCATCTCGGCGGGGCCGGTGGCGCAGTTCAGGCCGATGACGTCGATGCCGAGCGGGGCCAGGGAGGTCAGCGCGGCGCCGATCTCCGAACCCATCAGCATGGTCCCGGTGGTCTCGATGGTGACCTGGGCGATGACCGGGACGTCCCTGCCCAGGGCCTTGCGGGCGCGCTGGGCGCCGACGACGGCGGCCTTGACCTGGAGCAGGTCCTGGCAGGTCTCGATGAGGATGGCGTCGGCGCCGCCGTCGATGAGCCCCCGGTGGCACTGCTCGTAGTGGTCGCGCAGGAGGGCGTAGGGGGCGTGGCCCAGGGACGGCAGCTTGGTGCCGGGGCCGACCGA
Organism: Nocardiopsis sp. EMB25; assembly: GCF_026797795.1. Classification (NCBI taxonomy): domain Bacteria; kingdom Bacillati; phylum Actinomycetota; class Actinomycetes; order Streptosporangiales; family Nocardiopsidaceae; genus Nocardiopsis; species Nocardiopsis sp. EMB25. The sequence goes on along the minus strand of NZ_JAMTDN010000001.1, from coordinate 1,173,114 downwards.
CCCGAGGACGTAGCGGGGGTGGTCCGGGGTGGAGTAGGCGTCGGCGGCCTCACGGGCCACGCGCGCGCCCGCCTCGGCGATCTCGTAGGCGCGGTCCTCGATGCCGTACTCGGCCAGACCGCCGTAGTTGGCGGAGAAGGTGTTGGTCTCGACGCAGTCCGAACCCACCGCGAGGAAGGCCGCGTGGGTGTCGTGGACGATGTCGGGGCGGGTGATGTTGAGGATGTCGTTACAGCCCTCGTGCCCCTCGAACTGGTCGAGGTCGAGATCGTGCGCCTGGAGCATGGTGCCCATCGCTCCATCCGCCACGATGACACGCTGGGACAGTGCTTCACGGAAGGTCAGGCGAGCTCTCATCATCCGCAACTCTAGTCTTGGGGGCGCCGCGGCGGCCCAGGCCGATCCACGCGGTGCGCGGTGCTGGGCCGACCCCCGGCGCGGTCGGGTCGGGCGCCTGGGGGGACGGCTCTGTCCAACGCAGTCGCTGGCTGTGAGGCTACCCCATCAGGCGTTTCGCCATGTGAGACGTGCGTTCCACGATATGCGCGAAGAGCCCGTTCCGCACCGGTCCAATCAGACGGATTTCCGTCCGTTTCCGTGCGGGTGGCACAACGGGGTCCCGCCGGGGACGCCCGCCCGGGAGAGCGCAGAATCCCGGTTTCCAGGCCGGGGCACCACCCCATAGGGTGGAATCGTCCGCGCGCAGGAAGGGGCCGCCGAAATGATCAAGCTCACCCGGGAGCTTGTCGATCCTGTCCTGGTGGCGGCGTTCGAGGGATGGAACGACGCCGGGGAGGCGGCCACCCTCGCCGTCGAGCACCTGTCCACGGTGTGGGGCGCCCGTGAGCTGTGCGCGCTCACCCCGGACGACTACTACGACTTCCAGGTCACCCGGCCGCGCATGTCCGTGGTCAACGGCCTGGTCGGCAAGGTCGAGTGGCCCACGACCCGGGTGGCGTTGGCCACCCCGCCCGGTGCCCAACGCGACATCGTCCTGGTGAGCGGCCCCGAGCCGAACATGCGGTGGCGCTCGTACGCGGCCGACCTGCTGGCGATCGCTCGGCAGCTGGGCGTGAAGCGGGTGGTGATGCTGGGGTCGCTGCTGGCCGACGCGCCGCACACCAGGCCCATCCCGGTGACGGGGATCGCCTCGCCCGTGGAGGTGGGGGACGGGTACGGCCTGGAGCCGACCACCTACTCCGGCCCCACCGGGATCGTGGGCGTGGCGCACGAGACGTTCAGCGAGGTGGGCCTGGAGACGGTGTCGCTGTGGGCGGCCATTCCGCACTACGTGGCGCAGCCGCCGTGCCCGAAGGCGACCCTGGCGCTGCTGGGCTGGGTGGAGGAGTTCCTCGGGCTGTCGGTGCCGCTGGGCGACCTGCCCGAGGAGGCGGTGTCGTGGGAGTCCAACGTCAACGAGCTCACCGCCGAGGACGAGGACATCTCCGCCTACGTGCGTGGCCTGGAGGAGGCCAAGGACACCGCGGAGCTGCCCGAGGCCTCGGGTGACGCGATCGCCCGCGAGTTCGAGCGCTACCTGCGCCGCCGCGACGAGAGCTGAGGGCCCGACGGCGGCTGACGGCGTGACGGCTGCCGGAGGGAGTCGGCGGTTAGCATCGGGCGCATGGAGTTCAGCGAACGACCACACCCGGCGAGGGCGCCGCGACCGATCTCCGTCGAACAGGTGATGGCGGACCTGCCGCTGTTCGCCCCCGCCGGACGGACGGCCCCGGGCAGTCTGGGCGACGTCGGGCTCTCCCCCCTCCAGGACCACGTGCTGGAGTGCACTGTGCGCCACCCGGCCGTGGACGCGCGCACACCCGGCCTGGAGGTGACCACACGGCGCTGGCCGGACGCGGACTGGCCGCCCTTGAACGACCAGGTCCGGCGCTTCGGCGCGGGGCGCGACTTCCTCCGGCGAAGGGCCGAGGGCGACACTGACGCCGAGCCCCGTGTGCACCCCCTGGGCGCGGTGTGGTCCCGGTCGCTGATCGACGTCGACGGGTCGCCCTATCAGTGCGACGTGCTCCACTCGCCCTACTCCTGGGCCGCCGTCGCCATGGTGGAGCCGCACTTCGTCGTGCGCGTCACCGCCCTGTCGCCCCTGGAGTCGCCCCCGGCCCTGGAGCGGGTCCGCCACACCGGCGAGATCGAACCCGCGCCGAGCTCGGAGGCCGGGGAGTAAGCCGGGGGGCGGACGGGACACCAGGCGACACCGGGGGCATCCTGGACACATGACGCACCGTACGGACGGACACGGCGGCCCCGGCGGACACGGTGTCCCCGGCGCCGGAACGTTCCTCTACGACCGGGACTGCGGGTTCTGCCAGCGCGCGGCGGTCTTCGGCCGCGACCGGCTGCATACCCGCACCAGGTTCGTCGCCTGGCAGGACTTCGACCTGGAGTCCGTGGGCCTCACGCCCGAGCAGGCCGACCGGGAGGCGTGGATCGTCTACCCCGACGGGCGCCGGTTCGCGGGCGGTGACGCGATCGCCGAGACGCTGATCCACAGCCGGTTCCTCGTGCGACCCCTGGGGCGGCTGATGCGGCTGCCGCTCCTGCGCTCGGTCAACCGCGCCGCCTACCGGTGGGTGGCGGCCAACCGCTACCGGCTGCCGGGCGGGACCGCCGCCTGCGCGATCGACGGCCGGTGACCGTTCGCGGGTCGGCCGGTGCGCGGGATGGGTGCTCGGCCTGTACCACGCCTCACACCCGCAGGTCGCGCCACTCCCCCGTGGCCAGGACGGCCGACCAGGCGCCCGCGACCCGGGCCAGGCCCCGGCGCACCTCGTCGACCACGGCCGGTGCCAGCGGGGAGGCGGAGTCGGCGTCGGGCAGCAGTCGGACGGTGACGCGCAGCCCGTCGAGCACCCGCTGACCGCGCGCGATCACCTCGGCGTCGGCGTCGCTCTCGGGTTCGGGACCGTGGGCGATGACGGCGCGGATGGCGTCGCGCAGGGTCAGGGCCTCCTCCAGGTCTCCGAGGGTGATCGGCATGGCCCCGTCGGTGGCCAGCCGGTGCTCCCGCAGGAACCTCGCGAGGTCGGCCCGGTCGGACAGGCGCGCGCCGGAGGTGGCGAAGTCGGTGACGAGTCGGGCGGCGGTGCTCAGCCGCGTGGGGGTAGTCATGGGGGACATCCCATCACGCTCCGCACCCCGTGTCCGGCCAAACGCGCATCCCGTGGCCACAGGTGGCCATCCGGACCGGACAGGCCATGCGGATCGGGGCGGAAACCGGCACCGCCCGCCCAGCCGTCTCAGCCGTCGACCAGCTTCCGCAGCCCCTCCCGATCCCGGGGCAGTCCGAGGACGTCGAGGAACCGTCGCAGGTCGCCCTGGTCCAACCAGCGCCACCCGGGCGGTTCGGGCTCGTCCCTCATCAGCTCCCAGGCACGGCGCATCACCTCGGACCTGTCGTCCGCGCGCGACCACAGCCGATCGTCGTCGACGAGTACACGCAGGTAGTCGCGTTGGACACCGCCCAGGTCCTCCGTCCGCCACCGGGCGCCGTCACCGAGCCTGAACAGCGCCCCGTACAGGGCCCCCAGATCCTCGCTCAGGGAGTCCGGATCGGTGGCGCGGACCACCGCGCGCGCCACCGGGAGCAGATCCGCGGCGTCCCTGTCCTCGGCGTCCCAGCGCTGGCCCAGCTCCCACACCAGGGCCGACCTGACGGGGCCGTCGAAACACCGTGGCCGCGTCGAGAACCACGAGTCGACCTCCTCCGCGTGGGTGAGCACGGCGGCCAGTTCCTCGGTCGCGGCCGGATCGCCCCTCAGGGACGGGGCCAGCGCCGCGCAGGCTCGGATCGCCGGGTCGGGGTGAGTGAGGAACTCCGAGGTGTCCCGCCCGTTCCGCCCCAGGGCCAGGACGATGGCGGCCCCCTCGTCCCGTGTCTCGGCCAGGTCGGCCGCGTCGGACAGGTCCAACTCCAGGCCGCCCAACCACGCGAGCTCTCCCGCGGCCTCCGCGGCACGCTGCCGGACGTGGCGGTCCTCGTGGGTCAGGTGGGGCCGCACGAGGTCGTAGAGGGCGGGAGCGGCCGCGCGCAGATCGAGGGCCGCCCGCGCCAGCAACGCGCCGTGGGCCTCCTCCGTCTCCTCGAAGTCCAGCGCGTCCCCGTCCTCCTCGTCGTCTTCCCCCGTCTCGTCGACGAGCCCTTGGAGGAAGCGCCCCACGAGGTCCCCGTCGACCTCGGCCATCGCGGCGAGGTGTTCGTCGGGGCTGTCGTCCCAGCGGGCGTGGCGCGCGGCGTCGCACAGGAACTCCAGCAGCACCCCCCGGAGCGTCCGAGGCCACGGCCCGTCCCACGGCGGGACCGCGTCCGCGACCGGGTGGTCCAGCAGCCCGGAGACGAAGAGGACGGCGGGCACCGTCGCCGGGTACACCCCGTCGTCACCCAGGAGCTGCTCATACAAGTGGTCGAGCGCACGGTGCCACCCCGCCTCGTCCCGTTCGAGGAACGCCGCCAGGGCCTCGGGCACCTCGTCGGCTGTGCCATCCGCCTGGAGGAGTCGGGACCAGTCGGTGGCGTGGAGTACGTCAGTTCCTGTACGCATGCCGGGATTGTGGCACCCGGTGCCGACGGTCCACGGGCGTGGCGGCCCCGCACGGACCGTGCCCGCTGCTTACACTCGTGCCGCCGGAACCGCGCCGTACGGAGGAGGGCCCGACCTTCATGACGATCTCCGAGCCCCCGAGGACACCGCTCCAGCGCGCCGCCTTCCGCGCGCCGATCTGGCTGTACCGCCTCGGTCTCGGGCCGCTGATGGGCCACCGGTTCGTGCTGCTCACCCACAGGGGACGCGCCAGCGGCGAACCCCGGCAGGCGGTGCTGGAGGTCGTGGGCCGCAACGACAGCACCGGGGCGGTCCTGGTCGCGGCCGCCTACGGGCAGCGGGCGCAGTGGTTCCGCAACATCCAGGCCGAACCGCGCGTGCTGTTCCAGGTGGGCGGCCAGCGGTACCGGGCCACGGCGACACCGCTGCCGCCCGAGGAGTCCGGCCGGGCGCTGGCGCACTACGCCGAGCGCCACCCGAGCACGGCCAGGGCGCTGATGAAGGCGCTCGGCCGGGAGGTGGGCGAGGCTCCGGAGGACTACGCACGCGTGGGCTCGGACCCCGAGTACGGCATCCCGATCGTGCGGCTGCTCCCCGATCGCGCCCCGGGGTCCCACTTCCCCGACTTCACCGCCCCGTAGACCGGTCGCTGGGCGGAGACCACGGCTCAGCCTTCGACGAGGGCGCGCAACCCCTCCCGGCCCATGGGCAGACCCAGCCACCAGAGGGTGACCGAGAAGTTGGCGACCGTTCCCGTCCAGAGATCGTCGTTGCCGACCAGTGCCGCCAGGTAGGCGCGTTGGACGTCGGAGGGGGTACCGGTCCACGCGCCACCGTCCTCCTCCCGGGGGAAGGCGAGCCGCAGCAGCGGAGCGCAGTCGGCCTCGGCGGTGAGGGGGGTGGCGAGCGCGGCCATCGTGCGGAACACGGGCAGGAGGCGTTCGGCGTCCGCGGGCACCGAACGGTCCGCGAGGGCGTGCACGAGGGTGAACCTCACGCGTCCGCGGAAACGGGCGGGGCTCACGGTGAACCAGCGGTCCGCCTCCTGTGGGTCGGCCAGCGCCGCGACCAGTGCACGCGTCGCGGCGGGATCGTCCTTCCGGGAGGGCGCGAGCGCGGCGCACGCCCTGATGGCCGGGTCGTCATGGACGAGGTACTCCGAGACGTCGTGGCCCTGTTCGCCCAGAGCCAGCACGATCGCGGCCTTCTCGTCCCGACTCTCCACCAGACCGACGGCCCCGGACAGATCCACCTCCAGGCGCCCCAGACAGGCGATCGCCGACACGGCCTCCACCGCACGCTGGCGCGTGGCCGGTTCGGTGTGGGTGAGGAGCGGGCGCACCGCGTCCAGAAGGGTGGGTGCCGCCGCGCGCAGGTCGATCAACACTTGCCACATCAGCGCCTCCAGGGCGGGCTCCTCCCAGACCTCGTCGTCGGCGAGCACGGCGTCCAGGACCTCCCTGCGCTCGGCCTCCGACAGCCGGGCGAGCTCGGCCAGTTCTGCGTCGGGTTCGTCGACGGTGGCGGCCTCGGCCACGTCCCGGAGGGTGTTGAGCAGCGCGAGCCGCCGTTCCTCCGCGTCATCCGCCCCCTTCGGCTCCCAGCGTCCCTGGACGAGGTCGTCCAGCAACGCGGCCACGAAGAGGGCGGCGGGCGGGGTCGCCGGGCAGACGGAGCCCTGGTGGAGGATGGCGCTGTGGAAGTAGTCCATCCCCTTCGACAGCGCGTCCGGACCGTCCTGGAGGAGGGCCGCCAGCTTCTCGGGGGCGTCGGCGGCCGATCCGTAGGCGTGGAAGGTCCGGTCCCAGTCGGTGTCGCGGAGGATGTCCGGTGCTGTCAGCATGCCCGCATGCTGCCACGGACGACCGACCGGCGGTGCGCGGCCTCCTCCCGACCGGGACCAGGGGTGTTCGGCTAGAGTTCCACGCCCAGCAGGGTGTCGACGGTGGCGCGGGCCAGGCCCGGGGCGGAGGTGTCGGTGCCGCCCGCGGTCAGGGCGGTCTCGGCCCAGGCGTCCACCGCGGCGAGGGCGCCGGGCGAGTCCAGGTCCTCGGCCAGGGCGGCGCGCACGGCGGCGAGCATCGGGGCGGCGTCCGGGCCCGACCCCAGGGAGGCGGCCGCGCGCCAGCGCTTGACCCGGTCGCAGGCGACGGGGAGTTCGGCGTCGGTCCACTCCCAGGGCGACCGGTAGTGGTGGGCGAGCATGGCCACGCGGATGACGGCCGGTTCCACGCCCTGTTCGCGCAGCTTGGACACGAACACCAGGTTGCCCAGGGACTTGGACATCTTCTCGCCGTCCAGGCCGACCATGCCCACGTGCAGGTGGTTGTGGGCGTTGGGGCCGCCGGTGGCGCACCGCGTCTCGGCGGCGCCCATCTCGTGGTGGGGGAAGATCAGGTCGCTGCCGCCGCCGTTGAGGTCGAAGGCGGGGCCCAGGCGGTCCAGGGCGATGGCGCTGCACTCGATGTGCCAGCCGGGGCGGCCGCGGCCCAGCGGGCTGTCCCAGGCGGGCTCGCCGGGGCGCTCGGCGCGCCACAGGAGCCAGTCCAGCGGGTTCTTCTTGCCCTCGCGCTGGGGGTCGCCGCCGCGCTGCCCGAACAGGTCGAGCATCTCCTTCTGGCTCAGGTGGCTGATCGCGCCGAACTCGGGCGCCTCGTCGGCGGAGAAGTACAGGTCGCCGTCCAGGTCGTAGGCGGCGCCGGTGTCGCGGATGCGCGCGGCCAGGTCGCTGATCAGGTCGACCGACTCCACGACGCCCACGTAGGAGGTCGGGGGGATGATCCGCAGGGCGGCCATGTCGTCGCGGAACACGTCGATCTCGCGGTGGGCGAGGTCGCGCCAGTCGACGCCGATCGCCTCGGCCCGCTCCAGGAGCGGGTCGTCGATGTCGGTGGTGTTCTGCACGTAGTCGACGTCGTGTCCGGCGTCCCGCCAGACCCGGTTGACCAGGTCGAAGGTCAGGTAGGTGAAGGCGTGGCCGAGGTGCGCGGCGTCGTAGGGGGTGATGCCGCAGGCGTACATCCCGGCGCGGGGCCCCGGTGTCGTCGTCCGCAGCTGGCCGGTGGCGGTGTCGTGGACGCGGAGCGGGCCGCCGGTACCCGGCAGGGGGACGATGTCAGGCGCAGACCATGAACGCATACCCCGAACACTATCCGCCCCACAGTGTGACAAACGCCCCCGCAAGGGTGGGTTCTTCGGGTGATGATCCCCCCAGAGGGGGTGGGAATAGGAGGGGTCGGATCGGGGTTCGACCGCCCCCGACCGGTTGCCCCGTCGGGGGTTTCCCCGCGCACGGAGACGTCTACGACTCCCGGGAGGCGCCCAGGAGGGCACACCGCTCCGAGGAGGGGAAGGACAGCGTTCCGGCGTCCGGGCGCTTGGAGTCCCGAACCTCCGGAGAGTCCGTGTAACGGCACTCGACACAGTCACCCCCGTTGGGGCTGTGACTGCTCCTCGTCCCTACGTCAGTGATCACGCGAGACCTTCCAGGGTGTCCAGGGACAACGCAACGGGAAGCGCCGACGCGAGGGCCGTGGCGGCCATCACGGCGTTTCGGCGTAGGTCGGCGACTGGAGATATCCGGGAACCAACACCGGAGCCACGACCTCGACGGCGCGGGCTTTGGCCTCGATCGACGCAAGGTCCCGCGCCCACGGGGGAACGGTGAAACCGTCCTTCGCCTCTTGGCAACGCGCCAACAAGGCACCCTCCGCTCCGAGGAGGGCGTCCAGTTTCTCCGCTGTCTCCCGTCTGGGTGGTGATCCGCCTCGCTCCCAGCGGTTGACGCTGGACAGGGACAACCCCGCGCGGGCCACGTCCCACCGCTCCCCCGGCGCGGCGGGCCGGGACGGTAGTGGGAGGAGGAGTCGACGCCTCTCAGGAGTCGGAGGCCAGCCCCGACCGGGTCCGGGCGATCAGAACGGCGCTCAGCACGGCCGAACCCGCGCACGCGGCGGCCAGGAGCACCCCGCCCAACCGCCAGTGCAGCAGGGCTCCGCTCACCGAGACCACGTAGAGCAGCCAGTACGCGGCGCTCTCCCACCGCCCGCCGTGTCCGCCCCTCATGGCCGCTCCTCGGGTCCGCCGCGCCCGGTGGCGCGTGCGACGGCCTTCGCACCGTCTCCCAGAGAGACGTTCTGATCACGCAGAGGGTTTACCCGCGAAGAAAGCATCGGGCGCGGTGTGGGTCACAGGGGTGGCGCGCCCCGCCGTCGTGGGGAGAGACGGGGCACGGGCGCCGACCCGGTCACGGGGTTCAGGGCTGGGCGGCCAACTCCAGTTCCATGAGGTCCAGATCCGCGGTCACCTCGCTCAGGGCGGGGTCGCCGGGGTCGGCGAACTCGACGAGGTCCGCACGCGCCGCGCGCAGTCTGCGCCGCGTCGACCGGGCCTCCCCGCGCCCGTGCGCGCAGAGCGGGGTCGCGCGCAGCTCACCCATACCGGTGACGACACCGTCCGGCGTGCGCAGGGCCCACTCCCAGCCCTGCGTTCCGGCGCTGACGGCCCGGGTGGCGTGGAGGAGGACCCCCACCCGGTCGGCGCGGCCGTCGTGGACACGTGTCCACCGGCCCACGAGTTCGGCGGGGTCGTGGTGGGGGGTCAGGGTGGTGCGGGAAAGCTCGTGGGCGGGGCTGGCGTTCATCAGTGGTCCTTCCGGGACGGGTCTGGATCGCGATCGGGGCCGACGAAACGCGTCGCAGACGCGCCTGTGGACCCCGCTCACCGAGAACACGGTCCTGCGCACCGCTTATGACGCGGTTTCGGAGTCTTTTTCCTACCCCCATCGCGTCGGCCGCCCACCGACTCTGCCAATCCGTAATGACACGGATGACCCGCCTCGCGCCGCCACCCCGCACCACGGACCGGCCCCGCAGGTCAGAGGTCGATCATCCGCCAGGCGTCCGGATCGGCCGGTGCGTCGGTGAACGCGTAGCGCACCGTCTCCCCGTCAGCCGCGAGCAGGGTCACCGACCCGGTGGCCCACACCCGGCCGCCTCCGAGGTCGGCGTGCGCGATCAGTCCCGAGGGGTCGCCCGACTCGTCTGTGCCCGCCGAACGCGGCGCGTCGTGGGCCGCCGCGGTGATCAACTCCGGCCAGCGCCCCCAGATCCGCTCCAGTCCGGTCTCCTCGGCCAGCCGCGCCGCGTCGGGTCTGGTCCGCGCGAACTCGGGAGTGTGGCGCAGCGCGCGTGGATCGACCGGGTCGAGCCCGGTGTTGACGATGACGCTCACTCCGACCGGGAGCGGACGGACATCCAGCCGGGCGCCGTCCCAGCTGTGCAACACGGCCCCGCGGGCATCGGCCGTCAGCAGGTGGAAGGGCGCGTACCTGGACAGCTCCACCCCGTCGAGGGGGTCCCGCTCGACGGTGGACAGGGAGTGCAGGGGAAGGTCGCCCCGACTGGCCGGATAGACGCCCTCCCAGGGCATCCGGCCATCCCACGGCCACCCGTTGAGCAGTGCCGCGGTGCGCGCGCGGGCCGGATCCACCGCCATCCACGTACCGCCCGCCAGCCGATCACGGCCGCCCACCGCCTCCGGGTGGTCGGGCCAGTGTCGTCCGGGCCCGTCCCAGGGGCGGTCCCTCATCTCGTCGCGGATCGCGGCGACGACCAACGGCGTGTCCGCTCCGGGGTCGAATCCGACGATGACGGTGCACATGGCGCCCTTCCCGACTTGTCCCTCGACGGCGTCACCGTTCATACAACCGCACGACAGGACCCGGCATCGCGCCCGGGGTGGTGATGGCTCCACCACGACCTCGGGTGTCAGCCACGGCGCGTACGCGCCCCGGTTCTTCTAGTCTGGAGATCCTCCCAGACGTGAGGTGCCCCACCCCGTCCGGTCCACCGGACGCGACACCGCCACCGGCGCCTCCCTCTCGCTTCCCGACAGGAGTCGCACGTGCCCGACCAGCCCGACGACGGAGCGGACACCGGCGGCGCCCGGCCCGGCGCGGCCTCGGCCGTGGCCTCCCCCGGCCGGGGCGGTCCGGTGACCCCTCCCACCGAGCCCGGACTGAGCCGGGAGCAGGTCGCCGAACGCGTGGCCGCCGGGCGTACCAACGACGTCCCGGTCCGCGCCAGCCGCACCGTCGGTCAGATCATCCGCGGCAACGTGTTCACCCGGATCAACGCGATGATCGCCGTGCTCTTCACCATCATCGCGGTCATCGGCCCCGTCCAGGACGGGCTGTTCGCGATGGTCATCGTGATCAACACGCTCATCGGCATCGTCCAGGAACTGCGCGCCAAACGCACCCTGGACCGGCTCGCGATCGTCAACGCCGCCCGCCCCCGGGTGGTCCGCGAGGGCGCCACGGTGCGCGTCGCCACCCAGGAGATCGTTCTGGACGAGGTCCTGGAGGCGGGCACGGGCGACCAGGTCGTGGTCGACGGCGTGGTGACCTGGGCGGCGGGGCTGGAGGTCGACGAGTCGCTGTTGACCGGGGAGGCCGACCCGGTGGTCAAGCGACCCGGCGACACCGTGATGTCCGGCAGTTTCGTGGTGGCCGGCAACGGCCGGTTCCGGGCCACCAAGGTGGGTCGGCACGCCTACGCGGCGCGGCTGGCCGAGGAGGCCAGCCGCTTCTCCCTGGTCCGCTCGGAGCTGCGGGCGGGGATCAACCGCATCCTGACCTGGATCACCTACGCCCTGTTCCCGATCGGCGGCCTGCTGGTGTACAGCCAGCTGTTCCTGGGCGGGCACGTCACGTTGGAGGAGCCGGTCGCGGGCGGCCAACTGACCGGTCCGCTCGCGGACGCGCTGCGCGGCATGGTGGCGGCGCTGGTGTCGATGATCCCCGAGGGCCTCATCCTGCTCACCAGCATCGCCTTCGCCGTGGGGGTCATCCGGCTGGGCCGCCACCGGTGCCTGGTCCAGGAGCTGCCCGCGATCGAGGGGCTGGCCCGGGTGGACGTGGTGTGCACCGACAAGACGGGCACGCTCACCGAGGCGGGGATGCGCCTGGCGCGGATCCGCGACCTGGGCGGCGGGGACGGGACGGGGTCGACCACGCGGATCCTGGCCGCGCTGGCGGCCGGCGACCCCGACCCCAATCCGAGCATGGCCGCGATCGCGCGGGGGTGCGAGGCCGCCGGCCAGGAGGCGCCCGACTGGCGGGTGACCGCCCTGGCGCCCTTCTCCTCCGCCCGTAAGTGGAGCGGCGCCAGTCTGCTCACCCCCGAGGGGGAGGAGCACTGGGTCCTGGGGGCCGCCGACGTACTCGCCTCCCCCGACGACCCGGCGGCGGCCGAGGCGGCACGGCTGGCGGCGCGGGGGCACCGGGTCCTGCTGCTGGCGCGCGCCGGGGGACGGGTCGACGCCGACGGCGCCCCGGGGCCGGTGCGGCCGACGGCGCTGGTGGTGCTCGACCAGCGGGTGCGTGAGGACGCGGCGCCGACCCTGGACTACTTCGCCGAGCAGGGCGTCGGCGTCAAGATCGTCTCCGGCGACCACGCGGCGTCGGTGGGCGCGGTCGGGCGCGAGCTGGACCTGCCGGGGGCCGACCGGCCCGTGGACGCCCGCGACCTGCCTGACTCGGCGGGGGAGATGGCCGAGGAGGTGGAGCGGGGTTCGGCGTTCGGCCGGGTCACCCCCGAGCGCAAACGCGACATGGTGCGCGGGCTGCGCGGGCGCGGACACACGGTCGCGATGACCGGTGACGGCGTCAACGACGTCCTCGCCCTCAAGGAGGCCGACATCGGCGTGGCGATGGGCTCGGGCAGTCCGGCCTCGCGTTCGGTCGCCCAGCTGGTGCTCATGGACGACCGGTTCGCGGTGCTGCCGCGCGTGGTGGCCGAGGGTCGGCGGGTGATCGGCAACATCGAACGCGTGGCGGGGCTGTTCCTGACCAAGACCGTGTACACCATGACGCTCGCGACGATCGTGGGACTGCTCGCGGTGGCCTACCCGTTCTTCCCCCGGCACGCGACCCTGATCAACGCGGTCACGTTCGGCATCCCGTCGTTCTTCCTGGCGCTGGCGCCCAACACCGACATCGCCCGCCCCGGGTTCGTGGTGCGCACGCTCCGGCTGGCGGTCCCGGCGGGTCTGGTGGCCGGTCTGGCGGCGGTGACGACCTACCTGCTGGTGCTCGGAGGACGGACCGTGCCCGAACCGGCCGACCGCACGGCGGTGGTGATCACCCTGTGCGCGACCACGCTGTGGGTGCTGCTGCTGGTGGCCAAGCCGTACGTGTGGTGGAAGGTCGTGCTGGTGGCGTCCATGGTGGGGTTGTTGACCCTGGCCATGGTGACCCCGCTCGGGCGGTGGTTCTTCGACCTGGACGTGAGCGACCCCGGAAAGCTGCTCACCGGTCTGGCGGTCGCGGGGGCGGCGATCGCGGTGATCACGGTCATCCGGGTGGTGGACGACCGGATCGACGCGCGTTCCCGGGCACGGGACGCGGCGGACTCGCCGGAACCGGAGGGGGAGCGGACCCCGGCGGCGCCCTGAGTGGGACCCGCCGGGCCGCGGCCCGGCGCCTCCCGGCGGGTGCTCGGCCGTATCGTGGCCCGGACGGCCCGGAGACGAGGAGCGGTGATGGTGGACGACGCGGATCTGCGGTACCTGCGGCGCGCGGTGGAGCTGGCGGAACTGGCCCTGGCGGCCGGGGACGAGCCGTTCGGCTCCCTGCTGGTCGCGGCGGACGGGACCGTGCTGATGGAGGACCACAACCACGTGGCCTCCGGGGACCGGACCCAGCACCCGGAGTTCGCGATCGCCCGGTGGTCGACCACGCTCCTGACCGTCTCCGAACGCGCCGACGCGACCGTGTACACCTCCGGCGAGCACTGCCCGATGTGCTCCGCGGCGCACGGGTGGGCCGGGCTCGGCAGAATCGTGTACGCGAGCTCCTCCGCGCAGCTGTCCGCCTGGCTGGCGGGGTGGGGTGTGCCCCCGGGGCCCGTGCGCCCGCTGCCGGTGCGCGACGTCGTCCCCGGGGTGGCGGTGGACGGCCCCGTGCCGGAACTGGCCGAGGAGGTCCGGGGTCTGCAGGCGCGGTTCCACGGAAGGGGCTGACCGGAGCCGGGCGGTCCACCGTCCCCGGTCACCCCCGGTTCACTCCGGCCGGCGGGCGATCAGCAGGGCCCGCGGGGTGCGCTCATCCTCGTCCCGGGCACGCCAGGTCCGGATGTGGACCTCCAGACCGGCCTCCTCCAGCAGGTCGGCGATCGTCTCCGGGGTACGCCGGTGGAAGTCGAGCGAGATCTCGTGCCCGAACCCCTCGTCGAAGTGCAGGGTCCCCTCCCCCGTCTGGAACGCGACCAGGCACTCTCCTCCCGGGGCGAGCGCCCGGTGGAACCCGGCGAACACCCCCGGCAGGTCGGTCAGGGGCACGTGGATGGTCGAGTACATCGCCACGATCCCGCCCAGGGACGTGTCCGGTACGTCGAGGTCGGTCATCGACCCCTCGCGAAACTCCACGTCCGGGTGGTCGCGCCGGGCCACGGCGAGCATGCCCGGGGACAGGTCGATCCCCGACACCTCCAGACCGAGGTCGCGCAGGTACGCCGCGACCCGGCCCCCGCCGCAGCCGACGTCCAGGACGGGGCCGCCGCGGGCGCGCACGAGTTCGCCGAACAGGGCCACCATGGCCCGCTCCAGCGGCTTGCCCGCCCACTCGTGGCGAAAGTGGACGGCGTAGTCCTCGGCGAGGGCGTCGTAGGAGGAGCGTGTGGCGGAGAGGAAGGAGGGTTCTTTCATGCTCCGAACCCTAGGAGCGGGTCAGCTCCGAGGGCCGTCGGGGTCGATCGGTTCGAAGTGCCCCTGGATGACCCGACCGTTCCCGGAACCGGGCCGGTCGGCGCCGCCACCGGGACCCGCGGAACCCCCGGGTCGGTGGCCGAACGGGCCGCCGGGTCCGCCCTGGCCGGGCACGTTGACCCCCTGGGCGGCGAACTCCTCGTTCATCCGCTCCTGCATCCGGCGCATCCGGCGCCGCGCCCACCCGGCGAAGGCCCAGCGCAGCGCGGGCCGGGTGAAGGGCAGGACCATCAAAAGGCCCAGCAGGGCGGTCAGGAAGCCGGGAATGATGAACAGGACGCCGCCCGCCATGACCATGAGCGGGTCGAGCAGGCCTCCGCGCGGCGGCTCACCGGAGCGCATGGCCTGGTCGGCGTCGCGGAAGGCCTTGGTTCCCGCCCGGCGCAGCACCGCCACGCCCAGGACCATCAGCGCGACCAGCGCCGCCAGCGTCCACGGCACACCGATCCACCCGCCGACGGCGATCATCAGCCACACTTCCAGGAACGGCAGCGCCATGAGCGCCAGCACTGTCAGCAGCGGCATCGAACACCATCCCATCGTCGGCCCGCACGGGTCGTCCCTGTAGGAGAGAACGCGCCCGCGCCGCTCAGGGTTCCCCGGGCGCGGCCGGTCACTCGCCGCTCCGTGCGCGGCGACCCGCCACCGCGGCGGCGACCACCGCGCCCAGCCCCAGGACGCTCAGCACCGTCTCGGGGACCGCGCCGAGCTTCGTGGCGACGGTGGTGCCCTCGGCGGCGGTCAGTTCGGCGACGTGGATGTCCGGTTCGGCCTCGGGCGAGGTGTAGGCGGTGGTGCCGTCGGGGTTGACCACGGCGCTGATGCCACTGGTGGAGACCACCACGGCGGGCCGCCCGTGCTCGACCGCGCGCAGCTGGGTGATGGCCAGCTGCTGGTTGGACTGCCCGGTGAAGTTGTAGTTGGCGTTGTTGGTGGGGATCACGATGATCTGTCCGCCCTCGGCGACGGCCTCGCGCACCGGCTGGTCGAAGGCGACGTCGAAGCAGATCCCCACGGCCAGGGTGGTGCCCGCCACGTCGAGGGCGCCGGGTTCGGTACCGGGGACGGCGTCGGAGGAGACCTGCTCGAGCCGCGCGACGAAGCGCGTGAAGAAGTCGCGGTAGGGGATGTACTCGCCGAACGGCACGAGGAAACGCTTGACGTAGCGCTCCCCCGGCCCGGTCTCGGGGTCCCACACCACGCTTTGGACGTAGCGGGTGCCGTCGTCGTTGAACCGGCTCATCCCCCACAGCAGCGGAACTCCGACGTCCTCGGCGGCCTCGGAGATGATCAGCTCGGCCTCGGGGTCGCGGTAGGGGTCGATGTCGCTGGCGTTCTCCGGCAGCAGCACCATGTCGGGCTGGGGGTACTCACCCGCCTCGACCGCGTCGGCCAGGGCGTGGACGCCGTCGGCGTGGTTGCGCAGCACCTGCGCGCGCTCCCCCGTGACCGTCATCTCACCGACGTTGGGCACGTCGCCCTGCACCATCCCCACGGTGACGGTCCCGGCCTCGGAGGGCCGCCCGACCGCCGGTGCCAGGATTCCTCCCGCGACGATCGCCGCGCCCGCGGCCAACCCCACGGCGGCCGTGCCGAACCCCCGCGGTCGGGCCGCGCCCGAGTCACGCACGGCCCTGGCGACGCGCAGCGCGCTCCACAGCAGCAGTCCGCCGGTGAGAGCGACCGCGAAGGTCACCAAGGGAGACGAGCCCAGGGCCGCGTAGCCGACGAACGGGGTGTCGGGCTGGGCGAAGGCCAGCTTGCCCCAGGGGAAGCCGCCCAGCGGCCAGCGGGCGCGCACCGCCTCCTGCGCCACCCAGAGGGCGGAGGTCCACAACGGCCACAGGGGCAGTCGCGCCGCCAGGGTGAGGCCCATCGCCATGGGCAGGAAGTACACGGACTCGGCGGCGGCGATGATCAACCACACGTCGATACCGAAGATGTCCTGCCAGTGCACCAGCGGCACCATGAGTGTCACGGCGGCGATCAGGCCGAGCCAGGCGGCGCGGCGCGGGCGGGTTCCGGCGACGGCGAGGAGGAACAGCGCGGCGCTGACCGGCCCCAGCCACCACCAGCCGTACGGGGGCAGCGCGAACAGTTGGGCCAGACCGGAACCCACGGCGGCGCACAGGCGCCAGAGCAGGTCGTAGCGCCCCCAGCGGTGGCCCGCGGGGATCGTCGTGGCCCGTCTCCACCGACCCGACGGCGGACGCGCCGCCCCGGATCCGTCCGCCAGCGGCGCGGATCCGCCGAACGCCGGGGCTGTGTCCTGCTCGGTGTTCTCGGCGACCACGTGGCTGCTCGCTTTCCGCTGGGGACGGGAGTGCTCGTGGTCAGCATATGGGGGGACGCGGAAAAGGCCCGAGCCACCCTTCGGACCGGCTCCGTCCCGTCGGCGGCGAGCTCGGAAGACCGTTGTCTACTGGATGTTCGGGCCTTTTCCGGGTCCAACCCCCCGCCCGGTTGTGGCGATCCGCCCCTCACCCGACCCCGGCTGCACCTGGCGCGTGATGCAGCGTCCGATCGGACGAGTGGGGGACACACAACCGGTCCGTCCAGTGCTGGACTGGTCGTTAGGTTACCCAGACTCCCCAACCCGATGCCTCAACCCGGATGCCGTGTCGTGGGGACCGCGCCGAGACCGTGTGGGGAGAACGTGATGAACCGTCGGACAGGCTAACGCACCTGAGGCCGCCACGCCAGCTGGACCGAACGGGTTTGTGACTGACCGCAATCTGATCAATCAGCAACCAGCTCTAGACATTTCGATCAGAATCGTGTCTCATGTGATCAGCAAACCTTCCTGTTTCGATCAACTTCGAAAGAACACAGGGTGCTGGGGATCTCCCGCGAGATCCCCCACCACGACCCAGCGCGGGAGCTGAACCATGGCGGAGATCGTCCTCGAGGGCGTCGACAAGATCTACGGAGGCGGCGTCAAGGCCGTCGACAACCTCAACCTGCGGATCCAGGACGGCGAGTTCATGGTGCTCGTCGGCCCCTCCGGCTGCGGCAAGTCCACCGCGCTGCGCATGATCGCGGGTCTGGAGGAGATCTCCGACGGAACGCTGGTGATCGGTGACGAGATCGTCAACGACCGCCCGCCCAAGGACCGCGACATCGCGATGGTCTTCCAGAACTACGCGCTCTACCCCCACATGACCGTCGAGCAGAACCTCGCCTTCGGTCTGAAGCTGCGCAAGGTCGCCAAGCCCGAGATCGCCCGCCGTGTGAGGGAGGCGGCGGAGATGCTCGGCCTGGAGCCCTACCTCAAGCGCAAGCCGGGCATGCTCTCCGGCGGTCAGCGCCAGCGTGTGGCGATGGGCCGCGCGATCGTGCGCGAGCCCCGCGCCTTCCTCATGGACGAGCCGCTGTCCAACCTCGACGCCAAGCTGCGCGTCCAGATGCGCGCCTCCCTCAACCAGCTCCACGAGCGCCTCGGCGTCACCACCGTCTACGTCACCCACGACCAGGTCGAGGCGATGACCCTCGGCGACCGGGTCGCGGTCCTGCGCGAGGGCCGCCTCCAGCAGGTCGACACCCCCAAGCGGCTGTTCGACGCCCCCGTCAACCTGTTCGTGGCCGGGTTCATCGGCTCGCCCGCCATGAACTTCGTCGACGCCGAGCTCACCGCCGACGGCGACGGGGCCGTGCTCACCTTCGCCGACCACAAGCTCCCCGTCTCCGGCGCCCTGCTGGAGTCGCGTCCGGCACTGCGCGGTTACCTGGGCAAGCGGATCATCCTGGGTATCCGCCCCTCCGACTTCAACGACGCCGAGTTCGACGGCAACGACGACCCCACCATCCAGGTGAAGGCGGACGTCACCGAGGAGCTGGGCACCGAGATCAACGTCATCTTCTCCGTCGACGCCCCGCCGGTCCGCCACGAGGACGCCACCGCACTGGCCAGGGACGCCGCCGGCGACGGCGAGGAGGACGGCGACTCCCTGCCCCTGTCCCAGAACAGCACCCAGTTCACCGCCCGGGTCAGCCCGCGCAGCCAGGTTCGGCCCGGCAGCGCGCTCAACCTGTCCGTGGACGTCAGCCAGCTGCACTTCTTCGACCACGAGAGCGGCCTGGCCATCGGCCACCCCGACCACGCGTAGAACGTCGAAGGGGACGCCCACACGCGTCACCGACGGGCCCCGGCCGCGAGTGTGCGGCCGGGGCCCACCCGTCGCCCGCCATCGCCCAGGGGACGCTTCGCGCGAGGCGCGGGCTACCACCCACCGGCGCGTTACCCACCGTGTTCACGCCAAACCTGACCGGTGCGCCACACTCGTGTGCCCACTGGTCAGACAGGTCTTGCTTGACCGACCTACAGGGGTGAACCAACGATGTGATGGTGCGTAACCGAGCCCCCGGAGTCGCCCCCGCACACGGCCCCCCGCCGGTCGTGGACACCCTCCACGGACGCCCCGTCCCCGACCCCTACCGCTGGCTGGAGTCCCCCGACTCGCCCGCGACCGAGCGCTGGCTGGCGGAGCGGTCCCGAGAGTACGAGCGCGAGGCCGCCGCGTGGCCGCTGCGCGCTCCCCTGGCCGACCGCATCCGCGCCCTCGTGCGCACCGAACTGTGGACGCCGCCCCGGCACCGGCCCGGCCTGCTCTTCAGCACCGTGCGCGACCCCGGCGCCGAACACCCCCGTCTGGTCGTCCTGCCCGAACACGGCGACGGCCCCGCGCGCACCGTCCTCGACCCCGGCGCCGAGGACCCCACCGGGCGCACCACCCTCGACGCCTGGGAGCCCAGTCCCAACGGGAGCCTGGTCGCCGTCCAGACCTCCAGCGGCGGTGTGGAGCGCGGCGGACTGCGCGTCGTGGACACCCGTACCGGCGCCGCGGTCGGCCCTCCCGTGCCCGGGGTGCGCTACTCCCACGTGGCGTGGGTTCCCGACGACACCCCCTCCTTCCTCTACGTCCGCCGCGACGGCGCCCGGGGCGTGCGCGGCGTGTGGCTGCGCCGTGTCGCCGACGGAGCGGAGACGCTGGTGCACGCGTGCACCGCGCCCGCGACCGTCCCGGGAGTCCGCGTGCTGGGCGAGCGGTGGCTGCTGGTCACCGAGAGCCACGGCACCGGCCACCGCACCGACCTGTGGCTCGCCGACCTGACCGCGCGCCCCGCTCCCCGGGCCCCGGACCGCCATGGCATCGCCCTCCGGCCGGTACAGGTCGGTCCCGAGGCGGAGACCGAGGCGCGCCTGGGCCCGGACGGCCTGCTCTACCTGCGCACCACGCTCGGCGCCCCGCGCCGCCGCCTGTGCGCGGTCACCCCGGAGGAGCCCGGTGTCGAGGGCTGGCGCGAGGTCGTGCCGGAGGACGGCGACGCGACCCTGGACGCCTTCACCCCCTACGCGGGCCCGGACGGACCCGCGCTGCTGGTCGTGCGCACCAGGTGGGGGATCAGCGAGGCGACCCTGCACGACGCCCGCACCGGTGCTCGCACGGGAACCGTCGACCTGCCGGGGGAGGGCATGGTCTCGGGCCCAGAGACCGCCCCGGACGGATCCGTCCACCTGGGTTACGCCGACGTCGCCACCCAGCAGAGGGTGCTGCGGCTCGCCCCCGGGGCGCGGCGGCCCCGTCCCTGGCCGGACCGGGCCGCCGCGCCACCGGCTCCCCCCGCGGTCACCCGCACCGTGCTGTGGTGCCGCTCACCGGACGGCACTCGGGTCCCGGTCACCGTTTTCACCGGCCCCGGCGGCGCACGCTCCCCCGAACCCGGGCCGACCCTCCTGCACGCCTACGGCGGGTTCGGACGCCCCCGGCAGTTCGGGTTCAGCGCGACCGTCCTGGCCTGGCTCCTCTCGGGCGGGCGGTACGCCGTGGCGCACGTGCGCGGGGGCGGCGACGCCGGACGCGACTGGCACCTGCGCGGTTCGGGCCGCGACAAGCCGCGCGCGGTCGCCGACCTGGTCGCGGCCGCCGACGCCCTCGTTGCGGAGGGCCTGTGCGCCCGTGACCAGCTCTGCCTGTCGGGCGGTTCCGCGGGCGGCCTGCTCGTCCTGGCCGCCGCCGTGTCCCGGCCGGACCTGTGCTCGGCGGTCATCGCCTCCGCGCCGTTGGCGGACATGGCGCGGTTCGAACGCCTGGGGCTCGGCCGGATGTGGACACGCGAGTTCGGCAGCGCCGCCGACCCCGACGACTTCGCCGCCCTGATGTCCTACTCCCCCTACCACCGGGCCCTGGACAGCGCCGTCCGCACGCCCGGCCGCTCCTTCCCCCGCGTCCTGCTCACCGGTTTCCACGGTGACACCCGAACCGACGCCGCCCACCCGCGCAAGATGTGCGCGGCGCTGCGCGCGGCCGCGCGGGACGAGGGACGCCCTCCGGTCCTGCTCCGGTACGAGCGCGACGTGGGGCACGGCCCGCGCGCGGTCAGCCGGGCGGTGGGACTGGCCGCCGACGCGCACGCGTTCGCGGCCCACGAGACGGGGCTGACCGGGCCCTGAGGCCCGGAACGGCCCCCGCACGGAAGAAAGTGGACAACGGCACACGGAAAGCGAGGTGCGAGATGGACCCGATCGAGGTTGAGGTCGAGGACCTGGCGGAGGTGACCTCCCGCGACATCACCGCGGGCGGCGACAGCGACGGTACCGACTCCAGTTCCGACTTCATCTGACTCCCATCCCGCCCGGTCCCACGCCTTCGCGCCGGGGCCGGGCGGGCCCCTCACGGAAGGGACTCGCCGTGACCGACCTCGGCCGCCTGTTCACACACGCCCTGCCCGAGAACACGGGCCTCACGTCCCGCCTGTCGGAGGAGTTCGTCCACACCGACCTGGGTGCGGACGCCGTGCGCTCCCTACTGACCTTCGACGACCTCAACCACCTGCTGGCCACGTGCGCCCCCGAACCGCCGCGCCTGCGCCTGCACCGGGACGGCTCCCCCATTCCGGTCGACCGTTACACCGACCGGGCGACTTCCTCCCGCTCCGCGCGCCGGGTGGTGCGGCCCGAGTCGCTCTACACCGAACTGCGCGCCGGGGCGAGCCTGGTGCTGGACAGCGTCGACCGGATGCATCCGCCCGTCGCCGCGGCCGCGGACGACCTCATGCGCCTGGTGCGTGAGAGGGTGCAGGCCAACCTGTACCTGATCTGGGGTGATTCGCGTGGGTTCGACACCCATTGGGACGACCACGACACGGTGATCGTCCAGGTGGAGGGCACCAAACACTGGCAGGTGCACGGTCCGGGGTCGCGCCCCCACCCCATGAAGAACGACACCGACCACGCCCACACGCCGCCGCGCGACGCCGACGGCGAACTCCACGTGGTGTGGGAGGGCGTGCTCCGTCCCGGCGAGGTGATCCACGTACCTCGCGGCTGGTGGCACACGGTCACCGGCACCGGCGGGGTGAGCATGCACCTGACCTTCGGTTTCACCCGCGCCACGGGGGTGGACTGGGCCGAGGCCCTGGTGCGGCGGCTGGTCGACGAGGACCTGTTCCGGCGGGACCTGCCCCGGTTCGCCGATCCCGACGCCCGGCGCAAGCACCAGCACGAACTGGTCGCCCGGTTGGTGGAGCTGGCCGAGGAGGACGACCTGAACGCCTTCCTGGCCGAGCGGGACGCCCGCTTCCCCCGGCGCACGTCGTTCTCGCTGCCCTGGCCGGTCGGTGACGAGCCGCCCGGGCCCGATACGCGCGTGGAGTTCGTGCCGATCCTGCCGCCACCGATGACCCGTGAGGGCGACCGGGTGTCGGTCACGGTGGCCGGGCGCCGCTACCGCCTCCCGGCCGCCGTGGAACCGGTGCTGGCGACGCTGGCCGAGCACCGGGAGCTGACGGTGTCCGCCCTGGCCGAGCGGGTGGGCGTGGACGCGGCCGAGGCCGCCCGGGTCGTCTCCGCGCTGACCCGGCACCATCTGGTGGTGGCGCGTTAGGGCGTGCACGGCGGACACACGCCCTAACGCGCGCTCGCCTCGGGCCGACGCTGGCGCTCGACGTAGACCTCGACGCCGTCCAGGATCCGCTCCAGGGAGAAGGACATGTCGTCGGTGGGCGCGGCGGGCGCCGCGGTGTCGGCGGCGGTCATGACCCCGTCGTCCAGCATCGCCGCGATGGTGGGGAAGCGCTCCGGTGTGACGACCCGGCCCAGGCTGCGCGCGTGGGCGCGTTCCCTCTCGGCGAGGGTGGAGCCCGCCGCCTCGGCCGCCCGCCGCATGTCGAGTTCGATGCGGCAGGTGTCCCGGACCACGCCCGAGACCGTCATGAGGACCTGGACGGCGTCGGCCGTGGTCAACCCCGCCCCGACCAGTTCGCGCAGCCCGGCCTCCATCCACCGGAGCCCGTTGGGGCCGAGCGGCGGACCGAACACGGCCGCGAAGACCACCCAGGGGTGATGGCGGTACATCTCCCGGCAGCCTGACACCCACGCCTGGATCCCGGCCCGCCAGTCCCCGTCGGCACGGGGTTCGGGCGGGTCCTGGGCCATGGCCGCGTCGACCATGAGGACCAGCAGGTCCTCCTTACTGTCCACGTGGCGGTACAGGGACATGGTCGTGTAGCCGAGCTCCCGGGCCACCCGCTGCATGGAGACGCCCTCCAGCCCCTCGGCGTCGGCGACGGCCACGGCCGCCCGGACGACCCCCTCCCGGTTGAGCTTGGGTTTGGGCCCGCGCCTGCCGGGTTCACGCAGCCCCCACAGGAGCTCGATCTCCCTTGTCATGCCCGATTCCGGCCGTCGCTCGCTCATGCCCCACCAGTCGTCGTGTGTGCGCTCGACTCCATCCTAGATATGTGTATGATCTACACTAATTAGTGCATGAGATACACGGTTTGATTCCACGGCATTCCGATCACGGAGACCAGGCATGACGCGTCCCCCCACCACACCGCCCCCCGCCGCCGACCGCCACGACCGGCCCGCCCCGACCCGCGAACGCTGGTGGCGGCGCCCCTGGATCGCCCCGCTCGCCCTCCTCGGCCTGGCCTTCGTGGCCTACGCCCTGCCGCCGTACACGACCCTGGACCCGGCCCAGGCCCGCCTGCCCGTCCGCCAGGACCTCGCCTGGCACTACCCGCTCCTGGTCACGCACATCTTCGGCGGAGCCCTGCTGACGCTGATCGTGCCGCTCCAGGTGTGGCCGTGGCCGCGCCGTCACCACCCGACCGTCCACCGCTGGAGCGGACGCGTCTACGTCCTGCTCGGCGTCCCGCTGGTCGGCGTCCCCGGGCTGCTCATCGCTCCGCTCGGCTCCACCGGCGCTGACACCCGAATCAGCAACACCCTCTGGGCCATCCTGTGGCTGGGCTTCACCGTCCTGGGCTACCTGGCGGCCCGCCGACGCGACCTCACCCGCCACCGGGAGTGGATGCTGCGCAGTTTCGTGCTGCTCTACGGGATCGCCCTCAACCGGATCATGCTCGTGCTCCTGGGACTGCTCATGCTGCCCTGGCTGCACAGCGGTTTCGGGGGTGACGTCGAGGCGATGCTCCTGTCCGTCGCCTCCTCCAGCAGTTACCTGAGCTGGGTCCTGCCCCTGATCACCCTCGAATGGTGGCTCCAGTACCGACGCCGAACCACCACCTGAACCCCCACAGAACCAGACACACCCACTCGGACCTGCGCTTTCGCCCTCCCCAGTACGCGGAGACACCAGCGTCGGCCATTGCCCCCGCGCCGCGCATTAGGGTAGCCTCACTTAATGAGGCGCATCCCGTCCCCGAGGGAACTGCGGCCGCTCCCCCGGACGTGACGGTTTCGTGCGACGAAGGGCAGGTTCCAGCGGTGACTCCAGATCCGCTTGAGGCACTGCGTGACGCGTGTGCACCACTGAGGTTCGCGCCGCTGCCCGACCTGCCCCGCTCCGGCCCGCCGGTCCCGGACATCCCGGGGGACGTCCACCGGCACCGGTCCGACCACCTGGTCACCGACGGATGGCTCCCCGTCCTGCACGACAAGCTGCGCACCGAGCACGGCCCCGGCCACCGTCTCCCGGCCGCCACCAACTTCCTCCGCGTGACCCTGCGCGAACCGATCTTCCTCGTCGCGGCCTCGCTGTACCTGACCGGGCGAACACCGCTGCTGACCCCCGACACCCTGTACCTGCCCTGGGACACGGCCCGGTCGCGCTTCGCCACCCCGGTCGTGGCGGGCGCCCGGTGGATCGTCCTGCCCGACGATCCCGCGGCCGGACGCGCGGACACGGTCACCGCCCGGGACCGGGACGAACAGCTGCGGCTCGCGGCTGAGGGGGTCGTGGACACCTTCGGCCCGCTGCTGGCCGCCCTGCACGCCCACTCGCGCGCGGGTCTGCGCACCCTGTGGGGCTGGGTGGTCGACACCCTGCACTTCTACATGCTCAACCCGGCCCGCTACCTCGGGCGCGACGCCCGCCAGGCCTGGGAGCTGGCCGCGGGGCTCGGCGACGCCGTCATCGCGGCGGGCGCGGTCACGCGCCGACGCCCGCGCCTGTTCCCCTTCGCCCCGGAGAACCCGCGCGGCACCTGGGCGGTCCGGGGCACGTGCTGCTTCGACTACAAGGGCGACCCCGAACACGGGTTCTGCACCACATGCCCGCTCAAGTGCGACGCCGAACGCCGCGAGGACCTGTCCGAGTGGCTGCGCGACCCCGCGCTGGCCCCCTGACCGGCCCTCCCCGGCTCCTGCACGTCACCGTTCCCCCCAGGGAACTACCCCCGCGTCACCGAGATCTCCACCGGCCCGTGGTAGAAGGGGTTGAAGACGACCCGGTCCACGTTCACATCACCGCGCACGGTGATCGTCCCGCTCACGCTCTCCCCCGGAGCGAGCTTTTGCACCTCCAGCTCGTTGTCGTCCATGGCGATGGCCTCACCGGTGCCGTGCTCGACGCCCTCGGTGTCCACGATCGAGAAGTACAGCGGGTTGATGTCGATCTCGTCCTCACCGTTGTTGGTGATGGTCACCTCGACGGTCGTGTACGCACCGTCGGTGTAGAGCGGACTGGGCTCGAACTCGGTCATCCGCGCGGTGATCTCCTCGGTCACGTCCTCCGCCGTGGGCGTGCCCTCAGGCTCCATGGTCTCCGACACGTCCGGGGACATCCCGTCACCCCCCGCCGCGACCAGCAGGAGCGCGGTGCACCCGCCCAGGAGCAGCAGCAGGAGCAGGAGGACGCCGCAGCCGATCCCGATGATCTTGCCCCATGGCGTGGGCTTGGGCGGGGGCGGACCGTACCCGCCGGGCGGCGGCACGCCCCACGGCGGCCCCTGCGGGGGCGGCGGAGGCGGCGGCCCCCCGGGGTAGCTGCCGGCCCCGGCTCCCGCCATGTCCGTCTCGCCGTACCCCGGGGCGTACCCGGCGTGCTCGAACCCGGCCTGCGCCCGTCCGCTGGGACCCTCCGACGGTTCACCGGTGACCGGCTCCGGCGGCGCCCCCGTGGGGTGTTCCCCCGGTGGAACCCCTCCGGGCGGCCGACCAGGCTCCTCGGGCCCCTCGGACCGGCCCCAGGGCTCCTCAGGCTTCCCACCGGAGGGCCCCTCACCGCCCTCGGCCGGGTGGGGCCCCGGACGCTCCTCCGGTCCCTCCTCAGGCTCTCGGTCGGTCATGAGCACACCCCTCGTCCAGCCGCGTCCGCCCACCGGGGCCGGTAGGCGCCTTCCGAACTGCACCGTAACCGCGCGAGAGCCCGCGCAGGGGGCACCACCAGGGCGTTTCCGGTAAAGGTCCGGCCGAGTTTTCGGCGTGACCGCTCAGGAGGTGTCGGCGCCCCCACCGCGACCGGCCACGAGCGCGCGCACCGCGAGCA
Source organism: Nocardiopsis sp. EMB25 (assembly GCF_026797795.1). Classification (NCBI taxonomy): domain Bacteria; kingdom Bacillati; phylum Actinomycetota; class Actinomycetes; order Streptosporangiales; family Nocardiopsidaceae; genus Nocardiopsis; species Nocardiopsis sp. EMB25. The sequence continues at coordinate 1,147,055 of NZ_JAMTDN010000001.1, read as the reverse complement.
CCACGACCGGGAGGGTGAACAGCGCGGCGAACAGGTTGAGACCGCCAAAGCCCGCCTGGGTGAGCACGACCCCCGACATCGCGCCCGCCGACGCACCACCCAGGTTCATGAGCAGGTCGCTCAGGCCCTGTACCCGCGGACGCACGGCGTCGGGCACCGACTCGGCCAACAGCGTCGACCCGGACACCAGGCCGAACGACCACCCCAGGCCGAGCAGCACCAGGCCAAGCGTCACCCGCGCCTCGTCGTCCCCGGCCGTGCCGGCGACCGCCACGGCCGTCAAGAGCACCCCCTGGCCGGCCAACAGCACGGGCACCGGGCCGAGACGGTCGGTGAGCCAGCCCACGAGCGGGGAGAACGCGTACATCCCGGCGATGTGCAGCGAGAGAGTCAGTCCGACGACCGTCAGCGCGACCCCGTGGTGGGACATGTGCACGGGGGTCATGGTCATGACCGCGACCATGACGGTGTGGCTGGCCACGATCCCGACGATCGCCAGCAGGGCCCGGGGGTTGCCGGTGACCTCGGGCAGACCCGACAGCGGGGACCGCCGCGTCGGAACCGCGGTGGACGGGCCGGCGCCGGGTGCGTCCACCCGCGCGGCGCTCGCCAGCAGCGGGTCGGGGCGCAACAGCACCAGCGTCAGGGCCGCGCCGAGGGCGAATCCGGCGGTGGTGAACAGCACCGGACCGAGCAGTTCGGGCAGACCGACCAGCGCGGCCACGCGCCCGCCGACACCGATGAGGTTGGGGCCCAGCACGGCGCCGACGGTCGTCGCCCACACCACGACCGACAGGTCGCGGCCTCGGGTGCCCTCACCGGCCAGGTCGGCGGCGGCGTGCCTGGCCTGGAGGTTGGTGGCGGTCCCCGCGCCGATGAGCACCATGCCGACCAGGAACGGGACGAACCACTCCATGACCGCGGCCGCGATGACCACGGAGCTGCCCACCCCGCCCATGGCCCATCCGAGTGCCAGCCCGGGACGGCGTCCGCGCCGCGTGGCGATCGAGGCGAGGGGCAAGGCGAACACGGCCGCGCCCAGCGTGATCATCGTGGTGGCCATACCCGACCAGGTGTCCGAACCGGTCAGGTCCCGGGCGATGAGCGCACCCACGGCCAGCATGGAGCCCATCCCGATGCCGCCGACGACCTGGGTGAGCATCAGCGTCAGAACGGTACGGCGCTGCAGGCGAGCGCGCTGGTCCTCCGTGAGCCCCCGACCGCCCGACGTGGATTCCGTGGTCACGAGGCCCGCCTTTCGATTCATCCTGACAACGGATGAATCGTAAACCTTCGTCACTTTCGGCCGTAGCGCCACCTCAGGTAACCGTGCTCACGCTCCACGGAGCGCATCAGCGCGTACAGCTCGTGATGATCACGCGCGCTGATCACGAGCCCCTCCTCGGGTACCACCGGCCAGCACGCGTACGCCCAGAAACAACGGGTGTAAAGGCCCCACAGGACCGTCCACGCCCCCTGTTTCTGCCACTCGATGTACTCGGCGACCCGCCGCCGCTCCTCGTCAGCACCGTCCATCCCGCCGCTGGACGTACCCGCCCCGGAGCGGCACCGAGCAGGCCGGATCCGGCCATCCGGGGTGGCCCGACCCCGAACGCGCCCCGCCGCCGGACGCGCACGCGTCCGGCGGCGGGTGCTCCGTCACCGGCCTTCGGACCGGAGGGAGGGCGGTCAGCGCCCGGAGACGAGTTCGCTCCCGGGGATCGGCTCGGCCGGGTCGTTGCCCAGCGCCACGATCCGGTTGTCCCGGTCCACGTGCACGATGTGCTGGACGTGCTCAGCCCGCTCGGCCTCGGTGACCTGGGCGTAGGAGATGATGATGACCAGGTCGCCCGGGCTCACCAGACGCGCCGCGGCGCCGTTGATCCCGATCACGCCGCTGCCGCGCTCACCCGTGATCGCGTACGTGACGAGTCGGTTGCCGTTGTCGATGTCGACGATGTGGACCTGCTCTCCGTCGACGATGTCGGCGGCGTCCATCAGGTCGGCGTCGATCGTCACCGAGCCGACGTAGTGCAGGTCGGCCTGGGTCACGGTGGCTCGGTGGATCTTGCCGTTGATGAGGGTGCGCAGCACTGCTCAATCCTCGCTTCAGGTGTGTTGCGGACTACAGGCCCCCAGGACGGACACGATGGACGGAGTCCACCGCACACCCCTGGACGGGTCCCGTGCTCCCCCCCATGATGGCCTCACCCGGAGGTCTCCCCGACCACGGGGGTACCACTAGGCGGTGTTTCTTCGGGCCCGCCGCTTCGCTTCGGCCCGTGTTCGGCCACCCGCAGGGCAGGGATTCCTCATCCTCACCTTCGCCTGACGCTCGTTCCCCGCTCGCGGTTCGACTCCGCCCGCCCGACGCCCTCCACCACCCTCAAAGGACGCCTACGGCGCGGCCCCGTCCACAAGCACCCTGCCGGCGCCCGAACCGGTCAACACTCAGCGGCCCCCCGGTGTTCCGCGCAGGAACCGCTCCACCCCGGCACGGTCGGGAGGGTCGGCGCCCTCGGTCGTACAGGCCAGCGCCGCGGCCCCGGCCGCGAACTCCAGAACCTCCCCCGCCGTGCCCGGGGCCAGCGCGGCGAGCTTGCCCGGACGGTCCAGGTAGCCCAGGTCGGACAGGCGGGCGAGCACGGCCGCGCCGAAGGTGTCGCCCGCGCCCACGGTGTCCCGGACCGAAACCGGCGCGCCCGGCACCGACACGTGGTCGCCCCAGCGCGCCGACAGCGCCACCGCCCCGTCGCCGCCCCGCGTGAGCAGCAACAGGTCGAGTTCGTGCCGGACGACCAACCGCTCGGCGACCGTGACCGGGTCGCGCCCCGGCTCCAGCCACGCCAGGTCCTCGTCGCTCACCTTCACCACGTGGGCCACGTCCATCCACCGTCCCGCGCCCTCGGTGAACGCGGCCCGGTCCAGCCCCACCGCGGGCCGGGCGTTGACGTCGTGGAAGATCACCACCCGGTCCCGGTGGGACCGCGCCCACTCACGCAGCACCCCCGCCCCCGGCTCCAGCGCGGCGGCCAGGGAGCCGGTGTGGATCGCCCGGACGTCCTCGGACGGTTCGGGCAGCTCCTCCGGACGCCACTGCCAGTCGGCGGTCCCCTGCAGGTAGAAGGAGTACTCCGCGGCCCCGTCGGCGTCCAGGCCCACCACGGCCATCGTGGCGTGCTCTCGGGCGGCCACGGCCCATTCCAGGTCCACCCCGCGTTCGACCAGGTGGGCCCGGATCTGGCGCCCGAACACGTCACCGGACAGGCGGCACACCAGGGCGGCCTCCTCACCGAGCCGGGTCAGGGCGACCGCGGCGTTGGCCGGTCCGCCGCCGGGCACCGCCCGCCACAGGCCGCCGTCCTCCTGGGGAACCAGGTCGACGAGGGCTTCGCCGCACACGAGGATCATCGGACGGCCCCCGGCGCCAGGGCGCTCTCTGGCAGCTCCGCCGGATCCAGGGCACCGGTCATCACCGCGACCGCGTCGGACATGGAGCATCCCGAGGGATCGAGGGTGGCGGCCCGACGGCCCAGCCGCTGGACGTGGACCCGGTCGGCGATCTCGAACACGTGCGGCATGTTGTGGCTGATGAGGATCACCGGCAGCCCCTTGTCGCGGACCCGGAGGATGAGGTCGAGAACCGCACGGGACTCGCGCACGCCCAGCGCCGCGGTCGGCTCGTCCATGATCACGACCCTGTGGCCGAAGGCCGCCGCACGAGCCACCGCGACCGCCTGGCGCTGACCGCCCGAGAGCGTCTCCACCGCCTGGTTGGGGTTCTGGATGGTCATGATGCCCAGGTCGTCCAGGTGCCGGGCGGCCTCGGCCCGCATCCGCGCCCGGTCGAGCATCCGAAACACCGACCCGAGCACGCCCGGGCGGCGCAGCTCCCGCCCGAGGAAGAGGTTGGTGGCGATGTCCAGGGACGGTGAGACCGCCAGGCTCTGGTGCACGGTCTCGATCCCCGCCTCCCGGGCGGCGATCGGGGTGGGCAGCCGCACGGGCGCACCGTCCACCAGGATCTCCCCCTCGTCGGGGACGATCGCCCCCGACAGGGCCTTGATCAGGCTGGACTTGCCCGCGCCGTTGTCGCCGATGACGGCGAGGATCTCCCCGGGGTAGAGCTCCAGGTCGGCCCCGGACAGGGCGGTCACCCCGCCGTAGCGCTTGACCAGGCCGCGTGCCTGGAGAACCGGCCGCGTGGTGGAAGGGTCGGTCACCGTCTCCTCCGGTGGTGCGACGAGGTCGGTCCGTGGGGTCGGCTGGGTCATCGTCGAACCTTTCTGATCCACTGGTCGAGGGAGACGGCGAGGATCACCAGGACGCCCACGGCGAAGTTCTGCCACAGCACGTCCACCCCCGCCAGGGACAGGCCGTTGCGGCACACCCCCACGATGAGCGCGCCCATGACGGTGCCGATGATCATGCCCCGCCCGCCGAAGAGGCTGGTGCCGCCCAGGACCACGGCGGTGATGCTGTCGAGGTTGTCCATGACGCCGGCCTGCGGGCTGGCCGAGGCGATCCGGCCGATGAGCATCCACGCGCCCACCGCGTACACCAGGCCCGCGACCGCGTAGACACTCAGCAGCACCCGGTTGACCCGGATGCCCGCCAGACGCGCGGCCTCCCGGTCGTCACCGGTGGCGTACACGTGCCGCCCCCACCGGGTGCGGTGCAGCGCGTAGGCCAGCACCGCGACGATGACCAGCATGAGGATGGAGCCGTAGGTGATACGGGTGTCGCCGACGGTGACCACCCGGCCGGTCCACAGCAGCAGGTCCCCCATGTCCGCGCCGCGGATCGTCTCACTGCGGGAGATCCACAGGTTCAGCGCGAAGAAGATGTTGAGCGAGCCCAGGGTGACGATGAAGGGCGGCAGCTTGACCCTGGTGACGAGGAAGCCGTTGAACAGTCCGCATGCCATGCCGCTGGCCAGGCCCACGAGGAGGGCGACCGGCGCGGGCACACCCAGGTCGGCCGACAGCCTCCCCATGATGATGGAGCACAGCACCATGATCGAGCCCACCGACAGGTCGATGCCCGCGGTGAGGATGATCAGGGTCTGGCCCAGCGCCAGCGTGCCGATGACGGCCGTCTGCTGGAGGATCAGCGACAGGTTCGTGGGCTGGAGGAAGTTGGGGCTGATCAGGGCGAACGCCAGGACGGTGATCAGCAGGACCGCGGCCGGACCGAGGGTGGCCTGGGCGTGCAGGAGGTTCTGGATCCGGTCGGCCAGGTTCTGGGGGCGTACGTCGGCCTCCGGCCTGAGCGGCGGCGGTTCGGGGCTCGCTGTGGTCACCCGAGGGGTGTTCGAGGTGGTCACGGTGGTTCGGTTCTTCCTTCGTCTCGTGGCGGGCGGGCTCCGGCCGACTCAGCCCCAGCAGTTCTCCTGGCCCCAGGCGCTGTCCCGGGACTCCAGGCCGTCGGCCTCCTCGTCGGTGACGAGCTCGACGCCGGTGTTGACGAAGTCCAGGCCCTCGGACGCCTCGGGCGTCTGGCCGGACTCGGCGTACTCGACGACCGCCTCGACGCCCATGGCCGCCATGTCCAGCGGGAACTGCATGGAGGTGGCGCCGATGACACCGCTGGCGACGTTGTCCACGCCCGGGCAGCCGCCGTCGACCGACACGATGGTCACGTCGTCGGTGCGGCCCGCGGCGCGCAGCGCCTCGTAGGCTCCGGCCGCGGCGGGCTCGTTGATCGTGTAGACGAGGTTGAGGTCGGGGTCGCGCTGGAGGAGGTTCTCCATCGCGGTGCGCCCGCCCTCCTCGGCGCCCTCGGTGACGTCGTGGCCGACGATCCGGGGGTCGTCCTCGTCACCGATCTGCGCCGGGTCGGCGATGTCGACCCCCAGCCCCTGAAGGAAGCCCTGGTCACGGGCGACGTCCACGGCGATCTGGTTGGGGTTGAGGTCGAGCATGGCCACGCGCGGCTCCTCACCGGCCTCCTCGAACCGCTGGGCCGCCCACTGCCCGATGAGCTCACCGGCGAGGAAGTTGTCGGTGGCGAAGGTGGCGTCGACCGCGTCGGCGGGCTCGGTGGGGGTGTCCAGTGCGACGACCATGATCCCGGCGGCGCGGGCCTGGTCCAGCACGGGAACGATCGCCTCGGAGTCGTTGGGCGTGATGAGGATGCCGTCGGCGCCGGCGGCCATGAGGTTCTCCACCGCCTGGACCTGGCTCTCGTTGTCGCCGTCGTACTCGCCGGAGTAGGTCTGAAGGGTCACGCCGTGCTCGTCGGCGGCCTCCCGGGCGCCCTCCTGCATCTTGACGAAGAACGGGTTGGTCTCGGTCTTGGTGATGAGTCCGACCAGGACCGTGTCGTCACCCCCCTCCTCGCCGCCGGAACAGGCGGCCACCGAGGTCACCAGACCCAGTCCCGCGGTGACGGCCAGGGCCCGACGTGTCCACGGTGCGTTCGTCATGGGTTTCTCCTTCTGCGCGGCCACGCTGGACGCGAGGCGGGGGATCAGTGCGCTGCCACGAGACTCACATCACCGAGACAACGATGTCCCGAAAGTTTCATAGAGGCATCAAGCCTGTGTCAACCCCTGAAGTAACAGCAGTTCAATCAACCAGGACAATCAGGGAGACCCCGTTGACAACGTTGACTCACTCGATGCATGGTGAGCCACGTCACCGACCCCGGAAACCTCCCAGCAACCCACGGATCGCCCGGTCGCCACCACCACTGGCCGCGAGCCCCCGCCGTGGAACCTCCCTCGGGGTCGAGATCGGAGAGGCACATGCACCGACAACCGCTCCACCGCACCCCTCGCAGACGCTCCCGGAGCACAGCCGCCCTGGCCGTCGTGACCGCCCTGGCCACCGGAGCCGCCCTGACCCTCACCGCCGCGGCGCCCGGCTCCGCGACCGCCGACCACCCGCACCGACCCCAGCTGCACTTCACCCCGGCCGAGAACTGGATGAACGACCCCAACGGCCTCGTCCACCACGACGGCCGCTACCACCTGTACTTCCAGTACAACCCCGAGGGCGACCAGTGGGGCAACATGTCCTGGGGGCACGCCACCAGCCCCGACCTGATCCACTGGGAACAGCAGCCGCTGGCCATCCCGTACACCGACCAGGAGCACGTCTTCTCCGGCGGCGTCGTCTTCGACGAACACAACACCAGCGGCCTGGGCACCGCGCAGAACCCGCCCCTGGTCGCCGTCTACACCAGCGCCCACACCGACGCCTCCGACCGCCCCGGCATCCAGGCGCAATCCCTCGCCTACAGCCTCGACGGCGGCTACACCTGGGAGCGGTACGAGGGCAACCCCGTCCTGGACATCGGCGACCCGAACTTCCGCGACCCCAAGGTGTTCTGGTACGAGGAGGGCGGCTACTGGGTGATGGCCGCCGTCGTCGCCACCGACCACGTCGTCCACTTCTACCGTTCCGACGACCTCCTGGAGTGGGAGTTCCTCAGCGACTTCGGCCCCGCCCACGCCGACGGCGGCATCTGGGAGGTCCCCGACCTGTTCGAACTCCCCGTCGACGGCGACCCCGACGACACCCGTTGGGTACTCATCGTCAACCTCAACCCCGGGTCGGTCGCCGGAGGGTCCGGCGCCCAGTACTTCGTCGGCGACTTCGACGGCACCACCTTCACCCCGGAGCACCTCGTCGACTCCGGGCCGCCCGAGGGCGAGGTGTTCGCCGACTTCGAAAGCGGTTACGGCGACTGGGAGGTGATCAACGACCTCGACGGCACCGGCGGTGACGGACCCTTCGGCACCGTGCCCGCCCAGGGCACCCTGCCCGGCCAACAGCACGTGTACGGCTACGAGGGCGAACACCTGCTCAACAGCTTCGTCGGCGGCGACGCGCCGCGCGGCCACGCGACCTCACCCGAATTCACCATCGACCGCGACCACGTCAACCTCCTCGTCGGCGGAGGAAACCACCCCAACACCGGCCAAGGCGGGGACGCCTCGGTCAACCTGGTCGTGGACGGCGAGGTCGTGCGCACCGCCACCGGCCGCGACAGCGAACACCTCGACTGGGTCTCCTGGGACGTCAGCGACCTGGTCGGCCGCACCGCCCGCCTGCGCGTCAACGACGACGCCACCGGAGGCTGGGGCCACATCCTCCTCGACCACGTCGTCCTGTCCGACCACCCCCAGCCAGGACTGGCCGACTACGACTGGCTCGACTGGGGCCGCGACTACTACGCCGCCGTGTCCTACAACGACACCCCCGACGGCGCCCGGATCACCATGGCCTGGATGAGCAACTGGCAGTACGCCGGGGCCCTGCCCACCACCCCCTGGCGCGGCCAGATGGCCCTGCCCCGCCAGCTGGAGCTGGAGACCATCGACGGACGGCCCCGGCTCGTCCAGAACCCCGTCGACCAGCTCCAGGAGGTCTACGAAGCACCGCTCTACCAGCGCGTCCGCGTCCCCGTCGGCCCGGGCGGCCACCACCTGGTCGACCCCGGACCCGGCCAGGCCCACCAGGTGGAGGTGACACTCCGGCCGAACGGGTCCGACGAGATCGGCCTGCGCGTCCACGACGACGGCGACCAGGCGACCGTGATCGGCTACGACACCGAGGCGGGGGAGCTGTTCGTCGACCGGACCCGCGCCGGGAACACCGGCTTCCACCACGCCTTCCCCAGCCGCGGCGCCGTCCCCCTGCCCCTGGAGGACGGCACGCTGCGCCTGCGCGTGGTCGTGGACACCTCGTCGGTGGAGGTGTTCGCCGCCGACGGCCGCGCGGCACTCACCCACCTGGCCTTCCCCGACCCCTCCGCCACCGGCGTCACCCTCTACACCAGGGGCGGGAACGGGCTCGCCGAGGAGGTCACCGTCCGCCCGCTCACCCCGCACCAGGCGGGTGCGGCACAATGAGAGCGTCCCCACCCGCCGGAGACCGGCGATGAGCGCTCAGGGGCGGTGCCTCCCGGCGCCGCCCCGCCCGCCTGTGGGAACGACGGTCAAGGCGTCGCGCAGAGAAGTCGGAGTTCGAGTGTCGGTGCAGCACAGGGGCGGCGAGCCGCGGTCCGCGTCCGGGGAACCGGTCCGCCGGGCCACCATGAAGGACGTCGCCGCGCTGTCGGGCGTGAGCATCAAGACCGTCTCCCGCGTCATCAACGGCGTCTCCACCGTCTCCGACGAACTGCGCGACCGCGTCACCCGCGCCATCGTCCAGCTGGACTTCCAGCCCAACCTCGCCGCCTCCAGCCTGCGACGCACCGACGGCGCGACCCGCCAGATCGCCCTGCTGCTGGAGGACGTGGCCAACCCCTTCTCCGCCACCCTGAGCCGGGCGGTGGAGGACGTCGCCCGCGACCACGACTCCCTGGTCTTCGCCGGGAGCCTGGACGAGGACCCCCAGCGCGAGCTGGAGCTGGTGCGCGCCGCCACCCTGCACCGGGTGGACGGCATCATCATCGTCCCCGCCGCCCCCGACCACGGGTACCTGCACCGGGAGATCCGCACCGGCACCCCCGTGGTGTTCGTCGACCGGCCCCCGCGCGGGCTGGCCGCCGACGCCGTGCTGGCCACCAACACCGAGGGCGCCCGCGAGGCGGTCCTGCACCTGGCCGACCACGGACACACCGAGATCGCCTTCCTGGGCGACGCGAGCACCATCAGCACCGTCGGCGAACGCGTCGCGGGCTACCGGGCCGCCCTGGCCGAACGGGGCCTGTCCGAACGCCCCGGACACGTCGTCCAGGACCTGCCCGACACCGCCAGCGCCGCCCGCGCCGTGGCCGCCCTGCTCGACTCCGACCACCCGCCCACCGCCCTGTTCACCGCGCAGAACCTGGTGACCATCGGCGCCATCCAGACCCTCCAGGAGCGCGGCCTGCACGAACGCGTGGCCGTGGTCGGCTTCGACGACTTCCCCATGGCCGACCTGCTCGTCCCCCGGGTGACCGTGGTCGCCCAGGACGTGGTGCGGATCGGCACCCTCGCGGTCCGGCGGCTGTTCGAGCGCATCGCGGGCGACGACGCCCCGCCCCGGGAGGAGCGCGTCCCCACCGCTCTGGTGGTCCGCGGTTCCGGGGAGATCCCCCCGCCCGGCCGCTGAGGTCCGTTCCCGGGCGCTCGCGCGAGCGCCCGGAGGGCCGGGATCAGTTGAACGACGAGTAGGCGACCACGCCGCGCAGGACGAGGTCGGTGGCCTTGCGCGCGGTGGAGCGCACCTGCGGGTCCCCGGTGGCCCCGGCGATCTGGCCGAGCATGTCCCCCAGCATCTTCGCGGTTCGCACGAAGTCACCGGCGGGCATGTCGGCCTGCCGCAGGATCGCGTCGAGGCGGTCCCCCCTGGCCCAGCGGTGGGCGGTCCACACGAACCCGAGGTCGGGCTGGCGCAGGAACGACACCCGGTGCCGCGACTCGACGTCGTTGAGGTCGCCCCACAGCCGCACCATCTCCTCCAGGGTCTCCTCGACCCGTCCGGCGGGCACCCTCGGGAACGGGTCGTCGTTGCGGCGCGGCTCGTAGACCAGCGCGGCGGCGACGGCCGCCATGTCCACCGGGGTCAGGTCCTTCCACAGCCCCCGCCGCAGGCACTCGGCGACCAGCAGGTCCAGCTCCGAGTACACCTTGGCCAGGCGCGCCCCGTCGTCGGAGACCGTGTCGCCGGTCAGGTAGCCCAGGTCGTCCAGCACCCCGCACACCCGGTCGAAGGTCCGCGCGATCACGTGCGAACGCCCCTCCACCCGGCGGCGCAGGCCCTCGGCCTCCTTGTGCAGCCGGAAGTAGCGCTCGGCCCAGCGGGCGTGCTCCTCACGCTCGTCACACCCGTGGCAGGGGTGCTGACGCAGCTCGGAACGCAGCCGCAGCACCTCCTCGTCCTCCCCGACCTCACGCGGAGCGCGCCCGGCCCTGGGGGTGTCGCCCTGTTCCCGGAGCTTGTTGCGCAGGGTCGAGGCCAGGTCCTGACGCGACCGCGGCGACCGGGCCGAGAACGACTTGGGGATGCGCATGCGCCCCGACGGGTGCACGGGGACCGTGAAGTCGCTGGCGTTGACCCGCTTGACCTGCTTGTCCGCGGTCAGCACCAGCGGCGCCGGAAGATCCAGTTTCAGGCCGGGGTCCAGGACGACGGCGTGGCCGGAGAAACGGCCCGAGGGAATGCGGATGATGTCGCCCGGACGCAGCTTCTCCAGGCTCTCCAGGGCCTCGTCGCGGCGCCGGACCGACCTGGTCTTGGCCAGCATCGACTCGCGGTCGCTCAGGGCGCGGCGCAGCGCCGCGTACTCCATGAAGTCGCCCAGGTGGCACTCGGCGGAGGCCGCGTACCCCTCCAGGGCCTCCTCCTGCTTGCGCAGCTGCTTGACCAGGCCCACCACGGCCCGGTCGGCCTGGAACTGGGCGAAGGACTCCTCCAGCATGGCGCGGCTGCGTCGGCGTCCCACCTGGCCGACGAGGTTGACCGCCATGTTGTAGGACGGCTGGAAACTGGAGTTGAGCGGGTAGGTGCGGGTGCCCGCCAGGCTCGCTACCGACTCGGGGTCGGTCCCGGCCTGCCACACGACCACGGCGTGGCCCTCGACGTCGATCCCCCGCCGCCCCGCACGCCCGGTCAGCTGGGTGTACTCGCCCGGGGTCAGTTGGGCGTGGGTCTCACCGTTCCACTTGTCCAACTTCTCCATGACCACCGTGCGGGCGGGCATGTTGATGCCCAGGGCGAGGGTCTCGGTCGCGAACACCGCGCGGATCAGTCCCCGGGAGAACAGGTCCTCGACGATCTCCTTGAACGTGGGCAGCATGCCCGCGTGGTGGGCGGAGATCCCCGCCTCCAGGGCGCGCAGCCACTGCTCGAAGCCCAGCACGGCCAGGTCCGCCGGAGGGATGTCGGCGCACCGCGTCTCCGCGTACTCGCGGATCTGCGCGGCCTCCTCGGGGGTGGTGAGCACCAGCCCCGAGGCCACGCACTGGCGCACGGCGTCGTCGCATCCGGCGCGGCTGAAGATGAAGGTGATCGCGGGCAGCAGGCCCTCGTCGTCGAGCTTCTCGATGATCGTGGGCCGCGACGGCGGCGCGTACCGGGTGCGGGGCCGCATGGTGCCGTTCTTGCGCGCCCGCGACTGGGGCGAGCGGCGGCGGTGCGCCAGCTGGGTGGTGCGCGCGTCCTCCTCGGCGATCCGGCTCAGCCTCGGGTTGATCGCGAGCTTCTGTCCGCCCACGACGATCTCACGCGGCCGCCACGACCGGTCGTCGCCGCGGCGGTTGCGCTTGCGTTTGCGGCCGCCTCGGCGTTGGTCCTCCTCGCGGCTGGTGTCGGTCTCCTCCTCCACCGGCTCGGCGAACAGGTCGTGGATCCGGTGGCCCACCATGACGTGCTGCCACAGCGGGACCGGCCGCTTCTCGTCGACGATGACGGTGGTGTCGCCGCGCACCTGCTGGAGCCACTCGCCGAACTCCTCGGCGTTGCTGACCGTGGCCGACAAGGCGACCATCCGCACCGACTCGGGCAGGTGGATGATCACCTCCTCCCACACCGCGCCGCGGAAGCGGTCGGCGAGGTAGTGCACCTCGTCCATGACCACGTACGCCAGCCCGCCGAGGGTCGAGGACCCCTCGTAGAGCATGTTCCGCAGCACCTCGGTGGTCATCACGACCACCGGCGCCTCACCGTTGACGCTGTTGTCGCCGGTCAGCAGCCCGACCTGCTCGCTGCCGTAGCGGCTGACCAGGTCGTTGTACTTCTGGTTGGACAGCGCCTTGATGGGCGTGGTGTAGAAGCACTTGGTGCCCTGGCTCAACGCCAGGTGGACGGCGAACTCACCGACCACGGTCTTACCCGATCCGGTGGGCGCGGCGACCAGGACCCCGTGACCGTACTCCAACGCCTTGCAGGCACGGACCTGGAAAGGGTCGAACTCGAACCCGTAGAGCCCCTGGAAGGCCTCGATCGCGGCGCTGGAGGCGCTCTTGCGCCGACGGAAGGCGGCGTACCGCTCAGCGTGAGTACTCATATGCCTCTCAGACTATGAGGTCAAGTCCAACATCTCGACCGCGCCCGAGACGACGTCACAGACCAGTGGCGGAGGGCCGATCCGCTCACCGTCGGCGTAGACGGCGCCGGCCTCCCCGCGGATGGCGACCGAACGGCCGCGCTCGACCACGACCTGCTCCAAGCCGGTGTGACCGCCGCTGAACACCAGCGGGAAGAGCCGCACGAACCGCGACAGCGGAGCCGCCCGGAGGAACACCACGTCCAGCAGTCCGTCGTCGGGGACCGCGTCGGGACAGATGTGCATGCCGCCCCCGTAGGCGCTGGTGTTGCCCACCGCCACCAACATGCCCGGCTCCTCGATCCGGCGCCCGTCCACGTCGACGGTGAAGTCCGTGGGGGTGAAGGAACGCAGCTCCGACAGCAGACCCACCACGTATCCGGCCCGGCCCACACCGAACCGGAAACCGTTCACCCGCTCGTTGACACGGGCGTCGAACCCGCAGGCCAGCACACTGAGGAAGTACCGTTCGGCACCGTCGTCCAGCCGCAGGCGCACCGCGTCGGTCGCACGCGTGCGCCCGGCCAGGATCGCGGCCGCGGTGTCGCGCGTCGACCTTCCGGGACGGCCGAACGCCCGCGCGATGTCGTTGCCGGTCCCCGCGGGGACCACCGCCAGCGGCACCCCGGTGCCCACGACCCCCTGCACCGCCTGGTGGACCAGCCCGTCACCGCCCACCGCCACCAGGGCGTGGGGGCTATCGGCGGCCGACAGGCGGGCCAGACGCCGGCTGTCGGCGGCGGAGTGGCCGACCAGGACGCGAACGTCCGCGCCCGCCTCACGCAGGCGTTCCTTGAGCCGGACGGCGGTGACGGCGGCGCGGCCCCGTCCGGAACGGGGGTTGACCAGAAGGTCGATCTCGGGGGTCATCAACAGGTCCTTGTGCTACCCGGGGAACTGAGGGCGCACGGGCGGCCGGGGCCGCGCACGCCCTCGCGCCCGGGCGTGCCCGGCCCTTCAGGACCCGCTGGTGCGGGCCTGCTCGGCCTCCTCGCGCTGGCGGCGATGGTACTCCTCCATCGCCTCCGGCGTGTTCAGGGGGGAGGGCACCCAGGCGACCTCGACGTCGACCTCGCGGTTCTGGATCCGCCGCTCCTCCTCCGTGAGGTACTCCTCGGGGATGTCGAACTCGCCGTCGCGGGCGCCCAGAACGAACGCCTCCCACTCCGCCGGGGTGAAGAACAGCGTGCCCTTGTCCGGCGACTTGCCGTCGCGCACCGCGCGGAAACCGTCGTCGAACGTGGCGACCTCGACGATGGCCTCGGACTCCTCCTTGGACAGCGAGGACCGCATCCACACCGCGTGCGTGGTGTCGTGCCACTTCTCGTTGCCCATGGCCTCGGGGGGAAGCTCACGCTTGGCTGGGGACTGCTCACTCATCGCTTTGGCCCTTCACAACATCCGATCGTTCCCCGGGGCCGGCCCGGGGCGCCGGAACCGCACCGTCCGGTTCCCGCCAGACCCTAGCGTGTCGCGGGCCCGCTCAACGGCGCTTGGAGGACTTCTCCTCCACGTCCGGCTCGTCCAGGTCCGAGGGCGTGTCGTCGAGCTCGGAGATCTCGTCGTCGTCCAGGTCCGCGAGCGGGTCGTCACGGCGCTTGCGCCGGTCGTTGAGGAAGGCGAACAGCTCGGCGAGCTCGAACAGGACCACCAGCGGAACGGCCAGCGCGAGCATCGAGATCGGTTCCGCCGGGGTGATGACCGCCGAGATCGCGAAGGCCCCGAAGATGATGGCCCGGCGCCACTTGGCCAGGGCCGCGTGCGGCAGGATCCCGGCCAGGTTGAGCAGCGCGACCAGCAGCGGCATCACGAAGCCCAGGCCGAACATGACCATCATGATGACCATGTAGTCCAGGTACTGGTCGACGGTCAGCATCGGGTCGGCGTCCTCGGGCAGGAACCCGAACAGGACGGTCAGCGCGAGCGACGTGATGTTGTAGGCCAGCACGGCGCCGCCGATGAACAGCAGCGCGGCGAGCGGGACGAAGATGTAGGCGTACTTCTTCTCCCGGGTGTGCAGGGCCGGGGCGACGAAGGCCCACAGTTGGTACAGCCAGACCGGCGCGGACACCAGGGCGCCGACGAAGATCCACACCTTCATCGCGACGAAGAACGCGTCGAAGGGGCCGGTGACGATGAGCGAGCAGCCCTCGGAGTCGAACGCCGACGACTCCGGCAGGGAGCAGTACGGCGCGGTGAGGAAGTCCCACACCTGCTGGTAGAACACGTACCCGACGACGGCGCCCAGCGCGAGGCCGATCAGTGCCTTGGTCAGGCGGCCGCGCAGCTCACGCAGGTGGTCCATGAGCGGCATCCGGGCCTCCGGATTGCCCGCCCGACCTCGTGCCCTCATCGTGTGGTCACTCTCTCTCGTCCGGTTCCGCCCCGGGCGGACGGAACCCCGCTTACTCCATCAGCCACGTGCCCGCCCCGGGACCGCGCACGGTCCCACGGACGGGTGCCGCCCGCGGTGATCCGCGAAGACACGGGTCCGGACCGGCACCCTCGGGGCCGGTCCAGGAGGTCGCGCCCTGGGCGGTGTTCTTCGGGTCCTGCCGCTTCGCTTCGGACCGTGTTCGGACGCCCGAAAGGTAACCCCCTCGGGTGACCGTTCCAAGGAACGGGCCCTCAGTTCCCTAGTTACCGTAGGTGCGGGGCTGGGGCTCACCGGACTCGTTGACGATCCGCTGGCCGGGGGGAAGCTGCGGGTACCCCTGGTGCTGGGCCTCGGCGTCGTTCCGCTGCGCCGTCTGCGGGGCCTCCTGCTGCTTCTTGTCGTCGCCGGACTCGTTGTTCTCCTCGTCGATCAGGCCCTTGCTCTCGGCCTTGAGGATGCGCGCGCTGCGGCCCACCGACCTGGCGAGGTCGGGAAGTTTCTTGGCTCCGAACAGCAACACGGCCAGGACCACCAGAATGGCGATGGTGGGTCCGTTGATGGCTCCCATGGTTCTACCTCTCTGTGGGGCGCAACCGAGCGCCTTCGATGGTACGCGTCCCGCGCTTCGCGGACATCACGTCGACGTTCCGCTCAGGTTGACGCGTTCGCGTAGGTCGGCTGTGCTCGCCTGGTACGCGCCCGTGGCCCGATCCACCTCGGCGGAGAGCGTGCGCGCGTGTCGGAGCGCCCTCGCGGCGAGGGCCCCGACGACGACGGCCCCGGCGAGAACCGTGCCGAAAAGGACAGCGAGGGCGATCATGCCCACCACCATATCCCTTCTGTCATGACCTGCACCCCACCCCCTGGTGAACAGGAGGGAGGTGCCCGCCGCCGGAAACCCGGGAGGACTACCGGTGCGCGCCCGCGCCGTAGTGCGCCAGCGCCCGCCCCGCCTCGGCTCGCACCTCCTCGGCGACCTCGGCCGGGGCCGCCACCCGGCAGGCGGGCCCCAAGCCCAGGGCGAGCCGCACCACCCACGCGGGCGCGGGCGTGCGCAGCGTCGCGCGAACGCCTCCCCCGGGCAGCTCGGCCACCGAATCGCACACGTAGTCCTCGGTGACCCACCGCGCGGACGGCTCCAGGTCGAGGGTGACCACCGTGTCGCGCTCGGAGCGCTGCAGCACCCCCGCCGACAGGTCCCGGCGCCCCACCCCCTCGGGCACCCGGGCCGCGTGGGGCAGGACGCTCAGGTCCAGGACCCGGTCCAGACGGAACAGGCGCACATCCCCGCGCAGGTGGCAGTAACCCTCCAGGAACGGGTACCCGTCCTGCACGACCAGCCCCATCGGATCGACGTCACGCTCGGTCACCTGGTCCAGATAACCCGACAGATAGCGCAGGTGCAGGCGCTGCCCGGAGGCCAGCGCGTCGGCGCAACGCCGCTGGGTGTCGGCGACCTGCTCGTCCACCTCCACCCGCACCTGCACCGCGTCGGCCAGCGACGCCACCGCGGCCCCCGCCGCCGCGCGCAGCTTCTCCCCCACCCGCTTGAGCGCGTCACCCTCCAGGCCCTGCGCCTCGGGCAGCGCCTCCAGCAGTGACAGGCCCACCACCAGGCTGGCCGCCTCGTCCGCGGTCAGCCGCAGCGGCTGCGCCAGCGTGTCGGCGTTGCCGATGATGATCTCGCCGGTCTCCCTGGCCGCGTCCAGGTCCACGTCGATCAGGTCGCCCGGTGTGTACCCGGGCAGACCGCACATCCACAACAGGCTCAGGTCGGCCACGACCTGCTTCTCACTGAGCCCGAAGTGCCGCGCGACCTCGGGCACCCCCACGTCACGGCCCAGGGCGTAGGGCACGAGCATGAGCAGGCGGCGCAGCTGGTCCGCGGACCGCGGACCCCGCGCGGGCGCACCCGGGGCCTCGTCGGGCACGGCCCCTTCGGCGCCGTCCGCCCCGTCACCGGACTCGACCGTGGCGGCCAGGTGCGCCGCGATCGCCTGACGGGCCCCCACCGGTTCCACCACCACCGCCCGTGCGCCGTAGGAGGCCACCCGCCGCACGAGGTCGGGCGTGTCGGCGTAGGGCAGGGTGAGCGTGTCCCAACCGCCGCCGGAGGTGTCGCGCTCACCCGCGACCACACGCCGCGCACCGCGCCGGAGTTCGTGGGCGGCGTCGGTGCGCACCCGCAGGACCGCGGACCGCTCGGGTTCGGCGTGCTGCCCCGCCACCACCGACCGCAGGTCCACACCCTCGGGAACGACCACGTCGGGGCCGCCGCGCAGCACCGTCACCTCGCCGCGCACCCGGCCGAGCCGGAAGACACGGCGCGCCCCGCGCGCCCGGTCGTGGCCCACCACGTACCAGTGACCGCGCAGGTTCACGATGCCCCACGGTTCGACCTCGCGCCGCTCCGCCGTCTCCTGGCCCGGCTTGCGGTAGTCGAACGCGATCGGCCGACGGTCGCGCACCGCCTGCCAGACCGGGCCGAAGGACGGCTCATCGGTGCGCATGGCCGGGGACAGCCCGGGCGCGGCCTCACTGTCCACCGGGACCCCGGCCGACCGCAGCTTGAACAGCGCGTTGGCCGCCGCCTCCCCCAGGGCCGCGTGCCGCCAGGCGCGCGCCGCCAGACCCAGCACCACCGCCTCGTCGGGCAGCAGCTCGATCTCGGGAAGCTCGTAGTCGGTGCGCGAGATGCGGTAGCCCTCCTCGCCGCTGACCGCGTCACCGGTCCCCACCTGGATGGGGATACCGCTGTCTCGCAGTTCGCGCTTGTCACGCTCGAACATGCGCTTGAACGCGGCCTCGCTCTCGGCCTCCGCGTACCCCAGCACCGTCTTGCGGATCTCCTGGGCGGTGAGATGGCGGCGCGTGGACAGCAGACAGATGACCAGGTTCAGCTGCCGTTCCGTCTTCCTGCGCGACATCGCCAGCACCCTTCTCGACGTGTGTGGTGGATCGACCGGCGCGGGCCGCGCCTCGCGCGTCGCTCCGTCACCGGTTTCAGCAACGAAGGTACCGTGCCCAACATGATCCGGTGGCGCCGTGGTGAAGTCCGTCAGCTCCTCCCCTCCTGGCCCGGGGTGCTCCCGTGCGTCGTGGCCGTGGACACCGGGGACGGACGGGAAACGGTGACCCGACGCGCGCTGGCCTACACCGACCTGGTCGGACGCCCCCGGGTGGGCGACACGGTCCTGCTCAACACCAGCGCCTTGGACCTGGGCCTGGGCACCGGCGGCTACGCGTTGGTCATCGCCGTTCCCGACCGCCTGCCCGCCGACACCCGCGGCCCCGGACACCTGGTCAAGGCCCGCTACACCCCGTTGCAGGCGACTGTCCTGGGCGCCGACGAACAGGACTCCCCCCACCACGCGACCCTGCGCGAGGCCGCGGGAGTCGACGGTATGCCCGTCGTCGCCGCCGACCTGCACTCGGCACTGCCCGCCGTCGTGGCGGGGGTGCGCGCCACACGACCCGAGGCGCGGATCGCCTACGTCATGCTCGACGGCGGCGCCCTGCCCGCGGCGTTCTCCCAGGTCCTGGGGGTGCTGCGGCAGGAGGGACTGTTGGCGGGGTGTGTGACCACCGGGCAGGCCTTCGGCGGCGACCTGGAGGCCGTGACCGTCCACTCCGGGCTCCTGGCCGCCCGGCACGTGCTGGAGGCCGACGTGGCGGTCGTGTGTCAGGGCCCCGGGAACCTGGGCACCGGCACCCCGTGGGGGTTCTCCGGTGTGGCCTGCGGCGAGGCGGTCAACGCGGTCGCCGCCCTGGACGGACGGGCGGTGGCGTCGCTGCGGATCAGCGAGGCCGACCCCCGGGACCGGCACCGCGGCGTGTCCCACCACAGTCTGACCGCCTACGGGCGGGTGGCCCTGGCCGAAGCGGACGTGGTCGTGCCCCGGCTGCCGGGGGCCTTCGGGGAACGCCTGCGCGCCCAGGCCTGCGCGCTGGCCGGTCGGCACACCCTCGTGGAGGTGGACGTCACCGGCCTGGAGGAGCACCTGCGGGCGCTGCCGGTGAAGGTGTCCACGATGGGCCGGGGACTGGAGCAGGACCGGGCGGCCTTCCTCAGCGCCGCCGCCGCGGGACGGCACGCGGCGGCCCTCCTGGAGGGGTGACGGGTGGCCGCGGCGCCGGACCGCGACGGGCCGCGACGGTGTCGGCGGTCAGGCGCGCAGGAGCGAGTCGCCGTCAGGTGACGGGTGGGGGACCGCACCGGGCCGCGCGGACGTGAGCATGTGCGGCGAGGGCACGTCGAAGGAGGCTCCCGGACGGAACATCGCCAGCGACGTGGGCTCGGCACGCACCCCCTCGTCCACCCGCAGCGCGTCCGGAACGAACACCGTGCCGTCGCCGCAGGTGACCCCCCACTCCCTACGGGGGCCGGCGGAGACGATCTGCCCGGGGGCGCCCCCGACGACCGCGTCGGTCAGGGTGCCCCCGCACAGGGTGATGTGGGCCCCGCCGAAGCGCGCGAAGGCACCCGGGTACGGGTCGGCGAGCGCGCGCACCATGCGGTCGACGTCGGCCCCGGAGGCCGTGAAGTCCAGGAGGCCGTCGCAGGGGCGCCGACGGGGCCACACGGACACGTGGCCGGTCTGGGGACGGCGCGGCGCGGTACCGTCCAGGAGGTCGTCCAGGTGGCGCACGAGCAGTTCGGCCTGGAGGCGTGCGACACGGTCGTAGAGTCCGGTGGCGGTCACGTCGGGGGCGACGTCGAACCAGAGCTGGTCGACGATGTCGCCGGAGTCGGCCTCGTGGTTCAGGTGGAAGAGGGTGACGGCGCTGGAACGCATGTCCCTCAGGATGGTCCAGGGGATGGGGGCGCGGCCCCGGCCGACCGGTAGCGGGGAGGGGTGCAGCCCGACCCCGCCCAGGGGCAGGGAGTCCAGGAGCTGTTCGGGGATCAGCTGGGACCAGCCCGCGACGACCATGAGGTCGATGCCGTGTGTGGACAGGGCGTCGCGCGCCTCGTCGGAGTTGATGTCAGCGGTGCGCAGGTGCGGAAGGCCCAGGCGCCGGGTGAGCGAGTCGAAGTCGGCGTAGCCGCAGCGGTGCGCGAGTTCGGCGTTGTAGGACACCACGAGACTGGGCGGACGCCCCTGGGCGCACAGTTCCTCCAGCCCCGGAACCCCCAGGCGCAACCCGGACACGTAGCAGTAGCGCCGTCGGTCTGCCATGGCTCCCCCTCGCCTGTGGACAGATACCACCGACTCTACGCACCCGGTCCCGACACACAGTGGACGTGGAAAAGGGCGTGTCTGCGCCGAAGGCGTCGATTGAGGGTGGTGGAGGGCGACGGGCGGGCGTGTCTGCGCCGAAGGCGTCGACGCCGCGCCCGTGTCCCGTGTTCCTTTCGCGGGGCATGACGGCCCCGGACTGTGGGATGGTGGGCGCCGTGAACGAGCCCACGGACCACGAGGACGCGCACGAACCACTGAGCAGCCTCCGTGAGAGGCTGAGCGCCGAGAGCCAACCGACAGATCTCCCGGTCACGACCGGCCCCCTGGCCGATGTCCGGATCGGGCAGGTTCTGTCCGGAACCGTCACGGACGTCTCCAGGGCCCACGGGGCCGTCGTCCGCCTCGACGGCCTCCCCCCGGGCGCGACGGCCGAGATCCGGCGCCACGACTGGTCCTGGCGGGACTTCTCCGAGAACGCGGTTCGCGTCGGACGACGCGTCAGCGCCAGGGTGGTCGACATCGACCCGGACCAGGGTCGGATCCGCCTCTCCCTCGCCGCCACCGAGAACCCCGAACTCTGGGCCTTCCTGACCTCCCTGAACCCAGGCGAGGTCCTCTCCGGCACCGTGGCGAGCGTCGAGCGGTTCGGTGTGTTCGTCGACCTCGACGAGGGGCCGGCGCACCCGGTCTTCCCGGGTGTGGGCTTCGTCCGGATCCCCGACCTGACCTGGCGACGGTTCGATGAACTGTCCGAGGTCGCCGAGGCCGGACAGCGGGTCACCGGGGTGTTGCTCGACGCGGACACCCGCAACGGCGAGGCGGTCATCTCGCTCAAGGCGCTGGTCCCGGACCCCTTCCAGGAGTTCGCCGACACCGTCCCCGAGGGGACGACCGTGGCCGGGAGGGTCACCAAACTCGCACCCATCGGAGCCTTCGTACGCGTCGCGGACGGCGTCGAGGGCTTAGTCCCCCTCGACCAACCCACCCACCCTCCCGTCCGGACACCCGACGAGGCGGTCCGGGTGGGAGACCCGGTCACCGTCACCATCACCCGGATCGAACGCGACCGCCGCCGACTCCTCCTGTCCCGTGGGCGGAGGGGGTCCGGCGGGTAGACGCGAGGGGACCGCTCAGGCCTCGTCGACCAGGGCGGCCAGGGCGACGGTCATCGCCACCCGCGCGGCCGGATCGTCCAGACCCAGGTCGCAGACCCCGCGCATCCGGCGCATCCGGTAGCGCACGGTGTTGGGGTGCAGCTCCAGGCGTTCGGCGGCCACCCCCAGATCCCCGTGGGCGTACAGCCAGGCCCGCAGGGTGCGCGCGTACTCCGTGCCGTGCTCGGCGTCGTGGCGCACCAACCGCACCACCGGATTGCGGGCGGGCAACCGGCCCGCCTCAGCCGCCGTGCGCAGACGGCGCAGCAGGATCGCGTCCCAGGCATGGTCGTAGACCACCGGGCCGGGCCCGCCGCCCGGCCACAGGGCCAGACACTCGTCGGCCTCCTGTCTGCTGACGGGCACACCGGCGGCGTCGGCCGCACCGCCCACCCCCGCCACGACCTCCAGGCGCCCGGGCAGTCCGCGCAGGACACCACGCACCCAGGCCAGCGCCGGGGCGGGGTCCTCCCCGCAGGGCAGCACCGTGTACACCGTGGTGCCGAACAGGGTGCTGCGCCCCGGGCGCGACCACCCGAAACCCGTCGTGACGTGCTCGAACACGTGCAGGATGGCGGCGTCACTCTCCTCGGCGGCCCGAGTTCGGAGGGCCACCACCCTCAGCTCCGGGGAGAGCAGGCCGATCCGGCCGGCCACGGACACCGCGTCGGAAGCCCCCTCCAGCAGTTCGATGACCGACTCCGACTCCACCTGCCGTTCCAGGTCGCTGCTGACCCTGGCGCGGAGCATGTGCAGGCCGACCGTGTGCGCGCCCTCGTTGAGCGCGCGTACGCGGTCGGCGTCCAGGGGATCGTCGCTGACCACCCACAGGGAGCCGAGGAGCTCACGGCCGACCCGGACCGGAACGGCGGTGCGCCCGCCCATCCCGTACTCGGGCAGGGCGGCGACGTGGAGGGGGCCGTTGACGGTGGCCAGCCGAGCGAACACACCATCGCGTTCGAGCCGTTCACCGAGGGGCCGCGGCACCCGCCGGCTGACGAGGGTGTCGCGACGGGCCCGGTCCGTCCCGCCTTGGGCCTCGGAGTAGGCGACCACGCGCGAGGCACGGTCCTCGATGGTGACGGGGCCGCCGACCGCCGCCGCGATGGTGTCGGCGAGGGCGAACAGGTCGCTGGGGCCCCGCCCGGATTCGGTCTCGCGGCCCTCCAACACCAGGCCGTAGACGATGCCGGAGATCTGACTCCAGGAGACGGCGGGGTCGACGACCACCAGGGCGATCCCCCGCTCACGCAGCGTGGCCAGCCCCTCGGGGTCCGGTTCGATGTCTCCCCTGACCAGGACGACCGTGGCGCGGGCCCGCCCGCCGAGACCCACGGCCTCCTCCGCCGAGCCCACGCCCACCGCGAGGAAGGCATCACCCGGGGGCGGGACGTCGTCGGTGGGATCGTGCACGGCGACGCTGCGCAGTTCGCTCTCGCGCAGCGACTCAGGCCCGACGAACCGGGCGCCGTAGCCGCCGAGGACGTTGACGAGCCGGTCGAGGTTGATCACGCCCGCTCCCCTCTTGCTGTCGGATCACGACAAAGATCTCACGCCATATTGTCTGAACAGGACAATCATGGGTGGTCTCCGTACGGCCAGACTCCTGGTGAGCAGTGATGCCGCCGAACACGGACCGCAAGCCGTGTCGCGGCCCTTGAGTGCTGTGCCCTGAAAGGACCATCGACCGATGCCGAAGACCGCCCACGATTGGATGCCCTTGGAGGCCTACGAGCGACTCCGGGAGGAGTTGCGGGTGCTGACCTCGGCCCCCGAGGAGACCCCCGGTGAGGACGGAGGCGCGCTGGAGACGGTCCCCGCGCCGCGCTACATCGACGACCCGGCCGTGCGCCAGGCCCGCGTGCACAAGATCGAGCGGCTGCTGCGCGAGGCCGTGGTGGGCCGGAGCACCGCCGACGACGGGGTGGCCGAGCCCGGGAAGGTGCTCACGATCCGCTACGACGGCGAGGGGGAGTCGGAGACCTTCCTCCTGGGAGTGCGGGACGCGTCGGTGTCGAACCGGTTGACCGTCTACTCCCCCGAGTCTCCCCTGGGCGCGACCTTGGTGGGGGCCCGACAGGGCGAACGGCGCACGTTCGCCTCCCCGCACGGAGCGACCATCGGCGTGACCCTGGTGCGCGCGGCGCCCTACGGGAGCCAAGCGCGAGACTGACCCCGGCGCCGACGCCACCCGCCCCGCGGGCGGGCGGAGTCCGGCACATACGAAGCGGGGAGCCCCCGCGCGGATCCGCGCGGGGGCTCCCGGACACGACGGCCGAGGCTCGGCCCGTCTACTCCTCGCCGTCGGAGGGCTCCTCCGACGGCTCGTCCCCGGGAGACGCCTCCTCCTCAGGCGAGGCCTCCTCCTCGGAGCCCTCCTCGCCCTCGGCCGACCCCTCGTCCTCGATCTCCTCCGCGGGCGGCGGGTTGTCGTAGGCGCCCAGCAGGTCCACCACGAACACCAGCGTTCCGGCGGGGCCGCCACCGGCCTCCTCCGCGGTCTCCCCGTAGGCCAGGTCCCCGGGGATCACCAGCAGCAGACGACTGCCCACGCGCTCGCCGACCATGCCCTCGACCCAGCCCTCGATGAGGCTGCCCTCGGCGAGGGTCGCGTCGAAGGGCTCGCCGGCCCGGCTCCACGTGGAGTCGAAGGGCTCGTGGGTGCCGTCCTCCTCCGCCTCCCAGCGGATGCCGGTGTACTGGACGACGACCTGCTGCCCCTCCTCGACCTCGGGGCCCGTCCCCTCGATGAGGTGCTCGACCGTCAGCTCCTCGGGCGGGTCGGTGTCGGGGATCTCGATCACCGGCGCGCTCACCTCGTCCTGCGTGACCGTCGGCAGGCCGTCACCGCCGTCGGTGGTCTGCTCACCGGGGACGAGCGACCCGTTGCCGAACCGCTCCATCACGTCCAGCACCAGCACGCTGGCGCCCTCGGGGGTCTCCTGCCCCGCCGCCTCGGCCTGCGCCGCCTCCTCCTCGGACAGCGGCGGGAACACGTACACGACCCGGCTGCCGACGGACTGGTTGACCAGCGAGTCGGTGATGTACTCGGGCATCTGGTTCATCCGGATGAGGTCGGGCGCACCGGTCTCGTAGCTGGACTGGCCCTCCACCAGCTCGCCCTCGCCCGGAGCGGTCCACTGGTACTGGACCACGTTGGCGACGAGGAGGTCGTCGGCGCGCACCAGCTCGTCCTCGCCCGAGCCCGTGGCGACCACCCCGGAGATCTCCTCGTCCGGGAGCCCGACGTCGGGGAAGGTGATCTCGGGCTCCTCCCCGACCTCCCCGGTGACGTCCGGGATCCGGGGGTCGAGCTGCTCCTCGCCCATCCGGAGGAAGGCGGGCGTGCGCCACTCCTCGGGGATGGATCCGCAGCTGGAGACCGCCAGGGTGAGGGCGGTCAGTGGCACCGCGAGGGCGGCAGCACGTCGGTGCATGGGTCACAACCTCTGGTTTCGGGCTCAGGACAGGGTCACACTACCGAATGGTCGGCGTGCGGCCATCCCCGAGAACCCGGCCGGGCGCCGCGGCCCCGTCCGGAGTCACCCCGACCTCCCCGGGCGGAAGCCGCGACGCTCACATCCCGGCGATGAGCTTCTCCACCCGTTCGTCGACGGACTTGAACGGGTCCTTGCACAGAACGGTGCGCTGTGCCTGGTCGTTGAGCTTCAGGTGCACCCAGTCGACGGTGAAGTCACGTCGCTGCTCCTGGGCACGGCGGATGAACTCACCGCGCAACCGGGCCCGCGTCGTCTGCGGCGGCACCGACTTGGCCTCGAAGATCTTCAGATCCCCCACCACCCGATCCATCTGCCCGCGGTTCTGCATCAGGTAGAACAGTCCGCGGTCGCGGTGGATGTCGTGGTAGGTCAGGTCCAGCTGGGCCACGCGCGGCGAGGACAGCGACAGGTCGTGCTTGTCCCTGTAGCGCTCCAGCAGCAGGTACTTGGCGACCCAGTCGATCTCCCGCGACACCAGCTCCAGGTTCTGCGTCTCGACCGCCTCGATCGTGCGCTGCCACAGCTCCAGCACCCGCTTACCCACGGCGTCGGTCCCGTGCCGGTCGACGTACCCCTGCACCTTCTCCAGGTACTCGCGCTGGATCTCCAGCGCACTGGCCTCGCGCCCGTTGGCCAGCCGCACCTTGCGCCGACCGGTCATGTCGTGGCTGACCTCCCGGATCGCCCGGATCGGGTTCTCCAGGGTGTAGTCGCGCATCACCACCCCGGCCTCGATCATCCGCAGCACCAGGTCGGTCGAGCCCAGCTTCAGCAGCGTGGTGGTCTCGCTCATGTTGGAGTCGCCGACGATGACGTGCAGTCTGCGGAAGCGTTCGGCGTCGGCGTGCGGCTCGTCCCGGGTGTTGATGATCGGGCGCGAGCGCGTGGTCGCCGAGGACACGCCCTCCCAGATGTGTTCGGCGCGCTGACTGACGCAGAACAGGGCGCCGCGCGGGGTCTGCAGGACCTTGCCCGCCCCGCAGATGATCTGCCGGGTGACGAGGAAGGGGATCAGCACGTCGGCCAGCCGGCCGAACTCTCCGTGCCTACCCACCAGGTAGTTCTCGTGGCAGCCGTAGGAGTTGCCCGCCGAGTCGGTGTTGTTCTTGAACAGGTAGATGTCCCCTGCGATGCCCTCCTCGTGCAGGCGCTGTTCGGCGTCGACCTGCAACCCCTCCAGGATGCGCTCGCCCGCCTTGTCGTGGGCCACCAGGTCCGCGAGGCTGTCGCACTCGGGAGTCGCGTACTCGGGGTGACTACCCACGTCCAGGTACAGCCGGGCGCCGTTGCGCAGGAACACGTTGCTGCTGCGCCCCCACGAGACCACCCTTCGGAACAGGTACCGGGCGACCTCGTCGGGCGACAGTCGGCGCTGCCCCCGGAAGGTGCACGTGACTCCGTACTCGTTCTCCAGACCGAAGATCCGTCGTTCCACGCGGCCTCACCAACTTCCCGTCACCGGGGTGCGGACGACGGGGCCGCGCCGTCCACACCCACCCGGCCGGTGCGGCGCGTCCGGCGCGCCGCACCGCGATCGTCTCTCAGGTCACTCGTCGGCCTGGTCCCCGCTGGAGTCACCGTCACTGTTCGAGCCGCCACCCGACGCCCCCGCCGCTCCGGAGGAGGCGCCCGCGGCCCCGTCGCCGCCCGCCCGGCCCTCCTCCAGGAGGGCGGTCAGGCGTCGGCCGTGGACGCGCCGGAACTTCCGGTGCTGGCGGGCCCGCTCCAGGACCGCCACCTCGAGGTTGCCCGCCTCCAGTTCGCGTTCCTCGCCGTTCTCCCGGGCCAGGGCGCGCGTGGCCGTGTGCAGGGCCGCGCTGAGCGGCGCGTCGGCGACGAACCGCTCCTTGAGCACCGTGGCGACGTTCTCGGAGGAGCCGCCCACCGCGACGAACCCGCGCTCGTCGACGATCGAACCGTCGAAGGTGATGCGGTAGATCTCGTCCTCGGCGGCGGTGTCACCGACCTCGGCCACGACGATCTCCACCTCCCACGGCTTGAGGCTCTCGCTGAACACGGTGCCCAGGGTCTGGGCGTAGATGTTGGCGAGCTGGCGCCCGCTGACGTCGCGGCGGTCGTACTGGTAGCCGCGTACGTCCGCGAACCGCACGCCCATCAGGCGCAGGTTCTCGAACTCCGGGTAGCGGCCGACCGCCGCGAAACCGATGCGGTCGTAGAGTTCGCTGATCTTGTGCAGGGTGCGCGACATGTTGTCCGCGACCATGAGGATCCCGCCCTCGTACTGCAGGACGACGGCGCTGCGGCCGCGCGCGATGCCCTTGCGCGCGTAGTCCGCCTTGTCCTTCATCTGCTGTTCGGGGGCGACGTAGAACGGCATCGACACCGCGGATCGTTCCTTACCTAGTCGTGAGAGGTCGTGGTGGGGTCGTCAGGCCGGATCAGCGCAATGTCACGGTCGGACCGTCGGGGTGGGCGGCCCGGCCCTCGACCACCTCCGTCGCCAGGGCGGCGACGTCGTCGGTGGGGACTCGGCGGTGTCCGTCCTCGGTGATGACGTCGACGAGGGGGAAGATCTTGCGGTGCAGGTCGGGTCCACCGGTGGCGGAGTCGTCGTCGGCGGCGTCGTAGAGGGCCTCCAGGGCCACCTTGATCGTGCCGGTCTCGTCCAGGTCGTCCTTGTAGAGCTTCTTGATCGACCCGCGGGCGTAGACCGACCCCGAACCGATGGAGTGGTGGCGGTGCTCCTCGTAGCGGCCGCCCACCGCGTCGTAGCTGAACACGCGCCCGGTGCCCGTGTTCTCGTCGTAGCCGACCAGCAGGGGGACGACGACGAAACCCTGCATGGCCATGCCCAGGTTGCCCCGCACCATCTGCGCGAGCTTGTTCGCCTTACCCTCCAGGGAGAGCACCCGGCCCTCCATCTTCTCGTAGTGCTCCAGTTCCACCTGGTAGAGGCGGGCCAACTCGATCCCGATGCCGGCGGACCCGGCGATGGCGACCGCGGAGAACTCATCCGTGCGGAACAGCTTCTCCATGTCCCGGTTGGCGATGACATTGCCCTGGGTGGCCCGCCGGTCACCGGCCAACACCACGCCCCCGGGGAAGGTCAGGGCGACGATGGTCGTCGCGTCGGGCGTGAGGTGCTCGGTCCCCTCACCTGAGGGCAGGTGGTGTCCGGGCAACAGCTCAGGGCTGACCGATCGGACGAACTCGGTGAAGGACGAGGTTCCCGCACTCATGAACGCGGCGGGCAACCGTCCGCCCTCGAACCCTTCGAACACGCGACTCCCTCCACTGGCGTCCCACCCCGTCGTGGGGGCGGGTGGGACGACTGGTCTCTCGTTGTCGGTGGCCGGACAGTGTCCCCGGCCGATGGAATCGACCCTAGTCGTGCGCGCGGCGGCGCCGGCGGCGCCCGAGTGCGCTGTCAGCGAACCGCCGCGGGACGCCTACTGGCCGCCCTTTTGCACGAACTGCCGAACGAAGTCCTCGGCGTTGCTCTCCAGCACGTCGTCGATCTCGTCGAGAATGTCGTCGACCTCCTCGTCCAGCTGGTCCTTCTTGTCCTGGACGTCCGTTGTGGCCTCGGTCTCCTCGACCTCGGCCTCGCGGCGCGATGCGTGCTTCTGGCCGCCGGTGTCCTTCGTCGCCATGGCTGGCTACCTCCCGTTCGGGGCTCTCGCCCTTATCTTGGCCCAACGACGAGCGGCTCAACCCCCTTCCCGATGCCCGATACTCGCTAGTTACCTCGGATCGTCCCCCGTGCCCGGGCACGGACCGGCCCGCCGCCCGCGGAAGCCTCACTACCACCCCGGGACAGGCGCACCGACCGCATTCCCCCAGAACCCTCCTGGACACGGCTCACCACGGACACCGTCGGACACAAGACACCTCCCCCACCTCGCGTGTTGCGTCCGCGTGACGTCAGGATGACGAACGACCCAGGGATGAATTGGCCGAATCCGGCCAAAAAACTCCCCTTGCACCAACAGGACGATCACCCTGCGCAACCGTGGAAACGCGGAAAGCCAAGGTCGCACGCATGGCGACTACGCGTAGCCACGACCATTCAGATGGTCATCGGCTCATCCCACATGACCTTGAATGGTTTCACGGCAAGAGGGTCTTTTCTTCGCCAATTTGCCCACTTATCGTGTGAAATCGTTTACTGAGTGTCTCGGTGAACGACAGGGCGGCGAACCCCCTTCGCCCCCTGTTCGGGGCGGCCCTCCCCACGGATCGCCCCTTCCCCCGTCCATCCCCCCAGGAGAGTAGGGATCAATGCGACCCTCCCCCGTTATCTCCGCCCTAGGAACCGGCGCCCTCGCCTTCGGACTGGTCATCACCATGGCCCCGGGCGTGAACGCCGGAACCGTACCCACCCCCCAGGCCCCCGT
The DNA here is from genome assembly GCF_026797795.1 of Nocardiopsis sp. EMB25. Taxonomy (NCBI): domain Bacteria; kingdom Bacillati; phylum Actinomycetota; class Actinomycetes; order Streptosporangiales; family Nocardiopsidaceae; genus Nocardiopsis; species Nocardiopsis sp. EMB25. Next base: position 1,117,502 of record NZ_JAMTDN010000001.1, on the reverse strand, counting down.
CCCCGACGACGAGGCCACCACCATGCTCGAAGCCATGGAGAGGGATCTCGACCTCACCCCGTTCGAGGCCGAGGAACTCTTCGAGGCACAGGAAGAGGCCATCGACCTCGACGAGGAGGCCACCGAAGCGGCCGGTGCGGCCTACGGCGGTTCGCTCTTCGACACCGAAACCCACGAACTCACCGTCCTGGTGACCGACGTCGACGCGGTCGAGGCCGTGGAGGCCACCGGAGCCGCCGCCGAGGTCGTCTCCCACGGCTCCGACGGTCTGGCCGACATCGTCGAGGACCTCAACGCCACCGACGCCGGCAGCGAGGTCGTGGGCTGGTACCCCGACGTCACCAGCGACAGCGTGGTCGTCGAGGTGGTCGAGGGCTCCGACGTCGACGTCGACTCCATCGTCGAGGGCACGGGCGTCGACCCGGCGGTCATCGAGGTCCAGGAGGTCTCCGAACAGCCTCAGACCTACGCCAACATCATCGGCGGCCTGGCCTACTACATGAGCTCGGGCGGCCGCTGCTCGGTCGGCTTCCCCGCCACCAACAGCTCCGGTCAGCCGGGCTTCGTCACGGCGGGCCACTGCGGCACCGTCGGCACCGGCGTCACCATCGGCAACGGCCGCGGCACCTTCGAGCGCTCCGTGTTCCCCGGCAACGACGCCGCCTTCGTCCGAGGCACGTCCAACTTCACGCTGTACAACCTCGTCTACCGCTACAGCGGCTACCAGACCGTGACGGGCAGCAACGCCGCCCCGATCGGCTCGTCCATCTGCCGTTCCGGTTCCACCACCGGTTGGCACTGCGGCACCATCCAGGCCCGCAACCAGACCGTCCGGTACCCGCAGGGCACCGTCTACTACCTGACCCGTACCAACGTGTGCGCCGAGCCCGGCGACTCCGGAGGCTCCTTCATCTCCGGAACGCAGGCCCAGGGCATGACCTCCGGCGGCTCCGGCAACTGCAGCAGCGGTGGCACCACCTTCTACCAGGAGGTGGACCCGGTGGAGAGCGCCTGGGGCGTGCGACTGCGCACCAGCTAGAACCCCACCCCCTCCCCCAGGTGTCCCCGTCCGCGCAGCTGCGCGGGCGGGGACACCCCCGTTCGAACCGGGGCGGGAGCGAGCACGGGGTCAGGCCGAGGAGGCCGCCTCCCCCTCCGCCCGGTGCGCGATCCGCCCGTCCAGGACGGTCAGCCAGGCACCCACCTCACGCAGCCGGTCGTTCGGCAGCGCCTCCACGTCCCGGTCCAACACCACCACGTCGGCCAGGTAGCCGGGCCGCAGCGCACCCAACCGGTCCTCCATCCCCACGGCGTGGGCGGCGTCCAGAGTGTGCGCCCGCAGCGCCTCGTGCAGCGTGACGGCCTGCTCCACCCCGATCCGCGCCCCTTCCCGCGTGGTGCGGCACACCGCGTTGGCCACGGTGTCCATCGGACGCAGGCTGGAGACGAAGGAGTCGCTGGACAGCACCGGACGCAGCCCCAGGTCGATCTCCTCCCGCATCGGCTGGAGCCGGTGCGCCCGATCCCCCAGGCGGCGCAGGAAGTCACCGCCGCTGTCGTGCAGGAAGTTGGGCTGGTTGACCGGGATCACCCCGTATTCGGTGAACCGCTTGGCCTGCTCGGGAGTGGGGTACCCGCAGTGCTCCACACGCGGACGCGGGTCCGGACCCGACACCCGCGCGGCCGAGGCGATCGCCGCCAGCGTGTGCTCCATGGCCGCGTCGCCCTGCGTGTGGACGGCGACCTGCCACCCCTCCCGGGCCGCCCTCGACACCAGGTCCGCCAACTGGTCGGGGTGGTGGTAGAGACTGCCCGCGAACTCACCCCGCTCCCCGTAGGGAACCGTGAACTTCGCGGTGCCGCCCAGCAGCGTCCCGTCGGAGTAGAACTTCATGCCGGTCAGCCGCAGCCAGTCGTCACCGAAGGGGCTGGCCAGCCCGGCCTGGGTCAGCGCGTCCAACTGGTGGGACAGCGGCATGCCGAACGTGCGCAGCGGTAGCGTCCCCGCCGCCCGGGCCGCCCGGTAGACCCGCAGCTCACGTGCCGACACCTGTGGGTCGCACACCGTGGTCACACCCGCTGACAGGTAGGGCCCCGCCGCGTCGGCCAGCCAGTCCAGCAGGTGCTCGGAGGGCAGGTCGGTGTGGAAGTTGGGCCCGTGACAGCCGATGTCGACCGCCAGCGGCAGCAGCAGCTCCATCGCCGAGTCCAGCACCATCCCGGTCAGCCGGCCGCCCTCGTCGCGCACGAACGAACCACCCTCGGGATCCGACACGTCCTCGCCGATCCCGCTCCACGCCAGCGCGGCCGAGTTGACCACGGCCTGATGGCCGGACACGTGGTAGACGATCACCGGGTGTTCGCTGGTGGCCTCGTCCAGATGACGGCGCGTGGGGCGGCCGCCCGGGTACTTGGCGTCGTCCATGGAGAACGCCCGGATCCACTGCCCCGCGGGGGTGCGCGCCGCCTCCCGCGCGATCACCGCGACCAGGTCGGCGGCACTGCCCACCCGCGGGTAGCGCGCGTCCACCGCGGCCAGCGACTCGGCCGTCGACAACAGGTGGTTGTGCGGGTCGATGAACCCGGGGATGACGGTACGGCCGCCCGCGTCCACCTCCTCCGCGCCCGGACCGGCCGCCGCGCGCACCCGGTCGACGGTCCCCGCCAGCAGGATCCGCCCGTCGCGCACGGCCACGGCCTCGGCTCGGGGATTGGCGTCGTCCATCGTCAGGACGGTGGCGTTGTGAATGATCAGAGCGGACACGGGTGCGGTGCTCCTCGTCGTGGTGTGGGGGTGGCCGGACCGTTCTGGCCCGACGACGGTCATGGAAGGTCGCGGGCTCAGACGGGAAGGGTCTCGGCGTCGCTGTGCCGGGGCGCCCGGGACAGGCAGGCGATGCTCACCAGGGCCATGACGACCAACAGGACGGCCACGGACAGGATGCTCCCGGTCAGGGCGAACAGGGCGGTGCAGGCCAGCGGCGACAGACCGCCGAACAGCGCACCGGCGACCTGGTAGGACACCGAGATGCCGGTGTAACGCACGCGCGGCGGGTACATCTGCGCGAGCACGCGCGCGATCGGCCCGTAGACCGCGGCCATCGCCACCCGCATCAGGCACAGCATCAGCACGATCAGCACGGCGCTCCCGGTCTCCAGGACCAGGAACTGCGGCAACGCCAGCACCGCCACCGCCGCGAGTCCGACCGTCACGATCCGGGCCGTGCCGAAGCGGTCGCCCAGCCACGCCGTGGCCAGGGTCGCGAACAGCTCCACGAACGCGGCCAGGGTCAGGCCGCTGAGGATGAGCTGCTCACTGATGCCCGCCTCGGTGACGCCGTAGGCCTGGAGGAAGGTGGTGACGACGTAGTAGCCGCCGACGGCGACCGGCAGGACACCGATCCCCAGCAGCACCGCGCGCCAGGAGGTGCGCAGGGTCTCACGCAGCGGCGGCCCCTCGGGCTCGGCGGCCCGGTTCTCGCGCGCCGCCTCGAACACCGGCGACTCCTCCACCTTGAGGCGGACCACCAGACCGACCAGGACCAGCAGGCAGGAGGCCAGGAACGGCAGCCGCCAGCCCCAGGTGTACAGCAGGTCGGAGTCCCAGGCGGTGATGAGGCCGAACGACCCGGTCGCCAGGAGCGCGCCCGCCGGGTTGCCGAGCTGGGCGAAGGACCCGTAGAAGGTCTTGCGCTCCTCGGGGGCGGACTCGACCGCCATGAGGACCGCGCCGCCCCACTCGCCGCCCACGGCGATGCCCTGAACGAAGCGCAACACCACCAGCAGCAGCGGCGCGACGAACCCCACCTGCGCGTAGGTGGGCAGCAGCCCGACGCAGAACGTGGCCACACCCATCATCAGCAGCGTGGTCACCAGCGCCGACTTGCGCCCCAACCGGTCACCGAAGTGTCCGAAGACCACACCTCCGAGCGGGCGGGCGAAGAACCCCACGGCGAAGGTCGCGAACGACGCCATCAGACCCACCACGGGGTCGATGTCGCCGGGAAAGAACAGCGTGCCGAAGACCAGGCCGGCCGCCGTCGCGTAGACGTAGAAGTCGAACCACTCGATCGTGGTCCCGACGAACGCGGCGACGGCCGCGCGCGCTGGACGCGCGACCGTGGGGGATGTCCGGTCTGCCATGGATCCTCCGTGTACGTTCCGGGCTCCGGACGGACCCTCGGGTGCCGCCGCTGGCCAGAGCGGGTGTGTCAAGGAGACGGTAAACACTCCCCGCCACCACACGCCGGGTCACTAGGCACATGGCACCCTGTGACAAATGTGCGAGGCGCACACCCCAGGAGGTAGCCATGACGATCACCCCCCGCGACATCACCGCGGACCCCGTCCTGGAGGTACGGGCGGTCGCCGGACATCGCGGACTCGACCGACCCATCCGGTGGGCCCACGTCACCGAACTCCACGACCCCGTGCGCTGGCTGCGCGGCGGCGAACTCGTCCTCACCGCGGGCATGGGCTTCGGCACCACCCCCGACCAGCGACGCGCCTACCTGCACCGCCTCCACCGCGCCGGATGCGTGGCACTGGCCGTGGCCGTCGACACCCGAAACCACGGAGCCCCACCCGAGATCCTGGCCGAGGGCGACCGCCTCGGCCTCCCCGTACTCCAGGTGGAGGGCGACACCCCCTTCATCGCCGTCGTCGAGACCGTGGCCGAACACCACGCCGCCGAACGCACCCGCGAACAGGACCGGGTCCTGGCCGCCCAGGACGCCATGGCGCGCGCCGCGCTGCGCACCGGCCCCTCCGGCGTCCTGACCGAACTCGCCGCCGCCACCCACGGCCACACCCTGCTCCTGGACCGCAACGGCATGACCACCGCGGCGGTACCGCGCACCGAGCCCCCTTGGCACGCACGCGTCCGAGCATCCGCGCTCGACCGCGCACGACGCCCCCGGGGCATGACCGTCCTCGCGGACGGCGAGGCCTCGATCCTCCTCCAGAGCCTGGGCACCACCGGTCGCGCCCTGGGCTGGCTCGCCCTCCGCAGCCCCACACCGGTCTCCCCGCACACCCGGATGCTCGCCAACGACGCCGCCTCCCTGCTGGCCGTGGACCTCCTGCACTCCCGGCAGACCCGCAGGATCCGGCACCACGAACGCGCACCGCTGCTGCGCGCGGCCCTCACCGGCGCCCCCGGCCCGCGACCCGACCTGCTCACCCTTCCCGACCCGCCCTGGGAGGTGGTGTACCTGCCCAGCGCCGAACCCGAGACGCTGGCGGACCGCGCGGCCGACGCCCTGGTCGACGTCCTCGGCGACACCGACGCCGCGCACCGGGCCGGACTGTGCACCGTCGGCGGCGCCGTCGCCGCCGTCCTCCCCCGCACCCCGCGGCCACGCCACGGCGAACGCCTCTGGTCGGCGCTGCGCGACCCTTCCAACGGCCCCCACGGGGCGGGCGCCTGCGGAGCGCGCGGACCCGCCGACCTGCCCTCAGCGCTGGACCGGGCGCGCCAGGCCGCCACCGAGGGATACCGGCACGTCGACGACACCGGCGCGTGGGAACTCCTGCGCTCCGCGGTCCCGCCCGAAGGCGCGCACGCCTTCGAACAGGCCGTCCTGGGGGCGCTACGCGACCACGACGCCCGGCACGGCACCGAACTCGTCCACACCCTGCGCCACTACCTCGACCAGGGCGCCCAGGTGGAGGCGACCGCACGCGAGCTGGGGGTGCACCGCAACACACTGCGCGCACGACTGCGCGTCGCCGAACGGGTCTTGGGACGCGGCCTGGCGGAGGCCCGTACCCGGCTCGAGCTGTGGACCGCCCTCAACCTGGAACCGATGCCCTGCCACGACGGCACCTGGCACACCTGACACCGTGAACCGGCCGCCGCTCCCGGGCGGGCACTGGTGCCCGTACACGCGCCTCCGCTACCGTTCCACCATGCCCACGCGCGAGGAGACGACGATCGGACCGTCCGGCATCTGCCGACGGGGCCGGCACCAGTGGCAGCACGTCCCGCCCGGCGGGAAACGCCTGGTGTGCGCGCGCTGTCAGTCGATGTCGATGAACAACTACGGCACGGCGTGCAGATCCGACTGCGCCGAGTGCCGCCCCCGCGAACTCACCGCCGCCGACGGCTGACCGTCCCCCGGCCCGAAACGCGCGCGGTACACGGACGGACTCACCCCCGTGTACGCGCGCACCACGGCACGCAGGTTGCTCGTCGTGCCCAGACCGCTCGTCCGGGCGACCGCCTCCAGGCCCGTCCCGCCCCGTTCGATGAGACGGCAGGCCAACAGGGCCCGCTCTGAGCGCAGCCACTCCAGGGGCGTCGTGCCGACCTCGGCGCGAAACCTCCGGTGCAGTGTCGCCGGGCTGACCGCCGCACGCGCCGCCAGGTCGGCGACGGTCAGCCGCTGCCCCAACCGCTCGCGCGCCCAGTCGAGGACGGGGGCCAGCGACGTGTCCCTCCGGGGAGGCAGGGGGTGGCGCACGAACTGGCGCTGGCCGCCCTCACGGTGGGCCGCGAAGACCAACCGCCGGCTCACGGTGTTGGCCGTCTCGGCCCCGTGATCGCGTCGGACCAGATGCAGACCCAGATCCAGCGCCGCGGCGCTGCCCGCCGCCGTGAGCACGTCGCCCTCGTCCGCGAACAGCACGTCCCTCTCCAACCGGACACGGGGATGGAGCCGGGCGGACAGCTCCTCGTGCCGCCAGTGCGTGGTCGCCCGGCGGCCGTCCAGCAGCCCCGTCGCGGCCAACGTGAAGGTGCCCGTGCAGAAGCTGACCAGGCGGGCTCCCCGCCGCCCCGCCTCGCGGACCGCGTCGACCACCTCCCCCCGGGGCGGCACCCACGGATCCGGGCGGTTGGGCACGATGACGGTGTCGGCCTCGGCGACCGCCTCGAGCCCGGCCATGTCCGACATGCTGAACAGGCCCCGGTGGACGGCGATCTCCGACACCGGCGAGCAGACGGTGAGCCGGTACCACGGGCGGTCGATCTCGGGTCGGCGCAGCCCGAACAGCTCAGTGGCCACACCCATCTCGAACGGATTGGTGCCCTCGTCGACGATGAGGACGACATGGTGCGAGGATTCTTGCGGCATGTGCTATTCCTAGCACTTACCGGACCGCACCGCGCACGCCAGGATGGCGGCATGAGCGAGCAACCCGTCAACCTGCGCACCGCCCTGGCCTCCTTCGACCAGCTGTGGAGCCCGCGCGTCCTCACCCGTGTCGACGACCACGACGTACGCGTCGCCAAGGTCCGGGGCGAACACGTGTGGCACGCCCACGACGACACCGACGAGTTCTTCCTGGTCCTGGACGGCCGACTGCGGATCAGGACGCGCCACGACGCGGACACGCCGGAGCGCGTGGTCGACCTCGAACGCGGCGAACTGTTCGTGGTGCCCCGGGGGACGGAGCACCGACCGGAGTCGGCCGAGGGCGCGTCGATCCTCATGTTCGAGCGCACCGGAACGCTCTCGGTGGGCGACCGCCACGAGGACGTCCCCGACCACGTCGACACCACCACCGGACACCCGTTGGACACACCCTGAGCGCCACCCCGCGCCCACGAGGAGAACCGGCGTCCGGCCCGGCGGCACACGCCGCCCCGGGCCGGTCCCGGATCAGCCGCGCCCGCCCGTGAGGACGGCGACCAGGTCGGCGGCCGTGGGCGCGTTGTCCAGCAGCGTGCCCACGTGCTCCTTCGTCCCCCTGCGGGGCTCCAACGTGGGCACCCTCTGGAGCGAGTCGTACCCCGGCAGATCGAAGATGACCGAGTCCCACGAGGCCGCCGCCACCTCGTCCGCGTACTTGGCCAGGCACCGACCCCGGAAGTAGGCCCGCGTGTCCTCCGGCGGCTCCGTGATCGCCCGCGTCACCTCCGGCTCCTCCAGCAGCCGCCGCATCCGGCCCCGCGCCACGAGCCGGTTGTAGATGCCCTTGTCCGCGCGCACGTCCGAGTACTGCAGGTCCACCAGCTGGAGCCGCGGGTGCGACCAGTCCAGCCCGTCCCGTGACCGGTACCCCTCCAACACCTTGAGCTTGGCCACCCAGTCCAGCTCCGTGGCCAGGTCCATGGGGTCGTTGCCCAGACGGTTCAGCACCGACTCCCACCGGTCCAGGATGTCGGCCGTGTCCGGGTCCACGTCCGTCCCGAACCGGTCCTCCACGTACTTACGCGCCTGGTCCAGGTACTCCGCCTGCAGCTCCAGGGCCGTCATCCGCCGCCCGTCACGCAACCGGACCCGGTGGGTCAGCCCCGGGTCGTGCGAGATCGCCCGCAGATCCGCCACGGGAGTCTCCAACGACAGGTCCACACTGATGAACCGGTCCTCCACCATCGCCAGCACCAGCGCCGTCGTCCCCAGCTTCAGGTACGTGGAGATCTCGCTCATGTTGGCGTCACCGATGATGACGTGCAGGCGCCGGTACCGGTCGGGGTCGGCGTGCGGCTCGTCCCGAGTGTTGATGATGGGACGCTTCAACGTCGTCTCCAGGCCCACCTCGACCTCGAAGAAGTCCGCGCGCTGGGAGAGCTGGAAACCCGTCCCCTGGCCGTCCGCGCCAAGCCCGACCTTGCCCGCCCCGCACACCACCTGCCGCGACACGAAGAACGGGATCAGGTGCCGCACGATGTCACCGAACGGCGTCGACCGATCCATCAGGTAATTCTCGTGGCACCCGTAGGAGGCGCCCTTGTTGTCGGTGTTGTTCTTGTACAACTGGATCGGGTCGATCCCCGGCGTCGCGCCCGCCCGCGCCGCCGCGTCCGCCATCACCCGCTCCCCGGCCTTGTCCCACAAGACCGCGTCACGCGGGTTGGTGACCTCGGGCGCGGAGTACTCGGGGTGGGCGTGGTCGACGTACAACCGGGCACCGTTGGTGAGGATGACGTTGGCCAACCCCAGGTCCTCGTCGGTGAGCTGCGTCGGGTCGGCCACCTCCCGCGCCAGGTCGAACCCGCGCGCGTCCCGCAGCGGGTTCTCCTCCTCAAAGTCCCACCGGGCGCGCCGCGCCCGCGCCGCCGAGGCGGCCAGGTAGGCGTTGACCACCTGGGTGGAGGTCACCATCGCGTTGGCCCCGGGGTTGCCTGGCACGGAGATCCCGTACTCGGTCTCGATACCCATAATCCGCCGCACACTCATGATGAGAGGTTATCCGCCACGGCCCGGTCTTGAACGCTTCCGCGCCAATTGTGGCCCAAGTGCCGTCATTCTCGGGCGTTTCCCGCTTCGTGTCGACGCGGGAGCGGTCCCGCGCGGAGCCGCAACCCCCTCCGGCCCGGCGATCCGGGACACCGACACGATGGACGCTGAGAGTAATTATTCCATGACCTAAAGTGGTCCACCGAACCCGCCACCCAGAGGAGTCCCGGTGACACAGCCCCGTGAGGGAACGGAGCCCAGCGCATCAGCGGCCACGGTGGACTCCCGACCTCCGGGCGGGCTCGTCACCCCGTGGCTGTCCTCGACCGACCACAAGGTGGTCGGCTACCTCTACATCGCCGCCTCCTTCGGCTTCTTCGTCGCCGCGGGGGTCATGGCGATGCTCATCCGAGCCGAACTCCTGTGGCCGGGCATGCAGATCGTCACCACCGACCAGTACAACCAACTGTTCACCGTGCACGGCACCATGATGATGCTGCTGTTCGCGACACCGCTCTTCGTCGGCTTCGGCAACGTGCTGGTGCCCCTGCAGATCGGCGCCCCGGACGTGGCCTTCCCCCGGCTGAACATGCTCGGTTTCTGGCTGTTCCTGTTCGGCGGCCTGATCGTCATGGGCGGCTTCCTCACGAGGGGAGGCGCGGCGAGTTTCGGCTGGTTCGCCTACACCCCGCTGTCGGACTCCGTGAGCTCACCGGGCCTGGGCGGCGACCTGTGGGTGATGGGACTCCTCGTCAGCGGCCTGGGCACGATCCTGGCCTCGGTCAACTTCATGGCCACGATCCTGATCATGCGCGCACCCGGGATGACCATGTTCCGGATGCCCATCTTCACCTGGAACATCCTGCTCACCTCGGTGATGGTCCTGCTCGCGTTCCCGGTGCTCACCGCGGCGCTGAGCGCTCTGGCGGCCGACCGGATCGTCGGCACCCACGTGTACGACCCGCAGCACGGCGGAGCGATCCTGTGGCAGCACCTGTTCTGGTTCTTCGGCCACCCCGAGGTCTACATCGTGGCGCTGCCGTTCTTCGGCATCATCACCGAGGTCATTCCGGTGTTCTCCCGCAAACCGGTCTTCGGATACAAGAGCATGGTGGCGGCGACCGTGGCCATCACGGTGCTGTCGATGACGGTGTGGGCGCATCACATGTTCGCCACCGGCGCGGTGCTGCTGCCCTTCTTCTCCTTCCTGTCCTTCCTCATCGCCGTGCCCACCGGCATCAAGTTCTTCAACTGGATCGGGACGATGTGGCGCGGACAGCTCACCTTCCCCGCACCCATGCTGTTCGCGATCGGTTTCCTGTCGACGTTCCTGTTCGGTGGACTCACCGGGGTGGTCCTCGCCTCACCCCCGCTGGACTTCCACGTCACCGACACCTACTTCGTCGTGGGCCACTTCCACTACGTGCTCTTCGGCACGGTCGTGTTCGCCATGTTCGCCGGGTTCTACTTCTGGTGGCCCAAGTTCACCGGCCACAGACTCAACGAGACGATCGGCAGATGGCACTTCGTGGTCCTGTTCCTGAGCTTCCACATGACCTTCGCGATCCAGCACTACCTGGGCGTGCGGGGGATGCCGCGCCGCTACGCCGACTACCTGCCCACCGACGGATTCACCTGGATGCACATCCTGTCCAGCGTCGGCTCCTTCCTCCTGGGAGCCTCGACCCTGCTGTTCCTCCACAACGTGTGGTACTCCGCCCGACACTCGGAGCGCGTGGACAGCGACGACCCGTGGGGACACGGCAACTCCCTGGAGTGGGCGACCACGTGCCCGCCGCCCCGCCACAACTTCACCTCCCTGCCACGCGTGCGCAGCGACCGCCCCGCCTTCGACCTGCACTGGCCGCAGACGACGTCGGCGGAAGACGACCGAGCCGCACCGCGCCGCTAGGGCGGACCGACGAAAAAGAGGGGCCGACCGGAAGATCCGGTCGGCCCCGCCACACGTCCCGCGGACGCGTCGTTACAGGTACTGGCCCGTGTTGGGCACCGTGTCGATGCTCCGACCCGAGTCCGCGCCCTTCTTCCCGGTCACCAGGGTGCGGATGTAGACGATCCGCTCACCCTTCTTACCGGAGATCCGAGCCCAGTCATCGGGGTTGGTCGTGTTGGGCAGGTCCTCGTTCTCGCTGAACTCGTCGACGCAGGCCTGCATCAGGTGCGACACCCGGATGCCCTTGGACTTGTTGTCGATGAAGTCCTTGATGGCCATCTTCTTGGCCCTGGAGACGATGTTCTCGATCATCGCGCCGGAGTTGAAGTCCTTGAAGTACAGGACCTCCTTGTCCCCGTTGGCGTAGGTGACCTCCAGGAACCGGTTCTCCTCACCCTCGGTGTACATCCGCTCCACGACCCGCTGGATCATCGCGTCCACCGTGGCCTTGGCCGAACCGCCGTGTTCGGCCATGTCCTCGTCGTGCAGCGGCAGGTCCGCGGTGATGTACTTGCCGAAGATGTCGCGGGCCGCCTCCGCGTCGGGCCGCTCGATCTTGATCTTGACGTCCAGTCGGCCGGGCCGCAGGATCGCCGGGTCGATCATGTCCTCGCGGTTGGAGGCGCCGATGACGATGACGTTCTCCAGCCCCTCGACACCGTCGATCTCACTCAGCAGCTGCGGCACGATCGTGTTCTCCACGTCGGAGGACACACCCGAACCACGCGTCCGGAAGATCGAGTCCATCTCGTCGAAGAACACGATCACCGGCGTGCCCTCGGAGGCCTTCTCCCGCGCACGCTGGAAGACCAGGCGGATGTGCCGCTCGGTCTCACCCACGTACTTGTTGAGCAGCTCCGGGCCCTTGATGTTGAGGAAGAAACTCTTGCCGACGTCGCGACCGGTCCGCTCGGCCACCTGTTTGGCCAGCGAGTTGGCCACCGCCTTGGCGATGAGCGTCTTACCGCATCCGGGCGGCCCGTACAGCAGCACGCCCTTGGGCGGCCGCAGCTGGTGCTCGTAGAACAGATCCTTGTACAGGTAGGGCAACTCGACCGCGTCGCGGATCATCTCGATCTGCCCCGACAACCCACCGATGTCGGTGTAGGCGATGTCCGGGACCTCCTCGAGGATGAGCTCCTCGACCTCCGACTTGGGGATCCGCTCGTACACGTACCCCGACCGCGGTTCCAGCAGCAGCGAGTCCCCCGGCCGCACCGGCTCGTCACGCAACGGGTCCGCCAGCCGGACGATTCGCTCCTCATCGTGGTGCGAGATCACCAGAGCCCGTTCGCCGTCATCCAACAGCTCCTTGAGCATGACGACCTCGCCGACGGTCTCGAAGGACTCCACCTCGACGACGTTGAACGCCTCGTTGAGCATGACCTCCTGGCCCGGGCGCAACGCGTCCAGGTCCACCGAGGGGCTCACGTTGACCCGCATCTTGCGGCCGTTGGTGAAGATCTCGACCGTCTCGTCCTCACGCGACCCCAGGTAGACGCCGAAACCGGACGGCGGCTGGGCCAACCGGTCGACCTCCTCCTTCAGAGCGACGATCTGCTCCCGGGCCTCCTTGAGTGTGGAGACGAGTCGTTCGTTCTGGCCATTGGCCGCGGCGAGGTTGGCCTGAGCCTCCCTCAACCGTTCCTCAAGCAGGCGTACATGTCGGGGCGAATCAGCGAGCTTACGCCGAACCACGCTGAGTTCCTTTTCCATGTAGGAGACCTGGGCCGTGAGTTCAGCGACTTCACGGTCCTGGTCGCTCTGACGCTCGTCGTCGCGCTCGGCCACGTCCGCCACCTCCCTATGAGAAGGACGACTACTCGGGAGCCTACCTACCCCTGCCCAATTCCTAACCTCCCACGTTCGGGGAGTGTCGAAGGCCTCATTTATCGACCTTGCGTATGACCAGGTCACAGTGGTAGCGGATGACCCGACGTAATGAGAAAGTAACCTCCGTGTCGACCGGAGACCACGACTTCACCAGCCCTTCGGAGGCTCCCGGCACACGCCGCAGGGGCCGCCGGACCCCCTCCACACGCGAACGGGCCCGCCCGCGCGCCCCCTGGACGCGCCGACGGGCCCGTGACGAACCCGGCGCCGCCCGGCCACCGCCGAACGGCGCCGCCGCGCTCAGTCCCGCGCCGGCTCCCCGGCCTCCCGCGTGTCGGCCGACCCCGCCGTGTCAGCGGACCCCGCCGCGGGCGCCCGCCCGGCCGCGCGGGCCGCCTCGTAGTCCTTGCCGTAGGCGCCCTTGGCCGGACGGCGGCGCCGCTCGGGCGCCTCCGCGCCGTCGGCCAGGCGCCGCGCCGTCACCAGGAACCCGGTGTGGCCGATCATCCGGTGGTCCGGACGCACCGCCAGACCCTCCACATGCCAGGTGCGCAGCATGGTCTCCCACGACCGCGGCTCGTAGAACCGGGCGTCCTCACGCAGCTCCTCCACCACCCGCGACAACTGCGTGGTGGTGGCCACGTAGCAGCACACCAGACCACCCGGGATCAGCGCCCCCGCCACCGCGTCCAGGCACTCCCACGGCGCCAACATGTCCAGGAAGACCCGGTCCACGTCCGTCTCGTCCAACGACTCGACCAGATCGCCGACGGTCAGCCGCCACGCCGGGTGCGGCCCGCCGTGGAAGCGTTCGACGTTCTTACGAGCGATCTCGGCGAAGTCGGCACGACGCTCGTAGGAGTGCACCATCCCGTGCTCACCGACCGCGCGCAGCAACCAGTTCGACATGGCGCCCGAACCGGCCCCGGCCTCCACCACACGGGCGCCCGGGAAGATGTCCGCCTCCACCAGCACCTGCGCGGCGTCCTTGGGGTAGACGATCGTCGCCCCGCGCTTCATCGACAGCGTGTAGTCGATCAGCAGCGGACGCAACGCCACGTACGCCGTACCGGTGTTGGAGCGCACCACACTGCCCTCGGGCCGCCCGATGAGGTCGGCGTGGTCGACCTTGCCCTTGTGCGAGTGGAAGGCGCCACCCTCGGTCAGCGTGATCGTGTGCATACGACCCTTGGGGTCGGTCAGCTGCACGGTGTCGCCGTCGGTGAAGGGGCCGCGGCGGCCATGGATACCGGTCAACGTCGCTCTCGTCTTCCCACGTCGCGTTTGGTCGGGCAGTCGCCCAGCGTATCGGCACCCCGGCACCGACCCGACCACGCCGAACCACGCCGCCGCCGGGGTTCCCCTGCGCGCCGGAAAGGACAGCATCTGCTTCACTGGTCCAGACCAGTGACCGCGCACGAACACGACACCACGAAAGACCACAGCACATGGCACAGCCGATCGGCTTGGGAATCGACATCGGCGGCAGCGGCATCAAGGGCGCACCCGTCGACCTGACGACGGGGGAGTTCACCGCCGAACGCCTGAAGTTCTCCACACCCGAGCACCACACACCAGAGCAGATGGCCGAAGTGGTGGGGCAGATCGCCGCCCACTTCCCCGAGGCCGCCGACGGGCCCCTCGGCGTCACCTTCCCCGGCATCGTCCAGAACGGCGTCATCCGCACCGCGGCCAACCTCGACGACGCCTGGATCGACACCGACGCCCGAGCCCTGTTCACCGAGGCCACGGGCCGCCCGGTCCGGGTCCTCAACGACGCCGACGCCGCCGCCGTCGCCGAGACCCGCTTCGGCGCCGCCAAGGACGTACCCGGCGTCGTCCTCCTCACCACACTGGGCACCGGGATCGGCACCGCCCTGGTGGTCGACGGCCGCCTGGTGCCCAACACCGAGTTCGGCCACCTCGAGGTCGACGGCCACGACGCCGAGACCCGCGCCTCCTCAGCCGCGCGCAAACGCGACGGTCTGACCTACGAGGAGTGGGCGCACCAGCGGCTCAACCGCTACTACCGGGTGGTCGAGGACCTGCTGTGGCCGGACCTCATCGTGGTCGGCGGCGGGGTGAGCCGCAAGGCCGACCGGTTCCTCCCCCTGCTGGACATCCGCACCCCCGCCGTCCCCGCCGCCCTGCTGAACACGGCGGGGATCGTCGGCGCCGCCCTGGCCGCCGCCGACGAGCACGACGCGTCCTGACCCTCCCCCGCCCCGGGCCGCGCGGCGCACCCGCACGGCCCGGGACACGCGGTCACGGATGCAACCGCAACCCCTTGACCACCTTGTCCACCGCCCGGCGGGGACCGTAGACGGCCACACCCACCAGATCCAGCCCCTCCGTGGGCACCGCGCGCACCGCCGCCCGGTTGTCGTCGTCGTTGCCCGTCTTGAACAACCCGTCCGTGTACAGGGCCGTGGCCAGGTCCCGCGAACGCGCCCGGTCGAGCGTGCGCGCCAACGCGGGGGAGTCGGCGGTGAAGACCATGACCGGCTCACGGAACATCGGCAGGTAGGTCCGTCCCGAGGCGTCCTCGTACGGCTCCCCCACCACCTCCCGGTGAGCGCCGGCGACCCCGCTGCTGAGGAACGCGGTCACGTTGAGCTTCTGCCACACGGCCAGGTCCTCCCGGACGGCCACGGCGATCTTGGTGTCGAAACGCATGCCCCGACCATCCCGGGCGGAGGGGGCGGCGGTCTTGAACGCTCGTGCGCGCCGCGAAGGGGCGGCCCGCAGACGGGCCACTCCCCGACAGAGGCCTACGGCGCGCGTGCCCCTGAGGAACAATGGACCCGTGAACGAGGACTGGACCCGCTACTGGCGTTCCCCCAACCGGCCGCTGGAGGCCATGCACGCCCACTTCACCAGCCACGCCTACCACCGCCACAGCCACGACACCTACTCCTTCGGCGTGACCGAATCAGGCCTGCAGGCCTTCCACTGCCGAGGCGGCGCGCACACCAGCACACCCGGGATGGTCCTCGCCCTCAACCCCGACGAGCCCCACGACGGACACGCGGGCGCCGAACCGGGATTCACCTACCGCATCATCCACATCGGCCCCGACCTGGTGCGCTCGGTGCTCTCCGACGCCACCGGCGCCCCCGGGGCGCTCCCCCTCTTTCCCAAACCCGTGGTGGACGCCCCAGACCTGGCCGCGACGCTACGCCGCCTCCACACCGTCCTCACCAGCGGCGCACCCCGCCTGGACACCGACGAGGCCCTCCACTCCGCCGTGCTCTCGATGGTTCGAGGCGGAGCAGCGACCCCGTCACCGACGACCCCGGTCTCCAGCCACGACGCCCGCCGGGTGGCCCGGCACGTCCGTTCGATCCTGCACGAACGCCTCACCGAGGACCTGGACTCCGACGACCTGGCCGACGCGGTCGGACGCAGCCGCCACACCGTCCACCGCGCCTTCCGCGCCGTGGAGGGCATGGCCCCCGGCGACTACCGACGCCAGCTCCGGCTCAGAAGGGCCCGGACGCTCATCACCGCCGGAGCGCCCCTGGCCGAAGCCGCCGCACACGCGGGCTTCGCCGACCAGAGCCACCTGACCCGGTGGTTCACCCGCTACTACGGCGTGACCCCCGGCGTCTACCGCGCCGCACGAGGACGCGTCGTCCGCACCGGCCCTGAGGGCGCGTCCCGCGAACACCTCCCCCGCCGCGCGACGAGCGGCGTCCACAGAAAGCGCCCCGACACCGACGACCAGCCGGTGCCCGGTCGACGACCAGGCACCGGAGCCGGGAAACTCAACTCACCGAAAGGGACGGAGGGGCGGTGAGCCGGGGGAGCGCCCCGGCCTTCTCAGGCCGTACGGGGCGAGCGGGCAGGGCAGGACAGAGCCCCGTGCAGAGGGAGACTGGGTTTCGGGGAAGCCCAGACCCCACCCGCTCACCGGGCGTGGACACGGCACACGCCCGCAAAAGCGCGGGGAACGACCCCCGCGCGTGTTCAGGGTTCGCCCACCGACGCCGCCAGCGCGCCCGCGATCCGCCGCGCGGCCTCGGAAGTACAGGTGACCGGCGAGAGCGGAACGCCCGCCAGCGCCGACGACACCCCCTCCTGGAGGGGCCAGCGCATCCACCACCACAGGCCGCCGCGATGCGGGCGCAGCAACGCGCGCTGCGGACGCGAGGCCGGACCCGCGTCAACGGAGCCGAACACCCCGTCCTCACGAACCTCCACCCCCCGCGAACGCAACTCCGCGGCCAACCCGCGCAAAGCACGACAGGCCGGGTCCACCCGACCGCCCGCCTCGGGTGTCGGAGCGACTCCGGCAGACCCGACGCACTCGGGTCCGACATCTCCCCCGCGCCCGTACGCGGCCAGACTCGGGCTACCCGCCGATGGGGTCTCAACGGTCACAGGGCCTCCCTCCCAGGTACTCCGGCGTCCACCGGCAACCCCTGCCACTCTGCCGTATCCGGAGAGTCACCGAGCGCGCCTATGCGTATCCCGCATGCCCCTTTCTTTCTCGCACATAGCCCCCGAGCACCACACGAATCCCTAACCTAGGCTCATGCCCCAACCAGACGGCGATCTCCCACCGGACCTGTGGACCCGACCGCGCATCGCGGCCGCACTGGCCACCTGCGACATGGCGACGGTCATCGAGGGCGTGCGCGAAGCACGCGGATGGTCACAGGGCGACCTCGCCCGCGCGGTCGACTACTCCCAAAGCTGGGTCTCACGCGTGATCAACGGCCAACAGGCCCTCACCGTCACCCAGGTCCAGGACCTCGCCCGCCGACTGGCGATCCCCCTGCACCTGATCCGCTTCACCGGCACCCCGCCACGGGACGGCCCCGCACCGAAGGGAGTGGACGGTACGAAACGCCGCGACTTCGGACGCGCGGTCGCCGCCAGCGCCCTCATCACGACCGTGCCCCACCCCCCGGTCCGCAACGGCGAGGAGCACGCCGTCAACGAGACCACCGCCCCCGCGCTGCGGTCGATCACCGGCGGACAGCGCCGCATGGACGCCACCTCCTCCGCCCGCCACCTCCTGCCCAGCGCGGTGGCGCACGTGCATCTGTCCGAGCACATGCTCACGAACTCGCGCGGTACACCCTTCTTCACCGAACTCAGCGCCGCCGCCAGCGAAGCCCGCGGATTCGCCGGATGGCTCCACGCCGACCAAGGCGACATGGGCTCCGCACGCATGCACTACCGCACCGCCGTCGTCCGCGCCCGCCAGGCGGGCATGCGCCTGCTCGACGTCTACATGCTCGGCTCACTCGCCGCCTTCGAGATCGACACCGCCGAAGACCCCGAACTCGGCCTCGGACTCGTCCGCGAAGCCGAACACGTCCTCGGACCCGCCGCACACCCCACCGCCCGCGCCTGGCTCAACTGCGTGGCCGCCCTCGCCCACGCGGGCACCGGCGACGCCCACGCCGCCGTCCACTCCCTCGGCCAGGCCGACCGCGAAGTCGCCCGCCCCGGCAACAGCGACCCGCCCTGGCCCTGGGTGTTCGCCTTCGACGAGGCCAAGGTCGCCGGCTACCGCGCCCTGGTCGGCGTACGCCTGCGCCAACCGCACAACGCCCGCGCCGCCTTCGCCGAAGCCTTCGGCCCCACCTCACCCAGCGCCAAACAGTCCGCCGTCCTCCAGGTCGAACTCGCCTCCGCCCACGCCGAGGCCGGAGACGTCGACGAGGCCTTCCGGCTCGCCCAGGACGCGCTCACCACAGGCGTGCGCTTCAACTCCGAACGCGTCATCGGCCGCGTCCGCTCCTTCCGACGCCGCTACCGGGGCCCCCACGCGAACTGCGTCGACGCCCTCGACGACCGACTCGCCTCACTCATGACCGACCTGTCCGCCACTGGGTAGATAGGCGCACAACGACCAGTAGGGAGGTTTCGTGATCCGCATCGGCATCACCGGACACCGCGCACTGCCCCCCGACGTCAGCGAACGCGTCGCCGACCTCATCACCACCCACCTGGAACCCCACGGCTGCACGATGACCGGGGTGTCCTGCCTGGCCGACGGCGCCGACACCCTCTTCGCCGAAGCCGTCATCGCCTCGGGCGCCCCCCTGGAGGTGATCGTCCCCGCCCGCGACTACCGTGCGGCCCTGCCCGCCGAACACCACAGCGCCTACGACCGTCTCCTCGGACAGGCCGTCCTCGTCCACACCCTCCCCAACGCCGCCTCCACCCCCCAGGCGCACATGGCGGCGGGCAGGGCGCTGGTCGACCGCTGCGACCAACTCATCGCCGTCTGGGACGGCCAACCCGCCCGCGGCCCCG
Source organism: Nocardiopsis sp. EMB25 (assembly GCF_026797795.1). NCBI lineage: Bacteria > Bacillati > Actinomycetota > Actinomycetes > Streptosporangiales > Nocardiopsidaceae > Nocardiopsis > Nocardiopsis sp. EMB25. The sequence continues at coordinate 1,098,317 of NZ_JAMTDN010000001.1, read as the reverse complement.
GAGGCACGGCCGACGTCGTCGCCTACGCCCGCGAACGCTTCCGCCCCGTGTCCGTCCTGTGGCCCCAGGGCGCCCACCGCTAGGCCATGCCCGTTGCGGGCCCGCCGCTTCGTCTCCGCGCGGCGCCGCCCACTCCGTCGCCCGCCACCGCCCTCAGCGGACGCCTGCGGCACGGCCCCCTCCACCAGAACCCCGCCGGCGCCCGAACCGTGTTCGCTCTGGGCCTTCCGTGTCGCTTCGGCCCGTGTCCGAGCGCCCCGAGGGCAGGGATCCCTCCTCCCCCGCCGCGCCTGTCACCCGTTCCCCACCAGCGGCGCACCCCGCCGTACAGAACCCCGCGGCGCCCGGACGCCGAACCCCCGCGGGTGGCCGCCCCGAAGGACAGGACCCACGGCCCCAGCCCCCGGCCGAAACCTCAGTCGTCACCCGTCATCGCCGCGTTGACGTCCACGGACCGCAACACCCCGAACACGCCCCCGTCCTCACCCACCACCAGGTACTCGGGCAACGGATGACTCGTCAAAACGCCGAGGAGCTCCTCACCCTCCAACTCCGCCGACACCACCGAATGCCGCGTCAGCGCCCGCGACACACTCGACACCGGCACCCACGCCCGGCGCCCCTCCCCGATCGCCTCGGCAGCCGCCGGATGCACGACCGACACCGGAACACCCCCGGCATCCACCACCACGATCGCCTCAGCGCCCGACTCCCCCGCCCGACGCTCGGCCTCCGCCAGCGGCGTGTCCGCCACCACCGTCACCGCGGGCCGCGCCAACCCCCGCGCCCGCAGCCCCGGAACCCGCTCACGCACCCGGGCACTCGACAGCGCCTCCGTCGACCCCATCCACATGAAACCGCCCAACACCAGGCCCCACACGATCGCCCACGGGCTGGGCCGCCCGCCAGCCGACCACGCGAACAGGAACGGCAGGGCCACGACCACCAGGGCCAGCACCCGGCCGCCCCACGCCGCCACCACACTGCCCGTGAACGCCCGCCCCGTCACCTTCCACACGCCCGCCCTCAGCAGCCGCCCACCGTCCAACGGCAGCCCCGGCAACAGGTTGAACACCCCCACCAACAGGTTCGCCACCCACAGCTGGAACAGCAGCTCCCCCGTCACACTGAACGGATCGGCCACCGACGCCAACACATACGCCCCCGCCGCCAACACCAGCGACAACAGCGGCCCGGCGAAAGCGATCCAGAACTCCCGCCCCGGCGTGGGCGCCTCACGCTCGATCTCCGAGACCCCGCCCAACACGTACAACACGATGCGCCGCACGGGCAGCCCGAACCCCCGGGCCACCACCGAATGCGCCAACTCGTGCACCAACACCGAGGCGTACAACAGGATCGCGAACACGAACGCCAACAGGTACGCCGTCGGGCCCAACGCCAACCGGTTCTGCACGATCCCGCCGTAGACCAGCGTGATCAACACCGCCACGATCACCCACGAGGAGGTCACGTACACCGGGATACCGAAGGGACGGCCGAGCAGGAGCCCCGGCCTCGTCGAACGCCCGCCGGATCCGGGCCTGGAATCGTCACTGCCATTGGTCACGCACCCAGACTAGGCGTACCGGCCGCGGAGGTCGCTCACACCCGCCCCAAGGCCCCCGCCCCTCTCATAGGCTCGATCCCATGACCACCGCGCCGCTCCCATCCGCCCTCTCCCCCTCGCGAGCCTCCGACTTCCTCCAGTGCCCGCTGCTGTTCCGGTTCCGGACCATCGACAAACTCCCCGAGCCCCCCAGTTCCGCGGCCCTGCGCGGCACCCTGGTCCACGCCTGCCTGGAACGCCTCTACGAGCTCCCCGCCGAGACCCGCACCCCCCGCACCGCCGTCGGCCTCGTCGACCCCCAGTGGGAACAGCTGCGCACCAAACGGCCCGAGGTCGAGGACCTCTTCGCCGACGACACCGAACGCGACGCCTGGCTGGAGTCCGCCCGCGCACTCGTCACCCGTTACTTCGACCTGGAGAACCCCACCACCCTCGAACCCCGCGACCGCGAGATGCGCCTGGACGTCGCCCTGCCCACCGGCCTACGCCTGCGCGGCTACGTCGACCGCCTCGACGTCGCCCCGGGCGGACAGATCAGGATCGTCGACTACAAGACCGGCAAGTCACCCCACCCCCGCTTCGAGGACAAGGCCCGCTTCCAGATCTTCTTCTACGCCGTCATGATCTGGCGCGACCTCGGCGTCGTCCCCGCCCGACTCCAGCTCGTCTACCTCGGCGGCGACGGCGCCGTCCGCTGGTACGACCCCACCGAGGACGAACTCCGCGCCGCCGAGGCGGAGATCGGCCACATCTGGGAGCGGATCGAGGAGGCCGGACGCACCGGCGTGTGGCAACCCAAGCGCAGCAAACTCTGCGGCTGGTGCGAACACCAGGCGATCTGCCCCGAGTTCGGCGGAACCCCACCACCCCTGCCCACCCGCTAGGCGGTAGTCGCCTCGGGCACCGCCATCACCCCGTCTAAGGCACAATCAAGCCCGTGCCCGTCTCAGTGCTGCTCGTCGACGACCAACCGCTCGTGCGCTCCGGCTTCCGGATGATCCTGGAATCCGCCGGCCACCTCTCCGTCGTGGGTGAGGCCTCCGACGGCCGCGAGGCCGTCGACGCCACCCGCCGGCTCCTCCCCGACGTCGTCCTCATGGACGTGCGCATGCCCGGTATGGACGGCATCGAGGCCACCGGCCGGATCACCGAGTGGGCCGGACGGCACGGACACGGCGTGCGCGTCCTGGCCCTGACCACCTTCGACCTCGACGAGTACGCCGTCGGCGTCCTGCGCGCGGGCGCCGCCGGATTCCTGCTCAAGGACGCCCCGCCCGCCGAACTCCTCGCGGCCGTCGACGTCGTGGCCGACGGCGGTGCCGTCATCACCCCCACCGTCCTCGACCGGCTCCTGCGCCGCTGGGCGCCCCACCTTCCCACCGCCCCCGGCACCACACCCGCCCCCGACGACCCCCTCACCGCCCGCGAACACGAGGTCCTGCGCCTGGTCGCCCGCGGCTGGTCCAACGCCGAGATCGCCGCCCACCTGTTCCTGGGCGAGACCACCGTGAAGTCCCACGTACGCAACCTCCTCACCAAACTGGGGCTGCGCGACCGCGTCCAGGCGGTCGTCCACGCCTACGAGACCGGCCTGGTCCGCCCCGGAGAACCCGAACCACCCCGCTGAGCACCGGCGGGACGCGGCGCGTCGCTGTCAGCGGCCCCCGCGTCCTGGAAGGATGATCCGGTGACCGACCTCACCGGCGCGCACCATCCGACCAGGCGAACCCCGAACCGCACGACGGCGTCTCCTGTGCGTTGGAACGACACGCCGGCCACGACGGGACCAGGCGGAACGCGAGGGGAGGACTGACATGCCCAGCAAACGAGAGCGGCCCGTGGCACCCAGTGAGGACCGCCTGCTGAGCAGGATGCGCGACTGGCGGGCGGCCCACGAGCGTGAGCTCACCCCCGACGGCCTGGATGAGGAGGACCAGCTCCCCGACGCACGGGCCATCGACACCGTGCTGCGCGTCGGCGAGCTCATGCTCGCCAGCGGCGAGGGCACCGAGGCCGTCAGCGAGGCCATGCTCAGCCTGTCCGTCGCCTTCGACCTGCCACGAGCGGAGGTGTCGGTCACCTTCACCACGATCACCCTCTCCACCCACCCCGGAGGCGACCAGCCGCCCGTCACCGGTGAACGCGTCGTCCGCCGGCGCACCCTCGACTACTTCCGCGTCGGCGAACTGCACACCCTCGTGCAGGAGGCCGCGCTCGGCCTGCTGGACCTGGAGGAGGCCGCCACCCGCCTCGACCGGATCCGCCGCGCCCGCATGCCCTACCCCAACTGGATGATCGCGGTCGGCTTCGGCCTCATCGCCTCCAGCGCCAGTGTGATGATGGGCGGCGGCGTCATCGTGGCGGCCGCGGCCTTCCTCGCCACCGTCCTGGGCGACCGCACCGCCGTCTTCCTGGCCCGGCGCGGCGTCGCCGAGTTCTACCAGATGGCGGCCGCCGCCGTGGTGGCCGCCACCATCGGCCTCGGGCTCTTGTGGATCAGCTCCGAGATGGACCTCGGCCTCCAGGCCAGCGCCATCATCACCGGGAACATCATGGCCCTGCTCCCCGGACGTCCCCTGGTGTCCAGCCTCCAGGACGGAATCAGCGGCTTCTACGTGTCCGCGGCCGCCCGGCTCCTGGAGACCTTCTTCATCCTGGGCGCGATCGTGTCCGGCGTGGCCGCGGTCGCCTACACCGCCATCCGCCTGGGCGTACACGTCAACCTCGACTCACTGCCCTCGGCGGGCACCTCCCTGGAGGTCCCGGTGCTCCTCGGCGCCGCGGGGATCGCGATGGCCTTCGCGATCTCCCTGGCGGTCCCACCACAGCTGCTCCCCCCGATCGGCGTCCTGGGCGTGCTGATCTGGGTGATCTACGCCGGTCTGCGCGCCACCCTGGAGGTCCCCCCGGTCGTGGGCACCGTCGCGGGCGCGATCGCCGTGGGCGTCTTCGGCCACTGGCTCGCCCGGCGTACCCGCAGACCGGTCCTGCCCTACCTCATCCCCTCCATCGCCCCCCTGCTGCCCGGCAGCATCCTGTACCGGGGGCTGATCCAGATCACCCAGGGGACGGTGGTCTCGGGACTGCTCAGCATCGTCGAGGCGGTCATGGTCGGCCTCGCCCTGGGCGCCGGGGTCAACCTCGGCGGCGAACTCGTCCGAGCCTTCCAGCACGGCGGTCTGGCCGGAGCGGGCATGCGTGGCCGCCCCGCGGCCCGCAGGACGCGCGGAGGGTACTGAGCGATGTGCGCCACCCCGGCGGCGCGCCCGCACCGAATCTGTCCACAGTCGGCCAGAACTTCCACGCCACCAGCGGGTATCTCACAGTCAGAGCACAGAGGCGAGAAGGTTTCGCCTCAAACCGCAGCAACATGTGATGTCAGCCACTACTCTTGGCGTCAGCTCAACGCCGAGCGTTCTGGACCGAAAGGCCTTCCATGTTCACGTGCAGCCACGAACCCGCCTGCCCGTCCTACGAGGACACCGACCGTGAGGCGGCGCGAGTGATCGCCAGCCACCCCGAGCAGGGGTGGAGCCTGCTCTGCAACGGTGTCGTCCTGTTCGAGGACACCGGAGAGCTGCTGCCCGGCGGCCAGTCCGTCGCCCCGCACCGCCCCGATGTCGTCCACGTGGCGGCCTGACCCCGGAAACTCCCGCCCCGGGGCTCTCGCCGGCCCGTTCAGAAACCGTCGCCCGGCCCGTGCTCCGGCCACCCCTCGGGCAGCGGGTCCTCCCCCATCGCCTCGTGCAGTCGACGCCGGAAGTCGGCGTGCACATCGGCCCCCCACACCGTGTCACCCGGCGTACGCAGGGCCTGCTCCATGACGGTCCGCAGTGCGGAGGGGCGGGCCTCGCCCTCCACCAGGGGGACGGCGAGCAGCGCGTGCATCCGGGTCACGACCGCGAACAGCTCCCCCGCCAGCACCGGTGTGCTGGAGGTGACCGCCGCCTCCTCCAGATAGGGTTCCCACCACGGGAGCGCCGCGACCCCGTTCGCGTCCTCCTCGGGGGCGGACGCGAACCCCCGCCGCGTACGGCGGCGCACCTGCTCGGCGGCCTCGGGGTCACGGGCCGCCAGGCCGGACCGCCAGACGCGCTCGGCCGCGTCCGGTTCCCCGCGCAGGGCGAGCAGCCCCGCCAAAAGTTCGACGGCGGCGCCGGAGGTCGCCGGCTCCGTCCGCGCGGCCCCGTCGGCGTCCGGCTCCGGAGCGACCACCGATCCCAGATCGGCGATGGCGTGCTCCAGGTGGGCCGCGGCGCGCAGCAGCCGCAGCTCCGGGGTGTCGGCGACCGCCAGCCCTCGTTCCACCGCGGCCTTGGCGGCTTCAGGCCGCCCCCGCTCCAGCAGCCGTCCGGCCAGGTCGCGCGCGGCCTCGACGACGGTGTCCGAGTGCAGGGGGCCCAGCGACCCCGGGTCGGCCGGAAGGTCGAGCGCGGCCTCCCAGTGCGCCTCGGCCCGGTCGGTCTCGCCCCGTTCCTCGGCGTCACGGGCCAGACCGTAGTGGGCGACGGCGGTGTAGGCGGGCCCGCCCAGCTCCAACAGGCGCCGCCAGACGCGTGCGGCCTCCTCCCACGCGCCCTCCTGTTCCAGGGACAGGGCCAGGTGGTAGGCGGCGCGCGGGGCGTGGCGGGTGTCGCCCGTGGCCAGGGCACGGCGTGCGGCGTCGCGGGCGGCGGGCAGATCGCCCCGCTGGTCCTCCACCACGGCCAGGCCGAGGAGGGCGCGGGCCTGCACGGCGGGCGGCGGATTGGCGGCCACGGCCTGTTGGTAGAGCTTGGCGGCCTGTTTGAGGTGACCGTTCTCCGCGAGGTCTCGGGCCTGCTCGCACAGGCCTGGGGCGTCGTGCGCGGAGGGGGCGTCCGTCGCCTGGGCGTCGGCCGGGTCGACGGCGAGAGGGTCCTGCGGCCGGGGGCCGTCCACCGGGGGTTCGTCGGGACCGGGGTGTGCGGGGGAACCGGACGTGGTGGTCATGCGGGGTCCGCTTTCCATGGGGGCGTCGGTGGTCACTCGGCGGGGTGGGCACCATCGGTGTCGCCGCCACTGTAACGCGCGGGATGGGCGGCCCGGACGGAACCGAACGCCGGAGCGGCCGGGGTTTCGAGCTTCTCCTCCTTTCGCGTGGCACCACTGGGCGCCACCTTTACGGCGTAGATTTCCGACATGTCCGAAAAAGGGCGCCGACACGGAGTCGGCGCCCCCTGGCTCGGGCCAGGATCAGAGCTCGAACGCCTCCGGCGGCGGGCAGGAGCAGACCAGGTTGCGGTCGCCGTAGGCCTGGTCGATCCGACCGACCGGCGGCCAGTACTTGTCCTGGCGCAGCGACGGCAGCGGGTAGGCCGCCTCCGACCGGCTGTAGCCGCGCTCCCACGTGTCGGCGGTCAACGCCTCGGCGGTGTGCGGGGCGCCCCGCAGCGGGTTGTCATCGGCGCCCCACTCCCCCGAAGCCACGCGGTCGATCTCCCCGCGGATGGCGATCATCGCCTCCACGAACCGCTCCAGCTCGGCGAGGTTCTCGCTCTCGGTGGGCTCCACCATCAGGGTGCCCGCCACCGGGAACGACATCGTCGGCGCGTGGAACCCGTAGTCCATGAGCCGCTTGGCGACGTCCTCGTTGCTGATCCCGCTGGTCCTCTGGAGCGGGCGGATGTCGATGATGCACTCGTGCGCCACCAGGCCGTTGGCACCGGTGTAGAGCACCGGGTAATGCGACTCCAGGCGCTTGGCCAGGTAGTTCGCCGACAGCACCGCGGTCTCGGTGGCCGCGCGCAGACCGTCCTCCCCCATCATCCTGATGTAGGCCCAGGAGATCGGCAGGATGCCCGCCGACCCGAACGGCGCGGCCGAGACCGGGCCCACCCCCGTGTGCGGCCCCGCCTCGGGCTGTCCCGGGTGGTTGGGCAGGAAACCGGCCAGGTGGGAGCGGACCGCGACCGGACCGACGCCGGGACCGCCGCCGCCGTGCGGGATGCAGAAGGTCTTGTGCAGGTTCAGGTGGCTGACGTCGGCCCCGAACTCACCGGGCTTGGCCCAGCCCAGCAGCGCGTTGAGGTTGGCCCCGTCCACGTACACCTGGCCGCCCGCCTCGTGGACCAGGCGGCACACCTCGGTGACGGTGTCCTCGTACACGCCGTGGGTGGAGGGGTAGGTGACCATGATGGCCGCCAGGTCCTCGGCGTGCTTCTCGGTCTTGGCGCGCAGGTCGTCCAGGTCGATGTTGCCATGGGAGTCGCAGGTCACGACGGCCACACGCATCCCGGCCATGACGGCGCTGGCGGCGTTGGTGCCGTGTGCGGAGCTGGGGATGAGGCACACGTCGCGGTGGGCCTCGCCCCGGGAGCGGTGGTAGCCGCGGATCGCCAGCAGACCGGCGAGCTCACCCTGGGACCCGGCGTTGGGCTGGAGGGAGACCGCGTCGTAGCCGGTCACCTCGGCCAGCCAGGCCTCCAGGTCGCGGACCAGCGCCACACTGCCCGACGCCTGGTCCAGCGGCGCGAAGGGGTGTAGGCGCGCGAACTCGGGCCAGGTGACGGCCTCCATCTCGGCGGTGGCGTTGAGCTTCATGGTGCACGAGCCCAGCGGGATCATCGTGCGGTCCAGAGCCAGGTCGCGGTCGGACAGGCGGCGCATGTAGCGCAGCAGGGAGGTCTCGCTGCGGTGGGTGTTGAACACCTGGTGGGTGAGGTAGTCCACCCCCCGGCGCAGGTCGGAGGGCACCCGGTCGGCGCTCTCGTCGACGGCCAGCCCGGCGCGGGAGGAGCCGCGCTCGAACTCGCCGAAGGCTTCCAGCACCCTTTCCAGGTCGGCCGGGGTGGTGGTCTCGTCCACCGAGACGCCGACCGTGGTCTGGTCGACGGCCAGGAGGTTGTACCCGGCCGCCAGGGCGCGCTCGACGACGGCGGCGGAGCTGGGCACGCGCACGCGCAGGGTGTCGAAGAAGGCGCCGTGCACGACCTCGAAGCCGCGCTCGGTGAGGCCGTCGGCGAGCGCGGCGGCGCGGGTGTGCACCTGGCGGGCGATGGCGCGCAGACCGTCGGGCCCGTGGTAGACGGCGTACATCCCGGCCATGACGGCGAGCAGCACCTGGGCGGTGCAGATGTTGCTCGTGGCCTTCTCCCGCCGGATGTGCTGCTCGCGGGTCTGGAGTGCGAGTCGGTAGGCGGGGCGGCCCGACTCGTCCACCGAGACACCGACCAGGCGGCCGGGCAGCTGGCGGCGCAGCTTCTCACCGACCGCCATGTACCCGGCGTGCGGACCGCCGAAGCCGAGGGGGACGCCGAAGCGCTGGGTGGAACCCACCGCGATGTCGGCGCCCAGGTCACCGGGGCTGCGCAGCAGGGTGAGCGCGAGGATGTCGGCCGCAACGACCGCGAGCGCGCCCCGCTCGTGGGCGGCGGCGACGATCTCGCCCGGGTCGCGCACGACACCGCTGGCGGCCGGGTACTGCACCAGGACGCCGAAGGCGTCACCGTCGGGCAGGCCCCGGGACAGGTCGGCGACGACGACCTCGATGCCCAGGGGCTCGGCGCGGGTGCGCAGCACGTCGAGGGTCTGGGGGAAGACGTCGGAGTCGACGACGAAGACGTCCGCCTTGCTCTTGGAGGCGCGCCGGGCCAGCGTCATGGCCTCGGCGGCGGCCGTGGCCTCGTCCAGCAGGGAGGCGCCGGAGACGGGCAGGCCGGTCAGGTCGCAGACCATGGTCTGGAAGTTGAGCAGGGCCTCCAGGCGGCCCTGGGAGATCTCGGGCTGGTAGGGCGTGTAGGCCGTGTACCAGGCCGGGTTCTCCATGATGTTGCGCAGGATGACCGGCGGCGTGACGGTGTCGTAGTACCCCAGGCCGATCAGCGAGGTGCGCACCTGGTTGCGGTCGGCCAGGTCGCGCAGCTCGGCGAGGGCCTCGGCCTCACCGAGCGCCTCGGGCAGGTCGAGCGGCGCGCTGCGACCCGGACCGGTGAGGATGGACTCGGGGACGGCGGCGGCCATGAGCTCGGCGGTGGAGCCGTAGCCGACGGTCTTGAGCATCTCCGCGGTTTCGGCGGGGGTGGGCCCGATGTGGCGGTCGGCGAAGACCCGCGCGGGGGTGCCGGGCGTGTGCGGCGTCGGGTCTGGCGTGGACTGGTCAGGCACGGAGACCTCCTGATGACAGGGCCGAGCGGGTCGGCGCGTTCCTCACGGTCTCCCCCTCTGTCACCGGGCATGACGCGGCCCGGCTTCAGAGCGGCCTCCTCCACGCGGTCCGTGGTGCCTGAGAGGTTACTGGGGAGTATTGCCCCGTCGGCGCCCCTGTCGGGGTCTCTCCCGCGTGGTATTGACGGCCTGTTGACGCTGTGTGTGAATGTACGGACAGGGCGAATGTCGGTTTTCATCCCTGCTGTGACCAAACGGTACTCGATAGCCGCGCCGGGAGCCGAGCCAGGGTCTCGCGTGTCCGGCGGCCCCCACTGGACCCCCGGTCCACAGGCCCCTCAACCGCAGGTGTTCCCGACCGCCCGGCGAAGGCGAACACGGCCGGTTCGAACGGGAGCCACCGGTCGGTGAGTACGAGGGCGCCCCCGACCACGACGGACCGGCCGATCCCGTCGGCAGCCCCACGGCCCCTCCGCCCGGCTCGCGTTCCCCGTCGCGCAGCCCGTTCCGTGCCACGCGTCCCCCACGACCCGGATGCCTCGCCGCGGGTCCGACGTCCGTGGCGCGAGTCCGGTTCCGCCGCGGGGCCGCTCAGCCCGTGCGGCGCTCCCGGCGGCGGCGCGCCAGCTCATCCACCGGCTGCGGCGGGGCGGTGGGCAGGTCGGCGCGCTCCTCGGCCGGGACCACGCCCAGCGCCTCCTCCAGTTCGCGCCACACGTTGCCCAGGGCCAGTCCGAACATGCCCTGCCCGCGCTGCATGAGGTCGACGACCTCGTCGGGCGAGGTGCACTCGTAGACACTGACGCCGTCGCTCATCAGCGTGATGCTGGCCAGATCGGGGGCGGGCCTGCCACGCAGATGATCGACGGCGTTGCGAATCTGTTGGAGGGAGATCCCCGTGTCCAGAAGGCGCTTGGCGACCTTCAGCAACAGGATGTCGGGGAGGCTGTACAGGGGGGCGTTGTTGGCTCCGGCGCGCACACTCGGTTCGACCAGGCCGGTTCTGGCCCAGTAGTCGAGCTGACGGTAGGTGATCCCTGCGGCGGTACACGCCGCTGGGCCCCTGTACCCGACGTCCATCGGCAGCGCCACCACGTCCTCTTCGCACAGTAGGCCCTGCTGCCCCGCTAGCCGCAGCGCGGACCGCCTGTCATGGGTCTCCCGCTTGCCGCCCGCTACCGCCACGCCGACCTCCGGCTCCTCGTCCCACGGCGGTGTCGACAGGGGATGTCCACTCAGGGAAAGGGTGCGCCGCGGGTTCCACTGCACCGACCGTAGGACGACCGACCGACAGCGTCAACGAAGGCACGCGGCGCGTCGCCAAGTGCGCGCGTCGCGCGGGCCCCGGATCCGCACCGGGTCCGACCCGAGGGCGCCCCAAGGCCCCGGCCGTGGCCACCACAGTCCCCCTCCCCTGACCCGATAACCCAATCTATCAGTGACGACCGCGACGAACCCGCAGGTCACAGCCGTGTTTTCGCGTGGGCGTCCTACCCGGGCACACGTCAAGGACACGGCGGGGGCCACCCCGCCGCGCGACTCCCGGGAGACGCTACTCGGCGCGCCGGCCGAAATCCTCGGGCGAGATGTTGTCCAGGAACTCCCGGAACGCCTCGACCTGGTCCTCCTGCTCGTCGGGGATCGGCATCCCGGCCTCGTCGATCACGTCCTCGTGGGCGTAGATCGGCGTGCCGGTCCGCAGTGCGAGCGCGATCGAGTCGGAAGGCCGCGCGCTGACCTCCACACCGTTGCTGAACACCAGTTCGGCGTAGAAGATCCCGTCGCTCAGACCGGTGATGTTCACCGTCTGCAGCCCGGTGTCGAGTGCCTCCAGCACATCCCGGAACAGGTCGTGGGTCAGCGGCCGTGCGGGCGCCACCCCCTGCTGCGCGAGTGCGATCGCCGTGGCCTCCACCCCGCCGATCCAAATGGGGAGGTAGCGGTCTCCGTCGGATTCCTTGAGCAGGACAATCGGCTGGTTCGAGGGCATCTCAACCCGGACGCCGACGACCTCCATGTGCTTCACAGCGGCTCCGTCCCACGAGTCGTCATGCCGGATGGGCGCTCGTCCCTGCTCCCCCGTTGGATCAGGACCCGAGGGCGAAATCGGCACCCTTCGTTACAAAGCTGTCCGGAGGCGGGGGCCCGCAAACCTGCTCGGCCCTCCCGCCATCGCCTTGGTGGCCGCTTCGCGGGGGGAGGCTACCACCCTCGACCGGGAGTCTCCGGCGCCAGCCCCACCCCCACCGTCTCCCGCTCCGCGGAAAGGTGAGGCCACCGCCCTCGACCGAGGGTCTCCGGCTCCAGCCCCACCTCCCCGTGGCCACCGTGCCGGTCAGCGGCGCGGTTTGGTCAGCAAGACCATGCGGAACTTGCCGATCTGGATCTCGTCCCCGCCGCCCAGGGCGGCCTCGTCGACGGGTTCGCGGTTCACATAGGTACCGTTCAGGCTCCCCACGTCCCGGACTCCGAAACCGTCGCCGCGGCGGAAGAACTCGACGTGCCTGCGTGAAACGGTCACGTCGTCGAGGAAGATATCGCTGTTGGGATGACGCCCCGCGGTCGTCACGTCGCTGTCCAACAGGAACCGGCTTCCGGCGTTGGGGCCGCGCTTGACCACGAGCAGCGCCGTGCCCGAAGGAAGGGAATCGGCGTTGGCCGGGTCGTCGGCCGCCAACTCGTCACCGGCCGACTCCTCCTCCTCGAGGGCCTGGATCCCGGAGATCGAGATGGTGGACGTGACATCGCCGGCGGAGTCCCCACGCGCACCAGGTTGTGGGGTCTGCTGCTGGGGCCTGCGGACGGGGGTCCCACAGTAGGAGCAGAAACGGGCATCATCCGCAACGGCGTGACCGCACTGCGTGCAGTAAACGCTCGACATAGGTCGGCTCGGCCTCCTACCGCACGGGGCGGTGCTTGATTCGGCTGATCGGTGACACGTCCCGGGCACCGTACGGGTTGCTCACCCGCACACCGCCCGGAGCGTGGCGAGACAGCCCGCTGTCAGGCAGCGGTGCGCCTCACACGGTCGGTCGCTTGGTCTCATCCCCCATGTTGTACTCCTTGTCACCCCCGGCCCGGCTCCGCCGTCGCTGGGGTACCCGCCCGGTGGTGACGCGGTGCGTCAGGGAACACTCGACTTTAAACCATATCCCTGTCCAGGAAGGGTTTTGCTCCACCTCGGCCTGCCGTGGGCGCCCGGACCCGCCCGCGGCGGAGGGGACGACGGACCCGACACCTGAGGCACCGTCTCCGCCGATGCCCGCCCCCGTCGAGATGGACACCTGCTCTGGTGCAGATGCCGTGCGGGGCGGATTGGTTCGCAGCTGAGCCAAACGGATTCGCGGGAACTTTCCACCACCGCGATGACCTGCCGTTATGTCCAGTTTAACGGGAACTCTCGCGCTGGGGTGGGAAAGGTGTCCCCTGACTGAACGCGCCATGCGGGTGGGGGCGAAGCTTCGCCCCCACCCGCATGGCAGCAGGTCAGCCCTCGGCCCGTTCCACGACGGCCGCCCACTCGTCCAGCAGGCGGTGCGCGGTGTCGGGGTCGGGACCTTCGGCCCAAAGATGGGTCACGGCCTCGGCGGTGTCGGGCAGGACGAGCGCCCAACTGCCGTCGGCTTCCAGGACCCGGACCCCGTCGGTGGTGTCCAGCTCCCGGTCTCCGGCGGCCTCCACCACGGCCCGCATGACGCTGCCCTTGACCGCCCAGGGGGTGGGCACCGAGCGGCGGAGCAGGTGCGCCTGCGGAATGGCGCGGTCGATCTGGCCCACGGAGCGCCGGGTGCGCGCCACCAGGCCCAGCAGCCGCACGAAGGCGGCGATGCCGTCGCTGGTGGGGCTGAACTCGGGGATGACGAACCCGCCACGGCCGTCCCCGGCGAAGACGATCTCCTCCTCACCCGACCTGACCGCCTTGGTCAGCTCGTCGGTGGCCGTGGCCGTCCACCGCACCGAGACCCCGTGCGCGCTGGCCACCCGCTCGGCCACCCGGGTGGTGGTGACCGGCAGCGCCACCGTGCCGCCGCCGCGCTCGGCGGCGACCAGGTCCAGCACGACCAGCAGCGCCCGGTCGCCGTCGACCAGCTCACCGTTCTCGTCCACGATGGCCAGCCGCTCGGCCACCGGATCGAACCGGACACCGAAGTCGGCCCCGGAGCTGGCCACGAGTTCGCCCAGCCGCTCCAGGTCGCGCATCCGCTTGGCCGCGGTGTCGGTCGGCGAGGCCTCGTCCAGCCGGTTGTTCACCGTGAGCACGTCCACCCCGATCCGCCCCAGCAGGGACGGCAGGATGAGCGACCCCGTCCCGCCCGCGCAGTCGACCACGACCTTGAGCTCGGCCTCGGCCACACCGCTGGTGTCCACGGCGCGCAGCAGGTCGTGCGAGTAGTTCTCCACGCCGCGCGAGGGGAAGGTCAGCTCGCCGATCTCCCCGGGGAAGGCCCGACGGTACTCCGCCCGGGAGAAGACCCGGTCCAGCTTGCGCTGCGAGGCCGGCGACAGGTCGGCGCCCTGGCCGTCGAGGAAGAGGATGTCCACCGATTCCGGGTCCCCGGGGCTCGTGCGCAGGTGGATGCCGCCGCTGACCCCGCTCTGGGACGTGTGGAAGCGCGCCACCGGAAGCGGCACGACCTCCAGGTCGCGCACGTCGATCGCGGCCGCCGTCAGCGCGCTGATCACCGCACGTTTGAGAGTGCGCGCGGCCCGCGAGACGTCGCGGGAGGTGGTGACGATCGCGCCCTTCTTCAGCGTGGTCGCGTAGGCGTTGGCCAGCCGCACCGCCAGTTCGGGGGTGATCTCGACGTTGATGAGGCCGGAGACCCCGCGCGGCCCGAACAGCGAGCGCTGCCCGCGCGACTCCCACACGACGTTGCTGCTGACCACCGCACCGGCCTCGATGGTCTTGAAGGGGTAGACCTTGACGTCGTTGTGCACGTAGGCCTCGGACTCGATGACGCAGTCCTCGCCCACGACCGCGCCCTCCTCGATCCGGGCGGCGGCCATGACGTCGGTGTTCTTCCCGATCACGGTGCCGCGCAGGTTGGCGCCGCGCCCGATGAACACGTTGTCGTGCAGGACCGTTCGGTGGCAGAAGGCGTCGGAGCGCACCACGGCGTTGCTGCCGACGACGGTGTACTCGCGCAGCTCCGCCCCGGCTTCGACCTTGGCGTAGTCACCGATGTACAGCGGGCCCTTGAGGACGGCGTTCGGGTCGACCTGCGCGCCCTCTCCGACCCACACGCCCGGCGACACCTCGAAACCGTCGATGTCCACGGCGACGCGGCCCGAGAGCACGTCGGCCTGGGCGCTGAGGTAGCTCTCGTGGGTGCCGACGTCCTCCCAGTAGCCGTCGGCGACGTACCCGTAGAGGGGCTCGCCCTCCTTGAGTAGTTCGGGGAAGACGTCACCGGACCAGTCCACGACCTCGCCGTCGGCGACGCGCTCGAGGACCTCAGGCTCCATGATGTAGATGCCGGTGTTGACGGTGTCGGAGAAGACCTGGCCCCACGTGGGTTTCTCCAGGAACCGCTGGATACGGCCCTGCTCGTCCACGATGATGATCCCGAACTCCAGAGGGTTGGGGACCCGTTTGAGGGCGATGGTGACCTTGGCTCCGCGCTCCTTGTGGAAGCGCACCATGTCGGTGAGGTCGATGTCGGTCAGCGCGTCGCCGGAGATGACGATGAACGGTTCGCCGCGCAGGTACTCCTCGGCGTTCTTGACGCTGCCCGCGGTTCCGAGGGGGACCTCCTCGGCGACGTAGTGGAGCTTCATTCCCAGCTCCTCACCGTCCCCGAAGTGGTTGCGGATGAGGGTGGCCAGGAACTGGACGGTCACCACCGTCTCGGTGAAGCCGTGTTTGCGCAGCAGCCGGAGGACGTGCTCCATGATGGGCTTGTTGACCACCGGCAGGAGGGGTTTGGGCTGGTTGGCCGTCATGGGGCGCAGGCGGGTGCCCTCGCCGCCCGCCATCACGACCGCCTTCATCGGGGGCGTGGCCGGGACATCGGCGCCGTCACCGCTGTGGGCGGGGCCGTTCTGGGCGCTGGTGTCGGTCATCGCCGGGACCTCCGTACAGCGGTGCCGTCGGAGGTCGCGGCGCGGGGGTGGGAGCGCGCGTCGTCGCACGCGGTGGGACATGTTCTCATGGCGGAGATGACACTCCCTCTCGATCCGACAGGATTCGCGGTGAGCCGTTCCGCCGGTCGTGTTCGGGCCGGGCCCGGAGCCTGGTCCGGCCCCGACCCGTGGTGCGTCCGTTCGCCCTCGGATTCCGCTCCGGGTTCCTCCGTCAGCGGTCGCCTGGTCGGTCGGATCGGGTCGATCCGTGCTGCGGCCGCGCTGGGTCGCTGTCCTCGGTACCCGTCCGGCCACCGGTGTGATCAGCGCGTTCGTCGCGGCGGGTCTGGGCGATCAGGCGCAGTCCCTGTACGGCATAAAGCAGTCCGGCCCACCAATAAAGAGCAGTTCCCCAGAGTGCGAACGCCCAACCTATAATCCGCGCCACATCTGAGACAATCGACGTGTGCCCCGCGATAAACAGCAGCGGGAACGCGTACAACAGGCACAACGTGGCGGCCTTGCCCGCGAAGTTCACCGGCAGCGGGCCGTATCCGAAATGCCGCAGCAGCGGCAGCGCGCCGAGGATGAGGACGTCGCGCAGCACCAGGATGCCCATCAGCCACCACGGGATGATGCCCCGGATGACGAGGCCGAGCAGGGCGGCGAAGATGTAGAGCCGGTCGGCGAGCGGGTCGAGCACCGTCCCCAGCCGCGAGGTCTGGTTCCAGGCGCGGGCGATCTTGCCGTCCAGCCAGTCGCTGAGCCCGGCGAAGGCGAGCACCAGCAGGGCCCACCAGTCGGCCTGCGGTCCCAGCACCAGCCACAGGAAGACCGGCACGCCCAGCAGCCGGAGCATGCTCAACAGGTTCGGGACCGTCCAGATCCGGTCACTGACCACCGGTCCGGCCACGTCGCCCCCCGCCTCGCCTCTGCCGTCTTCCCCGGATCGCCCCATAGCGCCAACGATAGCGGTCGGTGGGGACGTTTCCCGCCATCACGGCCGCCACCTGGTGTGACGTGCCTTGCGGGGGTCGGCGGCGGTGGGTGGTGGGCCGACCGCGACCGAGCACGGACGCCTCACCGCGCCGGGACCGCGTCCAGGAACGGCACGAGCCGACGCAGGCGCTCCGGTCCGGTCGGTTCGCCGTCCTGCAGGGGTACCCGCACCACGCCCAGGTGCGCGAACCGCTCCTGGGTCAGGGTGAGGGCCCGCGCGCCGTCGGGGCCCGCCGCGCCGTCCGGCGGGATCTGGTTGACGATGACGGGGGCGAGCCGGAAGCCGGCTTCGGAGAGTTGGTCGACGGCGCGCCCGGTCTCGGCGAGCACCATGCGGCGGGGCAGGGTGACCAGGGTGACGACGGCGTCCTCGCGCAGCCGGGCGGCGGCCCGCTCCAACCGGTGGCGCCGTGCGTGCAGCCGCTCCAGCAGGGGGTCGTCGGCCTCGTCCCCGCCGCTGCCGACGACGTCGGCCAGGGCCTCGGCCCGGCGGGCGCGCTCGCGTTGGCGGGTCAGGCCCCTCACCCACGGGGTCAACAGTGTGGGCAGGTGGAGCAGGCGCAGGAGATGGCCGGTCGGGGCGCTGTCCACGACCAGGTGGTCCCACCGGTCGCCGACCTCCTCCATACGGTCGACGAGGAGGTCGGCCAGGGCGGACTCGGCCATGCCGGGGCTGGCGCCCGCCTGCTCCAGGTGTCGGTGCACGGCGGGCATGACCTCGCGGGGGACGGCGCGGCGCGCGTCCTCGGCCACGTGGGCGATGCGGCGGCGCACGGCGGCGTCGGCGTCGGGTTCGGCCGCCCACAGGCCGGGCGCGATCGGCGTGGGTTCGTCGGACAGCGGCCTCTCCAGGGCGTCGCCCAGGGAGTGGGCCGGGTCGGTGGACACCACCAGGACCCGGCGGCCGGCGTCGGCCAGGGCCAGGGCGTGCGCGGCGGCCAGGGTGGTCTTGCCGACGCCGCCCTTGCCGCCGACGAAGGTGATCGGCGCGGCGGGAGAAAACGGGGCGGTGACTCCGTCGGGCGTGGTCGGGGTGGTCAACAGCATCCTCCGGGGGCGCCGAAGTCGTCGCGGCCCAGACGCTGGTGCCACTCGTGCAGGTCGGCGACCATGTACGGGATCAGGTCGAGGGTCTCGTAGGCGACGGGGTTGTCCACGCCCAGGGTCTCCAGCATGAGCAGGGCCCGCAGGGTGTCCTGCTGGGTGCGGGCCTCGCGCTCACGGGCGTGCCCCCACCGCGCCTCGAACACCGCCTGGTGGAAGGCCTCGAAGCGGCGCCAGGAGGAGACGGCGCGCCGCCAGGCCCGACCCAGGGGGCCGGACCCGGCGGCGGTGGCGGGTGCGGTGCTCACGAGGGGGAGTCCGCCCGGTGGTCAGGCATCGCCGTCGGTCCCCTCAGCGGCGGGCTCGGGCGTCTCGTCCGTCTTCCGCTCACCGGTTCCCCCCGCGGTGCCGCTCCGGCGGGCCAGGAAGGCCCGGCGCAGGGCGATCGCGGCCTCGACGGTCATCCACAGGGCCAGGCCGAAGATGGCCAGGTCCAGCGGCGCGAGCACGAACCGCTGGAGGGGGTCGTCGGAGCCGACGAAGGTGATGAGCTGGATGACGAGCGCCCAGGAGGTCATCACGACGAGGAAGACCAGCGGGACGAGGATGACGATCGGGTTGCGGCCGCGCTTGGTCACCCAGACCGCGATGACCGCCAGCGCCAGGCCCGCCGTCAGCTGGTTGGTGGTGCCGAACAGCTGCCAGAGGGTGCCCAGGGCGAAGTTGCCGGGCACCAGGGCCAGGGACAGGGCCAGGCCGACCGTGATCAGCGTGGCGACGGTGGTGTTGCGGGACAGGAAGGTGAAGACCCCGTGGGCCGCGCCGCCCTCGTTCGACCGGTCCGCCGCGATGGTGCTGATCTCCTGGATGGTGTAGCGCTGGAGGCGCACCGCGGTGTCCAGGGAGGTGGCGGCGAAGCTGATCACGACGACGCTGGCGAAGACCAGGCCCATGCTCTCGGGCACACCGAGGTTGCTGGCGAACCCGGCCACGCCCTGGACGAACCGGCCGCCCGCACCGGTTCCGGCGGTCTCCCAGTCCACGTACAGCTGGGTCCAGGTGGTGTCCTGGTTGGTGGACAGGACCATGATCCCGGCGGTGCAGGCCAGGATCGAGCAGACCGCGAGCGTTCCCTCGCCCAGGGAGCTGAGGTAGCCGACGTAGCGGGCGTCGGTCTCCTTGTCCAACTGCTTGGCCGTGGTGCCGGAGGAGACCAGGCTGTGGAAGCCGGACACGGCACCGCACGCGATCGTGATGAACAGCAGCGGGAAGATCGACGGCGACCCGTCGGGCACGTCGCCGCGGAAGGCGGGAGCCTCGATCGCGTCCATCCCGACGACCACGCCGAGCATGATGACGGCCAGGGCCAGGACCATCTGGTGCTGGTTGATGTAGTCGCGCGGCTGGAGCAGCATCCACACGGGCAGGCGCGAGGCGAAGAAGGTGTAGGTGAACAGCAGCACCATCCACACCGTCGACGCCTCGACGCCCAGGGCGTTGGCCACGGGGTCGACGGTGATCGGCACCAGCTGGCCGAGGGGGATGCACACGTAGACGACCACCAGCGCGATGACCGACGGAAGGAGCGCGGCCGTGCGGCGGCGGTAGACCACCTGGCCGACGCCGATCGCCAGCGGGACGGTGACCAGGACCGGCAGGACCGCCGCGGGGGTGGCGATGAACAGCCCGGCGATGACCACGGCGAACACCGCGTTGACCATGGTCACCAGGAAGAAGATGATCAGCAGGAACATGATGCGGGCCCGCGCGCTGATCACGTCGCTGGCGAGTGTGCCGATGCTGCGGCCCTTGTGGCGGACCGACACGACGATCGACCCGAAGTCGTGCGCGCCGGAGGCGAAGATCGTGCCCAGCACGACCCACAGCAGCGCCGGTCCCCACCCCCAGAAGACGGCGATGGCCGGGCCGACGATGGGTGCGGCGCCGGCCACGGAGATGAAGTGGTGGGCGAAGACGATGTGTTTGTTGGTGGGGAGGTAGTCCACCCCGTCCCGGTAGGTGTGGGCTGGCGTCACGAAGGCGGGGTCCAGCTGGTAGACCCGGTCGGCCAGGTAGACGGAGTAGAAGCGGTAGCCGAGCGCGAACAGCGCCAGGGCCCCGAGGAGGACGGCTACGGCAGGCATGTGGGAGGTTCCTTGCGTGTCGGCACCGCGGTGTGGCTGCCCCGCTGGTGCTTTCGGCTGGGGGGATGGGGGTACAGTCCCGAGAAGTTAACATGAGAGCCACGTCACGGAAAAGGTTCGACGTGAACGATTGGGATACGGCGTGGCGGCGTTCCCCCGCTGGTGAGATGTGCTGGCTGTCCGACGGCGGGCCCGTCGGGGTGCCGGTCGTTCCGCTGCTCGCGGACCACCCCTGCGTGGCGCTGCCCATGGCCTACCTGCCCGTCATCGACTCCCTGCTCAACCGGGCCGCGTTCTGCCTGACCACGGCCGCCGGGCCCGGTGAGCCGACGCTGGTCGCCACTGGCCGGATCCGGGTCCGTCTGGACCTGGACGGGTCGGAGTTCGGCGCGGATCTGGTCGAGCAGGAGGTGCGCAAGCACCCGCCGACCCGGCTGCGCGCGGGCAGCCTCATGGCGCGCCGGGAGAACTGGTGGTGGATGTCGCGGGCCGTGGTGAGCCTGGTCGAGGTCGAGCGCGTCCACCACGTCCCCGCCCGTACCCGGGCGAGCGACGCGCTGCTGGTCCGGGAGGTCGACGCGGACGTGAGCGTGGACGTGGTCACCGCCCGGGACTGGTCGGGCGGAGTGGGCGGGGCGGTGGAGCTGTGGCCGCGCGACGGCCGGGACCTGGACGGGGACGGCGGAGCCGCGTTCGTCTTCGGCCACCAGGCCAGCCCGGACTACGAGCGGTGGGAACGGTGGAGCAGGACCGGTTCCCTGCGAGGGCAGACCTTGGAGATCGCCGAGGCCGAGGGGGCGCCGGACTCCCGTCTCGCGCCGTTCGGCCTGTTCGAGCGGTTGCGCAACCACCGCCAGGTGGAGCGCGCCTGTAAGGCCGGGATCACCGCCGCCGAACGCCGGTTGGTGCGCTGAGGGAACCGTGCACCCTCGGGAACCGGCCCGGCGGTGGCAGCCGCGCACACGGCCCTCTACTCTCGGCGCATGGAATCCTCACGCCCCCTGATCGACACGACCACCGCCCACTCCGCCCGTGTGTGGAACTACTGGCTGGGCGGCAAGGACAACTACCCTGCCGACCGCGAGGTCGGTGACTACGTCCTGCAGGCGTACCCCGAGATGGTCGCCGCCGCCCGCGCGGACCGGGACTTCCTCATCCGGGCCGTCACCCACCTGGCCGAACGGGAGGGTGTGCGCCAGTTCCTCGACATCGGCACCGGGCTGCCCACCCACCACAACACCCACGAGGTCGCCCAGGCCGTCGCCCCCTCCTCGCGTGTGGTCTACGTCGACAACGACCCCATGGTCCTGGCCCACGCCAGAGCCCTCCTCACCAGCCACCAGGACGGCACCACCCACTACGCCGACGCCGACCTGCGTGATCCCTCCACCGTCCTGGCGGAGGCCGCCGACCATCTGGACTTCGCCCGGCCGATCGGGCTGACCATCCTGGGCACGATGGGCCACTTCGCCGGCCAGGAGGCCTACGACATCGTGCGCGGCTACGTCGACGCGCTTCCCCCGGGCAGCTTCCTGGTGATGTGCGACGGCACCGACACCAGCCCGGAGATGATCGAGGCCGCCAAGCGCTGGAACGACACCGCGGCCGCGCCCTACCACCTGCGCGCACCGGACGAGATCGCGCTGTTCTTCGACGGGTTGGACCTGCTCGAACCGGGTGTGGTGTCCGCGACACTGTGGCGGCCGGAGGCCACCGAGGTGGGGCGTCCCCGCGAGGTCGACCAGTACGGGGGAGTGGCCCGCAAGGGCTGACCACCGCGCCCCGCGCGGGCCGGCGCCCTCCTCCGGGGGCGGTTGGGGCACTGACCGGTCCGCCCGGGGCGGTGCCCGCGGCCGGTGGGTGACCGGGGCCTACTCCGTGCCGAGGATGCGGTCGGCCGCGCGCAGGCCGGACAGCAGCGCCCCGTGCACGGTCGCGGTGTGCTCGATCTCCGTGGCCTCCCCCGCGAAGAACAACCGCTCGTCCACCGGTTCGGCGAGGGCCTCGCGGTCGCCGTCCCCCGAGCCGACGGCGGTGTAGGAGAAGGCGCCCCGGGCGAAGGGGTCCTCCATCCAGTGGGTGAGGTAGTGGTCGACGGGGTCGGGGGCCTTGCGGAACATGGAGCGCAGCGACGCCATCGCGTGCTCGACCACGTCCCCCTCCTCCATCCGCGCCAGGAACCTCGCCGCGTTGCCCCCGTTGCGGCAGACCAGGACGGGGACGCCCCGGATGCGCTGGCCCGCGTACCAGTGGAACCAGGTCCCCTCCTGCGTCCCCAGGTGCACGAGGACCTCGGCGTCGCCCCAGAACACCTCGTCGAACAGCAGGAACAGCTTCTCCAGGCGGCCGTTGCCCAGGCGCTCGATCGCGTCGTTCTTGTCGCCGGGCAGGTCGGGGGAGAACTCCACCTGCCCCGCCTTGAGCACGCCCAGCGGAAGGGTGACCAGGACGCGGTCCGCGGTCAGGGTCTCCTCACCCTCGGGGGTGTCGACGCGGACCGAGACGCCCTCGTCGTCGTGGGAGATCCCCAGGACGACGTGGTCCAGACGCACGTCCAGCCCCCGGGCCAGGTGGTCGGTGAGCTGGCTCATCCCGTCGGGGAAGACGACGTCGTCGCCGCTGAACTCGTGCAGCGCGGCCACGGAGCTGAAGGCGACCTCCGTGGCGTCGGCGCCGTGGTCGGCCTCGATGATCCGGTGGACGATCTCCTTGGCGTCCCGGGCCCGCGCCCGGACCAGGTTGGCGTCGTAGAGGGCCTGTTGGACGCCCTCCTCCATGGACTCGCTGGGGTCGGCGCCGACGTTGGCCCAGTACATGTGCTCGTGGAGGAGGTTGACGTCCTCCATGTTGCGGCGGTGGCGGTCGAAGAGGAAACGGCGGCCCTTGGGGTCGTAGGCGGTCTCGGTGGAGCGGTTGAACACGGCCGTCCGGGCTCCGACCTCGCGGACCAGTACGGCGAGGGGGTTGTTCTCCTCGCCGCGCATCCAGGAGGCGCCCGCGTCGATGGTGAAGCCCTCCCAGGTCCGGATCGAGTGGACCCGCCCGCCGATGCGGTCGCGGGCCTCGACGACGGTGATCCGCTCCCCCGCGTCCGCGAGCCGGTTGGCGGCGGCCAGACCGGCCATCCCCGCGCCCACCACGATGGTGTGCCCCCTGCCGGCCCCGGCCTCGCGGCCGCGCGGCTCGACCTCGCGCGCCGTCTCCTCCTCGGCGACCGGGGCCTCGGTGGTCGGGGCCTCGGTGGTCTCCTCGCTGACGTCTGCCGGGTCAGCCATCGTGTGTCCTCTCGCCTGTACCAGCCAACGATCGTGACCCTATGTGCACAAATGGACACGGCGGTGGCCGACACCCCGACACGCGCCCACCCACACTCAATGCGCATCATGGTGACGCAAAATCATCACGCAGGAACTCTCTGTTAGATTCATGAGTCTCTCGACCACCGAACTCAAGGAACGACTGTGCGTGCGCTCGTGCTCCCCGTCACCCTGGCCCTGTCCGCGACCCTCCTCGCCGCCCCCGCCAGAGCGGGTGTCACGGGCGACCTCGGGGACCTGGTGGAGCTGTCCGCCGAGCGGGTCACCGTCGCCGAGGCGGTCGCCGCCGCCAAGTGGCACACCGGCGCCGAGATCGACGATCCCGCGCGTGAGGAGCAGATCCTGGCCGCCGTGGCCGGCCAGGCCCGTCGCGCCAGGCTGGACCCGCGCGTGGCGACCGCGGTGATGCGCGACCAGATCGAGGCCAACAAGTTCGTGCAACGCGGGCTGATCGCCCAGTGGCGCCGCGCCCCGGGACGGGCCCCGCTCCAGGAGCCCGACCTGTCCGAGCTGCGACCGGTGCTCGACCGCATCACCGCCGAGCTCGTGGAGGAGCTCAAGGCCACCGAGGAGCTGCGGGCCGAGCCGGGCTGCTTCGACACGCTGGCCCGGGACGCCCACCGCGTCGCCGCCGGATACGGGTTCGACCCGCTGTACACGACCGGGCTGGTCCGCGCGCTGCCCTCGGTCTGCGTCTGAGCCGACGCGCGGACCGGCCGCTCAGTCCCCCTCCGGGGGCAGCAGCACGCCGTCCCGGGCCACCACGTTCCCGCCGTGCACGACCGCCCACCGGCGCGGCACGTCCACGACCACCTGCGGCGGGCACTCGCCCTCGACCAGGAGGAAGTCCGCCGGGGACCCCGGGGCGAGGTCGGCGCGCGCCAGGCCCAGCAGGTCGGCTCCGTCGTGGGCGCAGGTCAGGTAGGCGTCGGTGAGTTCGTCGTCCAGGCGGGCGTGCAGGGACCGGGCGAGCAGGTGGGCGCGGTGGAGCATGTCGGCGTTACCGAAGGGGCTCCAGGCGTCGCGGACGCCGTCCGATCCCACTCCCACGCCCACACCCCGCTCGCGCAGCGCCCTCACGGGCAGGACGCTCGTGGGACCGGGGGCGACGGTGGTCAGCCCGATCCCGGCCTCCGCCAGGTCCTCGGCCAGGCGGCGCAGGTCCTCGCCCGCCACCTCGGGGACGCGGAAGGCGTGGCTGACGGTCACCCGGCCGCGCATGGCCAGCGCGCGGGTGCGGTCGATGACGGCGCGCAGGGCCGTGTGGCCTGGCTCGCCCCGGTCGTGCAGGTGGAGGTCGACGCCCACCCCGTGGCGGTCGGCGATCCCGAAGACGAGGTCGAGCTGGCCGTCCAGGTCGCCGTCGAAGGTGCCCGGGTCGATGCCGCCGACCAGGTCGGCCAGGCCGGAGCGGGCGGCCTCCTCCAGGAGGTCGGCGGTACCCGGCGCCCGCAGGACTCCGTGCTGGGGGAAGGCGACGGTCTGCACCCGTGTGGCGTGCGCCAGGTTGGCCTTCGCCTGCTGGACACCCTCCAGACCGGCCAGGCCGTAGGCGGGCGCGACGTCGGCGTGGGCGCGCATGGCCCGGGTGCCCAGGGCCGCGGCGTGCGCCATGAGGCGCTCGGCGCGGACCGCGACGGGGGTGGGCAGGGCGCGGAAGAGTTCGGCGTCCTGCTCGCCGAGTTCGGCGATGCCGCGCGCCGCCCGCCGCGAGACCCAGGGTTCGCCCCAGGTGGTCTTGTCGGGGTGGACGTGCGCGTCCACCAGGCCGGGCAGGGCGAGGCGGCCGCCGCAGTCCACCACGGTCCGGGCCTCGGCGCTTCCGGCGTCGGCCACGGAGGAGATCACCCCGTCCGCCACCACGAGGTCGACGGGGTCGCCTCCCATCGGCCTGACGTCGCGAAACACCGTCGTCTCGACCTGCTGTGCCATGGCGGGCCCCTCCAGTGCGGGTTCGGGTCGCGGTCGGATGACCGGATGACACGGCAGCATGGCACGTTGTGTCAGTCCACCGCCACCCCGAACGGAAGACGAGGGAACCCGCATGAGCCCAGCGGTCGGGGAGCTCGCCGCGCGGATCCGCGCGATCGACTGGGAGATGGGCGTCGACCGCACCCGGTCCCGGGTGGCCCTCATGCGGGAGTACCTGCGCCGGTCGGCCGTGTGGACGCGGGCGCTCGGCGCGACCGGTTGGCCCTTCCACGACATCGCCGCCGTCGCCGCACCCGGAATCCGGGCGGAGGGGGCGGTGGTCGCGTCGGTGCGCGGGGACCCGGACCTCGCCCGGCAGTTCCCGGCCGTGGGGCGCACCTGTGTCTGGGCGCTGCACCTGGCGGCGGCCCGGGACGCGGGAGCGGCTCTGCCCGCCCTCCCCAACCCCTTCGACCCGCTCATCCGCATGTACGAGCGCGGCGGCGGGTTCTGCCTCTCCACGACGGGGACCGTCGACGTGGACGGCGTGGGCATCGGCCGCGGCACCCTCCTCCGGCACCTGGGCGATGTCCCGAAGGCGCCCGAGAGCGACGCCGGACTCGACGCGCTCGACGGGTGACTCCGTCAAGAAGCTCCGGTCCGGGATGTACCGGGACGGCAAGGGAACCTGGTTCACCCCGACGTACGCGAACGAGCCCCGGAAGCATGCGTTCCCAGGGTCGTTCGTCTGTGGCTAGGAGGGGTTCGCGGTCCCTTTGAGGGAGGAGACGAAGGTGCTCCACTCCCCCGAGGCGAACGTCAAGTGCCCCAACTCGGGCTGCTTGGAGTCACGCACGAGCGAACGAGATTCGACGTCCGCCACCTCCACGCACTCCTTGCCAGTGCCGCTATAGCTACTGGTACGCCAGAAGGCCTGTGTGGACTCGGCAGTCATCTATCCCGTCTCCTTCAACAGATCACTGATGAACGCACTGGAGGCACTCGCGTCAAGCGCCACGTCGCGGAACCTTGCGGCTGCCAGCGTATACCGGGCCACATCGGCAGAGTTCTCGACATAAACGTCACCGAAAAGCCCCTCCTGGTAGGCGACAGGAGCGTCTTCCGAATCTGGAAACTCGAAGATGGTGAACTGGCCCGACTGCCCTGTGTACACGCCTGAGGCAAACGGGACGACCTGGACGGTGATGTTGGGCCTTTGGTTAAGCTCGATCAGCCTGCGCAGTTGCCCCCTGTGCACCTCCTCGTCCAGGACGGCCCGCCTCAGCACCGCTTCGTCGAGAACCGCAAGGACTTCAGGCGGCTGTTCACGAGCAAGGATGCCTTGGCGCTCTATGCGGACGGACAACTGCCTCTGCATCTCCTCCGTGTCACCCGTCGCATGCATGGCTTGGATCGACTCCCGTGCGTAATCCTCCGTCTGAAGCAGCCCTGGGAGAAGATTCGGCGCATACACGCTGATCTTCGCGGCGTCGTTCTCCATCACGAAGAAGCTCTCGCCCTGGTACAGGTCCCGATACGCCAACCACCAGCCGCGCTTCCAGGCATCCTTGCCGAGCTGGAACAGTGACTCGCGCTCAGGAGATCGCACCCCATAGAGCTCCAGCAGCTCGTCCAGGTCATCGAGGATCAACCGGCTCTCGCCTCGTTCGATCCGGTACAGCTTCGTCTTGTGCCAACCCAGCTGCCCGGCGACATCCTCGGGGCTCATCCGCCGCTCGTCACGAAGCCGCTTGAGCTCGCGCAGTAGGCGCTTCCCCCGCACGGACAGGCTGAGCCGTGTCCTCATAGCCACTCCACTCATGACATCGGTCGGTATACGTCGGCCCATCTTGCCAGCCTCCAGCTGCCCTGGTCGAACTAAAAATGCGACGAACTATTAAAGATTGCTTGCACTTACCGCCTGTAGTGTTGATGATAGAGAGCAAGACCACAGTGTCAGGGCAACTTCTCGAAGTTCCCGACCCCTGTGCGCAACAGAACGGCCCCGGCAGCGTGTGTCCGCACGCGACCGGGGCCTGATGCCCTCGAACCTGGTAAGGACAGGTGAGGACCTGTGAACGAGCGTAGTGCTCCCGTGCCCAAACCCTCGAACCACCCCGAGATGCGGCGCTTCCTGGGCCGCTTCCCCGGCTCTCTGCCCTCGGTCGGAGACGCCCGTTACTGGCTGTGGCAGCGGCTGGACCTGGCACGGGTACCCGAACCACCACGTCACGACGCCCTGCTGATCCTCAGCGAGATCGCCACGAACGCCCTGCTGCACGCCCCCACCGGGCGAGGCGGCGGGGCGTTCCTCGTCTCCGTCTTCACGTACGCGCGCTGCCTGCGCGTCGCCGTCCGCGCGACCGGCGGCCCCGCCCTCCCCCGCCTGGAGGTCGTGCCCACCGAGCCGGACGCCGAGCACGGGCGCGGCCTGTTCATCGTCAACAGCCTGGCCGACTCCTGGGGGATCGAGCGCACCCGTTGTGGCCCCTCGGTCTACTTCACCCTGGAGTGGGACCAGGACCCCGAAGAACAGGACACGTGGACGGCGCACCGGTTCCGACAGAACCGGTTCCACACGGCGGGGGTCCAGCGATGAGGGCCGGATACCCGCTCCACCCGAGTCGGGAGCTCGAACGCCTGCGCGCCGACTTCCCCGACCACCTGATCTGCGAACTCCACGACGGGGCCGGACGCCCGGTCTTCACCGCGACCCTGTTGCACCGCCGCTGCCCCTGCCCGCCCGACCTGGTCACCGCGCCCTCCCCGGCCGCCCTGCGGCGCGCGCTCGAATAGCCCCGGACACCGTGGGCGCCGCGTGCGGGGGGACGCGGCGCCCCGCCGTCCAAAGCACGCCGATGAACCGTGAGTGCGCTGAGGCCGCCTTCCGGCACCCGGTCAGGCGAGCGGAGCCGTTGGCTGAAGGTTGCTGCCCGCAGTGATGTGTCGGATGGCCTCCCGAACCTCGGGTTTCCCGCTGTGGGGGCTGAGACGGCGGGCGAGGTCGTGTAGGTAGCCGACCGCGCGGCGGCTGCGCACTCGGGAGAGCACGTCAATGCTCTCGTTCGCCTTGGGCAGCGCGGCGTCCAGATCGCCCTGCTGGACGTGGGCGGTGGCCAGGACCGCCAGACGCAGTCCGTAGGAGCGGGCGAAGCGGTCGGTGGGCATGCTCGCCCGCGTGTTCCACTCCAGCGCCAGATGGGATTGACCCAGGTCCCGGTGGATCTCGACCGCGTCAGCGGCCAGACGGGCGTGGGTGTAGAAGTCGATCCACGCCGGGTCGTCCCCTGACCGGTTGCCCGCCACTGACAGCAGGTTCTCCGAGGTGGCCAGCGCGCGACCTGCGGCGCGGGGACGTCGCGCACGGGCGTGAACGCGGGCCTCGATGAGATGGAAGAACGCCCGCACCCGAGGAGGGGCGGTGGTGCGTGTGGCGGACAGTGCGGCCTCCACCATGTCCAAGGCGTCGTCGTGGAAGCCGCGTAGCGATACCTGTAAGCCCATGCAGACCAGGATGTAGCCGCCGAGATCGATGCCCCCGGCGGCGCGGGCCATACGCAGGGCCTGGACGTAGTGGCGTTGGGCCAGGGCGTGCTCTCCGTTGTCGAAGGCGGTCCACCCGGCCAGGCGGCCGAGCGCGGCGGTGGCGGCGAACAGGTCCCGGCCGACCTGGTCGGTGTAGGTGCCGCGCAGCATGGGCGCGGCCACGTCCCGCAGACACGCTCCGACCACGGACACGCCGGGGCTGCCGCCGCCCCATCGGGAGTCGGCGTGGCGGGCCTGCTCGCCGATCTCCACCAGTTCGACGATGTCGGCTCGCCCGATCCTGCGCCCGCCGCCTTTGTGCGCTGCGGCCTCGTCGGCGGGTTGGGACATCCACCGCAGGGTGGGCGGTCCGAAGGCGGTGGCGGTGAAGGCGGTGGACAGGAACACGCGGCGGTCCATGCTGCTCCAGAACGCGGTGGCCGCACCGATCGCGGCGGGCAGGGGGCGGGGAAACTCCAACCCCACATGCTGCCCGATCCGCACCGCGTTGCCCAGACCGATCTCGGCCAGTGACACCGGCCGTCCCAGCCGCTCCGACAACGCATGGGCCAACACCTCCGGTGCGGGAGGTCGGGGCACCATTCCACGCGTCACCCAGTTGGCCACCGACGTGTGGGTGTAGGAGGTCGCGTGACCAGCTGCGGCTGCCAGTTCGTTGATCCGGTGAGCCAACGCCTTGCGGCTCGCCCCGGACAGCTCGATCAGGTCCCGCAGCGCGGTGTTGGGGAAGTGTCCCATGTGACTGCCTCCACATCGGTCGTGTACCGAACGTAGTCGCTGCGCTGGGCACTGTGAACCCGCTGCGTGATCCGTGCGCCCCCTCGTGCGCCCTCCTCAGGGGTCGTCCGCGCTGCTTCGGGTGCCGTTAACGAACGTGGCACCAGCCGCAAACACGACTGAACCTCACCGGTCGACGGTGAGCACATCCAAGGCGGCAGCCTTGTCCGCTTCGGTGGGCAGGGCGTAGCGACGGGTGGTGTTGATGTCGGCGTGCCCCATTAGCTCGGCGACGGTCACCAGGTCCACCGGCTCCTTCGCCAACTCGCTGCCACCGCGCACCAGGTCGGTGCCGAAGGTGTGGCGCAGCACGTGCGGCCCGAACGCCTCGCCGTCGTCTGAGGGGCCGATCCCCGCCACCGCGCCCAGGGCGCTCACGGCGGTGTTCGCGGCCCGGGTCGACAGGACGCCTCCGTCCCGGTTGCGCACCAGCGGCCCCGAGGCAGGCCGTCCAAGCTCGTCCAGGAGGAGTTCGAGGGAAGCTCGCACCTCGGCGTGCAGCGGGACGGTGCGGTCCTTGCCACCGAACCGCCCCTTGCCGCGCACCCGCACCGTGCCCTTGCGCGCCGACAGCCGGAGGTCGGCCACGTCCAGGGCGACGATCTCGGCCACCCGCAGGCCCGCGTAGTAGGCCAGGTGGCAGATCACCCGGTCCCGCAGCGAGGCGTCACGGGTCACGGTGCGCAGGAACCGGAGCTTGGTCCGCGCGTCCAGCGCGCGGGGCGCGCTGGGGCGGGCCAGGTGCTCGCGGACCACGTCCGGCCGGCCCGAACCGCGCAGGGAGAAGAAGGCATCGATGGCGGCGAGCCGGTTGTTGATGGTGGCCGCCGACAGGCGCCCGCCCGAGCGGGTGCGGGTGTTCTTCAGCGTGCGGCGATAGTCGCGCACAGCCCAGTCCCGAGCGTCTGGATCGACCAGAGGGTCGCCGTCCAAGACGTCGGCCTCGCGGGCCTCGGCCAGCCAGGTGAGGAAGGAAGCGGCGTTGCGCTGGTACTTGTCGCGCGTGGCCGCCCCCAGGTCGGTGGAGGCGGCCAGCTTCTCGGCGAACGCGCGGTGTTCGTCTGCCAGGTCGTCGGGCAGTGCGAGGGTTCGGCGCGGCCGACCGGTGCGTGTGTTTCCAGAAGTGGAAACCGGGGGCTGATCTTCGCCGGGGATCGTGTTTCCAGAAGTCATCTCCGTAGTCTACTTCTGGAAATCAAGCTTTCCAGAAGTAAACACCTCCGCGAGAACCCACCTAAGTTGCTCGCGGGTTACTTGGCACCTGGTGACACGCTCCTTACCGACACCCCGGGTTCTGCGCCATCCGGCCAGCCTCGAACGTTCTTCCGGCTGATCGGCGAGGCGTCATGAAAGATCGAGGCTAGTGTCGACAGCATCCGAACGCCATCCCTCGAGATTCGGACTTAAAGTCAAAAAAGTTACTTATATCTATCATTTCACCCTCAGACACAGAGGCAACAGTGTAAGCTACTACACTTTCGACATGGGGTTCGCTTCTCATGCGGAAGGGAAAACCGTGCTCAAGTAGAATCAAACCAAGGAGAGCTCGTGGATCCTGTGATCATTGCCCTACTGTCGGCCGCCGGTGGAGCCCTTGTCGAATCCATGGTGGGAGACGCCTGGGGTGCGTCAAAGAGCAAGGTTTCGCAGATTTGGAAGAGTCGCTCTAAAGATGAGGCTCCGGCCATCGAATATTTCCTAGAGAAAGATCATTCAGATCTCGTTGCCGTACCTGAGTCAGAGCGCGAATCAGCCGCCGAAAATATCAAGCAGATCTGGACGGATCGTTTCATTGAACTCGCAAGGAAGGACCCATCAGTTGTGCAAGAAATTTCTTCCCTTATGAGGCACCTCAACCACATAAATAAATCTTCCACGGCCAGTTTCAATGCGACCTCCAACGGCTCCGGTTCGATCTACCAGTCAGCGCGGGACATGCACTTCGGGAGGGGATCAGAAGGTGAGTGAGGGCGACCCTAATCACATAAACATAAACGCTGACCACAGCGGCTCAGGCAGCATATATCAGTCCCTGGGAGACCAGGTACATCACCATCCGATCCCGCCCCATGAGCGCATATGGTCCATCTGTGCTGGCAAAATTGTGCAAGGCGTCCGATTTTCCTTCGCCTTCCTCGTCTGCTACCTCTTCTGCATATTTGCGGCCATGTCAGCACGGATTGTGTTCGACGCTCGGTATGAGATAAGCCTGTTCTGGATGATAATCTGGCTTATTTTCTGCGCAACCATGATTCCGGGATCCGTACTCTTCTCTGCTGGCATTGAAAAGATCTTAGACCCGCCCTTCGAGAGCATCGAATCAGAAACATTCTGGCTGGTCGTATCTTTCATCCTCACGCTGGGGAAGTTTTTTTCTCCTGAGGTCGAAATGATATTCCCAACGGGAGATGCGCCGCAAATAATTCCAGAGTCATGGGCAATACACGGCGTGGCATCCCATGTACACCAATTTATCGAAGCTGCAGCCACTCGGGCAGCGCACAATTTGGGCCCACTTTAGATTCCCTTGACAGCGCTCTGCCCTTTGCTGTAGATCCAGGAGAACCTCACGCGAGGCCAGGTCCGGAAGGTTCCGCACCCGCGCCGATGTCCAGCCGCGAGCCCAGGTCCAGGTTGACCTCACCGTAGGGGCGCACGTGGCTCCAGAACAGCGGGGTCAGCCCACGCCGGTCGGCCGGGGTGAGCTTCTCGGACCATGCGGGTTCGGCGAGCACGTCCTGGAGCATGAGGGTGTTGACGTAGACCAGGGACGCTTGGAGGATCCGCAGGCACAGCGCGGCCATCTCCACCTCCTCGCGCCGGTTGGTGGAGATCTCCCCGCCCTTGCCGTAGTAGATGACCGCGTTCGCGGCGTTCCAGGACTCCACCACGTTGAGCCCCTCCTCGATCTCGCGCTGCAACTCGCGGTCGCGCAGGTAGCGGGCCACGAAGCAGGTGCGCTGGGCCCGGCCGATCTCCAGCATCGCCTGGTAGGCGGGGTGGGAGGCGGCGCGGGTGAAGCGGGACAGGATCGCCTCGGTGGAGGCGGTCCCCGAGCGGATCGCGGTGGCGTACTTGATGACCTGGTCGTAGTTGTTCTCGATGACGTCCCAGCGGATCGGCCGCGTCATCGCCGCCGCCAGGTGCGGGTAGGCGTCCGGCTCGCCGGTGTTGGGACGGTAGAGTCGGACGTGGTTGATCTGCTTGATGCGCGGCAGCAGGTCCACGTTCAGCAGCCGGGTGATGCCGAACCCGATCTCGGACTGGCCGTGGGAGTCGACGTAGTTGCCCTCCACCTTCATCGTCGTGCCGTGGCGGATGGCGCCCTCCACCATCGCCGCGACCTCCGAGGCCGAGGCCCGCAGGGTCTGGGAGTGCACGACCACCGAGTTGCGCTCGACGTGCCAGTACACCAGGATGCCCCGGCCGCCGTAGCGGGAGTGCCACTCGGTGAACAGGTTCTGGTCCCAGGCACGGAAGTGCGTGGAGTCGGAAGCTACCGCCGTGGAGGAGGCGCCCCACAGCCCCGTGTCGCGGGCGGCGAAGGTGGCGTTGGCGATCTCCACGGCGATCTGCCGGGCCGCCTCGGGGGTGAGGTAGCGGCGCCGCACGTAGCGGATGTCCTCCTCGGTGTGGCCGTGTGCGCCGCCCGCCACGGCGCGGTTCCCGGTGTTGGTGCCGTATCCGTAGATGGCCAGCATCAGCTTCTCGGCTAGGACCTCGGGCGGCATGCTCCCGCCACCGGCCACCGCGGTGACCTGTTGCAGGCAGCCGGTGCGCAGGATCGCCTCCTTGAGCATGTCGATCAGCGGCACCCCGTCCCACCGGCTGCGGACCTCGCCCTTGATCCGGCGCAGGTTGCGCGGCTCGGGGGAGGCCTCCGGGGCGGTGAACCGGATCGCCCCTGCCTTGCGCTCGGCGATGTCCACCCACTCCAGGCCGGGCAGGGCGGCGTCCAGGGCGCCGAGCTCGGCCTCCATCTCCTCGCGCAGCGCGCGAGTGAAGGCCTTGGGGTCGCGGGGTTTGCGCAGCTCGGTGTAGTGCTCGGCGCGGCGCGCCTCGAAGTCGGCGGGCAGGTCCTGGTCCGGGTTGCGCCACCGCCCGGCCCCGACCACCCACACCTCCTTGCAGCGCAACTGCTCGCGCAGCGCCTGGAAGGTGGCGACCTCGTAGACCATGCGCACCGTGCGGGACCGGCCGCGCTTGTCCTCGCGGCGCGCCACCTCGGCCCACTGGCCCGAGGTGCCCCGGTGCTCAGGGACATGCTCGCCCAGCGGGTAGTAGGTGGTGTTGCCCGCCTTGGCGTAGCGCGCCACCAGGTCCAGGGCCTCGATGACCGGCCGGTGCGCGGAGTTGTTGGACCGAAACTGGAGCACCTGGAGCAGTTCGATCAGGCCGCGCCGGTAGTGGTTGGTGTAGGAGGCCTTGAGTGTGGTCTGCACCGTGCGCCGGTAGACCGGCCCCTTGGTCCGGTACTCGTGCACCAGCTCCTTGAGCGTCTGCTCCCCGCCCGTCACGGCGGGGAACACCACCTCGCGCACCTGTCCGTCGGGGTCGGCCACGGAGGCCTCGGCGATGTGGAACAGGATGTTCTCCTTGCCGGTGACGCGCTTGAAGGCGTTGATCAGCTCGTTGGTGACCTTGCGCTCGGCGCGGGCCCCGATGCGGTGCACGGTCGCGATCAGCAGGTTCACCAGCGAGTCGGTGACCTCCCGCTCCCGTTCGGCCAGCAGCGCCGACAGCAGGGTCACCGCGGACTCCGGGGAGCGGCGGCGCAGGTGGGAGGGCGACTCCACCACCGCCCGCTGCCGCCAGGAGGCCAACACCTTGGGCGCCACGTCGGCGAACAGGGTCGGCGGCAGGCCGACGGAGCGGATCGCGTTGAGCTTGCGGATCTCCCGCAGCATCGATTCCAGGCTGATGTTGCCCGGCATCGCCTTGACCAGGGACAGCACCGACTCGGCGTCCTCGTCGTCGGCGTCGGCCTCCGGGTTCTGCTCCACCAGGCCCAGCACCCGCTCGCGCAGCTCAGGTGCCAGGCGGGACTCGATCGTGGTGAACCAGGTCTCCTCGGCGGTGCTCAGGGCCGAGCGCACCATCCGCATGATGCGGTCCGGGGTCGGCGGCTCGATGCGCTCGGCGAAGCAGTGCTTGAGCAGCTCCTCGCGCACCCGGTCGGCACTGCGCTCGGCGTGCGCGACGTTGGCGGCCAGCCAGTCGGTGAGCTTGTCGGCGTCGGCCACCCCGCACACCCGGAATCCCAGGTGGTCGCGGATCTGCTTGCGGTGGTACTCGATCGTGCGCCCGGACCACTCGTAGAAGCCGAAGTCGGCGGCGGTCACCTTCACCTGGCGGGCGACGAACCCGACGACCTCGTCGGGGAACTCCGCTTGGCCGCGGGGGAACCGGCCATGGCGGGTGTAGTACTTCAGCAGCAGCGCGAACCCCAGCTTCGTCGCGCCGCGCTTGCCCGCGACCAGGTCCTGTTCGTCGTCGAGCACTGGACCGTGCTCGACGAGTTCGTCCATGCCCACCGTCTGTCGTCCCATGGGGCTCCAGCGTGGTGGAGGCGTGTTAGAGCAGGACGATCACGGTGGGTCCATCTCGTTTGCGGCTGGTGGCACGTTCGTTAACGGCACCCCTGCTTGGCTGAAATCCCTGACCTTCGCTCGCCTTCCACGCGAAGCCCCGACTCGCTCCCGGAAGGCCCCTGCAATCGGAGGAATCATGTGCGGAATCGCCGGCCTGGCCGGACCCGACGCAGCTCTGCACACAACCACGGTCGCCTCCATGGGCTCCGCCCAACACCACCGCGGCCCCGACGGCACCACCCACCGCACGGCCCGCGACCAACACGCGGTCATGTCGATGAACATCCTCAGGATCGTCAACCCCGAGGCGGCCAACGGCCCCTACACCGACCCCGAAACCGGCCTGCTGGCCGCCCTCAACGGCGAGATCTACAACTACCGCGAGTGCGCCCGCCGCTGGGACATCCCCCTGGCCGAGAACGAAACCGACGCCCACCTTGTCCTGCGCGCCTGGGCGCGACTCGGAACCGGTTGTCTGGAGCACCTGGACGGCATGTTCGCCCTGGCCGTCTACGATCCACGGCAGAGCCGTCTCTTCCTCGTCCGTGATCGCCTGGGCGAGAAACCGCTCTACTGGCGACTGGACGGCGGACGGCTCGCCTTCGCCTCCGAGATCACCAGCCTCACCGGCTACGGTCGCGCTCCCGTGGTGCTCCGCCCCGAGATGATGTCTCTGGAGACCCCCACCGGCGTGGACACCCCGTATCAGGGCATCCAACTCCTGGCCCCCGCGACGGTTCTGGAGTTCCACGCCCTCACCGCTTCGATGGAGCAACACCGCTGGTGGAACCTGCCCTCCGGCGACCCCATCGACCTGCCCTACCGCGATTCCACCGCCCTGGCCACACGGTTGCTGGCCGAGCAGGTGCCGATGCGCCGCCCCGACGGCGACTACGCCCTGCTGCTCTCCGGTGGCCTGGACTCCTCACTACTCGCCTACCTGATGTGCCCGCCTGTGTGCGTCACCGTCCGTTACCCGGGCCAGGAGCGGTTCGACGAATCCCACATAGCGCGCCGTGTGGCCTGCGACATCGGCGCGGATCTCCTCGTCGTCGAACCCCAACCCGACGACTTCCAGAGCCACCTGCCCGACATCATCCGCGCTCTGGACTACCCGGTCGGCAACGCCAGCACCTTCCCCGAGTACATGGCCTACCGGACCATCGCCGACCACGGGCTCCGTGTGGTCATCGGTGGACTGGGCCCCGATGAGTTCCTCCTCGGCTACGCCCGCCACGCCCTCGCCCTGTTCGGCCCCACCGCCGTCCTGGACGCCGGAATGCACGCCTATCGGCCACTCGCCGCCAAACTCATGTCGGCGGCGGACGCGCCTCTGGACGCGGTCGAGACCGTCACCCGCCTCATCCTCCGGGGCCCCGATCCCGACCACCGCGTGCGCTCCATCGTTCGAGGAAGCCTTGAGGCCGCCCACGGAGACCTGGGCCGGGCGCTGACCCTGATCGACCTGGCCACCAGCTGGCGGCCCCTGGTCGCCACCAGCGACAAGCTCGCCTCCTCCCTGGCCCTGGAACGCCGCTCGCCCTACCTCGCCCGCCCACTGGTCGAGTTCTTCCACCGCCTACCCACCGAACACAAGATCACCCACCCCGTCCAGGGCAAACGCATCCTCCGCGACGCCGCCCGAGAACTCGGCGTTCCCCGACAGGTCTGGGCCAGCACCGACAAGATCGGCTTCGCCTCACCCCTGCCCGACTGGCTGACCGGACCACTCGCCCCCTGGACCGACCAGACCATCACCACGGCCCTCGACCAGGCCCCCGAAGGCATCGCCGCGCTCCTCCGATCCGGGCTGGCACGCCGGGGCGGGTTCAACCGCACCCGCGTCCACGCCCTCATGACCGCGCACTGGCTCACCTCCACCTCACTCCCGCAGGCCGCATGACCACCGGCACACCCCACCGCACAGGCTCCCTGGGACGGAGGTTGTCTACCGTGGGCGGATGGACACCGAGCAGCCCCGCGGCGCCGTCGCCCTCATCACCAACACACGCGGCGAGTTCCTCCTCCACCTGCGCGACGACATCCCCGGCATCGCCTGGCCCGGCCACTGGTCCGTGCTCGGCGGAGGCTGCGACCCCGGCGAGAGCCCCCACGCGGCGATCGTGCGCGAACTGGTCGAGGAGGCGGGCCTCACCGTCGAGGGCCTCACCGAACTGTTCGAGGTCCCCGACGCCCACGGCTCGGGCCAGTTGGTCACCGTGTTCGCCGCCACCTGGGACGGCGACGCCCACACCCTGCCCCTGGCCGAAGGGATCAAGCTCGACTGGGTCGCCCCCGCGCACCTGGACACCCTGACCATCCCCCCGTTCATCCGCGACGCCATCGACCGGTACACCGCCACCCGGGACTGACCCCTCGGTCCTTCCCCGTGGCGGTGTCCGCCACCGGGAAGGAAACCGAATGCACATCAGCGTGATCGGCTGCGGCTACCTCGGCGCCACCCTCGCCGCCTGCCTGGCCGACCTCGGCCACCAGGTCATCGGAGTGGACACCGATCCGGACCTGGTCGCCGCCCTGCACCAGGCCACAACGCCCTTCCACGAGCCGGGACTCGACGAGTTGCTGGCCACCAACCACGCAGGCGGGCGGCTGCGCTTCACCACCTCCCACGCACACGCCGCCGTCTTCGCCGACCTGCACTTCCTCTGCGTCGGTACCCCCGCATATCCCAACTCCGACGCCGCAGACCTGAGCTACCTGTGGGCCGCCACCGACAGCCTCGCACCCCACCTCACGCGCCCCTGCACGGTCATCGGCCGATCCACCGTCCCGGTCGGCACCGCGTCCGCCACCGCCACCCGGTTGGCCCGACTCGCCCCCGCCGGAGACGACGTCGAACTGGGCTGGAGCCCCGAGTTCCTCCGCGAGGGCCACGGAGTCTCCGACACCCTCCACCCCGACCGGATCGTGTTGGGCACCGACTCACCCCGTGTGGAGAAGGCCCTGCGCCGGGTGTGGCATACCCAGCTCACCGCGGACACACCGTTCCTGGTCACCGACCTGACCACCGCCGAACTAGTCAAGGTCGCCGCCAACGCCTTCCTGGCCACCAAGGTCTCCTTCATCAACGCGATGGCACAGATGTGCGAGTGCGCCGGAGGCGACGTCTTCCAGCTCGCCCACGCCCTCTCGTTCGACGCGCGCATCGGTGGTCAGGGCCTGCGGCCCGGCCCCGGGTACGGGGGCGGCTGCCTACCCAAGGACGTGGGCGCCTTCACCACCACCGCACGCGAGACAGGGGCCGACCTGGTCGTCGGTCTGCTGGAGCGGGTCCAACATGTGAACGCACGCCGCCGGACCGAGGTCGTCGACGCGGCCGGGCGTATATGCGACGTGGTGGGAGGGGCACGGATCGCGGTGTGGGGTGCGGCGTTCAAGGCCGGAACCGACGACATCCGGGACAGTCCAGCGCTGGACATCGCCGAACGGCTGCGTGCGCGTGGGGCACGGGTGACGGTGTTCGACCCGCGGGCACTGGACCGGGCCCGCAAGGCCTACCCCGAGCTGGGGTACGCCGACAGCGCCGAGGACGCCGTCATCGACGCCGATCTGCTGGTGCACCTGACCGACTGGCCGGAGTTCACGCGGATCGATCCGGAGACGATCGCGCACCGACCGCGTTCCCCGCGCCTGCTGGACGCGCGCGGAGGCCTGGACCGGCAGCGGTGGAAGCACGCCGGATGGCAGGTGCACACCATCGGTATCGGAGAGTTCGAGGTGTGAGCAGGTCTCTGACCACGAGGGCCCAGCCGAACGAACTGTCCCAGGAGGAGGACGAGTTGAGCGATCTGCGCGCCGTGATGACCGCCTCGTACCGCAACCTCACCCCGGATTCCGCGCGCTTCTTCCGGCTGCTGGGGCTGCACCCCGGAGCCGAGTTCTCCATCGACGCCGCTGCCGCCCTCACCGAAACGACGCCCGCCGAGGCACGGCGCCTGCTCGACCGGCTCACACGCTCGAACCTGGTGGAACGGCTACACCAGGACCGCTACCGCCTGCACGACCTGGTACGTCTCTTCGCCGTCGAGCGGGCGAGGCGGGAGGAGCCGGGCATGGTCGAACCGGCCGTCCGCCGCGTGACGCGCTGGTATCTGCGGGCCGCGGCCAGGGCACAGCTGGCGGAGCACCCGCACTTCCCCACCGTGGAAGGCGAACCCGAGGACACCCCGCTCCCCGACTTCGCCACTGCGCGGGACGCCCTGGAATGGTTCGAAAGGGAGCGCGCCAACCTCCTCGCGGCCCAACACGCCGCCTTCGACCACGGCGACCATGACACGGCCTGGCGGCTGCCCGCCTCCGTCTATCCGCTGTTCGAGGTGCACCGGCACTGGCATGAGTGGCGCGCCATGCACCGACTCGGCGTCCGAGCCGCCGAGCGGGCGGACGACGCCTTCGGGCTGGCTCGCAATGACCTGGGGCTGGGGGACGCC
Organism: Nocardiopsis sp. EMB25; assembly: GCF_026797795.1. Taxonomy (NCBI): domain Bacteria; kingdom Bacillati; phylum Actinomycetota; class Actinomycetes; order Streptosporangiales; family Nocardiopsidaceae; genus Nocardiopsis; species Nocardiopsis sp. EMB25. The sequence goes on along the minus strand of NZ_JAMTDN010000001.1, from coordinate 1,058,780 downwards.
GAGTGGCTGTTGGGCGACCTCGACGCGGCGGTCGAGGCGTACGGGGCCGCGCTTGAGGCCAACGCCGTCGCGGGAGACCCCTGGGTGGAGGGTTTCGCCGAACGGCAGCTCGGCGTGGTGGCCTGGCGGCGGGGAGAACGCGACGGGTCGGCCGTGGTCCACGCCAGACGCGCGCTTGAGGTGTTCCGGGAAGCGGGTGAGCGACGTGGCGAGGCGATGGCCCTGCTGAGTCTGGCCGACTTCGCGGTCGACTCGAACGATGTGGAGGAAGCGCTCACCGACTGCCAGGCCGCCATCGACGTGTTCACCGACATCGGCGCGGTCTGGAGCGTGGCCTGGGCCCAGTGCACTCTCGGGCGGATTCTCACCGAGTCGGGCAGGGCGGGTGAGGCGGTCGGAGTCTACGAGACCGCCGTCACCGTGTTCGAGGACCACGGTGACGACGACAGTCTCGCCGTCGCGCGAACGGGCATGGCCGAGGCGTTGATCAGGCTCGATGACACCGATCGGGCCGCTGCGGCGTTGAGAGCCGTCCTGGACCACTTCCGCGACCACGGCGACCACCGATCCGCCGATGTCGAGGCGCGTCTGCGTGTGATCTCCGCGGGCTCCTAGCACGGCGGCGCGTCCAGGCGCCGCGTCACCCACGCGCGGCGCCCGGACCACCCCCACGAGGACACTCAGCGTGTCTGCGTGAACACGACAAGCATCGCTGCGAGCATCACCGAGCGGGAGTGACCAGTTCCCTGGCATCCGGCGGACGAGGGCACGTCGACGAGAAGGGCTCCGGCGAGTTGGCAGAGCAGCGAAGCACCGTGACGGGCGCCGAGAAGGTCGGCCTCCTCACCCTCACGGCCATGGTCGTGGGGTCCATGGTCGGCGCGGGGGTGTTCTCCCTCCCCCAGCGCTTCGCCCTGGAGACCGGGGTCGTGGGCGCGCTCATCGCGTGGGCGGTCGCGGGCATCGGCATGCTCACGCTCGCGCTGGTCTTCCAGGGTCTGGCGCTGCGCAGGCCCGACCTGGACGCCGGGGTGTACGCCTACGCCAAGGCCGGGTTCGGCGAGTACGTGGGCTTCTTCTCCGCGGCCGGGTACTGGGCGAGCGCGTGCGTGGGCAACGTGACCTACTGGGTCCTCATCATGACGACCCTGGGCGCCGCCTTCCCCGTGCTCCTCTCGGGGGGCGGGCTCGTCGCGGTCATGGCGTCGACGGCGGGCCTGTGGTTCTTCTACTTCCTCATCAAACGGGGCATCCGGGAGGCCACCGCGATCAACCGGGTCGTGACGGTCGCCAAGCTCGTCCCGATCCTCGTCTTCGTGCTCCTGGCGGCCCTCCTGCTGGACCCGGCCGTGTTCGCCGCCAACCTCACCGGCGCCGACTACACCGGCTCCCTGTTCGGGCAGGTACGCCAGACCATGCTCATCACCGTGTTCGTCTTCCTCGGCGTCGAGGGCGCGAGCGTCTACTCACGGCACGCCAGGCGCAGGAGTGACATCGGGCGCGCCACCGTCCTGGGGTTCCTCAGCGTCTTCGCCGTCTTCGCCTCGGTGACGATCGTGTCCTACGGGATCCTGCCGATGGAGCAGATCGCCGCGCTGCCCCAGCCGTCCATGGCCGGGGTCCTGTCGGCCGCCGTCGGGCCGTGGGGCGGCGCGATGGTCGGCGTCGGGCTACTGGTCTCGGTCCTGGGCGCCTACCTGGCGTGGACGCTCATGGCCGCCGAGGTGCTGTTCGTGGCGGCCAAGGACCGGGACATGCCGCGCTTCCTGGCCGAGTCCAACGACCGGGACGTCCCGGTCAACGCGCTGCTGCTCACCACGCTGCTCTCCCAGGTCGTCCTGGTCATCACCCTCTTCTCCGCGAACGCGTTCGACTTCGCGCTCGACCTGACGGCCGCGCTGTCGCTGATCCCCTACCTCCTGGCGGCCGCCTACGCCGTCAAGCTCGCCGTCACCAAGGAGACCTACGCCGACGACCTCCCCGCCACGCGGCGCCGGGAACTCGCCGTCGCCCTGGTGGCCACGGTCTACACCGTCTTCCTGGTCTACGCGGCGGGACTGGACCTGGTGCTGCTCGGCTGCGTCTTCTACGCCCCGGCGACGTTCCTGTTCGCGCGCACCCGGCGCGAACGGGGCCAACGCGTGTTCTCCGTCCGCGAGGCCGTCCTCTTCGCCGTGGTGGCCGTGGGAGCGGCGGTCGGCCTGGTCGCGCTCGGCGCCGGATGGATCACCTTGTGAGAAAGGCAAGCGCATGGCAGTCGACTCCACCACACCCGCGCACGGCGTCCACTCCGAGGTCGGACGGCTGCGCAAGGTCCTGGTGTGCTCACCGGGGCTCGCCCACGAGCGGCTCACCCCGACCAATTCCGACGAACTGCTCTTCGACGACGTGATGTGGGTCGAGGCCGCCCAGCGCGACCACCTCGACTTCGTGAACAAGCTGACCAACCGGGGTGTGGAGGTCGTCGAGCTGCACGACCTGCTGGCCCGGACCCTGGGCGTGCCCGGAGCGCGGGCCTGGCTCCTGGACCGCACGATCATCCCCAACCAGGTCGGGCTCGGCCTGGTCGAGGGCACGCGCGCCTACCTCGACTCCCTCTCCGACCGGGACCTGGCACGCCACCTCATCGGCGGCCTGGCGGTCTGCGACCTTCCCGCCGACTTCCGCACCTCCTACGCGTCGATCCCCCGCAAGTCCCGCAGCCAGAGCGAGTACCTGCTGCCGCCGCTGCCCAACACGCTCTACACCCGCGACACCACGTGCTGGATCTACGGTGGATTGACGCTCAACCCGCTGTACTGGCCCGCCCGGCACGAGGAGACCCTGCTCATGAAGGCGGTCTACCGGTTCCATCCGGAGCTGGCGGAGTCGACCGTGTGGTGGGGCGACCCCGAGCAGGACTGGGGGCGGGCCACCCTGGAGGGAGGCGACGTCATGCCCGTGGGCAGGGGGGCGGTCCTGGTCGGGATGAGCGAGCGCACCTCCCGCCAGGCGATCACCCAGCTCGCCAAGGCCCTGTTCGACGCCCGGGCGGCCGAACGCGTCGTCGTGGCCGCCATGCCCCGCCTCCGCGCGGCGATGCACCTGGACACCGTGTTCACCTTCGCCGACCGCGACCTGGTCACCGTGCACCCGGCGATCGTCGACGGGATCCGCTCCTTCTCCCTCCGGCCGTCCGACCGGGCTCCGGGTGTGGAGGTCACCGACGAGGGGGACGCCCGTTTCGTCGACGTGGTCGCCGACGCCATGGGCCTGCCCCGCCTGCGTGTGGTGGAGACCGCCGGTGACGTCTACGCCTCCGAACGCCAGCAGTGGGACAGCGGCAACAACGCCGTGGCCCTGGAACCGGGCGTGGTGTTCACCTACGACCGCAACACCCTGACCAACGCCGCGCTGCGCAAGGCCGGGGTGGAGGTCATCACCATCGTCGGCGCCGAGCTCGGCCGCGGGCGCGGCGGCGGGCACTGCATGACCTGCCCGATCGCCCGGGACCCGCTGGACTGAGCCCGGCGGGACGCGCACCACGCGCGGCGCCCCGACGCGCGGGGCCGGTTCGGCTCCGCGACGCGGCCCCGACGGCTCAGATCAGCAGCAGGCCGATCCCGGCCAGCAGTGCGGTGGCCGCCAGCGCGGCGATCAGCAGGACGGTGCGCCGGCTCGCGCCGGAGAGGCGCAGGGCCAGGGCGAGGGGGCCGATCGGGGGAATCCTGTCGTTCATGGTGCTCTCCTCTTGTGTGTGGGATCCGCAGGTGTGTTTCGCGGGGTTCAGGAGTCCTCGTGACGCAGGGCGTCGCGCAGCCGCAGCAGCTCACGGCGGCGGGACCGTGCCCGGAGCAGGGCGGTTCCCGCCGCGATGACGAGGCAGGCGCCCACCAGGGCGGCGCCCAGGGCCACGGCCGGGGCGGCGCGGACCACGGCCAGCGCCGTCCCGGCCACGCCGGTGACCAGGGTGGCCACGAGAGCGATCCAGCCGCCCAGGACACGGTCCCGGGCGAACAGCGGTCGGCGCCGACCCAACACCCAGCCGGCGAAGGCGGCCCAGGCCAGACCGATGGCGATCAGTCCGGCGAAGGCGACCTGGGTGCGCGCGGGAAGCGGTTGCGGCTCGGTGGCCCACAGCACGGCGATCAGCACAGCCCCGCATCCACCCGCCAGCCCCACGGCCACATACCGCATCCGGGAGCGCAGCGAGGCCTCAGCGGCCAGCGCGCGTTCCAGTTCCTCGGGCACCTCCCGCCCGGCCGCGGGCTCGTGCTCGCTCATATCTCGTATCCCCTTTCGACAAGGACGGCGCGCAGCATGCGGCGTGCCCGGTGCAGCCTGCTCTTGACCGTGCCGGGAGGTACTCCGAGCACCTCCGCGCAGGAGGTGAGCAGCAGATCCTGCAGGTGGAACAGCACCAGCACCTCGCGTTCCAGCGGCGGCAGCCCGTACAGTCCGGCTTCGATCTGCATCGTGGTGAGCACGCCGTCGAGAGGGTCGTCGTCGACGGCGAGGGCCTCCGCCTCCGCCACGGACGTCTCCGCCGCCTGGTAGGAACGCCGCAGGTGGTCGGCGATCGCGCGCCGGGCGATGGTGAACAGCCACGGGGCGAACCGCTCCGATTCCCGCAGTCGCGGCAGGCCGCGCAGCACCGCGACCCACACCTCCTGGACGAGGTCGTCCGCGAGGTGCGTCGAGCCGACCATGCCGCGCACGTAGCGCCACAACGGGGCGTGCCAGGCCCGCACCAGTTCGCGGAACGCGTCCCGTTCGCCCAACTGGCAGCGCACCACCAGCAGCCCGTCACGTCGCGCGTCGCCGCCCACCGCGCCTCCCCTTCGTGTCGCCTCTCATCAGAACAGTCCGCGTCGACGGCGGAAAGGTTCACGGCGCGACGCCCGGAAGTACCCGCGGATCCGTTGTCCGACCTCTCCGCCACGGTGCCGCCATGACGAATCTCGTGCTGGTGGCGGGTGCGCGACACCGCACCCGGGCGTCTCCCTGACCGAACCGGCCGCACTGGCCCGGCCGCTCGGCGGGCTCCCGACGACGTACGTCACGTGCCTGCTGGACGGCGCCGAGCCGACCGGCGACGTGGCGGCGCTGCCGACCGACGAGCACTGGGAACCGGTCACCACGGACACCGGACACTGGCCGATGTTCTCCCGACCGCGGGAGCTGGCCCGGATCCTGCTCGGCGCGGCGTCCTGACGCTGGCGCGCGGAGCCTGGCGCTCGGAGCGGCCGTGCCCCTCCCGGACACGGCCGCGATGACGGTCCCCGGCGGGTCAGGCGAAGCCGCGGTCGGTCATGGCGACCGCGTGCAGCACCTCGGCCTCCTCCTCGACGGGCGTGTACTGCGCCGGGATCAGGGCCTCCGCGGCGATCGGGCGCACCGCGCTCTTCGGGAAGGCGTCGTCGCGCGTCAGGTCGCTGATCAGCTGGTCGATCAGCTTCTTGGTCACGTGCGGCATGGTGAACAGGTGAACGTAGGTCTTCACCTGGCGTCCTCCGGCCGGGACGGTGACCGTGGCCAGGGAGTACTTCCTGATGATGCTCTCGTCGGGCGCGCGGAACCGGACACTGAGCGTGTGACCGGTCAACGCGCACTCCAGAGGGTCCCACCCCCGCTTCTCCAGTTTCGGCGCCACCTTCTTCGCGAGGCGCTTCAGGGTGTACTCGGCCATGTCGTGGCAGTCCTTGGCCATCTCCGTCTGCCTCTCGTGGGAGTGCTTGGCGAGGAAGTTCCACAGCACCGCCGCGGAGAAGCCGTTGCGCGAACCGGCGAAGGTGGTGTCGGGAGAGCCGACGTAGTCCGCCATGGGCGGCGGCTGGAGCTGAAGCCTGCGCCGGGTCATGAACACGCCGCACGGCCACGGGCAGCCGGGGTACTTGTGCCCGCTGGCCACGATCGAGCTCACTCCCGGCCTGGACAGCCGGAAGTCGAACTCCGGAACCTCGATTCCGGCCTTGGCCAGGAACGGAACGTAGTTGGCGCCCAGCGCCCCGTCCACGTGGATCCAGAACCCGTCGCGCGTGATCGTCTCCTCCTTCCCGCCTCGCCTGACCGTGAACTCGCGGTCGTACAGGCCCCGGCTCCGGAACACCTCGCCCAGCTTCCTGACGGCCCCCGCGACATCGTCGTAGGCCCCCTTGAACGTGGTGCCCAGGTTGAGCACGATCACCACGGGATGGCCCTTCTCCGCGAAGTAGTCCACCGCGGCCGCGAGTGTGTCGAGGTTGATGTCGCCGTCGCGGTTGGACGGGACCTCGGTCGGCCAGACCTCGGTGCCCATGACCCTCATGGCGTCCTTCCTGTAGTCCCGGGCCGGGTCGTTGCCCACCTCGCCGAACGTCGGGATGCCGAGCGTGTGCGCGCTCTTGGCGACCGAGTAGTGGGAGTCCTGGGAGAAGAAGATCACGGGCGCTGTGGCGTTCGGGTTGTCGTCGACCGGCTCCGCCTGCGCCATGGCCAGCTGCGGGACCTGACTGTCCCGCTCCTTCGGCTCCAGCAGCAGGTACCTGCCCGACACGAAGTCGCGGGCGTTGAGCAGACCGTAGATGTTGCCCTCCGACGAGCCCATGCTCAGCACGTAGCCCCACGCGCTCTCCGGATCCCTCTCGTCGTGGGGTCTGATCCCCCACAGGTCCGCGTAGTAGGCGAGCACCGCGCGCTCCATGTGCTTGGTGTGGGTGCGCAGGTTGCCGTCCTTGAACGGGTCGCCGATGTTGTTGGTGTGCACGCCGAGCAGCTTCACCAGGTCGGAGCTGACGTCGCTGAGGTTCTGGTTGACCTGGTAGCCGAGGAAGTTCCTGTGGTAGAAGTCCAGGTACTTCTGGAACTCGCCCAGGATCCTGACGCGCTCCTTGCCGAGCCCGGCGGGTTTGAGTTTGAACCTGGACTGGTCCAGCTCGGGCAGCGCCTGCTGTCTGCGGCCGGCGATGCTCGGTGCGGTGACGGTCGAGCGCGTCATCTGGGCGGAGGAGTCGCGCGTGCCGCTGTCCATGTCGCCTCCAAGACTGTGGGAACGAGAAACGTGACCGGCGGAGATACCACCGGTCACGTTCATTGCCTCGATGAGGTGTGGCCGCACCCACCGGGGTCCAATACCCTGGGTAACTTCTCACAAACTGATTGTGGTCAGATGGGTGTTGACGCCCTGGCCCCTCCCCGAGGTCACCCCTCGACGTGTGACGCCAGGTTGGCCAGGGACGAGGCGAGTCCCGTCTCGTGATCGGTCTGGGCGATGCCCTCGGGCACACCGGTCGCCGCCACGGTCACCAGCGTGCCCTCGGAATGGTCGGCCAGGCTCCAGGTCATCGTCATCGTCCCGGCGAACGCGGGGTCCTCCGACGCGAAGACGGCCCGCTGCACGATCCTCTCCCCCGGGACCAGCTCGACGAACTCGACCTCGACGACGTCGCTCGCCTCCGACGACTTGCCCCGTCCGGCCCCGGGGTCGAGGTAGGTCAGCTCCATCCGGAACCCGCCCCCGGGCCGGGGCTCGAAGCGGTCGAGCCGCCCGGTCATCCCCTCCGGCGGCAGCCAGGTCCGGAGCGCCTCCGCTTCGGTCATCGCCGCGTAGACCGCCTCGGCCGATACCCGAACGACCCTGCTCGCCCGGTCCACACGCTGTTCGTCCACCACCGCGACCTCCCGCGAACGACCGCTCCCGACCGGGCCCACGCTAACGGCGCGCGGTGACAGACGACGGACGCCGCCCGCGCCGGAGGGGACCGGGGCGGGCGGCGTCGTGGATCAGGAGGGCTCAGACCTTGCGCCAGCGCGGCACCCAGGCGCCGTCGGTGACCTCGTAGTCGCCGAACAGCGCGGGCGCCTCCTTCTGGAGGGTCTCGCCGATGAGGTGGAACAGCAGGCGGATCTCCTCCTCCGCGCCCGGCGCCGTGCGGGCCTCCAGGGTGTGGCGCAGCGTGCGCACGTTCGCGGTCCACACCAGCCCGGTCGCGACGCCCTCCGGGGCGAAGCGCCGCATGAAGGAGGTCTTGTGCTTCTTCTCGGCGAACTTCACGCCCTCGTCGTCGAGGCCGAAGTGGTCGGCCATCCAGAGCTGGAACTCCTCCATCCTCTGGAGCATCTCCGCGGCGCGCTTCATCAGCTCCGGGTCGTCCTCGGCCCAGTCCGGGAACCAGAACGGCAGGTCGGTCAGGCGCACGAAGCGCAGCGACTCCTGCGACACGGCCACGCCCGGCCGGTGGCGGATGAGCTCGTGGGTGAGCACACGGGACACGTTGTGCAGCACGAAGCTGAAGCTGATGTGCTCCAGCACGGATCCGTGCATGCTCGCCAGGATGTTGCCCAGGTACTGGTCCTGGTCCTTGCGCACGCGGGTCACGTTCGGGTTCAGCCCCGGCTCCCAGGAGCGGTAGCAGAGCCGACCGGCGAACTCGGCGAGGTTCTGCGGGTCGTTGAGGTGGGCGTCCAGCTCACCGCGGTCGAAGCGCTCCAGCCACGCCTCTCCCCCGACCTCCTGGAGGTAGTCGGCGATCGCGTCGTAGTCCACCTGCGGACGCGCGACCAGACGTACCTGCGGCTCGACCTTCTTCACAGCACCCTCTCCTCATGGCTCCCCACCCCGGGCACACGTCAACGCCGTGACCTGGGGGTTTGCCGGACCACGGGAACGTGTGCGGGGTTGGGCCGATTGGCCTTCCCCGAGGGTACACGTCCCGCCCGGCTCCCGGCCCCCGCTCCCGGACGATCCGGCCCGCGCGTGAGCGTTCCCACGCGCGGGCCGACAGGGGTCAGCCCCGGGACACGCCGTTCAGCCCCGGGCCAACCGCAGCATCCGCGCCACGATGCCCTCGCCGACGGTCGCCGTCAGGATCGACTCGGGGTGGAACTGCACCCCGTACCACCGCGCCGCCGTGTCCTCGATCGCCATGACCACCGGCTGCTCACCGTCCAGGACGGCGGTGACGTCGAAGTTCTTCACCAGTTCGGGCAGCGTGTAGGTGGAGTGGTAGCGGGCCGCGGGGAAGACCTCCTCCTCGCCGAGCCCCTCCAGCAGACGTCCTCCGCAGACGCGCACCCTGCCCGGTTTGCCGTGGACCGGTTCGTCGAGCGTGCGCAGCTCTCCCCCGGCGTGCTCGACCATCGCCTGGAGCCCCAGGCACACACCGAACACCGGCAGTTTCCGGGCGGCCAGCTCGTCCAACAGCTCGGCCATCCCGAAGTCCTCGGGCAGGCCCGGACCGGGCGAGAGCACCACCAGGTCGGGCGCGAACCGGTCGAGCAGGGAGGGGTCGAACCCGTAGCGGACGGTGGTCACCTCGGCCCCGTGCCTGCGGACGTAGTCGGCGAGGGTGTTGACGAACGAGTCCTCGTGGTCGACCAGCAGGACCCGCATCCCCTCGCCGGGGAGTCCGGACCCGGGAACCGCGGAGGCGTGGTCGGCGGAGCCGTCGCGTGCTCCCCCGGCCGCTCCGTCCCGCTCGCCCAGCGCGAGCGTCTCCAGCAGGGCGCGCGCCTTGAGGAAGGTCTCGCGCTCCTCGGCCTCGGGGTCGGAGTCGTAGAGCAGCGTCGCCCCGACCCGGACCGCGGCCACACCGTCGCGGATGTGCGCGGTGCGCAGGGTCAGGCCGGTGTTCATGGAGCCGTCGAAGTTGATGACGCCGACGGCGCCGCCGTACCAGCGGCGGGGGCTGGTCTCGTGCCGCTCGATGAACCGCATCGCCCACGTCTTGGGCGCCCCGGTGACGGTGACCGCCCACATGTGGGTGAGGAAGGCGTCGAGGGCGTCGAAGTCGCGCCGCAGGGTGCCCTCGATGTGGTCGACGGTGTGGATGAGCCGCGAGTACATCTCGATCTGGCGACGGCCGATCACCCGCACGCTGCCCGGTTCGCACACCCGTGACTTGTCGTTGCGGTCCACGTCCGTGCACATGGTCAGCTCGGACTTCTCCTTGACCGAGGAGAGCAGCTCCTGGATGTTCTCCGCGTCGCCGAGCGCGTCCTCGCCACGGCTGATGGTGCCGGAGATCGGGCAGGTCTCCACCCGCTGGCCGGTACCGGGCTCGCCGGTGACGCGGACGAACATCTCCGGGGAGGCGCCGACCAGGTACTCGCCCTCGCCGAGGTTGAAGAAGAACTCGTAGGGCGCGGGGTTGCGCTCGCGCAGCAGTTCGTAGAAGCGGGCCGGGGAGGAGCAGCGCGCGTAGGTGCGGTGGCCGGGAACGACCTCGAACAGGTCGCCGCGCCGGAACTTCTCCTTGGCCTCGGCGACGACGCGGGCGTAGGAGCCGGGCTCGGGCCCCTCGGGGACCTCGGCGGCGACCACCCGCGGGGTCGGCTCGGTGACGCGCTCCAGGCCGTCGGTGCTGGCCTCGGGGCGGTCGCCGTCGGCGGGAACGGTGAACTCGTAGGTGTAGCGCACACAGGTCTCGCGCTTGCGGTCGCGGACGACGATGGCGTCGGGCAGGTGCAGGACCAGGTCGCGGTCGCCGGGGTCGCGGTCGATGTGCGCTTCGATGGGCTCGAACTGGAAGGCCAGGTCGTAGCCGAACGCGCCGTACAGGCCCAGGTTGGCGTCCTCGGGGCTGCTCATCGCGGCGATGACGGCCCGGACCGCGGTGAAGACGCTGGGGCGGCGGCTGCGCTCCTCCTCGGTGAAGAACTCCCCCGCGTCGGGTTCGGGGACGGTGACCGCCACGTGGTCGGCGTCCGACTCGCGGTCCTGGCCGGCGCCGACGGAGACCAGCGCGTCGGCGACGACGGGGAGCAGGACGCGGCCGCGCGCGTTGAGGGCGGTGGCGGTGACGCGGCGGCCACGCGCGATGACCTCCAGGCACGGGTCCACGTACCCCAGGTGCCAGCGGTCGTAGCGGCCCGGGTACTCCATTCCGGAGGAGAGGACGCCGCCGCGCCGGTGTTCGACCGACCGGACGAGGTCGGTGAGCAGCTCGGGGTCGCAGTCGGCGGCGGTGCGGCGGACGGTCACGCCGCCCTGGGTGCGGTACGTGGTGGTCGAGGCGTCGCTGGAGTTCACGGCCGGTCCTTCGGGCGCTGTGTTCGGTCGGGTGGGTCACACCGGCCGGGGCCGTGGGAAAAGCGAAACGACCGCCGGTCCGGGGCGGTCGCTGGTCTCGGGTATACGAACCGGGTGCACCGCCTAGAAGCGGCGCCACCACTGGGTGTGAAGAGTGGTCTTGGTTCGCATGGGACCGAGTGTAGCGGCTCACGCGGCCCCCGACCACCACCACGGTCGGGGAACCCGGCCCTCGTTCCCGTACCCGAGGACCCGAACAGGAGGGATACCGCGCCGCAGGCGTCCGTTGAGGGTGGTGGAGGGTGACGAAGAGGGAGGAACCGCGCCGCAGGCGTCCGTTGAGGGTGGTGGAGGGTGACGAAGAGGGAGGAACCGCGCCGCAGGCGATGCTCCTATGGGTGTCAAACGGCTTGGGTGAGGTCTTTGCGTGGGGTGCCGCAGACGGTGCTGGTGGTGCGGATCGACCGCATCAGGACGGGATAGACCTCGCGGGCCACATAGCGTTTGAGGCAGCGCATGATCTCCTTCGTGGACAGCCCATCGCGGGTGCGGCGTTCGACGTAGGCGCGGGTGCGCCCGTCGCAGCTCATCCGGGTCAGCACGATGGTGTGCAGCGCGTGGTTGGCGGCCCGGTCACCGCCCCGGTTGAGCCGGTGCCGGTCCCGCCTGCCGGAGGAGGCCGGGATCGGTGCGGCCCCGCACAGGTGGGCGAAGGCCGCCTCCGAACGCAGCCGGTCGGGGTTGTCCCCGGCGGTGGCCAGTAGCTGCCCGGCCACCTCGGGGCCCACCCCCTTGAGGTTCAGCAGGCCAGGAGCGGTCTGGGTAGTCAGGGGCTTGAGGTGGGTGTCGAGCTCGGTGATCTCCTCGTCCAGGGCACCGATTCGCTTGGCCAGGCGGCGCAGCGCGGCCTTGGTCGCCTGGGTCGGGTCGGCCAGGTCCGGCCCGGGCCGCAGCCGGGCGCACGCCTGGACCAGGGCCTTGGGTGAGAGCCCGCGCAGCGTCGAGCGGAGCTGTTCGGGAGCGGTGACCAGCAACTGGTGGAGCTGGTTGAGGGCCTGGGTGCGGGCTTTGACCGCTGAGCGGCGTGCCACGCGCAGGGCGCGGATGGACTCCACAGCGCCGTCGCGGGTCTTGGGGGTGCCGCTGGCCCGGCCGGAGGCCACTGCTTGGGCGGCGGCGTAGGCGTCGATGGGGTCGGACTTGCCCTTGGACCGGCGTGTCTTGCGGTCGGGGCGGTCGACCTCCACGACCCTCAGGCCGGTGCGGGTCAGGGTGCGGGCGAGTTCAGCGCCGTAGGAACCGGTGCCCTCCACGCCGATGGCGGCCAGGGGGCCGAAGGAGTCCAGCCAGGTGAGCAGTTGTTGGTAGCCGGTGCCGGTGGCGTCGAACTCCTTGTCGGCCAGGTGGCGGCCCAGGTGGTCGATGACGGCGGCGTGGTGGGTGTCGTGGTGGGTGTCCACGCCCGCTGTGACTTTCAGGGCTTGATCGGTCATGCTGGTTACCGCTGTCCTGTCGTTGGTTCCGGTGGGGTGGCACGCGTCGGCCGGGCGGGCGGACAAGACTGTGGTGGGGCTTGTTGGGCCAAGCTCCTATGAGGTCACATGCCCGTCCGGTCGTGTGCGGTGGTTTCCCCGTACGGGTCGACAGATCGTCTGCGAGACAGTCGCTGAGGGCGTCAGTCCGTTGGTGGGTCAGAGCCCGTTGGAGAAGCCACCACACATCCTCACAGTCCGTTGAGGGTGGTGGAGGGTGACGGGCGGGCCGAAGCGCAGCGGAGGACCGCAACAAACACCATTCGGGCGCCGGCAGGGTGCTGCACGACGAGGCAAGCCGCGTAGCGAGGAACGAGCGACAGGCGTGGCCGAGGAGGAAGCATCCCTGCCTTGAGGGCGCCCGAACACGGGCCAAAGCGAAGCGGAGGCCCCAAACAAACACAGCCTCACCCGCCCAGCCACCGGTAGCGGCGCTCGGGCCGGCCGGCGGTGCCGTACCGCAGCCGCACCTCGGCGCGCCCCTGCTCGGCGAAGTACTCCAGGTAACGGCGGGCGCTGACCCGTGAGACCCCCGTCTCCGACGCGCACTCGGCGGCCGACAGGTCCGCCGCGGCGCCGCCCTCGGACACCGCCCGGGTGAGCGCGGCGCGGACGAGGTCGGCGGTCTCCGCGGTCAGCCCCTTGGGCATGTTCCGGGTGGCGGTGGCGCGTTCCGGCGGCCGGGTGGCCCCGAAGGCGCGGTCGACGGCGTCCTGGTCGGGCGCGGTGTCGGCGGTCAGGTCACGGCGGAGCCGGGAGTACCCGCGCAGGCGCTCGATCAGTTCGGCGGGTTCGAAGGGCTTGATGAGGTACTGCACCGCGCCGCCGCGCAGCGCCTGGCGGACGGTGGCGCTGTCCCGGGCGGCCGTGATGACCAGGACGTCGACCTCCGGCAGGTCGTCGCCCGCGTCGGGGCCGCGCAGGCGGCGCAGGACGTCGATGCCGTTCATGTCGGGGAGGTAGACGTCCAGGAGCACCAGGTCGGGGCGGGTCCTGGCGACCATCTCCAGGGCCTCGGCGCCGGTCCGCGCCTCTCCGACCACGGTGAAGCCGGGCAGGCGCTCGACCAGGGCCCGGTGGACGCGCGCCACCATGAAGTCGTCGTCGACGATGAGCGTGCGCACCTCCGGCTCCCCACCCCGGCCACCAGCGTCGCCGTCCCGGTCGTCAGCGGCTCGGCTCGTGCTCATAACCCGTTCTCCTCGTCGTCGTGGCGGTCGTACAGGACGGCGGTGAACTCGGAGCCCGAGACGGTGGCCTCACCACCGCAGCGCGCGCACACCAGGCTCACGATGGCCAGGCCGAGGCCACGTTTGCGACCCGAGCCGTCCTTGGTGGTGTAACCGTGCTGGAACACCTCGTCGGCGAGTTCGCTCGGCACGCCCGGCCCCGAGTCGCGCACGGACACGTGTACCGGGTCGCCGCCCCCGCCGACCATGTCCACCTCCACCCAGGCGCGCCGGTCCGGTCCGGCGTTCTGGGTGGCCGCGTCCAGCGCATTGTCCACCAGGTTGGCCACGACCGTGACCAGGTCGGCGGCCAGTTCCTCGGAGAGTTGGCCGAGCCGGGCCTCGGTGGCCACCCTCAGCTGGGCGCCCTGTTCGGCGGCCAGGCTCGCCTTGGCGATGAGCAGGGCGGCCACCGACGGGTCCTGGATCCGCTCGGTGACCTGGGCGCTCAGCCGGGCGCGGGCGCCGCCGATCTGGCTGACGTAGCGCGCCGCCTCGTCGTACTCGGACAGCTCCAGCAGGCCGGAGATGACGTGCAGCCGGTTGGCGAACTCGTGCGCCTGCGCGCGCAGGGTGTCGGTGGTGGTCTTGCTGGCGTCCAGTTCGTGCTGGAGCTCCACCAGGTCGGTGCGGTCGCGCATGGTGGTGACCGAACCGACCGCGCGGCCCTCGGTCTCTAGCGGCATCCGGTTGAGCGCGACCAGGCGGTCTCCGATGGCCACGACGGTGTCGCGGCCGCGCACCCGCCCGACCAGGACGTCGCGCAGGCCCCCGGGCACGTCGAGGTCGGCGAGCGCGGTGCCGACGCTGTCGGGGGGCAGGTCGAGCAGTCGGACGGCGGCGTCGTTGACCAGGGTGACGCGGTCGTCGGCGTCCAGGCCGAGGACGCCCTCCTTGAGACCGTGCAGCATGGCCTCGCGGTGCTCCACCAGACGGGTGATCTGCTCGGGCTCAAGGCCCAGGGTCTGGCGTTTGACCCGGCGGGACAGCAGCAGAGATCCGACCACGCCGAGCACGCTGGCGATGCCGAGGTAGACGAGCAGGTTGGGGGTGGCCAGCACGAGCAGCTCGCCGGGGCCCGGGTAGTCGCTGCCCGCGACGACGACGCCGAGGATCGTCCCGCCCTCGCCGATGACGGGGACGGCGGCGGCGACCGTGCGCTGGCCGGCGACGTCGGTCACCCCGGTCCAGGCTCGGCCGTCCAACGCGGTGGCCACACCCGGCAGGTCGGCCTCGTCGGTCCCGTCGACGGGTCCGGGGCCGAGGGTGATCGGGCGCCCCCGGTCGTCGTGGACCACGACCAGGTCGGCTCCGGACAGGGCGCGGACGCTCTCGGCGAGGGGCGCCAGGACCTCCTCGCGCCCGGGATCGCCCAGCCCGACCCGAATGGTGTCGCGGGCGGCGGTGCTCTCGGCGACGGCGAGCATGCGCCTGCTCTCGGTCTGGCGCAGGCGGGCGTCGGACTGGGCGAGGGACACCGCACCCACCATGACCAGCACGGTGACGATGATCCCGAGCTGAAGGGCGAGGAACTGTCCGGCGAGGGTGAGCCGCCGCCCCGGCACCGCGTCGCCGCCCCCGTTCACGGCCGCCCCGCCGTGGCCGGCGCGGGCGCGGCAAGCACCGTGAACACTACGAACACAACGTCCGTTACCTCCGTTGTCCGCACAACCATCACAACACTTCTCACTGGTGTTTCCGTCTGTTTGCCTGTGTGTTGCCTCACAAGAGATCCGGAACACACCCGGTGGCATCCCCTACGGAGACACTATGCGGCGCATCACATCCCACCTCCCCTCCACGCTCGGTGCCGGGCTGACGCGAGCCCGTGCCCTGCGGCTGGCCGCGGCCGCCGCCGTCCTCCCGCTGGCCCTGTCGGCCTGCGGAGGCGAGGACGGTGGAAACACCAACGCCGACGGCACGTGGGAGCCGAACGGCCCGATCGAGATCACCGCCCCCGCCGGGACCGGAGGCGGCTGGGACACGCTCGCCCGCACGAGCGCCCGGCTGCTGGAGTCGGAGGGCCTGGTCGACCAGTCGATCCAGGTGGTCAACAAGCCGGGCGCGGGCGGCGCGATCGGCTGGGCCTACATCGCGGGCAACGAGGGCGACCCGCAGAAGCTGTTCGTGACCAGCCCGCCCATCCTGCTGGTGCCGATGGCGGGCGACTCCGAGTACGACCACGAGGACTTCACCCCGATCGCGCGGCTGGCCACCGACTACATCGTCTACCTGGTTCCCGCCGACTCGGAGCTGGAGACCTTCGACGACCTGGTCGAGACGGTGGACGAGGGCGACGCCAACATCGGCGGCGGCTCCGCTCCCGGAAGCATGGACCACGTCGCGCTGGCGGGCGCGATCGACGCCGCGGGCGGTAACGCGGCCGCGGCCAGCTACGTGCCCTTCGACGGCGGCGGCGAGGCCATGACCGCCCTGCTCGGCGGACACGTGGACGCGGCGGTCGTCGGTGTCAGCGAGGCCGCGGGCATGCTCGAGGCCGGTGAGCTCCGCGCGCTCGCCGTCTCCTCTCCGGAGCCGGTGGAGGCCATCGCGGACGTGCCCACCCTCCTCGACCAGGACGTCGACTTCACCTTCGACATCTGGCGCGGTGTGATGGCTCCCTCGGGGCTGGACGAGGCCCAGGTCACCTACTACGAGGACCTGTTCGCCGACCTGCTGGAGACGCAGGCCTGGCAGGAGGAGTCGGCCTCGCTCGGCTGGACCGACGCCTACCAGAACAGTGCGGACTTCGGGGCGTTCCTGGACGAGAAGCGCTCCGAGTTCACCGAGATCCTGACCGAGGTCGGGCTCCAGTGACGACGGAGGACACCATGACCCCGCATGAGACGGGCTCTGAGGGGGCGGCCCCGCTCCGCCCCCTCGGGGGGTCCCAGACCCCCCAGGCCCCCGCCAGGAGCGAGGGCCTCGCCACGACCGCAGGCCCCGGGAACAAGAGGACCTTCGGGTTCGGCAACCGGACGGTGGCGATCGCGCTCGGCGTGTTCGCGCTCGGCTACCTGGTCCTCGCCTTCCAGGTGCCCGAGTACACGGCGGTGAACGTCCCCGTGCAGCCGGGCACCCTGCCGCGTTGGCTCGGTGTGGTGCTGCTGGTGCTGGCGGCGCTGCTGTTCTTCCAGCGCACCCCGGACGCGACGGACGACGAGGCGGCCCCGGAGGCCGACGTGACGGCCGGCGACGAGGCGGGCGCGGAGGAGGGCGGTTCGGCCGAGGCCGGGAGGGAACCCGCGGCCGCCCCGGGCGGCGACTCCGCCGGCGCCGGCACGGCCGCACTGGGGCGTCTGAAGGACCCGCGCCTGGAGGTCGCGCTGTTCGTCGGGGCGCTCATCGTCTACGTGGCGCTGTTCGAACCCCTCGGGTTCATCCTGTCCACGGCCCTGTACCTGGGCTCGATGACCGTCTACCTGGGTTACCGGCGCCACGTGGCGACCGCCGCGGTCGCGATCGGCCTGCCCCTGACCCTGTATCTGGCCATGTCCGAGGGGCTGGGCGTCGTCCTGCCGAGCGGACCGCTGCCGTTCTGACCCCACCGAGGCGAAAGACACCCTCACCATGCTCGATCAACTCGTCCAGGGGTTCGCGGTAGCGGTCACCCCGCAGAATCTGCTCTTCGTCTTCATCGGCGTGCTCGCCGGCACGGTCATCGGCATCCTGCCGGGGCTGGGCCCGATGAGCGCGATCGCGCTGATGATCCCCATCGCCTACGGTATGGACCCGACCTCGGCGATCATCATGCTGGCCGGGGTCTACTACGGGGCGATCTTCGGCGGATCCACGTCGTCCATCCTGCTCAACGCGCCGGGTGTGGCCGGTACCGTCGCCACGTCGTTCGACGGCTACCCCATGGCCCGCCAGGGCAAGGCGGGCAAGGCGCTGGCGATCGCCGCGCTGTCGTCCTTCACGGGCGGCACGATCGGCGTCATCGGCCTGATGATGATCGCTCCCAGCCTGGCCTCGTTCGCGGTCAGCTTCGGCCCGACCGAGTACTTCGCGCTGATGGTGCTGGGCCTGACCGCCGTGGTCTCCCTGGCCGGGCGCAACCTCGTCAAGGGGCTCGTCTCGGCGGTCGTGGGTGTGATGATCGCGCTCGTGGGCATCGACTCCCAGACCGCGATCACCCGGTTCACCTTCGACCTTCCCGAACTGTTCGAGGGCGTGGAGTTCCTCATCGTGGCGCTCGGCGTGTTCGCCCTGGCCGAGGTGTTCGTGATGCTGAACCGCCGCGGCCGGGGCGGAGCCCAGGGCGGTGTCACCTCGCTCCGGCTGAGCGGGCGGGAGATGGCGCGGATCACCCCGCCGACGCTGCGTTCGGGTGTCCTGGGCTTCTTCACCGGTGTGCTGCCGGGCGCGGGCGCGACCGTGGCGTCCTTCCTCTCCTACTCGGCGGAGAAGCGCATCGCCAGGGACGGTGACACGTTCGGGCAGGGCAACCCCAAGGGCGTGGCCGCCCCGGAGTCGGCCAACAACGCCGCCGCCGTGGGCTCGTTCGTCCCGCTGATGACGCTGGGCGTGCCAGGTTCGGGCACGACGGCGATCCTGCTCGGCGCGCTGCTGGTGCTGGGCGTGCAGCCGGGCCCGCTGATGCTCACCGACAACCCGGACATGTTCTGGGGCCTGGTCGCGTCGATGTACATCGGCAGCGCGGTGCTGCTCGTGCTGAACCTGCCGCTGATCCCGGTGTTCGCCAAGGTGTTGAAGACGCCGAAGGCGGTCCTGATCCCGCTGGTCGTCGTATTCTGCGTGGTGGGGGTGTACGGGCTCAGCTTCAGCGTGTTCGATCTGGGCCTGCTGACCGCGTTCGGCGTGATCGGGTTCCTCATGCGGCAGAACGACTTCCCGGCCGCGCCGATGATCCTGGGGCTGATCCTGGGCGGGCTCATGGAGAAGTCCATGCGCCAGGCGCTGCAGATCTCCGGCGGGGACTGGTCGGTGTTCGTGACCGAGCCGATCTCCGCGGGGCTCGTCGCCCTGGCGGTGCTGTCGATGGTTCCGTCGCTGGTGCGGGCGGTCCGGGAGCGCGCGGCCGATCGGTCCGCGGGCAGGGCCGCCGCCGAGACCGCCGACCGGAGCGCCGAGGAGGACTCCGACCGCGCGGAGTCGCTGAAGGGCTGACGAGGAGGCGGATCGCATGAGGGGCACGAGCCGGCGCGCCGTACTGGCCGCCGGTTTCGTGCTGCCCCTGGCGGCCTGCCTGCCACTGACCGGCTGTCTGCCCGTGCGCGGCCCCGCGGAGCTGCGGATCATGGTGCCGACGCCGCCCGGAGGCGGATACGACCACACGGCGCGGACGATCAAGGCGGTCCTGGAGGAGACCGGGACGGTTTCGGAAGTGACGGTGTTCAACCTGCCGGGGGTGTCGGGCACCGCGGCCCTGGCGCGGTTGGTGTACGAGCGCGGCACCCCCGGCCTGATCCTCCAGATGGGGTTGGGGGTGCTGGCCAACTCCCACATCGAGTCGGCGTCGCACTCGGCGACGGAGGCCACTCCCCTGGCCCGGCTGATCGAGGAGCCCGAGGCGCTGCTGGTGCCGCCGGACTCCCCGTTCGACACGATCGACGACATGGCGCGCGCGTGGCGCGCCGACCCCTCGAGCGTGGTGATCGGCGGGGGCTCGACCCCGGGGGGTCCCGACCACATGGTGACCATGCTGCTGGCCGAGGAGCTGGGGATCGACCCGGCGGAGGTGGACTACCGCACCTACGACGGAGGCGGCCCGATGCAGGCGGCACTGCTCAGTCACGAGGTGAGCGTCGCGGCGGCCGGTCCGAGCGAGCAGCGCGCGGCGATCGACTCCGGACAGCTGCGGGTGTTGGCCGTGACCGGCGCGGACCCCGACCCGGGGACGGACGCGCCGACGCTGGCGGAGGCGGGGATACCGCTGCACTTCCTCAACTGGCGCGGGTTGCTGGCGCCGCCGGGGCTGTCCGCCGCGGACCGGGAGGAACTGCTCGCGGTGGTCGCGACGCTGCACGACTCGCCCGAGTGGCGGACGGAGCTGGAGCGCAACCGGTGGACGGACGCGTACCTGGAGGGCGCGGAGTTCGCCGCGTTCCTGGCCGAGGAGGAGGAGCGCGTGGGGACGGCGCTGAACCGGCTGGGATTCGCCGACGGGGGCGACTGAACAGCGCGCGGACGACGGAGCGCGTGCTACAGTATGGATTTCGCAATTTCCATATTGAGCACACAAAAACCCATCTAACTAAAGGATAGCAAGTAGATGGAGTTCCGTCAAGCGGACGCAGCACCGGACCCGATGTCGGACGACGCCGCGCACCCGTCCCCCTCCTCCGGGGGCGCCTCCTCCTCGGAGCGCGCCGCCCTGGCCGAGGAACAGGTACGGGTCAGCGCCATGTACGAGCGGCTGGACGCCCTGCGCTCCCACGCCGACGACCAGCTCTCCGCCGCCCACCTACAGGACCGGTCCGGCTACGCGGCTCTCGTGGAGCGCGAGGACCGGTCGTACGCGCAGGCCAGGCGCCGGTCGCAGCTGGGTTCGGTCGAGGAGGGACTGTGCTTCGGCCGGATCGACCTGGCCGCCGAGGACGGCGGCCGCACCGAGGACGGCGGGGGCGAGACGCTGTACGTCGGCCGGATCGGGCTGCGCGACGCCGATCACGAGACCATCCTCGTCGACTGGCGCGCCCCCGCCGCCCGCCCCTTCTACGCCGCCACCCCCGGTGCGCCGGCCGGACTCGCCCGCCGCCGTCACCTGCGGGTGCGCCGCCGCCGTGTCGTGGGCCTGGACGACGAGGTCTTCGACCCCGACGGCCTCACCGAGACCGACCGGCGCCGACTGGTCGGAGAGGCGGCGCTGCTCGCCTCGCTGCACCGGGGCCGGACCGGGCGGATGGGCGACATCGTGGCCACCATCCAGTCCGAGCAGGACCGGGTGATCCGGGCCGGGCTGTCCGGGGTCCTCGTCGTCCAGGGCGGGCCGGGCACCGGCAAGACCGTCGCCGCCCTGCACCGGGCCGCCTACCTGCTCTATACGCACCGGCGTGTTCTGGAGCGGCGCGGAGTGCTCGTCCTCGGCCCCAACCCGGCGTTCCTGCGCTACATCGGCGACGTGCTGCCCTCGCTCGGGGAGACGGACGTGGTGATGCGCACGGTCGGCACCCTGCTCCCCGGTGTCGAGGCGCACGGGCACGACCCGCACGCGAGCGCGTGCGTCAAGGGCTCCACGCGGATGGTCGACCTGGTGCGGGCCGCCGTACGCGACCGCCAGCGCACACCGACGCGGGCGCTTGGATCGTCCGACCTGCGGGTGGAGACCGACGCGGGCGTCCTGGTCGTGCCCGGCCCCGAGTGCGAGCGCGTCCTGTCCGCCGCGCGGGGCTCGCGCCGGGCGCACAACGTGGTCCGGAAGTACGTGGTGAACGCGCTGCTCACCGAACTCGCGCGGGCCGAGGCCGCGCTGCTGTCACGGCCGGCCGACGAGGAGGACCTGCCCTTCCACGGTCAGCGGCTCTGGCACGAGGACCCGGTGCGGGCGGCGATCGACGCGCTGTGGCCGCCGCTGACGCCGCGGCTGCTGCTGGAGGAGCTGTTCGCGGACCCCGAGGCGCTGGAACGCGTGGGGGAACGGGCGGGGCTGGGCTCCGACGAGCGCGCCGTCCTGGTCCGCGCCCGGGGGTCGGCGTGGACCGTGGAGGACGTACCGCTCCTGGACGAGGCCGCCGACCTCCTCGGCAGGGACGACAGCGCCGACCGGGCCCGGGCGCGGCGCGAGGCGGCCGAGCGGGCCGAGGAGGAGCGCTACGCCCGGGGGGTGCTGGAGGCCACCGGGTTGTCCGAGGTCAGGGTGTGGGACGGGTCCAAGCTCATCGAGGAGGCCACGTTGGCGGAGCGCCACCGCGGCTCCGGCCCCGGCCTGACCACCGCCGACCGCGCGGGGGCGGACCGGGAGTGGACCTACGGGCACGTGATCGTGGACGAGGCGCAGGAGCTGTCGCCCATGGCCTGGCGCGCGGTGATGCGGCGGGTGCCGACGCGGTCGTTGACCGTCGTGGGGGACCTCGCCCAGACGGGGAACACGATGGGGACCCGGTCGTGGCTCAGTGCGCTGGAGCCCTACGCGCGGGAGAAGGTGCACGTGGAGCGGCTGCGGGTGAACTACCGGACCCCGGCGCCGATCATGGCGGTGGCCGCGGACGTGCTGCGGGAGGCGGCGCCGGAGGAGGAGCCTCCGGAGTCGGTCCGGGAGGAGGGCGACCCGCCGCGCGCCGTGCGGCTCGGGGAGCCCTGGGCGGTGGGGCTGCCCGCTCTGGTCGCGGAGGAGATCGGGGCGATCGGCGAGGGACGGGTCGCGGTCGTCGCGGGTGACCGGGACGTGGACGGGGTCGCGGCGGCGCTGCCGGAGGCCGGGCGGGCCGGACGTGGGGGCGACGGCCGGCGGGTGGTGGTGCTGACCGCGACGGAGGCCAAGGGGCTGGAGTTCGACGCGGTGGTGGTCGTGGAGCCGGACGTCCTCATGGAACAGCCGTGCGGGGCCAACGACCTGTACGTGGCGCTCACCCGCGCCACGAAGCGGCTGACGGTCGCGCACACGCGGGAGCTGCCCCGGGTGCTGAAGAGGTTGGCGTGACGGGCGGGGCCCAGTTCCGTGCGGGGGCTGGTGTATGTGACCTTCGACCCCTGGCGGGGGCGGGTGCGGTCAGGGAACATCGCCCCATGACGACACCCCCCTTCCCGCCGGACACCATCCTCATCTCCCCGCGGAGTATGGCCCACCAGCTCGGATGCTGGCACAACGACGAGGCCAAGGTCCGGTCGGGCGAGCACCCGGGCTGGGGATGGGTCCACGGGGCGACCGCCGAGCAGTGGAAGGGTGTCGGAGAGGGCCGGCCGCTCCCCGCCGCCCACGGCGACACGTCACTGTCGGCCACCGTACGGTGCACGACCTGCCCGGGCGAGTGGACGCCCGGGTCCTGAGTCACGGCGCCGGCGCGGGCCGGGGACCGGGACCGCCGCCGTTCCGGGCGGCGAGGAAGTCACGCAGCGCCTCGCGGGCGGAGCCGCCGCCTGGCGAGAGCGGCAGGATGTGCCAGCCCCCGGGAACGACGTGAAGGTCGGCGCCGGGGATGGTGGCGGCGGCGTGGCGGGCGTGGGCGGGGTCGACGTCGCCGTCGTGCGAGCCGTGCAGGACCAGGGTCGGGCAGGTGACCCCGGTGGTCAGGGTGTCGTCGAGCTCGGCCCACCGCAGGAGGTCGTTGTCCAGTCCGGCGGCGCGGTCCTCGTAGGGCGTGAGACCGGCGAGGAGTTCGCGGACCAGCGCCGACCGCCCCCGGTCGGCCATGATCCACTCGACCACACCGCGCCGCGTCCGGGCGTCCAGGGACGACTCCTGGCGCACGAGGTCGGCCACGGCGGCGCGCGGCCACCGCTCGGCCAGGCGGGTGATCAGCCAGGTGCCGTACGGGCTGAGGTAGATCCGCCCGGCCGTCGGGGAGATGACGGGGTCGTAGCGTCCGCTGATGGCCGATTCGAGCACGAGCGAGCCGGTCCGTGCCGGGTGGCGGCGCGCGAACTCGATCGCTGACGGGCCTCCGCCGCTGATCGCGTACGCCGCCGCGGAGCGCACACCGAGTTCGTCGAGCAGGGCCGCGGCGGCGTCGGCCTGCTCGGCGAACGTCCGGCCCGTCGTGAGCGGCGTGCGCAGGTAGCCCGGCCGGGACCAGCCGATGACCCGGTAGCCCCGCCGGGCGAGGGGATCGAGCACGTGGAGCTGCTCGTGGCCGCCCGGCCCGCCGTGGAAGTACAGCACGGGTGGGCCGCCGGCGGGTCCGGTCTCGGCGTACTCGACCGTGCCGGCGCGTGTGGCCACCAGGTGTCCCCGGGCGTGCAGCTCCGCCCTCCTCCGCTCAGCGAACCGCCGGTAGGTGAAGAACATGGGGTCCTCTCGTCACGCCCGCGCGCACGCGAATTGGTCGTACGCCCAAGGCGATCGTACAGGACGACCCGCACCCTGCGGGAGACACGTTCCCCGGGTCACGGCGGAGGCGGTTCCCGAAACACGGGCGTCGATTCCACTCCGAATTTCCGAAAACACGAAACGGTATGACATAAACATCAATAGTGCGACCATGAACAACCTGGTGGCCAGGAATGGAATCGCGCGCGCGAAATTCATACGCTGTTCACATGAGTCCGCCCAGGTGGGATGGCCGGTTTCTCGCACGGTCATCAGACAGTCCGTTCCGTGGGCGGCGCCCCGACCCCCGCGTTCTCACCGAAAACGAACGTCCGGTGTTCCTCCCCGCACGGGACACGCGGACGAACGCACCCACGCTGGAGAAGTGAGCATGAGTGAACTGGTCACCGTCCTGGGCGAAGCGGCCCTGGACAGGATCAAGGCCCTCGAAACCCGGGTCCGCGCTCTGGAGGGCCGCGTGTCCACCCTGGAGGCCGCGTCACCGGCGACGACGGCGGTCGGAATGGCGGTGGGGTGGAGGGACGGCACCGCGTCCTGGCCCGAGGCCATCGCGCGGGCCGAGGCCGCGGCGGAGCGCCCCCTCCAGGCACGACGCGTGTACGACCCGGGCGTGCCCGCCTCGTTCTCGGAGTCGTACCTGCGCCACGACCACGGCGTGCGCGTACAGGTGTGGTCGTTCAAACCCCTGCCGACGACGCCGACCGACACCCTGGTGGACCTGTTCGCCTCGGTCCCGGACCGGTCGAACGTGTGGGTCGTCCCCCACCACGAGCCCCGGGACAACATGCCGCCCGAGGAGTACCACGCCCTCTACCGCACCACCCACCGGGCCTGCTCCGAGGTCGGCGGGTTCGCCGGGATCGGGCCCTGCCTGACGAACTGGGGCGTGCGGAACCGCAACGAGTTGGAGTACGTCATCCCGGAGCTGTCCGATTTCCTCGCCGTGGACAGCTACGTCGACATGGAGGGAACGCCGGAGCTGTCAGCCGTCGAACACGTGCGGGCCGCGCTGGACTACGCGAACGCCAACGGCCTGGCCTTCGGTATCGGCGAGTTCGGGGTGGACCAGGACCGCGGGAACGTCTCCCCCGAGCGCAAGGCCGCGTGGATGCGATCGTTCGCCGAGCTCGGACCGCTCACCGAGCACGGCCTGGCCTGGCTGTGCTACTTCCACTCCGACGTGGGGGGCAACTTCTGGCTGGACAACGACCAGGGCGCGTTGGACGCCTACCGCCACCTGTGGGACGTGTACGCGTGAGCGCGTCCCCGGCACGTGGCGGCGGTCCCGCCCGGGTCAGCCCACCGGTGTCCCCGCCTCCGGGGTCCGGGAACCCTCCGGCTCCGCGTGCGGGGACGGGGACCGGGACGGCCCGACGATGCCCTGTTCGACGGCCATGGCGCGCAGCAGCGGGGGCGTGGTCCACAGCGTCGGCAGCATGATCAGGCCCACGGGGACCGCGGTCACCACGATGAAGGACTGCAACGCCTGGATGCCGCCGTCCCCCACCAGGAGCAGCGCGACGGCCGCCAGTCCCATCCCCACACACCAGACCGCGCGGACCAGACCCGAGGGCTCGCCCTCGCGCATGCTGGAGGCCGCGATGGCGTAGGACATCGAGTCGAGCGTGGACGCCAGGAAGATCAGGGCCACGAGAACCGTCAGCACGCCCAGAAGCGCGGTCATCGGCAGCGCCTCCAGGATGGACAGCGCCGCCGCGGGCAGGCCGTCCTCGGCGTAGGGGCCGGTGACCGCCCCCGGGTCCCGCTGCTCCAGCCAGATACCGGTACCGCCCAGAGCGGTGAACCAGACCGTGGTGACCACCGTGGGCAGGACCGTCGCGCCGACGTAGATGTCGCGTACGGTGCGGCCCCGGGAGATGCGGGCGAAGAAGATCGCCATCATGGGGCCGAAGCCCAGGAACCAGCCGAAGAAGAACAGGGTCCAGTACCCGAGCCACACCTCGTCGCCCCGGTACAGGCTCATGGCCAGGAACTCCCGCGCGTGCACGGTGCTCGCCTGGAGGTAGAGGTCCACGACGAAGGGCAGCGACGCCATACTGACGACGGCGGCGATGAGCACCAGGGCCAGCCAGACGTTGGCCCTGCTCAGCAGCTGGATACCCCGGTGGATGCCGCTCAGCACGGAGATCGCGGCCACGACGGTCAGACCGAGGATGATCAGCGCCTGGACGGCGTAGGTGTCGGGCAGGCCGAACAGCGCGCCGGTGATGTAGGAGATCTGCAGTCCGAGGAAGCCGATCGGCCCCACGGTCCCGGCGACCACGGCGAGCACGCAGCTGATGTCGACGACCGCGCCGATCCAGTGCGTGCGCACCCGCTCCCCCATCAGCGGCCACAACAGGGTGCGCGGACGCAGCGGCATGCCCTTCTCCACACCGCGCATCATGACCAGGGTGGCCAGCGAACCGCCGGCGGCCCAGGCGATGAAACCCCAGTGCACGAAGCTCTGCGCCATCGCGACGGCCGCTCTCTCGGTTCCGCCCGCCGCGTCGGCGTACCGCGGCGGCGCGGAGGCGTAGTGGGCGATGGGTTCGGCCGCGGCCCAGAACACCCCTCCCGCGGCCAGCAGGGTGGTCGCGATCATCGCCACCCAGGTGAACCGGCCGAACTCGGGGGCGTCGGCGCCGCCCATGCGGACCCTGCCGTAGCGGGAGAAGGCCAGGACGGTGACGACGACGAAGGTGGCCAGCATCAGGAGCTGCCAGTAGGCGCCGAACCAGCGCGCCGACCAGGTGAAGGCCGTGTCCACCACGGCCCCGACCGTTCGGGGTGAGAGTAGGGACGCGAGGACGAACGCGGCCAGGAAGGCGCCGGTCACGCCGGTGACCCAGCGGTCGGAACGTCTGCCTCGCGCGAACGCGCGTGAACGCAGCGTGGAGAACATGGAGTAGAGGAAGCCCCTCGAATGGAAGCACCGGCGCGCCTGGGCCGGTATCGGCAAGGCTCCGCCCGGCGTGCCCGTACGGTGTCCGGCGGCGACGGGGTCGTGGCGACGGCCGCCGAGCGGAGCCGGCACGCGGTGGAGCGGGACGGGACGTCGACAGCGGCCCGCCGGGTCGCCGGGGCGGTTCCGGGAAGGACGGGGAACTCCCCGGGTCCACGGCGGCCACGCGACAACGAGGGCCCACACTACCGCAGGCCAGAGGGGGTTTCCGTGTGAGTACGCACCAGGGGGACGGTGACGGATCGCGCACCGGGGCGTGCCCGACCGCACTCACGCGTCGTTGGGCGACACCGGACGCACCCGGTGGGCGCGGATGGCCGTTACCGGTCACCCGCCGCCGCGACCTGCGAGGACATCGGGGTCGCCCCGGTTGTGGGATGGGCCTCGGTATCAGTTGGTCACAGGGGCCGTGCATCATGAGGGCCACGGCACCCCCTCGACGTGAGAGGCCCCTCCTTGACCCGACCCGTCGATTTCCGGCTCACCCACCTCGTACCCGCCCTCGACCACACGTGCGACGACCTGGTCGGCACGGCGCTCGGCCATCCGTCCCTGCCCGAGGAGCGCTGGTGGCGGCGGTTGCGCCTGCCGCTCGTGCTGGGTCGCGTCGGGGCCGACCATCTCGCCTCGGGAATGGCCCGGCTGGCGCTCGACCGCTGGGAGGGGCGGGCCCCGGGCGAGGTCATGCCCGCGCTGTACGCGTCCGTTCTCGCGGGAGCGGAGGTCGAGGGCGTCTCGGACGAACACCGGGCGCTCGCCAATCCGCTGTGGCGGCTGACCGAACAGCTGGGGGAGGAGGGTGCTCGGAAGGCGCTCCGGGAGGCGTTCCTGGCCGTCCTGGCACGGCTGCCGCGGGAGGGCACTGGGGACGACGGTCCCCAGGACGGTGACGAGACGGTGACGACCGTCGCGGACACCGGTGTGGAGGGCGATCGATCGGGCACCGGGGTCGCGCCGTCCGAGGCCCCGGAGACAGGGGACGGCGCGGAGGCGGAGGCGGTCGTCGCGGCCGACGGACCCGCCGACGACGCCCCCGCCCCCGCCGCGGGGGAACCGGTCCCGGACGGGAGCCACGACACCACCCTGCTCGACGCGATCAACGGGTGGCTCGAGGCGGGCGACGAACGCCGACGCGCCCTGGCCTCGCGCCGGATCTTCACGGATACGCCCGAGACGCTGGAGGCCATCAGCAGCGACTTCGGGGTGAGCAGGGAACGGGTCCGCCAGATCAACAAGCAGGTCGACCAGAACCTGAGGGCCTGGTTGGCGTCCCCCGCCGGTCAGCCCCTGACGACCCACGCGGCGGAGGTGTCCGCCGCGCTGGGCACGGCGGCCCCGCTCGACGCGTTCTGGGCCCTGCGCCCCGAGTACGCCCTGCGCCCACCCGCCCTGGACGTCCCGATGGGACGCGTCGTCCTCACCCTGCTCCCGGAGCACCGCGTCGAGGGGGACTGGGTCGTGACCGAGGCCGCCGACACCCTGGCCAACCGACTCGCGGATCTGTTGGCGGATCGGACCGCGGTGCCGCTCGGCGAGGTCCTGGACATCGTGCACGAGGCGGGCGTGCGCCCCGAGCACGCGCGCGCCTGGATCGAGGCACAGCCGCAGACCCGCGTCCTGGCGGACCACGTCCTGCGGTGGGTGCGCAACCTGCAGGAGAAGGCGTTCGCCGTCCTGTCCGCGACGGGACGCCCCATGCACGTCGACGAGCTCGTCGAACACATCGGCGGCGAGTTCAGCGAGGGCGGTTTCCGGGACCGGCTGCACAACGACTACCGCCTCATCCGGCGGGACCGGCGCGTGTTCGGTCTGCGCGTGTGGGGTGGTGAGGAGTACCTGGGCGTCGAGGGGACGGTACGCCGCGAACTGGAGCGCGCCGGGGGCGAGATGCGTGTCTGCGAACTCGCCGAAACGATCTCCCGGCGCTTCGACGTCACCGAGACCACCGTGCGCGGTCTGACGGCGGGCAGCGCGTTCGCGCACCCCCGGCCCGGGTGGATCGCCCTTCCCGGCGACACCGCGGCGGACGGCGACGGCTCCTATCGTCCCCGCCGCTCGGTCGACCGCACCCGCAGGTGCTTCACTGACGCCGACGGCACCTGGTGGCTGCGGGTGGAGGTCAACGCCGACCACCTACGCGGCTCGGGCTTTCCGATCCCGAACGGTTTCGCCGCCTGGACGGGCATGCGCCCCGGCGTACGGATGCCGGTGCTGATCGGCGACCGCGAGGCGGTGGCGGCCTGGAAGCAGCAGCCGCTGATGAGTTCGGTCCGCCCCCTGCTCGTGGAGGAGGGCGCCAACGTCGGAGACCACGCCTTCATCACCATCTGCGAGGGGCGCGTGCGGTGCCGGGTGATCCCGGCCGACTCCGCGGGCACCGACCCGTTGACCCGTGCCCTGCACCTGGCCGGTGTGCCCGCGTCGGCCGCCGGCTCCGGCACGGTGGCCGGCTCCGACACGGTGGCCGGCTCCGACACGGTGGCCGCCCTCGCCGCGGCGCTCGGCCTCCCCTCGGACGCCTCCGAGGAGCGGGTACGGGAGTGCCTGGACGATCGCGGGGACAGCGACATCCTGAGCCTTCTGGGCACGCAGGCGCAGGGGGACCACGGGTAGGGGCGGGGGCGGGGATGTCCCGCGCCTCGCCCCCGTGGCCGTGGATGGACGATGAGGGGGAGGCCCCGAGGAGGGCGCCGCCGATGACAGGTGTCCGCGAACCGCCCTCACCGAGATGGCGGACCCACCGCTTCCAGGTGCCTCGACCGGCTGGTGGGGTCGCCCGTGGAACGCGCCCGAACGGCTACGTCTCCAGGGGCCGGTCGATGACCCGGGTGTCGACGACCAGGGCGGCGACGCGGCCGTCGGCGGTCCGCCCCAGCCACATCGGGCAGGGATCGGCGCCGTAACCGGCGGGAACGGTCACCAGGTTCCCGCCGCTGACGGGCTCGTCCAGGGTCCTGGACCAGTGGCTGGTGTCCCCGGACCGCGCACGGGGGTCGGTGGAGGCGAGGGAATCGGGGGCCTCCGTGTGGACGATCGCGTGCGCCAGCCGCCGCAGCAGGAGCACACCGTGCCGGGTGTGCGCCTCCCCGCCCATGGAGTCGCCGACGGTACCCGCGAACACCTGGGCCGTGTGGGAGCCGGGGGCGTCGAGGAAGGCCCGGGCCGCCTCCCGCATCCGCCGTTCCCGGTCGGCGAACCGCTCCCGCTCCTGCCCCGTGTGGCCGATGACGAGGTTGTGGTCGCGCTCCGACTCCAGGAACAGTTCCTGGAGGTGGGGCAGACATGACACGTCGCAGGCACTGACCACACCGCTGCCGCCGTCCACCAGCACGCCGAAGAACTGACCCTCTCCGAGGACGTGGAAGTCCTGGCCCGGGCTCAGGGCCATCTCCCAGGTCTCGACCGGAGTTCCCGCCAGATCCGCGACGTCGATCCGCAGGCCCGCCACCAGGGCGAACTCCCGGTCGGGAGCGGTGGAGCGCAGCACCGACAGCCGCATGGGGTGATCGCCGGGCGGCAGGGGGACCGCCAGGGCCTGCTCCTCCTCGGCGTCCACCAGCCGGGAGGGGTCACAGACGAGGAGCCGCCCGGTGGGCAGGGCGATCGTCCCGATGTCGTGCACCTCGACCGTGCCCGCGCTCTTCCACCGCGCGTCCCGGTGTCGCGTCCCCGGCCGGAAGAGCTCGTCGACACCGACCGGCGCCAGCGGGCCCGGAGGACTCCAGGGCGCGGGTACGGGAGCGGGGTCGGGCTCGACGTCGACGTCACTCAACCGGAAGGGCGTGTCGTGCAGCCGGGGGTGCAGCGCCAGGAGTTCCTCCCAGCGGCCGAACCCGGGCGCCGACAGGTTCGCGATGGCCACGAGGTCCTCGTCCGGCCACCGGTTGACGGTGGTGCGCCCACCGCCGAGGTAGTCGTTGTGGTAGCTCGCCCACTCCGACCCCATCAGCACGACGGTGGTCAGCACGAGCCCCTGGTCCGCGTCGGTGCCCTCCGTGGCGGCGGGGTCCGGCCAGCGTCGGCTGTGGGTGAGGGCGAGCGCGCCGCCCTCCCGGCGCGCGTAGCGGTGGTGGGTGCGCCGCTCGCCGTCGGCGTCGAACAGCCAGACCCCGCAGTGGTCGTGCGACCAGGCGATCTCCAGCAGGACGAGCGGGTCGCCCCCGGGGTCCCGGACGAGCACGGCGTACTGTTCACCGGCCTCGTCGCGTTCCCGTGCGGCGCCCGGGGCCAGCAGGCCGACGGGGCGGGCGGTGGCGGGGTCCCACCCCTCGCAGTAGACGAGGCGGCAGGCGGTGGAGGAGGGCATGGTGGGGGTTTCTCCGATGCTTCGTGCGGGTGTCCCGAGGAACCTACCGCCCGCCCCTGACACGGACGGCCGGGGGCGGCGTTGCGTCCCGCGTCCGGCGGCGTATCCGGCCCGTCGGACCCGCGCGGAACCCGTCTCGTGCCCTTCTCCGCGCGGATTTCCCGAAACCGCCGTGCTTCCCCGAGGCCGACCGCTAGAACTGAGAGCACCGAACCGCAGCAAGCCTCAGGGAGAGGGCATGGCACGCCGCGCAACGTCGCATCGGGTCCACCGGCTCACGATCGCCCTCGACGGCACCAACCCTCCGGTGTGGCGCCGCGTCGAAGTACCCTCCGTCACCCGCCTCGACGAACTGCACACGGTCATCCAGGCGGTCATGGGCTGGAACGACGAACACCTGCACACCTTCGAGTTCGGCGGACGGCGCTACAGCGGCCACGCGGACGACCATCCCGGGTTCGGTCCCCCCGACCGCGACGAGCGCGCGGCCAGGGTCGGTGACGTCCTGCGGCGCCCCGGTTCCCAGGGCACCTACGGCTACGACTTCGGCGACGACTGGCGGCACACCATCACCGTGGAGGACGTCGGCGAGGCCGCGACCGACACCGTCTACCCGCGGTTCCTGGACGGCCACGGCGGCTGCCCGCCCGAGGACTGCGGCGGCGCCGAGGGGTACGAACACCTGCGCCACCTGCGTGACCATCCCGACGAGATCCAGGACGGTTCCCACGGCGAGGCCGAGGAGCAGCGGGCCTGGGTGGGGCTGCTCGCCCCCGACGACCTCGAGGTCGGAGAGATCGGGGAGGCGCTGCGCGCGGCGGTCGGGGCACTGCCCCTGGACGAGCCCGCCGACGCCGCCGCACGCGCCGCCCCCGCCCGGCCGGTGACGCTCCCCCCGGCGGACGAGCTCGCCCGCACGGCCCTCGACGCCCCGTTGCTGCGCGGCGCGGTCCGGCTGGCCCGGTGGATCGCCCCGAGCCGGAAACTGACCGGTACCGGCGTGCCCCGCCCCGCCGACGCCCGCGCCGCGGTCGAGGAACTCGACCTGTGGCCGGTCGTCTCCGAGGAGGAGGCCGCCGAGCGCGCCGAAGCCCTGCGGCACAGCCGGACCGCCAGGGACCTCCTCGACTTCCTGCTGCCCTGGGAGGCGGCCGTCGAGCTGGGTCTGGTCGAGGTACGGGCCACCACCGCGCGCCCCACCGGCGCGGTCCACGGACTGGAGGCGGACCCCGAACGGGTGCTGGACCTGTGGACGGACCTGTTCGAGGCGGTCATCGAGGGTCCGCCCGCCCCGGGCGGTTACCGCCGCTCGGGGATCGACGGGTCCGACGCCCTTCCCCCCACCCTGCGCTCCCTGTACGAGGCGCCCGACGGCACCGAGTTCCCCATCGGCGAGCTGGCCGGAGCGCTGGTCCCCCGGGAAGACGGAGTGAGCCTCTTCCCCGCCCCGGACGCCGAGAGGTGGGAGGAGCTCATGACCGAGATCCTCTACGCCGCGGTGCACGAGCTCGCCGGGATCGGCGCGGTGCGGCTGACCGACCGCACTCCCCCGCCGCTCGCGGCCCTGTACCGGCCGGGGCACACCCGCTCACGCGTCCCCGACCAGGCTGAGGAGGAGGCCGCGCACCCGGACGGGGTCATCGACTGCTCGGTCGCGCTCACCCCCCTGGGCCGGTTCGGGACCCGGGAGCTCCTGCTCGGTTGGGGGGTTCCGGCACCGCTCAGCGGGTCCCTGGCCACGGCCGGGGCGGACGAGCTCCTCGACGCGCTGGCGGCGCTGCCGAGGGAGTACCACACCGCCGAGGTCACGCCGTGGGCGGCCAACCGCACGGCGGACGAGGCGGTGCGGGAGATCGCCGAGGCCGCCGCGGCGCCGACCGGCCACGGGGCCGCGCGCCGCGCCCTGGGCGCGATGGTGCTCAACTCGCTGGGTGAGCGGACCGCGCCCGCGCTGCGCGCCCTGCTCGGATCGGACCGAAGGACCATGGTCGGCCTCGCGGCCAGCGCGCTGCTCAGTTCCGACGCGCTCTCCCGGGAGGAGGGGCGGCGGATGTTCAGCGAGCACGGCCCCTGGATGGTCATCGACACCGTCGCCGGGCCGATGGAACTGGGCGAGTACCAGGTCAGCACGTTGTTCGCCCTCAACGAGGAGGCGGACGGAGGGTCCATCGGGCGGATGGTGCTCGAGACCGCCGACGACCTGTGGCGGGTGGACCACCCCCAGACCGTCCCGGCGCTGGAGACCCTGGGGCGGCTGCACCCGGACAGGCGGGTGGCCAAGGTGGCCCGGAGGGCCGCCCACAAGGCCCGCAGCCGGGGGTGAGGGCCGGTAGGGGCGGGGGATGTGAGGGCGGCCTGGACGGGCGGTGCCGCCATCGGGCCTTCGCAACGATGAGAGGTGGACGTCGCGCCCGGCCGGGTCCGCACTGACGTTCTCGCGGCATCCGTTCGGGAGCGAAACGTCCCGCCCTGCCGGACCGACCGCGTCGCCTCGGCATCAGCTCCGTGGTTTGCGCTGTGCGCGCACCTCGGCGCCGTGCTGACTTCCGGCGCTTTCCGGAGCCGGGCTTCTGGGACTGCCCCAGTACCTTCCGGAAGGCCTCCTCATATGTGTCACCCGCGGACGTCCTGCTCCGTGGTGCCTTCTGCGGCATCTCCAGAGCCCGCCCGCAGATGCGTCGCGCCGCCTCCGGCCTGGTGGCCGCCGCCGTCCGGGCCTCTGTGAGAAGCCTGTCCAGTTTGGCCACGTCACCGCGCAGCTTCCGCGCGGGAGTCATCCTGGGCACGCGAACCGGACAGCGACTCGACGTGGCGCGGGCCGTGGTGTCCGACGCCGCACCGGAACTCCGACAGCGGAAGTTCTCGTGTTCGAAGTCGGGCTCAGCCGAACGGTCGCCGCTGACGCTCGGCCTGGGGGTCGTGCGTCCACCGGCCGCTCCCGCTACGCCATGTGGTCTTCCCCGACTTCACCATCGGCTCCCGCCCTCCAGGGAAGAAACACCCGCCGCACCGCCTGGTGGTGATGACCGTGCTCCCGTCATCCCCCAAGAACGTCGAGGCGAAGGGCGGTGGTGATGCGTGACCGCTTCCGGCCATCGTCGGTCATCAGGAGCACGGAACGCCTTTTCGGGCCACCCAGCGAACGCCAATAAGCGATCATGTCGGACATGAAGGCTTTTGTCGGAGTGACTGACCAGGACTGGGCCGAGTTCCTCGCCCAACGCCCCCATCTGACCGAGATCAACTTCTGGCGGCCCTCGTCCGACGCCGTATTCGGACGCATCGGTCTGGGCGACCTGTTCCTGTTCAAGACGCGTTATCCGCACAACAGGATCGTGGGCGGCGCCGTCTTCAGCGGTTTCGCCCGCGTTCCGCTCTCCCAGGCGTGGGCCGCCTTCGGAGAGGGCAACGGCAGGCGCGGCCTCGGTGAACTGCGCGCGGCGCTCAACGGCTACCGGCTGAAGGAGAAGAAACCCCCGATCGGCCCACACGACGACCCGCTCATCGGCTGCATCATGCTGCGCGACCCCGTCTTCTTCCCCGAAGAGGGAACCTTCCCGCCTCCACCGGACTTCAGGAAGAACCTCGTCCAGGGGAAGGGCTACGACGCGATCGAGTCCTCCGCCCTGGCGGACTACTTCGCCCCGATCGTCGAACGCGTGCTGTCCGCGAGCGGGGGCGCCCCGGCTGAAGAGGGAGCACCCTCCACCGCCACCTGGTCATTCGACGGACCCACGCGCGGAGAGGGACGCCTCGTACGTCAGCGCCTCGGACAGGAGGCGTTCAAACTCAGACTCCTGGACGCCTACGAGGGCCGGTGCGCGATCACCGGGGTCGACGTGCGTCCCGCTTTGGAGGCCGCGCACATCCACCCGGTCAGCCATGGCGGCCTGCACCGGCTCGACAACGGCCTTCTGCTGCGCGCTGACGTGCACAAGCTCTTCGACCAGGGTTACCTGGCGATCTCCCCAAGGATGACCGTGCAGGTGAGCCCCCGTCTGCACGAGCACTCCTCCGACGGGGTGAAGGAGTACACCGCCCTGGAGGGACGACCGTTGGACCTGCCCCAAGCGAAGGCCGACCGACCCGCCCCAGCCGCGCTCTCCTGGCACAGGAAGAAGGTGTTCCGGCAGGGCCCGCACGACGCGGACCCAAGCCCGACGTAGTCCGGATCCGTGCGCTCTCGTCTCCTTCCCGAAGGATCCTTGTCAGGGCAGGGAGAACACGGTT
This sequence comes from Nocardiopsis sp. EMB25, assembly GCF_026797795.1. Taxonomy (NCBI): domain Bacteria; kingdom Bacillati; phylum Actinomycetota; class Actinomycetes; order Streptosporangiales; family Nocardiopsidaceae; genus Nocardiopsis; species Nocardiopsis sp. EMB25. Next base: position 1,023,582 of record NZ_JAMTDN010000001.1, on the reverse strand, counting down.
CGGGTCGTCTTGGCGACGCCTCTGTCAGCCGGACTCCTCCACGAGGGTCCACACGCGCTTGAGCGGCAGGTCCTTGACGATCTCCTCGGGCAGGCGGTCGTAGGTACGAAAGATCGCGTCCATGAGGTCCTTGTCCTGCCAGATCCGCAGCGTGAAGTACTGGTGTCCCATCAGCATGCGGTCGACCTCCCGGGTGACCCCGCCCCAGGCCACGAGGAGGCCGTGGTCGGCGTTGTGCTGACCCACCGCGCCGAGCAACTGCTGCACGACGGGCGCGCCCACCGGTTTGGCCTCGCTCTTGACCTGGACGACGATGCGCGGCGACCCCAGCCCCAGCGGACCGGTCCCGGCCAGGACGTCGATGCCGCCGTCCGGGCCCATGGGAGGAGTCGTGCAGTGGAACCCCTCGGCCGCCAGGACCGCCGCCACGAGTTCCTGCATCCGGTGACCGGCGAAGGTCTCGATCAGGTGGCTGCGCAGCCGGTCCGTGGCCTGCTGCTCGATGTCGAAGGCCACGGCGGTCACGTCGCTGGTCTCGCCCTCGTCGGCGTCGCCGTTCGGTTCCGCCCCCGGCACGATCCCCTTTCCCGTACGCGCCCCCGGATCGCTCCCCCGCCGGGCGACCTGGTCGATCCGCCACGCGCCGTCGTTGCGCCTGACCTGGCAGACCGTGAGGAAGGCGCCGAGCGAGTACAGCAGGTCCTGGCGGACCGCGGAGCGGGGGACGTCGTCGCGCAGCCACTCGACCCTGCGCACGTGGCGGCATCCGGGCTCGTTGGCCGAACGGTACTCGTACTCCCCCGTGACCCGGCCGACGGCGATCGCCGACCGGGTCTTGAGCGGAAGCACGATGAGGTCGCCCAGCTGGATACGGGACCGGAACGCCCAGAGCTGGGCCGCCAGGGTACGCAGCCGGTTCTCCCCGTCCGTCGGGAAGGCCCGGGAGAGGAGCTCGAAGACGTCCTCACGGGAGCCCGAGGGGGAAAGGTCGGGGACGCCCGTGAAACCGACGGCGGCGCAGCCGTTCTCCAGGGCCCACGGCTCCCACTCGCCCTTGGACCCGGCCCGGACGATCCATGCCCTCATACACGCTCCCATGTCGGTGCTCGGCCCCAAAGGTCTACCACGCGACACCTGTGCGGGGACGCGGTTCGGGTGGACCCAACGGGTGCTACGACGCGGGGCCGCCCCGGTCCGGAACCGGCCTCAGGATTTCCGGCCCCCACAGCCAGCCGGGTTCCAGGTCGACCCCGAGCGTCCCGCCCAGGGTGTCCAGTACCAGCGGGCGAAGGGCGCACTGGGCGACCCTGGGATGCACCCCGGGGTCGGGGCAGATGAGGACTCCGAGGACGCGCAGCTGCGGGGCCAGCGCCCGCGGATCGGCGCCCAGGAACCACGGCAGGCGCTGAAAGCACGCCCAGAGGAATCCGAGGGCGGCCCCGGCCAGCGCCGTTTGCACCCGGTCCCAGAGGGGTGTCTCCCACCCCTCGAACAACGCCGCCCGGGCGGCCCGCGGCACCCGTTCGGGGTGGTCGGTGCCCAGGTCGACCGCCCTCGCGATCTCCACCAGCAGGTCGCACCAGAAGTGACCGACGATCGCCCTCCCGACATCCGCGAAGGCCGGGTCGGTCGAGGCGCGCCGCGAGGCGTACCGGCGCAGGTCCCGGTCGAAGACCTCGCCGTGGAGCCCGGCTCCGAGTGCACCGATCCGCTCCCGTGTCGCCGCCTCGTCCGCGAGCCAGGCGACCAGGGCGGCGAGGACCACGGTTCCCCCGGCCCTCCGGAGGTATGGCGTGGGCGCCCTGCGCCCCTTCTCCCTGTGCCGTCTCCGCTGCTCCCACCAGAGCCGTTCGGCGGCCTCGCCCAGCCCCCTGATCTCCTGTGGATCTCCCCCCGCACGCGCGAGGTGGCCGGGCCATCCGTGTCGGCTTCCTCCGCAGGCGGTGCAGACGCATGTGGGCCTGGTCGCCAGTTCACACCGTGCGCTGTGTCGCACGAAACCTCCGTGGGGGTGGCGGCGGATCGAACACACCGCCACCCACAGTGACTCCTGGAGGTGGACCCCGGTACCCCGGACGCGGTCAGTCTGCGGTGTCCGGGCGGGAAGGACTCCCTGACCGCGGAGGACGTCCGGAGAGGCGTCGGCCCTCCGCGATGACGTCCGGGGCGAGCCCGGTGGCCGGACTCGGGCCGGAACACGACGATGGCCACGCACGCCTATCCGTCGTGCGTGACCATCGCGTCGCGGCCGCTCGCCGTGGCGAGTGGTCCCGTCAGGCGGTGGAACCGCCGTCGGTGCGCATCCAGACGGTGCGCTGGGGGAACGGAATCTCGATTCCCGCGGCGTCCAGGGACGCCTTCACGCGGCGGCGCAGTTCACGGGTCACGGCCCACTGCTCGAGCGGAACGGTCTTGACGACGAAGCGCACGACGACGCCGTCCGCGTCCAGCGACTGCACACCCCAGATCGACGGGTCCTCCAGGAGGATGCCCTCGAACTGCGGGTCCTTGCGCATCTCCCGACCGGTCTGCTCCAAGGCCTCGTAGACCTTCTCCAGGTTGGACTCGTAGGACACGGAGACGTCGAGGACGGCGCGGGCCCAGTCCTGGCTGTCGTTGCGCACCCGCTGGATCTCACCGTTGCGGATGTGCCACAGGCCGCCGTTGATGTCGCGGACCTGGGTGAGCCGCAGACCCACGCTCTCGACCGTGCCGACCGCCTCGCCGAGGTCGACGACGTCACCGACGCCGTACTGGTCCTCGATCATGATGAGCATGCCGGCCAGGTAGTCGGCCACCAGGCTCTGGGCTCCGAAGCCGATCGCCAGGCCGACCACGCCCGCGCTGGCCAGCAGGGGGCCGAGGGCGATGCCGACCTGGTCGAGGATCATCGCCAGGGCCGTTCCCACGACGACGATGGTCGTGAAGCTGCTGAGCACCGAACCGATGGTGCGGGCCCGCTGCTGGCGCCTCTCGCTGGCCCTGGACGCGTCGCGCTGGAGGACCGCGGGCCCCCGGGCGGAGCGGTTCGGCGCGTTCTCCCCTTCGGAGGGCTGCAGGAGGCGTTCCACGGCGCGGGAGATCGCACGCCTGGCCACCGCTCGGACGATCAGCGCGCCGAGGATGATGAGGAGGATCCGCAGGGGGACGCCGACCAGCAGATCGAGGTTGTCCTGAAACCATCCGGGGACGGCGGCCGCCTGCTCGACGGCTTCACTGTTCACTTTGGTGCTCCACTGGGTTGGACGGACATAGGCGACGATCGACGTAGAACGTACTTGCGGTTCTCCGCACAGGTCAAAGCGGGTGAGGCGGAGCTCCGCGCCGAGGCCTTCGTCGGCGGTGACCGGTCCGGTTCCGGGCACGGCCACCGCCGGGGGGTCGCAGCCGATCAGAGGCTGGCCGGGACGTGTTCGAGGATGCGTGTGAGGGAGTCAGGGCCGGAGGCTTCGGCCAGGCCGGTGGGACCAGCGATCCAGTAGGAGAGCGTGGACTCCCCGAACCAGATGAGCAGGTGGGGGTTGCGGGCCTGGAGGGAGGCGGCGCGCAGGTGTTCGCGGGCGAACTCCGCGCGGTGGCCGCCGAACAGGGACAGCCGTGCGGCGCGACCGCGTCGACAGGAGGGGTGCGCGCAGGACGGGCACGGGGGTGCTCCCGGGGCATGAGGCGGATCCAACGTGGCGCACGGATGTCCTGTGCCTGAGGTCCTGGGCTCATGCCGCAGATCGAAGTCTCCCGTGAGGACCACCGGACGCTCGGCGCCATCGCCTCCCTGCTCGGGACCGACCGCACGGGTGCGGTGCGTCGACTGCTGTCGTGGGCGGACACGGCAGCGGACCTCCCTCTCACCCTGAAGGACCGTGACTCTCCCGGTATCAGTGTGTACACCACGTATCTGAGGCACCGCGCGGAGGGTGTCCTCGATCCTGGGACCGGTCGGCTCACGATCACCTCCTCCCATGGGACGAAGAGGAATTCGAATCCCCGAGCAGCGCGGCCGGCGCCGTGATCGCGCATTTCAACCCCGACCTGGCCAGGGACGAGGAGGGCAACGCGATCACCCCGTCGCGCAATGGTTGGGACTTCTGGCGTGTGAAGGAGACCGGTCGGCCCATCCAGTCCGTACGCCCGGATGCACCCACCCGGGGATGAGTTTCCCGCATCTGGCTGTGGGAGCTCGGCCCTCCACCGTTCAGGACGGTGGCCGGGGCCGCGCCTGCCCTGTGCGGGCACGAGATCAGCGGCTGGAAGCAGTGAGGGAGAGCGGGCACCCTCCTCCAGGATCCGCGCTGACAGGAGGGGTTACCTGAAGACCCCGGGGCACCGGCGCCGTCCCCACCGGCGCCCCGGGGTCAGGTCCCGGTCAGGCCGTGGCCCACCGCTCGCGCAGCCGGTCGGCCAGGTCGTCCCGATCGAGGCCCTCCATCATGGTCGTCAGACGGTCCAGGACGTCAGAGACCTCCCACTCATCGAGACCGTGCAGGAAGGCGTCCAGGACCGGATCGCCATGCGAGGCGGCGGGGGCGGGGCGCTCCGGGGGCACGACGTCCTCGGGCCGGGTGACCATGAGGTCGAGTGCCAGACCAGCGCTCTCCAGCTCGTTCAGGCGGCCCGGATGCTGTTCGAACCACCACACGCGTGCGACGACCGGATCGCTGAGGACGTCCCGGCGCAGCTCCGCCACACGGCGCATGCGCGCCCTGTGCAGGGCCGTGTGGACCTCGTTGCGCTGCCCGACCCGTTCCCTCTCCCGCTCCAGGGCCAGGTCCTCGGGATCGGCTGACAGCCCCACGCCCACCGCGACCTCCCGTATCTCCCGTTGCCCGAAGGTTCCCTCATCGATCAACGCGCAGGCGATGTCCGCTCCGGCCTGGCCCCGGTCCCCCAGCGCGAACACCGCACTGCGTTCCGAGGCCGACCGGATGATCTCGCGCTGGACACGCGCCAGCGCACGCGTCCGCTCCGCGGCGCCCACCCCGTTCCACGCCACCGTCATCTCGAAGGACGCGTCGAACCACATTCCCTCGGTGCTGCTCGGCAGCCTGGCCTGGAAGGTCCGTGTCTCGTCCGGGACCCGGAACGCGATGTTCCACGCGGGAGTCTCCACTCCCCACCACCGACGCAGGAGTCGACCGATCACTGCTCCTCCTCAGTTCGCATGGTCTCCAGCACACGCCACAGTTCCTCGATCACGGGTGCGCTGGCCTCGTGCACGTGCCGCCACCGCCGCACCGAGCGCCTCAGCACGAGACCGAAATCCTGGTCAGCCCCGGCCGCGTGCAGCAGCACCACAGCTCCCTGGGCGTCGGCGGGGCCCACCCCCGACAGGGCGTCGCACCAGGCCCACACGGCCCTCCCCACCCGGGGGTCGGCACTGCTCGCGGCGACCCACGCCGCCGCCACCGGCTCCGTACCGATCTCACCCGACCGGAGCGCCCCCAGGACGCCGGACCTCCCGTCCCCCTGGCACAGGATCCGGGTGAGGGACCGACCCGCGACGACCGCCCTGCGCGCCTTCTCCTCCTGGCCGGCCCACTCGGACAGCTCCTCCAGCACCACCGCGTGGTTTCCGGGTTCGGCGGCGATGTCCTCCAGTGCCTGGAGCAACGACTCCTCCCACGCCTGCGGGGCCTTGTCCGCCACATGCCCCAGCCGGGTCAGCGCGGTGCCGGGCTGGACGCGCCCGTACACCCGGCACACCTCCACGACCAGGCGGTCGTGCAGGGACACCCCGCGGGACGTCGCGCGGCGGTACAGCCGGGACCGGATCGCGGGGCCAAGTTCGGGGCTGACCGCGGCCTCCGCGACGGCCGGAACAGCGGCCCACATCAGGGAGTGCTTGCCGCCCCATTGGTCGATCATCGACTCGATCGGTGCCGGGGCCCGGTGCCGAACCGCCACGTCCAGCCAGCGGCGTGCCATCTCCGCCCTGACCTGCCAGTCGAGGTCAGGAGCGACCTCCCAGCTCCAGTCCTGGAGGAAGGCGCGCGCGTCCGGGTGTTCCCGCCACAGGTAGTCGAGGGCGTCGGCACCGCGGCCGGGGCGGTTGAACCACACGCGGTCCGCGCGCGTATGGGCCCCTATCTCCCTCAGGTGGGAACTGAGCCCCTCACCGGAGATGGGCGTGCGCCACACCGAGGGCACCCGCCACCGCTCCGCGAGCCGGTGGGCCTGGTGCACCACGGTCGTGGTGGAGGCCCCCTCCAACACGGCCACGGCCTCCATCAGCACTCGTCGGAACTCGGTCTCCTGATCGTGCCGTTTGAACCAGTCGCGCAGTTCCTCCGTGGCGTCGGAGAACGCCTTGAGGGTCCGCTCGATCCAGGCGGAGAGGTCGTCCTCGGTGAGGGGAGGCTCCGGTGGCGTCGACCGTTCCGCCGTGCGGACGAGCTCGATGGCGTGAACGGGTCCCGCTCCCTCCAGGACGGTCCGGACGCCGGAGTCACGGGACCAGCGGTCCGCGCACACCGACCCCTGGGAACGGGACATGGCACGGCGGAAGACATCCTCCGTTCTCGCGGGCTCCTTGATCCGAAGGCGCGCACGATGCTCGCTCTCCTCCGACTCCCATTCGCGTGGGCGCGCGATGACGACCAGGAGGGCGCCGACCTCGCGGAGTTCCTCCGCCAGTGCCCTGACTCCCGCCTTCTGGAGGTGCGTGGGCTCACGCAGGTGCGTCAGGTCGAGGAGGCGTGAGTGCGCGGACTTGGCCACCAGTCCCGTCAGCCCGGCGTCGCGGGCGTCGGGGTCGGCCACGACCTCCTGGACCCGTACGTCCGGACGGAGCGTGGCCAGCGCGTGGATGGCGGTCATGGCCCTGCCCGTGCCCGGTTCACCGGTGATGACGCCGGTGTGATGGCGGCCCAGCTCGGCCTTGAACGCCGCATAGGCTCGCGCGTCGGCGGGGCAGAAGGTCTCCAGGACGTCGTCGATCCTGGCCTGGCTGACCCTGGTGGCCCTGCGGAGTCGACGAGTCGTCTCCTCCCCCGTGTAGTCGCGGTACTCATGGAAGTGGGCGCCACCGTTGATGTTCCCCGCGTTGACGGCCTGCCCGTAGTTCTCGTCGACGCGTTGACCGGACGGCCACTCCTGGGACGGGTCCTCCGGTGGCTGGTCGTGCGGGGAGTCGGGCGCGTCGTCCGGATCCTCGGGCGGCACGCCTTCCAGGGGCAGGGGTCCGTCACCGCTCACCGGGGTCGCTCCCGAAGGTGACGCCGCCGTTCAGGACCCCGGTCTGGATCGCCTGTCCGTGGTTGGTGCCGATGGAGCTCGCGGTTCCCGGTGCGGCGGCGTTCTGGTCGGCGGCGGGTCGCCGTTGAGAGGTGTCTTCCGGGGCTCCGCGTCGGTCCGAGCCGTCCTGGACCGGTTCGGAGTCCTCCCCGATCGCGGAGGTCCAGGAGGGGGTGGGAACGAAGAGGTAGCCCTCGGCGCGGTACTCCTTGTCGGGCAGGTTGACGTGGACCGGGCGCCAGCGGCTCTCGTTGACGGACGCGAAACCACCCAGGACCACGTCCTCGTAGACACGTCGGGAGATGATCGCGGCCAGCAGCGTGGTGTCGGGATGCGACGTGGCGAGTTCGCGTTTGACCGGGTCGGAGTCGAGGAGGCGGTGGGTGGTGATCATCGCCTCCCCCATCGCGTCGATGGCGCTTCGGCCGCCGGTGTCGGGCAGCGGGCCGACGTCGATACTCGCGCGCAACCGCATCCGCAACTCCCTGTCGAACACCGCCAACTGGGGTTGGACCTCCTCCAGAACCGTCTGGAGGGTTTCGAGGAACGGGCTGAGCAGGAACGGAAGGTGTTCGGGGTCGGCTCCCAGGACGTAACCGTCACCTCCGTGCCGGGGGAATCGCGCGTCCTCCCAGACGCGTGCCATCCCCGCACGGATCAGGGCCTCCTGGAGAACCTGCGGGATCACCTCTCCGACGATCTGTTGGTGTCGCGGCCTGCTCCGGCTGAACTTCTCCATGTCCACGGCGAGAACGGCGCGGTAGGGCGGCAGCGGGGCGCTCTGACCGAGCCGTGACACGTCCAGTTCCATGAGGGCTCCCTCGCCTCTGCCCGACCGTCCGCCAGGCGTGTGCCCCCAGGTTCCTGGTGGAAGGTGTGTGACTGTGTTCAGTTCTGAACACAGGGCGAGGAACGTGGCGCAGGACACATCACGCGTTGTCGTCTCCGCGCGCCAGAGCCTTGAGCGCCGCCAGGTCGCGAATCGCGACGTACTGCCTCCCTGTACGGATCAACCCGCTCTCCTTCAACCGGGTGTAGGCGAGATGAACCGAGGTCCGGGACATGCCGGCGAAGTCCGCGATATCCCGTTGCGCGAGGGAGATACGCAGCAGGCTGCCCTCCCCGACCGTCCCCGGCCCGTCGGTGATCGCCGGAGGGGTCGGCTCTCCGAGAACCCCCGCCAGATGGACCAGGGCCGCGGGCAGACGGCGCTCGGCGGGCAGGAGCGAACGCTGGACCATCTGGTCGCTCTCGCGCTGGCGCATGAGGATGCTCCGCCACAGAGCCGTCTCCAGACCGAGGTCGTCCAAGAGTCGACGGAAGCGGTGGGAGGTCAGGAACGCCGTGGTCGTCGGGCCGAGAGCGGTGACCGTGGCACCACGCTCTCCACCGGCCAGGGAACCCTCGCCCAGAACCTCGCCGCGCGTCCGGAACGCCAGCGGCACGGATGTTCCGTCCTCCTGGACGGAGACCACCCGCGTACGGCCGCTCAACACCAGGTGGACTCCGCTGTCGGTGCCTCCCTGGTGCAGCAGGGTCTCCCCCTCCGTGAACGGTCTCCGCACGGCTTCGGACACCAGCCGACTCCACTGGGCGTCGGTGACCATTCCGCCGAAACCGTGCCTGTTCATACGGCCCGTCCCCTTGTCCACGACGAGAGTTCCGATGTCACACAGAGTTCTCACCACCTGGGCGGAGAGCCATCCCCTCGTGGCCGGAGCTGGCCACGAGGCCGTGCTCGACCGCAGGGGGCTCGAACGGTCACCTTGGCTCGAAAGCCTGACCAGGGGTGCTGCGGTGGTAGCCGACCCATGGCTGGCCACCACCGCACCGCCTGGGCTCAGTCGGATTCAGTGGTGGTCGGGAACCCTGTCCAGGACGCGAGCGAGGGTCTCGGCGTCGGGGACCTCGTCCAGTCCCGGGGAAGAGGCCAGTCAGAACGAACCTGTGCGCACAACGGGGACAGAATGGTCCGATGAGCGGGTCGCGTCGAGGCAGGGACCGGGCATCGGGCCGCTGGAAGGTCCGGGTGCGGGGATAGGATGCGCCATCGATCCCGCTTTCCCACCATGGTCAGTTCGAATGTCGGGGTTTGAGGGCCCGGGAAGAGCACTGCAACGCTCTCCGGAGCCCTTGTCAGTTCAGAGACACAGCACGTGCGTGGTGTGTGGCGGCGGTGGTCTACGTGTCGGCGTTCCAGCGGCTGCCGCTGAGGTCGTGGGCGAGGAGGAACCACACCTACCGGTAGTCGGGACGCCTTCCTCTCCGCCGCCCGCAGCTGATCACCCGATCCCGAACCCAGCGGACCCCGGCCCCTTCCGTGGCCGGGGTCCGCTGCGTGCCGTCCGGGCACGGCCCGCCGACGCTTCCCGCTCCCCTACCCGTCCAGTCCGCGGCGGATCTGCCTGGTGATGCTCACGTCCTCGATGGCGCTGTCCTCGGCCAGCATCAGCGCCTTGGACAGGATCAACGCCAGGCGGCCGCCGTCCTGCTCGAAGGGCAGGAACACACCCGGACCCTTCTCCCTCCCCGAGGGCACCACGCAGAGGTAGGAGTCGTCCGGTTCCATCAGGATGTTGGCGCTGCCCAGGTGGATCCGGTAGGTACGCAGGTCTCCACGCACCCGCAGGAAGCGGCCGTCGACCTCCAGCCGGTCGGCCGCGCTCAGCCTCGGCAGCAGACGCTCCAGAGCCTCCCTCCGCACGACCGCGTTTTCAGTGAGCTCACCGAAGGCCGTCTCACGCCAGTAGCGCAGGTGAGCGCTCTCCCCCCGGTCGACCCACTGGGGGTCTGCGGCAATCGAGGACACCCCCACCGCCAGATCCACGTCGCGCATCGCCTCGGACAGCACCAGTGTCGGCACCTCCGCCAACGGGACCGGTTCCCGCTCGCCCGCGGGGTGGAAGCGGACCTGGTCGGTGCCGCAGTACCGGACGGGATCGAACTCATCGTCGGCCACGGCGATGTCGAGACTGACCTGCCAGGAGGTTCCGCTCTCCCGGTCGGTGTAGACGCACTCGGCGGGGCCGTCCTCACCGCCGTGCCAGCCGCCCAACTGGTGCACGCTCCACCCGCGCTCGTTCAGCAGGGCCTTGGCCTGGCCGTACCTGAGGATGTGGGCGGCGTACCGGTTGGAGTAGACCCGGGTGGCCTCCTCCGCCGGTGTGAGCAGGTAGATCTCCCGGTACGCCTGCTTAACGGGCTGGGCGATCTCCCGGTCGGTCAGATGCCCCGCCACCGGTGCACCGTCTCCGGTCGGCTCCGTACGGGGTGCCACAGCCGCACCCGGGCGCCGTCGTCCAGAGTCGCGGTGCGGGCGACCACGGCCCCGTCCGGGTCGAGGAGGCGCCAGTGGTCGCCGTCGACCTCGGGCAACCCGCACACCCAGGTCCGGCCGCCGTCCCCGCTCACCTCCCACAGCAGCCGTCGGGCGAGCGTCCCGGTGACCGGGTGGTCAAGGTAGTGGCGGACCCAGGACGCGGCGTCCCACACACGCCCCTGGGCCAGGAACCCCTCCAGGCGGACCCGTTCGGCCGCCACGACCTGACGCAGTTCCTTGAGCTCGGCCCGCAGTGCCTTGACCTCGTCGGGATGCGACTTCCGAAGGGCCGCGGGTGGGCTGGCGACGGGACGCCCCTTCGCGGAGACGAAACCCAGCGCGGCGGTACCGTCCGCGCCCAGGGCCACGGTGACCGGGTGCTCGCCCAGCAGGTCGGTCCGGGCCCCGTCCCGGTCCAGCCCGAAGTCGGGGACGGTGCGCTCCAGCAGTTCCTCCCCGGTGATGCCCAGCCGGTCGGCGATCTCGCCCAGGGCCTTGTCGATCACCTTCGACAGGGTCTTCTTCTTGACCCGCGCACGGATCCGGGCGAGGGCGGCGACCGCCTCGTCGGTGCCGCGCGCGGCCAGGATGCGGACGCAGGCCGAGGCCGTGCGTTCGGACCGCAGCAGCTTGGAGCCGCCCGGCCCGGTCCCGGTGAACACCGCCAGCCGTTCCAGCAGGGGCAGCGACCAGGTGTCGGACTCAGAGGCCAGCTCCTCCACCGCCCACGCCAAACCGTTGACGATGTTGTGCACGTGGTGCAGGAAGTAGGCCGTGCTCGAACCGTAGTGGTCCCCCTCCTCAGCCTTCGGCGTGCACAGCACCACTCCGATCAGGCGCCGCACCGCGTCCTCCGCCTCGGGAAGCACGGCCAACCTGCGCCGGAGCCCGGCGCACCACTCGCGGTCGGGCCGGGCACCCGGCGGGATCAGCAGGGAGACGAACAGCTCCGCCAGCCCCGGACGGGTGGCCAGTTCGGGCTCGCGCGCACGCAGCACATCACCGAACGGGTCCCCTTCCGGCAGGACGTAGCCGGTCTCCAGGACGGCGCCCAGTCGGAGGAGAAGCAGCAGGCCGCGTCCGGGAGCCTCGGGCCGGTCGTGATCGAATCCGAACAGGTGCATCCCACGCTCTTGACAGCGGGCCCGGTACTCCTGCAACTGCTGCGTGCACGGGGCCAGGACCTCATCCTCCACCCGTTCGCAGATGCCGATGTGGGTGTCCGGGCCGATGAGACCGTGCGCCTCCGCGTCCATGAGCAGGGAGAGCATGGGGGCGTTCCAGAGCGGGATCTTCTTGGCCAGGGCTCGGGCGCCGTGACTGTGGAAGCGAGAGAAGTAACCGTCGTGGTATCCGTTCTCGTCGACTGCGGCGGGCCGGGGATGGAGGGAGCTCAGCATGAACCAGAGCGCCAGGCGCACCCTCAGATCACCGTCATGCCGGTCGATCACCTCGCGCAGCGGGGTGCCCGCGTCCAGCGCGGACACCCTCTCCATCCGCCAACCCCATCCAGAGGCATGGTGGTCGCGCGCGACCCGGTCGCACTCCTCGATCAGCTCTGGCAGGCCAGGGTCATGCAGCCGGCCCAGGAACTCCTCGATCTGCTCGGGCCGCGTCCTCCGATACGCCCAGGAATGCTTCTCCGTAGCCTCGAAGCCCCGGGCGAACTCCTCGGCGGTCCGCTTCGCCCACTCCAGCGCCGCGGGTGAGGGGGTGATCGAGGCGAAGGGCGGGGCCGCGGCCTCGCTGGTGGTCCCGGTCATGGTCAGCCCCCCGCCAGCGGGATGAGCCTGACGAACACGATCTCGGGTTCGCCGGTCAGGTCGACGCTCTCGGCCAGGGACTCCACCTGGCGGTCGCCGACGATGAGCACGAACCGCTGCTTCTCGAAGGCCCGCTCGGCCAGGTCGGCCTGCTCCTCCCAGTCCACGGTCGGCCGTTCGGTCCGCCGGTCCCCGGTGTTGAGCTGGCGCTCGGCCGCGGTGGGGGCCACCAGGCCCTGGAAGGGTAGGGACCGGTCGAGGTTGTATCGGGCGACCTCCTCCCGCACGTGCGTCCGGATCAGTTCGCGTACGGAGATCCGGTCGGGAAGGGCAGGCAGTTCGAGAGCGGGGCCGGTGGCGCCAAGCGGGCTCTCGACCCGGAGGTGGGCTCGGGGCATGGGGGTGGTTCCTTTCCTCCGCCAGCGCGGGGCGTCGCGTGCCGGGCCACGCTAGCGGAGGGAACCGACAGACCCACCGAGCCCCCGTCCACCGTCACCACGACGAACGCTGGCGCTGGAGTTCGGCCCGGGCCTGCTCCGCCCGGCGCAGCGCGTCGGGCGGAGGCTGGACGGTGATCCCCACCGCCGTCAGCATGCCCAGGTCCAGCTCCCACACCACTCCTGATCGGCGTTCCCACAGCACGAACGCCTCGCGGACGTGGCGCTGGGCGGCCTCGGGCGAGGCTCCGGTCACCGCGATCAGATGGGCCATCGCCTCGGCGGCGATCCCCTTCACCTGGGCGAGGCCGAAGTGGGTGACGGTGTGGCAGGGCGTGCAGACGCAGATCAACCGCCGCAGGGTCTGCGTCCCGCAGCGTTCGTCGAAGGTCCACCGCTCGTGCACCTCCAACCACCGCCGCGCCTCGCGGTCGGCGGCGGCCCCGCAGATCTCGCACACCTGCCCCGCACGGTCCACGACCATGCGGCGCAGCCGCTCCCAGTCCCGCTGCGACACGCACGAGCGCACGTTCGTGAACCAGCAGGTGCTGGGCACCAGGTCGACGAACAGCCCCGAACCGAGCGAGCGGTCCTCCCCGGGGAGCAGGTCGGGGATGTCGGGCCGGGCCGACCAGCGCTCCAGTCCCGCGATCCCCGGCCGGGGCGCGTACCAGCGGCGCACCCGCGGATCCCACCGCGCCCCCTCCGCCTTCGCCAGGTCCTTCTCCGCGTACGGGACGTCAAGCCAGATCCGTTCGGCAGGCACCGTGCTCCTTGCTTCAGGTAGGGGATGGGTGACCGGGCAGTGACACTAACGGTTCTCACGAGCGGAAGTCAGTGCCGCCGGGTGGCCGGAAACGGCCACCGCATGCCCCACACAGCGGAAATCAAGGACCAAGGACTCTTGCGCTCTTCTCTCCACACCGCTGGTTCGAACACATGGCGCAGCCGCCAGCGGAGAATCCACCAACAGATACCACCACGGCACCAAAAAGAGAATCACACCCTTGCCATCACAGACCTCATGGCCTGTACTTTTTGCGACATAACCAACTGTGGCCACACGAATGGCGAAAATCCGCGCAGGCAGGAGAGGCAAAGGTAACCACGAGCAACGCGATCATCACCCAAGGAATGAATGTTCTCGTGTTATTTTTGACGGGCGTACGCACCCCCCGAACAGTGCGCGGAAGGGCTCACGATGACACGCCCCTGGGAGGCGGATCCCACTGCGGCCATGACACGGAGACTGGGCAGCTCACCAGCGGATCTGGGCAACACCGACCACGTCGACGGCTGTCCTGACATCTGGGAGCTCTCCAATGGCGACATAGCCGTGATCGGCCGTGACCTGACCCGCTCCTACGCTCATCGGCTTCCGGGCGGAGCCGCCATCGCCGACGACGAACGGCTCGTCGTCATCCCCCGCTCCACACTGATCTCAGCGAAATCGGACATCCCCGATGCTTGACACCATCGACTCCCTTCCCGGTGATCACCTGGCGCGCACCGACTACTCCGCCGACTTCCGGAACCGATTCCGCTCGCTCAGGGACACCGACGTCTACAAGCTCGAACGGCAGCAGGAGTTCCACCAACCGGAAAGCAGGAGTTGGATGGCCTTTCTCGACGGGCGCCGGGATGAGTCCCTGCGCCTGTTGGAGGACAACCGCCCCGCCCTTCGGCAGGAATTCGCCCGCCTCGCCCAGGCGGGGTGCGGTGTTCGCCGGGTGCGGGTCGTGGCCAAGCCCTTCCCCACCTACCTCCTCTGGGAACTGCATTCCCTGCGGGTACGGGCCCAGTGCGGTGAGGACATCCGTGTCGTCTCCCCGAGCCGCCTCGCCTCCTTCGAGCGGAACCGTCCCCTTCCGGAGATCGTCACCCTCGGAGACGAGGTGACCTACAAGATCCTCTACGACGCGCAGGGCGTACTCGAAGGAGCGATCCGGTTCACCGACCCGGCCGTCACGACCAGGTGCCGGTCCGAGATCGCGGCCCTCCACGCGACCGCCGAAGTCCTGGAGGACTACTTCGTCCGCGAGGTGGGCGGGGCGGAAGTCGCCTGTGCCCGATAGTGGACCGCCTCGCCCCGGCGAGGGGCCGGAGGAGAACGCGTCGGGCGGCACACAGTCCCGGATGGCGGAGGTGTCCGGCCGCGCGGTTCAGGCACGGGACGTCCGGGGTGGGGTCCACTTCCACGGGCGGGGAGCGGACCGCTCCCCCACCCCCGTGCCCCGACAGCTGCCCGGCGACGTGCGCGGATTCGTGAACCGTACCGGTGAGCTCGACATCCTCAGCACCCACACGCGAGCGGGCGCGGGCGATTCGGACGAAGGTTCCGCGGCCGCGATCCACGTCATCGCCGGTACCGCGGGTGTGGGGAAGACGGCCCTCGCGCTGCGCTGGGCCCACCGGGTCCGGAACCACTTCCCCGACGGCCAGCTCTACGTCGACCTCCAGGGCTACGGTCCCGGGCTGCCCCTGTCCCCCGACCAGGTGTTGGACCGGTTCCTGCGGGCGTTCGGGGTCTCCGCCGAGTCGATTCCCCCCGACACCGACAGCCGGGCCGCCCTCCACCGGTCCCTCCTGGCGGACAAACGCGTCCTGATCCTGCTGGACAACGCCTCGTCCGCGGCGCAGGTACGCCCGCTGCTCGCCGGTTCCCCCGACTGCGTCGTCGTGATCACGAGCCGGGACCGGCTGTCCGGCCTGGTCGTCAGGGACGGCGCGCAGCGCCTCACGGTACGGTCCCTGGATCCCGCCGAGGCCGTGGAACTCCTGGAGCACATCACGGTCCGCCACCGGCCGCGGGACGATCCGCAGGAGGTGACGGAACTGGCCCGGTTGTGCGGGCAGCTCCCGCTGGCCCTGCGGATCGCCGCCGAACGCGCGGCGAGCCGCCCGTACATGCCGCTGAGCGACCTCATCCAGGACCTGCGCGACGAGTCGGCGCTGTGGGACGCCCTCGCCACCGATGACGAGGAGGAGGCGGGCACGGTCCGTTCCGTGTTCGCCTGGTCCTACCGGGCCCTGCCCAAGGACGCCGCACACCTGTTCCGACTGCTCGGCCTGCATCCCGGCCGGGACTTCGGAACCGGAGCGGCGGCGGCTCTGGCGGACCTGCCGATGCGCCGGGCACGGCGCACCCTGGACATCCTCGTCGGAGCCCACCTGCTCGAACAGACCGGCCCCGACCGGTACCGGTTCCACGACCTCATCCGCTCCTACGCGACGGACCAGGTACGCGACGAGGAGGAGCCGGACCGCCGACGCCAGGCCCTGCACCGGCTGCTGACCTGGTACCTGGCCACGGCGCACGCCGCGCTCCCGTTGATGGACTCCAACCTGCGGCGCCCCGACCCGGACGAGATCCTCCCCGGAGCGGCGCGCGACGATCTTCGTGTGTTCACGGACCACACCGACGCGGTGCGCTGGTTCGAGGTGGAGGGGAGGAACCTGACGACCGCGATCGAGGTGGCCGCCGCCAGCGGCCTGGACGGCCTCGCCTGGCGGCTTCCCGCCGTCCTGCGGCACTTCCCGGCCTTCCACACGCTCGGTGCGGAGTGGATCGCCAGCGTCCGCCTCGGGCTGGAGGCGGTGCGGCGGGAGCACCGGCCCTCAGCCGAGGCCGACCTGTGGGAGGGCCTGGGCATCGCCTGCAACCAGGCCAACCGCCCCGACGAGGCGGTCACCCACCACGGGTGCGCCCTGGAACTGCGCCGGGAACTGGGCGACGGACTCGGCGTGGTCATGTCACTGAACGCCCTGGGCCTGGCGCACCTGCGCGGGCACCGGCTCGGCGAGGCGCGCGACCACCTCGAGCGGGCGCTGGAGGCCGTGGGAGGTCTCGGTGACAGGCTCTGGGAGGGGATCGTCCTCGGGAACCTGGTCCGTTGCCGCCTCGAACTGGGCGGGCCGGAGGAGGCGACGGCCCTGGCCGAACGGGCGATCGGCGTCCACCGGGAGACCGGCAACCGGATGAGCGAGTTCGCCTGCCTGACTTCCCTGAGCGCCGCCTGGCGGGAACTCGGCCGGGCCGACCGCTCCCTGACCTTCGCCCAGCAGGCCCTGGAGATCGGCCAGGACCTCGACCAGCCGGTCCGGGAGGGGTTCGCACTCCTCGAACTCGGCAGGGTCCACGTGCTGCTCGGGCACATGGAGGACGCTCTCACCTCCTTCCACGAGGCGGCCGGCCTGCACCGCAGGATCGCCGACCACGTGCGCGAGGCCGAGGCGTTCGAGGGCGTGGGCGAGGTCTACCAGGAGCTCGGCCGCCCGGGAGAGGCAGCGGGCTTCCACCGGCAGGCGGCGAGTGCCTACCGCAGGTACCGGGACCGGTGGAGGCTGGCGGTCTGCCTGGACCGACTGGCCGACGCGGTGGCCGCCACCGGTGACACGGAGGCGGCCCGGGAGCACTGGCGCGAGGCGGCGGAGGTCGTCGAGGACTTCACCGACCCCCGGGCGGTGCGCCTGCGCGAGGAGGTCACCGCCAGGTTCCGAGAGACCGCCGGTTCCTGAGACCGGCGCCGCCCACACGGTGACGGCGTGTTGAATGGCCCCATGCCTACCTTCTCCATGGAGGACCTCCTCGAACTCGCCGGGCGGAAATCCTACGCACGCGGTGTCGACTACGTCTCCCAGGTCACGGGCCTGACCGTCGACGGGAACACGGTGCGCGCCACCGTCACCGGGACCCACTCCTACCGGGTGGAGCTCACCCCGGGCCGGAGAGGTCTCGTCTGGGACTGCGACTGTCCCTGGGCGGAGGAGGGCAACTTCTGCAAGCACTGCGTGGCGCTGGGCCTGGTCCACCTGTACAACCTCGAACACGGGGTGGAGGTCCCCTCCGCCCCGGACACCCGCGCGTATCTGGAGTCGCTCGGCCACGGTGAGCTCGTCGACCTGGTGCTGGAGGCCGCTACCGCCTCACCCGGACTGCGCCGCCGCCTGGAGATGCGCGCGGCCTCCTCCGGGGACGAGGTCGACACCGCCTCCCTACGGGTCATGGTCGACAGCGCGCTGCGGACCGTCGACCTCGTGGACTACGGCGAGGCACGGGGTTACGCGGACGCGGTCCACGGGGTGGCCGACGAGCTGGCCGACCTCCTCGAACGGGGGATGGCGGCGGAGGCGGAGGAGCTGGGTCGCCGCGCGATCGAACTTTTGGACGAACACGGCGGCATGGTCGACGACTCCGACGGTGACGTGGGCGAGGCAGCGCACCGGTTCGTGGAGATCCACGTCGAGGCCTGCGCGGAGGCGGGCGTCGATCGCGAGCGGCTCGCGGACTGGCTGCTGGACCGGCAGCTCAACGGGGCCAGCGGCGTTCCGGAGCTGCTGGTGGAGACGTACGCGGACGCACTCGGCGAGGACGGTCTCCGGCACTACGGGCAGGAGCTGGCCCGGGTCCGGTCACAACGGCCGGAGGGCGACTGGACCGCACGGTTCCTCATGACCGAGTTCGCCCGGGTCGCGGGCGAGACCGACCTGCTGGTGCGGGCGTACGCCGCGGACCCGGGACACGTGCACTACGCCGGGATCGTGGCGGCTTTGGACGAGGCGGGCCGCCGGGACGAGGCCCTGGAGTGGGCGCTCAGAGGGCTGGCGGAGGACACGGGTCGGCTGGACGAACGGCTCGCCGACTACGCGATCGGCGCCTACCGGGGCGCTGGACGGGACGAGGAGGTCCAGCGGTTGCGGTGGGAGGTGTTCGAGCGTTCTCCGCGGGTGCGGACCTATCAGAGTCTGCGCGCGGACACCCCGGAGCACGCGTGGCCCGCCGGGCGTGAGCAGGCGCTGGCACTGCTGCGGCGGTCCGCCGCGCGCAGGCCTCAGCCGCACCTCCCCTGCACCCTGGTGGAGGTGCTGTTGGCCGACGGCGACGCCGAGGGTGCGTGGCAGGCCGCCGTCGAACACGGCTGTGACGACCGCCAGTGGCTGCGGCTCGCCGCCCTGCGGGAGGCCTCGCACCCGGCGGACGCCCTGGAGGTGTACCTGCCGCGGATCTCCGCGAAGGTGGCGCTCACCAACCCGGCGCTGTATCCGGAGGCGGCCGAGCTCGCCCGGAAGGTGTGCCGGATCTACGAGCGCCTGGGGCGTTCGGCGGAGGGCCGGGAGTTCGTCGAGGGGCTGCGGGCCGAGCACCGGCGCAAGCGGCGGTTCCTGGCCGAACTCGACCGGGTGGGGCTCGGGCGGTGACGGCACCGGGTCCCCGCGGGAGGCGGACCGCTCAGCGGTGGGCCGCCGAGCCGCAGCACTTCTTGTACTTACGGCCCGAACCGCACCAGCACGGCTGGTTGCGTCCCGGAGGCCAGGGCAGCAGGCGTGGTGAGCCGTCGGGGATCCGGGCCTCCGCCCAGGCCCGGTGGGTGTCGGCGTCGGCGGGGTCCAGGCCCTCGGCCTCGGCGAAGGACGCCATCTCCTCGGCGCGGAACAGGACCGTGTGGAACGACACCGCGGGGCGTTCCCCGGACGAGTCCCGCAGGACCTGTTCGGCCGCCCGGAAGTAGGCGTCCGGCCCCTCGTCGGCGGCGTCACCGGTGAGCAGGCCCCGCGACCGCGCCTCGGCGAAGTCGTCCCGCGAGACGAGGACCTGGATCCCCCGGAGGAGTCCGTGCGGCGGGACGGGCTCGTCGTCCGGGCCGGGCATGCCCTCGTCCCACGCGTCGAGGCCTTCGTCCCAGTCCGGGACCGTGTTCTCTTGGAGCAGACGCATGGCCACCGTCAGGCCCGCCTCGTCATGGTCGTCCATGGGCAGCCCCATCTCACCGCGTACACGGGCGCGGATGACGAGCGGGCGCATCGTGGCGGCGTCGGCGTCGACGAGGTCGTCGGCCGGTTCGGCCAGCAGGTCGCGGGAGGCGATGTTGGCGCAGCGCAGCGCCCGTTCCAGGTCTCCCGCCTCCTGCAGGTCCTCGGCGAGGAGGTCGGCGGGCCCCTGTTCCAGGCGGCCGGGACGCAGGAGTTCCTTGAGCATCCCCTCCGCCTCCCGCACCGCGTCGGCCTCGCCGCTGGCGCGCAGCCGCCGCATGATCTCGATCGAGGCGTACTGGGCGTCCTCGGGGACCGGCGGGTGCTCCCGGAGTGCTTCGAGCAGGGCCCGGCCCTGGTCCGACCGTCCGGCGCGCTCCATCCGGTCGGCGGCCTCCAGGAGGATCGGTCCGGCCTCGTCCGGTTCGTCCTGCAGCTCGCGCAGGACCGCACGGGGAAGGTCGAGGTCTCGCAGAGCGGCCCACAGCCGGGGCGGGATCGACTCGGGGAACGGTGTCGTGGGAGTGGTGTCAACCATGATCGCCACGCTAGCGCCGGGGATCGGACGCGGTCCGGCGTTCGCGCGAACTCCCCGCCCCGGGTCAGCGCCGGTCGGGCACCGGACACCGGGCGGAACCGTCGTCGCGACCTCCGCCTACCGGCCGCGGTCCTCACCCTCGCCCGACGAGGGGACGGCGCCCTGGGGCGGGTGGCCGTCCGGTGCCGTCGAGGACTGGTACACAGGAGCCGACCACCACCTCCCCCACCAGGAAGTACACCCATGCCGAATGACGAGCACCTCACCCGGTTCGTGGGTTCGCCCGTCGTCGAGTTCACCGACCGTGGCGCCTCCGGCAACCGGCCCCGTGAAGACCGGGGGCCGGACACGGACGGGGAACTGTCTCGCGCGCGATCGACGATCCGGGGGCGTTCGCGTGGCGGTTGCGCATGGAGCCGCCCAGCCCCCTGCCCGGCGTCGGAGCGCGGACGGAACCGTTCGAGGAGCTGGACGCCTACCTGGACCGGTTCACCGAGACGGTGGACACCCGGGCGATCACCGCCCTGATCGTCGGGAAGTTCCCCTTCGGCTCCCCTTTCGAGTCGACGGAGTCGGACGGGCTCCGCGACCGGCTCATCGCGCTCGCTCCGCGCCTGACCGGCCTGCGCGCGCTCTTCTTCGGGGAGATCCTCCGGGAGGAGTGCGAGGCCTCCTGGATCCGGCACGGCGATCTGGGTCCCCTGCTGGCCGCCTACCCGAGGCTCACCGAGTTCACCGTGCGCGGGAGCGGCGGGCTCCGGTTCGGTGTCGGGCAGCACCGGTCACTGCGGCGGCTCACCGTCCAGAGCAGCGGGATCGACCCCGAGGTGGTGGAGAGCATCGTCGGCGTCTCGCTGCCCGGGCTCCAACACCTGGAACTGTGGCTGGGGGTGGCGGAGGACGGAGCGGCCACCCCCGAGGACTGCGGTTCCCTCCTGTCGGGCGAGGCCTTCCCCGGTCTGCCCCACCTGGGGCTGCGCAACGCCGAGTTCACCGACGACTGGGTCCGGGCGTTGGCGGAGGCACCCGTCACACCCACCCTGCGCACCCTCGACCTGTCCCTGGGCGCCCTGACCGACGAGGGCGCCCGGGTCCTCCTCGACGCCCCGGCCTTCCGGTCACTCGACCGGCTCGACCTGCACCACCACTACATGTCCGAGGACATGACCGAGCGGGTCCGCGAGGCGTTCACCGCGGCCGGAGTCCGCGTCGACGTCTCGGACCGGTGGGAACCGGACCGGGAGGGCTGTGCGGACGACGAGGATCCCTGGCTGTACCCGGCGGTCGCCGAGTGACCCGGCCGCACCGGGCGGGAACCCCACTTGCGGGAACCGCCCCGACCGACGGGAACCCTCACCGGCCGGTGAACACCGGGGTGCCGCGGGCCAGGGAGGCGCTGATCCCGGCCTCGTGGTCCTTGGTGTCCATCAGGCGGGTCTGTTCGACGATCTCGCGGTCCAGGGCGGCGGGCAGCGCGGCCAGCAGGTCGGCGCGCATGGTGGCCTTCATCGAACGCACCGCGAGCGGAGCGCGGGCGGCGATCCGACGGGCCCACTCCAGCGCGCCCTCCCGAACCTGGCCGTCCTCGACCAGGTGGTCGGCCAGGCCGATCGCGTGCGCCTCCTCGCCGGGGACCCGGCGGGCGGTGTAGAGCATCTCGGCGGCCTTCTGGCCACCCACGACGCGGGGCAGGGAGGCGCTCAGCCCGAACCCCTGGTGCAGGCCGAGCAGACCGAAGTTGGCGTGGAAACGGGTGGCGGCCGAGGCTACCCGGAAGTCCGCGGCGCAGGCCAGCCCGAGTCCGCCGCCCACGGCCGCGCCCTGGACCGCGGCGATCACCGGGACCGGCAGTGTGTACAGGCGCAGCCCCTGGCCGTAGAGGGCGCTGAGCGTGTGGACCGGGCTCTGGCCGACCCCCTCCCCCGCGAAGTCCACCCCGGCGCAGAAGTTCTTGCCCTCCGAGCACCAGACCAGAGCGCGGCACCCGTCGGCGGCCAGCTCCTCCGAGGCGTCGGCGAGCTCGGTGAGCACGTCGAGGGAGAAGTGGTTGTGGGGCGGGCGATGGATCTCCAGAACGCCGACGTGGCCGTCGACGCGCACGGACAGCTCCTCCGACATGGGAGCCTCTTTCCTTCGGTGCGGAACGGGACGAACGGCAACGAGGCTATCGGGGGTGCCGCTCCGGAGCGGCACCGGCCCGCAGCGGCGCGAGCGCCCGTTCGACGACCGCCGCCGACATCGCCGCGACGGGGGTGGTCAGGCCCATGGCCAGTTCGCGGCCGAACGTCGACCCTCCGTCGAGGAACTCCAGGACCTCGCGCGTGTCGTTGCGGGCGAAGAGCCGGGCGAAGAACTCCGCGCCGTCCAACCGCCCGGAGTCCAGGGCGTGCAGCAGGACCGAGTCCATGGCCAGGTGTCGGTGGCGGTGCGGGATCGGAGGTACCGGATCCCGGCCCCGTTCCAGCGAGCGGACCACCGAGGCCGCCTGGCGCTGGATGCCGCCGAAGGTGTAGCCGGTGGACGGCCGGGTGGCGCCTCCGGCCGCGCCGATCCGGAACACGCGACGGCCGACGCGCGTGGGGAACCTCGCGTCCGTCATGGGGATCACGCCCTGTTCGCGGGCGGCGACCGTGAACCGCTCCAGGCCGAGCACCTGACCGGTGTACCGGCGCAGGGCGGCCTCGTAGCCGTCCTCGTCCAGGACGTCGCGGTTGAACTCGGTGTACTCCACCAGGGCCTCCCGCGGGGACGTCGGGAGCACGTAGCCGAACGAGACGCCGGTGCGCGGCCTGGGGGTGCGCAGGTCCATGAGCGACGCCGTACCCGGGTCGAAGACGTCGTCCTCGGTGTGGACGAACCAGCCGCGGAAGTGCTGGAGCAGCGTGGTGCGCGCGCCGGGCGGCACCGGGCGCGGGCGGGAGTCGAAGACGTGCGCGGCCCCGAGCGACACCGGTGCGCCGTCGGGCCGCGTGGCACGCACCGTCGCGCGGTCGGCGCCGTCGTCGATCGCGGTGACCGTCGCGGCGCAGGGGTGGACGTTGGGGCCGAAACCGGCGCGGACGTGCGTCTCGAAGTCCCGGGAGCGGAGCATCTTGTAGGACAGCGGACCGATCGCCTGCTCGTGTCTGGCCCCGGAGGGGGAGATGACGGACAGCGTGTCCCACCGGGCGGCGAGGACGCCGTCCCACGGGCCCGGGCCGCGTTCCCAGAAGCACCAGGTCCGGTCCCCCGGGCGCGCCGGCCCGGCCGGCGGTTCGACCAGCGCGATCTCCGGGGGGCCGATTCCGGGCAGGGCGATTTTCGCCGCGAAGTGTGCCAAAGTGAGACCGGCCGCGCCGGCGCCGACGATGACCAGATCGAATTCCCGCATGGCGGTTAGCATGTCATGGAATCCGACTCCGATTCGATACCGTCTCTGGGGGATCATGGCTCGGCCATTTCTCGGAATGAAGTCCGGTGCGGTCACCGATGAGTTCGACCGCGCGGCGGCGTCCTATGACACACTCGTCGCGGCCAACCCCGGATACCACCGGCACCTGCGTCTGTCGGCGCGCAGGCTGGCGCTCCCACGAGGCGGTGAGGGTATGCGCGTGCTCGACCTGGGCTGCGGAACCGGGGCCTCGACGGCGGCTCTGGCGCGCCTTTTCCCACGCGCGCGGATCATCGGTGTGGACGCTTCCGAGGGCATGCTCGCCCGAGCGCGCGCGAAGAAATGGAAGCCGAATGTCCGGTTTATCCACGCACGCGTCGAGGAATTGTCCGCCGACCGCCTGGGCGGCCCCTCGGACGCGGTGTTCGCCGCCTATCTGCTGCGCAACTGCCCGGACACCGACGCCGCCCTGGGGGTGATGCGTGACCTGCTCGGGCCCGGGGGCCGGATGGTCCTGCACGAGTACTCCGTGGCCGACTCACCCGCCGCGCGCCTGGTGTGGTCGCTCGTGTGCTGGGGCGTCATCATCCCCCTCGGGCGCCTGGTCACCGGCCGGTCCGACCTCTACCGCTATCTGTGGCGCAGCGTCCTGGACTTCGACGGCGTGACCGAGCTGCGCCGACGCATGGGTCGGGCGGGGCTGGAGAACGTGCGCTCCCTACCGCTCCCCGGCTGGCAGCGGGGCGTCACGCACACGTTCCTCGGCGGGGTTGCGGCCGAAGGAGCCTCATGACGTGGTCGCCCGCCGACCCGCGCGCCGAGGTGATCGACCCCGCCCCTCCCACGGGACCCGAAGCCGCCGACGCGCCGCGGGCGGCGATCGTCGGAGGGGGCATCGCCGGGCTGGCCGCGGCCACGGCCCTGTCGGAGCGCGGTGTGCGCGCCACGGTGTTCGAGCGCGAGCCCGACCTGGGCGGACGCCTGCGGGGGTGGCCGACCGTCCTGGCCGACGGCCGCGCCGCGACGATGAGCCGCGGCTTCCACGCCTTCTTCCGCCAGTACTACAACCTGCGGGCGCTGCTGGCCCGCCTGGACCCCGGCCTGGGCATGCTCAGCCCCGTGCCCGACTACCCGCTCGTCCACGCCCGGGGCGGGCGCGACGTGTTCACCGGGCTTCCGGCGCGGCCTCCCCTGAACGCGCTCGCGCTGGCGGCGCGCAGCCCGAGTTTTCCCGCGGGCGAGCTGGCCCGGGTCAACGTCGCCGCCGCCGTGCAGTTGCTGGACGTGGACGTCCCCGGTGTCTACACGAGGCTGGACGACCGGGACGCGCCCGCGTTGCTGGAGGCGATCCGCTTCCCCCCGCGCGCCCGGCACCTGGCCTTCGAGGTGTTCTCGCGCAGTTTCTTCGCCGACCCAGCCCAGCTGTCGGCGGCCGAGCTCGCCGTCATGTTCCACCTGTACTTCCTGGGCTCCAGCGAGGGGCTGCTGTTCGACGTCGCCAACACGCCCTTCCCCCAGGCGATCTGGCACCCCTGGTCGGCCTACCTCACCCGGCACGGGGTGGGCGAACGCCTCTCGGCGCCCGTGTCCCGCGTCGCTCCGGGAGAGCGGCGCCGCTTCGCCGTCCACACGGAGGGCCGGGCGGCCGAGGAGTTCGACGCCGTGGTCCTGGCGACGGACGTCCCCGGACTGCGCGGCCTGGTCGCCGATTCCCCGTGCCTGGGCGACCGGGACTGGCGCGGCCGGGCCCTGGAGCTTGCGAGCGCCCCGCCCTTCCTCGTCAGCCGGCTGTGGCTGGACCGGCCCGTCCGCCCGGACCGCCCCGCCTTCCTGGGCACCGCCGGCTACCCCACGCTGGACAACGTCAGCGTGCTGGAGCGGTTCGAGGACGAGGCCGCCCGCTGGGCGCGGAGCACCGGCGGGTCGGTGGTGGAGCTGCACGCCTACGCGCTGCCCGCCTCCTGCGACGAACACGTCGAGCGCAAGCGGCTGATCGCCCAGCTGCACCGGGTCTTCCCGGAGACCGCGCACGCGGGAGTCGTCGACCAGCGCCACGAGATGCGCGCGGACTGCGCGCTCTTCCCGCCGGGCGGCTACGAGCGCCGTCTGACGCCCACCACGTCCGACCCCTGGCTGGTCGTGGCGGGCGACCACGTGCGCGTGGACCTGCCCGTGGCCCTCATGGAACGTGCCGCGACCAGCGGTCTGATGGCCGCGAACGCGCTGCTGGGCCGCTGGGGACTGCCGGGGCACCGGCTCTGGAGCGTGCCCCGGCGTGGGCGCTGGGGCCCGTTGCGGGCGCTGGCCCGCTGGGCGCGCTCGGGGGGTCAGCCGGGCCAGCGCCCGGAGGCGCGCAACGCGTAGCGCCGTTCGGCGTAGGCGAGGTCGTCGCGCCACAGGCGCCGGGCCGCGGCGCGCATGAGGGGCCGCACCAGTGGGGCGGCGCGCGCGGCCAGGCGGAATCCGGCGCGCTCGGAGGAGGCGACGGTCGCCTCGATGACCGCCGTCGAGGGGACGCCGTCGCGCACGCCCAGGGGGGTGGCGTGGGTCTCCACCACGCTGCCCTCCCCCTCGCCCCCGATGATGTGCATGACCACGGTGCGCGGCTCCGGACACGAGAACGCGGCCCGGACGGGCACCCCCCACCTGCCGGCGACCCTGAACGCCACCTCGGCGACCATCCGGTCGGGGTCGGGGGCGCCCTCCGGCGGCGTCTCGGTGACGCGCAGCCCCACGAAGGAGTAGGGGTGGAACCACGACCCGTGCCACGGGTCGAGACGGTTGGCCACCACGTCCTCGGGTTCGCACCGCCCGACGAGGCTCTCCACCGCCGTGAGCGCGGTCGCCGCCGCGGGGCGTTCGGGGAGCACGGGCCGGGGCAGCGGCTCCTCGCCGCCGACGTCGTCCAGGCGGACCCAGGCCAGGACCCCGTCGTCGTGACAGGGGTAGGGCCGCCATCCCGGGAAGCCCTCGGCCCCCAGGGACAGCCCGTGCCAGCGGCACACCAGGCGGCCGGAGTCGACGGCGCCCCGGCACAGCGGCGCCCCCAGGTGCGGGCAGGCGCCGGGGGCCGCGTGCAGGCCGCCCTCGGAGTCCCGCCAGGCGACGATCTCCGTCCCGGCGACCACCCGCCCGAAGGGCCGGTCCGCGCGGACCTCGTCGCTGGCGGCGAACACGTACCAGTTGCCGGAGGGGCGGGCCAGGGCGCGCTTGAGGGCGGCGCCGATCACCGCGGGTGAGGCCTCCCGCCAGGTGGGGGCCTGTCGGCTCCAGCGGGTCGCGGGCAGCCGGCGCAGGGGGGACCGCCTTGGTTCGGGAACGGGCTGCGGCATCCGTGGCCTCCTCGGGGTCGTCGGGACGGGCGGGGACGTGCTGTGCGGTCAGGCGCCGAGGGCCCGTGCCATCAGGGCCCTGCCCAGTGCGGGCACCGCGACACGGGCCCGTTGGGCTCGGGGGACCCGGTGCCGCCGGGACCACACGTCGTAGTCGGCCTCCTCGATCCGGTCCAGGATGCCGCGGTACAGGTGCAGGGCGGTCTCGACACACGGGCGCGCGACCGGGGAGAGCATCGCGCACCCCGGCTCGGCCTCGCGGTAGACGGCGCGGTTGAGGTCGACCAGCTCGGCCAGGGCCTCGCGCACATGGCCGTCCTGGCTGCGGCGGCGCCGGCAGTGCCGGAGGAGTTCGCGGTCGACGCCGTGGCGGGCCAGGACGTCGGCGGGCAGGTAGATCCGGTCCCGGTCGAGGTCCTCGGCGACGTCGCGCAGGAAGTTGGTCAGCTGGAAGGCGGTGCCCAGCGCCGCCGCGTGCGGCTCGGCCTCGCTCCGGGGGACGACGGTGCCCAGGACGGGGAGCACCTGCAGGCCGATCACGGCGGCCGAGCCGTACGTGTAGCCGCTGAGCGCGGCGTAGTCGGCGTAGTCGGTGACGGTCAGGTCCGCGCGCATCGAGGCCATGAACGCGGTGAAGTACTCCTGCGGGATCGCGTACCGGCGCGCCGTGTCGGCCAGGGACCGCACCTGCGGGGCTCGGGCGTGCCCTCCGGCCATGGCCGCGTCCAGTTCCCGCTCGACGCCGTCGAGGAGCGCGGCGGTCCGCTCGGCCGTCTGTCCCGGGGCGGGATCGTCGACGATGTCGTCCACCCATCTGGCGAACCCGTACAGGGCGTGCACCGCCGGTCTGCGCTCGGGCGGAAGCACCCGCGTGGCCAGGTAGTAGGTGCGTCCGTGCCGGGCGTGCAGCGCGCGGCTGGCGGCGTAGTCCCGGCGCAGCGCGGCTCCGGTGATACCCGCCGCGTCGAGTTCGAAGGCGGTGCCCATCAGCGCCTCCCCCCGGCCACGGCCGCCTGGCCGACGATCCGGGCGGCCGCGAGTTTGCCGGAGACCAGGGCGGTGGGCAGGCCGACGCCCGGGGTGGTGCCGCATCCGGCCAGGACCGCGTTGCCCGTGCCGGACACGAGGTTGCGCGGCCGGAACGGTCCGGTCTGGGCGAAGGTGTGCGCGACCGCGAAGGGGGTGCCGAAGGCCATCCCCTGGCGCGACCAGTCCAGCGGGGTGGTCAACCGCTCGGTCACGATCGCGGAGCCGAACCCGTCCATCCCCCGTTTCTCCAGGGTCTGGACGAGGCTGTCGCGGTAGCCGTCGGCCTCGCGTCCCCAGTCGATCCGGCCGGTGCGCAGGTTGGGGCACGGAGCCAGGACGTAGTACAGCTGGTGCCCGGGGGGCGCCAGACCGGGATCCGTGGCCGTGGGGCGGGTGATGAGCAGGGAGGGGTCGCCCATGGTGGTTCCGCTTCGGCAGATCTCGTCGAAGGTGCGCTCCCACTCGGCGCCGAAGGAGATGGTGTGGTGGTGGTCCCCCGCCCACGCGCGGTCGACCCCGGCGTGCAGGACCACGGCCGAGGGCGAGAAGCGCAGCGGCACCGGCCGCCAGGGGACGCGCCCCAGCATCCGGTAGGCCATCGGCAGGTCCGGGGTGAGCACCACCGCGTCGCATCCGAACCGGGCGCCGTCACGGGTGTGGACCGCGGTGATCCGGTCTCCGCGGCGCTCCAGGCGTCGCACGTCCTGTCCGTAGTGGACGGTGCCTCCGGCGTCGGCCACGGCGTCGGCGAGCGCGTCGCCCAGAGCCCTCATCCCGCCCTTGGGGAAGTACACGCCCGCGACCGTGTCCATGTAGGAGATGACGGCGTAGGCCGCCAGCGCCCGCTGGGGTGTGACTCCGGCGTAGAGGGCCTGGAAGGAGAAGATCCGGCGCAGCCGCTCGTCGGCGACGAAGCGCCCGATCGCCGGTTCGAGGCGTCCGAACCCGCCCATGGCGGCCAGCCGCGCGAGCTCGGGGGTGAACAGCCGCAGCGGGGAGTCGTAGTTGGCGTCGATGAACGTACGCATCTGGAGCCGGTAGAGGCGGCTCAACCAGTCGCGCAGGCGCAGATAGCCCCGGGCGTCCCGTCCGCCGACCCTGTCGTTGATCTCCTCGGCCATGGCCTCGGGGTCGGTGTGCACGTCGATGGCGGAGCCGTCGGCGAACCGGGCGTGGTAGGCCGGGTCGAGCCGGACCAGGTCCAGGCGGCGGCTGAGGGAGTCGCCCACCGCGGACAGGGCCTCGTCGATCAGGTCGGGCATGGTCAGCACGGTGGGCCCGGTGTCCATGAGGAACCCGTCGGCCTCGTCCCGCCCCGCGCGGCCTCCGGGGTACCCGTCGCGTTCGACGACCGTGACGGATCGGCCGGCTCCCAGGAGGTGGAGGGCGGCGGCCAGTCCGGAGACTCCCGCGCCCACGACGACGACGTGGTCGG
Organism: Nocardiopsis sp. EMB25; assembly: GCF_026797795.1. Classification (NCBI taxonomy): domain Bacteria; kingdom Bacillati; phylum Actinomycetota; class Actinomycetes; order Streptosporangiales; family Nocardiopsidaceae; genus Nocardiopsis; species Nocardiopsis sp. EMB25. The sequence goes on along the minus strand of NZ_JAMTDN010000001.1, from coordinate 994,379 downwards.
TGGGTCCCGCGACGGTGCGCGGTGCTCCTGCGTACGGCTTCACGGGCTCTCTTCTCCGTCGGTCGGTTGTGGGGCACGGGCCCCGCACGTCGGCGGGCACCGTTCCCCGGGTCGGCTCCGGCCTGTTCCCGGGCGGCCGCGGGTCCGCTCAGTTCAGGCGGGTGGTCGCCGCACCGGCTCTGCGTCGCAGTTCCCCGCGCGCTTCGGTCGTGATCGGCGCTTCCGCCACGGCGCGCGTTCCCTCGTCGACGAGATCGTCCACCCGTCGTTCCACGGCCTGTCTGGCTCCGAGGTCCACCAGGAGGTCGGCGACGGTGGCCACGTCGGCGTCGGTGAGGCCGGGGTCCCCGATCGCCGACGTCAGCGTCCGCTCCGCGTCGGTGTCGCCGTTCTCCCGGGCCCGGCGCAGGCCCACGGCCACGAGCAGGGTGCGTTTGCCCTGGCGCAGGTCGCCGCCGACCGCCTTACCCGTGCGCGCCGGATCGCCGTAGAGGTCGAGCAGGTCGTCGCGCAGCTGGTAGGCGGAGCCGATCGCCGCCCCGTACCGGCGCAGGCCCGCCGTGGCCGCCCCGGTCGCCCCGGCGATCTCCGCTCCCAGGTGCAGCGGGCGCTCGACGCTGTAGGAGGCCGTCTTGAGCAGGTTGACCCGCGCCGGGGTGGACTCCGTGTCGTCCGATCCGGCCTGGGAGCGCAGGTCCAGGAACTGGCCGACCACCATCTCGGCGTGCATGGCGCGCCAGGGGCGCCGCGCCCGCTCACGGGCGTCGGCCATGCCCGCCAGGGCCTCGGTGAACATGTCCTCGGCCCAGATCAGCGCGAGGTCGGCGGCGAGGAGGGCGACACTGTCCCCGTAGCGCCGGGGGTCACCGAACCACCCCGCCGAGCGGTGGTCGGCGGCGAGGTCCGCGTGCAGGGCGGGCCTGCCCCGGCGTACGGGTGACTGGTCCATGACGTCGTCCTGGACCAGGGCGAACGCCTGGACGAGTTCCAGCGCCGAGGCCGCACGCAGCGCGGCGGTCGCTTCGGGGCCGTCGTCGGCGCCGCCACCGGCGCGCCACCCCCACCAGGCGAAGACCGGTCGGGTCCGCTTCCCCCCGTCGAGCACGAACCCGGTCAGGCGGCGCAGGACCTCGTCGGCGAAGTCCGCGTCCAGCTCCTCGACGGCGCGGCCCCGCCCGGTGAGGAAGTCCCGCAGGTGCGAGGTGATCGCCTCGTGCGGGAAACCGTCTCCGTGCGCGGCGGGGAAGGGCGGTCCGGGGCGTTCGCGGGCGTCGCGCGCCCGTGCCGTCGTTCGCGGAGCCGTCATGCCACCTCCTGTGCCGTCGGGTGACGCGCGCCGGTCGGACTCCCCACGACGCGAAGTAACTCGCTTTCCGTGTTTCTCGGTTTCCACGCTTTATCTGGAACGGCTGGTGCCCTGCCGGTAACACGGATGGCGTGGTGTTCGGGTGAAGCTGATATGAGGGTACGAGCGAGGCGCCCTCGTCGCGCGCTGCGCTCATCCGTCGGCGAGTCTCACCGGTTCCCGTCGCGGTCCCCCAGGAGTTCTCCTTGGGCCGTGGTGTCCTGAGCGCCCGGGTGGAGGCGGTGGGCCCGATGCCGCTTCGGTGGTGCGGGCCGGCTACCCCGCGACCGGTTCCGCGTCGCGCGGGACCAGCGGGTCGATGACCGGGGCGGCGGCCTCGCCGTCCTGGCCGTCCTGGTCGGCCGATCCACACCGGGTGGGCGCCGTCCGCGCGACCGCTGACGGACTGCGGGGGCTCAGCCGAACGGGAGCGCTCCCCAGACGAGGGCGAGGAGGTCGGTGACGCCCGTCCCCGACCGCGCGCCCACCTCCAGACCGAGGAGGAGCACGACCGCCGCCAGGAGCACCACCGCCCACGTGCGCCGCCGCCCGGACGGTTCGACGGGGGCCGGGGCCTCCTCATGGGCCTCCAGCCAGGGCCGGTCCAGACGGGCGACCTCCCGGCGCAGGTCCTGGACCTCGGTGTGGTAGCGGTCCCGTTCGTCGAGGACGCGGTGGAGTTCGGCCCGTTCGGCCCGGATCGCGGCGCGGGCGTCGACCACGTCCACCCGCGCGCCCTCGGGTCCGCGGCGGGAGTGCCACCGTTCCAGGCGGGTCAGGGGGATGTCGGCGTACTGGGTCGGCCAGTTGTCGTCGGGGATCTCGTCACTGACGATCTCGTCCGGGACGAGCGCGGTCTCGGTGGAGTAATCCGGTTCGGGGGACAGGTCCAGGGGCGGTGCGTCCTCGGGGGACCGGGGGTTGGGGGCGACCGGTGGCGGGGCGGAGGGTTCGCGGGGTTCCCGTTCTGTATGAGACTCCCGTTCCGCGTGGGGTTCGCGCTCAGCCAGAGGCCACAGGGGCGGGGGTTGGGGCTCATCGGAGTCCTCGGTCTCCGGTGGCTCCACCTCGGGGAGGTCCGGCAGGCCGGCGGGCTCGGTGGGGGCCTCGGGAGCGGTGAGACAGCCGGGTTCGATGAGGTCGTCGGGCTTGTCGAGCCCGGGCGGGTCGACGGGCTCCGAAGGATCGTCGTGCTCCGCGGGGATGTCGGGCCCCGGCGGGTCGATGGACTCCGGGAGGTCATCGGGCTCCGGGACGTCGGCGAACTCCGGTGGGTCGACCGGATCGAGGTCGGCCGGGGGCTCGTACTCGGGAGGCAGCCACTCCGGCTCGGGGACGTCGTCGAGGTCCGGCAGGTCGGTCGCGGGCGGGATGTCGTCCGCGGTGACGGTCTCCCGGGCGGCTCCGGGGTCGGCATCGGTGACCGGCCCGCCCGTCGCACCGGCTTCGTCTTCGGCGGGCAGGGCCCGGGCCTGCGGGTCGAGCCAGTCGCACAGCAGGTCGCGGCGGTCGGCGAAGGTCGGCGCCTCGGGCACACCGCACTCGCGCAGGTGGTCGGCGAGCACGTCGCCGCCCTCGTCCCGCAGGAGCGCGACCAGGGACTCGGCCACCGCGAGGTAGTCGGGCGCGGGCGGGCGCAGGAAGCCCGCCCGGGCTCCGGCCACGGGCGGACCGAACGACAGGTGCTGGCCGTCGGCGGCGCCGAGCACGGGGTCGTAGGTGGAGAAGGACCAGCTCCACCCCGCGGCGGGGATGGCCCGGGGCGGGGTGAGGACGTCGCGCAGGACGCGGTGGACGCCCCACAGGAACCGGAGTTGGACCGCCTGCCACAGATCGGCGCGCTCGGGGTCCAGGCCGATGTGGATCGGCAGGTCGGGACGGGCCAGGGCGGCGGCCACGGCACCGACGAGGACGGGCTCGCCCGCGACGGCGGTCTCGGCGGCGCGGCGGTCGCGGGTGCGCACGGCGCCGGGGGCGGCGGTGCGCTCCCAGGGGTCGGGGGTGGACAGCGCGTCCATGGTCGCCCACCCGGGGTCGGGCGGCCGGGTGGGCGAGGGTCGGGTGTTCGGGTTCTCGTGGAGCGACAGCACACGCGGGAACGTGAGGCCGTGCGCCGGTCCCACGATCGCCCACGCGTGCGCGTCGCGGACCTCGCCGGGCCAGCGGTAGACGAGGGCGGCCCGCCCGTCGGGGTAGGCGCGCGCCCAGAGGGTCTCGGGGTAGTCGGCGGGTTCGGTGCCGGGAAGGGCGGAGCGGTAGTCGGCGGTGAGCGCGGGAAGGAGCCGGTCGCGCCAGGAGCGCAGCGCGGGCTGGTCGTCCTCGGTGAGGGAGGAGGCGGCCGGGCCCGGGCCGACCCGGCCGAGAAGGGTCGGTTCCGCCCAGGCGAAGTGGATCTGGTGGTAGGTGTCCTCGGGCAACTCGCCCCTCCCACGGGTCGGCGGACCGCGGCGGCGCGGCCCCGCCCGCCGCCATCAAGGAAGGTATCCGGTCACCCCATGGCGAAAACAACACGTGTACACCCATGGGATGAATCGCGAGGTTTGCCCTGGTTTCTACTTCCGGGGCGGTCGCCCGAGGAGTGGGGTCCGGGCGCCGCGAGGCGTCCGTTGGGAGGCCCGCCCACCCGGCCCTCGGGTGACGGGTGGGCGGGGCGGGGCGCCCGGAGAGCACCTAGTTCGCGTCGGCGAGGCGCCGCCACTGCTCCTTCGTGAGCGTCAGGTCGGTGGCCTCGATCGCCTCGTCGAGCTGTGCCATGGTGCTCACGCCGACCAGCGGCACGACCGCGGGGTCGCTGTCCATGAGCCAGGCGAGGACGACCTGGTTGCGGGTGGCCCCGGTCTGCGCGGCCACCTCGTCGAGCGCGGCCAGGCGGGCGGCCGTCCCCGGGTGGTCGTAGGCGCGCTCCAGCTCCTTGTCCGGCCTCGTGTAGGCGCCCCACAGCAGCGAGGTGTAGGCCACGACCGTGTGCTCTCGGCCCTCGGCCGCCTCGGCGCGGACGAAGTCCAGCAGTTCCGGGGTGACGTGCACGTGCGCCGTGGCTGTCAGGGGCACGTCCACGCGGGGTTGGAGGTAGCTGTACCGGTACTGGAGCAGCCGGGGGCGCGGCCAGGAGTGGGCCTCGGTGACGGCGCGGGCCCGCTCCAGACGCCAGGTCCGGTGGTTGCTCAGGCCCACCTCGCCGACCACCCCCTCCTCCACGAGTGCGGCGAAGGCGCCCATGGTCTCCTCCAGGGGCACCGAACGGTCCTCGATGTGGGCGTACAGGGCGTCGAGCCGCTCCACCCCGAGGCGCTCGCGGCTGCGTTCGGCGGCTTGCGCGACGACCTCGGCGGACAGGCCCTCCGCCGTCTCCAGACCGGTGCCGGGCACGGTCGGCATGGCGCCGAGCTTGGTCGCGACGAACACCTCGTCGGTGACACCGCGCTCCCGGCGCCAGCGCCCGAGGAAGGTCTCGCTCTCGTGCCCCTCGAAGCCCTCGACCCAGAACTGGTAGTTGTCGGCGGTGTCGACGAAGATTCCGCCCGCCTCGACGAAGCGGTCGAGCAGCGCGGAGGCGGTGGCGTCGTCGGTCTCACTGCCGAACTTCATCGCGCCCAGGCACAGGGCGCTCACACGGCGGTCGCCGATGGTGGTGTAGCGCATCAGGAGGTCTCCTCGACCGTTCGGGGGGCGTTGTCGGCGAGCACGCCGACGTAGTAGTCGATCTTGTGCTGGATGGCGGTCTGGTGGGCGCGCAGCTCGGCGATGCGCTGGTCCAGCCGGTCCTGGTGGCGTTGGAGGACGTCCAGCCGATCGTGGATGGTGTGGTCGCCCGCCTGGACGAGTTCGGCGAACTCGCGCAGACGGGCGATGGGCATGTCGGTGTCGCGCAGGCACCGGACGAGGCCGAGGAGTTCGACGTCGTCGGCACGGTAGCGCCGGTGTCCGCTGGGGGAACGGTCGACCCGTCGGAGCAGGCCCTCCCGTTCGTAGTAGCGGAGGGTGTCGAGTGTGAGGTCGAACCGTTCGGCGACCTCACCGGGCGTGTAGTAGTCCCTCATGGGGAAGAGCATGGGGCCTGGAGTGCGCTCCAGGTCAAGCCAAATCCGGGACCGGGTTCGGCAAAGGCGGGTCAGCCGCCGCGGATCGCGCCGACGACGGCTCCGGTGAGGTCCTCGATGATCTCGTCCTCGCTGACCTCGGGGTGCTCCAACCACCACTCGCCCGCCGCCTGGACCATGCCGACGACGGCGTGCGCGACGATCTGGGCGTGCGGGCGGCCGGTGACGCGCCCCTCGCTGGCGAGCTGCTCGGCGAGCTCCTCCCCCAGGCGGCGCACCATGAGCCCCAGGTCACCGCGGGTGCGCGGGTCCTCGGAGGTGGCCCGGTCCATGAGGAACCGATAGAGGTTGAGGTTCTGCGAGATCATCGACAGGTAGGCGCCGACCGTGGCGCGGGCGCGGACCTCCAGCTCGGCGTGCTCGTGCAGCTCGGCGCGGATGCGTTCGATGAGCGGGTCGACGTGGCGCTGGGCCAGGGCGCGGTACAGGCCGCCCTTGTCACCGAAGTGCCGGTACAGGATCGGTTTGCTGATCCCCGCCTCGGCGGCGATGGCCAGCATGGGGGCGTCGGGTCCGTCGCGCTGGATCACCCTGTCGGCGGCGTCCAGGATGGCGCGGCGCCGTTCGGGGTCGCGCCCGCCCCGGCCGCGTCCGCCGCGTCCGAGCGCACGGGCGGGGGCCTCCGGCACGGGGGTGCCGGAGGTGTCATCGCCGTCGGTCAGGGCCGTCCGCTGCGTGTAGTCGATCGCCACAAGGATTCACCGTAGCGCCTTCGCGGGTGCGCCGCTGCTCAGGAGCGGATCGCGATCCAGGTCGCGTGGGCCTCGGCGAGCAGGGCGCCGTCCGCGTCGTACACGGCGCTGCCGGTGTGGGTCTTGCGTCCGTCGACGGACTCCAGGTGGCCCATCACCACGTACGTGTGCCCCACGCGCGGTGCGCGGTCGACGCGGGCGGTGAGGCGGCCGAGGACGATGGGGCGGCCGACGACGTCGCTGGACCAGCCTCCGGGGCAGTCGAGGGCGGCCCAGGTCTGGGGAAGGACGACGGCGCCCGAGCCGTCGCCGAGGTCGGCGTGCGGGGTCCAGGTGCAGGCGACGGTGTTGCCCTGGCCGTCGGGGCCGGTGGCCGGGCGCACGGACCCCGCGAACAGGCGGAGGCCGTCGCCCTCGGGACGGGCGGGACCGCAGCTGTAGCAGTGCGGGAAGGGGTGCTCGACCAGGCCGGGGTAGCGCTTCTCCGCCTCCTTGGCCTCGGCTGCGGTCACCGGGCCGCCGGGGATGGCGGGGCGGTCGGGGAGTTCGGCGGTCTGGGCCTCGGCGACGAGGTGCGCCCGGTCGGTGCGTTCGGGGTCGGTGAGGCGCAGGCCGGTGGCGGGGGCGCCCTCCACGGTGAGCGGGTGGTCCAGGGGCGGCGGGGTGCGCAGGGTGACCGTGACCGCGGGGCCGCCCTCGGTGGTGAGGCGGGCGGCGAGCAGCCCCGCGCTGTAGCCGCCGTTGCCCGATCCGTCCGGTCCGTTGAACCGGGCGGGGATGGTGATGGTGGGGGCGCCGTTGCCCGAGTTGGCGTTCATACCGTCAGCGTAGGGGGCGGGCCGGGGCGGGGGCCGGGCCGCCCCGGCGGACGCGGCGGCTCATCCGCGACGGCTCAGCCGACCGGCCGCGCCTGCGCGGCGGGCGAGCGCCGCGAGAGGACCCGGCGCAGGAGGCGCACGTACGGGCTCCACCGCGCCGGGGCGCGGACCGTTCCGGTGCCGGCGCGTTCGGCGCGGTCGAGACAGTCCTCCAGCAGCGCGTCGTGCAGCCAGCGAAAGACGAGGGGCCAGCTCAGGCGGGCCGCACCATGCGTGCGCATGGCGAGCAGGTGGCTGAGGACCGCCCCTCCGGAGCCGTCGGGGCGGACGGTGAACTCGTGGAATCCGTCGAAACCGCGCGGCCCCTGGAAACGGAACCGCACCCAGTGGCCGGGGACGTACTCCTCCACCGTGTAGCGGATGGGCCCGTGGCCGCCCACGGCCCCGGCGGCCAGCGGCGCGTCGAGGCGCATCGCGGGCCAGTCGCGGCTCGGCCAGAGGGGGTCGTCCGGGGACGACAGACCGTCGACCAGGGCTCCCGCACGCTCGGGCGCGATGGGAAGGCGGCGTTCGTGGAGGTTGTAGACACCCATGCCCACTCCTTGCGGATTATTTTAGAGAGGTATCTCTAAAAAAGGATAGGGCATAGGCTCCCAGCCATGGGAAGGCCCGCACGTTTCAGCACGGACGACCTGGTCGCGGCCGCCGTCGGACTGGCCGCCGAGAAAGGGCCGGCGGCGGTGACGATGGCGGCGGTGGCGCGCGCCGCCGGAGCCCCCAGCGGATCGCTCTACCACCGCTTCGCCAACCGGCCCGCCCTCCTGGCCGCGGTGTGGATGCACGCCCTGGAGTCCTTCCAGGAGGGCTGCCGCGCCGCGCTGTCCGCATCCGAACCCCTGACCGCCGCCGTGGACACCGCCCGGTACGTGCTGGAGTGGAGCCGGTCCCGTCCGGACCTGGCCCGGATCCTGCTGTGGCGGTCCGCCGACTTCGACGAGACCGCGTGGCCGGACGCCGACCGCGTGCGCCTGAGGTCGGCCAACGCCGAGGTCGGGGCGCTCCTGGCCGTGCTGGCGCGGGACCTGCGCGACCCCGGCGAACCGGAGGAACGGGCAAGGGAGCGGGTCGCCCTGGCCGTGGTGGAGCTGCCCCTGGCCCTGGTCCGCCGCCACCTGGTGCGGGAACGGGGAGTGCCCGAGGAGGCGGCGTTCCTGGCCGCCGACGCGGCCCGGCGCCTGCTGACCCCGCCTCCCGCCCCCGCCTGAGCCGACCGTCGGGAGCGGAACGGAAGGTGGGAGACCGAGGCCGGAGCGGTGTGCCTGGGAACGGCCGTGTACGACGCGGTGTCCGCCGTCCCGTCCGCCCCGTCCACGCGGCGGTCGCCCCGGCGCCGACCGACGCGGTTCCGGGGTGCGGCTACCCTCGTGCGCGACCACGCCGTGGTCGCGGGACCGCTCACCGGGAACCGACACGACACGGCGGCACGACCCCAGGAGCCCCGCACATGCACGAGACCGCCGACACCCGCCGGTGGGTCGACACGGCCGCCCGGATCGTCTCCGAGGCGCTGGCGCCCGCGATCATCGTCACGGCGGTCGTCGCGGCCGTCGCCTGGGACTCCACGGACACGGCCGGTCAGGCGGTCGTGTGGTCGGCGGTCTGCGTCCTGTTCTCGGCGGTGATCCCCATGGGCTTCGTGCTCGGTGGCGTACGCGCCGGACGGTGGGAGGACCACCACGTCGCGGACCGGGCGCGCCGTAGGTGGCCCCTGGTCGTGGGCGCGGTGTCCGTGGGGGCCGGAACCGTCCTGGTCCTGGCGCTCGGCGGACCGACCGACCTGGTCACGCTGGGGGTGACCATGGGGGCCGTGCTCGCGGTCGTGTGGGTGGTGACGGACCGGTGGTCCTGGAAGGTGTCGGTGCACGCGTTGGCGGCCGCGGTCGGAGCGAGCACGGCCACCGCCCTGGGCGGATGGGCGGGGGCGCTGGTGGCCTGGCCGCTCGCGCTCCTGGTCGGCTGGTCCAGGGTGCGGCTGCGTGCGCACACGCCCGGGCAGGTGGGGGTCGGAGCCCTGTTGGGCGCCGCGGCCATGGCCGCGTTCCTCCTCCTGCGCTGAGCCTCGGCCCCGGAGAGCGTCGGTCACGTGGACGTGCGGCCCCGGTACACACGGCGATGACCGCCGCGGTCGTGTCACCGGGGTCCGTGGAGCGGCGTCTCGTCCGCCGCCGGGGACCGGCCGAGATGTCGGCGGTACGGGGCGGGCACCGAAACCCCGACAGCCGCGTTGGGTCTGGAAAAAGGGAGACCTCGTCCGCCCCGATGCCTACGGTCGGCCGACGGGCCGGAGTACATCGTCGCTCTGAGAACACACGGGACGGATCCCATCCGGTCCGGGCGCCTCATCCGGCACCAGACGCCCGCAGCGGGGACGGGGACAGCGGCGACTCACCCTGAATTCTCAAGGGAACCGCCGTTCACCAACAACGCGTCCCATCGGTGGCGCGCTCGTCGGAATCGCGACGAACGACAACGCGCGGCGAGGGATGTCCTTGACCTTCGACCGGAATGGGAAAACGCGGCGAGGGACAACCACCAGGACCCCGGCTCCCCGTTCTCCGCCGCAGCGCACCAGGATATGCACAAGGCCCGGACCGTGGACCGGCCGGGGCCTTCGGTGTTCGTGGCCCCACCAGGCCCGCCGGAGCTCCGAACCGGGAAGACGGCGCCGATCCCGTGCCGCCTCCCGCGGCCGTCAGCGGCCCCTCCTGCGCAACGGACAGAACGGCCGATGGCTGGCCGGGGCGACCACGATGAACACGGACAGGGGCCAGACCACGGCTGCGACCAGGAGGGACAACCCCCAGGCCGCGGGGGTCACGACGGGCAGGTCACCGACGATCCGACGGAAGAACGCGCGGTTGTCGCGGCACGGCACGCACTCGGGGTCAGGGTCCAGACCCAGTGCGCGTTCAGCCTCGAGGTGGAAGAGCAGCGCCGTCACGGCGCCGACGGCGAGATAGACGTACAGGAACATCACGTGGGGGCCTCCGGACCACGTTACCGGGTCTCGGGCGGGCTCCAGGGAGCAAGAGGGAGGGCGCCGACCCCGACCTCGGGTGGTCGGGTCGGCGCCCTCCTCCGGACTCGCCGTGTCCTGTGTTTCTGGGAACTTCCTCGGCACCTACCCCCTGACCTGCTCCGCCGTGACCTCGTGCCCGGCGTCCTGCGTCTGATCCTGCGCCTCCACCTGCGTGTTGTCGAGGTCGTTGGCGTTCGTGTTGTCCACGTCCAGGTGGTTGTGGACGTGGACGTTGATGACGGGCCGGGTGTCCGGGTACGGGCGGCCTCCGCCGTTGCCGCAGTCGGAGTGGTCGCGCCCGTAACCAGGGCTCGACGCGGCACAGAAGTCGCCCGTACCGTGTCCCGCCGCGTCGTCGTGGGCGCCGGCGACGTCGGCCATGGCGATCGCCGCTGGGCCGAGGGCCAGCGCCGGGGCGGCGAGCCCAGCGACGAGCACACGGGTGATGACCTTCTTCATCTGGTTTCCCCCTTCGACGACGGGGCGGTCCCAGGACCCGTCCCCGTCGTGGTGGAATCTGGAGCCGGACGAGGGAGGGACCCGACCCGATACTCGAGCGGGCCCCCCTTGATGACCAGGTGACCGTCGCCCGTGGACGTCACGGACCCGGTCGCGCCGGTGGCGGAAACCCCTGGCGGATGTCCGTGTCAGGGCTAGAGCCCGAGCTCGACCCCGGTCTGCTCCTGCTCCTGTTCCTGCTCCTGTTCCTGCTCCTGCTCCTGCTCCTGCTCCTGCTGCTGCCCCTGCACGTTGGTGAGGTCGTTGACGTTGACGTTGGTGCTCTCGAGCTTGTTCTTGACCTCGATGTTCTTGTGCTTCAGCACATTGTCCTTGATCGAGAGCTCGTTCTTCTTCGAGGGCTTGTGGCCGTAGTCGTAGTCGGCCAACGCGATGGACGGAGCGGTGAGGGCCATGGCCGGAACGACGAAACCAGTGACGAGAACTCGAGCGAAGGTCTTCTTCATCTGGATTACCCCTTTCAGCAGCGGTGCGGAGCATCCGCACCGAGTCCGTCCGCGCCGATCCCGACCGCCTATTGGCCGCAGGCGGTCTTCCGTGCGCCCCATAGCGCACGGGTATCCGTTCTGCGCGGACAGCGCCTTCTGATGGCAACTTCCACCTCACCGCACTTCTAAGGGTAACGCAACGCATCTGTTACGCTACCGACAGTATTGTCTCAATTGCCATTCCACATGGGGATCCATCGAATCAAGAAACGATACGAACAGGCACCATGAAGGGCGCGTCGAACGAACGGCAAAAAAATCGGAAAGCCACGCCGAACCGGAAACGGAAAACCCGATTAATCCTCATTGATTCACCAAGCGACCGCCCGCCTGGAACCACGGTGAGCGGATCCGGCTCCAGCGGGTGAGAACGCGCGAGAACCCCCGGAGGACCGTTCCCCGGGGGTTCTCGCGGCGTGGCCTCAGCGGATCGGCAGTCCGGTGATGGTCCGACCGATGATGAGCTTCTGGATCTCGCTGGCCCCCTCGAAGATGGTGAAGATCGTGGCGTCACGGTGCCACCGCTCCACGGGGTAGTCGCGCGTGTACCCGTTGCCGCCGAGGATGCGCACGGCGTTCTGGGTGACGAACGTGGCCGTCTCACTGGCGTAGAGCTTGCTCATGGAGCCCTGCGCGTGGTCGAAGTCCTTGCCGTTGCGCGCCATCCACGCCGCCCGCCAGACCAGCAGGCGCGCGGCGTCGATGCGGGTGGCCATCTCGGCGAGGGTGAAGGCCACGCCCTGGTTGTCGCCGATCGGCCGCCCGAACTGCTCGCGCTGCGTCGAGTACTCCAGCGCGTACTCGTAGGCGGCCCGGGCGCAGCCGACCGCCATCGCCCCGACGGTCGGGCGCGAGGCCTCGAAGGTCTTCATCGCGGCCTGGCCCTTGGAGCGCCTGCCCTCACGGGCGCGCGCGATGCGCTCGTCGAGCTTCTCCTTGCCGCCCAGCAGGCACGCCCCCGGGATCCGCACGTCGTCCAGCACGACCTCGGCGGTGTGCGAGGCGCGGATGCCGTGCTTGGCGAACTTCTGCCCCTGGCTCAGGCCCGGTGTGCCCGGCGGCACGATGAACGTCGCCTGCCCCCGGGAGCCGAACTCGGGCTCCACCGAGGCGACGACCACGTGGACGTCGGCGATACCGCCGTTGGTGGCCCACGTCTTGGTCCCGTTGAGCACCCACTCGTCCTTGGCCTGGTCGTAGACGGCCCGGGTGCGGATCGCCGACACGTCGCTGCCCGCGTCGGGCTCGGAGGAGCAGAAGGCGGCGAGTTTGACGTCGTCGGCCGTGCCGAACATCTGCGGTGTCCACTCCAGGAGCTGCTCCTGTGTGCCGTTGGCGGCCACGGACACCGCGGCCAGACCGGTGCCGGTGATGGCCAGGGCGATGCCGGGGTCGCCCCAGTACAGCTCCTCGAAGGCGACCGGGACGCCCAGTCCGCTCGGTTCCAGCCACTGGTTCGCGAAGAAGTCGAGGGAGTACAGGCCGATCTTGGCGGCCTCCTGGATGATCGGCCAGGGCGTCTCCTCCCGCTCGTCCCACTCGGCGGCGGCGGGGCGGATGACGTCGGCGGCGAACCCGTGTGCCCAGTCCCGGACGTCGCGAACGTCTTCGCTCAGTTCCAGGCTGAAGGCGGGCGCGGTGGCCTCACTCATGCGCTTACATCCTTCTGTGGTCCCTCCCGGGGGAGGGTCGGCCGTTAGGTGTTACCAACGGTAACAGGGAGGCTGGGCCGACACAATCGCCCCCGCCGCCCGCACACGCGGGCGGGGCCGGCGCGCGTCCCCCCGCGCACCGGCCCCGCCCGTCGTCAGCGGTCCGTCAGTCTCCGCTGTGCTTCTCCAGGAAGGTGTAGACATCGTGCTCGTCCACACCCGGGAAGGTCCCCGAGGGAAGGGCGGACAGCACGTGGGAGTGGGCGCGCGCCGACGGCCACACGTTGCCCTCCCAGCGGGCGGTCAGGTCGGCGGGCGGCCGCACGCAGCACTCCCCCGTCGGGCAGTTGGACTGGGTGCGGTTGGTGGTCTCGCGGCCGCGGAACCAGCGCGACTCCTTGTAGGGCACGCCGAGGGTGATCGCGAAGTTGCGCTCCCGGCTGGGGTCGACGTGCGCCACGCACCAGTGCGTCCCGTTGGGCTTGTCGGTGTACTGGTAGTAGATCGAGTAGCGGTCCGGTGAGGCGAAGACCTGTCGCCCCGACCACTGACGGCACATGCGCTGGCCCTCGATCGCCCCGGTGTCGTCGGTGGGAAAGACCAGGCCGTCGTTCTCGTAGGCCTTGTAGATGATGCCGGTCTCGTCGTTGCGGATGAAGTGGCAGACCAGGTCCAGGTGCCGGTGGGCGAGGTTGGTGAACCGGTGCGCGGCCATCTCGTAGGAGACGGAGTAGACGTCGCGCAGGTCCTCCACCGACAGGTCGCGGGCCTGCTTGGCCTCCTGGAGGTAGGTGACGGCGGTGGACTCGGGGATGAGGACGGCGGCCGCGAAGTAGTTGGCCTCCACCCGCTGGCGCAGGAAGTCGCCGAAGTCGCGCGGCTGCCCGTGCCCCAGGATCACGTGGCCCAGGGTCTGGAGGAGGATCGTCCGAGGGCTGTGCATGCCCAGCGAGGTCTCGCGCTTGAGGTAGATGCGCCGGTTGACGTGGTCGGTCAGGGAGCGCACCGAGCGGGGCAGGTCCTGCACGTACCGGAGGGTGAAGCCGTGGTGGGTGGCGATCGCGAGGATCTGTCCCTGGGAGAGGGCGCCCGCGCTGTAGTTGACGGCGGCCAGTGTCTCGGCCGCCGCCTTCTCGATGTTCTCGAAGTAGTTGCCGCGCTCGCGCATCTGGCGCCGCAGGTCGGCGTTGGCCCGGCGCGCCTCCTCGGGGGTGGCGGTCGGCTTGGCGCTGCGCCGTTTGAGTTCGTCGTACAGACCCACGATGTGTTCGAGCACGTCGTTGGGGACCCGCTTGCCGACCTTCAGATGGGGGAGGTTGAGCTGCTGGTAGAGGGAGTCGCGCTGGGCCTCCTCGACCGCGATCTCCAGTTGCGCGCGGCGGCTCGGCGGCTGCTTGGACAGAAGTTCCTCGACCGAGACGTTGAGGGCGGAGGCCAGGGACGTGAGGAGGGAGAGCTTGGGCTCGCGTTTGCCGTTCTCCAGCAGGGACAGCTGGGAGGGCGCCCGACCAACACGCTCTCCCAGGTCAGAGAGGGTCAGCCCGCGTGCGCGGCGAAGATGACGGAGCCGCTGGCCGAACGTGACGAGATCCAGGTCACCTGTCAAAGACGGTATTTCTTCAGCACCAAAGTACGCCATGCGTTCATGGTACGGAAAGAATCAAGCTTCTTCGCACGGTTTCGAGTGGAAAACCTGTGGATCTTGCTCAAGAATCATAGTTACCGGCGGGGAACTTACCGCCCAGGGCTCACCCCCGGCGGCCCTGGACGAGCCTCCCTCGACCGGTGCGAACACCTTGGGGACTACACGTAAGGCGGGATCGAACATGGGCACCAGCGCTCGACGACAGGAAGCCAGCGCCGAACTCCAGCGCGACTGGGAGACCAACCCCCGGTGGGCCGGTATCGAGCGCACCTACTCCGCCGACGACGTGGTCAAGCTCCGCGGCTCCGTCCAGGAGGAGCACACCCTGGCCCGCCGCGGCGCCGAGCGCCTCTGGGACCTGCTGCACACCGAGGACTACGTCAACAGCCTCGGCGCCCTCACCGGTAACCAGGCCGTCCAGCAGGTCCGCGCCGGCCTGAAGGCCATCTACCTCTCCGGCTGGCAGGTCGCGGCCGACGCCAACCTCTCCGGCAGCACCTACCCGGACCAGAGCCTCTACCCGGCCAACTCCGTCCCGGCCGTGGTCCGTCGCATCAACAACGCGCTCCTGCGCGCCGACCAGATCACCTGGGCCGAGGGTGACGACAGCGCCCCCGAGTGGCTCGCGCCGATCGTCGCCGACGCCGAGGCCGGTTTCGGTGGCGTCCTCAACGCCTACGAGCTGATGAAGGGCATGATCGCCTCCGGTGCGTCGGGTGTCCACTGGGAGGACCAGCTGGCCTCCGAGAAGAAGTGCGGCCACCTGGGCGGCAAGGTCCTCATCCCGACCAGCCAGCACGTCAAGACGCTGAACTCCGCCCGCCTCGCCGCGGACGTCGCCGGCGTCCCGAGCCTGGTCATCGCCCGGACCGACGCCCAGGCCGCGACCCTGATCACCAGCGACATCGACGAGCGCGACCAGCCCTTCATCACGGGCGAGCGCACCGCCGAGGGCTTCTACCGCTTCCGCAACGGCGTCGAGGCCTGCGTGGCCCGCGGTCTGGCCTACGCCCCGCACTCCGACCTGCTGTGGATGGAGACCGCGACCCCCGACCTGGAGGTCGCCCGCCAGTTCGCCGAGCGCATCAAGGCCGAGTACCCGGACCAGATGCTCGCCTACAACTGCTCCCCGTCCTTCAACTGGAAGCGCCACCTGGACGACGCGACCATCGCGAAGTTCCAGCGCGAGCTGGGCCACATGGGCTACAAGTTCCAGTTCATCACCCTGGCCGGCTTCCACTCGCTGAACTACTCGATGTTCAACCTGGCCAAGGGCTACGCCCAGAACGGCATGACCTCCTACGTCGAGCTCCAGGAGGCCGAGTTCGCGGCCGAGGCCCAGGGCTACACCGCCACCCGCCACCAGCGCGAGGTCGGCACCGGCTACTTCGACGCGATCAGCACGACCATCTCCCCCGAGGCCAGCACCACGGCTCTCACCGGCTCCACCGAGGAAGACCAGTTCTCAGCGGCTCACTGACGCTGGTCTTCGTTCCCCGACGGTCGTCCCTCCCCGCTTTCGTGGCTGGGGCGGGGCGGGACGACCGTCCCCCCTGGCCGTTGGCCATGCGCGGTCCGTGTCACACGCGCATGGCCAACGGCCCTTCGTGTTCCCGTGCCCGGCCACCGTCGCGCGTTTCCTAGAGTCGAGACGTGACTGACGAGACCCGTGACGAGGCCGCACCGGCCCCAAGCGAGACCACCACGGCCGCGGACGCCGTGCTCCCCTCCCCGCGCCTGCTGCGCTGGGAGATCGCGACCGTCCTGGCGCTCTCCCTCGGCGCGGCGGCGGTGTCGGCGACCATCCACTTCGTCGGCGCGCTGACCGCGCCGGAGTCCCTGGCCGAGCAGACCGCGACCCTGGTGCGCCCCCGCGCCGACCAGCGTCCCTGGCTGGATCTGACCTGGCAGCTGTACGCGGTGGTGATCGCGCTCGCACCCGTCCTGCTGGTCGTGCACCTGCTGCACCGCACCGGGGAGGGCGCCCGCACCGTGGGTTTCGACGTGCGCCGCCCCGGCTCCGACCTGGGGCGCGGCGCCGTGCTCGCCGCCCTGATCGGAACCGGCGGACTGGCGGTGTACGTGGTGTCCTGGCGGCTCGGCCTGACGGTCACGATCGACCCGAGCACCCTGGACGGCAACTGGTGGGACACCCTGGTCCTGGTGCTCCAGGCGGCCAAGAACGGCGTGCTGGAGGAGGTGATCGTGGTCGGGTACCTGTTGCACCGGCTGGGCCAGCTGGGCTGGTCACCCTGGCGCGCGATCCTGCTCAGCTCGGTCCTGCGCGCCTTCTACCACCTGTACCAGGGCGTCGGGATGTTCTTCGGCAACCTGGTGATGGGCGCGGTCTTCGGCTGGTTCTACCACCGCTACGGGCGGGTGATGCCGCTGGTGGTCGCGCACACGCTCATCGACGTCGTCGCCTTCGTCGGGTCGGTGTACCTCATCGGTCGCCTGGACTGGCTCCCCGTCTAGGACGCCGCCCGTTCCAACAGGACGGACAGGATCCGCTCGGCGTGCGTCCACAGCACCGCTCCGCCGACTCCGGGGACCACGTGCCGCTCGGCGCCCGGGATACGGGAGGCGAGTGTGGCGCCGTTGTCGGGTGAGTGGACCGTGTCCTGGGCGCCGTACCAGAGGTCGACCGGCGCGGTCACGGCCGCGAGGTCGAAGGGCCACCGCCCCATCGCCAACACGGTGTCGCGGGCGTATCCGTCCCCGCCCCGGGCGAACCCCTCCCCCAGCGCGGCCAGGTAGGCCGCCTCGAACGCGGGGGAACGGTAGACGGCCAGGTCGCTCTCCGGGGCGCCGCCCGCGACCATCGACCACATCGCCTCGGGTCCGAGTCCGCGGAAGAGCTCCTCCGCGCCCCGCCGGTCGGCGGCGACGCGTTCGACCAGGGAACGCAGGTCGTCGGGGAGGACGTCGGCGAAGGCGGGGTGGGCCACCTCATCGGCCGCCGAGACCAGGGCGGCCGGTCCCGTGGCGCCCGCGATCGTGCAGGCCAGCGCGAACGGCGCGCCCTGGGAGTTGCCGACGACCGGCACACACCCCAGTCCGCGGCGCCGTGCGAGGTCGGCGACGTCGTCGGCGAAGTCCGCGAAGGTGCGCCCCGGCGCGGGCGAGGACGCGCCCAGCCCCGGGCGGTCGACGCAGACCAGGCGGACGCCGAGCGCCTCGGCCGCGCCGGCGCCGATCCCCAGCAGCCGGCTCGTGGCGGCCCCGGGGACGAGCAGGACGGGGACGCCGTCCCGCGGCCCCCACTCGGCCCAGGCCAGTGTGCGGCCGTCGGTCAGCACGGTCTCTCCGAGTCGCTCGGGAGCGGTGACGTAGGTATCCATGTAGGTAATTTTGTTGGACTTTGTCTGGATTGTCAGGTTATTTTCGCGGCGTGCGCGTGGCCGGACCGGCTAGGCCGCGGTCCCGACCGACCGGCGACGGTCCCGCTCGGCGATGGCGTCCTCCAGATAGCGGGGACGCCCCAGCAGGAACCCGACGGCCACGTTGACCGCGACCAGGCCCAGCACCAGGGCCAGCGGCGCGCGCCAGTCGCCGGACAACTCGTGCAGCAGACCGAACAGGAACGGCCCGGCCCCCGCCATGAGGTAGCCCAGGCTCTGGCTGGACGCCGACATCGCGGCGGTGCCCTCACCCGTGCGGGTGCGCAGCGCGAAGACGGTCAGGGCGTAGACGAAGCTGCCCATGCCCACGCCGATGAAGGTCGTCCAGACCCACACACCGGACATCGGGGCGATCCACATGCCGCCGATCCCGATGAGGTAGGCGACGGCGAACACGCCGACGAACGGGCGCTGGTCGCGCACACGGGTCAGCAGGGTCGGCAGGATCAGCGACATCGGGACGCCGAGTGTGGCCAGGTAGGACAGGGCCAGCCCGGCGGTCTGGGCGTCCATCCCCTGGTCGCGCAGCATCTGCGCGTACCAGCCGAACATGATGTAGGCCACCGAGGACTGCGTCCCGAAGTACAGCACGCTCTGCCAGCCGATGGCGGTGCCCAGGACCTCGCGCACGCCCAGCACGCGCCCCTTGCGGCCGCCGCGCTGGCCGTGCCGCAGGACGAGCAGCCAAGGCAGGACGGCCACGACCCCGAACACGGCGAAGGAGCCGAGGGCGATCCGCCAGTCCCCCGTGGCCTGCTCCAGCGGAACGGTCGCGGCGGCGGCGAGGGCGGTCCCCGCGGCGAGCGCGGTGGTGTAGACCGTCGTCATCAGACCGACCCGGTGGGGGAAGTGGTACTTGACGAGGGCGGGCAGGATGACATTTCCGATCGCGCCACCGGCCAGTGCGACGACGCTCAGTGCGAGGAAGAGCCAGGGGGCGGGTGCCGCGGCGCGCCCGACGAGGCCGATCACGAGCGCCACCAGCGCGTACACCAGGAGGTGGTGGTCGCCCAGGCGACGGGCCAGGGTCGGGGTGAGACCGCCGAACAGGGCGAAGCACAGGACGGGAAGCGTGGTCAGGACACCCGCGCCCACCGCGGTCATGCCCAGGCCCGCGGTCACCTCGTCGAGCACGGGGCCCACGCTGGTGATCGCGGTGCGCAGGTTGAGGGCGGCCAGTCCGATACCGGCCGCGACCAGCAGGGGGACCGCCCACCGGGAACGCGAAGGAGCGGTCTCCCGTGCCGGGTGACCGCTCGTCGGCGTCTTCAGTGGAGCTGGCGCGGCGCCCATGCGAAGTGCCTCACAAATTCATAGGATGACCCAATGTACTTCATGAGGATAACGCATTGCCGTTCACCGACGATTCCGCGCCCCGACTGGTCTAAGCTCCCGCCTAACCGATCCGAACACGCGCACTCGCCCTGTCATCCGGCGACCCGCCCCTAGGAGGAACAAGCGTGCCCCTCGCCTCGACACGCCGGACCGGCCTCGTGGACCAGGTCATCAGTCAGTTACGAGCCCAGATCGACTCGGGGGAATGGGGCGTCGGCGACCGCATCCCCACCGAGTCCGAACTCTCCGATCAGCTCGAGGTCGGCCGCAACACCGTCCGCGAGGCCGTCCGCGCCCTCGCCCACGCGGGCCTGTTGGAGATCCGCCAGGGCGCCGGGACCTTCGTCCGCGCCTCCAGCGAACTGGGCGGGGCCCTGCGCCGCCGTCTGGAGCGCTCACGGCTGCGCGAGAACCTGGAGGTCCGCCGCGCGCTGGAGGTCGAGGCCGCTCGCCTGGCCGCGCTGCGGCACAGCGACGAGGACATGGCCGACATCGACCGTGCCATGGACCTGCGCGAGGAGGCCTGGCGGGCCCGCGACATGAGCGCGTTCGTGGAGGCGGACTTCACCCTGCACCGGGCGGTGGTCAACGCCACGCACAACACCCTGCTCATCGATCTGTACGACGACATCGCGCAGGTGGTCTACGCGAGCATCGCGCACACCGCCTACGAGCAGAACGAGGAGGCCGGCGGGCAGCCCTCCACGGCGGCCGAGGGCATCGACCACTCCAAGTTGGTCGAGGCGGTCCGGGCGGCCGACGCGACCGCGGCGGCCCGTGAGGCGACCTGCTACATCGACGAACTGCTCTCCCTCGCCGAGGAGTGAGACGGGGTCCGCCCATCCGGCGGACCCCGGGCCCTCACCCGGGTCGCGTGTGCGCTCCGCGGCCGTCAGTCGCCGCCGTAGACGTCGCCCGCGACCCGTCGGGACGCCACGACGCCCGGCCGGAGCGCCGAACGGCCGTCAGCGCCACGCGCGGCCTGGTCGAGACGGGCGGTACGGGAGCGCGCGCGTCCGGCGCCCCGCACGGAGTCGCGGTCGGCCGCGCCCTCCCAACCCGAGACCCGCGAGGGGTCCAGGCCGAGCAGGTCCAGCGTGCTCTCCCCCGCGTGCACGGCGTCGACGATGGCACGGTCGCGGGTGATACCGCTCACGGTGTCGGCGATGATCGCGCTGACCTGGCCGCGCGGCAGGCACACCACCCCGTCGTCGTCGGCGACGATCCAATCACCGCGGCGGACGGGCAGGGGCCCCGGGCCGCCGGCGGCCGACATGCTGATCTGCTGACCGACCGCCCCTCCGGCGTCGTGTCCGGCCTCGCGCACGGCGACCCCGGCCCCGAAGACCGGCAGCTCGCTGTGGGCGATGGCGGCGATGTCGCGCACGCAGCCGTCGAGGACGATGCCCACGACGCCGCGCGTGCGCGCGGCCACCGCGATGATCTCGTCCACATACCCGTACTCGGGCTCGCCCGCCACGTCCACGACCAGGGCGGAGCCGGTCGGGGCCTGGGCGACGGCCACGTGGATGGCCAGGTTGTCCCCCGGGACGCAGCGGACCGGGAAGGCGGTCGCGGCGAACGCCGCCCCCGGCCAGACCGAGAACAGGTGCGTCCCGAACGGGCGGCCTCCATTCCTGGCCAGAGCAGCCGTGCCCACCGCCGTCAACGTCCTCGCAAGCGCCACGTCAGCCTCCCACTACACCCGCGCCTGGTGCGGCCGGCTCGCACCGGCCCGCCTCTATACTCACGGGTAACTTAAGCGTGACGCAAGACATACGCCCCGGAAACACGTAAAAATGTTACCGGCGGTTACATTTGGGCCCGCGCCGAACGCGCACGCCCCGGACCGCGGGCCCGAGGACGTGCGCGCCGGACCTCGGCACAGGGGTCAGACGGGGACCCACCCCGCCGGGCGCTCGCCCCCGCGGCGCTCCTTGCGCACCGACAGGTGGTCCCACGTCTCCGCGTGGGCCACCCCCGGCGCGACCCGGACCCCTTCCAGAGCCTCCACCAACTGCTGGCGGTCGGGCGCGGTGAGCGTTCCCACCACGTCGTAGCGCCCGAACCCGCTGGCCAGG
This sequence comes from Nocardiopsis sp. EMB25, assembly GCF_026797795.1. Lineage (NCBI taxonomy): Bacteria > Bacillati > Actinomycetota > Actinomycetes > Streptosporangiales > Nocardiopsidaceae > Nocardiopsis > Nocardiopsis sp. EMB25. Next base: position 973,224 of record NZ_JAMTDN010000001.1, on the reverse strand, counting down.
AAGGACACACCGGGCATGTTGGCCAGGGCCGCGCCCACGGCCTCGGCGTCTCCCCGGCACCGCAGGCCGAAGCCGAGCTGTTCGTTGGCCCCCACGGCCGACGGCTCCACGATCGCGGTGACGTGCACCACCCCCGAGTTGAGCAGCCGTACCACGCGGGAGCGGGCCGCCGCCTGCGACAGACCCACCTGGCGGGCCAGATCCGCGTACGAGGCGCGACCGTCCCTGAGCAGCTGGCGCACCAGCCGCCAGTCCAGGGCGTCCAGCTCCACGTCCCTGAGCTCCCGCACGCTGCTGTGGGCGTCCTTGAACACGGCGTTGGCCCGGAAGACCTCCGCCCCGTCCACGCCCGGCAGCGCGCGCAACTCCGCCAGCTCCTTGGTGAGCGCCCCGTCGTCGGCCACCCTCACCTGCGCGACGGCCGGGAAGCGCCCGGCCGAGTGCGCGGCGAAGGTCACGGCCTCACGCTCGTCCAGGGCCTCCATCAACGGACCCACGGGACCGTTCACCCGGAACGAGACGTGGCCGAGGACCTCCATACCGACGACGCCGGCGTGGAGGACACCCACGATCCTGATCGCGCCTGAGTGCACGAGCTGGCGCACTCTGGCGCGCACCGCCGTCCGGGACAGGCCGACCCCGTCGGCCAGCGCCTGGAACGTCGCTCTGCCGTCCCCCTGCAACGCGCGCATCAGCGCCGCGTCAACCGCATCGAGCACGATGGTGCCTTTCATTCCCATGACGTCGCCCTTCCCCCGGACGACGCCCCCTCCTGCGGCCAGATCATCGCAGTTGTCGCGCCGGTTCACTACTGATCGAGAAAGAAATCGACGGTTTCACCCCTTTGATCGGCCCGAAAGCACCACCCAACCCCCCACCGCCGACCTCTCGGTCACATAACAGACTTGTATAGAACATCCCTAATGAGGCGACCGCCGTGCACACAAGTCCGGCAAAGCGCCACACTGAACTCACGGGCGCGTCGCACGCCCGCGCGGAGGACACCGTCCTCACGCACCCGTGCACGGCCCGTGTGACCTGTCCGAAGGCGCGAACACGCCCCCGGGGAAGCGGGGCCGCGCCCTCGTAGGTGTACTGACGGAGGCGTTCGGGCCGATCCCCGGACGCCGCGAGCGCGTCCTCCGCTCGGCGACCGCGGCGGACGCGACCACATGGGGCGGAGGTCTCCGCCCCGCGGCTGGAGAGGAATCGCCGGTGGCAGCCGAAGAAGACCAGCGGGAAGAGGCACCCGCGCGGCCGGGCACGGGGCGGGCCCTGTTGTGGACCGCCGCGTCGCTGCCCCTGCCGGGAGTGGCCCACCTGCGCATGGGACTCCGTCGGGCGGGCCTGGCGGTCCTGGGCACGTACCTGCTCGGCATCGTCGCGCTCGTGGGCTGGTGGGTGTGGATCTCAGCCCACGACACCAGCACCACGGCCATCCTCGCCGGTATGGCCGTCCAGAACAGGTGGCTCGTGGGCGCCATGGCCACGGTGTTCGTGGTGACGGTGCTGTGGCTGTCGATCATCGTGCACTCCTGGGTGATCACCCGGCCCAAGGAGGCCCCGCTCGGTCGGCGGCTGCTCAGCGGAGTCGTCGTCACCGTCCTGTGCCTGACGGTCGCCCTGCCCGCGGCCGTGGCCCTGCACGGCGGGTACACGACGCAGCGCACGCTGTCCTCGGTCTTCGGCGCGCCCCAGCCCGACGACGAGCCGCACGACGCCGCCGATCCCTGGAACGGCGCCGAACGGATCAACGTCCTGCTCATCGGCGCCGACTCCGCGGAGAACCGCTACGGCGCGCGGACCGACTCGATGATGGTCGCCAGCGTGGACATCGAGACCGGTGACACGGTGCTCGTCGGCCTCCCCCGCAACCTGGAGAACGCCCAGTTCCCGCCGGGCACCGCCCTGGCCGAGCGCTACCCCGCCCCGTACGGCTTCGACGACCTGCTCAACGAGGTCTACCAGACGGTCGCCGAGGAGCCGGAGGAGCTGGCGGTCAACCCGCTCGTGGCCGACCCCTCCGCCGACACCCTCAAGACCGTCATCGGCTACAACATCGGCCTGGACGTCAAGTACTACGCCATGGTCGACATGATGGGCTTTCGCGACCTGATCGACGCGGTCGGAGGGATCGAGGTCCTCATCGAGGAGCCGATCCCCTACGGCGTGCACGGCGGGGTGCTGGAGCCCGGCCTGCAGCGTCTCGACGGCCACGAGGCGCTCTGGTACGGGCGTTCCCGGGTCCTCTCCGACGACTACGGCCGGATGGGCCGCCAGGGCTGCATGATCAAGTACGTGGCCGAACAGGTCGACCCGGGGACCATCCTGACCAGCTACCGGCGGCTGGCGGGCGCGACCGAGCGCACGCTGAGCACGGACATCCCCCAGACCAAGGTCCCCGCCTTCATCGAGCTCGCCGACACGGTCACCAGCACCGGGTCGATGAGCACCCTCCAGCTCTCCCCGCCCCAGGTGAACACGGGCAACCCGGACTGGGACGCCGTACGCGACCTGGTCGCGAGCGCCATCGGCGAGCAGTCCGAGGACGACGTGCTCCCCGTCGACCCGTCCCCCTCGGCCTCTCCGTCGACCGAGGACCCCGCCCAGGAGGGGACCGCCCCCGAGGACGACCGGACCGAGTGGCAGGACTACACCGGCCTGGCCGAGCCCTCCCCCGCCGACCCCGGCCGCCAGGTCGGAGCCGACCCGAGCGACCTGGACGCCCTGTGCCCGTGACGCCCGGCCGCGGCTGAGCGCGGCGACCGCGCGGGCCCGTTTCGCGCCACACACGGTTCACGGCCCCCTCTGGCCGCTTCCGGCCGGACGGGGCCTCGTGCGTTCGCGCCCCTGCCCGGTGAGACCATGGATCGGCACTGGTCACACGCGCCGGTCCGCCCTCGGTCAGCTTCATCGGAACGCACGGTTGACGGAATGAGTCGGCAACGGCGGAAATGCGCGCGGCCCCTTCGGGGTTGAGGATCTACCGGTGTCCTTCGCCGGGCCCGGTTCCGGGCCCGGCGCACGAGTGTGGAGGGTGGGGAGATGGCGAACGCATCGCGCTGGTCCTCCGGTCGTTGGAACGGGCTGATCCTCTCCGTGGCGATCCTGGTGGCCCTCACGGCCGTCATCGTCCTGGCCGCGCGCTGGGTGGTGGAGCGCACCGGCGGCCAGGGGGTCTCGGCTCCCTGGGGACCGGAGTGCTCGGCGTGGGTGGGCGAGGAGCGCTTCTCCCTCGACCGGGACCAGGCACGGCGCGCGACCACCGCCGCCGCGGTCGCCGTCCAGGGGGACGACGCCCCCGTCGAGGCACCCGACACCAGTGACATCCCCCCACAGGTACTGGCCGTGTTGGAGGAGGGGCCACCGGGGGACCCCGGACCGTCGCTCACCTGCCGGTCCACCAACGACCAGAGCCTGGAGGTCCAGGAGGAGTTGGAGTCGTCCGGACTCACCGCGCGCGCGGACCACCTCAGGAACGGCATGGAGGAGGTCTTCGCCGGGCTGAGCCTGGGCGGCTTCTTCCCGGGCGGCTACGACACCGGGCACGGCGACGACTCGGCGCACTACGAGGGCCGGGCGATCGACGTCTTCTACCGTCCGGTCAGCGAGGACAACAGGCGCGCGGGATGGGTCATGGCGCACTGGCTGATCGCGCACGCGCCCGACTACGACGTGGCCGTGATCATCTTCGACGACCGGATCTGGAGCACCTTCTACCCGTCCCTGGGCTGGCGCGACTACGAGGCGGACCCCGACAACGAGATCCTGCGCCACCTGGACCACGTGCACGTCGACGTCCAGCGCGGCGCCGACCCCTCCGACGCGGGCTGAGCGGGCCGGGGCGCGGGCCGGGGCCACCCGTTTCCCGAACGCCCCCCGGCGGCGCACCGGAACGGTCCCCGCGCGCTGACGGGTCCCGGACGTGCCGCCCGGGACCCGGCTGAGGTTCCCGCTCAGTCCTCCAGACGGAACCCGACCTTCAGGCCGACCTGGTAGTGCGCGATCACGCCGTCCTCGATGTGGCCGCGGATCTCGGTGACCTCGAACCAGTCAAGGCCCCGCAGCGTGCCCGCGGCCCGGTCGATGCCGTTGCGGATGGCCTGGTCGATCCCCTGCGGCGAGGTTCCGACGATCTCCGTGACGCGATACGTGTGGTGGGACATGAGCGACCCCCTGCGTTGTCCGTTGCCCGGTCGCGCGAACGCGACCCCCCGTGTCCCTGCCTCCCCGTGTTCCCCTTTCGCCACACCGACCGCTCCCCCGTGCCACCGACGGCGATCGGGAACCCGGGCGCGCGGCTTTACCGTTTCCGGGCACGGCCCCCACCCCTTCCTGGTGCGGGATTGACCCCCGACGGCACCGTTCCGGGCACGGATCGACCACATCCTGGTCAAGTGTCAGATTGGTCCTGACCTGGGACTTAAGACCTTCGACTGGCGGGACTCCCCCGAGACAACGTCGTAACTGACTCTTGACGTACCCCGGGGGGCGTCGGTGTACATTGGTTTCTAGCGCTTCGGTCCCCCGTCGGAGCGCGCGGCGATGTTTCGAGCCCCCGTCGGAACATCGTGAGCGACGCCGGGTGGTTTGCCCCCGTAGCCACCCGGCGTCGCCCTTTTCTCCGCCGGTTTGGGCGGCGACGACCGATCGTGACCACGGCTTGACCATGCGAGCCGCGTATCCCGCTGGGGGTCAGAATTGGGTAATCCGGCCGTGGAACCGCGCTGCTCCCGCCGTGACTGCCACGCGGACGCCGTCTGGGCGCTGCTGTGGAACAACCCGAAGCTGCACACCCCCGACCGCCGCAAGGTGTGGACCGCCTGCGACGAGCACCGGGAGTACCTGTCGAACTTCCTCGACATGCGAGGGTTCCTGCGCGAGGTCGTTCCCATGGACGAATACCGGAACCGCTGACCCTCCCGGGCCGGGATCCAGGTCGCCGACGACGGGTTCGGCGGCGGATCCGTCCGCCGGACGGCCGGGCTGCCGCACATGCGGCGAGGCCACCGGGCACGCGATCGGCAGCTGAGCCGGTGGCTCAGGTCTCGGCCGACGTGTCCCGTTCGAGGGCGCGGCGGGCGTGGGCGAGGTCCTCGGGAGTGTCGCAGTCGAACTCGGCGCCGTCGTCGGCGAGGGTGACCGGGCGGGGGTCCAACGGGCCGAGAAGGCGGTACAGGGACCGGCCCCGGTAGTCGGCGAGTGCCGCGCGGACGGCGCCGGTGCGCCACACTCCCGTCAGCCACTGTTCACGGCCCCCCGCGTCCACGTACACGGCTCCGGAGGCCGTCTCGTCGAGTGCCTCGGCGAGTTCGGCCAGGTGGGCGGCGGTCAGGCGCGGCAGGTCGGCGGCCAGCAGCGCGAACCGTTGCGCGCGCACGTGCGCCAGCCCGACGCGCAGGGCGGGCACAGGTCCGGCCCCAGGCGGGTCCTCCCGGACGTAGAGGGCGGGCGGGCTCTCCCGGGGCGGGCCGACCACGATGAGACGGGCGTCCGGGGCGTGGGCGCGGACCGCGTCGGCGACGCGCTCCAGCATCGTGCGCCCGGCGACGGCCAGGCCGGGCTTGTCGGCACCGCCCATGCGCTGGGCGGCGCCTCCGGCGAGGATGACCGCGTCCAGGCCCACTGGTGGTGTGCTGCTCACCCTCCCAGGATGGACCACGCGGGGGCCAACCCGCGTGGGCGGGTCGCCCCGTACCGGTCAGCCCTTGACGCACACCACCTGGCGCAGGTGGTGGACCACCTCGACCAGATCGGTCTGGGCCTCGATCACCGACTCCAGGTCCTTGTAGGCGCCGGGGATCTCGTCCACGACCCCGATGTCCTTGCGGCACTCCACGCCCCTGGTCTGCTCCTCCAGGTCCGCCTTGGTGAACGTCTTGCGTGCCTTGTTCCGGCTCATCCGGCGGCCCGCCCCGTGCGAGGCGGAGTTGAACGAGGCCGGGTTGCCCAGACCGCGCACGATGTAGGTCCCGGTCGCCATGGAACCGGGAATGATCCCGAGATCACCCTTGCCCGCGCGGATGGCGCCCTTGCGGGTGACGAGCACGTCCACGCCGTCGTAGGTCTCCTCCGCGACGTAGTTGTGGTGGCAGGAGATCCACTCGTCGAACCCGGTGCCCGGGATCTGGTCGGCCAGGGTCCGGCACGCCAGGCCCATCATGACGTCGCGGTTGCGCCGCGCGTAGTCCTGGGCCCAGAACAGGTCGCGGCGGTAGTCGGCCATCTCGGGTGTGCGGGCGAGGAACACCGCCAGGTCGCGGTCGACCAGGCCCTGGTTGTGCGCCAGGGACCGTGCCCTGCCGATGTGGTGGTCGGCCAGTTCCTTGCCGATGTTGCGCGACCCGGAGTGCAGGACGAGCCAGACCGCTCCGTCGTCGTCCAGGCACACCTCCAGGAAGTGGTTGCCGCCGCCGAGGGAGCCCATCTGGCGGCGGGCCTTGGTCAGTCTCGGGTGCACGGCCTCGGCGAGGTCGTCGAAGCCGCTCCAGAACCGGTCCCAGCCCGAGCTGCGCAGGCCGGGCACGGTCGCGGGGTCGACCGGTTCGTCGTGGGCGTGGAACCCGACGGGGATCGCCGCCTCCAGGGCCGAGCGCAGTCGGCCCAGGTCGTCGGGGAGCCGCTCGGCGGTCAGGTCCGTGCGCACGGCGGTCATGCCGCAGCCGATGTCCACGCCGACGGCGGCGGGGCTGACGGCGTCGCGCATGGCGATGACGGAGCCGACCGTGGCGCCCTTGCCGTAGTGCACGTCCGGCATCACGGCCAGTCCGTGGATCCAGGGCATCCGGGTGACGTTGCGCAGCTGGTCCATCGCCTGGGCCTCGACCTGGTCCGGGTCGGCCCACATGCGGATGGGAACGCGTTCACCGGCGACCTCGGTGTAGGACATGACAGGCCACCTCCCTTTCCTGATCGGGCCTGTGCGGGGCGAACCGGTGTTCGCCCCGCAACATCCAGCCAGAGTCGGTGCAGGGAGGCAACCGGATTTTCCGCGGAGGCGGCGGGCCTCACCCCTTGACGACGCCCAGGGGCACGAGCCGGGCCACCCTGCGGCACAGGCCCGCGCCGACGCTGGCGTCCACCACGTCGGCGACGTCCTTGTACGCGGACGGCGCCTCCTCGGCCAGCCCCTTCCACGACGTCCCGCGCACCGCGATCCCGTGCTCCTCCAGGTCGTGGCGCAGCGCCTCGCCCCGCACCCTGCGCACGGCCTCGTGGCGGCTCATCACCCGGCCCGCGCCGTGGCAGGTGGAGTGGAACGCCCTCCCCTCGGGGACACCGGCCAGGACGTAGGAGGCGGTCCCCATCGTGCCGGGGATGAGCGTGGGCTGGCCGACGTCGGTCAGGTCGGCGGGCAGGTCGGGGTGGCCGGGCGGCCACGCCCGGGTGGCGCCCTTGCGGTGCACGCACAGTCGGCGCCGCCGCCCGTCGACGACGTGGGTCTCCACCATGGCGAGGTTGTGGGACACGTCGTAGACGAGGTCGAGGCCGCAGCCCGCGTGGGTGGCGAAGGCCCGGCGTGCGGCCTCGCCGAGCAGCTGGCGGTTGACCCGCGCGAAGTTGGTCGCCGCCGCCATCGCCCCGAGGTAGGCGCGCCCCTCCCTCGACTCGACCGGGGCGCAGGCGAGCTGCCGGTCGGGGACCGAGATCCCGTAGCACTCCATCGCCCGTTCCATCACGCGCACCTGGTCGGAGCAGACCTGGTGCCCGAGGCCGCGTGACCCGGTGTGGATCATCACGCAGACCTGGCGCGGCCGCAGCCCGTAGACCCGCGCCGCCCGCGCGTCGTAGACCTCCTCGACCGCCTGGACCTCCAGGAAGTGGTTGCCCGAGCCGAGGCTGCCGACCTGTCCGAGCCCGCGTTCCACCGCCCGGGGGCTGATCCGCCCCGGGTCGGCGTCGGCCATCCGCCCGCCGTCCTCGCACCGCACCAGGTCCCGCTGCACGCCGTGGCCCATGTCCACCGCGTGGCACGCCCCGCCCTCCAGGACGTCGCGGAGCCGCCGGGCGTCGGGCATCGGCCACACGCTGCCGCGCTGCATGCCGCGCGGGACGCTGTGGCCGAGGGCGTCCATGACCGCGCCGAGCCTCGGTTCGAGCGCCTCCCGGTCGAGGTCCGCTGCGAGGAGTCGAACGCCGCAGGAGATGTCGAACCCCACCCCGCCCGGCGAGACCACTCCGGCCTCGTCCACGTCGGTGGCGGCGACGCCGCCGATGGGGAAACCGTAGCCCCAGTGCATGTCCGGCATCGCGTAGGAGGCCGCCACGATGCCCGGCAGGGTCGCCACGTTGGCCACCTGGCGCAGTGACTCGTCCGCCGCGGGGTCGGGCAGCAGCCGTCGCGACGCGAACACGATGCCCGGTACCCGCATCCCTCCCTCTCGTTCGACACGGAACCGGTACGGAGTCTCTTCGGTGATGCGCATGGCGCGCTCCCGGATACGTCAAGGGACCACTGCTCGTGGTCGGGCCCCTCCCGGGCCCGATCTCAGACGTCGATCGTCACGGTGCACCACCATCCCTCCGGGCCGCGTTCACAGCGCAGCCGGTGCAGGGAGACGGCCTTGGGGACCGCGCCGACGGGTTCGAGCGCGTCGGCGTCGACCATCGAGAACCGCGCACGGAGCCCGGTGGGCGTGGCCAGCACCTCGGTCGCGGCCGGGAGCAGCCCCCTGGTCTCCAGGAGGTAGACGACCTCGTCGATCACCGCAGCGAGGAGGTCGGCGTCGGTCGCGCCCTCCAGGTCGCGTTCGACGGTCGTCGTCGCGGGCGGCGGCCCGGTTCCGACGACGCTCTCCACCACTCCGGCGACGGCGTGCGCGACACACCGCTCCCGGGTCGGCGCCCACGCCCGCACCGTCAGGTCCGCGGTGTGGGCGGTGGTCCGGTGACCGGCGTCCGTTCTCGGCATGGCCACGGCTTCCTGGTCCGCTGCGGTCGTGCTCCTCCCCTTCCACTGTCGTGCCCGTTCGGACGGGGTGGCTACCGGGCCGTCAGCCGCCGATCGCCGACATCGGGCGGGCCGGTTGGAGGAAGGAGGGGTCGTTGATGCCGTGGCCGGGGAGCTTGGTGGCCACGGCCGCCCGCCAGCTGTCGGCGATCTCCTCGTCGGTCGCGCCGCCGCGCAGCAGGGCGCGCAGGTCGGACTCCTCCCGGGCGAACAGGCAGTTGCGGATCTGACCGTCGGCGGTGAGGCGCACGCGGTCGCACGCACCGCAGAAGGGCCGGGTCACGGAGCCGATCACGCCGACGGTGGCCGGCTCCCCGTTGGGGAAGCGGGCGCCACGCACGTGGAAGAGTTCGGCGGGGGCGCTGCCGCGCGTCTCGGCGTCGGCGGCCTCCAGGGTGAAGTCGGCCTCCAGGCGGGCGAGGATCTCGTCGGCGGTGACCATGGTGTCGCGGCGCCAGCCGTGCTGGGCGTCCAACGGCATCTGTTCGATGAACCGCAGCTCGTAGCCGTGCTCGACGCAGTAGCGGAGGAGGTCGGGTGCCTCGTCGTCGTTGATGTCGCGCATGAGCACCGCGTTGACCTTGACGGGGGTCAGCCCGGCCTCGGCCGCGCCGGCCATGCCGTCGAGGACGTCCTGGAGGCGGCGCCTGCGGGCGAGCTGCTCGAAGCGGTCGTGGCGCAGGGTGTCGAGGGAGACGTTGACGCGGTCCAGCCCCGCCTCGGCCAGGGCGGGGGCCATGCGGGCCAGTCCGATGCCGTTGGTGGTGAGGGCGGTCTGCGGTCGGGGGGTGAGGGCGGTGGTCCCCGCGACGAGGCCGGGCAGGCCGCGGCGCAGGAGGGGTTCACCACCGGTGAAGCGGACCTCGGTGATGCCGAGGCGGGTGGTTCCGACGCGGATCAGGCGCAGGAGCTCGTCGTCGGTGAGCAGTTCCGGCTTGGGCAGCCATTCCAAGCCCTCAGGCGGCATGCAGTAGGTGCACCTGAGGTTGCAGCGGTCGGTGAGCGACACGCGTAGGTCGGTCGCCACTCGTCCGTAGGAGTCGGCCAGCACGAGCGTCACCCTCTCCAGTCTGAGTTACCGGACGGGTTGGGCTCGGATAGACCCGCCCGAGGGATACCCACTGGTTAGCGTAGAAGATCACCTTTTATGTGGAGTAGATAACATCGCACCTTATGCCGTATTTCGTTCCCCCCTACGAACGAAGGCCCTCCCGCCTGGGGCGCGACTACGAACGGACGCGTCGATCGTTACACGCCTGATGCCCGTGGTGTGGCGGTGTCCCCTCGGCTCACTCAGGCCACGGGAGTCAACGACAGTCCTCCCCTGCGTGCGTGCCAGGACCGCGCCGCCATAGGGTGTTCCTCCCAGAGATCGTCGCAGACGAGGAGGCGAAGCGCCGTGATCACCACACGCGAGTGGGCCCTGGCGGGCGGACCCGACGGGTCGGGGAAGCTGGCGGCACGGGCGTGGGCGCCCGCCGAGGGCGAACCGACGTGGTTGGCGGTACTGGTCCACGGCTACGGCGAACACCTCGGGCGCTACGAGAGGGTCGCGGAGGACCTGGTCGCGGCGGGCGCGGTCGTCTACGGCGCCGACCACCGGGGGCACGGCCGCTCCTCGGGCGAGCGGGTGCTCATCGACGACTTCGCCGGAGTGGTGGAGGACGTCCACCGTGTCATCACCCAGGCGCGCACCGCCTACCGCTCGCTCCCGCTGGTCCTCATCGGACACTCGATGGGCGGCCTCATCGCCGCCCGCTACGCCCAGACCCACCCCGAGGTGCCGCGCGCTCTGGTCGTGTCCTCACCCGTCCTCGGGCGCTGGGAGGTGCTGGAGGCGCTGCGTGACCTGGAGGAGATCCCGGACGTGCCCATCGACCCCGCCGTGCTCTCCCGCGACCCCGACGTCGGCGCCGCCTACGCCGCCGACGCACTCGTCTGGCACGGTCCCTTCAAGCGGCCCACGATCCAGGCGATGCTCACCGAACTCGACCGGATCGAGGCGGCGGGCTGTGTGGGGGACCTGCCGCTGCTGTGGCTGCACGGCTCCGACGACGCCCTGGTTCCGCTCGCCGGCAGCAAGCGGGGCGTCGACGTCCTCGCGGGCTCGGACGTGACCGTCCGGATCTTCCCCGAGGCCCGGCACGAGCTGTTCAACGAGACCAACCGGGACGAGGTGCTGGCCGAGGTGGTCCGCTTCGCCCGACGGTTCACCGACGGCTCCCCGGGCTGACGCCGGGGACCGGAGGAGGGCGGACCACGGCGCCCCGGGGCCGTTCCTCAGACGAAGAGCTGGCCGCGCGGTTGGACCGGGTGCGCGAGGGTGTCCGCGTAGGCGGCGGCCAACCGGTCCACCGCGTCGGACAGCACGTCCGGCGGCTGGGCGTAGGCCAGGCGCACGTACCGCTCCAGGGTTCCGTCGACACCGAACACCGGTCCCGCCGCCGGGTGCACGCCGTGCCGGGTCGAGGCCACCGCGAGGGCACCGGCGACCGGGTGGGGCAGCGTGGCCCACAGCACCAGGCCGCCTCCGGGCACGCTGGGCCGCCAGTCCGGCAGACGCTCGCGCAGCGCGTGCACCAGGGCGTCGCGGTTGCGCCGCAGCTGACGGCTGCGTTCGGCGCGGATCCGCATCACGTCGGCCAGCAGGTGCGTGACGGTGAGCTGGTCGAGCACCGCCCCGGCGAGGTCGAACCGCTGGCGCGCGGACATCAGCCGTGCCACCATCGGCGGCGTGGCGCGGATCCAGCCCACGCGCAGCCCTCCCCACAGGAGCTTGGCCACCGAGCCGACGGTCAGCACCCGTCCGTCGGTGTCGTGGGCGGCCACCGGAACGGGCAGGTCACCGGAGTCGATGGCCAGTTCCGCGACGGTCTCGTCGATGATCAGGTGGGTGTCCGCCCTGCGCGCCTCGCGGACGAGCACGCGGCGTTCCTCGTCGTCCATCAGCGCGCCGGTGGGGTTCTGAAAGTCGGGGATGAGGTAGGCCAGTCCCGGTTTCCACTGGCGGAAGGCGTCGGACAGGTACTCCATGTCCCACCCCTGGGGGGTGACGCCGACGGTCCGGATGCGGGCGCCCGCCCTGCGGATCGCGTCCACCGCGTGCGGGTAGGTGGGCGACTCGACCAGGACCTCGTCGCCGGGCTGGGCCAGCAGGTCCAACAGGAGGGCGATGCCCTGTTGGGAACCGTTGGTGACGAAGATCTGCTCGGGGGTGGTGGGCAGACCGCGCTCGACGTAGCGGCGGGCGATCGCGTGCCGCAGTTCCGGAAGGCCGTAGGGGTAGTAGCCGAGCCCGCCCACGTGCGCGGCGAGTTGCTCGGCTGCCTGGAACGAGGCGGCGCGCAGACCCTCCACGGCGGGCGGGGCGGCCACGCCGAGGTCGATGTGCTCGGCGACCGGGGCGAACGGTGACAGCTCGCTGGTGCCGGTGTCGGGCAGGACGGTCCAGCTGCCCGCGCCCTGACGGCTGTCCAGGAAGCGGTTGTCGCGCAGCCAGGCGTAGGCGGCGGTGACGGTGTTGCGGCTGACGCCGAGGGCGGCGGCCAGGTCGCGCTCGGCGGGCAGGCGGGTGTTGGTGGGGACGCGGCCGTCCAGGACCAGTCCGCTGACGGACCGGGCGATGGCCAGGTAGTAGGGGCGTTCGACGGGCGCCTCCCCGATGAGGCGGGCCAGCAGACGGCCGTTGATCCGCCGACCGCCGCCCCTGGTGGGGGTCCGCTCCGTCCCGCGGTGACCACTCTGCCGCACCATGCTTCCCCCAGCCATCCCCGTCTCGGGCCAGTTGTCCCGATTGGCGCTTCAACACGGGCGCCACTTTGGCCACCATATCGGTGTGGCACCGTTCATGGCCCCATCCAACGGTCCACCACTCCCCCGTCATCGACCGGAGTCAGGAGACCCGCGTGGCCGATCGTCCCCACCCCTTCGACCAGGGACCACCACCCGCCAAGGCGCGGGACCGGCTCGCCCGGATCGTGCCCCGACCGCGGGCACGGCGCCTGGTCCAGCTCTACCTCGGCTTGGCGCTGTACGGGCTCAGCGGCGCCCTGCTGGTCCGGGCCGAACTGGGCGCGATGCCCTGGGACGTGCTGCACCAGGGGTTGGCCCGGCGGACGGGGCTGTCGATCGGCACGTGGAGCGTGCTCGTCGGCGCGGCGCTGATGCTGCTGTGGATTCCGCTGCGGCAGCGTCCCGGTCTGGGGACCCTGAGCAACGTGGTCGTCGTCGGCACGACGGTGGATCTGTTCCTGTGGCTGCTCCCCTCCCCCGGCTCCCTGCCCCTTCGGGTGGGAGCGCTGCTCCTGGGCGTGCTGGTGTGCGGTGTGGCCACCGGGTGCTACATCGGCGCCCGCCTCGGCCCGGGCCCGCGTGACGGTCTGATGACCGGACTCGCCGAACGCGGGTGGTCGGTGCGGCTGGCTCGGACGGCGATCGAGGTGGTGGTGGTGATCACCGGCACCCTGCTCGGCGGAACGCTGGGGGTGGGAACGGTCGTGTACGCTCTGGCGATCGGTCCGCTGGCCCAGGCGTTCCTGCCGGTGATGCGTGTACCGGACCGAGAGCCGTCGGTTCAGGCGCCACCTCACCGTTAGCCCGACCGTCATTCGCGATTGATCACCGCGTCATAACTTCTGTAGTCGAAAACTCCGCAATTCGCTACATAACACCCTGCTCGCTCAAATGCACGTGCAATTGCGGGTAGCGCGCACCCCAGGAAGAGGGGAAGATGGGGACCGCGGTGAACGACAGGAAGACGGGTTCGGCCCCTTCCTTCGGTCCGCCTCTTTAGCCTGCCCTCACCTGGGCACATAACCGGGTATACGGGAGGCAAGCAAGGGCCGGGGAGGTGAGCCGATGACTCGGACGGCGCCCCTTCCCGGCCCTGGACCACGTCCGGTGCCGGGGCGGGCCGGAGACCCCCGACGGGGCGCGTACACGGATGTGCGTGGTGCGACCGCGAAGGAGCGGCGCGCCCCCGTCCCCACACGGGTTCTCGCGCCAACCGCACAAACCATGACGACGTGTTGGGGGTGAGCCGCGTGCCCGGCTGGATTGAGGACTACGCACTGATCGGCGACATGCAGACCGCCGCGCTGGTCGGGCGGGACGGCTCCATCGACTGGGCGTGTCTGCCGGACTTCGACTCCTCCGCCTGTTTCGCCGCCCTCCTGGGCGACGACCAGAACGGCAGCTGGGCACTCCGGCCCGTCGACGGCGAACCCAACGCCACCCGGCGCCGCTACCGGGGGGAGACGCTGATCCTGGAGTCGGAGTGGGACACCGACACCGGGAGCGTGCGGGTCATCGACTTCATGCCGCCGCGCGGCGGAGCACCGCACATCGTGCGCATCGTCGAGGGGATCAGCGGATCGGTCCGGATGGAGACCACCATGCGGATCCGGTTCGACTACGGCCACGTGGTGCCGTGGATGCACCGCGCCGGAACCGAACTGGTCGCCATCGCCGGACCCGACGCCATCTGGCTGAGCGCACCCGTCGCCCTCCAGGGCCACAACTTCACGCACGACGCGTCCTTCACCGTCACCGCGGGTCAGCGCGTGCCCTTCGTGATGACCTGGCACCCCTCGCAGGTGGAGGAGTCCGACCACCTGGACGCGGAGAAGGCGCTGTCGCGGACCGAGCGGTTCTGGGACAAGTGGGTCGACCAGTGCACCTACGACGGCCCCTACCGCGAGGCGGTCGTGCGCTCCCTCATCGTGCTCAAGGCCCTCACCTACCGGCCCACGGGCGGCATCGTGGCCGCGCCCACCACCTCGCTGCCCGAGGAGATCGGCGGGGTCCGCAACTGGGACTACCGGTACTGCTGGCTGCGGGACGCGACCATCACCCTGGAGGCGCTGATCCGCTCCGGGTACAAGGAGGAGGCCTTCGCCTGGCGCGAGTGGCTGGTCCGGGCCGTCGCCGGTGAACCGCAGCTCATGCAGATCATGTACGGCATCCGCGGAGAGCGGCGGCTGACCGAGTGGGAGGCCGACTGGCTGCCGGGGTACGAGGCCTCGCGGCCGGTGCGGATCGGCAACGCCGCGGTCGGCCAGTACCAGCTCGACGTGTACGGCGAGGTCATGGACGTGCTGCACCTGGCCCGCCGGTCCAACATCCGCGGCGGTGACTACCTGTGGGGGCTCCAGCGCTCCCTGGTGAACTACCTGGAGTGGTGCTGGGACGAGCCCGACGAGGGCCTGTGGGAGGTGCGCGGCCCGCGCCAGCACTTCGTCCACTCCAAGGTCATGGCCTGGGTGGCGGCCGACCGCGCGGTGCGCAGCATCGAGGAGTTCGGCAAGGAGGGCCCCATCGAACGGTGGCGGTCCCTGCGCGACACCATCCACGCCGAGGTGTGCGAGTACGGCTACGATCCGCACCGCAACACCTTCACCCAGTACTACGGCAGCAAGGAGCTGGACGCGGCGCTCCTGCTCATCCCCGAGGTGGGCTTCCTGCCCTACGACGACCCGCGCGTGGTCGGCACCATCGAGGCGATCCGCAAGGACCTCATGGTCGACGGTTTCGTGCTGCGGTACCGCACCGACCTGGAGACCTCCGCCGACAAGCTGCCCGGTGACGAGGGCGCCTTCCTGGCGTGCAGCTTCTGGATGGCCAACGCCCTGTTGTCCATCGGCCGCCAGGAGGAGGCCAAGGAGCTGTTCGAACGGCTGCTGTCGCTGCGCAACGACCTGGGGCTGCTCGCCGAGGAGTGGGACCCCAACGCCGGGCGCCAGGTCGGCAACTTCCCGCAGGCGTTCAGCCACGTGCCGCTGGTGACCACCGCGCTCAACCTCGCCGACCGCCAGGGCGGCTGGCGCGCGGAGTAGGCCCGGACCGACGCCCGTCCCACCGTCCCCGGGCGGCGACGCTCGGGGACGGCGCGCCTGCGGTCAGCTGGTCAGCGCGGGCTCCGCCCAGACCGGGTAGATACCGTCGTCGCTGGACTCGACCTCCAACCGGAGGCGCAGCACGTCGGTGACGTCGACGTCGAGGTCGATCGTCTCCCCCAACCGGACGGTCTCGGAGATGAGCGACTCGTCGTCGGCGTAGACGGTGAAGGTCACGGTCTCGGAGGCGCTGGAGGTGTCGTCCACGCCGATGGTCGTGGTGAACGACGTGTAGGCGCGGCTGAGGTTGTAGTCCACCCATCCATTGCAGTCGGCGTAGTCGCCCCCGCACACCTCCGGGGAGACGAGCGCACGACTGTACACCCGCGCGTTCATCTCGGCGCGACCCACGTCGTGAGTCCACCTGCCGTCCTGGTCGACCGGATCGAGCTGGGTGAGCAGGGTGGTTCCCGGCTCCGTGTCGTCGGGGGCGCCCGACTCCGCGGGAGAGGGGTCGGCGGTCATGTCGGTGCCGGGGCCCGCCGTCGGCTCGTCGCCTGCCTCCGCGGGGTCGGCCGCGGTCGGCTCGGCCGGGGCCGTCGTGTCCTCGGAAGGCTCGTCGAGAGCCTGGTCGGCCGCGCTCCCGGTGCCGTCGGCGGCGACGACGGGGACGACGCGGTCCATCACCCAGTAGGTCCCCGCCGCTCCCCCGACGAGGCACACCACGCCGAAGATGGCGAACCCCACGAACAGGGGCTTACGCGACCTGCGCTTGGGCGGGACCCCGGCCTCGGCGGCCGCGGCGACCGGCTGGGAGAAGGCGCCGGTCGGCGGCGGGGCGGCGGGGCCGCTCCACACGGGCTGGGGGCCGGTCATCGCGGGGCCGTGGTGGGTCGGGCCGCCCGGGGCCCGGCCCGGAGGGGGCGGCACGGGACGCGACGGCTGGGGACCGGAGACCGGACGCGACTGGGGCGGCATCGGACCCCCGGGAGGCGGTCCGGCCGGGTGCCCGGGGTGGGCCGCGGGGCCGGAGGGTGTACCACCGACCGGACCACCCGTGGGAGCGGGCGGCGCGGCGGCGACCGGCCCCGAGGCGGCGGGGTCCTGCTCCGCCTGCGGTCGCCCGCGCATCCCGCCGACGGGGCGCGGGGCCATGTCCGAAGCGCCGGACGGCGTCTCGGCCCGGGTGTCGGGAGCGGGCGGTTCGGCGCCGGGCCGGTCCGCCACGGGGCCGCTCTCGGGCGGCGGACCGGAGACGCGTTCCCCGCTGGGCGGGGCCGCCGCGGGCACGGCGGGCTCCGGCGGCGCCTCCCCGCCCTCCGGACCGGCGGGCTCGGCCGGGGCCTCCGCCACCGCCGCCGCGAACACGGCGTCACCGGGCTCGGCGACCGGTCCCGTCCAGGGCACGGAGGTGGCCAGGGAGCGCAGGGCGCGGATCCAGTCCGAGGCCTCGGGCCGCTCCCCCGGTTCGGCGGAGAACATGGACATGACGAGCACGCGCTGGCGCTCCCCGGCCGCGGCGACCAGTGGCAACGCGCCGAAGCGGTCGCGCAGCTGCTCCGGCGAGGGCGGCGGGTCCTCCCCGGTGAGGGCGAAGAACGCGATGGCGCCGAACGCGTACCGGTCGGTGGCCGCCGAGTACTCGCCGTTGAAGATCTCCGGGGCGGCGTAGCCGGGCGTGAACCAGGGCCGCGCGGTCATGTGGCGGGCCGCGATCCGGCTCAGGCCGAAGTCGACCAGGGTGGCCTGGCCCTCGTCGCTGATCATGATGTTGCCCGGGGACAGGTCTCCGTGCACGACCACGCGCTTGGAGGGGGTGGCGCGCCCCGAGTGCAGCACGTCGAGCACCAGGGCGATCTGCTCCAGGTAGCGCAGTACCTCGCGCTGCCCGCGCGGCCCCTCGACGGCGTGCTCCGCCCGCCAGTCGCGCAGGTCGACGCCCTCCACGTAGTTCATCACCAGGTACAGGGCCCGGTCGGTGGACTCGGCGGCGCCGTCGGCGGGGTGCTCGGGGGCGCCCTCGAAGTGCTCGCGCACGCCCACCACGCCCAGGCGGTTGATGAAGCGCAGGAGTTCGGCCTGTTCACCCCACTTGGCGCTCAGTTCGGCGAACTGCTCCTCGTTCGCCGTGACCTCGGAGTTGAGGACCTTGACCACGACGGGCTCCGTCTGCCCCGCGAGGGTGACCTCCGCCAGGTAGAGCGTGGCTTCCCCGCCACGCCCCACCGATCGGACCAGGCGATACTTGTCCGGCTGTGAGTCAGGACCAACGTAGAGATTGAGGCTCACTACTCCGCCACTCATTCCACACGGGGGGTACGGGGGATTCGGGATGCCCACAGGCACGGGGACCACAGTAACGTGGACCGCCGAACACTCATGCCCTGTGCGCCGTCCCGGACCCGAGGTGGCCGCTGTCGGACACGGGAAACGGACGGAAGGGACCGCGGTGGCCGAGGAACGGGTGCTGGGAGGCCGCTACCGCCTGCTCACCCGGCTGGGCCAGGGCGGTATGGGCGAGGTCTGGCGGGCGGTCGACGACCGACTGGACCGCACCGTGGCCGTGAAGCTGATCCGGCCGGGGCGGGTCGACACCGACGAGGTGGTGGCCCGGTTCCACCGCGAGGCACGGCTGACCGCCCGGCTGGCGGGCCACCCCAACGTGGTCATCCTGCACGACTTCGGTGACGACTCCGGAGACGGCGCGGTGTACGCGGTGATGGAGCTGGTCGCGGGCAGGTCGCTGACCGCCGTGCTGAGGGAGGGCGGCCCGATGCCGATCGCCCGGGCGGCGGGTCTGACCGCCCAGGCGGCCGCAGGCCTGGGGGCCGCGCACGCGGCCGGGATCGTGCACCGGGACGTGAAGCCGGGCAACCTCATGGTGGTCGAGAAGGGCACCTCGGACGGCACGGTCAAGGTGCTGGACTTCGGGATCGCCTCGGTGACGGCCGCCGAGGCCAGCCGCCGTCTCACCCGCAGCGGCCAGGTGATCGGCACACCGCTGTACATGTCGCCCGAGCAGATCAGCGGCGCGCGGGTGGACCACGCCAGTGATCTGTACTCACTCGGCGCGATCCTGTACCAGCTGCTGGCCGGGAGACCGCCGTTCCAGCACTCCAACCCCCTCACCGTCCTGCGCATGCACGTGGTGGACGAGCCGCCCCCCGTCGTCGAGACGCGCCCGGAGGTTCCGGCGGAGCTGTCGGAACTGGTGGCGTCGATGCTGGCCAAGCGGCCCGGTACCCGGCCCTCGTCCGCGGAGGAGGTGAGGGAGCGGTTGGGCGCCTTCCTCCCGCCCGTCCCCGATCGGCCCTCGCGCCCGGAGTCGGCCCCGGGCCGGCGGCCGCTGGTCCCCACCAAGGCGTACACGCAGGCCCCGCCCACCCGGGCGTACACGCGGCCCCCGTCCCAGGTGACGGGCATCGGCGGCCTCCAGTCACGGGTGGAGGCCGCCCGGGACCGGGCCTCCGCCGGGCACGTCGCCGAGGCCGCTGAGGACCTGCGCGTCCTCCTGCCGCGACTGGCGGAGGCGTTCGGCCCGGACCACCCCGACACTCTGCGCGCCCGCCGCCAGGAGGCCTACCTGACGGGCAAGGCGGGCGACCCCCGCAGCGCCGTCGCCCGGTTGGACGCGCTGCTCACCGATCTGATGCGGGCCTACGGCTCCCAGCACCCGGAGACCCTGACCACGCGCTACCAGCTGGCGACCAACGCGGGCCGCGCCGGGAACCACGGGCTGGCCGCGCGGGTGCACGGCGACCTGGTCCCGGACCTGGTGGCGGTCCACGGCGCGGACTCCGACCGGGTCCTCACCACGCGCCTGTACCTGGCCTTCGAGGTCGGCGAGGCGGGCGAGCCGCGGCGGTCGGTGCGGCTGCTGGAGGCGCTGCTGCCGGACCTGGTCCGCGTCCTGGGCGAGGACGACCCCACGACCCTGCGCGCCCGCCACTACCACGCCGCCTACCTGGGCCACTCCGGTCAGCCGGCCGAGGCCGTACGGCGCTACCGCGCGCTGCTGACCGACCACGCGCGGGTGCACGGCGACCAGCACCCCGCGACCGACCGCGTCCGGTCCCACCTGGCCCAGTGGGAGGCCCGCGCCCAGGGGTAGCCCCCCGAGCCCCCATGGTCCACGCCGTCCGGCGGTCCGTCCACGACCACGGGGGCTGGGCCGCGCACCGGCGCCGCAGCGGGCGCCGGTGGCCTCAGCGCCGCCGCGTCACCACAGGACCGGCAGCCGTTCGGGCAGTCGTTTGATGAACCCGGGACGCCAGGCCAGCTGCTCGGCGGGCACCGCCAACCGCAGCTCCGGCAGCCGGGCGACCAGTGCCGTCAGCGCGGCCTCGGCGTGGGCGCGGCCCAGCGCGGACGCCGGGCAGTAGTGCCGCCCGCCGCCGAAGGCCAGGTGCGGGTTCTTCTCCCGGTCGATGTCGATCACTTCCGGACGGTCGAACACGGCCGGGTCGTGGTTGGCGCCCTCCACCAGGACGAGCACGAGCTCGCCCGTCCGGACCAGGGTGTCGTCGAGCCACACGTCCTCGGTGGCGATCCGGGGCAGGGCGTCACCGATGGACAGGTTGTAGCGCATGAGTTCGTCCACGGCCCGCGGCACGTCCCCGGGCTCCTCGTGCAGGCGCCGGACCAGTTCGGGGCGCTCGGCGAGGGCGAGGATCGCGTGAAGGAGGAAGGCCGAGGTGCTCACCGCGCCGGCGCCGAACAGCGAGACGGCGACCGTGGCCAGCAGCTCGTCGTCGACGTCCCCGGTGGCGCGCAGTTCGGCGAACCCGCCGAGCAGCCCGGACCGGGGGCCGGAGCGCAGCCGGTCGAGCATGTAGCCGTGGTCCTTGTTCCAGTTGGCCCCGGCGCCCTCGAATGGAGACGGGCTGGTCAGGAACGCGACGTCGATACCCTGCATCAGCCTCCGCCAGTCCCCGACGGGCACACCGACGATCTTGCAGTGCAGGGCCGCGGAGAAGGGTTCGGTGAAGCCGTCACGCAGATCCGCGGGCGGCCCCTGGCTGACGAGGGCGTTGATGAGCGCGTGCGCCTCGGCGAGCATCCATCCGACCAGCGTCTCGGTGGGTCGCAGGGACCGCATCACCGCGCTCCTGAGCCCGGCGCTGTTGATGTTGCCCATGTTGTCGACGACCTCGGGCGGGATGGTCAGCGCGTACTGTCGCGGCACCCCGGGCCGCGAGGTCTCCTTGAGGCTGAACCGCTCGTCCTCCAACACGGCGGTGGCCAGCGCGTGGGTGCTCACGAGCCAGGCGGGGTCCCCGGTCATCGTGCGGACCCGGGCGACGGGCCGGTGCTCGCACAGCCATGAGCACTCCACGGGCACGGTCCTCCCGTCCCGGGACAGAGGGAAGGTGAGGTCGATGGTCATCAGCGGACTCCCTGGTCGGGCAACGGTCGGACGGTGGCGTAGGCCTGGGACGCGACGGCGCGCAGGCCGTGCTCCCGGGTGAGGAGGAGTTCGGTCAGCGGCATTTCGACGTGGTAGCAACTCACCGAGGAACCGACACCGAGAATGGCCGGAGTATCGAGGAAGAACGGCAGCTCGCGGGCCAGATAACGCATTCCCGCGTCCACCTGCTCCGCGGTGGGTTCCGTGCCGCCGCGTCGGGGAAGGAGGAATCGTCGGATCGTGCGTTCGCAGACCCCCGTGAACTCCGGGTCGTCCAGCATGGCCCTCTCGACGTCGGAGCGCAGGGACACGTAGGTGGGATCGCCCTCGAACTCCGAGAGGGCCGTGCAGCGCGCGTCGGAGCCGGAGAGCTCGATCCCCTGGAGGATGCGTCTGTGAAGGGCGCGGATGTCCTTGTTGGCGCGTCGGCGCGCCCGATCCGGGGAGTACCCGAGGGCGACGAGCATCGTGTCGACCTCCCGGTCGGCGTAGACGACGTCGACCGAGTCGAACCGGCGCCGTGCCCAGGTGAGGAGCGCGGCGACGCGGTCGCGGGTGAAGTACCCGTTTCCCGGGCTCGCCCCGACGAGGAGGTGTTCTCCCTCGTCATAGACGACGGAGCAGTTGACGGTGAAGGGAATGGCCTCGAATTCGGCCACGGTGATCGTGGGGACGGCGGGTCCCATGGTGGCGCCTCCTGCTTTCGCGCTTTCGGCCGGTGGTGACCATGGCGAGGGGCACGACGCCGCGAACGCGAACGTGGGCGCGGGGCGACGTGCTCAGGGCGCGACGGCCGGCCCGCGATGGCGGACGGGCCGTGCTGGGGACACCGCGCACACGGACACGGGGTTCCCGTGGCCGCACGCCGCCGAACAAGGGGGGTGGCCGGAATGCCTCGACGGCGTGGAGAGGGAATGCGCGGTGGATTCGGGAGCGGGCACCGGAGAACGGCGTCACGGACGGCGACGCGTGTCCGGTGTCGGGCTCCTAGACGGAGGGGGGCACGCCGCGCGGGAAGGGCGGGTGCTGCCGGAACGGCTGTGGATCCGCGGGTTCGGGGACGTGCAGCCCCAGGCGGCGGACGCGCACGTGTGATTCACCTCGTGATGCCGCTAGTCCCTGTGGAGCCCCGTGCTCCCGGTGTGGCGACAACGACCCCAAGTTATCGCCCGTATCGCTGTGTGAGCACCTCGTGGCCGGATGTGGTCAACCATCCCGGCCCCCTTGACCGTTCGTCGGGGACCGCCCCCGGGGCGGGCTCCGAATCGCCCGAAGCGGCCGTGGTTGTCGCTGTCTGCCGCTAGTGTTCTGGCCATGCCGAGTAGGGATCTGAACGAAATCATGGACAGCGGTTGGGCGAAGGCCCTGGAGCCGGTCGCTCCGCAGATCGCCGCGATGGGTGACTTCCTGCGCCAGGAGGTCGCGGAGGGCCGGACCTACCTCCCCGCCGGGGAACACGTCCTGCGCGCCTTCCAGCAGCCGTTCGACGACGTGCGCGTGCTCATCGTCGGCCAGGACCCCTACCCCACTCCGGGCAACCCGGTGGGGTTGAGCTTCTCCGTGGCCCCGGACGTGCGTCTGCCCGCGAGTCTGCGCAACATCTACAAGGAGATGCAGGAGGACGTCGGGACTCCCATGCCGTCCAACGGCGACCTCACGCCGTGGACCGAGCAGGGCGTGCTGCTGCTCAACAGGGTGCTCACGGTCGCGCCGGGCAAGGCCGGGTCGCACCGCGGCAAGGGCTGGGAGGCCGTGACCGAACAGGCCATCCGGGCGCTGGCCGAGCGAGGCAAGCCGCTGGTGGCCATCCTGTGGGGCCGGGACGCGCGCAACCTTCGGCCGATGATGCCGGGCGTGCCGTGCGTGGAGTCCGCTCACCCGAGCCCGCTGTCGGCCCGCAACGGCTTCTTCGGCTCCAAGCCGTTCAGCCGGACCAACGAGATGCTCCGGGAGCAGGGCGCCGAGCCGGTGAACTGGCAGCTGCCCTAAGGCGTCACACGATCGCGAGAACGAGAACGCCCCCACCCTCGACCCCCACTGACCTGCGGACCCGGTGACCGGCACGGCACCGGGTCCGGTCGTGTCCTCCCACAGTGAGAGAGGCGGTACCCCCTTGGCCAGACAGCTCACCTACTCCGACGCCCTGAAGGTGCTCGGCGAGAACGACTCGCAGGTCCTGGACCTGGCGGAGAAGCTGACCGACGGCGGCCTGGGGCTGGTGGGGGTACCGGACCTGTTCGGTCTGCGCGGCGAACTGGTGAGCCGGGGGCGTCAGGCGATCGAGGGCATCGGCGACAAGCTCCGGGGGCGGAGTCGGATGTCGCGGACGGAGCGGATCGAGGCGGCGCACCAGATCCTGACGGTGGTGTCCTTCTTCGAGGCGCTGGAGGAGTCCCTGGAGGAGCTGGACGCCCCCTTCACCCTCGCCGACCTGAAGATCACCAAGGCCGAGCAGGCCGAGCTGATGAACCGCGCCCTCGGACGTGAATCGGCCGTCCCCTCGCTGTCCCTGGACACGGGTCCGGCGCCCCTCGTCTCCTCGGACCTCCTCATCAAGGACTTCACGACCGCGCTGACCGCGCTGACCGTCGCCGAGGAACACGGCGTCACCTCCGAGGCCCACCCCCTGGTCGAACAGTTGCGCGAGCTCGTTCCCGAGCGCGCCGCCCAGCGGTACGCGGAGTCCTACCGACGCCTGTCCGCCGAGGTCCCCGAGTTCGGGATGTGGGCGCACCTCCACGAACACGACCGCACCCGCGCGACCCTCGGCACGGGGCTGAGCGACCTGCGGCGGCGGTTGGAGGAGATCGGCTCCCACCGGGACGTGGACACGCGGCGCCGGGAGCTCGCCGCCGGGTACCAGGCGGTCCTGCGCCAGCCCGTGCTGCGTTCGGACGACGCTCCGCCCGGCCTCGTCCTGCCCTCGCTGGAGGACGCCTACATCGCGCCGCGCGCCCGGGCGGCGCGCGCGGTACACAGCGGCAACCCCTCCGGCGAGGAGTGGTGGGAACGGCTGCCGGTGATCGACGACCTCCAACCAGTCATCGCCGCCCACCTCGTCCATCCCTTCGCGACCGGGTTCCCCACCGTCATTCTGGGCCACCCCGGTTCGGGCAAGTCCAAGTTCACCGAGATGCTCGCGGCCCGCCTGCCCGCCTCCGACTTCCTCCCGGTCCGGGTGGAGCTGCGCTCGGTCCAACCCAACGCACCCATCCACGTGCAGATCGAGGAGGGCCTGGCCGCCACGTTGCACACCCGGGTGTCCTGGCGGGAGCTGGCCGACTCCGCCGACGGTGCGCTGCCCGTGGTGATCCTCGACGGGTTCGACGAACTCCTCCAGGCGACCGGTGTGGACCGCTCCGACTACCTGGAGCGGGTCCAGGAGTTCCAGCACCAGCAGGAGGCGATGGGTCAGCCGGTGGCGGTGATCGTCACCAGCCGCACCGTGGTGGCCGACCGCGCCCGCTTCCCCAACGGCACCGTGGTGATGCGCCTGGAACCGTTCGACGACGCGCGGATCGTCCGGATGCTGGACGTGTGGAACCGCGCCAACGCCCGTTCCCTCACCGAGTCCGGCCTGGAACCGCTCGCCCCGAAGACCCTGACCCGGTACCGCGAGTTGGCCGAGCAGCCGTTGCTGCTGCTGATGCTGCTCATCTACGACGCCGACGGCAACGCGCTCCAGCACGCCTCCAAGGCCCTGTCCAACACGGAGCTGTACGAACGCCTGCTGCGGATGTTCGCGCGCCGTGAGGTGGACAAGCACCGGTCCGGGCTGAGCCCGGAGGACTTCGAGGAGGCCGTGGAGGACGAACTCCGGCGGCTGGAGGTCGCCGCCCTGGCGATGTTCACCCGCCGCAGGCAGAGCGTGAGCGCCGCCGAGCTGGACCGGGACCTGGCCGTGCTCATGCCGGACGCGGCCGTTCGCCCCTCCGACACCGACCTGCACGGCGCGATCGCCCCGGCCGCCCAGGTGCTGGGGCGGTTCTTCTTCGTCCACGAGTCACGGGCCAGGGCCGCGGAAGGTCGGGCGAGCGTGTTCGAGTTCCTGCACTCGACGTTCGGCGAGTACCTGGTGGCCCGGGCGGTGGTCGCCGCGTTGGAGGAGGCGGCGGAGTCACGGGCACGCTCCTCCCGCCGTCGGGGCCGGGGCGCGCGCCCCGACGACGGGGAGCTGTACGCCCTGTCGTCCTTCGCCAGCTACGGGGGCCGCGACCGGGTCGTGGACTTCCTCCGGGAACTGGTCGAACACCGCCTGGCCGAGGACCCGGAGCTGCGCGCCGAGTACGGGGCACTCCTCGTCGAGCTGTTCCAGGAGGCCCCCTTCCCTGCCCCCAACCGCTCCCACACCGAGTACGAGCCCGTGCGGCTTCCGCTGACCCAGCGCGAGGCCAACTACACCAGCAACCTGGTCATCCTGCTGTGTCTCGTGCGCGAGGACCCCGTGGACGCCCGCGAGTTGTTCCCCGACGCAGCCGAACCCGACCAGGCCCTGCAACACAGCACCACCCTGTGGCGGACCCTGCCCGGCGCGGAGTGGTTCAGCATCCTGTCGACCCTGCGGGTACGCCACCTCGACGGCTGGGGCGAGGAGGGGGTGCGCACGGTGATCGGCGTGGAGGACGGCTCCCCCGTGGACGTGGGCGAGTGCGTGGGGTTCGAGCTGCGGGTGGGCGAAGACTTCCGTGTCGACGTCGTCGACCCCTACGGCGTCACCGTGCCCTTCGACTCGGTCACGTCGCGCCTCCTGCGGTCGGCGGCGATGCGGGTCAACGGCACGGCGGCGCGGTTCACGCTCGGGTCGCTGCCGTACCTGCGACACGTCTCGACCGACCTCGGCACCTGGTTCCGGGGGCCGGACGACGAGGGTCCCTGGTCCGAGATGCACGAGGTCATGCGGCTGCGCTTCGAACCCGCGACGGTCGACCCCGGCAAACGCCTCACCACCTACCGACGGCTGCTGCTCACGAACGCCCTGGGCCGTCGCGAACTGCTGGTGCTCACCCAGGCGGTGGAGGACCTGGCCCACACGCCCGGCGACTCCGACCTGCACATGGTCCTGCCGCGCGTCCTGAACGACTTCCTCAACGGTGTGCGGTCCGTCGTGACCGGTCCCCGGCTGTGCGCGGAGTCGGTGGAGCCGGTCCTGCGGGCCCTGGCTCCCCACGTGTCCGACACGGATCTGGCCAGGGTCCGCGCGCTGGTCGAGGACGCGAATCCCGCCGAAGTCGGCGGGACCGCCGACACCGCCGGGCCGAAGCCCGAGACCAGCCCACAGGAGCCGAAGCGCCCCAGGAAGGAACGCAAGGTCGCCAAGAACAAGCACGGGGGCGACGGGGCGAAACGGGCTGCCCGGCGCGCCGAGCAGCCGCCGCCCGGAGGGAGCGACGGCCCGGGGCAGAACACCCCTCAGCGGATCCCGGCGGACGAGGTCGGCCTCAACTCCGCGCAGCCTCCACGACACGGCGCACGAGAGCGGGGATGACCGTGCCGATGGGGTCGCGCAGGACGGCGCTGGCGAAGTCGTCGTAGGGGGTCGGCTCGGCGTTGACGACGACGAGACCGGCCCTGGCCATCATCGCCACGTCGCACAGCCCGGCCACCGGGTGCACGGTCAGGGAGGTACCCACCGCCAGGAACACGTCGCACTCGCGGGCGGCCCGGGCCGCCGCCTCGACGACCTCCGGGTCCAGCCGCTGCCCGAAGGAGATCGTGTCCGACTTCTGGATGCCGCCGCACTCCAGGCACCGGGGGTCGGACTCCTCGTCCAGCCGCGCCAGGACGTCCGGGCTCGGGGTGCGCAGGCCGCAGCTCATGCACACGACCCACAGCATGGTCCCGTGCACCTCGATGACCCGGTCGGCGGGCATCCCGCCGCTCTGGTGCAGTCCGTCGATGTTCTGGGTGATGAGCGCCCGGAGCCTGCCGGTGGCCTCCAGCGCGGCGAAGGCCCGGTGCGCGGCGTTGGGCTCGGCCTCCCAGATCCGGTGCGCCCGGCGCCGCAGCCACACCTGCCGGCGCACGTCGACATCGCCCATGTAGCTGTCGAAGTCGGCCATGGCCTCCGCGGCCGGATCCTTGGTCCACAGGCCGTTCGGGCCCCGATAGTCGGGGATGCCCGAGTCCGTGGACACGCCCGCACCCGTGAGCACGGTGACGCGCGAGGCGGCGGCCAGCAGGTCGGCGGCCTGCTCGAACCCCTCGGGATCGGCCAGCGGTGTGGTGTCGGTGGTGGTGGAGGCCATACTCCATTGTTGCAGCGACGTTGAGACTTCTTGCCTCCGGCGTTGCCCTCGGGGCTCCACGATGGGCACCAGAACTCCGTAGCCTCGAGGAACGTGTGGGACGCACAGGTGGAATACCCTGCCGATGCACACGATGCGGGCGAAGGGTGCGAAAATCGACACAGCCATGAAGCAGCCGTCCTACATCCTCGTGGTCAACCGGACCACGGTGCGGCGCCCCGTGTTCGTTCTGGGCGCGCCCCACTCCGGTGTCCCCGAGATCGCCCTCGCCCTCGCGCGTGCCCCGGGATTCCACATCGGAGCGGGGTCCTCCGGGGTGCTCAACGCCGTCCACGCCGTCGCCCGACGGCCCTCCCTCGCCCAGGAGAAGGTGTCGGGAACGGCGAGCCTGCTGCGCGAGGCCTACGCCGAGGCGTGGCAGCTCACCCCCCTGACCTGCCCCCGGTGCCCCGGCCCGTACGCGCGCGTGCCCGCCAACGCCTCGGCCGAGCCCTGTGAGCACAGTGCCGACGCCCAGCGGTACGGCGATGCCAGCCCCGACCTGCTGTTCTGCGCGAAGGCCCTGCACGTGGCCTTTCCCGACGCCCTGTTCGTGCAGGTCATCAGGGACGGCCGGGACGTCGTCGCGGGCATGCTCGACGACGAGCGCGCCCTCGCCTGGCTCAAGCCCGGTCTGATGTCGGCCGACCACGAGTTTCCCAACGACTTCTTCGGGTTGGAGGAGGAGTCGGACCTGGAGGCGTTCCGGGACGGTTCCGACGCGGTCAAGTGCGCGATGCGCTGGCGGGGCGCCGTGCGGATGCACGCGCGGCTGCGCCAGGCGATCGGCGAGGACCAGCTCATGACGGTGCGCTACGAGGACGTCCGGGGCGGGGAGGTGGCGACCGCGCGGCGGCTGCGCGCGTTCACCGGCGCGCGCGTGTCGGCCACTGAGCTGATGGACACGCGCGCCTGGAACGTGGGCCGGTGGCGCGACCGGCTCTCCCGCGACGAGCACGGGGACGTCAACGAGGTCGCCGCCGTCGAGCTGTCCCGCCTCGGCTACCTCTGACCGTTCTGCCGGGGGACGTCTCCGGCGATCCCGTGGGCGCTCATGAGGGTCTCCGCGGCGGCGCGCGCCGTCAGGGCCGCGTTGGTCTCGCCGAGGACGCTGCGCGCCACGACCGCTCCCTCGTGCAGCATGGCGAGGGACTCGGCGAGCGCGGCGGGGTCGTCCGCTCCCGCCTGCGCGACGAACCCGGTGAGCAGATCGCGTAGCCAGCGCTTCTGTCCCTCGGCCACCGCCCTACCGGGGTGCTCGGGGTCGGCCAGCTCGGTGTAGGCGTTGACCATCGCGCAACCGCGCGGGTTCTCCCTGCCCATCCACGAGTGCAGGGCGTCGAACGTGGCGATGACGCGGGCGTGCGGCGTGTGCGCCCCGGTCAGGTAATCGGTGAGGTAGGCGCGCCAGCGCTCGTCACGGGCGCGCAGATAGGCGACGACGAGCTCCCGTTTGGAACCGAACCGGTCGTAGATGGTCTTCTTGGTCACGCTGGCCCGTTCCGCGACCAGCTCCATGCCGACCGTGTTGATCCCGCGTGAGTAGAACAGCTCGCTCGCGACGGCGAGGATCCTGCGCGCCGCGGGGGTGAGCGGCTTGGTCGCGGTCACGGTCATGGGGGTACTCCTTCGGCTCCGTGGCTCGGGTCACTCTGCATCGCGAGTATACCCACCGGTGTGGTTACCTCACGGAGACACCCCTGAGAGGTCCCGGAGGAGGTCGCCGTCCCGTCGGCGGCCCGGCCCCGGAGCACGTCTCCCGGTCCACCCGCTAGGCGCGGTCGGGCACGACGAAGGGGTTCACCTCCAGGCTGTCCTCGACCTCCTCGACCAACTCCCGCGCCTCGGCCGCCTCCAGCAGGTCGGTGTCCTCGCCCCGGGGGATCACGGCGGTGCACACCAACTCCACGAGGGCATCGGCGTCCAGCAGTCCGGTCACGCCCACCACGGCCATCGGCGGGTAGTAGCGCCCCATATGGCGACGGTAGACCGAGCCCAGGGTGGGCAGGTTGACCCGGTAGGCGGGCACGGCCGTGGTGTACACACACATGTTGACCACGTGAGCGGGCTCGGCCCCGGCCGAGCGCAGGGCCTCGACCATGTTGGCCAGCGCCTGGTCGAACTGCTGCACCACCGTGTCGCCGACCACCCCTCCGTCCGGACGGCGCGCGGTCTGCCCGCCCACGTGGACGGTACGGCCGGGGGTGACCAGGAGGGCGTGGGAGAAGCCCACCGGTTCGGCCAGAGACAGCGGATTGACGATCTGGTGCGGTGTCCGGTCCATCGGCGTCCCCTCAAGGTTCACGTCCCACCCACCGCGGCCGGTCCGACACGACCGCGGCCACCCCTCCCGGGGACACCGTCGGACGTGCGGCTACGATGAGCGCATGTCGATCACTTTCCTGCTGTCCGCCGCCGCCCTCGTAGCCGCCCTGGCGCTGATCGCCGCGATCTTCATCGGGGGTGCCGTCTACGTCGACCGGGTCCGGCGCAAGGGCACCGACGCCGTCCTGGCCGGTGCGCGCAAGCGTCGCGAGCTGCACGGGGCGTAGCGGTCCCGGACACCCGGTCCGGGTCCGAACGCCTACTCGCCGTCGAACTCGTCGGGGTCGGGGCCGAACCGGCTGCCCGTGTCGAGCCCGCTGATGCGGTCCATGTCCGCCTCGGAGAGCTCGAAGTCGAAGATCGTGAAGTTGGAGCGGATCCGCTCGGGGGTCACCGACTTGGGGATGACGACGTTGCCCAGTTGGATGTGCCAGCGCAGCAGCACCTGAGCCGGGGTGCGGTCCAGTTCGTCGGCGACCGCGGTCACCGTCGGGTGGTCGAGGAGCTTGCCCTGGCCGAGGGGGCTCCACGCCTCGGTGACGATGTTGTGCTTGGCGTCGAATTCGCGCATCGACCGCTGGACGAGCAGCGGGTGCAGCTCGATCTGGTTGACCATGGGCGTGATACCGCCCTCCTCCATGACCCGCTCCAGGTGCTCCACCTGGAAGTTGCACACCCCGATGGCGCGGACCCGCCCGTCGGCGTACAGCCGTTCCAGCGCCTTCCACGTGGACACGTACAGGTCCCGCCTGGGCAGCGGCCAGTGGATGAGGTACAGGTCCAGGGTCTCCAGGCGCAGGCGTTCCAGACTGGCGTCGAAGGCCCGCAGGGTGTGGTCGTAGCCCTGTTCCGGGTTGGCCAGCTTGGAGGTGACGAACACGTCGTCGCGGTCGAGCTCCGCCCGGCTCAGCGCCTCCCCGACCCCCCGCTCGTTGCCGTACGCCGCGGCCGTGTCGATGCTGCGGTACCCCGTCTCCAGGGCGGTCGCCACGGCGTCCACCACCGCGTCGTCGGACACCTGCCACACACCGAAACCCAGCTGCGGCATGCGCACACCGTTACTCAGAGTAACGTCGGGAACCGTCATCTCTCCCCTTCCCCCGTCGGGCCTGCCCTGACCGCATACTGCCACGCCGCCACGGCTTTCCCGGGTGCCGCCCCGCTGGACCACGGGCTTTTTACCGTCGGACCCGCGTCGGACCGCTACCCTGGTCGATCCCGAAGCGGAGGTGGGCCGATGGGCCGTGAGCAGCGCGCCGACGTCAGCGCCGAACTGTCCAGGGACCGCGCGTACCTGGTCGGCCGGATCGTCGACGCGGTGTACGCGGAGGTGCCCGCCTACCGGGGGCTGCACGGGTCACAGCTCGCCGAGGTCCGCGCCATCGTCGCGTGGCTGGTGACCCGTTCGCTGGAGCTGTGGGTGGACGGTGCGGTGCGCCTCCCGGAGGAGGACCTGGAGCGGTTGCGCGGCATCGGCAGGGCGCGGGCGGCCGACGGCCGCTCCATCGGGGCGGTGGTCCGGGCGCACCGGGTGGGGTCGGCCGCGGCGGTGCGCCTGCTCTCGGAACTGGCCGGTGACCGGGTGAGCGCCGCGGACGTGTTCGCCCTGAGCGAACTGTGGCTGACCTCGCTCGACCAGATCTCCGAGCACCTGTTGGCGGGCCACACCGAGGCGGCCCGCCACCTGGACGCGGACGTGGAGCGGGCGCGCCGGGTCTTCCTCGATGACCTCCTGATCGGCCGCCAGGCCTCCCTCGGCGCGATCCGGGACCGGGCCCGCACCCTCGGCATCTCCCCGCCCGACCCGGGCGTACTGGTGGTGGCCGAACCTGGCCCGGAGGAGGGGCACCCGCAGCGGGGCGGTGCGGCCTCGGCGGGCATGGACCTGTTGGACGAGGTCGGTCGCGCCGACGCGCTGACGACCACCCGGTCCGGCCGGGTGGTGCTGCTGGTGTCCCCCGAGGCCGTCGACCGTGTGACCGCGGCCCTCGGGGACCGCCCCTGGCGGGCCTGCGTGCTGGCCCCGCGAGCCCTCACCGACATGACGGCCGCCTACCGTCTGGCCGACGACGCCGTGGAGACCGCGCCCCCGCACGCGTTCGGCGGGAACGGGCTGCTGGGCGAGGCCGACGCGTGTGTCCTGGCGCTGCTCAACGGCGGACCGGTCACTCCTGAGGCCCTCCGCGGCGCGGTGCTGGGGCCGCTGCTGTCGGACGCGCACCGGCACCTGCTCCAGACGTTGCGGGTCTACTTTCGCGAGGGCGCGGCCACCACGGCGGCCGACACCCTGCACGTCCATCCCCAGACCCTCCGCTACCGGCTGCGCCGGGTGCGCGAGCTGACCGGGCACGACCCCCACCGCCCCTGGCCCCGGTTCGTCCTGGAGACCGCCTGCGCGATCGCGCGCTGAGGGCGGTTCGCCCGCCGGGGGCGCGGGGTAGGACCCGAAGGATCCCGCCACGGCATGAAAGGTACGGCATGTCCGTCTCTGCTCCCCCTCCCCTGCACGGCCCGGCGTTCGACGCCGACCCGCACCCCGCCTACCGCTGGTTGCGCGAACACTCCCCCGTACACCGGATGGAGCTGCCCGGAGGCGCCTGGGCGTGGCTGGTGACCCGCTACGAGGACGCCCGCGCCGTCCTGGCCGATCCCGACATGCTCAAAGACCCCGCCCGGGGCAACGAGGTGTGGCGCGGGGCCCGGATGGGGTTGCCCTTCGACCACCGGCCCAGCCTCGTGCGCAGCATGGTCAACGTGGACGGCGACGACCACACGCGCCTGCGCAAGGTGGCCGGGGGCGCCTTCACCCCGCGCCGGGTCCGGACCCTGGTGGAGAGCGCCGAACGGGTGACGGCCGGCCTCCTCGACCGGATCGCGGCCTCGTCCGACCCGGACCTGGTACGCGATCTGGCCTACCCGCTGCCGATCGCGATCATCTGCGACATCCTCGGTGTCCCGCCCGAGGACCGGGCCGAGTTCCACCGCCGCGCCGCCGTGATCGACGCCTCCGCGCCCGAGGAGATCGCGGCGATCGGGACCACCACGGACTGGTTCGACGACTACCTGGGCCGCCTGGTCGACGCCCGCCTCGCCGAGCCCGCCGATGACCTGCTCGGCGACCTGGTGGAGGCGCACAGGTCGGGCCGCCTCACCCGGGACGAGGTCACCTCCACGGCGTTCCTGCTGCTGGTGGCCGGACACGAGACGACCGTCGCGCTGCTCGGCAACCTGTTCCTGTCCCTGCTGCGCGCCCCCGAGCACCTGGAGCGGCTGCGCCGGGACCGCGACCTGGTGGGCCCGGCCATCGAGGAGACATTGCGGCTGGAGAGCCCTCTCCAGAACGCCACCTGGCGCTTCCCCCGGACCGCCACCACCGTCGGCGGCGTCGCGCTGGAGGCGGGGGAACCCGTGCTGGTGTCGCTGCTGGCCGCGGGCCGGGATCCGGAGCGCTACGACGACCCGGATGTCTTCGACCCCGAACGGGGCGAGTCGCACCTGGGGTTCGGACACGGTGCGCACTACTGCGTGGGCGCCCAGCTGGCCCGGATGGAGGCGCGTGTGGCGGTGAACGCGGTCCTGGACCGACTGCCCGGACTGCGGCTCGCCGCACCCGAGGAGGACCTGCGGTGGTGGCCGAGCATGATCATGCACGGCCTGTTCGCCCTCCCGGTGCGCTTCGACACGCCCTGACGGCCCCAGGGCAGGTCGCTGGGAGGGAACTCCCGGTGGGGGCAGCCGCTCGCGCGGGCCCGGGGCCGACGGAGGGCGTTCCGGCAACCCCGGGTCCACTGGCTCGACGGAGCCAGCGGGTGTCGCCCTGACTGTTGTTCCAGGCGATGTCGCCGGTGTCGGCGGTGTCCACGCGGTCGGCCACCGCGCCGCCGCTCTCGGAGACGCAGAGGACACCCCGGCCGCCGCTGCGAGGAAAGAGCGTTCCCACAACAGGGGCAACCGCGCGGACCCGCCGGACCGAGGCACCCCCGGCATAAAATCGGTGAGCCTTGCCCGGGGATGGTGTGTGCTTTCTCTTCCGTCGACGGTCGGTGTCCGAGACTGGCTCCCGGGGCGCGTCCGTGCGCGCTCCGAACGACCCGATCCGGAGGGGGAACCAGCCGTGACCACCCAAGAGCGTGCGAGTGCGACGCCCAAACCCCGGAGCAGCCAGCCGTGGCTGCACCAGAAGGGGAACGAGATCCAGGAGTACGGCACCGTCCGCCAGCTCCCGGTGGGCATGTCCTACAACACGCGCATGTACTCGTGCCAGCGGCTCAACCAGGTACTCGCGGACACGCAGATCCTGCACGCGCTGTACAAGAAGCACCACTGGTTGATGCGAGGACAGACCTTCTACCAACTGCACCTTCTGATGGACAAGCACGCCGACGAGCAGGCCGAGCTGATCGACACGGTGGCCGAGCGCATCCAGACCCTCGGCGGCGTGGCCATCGGGGACCCGCGGCACGTCGCCGAGATCACCAACGTCCCGCGCCCGCCCAACGGCGTCGAGGAGGTCCCGGCGATGCTGTCCCGCCTGCTGGAGGCGCACGAGACCATCCTGGAGGACGCCCACGACGCGGCGGCCCGGTGCCAGGAGAACGGGGACGACGGCACCAACGACGTACTGGTCTCCGACGTCATCCGCACCAACGAGCTCGAGGCCTGGTTCCTCGCCGAACACCTGGTGGACACGCCGCTCGTGCACACCTGAGCGCGAACGCCCCGCGCGGACGCCGGTACGGCGGTCCGCGCGGGGCGTGCACGGGCGTGGACCCGTCGGGCCAGGGGTCGACCTCAGGTCAGGGTGAGGACGACCTTGCCCGTGGTGCGTCCGGACTGACTGTGTTCGTGCGCCTTGGCGGCCTCCTCCAGGGGAAAGGTCCCGCTCACGACGGGTCGCAGCTTCCCGGCCTCCACGAGGGCGGTGATCTCCTCCAGCTGGGTGTGGTCGGGTTCGACGCAGACGGTGGCGCCGCGCACGCCCGCGGCGGCGGCCCTCTCGACGATGATCTCCTGGTCGAGCGGGTTGGACACGCCGACGTACACCCCGTCCGGCCGGAGAACGCGCAGCGACCGGTCCAGGTAGTCGCCGCCGATGGCGTCGAGCACGACGTCGACGTCGCCGACCGTCTCGGCGAAGTCGACGGAGGTGTAGTCCACGAGCTCGTCGGCGCCCAGTTCCCGCAGCACCCCGTGTTTGGCCGCGCTGGCCGTGCCGATGACGTGGGCGCCCCGGGCCTTGGCGATCTGCACCGCCAGGTGGCCCACCCCGCCCGCGGCCGCGTGTACCAGGACGCGCTGACCGTCCCGCACTCCGGCCGTGTCGACCAGCGCCTGCCAGGCGGTGAGCGCGGCCAGTGGGAGGGCGGCGGCCTGGACGTGGTCGAGTCCGTCGGGTTTGCGCGCGAAGCGCCGAGCGGGGGCGGACACGTAGTCGGCGTAGGCGTCGGGTACGTCCGGGTAGTTCGGCATCCCGTAGACCTCGTCGCCGACCGAGAACCGACTCGATCCCTGGGAGACGGCCACGACCACGCCCGAGACGTCGAACCCCTGGGAGAAGGGCGGCGTGAGCCAGTACCCGTGCTGCCGGAGCTTCCAGTCGACGGGGTTGACCCCCGCGGCGTGCACGCGCACCAGGATTCGGGTGGCGCCCAGATCGGGGACGGGTACTCGGGCGACCTCCAGGACCTCGGGGCCACCCAGTGTCTGCTGCTGAACGACGCGCATCTGCTCTGTCATGTCCCCGAGCCTTCCGGATAAGGTATCCAATGTATAGAAGGCACTTAAAAGTACGGTAGGTACCTTGTGTATACCACTCCTGAAATGCGGGAACATGGCGGAGCGAATGCCTATCTCCGCAACTGCGCCTCTCGCGACGTCCTCGACCTGTTGTCCAGCAAGTGGGTGTGCCTCGTCGTGGGCGCGCTCGCGGGCGAACCCATGCGCTTCGGCGCGCTGCGCCGCCGCCTGGACGGCATCACCCAGAAGATGCTCACCCGGACCCTGCGCGACCTGGAGCGCGCCGGCCTGGTGGAGCGCCGGGTGTTCCCCACCACCCCGCCGCAGGTGGAGTACTCCCTGACATCCCTCGGACGGGACCTGGGCATGCTCATGGAGTCCTGCCGGGTGTGGGCGGAGGAGCACATGGCCGAGATCACCGAGGCGCGCGAGCGTTACGACGCCCGCGCGGCCGCACCCGTGCGCGCACTCGACGCACCCTGAGGCTGGGACTGATGTGACCGGTGAGGCTGGTGGGGGCTCTTGGCCACCGGACCTGGAGTTTCCCACGAAGGCCGCCCGCTTCCCGGTGGGGGAATCAGGCGTATCCCCACATTCACTACTGATTTAGCATGCATTAGCCTCGTGTGGTGACCATCACAACCCTCCGAGTGTCGGGCCGAGCACCCGGTGTCCGGAGGGCGGCACGGGGGATCGACATCTCCGTGGGTGGCACGACGCCGACGTCTCCCCCGGGAGACCCGAACGAAGGGAATGCGCCTGGTGGCCATCACTCTGGAGCAGGCTCAGGGACTGATCGACGGAGCCGTGAAGCACGCGGCCGCCAACGACCTCCAGCCACTGACCGTCGCCGTCCTGGACCCGGGCGGCGTCCTCGTCGCCCTGGCCCGTCAGGACGGCTCGGGTCTGCTCCGACCCGACCTCGCCGTGGCCAAGGCCTGGGGCGTGCTCGGACTCGGGATGAACAACCGGGCGATCGCCGCCCGGGCGGAGTCCTCACCGGAGTTCTTCACCTCGGTCGCGACCCTGGCCCAGGGCCGGGTGCTCAGCGTCCCCGGCGGCGTGTTCGTCCGTGACGCCGAGGGCGCCCTGCTGGGCGCCTGCGGGGCTACCGGTGACACGTCCGTCAACGACGAGCTCGCCCTGCTGGCGGGCATCGAGTCCGTCGGGCTGAGGGCCGAGACCGGAGCCGAGGTCGAGGTCTGAGGCAGCCGCGACAGGAGCCATGCCGGGGGCCACGCCGCGCATGGGAGCCGACGACGGCCGCCGCCGCGCGGGATACGCGCGGCGGCGGCCGTGTGTCGTGGAGGGGACGGGACCGGGTGTCGAGCCGCTCAGGCCGTGGCCAGCCCCCACCGGCGCCGCAGGGAGCGGTCCGCCCAGCTGAAGAAGACGTCGATGAGGATGCCGACGACGAGCACGACGATGACGTAGCTCAGCAGGCGCTCGGCGTCGTTGAGCTGGCGGGCCTGGCTCAGCGCCCAGCCGATCGAGTTCTGCTGGTTGATGATGACCAGCAGCTCACCCGCCATCAGCGACCGCCAGGCGAAGGCCCAGCCCTGCTTGAGACCGCCGACGAACATCGGCAGCGCTGCGGGCACGATCAGCAGCCGGTACCGCTGGACCCCCCGAAGCCCCATCACCTGCCCGGCCCGCAGCAGCGACGGCGCCACGTAGTCGATGCCGGAGACCAGGCCGCCCGCGATGGACGGCGCCGCGCCCAGGATGATCACGAACATGATCGCCGACTCGCTGATGCCGTAGAGCAGCATCGCGAAGGGGAACCAGACGATGGACGGCATGGTCTGCAGGCCCGTGATCAGCGACCCGATCGCCACGCGCAGCGTGCGCACCTGGGCCACCGCCACGCCGACGAGGACCCCGACCACCAGCGCCAGGGCGAAGCCCGTCAGGGCGCGCCGCATGGTGACGCCCACGGCCTCCCAGAACTCGGCGGACGTGACCTCCCGCGACAGGACGGGCAGCACCCGGTCCGGCCCGGGAAAGACCCACTCCGACCGCCATCCGGACCACACGACCGCCTGCCAGGCGACCAGGACGACGGCCACGGCGGCCAGTTTGGGCCAGGCCGCCGACCAGACGCGCCGCGCGACCTCGCCCGCGCCGCGTCGGCCGCGCTCGGGCTGGAGTTCGAGCGCGTCGAGGCCCTGGACCTGGCGGTCCCGGGTGTCGGTGTCAGGCATGGCGCGAGACCTCCTGGCGGAGTCGGTCGGTGATCACCGCGGCCTGGCCGGCGATCAGCGCCGAGTCGATCCGGCGGGGGCGCTCGCCCTCCACCGGGAACTCGTCGATCACGCGGCCGGGGCGGCTGGAGAGCAGCACGACCCGGTCGCCCAGGCGCACCGCCTCCCGGACGTTGTGGGTGACGAACAGGACCGTGAGCCGCCGCTCCTGCCAGATGCGCTCCAGTTCGTCGTGGAGGATGTCGCGGGTCATGGCGTCCAGGGCGCCGAAGGGCTCGTCCATGAGCAGGACGTCCGCGTCCTGGGCCAGGGCGCGGGCCATGGCCACGCGCTGGCGCATGCCGCCGGAGAGCTCGTGGGGGCGCTTGCGCGCGAACCCGGTCAGCCGGACCAGTTCCAGGAGTTCGGCGACACGCTCGCGGCGCTCGGCCTTGGGTAGGCCGTTGACCTTCATGGGGACCTCGATGTTGGCGCCCACGGTCAGCCACGGGAAGAGCGCGGCCTCCTGGAACATCATCGCCACCTTGTGGCCCGCCGTGTCCACGCTGCCGGTGGTGGGCCGGTCCAGCCCGGCCACCAGGGAGAGCAGGGTGCTCTTGCCGCATCCGGAGGCGCCCACGATGGACAGGAACTCGTGCTCGCCGACGGAGACGGACATACCGTCGATGGCGGTCACGGAGCCCGCGCCCTCGCCGAAGACCTTGGAGATCGTGTCGACCTCCACGGCGCTGACGCGCGTCGGGGTGTCGGTGATGGTGGTCATGGGCCTCATCAGCCTTCCAGCCCGGAGACCGGGTCGCGGCCGTCCTCCGCGAGGAGGCCGTCGAGCGGGTCCAGGGCGTAGATTCCGGTCAGGTCGACGGGGTCGAGCAGGCCGACGGCCTCGGCCCGCTCGGCCCCGGTGAACAGCGACGGGGCGACGGGGTCGACGGTGAAGGCGATCCGGTCGAAGGCGGCTTCGGTGACCTCGTCCGACAGCCGGGACCCGGTGAGCCCCTCCAGGTGGTCGCCCGCCACGCGCCGGGCCCGTTCGGGGTGGGCGTTGATCCAGTCGACGGTCTCCAGGTGGCCGCGCAGCAGGTCCTCGACCAGGTCGGGCTCGCGGGCGAGGAACTCGGAGCCGACCACCAGGTGCGCGGTGACGAAGGCGCCGTCGGTCTCGGCCCAGGTGTCGGCCTCGTCGACGAGCAGGTGGGCGTCGCCTCGGGTGAGCAGACGGCTCAGGTGGGGTTCGGGCAGCCAGGCGCCGTCGATCTCGCCGAGTTCGAAGGCGTCCACGATCTCGGCGGGCGGCTGCGGGAGGATGGACAGGTCGCCGCCTCCGGCCGTGTCCACGTCCCACCCCTGTTCGTCGGCGAACGCGCGCAGGGCGACGTCCTGGGTGTTGCCGAGCTGCGGACTGGCGACGGTGGCGCCGCGCAGGTCGTCGACGCTCGTGATGTCGTCGCGTGTGACGAGGCCGGCCCCTCCGGAGGCCGCCCCGGCGATGACGCGCAGCGCCTGCCCCTCGGACTGGGCCCAGCCGTTCACGGCGGGGTTGGGGCCGACGAACGCGACGTCGACCTCCCCGGAGAAGACGGCGTTGATCGCGTCCGGCCCCGCGTTGAACACCCGGGTGTCGAAGTCGACGCCGTCGCCGAGGGCGTCGGCCAGGGTGCCCCGCTCCACACCGACCATGGCCGGGGCGTGGGCGACGTTGGGGAAGTAGCCGAGCGTCAGGGAGGGGCCGTCGTCCTCCGTGAGCGCCCCACAGCCGGTGACGGCCATGGCCAGGGCCAGGCAGGCCGCGAGCACTCCCGTCGGGCGCGAGGGCGGTCGCATGAGAGGAGGCCCCTTTCCGGCCGCTGTCGAGGTCTGACGAAACTCTACTTAATAAGTAGGTTTTGTGGAAGCCGGGCGCGGAAGCCCCCGGACCGCGACGACCAGCCCGAACGACGGCGCGCGGCGACCCGGAGTAACCCCACAACCGAAGAAAACCGCAGTTCAGGCGCACTGGCGAGGACGACACCCCGACCATTGGTCACCGAACGCACTCTCCCGCACCACGCGCCTCCCACGCCACCAGGAGAGTGATCCGTGTCACCCGCCCCGCGCGGGAGTGCCGACCCGCCCCGAACACGACGCGAGGGTGGTGGAGCCGGCCGGCTCCACCACCCTCGCGGGGACGCTGTGGGACTGTGTTCGTCGTGGGCCTGCCGCTTGGCTTCGGCCCGCCCGTCGCCCGCCACCGCCCGAGGGACCGCTCCGCGGCGGAGCGGACACCCTCAACCGGCGCCTGACGGCGCGGCGCTCACTCTGTTCGGGCGCCTGGAGCGACCGCTCCGGGCAACGGTCCCTAATCCGTCTCGACGACGTCCTCGTCCTTCACCACCGCGCCGTCGGCGTCGACGGGCAGGACGACGCCCTGCCAGGTGTTCTCGACGTACTCCAGGACCCGCTCGTCGTGCAGGAGCTCGACCAGCTGGAGGACCCGCTCGTCCTCGGCGTTCTCCGCCAGGGTCACCAGGCCGTTGGCGTAGGTCTCGACGTAGTCCTCACCCTCGGGCTCCCAGGCCAGGACGTTGGCGTCCTCGGTCAGCCCGGCCTCGATCGCGTAGTTGCCGTTGACGATCGCGGCGTCCACGTCGGCGATGGAGCGCGGCAGCTGGGCGGCCTCCAGCGGCATGACGACGAGACCCTGGGGGTTGTCGGTGATGTCGTTCTCGGTGGCGGACTCCCCGGCCTCCGGATCGACCGTCACGAGACCCTCGGCCTCGAGGATGCGCAGGGCGCGGTTGAGGTTGGCGGGGTCGTTGGGGACCGCGATCTCGGCGCCCTCGGGCAGGTCCTCCAGGGACTCGACGCTCTCGGAGTACAGGCCGAGGCGCTCGATGTGCACGTCGGTGACGTAGGAGAACTCGGCGTCGGGGCCGTTCTCCTGCCATTCGGCGAGGAAGGCGCGGTGCTGGAAGTAGTTGGCGTCCAGCTCCCCCTCGGCCAGGGCCGCGTTGGGGGTGTTGTAGTCGGAGATCTCCTGGATCTCCAGGTCCAGCCCGGCCTCCTCGGCGAGGTTCTCGTCGATGAAGGTGAGGATGTCGCCGTGCGGCACGGGGCTCACCCCGATCCGGAGCGCCCCGGCCTCGGCGGCCTCGCTGGCGGCCTGCTCGCTGGGAGCGCCACAGGCGGCGAGCGCCAGGGTGACGGCTGCGGCGCCGATGACGGTCGGGGTCGTGCGCATGGTGCACTCCTTCGTGCTCATGGGGTGGCGGACCTGGGAGGGGCCGGTCAGGGGGGCTCCGGGCGCCCGCGGGACCAGTCCGCCGACGGGCGGGTTCGTCCGAGCACGAGACTATCCCACCCTTTTGGTAGGAAATTACGTTCCGCCCAGCTCAGAGCGTGGGATCCCCCACACGCGAACGGCCCGCCACGGTTCCCCGGGCACGGCGGAAAACGCCTGGCTCCGGCTCACCCGCTGCCCTAACCTGGCCGCGACCACCGACCTCCTATCCGAACACGGTGAGCATGAACGACACCAGACTCCGCAGGCTCGGCCGCTCCGACCTGTACGTCTCCCCGCTCTGTCTGGGCGGCAACGTCTTCGGTTGGACCGCGGACGAGACCGCCTCGTTCCAGGTCCTGGACGCCTACACAGCGGCCGGGGGCACCATCGTCGACACCGCGGACGTCTACTCCGCGTGGGTCGAGGGCCACCGGGGCGGGGAGTCGGAGACCGTCATCGGCGCGTGGCTCGCCGCCCGCGGCCGCCCCGACGACCTGGTCATCGCGACCAAGGTCAGCCAGCACCCCGAGTTCCGCGGCCTGTCCCGCGCCAACGTCCGGGCCGCGGCCCACGCCTCGCTCCACCGGCTGGGCGTGCGGACCATCGACCTGTACTACGCGCACTTCGACGACCGCGACACCCCGCTGGCCGAGAGCGCGGAGGCCTTCTCCTCCCTCGTCGACGAGGGCGTCATCCGCTACATCGGCCTGTCCAACCACAGCCCGGACCGGATCCGGGAGTGGCTGGACATCTGCGCGGACCAAGGCCTGCACGCCCCGGTGTGCGTCCAGCCCCACTACAACCTGATGGAACGCGGCATCGAGACCGACCTGGTCCCCCTCGCCCAGGAGCGCGGGCTGGCGCTGCTCCCCTACTTCGGTCTGGCCCGGGGCTTCCTCACCGGCAAGTACCGCCACGGCGGCCCGGATGTGGACAGCCCACGCGCCGGGAGCGCCCGAGCCTACCTCGACCGACCGCGTGGTGAACGCGTACTCGAGGCACTGGACGCGATCGCGGCCGAGCACGGCGTGCCCCAGGCATCCGTGGCCCTGGCCTGGTTGGCCGACCGGCCGGGCGTGGTGTCGGCGATCGCGAGCGCGCGCGACGCCGCCCAGTTGGAGGGCCTGCTCCCGGTCCACGGTCTGAAGCTGACCAAAGAGGAGTCGGACCGGCTGACGAAGGCCTCCGCCTGACGCGGCCCGGTGCGGGCGCGCGCCCTCGCACCGGGTCCGACACTCGCCGCCGACCGAGGCCGTCGGCCGGGCCCCGTGCGCTCAGGCCGGTTCGGGTTCGGGCTCGGGTCCGGGCGGTTCGGGAACCGGGCCGGGAGGCTTGGGCTCCGGGTCCGGCGGGGGCGGCGGTACGGGCGTCGGGGGGAACGGGTCCGGCGGCATCGGGTCGGGATAGCGCTCGACCGCGCCGTGGGTACGGGTGTGCATGGTCCGTCCTCCTCCCGGATCGTCAGGCCGGGGATGTACATCCAGCTACCCGCCGGGTGCCGCGGGGAAACCGCGCGCGGTGACGGAGGGGTGAAGCCCGGACCCGCCTCGGCCGGGTTCCCCGGCTGAAAGCCGCCGTGATGGGAGGATGGCCGCGACCCGAGTCCGCCGACGTCAGGGGCCTTTTTCGTGATCTACGTCGCCGCTCCCGCCCGCTACGACACGATGCCGCGGCGCCGGTGCGGCCGCAGCGGACTGTATCTTCCGGTGCTGTCGCTCGGCCTGTGGCACGGCTTCGGGGAGGACCGGGGGTTCGAGGCCCAGCGCGCGGTCCTCCTGCGCGCCTTCGACCTGGGTGTGACCCACTTCGACGTGGCG
This sequence comes from Nocardiopsis sp. EMB25, assembly GCF_026797795.1. Lineage (NCBI taxonomy): Bacteria > Bacillati > Actinomycetota > Actinomycetes > Streptosporangiales > Nocardiopsidaceae > Nocardiopsis > Nocardiopsis sp. EMB25. Next base: position 930,409 of record NZ_JAMTDN010000001.1, on the reverse strand, counting down.
GGCACCCAGGGGCCGCCCGTCGGAGCCGCCGAGGAGACCCTTGGCCGCGTGCTCACCCGTGAACTGCGCCGATACCGGGACGAGGTGGTCGTCACGACCAAGGCGGGGGGCTCCGCGTGGCGCGGTCCCTACGGAGGGGGCGGTTCCCGGAAGGCGGTGCTGGCCGGTCTCGACCGGAGCCTGACCCGGCTGGGACTCGACCACGTGGACGTCTTCCACCACGACCACCCGGACCCCGACACCCCGTTGGAGGAGACCATGGGCGCCCTGGACACGGCCGTGCGCCGGGGTAAGGCCCTGTACGCGGGGGTGTCCGGCTACTCCCCCGAGCTGACGCGGCGGGCGTCCGGGATCCTCCGCCGCCTGGGCACGCCGATGCTCGTGCACCAGACGCCCTACTCCATGTTCGACCGACGGGCGGAGGACGGTCTGCTGGAGGTGCTCGACGACCTCGGCACGGGGTGCGTCGCCGACGCGCCCCTGGCGCGGGGGCTGCTCTCCCACCGCCACCTGAGGAGCGCACCGGAGGATTCCCGCCCCGACGAGGCGCGTCCCCTCCCCTCCGGCGAGCCGATCACCGAGAACGTGTGGGAGCGGGTCCGCGCCCTGGAGGGCGTCGCCGGGCGACGGGGACAGACCCTCGCGCAGATGGCGCTCGCCTGGGTGCTGCGCGACGAACGTGTGACCTCAGCAGTGGTCGGCGCGACCGGTGTCGCCCAGTTGGAGGACGACGTGGCCGCCGTGGGCGCGCTGGACCTCACCGACGCCGAACTCGCCGAGATCGAGCCGCACGCCCGGGCGGACTGAGCCGGGCACCGGGCTCCGCCGTCGGCGTTTGTCCGCCGGGGCGCCGGGTAGTGGAGGGACCCGTCTCCCCGGTGGGAGGAGGGACCATGGAATGGCCGACCCTGGGCTGGCTGATCGGCGTGCTGGTGGCCCTGGCCGTCCCGGTCGTGGTGATCCTCGTCGTCATCGGCGTCATCTCCCTCGAACAGGCCCGCGCCCGGCGAAGCGCCTCTCCGGATGACTGGAGCGAGGAGCCGGACGGGCGACGCTATCCGACCGGACGGGAGGAGCCCGGGGAATCGGGTGGCGCCTCGTCCGGGGAAACGGGCGAGGATCCCGGTGAGCCGGGCGGCCCATCGCCCGGGGCGGGTCCGCCCGACCGGCCTCGGTCCTGACCGCGCCGCGCGGAACCGGTCAGGGGGCACCCGCGGACCGGGTGCGCGCGTGGTGCCGCGCCGCCTTGGCCCGGTTGCCGCACCCGGCCATGGAGCACCAGCGCCGGGTGCCGTTCCGGGACGTGTCGAAGAAGTGGAGGACGCAGGCGGGGTTGGCGCACCCGCGGATGCGCTCCGGGGCGTCGAGCAGGTCGAGGTAGTCGGCGGCCGCGGTCCAGGCGGGCCCCCACGCGGGGTCGTCGAACTCGACGGTGGCCGCCGGGATCCCGTCACGCAGCAGTCTGCGCACGAGGCCGTGGCCGAGGACCTCGTTGAGCCGCGCGGCCGCCTCGGTGTCCTCGGGCGCGTCCACGAGCACGGCCAGGGCGTCGCGGGTGGTCAGCACCCGTTCCAGCGTCCGATTGTCGACGGCGAACCGCGTGTCCAGGCCCGTCTCGCCCAGCCACTGGCGCAGACCGTCGATCCCGTCGAGCAGGTCGTGCGGGGTCGCCCCCTCGACCCACCGGGTGTTGAGCAGGTCCATGGCGACCGGCTCGCCGACCAGCGGTCGCCGCCTCGTGACCGTCGAAGCCATCACTCTTCCGCCTCGCGCATCGTCCCAGGCCCGCGTCAGCGTGGGGCCGTCTGGATCGTACCAAGGACGCCGCCTAACCCTTCAAATTCACTTGATCGGTTGCAGCATCGCAATCTAACCCCTAATATCCAGATAGCCGGTTAGAACGATCGGCGAACCCGAGAGAAGGTGTGCTGTGGCACTGACCGAGGTGAAGACCGGGCACGTGGGTCTCAACGTCACCGACATCGAGCGGTCCGTGGACTTCTACGCGCTGGCCCTGGAGTTCGAGGTGATGGGCCGGGGCACGGAGGAGGGGCGCGAGTTCGCCTTCCTCGGCCGGGACGGCGAACTCGTCCTGACCCTGTGGCGACAGGCCTCGGAGCCGTTCCAAGGGGACGTGTCCGGCCTGCACCACCTGTCCTTCCAGGTGGAGACGGTCGAGGAAGTACGCGGGGTGGAGGCACGGCTGCGCGCGTCGGACGTCCGGTTCGCCTACGACGGCGTGGTCCCGCACGGCGAGGGCGCCTCCTCCGGGGGCGTGTTCTTCCACGACCCGGACGGCATCCGGCTGGAGGTCTACGCGCCCACCGGCGCCGAGGGGACCAAGGCCCCGGTCGCCTCCGCGCCCACCTGCGGTTTCTTCTGATCGACCCGCATTCCGCGGTGCCCCGCCCCGGGGCGCCGCCCCCCGCGACCAAGGAAGAAGGACGACGGCATGGGCACCTACCACCCGGGGGAGCGAGCCGTACAGGCCCGCAGCGGTCTGACGGACCCGGCCGATCACGCGGGCCGGTCCATCCGCGCCACCATCCCCGACGTCGCCGCGCGGTTCCTCGCCGCACAGCGCGTGCTCGTCCTGGGAGCGGCCGACCACGACGGTCGTGTGTGGTCCTCGCTGCTCACCGGGGATCCCGGATTCCTCCGCGTGCGTGACGAGCGCACCGTCGACGTCGCCGCGGCGCTCCGCGACGCCGACCCCCTGGCCGGGGTCCTCCGTGACGGCACCGTCCAGGTCGGCGCGATCGCCCTCGACCCGGTGGCCAGACGCCGCATGCGCGTCAACGGCACGGCGCGCGGCCTCGCCCCCGAGGGACTGCGCGTCACGGCCGACCAGGTGTACGCCAACTGCCCGAAGTACATCCAGCGGCGGGAACTGACGCCCTCCGCGACGGCGGACGCCGCGCCGACGAGGGGCGGGCGTCTGACCGGGGCGCAGCAGGAGGTCCTGCGGCGGGCGGACACGTTCTTCGTCGCGACCGCCGGTGCCTCGGGGGCGGCCGACGCCAGCCACCGGGGCGGCGATCCGGGGTTCTTGACGGTGCACTCCCCCGAGCTGCTCAGCTGGCCGGACTACACCGGCAACGCCATGTTCATGACCCTGGGCAACCTCTGGGTCAACCCCCGGGCCGGGCTCCTCGTGCCCGACTGGGAGACCGGGGACCTGCTCCAGATCACCGGAACGGCACGGGTCCGCTGGGCGGACGGCGCCCCCGGCGCTCCGCGCTCGGTCGAGTTCACGGTGGAGGAGGTGGTCGCCAGCCCCGGGGCGGGCCTCCTCTCCCCCGGCCCGCCCGAGTACTCCCGCGCCAACCCGCCGGTCGCGGCCGCCACGGCGGACTGACCGGCGCCCCGCCCCGGAACGTGCGCCGCGCGACGACGGCTGTCAGGATGCGATGAGCACGAGCAGGGATCGGGAGGACACATGGATCTGGGCATCGCCGGTAAGGTCGCACTGGTCACCGCCGCCAGCTCCGGGCTCGGCCGCGCCATGGCCGTCGCCCTGGCGGCCGAGGGGGTCGACGTGGCCGTCACCGGCCGCGACCCGGAGCGGCTGGAGGCCACCGTCACGGCCTGCGCCGAACTCGGCGTCCGCGCCACGGGAACGGTCTGGGACCTGTCCGACCACGGCCGGGCCGGTGAGGTCGCCGCGCGCACGGCCGAGGAACTGGGGCCGGTCGACATCCTGGTCAACAACACCGGCGGTCCGCCGCCCACCCCCGCCCTCGGGCAGGACACGCGACTGTGGCAGGAGCAGTACGCGGCGATGGTCCTCCCGGTCATCGCGCTCACCGACGCCGTCGTGGGCGGCATGCGCGAACGCCGTTGGGGTCGGATCATCACGAGCACCTCGTCGGGCGCGGTCGCGCCGATCCCGAACCTCGGAGTCTCCAACACCCTGCGTTCCTCTCTGCACGCCTGGTCCAAGACCGTGGCCCGCGAACTGGCGCCGTTCGGGGTGACGGCCAACGTCATCGTGCCCGGGAAGGTGGCCACGGCGCGCACCGACGCCCTGGACCGGGCAAGGGCCGAGCGCGAGGGCCGCCCCCTGGCCGAGGTCGAGGCCGACTCGCGGGCCGCCATCCCGGCGGGACGGTACGGCGACCCGGAGGAGTACGGAGCGGTGGCCGCCTTCCTGGCCAGCGAGCGGGCCGCCTACGTCACCGGGTCGACGGTCCGCGTCGACGGAGGGCTGATCCCCACGCTCTGACCGCCCTTGGTGAGGTGAAATCCCCAGCAAACGTGTACCAAGTAGCGCTTTCCTCCCCTCCGTTCGCCCATCCGGGTGTTTGTCTGGAACCGGCACTGGGCCACGGAGACGGAGGGGCACGATGGCGGACGCGGACGAACGGGAGCCCGGATCGGAGCCATCGCGCCCCGGTCGGAGCGCCTGGCTGCCGTTGGGCGTGGCCACGGCGGTGACCGTGCTGCTGGTGACGGTCTGGCCACTGCTGAACGCGGCCCTGCCCGACACCGAGCCGGTGCGCTCCGGGCAGGCGCTGCGGGTCGGGTCCGAGGGCGGTTACGAGGCCGCGCTGACCTTCGAGCGCGGCGGATGGGAGCTGTACCCCGGTTCCAGCACGGCCGACCGGTCCTACCTGTTCGGCCGTGGCCCGGTGGAGCTCACCGTGCGCTCCGTCGTCCCGTTGGAGGAGACGCCGCCCAGCGCCACGGAGCTGTGGCAGGGGTTGGGAAGGACCGTCCGCGCCGAGGATCCGGACGCGCGGCTGGGCGATCCGCGCCCCGTGGCCGCCGACGAGGGGGCGCCGGGACTGACCGGCCCCCTGGCCGGCGACGAGGACGGAGTCGCGGCCCTCTACCCCTCCCCCGACGGCGGGTTCGCGGTTCAGCTGGTCCTGTCCGGACCGGACGCCACCCCGGCGGACCTCGCGGCCGTCGAGGACGTCATCCGGTCGGTCGTCTTCTCCGAGGGAGGGGCCGCGTGAACGACGTGCCCCACGAACGCCGCGACACCGCCCCCGCGCCCGAACGGCCGACGGAGGAGGAACCCCGGGTCCCGCCCCCGAGGGGGGACGACGCGCGAGAGCCCGAACCGCCGACCACCGCACACGCGGCCCGGCACGGCGCGCCCACGCACGCGCGTCCCGGCTCCCGACCCCCCGGTACCCGGCTGCCCGCCCTGGTCGGCGCCGTCGTGATCGCCGTGGCCTGCCTGGCCGGGCTGATCTTCCAGATGTTCCAGTTCGCCGGGCACATCCGCGTCTTCCCGTGGGCGGCGGTGCTGGCCCTGGCGTTCGCGGCGGCGACGTTGGCGTTCGGGTTCTGGATCCTGCGCGGGATCCGCCCGGTGCGCGCTCCCGCCCCGGTGCCCAGCGCGGTCGCCGCCGTGTGGGGGATGACGGCGGCGACGGGCGCGGGCATCATCGCCAACGGCGGGCTCGGCGCGGTCTGGTCGAAACTTCTGGGACTGGGCGTCACGGGCGCCTGGGACGCCGCACTGACCGCGCCCGTCAACGAGGAGCTCCTCAAACTCGCGGGCATCGTCCTGGTCGCCGTCGTCTTCCCCCGGGCCCTGCGCGGCCCGGTCGACGGCTTCGTTCTGGGCGCGCTCGTCGGGCTCGGATTCGAGGTGACCGAGAACCTCATCTACGCGTTCCAGTCGGTGACCCGGAGCGGAGCCACGGACCCGGCTCTGGCGGTGGCGACGACCACGATCGTGCGGATCGGCCTCACCGGCCTGGGTTCGCACTGGGCGATGTCGGCCGTGGCCGGCACCGCCGTGGGGCTGCTCGCCGCCGACCGCTGGCGGCCGGACCGGCGGCGCGCGGTTCTGGCGGCCCTGCTCGTCCTGCTCGCGACGGGCCAGCACTGGCTGCTCGACTCGCCGCTGTTCGGTGAGGGGATCGTCGCCGTCCTGGTGAAGGTCACCGCGGTCTTCGCCAGCACCATGGCCGTCTACGTCCCGGTGCGGCACTCCTACCGGCGCCGGATGCGGCGTGCGCTCGCCGTCGAGGGCGAGGCCGTGGGGATGCGGCGCCCGGCGGCCGTCGCCCTGGTCACGCGGCACGGTCGGCGCCGGGCGGTCCAGGACGTCGCGCTGCCCGAGCAGCCGGCGGTGCTGGACCGGCAGGAGCGGATGCTCACTGCCGCCGAGGACCGCGTGGCCCGGGACGAAGCCTGAGAGGGGTGCCGTTTCGTGGAGCGGTCACCCGAGCACGGGCCGAGGCGAAGCGGCAGGCCCGAGACGAACACAGCCTAGGGACGCATCCAGCGGTGCAGCAGGGTGCCGTCCTGTTCGACCACCAGCCGGGGAACCAGTGTCCGGTCCACCCCGGCCCCCACCGTGACGCGCTGCTGCACTCCCGCGGCGAGGAGGGGCACGACGGTCAGACACAGCTCGTCGAGCACGTCCGCGGCCGCCACGTCACGCAGCAGACGGGGCCCGCCCTCGCACAGGATCCGCGACAGGCCGCGGGCGTGCAGGGCGTCGACGGCGGCGGGCAGGTCCACGCTCCCCTCCCCGACCACGATCACCCGGTCGGGGCCGATCACACGGCGCGCCCGGTCCAGCGCCTCCGGACCCGCGGCCTCGCAGGTGACCAGCAGGACGTCGCCGTGATCGGGGTCGTCGGCGGCCAGCAGCGGCGGTACCTGGGCCGCGCCGCTGACCACCGCCGTCACCGGGCACGTCGGCCGCCCCTCGGCGGCGGCCCGGTCCCGGAAGCGCGCGGACCTGGCCGGGGTGCGCCGATACCCCTCGCTCCGGGCCGTCCCGGCGCCCACCAGGATCACGTCGGCCAGATCGCGCAGGAGCGTGTAGACCACAAGGTCCGCGTCGGTGTTGATGGAGCCGGTCCTACCGTCGTTGCCCGCGGCGGCGCCGTCCAGGGTCGCGACCATGTTCGCGCGCACCCAGGGGCGCGCGGTCGCGTCCGGGTACGCGTAGAGCCGTTCCAGGTCGTCCGGTCCCAGCCGGTCACCGGGGGCGGCCGCACCGGGCGCGACGTCGTTCAGCAGGAGGCGCACGACCACACCGCCACGAAGTAGGTGACGCCGAAGGGCGCGTCGGCGTACAGGAGTTCCGATCCGACGCTGGTACCGCCCAGCACCACGGCCGAGGCCATCACCTGGAGCGCCGCGCGCCCGGCGACCATCTGGTCGGCGGCCTCCTCCGGGTCCAGGGCGGTCAGCGCTCCGGTGTCGCCGTCGGCCAGTGCGTGGCGCACGACCTCGTCGACGTCGACGGACGCGGCGTCCAGGTGCCCTGGTTCGCGCACGCCCCAGCGGGCGCCGCCATCCCCCATGACCAGCAACCCGACCCGCTCGGCGCGTCCGGCGACGGCGCGCGCGACACGTTCGACCTCCTCGGCGGAGGCGTCCCAGGCGACGGTGACCATCTCGACGGGGGTGTCGGGCGCGACCGAGTCGAGCAGGCGCCGGGCGATGCCCAGGCTCAGGGGCAGCGGTTCGGCGGTCGGGGGACGGCTCTCCCTCCCCGCGCCCTCCGCCTCGGGGCCGCGCCGGGCGGCGTCCGCGTAGATCCGTGTGGGCACGCGGCCCGACACTTCCCCACGGGAGGTGTCGGCGCCGCCCACGACGACGATCCGGTCCAGCCCGGGTGTGGACAGCAGGACCGACACCGCCGACTCGCAGACCCCGCGCAGGTCGGCGGCGACGTCCTGGGCACCGGTGAGTTCCCTCAGCAGCAGCGGCGGGTGTGGGCACACCGCGGTCGCGACGATCACGCGCTCCTCCTCACGCCAGTCCCCGAATCGTCCGTGCGGGGGGTGTGACGCCCCGGATGGCGGAGACCATGTCGAGCACCTGACGGGTGGGTGTGACCTCGTGGACGCGGTAGACCTGGGCGCCGTGCCAGGCGCACACCGCGGTCGCGGCGAGCGTGCCGGTCAGCCGTTCCCCCACCGGCAGGTCGAGGGTCTCGCCGACGAAGTCCTTGTTGGAGAGCGCGACCAGCACCGGCCAGCCGGTGTCGGTCATCTCGTCGAGCCTGCGGGTGAGCTCCAACGAGTGCCAGGTGTTCTTGTTGAAGTCGTGGGCGGGGTCGATCAGCACCGAACGCGGGTCCACGCCCAGGGACACCGCGCGTTCGGCGAGCGCCACCGTCCCGTCGATCGCGTCGCGCACGACGTCGTCGTAGGAGGGCCGTAGGGGTCCGGTCCGGGGGGCGAGGCCACCGGTGTGGGTGCACACCAGCCCCACGCCGAACTCGGCGGCGACCTCGGCCAGCTCCGGGTCGTGGCCGCCCCAGGCGTCGTTGAGAAGGTCGGCGCCGGCCTCGCAGACCGCCCGGCCCACCGACGCGCGCCAGGTGTCGACGCTGATCACCAGGTCCGGGAACTCGGAGCGGATCGCCGCCACGAAGTCCACCGTGCGGCGCTTCTCCTCCTCGGCGTCGACCTCCTCGCCGGGGCCGGCCTTGACTCCGCCGATGTCGATGATGTCGGCGCCCTCGGCCACCACCGCGCGCACGCGCTCGAAGGCGGGGGCGTCGTCCCAGGTGGCGCCGTTGTCGTAGAAGGAGTCCCGGGTCCGGTTCACGATCGCCATGACCAGCGTCGTGTCCGGTCCGTACTCCCGACCGCGCAGTCTCAGCACGTGCCGTCCGCCTCTCCCGGAACACTCGCGCCCCGGCAGACGCGGCGCTTTCGCATCTCGTGGTTCAACGCCCCTCCCAGCGGCCCACCCTAGGGCACGGCGGACCCCCCGGCGGCACCGGCCAGGCGTCGAAGAGCGGGCGGGTCCACGAACTCGGTGTGCGTGCCGTGGCTGCCGCAGGCGAACGCGCCCGCGACCGACCCCGCGAGCACGCACTCCGCCACGTCGCCGCCCGCCAGACGCGTGTACAGGAAGGCGGACACGAAGGAGTCACCGGCGCCGTTGGTGTCGACCACCGGGCGTTCGGGACGAACGGCCGGGAAGTGGCGGGGCTCGGACTCCCCGCGCGCCAGGACGCGGCAGCCGTTCGACCCGTCGGTGGCCACGACGAGGTGGGCGCGCCCCTCGTCGAGGACGCGGCGCATCACCCGCGCCTCGCGCCCGTGGATCGCGGCGGCGCTGAGGAAGACCAGGTCGGAGCGCAGGGCGTAGTCGAGGTGGTGGGACTCCTCGCCGTCCCAGTCGTGCAGGTCCGTGGAGGTGCCGACCCCCAGCCGCTCCAGGTCGTCGTACATGTCTCGGTTGTGGTTCATGATCGACATGTGCACGTGGCGGGCGCGTTCGACGAAGGGGAGGTAGAACTCGCGGGGAAGCCGCAGGTCCGACGGGTGGCGTCCGTCGAAGAAGGAGAACCTCCGTCCCCGCGCGTCCACCAGGTTGACGCCGCGCGGCGTGCCGTGCGGCGAGACGACGTGGCTGAAGTCGAGTCCCCGCTCGGCGTAGGACTCCAGCACCATCCGGCCCTGGAGGTCGTCGCCGAGGAAGTCGATGAACTTCGTGGCCATACCCAGCGCGTGGCAGCCCAGGGCCACCCCGTTGCCGGTGTGCCCCACGTAGTCGCGCACGGGGGGCACGAACACCGCGTCGCCCTCGGGCAGGGCCAGCTCCTCCACCCGGACGATCGTGTCCACCCCCGTCCCGCCGACGACCAGGACGTCGTAGTCGTGTCCCCGTCCGTTCTCGGCCATCACGTCTCCTCCAGGTAGGGGCCCGGATCCGGCTGGCCCGAGTCCGCGGGAACCCTCCCACACTCCTCCCCGGGGCGCCAGGGGTCTCCCGGGGAGGAGGACCGCGGGCCGCTCGGGGGTCAGCGCGAGGGACCGGTCGCGCCTTCGGAGGCGGGGGCGGGTCTGGGGTCACGCCCGGGCCCGGAGGCGCCGACGGAGGCTGGTGCGGACCTCGGCGCACGGCCGCTGAGCGACGTCAGGGCGACCCCGCCCACGAGCAGGACGGCGGCGACCCAGCTCAGCGGGGTGATCTCCTCTCCCAGCAGCAGCGCCGCCGAGGCCATGCCGAACACCGGCACCAGGAGCGAGAACGGCGCCACCGCCGAGGCGTCGTAGCGGCGGAGCAGGAAGCCCCAGGCGCCGAAGCCGAAGACCGTGGCGCCCCACGCCACGAACAGGATCGCGCCGACCCCGACCGCGTCCAGCTCCCGGATCGCCGTGAGCCCGGCCTCCGGCCCCTCCAGGAGGAGGGAGAGCGCGAACAGCGGCAGCGGTGGCACGAGGCTGACCCAGACCATCCAGCTCAGGGCGTCGGGCGGTGCGGCCCGACGGGTGATGACGTTGGCCAGGCCCCAGAACGCGGCGGCGGCCACGACCATGAGGAACGCGGTCATCGGCCCGGAGGCGCCCTGGTCGTAGGCGGCGACCCCGATCCCTCCCAACGCCACCGCCGTCCCCACGTACCGCGAGGGCCCGAGGCGTTCCCCCAGGAGCAGCACGGCCAGGAGCGCGGTGAACGCCGCCTGGACCTGGAGGACCAGCGAGGTGAGCCCGGCGGGCATGCCCAGGTGCATCCCGGTGAAGACGAGGCCGAACTTCGCCACACCCAGCACCAACCCCACCAGAACGATCCACCTGAGCGCGACCCCGGGCCCGCGTACCAGGAACACCGCCGGGACCGCCGCCACGAGGAAACGCAGGGCGGAGAACAGGAGCGGTGGGACGTGGTCGAGGCCGACCTCGATGACGACGAAGTTGATGCCCCACACCGCGGCGACGAGCACGGCGAGGGCGATGTGAACCGGACGCATGGATTCGATGATGCCGATGATGTTGATTCAGCACTAGCGAAGAGTTCTGCATGGTTGGATTCAGCGTTGCTACATTGTCTGGGTGTGCCCCCGGAAGGAGTGCCGTGCTCGACCTCGCCAGGCTCCGCGCCCTGCACGCCGTACACGTCCACGGGTCCGTCGGCGCCGCCGCCGACGCGCTCGGCTACACACCGTCGGCGATCTCCCAGCAGGTGGCCAAGCTCGAACGGGAGACCGGAAGCGCGCTCCTGGAACGGCGGGGGCGGGGGGTCGTGCTCACCGACGCCGCCGTCCTCCTCGTCGACACGGCCGCCCGGGTGCTGTCCCTGGTGGAGGAGGCCGAGGTCGCCCTGGAGGAACAGCGCGGCAGGCCCAGCGGCCGACTGACCGTCGCCGCCTTCTCCACCGCCGCCCGCGGCCTGCTCCCGGGCGTCATGGCCGAGCTGTCCGCCGCCCACCCCGCCCTCGACCCGCGGCTGATCGAGGAGGACCCGCACGCGACGCCGCGCATGGTCGCGCAGGGGACCGTCGACCTGGCGGTGGTGCACGACTGGGACATCGCGCCGATGTCCGTCCCGGAGGGGGTCACACGCGCGACGATCGGACGCGATGTGTGCGACGTCCTGCTGCCCCCGGACCATCCGCTCTCCAGCCACCCGGTCCTGCGCCGCGAGGACGTGGCCTCCGCCCGCTGGATCTGCCAGCCGCCGGGAACGGTGTGCCACGACTGGCTGATGCGCACACTGCGCGCGGTGGGGGTCGAACCGAACGTCGTCCACCTGGTGGGTGAGTACCAGACCCAGGTGGCGCTGGTCGCGGCCGGTCTGGGCATCGCGATGGTCCCGCGGCTGGGGCGGGGCGCCGTCCCCGACTCCGTCGTGGTGCGGCCGTTGGAGCCCGCCCCGGTCCGCGGCGTGTCCGTCCTCTGGCGTGAGGGGACCTCGCGCCGGCCCGCCGTCACCGAGGCCGTCCGTGTCCTGCGGGAGCACGCCCGGGCGCTGTGACCGGGCCCGGGGCGACCGCTCGGGACCGCCCCGGACCGGTGGGGGCGCGCCTACCCCATGGCCTCGGCCACGATCGCCGCCGCGTCGGCGATGAGCGCGTCGTCGTGTTCGGCGTCCTCGGTGTCACGGCCGCTCATCACGGCCAGGACGATCGGGTCGCCCTCCGGCGGCCACAGGACCGCGATGTCGTTGCGGCCGCCGTAGCCGGCGGTGCCGGTCTTGTCGCCGACCGTCCAGTCGTCCGGGACGCCGGCCCTGATCACCGTGTCGCCCGTGACGTTGCGCCGGAGCATGTCGACCAGGACCTCCCGCCGTTCCTCCGGCAGGACGTCACCGAGCGCGTACGCGCGCAGGGTGGTGGCCATGGCGCGCGGCGTGCTGGTGTCGCGGATGTCGCCGGGCGCCCCCTCGCTCAGCTCGGGCTCGACCCGGTCGACGTGCGTGACGTCGTCGCCGACCTCCCGCAACTCCTCCTGGAGGCCGCTCGGCCCGCCCAGCTCGTCGAAGAGCAGGTTGGCGGCGGTGTTGTCGCTGTACCGGACGGCGGCGTCGCAGACCTCCAGGAGGGTCATCCCGGTGTCGAGGTTCTCCTTCGCGATCGGAGCGTGCTCCTGGAGGTCCTCCTCCGCGTAGGTGACGACCCGTTCCAGGTCCTCGTCCGAACTCCGCCGCAGCACGGCGGCGGCCGAGAACGCCTTGTGGGTGGAGGCGTAGGCGAACCGGTCGTCGGCGTTGTGCGCGAGGGTCTCCCCGGTACCGGTGTCGACCGCGAAGACGCCGAGCCGGGCGTCGTAGCGCTCCTCCAACGCGGCGAACCGCTCCGCGTGCTCCCGCGAGGCCGCCGGGGCCGACGAGGGCGACTCGGTGGCCTGGGGAGCGGCTTCGCCGGTCGTCGCGCAGCCGACCAGCGGGACGAGGGCCACCGCGGCGGCCGCCGCGGTCCTGGCCAGACGTGAGAGGTGATGCGACATGGCTGTACGCCTTCCTTCCCCTGTGGTGGGGGTGTGCCGATGGACCGGGCCCCGCCGCCGACCGGCGGCGTCCCGAAGCGGACGCACGTGCCGCGCGCACACGCCCGCCCCCTCCGGAGGGCCCGTGTCCGGCAGTCTCACCCGGGCCGGTGCATGCTGTCCAAGACACGAACGACGGCCTCCATGCGTTTACGGCATACTGTGCGGCCATGGACCTCGTCGGCGCCTGCCGCGCGTTCGTCAGCGTGAGTGACCGCGGCAGCTTCACCCTCGGCGCGGCGGCAGCGCGCATTCCCCAGCCCGTCGCCAGCCGCCGCGTCGCCGCCCTGGAACGGCACCTGGGCGCGCGGCTGTTCGACCGGTCCGCCCGCGGGGCCGCCCTGACCCAGTTCGGCCGGGACATGCTGCCGTCGGCCCGACGCCTGGTCGAACTGGCCGAGGCGATGGAGCACGACGCGGAACGCGCGCGGCTCGCCCCGGTCCGCCTCGCCGTCCCCGACCTGTGCCCCACGCGCGCCCTCGCCCGGCTGGACGCGGCCGCGCGGCGCCGGGGGCTGCACCTGGACTTCCACCCGGCGCCGCCGGAGCGGAGGGCGGAGCTGCTGCGCACCCAGCAGGTGCGGGCCGCGGTCACCGGGGTGCCCGAGGACGAGGCGCGGTGGACGGTGCCGCTGGGGCTGGCGGGTGCCGAGGAACCACAGACGAGAACGGTCTACCTGGAATCCCTGCGGACGGGCCGGGCGGAGCGATCGGCGCCCCGACGGGTGTGGCTCCAACCCGAGGACGACGTGCCGCACGTGCGCGACCGGATCCTCCGGGTGCGCGACACCGTCGGTCTGCGTCCGACACAGGTCACGGTCGCCTCCGCGCTGACCGCGGCCGTGGCGGAGGTGTTCGGGTCGCGGGACCTGCTCCTGTGCTCGCACGCCCAGGCCGCGGAGCTGGGCCTGCGCTGGCGGCCCCTCGGAGAGCCGCGGCTCGTACGCGGCTACGAGGTCGGGGCCGTGACCGGAGACGAGGCGGAGCGGATCCGCGGGACCCTGGGCGGGGACATCGCGCGCTGCCTGGGCGCCCGAGGAGCGGAGGAGGACGGCGGATGAACGACACGTCCCTGGTCAGGGAACTGCGCCAGGAGTTGGACGAGGGCGGCCTGCGCGGATCGTTCCTGGTGCGGGACCTGGCCTCCGGAAGGGAACTGGGGATCGAGCCCGACCTGGAGTACCCCACCTCCTCCGTGGTCAAGGTACCCCTGGCGATCGCCGTGCTGGAGCTGATCCGACGGGGCGGACTCGACGGCGCGGACCCGGTCGAGGTCCGCCCCGAGGACGCGGGCGTGACGGGGCCGTTCGGGCTCAGCCGCTTCCGGCACCCGATCCGGATCGCCGTCGAGGACCTGATCTACCTCAGCCTCTGCCTGAGCGACAACAAGGCGGCCAACCTGCTGTTCGAGCGGGTCCCGCCAGAGGAGGTGGCCCGCGTGCTCCGGGAGTTCGGGATCGGCGGCGTCACCGTCCGGCACGCGATCCGTGAGCTCCGGGAGACACCTGAGGACCACCTGGCCCCGGCCGACGCCCACCTCGCCCACGCGCTGGCGATCCGCGCGGGCACAGCCGGGCGCGGCCACCCGGTCCCCCAGCTCGACGTCACCCGGACCAACACCGCGTCGGCACGGGCCTGCGTCGACCTGCTGGCCGCGCTGTGGACCCCGTCGAGGATCCCGCCCCAGGTGACCGCGCGCGTACGTGAACTGATGGGCGCCAACATGCTGCGGCACCGGTTGGCACCCGACTTCACCTCCGACTCGACGCGGTGGTCCTCCAAGACCGGGACGCTGCTCCACCTGCGCCACGAGATCGGCGTGGTGGAGCACGAGGACGGCCAGGCGTTCGCGGTGGCCGCCCTCACCGAGTCGCGGGTGTCGGCGGTCGTGCAACCGGAGGCCGACGCGCTCATGGCCCGGGTGGCGCGAGCGCTGCGCGACCACCTGCGCGGCGGGTAGCGGCCGGCCGGCCCTACAGCACGATCGTCCAGTGGGTCCAGAACGCCTGGCCCACCGCACCGACGATCACCAGCCCCCACACCGTGAGCACGACCGTGTGGTTGCGCGCCAGGGCCTCCGCCACGGGCCGGAGCCCGGCGGGCACCGGCAGGTGACCGGAACGGGTGTTGTGCAGGGTGACGTACCAGAACAGCGGGATGGTCACCGCCCACACCACCATGCAGTAGGGGCACAGGGCGCCGATGCGGTACAGGCTCTGGAAGATGAGCCAGTGTACGAAGGCGGCCCCGAACACCACCCCCGCCTGGAGGCCGAGCCAGAACCAGCGGTGCGGCTCGGCACCCGCCAGGAGGGCCGCGCCGACGGTGGTGGCCACGGCGAAGCAGGCGAGACCGACGACCGGGTTCGGGACGCCGAACACCTCCGCCTGCGGGACGGCCATGACGGTGCCGCAGGAGAGCACCGGATTGACGCTGCACGCGGGGACGTGGTCGGGATCGGCCAGGACCCGGAGCTTCTCGACGAGCAGGGCCAGGGAGGCGGCGAACCCGACGGCGCCGCCCAGCGTGAGCAGCCACGGCAGGGCCCGGCTGATGACGGCGACCCCGGAGCCGGGCGGTGCGCAGACCGCCCGGCGGGCGGCGGAGGGGGCGCTCATCCCTCCAGCTCCGCGTCGATCATCGCCGCGAGGGTGTCGTAGTCGGGCATGCTCGGGGTCGGGCGCCCGTTGACGAAGATGGTCGGGGTGCCCTGGACTCCGAGGGCGACGCCGTCCTCGAAGTCGGAACCCACCCGTTCCAGGGTCTGCGGGGACTCCATGGTCCTGCGGAACTCCGCCACGTCCAGGCCCAGGTCCTCGGCGAAGCCGACGAACACCCCGCTCCGGTCCTCACGGGACTCGCCCCACTCGGCCTGGGTCTGGTACATCCGGACGTACATCTCCTCCAGGGCGCCCTGTTGGGCGGCGGCCTCCACCGCGGCGGCCGCGGGTTCGGAGTTGGTGTGCCCGGGCAGCGGGAAGTAGCGGATCACCACGGTGATCCGGCCGTCGTAGTCCTCACGGATCCGCTCCATGACGGGGAACTGGGCCCGGCAGGCCTCGCACTCGAAGTCGAGGAACTCCACGACCGTGACCGGGGACTCCTCCACCCGGTCCAGGTGGCGGCTGTCCTCGCGCACCAGTAGTTCGGCCGGCGCGGTGGCCGCCGCGGTGGGCTCGGGGGAGGTGGGGGTGCTCCGCGCCGTCGGCGCGGTGGCGGCGGGGTCACCGCCGTCGAGGACGACCAGGAGGCCGATCCCGAGGGCGGCGACCAGGATCAGGCCGAGAGTGATGACGAGGTTCTTGCTCATGTGGAAGGTCCTGGGGTCGGGGGCGTGCGCGGGCACGCCCGGAACACGGTCACGTCGGGGCCGTGCCTGACTGGTGGGCACGGCGGGGCACCTCACCGGTGGGGAGGTGGATGGGTGTTCCGTGTTCTAGACCCGCTGGACGCAGAGCAGCGTCAAGAGCCCGTGGCCGTGCGGGGGCGACGGGCGGTGACGGGTGGCGCGGCACGCCGGTCCGGGCCGTGGGGCCAGCAGCAGCGTGAAGGTGAGGACGACGCCGAGCGCGAGGAGGAACAGGGACGCGGCGGTGGTCACCCCGTGGGCCTCGGCGGCCTCGCACGGGTGCGGGACGGTCGGGGAGGAAGCGCCGGGCCGGGCCTCGACGGTCTCCTGGACCAGGTCCGGGCAATCCGCCGCCACGAGCGATGAGGGCTCGGGGACGGCACTGTGGCACAGGGCGCACAGGAAGCACATGACCACCAACGCGACCAGCGGCACCGCGAGGGTGCGCTGTCGTCGAGTAGGGGTGCGCCCGTCCATGCCTGAGACTGTAGCCGCGGCGCCGAGGCACTCCGCACCGGGGCCGGGAGGGCGGTCACGGCGGCGAGGTCCGTATCATCCCGCCATGGTGAATCCCGACCCCCGCGCACGACTCGTCCGCACACTTCTGGACGCGGACTCCTCCGCGTCCGCGGAGGAGCTCACCCGCGTGCTGGTGCGTGAGCTCCTGTCCTTCGGGTCCGAAACCCCCTCCAACCTCGCCTGCGCCGCGCACGTCGAGTACGGTTCGCGCTTCACACCGCCCGGCCCCGGCCGTCGTCCGGTGTCGGGGTTGAGGATCCGGGGCACCGACGTCCCGCTGGGCGACGTCGCCTGGGAGATCGAGTCCACCCCGCTGCCGCGCGAGCGGTTCCCCGGTCTGACCGTCGAACAGTGGGAGGCCGCCACCCGCGCCATCACTCTGCTCGTGCTCGCGCTGGAACGCGAGGAGGAACCGACTCCCTGAGCGCGTCAACCCGGTCCTCACGGTGGTCGACACGCGCGAAACGAACGGTCGCCGGACACGTGAAAGGGACGCTCACCTGTGTGAACGCCCCTCATCCGTCGGGACGGCGGGATTTGAACCCACGACCCCTTGACCCCCAGTCACGCACGGCATGGCCAACAGGGGTCATCGGAGGTCGCCGAACAACAAGAAATCCCAGGCCAGAAGTCACGTTCCGGCCACCAGACGACGGGAACGGTCACCGAGGGGCACCCACGGGTGCCCCTCTCCCAACCCCACCTCCACCCCACCAAACAGCCCAGATATAATTCCGAAACCTGCCACTTAAACTAACGCCACAGGAACATAATGGAAAATGACCAAGAATGGATTAACCATAAATATTTTCGAACATACAAAATCGCAGACACCCTGACCAGATTCGCGCGAGGCTCCTCCACTGCAATTGACATGGAAGACTTCCATGCCAACGAAGGAATCTTTCAAATGATTCCATCATGGCAGAAGGACACCCTGGTTCACAAGCTAGCAAAAGTGGTGGCAGACGAACTTTTTCTAAGTGACACCGACGGTCCATACGTGACAATCTACGACCCCAAAAACGGCTTTCAACCAAAGAAGTATCTTCCTATTGATCTAGCACTTCAGGGATACGGAATCGAACACACACCATTCGAAATTCCACCCCCAGACGGAAAAGTTGTTAGAGTTGCCCAAAATATGACCACTTGGCAAGAGTCAGAAGAAGTAGCCAACGCATGCTACGACTACTTTGTCGAAGACCTTAGAGACAGTTATGCCTACGAAGACTTGCTCTCCAGGATGGCTGACGAGGTGTTCCACGTCGTCTTCAGAGATCGTGTAACCATGCGCGGCCTCAATAGTTACTTTTCCATGCATGTCGAAGAAATAAGCAAAAGCCTTGAAATGCAGGAGGTCGAGATTCAAGAGAAATTCACCAAAAGAGGTTCCTTGAAAAGAAAAAGCATCCCAACGTGGGTCAAGAGAGCAGTGTATTTTCGCGACCACGGACGCTGCGTGTCCTGTGGCATGGACGTTTCTGGACTGTTGGACGCACTATCCAACGAGCAGTTTGATCATATCGTTCCACTCGCGAATTACGGATTGAACGATCTCAGTAATATTCAACTACTCTGCAAGCCCTGCAATCAAAATAAATCGGACTCTCACTCGCATACCAGCGACAGGTACAGGAGATGGTACAGGTCACCGTGATGATAACCGACTGAACCGTGACCCGCACTTGAGTATGTTATTTACGCCTACCCACTCCACTCTTCCCAGGAATGCATGGTGAAGACCTCACATGTCGGGTGGGGCACCGACCGGGGTAGAACCTCGTCTGACCTGGGTGAAGACATACGCATGACCCAGTCGCTCAAACGGACCGCCCCACGGGTCCCCTGATCGACCACCTGATTGACCAGATGTCATGTCACTCGCGCCCCTCCCGTGCACGCTGACATGGCCCGTCCTCGGCATCGGAGAGACTCCGCTCTACGCGACGCCGAGCACCTCTCGGACTTCGGGCACGTCCCGGAACGGCGCGAGAGACTCCCGTACGACGCGTGCGCGTTCGTTGGTGCGGTCGCTGCCCAGGCCATCGGAGATATCCAGCATCCGCCGCGCAACGCTGGCGGCTTCCTCCGGCTCGTTGGCGTCTGCGTACGCAACAGCGAGCCAGGAAAGGTACAACGCCAGTTCGCGACTGTGGGTCGCGTCGTACCGCGACAGGACGTCGTTGAGCAACGGAACCGCGCGGAGGGGGCGGTGAAGCTCGGTGTAGGCCCGTGCCTCCATCACCTGGAGTTCCCCAGCATCGACCCAGTACAGCCAGGTGGGTTCGTCCTCCCCTCCGTGTTTGGACAGAGCCTCGGAAGCCTCGCCCAGAGCGCGCATCGCGGCACGAACGTCCTTCGTTTTCGTGTGCGCCCACGCGACACGGTCCCAGAACAGCGCGCGGGCGCGAGGAGGCGTGTGAGGTCCGGCCTCGGCCAGCGCTGCTTCCGCCAACTCCACGCCTTCGGACTCACGCCCGATGTTGCTCCACTGGTAGGCGAGAGAGCCCGCGAGCTGTCCGGCAAGCGTGGCGTCTTCGGCTTCGCGAGCGGCGGACAACCCGAGGAGGTAGGCCCGCTCCGCCTGGTCGTGCTGTCCCGCGTCTGAGGCGATCCACCCGGCGATCTGCGCCAGCTCCCCCACCGCCACACGAAGCGCCTTACCCACGGCTTCGGTGTGGGTGCTCTCCCGCAGAAGCGTGACTGCGGCATCCAGCTCACGGAGAGCGGGGCGGATGAGGTCCTGCCCCGCGATGACGTCGTCAGCGAGTCTGAGCGCGTGTACCCGGGCCATGAGTTGGTCAGCGGTGGACCTGCCGACGCGACGACCGCCACCCATCGGCAACGCCACGGCTGGGCCATCACCGGGAAGAAGATCTTCCAGCTTGGGTACGTGTTCGGACGACGTCGCGATGGCACGGTCCAGTTCTTCCAGAGTGATCCCGAGAACCGCCGCGATATACGGACGCCAGAACTTCGGTGCCCTACGGCCGGACTCCCACCGGTAGACGTCCTGACGTGTGACCGTGGCCCGACCGGACTCCTCGCACAACGCGTCGGCAAGCCGCTGCTGTGACCAGCCACGGTCCTTGCGATGGCGCTTCAGCATCTGGGGGAACGTCTCGGGGGCCATACATCCATGGTGGCCTACAAACTGGCCTACAAACAGGCAGATCCGAAATCAGTTTCCACGAAGCACAGTGGCATTTCCAGCAGACCCCGGCGACGGGTAGGACCGCCCCGGGGCACGGCCAACGCTTCGCAGGAGCGCCGACATGAGGAACACTATCGCCCGCATCTGGGCGAAGCTGACACAACCGCTGACGAGCCCCCGAGGACTCCACCACCGCGCAGGGGTACCTCCGCTCCCCCGTCGACAGCGCCACACGCCCCAGCAACACCAGGGCATGGACGCCCTGTCTCGGATCGCGCGTACGCAGCACCAGCCCGGGGAGTTCGACGAACTCGCCGCACTGACCCGCCGCTACCTGGCCATGCGGGAGCGGCGATGACCGGCACCACCACGTTCACCGCGAAGAACCGCGCCACGCTCGAAGCATGGGCACGGTCCATGCACACCAAGGTGACGCAGGTCGCCGAGGACTGGCAGACCATCACCTTCCAGGCCGAGACCGTCGACGCCAAGGGCACACGGGTCCGTTGCCAGTTCCGCCAGTCCATCCCCCGCCCGGTGGCGCTTCGGCGTCTGGCTCGCACCTACGTCGTCGGACTGGTTCACGAGATCGGCGGTGCCCAGTGCAACCACGTACGCGCCGTCATCCCCAGCGGGGACACCGAGGCTGAGGCCCGACGGAGCGCGATCCTGATCGCGTCGGCGCTGGTCGAGATCCAGCGTCACCACGTGTGCGGAGCGACCGTAACCACGCTGGACCCCTACATCGTGGAACGCGCCGTGCACTGGAAACCCTGACCCAGCACTCACACGAGCCCCGCCGCACGCCAGCGGCGGGGCTTCCCGCTGTCCGCACCGCGTACACAACGATCCCGACACAGACCCACGGGGCGTGAGCCAATTCCGCCTTCCCGATCGCAATTGATAGTGAGGGCATCGTTCAGTGAAAGGGAGCGGACTCACGTTGGGTGAGAAGGTCGCGTACTCGATCGAGGAGGCCGCGCAGGCCTTGAGCCTGGGCAGGACCACCGTCAAGAAGCTCGTGGCCACGGGCAAGCTCGCGTCGGTGCGTGTGGGGCGCAGGAGGCTGATTCCCCGCTCCGTGCTGGAGGAGTACGTCAACCGCCTCGTAGAGGACCAGGCATCGGCGTAGGCTGACGGGACCGTTCCCGGGAAAGGCGAGGAGTGGTGCCCAGGACGCCACACAAGCCCACCAGGGCATCCCTGACCGACCGACAGGACGTCTCGGTCTACTTCGACCGGTCCAAGAAGCTCTGGCGCGCGGAGATCCGTCTCAGGCAGGACCCGCACACCGGACGCTGTCAGGTCAAGAAGGTCAGCAGCAAGAACAAGAACACCCTCTACGACAAGCTGTCCACGGTTCTCGAAGAGCTGGATGAGGGGATCAACTCCCCTGCCCGTTACACCGTCGCCGACTGCGTCGCGGAGTTCCTGCGGGACCAGATCGCGTACCTGGCCCCCAACACCCAGGACAACTACACACGGCTCGCCAACACCCACATCACCCCCTACCCCGGCCGACACCTGCTGGCGGAGCTTCGGGTGGCGGACGTGCTGACGTGGCTGCGGGGACGTAAGCGGCATCTGTCGTCGCGCACGCTGCGTCTGGTGCTCAATCTGTTGGAACGCGCCATCCGGTACGCCCAGGTTCAGGAGATGGTCGCCCGCAACGTCGCCGAACTGGCCCGCCTCGACCAGCGAGGCAGGCTCAAGGGCGACAAGCCCGGACGGCCGTCCAAGTCGATGACGCTGGAACAGGCCGTCGCGGTCCTTCGCGCGACCGAAGGCACGAGGTGGTACGCCTACCTGGTGCTCTCGATCGTCATCGGCGCACGAACAGAGGAGATCCGCGCCCTGGCGTGGGACCAGGTCGACACCGGCGGCAACGTCCCCACGATCCACGTGTGGACGTCAGTACGCGGTGACGGGGACACCAAGACCCGACGGTCACGGCGTTCCCTGGAACTGCCCGCCATCGCCGTCAAGGCCGTCAGCGCCCACAAGGCGATGCAGGTCCGCGAACGGCTGGCGGCGGCCGAACTCTGGCAGGACAACGACCTGATGTTCTGTACGAGGAACGGAACGCCGCTGGACCGCCACAACGTCCTGCGGGACCTCCGGAAGATCATGAGAGAGGCAGGACTGAACGAGAACGAATGGACCGCGCGCGAGTTGCGCCACACGTTCGTGTCCCTGCTGTCGGACCACGGCGTGAGCATCGAGGAGATCTCACTTCTGGTCGGCCACGACGGCACCGACACGACCGAACGCGTCTACCGCCACCAGCTCCGACCGGTACGCCGGTCAGCGGCACGGGCGATGGACAGGATCCTGCACGACGTGGGCTGACACCCCACCCGACCCTGGTTCAACCCCACCTGAACCCCACCGGAGACGCAGAAAAGGGTCCACCCTCAGGTGAACCCTTCACTGACCTGCTGTTTCTCTGTCGGGACGGCGGGATTTGAACCCACGACCCCTTGACCCCCAGTCAAGTGCGCTGCCAAACTGCGCTACGTCCCGTACCGTTGGACCGGCCCCGTCTCCGGTGCCGCCAACAGGTGAAACCCTATCGCATTCCCGGAGGCGCTCGGGCCGTCCCACCGCACGGGAGAGCGCGTGGCGTGGGCCTCAGGCCGCTCCCCTCTCGGCGCGCAGAGTCCGCGCGAACCAGTCCGCGGCCGCGTCGGCCACCCGGTCGAGCGCCCCGGGTTCCTCGAACAGGTGGGTGGCGTGCGGGACGACGTGGACCTCGTGCGGCCCGCCCAACCGCCGGGCGGCGTCCTCGTTGAGCGCCAGCACCTGATGGTCCGCTCCCCCGACGATGAGCAGGACCGGGGCGCGCACGCGGGAAAGCGCGGCACCCGCGAGGTCGGGACGGCCTCCTCGGGACACGACCGATCCGACCGGGGTGGGTTGGTCGGCGGCGCTGCGCAGCGCCGCGGCCGCTCCCGTGCTCGCCCCGAACAGGCCCACCGGCAGCTCCCGGGTGTCCTCGCGGCCGCCGAGCCAGGACACCGCACCGGACAGCCGCCCCGTCAGCAGGTCGATGTCGAAGCGCTGCTCGGCGGTGACGCGGTCGATCCGCTCCTCGTCCGCGGTCAACAGGTCGAACAGCAACGTGGCGAACCCGGCCTTCTGGAGGACGGACGCCACCATCCGGTTCCGGGGGCTGTGCCGCGAACTCCCGCTGCCGTGGGCGAAGACCACCACGCCGACGGGGTCGGCGGGAATGACCAGGCTCCCGTTGAGTGACACACCGGCCGTCTCCACGGCCACCTCGTGCTCGGCCATGGCGGGTTCCCCCTTCCGGAGGGCCGCGCGTCCCGTGCGGCGCGGGCGCGTCCGCGCTCGCGGAACGGCCCCCGTAGACAGCGCTACCCCGCTCCCGGCGGGCCACACCCGCCCGTGGCGGGCGGTGTCAGTACGACGAGATGTGCACGTGGTCGTAGTGGTTCTCCGTGACGCTGCCGCGGTCGTTCATCCCGACCCACTGGCGGTTCTGGGAGTGCCAGATCCGCTGCTCCCAGATGACGTACTTCACGCCGAGACGGTCGACGTTGTCGATCGCGTACTGGGCGATCGCGTTGCCCGTGCTCCGGTTACCGCTGGAGGGGTAGGTGCCGATGCCGGAGACCATGAAGTCGCAGGCCTGTCCCGACCCGTGGTCGTCGTTGCTGTTGCGGGCGCACCCCACCTCGTAGGGGACGCCCACGTTGAGGATGACCTCGTCGCGGATGGCCGCCATGCGCGGGGTCGCGCCGTCGAAGCCCCAACCGCGCACGCTGCTGGGGATGGTGCCCGTGGCGGGGGTCTCCGGCTCCTCGGGGACCTGCGCGGCCTCGTACTCCTCGATGAGGGCCTCGACCTCGTCGCGCTGTTCCTCCAGGCCCTCGATCAGCTCCTCGGCCTCGGTGAGCTCTTCCTCGGCCTCCTTCGCGATCTCCTCCCGCTCCTCCTTGAGCTCGACCAGGTCGGAGATCTGCTCGGACTGGCTGCGGCCGACCTGCTCGACCATGGCCACGTCGGTGAAGAAGTTCTCGGGTTCACTGCTGAAGACGACGTCCAGGGTGGGATCGAACCCGTTGCTCATGTACTGGCTGGCGGCGATCTGGGCCACTCCGGAGCGCGATCGGTCCAGTCGCTCCTCGACATCCTCCAGATCCTGCTGCGCCCGCTCGGCGCGCTCCTCGATCTCGTTGAACTGGAGGAGCTCGCCGTCGTAGGTCTCCTCCAGTTCCTCGGCCCGGGCGTTGAGCTCGTCGATGTCCAGGTCCTCGGGGTCCGCGTGGGCGGCCTGGGGGACGGTGACGACGGCGGCCGCGCACACGGCGGCGGCGCCGAGTCGGATGCGGACTCCACGGCGGCGCCAGGGCCGCGAGGAGGGCGATCCGGGGTTGAGAGTCATGTCAGCTCCATGGGTGGTACCGCTGGCGAGCCCGTGCGTCGGCGAGGAGGTCGGGGCCCGGAGCCGTCGCCCTCCGCGCACGGAGGCTCGCTGGAGGGTGCCTGTGGGGCGAGGGGTACTTAGCAGACGATACGAGAAATTTACCCCATATGCCTAATGCCAGGAATATCCATGCAGGTCAGCGGGCACGAGCCACGGCCAGAAGGGGCGGTCGCGGCACCCGGCGTCCCCCGCAGCATACGGAGGCGGACCACGGGGGGCGACTCAGCCGCCGGACCCGGCCACCGGGTTCGCCCTTGGAACGGCCGGGTGGCCGGTACCGGCCACCCGGCGCATCGGCCCACGTGAACGTCACCCACGCCCAAGACTTCTTGGCCACCACTCCTTGGCCAAGAAGTCTTGGGCATATACCCTCGCGCCATGGACACCGCCCACGACGCCCCCGACCCCTTCGAGAACGCCGCGGTCCCCGACGCCCGTAGCCTGCGCGGGCTCGCCCATCCGCTGCGCCTGCGCATCCTCTCCCTACTCCAGACCCACGGCCCGGCCACCGGAAAGACCGTCTCCGAGCACTTCGGCATCGCGTCCGCCTCGGCCAGCTACCACCTGCGCCAACTGCACACCTACGGCTTCGTCGAGGAGGCGCCCGAGCTCGGCACGGCCAAGGAACGCTGGTGGCGCGCCCCGCACACCGGTTTCCGGCTGCCCGAGCACCTGGACACCGAGGCCCCCGAACTCAGTACGGCCGTCCGGCTCGCCCTGGCCGCCCGCTGGTCCGAGGAACTCGGCGCCGCCGTCAACGTGTGGTCCTCCCAGCCCGAGGGCTGGCGCGAGGCACAGGTCATGGGCGAGCGCAGCACCCAGCTCACCGTCGACGAACTCGCCGCGTTGAGGTCCGAGATCCGCACGGTCCTCAACCGGTACGCGCGCGAGCCCGGAGAGCGCGCCGACACCGAGGCGCCCGGCAGCCGTGTGGTGCGCGTCCAGTTCGCCGCCTTCCCCAGCCCCGACCCCTCCGACGCCCGCCCCTCCGCCCGGGGCGGCCCCGACGACGGTCGAAAGCAGCCGTGAGTCGCCGCCCGCTCGTCGGACTGGTCACCGCCCAAGCACTCGCCTACACCGGCACCCGCCTCGCCCTCGTCGCCATCCCCTGGTTCGTCCTGGAGACCACCGACAGCCCCGCCCGCATGGGGTTGGTGACCCTCTTCGAGATGGGCGCCTACACCCTGGCCAGGCTGTTCAGCGGCCCGCTCCTGGACCGTGTCGGCCAGCGCGCGGTCAGCGTCCGCCTGGATCTGGTGGCGGCCGCCGCGCTCGCGGGTGTCCCCGCCCTGCACGCCGCCGACCTGTTGTCGCTCCCCCTCCTGCTCGCGCTCGTGGCCCTGGTCGGCCTGGCCACCGGACCGTCCGAAACGGCCAAGGTCTCGCTCTCGCCCTCCGTGGCGACCGACACGGGCACCCGCCTGGAACGCGTCACCGCCCTGACCGGAACCGTTGACCGCCTCTCCCAGACCGTCGGCCCGGTGGCCGCCGGGGCGCTCGTCGCACTGGTGGGAGCCATCCCCGCCCTGGCCCTCAACGCCGCGCTCATGGTGCTCGCCTCGGCGGCCCTGGCGACCCTGGTCCCCCGGGCCCGCCCGGCCCCGGGCGCCGCCCCGGAGGAGGACACCGGTTACCTGTCCCAGCTGTACGCCGGGTGGCGGACGGTGTGGGGCGACCTGCCGTTGCGCGCGCTCATCACGATGATCATGGTCACCAACCTCGTCGACACGGCCGTCATGACGATCGCGCTGCCCCTGTGGGTCCACGGACACGGGCTCGGCCCCGAGGCCGTGGGACTCACCGCGGGCGTGCTCGGCGGCGGATCGGTGCTCGGTTCGTTCGTGGCGGTCTGGGTGGGTCACAGGCTCCCGCGCCGGTGGACGTTCTTCGCCGCGTTCGCCCTCTCCGGTCCGCCGCGCATCCTCGTCCTGGCGCTGGACGCCCCCCTGTGGGTGGTCCTGGCCGTGTGGGGCGTGGGGGGTGTCGGCGGCGGCCTGATCAACCCGATCCTGTCCGCGGCGATCTTCGAACGGCTGCCCGGGCACATGGTCGGACGCGGAACGGCGACGGTGGGAGCCCTGGCGCGGCTCGCCGCGCCGTTCGGCGCCCCCGTGGTCGGCGCGGGGATCACCCTCGTGGGGATGTCCCCCGTCCTGGTGGCGTGCTCGGTCCTCTACCTCTGCGCGGTCACGGTCCCAGCGTTCGGCCGCGCCGCCGCGGGGCTCGCACGGCCCGAACCGGAGTCGGCCGCCCCGGAACCGCCCTAGCCGTGCGAGGTCGCGGAGTGTCCGACCGCCTCGGCCTCCAGCGCGGCGAAGTCTCGTGCCAGACCGCGCAGCAGGACCGCCACCGCGCGTGCGGTCTCCCGCCCGTCCACGGGGGCGTGCCCGAAGAGCAGGCGGTAGTGGACGAGGGAGGCCAGGGTGTCGACCGCCAGGGTGAGGTCGACGTCGTCGCGCAGGTCCCCGCGCTCACGTGCCCGTTCCAGGGTGTCGCGCACGGCGTTCCGGGGTGGATCGAAGAGCGTGTCCATGAACCGGCGGTGCAGCTCCTCGTCGCCCGAGCAGTCGGCGAGCAGGGGACTGAAGAACTCCGGGCCCATGCAGCGGAAGGTGCGCGCGAAGAGGGCCAGCGCCTCGTCCAGGTCGCACAGAGTGCACCCGGTACGCGGTGGTTCGACCCCGCCCATGCGCCGTTCCAGCTCGGCGAGGACGAGCAGTTGCCGGTTGGGCCAACGACGGTAGACGGCCGCCTTGCTCACCCCCGCCCTGCGCGCCACCTTCTCGATCGCCAGACTCCTGTAGCCGTCCTCCTCCAGGAGGGCGGAGACCGCGTCCAGCACCGCCGTGTCGATGTGCGCGTCGCGGGGCCGTCCGCCCGTGACGGAGCGCTGACCCATTGACGCCCCCGTTCCTTCCGACCTAGGATCCGATTCGATCCGTATCGTATCCTAATTGGAAACGGAGGACAAGCATGGTCACGGAGGTACCGGCACGCGCGGGACGCCGTCAGTGGCTCGGGCTGGGCCTGCTCACACTGCCGTTGTTCGTGCTGGCCGTCGACGCGAGCGTCCTGTTCCTGGCCGCTCCGCACATCGCCGCCGGCCTCGATCCGACACCGACCCAGTGGCTGTGGGCGATGGACGTCTACGGCTTCATGATCGCCGGGCTGCTCGTCACCATGGGCGCGGTCGGCGACCGGATCGGGCGCAGACGCCTGCTCATGGTCGGATCGACCGCCTTCGCCGCCGCCTCGCTGTGGGCGGCACTGGCGAACGGCCCCCTGTCACTCATCGCCGCGCGTGCCGCCCTCGGCGCCGCCGGAGCCACACTGATGCCGTCCACCCTCGCGCTCATCCGCACGATGTTCCGGAACGAACGCCAGCGCACGACCGCGGTCGCGGTGTGGATGACGACCTTCTCCGTCGGCGTCGCCCTGGGCCCACTCATCGGCGGCGCCCTGCTGGAGGCGTTCTGGTGGGGCTCGGTGTTCGTCGTGGCCGTGCCCGTCATGGCGGCGGTGGTGCTGTGCGGTCCCCTCCTGCTGCCGGAGAGCCGCGACCCGTCCCCGGCCCGGATCGACACCGTGAGCGCGGTGCTGTCCATCGCGGCCGTGCTCAGTCTGGTGTACGGCCTCAAGGAACTGGTCGGCTCCGGGCCGGACACCGCCGACGCGGCCGTTCTGGCCTCGGGCCTCGTCCTGGGCACCGCCCTCATCCGTCGGCAGCGCACCCTCGCGGCGCCGCTGATCGACCCCGCCCTCTTCCGGTCCCGCGCCTTCCGCTCCGCGCTGGCCCTGCTCGTCGTCGGGGTCTTCACCGCGACGTCGGCGAGCTTCCTGATCCCGCAGTTCCTCCAATCCGCGGCCGGACTGCCCCCGCTGCGGGCGGGCCTGCTGATGGCGCCCATCGCCCTGTCCTCGATCGCCGGTTCGCTCACCGCACCCGCCCTGGCCGCCCGCTGGGGCGCGCCGACGGTGATCACCACGGGCGCGGCACTCTCCCTGACCGGATACCTGGCCCTGGCCCAGGTCAACGTGGGGGATCCGCTGTGGATCCTGGTGGCGGGCGGCGCGCTCGCCGTGCTCGGCCTCAGCCCGACGACGGTGCTGACCACCGACCTGGTGGTGGCGTCGGCACCCGAGGGGCGCGCCGGATCGGCCGCGGCCCTGTCGGAGACCGGCGGGGAGCTGGGCGTGGCCCTCGGCGTCGCGGTCATGGGCAGCCTGACGGCCGCGGTCTACCGGCTGCGCGTGGCGGACCTGCTGCCCGAAGGCCTGTCCGCCGACACCCTGGCCGCGACGCGGGAGGGGATCGACGCGGCCCTCGAGGCTGCCGGAGAGCTCCCTCCCGAGGCCGCCGGACAGGTGGTCGCCGCCGCCCGCGCCGCCTTCGGGTCGGCCTTTTCCACCGTGGGGTACGCGTGCGCCGCCATCACCGTCGGGCTGGCCGTGATCGCCCTGGTCGGCCTACGCCCGAAGCGCACCGACAGCGCGGCTCCACGCCCCTGAGGGCGCGGGTTGACGGCCCGGCGCCTCGCCCGCACCATGCTCGCGAGGCCGTGCCGAGCCCGGGTCGGGAGTCGGTCACACCGCGGCGCGCTCCGCTCCCTCCCGGAACACGCGACCGAACACCAGAGGCGCGGTCAGGAGCAGGGCTCCTCCGACGACGAACGGAGTGTGGAGTCCAAGCCCTCCCAACAGACCGCCGGCGAAGACCCCCAGGAGAACGGAGGCTTGGGCGAGGAGCATGCGGGCCATGGATGCGCGCCCCAGGATCGGTTCCGGCGTCACCGCCTGAAGGATGGAGACGGCGCTCACGGAGATCGTCGTCGCCGCCAGGCCGAACACACCGAGGGCGAGGGCTCCCACCACGACGTTGGGAAAGAGTCCCATGGTCAGCAGGACTCCGCCCCCGAGAACGTGGGCGATGATGAGCAAAGGCCCGTGGCCGCACCACCGTCCCAGCGGAGCACACAGGAACGAGGCCGCGAGCGCGCCCACCGCGGACAGCATCGTGTAGACCCCGAACAGTGCTTCTGGAACACCGAGGGTCCGGGTGACGTAGAGCACCAGGATGGCCGACACCCCGCCGGTGGCGAACCCGGAGACCGCGGCGGCCACGGCGAACCCCCGTTGGACGCGGTCGTCCCTGACGAACAGGAGCCCGTCCAGCGCCTCGCGGGTCAGTGAGGAGCGCTCCGTACCCGGCGCCCGCTCGCCTTCGTCCCCTCCGTCCCCGCCGAAGGACCGGGCCGCGGCGGGGACGGAGAGCAGGAACAGCGCCCCCACCAGGTAGGCCCCCGCGTTGAACAACAGCGCCGTCCCCGTGGAGAGCGCGAACAGCAGCCCCGCGAGCGGGCCGCCGAGGAAATCCGAGGCCACCACACGCGCCCCCTGCAGGCGGCTGTTGGCCGTGATCAGGAGGCCGCGCGCAACCAGCGCGGGCAGCAGCGCCCGGGCCGAGCCGTCGTGGAAGACCTCACAGACCGCCAGGGCGAAGACGAAGAGGCACAACCCCCAGACGGGGACCGGACCGAACCAGGAGACCACCGCCAGTACACCGAGCAGCGCGCAGCGCAGGATATTGCCGATGATCATGGCGCGGCGCTTGTCGATCCGGTCGATCAGCGCCCCGGCGTGGAGGCCGAACAGCAACCAGGGAGTGTAGGCCGCCACGGTCAGCATCGAGACCGCGAAGGGGTCGGAGGTCAGGGCGGCGGCCATGAGCGGGAAGAGGGTCAAAAGGACGCCGTCGCCGAGATTGGCCGACGTGTGTCCTCCCCAGAAACGGTGGAAGGCTCCCCCCAACCCCACCGCCGACGGATCGCCCTTGGCCTGTGAGGAGTCGATGTCCATGCGCTTACTCGAACCTGGCTTTCCGGGAGCCCTCCAGACTCATCGGCGGATGGGAGAGAACCGCGTCCCCGTTGGCGTCCACGGCGGGAACACCGGCGGAGAGGACGTACAGCGCGGTCTCCCGGACCCCGTCGACGCCCAGCAGCTCCTCGACGGCCGAGTCGTTGAAGGCCGCGGTCTGGAAGGGGCCCAGCCCCAGTGCCGTCGCCGTCAGGGCGAAGGTCTGGCCGAGGTGCCCGGAGTTCATCAGCATGACCCGATAGGCGCGGGGGTGCCGGTACTTGAAGCTCAGCCGTGAGACGACCGACGTCAGGACCACGGAGAAGGGCGCTTCACCCACCCCTGACTGCGCGTCACACGCACGGGTCAAAGGGTCCCGGAACTCGCCCTCCTGGAGCAGTTCCAGGGAATGCTCCCGGACGTTGTAGTGGTATATCCCCGGAGCGATCCCGGCTACCCCGGTGATGACCGCGTACGCTTCCAGTTCGTGACGGGCGCCGCCGGCGGGGCTGGTTCGCAGCATGAGGGCACCGAACTGCTGGGCGTCGATGAAGTCCTTCACACCGAAGGTCATCGCCATGAGGGCCGAGAAGACCTCCCGCCTCACAGGCGCGTCAACAAAGTCCCGATGGGTTCTCCTCCGGTAGAGGACCTCCTGGTAGGAGTGGCCGGGATCTTCATGATGCCGGGGGAGAAAGATCCTGTCCGCGTCCTTGTACTCCTTGAAAACGGGAGGCGACGGGTCTTTCGTGATCTCCTCTCGGACCTCATCGGTGCTCTCCGTGAAGGGAGCGCCCCTGGTGGAGAAATAGAATGAGAGACCTTCCTTGCCCCAGGGCACCCAGGCGTCGAATCCCTCCTCTGTGTGTTTTCCAGCCCCACCCTGCTCCTCGGATTCAAGGAATCCGAGAGACAAAAGGGACGCCACCTCACTGTCCAGGACGTTTTCGTCCAACTCAATCTCCTGCGCGACATCAGACACGAATCGCAACTCGGAAAAGCTGCAGAGAACGCTCGCCGCGATCGGGTCGGTGCTGATCCTGGCTTTCGTCATGAGATTCTTGACGAAGAAATTAGATGCATCCCAGAAGCATTCAAGGTGCTTTGCCGACCTGTACTTCAAAGTATTGCTCCCTGTAAAAGTGAGGAGGTCGGCCCCGTCAAGGGGCCGACCTCCTCGGGCCGCATGCTAGCTGGCGCTGAACACGATGATGACGGTCAGCTCTTCGACGGGCTCAATCTTGATCATGACCTTCTCCTTAACTGTCGGAGCCAAGCTCCAACGGGGGGATTTCCGCGGTTAATCCACGGAATCTGCACGCCGGGCGACGTACAGAGCCTTGGGGTGTCTTCCGTTGTCCAGGCCGTCCTCCAGGACTCCTCCGTGGAACCCCCGGACGGAGACGAACTCCAGACCAGCGGAGGCGATGCTCTCGAGGATGCGCTCGTGGGTCAGGTGACGGAGCCGGTGCCGTGTGACGGAACGCTCCCAGAGGCCACCCTCCACCCGCGCGAAGGAGTCCACCTCGAGGTCGATGGCGCCGCCGGGGGAGAAGTCGGCCGGCGCCAGCGGCGAGAAGGAGATGAACCCGTGGTCGGAACTGCGGATGTCGGGAGCCTGGGAGAGCACACGGAAAGATAGTTCGGTGTTCACTTCCACGACCAGAAGGCCAGTGGGAACCAGAACCCGCGCAGCCTCAGCGAAAGCTGCGTCCAACTCCTCGCCTCCGGAGAGGCAGTGGAACACCTCGCCCGCAGAAATCGCGGCATCAAATTTCGCAGAAGGGAGGGGAAGATCGGCCAACCCTCCCACGAAAAAATCGATCCCCCGTATCTCCTCTTTTCCCTCAGCGGCCGACACCATCGCGGGAGAGAGGTCGACACCGGTGACCTTGTATCCGTTCTTCTGAAGTTCCACAGAGCTGTTGCCAGTGCCGTATCCGAGATCGACCAGCCGCTGCCCGGGGGCGCCAAATTCTTTCAGGAGATCGCCGAACAGGTCCATCCAACGGTGGTAGTCGGAAGTTCTCGATGTCGCGTCATATTGACCGGTAAGCCCTTCATAGGATTCCAGAGGAGACGCCGAGGGGGGATGAGTGGAAATCTTCGACATCCAAATTCAACCTTTAGTTGATTGGGTAAAAAATTATGCCAGGAGCCATCTTCGGCCAAGGAGTGTGGCCACATGCGGACAGTGGTGGAACGGCAGCGACCCCAACCCGGTGAGGGTCGGCGGAGAATCACCAGGTCACTACCGGAAGCCGAAAAAAGAAACCGGCGCAGGCATCCCGGGATGTTTGAGTGAAACCAAATACCGTGTGCCTCTGTTATGCGGACGTGACTCAAACTGGTTACCTGTCGGCCAGACCCCCGAAGTTCTCGAGGATCGCCGGAGAGCACACGAATATCGGAGTTGGGCCAAGTGCGAGGTTATGAGCGGGCCCTGGCATGGGAAAACGGGAGCGGACCCGAAGGACCAGGGGGCGGACGCACCATGCCGACCACGGCCCGGGAGGGACCCGGCGGGTTTCCCACCCGGTCGTCCGTTCGCTGCGGTGCTGGCGTTCTCCCTGATCTGGCGCCTGGTCGGTCTTGCGAACCGCACTGAGAGGGCACCTTCACCCGTGGCCCCGGGGCGGGGAGCGCCAAGACGCGAACAGGTCCTACGGGGGCCGATGACAGCGGCGATCCGGCCTCACCCCCGGCTTGCCCATACGACGTCCTCAACCAAGCGTGCGCAACCGTGGGACTCGACGGCACCGAGGGGGAACTCCGCGCGGGCACACCAACGCCGTCGTGCGGCTACCCACCGGGCAGTCTCGCCGAGGTGCTCCGACGCGTCCGGAGACTCCACAACAACACGGAACAGCCGTGGAACATCGTTCGGGGCTGAGTTTGTCAGAGCCTGGCTGGGCCACCGCGTCACCGTCCCCGAGGAGGTCGACGTGTTTCCTCGCCACGCGAAGTCTGTGCCCCCTTGGCGTGAACGGCCCGTTTCGGCCGCCCTCTTCCCGGTTGTCGTCCTCGGGGTGGGGTACTGGCTGGGCACCAACCCCCAGGAAGTGGTCTTGTGAGTTGTCTCGTCATTCCGATCGTGCTGATCGTCTTCTTCATCGTCCTGATCGCTCTGGCAGCCGGTTCCTCACCGGGCGGGGGAAGGGGCTATGACGGGCACGGCGGTGGCTTCTCCTCCTACAACCACGACGGCTCCAGCGATGGTGGCGGTGGTGGGGGTGATGGCGGTGGCGGTTGTTGATGTCAGCACCAGGCCGCACCCGCCCACCGGCCCATGACCGGCCATTCCTCACCCGGGTCGTCCGCCGAGGAGAGACCCACACCTGTGCGGCCACGCGGCCCGCCCCTTCACCCCCGCTCCTGCCCGAGCCCGCCGTCGACGGGTCGCGCCCGCACCGGACGCGCGAACCGCTCCGGAGTGTTCGACCGCAGGTCCGAGGTGAGAATCCGCTGACCCGCCTCCGGCCGGCCGCGCACCTCCTCCTCGTACCCGGCCGCCGGCCACTCCGCGTCATGGCTGCCCTCAGGATCCCCCCGACGTTCGGTATCGGCCTGGTCAGCGGGTAGGTGAGGGCCATGGGGAAGAACACGGGGATGGACGAGGAAGCCGCCTCGCGCGTCCCCTCCGCCGCGGCGCGGAACCCGGAGTCCGACACCGCGCAGAGCAGGTTCGACTCCCGCGCCTGATCGGCCGCCGACCGGCACGAGAACGACGACTCCGACGACGAGGAGCAGGCCATGATCGTCACCGTCGCCCGGGTCACCGACCCCGACCGGTTCCTGGAAATCTTCCGAACCATCGGCGCGCGGAAGCGGCGGGAGCACGGCTGCCGCGCGGCACGGGCCTACATCGACCCCGAGGACACGCACCGGGTGTGGTCCTTCTTCGACTGGGACACCAGGGACTACGAAGGGTTCCTCGCAGACCCCGGAGTCCCGGCCATCGCCCGCGAGCTCGGCCTGCTGACCCCGCCCGTGCACGTCACCGCCGCCGCTGACCTCGATGCCTGACCGCCGAAGGACGATCGCTCCCGGGCTCGCGAAAGATGGGGGCGGAGGGACGCCCACACCCCCGGCCGGACGCGCTCGGCGCGCATGACGAGGAACCGGTCACCCGTCGTGATCAACTGGTGGTCGGCCATCGCCTGCAGGGAAGGACCCGATCATGCCCGCGCACGAGACCGTCACCGATCCGGCGCCGTCCTTCGACGGGCTCCGGGCGCTGTTCGTCAACTGCACCCTGAAACCGTCACCACAGCTGAGCCACACCGAGGGCCTGATCGAACGCAGCGTGTCCCTGATGCGTTCGGCCGGGGTCACGGTGGACACGCTGCGGGCGATCGACCACGACATCGCGACCGGGGTCCATCCCGACATGACCGAGCACGGGTGGGCGGTCGACGCCTGGCCCCAGGTGTACGAGCAGGTCCTGGCCGCGGACATCCTGGTGCTGGCCGGGCCGATCTGGCTCGGTGACAACAGCTCGGTGATGAAGAGGGTCGTCGAACGGCTCTACGGGTGCTCGCACCTGCTCAACGATCGGGGCCAGTACGCCTACTACGGCCGGGTGGGCGGGTGCGTGATCACCGGTAACGAGGACGGAGCCAAGCACTGCGCGATGAACGTGCTCTACAGCCTCCAGCACCTGGGATACACGATCCCGCCCCAGGCCGATGCCGGATGGATCGGCGAGGCGGGCCCCGGCCCGTCCTATCTGGACGAGGGGTCGGGCGGGCCGGAGAACGACTTCACCAACCGCAACACCGCGTTCATGACCTACAACCTGATGCACCTGGCCGCGATGCTCAGGGCCGCGGGGGGCGTGCCCGCCTACGGCAACCGACGTTCGGTCTGGGACGCCGGATGCCGCAGCGACTTCGACAACCCCGACTACCGCTGAACCCGTCTCCGACGTGGCGTGGCCGGTCCCGGTGCGAAACATCGGGGCCGGCCACGCCGCGGTGCCCTAGGGGCGCTGGCCGACCTCCTGGACCCAGCCCGACCAGAGGTAGCTGACCTGCTCGGACAGCAGCGGGTAGGCCAGTCCGAACTCCTCGGCCTGGGTCTGGGAGGAGTCCTCCTCCAGCAGGGTCGTGTCGCGGTACAGCAGCGATCCGTCCTGAGGGTCGTAGAGGTAGCGGTGCTCGGCCACGGACACCTCGTCCTCGACGCGGACCCGGAAGAGATCACCCTCACGGTCCAGCGGATCGGTGGCGGTACCCAGGTACTCCACCCCGCCGCTCTCGGCGATCATCCGCTGCACGGCCGCCTCCTCGGCGCCGGAGAGCGGACGCGAGTCGTACAGGTTCTCGGCGGAGTTGACCAGGTTGGCCAGGGAGTCGTCGACGGGGTCCGCACCGAAGTCGCTCAGGAGATCGGTCATCCCCGCGGTGTCCGTGGGCAGTTCATCGGGCCAGACCAGCGTCGGGTCCAGCTCCTCCTCATGGATGTCGGTCTGCTGTTCCAGGAACCACTCGTGGTCGGCCTCCCGCCCGCCCGTCTCCAGCGGTGGCTGGGGGTGCTCGTCCCGGCGCATGTTGCCTTCCAGGTCCTGCCACTCGTTCCACTCGAAGGGGATGAACCCGTACCCGTGGGTTTCCTCGGGGTCGTCCTCCCCGGCGTTCGCGGTCAGTCGGTACAGGGTGGTGCCGGTGGAGGAGACGAAGCCGACCTCGCCCTCGCCTTCGGCGTCGCCGCGGCCCTCCGCGGTGTCGGCCAAGGCCAACAGCCGCCCGGTGCCGTCGGTCGGCTCTCCTCCCACGACCTCGATCGGCTCGGGCGGGGCGGCGTAGGCGGCCGGCACCCCCAGGGGGTCGCCTCCGGGAAGCAGCATCGCGGTGGCGCCGACAGCCAGCGCGGCGGTCACCGCTCCAGCGGCCAGAACGGGGATACGGCGCCACAGGGGTCGGACCATGGGGGTGTTCTCCTTCAGCCGGAGGATGGCGTTGGTGCGGGCCCACTGTCGGGCCTGCGGGGTGGGTGCGGTGTCCTTGGCGGGGTCGGCACCGTTCAGGGCGGTGCGCAGCGCGTTCAGGTCGTCCATGCCGCCTCCCTGACGGTGCGGTCCTGATGGGGGTCGGAGTCCTGGGCTGTGTGAGCGGTCAGTTTCTTTCGGGCGCGGTGCAGGCGGCCCCGGGCGGTGACGGCGGTGCAGCCCACCACTTTGGCGGCCTGTCGACTGTCGAGTCCTTCCCAGGTCACGAGCATCACGAGTTCGCGTTCGATCTCCGACAGCCGTGCCAGGGCCGCCAGGGCCTCGGTTCGTTCGATCACCCGGTCGGCGTCGTCGGCGTGGTCGGTGACACGTCCGGGCTCCTGACTCAGCGAGCCCACGATCAGTTCCTGGCGCTGAGACCGTCGCAGGTGGGCCAGGGCGATACGGCGCGCACACGCGTACAGCCAGGGCAGTTCCCGTTCCGGAATCAGGCGTTTTTTGTTCCGCCAGGCCACGGCGAAGGCCTCCGAGGCCACGTCGTCGGCGTGGTCGGCGCCCACCCTGCGTCGTGCGTACCGGTACACGGCGTCGTAGTGCTCATCGAACAGGGCGTTGAAGGCGCGCTCGTCGGAATAGTGGTCTCCGACGGTGCTGCGTCCCATGGGCTTACCTCCCGTCCTCTCACCTGCTTATGTCGGTACGGGGGCCGAGTGTTAGACGACCGATCGGGTTTTCTCCTCCGGGACCACGACCCCACCGACGACGAGAACACCGCCTTCCCGAACCCGGGCGAACCCGAGCTGCGGACCGTGGCTTGACACCCTGCGCCCATCGGATGTCTACGGGTGTCAGCCAGCCGATCGCTGTCAACAACGGTTGAACGTGGACCACCAGGCACCCGGATGAACATGGACCACTTCCCTGTCCGGTAGCGTCCTTCCAGGTCAGCCCGCCGCGCCCGGTGGCGGTGTCCGCCCACGACCGTCCAGGGTGGCGACGTACACCGTGGCCTCCCCAACCGCCCCGAACGGTCACTGTGCGTCACTTGATGTTGAACTCAAAGTGATAAAGTCACTCCGCCCAGCGAACAGCACCACAGCACCGACGGGCCGGCCGACGAAAGAGCCGACGTGAAGCCTCCCCGCCTCCTGACACCGGCGCTCTGCCTCACCATGACGGCCCTCCTGACAGCGTGCGAGGTCCCGATGGCGTCGAGCCTCGACCTCCCCGAACAGCACCGCAAGGAGCTCAACGCCTTCCAAGAGCAGGTGACCCACACGTGTCGGGCCGCGGGCGGAACCGTCATCCTGGAGCCCCGCCACGCTGTACAGATCGGTCAGCGCTTCGTTTTCTACGCACAGCAGACCGACGCCAGGACACCTCCGAAAGCCGAAGCGATCATCAAGTTGGCCAAAGAGTCGGTGGAGGAAGTCAGCCGGGGTTCCGGCTCCGACGGCATGAACATCTGCGACGGAGAGGAGGCCGAAGACTTCAAGGATGCCTTCATCCCGCGGGCCGTCATCCACAACCTCGGCGTCAAGGGCTGGGTTGACCGCTACCCCGAAGAATCCTTGTGGACGCTCAGGCAAACCCTCCGGGACGTCAGCCTCGCCTTGGAGGAGCACGCCGCGACGGCGTCCGGCTGAACCGGCCCCTCCCCCGGCCTCCACCACGGCGACCTGTACGTCCCGCCCACCGCCTACCTCCAGCCGTTCGAGCCCACGAACCCGGACGGCTGGATGACAGTCGAATGGATGCCCTGCCCGGATCCCGAGGAGCGAGGGCTCCGTCCGATCCCCTCACCGGGGAAAACAATCTGAAAAGCCAGCTTGGCGGAAAGACCGGCGCGGCCCCGCACGTGGTGTACGGGGCCGCGCCGTGGTGGTCCTGGGGCGAGGCGGTCAGGGGTGGGGGGCTTGCCGCAGCGCGGCCAGCTCCTCGTCGTCGACGTCCTCCAGGTCCGGTTCGGGCCTGACCCCGGGCGAGACCAGGTCGGGGTCGTCGTGCTGGAGGGCGAAGGCCGGCGCCCACCGGGCCGCGTGCTCCAGGGCGTCGACCACGGAGTGGAAGTACAAGTGCTGCTCGCAGTCGCCGTGAGCGATGTTCATGAAGAACGTCGTGCCGTCGGCGCTTCGGAACATCTCGGCGTAGGAGTAGGAGTAGGGGCCGCTGTAGACGGCGAAGGGGTGCCGGTTGAATCCGGCACGGGCGACGCTGTCGCGCCAGTCCTCCTCCACGGTCTGGGCCTCGGTGGCTTCTTCGACGGGGTCGGGGCCCGACGTCCAGGCGCCGTCCCGGTAGTGCAGGGCGATAGTGGTCATGGGGGCATGGTCACAGATGGTCGGCGCGCGCGGACAGGTTTGCTCGGATTGGCCGAGTACGGCCACGGCCTGGGTGCCGCCAAGGTGGAAAGTCACACAGCCAGCTTTGTAGATGTCCGTCCGCAGTCGGCCTACGCACTGCGCGAGGCCGTGACCAGGTCGTTGACCGGCCCCAGGGCGGCGGTCGACACAGACACGGAGACCGCCGAGCACTGGCCGCGATCATCTTCGTGGCCGCGACCGGCCGCACCTGGGCCCAGCTCCCACCGGTGTTCGGCCCGTCGGGGCCCACCGCGCACCGCCGCTTCACCGGGTGGGCCCGGGCACGAGCTCCACGGCGACAGGGGCTACGACGACGACCACCTGCGCCGCTGGCTCCGCGAGCGGGGGATCGTGCACCACCCGGCCCGCGAAGGGGGTGGAGTCCTCCCAGCGGTTGGGGCGGCACCGGTGGCGGATCGAGCGCACCGTGGCCTGACCGGCCGGAGCCGCCGCCTACACCGCCGCCACCGGCCGATCACCTCCCGGCCTTCGCCGGCATCGCCCGCATACGGATCCGTTACCGCGGACTCACCGAATGAGATGAGCTCCAACACGCCTGTCCCTGAGTTCCGAACCCATCCGCAATGAATGTGCAGAAAGCCCGGGCACCTTCGCTCCGGACACGCGAAAGGGGCGCTCACCTGGGTGAACGCCCCTCATCTGTCGGGACGGCGGGATTTGAACCCACGACCCCTTGACCCCCAGTCAAGTGCGCTACCAAACTGCGCCACGTCCCGTACCGTTGGCCCGGCCCCGTCTCCGGCGCCGCCAACGGATGAAACCTTACCGTACTTTCCGGTGCGCTCGCACCACGTTATGGGCGCTATGCCCGGCGGACCAGCGGCTCCGGGGCGGTCGCCTCAGACCTCGTCGAGTTCGTCGAGGCACTCGCGCGCCCGCGCGAGCTCATCCTCGCTGAACACCTCGACGCCGTGGTCGCGCAGCAACTGCGCGGTGACGCCCTCACCGGGGATACGGCGTCCGGAGAAGGTGCCGTCATAGACGACGTTGCCGCCACACGACGGGCTGCCCTCCTTGAGCACCGCCACGGCGACGCCGCGCGCACGAACGGTGGCCAGGGCCGAACGCGCACCGGCGACGAAGGCCTCGGTCACATCCTCCCCCTCCGGGGTAAGGATGCGCGCCCTGCCCTCCAGGACGTCGGTGGCGGTCGCGCCGGGCTCGATCTCGGCGGGCGGGCGCGGAACCGGAAGGCCGCCCGCGACCTCCGGGCAGTGCGGGACCAGGCGCCCCTCCTCCCGCCACCGGTCGAGCACCTCGGCCGCGACGGTCTTGGCACCCCCGTCGTAGCGCACCCGACGACCCACCAGACACGAGCTGATCAGCACCCTGCGCACGATTCCTCCTCCTCGCTCCCCCGTCAAGCTACCGCCCCGGGGGGAGCACCGCCCGTCGCCTCCCCTGGTGACGGACACGGCGAAGGGGCCGCCCGACCTCGGACGACCCCTCCCAACCGGCAGCGACGTCTCTAGCGCCGACCGCGCGGCTTGCGGTCCGGACGGACACTGCCCTTCGAGGCCCGTCCCACCGTGCCGTTCTTCTTCTCCCGGATGCGCATGCTGATGTGCACCGGCGACCCGTCGAACCCGAAATCCTCCCGCAGGCGCCGCTCGATGAAGCGCCGGTAGTTGTCCTCCAGGAACCCGGTCGTGAACAGGATGAAGTGCGGCGGACGCGCGCCCGCCTGAGTCCCGAACAGGATCTTGGGCTGCTTGCCGCCACGCACCGGCGGCGGGGTCGCCGCGACCAACTCCTTGAGCCAGTTGTTCAGCTGTCCGGTCGGGATCCGCTGCTCCCAACCGCGCAGGCTCGTCTCAATCGCCGGAACCAGCTTCTCCATGTGGCGGCCGGTCTTCGCCGAGATGTTCACCCGCGGCGCCCAGGAGACCCGCGACAGCTGGCGGTCGATCTCCTTCTCCAGGTACGTGCGGCGCTCCTCGTCGAGGACGTCCCACTTGTTGAACGCCAGCACCAGACCGCGCCCGGCCTCCACGACCTGCTCGACCACCCGGATGTCCTGCTCGGCCAGGGGCGCGCTGACATCCATCAGCACCACCGCGATCTCGGCCCGCTCCAGGGCGCTGCCGGTGCGCATCGTCGCGTAGTAGTCGGCGCCCTGCAGGGCCCGGAAACGGCGGCGGATTCCGGCGGTGTCGATGAACTTCCACGTCTGGCCGCCGAGCTCGATGAGCTCGTCGACCGCGTCGCGCGTGGTCCCGGCCACCGAGTCCACGACCACGCGGTCCTCGTCGGCCAGGCGGTTGAGCAGGCTGGACTTGCCGACGTTCGGACGGCCCAGAAGAGCGATCCGGCGCGGCCCGCCCTCCGCGTCGTCCTCGGCCTCACCCCGGGGCTGCTCGGGGAAGGCGTCAACGACCGCGTCCAGCAGGTCACCGGTACCGCGGCCGTGCAGGGCGCTGATCGGGTACGGCTGGCCCACACCCAGGTTCCACAGGGCGAGCGCGTCGGCCTCCTGCATCTCACCGTCGACCTTGTTGGCGGCCAGCACCACGGGGCGCTTCGTGTTGCGCAACACGCGTGTGACGGCGGCGTCGGCGTCGGTGATGCCCACGGTCGCGTCGACCACGAACAGGATCACGTCGGCGGTCTGCGCGGCGTACTCGGCCTGCCGGGCGACCATGGCGGCCAGGCCGCTCACACTGGTCTCCCACCCGCCGGTGTCGACCAGGGTGAACCTGGTGTTCTGCCACTCGGCGTCGTAGGCGACCCGGTCACGGGTCACACCCGGCACATCCTCCACGACCGCCTCACGGCGGCCGAGAATGCGGTTGACGAGGCTGGACTTGCCCACGTTGGGGCGGCCGACCACGGCGACCACGGGCAGGGGCGTGGCCTCCGTGCCCTCCTCGCCCTCGTAGCCGACATCGGAGACGTCGAAGTCACTCATGTACTGCTCCCGGTTCCAGGTCCCCGCGCGCCCAGGACGCGTGCCGCGAGGATCGAATGAACGCCCGGTCCCGCTCCCCGAACGGGGCCACGGTCTCGGGCGTGACGGCACGGGCGCCCACGGCACCCGTGTACTGGCCACGGAGGACACGCCTCCGCGTGCGGGCCCCCGCTCGCGGGGCACCCGCCGATGGTGTCGGCCCGGGCTACTGCTCCCGGACCTGGTCGACGAGCTTGACCACCAGCGCGACGACCTCGTCCAAGGTCAGGCCCGTGGTGTCGAGCTCGGTCGCCGACTCGGTCCGCGTCAGCGGCGAGTGCGACCGGCTGGAGTCCAACCGGTCACGCCGGGCCAGGTCGGCCTGGGTCCCGGCCACGTCGCTGGTCCGAACCTCCTTGCTGCGCCGCTGGGCACGTGCCTCGGCGCTGGCGGTCAGGTAGAGCTTGACCGGAGCGTCCGGCGCGACCACGGTCGTGATGTCGCGCCCCTCCACCACGATGCCCGCGCTTTCCGCGCGGGCGGCCGCGATGATCTCGCGCTGCCTGCGCACGAGCAGCTCACGTGCCTCGGGGACGGCGGAGACGGCCGACACGTTGTCGGTGACGTCCTTGCTCCGGATCTCGACCGCCACGTCGCGGCCGTCCACCGCCACGGTGGGAGCCGACGGATCGGTGCCCATCGTGATCCCGGGACGCTCCACGGCCGCGGCCACGGCGGCGGCGTCGTGCACGTCCACGCCCGTGTCCAGCATCCACCAGGTCAGCGCCCGGTACATGGCACCCGTGTCGAGGTACCGCAGGTCGCGCGCCTTGGCCACGCCCTTCGACGTGCTCGACTTGCCCGATCCGGAGGGGCCGTCGATCGCGACGACGATGCCCTCGGTGCTGCCCTGCGCGCTCACTGGCCCTGACTCCCGCGTACGTTCACTTCTTGCCGACGCCCCAGCGTACCCGGGCGTGGACGCGGTCCGGTACGTCCGTCCGAACCCCGGATCACCGGCCGGGGTGCACCGACCAGCCACCCTCGGCCAGCGCCCCGACGAGCGTGTTCTCGGCCTCGGGCAGGACGTACAGCTCGCACACGCCCAGCGGCAGGCCCGGTGTGTGCTCGATCCGCACGTC
Organism: Nocardiopsis sp. EMB25; assembly: GCF_026797795.1. Lineage (NCBI taxonomy): Bacteria > Bacillati > Actinomycetota > Actinomycetes > Streptosporangiales > Nocardiopsidaceae > Nocardiopsis > Nocardiopsis sp. EMB25. The sequence goes on along the minus strand of NZ_JAMTDN010000001.1, from coordinate 888,011 downwards.
CTCGATGTTGACCCCCGCCTCGGCGGTCGCGGCGAACAGGTGGCCCAACGCCCCCGGTTCGTCCGGGATGACCACGGGCACGACCGTGTAGGAGGGCCGCCGCACCGCCCCGTGCTTGCCGGGCAGGCTCCCCTGACCGCCACGCCCCCGGGCGAGCACGTCACGCACCGGGGCCAGCGTCGCGTCCGTCCGGGTGTCGGGGTCCGCGCCGAACGCGCGCAGGGCCTCGGCCGTGGCGGCGAGGTCAGCGGCCACCCCCGACAGGACCTCCGCGACGGGCGCGGCGTTGTGGGTGAGAATCTCGGTCCACATCGCCGGGTCGCCCCCGGCCACGCGGGTGACGTCGCGCACCCCCTGCCCCGCCAGGGCCAGAGCCGCCTCGTCCGCGCCCAGCAGGCTGGCGGCCACGGCGGAGGAGGCCACGTGCGGAGCGTGCGAGACCAACGCCACGGCGCGGTCGTGCGCGTCGGCGTCCAGGACCCTGGGGACCGCGCCGCACATCCGCGCCAGCTCGGCGACGGTGGCGACGGTCTCGGCGTCGGCCTTGCCCGTGGGGCACAGCGCCCAGGAGCGGCCCAGGAAGAGGTCCGCGCGGGCCGCCCCGGGGCCGTGCTTCTCCCGCCCCCCCATGGGGTGACCGGGTACGAAGGTGGCCATGTCGCAGCCGAGCCGGTCCGCCCCGGCCAGCACACTGGCCTTCACGCTCGCGGCGTCGGTGTAGACGTGCGCCAGCCCCCGGTCCTGCGCGTCACGCAGGACGTCCGGGATGACGGCGGGCGGAGCGGCGATCACCGCCACGTCGGCGGGCCGGTCGTCCGCCTCGGTGAGCGGCCGACCGGCGCCCAGGTCACAGGCCAGGCGCAGCGTGTCGGGGTCAGGGTCGGACAGGGCGACGTCCACGTCGCGGGCACGCAGCGCCAGTGCCACGGAGGTCCCGATGAGTCCGGTGCCGACCACCGTGACACGGCGCACGACGGGCCGGTGTCCGGCCCCGTCCCAGCTCTCGCCCACTGCTCTTCCGTCCTCCTACACGTGCCTACCCACACCAGACTACGGCCCATCCCGGAGGGGGCGCCCCCCGATCACTGCGCGATGTCCAGGCGCAACGCCTGCGCCCCGCGCAGGTAGACGTGCTGGACCTCCGACCGGGGGAGGTCGGTCTCCACATGGGCCATGAGCCGGACCACGCGCGGCAGGGCGTGCGGGACGTCGATCTCCGCCGCGCACATCAGCGGAACGTCGGCGAAGCCGATCCTGCGCGCGGCCAGAGCGGGAAACTCACTGGTCAGATCCGGTGTGGCCGTGAACAGGACGCTGATGACGTCGTCAGTCCCCAGTCCGTTGCGCCGCATCACCTCGGAGACCAGCTCTGCCGTGGCCTCCAGCACCTGCTCCCGTTCGTCCGCGTCGACCTGCACCGCACCACGGATGGCCCGTACCGCCACGTTCGTTCCCGTCTCGTCGTCGTACCTCGGGCCGTCCTCCCGAACGAGAGGACGGCGGCCGCCACCCCGGCCGGAGAGCTGGGGCGACGACCGCCGTCAACTGTATCTACAGGCCCGCGGCCTCGTAGAGTTCGCTGACCTCACGTGAGGTCAGCGATCGCATCGTGCCCAGTTTGAGGGCGTTGAGGTCGATCGGGCCGACCTGGGTGCGCGCCAGGTCCGCGACCGGGTGGCCCACGGCCTCCATCAGACGGCGGACGATGTGCTTGCGTCCCTCGTGCAGGCGGATCTCCACCATGGCCCTGGGGTCGTCGTTGTCGACGATCCGGAAGGAGTCGACCTCGACCGGACCGTCCTCCAGCTCCACGCCCTTGCGGATCTCGCGCACCACACTGTGCGGGACCGGGCCCGGCACCTTGGCGATGTAGGTCTTGACGACCTTGTAGCGCGGGTGCGTGAGCCGGTTGGCGAGCTCTCCGTCGTTGGTGAGCAGGATGAGGCCCTCGGTCTCGGTGTCCAACCGACCCACGTGGAAGATGCGCTCGTCGGTCTGGCCGGTGTAGTCGGCCAGGGTCGGACGACCCTCGGGGTCCCACATGGTGCTGACCACGCCGCGCGGCTTGTTGAGCGCGAAGTACAGCTTGTCGGGAGCCGTGACGACGCGCATGCCGTCGACGCGGATCTCGGAGGCCTCGGGGTCGACCCGGGCACCGAACCGGCGGACGACCTGGCCGTCGACGCTCACGCGGCCGGCGGCGATCATCTCCTCGCTGGCCCTGCGGCTGGCGACACCGGCCCCGGCCAGTGCCTTCTGGAGGCGGATGCCGCCGGGCACGTCGGTGTAGGTGTCGCGGTCCTCACCGGTGTGGCGGTCCTCGTCCTTGGGGTCGTAGTCGGCGCGCAGGGCGTTGAGCCGTTCGCGCGCGGCCTTCGACAGCTGCGACTCGTTCTGGACGCCACCGGAACGAACGGTGTCACGGCGCTCAGGGGCGGGGCCGCGGCCGCCGCGGTCCTGGCGGGCGCCACCGCGCCGTTCGCGGTCACCACCGTGGGAACGGCGGTCGTCGCGGCCGTGCGGACGCCGGTCGCCTCGGTCGTCACGGCGCTGGAAGCCGCCGCGGTCGCGGTCATCGCGGAAACCACCGCGGCCCCGGTCATCGCGCTGGCCCCCACCGCGACGGTCGTCACGGCCGTGCGGACGCCGGTCACCGCGGTAGCCGCCACGGTCTTCACGCGGGCCGCGGTCACGGCGGTCACGGTCGTCACGACCGTACGAACGCCGCTCGCCGCGGTCGAAGGAACGGTCACGATCGTCCCGACCACGCAAACCCCCGCGGTCACGGTCATCACGGCGCTGGAAGCCGCCTCGGTCACGGTCGTCACGACCCTGGGGCCGACGGTCACGGTCGTACGAACGCCGGTCGTCGCGGCCGCGGAACCCCCCACGGCCCCGGTCATCGCGCTGGCCCCCACCGCGACGGTCGTCACGGCCGAACGAACGCCGGTCGTCACGGCCACGGAAGTCACGGTCGTCACGACCGTGCGAACGCCGCTCGCCGCGGTCGTCACGGAAGCCGCCGCGCCGCTCGCCGCGGTCGAAGGAACGGTCACGATCGTCCCGACCACGGAAACCCCCGCGGTCACGGTCATCACGGCGCTGGAAGCCGCCGCGGTCACGGTCGTCACGACCCTGGGGCCGACGGTCACGGTCCTCACGACCGTACGAACGCCGGTCGTCACGGCCGCGGAACCCCCCACGGCCCCGGTCCTCACGCCGGAAGGACCGGTCGCCTCCGCCTCGGAAGCCCCGGTCGTCGCGGTCGCGCCGGTCACGGTCGCCCCGACCGTGGAAGTCTCGTCCGCCACGTCGGCGGTTGTCGTTGTTGTCGCCGCGCTCACCGCGCGGGGCGTCGTCCCGCGCACCGCGGGAACTGTCATTGGGTGTGCTCACCGGTGTCGTCTAGACCTTCGATGTCGTCGGGGAGGAACGGCGCCAGATCAGGCAGCTCGTCGAGGCCGCGCAGGCCCAGCCGTTCCAGGAAATAGGAGGTGGTCCGATACAGCAGCGCGCCGGATTCGGAGTCGTGTCCGGCCTCTTCGATCAGCCCCCTCAGTACGAGGGTACGCATAACTCCGTCGCAGTTGACACCGCGAACGGCGGAGACCCTGCCGCGGGAGACCGGCTGGCGGTAGGCCACCACCGCCATCGTCTCCAGGGCGGCCTGCGTGAGGCGGACCTCCTGCCCCTCCTTGAGGAAGTGTTCGACGATGTCGGCGCACTCGGGCCGCGTGTACACGCGCCACCCGTCGGCCACCGCACGCAGATCGAAACCGCGGCCCTGCTCGGTGTATTCCCTGGCCAGCTCCTCCAGTGTCCGGGTCACCACCTCCAGGGGCACCTCCAGGGCCCGCGCCAGGTCGTACTCGGCGACCGGCTGGTCCACCACCATGAGCACCGCCTCCAGGTCGCGGCGCAGCGTCGCCGGCGCCGAGACATCCCCCACACCGGCCCTGCGATCCCCGCTCATTCGTGTTCCCCCTCGCCCGCGGCGTCGTCGTAGTCGGTCTCCACCCGAACCTCGCCCTCGCCGCCGGTCCACGTCACCGTCAGCGCGCCCAGCGGCTCCGGTTGGTCGAAGCCCACGTTCGCGGCCCGGTACAGCTCCAACAGGGCGAGGAAGCGCGCGACGACCTCGAAGGTACCGGTACACCCCTCGGTGAGTTCGGCGAACGTGAGCGTCCCGTGCTCCCGCAGCGCCGCCACGACCAGCTCGCCCTGCTCCTTGACCGACGTCTTGGTCTGATGGATGTGGGTGACCGGCACGCTCGGCGGTTCCTTGGGGGTGAACACCCGGCCCGCCAGCGCCGCGAACTCCTGCGGCCCCAACCGGAACAGCACCTCCGGCCGCAGTGCCGCGAACCGCTCCTCCAGCGGCACCGCGCGCGCGTACCGGCGGCCCTGCGACACCAGACGGTCGCTCATGACCGCCGCGACCTCCTTGTAGGCGCGGTACTGCAACAGTCGCGCGAACAGCAGGTCCCGGGCTTCCAGCAGGGCGAGGTCGGCCTCGTCCTCCACATCGCCCCGGGGCAGGAGCCGGGCCGCCTTCAGGTCCAGCAGCGTCGCCGCGACCAGCAGGAAACTGCTGGCCTGGTCCAGGTCCCACTCCTCACCGTGCTCACGGATGTGGGCGATGAACTCGTCGGTGACCCTCGACAGCGACACCTCGGTGATGTCCAGCTTGTGCTTGGAGATCAGCGCCAGCAGCAGGTCGAAGGGCCCCTCGAAGTTGTCCAGGTGCACCTGGAAGGCGTTCGGGTCGCCCTCCCCGGTCTCCTCCGGGGGCGGGTGCGCCTCCTGATCAGCCGCCATGGGGGCGGCTCCACGTCGTCTCACTCATACACACAAGGGTGTCACCGGCCAGGCTCCGCCGGTGACACCCTCGCACCGTCGGGCCCGGCGCTCCCCCTCGCACCGGGCCCGACGATCAGTCCTCGCTGAGCCGCCGCACCAGCATGCTGGACGAACCGTGCTCCTCGAAGTCGGCGAGCAGCACCGCGACGGCCTCGCGGACGAGGCGGCCGCGGTCGGCCGACAACCCGTGCTCGGCCCGCAGCGACAGCCGCGTCTGTTCCAGGGCCAGCAGCTCCGCCCCGGAGACGTACACGGTGATCTTCTCGTCGTGGCGCTGGCGGCCGCTCGGCTTGGGAGCGCGGCGCACCTTGGCGGCCCCTCCGGAGGTGCCACGCCTGCCCTTGGCGCCGCCTTCGGATCCGTCTCCCGCGGCCTCGCGCTCGGGTGCCGTGCGCTGGCGTCCGGTCGGCTCGTCCGGCTCCGCTTCGGGGCCGGAGGGGCGGAAGAACAGTTCGTCCGCCCCGGGCAGGGTCACGCGCCGTGACCGCTGAGAGGCCACCTCGCCAGCACCTCCTTGGCCAGTTCCCGGTAGGCGTTTGCGCCCGCCGAGGACGAGTCGAACCTGGTGATGGGCTCCCCCGCGACTGTGGCGTCCGGGAAGCGCACGGTCCGGTTGATGACCGTCCCGTAGACCTTGTCGCCGAAGCCGTCGACGATGGTGGACAGCACCTCACGCGCGTGCAGGGTGCGCGGGTCGTACATGGTGCCCAGGAAGCCGTCGATGACCAAGCGCTCGTTGAGGCGCTCCTGGACCTTCTGGATGGTGTCCATGAGCAGCGCCACACCACGCAGCGCGAAGAATTCGCACTCCAAGGGCACGATGACCCCGTCGGCCGCGGTGAGCGCGTTGACGGTGAGCAGGCCCAGCGACGGCTGACAGTCGATGAGCACGACGTCGTAGTCGTCGATCACCGGCCGCAGCGCCCGGCCCAACATCTGCTCGCGGGCCACCTCGCCGACCAACTGGACCTCGGCCGCGGACAGGTCGATGTTGCTCGGAATGAGATCCAGACCGTCGATGTCGGTCTTGAGCAGGACGTCCTCGACCGACACGTCCCGCTGCATCAGCAGGTTGTAGACGGTCAGGTCCAGCTCGCGCGGGTCGAGCCTGCCCAGGCCGACGGAGAGCGCGCCCTGCGGGTCGAAGTCGACCAGCAGCACCCGTCTGCCGAACTCGGCGATGGCCGCCCCGAGGTTGATGGTGGTGGTGGTCTTACCGACCCCACCCTTCTGGTTACAGAGTGCTACAATTCGTGCCGGGCCGTGTTCGTCCAGCGGCTCCGGCACCGGAAACTGGTACTCCGGTCTCTTGGTGTGCAGTTCCGCCCCCGTGTTGCGTGTCGTCCCCCAAGGGTTGCTCACCGGGTCGGCGGGGTCCTGCCCGCCGACGGGTGCGGTGTTCGCATCCGCGTCGTTCTCCGACCAGTTCACAACCCTTGACCTCCCCCACGGACCGGCCACGGCCCGAGGGGCGTTGCTCCCCTGCGCCTGGCCGCCGTCGGAAACTCAATATGTCGACAGCAACGTACCTCTGTGCGGCGACTCTAGAACGACGACACGACGCACTTCAACACGAACCAATCGAAGAAACCCCGTCGCACCCGCTCCGGCGACGGCCCCGCCCGCGCGGCATCGGGTGCCCCGCACCGGTTCAGCGCCGTGCCCGAGGGTGGCTGGACGCGTACACCTCGCGCAGGTGGTCCACGGTCACCAACGTGTAGATCTGGGTGGTGGTGACCGAACTGTGCCCCAGCAGCTCCTGGACGACCCGGATGTCGGCACCTCCGTCCAGCAGGTGGGTGGCGAAGGAGTGCCGCAGCGTGTGCGGTGAGACACCCTCGACCCCCGCCCTGTCCGCGACAGCGCTGAGGACCGCCCATCCGCCCTGCCGGGTCAGACGACCGCCGCGCGCGTTCAGGAAGACGGCGGGCCCCGACCGCCCCGACATCGCCAGCGCCGGGCGGGCCCGCACCAGGTAGGCGCCCAGCGCGCGCCGCGCGTACGAACCCAGCGGCACCAACCGCTCACGCCCGCCCTTGCCGCGAAAACGCACCAGCCCGACGCCGTCGTCCCCCTCCACGGCGTCGCCGACGTCGTCCACGTCCAACCCCACCGCCTCGGAGATCCGCGCGCCCGTACCGTAGAGCACCTCCAGCAGGGCGCGGTCGCGCAGCGCGAGCAGGGCCGCGCGGTCACCCGACACCGGGGCCTCCGCGGGAGCGGCGGCCGCCAGGAGCCGCTCCACCAGCTCCAGCGACACCGCCTTGGGCAGCCGCATGGGCGGGGCCGGCGGGACGACCTCCGCCGCCGGGTCGGTCCCCGTCCAGCCCTCTCGGACCGCGAACCGGTGCAGCCCGCGCACCGCGGCCAGCGCCCGCCCGGCGGACGCGGCGCTGAGCGGCCGGCGGTCGTCGTCGCCCTCACGTAGGGCGCGGAGGAACCCGGCCACCTGTCCGGGGCCGACGTCGGCGAGGTCGGTGACGCCCAGCGCGGACAGGTGGCCGATATAGCGGGCCAGATCACGGCGGTAGGCCAGCAGGGTGTTGTCCGCCAGCGCGCGCTCGGCGGACAGGTGGTCGAGGAAGGCCGCGCCGGCGCGCGCCAACGTCCCGGCGGCCCCGGCGGCGGAGGGAGCGGTGCCGCCCGCTTCCCCGCCCACGGTCAGCGGGCCCGGCGCAGGGACGCGAAACCATCCCGGGCGGCCTCGTGGGCGGCGAGGATACCGATGACGGTCGCTCCGTTGTGCAGAACGCCGCCCATGACCAGCCCCACCGCCTCCTCCAGGGGGACCCACTCCGCGGCCAGGTCGGTCTCCTCGTGCTGGCGGACGAAGTCGATCTCGGCGGCGGGCACCTCCGACAGGCCCCGGGCCAGGAACAGCCAGATCCGCTCGGCGGAGAACCCGGGGCTGGGGAAGAAGTCGGGAAGCTCGTACCACTCCTCGGCGCGCAGTCCCGCCTCCTCGACCAGTTCGCGCCGGGCCGTGGCCAGCGGCCCCTCCCCCGCCACGTCGATCATCCCGGCGGGCAGCTCCCACATCGTGTGGCCCGTCGCGTGGCGGTACTGGCGCTGGAGCAGTACCCGCCCGTCCCCGTCCAGTACCAGGACGGCGGCGGCCCCCGGGTGTTCCATGTAGTCGCGGGCCGCCAGGGTGGTGCCCTCCCCGTCCCCGGCGGGCATCCGCACCCAGTCCGTGCGCATGCCGCACTTGCGGCCACGGAAACGCTCCTCGGAGCGCTCCACGGGCCACGACGCGGGGGCGTCCGCGATCTTCGCGTCCGCCCCCGCCATCGTCTCCGGACGGGTGTCACCGGCCATGTGCTCGCCTCTCAGGCTCATGCCCCGCCCGGCCCAGGCTCAGGACTTCTGCCCCTCCAGGGAGGCCGAGATCAGGCCGCGGAAGAGCGGGTGCGCCTTGGTCGGACGGGAACGCAGCTCCGGGTGCGCCTGCGTCGCGACGAAGAACGGGTGCGCCTCCCGGGGCAGTTCGACGTACTCCACCAGCTTGCCATCGGGGGACAGCCCGGAGAACACCAGGCCCGCACCCTCCAGCTTGACCCGGTAGGCGTTGTTGACCTCGAAGCGGTGGCGGTGTCGCTCGGAGACCCGCTCCTCACCGTCGTAGAGCTCACGCACCAGGGTGCCCTCGCCCAGGTCGGCCGGGTACATGCCCAGCCTCATGGTGCCGCCCATGTCGCGCTCACCGGACACGACGTCGGTCTGGTCGGCCATGGTCGCGATGACCGGCTCGACGGCCTTGTCGTCGAATTCGGTGCTGTTGGCGCCCTCCAGACCGAGCACGTTCCGGGCGTACTCGATGACCATGCCCTGGAGTCCCAGGCAGATACCCAACAGGGGGATACGGTTCTCACGGGCGTAGCGGATGGCGCCGAGCTTGCCCTCGATACCGCGCACACCGAACCCGCCGGGGATGAGGATGCCGTCCGCACCGTCGAGCTCGGCGGCGGCGCCGGAGGGGCTGGCGCAGTTGTCGCTGGCGACCCAGCGGATGTTGACGTGGGTGTTGGTGGCGAAACCGCCCGCGCGCAGGGCCTCGCTCACCGAAAGGTAGGCGTCGGGCAGGTCGATGTACTTGCCGACCATGGCGATGGTGACCTCGTGGTCGGGCTGGTGCACACGGCGCAGCAGCTCGTCCCACTCGGTCCAGTCCACGTCGCGGAAGGGCATGCCCAGGCGGCGGACGACGTAGGCGTCCAGCCCCTCACGGTGCAGGACCTTGGGGATGTCGTAGATCGAGGGGGCGTCAGGGGTGGAGACCACACCGGCCTCGTCCACGTCGCACATGAGGCTGATCTTGGACTTGAGGCTCTGGGTGATGGGCCGGTCCGAACGGCACACGATCGCGTCGGGCTGGATACCGATGCTGCGCAGCGCGGCCACGGAGTGCTGGGTCGGCTTGGTCTTCATCTCCCCGGACGGACCGAGGAACGGGATCAGGGACACGTGCAGGAAGAAGCAGTTGTCCCGGCCGATCTCGTGGCGGATCTGGCGGACCGCCTCCAGGAAGGGCTGTGACTCGATGTCGCCGACCGTGCCGCCGATCTCCGTGATGACGATGTCGACGTCGGGCGCGTCCATCGCGTAGATGCGCGACTTGATCTCGTTGGTGATGTGCGGGATGACCTGCACGGTGTCACCGAGGTAGGCGCCCTGGCGCTCCTTGGCGATGACGCTGGAGTAGATCTGGCCGGTCGTGACGTTGGCCGAGGCGGACAGCTCGGTGTCCAGGAACCGCTCGTAGTGGCCCACGTCCAGGTCGGTCTCAGCGCCGTCGTCGGTGACGAAGACCTCGCCGTGCTGGAAGGGGTTCATCGTCCCCGGGTCGACGTTGAGGTAGGGGTCCAGCTTCTGCATGGTGACCCGCAGACCACGCGACTTCAGGAGTCGGCCCAGGCTGGAGGCGGTCAGCCCCTTGCCAAGACTGGAGGCGACGCCGCCAGTAACGAAAATGTGCTTGGTACTCGCGGCGGATGCCAAAGTGATGCTCCCGTGGGTTGAGTGGCTACGGCGGACTCGGGTGAACTGAGCGGCCGTGCGGCGGTCCGGTGCCGAGCGGTAGATCCTCGCCCAGGTCCGTCGGACTCCACGGGGCACCAGGATAACAGGCCCCCCGCGCGCCTACACCTGGGAACGCCAGGTGCCGCATCGGTGTTCCGCCTCCGACCTGGACGGATCCACCGACCCCGCGCGGCGGCGGGCGTTGCCGCCCCACCGCGCGGCCTCCCCGCCGCGACCAACACCACACGCGGCCCGGACCCTGGGTCCGGGCCCGGGATCACACCGGAAAGCCCCCGGCCCGCCCCAGGTAGGCGGGCGGCCGCTTGCCCAGGCGCTCACCCATCCAGTCACCCAGCGCCGCCGCCTCCGCCAGGTCCACGCCCGTGCGCAGCCCGCTGCGGTGCAGCATGTACAACAGGTCCTCGGTGGCGATGTTGCCGGTCGCCGCGGGCGCGAACGGGCAACCGCCGAAGCCGCCCAGGCTGGAGTCGAGCACGCGCACACCGCCGTCCACCGCGGCGAGCGCGTTCGCGTAGCCGGTGTTACGGGTGTTGTGGAAGTGGCAGCGCAGCGCCCGTCCGCCCGCGACCGGGCCGACCGCACGCAGCAGTTCGGACACCTGGCGCGGCACACCCACACCGATCGTGTCGGCCAGGGCGATCTCCACCGCACCGGTCTCGGCGATCCGCCGCACCACCTCCACGACCCGCCCCGGGGCGACCTCACCGTCGAACGGACAGCCGAACGCCGTCGAGACCGTCACACTCAACGGGATGCCCGTACCGGCCAGGTCGGAGTCGATCGCGGCCAGCACGTCCAACATCTCGTCGACCGAGCACCCCTGGTTGCGCGTGCAGAACCCGTCCGTGGCGGGCACCGCCACGTTGACCTCCGACACCTTCGCGGCCACCGCGCGCTCCAGACCGCGCCGGTTGAGCACCAGGCCGATGTGGGACACCCCCGGGGCGCGGCGCACACCCGCCATGACCTCCTCGGCCCCCGCCATCTGCGGCACCCGTTTCGGGTTGACGAAGCTGACCGCCTCGATCCGCCGCACACCGGCGTCCACCGCCCGGTCGATCAGCTCGATCCGGTCCTCGACCGACAGCACGGTGTCTTCGTTCTGGAGGCCGTCACGCGGCCCCACCTCGACGATCTCCACGTGCTCCGCGCCCTCGGACCCGCGCTCGTCCACAGCCATCGGTCCACCTCTCCCACGCCCCATCGCGTCCTGCGGCCAGGCTAACGGAGCGCCCCGCGCCGCGACCGAACCGGGGTGACCCCCGCCACTCCGGACGCGGCGCGGCGGTCAGCGCAGGGCCAGGGCCGGACGGACCTCCCAGGTCGTCCACACCGGCCGGTAGCCCATCCGGTGCCAGAACGGCCCCGACAGCGGGTTCATCGCCGCGTAGTTGAGCACGGACACGCCCACGCCGTGACTGTCCAGCGCCTGGTGGGCCTGGCCGACCAAGGCGGTACCGATCCCGTTGCCACGCTCGGAGGCGGTCACCACGCCGTAGCCGATGTGCGCGATCGGGCGCGCGTTGACCAGGGACTTGGCCCACCGCGACCGTTCCGGGGGCGAGACCCACAACAGGCCCACGGCCCGGCCGCGTCGCTCCGCCAGCCAGATCCACGAACGGGACCGGTCCAGCGCCCGCGCCGCGACCTTGCGGGTCTGCTCGGCGGTGTCCGGCTGCAGGAACACTCCACCGAAGTGCTGCTCGTAGCGGTGCTCCTCCATGAGCAGGGTGACGACCTGGGTGAGGTCGCTGCGGTCGGCCAACCGGATGGTCACGTCGCGCGGGGGCAGCGACGGGGGCACCCCACGGCGGCGCTGACGGGCGGCCAGCACCGTGTAGGGCTGGAGGCCGTGCCGCTGGAGCGGGATGATCCCGCACACGTCGCGGGCGGGCCAGCTGACCAGGGCGGCCGACTCCGAACCGGTACCGGTCGGCAGCTCCTCCAGCTGGTCACGCCAGCTCGTGAGGAGGGAGTCCAGGGCGCGGCCGGGGTCGGGCCCGCCGACGATGGGGGTGAGCCAGTGCTGGTCGGGCACCCCCCAGATCCGGCCGACCTCGCCGGGCTGGTACCAGGTGTAGTGCATGCTCCCGGCCGCGACGGTGTTGCCTTCCTCGTCGCTGACCGTCACGAGCGGGGAGGAACCGGGGGCGAAGCCCACGGGTTCGGGCAGCAGCGGGTCGGTCGCGGCCCAACGCTGGGCGGCGGACCGCACCAGCGGGTCCAGCCCGAGATCGCCCCCGGGCGACTCGTCGTGCCGCACCCGCGCCACATATCCGCTCATCCACCCCTCCCCTAGCGGGTCTCTCGCCCGGAGCACTCCATGACGGGCCGGTCGCCTCGCCCGTCCCCGCGGATCCACCCCGCGCGGACGTGCCCGTCCGGTCCATCACCCGTGCCCCGGTTTCGTATGGGCACGGACGCGCACCACGGTAACGGATCCCAGGTAGCCCGCGGGTGTCGGGGCGGTCAATCCGCGGACACGGAAGTCCCGTCCTCGTCGACGGTCCGACGCGGCGACGCGGTGGCCACCCCGCCCTCGACGACCGAGGTGTTGCGCCCGTGGTTGATCACCTCGGGCTCCCCCGCCGCGAAGGAGACCGTGTTGTCCACTCCCACCAGCACGATCCGTTCGGCCGACCCGACGTCCACGGTGGTGCCCCGGCCGGTGGCCCTGACCAGGCCGCACGCCCCGTCCAGGACGACGACGGCGTCATCGGCGCTGACCACGATCTCACGGTCGCCGCAGTCCTGGCGGACCTCGGCCCCGTCGTCGGCCACCACCAGCGTGTCCTCGTCACTGACGGGCCCCGGGGAGGGATCAGCTCCGGTCGGCGCACCCGAGACGTCCGAAGAGTCGGCGGCCTCGGCCCCTCCCCTGACCAGGGAACAACCGCCTACCAGGAAAGACGTTCCGACGAGGAGGACACCCGTCGTCGCCAACAGCTGAACCTTCATGGACTCCCCCGCGACCGGATATCCGGAATGTACGACATGACCCTGGTCGACCCCAAGGGTATGTCACGCGAAGGTAACCACGCGACCCACTCGTTGTACGAACGTTCTCAATCTGATACCTCACGAGGGTGGCGACACGCCGGAAAAGGCCCACCCCGCAGGGCCCGCCGTCACTTCACCCCGGCCTCGTCCATGCCGCGAAGCTCACGCTTCAATTCCTTGATCTCGTCCCGCAACCGGGCCGCCAGCTCGAACTGGAGGTCGGTCGCGGCCTGGTGCATCTGGGCGCTCAACTGGTCGATCAGCCCGGCCAGCTCCGCGCGCGGCATGCTCTTCGTGTCCACCGCGCGTTCACCCAGCGCGGGTACCGGAGCGGACTCGCCCTTACGGTACCCCGTCGCCATGAGCTCCTCAGTGTCGACATCCTCCCTGTTCAGAGAGTCGAGGATGTCCGCGATCTGCTTGCGCAGCGGCGTGGGGTCGATCCCGTGCTCGGCGTTGTAGGCCAACTGCTTGTCCCGGCGCCGGTTGGTCTCGTCGATCGCCGCCCGCATCGAGTCGGTCACGTGGTCCGCGTACATGTGCACCTGACCGGCGACGTTGCGTGCGGCGCGACCGATCGTCTGAATCAGGGAGGTCTCCGACCGCAGGAACCCCTCCTTGTCAGCGTCCAGGATCGCCACCAGCGACACCTCGGGCAGATCCAGCCCCTCACGCAGCAGGTTGATGCCCACCAGCACGTCGAACTCGCCCACGCGCAGCTCACGCAGCAACTCCACCCGCCGCAGCGTGTCGACCTCGCTGTGCAGGTAGCGCACCCGGATGCCCAGCTCCGCGAAGTAGTCGGTCAGGTCCTCGGCCATCTTCTTGGTCAGCGTCGTGACCAGCACCCGCTCCTGGCGCTCGGCGCGCTCCCGGATCTCGTGCACCAGGTCGTCGATCTGCCCGTCGGTCGGCTTGACCAGCACCTCCGGGTCGACCAGCCCCGTCGGACGGATCACCTGCTCCACCACGTCACCGGCGCCCTGCCGCAGCTCGTACCGGCCCGGCGTCGCCGACAGGTACACCGTCTGCCCGATCCGCTCAGTGAACTCCTCCCACTTCAGCGGGCGGTTGTCCAGCGCCGACGGCAGACGGAACCCGTGGTCGACCAGCGTGCGCTTGCGCGCCGCGTCACCCTCGTACATGGCGCCGATCTGCGGGACCGTCACGTGCGACTCGTCCAGGACCAACAGGAAGTCCTCGGGGAAGTAGTCCAGCAACGTGTTCGGCGGGCTGCCCTGCTCACGACCGTCGAAGTGGCGGGAGTAGTTCTCGATCCCCGAACACGTCCCCAGCTGCCGCATCATCTCCAGGTCGTGCGTGGTGCGCATCCGTAGCCGCTGCGCCTCCAGAAGCTTGCCCTGGCCCTCCAACTCGGCCAGCCGCTCCCCCAACTCGGCCTCGATCGAGGCGACGGCGCGCTCCGTGCGCTCCTCTCCGGCCACGTAGTGCGACGCCGGGAAGATGAACATCTCCCGGCTCTCCCCCAGCACCTCTCCGGTCAACGGGTGCAGGGTCATCAACCGCTCCACCTCGTCACCGAACATCTCGATGCGGATCGCCAGCTCCTCATACACCGGGATGATCTCGATGGTGTCGCCGCGCACACGGAACGTGCCCCGGGTGAACGCGGTGTCGTTACGGGAGTACTGCATCTCCACCAACCGGCGCAGCAGCTCGTCGCGGTCCACCTCCATGCCCACCGACAGCTGCGCCATCCGGTCCACGTACTCCTGCGGCGTGCCCAGACCGTAGATGCACGACACCGACGCCACCACGATCGTGTCCCGGCGCGTGAGCAGCGAGTTGGTCGCCGAGTGACGCAGTCGCTCCACCTCGTCGTTGATCGACGAGTCCTTCTCGATGTAGGTGTCGCTCTGCGGGACGTAGGCCTCGGGCTGGTAGTAGTCGTAGTACGAGACGAAGTACTCGACCGCGTTGTTCGGCAGCATCTGCCGCAGCTCGTTGGCGAACTGCGCCGCCAGCGTCTTGTTCGGCTGCATCACCAGCGTCGGACGCTGGAGCCGCTCCACCGTCCACGCCACGGTCGCCGTCTTACCCGTACCCGTCGCGCCCAGCAGGACGGTGTGCGCGTCGCCCGACTCCACCCGCCGCGTGATCTCGGCGATCGCCCCGGGCTGGTCTCCCGCCGGGGTCATCTCCGAGACGACCTCGAACGGTGCCTCGCTGCGCTTGATGTCGCTGACCGGTCGCACGTCGCCACTCCTCGCCTCACCCACGCCTGCCTTCCCTCCAACGCTACCGACCGCCCCCGACATCCCGTGCCCGCCAAGAACACGGAGGCGGTGGCGAGGGGGAGGGCTCAGGCGCGCTCCAGCAACTCCTTCCACACCTCGGCGACCCGCGCCGCCAACTCCTCGCGCGTCCCCGAGTTGTCCACCACCAGATCCGCCGCGGCCAACCGGGTCTCCCGGTCCGCCTGCGCCCGGATCCGCGCCCACACCTGGTCACGCGGCATGCCCCGGTCGGCGGCCACCCTCTCCACACGTGTCCCGTCGGGGGTGTCCACCACGACCACCACGTCGTAGAGGGAGCCCAGATCGTTCTCCACCAGCAGCGGGACGTCATAGACGACGACCCGCGCACCGGCCGCCCGCGCCCGCTCCATCAGCTCGGCGCTGCGCTCCCCCACCCGAGGGTGCACGATCGCGTTGAGCCGGGCCAACCGCTCCTCGTCCGCGAAGACGATCTCCCCGAGTCTGGCCCGGTCCAGGCGCCCGTCCGGGGCGAGCACCCCCTCACCGAACTCCGCGACGACCGCGGCCAGCCCCTCCGTGCCGGGTTCGACCACCTCTCGCGCGATCGCGTCGGCGTCGATGACCGTCGCGCCCAGGCGCGCCAGTTCCGCCGAGACCGCGCTCTTACCGGAGCCGATTCCCCCGGTCAGTCCCACTGTCAGCATGCCACCGACCCTAGGGCACGCCCCCGGGCCGCCCGCGACCGACCGTCACACCGGCTCGGTGGACGCCCCCACCGGGACCAGTTCCTTGCGCATGTGCACCATCACCAGGTGGTCGGCGACCCGCTCGCGGTGCGTCTCGGCATAGCCGCGCTCGCGGTACAGGCGCTGCTGGTCGGCGCTCTGCGCACCGGTGAACAGGGTCAGGGCGGTCAGTCCGGGACTGTGGACGCGCAACCCCTCCTCCACCGCGGACAGCAGAGCCCGGGCGACCCCCTGGCGGCGCTGGTCGGGGGCGACGGCCAGGCGGCCGATCACCCCGTGCGCGCCGGCCGTACTCGCGCGCACGGCCCCGACGATCCGGGCCCCGCGGACGGCCTTGAGGACGAGCACGCCCTCGTCCCGCAGGAGCCGGTCGATCCGGTCCAGGCCCTCGGTGAGCGGAAGGATGAAAGGGTCGCCGTAGGCCTGCGCCTCATCGACGAACGCCGCGCGCTGGAGCGTCAGGAGCTCGCCGGCGTCGGCGGGGGTGGCCGGGTGGATGTCGAACACGTCGCCTCCTCGTGGAGCGAGTCTTCCACAGGAACGCTCCTGACCGTGCCTCATCCACCGGTCCCGTCCCGGATCAGGCCCGCCGGGGATCGGGGCGTGTCCGACCGCTGCGCGCGTCCCAGGGGAGCGGAGGGGCGTGAGGAAGGCCGGGACCCACACGACGAAGGGCCGCCCCCGTGTGGGGACGGCCCTTCGGGGCTGTCAGAAGGTCCTCACGGACCTACTGGCCGGGCTGGTCAAGCCCGGCCCTCTGATCAGGCCTCGCCACCCGCGAGCTTCTCGCGGAGGGCGGCCAGCGCCTCGTCGGAGGCGAGGGCGCCGCTGCTGGAGTCGGAGCCGGTCGTGGTGCCGCTCTGGCCACCGCCGGTGTACTCCTCCTCGGCCTCCTCGGCCGGGGCGTTGGCGGCGTCGGCCTCGGCCGCACGGGCCTCCTCGACCTGCTTGCGGTGCGCCTCGAAGCGGGCCTGCGCCTCGGCGTAGCTGCGCTCCCACTCGTCGCGCTGGGCCTCGAAGCCCTCGAGCCACTCGCCGCTCTCGGCGTCGAAGCCCTCCGGGTACTTGTAGTTGCCCTGCTCGTCGTACTCGGCGGCCATGCCGTAGAGGGTCGGGTCGAACTCCTCCTGGCCCGGCTCGACGGCCTCGTTGGCCTGCTTCAGCGAGAGGCTGATGCGGCGGCGGTCGAGGTCGATGTCGATGATCTTGACGAAGATCTCGGTGCCGACCTGGACGACCTGCTCGGGCACCTCGACGTGGCGCTCGGCCAGCTCGGAGATGTGGACCAGGCCCTCGATGCCCTCCTCGACGCGCACGAACGCACCGAACGGAACCAGCTTGGTGACCTTGCCGGGAACGACCTGGCCGATCTGGTGGGTCCGGGCGAACTGCTGCCACGGGTCTTCCTGGGTCGCCTTGAGCGACAGGGAGACGCGCTCGCGCTCCATGTCCACGTCGAGGACCTCGACGGTGACCTCCTGGCCGACCTCGACGACCTCGCTCGGGTGGTCGATGTGCTTCCAGGACAGCTCGGAGACGTGCACCAGACCGTCGACGCCGCCCAGGTCCACGAAGGCACCGAAGTTGACGATCGAGGAGACGACGCCCTTGCGGATCTGACCCTTCTGGAGGGTGTTGAGGAAGGTCTGACGCACCTCGGACTGCGTCTGCTCCAGCCAGGCACGGCGGGACAGGACCACGTTGTTGCGGTTCTTGTCCAGCTCGATGATCTTGGCCTCGAGCTCGCGGCCGACGTAGGGCTGAAGGTCGCGCACGCGGCGCATCTCGACCAGGGAGGCGGGCAGGAAGCCGCGCAGGCCGATGTCGAGGATGAGACCACCCTTGACGACCTCGATGACGGTGCCGGTGACGACGCCGTCCTCCTCCTTGATCTTCTCGATCGTGCCCCAGGCGCGCTCGTACTGGGCGCGCTTCTTGGACAGGATCAGGCGGCCTTCCTTGTCCTCCTTCTGGAGGACAAGGGCCTCGACCTGATCGCCGACGGCGACGACCTCACCGGGGTCGACGTCGTGCTTGATCGACAGCTCCCGGGAGGGGATGACACCCTCGGTCTTGTAACCGATGTCGAGCAAGACCTCGTCTCGATCGACCTTCACGATGGTGCCCTCGACAATGTCACCGTCGTTGAAGTACTTGATGGTCTCGTCGATCGCCGCGAGGAAGGCTTCCTCGGACCCGATGTCGTCGACCGCTACCTGGGGTGTCGAGGTGGCCTCGGTGCTGCTCGTCATTTGTGGGTGGACTCCGGATACGGACAGGTTCAGAAAATGGGCACGCCGCGAGTTCGAGCCCGTCGATCCGTCGTCCAGAAGTGAGAACCGCAGTCACGGAAGGCGGAACCATCCGTGGCCACAGGCCGCCGGGTCCAGAGTGTTGACCGAAGCGGTGCGATCATCGAACCCCGAACCGGGGACGACAGACGCCCGCACGAACCCACAACGCTCTGGCCAGAATATGAGACATGGGCGTCCTGGTCAATCGGAACCCAGGGCCGCCAACCCGACGAAGGTCACGTTGGCCGCAATTTACCCGAGCATGGTGGTCAAGATCAACTACACGCCGCCCCATGTCCGAGGGGGTGCCCCGCGGCCCCGCCCCGTGGCGAGGCGTAGCGTCGCGAGTCAGGAAAATTCCCGAAAACAGGGCTTTAGTCCAACGGGGGACGCGAACGCGAACGCTTCACGTCACCGCGCCGCCGCTTGGCGTCCAGGCGCCGCTGGCGGGAGGCCCTGCTCGGCCGCGTCGCCCGGCGCTTGCGGGCGGGCGGCGCCATCGCCTCGGCCAGCAGGGCGGCCATCCGCTCCCGCGCCTCGGCCCGGTTGCGCGTCTGGGACCGGTGCGTCTGCACCGACACCGTCAACACCCCGTCGACCAGGCGTCCCGACAACCGCTCCAGGGCGCGCTGACGGCGCGTCTGCCCGAGCGCCCGGCACGACGCGACGTCGAGCGACAGCGACACCCGCGTGTCCGACGTGTTGACGTGCTGCCCGCCCGGCCCCGAGGACCGGGAGAAGCGCCACACCAGGGCGTCGGCGGGAACGGTGACCGAACCCACGGTCAACCCGCCCGCCACGGAGGATCCCCCCGTGTCCGTCACCGTTCCCACCTCCCATGTCCCAGGGGCGCGACCCGCGCGCCTAGTGCGCGGCGTCGTGCCAGTTCTGCCCGCTGCCGACCGACACGGCCAGCGGGACACGCAGATCGTACGCCGTGCCCATCTCGTGCGTCACGAGGTTTTCCACCCGCTCACGCTCACCCGGAGCGACCTCCACCACGAGTTCGTCGTGCACCTGGAGCAGCACCCTCGACGCGAGTCCGCCCTCGGTCAGCGCCGCGTCCACCTGGAGCATCGCCACCTTGATGATGTCGGCGGCCGACCCCTGGATCGGAGCGTTGAGCGCCATGCGCTCCGCCATCTCCCTGCGCTGACGGTTGTCACTGGTCAGGTCCGGCAGGTACCGGCGCCGCCCCAGGATCGTCTCCGTGTACCCGGCCCTGCGCGCGTCGTCCACCACCGACCGCAGGTAGTCGCGCACCCCGCCGAACCGCTCGAAGTAGTCCTCCATCAACTTCTTCGCCTCGTCCGGGGCGATCCCCAGCTGCTGCGACAGCCCGTACGCGCTCAGCCCGTAGGCCAGGCCGTAGCTCATCGCCTTGATCTTCGACCGCGCCTCACCGTCCACCTCGTCGACCCCGATGCGAAACACCTGCGCCGCCATGTGCGCGTGGAAGTCGTAGCCGCTGTTGAAGGCGTCGATCAGCGCCCGCTCACCCGACAGGTGCGCCATGATCCGCAACTCGATCTGGCTGTAGTCGGCGGTGAGCAGCTCCTCGAATCCCTCACCCACCACGAACGCCCGCCGGATGCGCCGACCCACGTCCGTGCGCACCGGAATGTTCTGCAGGTTGGGATCGGTCGAACTCAGCCGCCCGGTCGCCGCCACCGTCTGGTTGAACGTCGTGTGGATGCGACCGTCGTCGGAGACGGTCTTGATCAACCCCTCCACCGTCGTCCGCAGCTTGGTCTGGTCCCGGTGGTGCAACAGCACCGCCGGCAACTCGTTGTCGGTCTGCGTCGCCAGCCACGCCAGAGCGTCCGCGTCGGTGGTGTACCCCGTCTTGATCTTCTTCGTCCTGGGCAGCCCCAGCTCCTCGAACAGGACCTGCTGGAGCTGTTTGGGCGACCCCAGGTTGAACTCGCGGCCCACGATCTCGTGCGCCCGCTCCACCGCGCCGCGCGCCGAGGCCGCGAACTCGCCCTGGAGCCCCTCCAGGTACGGCAGATCGGCGGCGATTCCGGCCCGCTCCATCCGCGCCAGCACGTCCACCAGCGGCAGCTCGACCTCGTGCAGCAGGTGACTGCCGCCCCGTTTGTCCAGCTCGGCCGAGAGCACGCCCGCCAGGTCTCGGGTGGCCGCCGCCCGCACCGCCAACAACCGCTGGCGCCCACCGCCCTCCTCGGTCCCCGTCCCCAGGTCCAGGGCCATCTGCGCGCCGTCGGTGTCCTCCTCCAGCTCCCGGCCCAGGTACCTGCGGCACAGATCGGCCAGGTCGAACCGCCGCTGGCCCGGCTGCGCCAGGTAGGCCGCCAGCGCCGTGTCGCTGACCACTCCGCCCAGGGACCACCCGTGCGCCCCCAGCGCCAGCGACGCCCCCTTGTACTCGTGCACGACCTTCGGACGGTCCCGGTCGGCGAGGAACTCCGACAGCGCCGCGGTGTCGGCCGGGTCCAGCGCGGAGGGGTCCACGTACAGGGCCGCCCCACCGGGCACGCACAGCGCCAGCGCGTCGACCCGACCGCTCCCCTGGCCCCACGCCCCCTCGACCGCCACACCGGCGGGAGCCTCCCCGGTCAGCGCCTCGGGCGCCGCGTGCTCGGTGAGCCAGGCCGCCACCGCGCCCGTGTCCGCGACCGTCAGGTCGACGCAGAACCCCTCCGCCGCCGCGTCGGCCCCGCCCTCCGGCTCGCCGGAGCGGATCACCGCGTACAGACGCTCACGCAGGTTGGAGGCGAACTCCAGGTTGTCGAACAGCGCGTCGATCCCCGCGCGGTCCGCCTCTCCGATGCCCAGGTCGGCCACGTCCACGCCCAGGTCGACGTCGGTCGCCAACAGGTTCAGCCGCTGGTTGCGCAGCACGTCGTCCAGGTGGTCGCGCAGGTTCTGCCCGGCCTTGCCGGTGACCTCGTCCACGTGGGCGACCAGCTCGTCCAGCGACCCGTACTTGGCGATCCACTTCGCCGCGGTCTTGGGCCCCACCCCCGGCACGCCCGGCAGGTTGTCCGCCTTCTCCCCCACCAGGGCGGCCAGGTCCCGGTACCGCTCCGGCGGGACCGCGTACTTCTCCTCGACCGCCTCCGGAGTCATGCGCTTGAGGTCCGACAGGCTCTTGCCCGGGTACAGCACCGTGCAGTCCCTCGTCACCAGCTGGAAGGCGTCCCGGTCACCGGAGGCGATCAGCACCTCCATCCCGGCCTCGCCGCCCTGGTGGGCGAGCGTGGCGATCACGTCGTCGGCCTCGTAACCGGGAGCCGACAGGTTCGCCACCCCCATCAACCGCATGAGGTCCTGGGTGAGCGGAACCTGGGACGGGAAGCCCTCGGGCGTCTCGGACCGCCCGTCCTTGTACTCGGCGTACTCCTCGTGCCGAAACGTCGGACCCGACAGGTCCCACGCCACCGCCACGTGCGTGGGCTCCTCATCCCGCAACAGCTTGACCAGCATCGACGTGAAACCGTAGATGGCGTTGGTCGACTGTCCGGTACTCGTCCCGAACTTCTCCACGGGAAGCGCGAAGAACGCTCGGAAGGCCATCGAGTGGCCGTCCAGGAGCAGCAGGCGGGGCCGCGCGCCACCACCCGCTGAGGAGGAGGCGCCGTCCGCCGCTGCGCTGGCACGGGAATTCTGGCCGGGGGTCTCTCGCTTGGTCACCACAGGCAAATCCTAAGATGCGGACGAGACAATCCGTGGCCATCACCGGGAGATCGGTGCAGGCGCCACAGACGAACACCCCCACGGGGCATTCCACCGGAAGGCACCACCATGCCCACAGACATCGAGTCCCTGCGCGCCCAGTTCGACCAGGGCACCATCAGCATGGGAGCCCTCGCCGACCGCGTGGGCATCGAGCTCACCGAGGCCTCCGCCGAGCGCGTGGTCGGCCGGATGCCGGTGGAGGGCAACCAGCAGCCCTTCGGCCTCCTGCACGGCGGTGCCTCCTGCGTCCTGGCCGAGTCCCTCGGCTCGATCGGCTCCACCATCCACGCCGCCCAGTTCGGGCGCGTCGCGGTCGGCATCGAGATCAACGCCACCCACCACCGCGCGGCGGCCGGCGGCCACGTCACCGGTGTGGCCGTCCCCGTCCACCTCGGACGCACCCTCGCCACCTGGGAGATCACCATCACCGACGACCAGGACAAGAAGGTGTGCACCTCCCGGTTGACGTGCATGCTGCGGGAGATGCCCGGCAGCTGATCCCGCGGGCCGCACCACGCGGCACGCCGCCAGGCCCGGTCGACGACGGCGCCGCGCGCCCCACGGGGTACCGCGACCCTCGACGATCGGGCTTCGTCATGCCCGCGAACCACGACACATCGCCACCCCGCGATCACGAAACAGCGATGTCCGTCCAACGACCACAGCCCTGACGAGCTGCGATGACTACGGACCCATAACAGCATGACGGCGAGTCGGCACCAACGCCGGAACCGAGCTTCCACGCCGGGAACATACGTGATTAAGCTCCGCTAACGCTCCTGATTAAGCAATGCCACACAACGCGGGCATAACAGGACGCACAGCACTACGGCACGCCTGCGTCACGCAGCCCGTGCTTCTTCGGTTGAACGGAGTTGACCACGACCATGGCAAGCAAGAAGCTGCTCGGCCTCACAGCCGCGACCGCGGCCCTGGTACTCGGCATCAGCGCGTGTGGCAACGGTGGAGAAAGCGAAGGCGGAGAAGGCGGAGGCGGCGAGGCGTTCACCTTCGGCATCCTCTACCCCCAGACCGGTAACCTCGCCTTCCTCGGCCCGCCCCAGATCACCGCCGCCGAGTACGCCATCTCCGAGATCAACGGCGCCGGCGGCATCCTCGGCACCGAGGTCCCCACCATCATCGAGGGCGACGAGGCCGGCGACAACGCCCAGGCCAACCAGGCCGCCAACAACCTGGTCGCCGACGAGGTCAACGCCGTCATCGGCGCCGCCGCCTCCGGCATGACCCAGGCCACCTACGACACCATCACCAGCGCCAACATCGTCCAGTGCTCCGGCTCCAACACCTCCGCGGCCCTGAGCGACATCGACGACAACGGCTACTACTTCCGCACCGCGCCCAGCGACAGCCTCTCCGCCGTGGTGATGGCCCGCAAGATCGTCGAGGCCGGCAACCAGAGCGTCGCCGTCGTGGCCCGCGGTGACGACTACGGCGCCGGCTACGCCCAGAACCTGGAGGCCGAGCTGGAGGCCCTGGGAGCCGAGATCACGGTCAGCGAGACCTACGACCCCGAGGCCACCACCTTCGACTCGGTGGTCAGCAGCGTCAACGACTCAGAGCCCGACGCCGTCGCCCTCATCGCCTTCGAGGAGGGCGCCCAGGTCATCGCCCAGCTGCTGGAGAGCGGCGTCGAGGGCGAGCAGCTCTTCATCACCGACGGTCTCAACGACCCCGAGCTCGGCGAGAAGGTCAACCAGGACGACCCCGACGCCATCAACGGCGTCACCGGCGTCGCCCCCTCCGCCGACAACGCCGAGTTCTCCGAGGGGCTGACCGAGTTCAACCCGGAGCTGGAGGTCTTCCAGTTCGCCCCGCAGGTCTTCGACTGCGTCACCGTCATCGCCCTGGCCGCCGAGGCCGCCGGCAGCGTCGACCCCGCCGACTACGTGGCCGAACTGCCCAACGTCAGCCGCCCCGAGGGCACCGAGTGCGGCAGCTTCGGCGAGTGCGCCGAACTGATCGCCGACGGTGAGGACATCAACTACCAGGGCGTCAGCGGCAACATCGACTTCGACGACAACGGCGACCCGACCGCCGCCACCTTCGAGATCTTCGCCTTCGGAGACGACGGCCACGAGGTCCTCGCCTACGAGGAACACTCCCTGAACGACTAGGGAGACGCCGTCAGGCGGCTCCGGCCCCCTGACCACGCACGGCAAGCGCCCCGGGACACCCGTCCCGGGGCGCTCTGCTGTGCACGCCTCCCCACGGCCGCCACACGGCCTCGGGCGCGGCCGCAACCACGACCACGCGACGGCGCACGGCGCACGGCGCACCGGACGATCCGCGGAAACGACCGGAACCGCCACGGGCGGCCACGACCACCCACACCGTGCCCCGAGAACCATCGCCAACCCCTGACACGGCCGCACCACCACTGCGGAGCCCTCAAGGCGACCGCATCGGCCCGCCCCGTCTCCCCCACCGGCACCTCACCCGCCGGGGCCGCCCAGGCCCGTCGACGTGCACCGCACCGGACCGACACCGCCCCGGCGCCCCCGAACACCGCACACCCCGGCCGGGCACGCGAAGAAGGGCGCCGGGCACACTTCCCACACGGCGATGGGCGACCCGCCCAGGCCCCGCACACGACGAAGGGGCGGAGCCCGCAGGCCCCGCCCCCACCGACGACCGGATCAGTCCCTGGCCAGCGTCCCCAGGTACAGCTCGATCACGTTCGGGTCGGTCAACAGGTCCCGACCCGACCCCGTGTACGCGTTACGGCCCTGGTCCAGCACATAACCGCGATCACAGATCTGCAGACAGCGCCGGGCGTTCTGCTCCACCATGATCACCGACACACCCGTGGAGTTGACCTCCTTGACCCGCTGGAAGACCTCCTCCTGGTAGATCGGCGACAACCCCGCCGTCGGCTCGTCCAACAACAGCACCGACGGATCCATCATCAACGCACGACCCATCGCCACCATCTGGCGCTCACCGCCCGACAGCGAACCCGCCTTCGCCCTACGCCGCTCACCCAGCAACGGGAAGAGCTCCGCCACCACGGCGAACCGCTGCGCGAACGACCTCGGCCGCAGGAACGCCCCCATCTGGAGGTTCTCCTCGATCGTCAACGACGGGAACACGTTCTGCGTCTGCGGCACGTAACCCACGCCGCGCTCGACCAGACTGTGCGCCGCCAGGCCCTTGATACTCGAACCCCGCAGCGTCAGACCGCCCTCGCGCACCGGGATCAGCCCGAAGATCGTCTTGATCAGCGTCGACTTACCCGCACCGTTGGGGCCGATGATCGCCACGACCTCACCCTCGGTGAGCGTCAACGTACACCCGTTGAGGATGTTCACCCCGGGCACGTACCCGGCCACCAACTCCTTGGCCAGCAGAAGGTAGTCGTCCGGACCACCCACCTCACCGACCGCCTCGGCGCCCGCGTGCTCCAGGACCTCCTCACGGTGCCTCTCGAAGACCTCGGCCTCCGAGGGAACCTTCGCCGTTCCCAGGTCGTCCTTCTCAGTCATCACCACTCCCCCGGGCCTCGGCCGAGTCGTCCTCCTGGGCACCCAGGTAGGCGTCGATCACCTGCTGGTTCGAGCGGATGTCCGAGGGACGGCCCTCAGCGATCACCCGCCCCTGCGCCAACACGACGATCCAGTCGCTGATCCCCATGATCACGTCCATGTCGTGCTCCACGAACAGGACCGTCTTGCCCTCGTCCCGGAGCGACGTGATGTGACCCAGCAGGGACTGCACCAACGCCGGGTTCACACCCGCCATCGGCTCGTCCAGCATGATCATCGACGGATCGGTCATCAGCGCCCGAGCCATCTCCAACAGCTTGCGCTGACCGCCCGACAGCGAACCCGCCATGTCGTCGCGCTTGTCGATGAGCTTGAACCGCTCCAGCAGCTCCAGCGCCCGCCGGGTGTTCCCACGCTCCTGCCCGGCCCACACGTTCCGCAGGAAGGCGCCGGCCATCCGCTCACCGAGCTGCCCCTGCGCCCCCAACAACATGTTGTCGAGCACCGTCATGCGCGTCAGCGCCTTGGTCAGCTGGAACGTCCGCACCATCCCGGCGCGCGCGACCTTGTGGCCCGGCTTGCCGTCGATCCTGGCGCCCTCGAACGTCCACTCGCCCTGATCCACCCGGTCGAACCCGGTCAACAGGTTGAACAGCGTCGACTTGCCCGCACCGTTCGGGCCGATCAACGCCGTGATCGTCCCGCGCTGCACCTCCAGGTGCTCCACGTCGACGGCCCTGAGACCACCGAACGAACGGCGCACACCGTCAGCGACCAGGATCGGATCCGACTTACCCGAACCCGGCACCGGCTCCGCACCGGCCATCCGATCGACCCCGACACCCGCGGAGGAGTTCGTCGTCTCACTTGACATTGATCAACATCTCCTTGCGGTCGCCGATGAGACCCTGCGGCCGGAACACGATCAGCACCACCAGCAGCACACCGACGAAGGCCAACTGGATCGCACCGTAGTCCGGCCCGTCCAGGAACGGGAACCAACCCATCGAACCCATACCCCGGAGCAGGCCGTCGGTGAAGTTCATCAGGAACCAGAAGGCCATCGCCCCCAGCACCGGACCGAACACCCGACCCGCACCACCGAGCAGCAGGATCACCCACAGGAAGAACGTCACCTGCGGCTTGAACTGGTCCGGCTGGATCGACGCCTGGTACACCGCCAACATGCAACCCGCCAGAGCACCGACCAGACCGCCCAGGACCAGGATCTGCATCTTGTACGCGAACACGTTCTTGCCCAGGCTGCGGACGGCCTCCTCGTCCTCCCGGATGCCCTTGATGACACGCCCCCACGGGCTGTGCATCAGCATCCACACCAGACCGCACATCACGGCCACCAGACCCCAGGTCACCGCCAGCACCCACATGTGGTTGCCGTTGTAGGACAGGGCGCCCACACCGTAGCGCTCACCCCCGTCGAAGGGGTTCAGCACGCGGAAACCGTCCGCCAGGTTCTGCAGACCGTACACACCACCGGTCAGCGGCTCGGCGAAACCCGCCCGATAGACCAGGCGGATCACCTCCGCCGCCGCGATCGTGGTGATCGCCAGGTAGTCCGCCCGCAACCGCAGCGTCGGAATACCCAGCA
Source organism: Nocardiopsis sp. EMB25 (assembly GCF_026797795.1). Taxonomy (NCBI): domain Bacteria; kingdom Bacillati; phylum Actinomycetota; class Actinomycetes; order Streptosporangiales; family Nocardiopsidaceae; genus Nocardiopsis; species Nocardiopsis sp. EMB25. The sequence continues at coordinate 861,038 of NZ_JAMTDN010000001.1, read as the reverse complement.
GCAGCGCCAACACCAGCGCGCACAGCATCCCGACGGCGAACCCGACCAGCAGCGGCAGGTCGAACACCGCCACACTGATGCCCACACCGTAGGCACCCACCAGCATGAACCCGACCTGACCGAAGTTCAGCAGACCCGTGTACCCGAAATGCAGGTTCAGGCCGATCGCCGCCAACGCGTAGATCGCCGCGATCGGACCGAACGCCGACCGGGTCGACTCCGCGAGGATCGAAACAATGTCCATCGTCTGCCTCCCCTAGCCGACCCGCTCGCGCCGACCGAGCAGGCCCTGCGGCCTGACCAGCAGCATCAGGATCATCAGCGCCAACGCCCACGCCTGCATCATCTGGGTCGGGAACCACAGGGTCGACAGCATCGCCACCAACCCCACGGCCAAACCACCGACCATCGCACCGTAGGCCGTGCCGAGACCGCCCAGAATCACCGCGGCGAACATCAGCAACAGCAGACGGAAGCCCATCTCGTACTCCACGATCTGGTTCAGCCCGTAGAGCACACCGCCCAGGGCCGCCAGGCCACCGCCCAGCCCCCACACGTACAGCGTCACGCGGTCCACGTCGATACCCGACGACTCCGCCAGGTCCCGGTTGTCCGACACCGCGCGCATCGCCTTGCCGATCCGGGTGAACTGCAACAGGCAGGCCACCCCCACCAGCACCACCACGGCCACACCCATGACCACCAGGTCACGCGGCGGAAGCGCGATCGGCCCCAGGTCCACCGGATCCTGGATCTGGTAACCCGCGTACCGCTCACGCCCCGCCCCGAAGAGCACCAGGACCACGTGCCGCACCACCAGGGCCAGCCCGATCGAGACGATGAACATCTGGATCAGCGCCACGTTGCGATGCCGCAGCGGACGCCAGATGTAGCGCTCCATACCGGCGCCAAGGACCCCGCCCATCAGCACGGCGATCACGGCCGCGCCCCACAGGGGAACCTGCCAGCCCACCGAGTCGCCCATCACGCCGAGCACCGTCGCCAGCACGATGCCGAGGAGGATGGCCGACCACTGGGCGACGACCAGCGTCGTACGGGGAAGCCTGTCCTCGAAGAAACCGCCCAGGAGCACGGCCCCGGCCAGCCCCAGGAAGATCGCCAGGAGGGAGTTGCCCATCCCCGCCGCACCCGTGCTGAACAGCAGGGCGATCATCGCGCCGAAGGTGACCATGTCGCCGTGGGCGAAGTTGATCATCTTCGTGGTCCCGAAGATCAGCGACAGACCGATCGCGGACACCGCGATCACCAGGCCGTAGAGCAGACCCGACGCGGTGAGCTGGGCGAACCGGTCCCCGAAGGAACCGCCGCTGTCGGCACCCGTCTCGACGGAGTCGTCATCGGCCGGTGCGTCACCGCCGTCGGAGCCCTCCGCCCCCTCGCCCGAGGGAGAGGGGGAATCCTCGTCCGCGGCGCCGGCCACGTCCAGCGCGATGATCAGCGGCCGCTGATCACCCGCCTCGACCTCGGCCGTGGCCTCACCCTCGACCACGAGCGACGTCTCCCGTAGCGCGAACTCGCTGGGGATGGACTCCTGGTCCACGACCACGCGGTACTCACCCGGTCCGGGCAGCTCCGCTTCCCAATTTCCATCAGGGCCGGTCTCGGCCGCAGCGATCTCGTCCTCACCCTCGAAGACCGTGAGCAGGATGCCTTCGACACCCTGGTCCCGGTCCTGCGGGTTGAGGATCCGACCGTGCAGCGACTCACCGCCCTGTTCGTCTGCCGTCGCCGCTGGCCCGGGGATCACCAGGATGGCGGTGATCAGGGCGAGCAGCACGGTCACGAGACGTGTGCGCACGCGCGCTCCTTGCGCATCTGAGGTTGGCGGCACCGAATGCACACATTCGACACCGTTGTCCTTTGCTGTTCGGTGCGGTGAGTTTAGCCCGGTTTAGCCAGGTCATTCAGCCCTGCTTAAGCCACGTGATGCAACCGTCATCCCATCGTGCGCAACCGAGACCGAACCGGTACCTTCACCCGGTTGACCCTGAACGAGTGTCTAGTTTTCGCCGCGAACACCAGCTGATCTGCACGTTTCCACCACAGGAGGTGCGCAGGAGAACAGAAGGGGGCCGCACCCGATCGGGTGCGGCCCCCGCGAGAGGTTGGGGTCCCGGCGCTCAGCCCTGCGCGCCGCCGAGCGTCTCGACGACCGTCTCGGCGACCTTGCGCATCGTCAGCCGACGGTCCATGGAGTTCTTCTGGATCCATCGGAACGCCTCGGGCTCGCTCATGCCGTGGCGGCTCTGGAGCAGTCCCTTGGCCTGCTCGACGAGCTTGCGGGTCTCGAGACGGTCCTGGAGGCTGCTGACCTCCGACTCCAGCGCGGCCAGTTCGGCGTAGCGGGAGGTGGCCATCTCGATCGCCGGAACCAGGTCCGACTTGTTGAAGGGCTTGACCAGGTAGGCCATGGCCCCGGCCTCACGCGCCCGTTCCACCAGCTCCCGCTGGGAGAAGGCGGTGAGGATCACGACCGGGGCGATGCGCTCCCCGGCGATGCGCTCGGCGGCGGACAGGCCGTCGAGCACCGGCATCTTGATGTCGGTGATCACCAGATCGGGCTTCAGCTCCTGGGCAAGCCGGATAGCGGTCTCGCCGTCACCGGCCTCGCCGACGACGGTGTATCCGTCCTCTTCGAGCATCTCCTTGAGGTCCAGGCGGATCAGGGCCTCGTCTTCCGCGATCACCACGCGGCTCTGCGTCCTCGTCACGTACACGAGGTTACCGAGATCCGCTAGGATGCTGGACGTCGGGACCGGCAATGCGCGCCAATCGTGACGTCACTGTTGGTGAGGTAGGGTCGGCTCGATAGAGCTGCGCGGACCGATCCAGTGTCCGATTTAGGCAGAATGCCCCGATACGCCAACGGCAGAGCGAATCGTCTCAAACACGATACAGTGTGGGTTCGAATCCCACTCGGGGCACCGAGAGCCACCCGCGAGGGTGGCTTTTTCGCTGCTCGGGACCCTTCATCGCCGAGACCACCTCTGACACCAGGGAATGTCGCATGCGTGAGCAATGCTTCACCCTATGTACGCACCTCACATTCGCCGCTCAGCGGTGAACATGCTGAACTCTGGCATCTCCTATAGCGAGGTCAGTCGACGCCTCGGCATCCACCGGTCGACACTGCGCACCTGGCGAACCGACCCCTCGCTGGTCGACAAGCATCAGGACTCCACCTGCCCCCGATGCGAGCCGATACCCCGACCCCCCGCAGACGCGGAAGCCTACAGCTACCTCCTCGGCCTCTATCTGGGTGACGGTTGCATCTCGCGGACCGGTGACGGCGGCCGTGGTGTCCATCGCCTACGAATCCTCTGCTCGGACTCTTGGCCAGGCCTGATCGAACAGTGCTCGTCAAGCATGGCCAGTGTCCACCCGGGGCGTCGCGTGAACACGGCCCCGTGCACAGGCTGCACAGAGGTCTACGGAGACTGGAAGCACTGGCCATGCCTCTTCCCCCAACACGGTCCGGGGAAGAAACACCACCGGACCATCGCCTTGGCGGAATGGCAACAGGAGGTCGTCGACGCCCATCCCGAAGCGTTCGTTCGAGGACTGATCCACTCCGACGGATGTCGGATCACCAATCGGGTGCGGAGGATGGTCCAGGGCGAGTGGAAGTACTACGACTATCCCCGCTACCACTTCACCAACGTGTCCACGGACATCATCGGGATCTTCACCGCGGCCCTCGACCGGCTGGGGATCGCCTGGAAGAGCCACGTCAACAAGAAGCCGCCGCACAGGGACGCGCACATCGTGTCCATCTCCCGGAAGGCCGCCGTGACGCGGATGGACTCCTTCGTCGGCCCCAAGTACTGACCGCGATCGGGGCCCGAAGGTTCGGGCCAGAACCTTGGTATCTACCCAGCCAGTTCGACCCCACTTGGGCCTTTTGTCACTTTATGCCGGGGCAAGCGGGCTGAACCGGTCACATCACGGCCACAACCTGGGTACAACCCGTGGGTTCGGGCGCCGTTCGGGCCCCACGTCCCCGATCCTTGTTGTGCAGAGAGGTTTCCAGGAGAGGAGCAGCAGGTGCTGACCGCGGTGGCCGGGGTGATCGGCGCACTCGTCATCGGCGCCTGGGTCGTGGTGGCCTGGGGGTCCCGGCGCCGCCTGCCGTGGCTGCTGGCGCCCTTCGCGCTCCTCATCGTGCTGCTCGTCGCCCTCGACCAGCCCGGATGGTCGTTCCTGCCCGTCGTGGCCCTGGTCGTCGGCTCCTTCGCCGAGCTGGTCGTCGGGTCGCGCGAGTCGCCCGCCGTGCGGACCAAGGACCCCGAGGCCCCGCTGAGCACCGAGCGGTGGGCCGCCGCCGTCGCGGCCCCGTTCCGGGTCGCGCTCGCCGAGCCCTGGGACGTGGTGGCCCGGCCGTCGCTGCGCCGCCGCTACCGGCGGGTCCTGGACCAGCAGTGGGGCGTGATCGACCGTGAGTCCCTCCTGGCCGCGGTCGAGGAGCTCCAGGCGGAGCTGCACTCGGGCCCGTCCCTCGACCTGGTGGTCGACCTGCGCGCGGGCGTGGCGAAGTCGCGGCTGCCCCGGGAGCAGGGCGGTCACTCCACGGGGGCGACCGTGCGGTTGACCGCGGAGCAGATCGAACGGCTGCGTTCGGTGGCCGACGCTCCGGAGGCCGACGAGACGGTGATCATCGGTGCCTTCCAGTGGTGGAAGTCGGTGCATGTGATCCGTCTGGTGTGCGGTGGGGCGACGTTGGACTGGCTGAGCCCGGTGGAGACGCAGACGCTGTTGCGTCGGGTGGCCTCCGACCTGCAGCGTCGTTATTCGTCGTGGCACCAGTTGTCGGTGGCCTTCCACGCCGGGTACCTGTTGTGGCCGGAGCGCGGTGTGGAGGGTGAGCACGGGGGTGCCGACCGGGTGTGGACGGCGTTGGGGCTGTTGACGGAGGATCCGGCCAGTCCGTGGAACCTGTTGCCGTGGGACATGCCGTTGGAGCGGGTGATCTCCGAGGGCGGGGTGTCCAGCGGTCAGGAGCAGCACTAGCTCCGGATACGCGTCGGCCGCACCGGTCCTGGCCCGGATGGTCGGCGCGGCTCATTCGCCTTCCTCCGGGCCGGACCTGATGCGGCCCGTCTGCGGGCGCCTTGTGGGCGCTCCGGTGCGGCTGGGTGTTACTGGGTGTTCAGTGCGACGGCGTCGCCGAGTTTGTGGACGCGCAGGGAGTTGGTGGATCCCACGGTCCCGGGCGGGCTGCCCGCGACGATGACGACCTTGTCGCCCTTGGTGTACTCGCCGAGCTGGAGGAGTTCGGCCTCCACCTGGCGGACCATGTCGTCGGTGTTGTCGACCCACGGCACGAGGTTGGTCTCCGTGCCCCAGACGAGGGACAGCAGGCCCTGTGTGCTGGCCTCGGTGCTGAACGCCATCAGGGGGATGGGCGACCGGTAGCGGGCGAGGCGGCGCGCGGTCTCGCCGGACATGGTGAAGGCGACGAGTGCCTTGGCGCCGACGGTGGCTCCGATCTCGGCGGCGGCGCGGGCGATGGCTCCTCCGGTGGTCTCGGGCACCCGGGTGAGGATGTGCGAGGCGCGGAGGGATTCCTGTTCGGCGGCGCTGACGATGCGTGCCATGGTCTCGACGGTCTCGATCGGGTACTTTCCGACGCTGGTCTCGCCGGAGAGCATGACGGCGTCGGCGCCGTCGAGGACGGCGTTGGCGACGTCGGAGGCCTCGGCGCGGGTGGGCCGGGGGGCTCCGATCATGGATTCGAGCATCTGGGTGGCGACGATGACCGGTTTGGCCTTGTCGCGGCAGCGTTCGATGGCGCGTTTTTGCACCATGGGAACGTTTTCCAGGGGCAGTTCGACGCCGAGGTCGCCGCGGGCGACCATGACGCCGTCGAAGACCTCGATGATGTCGTGGAGGCGTTCGACGGCCTGGGGCTTTTCGATCTTGGCGATGAGGGGGACGGTGATGCCCTCGTCGTCCATGATCCGGTGGCATTCCTCGGCGTCTGCCGGGCTGCGGACGAAGGAGAGCGCGACCATGTCGACGCCGTGCTGGAGGGCCCAGCGCAGGTCGGCCTCGTCCTTGTCGGTGAGTGCGGGGACGCTGACGGCGACGCCGGGGAGGTTCAGTCCCTTGTGGTTGGAGACGGCTCCGCCGTAGACGACCCGGGTGTGGACGTCGGTGCTGGTGGTCTTGGTGCATTCCAGCACGACGCGGCCGTCGTCGATGAGGACGCGGTCGCCGGGGCGGACGTCGCCGGGGAGTCCCTTGTAGGTGGTGGAGACTCGGGTGGCGTCGCCGGGGATGTCGTCGGTGGTGATGGTGAACTCGTCGCCGGGGGCGAGTTCGTGGGGCCCGTCGGCGAAGGTGCCGAGGCGGATCTTGGGGCCCTGGAGGTCGGCGAGGACGCCGACCGATCGTTGTGCGGCCTCAGCGGCGGCTCGCACGTTGGCGAGGTTGGCGCTGTGGTCGTCGTGGGTTCCGTGGCTGAGGTTGAGTCGCGCTACGTCCAGTCCGGCGTCGACGAGCTTGCGGAGTGTCTCCGGGCTCGAGGTGGCGGGACCGAGGGTCGCGACGATTTTTGCTCGACGTGTCACGTCTCCAACTCTAGAGCGTCTGGGGGATGGAGTGGTCTAAACCAGGTTGCGAATGGACGTATGTCTGGCTGCGGTGGGGCGAACGGTGGCGGGGGTGGTGGGGCGTGGATCCGCCTGGTGGGGCGGGGTCCGTTGGGGTTCGGTCGGTGTCTGCGGGGTTCGTGTGGGGGTGGGTGCGTGGTGTTCGCCTACGAAGAGGTCGTGGCGGCTTTGGAGTCGGAGACGGCGGTGTTGGCGGGGGTTCTGGAGGGGTTGTCGGAGGAGGGGGCGGTGTCGCCGACGCGGTGCGAGCCGTGGGATGTGGCGGCGTTGGCGGCGCACGCGGTGGGGGCGGTGCTGCGGGTGGACGGCATGTTGGACGCCCAGGCTCCTGGGCGGGGGGTCGAGCTGGTGTCGGCGGCGGGGTACTACGCGCCGGATGTGCGGTTCTCCTCGGAGGTGAACGGGGAGCGGGTGCGGTCGGCGGTGGAGGCCGCGGCTCGGCGCGCGGACGCTGGGGAGCCGGGGCGGGTGCTGCGTGAGGGCTGGGCGGCGCTGAGTGCGCGGCTGGCGGCCGAGGACGGTGGCCGTCGGGTGTTCACACGGCATGGTGATCCGATGTTCCTGAGGGACTTCCTGGTGACGCGTGTGGTGGAGGTGGTGCTGCATGGCTGGGATCTGGCGGACGCGTTGGGGCGGGAGCCGTGGACGACGCGGTCCGGGTTGGATCTGGTGACGCGCCTGGTGTTCGGTGCGGCGGACCGGGCGGCGTTGGAGCGGGTGTTTCCGGGGGTGTGGTCGGGTGGCGCGGCGGCTGAGGCCGCGGTGCGTGCGGTGACCGGCCGTTCGGAGGGTGGTGTGGAGCGGGACGCGTTGTCGGCGGCCGGTGTGCGGTTCCTGGCGTTGGGTTAGGGACGGTCCGGGGCGGGGCGGAGGCTCCTACCTATCGGTCGCTCCTGGGTTGGGGCAGGTAGGTGCCGATGCGGCCGTAGGCGCGGAGGACGCGCAGGCGTTGGATGGTGCGGATGCCTTCGCGTTCGAGGGTGGCCGCGGGGTCCCAGTGGCCAGGGGCGGCGTCCCAGCCGCCGTCGGCGCGCTGCTGTTCCTCGAAGACGTCGAGGTTGCGGCTGATCTCGGCGTCGGTGAACAGAGGCCGGGCGATGTGGTGCGGGTCAGGGACCAGGTCGAGTGGGGTGTGGGCTCCGCCCTCGGGGCGGGGGTGGACGTCGATGACGGCGCGGATCATGGTGGACAGCCGGTTGACCGCTCTCAGGGCGCGGGTGCGGTTGGGGGCGTGCTGGAGGAAGGCGCACACGCCGATGGCCTCGTGGGGGTCGGTCCAGGCGAGGGTGTCGACGCGTTTCCAGCAGTAGGCGGTGGCTGTGTCGCGCCAGGGGTGCGTGATGTGGTGTTTGTGGAGGTATCCGCAGATGAGTGCGGTGATGTCGAGGCGCCCGGAGAAGTCCTCGGTCTCCAGGAACCAGGGTGCGGCCTCGGTGTGGCGGATGGTGGGCAGGACGAAGGGGACGCTGCCGTCGGGGTCGCAGACGTTGGCGAGGAACTGGCAGGCGCCGGTGCCGATGTTGTGCGGGATGGGGCCGAGTTCGTCGAGGTAGCGCAGGGCGATCGCGATGGCGGCGGGCTGGCTGGCGTGGCCGCGCATGTCGGGGTCGAGTCCGTTGCCGTAGCCGCCGTCGAGGTTGCGGTAGGCGGCCAGGGCGGAGCGGATCGGGGCGGCGGGGCCGCTCTGGAAGTGGTAGGCGAAGCGGTGGCGGTCGATCAGGCGCGCGGTGCGCATGGTGAAGTGCTCCGCCGCGTGGTATGCGTCCCAGGTCACAACGCTCATGTCTTCGACGGTACGACCAGCGGATCGTCGCGGAGAATAGTCGGCCGTGCAATATATGCGATCTTTACGCTGGTTACGGAGTGTTCTCCTTGCGTCGCCCCCGGTAGGCGAATGCGGCCAGCCCGATCCAGGAGATGAGGACGGCCGCGGCGACGGCGAGTTGGACCGTGCGGAGGTGTTCCTCGGGATAGACGACGCCGGTGAGGTAGTGGTCGACGAAGCTGGCGCCGGGGAGTCCGGTCTGTCCGGCGCGTGCGCGGGCCCAGTTCTCGACGTGGGTGAGGGGGCAGGCCCAGCCGATGAGGGTGATGCCGAGTGCGTAGAGGGCGACGGGGGCGTGGATCCAGAGGGTGCGGGGCCAGCGCCAGGTGAGGAATCCGCCGAGGGCGACGTAGAGGAGGAACGCCAGGTGGGTCACCATGGCGGCGTCACCGATCAGGCGGTAGAGCATGCCATCAGCCTAGGGCGGCGCCGGGCGCGGGGTGTGTCCCCGAGCCCGGCGCCGTCGGTGGTGGGGTCAGACCAGGGGCCGTTCGGTCGGCGGGATGGCGACCGGCAGGGTGGTGGTCTCGCTGAGGTAGCGGTCGACTCCGGCGGCGGCGGAGCGGCCCTCGGCGATGGCCCAGACGATGAGGGACTGGCCGCGGCCCATGTCTCCGGCGCAGAAGACGCCGTCGACGCTGGTCTTGTAGTCGGCGTCGCGGACGACGTTGCCGCGTCCGTCGAGTTCGACGCCGAGCTGCTCGATCATGCCCTCCTTCTGGGGGCCGACGAAGCCCATGGCGAGGGTGACGAGGTCGGCGGGGATCTCGCGTTCGGTGCCCTCGACGGGTTCGAAGCCCTTGTCGGTGCGCTTGACCTCGACGAGCTTGAGGGCGCGGACGTTGCCGTTCTCGTCGCCGAGGAATTCGAGGGTGTTGACGGAGTAGATCCGCTTGCCGCCCTCCTCGTGCGCGCTGGTGACCTTGTACAGCATGGGCATGGTGGGCCATGGCTGGTGGTCGGGCCGCTTGGCGGGCGGCTTGGGCATGATCTCGAGCTGGGTGACGGAGGCGGCGCCCTGGCGGTGGGCGGTGCCGACGCAGTCGGCGCCGGTGTCGCCGCCGCCGATGACGACGACGTGCTTGCCCTCGGCGGTGATGGCCGGGGTGTCGTAGTCGCCTTCCTGGACCCGGTTGGCCAGGGGCAGGTATTCCATGGCCTGGTGGATGCCCTGGAGTTCGCGTCCGGTGGCGGGCAGGTCGCGCCATGCGGTGGCGCCGCCGGTGAGGACGACGGCGTCGTTGTCGGCGCGGAGCTGGTCGACGGTGATGTCGACGCCGATGTCGACGCTGGTGCGGAAGGTGGTGCCTTCGGCGGTCATCTGGGCGAGGCGGCGGTCGATGTGCCGCTTCTCCATCTTGAACTCGGGGATGCCGTAGCGCAGGAGGCCGCCGACGCGGTCGGCCCGCTCGTAGACGGTGACGTCGTGTCCGGCGCGGGTGAGCTGCTGTGCGGCGGCGAGTCCGGCGGGGCCGGAGCCGACGACGGCGACCTTCTTGCCGGTGCGGGTGGTGGGGGGCAGGGGCTTGACCCAGCCCTCCTCCCACGCGCGGTCGATGATGGAGACCTCGACGTTCTTGATGGTGACGGCGGGCTGGTTGATGCCGAGCACGCACGCGGACTCACAGGGGGCGGGGCAGAGCCGTCCGGTGAATTCGGGGAAGTTGTTGGTGGCGTGCAGGCGTTCGATCGCCTCGGCCCAGTCGTGGGTGTAGACGAGGTTGTTCCACTCGGGGATGAGGTTGCCGAGCGGGCAGCCGTTGTGGCAGAAGGGGATGCCGCAGTCCATGCAGCGCGAGGCCTGCTTGGTGACGGTGCCCCGGTCGAAGTCCTCGTGGACCTCGCGCCAGTCCTGGATGCGCACGTCCACCGGGCGGTGGGCGGGCAGTTCGCGTTCGGTGATCTTCAGGAAACCCTTGGGGTCAGCCATGGTGTGTGTTCCTCCTTTCGTGTTCGCTGACGCTCAGGACTGCGCGGAGGCCATGACGGCCTCGTTGACGTCGCGGCCGTCGCGTTCGGCCTCGGCCTGGGCGAGCAGGACCCGCTTGTAGTCGCGCGGCATCACCTTGGCGATGCGGTCGAGGGCGGCGGGGCCGTCGGCGAGGAGTCGTTCGGCGACGGCGGAGCCGGTCTCGTCGCGGTGGCGGGTGAGGACGTCGGTGAGGAGGACGCGGTCCTCGTCGGTGAGTTCCTCGATGTCGACCATCTCGGGGTTGACCCGGTGGGGGTCGAGGTCGAGGACGTAGGCGACGCCTCCGGACATGCCCGCGGCGAAGTTGCGGCCGGTGCGGCCGAGGATGACGGCGCGGCCGCCGGTCATGTACTCGCAGCCGTGGTCGCCGATGCCCTCGACGACGGCGGTGGCGCCGGAGTTGCGGACGCAGAAGCGTTCGCCGGCGATGCCGCGCAGGAAGATCTCGCCGGAGGTGGCGCCGTAGCCGATGACGTTGCCCGCGATGATGTGGTCCTCAGCGGCGAGCTGGGAGGACCGGTCGGGGCGGACGATGAGGCGGCCGCCGGAGAGGCCCTTGCCGACGTAGTCGTTGGCGTCGCCCTCGAGGCGGAGGGTGACGCCCTTGGGCACGAACGCGCCGAAGGACTGGCCGGCGGATCCGGTGAAGGTGATGTCGATGGTGTTCGCGGGGAGGCCGTCGGCGCCGTGGCGCTTGGTGACCTCGTGGCCGAGCATCGTGCCGACGGTGCGGTTGACGTTGCGTACCGGCAGTTCGAGCTTGACGGGCTGTCCGAAGTCCAGGGCACCCTCGGCGAGCTGGATGAGGGTGTTGTCCAGGGCCTTCTCCAGGCCGTGGTCCTGGGTGCGGGTGTGCATCCGGTGGTCGCCCGCCCAGGGCTCGACCTCGTGCAGGATCGGGTTCAGGTCCAGGCCCTGGGCCTTCCAGTGGTCGACGGCCTCGGTGGTGTCGAGCAGGTCGACGGCGCCGATGGCCTCGTCGAGGCTGCGGAAGCCGAGCTGGGCGAGGTACTCGCGGACTTCCTGGGCGATGAACTCGAAGAAGTTGACGACGTACTCGGCCTTGCCGGAGAAGCGTTCGCGCAGGGTCGGGTTCTGTGTGGCGACGCCGACGGGGCAGGTGTCGAGGTGGCACACGCGCATCATGACGCAGCCGGAGACGACGAGGGGCGCGGTGGCGAAACCGTATTCCTCGGCGCCGAGCAGGGCGGCGATGACGACGTCGCGGCCGGTCTTCATCTGGCCGTCGGTCTGGACGACGATGCGGTCGCGCAGCCCGTTGAGCAGCAGGGTCTGCTGGGTCTCGGCGAGGCCGAGCTCCCAGGGGGTGCCCGCGTGCTTGAGCGAGTTCAGCGGGGAGGCGCCGGTGCCGCCGTCGTGGCCGGAGATGAGCACGACGTCGGCGTGGGCCTTGGACACGCCGGCGGCGACGGTGCCGACTCCGGCCTCGGAGACCAGCTTGACGTGGACCCGCGCGGACGGGTTCGCGTTCTTGAGGTCGTGGATGAGCTGGGCGAGGTCCTCGATGGAGTAGATGTCGTGGTGCGGCGGCGGGGAGATGAGCCCGACGCCGGGGGTGGAGTGGCGGGTCTGCGCCACCCACGGGTAGACCTTGTGGCCGGGCAGTTGGCCGCCCTCGCCGGGCTTGGCGCCCTGGGCCATCTTGATCTGGATGTCGTCGGCGTTGGTGAGGTAGTGGGAGGTGACGCCGAACCGGCCGGAGGCCACCTGCTTGATGGCGCTGCGGCGCAGGTCGCCGTTGGCGTCGCGGGTGAAGCGGGCCGGGTCCTCGCCGCCCTCGCCGGTGTTGGACTTGCCGCCGAGGCGGTTCATCGCGATGGCGAGGGTCTCGTGCGCCTCGGCGGAGATGGAGCCGTAGGACATGGCGCCGGTGGAGAAGCGCTTGACGATCGCGGAGACGGGCTCGACCTCGTCGATCGGAACCGGTTCGCGCACGCCCTCCTTGAGGCGGAAGAGTCCGCGCAGGGTCATGAGCTTCTCGGCCTGGTCGTCGACCTTGGAGGTGTACTCCTTGAAGATCTCGTACCGGCGGGTGCGGGTGGAGTGCTGGAGCTTGAAGACCGTCTCGGGGTTGAACAGGTGCGGCTCGCCCTCGCGGCGCCACTGGTACTCGCCGCCGACCTCCAGGCGCCGGTGGGCGTTGGGGTTGGCGGTGTGGGCGCGGCGGTGGCGGATGGCGACCTCCTCGGCGAGGACGTCGAAGCCGACGCCGCCGAGGCGGGAGGTGGTGCCGGTGAAGCACCGGTCGATGACCTCCGGGCCGAGGCCGAGGGCCTCGAAGATCTGCGCGCCGGTGTAGGAGCTGACCGTGGACACGCCGATCTTGGACATGATCTTCAGGACGCTCTTGCCGAACGCCTTGACGGTGTTGGCGACGGCCTGGTCGGCGTCGATGCCGCCGATGACGCCGCGCTCGACCAGGTCCTGGACGCTGGCCAGGGCCAGGTACGGGTTGACGGCGGAGGCGCCGTAGCCGATGAGGAGTGCGACGTGGTGGCACTCGCGCACGTCGGCGGCCTCGACGACCAGTCCGACCTCGGTTCGGGTCTTCTCGCGCACGAGGTGGTGGTGGACGGAGCCGGTGAGCAGCAGCGACGGGATGGGCGCGCGCGTGGCGTCCGCGCCGCGGTCGCTGAGCACGAGGATGTGGGCGCCGTCGGCGATGGCCTGGGACACCTCGGTGTTGATCTCGTCGAGGCGTGCGGAGAGCGCGTCGCCGCCGCCGTCGACGGGGTAGGTGCCGTCGACGGTGAAGGTGCGCAGGGCCGGGTTGGTGGTTCCGGCCTTGACGATGGCGGCGAGCTGGGCCTGGTCGACCACGGGTGTGGACAGGACGAGGCGCCGGGTGTCGCCCGCTTCGGCCTTGAGGAGGTTGCCCTCGGCTCCGAGCAGGGTGTTGAGGCTGGTGACCATCTCCTCGCGGATGGCGTCCAGCGGCGGGTTGGTGACCTGCGCGAAGTTCTGCGAGAAGTAGTCGAAGAGCTGGCGGGACCGGTCGGAGAGGGCGGCGACGGGTGTGTCGGTGCCCATGGATCCGATGGGTTCGGCGCCGGTGCGGGCCATCGGGGTGAGGATGACGCGGAGGTCCTCCTCGGTGTAGCCGAACACCTGCTGGGCGAGGTTGAGTTCGGCGACCGGGGTGGGTTCGGCGTCGGGCAGGTCGGTCAGGCGCACGAGGCCGGCGTCGATCCACTCCTGGTAGGGGTGTTCGGCGGCCAGTTCGGCCTTGATCTCCTCGTCCTCGATGATGCGGCCCTGGTCGGTGTCCACGACGAAGATGCGGCCGGGCTGGAGGCGTCCCTTGCGGACGATGGCGGCCGGGTCGATGTCGAGGACGCCGGCCTCGCTGGCCAGGACGACGAGGCCGTCGTCGGTGACCCAGTAGCGGCCGGGGCGCAGGCCGTTGCGGTCCAGGACGGCGCCGACGACGGTGCCGTCGGTGAAGGTGACCGAGGCGGGTCCGTCCCAGGGCTCCATGAGGGTGGAGTGGAACTCGTAGAAGGCCCGGACGGCCGGGTCCATCTCGGTGTGGTTCTCCCAGGGCTCGGGGATCATCATGAGCACCGCGTGCGGGAGCGAGCGTCCGCCCAGGTGGAGCAGTTCGAGGGCGTCGTCGAACGAGGCGGTGTCGGAGTCGTCGGGGTCGACGATGGGGAAGATCCGGTCGAGGTCGCCGGGGATGAGGTCGGTGGCGAGCTTGGCCTCGCGCGCCCGCATCATGTTCCGGTTGCCCTTGACGGTGTTGATCTCGCCGTTGTGCGCGACGTAGCGGAACGGGTGGGCGAGCGGCCAGGACGGGAACGTGTTGGTGGAGAACCGGGAGTGGACCAGGGCCAGGCCGGAGGTGTAGCGCCGGTCGGACAGGTCGGGGAAGAACGGCTCCAGCTGCGGGGTGGTGAGCATGCCCTTGTAGGCGATGGTCCGCGGGGACAGGCTCGGGAAGTAGACGTCGGTCTCGTGTTCGGCGCGCTTGCGGACGCAGTAGGCGTAGCGCTCCAGGGCGATGCCGGTGAGGCCTTCGGTGGGGGTGCCCTGGCGGCCGGTGATGAACAGCTGGCCGAAGGAGGGCATGGCCTCACGGGCGGCGGGGCCGCTGTACTGCGGTTCGAAGGGCAGTTCGCGCCAGCCGAGAACGGTCAGGTCCTCGTCGGCGACGATGGCGTCGATGCGCGCGACGGCGTCCGCGCGGGCGGCGGCGTCGGCGGGCAGGAAGGCGATACCGGTGGCGTAGGCGCCGGCGTCGGGCAGGTCGAAGTCGCAGACCTCGGTGTAGAGCTCGTGCGGGATCTGGGTGAGGATGCCCGCGCCGTCACCGTCGTCGGGGTCGGCCCCGGAGGCGCCTCGGTGGTCGAGGTTGCGCAGGACGGTGAGTGCCTTCTGGACGATCTCGTGGCTGCGTCGGCCGTTGAGGTCGGCGACGAAGCCCACACCGCAGGCGTCGTGCTCGAAGGCGGGGTCGTACAGGCCCTGGGACGTGGCTTCCGCGTTCGTTCGGACGGACGAACGCCGCACCTGAGCAGCAGGCATCTACCCTCCTGTCGTCTTTCGTCGGCTTCGTGAAAAGCGCATCCGGGACGACATTGGCCCTGCTGCGTCAAGATTCGGTTGTGTGGCCGGGTTACGGCCGGTTCCCGTGTGCGGGGCGTCCCTGTCCGTTACCGTCGGGGCGGTCACGTCCTCGTGGCCGCAGTAGCGGAGGGTCGCCCGTGGTTCGGGCAGGTTCTCTTATACATGTCGGTCCAGCCGCGATGCGAATCGCAGGTCTAGACCAAGTGGAGCCGCGGTGCGCCCTCGACTCCGGGGCTGTGCCCCCTCGCGGAAGGGAGCACGGGTCCCTCTCGGAGGGGTTCTCCGATGAGGGCTGGCCTAGCCGTATCTTCCACCTGGGAACCCGGCTAAACCTCCCAAAGTGGATTAAACCTCGACTGGTGGCCGGGTCCCTCCACATCAGAACGTGAACATGGCGCTCCGCACACCCACATTACCCCGGTGTTAACGCCACCTCCAAGGGGTGTTCCGCCCGCTCGTGAGTGATATCTCCCTCATCCGCCCCGAACCGCCCTGACCAGCGATTCCACCCCCACCGCCCGTACGTGGGACGATCAGGGCATGGCAGGACACCCGACTTCCCCCGGCCCGGACCACCCCGGCGCCGCGTACGCGCACCCGACCGCCCACACCCCACGGTCACCGGTTTCGGTCACCTCCGAGCCGCCGCAGCTGCTGCCGCAGGCGGCTCTGCGACTGCTGCTCGACCAGGGTGTGGACGCGCCCCGGGTCCGCCGGATCCTCGCCCTGCTCTCGGACGGGCGGTGGTGGAGCGCCAACGACCTCGTGCGCGCGAGCAGGGTCGCCCACTCGGTCGTGGCGGCCGTGCTCAGGGAGTTGGACGAGGCCGAGGAACTGGACACCGAGAGCGGTGACGGACAGCGCAGGGTGCGCCTGGTCGCCCCTTCCGAGTACCGGGGCGCCGCGGCGGACGAACTCGCCGACCCCGTGGCCCACCTGCTCCCCCGGCACGCGCGGGCGGGCGCGATCCTGACCCGGGCCGTGAGTGAGGGCCCCGCCTCCGACCCGAACCTGGACCACGTGGCGGCGACCGCGGAGACGGCGCTGCGGCGCGCGCTCTTCCTGACCACGCGGTTCGACCTCGACGACCGGGTGCTGCTGTGCGTGGGCGACCACGACCTGACCGCGCTGGCGGTGACCTTGGTGTGCCCGAGGGCGCGCGCCGAGGTCGTGGACGTGGACGAGCGGGTGCTGGCGCACATCGACGCGGTGGCCGAGCGGGAGGGGCTGCCTGTGCGGACGCACTTCGCGGACCTGCGGCTGGGGCTGCCGTCACCGCTGCGCGGCGCCGCTGACCTGGTGTTCACCGACCCGCCGTACACCCCGGACGGGGTGGAGCTGTTCGTGCGGCGCGGGTTGGAGGGGATGACCGATCCCCGCAGGGGGCGGGTGTTGGTGGCCTACGGCGCCAGTGAGACCACCCCCCGGCTGGCGGCGGCGACGCAGGCGCGGATGGTGCGGATGGACCTGCTGCTGGAGGCCGTCTGGCCGGACTTCAACCGGTACCACGGCGCGGAGTCGATCGGCGCCGCCTCGGACCTGTACGTGCTGCGGCCCCTGTCGCGTACCGCGCCAGCCCCCTCAGGGGACGCCGCGCGCGTGTACAGCCAGGGCGTCAACGCCAAGGAGGCGCGGGGCGGCCTGGACGCCGAACGCGCGGACGCCGTGGTCGAGGCGGTGCTCGACGACGTGGACGGCGCGGTGGACGTGCGGGCGCTGACACTGGTGGGCGAATGGCCCACGGACATGGGCGGCGCGGCCGGGGCGGGCCGGATCCGGCTGTCGACGTGGCTGGCGGCGCCCACGTCGGCGACCGAGCACGCCGTGATCAACCTCACCGGCGGCTGGGAGCGCCTGGTGGCGCGGGCGGCCCTGGCCGCGGCCTCGGACACGGTGTACGCGCTGGTGCCGTCGGCCGCGGCGGCCGTGCGTGACCAGGCTGGGCAGCGGGCGCTGCGGGCGATGGTGGAGCCGCGGTTCGAGGTGCGTTTCCTGCGGGGGTTCGGGGCCCGGAACCTGACGGCGGTGCGGTTCACCCGGCGCGCGGAGGCGGGGACGGCGGCGGACCGGCTGCTCACCCACGTGCAGGAGCGTGCGCACGGGATGCTCCGGGCGACGCTGCGCGGCGGACTGACCGAGATCGCGGCGTGGATGGGCGCTCCGATCAACAAGCGCACGTCGCGGCACGCGGTGGCCGCGGCTCCGGCGTGGTTGGCGGGGCACACGCCGCTGGACCTGCCCGACCACCGGTGGGCGGAGCTGCCCGGTGTGGTCCGGGACCTGGTCGGGCGGGTGGAACCCGAGTAGGAGCGGGCCGGAGCGCGGCGGGGCCCACGACGAACACGAAGCCCGGGGAAGGTGTTCCCCGGGCCCCACGCGCGTCCTAGTCGGTTCCGGTCGTCCCGGTGGCGCCGGTGCCGTTGGGATCGGTCGTCCCGGTCTGGCCGGTGCCCTCGGTACCGGTCTGCCCCGTTCCGCCGGTCTGGCCGGTGCCGTCCGTGCCCTCGTCGGAGCCGTCGTCGAGCTGGACCATGCGCCGGTAGAGCGGATCGCGGACGTTGGCCAGGGCCACGAGCGGGCCCGCGAGGCTGACACGGTCCTCCACCGACTCCGAGGACGCGGACTGGACCCAGACCACGACGAGGTAGTGACCGCTGATGATCGCTTCGCTGGCGCTGTACCCCTCACCGAGGCGGTCGAAGGGGTCCGCTCCGGATGGGGGGAGCACGAACCCGCGGGCGGCGGCGGTCGTGTCGCCCCCGTCCTCCTCGCTGGGATCGGACATGGCCGCGGCGAGCTGGCGGCTGGCGTCGACGTCGGCGAGGTTGAACACGGCGGTGACGCCGAAGTAGGTGTCCGAGACGTAGGTCGCACGGGCGACCTGGGTGCAGTCGGCGTCCGTCACGGCCTCGGTCAGCTCCCGGCCCCACACGGCCGACGAGCAGTCGTCGGTCAGGTCCGAGTCCCGCAGGGTGAAGTCGATGCTCTGGCTGGAGATCTCGGCGTTGTTGCGTTCGAACATCTCACCCTCGTTGAGGGGGAGGCTGTCGACCTCACGGGAGGCCAGCACGTCGTTCATGCGGCCGGTGTCGACGATCCGGTACACGGCCGGGCGCGTCTGGACGGGGGCCGCGTCCGCTCCCCCCTCGTCGGAGGAGCGGAGGTAGAACACGGCGCCGACGGCGAGGAGCGCCAGGACCAGCACGACGGCCAGGATGATGATCAGGAGCGGTCCGCGGCGGCGCGGGTCCTGCTTCCTCCGGCCGCCCCCGCGGCGGCGGCCACCGGACCGCGCGCCGCGCCCGTCCGGCTCGCTGCGGGGTGCACCCTCGCCCCCACGGCTCCGCGCCGGGTCGGGCTCCGTCCGTTGGACTGGTTCTTGCGCGGCGCTCCCGGGGAGGGCTCGCCTGTTCGGTTCCGGGTACATCGGGCCTCGAAAGTGTGGACGTCGACGGACGGATCGCGGTCCGCGCCCAAGGCTCCGGGCGGATGCGTGGGCACCGGCTCACCGGATAACGTGGGGGCACCCGTGGGTGCCCCCGCGCGGGTCGATCCGTCCGCGATCCTATCGGGGTGCCCGACACCCCCTGACAGGGCTCATTCCTCCGCCTGGTTCCTGGCGACGATCTCCTCGTAGGGAAGGAGCACGGTGTCCATCGCCGCCACGCGCACGGACGCCATGTCCGAGTCGTCCCCGGGCGGGGACCCGTCGGTGCGCGCGACCCAGAACACGGCCAGGTAGTGGCCCATGACCTGGGTGGATGCTTGGCTGAAGCCCTCCTCCAGCCCGGGCACGTCACCGGTGTCGGCCAGCAGGAACCCGGCACCGGTCTCGGCGTTGTTCGGGTCCAGGGCCTCGGCGACCCGGGTGGCGCCCTCGGAGTCGACCAGGTCGAACAGGGTGACCTGGGCGACGTACTCCTCGTCGGGGTCGGTGTAGACACCGGTGGCGGCGCTGGAGCAGTTGGCGTCGATCAGGCTCTGGCCGAGCTCCTCACCCCACACGAGCGAGGTGCACGAGTCGGTGACGCGGCCCTCGCTGAGGGCCAGCTCCATTCCGTTGACCTCGACCTCCTCGGAGTCGCCGAAGACGGCCTCCTCGGTCATCGGCTCGGCGCCCTCGGGGCGCCCGTCGATGGGGCCGAAGGTGTCCTCGAGGTTGGCTCCGAACAGGAACTGGTCCGGGGTGAGCGTGCCGTGCCCCTCGGGCGGGGCGACGATGCTCTGCTCGCCCCGGGCGACGGCGCCCCCGTCGGGACTGAACAGCTGGAAGACCAGCAGGCCCAGGAGGGCGACCAGGGCGACGCCGAAGGCGCCCATGAGAACGCCCAGGACGGCTGTGCCACGCTTGCGCTTGCTCTGTTCGGCGAGGGTGTACACGATCTGGTTGGGCCGGTCGCCCAGCACCGAGACGCGCTTGATCGCCGAGGCGGAGAAGGCCGAGACGCGGTCGACGCCGCCGCGTCTACCGGAGGTGTTGCGGCCGCCGTCCTTGTCCTTCCCGCGACGGGAGCGGCGGGATCCGCGCCCGGGGGCCGCGGTGTCCTCCTCTACGGCGGGTTCGGCGTCGTCATAGCCGTCGTCGGGCGCGGTGTCCCCGGTGTGGGCGTGGGTGTGGCCGTACTCGGCGGAGAAGTCCTCGTCGGGGTCGTAGTCGTCCTCGCGGTCTTCGTCGTGGCCCTGGACGTCGTACTCCTCGACGTGGGTGTCCTCGGCGTGGCGTCGACCGCCGCGCCGACTCCTCCGGCTGTGACCGAACTCAGTTCTGCTCACGGTCCTTCTCAATCGTCAACCGTTCCTGGGAGAGTTGACCATTGCTGGCCAAATCACCGTATCTCGGACCTGGGGTCCGCTGCCCCGCGAACGGTCCTCGGGTCACAGGGGCCGGTTCCCCGTTCGGCGTGACCGCGCCTTCTCCGCTCGTGAGCGGTGCGCGACATCCTCCCGGGAACCGGGTACTCCCCGTCGGCCGAGGCCCTCGGGTACGGACCCGCTGGGTAGCTCTCTCGACGCGACCACTCCGGTCACGCCCAGTCACACCACAGCGATGACAGCCCAAACCCGGAACCGCGGCCAGAAACGAACTCACCGTAGGTCGCTGACCGACAACGACCGATAGCCAAGCCAACAGCCGCCAACCCGTGGACTGCTCGAAGGGAGAGGCGCGCACCACACGGTCTGACCGGGGTGTCCGGTCAACCGGCCGCACGCGGATCCCTACTCGGGCTTCGCCTCGGAGTTCGTGCCCGTGTCGTCGGCGTCGTTCTCCGTCGAGCCCTCGCTACTAGATCGCTCGGGGCTGGGGTGGTATTCCGTGCCCGCCTCGGTGGAGTCGGAGGTCACGGAGTCGATCTCGGAGTCGTCGTCGGTGTCCACGGCACTGTAGACGGTGCCGTCGTCGGCGGTCTCGTCCACGCTCGTGGACTTGATCACCTGGGTTCCGGCGTCATGGCCGTGCGGGACGACGGCGCTGGAGAAGGACTCGATGCGACGGCCGGCCCAGAGGAAGTAGGCCAGGGCGGCGAGGAGGACCGCGAGGGAGGTCCAGTTGTTCAGGCGCAGGCCGAAGAACTCGTTGGCCGGGTCGATACGCATGTACTCGATCCAGAAGCGGCCCGCGCAGTAGCCCATGACGTA
The DNA here is from genome assembly GCF_026797795.1 of Nocardiopsis sp. EMB25. Classification (NCBI taxonomy): domain Bacteria; kingdom Bacillati; phylum Actinomycetota; class Actinomycetes; order Streptosporangiales; family Nocardiopsidaceae; genus Nocardiopsis; species Nocardiopsis sp. EMB25. The sequence continues at coordinate 840,382 of NZ_JAMTDN010000001.1, read as the reverse complement.
GAGGGCGAACAGGCGGCCGCCCTGGAGCTTGTCCTCGAAGCGGCGGCCGAGGTAGGCCAGGAGGACGGCCAGGCCCAGGCACCAGAGGGACTCGTAGAGGAACGTGGGGTGGTAGGTGGTCTCGCCGGGGATCATGCCCTGGCGGAGCCCGCCCTCGGGGTAGGGGTAGATCTCCAGGGCCCACGGCAGGTCGGTGGGGCGGCCGAAGAGCTCCTGGTTGAAGTAGTTGCCCCAGCGGCCGATGGCCTGGGCGAGGGGCAGTGTGGGGGCGATGGCGAAGGACAGCTTGGACATCGACAGCCCGCGCTTGCGGGCGACCAGGTACACGCCGAGCGCGCCCATCGGGATGGCGCCCCAGATGCCGAGGCCGCCCTCCCACACGAACAGGGCGCGGATCGGTTCGCGGCCGGGCGCGAAGTACAGCTGGGCGTCGCTGATGACGTGGTAGAGCCGCCCGCCGATGAGGCCGAGGATGACGGCCCACACGGCCATGTCGACGATGGTGCCCTTCTCACCGCCCATGGCCGCCCAGCGGTGTTCGCTCCAAAAGACCGCGACCATGACACCCGCGAGGATGCACAGGGCGTAGAAGTGGATCTCCAGCGGACCGATGGGGATCGAGTTCACCTGGGGACTGGGGATGGCCGCGAGGGCGCGGCCCAGCTCGGCCGCGCCCTCGGAAGCTGTCGACGACAAAGTCACTTCTCTGCTCTCGGGTTCGCCCCGCACGCGGGGGGTGTCTGGTGGCTACTCCTCGCCACCCCCGTCGGTCAACGGTTCGGTCTGGACCTCGCCGGGGCCGGCTTCGTCGATCGCCCCCTGGAGGCCGCGCACCGTCATGGTCGTGCTGTTGTCGAGCAGCTCGCCGTTGATGTAGACGGAGGGCGTGGCGCGGAACGCGTTGTCTCCGCTGTAGCGAGTGTAGGCGTTTCCGGTGGCGTCGATGATCTCACCTGTGTAGGTCCCGTCCAGGAAGGACGGGTCGTGGCCGTTGTCGGCGCCCCAGGCCATCAGGTCGGTCAGGACCATGGTGCTGAGGTTCTCCTGCCCGAGCTGGTCGAGGGCGTCCTCGGTGAGGGCGGGCAGGTAGTCCTCGGTGAACTGGGTGACGGTGGCCGCCTCGTCGTCGATACGCCCGTCGAAGGCCGCGGCGTCCTCCTCGGAGGCGCCGGTCTCGCGGAACCACTCCTTGAGTTCGTCGACGGTGAATCCCGCCTGGCCCTCGGTGGGCTGGTGCTCGAAGAGCAGGTCGTTGTACTCGACGAAGACGCCGTGTTCGGCGGCTGCGCGGGCCGCCGCTCCGCCGCGCAGGGAGTTGCTGCTGATCGGCACGGCCTGCTGGGCGAAGATGCTGACCGGGCGGAAGTGGACGATCGCCTCGCCGGCGGCCGCCGCCTCCTTGAGGACGTCTCCGTTGAGGAGTTCGAACTGGCGGCAGGCGGGGCACTGGTAGTCGGCGTAGACCTCGACGACGGGGGCCTCGGCCCCGGGCTGGGCCATGACGACGCTGCCGTCCCCCTGGACGGTCTGCGAGGCGAGGGCTCCGTCGAACTCCGATCCGCTGCGGTCGGAGTTGAGGATGGCGTAACCGATTCCGACGATGAGGATGACCACCCCGAGGGCGGCGCCGATGACACCGAGGGTCCGCACGCGCGCGGCCTTGCGCTTGTCCTTCTCCCGCTGTTCCCTGAGCCGCTCGCGAGAACGTTGGCGGGCTGCACTCCCCATGAATTTCTTCCTTTTCCTGCTACTGGACGTGGTCGGCCGCCGTACGGGGTTCCGGGGTCACCGGAACAGCCCGAGCGGGCGGTCGAGGGCGAAGGGGGATCGTGGCCAGATCGCGATGAACGCGCCCAGGGCGGCGAAGCCGACGTCGCGCGCGATGGACAGGCCGTAGGTGGTCTCCTCCGGGTCGACCTGTCCACCGCCGCCGAAGCACCCGCAGTCGATGCTCAGTCCGCGGGCCATGGCCGAGACGATCCCCACGATGAACGCGACCATGAGCAGCGTGGTGACGACCGCGGTGTAGCGGGTGGCCAGTCCGACCAGGAGCAGGACGGCCAGCGCCAGTTCGAACAGGGGCAGGGTGTACCCGATGAGCCTGGCCAGGTCGGTCGGGAACAGGTCGTAGGCCTCGACCGCCTGGACCGACAGCGCGGGTGGGTACTTGCTGACGGCGGCGGTGATGAGGACGGCCGCGAGCCCGACCCTGCACGCGAGCGTCAGCCAGGGTTGGACGGTCCGCCAGCGGGGGGTGCGTTCGCGGGCGGGCGGTGCGGTGGTCGCGTCGGCTGTGTCCATCGTGTTGGCCTTCGGGAGGAGGTTGACCGTTCGGTCAGATGACGTGTGGTGTCCGTGGCGTCTCTCTGAGTGACAGCACAGATCCTACTCGTTGTGGGCGACTCGTGACACTGGGCTGTGGACACACGGGTCCGTACGAGTGACCGCGTCACGTCCACCCTTGTCCATCACACCACCGGAACACGTCCCGAGGGGGGTGTGGGGCGCATCAAGACGGCTCTCTCACCGGATTCTCACTCTTTTAACCTGAGTCGGTTAACCCGCCCTTATCCGGCGCCGGCGCGACCGGGCGGGGTGGTGCCGGTACACGACGACGGCGGTGGACCGATCCCGGGTTCCGGGTCGGTCCACCGCCGTCGTGGGGTCGGTTCGGGCACCGCCGGGCACCGGTCGGGGGTGCCCGCCCCGCCGCCGAGCGGCAGGCCCGAAACGCGTACCGCTAACCGCGCGAGCGCACCCCCGCGGCGAGCTCCTCGGCGAAGGAGCGGACCGCGATGAGGCCGGTCTCCAGGTCGGGCGCGTCCAGGACGCGTTGGCAGAAACCAGCGCCGACGATCACGCCGTCGGCGTACCCGGCGACCTCGGCCGCCTGCGCACCGGTGGAGATGCCCAGGCCCACACAAACGGGCAGGGCGGAGGCCCGGGTGACCTCACGGGTGCGCCGTACGAGGGTCTCGGCGGTGTCGGCGACCTGGACCCGGGTGCCGGTGACCCCCATGAGCGAGGCCGCGTACACGAAACCGGTGCACGTGGCCGTGGTCAGGGCCAGGCGCCGGTCGGTGGAGGAGGGCGCGACGAGGAAGATCCGGTCGAGCCCGGCGGCGTCGGAGGCGGCGATCCACTCGTCCGCTTCCTCGGGGATGAGGTCGGGGGTGATCACCCCGGCCCCGCCCGCCTTGGCGAGCCCCTCCGCGAACCGGCCGACGCCGTAGCGTTCGATCGGGTTCCAGTACGACATGACCACGGCGGCGGCCCCGGTCGCGGCGGTCGCCTCGACCACGCGAAAGACGTCGTCGGTGGTGGTTCCGGCGGCCAGTGCCCGGTCGGCGGCACGCTGGATGGTGGGTCCGTCCATCATGGGGTCGGAGTAGGGCAGGCCGACCTCGATGACGTCGCACCCGCCCTCGACCATGGCTTCGATGACGCGGATGGAGGAGGCCACGTCGGGGAAGCCGGCGGGCAGGTAGCCGATGAGCGCGGCGCGGTCCTCCTCGCGCGCGGCGGCCAGGGCGGTGCTCAGGGTGGTGGTCGTCATCGCTGTCCCTCCGGGTCCACGAGACCGAAGTAGGTCGCCGCGGTGTCGACGTCCTTGTCGCCGCGCCCGGACAGGTTGACCAGGATGACGGCGTCGGGTCCGAGGCGCTCGCCGAGCTTGCGGGCCCCGGCCAGGGCGTGGGCGCTCTCGATGGCGGGGATGATGCCCTCGGTGCGGCACAGCAGCCGGAAGGCCTCCATGGCCTCGGCGTCGGTGACGGGTTCGTAGGTGGCGCGGCCGGTGTCGGCGAGGTAGGCGTGCTCGGGGCCGACGGCCGGGTAGTCCAGCCCCGCGGAGATGGAGTGGCTGGGCAGGGTCTGCCCGAACTCGTCCTGGAGCACGTAGGTGCGGGCGCCGTGGAAGACCCCGGGGCTGCCCGCGGTGATGGAGGCCGCGGTCCTGGTGGTCCGCGCGCCCTCTCCCCCGGCCTCGAAGCCGTACAGGGCGACGGACTCGTCGGGGATGAAGGCGGCGAAGATCGCGATGGCGTTGGATCCGCCGCCCACGCAGGCGGCGACGGCGTCGGGCAGCTTCCCGGTCAGTTCCAGGACCTGCTCGCGGGCCTCCTTGCCGACGACGAAGTGCAGGTCGCGCACGAGTTTGGGAAAGGGGTGCGGACCCGCGACGGTGCCGAACAGGTAGTGGGTGTGGTCGACGTTGGCCACCCAGTCGCGGAACGCCTCGTTGATGGCGTCCTTGAGGGTGCGGCTGCCGATGGTGACGGGGACGACCTCGGCGCCGAGCATGCGCATGCGGGCGACGTTGAGCGCCTGGCGCTGGGTGTCCTCCTCCCCCATGTAGACGACGCAGTCGAGGCCGAGCAGGGCGCAGGCGGTGGCGGTGGCCACGCCGTGCTGTCCGGCGCCGGTCTCGGCGATGACGCGGGTCTTGCCCATGCGCTTGGTGAGCAGGGCCTGGCCGAGCACGTTGTTGATCTTGTGCGAGCCGGTGTGGTTGAGGTCCTCGCGTTTGAGGAGGATCCGGGCGCCGCCGGAGTGCTTGGAGAAGTTGCGCGCGTCGGTGAGCGGGCTGGGCCGACCGGTGTAGCTGCGCAGCAGTTCGTCGAGTTCGGCGAGGTAGTCCGGGTCCTGGCGGGCCTTGTCCCACTCGGCCTCGACCTCGTCGAGGGCGGCGATGAGCGCCTCGGGAGCGAACCTGCCGCCGTAGCGGCCGTAGTGCCCGTGCGCGTCGGGCACGGGTTGGGCGTGGCTCATGGCTGGGTCTCCTGGTACGGGGCCGACCGCGTGCGCGCCCCGGGCACGGCCTCGGGGCCCGCGACGATCGGCCTCGCGCCGCGGGGCGGCGCGGTTGGGCTGTTGGGTCACGCGGCGTCGGGAACCCGCGACTCACGCGTGCGGGTGTGGGTGCGGGCTCCCTGGTGCAAGGGCGTGTTCCGTGGACGCTGCTCGTCGCGCAGCAGAGTACGTGTCCGCGGAACACGCCCTAACGCCATCGGTGACCGGGGTGGAGTGGGTACGCCGTCGTCGTCAGCATCGGGCTCAGTTCCGGTCGCGCAGAGCGGGGTGGGCGCCGGCGGTCACCAGGTCGGCGACGGCCTCGCGCGGGTTGCCTCCGCGCACGAGGCTCTCCCCGACCAGGACGGCTCCGGCTCCGGCTCCGGCGTAGGCCAGCAGGTCGTGCGGGCCGCGTACCCCGGACTCGGCGATCTTGACGCGGTCGGCGGGGATGAGGGGGGCGAGCCGGGCGAAGGTGTCCCGGTCGACCTCCAGGGTCTTCAGGTTGCGGGCGTTGACGCCGATGACGGTGGCGCCGGCGTCGAGGGCCCGGGTGACCTCGTCCTCGTCGTGCACCTCGACGAGGGGGGTCAGACCCAGCGAGCGCGCCCGCTCGACCAGGGAGACCAGGGCCTCCTGGGGCAGCGCGGCGACGATGAGCAGGATCGCCGAGGCGCCGTGGACGCGGGCCTCCCACAGCTGGTAGGAGCTGACGACGAAGTCCTTGCGCAGCAGCGGTGTGTCGACGGCCTTGTGGACCGCCTCCAGGTCGGCGAGGCTGCCGTTGAACCGGCGTTCCTCGGTCAGGACGCTGATCCAGGTGGCGCCGCCGGCCTCGTAGTCGCGGGCCAGGGCGGCGGGGTCGGCGATGGTCGCGAGTGGCCCCTTGGAGGGGCTGGCGCGCTTGACCTCGGCGATCACGTGGACACCGGGGCGGCGCAGGGCGGCCTCGGCGTCCTGCGGAGTGGGCACTGACTCGGCTTGGGCCTTGAGGCGGTCCAGAGGCAGGGCCTCCTGACGCCGGGCCAGGTCAGCGCGTACTCCGTCGAGGATCTCGTCGAGCACGCTCACCAGTTACCGCTCCCTCGTGGTGTGGCCGGTCGGGATGGTCGAATCCACCCGCGTGCGCGGGCGCGGCCGCGTGGCGGGACCGGTCGACCGCACACGCACCGTGTTATCCGTCATCGTATCCACCCTCGGGGCTCGGGGGGCCGCCACCCCCGGATGACGAAGGCGGAAGTGTCGTGGTGTCGCGGGAACGGCGTCCCGCCCTCCGGTGTGTCGGAGGGGGACGCCGTCGTCGTCCGGGAAGCCCGGAGGGGTCAGTAGGTGCCCGCGGGGGCGGTGGAGGCCACCATGGCGAACCCGATGATCATGATGATCACGTAGATCACCACGAGGACGATCGTGAGGATGAACCCGATGAGGCTGATGATCCCCATGATCTTGGCGACCTTGGCGGACTCCTCGGCGCCCGCGTAGTCACCCATCTGCCACTTGCTGTTGACCTGGAGGGAGAAGATCAGGCCGATGATGCCGACCACCGTGCAGCCGAAGATGCCCAGGATGTTGTGGACCATGTAGTTCTTCGGCGGCTCGGCGGCGGGCGGCACGGCGCCGTAGCCGCCCGTTCCGTAACCACCGTGGGGCGGCGGGGGACCGTAGCTCATGGGGGTGTTCCTTTCGGATGTGATGCGACGTCTCCACATGGGACGCCGGATGTGGGGTACGGGTTCCCGGGTCGATCGGGTGTCCGCGGGTCACCAGCCCGGGAAGAGCGGCACACCCGGTGCGAGGAAGTCGAACCAGGGCAGGTTGCGCAGAAGCCAGAACGCGAAGACCGAGGTGATGACGGTCCAGTAGACCCACATCGGCGCGGCCTTGCGGGGCACCGTACGTCTCCTGAGGCTGGCTCCGAACCACCGCACGTAGGTGTAGAGCAGGAACGGTCCGAAGGCGAGCACGAGCAGGGGATTCATGCTGGCGGCCCCGAGGATGTCGCCGTGGGTGACGAGGGCGACGGCTCGCGTGGTGCCGCAGCCCGGGCAGTACGTCCCCGTCAGGAGCAGCCAGGGGCAGGTGGGGTAGTTCCCGGGCTCGTTGGGGTCGACGAAGTGAACGAGTGTGGCCCCCACCAGGGCCAGGGCTCCGAGTCCGAGGGGCCAGACGGCCGGATGCAGCGACCGGACACGGTGGCGGACCCGGTCGGCGGGGGATCGGGGAGCGGCGTCCGTGGGTTGGGGGTGCACGGGCCGGTCGGTCTGCTGTGGTCGCACGGGCACCAGCCTACGCGTTCGGGTGGGCGGCTACGGCTGGGTCCTGGCCCCGGGAAAGGCGTCTGCCCCCGCACACCGAGGTGTCCGGGGGCAGGAGCGACAGAATGCGCTCGGGCTTAGTAACCGCTGGTACCGGCGACGACAGCACCCAAGATCATGAGGACGACGTAGACGACCGTCAGGCAGAAGCCGATGAAGCTGATGATCCCCAGGATCTTGGCGGTCTTGGCCGCGGACTCGGCGCCCGCGTAGTCACCCGCCTGCCACTTGCTGTTGACCTGGATCGCGAAGACCAGACCGACGATGGCGAGGATCGTGCAGCCGAAGAGCCCCAGGATGTTGAACACCAGGAAGTTCTTGGGCGGTTCGGCCGAGGGCGGCATGGCCCCGTAGCCGCCGGTGCCGCCGGGGGGCGGACCGTAGCCGCCGTTGCCGGGGGGCGGGCCGTAGCCACCGCCGGGGGGCGGCGGGGGCGGGCCGGGGTTGCCGGGAGGCGGGGGACCGTAGCTCATGTTCGAAAGATCTTTCCTGAAGCGGACAGGGGAAATGGGATCGGTGTGCGCAGAGAGCGCGCCGGTCCGGTGCGGGGGCAGGGTGATTGACCGGCGGACACACACCGCGGACAGAAATCATGCCAGATCGATCAGACTCTCACCGATGGCATCCAACGCGGCGGACCGGGTCCGGTGGGGAGAATCTACCCGCCACACCGGACCTTCGTCCATTTTCCGTTACGCACTCGTTGTGATCTGCGCGTTCCCGGGAAGGTGAGAAGCGCCTCAGGCCTTGCCGGCCGTGGCGGCCACCTCACGGTTCGTACCGGAGTCCTTCTTGGCCGCGGCCTTGCGCGTGGCCTCCCACTCCGCGCGTGTGGGCGGCACGGGGCGGGGCTCCTTGCGGCCCAGCCCGGCCTTCTTCATCACACCGGCGACGATCGCGAGGACGACGCTCAGTGCGAGGGCGATCACGGTCCAGGTGATCAGCCCGCCCCCCATGATGATGGCGACGCCGGCGACGGACCAGGCAGCGATCCAGGAGATGGTGAGGAACCAGGCGGAGACGGTGTTGCCGTGGTCGTCGTGGTGTTCGTCAGCCATCAGTGGTTCTCCTTCGGTTCGGCTGGCCGTGCTGCCAGCGGTGCGGGTGCGGTGCCGTCCTCGGTGTCGGCGCGGCCGGTGTCGGCCGCGGCGTCGCCACCGCGGGCGTCGAGCGTGGGGTCGTCACCGGCGTCCAGCGATCTCCACAGGTCGGCGGGTGTGTCCGCCCGGGTCGAGCGCGGTGCGGCGTCCCGATCGTACCGGGTCCCCATACCTGGCCAGGCGGGGGAGCGCACGACGGCGACCGCCCCCGCGAGCGTGACGAGCAGGGCCCCGGCCCCGGCCATCAGCGGCCCCAGGAGCAGGAGTCGCGGATCCGCCGTGACCTGCGCCGCGCCGGTGCCGTCGGCCGCGTGGCCGGCGAGTTCGGACACCAGCGCCTCGGCCCGGGTCGCGTTCCAGACGGCGGCGAGCGCTCCGACCCCTCCGAGGAGGACGAGCCCTCCGATGACCCGGCGCGCCCATCCACGGGCGGCGTACAGTCCCACGATCGCGGCCAGTCCCACCCATCCGATCCCGGACGGGGCGCCGGTGAGGTCGCCGCCGGTCAGTTCGACGGACACGGGTTCGACAGGACCGGGCACGGCGATCTCACCGGTGACCCAGAGTCTGCCGCCCGCGGCGAGCAGCAGCCCGGCTCCGGCGGCCAGAGTGACCGTGACGACGGCGTACTCGCGGCCCGCGCGCGCGGGGGGTTCGGTGGAACTCACAGGAGCCGTCCCGCGTCGAAACACGTGCGGTCGCCGGTGTGACAGGCGGCCCCGGTCTGGTCGACGCGCACCAGAAGGGTGTCGCCGTCACAGTCGAGCGCGACCGAGATCACACGCTGTGTGTTCCCGGAGGTGGCCCCCTTGACCCAGTACTCCCCCCTGCTGCGCGACCAGTACGTGGCGGCGCCGGTGGTCAGGGTGCGGTGCAGGGCCTCGTCGTCCATCCAGGCGAGCATGAGGACCTCCCCGGTGTCGTGCTGCTGCACGACGGCGGGCACGAGGCCGTCCGGGTTGCGCTTCAGGCGTGCGGCGATGTCCGGGTCGAGGCTGGAGACGCTCATGATTCCCAGGTTATGACCGCTGTGCGGCCACCGTGCACCGGGGCGCGGTTCGCGCGCGGCGGTCCGGTCCGTGGGTGCGCCGCCGGGGTGGCCGGAGGGCGTAGGGTTCGTCCGTCCGACACCGCCTTTCCGTTCCGACGGGCCCGCACGATGGGAGTCCCGTGACCGCCGAGTTCCTGTCCGCCGACCTGGCGGGAAAGCCCGCCGCCCTGACCGCCCTCGCTGAACGCTTCCCCCGGTGGGACCCGTACGCGGCGCTGCCGGCGCTGCTGGAGGACGAGCCCGCCGCGGTGCGGTTGCTCGGTCTGGGCGCGGCCCGGCGCGTGTGCGAGACGGCGGCGGCTCGGCTGCGGCGGGCGGGGATCGCCGCGAGCGCCGAGCACGCCTCGTCGGCCGAGGAGCCTCCGGCCGGCCCGGAGACCCTGGTGGTGGGGGTGAGCTTGGGCGGGGGACAGCGTGAGCTGTGCACGGTGTTGGACCGCTACGTGGCGCGCTCCCCGGTGATCGTGCTCACACCCGATCCGGACGCGGTGGTGTCCCGGTTGGCGGACCTGGTGGTCCCGCTGAACGCGGGCGCGGAGTCGTCGGGGCTGGGGTGCCGCTCCTACCAGCACGCCATGGCGCTGGCTCTGCTGCTGGGGCACCGCCTGGGCGCTCCCGTGTCGGGGAGCAGCGGGAACTTCCCCGGGTTGCTGCGGCGGGCGGCCAACGCGACGGAGGTGCTGCTGGCCGACGCTCAGCGGTGGGTGCCGGAGGCGGCGCGGGCCCTGGACTCGCCGCACGGCGTGCATCTGGTGGCTCCGGCCGAGCGGTTGGCGTCGGCGGGGCAGGGGGTGCGCGTCCTGCGCGGTGGGCCGGTGCGGGTGGCGCACGCGGTCGAGACCGGGGAGTGGTCGCACACCGACCGTTACCTCGCGGCGGTGACCGACTACCGCGCGCTGCTGTTCGCGGGTTCGGCCTACGACCAGAGGTTCGCCGAGCACCTGGCGCAGTTGCGGGGACGGTTCGTGGCCGTGGGAGCCACCCCCGAACGCGAGAGCGTCGCGGGGGCGGAGCTGACCGTGCGCTACCCGGGTGACCGGGACCCGGACGTGAGCCTGCTGGTGGAGCCGCTGGTGGCGGAGTTGGTGGCGGCGCACTGGTGGCACGCCCGCGGCCGTTGACCGCCACCGCGGCCCGCTGTGCCGTTCAGGCCGAGGACCGGACCCAGGAGGCGTACAGGTCGGCGTAGACGCCCGGCCGTGCGACCAGTTCGTCGTGGGTGCCGCTCTGGACGACGCGTCCCTGGTCGAAGACGAGGACCCGATCGGCTGCCTCGGCCGTGGACAGGCGGTGGGCGATGGCCACGGAGGTGCGGCCGCGGGTGAGCCGGTCCAGGGCGCGCTGGATGCGCACCTCGGTGTGCGGGTCCACGGCGGAGGTGGCCTCGTCCAGGACGAGCAGGTCGGGGTCGGCGATGTAGGCGCGGACCAGGGCGACGAGCTGTCGCTCCCCCGCTGAGAGGGACTCGCCGCGTTGGCCGACGGGGGTGTCCAGGCCGTGGGCGAGGCTGGCGAGCCAGTCGGCGAGGCCGAGTTCGGTGATGGCGGCCTCCAGTTCGACGTCGGTGCTCTCGGGCCGGGCGAAGCGGATGTTGTCGCCCAGGGAGCTGTCGAACAGGAAGCCCTCCTGGGGCACCATGACGACGCGGCTGCGCAGGGAGGAGAAGGCCACCTCGCGCAGGTCGACATCGTCGAGGAGGACGCGCCCGCCGCCCGGGTCCATCAGGCGGGTGAGGAGCTTGACGAAGGTGGTCTTGCCCGATCCGGTCTCCCCCACCACGGCCAGGCGGGTGCCGGGGGTGATCCGGACGTCGATGCCGTCGAGGACGGTCGGCCCGTCCGGGTAGGCGTAGGTGACGTCGTCGAAGCGGACCTCGACGGGGCCGCGCGGCAGCACGTGCCCGGCCTCTCCGGGGTCGGCGATGTCGGGGACGGTGTCGAGCACGCCCAGGACCCGGCGCCACCCGGCGATGGCGTTCTGCGCCTCGTTGAAGATCTCGGTGGCCATCATCATCGGCATGACGAACAGGGTCATGAGGAAGAGGAAGGCGACGAGCTGCCCGGCGGTGAGTTGGCCGTCGATACCGAGCCACACGCCGACCAGGACCACGGCGACGTTGCCGATGGCGGCGATGATCTCGGCGAAGGGCGACACGGCCATGGACAGGCGCTGAGCCTTGACCTGGGCGCGGCGGGTGGCCAGGACGGTGGAGTCGATGCGGTGGGCGGTGCGCTCCTCGGTGCCGTAGGCGCGGATGACGGCGGCGCCCATGACGGTCTCGCCGATGGCGCCGAGCATGTCGCCGGTGCGTTCGCGGACCTTGAGGTAGGCGCGGGAGAGCAGCTTCTGGAGCCAGCGGGCGCCGAAGAGCAGCGGCAGGAAGCAGATCCACACCACGAGGGTGAGCTGCCAGGAGTAGACCGCCATGAGGGCGGTGGCGACGACCAGTTGGCCCGCGCTGACGATGAGCAGCAGCCCGCCCCACTGCATGAAGGTGCTGATCTGGTCGACGTCGCCGGTGACGCGGGAGACCAGGGCGCCCTTGCGTTCACTGTTCTGGGTGAGCACGGACAGGTCGTGCACGTGGCGGAAGGCCTTGCGGCGCAGGGTGGCCAGCCCGGACTCGGTGGCCCGGTACAGGCGCACGTTCATCAGGTAGGAGCAGACCATGGTGACCACGAGCAGTGCGGCGCACACGCTGACCATGCGGGTGACGAAGCCGAGGTCGGGTCCGCCGGGGCCGGAGAGCCCGTTGTCGATGATCTGCTGGACGGCGACGGGCACGATGACCTTGCCCGCGGTGGCCACGACGGCGAGGGCGAGGGTCAGCCACAGGCCGTGGGCGAACTCCGGGGAGAGGTGGAGTCCGCGGCGCAGGGTCCGCAGGGCCGAGTCCTGGGACTTGCTGAGTGCGGGTGTCTCGGCCCGGTCGGCGCCGGGGCGGTCGGCCTCCGGGGCGGACCGCCGCCCGGTGCGGGGCTGGGCGGGTGCGCTCATCAGCGGGACTCCTCGGTGGCGACGGCGTGGTGGCGGGTGGTGTCGGTGTCGGGCCGCGCCGCGGAGGTCCGTTGGGGGTGGGGCGGGCCCGGTTCCTCGGGTGTCGGTGCGTGTCCGGCCGCGTTCTCCGCGGAGGCGCGCTCGTAGGCGGTGACGAGTCGGGTGTAGCCGGGCGAGGTGGCCAGGAGCTCCTCGTGGGTACCGCGGGCCAGGATGCGGCCGCCCTCCAGGTAGACGACCTCGTCGGCGAGTTCGATGGTGGCGCGGCGGTAGGCGACCACGACGACGGTGGCGGCGTCGTCGCGTTCACGTAGTCCGGCGAGGATCTGGGCCTCGATCTGGGGGTCGACGGCGGAGGTGGCGTCGTCGAGGACGAGCAGTCGGGGGCGGCGGACGATGGCGCGGGCCAGGGCCAGGCGCTGGCGCTGGCCGCCGGACAGGGTGGTGCCCTTCTCCCCGAGCCGGGCGTCGAGCCCGCCGTCGAGTTCGCGGACGAAGCCGTCGGCGCGGGCCAGGCGTAGGGCGGCCCACACGTGGTCGTCGTCGAGGTCGGTCGCGCCGAGGGTGATGTTGTCGCGGACGGTGTCCTCGAAGACGAAGGTGTTCTGTGGGACGAGTGCGGCGTGCCGGGGGATCTGCCCGTGGGCCAGGTCGCGGGTGTCGACGCCGTCGTAGGCGACGGTGCCGGAGTCGGGGTCGACCAGTCGCATGAGGACGGTGGTCAGGGTGGACTTGCCCGCGCCCGTGGGGCCGACCAGGGCGACGGTGCGGCCGGGGGCGATGTCGAGGTCGACGCCGGCGAGGACGGTGGTGCGGGCCTCGTTCCCGGCGCCGTCCATGAGGTCGCGGACGTGGTCGTCGGCGTCGTAGGTGTCGGCGTAGGAGAAGGTGACCTCGCGCATGGTGAGCGCGATGCCGGTGGGGGTGTCCTCCAGGGTCCGGTCGCCGTGGTCCATGGCGCCCTCGGAGCGCAGGACCGACTGGACCCGGTCCCAGCCGACGACGGTCCGGGACAGGTCGCCCAGGAGCCAGCCGAAGGAGCGGATGGGCAGGGCCATGAGGGTGAACAGATAGGCGATGGTGACGAGTTCGCCGGGGTCGACCGCGCCTGTGGACAGTCGCCACATGCCCAGGAGGAGGACGGCGAGGACTCCGAGGTTGGGCAGGGCCTCCATGAAGGGGTCGAACATGGACCGCATGCGGCCGACCTGGATGAGGGCGTCGCGGAGGCGGTGGGCGGCGTGGGTGAAGCGTTCGGTCTCGGTGTCCTCGCGGCCGAGGGTCTTGACGACGAGGGCGCCGTCGAAGGACTCGTGGGCGACGCCGCTGACCTCGGCGCGCAGGGCCTGGGCCCGGGAGGCCATGGGTGAGATCCGGCGTTGGAAGACGACGTTGGCGGCGGTCAGGACGGGGAAGACGACGAAGGCGATCAGGGCCAGGACGGGGTCGGTGACGATCATGGCGACGGCGGCGGTGCCGAGCATGAACACGGACCCGACGGCCATCGGCAGCGGTGCGAGCGGCTGCCAGGCGGCCTCGACGTCGGCGTTGGCGTTGGACAGCAGCTGCCCGGTGGGGTGGCGGTGGTGCCACGCCAGGGGGAGGTCCAGGTACTTGCGGGCGACGGCGCGACGGTAGCGGGCCTGCATGCGGAACTGCATGAGTCCGGCGAAGAGCCGCCGCAGGGCCAGGCCGACGGCTTTGCCGAGTCCGACGGCCAGGAGGAGCGCGGACGCGCCGAGGAGGGCGGCGAAGGTGGTGGAGCCGCTCTCGAAGGCGGGCAGGATCGTCTCGTCGGTGAGGTGGCCGAGGACGGAGGCGGAGGCGACGGTGATCGCGGCGTGCAGCATGGCGCCGGCGACGGCGATGAGGAACACCCAGGGTTCGGTGCGGATGGCGACGCCGAGGACGCGCATCCCGCGGGTGAAGATCCGGTCGCCGCTTTCGCCGGTGGCGTCCCGTCCGGGGTCGGGAGAGGCGGGGTCGTCGACGTTCCCGGGTGCCGCGACCGGGGTGCCTTCTTCCTGTTCGTCCGGTCCCGTGCTCCTCGTCGCCTGCGCCATACGCCCCCCGTTCACGTCCGCGTGCGATCGGCCCGGTTGGGGGCCGACCGGTGGCGCCCCGCAGGGCTCCGGTCGTGCCGGAGGGTGTCGGGGCGCTCGTCGGGTCAACCTATCCAGCGGTGCCGACAGGTTCCACCGAGTTGTTTCAGCACCGGACGTGTGGGGGGTATTCCACGTGTGTCACCCGGTTTCCGGATGTGGTGCGGCACACCCCGGCGGGGTGTACGGGTGGGCGGCGCGGACGGGTGTCGCGTGCGGCCGGGGCGGGCCGGAGGTCAGCGGTCGTAGTCCTGGTAGGTGATCAGTGCGCGGAACGTGGCCGGTCCGGCGATGCCGTCGACCCCGATGCCCAGGGAGTCCTGCGCGCCGCGCACCGCGGCCTCGGTCTGCGGCCCGTACAGGCCGTCGGTGATCAGGTGGAGCGCGAACTTGGCGTTGAGCAGGCGCTGGATCGCCTCGACGACCAGGCCGCTGGAGCCGCTCCGGTACAGGCCGAAGGTCTCCGACCGCAGCGCCTCCCAGGTCGCCGCGTCCAGCCGTGAGGTCTGGGCGATCCCCGAGTACTCCTGGTAGGCGCGGACGGCGTGGCCCATCTGGGCGTCGAAGGGGATCGGTCGGTCGAGGTCCATGTGCGGGTCGAACCCGATCTGGATGAGCAGCAGCTTGGCCACGGCGATGTCGACGTCGGCGTCGCCGAGGCCGTACTCGGGCCAGGGATCGGCGCCGGCGGCGGGGGCCGGGGCCGGAGCGGCGGGCCGGTCGTGGGCGGAAGCCGACGACGAGCCGACGAGGGCGACGGCCAGGACCATGAGTCCGGCCGTGAGCAGGGCCGCCAGGCGGCCGGGAAGGCGGGTACGCGTCTGGGTGGGCATGGGGGTGCTCCTTCCCCGGTGGGTGGTCCTCCGGTACTCCGTGGGATGACCGTTCCGGGCATACCGTTCGCCCCGGGACGCCGATGGTTCCCGTGGCGCCTCGGCCCCTCCCCCGCGGGCGTGGTGCCGGGGCGCCGTGCCCGCAGGGTGCGGCCGGGTTCAGCGTACGGCGTATCCGGCCTCGCGCAGGCTCGCCTTGACGTCGGCGATGGTGAACTCGCCGAAGTGGAAGACGGTCGCGGCCAGGACCGCGTCCGCGCCGGCGGCGACCGCCGGGACGAAGTGCTCCACGGCCCCGGCTCCGCCGGAGGCGATCAGCGGTACGTCGACGCGGGCGCGCACGGCGCGGATGAGCTCCAGGTCGAAGCCCTCCTTGGTGCCGTCGGCGTCCATGGAGTTGAGCAGGATCTCGCCCGCGCCGAGGGCGGCGGCGCGCTCACACCACTCCAGGGCGTCGATTCCGGTGCCCCGCCGTCCTCCGTGGGTGGTCACCTCGAAGCCGCTCGGGGTCGGCTCGTCGCCGTCGCGGACCCGGCGCACGTCGGCGGACAGGACGAGGACTTGGCGGCCGAAGCGTTCGGCGATCTCCCCGATGAGCTCGAGGCGGGCGATGGCGGCGGTGTTGACGCCGACCTTGTCGGCGCCCGCGCGTAGGAGGGTGTCGACGTCGTCGGTGGTGCGTACTCCCCCGCCGACGGTGAGCGGGATGAACACCTGGTCGGCGGTGCGGCGCACCACGTCGTAGGTGGTCTCGCGGTCGCCGCTGGAGGCGGTGACGTCGAGGAAGGTGAGTTCGTCGGCGCCGCCCGCGTCGTAGGTCCCGGCGAGTTCGACCGGGTCGCCCGCGTCGCGCAGGTTCTCGAAGTTGACGCCCTTGACCACCCGCCCGGCGTCCACGTCCAGGCAGGGGATGACACGGATGGCGAGGCTCACCGACGCTCCCCCCTCACGACGGCCAGGGCGTCCTCCAGGGTGAAGGCGCCCTCGTAGAGCGCCGTGCCCATGATCGCGCCCTCCACTCCCTCGGGGACGAGGGTGGCGATGGCGCTCAGGTCGTCGAGGCTGGACACTCCGCCGCTGGCCACGACGGGCTTGTCGGTGCGCGCGCAGACGGTGCGCAGCAGGTCGAGGTTGGGGCCCTTGAGGGTGCCGTCCTTGTTGACGTCGGTGACGACGTAGCGGGCGCAGCCCTCCGACTCCAGGCGCTCCAGGGTGGTGAACAGGTCGCCGCCCTCACGGGTCCAGCCGCGGGCGGCCAGGGTGGTGCCGCGCACGTCGAGGCCGATGGCGATGCGGTCGCCGTGCTGGGCGATGATCTTGGCGCACCACTCGGGGTTCTCCAGGGCGGCGGTGCCGATGTTGACCCGGGTGCAGCCGGTGGCCAGGGCGGCGGCGAGCGACTCGTCGTCGCGGATGCCGCCGGACATCTCCACCTTCACGTCCAGGCGGCCGACGATGTCGCGCAGCAGGTCGCGGTTGTGGCCGCGGCCGAAGGCGGCGTCGAGGTCCACCAGGTGGATCCACTCGGCTCCGGCCTCCTGCCACCGCGTGGCGGCGGTGAGGGGGTCGCCGTAGCGGCCGCCGGAGCCCGCCTCGCCCTGGACGAGCTGGACGGCCTGGCCGCCCGCAACGTCCACGGCGGGCAGGAGTTCGAGTGCGGTGGACGACACGGTGTCAGTCATGAAGCCTTCTCGTGGTCGGTGCTGAAGAGTCGGTCGGATGCCGGGGTCACCCGAGCATGCCCACCCAGTTGGCCAGCACGCGGGCGCCCGCGTCGCCGGACTTCTCCGGGTGGAACTGGGTGGCGCACAGGGGCCCGTTCTCGACCGCGGCCACGAACGGCTCACCGTGCTCGGACCAGGTCACCCCCGGGGCGGGGATGCGCGCGTTGGTGGGCGTGAACTCCCAGGTGCGCACGGCGTAGGAGTGCACGAAGTAGAAGCGGTCCTCGGGGCCGATCCCGGCGAAGAGCCGGGTGTCCTCGGGCGGGCGGACGGTGTTCCAGCCCATGTGCGGCACGACGGGGGCGCGCAGGCGCTCCACCGTGCCGGGCCACTCTCCGCAGCCCTCGGTGGCCACGTCCTCGGCGTGCACGTCGGCCTGTTCGACGCCGCGCTCGAAGAGGACCTGCATGCCCACGCAGATGCCCAGGACGGGGCGGCCCCCGGCCACACGCTTGCCGATGATCCGGTCCCCACCCGCGGCGCGCAGGCTGGACATGCAGGCGCTGAAGGCGCCCACGCCGGGGACGACGAGCCCGTCGGCGTCGAGGGCGGTGTGCGGGTCGGAGGTGACGGTCACGTCCGCGCCGGTGCGCTCCATGGCGCGCTGCGCCGAGCGCAGGTTGCCCGATCCGTAGTCGAAGACGACCACTCGTGACGGCATGAAGTCTGCCTTTCCGCTAGGGGTAGAGCCGGAGCGCCCCGGAGGCCACGGCGAGGACCGCGCAGGCGCCCAGGGCGACGGCGACGACCCGGTTGACCTTCCACAGGGAGTAGGCGCCCCCGATGAGGAAGCCGCCGAGGACGATGAGCAGCAGCGCCCACACGTCGTCGCCCATTTACAGGGCACCCTTGGTGGACGGGATGTCGGTGACGCGCGGGTCGTTCTCGGTGGCGGCGCGCAGGGCGCGGGCCAGGGCCTTGAACTGGCACTCGACGATGTGGTGGGCGTTGCGTCCGTAGGGCACGTGGACGTGCAGGGCCACGCGCGCCTGGGCCACGAACGACTCCAGGATGTGGCGGGTCATGGTCGTGTCGTAGTCGCGGCCGATGATCGGCGCCATGCCCTCGGGCTCGCTGTGCACCAGGTAGGGGCGGCCGGACACGTCGACGGTCACCTCGGCCAGCGCCTCGTCCAGGGGCACCTTGGTGTCGGCGAAGCGGCGGATGCCGCGCTTGTCGCCGAGCGCCTCGCGGAAGGCGGCGCCCAGGGCGAGCGCGGTGTCCTCCATGGTGTGGTGGGAGTCGATGTGCAGGTCGCCCTCGGTGCGCACGGTGAGGTCGAACAGACCGTGCTTGGCGAGCTGGTCGAGCATGTGGTCGAAGAAGCCGACGCCGGTGGAGACGTCGGCGACGCCGGTGCCGTCGAGGTCGATCTCGACCAGGACCTTGGTTTCCTTGGTGGTGCGTTCGACGCGTCCGGTGCGGCTCATGGTGACTCTCTCGGTGGTGGGTGGACGGGCTGCGGCCGAGGGCCGTCCGCCGGGGCGGTGGAGCGCGGTCAGCGCCCGGTGGCCTGGAGCAGGGCACGGCGGAAACTGGCCATCTCGTCGGGGGTGCCGACGGTCACGCGCAGCCATCCGGGCGGGCCGGTCTCGCGGATGAGGACCTGGTGGTCGAGCATGGTGTTCCAGACCTTGGTGCGGTCCTCGAACTCGCCGAACAGGACGAAGTTGGCGTCGGAGTCGGCGACGGAGAAGCCCTGTTCGCGAAGCCAGGCGACGAGGTCGTCGCGTTCGGCTCGCAGGTCGGCGACGGCGGCGAGGAGTTCGTCCGCGTACTCCAGGGCCGTGGACGCGACCGCCTGGGTGACGGCGGACAGGTGGTAGGGCAGGCGGACCAGCTGGAGGGCGTCGACCACGGCCGGGTGCGCGGCGAGGTAGCCGACGCGGGCCCCGGCCAGGGCGAAGGCCTTGGACATGGTGCGCGAGACGATGAGCCGGGGGTACTCCGGCAGCAGGGTCAGGGCGCTCGGTGTGCCCTCGCGGCGGAACTCGGCGTAGGCCTCGTCGACGACGACCACGCCGGGTGCGGCCTCGGCGATGCGCCGGATGGCGGCGATGTCGAGGGCGGTGCCGGTGGGGTTGTTGGGCGAGGTGAGGAACACGACGCTGGGCCGGTGTTCGGCGATCGCGGCCAGGGCGGCGTCGACGTCGACCCGAAAGTCCGCGTCGCGGGGCACGGACAGCCAGTCGGTGTTGGTGCCGCGCGCGATGATCGGGTGCATCGAGTAGGACGGCTCGAAGCCCATCGCGGTCCGTCCGGGCCCGCCGAAGGCCTGGAGGATCTGCTGGAGGATCTCGTTGGAGCCGTTGGCCGCCCAGACCTGATCCGCGGTCAGCCCGTGGCCGAGGTAGCCGGCCAACCCCTCACGCAGGTGGACGGCGTCCCGGTCGGGGTAGCGGTTGAGGCCCGACGCGGTCTCGGCGACGGCCTCGGCCACCGCCTTGGCCAGGCTCGGCGAGGGCGCGTACGGGTTCTCGTTGGTGTTGAGGACGACCGGCACCTCCAGCTGCGGCGCGCCGTAGGGTGATCGGCCGCGCAGGTCGTCACGGAGGGGCAGGTCGTTCAGTGTGAAGCTCACGGTTGCACGCTCTTGGTGTCTCGGGTCGTCCGTCGGGTGTTCAGGCCGTGCCGTGGCCGGTGCGCGCGGTGACCGCCTCACCGTGCGCGGGCAGGTCCTCGGCGTTGGCCAGGGTGACGACGTGATGGGCGACCTCGGCCAGCGCGTCGCGGTCGTAGGAGACGACGTGGACGCCGCGCAGGAAGGTCTGGACGCTCAGGCCGCCGCTGTGGCAGGCACAGCCGCCGGTGGGCAGGACGTGGTTGGATCCCGCGGCGTAGTCGCCGAGCGAGACCGGGGAGTGGTCGCCGACGAAGATCGCTCCGGCGTTGCGCACGCGGGCGGCGACACCGGCGGCGTCGGCGGTCATGATCTCCAGGTGCTCGGCCGCGTAGGCGTCCACGACGGCGAGCCCGTGTTCGACGTCGTCGACCAGGACGATGCCGGACTGGGGACCGCTGAGAGCCTCGCGGACGCGGTCCGCGTGCTTGGTGGCGGGGACGCGCACGGCGAGCCGTTCGGCGACGGCGTCGGCCAGGGCCTCGTCCGGGGTGACCAGGACGGAGGCGGCCACGACGTCGTGCTCGGCCTGGCTGATGAGGTCGGCGGCGACGTAGTCGGCGTTGGCGGTGGCGTCGGCCAGGATGGCGATCTCGGTGGGCCCGGCCTCGGCGTCGATGCCGATGACACCCTTGAGCAGGCGCTTGGCGGCGGCCACCCAGATGTTGCCGGGGCCGGTGACCATGTCGACGCGCGCGCACTCGCCCGCCCCGTGGGCGAACATGGCCACGGCCTGGGCGCCGCCGACGGCGTAGACCTCGTCGACGCCGAGCAGGGCGCAGGCCGCGAGGATGGTCGGGTGGGGCAGGCCGCCGAACTCGCGCTGGGGCGGTGAGGTGACGGCCAGGGACGCCACGCCCGCCTCCTGGGCGGGGACGACGTTCATGATGACGCTGGACGGGTACACGGCCCGGCCGCCGGGCACGTAGAGGCCGACGCGGCCGACCGGGATCCACTTCTCGGTGACGGTGCCGCCGGGGACGACCTGGGTGGTGTGGTCGGTGCGGCGCTGGTCGCGGTGGACCTTGCGGGCGCGGCGGATGGACTCCTCCAGCGCGGCGCGCACGGCGGGGTCGAGGTCGGCCAGGGCGGCGTCGATCGCCTCGCGCGGAACCCGGATGTCGGTGAGGCGGACGCCGTCGAAGCGTTCGGTGAGCTCGATCAGCGCCTCGGTTCCGCGATGGCGCACGTCCTCGCACAGGGGGCGTACGCGCTCGGCCGCGTCCGCCACGTCCAGTTCCGCGCGCGGGAGCGCTTCGCGGGGGTCGCCTTGGGTGCCTCGGAGGTCGATTCGACTGATCACGGCCCCAGTCTAGGGCGCTTCACCGTGACCGAGGGTGTCGTGTTCCGCATGTTGGACAGCGCACGTGCGCGTCCGGTGGGTCGCGTTCGTCCGTGGACATCGCCGACCAGCCCGACACGAATGCCCTTAATAAGCTTCCCCTTACTTTGGAATACCTAACCTCAGCTATCTTCAGAAAGGCTTGCCTAACAAATTGAGACACGTTTTTCAGCGTGTCGCATAATGCATTTGAATGCGTTATCGTGATGCCATGACTTCGAGCAAGAGCGGCGACAGCGGCCTTTCCAAGTTCCACCGCCTCCTGGTTGACCAGGTACGGCACGAGTACACCGCGTCGCACCAGTATGTGGCCATCGCGACATGGTTCGACGCCCGGGACCTTCCGCAGTTGGCACGCGTCTTCTACGAGCAGTCGCTGGAGGAGCGCGATCACGCGCAGATGATCGTGCGATACCTCATCGACAGCGACGTGGACTTCGCCTTTCCCGCAGTGGACGAGATCGAGACCGATTTCAACACCGCGCGCGATCTCGTGGCCCTGGCCCTGCGTCAGGAGCGCGAGGTGACGAACCAGATCCACCGGCTGGCCAAGGTCGCCCGTGACGAGGACGACTACGCGGGCGAGCAGTTCCTCCAGTGGTTCGTCCAGGAGCAGACGGAGGAGATCGCCAAGATGTCGACCCTCCTCAACGTGGTCGACCGCGCCGACGGCAACCTCTTCGACGTGGAGACCTTCGTGGCGCGTGACATGCCCAGCGAGGAGCACGGCAGCCAGGACGCGCCGGAGACGGCGGGTCCGTCGGTGTCCTGACCTCGGGCCGTCCCGGTGATGGGAGGGTCCGCTCCAGGCGGCCCGGGTGCGGGCGTCCGGCCCTGAGGGGAGGCCGGTCGCCGCCCGGGCCGTGCCGTGCGCGGGCTCCACGGGCATACTGGAACCATGCCCGTGGCACTGCCGATCTTTCCGCTCAACACCGTCCTGTTCCCCGGTATGAGCGTTCCCTTGCACGTGTTCGAGCGGCGTTACCGCCGCCTCGTCTCCGAACTCCTGGGCCCCACCCTGACCGGGGGTGAGGGTTCGACCCGCCGTGGTGGTCCGCACCGCTTCGGCGTGGTGTGGATCGAGCTCGGCCACGAGGTGGCCAGCGAGTCCGGCCAGGGCTCCGGCGGCGCCGACACGGGCGTACCCACGACCGGCCGGAGCGAGGTGTCCCTGCCGAGGGTGAGCGGGACCGGGTGCACCGCGGTCGTGCGGGACGTGCGCACCTACGAGGACGGGCGCTACGACCTGGTCGTCGAGGGCGGCGCCCGGTTCGCCGTCACCGACCTGTCCGAGGTCGACCCCTCCTCGCCGGACGAGTACTCGACCGCCTCGGTGTCGCTCCTGCCCGAACCGGTGGGTCCGGACGCCGAGGAGCACGCCGAGCGGGTCCGGGATCTGTACGACACCTACTGCGAGCGTTTGGCCGCCATTGGGATGGCGCCGGAGACCCACCCCGATCTGCCCAAGGACCCGATCGCACTGTCCTACACGGTGGCGGCGTCGGTGGTCCTGGACCAGGCGGAGAAGCAGCGGATGCTGGAGGCGGAGGACGCCGCCACCCGCCTCGCGGTGGCCGCGCGCTTCCTACGCCGGGAGAACCGGATCGTGGACGCTCCCACCCTCCCCAACCTGCCCGCCGGTCCCTTCCTGAACAACGGCGTCTCCTTCAACTAGCCGGGGTTAGGCTGCTGGTGCGGTCGCCGCACGCGACGCGTGTCCGGCGTCCGTGACCTTCAGTGACCCCGTGAGAGTTGAGGAGACGTCCGGCATGAGTGGAAGGGGCACACCCGCGACCGTGGCCGCGGGGCGGGCCAAGACCGCCTACACGCTGCACCCCTATGAGGTGGACGGTGGCGCGGACGGGCACTCCTACGGCACCGACGCCGCCGACGCGCTGGGGGTCCCGCACGAGCGGGTCCTCAAGACACTGATCGCCGAGGTGGACGGTGTGTTCACGGTCGGGGTGGTGCCGGTGAGCGCGTCGCTGGACCTCAAGGCGCTGGCCGCCGCGGTCGGCGGGAAGCGCGCGACGATGGCGGACCCGGCCCGGGCCGAACGGATCACCGGGTACGTGCGCGGGGGCATCAGCCCGCTGGGGCAGCGCAAACGGTTGCGGACGGTGATCGACGCGTCGGTGACGGAGCTGGCGTCGGTCTACGTCTCAGCGGGGCGGCGGGGGCTTCAGATGGAGTTGGCGCCCCGGGACCTGATCCGGCTGACGGAGGCGGTCACCGCCCCGATCGGCGCCTCCTGAGTGACGGCGGGCACGGTCGCCCATCCCCCGCGCCACAGGGGCCGGTGCTTCCGCGCACAGTCGGCCACGGACCGTTGCCGGACCCGCTACCCGGGGGTAGCGTTGTGACATGAACAACAGTTCATCCCCCTTTCCCTCGATCGCCGCCATGTTCACCGCCCGTGTCGCCGAATCCGGCGACGCCGTGGCCTTCACCCACCCCGTCCCGGCGCCCTCCGGCGACGGCGAGACCTGGGCCGAGCTGACCTGGGCCCAGACCTGTGACCGTGTCCGCGACATCGCCCTGGGGCTGCACTCGCTCGGGGTGACCTCCCAGGCCCGGTGCGCGATCGCGGCGAGCACCAGGATCGAGTGGATCCTGGCCGACCTCGGCGTGCTGTGCGCGGGAGGGGCGACGACGACCATCTACCCCTCGTGCACCCCGCCCGACTGCGCCTACATCGTCTCCGACTCCGGCAGCATGGTCGCCTTCGCCGAGGACGACGAACAGGTCGCCAAGCTGCTCCGACAGCGCGCCCAGATGCCTGGCCTGACCCGGGTGATCGCCTTCGAGGGCGAGGCCGGGGGCGACGACGAGTGGGTGATGTCGCTCGCCGAACTGGAGGCGCGCGGCGCACGACTGGCCGCCGAGCGGCCCGGCCTGTTCGGGGAGTTGGTGGCACGGGTGCGCCCCGAACACCTGGCCACCCTCATCTACACCTCCGGCACCACGGGCAGGCCCAAGGGGGTACGGCTCGACCACGCCAACTGGCTGTACGAGGCCGAGGCCCTGCACACCCTCGACCAGGAGCTGCGCGCTCAGGGGCGGGCGCTGTTGACCGGTGACGACGTGCAGTACCTGTGGCTGCCGCTGGCGCACGTGTTCGGCAAGGTCATCCAGGTGGGCCAGCTGCGCATCGGCTACCGGACGGCGGTGGACGGGCGCATGGACCGGATCGTGGACAATCTGGCCGTGGTCCGGCCGACGTTCATGGCGGCGGCGCCGCGCATCTTCGAGAAGGTGTACAACCGCGTGGTGATACAGGCCAAGGAGGGCGGCGCGGCCCGGTATCGGATCTTCCGGTGGGCGGCGGGCGTGGCCGACCGAGTCGCGCGCGAGCACGAGCGGGGGCGCGAACCCGGCGGTGTACTGGCCGCGCAGCACCGTGTCGCCGACCGGCTGGTGTTCTCCAAGCTGCGTGCCCGGTTCGGGGGACGGCTCCGATTCTTCGTCTCCGGCAGCGCGCCCCTGGCCCCGGAGATCGGCCGGTTCTTCCACGGTGCGGGGATCACGATCCTGGAGGGGTACGGGCTCACGGAGAGCAGTGGAGCCACGTTCGTCAATCGGCCGGGCGAGGTGCGGTTCGGGAGTGTGGGGCTGCCGATGCCCGGTACCGAGGTCAGGATCGCCGAGGACGGCGAGGTGATGCTGCGCGGCGGCGGGGTGATGCGCGGCTACCACAACCTGTCCGGTGCCACCGAGGCGGTGCTGACGGAGGACGGGTGGTTCGCGACCGGTGACATCGGCGTCCTGGAGGACGGGCACCTGCGTATCACCGACCGCAAGAAGGAACTGATCAAGACCTCCGGCGGCAAGTACGTGGCACCGCAGGGCATCGAGGGCCGGTTCAAGGCGCTGTGCCCGTACGTGAGCAACCTGGTCGTGCACGGGGATCGGCGGCCGTACTGCGTGGCACTCGTGGCTCTGGACCCCGAGGCGATCGCCGAGTGGGCCGCCGACAAAGGCCTGGGCGGGCTCGACTACACCGCGCTGACCGGGGAGCCCGCGGTTCGGGCGATCGTGCAGGAGGCGATCGACACGTTGAACCGGGATCTGCCCCGGCACGAGACCGTGAAGCGCTTCGCGATCCTGCCGAGTGACCTGTCGGTGGAGGAGGGGGAGATCACCCCGAGTCTCAAGATGCGGCGGCGGGCGATCGAGGAGAAGTACCGCGAACTGCTGGACGGCATGTACGAGGGCACCGTCCAGAGCCTCTGACCCGCGGGGCTCAGGGAGCGGAGTCCTCGGTGCCGGTCTGGCCGTGTTCGGGGGTCGCGGAGGTGTCGGTCGGGTCCGCGGCCCGCGGGGGTCGCGGGTGCTCCACGGCCTGCGGGGGCTCCGGATCAGGGGCGGGCGGGAGCACGCCCGGCTGGTCGGAGCGCAGGGCGCTGATCCCGTCCAACAGTCCGTACTGGAGGACGAAGAGGAAGGGCCAGACCACCAGGAACGAGGTCGCGCGCAGGTCGAGACCGACGGTGACGGACTCCCCGCGTTCGGCGGCGGCCGCGGCCGCGTGGAGGGGCGCGTCGATCAGGGTCCCGACCTGCCAGGTGAGCACGGTCGCGGCCATCGCGCCCAGGGTGCCCGCGACCAGGAAGACCATGCGCAGGTCCTGGATCCGATAGCGCGCCAGGGAGAACTGGACCATGTAGGCGGCGTAACCGGTGGCCATACCGGCGGCCCCCGTGATGAGGGCGAAGTACGCCTCCCCCGCGAAGACCTCCCCGGCGGTGCCCGTGAAGACCCGGCCGTCCCCGAGCGCGGTGCCCACCGCGCGGTCGGGGGCCAGCAGCCACCACACCGGGCCCAGGACGGTGCCGATCAGGGCCATGCCGACCAGGACGCACGCGCTCACGAGGAGCGCGTGGCGCGCTGCCCCCGCACGACTGTGATCGGTCATGTTCCCCCTTCTCCCGGGCTCGTCGACGCCCCGGAAAAGCACTGGCTGCGGGGCACGGCCGGAAGGAGAATACCCGCATGAGCGACATCACCGTCCCCTCGCCCCTGACCGAACCCGCCCGAGTCGACCCTCCGATGGCCGCCGACGAGCGCACGATGCTCTCGTCGTGGCTGGACTGGCACCGCGCGACCGTGCGTCGCAAGTGCGCCGGGCTCGCCCCCGAACACGTGGGCGCGAGCCCGCTGCCGGCCTCGCCGCTGATGACGGTGGGCGGCATCGTGTCGCACCTGCGCTGGGTGGAGGCCTACTGGTTCGACACCGTCATGCTCAACCAACCCGATCGGGCACCCTATTCGCCCGAGGATCCCGACGCGGAGTTCCGGGTCGGCGCGCAGCGACCGTTGGCGGAGCTGCTCGACGAGTACGACGCCCAGTGTGCGCGCTCGCGGGAGATCACCGCCCGGCTGGAGCTGGGTACGACCGCCCGCAAGGCACGGCCCAACCCGACCCTGAGATGGGTGCTGCTGCACATGATCGAGGAGACGGCCCGACACAACGGGCACCTGGATGTGGTGCGCGAGCTCGCCGATGGTGTGACCGGCAAGTAGCCCCGCGTCCGTGTGGTCAGGAGGCCGGGCGCCGCCGGGCGGCACGCGCCCGGTTTCCGCACATCACCGTGCACCACGCCTGGTCCCTGCGCGTACGCAGGAAGTACATGCCACAGCTGGGGGCGTCGCAACGGCGCAGCCGCTCCTTGCCCTCCCGCGCCAGCAGCACGAGCGCCTCCCTGGCCAGCACGGCGCCGACGTCGTCGGCCGCCTCCTCGTGGACGAGACCGCCGTCGGCGCCCAGACGCATGGTCACGGGGGCGCCCGCGGCCAGGGTGTTGAGCTCCTCCCGCGTCCGGTCCGGGATCTGCTCACCCCTCGCTCTGGCGTCCACCGCGGCCCGCAACGGGGCGCGGAGCGCACGCAGCGCGCCGAGCGGTTCCCGCGCCAGCGCCCGGTTTCCGAGCCGCTCCCGCCACGCCGCGGTCAGCCCGGGATCGGAGAGGAAGTCGACGTCGCCGTGTCCGGGACCGGCGCCGATGACGACGGTGTTGGTCAGGTCGAGGACGGGGTGCTCGTGGCCGATCCACGGCATGTCGTAGAACTCACGCAGCGCCATCCCCTCAAACTACCGGATTTTGCAACCTGAATCCGTGATACCTTCACGTCACGGGTTTGAACAAGTAAATCCGTGACAGGTCTGATCGTCAGGAACAGGATGGTCCTCCATGACGCTTGAGTACGTTCGCTTCGAGACCAGCGACGCCGACGCCTTGGTCGCAGGGCGCGACGGGCTCCTCCACCGGCTGAAGGAGCGCTACGGGGACGAGTTCGTCAGCGCCCAGCTCGTGCGTTTCGACGACGGCAGCATCGGCGACCTCATCCAGTGGCGGTCCCGCGAGACCGCCGAGCGGGCCGCGAAGGAGATGCCCTCCGACGAGGCCGTCGCCGACTTCTTCGGCCAGATCACCACCGTGCACGACATGCGCCACGCCGAGGTCCTGCACAGCGCGTGACACATCGGCGCCCTCTGACGAGCTTCTCGTCAGCGGGCGCCGCCGTGTGTCACTCCTCTATGTCGGAGTGTTCGTCGGCTCCGTCGTCCTCGGCCAGGATTCGGTACAGGCCTCGTTTGGTCTCGTTCAGGAGCCGTTTGGCCCGTTCCGACTGCTCGTCGGTACCCGCCTGGGCGACCTGGGCCGCAGCGGCGCTGAGCTGGTAGGCGAGCTCGCCCATCTCCTCGTAGCGTGAGCGGGTGTCGGCGTGGGCGTCGTCCCCCGCCGCCCAGGGCGGGGTGAGGTCGGCGCCGTGCTCCTCCAGGTGGGCGATGCCCTCCTCGGTGAGCTGGTAGGGGCGGCGGCGCCCCTCCTCCGCGATCTGACTGACCAGCCCCTCGTCCTCCAACTGCTGGAGCATGGGGTAGACGGAGCCGGGACTGGGCCGCCACATGCCGCCGCTGCGCTCACGGCCCTCGCGGATGATCTCGTATCCGCTGCGCGGCTCCTCGGCGAGCAGCAGCAGGATGCCGGTGCGGACGTCGCCGCGCCGGGCGCGGCGGGAGCCACCGCGACGGCCTCCGCCGTGCCCGAGGGGGCCGCCGTGCGGGCCGAAACCGCCGAACCCGCCGAAGCCGTGCGCTGCGGGGCCGCCACCCCAGGGCGGCGTGGGGGGCGGGCCGGGAGGCCCGGGGGGAGGTGGCGGCCGGTGGCCGAACTCGGCGCGATGGTGCTCGTGGCGCTCCTCGCCGGGCGCCTCGTCGTGACCGTGGTCGTGGTGACCGCGCGGGGTGTCGGTCGGCCGCCAGGACCAGGGACCGCGGAACGGTCGACCGCCGCGCCCCTCCCAGGACCAGGGGCCGGGTAGTGCCATGGCGCTCATGGGTACTCCTTCTGCGTCGTAGCGACACGAAGCGACTGTCTGATCTAATTACGACAGTCATCTTTCGTTTCTGATAGCTCAAAGATATATCGCTAACTTCATCGGCGCAAGAGGACCGCCGCGAAGAAGTCGCCTCGGACACGACGAAGGGGGTCCCGCGTGCCCGAACGGCACACGGGACCCCCTGGGGTCCTTCGGGATCAGTAGTCGACCGCGTAGGCCCCCAACAGGCTCTTCATCTCACTGTTGAACTCCGGGGAGATCCGCACGGAGTACCGGTCCACGGCATAGATCCGCGACCGCACCGGGTTGTCCACCCGGATACGCACCGGGGTCTCCCCCTTGTGGGAGCTCAGGACCTGGCGCAGGTCGTCGACCAGCTCCGTGGTGAGCCGCTTCTCGTCCACGGTCAGCAGGACCGGGGGTTCCCCGTCGGACACGTGCGAGATGTCCAGGATCGACATCTCCGAGGCGAACATCGAGTAGGTGCCGTCACGCTCGTTCAGGCGGCCCTTGACGGTGACCGCGGTGTCCTCCAGCAGGGCCTCCACGTACAGCGGATAGGTCTTGGGGAAGAACAGGACCTCCATGCTGGCGTCCAGGTCCTCCACCGTGGCGATCGCCCACTGGTTGCCCGCCTTGTTGACGCGCTTGTCCACCTTGGAGATCAGGCCGGAGATACGCACCTCGCCGCGTTCCCGGCTCAGCTCACCGGCGACGACCTGGGCGATGGAGGTGTCACGCGAGCGAGCCAGGATGCGTTCGGCACCGGCCAGCGGGTGGCTGGACACGTACAGGCCCAGCATCTCGCGCTCGAAGGCGAGTTTGGTCTTGCGGTCCCACTCCTCGTCGCCCCACTGGATGTTCAGCCCGATCGGCGTGGAGTCACCGTCGTCGTCACCGCCGCCGAACAGGTCGAACTGGCCGTGCGCCTCCTGCTTCTTGGAGCTGATCATGCCGTCGACCGCCGTCTCGTGGTGGCGGTACAGCTCGCGCCGGGGCTGGCCCAGGGAGTCGAACCCGCCCGCCTTGATCAGCGACTCGATGACGCGCTTGTTGCAGGCCGCCAGTTCGATCTTGGACAGGAAGTCGGTGAAGGAGGTGAACTTGCCCTTCTCCGTACGGGTCTTGATGATCGAGTTGACGACGTTGGCGCCGACGTTGCGGACCGCGCCCATGCCGAAGCGGATGTCCTTGCCCACCGGGGTGAACCGCAGACCCGACTCGTTGACGTCCGGCGGGAGCACCTTGATGCCCTGGGTCCGGCACTCGGCCAGGTAGACCGCCATCTTGTCCTTGTCGTCACTGACCGAGGTGAGCAGCGCGGCCATGTACGCGGCCGGGTAGTTGGCCTTGAGGTAGGCGGTCCAGTACGCGACGAGGGCGTATCCGGCGGCGTGCGACTTGTTGAACGCGTACCCGGCGAAGGGGAGCATGACGTCCCACAGCGCTTGGGTGGCCTCCTTGGAGAAGCCGCGCTCGGCGGCACCGGGGAAGAACTTGGCCTCCTCCGCCTCCAGGGCCTCCTTCTTCTTCTTACCCATGGCGCGACGCATCAGGTCGGCGCCGCCCAGGCTGTACCCGGCCAGCTGCTGGGCGATGGCCATGATCTGCTCTTGGTAGACGATGAGGTGGTACGTCTCACCGAGGATCGGATCCAGTGCGTCCTTGAGATCCGGGTGGATCGGTGTGATCTCCTGGCGCCCGTTCGACCGGTCGGCGTAGTCGTTGTGGGCGTTGGCCGCCATCGGGCCGGGCCGGTACAGGGAGATCACGGCGGTCAGGTCGCCGAACTGCTTGGGTTCCATGCGGCGCAGCAGGTTGCGCATCGCTCCGCCGTCGAGCTGGAACACGCCCAGGGTGTCGCCGCGTGCCAGCAGGTCGAAGGTCTTCTTGTCGTCCAGGGGCAGGCTCCCCAGGTCGATGTCGATCCCCTCGGCCTCCTTGATGCTCTTGACCGCGTCATCCATGATCGTGAGGTTGCGCAGGCCCAGGAAGTCCATCTTGAGCAGACCCATGGACTCGCACTGAGGGTAGGGAAAGCCGGTGATGATGGCGCCGTCGGTGTCGCGCTTGTGCACGGGAATGACGTCGAGCAGGGGGTCCCGGGACAGGATGACACCCGCCGCGTGCACACCGGTGCCGCGGGTCAGGCCCTCGATACCACGAGCGGTCTCCATGACCTTGGCGACCTGGGGGTCGTTGTCGATGAGGCCGCGCAGCTCGGTGGTCTCCGGGTAGCGCTCGTGCTCGGTGTTGAAGACCGCGTCCAGCGGGATCTCGTTACCGCCGACGGGGGCCGGGAACGCCTTGGTGATCTGGTCACCCACGGAGTAGGGCATGCCGAGGATGCGGGTGGAGTCCTTGATCGCGGCCTTGGCCTTGATGGTGCCGAAGGTGAGGATCTGCGCGACGCGTTCCTCCCCGTACAACTCCGTGACGTAATCGATCATCTCGGCGCGCCGACGCTCGTCGAAGTCGAGGTCGATATCGGGCATGGAGACACGTTCGGGGTTGAGGAACCGCTCGAACAGCAGACCGTGCTCCAGGGGGTCCAGATCGGTGATGCCCAGGATGTAGGCGACCATCGACCCCGCTGCGGAGCCACGCCCCGGCCCCAGCGCGATCCCCGTCTTACGAGCGTGCTGACAGATGTCGGCGGTCACGAGGAAGTAGGCCGGGAAACCCATCTCGTTGATGATCCCGAGTTCGTACTCGACCCTCCGACGTGCTTCCTCGGAGACGCCGTTGGGGTACCGGAAATGGAGCCCCTTCTCGACCTCCTTGGCCAGCCAGGAGGACTCGGTCTCCCCCTCGGGGATGGGGAAGGCGGGCATCAGGTCGCGATGCGCGAACACGTTGTCGTAGGCGTCCGGCGCGATGCGTTCGGCGATGAGCAGGGTGTTCTTGCACCCCTGGGCCCACTCGTCGAAGTTGAGGATGCCGCGCATCTCATCGGCGGTCTTGAGGTAGTAACCGGACCCGTTGAAGCGGAACCGGGTGGGGTCGTCCAGGTTCTTGCCCACGCCGACCGCCAGCAGGGCGTCGTGCGCGGCGGACTGGCTCTCGTAGACGTAGTGGGAGTCGTTGGTGACCAACGGCGGGATGTTCAGCTCACGGCCGACCTTGAGGAGGCCGTCGCGAACCTCCTTCTCGATATCGACGCCGTGGTCCATCAACTCCAGGAAGACGTTGTCCTTGCCGAAGATGTCCTGGAGCTGGGAGGCGTAGGCGATCGCCTCCTTCTCCTGGCCCAGTCGCAGACGGGTCTGCACACCGCCGGAGGGACAACCGGTGCTGACGATAATGCCCTCGCTGTGCTCGGCCATGAGGTCGAGGTCCATTCGAGGTTTCATGTAGTAGCCCTCCATGGACGCCAGGGAGGACATCTTGAACAGGTTGCGCAGCCCGGTCTCGTTCTCCGCGAGCATCGTCATGTGGAGGAACCGACCGCCACCGGAGACGTCCTTGCCACCCTCACCGGCGACGTCGTCGGACCCGCTGGCCCGACCCCAGAAGACGCGCTTCTTGTGGAACCGCGACTCCGGCGCCACATACGCCTCGATGCCGATGATGGGTTTGACCCCGGTGCCCTTGGACTGCTGGAAGAACTCGTAGGCCCCGAACATGTTGCCGTGGTCGGTCATGGCGACCGCTGGCATGCCCAACCGCGAGGCCTCCTTGAACAGGGGCTTGAGTTTCGCGGCGCCGTCCAACATCGAGTACTCGGTGTGGACGTGCAGATGGGTGAAGGAGTCAGCCATGGCTCGGGTGCCCCCAGGAGGGTCGACGGACGGGTGATGACTCCTGAGCCTACGCCCGTCCCACGACTCTCGCGGACCCCTGTGGACAACCAAAACGGGTCCCCCACTGATCAGTGCGGGACCCGCCCGACGAGCCGCGATCTAGATCACGACATCGTTCTCACGGACGTAGTAGCGGACGAAGGCGTCCATCTCGGCCTTCGTGAACCGCAGTGGCTCGGCCACCGGGTTCTTGGAGTCACGGATGGCGACCACCTCGGGGGTGTTCACGACGAGGACGCAGGACTCCTCGTCACCGTCGGAGTCGTTGTTGCCACCGCAGGGCTTCACCCAGTCGGCACCACTCAGGTTGATGTTGTACAGGTTGCGTATGAGCGCCCCTCCTTGGTTCCTCACCTAATCCAGCGCCGCGACCACACGCACCGGGCCCTCGCAGGAGCCCTGGAGGCCGGTGACCACGCTGTCGCGATCGCTGTCACCATGCCCCTACGCGAACCAGCGGATACGTACACCGTGCTCACGAATGGCGCGAGCGCGATCACACGTGACCACAGGAGATTCGGGCATCTCAGGCACCTGCTCACGACGGAGTTGTGACCAGGATCCACCGCGCTGAACACGCGTCCCCCGATACTTAGCACGAACCTCTGAAGCACACCCGTGAAACGCACTGTCCGGTGGCCGGGTGTCTCCGGCCACCGGACAGGGGAAAGGGGTCAGCTCTGCTTGGATGAGGCGAGGAAGGCGTCCCACTCCCCCGCGTCGAAGGAGAAGTAGCCCAGCCCCGGGTTCTTGGAGTCCCGGAGATACATGCTGTGCTCTCCCTCGGCCACCTCCACGCACTCGCCACCCTGGGCACTGCTGTAAGAGGATTTCCGCCACTGCATACCCGTCGCGGAGGGGGTCCTGTTCATGTCTCTCCCATGTACTTCTCGATCATCTCCACCGACAGGGACGACGGCAGTGCGGCACCACACAGAGCGAGAAAGCGAAGCTGCGCAGGCCTTACCTCACTGGGAACGGTGGTGATGGTCGCACTTCCCGGCCCCTCAACGTACAGGGCAGACTCCCCCTCTGGCAGATCTAGGATCACGTGCGACCCGTCGATAGCCGGATGGCCACCGACCGAGAAGGGCATGATGAGAAGGTTGACAGTCGGCCACTGGGATACGTCCATCAGTCGTTGAAGCTGCTGCCTCATCACCGACGCCGTCCCGATCCGCCGTTTGAGGACTGCCTCATCGATCACGAAGAACAGATGCGGTGGTTCCGTCCGGCCCAGGATCTCCTGGCGCTGCATTCGAGCGGTGACGAGACTCCCTACCTCCGTCTCACTGGGAACCGGATACAGGCACCTGGCCAATTCCTGCGCGTACTCCTCCGTCTGTAGCAGTCCAGGCACCGTTTGGGACTGGAAGATGTAGATGGCCGTAGCCTCGGCTTCCAGGTTGGCGTACGGCCTGAACCAGGAGGGGTACGGGTCACCCGCATCTTCCAGTAGAGGCAGTATCCGGCTGAGCGCTCCCCCGGTGTCCAGCACCTGGTCGCAGTAGTCGGTGAACCTGGATGTGAGTTTCTCGCCTCCCCGCGTCTCCAACGGCGACCGCTTGGCTGTCTCCACCATCGAGATCATGGACTTGGAGTACGGGATGAGGTTCGAGAGCTGCTCCTGCGTGAGCCCCGCCGCCTCCCGATACCGCTTGAGTTCACTCGCGTGGTACCGCAGAGCCAACGGAGTCGCCCGCTGCGGCTCGTCCGCGTCTTCCTCGGGCACGAGGTGCAGGTCGGTCATATCTGGCTCTCCGGAGGGGTGAGGGGTGACGCCGATCCCGATGAATCGGCAATCTCAGCGTAGTTCCGCGCTCACCTTCGGTGGAGGTTTTCCACAGGCCGAGTTCGGTCACCTGGTCACGACCGCTCCTCACCTGTTCACAGCGGATCGCGCACGCCCACAGCACTCCACCGGCCCCTGCGGTATTTCGGACGGGAATCCACGGATCAACAGGCGAACAGGAACCAGTAGCGCAGGGTGACGCCCCTGTCGCAGTCTCGACGCATGGAGAACACCACCGCACAGCGCGCCCACACCTTCGCCCTCATATCCGAAGATCTGCGATCCGAGGCCGATGCCCTGGCCGCCGAACAGGCACCGCGACGGTTCGCGGTCCTCGCACTGGACTACGCGGAGCAGGACGGCGTCATCCTCGCCTGGGGACTGTGTTTCGGGGACGGCAGTGTCGTCCTCACCGGGGAGACCGCACCGATTCGCGGCACGTTCGGTTCCCTGGACTCCGCGCTCCGGCTCTTCCGGCACGGCGAGGACACCACATACGTGACCTGGGTCGATCCGGAACCGGACCCGACCCCGGCGGCCTAACGCCCCCGGATCGCGCGGGCGACGTCGCGCGGCCAGGACTCGCGGAAGGTTGGCTCGTCGGTGAGGACCTCGTGGACGTGTTCGCGCACCCCACGTGTGCGGCCGTGCTGGTGGAGGGCGACCGCGGCGGCCAGGCCCCGGCGCGCCTCCTCGTCACGGCGCGGCACCGTCCGGAACCCGGCGCAAATCACATTCCACGCTGATTCCACCACACGGCCACCCACTGCCCCGTACGGTAACAGCACGTGACTGACCGGAAAGAGAAGTATCTTGGCCACTCCGAACAGGCGGCACCGTCGTCTCATGCCGTTCGGCCCGGCACCGGGACAGAGCCGACTGCATCACCCTCGAGCTCGAACCTGAGGTTGAGGCGAAGCTGGACGCGATCCGCGAGGACGAGTACGTGGTCGTTCTACGTCTGGCCGAGATGCTCGCCTTGATGGGGCGCAGGCTCACAGAGCCACAGGCGAAGCCGTTGGGAGAGGATGTCTACGAGCTCCGGCCGGGGGCCTGGCGCCTGACCTACTGGTTTCCCAGCGAGGACCGTGTCGTGTTCCTGACGATGTTTCGCAAACAGCGCGACAGGGACACCCGCCAGGTCACCTACGCCAAGAGCACACGGAAGCGGTGCGAGCGAGAACACTTCGCCGCTGACCCGCACGGTAGCTGGTTCGACCGCCCTCGGGAGGAGAAGTGATGGCGCACAGCGTGTGGAGGATCTCCGGGGACTGGTCGGGACACCCCGGCTACGAACGCGCCGGGTGGTGTGTGGCTCTTTCCACCGTCGTCCACCAGGAACGGACGGCGCGCGGCTGGTCCCACGCCGAATTGGCCGAACGTATGGGTATCGGTATCGACGAAGCGGAGGAGCTGGAGGAGAATGCCACCTACCCCGGACCGGAACTCCTGGTCAGGCTCGCTCACGTGTTCGGTGCCGAGGGAGCGGTGACCCGTACTGATGCCGACGGTGTGGAGCTGATCGAGTTCACCCCAAGGGTGGCCTAACGCCCCCGGATCGCGCGGGCGATGTCACGCAGCCAGGACTCGCGGAAGGCCGGCTCACCGGTGAGGACCTCGTGGACGTGTTCGCGCACCCCACGTGTGCGGCCGTACTGGTGGAGGGCGACCGCGGCGGCCAGGCCCCGGCGCGCCTCCTCGTCACGGCGCGGCACCGTCACCTCCGGGTCCGCCCAGCGGGTGCGCCGGAAGGAGCGGGCGGTCTTGGGCTGGTCGTTGCCCAGGTAGCGCCACAACCATCCCTCGATCGAGACGTTGCGCACCGCCCTGCCCGGCAGCTGCGCGACCCAGTCCTTGTTCTGCTGCCACCGCCAGGTGTTCGGACTGGTCTTCTCCCGGGCGGTGATCCCGAGGTAGCGGATCTTGGCGCGGATCACGTTCCATGCGGCGCGCTCGTCCTCGATCCAGTCGCACAGCTGGTGGTGGAGGTTGGTGAACGTCGACCCGTGCAGGACGAGGTCGGCGAACACGAAGGGGCGCCGCCTCGCCGCGAGCGCCTTCGGGGACAGATCCGAGGCGGTGAGGTTGACGCGCAGCCGGGCGCGTTCCTCACCCGTGAGCCCCATGCCGTCGAGGCCGTACAGGGACAGCGGCAGCTGGTGGAGCCGCGCATCGTACGGGGTGTCCGCGAGCACGCCGCTGAGCAGGTCGAACACACTGTCGGCGGACCGGCCGACGAAGTACAGATCCCCGTCGGAGCTGCGGGCGAGCACCTTGGCGGCGCACTCGGTGAGTTCGGACAGGTAGAGGGGCTCGTACCCGTGGCCGTCGAGCAGTGAGCCGAGCCGGTCACCGCGCGCGACGTTCCAGCGGAAGGGGCGAATCGGTTCCATGGGGCGCCATGAAAGCAAGGTGAGCGTGGTTGGGACAACCGGTTTACGCTCCCCGTGGAGGGGCGACCTGCTAACGTCCGGCCCACGGGGCGGGTGTGCCCCGTGCTCCTTGTGAGAGGCCCTCCCGTGTGTTCGACCGCCACCCTGGTGCTGACGTCCTCAGGTGTGCGTCCGGCGCGTCCGGTGTCGGTGGTCTCGCCCTCGGTTCCGGGCCCGCCCGGCCCCGGTGAGGTGCGGTTCGCGACCTTCAACGCCGCGCTGACCCGACCGACGGCCGGTGCGCTGTTGGCCGAACTGGCCGGACCGGGCGGCGCACAGCCGCGCAACGTCGCCGAGATCGTCCAGCGCGTGCGCCCCGACGTCCTGCTCGTCAACGAGTTCGACCACGACCCGGGCGGGATGGGTCCGCGTCTGTTCCAGGACCGCTATCTGTCGGTGGGCCACCGCGACGCCGAGGGGATCGTGTACCCGTACGTGTACACGGCCCCGGTGAACACCGGGGTGGCCTCGGGGACGGACCTGGACGGCGACGGCCGGGTGGTGACCGAACCCGGCAGCGTCGCCTACGCCGGGGACGCGTTCGGTTTCGGACTGTTCCCCGGCCAGTACGGCATGGTCCTGTTCTCCCGGTACCCGATCCTCGCCGACCGGGCGCGCACGTTCCGGACGTTCCGCTGGGCGGACCTGCCGGGGGCGTTGCTGCCGGTGCGCCCCGACACGGGCGCGCGGTTCCACTCGGACGAGGCGTTGGCGGTGCTGCGCCTGTCCTCCAAGAGCCACTGGGACGTTCCGGTGGACGTGGGCGGACGGCGTCCGGTGCACGTGCTGGCGAGCCATCCGACACCGCCCGCCTTCGACGGCCCCGAGCGGCGCAACGTGCTGCGCAACCACGACGAGATCCGGTTCTGGGTCGACTACCTGTCCCGGGACGCCGGGCACGTGTACGACGACGAGGGGCGGCGGGGCGGGTTGGCGCCCGGGGCCCCGTTCGTCGTCGCCGGGGACCTGAACGCCGACCCGGCGGCGGGAGACGGTCACCCCAAGGCGATCACCCGCCTGTTGGAGCATCCCCGGGTGCGGGACGTGGAACCGTCCAGCCGAGGCGGCCTGGGCGCCGCCGCCCTGGACGCGGCGGCCGCGCCGTCCGAGGGGCATCTTCGCGCGGACTACGTGCTGCCGTCGGCGGAACTTCCCGTGGGCAGGGCCGGAGTGTTCTGGCCCGCGGCGGACGATCCGCTGTTCCGGCTGACCGGCGACCACCCCTTCCCCAGTTCCGACCACCGGCTGGTCTGGGTGGACGTGGGACGCCCGTGAGTGGGGAGGATCAGGACCTCTGCGGTCGACGGCGCCAGAGCACCCGCAGGGGCTGGGTGACCACTCCGTGGAAGGCGAGGCCGACCAGCAGGACGGTCAGGAGGACCAGGGTGGTGAACCACGCGTCGTATCCGTCGGCTTCCTCAACGGTCACGACGTCAGCCGGGTCGTCGTGGCTGTAGAGGACCTCGACCTCCTCCCCCACGCCTGAGACGACGTTCTCGACCTCCCGCACGTACTCGGCGCCCCGGACCGCGTAGGAGATCTCTCCGTCCTGGTGCTGGCACCCGCGTTTATCGCACGGCCACACGTCCAGAACAGTGGCCGTGGCGAGTCTGGGGTTGTCGACGGGGACCGGGTCCACGACGGCGATGGGCACGAGGACGCCGAACGTGATCAGGGCGATGAAGCAGAACACCATGCCCCGATCACTGATGAAGGCGTCGAGTGCCAGGTCGGTCACACCGCGCCGTCCCGGAAGCTCGCGCTGGTCCCTGGACACCCTCAGGTGCAGAAGGAAGAAAGCGGTGCCGAGGGCCAGGGAGGCGGCCGCGACGACGGCGGCCGCCCCGGCCGGGTGCCGGGCACCGTCGATCGCGACCAGGGGGTCGGGGCCGGGCACCACCTCGACGGTGACGGGAGTTCCGTGGGCGTGAACCCCGTCGCTGAGTGCGGGGTCCGCACGCCACCGCCCGTCCTGCTCGTACCACACGTACTGGTCGTCGGCGAGGAACCAGAGGGCCTGCGCGGTACCGTCCTCGCCCTGGGTGTCGAGCGCGTGGTTCTCCCACGCCCAGGCCCCGGCGAACACCGCGGACGCCAGCCCCACGAGAAGGAGCAGCAGGGCGGGGAGCAGCCAGCGGTTCGCCTCCCTGCGCAGCTTCTCACGGCGCCGCCTCCGCACCTCGGGCGAGGTGTGGGAGGCGGCCTCCCTCCGTCCACGGAACCGGGCCACGCTCTCTCCTTCCGCGGCCCGGTGCGGGGGCGGGACCCGGGCCACGGGAGATGGGACGCGGTTCCGAACCGGACGGTTCCCGCGCCTGGGGGTCGGCACTGGTCAGCGCCGCCCTTCGGCCTCCTCCTGGGCTGCGGCCAGTCCCGCGCTGATGACGCTGTCCATGATCGCGGCGAGCCGGTCGGGGCCCAGACGCGGGGCGTGTTCGGCCATGCGCTCGACCAGTTCGCGCTCGCGGCGCGCGTCGCGTCCGGCGAAGTAGCCGACCGGCTTGAGCCGCTGGACCTGGGCGGCGACGAGGGCGCGGCGCTCCAGGAGCTCGGCGAGTTCGGCGTCCATCCGGTCGATGCGGCCGCGCAGGTGGCGGATCCGCTCGTCGGCGGCGGGCTCGGGCGTGGTGGCCTGACGGTGCACGGTGCTCTCCAACGGGTGTGGGCGTGGTGCGGCCGAACGTCCCGTCGGGATGCCGTCGGTGGGGAGCATCGGCCGCCTGAAAGACGAAGGAGCACCGGGGCGATGCCCGAGTGCTCCGTTGCCGAC
Source organism: Nocardiopsis sp. EMB25 (assembly GCF_026797795.1). Lineage (NCBI taxonomy): Bacteria > Bacillati > Actinomycetota > Actinomycetes > Streptosporangiales > Nocardiopsidaceae > Nocardiopsis > Nocardiopsis sp. EMB25. Next base: position 801,366 of record NZ_JAMTDN010000001.1, on the reverse strand, counting down.
GATCCCTGTGTCCGCCTACGTGTCAGCGGCCGACGGGACCGTCGGCTGGCTAAACACGAAATAGCGGTGGATCATGGCGCCGATCCTACCTCCTCCGTCCGGCGCTCGCCCGCCCGACCCTCGTTACGCGCCGGGCTCGGGCAGTTTGAACTGCACCATGATGGCGGTTCCCTCGGCGGTGACCTCGCCGCCCGCACGGATCTCACCGGAGACGAACACCTTGCGCCGCTCCACCCCGGTCACGCGCGAGGTGATCTCCAGCGGGGTGAACAGCGGGGTGGGCCTGCGGTAGTCGGTCTCGAGTCTGGCGGTGAGGCCGGGCATGCCCGCGACCGCGGCGGCGCTGCCGAGGGCCTGGTCGAGCAGGGCGGCGACCCATCCGCCGTGGACCAGCCCGGGCGGCCCTTGGTAGACGGTGTTGAGGGTGACCTCACCGCGCAGGCCCTCGGCGGTGCGTTCCAGGGAGAGCGGCGGGGCGGCGGGGTTGGTGTCGCCCGCGACGATGTTGGTGATGGTGCCGTACTCGGTCGTGCCGTCGCGTAGATCGCGCTCGACCATGGTGCCGACCTCGCGGCGGGCGACGTTGAGCCGGTCGGTGAGCGTCTCGACGGCGGCGGCGGCCTCGGCGAGGGCCTCCGCGTCGGCTTCGGTGTTGGCGACGGCGTCGATGAGGTCGTGGACACGGGCCACCAGGGAACGCAGTTCCGGGGGGATGCTGGCGCCGTCGACGACGGGGAGGCCGAACTCCCGGGGGTCGGGCAGTGCGGAGACCGGCTGCGTGTTGACCGTCATGTGTTCCTCGTCGGATCGGGATGTGCACGGGAGGTGGGGGGCACGAACGTCAAAACCGAATCCTACTCGGTAGTATTCCGGGAAGACGTCTCGTGCCCTGCGCTCGTGTCCGCGCCCCGAGCCGCGGTCAGCGGTCAGCCCAGGTGGCGCACCATGTGCAGATGGGGGATGCCCGCGTCCAGGAACTCCTCGCCGTGGGCGGTGTAGCCGAGCCGTTCGTAGAAGCCGAGCGCGTGGGTCTGCGCGTGCAGTTCGACCGCCGTGAGACCGCGCTCCCTGGCCCGGTCCTCCACGGCGCGCACCAGGGCCGCTCCGGTGCCGGTCCCCCTTCCCTTGGGCAGGACGGCCAGCCGACCGAGCAGGCCGACTCCCCCGTCCTCCTCCACGAGTCGGACCGTGCCCACGGGGACACCGTCGACCAGGGCGAGGAGGTGGTCCGCGGTCGCGTCGCGCTCGTCCCACTCCTCCTCGATGGGCACCTGCTGCTCGGAGACGAACACGGCGCCCCGGATGACGAACACGGCGGCGCGGTCGGGCTCGTCCACGGCCAGGCGGATCAGCGGTTCGGTACTGGTCATGTCCGCAGACTAACCGCACCCGGAACCGGTCGGGCCGCCGGCGCCGCACCTAGTCTTGGGCGTATGGGCCAGCCCGAGACCGTTCACCCGCCAGTCGAGGACCCGCGCGCGGAGCACGCGCGCTACTGGCGTTTCTCCGGGCTGCCCGACACCGAACTGCTCACCGCGCGCTTCGTCACCACCGCGTTCGTCCGACACACCCACCCCACGTACACGATCGGGGTCATCACGGGCGGGATCGAGGAGTACACCCACGAGCGCGGCCACGCGCGCGTGGGTCCGGGCGGTCTGGCCGTCGTCGGCCCGGGTGAGGTGCACACGGGCCACGCCGGGACCCCGGAGGGGTGGAGCTACCGGGTCTTCTACCCCTCCCCCGCGGTGGTCGAGGACGTCGCCCGCGAACTGGGGATGCGCGGGACGCCCGCCTTCACGGACTCGGGCATCCACGCGCCCGAGGCCGCCCGGGCCCTGGCCCGCGCGCACCTGGCCGCCGAGCGGGGCGAGCCGCTGGACGCCTCCTCCCACGCCCGGCTGGGGATGGGGCTGCTGCTGAGCTCCCACGGACGCGAACGCGCCGCCGAGCCGGTCGAGCGCACCGCCCGACCGCAGGTCGCCCTGGCCCGCGAGGTCCTGGCGGAGCGGATGGTGGACCCGCCCACGCTGGAGGAACTGGCGGCGCGGGTGGGGATGGGGCCGTTCGCGCTGACCCGGGCCTTCCGTGCCGCCCACGGCCTGCCCCCGCACGCCTACCTGAACCAGCTCAGGATCGACCGCGCCCGCTCCCTGCTGCGCTCCGGCCGCCGTGTGGGCGAGGTCGCCGCCGAGGTGGGCTTCGCCGACCAATCGCACCTGACCCGCCACTTCAAACGCCATCTGGGCGTGCCGCCCGGCACCTACCAACGGGCGATCCTGGCCTCCTGAGGCGGCCGCCGTCCACGCGCGCAAGAACGTTCAAGACCTGGACCGGGGCGCGTACCTACCGTCGGTGGACGTGAAAGCTCCCTCGTTCCTTCATTCCACCGCCGTGCGCGACGGCGTCGGGCTCGGTGTCGCCGTGGGCGCGGCGGGCCTGGCCTTCGGCACCGCGGCGGTGACCGCCGGGCTCTCGCCCGCGCAGGCGGTGTTCCTGAGTCTGTTCGCGTTCACCGGCGCCTCCCAGTTCGCCCTGGTCGGTGTGGTCGCCGGGGGCGGCAGTCTGGTCGCGGGCGTGCTCGGGGCCCTGCTGCTCGGCGCCCGCAACACCCTCTACGGCCTGCGGTTGGCCGACATCCTGGGATGGCGCGGCCTACGGCGGGCCGTCGCGGCCCACGGGGTCATCGACGAGACCGCAGCGATGACCCTGCCCCACACCGACCGGGCCTCGGCCCGCGAGGCGTTCACGGCCACCTACGTGGTCCTGGGCGCGTTCTGGGTGGCCACGACCCTGGTGGGGTCACTGGCCACGGACCGGGTGGCCGACGTGTCGGCGTTCGGACTCGACGCGGTGGGACCGGCGGTCTTCCTCGGGCTGCTGTGGCCGCGGCTGCGCGACGGGGACACACGGGTGCGCGTGATCGCCCTGCTCGGCGCGGGTGTCGCGCTGGCCGCCACACCCCTCCTGCCACCCGGGGTGCCGGTACTGCTGGCCGCCTCGGCCGCCCTGGTCGGGCTCCTCGGCCCCGCTCCGGAAACGGTGCCCCGGACCGGCCGCGCGACCGTCGAGGAGGGTCGGCCATGACCCTGTGGATCGCCCTGGTCGCCACCGCCGCCGGGTGCTACCTGCTCAAGTACGCCGGGCTCGCCGCCCCTCGTCGCCTGTTGGACAACCCCTGGCTCCAGCGGTTCGCCATGACCGTCCCCATCGCCCTGCTCGCCGCGCTGATCGCCGTGGAGGCACTGCGAGGCGAGGGCCAGGCGCTGGCCTGGGACACCGCGCGGATGGGCGGGATCGGCGCGGCCGTGGTCGCCCTCGTTCTGCGGGCGCCCTTCCTCGTCGTGGTCGTGGTGGCCGCGACGGCCACGGCCGCGCTCCGGTGGTGGGGTGTGGGCTGAGGCGAAGCCGCGGGCCCGCGTCGGACGCTGCCCGGTCACTCCGTGTAGGTCGCGGCGGACTCCCTCAGCGCGCGCACGACCGCGCGGATGGCGGGCCGCCGTGAGCCGTCGCTGCGCCAGAAGACGTACACCTGGCGGACCAGCGCGGGTTGGACGGGAACGATCCGCACCCCCTCGGGCACGGGTCCCCGTCCCAGCCGGGGCATGACCGCGGCGCCGATCCCGGCGGCGATGAGGGCCAGTTTGGTCTGGTGCTCCTCGACGTTGTGGATGATGACGGGCTCGGCGCCGCGCGAGCGGATCATGTCGTGCAGCCAGTCGTCACAGATCGACCTGCGCGACCAGCTGATCCACGGCAGGGTGAGGATCTCCTCCAGGTCCAGCAGCTCACGGTGGGCCAGGGGGTGGTCGGCGGGCAGCGCGATGTCACCGACGTCCTCCATGAGGGGCGCCCGGCTCATGCCGCTGGGCAGATCCAGCGGGGCGCCGTCCCAGTCCACGACCATGGCGAGGTCGGCGTCCCCCCGCGCCATGGCGGGCAGACTCTCGTGCGGTTCCTCCTCGTGCAGTTCCAGGCGCAGTCCGGGGTGGGCCTCGCGGAGGGAGACCAGGGCGTGCGGCAGGAGGCCGCGCACGGCGGTGGGGGTGGCCGACAGCCGCAGGTGTCCGACGACGTCGTCGCGGTGGGCTTCCAGTTCGGCCTCGGCCCGCTGGACCAGGGACAGGATGCGGGCGGTGTGCTCGACGAGGAGCTCGGCAGCGTCGGTGAGGCGCACGCCCCGCCCGGTCCGCTCCACCAGGGGCTGACCGACCTCGCGTTCCAGCTTGGTGAGCTGCTGGGACACGGCGGAGTTGGTGACGTGGAGGGCTTGGGACGCGGCGCTGAGGGAACCGTGCGCGGCGACGGCGTGGAGGACGCGGAGCCGGTCGACACTGAGCATGTAAGGAATTCTAACTCACTGATTAAGGAACTGTAAGTAGACCTAAGACGTCCGACAAAGGTACAACGGTCGTATGTCCGTGCTCTCCCCGTCCCCGACCACGTCCGGGACCGTCACCCGTGTGTTGTCCGACTGGCGTACCAAGTTCGTGCTCCTGGCCCTGATCTGGGGCACCAGCTTCGTCTTCATCAAGATCGGCGCCGAGGCGCTGCCCCCGATCCAACTCACGCTGGGACGGATGGTCTGCGGGGCGCTCCCGCTCCTGGCCGTCCTGCTGTTGCGCGGCGGACGGCTACCGCGCTCACCCCGGCTCTGGGGTCACCTGTTCGTGACCGCGCTGCTGCTGAACACGGTGCCGTTCACCCTGTTCGGATACGCCGCGCAGCTCATTCCCTCCGCCCTCATGGGCATCGTGAACGCCTCCACACCGCTGTTCGCCGTGGTGTTCTCCATGCTCCTGCTCGCCGACGAGCGTCCCGACCGGGACCGGATGCTGGGGTTGGTCATCGGCTTCGTCGGCGTCCTCACCGTGTTCGGGGTGTGGAACTCCCTGAGCGAGGTGTCGGTCAGAGACCAGGACGCCCTGGTCGGCATGCTGCTCGTGGTGGGCGCGACCGCCTGCTACGGGCTCGGCACGCCCTACCTGCGGCGGTTCGTGGCGGGCAGTTCACACGGCGCCCTGGAGCTGAGTACGCTCCAGCTCCTGCTGGGATCGGTACCGCTGGTCATCCTGGCGCCGCTGGTCACCGACGCGCCCGCGGACATGGGCTGGCGGGTGGTCGCCTCGGTGGTCGCGCTGGGCGCCCTGGGCACCGGAGCGGCCTACATCCTCCAGTACGCCATCGTGCGCGCCGCGGGCGCCACCGTGGCCACGACGGTCACCTACGTGGTGCCGGTCGTGGCGATCGCGGCCGGCATCGTGCTCATGGGCGAGACGCTGACGTGGAACCAGCCGCTGGGCGCCGTGGTCATCATCCTGGGCGCGGCCCTGTGCCAGGGGGTTCTACGCACCCGTCGCCCCCCGTCCCGGGAAACGTGACGGGGGCGGTCAGGTGGGTGCCCCCCATGACCGCCCCCTCGGCGCGTGTGGCGGTTCAGTCCTCGCGCAGCGTCTCCACCGCCGCTGCCAGGTCGTCCGGATAGGGACTGGCGAACTCCACCGGGCGGTGCTCCGTCGGGTGGTCGAAGCCCAGCCGCACCGCGTGCAGCCACTGGCGCCGCACGCCCAGCCGCTCGGCGAGTGTGGGGTCGGCTCCGTAGAGCATGTCTCCCACGCACGGGTGACGCAACGCCGACATGTGCACGCGGATCTGGTGTGTGCGCCCGGTCTCCAGCTTGATCTCCAGCAGGCTGGCGGCCCGGAAGGCCTCCTGGGTGTCGTAGTGGGTGACGGAGGGACGCCCCCCGGCGACCACGGCCCAACGCCCGTCCCCTGAGGGGTGCCGGTCGATCGGCGCGTCGACGGTGCCGCGCAACGGGTCGGGGTGCCCCTGCACCAGCGTGTGGTACCGCTTGTCCACGGTGCGTTCCTTGAACGCCCGCTTGAGCACGCTGTAGGCGGTCTCGCTCTTGGCCACGACCATCAGACCGGTGGTGTTGGCGTCCAGGCGGTGCACGATCCCCTGTCGCTCGGCCGCTCCGCTGGTCGCCACCTGGATACCGGAGGCGAGCAGCCCCTCCAGGACGCTCGGCCCGGTCCAGCCCACGGTGGGGTGGGCGACCACGCCGACCGGTTTGTCCACGACGATGATGTCGGCGTCCTCGTGCACGATCCGCAGACCCGGTACCGCTTCGGGGCGCGGCACCGGCGCGACGGGCGGCGGCGGGAGCGTGATCTCCAGCCAGGCGCCGGCCTGGACCCGGTCGGACTTGCCCGCCTCGGCCCCGTCGACCAGAACACTGCCGTCGAGGATGAGTTCGGCCGCGCGGGTGCGCGACAGACCGAACATGCGGGCGATCGCCGCGTCGAGCCGGTCGCCCTCCAGCCCGTCGGGCACCGGCAGGCTCCGTGTGTCGGTCACTTGCCCGTCCCCTCGTCGGTGTCATCGTCCGAACGGTCCGCCGCGCCGTCCTTCTTCTTCTCGTCCACGGCCAGGCTGCCGTCCAGATTGATCCCCTTGAAGGTCAACAGCACCACCAGGCACGCGCCCACCACGACGCAGGAGTCGGCGATGTTGAACACCGGCCAGTACGGCACGCGGATGAAGTCGACGACCGCGCCGTGGAAGGGGGCGGGGTCACGGAAGAGACGGTCCAGGAGGTTTCCGGCCGCCCCACCCATCATCAGGCCGAGGGTGATCCCCCACCAGACGTTGCGCACGCGCAGACCCAGGTAGGCGATGGCCGCCACCACGACGATGGCGATGCCGGTGAACATCCACGTGTGGTCGGTGCCCAGTGAGAACGCCGCCCCGGTGTTGTACACCAGTGTGAACTGGAGGAGCCCGCCGATCACGTCGACGCTCTCCCCCTCGGAGAAGGTCGACAGGACCCACTGCTTGGTGGCGAGGTCGGCGAGGACCGCGGCGAGCGCGACCAGCAGCAGGAGCAGGTACCTGCGCGGTCGCGCCCCGGCGGTGTCGGGCGTGGTCATGTTGCTGTCCCCGGAGGGCTCTACCTCAGTCAGCGACGCTCCTCGCGCTGTTTGCAGGTGACGCACAGGGTGGCTCTGGGGAAGGCCTGCAGGCGTGCTTTCCCGATGGCCTGGCCGCAAGACTCGCAGACCCCGTAGGTTCCCGCGTCCATCCGTTCGATCGCCCGCTCGCTCTTGGCGAGCAGGTCACGAGTATTGTAGGCCAACGCCAGATCGTGTTCGCGCTGGAAGGCCTTGGCCCCGGTGTCCGCGGGGTCGTCCCCCGCCCCCTCGACCGGGTCGCTCAGCCGGGCGGCGAGCTCGTCCTCGCTCTCGCGGATCTCCTCGCGCAGGGCCGCGATCTCGTTCTGGAGCTGTTCGCGGACCTCGGCGATCTCCTCCGGTGTCCAGGGCTCCTCCCCCGGACGGACTGGCAGCCTGGCGGCTTCAGTGGCCTTCATCGCACTTCCCCTCCCAGACGGGCTCGCCCGCCCCATGCCCCGCGGACCGCGGGACCTCCCCCACGTGGGACGTTGCGCGAGCGGTGCCGGAAGCCTAGGCAAAACACGAGCCCAAGGCAATGATCCAGGCGGTGTGCCCTCGTCTCACCTGGTTCAAACGACGGCCAAGCCCCGGTGCTTCCCGGTGCTACTGCGCGGAGGCGAACCCGCCGTAGTCCTCCGCGAGCGCGGACAGGTGGGGTTCGTCGAACACGGCCGGACCGCCGTGGGGGCCGGTACACACCTCGATCACCCAGTCCACGTCCTCCGCGTCGTCCTCCCCGGCGAGCATGTCCCGGTGCACGTGACAGGGCTCGTAGCCCTGTTCCAGCAACTGCTCGGCCAGCTCGTCGGCGTCCTCGCGGTCGGGCAGGCTCACCATGACCGCGCCGCGCGTGCCCTCCGCCATGACCGGCACCCTCCCCTGGGCGAAATCGCGCCGTGCACCGCACCGCGCTGCGTTATCCTGACTCTCAAGGCGTCGATGGGGACGAGTAACGCTGGCCCCGACCGGACGGACACAGCCTAGAGGGCCCACTCCGTCCAAGCGACCCGGGGTTGGTGGGAGCCCGGGGGCACGACCAGCGCGAAGATCACCCCGGAGCCGCCGGAGGAACGGGAGCCCCGCGCTCCCCAGTAGAACCGGCACCGGCGTAACGAAGAGGGACCCGCCCGCCGACCGCCCAGCGGATCGGCCGCGGTTCCAAGGAGGGTGGTACCGCGGGGCTTGAGCCTCGTCCCTCCGTCAGGCACACCCCTGATGGAAAGGTACGACGGTGGCCAACGACCCCCGGCCCGAATCCCGCGCGCTGCCCCAACTGCCCGCGCAGATCGATCTACCCGCGACGGAGCGCGAGATCCTCGGCCGCTGGTCGAAGGAGAACGTCTTCCAGCGCTCGCTCGACCAGACCCGCGGCGGCCCCAACTGGGTCTTCTACGAAGGGCCGCCCACCGCCAACGGCCAGCCCGGCGTGCACCACGTCGAGGCCCGTGCGTTCAAGGACGTCTTCCCTCGCTTCCGCACCATGCGCGGCTACCACGTCGACCGCAAGGCCGGGTGGGACTGCCACGGCCTGCCCGTCGAGGTCGCCGTGGAGAAGGAACTGGGCCTGTCCGGCAAGAAGGACATCGAGAGCTTCGGCATCGCCGAGTTCAACGACCGCTGCCGCGAGTCCGTCCTGCGCAACGTGGACGCCTTCACCGCCATGACCGAGCGCATGGGCTACTGGGTGAACATGGACGACGCCTACCGCACCATGGACCCCCAGTACGTGGAGTCCGTGTGGTGGGCGCTCAAGCAGATCTGGGAGAAGGGGCTCCTGGTCCGCGACTACCGGATCAGCCCCTACTGCCCCCGGTGCGGCACGACGCTGTCCGACCACGAGCTCGCCCAGGGCTACGAGACGGTCACCGACCCGTCCGTCTACGTGCGCTTCCCGGTGACCTCCGGTCCGCTGGCCACGCCCGAGCACCCGACCTCGCTCCTGGTGTGGACCACGACCCCGTGGACGCTGGTCTCCAACACGGCCGTCGCCGTGCACCCGGACGTGTCGTACGTGGTGGCCACGGACGGCACCGAGCGCCTGGTGGTGGCCGAGCCCCTGTTCGAGAAGGTCCTGGGCGAGGGCTGGGAGCTGACCGGCGAGCGGTTCGAGGGTGACGAGATGGAGCGCTGGACCTACCAGCGCCCCTTCGACCTCGTCCCCTTCGACGAGCCCGCGCACTTCGTCCTGCTCGCCGACTACGTCACCGTCGAGGACGGTACCGGCCTGGTCCACCAGGCCCCCGCCTTCGGTGCGGACGACATGACCACCTGCCGCGCCTACGGCCTGCCGGTGGTCAATCCGGTGCGCCCCGACGGCACGTTCGAGGGCGACCTGGGGCTGGTGGGCGGGACCTTCTTCAAGGAGGCCGACAAGACCCTGGTCCGCGACCTCAAGGACCGCGGCCTGATGTTCCGCCACCAGCAGTACGAGCACTCCTACCCGCACTGCTGGCGCTGCCACACCGCGCTGCTGTACTACGCGGTCCCGTCCTGGTACATCCGCACGACGGCGGTCAAGGACGAGCTCATCGCCCAGAACGACGTCACCAACTGGGTTCCGGAGAACGTCAAGGAGGGCCGCTTCGGCGAGTGGCTGCGGGGCAACGTCGACTGGGCGCTCTCCCGGAACCGCTACTGGGGCACGCCGCTGCCGATCTGGGAGTTCCCCGACGGACGCCAGATCTGCGTCGGTTCCCTGGAGGAGCTGAGCCGGCTCAGCGGGCAGGACCTGTCCAACCTCGACCCGCACCGCCCCTACGTCGACGACGTCGTCATCCCCGACCCCGACGCCGACCCCTCGCTGCCCGAGGAGGAGCGGGTGGCGCGCCGTGTGCCGGAGGTCATCGACGCGTGGTTCGACTCCGGGTCGATGCCGTTCGCCCAGTGGGGCGCGCCGCACCGGGACGCCGACACCTTCCAGGAGAACTTCCCGGCGCAGTACATCTCCGAGGCGATCGACCAGACGCGCGGGTGGTTCTACTCGCTGCTGGCCGTGAGCACCCTGGTCTTTGGCCGCAACTCCTTCGAGAACGTGGTCGTGCTCGGCCACATCCTCGCCGAGGACGGCCGCAAGATGAGCAAGCACCTGGGCAACGTCATGGAGCCCATCCCGGTGATGGACCGGCACGGCGCCGACGCGCTGCGCTGGTTCATGCTCGCCAGCGGCTCCCCGTGGACGGCCCGGCGGGTCGGTCACGCCGCCCTGGAGGAGATCGTCCGCAAGGTCCTGCTGACCTACTACAGCACGGTCTCCTTCTTCACCCTGTACGCGAACGCCGGTGAGGGCTGGGACCACGCCAAGCTGGCGCAGGCGCCCGCTCCGAAGGACCGTCCGCTGCTGGACCGCTGGCTGCTGTCGGAGCTCAACGAGGTCGTCCGCGACGTCACCGAGGCGATGGACTCCTTCGACACCACCACGGCCGGGCGGCGCCTGACCGCGTTCGTCGACGACGTGTCCAACTGGTACGTGCGCCGCTCCCGCCGCCGGTTCTGGGGCGGGGCGAACACCCCGGAGGGCGCGTCCGCGTTCGCGACGCTGTTCGAGGCGCTGGAGACGGTGACCCTGCTGATGGCGCCGATCGTGCCGTTCCTGACCGACCACGTGTGGTCGGCGCTGCGCCGACCGGACTCCCCCGACTCGGTGCACCTGGCGTCGTGGCCGACGGTGGACGAGGACCTGATCGACACCGGGCTGTCCGAGCAGATGGGGCTCACCCGCCGTCTCGTCGAACTGGGCCGGTCGGCCCGCGTCGACTCGGCGGTGCGCACCCGCCAGCCGCTGGCCCGTGCCCTGGTGGGCGCGCCCGGGTTCGCGGAACTGCCGGTCCAGCTGCGCGACCAGGTCGCCGACGAGCTCAACGTCGAGCGGCTGGACGCGCTGTCCTCCGTGGGCGGCGACCTGGTGGACTACGTCGTCAAGCCGAACTTCCGAGCCCTGGGCAAGCGGTTCGCCAAGCGCACCCCGCTGGTGGCCAAGGCGATCCAGGCGGCCGATCCGGCCGAGCTGGTCGCCCGGGTCCGCGACACCGGTTGGGCGCAGGTGCGCGTCGAGGACGAACCCGTCGACGTCAGCGCCGACGAGCTGCTGGTCACCGAGCAGCCCCGGGAGGGCTGGACGGTGGCCTCCGAGTCCGGGGAGACCGTCGCCCTGGACCTGGAGCTCACTCCCGAGCTGCGCCGCGCCGGCCTGGCCCGGGAGATGGTCCGGATGCTCCAGGACGCCCGCAAGCGCAGCGGTTTGGAGGTCTCCGACCGGATCCACGTGTGGTGGTCGGCGTCGCAGGAGAGCACCGAACAGGCTCTGGTCGAGCACGGGGACGCGATCGCCGGGGAGGTCCTGGCGGACGCCTTCGTCGCCGGTGAGTCGGGTGAGGACCTGTTCACCGCCTCGTCCGAGGAGTTCGGTGTGACCTTCGGGTTCCGCCGGGTCTGACGGTCGGGCTCCGACTGACCGTGAAGGCGGACGGGCGCCGCTCCGGAGGGTGGAGCGGCGCCCGTCGTGCGTTCGGGTCCGTGTCAGTGGACTCGGTCGGGCTCCTCGTCCTCGGTGGCGGAGGCACGGTCCTCCGCGGGCGTGGTGGGGGCGGTGTCGGTGTCGTCCTCGACCGTGTCCGCCGGGGTCTGCGGCTCCGGCTCGTGGCTTTCGGCCCCGGCCTCCCCGTCGGCGGCGTCCTCGTCCGGTTCGGCGCGGGCCTCCTCGCGCTCCCCGGCGTCGTTCGGTGAGGGCTCGTCGTCGGCTTCGGTCACCTCGTGGGCGGTCGGCGCGGCGATCTCCGCCGCATCGGATGCGGCGGGCACCGTATCGGTCGCCGCGGGGGCCGGTGCGGCCGCGTCGACCGTGTCCTGAAGGCTCGGGATCCGGTAGCTGAAGGGGGTGGCGGGAGTATCGTCCCCGTCAGGAATGGTCTCGGAGGCGGGGGTGTCCCGCTCGGTGGGGGATTCGGGGGGCGTCCCGTCGTCGTGCGCGGGGGCCGGTTCGTCCGCGGCCTCCCGGGCGGACACCGTGTCCGGTGTGTCCGCGGGGCTCGTCTCCTCCTCCGCGATCCGCTCGCGGGAGTCTTCGGGGGCGGGAGGCCCGGTGTCCGGTTTCGGCCACGCGGCCGCCACGGGCGTCTCTCCACCGGGAGGACCGGGCTCCGGCTCGCCGGGCTCCTCGACGACCCGTGTGTCCTGGAGGCGTGGCTCCTGGGCCGTGGTGACCTCCCGCACCGGTTCCGGCACCGGTGCGGGTACACGCCCTGGGTCCTCCGGCCGTTCGTGGGGAACCGGGGGTGTCACGGGGACGGACGCCTTCCCCAAACCGTCCGTCCCGGAACGTTCCCGCTGCGATCCTCCCCCGCTGAACCGGCCCTGGATCATCGCCCCCACCAGGAGGAGGGCGCTGACCGCGCCGAGTCCGAGTGCGACGTACACCAAGGTGGTCTCGGCGAACAGCAGGGCAGCCGCGATGACGGCGATGGCCGCCAGCACCGCCACGGTTGCGATGACGCTAAGGATCACGGGTCGACCAGGGCCTTTACACGCGTTGAGCCGGAGTCTTCAGTTGTTCGGAACCGCACACCGCCGAGCTCAGCGGCGCTCGTGCGGAGCCTCACCCGGGTGGAAACCACCGTGCGGGGCGGGCTCGGGCTGCCCGAACGGGTTGCCCGCGGGGCCGTGCTGCTGGAGCGACGGAGCCCCTCCGGACTGGGGAGCCATCGTCTGGAAGCCACCCGTGGTGTTCGGGTTGGGCTCACCGGACTTGCCCTCCTCGTTGAGCTCGCGCAGCTGCCGCTCGAAGTAGTCCTTCAGGCGGCTGCGGTACTCGCGCTCGAAGTCCTTGAGGACGTTGACCTTGTGCTCCAGCTCCTCGCGCTGCTGCACGAGGCTGCCCATGACCTGACGGTGGCGCTCCTGGGCGTCGCGGTCCAGGTTCTCGGAGCGGGCGCGGGCCTCACCGATGATCTGGTCGGCCTGACGGCGCGCCTTGCCGAGGATGTCCTCGGACTCGTGGCGGGCGCGGCCCAGCGTCTCGTCGGCCTCGCGGCGGGCGTCGGAGATCGCCTGGTCGGCGGTCTGCTGGGCGAGCGCCAGGACACGGGCGGCCGTGTCCATGTTCTCCTCGCCGCCCATGGCCAGGTTCGCACCGGTCATCGACATCTGGGCGGGCTGGGCGGGAGGCTGGGGAGCCTCGACGGCCTGCGGCGGCTGGACGGGCTCCGGGCGCATCTGCTCGACGTGCTGCTGGGGCTCGGGAGCGGCCTCCTGCTGCTGGAAGTCCTGCATGCCGGCGTTGGGGACCTTGCCGCGCAGACACTCGGCGAGCTTGCCGCGCAGTTCCTCGTTCTCCTGGATCAGCCGGTCCAGCTCGGACTCGACCTCGTCGAGAAAGGCATCGACCTCTTCTTCGTCGTATCCCGGTCGGAGCCGGGTGGTACTGAACTGCTTGTTCCGCACGTCCGCGGGTGTCAGCGGCATCTTCGTCTCCTTGGCGCGCTTGGGAGTCTGTCCGTAGGGACGCTACCTGATCGTGACCTTACGGCAATCCAGATCATGACCAAGACCACATAACGGAATCAGGGGTATCTCGTTGCCCTGTGTATCCCTACGCGACCGTAGCTGCGAGGCCCCCGAGTACGTTCATCAGCAGCCACACGGCGATGAACAGGATCAACACACTCAGGTCGAGTGCGATGCTCCCCAGTCGCACCGGCTTGATGAACCGACGCAGGAACCTCAGTGGTGGGTCGGTGATCGTGTACACGATCTCAGCGAGCACGAGCACGAACCCCGTGGGACGCCATGTCCTGGAGAAGGACTGCACCATCTCCAGGACCACTCTCGCGATCAGCACGAAAAGGAAGATCTGGAGCGCGATGAGCAGCACTGACAGGACGATACTCACGGTCGTTCCCCGACCCAATCTTTGGACAGGTGTGATGGTCTAGCTCTGATTGAAGAACCCTCGCTCAGCAATCCGCGCCTTGTCTTCGGCGGTCACCTCGACGTTCGCCGGAGAGAGCAGGAACACCTTGTTGGTGACCCTCTCGATACTGCCATGGAGACCGAAGATCAGACCAGCCGCGAAGTCGACGAGACGCTTGGCGTCACTGTCGACCATCTCGGTCAGGTTCATGATCACCGGTGTACCCTCCCGGAAGTGTTCTCCGATGGTACGCGCCTCGTTGTAGGTGCGGGGGTGGAGCGTGGTGATCCGCGCGAGGTCGGCGGTGGAGGCCACCGTGGTCGAGCCACCGCGCCGGTCGCCCGAACCCAGGTAGTCGTCGGTGTCCGTCACTGAGTCGCCCCGTGCTTCCTCGCCTCGCGGAGCGTCGGCGTCGCCGTCCCGCCCCTCATCCGACCCCTCGTCGAATTCGTCGAACTCATCATATTCGTCCGCATAGCGGTGATCGTAACGGTCGTCCTCCACGAGGCCGAGGTAGACCGCCATCTTGCGCATCGCGCCGGCCATCCCATGCCCTCCGTCGTCCCCGCGGCCTTCACCGCAGCCAGCTCCTCCATCTTCACCCGTCCCTCACCACCCTCGCGGGGCGGAGCGCCCATTGGGGCGAACTCCACAGACGGGCCCCAAGGTCTATGTGGGGACATTACCCCACGATCGGCGCCCGGTCGCCGAGCAACGCCGTGCCGAGTCGCAGGTGTGTCGAACCGTGCGCGACGGCCGCCTCCAGGTCACCGCTCATCCCCGCCGAGATCGCCGCGGCCCCCGGGTAGCGGTCGCGGACACGGTCGGCGACCGCCCGCAATCGGGCGAAGGCGGCGTGGGCGTCACCCTCGCGCGGAGCCACCGCCATGACACCCCCGAGGGTGAGCGCCTCGTGCTCGTCGATCCGCTCGGCCAGGTCGAGTGCGTCCCGTGGGTCGACTCCGCCGCGCGGTCCGATCACGCCCGCTTGGGAGTCGGAGTCGAGGTTGACCTGGATCAGACAGGTCAGATGCCGTCCGGCGGCCGCGGCGCGCTCGCCCAGGGCCCGGGCCAGACGAGCCCGGTCCACCGAGTGGACGACGTCGGCGTAACCGGCCACCGAGCGGGCCTTGTTGGTCTGCAACTGGCCGACGAAGTGCCAGGTCAGATCCAGGTCGGCGGTCTCGGCGGCCTTCGGCGCGGCCTCCTGGTCGCGATTCTCCCCGACGTCGGTGACGCCGAGGGAGGCGAGGACGCGCACATCGCTGGCCGGGTAGGTCTTGGTGACGGCGACCAGCGACACCTCGGCGGGGTCACGGTCGGCCTTGGCGCAGGCGGCGTCGATCCTGGCCCGTACGGCGTCGAGGTTCGCGCGGACCTGGGCTACGCGCGCGGGGTCGGGGTGTGACACTGTTTCCCTTCTGTTCCCCGCAGGACCGGGGTGAATCGAGTCATTCGAGGTGGCCCGTGGTGGTGACGGGCCCACCCACCATCGCAGACACAGAGTACGACCTGGCGTCCCGTCTCCCGGGGTGGGGAACGGTACCGGGTGACCCGGTCCGGGGCTCAGACCCGCCAGAGGAACGAGGCGAACCGTCCGGTCGGGGCGTCGCGGCGGTGGGAGAAGAGTTCGGGGCTCTCCAGGGTGCAGCGGCCGTCGGCGGTGATGTCGGTGACCCCGGCGCGGCGCAGTTGGGCGGTGACGGCGGCGAGCATGTCCACACCGGCCGTGCCCTGGCGGGTCGCACAGGCGGCCTCGGGCGTGTTCCGGGCGGTCTCGTCCCGTACGTGCTCGGGCACCTCGTAGCACTTGCCGCAGATGGCGGGGCCGAGGAAGACGGTGATCCGGTCGGTGTCGGCGCCCTGGGCGACCATGGTCTCCACCAGGTTGGCGGCCACACCCTCCGCCGTCCCCAGGCGGCCGGAGTGGGCCGCGCCCAGCACTCCGGCCTCGGCGTCGGCGGCCAGGACGGGCAGGCAGTCGGCGGCCATCGAGGCCAGGACCAGGTCGGAACGGGTGGTGACCACCCCGTCGCAGGTGCCCACCTCCCCCGGTCCGGCGGCCACGAGGACGTCGGCGCTGTGCACCTGGTTCATCCACACGACACGGTCCACGTCGAAGCCGAGGTTCCGAGCCGCGGTCTCCCGGTTGGCCGAAACCGCCTCGCGCGCGTCCCCCGTGCCGAGTCCGAGGTTGAGGGAGTCGTAGGGCGGCGCGCTCACACCGCCGCTCCGCTCGGTGACGGCCGCGCGTACGCCGCGGCCCAGGTCGATGACGTTGCCCATCCGGCCCTCCCCTAGCCCGGAGGCCGCTTCGTGGGGGGACCCCCTCAACGGACGCCTCCGGCGCAGTTCTACCTTTTCGCCGCCCACCACCGCCCAGGGAGCGGCTTCGCGGAACGGTGGTCTGTCCTCGGGCCCGCACGGGGAGGCACGGCCGTGTGAACGACATCCCCGGGGGCGACGACGGCCCCGCCACGGAAGGCGGGGCCGTCGGCACTCAGATGCTACCGGGGTTGGATCCCGTTACTTCAGGAACTCCGGGATGTCCAGGTCGTCGGGGTCGTCGAAGATGACACGGCGCCGGGGTGTGGGAACCTCGCCGCGCCGCTCGGCGGTGGAGTCGGTGACGGCGTGGATGGGACCGTTGCGCCCCTCCCGCGCAGCGGGTTCCTCCGTCTCCCGCTCGACCGGCCGCTCCTGAGCGGGCGCCGCCTCGGCGGCGGGCTCGGCGTGGCTCTCCGGGAAGGAGGTCGGGGCGTGCGACGGCGTCTCCGCGGGCGGCTCCGATTCGGTCGGCGCCGACGGAGTCGACGGCGTGGCCGGGGTGGTCGGCGCGAAGGAGGCGGTCGGGACGGCCGGCGTCGGCCGCTCCGGCTCCACCTGCTGGTACTGGACCGGCTGGGCCTGCGGGCGCGCGGGCTCCGGGGCGCTGGTCGGTTCCGGTCGCGTCGGAGCGGTCCACGGCACGGTGCCGGCCGTCGCCCCACCCGTGTCCGCCACGGACGACGCCCGCTCCTTCGGCGCCTCCGGTGCGGTCTCGGTGATCGCCTTGGGGGCGGCGGCCTCAGAAGGGTCCACGGGGCGGCGCTCCCGCACCACGGGACCGGTCACTTCGGGTTCGTCGAAGCCCGCGGCGATCACGGTGACGCGCACCTCGTCGCCGAGCGCGTCGTCGATGACGGCGCCGAAGATGATGTTGGCCTCGGGCGCGGCCGAGTTGGCCACGAGTTGGGCGGCCTCGTTGATCTCGAACAGGCCCAGGTCGGAGCCGCCCTGGATGGACAGCAGGACCCCGTGGGCCCCGTCGATGCTCGCCTCCAGGAGCGGTGACGAGATCGCCATCTCCGCCGCCGCGACCGCGCGATCGTCCCCGCGCGCCGATCCGATTCCCATGAGCGCGGAGCCGGCGCCCTGCATGACCGACTTCACGTCCGCGAAGTCCAGGTTGATCAGGCCGGGGGTGGTGATGAGGTCGGTGATGCCCTGAACACCCGAGAGCAGGACCTGGTCGGCCGCCTTGAAGGCGTCCAACACGCTGACCTGACGGTCGGAGATGGACAGCAGCCGGTCGTTGGGAATCACGATGAGTGTGTCGACCTCCTCACGGAGCATCGCTATTCCCGACTCGGCCTGGGTGGCCCGCCGCTTGCCCTCGAACCCGAAGGGGCGGGTGACCACACCGATGGTGAGGGCCCCGAGGGAGCGGGCGATGTTGGCGACGACGGGTGCCCCTCCGGTGCCCGTCCCACCGCCCTCGCCTGCCGTGACGAAGACCATGTCGGCCCCCTTGAGGACCTCCTCGATCTCCTCACGGTGGTCCTCGGCGGCCTTACGGCCGACGTCGGGGTTGGCTCCGGCTCCCAGACCGCGGGTGAGCTCACGACCGACGTCGAGTTTGACGTCGGCGTCACTCATCAGCAGCGCCTGGGCATCGGTATTGATGGCGATGAACTCGACGCCCTTGAGCCCCTCTTCGATCATTCGGTTGACGGCGTTGACACCGCCGCCGCCGATGCCGACGACTTTGATGACCGCGAGGTAGTTCTGCGGTGCTGCCACGACGAGGGGCCTTTCCGCTCGCATGAGCCGTCCCCTCACCGTGTCCGGGGCTCTGGCCGCCGGAGACGCCTCAGGTTCGGCATCCGGTTTACTCCATGTGCGTTTCGGGTTCCCCACACCGCGGCGTCCACGACGCCGGTGTCAAGGGACCCGGGGCCACCTGATCCCGTTCCGCATCCGGCCGACCGGCCGATGCCCTCCGCCTCGTGGACGGATGAGAACGGTTCCTGCGTACCCCGAAAAGCGTGTTTTGCTACGTTCTTGACGGTGGTTGTGCTTCCCGACAGTAAGCGGACTGCCGAGTACGGGCAACCGTGCTGGGATCAGCCTAACCGCGCATAACACGGGGAAGCGATGTGCGCACTCGGCGCGTCGCGTCTGGAATGTCCGCGCCGATCGGCAAAACGTCCCGCGGGGTGGCCCACGACACTCCTCCTGGGCGCGGTGAGCGACCCTGTCGTTCCTTTTCCTCGCACTGGGTAACGCTTCACCGAACGATGGCCAGGTCAGGAACGCTCACGTCGTAGACCAGCCCGTCCTGCGGGGGGTGCTCACGCATGAGCACGCGCAGGACGGCGCTCTTGTCGGCGGTGCCTGAGGGGTCGCCCCATTCCACGAGGGAGCCGTCACCGAGGTCGAGGGTGATCGCGTCGGTCTCGGTGGCGTCGATGAGCTGGATCTGCGCCAGGAGCGAGTCCGGTGCGCGTTCGACGATGTCCGCCGCCGCCCGGACCGCCTCGTTCCCCTCGACCTCACCGGTGACGCGCACCACCGGGTGGGTGCCCGGGCGCGTCGGCGAATCCTCGATGCGCACGCCGTCCCCGTCCACGAGGCGGTACTCGTCACCGGCCCGGACCGCCAACAGCGGTTGGCGCTCGACCACCTCCACGCGGAGGGTGGCGGGCCAGCCGCGTGTCAACGTGGCCGACTCCACCAGTTCGACGGACTCCGCCCGTTGCGCGCCGCCCTCCAGATCGACACGGATCAGCGGCGTGCCGGTGGGCACGTCGACGGCCGCCACGACCTCCTCCGCCGAGACCCTGTCCAGGCCGGTGACGGCGACGTCGCGCACCACGAGCAGCCGGGACCCGAGGAGCACCCAGGTGACCACGCAGACCAGGGCGACCACCAGCAGCGCCACGAAGGCGAGCTTCCAGGGGTCGGACTTCCTCCGCGCTCTCGTGCCCGGCTTCGAAGCAGGTTTCGAAGCCGGTTTCGTGCTGGTCTTCGTCCCGCCCTGGTCAGCGCTCACGTGTCTCCCCCTGCTTACTTTGGGCCTGCCGCTTGGCTTCGGCCCGTGTTCGGGCGCCCCGAGGGCAGGGATGCCTCATCCTCGGCCACGCCTGTCGCTCGTTGTGACCACGCAGACCAGGGCGACCACCAGCAGCGCCACGAAGGCGAGCTTCCAGGGGTCGGACTTCCTCCGCGCTCTCGTGCCCGGCTTCGAAGCAGGTTTCGAAGCCGGTTTCGTGCTGGTCTTCGTCCCGCCCTGGTCAGCGCTCACGTGTCTCCCCCTGCTTACTTTGGGCCTGCCGCTTGGCTTCGGCCCGTGTTCGGGCGCCCCGAGGGCAGGGATGCCTCATCCTCGGCCACGCCTGTCGCTCGTTCCTCGCCACGCGGCTCGCCTCGCCCGCCCGTCGCCCGGACGGCCTACCCGGCCGCGATCTCCGCGGCCTCGGCACAGGCCTCCACGATCCGCGGCCCCAGCTCGGTGACGTCACCCGCGCCCATGGTGAGCACGATGTCCCCGGGGCGGGCGAGTTCGGCCACACGGCGCACGACCTCGTCCCTTCCGGGCACGTACCACACGCGGTCGTGGTCGACCCTGGAGGTGATCAGCTCGCCGGTCACCCCGGGATCGGGGTCCTCACGGGCGGCGTAGACCTCCATGACGACGACCTCGTCGGCGAGGCTGAGCGCGGCGGCGAACTCGTCGGCGAAGAAGCGGGTGCGGCTGTACAGGTGGGGTTGGAAGAGGGCGACGACCCGGCCCTGGGGCAGTCCCCGCTCCGCCGCCTCCCCGGCCACCGACTCCAGGGCGGCCCGGGTGGCGCGCAGGTCGGCCTCGATCTCCGTGGGGTGGTGGGCGTAGCTGTCATAGACCGCCACACCGTCCGCCTCGCCCTTGAGCTCGAAGCGGCGCGCGGCACCGGCGAAGTCGGCGATACCCTCCACCGCGACGTCCAGGTCGTGGCCGAGTTCGTCGGCGACCACGAGCGCGGCGGCCGCGTTGAGCACGTTGTGCCGCCCCGGGACCGCCAGGGTGCCGTCGATGGGATCGCCGCCGGCGGTCTCGATCGTGAACTCGGTGGTGAAGCCGCGTGCGACCGTCCGGGTGATCCGGTAGTCGGCGTCGTCGGCCTCTCCGTAGGTCACGACGCGTTTGCCGCGCTCACGGGCGATCTCGGCGACCCGACGGGCGCCCGGGTCGTCAACGCCGACGATCAGGGTGCGCTCGACCCGGTCGACGAACGCGGCGAAATTGGCGTGGATCTCGTCCAGACCGCTGTAGTTGTCCAGGTGGTCGGCTTCGACGTTGGTGACCACGGCGATCTTCGGGGAGAGCATGAGGAAGGAGCCGTCGCTCTCGTCGGCCTCCACGGCGATGGCCGGGCCGATCCCCGCGTCGGCGCCCAGGCCGGTGGTGACCAGCTTGCCGCCGATCACGTAGCCGGGCTCGGCGCCCAGGTGCTGGAGCACGACGGCGACCATCGACGTGGTGGTGGTCTTGCCGTGCGTACCGGACACGGCGACGCCCTCACGGCCCAGCAGCAGCGCGCCCAGGGCGGCGGCCCTCGGCAGGATCCGCAGACCGCGTCGGCGGGCCTCGACCAGTTCGGGGTTGTCGTCGCGGATGGCGGAGGAGACCACGAGCGTCTCGGCGGCGCCCAGGTGCTCGGCCGCGTGGCCGACGTGTGTCCTCGCGCCCATCTCCTCCAGTTCGCGAAGGGTCTCACTGTCCCGGGCGTCACTGCCCGACACCTCGACCCCGGACTGGAGCAGGACACGGGCGATACCGGACATGCCCGCGCCGCCCAGGCCGATGAAGTGGGTGCGGCCGAGCTTGTCCACGGGGACCGGGTCGGTGGGAGGAACAAGACTCATCGAGCGTCCTTGCCGTCGTCGTAGAAGACCTCGTCGCCGTCGCCGTCCTCGACGGGCAGCTCCGGGGTGGGTTTGTCGCCGCGGGCGATAGCCATGACCTCGCGGGCCAACTCCATGTCGGCGTCCCTGCGGCCCATCCGTGCGGCCGCCTCGGACATGGTCACGACCCGGTCGGTGTCGGTGAGCAGGGGGATGAGCTGACCGGTGATCCACTCGACGGAGACGTCGGCGTTGTTGACCATGAGGCCGCCGCCCGCCTGCACGATCGGTTCGGCGTTCAGGGCCTGCTCACCATTGCCGATGGCCAGCGGGACGAAGGCGCCGGGCAGACCGACGGCGGTGAGTTCGGCACAGGTCATCGCACCGGAGCGGCACATCGCGATGTCGGCCGCGGCGTAGGCCATGTCCATCCGGTCCACGTAGGGGACCGCGACGTAGGGGATGCCGTCCTGGGTCAGGTCCTGGGGCTCCTCGGCGTTCTTGGGGCCGACGACGTGCAGGACCTGGACACCGCTCTGCCGGAAGTAGGGGGCGGCGGCGAAGGCGGTCTCGTTGATGCGCTGGGCGCCCTGGGAGCCGCCGAAGATCAGCAGGGTGGGCAGATCGTGGCGCAGGCCGAAGTAGGCACGGGCCTTGTCGCCCATCGCCAGCCGGTTCAGCTTGGTGATCTGCTCGCGCAGGGGGATGCCGACGAAACGGCCGTTGCGGATCTGGGTGTGCGGGTGCCCGGTGTACACGTGCGGGGTCAACCGCGCCCCCAGCCGGTTGGCCAGGCCGGGAAGCGGGTTGGCCTCGTGCACGACGATCGGGATGCGCCGCCGCCGAGCGGCCAGGTAGCCGGGTGTGGCCACGTAGCCGCCGAAACCGACGATGACGTCGGCCTGGAGCCGGTCGAGCTGCTCACCCGCGGCGCTGAGCGCGCCGGCGAGCTTGCCCGGGACCGTGAGCAGCTTGGGGGTGAGCTTGCGTGGCAGGGGAACCGCCGGGATCAGGCCGAGCTCGTAACCGCGCATGGGAACCAGTCTGGTCTCCAGCCCCCGTTCGGTGCCCAGACAGAGGATCTCCGTGCTGGGGTCGACGCGCCTGAGCGCGTCGGCAAGGGAGAGTGCGGGCTCGATATGCCCGGCCGTGCCGCCTCCGGCTAGGGCTACCCTCATCGTCGCCGATTCCTCCTTGGCCGGTCACCCGCCGGGACCGGTCCGCTCCTGTGCTTGGCCGTCGTCCTGCCACCACGGGGGCCCGCCGTCCGGGAGCCGCGCGCTGTGGTGGAGCGCCTGGGGACCGCGGCGCCACTCCGTTTGGGCACCGCGGTACCGACATTGTCCAGGCCCAGCCAGCTTAGAGCCCTTTGGGCCCCACTGGGACCCCGGGCCGCCAGGGCTTTCCTCGCTTGGGGCTCGGCCTTGGCCAGGGCGAGCAGGACACCGAGGGCCACCATGGTCGGAATGAGCGCGGAACCGCCGTAGGAGACGAGGGGCAGCGGGATCCCGGTGACGGGGACCAGGCCGATGACAGCGGCGATGTTGATCATCGCCTGGCCGAGGATCCAGGCGACGAGCGCGATGGCGGCCAGGCGCGCGAAGGGTTCATCGACCCTGCGGGCCACGCGCAGTCCGGCGTACCCCAGCACGCCGAACAGGGAAATGACCACGAGCGTGCCGATGAGGCCGAACTCCTCACCGATGATCGCGAAGATGAAGTCCGACTCGGCGAACGGCAGGAAGCCCCACTTCTCCCGACTCGCCCCGATACCGAGGCCGAACACCCCACCGGTGCCCAGCGCGTACAGCCCGTGCAGTGACTGGAAGCCGTTCCCGGTGGGGTCGGAGCCGGGGTCCAGGAAGGCGGTGACGCGGGTGATGCGGTAGGGCTCGATCGCGATGACGATCACGGCCAGTGCCGTGACCAGCCCGAACATGGCCACGAACAGCCGCCCGGGCGCACCGACCACCCACAGCAGGGAGAGGAAGACGAGCAGCAGGACGAGCGTCGTGGACAGGTCCGACCCCAGCAGCACGAGCAGCGCGAGCAGCCCGCATCCGGGCAACAGGGGGAAGAGCAGGTGCCGCCACTCGGTGAGCTCCCGCAGCTCCTCCTTGCGCGCGAGCACGTTGGCGCCCCACAGGGCGAAGGCGAGCTTGGCCGGTTCCGAGGGCTGGATGGTCAGACCACCGATCTCCAGCCACCGCATGGCGCCGTTGACCTCGGTGCCCTGGAACGTGGTGAGCAGCAGCAAGGCCACGGAGATGATCATCGCCGGGTAGCCCGCGATGCGCAGCACCCACTGCGGCAGGTGGGAGGCGAGCAGCATGAGCGGCAGGCCGATGCACGCCGACACCATCTGGCGCTGGAACATCGAGAAGGCTGAGCCGGTCTCGGTGATCGAGTTGACCATCGTCGACGACAGCACCATGACCAGGCCCAGGGCGATGAGCATCACGCCGGTGCCCAGGACCAGGTAGTAGGAGGTGAGGGGACGGTCGAGGGACCGCGCCCACTCACGCCAGAGCGCCCGTTGGCGCCCACCGGTCGCCGCGCGTCCCCTGGGCCGGGTCACCCCTGGGACCGTTGTCGTCGCCGCCATCCACACCCTCCGCACGATTCGCGCCTCAATACTGGCGTACGGGCACGTGCGAGAGCGCGGACATTTCCCGCGTGTTGGCTATCTTTGGCGCCCGGGTGAGTGGTACCGGGCACACTGGAGGCGCCCGCGCGCACATTCGTGACGCGCGGGCGTCAATCCGATACTCAGCGTCGTCGTTCGACCGCTTCGGCGAAGAATCGGCCCCGCTCGGGGTAATTGGTGAACATGTCCATGGAGGCGGCGGCTGGCGCCAGGAGCACCGTGTCGCCCTCCGCGGCCAGCTCCGCGGCGGCGGACACCACCGCGTCCATGACCGTGTGCCCCTCGGGGGCGTCCGCGGCCGGTCCCTCGACCTCCACCACCGGAACGTCGGGCGCGTGCTCGGCCAGGGCCTCGCGCAACCTGGCCCGGTCGGCGCCGATGAGCACCGCGCCGCGCAGCCGGTCCGCGGCCATGGCCACGAGATCGTCGACCTCGGCGCCCTTGAGCAGTCCGCCCGCGATCCACACCACCGAGCGGTAGGCGCTGAGCGAGGCCGCCGCGGCGTGCGGGTTGGTGGCCTTGGAGTCGTCGACGTAGTCGACACCGCCCACCGTGGCCACGTACGCGATGCGGTGCGGTTCGGGGACGAAGGCCGTCAGTCCGGCCTTCACCGACCCCGGAGCCGCACCGATCGAGCGGGCCAGCGCGGCGGCGGCCAGGGCGTTGGCCACGTTGTGCGGGGCGGCTGGACGCACGTCGGCGAGGGTGGCGAGCTCCTCGGCGCTGCTGTGCGGCTCCGCGACGAACGCCCGGTCCACCAGCAGGTCCTCGACCACGCCCAGCTCCCCCGCCTTGGGGGTTTCCAGACGCAGCCCCACCATCGGCGTGTGCGGGTCGCCGTCCTCCTCGGCCAGGCGCACCGACCAGGGGTCGGCGGTGTTGACCACGCGCACGGTGCCGCGCGCGAAGACCCGGCCCTTGGCACGGGCGTAGGCGGTGAGTCCGCCGTGCCAGTCCAGGTGGTCGGGCGCGACGTTGAGCACGGCGGCGGCGTGCGGGCGGACGGTGGAGGACCAGTGCAGCTGGAAGCTGGACAGCTCGACCGCCAGGACGTCGTGGACGTGTCCGTCGGCGTCGGGCAGGACGGCGTCGATGATCGGGGTGCCGACGTTGCCCACGGCCAGCGCGTCACGCCCGTCGGCGCGCAGCATCGCCTCCAGCATCCGGACCGTGGTGGTCTTGCCGTTGGTGCCGGTGACGGCCAGCCAGACCTGGTCGGCGGGCTTGAGCCGCCAGGCCAGCTCCACGTCGCCGACGACCTCGATCCCCGCCTCCGCGGCGCGGAGCAGCAGCGGGGAGTCGGGCCGCCACCCCGGCGAGGTGACGACCAGGTCACACCCCTCGGGCAGCGGGGTGTCCCCCAGGACGACCTCGGCGCCGGCCGCGGTCAGTTCGGCCGCCACCGGGCGGGTGGTGTCGTCGTCGCGACCGTCGACGACGACCACGCGGGCGCCGCGGGCCAGGAGCGCCCGGGCCACGGGGGGACCGGAGACGCCCAGCCCGGCGACGCAGACCGTGCGGTCGGCGAAGGCGGTCGCGGTGTCGGGGTTCTCGTGGTTCGCCATGCCTCTACCTTGGCATCCATTCCAGGTAGAACAGTCCGATGGCGATCGCCACGAACAAGCCCTGGATGATCCAGAAGCGGATCACGATGGTCGTCTCGGCCCATCCCTTGAGCTCGAAGTGGTGCTGGAGCGGGGCCATCCGGAAGACGCGTTTGCCGGTCAGGCGGAACGAGCTGATCTGGATCATCACGGACATGGTGATGATGACGAACAGACCGCCGATGAGCAGCAGCAGGAGCTGGGTGCGGGTGGTGATGGCCAGACCCACGATGAGACCGCCCAGGGCCAGGGAGCCGGTGTCGCCCATGAAGATCTTCGCGGGAGGGGCGTTGAACCACAGGAAGGCGATGCAGGAGCCGAGGACGGCGGAGGCGACCACGGCCAGGTCCAGGGGGTCGCGGACCGTGTAGCAGTTGGTGGCCAGGTAGGAGACGCAGGACTGGCGCAGCTGCCAGTTGCCGATGATGACATAGGCGACCAGTGACAGGATCGTCGCGCCGGTGGCCAGGCCGTCGAGGCCGTCGGTGAGGTTGACCGCGTTGGAGAAGCCGACGATGAGGAACAGCGCCCAGAGGATGAACAGCGGGAGCATCAGCGCGGGGCCGAAGTCGCGGAGGAAGGACAGGCTGGGGGCGGCCGGCGTGTATCCGTAGCCGTTGGGGAACTGGGTGACGCCGTAGGCGAAGCCGACGCCGACGACGGCCTGGCCGACCATCTTGGCCCCGCTGCGCAGGCCCAGACTGCGGCGCTTGTAGATCTTGATGAAGTCGTCGAGGAAACCGACGCACCCCATGCCGACGAAGAGGAACATCACCAGCAGGCCGGAGGCGGTGGGTCCGTTCGCGCCGGGCTGGACCAGCCACAGCACCAGGTGCGAGCCGAAGTAGCCCACGACCGCGCCGAGGATGATGACGATGCCGCCCATCGTGGGCGTGCCCTGCTTGGTCTTGTGGCCCTCGGGACCGTCGTCGCGGACCTCCTGGCCGAACTTGAACCGGTACAGGAGCTTGATCAGCGGCGGCATCAGCGCCATGGAGACGATGAGCGAGATCGCCGCCGCGATGGAGATGCCGATCACTGGACATCACCCTTGGTGATGAGGTCGATAACCCTTTCGAGCGCTGCCACCCGCGATCCCTTCACAATGACGACGTCTCCTGTGCGCATCCGCTCGCGCACCGCCGAGGCAGCTGCCCCGGCGTCCGGCACCCGGACGGTCTCGCCACGCCACCGCCCCTCTCTGGCGGCGCGTTCGGCGCCGACGGCGATCCCCTCGGCCTGCTCTCCGACCACGATCAGGTGGGACACACCGGTCTGGGCGGCGAACTCGCCCACTCGCTCGTGCTCCGCGTGTCCGTCCTCGCCCAGCTCGGCCATGTGGGCGAGCACGGCGATGGAACGGCGCTCGCGTGCGAGGGAGCCCAAGGTGGTCAGGACCGCGCGCATGGACTCGGGGTTGGCGTTGTAGGCGTCGTTGACGAGCGTGGCGCCGTCGTGCTCGGTGACTTCCATGCGCCACCGGCTCACCGGGGTCGCCGCTCCCAGGGCGTCGGCGACCTCCGCGATGTCCATGCCGAGTTCGTCGGCGACCGCGGCGGTCGCCAACGCGTTGTGCACCTGATGGGCGCCCACGAGCGCCAACCGCACCCGGGCCGAGTCGCCGCCCAGGTGAAGCGTGAAGGACGGGGCCCCGGTCGACTCCAGGACCACGTCGGTGGCGCGCACGTCCGCGTCCTCGGCCAGACCGTAGGTGACCACGCGCGCCTCGGTGCGTCCGGCCATCGCGCTCACCCGCGGGTCGTCGGCGTTGAGGACGGCCACGCCGCCTCCGCCGCGCTTCCGCCCGCCGGGCGGGAGCGCCTCGACGAGTTCGCCCTTGGCCCGGGCGATCGCGTCGCGGTCGCCGAACTCGCCCATGTGCGCGCTGCCGACGTTGAGGACGACACCGATGCGCGGAGGCGCGACACGGCACAGGTGGGCGATGTGCCCGATCCCTCGCGCCCCGGCCTCCAGCACGAGGTGGCGCGTGTCCGTGCCGGCCCGCAGCACCGTGAGCGGGTGGCCGATCTCGTTGTTGAACGAACCGGCGGTGGCGACCGTGGTGCCGTGTCGGGCGAGGACCTGGGCGATGAGGTCCTTGGTGGTGGTCTTACCGGAGGACCCGGTGACCCCGACGACCTCGGTGGTGTCCGCTCCCCGACGGGGATCGCCGAGCTCCCCGGCCACGTGGGCGGCCAGTCGCGTCAACGCCGCCACGACCTCGTCGTCGCCGCCGTCCACCAGCAGGTGTGGCGCGTCGACGGGGCGGGACGCCAGGACGGCCGCCGCCCCCGCCTCGACGGCGGCGGCCGCGAAGTCGTGCCCGTCCACGCGTTCGCCGGCCAGGGCGACGAAGAGCGCTCCCGGCGCGGCCTGGCGCGAGTCGATGACGACCGGGCCGTCCACGACGGTGTCGGGGCGCGCTGATCCGCCGATCGCGGTATGGGTGATCTCAGCGATCCGATCGAGCGTGAGCGCGATCAAATCCACTCCTCATGTCAGGCCCGGCTCACGGCGCCGCAGGAGCGCTTGGCCACCCGGCCGGAGTTCAGGTCAGGGGATGGCACCGCGGATGCCGTGCGCGCGACGGCGCGCGGGCCTCACCACGGGGTCGGCACGCGCCACTGCCGTGGGAGCCACCATGGGCGGCACGCTTCCGGGCTGCGATTGCCGGACCTACCTTAGAACATGTTGAGGTGTCTGAGGTCCTGTCGGGGCCCGTGTAGAGCAATATGCGCCACTTCGTGACCGTACCGCCGCACCGGGCCGTACTCGATGCGGCGCGCCCCACGGACACGCCCGGGGCGATGGCGCGGCCACGCCCCGGGCGACCCGAACGGTCACGTCCGGGCGTGTGGCGCCGTCAGCCCTCGTCAGGGGCCCGGTGGATGTCCTGGAGGGCGACCCCCAGGCGCTCGCGGGCGCTGACGCTGAGCCGCTCCTCCAACGCGGCGCGCAGGACCTCGCGGTCGTCGAAGGGCAGGACCTCTCCCTTGACGTACTGGCCGGTCTCGTGGCCCTTGCCCGCGACGACGATCACGTCCCCGGCGTCGGCCCCGGCCACGGCCAGGCGGATGGCCTCGGCCCGGTCGAGTTCGACGGTGACGCGCGCCCGGACGTCCTCGGAGACCTTGGCCACGCCCTCCAGCATCGCGGTGGCGATGGTGACGGGGTCCTCGGTGCGCGGGTTGTCGTTGGTGATGACCAGGTGGTCGGCCAGGCGCGCGGCGGCCTCGCCCATGAGCGGGCGTTTGGCGCGGTCGCGGTCGCCTCCGCAGCCGACGACCATGGTCAGCCGCCCTCGGGTGGTGGTGCGCAGGGCGGTCAGGACCGCCTCGATCGCGCCCGGCTTGTGCGAGTAGTCGACGATCGCGGTGAAGTCCTGGACCGCGCTCGGCACGTCGTGGACGACGACGGGCTCCATGCGTCCGGGCACACCGGGCGCCGCGGCCACCCCGGCGATCGCGGTCTCCAGCGGCAACCCGGCCTCGACCAGGCCGACGATGGCGGCCATGGCGTTGGACACGTTGAACGGCCCGGGCAGGGAGACGGAGGCGTTGGCCTCCATACCTCCGGGACCGACGATGCGGAAGGTGCTGCCGGTGGCGCCCAGGCGCACGTCCACGGCGCGCCAGTCGGCCGGCATGCCGCCCGCCTCGGGGGCCGCGTCGGAGAAACCGTCCACGGCGAAGGTGGTGACGGGCACGGCGCCGTCCCCCCGCACCATGTCCACGAGCGCGCGGCCGAAGCGGTCGTCGGTGTTGACGACGGCGATGTCGCAGTACTCGGGGGTGAACAGGCGCGCCTTGGTGTCGAAGTAGTCGCGCAGGTCGGCGTGGAAGTCCAGGTGGTCCTGGGAGAGGTTGGTGAAGATGGCGACGTCGTAGTGGGTGCCGCCGACCCGGCCCAGGGCGAGGGCGTGGCTGGAGACCTCCATGGCGGCGGCGGTGACGCCGCGCTCACGCATGACCGCGAACAGGCCGTGCAGGTCGGTGGCCTCGGGGGTGGTGAGGGAGGAGGCGACTCGCTCGTCACCGACCCGCATCTCGACGGTGCCGACGAGACCGGTGCTCATCCCGGCCTGGCGCAGGCCCGACTCGACCAGGTAGGTGATGGTGGTCTTGCCGCTGGTGCCCGTGGTCCCGACCAGGAGGAGGTCCCGGGCGGGATCGCCGAAGACCCATCCGGCCGCGGTGCCGAGTGCGGCCCGCGCGTCCGGGACGACGAGCACCGGCAGTCCGGTGGCCGACGCCCGCTCGGCTCCGGCGGCGTCGGTGAGGATCGCGGCGGCCCCGGCCTCGGCGACCTGCGCGGCGAAGTCGGCGCCGTGGGCGCGCGCACCGGGCAGGGCGGCGTAGAGGTCGCCGGGGTGTACCTGGCGTGAGTCGTGGGTGATGCCGCGGACGTGCACCTCCTCGCCGGGCACCTCGGCGGTGTCGTCGGCGCCGGGGTTGGGGCGCAGCAGTGTGGTGTCCGGCCCGAGCAGCGTCGCGAGGGCGGACAGCGGACGGAATTGGGTGTGTTCAGGTCGCATTACCGGTGGCACGAGTGGAGGTTAACGGCTGTGGACGACCGCTCGGTAATTTCCACGCTGCGCGCGGCGTGGTTTCCCCGCGCGGGAGTTTCCCCCAGGTTACGCGGGGTGCGCCCGGAGAGGGCGGTCCACGGCGCATCGATACGGTGGATCACACACGACTGGGAGGCAGCCCATGGTTCGGATCGCTTCGGGTGAGCGGCCGCTCGTCCTCGACGGGGGGCTCGCGACCCGTCTGGAGTCCTACGGACGGGACCTGGGCGGCGGGCTGTGGTCGGCGCGGCTGCTGGCGGAGGAGCCCGAGCTGGTGCGCCGGGTGCACGCGGACTACTTCGAGGCGGGCGCTGACGTGGCGATCGCCGCCGGTTACCAGGCGACCGTGGAGGCGTTCGTCGCGAGGGGGACCGGCCGGACGCGGGGCCGGGAGCTGGTCGTGCGATCCGTGGAGTTGGCCCGCGAGGCGCGGGACGCGTTCGGTGCGGGGCTGGTCGCGGCGGGGGTGGGGCCCTATGGCGCGGCGCGGGCGGACGGTTCGGAGTACACCGGGGACTACGACCTGGACGAGGACGGACTCGTGGCGTGGCACCGTGAGCGGTGGGAACTGCTCGCCGGAGCGGGAGCCGACCTGGTGGCGTGCGAGACGATTCCGTCACTGGACGAGGCCCGGGCCCTGGCACGACTGTTGGACGGGACGCCGGGGGTGCGCGCGTGGATGAGCTTCTCGTGCGTGGACGGGGAACACATCGGCGACGGCACGCCGCTGGCGGAGGTCGCTGCCGAACTCGCCCCGCGGCACGCCGAGGGGCGGCTGGTGGCGGTCGGGGTCAACTGCACCGCGCCCCGGTTCGTCCCGTCGCTGGTACGCGCCGTCGCGGCGGTCGGACTGCCCGCGGTGGCCTACCCCAACTCGGGTGAGGTGTGGGACGCGCGTCGACGCAGGTGGACCGGCACGAGCGACCCCGAGGAGTTCGGGGCGGCCGCCGTCACCTGGTGCGAGGCCGGCGCCGTGCTCGTGGGCGGGTGCTGCCGCACCGGACCCGAGCACGTGCGGTCGATCCGCGCCCGTGTGGACGAGCGGTTCGCCTGAGGCCTGCCTCCCGGAGGGTCACCCCAGGGGCCTTGTTCGGGCGTCGGCGGGGTTCTGCGGGACGAGGCGAGCCGCGAGCGAGGAACGAGCGGCAGGCGAGGCCGAGGACGAAGGACCCCTGCCCCGTGGGCGCCCGAACACGGGCCGAAGCGCGGCGGCGGACCCCGAGGAACACTGTCTTAGCCCGCTCGTCCTAACCCTGCTCGTCGCCGAAGAGGCGGATGGCGGGCGGCTCGGTGTCCGTGGGCGGGACGCGCATCGACCGGAGCGCGAAGGACATGATGTCGTTGAACACGGGCCCGGCCGCCTCGCCACCGTAGTAGGACTCCTGCGGGTTGTGCAGGACCACCTGGACGACCAGCTCGGGGTCGTCGGCGGGGGCGAACCCGGCGAACGTCGCGGTGTAGGCGCCGCGCTCGTAGCGGCCGGTCTCGGGGTCGATCCGGTTGGCGGTACCGGTCTTGCCCGCCACGCGGTAACCGTCGATGCGGGCCTGGGGTGCGGTGCCCTCGTCGCTGGTGACCGCTTCCAGCATGAGCGCGAGCTGCTCCGCGGTCTCCTCGCTGAGCACCCGGCGCCGCTCACCCTGTTCGGACGGGGTGAACTCGCCCTCGCTGTCCACGGTCCCGGCCACGACCCGCGGCTCGGCCCGAACCCCGCCGTTGGCGATGGTCGCGTAGACCGACGCCATCTGGGCGGCGTTCACGGACAGGCCGTGGCCGATGGACACCGACGGCAGCTGGGTGCCCCACCAGTCCTCGGGGTCGGTGAGGATGCCCGCCTCCTCGCCGGGGAGCGCGAGTCCGGTGGGCTGGCCGAGCCCGAACGTCTCCAGGTACGAGTGCAGGACCCCCGCCCCGACCTGGTCGGCGACCTTGATGGTGCCCACGTTGCTGGACTGGGCCATGATGCCGTTGACCGTGAGCCGCTGGGTGCCGCGGTTGCTGGAGTTGCGGAAGGTCTGGTCGTAGTACTGGATGGCGTAGGGCACGGTGTAGACGGTGTCGGGGGTGGTGACCCCCTCCTCCAGGGCCGCGCCCATCGTGATGACCTTGTTGGTGCTGCCCGGCTCGAAGGTGTCGTGGACCGCCCCGTTGGCCCAGTCCGCCGGGCTGGCGTCGGAGATGTCGTCCTGGGAGTAGGTGGGGTAGTCGGCCATCGCGAGGATCTCCCCGTTCGGGCGCATGACGATGGCGCTGCCGCCCTCGGCCTCCAGCTCCTCGACCCGTTCGGCCAGGACCTGGGCCGTGTACCACTGGATGTCGCGGTCCAGTGTGAGGCGCACGTCCTGGCCCGGGACGGGTTCGCGGACCAGGCCGCCGGCCATGGGGATCTGCGTGCCGTCGCTGCCCACCTCGACCTGGCGTTTGCCCTGTTCACCCGCGAGGGTGGAGTCGAG
The DNA here is from genome assembly GCF_026797795.1 of Nocardiopsis sp. EMB25. Classification (NCBI taxonomy): domain Bacteria; kingdom Bacillati; phylum Actinomycetota; class Actinomycetes; order Streptosporangiales; family Nocardiopsidaceae; genus Nocardiopsis; species Nocardiopsis sp. EMB25. The sequence goes on along the minus strand of NZ_JAMTDN010000001.1, from coordinate 769,086 downwards.
GTAGCCTTCCAGCCCCTCCAGTCCGTAGCCCTCGGATCCGACGAAGCCCACCAGGTCGGCGGCTCCGGTCTCCTCGGGGTAGACGCGCCGGTAGTCGACCTCGGCGCCGACCCCGGACAGGCCGAGGCCGCGCAGGTCCGCCCAGTCGCGGGGCAGGATGTCGGTGGCCACGACCTGGTACCGGCTGGGGCGGGCGTCCACCCGCGCGGTGACCTCGTCCTCATCCAGGTCGAACCGGGTGACGAGCTCGTCGATGAGCTGGGCCCGCTCGTCCTCCTCGACCTCCTCCGGGTCGACGAAGATCCTGCGCACCTCCACCGACAGCGCGAACGGGCTGCCGTTGACGTCGGTGATCTGGCCGCGCAACGTGGGGATGTCGATGGTCTGGAGGCGCAGGTTGGACGCCGCCTCGGCGTAGGTCTCGGCGTCCAGGCCCTGGATCTGGGTCAGCCGTCCGGCGAAGAGCAGCAGCACCACGACGATCAGCACACCGCCGAACTTGATGCGCTTGTGCGGGTCGCCCTTGTGGAAGGTACGCCTGAGCAGTGGCGGGGGCGGCGGCGCGGCGCGTCCGCGCGTGCGCTCCCGGTCACGTCCGGATCCACGGGTCGGGCGTCCCGCGGAGCGCGTGTTGGCGCTGGGACGGCTGCCGCCCGCGGGACGGCTCGACGACTTACGGGGGCGCTTGTCGGGCCGCGACCCCGAACGCCCGGTCGCCCCGGGCCGCTTCGGGTCGCGGGGGCGTCGGTCGCGCGGGAAGCTCACTCGTCGCCCCCGGTGCCGCCGAGGACCTCACCGCGGTCCCGGTCCAGGAAGCGCGGCCCCTCCTCGGGTCGCTCCATGCCCAGGTTCTCGGCCTCGTCCGCGATGCGCTGGGAGCTCTCCAGCCGCGCGATCCGGTCGCGCCACTGCTGCTGGGTATAGGCGAGTTCACGGTTCTCGGCCTGGAGCCGGGTGATGGTGAAGGCCTCCTGGGCGATGACGCTGCGCAGCACGAGGAGGCTGACCAGCGCGCCGCCGAGCAGGCAGAGGATGAGCAGGACGAACGGGATGCGCGGGGCGCGGCCCTGCCCGCCCGCGTCGCGGGCGGCACCCGTCTTGGCCGACGCCCGCGCGCCGCCGCGGGCCGACCGCGTCCGCCCGGCGCCCTCCCCGCGGTCGGGTGCGCGGCGTGTGTCCGTACTCGAACTCATCTGCTCTCCTACCGCTCTACCGCGATGCCCGGCGTACGCGCTCGGCCGCCCTGAGGCGGGCGGACTGCGCACGTGGGTTGCCTTCGATCTCTGCGTCCGTGGGGAGTTCCGCGCCCCGGGTGAGCAGCCGCAGCTCCGGCTGCCGGTCGGGGAGCGGGACGGGGAGGTCGGCGGGGGTGGTGTCGGTGGCCAGGTCGGCCAGAGCGCGTTTGGTCATCCTGTCCTCCAGGGAGTGGTAGGACAGCACCGCGATCCGTCCGCCGACCGACAGGCGGGAGACCGCCGCGGGCAGGGCGTGTTCGAGGATGGACAGTTCGGCGTTGACCTCGATGCGCAGCCCCTGGAAGGTGCGCTTGGCCGGGTGCCCTCCGGTGCGGCGGGTGGCGGCGGGGATGGCGTCGCGGACGAGTTCGGCCAGTTCGCGGGTGGAGGCGATGGGGGCCTTGGCGCGCCGCCGCTCGATCGCGCGGGCGACGCGGGAGGCGAAGCGCTCCTCGCCGTAGACGCGCAGGACCCGGGTGAGCTCGGCGACGGGGTAGGTGTTGACGACGTCCGCGGCCGTGAGGTCCTGGGTGCGGTCCATGCGCATGTCCAGGGGGGCGTCGTGCGCGTAGGCGAAGCCGCGTTCGGTCTCGTCGAGCTGGGGTGAGGACACACCCAGGTCGAGCAGAACCGCGTCGGCCTCGGGTGCGCCCGCCTCGTCCAGGGCGCGCGGGATGTCGGAGTAGACCGCGTGCACGAAGTGGGTGCGGTCGGCGTAGGGGGCCAGCCGCCTCGCGCTGCGTTCCAGCGCGGTGGTGTCCCGGTCCACCCCGACGAGGCGCGCGGTGGGGCACGCCTTCAGCAGGGCCTCGGAGTGGCCGCCCAGACCGAGGGTGCCGTCGACGAACACGGCGCCGGGATGGCTGAGCGCGGGCGCGAGCAGTTCCACGATCCGATCGAGCATGACGGGTACGTGCAGGGGATCGAGCCCTGCCCTGGCGGCCGCGATCCGGGCGGCGATGCCGTCGGCGTCGTCCGAACCGCCCGGGCCCCCGTGCCGCCGGTCGTCCCCCATGCCGTGCCGTTCCTCCACGCTGTCGCCCTCTCCCCCTGAGTGTCCACGCGGGCGCACGGATGTGTGCGTCACGCGGTGTCCTTGGCGTGGCCCGACCGGGTTCCGGCCGAACCTCGTCCGGACACGGCCGCCATTGTCCACCTTTCGGCGGGCTCGCGTTGACGACCTGGCGCCGGGGAAGTCGCGCCAGCTCGTCCGTGCCGTGTCCGCGGGTCCGGCCGGACCCCGGCTTGCGAGGGTGTGGACTGTCGTGCTGGACACACCGGCGACAACGCCGGTGTCACAGCACCCCGGGCAGCACCTCCTCCGAGAGTCGCGCGAAGGCCTGCTCCTGCTCGGCCTCGTAGTCCGACCAGGCCTGAGCCGCCCAGATCTCCAACCGCGTGTTGGCGCCGATGACGACGCACTCACGGTCCAGACCCGCGTAGTCACGCAGTTTCGGCGGGATGGTGATCCTGCCCTGCTTGTCGCAGGACTCGTCGGACGCGCTGGCGAAGAGGACCCGACCGTAGTCGCGAACCGCCTTGGCGGTGACCGGGGCGGAGCTGAGCGCCTCCGTGACGCGCCGGAACTCCTCTACCGGAAACACGTAGAGGCAGTGCTCCTGACCCTTCGTGATCACCAACCCCCCCGACAGTTCGTCGCGGTACTTCGCCGGAAGGAACAGCCGCCCCTTCTGGTCGAGGCGAGGCGTGTGAGTGCCGAGAAACACGGCCTCACCTCCCTCACCCCGTCGTGGGAACCTCGTTTTCCCCACGATTCCCCACCTTACTCCACTCTCCCCCACCGTCAACAGCGCCAACCCGTGTCCCTGCGCCGATTCGTCCTCGAAAACGCAGGTCACGAGCGTGGGGTCCGGGTGGGGCGCCGGGCGGCCCGAGTCCGGCCCGCCCCCTCGCGCCCGCGCGCGGGGAGTAGGGGGATAGGGAAGAAGAGGAAAAGGGAGCCGGAACGGAGGCGGGTGGCGGGGTTTCGGAGCGTCGCACCCCCGGTTCTCACGTCAGACCTCGCCGACCAGCACGAACGGCGACCGATTCCGGCACTTTGATTTGCAATCGCTCCGAATGGGCCTAGCCTCGGAGCGACACCGACACACAGAGCCAGGACGAGCGGGAGGGGTCTCGTGTCACTCGGCACACACCACGGCGGTCACGAGGGCGGGGTCCAAGCCAACGTCGGCGAGATCGTCACCGTCGCCGACCGCGTCCGCGGCGCGATCGAGACCGTCATCGAGGGCAAGCCGGAGGTCCTGCGCGTCGCGCTGACGGTCCTGCTCGCCGAGGGCCACCTCCTCATCGAGGACGTGCCCGGCGTGGGCAAGACGATGCTCGGCAAGGCCCTGGGCCGGGCGGTCGACTGCTCGGTGCAGCGGATCCAGTTCACCCCGGACCTGCTGCCCAGCGACATCACCGGCGTGAACGTCTACCACCAGGACCGGCACGAGTTCGAGTTCAACCCCGGCCCGGTGTTCGCCAACATCGTCCTGGGCGACGAGATCAACCGCGCCTCCCCCAAGACCCAGGCCGCCCTCCTGGAGTGCATGGAGGAGCGCCAGGTCAGCACCGACGGCCAGTCCCGTACGCTGGAGCGCCCCTTCATGGTGGTGGCCACGCAGAACCCCTCGGACATGGAGGGCACCTACGCCCTCCCCGAGGCGCAGCGGGACCGGTTCATGGCCCGTGTCTCCGTCGGCTACCCCGCGCCCCAGGCCGAACTGGACATGATCGACGCGCACAGCGCCCACTCGCCCCTGGACGCCCTGGCGCCGGTCACCAACGCGGCGCACGTCCGCGACCTGGCCGACCAGGTACGTTCGGTGCACGTCGCGCCCGGGATGCGCCGCTACATCGTCGACCTGGTCAACTCCACGCGAACCAGCCCCGAGCTGCGGTTGGGCGCCTCCCCCCGCGCGACACTGCACCTGGTACGCGCCGCCCGCGCCTACGCCGCCCTGGACGGTCGGCACTACGTCGTCCCCGACGACATCCAGGCCCTGGCCGTACCGGTCCTGGCGCACCGGCTGCTGCCCAGCCCCGAGGCGGGGATGGAGCGTCTGTCCGCCGAGCAGATCGTCGCCAAGCTGGTCTCCCGTCTCCCCGTCCCCGGCCCGCAGTGACCGGACAGTCGACGCCCCCGGAACCGTCCCGGACCAGGCGGACCCTCACCGTACGCGGCGGCCTCGTGCTCTTCTTCGGCGTCCTGGCCCTCGTGGCCGGTCTCGTCACGCGCCAACGCGAGGCCGTGGGCCTGGGCGTGCTGCTGATCGCCGTTCCGTCGGTCGCCTCGCTCGTCCTGGTCGGCGCGGCGGCGCGGATCGTGAACGGCCGGACCCTCGTCCCGAACCGGGTCCCGGCCGGGCACGAAGCGCGCGTGCTGGTGCGGATCGGCAACGCCTCCTCCGTCTGGCCCGTCACGTCGGTGTTCGTCCAGGACGGCCTGCCCGTGCCCCTGGGCACCCACCCCCGCTTCACCATCGGTTACCTGGGGGCACGCGCGGTCCGCGACGTGTCCTACCTCGTGCGCCCCGCCGTACGCGGCAGCTACGCCATCGGCCCGTTGATGGTGGGAATGACCGACCCGCTCGGATGCGTGCGCGTCACCCGCGTGGTCGGGTCCCCCTCACACCTGCTCGTCACACCGTCGACCGTGCCGCTGTCCCCTCTCGGGGCGGTCGACGGCTCCCAGGGTGAGGAGTCGCCGCGACGGTCGGTGACCGGCGTCGGCGAGCAGGATCCGGTTCCCCGCGAGTACCGGTACGGCGACGAGCTGCGCCGGGTGCACTGGCGGTCCACCGCCAAGCACGGTGAACTCATGGTGCGCCGCGACGAACAGCACCGGCGCGAGCACAGCGCGGTCCTGCTGGACACCCGACTGCGGGCCCATCTCGGCGAGGGCCCGGCCGGTTCACTGGAGACCGCCGTGTCCGCCGCCGCCTCGGTCGCGGTGCATCTGATCGACAACGGCCACGAACTGCGGCTGTACACCGAGCGCGGTCGTGTTCCCACCGCCGTCTCCTCCGAGGCCCTGGACAGTCTGGCCGTGACCGCGCCCTCCGACGTCCCGGGGCTGCTCGGCGGCTTCGACATGCTCGGCGCCCAGAGGGGCGGATCCCCCAGCCTGGTGGTGGCGGTCCTGGGAGCGATGGACCCCGAGGAGGTCGCGGCGCTGTCGGCGATCCGCGGCGGCACGCGCCTGGCCGTACTGTGCGCCCGGGCCGCCTGGTCCTCCGCCGACGCCCTGAACGGCGCCGGTGAGCTCCTGGCGTCCGCCGGGTGGCGAGTCCTGACCGTCTCCACGCCCCGTGAGCTGCCTCCCCTGTGGCGGCGGGCGAGCGCCCCCGCCCCGGCGGCCGGGCCGACCACCCCCCTGGAGGGTCCGCGTTGAGAGCCCTGCCCGCCCTGATGCCGACGGTCACACTGGTCAGCCTCGTGACGGCGGTTCCGCTGCTCGGCACGGTCGTGACCGGCTCCGGTTGGTGGTTCCCGGCCGTGGCGATGATGGTCGGCGCGGCGGCGGCCTCGGCGCTCTACCGGTTGACCGGGTGGAGCGCCACGGCCGTGCCCTTCCTCCAGATCCTCGTCATGACGTTGCTGCTCACCCCGCTGTTCGCGGCGCACACCGCCGTCCTGGGGGTGGTCCCCACCTCCGGTACCTTCCTCGAACTGGTACGCGTGCTGGAGCGTGGCATCGACGCCATCGACACCGGCACGCCTCCGGTCACCGGGACCGCGGGGGTCGCACTGATCATCGCGGTGGCCTTCGGCGTCATCGCGATGGCCGCGGACTTCCTCGCCGTGACCGCCCGCTGTCCCGGGATGGTCGGGGGTCTACTGGTCGCGCTGCTGGCGGTCCCCCTGGTGGTGGACGACGGGGGGGTGGCCCCGGGAGCCGCGATCAGCGCCTCGGTCGGGTTCCTCGCCCTGTTGGCCGTGGACGTGTGGCTGCGCGGACGGGAATGGGGGATCCTCGTGCCCGACCGGCGCGACCTCTCGACGCGGTTCCTGGTCGGCCTGCGGCGCACGGCCGTCGTCGGGGTGTCCGTCGCGGCGGCGGTGCTGCTGGCGCTCACGGTCCCGCTGGCGGTTCCGTCGCTGCGCAGCGACGTCATCCACCAGGCCGCGGACGGCACCTACATCGGCAACGGGCCGAACGGCATCACCATCACGGACCCGTTGGTCTCGCTCCGCAGCAACCTGAACGCCGACTCGAACCGAACGCTGTTCACCTACACCACCGACGCCGAGGAGCCCGACTACCTGCGCACGCACGTGCTGGACGAGTTCGACGGCGTGGACTGGACGATGACGCCGGTCGAGGCGGACCGCGACTCCCGGATCGGGGACGACCTGCCGCTGCCGACGGGGTGGTCCGGCGAGCCCGACGGTCCCACCGCGACCACGCGGATCTCCATGGACTCCGACGCTCTCGGCCCGGACTTCCTGCCGATGCCGTACTGGCCGCGCTCGGTGGAGGTGTCCGGTGAGTGGTACGCCGACCCCGAGAGCCTCGTGGTGTTCACGACCGACAGCCCGCGCACCGGCCTCAGCTACACCGTCGAGTCCGCGTCGGTCACGCTGTCGGCGGACGAGCTGGCGGAGACGGGGCGGCCGCGGTCGGTGCCGGGTTCCTTCCTCTGGCTGCCCGACGACGTGGACCCACGCGTGGCGGAGCTGACCGAGACGGTGACCGAGGGCGCGGACTCGCCCTACGAACGGGCCGTCGCCCTCCGGGAGCACTTCACCCAGGGGGACTTCCGCTACGACCTGAGTCCGCCCCCGGTCCCTGAGGGAGGCGACCCGCTGGTCCACTTCCTGTTGGAGGAGCGGGTGGGGTACTGCCAGCAGTTCGCGGGCGCGATGGCGGTCATGGCGCGCCAGGCCGGCATCCCCGCCCGCGTGGCGACCGGTTTCACTCCGGGCCAGCGGATGGGCGACGGCCGCTGGTCGGTGTCCACGGGTGACGCGCACGCCTGGCCGGAGCTGTACTTCGAGGGCGTGGGCTGGGTGCGGTTCGAGCCGACCCCCACCGACGGCCAGGAGACGGCCACCGTGCCCGACTACACCGAAGGCGAGGGTGTCGGCGAGCCGGAGGACGAGGAGACGGAGCGTCCGGAGACCGAGCCCTCCGCCGACGACGAGCGTGAGAACGACGAGCCGACCGACGGGCCCGAGGGGAGCGCGGCCCCCGAGGACGAGGAGACGGACGAGACGGCGGCGGGCGCCGACACGGAGTCGGACTCGGGCGGCTGGGCCGCCCTCGTGTGGCTGCCGGTCGTGGGCGCGGTCCTGGGCGCGCTGCTGCTGGTCGCCCTTCCCGCCCTCGCCCGGATCGCGGTGCGCGGATCACGCACGGCCGCCCTCACGGGGGGCTCCGCCGCCGTCGCGGCACACGCCGCGTGGCGGGAGCTGCGGGACACCTGCCTGGACCTGGGTGTGGCGTGGGATCTGACGGAGAGCCCGCGGGCGACGGCCGCACGCCTCGCGGCGCGGGAAGCGGTCCCGGAGGAGGCCCGTGCGGCGCTGTGGCGCCTGGCGCTGGGTGAGGAGTCCGCCCGGTACGCGCCCGAGCCCGCCGCCGCTCCGGGTGCGCGGGAGGACCTGCGCGTGGCCCGTGCCGGACTGGTCGCGGCCAGCGGCCGATGGGCCAGGTTCAGGGCGGTGCTGCTACCGCGTTCGCTGGCGCCGTGGCACCGTCCGCGACCAACCGTGCGACCCGCGCCGACGACCGCCTGAGAGAACCGCGGGCAGACCCCCGAGCCGGTCCCTTGTCCCGGGACGGGCCCGGGGGTCTTCCGTGTCCGGCGTCCGGGCGGGAGGGGTTGACCGGCGCCCCCGGTCGGCGGCTGCGCCCCCGAACACGAGAAGCGGCGGGGTCCTCATCCCGACCCCGCCGCTTCCGTGCTCTTCGTGCCGTCCCCGGCCGCGCCGACGCATCACTCCAAGGGGTGGGAGCCGGAGCGCCGTCCGGGCCCACCGCGAGGGAGGGGTTACTCCTCGCCCTCCTGGCGGCGACGCCACCGCTCCTCGAACCGGTGCATCATGCCCGGACGTGTGCCCTTGCGCTTCTGCTTCGTGTCCGCGGCGGGCACCGCGGCCTCGGCTCCCCCTCCGGCTGCCTTGCGCCACGCGTTGGCGCCCCATAGGAAGCACGCCAGCATGACGATGAAGCCAAGGACGCTGATGAGTACCTGCATGACCGGGTTACCGATCAGGAGGCCCGCCAGCAGCAATATGACACCGATGACGAAACCGAGTACGGCCTTGATGATCCAGCGCTTGTAATGGACCGCGGGGTTCGTTTGCCGAACGGTGTTCGCGAACTTCGGGTCCTCGGCATACAGCGCCCGCTCGATCTGGTCGAGCATGCGCTGCTCGTGTTCAGAGAGCGGCACGGCGCCTCCCTACGACAGTCCCCGGTTGGGGTGACGGGTACTGATGAACAGTCTCTCGGTCAGTGGTATGCCCAGAATACGGCGCGCTAGCGCCTGCTGGAAAGAAAAGCTGCGTGACCACCTGACCCACTTGGGTCACGGTACCCACACCCTGTATCGGAAACACCGGCTTCCATGCCTCTCTGCCTACCCTGACTCCGGTCCTACCGTAAGAACGCTCGGAGGGGTCCGGAAGTTGCGGAATCATACGTCGTTTTCGTCACGCTTGGCCAGTACCGCCGACTGTATCGCGCCAGGACCGAACCGGGCGGTCACCCGGTCCATCACGCGTTCGACGTCACGCCAACCGCTCTCCTTCTCGCCCAGGGCCAGCTGACGCGGAGCCTGAGCGGCGGGGAGCACCCCCTCCACCCGAACGCCGACCAGCCGCAACTTCATCCGTTCCAGTCCCGCCGCGGCGTACAGTTCGCGTGCCACCGCGCTGATCTCCCGGCCCACGTCCGTGGCTTCGGGAAGGGTCCGCGACCGGGTGATGGTGGAAAAGTCCGCCCGCCGCAGTTTCACGCTCACCGTGCGCCCCACCTGCCCCGAGGTGCGCAGGCGCCGTGCCACTTTCTCGGACAGCCGCAACAGCTCGCGGTTGATCACCTCCGGGTCACCCACGTCCGCGTCGAAGGTCTCCTCGGCCCCGACGCTCTTGTCGTGGGTCTCCGGCACCACCGGAGTCCCGTCCACACCGCGTGCCAGCTCCGACAGGCGGGTGCCCGCCTTGGCTCCCAGCTCCATCCGCAACAGGTGGGGGTCGGTTCGGGCCAGGGCGCCGACCGTGCGCAGTCCCAGCCTCGCCAGGGTCTGCTCGGTCCGGTCTCCCACACCGGGCAGCGCCCCCACCGGGAGCGGGTCCAGGAAGGAGCGCGTGTGGTCGGTGGGGACCAAGAGCAGACCGTCGGGTTTGCAGTGCGTGGAGCCGAGTTTGGCGACGAACCTGGTGGCGGCCACACCCACCGAGCAGGTCAGCCGCTGCTCGGATCGGACGCGTTCCCGGATCATCGCCGCGATGCGCACGGGTCCGCCGAGCCGCCTGCGCGCCCCGGACACGTCCAGGAAGGCCTCGTCGAGGGAGAGCGGCTGGACGAGGGGGGTCACCGACCGCAGGATGTCCATGACGGCCTCGGAGGCGGCACGGTAGGCGGCTCCGTCCGGAGGGAACACGACCGCTTCCGGACACAGGCGCGTCGCCCGCACCATGGGCATCGCCGAGTGGACGCCCTTGGCCCGGGCGAGGTAGTCGGCCGAGGAGACCACCCCGCGCGGTCCGGTCCCGCCGACGATGACCGGGCGCCCCCTGGCCTCGGGGTCGCGCCGTTGCTCGACGCTGGCGAAGAACGCGTCCATGTCCAGGTGCAGGATGTCGCATCCCGCGTCGGGGCCCGACCCGTCCGCGGGGAAGTCCGATCCCAGCGCGACGATCCCGTCGGGGGTGGCCATTCCGCGCAGCGCGGCACCGCGCTCCAGTTGGCGTCGGCTCATGGGCCCAGGTTACGCCCGCTCCGGGGACGGCCGCCCCACCGCGCGGGCCGACCGTCGCGGCCGCGCGGGGCGGGCAGCCTCAGGGGCGATGCGCGACGGCGTGCAACTGCGTGGCGATACCGACCAGCTCCGGGTGGTCGGCGGCGGCCTTCTCCAACTCCACCAGGCGCTGCCCGGCGTGGAGGTCGCCCTCCCAGGCGTGCCCGGGCAGGACGTCGGCGAACACGCGCACGCCGCGGATCCGCTCGCCGGTGAGACCGGCCTCACCGATCAGGGCCAGGAGCTGCTGGCGGGTGAAGCGGCGCGGCATCGGGTCGCCCTCGCCCCACCGTCCCTCGGGGTCGGCGAGCAGGTGAGCGGCATCGGCGATGTGCCCGGCCAGCGCCCGGTGCAGTGCCCCGGCGACGGCGTTGGTGACCAGCAGACTCACCGCCCCGCCGGGGCGGGTGACTCCGACGACGTCGTGCAGTGCCCCGGCGGGGTCCTCCACGTACTCCAGCACGTTGTGCACAAGGACGAGGTCGGCACTGCCCTGGGCGAACAGCGAGGCCAGGTCACGGGTCTCGCCCTGGACGCCGCGCACCGTGACACCGCGCTCCGCGGCGCGGCGCTCCAGGGCGGCCAGGGAGTCGGGGTTGGGCTCCACGACGGTCACGCGGTGGCCGAGTTCGGCGAGCGGGACGGCGGCACCGCCCGTGCCGCCACCGGCGTCGACGATCTCCAGGGGCCCCGACCCGAGACGGGCCAGCAGTTCCGCGAGGGCGTCCCACACCACGGCGGTGCGCGCCGCGTTGGCCGCCCGTCCCGGCCCGGTCGCGCCGCCCGCGCCGAAGCCGCTGGTGGTCGCGGTCGCGCTGGTCCTGTCAGTCACCTGCGTCCCCTCAATCCGGTGTCCCCGCCCGTGGCCGCCCTCGCGTGGCCGCCGTCAGAGGGCGAGCTGTGCCTTGTTCTCCATCAAGCGTGACAGAAGTCCGCTGACGAAGTTCGGCGACTCGTCGGTGGACAGCTCCTTGGCCACACCGACCGCCTCGGCGATCGCCACACCGTCGGGGATGTCCTCGGCCCACAGCAGCTCGTAGGCGCCCATCCGCAGGATGTTGCGGTCGACGACGGGCATGCGCTCCAGGGTCCAGCCGATGGCGTAGGTGTCCAGCAGTTCGTCGATACGCGTGCGCCGCTCGTCGACCGCCCGGGCCAGGTTCTCGGTGAACTCGTTGATCGGCGGCTCGGGCTGGGCCCGGCGACGACTGATGACGTCGTCGACCGAGATACCGCGGACCTCGGATTCGTAGAGGACCTCGACCGCGCGCCGCCGCGCCTTGCGCCGTGCTCCGCTCATCAGTTGACTCGCCCGAGGTAGTCACCCGTGCGGGTGTCGACCTTGACGCGCTCGCCGGTGGTGATGAACAGGGGCACCTGGATGGTGGCGCCGGTCTGGACGGTGGCGGGCTTGGTGCCGCCGGTGGAGCGGTCGCCCTGGACACCGGGGTCGGTCTGGGTGATCTCCATCTCGACGGCGGCGGGAAGCTCGATGTAGAGCGGGTCGCCCTCGTGGGTGGCCACCGTGACCTTGGTGTTCTCCAGGAGGAAGTTGGCGTTGTCGCCGACGACCGCGGAGCCGACCTCGAGCTGGTCGAAGGTGGTGGAGTCCATGAAGACGAAGTTCGCGCCGTCGTTGTACAGGTACTCCATGTCGCGGCGGTCGACATCGGCGAACTCGACCTTGGCCCCGGCGTTGAAGGTCCTGTCGACGATCTTGCCCGTGAGGACGTTCTTCAGCTTCGTGCGGACGAACGCGCCGCCCTTGCCCGGCTTGACGTGCTGGAACTCCAGGACGTTCCACAGGACGCCGTCGAGTCGCAGGGTCTTGCCGTTCTTGATGTCGTTCGTCGTGGCCACTTCGGTCGTCTCTCCAAGGGGTCTGACACGTCGGGACCGGGCGCGGTGCTCCGGCCGGTGATCGGTGGGGTGGGGACCGGAAGTCCTCAGGTACTGACCAGCGGCGTCGGGCCGCCGGGGCGCACCCCTCCTATGGGCAGTCTAGTGGCTTCGCGGGACTCAGGCGCCGCCGGTAACCGCGCGGTAGGCCGCGTCCAGCAGTTCGGGGGCGGGGGCGCTGAGGATGGTGGGGCTCGCCAGAGCGTCCAGCACGACGAAGCGCAGGGTGGCCCCGCGGGCCTTCTTGTCGACGCTCATCGCGGCCCGCAGCTCGGGCCAGGCCTCGGCGGCGTAGGAGACGGGCAGGCCGACCGAGGTCAGCAACGAGCGGTGGCGTTCGACCAGACCGGAGTCGATACGGCCGTCGAGGCGGGCCAGTTCGGCGGCGAAGACCATGCCGATGGACACCGCGTAGCCGTGCCGGAAGGTGTAGTTCTCGGCGCGTTCGATGGCGTGGCCGAGCGTGTGGCCGTAGTTGAGGATCTCCCTGCGACCGCTCTCCCTGAGGTCGCCGGAGACGACGTCGGCCTTGACCCGGATGGCGCGTTCGATGAGTTCGCGGGTGTGCTTGCCCTCGGGGAGGGTGGCGCCCTCGGGGTCGTCCTCGATGAGGTCGCAGATGACGGGGTCGTCGATGAACCCCGCCTTGACGACCTCGGCGAGGCCGCCCACGTAGTCCGCCCGAGGCAGACTCGGCAGAGTCGCCAGGTCGCACAGGACCCCGGCGGGCGGGTGGAAGGCTCCGACGAGGTTCTTGCCCTCGGGGGTGTTGATCCCGGTCTTGCCTCCGACGGCGGCGTCGACCATGCCGAGCAGGGTGGTGGGGACCAGGACCGAGCGGACGCCGCGGAGCCAGGAGGCGGCGACGAAGCCGGACAGGTCGGTGGTGGCGCCGCCACCGACGCCGACGATCGCGTCGGTGCGCGTGAAGTTGTGCTGGCCGAGCCGGGACCACAGGTCGGTGGCCACGGCGGCGGTCTTGGCGGCCTCACCGTCCGGTACCGGCATGGGCCGGACCGTGTACCCGGCGGCCTCCAGCGCGCCGATGACGGGACGGGCGATCTCGCCGAGGCTCCGGGGGTGGATGACGGCGACCTGGGCCGCTGAACCGACCAACGAGGGCAGTTCGGCGAGGACGCCGCTGCCGACCACCACGTCGTAGCGGGCGAAGGGTTCGCCGACGCCGATGCGGGTCACGGTCACTGCTGGGCCTTTCCAGTCGTCCGCCCGGACCCGAGGGTGGGCAGGATGGCGTCGACGATCTCTTCGGGGTGCTGGTCCGTGGTGGGCACGGTGACCGTGGCCAGGCCCTCGTAGATGGGCAGGCGCTCGTCGAGGAGCTTGCGGAGCCGGGTGCGCGGGTTGCCCGCGAGCAGGGGCCGGGCGACGTCCATGCCCACGCGCTTGGCCGCCTCGGCGAACTCGACCTGGAGGTAGACCACGTGGTGGTCGGCGAGGTCGGCTCGGGTGTCCTCGTCCAGGACGGCGCCGCCGCCGACGGCGATCACGCCCTCCCATGAGCGCAACCCCTCGGCGACGACCTCGCGTTCCAGCGCGCGGAAGTGCGGCTCGCCGTCCTCGACGAAGATGTCACCGATCGGCTTGCCCGCGCGCTTCTCGATCTCGGTGTCGGTGCACAGGAGTTCGGCGCCCAGGCGTTCGGCCAGGGCACGCCCCACGGTCGACTTGCCCGACCCTGGGGATCCGATGAGCACCGCGATCGCTCTGGCCACACTCGCCCGCCTGTCCATCCCCGCGCACGCGGGGAACCGCATGTCGTCCTCGTCCAACATCTGTCTAGCAGACCCGCCCGTCCCGCGACCACGCGCACGCGGTGGGCCCGGCACCCGGCCGGGACCACCGCCTCCGGCTCAGGGCGTGTTCGGCGCACACGCCCTACCGGATGGTGAGCGAGTCCAGGTAGCCGCGCAGGTTGCGGGTGGTCTCGGCGACCGAGTCCCCGCCGAACTTCTCCACGGCGGCCTCGGCCAGGACCAGCGCGACCATGGACTCGGCGACCACGCCCGCGGCCGGGACCGCGGTGACGTCGCTGCGCTGGTGGTGGGCCTGGGCGGGTTCACCCGTCTCCGTGTCGATGGTGTCGAGCGCCCTGGGCACGGTGGCGATCGGCTTCATCGCGGCGCGCACGCGCAGCGGGTCGCCGGTGCTCATGCCGCCCTCGACACCGCCCGCGCGGTTGGTCCGGCGACGTACGCCGTCGGGGCCGGGCTCGATCTCGTCGTGGGCGACGGAGCCGCGGCGCGCGGCGGTGCGGAAGCCGTCGCCGACCTCCACCCCCTTGATGGCCTGGATGCCCATGAGGGCTCCGGCCAGCCGGGCGTCCAGGCGGCGGTCCCAGTGGACGTGGCTGCCCAGACCGGGAGGCAGGCCGTAGGCGAGCACCTCGACCACGCCCCCGAGGGTGTCGCCGCTCTTCTTGGTGTCGTCGATCTCCTCGACCATGCGGGCGCTGGTCTCGGCGTCGAAGCAGCGCACCGGGTCGGCGTCGACGGCGGCCAGGTCCTCGGGGCGGGGCTCGGCGGAGCCCTCGGGAACCGCGACAGGCCCCATGGACACGACGTGGCTGAGGATCTCGATTCCCAGCGCCTGGCGGCAGAACTGCCGGGCGACCTCGCCGACGGCGACCCGGGCCGCGGTCTCACGGGCGCTGGCGCGCTCCAGGATCGGCCGGGACTCCTCGTGGCCGTACTTTTGCATGCCGACCAGGTCGGCGTGCCCGGGGCGGGGCCGGGTGAGCGGCGCGCCCCGCGCGATGTCCGCCAGCTCCTCGGCGGACACGGGGTCGGGCGACATCACCTTCTCCCACTTGGGCCACTCGGTGTTACCCACCTCGATCGCGACCGGTCCCCCCTGGGTCCGGCCGTGGCGAATGCCTCCGATGACGGAGACCTGGTCCTGTTCGAACTTCATCCGGGCACCACGGCCGTACCCGGCGCGTCGGCGGAGCAGTGCGGCGGCGATGTCGTCAGAGGTGACGGACACACCGGCCGGAAGGCCCTCCAGAATCGCGACGAGTGCCGGCCCGTGGGACTCCCCCGCGGTCAGCCAACGCAACATGTGCACGATCTTCCCATGGATCGCCGCTGGACGCGGCATCGGATATCACCATCCGGACACCAGGGGCTGACCTGCCAGAACAGTGGCGAGGGTCGTGGCCAACAGGAAGGGCCCCAGTGGAAAGGGTTCGCTCCGGGCGAGGCGGCGCAGGGCGAGGAGGACCGCCACCACCAGGCAGAAGGCGGCGAAGGCCCAGAAGATCGCCACCAGGGCGCCCATGGGCCCGGCCGCCCAGCCGCAGTAGAGCCCGGTCAGTCCAGACAGTTTCACGTCGCCGAAGCCCATACCCCGGGGGTTGACGCGCCACAGGAGCCAGAAGAGCACGGCGACGAGCACCATGCCGGTGAGGGCCCCCACCGCCGCGCCGAGGTCGGGTCCGCCGGGCGCGGTGAGGGCGGCGCCGGCCAGAAGCAGTCCCGCCACCGGGTAGGCGGGGGCGACGAGGTCGTTGGGCAGCCGCATCACGCGCAGGTCGACGACGGCCAGCGGCACCCCGATCGTCACCAGCCAGAGCACGGCCAGGTGACCGAGGGGGAACCAGGAGACGTGGTGGACCGCCAGGGCGCCGACGAGCGCGTACAGGACCGCGGTGGCGGCGACGGCCGCGGGATGCGGACCCACGACCTGTTCGCAGTGGGGGCATCTGCCCCGGCGCCGGAAACCGCGGTCCGCGACGGTGGGGAGTCCGCGGACGAAGCGGAGTTCGGCGCGGCAGTGCGGGCAGCGCGGGGGCGGCGGCCCCTCGTCCTCGTCGAGGGCGGGGTCCGGGTCCGCGCCGGGCGCGGAGGGAGCCGCCTCCACGGCGTGGACGGCGGCGCGTCCGCGCGAGCGGGTGTCCGGGCGGGCCGCGGCGAACAGGTACACGAGTCGTCCGGTGACGAGGCCGACCAGCGCCCCGGACAGCCCGAGCAGGACCGCGACGGCGGTGGCGACCGGCCAGAGCTGGGCCGGGAGCGCGAGCAGCGAGGGGGTGGCCATGGTAGGAAACCTACCCGCGGCGAGGGTGCGGCGACAGTACCCGACCTCGACCTGTGGACAAACCCTGGACGACCCGCACGCGGGTCAGTCCGCGTCCCGGCGTGCGCGCACGACCGCGCTGAGTTCGACGCCCCCGGGCAGGACGTGGCCGAGCTCGGCCCGCAGGCGCTCGGCGACCCGGCGCAGGACCTCGTCGTCCCGTTCGTCGAGTTCGAGGCGGATGCCGATCTCAGCGCGCTCGGACCGGTGGACGCGTACTCGATCGATGCCGAACTCGGCGTGTGTGACGCGGTAGATGAGCGCGAGGACCTGCGGGTCGTCCTTGGGTTCGGGGACGTGCCCGTGTTCGGCGAGCAGTCCGAGGAACCGGCCCTGGATGGTGTAGGGCTGGGGTCCGGACACGTCGACGACCAGGGCGTCGGCGCCCTCCTCGACCGCGGCCTTGCACGCGTCCTGGGTGGTGAAGGGGACGGGACGGGCGTCGGGGCGCCAGCGCCGCACCGCGTCGACGGAAGTGAAGGCGAGCACGCCGCGACGCCCGTCCTTGCCGGTCATGATGGGGACGGCGACCTCGCTCGACTTGTCCTTGGTGAGCCCGGCGGCGCCCGTTTCCGTCTCCGTGGCCACGGCCACGACGGGGATGAGCACACGGGAGTCGGCGAGCGCGGACAGGACCTGGCGGTCCCCGACCCGGCCCGCCGCGTGGTCGCGCAGGCGCGTCTCGACCTCGGGGTCGGCGCTGCCGTCGTCGTCGCGGAAGTTCTGGGCGCCGATGATGGATGGTCTGCTCACGGATCCCGACTCTACCGGGCGTCGACGGATCGGTGGCCGGCCGTCAGGCGGGGTTCCGGCCGGTTCCCGCGGAGGTGTCACCTTCGAGGGCGGTGACCACCGAGCCGAGTTGGACGAGCTGCACGGCGTTGAGTCGGTCGAACAGCAGTTCACGCACCTTCGTGGCGTGGCCGGGGGCGGCGCGTTCCAGGAGTTCGGCGCCCTCGTCGGTGAGGATGGCCCACAGGCCGCGGCGGTCGTCGTCGCAGTGTTCGCGACGCACGTAGCCGTCGCGCTCCAGCCGCGCGACCTGGTGTGAGAGGCGGCTCTTGGACACGATGACGCTGTCGGCCAGAGCGCGCATGCGCAGCCGTCGGTCCTCGGCCTCGGAGAGGTGGACGAGGATGCCGTACTCCACGAGTGAGATGCCGCACCGGGAGCGCAGGTCCCGTTCCAGGCCGTCGTAGAGCGCCGCGTTGACTCTCAGGATGCTCCGCCAGACGCTTTGTTCGTCGGCGCTGAGCCACGTGGCCTTCTCCATACCGCCCATTCTATCGGCGAATCCGTCGTGTGAGCGGGGACACGCACGCAATTCCCCTTCCCAGGAAGATACTTCTGGAGTACTTTGTTACTAGCAAGCACAAGGGCCCGCGCCCGGGTCCAGCCAGCACAGGGAGACAGACCATGGCAGCACAGGAACTCAAGGCCGGCACCTGGAGCATCGATCCCACCCACTCGGTGGTCGGCTTCTCGGTCCGCCACATGATGGTGAGCAAGGTGCGCGGACGCTTCGAGAAGTTCGACGCCACGCTGACCGTCCCCGAGGACCCGGCGAAGGCCTCGGTGGTCGCGACCATCGACGCCGGCTCGATCAACACCGACAACGCCGACCGCGACAACCACGTCCGGTCCGCCGACTTCTTCCACGTCGACACGCACCCGGAGTTCTCCTTCCGCTCCACCGGCCTGGAGGCCAAGGGCGAGGAGTTCGTCCTCAAGGGCGACCTGACCATCAAGGGCATCACCAACCCGGTCGAGCTCGCGCTGGAGTTCAACGGCTCCACCCTCGACCCCTACGGCCTGGAGCGCGCCGGGTTCGCCGCCACCACGACGATCAGCCGCAAGCGGTTCGGCGTGGACATCGAGCTGCCGATGGACGGAGGCGGCGTGGTCATCGGCGACAAGATCGCGATCGAGATCGACGCCGAGTTCACCCGCCAGGCCTGAGACCGGTCGGGCGAACGGCGCGCGACGGACGCGAGGGCGGACACCGGACCGGCCCCGCGCGCCGGAGAGGGGCGAGCACGCGCCACAGGTGACGACACACCGTCATGAAACTGTGGATGTCGGATATCGTCGTTGGGGGAGGGCCTCGTGTGCCCTCCCCCACTCGTGTCCCCGACCCACCCACGGGAGCGCTCGTGCCCTCCAAGCCCTTCTCCGACGAGGTCGTCTCCGCCGTCACCGCGCACATGAACGGCGACCACCCGGAGGACACCCTGCTCATCTGCCGTGCCCTGGGCGGCTGTCCCGAGGCCACGGCGGCCCGGATGACCGGTCTGGACGGCGACGGCGGCGACTACGCGGTCGTGGTGGAGGGCGCCGAGCGCACCGTACGCGTCCCCTGGTCCCACCCGCTCACCGAGCGCGCGCAGATCCGGACCGAGGTCGTACGCATGTACCAGGAGGCCTGCGAGCGGCTCGGCGTCACCCCTCGCGGGCACTGATCGCCACGCGCACGGGGCGAGCCGGAGACGACACCCCTGATCCGGAACTCCCGCCCTCCGTCGGGAGTCCAAGGAGAGACAGGAGTGAGCGGTGACCCGAACGCGCGACCCCACACGAGGGGTCGGGCGTGCGACCTAGTGTGGAAGGGTCCGCCGGTCCCCCGGAACCCGTACCCGACCAGCTAGCCGAAGGGTGGCCCCGACCTCGATGGTCACGCCCGAACCCGGTGACGAGAACGCGCCGACACGAAGGATCGAGCCCGCCGCGCCAACCACGCGGACCGGTCCCACCGCTGGTGCCACGCGGTGGGTCACACGCGTACTGCGGCCCGGCTCAGCGCACGCGGACGACGACGCTCCCACGCGCGTGGTCGGCCCCGGGGCGGGTTCCGTCCCGCCCAACGGCACGCGTGTGGACTCCCCCGCGCCGCCGACCGCCCGGCCGCGCGGCGGCGCCACCGGCGGCCGGCCCCCCGGCCACGGCGCGTGGTGGCGGACACTCCTCGGCCCCGTGCTGGGCTGGCTGACCCGTCTGGTCTCCCGCGTGGTCGTCGGGCCGGCGAACGACCTGGACTACGCGGTACCCGCCGACCTGCGCCGCCGCTACCAGATCCGCGGCCACCTGGGTTCGGGCGGGGAGGCCGTCGTCTACCTCGCCGAACCCACCGACGAACCCGGCCGCGAACTGGCCCTCAAGGTGTACCGCCCCGGTCACGACATCAACCGCGAACTCCTGGACCGGCTGCGCGCCCGAGGCACCTCCTCACCGCACACACCCGCCATCCAGGGCTACGGGTCCTCCTCCAGCTCCTGGGGCGAGGACCTGGCCTGGGAGGCCCAGGAGTACTTCGCGCGAGGATCACTGCGCACGCTCATGGACGAGGCGCCGCTCGACGACGGGCGCGCCCGCGCGGTGGTGTCCGCCGTCGCCGAGTGCCTGCACCACTGGCAGCACGACCTCCAGCACAACCACACCGACGTCAAGCCCGAGAACCTGCTGCTGCGCTCCCTCGACCCGCCGGTCGTGGCCCTCACCGACTTCGGTGGCGCGGTCCGCGCCACGATGAGCCGTGTCTACGGCGGACTGGCCGTCACCGAGGACTACGCCGCGCCCGAGGTGATCGAGGGTCGCCGGGAGGCCCCGGCCGCCTGGTGGTCCCTCGGCGTCATGGTCCACGAGCTGGTCACCGGACGCCGTCCCGAACGCGGCGGCAACTGGCTCACCGCCCGCAACACCGAGGTGGACGTCTCGGCGATCACCGACGAACGCTGGCGCCTGCTCGCACGCGGACTGCTCGCGCCCTCCCCCGCCGCCCGATGGGGCCACGACGAGGTGACCCAGTGGCTGGCCGGTGAGCGGCCCCAGATCCGGACCGCACGCCGCACCCGTCCGATCGTGTTCGCCGGCGCCAGCCACGAGGACCCGCCGAGCCTGGCCTTCGATCTGCTCGACCGCTCCGACACCGGCGCGATGTGGCTGCGCACGCACTGGCCGGAGCTGCGCAGCTGGCTGGACCGCGAGGTCAACGACTACACCTTCGACCGCTCGTACCTGACCGGTCTGGACGCCGATCCCCGGTTGGCGCACGTGGCGATCAGCGCGCTGGCGGCCCGCTACGTCCCGGGCATGCCGCCCAGGTTCCGCGGCCACGAGATCAGCGCGGACGGACTCATGGCGCTGGCCACCGGTGAGGCGAGCCGCCACGCGGTGGTGCGTGAGGCGGTCGCCTCGGGAGTCGTGGGGCTGGCCGCGCAGCACTGGTGCCCGCACCCGTCCTGCCGTTCGGGCGGCTCCGGGCGGTGCGCCCTGCTGGAGCGCGTCCAGCACGAGGTACCGCTGGTCATGCGCAAGGTGGTCGAGACCGTCGAGCGAGTGGTCGTGTCGGGCGCCGACGCGCCCCGGCGGCCCGAACCGCACGAGATGGACACGGCGTGGGCCCGGGCGGTCGAGTTGGTGCTGGACCCGGAGACCGCATCGAACCACCGCTCCGTGCTGCGCCGCCAGTCCTGGCACCCGACCGAGCGCAGCGCCGCGCCGCACGCCCCCTGGTGGGTCGAACAGCGGCGCCTGGCCCTGCGTGACGGCAAGGGCGGCGAGGCGGTCACGACACGTGCCGCCCTGGTCGCCGCCGCGACGCTGCTGCCCGAAGCCGACCGGGTCGGCGGCCTGATCGCCGACCGCGAGCGTGCCGACGGCCGCGCACGGCGGCAGGACCGGTGGGCGTCACTGGCCGGGTCCGCGCGGGAGCGGTGGGACGGGGCCAAGGAGCGTTGGGAGGGCGCCCGCCGGCGCCGCGCCGAGGCCGCCACCGCACCGGTACGACCGGACGGCCCCCCGAGGGTCGACGAGTTCGGCCGCCCGGTACCGCAGGGCCCCGAGGAGACGTCCAGGTCGCGGCGTGCCCAGGAGCGGGCCAGGCGCCGTGTCGACCGGACGATGAACCAGATCCAGCGGGCGATGCGGGCGGGCCGGTGCCGTCGGTTCGCCTACCCCGCCGCCCTGCTCGGCCTGATCGACGGGCTGGGCCGGGCACTGCGCCCCGACGGCGGCTACTACCCGGAGAGCGCGTTCGTCACCCCGCTCTACAGCGGCCTGGTGGACTCCGCTCGCGACGGCGTCCTGGCGGGGCTGTCCCGGGCCGCGGGCATGGTGACCGGTCTCCTGCCGGAACCGGTGGAGACCGCGTGGTGGTTGCCGGTGGTGCTGGCCGTGGTCCTGGTGCTGCTGGGACGGTCGGCGGCCAACCAGCGCAGCTCCTCCCGTGCCCGGCGCCGACTCGCCGCCTTCCGGTTGGCCGTGGCGGGATCGCTGTCCATGCTCCTGATCCTGCTGTCGACGGGGCTGCTGGCGCTGGGCTCGGGGGTGCTCATCCCGCTGGACGGGCTGCTGGGCTAGCAGTGCCTGTTCGGGCCTGCCGCTTCGCTTCGGCCCACCCGTCGCCCTCACGGGCCCACGCGCGCGTCAGTGGCCGTCGATCATGCCGCTGACCCGTACGAGGTCCTCGGTGGTGTCGATGTCCTCGGGGCTGGCGACGTCGTCGCACTCCACGGTGGTCACCAGGTGCGAGTAGGTGCGCAGGAAGGGGCGTGCTCCCACGTCGCGCACGGCCATGGCGTGCACCGTGGACCAGTGTTCCCGGCCCAGGAGGACGGGGTTGCGCGGATTTCCCGCGTAGGTGGCCACGGCGGCGCGGGCGCCCTGGGCGTGGACCCTCAGGAGTCGGCGCACCGCCTCCGGGGTGACCAGGGGCTGGTCGGCCAGGGCGACGAGAACGGCGTCCACCGTGTCGGGCAGGGCGTCGATCCCGGCCCGCACCGAGGAGCCCATCCCCGTGGCCCAGTCGGGGTTGAGCACCGTGAGGGCGCCGCGTACGGAGGTGTCCGCCGCGCCCAGCACCACCAGGACGGGGGCGCAGCCACCCGCGGCCAGAGTGCGCACGCCCCGGTCGACCAGGCGTTCACCGCCCACCTCGACCAGGGCCTTGGGGCGTCCGAGGCGACTCCCCGAACCCGCCGCCAGCAGCAGCCCCGCCACAGCTCCCGCCCGTTCGCTCCCCGCGTTCCCCGTGTCCCCAGTCACCATGTCGTGATGATGCCACGCGCCCGGCGGGTGCGTGGCGTACGCGCGCTGGTCCGCTGGAGGAGCTTCCCGGCTCCGCGCGCCGACACCGCTGTGACCAGGCACTTCACAGGACGTCGGGTTTCGGTTCACTTGTGGGTGTGACCGAATCCGGCCGGAACGAGCGGGCGCGTGTCGCGGTGGATACGACCGCTCGTCTCGCGCAGGGCACGACCGCTCCCGCCCCAACGCGTCTGGACGAGCTCGGCCGCGATGGACACGGCGGTCTCCTCCGGGGTCCTGGCACCCAGGTCCAGACCGATCGGCGAGTGCAGGCGCACCAGGTCCTCCTCGCCCACCCCGGCCTCGCGCAGGCGTTCCAGCCGGTCCTCGTGGGTGCGCCGCGACCCCATCGCGCCGATGTAGCCCGCCCGGGTGGCCAGGGCCGCCTTGATGACGGGGACGTCGAACTTGGGGTCGTGGGTGAGTACGCACACGACCGTGCGCTCGTCGATCTGGTCGGCGATCTCGTCCACGAACACGTGCGGCCACTTGACGACCACCTCGTCCGCGGTGGGAAAGCGCTTGGGCGTGGCGAACACCGGACGCGCGTCGCAGACCGTCACCCGGTAACCGAGGTAGGAGCCCAGGTCGGCGACGGCGGCGGCGAAGTCGATCGCGCCGAAGACCAGCATGCGCGGGGCGGGCGCGAAGGACTGGACGAAGACCTCCAGCGCGTCGCCGCGCCGCTGGCCGTCCACCCCGTAGCGCAGGAGGCCCGTGCTGCCCTGGGCCAGCATCCCGCGCACGTCGTCGTCGAGGGCGTCGGTGAGGCGGCCGGCGGTCGGCCCCAGGTCGCCCTCGGCGTGGTCCGGCCACACGACGCGGCGGCGCCCCAGCCGACCGGAGTCGGAGGGGTCGGACACCACGGTGGCGACGGCGACCGGCTGGTGCTCGTCGATGGCCGCGAGGACCGATCCCAGCTCGGGGAAGGTCGCCCGGCTGACCGGCTCGACGAACACGTGCAGCGTGCCGCCGCAGGTGAGGCCGACGCTGAAGGCCTCTTCATCGCTCACACCGTAGGTGCGGCGGACCGGTCGGCCCGTGCGGATGGCCTCCAGGGCCTCCTCGTAGACCGCGCCCTCCACGCAACCGCCGGAGACGGAGCCGACGACCTCGCCGGAGTCGCCCACGGCCATGGCGGCTCCGGGATCGCGGGGCGCGCTCTTGTCGGTGTCGATCACCGTGGCCAATGCGAACGTCTCGCCGGTGGCGTGGAGATCGGCCACGGCCGCTCGGATGTCGCGCACTCGGATACCCCTTCCGCGTTCCCCCACACGACCTTCGATACCAACGTATGTGCCCCACCCAACACAAAGGGAGTCCCCGTTCCGCCAAGAAACGGGGACCCCCCTGGTAGATGTCTACGAGCCGCCGGGTTCCGGTGCCTCACCGCGCTCGTGCAGCATGGCGCGGAACTCCTCCAGGTCGCGGCGCGCCCGCTCCCCGTCGGCGCTCTGAATGCCCATCACGGCGAGGGTGGTGCCGTCGGACAGGTCCACCGACGGCCAGGGCTCGCCGACCGGCATACGGATGTCGACGATCTCCGGCCAGGCCAGCACGTGGGTGCGGATGCCGTTGACCACGGTCACGTTGTGCTCGGCGGCCACGAGCCTGGGCCGGGCGAGCAGGTGCAGGCCGGCGGCGATCACCAGGCCCAGCATGACCAGCAGCACCCGGTCCTGCAACCGCCAGTCCTCGGGCAGGATCACCGTCAGCACCACCATGGTGGCCACGACCAGCAGCCCCATCCCGTAGGCGACGATCCGTACCGCCCTCGGCCGCCAGGTCCGCGGAAGTGCGGGCCCGCGCTCCGTCTCGTCCACCGGTCGTTCCCTCGTTCGCACCTACTGCTCCAGGCTCGGCCCCGCTTGCGGGGCTCACTACGCGTCGTCCCCGGGGTCGACGCGTTCCGGTCGGGCCGACCGGAAGGCGGGGGTCAACGTCGCAGACCGCGCAGGGCCGCCGCCGTGTCCAGGGCGGCCCAGGTCGCCTCCGCGCCCTTGTCCTCGGCGCTTCCGGGCAGGCCCGCGCGGTCGCGTGCCTGCTCCAGGGTGTCACAGGTGAGTACCCCGTTGCCCACGGGGGTGGCCTCACGCAGGGCGACCTCGGTGAGCCCGTGGGTCACCGACTGGCACACGTAGTCGAAGTGCGGGGTGCCGCCGCGGATGACCGCGCCCAGGGCGATGACCGCGTCGTGCTTGCGGGCCAGCTCCTGGGCGACGACGGGGATCTCGACCGCGCCGGCCACCCGCACCACGACGGGGTCGACCGCGCCGGAGGCCTTGATCACGTCAAGGGCCCGGGCCAGCATCGGTTCGACGATCTGCGCGTTCCAGCGGGTGACGACGATGCCCACCGACATCCCCGAGGCGTCGACCTCCTGGGCGTCGGGGCGGCCTTCTCCACTCATGTGTTCTCCCTGTGTCGGTGCGGTGGGGGTCGGTGCCGACGCGTCCCCGTGACGGGCGCGGTGTCGGCGGTGGCGGGGCGGCGGATCGGATCCTACTGGGCCACGCCGCTCAGCTCGTGTCCCATCCGGTCCCGCTTGGTGCGCAGGTACGTGATGTTGTCCCGGGTGACGAAGGAGGGCATGGCCACCCGCTCCGCCACGTGGACGCCGTGCGCCGTCAGCCCCTCGGCCTTGGCCGGGTTGTTGGACAGCAGCCGGACCGAGGTGACGCCCAGGTCGGTGAGGATCTGGGCGCCCGCGCCGAACTCGCGCGCGTCGGCGGGCAGGCCCAGGCGCAGGTTGGCGTCGACGGTGTCCACTCCCTGGTCCTGGAGGCTGTAGGCGCGCAGCTTGTGCAGCAGTCCGATCCCCCGGCCCTCGTGGCCGCCCAGGTAGACGACGACGCCGCGCCCCTCCTGGGCGATGTCGGCCATGGCCGCGTCGAGCTGGGCGCCGCAGTCGCAGCGGTGCGAACCGAAGGCGTCTCCGGTCAGGCACTCCGAGTGCAGACGGGCCAGGACGTCGGTGCCGTCGGTGAGGTCGCCGTACACGAGCGCGACGTGCTCGGCGCCGTCGGTCGTGCCCTTGAACCCGATGGCGCGCCACTCCCCGTGCTCGTTGGGCATGCGGGTCTCCACCATGCGGGTGACCAGCGGCGGGGCGGCCTGGTCGGAGGTGAGGGTGTGACCGAGGGCGGCGCGGTGGGCGGCCAACTGCTCGACCGACACCAGCTTCAGGCCGTGCTCGTCGGCGAACTCGCGCAGGCGGGGCAGGCGCGCCATGGTGCCGTCGTCGTTGACCACCTCGGCCAGGACCCCGGCGGGGCGCAGCCCGGCCAGCCGCGCGAAGTCGACGGAGGCCTCGGTGTGGCCCCGGCGGGCGAGCACGCCGCCCGGGCGGGCGCGCAGCGGGAGGATGTGGCCGGGGCGCACGAAGTCGACGGGACGGCTGTCGGTGTCGGCCAGCAGTCGGATGGTGCGGGCCCGGTCGGCGGCGGAGATGCCGGTGGTGACGCCCTCGCGCGCGTCGACGGTCACCGTGTAGGCGGTGCGCAGGCTCTCCTCGTTGCGTGCGGTCATCAGGGGGAGGTCGAGGCGGTCGAGGTCGTCGCCCTCCATGGGAACGCACACCACGCCGGAGGTGTGGCGGATCATGAACGCCAGGAGTTCGGGGGTGGCGAGCTCGGCGGCGAAGATGATGTCGCCCTCGTTCTCGCGGTCCTCGTCGTCCACGACCACGATCGCGCGTCCGGCGGCGAAGTCGGCGACCGCGTCGCCGATGGAGTCGAGGACCACGGCCGGTTCGGTGGTGTCCGCGGTGCCTGGTGTGGTGTCGGTGACGGTCATGACGGCTCCCAGGAGATGACTGCTGGTGGTGTGGTGGGTGCGTGGCGGCCCGTCGGGGGTCTCGCCCCCGGAGGTCGGGTCAGCCGCGGGCACGGGCCGCGGTGACGGCGGCGATGCGCTCGACGTACTTGGCGACGACGTCCACCTCGACGTTGACGGTGGCGCCGAGGGCGAGCTCGCCCAGGGTGGTGGCCCGCAGGGTCTCCGGGATGAGGCTGACCTCGAAGAACTCCTCGGAGGCGTCGGGGGCGCTGACGGCGGAGACGGTCAGACTGGTGCCGTCCACGGTGATCGAACCCTTCTCGACCACGTACGGGGACAGCTCGGCGGACAGGTCGAACCGCAGGACGTCCCAGTTGTCGCCGGGGTTTCGGGAGACCAGACGCGCGGTGCCGTCGACGTGGCCCTGCACGATGTGGCCGCCGAGACGGCCGTCGGCGCGGGCCGCCCGTTCGAGGTTGACCGGGGAGCCGGGGACGAGCGCGCCCAGGGAGGAGCGGTCGAGGGACTCCTTCATGACGTCGGCGGTGAAGGTGCCCTCACCCTGTCCGACCACGGTCAGGCACACGCCGTTGACCGCGATGGAGTCGCCGTGGCCCGCGTCGGAGGAGACCAGCGGTCCGCGCACGGTCAGTAGGAGCGACTCGCCCGTGGTTCCGGCGGGTTCGATGGACACGACCTCGCCGAGTTCCTCCACGATTCCGGTGAACACCCTTGTCATCCCTTCGCCTCATGGCGCTCCGGGGCATGGGGGTGTGGAATCGGGTCCACGACGGGGCGGGGCCGAAGGCGCGCGCGGCACGCCGGTGGGACCCGTCCCCACGCGTACTGCCTCCCATCCGGACTCTCACCGTCGGTACCGGAATTCCACCGGTTCAACCGGCCGATGGCTTCGGCCGGGTCGCGGACTGTCACCGCCGGTTCGGACTTTCACCGACCCCGGAGCACGCGTTCGACTGTCGTCGATCCGGATCCTACCTGGTCGTGCCCTCGGGGCCTAGGCGGTGTGAGTCTACTCACGGGTTCACTCAGGCGTCGGCGGCACCGTCCGTGGCGGCGACCGCGGCCTCGGGGCGGCGGGCCAAGCCGCTGCGGACGAAGGTCTCGGGCGCCCCGAAGGAGGCCCACAGCGCGATGAGGGTGTAGACGGCGAACGCGGCCGCGGCCTCGGCGAACCCGGTCAGTCCGCCGAGGAGGAGGTCCTCGGCCACCTGGAGGAGCACCACGACCGAGGTGCCGAGGACGAAGCGCGCGGCGCGGGCGGTCAGGGCTCCCTCAGCGCTGTACCAGCCGCGACCGTGGAGCAGGGTGAAGCCGACGAGACCGCCGAGCAGGGCACCGCAGACGGTGAACAGCCCGGTGAGCGTCGTTCCGGCCGGATCGGCGGGGACCGCGCCCATCCACTCCGCGGGCGCGGCCCAGTCGGCGCGCACGAGGCCCTGCCACACGACGGCCGCCGCGCAGGGCAGGACGGAGACCGCCGCCGCGCAGCCCGCCCAGGCCGCGGTGGACAGACGCCGCCACCAGCGCAGGACGCGCTCCTCCCAGCGCAGGAACGCCCACAGGACGGCGACGCCGACGAGGAGGCCGGCGAGAACGTCGCTGAGGAAGTGCACACCGAGGTAGAGGCGGGACAGGCAGATCAGCGCGACCAGGGCGGCCGCCGCTCCGAGCCAGGCGCGGCTGCCCGAGCGCAGGCCCAGGTAGCCCCACAGGACTGTGGAGGCCTGGGCGTGCCCGGAGGGGATCCCGAAGCTGGACTCGGCGGCGTGCGCGGTCACCTGGTGGCTGAACCAGAAGGGGCGGGCCCCGTAGATGAGCCCCTTGAGCAGGTAGTTGACCGCGCCGGAGGCGACGACGGCCACGAAGAGCCGGGCGCCGGTCCCGGCGTTCACGCACCAGAAGACGAGGGTGAGCAGGAGGACGATGAAGGTCTGGGAGCCGAGCCCGGTGATGAGGCCGAGGGGTGGGGCCAACCAGTCGCCCCACCCCTGCACCCAGAGGATCGGGGTGGTCTCGGCCTCCCACAGGGCGTCCATGGCCAGGTGCTCGGGTGTCCAAGCGTTCAACGCGCACTCCACGGGTCCGCGCCTGGCAACGCCTCACGCCGCGCCGCTCCCCCGGGGCGCGCGCTGGCGCGAGGGGAAGACGGAGCCGCGACCAAGCGGAATCAACGACTACGGACGGGAAGCATAGGACGCGGGCCGCCCGCGTGACCAGAGCCACACGGGCTGCGCGCCGGGATCGTTATGCGAGGGGGCTGGCCTTGGTCGCCAGGGAGCGCAGGGTGTCGACCGCCCCCGCGGGGTCCTGGGCGCCGTAGACGGCCGAGCCCGCGACGAAGACGTCGGCTCCGGCCTCGGCGGCGCGTTCGATGGTCTCGGCGCTGACGCCGCCGTCGACCTGAAGCCAGACGGAGGACTGGCGGGTGTCGAGGATCTCGCGCGCCTTGCGGATCTTGGGCAGGACCACGTCGAGGAACTTCTGGCCGCCGAAGCCGGGCTCGACGGTCATGAGCAGGAGCATGTCCATCTCGCCGATGAGGTCGGCGTAGGGCTCGACCGGCTCGGCGGGGTTGAGGGCCAGCCCGGCGCGAGCGCCGAGGCGGCGGATCTCGCGCAGGGTGCGCACGGGGGCGCCCGCGGCCTTGGCGTGGATGGTGACGCTGCCCGCGCCCGCCTCGGCGTAGGCGGGGGCCCAGCGGTCGGGGTCCTCGATCATCAGGTGGCAGTCCAGCGGCGTGGTGGCCGCCTTGCGCAGGGACTCCACGATCGGCAGGCCGAGCGTCAGGTTGGGGACGAAGTGGTTGTCCATGACGTCGACGTGGAGCCAGTCGGCGGAGGGGGACACGGCCGCCGCCTCATCCGCGAGGTGGGCGAAGTCGGCGCTGAGGATGCTGGGTGAGATCTGGATTGCCACACCCGCAGTGTAGCGAGGAGCGTTCGGGCCGGTGCTTGCACCCAGGTCAGCCGGTTCCGCCCTGTCCGATGACGATGGCGCCCACCCGTGCCCCCGGACAGGACTATCACGAGTACGTCAAGTGCCTGAGTACGAACCAAAGGACGATCACAAGGGCCAGAAACCCCCAGAGAACC
The DNA here is from genome assembly GCF_026797795.1 of Nocardiopsis sp. EMB25. NCBI lineage: Bacteria > Bacillati > Actinomycetota > Actinomycetes > Streptosporangiales > Nocardiopsidaceae > Nocardiopsis > Nocardiopsis sp. EMB25. The sequence continues at coordinate 739,911 of NZ_JAMTDN010000001.1, read as the reverse complement.
CAGTTCACGTCCCAGGCTTTGGGCGCGACGGACGATCCGCTCAACGCGTCATCCGTTCCTGAGGGCTCGGAGACAGCTGAGGAGCGCGCCTGATCCAGGGTCCTCGTTCGCGCTGCCGGGGCCGCCGGAGGGTCGGCGCGGCCGAGCAGGGACATCAGCAGTGCCTCCGAGGTGGGACGCGTGGCGGGGTCCTTGGCCAGGGCCCGGCCGACCAGGGTACGCAGCGGCTCGGGGAGCGCGGACAGGTCGGGGTCGGCGTGCAGCACCTTGTACAGGACGGTGGGCACCGTCGGCCCGTCGAAGGGGGAGGAGCCGCCCGCGGTGAAGGCGACGAGCGTCCCCCACGCGAACACGTCGGATGCGGGCGTGGCGTCGCCCTCGGCGATCTGCTCGGGAGCCATGAACGCGGGGGTGCCGATGGTGGAGTGCGTGACGGTACCGGCCCCGCTCGGGACCTGGGCGATGCCGAAGTCGATCACCCGCGCGCCGCCCTCGCCGAGGATCACGTTGCCCGGCTTGAGGTCGCGGTGCACGATCCCGGCCTCGTGGATGGCCACGAGCGCGGTCGCGGTGACCACCGCCAGGCGGTTGAGGTCCCCGCCGGACATCGGTCCCCGGTCGCGGACGCGCTGGTGGAGGGTGGGTCCCTCGACGTACTCGCTGACGATGTAGGGCGGCTGGGCGTCCATGTCGGCGTCGACCACGGCGGCGGTGCAGAAGGTGGCGACCTTGCGCGCCGCCTCGGCCTCGCGCGCGAACCGTCGGCGCATGCCGGGGTCGGCCATCGCCTCCTCGGTGAGGGTCTTGACGGCCACCCGGGCGCCGGTGCCGTCCTCGCCCAGGTAGACGGTGCCCTGCCCGCCACTGCCCAGGCGGCGGAGGACGCGGTAACCGCCGACCGACGCAGGGGCCGGATCGTGCGGCGACGGCGGTGGGGTACTCATGCGCGGACGGCTCCAGGGGGGCGATGGCCGATACGCGCCGGGGGCAGGGGCGCGGCACGACCCTATCCGACCCCGCCCCGGACTCACGGATGGACCGCGGGTGCCCCGTCGACATCCTCCGGGAGGGCCGGCCCCTCCCGGAGGTCGGCCGGTGCCTCGGCCCGGCTGTCCCCCTGTCCGAAGGCCACACCAGCCGCGCCCGCGTGAGCCCCAGCGCACCATCCCCCGTCCTCGTCCCGGCTCACGGTGTGCCGGACTCCCGCCGCCGTCACGCCTCGGACCTGCGAAGCAGCGCCAGGAACATGGCGTCGGTCCCGTGGACGTGCGGCCAGAACTGGACGTACCCGCCCTCGGGACCCGCCGCCAGGTCGGGGATCCCGTCCAGGTAGTCGGCGGCGCGCAGCAGGGTGAGGTCGTCGCGCTCGTCGAGCACGCGGCGCACGATCCCGTCGGTCTCGTCCAGGTGCGGTGAGCACGTCACGTACGCCACCACCCCGCCGGGGCGCACGGACTCGACCGCGCTGACGAGCAGGTCGTGCTGGAGCGGCGCCAGCGCGGCGACCGACTCCGGCGTGCGGCGCCAGCGCGACTCCGGGCGGCGCCGCAGCGCCCCCAACCCGGTGCAGGGCACGTCCACCAGGACGCGGTCGAAGACACCCGGCCGCCACGCCGGCGCGGTGCCGTCGGCGACCACGACCCGACCGGCGTCGCGCGGCGCGCGACGCACCGCCGTGGCCACGAGTCCGGCGCGCGCGGGCTGAACCTCCGACGCCAGCAGGCGGGCCTCGCGCTGCCCGGCCAGGGAGGCCAGCAGCCCGGCCTTCCCGCCGGGGCCGGCGCACATGTCCAGCCACAGGGCGTCGTCGCCGTGGGCGTCCACCCGGGTCAGCGCCAGCGCGACCAACTGGCTGGCCTCGTCCTGCACCGCGGCCCGGTTCTGGCGCACCTCGCGGATGGCGGCGGGGTCGCCCTCGGGCAGGTAGGCGCCGAACGGCGAGTAGCGCGCCTCCTCGGCGCCCGCGGCGACCAGGTCGGCGACCGTGGAGCGGCCGGGCTTGGCGACGAGGGTGACGCGGGGGCGCTCGTTGTGCGCGATGAGCAGACGCTCCGTCTCGACCAACCCGGTGGAGGAGCGCTCCCCCAGCGCGCGGGCCAGGTCCTTGACCACCCACCTCGGGTGGCTGTGTACGACGGACAGGTATCCGCTGGGGTCGGTGGCGCGATCGGGCGCGACGACCTCCATCCACGCCTCCAGGTCGCGCGCGGACACCCTGCGCAGGACGGCGTTGGCGAACCTGGCCCGGTGGTGGCCGACCACCTTCCTGGCCAGGTCGACGGTGGCGCTGACGGCCGCGTGCGGTGGGATCTTCGTCGACAGCAGCTGGTGGGCGCCCAGGCGCAGCACGGGCAGCACCTCGCGGTCCACGGAGGCCAGCGTACGGTCCACGCAGGCCTCCAGGATCGCGTCGTAGGTGCCCTGCCGGCGCAGCGTCCCGTAGGTGAGCTCGGTGGCCAGCGCGGCGTCCCTGCCGCTGATCCCCCGGTCGGCGAGCTGGGCGGGCAGCAGGAGGTTGGCGTAGGCGTCGCGCTGCTCGACCGCGAGCAGGACGTCGTAGGCGACGCGGCGGGCCGGGTCACGGGGTTTGGGCGGTCCGGAGGTTCCCCGGCCTCCGCCCTGCGCGGGCTTCCCGCCCCGTCGGGGTCGGCGGTACGGGGATCGGGACTGCTCGCTCAACTGTGTTCTGCCTCAACGAACCGGGGACGGGGTCTGGTGGGGGCGGTCCGGAGCGGACCGCGCGGCCAGGGCACATGCCCTAGACGAGACTACGGCAGCTCAGCGGCCCAGGCGGTCATCTTCGGTGGGACGCACGCCACGGGCCCAGTCCACCGCCGCCATCGCACGCTTGCCCTGGGGCTGTACCTCGCCCAGGAGCACCGGGTTGGTGCTGGTCCCCACGACCACCCGCCGCTTGTCGGCGTGCACCTGCCCGGGGTCGAGGGCGGGGGTGTCGGCATCGGGCAGGGGGCTGACCGGGCCGACCTTGAGCCGGGTGCCGCGGAAGGTGGTCCACGCGCCGGGCGCGGGCGTGCAGGCGCGGGCGACGCGGTCCACGCGCTGGGCGGGGGCGGTGAAGTCGAGTTCGGCGTCCTCGGGGGTGAGCTTGGACGCGTAGGAGACCCCGTCCCCCTCCTGCGGCACCGCGGTGAGCTGGCCGCCGGCGATGCCGTCGATCGTGCGCACGAGCAGTTCGGCCCCGGCCACGGACAGGCGGTCGAGGAGTTCGCCGCTGGTGTCGGTGGGGCGCACGGTCTCGGTGAGGGTGCCAAAGACCGGGCCGGCGTCGAGCTCCTTGACGATCCGGAAGGTCGAGGCGCCGGTGACGTCGTCGCCGTGCAGGATGGCGTGCTGGACGGGGGCGGCGCCGCGCCAGGCGGGCAGCAGCGAGAAGTGCAGGTTGATCCAGCCGCGCTCGGGGATGTCGAGCGCGCGCTGGGGCAGGAGGGCGCCGTAGGCCACCACGGGGCAGCAGTCCGGGCCGATCTCGGCGAGCCGCTCCAGGAATTCGGGGTCGCCCGCCTTCTCCGGCTTGAGGACCTCGATCCCCTCGCCGGCGGCCAGCTCGGCGACCGGGCTGGCCGACATCCTCCGCCCGCGCCCGGAGCGCGCGTCGGGGCGGGTCACGACCGCCGCCACCTCGTGGTCGGAGTCGATCAGCGCCCGCAGGGACGGCACCGCCACCTCAGGCGTTCCAGCAAAGACGAGCTTCATCTACGGGTCCCCTCCACTGCTGACGGAAACCGTCCCGGGTCGCGCCGCGCCCCCGGCGCCCCGGACCGCGTGACACCCCCGTGCACGGTCTGTACGCGTCCCAGTTCTACCAGTCGTGCGGGCGGCTCGGAGCCATGAACCACGGGCTCTGTCGGGGGCTTCTGGTACACCAGAGGTGATGACAGCGCAGCCCGGCCCGCCCGACGGAGTCCTCTTCGACCTTCCCGAACAGGACCCGCCCAAGGCCGCCTTGGCGAAGGCCCGCCACGCGGCCAGGAAGCGGCCCGCCGACCGCCTGCCCGTCGCGCGCGTGGTCGTGGACACTCCGCTCCCCCACCTGGACCGCTACTTCGACTACCGGGTGCCCGCCGACATGGACGAGGCCGCCGTTCCCGGCTGCCGGGTCAAGGTGCGCTTCAACAACCGCCAGCTCGGCGGGTTCCTCGTCGAGCGGACGGAGACCTCGGACTTCGCCGGTCGCCTGGCCTACCTGGAGTCGGTGGTCTCCCCCGAGCCCGTCCTGACCCCGGAGGTCCTCAGCCTGGCCCGTGCCGTCGCCGACCGGTACGCGGGCACGCTGAGCGACGTCCTGCGCCTGGCCGTCCCCCCGCGCCACGCCCGGGTGGAACGGGAGGAGAGCCCCGAGGAGGAGTCCGGGGAGCCCGAGGCCGGTGCCGGGGCGACCGGGGCCGAGGGGGAGGACACGCCGCGGGACGAGGACGCCGACCCGGGCCCGTGGGCGGACTACCCCGAGGGGTCCGCCTTCCTCCAGGCCCTGCGCGAGGGCCGAGCCGCGCGCGCGGTGTGGAGTGCCCTCCCCGGCGCGGACTGGGCGGACGCCGTGGCGGACGCGGCCGGGGCGACGCTGGACGGAGGGCGCGGAACGGTCATCGTCGTGCCCGACGGCCGAGACGTCGAGGCCGTCGACGCCGCGCTCACCCGCCGCCTCGGCGAGGGCCGCCATGTGGCGCTCACCGCCGGTCTCGGGCCCGCCAAACGCTACCGGAGGTGGCTGGCGGCCCTGCGCGGACGGGTCCGGGTCGTCGTGGGCACGCGGGCCGCGGTCTTCGCACCGATACGCGACCTGGGGCTGGTGGTGCTCTGGGACGACGGCGACGACGTGCACGCCGAACCGCACGCCCCCTACCCCCACGCCCGCACGGTCCTGGCGATGCGCGCGCACCGCGCCGACGCCGGGGCCTTGATCGGCGGACACACGCGTACCACCGACGCCCAGCTGCTGGTGGAGTCGGGGTGGGCGCGTCCGCTCGCGGCGGACCGGGCGACCCTGCGGCGGCGGGTGCCGATCGTGCGGGCCGCCGGAGACGACCGGGAACTGGCCCGGGACGAGGCGGCGCGGTCGGCGCGGATGCCGAGTCTGGCCCTGCGCGCGGCCCGGGACGCGGCCCGGACGGGTCCCGTGCTCTTCCAGGTGCCCCGCCGGGGCTACCTCAACACGCTGGCCTGCGCGGGGTGCCGTGAGCCCGCCCGGTGTGACGCGTGCCGGGGGCCACTGGCCGTGCGCGGTTCGCACGCGATGCCCTCGTGCGGCTGGTGCGGCCGGGTGGCCGGGCAGTGGGCCTGTCCCGAGTGCGGTGTGACCCGCATGCGCGCGGTCGTGGTGGGCGCCCGGCGCACGGCGGAGGAGTTGGGCCGCGCCTTCCCCTCGCTGACGGTGCGCACGTCCGGCCGGGAGGAGGTGCTGTCCGCGGTCGCCGACCGGCCCTCGATCATCGTGGCCACGCCCGGCGCCGAACCCACGGCCGAGAACGGGTACGCGGCGGCCGTGCTGCTGGACGGGTGGGCGCTGCTCAACCGGTTGGACCTGCGGGCGTCGGAGGAGGCGCTGCGACGCTGGCTGAACGCGTCGGCCCTGGTCCGGCCCGGCGGAACGGTGGTGGTGTCGGCCGACGCGGCGCTACCGGTCGTGCAGTCGCTCGTGCGCTGGGATCCGGCCGGGTTCGCCGAACGCGAGCTGGCCGACCGGCGTGAGCTGGGTTTCCCCCCGGCGGTCACGATGGCCTCGGTCACCGGCGCCCCCGAGCACGTCCGCGAGCTGCTCGACCAGCTCGAACTGCCCGAGGGGACCGAACTCCTCGGGCCGGTGCCCGTGGGCTCCCCGAGGGAGGAGACCGCGGAGGGCGTCCACCAGACCGAGCGCGCCCTGCTCCGGGTCCCTCGTGGCGGTGTCGGAGCGCTGGCCAGGTCGCTGAAGGTGGCCGCCTCGGCCCGTAGCGCGCGCCGCGACGAGCATCTGGCCCAGGTCCGGGTGGATCCGCTGCACGTGGTCTGAGGGCACGGTCGGGGCCCCGCGCGAAGGACGGTCAGCTCCGGCCGTACCCGGCCCGGTACAGGTCGCGGAGCAGGGCGATCTCCGCACCGTGGTGGAAGATCTCCCGGTTCAGGTGCAGGACCAGCGCCACCATGGGGAAGTCCGCCCACTGGGGTGCCTCGGCGCCGCCCACGGGTGCGGCCATCGCCTCGTCGTCGAGTTCCTGGAGGTGGTCGGACCAGGCCCGGTAGGCCGCGTGCAGGCGTGCGCGGGCGTTGTCGGCGCCGCTGGGCCAGTCGATCGTGTCCCGGGTCGCCGTCCGGTCGCCGAAATGCCAGTTCACCCGGGTCTCCAGCACGTCCACGACGATGTGCCCGAGCCGCCAGGCGATCGTGGTCACCGGTGGCGGATCCGGTTCGGCCCCGGCCCCGTCGGGCGCGTACCGTCCGTCGGGGAGCCGGTGCACCGTCCAGGCCCCGGCGACGGGCTCCCAGAGGTACTCCGCGTCGGTGAGGCCCTCCAGCCTCGGCCACAGGGAGTAGTCCCAGTAGAACTGGAGCTGCGCCAGCGTCTCCCCCGTCCAGTTCACAGCCATCGGGACGACCCCCTCGTCCGTGTCCGAGCCCGGCCCAGTCCACCGAGGACCCCGCTGCCCTCGGCGGACACCTCCTCGTCTGGATAGGGCCACCAGGTGATGTCCGCGACACCGGGTTCCAGGAGCCGGAACGGGGCGAAGGCGGACTCTGTGTCCGCGGGGGGCGCGGAGGAGGTCAGGGCGAGGTAGCCGCCGCCACGCATCAGGGAGTGCAGCCCGTCGATCCAGGTGGGGGACGTGTCGGCGGTGAGGGGGCGGGTGAGGAGGACGGCGAGGGGGCGGTCGAGGTCCACGTGGCCGGAGGTCCGCAGGCGGTGTAGGAGTGTGGTGGGGTCGGCGCCGTCTCCGGACAGGACCGCGGTGTCGGAGCTGGAGAGGACGCCCGCCGTCCCGTACGGGGCGACGTGCACGACCGCGGCGCCGGGTCTGCGCTCCCGGACACGCGTGCCCGTCCCGGGCACGGCGCACCCCCAGTCGACGAACTGGTCGACTCCGGCGTCAGCGCACAGGTAGTCGATGATCCTGCCGAGGAAGCGCTCGTGTCGGCGGAGGTGGTCGGCGGCGCGGGGGTCGGGGAGCCATGTCTGCGCCCGGCGGCCGAGGCCGACGACGCCTGGCTGTCGTCCGGGGAGCGGTACGGGGTCCGGCCGCTGGGAGGCTGCCGTGAGCGGGCCTGCCTTCGATCCTCGGACGTCCGTCACGATCATGCTCCCCCAGCCGGTCCGCTCGCGGGAGGCACGGCGCACGGGCTCACCGATCGGGATCGTCCACAACGCGCCGTACCGTCAGGGCCCGATGCTACCCCCGGCAACGTGATCCGCCACACAGGGTTGGGTGATTTGCGCCCCGCTTCTCCGTCTGGGTGGTATCGCGACGTGATCCGCGGCGGGGCGCCCACTCCCGTGTCCGGTCCCGCACCGCCTCACAGCACGTTGCGCGGATCCGGGACCGGCGCCAGGCGTCCGTCGCAGTCGGCGTACTCCCACCGGGGGCCGTGCGCCACCAGGTCGGCGACCGCCCCGACCAACCGGTCGACGTGCTCGGTCGTGGTGCCCACGCCCAGGCTCGCCCGGACGGCCTGCGCGTGCCCCTCGGGCAGCAGGCGGCGGGTCAGGGGGTGCGCGCAGAACAGGCCGTCGCGCACACCGATCCCGTACTCCGCGGACAGGGCGGCGGCCAGGAGTTCGGCGGGCAACCCGTCCACGGTGAAGGACACGATGCCCACGCGCGCGTGGTCGGCCCCCCACAGGGACAGCTCGCGGACCCCGTCGATCCCGGCCAGGCCCGCGCGCAGGCGCTCCAACAGCGCTGACTCACGGATGTGCAGGAGCTCCTGGGTGGCGGGGGTGAGGGTGTCGCAGGCCGCGGCCAAGGCGACGGCGCCCAGCACGTTGGGGCTGCCCGCCTCGTGCCGTGCGGGCAGGTCGTTCCACTGGACGTCGTGTTCGGTGACCAGCTTGGTGGCCCCTCCCCCGGACAGGTAGGGGGTGGCCGCGCGCAGCCAGTCGGCGCGCCCGGCCAGCACGCCGGAGCCGAAGGGGGCGTAGAGCTTGTGCCCGGACAGGGCCACGTAGTCGGCGCCGGTGGCGGCGAGGCTGAAGGGCAGGTGCGGCACGTACTGGGCGGCGTCGACGACCACGCGGGCGCCCTCGGCGTGGGCCACCCGGACCAGCTCCTCGACGGGCCAGATCTCGCCGGTGACGTTGGAGGCGGCGGTCACGCACAGCAGGGTCGGCCCCGCGGGGGCCTCCTCCAGGGCCTTACGGGCGGCGGCGACCGCGGCCTCGGGGGACTCGGGCAGGGGCAGGCGCACGACCCGACCCGCACGGGAGGCGGGGTGTTCCCAGGGCAGCAGGCTCGCGTGGTGCTCGGACTCGAAGACGACCACGGTGCAGCCCTCGGGGACGGAGCGCGCCAGCAGGTTGAGGGCGTCGGTGGTGCCGCGCACGAACACCACGGCGTCGGCGGGCTCGGTGCGCGCGCCCAGGAAGCGGGCGACGCCGCGGCGGGCGCGCTCGTAGGCGTCCGTGCTCACCTGGGAGTGGTGGCCCGCGCCGCGGTGCACGCTGGCGTAGTAGGGCAGGGCGGCCGACAGGGCGTCGGCCACGGAGGTCAGACACGGGGCGCTGGCCGCGTAGTCGAAGTTGGCGTAGTCGACGCGCTCTCCGGTGACGAGGGGGACGCCGGTGTCGGCCGTGACGATCGCGCACTCGGGGGATTCGGGGGAACGCAGGGAGTGGATGTGATGGACCGTGGTCAAGATGCACCTCTTTCGTGGGTCGGGGGACCCACGGGGCGCCTCACGGCGACATCGGCGGGGTCCGCGCTTGTCAGACACGGTCGTGTCGGGACCTGGTCCTCACCCGGGGCACCCCACCGCGGAAGGAGGGTTGCCGGCCAGCAAGCCGGGGCTTGACGCTGGCACTCGTGACCTGGCCAGAAAGGTAGCACAGGCCCCGCGGGACGTACACCGACCCCTCCGTGTGCGCCCGGACACACCCCCGCTTGACACCCGGCACGGAGGCTGGGACATACTGGTCCCGCCTGCCCTCACGCCGCGGGTGTCCGGCTTCCCCGGTCGCCCTCCAGGCGCGAGACTCCAGAGCATCGGAGTTTTCGCATGCCCGCGAGCGAGAGGTGTGTTTGCCTTGCACGGCGACGACCGTATCCAGCAGCTTTTCCGCAACCCCAGGGTTGTCCTGATCTCCGGCTACGCCCGTCTTCCCGACACGGTGGCGAGCCACTCCCAGTACCAGCGGCTCGGCGTCGTGCTCGCCGTGGACACCGCCGACGACAGGATCGTCGCCGCGGACACCACGCTCCTCACCGACCTGGCCAAGCAGTTCTTCCGCGCCCTCGTCGAGGGCGCCTCGGTGACCGAGGACATCGCCGAGATCGTCCAGCGGGTGCAGACGCGGTACGCGGGCCAGTCCGGCGCCGCCCTCACCACCGCGCTCCGCCGCTGCCTGGAGACCTACTACCAGCTGCGGGACGGCGACCAGCTGCCCGGTGACGTCGACGCCAAGGAGTGAGCGGCCCCGTGTCCGACACCAACACCGAACCCACCGCTCCCCTGCCGCTGGCCGGGGTGCGCGTGGCCGACCTGTCCCGCGTCCTGGCGGGGCCCTACGCCACGATGCTCCTCGCCGACATGGGCGCCGAGGTGGTCAAGGTCGAGCAGCCCGGACGCGGGGACGACACCCGTGCCTGGGGCCCGCCTTGGGCGGACGCGTCCGGGACCCGTCCCGACCAGCACGGTCCCGGGGAGGCCGCCTACTTCCTGTCGGTGAACCGCAACAAGCGCAGTCTCGCGGTGGACCTGAAGGACCCCGACGGCCTGGCCGCCGTCCAGGACCTGTGCGCCTCCTCCGACGTGGTGATCCAGAACTTCCGCCCCGGGGTCATCGACCGCCTGGGCCTGGGCTACGCCGACGTGAGCGTCCGCAACCCGGCGGTCGTGTACTGCTCCGTCAGCGGGTTCGGGCCCGAGCACGAGCCCGCCACGCGTCCCGGTTTCGACATCGTCGTGCAGGCCGAGAGCGGCCTGATGGCCACCACCGGTCCGGTGGAGGGCCCGGCGAGCAAGGTGGGGGTGGCGCTCACCGACGTCCTCACCGGTCTCAACGCCGCCGTGGGCATCCTGGGTGCCCTGATGCGCGCGCGGGCCACGGGCCGGGGCGAGAACATCAACGTCTCACTCATCAACTCGACCCTGTCCGGCCTGGTCAACCTCACCCAGCAGGCGCTGGTCACGGGGACCGAGCCCACGCGGATGGGCAACGCGCACACCACGATCGTGCCCTACCAGGTCTTCCCGACGGCCGACGCCGACATCGTGATCGCGGCGGGCAACGACGCCCTGTACCAGCGCCTGTGTGCCGCCCTGGACCGGCCCGACCTGGCCGAGGACCCCCGTTACGCCACCAACCCCGGGCGTGTGGGGCACCGGGAGGAGCTGGTGGGGGAGCTGTCGGGCACCCTGCGTTCCCGTCCCGCCGACCACTGGATGGACGCGCTCGTGGCGGCCGGCGTCCCGGCCGGGCGGGTGCGCGGTGTGTTGGACGCGCTGCGCACCGCCGACGCCAGCGGGGACGACGTCCTGCGCACGGTGGAGCACCCCACCGTCGGACCGCTCGAACAGGTCCGTGCGGGCTTCCGGCTGGAGGGGACGCCCGCCCCGCTGACCGCCCCGCCCCTGCTCGGCCAGCACTCCCGGAGCCTGCTCACCGAACTGGGCCTGGACGACGGGCTCATCGACGCGATGGTCAAGCGCGGCGCCGTCCAGCAGCCCGACCTGCCCTGACGCTCTCCCGCGCGGAGTCCAACCGCGCACCCGACCACCGTTGGAAGCACACAGAACCACGAAGGGACACCCACCCATGAGCGAGACCCAGCGCAAAGCCTCCGCCCCGGACCCGCACGACTTCCTCGCGGTGGACGCCACGCTCTCCGACACCGAACGGGACGTCCGCGACGCGGTGCGCGGCTTCGCCTCCCGTGAACTGCTGCCGAACGTGGCCGACTGGTTCGACGCGGGCACCCTGCCCGACCCCCGAGGCCTCGCCAAGGCCTTCGGCGATCTGGGGGTGCTGGGCATGCACTTGGAGGGGTACGGCTGCGGGGGCTCCAGCGCCGTCGCCTACGGGCTGGCCTGCCGCGAGCTGGAGGCGGTCGACTCCGGGCTGCGCAGCTTCGTGTCCGTCCAGGGCTCTTTGGCCATGGCGGCCATCCACAAGTTCGGCTCCGAGGAGCACAAGAACGCGTGGCTGCCGCGGATGGCGGCGGGCGAGGCGATCGGCTGCTTCGGTCTGACCGAGCCCGACTCCGGATCCGACCCGGGCTCGATGCGCACCCGCGCGCGGCGTGAGGGGTCCGACTGGGTGCTGAACGGCACCAAGATGTGGATCACCAACGGGTCGGTCGCCGACGTGGCCGTGGTCTGGGCCGCCACCGACGACGGCATCCGCGGTTTCCTCGTGCCCACGGACACGCCCGGCTTCACCGCCAACGTCATCCACAAGAAGCTGTCCCTGCGCGCCTCGATCACCTCCGAGCTGGTGCTGGAGGACGTGCGGCTACCCGCCGACGCGCTCCTGCCCGGGTCGAGGGGGCTGGGGTCGCCGCTGTCGTGCCTGAACGAGGCCCGTTACGGGATCGTGTGGGGCGCGGCCGGGGCCGCGCGCGCCTGCTACGAGGCGGCGCTGGAGTACGCGACCACCCGCGAGCAGTTCGGCCGTCCCATCGGCGGGTTCCAGCTCACCCAGCGCAAGCTCGCCGACATGGTCGTGGACGTCAACCACGCCAACCTGACGGCGCTGCGGATCGGCCGTCTCAAGGACGAGGGGAACTGCCACCACAACCACGTCAGCTTCGGCAAGTTCTCGTGTGTGGCGGCCGCACAGCGGGTGGCGAGCGCCGCGCGCTCCATCCACGGCGCCAACGGCATCACCCTGGAGTACCCGGTGATGCGGCACATGGTGAACCTGGAGACGGTGGCCACCTACGAGGGCACCGAGGAGATCCACGCGCTGAGCATCGGGCAGGCCGTGACGGGTGTCTCGGCGTTCCGCTGACGCGCGGAGCGGTACTCGGGTGCCGACAGTCCCCCACAACCACCACAATGGGGAGCATCCGACTGAGGGAGTTGCGGAAGATGGTGAACGAGCCGACGAAGCGGTTCGAGATGACGCGGGTGCGGCGGACCGCCAACGCCTTCGTCAGCGGCTTCGTCAAGTACGGGGTGTGCCCGCCCGACATGCACCTGCTGACGACGCGCGGACGCACGTCGGGGTTCTTGCGGACCACCCCGGTCAGCGTGCTGGACAGCGACCGGGGCCGGTACCTGGTGGCGCCCTACGGGGCGGTCGACTGGGTGCGCAACCTGCGCAAGGACGGGTTCGCGACCCTGCGCCAAGGCGGGTGGATCGAGCTGGCCAGCGTGCGTGAGCTCGGTCCCGACGAGGCGGCCCCGGTGCTCCGCGAGTACCTGGACCACCCGCGCGCGTTCGTCGTGGGTCCGTACTTCGAGGCCCCGCCGGAGGCGCCGGACGAGGCCTTCGCGGCCGAGGCCGACCGCCACCCGGTGTTCGAGATCGTGCGGTCGACCACGATCCGCATCTGAGCGTCCGCGCCCGTCCACGGGGCCGGGGCCTTCGCCGCACTCGCCGCGGTGAGGGCCCCGGCCCCCGGTCCCCCGGGCCGGAGCGCAGCGGCAGGCCCGAGGCGGGCACCGTTCGGGCGCCGGCAGGGTTCTTATGGATGGGGCTGCGCTGGAGGCGATGCTCCTATGGGTGTCAAACGGCTTGGGTGAGGTCTTTGCGTGGGGTGCCGCAGACGGTGCTGGTGGTGCGGATCGACCGCATCAGGACGGGATAGACCTCGCGGGCCACATAGCGTTTGAGGCAGCGCATGATCTCCTTCGTGGACAGCCCATCGCGGGTGCGGCGTTCGACGTAGGCGCGGGTGCGCCCGTCGCAGCTCATCCGGGTCAGCACGATGGTGTGCAGCGCGTGGTTGGCGGCCCGGTCACCGCCCCGGTTGAGCCGGTGCCGGTCCCGCCTGCCGGAGGAGGCCGGGATCGGTGCGGCCCCGCACAGGTGGGCGAAGGCCGCCTCCGAACGCAGCCGGTCGGGGTTGTCCCCGGCGGTGGCCAGTAGCTGCCCGGCCACCTCGGGGCCCACCCCCTTGAGGTTCAGCAGGCCAGGAGCGGTCTGGGTAGTCAGGGGCTTGAGGTGGGTGTCGAGCTCGGTGATCTCCTCGTCCAGGGCACCGATTCGCTTGGCCAGGCGGCGCAGCGCGGCCTTGGTCGCCTGGGTCGGGTCGGCCAGGTCCGGCCCGGGCCGCAGCCGGGCGCACGCCTGGACCAGGGCCTTGGGTGAGAGCCCGCGCAGCGTCGAGCGGAGCTGTTCGGGAGCGGTGACCAGCAACTGGTGGAGCTGGTTGAGGGCCTGGGTGCGGGCTTTGACCGCTGAGCGGCGTGCCACGCGCAGGGCGCGGATGGACTCCACAGCGCCGTCGCGGGTCTTGGGGGTGCCGCTGGCCCGGCCGGAGGCCACTGCTTGGGCGGCGGCGTAGGCGTCGATGGGGTCGGACTTGCCCTTGGACCGGCGTGTCTTGCGGTCGGGGCGGTCGACCTCCACGACCCTCAGGCCGGTGCGGGTCAGGGTGCGGGCGAGTTCAGCGCCGTAGGAACCGGTGCCCTCCACGCCGATGGCGGCCAGGGGGCCGAAGGAGTCCAGCCAGGTGAGCAGTTGTTGGTAGCCGGTGCCGGTGGCGTCGAACTCCTTGTCGGCCAGGTGGCGGCCCAGGTGGTCGATGACGGCGGCGTGGTGGGTGTCGTGGTGGGTGTCCACGCCCGCTGTGACTTTCAGGGCTTGATCGGTCATGCTGGTTACCGCTGTCCTGTCGTTGGTTCCGGTGGGGTGGCACGCGTCGGCCGGGCGGGCGGACAAGACTGTGGTGGGGCTTGTTGGGCCAAGCTCCTATGAGGTCACATGCCCGTCCGGTCGTGTGCGGTGGTTTCCCCGTACGGGTCGACAGATCGTCTGCGAGACAGTCGCTGAGGGCGTCAGTCCGTTGGTGGGTCAGAGCCCGTTGGAGAAGCCACCACACATCCTCACAGTCCGTTGAGGGCGGTGGAGGGCGACGGGCGGGCGAGGCAAGCCGCGTAGCGAGGAACGAGCGTCAGGCTCCGCCGAGGATGAAGCACCCCTGCCTTGAGGGCGCCCGAACACGGGCCGGAGCGCAGCGGCAGGCCCGAGGCGGGCACAGCCTCAGTTCCGGACGCGGTACACGTCGTAGACGCCGTCCACGCCGCGTACCGACCGCAGGACGCTGCCCAGGTGGGCGGGGTCGGCCATCTCGAAGGTGAACCGGCTCTGCGCCACCCGGTCGCGGCTGGTCTGGACGGTCGCCGACAGGATGTTGACGTGCTGGTCGGACAGCACCCGGGTGATGTCCGACAGCAGTCGGGACCGATCCAGCGCCTCCACCTGCAACGCCACCAGGAACATCGAGTCCTCGGTGGGCGACCACTCCACCCGCACCATGCGGTCGGTGTCCAGCGTCGAGGCGTTCACGCAGTCCTCGCGGTGCACCGAGACGCCGTTGCCGCGCGTCACGAAGCCGACGATCCCGTCGCCCGGCACCGGCGTACAGCACTTGGACAGGCGTGCCCACACGTCGGCGTCGCCCTCCACGACCACGCCCGGGTTGCCGGGGTGGCGGCGGCGCGTCACCGCCTTCGTGGGCAGGGCCGACTCGGCGATGTCCTCGGTGTGGCTCTCCAGGCCGCCCAGGGAGTCGACGAGCTTGCTGACCACGCTCTGGGCGCTGACCTGGTGCTCGCCGACGGCGGCGTAGAGCGAGTCCACGTCCGCGTAGCGCAGGTCCCGGGCCAGGGCGATGATCGCCTCACCGCTGAACAGGCGCTTGACCGGCAGCTCCTGCTTGCGCATGACCTTGGCGATCTCGTCCTTGCCACGGTCGATCGCGGCCTCGCGACGCTCCTTGGTGAACCAGTGCCGGATCTTGTTGCGGGCGCGGGCGCTCTTGACGAAGTTGAGCCAGTCGCGGCTGGGCCCGGCGTGGGGGTCCTTCGAGGTGAGGATCTCGACCGTCTCGCCGTTGTGCAGCTCGCTCTCCAACGGCACCAGGCGGCCGTTGATCCGGGCGCCCACCGTGCGGTGGCCGACCTCGGTGTGCACGGCGTAGGAGAAGTCGACGGCGGTGGCGCCCTGCGGCAGGGAGATGACGTCGCCCTGGGGGGTGAAGACGAACACCTCCTGCACCGACAGGTCGAAGCGCAGCGACTCCAGGAACTCGCCCGGGTCCTTGGTCTCCTGCTGCCAGTCGATGAGCTGGCGCAACCACTGCATGTCGGAGGTGCCCTTGGCCTTGGGCTCCCCACCCGAGCCCCGGTCCTCCTTGTACTTCCAGTGCGCGGCGATGCCGTACTCGGCGCGGCGGTGCATCGCGCGGGTGCGGATCTGGAGCTCGACCGGGTTGCCCGAGGGACCGATGACCGTCGTGTGCAGCGACTGGTACATGTTGAACTTGGGCATCGCGATGTAGTCCTTGAACCGCCCGGGCACCGGGTTCCACCGCGCGTGGATGGTTCCCAGGGCCGCGTAGCAGTCGCGGACGCTGTCCACCAGGACCCGCACGGCGATGAGGTCGTAGATCTCGTCGAAGCCGCAGTTGCGGGCGATCATCTTCTGGTAGATCGAATAGTAGTGCTTGGGTCGTCCGCGCACGGTCGCCTTGAGCTTGGCCTCGCGCAGGTCCCCCGAGACCGCCTCGATGACCTCTTGGAGGTAGACGTCGCGGCGGGGGGCGCGCTCGGAGACCAGGCGGGCGATCTCGTCGAAGCGCTTGGGGTAGAGGGTGGCAAAGGCCAGGTCCTCCAGTTCCCACTTGATGGTGTTCATGCCCAACCGGTGGGCGAGCGGCGCGAAGATCTCCAGGGTCTCGCGGGCCTTCTTCTCCCGTTTGGCCCGGGACGGCAGGTAGCGCAGGGTGCGCATGTTGTGCAGGCGGTCGCACAGCTTGATGACCAGGACCCGGATGTCGCGGGCCATGGCCACGACCATCTTGCGGACGGTCTCGGCCTGGGTGGCCTCGCCGTACTTGACCTTGTCCAGCTTGGTGACGCCGTCGACCAGTTCGGCGATCTCGTCGCCGAAGTCGGCGCGCAGCTCGTCGAGGGAGTACTCGGTGTCCTCGACGGTGTCGTGCAGCAGGGCGGCGGCCAGGGTGGCCTCCTGCATGCCCAGCTCGGCGAGGATGGTCGCGACCGCGAGCGGGTGGGTGATGTAGGGGTCGCCGCTCTTGCGTTTCTGGTCGCGATGGTGGTGTGCGGCCACCTCGTAGGCGCGCTCGATGAGCCGGACGTCCACCTTCGGATGGGTGGCACGCACGGTCTTGATCAGTGGTTCGAGCACCGGGTTCATCGTCACTCCCCGCTGGGCGCCGAGTCGGGCGAGCCTTCTGCGGACTCGCACGGTGGAGGGCGTGGTGGAGCCGGGCGGCCCCTGGGGGCCGTCTGAGCCCGCCTCGGAGACGTCGGAGGGCGCCGCTTCGGTCGCGGCGCCCTCCGGGCGGTCCCCCTGTGGTCTGTGCGCGGCCGACGTACCGCTGCCGTCCGCGTGCCCTCCCGGCATGCCGGGGCGCCGCTCGCCGGTGGCCTCCGGACGCTCGCCACGGTCCGGTACCGCCCCGGTCGAAACCACTTCGCTTGGCATGCCTACCTCCCGCGGATCCACCCGGTCACGTGGACGCCGTCGCCGACGCCCGCCCGGTGCACGTGCGTGTTGTCAGGGCCAGTCGCTGAACGTGGCCGCCGCGGTACCTCTCCCACCAGTCTAGTGTCCGTGGTCCCGCGTGAGCGGAGAGGCCGTCCGGCCGCCGGCGCCCGGGTCGTGCACCACCGCGGCACGGATACGGGTACGGCGAGGATCACCGAACGTGCCGCGTCCGGTGATGGCGTCCCCGTGCGGGCGAGGTGCGGTGAGGACTGGGTCCTTCCGTCAACGCGGAGGGATTCGTCGCGCATTCCCGTGCGGGCGGGCACACGCGTCGGGGGTCCCCGGTCAGACCGACAGGAGGCTGTGCAGCTCCACGTCCGACAGCTTCTCGCGTCCCTGGAGCGCGGAGAGTTCCATCAGGACGGAGAATCCCACGACCGTACCACCCGCCTTGCGCACGAGTTCCACCGCGGCCCTGCCGGTGCCGCCGGTGGCGAGCACGTCGTCGACGATGAGCACACGGCTGCCCGCGGGGATCGCGTCGGCGTGGATCTCCACGGTCGCGGTGCCGTATTCCAGATCATAGGCCTGGCCGATGGTCTCCGAGGGGAGTTTCCCAGCTTTGCGCGCGGGAACGAAGCCCGCGTCCAGCGCGAGGGCGACCGGGGCGCCGAAGATGAAGCCGCGCGCCTCCAGACCGAGCACGTGGTCCACACCCTCCGCCCGGAAGGGGTCGGCGAGCCCGTGGACGGTGGCCCCGAAGGCCTCCCGGTCGTTGAGCAGCGGTGTGATGTCCTTGAACAGCACCCCGGGCTGCGGGAAGTCGGGCACGTCGCGAACGTGGGACCGGATCATGCCGAGGAGCGGGCCGGTGCCGGCGGTCGCCGAATCGTGGGACATGGGCGGTGGGACCTTCTTCATCCAGGGGCCGAACACGCCGGTACCGGCCCTGGTCGGGGCCGGTACCGGGGAACGTGTGGCCGGTTTGGCCGTGGTCAGCTGTTGGGCTTGTCGTCGTCGCCGAAGTCGGGACGGTCCTCCACCGGCGTGTCGTCGGCGGCGGGGGTGATGACCTCGCCCACGCCGGCCTTGAGCATGCGGATGCGGGTGCCCGGGGAGATCTCCAGCAGGACGTCCTGCTCGTGGACCTCCACGACGGTGGCGAAGATACCCGCCTTGGTCATGACCTCGACACCGGGGACGAGCGCGCTCACCATCTGCTGCTCCTGCTGGCGCCGCTTCTGGTTCGGCCGCCAGAACAGCAGCCAGAACACCAGGAGGATCAGCGCGAACGGCAGAATCATGTTCAGGAGGCCCCCGGTGGGCTCTCCTTCGGCGGCGAGAGTGTAAATGCCCTGCACTGGGGCGTCCTTCCTGACGTTTCGTCGTGTGGCCGACCGTTGTCGGCTCGCAACCGCGACGACCACCTTCATCGTGCCGACCCGGACGTCGCGTCACGGACCGCACCCGCAGTCCATAACGCTTCAGACCGCTCGCGCGTTCCGCTGGTGTCGAACGACACGTGGGGACCGAGGCCCCCGCATGGCTGGATACCTCCAGCTTACGTGGCGCCGGTCACCGTGATCCCACGGTCAGGGCTCGGTGGCGCAACGGTCGGGACGGCCCACGGCCACGGGTCCGAGGAACCGCGATCACGGCTGGGCCGGGCCGTTCGCCGGGGCGCCGCCGTTCGGGGAGGATCCGTTACCGGCGGACGCGGCCGCGCCGAACGCGGCGTCCGGTGGCGGCGTCAGTCCCATGTGCGCCCAGGCCTGCGGGGTCGCGACCCGGCCGCGCGGGGTGCGGGCCAGGAAGCCGGAACGGACCAGGAAGGGTTCGGCGACCACCTCCACCGTCTCGGCCTCCTCACCCACCGACACCGCGAGCGTCGACAGGCCCACCGGGCCGCCCCGGAATCGGCGCAGGAGCACGTCGAGGATGGCGCGGTCGAGGCGGTCCATGCCGAGCGCGTCGACCTCGTACAGCTCCAGGGCGGATCGGGCGGTGTCCAGGGAGAGCGTGCCGTCCCCCCGGACCTCGGCGTAGTCGCGGACGCGGCGCAGGAGCCGGTTGGCGATCCGGGGGGTGCCGCGCGAGCGCCCGGCGATCTCGCGGGCGGCGTCCTCGTCCAGGGGCGCCCCGAGCAGGCCCGCCGAGCGGTGGAGGATGAGTTCGAGCTCGTCGGGGGTGTAGAAGTCCATGTGCGCGGTGAACCCGAAGCGGTCGCGCAGCGGCGCGGGCAGCATGCCCGCCCGGGTGGTGGCCCCGACCAGGGTGAACGGCGCGATGTCGATCGGGATCGCGGTGGCGCCGGGCCCCTTGCCCACGACCACGTCGACCCGGAAGTCCTCCATGGCGACGTAGAGCATCTCCTCCGCGGGTCGGGCCATGCGGTGGATCTCGTCGAGGAAGAGGACTTCGCCCTCCTGGAGGGTGGACAGGACCGCGGCGAGGTCGCCGGAGCGTTCGATGGCCGGGCCCGAGGTGATGCGTAGCGGGGCCCCCAGCTCGGCGGCGATGATCATGGCGAGGGTGGTCTTGCCGAGTCCAGGGCCGCCGGACATGAGGATGTGGTCGGGAGCCCGGTTGCGCCGCTGGGCGCTGCGCAGCACCAGGGAGAGCTGTTCGCGGACCCGCTCCTGGCCGACGAACTCGTCCAGCCCCCGCGGCCGCAGGGCGCCTTCGATCTGGCGTTCGTCGCCGTGGGCGTCGGGCGACACGGCGTCGCGTTCGTGCATGGGAGGGACTCCTAGGGCGTGCTAAGCGCGGCTGAGTTTGCGCAGGGCGCTGCGCAGCAGGACGGAGACGTCGGCGGTGTCCTCGGCCTCGGCGGCGACGGCGGAGGCGGCGGCCTCGGCGGCCTTGGCCGACCAGCCGAGGTTGACCAGACCGGAGACGACCTGGCCGCGCCAGGCGCCGTTCGGTTCGGCCGCCTCCGGCGCGGTGGGCGGGGTCCCGTCGGTGAGGACGGGGGCGTCGAGCTTGCCGCGCAGTTCGAGGACGATGCGCTGGGCGCCCTTCTTGCCGATGCCGGGCACGCGGGTGAGGGCGGCGGTGTCCTCGGTGGCCACGGCGTGCCGCAGGCTCGACGGGCTGTGGACGGCGAGCATGGCCAGGGCCAGGCGCGGGCCGACGCCGGAGGCGGTCTGGAGCTGTTCGAAGAGCTGGCGCTCGTCCTCGTCGGCGAACCCGAAGAGGGTCAGGGAGTCCTCTCGGACGACGAGGCTGGTGGCGACGGTCCCGGTCTCGCCCACGTGGAGGCCGGAGAGGGCGGCGGGGGTGCACCGCACGGTCATGCCGACCCCGCCGACGTCGATCACGGCGGTGTCCGCGCCGCGTGCGGCCACCCGGCCGGTGAGGAACGCGATCATCTCGTGCGGGCGCCGGGGCGCCCTTCTCCTTCCTGGGAGCGGGGGTCACCGCGCGCGATTGCGGCGCGCCAGTTCCACCTTGCGGGCGAAGTCCTGCTTGGCCTGGGCGACTCGGGCGTCGGCGCCGCCCCGCCAGATGTGGCAGATGGCGAGCGCGACCGCGTCGGCCGCGTCGGCGGGTCTGGGAGGACCGTCGAGTCTGAGGATACGCGCCACCATGGTGCCGACCTGCGCCTTGTCCGCGCGGCCGCTGCCGGTGATGGCGGCCTTGGCCTCGCTGGGGGTGTGCAGGGCCACGGGCAGGCCGCGGCGGGCGGCGCACAGCAGGGCGATGCCGCTGGCCTGGGCGGTGCCCATGACGGTGCTGAGGTTGTGCTGGGCGAAGACGCGCTCGACGGCGACGGCGTCGGGCCGGTGCTGGTCGAGCCAGTCCTCGATACCGCGCTCGATGGCGACGAGGCGTTGGGGCAGGTCGGTGTCTGCGCTGGTGCGGACGACGTCGGCCCCCAGGAGGGCGAGCGGTCGGCCGATGGATCCCTCGACTGCTCCGACGCCGCACCGGGTCAGCCCTGGGTCGATCCCCACCACGCGCACGCGTTCCACCCTCACCTTCTCGAACGTTCGTTCGCACCATGCTAGCCGCGGACACCGTCACCCGGAGCCGGTCCGCGCGGGTGTGTCGATGCGTTCCCCCACTGTCGCAGACGCACCACGGGAAAGGCGCAGCACACCGAGACACGGGGAGCCACACTCGATGTATGAAGACCATCTCTCAGCGGGAGTTCCGCAACAAGGCCGCCGCCGTCATGGACGCCGTGGAGGCGGGCGAGACCTTTCACGTGACCCGCAACGGGGTGGAGGTCGCCGAGGTGCGGCCGATCACCCGCGGACACAGGCTCAGCGCCCGGGAGCTGGTGGAGCGCCACCGGCGACTCCCGACGGTCGACCATGCCGAGATGCGCGCCGAAGCCGACGAGTTCTTCGGCGGCGAGGATCGGATCAGCGAGGACGACCATGTCTGAACACCACGAGTCCGGCGTGCTGGGCACCTGCGCCCTCATCGACCTCGCCACCCTCGACCCAGCGATACTGCCGACTTTTCCCGAGATCATGTCGGTGACGATGGCTGAACTCCACCAAGGGGTCGCCATGGCCAAGGACCCGGTCACGAGAGCGAAGCGCACGGAGAGACTCCAGGCGGCGGCGGTCGATTTCGCGCCCCTGCCGTTCGACGGGGAGGCAGCCGCCCGCTACGGGACGTTGGTGGCTCTGACCGTCGCGGCCAACCGCAGCCCGAAACCACGCCGGATGGACCTGATGATCGCCGCGGTGGCCTCCGTTCGGGACCTTCCCCTCTACACACGGAACGTGGACGACTTCAAAGGACTCGGTGACGCCCTGGAGGTCGTCGAGGTGTGAACCCCCCACCCGCTCCGCCTCGCCCGCCGGAAAAGGGGTGGACGCCGACCGGACTCCCTGCTAGATTCATCTCAAGTTGAGAAAAACTCAACTTGAGAATAACGGGAGGACCCATGGAGACCGGCGGAACCCCACCGCACGACGACGGTGAACGCCGGTTCCTCGACGGCTACGACCCGCGCGCGTTCGCGCCGACCGCGGTCACCGTGGACGTCGCGGCCCTCACGATTCGGGCGGGGACACCGTGCGTCCTGCTGACGCGCCGCTCGGCGCCTCCGCAGCGCGGCTGGTGGGCCCTGCCGGGCGGGTTCGTCCGGGCGGTGGACGGACCGGAGGGACCCGCCGACCCCGACCTGCCCGACGCCGCCCTGCGCGTGCTGTCGGAGAAGACCGCGCTGCCCTCCGAGCTCCACCTGGAGCAGCTGCGGACCTACGGCGCGCGCGACCGCGACCCGCGCATGCGCATCGTCTCGGTCGGCTACCTGCTGCTCGCCCCCGACCTGCCCGAACCCCACGTCGGCCGGGGCACCGACGCCGCGGAGTGGGTGCCCTGGAGCGAACTCGGGCACGGCGACGGCGCCCGGTCCGGCCGGCCGCTGGCCTTCGACCACGCGCGGATCGTCGCCGACGCCGTCGAGCGCGCCCGCTCCAAGCTGGAGTACACCGCCCTGGCCACCGCGTTCCTGCCACCCGCGTTCACCATCACCGCGCTGCGCGAGGTGTACGAGGCGGTCTGGGGCACACGGCTGCACAGCGCCAACTTCCACCGCAAGATCCTCGCCACGCCCGGATTCGTCGAGGACACCGGAGAGCTCGCCGACCGCGGCGGGTCCGGCGGTGGGCGGCGGCCCCGGCTCTACCGCGCGGGCGGCGCGGCCGTGCTCCACCCGCCCCTGCTCCGCGGCGCCCAGTGAACCGCTGACCTCCTCCGCGCGCCCCGTCCCCGCGCCGTCGTCAACCCCCGTCCCGGAAGGGCAGCAGATGAGCACGGACCAGGACGCCACCGCCCCCTTCGACGCGGCCCTGCGCGCCCTCGCGCTGGCCGACGACCCGACCACCCTGTTCGGCCCGGTACCCGAGGGCGGCGGCACCCCTCCTCCGGCCGCGACGGCGGAGTACCGCCGCCTGGCCCGTCTGGTCCACCCCGACCGCGCCCCGGCCGGACGGTCCGCCGAGGCCGCCGTCGCGTTCACCCGGCTCACCGAGAGCTGGTCCCGCTACCGCGACCTGGTCGAGGGCGACCTGGGCCTGGCCGATCTCACCCTGGCCACCAGGGAGCACACCTACCACGTGCGGCGCGGCTCCGGTCCGCTGGCGCGCGGTGACGTCGCCGACCTGCACGAGGTGCGCTACAAGGACGGCGGCGCGTGGCACGAGGCGGTCCTCAAACTGCCCCGGTCCCACCGCGACAACGACCTGCTCATGGCCGAGACGACGGCCCTGCGCAGGATTCGGGAGGAGGGCCATGAGCGCTACCGGGCCTTCCACCCCGAACTGGTCGAGCAGATCCGGCACCGCGACGCGGCCACCGGGGTCGAGCGGCGCGGCAACGTCCTCCGGCGGCTCCGGGGTTTCCACAGCCTGGCCGACGTGCGCCGCGCCTACCCGGACGGGATCGACCCGCGCGACGCGGCGTGGATGTGGCGGCGGCTGCTGGTCGCGGTCGGCGACGCCTCCCGCGCGGGTGTCGTGCACGGCGCCGTCGTGCCCGAGCACGTGCTGATCCACCCCGAGCTGCACGGCCTGGTCCTCATCGACTGGTGCTATTCGGTGACCTTCCACGCCGCGCGCACGGCACCGCACATCCCGGCGATGGTCGCCCACCGCAAGGACCTGTACCCGCCCGAGGTGATCGACCGGAAGCCCGCCGTACCCGCCACCGACGTCTTCATGGCGACCCGCTGCGTCGAGTACGTCACCGCGGGCCGTCTGCCCCGGCGGCTGCGCGCCTTCGCCCGCGGCTGCCGACTGCCCGCCCCCGAGCGGCGACCGAGCGACGGGCTCGCCCTACTGGACGAACTCGACGAGGCGTTGGAACGGGAGTTCGGTCCGCGACGGTTCCGCCCCTTCCACGTGCCCGAGGCGTCCTGACCCCCACGCCGGCCCCACCGACCACCGGTAACGAGACGAAGGAGTCCCCATGGGAAGCAGTAACTGGTCCACCGACGCCTACCACGCCCGACAGGCCTACAACGCCTCCGTCGGCTCCAGCAGCTTCGGCTACACCGACCACGTGGCCTCGTCCAGGCCGCGCCACACCTGGAAGGTCCACGACTCGCTCGACCCCAGGGGGGTGACCGTTCGCGAGAGCCGTGACTCGGACGCCCACCCCGACTCGCTCGCCATCTCCGTACTGTTCGACGTCACGGGGTCCATGGGCAGGGTTCCCCGGGTCCTCCAGACGAAGCTGCCCGACCTGTTCGGCCTGCTGCTGCGCAAGGGATACGTGGCGGACCCGCAGATCATGTTCGGCGCGATCGGGGACGCCACCTGCGATCGCGCTCCGCTCCAGGTCGGCCAGTTCGAGTCCGGCAACGAGCTGGAGGACGACCTGGGCAACATCCTGCTGGAGGGCGGGGGCGGCGGCCAGGCCACCGAGTCCTATGAGCTGGCCATGTACTTCATGGCCCGGCACACCGCGATGGACTGCCTGGACAAGCGGGGGCGGCGCGGCTACCTGTTCCTCATCGGCGACGAGATGGCCTACGGGGCGGTCAAGTCCCGCGAGGTCCGCGAGGTCATCGGCGACGAACTCGGGGAGAACATCCCGTTCCCGGTGATCCTCGCCGAGCTGCGCCGCAAGTTCGAGGTCTTCTACATCATGCCGACGGGCAGCCACTACTTCCACGACGACAGGGTGCGCGGCTTCTGGGACACCCATCTCGGGCAGAACGTCATCTACTTGGACGATCTGGACGCGGTGTCGGAGACCATCGCGGTCACCGTCGGCCTGGGCGAGGAGGCCATCGACCTCCAGGAGGGGCTGGAGGACCTCGCTGAGGCGGGCTCCGGCACCGGTGACGTGGTCGGTAAGGCCCTGCGCCCGCTGTCGGAGGCGCGCGGTTCGGTCGTGGTGTCCGAGGCGCCGGACGGACTCACCGGCGGATCCTCCGGGGACGGGGTGGACCGCCTGTGAGCGGGCGTCCCGACCGGCGGGCCGAGGAGCACGCGGTCGTCGTCGACCTGGGCTTCGGCGACGCGGGCAAGGGCGTGACCGTCGACCTGCTGTGCGCGCGGCGGCGCTTCGGCGCCGTCGTACGCGCCAACGGAGGCGCCCAGGCCGCGCACAACGTGGTCACACCTGACGGGCGGCACCACACGTTCGCGCAGTTCGGTTCGGGCACGCTCGCCCCGAGCGGCCCGGTGCCCACGCACCTGTCGCGGTTCGCGGTCGTGGACCCGTTCGCACTCGCCGCCGAGGCGCGACACCTGGCGTCGCTGGGAGTGCCCGACCCGTTCGCGTTGGTGACGGTGGACCGCCGGGCGCTGATCAGCACGCCCTGGCACCAGGCGGTCAACCGGGCGCGGGAGAGGGCGCGCGGCGCGGAGCGGCACGGGTCCTGCGGCATGGGGGTGGGCGAGACCATGGCCTACGCGCTCACCCGCCCCGGGGACGCGCCGACCGTCGGCGACTGCGCGCACCCGGGCCGGTTGCGGAGGAAGCTGCTCCGACTCGCGGAGTACCTGGCGGAGCACGCGGGTCGAGGAGAGGGCTCCCCCGACGTCGAGGAGTGCCTGCTGACCTACCGGGCGTTCGCCGACCGGGTGCGGTTGGTGGACGAGCGGTACCTACCCGCACTGCTGGACGCCTCCCCCGTGGTGTTCGAGGGCGCCCAGGGGGTGCTGTTGGACGAGTGGCACGGGTTCCACCCGCACACCACGTGGTCGACCACCACGACCGCCAACCCGCTCACGCTGTTGGCCGAGGCCGGGCGGGAGGGCGAGGCGCGGCGGATCGGGGTGGTGCGGACCTACACCACACGGCACGGCGCGGGGCCGCTGGTCACCGAGGACCCGGCGCTCGGGGGCGCGCTCCCCGAACGGCACAACGGGACCCGTCCCTGGCAGGGCGCGTTCCGGGTCGGCCACCTCGACCTGGTCGCGCACCGGTACGCGTTGGAGGCCACGGGAGGCGTCGACACACTGGTGGTCACCCACGCCGACGCGCCCGACCGGATGCGGGCCGAAACCGGGGCGGCGCCGCGCTGGTGCACGGGGTACACGGGCGCCGACGCCGCGCCGCTGCGGATCACCCCCGGGGCGGTGCCCGACCTGGACCGGCAGGAACGCGTCACCACCGCGCTCGTGGCGGCCCGCCCGGTGCTGGGCGCCATGCCGGACGAGCCCGCGGACGCGATCGGCGAGGCGCTGGGAGTGCCGGTCGAGGCGGTGTTCTCCGGACCGACCCGGGAGGACGCCCGTTCCCGGTCCGAGCCCGGCCGTGTCGGGCTGGAGCGCTCCCCCGTCCCGCGTTAGCGTGGGCGGGTGGCTTCCCTGACCGATCCCCGCGTCCGTTCGTTCCTCCTCGAAGGCACCCGTACGGGGAAACTGGCCTACACCGCCTCGGACGGCCGCCCCCTGGTCGCGCCGGTCTGGTTCACCGTCGAGGGTGACGAGATCGTCCTCAACACCGGCAGGACCTCGGCCAAGGGCCGGTCGATCCTGCGCGACCCCCGCGTGGCGCTCAGCGTGGACCTGGAACGGCCTCCGTACGCGTTCGTTCAGGTGCAGGGGATGGCAGAGGTGTCGGAGGACCCCGACGAGCTGCTGCGGACGGCGACCGTCATCGCCGCCCGGTACATGGGCGAGGACCGGGCCGAGGAGTTCGGCCGCCGCAACGGCGTGCCCGGTGAACTGGTGGTGCGGATCCGGCCCACGAAGGTCATCGCCGGCCTGGACGTCACCGAGTGACGAGGCCCGGGCTACAGTCCGCGCTGCTTGCGGATCGCCGGGAGGCGTCCCCACCTCCGGTGGCCGGAACCGGTCAGGTCGGGGGTCCGTGTCCGTTCCGGCCACGTCACCAGGAGATCCACCCCGACATTCCACTACAAGGCTCCACGCGGTTTTCCACAACCACCCGCATCCTCATTGATCGGGCCGAAGGCGCGACATAGCGTGGTTTTCCGACAGACCACGGATCTGGTCAGCCCCCTGTTCCGCCGCCGACGGCGGCTCTGGAGAAGAGGCCCGGATTGAGCAACACCCGACCCAATAGACCGATGGTTTTCGTCTACAACAAAGAGTCGGGCAAGCTTTACGCCAGCTACGCCCCCAACTCACACGGCGACCGTCATCCGATGGGCACATTCGCCTCTCTCGGCTCCGCCGTCGACGCGCTGAACAAACGGGGCTACCTGATGGCGAAGAGGGACTTCACCGAAGGAAAGCTCAACCCAGGGGACCCCTGGGAACTCATGGCCGGTGCGCGCGTGGGCACTCCACCCCCGAACCCACCCGGACGGCACAGAAGTCATCGCCGTCAGTGGTGAAAGGAACCGCGGCCTCGGGCACCTTACGTTCACCCGTGACGGGGGCGGTGTTCATGGCCGGTGTCGCTACCCAGGAACAGGGAGAACGCTGATAGTCGCGTCCCTATGAGTGTGCGGCCACCGACTACGGACCCTCACACCCAGACGAGTCGAAGGAGCAGCACGAGCTTCTGATCGTCGAGGACCAGGTAGACGACGGAACACTCCCCGCCCTCCCCCAAGTCGTGTCGACGGATGTTCCCGGAAGGACGGCGCGCGTCCATGGGCGGCCCGCTCCACGGTTGCAGTTCCAGGAGCGCGAACAAGGACGCGAGCTCTGGCAGTAGGTGTTCCGGCAGGGCGCGAATCTGTTCCTTCGCGATGTCTTCGATGTCGATCCGGTACAACTACAGACCCAGTTCCGCCTTGAGTTCCGACCAGGGCACGGACGAGACCGGCTCACCACGTTGCGCGCGGTCGGCCACCTCCAGCATGCGGCGGTGGGCTTCCGGGTCCTGTGACGACACCGCCATCCACCACCAGCGCTCCAGGCACTCGTTGACGGGAGTGAGGTCAAGACGTTCCTTGGCCTCGTCCATCACCCGACGGAACTCACGATCGAATTCACCCACGTCCTCGGGAAGCAGAGCGGCTCGGATCTCCTTCGGGCTTCTCCCGATCCGTCCCCGCTGCCCCTCGACCGAACCCTCGTGCGCGCACCGCGCGTCTGCCGACATCGGAACCTCCTCGTGAACTCCGCTCCAGAGTACGACGCCACCGTCCTCCACGGACGTTTTCCACAGGCTTTCCACATCACCGTCCAGGGCGGATGTCCCACGACGTGGTCGGAGGACCCCGACGAGCTGCTGCGGACGGCGACCGTCATCGCCGCCCGGTACATGGGCGAGGACCGGGCCGAGGAGTTCGGCCGCCGCAACGGCGTGCCCGGTGAACTGGTGGTGCGGATCCGGCCCACGAAGGTCATCGCCGGCCTGGACGTCACCGAGTGACGAGGCCCGGGCTACAGTCCGCGCTGCTTGCGGATCGCGGTGAGGTCCTCGCTGATCCGGAAGACCACGATGAGTATCTCCAGCCCGACGCGGGACAGCAGCACGTAGATCGCACCGATGAGCAGGCTGCCGAAGAGCATGACGATGCCCAGCAACGGTTCCTCGCCCATCGAGATGAAGGAGCTCACCACACCTATCAGCGTGAACAGCCCGATGAGGGCCAGCCACAGGATGAACAGCACCTTGATGATCTTGGGGGTGACGAAATCGCGGAACGAGAAGTCGAACAGCGCTCCGAGGAACCCCTTCCCGGAGGGCCGTGCCCCCTGCGCGAATCCGGGCTGGGGCGGGTAGGGCTGGTTCCCGGGTCCGGCGTATCCCTGGGGCCCGGGACCGCCGGGAGGCGCCCCCTGCGGCCCGAAATACTGTGGCGGCTGCTGGCCGTAGGGCTGGGAGGGATCGTGGGGGTGTTCCGGAGGGGTGCTCATACTGGTTCCTCGGTTGCGGATAGGGGAGCCGCAGCGCACGGAATCGGCGCTGGACAGCGCGCCACACTCTACTCCTCCGCGTCGCCGCCCGATCACGCTTCGACGCCTCCCACGCGTGTCGAGGACCCGTTGGCCGGAACCGGTCAGGCCGGGGTTCCGTGGGCGGGCGAGGAATCCGCTCGTGCCACCATGACCGGGTGGACGGATTGCTCTGGGAAGACGTGGAGGACCTGTTCGACGCCGAGGTGATGGGCGCCCTGCCGGACGTCGGTGTCCCGGACACCTCGGCGCGGGACTGGCAGTCGCTCCTCGACCTGGTGGTGGAGAGGGGCTGGCGGCACCGGTACTCCGAGGACTCCGTCGTGACGGCCCCGCCGTCGGCGGAGGCCGTGCTGTCCCGCCTCGCTGGCTCCGGGCGCCCGGAACTGCGCGTGTGGCCGACCGACGACGTACTGGCGATCTTCCGGTTCATGTCACCGGAGGAGATCGACTTCGACGTGGATCTGCGGGAGTTGCGGGGGCAGGAACGGCTGGACGTGTTCTGCGACTTCCTGTGCGCGATCGGACGCCGACTGGGCAAGCCGGTCCTGATGGGTTCCGAGGGCGGCGTCGACTACGACCATCCGGCCCTGGGGTTCGACGTCACCGCCGACAGGGTCGTCCGGATGGCGAGCCGAGACCCTCAGCGCTGAGCACTCACGGGGTCGAATCCGGGCGGGCCGTCCCCTCAGGGGCCGGTGAGCCCCATCATGGCCCCCAGGCGCGCCACGTGCTGGTCGAAGGCGGCCGCCCGGTCGCCCACGACACCGTCCAACTGACCGAAGACCTCGAAACCGATCCAGCCGTAGAGCCCCGCCCAGGCGCTGAGGGCGCGGGCCACCACCTCGTCCGGGCTGTCGAGGAACAGTTCACGGACGATCGGGGTGGTCTCCAGCGGCTCCGGGACGGGGGGAAGGTCGCCACCCGCGCCGAGGGCTCCGTCGCGGTGGGCCTCCGCCGCGATACGGCCGAGCACCGCCGTGTCGCGGACGGCGGGGCCGACGGTGTCCTGCGGGGCCTGGTAGCCGGGCACCGGGGAACCGAACAGCAGCGCGTACTCGTGCGGGTGGGCCAGGGCCCACGCGCGCGCCGCGTGGCATGAGGCCCGCCACCTTCCGGTGAAGTCGGCCCTGTCCTGAGTGGCGTCGCCCTCCTCCACCGCCTCTCCGAGAGCGTTGTAGCCGTCGATGATCAGCGCCGTGAGCAGGTCGTCCTTGGAGGGGAAGTAGCGGTAGACGGCCGAGGAGGCCATACCGAGCTCGCGGGCGACGGCACGCAGAGACAGTCCCACGGCGCCCTCGGTGGCCAGGTGGCGGCGTGCGGCCTCGATGATCTCCCGGGTCAGTTCGGCGCGGGCGCGTTCACGGGCGGTCTGGCTGGCTCTCATGAGGACAGGCTAACAGAACGGCGATCTTTTTCGAGAGCACTGCTCTTGACTCGTACCGCCGCAGCAGAGAGCATTGATCTCAAAGGAGATCACTGATCTCCTATTCGCGCACCCACACAAGAGCGGACACACGGCCATGGGACACCACGTCATCGTCGGAGCGGGCCAGATCGGAGCACCGCTGGCCAGCGCGCTCCATCGCAGGGGGCACCGGGTCACCTTGGTCAGCCGTTCGGGGCGAGGCCCCCAGGAGGTCGAACGGATCGCGAGCGACGCCTCCGACCAGGCACGTCTGACCACGATCGTCAACGGGGCCGACGTCCTCTACAACTGCGCGAACCCGCCCTACCACCGCTGGCCCGAGGACTGGCCGCCCCTGGCCGCCGCGCTGCTGGGCGCCGCCCAGGACACCGGCGCCGACTACGTCCTGCTCGGCAACCTCTACGTGTACGCGCCGCCGAAGGGCCCCATGCGCGAGTCCGACCCCCTCGATCCGCCCGGTGCCAAGGCCCTGGCACGGGCGCGGATGTGGCGGGACGCCCTCGCCACGAGCGAGGCGGGGCGGTTCCGCGTGACCGAGATCCGGTGCGGGGACTACTACGGGCCCGGGTGCGTGAGCCAGTCACACCTGGGTGAGCGGTTCGTTCCCCGTTTGCTCCGGGGCAGGGCGGCGAGCTTCCTCTACGACGCCGACCAGCCGCACACCTGGAGCTACGTCGGCGACGTGGTCGAGGCCCTGATCATGGCGGGTACCGACGAGCGCTCCTTCGGACGCGCCTGGCACGTGCCCTCCAACCCTCCGGTGAGCGCGCGCCACATGGCCGAGGAGATCGGGCGGATCGCGGGGCTGGACACGGTCAACGTCAGCGTCATGCCGCGTTGGCTGGTGCGGGCACTGGGTGTGGCCTCGCCGACCCTGCGCGAGATGGAGGAGGTCCGCTACCAGTTCACCCGGCCCTTCGTGGTCGACTCCACGGACTTCCAGGAGACCTTCGGCCTGGCACCGACCCCCCTGGAGACCACCCTGAAGGAGACGGTGGAGTGGTGGCGCGAGCACCTGAACACCTGATTGACCGCCGGTTCCCCACGTGGCTCCGGCGGTGTGCTCGGTTCGGGGCTCACAACGCCGGTGGCCGCGCCCCCGCGGGGGTGCGGCCACCGGCGTGGGTTCGCCGAAGGGTCAGCCGATCTCGGCCATGACCTCGTCGGGGATGTCGGCGTTGGTGAAGACGTTCTGCACGTCGTCGGAGTCCTCCAGCGCGTCCACCACGCGCATCACCTTCTTGGCGGTCTCGGCGTCGACCGGGACCTCCATGGTGGGCAGCCAGTTGGTGTCGGCGGACTCGTAGTCGATCCCCGCCTCCTGGAGAGCCGTGCGCACCGCGACCATGTCGGTGGCCTCGGAGACGATCTCGAACGCCTCACCGATGTCCTCGACCTCTTCGGCGCCCGCCTCCAGCACCGCCAGGGTCACGTCGTCCTCCGTCGTGCCCTCCTTCGGCACGATGACGACGCCCTTGCGGTTGAACAGGTAGGACACCGAACCGGCGTCCGCCATGTTCCCGCCGTTGCGGGTCACGGCCACGCGCACCTCGGAGGCGGCGCGGTTGCGGTTGTCGGTCAGGCACTCGACGAGCATCGCCACGCCGCCGGGCGCGTAGCCCTCGTACATGATGGTCTGCCACTCGGCGCCGCCGGCCTCCTCACCGGAGCCGCGCTTGCGGGCGCGCTCGATGTTGTCGAGCGGCACCGAGTTCTTGCGCGCCTTCTGGATGGCGTCGTAGAGCGTCGGGTTGCCTTCGGGGTCTCCACCACCGGTCCGCGCGGCCACCTCGATGTTCTTGATCAGCTTCGCGAAGAGCTTGCCGCGCTTGGCGTCGATGACGGCTTTCTTGTGCTTGGTGGTGGCCCACTTTGAGTGGCCGCTCATGCGTGTCCTTTCACGATGTCGACGAAGAGGCGGTGGATGCGCGCGTCGCCGGTCAGTTCGGGATGGAAGGACGTGGCCATCAGGCCGCCCTGTCGTACGGCGACGATCCTACCGGCACCGTCGGTACCCGGGACGCGACCGAAGACGGTCACCTCCGGCCCCACCGACTCCACCCAGGGCGCGCGGATGAACACCGCGTCGAACGGCTCCTCGCCGACGCCTTCCAGGGGGACCGCCGCCTCGAATGACTCGGTCTGCCGACCGAAGGCGTTGCGGCGCACCGTCATGTCGATGCCGCCGATCGTCTCCTGACCGTCGATCCCGCCGAGCAGGCGGTCGGCCAGCATGATCATCCCGGCGCACGTGCCGTAGGCGGGCATCCCCGCCTCGATGCGCTTGCGTAGCGGCTCCAGCAGACCGTACCGGACAGCCAGCTTGGACATGGTGGTGGACTCGCCTCCGGGGATGACCAGGGCGTCGACGGTGTCGAGCTGGTCGGGCCCGAGCACCTTGGCGGTCCGCACGTCCAACTGCTCCAGGACGTGCAGGTGCTCGGCGACGTCGCCCTGGAGGGCGAGGACGCCGATGGTGGGTCTGGCGGTCAAGAACGGCCTCACTCGTCGTGTCATCGATCGATACGCGGGCGCGGGTGGCGGGCGGACCCGCCACCCGGAGCCGGTCTACCAGCCCCGACCCGCGTAACGCTCGGAGTCGGCCAGGTCATCCAGGTTGATACCGACCATCGCCTCGCCCAGACCACGGGACACGCGCGCGATGACGCCCGGGTCCTCGTAGTGCAGGGTGGCCTGCACGATGGCGTCGGCGCGCCTGGCCGGGTCGCCGGACTTGAAGATGCCCGAGCCGACGAACACGCTCTCGGCGCCCAGCTGGCGCATCAGCGCCGCGTCGGCCGGGGTGGCCACGCCGCCCGCGGAGAACAGCGGCACCGGGAGCTTGCCCAGGGTCGCGACCTCCTTGACGATCTCGTACGGTGCGCGCAGCTCCTTGGCGGCGCCGAACAGCTCCGCCTCGTCGAGCCCGCCCAGGCGGCGGATCTCGCCGCGGATCGACCTCATGTGGCGGGTGGCCTCGACGACGTTGCCGGTCCCGGCCTCGCCCTTGGAGCGGATCATGGCCGCGCCCTCGGCGATGCGGCGCAGCGCCTCACCCAGGTTGGTCGCCCCGCACACGAACGGGACGGTGAACGCCCACTTGTCGATGTGGTAGGCCTCGTCGGCCGGGGTGAGGACCTCGGACTCGTCGATGAAGTCGACGCCGAGGTGCTCCAGCACCTGGGCCTCGACGAAGTGGCCGATGCGGACCTTGGCCATGACCGGGATGGAGACGGCCTCGACGATGCCGT
Organism: Nocardiopsis sp. EMB25; assembly: GCF_026797795.1. Classification (NCBI taxonomy): domain Bacteria; kingdom Bacillati; phylum Actinomycetota; class Actinomycetes; order Streptosporangiales; family Nocardiopsidaceae; genus Nocardiopsis; species Nocardiopsis sp. EMB25. The sequence goes on along the minus strand of NZ_JAMTDN010000001.1, from coordinate 706,611 downwards.
CGATCATGTCCGGGTCGGACATGCGGGCCACTCCGCCGTCCTTGCGGATGTCGGCGGGGACGCGCTCCAGGGCCATGACCGCGACGGCACCGGCGTCCTCGGCGATCTTGGCCTGCTCCGGGGTGACGACGTCCATGATGACGCCGTTCTTGAGCTGTTCGGCCATGCCTCGCTTGACGCGCTGCGTACCGACGGCGTTGTCGGCGGTGTTCGATGCGTTGGTGGCCACGGTGGTGGACTCCCGTCCCGTAGGTGTTGACAGCGTGGGTAGGGCCCAAAACGGCGGCGGCGGTCACGCGGGGGTCCGCGGATACCTCCGGCGCCGCGCACCCTGGGTCTACCGACACTCCATCGTAGTTCCTCCCCCTACCGACCACTTTGGCCAGATCGGTGTTTTCGCGGGTCGGCCCCTTACAGGGTGTCGGGTCCGGCCGGTGGCGGGGGGATCGCGGGGGGTTCGTCGTCGATCTCGAAGAAATCCGGAAGGGGTGCCGTACCCGCCAGGCGCAGAGCGCGCACGAGCCGGGACCGACGGGCGCGGCGGGTGTCGGCCACGGCGTCGTTGTGGAAGGTGCGGGCCAGGTGGACGCGCCGGGCCGCACTGGCCACCTCGGTCAGGTGGTCGGGGAGCCCCCCGGACGCGTCGGATGGTTCGACGGCCGCGCGCAGCGCCCGCGACAGCGCGCTCTCGGCCAGTTCGCGTTGCGTCTCCGGTGCCCGGCGCGCGGCGGTGGCGGCGTCGGCGAGCGCCCGGGCGCGCTCGGGTGGCAGGCCGTCCGCGGTGACCAGGTCCAGGACCGCGGAGCCGCGTCGCAGCAGCGCCGCGTCCAAGGCAGCGCGGGTGGTCTCCACACGGTGGTGGAGGCGGTCCAGCCGGGTGGCCCGCCACGACAGGTAGAACGCGACCAGCACCAGCGCGAGAACCGCCGCGGCCACCATGATGACGAACAGGACGTCCTCGACCAGGACCGATCACCCCACCCCGCGGCGCAGCAGCGCACTGGCGCGGGGGCCGCTGTCCAGGCGGACCCCGGCGGCGGGCGCGCCGCCCCACATCAGGACGGTCTCGTAGACGCGGACGATCTCGGCGGCGACGGTCTCCCAGTCATAGGCGCGCACGGCACGGCGTGCGGCGGCGCCCAGTCGGGCGCGGCGGGCGGGGTCGTCCAGAAGCACTCCGACCCGTTCCGCGAGATGGGCGGGGTCGCCGGCGCGGAAGAGCTCGCCCGCCCCGCCCCCGTCCAGGACGGACGCGAAGGCGGGGATGTCGCTGGCGACGATCGCCGCCCCGGCCGACATCGCCTCGGTGAGGACGATCCCGAAACTCTCCCCGCCGAGGTTGGGCGCGCAGAACACGTCGGCGGAGTGGTAGGCGCGCACCTTGTCGGCGTCGTCGAGCCGTCCGAGGAGGACGACCCGGTCACGCAGGTCGGCGGGAACCGACTCCAGGGCGGGTCCGGGGTCACCGGGCCCGGCCACCAGGACCCGCAGCCCCGGGCGCCCGGACGCGAGCAGCGCGAAGGCCTCCAGCAGGGTGGCCAGGCCCTTGCGCGGTTCGTCGAGGCGGCCGAGGAAGGCGAGGGAGCCGCCGTCCCCGGGCCAACCCGGCAGCGGGTCGGCGTGGGCGAAGCGGCGCACGGACACGCCGTTGGGGATGAGCACGGCGTCCCCGCCGAGGTGTTCGACCAGTGTGCGCCGGGCCGCCTCGGAGACGGCCACACGCGCGTTGATCTTCTCCATGGCCGAGCGCAGCGCCCCCGACCCGGCCGACATCGCCCGGGAGCGCGGGTTGCTGGTGTGGAAGGTGGCGACCATGGGGCCGTCGGCCGCCCAGCACGACAGCAGGGAGACGCTGGGCGCCGAGGGTTCGTGGATGTGCAGCACGTCGAAGGCGCCGTCGTCGATCCACCGGCGCACCCGCGCCGCGGTGCGCGGTCCGAAACTGACGCGCGCCACCGAACCGTTGTAGGGCACCGGGACGGGGCGGCCCGCCGGCACCAGGTGGTCGGGCAGGTCGGTGTCGGCCTCCCCGACGGGGGCCAGGACCGACACCTCGTGGCCCATGCCGGTCAGCGCGTCGGCCAGGTCGCCGACGTGCTGCTGCACCCCGCCCGGGACGTCCCAGGCGTAGGGACAGACCAGGCCGACACGCATGCCCACGGTCACGCGCCCCGTTCGAGACGCCGGAGCGCCTCGGACCGCTCCCGCTCCAGGCGGTCGGCCTCGTGGTCGGCGCTGAACACGGTCTGGAGCATGTGCCAGTCCTCCGGGTGGGCGGCGATCTCACTCTGGAAGACGCGGGCCAGCTCCTGGGTGGTGGCCCGGATCCGTTCACTGCGTGTGGCGCCGGAGGCGACGGGGACCTCGTCGTGGACGCGGATGTTCCAGTACGGGCCGTCGTACCACAGGGAGACGGGCATCAGGGCGGCGCCGGTGTTGAGGGCCAGGGCCGCCGGTCCGGACGGCATGCGCGCCGGTTCGCCGAAGAACTCGACCTCGGGTCCGCCGCCGCCGAGGTCGCGGTCGGCCAGCAGGCACACCAGTCCCCCGGCGCGCAGCCGCCGCGCCAGGGTCCCGACGACGTCCTTGCCACCGGTCAGCGGCAGGACCTCCATGCCCAGGGACTCGCGGTAGGCGGTGAACCGCTGGAAGAGCCGTTCCGGGCTCAGCCGCTGGGCGACCGTGGTCAGCGCGAAGCCCCGCATGGTGATCCAGGCTCCGGCATGGTCCCAGTTGCCCATGTGCGGCAGGGCCGCGACGACGCCGCGTCCGGATCTCAGGTTTCGCTCCAGAGCCTCGATCCCGCTGTGCCGGGTGTGCGCCAGCACGTGTTCGCGGTCCATCGCGGGCAGGCGGAACATCTCGTAGTAGTAGCGCATGTACGAGCGCATCCCGGCACGGGAGAGCGCGCGCAGCTGCACGTCGGTGGCCTTGGGGCCGAGCAGGCGGCGCAGGTTGCGTTCAAGCCCCCGGGTCCCCTCGTTGTGGTTGCGCCAGGCGTGGTCGGCCATCCGCTCGAACACCGCCCGGCCGACGCGTTCGGGTGAGCGCCGCACCATCGTCCACCCGGCCGAGTAGGCCAGGTCGGCCATGCGTTCGTCCACGTCGTGCTTCCTCGTCCTCCCTGGGAGCGGCTCAGGCCCCACTGTTGGCGCCGTTGGTGTCGACGTCCCTGGGACCCTCGTCGAGCTCGTTCAGGCGCGCTCGGGTCTCCACGAGCCGCTGGAGCACGGTCAGCAGGGTCATGCCCGCGAGCAGCCACAGCCCGCCCGCCAGGACGTAGGGGACGCCGAACCCGCCGACACCGGCGGCGACCAGGATGATGATGAGCCGTTCGGTCCGCTCGGCCATGCCGACGTCGCAGTTGACGCCGAGCCCCTCGGCCCTGGCCTTGATGTAGGAGACCATGAACCCGGTGATCAGGCAGAAGAGGGTGACACCCGCGAGCAGGGGTTCATCGCCCTCGCCGATGAACCACCACAGGAGCCCGGCGAGGATGGCGGCGTCGGCGACCCGGTCGAGGCTGGAGTCGAGGAAGGCGCCGAACGAGCTGGCGCTGTCGTTGGCTCGGGCGACCGCGCCGTCGAGCATGTCGAAGAGCGCGAAGACGGTGATGACGACCGATCCGGCGTAGAGCTCACCGCGCGGGTAGAAGTACAGGGCGCTGGCGACGACCCCCACTGTTCCGATGACGGTGACGATGTTCGGCGTAAGGCCGATCCGGGCCAGACTCCGGCCGAGCGGAGTGGTGACCCGGGAGATCATGGGGCGAAGGATTCTCAGCATGTCTTCTTGTGATGGTAGGGCGGGAACGGTCTCGGGGGTGGGATCCGCGCCCGGCGGGGGTGGCGCGCCGCCCGGTCGTCGGTGCGGGCGGCGCGGGACGGCTGGGCGTGGGGGCGTGTGCGGCGGACACGTCCTCTGCCGCGCGACGGGGGGCGTCCACCCCGCACGACCTAGTCCACGGGCCAGTGCTCGGCCAGTTTTCGGCGGGTCTGTTCCAACATCTCGGGCAGGATCTTGGTGTGGCCGATGACCGGCATGAAGTTGGTGTCGCCACCCCAGCGGGGGACGATGTGCTGGTGCAGGTGGGCGGCGATCCCGGCACCGGCCACGGTACCGAGGTTCATGCCGACATTGAACCCCTGGGGCCCGTAGGCGTCGGTGAGCGCGCGGATTCCGGCCTGGGTGAGGGCCGCGACCTCGGCGGTCTCGTCCTCGTCCAGCGCGGTGTAGGCGGACACGTGGCGGTAGGGGCACACGAGCAGGTGTCCGCTGTTGTACGGGTAGAGGTTGAGCACGACGAAGGCGGTCTTGCCTCGAGCGACCACGAGTCCCTCGGCGTCATCGAGCCCGGGCGCCGCGCAGAAGGGGCAGCCGTCCTCGGGGCCCGACCCGGTGGGCTTGCCCTCGCCCTTGATGTAGGCCATGCGGTGCGGCGTCCACAGCCGCTCCCACCCGTCGGGGGTTCCGGTCCCCGCGCCGGGGGGGTTGGACTGCCCGCCCTGGGGCTCGTTCTCGACACCGCTCATCGGTTTTCCGGGGCGGGTGCCCCGGTCTCGCACCGGGGAGGGAGCCCCTGCCTCCTTCGTCACGTCTCTCATGGGATGCTGCGTCCCCAGCATAGGAGCACAACGGGAAGGTGCCGCGCCGCAGGCGTCCTTCGGGGGTGGTGGAGGGCGACGGGCGGGCACCGCGCCGCAGGCGCCCGTGGGAGGGAGCGATTGCGTCGCAGGCCCGGGAAACTAGTACGGCCCTTCCAGTCCCAGGAGGGTGCGCAGGTGGCGCGGTGGCGGAGAACCGTGCGCGAGCATCGCGTCGTGGCGCTCTCGCTCGGTGAGCCCGGGCCGGTGGGCGGCGAGGTCGCGGGCGATCTCTGCGACCTCGGTGTAGCCCACGTAGTAGGTCGACAGCTGCGCGCTGGTGAGCTGGGCCCGGCGCCACTTGCCGACCGCCTCTCCCTCCTCCTGGTGACCGCGCTCGGTGAGCAGGGCGATCGCCTCGGCCTCGGTGATGTCCCGGGTGTGCGTGCGCACGTCGAGGACGGCGTTGAGGACCGCCCGCAGCCGCATCTTCAGCTGGATCAGCCGCAGGGCCAGGTTGTCGCGGCGCGCCGCCGCGGCGGTGCCGTCGGCCCAGCCGTGGCCCGCGAGCACCTCCTCGGCGTAGACCGCCCACCCCTCGACGAACGTGCCGCTCCACAGCGTGTTGCGGACTCGCGTCCCCCCGTCGTGGCGGGCGGCGTGCGCGAGTTGCAGCGCGTGGCCGGGAACGGCCTCGTGCACCATGAGGTTGCGCAGCATCGTGCCGTTGTACTCGCGAAAGAACGAGTCCTGGCGTGCCCGCGGCCACTCCCCGGGCGGTGGGGCCACCGCGACGAGGGTGGGCAGGTTTCGCGCGTTCGGGTCCAGCGGCCCCGGCGGGTCGCAGTAGGCCACGGACACACCGCGCCGCGACTCGGGCATCGGGATGATCCGGACCGGGTCGTCGTGCACGGTGACCAGGTCCAGTTCACGGATCCGGTCCCACAGGTGGGACAGCGCGTCGGCACAGGTCGGACGGATTCCGTCGGCGTCCGCGGCGGTGGCGTCGGCCAGTCCGGCGAGTACCCCGGCGACCTGGCCGGCACGGCGGGGGCGCCCCTCGTACTCGGCGGCGACCTCGGCGATGGCCTCCTCGGTGGCGAGCAGGTCGCTCTCCGCGCGCACCAACAGCGCCTCGGGGGACAGTTCGGAGTCCAGCGTGTACCAGAGCTGGGCGGCGAAGTCGCGCGCGCCCAGCCGGGGGTCGGCGGTGGCGGTCTCGACCCGGTCGCGCAACCAGTCCCCGTACTCCCCGACCGCCGCGAGGGCGGCCTCGCGCGCGGGGTCGACCCGGGAGGCCAGCGCGGGCTCCCGGGCGAGCAGGGACGAGATCCCGTCCGTGAGCAGCGCGCGGGCCCCTCCGAGTTGGGCCAGGGCGGTCTCCACGTGCACGCGCGGCATGCCCGGCCCGTCGGAGAGCCGGGTGCGGGCGGTGTCGAGGTAGTCGGGCAGCGCGGCACAGCGCGCGGCGATCGCCTCCAACCGGTCGGGCACCGGCAGTGAGTCGCGCTCCAGCAGCGCGTGGACGGCCTCTCCCGGTGAGTGGAGCAGGGGGTTCCAGGTGCGCGGACGCAGCTCGGCGGTGTGCCACAGGTCCGCGCTGACCTTGGCGCGCAGGATCTCCAGGTCGACCAGGTCGCCCTCGGGGATCAGGTCGCCGTCGATCTCGTCCAGTGACCCCAGGGCGTCGGTGAGCACGGCGATACGACGCGCGTCGGCTTCGGCGGAGTGGTCGGACAGTCGGGCCGCCCCTCGGGCGTCACCCAGCTCCAGTGCCCATTCGGGCGCGTCCTCCAGGAGGGCGTCGAGCACCTGTTCGGCCACCCGTCGGAACCGCTGTGTCATCGCCTCGGCGTCGGGCTGGGAGGGAGAGCTCATTCCCCCATGATGCCAGCACGGACGCCCGGTCCCCGCCGTGCGGGAACCGGGCCGTGCTCTGTGCGGGACCCCGGCCCGGTGGCTAGCGCCAGGAGTTCTGGCCGCCAGTGGAGGTGGGCTGCCCTGCCGCGCCCTCGGGGTCCCCCACCGTGATGGCGTGCTCGACGAGGGTGATGAGCGTCGACTTGGTGGAGGCCCGGTCACGGGCGTCCACCTGGACGATGGGGATCTCGGGGCTGAGCGTCAGCGCGTCCCGGACCTCGTCCGCGGCGTGGGGATAGTAACCGTCGAACCCGTTGATCGCCACGATGAAGGGCAGGCGCGCCTCCTCGAAGTAGTCGATCGCGGGGAAGCAGTCGGCCAGGCGCCGGGTGTCCACCAGGACGACGGCGCCGATGGCGCCCTTGACGAGGTCGTCCCACATGAACCAGAACCGGTGCTGTCCGGGGGTGCCGAACAGGTACAGGATCAGGTCGGAGTCGAGGGAGACACGGCCGAAGTCCATCGCCACGGTGGTGGTCTGCTTGTCCGGCGTCTTGGCGAGGTCGTCGACCCCGACGCTGGCGCTGGTCATCACCGCTTCGGTGGTCAGCGGCACGATCTCGGAGACGGAGCCAACGAATGTCGTCTTCCCGACACCGAAGCCCCCGGCGACGACGATCTTGACCGACGTCATCGCGTTCCCCCCAGCACCGCCTTCCTCGGCTGGGCTAGAGCTTGCGAAGTCCACTGAGCACCCTTTCAAGCAGGTTGGTGTTGGGACGGGCGTCGTTGTTCAGCGAAGACCTGATCTGGACCAGTCCCTGCTCGGACATGTCCGCCACAAGCACCCGTGCCACACCGAGCGGCATCCGCAAGAGGGCGGAGATCTCCGCCACGGACCGCCACTCCCGGCACAGGTCGCTGATCGCCTGCCACTCGGGCGTCAGCGTCCCAGACTCGTTACGGGCCGCCGCCGTCGCCGAGATCAGCGCCTCCAGGGGAAGCTGCGACTTCGGCTTGGTGCGGCCCTTGGTCACGGCGTAGGGGCGGACCAGTGAACTGGGCGCGCTCCCCGCCGCGGGTCGTTGTTCATACGGTTGTTGGATTGGTCGAGGAACATCTCCGCCGCCCGGCACAGACGGGATCCCTCCGGTGGAGGGACCGCTCGGCTGTTGTCCGAACCACGAGGCGCTCCCGGCATCTCTACTGTGAGGTGCCACCACTTCCTCCTGTCGGTGGTGGATCAGTGGATTCCCGAGGTGCGCGCCGTTGGTGTCAGCGCCCGCCCCGCCCGCTCGACGAGCAGGGTCATCTCGTACGCGACCAGACCCAGATCACTCTCGGCCGCAGCCAGTACCGCCAGGCAGGAACCGTCGCTGATGGCCATGATGAGCATCAGCCCCCGTTCCATCTCCACGACGGTCTGGGCGACCGCTCCGCCTTCGAACACCCGGGACGCTCCCTGCGTCAGGCTGGAGAGGCCGGAGGCGATGGCCGCCAGCTGGTCCGCCCTGTCAGTCGGGAAGCCCGCCGACGAAGCCAACGGAAGGCCGTCAGAGGAGACGACGATCGCGTGGGCGACATCGGGAACCCGGTCGGCAAAGTCAGTGATCAACCAGTTGAGCTCATTGACCTGTCGACTCATCTGATCTCCTGTCCAAGTTCGCCGGCTGGTCTCACCGCACTGCTACCGCCGGCACGGCATGTGACAGCACTGTTCCTGCGTCCTGCCCGGTCCCGCCTGAGGGGGCGGCCACCGGGGGTCTGGTGTTCGACTCTCGTCAAGCGCTGGGTGTGGCCCGTCCGAGAAGCTCGGTAGATGCTATTGCATCCGGCTTCCGCGAATAAGGGGGACCCCGTCCCACCATGTTCCACTGAGGTCATCCCTCCGTCGAGCCCTCACCCAGCTGGTGCCGCCCTTCCCGGACGCCCTTCTGGAAGCCCGCGAAGCGGTTGCGGACACGGTCCGCGCTGCGCGTGGGCATCTGCTTGAAGTTCTCCGGTCGTGGGGCGGTCCCCGGGACAAGGTTTGCCTTGGGAACCCGTTTTGGCAAGCCCGAGGTAGTCAGACCACCTGCGAGCGGCTCAGCCGCGGTGCGCGCGGCCTTCCACCCGCGGTCGGCCGCGGACTGCCATTCGCTCTCCGAAGCGCCGCTTTGGCCACTCTGGCCGCTCTGGCTTTCCTGACCGCTCTGACCAGGGCGGGAGGGCTGCCCGCCGTCCGGCTGCCGGCTGGTCTGGTCCGCGTCGACCTGCCGCATCGGTCCGGTCTCGGTGGCGTCCACCGTCGGGCCGCCGCTGCGGCGCTTGAACCAGTTGGACTCGATGGCGTCGAAGATCGGCAGCGAGTCGGAACCCTCACCCGCCGGGGTCGGCGGCACGACGGTGCTGTTCGGCCCCTGGGCGCCCCCGTAGCGGCGGGACAGGTACGCGGTCGACCCGTACCCCTCGCGAGAGTCCGTCCCGCCCGTACGCCAGTTCCCGGTGTCGTTGGACGACGGGGCGGCGGGACGCTCGGGCGTCGACGGGCGCGAGGTCCAGTCCGAGGAGACCGCGGGGAAGGACTCGGTGTCCTCACCCGACGGGGCGGCGGGGCGCTCGTGGGCGCCGGTGGTGTCCCTGCCGGAGGCGGTGCCGTTGTCGGCGTGGCCGTCCGCCGCGGGCGTCGGGTTCCCGAAGAAGTCCTGGGAACGGTCGTCGGAACGCCCGTGGCTCCCCGTGTCGGTGGGGCGGCTGAAGGCCCCGGTGTCCGTGGGACGGGAGAACGCACCGGTGTCCGTGGGGCGGCTGAAGGCCCCGGTGTCCGTGGGACGCGAGAAGGCGGAAGTGTCGCTGGGACGGCCGAACGAACCGGTGTCCATCGAGCGGCCGGGCGTCCCGCCCCCGAACGCCGACCCGCCGCCGTCCTCGGAACGGGGAGCCGGGTCGAAGAGGCTGCGGCCCGTGCCGTCGGGCCGGGTCTCCTCCTCGTCGGAGACGTCGTAGGGGTCGACCACCGGCTGGGCGTCGTTCAGGTCGGAACCGTTCGACCCCGTGGTCCCGGCGCCCCTGGTCGGCTCGAACATCGATCCGCCCGTGCCCTGGCCGGTGTCCCACAGGTCCTGGCCGCTCGGCGGGTGCTCGTCGCCGCGGCTTCCGCCGGGCTGGCGCTTGGGCAGACCGCCCAGGGAGCTGAGGTCGGACCCGGCGTCCTGTCCCTGCCACGGGTCGCCGGGCTCGGCGGGCGCGGGGCTGGAGGCGAAGGCCGCCTCGGCCTCGGCGTAGGTGTTGGGCGCGCCGGCGGACAGCTCGGGGCGGGCCTCGGCCCCGCCGACGGCGTGCTGGCCCTCGACCGGGGTGATGAGCAGGTCCGCCGGGAAGATGATGCGGGCGGTGGTGCCGCCGCCGTGGGCCTCCATGAGGGTGAGTCGGACGCCGTGGCGGTGGGCCAGGCGCGAGACCACGAACAGACCCATGCGGCGCGAGACCGCGACGTCGATGACGGGCGGGGCCGCGAGGCGGGCGTTGATCGCCGCCAGGTCCTCGGGAGCCATACCGATACCGCTGTCGGTGACATCGACCTGGACACCGCCGTCGGCGAGGGTCTTGGCGCTGACCAGGACCTCGGTGTCGTGCGGCGAGAACGACGTGGCGTTCTCGACCAGCTCGGCGACCAGGTGGATCACGTCGTTGACCGGACGGCCGAGCACGGAGATGTGGGAGGGGGCGCGCACGTTGACGCGCTCGTACTGCTCGACCTCGGAGACCGCGCCGCGCAGGACGTCGACCAGCGGGACGGGCTGAGCCCACTTGCGGGTGTTGTCCTGGCCGGACAGAACCAGCAGGTTCTCGTTGTTGCGGCGCATACGCGTCGCGAGGTGGTCCAGCTGGAACAGGTCGGAGAGGCGGTCGGCGTCCTGCTCGGACTGCTCCAGACCGTCGATGAGGCGCAGCTGCCGTTCCACCAGGGTCTGGCTTCGGCGGGAGAGGTTGACGAACATCGCGTTGACGTTGCTGCGCAGGGCGGCCTCGTCGGAGGCCAGCGTCAGGGCCACGCGGTGGACGTCGTCGAAGGCGCGGGCCACCTCGCCGATCTCGTCGTTGGTCTCGACCTCGATCGGGGTGACCCGAACGTCGGGGGCGCTTCCCGCCTCCTGCATCCGGTTGATCGCGTCGGGAAGGTCGCGCTCGGCGATGCGGCGGGCCCCGTCTTCCAGGGTGCGCAGGGGGCGCACCAGGGAGCGGACCACGAGCGAGGTCAGGATGAACACCGCGAGGAGGACCAGAGCGACGACGACGAGGTCGGTGATGGTGCGCATCATGGCCGCGTTGCCGAGCTCGTCGGCGTCCTCCGCGATCGCCCCGGCGATCTCACTCTCGACCGTCTGGAGGAGGTCGAGCGCGGTGTCGGCGATCTCCTGGTAGTCCTCGGGACCGTCGTTGGAGGTCACACCGGTCAGGGAGTCGTTGCGTTCGGCGCGGTACATGACGCGCATGCGCATCGTGGAGACCTGGCTGACCTCCAGGCCGGTGAAGTTCTCGTCGAAGATCGCGCGCTGCTCGACCGAGGCGGCCTGGACGAAGTTGGAGAGCTCGTTCTCGTACCGCGCGCGGCTCGACTCGATCGCCTCGGCGATACCACCGGTCATCGTGTTGCGCGAGAGCGAGTGGCTCATCAGCGCGGTCTCGTAGGAGAGCTGGTCACGCGCGCTGGACAGCGCGGTGAGGGCACGCACGGCCTCACGCAGGTCGGTGTCGGAGCTCTGGTCGGCCATGGTCTGGTTGAACTCGCGCAGCGACCGGGAGATCGTGCGGTAGTTCGTGACCACGGGCAGGACGGTCACACGGGTCTCGTCGACCTCGTTGCGCAGGGAGTCCAGGCTGTCCAACTGGCTGAGCATGGTGTCGAGGCGGGTCTGCGCGAGACTGCCGTCCATGTCGCCCATCGCGGAGAGCTCGGCCGTGAGGCTGGTCTGGAGCTCGCGGGAGGCGTCGCGTTCCTCCTCCAACCGCTGGCGCAGCTCGTCGGAGCGGCGCGTGGGGTCGGGGTCGTCGGAGATGTAGACCGCGCTCGCCGAGCGTTCCCGACCGAGCTGGTTGGCCAACTCCACGATGATGACACCGACGTTGGCGCGGTCCTCGATGTGCGCGTGGGTGATGGTGGTGTCCGTGGACTCGTAGACCCTCAGACCACCGAGCGCGAGGGCCACGGCTGTGGGGATGACGATGAGGGCCACCAGTCGGGAGCGCACCCGCCAGTTACGTGGCCGCCACCAGTCGGCTCTGCGCCGAGGCGCGGCATCGGCATGTTCGGCCTGCGCTGCCCCGCTCTGCGCATTGGCCCCGCTTGCTGTCGCTCGTGTCGACACGGACCCTCGCAACCTTTCGTGTCACCGCCTCGAACGGCTGTTGAACCCAGGGATTGACCACTCCTGACCGAAGAGGCCCTCGGATGGGATCGGATCGGACCATGCGGCCCGCCGGATCAGGAAGCGGTGGGAGTTTGGGGAAGATGGGAAGACTGTCCGCCGGACTCGCCTGGGAGGAGAGGCGCCGCCCACCTAACAGGATTCTTAGGTGCGCGTGCGGTGGATAGCGTACCAATGGGCGAGAAGGACTCGCTTCGACCGTTTGATGGCCTTCGGCGGGATCATCCACGCGCATCCGGACCCATCCTGCCCCGTACGTCGACATTTTGACCAACTTCCCAGGTCATCCGTGCTGTCCGAAAACCCCCATTCAGGCCTGGTAACTATTTGGACACGCACCCAGCCTCCCCATCACGACCGACCCGACATGACATCGTGACATGACGTATATGCAGGTCCGGGGAGGAACTGATGATGCGCACCCCGTCGCGCCCATCTCCGCGCACGGTCAGTACCGGCTTCCGAACCGAGCGTTCCCGCGACATCCGACGCGACTTTTCGGTCAACACCGCTCTCGCATGGGGGACGGCTCTCCTCCTCGTCCTGTCCTCCGCCGCGTCGGGCGCGGCCCACGCGACATCCGACTCCCCGGAGGAGGCCGAACTCGGCGACGTGCGCGTGGAGCTGGCGGTCCTGCGCGCCGAGCTGGAGGACCTGCGCGGCACCGCCGTGGAGCGGATCGCGGACTACCGGCACGAGGCCGAGCACCTGGCCGAGGTCTCCGCCCGCCGGAAGGCGGCCGACGAACGGGCCGCCACCGCCCGGGCCCGGCGGAAGGACTCACGCCTGGCCGCCGCGCGCCATGCCGCCACCGCTTACAAGGGCGGGGCACCGCACCCGGCGGCGGCCTGGTTCGGTGGGCCGGAGGAGCTGCTCGAACGCGGGGCCTACCTGACACTGCTCGCCGGGCACCGCACCGCCGAGCTCGACCGGGCCGAGGCCGCGCGCGTGGCGGCGGGCACCCTCGCCGACCTGGCCAGGGGAGCCGAGGAGGAGCAGTCCGAGGCCGCCGAGGCGGCGGCCGCCGCCCGCGAGCGCGCCGAAGCCGCGGTCAGCACCCAGGAGGAGCGGTTCGAGGAGCTGCTGGACGAGCGGAGCCGGCTGGAGACGCTGCTCGCCGAACGCCGCGCGACGCGGGGGACCGAAGCCGCTTCGGAGGAGGCTGAGGAGGCGGAAAGGGCCGATGGGGCGGAAGGGGACCATGTGGCTGACACCGGCCACGCGGTGACCGCTCCGGCCGCGCACACCTTGGCGTGCGCGAGCGGTGACGGCGGCGGTCACACCAACGGCCGCCTCCCCGATTCCGCACTCTGCCCGCTCCCCCAGGCGGGCGAGCGGCTGCGGCCGGACGCGGCGGTGGCGTTCGTCGGGCTCGACGCCGCCTACCGGGAGCGGTTCGGCAGTCCGCTGTGCGTGGCCGACTCCTACCGCCCGTACCACGAGCAGGTGCTGCTGTTCCAGCAGATGCTGCCCGGTATGGCCGCCCACCCCGGCACCAGCCAGCACGGTCTGGGCCTGGCCGTGGACCTGTGCGGCGGCGTACACGAACTCGGCAGCCCCGAACACGCCTGGATGCTCTCCCACGCGCCCACGCACGGCTGGGTCAACCCTCACTGGGCGCGCAACGGCTTCGAGCCCTGGCACTGGGAGTTCACCGGGTGAGACCCCGGCCGGCGTCCCCGACCAGAGTCAGACCAGTGAGCCCACCCGGACCTCGAACCCGCCCAGGACACCGGGGTACACGTTCAGCTCGTCGTCGGGTTCCAGGGGCCCGGTGTCCAGACACAGCAGGGCGCGCACCCGGCCGGTTCCGGAGGTGAACCACGCATCCCACGGCGCGACCCCTCCGCGGCCCCTCTCCTCCTCGCCGACGGAGGCGGAGAACTCCTCCACCGTCTCGCCCTCGCCGTCCACGAACTCGTCCCGTGTGACCAGGTCCGGGCCGAGGGTCAGTTGGAGGGGCGTCCCGGCCCCGTCGAGCCACAGGCAGGCCGTGGTGAAGGCCGTCGCGGCCCCCTCCGAGCCCGAGACGGCGGCCAGGCCGACCCACGCCCTCAGGGCGCCGGACACCACACCGTCGTCCACGCCGCGGACCAGGTCAGGGGCGACCTCGACCTCGGTGCCGCCGAAGCGCGCCCGGACGGGGTCGTCGGGAACCAGCGGGGCGCACATCCGGGCCTCGGGCTCGACGATGATCTCCACGGGGTCGTCCACGGCGCGGGCGTACGCCTCCGCCATCGCCTCCGGCCCCGCGTCCAGCAGGGCTGCCAGGTCGTCGGTCATGGGACAGCCGAGAACGTCACCGTCCTCCAGAGCGCCGAGACGGGCACCGCCTCCGCTCGGCGACAGGTAGGTCACCCAGTCCAACGTCGATCCTCCTCATCAGGGCGAGACCGTTCTTCGGGCCCTCCGCCTCGCCTCGCCCGCCATCGCCCGCAGAGGCGCCACAGGCGACGCGTGGGCACCACCCCCGACGAGCGCCCGCGGGCACGGTACTCGCCTTCGGCGCCCCGGCGGCGCCCGAACGGCGAACCCGTGGGCACCCGCTCCGAGAAACAGAACCCGAGCCCGTCTACACAACGGCGACCGGGCTGTGTTCCTTACCTGTTCCGGCGCATCCCCGGCATGGTTCCTCCACCCGTCGCCACACGATGACGCCGTTGCCGTCCCGGTGCGGTTGCTCCGGCCGCCACCACCCCGTCCCCGAACAGAAGCGGCAGTCGACACCGCTCCGCTCGCACCAGCCGCATGAGGTTATCGCGCACCGGGTGTGTGTCGGTTCCCGCGTCGGGTCCATGCGCTCCCACCGTCTCCCCGCGAAATCGCGACCAGCCTCGCACAGCGGCGGGGCACGCGTCCACCCGTGATAGCGGCGAATGGGCGGGTCAGAGCGGGTCCGGGCAGGTGTCCGGGGGCCTGTGGGCGGTGGCCCGGAAGGCTCAGGCCGAGTCGCGTACCACCAGCTCGGTGTCCAGGACGATCGACTCGGCCTCGCCGGTACGGGGGATCACGACGTCGGCCAACAACCGGGCCATCTCCTGGCCCATGCGCACCGTGGGCTGGCGCACGGTGGTCAGCGGCGGTTCGCAGTGCTGGGCCACGAGTGTGTCGTCGAAGCCGACCACGGCGACGTCCTCGGGAACGCGCAGTCCGCGCTCTCGCAGCACGCGCAGGGCTCCGACGGCCATCAGGTCGGAGGCGGCGAACACCGCGTCGAAGTCTCCGGCGGTCTCCAACAGGCGCTCCATCGCCCGCGCTCCGCCGTCGACGCTGAAGTCCCCGGCGGTCACGAGCCGTTCGTCGACGCCGAGTCCGGCCTCCTCCATCACCTGCCGGTATCCGGCCAGGCGATCCACACCCGCCGCCATGTCCTGGGGGCCGGCGATGGTGGCGATCCGCCGCCTGCCGATGTCGAGCAGGTGTCGCACCGCGGACCGGGCGCCGCCCGCGTTGTCCACGTCGACGAAGACACCGCCGGTCCGGTCGGCGGCGTGCGGCTGGCCGCCGTGCACCACGGGCACGCCCGCCTCCTCCAACCGGCGCGGAAGGGGGTCGTCCCGGTGCAGGGAGACCAGCAGCGCTCCATCCACGTGGGAACCGCTGAGGTAGTCGCCGATCTTCTTGTGCTCGCCCTCGGTCCGGGCGGTGGTGAGCAGCAACTGGAGGTCGCGCTCGTGCAGGACGGAGCTGACGCCGCGGATGACGTCGGCGAAGTAGGGATCGGTGAACAGTCGGTCGCGGTGCTCGGAGACCACCAACGCGACGGTGTCGGTGCGCCGGGTGACCAGGGTGCGCGCGGCCTGGTTGGGGCTGTACCCCAGTTCCGCGATCGCGTTGTGCACGGCCTCGCGGGTACGCGGGCTCACCTGGGGCGATCCGTTGATCACCCGCGAGACGGTGCCGCGGCCGACACCGGCGCGCTCCGCCACCATCTCCAGGGTCGGACGCCGCCGACCGCCACCGCTTCTGGCCACTTCGCTGCTCCCTCTGGGATCGAGTCGTCGCATCCGCCCCCGCCGCGACGGAGCGCGCACGGGGGCGGTGGGCGCGGCACGCGGTCCGCGCGGACCGCGTCACCGGGTCGGTACGCGGCCCTCCCGTGCCAGCCGCGCGTACCACAGGCCGCTGTCCTTGACCAGGCGTTCCTGGGTGGCGTAGTCGACGCGCACGAGTCCGAACCTGCGGGAGTATCCCCACGCCCACTCGAAATTATCCAGCAGGGACCAGGCGAAGTATCCGCGCAGGGGCACGCCCGAGCGTACGGCCTCCAGGGCCGCGCGCACGTGGCCCTCGTAGTAGTCGACGCGGTCGGTGTCGTGGATCCGTCCGTCGTCGGTGACGGCGTCGTCGTAGGCGCACCCGTTCTCGGTGACGTACAGGTCGATCCCGCCGCTGTCGGCGGCCAGGCGACGGAGGACGTCGTACAGGCCGGTGGGGTCGACCTCCCACCCCATGTGGGTGACCGGCAGGCCCTGGGAGACGTGCACCTCGTCGGGGGTGGCCCCGACCCACGCTCCGCCCTGGCCGCTGACGGTGTCCGGGTCCAGTCCCTTGGGGGAGGCGGCGACCCACTCCGGCATGTAGTAGTTGACGCCGAGGAAGTCGAGCGGGGCAGCGACGGCCGCCAGGTCACCGTCGGCGACGAAGGAGAAGTCGGTGATGTCGGCCAGGTCCGCGACCACGTCGGCCGGGTAGGCGCCCCGGAACAAGGGGTCGGTGAAGACGCGGTTGCGCACGCCGTCGGCCCGGCGGGCGGCGCGCACGTCCTCGGCGGTGGCGCCGTGGGGGCGGATCACCGCCTGGTTGTGGGCGAGGCCGACCCGGACCCGGTGACCGGTCGAGCGCAGGACCTCGGTGGCCAGACCGTGGCCCAACAGCAGGTGGTGGGCGGAGGTGAGCGCGGCGACGGCGTCGCGCTGGCCGGGGGCGTGCTCACCGATGTGGTGGCCGAGGAAGGACGCGCACCAGGGTTCGTTGAGCGTCATCCAGTTCTCGACACGGTCACCGAGCGCGTCGGCGACGACCCGTGCGTAGTCGGCGAAGCGCAGCGCCGTGTCGCGGTTCGGCCAGCCGCCCGCGTCCTGGAGCCGCTGGGGCAGGTCCCAGTGGTAGAGGGTGGCCCACGGCTGGATCCCGGCCTCCAGCAGCGCGTCCACGAGGCGGTCGTAGAAGTCGAGCCCCGCCTGGTTCACCTGGCCCGAACCCTCGGGCAGGACACGCGGCCAGGCGACGGAGAAGCGGTAGGCGCCGAGGTTGAGGCGGCGCATGAGGGCGATGTCCTCGGGATAGCGGCGGTAGTGGTCGACGGCCGGCTCACCGGTGTCGCCGCCCAGGACGTTGCCGGGGGTGGCGCAGAAGGTGTCCCAGATGCTGGGTCCGCGACCATCGGCGGTGGTGGCGCCCTCGATCTGGAACGAGGCGGTGGCGGCCCCCCACAGGAAGCCTTCGGGGAACTGTTCGTGGTCGGTCACGATGTCGGCACACACCTTCCGTGATGGGATGCATGGGAGCGCTCCCATAACCGAAGCAGAACGTCCGCTCGGCTGTCAACGAACGCTCGGGACGGCGAGACACAACCGTTACGGCCTCCCGCCGGTGCCCCGACCGTGTCCCGGGTGGCGCGCGCCGCCCGGGACACGGCGGCCCTCACTCGGTCTCCTCGACCCCCAGCGGGATGACGACGCCCTCCCAGCGCCGCTCCATGAACGCGCGGGTCTCCTCGCTGTGCAGGAGCTCGTCCAGGCGGAGCAGGTCGGGGTCGCCGGCGTCCTCGGTGCGCGCGACCAGGCCGTTGGCGTAGGGATTGCCCTCGGTGGCCTCCCAGGCGAGCACGTTCGCCGTCGTCGGGAGGTCGGCCTCCAGGGCGTAGTTGCCGTTGACCACCGCGGCGTCCAGGTCGGGCAGCGACCTGGGCAGCTGCGCCGCCTCCACCGGGATCAGCTCGACCCGCGACTCCGCCGTCTCCACGTCGTCGAGCGTCGGTGTCGGACCGACGTCGTCGGACAGGGCGATCACCCCCTCCGAGGCGAGCAGGTCCAACGCCCGCCCCATGTTGGAGGCGTCGTTGGGCAGACCGATCCGCGCCCCCTCCGGCAGGGCCTCCAGATCGGAGACCTCCTGGGAGTAGATCCCGAACGCCTCCAGGTGCACGTCCGACAGGTAGCTCAGGCCGACCTCCGGGTTGCCCGCCAGATACTCCTCCAGGAACGGCAACGTCTGGTAGTAGTTGGCGTCCAGCTCGCCCTCGGCCAGTGCCGCGTTGGGCTGGTTGTAGTCGGTGAAGACGACCACGTCCAGGGCCAACCCCGCGTCGGCCGCGAGCTCCTCGTCCACGAACTCCAGGATCTCGGCGTGCGGCACGGGTGTCGCGCCGACCGTCAGCGTGGTCAGCCCCTCCCCCGTGCCCCCGCCCTCCTCCTCGGCGCGTTCGCTTGGACTCCCGCAGGCGGCGAGCAGCGCCACCGCCACCCCCGCGACCACGCTCACGCGCGCCTTCGCGCTCCCCGACATCACAGTCTCCCTTCCCGATGGGACTCGGACACCTCGCTGAGGGGAGAGGGGGACGCTGGGGGCGGGGGACGGGAGCGGTCGTCAGCGCCGTGAGAGGCGGCGGACGACCAGGTCCCCCAGGCTCTGGACCGCCTGCACGATGACGATGAGCAGGATGACCGTCGCCCACAGGTAGTGGTCGTTGAAACGCTGGTAACCCTCACGGATGGCCAGGTCGCCCAGTCCCCCGCCGCCGATCGCACCGGCCATCGCGGAGTAGGAGATGAGGGTGACCACGGTCATCACCAGTCCGGCGATCAGCCCCGGCAGCGCCTCGGGCAGCAACACCTTGCCCACGATGGTGAGCTTGCGGGTGCCCATGGCGTGCGCGGCCTCGACCACCTCCCGGTCCACCTCGCGTACCGCGGTCTCGACCAGACGCGCGAAGAAGGGGATCGCGCCGATGCTGAGCGGGACGATCGCGGCGGTGGGGCCAAGGGTCGTACCGACGAGGAAGCGGGTCAGGGAGAGCACCGCGACCATCAGGACGATGAACGGCAGGGAGCGGCCGATATTGACGATCGCGCCGAGCACGGCGCGCACGGCCGGTGCGGGGGTGAGGCCACCGCGGTCGGTGGCCACCAGCAGCACGCCCAAGGGCAGACCGAACAGGACGCTGAAGACGGTCGCCCACCACACCATGTAGACGGTGTCCATGGTGGCCAGCCACAGGTTCGGCCACATCTGGGGCCAGTCCCGGACGAAGGCGACCAGGGCGTTCCACGCCCCCGTCGGTTCGGTGGTCGAGGCGAGGGACAGGGCGGAGTCGATCACTTTCCGGCCTCCTCGACCAGCAGACCGCGTTCGGACAGGAAGGTCAGCGCCTCAGCGCGGCGGGCGCCGCGCACGTCGACGCTCAGGCGGCCCACGGACTGGCCCGCGACGCGCTCCACGCCGCCGCCGCGGATGTTGGCGTCCACGTCGAAACGTCGGGTCAGCTCCGACATCAGCGGCTCGTCGAAGGAGCGCGGGTAGGTGACGACGACGGTGTCGGGGCCGCCGCCCTCCGGGATGGGGAACAGGGAGCGCGCCAGGAGGGAGCCCGGGGTTCCGATGAGGTCGAGGACGCGACCGGACTCGCGGAACTCGCCGTTCTCCATGATGGCCGCGGAATCGCAGATCCGCTTGATCACGTCCATCTCATGGGTGATCAGGAGGATCGTCAGCCCCAATTCGTCGCGCAGGCGGCCGAGCAGGGCGAGGATGGACTCGGTGGTGGCCGGGTCCAGGGCCGAGGTCGCCTCATCGCTGAGCAGGACCTTGGGCGCCGAGGCCAGCGCGCGGGCGATGCCCACGCGCTGCTTCTGCCCGCCGGAGAGTTGGGAGGGGTAGGCCCGCGCCTTGTCACCGAGCCCGACCAGCTCCAGGAGCTCCCCGACACGGGCCCGGCGGCGGGCGCGGTCCACGCCCGCGACCTCCAGCGGGAAGCCGACGTTGCCCGCGACCGTGCGCGAGGACAGCAGGGCGAAGTGCTGGTGGACCATGCCGATCCCACGGCGGGCGGCCCTCAGGCGGGCGCCACGCAGCGCGGTCAGCTCCTGGTCGTCGACCGTGACCGTTCCTGCGTCGGGGCGTTCCAGGAGGTTCACCGATCGCAGCAGGGTGCTCTTGCCCGCACCACTCTGCCCGACGACCCCGTAGATCTCCCCGGGTTCGACACGCAGGTCGACGCCATTGAGGGCTCTCACCCGGTGCTTGTTCAACCGGTAGGCCTTGTGCAGGCCCACTGCGTCAATCACGGTCTTCCCATCGACGTCTCAGCGGTGGTGTCTCGGCGCTCGTGGGGATCGCCCAGGGCGGGACTCAACGCGGGTTCGACGCCCGCGTCCGAGCGTACGGAGGGCCCGGGGGCCGCGTGGAAGCGACGCGCCGGAGCGCGCGGGAGCCGTCGCCGCACCAACTCAACCACGTACGAACGGGTCCGATCAGCGATTTTAATGTCCGTGATCAGGTTATTTTGACCACATCGCGTATTTTGGAATGTGGTGGCTTGACCCCGTCTTTTCCGAATCCGCACGGTCGGGCCTACACTCATGACGATTCCGTGACTCTCGCTCCAGCCGTTCCACGTGTGCGAGAGCCCGGCCCGAGCGGTCCCCACACCCGTTCCGGGACACACGAGCAGCAGTGCCCGACGCTCCCGACCACGGGGAACGTACGGGTTCGAGGAGCGATCACACCGTGCAGCCCGACGATCCGATCCGCGGGGGCGGCGCCTCCCGCGCGTCCGGGGACGACCCGTTCGCCGACTTCTGGGCACCGGACCCCCGCGCGTGGACATGGCACGACGTCCTGGCCCACCTTGTGCCCCGTGCCGCCGGGCCTGGCCCCGTCGGCCGCCCCGCCCGCGCCACGGCGGGCGCCCTGGCCGTCGCCCTGGCCGCCCTCCTGGTGGCCGTGCCCCAGAGCGCCGGAGCGACCATCGCGCCGCGCGAGCCCGAGGACATGGACAGCCTGCGCGCCCGCGCCGAGTCGCTCACCGAGGAGTTCCAGGGTGAGCTGCGGGACATGGAAGCGGTCATGGACGAGGCCGAGGACGCCGAGGCCCGCGCCGAGACCTCGCGCGAGGAGGTGGAGGCCGCACGCGCGGAGGTGCGGTCGCTGGCAGTGGCCACCTACACCGCCAACGGGATCGACCCCTCGATGTCGCTCTTCGTCGACTCCGACCCGGACGAGATCATCGACCGCGCGGTGCTCATCGACTATCTGTCCTCCACCCACGATGACCTCATCGACCAGCTGGAACAGGCGATGGAGCGCGACGAGGCCGCGCAGGCCACCGCGCAGGAGGAGTTGGCTCAGGTCGAGGCGGACCTGGACGAGCTGGAGGAGCGCCGGCGCGAGGTTCAGCGCATGATCGCCGACCACCCCAACCAGCCGATGGAGCCGCCGGACAACATCACCCCGCGTACGCGCCAGATGCGCGACGAGATCATCTCCCGGTTCGGTCGGGGCAGCGACGTCGGCGGGGTGGGCTGCTACCGGGCGGTCGGCGGCTGGGTGGTCGGCGAGCACCCCAAGGGCCGGGCCTGCGACTTCATGGTCGACGGCAACGGACAGATGCCGTCGGAGGACCAGGTCCAGCGCGGGTACGAGATCGCCGAGTGGGCGAAGGAGAACGCCGAGGACTTCGGGATCATGTACATCATCTACCGGCAGGAGATCTGGGACATCCGGCGCGGCAACGAGGGCTGGCGCGCCATGTCCGACCGCGGCAGCGTGACCGAGAACCACTTCGACCACGTGCACATCTCGATGTTCTGAGGCGCCGCGTCCCCGCCCACCACCCGGTCGGCGGGGCCCTCGACCGCGAGGGGACGCACGGAGTCCGGCTCGAACCACACCGCCTGTCGGAGCGTGTGCGTCATCCCGGCTCCGCGCCCCGGTGGTCGTTCGGGCCCCGGCCGGCGCCCTCCGACGGACGTGGCCGCACCGGCCCGGACATCCCCGCGCAGCGGGTGAGACCCCTCGTGCCCGAGGAGGAACTCCCCCGCGGCCAGGCGTCTTCATGGCCCGGGATCGCCCGGTGGCCGGAACCGGCCACCCGCCCGCCAGGAACCTCCGGTCCCACGTGAGCGACACGAAACGGTGACAATTCACCCACCCGACCGGTATCCCACCTGCCGCACGGGTACTCAGCGCAGCTAGGATGCAACACGTCCCGGCCCTGGCCTGTGGGGATGACGTGCCCGGCCCGACCTCGGAGCACACCCGGCACCAGGGACCTCCTCACGACACCGGGGATCCCCCGTTCCACACCGCCCGTCCTCGCCCACGGGCCGGTACGAGCGGGCGGCTCACCCCCGCGGTCCCGTGGCCGCCGCCCCGCACCACCGGTGGCCCAGCACTGCGGCGGACCCGCGAACCCAGGACGCGTTCACGCGTCACCAACACAGCACACCACCGGGCGAGGGGAGCCATGAGCGAAAACGGACCTTACAACCAGCCACCCCAGAACCCCTACGGTGGCGGGGAGCAGGGGGCCCAGCCGCCCTACGGCCAGCCCCAGCCGCCCCAGGGCGCCCCCTACGGCGACCCGGGCACCGGTGGCCAGCCCGGTTACGGCGCCGGTTACCCCGGGGGCGAGCAGCACATGTACGGAGGCGCGCAGCCGCCCTACGGCCCCGGCGGTCCCGGTGGCCCCGGCGGCCCCGGCTTCACCCCTCCCCATCCCCCCAAGAGCGGTGGCGGTAAGGCGGGCCTGTGGGTCGTCATCGTGGGCGGCGTCGTGATCGTCGTCCTGGTGATCGCCGTCCTGGTCACGCTCGTGACCAACGGATCGCCGACCCCTCCGGTCGCCGAATCGACCGAGGCCGACCAGGGCACCCGGGACACCGACGGCCCGACCGACGCGCCGGCCCCCGACACGGACGCCGCGCCCGCCGGTGAACCGCCCTACGCGGTGCCCGCCGAACCCTGCGACGCCTTCACCGAGCAGGTGCACACCGACTTCCTGCTCACCGAGGAAGGCGACAAGTCGGTCCAGGACGCCACCTCCCGGTGCTCCAGCACGCTGGCCGAGGCCCCGGAGGGCAACAACTCCGAGGACTACGCCTCCCTGCGGCTGACCTACTCCGTGCCCTACTCGGCCTCCGATTCCATCGAGCAGGCCACCGAGGACTTCGAGTCGGGCATCGAGGACGTCACCGGGGCGACCGACTACTCGTACTACATCGCCGACGCCATCGAGGAAAACCGCGAGGTCGACCTGGGCGACCAGGCGCAGTACGTCGTCACCCGCTACGACTATGTGGGCGACGAGGTGCCCCAGGCCGTCCTGCTGATCCGGACCGCCAACCTCAACATCCGCATCGAGTACCAGGTCAGTCCGTCGTTCCTCTCCGAGGGCGACACCGAGGACCTGGTCCTGCCGGACAACACCGAGGACATCATGCTCAACGCCGGGGCCGAGGCGCTCGCCCTCGTCGGCACCTGATCCCGCTCCGGACGCGTGAGGGGGCCGTGGCGCATCGCCACGGCCCCCTCACTCATGCGGCCTCACGGGCTCGGCCGGGGGCACCCCGCCTAGGTCAGGTCGGCGCGCACCCGCCTGGCCGCCTCGACCATGTTGCGCAGGGCCTGTTCGGTCTCGGCGTACCCGCGCGTCTTCAGACCGCAGTCCGGATTGACCCACAGGCCGCTCGCGTCGATGTGCGCGACCGCCAGGCGCAGCGACTCCTCGATCTCCTCCACGGAGGGCACCCGCGGCGAGTGAATGTCGTACACGCCCGGGCCGATCCCCCGCTTGTAGCCGCGGCGGCCGAGGTCCTCCACCAACTTCATCCGCGAACGCGCAGCCTCGACACTGGTGACGTCGGCGTCGAGCGCCTCGATCCCACCGACGATCAGCCCGAACTCGGAGTAGCACATGTGCGTGTGGATGGTCGTGGTCGGCGCGACCCCGGAGGTGGCCAGTCGGAACGAGCCCACAGCCCAGTCCAGATAGGACTCACGCAGCTCCTCACGCAGCGGCAGCAGCTCCCGCAGCGCCGCCTCGTCCACCTGGATGTGGCGGATCCCGGCGCGCTCCAGGTCGGCGATCTCGTCCCGCAGGGCGAGCGCGACCTGGCGAGCGGTGTCACCCAACGGCTGATCGGTACGCACGAACGACCAGGCGAGCATGGTCACCGGGCCGGTCAGCATGCCCTTGACCGGCTTCCGGGTACGCGACTGGGCGTAGGTGATCCACTCGACCGTCATCGGCTCGGGGCGCGAAACGTCCCCGTACAGGATCGGGGGACGCACGCAGCGCGAACCGTAGGACTGCACCCACCCGTTCTCAGTGGTGGCGTAGCCCCGCAGCTGCTCAGCGAAGTACTGCACCATGTCGTTGCGCTCGGGCTCGCCGTGGACGAGCACGTCCAGACCGATCTCCTCCTGGAGCGCGATCACCCGGTCGATCTCCTCGCGGAGGATCCGGTGGTACTCCTCCCGTCCCAGTTCACCCTTGCGGTGGGCGGCGCGCGCCCGCCGCAGTTCGGCGGTCTGCGGGAAGGACCCGATCGTGGTCGTGGTCAGCGGCGTGTCCGTGGGGACGCCCCGGTCCTGCGGACGCTCGGAGGCCTCCGGGCCGAGCGCGTCGAGGCGGGCGCGCACCCGGGCGTCGGTGAAGGCCGGGTCGGCGCCGTTCGCCCCCTCGGCCGCGTACTCGGCCTCGGTCCCCTCGGACAGGACACGGCCCAGCAGCGCGACCTCCTCGGCCTTCTGCTTGGCGAAGGCCAGGGCCGCGCGCAGCTCGGGGTCGAGGGAGGTCTCGGCGTCCAGGTCGATCGGCACGTGCAGCAGCGAGCAGGAGGTGCTCACCGTCAGCTCGTCGGTGAGGGCGAGCAGGGTACCGAGCGTGGCCACGGCGGAGGGGATGTCGGTCCGCCACACGTTGCGGCCCTCGACGACACCGGCGACCAGGCGTGTTGAGCCCAGGCCGGAGACCTTCACCAGGTCGTCGATGCCTTCGGCGTCGGTCACCAGGTCCAGGCCGACCGCCTCGACCGGGGAGTCCTTGAGCACGCGCAGCGCGGCGGCGCCGATGGACCCGAAGTAGGTCGAGACCAGCAGGGAGGGACGATCGGTGAGACCGCCCAGACGCTGGTAGACGCGCTCCAGGTGGTCGACGGCGGCGCGGCCCTCGTCGGTGGCCAGGATCGGCTCGTCCAGCTGCACCTCGGTGGCCCCGGCCGCCCTGAGGTCGGCCAGGAGGCGACCATAGGCGTCCAGGAGCTGGTCGAGCAGCTCGATCGGCGCCCACCCCTCGGGGGCGTCGTCGGCGGCCTTGGCCAGCAGGAGGAAGGTCAGCGGGCCGACCAGGACCGGGCGGGTGTGGTGGCCCGCCGCCGCGGCCTCACGGAACTCGGCGACCGGCTTGTCACCGACGAGGCGGGGACGGGTGCTCGGGGAGAGCTCGGGGACGAGGTAGTGGTAGTTGGTGTCGAACCACTTGGTCATCTCCAGCGGCGGCGCCCCCTGTTCGCCCCGGGCCAGAGCGAAGTAGCGGCGCAGCTCCTCGTCGCGGTCCTCCGCGGTGGACGGGGAGGCGAACCGGGAGGGCACCAGGTCGAAGAGGACCGCCGTGTCGAGCACGTGGTCGTAGTAGGAGAACGTGTTGGACGGCAGGTCGTCGACGCCCGCCTCGCGCAGCTGGACGTAGACGCCCTCGCGCAGGTCGGCGGCGACGGCGTCCAGTTCCCGGGCGCTCGTGCGGCCCTTCCAGTAGGACTCGCTGGCGCGCTTGAGTTCGCGGCGCGGGCCGATCCTCGGGTAACCGTGCACGGTGGAGCGCACGGCCGCCTTCGCGGCCGGTGACGTGGTCATGAAGCTTCTCTCCCTCGTCGAAAGCCAGGTTCCGGCCACGAGGGCATGAGGAGGGTAGGCCACGCGAGGTACGCGCCGCGGGCGCGTACCCGTCCGTCACCGCCCTCGGCCCTCCCTCGGGGCACGGGACCACCGGCGACACGGGTGCGCCGCCGGGTGGAGGCAGGTCTTCGGACTCGTGGGCACCGTCGGTGCGCGCACCGACGACCTACTGGCCGCCGCTTCCCAGATTCCGACCAAAACGACCGGATTACCAGTGCTTTTGGCGACTGTCGTTCCCACATACCGCTGCGGGGCAGTCCCGGATTCCCACCGGGTTCCCTCTCGCGACGCGAACCACACCCCGAACCGGTCAAACCCGGCCTGGAAGTGGAGCGCGTACCTTCCACGCCTGCAAGTATAGGGAGGCCCCCTCACGCCCCCGCCCCCGGCGTGGAAACCCCATTCCCGCGCGCCACCCCCATCGCGAACCCCAGCCACGTGGCGCGCGTCACACCTGACATAAAGCGTTACGTGGGACGGCCCTCCCCCGCCGCCCCGCGAACGTTCGTCTGACGATGAACGTGGAGAACCCCTGGTGAACAAACAGAGCCCACGGACCATGGCGACCCGACGCCCCCTCGTCACGGTCGTGGTTGCGATGGCGGTGCTGGCGGGGCTGGTGTTGCTCGTCACCCAATCCGGAGTACTTCCCGGCCCCGACCCCGCGGAGAACACCGCGCACGGGTCGGGGGAAGAGAGCCCCCTGCCTCCCGCCACGGGAGAACCCGACCGGCTGACGGTGGTCGACCCCTCCGACGTGGTCGACGTGGCCGAGGAGACGCTGTCCTACGACGGCGGCGTCTCCGCGGACGTGACCTATCCCTCCCTTCCCGACGCCGAACCGCTGACCGACTTCCTCGCCCGCACCCTCGACGCCGACGTGGCCGCCTTCGAGGCGGCCAACCCCGGCGCGGCGGACTACACCGCCGAGTGGGGTCTGACCGCCGCCAACGACGACCTGGTCGGCGTGCGCATGACCAGTACCGAGACCGATTCCGAGGGTTCTCGTGAGTGCCACAGCACGTACTGGTACGAGGCCGACACCGGCCTGGCCCACGGCTCCAACGAACTGATCGCGGGCCAGGACGAACTGGATCAGCTCAACGCGCTGGTCCGGGAACAGAGCCCGGACGCGGTCGACGGTCCGGCCGTCCTTCCCGTCGCCGCGCTCTACGACTCGGTCGGTTTCAACCCCGACGGCGACCTGGTCGTGGAGTTCGACACCGGGCAGATCGCCCCCGTCGGCGAGGGCCCCGTGCACGTGGTCGTCGACCGGGATGAGGCCGAGCCGCTCCTGTCGGACCTGGGCGTGCGCGCCCGTGACGCCGCGACCGTGGGTGTGGAGGACTTCTCCCTGTCGGGCCCGCCCGAAGCGGACAAGGACGGGACCACCGAGGAGCGCCCGGGCCTGATCTCCCCCGTCGACGACGCGGTGGACTGCTCCGACCCCGAGACCCGGTGCGTAGCCCTGACCTACGACGACGGGCCCGGCGGACGCACCCCTGAGCTGCTGGACACCCTCGCCGAGTACGACGCCCGCGCCACCTTCTTCGTGACCGGGGTCCCGGTCCTGGAGCACCCCCGCACGGTGCGGCGCGCCTACGCGGAGGGCCACGAGATCGCCAACCACACCCTGAGCCACCCGGACCTGTCCGCGATGGGGCAGGGCGCGGCCCGGGCCGAACTGGAGACCGTCCAGGCCCAGGTGTACCGCGAGACCGGCTACACCATGGACCTGATGCGCCCGCCCTACGGCGCCACCGACGACGGCGTCGCCTCCGTGACCGAGGACATGGGGCTCGCCCAGATCCTGTGGAGCGTGGACACCAACGACTGGAAGGACCGGAACGCCTCGGTCGTCTCCGGCCGCGCGCTGGGCGGCGCGTCGGACGGCGCGATCATCCTCATGCACGACATCCACGGCACCACCATCGACGCCTCCCACGAGATCATCCGCGAACTCGACGCCCGGGGCTACACGATGGTGACCGTCTCCCAGCTGCTCGGGACCACGACCCCGGGAGCGGCCTACCACGACGGCCAGCCCGAGGAGGACGCCGAGGACGGGTCCGAGGGCCAGGAGACCGGCGGTGACGAGGAGGAGGACGGGCCGGCCGAGGACTGACACGCCCGCCGACGGACGCGCCAGGGGGGTGACCACATGTGGCCATCGCCCCGGGCGCGTGGTCCAGGTCACCTATCTTGCTCCCGTCAGCCGCCAACCGTCCGGCAGGGGTGAGGAAGTCCGGTGGAGCCGTCGATCCGAGCGCGTCAGCAGCAGAGCAGCCACCCTCCGGACAGCGGACGCGGAGGCCTCCGGCGGTCCGGCGCCGCGGCCGTGGCACTGGCGCTGACCGCCACCGCCTGTGGAACGGCCACCGGTGACGCGGAGTCCGCCGACCGGATCACCGTGGTGCTGGACGAGCCGGAGGGGGCCGTCACCGAGTGGACCGGCGGCTCCGCCGACTACGACGGCCACCCCCACATCCCCCAGGGCCTGGACGTCACCGTCGCCTACCCGGAGTTCGAGGGCGCCCCGGAGTTCGCCGACGGGCTCGCCGAACTCGTGGACCGGGAGGTGCTCGACTTCCGGGGGGCCAGCCGGGACCCGGTGTCCCTGACCCTCGGCTGGGAGGTCACCGCCGCCGGTGACGGCGTGCTGGGGGTGCGCCTGATCCGCACCGAGGAGGACCTGCACGGACTGCGGCAGGGGTACGAGACGTACTGGTACGACGCCGGGACCGGACTGACCCACTACTCCTCGGAGCTGATCGCCGGGCAGGAGGAGCTCACGGAGTTGAACGAGATCGTCCGCGCGGACCTGGCCGGCCGCCCCGACGTCGACACCGGGAGCCTCTTCCCGATCCGGGCCAGCTACGACTCCCTCGGCTTCAACACCGACGGAGACCTGGTCGTGGAGTTCGACGACGGGCACCTCTCCCCGGTACGCGAAGGCCATCCGCCGGACTCCTCCCCCGGCCGCGTCGCCTCGGTGGTCGACTCCGCCGAGGCGGAGCCGCTCCTGTCCGACCTGGGCGAGCGCGCGCGTGCGGCCTCGCTGCGGGAGGAGCCGGACTACGCCGTGCCCGAGCCGGGTCGGGCCCCCGACCCCGGACGCGCCGTGCCGGGAGAGGTCGTCGCCGGTGACGAGGACGTCGACTGTCGGGCCAAGAGGGTGCGGTGCGTAGCGCTGACCTTCGACGACGGTCCGGCCGACACCACCGCGCCCTTGCTCGACCTGCTCGCGGAGGAGGAGGTGACGGCGACGTTCTTCCTCAACGCCGACCCCGCGCTGACCCGCCCCCTCGACTACCGGCGCGCCTACGCCGCGGGGCACGAGATCGCCAGCCACAACGACCAGCACGAGCACATGCCGGACATGCCCGAGGCCGACCTGCCGGGGCAGGTGGCGGCGGTGAGCGCGATCGTCAGCAGGCACACCGGGCACACGGTGCGGCTGTTCCGGCCGCCCTTCGGCGACAGCTCGCCCGAGGTGCTCGGAGAGATCGGCGACCAGGGGATGGCCCAGGTCCTGTGGAACCTGGACAGCGAGGACTGGACGGGGCTCGCCCCGGACGAGATCGCGGACCGCGTGGTGGAGGCAGCGGAGCGGGACTCGGTGGTGCTGCTGCACGACACCCTGCCGCCGACCGTGGCCGCTGTCCCGGAGATCATCGAGCGGCTGCGCGAGGACGGTTTCGTGTTCGCGACGGCCTCACAGGTGATCGGCGATCCGGAGCCCGGGGAGTCCTACCCCCGGCACGGCCGGGTGCCCGGAACCGAGGGCGAGGCCCCGGAGTCCTGACCGGGGTCACGCCGTCCCGGGAACCGTCTCATCGGGGCCCTGCCCGGCCGGCACGGGCGCCCACGCGCGATGCCCGCACGCGCCGACGCCCGGTCGAGGTCGTCGACCGGGCGTCGGTGGGTGTCGTGGTCCGGGCCCCATCAGGGCCGGAGAGGTCAGGAAACGGCTTCGACGTCGTCGCCCACCACGGTCAGACCCGGTGGAGGCGCGTCGGCTCCCACGGCGTCGCCGACCGAGGCGTACCCCGCCTCACGCACGAGCCGGGCCAGGCCCCGGTGGACGCGGCGCGGCCACAGCGGGCCGCCGTAGATCAGGCCGGTGTACCCCTGGACCAGTGTGGCGCCGGCGCGGATGCGCGCCCAGGCGTCCTCGGCGGTCTCGATGCCGCCGACGGCGACCAGGGTGACGCGGTCGCCCACCCGGGAGCGCAGACGGCGCAGCACCTCCAGCGAGCGGTCTTTGAGCGGAGCGCCGGAGAGGCCGCCGGCACCGGCCGCCTCGACCTCCTCGTCAGAGGCGGCGAGCCCCTCGCGGGAGATCGTGGTGTTGGTGGCGATGATGCCGTCCAGGCCCTCGGCCAGGGCGAGGTCGGCGACCGCGTCGACGTCCTCGTCGGCCAGGTCGGGCGCGATCTTCACCAACAGGGGCAGGTTCGGGTGGCCGGCCTCGGCCAGGGCCTCGCGCACGGCCGCCAGCAGCGGGCGCAGCTGTTCGACGCCCTGGAGGTTGCGCAGCCCGGGGGTGTTCGGCGAGCTGACGTTGACGACCATGTAGTCGGCGTACCCAGCCAGTCGGCGGGCACTGGTCGCGTAGTCGGCCGGGGCGTCCTCCTCGGGCGTCACCTTGGTCTTGCCGATGTTGACGCCCAGGAGCGGGCGCCCGGCGGACCGCTGGTGGTGCAGGCGCTCGGCGACCAGGGCCGAGCCCTCGTTGTTGAAGCCCATCCGGTTGACGATGGCACGGTCCTCGACCAGGCGGAACAGGCGCGGCTTCGGGTTGCCGGGCTGGGGCTGGGCGGTGACCGTGCCGATCTCGACGAACCCGAACCCGAGCGCGGCCAGTCCGTGCGGGCTCTCGGCGTTCTTGTCGAACCCGGCGGCCATGCCCAGCGGGCCGGGGAACTCACGGCCCAGGGCGTGCACGGTCAGTTCCGGCTCGCGCGGACCCAGGACCCGGCCCATGGCCGCGGCGACACCGGGAACGGCGGCCGCGCCGCGCAGCGCGGCGAAGCTCAGCTTGTGGGCCTTCTCAGCGTCCATGTGACGCAGGACCGAGCTGAAGAGCACTTGGTAGAACACGGTCATCCGTTTCCGTCGCCCTCGCGCTCTGCGAGGAAGCGTTCGAGTTCCGCGCCGAGCTCGTCGGCGGTGGGCAGTCCGCCCTCGTCGTCGGCGAGCGGGAGCGTGGGCCGCTCCTCGCTGTCGACCCGTGAGGACATGATGTCGTCGTACTGCCGTTCCAGGTTGGCCACGACACGCTGGACCTCCTCAGAGGCCGCCACCTGTTCGGCGATGTCGACGTCGGTGGCTCCGGCCACGTCCTCCAACCCGCTCGTGGGCAGGGCCAGTCCGGTCGCCCCGGAGACGTGCTCCGCGGCGGCGAGGGCCGCTCGGGGGTACTCGGACTGGGCGAGGTAGCTGGGGACGTGGATGGCGTAGCCGACGAAGTCGTGGCCGATCTGGCCCAAGCGGTACTCCAGCAGCGACACGGCGCTGCCGGGGACCTCGACCCGGCCGATCCACGGGGTGTGATCCCCGACCAGCTCGGGGCGGGTGGAGTGGGGGGTGACCGTGACCGGCCGGGTGTGCGGAACCGCCATGGGGATGCCGTTGACACTGACGGACAGCGTGACTCGGAAGCGGTCGAGGAGGGTGCTGACCGCAGCGGCGAACAGCTCCCACTCACGGTCGGGTTCGGGGCCGTGCAGGACCAGGAAGGGTGCGCCCTCCTCGTCGTGCATCCGGTACAGGGCCAGTTTGGGGGCGGCGTAGTCGGTCCAGGCGCTCTCGACGAAGGTCATCGTCGGGCGACGGGACCGGTAGTCCACGAGCCGGTCGGTGTCGAAGGTCGCGATCTCCTCCGCGGTGAACCGGTCGAAGATCGCCGAGGCCAGCTGGCGCCCGGCGTGACCGGCGTCGACGAAGCCGTCCAGACAGACGAGCATCGCCAGTCCGGCGACGTCGTCGAAGCCGGGATGGAGTTCGTACAGATCAGCGGGTTCACGCACCGGGTTCTCGTCTCCAAAGTGGTCGGGATCGCGGGGGCGACGCCCGAGCGGCGGCCACGGCCTCGGCCGCCGCGCGGCCCAGGGGACCTGCCCGCGCACCGCGTGGGTGGGTCTGTCCCGCTTTCCCACAATACCGACCCACGACCCGTGGAAGCTGGCCTCGGCAGCCCTCTCCCCTCGGGGGTGACGGTGGCCATACCGGCCCGCGCGCCGGGCACGGCTGTGTTCGTCGTGGTCTTCCGATTCGCTTCGGCCCACCCGGCGCCTCCGGCGCGGCACCCGCGTGAAGCACCCCGGCCGCGTCCCTGGAGCGACCGCTCGGAGAGGCCGCCTCCCAGTCAGCGCAGTTTTGCGACGCGCAGGGCGCGCAGGCGGTTGAGCACCGCGGCGATCTCGTACCGGCGCGGCAGGGCGTAGTCACCGCCGAAGTCCCCGCCGAGCCGGGTGACGCCGTCCCTGACCAGGTCCCGTTCCAGGGAGTCCAGGGCCTCCGCGAGAGTGCGGGCACCGTCCAGGTGACGACCGCGCACGAGTTCGCGCAGGGCGAGCCCGGCGCCGGTGATCTGTCCGGGGTCGACGAACTGCTCGACGGAACGCACGTCGATGTCGTGGTCCCCGAAGACCAGCACGTCCATGTCGCGGCGTTTGATCTTGCTCCGGCCGCGCGCGGTGGTGGGGTCCACCGAGCCGGGATCGACGATCCGGTGGCGGGGCGGGGTGAAGTCGGCGTCGGTGCGCTCGCGCGCGAGGGCACGGGCACGTTCGGTGACATCGTGTGGGTGGTAGGCGTCGAGCATGACGACCTGGTCGGCGACGTCGAAGTAGTCGCCGCTGCCGCCCATGACGAGGACGGTCGAGACGCGGTGTTCGCGGTGCAGGGGGCGGACGAGGTCGATGAACGGGACGAGGGGTTCGCGGTCGCCGTGGACGAGGGCCTGCATGCGCTCGTCGCGGATCATCAGGTTGGTGGCGGTGGAGTCCTCGTCCACGAGCAGGGTGCGTGATCCGGCCTCGACGGCCTCGCAGATGTTGGCCGCCTGGGAGGTGGAGCCGGAGGCGTTCTCGGTGCGGAAATCGCCGGTGTCGGCGCCGGTGGGCAGGCCGCGCACGAAGGGGCTGACGTCGGTGCGCTCAACGCGACGGCCCTCCTCGGCGCGGATCTTGACCGCGTCGCCCCTGCTCACGACCAGTTCACGCCCATCCCCGGGAATGTGGTCGTACACACCGCGCTCCAGGGCGTGCAGGAGGGTCGACTTGCCGTGGAAACCGCCACCGACGATGAGGGTGATGCCCTCGGGCACCCCCATGCCGGTGACGGTGCCGCGGTGCGGGAGGTCGGCGCTCACCCGCAGGGACTCGGGTGAGCCGAAGGGCACCGCACCGCTGGCCATGGGTTCGTCGCTGACACCGCTGCGCCGGGGCAGGGTCGCGCCGTCGGCCACGAAGGCCACCAGGCCCCGTTCCTCCAGCTGGGAGCGCAGGGCGACGGTGTCGGCGACGCTGTCGGCGAAAGCCTCGGCCTCAGCGGCGTCGATCTCCTCCCAGTCGAGGTCGTCGACGAGGTCGGGCAGGGTGGAGCACAGCTCGCGCTCGGCCGTGCGGCCGTCGATGCGACGGCCGCGGCCGGGCAGGTCGATGCCGATGCGCAGGTCGATGCCACCACCCTCGGTGACCTGGCAGGAGGAGCGTTCGATGACCTCCTGGCCACCGGTGTCGATCCTGAGCAGCGACCCCTTGAGCAGACGGCGGGCGCGGCGGCCGAGGTAGTCGGCCGTGGCGCGACGCCGGACGGGGTCGGCCCAGGCGCTCTTGGGGATGCCCGCGTCCCGAACGAGCACGCGCACCCGCGAGGGCGGGGCGAACGGGTCGGACTGGGCGTGCTGCACGGTGAGGGTGAAGTCACCGAAGTCCCAGTCGCCCTTGAGTGACTTGTAGCGGCCGTAGGAGTCGCCGTCCATGCGCAGCAACTCGGACGAGAGCCGGGCGTCGTCGCGCACGCCGCGGATCGGTTCGGGTTCGGGCCTGCGGCCACCGCCGCCGCGGCCTCCCCCGCCGCCGTGCCGGCGCCCCTGGCCACCGCTCCCGTACCGTCCCGCCATCGTGTTCTCCCCCCGTGTTCGTGGCACTGCTCAAGCCAGGGTAGGACGAATCGCCTACCGCTGGAGAAGCCCTGTGGACGACCGCGGGCGACGGGCCGGGCCCGTCCCGACGGAGATCGGCCCCGGTGGCGGTACCGGGGCCGATCCCTTCGGGGTGGCCCCAGCCCACCCGGTACCAAGGGGTGTTCCGGGTCGGCTGGGACATCGCACCTCCCCGGGAGGGGTGGGGAGGTGCCGGGTTCATTTCTACCGGAAGTCGATGCCCCGTGCGTGGGAAACCTTGATTCCGGAGGATTCATGTTCCCGTTCGACGGCCGCGGCGATCTCCGCCGCGCCCGACCTGTCCGGATAGGTCGCGTGGGCGCCGGAGGCCAGAATGACCCCGAAGCCCTCGCGCCGGCCGCCCAGACTCGTCTCCAGTACGCACATCTGACTCTGGAACCCGCAGACGACCAGGGTCGCCACTCCTCGGCTCCTGAACGCGTCCGCGAGTCCGGGAACCGAGAACGTGTTCGCCTCGGTCTTGCGGACGACCCGCTCCCCGTCGAGGTGGGGGAAGACCGGCTCCCACCCCGGGGTGAAGGGTCTGTCGGGGTCGTCGTCCCCACCGTCGTTGAGGACGTGGACGACGACGGCGCCCGCCGCGCGGGCGCGGTCGAGCAGCCTCCCGAGCACGGGGCGGACCGCCGCCGCGTCGGGCACGGGAGCCTGCCCTTGGAGCATGTTCCGCTGCACATCAACGAACATCAGTGCGAAAGTCATCGATCCATCACGGCCGACACGTCATACCGGCACCAGACCCGACGGCGCCCGGGTCCGCTACCGATCGAGGGCGGCGCGGAAGGCGGCGTCGTGACCGTCGGCGGGCGCGTCGGCCAGGTCGCCGACGAACACCGCGACGAGCCGACCGCCCTTCTCCGCCACCTCGGCGCGCAGATCCCGCCAGTGGTGCAGGTTCGGGTGCTGGAAGTCCGGGCACGCCTCGGCCGGCGCCAGCCCGGTGATCGCGGCGTCCAACTGCTCCACGGTCATCCGGTAGGTGGCCGTCCCCGACACGTGACCCAGCGTGCGCCCGAGGATGACGGCGGGCAGGTAGTTACCGGCGACGTTGGTCAGGCCGAACACCGTGCCGCCGTCCCTCTCGACACCGATCCCGTAGGCGGCGGGCCGCCGCCATCCGGTGTGGGCCGCCTCCAGCTCCTCCCGGGCCCGGATGATCCGCTCCTTGGTCGCCCACTGCTCGGCCACGGTGTTCCCCCTCATCGTCGTCTTCCGTCCCCGACACCCTAGATGTGCAGGGTGCCGTGGGCCACGGTGACCGCCGTCCCGCCGATGCGGACCCGTCCGGGCGCGTCAGGGGGAAGGCGCAGTTCCAGGTCGCCGCCGCGTGCCGAGGCCTGGTGGGCGGTCAGCTCGGTACGGCCCAGCCGCTCGGCCCAGAACGGCGCCAGCACCGTGTGGGCGCTTCCGGTCACCGGGTCCTCGGGGACGCCGACGTTCGGCGCGAAGAAGCGGGAGACCATGTCGTGGCCGGCCCCGGGCGCGGTGACGATGATCCCGCGCGCGTCGATCCGGGCCAGCGCCTCCTGGTCCGGGGTGAGCGAGCGGACGGTGGCCTCGTCGGCGACTTCGACGAGGAGGTCGTGGGTCCCGCCTCGACCGACCCACACGGGGTCGGCGCCGAGCGCGGCGGCCAGGCCCTCGGGGGCGTCGACGGGTGTCGCGGGTCGGACGGGAAAGTCCATCCACATCCGGTCTCCGTCGTGGACGACGGTGAGCACACCGCTGCGCGTGCTGAAGCGATAGGGGGCGGACACGCCGATCTCGGCGAGCACGTGCGCGGTGGCCAGGGTGGCGTGCCCGCACAGGGCGACCTCCACCTTCGGGGTGAACCAGCGCAGCTCGAAGTCGGCCTCGGGGTCCTCGATCCGACGGGCGAAGGCCGTCTCCGAGAGGTTGAACTCGGCCGCCACCCCCTGCGCCCACCCGTCCGTGTAGGCCTCGTCCAGGACGAGGACGGCGGCGGGGTTGCCCTCCAGGGGGCGGGCGGAGAAGGCGTCGACCACGTGGAATTCAGCCTGTCTTGGCGAGGAACCCTGGGGTTTCGGCCCCGGGGGGAATCGCCGCGCGGACCATGTCGAGCTTTCCGGTGTCACAGGTCACTCCCTTTGATGTGCCTTCGGCTGCGTTCTGTCACTGGACGGGTGCGGGATGTGGGCGTGTCGACGATCGTGGTGCGGCCCGAGCTCACACCGACGCCCGAGCAGGCGGCGGTGCCGGCCTCGACGCCGCATGCGCCGAACGACCACGCCAACCGGGTGTCCGGCATGGCCCACGCCGAGGATGTGTACCACAACCACCCCCTGCGCGAGCTCGCCTATCGGGGGTTGCGTCAGGCAGGGGTGGGGTCGCAGGCGGCCCAGCACACCGTCAAGAAGGCCGCCGAAGAACGTGCCGTTCGCCTGCTCGCCCGAGGCGGCCCAGACACTGGCCGAGCACAGGCGGGGCGAGTCCGGTCCGCTGTACCGGGACGGGGTGTGGTTCCTGCTGGTCACCGTCACCGTGCCTGAAGGGCATCCGGCGCAGGGTACGGCGGAGAAGGTCCCCACGGGCCGCGTTGCGCTCCTGGGCCTTCGCCCAGCTCGGAGGCTTCATCACCGACAAGGCCCGCCGGGCCGGTGTGCCGGTGGTGTTCGTGAACCCGGCGCACTCCTCACGGGAGTGCGCGGAGTGTTCCCACACCCACCGGCGCGACCGGACGTCCCAAGCCTTGTTCACCTGCCGGTCGTGCGGCGTCGCCCGCGCACGTCGACCGGACGCCTACCCGCGAGCTCGGTCGTTCACGACCGGGAAGCTGACGCATGACGCCAGACCAGGACCTGCGGGTGGGGCCCGGTTTCTCTCCCGAGGGGCGCCCCGGGGGAGGTCCCCGTCAGAGGTGGAGCCTCCCCGCGGCGACCGAGACCGCGGTACCGCCGATGAGCACACGGTCGGGCGCGTCGGCCGGAAGGCGCAGTTCCAGGCCACCGCCGCGCCGGGACACCTGGTGGGCGGTCAGCTCGGTGCGGCCGAGCCGCTCGGCCCAGAAGGGCGCCAGGACGGTGTGGGCCGCTCCGGTCACCGGGTCCTCGGGGATGCCGATGCTGGGGCCGAAGACACGGGAGACCATGTCGGCCGCGGTTCCCCGGGCGGTCACGATGACGACGTTCTGGGGCTGCCCGGCGAGCGCCGACAGGTCGGGGGCGAGCCCCCGGACGGTGTCCTCGTCCGCCAACTCGACCAGCAGGAACTCCCCCACCGTCCCCGTCCACACGGCGGGGGCGCCGAGGGCCTCGACGAGGCCGTCGGGGACCTCACACTTCTCGGCTCGGTTGACCGGGAAGTCCATCCACAACCGGTCGCCGTCGGCGGTGACGGTGAGGATCCCGCTTCGGGTGGTGAAGCGGTAGGGGCCGGGAACGCCCAGTTCGGTGAGAACGTGGGAGGTGGCGAGGGTGGCGTGCCCGCACAGGTCGATCTCGACGGTGGGCGTGAACCAGCGCAGCTCGAAGTCGGCCTCGGGGTCCTCGATCCGACGGGCGAAGGCCGTCTCGGCGAGGTTGAACTCGGCCGCCACCCCCTGCGCCCACTCGTCCGTGTAGGGCTCGTCCAGGATGAGCACGGCGGCGGGGTTGCCCGCCAAGGGGCGGTCGGTGAAGGCGTCGACGATGCGGTATTCGGTCATGGGTCCATTCTCGGCGGTCCACCCGCGGCCCTGAAGAGCCAATTCCGGGAGGAGTGGACCCCGGTGGAGCGGCGGCCCCTCACAGGTGCGGCTCGTCGAGGATGAACATCGTCTGGGTGCTCTTCACCTCTGGGAGCCGCTGGAGGCGCTCCAGCACGAACGTGCGCAGGGCGGCCGCGTCGGCGACCCGCACCAGCAGCAGGAGGTCGACGTCGCCGGAGACCAGCGCGGCGTGGTCCACCTCCGGGATGTCGCGCAGATAGCCGCGGAACCGGTCCCAGGAGTGCTGCTCGATGCGGACCGACACGTACGCCGACAGCCCGGTGCCGTACTTCTCCGGGTCGATGACGGCGGTGAAACCGCGGATGACGCCCTCTTCGCGAAGCCGTTCGAGTCGGGAGTAGGCGTTGGCGCGGGAGATGTGCGCCTGCTCCGCCACCGCGCGGATGGACATGCGTCCGTCGGCGCGCAGCAGCGCGATGATCCGCCTGTCGGTGTCGTCCAACCGGGCTGCCATGTGTCTTACCTCATACCGCTCGGGCGTGCACCGTCTGAGATGATCCGTTCCGCCTTGGGCTGATGCGAGACAATTCGTCCAGCATCGCCATGGGGATATCGACAGTATGGGGTGATTCACCTCATATTCAAGACATGAAGCACACCGATGAGCGAAACCGACCGGTTCCTCCACTCCCCTCGACGGAGCCGGTGCGCCTCGTGGACCGGCACGGCCAGCGTGTGAGTCACTCCTTCTTCACCGCTCCCGACCACACCGGGCTCGCCGACCTCCACCGTGCGATGGTCATCGGCCGGCGCTTCAACCAACAGGCCAGCACGCTCGCCCGCCAGGGCCGCCTCGCCGTCTACCCGTCGTCGACGGGCCAGGAGGCGGCACAGGTCGGCGGCGTGCTGGCCCTGGGCGACCAGGACTGGCTCTTTCCCACCTACCGCGACAGCGTCGCCCTGGTCACACACGGCGTCGACCCCGTGGAGACGCTGACCCTCTTCCGCGGCGACTGGCACGCCGGGTACGACCCGCACCGCTATCGCTGCGCCCCCCAGTGCACGCCGCTGGCCACCAACGCCTCCCACGCCGTCGGCCTCACCTACGCGGCGCGGCGCAAGGGGCGGGACGTGGCGGCGCTCGCGATCATGGGCGACGGCGCCACCAGCGAGGGCGACGCCCACGAGGCCTACAACTTCGCCGCCGTGTGGAACACCCCCGTGGTGTTCCTCGTGCAGAACAACCACTGGGCGATCAGCGTGCCCCTGCACGCGCAGACCGCCGCGCCCACCCTCGCCCACAAGGCCGTCGGCTACGGGATGCGCGGCTACCACGTCGACGGCAACGACGCCGCGGCCGTGTACGCCGTGGTCTCCCACGCCCTGGCGGAGGCGCGGTCCGGGGGCGGACCGGCGATCGTCGAGGCACTCACCTACCGCGTGGACCCGCACACCAACTCCGACGCGCCCCAGCGCTACCGCGACGACTCCGAGGTGGCGTACTGGAGGGAACGCGACCCCCTCACCCGGATGGCGGCGCTCATCCGCCGGGAGGGCGTGCTCGGTGACGAGGAGGAGACCGAGCGGGCGCTGGCCGCCTTCGACGCCGAGGCGGAGAAGGTGGCCACGGCCGTGCGCGACCGGATGGCGGGCGAGGACGAACTCGACCCCGCGTCCCTGTTCAGCGACGTCTACGCCGAAGTCCCGCCGATACTCCGCGAGGAGAGACAGGAGCTGGTGGACGGGCTGCGGGAGGCCTGAATGACGCGTACACCCCCCACTTCCCCCGCCCCCTCCGAGGTCTCGATGGGCGCCGCTTTGAACCGGGCCCTGCTCGACGCCGCCGCCGAGGACCCCGACGTCGTCGTCTACGGCGAGGACGTCGGCGCGCTCGGCGGTGTCTTCCGGGTCACCGACGGCCTCAGCCGCGAGCTCGGCGCCGACCGCGTCTTCGACTCCCCCCTGGCCGAGTCCGGCATCATCGGCACCGCCATCGGCATGGCGATGTACGGCCTGCGCCCGGTCGTGGAGATGCAGTTCGACGCCTTCGCCTACCCGGCCTTCGAACAGTTCGTCTCCCACCTGGCGAAGATACGCAACCGGACCCGGGGAACCGTGTCCGTGCCCGTGGTCGTCCGCGTGCCCTACGGCGGCGGGATCGGTGGAGTCGAGCACCACAGCGACTCCTCAGAGGCCTACTACACGCACACCCCCGGGCTGCGCGTGGTGACCCCGGGCACCCCGGCCGACGCGTACTCGATGCTGCGCGAGGCCATCGCGTGCGACGACCCCGTGGTCTTCCTGGAGCCCAAGCGCCGCTACTGGTCCAAGGAGGCCGTCGAGCTCCCGGTGCGCACCGAGCCGATGGAGCGGTCCGTCGTACGGCGGACGGGAAGTGACGCGACCCTCGTCGTCTACGGGCCCATGGTGGAGACCGCCCTGGAGGCGGCCGCGGTGGCCGCGGAGGAGGGCCGTTCCCTGGAGGTGGTGGATCTGCGCCAGCTCACCCCCTGGGACGACTCGGTGGTGACGGCGTCGGTGCGCCGCACCGGGCGCGCGGTCGTGGTCCACGAGGCGTCGGTGTTCGGCGGGTACGGGGCGGAGGTCGCCGCGCGGGTCAGCGAGCGCTGCTTCCACTACCTGGAGGCCCCGGTGCTGCGGGTCGGCGGCCTGGACGTGCCCTATCCCCCTCCCAAGCTGGAACACCTCCACCTCCCCGGGGTCGACCGGATCCTGGCGGCCGTGGACCGCCTCCAGTGGGAGTCGCGGTGGGTGGCCGACGCCGACGGAACGGGGGTGGACGGGTGAGCCGAACACGGTCGTTCGCACTGCCCGACCTCGGCGAGGGGCTGACCGAGGCCGAGATCCTGACCTGGCTGGTGGCGGTGGGCGACGAGGTCTGCGTCGACCAGCCCGTGGCCGAGGTGGAGACCGCCAAGGCCTCGGTCGAGGTGCCGTGTCCGTACGCGGGCACGGTGGCCGAACTGCACGGCGCGGTGGGTGAGGTGGTCGCGGTCGGCACGCCCCTCATCACCGTCGCACAGACCACCGTGCCGAACGCACGGGAGGGCTCCGACCCCGTCGGCGGCGATGGGGCCGCCGGGGAATCCGTGGGGTCGGGAGCCGTCCTGGTGGGCTACGGCACGGGAGGGGGCGCACCGGCCACGCGTCGGCGCGCCCGCGGGGCGGGTGGGCCGCGAGGGTCAACGGGGACCAGCGGCCCACCCACTCCCCCGAACACGCGGGGCGCCGGGGCCGGACACCCCTCCGGGGTCGGACGGACGGCGGGAGCTGAGCGCACGCGGGTGGTGTCGCCGCTGGTGCGGCGCCTGGCCCGAGAGCACGGGATCGACGTGTCGGCGGTGCGTGGCACCGGGGAGGGCGGACTGGTCCTGCGCAGGGATGTGGCGGCCCTGATCTCCGGCGGTGCCGCGGGCGATAGCGCCCGGAGGACGGACCCGCCGGGCACGCACCGGGCGCCGCTGCGCGGTGCTCACCGGTCGATGGCCCGGGGGCTGGAACGGTCGAGACGGGAGATCCCCGAGGCGACGGTGTGGGTGGACGCCGACGCGACCGGGCTGGTGGAGCTGCGCCGGGAGCTGAACGAGGCGGCGCCGGAGCGGCCGGTGAGCCTCCTGGCCCTGGTGGCGCGGTTCGCGCTCCTGGGCCTGGCGCGGTTCCCCGAACTGAACGCGCACTTCGACACCGCGGGTGACGAGGTGGTGCGCTTCGACCCCGTGCACCTCGGTTTCGCCGCGCAGACGCCGCGCGGCCTGGTGGTACCGGTCGTGCGGGACGCCGACCGCCTGACCACCCGGGATCTGTCCGCCCGCCTGCGTGAGACCGCCGAGGCGGCGCGGTCGGGCGCGTTGGGGCCCGAGGCGCTGCGCGGTGGGACGTTCACCGTCAACAACTACGGCGTGTTCGGCGTGGACGGGTCGGCCGCCATCATCAACCACCCGGAGGCGGCGATCCTCGGCCTGGGCCGAATCCTCCGTCGCCCGTGGGTGGTCGGCGACGCCGTGGTGCCCAGGCCGGTCACCGAACTCACCCTCACCTTCGACCACCGAGTGTGCGACGGCGGTGTCGCGGGCGGATTCCTGCGCTTCGTCGCCGACTGCGTGGAGCGGCCGGGGCTGCTCATCGGGGACGTCTAGGTCCTCCCTGAGCAGCCGCCCAGAGCACAGCGGTCACCGCAGGGGTTCGTCGTTCGGGCGCCGGCGGGGGTCTTGTGGACGGGACTGCGCCGCAGGCGTCGGTTGAGGGTGGTGGCGAGCGACGGGCGGGCGAGGGCGAGGATGAAGCATCCCTGCCTTCGGGGCGTCCGAACACGGGCCGAAGCGAAGCGGCGGGCCCGAAGAAAACACGACGAAGGGGCCGCGGTCGGCACCGCGGCCCCTTCCGGCCCTCGTCGCGGGGAGGTTTTCCGGCTACTTGCGGCGCAGTCGGTCGACCAGGGAGGCCAGTGCGTGGCGTCCGGAGCTCATGGACAGCAGGCCCTTGCCCTCGCCGTCGGCCGCACCCGCGTGGGCGCCGGACGGGCGGCGGGTCCAGGCGAAGAACAGGGCGATGAGGACGGCCGGGATCAGGGCCAGGGTGAGCAGACCCGTGGCGCCCAGGGCGCCGTCGGCACCGGTCAGCTCCATGGCGGACAGGTCGTTGGCCGCGGTTTGCGCGGTCACGCCGGAGTCGTCGCCGTCCTGGGCGTCGGCCGCGGCGGCCTCCTCGGACCGGTCCTCCTGCTCCTCCGTGGCCTTGGGCTTGGCGACCTCGTCGGAGTCCTTCGCGGACTCCTCCTTCTTCGCCTCCTCCTCGGCCTCGGTGGGCTGGGGCTCCGGCTCCTCCTCGGGCTCCGGCTCGGGCAGCGGGGAGACCGCGTCCTCACACTTGTTGTCGGGCTGCTGGAAGGGGTGCGGGGCGCCGGGGGTGCCGTAGCCGTCGCCCCACTCGGTGATGTAGTACTCGACCTCGGCGTGGCCGTTGCCGCCGCTGACGGTCAGGGTCGTGTCGTTGAAGGTCTCGCCGGTCATCTTGGCGAAGGTCTTGCCGTCGATGTCGAGCAGCACGTCGCAGTCGTGGGAGGGGACGCCCGGACCGCGGTCACCGATGAAGAACTCGTATTCCTCGCCCTCGTAGACGATGTAACCCTCGGTTCCCAGCGGCCAGCTCGGGCTGGAGAACAGGCCTTCCTGCATGGGCTTGCCGTATGCGGGGGCGCCCGTGTCCCCGTTGATCCCGGAACCGTCGTCCCAGAAGTAGGTAGCGGTGACGTGGCCGTGCTGAATCGGAGTCTCGTTGCTCATGAAGAAATAGCCAGGTAGGCGACAGGGCCGAGAAGACCGTGGGTATGGCGCGTCCTGGACACACGGGCGCGCTCAGAGCACACCCGTGTCAGGGCGACATTCATGGGGCTCCCGCGTCGCCGACGGCGAAGGCGGGCGGGAACGAGGGGCGCCGATGGGCTCGGCACTCCGGATGGCGGCACGTGGTTTCGTGCGGCCCGGTTCCCGGGAGAGGGTCTCGACTCCCTTGCGGCACTCAGCCTTCAAGGGCTCGGCATCGGATCGTCGATACTCATCACGAACCGATCACGAGCGACACTAGCCCACGCTTCGGTAAAGTG
Source organism: Nocardiopsis sp. EMB25 (assembly GCF_026797795.1). NCBI lineage: Bacteria > Bacillati > Actinomycetota > Actinomycetes > Streptosporangiales > Nocardiopsidaceae > Nocardiopsis > Nocardiopsis sp. EMB25. Next base: position 663,380 of record NZ_JAMTDN010000001.1, on the reverse strand, counting down.
CCGAAGGATCGCGAGTAAAATGACGCGTCGTAGTCATCGACAAACACCGAGAAACAAAGTAAAAAGCGACACGGCAGTGCCGGAACGCCTATTTCACAGGCGGTTTAGCACTTTCTGGACCCACATCGGAGACCGTGGTCGTGGTTGGCACCACACTCAGATGACACCAGCTCTCACCTGCGGAAAGCCCTCAGCAACAGTGTTTACCCACTGGTAGTGCGCGTTATCGCGGCCACCCCCGACAAGAGGCGATCACACGCCCGTGTGGCAAAGGCCACGTAACCTTGTCACGTGCCCCAGGTCACCCTGCCAGCTGTCTTCGGAAAAGGCGTTGCCCCGGAGGACCGCGGTCCTCCGGGGCAACGGGAAACGTCCGCTACGGCGACGGATCAGGTCACCTGGGCGCGCTGGGCGAAGCGCTCCTCACGCCACTCGCCGGTCCGGACGACCTCCACGAGGGCGGTGGCGGCGTCGAAGACGTCCACGTATCGCAGGTAAAGCGGGGTGAACCCGAACCGCATGACGTCAGGGGCGCGGAAGTCACCGATCACTCCGCGCTCGATCAGCGCCTGCACGATGGGGTACCCCGAGCCCTCCTCCGGCTGGAGCAGCGCCACCTGGCTCCCCCGCCGCCCGTGGTCCAGCGGGGTGGCCGACACGAGCCCCGCCTCGCCGGTCACACGCAAGAACAGGTCGGTCATCGCCAGGCTCTTGGCGCGCACCAGGTCCATGTCGGCCTTGGCCCACACGTCCAGGCTCGCCTCCAGGGCGGCGTCGGCCACGAGCGGTTGCGAACCGCTGAGGAAGCGGGACACCCCGGGCGCCGGCTCGTAGTCGGCGGTGAAGTCGAACGGGCGCGCGTGCCCGTGCCAACCGCTGAGCGGCTGGTCGACGACCGGGTGGTGACGCCGGGCGGCGTACAGGAAGGCGGGTGCGCCCGGTCCGGCGTTGAGGTACTTGTAGGTGCAGCCGACGGCGAAGTCCGCACCGCAGCCGGACAGGTCGATGGGCACCGCGCCCGCGCTGTGGCACAGGTCCCAGACGACCAGGGCGCCGTGCTCGTGGGCCGTGCGGGTGATGCCCGGCATGTCCCGCAGTGTTCCGGTGCGGTAGTCCACGTGGCTGAGCAGCACGACCGCCACGTCGCCCGCGGCGAGCGCCTCCCCCAGCGCGGGGCCGTCGGGGTCGATCCGGCGCTGGGTGGCCCCGGCGAGCCCGACCGCGCCCTCCGTGACGTACAGGTCGGTGGGGAAGTTGCCCGCCTCGCCCAGCACGACGGAGCGGTCGGACATGCGCAGGGCCGCGATGAGGACCTTGAACAGGTTCGCCGAGACGCCGTCACCGACGACCACCTCGTCGGGGTCGGCCCCGACCAGCGGGGCGACCTTGGCGCCCAGGGTGCGCGGCTTGTCCCACCACCCGGCGGTGTTCCAGCTCCGGATGAGGTCCTGGCCCCATTCGCGCTCGATCATGTCGGCGACCCGTCCGGGAGTGGATCTCGGGAGCGCCCCCAGCGAGTTGCCGTCCAGGTAGATCACCCCCTCGGGGAGGACGAACTCCTCGCGGAGGGGGGCGAGGGGGTCGGCCGCGTCGAGGGCGGCGCACTCCTCACGGGTGGTGGGCGTCATCGGTTCCTGCTTCCTGGTGATGCGAGTGGTACCGGTGGTTCAGATGGTGTTCCGGAGCGACCACAGCTCCGGGAAGACGTCCTGCTCGACGTGGCGCGCGAGCCAGTTGAGACCGTTGGAGCCGCCGCTGCCGGGCTTGCGTCCCATGGTGCGCTTGACCGCGACGAGATGGGAGTGGCGCCACCGGGTCACCCGCTCGGCGACGTCGAGCAGCGCCTCGGCCAGCAGGAACAGCTCGTTTCCGGGCTGATCGTCGCGGTACACCTCGGTCCAGGCCCGTTCGACCTCGGGGCTGGGCTCGTAGTCGGCGGTCCAGTCGCGCTCAGCGTGGTCCTCGGGCACCGGGAGTCCGCGACGGAACAGCAGGCGCAGCGCCGCGTCGTACAGGCTCGGCCCCTCCAGGAGGCGGGTCAGTTCGGTGACCACCCCGCCCATCGCCTTGTGCGGGCGGATCATCGCCGCGGACTTGTTCCCGAGCAGGAACTCCAGCTTGCGGTAGCCGTAGGACTGGAAACCGGAGGCCTCGCCGAAGGCGGGGCGGAACCGGTTGAACTCGGTCGGCGTCATGTCGGCGAGCAGCCCCCAGGAGGCGTTGAGCACGTCCTGGGCGTTGCAGGCCCGGCGCAGCCACGCGATCGCCCCGGGGACGTCGTCGGTCTCCAAGGCGTCCCGGGCCGCCTCCCAACGCTCCTGCACGAGCGTGAACAGCAGCTCCATGACCTGGGTGCTGATGATGAACGCGGACTCGGCGGGCTCGTCGGTGCGTGTGTTCTGAAGGCTGAGGAGGGTGTCCACGCCGACATAGTCGACATAGGGGGTGGCGCGCTCGAAGGCGAGCGTCGGGCCGCCGCCCGCCTCGACTCCGTCGTCGTCACCGCCCGGCATGTACGGACACTGTTGGGCGGTCGTGGAGAGCATGGGAACCCCTCGTCGGTGCTGCGTCGTCTTCCGCTGCGTCCCCGTGGCGGGCGGGAGGATCCCCTCGCGGTCCACGGTGACGCAGGTTCACATGATCGACCACGGAAGGCGGCTGGAGGAATGGGCGATGACGCCACAAGTCGGGCGTTTACCTGGTATCCATGACGTAAAAGACATTCCTAGTTTGGGATCGCAAAGTATGACCTCGAGACCGGCAACCCCGCTGGACAGCGTTGACCAGCGGATACTGACCGAGCTTCAACAGGACGGGCGCCTGTCGTTCAACGAGCTGTCCCGCCGGATCAACCTGTCCGCCCCGTCCGTGGCCGACCGCGTCCGCCGCCTCACCGACCGCGGAGTGATCACCGGCTACCACGCGCACGTGGACCCGGCCGCGGCCGGACTCCCGGTGACGGCACTGGTGCGGATGGAGTGCTTCGGCGCGCACTGCCTGCTGCGCGAACCCACCGCCCTGGACCTGCCGGAGATCCTCCAGGTGCACCGGGTGACCGGGGACGCCTGCTGCGTCCTGTTCATCGCGGTGCGGTCCATGGAGCACTTCGAGGAGGTCATCGACCGGCTAGCTGAACACGGCCGCCCCTCCAGCACCATGGTCCTCTCCAGCCCCGTGCCCTGGCGGGCCGTGACCACACCGCGCACCTCATGAGCGTCCTCATCGACACACCCCTCTGGCCCGGACCACGCGGCTGGCTCTTCGCCCACCTGGTCAGCGACCACTCCTATGACGAACTCCACGCCTTCGCCAGCGCACTCGGTGTGGGCCCCCGCGCCTTCGACCGCGACCACTACGACATCCCCGAGCACCTGCACGCACGGGCGGTGAAGCTGGGTGCCGAACACGTCAGCGGACGCGAACTCGTCACCCGGCTGCGCGCCTCGGGCCTGCGGCGACGACGGACCCCGCCCGACGGGGACCGGGACTGACCGCGCCGCGGCGCGCCTGGACGCACCGGTCACGGAGGCACTGTCACAGGTGCGGCGGTTCCACCTCCTCCGCGGCCTCAAGACGCTCGATCTCCGCGTCGATGTTGGCTCTGGCGCGCTCCTCCCAGTGGGTACGGCCGTACGGCGTGGCGTACAGGTACGGGGTGCCCCTCAAGGAGCGCAACACCGACAGCCGGCCCTCCCGGAAGAGACGGTCTGGCACCCGCCGGTACTCCGCGCGCACGGCCGCCGTGTAGGCCAGGTACTCGTCGGGAGCCGAGGCCAGCACCGCCAGGTCCGCGTCGCACAAGACCGCGCCGTCCGCATCACCCGGGTCGGTTCGGTGGTCGGCGGTCGCCTCCACCAACCGCACGACCTCGCGGACCCGCGCCGGATCGACGCCCAGTTCGGTGAGCAGCCGCTCGGCCAGGCGCGCGCTCTCGTGCTCGTCCTCCCCCGGGCGCCCCTCGTACACGGCGTCGTGGAACCAGGCCGCGTACCGCACGGCGTCCGGGTCGTCGGCCTGGTCCACGAGGACGTCGACGGCCCGGAGCGTCTCCCACAGGTGCGTCAGCGTGTGGTACCTGCGGTGCTCCTCGCCCCACCTGCCGAGCAGCTCGTCACCCACCGCCACGGCCTCGGGGCCCCGCCCCGCCAGCTCCCGCCAGGCCGCCCGCAGCGGCGCCAGTTCCACGGCCCCGTTCGGCCCGGGGCGGTCCTCGAAAGTCCTCGTCCTCACCATGTCCCGAGTATTCCCCGCATCCGGTGACCGCACCGTGTCCGGACCACGGGGATGGCGGGGATCAGGTGTCGACCGCGTCCGGGAGCCCGGCCTCGTAGGCCAGGATCGCCGCCTGCACGCGGTTACGCAGTCCCAGGCGGCTGAGGATCGCGCTCACGTAGCTCTTCACCGTGCCCTCCACCAGGAACAGGCGGCGGGCGATGTCAGCGTTGGACAGCCCCGCCCCGACCAGGGCGAGCACCTCCCTCTCCCGGTCGGTGAGCTCCCCGACCCGGGCCAGGGCGGCCGCCTCCCGGGCGGCGCGCCCACCTCCGTAGTGCGCGATCACCTGCCGGGCCACCCGCGGTGAGAGGTAGGCACCGCCCTCGGCCACGGCGTGCACCCCGGCGATGAGTTCGCGCGGGTCGCCCGCCTTGAGCAGGAACCCGGCGGCGCCGTCACCCAGGGCCCGGGAGACGTACCCGTCCTCGCCGAAGGTGGTGAGGATGGCGACGGCCGTGTCGGGCGCCACACTGCGGATCTCCGCGGTGGCCGCCAGTCCGTCCATACGCGGCATGCGGATGTCCAGCAGGACGACGTCGGGCCGGTGGGAGAGCACCAGTTCCACCGCCTCGCGCCCGTCGGCGGCCTCGGCGACCACCTCGATCCCCGGGTCGCTCTGCACGATGGCGCGCACACCCGCGCGGATCATCGTCTCGTCGTCGGCGATCAGCACCCGGATCACGGTCGGTCTCCTCCTGCGGTCGGTAGGCGCGCGCGGGTCCGCGCACGCGGTGGGGCCCCTCACGGACCCTCAGTCGGTGGTGGCGGTTCCCGCGCGGACCACACGACCGTCACGGAAGCACACCTGGTGGAGGACGGCCTCCGGGGCGAGCAGCGGCGACCCGTCGCGGTAGTACGCGCACTGGGCGTCCTCGGGTTCGCGGTACATCCGGTGTTCGGCGGTGGTCAGCGGGACCGAGTCGGCCGGCAGGTACCGTTCGGCCTCCTCACGGGTGTCACCGACCGAGATCCTCGCCAGATCCTCGGACGGGAGGATCTGCTCCTCCGCCATCAGCGATATCGGTCCCACCGACACGACCACGGCCACCACCAGGAGGGTGACGGGCAGGGTCGCCAGTGCCACGGTCCACCCGCGGAACCTGCGGCGGGCCGCCCGCTGCAGCCGGTCGATGTCGTCCGACCGCTCATGCGCGGTGTCGTCCGCCGAGGCGACGGGGACCGTGTCCCCGAGCGGTAGGGTCGCGACCACCTCCCAACCGCCGTCGCGCGGCCCCGCGGTGAACGACCCTCCGGCCACCCGGACGCGCTCGCGCAGTCCGATCAGGCCCCGGCCCCCGCCCTCGGGGGTCTCCGGTAGGACGCCGACCGGCGGGGCGTTGGTGATCCGCACCTCCAGGGCCGTGTCACCCACGCCGAGCCACACGGTGACCGAGGCGTCCGGCGCGTACTTGGCGGCGTTGGTGACGGCCTCCTGGACCACCCGGTGCGCGGCCCGGCCGACCATCGGCGGCAGATCGGACACGTCACCGTCGCGTACGAGCATGACGCGCATACCGGAGTCGCGGGCCCGTTCGACCAGTGCGGGCACGCCCTCGTCGGCGGGAGCCATGGGGGCGGGTTCGGCGTCGGCGCGCAGAACGCCGATGATCTCCCGCAGGTGTGTGGTCGCGTTGACCGCGTCGGCCCGCAGTTCGGCGACGGCGCGGCGGTGTTCGTCGGCCAGGTCCGGCGTGACCTCCAGTGCTCCGGCGCGCAGGGCGATGAGGCTGAGTTCGTGGCCGAGCGAGTCGTGCATGTCCTGGGCGATCCGTGAGCGTTCGCGTAGTCGTACCTGTTCCTCCGTCAGCCGGTGCTCGCGTTGGATGTGGCGGGCGTGCTCCCACCCGGCGGCGGTCAGCGCCGCGTGCTGGCGCCGGTAGACGCCGATCAGCCATGGCAGGACGAGGTAGAAGACCAGAGTGATGACGGTGATCGTCCAGGCGTCGACGTCGCCCGACCACACCGTGACCAGGACGGCCAGCCAGACCGCGGTGCCGGTGGCGAAGACGGTGACCGCGGGCCACAGGCTCGGGGAGCGGCGCCCGAGGAGGAAGGCGGCGCCGGGTACCAGGACCCCCAAGGTCATCGACGTCAGCCCCCCGAACAGGACCACGATCACCGCGAGGACGGGGTACAGGCGAGTGAGCACGATCACCAGGAGCCCGACCGCGAACAGGGCCGTGTGGAGGACGAGGATCGATCCGGGGTCCGTGTCCCCTCGGCCCCACGCCGCGGCGGCCTCCAGGAACAGACCCACACCGACCAGGGCGACCAGAACGGCGTCGCGTGTGAGCGCGCGCCGGTTCGGCCAGCCGGGCAGCGGCCGCAGGGCGTGGCGCAGGGCCCGAAGCGGCTCGGAGAAGTCCATGCGGACGAACCTACACAGTCAGTCCGGAGGGGGTGGAACCAGCGAAAGTCAGAGGTTCACACCACCTTCGTCACGTCGCTGACGTGCACTGGACGTACGGACCCACGAGATCCGACCCGAAACGGCCATATCATGGGATGAATTTTGGTCTCTCCGACGATTGTCCGTGTTCAAGCCTCCGTGCTGCAATCCCTAGAGAGCCACCGCGCCGAAGGTGTCCGTCGAGGGTGTCCACTCCTTCGCGCGGCGGCCTCCGGGAGACGGGCAGGAAGGGCGGGGACGGGGAGCGGATGTCACCACTGGAAACGCTGCGACGCATGGATGCGATCGCCGGTTGGCCGCTGTTGACGGCCACGTTCCTGGCCCGGCTCCCCGTCTCCATGGCCCTCATCGGCCTGCTGACCCTGGTCACCTCCGCCACCGGCAGTGTGGCCGTGGCCGGGGTCGTCAGCGGCGCCTTCGCGTTGGGCGAGACCGTGGGCGGGCCCGTCATCGCGCGCTTCGCCGACCGCCACGGGCAGCGGCGGCCGGTTCTGGCCACCGCGCTCGTGGACGCCGTCCTCATCGGTCTCCTCGTGGCGGCGGTCTCGGCGGACCGGTCACCCGCCGTCCTGACCGTGCTCGCCGCCCTGTCGGGCCTGTGCATGCCCCAGATCGGCCCCATGGCCCGCACCCGGTGGGTGGGCCTCATCCGGGCCGCCGACCGGCGCGGGGCCGACCGCGAACGCTCCCTCGCGGCGGCGATGTCGGTCGAGGGGGTGCTGGACGAGGCCGCCTTCGTCCTGGGCCCGGCCCTGGTCGGCGTGCTCACCGTCACCCTCTCCCCCTCGGCCAGCGTTCTGGGCGCCGCCGTGCTCATCGGGGTGTTCGGGGCCGTGTTCGCTCTGCACCCGACCGCGCCGCCGGGGACACCGCCGGTACGGGGGGCGGGCGGCAGGATCGCCACGCCCGCCCTCATGGTGATCGCCGTCCCCATGTTCTGTCAGGGCTTGTTCTTCGGCGGCATGTCCACCGGCGTGACCGCGTTCGCCACCGACTCCGGCCACGGCGACCTGTCCGGACTGATGTACGCCCTCCAGGGTTCCAGCAGCGCGGTCGCCGGTCTCATGATGGCGTCCCTGCCCGTCGCGTTCACCCTGCCCGCACGGGTCCGGGTCGCCGCGGGCGCGCTGTTCCTGCTCACGTTCCCGCTCTACCTGGCGGACGGGGCCACCGGCCTCTCCTTGGCCATCCTGGCGCTCGGCGTGGCGATCGGCCCGCACCTGGTGAGCCTGTTCGGGCTGATCGAGCGGGCGGCTCCACCGAGCCGGATGTCACAGTCGATGGCGCTCATCCTGAGCTTCCTCATCCTGGGCCAGTCGGTGGGGTCGATCGTGGCCGGATCGCTCGCCGACGCCTACGGCCACCAAGGAGCGTTCGCCCTGGCCACCGCGGGTGCGCTCGTCGCGGTCGCGGTCAACACGCTGGTGATGCGGAGCCGTTGGTACGTGCGAAGGGGCGATACGGAGGCGGATTCCACGGACCCCCGGGAGGCGGTCTCCGCGACACGTGGGAACGGTGGCACGTGACCCTCGGAACATCATGTGTTAAGCACGCGTTAAGGCGTGGCGAGGCACCGTCTGATCGGCCCTAGGCTCGATGACCGTGCTCGATCTACTGACCACCATGAAACCCAGGTCCGGCCGACGGCGAAGAGAGGTCAAGGTGCCCCAGATCTGCGGACTCTCCCGCGTCACCCTCTCCGTCCGTGACCGCGACGAGAGCGTGCGCTTCTACCGCTCGGTCCTGGGATTCAAGGAGCTGCGCAGCGAGGACGAGAACGGCACCCTGCGCACCGAGTGCCGTCACTCCTGCGGGTTCCTCCTGGACCTGGTCCAGCACCGGGACAACTTCAAGGGGAAGTTCGACCACCGCCGCTGCGGCCTCGACCGCCTCGTCCTCCAGGTGAGCAACCTGGGCGAGTTGGAGGCATGGGAGGACCGGTTCACCAGGATGGACGTCGAGCACACCCCCGCCAGCCACGACGCCGACGGCTCCACCCTCGTCTTCTTCGACCCCGACGGTACCGAGCTGGCGCTCTTCGCCCCGGCCGAGCTCGACGACGACGAGGACTGAGCCGCCGCTCCTCCCAGGTCGAAGCGGAGCGAAGGCCCGAGTGAACACGGCCTAGAAGCGACTCACTCGCACTCCACCAGCTTCAGACGCACGTCCCGCTCGGCCAGCTCGTCCACGGCCGAGCGCGGCAGCCGGTCGTCGGTGATGATCAGGTCGAACTGCTCCAGGCTCGCCACCCTGAACGTGCCGAACTTGCCGTACTTGGTGCTGTCGACGGTCAGCACGCTCTTGGAGGCGATGCGCAGCAACTCCTGCTTGGCGATGACCTTCGCCTCCGAGGGGGTCGTCGAACCGCGCTCGGAATCCCAGGAGCTGCTGGCGATGAAGGCGAGATCGACGTTGACCTTGCGCAGGAAGTCGGCGGTGAACTGGCCCACTGACGAGTGGTCGGAGTGCGACACCACGCCACCGGTGTGGATCAGCTCGATCCCCGGGTACTCCATCAGGTGCCCGACGACGTTGAAGTCGCTGGTGATGACGGTCAGGCCGACCTTGTCGGTGAGCAGCGGGACCATCTGGAGCGTGGTGGTCCCCGCGTCCAGGTAGATGGTGAAGTTCTCCCGTACGAGTTCGGCGGCCGCGCGCGCTATCGCCCGCTTGGCGGGCACCTCCAGTTGCGCCTTGGCCAGGTAGGACGGCTCGCTCTTGAGCCGCGCCGCCAGCCGCACGCCGCCCGTCACCGACAGGACCTTGCCGTCGTTCTCCAGGGCCTGGATGTCACGCCGGACCGTCATGTGGGACACGGACAGCATCGACGTGAGCTCGTTGATGCTCAACACGTGACGCTCCTGAAGGAGCTTCAGGATGTGCTCTCGTCGCTGGTCCGGGATCATCGCTCGCCTCACACTCAAGGGCCGACAGGGGGACGCCGTGCGGATACGACGCCATGTAACAGAGTTTCCCAGGTCGAGGGACCAGGACAGCGGTCTGACGACGTGACACGGCTCGCAGTGACCGCACCCGCGGCCACACGGGCGAACGGAGGACCGGATGCGCCGCCCCGGCCACCGGGCTCCGCGATCCATGGTGCCAGTCCGCCTTGGTCGACGTTTTTCCTGTTTGCACCACGTACGGCCGCCGACTTTGCCACCCTGTCACCATGACGTTGTCCATCGCACTGAGCGGAGACACCGCACATTTCCCGGGGAACACCCTCCCCGCCCTGCGATCAGCGTGGCGCGCAGGAGCCGACCTGGTCAAGGTCGACGTCCACCTGAGCTCGGACGGATATCCCGTCCTGGTCGACGAACGCGTCGCCACCGCACCGGGCGCCCCGCCCCGCCCGGTCACCGACCTCACCCTGGCCGAGCTCGCGGCCGCCCGGGACGACGTGGAGCGGCGCGTCCCCACCCTGATGGAGGTGCTGGGGGAGTTCCGTCCCGGGGTCGCCCCGCCCCTGCTGATCGACGCCGCCGCACCGGACGCCGTGCTGGCCGCGGACGCCCTTCTGCGCGAGCGGGGGCTGGCCGACCGGGTCCTCTTCACCGGTTCCGTCGAGACACTGGGCGCACTGCGATCACGGAGTTCCGAGGCGCCGCTGCTCCTGGCGTGGGACCAGCCCGGCCTGCCCCCGGAAGACGTGGCGCGGACGCTGCACCCGACCTACCTCGGAGTGCGGAACACCTTCCTGAACCGTGAACGGATCGGCGAGATCCACCGTTTCGGATATCGCGTGGCCGTGTGGAACGTGAATGAGTTTCCGGAAATGGCTCGGTACGTTGGAATGGGGGTCGACGCGCTCGCCACGGAACGGATCGAGGACCTGACCTCACTGACGAAGGACGCCGAGAAGGAGGGCCGACAAACCGCCGAATCCGCCTGACCAAGAGCGGATTCAGCAGGTCAACAGCATCGACTGGGGGCGTCGAACCACGTGCGGAACGGGTTTCGTGCCCCCATTCGCCTGGGAACGGGCACATCAACACCACGTGCCGCATAACTACACGATTCCACGCCGACTTCCTGCATTCCACCCGTCGCGACGACGCGCTGAGGATACCCTCGGAACGGATTCCCACCGAATCAGTCCCCGCGCTGCCCGCCTCCGCGGCGCATTCCGATCGACGAGACACCAACGACAGATGACGGCCGAGACCTCCCCTCACGCCCTCCGCACCACGGCCCCCGTCCTGGACTGCGCGGCACGCCTGTTCGCCGAGCACGGCTCACGCGGCATCGCCATGTCCGACCTGACCGCGCACATCGCGGCCGAGACCGGGGCCGACGCCGCCTCCCTCAGACGCGCCTTCCCGACGCGCTTCGACCTGGCCTACGCGGTCGTCCTACGCTCCACCCACGAGCGGGTCGACGGGCAGTTGGACACGGACGACACCGGCGCCTCCGCGCTGGAACGCGTGGCGCGGCTGGTCGAACGGCACGTCGAGATCGGGTGGAAGCACCGCGCGGCGACCGCGCTCGGGCAGGAATTGCTGCCGGTCCTGCGTGCGGTCCACCCCTCCCGACACCGGGACATCACCTGTCTCACTCGTGCCTACCGTGAGCACCTCCGCACCATCATCGCGGACGGCGTCGTCTCGGGTGACTTCGACATCCTCGATCCCGGCAGGACCGCCGACGAGGTCCTGGAGACGCTCGACTCGCTCCTGCACTGGTACGACCCCGACGGCGGCCTGAGCCTGGACGACCTGGGCGCGGTCTACGTCGATCTGGTGATCCACCACCACCTGGGCTGCCCTCGCTGACCGGAACCGCGCGAAGCTCGGACGTCAGCCCCCGACCAGCGCGTACAGATCCACGGACTCGGCGATCGCGCGCAGCCCGGCGTCTCCCGGATGCAGGTGGTCACCGGAGTCGTAGGCGGGCAGCAGACGCGTCGGATCGGCCGGGTCCCGCAACACCAGGTCGAAGTCCCACACCCCGTCGTACACGGAGTCCGGCGCGGTCGCCTGCGCCCGCAGGTGGGCGTTGACCTCCTGGCGGGCCCGGTCCACCCGCGATGTGCACAGGCGCTCGCCCCCGCAGGGAGCGAGGGTGGCCACGAAGACCCGCAACCCCCGTTCCCGGCCGAGCACGGCGATCTCCTCGAGTCCGGTGATCACCCTTCGCGCGGGCACCCCCCACCGCAGATCGTTGATCCCGGCGAAGACGACGACGGTGTCCACTCCGTTCTGGGCCAGCACGTCCCGTGGGAACCGGTGGCGCAGGCTGACACCGGCCGCGGTGGCGGCCAGCCCCTCGCCCGGGTAGACGTCGCTGACGACCTGGTTCCCGGCCACGCCCGTGTTCAGCACCCCGAGGTGGGGGATGCCGTCCTGGGCGGCCAACCGTTCACTGAGCACGTCGGGCCAGCGGGCGTGGGCGTCGCGGGTGGCGCCGACGCCGTCGGTGATGGAGTCACCGACCGTGACGACCGCGCCCGGCGCGCCGAGGACCTCCACCCCGGTCAGGAACGGCCACTGGGTGACGAATCCGGTGAACGGGGCCCCGCTGGTGTCCAGGGTGCGGTCCCCGGTCCCCGGAGCGCTCGTGAAACCGGTGTCCACGGCCGCGTAGTGGACTGGAGCGCTCCTCACGTGCCCCGGCAGGTACATGCTCACCAGGAGCTCGGTGTCGGCGGGCAGGCCGATCGCGACCGGGTCGCTGAAGAGCTGTCCCCCGGCCGGGATGACGGCCCGGGAGTCGCCGTCGAAGGTGAGCGGAACCGCCGCGCCCTCCGTGCCGGCGCCTGTTCCGCGCAAGGCCAGGGAGGCGGCCCCGATGGTGACGGCCCGGTCCGCGAACGTGTTGTCGAGGCGGATGCGCGCGCCCGTGCCGCCGGTACTGGTACGAACGACCAGGCGCAGAGTCTGGTCCTCCCAGGGACCGACCTCCAACAGGGCGGAGGTGGCCCGGGACCAGGTGCCGACCCAGTCGTCGCCCACAGGCGTCCCCTCCACCGCGAAGACCTGGATGTCACCGCCGACCGGTCCGCGGGGCAGCACCACGTGGGAGACCTCGCGCAGCGGGTCGACCGGAACCGTTCGGGCGTACAGGCGCGCACCGCCCACCGCGCCGCGACCGAACAGGGAGGTGGAGTTGGTGTAGGGGAGGGAGAGGACGGCGTCAGCCGCGGGTCCCGTCGCCCAGTCGGGCACGGAGAGGGTGAACTCCTCCTCCGTGCCGTCGGCGTAGACCACGCGGCCGGTACCGAGGACGGGGGCGTCGAGATCGTCGCTGCGGGTCGCGGTGACGAGGAAGGCGACCGACCGTACGCGTTCCTCCTCCAGGGCCACGAGCTGGCCGCGACAGACCAGGTGGTCGGGGCGCCCGTCACCGTAGGAGGGCAGGTCGATCGGGACGCCCAGGACGGTGACCTCACCGCCGGGGTGCCACCCGGCCTCGGCCAGGGTCCACGCGGACAGGCTGTTGCCCGCGCCGTCGAGGTCCCCGGTGAGTGCGGCACCGTCACGGGTGATGCCCACGCTGTCGACGAGGTCGGCGAAGGCCTCCGGTGTGATCGGCCGGTGCTCGAACGACCGGGGTTCGGGTTCTCGGGGGAGGACGTGGACGACCACGGCAACGAGCGCGACCACGACCAGGGCTGCTCCGGCACGCGCGAGGCGGGAGGGAAGCCGTCCCCGACGCCCGGTCCGTGCACGCCGCCGTCTCCTGCCCGCGTTCACCACTCGCCTCTCCACTGATCCACGTGTCACCGACATAGAGGACGGTGCGGGGCGCACTGGGGTTGATGAGACGTGGGACACCACCGCCCTGGGCAGATCGCCAGTCTAAGGCGTGCATCCGAAACGGAAGGGAGGAACACGACATCAGGCGCGGTACGGACGGGACGGAAGGCCAGGGAGAACACACGGGAATCCACATAATGAATAGCCAACCGAACATAATGCACTGTGCCGTGCGGAGTTCATGAATGATTCTCACGTTTTGCGGATATGTGTGGTACACCTGTTCCCACCACGAAATGCCGGGACGTCCGAGGCGTGGCGGGCGCGTCCTCCGCGCACGGAAGGCACGCGTCCGGCGGCCACGGGACCACGCTCCTGGAATGATGGTCACGACCCCGCGCCCCACCGAGAGCGGCGGCCCGGGCCCACAAGCCGCGGGCCGACCCCGCCCCGCCACCCGCGCACATCCGCACGGGGATATCCGGAACCGATACCCGGTGTGCGACCGTCTGCTGAGGTAGGACCGCAACACCTCGTCCCACATCCACGTGAAGGAGACATCCATGTCCCACCCCGACACTCCCCCACCGGGCGACCCCTACGGCCAGGGGAACCAGCCCGGCCACCAGGGCGGAACCGGCGGCTACACCCCTCCGCCGGGGTACCAGAGCGGCGGCTACCCGGCTCAGCCCGGTGGCCACCCCCACCCGGGGCAGCCCCAGGGTCAGCCCGGCTACGGCCCGCCCCCGCAGGGGGGCCACCCCTCCCCGTACGACCAGCAGCAGTGGTACGGCGGCCAGCCGGGTTACGGCGGCCAGCCCAACCCGGACGACAAGCAGATGGCCTTCTTCGCCCACGTGGGCGGCGGCGTCTTCGGGTGGGTCGTCCCGCTCATCATCTGGGTGATCAAGAAGGACGACTCCCCGTACGCCCGCCAGCAGGCGCTCGCCGCCCTGAACTTCCAGCTCGTCATGCTGATCGTGTACCTGGTCTCCGCCGTGCTCATGGTCGTGCTCATCGGCTACCTGACCTGGCTCGCGGCGTGGGTCTTCTCGGTGGTCATGGGCATCAGGGCCGGGCAGGCCGCCAACGAGGGGCAACCGTTCGCCTACCCGTTCAACGTCACCTGGGTGAAGTAGCGGCCGACGCGCCGGGGGCGGCCGCCATCCGTTGCGGGGCCGACCCAGCGAGGGCGACAATCCCACACAAATGCGAAAAAGGGGGACATCAGGCCGATGTCCCCCTGTCGTCGACCCGTGGGCACGGGGCGACGACACCCGATTTCGCGTTCGACAAGGGGGTAGGCCGGGCAGGACTCGAACCCGCGACCCAGGGATTATGAGTCCCCTGCTCTAACCAGCTGAGCTACCGGCCCGCCGTCGTTCGGCAAACGTCATCCTAACAGGGTGCGTCCGACGTTTCCGCGCCGTAAATCCGTGGCCCACGGGAGATTGACGCACGGTCCCATCTGGGCGTGGCCGCCTTCCCCGTACCTGGGTCGCACGCCCCGGGCACGGTCGGTCTAGGGTGGTGAGGTGCGGCGCGCGCCTGGTCGGACCCCAGCGCCCCGGCACGGACGCCGCTTCGTACCCGTTGGTAACATCGCGGGTCGCACTTCGTCGTCAGGAGAGTTCACGTCATGGCCCAAGTACCCGTCAACGTCACCGTCACCGGCGCCGCTGGCCAGATCGGCTATGCCCTGCTGTTCCGGATCGCCTCCGGTCAGCTGCTGGGGGCCGACACCCCGGTGAAGCTGCGTCTGCTGGAGATCCCGCAGGCCGTCAAGGCCGCCGAGGGCACGGCCATGGAGCTGGACGACTGCGCGTTCCCGCTCCTCCAGGGCATCGACATCTTCGACGACGCCCGCCAGGCCTTCGAGGGCGCCAACGTGGGTCTGCTCGTCGGTGCCCGCCCGCGCGGCAAGGGCATGGAGCGCGGCGACCTGCTGGAGGCCAACGGCGGCATCTTCAAGCCGCAGGGTGAGGCGATCAACGCGGGCGCCGCCGACGACGTCCGCGTCCTGGTGGTCGGCAACCCGGCCAACACCAACGCCCTCATCGCCCAGAGCCACGCGCCGGACGTCCCGGCCGAGCGCTTCACCGCGATGACCCGCCTCGACCACAACCGCGCGCTCACCCAGCTCGCCAAGAAGCTCAACGTGTCGATCAACGACATCAAGAAGCTCACGATCTGGGGCAACCACTCCGCCACGCAGTACCCGGACGTGTTCCACGCCGAGGTCAACGGCGCCAACGCCGCCAAGGCCGTCGACGACCAGGCCTGGCTGGAGAACGACTTCATCCCGACCGTCGCCAAGCGCGGCGCCGCGATCATCGAGGCCCGGGGCGCCTCCTCGGCCGCCTCCGCCGCCAACGCCGCCATCGACCACGTCTACGACTGGGTCAACGGCACCCCCGAGGGCGACTGGACGTCCGCCGCCATCCCCTCTGACGGCTCCTACGGCGTTCCCGAGGGCCTCATCTCCTCCTTCCCGGTCGTGTCCAAGAACGGCAGGTGGGAGATCGTCCAGGGCCTGGAGATCGACGACTTCTCCCGCGCGCGCATCGACGCCTCCGTCCAGGAGCTCGTCGAGGAGCGCGACACCGTCCGCAAGCTCGGCCTGGTCTAGGCTCCCGTCACACGGAGCGATGGCCCCAAGGGGCTGACGGTCCCAGCGAAGGACCGGAACCAGCGGGGCGCGCCTCCCTCGGGGCGCGCCCTTCGCCGTTCGGCGGGGCGCCCGAGGAGTGACCGTCCCGAAGGGTGCGTGAGAGCGGGCAGTATAGGAAGCGTGAGTCTCATTGATGTGCTTCCGGCCGAACCCGACCCCGACTCCCTCTTCGAGGCGTTCGCTTTGTGGGCCGAGGAGCGGGGCCTCACCCTCTACCCGCACCAGGAGGAGGCCCTCATCGAGGTCGTCTCCGGGTCCAACGTCATCCTCAACACCCCCACCGGCTCCGGCAAGAGCATGGTGGCCACGGGCGCGCTGTTCGCGGCGCTGGCCCGCGATGAGTGCGCGTTCTACACCGCTCCGATCAAGGCCTTGGTCTCGGAGAAGTTCTTCGACCTGTGCAAGATCTTCGGCACCGACAACGTCGGCATGATGACCGGCGACGCCAGCGTCAACGCCGACGCCCCCATCATCTGCTGCACGGCCGAGGTCCTGGCGCAGATCGCGCTCGCCGAGGGCGACCGCGCCGACATCGGCACCGTGGTCATGGACGAGTTCCACTTCTACGCCGAGCCCGACCGCGGATGGGCCTGGCAGGTGCCCCTTCTGGAACTGCCGCAGTGCCAGTTCCTGCTCATGTCGGCCACCCTGGGCGACGTCACACGGTTCGAGGAGGACCTCAACCGGCGCACCGGCCGCTCCACCGCGGTGGTCGCCTCCGCCGAGCGTCCCGTCCCGCTCTACTACGACTACCGGGCCACGCCCCTGCACGAGACGCTGGAGGAGCTCCTGTCCACCGGCCAGGCGCCCGTGTACATCGTGCACTTCACGCAGGCGCAGGCGGTTGAGCGGGCGCAGTCGCTGACCAGCATCAACATGTGCACCAAGGCGGAGAAGGCGGCGATCGCCGAGGAGATCGGCAACTTCCGCTTCACCACGAGGTTCGGCCGCAACCTGTCCCGCTACGTACGGCACGGCATCGGCGTCCACCACGCGGGCATGCTGCCCAAGTACCGGCGGCTGGTCGAGCGGCTGGCCCAGGCCGGGCTGCTCAAGGTCATCTGCGGCACCGACACCCTGGGGGTGGGCGTCAACGTGCCCATCCGCACCGTGCTGTTCACCGCCCTGAGCAAGTACGACGGCACGCGCGTCCGGCGGCTGCGCGCCCGTGAGTTCCATCAGATCGCCGGGCGGGCCGGGCGGGCCGGGTTCGACACCGTCGGCAACGTGGTCGCCCAGGCGCCCGAGCACGTCATCGAGAACGAGAAGGCGCTGGCCAAGGCGGGCGACGACGCCAAGAAGCGGCGCAAGGTCGTGCGCAAGAAGGCTCCCGAGGGGTTCGTCTCCTGGGACAAGGCCACCTTCGACAAGCTCATCGACGCCGAGCCCGAACCGCTGACCTCCCGGTTCCGGGTCAGCAACGCGATGCTGCTCAGCGTGATCGGCCGCCCCGGCAACTGCTTCACCGCCATGCGGCACCTGCTCACGGAGAACCACGACGACCGCAGGACCCAGCGCCGTCACATCCGCGAAGCGATCGCCATCTACCGGTCGCTGCTGGACGGCGGCATCGTCGAGACGCTCACCGAGCCCGACGAGCAGGGGCGCACCGCACGGCTCACGGTCGACCTCCAGGCCGACTTCGCGCTCAACCAGCCGCTGTCCACCTTCGCCCTGGCCTCCCTGGAGCTGCTCGACGCCGAGTCGCCCAGCTACCCACTGGACGTGCTCAGCGTCGTGGAGTCCACGCTGGACGACCCACGGCAGATCCTCGGCGCCCAGTTGAACAAGGCGCGCGGCGAGGCCGTCCAGCAGATGAAGATGGACGGGATCGAGTACGAGGAGCGGATGGAGCGGCTGGAGGAGATCGACTACCCCAAGCCGCTGGAGGAACTGCTCGACCACGCCTACGAGGTCTACCGGCGCGGGCACCCGTGGGTGGGCGACCACCCGCTGCGCCCCAAGTCCGTGGCTCGGGACATGTTCGAGCGGGCGATGACCTTCACCGAATACGTGGGCTTCTACGAGCTCGCTCGCTCGGAGGGGCTGGTGCTGCGCTACCTGGCGAGCGCCTACAAGGCCCTGAACCAGACCGTGCCCGACGACGCCAAGACCGAGGAGCTGCGCGACCTCGTGGAGTGGCTCGGCGAGCTGGTCCGCCAGGTCGACTCCAGCCTCCTGGACGAGTGGGAGCAGCTCACCAACCCGGAGGAGGAGTCTCCGGACGGGGAGGCCGAGGCCGAGGAGCGGGTGCGCCCGATCACGGCCAACGCGCGCGCCTTCCGGGTTCTGGTGCGCAACGAGATGTTCCGCCGGGTCGAGCTGGCCGCCCGCCGCCGCTACGTCGACCTCGGGAAGCTGGACACCGACGGCGAGTGGGACGCCGAGGCCTGGGAGGAGTCCCTGGAGGACTACTTCGACGAGCACGACGAGATCGGCACCGGCCCCGACGCTCGGGGCCCCGCGCTGCTGCTCATCGAGGAGGAGGACGGGCTCTGGCGGATCCGTCAGATCCTCGCCGACCCGGCGGGCGACCACGACTGGGGGATCAGCGCGGAGGTCGACCTGGCCGCCTCCGACGCCGAGGGGCACGCGGTCGTGCGGGTCACCGACGTCAACCGGCTCTGAGGCCGTGTCCGCACTGGGCCCGCCGCTTCGCTTCGGCCCGCCCGTCGCCCGCCACCGCCCGAGGGGCCGCTCAGCGGCGGAGCGGGCGCCCTCGACCGGCGCCTCCGGCGCGGCACCCACTCTGTTCGGGCGCCGCCCGCCCCGGGCGTTCCGGCCTCTATCCCAGCAGGTGGGCGTTGACCTCGCGTACGCCCCCGACCAGGTCGGGGCGTTCCACGACGTCCCGGCCCGCGCGGCGCAGCCGTTCGGCGCCGTCGCAGTCCACGAACAGCTCCGGCTCGCGCCAGGCGAAGACCACGCGCGGGACCCGGGTACCCAGCACCAGCTCCGCGCAGGGCACGGGGCGGGAGGAACGGGCGCTGCACGGTTCCAGCGACGAGTAGAGGGTGGCCCCGCCCAGACGGGGGTCGTCCGCCTCCACCTCCCTGAGGGCCACCTCCTCGGCGTGGTCTCGCGGGCAGTCACGGCGGGAGTAACCCTGGCCCAGGACGGTTCCGTCGGCGGCCACCACGACCGCGCCGACGGAGAAGGCCGTGGTCGAGGGCGGGCAATTCCGGGAGAGGTCGACGGCGCGGCGCAGCCAGTACGCGTCGGCGCCGCCCTCGGCCGGGGGCGGTCCGACGGTCATCTGCTCTCCTCCGCGGCCCCCAGGCGGTAACGCAGGACGGCGACGTCGCCGAGCGCGCGGGTCTCGATCAGCCGCATGGGCGCCCCGGGCCCGTGCGGGAAGGCCCCGGGCAGGACGAAGCGCGGGGCGTCCCCCTCTCCCACGAAGAAGGGGGCGACCGCCAGGCGGAGCTCGTCCACCAGGCCCGAGGTGAGGAAGAGGGTGTGGATGTGCCCGCCGCCCTCCACGAGCAGGCGCTCGACGCCGCGCGCGGCCAGGTCGGCCAGGATCGCCTCCGCGGTGGGCGGGTCTCCGGCGTCCACGACCTCGGCGGGGGGCTCGGCGGTCGGGCGCGCGGCAAGGCGCTCGCGGGCCAGGGGAACTCCGCCGCCTCCGGTGTAGACGACCGCGCCGGCGTCCCCGGTCGAGAAGAGGCGGGCCGCCGGATCGACGTCCCCGCTCCGGGTGACCACGGCCTTGAGCAGATTCCCGGAGCGGCCCTGGGCGCGACGGCGTGCGCGCAGTTCCGGGGAGCGCACGAGGAGTCGTGGATCGTCCGCCCGCAGGGTGCCGGCGCCGACGAGGATCGCGTCGCACTCGGCCCGCAGTTCGTCGATCTCGGCGAAGTCCGCCTCATTGGACAGCCGGAGCCGCTCGGGGCCGGTGTCGTCGATGCGCCCGTCGACCGACACGGCGCAGCTCAGGATGGTGTGGGGACGGTCCATCCCCCCAGGCTAACCGCGCGGCGCGGCCGAACGGAGCCGCTCAGGCCGCGTGACATGACGGTGCGGGCGGTGAAGGGTTTTCGACGGCGACCGCGCCTTCGCCCTTCCTGCGCTTTCGTGGCGGCCGGAGTGGATTCGCGCAGGCCGCGAGTGTGCACAGGGAATTATTCGACCGTTTTGGCGGCGACCTTATTCTACTCCGCTCCGTATGCGGCCCGTGGCCCTTTGGCGACATAGGTGGACAATCCACGTTCCGACGCGTGTTCGAGGAAGTGCCCCCGGCCACGCCACCCACACACCCGCGGGAGCGCGCGATCGGTTACCCCGTAGGGCCGCGAGGCCGGCGGCACGGCCCCACGCGACACACGCTCCACCCCCTCCGGATTCCCCACAAAATGGACATTAGGGGTATATGACCTGGTCGTCCTGGATTGGAGCGACCCACGGCACGGGACGCGACAAGGGCATCCCTGAGCGCGCGTTTTTTTACGACCCGTATCCTCGACTCGGTTAACAAACACCGCCCGTGAGGAATACAATCCCAGGAGTCGAGCACACTTCCCCACCTCACGACAAGAGGACGGCGATGTCGCGATTCACCTCCCCCCCTTTCCTGAGGCAGGCGGGGGACAAACACCTCCGAGCCAAGCCGCCGCCCGTCGTCGATCTGGCCCAGCCCAGCATCGCGCGACTACGCTCCTTCCACCTCAAGGGCAAGGACCACTTCGAGGGCGACCGCGAGCTCGCCACCCGCGCCGACCAGGCCGCGCCCGGCTTCCAGGAGATCGTGCTCGGTGAGCGCGCCTTCCTCCAACGGGCCGTCCGGCAGCTGGCGGAGGAGGCGGGGATCACGCAGTTCCTCCAGTTCGGGGCCGGGCTGCCCGCGCCGGGGGACCCGCACGAGATCGCCCGGGAGAGCGCTCCGGAGGCCCGCGTCGTCTACGCCACCGACGACCCCATGGTGCTCACCCACCACCGGGCCCTCCTCTGCGACGGCCGCACCACCACCGCCGTGCACGGAGGGCTCACCGAACCCGGACGGGTTCTGAGCGACCCCGAGACCCGCCGGTTCCTCGACCTCGACCGACCGGTCGGGCTGCTCCTCACCGGCGTCGTGCCGCACGTGTCCGACGACGAGAACCCGGCGGAGCACATCGCGACCCTGCGCGAGGCGCTCGCCCCCGGCAGCCACCTCGTCCTGAGTCACTACTGCCGCCCCGACCGGAGCCGGTACGCCAAGGACGCGCTGCGCGCCGACCGCCTGGAGGATGTCTTCGTCGAGAGCCTCGGTTCCGGCTGGTGGCGCGGCCACGGCCAGGTGGAGGCCCTCTTCGGCGGCTGGGAGATCCTCAGCCCCGGAGTCCTGGAGATCCAGCGCTGGCACACGCTGCCCGTCGCGCCGCCCGTCCCCGGCTGCTACCAGATGCCGCGCCGCAACCGCCGACTGATCATCGGCGGCATGGGCAGGATCTGAACCCGTCGCCCCCTCTCCCCCGCGTTGGAGCCCTCCGGCCCGACAGCGGGTGAGGGGCGTCAGCGTGCACCCGGAAGCACGACGAAGGGCCCTCCCCGCCGGGAAGGACCCTTGTTCGGCTCCCGCGACTGGACTCGAACCAGTAACCTGCCGGTTAACAGCCGGCTGCTCTGCCGATTGAGCTACGCGGGATCGCGCCCGCCCGGCTCCCTCACGGGGCCGCGGCGACAGCCACTAGCCTAGCGCCTCCCGAGGGGTGCTCGTGACACATTCTTTGCCCTCGGCTCCCCCGGGTTCGGCGATCCGGGCCACCTCCCGACCCCGCACGTGCGACGGTCCGTGGCGAAGAACCCCGCACCGTGGTCGGGAGCCCCCGCGAAGGATCCACGGCACACCGGAGCGCTGTCGAGAGGAGATCGGGCTCGGGCGGCACGGGATCGTCGACGAACTGATCGACGTCATCGGGGAGAAGTGACCTTCTGGAACCGCCGCGGCACGACGAAGGGTCCTCCCCGCCGGGAAGGACCCTTGTTCGGCTCCCGCGACTGGACTCGAACCAGTAACCTGCCGGTTAACAGCCGGCTGCTCTGCCGATTGAGCTACGCGGGATCGCGCCCGCCCGGCTCCCTCACGGGGCCGCGGCGACAGCCACTAGCCTAGCGCGCTTTTCGGAGTGCTCGTGACCGGTGTCGGGCCGTGTGGCCACGGCCACGACGCGGTAACGTCAGGGCACGAACCGTCCCGAACGCCACCAAGGCCTGGAGAGGGAGCCCATGCGCTACCGGATCACCTTCGCCGCCGGACTCGCCATCGGTTACGTCCTGGGCGCCAAGGCGGGCAGGGCCCGCTACGACCAGCTCACCCGCACCGCCCGGAAGGTCGCCGACAGCCCCGTGGTGCAGGAGGTGGCCGGGCTCGTCGGGGCGCAGGTCAGCAACGCCGGGCGCACGGTCTACGACAAGGCCGTCGACACCCTTCCCGTCACCTCCCTGCGCGACTTCCTCGCCCGCCCCACGGCGGAGGAGAGGGAACTGGTCGAGTGGGAGCGGCACATGGCCGAGGGCGGACCGTCGAGCGCGAACGGCTCGTCCGAGAGTCCTCAGGACCGCTAGTGGGCCTGTTCCGCCAGGGGGTTCCCGAATCGGTCCGCGCCCGGTTGGAGAGGGGCGAGCGCGTGCTCGCCCGCACCCCGGTGCGCGCGGCCGGGGGCGAGGAACCCCTCCTGGTCGCCACCACGCTGGCCCTGTACCTGCCCGACGGGCACGCGGTGCCCTGGCAGAACATCGACCAGGCGCGGTGGACACCGGACACACTGACCTTCGACGAGGAGGGCGAGGGGCGGCGCACCGTCCGGCTGCGCTCCGAGCCCGCCGAGGACGCCGTCGACTATCGCCGGATGGCCGAGACGGTGGCTGAGCGCGTCACCGCCACCATCCTGGTCAACCGCTTCTTCCCCTACCCCCGCGGCGACTCGGCCACCGGTTTCCGCCTGGTGGCGCGCAGGCCGCCCGGAGGCAGCGAGGCGCACTGGCGCGTGCACCTGAGCGAGGGCCTGGACCCGAAGGACCAGGCCCTGTCGGAGGCCGTCTCACGCGTCCTGGGCACGCTCCGGGACCAGATGGGCGTCTGAGCTCTGTTCATGCGGGCCCACGAGTTCGCACGTCACGCGTCGCGTGCTCGTGCGGCCTCGCGCGCCCGGCCTGGGCTCGGGGCGCGAAGAACCGGGATCCTTCGTCCCCGGCGGCGCCTGCCGCTCGTTCCTCGTTCACGGCTTGCCTCGTCCCGCAGGACCCGGTACGCCCCTCGCGGCGATCCCCCGGGCGAGGACCTCGGCCAGGTGCAGCGCCCTGCGTCCGGTGCCCTGGCCGATCTGGGTGCGGCAGCTGTAACCATCGGCCATCACCAGGGTGTCCGCGTCCGCCGCGCGCACCCGAGGCAGCAGTTCGCGCTCCCCGATGGCGGTGGACACCTCGTAGTGCCCCTCGGTGAACCCGAAGTCCCCCGCGAGCCCGCAGCAGCCCGAGTCCAGGACCTCCCCGTCGATCCCCGCCCTGGCGATGAGATCGCGCTCGGCGTCGAAACCCATCACGGCGTGCTGGTGGCAGTGCACCTGTGCCAATGCCTTCGCCGAGAGCCGGGGCGGCCGCCAGTCGGGCGCGTACGTGTTGAGGAAACCCGCCAGGGTGTGTACGGCCTCGGCGACGCGCTCGCTCTCCCGTCCGGGCAGCAGCTCCACCAGGTCGTGCCGCAGGGCCGCCGTACAACTGGGCTCCAGACCGACGACGGGCAGCCCCTGGGCGACCAGCGGCGCCAGCGCACGGACGGCGCGGCGCATCACCGTGCGGGCGACGTCCAGCTGACCCGTGGACACCCAGGTCAGTCCGCAGCACACCTGCCCCTCGGGCAGCACGACCGTCCAGCCCGCGTCCTCCAGGACCTGTGTGGCGGCCGCGAGCACCCCCGGGTTGAGGTGGTTGCCGAAGGTGTCCGGCCACAGCACGACCCGGCGTCCGGTCGTGCGGGCCTCCCCGCGGGCGGCGCGGCGCCGGAACGCGCGGGTGAAGGTGGTGGCGGCGAAGGCGGGCAGCTCCCTCTGGACAGCCACCCCGGCGAGCCGTTTGGCCAGCCGCGACACCCCGGGCAGGCGTGCCGCCCGGTTGGTCTCGGCCGGTGCCAGGGCCGCCAGGCGGGCCCAGACGGGCAGCCAGCCCATCGAGTAGTGGGCCGCGGGTCGGACACGGCCCTTGTAGTGCTGGTGGAGGAACTCGGCCTTGTAGGCGGCCATGTCCACGTTGACCGGGCAGTCACTCAGGCAGCCCTTGCACGACAGGCACAGGTCGAGGCTCTCGCGCACCTCCTCCGACCGCCAGCCGTCGGTGATGACCTCGCCGTTCGCCATCTCGAACAGCAGGTGGGCGCGCCCGCGGGTGGAGTGCCGTTCCTCCTGGGTGACCTGGTAGCTCGGGCACATGACGCCGGGGCCGCTCTGGCGGCGGCACTTGCCCACACCGGAACACCGGCGCAGGGTCCGGGCGAAGTCGCCGTCGTCGTCGGTGTAGGCCAGGGCGACCTCCGACAGCAGCGGCAGCTCGGGCCGGAGGTCGGAGGCCACCCGGATGTCGGCGTCCAGGGGGAGGGGGTCGACGATGATGCCCGGGTTCAACAGGCCGTCGGGGTCCCACGCACGCTTGAAGGCCCCGAACGCCCGGATGACCGACTCGGGGTACATGCGGCCCAGGAGTTCGGAGCGGGCCTGGCCGTCGCCGTGCTCGCCGGACAGGGAGCCGCCGTGCGCGACGACGAGGTCGGCCGCCTCCTCCATGAAGGCCCGGTACTCCCGCCGCCCCCGCTCGTGGGTGAGGCCGAAGTCGATGCGCACGTGCAGGCAGCCGTCGCCGAAGTGCCCGTAGACGACACCGAAGCGGCCGTGCCGTTCCATGAGGGCGTCGAAGGCCCGCAGGTAGCCGCCGAGGTTCTCCGGCGGCACGGCGGCGTCCTCCCAGCCGGACCACGCGTCGTTCCCGTCGGGGGTGCGCTGGGTGAGTCCGGCCCCCTCCTCCCGGATCCGCCACAGCGCCCTCTGGTGGGCGGCGTCGGTGACCACGACCGCGTCCCTCGGGCGGGAGGCGCCCTTGAGCCCGGAGAGCATCCGCTCCGCCGCCCCGGCGGCCTCGGCCGGGTCCCCTCCGGCGATCTCCACCAGGAGCCAGGCGCCGCCCTCGGGCAGTGGCACGCGGGAGCGGGAACCCTGGCGGTCCAGGGCGGCGACCATACGGTCGTTGATGCCCTCGACCGTCAGCGGGGCGTGGCCGATCAGGTCGGGCACGGCGTCGGCGGCTGAGGCGGCGTCCGGGTAGCCCAGGACGGCCAGGGCGCGGGCGGGCGGCGACTCGACCAGGCGCACCGTGGCGCCGAGCACGAACACGCACGTGCCCTCGGTGCCGACGAGGGCGGCGGCGACGTCGCGACCCTTCTCCGGGAGCAGCCGGTCCAGGGCGTAGCCGGAGACGCGGCGCCGGAACTCGGGCATGGCGGTGCGCAGTTCGGCGCGGTGGTCCTCGACGATCCGGGTGAGCTCGGCGTAGATCCGCCCCTCGCGTCCGGGGCGCCGGGTCAGCTCCTCCCACTCCTGCGCACTGTGCTGGGAACCGACGGTCATGCGGGTGCCGTCGGAGAGCAGGACGTCGAGGGAGACGATGTTGTCGGCGGTGGTGCCCCAGGCCACGGAGTGGGAGCCGCAGGCGTTGTTGCCGACCATGCCGCCGATCGTGCAGCGGCTGTGCGTGGAGGGATCTGGTGCGAAGGTGAGCCCGTGTTCGGCGGTCGCCCGGCGCAGGTCGTCGAGGATGACACCGGGCTGCACGGTGGCGGTGCGCGCCACCGGGTCGATGTCCTCGATGGCGCGAAGGTGGCGGGAGGTGTCGATGACGACGCCGGTGCCGATGGCGTTGCCCGCGATCGACGTGCCTCCGCCGCGCGGCACGACCGGCACACCGTGCTCGGCGCAGGTGCGGACGGCGGCCACACAGTCGTCGACGGTCTCCGGGATGACGACGCCGAGCGGGACACGGCGGTAGTTGGAGGCGTCGGAGGTGTACAGGGCGAGCGTTCCCGGGTCGAAGGCGACCGTGCCCCGGACCCGTCGTTCCAGGTCGTGTCGGAGGTCGGCGGGGGCGGTGCGGGAGGAGGTGAGCTGCGCGTCGGCCATGTCCTCAGCGTGGCCGCCCGGGTCCGGCCGTGGCAACCGTGGCGCGCCCGGATCGTCACCGGTTCTGGGGAGGCCCCTCGCCCCGGCTCAGTCCAGGGACTCGTCCATGGCCCGGACCAGTGTGCCGTCCGGGTCCATGTCCAGGTTCCACATCATGAGCCCGCCCAACCCCCGGTCACGCACGTACTCGCCCTTGAGCGTGATCACGTCGGTGTTGTCGTAGGTCCACCAGGTGTCGCCGTCGTAGATCCAGTACGCGCCCGCCTCCTCGTCGAGGAAGCGCCGCCCCTCGCGTTCCTCCAGGTCCGCGAAGGCCATGGTGGGACCGTCGTAGGCGTCCTCGGCGGGCGCCTCGGGCACCTGGCCGCGCCCCGCGCCCTCCGGTCCCACGCCCTGCCAGCCGCGGCCGAAGGCGGGCACGCCCACGACCAGTCGTGAGGGGTGCGCGCCCAGGTCCAGGTAGCGCTGAACGGCACGGTCGACGCTGTTGGCGTCGGGATCGCTCCCCGGGGCGTGGAGGTTGGAGTGGTGGGCGGTCCGCTCGCTCCAGGGCCCCGCGAAGTCGTAACCCTGGACCGTGGCGAAGTCGACGAGTTCGAACAGTTCGGCGTCGTAGGCGGCGCTCTGCTCGGCGCCGCCCGGCAGCGACACCGAGAGCGTGTACTCCTGCCCGGTCTCCTCGGACAGCGCGTCGAGTTGGCGGCGAAACTCCGCCACCAGCGGGGTGAAGTTCGCGGCGTCGTCGGGGTGGACCGTGTTGCCGGGCCGGCCTCCTCCCCCCGGCCACTCCCAGTCGAGGTCGATGCCGTCGAACACCCCGGCCGCCGCGCCCTCGCCACCCTGCGGTCCGCCGTCGCGCACCGGCAGGTCGCCGCGGATCCACAGGTCCAGGCAGGAGGCGACGAAGGCCGCACGCGACTCGGGGGTGCGGGCCGCCGTGGAGAAGTGCGTCGACCAGCTCCATCCGCCCAGGGACAGGCTCGCCCCCAGGTCGGGGTGCTCCTCGCGCAGCAGCCGCAACTGGTGGAGGCCTCCGGCGAGTTCCTGGTCGGGATCGTCGGCCCGGCCGTCGACGCTCTCCCCAGCGGTGTACGGCCGCTGGTAGAGCTCCCATGGCTGGTCCTCGCGACCGGTGGGGATGTGGCACAGGCCGTCTTCGTCGATGTCCCCGAAGGCCCACATGAGGCGGGTCAGGTGTTCCGGTGCGCCGTTGGCCGCCACGTCCGCGACGGTGAAGTCGCGAGCGGCCACGTTCCAGCCCGCGAAGTAGGCGACGCGTTCGGGTTCACGGCCGCCGATCAGGACGAGGGCGGTCGCGACGAGGGAGCCGACCGCGAGCGCCGCGGCCAGGAGGGTCACGGGACGGCGGTGGAGGGGGCGGGCCGGGGAGGTTCGGTTGACCTGCACCCTTCGACCCTAGGCACCGAACGGCGCGAGCGCAGGGCCTTCCGGCCGGGACGGCCACATCAGGCCAGATCGCTCCGTTGCGCCGCGAACGGGGAACCCGGGGCGCCGCTGACACGTTCGCGGTGCCATCGCCCGGTGGTCAGCCGCTCGTGAGGTAGTCGCGCAGGGTGCCCGCCCGGGAGGGGTGGCGCAGCTTGGTCAGCGTCTTGGCCTCGATCTGGCGGATCCTCTCGCGGGTCACGCCGAACTCGCGGCCGACCTCCTCCAACGTGCGCGGATGGCCGTCGGCCATGCCGAAGCGGAGCCGGATGATCCGCCGCTCCCGTTCGGACAGGTCGCCCAGCAGGGTGCGCAGCTGTTCCTGGAGGAGGGTGAAGGAGGCCGCCTCCGCCGGGACGACGGCGTCGGAGTCCTCGATGAAGTCGCCGAAGTCGGACTCCTCCTCCCCGATCGGGGACTGGAGCGACACCGGTTCGCGGGCGATCCGCTGGATCTCCAGGACCCGCTCGCCGCCGAACCCCATGGCGGAGGAGATCTCGGCGGTGCTCGGTTCCCGGCCCAGCTGCTGGTGGAGCCGGTGCTGCACGCGTAGGAGCTTGTTGATCGTCTCCACCATGTGCACGGGGATCCGGATCGTGCGCGCCTGGTCGGCGATGGCTCGGGTGATGGCCTGGCGGATCCACCACGTGGCGTAGGTGGAGAACTTGAAGCCCTTGGTGTAGTCGAACTTCTCCACCGCGCGGATCAGGCCCAGGTTGCCCTCCTGGATGAGGTCGAGGAAGAGCAGGCCCCGCCCCATGTAGCGCTTGGCGATCGACACGACGAGTCGGAGGTTGGACTCGATCAGCCGCCGTTTGGCACGCCGCCCCTCCTCCACCAGCGCGTCGAGCTCCTCGGCCGTGCACACCGTCGCGTCCGGTTCGCGGCGCTGGGCGTACAGGCCCGCCTCGATCGCCTTGGCGAGGTCGACCTCCTCCTCGGCGGTCAGCAGCGGCACCCGACCGATCTCGCCGAGGTAGAGGCGGACCAGGTCCGCCCCGGAGCGTCTGCCGCCGTCGGTCGGAGGACCGCTCTCCTCCGCGTCGGCGACCTCGACCCCGATGCGGGCCAGATGCCGCACTGCCTCATCCAGGGACTCGGGGGGCGCGTCCAGCCGTTCCAGGGCAGAGGCGACCTCACCGCGACTGACCGTTCCCCGAGCCGCGTCCGGAAGCATCCGGACCACTTGTCGAACCGACGGCATTTCGTGCGTCACAACTGTGGGAGCCACCACTACATTGTGCCGGTCCGGGCACCCTTAAGGGGAGACCCATTATTGTCACCCCACTGCTACATTGCCCCCTGGCCATACTCTCGAAGAGCACGTCTTTCCTGCTCAAGGCGCATAAGCTCGGTGAATACCCGCTGCTGCTCATCGACTTGAGAAGTACCTTCGAGCCGAGCGAGCTCGGATTTGAGGTTTGCCACCCGCCGATTGATGGAATGAGTCTTGACTGTGCCCAGCATTTGAGTGGCGTAATGCTCGTCGAGTTCTCCATAGAACTCCACGGGTTCGACCACCAAGCGCGTGAGGAAATCGCGCTGGGCCTCATTCGGCGCGGCCTCGCGCAGGTCGTTCACCCAGCCCTGCGGATCATGTGCGGCGGCCACCCCACCGCCCTGGGCGATGAGGGCGAGCACCGCCCTGTGCTGCGGGACGGTGAAGTCCTCATCGGTGAACTCGTCGAACCCCCGGGCCAGACCCGGGAACTGCACGGCGATCTTGAGGGCCTGGCGTTCCCGCTGGACCGAGGGATCGCGCAGGTCGTAGGGGGCCTCCCCTGCGTCCGGGGTCGGGACCGGACGGGCGTCGGCTCGCGGCCGCCGCTCTCCCCCGCGCGCGGCGGACCCGCGCATGTGCTGGGCGACCCGGCGCTGGACGAGGGCCTCGTCCATGATCC
The DNA here is from genome assembly GCF_026797795.1 of Nocardiopsis sp. EMB25. Classification (NCBI taxonomy): domain Bacteria; kingdom Bacillati; phylum Actinomycetota; class Actinomycetes; order Streptosporangiales; family Nocardiopsidaceae; genus Nocardiopsis; species Nocardiopsis sp. EMB25. The sequence goes on along the minus strand of NZ_JAMTDN010000001.1, from coordinate 633,837 downwards.
CGGTCCAGCGGTCCAGGCTCGCACCGTAGTTGCGGCGCACGCCCTCGTCGCGGATGCTCGCCACGATGGGGGCGGCCGCGTCCAGGGCGGCCATCCGACCCTCGGGAGAGGAGAGGTCGTAGCCCTCCATGACGTTGCGGATCATGAACTCGTACAGCCGCACGGCGCCGTCGACGAGGTCGACCACCGCCTGAGGGCCGTGCTGGAACCGCAGGTCGCAGGGGTCGAGCCCGTCGGACTGCACGGCGACGTAGGTCTCGGAGGTGAACCCGTGCTCCTCGGCGAAGGCGCGCACGGCCGCCTTCTGCCCGGCCTTGTCCCCGTCGAAGGTGAAGACCACCCGGCCGCCCTGGTTGGTCCGGCCCAGCAGCATGCGGCGCAGGATCTTGACGTGGTCCTCGCCGAAGGACGTGCCGCAGGTGGCCACGGCGGTGGTCACCCCGGCGTCGTGGCAGGCCATAACGTCGGTGTAGCCCTCGACGATGACCGCCTCGCCCTTCTGGGAGATGTCACGCTTGGCCAGGTCGAGCCCGTACAGCAACCGCCCCTTGTGGAAGATGGGGCTCTCCGGCGAGTTGAGGTACTTGGGGCCGTCCTCGGAGGGGTCGAGCTTGCGGGCGCCGAAGCCGACGACCTCGCCGGTGACCTCGCGCACCGGCCACAGCAGCCGGTTGCGGAAGCGGTCGTAGGCTCCGCGCCGCCCCTGGCTGGCCAGGCCGCCGCTGATCAGCTCCTGGTCGGTGAACCCCTTGCGGCGCAGGTGGGCGGTGAGGTTCTCCCATCCGGCGGGGGCGAAGCCGAGGCCGAAGCGCTCGGCGTGGGTCCGGTTGAAGCCGCGTTCGGTGAGGAAGCGGCGTGCGGTCGCCGCCTCGGGGGACAGCAGCCGTTCGGCGTAGAACTCGGCCGCGGCGCGGTGGGCGTCGAGCAGGCGCTGGCGCTTGCCCTCGTCGCGCCTGGTGCTGCGGCCGCCCTCCTCGTAGCGCAGGGTGATGCCCGACTGGCGGGCGAGGGACTCGACCGCCTCGGCGAAGCTGAGGCTGTCGATCCGCTGGAGGAAGGAGATGACGTCCCCGCCCTCGTTGCAGCCGAAGCAGTACCAGAGGTTCTTCGAGGGGGTGACGTTGAAGGAGGGGGACTTCTCGTCGTGGAACGGGCACAGTCCCTTGAGCGAGCCGCCTCCGGCGTTGCGTAGCTGGAGGTACTCGCCGATCACGTCCGCGATGGGGGTGCGTTCGCGCACCAGGGCGATGTCTTCGTCTTTGATCCGTCCTGCCACGGGTGCCAGCGTAGTTCGCCTGAGGGACCGTCCGTCCCCTGTCCGCGAAGCCCACCCGTCACCCGCCACCGCTCAGCGGTCACTTCGCGAAAGGGCGGGACACCCCCAACCGACACCTCCGGTGCGGCGCCCCTCCCGTTTCCCCTCCGTCCACCCGGGCGACACCGGGGCGTCGACCGTGCCTGGCAGCGTCGGAGACCCCCAGCCGAGGAGGATCGACAACGGTGCCCGGTCTCCCCCCGCCGTTCGGCCGTCACTCGACCTGGATCGTCGTCGGCGCCGCCGCGGTGGCCGTGGTCCTGGTCGCGATCGGGTTCGTCGTGTTCACCCGCGAGACGACACCGGTCGAGGGCGTGGTCGGCTCGGAGAAGGTCGCGTTCTTCGAGGACGAGCGCGTCCAGGACCGGTTCGAGGACCTGGGGTATGCCGTCACCGTGCGCCCCCGGGGCTCCCGGCTGCTGGGCGAGCGGACCGACGGTGCCGATTTCGTCTCCCCCGGGTCGCGCCACCTGGCAGAACGCGCCCAGGAGCTCAACAGCGTCTCGACGGAGTACCTGCCGTTCAGCACTCCGATGGTCCTGCTCGGATACGAACCGGTGGTGGACGCTCTGGAGGGCGCCGGGGTCGCCGTCCGGGAGGAGGACGGCACCTGGTCCTTCGACATGTCCGCCTACCTGGACCTGACCGAGGAGCGGACCCGCTGGCGCGACCTGCCCGGGGACTCGGTGAGCTCCAGTAACCGCAACGAGGTACTGGTCCGCACCACCGACCCGCGCACGTCCAACTCCGCCGCCATGCACGCCGTGGTGCTGTCCTACCTGCTCAACGGCGAGGAGGTCCTGGCTCCCGGTCCCGTCGACGAGGGGGTGTCCGAGACCATTTCCCGGCTCTTCCTCGCCCAGGGCCAGCCTCCGGAGTCCTCGCAGCAGCCCTTCGAGCAGTTCCGCGACCTCGGCGCCGGGCACACGCCGCTGGTGTGGGTGTACGAGTCCCAGTACGTGCAGGCGATGGTGAACGGTCCCGAACTGTCCGACGACGTGGTCGTGCTCTACCCGGGGCCGACCGTGTTCTCCGAGCACGCCGTGGTCCCCCTCACCGGCGCGGGCAACGAGGTCGGCCGGCTGCTCACCGAGGACCCCGAGCTCCAGGAGCTGGCCGCCGCACACGGCTTCCGCACCGACGACACCGCCCAGTTCGGCACCCTGGTGGAGGAGTACGGCCTCCCGGTCCGCACCCAGGTCACCGACGTGGTCCACCCCCCGACCTACGAGGCACTGGAGGCACTGCTGACCAGCATCGAGGACACCTACGAGGCCAGCGGGGCGAGGCCGCCCGTACCCGAGGAGGCCGGTGGCCGGGGCGGAGGTGGCCGCGGATGAGGCGCGCACTGCCCGCGGCCGCGCTCGCGGTCGCCCTGACGGCCTCCTCCTGCTCCCTCGTCGAGGGACTGGGCGGGGACACACTGCGGATCCTGGCCGGGAGTGAGGTCGCCGACCTGGAGCCGCTCCTGGAGGAGGTCTCCGAGCGCACCGGGGTGGAGGTGGAGCTCGACTACAGCGGCACGCTCGACGGGCTGACCCGGGTCGCCGCCGGTGACACCGGGGACTACGACGCGGTGTGGTTCGCCTCCAACCGCTACCTGCACCTGCACGAGGGCGGCCGGACCGCCGTGCACACCGAGACTCCGGTCATGGTCTCCCCCGTGGTCCTGGGTGTGGCCGAAGGCCGGGCCGAGACCCTGGGGTGGACCAGCGGCACCGATGTGACCTGGGCGGACGTGGCCGAGGCGGTCGCGGACGAGGAGCTGACCTACGGGATGACCAATCCGGGCGCCTCCAATTCCGGTTTCTCCGCGCTGATCGGGATCGCCTCGGCGCTGGCCGACACGGGCGTCGCCCTGCGCGGCGAGGACGTGGAGCGCGTCCGTCCGGAGTTGGCGGAGTTCTTCGAGGGCCAGGAGGTCACCGCGGGCTCCTCGGGGTGGCTGGCCCAGGACTTCGAGCGGCGCGTCCGCGAAGGGCGGCCGGTCGACGGGATGATCAACTACGAGTCGGTGCTGCTGTCGCTCAACGACTCGGGGGTGATGGAGGAGCCGCTCACCCTCGTGCACCCGGCCGACGGCACGGTGACGGCGGACTACCCGCTGACGCTACTGGCGAACCCGTCGGAGGAGACCCTGTCCGCCTATGAGCGGCTGGTCGGGGACCTGCTGTCGGAGGAGACGCAGCAGCGCATCGCCGATGACACCTGGCGGCGTCCGGTCGCTCAGGGGGCCTCGCTCACGGCGGACGTGCCACCGCTGGTGGAGCTGCCCTTCCCCGCCCAGTTGGAGGTGGTCGACGAGCTGGTCGCGGACTATGTCGGCGCCCTGCGGCGGCCGGCGCGCACGGTGTACGTGCTGGACGTGTCCGCGTCGATGGAGGGTGACCGGATCGAGGACCTGAGGTCGTCGTTGGAGGCGCTGACCGGCGCGGACGGCGGTTCCCTCGCCCATCGGACACAGGCCTTCCAGGAGCGGGAGGAGGTGACGCTGCTGCCGTTCTCCACGGAGCCGGGAGAGCCGAGCACGTTCGTGATGGAGCCGGGGACCGCGGAGTCGGCCGCGGCGGACCTGGCCGAGGAGGTGCGGTCGCTGGAGGCGGACGGGGACACGGCGGCCTACGACGCGCTCCGGGAGGCGTACGAACTGCTGGACGCCGCGCCCCGGGACGACCACCTGACCTCGGTGGTGTTCATGACCGACGGGGAGGTGAACCGGGGCTCGACCCTGGACGAGCTGCGCACCGCGTTGGACGGGATGCCGCGCGAGGTGGCCGCCACCCCGGTGTTCACGGTGCTGTTCGGCGAGTCCAATGAGACGGAGATGGCGGAGCTGGCCGAGATGACGGGCGGCCGGGTCTTCGACGGGCGTGAGCAGGACCTGGAACAGGTCTTCCGGGAGATTCGCGGCTACCAGTGACCTGGCGCCCCCGATGCGGGGGCGGTGCTCTCCCGGACGCGCAGCCTCGCGGGGACGACGGCGCGCGCCGGGGCGGCGTCCCCGGTCCCCCCGTCCGCGAGCGCGGCGAGGAGGAGTTCGACGGCGCTCCGGCCGAGCTGGGTGAAGTCCTGCCGGACGGTGGTCAGCGCGGGCGTGAGGTACTCGGTCTCGGGGATGTCGTCGAACCCGACGACGCTGACGTCGCCGGGAACCTCGATCCCGTTCTCGTGGAAGGCCCGCAGCACCCCGATCGACATCTGGTCGTTGGCCACGAAGGCCGCCGTGACCTCGGCTCCCCGGGCGCGTTCCCCGGCCAGCCGCAGCCCCAGTTCGTATCCGGACCGGGGGCTCCAGTCGCCGTGGGCCGGTGCGGGAACGGGTGCCCCGGCCTCGGCCAGCGCCCGGCGCCACCCCTCGACCCTCGCCTCGCCCTCCAGCCAGTCGCGCTTCCCGGCGATGTGGTGGACGGTCCGGTGGCCCAGGTCCAGCAGGTGGCGGGTGGCGGCGTACGCCCCGCCCTCCTGGTCGACGCGGACCACCGGCAGCCCCGACCCCCCACCGCCCTCGACCGCGACGAGCGGCCGGAGACCGGACAGGTCGGTGAGCGCCTCGACCACGGCCCGCTGCGGGGCGAGGGCGACGCATCCCTCCACCGACTGCTCGGCGAGACGGGCGGTGGCCTCGATGACCGCCTGGCGGGTGACACCGTCCAGGCTCACGACGCTCACGAAGTATCCGGCCTCGCGGGCGGCGTTCTCGATGGCGGCCAGGGTTCGGGCGGGCCCGAAGAGCGTGCTGTCGAAGGTGAGGACGCCGAGGAGGTTGGTCCTGCGGGTCACCAGGGCACGGGCCGAGGGGTTGCGCCGGTAGCCCAGCTCCTCGATGGCCGCCCGAACCCGGGTCACCGTCTCCGTCCGTACGTTGGGGTGCCCGTTGAGCACCCGGGAGACGGTCTGGTGGGAGACCCCTGCCAGCCGCGCGACGTCGGCCATGACGGGGGTGCGTCCGTCCCGTTCGGACATGGGGGTGTCCTCCTCACCGGATTCTCCGGCAGTGACGTGGGCAACATTGTTAGCGCTCACATCTGAGGCGTCAAGGAGCCTTCGTGACGGTTTCTCCGTTTCCTCCCCCGCCGTCCGCCCACGTGGGCGGACTCGGTCGACCCCCGCTGTGGACCGCCCGGTCTCAGCCGACCAGGCGGGCGTGCAGGGCGGTGGCCGAGGTGTCGGTGAGCGAGGCGACCTGGTCGACGACGACGCGCAGCGCGGCGGAGTCGTCGCGCGCGGCCTCGAACGCGGCGCGGAACTGCGGGTCCAATCCCCCGGGCGCGCCCTCGCGCAGCGCGGCGACCAGCTCCGTGATCGTTCGCCGTTCCTCGGCCTGGTAGGCCAGCGCCTCCTCCCGGGACATGACGAAGTGAGCGGCGACCGCCTTCAGCAGTGCGCACTCCAGGAGGGCCCGGCGGGGCAGGACGAGGTCGGCGCGGTAGCGGGTGAGCCGCCCGGGGCCGTGGGCGGCCCGGGTGGCGCGCTCGGCGGCATGACAGAAGCGGCCGATGAGTTCGCTGGTGAGGTTCTTGAGTGCGGCGAGGGAGGCGAGGTCGCCGGTGAACTCGCCGGGCCACATCGGTTCGGCGAGCAGGTCGGTGAGAACGTGGTCGAGTTCGGCGGTGTCGGCGTCACAGTAGCGGTCGGCGGCGATCCGGCACACCTCGGCGCGTTCGACGGGGGCGCGCAGTGCGGCCATGCTCACCAGCCCGGCGTGCAGGGCGTCCTCGACGTCGTGCACGGAATAGGCGACGTCGTCGGCCCAGTCCATGACCTGCGCCTCGAAGCAGGTGCGGCCAGCGGGAGCGCCCTCGCGCAGCCAGGAGAAGACTTCGGTGTCGTCGGGGTAGCAGTTGAACTTGTGGGTGTCGCCGCCCTCGCCCCTGCGCCACGGGTACTTGACGGTGGCGTCGAGGGTGGCGCGGGTGAGGTTGAGTCCGTTGCTGCGGCCGTCCGGGGCGATCACCTTGCCCTCCAGGCGGACGAGCAGCCGCAGGCTCTGGGCGTTGCCCTCGAAGCCGCCGCAGGCGGCCGCGGCCTCGTCCAGCGCGCGTTCGCCGTTGTGGCCGAAGGGCGGATGTCCCAGGTCGTGGGACAGGCACGCGGCCTCGACCAGGTCGGGGTCGCAGCCCAGGGCCTGCCCCAGTTCACGGCCGATCTGGGCGCACTCCAGGGAGTGCGTCAGCCGGGTGCGCGGGAAGTCGCTCACCCCGGGCTGGACGACCTGGGTCTTGGCGGCCAGTCGGCGCAGCGCGGAGCTGTGCAGCACTCGGGCCCGGTCACGTTCGAAGGGGCCTCTGGCGCGGTTCTTGCGGGACTCGCCCGCCATCCGCGCGGTGTCCGTCGGCGTGTAGCCGGGGACACCGCCCTCTGATCCCGCTCGGTTCGTCATCGTCTTCACGACTCTACTCAGCGGAGGGGACGAAACATGACATCGACCCTGTTCAGGCCGCGTCGACGCGGATGTCGCTGCTGTCGCTGAAGATCCAGTAGTACCAGAGCGACATGGTCTCCCTGGTGATGTACCAGAGCTGGGTGCGGCGCTCGATGACCGCCGGCCCCGACCGTGCCGGGGAGGTGCCCGCCTCGATGCCGTGGTCGTGCGCCATGCGCTGGGAACGCAGACTGTGCCAGGGGTCGGAGACGAGGGTCGCCGTCTCCCAGCCGTTGTCCTCGAAGACCTCGGAGACGGCCCGGATGCTCTGCAGGGTGTCCCGGCCCTCCTCCACCGCGATGACCTGTTCCGCGGGTACGCCGACCTCGACCAGCCAGTTCCGCCCCGAGGCGGCCTCGGTGTAGTTGTCGGCGGGCTGCTTGCCGCCGACCGTGACGATGACGGGGGCGACTCCGCTCTGGTAGAGGCTCTGGGCGTGCCTCAGGCGGGCCTCGAAGATCTCCGAGGGCACGCCGTTGTACTGGCTGGCGCCGAGGACGATGATGGCGTCGGTGGCCGCACGGTCATCCTGTCGGGCCGTGTACCACACCCACGCCCAGGTCCCGGGGGGCAGCGCCAGGAGTGCGAGCAGCACGAGAGCGATCAGCCAGCGGACACGGAGGCGGCGGCGCTTGCGGCGGCGGGGCGGGGCCGGGCGTGAGCGTCCCCGACGAGGACCGCGGCCGTCGCCCGGGCCGTCACCACGGGGATCGGTGGGGTCGTCGATCGGCGTGCCGCGTCCGGGGTTGCCGTCCGTCGGGGTTCGGGGGCCGTCCGGTTCGACGGGCACGTAGGGGTCGGTGACGGGCGCGCGGCCGCCCGTGGCGGGCACACCGCGCGCGCCCGGACGTTCACGCACGAAACGGCGGGTGAACCCGCTCCCGGGACCGTGGTCGGACGGATCGGTCGAGCCGGTCGGTTCGACCGGGTCGGTCGGGGCGTCCCCCGTGGCGGCTCCGGGCCGGGTGAAGGCCCGGGTGGCCGCGGTGCCCGAGACGTCGGCGGTGTCCCCCTGGTCACGGGTGAAGGCCCGGGTCGCCGCCTGGTCCGGAGCCGGCGCCCCCGCGTCCCCGGGTTCGCGGACGAAGGCGCGGGTGGTCTCGAGCAGGGGTTCCCCTACCTGTTCACGCGTGAACACACGTGTGCTCTCGTCGTCGGTTGGAGACGCGGAGGCCGGGTTCTCCCCCGGGTCGTCGCCGCGCCCGTCACTCGCCGTTCGCACCGGCTCACCTCCGCACATCACTGCCTGGGGGACCATGCACCCCCTGGGACGTCCACCGACCTCCGCTGGTTCGTACCTCTTCGAACCCGTGGGGCCGATCCGGGCAACCGAAACGGAAGTGGTCGCACGCGGGAACGCCGCGCGCGGGAGAGGATAGCGGGGAACGACGGACGCACCAATGGTCAAGAATATATCACGATAAGGTCACATCTCATCGGCTCGACCGTCGGGGTCCGGGACGAGTCTAAGGCGTACGCACAGGACAGCGCCCGTCTCACACGGCGGGGCGGACGCGGCGAGGAGGAGCCGCGCCCGCCCCGGCCGACTCAGTTCGCGGTGCGCCCCGCGGCCCGGCCCGCCTCCAGGCGGGCGACGGGCACACGGAACGGCGAGCAGGACACGTAGTCCAGCCCCGCGTCGTGGAAGAAGTGGACCGAGGCCGGGTCACCGCCGTGCTCACCGCACACACCCAGCTTGATCCCGGGACGCGCGGCACGCCCCTCCTCCACCGCGATGCGGATCAGGCGGCCGACGCCGTCCACGTCCAGGGACTCGAACGGCGACACCCCGAACACGCCCTTCTCCAGGTAGGCGGAGAAGAAGGACGCCTCCACGTCGTCGCGGGAGAAGCCCCACACGGTCTGGGTGAGGTCGTTGGTGCCGAAGGAGAAGAACTCGGCGTTCTCCGCGATCTGACCGGCGGTCAGCGCGGCGCGCGGCAGCTCGATCATGGTGCCGACCGGGAAGTCGAGCTCCACGCCGTTCTCCTCTCCCACCTCGCGCAGCACGCGCTGGGCGTCCTCCTTGATGATCTCCAGCTCCTGCACCGTGCCCACCAGCGGAATCATGATCTCCGGGCGGGGACGGCCGCCCTCGCGGACACGGTCCACGGCGGCCTGGGCGATGGCGCGCACCTGCATGGTGAACAGCCCCGGCACGACCAGTCCCAGCCGCACGCCGCGCAGGCCCAGCATCGGGTTCTGCTCGTGCAGCTTGTGGACGGCCTGGAGGAGCCGCAGGTCGTTCTCGTGGCTCTCGCCGCGCGACTCGGCCACGGCCACCCGTACCGACAGCTCGGTGATGTCGGGCAGGAACTCGTGCAGCGGCGGGTCGAGCAGGCGCACGGTCACCGGCAGGCCGTCCATGGCGCCGAGGATGCCGGTGAAGTCCTCCCGCTGGAGCGGGAGCAGGGTGTCGAGGGCCTCCTGCTGCTCCTCGGGCGTGTCGGCGAGGATGAGCCGTTCCACCAGCTGGCGACGGTCGCCGAGGAACATGTGCTCGGTGCGGCACAGTCCGATGCCCTGCGCGCCCATACGGCGGGCGCGGGCGGCGTCCTCGGGGGTGTCGGCATTGGCCCGCACGTACATGCGGCGGGCGGCGTCGACGTAGTGCATGAGGCGGTCGACGGCGCGGACGAGGTCGTCGGCCTGGTCCGAGGCGGGGTCGATCTCGCCCTCGAAGTAGCGCACCACGGGCGAGTCCACGACGGGGACCTCACCCAGGTAGACCTGGCCGCTGGTGCCGTCGATGGAGATGACGTCGCCCTCCTCGACCACCTCGCCGCCGGGCGCGGTCATGCGCCGGTTCTTGGTGTCGATGTCGAGCTCCTCGGCACCGCACACGCACGTCTTGCCCATACCCCGGGCGACGACGGCGGCGTGCGAGGTCTTGCCGCCGCGGCTGGTGAGGATGCCCTCGGCGGCGATCATGCCCTCGAGGTCGTCGGGGTTGGTCTCGCGGCGGCAGAGGATGACCTTCTCACCGCTGCGCGACCACTTGACGGCGGTGTAGGAGTCGAAGACCGCCTTGCCGACCGCCGCGCCGGGTGAGGCGTTCATGCCGCGGCCGATGCGGTGGACGTCGTCGGAGACCGTGGCCCTCTCGTCGAAGCGCGGGAACATCAGCTGGGCGAGCTGGTCTCCGGTGACGCGCTGGACGGCCTCGTCAAGGGTGATCATGCCCTGGTCGACGAGCTGGTCGGCGATGCGGAACGCGGCGGCGGCGGTGCGCTTGCCGACGCGGGTCTGGAGCATCCAGAGCTTGCCGCGCTCGATGGTGAACTCGATGTCGCACAGGTCCCTGTAGTGGTTCTCCAGGGTCTCCATGATGCCCATCAGCTCCTGGTAGCTGCGGGCGTCGATCTTCTCCAGGTCGGCGAGCGGCACGGTGTTGCGGATGCCGGCCACGACGTCCTCACCCTGGGCGTTCTGGAGGTAGTCGCCGTAGACACCGGACTGGCCGGTGGCGGGGTCGCGGGTGAAGGCGACGCCGGTTCCGGAGTCCATGCCGAGGTTGCCGAAGACCATGGAGCAGATGTTGACGGCCGTCCCCAGGTCGGCGGGGATGCGCTCCTGGCGGCGGTAGAGGACGGCGCGGGGCGCGTTCCAGGAGTCGAAGACCGCCTTGACGGCCTGGGCCATCTGCTCGCGCGGGTCGGTGGGGAAGGGGCTGCCGGTCTGCTCCTGGACGATGGCCTTGAACCGCTCGACGAGCGCGCGGAAGTCGTCGGCGTCCAGGTCGAGGTCGTCCGTGATGCCCTTGGCGGCCTTGGCCTCGTCGATGGCGTCCTCGAACAGTTCGCCGTCGATGCCCTGGACGGTCTTGCCGAACATCTGGACCAGGCGGCGGTAGGAGTCCCAGGCGAAGCGCTCGTCGCCGCCCTGGTTGGCCAGGCCCACGACCGACTCGTCGTTGAGGCCGATGTTGAGGACGGTCTCCATCATGCCGGGCATGGAGAATCTGGCGCCCGAACGTACGCTCACGAGGAGCGGATCGTCGGGCTGGCCGAGCCTGCGGCCCATGGCCTTCTCCAGTTCCTTGAGGTTGGCCTCGATCTCCGCGTCCAGACCGGCGGGCACCTCGCCGTTGTCGAGGTAGTGGCGGCACGCCCCCGTGGTGATGGTGAAGCCCGGGGGCACCGGCAGCCCGAGGTTGGTCATCTCGGCGAGGTTGGCCCCCTTACCGCCGAGGAGATCCTTCAGGTCCTTGTTGCCCTCGGTGAACTTGTAGACGTACTTGGCCACGGGGGTGCTCCCTCGTCATGTCGACGGCTCCGTCGCGAGCCGACCCTTGCTGCGTGGGCGTGACTCTTCCACACTCTGCGACCTTCCCCCTCCATGAACCACCGTTTTTCGTAGTTTTAGCAGGTCAAAAGCATTAGAGAGGTCTATACCAATGGTTCAGCCCGGGTACACGGATCCCTGCCTCCAGGATACGAGGGAAGGAGTCGAGCGTCCCGTGATACCGCTGGTCACAGCAGCCACGTGCGCAAACCGGAGTCCTTGAACCGACCCGAACGAGGCGCGGAAGGGTACACGACCAATTCCACCCAGACCCGCCCCCTCGGGGATACTGTGCGACTCGACACATCTCTACCGGCAAGTAACCTACGCGTCCGTAGGTTAGGCTTCGGTCATCGCCCCACAGGGCAGGACGCGAGAAGGAAGGTGCACGGCGGTGTCGGACGAGCAGGCGCGGGAGACCGGGGCCGTGACGGGGGAGGACAACGCCGCGCCCGAGGAGGCGTCCGTCCCCGAACGGGCGGCCACGGCCGCCGGTGAGCTACTGGAGGCGGTCAAGCCCCGGCTGCGCGGGTGGCTGCACCTGGGTACGGCTCCCCTGGCGCTGGCGGCCGGAATCGTACTGGTCTGCCTCGCCCCCACCTGGCCCGCCAGGGCGGCCAGCGCCGTCTACGCGCTCAGCTCGGTGATGCTGTTCAGCACCTCGGCCATCTACCACGTCGGCCGGTGGTCACCGCGCGCCCAGCAGGTGCTGCGGCGCATGGACCACTCGAACATCTACCTGATCATCGCCGGCACCTACACGCCGTTCGTGGTCCTGGTCCTGGAGGGCGGCCTGCGCGCGGCGATGCTGGCGCTGATCTGGGGCGGCGCGATCGCGGGAGTGGGATTCAAGCTGCTCTGGCTGGGCGCGCCGCGCTGGCTGTCCACGGCTCTGTACCTGGCGATCGGCTGGGTCGCCGTACTGTTCATCCCCGAACTGATCAGCGGGACGCACCCGGCGACGTGGATCCTCATCCTCGTGGGCGGTGTGCTCTACAGCGTCGGCGCGGTCGTGTACGGCCTCAAGTGGCCCGACCCGGCGCCGCGCTGGTTCGGCTTCCACGAGATCTTCCACTCGCTGACCATCGCGGCCTTCGTCTGCCAGTACATCGCGGTGTCGTTCGTCGTCTACACGGCCGGCTGAATCCCCCGGAACGGGCACCACGACGGCGCGTGCCGTTCGTCGTCCACACCTCGGGCCGACCGGCGACCGCCCCGCCTCACCCGGCGTCCCCCTCCTTCGCGGCGAGGCGGTCCGACGCCAGGAGGAGAACCGCGGACACGCCGAGCAGGGTGGCGAACCCGGCCAGGAGGAGCGCGAAGTCACTCGTGAGCGAGGCGGCCAGGGGGCCGACGCTCGCCCCGACGAAGAGGACGAAACCGTTGAGGGCCATGCCGCCGGCCCGGTCCGGCGCCGCCGCCTCGCCGAAGAGCGTGATCATCGCCGGAACGGCCACGGCGATACCGACGACGAAGACCAGGCTCGCCGCGCAGACCCCGACGAGGGACTGGGCCAGGACCGCCTCCCCCGCCAGACCGAGGGCCGCGACCAGGAACCCGGTTCGGGCGACGGCGTTCAGACCCCAGCGCCGCGCCAGCGGGCCCACGGTCAACGCGGCGAACATCCCGGGCAGTCCGACCAGGCGGATCAGGATGACGTCCGAGGGGTCGAGTCCGAGCTCGCCCACGTGAGGGCCGAGGGCGGTGTACATACCCACGAAGGTCAGCAGAAGGGTGACGTGGGAGCAGCACAGCGCCAGGACGGACGGCTTCACCGCGACCCGGCCCAGAGCCGCGAAGCGGTGTCCGAGGTGGCCCGAGACACCTCCGCGGGGGGCCTCGGAGAGGGTGAGGGCGGCCGTCAGGCACGAACCGGCCAGAACCGTCGCGCAGACCACGAACACCCAGGGCCAGCCGAACCAGAGTGACACGTACGAGGCCAGCACCTGACCGAAGATGCCCGCTACGAGGAAGGCGGTGGACATCGCCCCGATCGCGGAGTGCCGCCGTTCGGGGGGTGTCGCCTCGGCCAGGTAGGCCAGGGCCACCGGTGTGAAGCTGGCCGCCGCCAGCCCCTGGAGCCCCCGGAGCGCGGCCAGCCACACGACCGACGTCGCGAAGGCGCAGGCGAGGGTCGCCAGGGACAGGGCGAGGAGCCCGGGAACCATGAGCTTCCTCCGGCCGACCTGGTCGGAGACGGGCCCCCAGATCAGGAAGCCCGCCGCGTAGCAGAGGCTGAAGCAGGTCGCGAGGGCGAACGTGACGTCACCGCCGAGCTCCGCGCCCACCGGGGCGAAGAGCGGGATCGCGGCGTACAGCTGCGTCAGCACGATCAGGGCCGTGAGGACGAGTAACGCCACGGCGGCTCCGCCCGCCGGGTGGGCGGAGCCCCGCCCCCGGGTGGAAGCCGTCCGCCCGTGGTCGGGCGAGGGGGGTGTGAGCGGACGAGAAGACAAGGGGAACCTCTTTCCAACGCAAACGTTGGAAACGAGCGTAGTAGCATGAACCGCCCATAGCAACGCTTGCGTTGGAAGTTGGTCGGGCACCGAGGAGACGTATTGGCCTGGGACACCGAGGGCACGAAGCGCAGGATCAGGGAGGCGGCCGTCAGCGAGTTCGCGAGGTTCGGCCCCGACGGCACGACCATCGAACGCATCGCCGGGGCCGCCGGGGTGAACAAGGAGCGGGTGTACAACTACTTCGGCGGCAAGCGAAGCCTGTTCTCCACCGTCCTGCGCGACGAGCTCGCGAAGGTCGCCCGGGCCGTACCCGTCGAGTCCTTCGCCACGGAGGACGTCGGCGACTACGCGGGACGGGTGTACGACTACCACCGCGAGCGGCCCGAGCTGACCAGACTGCTGCGTTGGGAGGGGCTCGCCTTCGACGGCGAGGTCCCCGACGAGGAGCTGCGCCGCCGGTACTACGGATACAAGTCGGCGGCCATGTCGGACGGCCAGGAGCACGGCGCGGTCACGCGGTCGATCGACGCCGACCACCTCACCTTCCTCGTCCTCTCCCTCGCCGGGTGGTGGTCGGCGGTCCCGCAGGTGGCGCGCATGCTGGCCGGACCTCCCACCGAGCAGGAGCACGCCAGGCGCCGCGCCGCGGTGGTGGAGGCGGCCCGACGCCTGGCCCGCAGCCCCTGACACCGGTTCCTCACCGGGACGGCGCCGCGCCCTGCCGCACGCAACCGTCCACGAGGTCGGCGAACGCGTCGGCGGACTCGTCGCTCGGGGACGCGCGCGGCAATTCCGATGGCCTGATCCGACCGGAACGGGTCCCGTCAGACGATGCGGACTCGCGTCGACGCCCTCCCCGCCAGCGGAGGAAAGGCCGGGGGTAGACCACCCGCGGCCTCTTCGCGTCCTCCACGATCCGCCGCGGACCGGCCCGAGGAGGCGCACGCGGGGCCGTAACCGGATGAGGCCGATCACCCCAACGGCTCTGGTTCGCGCCGACACATGAACGCGGGGTGCGCCGCGCAGTGCTCGGTGAGCCGGTCCCCACCCGGACTCCGGCATCGCCCACTCCCTGAATCAACGACGGAGAGCAAGGATCCCTGGCCCCGTCTCGTGCGAGCCCTGGAGCCTGAACCCCTGAGTCGGACTTTTTGTGCATTCCAGAACCAGGAATTTCCGTTTCTTCGGGATCTGCAGTGGAACGCCGCACCGAGGGGTTCGGCCGCAGCCGATGTCCTCTGACGCACCGACCGTTCGGACATCACTTGAAACAGAGGCAACGGCAATCCCCCTCATCTCCTGCACCCCGATCTGAACCGCACCGACCCCGGAAGTCCACCACCCCGATACGCATACCTTCCTGTTGATAGTTGGACAAAGCACACAAGAGGATCATTGTTCGCATAACTCCGAAAGAATCAGTTTTACGAATTTTCCTCCTCTCGCACTTTGTTAGGTTTTGCGGCAATTAAAGGCAACCCGAAATCCTTGACGGGACGCCCCTCGCTCTGGCCACCGCCGACTCGAAGGGGGCAGCATGACCGGAGCCGTATCAACACCTCGCCGAGGCGCCGAACTCCTCGCATGCGAAGGGCCCGGTCAAGGCAAGAACACGCGGAGGAAAGCCCATGACGTTCAAGAACATCTTCGACAACGGAGAAAGTGAAGCCAGGTCCGCCGAAGGGTCCGCCCGGAATGTATATGAAAAAATTCCCGGAGCTCGACCCGAACGAGAAGGGGTCGACCCGGAGCTCTTCGACGGAATCCCTGAAGTCGAGCGCGATCCTAAGATCATACGCGAGACGTCGCCTGAGGCGATCAACATCATGAACAGCTTCATCGCCCCCCTCTTCAAGAACACCCAGACAGCAGCCGCCAAGCAGCGCGCGGACAGCGAAAACCCCGAATCGACGTCCAACATGGCGTCTTCGGCCAAGGATGAGGCATTCAAAAACGTCCAGGTGGAGATCGAGGAAGAAGACCGGCCGGAAATCAGCCATGAGGAGCGGGAAGCGCTGAGCAGGGAAAGCTACGGATCAGCCAAAAAGCGCGAAAAGGAATGATGGCGGGACGATCGATTGGAGCAAGCCGACTCGGTGGCCTGAAAACTTCCCGTCCGGTTGCAGCCAGCCGGACACAGTCCACCGGAAACCACTGACAGATCGTTGATTTCTGCTACTCAAGGAGGTTGACAGGCATGGGCGGCCCCACCAAGAACAACGTGAGTACGACTCATCTCGGCGAACGGTTTGTTCGTCATCCGCTGACCGGGCGGAACCTGAAGGAACTCGACATCGCCGACAAGGCCTCATCCATCCTGGAGCGGGACAAGGAAAAACTGAAAAGGAAGGCCGAGAAGAAAGCCCCGGACGGCACGGATCGGTACGTCTGTCCTACCGGATTCTCCCTGAACAAGGGACGGTTCCTCGACTTTCCCGATGGGGAGGACACGGCCCACCAGCGCGGGTGGCGCGCCTACATGACGGTGGGTGTACCACTGGTCGAAGAACGAAGCGACATCGCACAGCCGCCTCCCGACGTGATCTCCAAGCAGACGTACGTCAATCGGACCGACCCCATCCCCACAGACTGGTCGCACACCGTAGAATTCTCGATTTCGAACACCATCAGCTGGTCGCTCCAGGGACAGGTTCAGCTCACCTTCGGGGCGAAGACCACCGCCTCCCTACAGCAGCAGTTGCAGAAGAGCATGGCGATGAACCATTCTCAGAAGACCACCCTGAAGAACAGCAAAGACAATCAGGGCGTGGACTCGGAATCTCAGTCGCAGATGACGAGCACGACAACGGCCACGAGTACCGCCACGGGCACCGGGGAGCTGTCGGCACAGCTGATGCTCGGGATCACCGCTTCTGTCAGTGGTTCGTTGACCACCTCGTTCAAAACATCGTCCACGCTGAGCGGGAAGGTCGGCAGCCGGGTAGACGTCCTGGCCACACAGCGACGCCAGGTGAGGAGGTTCGACTACGAGTTTCCCATCTCCTTCGGCGGGTGGGTCGCTTTGTATTACCCCGAGCCGGTAGAGGTCAAGGAGACCCGTCCAAACGGCCCACAGGCCAAGGAACCGGAATACGCCGAGGTGATCGCATGGAAACTCGGCGAGACCGGCGCCCCCGCAGAGGCCTTCGACCTGACCGATGAGGGCAGGCCGTTCATGCAGAAGGGGGAGGCCGAGGTCGTTTCCACACTCGCCGGGGTGCACGAGATCTTCGAACTTGAGAAACTCAATTTCGATGAGAAGTACCACCCGCTGCACAAGGCCGGCGGTAAAGACCCGGAGAGCCCGAAGGAGGCTCCCGTCGAACTCGCCACCGGGCTGGGGACGGCCGATGGCCTCGCGCTGGATCTGGCGAACCAGAAGGCGTACGTCACCGACCGGTACAACGGCGGCAAGCTGTACAGGGTGGATCTCGCTGGCGAAGACACGGACTGGGTCCTGGAGAAGCTGGGACAGGTCAACGATGTGGCGCTGGACCTACCAGGCGGCAAGGCCTACGTCACCGACTACAGCGGTAAGCGCCTGTTCACGGTGGATCTGGCCGACAGCTCCGCCTCCCCGGTCACGGTCGCCGAGGGCATGAGCGCGTACGGCGTCGCGCTGGACCTTCCGGGTAGGAAGGCCTACGTCACCGACGTCGAACAAGGGAAGCTGATCGAGTTCGACCTGAACGGCGCACCGGCGGAGAGGCTGCGCACCTGGGACGTGCCCAGGGCCGCCGGGGTGGCGTTGAACGGGGGCAGGGCGTACGTCGGCCAGTACGACCGCGGCGGGTTGTACGAGGTCGACCTGGAGACGGATGACGGCACGCCGCAGGCCGTGGCCACCAATCTCGGGCGAAGCGTCCGTCTGGCGCTGGACGGCGCGGCCAACGCCTACGTCTCCGACTCGGGCGGCGGCAGGCTGCACGAGGTCGTCGTGGCCGATGGCGAGGGCAGGGGCCTGCGGCGCGTGGTGGCCGACGGACTCGGCACGGTCGCCGGTGTCGGACTGGACCGCGACAACGGCCGGATCTACGTCAGCAACCGGCAGGGCAAACTGTTGCGGATCTCCGGCGTGCTGCCCGACGCCTCGGCAGAGTCGTAGCGCAGGGCGTTCCTTCTCGGGTGGAAACCCGTACGGCGAAGCTGGGGGCGGGCCGCCCCCGGCTTCGTCGTCTTCGGTTGAGGGATGAGAGAGGGTCAGCCACGTACGGCGGCGCGCAGGAAGGTGCTCCACTCGCCCCGGGGAAAGGAGAGATAGCCCAGGTCGCGCTGGGTGGAGTCGCGGACCGCGAACCGGGTCGGCTCGTTCAGGAAGGGACCCGCCTCGACGCACTCACCGCCACCGTTGACGCTGTAGCTGCTGACGTGCCAGCCGACCTCGACGCACTGGCCTCCACCATTCATGCTGTAGCTACTGGTTCGCCAACCGACGACGGCCGACGTGTCCCGGTTCATTGCAGATTCCTCTCCCTGGCCGCGACGAACGCGACCGAGTCCTCCGGACTCAAGCTCATCTCGCGCAACCGATCGTATACGTCGACCAACTGGTCGACATCTCCACGTTCCAGGTAGATCCCACCCCCTCGGCTCTCGATGTGTGCCACAGTGGAGAAGGGAGCGCCGAGGCCAAGCAGGGTGAAGCTTCCTTCGGGACTGGGATGGGCACCCTTGTCGAACGGCAGCACGCGAATGGTCACATTTCCCGTGTCCGCCATCTCTCTCAGGTGGCGAAGCTGCTTCCGTGTGACCTCGTGTCCCCCGACCGGACGGCACAGGGCGGCCTCATCGAACAGCACTTCGTACTTCTGGATGGAGTTTCCGTTCAGAATCTTCTGCCGGTCCATCCTCAGCTCGACCCAACGCTTCACCTGCTCCGCACCAACGTGTCGGTCAACCGTGTCGATCAGGGCATGCGCGTACTCACGGGTTTGCAACAATCCCGGCACCACAAGAGCCGTGAACGTGCGAATCGTCTCAGCGCGGGATTCCAGCCAGACCCCATCAATGGTCGAACCCCAGACGTCATCGCCTGAGTACTTGTCCCACCACCCGGTCTGCCAGACCTCGCCGCACAGGTTGAGCATGGTCTCGCGCTGGGTCTTGTCGTCCACGCCATACAGATCCATGAGCGCGAGCAGATCACCCCGCCGCACCGGGAACGTACCCAACTCGAAGCGGCTCACCGAGGACAGGTCCTTCTGCAGGTACTCGGCCGCCTCCTTGAGCGTGAGGTTGTTCTGCTCACGCAACTGCCGGAGCATGCGCCCCAACCACTGGGCCCGCAGGGTGACGCGTCGTTCCCTCTTCGGCGGCATGTAACCCCTTCCAAAGTTTGATGCGAATTCGCATCAGCACTTGCAGGGAACCAGGCTACATGCTTACCTAGCAATAGGTGAACGGTTCGTCACTGAAAGAAACGGACGTTTCTGGGCACAAAAGACAGCCGCCCGGGGTGGGGTCATGAGCTTGGACCCTCTACGTCCCACCTCGGGCGGCCTACAGGAGAGGAACGCCTATGCCAGGCATCCCCGAACTCCCAACCCCTATTCTCCCGCAGGCGTGGGCCGAGGTCGACACCTCTGTGGACAACGAGCCCCCGGAGGTCCTCGCCCCGCACCAGTTCGAGCGCTACTGCGCGACCATCCGCGACCTCGTCGCCGCCTCCGGCCTGGACGTCGACGACTTCGGCTTCACCCCCGCCAGGTGCCTCGTCGTCCAGGACACCGACCTCGGCCTGTTCATGAAGCTCGAACTGCACCCTGACCGCACGGTGGACTGCGAGTTCACCCTGGAGGACGAACTCCTCGACCCCAGTCCCACCGTGGACCTCGCCACCCGCGTCGTCCGCCTCTTCCACCAGGGTCGCCGCCTCCGGAAGGCCCGCCTCGAAGAGAGCTAGCCGCCCCCCGGACACGGATCGCGCCCCCGCGCGGCTCAGGCCCCCGGAAGAGACCCGAGGCGCGGGGGCGTGACCGTCACCCGGATCAGACGAAGCCGAACACCGGTGGGAACACCAGCACGACCAGCCCCGCCCAGGCCGCGTAGACCGGCAGGTAGGCCGTCTGCCACCGTTCGACCGCCGCGAACGGGCGCGTGCCCCGCACGAAGCCCAGCATCAGCCACGCCGACCACGCCAGGTGCACCAGCAGCACGAGGTTCAGCCCCAGCGCGGCGGTCTTGTTCGCGGTGAACCCGAACTCCGCGATCCGGGTCAGCATCGCGGTCAGCGCGACGGCGTCCACCGCGAGCGCCGCTCCGACCAGCGCGAGCTGGAGCCAGTCGAACACGTTCGGCGGGGCCAGCGGGTCGCGGGCGGAGATCGAGTACAGCAGCAGGAACAGGACCAGCACCAGGACGGCGTCCATGAGGATGAGCAGTTCGCGGTCCACCGTGGTCAGCGGGCCGTTCACCACCAGCGCCACCAGGTCGGCGACCAGCATCAGAAGCGCGAGCGGTGTGAACACCCGTGTCAGCACGGGCGCGATGTTCTCCACCACGCTCTTCTTGGCCTCCACCAGCCACGCGGCCACCAGGAGCGCACCGGGCACGCCGAACGGCAGCAGCCAGTCCTCGAAAAACGGCTCCAGGTCGACGTCGACCAGGGCCAGCACCCCGAAGGTGAGCCCGACGAGGACCATCGACCCCAGCGCGATCAGCGCCAGGTACATCGCCAGCTCACCCACGAACCGCACGAAGTCCATCCGCCGGTCGTGGGACCGCCAGTTCCCGCCCGTGTGCAGGACGCCCACGAGCAGCCACAGGACGACCGGAACGTGCGTGAACGCGAGTACGTCGGTCATACCGGGGGCCGGGTACGGGCCGGGGTCCGCCTCGAACGGATAGAGGTTCACCGCCAGGGCGGGCACCGCCGCGACGGCGGCCACCGCCGCGCACACGCGCCACGTGACGCCCCGCTTCCAGGCGAACCACCCCGCCAGGAAGGGGAGCACCACGAAGAAGAAGTTGCGGGTCTGCACGAAACCGTCGTCCACACTCGTGAACAGGAGCTTGACCGCCAGACCCGCGCCGACCGCGAACGCGAGCAGCACACCGAGCTCGCGCCAGCGCGTCAGGCCGCCCGAGCCGTCGTCGGCCTCAGGGACCAGGACCAGCTGTTTCCAGAGCCGGTGGGAGTGCTCGCGCGCGAACTCCCGCGACACCGCGTCCAGGTTCCCCATGCGCTTGACCGCGACGAGGAACGCCTCCTCGTCGTCGAGGCCGTTCGCCCCCAGGTCGGCGATCTGTTCGCGCAGGTGGTCCTCCATCTCCTCGACGTCCGACGGCGAGATGACCCGGCGGCGGCGTACGAAGCCGCGCCACTGGTCGATCTGTTCCTCCAGGACGTCATCGCGTGCGGCCTCGCTCATCAGGCGATCCCCCCTGCCGTGGCGGGCCCCGGAAACGGGGGGTGCGACGCGGCCTGCCACACCTGCCTGAGCGCGTCGGCGACGACACTCCACTGCTTCTGCCGCTCGGCCAGCGTCTCCAACCCGGCCTCCGTGATCGCGTAGTGCTTGCGGCGGCGACCCGCGTCGGACTTACCCCAGGACGCCCGGACGTAGCCGTTGCGCTCGAGGCGGTGCAGCAGTGGGTAGAGCATCCCGTCCGTCCACTGCATCTGTCCGCCGGAGAGCTCGTTGACGCGTTTGACGATGGCGTAGCCGTAGGACTCGCCCTCGGCCAGGATGCCCAGGACGAGCGGCGTGGCCGACGCCGCGACCAGGTCCTTGTCGATGTGCACGTGTACTTCCCATACCTAGTTCCGCTAGGGGTTGCCACCCTAGCAGACCTAGGCATAGAAGAACGAGGTATGAAGTTAGGTCCCACCAGGGTCCGCGCGAAGGAGTCACCCCCCGCGGACGTCGTCCCAGACGTCCCCGCCGTCGGCCCAGGGCCACAGCCACGAACGCAGGGAACCGGTCACGTGGACGACGCCGTCCTCGGGGCGCTCTCCGCGGCGCGGGTCCCCGTTGTCGATGTCATGGAGCAGCACGGGGTTGCCGGGTTCGGTCAACGACACGTACCAGGACAGCGTGCACCCGGCGGGCGTGAGCTCCAGCCAGGACGGCGGCAGCCCCCTCGCCCGGTCCCGCTCGTGGATGTCCGCCAGGGACGGGCTCCCCCCGGCGATGCGCGCGAAGCCGCGGGCGTCGGGGCCGAACCCGCCGTCGGCGATCTCGGTGTACACCCGTCTGAGCGGCTCGGGCAGGCGGTGTCCGATCCTGCGCTCCGCCTCCGCGACCTCCGCGAACGTGGCCGGAGGGAACGGCGGACGCCGCGGGGCGTCCCGGTGGTGGTCCACCGCCTCGCGCGAACCCGCCGGGAAGAGGATCATCCCGTCGTTGGAGAACGCGTAACCGCTCTCCAGAGCCTCCTTCACCCGTTCCGGGCCGTGGCGCCGCTCGATCCAGGCCACGGGCACGGGCGCCTCGTCGAAGCGCCGAGCCGGGTCGTGGGCTCGGGCTCGCAGCCGCTCGATGAGCAGGTCGTCGCTTGGATGTCCGTTCATGCACCGCATGATCACACGGAACGCGAGAACCGGTACCAGGCACGCTTCGTCGGAGATCTCGGATCCTGGCGTCACGATTCGCTTACGCGGTAGGACAACGCGCACCAAACGACCGCGTACCGCGCACCCCCTACCGCTAGGTTAAGAACAGGATCTCGCGGTCGTGTGCGGCCCGGGAACCGAAGAGGCGGCCGGAAACCAATCCCCCCGGGTCCGGCCGTCTCGCCGTGTCCGGCACCCTGTCCCGCCGCCGGTTCCGCCCCTCAGGGAGCCGTGGGAAGGCCCGGAAGGTCGTCGATGCTGGTGGAGTTGCGAGTGAGCCAGTAGTCGTCGAAGTATCCGGGGTCACGGCGTTCGTGGTAGCGGTCCAGCAGGTCCCGGTCGCCGCGCACGTCCATCAGGGGCACGGAGAATCCGCAGGAGTCGGAGATGCGCCGGACGTCGACCACGATGATCGCGCGCTGCCCGAGGGTGCGTTCCTTGGAGAAGTGGGCGCGCAGCTCGTCGAACTCGGGGTCGTCGGTGAGGATGACCCGGCCGGCGCCGTGGAGGCGGACGATGTTCGGCGGCCCGTCGAAGGCGCAGAACATCAGTACGATCCGGCCGTTCTCCCGCAGGTGGGCGATGGTCTCGACGCCGGATCCGGTGTAGTCGAGGTAGGCCACCCGGTGTTCGCCGAGCACGGCGAACGTCCCCCCCATCCCCTTGGGGG
The DNA here is from genome assembly GCF_026797795.1 of Nocardiopsis sp. EMB25. Taxonomy (NCBI): domain Bacteria; kingdom Bacillati; phylum Actinomycetota; class Actinomycetes; order Streptosporangiales; family Nocardiopsidaceae; genus Nocardiopsis; species Nocardiopsis sp. EMB25. Next base: position 611,133 of record NZ_JAMTDN010000001.1, on the reverse strand, counting down.
AGACGTTGACGTGGCCGTCTCCGGCGAGCGGCGCGGTGCCGACGAAGAACACCGGCTGGTCGAGGAGGAAGCGCGCGAGTCGGTCACCGATGGCGTCGTGGATCTTTCCCATGACGGTGAGTCTTCCACTCAGGCCGCGTCCGCCCCCTCCCCGGGGCACTCCCTAGGCCGAGACCGCGGGGCGGACGGGCTCGTAGCAGTCGTAGTTGCGCTGGTCGACGATCCTGCCGTCCCGGAAGTCGAGGAACGCCGCGACGCGGGCCCGCAGCACGTGCCCCGCGGGCAGGTCGCCGAGCGCCACGGCCAGCGTGCCGGACCAGGTGGCCTCCAGGGCGACCCGGTCGCCCACGGCGACCGCGCCGGTCACCTCGAAGTGCTGGTGGGAGAGCATCGTCCTCCCCTGCTGCGACGCCGCGACGACCTCCGACAGGTCGCGGACGGTTCCGGCGGGAAAGAGGGTGTTGGGCAGTTGTGTGTGGACCAGGTCCGGGTGGAGGAACGAGGCGAGTTCCTCGGGTCCGGCGAAGCGGGACACCGCCTCGTGGTAGCGGACGGCCGTTCTGACATTGGGGTGGTCATCGAGCTTCGACATGTCGTCAACCATAGTTGCTCAACCAAGGTTGTCAATAGACAATGGGCTCATGACAGAACCACTCGACCCGCACGGCCTCGACACCGGCACGCTCGCCCTCTTCGTCGGCTCGGCGGCCGCCTCCGCCGTCCAGGGCGCGCTCGCCGCGCACGGCTTCGCCGACCTGCGCGTGTCCCACGGCTACGTCTTCCAGCACCTCATCGAGGCCCAGCCCACCATCGGGGAACTGGCGGAGAAGCTCGACATGACCAAACAGGGAGCCTCCAAGGCGATTGCCGAACTCCAGCAGCTCGGATACGCCGAACGCGTCCCGGATCCCGACGACGCCCGGATCCGTCGGGTCAGGCTGACCCACCGCGGCCGCACCGCCGTCACCACCGCCCGCCGTGCCCGGGCGGACCTGGAGGAGCGGCTCCGGCAACGCCTCGGCGCCGATTCCCTGGACACCGTCCGCGCTCTGCTCGCCGACCTCCTCGACGAACTCGGCGGCACCTCCGCCGTCCGGCGGCGGGAGGTGCGGCCGCCGCGTTGACGGAGGCCGGCCCCCGTGTGGGCCGAGTCCGGCCCACACGAGGCGCCCGCCGCTAACTCACGCTCTTGAGCTGGCAGGTGAACTCGTTACGGCCCTCGCGCTGGTGCTCCATGTTCTTCGGGAAGTTCTCGGCGTTGTCGATCCTGATCGACTTGGTCTCGCCGTCCCACGTGAAGTAGATCGAGCCCGTGGCGACGTAGACCCCGCTCTTCTCGTCCCGGACGTAGATCGCCGTCGTCACCGGGGGCCCCGCCTCGGGCATGAGGCCGACCAGGCCGTACCCGGCGCCCCCGGAGTAGACCTTGGCGGTGCCGACGTCGTGGGAGTCGACCTTCATCGAGTAGTGGTGCTTCTCCTGTCCGGTCAGGTCCTCCAAGCGGACGGCGATCGGCAGGGTACCGCTCTTCACGACACGGAACCGGGTGAGCCCGCCGATATCCGTGATGTCGGGCTGGTCGACGTCCCACTCCCGGTAGACGCCGGTCTGGTCGTAGTGCTGCCAGGCCACCACCTTGACCTTGGCGCCCACCTTGACCGACGTGAACTTGTCGTTCAGGGAGGTGTTCCCGAGATTGATGTCGTCACCGAGCTTGTACGGATGGCTCGCGCCGCCGTAGTTGAGCTCCTCGTAGAAGATGACCTCGTTGTCGCTCACAGAACCGTCCTCGTCCTTAGGGATGTACTGCCCCCATTGGACATGGATCGGAGTTGGAACAGCGGATTTTTATCCGATTCTTAGACCCCGTGTCGCCGAATGGGCACTGAAACGGCTACCAGAACAGCACACACGACACGAAGACAGACGTTTCGCACGCTGTTACGGCTGGTGTCGCAATCCGGTTCCGACCCCGCCGAACACACGGAGGACGGGGGCGCCGGGCCGCCCTCGCCGGAGGACACCGGCCGCCCATCGGGGGACGGCCCTGTCCCGGGCTGGAACCGCTCCTGGTTGTCCCCCTCGTCCGCCGTCACCATGGAGGTGTGGCTCACGGGCGGCGGTCGACGCGGACCCGACGAGGTGTACGAGTCCCTTGAACGGGCCGCGGAGAGCAAGTGGGACGCGCCGTGGCGGACGGGGGTGGTCGAGGCCATCCGGGACCGGAGTGTCATCGCCACACCGATCTCGGAGTACCTGCCGGAGCGCGTGGTCGACGGACGGGTCGCGCTCGTCGGGGACGCCGCGCACGCACAGACGCCCATGACAGGCGCGGGCTTCGAGGAGGCCGTGATCGACGCGGCCGCGCTCGCCCGGGAACTCGGTGGCGCCGACGACCTCGGGGCCGCCCTCCAACGCTACGAGCTCCTCCGTATCGGGGACATGCGCGACCGGGTGGCCGCTGGCGCGTCGTTCAGCCGCGGGTTCGCCGGGGTCTGACAGGCGGTCTCCGGCCGGACACGCGGGCACGGCCGATCCGCACCCCTCTCACCCGTGCCCCATGAGCCCCGTGCGCGCGCAATCCCCTTCACCACGGGCGTTCGAGGCGATATACACGTCGGGGAAGCCACGGACGGAACAGGCACGGTGATAGATGAGCGCGCAGGACACCGAGGTCGGCGGATACCGACTGATCAGGGAGATCGGCCGGGGCGGCTTCGGGTCCGTCCACCTCGCGGAGGCGCCCGGCGGCGGACTGGCGGCCGTGAAACTGCTCCACGCGGCCCCCGACACCGACCCGCGCTTCGCCCGGATGTTCGCCGACGAGGTGGACGCGGCGCGGCGGATCAGCCCCTTCTGCGTGGCCCGGGTCCTGGACGCCGACCCGCACGCCGACCAGCCCTGGATCGCCAGCGAGTACATCGAGGGCCGTACGCTCGCGGAGGAGATCCGGGCCGACGGACCGCGCACCGGAGCCGACCTGCAACGCCTGGCCGTCTCCACCGCGACCGCGCTGACCGCGATCCACCGCGCCGGGATCGTGCACCGGGACCTCAAGCCGGAGAACATCATGATGGCCGCCGACGGGCCGAGGGTGATCGACTTCGGGATCGCGCGGGCGTTCGAGGAGACGGCCCGGTTCACCGCCACGGCGAAGATCGGGACCCTGCACTACATGGCGCCCGAGCGGCTCGACGACGTCCCACACCTGACCCCGGCCATCGACGTCTTCGCCTGGGGCGCGGTCATCGTCTACGCGGCCAGCGGGCGACACGCGTTCTCCGGCGACCGCCAGACCGCCGTCATCAAGCGGATCCTGGTGGACCAGCCCGACTGCTCGGGGGTCCCCGACGAGCTGCGCGACCTGGTGACCCGGTGCCTGGCGAAGGAGCCCGGGGACCGCCCGAGCGCGCATCGGGTCCTCAACACCCTCCTGGGGTTCCCCGAGGACGGCGCCGATGTCGACACCGCGCTGAACCGGGGGAACACCGCGGCGACCGAGGAGATACGGCCGCTCCCACCGACGCGATGGGAGACCGGGAAGGTGACCCGAGAAGATCAGGCGTCGCCGTCGGCACCCACCGTGGACTCCGGAGCCGGGGAGACCGAACCGGACCCGACGGCGACGTCCTCCGATCCGGTGTCCCCTCCCTACCGGTTCGCCGGTCGCCTCCACCACGGGGTGGGCGAGCTTGCCGAAGCCATGACAGCCGACATAGACGCCGCGAGCGAGGTGTTCACCGACACTGACGAACGGGCGGCCCTGGCCGCCTGGATCATCGAGGATCTAGGGGACACCCGGATCGACCGGAGCCTGCTCCGGAAGCCCCCCAAGGACCCCGACCTCACCGTCTTCACCTTCGTCTCCCAAGCGCGCCCCGACCTGCCACCGGTCTTCGAGGGCGAAGACATGAGCCTGTCCAGGTTTCGGGAGGAGTACGAGAACGAGGCCTCGGACCCCTTGGACGACCCCGTCGATCCGGATGCCGACCCGATCGAGTTCATGAAGGTCCTGGCCGCGTACGACTGCCGGGATCCCGAACACGGGTGTGTGCGGGGCGACGGCTGTGCCGAACTCCGAACGCTCATCGACGACGTTCGAAGCACGACGAGCGCCTTCGAGGACATCCGCCACCCGTACCGAGCATGGGTGCAGGGAAGCAAACACGGAAAGGAGGAGGCGTTCGACCTCCAGATCGCGGAAGTGATGTTCGTCCGCGCGCTCCTCGCCCCCGAACAGTGGCGAAGACTCGCGGATGAGGATCGCGCGTCCTTGGAAGAGGAATGGAGGGCGGTTCTCCCCGCCGATCCGCCGCACGACGCCCCGCTCCCTGAACGCGTGGCGCATTCCCTGGTCATCCGGCTCTTGTGCCGCGTGCTCCGGGACATGGCCGCCAGGCACAGGAAGCTCAGCGCCAGGAGGGAGCGGTTGGAGGCGTACCTGCCCGCTCGCAGGAAGGCCAACAAGGTCGAGAGCGACGCCAGATTCATCACGTTGAACACCATCGCTGCCGCGATCGTGTTCGGAGTGGTGGGATGGGCGGGGCTCTCCCCCGATGAGGGCCCCCGCGTCGCAACGGCCATCGGCACCGCCATCTTCGCCTACTTCGTGTCTGGCGGCATTCTTCTCTACATCGCCAAAGAAATCCTCAAGGACGTCACGGATCCCTACGCCCACGTGAAGGACCCGAAGAAGAAGCTGGAACGGGCGAAGAAGGCCATCGCGTCGCTGGGCGAGGAGATCGACGCCTTGGGCCGGGCCCGGGAGGGGCTGCCGTCTCCCGATCGGGGCGGGTAGCCTCGACGCCGCCCCCTCCCACGACGCAACGGCCGCCCGCCCCACTCGGGGACGGGCGGCCGTCGTTCGCTCAGGCGACCCGGGTCAGCAGCCGGGCAGGCGCTCGAACAGGTAGGTCTCCACCCGGTCCAGGGACACGCGCTCCTGCGACATGGTGTCGCGCTCGCGCACGGTCACCGCGTTGTCGTCCAGGGTGTCGAAGTCCACCGTGACGCAGAACGGCGTACCGATCTCGTCCTGTCGGCGGTAGCGGCGGCCGATCGCGCCCGCGTCGTCGAACTCCACGTTCCAGCGCTTGCGCAGGGCGGCGGCCAGGTCGCGCGCCTTGGGCGACAGGTCCGCGTTGCGCGACAGCGGCAGCACGGCGGCCTTGACCGGGGCCAGACGCGGGTCGAGCCGCATCACGGCGCGCTTCTCCAGCTTGCCCTTGGCGTTGGGCGCCTCGTCGACGTTGTAGGCGTCCAGCATGAAGGTCAGCACCGCCCGGTCGACACCGGCCGCGGGCTCGATGACGTAGGGGATGTACCGCTCGTTGTTCTCCTGGTCGAAGTACGACAGGTCCACGCCCGACGCCTCGGTGTGCGTCTTCAGGTCGTAGTCGGTGCGGTTGGCGATGCCCTCCAGCTCGCCCCACTCGCTGCCCTGGAAGTTGAAGCGGTACTCCACGTCCACGGTGCGCTTGGAGTAGTGGGACAGCTTCTCCTGCGGGTGCTCGTACAGCCGCAGGTTGTCCTTGGCGATGCCCAGGTCGACGTACCACTGGAAGCGGGTGTCGATCCAGTACTGGTGCCACTCCTCGTCACTGCCCGGCTTGACGAAGAACTCCATCTCCATCTGCTCGAACTCGCGGGTCCGGAAGATGAAGTTGCCCGGGGTGATCTCGTTGCGGAACGACTTGCCGATCTGGCCGATGCCGAACGGGACCTTGCGTCGGGCGCTCTGCTCGACGTTCTTGTAGTTGACGAAGATGCCCTGCGCGGTCTCCGGCCGGAGGTAGGCCAGGCCCTTGTCGTCCTGGACCGGGCCCAGGTGGGTGCGCAGCAGGCCGTTGAACATGCGCGGCTCGGTGAAGGAGGCCTTCGCGCCGCAGTTCGGGCAGGCGAGCGCGGCCAGGCCCTCCTCGGGCTCGCGGCCGTGCTTCTCCTCGTAGGCCTCGATGAGGTGGTCGGCGCGGAAGCGCTTGTGGCAGGACTGGCACTCGGTGAGCGGGTCGACGAAGGCCTTGACGTGGCCGGAGGCCTCCCAGACCTCACGGGCCAGGATGACGCTGGAGTCGAGGCCGACGATGTCGTCCCGCTCCTGGACCATCGAACGCCACCACTGGCGCTTGACGTTGGCCTTCAGCTCCACACCCAGGGGGCCGTAGTCCCAGGCGGCGCGCAGACCTCCGTAGATCTCGCTGGAGGGGTAGACCAGACCTCGGCGCTTGGCGAGGTTGACCAGTGCGTCCATTGCCTCTGACTTGGCGGCCATGGGTGACTCTCCATCCGGCTGGCGGTCGGTGGATCGCGGTGCGCGATACATCGGAGTTGTTCGGGAAGCGGGATGCGTGGCGAGACCAGGGAGAGGCACACCGTGCACCCGCCCTCCCAGGCTAGAGCACGTGACAAGCGCTCGCGCACGAATCAACCGACGGCGCAACGGGTGTCGGAGGGCTCAGGTCGGGGTGTCACCGCCCGCCAGGATCTCGAAGGCGGTCGGCTCGTCGATGGCGCGGGAGAGCAGCGGCACCGCGTTGACCTTCACGTCGAAGTCGGACAGCGCCCGCCGGTAGTAGCCCGCCCCGTCCCATTCGGTGACCACGGTCCACAGCGACGGGTCGTCGGCGGCGCGGCCGATCCGGTGCCCCCGGAACCCGGGGCGTCGGGAGAGCGCGTCCACGGCGGTGGCGGCGTCGGTCTGGAAGGCCTCGGTGTCGGCCTCGGGCACGGAGTAGCGGGTGATGACGATCACGCCGCCATTCAACCGCACCCCGGACACGTCCGTGGCGCCCCGGGTCCGTCCGGGGCGCCACGGCGAGCGGAACGAAAGGAGGTCTACCCCTCGCCGAACACCCGGTCCACCACGCGCTTGGCGGCGTTGCCGTCGTCCAGCGGGCAGAACTGGTCGACGAAGGCCCGGTAGGACCCGCTGTGCCGCTCGGCGACCTCGTCGATGTCCAGCAGCGCCCCGATGACCTCGTCGGACTCGGTCAGCAGCGGCCCGGGCGCGGTCTCCTCGAAGTCGAAGTAGAACCCGCGCAGGTTGTCCCGGTAGCTCTCCAGGTCGTAGGTGAAGAAGAGCATCGGGCGGCCGGTGTTGGCGAAGTCGAACATCATCGACGAGTAGTCCGTGACGAGCACGTCGGTGATCAGGAACAGCTCCATGATCTCCGGGTACAGCGACACGTCGTGGACGAAGTCCTCTCCCACGATGGGGACGCTGTCGACCACGCGCGGGTGGCGGCGCACCAGGAGCACGTGGTCGTCGCCGAGCTTCTCGTACATCCGGCGCAGGTCCAGGTGCAGGTCGAGCTTGTGCTTGCCGCGCGTGTAGTACTTGTCGTCCCGCCAGGTGGGCGCGTACAGCACGACCTTCTTGCCCTCGGGCAGGCCCAGGCGGCGGCGGGTGCGCTCGGCGATCCGCTCCCGGTCGGCCGAGAAGAAGATGTCGTTGCGCGGGTAGCCGGTCTCCAGGACCTCGCCCTCGAAGCGGAACGCGCTGCGCAGGATCGGCGTCGCCCACGGGCTGGGCGAGACCAGGTAGTCCCACTGCCGCGTCTCCCACGCGAGCTTGTCGAAGTAGTCGCGCGACTTGCCGCGGATGTTCTCCACGTCGAAGCCGATGCGCTTGAGCATCGACCCGTGCCAGGTCTGCACCACGACCTGGTCGGGGTGGCGGTGGAACCAGGCGGGCTCACGCGAGTTGGTGACCAGGTACCTGCTGCGCGCGAGCGCCTGGTAGTACTCGCGGCCCCGGTGCCGGACCGGGGACAGGTCGTCGGGCAGGCTCACCTGTCCGTCAGCGACCAGCCAGGACATCGGGTAGTCCGCCCACCGGTCGCGTCCGCGCAGTTCGGCGTAGATGCTCTGCGGGCTGTCGGAGTACTGGCGCCCGGTGTAGGTGTCGAACAGGATGCCCTCGGTGATCGGCTCGCGCCGCTGGGCGGGGTAGAAGGTCTCGCGCAGCTCACGCTGTGCGAAGGTGCCGCGCTCGGCCGGGCGCAGGTCGCCGCCGACCCGCAGGACGGGGATGCCGCGCCCCTGGTAGATCAGCGTGTAGGAGCGCTCGCTCGTCTCCAGCGACGCCGGAAGGCCGCCGATGAGGGTGTCGGTGAACTCCACTCCCACATCCGTGGACCCCCGCTCGGCGTCCGTGTGACCGCCGTCGGTGACCCGGCCCCACAGCTGGTAGGACCCGGCGGGCAGCGACAGGGTGCCCGACAGCGTGACGATGTCGGCCGGGGAGAACAGCGCCTTGAAGCGGGATCCGGTCCGCTCCACTCTCAGTGCGTGCTCCTCGTCCCGGCCGCGCGCCTTGGCCACGAGGCTGAGGTCGGCGTCGGCGCTGAACTCGCCCTCCAGGACGAGGACGCGCCCCTCCCAGCGGGCCTCGGTGACCATCGGCCGGGCGTGTCCGGCGCGCAGCTTCAGGAAACCGGTCGCCGTCCGTTGCACGGCCAGCTCCTGGTGCGTGCCCTCGGAGGCGTAGGCGGCGGTGTCCACCTGGTCGGGCAGGACGATGGGGACGGCCTCCTCGTCCGGTGTGACCAGGTGCGCCTCCCATTCCTCCTGGCGGATGACGCCTCCGCACTCGCTGACGCCGCGGTCGAACAGCTCGTCGGCACTGACCCGGGCGGTGAAGCGGCCGCCGTGGATGGTGGCCGGATAGGTGAGCACGGCCGTTCCGGGGCGGCGTACCAGACGCAGACGGTCGGCCTCGGCGGCGGGAGCCGAGACGAGTTCGCCGTCCAGCTCCAGCTCACCGCGGTGTGCGTCGAAGTGGTGACCGCTGACCCGGACGCGCGCCGGTTCGACGGCGATCACCAACTGGCGGTCCCGGTTCCACTGCGGTCGGACCCACACGTCCGTGTCGACCTGGTGGTAGCCGGGGCGCTCGGGCGGGCCGGGCACCGGTCCGGCGACGATCCGGCGGCGGGTGAGCCCACGGTTGAGCACGACCAGCTCGACCTTCCAGCTCCCGGGCTCCCACCGGCCGGAGGCGCGCAGCTTGCGGGGGTCGAGGACGACGGTGAAGCCGCCGTAGTCGTGGCGGGCGGCGTCGGCGACGTCGGGCAGGCGGTACTCGGCGGCCAGTCGCGTGCGCACGGGCAGGCGGACGCGGCGGCGGGTGTCCGTGTTGACCGCGAAGGCGACGACGTGCTGCTGCCACCGCTTGCGGGCGCGCAGGTGGCGGATGCCGACCCGGCCGCTGATGTGCAGGCGGCCGTCCTCCCAGTGGATGTCCTCGGTCTTCTGGCGGACCTTGAGCTCGTCGTCGAGGCGGTACACCTCGCGGGGGACGGCCTTGCCCGGGTCCTCGGACTCGAAGAAGGGGTAGCGGATGTAGTAGCCCAGCCCGCGCCGGACGACGTCGGCCTTCTTGAGCTCGACGCTGCGCGCGAAGGTGACCACCTCGATGGCGTCGTCCACTCGGCTCTCGCGGACCAGGTGGTAGAGCAGGCGGTGCAGGGCGCGCAGGTTCTTGAGGACGCCGGGTGAGACGTGGTCGAGGTAGCTGTTCAGCAGGGCGACGATGACCGTGCGCACCCCGGGGTCGGCGTCATCCAGACGCATGACCAAGGCGTGCAGCTCACCCTGGAGCAGGGTGCGGTCCCACAGGTCGCGGTCGGCGGTGGCCAGGCTCTCGGCGAGCTCGCGCATCGCGGTGAGGCGGCGGGTGAGGACGTCGGGGTCCAGGGCGATCGGGGCGCGCTCGCGTTCGCGGATCAGCAGGACGGGCGCGGGCAGGACGTCGACCGCGCGGGCGGCGAGCGCGGCGCGGCGCAGGCCGAGGTCGTCGTCCTCGGGGGCCAGTCCCCGACCGGTGAGGGAGTCCCAGAACTCCCTGCGCCAGAGCTTGTTGCCCAGGGTGCTGTCGGAGGCCAGGGTGGGGACGGCCCGGGGGTCCTCGGCCAGGCGGGCGCGCGTCGCGTACTTGCGGTGGGCCTTGGACTGGGCGGCGCCGAGTTCGTTGAACTGGTAGGCGTTGCCGACGACCAGGTCGGACCGGGTATCGGCGGCGGTGCGCACGAGGTAGGCCAGGGCGTAGCTGGTCAGGGCGTCGGCGCCGTCGAGGAAGAGCAGGTGCGTGCCCGAGGCCTCGGCGACGCCCCGGGCCCGGGCGGCGGGGCGGTCGGGGGCGGGCTCACCGTCGAGGAGTACCACCGCGAGTCCGGGTGGCGGGGAGGCCGCGAAGGCCTCGGCGGTGGCGAGGGCGTCCTCGCGCGCGGCCTCGACCGACTCGTCACCGTCCTCCTCCTGGTCGGCGGAATCATCGGCGTCGATCTCCTCGGCGTCGTCGGCGTCGGTGTCCGGCCGATCGGCGTGCGCGTCGCCGGGGTCGGTCTCGTGCCCGCCGCGCACCGGGACGAGGACGACCCGCAGGTCCGTGTCCGGACGGGGCTCGGCCACCTCCCCGGAGCGGTCCCCGTCACGTTGGCGCGACAGGGAGTCGAGGCAGTGCTGTAGGTGTGGCTCAGTGACGTCGAACGTCACGATGACGGTGGGTTCGGGCACGGAAGTAGACACACTCCGGAGGGTTCGCTGCGGCGGGCAACGGGCGGGCACCGGCTGACACGGGCCGCTCTGTCAGACGACTACCAACCGAATGTAGATGATCACGGACCCCGAGAGTGCCAGGTCCGAGCCGTTCGACCGGGCGGCCGGACGGCGGGAGGGCGCGCGGCGGCCAGGAAGCGCGCCCGTTCCCGGCGCCGCGCCGGGGACCTGCACTAGGGTCGGGAAGAAGAAGTATCACAGGCGTCGGGGCACCGTGCCCCGCGGAGTGGCGGGCGGGGCGGAGTGCCGGCCGCCGCACCGGCCCGCAGGCCCCCACGGGAACGAGGAACACACGGCGATGGTCCCCCCGGAACACGGTGAAGAACGGCGCCGCGACACCGGCCGCCCCCTCCCCGACGGCGACTCCTTCCAGACCCCCGGCGCCGGTCGGCTGCGCCAGGCGATCGAGGGCCGCAGCGCGGTGCCCCTCGTGTGGCTGTACCAGTGTCCGCGCTGGTTGCCCCCCTTGGGGCTGGGCGCGCTGTTCATCGCCGGCCTCATGGCCCCCTGGTGGCTGGGCGCCCCGTGCCTGCTGCTGATCCTGGTGTTCCTGCTGTGGCTGGCCTACCTGGCGTGGCCGTCCCTGAACGCCCGGCAGCGGGCTCCACGCGTGCTCATGGCCGTGGTCGTGGCGGTTCTGGCGGTGGCCCGACTGCTCGGGTTCTGAGTCGGAGACCACCTGGTGCCCTCCACCGTCCGAGGAAGCCTGCCGGTGGGGTGGGGCGCCCTCGGCGAACGCTCCGAGCGCACCCCTCTTTTTTGACAATCATTTTCATTTTCTCCATACTGAAACCGTGTCAGACCAGATCACACGGGGCGGAGCCCAGACTCCACCCGCCTTCCAGATCGTCGACGCCCGCGTCGCCTACGACGGCGACCCCGTCCTCGACGGCCTGAGCCTCGACGTGGCCGCGGGCCGGACCACGGCCGTGCTGGGCCCCAACGGCTCGGGCAAGTCGACACTGATGCGCGCGATGCTCGGCATCGTGCCGCTCACCTCGGGCGAGGTCCGCCTGCACGGCACACCTCTGCGCCGCTTTCGTGACTGGCACCGCATCGGATACGTCCCGCAGCGGCTCACCGCCGGCGGCGCCGTCCCCGCCACGGTGCGCGAGATCGTCGCCTCCGGCCAGGTCGCCGCGCGCGGCCGCCTGTCCCTCTTCCCGAGCCGCTCCGACCGCGCCGCCGTGCACGAGGCCCTGGAGGCGGTCGGTCTGGCCGGCCGTGCGCGCGACGCGGTACGCGAGCTCTCCGGCGGACAGCAGCAGCGGGTGCTCATCGCCCGCGCCCTGGCCGGGCGCCCCGACACCTTCGTCATGGACGAGCCCATGGCGGGTGTGGACGCGGAGAACCAGATCGCCCTCGCCAGGACCATCGCCCACCTGCGCGACCGGGGGTCCACCGTGGTCCTGGTGCTGCACGAACTGGGGCCGTTGGAGGACGTCATCGAACGTTCCGTCGTCCTCGGCTCAGGGCGCGTCGTCCACGACGGGGACGCCCCCGCGGCGACCGGCGCCTGCGCCCGGCCCGGCCACGAGCACCAGCACCCCCACCCCGACCCCAACGACCCCGACCCGCGCGCGGCGGCCGCCACGGACGGCGCGCCCGCGGACCTGATCCGACTCGAGGTGCCCGGACGTGACTGAACTGCTCCAGTACGAGTTCATGCGGCGGGCACTCATCGCCGCCGTGCTCGTGGGACTGGTCACACCGGTCATCGGCACGTTCCTCGTCCAGCGCCGTCTGGCGCTGCTCGGCGACGGCATCGGCCACGTGGCGCTCACCGGGGTCGCCCTGGGCCTGCTCACCAGTACCTCCCCCGTGCTCACGGCGGCCGTCGTGGCGACCCTGGGCGCCATCCTCATGGAGCTGGTGCGGGTGCGCACCCGGGCCAGCGGCGAGGTGGCCCTGGCTCTGTTGTTCTACGGCGGGATCGCCGGTGGCGTGCTGCTCATCAACCTCACCCCCGGGGCGAGCAACGCCACCCTCACCTCCTACCTCTTCGGCTCCGTGAGCACGGTCGAGGAGCAGGACCTGTGGTTCGTCGGCGCCCTGGCCGTCGGCGTGGTCGCCGTCGTGGCGCTCTTCGGCCGCGAACTGTTCGTGCTGTGCCAGGACGAGGAGGTGGCCAGGGCCCACGGCCTCCCGGTGCGCTTCCTGAGCGTCCTGCTCGCGGTCACGGCGGCGCTGACGGTCGTCATCGCCATGCGCGTGGTCGGCGTGCTCATGGTGAGCGCGCTGCTCATCGTCCCGGTCGCCGCGGCTCAGCAGCTCACCCGCAGCTTCCGGGTGACCATGGGACTGGCCGTGCTCATCGGTCTGTTCTCCTCGCTCGGCGGCCTGACGACGGCGTTCTACGCGGACCTGGCGCCCGGCGCCACGATCGTCATACTGGCGTTGGCGGTGTTCTGCGTCGCGGTGGCCGTCGGCGGTCTCCTCAACCGTCGGTCACGGAAGGGGGCACCGGACACCCGTGAAACCGCGGGGGCCGACGCGGCCGGTACGATGCCCCAGACCGATCGGGGGAGGGTGAAGCAATGAGTACACGTCGCGAGACGGTCCGCCAGGCGCTGACCGGGTCCACCGGTTTCCGCAGCGCCCAGGACCTGTACGCGGACCTGCGTGCCGAGGGTTCCAAGATCGGCCTGACCACCGTCTACCGGGCGCTCCAGGCGCTGAGCGACTCCGGTGAGGTGGACGTGCTGCGCACCGACGACGGCGAGGCCGTCTACCGGGCGTGCGACAGCGAACAGCACCACCACCACCTGGTGTGCCGGAAGTGCTCCACGGCGGTGGAGATCGAGGGGCCGGCCGTGGAGAAGTGGGCGGCCGAGGTGGGCGCCAAGCACGGGTTCACCGGGGTGACGCACACCGTCGAGGTGTTCGGCACCTGCGGCGACTGCTCGAAGGCGTGACCTGACCTGGGCGCCGGGGTCAGGTGAGTGCCGCCCGAACCTGGCGGCGGCCGGTCTCGCCGCGTGTCCAGAGGTGGAGACGGCGGATTCGCGGTCCCTCGCCGGCGTGGTCGAGCGCCACGCGGACCGCGACGTGTGCGCCCAGAAACCAGCGATTGCAGGGCCCCGAGGCCTCAGCGGCCTCGGTGAGTCCCTCGATCCGGGCCGGTAGGTGATCGGCGATCACGCCACGGTCGGGACCGGGCGCCCAGGGTTCCAGCGGCCCGGGCCAGGGATCCCAGTGGGACACGTGGTCCAGCAGGGCGTGGTGTTCGATCAGGTGGTAGGTCGACGACGCGATCTCCTGGAAGCGGTCGCCGTATCCGAAGCCGACGCCGACGCGGCGGTCGGTACGCAGCACGTAGGCCACGGGGGACGAGACGTGCTCTCCAACGATGTCGAAGCACCACTCCCGACCGTCGGGCCACATCCGGTCGCCGAGGCTGAGGTCCCACCGGCGCGTGACCTCGTGGACGCCGCCGTCCAGCACGGCTCGACGACGGACGTGGTACTGGAGTCCGCCGAAGCGGGCCGCGAACGCCTCCCGGCGGATCACCAGGCTCATCGGCACCGGCACGGTCCGCCCCGTGCGGTCCCGTGTGCTCAGGAAGTCGGTGGCCACCCGTGGGCGTGGGTCGGGATCACGCCTCGCCGTTCGGGCCAAGAGCTCCCGGGCACGCTCTGACAGCCCCGTCGGGTCGTCGAGGATGTGCACGCATACTTCCCCGTAAGGTCGTCGCTGGAGTCCAGATCACGGACGGCGGCAGGGTATCGCGAGGCTCGCCGTCCAGGGGCGTCAGCGCCTCCGGAAGCGCCGCCGGCGCCGCCGCGGCCACCCGGCGGCCGGGGAACCGATCCCGGCCAGCTGGGACGACCCGTTCAAGCCCAGCCCCAGGCCGGGGAGGACCCGGGCAGAGCCCAGGCTCCCGCGAGAACGACCGTCACCGAGCCCGGAATCCACGTCCGCGGCCATCGCATGACCGCATGGTGCCGTGCCCGAGTCCACCGGGGACCCGTTCTCCGGAACCGGCCACACCGCCGCGCTCCCCCATCCCGGGAGCGCGGCGGGCTACTCCGCCCGGTCGGAGCGGCGGCAGGGTTCCAGGGTGGGCCGCTTGGGACGCACACCGTCACCGGAGGAACGCCCGGTCAGGCGGCGGTGGATCCACGGCATGAGGAACTCACGCGCCCAGTGCAGGTCCTCCTGACGAGCGGTGCGCCAGTCGCGCGGCTCGGCCGGGGGCCAGGGCTCGTTCCAGTCGCCGTCCACCGGCACGCCCAACACCTCGCACACGCGCAGCGCCAGCCTGCGGTGTCCCTCGGACGACAGGTGGAGACGGTCCCAGTTCCACGCGCGGGCGTCGGAGAGGATCCGCATGCTCCACACGTCCACGACGTCGCAGCCGTACTGGTCCGCCACGTGGCGCATGTGCATGTTGTAGGTGGCGATCTTGCCGCGCAGGTGGCGCATGACCGGCTGCCAGTTGGTGTCGAAGCCGGTGAAGACCACCACGCGCGCCCCCGTGGCGCGGAGCTCGGACACCATCGCCTCGAAGTCGCGCACGACCCGGTCGGGGTCGCTGCCCGGGCGGATGATGTCGTTGCCGCCCGCGCACAGGGTCACCAGGTCGGGAGACATCTCGACGGCTCGGGGCACCTGCTCGGACCGGATCTGGCCGATGAGTCTGCCGCGCACGGCCAGGTTGGCGTAGCGCACCTCACCCACGTGGTCGGCGAGGTGCTCGGCCACGCGGTCGGCCCAGCCGCGGTAGCGGCCGTTGGGCACACTGTCGCTGTCCGGGTACGGGTCGCTCATGCCCTCGGTGAAACTGTCACCGAGGGCCACGTAGGACAGGATGTCCCTGTTCGTGAGGTCACTGCTCCCAAAGCCGCTCATGGTGCACGATGATGCAACTTTGAGCCATGGTTACGCGACAGTAGGTTGATGGTTTGTCCGGTTTTGCGGGGGACGTCACACCGAACCGTGCTCCGCCCGCCCGGCCGTCGCCCGGGTGACCGGCGTCAGTTCGGGGCGTTTGGCGATGACGTCGTCCCCGGAGGACCGCCCGGTCAGGCGGCGGCCGATCCACGGGGCCAGCGACTCACGGGCCCAGGTCAGGTCGTCGCGACGCGCCTGGGTCCAGCTGATCGGCTCCCGCTCCGGCCACGGCTCGTCCCAGCGCCGATCGGTGGGCACCCCGAGGACCTCGGCCACGCGCAGCGCCAGCCTGCGGTGCCCCTCCGGGGACATGTGCAGGCGGTCGGCGTCCCAGGCGCGGGAGTCGGTCAGGGCGCGCATCGACCACTGGTCGACGAGCAGACAGCCGTGGGCGTCGGCGATCGCGCGCACGTTCATGTAGTAGCGGGCGAACAGGCCGATGGTGCCGCGCATGTAGCCGTTGGAGACGTTCACCCCGGTGAAGAGCACGACCTGGCTTCCGACCGCGCGCAACCGGCCCACGGCGTGGTCCAGGACCCGGGCCATGCGCTCGGGGTCGCCGCCGGGGCGCAGCAGGTCGTTGCCGCCCGCGCACAGCGAGACCAGGTCCGGCGCCATGTCCAGGGCGGCGGGCAGCTGGTCGGTGACGATCTGGCGCATGAGCTTGCCGCGCACGGCCAGGTTGGCGTAGCGCACCTCACCCACGTGGTCGGCGAGGTGCTCGGCCACGCGGTCGGCCCACCCCCGGAAGACCCCGTCCGGGTAGGGGTCGCCCACACCCTCGGTGAAGCTGTCGCCCACCGCGACGTAGGACATGCCCGGACGCACGAGCGGGGCGCCGTCCGCGCCCGCCGCCGCGCTCACCTGGCCTCCCCCGGGACCGGGTTGGGCTCGGCGCCGCCGTAGCGGCGGTCGCGGCGCGCGTAGATCTCGCAGGCGCGCCACAGGTCGCGGCGGTCGAAGTCGGGCCAGAGCGTGTCGAGGAAGACGAACTCGGCGTAGGCGGACTGCCAGAGGAGGAAGTTGGAGGTCCGCTGCTCACCGGACGAACGTACGAACAGGTCGACGTCGGGGACCTCCGGCGCGTACAGCTCGCGCGCGATGGCGTCCTCGCTGATCTTCTCCGGGGAGATCCGCCCGTCGGCGGCCTTGCGCGCGAGCGCGCGCACGGCGTCGGTGATCTCGGCCCGGCCACCGTAGTTCACGCAGAACTGGAGGGTGAGCCGGTCGTTGTCGCGCGTCAGCTCCTCGGCTTCCTGGAGCTCCTTGATGACGCTCTTCCACAGTCGGCCGGAGCGCCCGGCCCACTTCACGCGCACGCCGCGGGCGTGCAGCTCGTCGCGGCGGCGTCGGATGGTGTCGCGGTTGAAGCCCATGAGGAAGCGGACCTCGTCGGGCGAGCGCTTCCAGTTCTCCGTGGAGAAGGCGTAGGCCGACAGGTGGGAGACACCCAGTTCCAGGGCGCCCTCGATGACGTCGAAGAGGGAGGACTCCCCGGCCTTGTGCCCCTCGGTGCGGGGCAGGCCGCGCTCCTTGGCCCAGCGCCCGTTGCCGTCCATGACCACGGCCACGTGCTTGGGCACCAGGTCGGCGGGCAGCTCCGGCGGGCGCGCCCCGCTCGGATGCGGGACGGGCTGGGTGTACTCCCGCCGGTTTCCGGTGTCGAAGCTGAACAGACTCAAGAACGCTCCACGTGCCGCAGTGATCGGATTCCGTTCTCCAGGTGCCACTGTAGGTAGGCCGCGACCAACCCGCTGCACTCGGAACGGTGCCCTCCCCCGCTGGCGTCCGCGCTCTCCCAGTCACCCTCGAGCAGCGCCGTCATCAGGCGGAGCGTCTCGACGGAGGGGTGCACGGCGCCGTGGGGACGGCACACCGAGCAGACCATACCGCCTGCGTGGACCGCGAACGCGCGGTGCTCGCCCCGGCTCCCGCAGCGGGCGCACTCCCCCAGGGCCGGGGCGTACCCGGCGACGGCCAGGGAGCGGAGCAGATAGGCGTCCAACACCAGCCGGGCGTCGTGCGTTCCCTCGCCCAGGACCCGGAGGGCGCCGATGAGCAGGAGGAACTGGCGCAGCGCCGGGTCCTTCTCCACGGCGACGACCTTCTCGGCGGTCTCCAGCATCGCGGTGGCCGCGGTGTAGCGGGCGTAGTCGTGGACGACCGCCTCACCGTAGGAGCGCACGGTCTCGGCCTGGGTGATCACGTCCAGGGTGCGGCCGGTGTAGAGCTGCACGTCGACGTGGGTGCACGGTTCGAGCCGGGCGCCGAAGCGCGACTTGGTGCGGCGCACCCCCTTGCCCACGGCGCGGACCAGTCCGGTACGCCGGGTCAGCAGGGTGACGATGCGGTCGGCCTCGCCCAGTTTCTGGTTGCGCAGGACGACGCCCTCGTCGCGGTAGAGACTCACCCTCCCATTGTCGCGGATGCCACCGACCGACCGGACGCCCGACCTCCCGCCAAGGGGCGGACATGATCAGCTTTATTACGGTTTGAATTCCCTTTTCGAGACATTTGCTCTACTCTCACGCGCTAAGCGCTCCGCGACGGGCTCCCCAGGCCCGAGAGTGGCACCCGGTGTCGAACGAGAGGACACGGGTGGGCCCGAGAGGCGGAGCCGCAGGACCCGGCCGCGCACGCACGGGCGCGGCCGCGGGGATCCCCCGGTGACCGTCCCCACGACACACGGCCACCCCCCATCCGCACCCGCACGGAAGGTACAGAGCGACATGGCACGAGGCCGCCGAGGCAGGCGCAGGGCGAACGCTCACGGACGGGGACCGGCACGCGGCGGGCGGCGGAGTCCGCTGCCGCTGGTGGCGGGGCTGACCGCGGTTCCGGTCGGGCTGACCCTGGCCGGAGCGCTCCTGGTCACCGACCTGGGCGATCGACTGGACCCGTCGGGTTCGGCCGACGCCTCCCCCTCACCCGCCGGGCAGATCGGGAGCGCCGTCGCGGACGACTCCGCCGTCCCCGACGCGGCGACCGACGACGACTTCTTCGAGGCCCCGGCCACGACACCGGAGGAGACCGAGCGGGCCGAGTCCGCCGGGACCGCGACCGCCCAGGCCACGGCCCCCTCGGCGAGCGGCGGCTCCGACGACGGAGCGGACTCGGACACACAGGGCGGCTCCGAGGACGACGCGGAGCGGGAGGGGTCCGGCGGCGGTGGCGGCGGGAACGGCGGCTCCGACGCCCCGTCGGCTCCCCTGAGCGGACCGGCCGAGGACCAGGTGGTCCAGTTGGTCAACGCCGAGCGCGCCGACGCCGGTTGCGGCCCGCTGCGTGTGGACGACCAGCTGACGGCGGCCGCCCAGGAGCACAGCGAGGACATGGACGCCCGCGACTACATGGCGCACGTGAACCCGGACGGCGAGGGACCGGGCGACCGGGCCGAGCGCCACGGGTACGACTCGTGGGGTGCGGAGAACGTCGCCAAGGGCCAGACCAGCGCCGAGCAGGTGATGGAGGCCTGGATGAACAGCAAGGACCATCGCGACAACATCCTCAACTGCGGTCTCGTCGCGATCGGCGTGGGCGAGCACAACAACGCCTGGACCCAGCTCTTCGGCTGGGTGTAGCCGAGCGCATGACGAACGGGCCGCGCCATGGGGTGCGGCCCGTTCGCGGTGTGAGGAGAGCGCCGGGACTAACCTGTGAGAGGGGCCTTTTCGGGGCCGGGAAGGAAGCCCCGGCATGGCCTCACACGGCCGGAGCGGAGTACGCGACGGCTGACCGACCGAAGGGGGTCGAACCCCCGGGTGGGAAGCCGCCGCATGGCCGCCCGGCACTGGCGGCGAGGAGTGCGTGAGGGCTGTCCTGGTCCGCTGCCGCTGGCGCCGGGCCAGGCGCGGACGCCAGGTCAATGGTGGAGAAGGAAGCTCCCACATGGCCTCGCCGTCACGTACTCTAACCGGGCGCCCCGACAGTCCGCACCGGGTTTTCCGGCGCGGGTCCGGGACGGGCGGTCAGTCCGGCAGCAGCGAACCGAGTTCCCTGGTGGTGAACACCTCAGTCCCCTCCGGCAGTCCGTCCGGACGCTCCAGCCCCACGTAGACCCAGCGCCGTCCCTCCGGCACCGTCTCCTCCGCCACCCCGTCGGCGTCGAACGCCCGCACCTCGGCGCCGGAGCGCGCCATCGCGTCGAGCAGATCGCCCACGGTGCGGGACTCGTGTTCGGTCAGGGCTCGGGCGATCGCACTCGCCGACACGCCGGTCTCCTCCACCCGGTTGAATCCGATTCGCCCCGGCAGGAACAGGTGCAGCCAGCGGGCGGTCCACCGCCCGTCCTCGCCCCGGGAGAACATCAGCGGGAGCGCGACGCGTGAGGATCCGCGCAGGTCGGACTTGAACCGCACAGTCCTCGGTTCGAAGGGCAGGCCGTCCTGCTCGCCGTCGCGCGTCATGAACCCGAAGAAGCTCTCGGCCAACTCCGTGAACCCCTCACCGCAGAACAGCAGCACCTGCGGCACCACGTGTCGCACCCGAGGGTCCACCCCGGCCAGGTTCAGGTCGATCATCTCGGTGGCGCCCTCCGGGGCGTTGACGATGTCGCCCGAGTGCACCATGCCGTCGCTCCGGAGGTTGGTCCACGAGACCTGCCCGGCCGGGGCGAAGTCGGCGTCGAGCTTTTGCACCGACAGGTCCAGGTCCGTCCGCCGCTCCGTTTGACGCCAGTGGACGAAGAAGCGCAGGTGATCACCGGTCACGGGCATGGCCGATCCACGCGGCAGCACCCCCACTCCTCCGGCCGTGCCCTTGCCCGAGCGCGGCACCGCGACGGTGCGCACGGCCTCGTCCGTGAACACGCGGTCGAAACGGGGCAGACGCCGGGCCACGGCGTCGTCCAGCACGGCGATGACCGGATCAGCCCGGTCGGCCGGCAGGGGCTCCCTGTGTTCGCGTTCCACCCAGGTCCGGGCCTTGCGGTTGACGAACAGGCGCACGGTCGAGCCTCCCTTCGCCCTGGCGGCCAGGTGCTCGCGGGCCGAGACCAGGACACGCGGCGCGACCCGGTCGGCGCACCCGTCGAGCCTGGCCGCCACCGCTCGGGCCTCCTCAGCGGAGGACCGGCTCAGGATCCGGTCCAGGGACCGCACGAACCGGCCCGGCTCCGACGCCAGAAAGGCGACCGCGCGGGCGATGTCACCGTCGGAGAAGGCGGCCTCGACCCGTGCGTCGAACGTGCGCGCGCGGCGGTCGCCGCGTGCCACGGCGAACACCTCACGCGCGTGGGTCAGGCGCGGGTACTCGTGCGGGTGGAGCCGCTCCGCCAGCCGCTTGAACGGTTCCCGGTGGCGCGCCACGTCACCCAGCTTGGTCGGGTCCGCGGCCACCACCGCGTCGAGCGCGTTCAGCAGGGCGCGCCGTTCACGGCGGCTGAAGGAACGGAACCGGGTGGGCTCGTCCAGGGTGACGTCGCCGTCGGACAACGCGCAGGCCAGACGGAGGACGTCGGTGACGGTGTCGGCCAGCGGCGGCCGACCGCTCGCGACTCCGGCCCGGTTGACGACGGCGCGGTTCTCCCGGATCGGGACGCTCGACGGCGGTTCCTGGTCGGCGCAGACGGAGGCGAGCCGGGCCAGCAGGACGAGGTCGTCTTCGCCGAGCGGTACCGTGCTGCCCGCCAGCTCCTCGTAGAGCGCCCGGGTCTCCTCCTCCAGCGTGCGGCCCAGGTGCAGGAGGGTGAACCGGTCCTTGGCCGAGGCGACGAAGGCGTCGCGTGCGGCGGCGAGCTCGTCGTAGGTGTGCCGGTAGCGGCCGTAGCTCGGTAGGTCCAGGAGGTTGACCGGGCCGTCGGGCCGGATGACCGCTCCCCCGCGCCCGGGGTCGGTGAGCGCCTCGACCAGGCACGCGGTCCAGAACTCCAGGGTGTCGGGGACGTTCTCGGGGAAGTCGCGGAAGTACACGTTGTGCGCCACGTGCGCGCCGACCAGCGTGCGGACCGCCCCCAGGACGATCCGGCCCGTCGCGACGACGGCGTACGGTTCGAGTCCGGCCAGGTGCGCGCGGAGTTCGGCGGTGAGTCCGAAGCCCGCCGACAGCAGGGCGGCGTCGAGCTGGCGGGTGGCGACGGAGCCGTCGCCGGGAGCGCCCGTGGGCCGGGGGACCCTCAGGGTTCGCTGGATGATCTGGGTGTACGCCATGACCGGAGATGCTGCCATCGCGGGCCGACATCCACCACGGGTTTTCCGTCCGCGGACCGGGGCCGCCCCGGACACGCCGCCGCCCCGGCGCACCCGCGCGCGGCGGGTGTCCGGGGCGGACGGAAGGTGGGTCAGGCGCGGGAGATGGCGCTGCACACGGCCTTCAGGGAGGCCGTGGTGATGCTGTTGTGGATGCCCACGCCCCACACGACGTTCCCGTCGATCTCGGCCTCCACGTAGGCGGCGGCCCGGGCGTCGCCGTCCCCGCCCAGCGAGTGCTCGACGTAGTCCATGACGCGGACCTTGACGTCGACGTCGGTCAGGGCGTCGCAGAACGCCGAGATCGGGCCGTTGCCGGTGCCGGTCAGCTCGCGGATCTCGCCGTTGACGCGGGCGTCGGCCTCGATCCGGTACGTGCCGTCCTCGGCGGTGGTGGACCGGTGGGCCAGGACCGCGACCGGACCGGACTCGGCCAGGTAGGTGTCGGAGAAGATCTCCCAGATCCGCTCGCCCGCGAACTCGCCGCCCTCGGCGTCGGTGTGCTCCTGGATGACCCGGGAGAACTCGATCTGCAGGCGGCGCGGCAGGTCCAGCGCGTGGTCGCGCTGCATGATGTAGGAGACGCCGCCCTTGCCGGACTGGCTGTTGACGCGGATGACCGCCTCGTAGTTGCGACCCACGTCCTTGGGGTCGATGGGCAGGTAGGGCACGTCCCACGGGTACTCGTCGACCGGGGTGCCGGCCGCGGCGGCCTCGGCCCGCAGAGCGGTGAAGCCCTTCTTGATGGCGTCCTGGTGGGAGCCGGAGAAGGCGGTGTAGACCAGGTCGCCGCCGTAGGGGTGGCGCGGGGCCACGGGCAGCTGGGTGCAGTGCTCGACGGTGCGGCGGATCTCGTCGATGTCGGAGAAGTCGATCCGGGGGTCCACGCCCTGGCTGAACAGGTTCAGGCCCAGGGTGACCAGGCAGACGTTGCCGGTGCGCTCACCGTGTCCGAACAGGCAGCCCTCGACGCGGTCGGCCCCGGCCATGACGGCCAGTTCGGCGGAGGCCACGCCGGTGCCGCGGTCGTTGTGCGGGTGGACCGACACCACCACGTGCTCGCGGCGGGTCAGGTTGCGGCTCATCCACTCGATCTGGTCCGCGTAGACGTTGGGGGTGGCGCGCTCGACCGTGGCGGGCAGGTTCAGGATGATCTCGCGGCCCGGGCCGGGCCGCCAGACGTCCATGACCGCCTCGCAGACCTCCAGGGCGAAGTCCAGTTCGGTGTCGACGAAGATCTCGGGCGAGTACTCGTAGCCGAAGTACTCGGTCTCGCCCAGGTACTGCTCGGCGAAGCGCATGACGTGCCGGGTGCCCTCGACGGCGATGTCCTTGCACTGGTCGCGGTCGACGCGAAAGACCACGCGGCGGAAGGTCGGGGCGGTGGCGTTGTACAGGTGCACGGTGGAGCGCTTGGCGCCGACCAGGCTCTGTACGGTGCGCTCGATCAGGTCCTCGCGGGCCTGGGTCAGCACGGAGATCTGGACGTCGTCGGGGATCAGGTCGTCCTCGATCAGGGACCGGACGAAGTCGAAGTCGGTCTGGCTGGCGGCGGGGAAGCCGACCTCGATCTCCTTGTAGCCCATCTTGACCAGCAGCTCGAACATCTCGCGCTTGCGCGCGTTGTCCATCGGCTCGATCAGCGACTGGTTGCCGTCGCGCAGGTCCGTGGACAGCCACCGGGGCGCCTCGGTGATGGTCCTGGACGGCCACGTGCGGTCGGGCAGGTCGACCGGCTTGAAGGGCTGGTAACGCTGGAAGGGCATGGAGCTGGGCTGCTGCTGCGGCACCATCGGGTGTCTCCTCGAAGGATGTGCTGGCGTGAGGTCAGTGGCCGACCAGGGCAAGCCGAAGTCCCGCGGCGAGGGAGCCGACCGTCTAACGACCCCCGCCGCGGCCACTAAGGAGAAGCAGCTCGCGCAGCATAGTGGTCGTCACGCTAGCAGAGTGTTCCGGAATGCTGGTACCCGGCGTCCACATTCTGGGACACGTGTCGCGTGACCTGGTCCCCTCCGTCAATGGAAACAGCGGCGTCGTCTGGGAATGGCGGCGTCGCGGCCGTACCCCGTTCACTACGACCGCGACGCCCGTCTGTTCATTCCCCGGAGGGGACGGGCCCCTGGAGGCTCAGGCCTGCGGCAGGGGCTCGAACTCCTTGACCGCGTCGATCGAGGGTCCGTGCGGCGTGTTGGCCTCGCGCTCGATCATGATCTCGACCAGGACCGGACGCGAGGTGGCCTTGGCCTCCTTGCGCGCCCACTCCAGGGACTCCCGGATGTCGTTCGGGTCGGCGACCCGGCGGCCGGAGCAGCCGTAGGCCTCCATGATCTTGACGTTGTCGGTGCCGAACTCGTCGTAGTGGATGTCGACCTGGTAGTTCATCTCGTACGGGATCGAGGCCTGGCGGATGAGGCCCAGGTACTCGTTGTTGATCATGATGATCACGTACGGGACGTTGTACTGGGCGGCGACGGCCAGCTCTTCGACCATGTACTGGAAGCCGTAGTCGCCGACGATGCCGACGACCTCGGCGTCCGGCTCGGTGTTCTTGAGCGCCTTCTTGACGCCGATGGCGGCCGGGATCTCCCAGCCCAGCGGGCCCGCCTGGCCACAGATCTGGTAGTGGCGCGGCTTGTAGGCCTTCTGGTGCTGGCCACCCCAGATCTGGTAGAGGCCGATCGCGGTGACGAAGTAGGTGTCGGCGTCGAAGACCTCGTTGATCTCCTTGTAGACGCGCGGCGCCTTGATCGGCACGCTGTCGAAGTCCTCGCGGCGGGTCATGGTCCGCTTGAGTTCACCGACGCGGTCGACCCACGGCTGGACCTCGGCCTTCTTACCCCGGGCCTTGGCGGCCTCCAGGAGCGCGGACAGGAACAGCTTGGCGTCGGAGACCACGCCCAGGTCCGGCTCGAAGACCCGTCCGATCTGGGTGGGCTCGATGTCGACGTGGATGAACGTGCGGTCGCCCCGGTAGACGTCGATCTGGCCGGTGTGGCGGTCGCCGAAGCGCGCGCCGACCGCCAGGACCAGGTCCGACTCCAGGAAGGAGGCGTTGCCGTAGCGCTGGGAGGTCTGGACGCCGGTCATGCCGGAGTACAGCGGGCTGTCCTCGTCGAAGGAGCCCTTGCCCATCAGCGTGACCTGGACGGGGACGTTCAGGTACTCGGCGAGTTCCTTGAGCTCCTCGGAGGCCTCGGACAGGATCACACCGCCGCCGGCCAGCAGCAGCGGGCGCTCGGCGGCCAGGAGCATGTCCAGGGCGCGCTCGACGCGCGGCTGGTGCGGCTCGACGGAGTTGATCCTCAGCGGGGCGTCGATGGCGGGGTCGTACTCGATGACCTGCTTGGCGACGTCCAGCGGGATGTCGACCAGGACGGGACCGGGACGGCCCTCCTGGGCGACGCGGAAGGCCTCGCGGAAGATCCAGGGTGCGGTGGCCGCCTCCCTGATCTGCACGGCCCACTTGGTGACGGGCTTGGCGATCTCGACGATGTCGACCGCCTGGAAGCCCTCCTTGTCCAGGAGGGAGGTCATGGCCTGGCCGGTGATGCAGACGATCGGGACGGAGTCCGCCATCGCCGTGTACAGGCCGGTGATCATGTTGGTGCCGGCGGGGCCGGAGGTGCCGATGGCCACACCCACCTTGCCGGTGGTGCGCGACCACCCGTCCGCCATGTGGGTGGCGCCCTCCTCGTGGCGGACGGTCAGGTGCTCGATGCCACCGACGTCCTCCATCGCCTTGTAGAGGGGCAGGATGGCGGCGCCGGGGCAACCGAACGCGGTGTCCACGCCTTCGTCCTTGAGGACCTCGATGACAGCGTTCATCGCGGGCATCTGTACCATTTGAAGCGAACCCTTCAGTGCTAGGGGGGTTGACGGATTCCGCCGGCGGGACCCAGGGTGCGGCCAACACCCGAGGCCGCCGTCAGCCACGCGGATCACACGTAAGACGTGGGTACGGCAGGCCGGTACCGCCGGCGGAAGCCCATTGCCAGGTGGCCGTTACTCGGTGCGGCCGGAGAGCTGCTCGACGATCTTCAGCAGCGCGGAGTGGTCGAGCCCGCCGTGGCCCTGGTGCTTGAGGGCGCCGACGAACTGGGCCACCTGGGCGCCCAGCGGAATCGCCACGCCGGCCTCGCGGGCGGCGGTGGTCACGATCTTCATGTCCTTGTCGTGCAGGGCGATGCGGAAGCCCGGCTGGAACTCGCGCTTGCGCATGGCCTCGCCCTTGCGCGCCATGACGGTGCTGCCCGCGAGCCCGCCGCCGAGGACCTCCAGACCCGCCTCGGTGTCGACGCCGTGCGCCTCCAGGAAGACGAGCGCCTCGGCCACGAGCTGGATGTTGCCCGCGACGATGAGCTGGTTGGCGGCCTTGACGGTCTGACCGGCGCCGTTGGGGCCGACCAGGACCGGGGTGGTGCCCAGGACGTCGAAGATCGGCTTGGCCGTGTCGAAGTCCTCCTGGCCGCCGCCGACCATGATGGACAGCTTGGCCTCGATGGCGCCCGCCTCACCGCCGGAGACGGGTGCGTCCAGGACGCGGAAGCCGCGCTCGGCGCCGGTCTCGGCGAGGGTGCGGGTCACGTCCGGGCGGATGCTGCTCATGTCGATGACCAGGGCGCCGGCCTTGGCGTTGTCGTAGACGCCGCCCTCGCCGACCAGGACCTCCTCCACCTGCGGGGAGTCCGGGACCATCGTGATGACGACGTCGGCGCCGGCGACGGCCTCGGCGATGCTGGCCGCGCCCTTACCGCCACCCGCCACGAGCTTGTCGATGGCGGCCTGGTCGAGGTTGTAGCCGGTGACGCTGTACCCGGCCTTGACCAGGTTGGTGGCCATGGGCAGACCCATGATGCCGAGTCCGATGAAGGCGATGTTGCTGTTGGCGGGCATGTCCGCCCCTTTCGTGGCTGTCGTTGGCGGGTGGGTCGAAAGCGAGCTGGGTGGGGCCGCCCGCCCCGAGGGCGTACGGGGCGGACGGCCCGCCGGCGGTCACCGTGGGCTGGTGACCGCCCGTCTGGGACGCGCTGGTCAGCGCTTGAGCCAGCCGAAGCTCTCCGCGGAGGGCACGGTCGGCTTGTACTCCAGGCCGACCAGGCCGCGGTAGCCGCGGGCCTCGGCGTCGGTGAGGAGTTCGTCGAGGGGCAGCGAACCGGTGCCGGGCTCACCGCGGCCGGGCGCGTCGGCGATCTGGATGTGGCCGAACTCGGCGGCGTGGTCGCGCACGACCGCGGCCACGTCGTCGCCGTTGACCGCCAGGTGGAAGAAGTCGGCGAGGAGCGCGACGTTGGCGGCCCCGGCCTCCTTCACCTTGGCGATGAACGCGAGGGCGTCGGCGGCCGTCTTGAGCGGGTAGTCCTCGGAGCCGCTGATCGGCTCGACGAGGACGGTCCCGCCGACCTTGGCCACGCCGTGGGCCGCCGCGACCGTGTTCTCCAGGGCCAGGCGGTCCTGCTCGGCCGGGTCGACGCCCTCCTGGCGCAGCCCGTAGAGGGCGTTGAAGCCCGTGGTGCCGGTCCGCTCGGCGATGCGCGCGACGACCTCGATGTTGGCCTTGAACTCGTCGCTGCGGGAGGGCTGGGACAGGACGCCGCGGTCCGGGCCGGGCAGGGCCCCGGCGAAGAAGTTGAGGCCGCTCAGCCGAACGCCGGCGTCGTCGATCGCGGAGACGAAGGCGTCGATCTCGTCCTGCGCGGGCGTCGCGCTCTCGAACGGCCACCAGAACTCCACCGCGTGGAAGCCCGCGTCGCGCGCGGCCTTGGGGCGTTCGTTGATGGGGAGCTCGGTGAACAGCAGCGAGCAGTTCACCGTGTAGCCCAACGCGTGGCTCATGCCTGGCCTCCGTCACCTTGTGTTCCGCATTGCGGAAAGTAGTTTTCGCTTGAAGGAATAGTCTGAGTGTGCGGCCCTGGCGTGACCTTGTCAACCACCGGACGCGAACCCGGCCACCGAGAACCCGCCCGGAGAACGCCCCCGACCCCCTCCCGCACCACCCATCCCGCTCGCCCCACCGGGAAGATCGCCTGATCTTCGTGCGAGCGCACGAAAATCGGACTTTTTCGACAATCACCCCTTGCCAGTGTTGACAAGATCACACGGTCTGGAGTTAGAGTCCCTCCATCCGCCATACGGAAACATCCCTCTGCACTACGAAAAACACCCGGTGGATCTGTGGGAACATCCAAGTGACGTGAGCGGGTAGGGACCCCTCACGGGAGTCACCGCAGCCACCGGACAGGGGAGAGAACAGATGCCCGAGACCAACGCGCGAGAGCCGGACGGGGCCACCGATCCGGGTCTGGCGCGCCTGAACGCCCTGTCACGGGCGGATCTGCGCGTCGAGCTCGCCCAGTGCCTCGACATCGACCGCTGGGTCGACGCCGTGGCCGAGCAGGCGCCCTACACCGACCGGCGCACCCTCATCGAACTCGCCGACAAGCACGCGCGGGAGATCACGGAAGACGAGGTCGCCTCCGCGCTGGCCCGCCACCCGCGCATCGGGGAGAAGGCCCGGGGGAAGGGAACCGAGGCGCGCTGGTCGCGCGGTGAGCAGTCCGCGTTCGCCGCCGACTCCGACGACGCCTCACTGCGTGTCCAGCGGATCTTCGAGTTCGCCCAGGGCGAGTACGAGGGCCGGTTCGGCCAGATCTACCTGGTCTGCGCCAGCGGCCGGTCCAGCCGTGAACTCCTGGCCGACCTGGTCGGACGCCTCGACAACGACCTTCCCGGCGAACTGCGGGTGGTCGCGGAGGAACTCCGCAAGATCTCCGGACTCCGACTCGAGAAACTCCTGGACGCCGCATGAGCCACGTGACCACACACATCCTCGACGCGTCGCTGGGCCGGCCCGCCCGTGACGTCCCGGTCCGTCTGGAGGCCGCCACCGACGCGGAGCGCACCTCCTGGAAGACGGTCGCCGAGGGCCGCACCAACGACGACGGGCGCGTACCCGACCTGGGGCCCGAGCAGCTCTCCGCCGGGTACTACCGCGTCGTCTTCGACACCGCGGCCTACTTCGCGGCCACCGAACAGAAGGGCTTCTACCCCGAGGTCACCATCGTCTTCGACCTCGCGGACGAGGACGCGCACTACCACGTGCCGCTCCTGCTGAGCCCGTTCGCCTACTCGACCTACCGGGGTTCCTAGCCGGATCGGCGCGGGCCGACGAGCCCGCCGGGGAACACTGACCGAAGGGAGCGCGACACGCCCGAGATCCGACAGTCCTAGGCACACGACCCTCTTCGAGTGCGTGACAGGTCCTTCCGCATGTCCACAGCGGTCCTCCCTCGTGCGCACGGCGCGGGCGCGCGGCGCCCGGCGCGAAACGACGACTTCATGTACACACATGAAATGGAGTACGCCCTGATGGGTATCCGACTCGGAGACAACCAGTACGGCAAGGCCGAGGTCCGCCTCGTCCACGTCAACCGCGACACCGCAGTCCACCAGATCAAGGACGTCAACGTCACCTCGCAGCTGCGCGGGGACCTGGAGACCGTCCACACCGTCGGCGACAACAGCAAGTGCCTGCCGACCGACACCCAGAAGAACACGGTCTACGCCAAGGCCAAGGAGTGGGGCGGCGTCGGCGCCATCGAGGACTTCGCGCTCAGGCTGGCGCGCCACTTCGTCGACGAGCACGACTACGTGTACGGCGCCCGCCAGGAGATCCAGGAGTACTCCTGGGACCGCATCGCCACCTCGCACGGACCGCACGACCACGCCTTCTCCCGCAGCGGCGCCGAGACCCGCACCACCGTGGTCAACAAGGACGGCGACAAGGAGTGGGTGGTATCCGGCTTCGAGGGCCTGACCGTCCTCAAGTCCACCGGGTCCGAGTTCCACGGCTACCCGAAGACGAAGTACACCACCCTCAAGGAGACGGACGACCGGATCCTGGCCACGGACGTCACCGCCCGCTGGCGCTACGTCGGCACCGACCTGGAGTTCGACAAGCTCTACTCCTCCATCCGCGCCATCTGCCTGGAGGCGTTCGCCGAGACGCACAGCCTCGCCCTCCAGCAGACCCTGTACGAGATGGGCAAGGCCGTCCTGGAGGCGCACCCCGAGGTCGCCGAGATCAAGTTCTCCATGCCGAACAACCACCACTTCCTGGTGGACCTGTCACCGTTCGGCCTGGACAACCCGAACGAGGTCTTCTTCGCCGCCGACCGCCCCTACGGCAAGATCGAGGCCACGGTCGAGCGCGACGACGCTCCCGACGCCGGTGACGCCTGGAAGGCCGTCCCCGGTTTCGTGTAAGGAGCCCGAGCCCCGGGGCCCGTCAGGGCGCACGTGGTGGATGCCGCCCGTCGGGCGGCAGAGTATGTGTCCGCCACGCGTGCCCTCATAGCCGGTCGGGCCCCGGCCCTGGTCCCCGCCCCGCACCGCGGGAAGCACCGCCCGAGGCGACGGCGCCTCGCTAGCCGCGCGCGCACGCGGCTGACGCACCGCTCTTCGGCGTACCCGGACACGGACCGCCGTACCGGTGGACATCACCGGGCCCACGGGCCCGAGAGAGCGGCCACCCCCGCCGGTGGCCAACAATCGCAAAGGCTGGAAACTGGCCATGTCGAACAGTCCGTCCGCGAAGGACTCGGCCACAACGAACGCCTCAACCCCCCTCCGCGCCGAGGACGAGAAGCTTCCGCTGCGGTTGCAGATCGTCTACGCGTTGCAGCACATCTTCACCATGTACGCCGGTGCGGTGGCACCGGCCCTGGTCATCGGCGCCGCCGCTGGACTCGCGAACGAGCCCGCCGCCATGGGCATCCTCGTCAGCGGCGCGCTCCTGGCAGCGGGGATCGCCACCCTCCTCCAGACGGTCGGGCACAGGCGCGTCGGCGCGCAGATGCCGATCGTGGTCGCCTGCTCCTTCGTCCCGGTCAGCGCCATCACCTCCCTGGCGGCCGGGTCGAACGGGGAGAACCTGCCCGTGGCCTTCGGCGCCTCGATGGCCGCCGGGGTCTTCGCCCTGGTCATGACGCCGTTCTTCGGGCAGCTGATCCGTTTCTTCCCCCCGATCGTCACCGGCACGATCATCACCGTCATCGGGGTCAGCCTGATGCCGGTCGCCGCCCGCTGGATCATGGACGGGGGCACCCGGACCATGGAGGACGGGTCGACGGTGGCCGCCGCCCCGCTGGCCAATCTCGCGCTCGCCGGGGTCACCCTGGCGATCATCCTCGTCTGTTCCCGCGTGCTCCCAGGCATCTGGGGACGCCTGTCCGTGCTCCTCGGCCTGGTCGCGGGCACGCTGGTGGCGGTGCCGTTCGGCATGGCCGACTTCAGCCGGGTCGGCGAGGCCGACATCGTCTTCAACCCCGCCTCGGTCTTCTACTTCGGCGCGCCCCGCTTCGAGCTCGCCGCCGTCCTCACCATGTGCGTCATCATGCTGGTGGTCCTGACCGAGGGCGCCTCGCACATCATCGCGGTCGGCGAGATCACCGGGTCGAAGGTGGACGCCAAGCGCATCTCCGCCGGTCTGCGCGCCGACGTCAGTGGTTCGATCATCGGCCCCGTCTTCAGTGCCACGCCCACCAGCTCCTTCGCCCAGAACATCGGGCTGCTGGCGCTGACGGGCATCCGCAGCCGATTCGTCGTGGCCACGGGCGGCGTCATCCTGCTGGCGCTCGGCCTGTTCCCGGTCCTGGGCGGTGTGATGGCCGCGCTGCCCACCCCCGTCCTGGGCGGTGCCGGACTCGTGCTCTTCGGCAGCGTGGCCGCCAGCGGCGTCAAGACCCTCGGCAAGGTCGACTTCACCAACAACCTCAACCTGGTGCTGGTCGCGACGTCCATGGGCGTGGCGGTCATCCCGCTCGCCTACCCGACCTTCTACGCCTTCCTGCCCGAGTCCGTGGAGATGATCGCCCACTCCGGCATCATCGGCGCCGCCCTGGTGTCGGTGCTGCTCAACATCTGCTTCAACGTGGTCGGACGGGGGCCCGCCAAGGCCACCCCGGCCGACATCGACGCCACCGAGATCGGCAGCGCCGGTCCGGGCGAGGCCAAGTACACCGACCAGGCCGGTGCGGCCTACCGGGGTGAGGGCCCGGAGGCCGTCGACGGCGCCAAGGGGTGACCGCCCCCTGACGCGGCGCGGTGGCGCCCGGTCGAACCGGGCGCCACCGCGCCTTCCCGTCACCCGGTGTTCCGTGTTCAGGCGCCAAGCGTCGGGTAGTCGGTGTAGCCGCGGTGGTCGCCGCCGTAGAAGGTGGTGGAGTCGGGCTCGTTGAGGGGTCCTCCCGCCTTGATCCGGGCGTCCAGGTCGGGGTTGGCGAGCCAGGCGGTGCCCAGGGCCACCGCGTCGGCCAGCCCCTCCTCCAGCACCGCGGACGCGGCGGCCGTGTCCGTGCCCGCGGCCGGGTTGTAGACGAAGGCGCCCGCCCACTCCTTGCGCAGGCGCTCGGCGTGCTCACGCGGACCCATCCCCACGACGTGCAGGAACGCCAGCTCGGACTGGTTCGGGATGGCCTCCAGGAGCGCCAGGTGCTGGCCGAGCGAGTCGGTCTCGGTCATGCCGTTGAAGGTGTTCCCGGGGGAGACCCGCAGGGCGGTGCGCTCGGCGCCGATGGTGTCGGCGACGGCCGCGACGACCTCGGCCGCGAACCGGGCCCGGCCCTGCGCGCTGCCGCCGTACTCGTCGGTGCGCTGGTTGGCGCCGTCGGCGAGGAACTGGTGGATGAGGTAGCCGTTGGCCCCGTGCAGCTCCACACCGTCGAACCCGGCGGTGATCGCGTTGCGGGCGGCGGAGGCGAAGTCGTCCCGGGCCTCGGCGATGTCGGCGGAGGTCATCTCCCGCGGGACCGGGTGGGGGAGCAGACCGGAGCCGTCGAACAGGGACTCACCGGAGGCGATCGCGGAGGGGGCGACGGGCAGGCCCCCGTCGGGGTACAGGCTGGGGTGGCCGATACGGCCCGCGTGCATGATCTGCGCGTAGATGTGGCCGCCCTTGGCGTGCACGGCGTCGGTGACCCTCTTCCACGCCTCGACCTGCTCGGCGGAGTGCAGGCCGGGGGTGTTGATGTAGCCCTGGCCGCGCACGCTCGGCTGGACGCCCTCGGTGATGATCAGACCGGCGGAGGCGCGCTGGGCGTAGTACTCGGCCACCGTGTCGTCGACCAGGCCGTTCTCGTCCGCCCGGGCGCGGGTCATCGGGGCCATGAAGAGGCGGTTGGGAAGCTCGTCGCGGCCGACGGTGACGGGTGTGAACAGGTCGCTCATGTCTTCTCCGAGTGGTGTTGGGGGCGCTGCCCCTGGTGGATGTGCACCACCGTAGGAGGGGGTGCTCGCCGTCCCCTTGCCGTCGGCTGTCCGTCCGCTGCCCGTCCGCGGACAGCACGTTCGCCGGACATGACCGCTTCGTCCGGATAGGCTGCTGCACATGCGATTCGGCGTGTTGGGACAGCTGGCGGTATGGACCGACGAGGACGAACCCGTCAACGTCCCCGGAGCCAAGGTGCGCTCCCTTCTGGCCCACCTGCTCGTCCACCGGGAAGTCTGGGTCTCCGCCGACCGGCTGGGCGCGGACCTGTGGCAGGAGCCGCCGCCCGACCCGGCCGCCGCCCTCCAGACCACGGTGTCACGGCTGCGGCGCGCCCTGGAGGGCGCCGAGCCCGGGTACCGGTCCCGGGTGGAGTCCGGCCCGTCCGGGTACCGGCTCCGGGTCGACGCCGAGCGGGTGGACGCGGGCCGGTTCGAGGACCTGGTGGCGCGGGCGCGTGGGGCCGCTCCCGCAGAGACGGCGGACGTCCTGGGCCGGGCTCTCGCGCTGTGGCGCGGCCCGGCCCTGGCCGACCACGCGGACGCCCCGTTCACCCGGCCCGCCGTCACCCGGTGGGAGGAGATGCGGCTGTCGGCGGTGGAGGACCGTCTCCGCGCCCGGCTCGACCTGGGCGAGGGCTCCTCCCTGGTCCCCGAACTCGACGACCTGGTCGACCGCGAGCCGCTGCGGGAGCGGCTGCGCGCCGCCCACATGCTGGCTCTGTACCGGGCCGGTCGGCAGTCCGAGGCCCTGGAGAGCTATCGGCGGATGCGTGACCTGCTCTCCGAGGAGGTGGGGGTGGACCCCGGTCCGGAACTGGTCCGGCTGCACCAGGACATCCTCGCCCAGGCCCCGGCACTCGCCCGCCCCGACGCCGGGCGACCCCGGAGGGAACCGGTCGCGCGCCCCCGGCCGGTCGAAGGGGAGAACAGGCACGCGGGGAGGGAGGCGCCGCCGCCCCGGTGGCCGGGAAACGTCCCCGCCCCGCTCACCGAGGTCATCGGCCGGAAGGAGTCCGTCGAACGGATCCGCGGCGACGTGGAACGGTTCCGCCTGGTCACCCTCATCGGCCCGGGAGGAGTCGGCAAGACCACGCTCGCACTGGCCGCCGTCCCCGGTCTCGCCCCCTCCGGGGTGTGGTTCGTCGAGCTCGGGGGCAGGGACACCGGTGCCACGACGGTCCACGGCATCGCCGAGGAGATCGCGACCGCCGTCGGTCTGTCCGACGAGGGATGCTCCCCCGGCCGACACTCCTCAGCACTCCGTCTCGGTCGCTGCCTGGGCTCCGGCCTGCTGGTCCTCGACAACTGCGAGCACGTGATCGGCCCCGTCGCCGAGCTGGTGGCCCAACTGCTGCGCTCGGCCCCCGACCTGCGGATCCTGACCACCAGCCGCGAGCCCCTGGGGGTTCCCGGTGAGCGTCTGCACCAGGTTCGACCGCTGCCCGTGCCCCGGGCGGCCACCCGTGAGGCTCTGGCCGAGTCGGCGGCGGTCGAGCTGTTCTCCCAGCGTGTGGCCGCCTCCCTGCCCGGCTTCGCCGTGGCGGAGGACAACGCCGCCGCGGTCGCCGCGATCTGCTGGCACCTGGACGGTCTGCCGTTGGCCCTGGAGCTGGCCGCCGCGCGGGTGCGCTCTCTGGGCGTGCACGAACTGGCCGCCCGCCTGAATGACCGCTTCCAGATCCTGGGCGGCACAGGCTCGGGCCGCCACGAACGGCAGCGCACACTGCACGCCGTGGTGGACTGGAGCTGGCGACTGCTCAGCGCCGACGAACGCGCCGTCCTGCGCCGCCTGTCGGTCCACGCCGGACCATTCGACCTGGTCAGGGCGGAGGCGATCGCCGGACTCCCCCAGGAGGGCACCCCCGCCGTCGCACGCCCGGCCGTCGTCGGAGTGCTCGCCTCGCTCGTGGACCGGTCGCTGGTCGTGGCTGAACAGGGTCGGCGGGGTGCGCGGTACCGGCTCCTGGAGACCATCCGGGTCTTCGCCCGGGAGCGACTGGTCGAGGCGGGAGAGGAGACCTCCGCCCTGCGGGCGCTGGCGACCCACCTTGCCGGGGCGGCCGCGGAGTTCGAGCCCCGGCTCTTCGGCTCCGGTGGCGACCAGGGGGAATGTCTGGAGTGGCTGGACCAGGAGACGGCCAACCTGCGCGCCTCCGTGGAGTGGGCCGCCGAGCAGGGTGAGGCGGGCCCGGCGCTGCGCATCACCGGCTCCCTCGGGTGGTACTGGTACCTGCGCGGGCGTTACCGGGAGGGCCACCGGTTGTTGTCCCTGGCCCTGGCGACTCCGGGTGGCGGCACCGACGAGGAACGCGCCGTGGCCCTGCTCTGGCACGCCGCCCTGTCCTTCGCCGACGTCCACTCCCCCGCGGCCCTGGAGACGGCACGGGCCGCGCTGGACCTGGCGGCGCGGATGCCGGACCCCGCCGCGCTCGCCCGTGCCCGCGTGGTGTTGGTCTTCATGACGCGCACGGCCGAGACGGAGGGGTCGCGCCTGGACCTGCCCGACACGGTGCTGGAGGAGGCCCTGGCGGTGTTCGAGGCCCGGTCGGACCAGTGGTGGCGGGCCTTCGCCCTGCACATGCGCGGTTGGCGGGCGCTGCGGCGCAGTGAGTTGGCCGAGGCCGGGCGCGACGGGCGCACAAGCCTGTCGCTGTTCGAGGAGCTGGGTGAACCCTGGGGACGGGTACGCGCGGGCAACCTGCTCGGTGTGCTGGCCGGGATCGAGGGCGACTACGCGGAGGCGGCGCGGCTGCACCGCGACGCGCTGGACCAGGCGGAGCGGATCGGCCTGTGGCCGTCGGTGGTCGAGGAGCACACCCGAATCGCACGCGTCCACCTGCTCAACGGCGATCTCGACGCGTCGGACGAGGCCAACCGCCGCGCCATCGCCGTGGCCACCGAGCAGGGTCTGGCGGATCGGGCGCGGTTCGCCCGCGCGGGTCTGGGGTTGAGCGCGCGACGACGCGGGCGCGTCGACGAGGCGGAGGAGCACTTCTCCGCGGTCCTGGCCAGCCACCGGGAGGACGGCTACCGGCCGGGACTGGCCTTCATCCTGGCCGAACTGGGATTCTGCGCCGAGATGCGCGGGGACCTGCGGGCGGCGCGGGAGCGGCACGCCGAGGGGCTGGAATACGCCCGCCAGAGTGATGATCCCCGCGCGGTGGCCTTCTCCCTGGAGGGGTTGGCGGGCGTGGCCGCCGCCGAGGGGGACGGTGTGCTCGCCGCGCGGCTGTTGGGTGCCGCCGCGAGCGCCCGGGAGGACGTCGGGGTGCCGCTGCAACCCGGCGACCGGTTCGACGTCGACCGCCTCACCCGGGCCGTCCACGCGCTGATCGGCACCGCCGACGCGGACCAGGAGTTCGCGTTCGGGCACACGTCCGGGACCGGGGCCGCGATCGGCTGGACGCCGGCGCGGGCACCGGTCGGTTAGCCGCCTCCGGCGGGCTCGCGGACGGGCCTCGAAAGGGTCCGCGCGCCGACCGCCGGGGGTGTGCGCCCCGTGCACACTGTGGCCACATCCGGCCACGGTGTGTGCCCGTCGGCCGCCTCGGGAAGCGGGCCCCACCTGCCGAAGGCGTCAAACCAGGCGTTCCGCTCCGATGGACACGCTCAGTTAGACGGATTGACAGCATTTGCGGCTTTATTTAGCAATGACGCCAAATGCCCGATGCCTCACCCCCCGCTCCACGGAGGCAGTGTCATGCGTTCCCCCACCCCCCGAAGAATCCTCACCCCCCTCGCGATCGGCGCGCTGGTCCTCGGACTGTTCAGCCCCGTCAGCGCCGAGTCCGCCGACGACCCCGCGCTGTACGAGGTCAGCGGCGTGTCGACCGCCCAGGAACGGACCGAGATCGCCTCGACCGGCGCGGCGATCGACGACATCAGCGCCGACACGGTGCTCGTCACCGCGACCTCCGAGAGCGTCGAGGCCATCGACGACCTCGGGTACGAGGTCACCGAGTTCGCCCCGCCCACCACGCAGCTCGCCCCCGACAACGGGTACACCACGTACGCGGAACTGCGGGACGTCGTGGACCAGGTGACCGCCCAGAACCCCGGGATCGCCGCCCAGTCGGTCTACGGGTACTCCTACCAGGGGCGTGAGCTGATCGCGGTCAAGATCAGCGACAACGTCGGCTCGGACGAGGACGAGCCCGAGGTCCTGTTCACGCACTCGCAGCACGCCCGCGAGCACCTGACGGTCGAGATGGCCGTGTACCTGATGGAGCTGCTCACCAGCGAGTACGGCTCCGACGCCAGGATCACCGACCTGGTGGACAACCGGGAGATCTGGATCCTGCCCAACGTCAACCCCGACGGCGCCGAGTACGACATGGCGGGCTCGTCGTGGCGGTACTGGCGCAAGAACCGGCAGCCCAACGCGGGTTCGTCCTACGTCGGCACGGACCTGAACCGCAACTGGGACTACAACTGGGGCTGCTGCGGCGGTTCGTCGGGCAGCACGTCCAGCTCGACCTACCGGGGCGCCTACCCCGAGTCCGCCCCCGAGGTCTCGGCGGTCGCCGACTTCGTGCGCGGCCGGGTGGTCGGCGGCGAGCAGCAGATCACGTCCGCGATCGACTTCCACACCTACAGCGAGCTCATCCTGTGGCCGTTCGGCTACACCTACGACGAGGTGACCAACGGGATGAACCGCGACGAGTACGACACCCACGCGGCACTGGGCACGCACATGGCCCAGGCCAACGGGTACACGCCCCAGCAGTCCAGCGACCTGTACGTGACGGACGGGACGATCAACGACTGGCTGTGGGGCGACCAGCGGATCGTCAACTTCACCTACGAGATGTACCCGAGCAGTTACTGGGGCGGCGGCTTCTACCCGCCGTCCTCGGTGATCGACCGGGAGACCGCGCGTAACAGGGAGGCCGTCCTGCGCCTGCTCGACTACGCCGACTGCCCGTACCGCATCATCGGCGAGGAGGCCACCTACTGCGGCTGACCCCGCCCACACCCGTGGCCCCGGCGCGCGACCGCGCGCCGGGGCCACCAGTCCGTGGATTGCGCACTGCGATCGACCCGGCATCCCTAGGGTGGTCAGAGATCGAACGCCGGGAGGCCTCCGTGAGCATAGCCCTGATCGACATCGACGACGAGGCACTGACCAGAGCCGCCGCGGTCCTGGGCACCTCGACCCCCGAGGAAACCGTCAACGCCGCCCTCCGGCAGATGGTCGAACGCGCGCGACGGATGTCCGCCCTGCGAGTGGGAGCCCCTGTGGTCAGCCCCGATACACCTGGCTCCGGTGACCCACGTGAAGAACGAGAACCGTGACGATCCCGTCCTGGATGTCAGCGATGATCCGACAGTCCCCGACTCGATAGCGCCAGAGGTCACCCAGCCTGTTGCCCTGCAGAGCATCCCCGAGAGCGCGTGGATCCTCGGTGCCCGAGATCCGGTCGTTCAGGAACCAGAGGATTCTTCGTGCGACCTGTCCGTCCAGCTTGCGCAGCTCACACTTGGCGTCGTCGTGAAGTTCAACTTTCCAGGCCATACTCGTCCATCACGTCCGAGAGCGGCGTCGTACCGCTCCGCCCCGCCCGCAGGTCCTCAAGCCTGCTCTCGGCGATGTAGACCTCTTCCAGCTCATCCAGGTGAGCGACGATCGCCTCTCGGGCGTAGAAGCTCTTCGACCTGCCGGTTTCCTTGGCCAGAGCTTCGAGTCTCTCCTCGATCTCGGCCGGAAGTCGCAGTGCCAACATGGTGAACCTCCCTGGTTGCTATACAAGTATAGCAACCAGGGAGCCCTCGGCGCGTGACGGTCCCGGCACGCGCTCGCGCCGGGGCCGCGCTGCCAGGAGCCTCAGCCCCGGGTCAGCAGCCGCCCGACGGGAGCGGCCAGGTCGACGTCCGCGCCGCGCAGGATCGTGCGGCGCACCCGGCCCACCAGGTCGGCGCCGTCGTAGGCGCTCACCGGGTTCTTGTGCTGGAGGTCGCGCGCGACCACGCGCAGCGGCTCCTCGGGGGCCACGATCGCGAAGTCCGCGTCGCCGCCCTCGACGATCGCGCCCTTGCCCTCGACCCCGGCGACCCGTGCCGGACCGGAGGACATCCACCGCACGACGTCCACCAGGGGCACACCGCGCCGGCGCGCCTCGGTCCACACCGCGCTGAAACCGACCTGGAGCCCGGACACCCCGCCCCAGGCCGTCCCGAAGTCCCCCGTGTCCAGGTCCTTCAGGTCCGGCGTGCTCGGTGAGTGGTCGCTGACCACGCAGTCGATCAGGCCGTCCGACAGCGCCCGCCACAGCAGGTCGCGGTTGGCGTGGTCGCGGATGGGCGGGCAGCACTTGAACTGGGTGGCCCCGGCGGGGATCGCCTCGGCCTCCAGCGTCAGGTAGTGCGGGCACGTCTCCACGGTCAGCGGCACGCCGTCGGCCCGGGCCTGGGCGATCAGCGGCAGCGCCGAGGCACTGGACAGGTGCAG
This sequence comes from Nocardiopsis sp. EMB25, assembly GCF_026797795.1. Taxonomy (NCBI): domain Bacteria; kingdom Bacillati; phylum Actinomycetota; class Actinomycetes; order Streptosporangiales; family Nocardiopsidaceae; genus Nocardiopsis; species Nocardiopsis sp. EMB25. The sequence goes on along the minus strand of NZ_JAMTDN010000001.1, from coordinate 571,785 downwards.
GATGTGCGCCCGGGTCCCGGTCCGGCGGGCGGTCTCGATGACCAGAGCGATCGCCTCGTGCTCAGCCTCGTCCGGACGCGAGGCCAGGAAGTCCGCGTACTCGCGGCCCGACGCGGCGGGAGCCTCGTCCAGCACCGACGGGTCCTCGGCGTGCACGATGATCTGGCCGCCGAACTCGCCGATCGCCTCCGCCGCCGTGCGCAGCTGGTCGGGTGACAGGTGGCCGAACTCGTCCACTCCGGACGGCGACAGGAACGCCTTGAACCCGTACACGCCCTGCTCGTGCAGCGCCCGCAGCTCCTTGGTCGTGCCGGGGGTGCTGTTCTCGGGCACGGCGCCGCCCCAGAACCCGACGTCCACGGCGACCTGGTCGCGCGCCACGGAACGCTTGGTGCTCAGGCCGTCCACCGTGGTGGTCGGGGGCACGCTGTTGAGCGGCATGTCGACGATCGTGGTCACCCCGCCCAGAGCGGCGGCGCGGGTGGCGCTGGCGAAGCCCTCCCACTCGGTGCGGCCCGGTTCGTTGACGTGCACGTGGGAGTCGACCAGGCCGGGCAGCAGCACCTCGTCGTCAGCCAGGGTGATCTCCCTGTCCGCGGTGGCGGGGGCGTCCGCGCCGGGCAGGACGGCGGTGATCCGGCCGTCGGTGACGGCGACGGTCACCGCCCGCTCTCCCTCGGGGGTGACGGCGCGGCTCGCGCGCACGAGGAGGTCGTGGGTGGTCATCACTGCTCCTGTCCGACTCGGCGGGTGGCCAGGGCCAGCAGCGTGGCCGTGTCCGTCCCGGTGTGCTCTTCGATCTCGTCCTCGTCCAGAGCGCCGCAGCGCAACCCGTTGACCAGGGCTGACGCCAGGGCCTGCGCGGTGGCGGGCTCATCCATGACGCCACCGGCCACGGCGCCGAAGTAGGCCTTGAGGCGGGCCGCGGCGGGCGCGAACGCCTCCCGGTAGAAGGCGTAGGTGGCCAGGAAGCGCATGGGCAGCTGGTTCGGGTGCAGGTCCCAACCCTGGTAGTACCCGCGCTCCAGGGATCGACGGACCAGGCCGGAGTGCAGCCGCCAGGCGTCGTGTACCTCAGCGCGCCCTCCCACGGGCAGGATGTTGCTGCCCCCGTCGGAGAGCCACACGCCGGTACCCGCGGCGGCGAGCTGCATGACGGCCTTGGCGTGGTCGGCGACCGGGTGGGCCAGGCTCTGGTAGGCGGCGGTGATCCCGCAGGCCGCGCTGTAGTCGTAGGTGCCGTAGTGCAGCGCGCTCGCGCGGCCCTGGCTCGCCCCGATCATCCGGGCCACGGCGGCGGTGCCGTCCTGGAGCAGGATCGACTGGGGGGTCTCGATCTGGAGCTCGAACCGCAGGCGCCCCTCGGGCAGGTCGAAGCGCTTCTCCAACCGCTCGCAGACCCAGGCCATGGCCTCGACCTGTTCGACGGAGGTGATCTTGGGCAGGGTGAGGACGAGGTTGTCCGGGAGGGAGCCGCGACGTTCCAGGAGGGTCTGGAGGAACAGGGTGAGGCTGCGGATCCCGCGGTGCCGTCCGGCGGCCTCCATGCCCTTCATCCGGATGCCGAAGTAGGGGGTGGCGGTGCCCGCCTCCAGGTCGGCGCAGAAGGCCCCGGCGGCGGAGGCCACGTCGGCGTCCTCGGCCTCGTCACCGCGGTTCCCGTACCCGTCCTCCAGGTCGGCGCGCAGGTCCTCGATCGGTTCGCGGGTGAGTTTGGCGCGCACACGGGGCAGCGCCTCGGCCACGGCGGACTCGCTCAGCCCGGTGACCTCGGCGAGGTCGGCGGGCTTGGGGGCGAACTCGTCGAGGGCCGCCAGGGCGTCGCGCCCCCAGTCGGCGGCCAGCCCCGGACGGATCCGGTCAGCGGGAACGTAGACGGTGTGCACCGGCTGACGAGCCGTGTTGGCCCCGGGGTACTCACGGGCCAGGCGCGCGTCGGCGTCGGCCAGGCGCGCGTCCAGCGCGGTGGTGAGATCGTCGAGGGACAGGGGGTCCTCCGCTGTCACGTTGCGGTTCCTCTCCGTGGGGGTGGCTCGGCCTCCCGTGGGAAGGCCCACCAAAATTCCTATATGCGGATGTTAACTTCTGCGATTCGGAATAACAAGAGTTCAGTGGTGTCGGGAGTGCCCCTGATCGCCCCGAACCATGTGGATTCGGGCAGCACTACGTGACGGCCACGTGCTATAGAGGACTCAGAGATGGGAAGTACTTTTCGTATCGCAGAATAAAGACCGTGACCTCAAGCGGCCTTCACATGGGAGCATGACCTTTGTCAGCCTCGCAGACCACCCAGACGGACACCCCGCCCCTGACCGAGGAGACCGGCAGGCGCGGTCGTTCCGGTGGGGTGCAGTCCCTCGAACGCGCCTTCGCCCTACTGGAGATCATGGCGGAGGCGGGCGGTGAGACCTCCCTCAGCCAACTCGCCGAGTCGTCCCAGCTGCCGCTGCCGACCATCCACCGCATCATCCGCACCCTGGTCGGCAACGGCTACGTACGGCAGCTGCCCTCGCGCCGCTACGCCCTCGGCCCCCGGCTGATCGGTCTGGGCGACAAGGCCTCGCAGATGCTCGGCACCTGGGCCCGGCCGCACCTCGCCCACCTGGTCGAGGTCCTGGGCGAGACCGCCAACCTGGCGATGCTCGACGGCGACAAGGTCATCTACGTGGCGCAGGTGCCCTCACCGCACGCCATGCGCATGTTCACCGAGGTCGGCCGGCGTGTCCTGCCGCACTCGGCCGGGGTCGGCAAGGCCCTGCTCTCACAGCTCAGTGACGACGAGGCGCTGGCGACCGTGCGCCGTACGGGCATGCCCGCCGCGACCGACCGCACCATCACCAACCCCGAGGACTTCGCCGCCGAACTCCAGCGCATCCGCGAACGCGGCTTCGCCATCGACGACGGCGAGCAGGAGATCGGCGTGCGCTGCGTGGCGGTCCCGGTCGAGGGCGCACCCTCTCAGATGGCCGTGTCCGTGTCGGGCCCGGACCGCCGCGTGACCTGGGAGTTCGTCGACCGCGCCGCTCCCCTGGTCCAGGAGGCCGCCCGCACCCTGGCCACCGACCTCAACAACCAGAGCTGACCGGCCCCCGATGACGGAGGGGCCGTGGCCGGCGTCGGCCACGGCCCACTTCCGTTCCTTGGCACGGCCGCCCAAGGGGGGTGTCGTTCGGGCGCCGCCGAGGAGGAAGAATCCCTGCTCCTCGGGCGCCCGAACCCGGTCCAAAGCGAAGCGGAGGACCACAAAGACTACGTCTGCTGGTCGAAGCCCAGTCTGCGCAGCTGCTTGGGGTCGCGCTGCCAGTCCTTGGCCACCCGCACGCGCAGGTCCAGGAAGACCCGCCGCCCCAGCAGCCCCTCGATCTGCTTGCGGGCCCGCGAACCGACGTCCCGCAGCCGGGATCCCTTCGACCCGATGACGATCGCCTTCTGGCTGGAGCGCTCCACGTACAACGAGGCGTAGATGTCCACCAGCTCCTTGCCCGGCCTGGTGTTCTCCCGCTCGTTCATCTCGTCCACGACCACCGCGATCGAGTGCGGCAACTCGTCGCGCACACCCTCCAGGGCGGCCTCGCGGACCAACTCCGCCACGAGCATCTCGTCGGGCTCGTCCGTCAGGTCTCCGTCCGGGTACAGCGGCGGCCCCTCGGGCAGGTGGGAGCACAGCACGTCGGTGACGGTGTCGAGTTGGAAACCGCCCTCCGCCGACACCGGGACGATGTCGGCCCACTCGCCCAGCTCCTGCACCGCGAGCAGCTGTTTGCCGACGGTCTCCCGGTCGACCAGGTCGGTCTTGGTGACCAGCGCGACCACGGGGGTGTTGGTCTGCTCCGCCAGTTCCTTGGCGATGTAGGTGTCACCCCGCCCGATCGGCTCGTTGGCGGGCAGGCAGAACGCGATCACGTCCACCTCGACCAACGTGGACCGCACCAGCGAGTCCAGCCGCTCCCCCAGCAGTGTGCGGGGCTTGTGCAGGCCGGGTGTGTCCACGATGATCAGCTGCGCGTCCGACCGGTGGACGATCCCGCGCACCGTCCGCCGTGTCGTCTGCGGCCGGTTGCTGGTGATCGCCACCTTCTGACCGACCAACGCGTTCATCAGGGTGGACTTGCCCACGTTGGGGCGGCCCACGAAGCAGGCGAACCCGCTGCGGAAACCCTCCGGGTGGGAGGGCGCGGGCAGCGGAAGCCGCAGCTTCTCCAGGTCGAGGTCGTTCATCATTCCTTCTCAGCGCCGGGTGACGCTCGCGGGCACCCCGTCAGGGGCCGCGATCACCACCAGCTGGGTCTTCAGGTCGTCCGCCACCGCGCGGTCGTCCTCAGTCAGTTCCTTGGCCTCGGTCACCACCACCGCGGCCTCCAGGGCGGAGGCCTCGCTTGACACGGCCGCCGCGACGGCCGCCTGCAACGCGGTCAGCTGGAGCGAGGGCAGCGCGACCGTCGTGGCGACGTAGGTGCGCCCGGTCTCGTCGCGCACCGCCGCGCCCTCGGCCGCCGCGTTGCGGGCCCTCGAGGCCCGGGCGAGGGTGATGAGCTTGCCGTCCTCGGGGCCCAGCCCCGTCGTCTCCGTCACTGCTCCGTGCTCCTTACGTCCTCGTTCTTCCCCTGACCGTCGGGGGCCCCGCCGCCGTCCGGCAGACGCTCCACCAACACCGTGGTCAGGCGGTTCCGGCGGCCGTTGCGGCCTTCCAGGGTGAGTCTGAGACCAGCGTATTGCGCCTGTGCCCCGCCCGTGGGGACCCGCCCCAGCACGAAGGCGACCAGACCGCCGACCGTCTCGACGTCGGGCACGTCCAGGTCCCGGTCGGGGAACAGTTCGTCGAGTTCCCCCAACGGCAGGCGCGCCGTCACACGCACCCGGGTCCCGTCCAGCCACTGCACGGGCGGGATCTCGTGGTCGTACTCGTCGGTGATCTCACCGACGATCTCCTCCACGATGTCCTCCAGGGTCACCAGACCCGCGGTACCGCCGTACTCGTCGATGGCCACGGCGACGTGGTTGCGGTGCTTTTGCATCTCGCGCAGCAGCTCGTCGATGGGCTTGGTGTCGGGTACGTACGTCGCCGGACGCATCACGTCCCCCGCCGACAGCGGCGGCTCCTCGCCCCCTCCGGCGGTGGCCGACCAGCGGTCGCGCAGCCGCTCGACGACGTCCTTGAGGTAGACGATGCCGACCACGTCGTCCTCGTCCTCACCCGTCACGGGGATCCGTGAGTAGCCGCTGGCCAGGGCGAGCGACAGGACCGCGTCGGCGTCCGCGTCCCGGTTGGTGAACACGATGTCGGGCCTCGGCACCATCACCTCGCGTACGGAGGTGTCGTCGAGCTTGAACACCGAGTGGATCATCTGGCGTTCCTCGGGGTCGATGACCTCGCCGCGCTCGGCCAGGTCCACGAGTTGACGCAGCTCGACCTCGGTGCTGAACGGTCCCTCGCGGTCCCCCTTGCCCCTCGGGGTGAGCGCCCGTCCCAGCCCCACCAGGAGTTGGGCGACCGGGCTCACCACCACCTGCGCCGGGTGGAGGACGGCGGCGCTGGCCCTGGCGATCGGTCCGGCGAACTGGCGGCCCAGGATGCGCGGGGCGATCGCGACGAACACCGACTCCACCACGACCAGTGTCAGGAGCGCCAGGACCAGCGCGGGCCAGCCCGGGCCCAGCAGGAACACCATGCCCAGCGCGGTGGCCAGGGTCGCGCACACCTCGGCGACCACGCGCAGGAACAGCAGGACGTTGAGGTGACGGGTCGGGTCGGCGGCCACCCTCTCCCAGCGGGGGCCGGTGCCCCTCTCGCCAGGGCTCTCGGGCAGTCCGACCGAGCCCACCCGGGTGACGGCCACCTCGGCGGCGGCCAGGAACCCGGCCACGGCGATCAGCAGCAGGGCGGCGGCGAACGCGCCGCCCCACAGGACGGGATCACCCGCGGCCAACGCCGTCGGGGCCGACGCGGCGCTCATCGGTCGCTCTCGTCTCCCCCGGCCGAGGCCGCCTCACGCTCGCGCCAGGAGGCCAGGATCTCGCCTTGGAGACCGAACATCTCCTTGTGCTCGTCCGGCTCGGCGTGGTCGTAGCCGAGCAGGTGCAGGATGCCGTGCGTGCACAGCAGGTCGATCTCGGCCTCGGTCGGGTGCCCGGCCTTGAGCGCCTGGCGCTCGGCCACCTGGGGGCAGATGATCACGTCGCCGAGGACGCCCGGTTCACTGGTACGGCCGGGGCCTCCGGGACGCAGCTCGTCCATCGGGAAGGACAGAACGTCGGTGGGTCCGGGCTCGTCCATCCACCGCACGTGCAGGTCCGTCATCGGCTCCTCGTCCACCAGGACGACGGAGAGCTCCGCCAGCGGGTGGACGCGCATGGCGTCGAGCACGTGCCGAGCCAGGCGGGAGAGTCGCTCCTCGTCCACGGTGGTGACGCCCGACTCGTTGGCGACGTCGATACTCATCGTTTGCGGATGCCTCACTTGGAAATCGTCATGGCCGGGCGGGGTGACCGCCCGGCGGCGCGTCACCGCCTGCGGCCGCGCCGGGGCGTCCGACACCGGTGGGCCCGCACCACGGCGGGCCCACCAGCTCGAACGTTGTACTACTCCAGTCTGCCCGCTATTTCGCGTGGGGGCTCCCGGGGCCGGTGTCGGTCGGGGTGTCGGCGGAGCCCTGCCGGGGCCCCGTGCGGCGGGGCCGTCCGCCGTTGGCACCCGAGCGGCCGCCCTGGGCGGCGTCGTAGCGGCCGTAGGCGTCCACGATCTGCCCGACGAGCTTGTGGCGGACCACGTCCTCGCTGGACAGGCGACAGAAGGCGATGTCGTCGATGTCACTCAGGATGTTCTCGATGGTGCGCAGGCCGCTGGTCTGCCCGCCGGGCAGGTCGACCTGCGTGACGTCACCGGTCACGACGATCTTGGACCCGAAGCCGAGCCTGGTGAGGAACATCTTCATCTGCTCGGGCGAGGTGTTCTGGGCCTCGTCCAGGATGATGAAGGAGTCGTTGAGACTACGCCCGCGCATGTACGCCAGGGGCGCGACCTCGATGGTCCCGGCCGACATCAGCTTGGGGATCGAGTCGGGGTCGAGCATGTCGTGCAGCGCGTCGTACAGCGGCCGCAGGTAGGGGTCGATCTTCTCGTAGAGCGTGCCCGGCAGGAAGCCCAGCCGCTCGCCCGCCTCGACCGCGGGGCGGGTGAGGATGATCCGGTTGACCTCCTTGTCCTGGAGCGCCTTGACGGCCTTGGCCATCGCCAGGTAGGTCTTGCCGGTTCCCGCCGGACCGATGCCGAACACGACCGTGTGCCGGTCGATGACGTCGACGTACCGCTTCTGGTTGACGGTCTTGGGGCGGATGGTCCTGCCCCGGTTGGACAGGATGTTGGTGGTGAGCACGTCGGCCGGGCGTTCCGAGCCGGGCGTGCGCAGCATGTGGATCATGCGCTCGATGGTGTCGGGGGTGACGTGGGTGCCGCTCTTGGCGAGTTCGATGAGCTCCTCGACGAGGCGGACCACGACCGCGGTCTCCTCGGGGCTGCCGCTGATCGTGAACTCGTTCCCACGGACGTGGATGTCACTGTCGAAGGCCCGTTCCAGAACCCTGAGGAGTTCGTCCCCCGAGCCCAGCAGGCTGACCATCGTGTGCTCGTCCGGGACCACGACCTTGACCTGGGTGTCCTGTCGCGGTTGCGTGTGCGTTGTCTCGGCCATGACGGGGCCTTGCGGCCGCTGTCCCTACCCTTCGATCCGACCCCGCCCTCGCTGGCGGGGTGCGACGCCTGCGGCACCCGAGCCGGTACCGGGCCCGTTCTTCGAACCGGTGCCTCCTGCGGCTCCCCGGCCCCTGGGGCCACGCCTCGAGTCTACCAACGCGCCGTCATCCTGATCGATCGCTTTTTCGACCGCGGCCACGCCCTCGCGCCTGCCCGGAGCAGGGATGTTGACGCGGGCCGCCGCGAGGCGAAGGTCCCGCGCCAGGCGCCGTCTACCCGGGCGGCCAGTTCAGGCCGCGTCCGCCGAGCAGGTGACCGTGCAGGTGGAACACCGTCTGCCCGGCGCCGCTCCCGGTGTTGAACACCAAGCGGTACCCCGCGTCGGCCACGCCCTCGGCCTCGGCCACCTCACGGGCCTCCAACGCGATCTCGTCCAACAGACCCGTCCTGGCGGCCGCGGCGGCCGCGGCGTCGGGGTGGTGGTCACGCGGGACGATCAGCACGTGCGTGGGGGCCTGGGGGTTGATGTCGCGGAAGGCGACGGTGCGCTTGCCCTCGCGGACGATCTCGGCGGGCACCTCCCCCCGTACGATCTTGCAGAAAAGGCAGTCGGCCTCGGCCATCGATTACCTCCGTCGGGGGACTGTCGCCCGGTTGTTCCCGCTCCCGCGCCCCGCATGGCGGGTTTCGGCGGAGCGGCCGTCTCGGATTGTCCGGTCACCATGATGCCGCAGGTCCCGACCACCGGGACCGTGAAGGCCCGGACCGGAACACCTGGTACCGCGTCTCCCGTCGGAAGAATCGCGATAGGCTTTGCACCCGTGCGCGTCGGGTCGTCGGCCTCCTCCGCCGATGTCCACCCTCCAGCGTGTTCGGACCGGAACGCACCCCTACTTGGAAAAGAAGAGGTATGCCCTTTCGTAAACCCCGCGACAAGGGTGTGCGTCGAACTGATGTGACGACAGAAACCATGGTGGCGGGAGCCACCACGGCTCCCCTCGCCGTGGGCTGGGACGCCGACCACGCGGTGACCGAACTCTATCGGGAGCACTACCGACCGCTGGTCCGTCTCGCCTCGCTGCTCGTCCGGGACCACGCGACCGCGGAGGAGGTCGTGCAGGACTCCTTCGTCGCCATGCACTCGGCCTGGCGACGGCTGCGCGACCCCAACAAGGCCCTGTCCTACCTTCGGCAGGCGGTCGTGAACAAGGCGCGGTCGGTGCTGCGCCACCGGGCCGTCGTGGAGAAGCACGCACCCAAGGCGCTACCGGACGCTCCCAGCGCGGAGCACGGCGCCATGAACCAGTTGGAGCGCGAGGCCGTGATCAGGGCCCTGCGCAAACTACCCACCCGTCAGCGAGAGGCCATCGTGCTCCGGTACTACGGCGACCTGTCCGAGGCGCAGATCGCGGACGCCATGGGGATCAGCAAGGGCGCGGTGAAGAGTCACACGTCCCGTGGTATCTCCGCGCTCCGCTCCGTCCTGGAGCAGACGACATGAGCAGCCCATCCGAGAACGACGAGTTCGAGAGCCGACTCCGCTCGATCCTCAGATCCGAGGCGGACGCGTGCGAGCCCTCCGCGGAGGGGCTGAACCTGATCCGTGAGCGGACCGGGCGCGCCCGAGGCGGTTGGTTCGGACTGCCCTGGCTACGCCCCGCGCTCGCGGTGGCGGGGGCGGTCCTGATCGCCGCGTCCGTGGTCATCTCCAACCCCGAGGTCCGCGACCAGGTGCTGGAGATCGTCCCCGCGGGCGCCAACCGCGAGGGCGCCCCCCCGGCGGTGGCCCCCTCCGAGGAGGAGACGGCCCCCGCCGAGCCCGCCCCCGACGCGGGCTCGGGGGTGGCTGCTCCCGAACCGGAGCCCGCGAAGGACCCCACCCCCACGCCCACCGCCTCGGCCGAGCCGTCCGCTCCGACGGAGGAGGCCACCGCGACCGATGGTTGCTCCCCCGGCCGACCGGCCCCCTCCGAGGAGGCGAGCCCCGGACACGGCGAGAGCGAGGGGCAGACGTCCGACGAAGCCGGGACGGACGACTGCACCACCGCCGACGACGAACCCACGGACGAGAACACCGACGGAGCCACGGACGGCACCGGTGAGGACGGCGCCTCCGGGGACGACGGTTCGCAGGACACCGGAGGCGGCGACGAGCCCACCGACGACAGCACCGGCGGCAGCGGCACGGACGGCGGCACGGCGGAGGCCCCGCAGAACTGACCGTGTTCCGCCAGGGCACGCGCGAGGGGCGGCCACGGAATCCGATTCCGTGGCCGCCCCTCGTCGTCTTCGTGCCGGCTCCGGCCCCTCCCCTACTACCAGCGCCCGGTGCGCGCCTGGAGCACCGACAGCGCGGCCACCCCCGCGGTGGAGGTGCGCAGGACCGTCGGTCCCAGCAGCGCCGGCACCGCCCCGGCCTCGGCGAAGGCCTCGAGTTCGGCCTCGGAGAAACCGCCCTCGGGACCGACGACCAGGACGATCTCCGTTCCCTCACCGTCGGGAAGATCCATGCCGGCCAGGCGCTGGGCACCGTCCTCGTGCAGGACGACCGCGAGGTCGGCCTCGGCCAGCAGCTTCGCCACGGCCGCGCGGTCGGCCAACCCGGCCACCTCCGGCAGCCGCCCGCGCCGCGCCTGCTTGGCCGCCTCGCGGGCGGCGGCCCGCCACTTGCCCAGGGACTTGGCCGCCCGGTCGCCCTTCCATCGGGTGATACAGCGCTCGGCTGCCCAGGGGACGACCGCGTCCACCCCGGCCTCGGTCATCATCTCCACGGCCAGTTCCCCGCGGTCGCCCTTGGGCAGGGCCTGGACGACGGTCAGCCGCGGGCGGGGCTCAGGCTCCTCCCAGCGTTCGACCACCGCGCAGACGATCCCGTCCTTGGCGACCCCGGTCACCGTGCAACGGGCACGCCTTCCGAGTCCGTCGGACAGGTCCACCGTCTCACCCTCGCGGATCCGGCGCACGACAGCGGCGTGCCGCCCCTCGGGACCCGTGACCTCGACTCGGTCGGCCGTCAGTTCGGCGGTGTCGACCAGGAAGACCGCCGGGGTCACTTGGCTCCGAAGGCGTCGCGGATCTTGGCGAAGAAGCCGCCGTGGCCGGGGCTGAAGCGCCCGGGCGACTGGTCCTCACCACGCAGTTCGGCGAACTTGCGCAGCAGCGCCTCCTGCTCCTCGTCGAGCTTGGAGGGGGTCTCCACGTCGACGCGGATGCGCAGGTCACCGCGGCCTCCCCCGTCCAGGTGGGTGACGCCCTTGTTCGGCAGGGTGATGACGTGCCCGGAGTTGGTGCCGGGGCGCAGGTCGATGTTCTCCGTGCCGTCGAGGGTGTCGAAGGCGAAGGAGGCGCCCAGCGCGGCGGCGGTCATGGGCACGGTCACGGTGCAGTGCAGGTCGTCGCCCCGCCGTTCGAAGGTGGGGTGCGGGCGCTGGATGATCTCCAGGATGATGTCGCCGCGCGGCCCTCCGTTGGGGCCCACCTCACCCTCGCCCGCGAGTTGGATGCGGGTGCCGTCGTCGACGCCGGCCGGGATCTTCACCGTGCGGGTGACCTTCTCGCGCACCCGGCCCTCGCCCGCGCAGTCGGCGCAGGGGTCGGTGATGACCGTGCCCTGGCCCGAGCACTGAGGGCAGGGGCGCGAGGTCATGACCTGGCCGAGGAAGGAACGCGTGACCTGGGAGACCTCGCCCTGGCCGTGGCACATCTCGCACGTGGTGCGGTGCGAACCCGCGGCCGTCCCCTCGCCCTGGCAGGTCTCGCACAGGATCGCCGTGGGGAAGGTGATGTCCTTGCTGACGCCGAAGGCGGTCTCCTTCAGGTCCAGCTCGACGCGGATCTTGATACTGCGTCCGCGGCGGACCCGTTCGCGCGGTCCGCGCGCGCCGGGCTGCCCGCCGCCGAAGAACGCGTTCATGATGTCGTCGAACGCGAAGCCGCCCGCGCCGCCGAAGCCTCCGGCGCCGCCGCCACCGGCCGGAGCGAAGGGGTCCTGGCCCATGTCGAACATCTGACGCTTGTTCTCGTCGGAGAGGACCTCGTAGGCCTGGGTCACCTCCTTGAAGCGCTCCTGGGTCGCGGGGTCGGGGTTGATGTCCGGGTGCAGCTCGCGCGCGAGCCGCCGGTACGCCTTCTTGATCTCGTCCTTGGACGCGTCACGACGCACCCCGAGAACCTGGTAATAGTCTCTGGCCACTGAGTTACTGTCCTGCCAAAATCTGTCCGACATACCGAGCCACCGCACGTACGGCGCCCATCGTTCCCGGGTAGTCCATCCGGGTGGGACCCACGACTCCGATCTTGGCCAGCGACTGGTTTCCCACGCCATAGTCGGCTGACACGATGGAGGTGGACCGCAGACCCTCGTGGAAGTTCTCCTCGCCGATGCGCACGGTCAGCATCGAAGGGTCCTTCGCCTCACCCAGCAAACGGATGAGGACCATGTTCTCTTCCAGCGCTTCCAACACGTCCCGCAGGCTGGCGGCGAAGTCCACCGCCGCGAGGTTGGCGGTGCCCGCCAGGACGATCTTCTCCTCATGGCGTTCCACGAGGCTCTCCAACAGGATCGACAGCACCGACACCGCCATGTGCCGGTGCTCCGGGTCGACCTGCGCGGGCAGGGCGTCCACCGCGTCGGGGACGTCGCCGAGGAGGCGTCCCGCGATGGCCCGGTTGAGCATGGCGCGCAGGTCGTTGACGGCGCTCTCACTCACCGAGCCCAGTCCGTCGATGACCCTCTGTTCGACCCTGCCCGTGTTGGTGATCACGACCATCATGAGCCGCGGGCCACCGAGGGGCACCAGTTCCACGTGTTGCACCGAGGAACGGGTCAGGGACGGGTACTGCACGATCGCGACCTGGCGCGTGAGCTGGGCCAGCAGACGCACCGTACGCGCGACGATCTCGTCGAGGTCCACCGCGCCCGTGAGGAAGGACTCGATGGCCCGCCGTTCGGCGGCCGAGAGCGGCTTGACCGAGGAGAGGCGGTCCACGAAGAGCCGGTAACCCTTGTCCGTGGGCACACGGCCGGCACTGGTGTGCGGCTGGGTGATGTAGCCGTCCTCCTCGAGGGCGACCATGTCGTTGCGGATGGTCGCGGGTGAAACCCCGAGGGGGTGCCGGTCCGCGAGGGCCTTGGAGCCAACGGGTTCGTTGGTGTTGACGAAGTCCTCGACGACGGCACGCAGGACCGCGAGCTTGCGCTCATCCAGCAACTCGCCACCTCCTGGCACTCCGTGGTCCTCAGTGCTAATTCTAAGCCCGGTCGCAAACGCGGTCTGCTACCCACCGGTAGTAACACCCCCGGCGGACCCCGATCTTCCCCGCCGGCCACGGCCCGGGGGCCGACCGCGCCGGGGAAGGCGGCACCGACCGCGTCGCGGGCCACACCAGTAGACTGCACGACCGTGGCACCTAAGGGAACCGGCCGCTACGGCCGTGACGTTCTGGCCGGGGACTGGCGTCGACCCAGGAGGCGGGAGATCCCCGAGACGCCCCTGAGCCGGGACCTGGTCGTGGAGGACGCGGAGGAGACGTTCTGCGGAGCCGTGGTGGCCTGGGACAAGGCGACCGTGACCCTGGAGGACCGGCACGGCCGCCGCCGGGTGTTCGATCTGGGACCGGCGGCGTTCCTGGTCGACGGGCAACCGGTCACGCTGGTGCGTCCCACGGCCGCGCCGAGGGGACCGCTGCGCAGCGCGTCGGGCTCGATCGCGGTGACGGACGCCAGGGCGCGCACCGCCCGGGAGAGCCGGATCTACGTCGAGGGCGCGCACGACGCCGAGCTCGTGGAGAAGGTCTGGGGGCACGACCTCCGCGTGGAGGGTGTGGCCGTAGAGTTCCTGGAGGGGGTCGACGACCTGCCCTCGATCGTCGCGGACTTCTCCCCCGGTCCCGGCCGTCGGTTGGGGGTCTTGGTGGACCACCTCGTCCCCGGCTCCAAGGAGAGCAGGATCACCGAACGGGTGCGCGGTGACCACGTCCTGGTGGCCGGTCACCCCTACGTCGACGTCTGGCAGGCGGTGCGCCCCCGAGCCCTGGGGATCGAGCGCTGGCCGGAGGTTCCGCGGGGGACGCCCTGGAAAGAGGGGGTCGTCCGCGCTCTGGGGTGGCGGATGGAGACCGGTGAGGCCTGGCGCCGGATCCTGGGCTCGGTACGCTCCTACGCCGACCTGGAGCCGTCGCTGCTCGGTCGGGTCGAGGAGCTCATCGACTTCGTCACGGGACCGCATCCGGGTGAACACTAGGATTTCAGTGCAGGCGACGGCGAGGACACCGCGTCCGGTCGTGCCGGTCGCCCGTCTCGGGCCCTCCCCGGTCGTCGGTACAGCCCCACAGACAACAACCGCCCCTCAGCAGCGGAGCCAAGGAAGAGCATGAGCGAGACCCCGACGAACCCCCCGTCCCCGGAGGACCCGCAGGGCCAGCAGCCCGCACGACCCCAGGCGCCCGCCCAGCCCGGTCAGGCGCAGCCGTCGGGCGAGCAGTCCCCCTACGCGCCCCAGCCCGACCCCGCGCAGCAGGGGTACGCGCAGCCCCAGGCGTACCCGCAGCAGGCGTACGCGCCCCAGCCGGACGCGCAGTCCTCCGGAGCCCGGTCTCCGTACGCCCCGCAGCCGGAGGGCGGCCAGCCCTCGGGTGCCCAGGCGGCGTACGGACACCCGTCCGGTGGGCAGTCCCCCCACCCACCCCAGGTCGACCAGCAGGGGCCCCACCAGCAGCCCGCGCAGCAGCAGTTCCAGGGTCAGCCGGGACAGGAGCAGCAGCCGTCGGGCGGTCAGCCGGGCTTCGCACCACCGCCCGCCGCCCCGGGACAGCCGCAGCAGGGGTACGCCCAGCAGCCGCCCGTACCCCAGGGATACGCCCAGCCCGCGGCCGGGCAGTCGCCGTACGCGCCCCAGCCTGGCATGGCCCAGCCGGGCCAGCCCGTCCACGGCCAGCACTCCGGCGGCCACCCCTCCTACGCGCCCCAGCCCGACCCCGCGCAGCAGGGGTACGCGCAGCCCCAGGCGTACGCGCCCCAGCCCGACCCCGCGCAGCAGGCGTTCGCTCCGCATCCGGGACAGCCCGGCCAGCCCCAGCAGCCCCCCTTCCCGGGTGGTCCGGCCGCCTACGGGCAGCCCGGCGGCCAGGGGCCGGTGCCGATGGGCGGCGGAGACGACGGCACCCTGGTGTCGATGATGGCGCACCTGTCCGGGTTCGTGATCGCCTTCCTGGGCTGGATCCCCCCGCTGGCGATCTACCTGGCCAAGCGCAACCAGTCCCCGGTCGTGCGCCACCACGCGTCCGAGGCGGCGAATTTCCAGCTCACCCTGCTCATCCCCTACGTTTTCACCTGCGTGGTCTTCATCGGACTGGGTATCTTCTTCCCAGGGCTGGCCTGGATCGGCTCCGTACTGATCGCGCTGATCTGGATCCTCGCGATCGTCTTCGGGGTCATGGGAGCGTCCAGGGCCAACAAGGGGACCACGTACCGCTACCCGATGAGCATCCGTCTCCTGAAGTAGTCCCCCCGAGAGTGTCTGAGTGAGTCAGCACGAAGGGACACCGCCATGTCGCACCCGAACACACCACCTCCAGAGGAGCCCGACGACCGGGAGCGGCGGCGCCAAGGTCAGGAGGGCGGCGGCGGGCAGCCGCCTCCCGCCGGTCCGCGGGGCGACGAGCGGCCCGGGTACGGGCCTTCGCCGGGTACCCATCCGCCCGGCGGGGAAACCGGCTACGGTCCGCCTCCCGGTGGCCACGCTCCCGGAGGGCACCAGCAGGGCGGTCACCCTCCCGGCGGATACCCGCAGGGGGGCTACCAGCCCGGTGGATACCCGCAGGGTGGCTTCGAGCCCTCCTCGGCCACGACCGGCCAGCCCAACCAGGCCGAACGGCAGATGGGCCTGATCGCTCACCTGGGCGGCGGGTTGGCCGGTTTCTTCTTCTCGGGGTTCGGCTGGATCGTCCCGCTGATCGTGTTCCTCGTCAAGAAGGACGAGTCACCGTTCGTCCGCGACCAGTCGGTCCAGGCGCTCAACTTCCAGATCCTCGTCACGATCGGCATCGTGGTGTCCTGGCTGTTGACGATCGTGCTCATCGGCATACTGACGTGGGTTGTCGTCGCCGTGGTCTGCCTGGTCCTGGGGATCCTCGGCGGCGTGGCCGCCAACCGGGGCGAATGGTACCGCTACCCGTTCAACGTCAACTGGGTGAAGTAGTCCGTACCGCGCGGGTCAGGTCAGGTCCCGGACCACGGCGTCGGCGAGCAGGCGGCCCCGGCGGGTCAGGACGGCGCGCCCACCGTCGTGCGCGACGGCGTCGAGCAGACCCTCCGCCACGGCGCTCCTGGCCGCCGCACGCCCGTGCGGCTCCAACAGGTCCAGCGGGCACCCGTCCGCCACCCGCAGTTCCAGCAGGACGCGCTCGAAGCGGCGCTCCTCGGCCGTGAGCACCTCGCGCGCCTGGCCGGGACTCGATCCCGCCGCCAGGCGCGCGGCGTAGGCGGCGGGGTGTTTGACGTTCCACCAGCGGGTGCCGCCGACATGGCTGTGCGCGCCCGGGCCGACGCCCCACCAGTGGCCGCCGGTCCAGTACAGCAGGTTGTGCCTGCTGCGCCCCTCGGGGCTGCGCGCCCAGTTGGACACCTCGTAGGGGGTGAACCCGGCCTTGGCGAGGGCCTCGTCGGCCATGAGGTAACGGTCGGCCATGGTGTCGTCGTCGGGTTCGGCGAGTTCTCCCCGGCGAACGCGGGCGGCCAGGCGGGTGCCCTCCTCCACGATCAGCGAGTAGGCCGACACGTGGTCGGGCGCGGCCGAGATCGCGGCCTCCAGGGAAGCGGCCCAGTCGTCGTCGCCCTCGCCGGGGGTGCCGTAGATCAGGTCGAGGTTGACGTGCTCGAAGCCGGCCGCCCGGGCCCACTCGACGCACTGCTCCGGCCGCCCGGGGGTGTGCCCGCGCTCCAGAATCCTCAGCACGTGCGGTCGGGCGCTCTGCATTCCGAAGGAGACACGGGTGAACCCGGCCTCGCGCAGTCGCGCCAGGTAACCGGGGTCGACGGTCTCCGGGTTGGCCTCCGTCGTCAGTTCGGCGTCGGCGGCCAGGCCGAAGCGGTCGCGGATCGCGGCGATGATCCGTCCCAGGTCCTCCGCGGGGAGCAGGGTCGGCGTCCCTCCGCCGACGAACACCGTGCTCACCTCGGGCCGGTCGTCGCTCAGGACGCGGTCGGCCAGCTCGACCTCGGCGACCGCCTGGTCGGCATAGGTTTCGCGGGAGGAGGTGGCGGTGCCGTCCCGCGAGACCAGTTCGTCGGCGGTGTAGGTGTTGAAGTCGCAGTAGCCGCAGCGCGTGACGCAGAACGGCACGTGAACGTAGAACCCGAGCGGTCGGTCGCCGAGCTCGGCGAGTGAGGGAGCGGGCAGGTCCCCGGTCCGCGGGACGGGATCGCCGTCGAGGGCAACGGAAGGCATACCTCCAGTGTCGCCGACCCGGAGGCGTGTTTCCTACGGCCTCGCGGGCTCGCGCGGCTCACACGCGCGGGGACGCCTCCCGGGCGGTTCGGGAGCCGTCCACGGCACGCGCCTCCGCGGGAGAGGCCACCCTGGCCTGGACGGGGGCGCTGGCGCGGGGCGAGGCGACGGCCGTGGAACCGCGCACGATCAGCTCCGGGTCGAAGAGGTACTCGGTGTGGGAGACGGGGTGTCCGGCGATCTCGTCGCACAGCGCGCGGACCGCGGCCAGCGCCATCGCGTTGACCGGCTGGCGGACCGTGGTCAGCGGCGGGTCGGTGAACGCGATGAGCTGGGAGTCGTCATAGCCGACCACGGAGAAGTCCTCGGGGACGCGCAGCCCGCGCTGGCGGGCGGCGCGGATGGCGCCCAGGGCCATCATGTCGGAGCCGCAGACCATCGCGGTGACGCCGCGCTCGATGAGCCGGGTGGCCGAGGCGTGGCCGCCCTCGACGCCGAACAGGGACAGTTCCACCAGGTCGTCGCCGTCCAGGCCGTGCTGGGCCAGCGCCTGGCGGTAGCCGTCGAGCTTGCGACGGACGGGGACGTAGCGCTCGGGGCCGCTGGTGAAACCGATCCGCGTGTGTCCCAGGGCGACCAGGTGGTTGACGGCCTGGCGGCCCGCCTCCCGGTCGTCGCAGGAGATGAAGGCGGCGGGGACGGTGTCGGCGTACCCGTTCACGAGCACGATGGGCAGGCGGCGGGTGACGAGGGCCTGGTAGCGCTCGTGGGAGGAGGAGGTGTCGGCGTGGCGGCCGGAGACGAAGAGGATCCCGGAGACGTTGCGCTCCAGCAGGAGCTCCACGTACTCGTCCTCCGTTATCCCGCCGGGGGTCTGGGTGCACAGGACGGGGGTGTAGCCGCGCTGGGCGAGGGCGCCCTCGGCCGCCTGGGCGAACATCGGAAAGACCGGGTTCTCCAGCTCCGGGATGACCATCCCGACGAGCCCCGCCGAGCGCTGCCGCAGCCGCGCGGGCCGCTCGTAGCCGAGGACGTCCAGTGCCGTCAGGACAGCCTTACGGGTGTCGCTGCCGACGCCGGGCTTGTCGTTGAGCACCCGCGAGACCGTCGCCTCACTGACGCCTGCGTGCCGCGCGATGTCGGCAAGTCGTGGACCCATGCGGACAACTCTAGTCGAGATCGTCGTCACACGGACGCAAGTAAGCGGTAATCTTGCGCAAGAAGTTGCAGACGCCCACTGGGAAGGACCCCCGTTTCATGGAGCTCCAGGCACACTGGTGGCGCGACGCCGCCATCTACCAGATCTACGTGCGCAGCTTCGCCGACTCCAACGGCGACGGGGAGGGCGACCTGGCCGGCATCCGCGAGCGCCTCCCCCACCTCGCCGAACTGGGGGTCGACGCGATCTGGCTGACGCCCTTCTACGTCTCCCCGCTCGCCGACGGAGGCTACGACGTCGCCGACTACCGCGACGTCGACCCGCGCTTCGGCACTCTGGAGGACTTCGACGCCCTGCTCGCGGCCGCCCACGACCTCGACCTCCGCGTGATCATCGACATCGTGCCCAACCACTCCTCGTCGGCGCACCGCTGGTTCCGCGAGGCCGTGGCCGCCGAACCGGGCAGCCCCGAGCGGGCCCGCTACCTGTTCCGGGACGGCCTGGGCCCCGACGGCGAGCAGCCGCCCAACAACTGGAAGTCGATCTTCGGCGGCCCGGCCTGGACCCGCCTGAAGCGCCCCGACGGCACACCCGAGCAGTGGTACCTGCACCTGTTCGACGCCGAACAGCCCGACTTCGACTGGACCAACCCGGAGGTCCACGACGAGTTCGACGACGTGCTGCGGTTCTGGCTGGAGCGCGGCGTGGACGGGTTCCGCATCGACGTCGCGCACGGCATGGTCAAGGACCCGGCCCTGCCCGACATCGCCGAGAACGCCAAGGCCGACCTGCTCGACGGCAGCACGACCCTGCCCTACTTCGACCAGGACGGCGTACACGAGATCTACCGCCGCTGGGCGGCGATCGTCGCCGAGTACCCCGGTGACCGCGCCATGGTGGCCGAGGCGTGGGTGGAGGACGCCGACCGGATCGCCCGCTACCTGCGCCCCGACGAGCTGCACCAGGCGTTCAACTTCGAGTACCTGACCGCGCCGTGGGAGGCCGGTCGCCTGCGGGAGGTCGTCGACCGCTCGCTGGCCGCCAACGGCGCGGTGGGGGCTCCGAGCACGTGGGTGCTGTCCAACCACGACGTGACCCGCCACGTGACCCGCTTCGGCGGGGGCGAGCAGGGGCTGCGCAGAGCACGCGCCGCCACGCTCCTCATGCTGGCCCTTCCCGGCTCGGTCTACCTGTACCAGGGCGAGGAGCTGGGACTTCCCGAGGTCACGGACCTGCCCGAGGACGCGCTGCAGGACCCGACGTGGGAGCGTTCGGGCCGCACCGAACGCGGCCGCGACGGTTGCCGGGTGCCGCTGCCGTGGACGGAGGGACCCTCACCCTGTGGTTTCGGCCCCGAGGGCTCCGAGCCGTGGCTGCCGCTGCCGGAGGGGTGGGGCGGGCTCTCCCGCACCTCCCAGCGCGGTGTCGAGGGTTCGACGCTGGAGCTGTACAGGCACGCGCTGCGGTTGCGGCGTGAGCTGGAGGCGCTCGGCGACGGCCCCATGACCTGGCTGGACGCTCCGGAGAACGTGCTGTACTTCGAGCGTGAACCGGGTGTGCGGTGCGCGGTCAACCTCGGCGAGGAGCCGGCGGAGATCGCGGCCGACGGCGAGGTGCTCGCCGCCAGCGGCACGGTGGAGGGCCCCTCCGGTGGCTCTCTGACGCTGCCCGGCGACACGGCCGTGTGGATCCGGGCCTAGCCACTCACTGTGCGGGTGCGGCGCCGAACACGGGTCCCGTCGTTCGGCGCCGCAGCCGGCGTCCCCTCCGCTCCACCCGGCACACCCGGTCCCCACAACGTGGAGCGATGACCATTGGTCACACGTATGTCACCTAACGTCGTTGCTCCATCAGTCTGTTTCCCGGACGTTTCCGCATCTTTATCCACGAGGCCTGCAAAACCTTTCATTCTTTGCAAGTTATTGCTAATGTCACATCACCGCGCATGATGTGACACACCAGGCTCTCGGCCCAACATGTGCGCGCCCCCATCTGTACGGCCTCTCGGAGGGAAGACACCATGAGATTCCGCAGCGCACCGGCGTTCGCAGGTCTCGCCGCGATCGCCCTGGCGGCGACCGCCTGCGGCGGCGACACGGGTGACGGCGGTGAGACCACGGCCCAGGGAGAACTCGTCGTCTGGACCGACCCCGAGCGCGCCGACGCCGTCCAGGCCGCGGCCGAGCAGTTCTCCGAGGCCAACGGCATCAACGTGAGCGTGGACAGCGTGGCCTTCGAGGACATGCAGGGGGACGTGCTCAACGCCCACCAGGCCGGCAACGCCCCGGACATCTTCATCGGCGCCCACGACTGGACCGGCAACCTGGTGCGCAACGGCGCCGTCCAGCCCATCGAGCTCCCCCAGGACCGGGCGGCCCTGCTCGACGAGACCTCCCTGGAGGCCATGTCGTTCGACGGGCAGCTCTTCGGTGTCCCCTACACCCAGGAGAACCTCTTCCTGCTGCGCAACACCGCGCTCGCACCGGACGCCCCGCAGACCTTCGAGGACATGGTCGAGGTCGGCTCCCAGCTCAAGGAGGACGGCGAGGTCAGCGAGGTCCTGTCCATGGCGGTCGGCCAGGAGGGCGACCCCTACCGGATGAACACCCTGTTCACCTCCGCCGGCGGCTACCTCTTCGGGCAGGACGACACCGGCACCTGGGACCCGAGCGACCTCGGCGTCGGCACCGACGAGTCGATCGAGGCCATGGAGCAGATCGCCGAGTACGGCGAGGCGGGCGAGGGCGTGATCCGCCGTTCCATCACCATCCAGAACTACGCCAGCCTGTTCTTCGACGAGGAGGCGGCCTTCCTCGTCGCGGGCCCGTGGGACCTGGCCGGCGCCGACGAGTCCGGGATCGACTACGCGATCAGCCCCGTCCCGGGCTTCACGGACGGCGGCCCCGCCCAGCCCTACATCGGCTACCAAGGCTTCTTCGTGACCGAGGGCAGCGCCAACTCCGCGCTCGCCGAGGAGTTCGTGACCACCCTCGTCACCGACACCGACTTCATCCTCGGCCTGTACGAGGTCGACCCGCGCGTCCCGGTCCAGACCGACGCCCTGGAGAGCGTCTCCACGGACGACCCCAACGTCGCCGCGATCTCCGAGGCGGGCGCCGAGGGCATGCCGATGCCGTCCATCCCGGAGATGGGTGAGACCTGGCAGCCGCTGGGCGTCGCGCAGGCCGAGATCATCGGCGGCGGGGACGTGCGCGAGGCGATGGAGGCCGCGGCGCAGACGATCTCCGAGCAGATCGGCGAGTAGTCGTGACGGTCTCCGGTTCCGACAAGGAGGGCGCCCCCGAGCAGGGGGCGCCCGCCCGCCCGTCGCCCTCCACCACCCTCGACGGACGCCCTCGGCGCGGTGCCTCCCGGCCACCGCTGCCGGGCGGGCGCTGGGCCGGCGACGGGTCGCTGGCGGGACGGGTCGTCAAGATCGGCCTGTTGGGGCTGTTCACCGCCCTGGGCGTGTGGGCGGTACTCCCCCTCTACCTCGGCGGCAACTGGCTCGGCATCGGGCTGGTCCTCGCCGTGCTGGGCCTCGTCTACTACGTCTACCTGTCCAAGCGCACGGTCCCGGCCAAGTACCTGGTGCCCGGGGTGCTGTTCCTGATGGCCTTCCAGATCCTCCCGGTGCTCTACACGATGAGCACCTCCGTGACCAACATGAGTGACGGTCACCGCGGAGACAAGGAGCAGGCGATCAACTCCATCGAGTCGATGTCCGTGACCCGCACGGCCGACTCCGAGGAGTACGCCCTGACGGTCGCCACCACGGGCGACCCCGAGACGGGATCGCTGGTCTTCCTGCTCACCGACCCCGAGGGGGCGACCTACGCCGGAACGACCGACGGTCTCGAGGACCTCGGCGGCGCCACCGTCGACCCGGCCTCCGGCAAGGTCACCGAGGCGTTCGGCTACACGATCCTCACCCCGGCCCAGGTCAACACACGCAGCGACGAGCTGGAGGAGTTCGCGGTCCCGACCGACAGCGGTGCGGGCATCCGCTCCAGCGGACTGTCGACCGCCTTCGAGGGGAGCGCCGTCCGCGTCTACGACGCCGAGTGCGACTGCGTGACCGACACCGAGACCGGCCGGGTCTACACCGCCGACGACGAGCTCGGCGCGTTCGTCGACGAGGAGGGCGACCGGCTCCCGCAGGGCTGGCAGGTGAACGTGGGCCTGGACAACTTCGCCCGCTTCCTGCTCAACCCGTCCTTCGCCGCGTCGTTCTTCGGCATCCTGGTGTGGAACATCGTCTTCGCCGTCTCCGTGACGTTCCTGGTCTTCGTGGTGGGCCTGGCCGTGGCGCTGACCCTGCACGTGCCCCGCATGCGTGGCAAGGTCCTGTACCGCATCCTGGTGGTCCTGCCCTACGCCATGAGTTCGCTGGCCATGTACCTGCTGTGGCGGGACATGTTCAACACCGACTTCGGGCTGTTCAACCGCATGCTCGGGCTCGACGTGGACTGGTTCGGCACCCCGTGGAGCGCACGCGCCGCCGTCATCCTCACCAACGTGTGGCTCGGCTATCCGTACATGTTCCTCGTGGCCACGGGCGCGCTCCAGGCCATCCCGCGCGAACTGCAACAGGCGGCGCGCATCGACGGCGCGAACGCCTGGCAGTCCTTCCGGCACGTCACGCTGCCCCTGCTCATGGTGGCGATGACCCCGATCCTGGTCGCCGTGTTCGCGTTCAACTTCAACAACTTCAACGCCGTGTGGCTGCTGACCCGCGGCGGCCCGCTCTTCGCCGACAACTCCACGGCCGGCGCGACGGACCTGCTCATCACCTACACGTACCGGTTGGCGTTCAACGAGGCCACCGCCCAGTACGGGTACGCGGCCGCGCTGTCGGTGATGATCTTCGTCATCGTCTCGGTGATCTCCGTGGTGAGCCTGTGGCGGAGCCGGGCACTCAAGGAGGTGAACTGATGACGGCGAGCATCGGGCCGACGGCGCCGACCCGCCACCGGCGCACCGCGGCGGCTGGCTTCGCCCTGTGGGTCACCCGCCTGGGCTGGCGGCACGCGGTCATGTGGCTGGTCGCGGTCTTCGCGCTCTTCCCCGTGCTGTTCGTGGTCTCGGCCGCGCTCAACCCGGTGGGAACACTGAGCAGCGCCGAGCTGTGGCCGACGGGGGCGAGCCTGGGCAACGCGCGGGACCTGTTCCAGAACACGCCGTTCACCACGTGGTACGCGAACTCGCTGTTCTTCGCGCTCACCAACGCCGCGGTGACGGTACTGCTGTCGGCCCTGGCGGCGTACGCGTTCAGCCGGATGCGGTTCAAGGGGCGCCGGGTGGGGCTGATCGGGCTCCTGGTGATCCAGATGTTCCCGCAGTTCCTGGCGATCGTGGCGATCTACCTGATGTTCTCCACCCTCGGCGAGTACTACCCCGCGATCGGGTTCGACACCCGCTGGGGGCTGCTGCTCGTGTACCTCGGAGGCGCGCTCAGCATCAACACGTGGCTGATGAAGGGGTTCTTCGACACCGTCCCCAAGGAGCTGGACGAGTCGGCCCAGATGGACGGGGCCACCCACGCGCAGGTGTTCTTCCGCATCATGCTCCCGCTGGTCACGCCGGTCCTGGCGATCGTGGCGCTGCTGGTGTTCATCGCCACCATCAACGAGTTCCTGATGGCGAGCGTGTTCCTGCGCGACACGGACTCCAAGACGCTGGGGCTGGGGCTGTACCAACTGGTGGCCTCACAGCGCAACGCCAACTTCGGGATGTTCGCCGTGGGCGCGATCATGCTGTCCCTGCCGACGCTGGCGGTGTTCTGGTTCCTCCAGCGGTTCATCACCGAGGGCCTGACCTCGGGAGCCGTCAAGGGCTGAGGGGCACCGGCCCCACGCGTGAGGGGAGCGTCCCGTGCGGGACGCTCCCCCTTTCCCGTTCTCGCCGCCTCGCGGACTCGGCCGTGCGACGCCCCGTGTCCGCCGCTCCGGCGGACACGGGGCCGAGGACCTACTTCTTCTTCTTGTCCTCGCCGCCGGAGTCGGTGGACAGGGCGGAGATGAAGGCCTCCTGGGGGACCTCCACGCGGCCGACCATCTTCATGCGCTTCTTGCCCTCCTTCTGCCGCTCCAGCAGCTTGCGCTTACGGCTGATGTCACCGCCGTAGCACTTGGCGAGCACGTCCTTGCGGATGGCGCGGATGTTCTCCCGGGCGATCACGCGGGCGCCGATGGCCGCCTGGACGGGCACCTCGAACTGCTGCCGCGGGATGAGTTCGCGCAGCTTCTTGGTCATCTCGACGCCGTACGCGTACGCCTTCTCCTTGTGCACGATCGCCGAGAAGGCGTCCACCGCCTCACCCTGGAGCAGGATGTCCACCTTGACCAGATCGGACTCCTGCTCGCCGGTGGGCTCGTAGTCGAGCGAGGCGTAGCCCTTGGTGCGCGACTTCAGGTGGTCGAAGAAGTCGAAGACGATCTCGGCCATGGGCAGCGTGTACCGCATCTCCACGCGGTCCTCGGACAGGTAGTCCATGCCGTGGAGGTTGCCGCGCCGGTCCTGGCACAGCTCCATGATCTGGCCGATGTAGTCGGACGGGCTGAGCACCGTCCCCTTGACGACGGGCTCGAAGATCCTGGCGATCTTCCCGGTGGGGAACTCGCTGGGGTTGGTCACCACGTGCTCGGTGCCGTCCTCCATCTCCACGCGGTAGATCACGTTGGGCGCGGTGGAGATGAGGTCGAGGTTGAACTCGCGCTCCAGTCGGGCGCGGGTGATCTCCAGGTGCAGCAGACCGAGGAAACC
Organism: Nocardiopsis sp. EMB25; assembly: GCF_026797795.1. Lineage (NCBI taxonomy): Bacteria > Bacillati > Actinomycetota > Actinomycetes > Streptosporangiales > Nocardiopsidaceae > Nocardiopsis > Nocardiopsis sp. EMB25. The sequence goes on along the minus strand of NZ_JAMTDN010000001.1, from coordinate 546,725 downwards.
GCAGCGGAAACCGAACCCGAGCGCGGCGGAGGTCTCCGGCTCGAACGCCAGCGAGGCGTCGTTGAGCTGGAGCTTCTCCAGGGCGTCGCGCAGCACCGGGTAGTCGGTGCCCTCGATCGGGTACAGGCCGGAGAAGACCATCGGCTTGGGTTCCTGGTACCCGGCGAGCATGTCGGTCGCGGGCTGGTTCAGGGAGGTGATCGTGTCACCGACCTTGGACTGGCGCACGTCCTTGACACCCGTGATGATGTAGCCGACCTCGCCGACGCCCAGGCCGTCGCACTTGCGCGGCTCGGGCGAGCTGACGCCGATCTCCAGGATCTCGTGGGAGGCCTTGGTCGACATCATCTGGATGCGCTCGCGGGGGCTGAGCTTGCCGTCGACCACCCTGACGTAGGTGACGACGCCGCGGTAGGTGTCGTAGACGGAGTCGAAGATCATGGCTCGGGCGGGCGCGTCGGCGTCGCCGACGGGCGCCGGCACCTGGTTGACGATCTCGTTGAGGAGCTCCTCGACGCCCTCACCGGTCTTGGCGCTGACCTTGAGCACGTCGGAGGGTTCGCAGCCGATGATCCCGGCGAGCTCCTCGGCGTACTTCTCCGGCTGCGCGGCCGGGAGGTCGATCTTGTTGAGCACCGGGATGATGGTGAGGTCGTTCTCCAGCGCCATGTAGAGGTTGGCGAGGGTCTGCGCCTCGATGCCCTGCGCGGCGTCCACCAGCAGGACGGCGCCCTCGCAGGCGGCCAGCGAGCGCGACACCTCGTAGGTGAAGTCGACGTGGCCGGGGGTGTCGATCAGGTCGAGCGTGTACGTCTTGTCGTCGAGGGCGGTGAAGGGGATCCGCACCGCCTGCGACTTGATGGTGATACCGCGCTCGCGCTCGATGTCCATGCGGTCCAGGTACTGGGCGCGCATCTGACGGTCCTCGACGACCCCGGTGATCTGGAGCATCCGGTCGGCCAGCGTCGACTTGCCATGGTCGATGTGCGCGATGATGCAGAAGTTGCGGATCAGCGCGGGATCGGTCCAGTTCGGCTGTGCCACCGTGCTCCGTTCACAGGTTGGGTCCGGGTCCCGGGCGGGCCGTGGGCTCCGCCCCGCCGCGGCTCGGTCCGACGGCGTCGTCCATCATCCCACGGGGACGGGGTCGTCCTCTCCGTGGACGGTCGCGGCCCGTACGGCAGTATGGGCCGCGGGTTCGGGACCGGTGTCCAGATTATGCGACGTGGGGCCGGGAACGGGCCGTCGGGAGGCGTGCCGAGCGCGCGGAGGCGAGAACCGGGAGGAAACGGTCCGTTGAGGTGGCTTCTGACACGGGTACTGGCCGGGCTGGCGGCCCTCGCTGTGCTGCTGGTGGGAGCGGCGGCGCTCCTGGGATACCAGTTCACGGGCGAGCCCGCGCCGTGGGCGGCGTCGCAGGGCGCCGACGCGGCGTGGGTGGGTTCGTGGGAGGACACGGGCGCCCTGGACGCCCTGCTGACGACCGGCGGCGTGAACACGCTGTACGTGTACGCGGGTGACATCGGCGCCGACGGGAGCGTCGAACGCGAGCCCGGTACCGCGGACCTGCTGTCGTGGCTGGCGGCCGAGCACCCGGACGTACGGGCACTGGCGTGGCTCCGGCACGTGACGGAGGGCTCCTCGCTGGTCAGAGACCGGTTCGACGAGGAGGCCGGGGCGACGCTGGCGGCCGGGGCCGCCGAGGTCGCCGCGGACGGTTTCGCCGGTCTGCACCTGGAGATCCGGCCCGTGACCGTCAACGACCCCTCGGTACCGGATCTGATGGGCGTGGTGCGGGAGGCGCTGGGCGAGGACGCGGTGTTCTCGGTCCAGGCCCAGCACGTCGAACTGGTACCGGGCGGGCGTGTGCCGTCGTTCGTGACCGAGGGCGAGGAGAAGTACTGGTCGGCGGGGTACCTGGACCGGGTGACCGAACACGCGGACGAGGTCGTCCTGCCGGGCGTGGGCGCCGACATGCCCATGGACGTGCTGTACGGGGGGTTCATGGTGCGCCAGGTGACCGAGGGGGTGGGGGCTCTGGCGGACCGGGACGAGGTGACGGTGCGGTTCGGGCTGCCGGCCCACACGAGTGGGGACTGGGGGCCGGTCGAGGACACCGAGTCGATCGGGACCGCGCTCACCGGGATCCGTCTGGGGATGACGCGCGTGGAGCCGCCGGAGGGAATGACCCTGGGCGTGGCGCTGTACGTGGCGGACGAGGCCGACGCGGAGGACCTGGCGGCCTACACGGCGGGGTGGCTGCTCTCCTAGGGCGGACCGGTTCCGATGGGAACGGGAGCGCACGGGGATGCACGAAGTGGTGCGCGCGTGCGGCATACTGGAAGTCCGTGTCTCGGACCTCCGCGTTCATTCGAGCCCTGAGGACTCACACACCCTGTGTCGGCGCCCACGCTGGCCGCTCGTGGTACGGCTGCCCACGAGCTGAGCCGCTGGTCGGACCGGCGCGATGATCAAGATTAACTGGAGCACGTTTTCGCATGGCGAACATCAAGTCGCAGAAGAAGCGCATTCGGCAGAACGAGAAGGCTCGTGTCCGCAACCAGGCGGTGCGCTCTTCGCTGAAGACGGCCATCCGCAGGTTCCGTGAGGCCGCCGAGGCCGGCAACGTCGAGCAGGCCGTCGTCGCCCAGCGCGCCGCCGCGCGTGCGCTGGACAAGGCGCACAGCAAGGGCGTCATCCACAAGAACCAGGCCGCGAACCGCAAGAGCGCGATCGCCCAGCGCCTGCACCAGCTTCAGTCCGCCTAGGGCTGAACCCTGACGAGGGGCCCGGTCCGGCGAGCTCGCCGGACCGGGCCCCTCGTCGTTCCCGGCGGCGGACGGTCCCGGGTGGGACGCGGAGTTATCCACAGAAGGAAATTGGGCGCTGACACCGCGTAGGCGCCTTCCTACCGTTGGGGACATGACCCTTCAGCGCCGTGTCCGACGCCACTCCTGCGACCCAGACCCCCGCGAGCGGCTCCGCGCGCTCGCCATGGGCACCGCCCCCGCCAGCCGTCCGCGACCGACCGACCCGAACCCCTCCGCCCCGGTCCCGCCCGGATCGCACGCACACGACCCGTGCCCGCCCACCGGCGATGCCGGACGGCCGTCCCCGGGCGGGCCCGCGATTCCGAGCGCCCCCTACGCGATGGCGGCGCCGACGAAGCCCCCGGACACCGCGAAGGGCACGCGGTCGCCGTGGGACACGTGGACCGACCGCGTCACGGGCGCGGAGCCCTGGAGCACCGGCCCGGAGGGAACCGGAGCGGGACCGCCCGGCCCGGGTGGGGCGCCGGAGACGGTCACGGAGCGGGGGACGCGGGCCGCCGTCTCCGAAGCGGGTCGCCCCGCCGACACGCCCCCGGACACGACGGCCGAGCACCGGGACCGGCACGACCGTCCACCGTCGGGGTACGAGGAGATCCGCCCGGAGCCGTCCCGTTCCCTCCTGGCGCGGATCACCGATCGGTGGCCGGTCGGGGTCGTCCCGTCGAGGCGTGCCGTGCTCGCCCTGACCGTCTTGGGCCTGATCGCCGTGGGGGCCGCCCTGCTCGCCCTGCGCGACCGCCCCGAGGAGGTGACGGCGGAGGTGGTCGCCGCGGCCTCCCCCGCCGCGGACGCTGGAGAGGTGGCCACGGCCGGCACGGGGACGACCGGCCCTGAAACCGCCGGTGCGGAGGGGACGCACGGCACGGGCGGCACCGCCCCACGAGAGGACCTCGTCGTCCACGTGGGCGGGGAGGTCGCCGAGCCGGGGCTGTACACGGTGCCCCCGGGGTCCCGGGTGGCCGACGCCGTGGAGGAGGCGGGCGGCGCCCTCCCGGACGCCGACCTGGACACCCTCAACCTCGCCCGCCCGCTGGTGGACGGCGAACAGGTTCTGGTGGGTGTCCCGTCCGTCGAGGGCGCGGGCGAAGCCCTGGGCTCTGGGCGGCCGGTGAACATCAACCGGGCCGATGTGACCGCGTTGACCCGGCTTCCGCGGATCGGGGAGGTCATCGCCGCCGAGATCGTCGCCCACCGGGAGACCCACGGCCCCTTCGCCAGCGTCGACGCACTGGTCGGGGTGAACGGCATCGGGGACCGGACCCTGGAGACCCTCCGCCCGCACGTGACGGTGGGGTGAGCGCGGTGGCGACATGGCTCGGAACGGATGCCCTGGGCCTGCGGCACCCACCCGACCTGCGGCTTCTCCTACCAGCGATCACGGCGTGGCTCACCGCCCTGGGCGCGCTGTCGACGCCGCCACGGGCGGCGTGGACCTTCGCGGCGGTCGCCGGGTGCGTCGCGGTGGGGATGTACGCCTGGACACGGCCCACGGGGGAGACCGTGGCCCTCACCGTCGTGGCCGCCCTGGTCTGCGCGGCGACGGTGGCGGCGGTGACCGGCGCCCACGTGTCCCGGGAGGCGGGCAGCGCGGCGGCGCGGACGGCCGACCTGGAACGAGAGGCCGAGTTCGAGGCGGTCGTGCGCGAGGATCCACGGTCACGGTCGGGGACGCCCCGCCCCGGACGCGCGGAGTGGGTCATCGGCTCCCGCACCACCTGGGTACGCGTCGACGGCCGGGAACACGCCTCCCGGGCACGGGTGGTGGTGCTCGCCTCGGACGCTCGATGGCGCGGCCTGCTGCCGGGTCAGTCCTTTCGCGCCCGGGGTGTGTTCCTCCCGACGGAGGACGACCCGCTCACCTCGGCACTCGTCCTGGTCCGCGGACCGCCGGAACAGGTGACCGAGCCGAGCGGACTCCAGTCGCTGGCCGGTCGGGTGCGCGCGGGTCTTCGCCAGGCCGCCTCCGCCCTCCCCCAACCGGAACGCGGGCTGCTCCCCGCTCTGGTCGTCGGAGACGTGTCACTCCTGCGGGAGGAGACCGCCGAGGACTTCCGGGCGACCGGGATGAGCCACTTGTTGACCGTGTCCGGTTCGAACCTCGCCGTGCTGACGGGGTTCGTGCTCGGCCTCGCCCGGTGGCTGCGAGCCCCCAGGTGGTGCTCGGTGGCGGGCGGGGCACTGATGATCTGGCTGTTCGTCCTGGTGTGCCGACCGGAGCCCAGCGTGATCCGAGCCGCGTTCATGGGTTCGCTCGCCCTGCTGGCATTGGCCACCGGACGCTCCCACGCGGCCCTGGGCGCACTGAGCGTCACCGTGGTCGGTGTCCTGTTCGTCTCCCCCGGGCTGGCCGGTTCCTTCGGGTTCGCGCTGTCGGTGCTGGCCACGGCGGGGATTCTGCTGCTGGTTCCGTCCTGGACGCAGGCGTGGTCGCGACGGATGCCGCATCCGCTGGCCGAGGCCGTCGCGGTCGCCGTGGCCGCCCAGGTGGCGGTCGCCCCGGTACTGGTGCTGTTGTCGGGGGAGGTGGCGTGGGTGGCGGTGCCGGCCAACGTGCTCGCGGCGCCGGTCGTCGCGTCGGTGACCGTCGCGGGTTTCGTGCTCGCGGTGCTGTCCGTGGTCTGGCCGGTGGGGGCGGCGGTCGCCGCGCACCCGCCCGGGTGGGGCGTGGCGTGGATCGCGGGGGTCGCCCAGACCGGGGCCCGGATACCGTATGGCGCACTGCCCTGGCGTCCGGACGTGACGGGTGCCCTGCTCCTGGCCGGGATCCTGCTCGTCCTGGTCCTGGCACGGGGATGGGTGCTGCGCGTGGTCGCGGCGGTGATGGTCACCGTACTGCTGCTGGTCCTGGCGGCGCGGTGCGTGTCCGGGGGATGGCCTCCGACGGGCTGGGCGCTGGTCGCCTGCGACGTGGGGCAGGGGGACGCGTTCGTGCTGTCCGCGGGCGACGGTGCCGCGGTGGTGGCCGACACCGGGGAGGATCCCGCGGTGATCGACGACTGCCTGCACCGGTTGGGTGTGCGGGAGGTCCCGCTGCTCGTACTCAGCCACGACCACGCCGACCACGTGGACGGAACGCCGGGTGTCCTGCGGCACCGCCGGGTCGACGCGGCGCTGGCCCCGTCCGGGTTCGACGGCACCGCGACCGGACGGCTGCTCACGGAGTCGGACGTGGACCTGTGGGAGGGGGAGCGCGGACGGTCCTTCCGGGTCGGCCCCTGGCTGCTGCGGGTGCTGTGGCCCCCGCCGGGCCACAGCGGGTCGGTCAACGACGGCTCCGTCGTGGTGCGGGCCGACGGCGCGACGATGTCGGTGCTGTTGACCGGGGACATCGAGGAGGAGGCCCAGGCGAGGCTGCTCACCGCGCCGGGGGCCGACCTGCTGCCGGTGACCGTCCTCACCGCTCCGCACCACGGGGCGGGAACCCAGGACCCGGACTTCCTGGCGGCCACCGACCCTGTGGTGACGGTGACGTCGGTCGGTGCGGACAACCCGTACGGACACCCGTCCCCGTACACGTGGGCGTTGTTGGAGCGGCTCGGACGGATCAACCTGCGCACCGACCGCGACGGGGACGTCGCCGTTCTGGGCGGTACCGGATCCGGCCCCGTGCGGGCCGTCGTGCGCGGCCCCGGTCCACGGCGGTGAGCACGGATCGCGCCCGGCTGGTCGGTGGGGCGTGGCATCCTCGGTGTATGCCTGCACCCGCCCCTGTCACCGTGATCGTCGGTACCGAGGAACTCCTCGTCGACCGGGCCGTGGCCGCCGCGGTCGCGGCGGTCCGTGAGACCGACCCCGACGTGGACGTCCACGACCTCATGCCCGCCCAGGTCGGCCCGTCCACACTCGTCGAGGTCACCTCGCCCTCCCTGTTCGGTGATCGTCGTGTGGTGGTGCTGCGCTCCGCCCAGGACCTCACCAAGGATCTGGCGGCGACCGTCACGGACTACCTCAAGACTCCGGCCGACGACGTCCACCTGGTCCTCACGCACGCGGGAGGCGCCAAGGGCAAGGCACTGCTCCAAGCGGCGGTGAAGGCGGGCGCCCACCGGGTGGAGTGCAAGGGGCCGACCAAGGGTCCGGAGCGGGTGGCGTTCGTCAAGGGCGAGTTCTCCTCAGCCGGTCGGCAGATCACGGGTGACGCCGCTCAGGCGCTGGTGGACGCGGTCGGCACCGAACTGCGGGAGATCGCCGCCGCGTGCACCCAGCTGGTCGCCGACACCGAGGGCCGGGTGGACGCCGCCGCCGTGGCCCGTTACCACTCCGGGAAGGCCGAGGCGTCCGGGTTCTCGGTCGCCGACCGCGCCGTCGAGGGCCGGTTGCCGGAGGCGTTGGAGCAGCTGCGGTGGTCCCTGGCGGTGGGTACCGCACCGGTACTGATCAACAGCGCGCTCGCGGGGGCGGTGCGCGGCATCGCCGTGGCGTCCCAGCCCCAGCGGGGCACGAGTGAGGCTGAGCTGGCCAAGCAGGCCAAGGTGCCGCCGTGGAAGATGCGCACCCTGCGGCAGCAGGCCCGCGGATGGTCCCCGGCGGGGATCACCCGTGCCATGAGCGTGGTCGCCGAGACCGACGCGCTCATCAAGGGTGCGGGCCGTGACCCCGAGTACGCCCTGGAGCGCGCGGTGATCGAGATCGCTCGGGCCCGCGGCACCCGCTGACGGCACGGGGCCCGGGGCAGGCCCTGCCTAGTGGATGGTCCGCCCGCCCTGCCACACGCGCAGGGTGTTCAGTCCCATCGACCACGCGAACGCTCCCTCGTGGTCGGCGTCCCACTGCACCAGGTCGGCCAGGGAGCCGGGGGTGAGCACGCCCCGGTCGACCAGGCCGAGCGCCCGTGCCCCGCCCGACGTGGCCGCGCTGAGCGCCTCCTGGACGGTCATTCCGAACATGGCGACCGCCAGGGAGATGACCAGCGGCATCGACGTCGCCCCGGACTGGCCCGGGTTGTGGTCGGTTCCCAGGCCCACCGGTACACCGTGGTCGAGGAGCGTGCGCACGGGCGGGGTGCGGCGCTCGTGCAGCGACGTGGTGGGGCAGGCGACCACCGGCGTGCGCGTGGCGGCCAGCGCGAGGATGTCCTCCTCGTCGGTCTCGTGCAGCAGGTCCACCGAGGAACAGCCCAGGTCGGTGGCCATCCGCACGGCGCCGTGCCGGGGACGGGAGCAGGCGTGCAGGGTGGTGCGCAGCCCCACGGACTGGCCCACCCCGAGCAGTATCCGCGCGTCGTCGGTGGTGAACTGCTGGTTGTCGCAGTACACGTCGACGCCGTCGGCGCCCGCCATGGCGGCGTCGCTCAACCATGACGCGGCCGTGCTCACGTACTCCCTGGGGCGGCCGAAGAACTCGGGCGGGACCCCGTGCGCTGGGAAGAACGTGACGTGCAGGCGCGGCATCCCGGGCTCCTCCTCCAGGGACCGCAGCAGGCGCACGTCGGCGAGTTCCCCGTCCCGGGTCAGGTGGTAGCCGGTCTTGGCCTCCACCGTGGTGGTGCCCGTGATCACCCAGTGTCGGAGCCGTTCGCGCACCGCGTTGCACAGGGTCCAGGGGTCGGTTCCGCGCGTGATGGTCACCGTGGTGGACACCCCGCCGCCCGCGGCGAAGATATCCCCCTTGGAGGCGCCCTTGGCCCACATGTTGACCTCTGCGTACCGGTCGCCCGCGTACACCGGGTGGCAGTGCGCGTCGACCAGCCCCGGTGTGATGAGTCCACCGCCGATGTTCACGACGTCGTCGACGTCGGTGAGGTCGTCGAACACACCGGGGATGCGCTGCGGCAGGTCGGCCGCGGGCCCGATCCAGGCCACCCGGTCGTCGTTCATCAGGAGGGCCGCCTTGGTCAGCAGCTCGTTCCCGGTCCACAGGCGACCGATGTTGGTGAGGAGTACCAGCGTCATGGGTTCGCGTCCGCCGGTCAGATCCGCCGGTGAGGGCTGGCGACACGGTCGTTGGGTACACGGGCGGACATGGCGACCTCGTATCTGGAGCGATCCGACTGAGCCGGGGGCGGCCGCGGGGCCGCCGGGGGCCGTGTCAGCGGTAGGGATCTCGACTGTCGGAGGGGACAGCGGCCGCTGACGGCCTGGTGATCCAAAACCGTAGTCCATTCCCGGACCCCGTGTACACCTCCCCGGTGGGACGAATGCGAGTGTTTCTTGGCAATACTCGCGAGTCGCAAGAGTGACGCGCGCCACCACGGCACACGACGGCCGGGGCACCCTCTCGGTGTGCCCCGGCCGGTTCACGTCGCCCCTGAGTGGAAGGGCCCCTTCCTCACGCCGTGCTGGGTGCGCACTCCCCCAGCTTGGCGGCGAGCAGCTCGGGAACGAACGCGTGCAGCCGCGTGCCCTCCCCGGTGTGCTCCTCGCTGAGGACACGGCCCTCCTCGTAGGCCTTCGCCACCAGGTCACCGCGCGAGTAGGGCACCAGCGCGTGCACCTCGTGGGCGAGCTCGGGCAGCGCCTCGGCGAGCGCCGTGACGAGCCCGGCGATGCCTTCGCCGGTGCGCGCCGACACCTCGACGACGTCGGGGTAGCGGGTCCGCAGCACCTTGAGCGCGTCCGGATCAGCGGCGTCGACCTTGTTGACCACGATGAGTTCGGGGACGTCGGTCGCGTCGATCTCGGAGAAGACCTCGTGGACCGCCCTGATCTGTTCCTCGGGGTCCGGGTGCGAACCGTCGACCACGTGCAGGATCAGGTCGGAGTCGGCGACCTCCTCCAGCGTGGAGCGGAACGCCTCCACCAGCTGGTGCGGCAGGTGCCGGACGAACCCGACGGTGTCGCTCAGGGTGAAGCCGCGGCCGTCGGGCGTACGCGCCTGGCGGACGGTCGGGTCCAGGGTGGCGAACAGGGCGTTCTCCACCAGCACCCCGGCGCCGGTCAGCCGGTTGAGCAGGCTCGACTTTCCCGCGTTGGTGTATCCGGCGATCGCCACCGACGGGACCTCGCGGGTGCGCCGCACGTCGCGCTTGACCTCGCGGGCGGTGCGCATGTGCGCGAGCTGCCGACGCAGCTTGGCCATCTTGTCGTTGATGCGTCGCCGGTCGGTCTCGATCTTGGTCTCACCGGGTCCGCGCAGACCCACACCGCCGCCGGAACCGCTGCCGGAACCGCCCGCCTGCCGGGACAGCGAGTCACCCCAACCGCGCAGTCGCGGCAGGAGGTAGTTGAGCTGTGCGAGTTCGACCTGTGCCTTGCCCTCGCTGCTACGCGCGTGCTGGGCGAAGATGTCCAGAATGAGGGCGGTGCGGTCGATGACCTTGACCTTGACGACGTCCTCCAGCTGACGCAGCTGGCCGGGCGTGAGCTCTCCGTCGCAGATGACGGTGTCGGCCCCGGTGGCCTCGACGATGTCGCGCAGCTCGGCGGCCTTGCCCTTGCCGATGTAGGTGGCCGGGTCCGGCTTGGGCCGGCGCTGGGTGAGCCCCTCCAGGACGAGTGCCCCGGCGGTCTCGGCCAGGGCCGCGAGTTCGGTGAGCGAGTTGTCCGCGTCGGTCTGGGTCCCGCTGGTCCACACACCGATGAGGACGACGCGCTCCAGGCGCAGGGTCCGATACTCGACCTCGGTGATGTCGGTGAGTTCGGTGGACAGTCCCTGGACTCGGCGCAGCGCGTGGCGCTCGGCGAGTTCCATCTCACCCTGCTCGGGGATGTCCCCTGGTTCGGCGCCGCGATCACCGCCGGCCGTGTCCCGCGAGGCGGACGGACCGTCCTCGATCCCGGTGGTGATCGGCTCGCGAAGCGCGTCCTCGACGGGGGTGGTGTGCCCGGCCGAGGAGCCTCCGCGGTTGTCAGAAGTATTCATATCCCTCCAGGTGGGTCAACGTCCTGGCCCCCGCGGATCTTCCCGGTCACGGGGCGTCGGCGGCCGTGACCCGATGGTCGCACTTCGGCCGCCGCCAAGCACGTGATTATCCCAGGCCGCGCGAGGCGACACCGTGGACGGGGGAGTGAGATGAAGCCAACACATCGGATGCGATACTGAAGAACCGTCGAACTTGCAGAGTGAAACTTCCGAAACCTTCACACAAGAGCAAGTTTGCCTGACCTGCGACGTGCACCGCGCGTTGACCGCTCGACATCAAGATAGTAGCTTCTTTTCCACATACCAGAAGCTTGTTTCGTATTGCGGAAGGTTATCCATGGGCGCCACGCAAGGGGTCGAGATCACGGGCCCCCTCAACGACCGTTTCGACCAGATCCTCACCGACGAGGCTCTCGCCCTCGTCGCCGAGCTGCACCGGACCTTCGAGGGGCGCCGCCAGGAGCTCCTCGCCGCCCGCAAGGCGCGCCAGGAGCAGATCTCGGCCGGGACGGACCTCGACTTCCTCCCGGAGACCAAGCACATCCGTGAGGACGACAGCTGGAAGGTCGCCGACCCCGCTCCGGGCATCACGGACCGCCGGGTCGAGATCACCGGCCCCACCGACCGCAAGATGACCATCAACGCGCTCAACTCCGGCGCGAAGGTCTGGCTCGCCGACTTCGAGGACGCCAACACCCCGCTGTGGGAGAACATGATCGGCGGGCAGCTCAACCTGCGCGACGCCCTCGACCGCCAGATCGACTTCACCTCCCCCCAGGGCAAGACCTACGCCCTCAAGGAGGACTCCGAGCTCGCGACGATCGTGGTCCGCCCGCGCGGCTGGCACCTGGACGAGAAGCACATCATCGTCGACGGCCAGCGCACCAGCGGCGGCATCGTCGACTTCGCCCTCTACTTCTTCCACTGCGCCCAGCGCCAGCTGGACAAGGGCAAGGGCCCGTACTTCTACCTGCCGAAGATGCAGAGCCACCTCGAGGCCCGCCTCTGGAACGACATCTTCGTCCTCGCCCAGGAGCGCCTCGGCATCCCGCGCGGCACCATCCGCGCCACCTGCCTCATCGAGACCATCCCCGCCGCGTTCGAGATGGAGGAGATCCTCTACGAGCTGCGCGAGCACTCCGCGGGTCTCAACGCGGGTCGCTGGGACTACCTCTTCAGCATCATCAAGACGCACCGCACCCGCGGCCGCAGCTTCCTGCTGCCCGAGCGCAACGCGGTCACCATGACCGCCCCGTTCATGCGCGCCTACACCGAGTTGCTGGTCAAGACCTGCCACAAGCGCGGCGCACACGCCATCGGCGGCATGGCGGCCTTCATCCCGTCCCGCAAGGACGCCGAGGTCAACAAGGTCGCCTTCGCCAAGGTCCGCGACGACAAGTCCCGTGAGTCCGGCGACGGCTTCGACGGCTCCTGGGTCGCCCACCCCGACCTGGTCCCCGTCGCCAAGGAGATCTTCGACGGCGTCCTGGGCGAGCGCCCCAACCAGATCGACAAGCAGCGCCCCGAGGTCGAGGTCACGGCCGCCGATCTGCTGGCGGTGGACAAGACCGAGGGCGGCGTCACCCTCACCGGTCTGCGCAACAACATCAATGTCGCGCTCCAGTACCTGGCGACGTGGATGGGCGGCAACGGCGCGGTGGCGATCCACAACCTCATGGAGGACGCCGCGACCGCCGAGATCTCCCGCTCCCAGATCTGGCAGTGGCTGCACAACGACGTCACCCTCGACGACGGCCCCAAGGTCACCGCCGAGCTCGTCAAGCAGATCATCGACGAGGAGCTCACCACGATCCGCGGTGCCCTCGGCGACGCCTTCGACGAGGCCCTCTACCAGCAGGCCAGTGAGCTGTTCGCCGAGGTCGCCCTCGCCGACGACTACGTCGACTTCCTCACCCTGCCCGCCTACGAGCGCATGCCGTAGCCGGTCCCGAGGCCGGACGCCCTCCGGCTGGCCGAGGACACCCCCACGGCGCCCCTTGCCCCGGCGAGGGGCGCCGTCATACGTTGCGATCAACACGCCGCGACGACGGGGGCGCCCATGTCCGAGTCCCTGACCTCACTCATCCCACGGCTCCGCGAGATCTGCGGGTCCGACGGGGTGCTCACCGACACCGAGGACCGACGGGAGTACGACCACGACGGCCTGACCCACCGGCGGTCGCTACCCGGGGTCGTCGTCCTGCCGACCACCACCGAACAGGTCGCCGCCGTCGTCCGCCTGTGCGCCCGGACCGGCGTCCCCTTCGTCCCGCGCGGCGCCGGGACCGGCCTGAGCGGCGGCGCCCTCCCCCACCGCGAGGGGGTCCTGCTCACCACCGCGCGGATGCGCCGCGTCGTGGCGGTCGACATCGCCAACGAGTGCGCCGTCGTCGAACCCGGCGTTCCCAACCTCGATATCACCACACTGGCCACGCCACACGGCTACTACTACGCCCCGGACCCCTCCAGCCAGGCGGTGTGCTCGGTCGGCGGCAACGTCGCCGAGAACTCCGGCGGCGCGCATTGCCTCAAGTACGGGTTCACCGCCACCCACGTGCGGGGGCTGGAACTCGTCACCCCCGAGGGCGAGGTGGTGCGCCTGGGCGGCAAGGCGCCCGACGCGCCCGGCTACGACCTGGTCCGCGCGGTCGTCGGTTCCGAGGGCACCCTGGGCATCGTCACCGAGGTCATCGTCGGGCTGACCCGGCTCCCCGAACGAACCGTGACCCTGTTGGCGGCCTTCGACTCCCTGGACGCCGGTGGCGCGGCGGTCGGCGCGATCGTCTCCTCCGGTGTGCTCCCGTCCGCCATCGAGATGATGGATTCCCTGTCCATCGAGGCGGTCAAGGCCGTCGTCGACTGCGACTACCCCGCCGACGCCACCGCCGTGCTCATCGTCGAACTCGACGGTCCGACCGCCGACGTGGACGCCCACCTGGCCGAGGTGGTGGAGTTGTGCGCGGCCCACGGGGCGACCGGGACCCGAACCGCCGTCGACGGGGGCGAACGGGCCCGGATCTGGGCCGGACGCAAGGCGGCCTTCGACGCCGTGGGCGAGATGAGCCCCGCCTACATCGTGCAGGACGGGGTGGTCCCCCGCACGGCCCTGCCCGACGTCCTGCGCCGCATCGCCGAGCTGTCCGCCGGGACCGGCATCCGCGTGGCCAACGTCTTCCACGCCGGTGACGGCAACCTGCATCCCCTGGTCATGTTCGACGACGCCGACCCCGACGGCTACCGCCGCGCCGAGGAGGTGTCCGCCGCCATCCTGGAGATCTGCGTGGAGTACGGCGGGTCGATCACCGGCGAACACGGAGTGGGCACGGACAAGGCGTGCTCGATGCCGCGTATGTACTCCCCCGACGACCTCGACACCTTCGACCGCTTCCGGCGGGCCTTCGACCCGCGGGGGATCGCCAACCCTGACAAGCTCCTGCCCACCCCGCGCCTGTGCGGTGAGCGGCCGGGAGTGCGCAAGGGTGTGCACCCGCTGGTGGAATCGGGCCGGGCAACACAGTTCTGACCAGAAGGAGCCACGTGCGGCCAGTCCGACCGACCCCCGACACCGTCGAACCGTCCGTGTTCGCGGACCTGAACGCGGCCGGGTCCGAGCCCCGGCCGGGCACCGACGAGGACGCCGTCGGCGGCCTGGTCCCCGCCCTGGTGGTACGTCCCCCGGATGAGGCCGCCGCGGCCCGCGTGACGGCGGTCGCCGCCCGCCACGGCCTGAGCGCGCTGTTCCGCGGCGGCGGTACCGCCCTGGACTGGGGCGGACCGCCGCGCTCGGCGGACCTGCTCGTGGACACCACCGTTCTGACCTGGATCGAGCACAATGCCGACGACCTGGTGGTGACCGTCGGCGCCGGGACACCCGTGGCGGAACTGGCGGACGTGCTGGCGGAGGCCGGGCAGCGGCTGTCGGCCGACCCCGTCCGCTCCGGCGGAACGGTGGGCGGGATGGTCGCCACGGGGGTGTGCGGTCCGCGCCGTCTGCTGTACGGGGCGCTGCGGGACCTGGTGATCGGTATGACCGTGGTCCGCGCCGACGGTGTGGTCACGCGCACCGGGGGCCGGGTCGTGAAGAACGTGGCCGGGTACGACCTGGCCAAACTGCACACGGGCGCCCTGGGAACGCTGGGCCTGATCACGTCGGTGACCTTCCGTCTGCACCCGGCTCCGCCCTCCCTCCGGGTGGTGTCGGCGGCTGTCCCCTCCCCGGCCCGCGGGGAGCGCGCGGTGACGGCGTTGCGCGCGCGGGCGGTGGCCCCCTCCGCCGTGGCCCTGGACTGGCCCTCGGAGGGCCCCCCGTCCTTGCACGTGGTCCTGGAGGGGATGGCCGAGGGGATGGCCGCCCGGGTCAGCGAGGTCCGCGACGCGCTGGGCGGGGACACGGTCGTCGCGGAACGGCTCCCGGAAGGGTGGGGGTTGGTTCCCGAGCGGGGGACGCTCGCCCTCGTGTCGTGTCCCCCCGCGGAGTCGGTCGCCGCCGCGGCACGGATCCGCGAACTGGCCGGTACCGCCGGAACGGAGGTACTCGTGCGGGGCTCGGCGCCCAGCGGGTCGCTCCACGCCGTCTTCCCCCCGGCGACCGACGCCGCGGCGGTCGCGGAGGTCGCCGAGGGGGTGCGATGCCGTCCTGGCTGGTCGCTGACGCTCCTACGTGCCGAACCGCACGTGCACGCGGCCGGGGTCGACCTCTGGGGCGAGGTCCCGGGGCTGGCGCTGATGCGCTCGGTCAAGGACGCCCTGGACCCCGACCGCCAGCTGGCGCCGGGGCGGTTCGTCGGAGGGATCTGAGCCGGGGCGGACGCGCCCGCCCCTCGTCCACAGGATCCGGCGGAGGCGGTGCCGCCACCGCGGATCCGTGATCCGATGAGAATGGGGGCCACCAGGAAAGACGTTTCGTCGTGCGCCCGCTCTGGTCCCGGCACGCGCCGGATCAGACCAGGGAGGTCTCCCCTTCGGCCACGATGGCGGCCGGGCCGCTCAGGCGGGCGCCGTCGGCGTCGAGGAACACGGTGCACTCACCTCCGAGAACCCGCACGGTCCACGTGGCGCCCTCCCCCTCCGGGGTGGCGGCGGTCGCGGTGGCGACGATCCCCGTGCCGCACGAGCGGGTCTCCCCCGAGCCGCGCTCGTACACGCGCATCTCCAGAACACCCGGCGCGACCTCGGTGTACACCTCCACGTTGGCGCCCTGTGGGAAGGCCTCTGCGTCCAGTTCCGGCGCCAGGCTCAGGTCGATCCCAGAGACCGGGCCGTCGACCTCGCACGCCAGGTGCGGGTTGCCGACGGAGATCTGCGCCCCGTGTACGACCCCCCCGGCGAGCTTGGCCGAGGAGGTCCCCTGCCGCTCGACCCTGCCCATGTCTATGGTGACGCCGCCGTCGGGCTCGATCCACACCTCCTTGGCCCCGTCGCGGGTACCCACCTCGAAACGGTCGCGGTCGAGGAGTCCGGTGTGCAGCAGGTAGCGCGCGAACACCCGCACACCGTTGCCGCACATCTCGGCGACGGTGCCGTCGGAGTTGCGGTAGTCCATGAACCACTCGCACCGCTCGGCGGTACGGGCCGCCGGGGCGAGGGGTTCGCCGAGGGCGCGCGTGCGCACCACGCGCAGGACGCCGTCACCGCCGATGCCCGCCCGGCGGTCGCACAGCAGACGGACGGTCTCCTCCGTGAGGTCGAGCTCCCCGTCGGGGTCGGGGAGGATCACGAAGTCGTTCTCTGTTCCGTGGCCCTTGGCGAATCGCATGCCGACCATCCTAGGGCGTGTTCCGTGGATGCCGCCCGTAGTGGGCGCCGTCCGGCTTCCGGCTCTCGTGCGAGCCGCCGGACGGCGCCCGGATCAGAGGGGGTCCCCTACGACGGAGCCGTGCCACCGGAGCGTTCGTCGGCGGTGGCCGGGGCGGTCGGGCGGGAGAACCAGGGAGCGCACACCAGGATCACGCCCCGCAGGAGACAGGTGATGACGAGGGCGAAGAAGAGCCCGAAGACGACGTGCATGCTGACCAGAACGCCGTACACCATGGCCGTGGTCAGACCGAAGACCATCTGGTTGCGCGGCTTGTTCGGCGTCGTCCCGGGGTCGGTGATCATGTAGTTGGTGAACAGGATGAAGGCCACCCCGGTCAGCGGAGCCAGCGCCGCCACCAGCATGTGGTCGAGGAACAGCCACCGCAGTACGGCCTGGAGGACGAAGCCCCCCACCCAGGCGAGGATCAGCGGCCACCGCTTGGTGAGGTTGACGTTGAGCATGGTCCCGGCCATGAGGATCCCGAGCGGGATCAGCCAGTCCACGGCGCCGAAGGCGTCGTTGGTGAAGTGGTACGGCGGGGCGATCCCCACCCACGGGAAGAGCAGCAGCGTCACCGCGATCCCGAGGTTGGAGGGGTTGAGGAAGTGCCGCCTGCGTCCGTTGACGGGGATGCGCAGGAGGTACTTGTTGCCCACCGCGATGGACACGGCGAACAGGTACGGCCACAGCGAGGTGTTGCCCCACAGGAGCATCGCGCAGGCCAGCGCCGCGATGTGGGTCGGCAGCAGGTAGTCGACCAGCTTGCCGAACCCGCCCGCGTACCCGGGCGCCCGGTTCGAGAACCGCGCGTCCAGGGTCTCCAGGACGAGGTCGAGCGTGTAACCGAACAACAGGGCGACGATGGGCGTCACGGGCGACTGCTCGAAGCCCAGGAACAGGTGCCCCACGATGTTGAACACGGTGATGGAGGTGGCGAACATGCGCAGCGCCTTCAGGCGCCTGTCCACCGGCGGTTTCGGTGTCGGCTCGGAGGTGGTGGGGGTCGCTGGCGGCTCCCCGGGGGTACCGGTGGCCGGACCGCCGTCGGATCTGGTGACAGTCATCGGACAACCGCCGTTCCGTCGTCGTTGAGGAGGATCGTCTGGGTTCCGGGCTCGACCACCAGGTCGGCGGTGTGCGTACCGCCGCGGCCGTCCCGCCAGGAGAGGGTGACCGGCAGGTCGCCCTCCGGCGCCGCGAGGTGGACGATGGAGTCCGAGGCCCCCACGTGGCCGTTGGCCGGGAAGAGCTGACGGATCTGCGGGGGGTGCCCCTCCTCGTCCACGACGACCGAGGCGCCGATCGCGGGGGTCGGCGCGCCGTCCGCGGCCCCCGGGCGCACCAGGCGGAGCACGACCCCGGGCGCGGCGTCGGGCGCGGTGTTCAGCAGCAGGCGCGAGTCCTGCCACTGGTTGGCGACCATCGCGTCCAGGAGCCCGTCACCGTTGACGTCGCCGAAGGAGAAGGCGCGGGTGACGTCGTCCTCGGCGATCCCCAGCGGTTCGGCCAGGTCGTCGTAGCGCCCGTTCCCGCCGCGTACCCAGAAGGGGTTGGACTCGTGGCCGGACAGATCGTCGCCCTCGGCGAAGGTGGGCCAGACCCAGGGGTACTTGAGCAGTTGGTCGTTGCCCATCGCGATCTCCTGCAGCTCCGGCCAGCGCGTGTTCTCGCCCCGGAGGAAGCCCGTGGCCTGGAACAACTCATCGGTGCCGTCGTTGTCGAAGTCGCCCGCCTTGACGTCCCAGGACCATCCGCTGCGCGCCAGGCCCAGTTCCTCGCTGGCCTCGTCGAAGGGCACGGAGCCGTCCAGGAGATCGGCCCCCTCCCCGTCGGGGACGAAGGCGAAGTTGCTCTCGTGGAGCGCGTAGGGGCTGGTGATGTTGCTGACGACCATCATGGGCAGGTCCTGGCCGTCCACGTAGGTGAACGTGATCCCCATGCCCTTGAACGACCCGTTCCCCATGACCTGTGACTTGGGGGTGGTCAGGTCGCGTTCGCCCTCGACCAGCTCCAGCCGCACGTCACCGGGGGTGGAGGTGTTGACCAGGAGGTTGTCGTTGCCGAAGTCGTTGCCCAGGTAGATGTCGGGCAGGCCGTTGCCGGACAGGTCCTGGAAGCCGATCGCCAGGGTCCAGGCGGTCATCACCCGTTCCGGGAGAGCGGCGGTCGCGTCGGTGACGGTCGGCGGGGTGTCGGCCTCGCCGGTCGGCTCGGTGAGCAGGACGTGGTTGCGGCCGGCGTTGGTGGCCAACCCCATGCTCTGCTGCATCTCCATGCGGGTCTCGTCGTCCGCCTCCGGGTCCAGGACCCGGGCGCCGTCCGGGAAGTAGTTGCCGACGAGGACGTCGAGCGCGCCGTCACCGTCGACGTCGGCGACGTTGAGCGCGGTCGTGTTCCAGACCTGCGTCGGCGTCACGAACTCGTGGGCGGTGAAGTCCTCCGCGGTCGGGGCCGCCTCCGGGGTTCCCGTGTTCAGGAACAGGACCGGGGAACGCCCCCAGTAGTAGACGATGATGTCCTGGTCGCCGTCCTCATCCATGTCGGCGGGGACGCAGCCCATGGGGGCCATGGTGTGGTCGTAGGGAAGGCCGTCGGGCAGCAGCTCCACCACCGGGTAGTCGGCCGCTCCGCTCCCCGGTGCGTTGCGCAGGGTGACGCTGTCGTCTCGTGGATCGACCAGGCAGGCGTCCGAGGACGTGCCCAGGCCCCGCAGATCGAGCAGGGCGCCGCCCGCGCCGACCGAGGAGATCCATCCACGGAAGTGGTCCAGGTCGGGCGCCACGTCACGTTCGTGGCGCGCGTCGTCGGGTTCGGAGTTCAGGGCGAGTGTCTCGAAGGCGAAGGTCGCCGCCCGTTCCGCGCGCTCCTGCTCGCTCGCGGACGGACGGATGGTGAGGGCCCCGAGGGCACCCACCGTCACCAGGGCCAGCGCGACCGTCGCCACGCGGTACATCAGCCGCATTCGGTGCTCCTTGGAGGCGGGTGGCCCGGCCACCCGTCGAGTTGGGGACGCTCTTCAGGTTCACCGAGCCTCCACGGCACCTTCCATATCCATTCTTGCGACACCCCGAAAAGAGCGGAAATAATTCGCAATCCAGAGGACGTTACCGAACTCCCTTTCCATTGAAGATGGCCATGAAATGCCTTCCGACAAAACAAGGGAGACCACATGGCCACCACTGACTCCATGATCATCCCGGGCCTTTCCGCGGAGGATTCCGCGCACGTCGCCGGACTCCCGGGCCGTATCATCGCGGCCTGGGCCGACCAGGACGCGAAGGCGTTCTCCGAGGTGTTCGCCGAGGAGTGCACCATGGTCCTGCCCGGGGTCCTGTGCAGCGGCCGCGAGGAGGTCCACGGCTTCATGGCCCAGGCCTTCGCCGGCCCGTTCAAGGGCACCCGGGTGACGGGCGCGCCCGTCAGGGCGAGGGCCCTGGGCGCCGACGCCGCGGTCCTGGTGACCCAGGGCGGGGTCATGGCGCCGGGTGAGGAGGAGGTCTCCGACGCGCGCGCCGTCCGGGCCACGTGGGTGGCCGTGCGGACCGGGGACGGCTGGCGGCTCGCCGCGTACCAGAACGGACCCCGCGACGCCGCGTGAACTCAGACGGTGTGCCCCGCGCGGCGGGGCACACCGTCCTTTCCGTGTCGTGTGTGCGCGGTGTCCGGCCGCGCCGGGCGGTCAGTCCCCCTCGACGGCCAGCTCGACCACGGAGATGTATCCGGCCGGGTGGACGGCGCGCAGCGAGAGACCGGCCCGTTCCGCGAGTCCTCCCAGGTCGGACAGGCCCCGCTCCCTGCCGCCGCTGTAGACCAGCATCCGCAGGTCCATCGCCGTGCTCGGCGACTCCCCGTCGGCGCCGACCGCCTCGACGACCAGGACGGTTCCGCCGCTCCCGGCGGCCTCCGCGCACCGGCCCAGGATCTGCGCCGCGGGATCGTCGGCCCAGTCGTGCAGGATCGAGGACAGCACATACCCTCCGGCTCCGGCGGGCAGGGGGTCGAAGAAGCTGCCGACCACGGCGCGCGCCCGGTCGGACAGGCCCTCGTTCCGGAACGACCGCCGGGCGGCGGACGCGGGCCCTTGGAGGTCGACGAGCGTCCCCTCCAGCCGCGGGTGCGCCTTCAGCAGCGCGCACAGCAGGGCCCCGCTCCCGCCCCCGACGTCGACGACGTGCCCGAGGGCGCCCCAGTCGTAGGCGTCCACGACGGCCCCTCCGTCGTATCCGACGTGGTGGCCCATGAGCGCGTCGAAGGAGGCCGACAACCGCGGGTCCGCGCTGAGGTCGTCCCAGAAGGGGACCCCGTGGCGCACGTGGTAGGCCGCCTCACCGGTGCGGACGCTGTGTTCCAGGTCGACGAGGCTGAGGTCGCCCCGGCCGACCGCGGTGGTGGTGTCCAGCCACTGCCGTCGGCCGCCCTCGTGCCCCTCGCACAGCTGCCGCCCGTACTCGGTCAGCGCGAAGTTCCCCCTGGGCTTCTCGGTGAACAGGCCGACCGTGACCAGGTGCCGGAGGAGGCGCTCCAGCGCGTCCGGGTGCGTCCCGGTGGCCTCGGCCAGGAGGGGCGCCGTGCACAGCCCCTGTTCGACCCGGTCCGCCAGGCGCAGGGTGGCCGCCACCCGCACGGCCATGGGCGTGGCCAGGTCGGCCAGCGCCCTCAGCCCCGGACGCCGCGCTCCGTTCTCGCTCATGAGCTCTCCCCGCTCGGACGGCGCCTCAACGCGTCAGCCCTCGGTCCGTGGGCCGCACGGGTCCGCCGGCCGGGCCGCCCGACCGTCCTCCCATGAGCACGCGGCCCATGATCGAGGGGCCCATGAGCTTCTGGGGCGGATCGACCAGGGAGATGGCGCGGATGAAGCCCCGGGCCACCTCGGGGTCCGTGGCGGCCGCGGCCTGGACCCTGGTGACGTAGCGGTTGGCCATGTGGGTCGCGATCGTGCGCCGCCCGCGCACCCCGGAATAGCCCAGGTCGGCCGCTGCGGACATGCTCCACGGGGCGTCGGTCGCCTTGGCCAGGTCGCGGAAGAAGGCCCGCGGGTCGGGCTCCCTCCCCCGCTCCAGGTGGCGGGCCAGAACGTCCGCGCCCATCGCGGCGACGGTCATGCCCTGGGCGTAGACGGGGTTGAAGACGCAGGCCGCGTCACCGAGGACCAGGTAACCCGAGGGCAGGGCCCGGAGCCGCTCGTAGCGCCGCCGGACACTGGCGGGGAAGCGGAAGCTCGACGCGGGGCCCCGCTGTTCCGCGTCGCGGACCGCCTCGTAGATCTGCGGGATCGACAGGGACTTGGCGAAGGCGAGGAAGCCCTCGCGGTCGGTCGGGGCCCGATCGCCCCGGATCCCGTTCAGAGTGAGCGCGTAGCGGTCGGCCAGGCGGGCGAAGATGGCGCCGCGCGGGTTGTCGGGCGTGGCGGTGGGGACCAGGGCGATGTCGTCGCCGAGCGGGTCGTTCGGCAGCGGCCCCACGAAGTCCATGGTCGTGTAGGTGAGGTCGATGTGGACCTTCTCCTCCGGGACGCGGCCGTAGCCGAACTCCTCCAGCCAGCGGGGTGAACGTGAACCGCGGCCGGTGGCGTCCACGACCAGGTCCGCCTCGATGACCTCCTCGTCACCGGGGCCGCCCTCGCCGTCCGCGCCCCGCTCCTGGACCCGTACGCCGTCGATCCGCGTCCGGTCGGGGGTGGACCGCAGGCCGACGATGTCGGTGTTCTCCCGCAGGACGACCCCGGGCAGGGCCGTGACCCGGGCGCGGACGCGCTCCTCGATCACGGGCCGGTTGGCGCCGACGCAGGACATGCCCGTCTCCACCTCGGCGAGCATCCGGCCGTTGAAGTAGTAGTGGCAGGTGGTCCCGTAGTCGCCCACCGGCACTCCGAGCTCGACGAGGTCGTCGAGGAAGCCGGGGAACAGCTCCTCCAGGATCCGCCGGCCGCGCTCCAGCAGGGCGTGGATGTGCACGGCCCAGGGAACGGCCGTGCGGGGTTCGCGACCCACCTGGCTGAGGGTGTCGCGCTCGATGACGGTGACGCGCTCGTACGTGTCGGAGAGGACACGTGCCGCGAGCAGACCACCCATACTGCCGCCGAGCACGACGGCGTGGCCGAGGCTCCTGGTTCCCATGGACGTGTGCCTTCCCTTTCGGTCTGGACAGCTGGGGGAAACGCTAGTCCCGCGACCACGGAAATTCTTCTCACGCATTGCTTGAGGGACTCCAGAATTCACGCTTCTTCAAAGGTGCTCACTTCACTCCGGGGGCTACAACCACGACTTTCTGACCGGTACCTTCGCCAGGCGACCAACGGACGGGGACCGTCGTTTTCTCGTTCGGTTCGCCAGCACCCGGACTAGGCGTGAAATGAGGACTGATGCGCTCGTTTCGAGTTGACTTCCCCCAGGAGGAACTGGACGACCTCCGCACACGGCTCTCCTCCACCAGGTGGCCCGAGCAGGCCGGAACGGCCGGATGGGACAGCGGAGTGCCCCTCCCCTACCTCCGGGAGCTGGCCGCCTCCTGGCGCGACGACTTCTCCTGGCGCGCGGTGGAGAAGCGCGTCAACGCCTTCCCGCAGTTCGTCACCACGATCGACGGCGCCCCCATCCACTTCCTGCACGCCCGCTCCCCCGAGCCCGACGCGGTCCCCCTGCTGATCACCCACGGGTGGCCGGGGTCGTTCCTGGACTTCCTCGACGTCGTGGGCCCCCTGTCGGATCCCCGGTCCCACGGGGGCGACCCGTCGACCGCCTTCCACGTGGTCCTCCCCTCGCTCCCGGGGTTCGGTTTCTCCGGTCCGCTCACGGAGCACGGTTGGACGCTGCCGCGGGTGGCCGAGGCCTGGGCCCAGCTCATGTCCTCCCTGGGTTACGACGGCTACATCGCCCAGGGGGGCGACATCGGCGCCACCGTCGCCCGGCTGCTCGGCCTCCAGGACAGTGACCACGTCCTCGGCACCCACGTGAACTTCCTGTTCACCCCGCCCCCGGACGATCCCGCAGCGTTGGCGGACCTGCCGCCCTCCGACCTGGCGAGGCTGGAGCGCCTGGGCGTGTTCGCGGACCGGGGGTCGGGCTACATGAAGCTCCTGTCGACCCGCCCGCGCTCGGTGGGCTTCGGCATGACCGACTCACCGGTCGGGCAGTTGGCGTGGACCGCCGAGAAGTTCCAGGAGTGGAGCGGGGCCCGCGACCTGCCTGAGGAGGCGATCGACCGGAACGCGCTCCTGGCCGACGTCACGCTGTACTGGCTGACCAGGACCGCGATCTCCTCCGCCTACATCTATTACGACAACGCGGCGGGGATGCCCACCGCGGCGACGCCGCCCCCTCCCCTCCCGCCGGTCCCCGGCCCGTTCGGTGTGGCCGTCTACCCCCACGACCTGGCACAGCCCATCCGGTCCCTGGCCGAGCGCGAGTTCCCGGCCCTGGTCCACTGGAGCGAGCACGACCGGGGCGGGCACTTCGCCCCGCTCGAGGCGCCGGACCTGTTCGTCGACGACCTGCGGGCGTTCCTCCGGGCGGTGAGGGCGGCCTGAGGCGTGCCGGCCGCGGAGGCCGGTGGCGCCCGCTCCACCTGACGCACGCGGTGGCCCGCCCCGGGGACGAGTTCCCGGGGCGGGCCACCGCGTTGTGGCGGGGCGGGGCGGGCCGGTCAGCGGAAGATCCGCTCCATGATCCTCCGGGAGACCGCGCGGGGCGCGAGGTCCAGCGCGGTGGTCATCAGACGGGTGACGGTGCCGGGCACGGCGACCGTGCGACCCGCGTCCCACGCGCGCAGTGCTCCGGACACCACCTCCGCGGAGGTGGTGTGGCCCGGGGTCTTCTCCACCTTGTCGCCGAGACCGGCGACGTCGCTGAATTCCGTGACCGTGGGCCCGGGACACAGGGCCATGGCCCTGACACCGGTCCCCCGCAGCTCCGTGGCCAGGGACTGGGCGAACGACAGCAGGAAGGCCTTGCTCGCGCTGTAGGCGGCCATGTAGGGCGTCGGGACGAACCCGAGGTTGGAGGCCACCACGACGACCCCTCCCCTCCCCCGCTCGACCATGCGGGGCACGACGTAGGAGGTCAGCTCCACCGTGGACATCACGTTGAGGTCGAGCATCGCCAGCGTGTCCGCGCGGTCGGTCCCCACGAAGCTCCCGTGGACACCGCGGCCGGCGTTGCAGACGAGCAGGTCGGCGCCGCCGAGCTCCTCCGCGCGGTCGGCCACGGCGCGGGCGGAGCCCTCGGCGGTCACGTCCCGGATCTCCGGGACCACCAGGCCTCCCGAGTCGGCTTCCAGTTTCGCGAGTCGGTCGGCTCTGCGCGCCACGGCCAGGACACGGTAACCGCGCCGGTACAGGGCACGGGTGTACTCCGCGCCGATGCCGGAGGAGGCTCCGGTCACGACGGCCAGGGGTGCTGTGGACATGGTCACTCCAAACTGAGGCGCCGCCACCCGGGACGGAGGGGAGGGTCGGTTCCGGTCAGGCGGCGATGTGCATGATCTCCAGCGCGACGCCGTCGGGGTCGGTGAAGGTGAAGAGCGCGAAGGGGAGCGGCTCCGTGTACTCGCGGATCTCGCTGCACTCCACCTTCAGCGCGACCAGGTGCTCACGCCACTCACGGAGCTCCTGGAGGCTGGCGGCGGCGAAGGTCAGGTGGTCCAGGCCGGTGCGCTGGGGACCGAAACCCTCCTCCGCGTTGGCCTCGTGCTCGGTGATCCCGAGATAGACGTGCGTGCCCGGCCGCATCAGACCCGCCGTTCGCCCGCCCTCGAAGCGCTCGCTCATCCACTGGACCATGCCGAGCTTCTCCTCGTACCAGCGGACACTGCGTTCCAGGTCGGTCACCGAGACGCCGACGTGGTGCAGCGCGGCGAGTCCCTGCGGAGTCTGGGCGACCGGTCCGTTCGGCTGGGTCAGGACGATTTCCATGGTCAGGACCTCCTCTAAAGCGTCGGAGCCTCGAAAGTACGACGGCCGGACGCGGAGACGCTTCTTCCCGCGTGCCGAAAAGCACGACGAGAACGCCTCCGAACGATCAGGGGGAACAGCAAACGGGGAGAAGGCACCCGCTTTTTTCGAAAGTTAGTCTGAACCATCGGATGCGTTTCCACCGGACCCGCGTTCGGTGCCGTGAAGACAGCCGAAATCGAGAAGCGACACCGGCCACGCCGGGAATCCACCTGATGACACACTCCGTTGGAGGTCATTTTCCATGTCCGAAGCCGTGTGCCCCTACACCCTCGACCCCCAGGGAACCGACACGCACGGAGAGACGAAGCAGCTGCGGGAACAGGGGCCGATCGCCCGTGTCGAACTGCCCGACGGAGTTCTCGCCTGGTCGGTCCACGACTACGCGATCGCCAGGGAGATGATGGGGAACCAGGAACTGTTCTCCAAGAACCCGCGCCGCAACTGGCCCGACTACATCAACGGGAAGATCTCCAACGGTTGGCCGCTGATCACCTGGGCCGCCATGGACACCATGGCCACCCAGGACGGCGCCGACCACGCCCGCCTGCGGAAGCTGCTCCTGAAGGCGTTCACGCAGCGCCGTGTGGATTCCATGAAGCCCTATATCGAGGCGACGGTCACCGAACTCCTCGACAAGCTGGAGGCCAACTATTCCGGTGAGCCCATCGACCTCAAGGGCCACTTCCACATGGAACTGCCCACCCGGCTGATGTGCGACCTGTTCGGCGTGCCCGAGGACCGACGCGAGAAGGTCCTGGAGGGCGGCCACAAGAACATCGACACGCGGATCTCCGCCGAAGTCGCCGAGAACAACCTCGAACAGTGGCAGATCGCCATCTCCGAACTCGTCCAGTACAAGCGTGAGAACCCCGGTGACGACCTGACCACCGGGATGATCGCCGCCATGGACGAGGACGGGTCGCGCCTGAGCGACAGCGAGATGATCGGCACCCTGCACCTGCTGCTCGGCGCCGGCTCCGAGACCCTGGTCAACGCCCTGGCCCACGCCTCGGTGGAGCTGATGTGCAACCGCGAGCTGCTGGCCAAGGTCAAGGCGGGCGAGATCTCCTGGGAGGACGTCTTCGAGGAGACGCTCCGGGTGGAGTCCCCGGTCGCCCACCTGCCGTTCCGGTTCGCCACCGACGACGTGGAGATCGGCGGGGTGAAGATCGCCAAGGGCGACGTCATCCTCATCGACTTCGCCGGTGTCGGCCGTGACCCGGCCGTGCACGGTGAGACGGCCGACGACTTCGACGCGCTCCGCGAGGAGAAGACCCACCTGTCCTTCGGGCACGGCGTGCACTTCTGCCTCGGCTCCCGTCTGGCCAAGAGCGCGTGGATGAGCGGTATCCCCACCCTGTTCGAACGCTTCCCCGACATCGAGCTCGCGATCGAGCGCGACGAGCTGGTCGGCCAGGGCAGCTTCGTGGTCAACGGCCACGCGACCATCCCCGTCCACCCGTACGGCGCCCCCGAGCGCAAGGCCTAGGTCAGCGGCGAACACGAAGGGTCACACGATGCCAGAGGCAGTGCGCGGCGACGGCACTCCACCCGACACCGAGGACGTGAGCCCCGACGAGGCTGGCGGGGGCATCCTCGGCGACCTCGACGACGACTACGCGGACATGGGTGACCTCCCCCTGGAGCGGGTGCGGTCCGCCGACGGCACCTCGATCGCCTACACCAGGTTCGGGAGCGGCCCGCCGGTCGTGGTGGTGGGCGGCGGGCTCAACGACAGGGCCATGTTCACCCCGCTGGCGACGATCATGTCGGAGCGCTTCACGGTCTACAACTACGACCGGCGCGGGCGCGGCGACAGCGAGTGGGGCGACCCCGACACGTGGACGATCCAGCGCGAGGTCGAGGACCTGGCGGCGGTGCTGGAGGTCGTGGGCGAGCCGAGCCACGTCTTCGCGAACTGCACCGGTGGGATGGTGGCCATCGTCGCCGCGGCGAACGGGGTCCCGATGGTCCGGCTGGGCCTGTACGAACCGCCCTACTGGTCCACCGCCACCACCGAGGAGCAACTCGCCGATCTGAGGAGGTTCATCGCCGAGGGCCGGGCGGAGGAGGCGGTCACGCTCTTCGCCAGGGACGTCGTCGGCTTCGTCGACGACGAGTCGATCGTCCACTTCCGGAGCCACCCGGCCTGGAGCGCGTTCCAGACGATGATCAAGTCCACCTACTACGACGCCCTGATCAACCGGGACCACCTGGAGGTCCCCCTGGAGGAGCTGCGCAGGATCCCGGTCCCCACGCTGGTGATGCGCGGTGACGACGGCCAGAAGGTGATCCACGACGCCTGCGCCCGCATCGCGGAGGAGGTCCCGGACTCGGAGCTCCTGACGATGGAGGGCTACGACCACCTCTTCGACCAGAAGGCGGGGGCGCCGCACCTGATGGAGTTCTTCTCCCGGTGACCGCCCGTCAGGCCCGGGTGCGTTCCCCGCGGGGAACGCACCCGGGCCCCGTCACGACCGGGGTCGTGGCGGGGCCCGGGGACAGATCCGGTCAGTCCCGTGCGGTCACGGACTCATGAGGCCGATGGTGTTGCCGTCCGGGTCGGTGAAGGCGGCGATGCGCCCGTCGGGCGTGCCCGTGGGAGCCAGCGCCGTGGTCCCGCCGAGCTTCTCCGCCCGGGCCAGGGCGGTCTCCACGTCCTCCACCGGGAAGAAGGCGACGAACCCCCGGTAGGGGCTGTCGGGCCCCGCCTGGCCGATGCCCCCGGCGGGCGCCCCGCCGTCGGAGCTCACCAGGGCGTAGGTCTCGTCCAGGGAGTTGATCTGCCAGCCGAACATCTCCCGGTAGAACTCCTTGGTCCGGGCGGAGTCCGGGGTGGAGATGTCGAACCATCCCGGGGTGGCGGGCGTGGGGTTCTCGGCGTTCTCGGCGGCGTCGTTGTCGGCCATGCTCGGTCTCCTGTTCCTTTCGCGGCGGGTCAGTTGAGGCGTTGGCGCAGACGGACGGTGATCTCGTCACCGAGGTCCTTGCCGAGTTTCTTGCGCAGGGCGGCCTTGACGGGAAGCATGTGGGTGCCGTCGCCCATGGGGAGCATGGTGGCCTGGAACTCCTGGTCGTCCATGGTTCCCGCCACCTTGACGGCCTTCCTCGTCCCGAAGAACTCTCCCGAGTCGGGGACGATCACGCAGGCCCAGCCGCTGTTGTCCTCCTTGATGATCTTCTGGGTGAAGGTGTTGTCGATCTCCTGCGCGGGTCGTGGTTCCGCGGGCATGTCGCCTCCCTTGTTCCGTGGATTCGTGCCGCCGTGCCGTGTCGGACCGCCCGTGGGCGGGCGGCCCGGCACAGGGTGTGTCCTATGAGCGCACGGCGGTCGTCAGTGCCGTCGATATCCGCTCCGTCTCGGCGGCCGTGACGATCAGCGGTGGCGCCAGGACGATGCTCGCCCCGGTGCGCCTGGCCAGGACTCCGGCCTCCCGCATGGCCCGGCGCACGGCCGAGGCCCGGCGGGGGTCGTCCATCTCGACGGCGACCAGCAGTCCCCGCCCCCTGACGTCGAGGACCGACGTCGCCGACCTGGCCCCCTCCAGTTCCGCGAGCAGCTGCGCGCCGCGTTCACGGGCGTTGGACACCAGCCGCCGCTCCTCCAGGACGTCCAGGACCGCGAGTCCGGCCGCGCACGCGGCGGCGTGCCCGGAGTGGGTGTGGCCGTGGACGAACCCGGCCCTGGCCTTGTTCCGGTCGAAGACGCCGAAGACGTGCTCGGTGGTGGTGACGGCCGCCAGGGACATGTATCCGGCGGTCAGGCCCTTGCCGGTCACGAGCACGTCCGGGCGGACCCCCGAGTGCTGGTGGCCGAACATCGCCCCGGTCCGGCCGAACCCCGTGGTCACCTCGTCCAGAACCAGTAGGACGCCGTGGCGGTCGCACAGCTCGCGCACCGCCCGGAGGTAGTCGTCGGGCAGCACGCGCACGCCGCGCGCCTGCACCGGTTCGACCAGCACGGCCGCGGTGCGGTCCCCGTGGGCCTCCAGGTGGGCGCGTAGCGGCGCCACGCCCTCCGGCCCGCCGTCGCCCTCCGGTCCGGGTACGGACGCGAAGCCGGGCGGACCCACCTCATCGGAGACGGGCGACGGGGCGGGGGCGCACGCGGCGGCTCCCAGGGTCGAACCGTGGTAGGCGCCGCGCAGCGAGACGACCGTGCTCCGCTCCGGACGCCCCAGGGCGGCGTGGTAGAAGCGCACGATGCGGATCGCCGCCTCGACGCCCTCCGAACCGCTGTTGCAGAAGAAGGTGCGGGTCAGCGGTGGGCCGACCAGCTCCGCGATGCGCCGTGCCAGTCGCACCGCCGGGGCGGTGGAGCCCTCGCCCAGGTCGTAGGTCATCAACCGGGACAGCTGCGCGCCGACCGCGTCGACCACCTCGCGGCACCCGTAGCCCAGGGTCGCGTTGAACCCCGAGGACTTGGCGTCGAGGTAGCGGCGACCGTCGGCGTCCTGGACCTCGCACCCCTGGCCGGCGACGGCCACGACGGTGTCCGGGTTGACGCGGGTCGGCGACCAGGGGTGCCACAGGTGTTCCGCGTCGAGGGCGAGCAGGGCCTCCCGGTCCGCCGCCGTCGCCGTGGACGGATCGGTCCCCAGGGCCTCGGTCACGACGAACCCTCCCGCGCGCTCGGCTCCGCGGACCCGCCGGGCCCACCCGGCTCGTCCCCGGCGGACTCGTACGCCGCCGCCCTCGCCACCATGGGGTCGCTCAGTTCGGTGTCGACCCTCTCGAACAGGGCGAGGATGACGAGCCCCCCGATGATCATGAGGACGCCCCCGACGAGGAAGGCGAGCGAGTATCCCTGGGCCGCCGCCACCGGAGCGGAGGCGCCGGCCTCGATCGCGGTCTCGGCGTGGCGGATCGCGAGGGTCACCAGGACGGCCACACCGGTCGCGCTGCCGACCTGCTGCATGGTGGTGAGCACCCCGGAGGCCAGACCGGAGTCCTGGCCGGTGACCCCGTGCAGCGCGGCGTTGAGCGAGGCCGGCATGCTGAGCCCGGCGAACAGTCCGAAGACCAGCATCCCCGGTACGACGCCCAGGAAGTAGGAGCTGTCCGGGGTGACCATGCTCGTCAGGATCAGGCCTCCCCCGGCTCCGGCGTAGCCGAGCGCGGCCACCACCTTGACGCCCAGGCGCGGGACCAGCGCGGTGCTCACCCCGAGGCCGACCGGGATGCCGACGGTCAGCGGGAGCCAGGCCAGACCGGCCATCAGCGGGGAGAGTCCCAGGATCTGCTGGTTGAACAGGCTCATCATGAACGTGTAGGAGATGAACGCCGCCATGAAGAGCAGGGAGACGAGGTTGATGGTCGACCTCGTCCGGTTGGCGAAGAAGTCGAGCGGGATGAGGGGGTTGCGCGACCTGCGCTCGACCACCACCATCAGCACCAGCAGGGCGGCGCCGACCACGAGGGGCGCCAGCACCTGGACCGAGCCCCAGGAGCGCTCGGCGGCCTGGAGGAGCCCGTAGACCACGCCGACCAGTCCCAGGGTCAGGGTCGCCGCGCCGACGAGGTCGAGGCTGTCGTCCTTGCCCCGCGTCATCCGGCTCTCCGCGACGAAGCGGGGGACCAGGAACAGGACGACGAGGGCGACGGGCAGGTTGATGAAGAAGATCCAACGCCAGGAGGCGAGGTCGGTCAGGACGCCGGAGAGGACGTAGCCGAGCGCGCCGCCGATCCCGGCGAGCCCGCCCCACAGTCCCAACGCCTTGGTGCGCTCCTTGGGGTCGGTGAACAGCAGGGCGATCAGGGCGAGGGAGGCGGGGGCGACGAGCGCCTCGGCGGTGCCCTGACCGAAGCGGCCGACGATCATCATCCACGGGGCGGTCGCGGCGCCCGACAGGGCCGAGGCGAGGCCGAAGACGACCACACCGATGAGCAGGACGCGTCGGCGGCCGAAGAAGTCGGCCATGCGGCCGCCCAGCATCAGCAGGCCGCCCGCCGCGAGGACGTATCCGTTGACGACCCAGGTCAGACCCGAGGGTGAGAAGCCGAGTCCCTCCTGAATCCTCGGGAGGGCGACGTTAACGACGGTCATGTCCAACAGGATCATGAGTTGCAGACTCGACAGGAGGGCGAGGATCCACCATCGTCGGGGGTCCGCCTGCTGTCGTGGATCGCCGTCTCTCGACGATCCCTGCTGCGGATCTGCCGTTACCACGCGATTACTCCCTTGTTCGTCGCCTGTTCCAGAAATGCCCGAAATGCGCCTTGTATTAGTCGAGCCATGGGCTCGACACACTTCTGGCCGCTCCCCCTTTTCGGATGTTCACAGCGTATACCTAGCTGTTCGACGAAGCAATCACATGTTCGAAGTCCACCGGTTTCTCATGCACGGGACGTGCGCACGCGCACCGGCACCGACTCCCACGCGCGCAGGGTGTTGTTGGGGCGACGGCGCGGGGTACCGGCGATCCCGATCGTCTCCACCCGGTCCACCAGCGCCCGGAGCAGGCACTCCGCCTCCAGGCGCGCGAGGTTCTGGCCCACGCACTGGTGCAGGCCGAACCCGAAACCGAGGTGGCCGGACGGGTCGCGGCCCAGATCGAACGCGTCGGGATCGGTCCAACGGCGCGGGTCGCGGTTGGCGGCGCCGAGGAACAGCAGCACCTTCGAGTCGCCGGGGATCACGTGACCGCCGATCCGGACACCGCGCGTGGCCGTCCGGAAGAACGTCTGCACGGGCGAGGCCCAGCGCACGGACTCGTCGAACGCCACGCGCACCAGGTCCGGTTCGGCGCGCAGACGGTCCCACTGCACGGGATGGGTCGCGAGCGCGTACAGCAGGGAGGCGAGCGCGTGCACGGTGCTGTTGACACCGGCGGCGAAGAGCGAGCGCACCACCAGCGGCGCCTGCTCCGGAGTGATGTCTCCCCGGTCGGCGGCCGCCCAGATCCGCGCGCCGAATCCGCCCTCGGCGAGGACCTCCCGGGCGCAGTGGGCGTCCACCCACTCGGACAGTTCCCTGGCCCGGTGCGCCTGCGCCCGGACCAGGTCGTTGCGCGGGCCGAAGGCGTTGAGCAGGAAGTCGCTGAAGGGCAGCATGTTCTCCCGGCCCGCCTCGGGGATGCCGAGCGCGTCGGGGACCACCCGCAGCGGGAACGCCTCCGCCAGGCGGGAGACCGCGTCGAACTCGACGACGGCCCCCTTCGGCAGCAGGCGGTCGACCAGCTCCGCGGCCTGGTCCGTCCAGCGCGCGCGCAGACTCCGCTGGGTACGGGGACCGAGCAGGTCGGCCAGGACGCGGCGGGGCGCGTCGTGCCAGGGGGGATCCGCCTCCAACAGGACGCTGCGCGCGCGCCAGGGCCGCACGACGCGGAAGTTCGACAGGCCGACCCCGGCTCCGGACTCCAGGCCCTGCCAGTCGCGCAGGGCCTCGTACACCTGCTCGTACCTGGCCATCCCGTAGACGTCGTGGGCACTGAGGTAGACCAGGGGCCCCGCCTCGCGCAGCGTCGACTCGAACGGGTGCGGGTCCTCGAGCACGTCGGGGGCGAAGGGGTCGGTCCCGAGGGTCGGCGGTGCCTCCTCGGCGCGGATCCGGGTCACGGTGGGTCTCCTCCCTGGCGGGCCGGACACTGGGCCGGCCGGGTCGGTCGTCTCAGATGTCCAGGACAAGCCGGTCGCCGAACGAGCGGGAGACGCACGGGAGCATGCGGTCCCCGGTCCGGCGCTCCTCCTCGGAGAACAGGGAGTCGCGGTGGTCCACCTCGCCGGAGACCACGGTCGCCTCGCACGTCCCGCAGGTGCCCGACTCGCACGACGTCAGCCGGTCCACGCCGACCGACCGCAGGGCGTCCACCACCGTCTGGGACGGTGCGACGGTCACCCGCCTGCCCGTGCGCGCCAGGACCAGCTCGAAGGGCGTGTCCTGTACCGCCGTCCTCGGGGCCCGGGCGGTGAAGCGCTCGGTGCGCAGGGTCGGGGCGGGCCAGGGCCCGCACGCCCGTTCCACGGCCCGGATCATTCCGGCGGGACCGCAGCAGTAGACCCGCAGGCCCGCGCGCGGTTCTCCCAGCCAGTGCCCGAGGTCGGGGCGGCCCCTCTCGTCCTCCGGGACGACGTCGACGCGGTCGCCGTGGCGGGCGAGTTCGTCGAGGAAGGCCATCGACGCGCGGCGGCGCCCGCCGTACACCAGGCGCCAGTCCGCTCCGACCAGGTCCGCCTGGTGGATCATGGGCAGAAGCGGGGTGATCCCGATGCCCCCGGCGAGGAACAGGTAGTGCTCCGAGGGCACCATGGGGAAGTTGTTGCGCGGCCCGCCGACACCGACCGCGTCCCCGACTCGGAGCCGGTCGTGGACGTAGGCCGAACCGCCCCTGCCGTCGGGCTCACGCAGGACGGCGATCCGGTACCGGTAGGGGTCCCAGCGGTCCCCGCACAGGGAGTACGGACGGACGGTGCCGTCGGGCAACACGAGGTCGATGTGCGCTCCGGGGGTCCAGTCCCTCAGCCGGGCTCGGTCCTCGTGTTCGAGGACGAGGGCGACCACCCCCTCCGCCGCCGGTTCCTTGGACACCACACGCAGGGTCAGCCCGTGTGCCGGCATGTCCCACCTCCTCGACGCTCTCGCGCGGCCGTTCGGACGGGCCCCACCCGAATGACCGGTCCGACGTCACGCTTCCACCGCGGCCGCCGGGCTGTCTTCTTCGTGGCTGCGGTATGGCCTCGGGAAACGCTCCCATCGGCCCGCCACGCACGCCACCAGCAAAGTTCACGCTGTATACTGGGTGTGGAGGTGACCTGGACGATGGCCAGAGGCGAGCGCCCCTATCACCACGGGGACCTGCGGACGGCGCTGATCGACGCCGGCCTGGAACTCGCGCGCGAGGGCGGGGCGGACGCGTTGGGGCTTCGCGTGGTCACCCGCGCCGTCGGGGTGACGCCCAACGCCGCCTACCGCCACTTCGCCGACCGTGAGACGCTCGTGCTCGCCATCGCCGAGCGGGCCCAGGACAAGCTCGCCCGGTCGATGCTCGACCACATGGACACCGACGCGACCGACGCCGACCCCGTCGACCGGGCCGTGCACAACCTCCGCGGGGTGGGTCTGGGCTACATCCGGTTCGCCCTGTCCGAGCCCGGTTGGTTCGAACTGGCCATCCTCACCGACGACTCCGCGTCGGGGCGGGAACCGGTCGAGGAGCGCGTCCCCCCGCCTTTCCGGCTGCTGCTCCAGGCCCTCGACGACATGGTCACCGCGGGCGCGCTGAAGCCCGAACGGCGACCGAACGCGGAGTGGGTCTGCTGGTCCTCCGTCCACGGTTTCGCGGACCTGGCCACCCGGGGGCCGCTGCGGGGCCACGACCGCGCCACCATGGACGCGCTCGGGCACCACGTGGTCGTCCAGGTCGTCGACTCACTCACCGCCTAGCACCCGGCGTTCGGGGGCCTTCCCTCCGGGCCGCCGCCCGGAGGGAAACGGTCACCCGGTCGGGGCCGGAGGGGCACCGCCCGCGTAGTCGACCCCACCCGCCCCGCGCGCCCGCGCCCGCAGAGCGTCGTTGAAGCGCCGCATGCGGTCCAGGACGGCCGGGTCGTCGCGCGGCGCGGTGCGCTGCACCCCGAGGAGCACGGTGAGGGGGTCGCGCACACCGGGC
Source organism: Nocardiopsis sp. EMB25 (assembly GCF_026797795.1). NCBI lineage: Bacteria > Bacillati > Actinomycetota > Actinomycetes > Streptosporangiales > Nocardiopsidaceae > Nocardiopsis > Nocardiopsis sp. EMB25. The sequence goes on along the minus strand of NZ_JAMTDN010000001.1, from coordinate 511,739 downwards.
AGGCCCGGGGCACGCAGACGCTCGGTCGGCAGGCTCAGGACGAGGACGCTGCCGCCCGCGCCGAGGCCGTCGGCGGTCAGACCCTCCAGGGTCTCGGCGATGACCGCCCCGGCGACCGCCCCCGGCAGCAGGACGTTGTAGCGCGGATGCGGGTCCCGCTCCCAACCCCCGAGCCGACGGGCCTGCGCCACGAGCGGCGCGTACCGGTGGAGGAAGTCGCCGTGGGCCGTGGACCACGTCTCGGGGCCGCGTCGGCACCGCGACCCGTCGAGCGGGACGCGACCGCCCGGAGCGCCGTCGCCGCCCCCGACCACCGCGGCGTCCAGGGTGTGGGTCCACGCCCCCGCCCGGTCCAGGGTGAGCCGGCCCTCCACGTGGTCGAACCGACCGTCGAACGCGATCCTCCTCTGGTCCGCGAGGAACGCACCGAGCTCCGAGTACACGAACCGGTGGCGACGCACCGTGCTCCCGGCCCGGACCAGCCCGACCGTGGCACGCGTGATGGTGCCGTACCTTCCCTGGGTCCCGCGCACGGCGTCGAAGAGGTCGGGGGCCCGGTCGGGCGAGCAGACGACCACGCGCCCGTCCGGGGTGACGACCTCGAGCTCCGCGACGTGGTCGGCGACGTAGCCGTACCGGTGGCTCGCGCCGCCGACCCCTCCCACCGACAGGGTTCCTCCGACGGACAGGTCGAGCAGGTCCGGCAGGACCGGCGGAACCAGGCCCCGTGGCAGCGTGGTCCGCACCACGTCGCTCCAGCGGGCCCCGGCGTCCACCGAGACCCGGTCGGCGGCGGGGTCCCGGACGCGGGACAGCGACCTCAGGTCGACCACGATCCCGTTCTCGGCCTGGGCCTGGCCGTCGACCGAGTGCCCCGTACCGCGCGCGACGACGGGTGTACCCGTGCTCCGCCCGAACCGGACCACCGCGGCGACGTCGGCCGCGCCGGCCGGGTACAGGACGGCGAGCGGACGGCGGCTGACCATGTTGCCGAAGTCCCGGGCCGCCGCGTCCAGATCGTCCTTTCGCGTGCTGAGCACGCCGCGCAGGCCGATGCTGGACGCGGACGGGACCCCGCCGACGGTCACGCCGGGTCCCCGACCGGCTCCGAGGGAGCGGAGCCGTCGGCCTCCGGTTCCCCGCCGTCGTCGGCTCCCGGGCGCAGGACGCCGGACAGGTGGTCGGCCAGGGCCTCCACCGACGGCTTGGCCCACAGGATGGTCGGGGGCAGGTCCGTCCCGTACCTGGCGCGCACGCGGACGCGCAGGGCGACGGTCATGACGGAGTCGACGCCCATCTCGACCAGCGGGCGCCGCGGCTCGATCTCGGAGGGGTCGAGGTTGAGCTCGGCCGCCACCTGTTCGCACACGTCGGCGAAGACGCGCTCGCGCGCCTCCTCCTCGGACAGGTCGGCGATGTGCGCGAGCCACTCGCCGGAGGAGTCCGCCGCCTCGGCCGCGACCTCCAGGTCGCGCAGCATCGGCGGTCGGAGCGCGCCCGAGGGTGCGGGGAGCGCGCGCAGCACGGCCTGGTAGCCGGACTGGAAGCGCGTGCCGAAGTCCCACGCCCGCAGGGCCTCGGCGGTCGAGACCGCCTCCAGTCCGCGTGAGTTGGCCTCCAGCATCACGGTCCCGATGTCCGAGGACAGGCCCACCCCGCGCCAGGCCGTCCACCCCAGGCTGACCGTCTCCGTGCCGCCGCCGGAGTTGCGGTGCGCCGCCAGGGCGTCGAGGAAGGAGTTGGCGGAGGCGTAGGCCGCCTGCCCGGACAGGCGGGCGAACTGGCCGCACGAGGAGAACATGACGAAGAAGTCGAGGCTCCCGGGCGGGAAGAGGCGGTGGAGCACCAGCGCTCCCCCGACCTTCGGTGCGAGCACCTCACGCAGCCCGTCGGGCTCGACGTTGTGCACCAGCGCGTCGTTGACCACGCCCGCCGCGTGCACCACACCGGTCACCGGCGGCATGTCCAAGACATCGGGATCCAGGGCCGCGGCGACGGCGGCGTGGTCGGTGATGTCGAGACCGAGGACCTTGACCGTCACGCCCAGGGCCTCCAGCGCGAGCACCCCGTCGATCCTGCGTCGGGTCTCGGGGTCGCTCACCGACGCCCACTCCGCACGGGCCGGCAGGGCCTGCCGTCCGACCAGGAGGAGCCGGCGCGCGCCCCGTTCGACCAACCATCGGGCGGTCTCCAGTCCGAGTGCGCCGAGGCCTCCGGTGACCAGCACCGTTCCCGCGGGCGAGCAGCGCAGCGGCGACCGGTCCGCGCTGCGTTCGATCCTGGACAGCCGTGCCGCGTGGGCGCCCTCCTCGGTGAGGGAGACCACGTCCTCCAGGCCGCCGGACACGTCGCGCAGCACGCCGGGGAGCCGCTTGGCGATGTTGCCGTTCAGCTCCGGAACGTCGACCACCCCGCCCCAGAGGTCGGGATGCTCCCCGGCGACGACGCGGGCCAGGCCCCACAGCGGCCCCTGGGCGAGGGACTCCTCGGCGTGCGCGGAGCGCACCCCCCTGGTCAGGCACCACACCCGCTGCGGCGCGATCGGGCGCGAGGTGTCCGCCTGGAGTCGCGCCACCCGCTGCACGGCGCGGACCAGCGTCATGACCGTCCGCTCGGTGGTCTCCTCCAGGGCCTCGTCCGCCCCGGGCGGCGGGGGAAGCACCACGACCGCTCCGGGCCTGGTGAGCGTGTCCGCCCCCAGCTCGTCCGCCCCGGCCGCGCGGACGCACGGCACCCCGGCCGCCGTGATCCCCTCCTCCAGGGGCGCGGTCAGTTCGGGGGCGCCGACCAGGACCACCTGGTCCAGGGCCTCCTGTCCCGTCTGGCCGGTCAGGGCCTCCTCCAGGGGCCGCCACACCACCTCGTACACCAGGTCCCTCGGAGTGGCCGTGGAGCCGAGGTGGTCGACGGCGGCGAAGCGGAGCCCGGCGACCTCGCAGACGATCTCACCGTGTTCGTCGGCGACGCGCACGTCGACCGTGTCGTGCGGTGAGCGCGGCGAGCGCGTGCTGTGCACGTGGATGCGGGCCGGGGGCTCGCCCCGCCAGCGGACCTCGTCGATCGAGCGCGACATCCACAGCACGGACGCGTCCCCGGGCGCCACGACCATCGCGCTGACGGTCAGGGCGCCGTCGATGACGTGCGCCCAGCTGCTCGCCCGGGTGGCGGGGGCGGGCTCCATCTCCAGGAGGGCGAACTGCTCATCGGCGTCGAACCGAAGTTCCCTCATCTCCCAGGGGAAGGCGTAGCCCTCGACACCCATCCGGCCGAACATCTGGTCGGCGCGGTCCAGGGGACCCTCCGGCAGACGGGACCGGAGCGGGTCCACGTCCATCGTCCCCCCGGGGAGCCGGGCGTCGGGCACGGAGACCGCCGTGGTGTGCGTGATCCACGCATCACCCTCGTCGTCGGCGGCCGTGTCGGCGACGCGTGTGGAGAGGGAGAGGGACCGGCCCTCCCGGACGACCTGCACCACCCGGGGCGGGTCGACGGCCAGGGGCGTGCGAAGGACGATGTCGCTGAGCGCCGAGGTCCCCTCCTCACCCGCGGCCGCCACGAAGGTGTTGATGATGGATGCCGCCGGGGTGACCTCCACCCCCACCAGGCCGTGGCTCTGGGGGTAGGGGCGGCTGTCCATGTCCAGGCGGGTCTGCCAGACGCGGCGGGTCGGCGATCCGCTGACGGTCATCCGTCCGCCGAGGAGGCTGTGGCTGAGGGGGTCGTGGCCGCCGCCGGTGCCGCCGTCGGCGCGGTCCTCGGGGAAGATCCAGAACGGACGGTGCTGCCACGCCGCCGCGGGCACGGGCAGCGCCTCCCCGGCGCCGTGGTCCCGCGACCAGTCGATCCCGGCGCCCGCGCAGTACAGCCGCGCGAGGTTGGTCAGCAGTTCCGCCCCGTCGTCGGTGTCCCGCCGCAGGCTGCCGACGACGACGACGTCCTCGATCCCGAGCTTGAGCACGGCCTCCCTGATCGAGTGGGCCACGACCGGGTGCGAGGAGAGCTCGAGGAACAGGCGGTGGCCGTCCTCCAGGGCGGCCGCCACCGCCTCGGAGAAGCGGACCGGACGCCGCAGGTTGGCCGCCCAGTAGGCGCCGTCCCGGGACGCTCCGGACCGCGGGTCGGCCATGGCGGTGCTGTAGAGGGGGACGGAGGCGGGCCGGGGCGCGAGCCGGCGCGCGGCCGCCTCGACCTCGGCGACCACCTCCTCGGTCTGGGCGCTGTGGAAGGCGATGTCGGAGTCCACCTCCCGGACCCAGATCCCCTCCTCCCGCCAGGCGGCGGTGACCCGTTCCACCTCGGCCGCGCCCCCGGAGACGACGGTCGACTCCGGAGCCGCGGAGATCGCGGCCTCCACGCCGACGACGCCCTCCAGCCTCGTCCGGGCCTCCTCGAACGCCAGGCCCACCATGGCCATGGCCCCGCGGCCCTCCAACCGGGTGAGCGCCGAGGCCCGCCGGCAGGCGAACCTGGCCGCGTCGTCACGGTCGAGCACGCCCGCGGCCACACAGGCCGCGATCTCGCCGACCGAGTGCCCGATGACCGCGCTCGGGGTGAGCCCCCGGTCGCGCCACACCTCGATGAGACCGACCTGGACGGCGAAGGTCAGCGCCTGGACGTGGGACGCGGACCACGTGCGCCCGTCCGTCAGCGCCTCGCGGGGTGTCCAGCCGAGCACCTCCCGGAACGGCTCCGCCAGTGCGTCGACGGCGCCGGCGAACACCGGCTCCTCGGCCAGGAGCCGCCTGCCCATACCGGTCCACTGGGCGCCGTGTCCGGAGAAGACCCAGGTGACGCCGCCGTCGTCGGCCGAGGCCCGGTCCGACACCGCGCTCCGGCCGGCCCGTCCCTCCGCGAGATCGCGCAGGCCCTCCACCAGCGCTTCGGGGGAGTCGGCGACGACGGCGCCGCGCTGGGCCAGGTGCGAACGGCGCAGGGCCAGGGTGTGGCCGATCGAGGCCAGGGAGGCGTCGGGGCGCTCCTCCACCCAGTCGGCGACCTTCGCGGCGAGGCCGCGCAGCCCGGCCGCCGAGGCGGCGGAGAGGGGGAAGACCGTCGCCCTCCCGGGAGCCGGACGGTCCGCGCTCCGCGCCGCCCCGGAGTCGGCGTCGACGTCCTGTTCCAGGAGGACGTGCGAGATCGTGCCGCCGACGCCGTAACTGGACACACCCGCCCTGCGCGGGCGCGTGCCCCCGGTGGACGGCCACGGCACGAGCCCGTCGACCAGCCGCAGGCCGCTCCCGTCCCAGTCGATCCCGTCGTGGGGCGCGCCGTGCAGGCTCCGGGGGATTCGGCCGTGCCGCATGGCGAGCACGGTCTTGATCACGCCGGCGACCCCCGAGCCGCCCTCGATGTGGCCGATGTTGGGCTTGACCGAGCCGATCAGGCACGGCCTGTCGTCCGGGCGGCCCGTACCGAGGACCCGGGCGAGCGCCGTGAGCTCCTCACCGTCGCCGGAGGGCGTTCCGGTCCCGTGCGCCTCCACGTAGTCGACCGTGGCGGGCGCGATGCCCGCCCGTTCGTAGACCTCGCGGAGCATGTGTTCCTGGGCGCTCCCGTTGGGGGCCATCATCCCGTCGGAGCGGCCGTCCTGGAAGACCCCGCTGCCGCGCACGACCGCCAGGACGGGGTTGCCGTCGCGCCGGGCGTCGGAGAGGCGCTTGAGCACCACCACGCCCGCCCCCTCACCGCGGCCGTAGCCGTCGGCGTCGCGGTCGAAGGCCTTGCTCCTGCCGTCCGGGGACATCGCCCCGGCGCCGTTGAGGGCGACGTTGAGCGCCGGGGTCGACATGATGTTGAGGCCGCCGACGACCGCCAGGGGGATCTCCCCCGACAGCAGGCCCCCGCGCGCCAGGTGCAGCGCGGTCAGGGAACCGGCGCAGGCGGTGTCCACGGCCATGCTCGGCCCGCGCAGGTCGAGGAAGTAGGAGACCCGGTTCGCGATGCCGTAGAACGTGGTGCCGTTGACCGCGTAGGCACCCGTGAGCGGGATGTCCTCCAGCAGCCTGCGGCCGTAGTCGTTGGAGTTCGCGGCCGCGTACACGCCCGTCTGGCCGCCGCGCAGGGACAGCGGGGGGATACCCGCGTCGGCCAGCGCCTCCCAGGTGAGTTCGAGCATGAACCTCTGTTGCGGGTCGAGGAAGTCGGCCTCCCTGGGCGAGATCCCGAAGAAGTCCGCGTCGAAGCCCTCGATGTCGTCGAGGAAGGACCCCTTCAGAACGGTTTCGCGCAGGGCGGTGGTCGCCTTCGGGTGACTCGACGCGTAGGCCTTCCACCGTTTGTCGGGCATGTCCGAGACGGTGCTGCCGCCCTCAACGAGGAAGCGCCAGAAGTCCTCCGCGGAGAGAAGGTCGGGGGCGAATCTGCACGCCATCCCGACAATGGCGACCGCCTCGTCAGCTGCTGCTGTTTGCATCGGCTCCTCGCTCCCATTCAAATCGCCGAGCGGACGGACCGCCGCGGCGGCCGTGTCGTCCCCCTCGCAGTCAGATTCGGGCACCCGGAATCGGAATGACTACTTGTCACGTGCGCTGTACGGACAGGGGCCGTCCGGAAGCGGTGATCGAGCAACGATCGAGAGGATCGTGGGACGTCGGCCCTCCTAGGCTGCCGGGGAAGCGCGCCCGGGGACCCGCCGGTGAGCGGGGGCCGGGCACCGAACCCTCAGGACACCGGGAGACGACATGCCCAACCCAGGAGTGGTTCCGCCCGTGGACGGCTTCGTGCCGTGGCCGACGGAGGCGGCGGCGGTCTACAGGGCCAGGGGGTACTGGGAGGGGCGGCCGCTCGGCTCCCGGATCGCGGAGGCCGCGCGCGCCAGGCCCGACGCCGTGTGCCTGGTCGACGGCGACGTACGCATGACCTTCCGCGAGCTGATGGCACGCGCGGACGGGGCCGCGCTGCGGATGCGCGGCCTGGGGGTCCGCGCCGCGGACCGGGTCGTCGTCCAGTTGCCGAACCGGTGGGAGCACGTCGTCATGACGGTGGCCTGCCTCCGGCTCGGCGCGCCTCCGGTCTGGGTCCTGCCCCAGTACCGGCTGCGCGAGCTCACGGAAGTGGTCGCGCACACCGGGCCGAGGATGATCGTCGTGCCGGACGCCTTCCGCGGCTTCGACCACCAGGGCGCGGCGCACGAGGCGGCACGGGCCGTGGAGGGGGTGGAACACGTCGTGGTGGGCGGTGCCTCGGCGCCGCTCCCCGGCGGCCTGGACCTGGCCGAGCTGTGCGCGCCCGCGCCGGACCCCGAACGGGCCCGCGCGTCGATGGACCGGTCGGCGCCGGACCCGGGGTCGGTGGCGGTGCTCAAACTCTCGGGCGGGACCACCGGGCTGCCCAAGGTCGTCGCCCGCACCCACGACGACCTGTCCTACATGATCACGAGGGCGGGGAGCCTGTGCGGGTTCGGCCCGGACACGGCCTATCTCGCGGTCCTTCCGCTCGCCCACGGCTTCCCCAACACCGGACCGGGCGTCCTGGGCGCCCTGGCGGCGGGCGGCCGGGTGGTGGTCGCGCCGTCGCCGACCCCCGAGACGGTCTTCCCGCTGATCGAACGGGAACGGGTCACGGCGACCTCCGCGGTTCCGGCGATCGTCTCCCGTTGGCTGGAGTACCGGGAGTCCGGCCCCGCGGCCGACCTGGACTCGCTGCGGCTGCTCCAGGTCGGCGCCTCCCGCCTGGCCCCGGCCACGGCCCGCCGAATCCGCCCCGAGCTCGGCTGCGCGCTCCAGCAGGTGTTCGGCATGTCGGAGGGGCTGCTCTGCCTCACCCGCCTCGACGACCCGGACGACGTCGTGCACCACACCCAGGGCAGGCCCATCTGCCCCGACGACGAGACCATGGTCGTCGACCCGCGGGGGAAGCCCGTGGAGACGGGGGTTCCGGGAGCGCTGCTCACGCGGGGCCCCTACACCGTCCGGGGCTACTACCGGTCACCAGAGCTCGACGCGCGGCACTTCACCGGGGACGGGTGGTACCGGACCGGCGACATCGTGCGCCTGTGCCCGGACGGAAACCTGGTCGTCGTCGGCAGGGAGAAGGACGTCATCAACCGCGGCGGCGAGAAGGTCAGCGCGGAGGAGGTGGAGGACCTGGCCCTGCGCGCGGCCGGCGTCCGGCGGGCGGCCGCGGTGGCCTTCCCCGACGACGAGCTCGGTGAGCGGATCTGCCTGTTCGTCGTGCCCTCCCCCGGCCACCGGGTGGTGCTGGAGGACGTGCGCCGGGCGATGGCCGAGGCGGGGACCGCGTCCTTCAAACTCCCCGAACGCCTCCTCACCGTGGACTCCCTGCCGGTGACGGCGCTGGGCAAGACCGACAAGAGCGCGCTGCGGTCCCGGGCCGCCGCACCGCCCGCGTGAGACCGCGCCGCCTGGGGCCGACGGTCCGTCGGCCCCGGGCGGCGGGTGAGGGCGGTGGCGGCCGAGGCGGAGCGGCAGGCCCCAATAGGTGCCGCCTGGGGCCTGTTCTTGGAACGGACACTCAAGGGGGTGTCGTTCGGGCGCCGACAGGGTGCTTATGGATAGGTCTGCGCCGCAGGCGTCCGTTGAGGGTGGTGGAGGGTGACGGGCGGGCGAGGCAAGCCGCGTAGCGAGGAACGAGCGATAGGCGCGGCCGAGGATGAAGAATCCCTGTCTTTCGGGCGGCCGAACACGGGCCGAAGCGGAGCGGAGGCCCCAAAAGCACTGCCTAGGCGAACTGGCCGGGGCGGCGCCCCGGACCGGCCGGGCCGCGGTAGGCCTGGGCGATGTCGAGCCAGCGGTCGGCGTCGGGCCCCTCCGCCGTCACGGAGAGGTCGTCGCGGTGGCGTCGGCGCGTGACCAACAGGCAAAAGTCGGCGGCGTCGCCCGTGATCCGCTGTTCGGCCTCGGCCGGGCCGAAGTTCCACTTGGCGCCGGAGGGCGAGGTCAGTTCGAACCGGAACTCGGTGTCCGGCGGAGTGAGCCCACGGGACTGATAGCCGAACTCCCAGGTCAGAACGGCGAACCCCACGATGTTGCCGATCCGGTCGGTGCGCTCGGGGGTGACGCCCAGCGCATCGGCGATGTCCTGGCCGTGGGCGTAGAGCTCCATCATGCCCGCGCAGGCGAGGACGCCCGGCGGGATCGGACGCACGAGCCAGGGCACCGGCTGGTCGGCCGGGGCGGCCGCGAGCGCCTCGATCGCGAAGTCGCGTTCCTTCCGCCAGCGGGCGAGCAGGCGCTCGGGGTCGTCGAGCGGATAGGTCTTCAGGACGGCGTTGACCGCTCCGTCGAAGTCCCGGCTCGCCTCGGCCGTCATCGCCGCGAACGCCTCGGCGTCGGAGGCCGCGGTCCCGGCGAGCGCGAAGACGAAGCTCAGGTGGGCGACCTGGTGGGCCACGGTCCACCCCACCGCCGGGGTCTCCCGTGCCCAGCCGTCGGGCCCCAGGTCGGCCACGAGGTCGTCGATCCGGGCCGCCTCCGCGGTCAGGTCGTCGATCACGGCGGGCAGTTCCGTGATGACGTTGGGCAGGTTGTTCACGTCTGTCTCCCTTGGTTCGGTGCGGTGCGGGGTGCGGATGTGAGGTCGCGGGCGGTGGCGTGGCGGGCTGCGGTCATCGCCGCCCAGGAGACGGCCCTGACCAGGTCGGCGTCGTCGGCCCCGGCTCGTCGGCACTCGGCCACGGTGTCGTCGCCGACCTGGAACGAGGCGCGTGCGGTGAGCAGGGCCAGGCGTCCCAGGGGCCGGTGCGCCTCGGGCAGCGCGGCGAGGGGCTCCGTCGACCAGGCGCGGCTGACCCCGGCGGGCTCGGCCCCGTGTTCGCCGATGTGGCGGGTGGTCAGGGCGCGTACGGTGTCCGGGAGCGTGCGGGCCCCGGCCGCGTCGACCGCGGCGCAGACCCCGGTCAGGACGCGCAGGATCCGGGGGTTCCCACAGGCCCAGCGCAGGTCGTCGGGGGCGGGGGCGAGGCGTGCGCGCTCGGGCAGCAGTTCCAACGCGGTGTCGGGGGCGAGGCGCGGCCCGTGCCCGGCGGCGATCACCGCTCCGGTGGCGCGGCGCAGCGGCCCCCGCACGGGCCCGGGAGCGAGGTCGGGCAGGGGCGAGTCCGGTAGGAAGACGTTGACCATGCGGTTGATGTAGTGGAAGGTCAGCCCGACCGCGCCCAGTTCGGCGCGCTCGGCGGGCGGGGCCGACCCGGGCGGTCTCGGGGACGGCCCGGCTGGTTCCGCGTCCCCTCCGAGCGAACCGAGGGTGGCGCCGTGCACCTCCACGCAGTAGGGGCAGGCGTTGCGGCGCGACACGTCGGTGGCGAGGGCCTCCCGTTCGGCACGCCCGGTGCGCCCCGGGACGAGGAGGGACTCACGCAGCGCCGTCCAGGTCGCCGCGGCGCACTCGGGCGCGGGCGAGAGCATGGCCACGGGCGGGGCGAGCACCCCGAAGTCGCGTTCCACCCGCCCGTAGAGGTCGGCGACCTCACCGCACGCGCGGCCCGGCGGATCCGGACGGATGTGGCGCACCTCGTTCAGCGACCGGCGCACGGCCGCCCTCAGGATCGTACGGAGCACGGTCCTTCCTCCCCTCTCGGATCGTCGGCGGTCGGGTGTGCACGGCGGACGCGCCCTTAAGCGGACGGACGACCGGCCAGGTGGAGGACGTCCCCGCTCCCCGACGTGGCGCCGTCGGGGGCGGGAGCGCCGTAGGTGACGTCGACCCCGCGTGCTCGGACGGCCTCGACGATGCCCGGAACGGAGCGCTCGGCGAGGGCCGCGATGGTCATCGCGGGGTTGACGGTGAGGGCTCCCGGCACGGAGGAGCCGTCGGTGACGAAGATCCCGGGGTGGCCCCGCAGTTCGTGGCGGTCGTCCAGGGCCGAGGTGTGCGGGTCGTCGCCGATGCGGCACGAGGCGAGCGGGTGCACGGTGTAGGCCCCCACCAGGTCGTTGGTCCACGGCGCGACGCTGGCGATCCCGTCCTTCTCCAGGATCTCCTTGACCTCGGCGTCCGAGGCGTCCCAGCCGCGCTGGGTGTTGAGGGTGGGCCGGTAGGTGAGCGGGCCGCGGCCCAGCATCTGCTGGGACAGGCGCACGGCGTTGCCCGTGGGGGGCGGCGTGCCGAAGACACCCTCGTTGTCGTCCTCGCTCATGGTGAACACGATCAGCCACGACTTCCAGCGGCGCAGCATCTCCTTCTTGTCCGCGCCGAACCACGACGGCGTCGGGGCTCCGGGGACCTGGGCGAGGATGGTGCCCAGGGCCGGGGGGAAGTAGAGCTGTTCGAGCGAGTACCGGGAGTACTCCGGCAGCGACGCGTCCAGCCGGTCCCAGTTGGCCACGCACGGGCCCTTGCCGATCTGGAACGCCTCGTAGGCGCGTTCGTCGTCGCGGGCCAGGCCCAGGACGTCGCGGACCCGGTCCTCGTTGACGACGGCGGTGTTGAGGCGTTCCCCGTTGCCGGAGAAGTACCGTCCCACCGCGTGCGGCATGGCGCCCAGGCGCTCCTCGGAGCGTTTGAGGATGACGGGGGTGGCCCCGGCTCCGGCCGCGAGGACCACGATCTTGGCGTCGATGGCGCCCGAGCCGTCGACGATCCTGTAGTCGCTGTCGTCGATGACGTTGTAGTGCACCCGGTACCCGCCGTCGTCGAGGCGGTCGATCCGCTGTACCTCGTGCAGGGGCCGGATCCGCGCCCCGTGGGCGAGGGCGGCGGGCAGGTAGTTGAACATCAGGGACTTCTTGGCCTCGAACCGGCAGCCCGCCATCATCCAGTTGCAGTTGACGCAGGCGTCCTTGTCGATGGCGACGGGCACCGGGTTGGCCGTGCGACCGGAGTGGTCGCAGGCCGCGCCCCAGAGTCCGCCCGCGTAGCTGACGTCGGACCAGTCCTGGGTCCGCACGCCCAGCGCCTCGGCGACCCGGTCGTACCAGGGGTCGAGGGCGTCGCGGGTGATCGAGGCGGGCCACATGCGGCGCCCGACGGAGCCCCGGCGTTCGAAGACGAACCGCGGTGCCCGGGGCAGTGCGGCGAAGTACACCATGCTCCCCCCGCCCACGCAGTTGCCGCCGAGCACGCTCATCCCGTCCCCGACGGTGAAGTCGAAGGCGCGTGTGTAGGAGGAGCCGAGGAGGAAGTCGTGCTGGAGTTCCTCGGTCGCCAGCCAGGGGCCGCGTTCGAGGACGGTGACCCGCGCTCCCCCCGCCGCGAGGTGGTAGGCGGTGATGGCGCCGCCGAAGCCGCTGCCGACGACGAGGACGTCGGTCTTCTCCGTGGTGGTCATGCGGGGCTCCCCGAGGGCGTGGTGTCCGGGTGGAGGCGGGCCAGGGGCCTGCCGTAGGAGTACTCCTTGAACCGCAGCAGTCCGTCCGCGTCCGGAGCGGCGAAACCCATGGCCGTCAGTCCGGGGTGCCCGGCCGCGATGGCGTCGGGGGTGCTGGTGTGGGCGGCGCTGTCGTAGGCCATGTTGCAAAAGAGGGCGAGCATCACCCAGAACTCCTTCTCCGGGTGGCCGGGCGAGGTGAGCGCGCGGACGAGGGCGGTGCGGTGCTCGAAGGGGAGCCGGACGAAGGGGGGCTGGCCGTCGCCGCCCGGGTCCAGTCCGTGCTCGCGCGCGTGGCGCTCGGCGTGCTCGTTGAGGAGGTCGACGAGGTCGGCCAGCCCGGCGGTCAGCCCCGTGGCCGGGGTCCGCAGCAGCTCCAGCGCACCCGCCTCGACCGCTCCGGCGTCGTGCGAGCGCCCCGCGACGGTCACGTCGTCCGGACCGCGTCTCGCGCCGGGCAGGATGGTGTCGGCGAACGCCTCCAGCGTCCGTGTCTCGACGCTGTCCGCGTCGGGGGTGCCCGTCATGGTCATCTCCTGTCGTCGTGGGTGGGCCGGGCGCGCCGTGGGCCGGCGTCCTAGAGCGTGTGGACGTTCATCGGCAGGCCGCCGCGCACACGCAGCGAGAGCATGGCCTCGGGGACCACCCGGCGGCCCCGCGGAAGGGTGAGTCGCAGGTCGCGCGCGATGACCGCGAGCACGAAGACGGCCTCCAGCATCCCGAGGTTGCTGCCCACGCAGACTCTCGGTCCGGCCCCGAAGGGGATGTAGGAGTAGCGGTGACGCTCGTCGCGGCGGCCGGGAGCGAACCGTTCGGGGTCGAAGCGGTCGGGGTCCGGCCACGCGTCGGGGCGCCGGTGCAGGGTGTAGGGGCAGATCAGGACGTCGGACCCGGCGGGAACGTGGTATCCGCCCACCTCGTCGTCGTCCAGCGCCACGCGCGGCAGGACCCACACCGCGGGGTACAGCCGCATGGTCTCCTGGACCACCATCGAGGTGTAGGTCAGCCTGGGCAGGTCCTCGTGGGTCGGCGCCCGGTCGCCGAGTACGCTCCTGGCCTCGTCCCTGAGCCGTTCGGCGGTCCCCGGGTTGCGGTCCACGAGGTAGAGCGCCCAGCTCAGCGTGCTGGCCGTGGTCTCGTGACCGGCCAGGAGGAGGGTGACCAGCTCGTCGCGCACCCGCTGGGAACGCACCCGCGGGTCCGGCTCCACGGAGGCGTCGGCCAACACCCGCGAGAGCGCGTCGTCGGCGTCGTCCGCGGCGGTGCGTCCCTCGACGAGCCGGTCGACGATCCGCGCGAGTTCCGCCCGGGCCCCGCGGAACCTGGTCTGCGTGCGCGTCGGCAGCCACACCGGCAGCGCGTTCATCGTGATCATGTCGAGCATGGCCTGGTCCTGGACCGCCGCGAACGCCGAGCCGATGGTGTCGAAGGCGTGCAGGTCGGTGTCCAGGAGGGTTCGGCCCAGGACGCCCAGGGTCAGGGCGGTCGTCTCCTCCACCATGTCCACGGGCCCGCGCCCGGCCCTGGCCCGCAACCGGTCCGCCAGCGCGACGGCCTCCTTGGCCACGGCGTCGGCCCGGCCGGAGATCCTGCGCTGCTGGAACACCGGACGGATGGTCCTGCGCTGGGCGCGCCACCGCTCGCCCTCGCTGGTCAGCAGCCCGTCGCCGAGGGCCCGTCTGGCGTGGCTCTGCCCGATGCCCTTGCGGTAGTTGTCCCAGTTCTCGGCCAACACGTGTTTGGCGTGGTCGGGGTGGTTGAACAGGTAGAGGGTCTTGGGACCGGCCGCCATGCGCACGGCGTCCCCGTGTCGTTCGACCGCGGTGGACATCATGGCCAGCCGGTCGGTGAGCAGGTCCCGCAGCATGCCGGGCGCCGCCCGGAGCGGGGTGCGCGGGGGGTGGCGCCGGTCCGTCCCGGTCACGAGTACGCACCCCCGCCCTCGCGGAGCGCGAACTCGTCGGCCAGCCGGGCGCGCCACACCTCGTACCACGGACGGCCGGGGTCCTCGGCCCCCGACGGTTCGGGGCGCAGGTCGCGGGAGGCGCGGGCCGCCGTCTCGGCGTCCGTGCCGCACAGCACCCCGGTGGCGGTCTCCGTGTGGGGGACGAGGAGCCCCGCGCGGATCCTGGCCTCGGCGGCGAAGGCGCTCCCCTGGGCGAGGTGCCGCCCGTGGCGCCCCGCGTGGTCGCGGAGCCGGTGCAGCTCGTCGGTGTCGGCACCGCCCGCGTAGGTGGCGGCCAGCCCCACCCCGGAGTAGAGGTCGGCACGGCGTCCCTCGGGGAAGGACTCGACCAGGGCCGCGACCCGGTCGGGGTCCGTGCCCCCGACGAACCACAGTGCCCGACCCACCCCCTGGTCAGCGGCCCGGAGGGCGTAGGGGCCGTCCCCGGTGTATCGCGCCGCGCGCCCGTCCCGCACGCGGCGGTGGACGTGTGTGCCGGTGTGGAAGTAGGCCTGGTGGAAGCCGTAGCCGTCGTGGACCAGCCACCGGAGCAGGGGGTCGAGGTGTCCGGTGCCGGGCCACAGCGGCCGGGGCAGGCGGGCCATGGCCCATCCGATGCCGACGTAGGCCATGTAGACGTGGGGTGCGCCCGGCCCCTCCAGGAAACGCCGCGTCCGCCCACTCCCCAGCGACATCGCGTCCACCAGGGCGAGCCCCATCGCGGCGCCCTCGTAGGCGAATCCCTTGTAACGGGTCGGGAGCGAGGCGAGGCGTTCGTCAGCGCGTTCCGCCGACCCCGTCTCCAAAGCGTCGCCGAGGCCGGTCAGAAACGATTTTCCCACCGTTTCCAGAACGTCACGGCCAGCGGGACCCTTGTCGTGGAAACCACGCTTCTCCAACGTGGTCTCGGTCGTTTTCGGAGTGATGATCCTGCGCCTGAGCACACCGATCACACTGGCCATTTCGTCCTCCCGCCACGTGCGACGGACACGGTCGATTTCGTTTTCCATGCTGCCGATACCGCCCGGCGCGGGGCTACTTCGCGATTGCTGCGCCCCGGAGGTACGTCAGCTGAAATGTTCGCGAATTCCGGATCGCCACACCTCGTAGGCGGGCACACCGCCGCGCTCCCCCGGCTCCACCGCGTGGTCGTCGGCCAGCGCGGCCGCCGCGGCCGTACCCAGACCGGTGAGCGCGCGGACCACGGACTCGGTGTGGTCGGGCACGCATCCCGAGTACACCCGCGCCTTCGCCGCGAACACCGCCCCCTGAGCGACGTGGGGCGCGTCCGGCCCGGCCGCGCGGAGCAGATCGGTCAGCGGACCGGACTCGGCGCCGCCCGCGAAGGCGGCGGCGAGTCCCACCCCGCTCCACAGGTCGGGCCGGCGGCGTTCCGGAAAGGCCCGCACGGCGTCGGCGACCGCCGCGCACCGCGCGCCGTGGATGAACCACAGCGCCCGCCCGACCCCCTGGTCGAAGGCCCGGGGGAAGTAGTCGGGTGCGCCGAGCCACGGATACGTGTGGGGCGTATCCTGGCGGTCCACCCAGCGCCGCGTGTCGAAGTAGGCGAGGTCGAACCCGTAACCGTCCACGGCCAACCAGCTCATGGTGGGGTGGTAGGGGTTGTCCGTCAGTTCGGGTAGGACGCTTCGCCACAGGCGCCGGGGCAACCGGGCCATGGCGAACCCGATCCCGATGTAGGCGAGGAAGGTGTGCGGTCTGGCCGGGCCGTCCATGAGGTCGCGGGTGCGGTCGGATCCGCCGACGGGGAGGGCGTCGCGCACGGTGAAGGCCATGGTCGTCCCCTCGTAGGCGAACCCGCGCAGCGCGGCGTCCACCGTCTCGAGGCGATGTTCGGCCTCCTCCAGGTGTCGTGTCTCCATCCCCCACTCGAAACCGCAGACCACGGCTTCGGGAATCCGCTCCAGGCTCCGTGCCGCGGGCGAGTCGCGACCGGGGAAGCCCCGACGCGCGAATCCGACGTCGGCCAGGGGAGGTGCGAGCAGCGCACGCGCCACCGCGCGCGGGATCCGGCCGGCCACGGCTCAGGCCACCGTCGGCTGCAGGCAGAGGTCGCCGTCCCGCCGGGGGTCGGCGCCGACCGCCGAGACGTCGGCGAGCGTCACGGCCATGGGGGTGACCGTCTCCTCGGCCGGCCGCGCCGACAGGGACACGTAGGTGTTGAGCCCGGAGGAGATCGTGACGTGCCTGCGGGTGTTGGCCGTCAGGACCCGACCGGTCGCCGCGCCCGCCCCATGGGGCATGGCCACGGCGATGACGCGGTAGGAGCCGTTCGGCACACCGGTCACCTCGAACTCGGTCCGCCCGTGGGCGGTGAAGGCCTCGAAGGCCACCGGCGCCCGCTGGGGGGCCGCGTCGCGGAACACCCCCACCACGGCGTTCGCACCGCACACCTCCGCGGGGATCTCCAGGGTGCCGCGCAGGGTGTTGGTCGCCTCCTGTGTCCGGGAGCGGCCGCGATTGGCCTCGATCATGTCCCCGAGGTCGGGCATACGGGCGAAGTCGTGGGAGGCGGCGACCGTCAGCCTGGCGACTGCGGGGGACCGGTACTGGGTCGGAGACATACCGACCGCACGGGTGAACCTGCTGGTGAAGGTGCCGACACTGTTGTATCCGACGCTGCACACGATGTCGGAGACGGTCAGGTCCGTGGTCAGCAGCATCCGCTTGGCGGCGAACAGTCGCACCGCCGTCAGATAACGGCCGGGGGTGAGACCGACGGCACGCGAGAAGATCCTGGAGAAGTGGTAGGGGCTGACGAACACCTCAGCCGCGACCTCGTTGAGGGTAATGGGCTCGTAATAGCGGCTACGAATGAATGCGACAGCTTGACGAACAGAACTCTCCACTGCTATCTCCCAACTCGAGGTCAGCCTTCGGACATCGGCAACCGGAAGCCCTCACAGCATGGCGGGACAAGCCAGGGCGCACGGTGGTATCAGAAATCAATACTCAGCACCACCGAACCCGAAAACCGACTTCCGGAAAAGGCGAACAGGGAGTGACGACGAACGCACGAAAACCTCATTCGCCCCAAGGGTCCGGGAAGTCACGGGCCGGACCCCTCCAGGAATCAGGCGAACACGCCATCGTTTCCACATCGCCACCACACCCTCACCCTTCGAAACAGGCACCGACCCATCGTCACACCATGACCGCCGCACCTCATCTCCAAAATTGCGACGCACACACTGAAACCACACAAAAGTATCCCCGACCAGGACACAGCGCGAGAGAAAGAATCCGACACACAAAGTCACGCCCCATCCACGATCCGTGAGACGCGCAGGATAGCGATACACTCTCCCGGAAATGACATAAGCCATCCCGGCAAACCTCGCCTAACATGGGGCAAGGAAGATTAGACCACCAGGAAAACGGGAAAGATCAACCTTCCTCATCGAGGTTTGACTATTGGTTTCTCAGTCAGATATAACCGAGAGCAAGAAAGGTGGCCGCCGGGTCCACCCGCGGCCCGGAGCGGTCGTCCCACACCGGGATGACCGGCTCTCCGGTGCCCGTCGCGCCTGATCCGGCACGGCGACGCGCTCCAGAGGCGGATCGAGGAAAGCTGATCACGAGTAGATGGAGCCCTCCCGAAAGTCCGATATTGATTCCATGAGCCCACGTAAAGCAGACCCGCGGCTACGGACCTCCCTGATCGACACGGCCGCCCGACTCCTCTCCTCCGAGGGCCCCCAGGCCCTGTCCACCCGCAGGATCGCCCGCGAGTCCGGCAGCTCCACCATGACCGTCTACACCCACTTCTCGGGCATCGGCGGACTGGTGCACGCGATGGTTCGCGAGGGCTTCGCCCGCCTGGAGGAGAGCCTCTCCAGCGTCCACGCCACCGACGACCCCGTCCGCGACCTGGCCCTCATGGGCCGGTCCTTCCTCGACAACGCGTCCAGGAACCAGCACCTCTACCCGGTCATGTTCGGCGGCTGCTCGATCGCCGGCTTCAGCCTCTCGGAGGAGGACCGCCAGCACGGCCGGTACACACTCCGTCACGTGACCTCGTGCGTGGACCGCTGTATCGGATCCGGACGGTTCGACCCCGCCGACCCGGAGCTGGTCGCGCACCGGCTCTGGATCGCGATGCACGGACTCACCGCCCTGCACCTCGGCTCCTACCTCATCCCGCCCTACGACGCCGACCGCTGTTTCGAGGACCAACTCGTCTCCCTGATGGTGGGATGCGGTGACGGCCCGGAGGCCGCGCGGACGTCGGTCACCGCGTCCTCCGGGTTCCTTCCGTCCCTGTCCGACACGTAGGGCGTGTCCCGCCGGCACGTCCTAGAGCGGCACGTTGCCGTGTTTGCGCCTGGGCTGCTCCCTCCTCTTGTCCCGCAGCACGGCGAGCCCCCGCAGCACCGCCACCCGGGTGTCGGCGGGGTCGATCACGTCGTCGACGAAACCCTCCTCCGGGGCCCGGTAGGGGTGCATCAGGCGCTCCCTGTAGTCGGCGACCAGCTCCGTCCGAAGCGCGTCCGGGTCGACCGCCGCCCGCAGTTCCCTGCGGTGGACCACGTTCACCGCGCCCTCGGCCCCCATCACCGCGATCTCGTTGCCGGGCCAGGCCAGCGACAGGTCCGTACCGATGGACCGCGAGTCCATCACGATGTAGGCGCCCCCGTAGGCCTTGCGCACGATCACCTGGACACGCGGCACCGTCGCCTCGCAGTAGGCGTAGAGCAGCTTCGCCCCGTGCCTGATCACCCCCGCGTGCTCCTGGTCGGTTCCCGGGAGGAAGCCGGGGACGTCCACCAGCGTCACGAGGGGGATGTTGAAGGCGTCGCAGAAGCGGACGAAGCGCGCGGCCTTCTGCGCGGCGTCGCTGTCGAGGACCCCCGCCAGGACCATCGGCTGGTTGCCGACGACCCCGACCACGGCTCCGTCCATCCGCGCCAGGGCGCACAGCACGTTGGGCGCCCACCCCTCGTGGATCTCGAAGAAGTCGCCGTCGTCCACGAGCTCGGCGACGACCTCGCGCATGTCGTAGGGACGGTTCGGCTCGGCCGGGACGATCTCGGCCAGGCGGGGCCGCCGGTCCTCCTCCGGGTCCCCCGGCCCGGGTTCGTCGGGCGGGGAGGAGAGATTGTTGTCGGGCAGGAGGGAGACGAGGTGGCGCACGTCCTCCAAACACTCCTCCTCGTCGTCGTGGACGACGGCCGCCACACCGGTGCGCAGCCCGTGGACGTCGGCGCCGCCCAGCTCCTCGGGCCCCACCCGCTCGCCGCTCACCGCGGCGATCACGTCCGGTCCGGTCAGGAACATCCTGGCCGTGCCGCGGACCATGAAGGTGAAGTCCGCCAGGGCGGGCGAGTAGGCCGCCCCGCCCGCGCAGGGGCCGAGGATCACGCTGATCTGGGGGATGATCCCCGAGGCCGCCACGTGCCTTCGGAAGATCCCCCCGTATCCGTCCAGTGAGGCCACTCCCTCCTGGATGCGGGCCCCGCCGCTGTCGTTGAGTCCGATGAGCGGCGCTCCGTTGTCCAGGGCCAGGTCCATCACCCGGTGGATCTTCCTGGCGTGCTCGGCGCCCAGGGATCCGCCCAGGATCGTGAAGTCCTGGGCATAGACGAACACACGCCGTCCGTCGATGGTCCCCGAACCCGTGACGACGCCGTCGGTGCGCGGCCGTCTGCCCTCCGTGGCGGATCCCTCGTCGCGACGGCGGCGGAACACCCCCAGCTCCACGAAGGACCCCTCGTCCAGGAGCAGGTCCAACCGCTCCCGAGCCGTGTGTTTGCCCAGGGCGTGCTGGCGTTCGACCCCGGTCGGGTCGCCCGCCTCCGTCAGCCCGCGCAGGGCGTCGCGTTCGGCGCGCAACTCCGCCATGGTCCGCGCCGGGGGCGGCCCCGGCCGCACGGGCCGGGGCGCACTCACGGGTCTGAGGTCGGCCTCGGAGGTACTCATCGCGATCCCACCCGGCCGTTCACGCCACCGGTCCGCGGCTCGCGCCCCAGCCCCTGGAAGGCGCCCCCGTGGAAGAGCAGCGCCGACCGGTCGGTCCCCACGGCGGTGTGCAGGACGCGGCCGACGAACACCGAGTGGTCGCCCGCCTCGACCTCCTCCGCCACCTCGCACTCCATCCATCCCAGGGCGTCGGCGATCAGGGGCGCCCTCGTGCTCGGTCCGGGGAACCACTCCACGGAGGCGAACTGCTCCAGGCCCTCCGGCCGGGTGCGGCTCGCGAAGTACCGGGCCGTGTCCTCCTGCTCGGCGCACAGCACCGACACCGCGAAGTGCCCCTGTGAGACGACCGACTTGTGCAGCCGCGCGGTTCCCGAGACACAGCACAGGACCAGCGGAGGGTCGAGGGAGACCGAGCAGAAGGCGTTGGCCGTCATGCCGTGGGGGGTGTCCCCGCCGACCGTGATCACCGTGACCCCGGTCGCGAACGTGGACATCACCCGGCGCAGGTCCACCATGTCAGGCCACCGCCCCTCTCTCGGGCGCCCGGCCGACCGCCGCTCCGGCCCCGGCCGAGGCGTACGGCGCGAGGGCCGCGCGCAGCTCCTCGGGGACGCGGGTGGGAACGGTGGCCGTGTTCGGCCCCCTCATACAGGCGATCCGCTGGGATCCGCGGGCCACCAGCGTCTCCCCCTCCGGGTCCAACCGCACGTAGTCGAAGGAGAAGCCCACCTGGGTCTGGGTCAGCTCCCCCAGCCTCATCCGGACGGACAGCTCGTCGAAGGCGGTGATCTCCGCGAAGAACTCGCAGTCCACCCGCAGCGTGAACAGCTTCAGGTCGTCGCGCAGATCGGCCAGGACTCCGGGGGCCCGCTCCTTGAGGAACATCTCCCGGCAGCGCCCCTGCCACCGCAGGTAGTTGACGTAGTAGACGTTGCCCACCAGGTTGGTCTCCTCGAAACCGACGGTGTGGCGGATCTCGTAGTAGTCGGACATCAGCTCTCCTCTCCGGCCAGGACGGCGAAGACCACCGGGTCGGGTTCGCCGTTGAGGGTGGTCGCCCAGGTGGCGACGCGCAGGCCGCCGGACGCCAGGACCACCCACCCGTGTTCCAGGACCGCCTCCAACGTCAGCGCCCGTCCGGTGTCGTCGGTCTTGCGCAGGCACTCCAGAGCGCCCCACACCCGGGTCGCCGAGACGTGGACCGACTCGTCCGCCTCCTTGGCGACCAGGTCCCGCACCGACGCGGAGTCCCGGCCGAGCAGCCCGTCCCACTCCCGGTCGGAGCGTTCGGCGACGGTCTCCACGTCGCAGGCCAGGCGCCCCTGGCCCACGACGGCCAGGGTGACCCCGGCACCGTGGGAGGCGGAGACCCGCGCTCCGGGGATCTCCGGTCGGCCGTCCGGCCTGCGGCGCACCCTCACCGGCCGGTTCAGCGCGCGGCCGACCGCCAGTTCGGTCCTGCCCCCGCGCACCTCGCTCCCCCCGCCGGGACGGAGTTCGGGATCGGGGTCGACGACCACGGCCCTGGTGCCGCCGAGCACCCCTTCCAGCTCCCTCTCCAGGTGGGACCCGAGCAGGGAGGGCACCCACGGACCGGGGCCTCCGCTCCTGCGCACGGCGCGCAGCCGCAGGCCCTCCCAGCGTTCGACCACACGTCCGGAGGGGTCGCGCACGTCCACGTCGTAGACGTAGGAGTCCCCCTCCTGGAACCGTTCGCGGGCCTCCAACAGAACGTGTTCGGACTCCTGGTCCTCCGGCCGCGCCAGGAGGATCCGGTCCACGCCCTCGGGCAGGAGGGTGCCGTCGGGCACGCACGCCTGGAGGACGTGCATGGCGGCGTCGCGCACACCCGGGTCGGCCAGGAGCCGCTCCTGGGGCAGGAACGAACCGAACCAGTCGCCCTGCGTGGCCGTGGACAGTTCCGCGACCACGTGCCGGGCGCTCACCCTGCGGTAGGAGAGCAGCCGCTGGAACCTCTTGCCCTGGAAGAGCACGTCCCCGTACATCTCGGCGGGGTCGATCGGGACCGCGGGCAGCGGGGCCGCCGTCTCCCCCGTCCGCGCCTCACCGCCTCCCGGTTCCGGGCGCGGCCAGCGCAGGAGCGCGCGGAAGTGGTCGGCGTCGTAGCCGGTCTCCTCACTGCGGATGACGACCTCCACCGTGTGGGCGTCGCGCACCAGGGCGGCCACCCTCAGCGTGGTCCTGCCCCCGGGGCGGACGGCCACCGGCCGCAGGAACCGCGCCCCCTCCATCACGGGCGGGCCCTCGTGCCCGCTGACGGCGGTGGCCACCTGGGTCATCGCCTCCATGCCGATCACGGCGGGGAAGAGCATGTCACCGTCGAGCAGGTGGTCGTCCAGGTAGGGGTCGTCAGTCGAGGACAGTTCGGCCTCGGTGACCAGTTCGACTCCCGGGTAGTGCACCAGGACCCGGTCCACGAAGCGGCCGAGGGGCAGTTCGCGCTCCTCCGTGGCCAGCGTCGGCAACCCGCCGGTACGACCACTGACGACCAGGACGGGACCCGCGGAGGGGTCGGCCAGCACCCGGTGGAGGACGGAGATCCCCTCCTCCGCGGACACGGGCGTGATGCCGTCCCGCATCAGGGCCTCGACCACGCCGAGGCGCTCGCCCATCCCCGCTCCGGACCACACCGACCACTCCAGCGCCAGCACCCGCGTGTGCGGGTGCGCCCGCCCGTACTCGACCGTCATCTCGGTGAGCCAGTCGTTGGCGGTGGAGTAGTGCGCCTCACCGCGCAGTCCGGCCCGGCCGATGATGCTGCCGAACGTGACGAGCAGCCGCAGGCGCTCCGGGTCGAGGGCGTCGAGGACGGCCGCGAGGCCGTCGACCTTGGGCGCGAGCGTGCGCAGGAAGGCCGGTTCGGTGAGGCCGCCCACGGCGGTGGGCTCGTTGCGCCCGGCCCCGTGCAGCACCGCGGTCACGGTCCCCAGCTCCTCCTGGAGGGACCGCACCGCGCTCTGGACCTCCTCCTGCCGGGTGACGTCGGCCCGGGCGTAGCGGTGTCGGACACCGGCCGCCGCCATGCGCTCCAGGTTCGCGGACAGTTCGGCGTCCTCGTCCGGGGCCGCGCGCCCCAGGAGGGCGAGTCGGACCCCGTACTCGGTGGCCAGGGAGAGGGCGCACTCGGCGGTGATGCCCTTGCCCCCTCCGGTGACCAGCAGCACGTCGTCCGGGCCGAGCGGGGCGGAGCCCTCCTCCCCGGAGGCCTGCGCGGGGAGCGTGGCGCGCAGGACCGGAACGGTGCGCCGGCCCTCCGCGTCGTGGCGGGACTCCGCGTACGCCGAGGCGGGGGTGGCGGCGGTCTCGGCGACCACCCGGCGTACCGCCTCCTCGCGCGCCTCCGGGGAGTCGGGGGCGGGGTCGTGGAGGGTGACCACGGTGGTGGTCACCCCCGGCAGCTCCTGGTGCAGCGTCCTGGCCACCCCCGACGCGCCGCGTCGGCCCTGGACGACGACGAACCGCGTCCGCTCGCCGGCCGCCAGCACCGCACGGGCGGCGTCGAGGAACGTCCCGGCGAGGTGGGCTCCGCCGTCGGGGGGCAGGCACAGCAGGACACCGCCGCCGAACCCGGAGAGCGCCTCGCGCAGCGGCTCGGCCAGGGGATGGTCCGCGGAGGCGTACACACTCCACCCCGCGCCGTCCGGGTCGGGCTCGGCGAACGCCGCGCCCGTGGGAACGGCGGCGCCGACGTGGGCGACCTCGAAGGCGCGGACCCAGGGGGCCACGCCCGGCGCCTGGCCCGTCGCCGCCCTGCCGTCGTCGGTCCGGGACAGCGCGTCGACGGTCTCGGCCAGCTCACGCAGACTCGACGTGGCGTACCCCGAGGTCGCCCCCATCGGGGGCATGCCCAGACGCCGGGTGACCTCGTTGACGATCTGTCCGACCGTGATGGAGCTCAGGTGGAGGTCGTCCAGCGGGCGCGTGTCGTCGCCCACCATGGACTCGGGGAGTTCGACCCGCTCGGCCACGAGCGCGCGCAGGATCCCCAGTGTGTCGGCGCCCTCGGAGGTCTCGACGCCCGAACCGGCCGCGTCGGTCGTCTCGGTTCCCAGGGGCGTCTCGCCCTCGGTGCGTCCGACGCCGGTGCTGGGCGCGGTCTCGCACGGGCTGGCCAGGAACTCGAACTCCTCCGGGAACTCGCGGACCAGCCGCCCGGAGAAGAGCGCGCGGACGTCGACGGGGGCGCCGAGCGCGTAGGCCGCGGCCACCGCGTTGAGGAAGGGCCTCAGCGACGCGGAGTCGGTGTCCACGGAGACGGCGGGGACATCCGGGACGGCCGCGCCCGCCAGACCGGTGAGGACGTGTCCCGGCCCCGCCTCGATGAGCAGGTCCGCCCCGCGCGCCAGCCGGGTGACCGCCTCGTGGAAGCGTACCGGGCGCACGACCTGATCCCGCAGGAGCGCGCGCGCGTCGGTGTCGGCGGACAGGTCCGTGCCGGTCACCGTGGAGACCACACCCGGGGACAGGCGCCCGAAGTCGGTCTCGGCGAGCCTGCGGGCCAGCGCCTCGGCCGCGGGCGCGACGAACGGGGAGTGGAAGGCGTGCGAGACGTTCACGCGGGTGGCGGTGATCCCCTCGGTGAGCGCCCGCTCGCGGATCCTCTCCACGGCCTCGGACGTGCCGGAGACCACCGTCTGCTCGGGGCCGTTGTACCCCGCGACGACCACGTCGGCCTCGCCGTCGATCAGGGCGGCCACCCGCTCCGGCGGGGCAGACAGCCCTGCCATGGCGCCGTCGTCGCGCCCCGTCTCCGCCATGGCGCGCCCCCGGACGGCCGCCAGGTCGACAAGGGCGGGGGCGTCGAGGGCGCCCGCCCAGTACAGCGCGGTCAGCTCACCGAGGCTGTGTCCGACCGCTCCGTCGGCCCTGACCCCGATATCCCCCAGGACGGCGAGAGCGGCCAGGGAACCGGCCACGATGCGCGGCTGGGCGACCTCGGTGGCCACCTGGTCCCCACCCTCCGGGAGTCCGGCCGAGGCCAGGACCTCCTCGGCCCGGGCGAAGCGGCGCCGGAACGCTCCGGTACGGCCGCTCCCCGACCCCTGGCCGGGGAAGAGGTAGCGGATGCTGGGCGGTGTGCCGCGGTGGGCGAGGAACATCCCCTTGGCCGGATCGACGACCTCCTCGTCCCCCGCGTCGATCCGTCCGATGAGGGCGGTCACCGCGTGTGCGGCCGCCTCGGGCGAGGAGGCGACCACGGCGGCGCGGGCGAGGCCCCCGGCGCTCTCGGCGGCGAGCGCGGCCGCCAGGTCGGTGAGTTCGGCGTAGGAGAGTCTGGGCAGGACGTCGGCGAGCTCCGCCAGGCGTCGGCGCACCCCGGAGAGGTCACCGGCGTCCACGGCCAACAGCTCGGCGTCCTGCCTCCCGGACACCAGCTCGCGGACGCGGGCCGTCACGCCCGCGCTCGAACGGCCGGGGGCCGACTCGACGGTGACGTGCGTGTTGACCCCGCCAAAGCCCATCGCCGAGACGCCGGCGCGTACGGGCCGGCCCTCCGGCCAGGGCAGCGCCCGGTCGGGTACCCGCAGCGGCGCCGACTCCTCCTCCAGGCGCGGGTGGGGGTCGTGGTGACCGGTGGCGGGCGGGATGACCCGGTGGTACACGGCGAGGATCGCCTTGATCAGGCCCGCGACGCCCGCCGCGGCCTTGGTGTGGCCGATGTTGGCCTTGATCGAGCCGAGCGCCGCGGCGGGTCCGTCGGGAGCGGCCGCCGCCCTGCTCCCGCCGAGCGCGGCCAGCTCGGTCGCATCGCCCAGAGCGGTCCCGGTACCGTGCCCCTCGAAGTAGCCGACCGTCTCGATCCCGTATCCGGCGCGGTCGTAGGCGCGTTCCAGGGCCCGTCGGTGCCCGCTCTCCTCCGGCCGGGTGATGCCGCCGCTGCCGTCGGAGGAGACCGCCCAGCCCGTGATGACGGCGTAGACGCGCTTGCCCTGGGCGATCGCGTCCTCCTCGCGCATGAGCACGAGCGCGCCGGAGCCCTCCCCGGGCCAGAAGCCGTTGGAGTCCTTGTCGTAGACCTTCATCTCGCCGGTGGCGAGTGCTCCGGTCTTGGCGAACCCGATCACCTCGAAGGGGTCGATGGACAGGTCCACCCCGCCCGCGAGGGCCGCGTCCAGGTCGCCCGAGG
Organism: Nocardiopsis sp. EMB25; assembly: GCF_026797795.1. NCBI lineage: Bacteria > Bacillati > Actinomycetota > Actinomycetes > Streptosporangiales > Nocardiopsidaceae > Nocardiopsis > Nocardiopsis sp. EMB25. The sequence goes on along the minus strand of NZ_JAMTDN010000001.1, from coordinate 485,441 downwards.
CCAGGGCGTTCGCCGCCGTGGAGACCGACAGCAGGGACGACGAACAGGCTCCGTCGACCGTGTACCCGCCGCCGCCGAGGTCGAAGTGGTTGCAGACCCGGCCCGCGATGGTGTTGGACAGCCCTCCGGCGAGCGTGTCCTCGTCGATACGGGGGAACGGGGACTTGTAGGACTTCTCGAGGTCGGCGAGGAAGGCGTCCGCCTCCTCCTCCGCCCATCCGCGGTCGAGCAGGGCGGAGGCCACCGTCCGGCGCACGTAGGGCCAGCGCAGCCGCATCGTGTTCGCACGTGAGAACTCACCGGTCAGACTGTTTCCGATGACCACGCCCGTGGACCTTCGGGGAAGCCCCTCACCCTCCGGGAATCCGGCGTCCCGCAGGGCTCGGGACATCGTTTCGAGGGCGAGCCAGTGCGTCATGTCCGTGGCCCGGAAGGAACTGCCGGACACCCGGTAGCGCGCCCTGTCGAACGTGAATCCGCGAAGAACAGCGGCTTTTTCAGAGTAGAACCGATCCTCGGCGGACGGATCCCTTGACCAGTAGTCATCCAGGTTCATCCGTTCGCTGGGCAGGCGCCGAAAAGCCCTCCTCCCCGCCAGTACGTTGTCCCACAGATCCGCTGGAGAATTCGCGTCAGGATAACAGAGACCGATTCCTACAACAGCAACTCTGGTGTTTTCCATAACCCACCCGCAGACGCTTTCAGAAAATGACCCACACGCCAGGGAACACAGACCAATCATGCGTTGGACGGGGTGGTATGTCTTCTCCCTTTGTGCGACTCGGGAACACGGGTATTCCATAACAGCGTGATTATTGCTATGCGCCGCCGCGGGCCGCCCCGTCCGGCCGAACCCGGCGCCCGGTCCCGCGACGCCCCTCGCGCGGTGTGTCGGAACGACGGCGGGTCCGGTGCCCAAAGCCCCCTTAGGGGGTGTTCCGCGGACACGTACCCTGCTGCGCGACGCCCCGGCACAACTCTCGCGGCGTTCTCATCAGTCGACAGCCAACCCCGGGCTGGCTCCTTCTTCGGCCTTGCGAGAGCCGCACCGGAGACGCCGCTCACTACGGGCAGCATCCATGGAACACCCCCTAGGCTGGGGACATGATCAAGGTGATCGCGGTCGTCGGACCGACCGCTGTGGGCAAGTCGGACCTCGCCGTCGAGCTGGCACTCCGGCTGGAGGAGCGCACGGGACTGCGCGGGGAGGTGATCAACGCCGACTCCATGCAGTTGTACCGGGGCATGGACATCGGCACGGCGAAGATCACCCGCGAGGAGATGCGCGGCGTCGCCCACCACCTGCTGGACGTGTGGGAGGTCAGCGAACCCGCGGACGTGGCCAGCTACCAGGAGATGGCCCGCGACCGGATCGAGGAGTGCGCCGAACGCGGCGTCCTTCCCGTCCTGGTCGGCGGATCGGGACTGTACGTGCGCGCCGTGCTGGACCGCCTGGAGTTTCCCGGCACCGACCCCGAGGTGCGCGCACGGCTGGAGTCGGAACTGGCCGACCTCGGCCCCGGCGTCCTGCACGCCCGCCTGGCCGAGCTCGACCCGGAGGCCGCCCGCACGATCCTGCCCGGCAACGGGCGGCGTATCGTACGGGCCCTGGAGGTCATCGAGCTGACCGGCGCGCCCTTCACCGCCAACCTGCCCGACCACGACACCCCCTACTACCCCTGCGCGCAGATCGGGCTGAGTGCCCCGCGCCCGGAGCTGGACACTCGGATCGACGGCCGCGTGGACCGCATGTGGGAGCGCGGCCTGTTGGAGGAGGTCCGCCGACTGGACGGGTGGGGACTGCGCGAGGGCCGGACCGCCTCGCGCGCGCTCGGCTACGCGCAGGCGCTCGGCCAGCTCGACGGGGACCTGACCGAGGAGGAGGCCAGGGAGAGCACCGCCCGCGCCACCCGGCGGTTCGCCCGCCGCCAGGAGTCGTGGTTCAGCCGCGACCCCCGCGTCCGCTGGCTGCCCTACGACTCCCCCGCACTCGTCGAGCGCGCGCTCTCCCACGTCGAGGCCGTGATGGCGGGTCCCCCGGCCTACCCCGGGGAGACGCTGGTGGACGTGGCGACACTGGTTCCCCACTCCCAGCACACCGCGCCCGACGCCTGACCCCCGCCGATCGCCGACGGAGGCGGCGATCCGGGCGGCTCGCCCGCTCGCCCGAACCCTTGCCCCCCGGTCGGTTCTCACCTAGCGTTGACTCCGTGACCAGATTCGAAATCTGGTCACGGAGTCACACCGCGAGGGGAGGCATGGCTATGGTCATGGTGACAACGCTGGTACACCCAGACCACAGCCGTATCCCCCACGCTCAGGAGTACACCGTGACCCCGTCCACCCGGCCGACGTCCAGAACCGACAAGCGCGTCCAGCGAGCCGAACGCATCCTGGACGCCGCTGGCGAACTCCTCGTCTCCTGGGGCTACCCCAGGATCACCATCGAGGACGTCGCCCGCCGCGCCGGGATCGGCAAGGGCACCGTCTACCTGCACTTCCCCACCAAGGAGGCGCTGTTCCTGGTGGTCGTGCTCCGCGCCCAGCGCGCCATGGTCGAACGCGTCCTCGAGGTGATGCGCCAGGGCCCCGAGGGGATCTGGCCCAGCACGCTCGCCCGCACCACCGGCCTGGCGCTCCACGACTCCGCGATCATCGCCGCGGTGATGAGGGGCCGCGCCGAGACCCTGGGCACCCTGTCCCAGGCCGCCGAGGAGTACAGCAGGAAGCTCGTCGAACGACGGCTCGGCATCACCGAGGCCTACTTCGACCTCCTCCGCGACCACGGGCTCATCCGCACCGACCGCCCCCGCGACGAGCAGCTCTACGCCTACTCGTCGATCCTGACCGGCTTCCTGATCTCCGAGCCGCTCCTGTCCGAACGCTTCACGTTCCCACCCCCGACCGTCGACCGCCACGTCGACATCCTGGCCGACACCATCCGCTCCACTCTCGGCGAGTCCGACGCCGACGGCGCCCTGCACACCGTCTGGCCCAGGGTGACCGCCCTGTTCGAGGAACTCGTCCGGGACGCTCACGCGGAGGTCGACCGCTACACACACGCCACGCGCGACACCTGACGACCGATGGAGTGCCCATGACGGCCACAGCACCATCCGCGCACAACGACACCATCAACCTGATGGACCCGATCTGGAGCTCCGACCCGCGGGCCCTCGTGGACCGCGTCACCGCGGCGGGAGGCTCGGCGCCCGCCCTGTTCGCGGACGGCTTCGAGGTCACCCTCTTCACCGACGACGAGGACGTGCGCACGATCCTGAGCGACCGCCGGTTCGTGGTCAACCCCGACAACGTGCGCCAGGGGGCGGGCACGCGCACCAAGGCCGAGATCTTCGAGGCCATGGGCGTCACCCCGGACCTGGCCGCGTACATGACCGAGAACATCCTCGCCATGGACGGTTCCGACCACACCCGGCTGCGCAAACTCGTGTCACGGTCCTTCACCGTGCGCCGCGTCAACGAGCTGCGCCCTCGGGTCCAGCGGATCACCGACGACCTCCTGTCCCGGCTGCCCGACCACGCCGAGAACGGTGCCGTCGACCTTCTCGAACACTTCGCCTACCCGCTGCCGATCACCGTGATCTGCGACCTGGTCGGCGTCCCCGAGGAGGACCGGCCCCTGTGGCGCGAGTGGAGCAGCACCCTCCAGGGGTTCGATCCGACCAGGCCCGAGCTGATGAACAGCGTGCTGGGCGAGATGATCGACCACCTCAAGGGGATGATCGAGCAGCGTCGGCGAGCCCCGCACGACGACCTGCTCGACGCGCTGATCAGGGAACGGGACGAGGACGGCGCGAAGCTCAGCGAGGCCGAGCTGATCGCCATGGTCTTCACCCTCGTCATCGCCGGGCACGAGACCACGGCCCACCTGCTCACCAACGGCACACACGCCCTGCTCACCCACCGCGACCAGTGGGACATGCTGCGGGCCGACCCCGACCTGCTGCCCTCCGCGGTCCACGAGATGCTGCGCTGGTGCGGTATCGCCCTCATCACCCAGGTCCGCTACGCGGCCGAGGACGTCCGACTCGGGAGCGGCCGGCTCGCCGCGGGCGACCGGGCGGTGGCCGTCATCATGGGCGCCAACCGGGACCCGAACGTGCACCCGGACCCGCACCGATTCGACATCACCCGCCACCACGGCAAACCCGGAGAGGCGCACGTGGGCTTCGGCCACGGCATCCACTACTGCCTGGGCGCCGCCCTGGCCCGGCAGGAGGGACAGGTGGCCTTCGGATCACTGCTGCGGACCTACCCGGACCTGGCCCTGGCGCCCGGACGCGAGCCCGAGCGGGTACCCACCCCGGGAGCGCTGCGGTTCAAGGACCTGTACGTGCGGCTCTCCGGCTAGCGTTCTCCCCCGAACCGACCGCCAGGGGTGAGCACCCCACGACCGGGCCCCGAACCCGGCCCGCGGCCCCCGACACGCTGTCGGGGGCCGCGGGGACGCCGGTCGGAGCCGGGTCAGGCGTCGCAGCACCCGCCGGCGGGGGCGGCGGGCTCGGCCGGGACACCGATCTTCGGCATGCCCAGCAGGACGTCGGAGCCGTGCTCCTCGGTCGGCTGACCGTTGCGCGCCGCCCAGGCGTCACCGGCGCGGGTGCGGCGCAGGCCGCGAACACCGGAGTCCGCCACCAGGTGGTGCGGGGCGGCGTAGGTGACCTCCACGGTCACCATGTCACCGGGGCGCGGCTCCTCGCCCTCGCCCACGGCGAAGTGCACCAGACGGTTGTCGGGGGCACGGCCGGACAGCCGACGGTGCTCGCCGTCCTTGCGGCCCTCGCCCTCGGAGACCAGCAGCTCGACCTCGCGGCCCACCAGCTTCTGGTTCTCCTCCCAGGAGATCGAGTCCTGGAGCTCGACCAGGCGCTGGTAGCGGTCCTTGACGACCTCCGGCGGCACCTGCCCGTCCATCGTCGCCGCGGGCGTCCCCGGACGCTTGGAGTACTGGAAGGTGAACGCCATCGCGAACCGGGCCTCGCGCACCACGTGCAGCGTCTCGGCGAAGTCCTCCTCGGTCTCGCCCGGGAAGCCCACGATGATGTCGGTGGTGATCGCGGCGTGCGGCATGGCGGCGCGCACCTTCTCCACGATGCTCAGGAAGCGCTCCTGGCGGTAGGAGCGGCGCATGTCCTTGAGGACCTTGCTGGACCCGGACTGCAACGGCATGTGCAGCTGCGGCATGACGTTGGGGGTCTCGGCCATCGCCTCGATGACGTCGTCGGTGAAGTCGCGCGGGTGCGGGGAGGTGAACCGGACCCGCTCCAACCCCTCGACCTCACCGCAGGCGCGCAGCAGCTTCGAGAAGGCCTGGCGGTCGCCGAACCCGCTGCCGTAGGCGTTGACGTTCTGGCCCAGGAGCGTGATCTCGCTGACGCCCTCGGCCACCAGGGCGCGCACCTCGGCCAGGATGTCCCCGGGGCGCCGGTCCTGCTCCTTGCCGCGCAGCGCGGGCACGATGCAGAAGGTGCACGTGTTGTTGCAGCCGACGGAGATCGAGACCCACGCCGCGTACGCGGACTCACGGCGGCTGGGCAGGGTGGAGGGGAAGTGCTCCAGGGACTCGGCGATCTCCACCTGGGCCTCGCGTTGGACCCGGGCACGCTCCAGCAACGTGGGCAGGGACCCGATGTTGTGGGTGCCGAACACCACGTCCACCCACGGGGCGCGGCGCACGATCTCACCGCGGTCCTTCTGCGCCAGGCAGCCGCCGACGGCGATCTGCATCCCCGGGTTGGCGTCCTTGACCGGGCGCAGGTGCCCGAGGTTGCCGTACAGGCGGTTGTCGGCGTTCTCCCGGACCGCACAGGTGTTGAAGACGACGATGTCTGCGGTGGTGTCCTCGGCTGCGCGCGCGTACCCAGCGTCCTCCAGCAGACCGGAGAGGCGCTCGGAGTCGTGGACGTTCATCTGGCAGCCGTAGGTCCGCACTTGGTAGGTACGACTCTGGCTCACCGTCCCAGGCTAACCGGTGCGGAGAACAGGTGGGCCACGCACGGGGAGCGGATCCCGCCCACGGGACGGCCCGTGCCGCCGACCGCGGTGGTCAGCGGCACGGGCCGCGTGGAGGATCAGTCGGGGTTCAGTCGTCGCCGCCCGCCGACTCCACGGAACGGTCGTCTCCGTTCGCCTTCACCTTGGCCGGGACGGAGTCCACGCCCGGGACGGTCTTCGGGCCGCCCTCGCGGCGGGTACGCAGCTTCTCGTACCCGAGGACCGCCACGATCAGGACCAGCCCCACGGCGTTGGCGACGAGGCTCCCGGACACCAGGAGCAGTCCGCCCACGATCAGCCCGACCCGCTTGTACCAGGCGAGCGGCCGGTCCACGTAACCGACCAGGCCGAGCGCCACCATGACCGCGCCGGCCACACCGGTGATCGCCGCGATCGTGCCGGTGAGCCAGTTCACCTCCTGCAACAGCAGCTCGGGCGAGAACACGAACATGTACGGCATCACGAAGGCGGCGATGGCGATGCGCACCGAGTAGAACCCGGTCCTGATCGGATCGCCTCCGGAGATGCCCGACGCGGCGTAGGCGGCCAGGCAGACCGGCGGCGTGATGTCGGCGAGCACACCGAAGTAGTAGACGAACAGGTGCGCCATCAGCAGCATCGCGAGCCGTTCGTCCACCGAGCCCTGGAGGACCGCCACGATCGCCGGCGCCGCCAGGGTCGCGGTGATGACGTAGTTGGCGGTCGTGGGCAGGCCGATGCCCAGGATCAGGCAGGCGATCATCGACATGAACAGGATGAGGAACAGGTCCACCCGCAGCGTGCCGACCGCGGTCGCCCCGAAGTCGGCGCCCGCGCCCGTCCAGGCCAGCACCGGGGAGGCCGCCACCGCCGTCAGCAGCGAGGCCAGACCCGAGCTGATCGACTCGGCGATCCCCAGCAGACCGTCGCTGAGCTTGAGGCCGAGGTCGGTCGTGGTGATGACGCCCGCGATGACGCCCGCCGAGGCGCACGCCACGATGATGGGGATCGCCAACCGGGCCGCGCCCACCAGGCCGTCCAGGAACGAGTGCAGGTTCAGCTGGTCCTCACCCGACTCCCGCCAGCGGCCGAAGGCCACCGCCACCGCGATCCCGGCGAGGGTGAGCAGGAGGGTGGTGGCCAGGGCCACCATGCCCCGGTCCATTCCGGCCATGACCCACTGGCCCACCATGACCAGGACCGTCGCGGCGACGGCCGCGACGATGATCGGCAGGGACAGCCGCACCGCGGAGGAGGTGATGTCGCGTCCCGACCGTGTCTTGAGTTCTCCCGTCTCCTCGTCCCTGCGCCAGGGCATGAGGATGTACTGGGTGAGGACGTTGATCGCCACGGTCGTCACCACGGCGCCCATCGCCGAGAACATCGGGGAGAAGCCCATCGACAGCAGGGCGAAGATCGCCACGACCGGGGCGATGAGGTAGCCGCGGGTGATCATGAGCCGCCGCAGGTTCGGCAGCATGTGCTTCGGCAGGCCCCCGATGCCCAGGCGCTTGGCGTCGAAGTGGACGACCACGTACTGGGAGACGAAGAACATCACCGCGGGGATCGCGGCCGCCGTCAGGATCTGCTGGTAGGTGGCGCCGGTGAACTCGATCATGATGAACGCGCCCGCGCCCATGATCGGCGGCATGATCTGGCCGCCCGTGGACGACGCGGCCTCGACGGCGCCCGCGTACTCGGGCTTGTAGCCGGACTTCTTCATCATGGGGATGGTGAACGCGCCGTTGGAGACGGTGTTGGCCACCGAGCTGCCCGTGATCGTCCCGGAGAAGGCGCTGGTGACGATACCGACCTTGGCGGTGCCGCCGACCGACGAGCCCGTCGCGCCCAGCGCCAGGTCGGTGAAGAACCGCTCCATGCCCGTGCGCTGGAGCATCGCCGCGAAGATCATGAACAGGAAGATGAACGTCGCCGAGATGCCGAGCGGCGTGCCGAACACGCCCTCCGTGCCCACGTACAGGTTGGTGACGATCTGGTCGACGCTGGAGCCGCGGTGCCGCAGGAAACCGGGCATCGACTGGCCGAAGTAGGCGAAGGCGATCATCGCGCCCGCCAGCACCACCAGCGCCGGGCCCAGCACCCGGGAGGCCGCCACGAGGATGAGCAGCAGGCCGATCGTCCCCACCGTCACGTAGGTCGGGTTGTAGATGCCGACCGACCGGGTGATCTCCTCGTAGTTGACGAACATGTACAGACCGGCGAACAGACCGAGCCCGGCCAGTACGACATCGAACAGCGGCATCCCCCACAGGTTCAGGGGGATGTGGCGCGCGGCCTGGACCACGACCAGGACCACGAGCGCCGGACCGAGCACGTTCCACTCCGCGACCCCGGCCAGCCACATGTAGACCAGGGCCACCGCCCCGACCGTGGTCAGCCCCCAGCGGGTGACCACCGGCCACAGCCAGACCGGGAACGACGAGGGGAACCTCAGGAGCGCCACCGCCGCGGCCACGGCGACCACGACGAGGACCAGGCCGAGGATCGGCAGGAAGAAGAAGCCGCCGCCGGACTCACTGGTGACCAGGTCCAGGGCGATCAACGCGGTGCCGACCAGCAGCGTCCACCCCGCCCAACGCTGGGCGCGGGAGGGGTCCGCACCCGTGCGCGTGCGCCACAGGAACACGCCGACCGCACCGAACAGGGCGACCGCGACCAGCGCGAACACCCACTGCGGCAGGTACAGGTACATGCTCGTGTCGGCGCCGGAGAACACCCCGACACCGATGTAGCCCGACAGCAGCACGCCGAAGGCCATCGACGCGCCGTAGAAGGGGCCGTGCGGACCCTCGTGGCGCGGCTTGACCGGGTAGAGGAGGAACACCAGGCCGAGGCCGAGGGCGAGGTGGAAGGAGCGCTGCTGGAGGGGAGGCAGCGTCTGGGTGAACGCGGTCCACAGGTGGAAGACGGCCAGGGCCAGGGCGACGGCGAACACCCCCCACCGCCACACCGCGCGAAGGTCCGCACGTACGCCCTCGACCCCCGTGTCCTCGGTGAAGTCGTGCTTCTCCAGAGCCTCGAGATCCCTCTCGAGCTCCTCCAGCGCCCGGGGGTCGGGCACACCGCCGGCGGAGGTCCCGCCCGCGGTCGCTGCGGCACCGGCGTCACCGGCGCCCTTGGGGTCGGTCGTCATCACCCTCATCCTCGTCATCGGTGGGGGACACCCCACGGCGTTCACATGGCGCGCACACCCGGATGGGTCTGCACGAACAACTCAACCCTCGCACGGGGGTCCACAAGGTCCAGAAGTCGGATCTCCCGGCCCCCCAGGGTCAGCCGGTGGTCGACGTCGGGCGTGCCCACGACCATCCGCACCGTGCCGAGCGGACGCCCGTGGTGCTCGACGCGGTACCCCCCGTCCTCCCGCACGAAGGTCGAGGTCACCCCGTCGACCGTCTCCGGCCCCGAGGGGAGGTTGGCCCCGTGGGCGTCGGCGCGGAGCTCCTCCATCGCCAACCCGGCGGACGGGGAGACGGAGTAGACCTCATGCACCGGGCGGCGGTGGACGGAGTGCGTGTGGCTGAGCTCGATCCGGTCCCCGACCTCGACCGGGACGCTGAGGACGGGCTCCTCCCGGCCGTACACGCGGACGGCGAACCAGGCCGTTCCCGTGTCCGTGGAACCGGTCAGGGCCAGCGCGCACCCCAGCAGGACCGTCACAAGCGCAGAGCCGCCCGGAATCCACCGGGCGGCCCTGTGCGACGCGGTCATCAGTCGAGCAGTCCCTGCTCCTGGTAGTACCGCTCGGCGCCGGGGTGCAGCTCCATGGAGCCCAGACCGTCGATCGCGGTGTCCAGGAGGATCTGGCCGCCGACGTCGTGGCCGATGTTGCCCGCCTCCTCGTACATGACGCGCACGAGGTCGTAGGCGAGCTGCTCGTCCAGGCCCGCGGTGGTGTACAGGGTCGCCCACTGGGTCAGGGTGACCACGTCCTCGTCCTGACCGTTGTAGGTGCCGCCCTCGATGGTCAGCGGGCTGTAGCTCGGGTCGGCCTCCATGAGGCCCTCGGCCTCGTCGCCGTCGATCGGCAGGAGCCGGACGTCGTTGCTCGCGGACACCTGGACGATGCCCGAGGCGGGCACCGACAGGATGCCGAAGGCGGCGTCGGCCTGGCCGTCGCCGAGCGCGGTGGCGGCGTCCCCGAAGGTGCTGTCGTAGGCGTTGATGTCCTCGTCCGGGTCCAGGCCGTAGGCCTCCAGGATCTGGCGGGCGGCGACCTCGGTACCGCTGCCGGGCGGACCGATCTCGACGTTCATGCCCTCGAGGTCGGCGATCGACTCGATGTCGGAGTCGGCGCTGACCACGACCTGCATGACCTCGGGGTAGATGTTGCCCAGCGCGCGGATGTCGTCAGGGCTGCCGAGCGGCTGGTCGGCGAACGGGCCCTCACTCGCCTGGGCCTGCATGGCCACACCGTTGACCGCCATGATCAGCTGGCTCTGGTCGGCCGCGGTGCCCGCGTCGTCCTCGGTCTCGCCCTCCAGGGAGCGCAGGTTCTGCACCGAGGCGCCGGTGGCGAAGGTGCTCACGTCGACACCCTCGATGTTGTCCGTCCACTGCTGCGCGATCTCGCCGCCGAGCGGATAGTAGGTACCACCGGTGGATCCCGTCGCGAGTAGGAGATCTGTGATCTCCGAATCCTCACCGCCGGGGCCTTCGACGTCCTCGGGGGCCGCGCAGGCCGACAGGGCGACCACACCGGCCGCGGCGATCGCCACGGAGGCCCGGATAGTCCCGCGTCCCTTGCTCATCGCTGGCTTCCTCTCTAGCAGTGTGGGTGACGACGGGGCCTCGGCCGCACACGGTGTTCCACCGCCGTTCCCTCGACCATTCATCACCAGGTGATATCCGCGAAAGCATAGAACGGCACGCCGATCCACGCCGTGTCGCGGTAGTCACGAATAGAGAACGATACTCAGCGGTCGAACACGCCTTCATCGCGTCACACACCACGACCAGGAATAATCCGCTCGGGCACGATCTGATCTCCCGAATGGGACCCGTGAGGACTAAGGTCGACATGTCATCTGTTTTCCATTCACGATCCTTCCTGAGCGGGACATGTCTGAACTGTCGAGCCCCCACGGCTCCTGGCCCTCGCCCATCAGCGCCGGTGACGTCGCCCGAGGCGTACACCGGATGTCCTTTCCCTCCGTCGTCGGCGACGAGATCTGGTGGGAGGAGGAGCGCCCGGAGGAGGGCGGCCGCTCCACCGTCATGCGCCGCGACGCCGACGGCACCGTCACCGAACTCCTGCGCGCACCCTGGGGCGCCGGTACACGGGTGCACGAGTACGGGGGACGCTCCTACCTGCCGGTGCCCCGGCGCGACGACAAGGCCCTCACCCGGATGGGCATCGTCTTCGCCAACGCCGAGGACCAGCGGCTCTACCTCCTCGAACGCGACTCCGCCACGCCCACTCCCCTGACTCCCGAGCCCGACCGGCCCGCCGCCCTGCGCTACGCCGACCCGGCCCTGAGCGCCGACGGCAAGCAGGTCCTGTGCGTGCGCGAGGAGCACGTGGACGGCGAAGTGCGCCGCTCCGTCGTGGCCGTGCCGCTGTCCGGCCGGGGCGCGGGCGACCCGGCGGCGGTGCGCGAGCTGGCCGCCGGGGCCGACTTCTACGCCTCGCCCGTGCCCTCCCCCAACGGACAGCGCCTGGCCTACGTGCGCTGGAACCACCCCCGGATGCCGTGGGACGGCACCGAACTGCGGGTCGGCCGACTGGACGGCGCCGGACTGTCCGGGGAGGTCACCCTCAAGGGCGGGGTCGACGAGTCGGTCCTCTCCCCCACGTGGGTGGACGAGGACACGCTGTACCTGGCCTCGGACTGGCCCGGGTTCTGGAACCTCTACCAGGCGGGCGTGACCGGGCAGGCGATGGCGCTCTACCCGGCCGAGGAGGAGTTCCACGCCCCGCCCGGGCGCCTGGGCCACCGCTCCTTCGCGGTACTCGACTCGGGGAAGGTGGTGGTCCTGCACGGGAACGCCGACCTGGCACCCGGCGTGTACGACCCCGACACCCTGGAACTGACCCCGGTCGCCACCGAGTTCACGTCGTGGTCGCAGGTGGACTCCGACGGGCACGGCGTGGTCGCGATCGCCGCGTCCGCCGTGCGGCCCCAGTGCCTGGTACGCCTGCACCCGGAGTCCGGCCGGGTGGAGGTGCTCCGCGAGTCGTTGGCCCTCCCGTCACCCTCCACCGCCCAGGGGCCGCTTCGCGGAGGGGTGGGACACCCTCAACAGACGCCTACGGCGCGGCACTCCCTGCCCGACCCCGCCTACCTGCCCGTCCCCGAGCACGTGACGCTGCCCGGACGCTACGGGTCGCCGGTCCACGCGAACGTGTACCGGCCGACCCACCCGACGGCCTCCGCGGAGGAGCCCGCGCCGTTCGTGGTGTGGGTGCACGGCGGCCCGGTCTCACACGCCTCACACGAACTGGACCTGACCAAGGCCTACTTCACGAGCCGCGGCATCGGCGTGGTGGACGTCAACCACGGGGGATCCACCGGGTACGGCCGCTCCTACCGCAAACGCGTCCACAAGGAGTGGGGTGTGGTCGACGTCGAGGACGCGGCGGCGGCCGCACGCGCCCTCGTCGACCGGGGAGTGGCCGACCCGAAGCGACTGGCGATCCGGGGACCGAGCGCGGGCGGATTCACCGCGCTGCTGTCACTGACCGGGGACACGTTCGCGTGCGGGGTGTCCTACTTCGGGGTCGCCGACCTCCTGGGCCTGGTCGAGACCACGCACGACTTCGAGTCGCGGTTCCTGGACTCGCTCGTGGGGACCCTGCCCGGGTTCGTGGAGACCTACCGGGAGCGGTCGCCGATCAACCGGATCGGGGACATCGACGTGCCGGTCCTCCTCCTTCAGGGCACCGACGACCGGGTGGTCACCCCGGACCAGGCGTTCGCCATGGCCACGGCCCTGGGGAACCGGGGCGTGCCGTACGCGCTGCTGGAGTTCGAGGGCGAGGCGCACGGGTTCCGCGCGGCGGCCTCGCGCGTGCGCGCCCTGGAGGCGGAGCTGGCCTTCTACGCGCGGGTGTTCGGCTTCGAGCCGGACGTCGCACCGCTGACCCTGGCGACCGCACCGCCCGCGCCCCGCCCGGAACCGGAGGCGACGGAGGACGCGGAGGCCTCCGGCGACGTCACGGACGCCGGGGGCGCCGGCGGGGCCGACGCGGCGGCGGAGGACGCGGGAGACGGAGAGAAGAACGCGGTGGAAGGCCCGGAGACCGAGGGCACCGGGAACGCGGGGACCGGGGCGGCTCCGGCCGCCGCGAGCGACCGGATCGAGGAAGGGAGCGCCTCCTCATCGGTGGCTACCGACGACGGCGGGACCGCCGACTGAGGCTTGTCCACAGACAGGGGCGCACTCTGGCGGGACGAGCGGACCGCGCCTAGGCTCGAATTCGGGGGAGCTGCTCCACCGCTCGGCGCGTGACGCGCCCCCGAATCGAGTATCCCCCGGAAACGCGCCGATCCGCCGGACGACTTTCACCCTGTGGACGGCCACGACACGGCCAGCGCTCCGGCCGCCTCAGCACGCGGGACCGGTCGGGACGCGGCACGGCCGCGACGGTGCGCGGCACCGGTCGGATCGGGGACCGGGGTGTCAGAGGTCGGGAGCCTCCAGGTCGACCTCGACGCCCTCGCGTTCGAGCTCCTCCCGCACCACCCGGTAGGCCAGTCCCGACGAGTACCCCTTGCGGGCGAGCGCCCCCAGCGCGCGGCGGATCCGGGTGTCCCGGTCCTTGCCCCGGGACATGGCCAGACGCCGGCGGGCGAGGTCGCGGGCGGCCGCCACCTCGTCCTCGTCGGACAGGTGGTCGACGGCGTCGCGCACGGTGTCCTCAGCCACGCCTCGGGTGCGCAGTTCGCGGGCGAGCGCCCGTCGGGACAGGCCCCGGCTGTGGTGGCGGGAGGACACCCAGGCGTTCGCGAAGGCGGCGTCGTCGATGAGTCCGGCGTCGCCGAACGCGCCGAGGACGGACTCGACGACCTCATCGGGGAACTCCCGGCGCAGCAGGGCCCGCTCCAGCTGGGCGCGGGTGCGCGGGGAATGGGTGAGCATACGCAGGCACAGGGCCCGCGCCCTGGCCTCGGGATCCTCCCCGGACGGGCGGGACCCGCCCGGGGAGGTCTCGTCCTCGGGTGACGCGGAACGGTCCTCGGACCGGCGCCGGTCACGCATCGGGGGCTGTGGGCGCCTTGGTGGTCTTGGCCGGAGCGCGCTTGGTCGGAGCCTTGGCGGGGGCCTCCTTCACGGGAGCCTCCTTGGCCGGAGCGTCCTTCGCCGCGGCCTCCTTGGCCGGTGCGTCGGAGTCGGAACCGGAGGCGCTGTCGTCGCCCGCGCCGGGCACGCCCAGCTTCTCCTTGATCTTCTTCTCGATCTCGTTGGCCACGTCGACGTTCTCGCGCATGAACCGGCGGGCGTTCTCCTTGCCCTGGCCCAACTGGGTGCCCTCGTAGGTGTACCAGGCACCGGACTTGCGCACGATGCCGTGCTCCACGCCCAGGTCGATGAGGCTGCCCTCGCGGGAGACGCCCACGCCGTACAGAATATCGAATTCTGCTTGTTTGAATGGAGGCGCGACCTTGTTCTTTACCACCTTGACGCGTGTCCTGTTTCCAACGGCATCAGTTCCGTCTTTGAGCGTTTCAATTCGACGAACGTCCAACCGAACCGAAGCGTAGAACTTCAGTGCTTTTCCGCCGGTGGTCGTTTCGGGGCTGTTGTGCACCATGACGCCGTCGACGAAGTAATTGTGATTCCCCTCCACCTCGATGTCGAACTTGCGCATGCTACGCGTTTCCGGCTTGACGTGAATATCCAGGATCGGAGACGCCACCAGCCGCTCCACCGGCTCAGCGAGGTCCGGAACCACCCGGCACTGACCCTGGAAGCGCGGCAGCAGCTTGTAGCTCATGGACTCGTGCACGTAGGGCGCCACCAGTTCCTGGAACTTGGCACTGGCCGCCGTGGTGAAAAGGATCGAGTACTTACCGGCGCTGCCCTTGGCGACAAGCTTGACATCGAGACCGTAGGTGTCGCGCAGGTGCTCGGTGAGCCGGTCACGTGTACCCGGGCTCATGGCCTCGACACAGATCTCGATCCGCCCGCTACCACCCGCGGTCCGAGCCTGGACGCCCTTGGAGCGGACAGTGAAGCAGCCGTCGTCCATGTACCAGACAGCGAGCGCCAACGGCGTGAGCCGCTTGAGGTACTCCCAGCTCAGGTGCTTCTTGCCGTCACCGAAGTAGACCGCCTCCCTGAGTTCGGCCAGTTCCGGCAACGGGGTGAAATCGGCGAACACCGCACCCTTGTCGTTGGATGTCCGGGTACAGCCGATGTTGCCGAGAAGGGAGACCTTCCAGTCCAGGTAGCCGGCCTGGGCAGCACCGTGCCCCATCCTGAACCGGGTGCCGTCTCGACCCTGGGTGTTCGGGGAGAGACTGCCATCTCCCATCACCGACCCGAGGATGACCTGGCGCTGCTGCTCGCTCAGGTAGTGGGCCTGCGCGGTGAGGACCCGGTCGCCGGGAAGCAGCTCCCCGGCCTCCCGCCACCCACCCGGAGTACGGATGAGGTGGTTCGGAGTCGCCGCGAACTGCGAACGGCCATTCTTTCCCGAGCGGGCCACGGTGAACTGGAGGAAGTGATCGGCCACGCCATTGTCGAACCAGTTGACGACCTTCCGGGGAACGACCTCGTCCCGCTCCGGGTCGTAAGAGAGGACTTCGACGTCCATCTTCTGGTTGACGATTTTCCCGATTTTCTCCTGGGTCCCATCAGCCAGAGTCACTCGGGTCGCATAATTCATGCACCCGAACATAACACCGACTTTTTCACGAAGCTGGTTGATGAAAATGGCGGTGGTGCCGGTCTGGTGCAGCGCACCGGCGATCTTGCGCAGCGCCTGGGACATCAGCCGGGCCTGCAGGCCGACGTGGCTGTCGCCCATCTCCCCCTCGATCTCCGCGCGGGGCACCAGGGCGGCCACGGAGTCGACGACGATGATGGAGACCGCGCCGGAGCGGATCAGCATGTCGACGATCTCCAGTGCCTGCTCGCCGGTGTCCGGCTGCGACAGCAGGAGGTTGTCGGTGTCCACGCCGATCTTCTTGGCGTAGGCGGGGTCGAGCGCGTGCTCGGCGTCGACGAAGGCGGCGATCCCACCCGCCTTCTGCGCGTTGGCCACCGCGTGCAGGGCGACGGTCGTGTTGTGCGAGACGATCCCGTTGGCCAGGAAGCTGTGTGTCTCCGGAAGCATGATGTCGAAGGTCGGCTGATTTCCACCGTCCTCGATCACGGTGATCGGTTCGTAGGTGTAGGGCGCGACAGCCAGTTCCTCAAGGTGGCTGAGGATCACTTCGCCGGACGCGGAAAGACGCTGTTCGCGGCTCCTGGCCCACTCGATGATGTCGACCAACCGGTTCCGGCTGCACGAGGGAGCGGTCTCACCGCGGAAGAGGTCGCCCGCCACACGGTCGAAGTCACGGTCGCCGCCGAGACTGTCACGGAGGCTGCTGATCAGTCCCGTGATGTGCGGGATGTTCTCGAACTGGGGGCTCCGACCGGAGAGGCGGAAGTTCTTCTCCACCTGGGCAGCGCGCCGACGGGAACGGAAGCCGACCTCGCTGAGGAACCTGTGGGCCACGGAGGGGTTGACCGCGACCGTCCAGTAGTGGCGCTCATAGGTGGTGTTGAACTTGCGGTACAGCGAGGCGGGAACGCCCAGCCCGTAGAGAAGGATCTGCACGTCGCGAGCCAACTGCTCGGAGGCGGTGCCCAGACCGATGGTGGAACTGTCGTCGATCCAGCCGTCGCCCTCGTAGAGCGCGGAGAGGAAGGCGCGCTGGATCTTGTCGCCGCCGGTCCGCACCACATGGGGAACCCGCTTTCCGGCGGAGTTGACGTAGTCGAGCCCGTACCGGTCCGCGACCTCCTCGCGAAGCTGGACGCCGGGCAGCACGTACTCCCGGCAGTTGTTGCCCTCGTACACCTTGGCCTCGGTGTCGAAGAGCCACCTGGCGATGGAGGTGAACTCCTGACCGACCTCGTCGTCGCCGTTGGTGAAGCGAACCGAGGTAGTGGAGCCGAGCGTGCCCTCCGCGACCAGGTAACCCAGGAAGACGGCCTCGTCCTCGCTCAGTCCGCTGCCCTCGGCGGCCTCGTTGGCTCCGAAGCGGGCGGAGACGAGCGTGTCGCCCTCCTTCAGCTTCCCCGCCTTGCGCCAGACGACGAAACCTTCCTCGTTCACGACCCGGAGCGGGTGGTTGTGGGTGACCGTGACACGACGGCCGGACTCGGTGGTGATCCGCAGGACCGGCTTGCGGTTGTTGTGGGTCAGTGCGGCGACCGTTTCCAGCTCACCCCGCTCGTTGACCACACGGATGCCCTGGTCGCGCACGTCCGTGACACGGCTGGCGCAGGTGGCGGACTGTCCGGCGCGCTCGAAGAGTTCGGCGATGGTCTCCATGCCCCGGTCCGTCCACACGTAGGTGTCGGCGGTGAGGCACTTACCGCTCGACTCCGGGCCGTACACCTCCACGATCCGACCCTTGGGGATGCCCCCGATGCCGAGCGCGACGTCGAGCGCGATCGCCCCGGTGGGGATCGACTCGATCGGCGGGCGGTCGTCGTCACCCAGACGCATGACGGAGCCCTTGCCGAACTGCCGCTCGATCTGCGCGAGCGCTGTTTCGAGAGCCTTGTCTCGGTCTCCAGATGCCACGGGGTACCCCTGTTGGGTCGATGCCTTCTTCTTCATGATGCGCACGACGCTACGCGGTCGGTACGACAATCGCGACGTCCGACGTTCGTCTGTGGACAACCCACACTACCCGAACCTCTGTTCGATTGTTCGAACGACCGGGGAGAACCTTCGAAACCTCCTCCGGACGGTGTCAGCGGACGGAGAGGGGGAGGTCGAACGCGTCGCAGACGGCACGCCACACGTCCTTGGCGCCCACCCCGTCGGCCAGCGCCTGCCGGACCGTCCGCGAACCGAGCCCCTCGATGACGTAGTCCTTGGCCAGGCTCTCCGCGTAGGCCTCGCCGAACTGCTCGTGCATGTTCTGCCAGAAAACCGTGAGTCTCATCGGTCCCAGTATCGGCGATCGGCGCGTCCTTCGCTCCCCTTCCGGGAGAACGTCCGCACCGAGGGGCACACTGACCCCATGAGCCACGCGCCGCACCCCCTGGACCGCTTCGCGCCCGCGACACGGGAGTGGTTCGAGCGAGCCTTCCCCGGGGGCCCCACCCCGGCCCAGTCCCAGGCCTGGTCCACGATCGCCAAGGACCGCGACGTGCTCGTGGTGGCCCCCACCGGGTCCGGAAAGACCCTGTCGGCGTTCCTGTGGTCCCTCGACCGGCTGACCTGCGCACCGCCGCCCCAAGACCGCTCCCGGCGCTGCCGCGTGCTGTACGTCTCCCCCCTCAAGGCCCTGGCCGTGGACGTCGAACGCAACCTGCGCGTCCCGCTCGCCGGGATCTCGGAACGGGCCGAGGCGGCGGGCGTCCCGGTCACACCGGTCACCGTCGGCGTGCGCACCGGGGACACCCCCGCCGACGAGCGCCGCCGGATGGCCACCCGTCCGCCGGACGTGCTCATCACCACGCCGGAGTCGCTGTTCCTCGTGCTCACCTCGCGCGCCCGCGAGGGGCTGGCCGGGGTGGAGACCGTCATCGTCGACGAGGTGCACGCCCTGGCGGGCACCAAACGCGGCGCCCACCTCGCGTTGAGCCTGGAGCGGCTGGACGCGCTCCTGGACCGGCCCGCGCGGCGCATCGGACTGTCGGCCACCGTACGGCCGCCCGAACTGGTCGCGGAGTTCCTCGGCGGGGCGGCGGTCGTCTCCCCGCCGGACACCCCGCACATGGACCTGGGCGTGGTCGTGCCGGTCCGCGACATGGACGAACCCGGACCCGCGCCGACCGCCGAGGCCACCGGACCCGCGCACGGATCGATGTGGCCGCACGTGGAACGGCGGGTGCTGGACCTGGTCGAACGGCACACGTCCACGATCGTGTTCACCAACGGCCGCCGCACGGCGGAGCGGTTGTGCGCCCGACTCAACGACCTGTACGCGGAGCGCTCCGGCGCGCGGCTGCCGCCGGAGGAGGTCCCCGCCCTGCTCATCGCCCAGTCGGGGAGGTCCCAAGGCGCGGAGCCGGTGGTGGCGCGGACCCACCACGGTTCGATGTCCAAGGCCGAGCGCGCCCTGGTCGAGGACGAGCTGAAGTCGGGCCGTCTGCCCTGTGTGGTGGCCACCTCCAGTCTGGAGCTGGGGGTGGACATGGGCACCGTCGACCTGGTGGTGCAGGTGGCCGCTCCCCCGTCGGTGGCCAGCGGTCTGCAACGGGTGGGCCGGGCGGGGCACCGGGTCGGGGAGGTCTCGCGCGGGGTGTTCCTGCCCCAGCACCGGGGTGATCTGCTGGCGTCGGCGGTCGTGGCCGAACGGATGCGCACGGGCGGGATCGAACCGCTGGAGATGCCGCGCGACCCGCTCGACGTGCTCGCCCAGCAGATCGTGGCCATGGTCGCGATGGACGACTGGCCGGTGGCCGGCCTCGCGTCCCTGGTCCGCCGCGCGGCCCCGTTCGCGGACCTCACGGACTCGATACTGGAGTCGGTGCTGGACATGTTGTCCGGCCGCTACCCCTCGGACGAGTTCGCGGAGCTGCGGCCGCGTGTGGTCTGGGACCGGGAGGCGGACGTCCTGCGGGCCCGTCCGGGCGCCCAGCGGCTGGCCGTCATCAGCGGCGGCACGATCCCCGACCGGGGGCTGTACACCGTTCACCTGTCGGACGCGCCGTCGGGGTCGCGCGCCCCCACCCGGGTGGGCGAGCTGGACGAGGAGATGGTGTACGAGTCGCGGGTGGGCGACGTGTTCGTGCTGGGGTCGTCGTCCTGGCGGATCGACGCGATCACGGCCGACCGGGTGCTGGTCAGTCCGGCGCCGGGGCGCCCGGGGCGGATGCCGTTCTGGAAGGCGGACGCGGTGGGCCGCCCGGCGGAACTGGGCCGGGCGGTCGGCGAGCTGGCCCGGGAGCTGGCGGAGGCCGACCGCGCGGGGGCGTTGGAGCGGGCCGCGGCGGCGGGGCTCGACGACTGGGCGGCGGAGAACCTGGTGGCGTACGTGGCCGAACAGCGGGAGGCCACGGGGCAGGTGCCCGACGACCGGACGGTGGTCCTGGAGCACTTCCGTGACCAGGTGGGCGACTGGCGGGTGGTGCTGCACTCGCCGCTGGGCGCGCGGGTGCACGCGCCGTGGGCCCTGGCGATCGGTCAGCGGCTCCGGGAGGAGCTGGGGCTCGACGCGCAGGTCGTCCACGGGGACGACGGGATCGTGGTGCGTCTGCCGAACGTGGAGCACGAGTCCTCGGTGTTCGCGCGTGACCTCGGTGGGTTGGTGGCGCTCGATCCCGATGGCGTGGAGGCGCTGGTCACCGAGGCGCTGACCGGTTCGGCCCTGTTCGCGGCGCGGTTCCGGGAGTGTGCGGCGCGCGCCCTGCTGCTGCCCCGGCAGCGCCCTGACCGGCGGATGCCGTTGTGGCAGCAGCGGCTGCGGTCGGCGCACCTGTTGTCGGTGGCGGGGCGGTACGCGTCGTTCCCGATCGTCCTGGAGGCGGCGCGTGAGTGTCTGCGCGACGTGTTCGACGTGCCCGCGCTCGTCGCGTTGTTGACCGATATCCGCGCGCGGCGGGTGCGGGTGGTGGAGGTGCGCACCGAGCTGCCGTCGCCGTTCGCGCGGTCGCTGTTGATGGAGTACACGGCGGCGTTCCTGTACGAGGGCGACGCCCCCGCGGCGGAGTCGCGCGCGCGGGCGCTCACGCTGGACCCGTCCCTGCTGGCCGATCTGCTCGGCCGGGCGGACCTGCGGGAGCTGCTGGACCCGCGCGTGGTGGAGGAGGTCGACGCGCGGTTGCAACGGCTGTCCTCCCCGGTCGGGGATGCGGAGGGGGCGGCGGACCTGCTGCGTGAGGTGGGTCCGCTGACCACGTCGGAGGCCGCCGAGCGGGGTGTGGCGGAGGACTGGCTGGGTGGGTTGGCGGCCGCCGGGCGCGTGGTGCGGGCCCGGGTGGCGGGGGCGGAGCGCTGGTGCGCGGTGGAGGACGTGGCGCGGCTGCGGGACGGCGCCGGGGTGGAGCCGCCCGCCGGGGTGCCCGCGGTGTTCCTGGAGCCGGTGGCCGCGCCGAGGCGCGACCTGGTGTCGCGGTACGCGCGCACGCACGGGCCGTTCGTTCCCGCCGAGGCCGCCGTGCGGCTGGGGTTGTCCGAGGACGCGGTCGTGGCGGAGTTGCGTGCGCTGGCCTCGGCGGGGCGGGTGGTGCGCGGGGGGTTCCGTCCGGGCGGCACGGGGACGGAGTGGTGCGACGCCGACGTGCTGCGCCGGCTGCGGCGCGGGTCGGTAGCGCGGCTGCGTCGGGAGGTGGAGCCGGTGGATCCCTCGGTCTTGGCCCGGTTCGTCCCGTTGTGGCAGAACGCGGTGCCGGGTGAGCGGCTGCGGGGGCCGGACGCGGTGTTCGCGGCGGTGGAGGCGTTGCGCGGTGTGCCCGTGGCGGCCTCGGCTCTGGAGTCCCTGGTGCTGCCCGCCCGGGTGGAGGGGTACGCGTCGGCGGGCCTGGACGAGCTGACCCAGGCCGGAGAGGTGGTGTGGGCCGGAACGGGGACGGAGGGGTGGGTCACGCTCGTGCCCGCGGACGAGGCCGCGCCGCTGCTGCCCGCCCCGGTGCCGCCCGGACCGGGCACGCTCGCGGACAGCGTGCTGGGGGTGTTGCGCGAGGGCGGCGCCCTGTTCTTCCGTGACCTCGCCGACCGGACCGCCCGCGCGACGGGTGGTTCGGCGGTCGCGGACGCGGACGTGGTGGCGGCGCTGTGGGAGCTGGTGTGGTCGGGCCTGGTGACCAACGACGGTCTGGCGCCGCTGCGGGCGCTGCTCGGGTCGGCGCCCCCTTCCCGCTCGCGGACCGGGCGGCGGGCTGGACGACCGGGGAGACCGGTCATGCCGACCCGGTCGGGTCCGCCGACGGCGGCCGGACGCTGGTCGGTGCTGCCGGAGCGGGAGACGGACCCCACCCGGGTGGCGTTGGCGCGTGTGGAGGCGCGCCTGCAGCGCTCCGGTGTCTGGGTGCGGGGTCAGCGCCAGGGTGTCGCCCCGGACGAGTACCGGGTGCTGCGGTCGATGGAGGACGCCGGGCGGGTGCGGCGGGGGTACTTCGTCGAGGGGCTCGGCGGCGCCCAGTTCGCGCTGCCCGGTGCGGTGGACCGGCTGCGGGCGCTGACTGGTGAGGGGCCCGGCGGACCCCTGCCGCCGGTGGTGCTGGCGGCCACGGATCCGGCCAACCCGTTCGGCTCGGAGCTGCCGTGGCCTCGGAGCGCGGAGGACGCGCACGCCGCCCAGCGTCCGGGGCGGACCGCGGGTGCGGTGGTGGTGGTCGACGGCGGGCGGCTCACGCTGTTCGTGGGCCGGGGCGGGCGGTCCGTGCTCACCTTCGGGTCCTCCCCGGCGGCCTTGGACCGGGCGGCCCGAGCTCTGGCCGAGGTCGTGCGGGCCGGTGCGCTCGGCACGGTCACGGTGGAGCGGGCGGACGGCGGGGAGGTGTTCGGTACCGCCGTGGACACGGCGCTGGTGGCGGCCGGGTTCCACGTGACGCCCAAGGGGCTGCGGCTGCGGGTCGGATAGCATCCGTGCGACCTCCCGTCGGGGGCGGTGACGGAAGGAGCGGCGAGGTGGGTGTGGACACGGGGATCCGTCCGATGCGTCCGGAGGACGTGCCGGAGGTCGTGGCGACGTCGCTCGCGGCCGACACGGTGTTCGCCGACGCCGGTGTGGTGCTGCCGCCGGATGATCCGCGCGAGCTGATCGAGCACGCTGACCGGATCCTGGTCGCGGGTGAGCCCGTGCGGGGCCTGGCCGCCACGGTCTTCGTGGACGGGCACACGCACCTGGAGCAGCTGGCCGTGCACCCCGGCCACGGGCGGCGCGGACTCGGCTCGGCCCTGCTCGAGGCCGTGTGCGCCGAGGCCGCCGAGCGTGGGGACCGGGAGGTGACCCTGACGACCTTCCGCGATCTGGCCTGGAACGCCCCCTGGTACGCGCGGCGCGGCTTCGTCCCCCTGGCGCGGGAGGACTGGGGGCCGGACTTGGAAGGGCTCTGGGCGGCCGAGGAGAGGGCGGGGATCCGGGTCCTGCCGCGCGTGGTGATGGTGCGGCCGTTGGGCTGACGGTACGGCGTCCGGGGCGGGGCCGCGTTGGTATCTTCGGGCTCGCACCTCCCCCCTGTGCGAAAGGCCCGCCATGCCCTCGAACGGTCGCTCCCGTGTCGATCGCTACGTCATCCGTGAGCGGCTCGGCGGCGGCGGGATGGGAACCGTCTGGCGCGCGCACGATCCCGATCTGCACCGGGACGTGGCCATCAAGGAGCTCCGGCTCCCGCCCGACATCCCCGAGGACGAGCGGGACGAGGCCCGGGCGCGCATGGTCCGCGAGGCCCGGGCCGCCGCGGGTGTCAGGCATCCCTGTGTGGTGACCGTCCACGACGTGTTGAGGGAGAACGGCGACCCCTACATCGTCATGGAGCTGCTGAGCGGGCGGTCCCTCCAGCAGCGGCTGCGCGAGTCCGGCGCGCTGCCGGCCGACCAGGCGGAGCACCTGGCCCGGTCGATGTTGCGGGCGCTGGGCACGGCGCACCGGATGGGTGTGATCCACCGGGACGTCAAGCCCGCCAACATCATGCTGACCGAGGACGCGGGCCGGATCGTCCTCACCGACTTCGGGATCGCCAGCGTGCTCGACGCCAGTACCACGCTGACCGCGAGCGGGGCACGGTTGGGCACGTTGGAGTACATGGCGCCGGAGCGGTTCGGGGAGGACGGGGCCCCGGCGGCCTCGGACATGTGGAGTCTGGGGATCACGCTGTTCAGGGCGGTGGGGGGCGCTTCGCCGTTCCGGCGTGAGTCCGCGGTGGCCACGTTCAGGGCGATCACGGAGGATCCGGTGCCGCCGCCTCCCGTCGGGGGTCGCCTCGGCGCCCTGATCGGGGCCCTGCTCGACCGGGACCCCGAGGCCCGCCCCACACCGGACGAGGCGTTCGACATGCTCGAACCGGATCCGCCGCCGCCTTCGTCGCCGCCGGCGCCCGGGCCGAACCGCCGTCGGGCGCTGTTGATCGGCGCCGGAGCCGGGGTGGGTCTTCTGGGCGCCGGAAGCGCCGTCCACCTGACCGGCCGCGGTGCGCGGACGGAATGGGCCACCTACGGGGGCGCCCTGTACACGCTCCGGTACCCCGAGGAGTGGGAGCGCCGGAGCGGCACGGCGTCCGAGCAGAGGATGGGGGACGGCGCCTACAGCGAGCGGCGGACGTTCACCGAACCGGCCGGGGACCACCGGATCGACACGCTGGTGCTGTCCTTGGAGGGGTGGAACGGCGGTGAGTACACCGGGTGGGACTGGCTGGAGGAGACCGATTACAACATCGCCGGCGGCGCGGACTCGGACTCCACGGACTGGGAGCGGATCCGGCTGGAGCGGGGGCCCGACGACCCCCGGGACTGGCGGACGGCCTACCTGGAGGGGACGTATCGGAACACGAACTACGCCGAGCCGGCCCGGCACGGCCTGTGGAAGACGGTGACCGTCGACGAGGTGGGGATCCACATCATCCGGTTCACCGTTCCCGCCGCGGAGTTCTCCGACTACGAGCGGGTCATGACCGAGGTCGTCGACTCGTTCGAGCCGGTCGTCGGCTGAGCCCGCGGCCGCGCCCCGTCGGGTGAGGGGTCGGGTCCAGGGGGTGGAGCGCGGCACGCGGCCTCAGACGGTGGAGGAGAAGACCTCCTCACGGGCGCGTTCCAGGGCGTGTAGGAGGGCGCCGCGCACCACGGGGCTGCCCTCGACCGCGCCCAGGCGGACCTCGGTCTCGTTCGGCGCGATGCGCGCGTTGGCGGCCTGGATCCGCTCGGCGAGCTTCTCGCCCCCGGCCCGGGCCACGTCCCCGCCCAGGACCACGAGTCCGGGGTCGAGGATCACGCTGACCGCCGCGACACCACGCGCCAGGCGCTCGGCGAACACGTCCAGGAAGGCGTCGGCCTCGGGGGTCGCGGCGCGGGCGGCGGCCGCCACGACCTCGGTGACGTCGGTTCCCTCGATCCCGTGCTCCCGGGCCAGCGCGACCATCGCCTTGGACTTGACCAGGGCCTGGAAGCCGTGCGGCAGCTCACCGGTCGAGTCCATCGTGTGGTAGCCACCGGAGACCCCGGCCTCGACGGGTGTGGGGGCCCCGGGCACCGGGAGGTAGCCGATCTCACCCGCACCGCCGGATCGGCCCCGGTGTATCCGCCCGTCGATCATGGTGGACATGCCGACGCCGCCCGCGGCGCTGAGCCAGATGAGTACGAACTCGTCCACGCCCTCGGCGGCCCCCGAGGCGTGCTCGGCGAGCGCGGCCAGGTTCACGTCGTTCTCGATCACCACCGACCGCTTGAGGTCGGCGCGCAGGGCCTCCAGGACGCCCTCATGCCAGGTCATGAGGTCGAAGGAGAAGCGAATGTCGCCCGTGCGGGGGTCCACCACACCGGGTGTGCCGATGACGCACGCCCGCACGCGGTCGAGGGGGACCCCGGCCGTGTCGGCCAGGCGCATGACGGCTGTGTGCACCAGGGCGACGGGGTCGTCGGAGGTGCTGGGGTCGACGGTGACGTCGCCCACGACCTCGCCGGTGATGTCGGCGATGGTGGCGGTGACGCGGTGTGCGCTGACGTCGAGGGCGGCCACGTAGGCGCTCTCGGGCACGACGGCGTACAAGGCCGCGTTCGGCCCACGCCCCCCGGCCCGGCTTCCCACGACACGGACGAGGTCGCGCTCCTCCAACCGCGCGAGGAGTTGTGAGGCCGTGACCTTCGACAGGCCGGTCCTCGTCCCGAGCTGCGTCCGGGTCAGCGGACCGGCGGACAGCAGCAGTTCCAGTGCCGCGCGGTCGTTGAGCTGGCGCAGCAGCCGGGGAGTCCCCGGACGTTGAGACATAACCGTGACACCTCACCCTGTTTTTATTAGGAAAGTTTCCTGTTAATTTAGCTCACAACCTCACAGGAGGTCACGTCCCGGCAGGTCCGACCTACTATCGGACTCCCCGGTACCCGCGCCGGCGGGGCGGCCAACGTGCTGTAGAGCACATCCCCCAGTAAGACGTCGAGGCGGCGGGATCAGTCCATGATCCCAGGCCCCCTCGAGCACAGGCGTCGTACCCGGCGCGTCGTGCGAAGGGAGACAGGTACACATGAAGTTCCCGAAGATCGCAGCGGTCACGGCCGTGGCTCTGCTCGCGGCCGCGTGCTCCGGCGGTTCCGACGGTGACGGAGACAGCGGTTCGGCCGACGCGCCGGAGACCCTGACCGTCTGGCGGATGGGTGACGCCACCGAAGCGCAGACCGAGTTCATGAACACGGTCGCCGAGCAGTACCAGGAGCAGTACCCCGACACCGAGGTCGAGGTCCAGTGGATCCCGTGGGGCGAGTTCTCCCAGCGGTTCCAGACCGCGATCGTCAGCGGCGGCCCCGACGTCGTGGAGATCGGCAACGACCAGGTCCCGACCTGGGCCAACGCGGGCGCCCTCTACGACGTCGCCGAACTCGCCGAGGGCTGGGAGGAGCGCGAGGACATCCTCGAGGGCGCCTACGCCAACGGCACCTTCGACGACGCCCAGTACAGCGTTCCGTGGTACAGCGGCGTGCGCGCCCTGTGGTACAACGCCGACTGGCTCCGTGAGCTCGGCCACGAGCCGCCGCAGACCTGGGAGGAGCTGGAGACGGTCGCCACCGACATCGAGGAGGAGTACGGCGTCCCCGGTTTCGCCGCTCCCACGGACTTCATGAACGGCATCGCCAGCTTCGTGTGGTCCAACGGCGGTGACTTCGCCACCCGCGAGGGCAACGAGTGGGTCGGGCGACTCGACTCCGAGCCGACCGCCGAGGCGCTGGAGTTCTACGCCGGCCTGACCGTCGACGGCATCTCCCCGGAGGCCTGCATCGGCCTCACCGAGGTCGACTGCGCCCACGCGGACTTCGTCAACCGCGAGATCGGCATGTTCATCGACGGCCCCTGGGCCCGTACGCAGCTCGAGGACATCAACGACGAGCACGCCGACCAGTGGGCGACGGCGCCGATCCCCGGCGCCGAGGGCATGGCCCCGGCCTTCGGCGGCGGCTCCGACCTGGCCGTGTGGAACACCACCGAGCACCCCGAGGCGGCGTTCGACTACATCACGACGCTGAACAGCAAGGAGAACGCCCTCCCGTTCAACGAGGTCTCCTCGATGTTCCCGACCTACGCCGACGTCCTGGAGAGCGAGGAGTTCCAGAACGACCCGGTCCTGGCCGGCGCGGCCACCCAGGCGACCGGTGACCTGCGACTGTTCCCGGACACCCCGAACTGGGGGCACGTCCAGTGGGAGCTGACCACCATCCAGACCGCCGTGGCGCGCCTGGCCGAGGGGGAGGACGCCGACGACGTGCTGCCCGAGTTGAACGAAGAGCTCACCGAGGCGCTCAACCGCCCCACTGAATAGTCGCACCCCGCGTGCCCGGAGCACGCGGTACGGGGGCGGTCGCCGTGGACCGCGGCGACCGCCCCTCCCTAACGCCAGGTGAGAACTTCCCATGACACAGACACTGGAACGCCCCTCCAGCGCTCACAAGCGCAAGGGGAACGGGGCGAACACCGGTGGGCTGGCGACGCGGACACGCCGCCGGCTCACCCCCTACCTGCTCATCCTCCCCGCCCTGATCATCCTGTCCCTGGTCCTGCTGTGGCCGATCGTGCAGATGGTCTGGATGTCCTTGCACGACTACGGCCTGCGCCAGCTCATGGGCGACGAGGCCGAGTGGAACGGATTCGCCCACTACACCTCCGTCCTCACGGACGAGCGCTTCTGGACGATCTTCCGCAACACCATCGTGGTCTGCCTGGCCATGGTGCTGCTGACGATGCTGCTCGGCACGCTCGTCGGCATCCTGCTCAACAAGCTCCCCGGGTGGGCCTCGACGGCGCTCGGACTCGGTCTGATGCTGGCCTGGGCCACCCCGGTGATCAGCGCCGCGATCGTCTACCGCTGGCTCTTCGACACCCGGTACGGACTGGTCAACACCATCCTGGACGCCCTTCCGGACTGGCTCGTCGGATCGGGGTGGGCGGAGTTCAACTGGTTCAACGACCCCGGCACCCTGTTCCCGATCCTCATCATCACCGTCGTCTGGCAGTCCTTCCCGTTCGTGGCCATCAGCGTGCTGGCCGGTCTCAAGAGCATTCCGGGCGAACTGTACGAGGCCGCGCGGATGGACGGCGCGAACGCGTGGCGGACGTTCTGGAACGTCACCGTCCCGATGCTGCGCCCGCTGTTCGCCCTGCTGCTGATCCTCCAGGTGATCTGGGACTTCCGCATCTTCACGCAGCTGTTCATCCTCGCCGACGGTGTCGACAACCGTGAGGTGGCGCTGCTGCCCGTGTACATCTACCAGCTGGGCTTCGCCTCCACACCGCCGAACTACGGCATGGGGTCCGCGATCGCCGTGATCATGACCGTTCTGGTTCTCGCGATCACCGCCTACTACCTGCGCGTGATGATCCGCCAGGGGGAGGTCCGATGAACAACGTCTACCGGCTGCGCAAGATCGCCGGCAGCGTCGGCATGTACGCCGCCGCCGCCGCGGTGTTCGTCTTCGCGGTGTTCCCCGTCTACTGGGTCCTGGCCACCGCGCTGCGCCCCACCGGCGAGATCTTCACGCGTGAGCCCACCGTGCTGCCGCGGGAGATCACCTTCGAGCACTTCGAGCGGGTCATCTCGGGCGTCCTGATCCCGGGAACCTCGTTCTGGTCCTTCCTGACCAACAGCCTCGTAGTGACCATCGGCTCGGTGGCCTTCGCCGCCCTGGTGTCGCTGTTCGCCGCCGTCGCCGTCGCCCGGTTCCGGTTCCGACTGCGCTCGGCCTTCATCATCATGCTGCTCGTCATCCAGATGGTGCCGATCGAGGCCCTGATCATCTCCCTGTTCGTCAACTTCTTCCACCTGGGCAACACCCTGGACATGGAGCTGGTGAACAACCTCTCGGGCGTGTTCGTCGTCTACGTCGCGGTCATGCTGCCGATCACCATCCTCATGGTGCGCAACTTCGTGGCCGCGGTGCCCAAGGAGCTGGAGGAGGCCGCCGCGATCGACGGCGCCAACGGCTGGACCGTCTTCTGGCGCATCCTCATGCCGCTGGTGGCCCCCGGTCTGGCCGCGTCGAGCATCTTCGCGTTCATCACCGCCTGGAACGAGTTCCTGGTCGCCTTCACCTTCCTGCAGAACAACTCCGGCGCCTACACCCTGCCGATCTCGCTGCAGTACTACTTCGGCGCGGTCTCCATCGAGTGGGGGTCGATCATGGCCGCCTCCACCCTGCTCACGGTCCCGGTGATGGTCTTCTTCCTGTTGGTCCAGCGACGGATGGTCTCCGGCCTGACCATGGGCGCGGTCAAGGGCTGAGCCGCCCGCCCCCGTCCCGGCGTGGGCCCGCGCGGCGGCTCCCCGCGGGCCCACGCCGCCCCTCCCGTCCTCTCCTCCGCCACCCCTACGCCACACGTCTGCCCTGCCATGGGCACCCTCGCTCACCGAACGGAGTTCGCCATGCCGAACGACCCGACCCTGGAGCGCCTGGCCAACGCCACCCTCCTGGTGCCATTCGAGTCCCACCACGCCCCACGCTGGGTGCTGGAGGGCCTGGCGGACGGCATCGCGGGCGTCTGCCTGTTCCACAACAACCTGGACGGCCCCGAGCAGGTCACCGCCCTCAACGCGCGGCTGGCCGAGGCCGCGGACACCCCCCTCATCTCACTCGACGAGGAGGGCGGCGACGTCACCCGCATCGGGCAGGCCCACGGCAGCGACTATCCCGGCAACGCCGCCCTCGGCGCGGTCGACGACCCCGACCTGACCCGGGCCACCCACCGCTCCCTCGGCGGGCGGCTGGCCCAGCTCGGCTTCAACTTCGACCTCGCCCCGTCAGTGGACGTCAACGTCGCTGACGACAACCCCGTGATCGGCACGCGCTCCTTCGGCTCCGACCCCGAACTCGTGGCCCGCCACGGCGCCGCGGCCGTGCTCGGCCTCCAGGAGGCGGGCCTCGCCGCGTGCGCCAAGCACTTCCCCGGGCACGGTGCCACCTCCCAGGACTCCCACCACGTCCTGCCGCGTGTGGACGCCGACGCCGACCTGCTGCACCGCCGTGAGCTCCTGCCCTTCCGCTCCGCGATCGACGCGGGCGTCCAGGCGGTCCTGACCGCGCACATCGAGGTCCCCGCCCTCGGCGGTCGTGGTCCGGCGACCCTCACCCCGAACGTGGTCACGCGGCTGCTGCGCGAGGAGCTCGGCTTCACCGGCACCGTCGTCAGCGACGCGATGGAGATGCGCGGCGTCAGCGAGCGGATCGGCGTCCCCGAGGCCTGCGTCCGCGCGGTGGCCGCCGGATGCGACCTGCTGTGCCTGGGCCGGTTCGTCTACGCCGACGAGATCGCCGCCGTGCGCGCGGCCCTCGTCGCGGCCGTGCACGAGGGCCGCCTGCCCGGAGAGCGCCTGGAGGAGGCCGCCGAGCACACCCTGCGGCTGCGCGCCTGGATCAGGGACTCCGCGGCCCACCGCGCCGCGTCCCCCGAGACCGACGGCATCGGGCTGTCCGGGGCCCGGCGGGCGATCCGGGTCGAGGGCGACCTGCCGACGCTGTCCGACCCCTACGTCGTCGAGGTGGACGCCCCGCCCGGCATGGCCGTGGGCGAGGTGCCCTGGGGCCTGGGGCCCTGGTTCCCCGGCACGGAGCGGGTCTCACCCGACCCGGCGCACGCCGAGCGGCTGCTCGCCGAGGCCCGGGACCGCGACCTGGTCGTGGTGGTCCGCGACGCGCACCGGTACCCGGAGGCCCGCGAGCTCGTCACATGCCTGCTCAGTGCCCGGCCGACCGCCGTGGTGGTGGAGATGGGGCTACCGATCTGGCGGCCCGACCACGGCACCCACGTGCGCACCTACGGCGCCGCTCACGTCAACGGACTGAGCGCCGCCGAACTGCTGGGCGCCAGCGGTGTGGTGGGCGCCGCCTCCGGGGGCGCGTGAGACCCGTCTCACGCCCCGGACCCGCCTCCGCGGCGCACGCCCCGCCTCTTCGGCCCGGTTCCGCCTCCCTCCAGGAGCCGGGCCGAAGGTCTGCCCGCCGCCGTGCGGGACGCCCTCGGACGTGACCCGGGTGACCCCGCGTATGTCCCCGAAAGCCGGTAGGAGAAGTACTCTTAACGTGTAGCACCCCGGGCGTCGACGTACCCGCCGCCGCCCGGTGCCCCATTCGCCCTTCTAACCACGGCATAATCACAGCATGCGCCTTTCAGCCCGGGTCGACTACGCGCTACGCGCGGCCGCAGAACTCGCTGTCGCCAGTGAGGGGCCGGTGACGGCCGAGCAGCTCGCACGCGCCCAGGCCATCCCCGGAAAGTTCCTGGAGAACATCCTCACCCAGCTCCGCCGCGCCGGCCTGGTGCGCAGCCAGCGCGGCCCCGTCGGGGGCTACTGGCTCGCCCGCCCGGCCGAGGAGATCTCCCTCGCCGACATCATCCGCGCCGTCGACGGCCCCCTGGCCAACGTCCGTGGCGAACGCCCCGAGCACGTCGACTACGACGGCGCGGCACGCAGTCTCCAACAGGTGTGGATCGCCCTGCGCGCCAGCGAGCGCGCGATCCTGGAGGGCGTCAACCTCCAGCACCTGGTCACCAACCAGCTGCCCGAGACCGTTCGGGCACTGGCCGAGGACCCCGACGCCTGGGTGAACCACACCCACCCCTGAGGGCCGCCGGGACGCGGCGAACGCCCCGACCCAGACGTGAAGGAGCCGGCCACCCGGGGTGGCCGGCTCCTTCACGTGGTCACGAGGATGTACGGACGGATCCGTGGAGGTCAGACCCCCACCATGTCGGCGACGTGGGGAACGCGATCCGGTACCGGTTCGATGCCGAGGTCCTGGGCGGCGACGGGGTCGCTCGTGACCGTGTCACCCAACAGTGCGGCCTCCTGGAGCTCCGCGAGGGCGAGCTGGTCGGAGACCTCCCGCAACACCTGGGAAAGCGGGACACCCAGTGCCCCGCAGATCGAAGAGAGCAGCTCGGAAGAGGCTTCCTTCTGACCCCGTTCGACCTCCGAGAGGTAGCCGAGGGACACACGTGCATCGGCCGACACCTCGCGGAGGGTGCGGCCCTGGCGCTGTCGCAGCCGCCTGAGCACGTCACCAAGTAGGTGACGAAGCAGGACCATCATTCGCGCTCCCTCCCACCGGTAGCGACCTTCATATACAACACCGTACCTGCCCCACGCCCGATTCGGGCACCTCTTGCCATCCTGTTCGCTGGAGGGGGAACCACTAGCTGGAGTGGTTTTGTTCCCGTCGCACGGGAGAGGGCGACCGACCGGAGGGGTCAGGTCCGAGCGGCTCCCACCGCGTTCCCGCGGACGGTCGACTCCAGGAGCGCCAGGGCGCCCTCGACCGTGTGGTAGCGGATACCCGAACGATCCCCGGTGAAACGGAACTCGCGAACAGCGCTGGTCCCGGTGGGTGCGGAGACGGCCGCGAAGACCGTGCCGACGGGCTGGCCGTCCTGGGGGTCCGGACCGGCGACGCCGGTCACCGCGACCCCGTAGTCGGCGCCCATCAGACGGCGCACGCCCGCCGCCATGTGGGCGGCCACGTCGCGGTGGACCGCTCCGTGGGCGGCCAGCAGGTCCCCGGGGACCCCCAACAGGCCCGCCTTGGTGTCGGTGGCGTAGGTGACGACTCCGCCCCGGTAGGTGGTGGAGGCGCCGGGGACGGCGGTCAGGTGGGCGCCGATGAGCCCTCCGGTGAGTGACTCGGCGGTGGCGCAGGTGAAACCGCGTTCCAGCAGCGCCCGGTGCACGGCCTCGGCCGCGGTGAGCGCGTCACCGCCGAGGTCCGGGGCACCGGGCGGAGCGCTCACTCCGTACGCCCGTCCTTGGCGCGGATGAGGCGGATCGCGTCGACCACGTAGGCCAGGCCGGTCCAGACCGTCACCGCCAGGGCCGCGCCCATCACGATGTGGGCGGCCCAGGTGAACACCGCGCTGAACGGCAGCAGCGCCGCCGGGAAGAGGTAGAGGCTGATCGCCACGATCTGGAGCACGGTCTTGAGCTTGCCGCCCTGGCTGGCGGGCATGACGCCGTAGCGCAGGACCGCGAAGCGCAGCCCGGTGATGCCCCACTCGCGGACGAGGATGGCGATGGTCACCCACCACCACAGGTCGCCCTGGAGGGAGAGCACGACCAGCGCCGCCCCGGTCAGCGCCTTGTCGGCGATGGGGTCGGCGATCTTGCCGAAATCGGTGACCAGGTTGCGGCGGCGGGCCAGCTCACCGTCGATCCGGTCGGTGACCGCCGCCAGCACGAACACCGCGAACGCGGCCAACCGCCACCACGGTCCGTCCAGGAACATGAACCACACGAACACCGGCACCATGACCAGACGGCTCATCGTGAGGATGTTCGCGATGTTCCACAGGGGAACGCGGGGGGCGGGTGACGCCGCGGAATCGTGGGTGCTCATCTGTCTCCGGTTTCCCCGTCCGGCGCTTCGTCCTGTTCCGCGACGAGGTCGGCCCCCGCGGCCTGGATCACGGTGGCCCGGACGAGGTCGCCCACGGCCAGACCCTCGCCGTAGAGGATGGTACTGCCGTCCACCTCGGGCGCCTGGTGGTCGGCGCGGCCCTCGTACGCGCCGTCCTCCAGGACGGACTCGACCAGGACGGTGACCTCCGAACCGACCCGCTCCTCCGCGCGCTGGGCCATGAGCTCCTCAGCGAGCCGGTTGAGCCGCTCCACGCGCTCCTCGATCACCTCGGCGGGCACCTTGCCCTCGTGGCCGACGGCCTCGGTGCCGTCCTCGTCGGAGTACCCGAACACGCCGATGGCGTCCAGACGGGCCTCGCCGAGGAAGGCGACCAGGTCCTCGAACTCCTCCTCGGTCTCCCCGGGGAAGCCCACGATGAAGTTGGAGCGGGCCCCGGCCTCGGGCGTGCGCTCGCGCACCGTGCGCAGGAGCTCCAGGAAGCGCTCGCGGTCGCCGAAACGGCGCATGCGGCGCAGCAGCGGGCCGCTGGCGTGCTGGAAGGACAGGTCGAAGTAGGGCACGACCCCGGGGGTGGAGGTGAGCACATCCACCAGACCGGGACGCACCTCGGCGGGCTGGAGGTAGCTGACGCGGACCCGGTCGAGGCCCTCCACGGCGGCCAGGCGCGGCAGGAGCTTCTCCAGGGCCCGCACGTCGCCGAGGTCCTTGCCGAAGGACGTGGAGTTCTCACTGACCAGGAAGACCTCGCGCACCCCCTCGCCGGCCAGCCACTCGGCCTCGCGGACGATCTCGTCGGGGTGGCGGGAGATGTAGGCGCCCCGGAAGGCGGGGATCGCGCAGAAGGTGCACCGGCGGTCGCAGCCGGAGGCGATCTTGAGGTTGGCGACCGGTCCCCCGGTCAGACGGCGCCTCGGCACGGCCGCGCGGTAGGGCAGCTCGGTCCCCTCCGCGCCCTCGGCGTCGGCGAAGGCCGCGTGGCCGGGGACGTGGACGTCGGCGGCGTCGCGGTCCACCGGGCTGATCGGCAGCAGGGTGCGCCGGTCCCGCGGGTCGTGCGGGACGAGCGTGCGCCCGGCGACGACGTCGTCGAGGCGGTCGGTGATGGCCGCGTAGTCGTCGAACCCGATGACCTGGGCCTCAGGCAGGGCCTCGGCGAGCTCGGAGCCGTAGCGCTCGGCCATGCAGCCCGCGGCGACGACCTGGCCGCCGTTCTCCGCGGCGTCCAGGATCGTCTGGATGGAGTCCTGCTTGGCCGCGTCGATGAACCCGCAGGTGTTGACGACGGTCACGTCGGCCTCACCCTCCACGAGTTCCCATCCGCCTTCGGAGAGGCGTCCGGCCAGCTCTTCGGAGTCGACCTCGTTACGCGCACACCCCAGGGTGACGAGCGAGACAGTACGGCGCGATGACATGGCTTCCAAGGTGTGGGAGAGCTTCGACGTGGTGTGCGGGTGCGCGGCGCGGCGGATCCGGCGGCCCCCGCGCGCGGCTCGGCGCCTGACGGCACCGCCCACGACCCACCACACTACCGTGGACGCGTCACCCGCCCGTACCGTGCTCGCCTCTCCCGAGTGCCGTCTCCGGAGCGACCACCCCAGGGGGTTCGTCGTTCGGGCGCGGGCAGGGTTCTCAAAGATCGAGACTGCGCCGTAGGCGTCCGTTGAGGGTGGTGGAGGGCGACGGGTGGGCGAGGAGAGCCGCGTGGCGAGGAACGGGCGACAGGCGTGGCCGAGGGTGGGGGATCCCTGCCGTCGGGGCGCCCGAACAGAGTGGGCACCGCGCCGGAGGCCCACGACGGACACGGCCTACCCCTCCACGCCGTCGGCCCCGACGGTGACGGAGGTGACCTCCCCGGACCGCCCGAGCGCGCCGAGGTCCTCCCCGTCGACGGCCACGCTGACCACGCCCGCGTCGCCGACCCACAGTCCGATGGTGTCCTCGGTCACGTACTCCTCCGTGTCGCCGTCGAGGAGGAATCCGGTGAACAGGTCCTCCCCGTCGGGATCGGTGACCTTGACCCAGCTGCGGTCGGAGGCGGTGACGGCGATGGTGATCTCCTTCGGCTCCTCGGGGACCGGTTCGTCGATCGAGGGCCGTTCAGCGGGTACGGGGGCGGCGGGCACACCGACGGAGGAGTCGACCGTGTCCGATCCGCGGTCGAAGGCGGCGCGCAGCGGGTTGCCGCCCTCCCACTCCTGCCAGGCGTGCACGCCCACGAAGGCGCCCAGGAGGAGGATGACGCCGACCACGGCCCACGGCCAGTGCCGGCGGACCGCCTCGCCGCGCCTGGTCCGGGTCGCGCTGATCGCCTGGCGCGGCCGGGGACCGGGCTCACCCGCCGGGCGGCGGCCCTGCCCTTCGGCGGTGCGGCGGGGCCCTGGCACGGCGGTCGCACCCGCGCGGGTGCGCCGCCCCTGGCGGACGCGCCCACGCACGTGCTGGCTGCGTTCGAAGTGGCCCCACCGCTCTGATCGGCCGCCGGGGTCGTGGGTGTCCCCGCCGGGACCGCGTCCCGCCGTGTGCGTCTCCGTGAACTCCTCCCCCCACGCCCGGCCGCGCGCGGCCTCGGTGGTGGCGCGGGCCGCCGAGGGCCCGGCCGCGGGGTGCCGCGCGGGCGGGACGAAGGCGGCCGTGCCGGGTCGGGCGTGTTCACGGTCGAACTCGTCGAGGAGCGGCGCGGGGTCCAGGCCCAGGGCCCGGCAGATACCGCGGATGTGCCCGCGCGCGTAGAAGTCGCCTCCGCATGGAAGGAAGTCCTCCCGCTCGATACCACGCAGGACCTGCTCCCGAATGCGTGTACGGGTGCTGAGGTCCGCGACCGTGAGTCCCGCGGCCACCCGGGCCGCCGCCAGGGTCTGACCGATCGTCGCCATGCGCGCTCCCCCCGCTACTTTGTGCGCTCACACGGAACCACTCTGCTCTTCCGTGCTCGAACACGCAGGCCACCACGCCCAAGGTCCCCCCAAAGATCACGCCAAATCGGACAGATCTCCGGCGTCCGGTCGGGAGGACCCGCCCCGGTGCGGTCGTCGGCGACCGAGGCGGGTCGCGATCAGCCGCCGCGGATCTCGGCGAGGACGCCCGGCAGGTCGTCGGGGGTGACCAGGACGTCGCGGGCCTTGGAGCCCTCGCTGGGGCCGACGACGTCGCGGCTCTCCATGAGGTCCATGAGGCGGCCCGCCTTGGCGAAGCCCACGCGCAGCTTGCGCTGGAGCATGGAGGTCGAGCCGAACTGGGTGGTGACCACCAGTTCGACGGCCTGGAGGAGAAGGTCGAGGTCGTCGCCGATGTCCTCGTCGATCTCCTTCTTCTTCGTCTCCCCGGCGGCGACGTCCTCGCGGTAGTCGGGTTCGGACTGCTTCTTGCAGTGCTCGACGATCGCCCGGATCTCCTTCTCCGACACCCAGGCGTTCTGGAGCCGGATGGGCTTGCCCGCCCCCATGGGGAGGAAGAGCGCGTCGCCCTTGCCGACGAGCTTCTCCGCGCCGGGCTGGTCGAGGATGACCCGGCTGTCGGAGAGGCTGGAGGTGGCGAACGCCAGCCGGGAGGGCACGTTGGCCTTGATCAGACCGGTGACGACGTCCACGCTGGGCCGCTGGGTGGCCAGGACCAGGTGGATGCCGGCCGCGCGGGCCAGCTGGGTGATGCGCACGACGGCGTCCTCGACGTCGCGGGGGGCGACCATCATCAGGTCGGCGAGCTCGTCCACGATCACCAGCAGGTACGGGTAGGGCTGGTACTCGCGCTCGCTGCCGGGGGGCGCCTTCAGCTCACCCGTGCGCACGGCGGCGTTGAAGTCGTCGACGTGGCGGTAGCCGGAGGCGGCCAGGTCGTCGTAGCGCCGGTCCATCTCCCCCACGACCCACTGGAGCGCCTCGGCGGCCCGCTTGGGGTTGGTGATGATGGGGGTGATCAGGTGTGGAATGCCCTCGTACATCGTCAGTTCGACCCGCTTGGGGTCGACCAGGATCATGCGCACCTCGTCGGGGGTGGCGCGCATCATCAGCGAGCTGATCAGCCCGTTGATGCAGGTGGACTTACCGGCGCCGGTGGCGCCCGCGACGAGCACGTGCGGCATCTTGGCGAGGTTGGCCACGACGTTGGTGCCCTCGACGTCCTTGCCCAGGCCCACCAGCATGGGGTGGTCGTCGGAGGTGGCCGACGACGAGCGCAGGACGTCTCCCAGGCTGACGATGTCCTTGTCGGTGTTGGGGATCTCCACGCCGATGGCGGACTTGCCGGGGATCGGCGACTGGATGCGCACGTCGGCGCTCTTGACCGCCAGGGAGATGTTCTTGGTCAGCGCGGTGACCTTCTCGACCTTGACCGCCCGGCCCAGCTCGATCTCGTAACGGGTCACCGTCGGCCCCCGGGTGAACCCGGTGACCTCGGCGTCGATGCCGAACTGGGTGAGCACGCCGGAGAGCGCCTCGACGACCTCGTCGTTGGCCCGGGTACGCGGTTTGACGGGGCTGCCGGGCTTG
Organism: Nocardiopsis sp. EMB25; assembly: GCF_026797795.1. Lineage (NCBI taxonomy): Bacteria > Bacillati > Actinomycetota > Actinomycetes > Streptosporangiales > Nocardiopsidaceae > Nocardiopsis > Nocardiopsis sp. EMB25. The sequence goes on along the minus strand of NZ_JAMTDN010000001.1, from coordinate 447,281 downwards.
AGCATGCCCGGCGCGGGCAGTTCGTAGTCGCCGTCCACGACCCGGGAGGGGATGGACAGCTGCTCGGTGGTGACCGGCGGCGGTGAGGGGTCGGGGGTCGGGGAGTGCTCCTCCGGGGCGGACTCGCCCCTTCCCCTCCCCTTCCGCTTCGGCCGGGGCCGCTCCGCGTCCTCGTCGGTCGGAGCCGGCGCGAGGGGCGCGGTGTCGGGCTCGCTGGGCAGGACGGGGCTGTCGTAGGGACGCTCGTGGTCGCCCGCCACGGTCTCCTCGGTGGGCTTGCGCCTCGGCTTGCGGCGCCGTTTGGGCTGGTCCGGCTCGGGATCGGCGCCCAGGATGCCCAGACCCGAATCGGGGCCGGTGTCGCGTTCCATGAGCGCGCCGAAGAGGGTCTGGAGGCGGTCGGGGATGCGCCGGATGGGCGTGGCGGTGACCACCAGGACACCGAAGACCAGGATGAGGGCGAGGAGCAGACCGGTCAGCCACGGGGTGACGATCGCGCTGAGCGGGCCGGAGGCGACATAGCCGATGAGCCCGCCCGAGTCCATGAGCGCCTCCAGTCCCTCGGAGGGCTGGGGTACACCGTGGCCGATGTGGATGAGTCCGAGCAGGCCCAGCATGATCGCGCTGAAGCCGATGAACAGGCGCCCGGCGTCGCCCTCCTTCGCGTTGGAGGGGGTACGCATCAGCCGGACGGCGAGGGGCAGGAACAGCAGCGGCAGGATCGGGGAGAAGGTCCCGAAGCCGCCGACCACGACGGTGCGGGTGGCCCGCAGGAGCAGGCCCTCGCTCTGCCACCACACGGCGCCGGCGATGAGGACCCCAGCCGCCAGCAGGACCAGCCCGGCGCCGTCCCTGCGCAGGTCGGGGTCGAGGTCACGGGCGCTGCGCCCCACGGCCCGCGCCGCTCCGCCCACGGTGTGCGCGATGACCTTCCACAGCACGAGCAGGAACTGTCCGAACAGGGTCACGACGAAGGCGATGGGCCCGTCGGGCATCGCCGGGGGCGAGGAGCGCCGCTTGGCGGGCTTCCTGCGCCCCGATCCTCCGGAGGACTTGGCTCGCGTGGCCATGGGGGGCACACCTCCAGGGGAGCGACTCGTTCGGTCCGGCGGGCAGGGCGGCCCGCCACGGCGGGCAGCCTACTAGGAAGTCCAGCCCCGACGGGGTTTCCCGCCGGCGTGTCGCGCGGACCGGCCCGGGAACGCCGTACGGCCCGAGTGCGCTGGTCGCGCCTCGGGCCGTAACCGTGGAACGTCCGGTCAGACCTCGACCAGGACGGGGATGATCATCGGACGACGGCGGTAGGTCTCGTTCACCCACCGGCCCGCGCTGCGGCGGATGAGCTGCCGGAGCTGGTGCGGGTCGTTGACGCCGTCACCGGCGGCCTTGTCCAGGGCGGCCTGGAGCTTGTCGATGACGTCGTCGTAGGCGTCCGGGGCGATCCCGGCGCCGCGGGTGTGGATCTCGGGATCGCCGAGGATCTTGCCCGTGGTGGAGTCCACGGCCACGACGACGGAGATGAACCCCTCCTCGCCGAGGATGCGTCGGTCCTTGAGCGAGGCCTCGGAGACGTCACCGACCGACGAGCCGTCCACGTACACGTACCCGGCCTGGACCGCGCCGACGATCTTGGCCCGGTTCTTGTACAGGTCGACGACGACGCCGTCCTCGGCGATACAGATCCGGTCCTGCGGGATGCCGGTGGCCTTGGCCAGGTCGGCGTGCGCGCGCAGGTGCCGCCACTCGCCGTGCACCGGCATGAAGTTGCGCGGCCGCACCATGTTGAGCACGTACAGCAGCTCACCGGCGGACGAGTGCCCGGACACGTGCACCAGGGCGTTGCCCTTGTGCACGATCTTGGCGCCCCAGCGGGTCAGGCCGTTGATCACCCGGTTGACGGAGTTCTCGTTGCCCGGGATCAGCGAGGACGCGAGCAGGACGGTGTCGCCCTCCTCGATGCGGATCTGGTGGTCGCGGTTGGCCATGCGGCTCAGTGCGGCCATCGGCTCGCCCTGCGAGCCCGTGCACACCATCAGGACCTCGTCGGGCGGCAGCTGGTCGAGCTGCTTGACGTCGATGATGGTGTCCCCGGGCACGCTCAGGTAACCCAGGTCGCGCGCGATGTTCATGTTGCGGACCATGGAGCGGCCCACGAACGCGATCTTGCGGCCGTGCTTGACGGCGGCGTCGATCACCTGTTGGACGCGGTGCACGTGGGAGGCGAAGCAGGCCACGACGATGCGCTTGTCGGAGGTGCGGAACACCTTGTCGATGGCCTCGTTGAGGTCGCGCTCGCTGACCACGAAGCCCGGCTGCTCGGCGTTGGTGGAGTCCGACAGCAGCAGGTCCACGCCCTCGTCGCCGAACCGGGCGAAGCCGCCCAGGTCGGTGAGGCGTCCGTCCAGCGGCAGCTGGTCCATCTTGAAGTCGCCGGTGTGCAGCACCGTCCCGGCCGGGGTGCGGATGCCGATCGCCAGCGCGTCGGGGATGGAGTGGTTGACCGCGAAGAACTCCAGGTCGAAGGGGCCGAAGTCGTGCCGCTCCCCCTCCTCGACCAGGACCGTCTCCGGCTTGATGCGGTGCTCGCCCAGCTTGGCGGTGATCAGCGCCAGGGTGAGCTTGGAGCCGACGATCGGGATGTCGGCGCGCTCGCGCAGCAGGAACGGCACGCCACCGATGTGGTCCTCGTGCCCGTGGGTGAGCACGATCGCCTCGACGTCGTCGAGCCGGTCCCGGATGTAGTCGAAGTCCGGCAGGATCAGGTCGACGCCGGGCTGCTCCTCCTCCGGGAAGAGGACGCCGCAGTCGACGATGAGCAGGCGACCGCCGTACTCGAAGACCGTCATGTTGCGGCCGATCTCCCCGAGTCCGCCCAGGGGGACGACGCGCAGCGCGCCCTCGCCGAGCGGCGGCGGGGACCCCAGTTCGGGGTGGGGGTGACTCATACGGACCCCTCCGCCAGGCGCTCGACGTTGACGGCGCTGGCCGGGACGGCCTGGTGGGGGGCGAGGCCGATCGGACCCTTGACGCCCGCCGCGGCCAGGTCCTCGCGCAGGAGGGCCTGGAGTTCGGGGGAGGCGTCCGCCAGCGGCGTGCGCACCGGGCCGGAGGGCAGGCCGAACAGGTTGAGCACGGCCTTGGTGGTGATGACGCCCTGGGTGCGGAACATCCCCGTGTAGACGGGAGTGAGGCGGCGGTGGATGGCCAGCGCCTGGCCGACCTCGCCCGCCTCGTAGACGTCGATCATCTCGCGCAGGTCGGAGCCGACGATGTGGCCGACCACGCTGACGAACCCGGCGGCGCCCACCGACAGCAGCGGCAGGTTGAGGATGTCGGTGCCGCAGTAGTAGGCGAGGTCGGTGCGCTCCATGACCCAGGAGCTGGCGCCGACGTTGTCCTTGGCGTCCTTGTTGGCGACGATACGCGGGTGCTCTGCCAGCCGGACGAGGGTCTCGGAGGCGATCGGCGTCCCGGTGCGGTGCGGGATGTCGTAGAGCATGACCGGCAGCCCGGTCGCGTCGGCGATCGAGGTGAAGTGCCGGATGAGGCCTTCCTGCGGCGGCTTGTTGTAGTAGGGGGTCACGGCCAGCAGACCGTGCGCGCCCGCCTTCTCCGCGGCCTTGGCGAGCCGGATGCTGTGCCGGGTGTCGTTGGTGCCGACCCCGGCCACGACGGTGGCGCGGTCACCGACCGCCTCCAGGACCGTACGGAGCAGGCGGTCCTTCTCGTCGTCGCTGGTCGTGGGCGACTCACCAGTCGTGCCGCTGATGATGAGGCCGTCGTTGTGCTGCTCGTCGACCAGGTAGGCGGCCAGACGGGCCGCACCCTCGTAGTCGAGTTCGCCGTCCTCGAGCATGGGCGTGACCATCGCGGTCAGCATCTTGCCGAATGGGCGGTTCTTGGTGTCCACCATCGCTGTGATAAGGCGTTCGGGCCGCCGCTGCGGGGCGGGTGGGCCCGGGTGTGCCCCTCCTCCTCTCAGTGTGTGTCAACAGTCGGACGTGCCCGCGGTCCGGGTGTGCCCGGACACGGGCGGGCGGCGCGACGCGACCGCCACCGCGACCGGCGGAGTCCGTTCCGGTCACGGGAAAGATCTGGTGTGCCCCGTGCGCGGGGTCGAGCCTGCGCGGGCCGCCGTCCTCGTGGGTCGAGGTTGATGGCCCGGAATGTGAACCTACCCGTCCCGGACCCGCGCCACTCGGGCGGGTCCGGGGTCCGCTCGCAGGTCAGCGCGGCGGGACGGGGGTGGACGGTCAGCCGTCGTCGCCGTCCGGGAGGAACAGGCTGGCCAGCCAGCTCACGATCGAGATGATGATGGCTCCCCAGAACGCGGGCCAGAACCCGTCGATGCTGAAGGGGACGTCGAACAGACCGGCGACCCACTCCGTGAGCAGGAGCAGCAGCGCGTTGACGACCAGGCCGATCAGTCCCAGGGTCAGGGCGTAGAACAGGCACCCCACCGTTTTGACGATCGGTTTGATGACGGCGTTGACCAGGCCGAAGATCGCACCGACACCAAGGTAGACGAGGATCTGCTCGGTCGTGTCCCGGGTCGCGACCTCGATCCCGTCGACCAGGTAGACAGCCGCCCAAAGGGCGAGCGCGTTCACGATAACTCTGATAATGAGGCTCACGACGTAGATGTTCCCATGCCATGGCAAGGTCCGGAAACTCCGGCGTTGGTCATCTTGCCGCCTGAGGAGGCCCGACCATGTCCAGTGCCCAGTTCGTCCGCCCCGCCCGTGCCGCCGACGTGGACGCCGTCGTGGCCGTCCAGGTGGCGTCGTGGCGGTCGGTGTACGGGGAGCTGCTGCCCGACGAGGTGCTGGAGGAGATGGGGGGCGGGGAGGCCCGCGAACGCTTCCGGGAGCAGTGGAGTTCGGCGGTGGCGTCGCCCCCGACCTCACGGCACCGGTTGGTCGTGGCCACGGACGAGGAGGAGGGGAAGCGGACGGTCGTCGGCTTCGCCGCGTTCGGTCCGGCCGGTGACCCGGACCTGTGGCCGGGCAAGGACGCGGAGGTGTTCGCGCTGCACGTGGCGCCGGAACTGACCCGGCGGGGGCACGGGAGCCGGTTGCTGAACGCGTGCGTGGACCAGCTGGTCGAGTCCGGTTTCGGCACCGTGTACGTGTGGGTGCCCGAGGCCGACAACGCGCTGCGCTCCTTCTTCGAGTCGTCCGGGTGGCGCGCGGACGGGGCCCGTCGGGAGATCGACCTGGGAAGTCCGTTGGCGATGGTGCGGCTGCACGCGGCGATCACCGCGTAGTTCCCGGCCCTGCGCTTCGGACCGTGTTCGGATGCCGTCCGGGGGCCACCTCTCCAGGGAACCGGACCCTGGAGGGGCGGCACGACCCGCGCGGAGCGGGGACTACCGTGGAAAGGTCGGATCACCGTGCGCTCGGAAGGGCTGGGCGCCGCCGTCGAGTGTGGAGGGACCGCACGTGGCCACGGTCAGTGAATGGGTCTCGGGGACGCGTCCCCGTACGCTGCCGAACTCGGTCGTGCCGGTGGCGGTCGGTACCGCCCTGGCCGTCGCGCTGGGCGGATTCGTGTGGTGGAAGGCGCTGCTGGCGATAGTGGTGTCGCTGGCGCTCCAGGTGGGGGTGAACTTCGCCAACGACTACAGCGACGGCGTGAAGGGCACCGACACCGCCGAACGGACGGGCCCGGTACGGCTGACCGCGAGCGGTCTGGCCCCGGCGCGGCAGGTGTTGGCCGCGGCCCTGGCGAGTTTCGCGTTCGCGGCCGTGGTGGGTCTGGTCCTGGTGGCGACGTCGTCGTGGTGGCTGCTGCTGGTGGGCGCGGCCGCGATCGCCGCGGCCTGGTACTACACCGGCGGGCGCTCTCCGTACGGGTACCGGGGCCTGGGCGAGGTGTCGGTGTTCGTGTTCTTCGGCCTGGTGGCGGTCGTCGGCACCGTGTTCGTCCAGGTGGGATCCGCGCCGTGGCAGGCGTGGGTGGCCGCCGTCCCGGTGGGGCTGCTGTCGTGCTCGGTGCTGGTGATCAACAACCTGAGGGACATCCCGACGGACCGGGAGACCGGCAAGATCACCCTCGCGGTGCGACTGGGCGAGGCGGGCACCCGCCACCTGTTCGCGGGCGCGATCGCGGCGGTGTACGTGGTGGCGCTGGTACTGACGCCGGTGTACTGGTGGGTTCCGCTCGTGGTGCTGTCGGTGCCGCTCGCGGTGCGGCCGACGCGCCGCGTCCTGGGCGGCCAGGTGGGCCGCGACCTGGTGTTGGGACTGGGCGAGACCGGCAAACTCCAGCTGGCCTTCGGGGTGCTGTTCTCGGTCGGTCTGGCCCTGGGCTGAGGGGCGGGCGTGCCCTAGGGTCGAGGGCGTGACCGAAGAGGAGTTCTACGCGGGTCTGCCCGCGACCCGGGGAGCGGCGGGGGCCGTGATCCGCTCCGAGTCCGGCGGCGTGCTGCTGGTGAAACGCACCTACGTCCCCGAACGGCCCTGGGGCGTCCCCGGCGGGGTCATCGAGGCGGACGAGTCGCCGCTGGCCGCCTGCCGCCGCGAACTCCGCGAGGAACTGGGAGTCGAGGCGCGCGTGCTGCGGGTGGCGGTCGTGGACTGGGTCCCGGCGCGTCCACCGCGCACCACGGCGCTCCAGTGGCTGTTCACCGCGGAACTGCCCGAGGGCGCCGAGTTGCGCCTTCCCGCCGACGAGCTGTCGGGGTGGGCCTGGCACGATCCGGGCGACTTGCACGAGGTCCTGTCCCCGCACACGGCCCGGCGGATGCTCGCGGCGCTCACCGTCGCGGACGGCGGGGGCCCGCTCTACCTGGAGGACGGCAGGCCGGTGCTACCTCCGGGCGACTGACCTGAGCCGACCGGGCCGCGGCAGTGTTTCTCTCGGGCCTGCCGCTTCGTTTCGGCCCGCCCGTCGCCCGCCACCGCCCGAGGGGCCGCTCCCCGGCGGAGCGAGCACCCTCAACCGACGCCTCCGGCGCGGCCCGATTCATGCTCGTTCCTCGCTAGCGGCTCGACTCGCCCGCCCGTCGCCCGCCACCACCCTCATAAGAACCCTGGCGGCGCCCGAACCGAACCCCCCTGGGGTGGCCCGTCCCAAGAAAGGCCCTAGTCCAGGCCGAGCAGGGGTTCCAGACCCAGGGTGAGCGGATCGGGCAGGTCGGCGACCTTGCGGATACCCAGGAGCACACCCGGCATGAAGGACGTGCGGTTCATCGAGTCGTGCCGAATCTTGAGGGTTTCCCCGTCGGTCCCGAACACGACCTCCTGGTGGGCGATGAGCCCGGAGATGCGCAGGGCGTGCACGCGGACACCGTCGACCTCGGCGCCGCGGGCGCCCGCGATCTCGGAGGTGGTGGCGTCGGGCATCGGGGCGGTACCCGCCTCGCGCCGGGCCTCGGCGACCAGTTCGGCCGTCCGGTAGGCGGTGCCGCTGGGGGCGTCGGCCTTGTTGGGGTGGTGCAGCTCGATGATCTCGGTCGAGTCGAAGTACGGCGCCGCCTTGCGCGCGAAGTGCATCATGAGCACGGCGGCCACACCGAAGTTCGGGGCGATCAGCACCCTGGCGCCCGGCTTGGCCGCGAGCATGGCGCGCACCCGGTCGAGCCTGGCCTCGTCGAATCCGCTGGTGCCGACGACGGCGTGGATCCCTTGGCCGATGAGCCACTCCAGGTTGTCCATCACCGCGTCGGGGTGGGTGAAGTCGACGACGCAGTCCGCCCCCAGCACCGCTTCGCGGTCGTCGGCGTGGTCGATCCCCGCCACGAGTTCCATGTCGTCGGCGCCCTGAACCGCCTTGACGACCTCTGACCCCATGCGCCCATCGGCGCCGAAAACTCCTACCTTGAACACGGCACAACCGTACCGGAGTCAGTGCCCGCCCACCGACCGGCCTCGTGCGACCATGGCGCCATGGCACAGGCACGGCCCGGGAGCGGCCCCGGGGGATCGGACGGACAGCAGAGGCGCTTGGGGTCCCTCCTCAACGGTCTTCGCGCGGCGGTGCTCGGGGCCAACGACGGCATCGTCTCCATGGCGGGCCTGGTGGTCGGCGTGGCCGGGGCGACGCCGAACCGCGGGGCCCTGCTGATCGCCGGGGTGGCGGGCACCATGGCGGGAGCGCTGTCGATGGCCGCCGGGGAGTACGTGTCGGTCAGCACGCAGCGGGACACGGAGCGAGCGGCCCTGGCCCGCGAGAGCTGGGAGCTGGCCACCGACCCGGCCGGCGAGCTGGAGGAGCTGACCGAGATGTACCGGGCGCGGGGACTGGACGAGGAGCTGGCGCGCGAGGTGGCGCGGGAGCTGACCGCCCACGACGCGTTGGGGGCGCACGCCGAGGTGGAGCTGGGTCTGACCCGCTACCGGGTGAACCCGTGGCAGGCGGCGGGGTCGAGCCTGTTCGCCTTCGTGTTGGGCGCCCTGGTGCCGCTGTCGGCGATGCTGCTCAGTCCGGACGCGTGGCGGTTGGCGGTCACGGTGGTCGCGGTCCTGGTGGCGACCGGTGCGCTGGGTGCCGTCAGCGCGCGGTTGGGCGGCGCGGTGCCGTCACGGGCGGCACTGCGGTCCATGACGGGCGGGGCGTTCGCGATGTCGGTGACGTACCTGGTCGGCTCCCTCCTGGGGACGATGACGGCGTTGTGAGTCCTCAGTGGGCGGTGGCCAGGGCCAGGGCGAAGTCCCCGGCCGGGTCGGTCCACCAGTGTGTGGGGGCGAACCCGGCGGCGACGAGCTCCCCGCCCAGGTTCTCGCGGCGGAACTTGGCGGAGATCTCGGTACGCATCTCCTCCCCCGCGGCGAAGTCGACGGACAGGTCGAGGTCGGCGACCCGAACGTGCTGGTCGACGCGTGAGCGCAGCCGCATCTCGATCCACTCCTGCTCGGCGTTCCACAGGGCGACGTGGTCGAAGGCGCCAGGGTCGAAGTCGGCGCTCAGCTGCCCGTTGATGACGGAGAGGACGTTGCGGTTGAAGGCGGCGGTGACCCCATGGGCGTCGTCATAGGCGGCGACCAGGCGTACGGGGTCCTTGACGAGGTCGGCCCCGAGCAGGAGGGAGTCGCCGGCCCTCAGGACTCCCCGGATGTCGCGGAGGAAGGCGGCCCGCGCGCGGGGGTCCTGGTTGCCGATGGTGGAGCCGAGGACGGCGAGGATCTGGCGGCCGCCCTCCTCGCTGACGGGCAGTAGGCCGAGGTGTTCCTCGAAGTCGCCGACGACGGCGTGGACGTCCAGCCCCGGGTAGTCCTTGGCGAGGCCGGAGGCGGAGGCGGCGAGGAAGTCACCGCTGACGTCGACGGGTACGAACCGGGTGAGGCGGCCGTGGCGGCGCATCGCGTCGAGGAGGAGCCGGGTCTTCACACCGGAGCCGGAACCGAGCTCGATGAGTGCCTCGGCGTCGGCCGCGTCGGCGATCTCGTCGGCGCGTTCCTCGAGGATCGACCGTTCGGTGCGGGTGGGGTAGTACTCGGGAAGTTCGGTGATCTCCTCGAACAGGGCGCTTCCGCGTTCGTCGTAGAACCACTTGGGCGGGAGCTGTTTGGGCCGGGCGGTGAGCCCCTCGGCCACGTCTCTGCGGAGGGCCTTGTCGAGGTCGTCAGCGGTCAAGTTTCGGTCGATCCGGAACATACTGCCTCCTGTGTCCCTATGTGGTGTACCCGGGATGGGGGTCGTCCAGAGTCCGCTCAGCGCAGCGGCGTGATCTCGGTGCCGTGCGCCGTGGCGACCACCACCGAGTCATCGGGGACCGGGTGCCAGCCGGGGTCGTCGTCGAAGGGTTCGGAGGCCAGGAAGACCCCTCCCCACGGCTCGCGCAAGGTGAACAGGGTGTCTCCGGACGCCGTCCCGACGATGGACTCGCCATCGCTGGCGAGCAGGTTGTAGCGGCCCTCGGAATGCTCGCGGGCGTGGCCGACCACGGCGGCGAGTGTTCCCGCGAGGTCCCCTGACGCCCGCCACAGTCGGACGGTGTGCGCGAACAGCGGCGCCGAGTCCACGGGGGAGCGGGCGTCCAGGGCACCGGCGGGTAGGGGCGTGGCGAGCGCGGCGGTGAGTGCCTCGTCGTCCTTGACCGCCCCGTTGTGGCTGAACAGCAGCCGGTCGGCGCGGAAGGGCTGGGCACCCGACTCCTCGGAGCCGAACCCCGTGGTGGCGTCGCGTACGGCCGCCACCACGCACCCGGAGGTGATGGACCGGGCGGCGTCGGAGAAGGAGGCGTCACCCCAGATGGGCATGGCGCGCCGGTAGCGCAGCGGTTCCGGTGGCGGGCCCCCGGCCGTGACCCGCGGGGGATACCAGCCGACGCCGAAGCCGTCGGCGTTGACGGTGCCGTGCCGTTGCATGCGCGGCGCCCAGGACTGCGCGTGGAGCGAGTGGGGCGCCGCGTACAGCAGCTCGTGCACCGTGCGCGGCGGCCCCAGGTAGGCGAGGTGGCGGCACATCAGTCGGACTCCGCGTCGCGGGCGCAGCGGAAGCCGCTGAAGATCTGCCGCCGGATCGGATGGTCCCAGTTCCGGAAGGTCGAGCGCACGGCGGTGGGATGGGTGGCCCAGGAACCGCCGCGGAGCACCTTGTACCCCTCGTTGAAGAACACCTCGGAGTACTCCCGGTACGGGAAGGCCCGGAACCCCGGGTACCCGTCGAAGGTCGTGGACGTCCACTCCCACACGTCGCCGATCAGCTGCTGCACACCCAGCGGGGAGGCGCCGTCGGGGTGGCGTCCGGCCGGTGAGGGGCCGAGCCGGCGCTGGCCCAGGTTGGCGTGGCGGATCCCGGGTTCGTCGTCGCCCCACGGATAGCGCGTCGACCGCCCCGTCTCCGGATCGAACCGGGCTGCCTTCTCCCACTCCGCCTCGGTGGGCAGGCGCTTGCCCGCCCAGCGCGCGTAGGCCTGGGCCTCGTGGAAACTGACGTGCTGCACGGGTTCCTCCGGCGGCACCATCTCGTGGCGGCCGAACCTGCGGCGTGACCAGTCCTGGCCCTCACGGGTCCAAAAGGCCGGGGAGACGGCGTTGCGGCGGCGCTGCCACTCCCATCCCTCACGGGTCCACCAGTGCCTGGTCTGGTATCCGCCGTCGGCCATGAACCCCAGGTACTCCGCGTTGGTGACGGGACGGGTGTCGATCCAGTAGGCGGGCAGGTCGACCGTGTGGGCGGGGCGCTCGTTGTCGTAGGCCCACGGATCGTCGGCGGCGCCCATGGTGAACGGCCCGGCCGGCACGAGCACCTCCGCCTCCGTGGGCGGGCTCAGGGCGGCCACCCCTCCGGAGCCGTCCAGGAGCACGGGCTCGCCCTTGCGCAGCTGGTGGGTGGCGAGCATGGTCTCGTCGTGCTGGTGTTCGTGCTGGATGACCATGTGGAAGACGAACCCCGCGTCGAGCAGGGCACGGTAGCCGTCGGAGCCCTCGCGCTGGCGGGGTATGCCGGCGGGGGCGATGTCGGCCTTGTCCAGGACCTCGAGCACCTCGTCGCGCACCCGGTCGTTGTACTCGGCGGCCTCGTCCGGTGTGAGCAGCGGCAGGGTGACCCGTTCGGCGCGCGGGTTCTCGAAGGCGTCGTAGAGGTGGTCGATGTCGGGACGCAGCGCCTCGCGGCCGCCCGCGGCCCGCAGCAGCCACTGCTCCTCGTAGTTGCCGATATGCGCCAGGTCCCAGACCAGCGGCGACATGAGTTTGGAGTGCTGGGCGATCAGCCCCTCGTCGTTCAGGGCATCGAGTGTCAGACCGTTGCTGCGCCGGCGGCTCCGTTCGAGCTCGACGGCGATGCGCTCCTTGGCGCGCTCCTGTTCGTGGTTCACCGTGCTCCTCCACGTGACTCGGAGTGGTGTGCCGGGTCCGGACCCGTCCCGGACGTCCCGGTTCCCGCGCTACGGGGGCCGGGAACCCACGGGCCGGCGTCGGCCGGGGACAGCCCGCGCCGTGTGTACCGGTCCGCGTAGTCATCGACGAGGGAGGCCAGGTCCGCCGCGCCCATGCGGGGCAGAGCGCGAACACCCGCGTCGAAGCAGGCCTGGGCGCAGGCGGCGATCTCTGGGTCGGCGACGCCGCGCTGCGCCGACGTGAGCCACAGGCGGGGGCCGGGGGCACGGCCCCCGCAGAGCCGTTCCGTGGCCTCTTCCGCGGTGGCGCGGGCCACGGGGTCGTCGAACAGGGCGGCGGTCAGCGCCATCGGGACGGGCCACCAACGGTGGGGAAGCGCGTCGATCATGCGCAGCTCCCACCAGCCGCGGGGGCGCACCGGCGGGAAGAGCGTACTGAGGTGGAACTCCAGGTCAACGAGGGTGGCGGGGCGGGGACCCAGACCACCGATCCACTCGGCGAGGGTGCAGCCGGGGTCAGCGATCCAGTGGCCGTCGCCTTCGGGGGTCTCGGGGACCGCCATGACCTTGGCGGCCAGCGCGTACTCGGCCCACGCGGTGGCGGGGTCGGAGCGGTCGCCGAGGTCGAGGACCGGCCGGGTGCGGGAGGCGTCGGTGGCCGCCCAGATCGCCCACCGGGTGGACTTCCAGCCGGTCGGGCGTCCGCGCCAGAACGCGGAGTTGGCGAACGCCGCGACCAGAACCGGACCGAGGCGGTGGGTGAGCTCCCAACGGGCGCGCAGGTCGGCGGCGTCGGCTCCGGTGTCCAGACACACCTGGACGGAGGCGGTGCTGCACATCATGGTGCGGCCGCTGGGCTGGCGGTGGTTGGTGAAGAAGCGCTCCATCGCGGTGTAGCGGGCCGAACGGAGCTGGCGCAGGGGCGGACGGACCGGGTCGAGTGCGGCCCCGGACAGTTGGAGTCCGGCCTCGCCGAGGTTCTTGCCGACGTGGGCCAGGTCCGCGGCCAGGGCCTCGTACACCTTGGCGGGGCCTGGCCGGACGGCCGAGCTGAGTTCGAGCTGCCCGCCGGGTTCGAAGGTGATCCGGCTTCCCGCGGGCAGGGTTCCGGTCATGTCCAACGCCTCCGTGAGGCGGTCGATGTGGACGGGTTCGGTCGGGCGGGCGGGATCGGTGACGAGCCATTCGGTCTCGGCTCCGACCTTGCCGGGCGGCCCGGTCTTGAAGCAGACCCCGTTGATGTAGCCGTGTACGTCGTCCGTGGTGATACGTGCCATGGGACGCCCCTCTCGATACCCCGCGCCTCGGGTGACACCTCAAAGGTCCTGCCCATGAGTCAGTGAGGTCGAACATAGGAAACGACCAGAAATCAGATGAACAATCCACGTACGCCAGGAGCATGGAGTTATGTCCCCTACGACGGCACTGGTGACTCCGGGTGTCGTGATGGGTGCGGAGGGCACACCCGCCGCGTGTGTGACCCACCTCACTTCTTGGTGAAGTCCCTGAGCCGCTGCTCAGCCACGGCCCGTTCCCCGGCATCGAGCCTGACGTCGAACGCCTCGCCCGGGACGCGGTCGATCTCCCCGATGGGCGCCTCCTCTGACCTGCGCCGTCAACCGCCCCGCGAAAGGCGGGCGGGGACGGGTGGTCGGGTGGTGGATGGCAGTACCCGCCCCGGCGCCGCCGGACCGTCTCGTCCGTCAGAGCGGCCACGTCGAGGAGGATCGGCGGGTGAGGACGATCTGGAGGTTCTCGGCCGGGATCGCGGCCGAGTGGGCACGGTGCGGGGCCCGCAGGGTCTCGAGGGTCGGGGCGGGTCTCCCGCCGACCCGACCCGCTCCAGGTAGGCGTCCAGGTCCAGTTCCCGGCCGGGACAGAAGTCGCGCTCGGTGGACAGCGCGCCGGGGCGGGCGCCCGGGGAAGGGCGGTCCGGGCGCTCGTGGTGCCGTCGGTGGCGGAGTTCCGCGTAGCCCTGTCCGCCCAGAACCGGGGTACCCCGGGCGCTATTCCACCGCTTCGGCGCGCCCCGGTGACCACATGCGACCATGGCCGTCGGCGACCCAGTGGCAGGCGGCCCGGTGCGTGCCATCGTCCTCGACCGACGCCTCCGGCGCGGTACCGCCCTTGAGGACCGCGGGATCCACCGTCCGGCACCGGTCGGCCACCCCCGCCCGCTCCGCCTCCCCCGAGGCCAGCACCGGGCAGCGCGGGTGGAAGCGGCACCCCGAGGGGACGTGCGCGGGGTCGGGGGGCTCCCCCGACAGCACCGTCGGCTCGCCGTCGGTCTCGGGCAGCACCGACAGCAGGGCCCGGGTGTAGGGGTGGGAGGGCGCGGCGAGCACCTCCTCCACCCCGCCCATCTCGACCACCCTGCCGAGGTACATCACGGCGACGCGATCGGCGATGTTCCACGCCAGGCCCAGGTCATGGGTGGCGACCAGGGCCGACAGCCCCAGCTCTGAACGCAGGTCCAGCAGCAGGCGCAGGATTTCCCCACGCACGGAGGCGTCCAGGGAGGCCACCGGTTCGTCGGCCACCAGGACCTCCGGTTCCAGGACCAGCGCTCCCGCGATGACGACGCGCTGACGCTGACCCCCCGACAACTCGTGCGGGTAGCGCGCCAGGAACCGCTCCGGTGGCCTCAGCCCGGCGCGGGCCAGCGCCCGTGCGACTCTCTCCGCCTCCTCGGCGGTGGTTCCCTCATGAACGCGCAACCCCTCGGCGACCGCCTCGTACACGGTGCGGCGCGGGTTGAGCGACCCGGTCGGGTCCTGCTGCACCAGCTGGACCCTGCGTCGGAAACCGCGCAGGTGACGGCTGCCGTAGCGAAGCGGTCGGCCCTCGAAGAGCACCCTGCCCCGGGTCGGCCGCTCCAGGCCGAGCAGTACCCGGCCCAGGGTGGTCTTGCCACACCCGGACTCCCCCACCAGAGCCACGATCTCCCCCGCCGCCACGTCGAGGTCGACCCCGTCGACCGCACGGGCGGTCCGGCCGCCGCCCGGCGCGACGCCCGCCCTGAAGGCGACCTCCACACCCCGTGCGCTCAGGATGGGACGAGCACCGGACCCGCGGGAAGAGACTTCCCCCACCGACGGCGGCGCGTGGGCGTCAGTCCGCACGGCTGCGGGCAGCACCCCTCCGGAGTCATCGGCGTGGGTCATGGATGCTCCTTCCGCTCGGCGGCACGTGCCGGACCGACGTGGACGCACGCGGCATGGCGGGTCGAGTGCCCGTCGTGGTCGGGGGCCACCGGGTACAGGGGCGGGTCGACGGTCGCGCAGACCGCCTGGGCGCGGGCGCAGCGCGGGCGGAACACGCACCCCGGTGGCGGAGCGGCGGGATCGGGCGGCTCGCCCGCCAGCCCACGGGGCGCCAGGCGCGAAGCGGGATCCCCGATTCGGGGGAACGCGGAGCTCAGGGCACTCGCGTAGGGATGCGCCGGGTCCCGCACGACCTCGGCGGCGGGCCCCTGCTCCACGACACGGCCGGCGTACATGACGGCCAACCGGTCACAGTGCGCGGCGAGCACCGACAGGTCGTGGCTGATCATGATCATGCCGATTCCCTGGTCCGAGGTGAGCCCCCCGAGCAGTTCCAGGACCTGCGCCTGGATCATCACGTCCAGGGCGGTGGTGGCCTCGTCGGCGATGATCAGGCGCGGCTCGCACGCCAGTGCCATGGCGATCATGACCCGCTGCCGCTGGCCGCCGGAGAGCCGGTGGGGGTGGTCGCCCGCGCGGGAGGCGGGAAGCCCCACCCGTTCCAGGAGCTCGGCGACGCGTCCCCGGACCCGGCCAAAGGCGACGGTGCGGTGGAGCAGCATGGGCTCGGCGATCTGGTCGCCGATCCGCCGGACCGGGTTCAGGGCGTGCAGCGCCCCCTGGAAGACGATGGCGGCGTCCATCCAGCGGACCGCGCGCAGGCGCCCCCACCGCATGGTGAGGACGTCCTCGCCCTCCAGCAGGATCTGGCCCGTCGTGTTCGCCGTTCCCGGCAGCAGCCGCAGCAGGGCCAGGGCGACGGTGGACTTGCCACTGCCGGACTCGCCCGCCAGGCCGAGGACGCTCCCGGACTCGACGGTCAGGTCCACTCCGCGCACGGCCGGGACGTCGCCGCCCGCGGCCCGGTAGGTGACGTGCAGGTCGCGGACATCGAGCAGGATGGTCAACGCGCCTCCCCGAGTCGCGGGTTGAGGACGGACTCGACCGCGCGCCCGCACAGGGTGAAGGACAGCGCGACGACGGCGATCGCCAGTCCCGGCGGGATCATGTACCACCAGATCCCCGCGCTGATCGCCCCCGCGTTGCGCGCCGCCTCCAGGATCCCGCCCCACGACACGGTGGCGGGGTCGCCCATACCGAGGAAGGACAGGGTGGACTCGGCGATGATCGAGGTGGCCACGAGCAGGGTGGTCTGGGCCAGCACCACGGGCATCACGTTCGGCAGGACGTGCCACGCCATGACGTGCGCGTGGCCACCCCCGAGGGCGCGGGCCCGTTCGACGTAGGGCCTGGCCTCCACCGCGAGGGTCTGGGCCCGGACCAGGCGGGCGGTGGGCGGCCACACGGTGAGGCCGATGGCCAGGATGATGGTGCCGACACCGCGCGGCAGGACGGCGGCCAGTGCCACGGCCAGGACGAGGGTGGGCAGGACGAGGAACCAGTCGGTGATCCGCATCAGGACGGTGGACACGACCCTTCCCGCCAGTCCTCCGGAGGAGGCGAAGTGTCCGGCGGCGACGCCGATCACCGTGCCCAGGGCGACGGAGACGAACGTGGCCAGGAAGCCCACCGTGAGTGAGACCCGTGCCCCCCACACCACCAGGTCCAGGACCGAGCGCCCGAAGTTGTCGGTGCCCAGCGGGTAGCGCCGGCTCGGCGGCTCGTAGGGGTCGCCCGGCGCCCGGGTGATGCTCAGCCCGGCCTCATCGACGAACAGCGGCGCGGTCAGGGCCAGCGCGCTGATGGCGAGCAGGACCGCCAGCCCGACCAGGCCCGCGCGGTGTCGGGCGAAGGAGCGGGCGAAGGCGGCCAGGGCCACTCGGCGGCGGCGCCAGGCGAGGGCGGCGGGCCCGGCCGGGACGGGTGTGGTCGCGCGTTCGGGCCCGGGGGCGGCCCGGGCGTCGCGCCCGTTCGGGGCGCTCACGGCCGCACCCGGGGGTCGAGCAGGGGGTACACCAGGTCAGCGAGCAGGTTCATGAGGATCACCGAGGCCGCGAAGACGACGAAGAGTCCCTGGACGAGCCCCAGGTCGGGCACGCGCAGGCCGGAGTAGAAGAGCTGGCCGAGTCCCGGCCAGGAGAACACCGTCTCGACCAGGATGACGCCGGAGACGACCTGGCCGAGATTGAGGAAGATGAGGGTCACGGTGGGCAGGAGCGCGTTGGGCACGGCGTGCCTGCGGCGGACGAGGCCGTCGCGCAGGCCCTTGGCTCGAGCGGTGGTGAGGTAGTCGGCGCCCTTCTCGTCCATCAGGGAGGAGCGCATGATCATGAGGTACTGGGCGTAGATCACCGCGACCATGGTGGCGACCGGCAGCACCAGGTGCCAGGCGGTGTTCAGGACGGTGTCCAGGGCTCCGGAGACCCCCGGGTCGACCATGCCGCCGGTGGGGAACAGGCCGGGGACGAACCCGCGCCCCGAGGCGAGCACGACGATGAGCAGCAGACCCAGCCAGAACGTGGGCACCGACCAGAGGAACAGGGCCACGGCGGTGTGCGTCCGGTCGGCGCGCCCGCCCGGACGCCATCCGGCCCGCGTGCCGAGGAACAGTCCGAGGAGGGCGGCCACGACCGTTCCCGTCCCGGCGAGCAGGACTGTGGGGCCGAGCCGTTCGAGGATGAGGTCGGCCACCGGTTCGCGGTACTGGAAGGAGGTTCCCAGGTCGAATCGGGCGAGCCCGGCGCAGTAGTCGAGGAACTGCTGCCACAGCGGCTGGTCCAGCCCGAACTGGCGGCGCAGCTCCTCGCGCTGCTGCGCGGTGACCTCGCGTCCCTCGGTCATGGCCCGGACCGGGTCACCGGGCAGGATCCGGAAGAGGAAGAACCCGGCGACGACCACCGCGGCCAGGGAGACCACGGCGGTCAGCAGCTTCCCGGACACGTAGACGAGCACCCGCCACAGGCGTCCGGAGCCGGATCGGCCGCGTGCCGGAAAGGCGCCCGGCGGCCCCTGCGCCGCCGGTTCACCCGTCGTGGTGGGGGTCGAGGTCACTCCCGGTCCTCCAGGGTGGCTCGGCGGCGGACGAGGGCGAAGGCGCCGGCGGCCACCAGCACGACCACGACCACCCCGACGCCGGCCAGGACCCCGGTGGACAGTCCGTCCCCGCCGGAGTCGGCCGCGGCCACGGGACGGGCCGACCACCAGGCCCAGTAACCGTCCTGGCCCCAGATGTTGCCGCCCGGGTCCGGTTGGATCTGGATGTCGGACACCTGGTCGCTGCGGTAGGCCTCCATGATGTTGGGGTAGGCGAGGACGTTGACGACCGCCTCGCGGTAGAGCACCTCCTGGAGTTCGTGGATGATCCCGGCGCGGGTGGGCCGGTCGTACTCGGCGAGCTGCGCGGCGTAGAGCTCGTCGTACTCCTCGTCGCAGAAGTAGGCGTCGCCCTGCATCGTGCCGGGTTCCTCGGGAAGCGCCCCGCAGGTGTGGATGCCCAGCACGTAGTCCGGGTCGGGGTTGACCGTCCACCCCGTGAAGATGAGGTCGTACTCGGCGGCGTACAGGGCGTCGCTGAGCACACCGGGGTCGACCGTCAGGTTCTCCACCTCGATGCCGATGTCCGCGAGACGCTCGACGAGGATCAGTCCGGCGTTGACGTTGGCGGGACGGTCCCGGTGGACGTGCATGCGCAGTTCGAGCCGGTCCCCGTCGGGGGAGACGCGCACGCCGTCCTCGCCCCGTTCGTATCCGGCCTCGTCGAGCATGGCGTTGGCGGCGTCGGGGTCGAAGGCGAGGAAGTCCTCCTCGCCCTCCGGTGACCAGTGGAAGTCGCCGTAGCGCGCGGGGACGTACCCCCCGGCGGCGACGGCCTGCCCGCCGTGCGCGAGTTCGACGATCTCGTCGTTGTCGATGGCCGTGACGATGGCCTGGCGCAGCGTGCGGTCGGCCAGGGCGGGGTGTCCGTCGCCGAACCCCTCGCCGTCCTGGGTGCGGGCCCCGGGGTTGATGGTGAAGGCCTGGAAGCGCTTGCCGTCGGCATGGTTGACGGTGATGCCCTCGACGCCCTCCAGCGAGGACGCCTGGGCCTCGGTGAGCTCGTAGACGAACGTGACCTCGCCTCCGCGCAGGGCCTCGACCGCCGCGTCCTTCTCGGAGTAGTAGCGCAGGACGACCTGGTCGAAGCCGGGCGCGCCGCGCCAGTGGTCGGGGTTGGCCTCCAGGGTGATGGACTCACCCGGTTCGTGGCCGACCAGGGTGAAGGGGCCGCTGCCGACGACGGGGAACTCCTCGTTGGGGTAGTCGGCGAAGGCGTCGCCCTCCTCCTCCAGGATCGGCTCCCACACGTGTCGGGGGACGATCGGAACGGCGAGGGACTCCATGGTGGCCTGGGGTTCGGCGAGTTGGACGACGACCGTGTGGTCGCCCTCGGCGGTGACGGACTCGAATCCGGCGACGTAGCTGCCCGAGGCGATGGCCGCGGCGCCGTCCTCCATGATCGTGGTGAGCGTCCACACCACGTCGTCGGCGGTGAGCGGTTCCCCGTCGGTGAAGACGACGTCGTCACGGAGCTCGAAGGTCCAGGTGAGGCCGTCGTCGCCGGCCTCCCACTCCTGGGCCAGCGCCGGGGCGGGCTCGTTGGTCTCGGGGTCGACGGTGACCAGGGTGTCGTAGACGTGGCCGAGGACGTTGGTGGTGACCGCCAGCTGCGCGACGAAGGGGTTGAAGGTGTCGACCTGCTGGGTCACGGCGATCGTGAACGTGTCGAGGTCGTCGGTCCCGGCCGTGGCCGGCGCCGCCGTGGAACCCCCGACGAGGAGCAGCGCGGCGCTCATGGCGGCCACGCGTCGGAGGTGGATGCCTGGAGGACGGGGGTGGGTGTGCATGACGGCCCCTGTCGGGATCGTGGGCTCGGTGATGTACCACCTGGGAGATGTTGGTTGTTTACCAATGCGGAGCGACGAGCGTCAATCACTTCCGGGGCGAGGTGTGGATAACGGAACGCGATCGGTACGGAAGGGGCGTCATCCCTGGGTTCAGCGGGATTCGTGTGTCGAATGCGGCTGCCCGGAATCTCCCGCCGATTCGCGGTGAATGCGCTACTCCGCTACGGTTCCCGCCATGATGGGGCACTCACACGCCATGAGCGGCGTGGTCGGTTGGATGGCGGTCGTTCCGCTCGTCCAGGGCAGGGAATTCCTCGGACTCAGTTTCGACATGGGCCCGGGCGAGATCATCGCCGGCTCTCTCGTGTGCGCCGGGGCGGCCCTGCTGCCCGACCTGGACCACAAGAGTGCCACGGTGACCAAGACCTACGGAAAGGTCACCGAGTCCATGAGCGGGATCCTCGCGTGGGCGTTCGGGGGCCACCGGATGGGGACGCACTCGTTCCTCTTCGCGGCCCTCATGGGCGTCCTGGTGCAGATACTGGCCCTGTGGTCGGAGCTGGCCGTGCAGGTGTTCGTGTTCCTGCTGGTCGGCATCGCCCTCCAGGGACTGGGTTTCGGTCTGGACAAGAACCGGGCCGCGTCCGGGGTCATCAACGCCCTGGGCACGGCGGCCATCACCCTCGCGCTGTTCGCGTCGGGCGTGAACTACACGTGGCTGGGGTTGGCGGTGGCCTTCGGATGCGTGTTGCACTTCTTCGGCGACATGATCACCAAAATGGGCGTGCCGCTCTTCTGGCCGTTCACCAAGAAGCGCATCGGCCAGAACCAGGGGTTCGTCACCAACGGCCCCGTGGAGCAGAAGGTCGTCATGCCGCTGCTGACCGTCGGCGTGATCATCTACTCCATCTACCTCTTCGACTGGCCCGAACTGCTCCCCGCCTACTGACCCGGTCCCGCGCCCCGACCGTGCCCACGTGCCCACGGTCGGGTCCGGCGCCCGCAGGCGCGCGGAGGGAAGGGGCTAGGGTGGCCCCGTGACTCGAACCACGGAGACCATCACCCCGGAACTGCACTCCTACCTCGTCGCCCACAGCGCTCCGGTCGACGACGTGCTCGCCGACCTGGTCGAGGAGACCGAACGCCGCTTCCCCGACGTCAGGGGCATGCAGATCGGCCCCGAGCAGGGCGCGTTCATGACCCTCCTCGCCCAGGCGTCCGGCGCCCGCGACATCGTGGAGGTCGGGACCTTCACCGGCTACTCCTCCCTGTGCCTGGCCCGTGCGCTCCCGGCCGACGGAACCCTCCTGGCCTGTGACATCAGTGAGGAATGGACGTCCGTCGCCCGCCGCTACTGGGAACGGGCCGGGGTCGCCGACCGGATCACCCTCACGCTCGGCCCGGCGCTGGAGACCCTGCGCGCCCTTCCCGAGGAGCCGAGGTTCGACCTGGCCTTCCTCGACGCGGACAAGACCGGCTACATCGGCTACTGGGAGGAACTCGTCCCGCGTATGCGCCCCGGCGGCCTCCTCCTCGCCGACAACACGCTCTCCCACGGCCGCGTCGTCGACCCCTCCAACACCGACGAGGCCGTCCAGGGGATCCGCGACTTCAACGACCGCCTCGTGGCCGACGACCGCGTCACACAGGTCCTGCTGCCCATCGGTGACGGACTCACCCTCGCCAGGAAGCACGGGACGGCGCTGACCTGACGGGTCGTCCACAGGTCGACCGGACTCCCGGCGGCGCACCGCGACCTTCGGTATCGTCCAGTGCCATGCGCCTGCTGCACACATCGGACTGGCACCTGGGCCGTTCCTTCCACCGGGAGAACCTCATCGACGCCCAGGCGGTCTTCCTCGACCACCTCGTCGACACCATCGAGACCCACCGCGTCGACGTCGTCGTGGTCGCCGGTGACCTCTACGACCGCGCGCTACCCCCGGTGGACGCCGTGCGTCTGTTCGACCGGGCGCTGAGCCGGATCCGCGCCACCGGGGCCCGCGCGGTCCTCATCAGCGGCAACCACGACTCCATGGCCCGGATGTCCTTCGCCACGGACCTCATCGACGCCTCCGGCGTCCACCTGCGCAGCTCCCTGGACGGCGTCGGCACTCCCGTCCTGATCGACGACGACCACGGCCCCGTCGCCTTCTACGGCATCCCCTACCTGGAGCCGGAGATCGCCCGACACCACTGGGACCTGCCCGAACGCGGCCACCCCGCGGCGATCGGGCACGCCATGGACCTGGTCCGCGCCGACCTCGCGGAGCGGCCGGGCACCCGGTCCGTCGTCCTCTCGCACGCCTTCGTCACCGGAGGAGAACCCTCCGACAGCGAGCGCGACATCGCCGTGGGCGGCGCCGCCCACGTCCCCGCGTCGGTCTACGACGGCGTCGACTACGTCGCCCTCGGCCACCTGCACGGCCGCCAGACCATCACCCCGTCCGTGCGCTACTCCGGCAGCCCCCTCGCCTACTCCTTCTCCGAGGAACGGCACGTCAAGGGCTGCTGGCTGGTGGACCTGAACGCCGACGGCCTGGCCGGAGCCGAGTTCGTCGCCTCCCCCGTCCCCCGCCCCCTCGCCCGGATCCGGGGACGTATCGAGGACCTGCTGACCAGGCCCGAATGGAGCTCCTACACCGGGCACTGGCTCCAGGTCACCCTCACCGACGCGCGTCGTCCCGCCCACCCCATGGACCGGCTGCGCGAGCGCTTCCCGCACACCCTGCTGCTGGAGTTCGCCCCCGAGGGCGCCGCGCCCGAGAACCGCCCGGTCGCGGCCTCCATCGCCGACCGCGGCGAGCGCGAGGTCGTCGCCGACTTCGTCGAGTGGGCCCGCGGCACACCCGTCACCGCCGAGGAGACCGCGCTCGTGCACGCGGCGATCGAGCAGGTCCGGATCCAGGAGGGCACGCGCTGATGCGACTGCACACACTCACCGTCCGGGCGTTCGGCCCCTTCGCCGACACCGAGCTCGTCGACTTCGACCACCTCAGCGCGGGCGGCCTCTTCCTCATCCACGGCCCCACCGGAGCGGGCAAGACCTCCGTGCTGGACGCGGTCTGCTTCGCCCTGTACGGCAGGGTTCCGGGGGCCCGACGCGACGACCGGTCGCCCAAGAGCGACCACGCGCCGCTCGACCGCGTCCCCGAGGTCACCTTGGAGTGCACCATCCGCGGCAGACGCGTTCGGATCGAACGCCGTCCCCGCTGGGAACGCCCCAAGAAGCGCGGCTCGGGTACCCGGACCGAGAACGCCAAGGTCGTGGTGACCGAGCGCGTCAACGGCCGCTGGGAGGGCGTGACCACCCGCCCGGACGAGGCCGGGCAGTTCGTCGGCGACCTCCTGGGCCTGACCCTCGACCAGTTCTGTCAAGTCGCCATGCTGCCCCAGGGTGACTTCGCGCGCTTCCTGCGCGCCCGGGCGGAGGAACGCCGCGAGTCCCTGGAGCGCATCTTCAACACCCGTGTCTTCCGGGACGTGGAGGAGTGGTTCAAGGGGCACGCCAACCGCCTGCGGTTGGAGGTGGAGTCGGCCAACGAGCACGTGCGCTCGGTGGCCGGACGGATCAGTGAGGCGGGCCGCTCAGACCCGCCCGACCTACCGGAGGAGCTGTCGGCGTGGGCCGCCGAGCTCGCGGCCGTCACGGCCGCGACCTCCCGGGACGCCGCCCTCGTGGCCGCGGAGGCCACGGAGTCGCGCGACGCCGCCCAGACCGCGCTGACCGCGGGCCGCCAGACCAGGGCGCGGCAGGACCGGCTCACCCTCGCCAGGCGGCGCCGGGACGAGCTCTCCCGGGGCGCCGAGGAGCGGTCGGGGATCGATGTCCGGTTGGCCGCCGCGGAGCGCGCCGGGACGGTGCTGCCCTTCCTGCGTGCCCGCGACCACCGCCGCACCGAGCTCGACAAGGCCGAACTCACCGTCGCCGAGCGCTCATCCCTGGTCAGGGCCCTGCCCGGTGTCGGGGACATGGCTGCCCCCGGGGACACGGCCGAGCGCGCGCCGGCGGTCCTGTCGGGCGCCGAACGCGAACGCCGCGACGAACTCGCCCGCCTGGAGCTGCTGCGGGGCGACGCCGAACGTCGCGACTCCCTGGGGGCCCAGGTCGCCGGGTTCACCCGGCGCCTGGGCGGGGTCCGAGCCGAGATCGAGCGTGTCCGGGAGCGGATCACGTCGCTGCCGCCCCAGATCGAGAAGGCGACCGGCGAGCTGCGCCAGGTTCGTGACCAGGCAGGTCTGGTCGAGGCGGCCCAAGCTGCGCTGGAGGCGGCGCAGCGGCGCCTGGAGGCCGCCGGTCAGTACGAGTTCCTGGGCCGGGAGCTCATCGAGGCCGAGGACGGCCACCGTGCCGCCGTCGACGCCGCACAGGACGCGCAGGACCACGCCCTTCGTCTGCGTGAACGGCGGATCACCCACATGGCCGCCGAACTGGCGGGCAAGCTCACCGAGGGGGATCCGTGCGCGGTCTGCGGGTCGCTCGACCACCCGGCGCCCGCGCGGCCCGCCGAGGAGGGCCTGGTCTCGGCCGAACAGGAGGAGGCCGCCCAGACGGCCGCGGGGGCCGCCGACGCCCGCCGGTCGCAGGCCCGCGCCCACGCCGCGGCGCTACGGGAGCGCCGGGCCGCCGCCTTGGACCGCGCCGAAGGGCTCACACCCGCCTCCGCCCGGGAGGAGGTGGCCTCCCGCACCCGCGCCTTGGAGGAGGCGCGTACCGCGGCCGTGGAGACGCGGCGGTTGGAGGAGACGCTGGAGCAGCTCACCGCCGACCTCGACCGGGCCCGCGCCGAGGAGGGCGAGCTGACCCGGTCGGAGGCCCGGCTCGAGACCGACCGTGCCAACGCCGCGGCCGAGCACACCCGGCTGACGGAGCTGCTGGACGGGGCGCGGGGCGACGACCCCGGGATCGGCCAGCGGATCTCCCGGCTGGCGGAGGAAGCGGATCTGCTCCGCGCCGCCGCTGACGCGGTCCATGACCGCGACCGGGCCGCCGAGGAGCTGCGCATGGCCGTGGCCGAGGCCGAGCGGCAGCGCGCCGAGGCCGGTTTCGCCGCTGAGGCCGACGTCTGGGAGGCCGCGCTCGACGATCGTCGACGCCGGGAGCTGCGCGATCGCGCTCGTGCCTTCGACGACGACCGGGCGGCGGTGGAGGCCGCGCTGGCCGATCCCGACCTGGTCGCCGCCGGTACCGCGCCCGTACCCGACCTGGAGTCGCTGGCCGACGCCGCCGACCACGCCGCGGCCGCCGCGGACCACGCGGTGGCCTGGCGGAGCACGCTGGAGGAGAGGGCCCGACGGCTCGTCGTCCTACGCGGGGAGCTCGACCGGGCGCTGGAGGGGTGTGAGCCGGTGCTGCGCCGCTACGCCGTCGCCGAGGGCATGCGCGCCCTGGCCGCCGGGACCTCGGCCGACAACGCCGACAACGTGCGCCTGTCCGCCTACGTCCTGGCCTCGCGGCTGGAACAGGTGGTGGCTGCCGCCAACGACCGGCTACGGACGATGTCGGACGGCCGGTACGAACTCCGGTACACCGTGGACAAGGCGGCGGGCGACGGCCGGGCGCGTTCGGCCGGCGGCCTGGGGATGCGGGTGGTGGACGCCTGGACGGGGGTGGAGCGCGACCCCGCAACGCTGTCCGGGGGTGAGACCTTCTTCAGCTCGCTGGCGCTCGCGCTGGGGCTCGGGGACGTGGCGAGCGCGGAGGCGGGCGGCACCGACATCGACACGCTGTTCGTGGACGAGGGCTTTGGGACGTTGGACGAGGACACCCTGGAGGAGGTCCTGGACGTGCTCGACCGGCTGCGCGACGGTGGCCGGGCGGTGGGTGTGGTCAGTCACGTCGCCGACCTGAGGCAACGGGTCGGCACCCGGCTGCGGGTGATCAAGGGCGCGTCCGGCTCTCGCGTGGAGCACACCTAGGGTTCGTTTCCTGGAACGGGCGTCCCTGGGGGTTGCCGTGCGGGCACCGCCGGGGTCCTTCAAGGCGGAGGTGCGGGCGAGGGCGAAGCGGAGGCCTCGAAGAACACCGCTGAGGCCCGCCTCCCCACCCCGGGTCGGCCCACCGGTGTTCCGGTGCGAGAATGACCAGCGTGAATTCGCTGGTCAACATCGCCGTATTCGGAATCGGGGGCGCCGTCATCACGGCAGCCCTCATCGGTCTTCTCCTCGTGGTCGCAGGGAGCGGAAACGCGACCTCGCCCAAGGTACGCACCGGTTTCGGTGTCGTCTCGGTCGTTCTTCTGGTGCTGCTGCCGACCTTCGCCGCCGCCAGCGCGCTCTCCGGCGGCGCCGGGTTCTGGGCGGCGTTCGCCACGGCCGCCTGCGTGGCCGCGGTGGTGTGCGCCGTGAACATCGCCCTGCTACCCCTGGCCGCACGGCGTCAGGCGGCGGCGAGCGGCGCCGGTTCCCTCGCCGCTCTGCGGCCGTCACTGCCGGTCGTCGCGGTGGCACTGGTGATCTGCGTCGCGCTGGGCCTGCTGGGAGCGGGGGTGGCGGCGCTGACCGTCTGACCGTTCCCGCATCGGTGCTGGGGGCGTGCCCGTACGGGCGCGCCCCCATTCGTGTTCCCACCGGACGGCGAAGGGGTCGGCGTCCCCGGTTCCCGGAACCCCCGAGGAATGTGTGCTCAGGCGTTCCGGTCGCTCGACTCGCTGCCCGCGTGGTCGGCGGGCGCGCCCTCCGTCTGGGCCGCCGCACCTCGCGAACGTCGGTCGAGCTCGGCGAGGTAGGCGTTGTAGGCGTCCATGTCGGCGTCGTCGGAGTCGCCGCGCGCACTGTGCCGCTGCCGCCGCCGCTCCTGCTTCTCGTCGTCCTGGAACCACTGTCTGACCATGGCGATCGTCACCAGCAATGTCGGGATCTCGCCGAGCGCCCAGGCCACGCCGCCGCCCATGTACTGGTCATCGGCCCGGCTCTCCAACCACGGGACGTCGATCTCGCCGTAGAACTCCGGCGCGACGGGCTGGGCCTGCTCCATGATCGCGATGCCGAAGAAGGCGTGGAAACCCATCACCAGCAGCAACAGCAGGAACCGTAGGAGGTAGGGCACCTTCCGGGGCGCCGGGTCCACACCCGCGATGATCCAGTAGAAGAGGAAACCGCTGAGCAGGAAGTGGACGCTCATGAACAAGTGGCCGAGGTGATCGAGCATCAGCGCGCCGAACAGCGGGGTGAAGTAGAGCGCGTACGGGCTGAGCACGAACATCGGGGCGGCGAACGCCGGATGCGTCACCACCTTGGAGAACCGACTGTTGAGGAACAGCGTCAGCCACTCACGCGGCCCCCGGTCGCCCCTCCGCCGGGCCGGTTTGAGCGCACGCAGCGCCAGGGTGACCGGCGCGCCCAGGACCAGGAGGATCGGGGCGAGCATGGCCAGCATCATGTGCTGGATCATGTGCGAGGAGAACAGCACCATCGCGTAGGTGGCGAAACCGCTCAGCTGCGTGGCGACGATGGTGAGCAGTCCCAGCGCGAAGAAGACCGCGCGGCCGATCGGCCACCTGTCGCCGCGGCGCAGCAGTCGGACCACGGCGGCCGCGTACAGACCGCCCGCGATGACGACCAGCATGATGAAGAACAGGTCGGGGCGCCACAGCGTGAGCACGTTCCACACGTCCATGGGCGGCGGCACGGGGAAGCCGAGGATCGCCGCGGCCGGGTCGACCTCGCTCTCCAGGGGCGGCGGGGGCGCGGTCCGCCCCAGGCCGACGGAGATACCGATGACGGCCGCCATGATGAGCACCTCGACGCCCGCCACCAGCAGGAACATCCGCCGTTGGAAGGAGGCCCCCGCGGGCCCGTCGGGCGCCTCGTCGATCTTTCGGAGCGCGTACCGGCGGTGCAGGTAGCCGAACAGGCCCAGGACGCCGAACAGGGCGAACTTGACGACCATGATGAGGCCGTACTCGGTCAGGAAGAGGTCGCCGAACGAGCCGAGCCGGGCCAGCGCGCTGCCGAGACCGCTGATCGCCACACCGATGAACAACCACAGCGCCAGGCGGCTGAACCGGGACACGGCCACCACCGGGTCCTGACCGTCCTTGCGCATCGCGTGGTAGGTGACGGCGGCCAGACCGCCCACCCACGCGGAGATCGCGATGATGTGCATGGCCAGCGCCGTGACGGCCAGTTCGTGCGCACCGGAGGAGGCGGAGTGCCCGGTCAGGCCCGGGGGGGTGGCCGCCACCAGGGAGGCCACGAACAGCCAGATACCGCCCGTGGCCGAGGTGACCGTGCGGCCGAACAACGCGATGCCCGTGGTGATGAGGATGACGAACATCAGGGCGACGCCGCCGGAGACCGACCCCGCGTAGGCGGTGACCTCGTCGACGCTGACCTGGCCGAAGGAGCGCGCCAGGAACTCCGAGGCCTGGAAGTACATGGTGAACACGGCGGCGACGGCCCACGCCAGTGCGGCCCAGGTGGCGCCCTGCACGTAGAACCGGGCCTGCTCGGACAGCCGCCCCTGGTCGGAGGGCAGCAGGACCGTCGCGAGGAGCAGCAGGCCGATGGTCAGGACACCGGAGGCGTCCAGGAACAGCTTGGCCACCGGCAGTCCCCAGCGCACGCCCTGGCCCGCGTCCGGCAGCCCCGGGATGAGCTCGGGGTAGGCGGCCCCGCCCAGGACGAGCGTGAGGCACAACGCGATAGCGCACAGGGCCACCGCGGGAACGGCGAGGAGCGCCATGAACGAAGTCCCGGGGGCGTCCGAGGCCTCCTTGGGCGATGTCGTCTGCTGTGCGGGAGGAGCCACGCGCCACTCCGTCGTCGAGGTCTGGTGGATGGACTGGTCAGCGCCCTGGGCCGTGGCGGCCGCCGCACGGCTGTCCGAGGTCGGCCTTGCGGGGCCCGCACGGGGAACACCGCGCTCCAGGTTAAACCGTTGACTACCCGACGTCGCCCCGGGGTGGCGTGAGGTCCTTCTCCGTTCATGCGGATCTACGGGGACGGGTCCTCGGCCAGCCGGGAATCCGCGTTCTCCCCTACCGGCGAGCCCTGCCACGATACGCTCGGTGTTCTCAGCGCAACAGCGCGTCGTGCACGCGACCCACAGCACACCCCCTCGCCGCGAGCGCCCGAAGGGACCAGCATGACCGAGTTCGACAGTGTGGTCCGTTCCAGGTACGTGGTCACACCCGAGGGGGTCGGCCCGTGCAGCGTCGGTGTCCGAGACGGCCGGATCGAGGCCGTGGACGACTACGCCGCGCCGATGCCCGCCCGCGAGGTCACCGACCTGGGAGCGGTGGCCCTGTTGCCGGGGGCGGTCGACCTGGGCACCGGGGTCCACGAGCCGGACCGCGACCTGGCCCGGTGCTACCGGTCGGTGGGTGCGGCCGCCCTGCGCGGCGGGGTGACCAGTGTGGTCGCCGCGCCCGCTCCGGCGCGCCCGCCGGTGACCTGCGCGGACTCCCTCCAGGTGCATCAGCGCGCGGCCGCGGGGGCCGGCGTCCGCGTCTACTTCCTGGGCGGGGTGACCCTGGGCAGTGGTCCGCTCGACCTCGCCGACCTGCACGCCGCCGGGGTGGTGGCCTTCCACTGTTCGCTGTCGGACGGCGGCGCACCAGACCTGGCCGCCCTGAACGACGCCCAACTGCGCAAGGCGATGGCGGAGCTCGCGACCCTGGACGCGGTGCTGTTCGTGCACACCGAGGACGCCGAGGAGCTGGGGACGCCCCCGGTGTCGGCGGAGCAGCGCCCGCCCCGAGCGGAACGGCGGGGGATGGAGCGGGTCATCGCGGCGGCGCGGGTGGCCGGGGCGCGCACGCACGTGACCCCCTTCACGGCGGCCGAGTGCGCCGCTCTCCTGGCGGCGGCGGACTCGATCGGTGTCGGCTTGACCGCGCAGACCTGTCCGCACTACCTGTGCCTGTCGGCGGAGACTCCGGGGGCGGAGTCGATCGCGCACGTATGCCGCCCGCCGCTGCGGTCGGACGCCAACCGCAAGGCGCTGTGGAGCGCGCTGTTGGCCGGAGGCGGTTCGCAGATCACCACCGTGGGTTCGGGTCACCTTCCGGCTCATGGCCTGTACACGTTGGAGTGGAGTCTGTCGGCGCTGTGGACGGCCGCGGTCAGGCGGGGACAGGGGTTGGCCAAGCTGGCCCACTGGACGGCACGTGCCCCGGCCGACCTGCTGGGTCTGGAGGGGAAGGGTCGGATCGCGGTCGGTTTCGACGCCGACCTGGTCGGTTTCGACAGCACCCGGCGCGTGCCCGTTCCCGTGACCGACCCCGGACCGTACGCGGGCCGGGAGCTGACGGGGTCGGTGGGGCCGGTGTGGGTCGGGGGGCACAGGGTCACCGCCGGGGCCGCTTCGACCGCCTGAACGTGCCTTCCCACGCGCACCCCCGTGTCCCACCCCACACTCTCGCCTTACACGATGTCAACAAGGTCGCCGACAGACATGCATGTTGCCGATAGCGGAGAGGCACCTCCCCAGGTCACAGTGGGGATATCAACGGAGATACCAGTTGGAGGAACCGTGCGCATCGGCGTGCCCCGTGAGATCAAGAACCACGAGTACCGAGTGGCCATCACCCCCGCAGGAGTCCACGAGCTGGTCCGCCGCGGTCACGAGGTGGCCGTGGAGCGCGACGCCGGTGTGGGCTCCTCCATCACCAACGAGGAGTACCAGGCCTCGGGTGCCACCATCCTGGACACCGCCGACGAGGTGTGGGGCTACGGCGACCTGATCCTCAAGGTCAAGGAGCCGATTCCGGCCGAGTACCACCGCATGCGCGAGGGCCAGACCCTCTTCACGTACCTGCACCTGGCCGCGTCCCGCGAGTGCACCGACGCCCTCCTGGACCGCAAGGTCACCGGCATCGCCTACGAGACCGTGCAGCTGTCCGACGGGTCGCTGCCGCTGCTCGCCCCGATGTCCGAGGTCGCGGGCCGCCTGGCTCCGCAGGTCGGCTCCGTGACGCTCCAGCGCCCCAACGGCGGCCGCGGTGTGCTCATGGGCGGTGTCCCGGGCGTGCGCCCGGCGCGCGTCACCGTCATCGGCGCGGGGGTGTCCGGTCTGAACGCGACCCAGATCGCCGTGGGCATGGGCGCGGACGTGACCGTCCTGGACCTGAACGTCAACAAGCTGCGGCACGTCGACGAGCTGTACCGGGGCCAGGTCAAGACCGTCGTGTCCAACGCCTTCGAGCTGGAGCAGTCGGTCCTGGAGTCGGACATGGTCATCGGCGCCGTGCTGGTGCCGGGCGCCAAGGCCCCCAAGCTCATCTCCAACGAGCTGGTCTCGCGTATGCGTCCGGGCGCGGTCCTGGTCGACATCGCGATCGACCAGGGCGGCTGCTTCGAGGACTCACGTCCCACCACGCACGCCGACCCGACCTTCACCGTGCACGACACCGTGTTCTACTGCGTGGCCAACATGCCGGGCGCGGTGCCGAACACCTCCACGCACGCGCTCACCAAGGACACCCTGCGCTACACGGTGGCGCTGGCGGACAAGGGTTGGCGCCAGGCGCTGCGTGACGACGCCGCGCTCGCCGGTGGCCTGAACACCTTCGACGGCGAGGTCGTGTACGCGCCGGTGGCCGAGGCGCACGGACTCAAGCACCGTGAGCTGGACGAGGTCCTCGCCCAGGGCTGATCCCGGTGCCGCCACGGGGTTGATCCGGGCCCGGGGGCCGATCGCGACCGACGACGTCGGAGCGGTCGGCCCCTTCGCGTGCTCCACGGGTCCCTTCTCCCCTCCCTCGTCTCCCGCCTCGGATCCGACCAGGTCTCCCAGGTGGTCTTCGCCGCACCGCTCGGGGTGGTCGGGGCGGTCGGCCGCGGGTACCGTCGAATCGACAGCCCGTTTCCGGCCATGGCAGAGCAGGACCGGCGGGAGGCCAGACACCGAGGTGGGAAAGCGTGGCACACACCGGATCGGCGACCGTGACCAGGATCGTCGAAATCGAACTGGTCCGGCTGCGCGCGCCGTCCGGAGGGCGTGGCGCCAGTGGGCCGGTGCTGGTGCGCGTGGCCGACGGCGACGGCGTCAGCGGTTGGGGTGAGGTCCCGTCCGCGACCCCCGCTCAGTGGGAGGGCCTGGCCTCGGCCTTCGCGCCGGCGCTGCTCGCCCACGACTGGCGGCGCCCGACCGAGGTCGCCGACGCCTGGGCCGACCTGCCGTGGGACCCGGCGGTGGTCGGCGCGCTGGACACCGCGTGCTGGGACCTGTGGAGCCACCAGCGGGGGACCCCGCTGGCGTACGCCCTGGGCGGTGAGCGCACGGCGTTGACCGCGGGCGTGACGCTGCCGCGGCAGGCGACCGTGGAGTCGCTGGTCACCGAGGTGAACCGGCAGGTGGGAGCGGGATTCCGCCGGATCAGACTGTCCGTCGGCCCCGGGTGGGACGCCGACGTGGTGCACGCGGTGCGGGCCGCCTTCCCGTTCCTGGTCCTCCAGGTGGACGCGGGCGGACGCTACACCGAGGACCCGGCCGACATCGACGCCCTGCGTGTACTGGACGAACTGGACCTGCTGGCGATCGAGGACCCCTTCGCCCCCGACGACCTGCGCGCCCATGCCCGTTTCGCGGCGACGGCGCGGACCCCGGTGGCGCTGCACCGCTCACTGGACTCGGTGGCGGACCTGGGTGAGGCGATCCGGATGGAGGCCGGTGGCGCGGTGAACGTGGACCCGTCGCGGTTGGGGGGCCTGACCTCGGCCCGCCGTGCGGTGGACCGGGCCGTGGACGCCGGCTGGCGGGTCTGGTGCGGATCGTCGGCGGTGACGGGGGTGGGCCGGTCGGCCACCGTCGCGTTGGCGTCACTGGCCGGGGCCACGCTGCCGGTGGAGGCCCCTCCGGCCGGAACCCGTGGACGTGACCTGGTGGTTCCCCCGGTGCGGGCACACGATGGCGTACTGCCGGTACCGCTGACGGAGAGCGGCCTGGGACACGGTGTGGACCGGTCACTGGTGGCCGCACGCACGGCCCGAGCGGTCCTGGTGGATGTCGATGGAGTGCGCGACCTCCCGGTCGACGGCCGGATGGGGTCGCGTACGCCACGCCCCGCCCGACCCGAGGACTCCGATCGGTCGGACGCCGCCACCCCATAACCGAACGGTGTTAGGTATGGTGGGTTCACCGTCCGGCCCCCGACTCCGGACCCGACCCAGGAGGCGTCGTGCGCGTATTCGCCGACATCAACGAGGTGGCCGCCGCCAAGGGCGAGCACCTGGGCCACACCGAGTGGATCACGATCGACCAGGACCGCATCGACCTGTTCGCCGATGCGACCGGCGATCACCAGTGGATCCACGTCGACCGGGAGCGCGCCGCGGCGGGCCCGTTCGGTGCGACCATCGCCCACGGGTACCTGTCCCTGTCGATGCTCGCCTACTTCGCTCCGCGCGTCATCTCGGTGACGGAGAAGCCCAGCATGTCCATCAACTACGGGCTGAACCGGGTGCGTTTCCTCCAGCCCGTCACCGTGGGCTCACGGATCCGGGACGGCGTCGTCCTGTCCGACGTCCAGGAGAACGCCAAGGGTGTGCTCGTCACCATGACCCACACGGTGGAGATCGAGGGCGGGGAACGGCCCGCGCTCGTGGCCGACTCGCTGGGCCTCTGGGTGCCCTGAGCCCTCCGCCGCCAGCACGCCGCCCCGACGACGGACACGCCCCGTTCGCCGGGGCGGCGCCGCACCCGGGGTCAGCGCAGCATCCGCCGTCCGGACCCGGGGTGAACCAGCGCGACTCGCGCTCGGCCCGTCTGGCCCCGGCCCGGAACCGGGTGTCCCGAACGTGTTCCGTCCGACGTGGTCACCGCCGTCCTCCCACCTGCTCCACAACCCCGTCACGCAGCCCCAACGGCTCGGGTTCCCCCTCCAGCAGCGCGCTCGGCCGCCAGCCGGACCACTGGTCGGTCTGCTTGTCCAGGAAGTACGTCAGGTCCTGGGACCAGGTGTGACCGTCAGCGGTCCTTCGAATGACGAACCCCAGCCCGTGCGTGCGGTAGACGCGGGCGCCGGCGTGCTCGAAGGCCACGAGCATCTGTGTGTCGACCGCGCGCGGCAGGGGCCGGAACCCGCCCGCGTCGTCCAGCACCGCCCGGTCGGCCAGGAGGGCGCTCCCCGCGACCGAGCGGGTGACGGTCTCGGTCGTCCGAGCCCGGCGCAGCGTCGTGTCGACCTCCTGGAGGTAGACGAACTCCGGCCCGACCGCGACGACGTCCGCCCTGGCGTACTCCCGTGCGAGGAGGAGGTCGGCCAGATGCTCGGGGCCGTACCAGTCATCGTCGTCCCACTTGGCGACCAGGTCACCGGACGCGCGGCGTACCGCGTCGTCGAAGACCGCGCCGAAGACCCGGGCGTCCTCCGCCTCGTACACGGTCAGTGGCAGGCCCACCGCACGGAAGTCGGCGACGGCGGGGGCTACCTCGGGCAGGTCTGCGGGAAACCCGTGCAGCGCGAGCACGACCTCGGCGTCCACCCCGCGTTGCCGGGCGATCTGGGCGAGCGCGAACCCGACCATCTCCGGCCGCCGTGTGCACAGCACCACCGACACCCGGGGGTCGGGGCGGACGGGGATCCCCTCGGCCGCGGCGAGCCCGCGCCACCGGGCACGGACACCGTGGGTGCGCAGAGCGACGCGGCGCAGCCGGACGCTGTGCTCCTCCCGGCGCGACCGATCGGACAGATCCGCCTCCCCGGCGTCGGTGAGAAGGCCGAGCAGGGGCTCCCCCAGTCCGACGGCCCACGCTGGAACGGGGCCGCTGAGCAGTGGAACGCCACCCGCCGCCAAGGAGGCCACCGCCCGGACGGCCGCGTCTCGCTCGACGAGCTCGGCCCAGTCCACGCGCACGCCGCGCAGGTACCGCAACCGGGACAGGTCGACGTCGGTGACCGTCCCGTCCGGGGGGACGGCCACGGGGCCCGTCCGTCCCTCCGTGACGACGGTGCGGCCGTCGACCCGGGTCAGTTCGCCCAGGGGGCCGCTCGCGTCCGGGGTGAAGCCGATGGGGTTGACGGTCAGCTCGTCGACGGGGGGCACCAGCGCCACCGGGTCGGGGCCGCGCACGGTGAGCGGGCGCGCGCCGTTGCGGCCCCGCGCCGCGACCCCGGTCCCGGACACCGGGCGGTCCACGGCGGGGACGATCGGGTCCGACCACTCCTCAGAACTTTCCCGCGTACCCAGCCGCAAGGCGAGGTCGGCGCGCGGCGTCACCGGCGTCAGAGGAACGGGGCCGGTCGCCGCGACGCCCGTCACCCAGGTGTCACCGGGGCGCCACGATGCGGCGCCCGGTCCGTGCAGAGCGACGACGGGACGCGGTGGAACGGCCCACCGCCGACCGCCGGTCCCATCGAAGGCACTGGCCAGCACCGTGGCGACGTCGAGCCCGGCGGGGGAGAAGAGGGAACAGGCCCAGCCCGTGCGCCCGACCCGGACGACCTGGAGCTCATGGAGTCCGTGCCAGTCGGTGAGCCCCGGCGCGTGCGGCACCGGGGGCCGGTGGGGGGCGGGGGTGTCGGTCACGGCCACGACGACGTGCGCGGCGCGGGGAAGGTGGACCGCGGCGGTCACGGCTCGGCGCAGGTCGGTGTAGCTCGCGGCGACCACGGCCACCAGTCCCACATCCTCGGTGTCCGCCGGGGAGTGGCCACCGCCGCGTGCCCGGGCGGCGTCAGCGCGATCGCGCCCGGCCGTGGTGTGCGGACCGAGTGACTCACCCATCGGATGCTCGTCCAGGTCGACGACGCGGTCGGTGGGGCGAAGTCGGAATCGACGCAGTTCGTCCAGAGTCCGGTTGTCTCGGCCGATACGACACAGAACCGCGGGTTCGTCGCCGCGGACGCGTAGAGCCTGTCGGATCAGGGAGCGGATCATCGGGCGACCTCGGGTGTTCGGCGGATAGCACGGCGGAGGCCCGCCGGACGCGTGTCAACCACGAAACCCAAGGTAACAAGATCGTCACTCTATGTCATTGTTGCTCGTGTGTGTCGCCCCCTGAGCGGATCTCACCCGAAAAGGTCGCCCCGTACGGGACCGGCCGCCTCCGCGGAGAGCGGAGGCGGCCGGGTGGACCGCGAGACGGTCAAGGGACGACGGCGACGGGTGAGGCGTCAGCGGGCGAGCTTGCGCAGGACCCGCCCCGTCAGCCCCGGGGTGAACCAGCGCAACTTGCGCTCGGCCCGCTTGGCCCGTGCGCGCAACCGGTCGGCCTCGGCCAGGGCGCGGTCCAGGTCCTTGCGGAGCTTGGCGGGCGAGACCGGCTGCGCGTCCCCCTCGGCGACGACGAACTCCTCGCCAGGCATCCAGTGTGTACCGTGAACCTCCTCCACGACCCGGTCCAGGTCCTTCCCGGTCGCCTCGGGGGACAGATGGCGGGCCCGCGCGAAGGCGGCGACGCGCTCCAACCTCAAGACGCCGTCCTCCGCCCGCGTCGCACCGGGCATGGGCGCGCACAGCAGGCCCACACGCCGCTTGTTCGCGGTCTCGACCAGTTCCGCCAGGGCCGTCGGCGTGGGCCTGGGCCCCACGGGGACCCGCGAACGGTAGGTGACACGGGGATCGGTGTCGGGATCGTCCTCGACGAAGTGGACGCGGGGATCGCCCCGGAAGGTCTCCCGGATCAGGCGCAGGTCCAGACACTCCTCGTCCAACGGCGAGCGGCGGTCGTCGGTCAACCCGCCCCAGGGGCCGCGCAACCACACCCGGATATCGGAGGTGGTGCCGTCCAACAGGGCGGAGACCGTGGTGTCGACGTCCTCCAGGGTCTGCCCCTCCACGTCCACGAGCACGTCGACGAAGGGCACCTCCCACAGGCGGTCCGGACGTTTGCGACGCAGGCGGAAGTCCGGCACCCGGTTGGCCACGTAGGGAGACCGGTACCGCATTCCCGCGTCGCGTCGGGTCTGCATCTGGGAACGGCCCAGATGCCAGCTACTCGTGTCCAGGTCCGGAATGAACACCGCCCCTTGCTGGGCGACGCGGTAGGCGACCTCGGTGTCACCGCCCAGCACCATGTCCGCGTCCATCCCCCCGGCGGCGTCCCACAGACTCCGGTGCAGCGAACCCGTCGCGCCGGTGAAGACCCGGTAGGACTGGGCGGCGGTGCGCAACACGTCGCTGCCGTCGATGATGCGCTCCACCCAGTGCGGATCCGCGCTCTCGCGGTCGAACAGGGTGTCGGCTCGCCCCTCGCTCACCTCGCGGAGCACGTGTTCGGGGGTCATCGCATCCGGGTCGAAGTCGACGAAGAGCTTGTGCCCCATCGCCACCCCGTAATCCAACAGATGATGCCAACGCAACTGCGACTCCACATGCTCGCGGTAGACCAGCATGTCCGCGTCCAACCGCAGGATCACCTGACCGCAGGAAGCCGCCACACCAGTGTTGACCGCATGCGCCGAACCCCACCCGCCCGGCGCCGACCTGATCAGACGCGTGTTCTGCGGACACACCTCAGGCAGGACGAGCGGCTCCGGCGTGCCATCGTCAACCACCACCACCTCCATCAGATGCGCCGGATAACTCTGCCCCGCCAAAGACGCCAACACCAACGCCAACTTGTCCGCGTGCCCGAAGGCGGGAATCACCACACTGACCGACAGCGTCGGCGTCCACTCACCCAACACCGCAGGCCGCAACGGAGAATAATCATTACGCCTCAGGCGTGGTCGGGCGATGCCCCCCAAGTCTCCTTGGGGAAGGCCGCCACCCGGCTGAGGTGCGGCGGAGTCCGGCCCCCGGCCGGTGTCCAGCGTGGTCAACGGAGTCCCCCCGTGTGCTCGGTGGTGGGCCGGCCGAGCGGAGACGGTTCACCCTCCAGGAGGGCGCTCGGGCGCCAGCCGAACCACTGTTGGGTGTAGTTGTGCAGGAAGAAGGCCATGTCCTCGGACCAGGTGTGCCCGCCACCGGTGCGGCGGAGGACGTACCCGAGTCCGTGGGCACGGTAGAGGCGTCCACCGCCGCGGATGACGGCGATGAGGAGCTGGGTGTCGATGGCGCGCGGCAGCGGTCGGAAGCCCCCGGTCTCCTCCAGGACCGCCCGGTCGGTGAGGATCGTGCCCCCGGCGATGAACCGGGTGTTCGCCTCGGACCTGCGGCTGCGCCAGACGGTCACGTCGACCTCCTGGAGGTAGACGAAGTCCTGTCCGACTCCGACCAGCTCCGCGCCCGAGTAGGTGCGGGCCAGAACGAGGTCGGCGAGGTGGTCGGGGCCGTACCAGTCGTCGTCGTCCCACTTGGAGATCAGGTCGCCGGAAGTCCGGGCGACCGCGTCGTTGAGCACGGTTCCGAAGATCTGGTCGGCGTCGGCCTCGTGCACGACGAGCGGGACGCCGGTGGCGCGGAACCCGGCCACGGCGGAGGCGACCTCGGGAAGCGACTCGGAGAAACCGTGCAGTGTCAGCACGACCTCCAGATCCACACCACGCTGGCGGGCGATCTGGGCGAGCGCGAACCCGACCATCTCCGGCCGCCGTGTGCACAGCACCACCGACACGGTCGGCTCCGGGGGCAACGGGATACCCGCCCGCCCGGCCAGCGCACGCCACCGGGCACGATGGCCGTGAGTGCGCAGGGCGGCACGACGCAGCCGGATGCTGTGCTCCTCGCGCAGCAGCCGGTCGGACAGGTCCGCCTCCTCGACACTGGTGAGGAGATCGGCCACGGACCGACCCAGCCCACCGGCCCAGGAGGGCGGCGGCCCACTGACCAGCGGAACACCACCGGCGGCGAGGGAGGCCACCGCCCGAACCGCCGCTGTCGGTCCGCTGTGCCCGGACCAGTCCACGCGCACGCCGCGCAACCGACGCAGCCGCGACAGGTCGACGTCGGTGACCGTCCCGTCCGGGGGGATCACGGCCAGGTCCTTTCCGCCCCCGCGCACGACGGCGTGTCCACCGGCGGAGACCAGTTCACCCAGCGGGCCGGTCGCGTCCTGGGTGAACCCGACCGGGTTCACGGTGGATTCGTCGACGGGCGCGACGGCGTGGACGCGGTCCGCCTCGGAGGCGGTGGTGGCCGCGTTGACCGCGCGTGCCCGCGCGTGGCCACCGGGAGAGGTGATCGCCGCCCAGGAGTCGGCGCCGGTGTCCGCGCGGTCCACCACGGGAACCCGGTCGTCCTCCCACTCCGGGCCGTGCCCGGTGGCCACACGCAGCGCGAGGTCACCGACGGGGGTGACCCTGCGCAGCGGCACCGGCCCGGCCGCCGTCACACCGGCGACCCCCGTGTCACCGGGGCGCCACAGGGCCGCCTCGGCTCCGTTGAGGACGGCCAGGGGTGCGACGGCGGGGCCGCGCCGACGGCCGCGGGTGCCCTGCATGACCGCGTCCAGCACCTGGGCGGTGTCGACCGCGTTCGGAAAGAACAGCTCACACAGCCACCCGCCGCGGTCGAGCCGCCGGACGCGCACCTCCTGGAGATCCCGCCACTGACCCATACCGGGAGAGGCCGGGATCGGCGGGTCCTGGTGACCGGGTGTGGCCGCCAGTGCGACCACCACGTGCACGGTGCGCGGCAGGTGCGTGCTCACCGTGAGCGCCCGGTTCAGGTCGGTGGGGGTGGCCGCGACGACCGCGACCAGCCCGACCTCCTGCTCCGGGTCCCCCTCGCCGATCTGCTCGCCCATCGGGTGCGTGTCCAGGTCCACGAGGAGGTCCGTGTCCCGCATCGGCAGACGGACGAGGGAGGCGCGCGTGGTCTCGTGGGCACCCGTGTGGCACAGCACGGCGGGTTCGCGGCCGCGCGTCCGCAGGGCGTTCCGGAGAGCGGTGGTGATCATCGGCTGACCTCGGGATCGGTGGGCGGTGGTGCGGAAGGGGCGGGGGGTGCGACGGTGCGCGGACGGAGTCGGGCTCACCCGCCCTTGCGGCTGAACACGTGCGCGCCCTTCTCCGTGTGCTCCTCGGTGCGCTGGAGTCGAGGGTGTTCGGCGAGCCAGCGGTCGCCGATGGCCCGTTCGTCGGGGCGGTCGGCGTCGTCCAACACGATGACCGCGTCCTCGGTGCAGCGCGGCAGCACGGTGGGCACGGCCGGGTAGCGGGCATGGCGGCCGGTCGCCTGGGGCGGCCCGTCGACGAACACCAGGCCGATGCCCTCCAGGTCGGCCAGGACCGAGGCGTCGTACCAGCGGTCGGCGGTCCGGACGGTTTCGCCCCCGACCACGACCTCCTGCGTCTCAACCTCCGTGAGCGGCGCGTGGCGGATCTCGATCAGATCGTCGAGCCCGTGCGCGGCGACCAGTTCCCGGCTGAGCTCGGCGTACCGGGCGTCGTGTTCGATGGCGACGAGTCGACCGCCTCCCGCCCGGCGCAACGCGTAGCCGAGCCAGACGCTGGAGGCACCGCTACCGAACTCCACCACCAGGTCGGGGCGGAGGCGGTTGATCTGGCGGACCAGCACGCGCAGGACGTCCGGAGAGGCCGCCCACCCGCGCAGGGGCGGCATGAACGCCGCGGTGTCGAGGTTCTCCCGCAGTTCGGTCCAGGCGACCTGCTGCTCGTAGTCGTCGCGCCCCTGGACGGTGACCGCGTGGCGGATCTCCCGGGAGACCTTGGGCAGCGAGTGGTCGTGGATCCGGTCGATCCGTTCCCGGACCGCGTCCAAGGCGCGGGTGGTCGCCAACCGGTCCCGGCCCAGGACCTCGGTGACCGTGCGGGTGTGGGCCGCCACCTCCGCGGGCAGCGCGCGCACGGATCGGCGCAGGAGGAGCAACCCGGCGCCCAGGGCGCACACCAACGCTCCGAGCAGGACCATTCCGACGGCCAGGACCACGTCGGCCACGGTGACCAGGCCGAACACACCCAGCACGACCGGGGCGGCCAGGGCCGCGACGCCGGGCACCGCGACGGCGAGGATCAGGAGCGGGCGGCGGCGAAGCAGGCGCATGGTGTCGACCTCCACGGGTTTCTGACACGGTCTGGGGGATGGTGGGGGGTTCGGCGAAGGCTCTGTGCCGCGCGAAACGACCGGCGCCGAACGTTCTCTCAGCCTAGAAGCGAAAAGAACGGATGACGGTTGCGACACTAACGGCTCGATGGAATGTGAGCCCCCTTCTGAGGTGTATTAAAACCCGAAGTAGATGCAATTCTCCGATTGTTCACCCGACCATCACCGAATCCCCTCTCGCCGGAGACCAGAAATTCTCCGAAGGCTCCCGCCGTCACCCTCCGGTGGTCTCCAACAGCCCCTCCTCCATCATCGGGACGAGGGTGCGCGCGTAGGTGGCCGTCATGTGGGAGTGGTCCCAGAAGACCAGCACGTTGCCGACGATGGCGTCGCAGGCGCCCTCCGGGCACACGTACGCGGTGAGGTCGAACAGGCGGACGTTGTCGGGCAGGTCCGCGTCGAGGGCGGGGTCGGTGACCGCCTGGCTGTAGGTGGCCGGTGACGTGCACTCCTGGATGAGGCGGCTCTCGACACACTCGGCGCCCCGGTAGTCACGGCGCGGAAGGTCGCGCAGGCCCACCACGTCGATCCCCAGCTCCTCGAGTCGCGTCCAGCGTTCGACGAAGCCGTCGGGCACGTTCTCCCCCGCGGGGGTGGCCCGGGTGGAGGAGGTGAACACGGCGTCGGGCCGCAGCCGCTCCACTTCCTCCATCGCCAGCTCATCCCACTCCTGGCACTCGGTGAACACGTCCCCGTCGCGCATGGGCACGTCGGTGCTGAACTGGCAGCCGCTCTTGGTGAAGGACACCAGCCGCCATCCGTGTTCACGCGCCACCGCGGCCACGGCCGGGTACCAGTGGGCGGTACGCGAGGCGCCGACCATCGCCAGGGTGTACTCGGCGTCGGCCGGCCCCCGGTCACACACCACCAACTCGGTGGAGGCGAGGTTCACGTGACAACCGGCGTCGTGGTGGCTGGACAGGTCGGTCTTGGCGTCGGCGGGTGCGGGCAGGACCGGCAGTTCACCGACGGGCCGCACCGCCCCCTCGTCGGCCAGGACGAGCGCGCCCGGGTAGCTCTCCGGTTCTCCGGCCCGCTCCGCGCGGATGCGCTGGTCCCGCGCGAGCTGTCCGGACCACGCCGCGGACGCGACCAGGACCGGGACGAGGAAGGCCGCGGCCACGCCGAGCGACCAGACGGGGGTGGCGCGGCTCGGCGCCCGGGTCAGCCACTGGACCCCGTCCTCCACGGCGCGGGAGGTCGCCCAGGCCAGCGCCAGGGACAGGGCCAGGACGAGCGCTCCCCCGGTGGGAGTGGCCAGGATCCGATCGGTGAGGTGCAGGTAGCAGATCAGGATCGGCCAGTGCCACAGGTAGAACGCGTAGGACAGGGAGCCCAACCGCATGAGGGGCCGCCAGGTGAGCAGGCGGTCGGCGCCGAACGGACTGCCGGTCGTCCCGGCGAGGATGACCAGGACGGCGGCACCGGTGGGCACCAGCGCCACGTACCCCGGGAAGAGCGTGGCCACGGGCAGTAGCGCACCGCAGCCGATCAGGACGGCCAGCCCTGCCCAGCCCATGGGCACACGCACCGCGGAGGGCAGGCGGATCCTGGTGACGGCCAAGGCGAGGATGGCGCCCAGGGCGAGCTCCCACGCGCGGGCCCCGGAGTCGAAGTAGGCCCAGGCCTGGTTGGTGCCGGTGATCCAGACCGAGTAGGCGAGCGAGACCGCGAACACGGTCACGGTCACGGTCAGCAGCGCCGTTCGCAGGGCCAGGCGGGCACGGGTCGCGACCAGCGCGGTCAGGGCGAGCAGGACCGGCCACACCACGTAGAACTGGCCCTGGATGGACAGCGACCAGAAGTGCTGGATCGGGCTGGGGGCGGCGTCACGGGCGAGGTAGTCGACGGAGGCCGTGGCCAGCGCCCAGTTCTCGTGGTACAGAGCGGCGGCGCGCACCTCGGCCAGGACGGACGCCCAGCGCGCGCTCGGCAGCCAGAGGAACGTGGCCACGAGGGTTGCGGCCAACACGGTCAGTGCGGCCGGGGTGAGCCTGCGAGCCAACCGCGACCAGAAGGCGACGAAGCCGATACGTCCGTCGCGTTCCAGGGCCCGGACGAGGGACCCGGTGATGAGGAAACCCGTGAGCAGCAAGAAGACGTCCACACCGCCGGAGACACGGCCGAACCAGACGTGGTAGACGGCCACGAGCACGACGGCGACGGCGCGC
The DNA here is from genome assembly GCF_026797795.1 of Nocardiopsis sp. EMB25. NCBI lineage: Bacteria > Bacillati > Actinomycetota > Actinomycetes > Streptosporangiales > Nocardiopsidaceae > Nocardiopsis > Nocardiopsis sp. EMB25. Next base: position 404,383 of record NZ_JAMTDN010000001.1, on the reverse strand, counting down.
AGCCCCTCGATCTCGGGGCGAAATCCACCGCCGGTCCCGACCGTGGACCCAGTGGTGGCGGGGGTGGCCGGGGTCGCCGCCACGGCGACCCCTGGAGTGGAGACAGACATGGGTGAGGAGGGCCTCGGAAAGAAATAGGGGGAGATCGACCGAACAGGACATCAGGCGCGTTCGGGACCTGTGGTTCGGCGTCACATTATCTCCTTCACCGATACCGTCACGGTGAATGGCGGGAGAACGCACGACCAACGCTGTCATGACGATTCCGGCGATCGGGTGACATGGCTCAGGACGAGAGATGACCGCCCGCCCACAGGCGCCGACCGGCAATCACCCCAAGATGTGATGATTCGACCATCCGTCTTCGGGGTAACGCTTCAACGGCGGCCACGCGCCCGGGTACCAGCCACACCCCACGAGTCTCCCGGCGACCGGACACCCACGGTCGGTGACGACGGGCCGCCGATCCCCGGCCAGGTCCGGGTTATTCCCGACCCGGTGTGTAAACAGTGCGACATCGGGTCCCCGGCGCCCTGGCTGATAGCTTGCTGCCTAGCGATCCCATCGCTGGTGAACACGACGAATCGCGTCATTGGAAAGGTGCGTCAGAGATGTCTGCGCCATACTCGCTGCCCGAGCTGTCCTACGACTACACGGCCCTGGAGCCGTGGATCTCGGGCCAGATCATGGAGCTCCACCACTCCAAGCACCACGCCGCCTACGTGGCCGGTGCGAACACCGCGCTGGAGCAGATGGCGGAGGCCCGGGAGTCCGGTAACTTCGGCACCATCCCCATGCTGGAGAAGAACCTCGCCTTCCACCTGGGCGGGCACGTCAACCACTCGGTGTTCTGGCAGAACCTGTCCCCGAACGGTGGCGACAAGCCCGAGGGCGAACTGGGCGCCGCGATCGACGACCAGTTCGGCTCCTTCGACGCCTTCCGCGCCCACTTCGGCGCCGCCGCCAACAGCATCCAGGGCTCGGGCTGGGCGATCCTGGCCTGGGAGCCCCTGGGCCAGCGCCTCATCATCGAGCAGCTGTACGACCAGCAGGCCAACATCCCGCACAGCACCACCCCGCTGCTGATGCTGGACATGTGGGAGCACGCCTTCTACCTCCAGTACAAGAACGTGAAGGCGGACTACGTCAAGGCCTTCTGGAACGTCGTCAACTGGGCCGACGTCCAGGAGCGCTTCACCAAGGCCCGCGAGGTCGCGTTCTAGAACGCACGCGACGTTGCCCGGGACGGGCGAAGTGGGGGGCGGCACATCCCGGTCGGGGGTGCCGCCCCCGCTCCGTTCCCGGGCGTCTCAGACCACGAGGCGGACCGGGTCATCGACCACGGGCCCGTGGCGGTCGAGTTCCCGCCAGGCCCGGCCGAGCCGCCAGACCAGCTCCTCGCTGGTGGCCTCGTCGTAGGCGAAGGGCAGGCGGAAGTACTCGGAGAAGCGGTCCTCACCGCCGGCGGACATCATGTGACCGGGGACGAGTTCGACGTCGTGGGAGAGTGCGACCTGGGCGAACTCACGGGCGTTGACCCCGGGCAGGCGCACCCACAGGGCCGCTCCCCCGGCGGGCCGCCGCCACGCCCACGTGGGCATGGACTCGCGCAGCAGCCCCTCCATGTGATCCAGCGCCCGGGCGAGCTGCGCGGAGCGTTCGGCGGCGAGCCGGTCGTACCGTGGCAGCAGGCGCACGGCGACCGCCTGTTCCAGCAGCGGACTGCCGAGGTCGGCGAGGACCTTGCGGCGGCTGAGCCGCAGGGCGATCTCGGAGGGGGCCCGCAGCCACCCCAGACGAAGACCCGCCCATCCGACCTTGCTGAGCGAGTCGACCGTGATGACCTCGGCCCCACGCGGGGCGAACGCGGCGAGCGGCGGGGGCTCGTCCGGCGCCCGGATACCGGTGTAGGCGCTGTCCTCCAGGACGGGGACGCCGTACTGGGCCGCCAGCTCCCCCAGTTCGCGGCGGCGGGCCGCGGACATGAGCGTGCCGGTCGGGTTGTGGTAGGCGGGCATGACGTAGATCAGGTGCGGGGAGTGCTCGGCGATGGCGCGGCGCACGCCGATCGGGTCGATGCCTCGGTCGTCGACGCGGACCGGGAGGAGGCGGGCGCCCCGGTCGCGCATGAGGTCCAAGCAGCCCGCGAACCCGGGGTCCTCGGCGACCACGGGTGACCCCTCGCGAAGGTAGAGCTGTGCGACCAGGGCCACGGCCTGGTGGGCTCCCGTGGTGACCACGATCTGGTCGGGCGTGGTCGGCAGGCCCTGGTCGGTGTAGCGGTCGGCGAGGGCCTGCCGCAGTACGGGGAGCCCGCGCGGATGGTAGGTGTCCTCGGCCATGAGCGCGGGAAGGTCGCGGTCGACCACCTCGCGGACGGCCTCCTCCACGGTCTCCAGCGCTGGGGTGCGCAGGCACGCGACGGAGATGACGCGCGGGGTGTCCCGGAGGAGGTTCTGGTACATCGGGTTGGCGACGCTGCCGGGAGCCCAGCCGTCGGAGGGCACGGGGCCGATCCTGGAGCTGACCCTGGTACCGCTGCCCTGCCTGCTGTCCAGGACGCCCTCCGCCCGCAGGGCGTCGTAGGCCGAGACCACCGTGGTACGGCTGATCCGCAGTGCCGAGGCGAGTGCCCGTTCGGAGGGGAGCCGTTCCCCCGCCACGAGCGTGCCCTCGGTGACGAGCCCGCGCAGCGCGTCCGTGAGCCGCCGGTAGAGCGGACCGCTCGCGGTCGCCCAGGCTCCGAGGCGGTCCACGAGCGTGGCCGCCTGACGAGAAGAGTCCATTTTCCGCTCCATTGGATCTGTTGGCCGTGCCGCCTCGCTCCGATACTGGCATCAGATTCCATCAGTCCACCAGGGCCAAAATGGACCTTTTGATTGCAGTCCACTGAGTATTGGGAGCCCCGATGCAGTCTCTGATCCCGCAGCAGCTCGACCGGTCCGCGCACGCCACGCACCACCCTCTCCCCGCACAGCGCCCCACCGCCGGGCCGACCCCGGCACTCCCGGTCCGCGGTCCGGTACTGGTGGAGGCGCTCACCCTGGCCACGGACACCGGTGACCACCGGGCCCTGGACACGCTGGCCGAGGCGATCAGGGAACGGGCCCGAAGCGCCCCGGGCCACGTCGGAGAGGTCCACTTCCACGACGAGGGGAACCGTCGCCGGACGGTGGCACTGTGGCGCTCCCCGACCGACCTGCGCGACCTCGTGCACGCCGCGCACCCGGACATCCTGGCCTTCCGCGCGGCGACCGGGGCGTTCCCGACCGTGGAGCGCACCCTGTGGTGGGCGGCGGAGGGGACAGCCGAGGTAACGGTCGACGAGGCCGAACGGCGCGCCGCCCACCTGCGCGAGCACGGCCCCGGCGGGTACGCCTTCACCCTGCGCTCCCCGGTCCCCCGCCCGGCCTGACGGGAACCCGACCCGGGCGGTCCGGGAGGCGCGTCCCCTACTCCGCGGTCTCCCGGTAGACGGTCAGGCCGCGCGCCCGGTAGTTGGCGAGCGCGTGCTCACCGTCCAGGCTGCACGTGTGCACCCACACCCTCCGGGTGGGCTCGCGCTCCGGCCACCGCTCGGCGAGGTCCCAGGCACGGCTCAGCGTGAGGGTGAGCATGTGGCCGCCCAGACGACGGCCGAGGAAGCCGGGCATGAGACCGAAGTAGGCGATCTCGACCGTTCCCCCGGGCTGGGCGTCGAGTTCGGCGTAGCCCGCGGGGGTTCCGTGTTCGTACAGGACCCAGGTCTCACTCCCGGGCCGCTCCACCCACTCCCGCCACCGCTGGTCCGACCACGCGAGCCGGTCGGTCCACTGCCAGTCCCCGCCGACCCGCTCGTAGAGGAAGCGACTGAACTCGGGGCCGGGGATCCCGCACCGGGTGAACCGCACGCCGCGTCCGGTCTCGGGTTCGCGCGCGGGGCTCAGCCGGGAGGGGTCGGTCATCTCCAGGTACCAGGTGGTCGTCATCCGACCACTATTCCACCCGCCTGCGGGGGCGGCCCCAGCGGACCTGTCGGTGATCGGGCCGGAGAGAACCGCGTCGGTGGTCACCGGACCGGGCGCCGGGCCAGGAAGACCAGCTCCCTCCCCGGCCGGTCGGGCGCGTCACGGACGTCCTCCACCACGAAGCCCCGCTCGACCAGGTCCGACTCGACCTCCCGCCGCTCACGGAAGCGCAGGGTCGAGTCCGACGTCAGCGTCCGCCCGTCCTCGGCGAACACGTAGGTCCAGCGGAACGTCACCAGCGGCAGCCGCACGTCGGTCACCTCGATCCAGCTCTCGACCGCGCCGGCGCCGGGGACCGCCGTCACCCGGTGGGTGGCCTCGCGGGTCCATCCCTCCCACGCCCGCCTGGCCGGATCCCGCGTCTCGAACACCAGCAGCCCGCCGGGCGACAGCGCCTCGTGGGCGCCCCGCAGGGTCATCCGCCACGCCTCCGCGTCGACGACGGCTTGGGCGACGTTGGCCGTCATCGTCACCAGGTCGACCCGCAGCGGCGGGAGCGCGGACGCGTCACCGTGGATCCACCGCACCCGCTCGGCGCCCGGCTTGGCCCGAGCGACGTCGAGGAAGGCCCGGGCGGGATCGACGCCGACGACCTCGATCCCGCGATCGGCCAGGAGGAGCGCGAACACGCCCGTCCCGCACCCGATGTCCAGCACGCGCCGCGCCGCGGACTCCTCGGCCAGCCGGAGGTAGGCGTCCAGGTCACCGCGGTCCGGGTCGAGGGGATCGTAGATCGCGGCGAGCCGTGGGTGTCCGAAGCACTCGTCAGCCATGGGGCCGGAGGGTAACCGGAGTCGGGCCGACCGGCCACCGGTTTCCACCGTCCGCCGTAGACGGAGTTCCCCCGAAAAACGGTTCGCCTCCTTCGCGGATCCCCGACACCATGGCACACCATGGCGAACTTCGATCTCGTGACCGCCGAGGACGTCCGGCTCATGCAGGGTCTGGCGCAGCGTGTCACCGCCACCCGCCCGGAGCTGGTGAACGGCGACGCGACGTTCGGCGAGCTGGCCTGGAACTGGGGCAGGGGGCACGCCAGCGACGGCGCGGCGTGGCCGCGTCGACTGTGGTTCTCCGGCGGAGATCTGGTGGCGTGGGGCTGGGCCCGTCTTCCGCGACGGGTGCGGCGGAGCGACGGGTCGGTGAAAGACGTCACCGGCGCCGATCTGGTGTACCAGGTCCATCCCGACCACGCCGGTCTGGTCGACGAGGTGATCGACTGGTACGAGGCCACGGCGGCGGACCTCGAACGTACGGTGGTGCCGAGCGCCGCCGACGGGTTCGCTCTGCGGCGGTGGGCCGCGCGCGGCTACGTGACCGACCCGGCCTCGCTCGGCGACACCGGGTCCTGGACCCAGTTCAATGAGCGGGACCTCACCGACGTGGAGGAGCCGGTCCTGCCGGCCGGGTTCCGTTTCCGCACCGCCGACGAGGCCGGGCCGCAGGCCGCGGTCCAGGCCCACCTGGACGCCTGGACCCCCTCCACGTACACGGCCGAGGGCTACCAGGGCGTCCGACGGACCGCCGGGTACCGCGGCGACCTGCACATCCTGGTGGAGGCACCGGACGCGACGATGGCGTCCTCGACGATCATGTGGCTCGACGAAGCGAACCGGACCGCTGAGTTCGAGCCGGTCGGGACGCATCCGGACCACCGGCGTCGGGGGTTGGGAAGGGCGATGCTGCTGCACGGGATGCGTCTGGCGCGGGCGGCGGGGGCCACGCACGCCACGGTCGCCTGCCTGGGCGCGCCGGGGCACCCCCAGGCGCGCGGACTGTACCGCGGCCTCGGGTTCCGGGAGCTGACGCGGGACGCGCCGCTCATCAAGACCAGGGCCTCGGGTTGAGGTTCCCGGAGATCGGGCCCGGCCGCGCGCGACGCCCCGGCACGAGAGCCACCCCTATCCACCGTTCCGGGCACGGCCCGCGTCCCAGACCCCGCCCAGGGCCGGGGCCAGACTCCGCCGGGCCACCTCCGCGAACTCCCGCGCGGCCGACCGCCCGCTGCCCTCGGGCACCGCGCCCACCAGGTCACCCGCGCCCATGGTCGGCAGATCGGTGAGGTTGCACCGCGTCGCGAGGTCGGGGCGCTCGGGCCACGCGCCCACCACCACCCCGGCCGGGACCAGGCCTCGAGCACGCAGCGCCTCGGCGGTCAGCGCCGTCGCGTTCAGCGTGCCCAGGTCGGGGCGCGCCACCACCAGGACGGGCGCGGAGAGGGCCACGGCCACGTCGGCCAGTGTCCGGCCCTGCGGGTTCAGCCGTACCAGCAGCCCGCCCGCGCCCTCCACCAGGACCAGGTCGTGGTCGCGCTCCAGCTCACGCACCGCCCCGGCCACTCGCCGGACGTCCAGCGGCTCGGCACCGCAGCGCACGGAGGCCGTCGCCGGGGCCAGTGGCTCCGGATAGCGCACCACCTCCACCGCGGTCACCCCCGGAGCCAGACGCACCACCTCGTCCACGTCACCGGCCTCCCCGGGCCCCACTCCGGTCTGGGCGGGCTTGACCACCGCCACCCTCCGGCCCTCGGCCCGTGCGAGCGCGGCGACGGCGGCCGTGACGACGGTCTTGCCGACCTCGGTTCCGGTGCCGGTCACCACCAGGACGCTCATCGCGCCCCCAGCGAGGCCTCGGCCGCGGCGACCATCCCCGCCGCGATCACGGCGACGTCCTCGTCCGTGCTCACGTAGGGCGGCATGGCGTACACGTGGTTGCGGAACGGCCGCAGCCACGCCCCGGCCGCCACCGCCGCCCGCGTCGCCTCGCGCATCCGCACCGGCTCCTCCAGTTCGATCACGCCGATCGCCCCGAGAACCCGCACCTCGCGCACCCCGGGCAGACGCCCGGCCGGGGCGAGCCCCTCGCGCAGCCCCGCCTCGACCCGGGCCACGTCGCCCCTCCAGTCTCCGTGGGTCAGGAGTTCCACCGACGCCAGAGCGGTCGCGCAGGCCAGCGGGTTGCCCATGAACGTGGGGCCGTGCGCGAGCACCGGCACCTCGCCCTCCGCGATCCCCCGCGCCACCCGCGCGGTGCACAGCGTCGCCGCGAGCGTCATGTAGCCGCCGGTCAGCGCCTTGCCCAGGCACATGACGTCGGGGGTGACGCCCGCGTGGTCGGCGGCGAACAACTCGCCGGTGCGCCCGAAGCCCGTCGCGATCTCGTCGAACACCAGCAGCAGACCGAGGTCGTCGGCGATCCGTCGCAGCTCCCTCAGGTACCCCGGGTGGTGGAAGCGCATCCCGCCCGCGCCCTGGACCACGGGTTCGACGATGATCGCGGCGAGTTCGTCGGCGTGCTCGCGCGCGAGCCGCTCGAACCCGGCCACGTACCCGGCGTCGGGTTCGGTGTCGAAGCCCGCGGGCGGCGCGGGCGCGAACACCTGGCCGGGGAGCACGTCCCCCCACAGGGAGTGCATGCCGCCGTCGGGGTCGCACGCGCTCATGGCGTGGAACGTGTCCCCGTGGTAGCCGCCGCGCCAGGTGAGGAACCGGCGCCGCTCCGGGCATCCCGTCGAGCGGTGGTACTGGAGGCACATCTTCATCGCGACCTCCACCGACACCGACCCCGAGTCGGCCAGGAACACGTGGTCCAGCGCCTCAGGCGTGATCCGCACCAGGGCGTCGCCGAGCTCGGCCGCCGGGGCGTGCGTGAGTCCGCCGAACATCACGTGGCTGAACGCCGCCAACTGGTCGCGCGCGGCCGCGTCCAACCGGGGGTGGCGGTAGCCGTGGATGGCCGACCACCACGAGGACATCCCGTCGACCACCTCGCGGGTCCCGTCCCGCGACCACAGCGTGAGGCGCACGCCCTCGGCGTCGGTGACCACGTACGGCCGTTCGGCGGCGGGCACGGTCGTGTAGGGGTGCCACAGGCGGGCGCCGTCGAGGGCACTGACCCGCGCGGGATCGACCGGGCGCCGCGGGGGCGTGTGCTCGGTGGAGCTCATGGGTGGTTCTCGGGGCCCGGGGTGGACCCCTTCCTCCTCACGGTGGTGTGGGCGTGGGCGTCGGACCGTCGCGGCACCCCATTGTTCACGGACCGGACCAGCGGGGTCCCGTGTGGTCCTACCAGGATTCCGCACGGAAGTTTGTGGGCTTTCACGGGTGACGCGCACCCCCCGAGAACGGCAGAGTCGTAGACGCCTCCCTGGCACACATGGACCGGACCGACCCAGCGGGATTGGCCGCCGCTGGGTCGGTCCCGCCAGGTGGAGGCGGTCCGCGTGACGTACGGCGCCAGGCGCGCCCTTCCCGTTCCCGCCCCGGTGCCCGGACGCCCGGCTTCGACCAGAGGAGAACCCCCGCTCGTATGGAACGCCTCGCGAACGCCACCGTCACCGCTCCCCCGCGCCCCTGGCCGCTGCGGGCCACGAGCCCGACGAGGACCGCGGGCACCAGCGGTGACCAGCGGACGGACACCCCCTTCGCCTGGCTGGACGGCGCGGCACGACGCAGGGCGAAGGCGGGTCTGACCCGGCGCACCGTGCCCCGGACCGCCCGCGACGACCGTCTCGACCTGGCGGGCAACGACTACCTCGGACTGATGCTGCATCCGGAGGTGGTGGGGGCCGCTGCCGAGGCCGCCCATGTGTGGGGGGCCGGGGCGGGCGGGTCACGCCTGGTCACCGGGGACACCGAGCTCCACGGGGAACTGGAGCGCGAGCTCGCCGGTTTCTACGGCGCCGAGGCCGCGCTCGTCTTCTCCTCCGGCTACGCGGCCAACCTCGCCATGGTCACCGCGTTGGCCGCACCCGATCCCGAGGGCGACACCGCTCCGCTCGTCGCGAGCGACCGCTACAACCACGCCTCCCTCATCGACGCCACTCGTCTGGCCAAGGGCTCCGGGGCACGGGTCGCCCTCTTCGACCACGCCGACCCCGACAGCGCGGCGGGCGCGCTCGCCGGTGCCCGGGACCGCTCCCTGATCCTCAGCGACACCGTCTTCTCGGTCGACGGCGACCTCACCGACATCCCCGCCCTGGCCCGGACGGCCCGCGCGCACGGTGCCGCCCTGCTACTCGACGACGCGCACGGGCTCGGCGTCGTCGGTCCGGGTGGCCGGGGCGCCGCGGCCCTGTCCGGGCTGTGCGGGGCGGAGGACGTCGTGGTGTCCGTGACGCTGTCCAAGTCCCTCGGTTCCCAGGGCGGCGCGGTGCTGGGACCGCGCCGGGTGATACGGCACCTGGTGGAGACGGCCCGTACGTTCGTCTTCGACACCGGCCTCGCCCCCGCCGCGGCGGGGGCGGCGCTGGCGGCCCTGCGGGTGCTGCGCGATGAGCCCGAACGGGCCGACGCGGTACGCGCACGCGCGCTGGGCCTCGCCGACGGGTTGCGCGCGCGGGGGATGGAGGTCAGCACCCCGGACGCGGCGGTGGTGTCGGTCGTGGCCTCCTCTCCGGAGGAGGCGGTGGCCTGGCGGGGCGCGTGTCTGGAGGCGGGTGTGCGGGTCGGGTGCTTCCGTCCGCCGTCGGTCCCGGACGGCCGGTCGCGCCTGCGGCTCACCGCGCGGGCGACGCTCACCGAGGCTCAGGTCCGGTACGTCGTGGACGTGATCGCGGCGAACCGCCCCGGTTCGTAGGTCTTTTCCCGTCCACCGCCAGGGGACATGTCCCCACGGGGTGACACGACCCGACCGTACCCAGGTGGACGGTCCGTGCCGTTCCCCGAACCTCGGGAGCATCCTGAGGTTGACTTCCTCCTCCTCGTGAACGAGGAGGATTCCGACCGGGCCCCGCGGCCCGGCGGCGCTGCGCGCCTCGCGGCGCGCGCTGGTTCCTGCTTCACCGACATGGCACCCCAGAGGTCTCCGCAGGCTGGCACGGTTCACCCCGATAAGGAGCTAGTCCATCCGCGCGAAAGCGTGTTCTGGGCCGCGTTCACGTCCGCGTGAGCCGTGTGCCCGCACGAGGTGCACCGGAAGCTCGCTTGGCTCTCACGAGACCTCGGGTCCACCTCCCCGCACGGGTGACAGGTCTGCGACGTGTACGCGGGATCGACCTCGATCACACGGGTCCCCGTGCGTCGGGCCGCGTTCTGACAGGCGAGCTTGAAGCCCTGCCACCCCTGGGCCAGGATCGCCCGGTTCAACCCCGCCTTCTGTCGAACATTGCGGCCCGGTGCATCGGCGGTCCCCCGAGCCGAAGCGGTCATGTTCGTGGTGTTGAGCCTCTCCAACACCACGACCGCGTTCTTGGCGCACAGCGTGTGCGCGGTCCGGGCCGCGAAGTCCGCACGCCGGGCACGCACCCGCCCGGTGAGCCTGGACAGCGCCGCCCTGGTCCTGGCCCGGTTGTTCGAACCTTTGCGCTGACGCGAGAGTTTGCGCCGCAGGCGGCGTTCGCGCTCGTGCTCCTTCGGGGTCCGGAACGTGCGGTCGAACAGGTCCCCGTCGCTGGTGGCCGCCGCGACCGCAACCCCCCGGTCCACACCCACGGCCGAGTCCGGCGCCGCGTGCTCGGCGGGGGTGTGCTCGCCGTCCTCGCACAACAGCGACACGTAGACGACATCGTGGGGTGCAACGGCTCTCCCCGCCCCGAAGGACGGGGTCCGCACCGCCAACAAACCAGATCACCGGACTGCCCCGGTTTCACGTGGATTGGCCGACACAGGCCGACCACCGTGGGAACGGTAGTCTGACGCTTGCACAGGACCCGTTCGGACGTGGGAGGCGGAAGCGGCAGTGCCAGCCCGTGGTGACCACCCATCAACCCCCGAGCACCGCGAACCCGACGGCGAGACGACCGCCTCACCCGCCGAACCGGACGAACCCACCGAGGACGTCGGGGGGTCCGGCGCGGACGGTCGGGCCGCCCAGGCCGAGAGGACCGGTCCGGGCGATGACGAGCCCCGGCCGCGCGGCACCAGACGCCAAAGACGCGCCCGCGTCGTCCTCATCACCGCCGCCGTCCTGGTCGTGACTCTGGTGGTCACCCTGGTCGTGCCCGCCAGCCGGAGCGGACTCCTCCAACTCTGGTGCGAGGCCACGGGAGGTGTCTGCCCCACCGAGGAGCTGCCACCGATCACCGAGGACGAGGAGGTCGACTGGCGCGTGCGACTGGAGCCGCGTGAGGCCGCCCTGTGGGGCAACTACGTGGCTCTGGGCGACTCCTACTCCTCGGGCGACGGCGCGGGCGACTACGATCCGTCCACCGCCGAGCCCGGCGGCTGCTGGCGCTCCGAGCACGCCTACCCACGGGTGATCGCGGAGGAGTTCTCCTTCACCGGGGCACTCGCCTTCTACGCGTGCAGCAGCCACAAGGGGGCGGACATGCTCGCCGAGATCGGCACCCCGGAGTCGCAGCTCGAACGGGTCACCGAGCACACGTCCCTGGTCACCGTCGGCATCGGCGGCAACGACCTGGGGTTCATCCCCGTCCTGCGCACCTGCATCGTACGCATGCCGCTCCTGGAGAGCGGGGTGTGCACCGCCCAGGAGGACGAGATCCTCGAACGGATGGACCGGTTCGAGGAGACCCTGACCGAGATCCTGGGCGAGGTCCGCGACCGCGCCCCCGATGCCAGGATCCTCGTCCTCGGCTATCCGCGGCTGTTCCCGGAGGAGCCGCCGAGCATGTACTACACACTGACCACGAGCGACCAGACCTGGCTGAACTCGGTGGGAGAGCGGTTCAACGACCGCATCCGCGACGTCGTCTACCGGGTCGACGGCCAGATCTACGGTGGCCGGGACGTGGGCAGTGTCGAGTACGTCAACGTCTTCTCCGCGCTGACGGGGTTCGAGGTCAGCGCGGAGAACGCGTGGCTGAACGGCATCGTCCTCGGCCGTCTCGGCGAGGGGGTGCGGGTGGATCGCGCGAGTTTCCACCCCACCGCCCAGGGGCAGCTGTCCATCGCCGAACGCGTGCGACTCCAGATCGAGGAGGGCCCGGAACGGGCGCTGTACGTGGCTCAGGAGACCCTGGACAACGTCAACGAGGATCTGCTCGCCGCCGAGCTCGGCGGCCCCTACGACCGCCCCGGGGCCTCGGCCTCCGACGCGCCGTCCCCCGGGGGTGACGGTGACGGGGAGGAGACCGGGGCCCCGGCCGCCGACGACTAGTCGGTGTTCTTCGGGTCCTCCGCTTCGCTTCGGACCGTGTTCGGGCGCCCGAGAGGCAGGGGCGCCTGCCCGCCCGTCGCCCTCCACCACCCTCGACGGACGCCTGGCGGCGCGGTTCTTCCTCTGGCCGCGCCCACCGCTCGTTCCTCGCCACACGGCTCGCCTCGCCCGCCCGTCGCCCTCCACCGCCCTCAACGGACGCCTGACGGCGCAGCCCCATCCATAAGCACCCCGCCGGCACCCGAACGACGACCCCCTCGAGTGACCGTTCCGGGAAACGGGCCCAGGCGTCTTCCGCGGACACGCCCGGCGACCGGCGAAGCGGAGGTCCGAGACGGACACGGACCTCCGCGGCGCTACCTGCCCGCCTTGAGCTCGGCGAGCACCTCACCGAACCGGTCCAGCCCCCAGTTGAGGTCCTCCTCGCTGATCACCAACGGCGGGGACATCCGCACCGTCGAGCCGTGGGTGTCCTTGACCAGCACACCGTGCTCGGCCAGGCGCTGGCACAGTTCCTTGCCGGTGCCCAGCGCGGGGTCGACGTCCACACCCGCCCACAGGCCGATACTGCGGGCCGAGACCACGCCGTCGCCCACGAACTCCTTCAGCCTCCGGGCGAGCACCTCACCCAGCCTCCGCGCGTTCTCCAGGTACGGCCCCTCGGTCAGCATCGTGACCACCGTGCGCCCCACGGCCCCCGCGAGCGGGTTGCCGCCGAACGTGCTCCCGTGCTGACCGGGCTGGATGACACCGAGCACGTCCTCGTCGGCGACCATGGCCGACACCGGCAGGATGCCGCCGCCCAGCGCCTTGCCGAACAGGTAGGCGTCGGGCACCACCCCGCTGTGCTCGCACGCCCGGATGGTCCCGGTCCTGCCCAGGCCCGCCTGGACCTCGTCGGCGATGAACAGCACCCGGTCGCGGTCGCAGATCTCCCGAACGCGGGGCAGGTAGTCCTGCGGGGGAACGATCACGCCCGCCTCGCCCTGCACCGGCTCGATCAGCACCGCCGCGGTGGTCTCGTCGATCGCGTCCTCGATCGCCTGCGCGTCCCCGTACGGCACCGACCGGAAGCCCGGCGTGTACGGCCCGAAGCCCGTCTTGGCCTCGGGATCGGAGGAGAAGGAGATGATCGTGGTGGTGCGCCCGTGGAAGTTGGCGCCCGCCACGACGATGGTCGCCTTGTTCTCCGGTACGCCCTTGACCTCGTAGGCCCACTTGCGGGCCACCTTGATACCGGTCTCCACCGCCTCGGCGCCGGTGTTCATCGGCAGGACCCGCTCTTTGCCGACCATGTCGGCAAGAGCGCTGACCCAGGGTCCGAACTGGTCGTTGTAGAAGGCCCGGCTGGTGAGTGTCACCCGGTCCAGCTGCCGGTGCGCCGTCGCGAGAAGGTCGGGGTTGTGGTGCCCGAAGTTCATGGCCGAGTACCCGGCCAGACAGTCCAGGTACCGGCGTCCCTCCACGTCGGTCACCCAGGCTCCCCGGCCCTCGGCGATCACGACGGGCAGGGGTGAGTAGTTGTGCGCGGACCGTGTCCGCGCGAGCTCGATGTGTTCCTCACTGGAGAGTGCCTGTCCGTCGGGGTTTCCGACGGAGTCCTGCTGACCCAGGTTGCGGGTGTTACTCATCTAGCCGCTCCGATCACCATTGACCGATGTCAGACAGTAGATACCCACCAACGGGCCCGGTAGAGCCCGGCGGCGGAGGTCCCCAAGAGTTGAGCAGATGATCCGGTGAGCACACAAGAGGTAAGGCAGATCACAGTTGCGCCCCAGCGCCCGAAACCCGGTCGCGCGCCGCGCCGCGAGCCCGGTGAGCGGGGGTCTCGACACGAGGCGTGACCTGCGAGGAGTACCCAGGTGACGCGCTCCACAGCCCCGACCGCGATCGGCCCCCGCCCAGCGGGGTACGGTCGGCTCATCAGCCACCCCGCCGCGGAGGTCGGGGCGTCGTGTGACGCCCGGCCGAGGTCGGCCCGAGACCCGTTCCAGGGAGGTCCGGCGTGCCCACCCCAGCGTCCCCCGACGCCCCCTTCTCCCTCCCCCGCCTCCTCACCGCCGTGACCGAGGCCGTCCCCGACCGCGTCGCACTCGTCGCCGGCCCCCGCCGCCTCACCTACCGAACCCTGCACGACCGCTCCGTCCGGTTGGCGGCGCACCTGGTCGGAGCAGGTGTGCGCCCCGGTGAACACGTGGCGATCCTGGCGTTCAACCGGGCCGAGTGGGTGGAGTCCTTCATCGGGGTGCTGCGCGCGGGCGCCGTTCCCGTCAACGTGAACTACCGCTACGTCGCGGGCGAGCTGCGGCACGTGCTGTCGGACTCCCACGCGGTCGCGCTGATCGCGGAGGACTCCCTGGCCGCCAAGGTGACCGCGGTCCGCCCCGACCTGCCGCGCCTGCGCCACGTCGTCCTGATCGAGGACGGCGGTGCGCGCGACGCCGACCTCGACGGGACCGACTACGAGCGGGCCCTCGCCGCCGCCTCCCCGGACACGGCACTCCTGCCCGCCACCTCCGGGGACGACCACTACCTCCTCTACACGGGCGGCACGACCGGATACCCGAAGGGGGTGCTGTGGCGGCAGGCCGACATCTTCCGCGCGGCCCTGGAGCGGCGCGCCCCGGGTGAGCCGCGCGCCCGGACCCCTGAGGACGTCGCCGAACGCGCCGCGCGGTGCTTCCCCCAGCGGATGCTGGTCCTCGGACCGCTGATGCACGCGGCCGGGCAGTGGAACGCCCTGAGCATGATGCTGTGCGGCAAACGCGTGGTGCTCTCGACCGACCGCAGCTTCCACCCGGACCGGGTCCTGGAGTTGGCGCACCGCGAGGGCGCGCACGTGGTCCAGCTGGTCGGGGACGCGATGGCGCGCCCGCTCGCCCGGCACCTGCTCACCGAGCCCGGGCTGTGCCCCGAACTGACCTCCGTGCGCTCCGGCGGGACGCCGCTCACCCCCGCGGTCCGGGCCCTGTGGCAGGCCTGGCGCGAGGACATCGCCCTGGCCGACGCCTACGGCGGGTCGGAGACGGGCGTGTGCGGGTCGGCGACCGCGCCCGAGGGCCAGAAGCGCGAGGGGGACGGTGACGGCCGCAGCTTCACCATGGGGGGCAGCATCGCGGTGCTGGACGACTCCCTGCGCCCCCTGGTGCCGGGGTCGACCCGGGTCGGCCGCATCGCGCGCACCGGCCGGATCCCCCTGGGCTACTACAACGACCCGATCGCGACCGCGCGGACCTTCCCCGTCGACGCCGACGGTCGGCGCTGGGCCCTGTCGGGCGACTACGGGACCCGGGGACGGGACGGTTCGGTCATGCTGCTGGGCCGGGGCAGTGTCGTCATCAACACCGCCGGGGAGAAGGTCTACCCGGAGGAGGTGGAGGCGGTCCTCAAGGCGCATCCGCTGGTGGAGGACGCGATCGTCGTCCCCGCTCCGGACGAACGGCTCGGCCAGCGGGTGACTGCACTGGTCTCCCTGGCCCCCGGAGCCGAACTCGGTGCCTCCCAGCTGCGCGCGCACTGCCGGGGGCGCCTGGCCGGGTTCAAGGTCCCGCGCAGCGTGCACGTCGTGGACAGGGTCCGCCGGACGGCGGTGGGCAAGCAGGACTACCGGTGGGCGGCCTCGGTCGCGCGAAAGGACACGGGAACGGCGGGATCCGCCGGGGCGGCGCCGGAACACGCCGCTTTCTGACCCCCGCCGCACCGATGCCACGGCCACGGAGACCGCCGAGGAGACCGACTCCCGTGGGAGTTTCCGCGTGCCTCAGCACCGCGGGGCGCGGTGGTCCGCACCACCGCGTGACGACGCCCCATATTTCGGCTACCAAGACAATGACTGTGCAGGCAGCCGAAACCTGGTTTCAGGCCTATCGCGGGCGCTCTGCACAGCCACCCGCGCCGCTAGACTGACCACGCCCGGCCGCCCCGAATCGCCCCACACCCGGTTCCGGACCACTCGGTGGACCTTCCCAGGGGATCAGCACGTCGGACCGGGCGACGGTCGGGTCCAGGACCCCGCGAGACAATCCCTTCACGCCACCGTCACCCGGTCGAGGGTGGGTACGGTGACACCACTAGGACGGAGGACGGCGCGCCCCCTCCCGGAGTTTCCGGGCCCGCGCCCCACAACTCAGATGGCCAAGTCAGTAGGCTCCTTCATCTTCAACGCGGTGCGCGGCGGGGCCGTGGGCACCTCAGAGGCCCTGCCCGGGATCAGCGGCGGCACGGTCGCGCTCATCGTCGGCCTGTACGACGACCTGATCGGCGGCGCCGGCCACATGGTCAGCGGTATCAAGCGCTACGTCACCGACGTCCCGCGCGGCCGGGGCAAGGAACGCGCCCAGGAGCAGTTCCGCCTCGTGAACTGGAGCGTACTCGTCCCGGCGCTCGTCGGCATGCCCGTCGCGCTCATCCTGGCCCTGCTCCTCATCGCGCCGCTGGTCGAGGAGCACACCCAGTACGCCCACGCCGTCTTCTTCGGACTGGTGCTCGCCTCCCTGTGGGTTCCCTACTCCGGCTCGGGCAAGCCCTGGAAGGCCTGGCACTACCTCGTCGCTCTGGTCTTCGCCGCCGTGGCCTTCTCACTGACGGGGCTGCCCGGCGCGAACCTGCCCGTCCACCCGGCGGTCGTCTTCCTCGTCGCCTCCGTGGCCGTCTGCGCCCTCGTCCTGCCCGGGGTGTCGGGTTCGTTCATCCTGGTCACCGTCGGCCTGTACGTACCCACCAAGGACGCGGTGGCCGGCCTCGACCTCGTCTACATCGGCGCCTTCGCCCTGGGCGCGATCACCGGCCTGTCCCTGTTCGTGAAGCTCCTCCAGTTCCTCCTGGAGAACTTCCACCACATCACCCTCGTCGTCCTGACCGGCCTCATGGCCGGTTCGCTGCGCGCCCTGTGGCCGTGGCAGACCGAGGAGCGCGAGATCCTCCCGATGACCGAGATCCCGCTGACCGTGACCCTCATGGTGGTCGGGTTCCTCATCGTCGTGGCCGCCGTCGTCTACGAGCACCGCAAGAAGGCCCGGACCGGGACCACCCACCAGCACCACTCCGCCCCGGTCCACTAGGGTCGGGACGCACCATTCCACGTCCGGGGCGATGACGCCCCGACGGCGCGGGGTGCCGGGGAGCCCCCGGCTGAGAACAGACCCGTCGAACCTGCCCTAGTTAGTACTAGCGAAGGGACGCCCATGAGCGCGTACAACATCGTGTCCATCGCCGGAAGCGACCCCAGCGGCGGCGCGGGGATCCAGGCCGACCTCAAGGCGTTCTCCGCGCACGGCACCTACGGGATGACCGTCATCACCGCCCTGACCGCGCAGTCCACGCGGGGGGTGACCGGTGTCCACGGCGTCCCGGTGGACTTCGTGACCCAGCAGATGGACACGCTCTTCACCGACGCCACCGTCCATGCGGTCAAGGTCGGGATGCTCGCCACCGCCGAGATCACCGAGGCGGTGGCGGACGCGATCGTGCGCCACGAACTGCCGAACGTCGTGGTGGACCCGGTGATGGTCGCCAAGAGCGGTGACCGGCTGTTGGAGTCCTCGGCGGTCAAGGCGCTGCGCACGCTGCTGCTGCCACACGCGGACCTGATCACCCCGAACCTCCCCGAGGCAGCGGACCTGCTGGGCGAGCCCGAGGCCGCCGACCTGGCGACGATGCGCGCCCAGGCCGGGCGGCTGCTGGAGCTGGGACCGCGCCGGGTCCTGCTCAAGGGCGGCCACCTGGCTGGGGAGGAGAGCGTCGACGTCCTCGTCTCCCGGGACGCCGAGCCCGTCGAGTTCCGGGCCCGGCGGATGGCCACGCGCAACACACACGGCACGGGCTGCACCCTGTCCTCGTCGATCGCCGCGCTCCTGCCGCGGCGACCCGACGCCGCCACCGCGATCGCCGACGCCAAGGCGTACCTGACGGAGGCGATCCGCCGCGCCGACGAGGTCGACGCGGGTGGCGGCCAGGGCCCGGTGCACCACTTCCACCCCTGGTGGTAGCGAGCACAGTCACCCCTGGTGGCGGCGAGCACCATGACACACGGCAAGGGGGCCGCGCCTGGGCGCGGCCCCCTCGTCGTGTTCCCCGGAAGAGCCGGTCCTACCTGCCCTTGCTCACGTCGTCCATGACGGCGTCCGGGTTCTTCCAGTCGGGGTGGGCGAAGAACTTCCGGGTCTCGGCCACGACGACCGGCGACAGCAACAGGAGCCCGATGAGGTTGGGCAGTGCCATGAGCCCGTTGGCGATGTCGCTGAACAGCCACACCGGGTCCAACGCGGCGACCGATCCGACGTAGATGACGGCGATGAACACCAGACGGTAGGGGAGGACGAGCTTGCGCCCGGCGAGGAACTCCACGCACCGCTCGCCGTAGTACGCCCAGCCGAGCAGGGTGGTGAAGGCGAAGACCGCGACGGCGATCGCCACGACGTAGGTGCCGACCGGAGCCAGTCCGGGGCTGATCGACCCGAGTCCCTGGGTCAGGGCGTCCGTGGTCAGCAGTGAGCCGTCCTGGCTGTTCTCTCCCCGCCAGGCCCCGGTGGTGATGATGACCAGGCACGTCATCGTCACCACGATGATCGTGTCGATGAAGGTCTGGGTCATGGAGACCATCGCCTGGCGGACGGGCTGCCTGGTCTTGGCCGCCGCGGCGGCGATGGCGCCGGTGCCCAGGCCCGACTCGTTGGAGAAGATACCGCGCGCGAAACCCATCTGGATGGCGAGCATGACACCCGCTCCGGCGAACCCGCCGCCCGCTGCCGTGCCGGTGAACGCGTCGGTGACCACGAGCTGGAGCGCCGGAAGGATGCCCGCCCAGTTCACGATGAGGATGATCAGGGCGATACCGATGTAGGCGACGATCATCAGGGGCACCAGAGCGGAGGCCACCCGGCCGATGCTCTTGATACCGCCGAGGATGACGGAGCCCGCGAGGACCATCAGGATCAGGCCCACCATCCACGGCGCCAGCGGCGTGATGTTGGTGACCTGCTGCGACACGGCGTTGGCCTGGGTGCCGTTGCCGATGCCGAACGCCGCCACCGCGCCGAACACCGCGAAGGCCACGCCCAGCGTGGTACCGAGCCCGCCCGGCAGACCGTACTTGAGGTAGAACATCGGTCCGCCGCTCTGCTCACCCTTGTCGTCGGTGCGGCGGAACATGACGCCCAGGAGCGCCTCGCTGTACTTGGTCGCCATGCCGAAGAAGCCGACGATCCACATCCAGAACAGGGCGCCCGGGCCGCCCACCCCGATGGCGAGGGCCGCGCCGGCGATGTTGCCGACACCGACGGTGGCGGCGAGCGCGGTGCTCAGGGCCTGGTAGTGGGAGATGTCGCCCTCGACGGACGCGTCCTCCTTACGCCGAACGAAGGCCAGCCAGAGGGCGTGGGGCAGCCGGAAGAGCTGGAGCAGCCGCAGGCGGACGGTCAGGAACACGCCGACGCCGAGCAGCAGGGGGATGAGGACGTACGGTCCCCAGATGATCTCGCTGACGAGGCCAGCCATGTCGAGGAGTTGATCCATGTGGGGATCTCCCTATCACGATCAGGTACCGGGGGATGGTCGTGTGCCCGCGGTCAGCGGGAGCCGCCCTTCCCGAGGGAACGGTGCCCACCAGGCCGGGACACCCAGGGGTGGTGTCAGGCTTGCAGCGGTTCGTCACGATGGCGTCACGGCCGCCCGTCGCAACCGTTGCGACCGCGCGCCCTACGAGTCCGCGGATCCGTCGGCCTGAGCCGACGCGAGCCTGCTGAGAGCGGCGGCGGCCGCGTCGGGATCCGCTCCCCGGCCCACCGCGATGCCCAACAGGTAGGTGGTGAGGGGGGCCGCGGGGCGCGCCACCGAGTGGGCGGCGTCCCTCGCCAGGTCGAGGACGCGGTCGACGTCCGCCTTGTCCACGGGATCGTCCCCGGTCAGGTCCAGCTCGGCGCGGACCAACTCCGCCCATTCCACGAGGGTCACCGAACGACTCCCTAGAGTTTTACTACGGCTACGGAAGGCGATCCTATCCATCGTCGGGCCACCCGTTGGCCACCCGATCGCTCGCCCCGTGTCACCGCGCGCTCGGCGAAACCACGTCCGGCCTTCGGTCCCGGTTCCCCGGGGACCCCACGGGGGTTCACCCCTCGACCCTAGCGTCGGAGGTAGTCATCCCCCTTGCGTTGGGAGCTCTGCTCATGGCCCCGGACCACCCGTCTCCCTCCACCGCCCTCCGACCGCCCTCCCCCGCTCCGTTGCGCGTGGCGATCGTGACCGAGTCCTTCCTCCCCCAGGTCAACGGCGTCACCAACTCCGTGTGCCGGGTCGCCGACCTGCTCGCCGCCGAGGGCCACCAGGCGATGGTCCTGGCCCCCGGCCACGGTCCCGCCTCCTACGCCGGTTTCCCCGTCATCCGCATGCCCTCCCTCCCGTTGCCCTTCTACCGGGATTTCTCGGTGGGGCTCCCGGCCCGCCGCACGATGACCGCCGCCATCCGCGCCTTCGCGCCCGACGTCCTGCACCTGGCCTCACCCGCGCTGCTCGGGCACGCGGCCGTGGAGGCCGCCCGCCGTTGGGCCCTGCCGACCGTGGCCGTGTTCCAGACCGACCTGGCCGGGTTCGCCGGCCGGTACGGGCTGCCCGGCGGTCAGACCGTGTGGCCGCTGCTCCGCCGGGTGCACTCGGCCGTCGACCGCACCCTGGTGCCCTCCTCGGCCACCACGCGGACCCTGGCCGAGCACGGTTTCCCCCGGCTCCACCTGTGGCAGCGCGGCGTGGACACCCGGCGTTTCTCACCCGAGCACCGCGACGAGGAACTGCGCCGTCGTCTCGCTCCCGGCGGCGAGACGATCGTGGGCTACGTCGGCCGCCTCGCCAAGGACAAGCGTGTGGACCTGCTGGCCCACGTGGCCCGGCTGCGCGGAATCAAGCTGGTGGTCGTGGGGGACGGCCCGGAGCGCGCCCGTCTGCGCCGCCGCCTGCCCGAGGCCGTGTTCACCGGACAGCGGACCGGGGACGACCTGTCCCGCCTCTACGCGTCCATGGACGTGTTCGTGCACACCGGCGCCGACGAGACCTTCTGCCAGGCGGTACAGGAGGCTCTGGCCTCGGGTGTCCCGGCGGTGGCGCCGAACTCCGGCGGCCCCGTGGACCTGGTCGTCCCCGAACGCAACGGGCTGCTCTACTCCCCCGACTCCGTGCGCGAACTGCGGGTCGCGGTGGGACGTCTGGCGCACAACCGGCAGGTACGTGAGCGGATGGCGGCCGCGGCCCGGCCGTCGGTGGCACAACGCACCTGGGAGGCGATCGGCGCGCAGCTGACCGACCACTACCGGTCGGTGATCGCGCCGAGCAGGGAACTGGCCAGGAGCGGAGGCCGTCATCCCTCCGGCGGCGTCGGGAGCCTCCCGCACGGCTCCCTGTCCGACGCCATCGGTACCTGATCGTCCCTGGGCGTGTGCCGAGGCACGCCCGGGCGGACCGGACTCCCAGCGCGAGGGACCTCCCCCGGGGAAGCCCCGGGGGAGGCCGGTGGGACGCGTCCGCCTCGCCCCCTTCACGTGGCGGGCGCGGTCCGGGTCCTCAGCAGTACAGTGGCTCCGCTCCGCTCTGCGGCTCGGGAACGACGGCGGTCGGTGCCCCTTCGAGCAGAGAGTCGAGGACCTCTTCCAGACGTTCCAGGTGCGCGCGGATCCACGGCAGGGCCAGCGGATCCGTGGCGGCGAGCGCGGCGTACCGGCGCTCCTCGGTCTCGCCGTACAGCAGGCTGGTGGCGACCCGCGCGCGAAGGGCCTCGGGTCCCTCACCGAACTCGGCGGCGGGCAGGACTCCCATCCCGTACCGTTCCAGAAGCAGCTCGGTGAGTTCGGGCCCGGTGGTCACCCCGTGCAGGGCGGCCAGCCGTTCGCGGTGCGGCTCGAAGTCGGGGTAGAGGTAGAAGGCCGCGCGCGGGGTGGCGACCGCGGTCCCGGCGCGGACGAACACGTCGGTGACGGCCTGGGCGACGAGTCCGTGCAGGCGGCGACTGCGACCGATGTGGTCGACCAGTTCGGTGGGTTCGGTGAACGCGTGCGCGGCGGCCGCCTGGACGGGGGCGGCCGGGCTCGACCAGATCTCGCTTGCCACGCCGAGCAGACCGCCGCGCAGTCGGTGGCCGATCTCGGAGTCGGGCAGGCGCAGGACACCGATCCGCCAGCCGCCCAGGGCCAGGTTCTTGCTCAGGCCGCTGGAGACGACGGTGCGCTCGGGCGCGTACTCGGCGGGGCTGCGTACCTCGGTCGGCGTCTGGCCGGACGCGGCGGGGTGGACGAGATCGCGGTAGATCTCGTCGGAGATGATGACGAGGTCGAGTTCGCGCGCCACCTCGGCCAGGCGACGTACCGTGTCCGGCCTGGCCACGGTACCGGTGGGGTTGTCGGGCAGGGTGACGATCACGGCGCTGACGGTGCGACCCTGTTCGCGGGCGCCGGTGACGGCCGCGTGCAGCAGGTCGGGCTGTGGCAGGCCGCCCTCCCCCGTAGCCGTCGGGACCATGAGCGGCCGCTGTCCGAGCAGGCGGCTCTGCGCCGCGTAGCTCACCCAGCTGGGAGCGGCGATGGCCGTGTCCCCACCGATCTCCATGAGGAGGCTGTACAGCAGTGGTTTGCTGCCGGGACCGGCGATGACCATCTCGGGGTCGGTGGGCAGTCCGCGCCGGCCCCAGTACCCCGCGGCCGCCTCGCGCAGGGCCGCCGTTCCGGCGACGGGGCCGTAGGCGTTGGCGCCGTTTCCGGCGGAGAGCTGGTCCCGCAGAACCGGGTGAACCGGGAGCCCGGCCTCGCCGAAGCCGAGCGGCAGGACGCGCACCCCCTGGCGTCGTTTCTCTGCGAGGGCTTCGTTGACGGCGAGCGTCGCGGACACAGTGGCGGTCATGAAGGACTCATCTCCGGCTCATGATCTGGCGCTTGACCGCGCCGTGAGGTGACGGTCTGTCACTGTTCAGCTTGCCCGCGTTGCCCCATCAGCACAAGCGAGTCTTTTCGATGGTGAGCGTAAGCTGAACTTATGCTCGACCTTCGGCGTCTCCAGTTGCTCCGTGAGTTCAGCGTGCGGGGCACCATCGCGGCCACGGCCGCAGCCCTGGGCTACACCCCCTCGGCCGTGTCACAGCAACTGGCCACCCTGGAGCGGGAGACGGGGGTGGCGCTCCTGGACCGTTCGGCCCGGGGCGCCGAACTGACCGACGCCGGGCGGCTCCTGGTCGTCCAGGCCGAGGAGATCCTCGCGTTGGTGGAGGCCACGGAGTCGGTGCTGGCCGAGCAGGTGGACGTCGCGGTCGGCGTGGTGACGGTGACGGCCTTCCCGACCGCGGCCGTGGCCTTCGCGCCGCTGCTCGCCCCCGCGCTGCGCGCACACGAGGGCATGCAGCTGGTGCTGCGTCAGACCCTGCTCGCGACGGGGACCGAGAAGGTGCGCTCGCGCGAGGTCGACATCGCCCTGGTCGACGACTGGACCGGACAGCATCCGGGTCCCGGTCCGGAGAGCGGACTGCGCCACGTCCACCTGCTGCGCGACCCGCTGGTACTGGCCGTTCCCGAGTACCACCGGTTGGCGGACCCGGAGGAGCCGCTGGAGCTCGAAGGCCTGCTCGGCGAGTCCTGGATCGTGGCTCCGGAGGGCGAGCGGTCGCGCTACGGGACGGACCGGCTGTTGGCCGAGGTGGGCGGGCTGCCGGGCGCGGCCTGGGAGTTCGAGGGGTTGGGAACCATCCTGAGCCTGGTCTCCCGAGGTATCGGCATCGCGGCCGTTCCCGCGCTGGCCATGGTGGGTGCTCCGGGCGGACTGGCCTTTCGGCAGCTACCCGAGTCGCCGCCGGAGCGGCACGTGTACGCGGTGCTGCGCCCGGCGACGCTGCGCCGTCCGGCGGTGCAGGTCACGCTGGCGGCGCTGCGGGACGCCGCCGCCGAGGTCGGGGATCGCCTGTCCGGACACGGGCCGACCGTGCGGGGTCCCGTGCGGGACATGTGAGTGGTCAGGTCCCGCGCGGGCGGCCCGGCGTCCGAGAGGTCACAGATCGCGCCTGCGGCGGCGGGTCCGGTCGATGCGTCGACGCAGGCGGCGGCAGACGTGGAGTGCGCGGTCCCGGTGGTCCCTGGCGTTCCACCAACGGGCGTAGGCCTCCAGCCGCCTCCGCCGCAGGGCTTCGAGTTCGGCCTCCATACGCACGACCCGGTGTTCCAGGTCGATGCGTTCTCGCTCGAACTCGGACATGTCTCGCTCGTGGGTGCTGGCCTCCCGTTCGGCGCTGATCAGCCGTTCGGTGAGGCCCTCCGTCACGTTGCCGCCGCGAACGGTCCAGCCGACCCCGGCCCGCCCGCTGATGCCCTCGAACCACACATTGTCAGGTATTTCCTGATCAGCGCCGAGTTCACTGATCACCTCGCAAAGAATGCGGAAAGTGACATAACGGACATCATTTGGCTACATTCGCCCTCCTCAGGCGGC
Organism: Nocardiopsis sp. EMB25; assembly: GCF_026797795.1. Lineage (NCBI taxonomy): Bacteria > Bacillati > Actinomycetota > Actinomycetes > Streptosporangiales > Nocardiopsidaceae > Nocardiopsis > Nocardiopsis sp. EMB25. The sequence goes on along the minus strand of NZ_JAMTDN010000001.1, from coordinate 379,868 downwards.
GATGACCCGCTCCACGCGCACGGGTGCGGGCACCGCGGCTCCGAGGCTCGTGTACACGGCCTCGAAACGCTCCAGCGACCGGCGCTGATCGTGCCGTAGGGCGATCTCCCGGCTCGCCGTGCCCATGGCACGACGCCGGTCGTCGGGGCCCAGGACGGTGAGCAGGTGCTCGGCCAGTGCGGCCACGTCACCCGCCGGGAAGAGGAAACCGTTGCGCCCCTCCTCGACCAAGTGCGGCAGCGCCATCGCGTCAGCGGCCACCACCGGCAACCCCGTGGACATCGCCTCCAGCGTCGCGATGCTCTGAAGCTCCGCGACACTCGCGATCGCGAACACGTCCCCCGCCGCGTAGACCAGCGGCAGGTCCTCGTCCGGGACGAAACCGAGGAAGCGCACGCGGTCGGCGATCCCAAGGCCCGCGGCGAGCGCGCGCAGTTCCTGCTCGCGCTGCCCGGTCCCGGCCAGGACCAGCTGCGCGTCCCGCTCCGACACCACGCGCGCCAGGGCACGGATCGTATCGTCGATCCGCTTCTCCACGTCGAGCCGACCGACGAAGACGACCGTGTCGCGGTCGGGCAGCCCGAACCGGGCACGGGCCGCCGCCCGTTCCCCCTCCCGGGGATGGAACCGCTCCAGGTCGATCCCGCAGGAGATGGCCTCCACCGCCCGGGCGAACCCCTTCTCCCGCAACAGGCGGGCGGCACGGGGGGTCGGCGTGGTCACGTGGTCGGCCGCTCCCGCCACACGCACCATGTCACGCCAGGCGACCGACCCGGCCACCGAGTGGACGCCCTGGGGCAGGTGGGCGTGCGCGTACAGGTTGTCCGGCATGAAGTGGTTGGTGAACACGACCGGCACCCCCACCGCGCGAGCCCGGCGCAACGCGGTCCGGCTGACCGTGAAGTGACTCTGCACGTGGACGACGTCCGGGTCCAGACGTGCCACCAACCGCGCCGTGTGGCCGCCGATACCCAGGGGGACGGCCATACGCATCGACTCCTGGAGGGGGATGGGGGCCGACCGCAGGCGGTGCTCGGTCACGCCGCCGTTGGCGGTCACGTAGGGATCTCCCAGGTCGGAGGGGCAGACCACGTGGACCCGGTGCCCCCGCCCCGCCAGTCCCTCGGCCAGGCGGTGGGTGAAGTACCCGGCGCCGTTGACGTCGGGCGGGTAGGTGTCCGTGGCGATGAGCACGCGCAGCACACGGTTGGTCTGGGCCATGGCAACTCCTTCAACGGGTACGGGTACGGGCATCCTTCGGCGCGCGCCCGGCGACCCCGGCGGCCTCGGGGTTGCGGTGGCGCGTCCGGGCGAGGGCGATGGTTCCGGCGATCGCGAAGGCGGCGAAGGCCGCGGCCCCCACCTGCGCGGTGGCGGTCTCGGGCGTCCCCTCACCCAGGAGGAACGCGCCGATGGCCACACCGACGACGGGGTCGGTGATGAGCAACGTGGCGTAGGCCGCCGCGAAGTGGCCGGTCCGGTAGGCGTTCTGCATGAGCAGGGCGCCGAAGACCGCGGTGAGCACGGCGAGCGGGGTCAGCCAGCCGACCAGGGCCGTCCAGTCGTCGAGGACGTTGGCGGCGATGACGCGTGCCAGGCCGGAGGTGGTGCCCATGGCCGCCCCGCCCACCAGGGCGAGCAGCAGGGCACGCGCACCGCTGGGAATCCAGTCCGCGGTGAGGTACACGGCGAGCCCGAACCCGAGGGAGGCCCCGGCAAGGACGAGCGCCGTCGCGACCCCCATGGCCGGTGTGTCCGACCCGTGGGGGAACAGCCACAGGACACCCACGAGTCCCACCATGACGAAGGCTCCGGCGGTGATCTGCCAGGCACTCACCCTCTGGTGGTTGAACAGGGCCGACAGGACGATCGCGAACAGCAGACCGGTGACACCGATCGGCTGGATGATGGTCAGGGGGGCGCCGCTGAGGGCCACCAGGTGCAGAACCGAGCCCAGGACCGCCGCCCCGCTGCCGACCAGCCACCGGGGCTGGCGCAGCAGGTGCAGCAGGAACCCGGCCCGCGCGACCTGTCGCCCCGGGGCACGGACCGCGTCGCGTTCCTGGAGCGCGGAGCCGAGCGCCAGGGTGAAGGCCCCCGCCACGGCGATGAGGACGGACCACGTCATCGGTGCCACCGCCGCCGGGCGGTCGTCGCCGACACTCGGCGTCGTGACCTCATCGTCGCATCCCCTGACACTCGGTCCCGTCCCTTCGCCCCGCGGGCTCCGGATCCAGGACGTGTTCCGCGAACACGTCCTGGCCACCACGTTACGGACGGGCCCTCCGGGTCGGCGATAACGGCAACCCCCGTCCGCCGGGTAGTGCTCGCCCCACCCCGCTTCGGGGGCCGCACACTGCGCCCTCGCCCGACGGCGGCGCTCCCTCCCAGGTCAGACCACTCGCATCCACCCGCACAGCGCATCAGGGTCCACGCCGGTCTCGGGTCGGCGGGGTCCGCGCGACCAGGACGGGACGCGGTGACCGCCGCCCCTCCGAGAGCAGGCATCGGTCGGTCCGGCGCCCCCTCGGGCACGGCGGACGAGCGCACCCTCGGGGGTGCGCCCCAGGGCACGTGCGTGGCAGGATGTCCATTATTGGTCTAGACCGGATAGGAGCAGTTCCCCGTGCCTGACACTTCCGCCCCCCACCTCGACGACCGGCCGTTGATCCCACGCCCCGAACAGGCGGTTCCGGGCGATTCCGGCGGATTCACACTCACCACGGCCACCAGGGTGTCCGCCGACCCCGAGGCTCGGGGAACACTGGCGTGGCTCCAACGTGAACTCGGCGCGTCGACTGGCCTTCCCCTGAGCACCGGGGACGAGGACGACGCGCGGATTCGGCTCAGCGTCGACCCCGGAGCCGGACTCGGCCCGGAGGGCTACCGGTTGATCGTGGACGAGGAGGGCGCCATCGTCGTCGGCCACGACCCGGCCGGCGTCTTCTACGGCGCCCAGACCCTGCGCCAGCTGCTGCCGGCCGACGCCTATCGCGGCGCACCGCTCGACGGTGTGGAGTGGACCCTGCCCGCAGCGCGCGTCACCGACGCCCCCCGGTTCCGCTGGCGCGGCGTGATGCTGGACGTGGCGCGGCACTTCCTCCCCAAGCGCGAGGTGCTGCGGTTCATCGACCTGCTGGCCGCGCACAAACTCAACGTCCTGCACCTGCACCTGACCGACGACCAGGGGTGGCGGGTCCAGATCCGGCGGTACCCGAAGCTGACCGAGGCCGGTGCGTGGCGCACCGAGAGCCAGGTGGGCGGCACCACGCCCCCCGTGTTCGACGGGCGCCCCCACGGCGGGTTCTACACCCAGGACGACATCCGCGAGATCGTCGCCCACGCCGCGGCCCGCCACATCACGGTGGTCCCGGAGATCGATGTCCCCGGCCACTCCCAGGCGGCCATCCACGCCTACCCCGAGCTGGGCGAGAGCGGGCTGATCCCGGTGTGGACCCGGTGGGGGGTCAACGACAACGTCCTGGCCGTCACCGACGGCGTCCTGGACTTCTACAAGAACGTGTTCGACGAACTGCTGGAACTGTTCCCGAGTACGTACGTGCACGTGGGCGGCGACGAGTGCCCCAAGGCCCAGTGGAAGGACAGCGAATCCGCCCAGCGGAGGATCCGCGAGGAGGGGTTGGCCGACGAGGACGGGCTCCAGAGCTGGTTCATCCGCCAGCTCGACGATCACCTGACGGCGCGGGGGCGCAGGCTGCTCGGATGGGACGAGATCCTCGAAGGGGGTCTGGCGCCGGGAGCGACGGTGATGTCCTGGCGCGGCCAGGAGGGCGGACTGGCCGCGGCCCGGGCCGGGCACGACGTGGTCATGGCCCCGACCGCGACGTCCTACCTCGACTACAAGCAGTCCGACTCCCCCGACGAGCCGGTCCCGGTCGGCACGCTCCTGCGCACCGAGGACGTCTACGCGGCCGAGCCCGTCCCCGGGGGCCTGACCGAAGCGGAGGCCGAGCACGTCCTGGGCGCCCAGGTCAACGTGTGGACCGAGCACATCGACTCGCCCCGCGGGCTGGACTACATGGTGTTCCCGCGCGCGGTCGCCTTCGCCGAACAGGTGTGGTCCTCCGGCGACCGCGACTACGCCGAGTTCGAGCCCCGGCTGCGCGGGCACCTGGACCGGCTGGACGCGGCCGGGGTGGAGTACCGGCCGCTGGACGGACCGCGGCCGTGGCAGAGCCGGCCGGGTGTCGGCGGCTGGTGATCCCGTACCCCCGGCGGCCGCGCACCCGGGCCGCCGGGACTGGGGCTCACGGTCCCGGCCGGGCTCAGAAGTAGGTGGCGACGACGTCCACGACCGTGTCCTGGTCGTCCACCACGGGGATCACCCGCCAGCGGTCGAAGGCCGTGCACGGGTGGGAGATCCCGAAGGAGACCAGGTCACCGGGGGCCACACCCAGTTCGGGCGGGATCCGCAGGTAGGCGTGGTGGTCGTTGAGCCCGGTGACCTCCACGCCCGTGGCCGCGACGGTCCCGCCGTCGGCGCGCCGTAGCGCTCGGGGGATCGGGAAACCCTGGTCGTGGTTGGCCTCGCGGCGGCCCAGGGCCGCGATGGCCAGCCCCTCCTCCGGCACGGACACCACCCGTGCCCACAGTTCCAGCGCCCCCTCCAGCGTGCCGGGCCCTTCGGGGAGGCGGCGGTAGGGGGTGGTGCGGCGGTAGAGCCCGTCGTCGTGCGCGACGTAGGCGCCGCTGCGCAGGATCGGAAGGACGTCCTCACGACCGCCGAGCTCCTCGGCGACCAGGTCGAACCACGCGCTGCCGCCCACCGACAGCACCGGCCGCTCCAGTCCGTGCTCGGCGGTGATCGCCGCGGCGTCGCCTCCCAGGTCTCGGAGGAACGCGCGCACGGCGTCGGCATCGTCGCCCAGAGGGCCCTCGTAGCCCGCGACCCCGGCCAGTTCCAGGCCGGGCTCGGCGACCACGGCGCGCGCCACGGCGAGAAGGTGCTCGCGGGTGCGGCAGCCGGTGCGCCCTCCGGGGACTCCGCGTTCGACCAGCACCCGCAGGGGGCGGCCGTTCGGACGGTCGGCGAGGGCTCCGGCGGCCGCCGCCACACCCTCACCGGAGTCGGCGTAGAAGAGGAACTCGAAGTCGGGGTCGCGGTCGAGTTCGTCGGCGACCCAGCGCAGCGCCACGTGGTCGAGGAGCTCATTGGCCAGGATGATTCGGCGGACCCCGAACCGGCGGTAGGCCAGGACCTGGTTGGCGGTGGCGGCGGTGACCCCCCAGGCGCCCGCGGCCAGCTGGCGCTGGATCAGCGCGGGGGCCATGGAGGTCTTACCGTGCGGTGCGAGCGGCAGGCCGTGCCGCTCGGAGAACGCCGCGAGCGCCGCGATGTTGCGGTCGAGCGCGGAGGCGCGCAGCACCATGAGCGGCCAGGTGAACGGCCCGGAGAAGAGGTGGAACCGTCGGGTGGCGAACTCCTCCAGGGTGACGGGATCGCCCGGCCACCAGAGTCCCTTGGTCCGCCAGTCGATGTGTTCACGCGGGATGTCGAGCCGATCGGTCACGGTGCGTCCACGCCTCCTGCGCGCCAGTACCCCGCCCGGTCCCGACCCTCGGGGCCGTGACCGGGCGGGGACGGTGTCGGTCGGTCCGATCATCCCACCGGCGTCAAGCGCGGCGGGCGGCCGGGTGTCAGTCGTTCGCAGCGACCGGAGGCGCGGGCGGCACCGGGGCCCCGAAACGGTCGCCGTCGTCGAGGTCGTCGATGGCCTCCCGCCCGACCTCGGGGTAGTCGGTGATGAACCCGTCCACCCCCAGCCCCAGGACGGCGTCCATGGTGGCGCGGTCGTTGATCGTGTAGGGCATGATCTCCATCCCGGCCTCCTGGACCCGACGCACGTAGTCGGCGTCGATGTGCCTGTGGTTCGGGTTGATCATGGCGGCCCAGCCGTAGTCGTCGATCCGATCCTCGGGGACCATGCCCAGTAGGCCGTGCGGAACGGGCCGCAGGATGTCCTGGGACTCGCGGACCGACTCCCAGTCGAAGCTCTGGATGACCAGGCGGCGGGGCTCCCACGGCGGGTTGCGCCTGAACCACTCCGCTCGGTCGAACAGCTCCTCGGCGACGGCGCGTTCGAGGCCGGGGTAGAGCTCGGGCTCCTTGAGTTCCAGGAGAAGGTTGAGGTCGTGCTCCGCCATCCGGTCGAGGACCTCCCCCAGGGTGGGGACGGGCTCGCCGGCGAAGGCCGGGTCGTACCAGCCGCCGGCGTCGAGCCGGCGGATCTCCGCCATGGTGAAGTCCGAGACCCGGTAGGGCGCACGGTCGGGGAAGACCGCCTCGACGTCGGTGGTCCGCTCCAGGGTGGTGTCGTGCATGATCACCGGTTCGCCGTCCGCGGTGAGCTGGACGTCGACCTCGACCGTCACGGCGCCCAGTTCATGGGCGACGTCGATGGCGGCGAGGGTGTTCTCTGGTGCGTGCCCCGACGCGCCACGGTGGGCGACGGCGATCAGCGGGCGCTCGAAGACGGGGTGGTGGGCGGCGACGGGTTCGGTGGTGGGCTCTCGGGGGTCGAGGGCGGGAGCCCCGACCGAGACGCCCGCACTGGCGGTGATGAAGAGTGAAGCGGCTCCGACGACGATTCCGATGCGGCGCACCGGACCTCCCAAGTTCGCGTGGACTGGCCGAATTGCTCCATCAGGGTGGATGCGGATGGTGACCCCTCGGTGACCGTACGCGGAGCGTCGGGTAATGGGAATCCCACCTTCTGGTACGGGACAGGTCACACCCTTCCCGAATTTTCACCCAATGAAGCGAATGAATTACTTCATGTACCGGTTTTGGCTGGAGAGCCCCCCGAGAATCACATAGAGTCCTGAAACCATCACTAGTAGTAGTCGATGGGAAGGGATGACGATGCGCAAGCACCACACGAGGTGGGTCGCGCTCCTGGGCGCCGCCACGCTCTCGACCACCGGGCTGGCAGGTCTCGCGGGACCGGCGGTGGCGGCGGACGACAAGGACCCGCGGGTGATCAACTGGCCGGTGGTCGAACAGGCGGTCTCCTCGTACAAACTGGACGGGTTCGAGATCGGTTACCTGCCCCCCGGACTGGACAGATTCGGGCTCAACGCCTCCTCGCTGATAGACCGGCGGGGCAACAGCCAGTCGCAGATCTCCTGGGTTCAGGGCCCGGACCACCTCTACGGGCGCGTGATGATCCTGCGCTCGGAACAGGTCCAAGAGCTGGATGACCTGCTCGAGCTGCGGTACTCCCACCTGCCCGAGCGGGGACTGGAGCGGCTGGACGGCAGTGGTGGGGCCGAACGCGAGGCCTACGTCTCAGAGGCGACGGGCGACATGTTCTGGTTGGAGGAGCCCGGGGTCGCGATCACCACCCACCTGCGCCCGGAGCGGTGGGACGGCGACGAGCTGCGGAGGATGGCGGAGTCGGTGGTCGCGCTCTCGTCCCCGGGGGCCGAGGAGACCTCGGAGGAGTCGGAGGAAGAGGCTCCGGACGACGTCCAGGAGGATGCCGTCCAGGACGGCACGGGTGAGACCGGGGAGACCGCGGAAGGCGCCGAGGCCGAAGGAGAGGCCGGGGAGAGCGAAGAAGCCGAAGGAGAGACCGCCGAGACCGAGGAGTCCGGGGAGGCCGAAGGCGAGGCCGTGGAGGCCGGTGAGGGGGCCGAAACCGCGGAGGACACGGCCACCACCGAGGACGTGGCGGCCGAGGAACACGAGGACACCGACGCGGTCGAGGTGACCGCGGAGGACGTCGCGGCGGCCGGGAACGACACCTCCGGGGAGACCGCTGAGGACACCGACGCGGTCGAGGTGACCGCCGAGGGCATCGCGGCGGCCGGGAACGAGGCCTCCGAGGCCGAGGGAGCGGACACGGAGTCCGACCAGCCCAGCGCGACCAACTCCCGACAGGTGAAGCAGTGCCTGATCGACGAGTTCGTGATCTTCGACTACACCGACGCCGAGCAGGACCGGGAGTCGGCGTCCACCGCCTCCGGCGACACCGTCGAGCAGCCGCTGAGCCGTGACCAGCTGACCGACGAGCAGCGCGACGAACTGCTCGCCACCGTCTGGTACCACGGCACCGAGAGCGAGAAGAACGCGGCCACGGACCACTGCGCCGACAGCCTCGACATGCAGCGCTCCGAGATCGAGTCCGTGCTCGCCGAGATCGCCGACCTGATCGCCCAGCTCGTCGAGAGGGCCCAGGCCAGCCTGACCGAGGGCATGGAGGAGGTCGCCCACACGTCCACCGAGACGCACACGCCCGGCCCGGGCGAGGCCGGCGGCCTCGAGCCGATGGACGACGCGGAGTGGGAGGAACTGTGGGACTCCCTGCCGTGGAGCTTCGAGTTGGAGGCACCGTGACGCGACCGGGTCCGCGGAGGCTGTGACCCGGCCGGCGCGGAACGGTACGCGGCCGTGGGCCGATGACCGGCCGGGGTGGAGGGTCTGCGACCGGGCAGCATGAAGCGGGCGGGGAGTGAGCGCCCCCAGATCAATGGTGGCCCGGGGTTGGGTCGAGACGCCAGCCCCGGGCCGCCGGCCTGTGGACAGAGCTCCACGGACCGGATTCCTGGGATACGGTCGGCTCGACGCCCGTTCCCGTGACCGCCGCCACACCCGCGCGACCACGCGGTGCCCGCCCGGGGTCCGTCGAACCGGGCGGGCCGCCCCCTCCGAGGAGAGCCATGCCCCGTTTCACCACGCGCCCCCAGCTCCGCGGCGACTTCGGTATGGTCGCCTCCACCCACTGGCTCGCGAGCGCCACCGGGATGTCCGTACTCGAACGCGGCGGCAACGCCTTCGACGCCGCCGTCGCCGCGGGTTTCACCCTCCAGGTCGTCGAACCCCACCTCAACGGGCCCGGCGGTGAGGTCCCGATCCTCCTCCAACCCGCCGGAGGACCCCCGCGCGTGCTGTGCGGCCAGGGGGTCTCCCCCGCCGCCGCCACCATGGACGCCTTCGCGGACACGGACCTCATCCCCGGCAACGGCGTGCTCGCCGCCACCGTCCCCGGAGCCTTCGACGCCTGGATGCTGCTCCTGCGCGACCACGGCACCATGACCGTGCGCGACGTCCTGGACCACGCCATCGGCCTCGCCGAACGCGGGTACCCCGTCCTGGAGAGGATCGCCGGCGCCGTCACCTCCCTCAGCCCCGTCTTCACCCGGCACTGGCCCGGGTCCGCCGAGGTCTACCTCCCGCACGGCTCCGCGCCCAGGCCCGGGGCCCGCCTGCGCAACCCCGTCCTCGCCGACACCTACCGCACGATCGTCGCCGAGGCCGAGGGGGCCGGTTCCGACCGTGAGGCCCAGATCGAGGCGGCCCGGCGCGCCTGGTCGCACGGGTTCGTCGCCGAGGCCGTGGGGGCGTTCCTCTCCACACCCGTGCCCGACGGGTCCGGGGTACCCCGCCAGGCCCTGCTCACCGCCCAGGACATGGCTGACTGGAGCGCCACCTTCGAGGATCCGGTGAGCGTCACCCACGGCGTGCACACCGTGCACAAGACGGGTCCCTGGGGCCAGGGGCCGGTCATGCTCCAGCAGCTGCGGATCGCCGAGGCCCTGGGCACCGGCCACGACGTCCGCGAGGGGATCAGCGCCGAGTTCACGCACCGGGTGACCGAGGCCGCCAAGCTCGCCTTCGCCGACCGGGAGGGCTGGTACGGCGACCCCGACCACGTCGACGTACCGCTCAAGGAGCTCCTCTCCACCGACCACGCCGCCCGACTCGCCGCCCTCGTCGACGACCGGCGGGCCGCCCCGGCGCCGCGCCCCGGACCGGTCGCCGGGCGCACCCCCTTCACGCCACCCGTGTACGAGCCCGGCACGGCCCCCGGCGACCGCACCACCGGTGAGCCAACGGTCGGCGTCATCGGCGCCACACCGGCCGATCAGCGCGGCGACACCTGCCACGTGGACGTGGTCGACGCGCACGGCAACATGGTCTCGGCCACCCCCAGCGGCGGCTGGCTCAGCAGCTCACCGGTCATCCCCGCCCTGGGCTTCCCGCTCGGTACCCGCGCACAGATGTTCTGGCTCGACCCCGCCTCCCCCAATGCCCTCGCGCCCCGCAAACGGCCACGCACCACCCTGTCCCCCACCCTCGTGACCCGCGAGGACGGCCAGGCGGTCCTCGCGATCGGAACACCCGGCGGCGACCAGCAGGACCAGTGGACGTTCACCGCCCTGCTGCGGATCCTCCACGGAATCGACGACCTCCAGGAGGCGCTGGACACCCCCATGTTCCACACCAGTGCCTTCCCCAGCTCCTTCCACCCGAGGGAGACCGTCCCGGGACACCTGATCGTCGAACCCGGGGTCGGCGAGGACGTCATCGCCGACCTGCTCGGACGGGGACACCGGGTCGAGGTCACCGACGCCTGGACGCTCGGCCGACTGGCCGCCGTGGCACGCGACCCCGACACGGGCGAGCTGCGGGCCGCCGCCGACGCCCGGGGGGCGCAGGGGTACGCGGTGGGACGCTGAACGGGAGGGGAACGTCGCCGAACACCTGGGCGAGGACCGAACGACACGTGATCGGCGTGCGCCGCGAGGGGGCGCCCGGCCGTGCGGATCCCCTTGCCAAATCGCGCGGGCACTGCTTATGTAGACCCTGTGCGACGGGCCCCGGCGCTGATCCGGTCGTGTGCCCTGAGAACTCAATACCACCGAAAACAGGGTTCGTGCACTGACTCCCCCTCCCTCAGTGACGGCCCTGTCCCCCTCCTGAACCGAGGCCTGCCTTCCCCTCCCGGCTGGGTTCTTCGGACGAGGAGAGACGAGCGGGCCGTGGTGCCACCGGCACGGTGACACCACGGCCCGCTCTCGTCTTCCCGTGGCGGGCCCGCGACCTCAGGTCCGCACCCGCACCACTCCGGCGAAGTTGGTGGTCCGCACCTCGGTGACCCGCACGTTCAAGCCCGTACGCGGCGCCTCCAGCATCATGCCGTCGCCCAGGTAGATGGCCACGTGCGAGATGTAGTCGGGTGCGGTCGGGTCCGAACGCCAGAACAGCAGGTCACCGCGCTGGGCGTCCTCGAAGTCGACGCGCTCGCCGGCGTTCCACTGGTCGTGGGTGACACGGGGGATCTCCACACCCTCCTGGAGGAAGGCCCACTGGAGCAGCCCCGAGCAGTCGAAACCGCCCTCCGGGGTCTCACCGCCCCAGACGTAAGGCACACCGATCTGGCCCTCCGCGTGCGCGATGACCTGCTCGATCACCGAGGAGGGGACGGCCTCGCCGGGCTCGGCGGGCTCGGCGGCGTCGGCGACCAGCTGAAGGGAGGTCTCCTCCCCGAGGGCGTCCGACAAAGCGTCGTAGAGCGCCCACAGGTCGGCGTCGGGGGCCGAGACCACCAGCGCGTTGCCCTCGGGCATGCCCAGTTCGGCAGCGCGCTCCCGAGAGATGAGGGCGTCGATCCCGGCGATGCCGGAGGTGGCGTGCGTCCACACCTCCAGGTCCACCTCACCGCGACCGCCCGCGACGCTGACCTCGCTGCCCAGGTCGAGTTCGCGCTCGGTGCCGACCGTGTTGGACAGCGCGATGCGGCCCTCGGCGACGCCCTGCCAGATCTCATCGGACTCCGCCGACGGCCTGGGGGCGTGGTTACGGAAGCTGGAGGGGTTGACGCCCAGCACGGAGGTGGGCTCTCCATCGATTCCGACGCGCGCGGCGTCCACGGTCAGGACGTGCTCCACGCCCTCGATCCCGCGGACCTCGGCGACCACCTCACGGGGCAGGCTCTCGGGGGCCACGGCGAAGTACTCGACGCTGCGGGCCTCCCGGAACGGGGCCACACGGGCGTCGCGCCGCAGCGCTTCGGCGTCGGCGACGTCGGGAGCGGGGGTGGGGGTGGCGGAGCCGCGGGGGTCGACTCCACTGGTGTTCCGGTGGCCTTCGGCGAGCTGTTCGGCGATGGGAGGCCGGTCCTCCACGATCGGGTCCGCCCACGCGGGGGTCGCCCCGAAGGCGGTGAAGGCGACCGCGAAAGCGGCCGTGGTTCCCGCACATGATCTGAAACGGCTCCGCACGGGGGGATCTCACCCTTTCTGTGTACCGCCGGGAGGGGTGGGGGTACCCCTGGGGTAGCGGGCTGACGGTTGCGTCCGCGTCCAAGAATGGGTGCAGGCGGGTCAGTTTGCAAGAAGTCCACGCCGTCCGTTACCGGACGTGTGACGTCGCGTGTCCGGATTCACTCAGCGTCGCGCGTAGTCCTCCGTGACGACCGTGTCCAGGGGGAAGCGGACCGGGGTGTCTCCGAACAGGATGGTCCTGGTGCGGGCCTCGGCGTCGGCGACGGCGGCGAGCGTCTCCTCCGTCAGATCCCGGGGGACGTGGAGGACGACCTCGTCGTGGACGAAGAAGACGATCCCGGCCCCCTCCGGCAGGGACGGCAGACGCTGCCGCAGCGCGGCCAGCAGGACGAGTGCCCACTCGGCGGCCGTGGCCTGGACGACGAAGTTGCGGGTGAACCGACCGTGGGCACGACGACGGCGGTCCCCGTCGGGGCCGGACACGGCGGTGGACCACGCACGCGGGGCGGGCGAGGTCCGGCCCAGCCACGAGCGGACGATCCCACCGTTCTCGCCGGTCCGGGCGGCCTGATCGACGTACTCCAGCGCTCGGGGGTAGAGGCGTCGCATGGTGCGCAGCAGGGGCGCGGCGTCGCCGGAGGTCTGGCCGTACATCGCCGAGAGCATGCCGATCTTGGCCCGATCCCGGTCACCGCCCACGTGTACGGCCAGCCGGGCGTAGAGGTCCTCCTCGGCGGCCGCGGCCGCCAGGGCGTCATCCCCGGACACGGCGGCCAGGACGCGGGGTTCGAGCTGTCCGGCGTCGGCGCGCACGAGCACCCAGTCGGGGTCGGACCGCACGGCCGATCGGACAGCCCTGGGGATCTGGAGGGCACCGCCGCCCCGGGTGGCCCACCGGCCGGAGACGACACCACCGACCACGTAGTCGGGGTGGAAGCGGCCGAGCCGCTCACCGTCGGGTCCTGGGCGCTCGCGCACCCAGGTGTCCAGCCATGCCCAGCCGTTGGCGGAGTACAGGCGGGAGAGCTCCTTGTAGCGGAGCAGGAGGGGGACCACGGGGTGGTCGACGCGTTCCAGCACCCAGGAGCGGGTCGACTCGACGGGATGGCCGATCCACGCCATGGCCCGCAGCACCTGGGCCGGTGAGTCGGGGTTGACATCGCGCCCGACCGCGCCGCTGATGCGCGCGGCGAGCTCGGCCAGGACGGCGGGTCGCTGCCCCGTGTGCGGCCGCGGCCCCAGCAGCTTCGTGAGGACCTCGTCGTGGACGTCGGGCCGCCAGGGCAGACCGTCGTGGCTCATCTCGGCCGCGGCCAGACCGCCCGCCGACTCCACGGCTGTCAGCAGGCGCATCCGTTGGGGGTGCGGTAGCTCCGCGATACGGCGCAGCTGGTCGTCGTGGACCTCGGCCAGGGCTGCCAGCCGGTCGGTTCCCGGGGGCAGCGTGGACCGGTCGGCCTCGAACAGGGCGGGCTGCGCGGCGGCGCCCTCGCCGAGGGGGCGGACCGGGTCGTCGGGCACGGGAAGGTCGTGCAACCGGGCCCAGGCCGCGCCCAGGGAGTGTGCCTCACCGTGGCGCGCGTGGTATCCGAGCAGGAGCGCCTCGGTCAGCGCGACGTCGTGGCAGCGCGCGACGCGCACACCGGATCCGACCAGGTCCGGATAGACGTCCTCGCTGGCCGACCAGACCCAGCGCGGGGGTTCGGGTCGCTCGTTCTCCGCCCGCCGAACGGCGCCGGCGAGATCGGGGACGCGGCGGACCGGGCCGGGGACCGGTTCCAGTTCCTGGAGCCAGCCACCGCCCTCGCCGTCGGCGACCACCGCTATCCGCATGGTTCCACTGTGGCCGCTGACACCGACAAAACCCCCAAAGAGCAATAAAAGCCATGGATATCCCACCGGTTCCCCGCAGGGCGGCCGGTGAACGGGGGGCGGGCCCGACACGGCGAAAGCCGGCGCGGACCGAGGTGTCAGCGTCCCGGCCGGACCACGTTCTCGAGCGGCTCACCCGCGGCCCAGCGGGCGAGCTGCTGGTCCATGAACGCGCGGGCACGTGGGTAGAAGGCGGCCGACCCGCCCGCGACGTGCGGCGTGAGGAACACCCCCGGCGCCTCCCACAGCGGGTGGTCGGCCGGAGGGGGCTCCGGGTCGGTGACGTCCAGGGCGGCCCGGACACGTCCGTTCTCCGCCAGCAGCGCCGCCGTGTCCAGGACCGGGCCGCGGCCCACGTTGACCACGAGCGCGTCGTCCCGCAGCAGGGCGAACTCCCGGGCGCCGAACAGGCCCCGCGTGCTCTCGGTGAGCGGTGTGACCAGGACGACGACGTCCACCCCCGGCAGGAGGGAGCGCAGTTCGTCGACACCGTGCACGCGCTCGTCGGGACGGGCCCGGCTGGCCACACGCACGACCTCGGTCTCGAAGGGCAGCAGGCGGCTCTCCACCGCCTTGCCGATGCTGCCGTAGCCGACGATCATCACGCGCGAGTCCGCCAGCGACCGCAGCGGCGCTGCGCCCCAACGGTGATCGTGCTGGTCGAGGGCCCACCGCGGCAGGTCGCGCTGGGCGGCGAGGATCAGCGCGAGGGCGTGCTCGGCGGTGCTGGCGTCGTGCAGACCGCGCCCGTTGCACAGCGTCACGTGGTCGGGGAGCAGGCTCAGGACGTGCTCGTAACCCGCGGACACGAGCTGGACGACCTCCAGCGCGGGCATCCGCGCGATGATGTCGAGCCGTTCGTCGACGCCCTGGGTGGAGGGCGCGTAGGGCACCTGGTAGAAGGTCACCTCGTCCAGACCGGACTCCGGCGCCGCCCCACCGGTGTACAGGTCCACGCCACATGGGTCGGGGGCGTTCACCCGGTTCTGCTCCCACTGCACAAGTGCTCGGCCGCCCATGTGGCACTACCCTCCGCTCCACCGCGGCGCGCCCCGACGAGCGCCTCGGACGCGCTCCCGGGAACACGCCCCAAGGTCCGTGTCACGCGCCACCCTAGGGCATCCCCCACGAACACGCCCTGGAGCGGCGGCGGTGGGCTCCGCCCACGTCACCCGGTGAACCGTGCCAGTTCGTAGCAGGCGATGGCGGCCGCCGCGGTGACGTTGAGCGAGTCGACGTCCCGATCGGCCATCGGGATGTGCACCCGCGCGGTGGCTCCCTCCAGCCAGCGCGAGGACAGGCCGTCACCCTCGGTCCCCAGCAACAGGCCGACCCGATCGTCAGGGTCGAGTGCGGACATCGCGTCGCGCAGCGGCAGGGACCCCTCCCCCGGGGTGAGGGCCATGAGATGGAAACCGGCCGCCCTGAGGGTGTCCAGCCCGCCGTACCAGTCATCCAGCCGTGTGTAGGGCAGGGTGAACACCGCGCCCATCGAGACCTTGACCGCCCGCCGGTAGAGCGGGTCGGCGCAGCGGGGCGCGAGCACCACGGCGTCGACGCCGAGTCCGGCGGCGCTGCGAAAGATCGCACCCACGTTGGTGTGGTCCACCAGGTCCTCCAGCACGACGATCGTGCGTGCCTCGGCGAGGACGTCGTCGAGCCTGGGCAAGGAGCGGCGGTGGAAGGCGGCGAGGGCGCCCCGGTGCAGGTCAAAGCCGACGAGCCGCTGTGCGGTCTCCTCACTGACCACGTAGAGCGGGGCGGTGGAACCGGCGACGACGTCGTTGAGGGCCTCGGCCCGGCGTTCGGTCAGCAGGAAGCTGCGCGGCTCGAACCCGGCGGCGGCCGCGCGCCGGATCACCTTGTCGCCCTCGGCCATGAAGAGCCCGTGCTCGGCCTCCAGGTGGCGGCGCAGGTTGACGTCGCGCAACCGGGTGTAGTCGGCCAGACGGGGATCGGCGGGGTCGGTGACCCTGATGACGCTCATGGAGGACGATTATCCCAGTTCTCCGGCTCGGGATCCCCGAGGACGCCGTCCGGGCCGCCTCAGCTGATCTGCTCGGTCAGGGGACGCAGGCGCTGCCAGCGCGCCTCCTCACAGGAACCCGCCCTGGTCAGCGTCGTCGAGATCTCCTGTCCCTCCCAGGTCCCCTCGATCGTGGCCCGCTGGGGACCGTAGACCTGGTCGGTGCACACCGTTCCCGCGCGCACCTCGGTGAACAGCTCCTCGGTTCCACCGGCGGTGGCCGTGCGCGCGGTCGCGTCGCCGTACCCCCCGGCCCCTCCCGTCCCACCGCCGAGTTCGGCGGCCACCTGGGCCAGCTCGGCGCAGACTTCGGGGTCCTCCTCCAGGTCGCCGGTGCAGTTGAGGGTCTGCACCCACGCGCGGTCGCGGTCGCTGACCTGGATACGCAACTGACCGACCGGTCCGGTCTCGGCGACCTCCTGGGGACCCTCCGCGATCGGACCGACCAGGTCCGGGCTCATGGCCGACGCGGCCTGCACGTCCTCCGGGGGCAACAGCGACGGGCCCGCGAGCACCGCGTAGGCGAGTGCCCCGGCACAGCAGGCGCCGGTGAGCAGGGCGGTGCCGAGCGTGCCTCGGCTCCGGTGGTCTCGGTGCTGTTGGGACATGCCATAACCCTCGGGGGTCGGTGGTCACACGGACGTCCGCGACACGGAAGGGAAAGGGTCTGCCGCGGGGGACGGGAGAGGCCCAAGCCTATCCGTGGGGTCGGAGTACTTCTGCGGAGAGCACGGTAACAAAGAGGTCTCCGTCCACCGATCGGACACAGCGGTCCCGCATCGATGCCCGGCCACTTTCGCTCCGCCATTACCAGCGAGTAAGGTCCTGATGAAGTTCCGTTCGTCACATTCGGCCGGTCGGTTGTGATTCGTCTTGTGTGACGCCGTTCGCCGCACGATGGTTCACGTCCTCTCACGGACGCCCGACAGCACGG
Organism: Nocardiopsis sp. EMB25; assembly: GCF_026797795.1. Lineage (NCBI taxonomy): Bacteria > Bacillati > Actinomycetota > Actinomycetes > Streptosporangiales > Nocardiopsidaceae > Nocardiopsis > Nocardiopsis sp. EMB25. Next base: position 363,006 of record NZ_JAMTDN010000001.1, on the reverse strand, counting down.
CGCCGCGCGGGCCCACCTGCCACCGGGTTCTCCGGCGATACCGTCGGGGAACCGCGCCCCACTACGCCCCGGAGATCCCCGTTGCCCAGTGGACGTCACCGACTCCCCGCACCGACCCGGTCCGCCGCGCGCCGAGTGGCCTGGTCACCGTTGGGGTTCACCGCCGCCGCCGTCGCGGTCATCGCCGTCGCGGCGATCGCGATCCCGATCGGGCTGAACGCGCTCGGCTGTGGCGACGTCCGCTACCTCCGCGTGTCCGCGACGCAGAGCATCGCCCCGGTCCTGCGCGCGGCCGCCACCGAATTCAACGACGAGGAGCCCAGCTACGGGGACGACTGCGTGTACGCCCAGGTCGACGAGATCGCCCCGCACCGCATCATGACCGCGCTGTCCGGTGGCCGGGGAAGTGACTCCACCATCGCCCCCCACGTGTGGGTGCCCGAGTCCTCGGTGTGGGTCGAGCTCGCCCGCGTGTCCGAAGGCGGCACGCACAGCATCGAGACGGACCCGCCCTCGCTCGCCAGTTCACCGGTGGTCATGACCGCCCCCGTGGGCACGGAGGGCCTGCCCGAGCCGGGGGACGCCAGCTGGACACTGGTCCTGCCCGGAGAGCGCGAACCGGAGCGCCCCCTGGTCATGGTCGACCCCAACCGCGGCGCCGACGGTATGGCCGTCATGCACGCGGTCCGGCGCCACCTGGGCACCGGGGACGACGCCGACACCGCCATGACCGACTTCGTCCGGGACGTCCAGCTGGACAGCGCGTTCGGCGAGATCGACCTGGCGACCTTCTTCACCGGCTCCCCCGCGGCCGAAGAACGAATCGACCCGGTGATCGTGGTTCCGGAGCAGGCGGTCGCCTCCTACAACGACGAGCGCGCGCACTCCGCGCCGGAGCTGGCGGCCCGCTACCCCACCGAGGGCACGGTCAGCCTCGACTACCCCTATGTCACCGCCACCGACGACTCCGCGCTCCGGGCGGCCGCCGCCGACCTGTACGAGGTCCTGCGCGGGGACGAGCACCGCGAACACCTGCGCGACCTCGGCTTCCGCGACCCCGGCGGCAACACCCCCGGCTCTCTGGAGGCGCAGCCCTGGGACGTTCCGGAGGAGCCGACCACGCACGACGACCTCACGGGGGACGCGCTGCTCGCCTCGGTCACGGACTGGAACCGGCTGTCGATGCCCAGCCGCTCCCTGGTGCTGGCCGACACGTCCGAGAACATGGCCCAGGACCTCAACGGCGGGCCCAGCCGGATGGAGGTCGCCCAGCGGGCGGCCCTGCTGGGGCTCTCCCTGTTCCCCGACGAGACCGACATGGGCCTGTGGCTGCTGTCGGACCAGTACGGGCGCCAGGGCCGGGACGAGGCCGCCGAGATGCGCCGCCTGGGCGGCTCGGCCGGGAGCGACGACATCACCAGGCGCCAGGAGCTCATCGGCGTGGCGGAGGAGATCGCGGTCCGCGGCGGGGAGTCCCGGCTGTACGACAACATCCTGGACGCCTACGACCAGGTGCAGGACAACTACCACGAGGACAAGATCAACAGCGTCATCCTGCTCACCGCCGGCCGGGACGACGGTTCGAGCGAGATCTCGCACGCGGAGCTGGTCGCGGCCCTGCAGGACCGGTTCGACCCCCAGCGCCCGGTCAGCATGTTCATCATCGCCTTCGGGGCACAGTCCGAGGAGGCCGAACTGCGCCAGATCGCGGCCGCCACGAGCGGTTCCCTGTTCGTGACCGACGATCCTGACGAGATCGGAGACATCTTCCTCAGTTCGATCTCCCGGCGGTTGTGCGTACCGAACTGCGATAACTGACCATCGAGAGCGGATCCCGATTCCGAACGGACGCGAGGCGATTGCGATTGGATATCGGATCGGTTTTCCGGACGAACCGTTTCAGGATGCCCTGCGATGACCGCTCCGTCCGAATCCCCCGGCGTGACCGGGAACGCGACGCCCATCACAGCGAACGCCTCCCCGCGCAGCCCCATCCGGCCGACCGGTGTGGTCCGCACCCGGCCTGACCGGCCCGAGTACTGTTCCGACCAGTAACACCCCACGGGTCGGTCTCCCCACCGAGCACCGGACGTGCGCAACCGACCCGTACCAGGCACCGACCCCAACCCCCCGTCCGTACACCACCCCGTGAGGAAAGCTGTGGGACGTCACCGCGGAAGATACGCAGAAGAGCCCTACCCGAGACGGGAACGGCGTCGCCGTGGACGCGGCGGCGCCTTCGCCGCCCTGGCCGCCGCACTCGTGATCGTGCTCGGCCTGGCCGCCGCGGGCGTGTACATGTTCGGGCAGACCGACGGCTGCCGCGGTTCGCAGATCCGGCTGGACGTCGCGGTCAGCCCCGAACTGGCCCCCGCCCTCGACGCCCTGGCCTCGGACTTCAACACCCAGGAGAACACCGTGGACGGACGGTGCGTGCGCGCCGACATCCGCCAGGTCGACTCCGCCAACGTCGCCTTCGGCATCACCGGGGCGGGCGCGACCATGGGCGACACCGACTCGGACGTGTGGATCCCGGACTCGTCCGTGTGGCCGCGCCTGGTGCAGAGCCAGTCCGGTGACGCCGTCATCACCGAGACCGGCACGTCCGTCGCCCGCTCCCCGCTCGTCCTGGCCGAACTCACCGAGTTCGCCGAGGAGGACACCCAACGCAGCTGGACGGACGTGATCCCCACCGCGGCGCCCGGCGAACAGGGCAACCGCACCGTCCGCGTGGTGGACCCCGCGCGCAGCTCGACCGGGCTGGGCACCCTCTACCTGCTGAACGGAGCCCTGGAGGAGGACAGCCCCGACGAAGGCACCTACAACGCGCGCATGACCGCGGCCCTCCAGGCACTGCACCAGGGCGCCTCGCCCGATGAGGACGCGGCCTTCCTCGCCCTCAGCGGCGGGACCGAGGAGGCCCCGCCCGTGATGGTCATGTCGGAACAAGCCGTGTGGCGCTACAACAGCGCCCACCAGGACGCCACCGCCCAGGCCAGCTACCTGGAGGGCGGTACCTACTACCTCGACTACCCCTACGTGGTCCGCAGCGAGGAGGGCGACATCACCCGCGCCGCGGAGGTGTTCCGAGGCGCCGTGCGCGCGGACGAGGCCCGGTCGACCCTGCTGGAGCACGGCTTCCGCGGCCCCGAGGGCGAGGTGGACGACTCGGTGCTGACCGAGGACGTCGGCTTCCGCGCGGAGGCGCCCGACGAACTGGCCAGGCCGTCGGAGGGGTCGGTCACCGAGCTGATCCGCACCTGGAACCAGCTGAAGATGGACTCGCGGGTGCTCACCATCGTGGACGTCTCGGGATCCATGCTCGCCGAGGTGCCCGGGACCGGGATGACCCGGATGCAGGTGACCAGCGCCGCGGCCACCGAGGGACTCCAGATGTTCACGCCCACGTCCGAGCTCGGGCTGTGGCAGTTCTCGACCAACGTCAACAACAACCTCCACTACTCGGAACTCGCCCCGATCCGCGAACTCCAGGCGACGAACGAGGAGGGGACCCCCCAGCGCGACGTGCTGGCCTCGGCCCTGTCCGGGCTGACCCCCCTGCCGCAGGGCGACACGGCGTTGTACGACACCTACCTGGCCGCCTACCAGGAGATGGCGCGTACCTACCGGCCCGACAGGACCAACGTCATCCTCATGCTCACGGACGGGGACGACGACAACCCCGGCGGTCTGGAACTGGACGAGCTGCTGTCCCAGCTCGAGGACGTGGCGAGCCCGTCGCGCCCGATCCCGATCATCACGATCGCGTTCGGCCCGGACGTGCAGAACCTGGAGCCGCTGCAGCAGATCGCCGCTGCCACCGGCGGCGCCGCGTACATGACGGAGGACCCGACCGAGATCGGTGAGATCTTCCTCCAGGCCTTCTCCCTGCGCATCTCCGAGGACGAGGAGGAGTAGCGGGCACCCGGTACCGAAAGGTGACATGACCCTGTCCGCGTGAGGAGGGGCTATGGACTTCTCCGTCGTCTTGGCGTACTCAGTGGAGGTCCGGACCCGTCCGGGTGCCGCCCCGGTCGCGCGGTGCCCGGACGCACGACGACCGGATGGGGAACTGCCATGTTCGACGCGTGGATGCCCGGTGCCGAAAGGATCGACGGCGGCACCGCCCCGGGACCCTCAGGGATCGGCGCGCCCCGGGCCGTGTGGACGGTGACCGGTTCCGGCCCCGACGCGTGGTCGGCGCGTGAGGAGGCGCTGCGGCTGGTCGAGGAAGGGCGGTCGGTGCACCTGGTGTGGAACCCGTTCACCGGTGAGGTCGTGCAGTCGTTGGCCGGCACCCGCCGCAGCCGGATGCCGCTGGGACGCACGAGCCGGTACTCGCTCCACGTCGACCACGGGCACGAGGGTCGGGTGTGCCTCACGGTGGCGGTGGTCGCCCGGTCCGAGGAGCCCTTCACCAGCGGCCCGATGCGCGGACTGTCGCCGATCCTGGCCTGGTTGGACTCCTGGGACATTCCGCGCCGGTGGCCGGCCGGCCCTCCGGGGCAGGGAGGAACGGCGGTCGAGGAGCTGGTCCGCGCGTGGTCGCGCGGGGGCCACTTCGGCCACGACCAGGTACCCGGGTCGACGTCCGCCGGACCGGGAGCGCTGGACGGCGCCCGGCTGTTCGCCGGCCCCGCCACCGCCGAATCGGACCTTCGGTCACCACCGGCGCCGCGTCGGTCCGACCAGCAACCGTCGGCGGTCTCGTGAGGACCGCCGGATGGCGGGACCACGTGGTCGGGGGCGGAGGGATTCGGACTCCAGTGGTCTCTCCCGACGCGACGACCCCTTAGTCTGTCGGCCATGGGTGGAACTATCGAGCCGGGTTGGTACGCGGACCCGCACGGCGACGCGCAGACGCTCAGATGGTGGGACGGTAACGCGTGGACGCGGCATACCCGTTCACTGAGCGAACTCCAGGGCGGTTCCGGTACCTCGGACGAGGATGAGGCCGCCACAGCACGGTTGGACGGACGGGAACGCGACTCCCCCGGCGACGAGGACGAGGGGACCGTGCGACTCGGTCCGGCCTCCGCCCCCACGCCGGTGGACGACGAACCCAGCACGATGCGGATCGACCCCTCCTGGGTCCACGCCCCCGGAGCCTCCGCCACCCCGGCCCCGGTGGACGAGGACCCCAGCACCGTACGCATCGACCCCTCCGTGATCCGGAGCACCGCCGAGCCCGAGGACGAGGTGCCCACGGCGGACCTCGGCGGAGTGGACGCCACGACGCGGGTCGCCCCCGAGGACCTGCCGGGGCGCGGTGGAGACGACGAGGAGCCGACCGCGGATCTGGGCGGTATGGGCGCGACCATACGGGTCGACCCCGCCGACCTGCCCGGGCGTGTCCAGCAGGACGAGGAGCCGACCGCGGACCTCGGCGGAGTGGGCGCGACCATGCGCGTCGACCCCGCCGACCTGCCCGGACCGGGTACGGACGAGGACGAACTGCCGACCGCCGGCCTCAGCGAGGACGAGCTTCCCACCTCGAACATCACCGACGACGCGATCGACGACACCCCGCGCACGGCGGTGTTCGACCCCCACCAGATCGACGACGCCCCCCGCACCGCCGTGTTCGACCCCAACACGATCGGGGAGACGCCGGGCACAGCGGTCTTCGCCCCCGATGACCCGATGTTCTCCGGAGGCGCGGGCGAGGCCGGAGAGCCGGACGCGCCCAAGGGCAGCCGGTTCAACCGGTTCCTCGGCAACCTGAAGGACGGGTGGGCCGACCTCAGCGAGGAGCGCCGCGAACAGCGCCGCAAGGCCGCTGAGGAGGAACACGCCCGCAAGGAGGCGGAGGCCCGGAAACGAGCCGAGGAGGCCGCCCAGGCCCAGGCCGCGACGCCCACCGCGCGGACTCCGGAGGGTGAGCCCCCTCAGCAGGCCGCCGAAGGGCCCCGCCAGGTCCAGGAGACTCCCCCCGAACAACCGCAACCCGGCCAGGAAGGCGCTTCCGGCCCCCAACAACCGCAACAGCAGGCGACGGGGCCGCAGCAAGCCCAGGGCCACCCGGGCCAGCAACAGCCCTACCCGCCCTACCCCGGCCAGCCGTCGGGGCCCCAGCAGGCCTACCCGGGCCAGCCGTCCGGTGCCCAGCAGGCCTACCCGACCGCGACGCCCCAGCAGTACCCGACACAGCCGCCGCCCTACCCCGGCCACCCAAACCAGCACGGGTACCAGCAGCCCCCGAACGCACCCCAGCAGCCGTACCCGGGACCGGGACGCGGTGCTCCGCCCCCGCCCTACGGGTACCCGCAGCCCAGCCCCTACCAGCAGCAACCGGGGTACCAGCAGCCCCCGAACGCTCCCCGGCCCGGCGGATACAACGCTCCTCCCGGCTACCCGCCGCCCGCGGGGCAGAACGTACCCGGCCGCCCGCCGCAGGGCGGCCCCGTTCCACCACCGCACCAGATGAACCGTCCGCCCCAGGGCTACCCCCGCCAGGGACCGACGCCGTACCCGCCCCCGCCGGGGCCGGGCCAGCCCCCCATGGGCGGTCAACCTCCCCAGGGAGCCCCGGGACAGCCCGGCACCCCCCGGCGCCGACGCTGGGGACGACGCAAGGGTTCGGACGGTCGCGGTCAGCCGCCGCAGCGACCCCACCCTCCGCCTGAGGCGAAGCGGAAGAGGAAGGGCGGCTGCGGATGCGGCTGCACGACCTTCCTCCTGATCGTCCTGGTCGTCGCCGTCCTGGCCTACCTCCAGGTCTCGGGTTCGTACGACTGGATGTTCGACGTCATGAACATCGGCTTCCCCGGTCAGTACGTGTGGAGCTGACCAACGCCGTCACGAAGGGCGGCCGGACCGGTCCGGCCGCCCTTCGCCATCCCCACCACTCCCGGCACGGCCTAAGCTGACCGGTATGAATGACTGTCTGGTGTGGATCGACTGCGAGATGACGGGGCTCGACCTCGAACGCGACGCGCTGATCGAGGTGGCGTGCCTGGTCACCGACGGTGAGCTGAACATCCTCGACGAGGGTGTGGACATCGTCATCAAACCGCCGCAGGCCGCACTGGACCAGATGGGTGACTTCGTCCGGGACATGCACACCACTTCCGGCCTTCTGGAGGAGCTGGACAAGGGCGTGTCCCTGGAGGAGGCGGAGGACCGGGTCCTCGAACACATCCGCCGTTACGTGAAGGAGCCGCGCAAGGCCCCGCTGTGCGGCAACTCGATCGCCACGGACCGCACCTTCCTGGCACGTGACATGAAACGCATCGACGAGTTCCTGCACTACCGGATGGTGGACGTCTCCTCCATCAAGGAGCTTCTGCGCCGCTGGTACCCGCGTGTGTACTACGCGAGCCCGGAGAAGAACGGCGGCCACCGAGCCCTCGCCGACATCACCGAAAGCATCCATGAGCTGCGGTATTACCGCGCGGCCGCGTTCGTTCCCGAACCAGGCCCCAGCTCCACCACGGCGCGCGCCATCGCGGCCGAGGTAGCGGAGGGCGGCACCGGTGTGTCAGCCCGAGAGAAGGCCGCGGATCGCCGAAACGCCGAAAACTGATCGAAGCAGTGCTCAGAGTCCGCTAAGATTCTGGATGTACGCAAGGCCGCGAGGCCGGGCGGACATGGTGGGTGTAGCTCAGCCGGTAGAGCACTTGGTTGTGGTCCAAGAAGTCGCGGGTTCAAGTCCCGTCACTCACCCCAGAGCCGACAAGGCCCTGACCAGCGAAAACGTTCGCAGGTCAGGGCCTTTCGTGTTGCCGGGGGTGCACCAGCGGGTGCACGGCGGTAAAGATTCTCCTGGTGAGTGTGCACCACCCACCCCGTCACTCACCCGGCAGTGAGGGTGCACAGGCCAGGGCGACAGCCCGGCATCCTGCGCAAACGTGGATAGATCGACCGTAGTGGCGCGCGGGTCGAAGGTTCTCGAAGATCTTTCACCGATTCCCTTCGCTTCCGCGTCCACCCAAGCGATGGTCCACGCATGGCAACCATCAACCAGCGCACACTGGCCGACGGGCGCACCCGGTACTGGGTGAAATGGCGCCTGGGCGGCACCCGTGGCGGCGCGCCCCAGTCCGAACCGTTCGACGTCCACGCCGACGCCCACACCTTCCGCCTGCATGTCGAAGCCGCTGGACACCAGTGGCCGGAGAACTGGATCCCCCGGCAGGGGTGGGCCGAGGGGTGGGTCCCCGGCCACGGGTGGGTCACGGTCGACGAGGAGGACGATGGTCCCGAAGCCGATCCGGTGCTGTTCGCTGACTTCGCCCGTGAACTGATCGACTCGATGACCGGGATCGAGGAGCGCACCCGTGCCGACTACCACCGCGACCTCACCAACCACCTGCTCCCCACCTTCGGGCAGGTGAACCTGCGCGACACGTCCCAGCTCAAGCCCAAGGACGTGCGGGCCTGGGTCAACCAGCTGCGCACCGGCACTCCCGACCCCACAGCCCCGTACCGGACCGGCACACCCAGCCGAGGCCGCACAAAGGAACCGGGATGGCTACGCAAGCCCCTGTCCCCCAAGTCCATCCACAACCTCCATGCGCTGCTGTTCACCATCTGCGAGGCCGCCGTCCGAGAAGACCCACCCCTGCGCCCGTCGAACCCGGCCTCACGCACCCGCCTACCCCGCGTCGACGACGGTGAGGGCGACTGGGAGATGTGCTTCCTCACCCGCGAGGAACTGACCCTGCTGCGCGATTCCATGGCCGAGGACGTCCGCGACATGGTCGAGGTGTTCGTGCGCACCGGGATGCGCTACAGCGAACTCACCGCCCTCCAGGTCCGCGACATCACCCTCACCCGAACCATCGGCCCGGGCGGGGTGCCGCAGACGCGCGGGTATCTGGACGTGCGGCGGGCGTGGAAGCGCCAAAGCGACAACACCTTCAAACTCGGGGCGCCCAAGACCCGCAGCTCACGCAGGCGCATCCCGCTCTCCCCCGGCACCATCGACCTCATCCGCCCCCGGTTGGAGGGCAAGGACCCGGAGGAGTTCGTGTTCACCACTGACCGGGGTTCCTGGTGGCGACACAGCTCGTTTTATGGCCGCCGGTGGGTGCCCGGCGTCAAGGAGGCCCAGAAGCGGGGATTGGGTAAGAAGCCGCGCATCCACGACCTGCGCCACACCCACGTGGCGTGGCTGATCGACAAGGACGTGCACGTCTTCAAGATCCAACGCCGCCTGGGGCACACCTCGATCACCACGACCATGGACCGGTACGGGCACCTGGTCACCGACATCGACGACACCATGATCGAGGCCATCGACGGCCCGCCCACCGGGCCGTGGACCGACCCTGATGGTGAACGACGCCTACGACTCATCTCCTGATCACTGTCACAAACCCTCGACAGGCTGGTGGGGCGGGTGTTCACCCGCCCCACTGGCCCACTCGTTACTCCTCCCCTACCGCAGCCCCTGCCGCCCGTAGAAGGTACGCCGTGCGGGAACGACCACCTGCTGGGCGGCCCGCTCCACGATCAGCTCCAGATCGGCGCTGGAGAACCGGACATGCTTGCCGAGCCTGCGATGCGGCACCCGCCGCAACCGCACCCGCTCACGCAACCACGACTCCGGCACCGCCAACACCCGCGCCGCCTGCGGGATCGTCAACAACCGCTCCAGCGCCCCGTCTTCGCGGTCACCGTCAGGCAGCTCGTTCCCCACCACGCACACCTCCCCCGTACTCGTCCCTGCGGGCGGTGCGGAACTGGCGTCGCTCGTCCTCCGAGGCACCGCCCCACACCCCGTACAGCTCACCGCGCTTCATCGCCTCGGCCAAACAGTTGATCCGCACCGGACACACCTGGCACATCCGCTTGGCCGCACGCACCGACCCACCCTGGGACGGGAACCACAGGTCCGGGTCCATGCCCCAACACGCGGCGTAGGCCTGCCAGCCCGCGTCGCGCGGGTCGGGGCGTGTGGGGCCACCAAACCGCCCGTCCGCCCTTGACACACCGCCCCGGCCCGTGGGACACGGCAGCCGTGTTCCGCGCGCCACGTGGCCCACCAGCCGCGTCTGCCGATTCACATCCCCCATGTCCGCCCTTTCACAATCCGTCCGGATCCGTCGTCGCTTCCCCTCTGACGACCTCCTAAGAAGACGGCCCCACCGCAGATGCGACACCCGACCCGCGAGCACGAGGTGGCGTCCACGCGGCGCCGCCGGTACTCACCCGGCGAGGCGCGGAGCAGTTCACGACAGCCAAGAAAATTCCGCGCGAGAAGAGAAAGCACGTCGCCATTCCTCTTGCTCACCTGCGCGATCTTGACCGCTCCAACTCGTGCCGTGGAGGTGCGTCAATAAACGAAGGTTTTGGTGCACAAGAAAGGGGTGGGGGGCGGGCGGGTGGGGATGGTGAGACCGTCGTGGGGTGGGTGTGCGGGGGCGGTCACGCCTCCGCACACCCCGGGCGCCGCGCGCCCTACGTGAAGAGGACTACCCACTTGGGTATACAGCCGGGGCGGCCGGTGGACCACCCCACAGCCCACCCGACCTGCACTGAACACACCACCGAGGGTGGTCCACCCAAGGCCGGAGCACCAGACGGAGGCCACGGCGGACGCGGTAACGGCCCACTTACCGGCCCAGTCACAGGCGGAGTCACAGGCCCACTTACCGGCGCCTCTCCACCACGACCACGACCGCCCACCAAGGCTTCACCGGACCCCGCCAACCAGCCCCCTCTACCCGCCTCCACCGAAGAGAAATCTATTCTCGCAGCGGCTACACCTTGAAATCCGCTGGCCACTAAAAGGGCTATTCATTGTCTTTCTTCTCTCGGGGATAGGAGTTGGGGATATCGCGCAGCTCCACCCGGTCACGGCAATGGGCCAGCCGCCAGATCGGAGCACCAGCCCCTTCCACCGCCAGACGGTGGTGGGTGGTCAGGTACACCCCCACCGTGCCGGTGCAGGCGGAGGCGAGCGTGCGCGCCGCGTTGTCCTCACGCTTGTCGGAATGGACCACGAACAGCACGATCAAGGGCAAGCCGCTCGCCTGGGCCAGGAGCGCGTACCCCGGCATCTTCCTCTTGAGCTGGGTGAGGGGTTCGGTGCCGGTGTCGTACTCCACGAACGCGCCCAGGACCACCCCCTCCTGCTCCCAGCGCACGCGGGCGTCCGGGCGGACGTAGCGGCCCCACCTCTCCTTACACTCGCGCTCTGACCTCCACCGGCGCAGATCAGCACCCACCTCACGGGCGCTCTCGACGAACTGGGCGCGGGTCTGGGCCAGGCCGAGGATGTGATCCAGGCGGGGCGAGTGGGCCAGCGCCAAGGCCCGGTCGGAGCGGAAGTTCAGCTCCTCGGGCTCCTTGTCCCGGTACAGGGCGACCAGCACCGCTCCGGTCGGGGACAGGATCCAGTGGTCGGGGGCGTTGCGGTCGTGGGCGTGGCGACGGAACCGATTGAGCAGCCCGTACCGGTACAAGGTCAGCATCCGGGAGCGGGCCCGGCGCGGTCCGGCGTCGGGGAAGTAGATGCGGTGCAGGTGGTGGGTGGTCATCACCTGGTGCTCCCACAGCCCGACCAGGATCTGCCGGTCCCGGTCGGTGATCCTCGGAGCCAACCTCGACAGTGTCTGCTCGTACTCGTTCACGCACGCCCTCCAAAGGTCGCCGCCCTTCCTTTGCCTTTCACCTCCCTATGGAGACGGGGAAGACGCGGATGCGACACCGAGCAGCAGGATCCCCGCCCTCGGGGATCCAGGCGTGCGTGGACGTTCCTGCGGTCACGCCCACCTATGAAGTGGTCGGGTGGTGCCGGTGAAGCGACACCACCCTTGTCCTGATCGGAACCGCTCAGCCAACGGTGTTGAGATAGGTCTGGACCACTGCGGCGAGATCGGCCAGGTCGTCCGGCGCCCGCCGTGGTGGGGCGGCCAACAGGTCACCCTCAGGAACGCGGGGACGGGGAACCGGCGTCCGGATCTGGGGTGGGGGGGCATGTAGGGGCGCACGAGCCTGCCCCACTCCTCCTCGGGGTCGGTCTCAGGCGCTGTGTCGAGCTCCGCCACGTGGTCGTCGCGCTCCCAGTACGCGGCCACCTCGTCGACCGACGCCACCCGCCTCGCCGAGGGGCTCGGTTCGGGCGCGGTCGCCGACACGGCCGGAGCAGGCGGCCAAGCGCCTTCAGGTACCGGAGAGATCGCGGTCCTCTCCCGCTTGGGCGGGTCGGGGACGAACACGAACGTCAGCACCGCGGCCAACGTCGCGGTGGCAAGGGACCAGAGCTGGCCCGCGAGGGTTCGCTGCCGCCTGCGGTGACGGCCTGACAGCGGACAGTAGATACTCCCCATAGGCGGCCACTTAAGGCCCCGCCCACGGCCACGACACTCCCCACTGATGGCCAGATACCTCCCCGCCTGACCAGGACAAACACCGGTCGGCGAGGGTTGACCGGGTGAAGAGCAGCAGGGAGATCATGGAAATCCTGGAGGCCTACGACCTCACCGGGAGTTACCGGGCAGCGGCCGAACTGGCCGGGTGCGACCACCACACCGTCGCCCGCTACGTCAAACTCCGCGAGACCGGCCAAAGCCCCGAGCAGCGCACCCACCGCGCCCGCCCCATCGACGACTACCTCGACAAGATCGAGGAACTCGTCAACCGCTCCCAAGGCAGGGTCCGCGCCGATGTCGTCCACCGGCGCATCACCGCGATGGGCTTCACCGGCGGCGAGCGCACCACCCGGCGGGTGGTCGCCCAGGTCAAGGACCGCTACCGGGCCGGGAAACGGCGGGTGTTCCGGCCCTGGATCCCCGAACCAGGCCTGTGGATGCAGTGGGACTGGGGAGAAGGCCCCAAGATCCGGGGGCGGCGCACCCACCTGTGGTGCGCCTGGCTGGCCTGGTCCCGCTACCGCGTGATCATCCCGGTCTTCGACAAGACCCTGCCCACCGTGGTCGCCTGCCTGGACGCCACCCTGCGCCGACTCGGCGGGGTGCCCGCCTACGCCCTCACCGACAACGAGAAGACCGTCACCGAAGCCCACATCGCCGGGATCGCGGTCCGCAACCCCGAGATCGTGCAGGTCGCCCGCCACTACGGGATGACGATCCGCACCTGCGTCCCGGCCGACCCGCAGACCAAGGGCGGATCGGAGGCCACAGTGCGCATCGCCAAGGCCGACCTGGTGCCCACCGACGTCAACCTGGCCGAGGGTTTCCGCACCTTCGGCGACCTGGAAACCGCCTGCCGCGCCTTCACCGACCAGGTCAACGACCGGATCCACCGGGAAACCCGCCGCCGTCCCACCGAAGCGTTGGCCGAGGAGCGCACCCGGCTGCACCCGCTGCCCGCCGAACCGTTCACCATCGCGTTTGGCACCACAAGGCGGGTCAATTGGGACAGCACGATCTCGGTGGAGGGGGTTCGCTACTCCGTCCCCCACCACCTGGTCGACACCCGTGTCTGGGCCCGCTTCCACGGCGAGGAGCTGATCGTCACCGCCGTCGGCGAACGCGGCCCCGAGGAGGTGGCCCGCCACGGGCGCTCCACCCCGGGCAACCCGAGCATCAGCGACGACCACTACCCCGAGCGGGGCGACAAGGAAGGCGACCGCACCCCCAGAGCCCACAGCGCCGAGGAGGCCGCGTTCCTGACCCTGGGGCCCGGAGCCGCGTCCTGGCTGGTCGAAGCCGCCTCGGTGGGCACCCGCCGGATCAAGCCCAAGATGGCCGAGGCCGTCGCTCTGGCCAAGCTGCACACTCCGGCCGAGGTTGACCGGGCGCTGGGGACCGCGGCGATCGCGGGCCGGTTCGCCGAGAACGACCTGATCGCCATCTTGGCCCACCAGGCCGGACGCCCTGCCGCCGAGCCCACCCGCGCCAGCGAGGACCACAGCCTGCAGCCGGGCACCTCGGCCTGGTCCTCCTTCGGCCTGCCCCGCGACGACGAGAGCGAGCAGTGATGAGCACCCCGATCCGCACCGTTGCCGGACCGCCCGCCGAGCCGATGGCCGAGGCCGTCGAGCTCACCCGCCGGTTGCGGCTCCCCTACCTGCGCAAGGCCATGGCCGACGTGATCCCCACCGCCAAGGCGCAGCGGTGGGACCCAGCCGAGGTGGTCCGCGTCCTGCTGGCCGAGGAAGCCGCTGGACGCGACCAGACCAACCTGCGCACCCGCCGCAAGCGGGCGAACTTCCCCACTGGCAAGACGTTCGGGGACTGGGACGAGACCGCCTCCTGCATCGCCCGACCCACCCAGGACGCGCTCAAGACGCTGGAGTGGGTGGCCAGGCGGGAGAACCTGAGTATCTGCGGGCCCTCGGGGACGGGCAAGTCGCACTTTTGCGAGGCGCTGGGGCACGCCGCGGTCGAGGCGGGGATGACGGTGGCCTGGCACACCATCGAGGACCTGGGGGTGCTGGTTCGCAGGCACCGGGCGGACGACTCCATGGCCAGGGCCGTGACACGGCTGCTGCGCGCGGACTTGATCGTGGTCGACGATATCGGGCTGCTACCGGTCTCGGCCGATGCGGCCGAGGGGTTCTACAGGCTGGTGGACGCCGCCTATGAGCGCAGGTCGTTGGTGGTTTCCAGCAACCTGCACCCGTCGGGGTTCGACGAGATCATGCCCAAGACGTTGGCGACCGCGACGGTTGACCGGCTCCTGCACCACGCCCATGTCGTGGTGACCCAGGGTGACAGTTTCCGGCTTGCTCAGGCGACCTCGGGAGCGGGGGTGAAGGCGTTGAGTTGACCTCGGACACCACCACGGCGGGGACTTATCTGGCCGCCGTTGGGGAGATCGGCCTGGCCGTCAGTGGGGAGAACTACTGGCCGCCTGCGGGGAAAACACACTGGCCATTGACAACGGCCGGTAGTGTGTTGCACGGTCATCCTCCTGCTTTCCCAGGTGGTTGATCACGCCCCGACTCGGTGCTGCTACACCGATCGGGGCATCTTCGTGTGTGCCGCTGGGGCGGGTGTCATTGGTCCCGGGGTCACACGCCCCGGAACTGCGCTTCCCACCCACGCCGCACAAAGGGAACAAAGTTCCCAATTCCAGCGAAAACGGTGCCGGTTTCGCTGGGGTGGTTGATGGTGGCTTGGGTGAACGAGGTTCTTCAATACCTGTGGCCCGGAAACATCCCCGGCCCCAGAATCACCACGGCAGACGGGTGCGCCCGGACCGGTCGAAAGCGGCACGAACCGTCAACGGCCCACCCCGCTCACCGGTGAAGTCCCAGTACAGGGCCAGGGCGTCCACCAGCGCCAACCCGTACCCGCCTTCCGCAACGAGGGCTCCCCGCTCCGCCGGACCGGCCGCGGTGACGACTTCGGGCACGGTGATCTTCGCGCCCGGCCGAGGACCGTCGTCGGTGACACGGAGCAGGAAGAGGCAGCGGCGCCGCTCGATCTCGATCCGCACCCGGCCACCCGCAAGCCCCGAAGCGGTGTGCCTCAGGGCGTTGGCGTGCAGTTCGGCCAGCGACACGACCACGGGCTGGGCCACCGAAGGCGTCGCCCTGATGGCCCGTGTGGCCCATCGGCGCGCGGTCCGCACATGCTCGTGGTCGGGACCGCACACCAGGCCGCTCACATCGGGGTTCGTGTGAGGGATGCGCCTGGGCAGATCGATCGTCGGCTGGACTGAAGCCATGGTTTTCCACCGGGTCCTTTCGCTGTCGCCTTGGCCGCCGTGGGAGAGCCCGCGCGAAAAGGATGTGGCCAGGACGATCGCCCGGTGAAGCCTGCACGGAGAGTTCCCGAATCTTCCATGGGCCTCTGGAATTCTGTGGAATCCCCCATCGAGCGTGACTCTTTGTGGTCACATGGCCTCATGCACACAGACGAACGTGCCCTCAAGGCCTTCGGACGAGAACTGCGCAGGCTGCGCACGGAAGCCGAGCTCACCCAACAGGCCCTGGCCCGGCGGGTCAGCCAGCGCGGCACGACGATCAGTGACTCGCACGTGTCCGACATCGAGAACGGCCGGGCGATGGCCCGGCCGTGGCTACGCAAGCTGCTGGACGAGATCCTGGAGAGCGACGGCAGGCTGGAGCAGCTCTGGGAGGAGCTGACGGGCTCCGGCCGGCAGGTGTGGCTGCACGAGGTCACCAAGCGCACCCACGCCGCCGACGCCCTGTTCGAGTACCAGCCCCTGGTGTTCCCGGGCTACCTCCAGACCCAGGACTACTCCTACGCGCTCATCCGATACGGGGCACCGTGGCTTTCCCACGAGCAGGTCCTCGCCCTCGCCAAGGAGAGGAGCGACCGTGCCAAGCGCATGGCCGAAGCCGTGGCCCCGATGATCTGGCTGATCATCGACCAGAGCGTCCTTTGGCGCCGCTACGGATCCCCGCAGGTGCAACGGGACCAGCTGGCGTATGTGGCCCATCAGATCGAACGCGAACGGATCACCGTGCAGATGCTCCCAGTCCGAGCTCCACGGCACGCGGGAACATCAGGGCCGAGGCGCATCATCACCGCCGCGGACGAACCCGAGGTGGTGTACATGGAATCGGCCGAGGAGGGCCGGATCATCTCCGGCTCAGCCGACATCAGCCGGAGCCGTATGGTGTTCACTGCCCTACAAGGGGCCGCCAGGGACCCACAAGAGACACTGCAAGCCATCCACGACGAGATGAAGGCGATCGACGATGAGTGACTGGCACAAGAGCAGCTACAGCGGTGGCACCAACGAATGCGTCCAGGTCCGGACCCCACATGCGGGCGTGATCGAGATCGGTGACACGAAGGCCCCCACGGGCCCCACGCTCACCGTCCCTGACTCCGACTGGAAGTACTTCCTCGACCAGGTCGCACGCGGCACCACCGACTTCGGACGCCTGCGCGCCGAGTTCCTCCCCGATGGCGGCTTCACCCTCACCGACACCGCCGTCCCGAACTCCCCCGTCCTCGCCTACTCGAAGTCCGAGTGGGACGCCTTCAAGCTCGGCGTCGACGCCGGAGAACTGCGCAGCCACAACCCGCGCGGCGTCCTCGTCGGCTGAACCCAGCGTGCGGGGACTGCGCGGCAACCATCCCTTTTACCAGCGAGCTTGAATCACGGCGTGGGTGCCGCTGGTACGCCAGTCCCGGCCACCTCTCTCTAGCTCGTCCGAGTCGAGAAGGACCCGGTCCAATCGATCCACATCCTCACAGTCAGCCCTGGATGAGACGGCTGTCGAACCCTGAGGCGACGAGGTACTCGTAGGCCTCACGTACCGGGCCGGGGACGTCCTGATCGATGGCGAACCCGAGCTTGGGATACTCCATCACCCTTTGGAGGTCACCGACCATCATGTCGATGACGAGACCGGCGTCCCCGATCTCCTTGACATAGTCGCCAAGGCTCAGCGGCGCGGAGGCGCACACCACCTCGACCTCGGGCCACAGCTTCCGGGTGGTCGCGAAAGCGCGCCGTTCCATGTAAGGCATACACACCAGGAGCACTGTGGTGGGGGCGATGCCGTGCTCCGCCAGGACCCGGCGAGAGAAAGTGACGTTCTGGCCGGTGTTCGACGCCTCCGGCTCCACAAGGATCACGGGATCAGGGACACCGAGTTCCAGAGCCCGTTCGCGGAAGTGCACCGCCTCCCCTCGCGGGAACACCTCCGCCGTCGAGGGGCTGTTCGCTCCAGTGAACACCAGGGTCGGGAAGAGTCCGGTGTGGTACAGCTCAGCGGTATGCGCCGCGACGCCGATGTCGTTGCAGCCCAGGGCGATCGCCACGTCACACGATCGCACCCGGTGGTGCATGCGGTGGTATTCCCAGATCAGTTCCGCGTACCGCCACTGCTCCTGGGTGACGGGACGTGCGTCGTCCGCCATGCGTTCCTCCTCTGGCCATGGAACCAGGTCTCCTGCTCGGACCTGATGCCTTCGATACTGCGAAGCTGATGGTCGAGACCGCGTCGGGAGGCGGTTTCGGCGGCTCGGTCGAGGAGCCGCAACCCATCGTCCCGGGTGGCCGGATCGGACAGCAATACGTGGCCTTGAGCGGTGTCCAGGCGGACCCGGGCCATAGGCGTGTCCGTGGTACCGCTGTTCCGTGAGATGTCGATACAGCCCAAGGCCCGGTCGAACTCACCCCTGCCACGATGCGCCAGGGCGAGTTTCTGGTGGGCTCCCGACCAGTCACCCGGCTCGGCCAGGTCCTCGAACTCCCGGATCGCGGACTGGATGACATACGTAGCGTGGCCGTACTCGCCGAGTTTGCTCAGCGCGGTGCCCACCCACAGACGGGCACGGGCCCGATCACGGCGATCGAGCCTCTCATCCTCGGCAAGAGCCTCATACCGGCGGGCAGCGGCATCCAGCTCGCCGGACATCTCCGCGACCACCGCGAGGGACAGGTCGAGGCGGCCGACACGACGTGGGATGCCGAGCCGGATGAAGAGTGCTCGCGCTTCGGAGTAGGAGCGCTGGGCTGAGAGCGGCCCGACCACGGCGCCCTGGTCCCGCCGGATGTCTCCGAGCAGAGCCGTGGAACGGGCCAACAAGTACAGGCCCCTGTCGTCCAACTCCTCGAGCTGGAATCGAGAGGACCAGCGTCCCAGAAGGGCCTCGGCGAACGCGAAGTCCTGCTGGGACAGGGCTATGACGACGCGGTCCAGGTCGTCCATCCACGACTCGTACTGATCGCCCCGTGTTCCGGTCGCTTGCCGTTGCCGGCCCGTCTCCCATAGCGGCTGTTCGACCAGGGACAGGTTCGCCTCGAAACGCAGACGGGCCGCGTGGTCCGCCCGCGCGAGAACGGTATCCAAGATGGCCTGGGTGTCAGGTCGGGGAACCGTCGCTGTCAGGAGTTTCTCCCATTTGGAGACGGTGCGGGCGCCAACGCCGAGATGTTCCGCGAACGCGCGGACACTCATCCTCATCGCCAAGCGCAGGGACCGAGCCTCCAAGCCGGTCCAGCGGTGCACAACCCTCACGTGTGCCCCCTTTCCGGCAACCATGGAAGCACGATTCGCGCGGACGGACGACATAAGGGCAACGGAAGTGCAGCAGAGGGTCGTTGGCGAGTGAGCGTGTCGGAACCAGGCTGTGGTGTGTCATCGATCCACGCGAACGCGGAGGTCCCAGGAACGCCTTCTGGCTGCGGGCCCGCAGTTAGAAGGCCAAGGAAAGTCCTCTCATGCCTTCGCGAAGAGCATGGACCTCTCGACCTTGGAATTCCTGTACTTCGCCCATGAACAGGAGAGAACATGTTCATCACCCTCCACGGGCAACATGAACCCGACGACACAGACCACGGCTTCAACGTGGTCGAACGCAAGGGCATCGGCCACCCGGACTCGCTCGCCGACCTCATCGCAGAGGAGTTCTCCCGCCGCTACTCGCTTCACGGACTCGACCGCTTCGGGGCAGTCCCGAACCACTGGGTGGACAAGGTGGCCCTGATCGGCGCCGAGGCGGAGGTCGACTTCGGCGGCTACACGATCCGCAAGCCCATCAGCGCCTATCTGTTCGGCAAGGTGACACGTTCGGTGGGCGCCGAACCCCTCCCCATCGAGGACCTGTTCCGGACGGCGATCGTAGACGTCCTGGCAGAGGCGACGGGCAGCGACCAGATCGTCGCCTCCGTGCGCACCTTCGTCGAGAACACTGCGGGCGTCGGAGCCGACCATCCAGCCTCGTTCTACCGCCCCTCCGCCGTTGATGAATGCCGGGTCTTTGGCCTGAACGCCCTGGCTAACGACACGGCCTTCTGTAGCGCCTACTCCCCCGCCGACCCCCTGGACATCCTGGCGATCGACGTGGAAAATCACGTCAACAGCGCTTCCTTCCAGGACGAGCTCACCGGGCTCGGTTCCGACGTCAAGGTGATGCTGGCCAGGGCGACGGACGTGCTGAAGGCAACGGTCTGCCTCCCGGTGCATCCCGAAGCGGTCAGTTCGCACCACGAGTACACGGTCCTGGTGTCCGAAGCGTACGACCGTCTCGACGCCTTCGTCAACGAACACCCGATCGTGCGACAGCATCCATGGCTCACGCGGCTGAGCGTCAACACCAAGGACCACGGCAGCGGCGCCTATCTGGCGCCATTCGGCACGTCCCTGGGCAAGGGCGACTGCGGGCTCGTCGGGCGCGGCAACAAGGCCAACGGCGTGATCTCCGCCAGCGGCGGCGCAGGGGTGGAGGCCCTGGCCGGGAAAAACCCGGTGCACCACACCGGCAAGCTGTACACGCTCGCCGCTGCGCGCCTGGCGGACCGTATCCACGCCAAGCTCGGTGTACCCAACGAGGTCGTGCTCGTGTCGCGCAACGGTGACCGCCTGGATGACCCGTCGTTCGTCGGCGTTCGGCTGGCACGGCGAGGCAACCGCCGTGACCGCTGTGCCATCGAGGAGTTGACCGCCGCGACTCTGGCCGAACTTCCGCTGCTTTCCGAGCGCCTACTCGCCCTGTCCCCGATGGATCGCTTCCGCGACCCGTCGCTGGTCCTGGAGGTGTGAACCGATGACGGGCATCGATCTGGCCGACCGCAGCGTCGTCCTCGTCACCCTGGACTCCTGCCGCTACGACGTCGCAGCGAGCGCGCACACGCCGAACCTGGACAAGCTCGGACCACTACTGCGGGCCGAGAGCCCGGGGACCTACACGCTTCCCGCCCACGCCGCGTTATTCAACGGCCATCTTCCCCGACCGGTCTCCGGAACTCTCACGCTCGGCGAGCGCAGCGTAGACGCGATCTGGCGATCAGCGGCGGCCCGGCCCTCGAAGCGCCACGCCGCCATCTCCTTCGACGGCCCCACTCTGATGGGGCACTACAGCACGAACGGCTACCGGGTTCTGGGCGCCGGCGGTGTCACCTTCTTCGACTCCTCAGATCCCGCTAACAGCCTGCCCAGGCTGTTCCCCGAGTTCCACTACTTCGGGCGGCCCTCACGAGCCCCGGCCACCCAGGCAGCGCGTGTCGTCGACCGCGACCAAGACCTGCCGTTGGCCCACACCGAAGATCTCGCGGACCTGTGCCTGGAAGCCGAACGATTCCTCCTGTTCGTCAACTGCTCCAGCACACACATCCCCTACACGACCCCCTTCAGCCCCCTGACCGAACAGGCCAGCGAACTCCTCCGACGCCTCTACCGGCTGCACGACTCCCAACAGGACGCTTCCGGAGATGACGCCCTGACCCCCGAGGACATCGACGTGCTTCTGGGGATGCAGAAGCGGGCCCTGGAGTGGGCCGATGTCCGCTTGGACGACCTGTTCTCACGGCTGGGCACACGGCGTCCCCTGGTGGTGGTCTGTGCCGACCACGGCGAGGAGTTCGGAGAAGGCGGCAGGTTCGGTCACAGTCACCCGCACCCAACGGTTTCCACGGTCCCCCTCTGGTGCGGCGTGCTGGACGGGGGATGATCCATGGCGGCCCCCGACCCCTGGTTCACACACCCGGCAATCACCACGGCCTCCTCCGAGGGCGTCCGGACACGGCTGGGCATCTCCCCCAACCACCCCTCCTTCCGAGCCGGAGTCCTGCGCACCCACCTGCTCACCGCGCTCCTCGCACACAGCGCCGCGCACAACCTCGGCGTGCAGGCACACGTGGCGATCCGTTGGGACGACAGCGATACCTGTCGGAGCCGCGACGAACACCGTGACCGCCTCCTACGCGAGACCAGGCAGGTAGCTCAGATACCGACCGAAGCCGACGGAACGCGCTTCCGCCAGAGCCGACGAGGCAATCGGTACCGGCAAGCCCTACGACATCTGGACGCTCAACGGCTCCTGGTGACGAGGCGAGGCCTTGCCTGCCTCGATGTAGACGCCGTGGACCGGCTCATGGCCGCCCACAGTGTCCACCCCGGAGCCCTGACCGCCTCAGCGGCCGTGAACGCGACCACCGCCCTCTCCCCGGCACAGAAGACGGTTCCGCTCATGCGCAGTGACGGGCGGGCGCTGTGGCACCTGGCCACGGTCGTGGACGACATCGAACAGCGAACGACCCTGATCGTCAGGGGAACCGACAAGCGCGACGCCACACCCATCCAGGTCCGCCTGTACTGGGCCCTGACCGGGGGCAGGCGACCGCCGGCCCACCTGTTCCTCCCCAAGCTGCTGGAGACGGATTCCGTGGTCCCCCGAGTCGCCGACCTGCTCGAACAGGGCATCAGGCCCTCGACGCTGCGGTACTTCCTGGCCGAGCCGTACCTGCGCCGATCGCAATCGGCCGCTTGGCCTTTGGACTTCTCCGCGCTGGTGGACCAGGCCCGCACGGTCCTTCCCCGGCACGGAGACGGTCTCCTGGACGAACGACACCTGCGGGCGCTGGACCGGAAGGTGTCCGCCGCCCTCACACCAAAGACAGCTCACCGTGAACTGAGTGGTCGCTGTCCGAACACACCTGCGCATGTCGTCGCGTGGATCATTCGAAACCACCCAAGGCCGCTGTCCCAACAGGTCCGGCTGTGCCGGGCACTCACCGATCCGGAGATCCCCTACGATCCACCTTCCGCCCAGGCTCAGGAGGCGTGGTGGTGGGTGAAGGCATGGTCACACGGCACGGCGAAGGGCCCGCCTCCGCACTCGGTGCGCTGGGTGCTCACCGGATGCCGGGACGGACCCCACGTCTCAGATCTGCTGGAGATCTTCGCTCCTGAGCTGGTGGCCTACCGTCTGAACTCGGCCCGTCAGGAGTTGAGCCGGTCCAACGCCGCCCGCAACCGTGCCAACGTGCGCTCACGCCCCAACAGCTCCAGCGACTCGAACAGCGGAAGCCCGACCGTGCGGCCGGTCACCGCCACGCGTACCGGCGCCTGAGCCTTGCCGAGCTTGAGCCCTTGGGCGGCCCCGGCCTGCTCAAGGGCTCCCTTCAGGGACTCGGCGTCCCAGATCAGTGTCTGGTCGGAGTAGGAGGCGATCGCGGCGGTGAGCATCTCCTCCCCGATCCCGGGTTTCATGGCCTTGGCCCAGCTCTTGTCGTCGAAGACCGGGACGTCCAGGAACAGGAAGTCCACGTTCGGCACGATCTCGCTGAGCACCGCCACTCGGCTCTGCGCCAGCGGGGCGATCTGGGCGAAGACGTCCGCGTTGAAGTCCTCGGTCCGCCACGGCACCCCCTCGCCCTCTAGGTAGGGGGCGCACCGCTTGACGAATTCGTCGGTGTCCAGGGCGCGGATGTAGTCGCCGTTGAAGGCGCGCAGCTTCTTCTCGTCGAAGAAGGCGGGCGAGGAGTTGACGTCGGCCAGGTGAAAGAGCGGGATCATCTCCTCGATCGGCATGATCTCGCGGTCCTCACCCGGCGCCCAGCCCAAAAGCATCAGGTAGTTGACCATCGCCTCGGGCAGGTAGCCCTCGGCCCGGTAGGACTCCATCGCGACCTTGTCGCGCCGCTTGGACAGCTTCTGCCGCTTGTCGTTCACCAGCACCGGGGCGTGCGCCCACACCGGCGGCGTGTGGCCGAGGGCCTCCCACAGCAGCTGCTGTTTGGGGGTGTTGGACAGGTGCTCCTCACCCCGGATGACATGGGTGATGCCCATACCGACGTCGTCGACCACGTTCGCCAGCACGAACAGCGCGGTACCGTCCCCGCGGGCGATGACGAAATCCTCCAATGCCTCGTGCGGGAACTCCACCCGACCCCGGATCTGATCCTCCACCACGGTCGGCCCACCCTCGGGGACACGGAACCGCAGCGCCCGGCCAGGTCCCGCGTCCAGGCCGCGATCGCGGCAGAACCCGTCGTAACCCAGGTTGGGGTTGTCGCGTCGCGCCTGGACCTGGTCGCGGGTGCAATCGCAGTAGTAGGCCAGCCCTTCCTTGCGCAAGCGCTGGGCGGCCTCGGTGTGCTTGTCGGCGGCCTCGGTCTGGGAGTAGGGGCCCTCGTACTGGGTGGCGTCCACACCCAGCCAGGCCATGGCGGCCAGGATGCCCTCGGTCCATTCGGGGCGGGAACGGGCGGCGTCGGTGTCCTCGATCCGCAGCACCAGGCGTCCGCCGGATTGTCGCGCAACCACCCAATTCAGCAGCAGGGACCGGGCATTGCCCACGTGGAACATACCGGTCGGGGAGGGTGCGAACCTGGTGCGAATCGAGGTATCAGTCACCCGACAGAGCCTAGCGCGATCCGCTGCTGCACCGGGGCGGGACAACGATTGGGCGGAAGAATCCAGGGCCGTGATCAGAGAGTCCGCCGGACACGACCCCGTACAGCTCAGCTCTCCTGTTTACTTCACGGGTACCGAGCCCACACGCCGTCGAAAGCGAGCCCTCCCGTGTCCGACACCCCCTACATCCCGCGCACGTTCCCCGTATCAGTCAAGGGCGTCGCCATCCGCGACGGCCAGGTGCTGCTGTTGCGCAACGAGCGCGACGAGTGGGAACTGCCCGGCGGCAAGATCGAACTCGGGGAGACCCCCGAAGAGTGCCTGGCCCGGGAGATCGAGGAGGAGACCGGCTGGCCCGTTCAGGTGGCCGAGATCCTCGACTCGTGGATATACCACATCACCCAGGTCGACCGGCACGTCTTCATCGTCACCTACGGCTGCCACGTGGAACCTCACGCCCCGGTCGTGGTCTCCAGCGAACACAAGGAGGCCGGACTGTTCACCGAAGCCCAGGTGCCCGACCTGCCGATGCCCGAGGGCTACAAGCGGTCGGTCCTGGACTGGTTCGCCCGCTCCCGCGCGTGAGCGCTGCTCCCGCCATCCGCTGGCTCTGGCTGCTGCCCGAGGCACGCCGTGCCCTGGAAAGCCGGGAGTTGGCGGTGATCCTCCGCTGTTACCGGAAGCTGACCGGGTTGTCCCAGGCAGCGATGGGAGAGCTCCTGGGGTACGACCCCTCCTACGTTTCCCTGCTCGAGCGGCGACAGCGCACTATCAACGACCGTCAAGGGCTCCTGCACGTCAGCAAGGATCTGGCTATCCCACCGCACGCCTTGGGGATCACAACCGAAGAGGACGCGGACTTCATCGCGGCACTCCAGTTCGGGGAGTCGACCGTACGGCTCGCGGAGATCGCACGGCAGGCAGGTCGCGCTGTCGAAGCGGTTGAGGAACTGTGGCCGCTGGTGGCCCGGTTGGAGGCCCGGCTCAGGGAGGGACGGGTCGACTACGGGACCGCCTCGCTGCTTGCCCGTGCGCGGGCGACCCTCGGCACGTCGTTGGGGCATGTCCTAGCGGAGGAACGACTGTACCTGGCCGCGTACTGGACGGGCCGGGCCATGCGGCTCGCCCGGCATCTGGACGACGGTGCCTTCCTCGGGCACGTGCTGCGGATGCACGGCAACGAGCTGAGGAAGGCAGGCCGCGAGGGGGCGGCCATCGCGCGACTGACCGAGGCCGCCGAGCTCCCCCATGACAAAAAGGAACGCGGCCAGACCCTGATCCTCCTTGCCAGAGCTGCAGGAGAACAGGGGAACACGGAGCTGCACGACGGCTCCGTGGCCACCGCCGAGCAGTTGATGGACACTGCGGGGCCGAGCGGGATCCTCTTCACCCCCTTCTCACTACGAGAGGTCCGAATGAGAGGGCTGACAGGAACCGGACGTGCGGCAATGGCGGCAGAGCTGGCTCAGTCGCGCCCAGGTTCAGGAGAGGCCCCGGCTCCTCAATGGGCGGCCATCGAGGCGGTCACCTCCGCAGACGCACTTTCAGCGGCCGGAGACATCACCAGCGCACACGCACTGTACGGCGAGGCCCTGTCGCTCGCCGTACGCCACAGGCTGCCGCACCAGGTTCAACGCGTCGTACGAAGCACGGAGGCGGTGGGGCTCGAGGAGGTCCGGGCCAGTGCCTTGGCACGCCTGCATGACCTAGGTGTATTGACCTGAGAGGTTAGGTACACGAGAAGCGGGAGGGCCGCTGATCGCGGTGTGGAACCGGTGGTGATTGTAGCCGTGCAGCCACCCGGTGAACGCCTCCCGCTTCTCGGTCTCGGACCGGTAGGGGCGGGCGTAGGCCCATTCGTCGGTCAGGGTCCGGTTGAACCGTTCCACCTTGCCGTTGGTCTGGGGCCGGTAGGGGCGGGTGCGCTTGTGCTTGACGCCCTGGTCGGCGAGCAGGTCCCGCCAGGTGTGGGACCGGTAGCAGGACCCGTTGTCGGTCAGCACCCGCTCCACCACGATGCCCACCGACGCGAAGTAGGCGTGGGCGCGTTCCCAGAAGCCGGTCGCGGTGTCCTTCTTCTCGTCGGCCAGGATCTCTGAGTAGGCCAACCGGGAGTGGTCGTCCACGGCGTTGTGCACATAGGCGTACCCGGCCTTGGCACGGTGTTTGCGGCCCTGGGGGCGTCCCAGGACTTTGTGGCCGCCGCCGTTGGGGATGTTGCCGAGTTTCTTGATGTCCACGTGCACCAACTCGCCGGGCCGGGTCCGTTCGTAGCGGCGTACCGTCCGTCCGGTGGCCCGGTCCAGATGCGCCAGGCGGGACATGCGGTGCCGGGTCAGGATCCGGTGCACGGTGGAGGCGTGCATGCGCAGGTGGCCGCCGATACGGGCCGGACCCCACCGGTGGGTGACGCGGAGCTTGATGACGCGGCGTTCGCGTCGGGTGGGGGTGCGCCGGGGCGAGCGGGCCGGGCGGCTGGAGGCGTCGGTCATCCCGGCCGAGCCCAGGGCCCTGTAGCGGGTGGCCCACCGTTTGGCGGTGGTGGGACTGACCTGGAAGCGTTCGGCGGCCCGCCGCAGCGGCCAGCCGTCCTCGACGACGCACTGGGCCAGGAGCAGGCGTCCTGCGGGGGTCAGGCGGGCGTTGGCGTGGGTAGTGTGGGGCATCGAGGGCCTTCTGGTGAGCTGGTGTAGATGTGGTAATCCACACCGATACCGAAGGCCCTCTTGTTGTGCGTCGACCGGGGTGGGTGTTACCAACCTCCGTGGTCAGTACACCTGATATGTAGAGGTTGTTTGTCAAGAGCACAGCGCTGACCAGCGGCGATAGGTGGTGATCTGTCACCGCTGATACCCGCCGTGGCGCTTCCCGGCCTTGTTCGATAGCCGCCATCCCGTCACGCTGAGCTGGAAGTCAAGGTGGAGCGCCCCGAGCTTCAGCGAGGGACGAACGACCTTGACTACCAGCGGGGGGCGTGACGACCCTGGGCGTAGCGAGAAGGCCCCGCGGGCCCGGTATGGGGGTCGGCGGGAGAGCGCAACCCGGTTCGCGTGTCATGCACGACGCGTGGTCAGACTGATATGCGCGGGTTGGATACCGCAGGACGGACTGTTCGGCGGGAACGAAACCACGGTCTAGTAGACGAGCGTGGCCGGAACCGAACCGGCTGCTCATAGGTGTTTCGTGGATTGTTCCTCACGCGGTGTCCCCGGCTGAGCGCTCCCACCGACCGGCTTGGGCGGGGCTCACTCTCGTGCCGTGGCCAGGCTCCAGCACCACCCGGCCAGCTCCCGGGCGATCGCGACCGCCGCGACCACGGGTTTCTTACCGCGCTCGTCCAAACGCCGCCAGCGCTGGTGCAGGCGGTGGTTGCCCGCGTGGGCGCGTGCGCGCACCTGCACGGGTGCCTGCTCCCAGCGGGCGCGCATGTCCCGGGTGGGTCGGCGGTAGGGGCGGCGGTGGTGCCAGGCGGCCTCGACCAGCAACCGGCGCACGTGGGTGTTGCCGGTCTTGGTGATGGGCCCCAGCCTGCGGGAGGAGCCCGAGGAGTGCTCGCTGGGGACCAGACCCACGTAGGAGGCGATGGTGGCCCCGGTGAAGCGTTCCCAGTCGCCGATCTCCACCGCGAGGCCGAACGCGGTCAGTGTCGAGATTCCGCGCAGGCAGCGCAGCCGGGCCACCATCGCCGCCCACTCCGGTTCGGTGGCCGCGGTGATGATGGCCGTGTCCAGCCGGTCACGGCGGGCCTGGGTGAGCAGGACCTGCTCGTGGGCGGCTTCGAAGGCCGCCTGCAGGGCCGGTTCGGTGAAGCGCTGGCGGCTGATCCAGTCGTGGTGGGCCCAGGTCCAGGTGTTCTTGCCTTCCCAGAGCAGGCCCTGGCGCAGCAGGAGCTTGGACAGGCGGTGGCGGGCGCGCATCAGGTCGGCGCGGGCGTCCTCGCGGGCCCGGGACAGGTCCCGGGCCGCTTCACGGGTTGGGGTGGGCACCCGGACCGGGGTGATCTCGCCGAGGCGGAGCAGGCGGGCCAGGTGCAGTGCGTCGCGGGCGTCGGTCTTGATCCGGTCGCCGCTGGGTCGTTGGAGTTTGGACGGGGCGGCCACCACGCAGTCGATTCCGGCCCCGGTCAGGGTACGGGCCAGGGCGAAGCCGGTGGGGCCGGCCTCATAGGTGACACGGACCGGGGTCGTGAGGCCGGTGATCCAGCCGAGGATCTGGGTGTGGTCGCTGGTCAGGCGGGTGGTGATGATTTCGCCGGTGGGGCCGCAGATCGCGCACGCGGTGGTGGTGCGGGCGTGCACGTCCAGGCCGACGGTCGTAGGCTCGAAAGACACCGGGACCTCCCACACATGTAGGCACTACCGTCCAGGTTCTGCCTGGTCGGCAACCCACGGCAACGTGTGAGCGGGGTCCCGGCCCTTTTCGCGAACCCTCACTACATACCGTCTAGGACGACACGGAACACCCGCCGGTTCCCTCACTGGCACCCCTAACGATTGAGTTCGAGCTCCAACACCCATCCGAGGCTCCATCACACCCGGAACGAAACAGTCGTCGAGGTGGCTTCGAGAGTCGCCAACTCCGCCTGTTTGTGGTGCAGCCCGCGCCGTAGTGAGGAGCGCCAGTTCTGGTACTGCGTGTTGGCTACGCGCGCCAGAGCGGAGATCTCCTCCACTTCTTCCGGCGTGGCCTTCAGTACGCGCAGGATCCGTTCGACATCGAACGCCGTGGGAACCATCTTCCCGGTTTCGATCTTCGATATCTTGCTCTGGCTCATTCCGACGCGTGAGGCGAGTCGTTCGCCGGTGAATCCCGCTCTTTTGCGCACACGACGAAGCGCCTCGGACAGTTCTCCGCGGCGCCCGTCGATGCTCTCCGGTTCCAGCACTATGTGTTCAGTCGTGCCCTGTACTGCTCGTAGGGGGTCCCCATGCGGAGCGCGGCGTCCTTGCGGGAGATGTAGTCTCCGACATCCGCGTCTTCGAGGAGGATCCGGTCGATCTGCGTGCCGTCATCCTCATACCGCATGAGGACGACCTGCTCGTCGTCGAAGAGCCAGAAGTCCTCGTGCGCCGGGAACGGAAGGTCCGCCGGGGAGTCGGTTTCGAGGATCCGCACGTCCTCGCCCGCCAGGATGTTGAAGTCGTACCCCCACTCCATCTCGTAGCGCAGGTAGTCCGACAGCGGCGGTGTCACCACGTGGACGCGCTCCACCTTGCGCCCGGTCGCTGTGAACCTCCGGACCCGGTGCAGCCACGGGGAGTCCGCCAGTTCCTCGTCCGGTCGCGGTTCGCCGGCCAGGAAGCGCCGGAACTCCTCGTCCTCGGAGGCGACCCCGTAGACCGGCAGGGTCTCCAGCCGGAACGCGTAGTCCTTGAAGGCGTCGAAGAACTCGCGCCAGGCGTCACCTTCCAAACGCACGGGCGGCCTCCTCCCACACCTTCCGGGGGATCTCGACGACGGCCTCACCGTCCGGGCTGTCCAGGCTCGTGACCAGGTCGCCCTGGACCACGATCGAGTTCCTGTCGGTGGTGAACACCTTGGGGCAGTCATCGCCCTTGCAGTCACCGGCGATCTGGACCATGTCCACGGTCGCACCTCCGCGATAGGGGGTTGCGCTCCGTAATCTACGCATGCGCCGCGCCCAGGTCCAGGAATACCCCGAATATTCGTGTCCTGAAATTTTTCGTCTGCCCAAAGGTGACGACCGAGCTCGGATTCGTCGATGGCGATGAGCAAGTGCGCGACCGATGCCACCGCCCAACGAGAGTTCGAAAGCGAGCCCTCCCGTGTTCACCACCCTCTACGTCCCGCGCACGTTCCCCGTCCGGTCAAGGGCGTCGCCGTCCGCGACGGCCGGGTGCTGCTGTCGCGCAACGAGCGCGATGAGGGGGCTGCCCGGTGGCAAGATCGAGGTGGGTGGCGACTCCCAAGGAGTGCCTGGCACGGGATATCCATGAGGAGACCGGCTGACCCGTTCGGGTGGCACAGATCCTCGACTCGTGGATGTTCCACGTCACTCAGGTGGACCGACACGTCTTCATCGTCACCTACGGATGCCACGTGGAATTTCACGCCCCGGTCGTGGTCTCCAGCGACCACAAGGAGGCAGGGCTGTTCACCGAAGCCCAGGTGCCCGACCTGCTGATGCCCGCAAGCTACAAACGGTCAGCCCTGACCTGAATTGCCCAGTCGCACATATGAACGAGAGGCGATCCTGTCTGTTTTCAGGCAGCACGCGGGCGACCTCCATCAACTCCCCGCATCAGAACGCCTCCGGAATGTCACCTTGCTGAGGCATACTCCTGAACGCCGGTTCCCTCAGTGCTGACGACGCCGAAAGGGCTCAGTGACTTCCCCGAGCACACTCCCCGAACCCGCCGACCAGTTCCTCACCGCCCTCGCCCACGAGGTCAGGGCACATCTGGCCGACGACGCCAACTCCAAGGAGAAGGTCGCCCTCAAGGACGGCGAACGCGTTCGAGTCGGCGACAGCGACCATCCCCACGAGTACCTGTTCTCCTGCACCCGCTGGAAGGACTCCTTCGACTCCGATCGGCTTCTGGTCCGCCTTTCCCGGTCTCGCCGCCCCTGGCAGCACGCCGCGGCCACAGCCCACCCCGACGGGAAGATCCTCGTCACCACGGAGGCCGACCTCGGTGACCGCCCCGGAAACGTCCAACTCCGCGACGACGAGACGCGGTCTCTGACCGCCCTCGCTGACCGGGTCCGGGATTGCGAGCAGCGCCCCGGGCCCGTGAACGTGGCCACCGCAGCCTGGATCCTCGGGGACGGTGATCCCTCGGTCGGGGTGCTGGCCAGCCCGCACCGATACATCAGCGGGTACCAGGACATGAACCTGAACGAACACCAGCGCCGTGCTGTGGAACAGGCCCTGGGCAGCGACATCACCTTTATCTGGGGCCCACCCGGTACCGGCAAGACCGCGGTGGTCTCCCTCATCGCCGAGGGCTCCTATCGCCTCGGTGAGCGGATCCTGTTCCTGGCCCCCACCCGGGTGGCCGTCGACCAGGCGCTGGAGCGGGTCTGCGAACAGTTGGAAGGTGAGGACGACTTCGACACCGGTCTGGTACAGCGCGCCGGGGACATCGAGGTCACCTCGCTCCGGGAACGGTTCGGTTCGATGATCGACCTGGAGATGATCGCCGGACGACTGGGCGTCGACCTGTCCGCCCGGGCCGAGGAACTGGAGGAGACCCTCAAGGCCGCCGCGGCACAGCGCCTCGCATACGAACGCCTCACCCAAGCCGAGGCGGAGTTGGGGAGCGGATGTTCCCTTGCGGGGGAACTCACCAACGAGATCTCCCGCCACCGAGCTCAAACCACCCGTACCCAAAGGGAACTCGACCAGGTGGCCGCGAGCGCCAAGGCGATCGGCACACCCTCGGGACCGTTCGCCAAACGCAAGGCCGAGCGGCTGGCCCGCCTGCTCGAGGAGCGGGACCGTCTGCGCAGCAACCTCAAGGAGGACCAGTCACGGACCGACGCCGCCGTCGCGCGCCTGGAGGACATCAACGCGGCGATCACCGAACGTGTCCGGGAACGGGACTCCGCTCTGGAAGCCACCCGCGGCCTTCCTTCCGCTGAGGCCGTAGAGGAACTGATCAGCCAGGCCGAGGCGGAGCTCGCCGAAGTTCGGAAGGAGCTGGACGGACTGCTGGAGGCGGTCCGTTCACGGTGCCGGGTCATGGGCACGACCCTGTCGAAGGCCCTGCAGAGCCGCCGCCTCATGGACGAGGTGGATACCGTGATCATCGACGAGGCCGGCATGGCCGACCTTCCCTCCGCGTGGTGTGCGGCCGGGTTGGCCGACAAGCGTGTCATCGTCGCCGGGGACTTCCGGCAACTGCCCGCCATCACCCAGGCCTCGGGGTCCCGGGCGCTCCAGCCTGAGGAGCGGGAGCACTCCCGATACTGGATGGACCGAGACGTCTTCCACGCCGCGGGGCTGGTCGCCCCCTCCGGTCGGGTGAACGACGATCCGCGCCTGGTCGGCCTGAACACGCAGTACCGTATGCGCCCCGACATCTGTGCCGTGGTCAACCAGGTCGCCTACCGTGACGCTCCCCTGGCCACCGGGCGCTCGGACCAGTCCCGGCTACCGCACTCACCGCTGGTGGACCGACCGGTGGTTCTGGTAGACACCTCCGACAGCCGTGTCCATGTCGGCGGCGCGGGTCGGCACAAGTCCAACCCGGTGCACGAGGCCGTCATCCACGAGCTGGTGCGTGGGCTGCAGTACGACGGGATCCTGCCCGGACGCAAGCACGACGGCCCCGTCTCAGCAGACCAGCGCATGGCGGTCATCTCTCCCTATCGTGACCAGGTCAAGCACCTGCGCAGCAGCCTGAAGTACCGGTTCGGCCAGGAGTACGAGGGGCTGGCCGACACCGTGCACCGGTTCCAGGGCAGTCAGAGGCCCGTGGTCATCGTGGACACCGTGGCCGGTGCCGGGGACACACCGGGCTTCTTCTACAGCGGCACGGGGATGTCCTCGTCTACGGCCCGGCTGCTCAACGTGGCACTGAGCCGGGCCCAGGACCACCTCGTGGTCGTCGCCGACGTCGAGTACCTGCGCGAACACCTGCGTCCGGGCAGCGAGACCGTGATCATGCTCGACACCCTGGAGGAGTCGGCCCAGCGGATCCCCGCCCAGGAACTGGTTCCCGTCCGCAGCGCTGGCGATCTCGTCGGCCTCAGCGAGGAGGAGCTGCGCCGTCCCGCCTTCTTCCCCGCCGACGAGGTGACCAGGGCCTTGGAGTGGGACCTGGCCCGGGCCAACGAGAGCATCGAGATCTACTGCGCCTTCCTCAACAAGGGCCCCGTCGAACGCTGGCTCAAGCACCTGGCCCCGCGCATTGCCCAAGGGGTGCGAGTCACCGTGTTCACCCGACCGGTCGGTGACAACCAGGACAAGAACGCCGAACGGCACGAGGCGCAGATCCGGCGCCTGCAAGAACAGGGGTGCGAGGTACGCCCCCGCGAGCGGATGCACGAGAAGGTCGTGGTGCTGGACGGCACGGTGCTCTGGCACGGTTCCCTGAACCTGTTGTCGAGCAACGGGCCCACCGACCTGATGATGAGGTTGACCGACCCCGATGCCTGCGATCGGGTCCGGCACATCGTGGAACGGGCCCGCCGGGACCAACCCCTGCAACACGTCCGTCAGGCCCAGAGCGAGCAAGTGGCCCCCGCGGACGCCCCCGGTATCGGCGAGGTGGTGGGCGACCGCCTGTACCTCAAGGTCCCCTTCGGCGAGAAGGACGTGGCCAAGCGCGAGGTCAGTGCCCGGTGGGACAGGCAGGCCCGCCTGTGGTGGGTAAGCCCGGACACTCCGCGGGAGAAACTCACCCGCTGGCTGTGACAGCCCTACCCCGCCGCCCGCGCCCTCTCGGGGCGCGGGCGTGGCTACCAGGGGCCGGTGGCGCGGTCGAGTACCGGCTTCACCAGTCCTGTGATCGGCCTGCTACCCCTGCTCTCGGCGGCTCCACCGGTGCACCGCCCAACCTGGCGCAAGGGCTTGCCGCTTCGTAGCGTGGCGGCGTTCGCCACGTGAGGCGGAGCATGGTCACTCGGCGTCGCCCTCCTCTGCGGGGTCCTCCTTCGGTCCTCGGCGGACGAGGGCTTCCATCAGCAGACCCACGACCACCCTTCCGGAGGGTAGTGCGTGGGGACGAGCTCCGATCAGCTTCCTGTACAGACCGGCTGCGAGCACCATCGCCAGGACGGATTCACGCTCCTTGAGGTAGGTGCCGAGTTGGAGCAGGTGCATTTCCAGTGCTCCCGTGGCCGCTTGAAGGGTGGAGTGGCTGGGGTGGTCCTCGTCCCAGACAAGTGAGATGTCCTCGCGCACGGTCTGAAACGCAGCGGTGAAGTCCTGCCACGACCACGCCTCGGTCATGGCCGCCCATCGACGGGCCTGGAGTTCGACGGAAGGGAATTCCTTCTCGTCCAGCTCCGGATGGACGGGTTCGGGCTCGGGTTCCCTCACCGGGGGTGCCGGAGCCGGTTCGATGACCTCGTTCCGGACAGGGGCGGTCCGCGCGGGCTGCGCGGACCGCATTTCCCTGATCCGGGCCGGACCGGTCTCCATGGGGTGCATGTCCAAGACCGTGTGGAACAGGGTTCGGGTCATGGCTGACAGAGGGAACTTGATGTCCTCCCTGAAGGCCTTCGTGTACTTGGTATCGTCCCGCACCATCACCTGGACGAGATCCTCGAAGCTCTTGAGCCCGTGCTCGGTCATGCTCACCACAGGAGCACGAGGAGTCCGTTGGGCGGCAGCGGCAGCGTTCCGGGTCGCGATCCAGCAGGCGCAGTAGATCTGCCCCAGACATCGAACCCGGGCGAGCTTGTCCGCTGCTTCCCGCAGTCGGGGGCGCTTCTCCTCCGGGACACCTGGCAGGTTGTGCTCCTTCAACTTGTAGTCGAAGTAACGCACGGCCTCCTTGGCGATCACTTCGGTGAGGAGCCCTTCGAGGGCCTCGAAGCGCCGGTGATCCTTCAAAGCATGTGTCAGACGGCGCAGGAGCCGCGTGTCCGCCGACTCCGCCGCTACCCGAACGTCATCGCCGTACGGAACGTAGAACCGAGTCGTCAGCGGGTAGTAGCGGCCTGTCAGCTCAGGTGGAGGAAGGTCATCCAGCTCTCCCCCGGCTTCAGCGACGGCATCGCCGAAGGCCGTGACCCTCCACACCCGCGAGCTCACCGTGGTCGACGGATGGACGTGAAGCACCCCGTGGTGGCGCAAGGCCTCCATCACCTTCGCGTCTTCACCGTCGGGTGAGAGCACGGACAGCTCCGGGTGGTCACTGATGTTGATGATCCCGCCCTCGGTGGCGTTTCGCACCACGGCGAGTGCGGCGAGATCCCATCGAACGTCGAGCTCCGGGAACTCCTCTTCGGGGTGGTGTTGGAGAGGGAACTCTTTCCCCAGAACTTCCCGGTGCGCCTTGATCCAACGCTCTTCGGCGTCGGCGTAGGCTTCGTTCAGCGATTGTTTCTCTCGACGCCGTTCGGCCCGGCGAAGAGCCGCAGCATCAGGATCCCGATATGCCTCCGCTTCCTCGCTGAGGGTGGGATGGCAGTCCGCACAGACCACCCCGGTGTCACCGGCGAGGATCTGGTTCAAAGCGGTCCGATTCGGCAGGGAGAGTTCCTCCTCGCACGAGGGGCAGAAATAACCCTTGGCCACGGCCCTGCTCGCAGCGGCCGCCAAGAGGTGGTGGCGGCCGCCCCAACCGTTGGTGTCGATCTCGCGCACGGGCGTCCGCCAGAGGGGGTAAGCGCCCGCCTCGTCCAGGCCGCGAAGATCCCAGTACCGGCGAGCGACATCCACCAGGTGCGAAGGAGTACCGTCGAGAAACCGGACATCAAGATCGAAATCCTGACCGACAGGCGAGGTTCTCATGTGATCCTTAGGGGGTGGAATCCGGATAGCCATCATAGAATGCCCGGTGCTAGCACCTGGCAAGACCGCGAATCAGCAGAATTTCAGATCTGCCCCTGTCAAGGAATCGCATTCCTTGGCCCGAGACTCCCCGCACGACCGTACAGCCCGTCCTCAGCACGCGCAGGTGTGAAACCTGCAAGCCGAAATCACCGGAAACCCGAGCCGCGGATCACCAGTGGCCAAACCACGGCCCGGAGAGACGGAGAAAGATCGGTCAGGCGCGTTCCATAGGGCCATCAGGCCCCATGAGCGCACGGAAGTGGCTCACCAGTCGCTTGACCTGGGACGGGTCGCGGACCAGGACACCCACTTCGATGTTGTGGTGCAGGGCGTGCCCGGTGAGGTTGGCGCTGCCCACCAATGCCTTTCCGGTGTCAGCGGCCACCAGCTTGGCGTGCATGGACGCCTTGCCGTTGGCACCACGGCGCGCCTCGGGCCATCGCCACAGCCGGACCTGATCGGTCATGTGCGTGAAGTGGGTCTTGAACGCCTTCAGCGCCCCGGTCTTCTCCTCCAGCAGCACGTCCACCACCACGCCGCGCTCGGCCGCCGCGGTCAGCTCCTGCACCATCCGGGTCGAGGGGTGGTGGGCGTAGCTCACCACCAACAGCCGCGTGCGCGCCGAACGGATCACCTCTTCCAGTGCGGCGCCAGTGGTACGCGCGGCGCTCTTGTGCAGTGCGGAGCCACCGGACGGGCCGGTCGCCACGACGCTGGAACGGCGTTGGTCGGCCCGCTCCGCAACGGCGGCCGCACCGAGCAGGGCCAGGCCCAGGGCCTCACCGCTCAGGTGGGGCCGGCGGTGCCAGAGCCGGGCCAGGTCGGCGGCGTGGTGGCCCATACCCGCCACCGGGTGGGCGTCGAGCAGCACATGCTCCACCTGCCCAGGATCGGTGCACTCCGCCAAGGCAGAGGCCCATCGCCGAGCGACGGTGGGGTTCAGCCGTCCGGCGAGTTTCGCCAACTCCAGGGCCCAGCGTTCACGTTCCGTCTCTTTCGCGGAGTCCGGGGTCACCGGAAGTACCCGAGCCCGGCAGGCAGGTCCTGGGAGATGGTGTCGACCAGCAGGGTGCGGTCCAGGTAGTGGTTGTTGCGCTCGCAGGAGGTCTCGGAGGCGAACAGGCACACGTGGCAGGCGGCCCCGTGCAGGCGGGCGTGGTCGTCGGGGTCGTGTTCGGCGCACAGGGGGTCGGAGCTGCACAGCCGGGCGGCGTCCAGGGCGTGGTCGATGAGCAGTCCCAGCCGGTCCGGGTCGGTGCCGAGGGCGACGAGCCCGCCGAGGGTGCCCTCGCTGTCAGGAGCGGCGGTGTAGAGCAGGATGCCCGCCATGGCGTCGGATCCGCCGCGCGCGTACACCTTCTCGGCGATCCCGGAAGCGCTGTACCCGGCCTCCAGAGAGAGTTCGCGGATGAGGCAGTGGGCGAGCGAGTGCAGCAGCACATAGCGCATCCCCGGCCAGTCCGCGGGCGGCAGATTACGGGCCTGGCGCCAGCGTTCATGGCCGCCGGTGAGCTGCTTCTCCCGCTCCTTGACGGCCGGGGCCGACTCCCACGCGGCCAGGGGTTCCTCGGCAAAGCGCAGGAAGATCCCCTCGCCCCGCTGCTCGGCGCAAGGCACCCACTCTGGGGCTTTGGCGGACAACGGGGCGATGCGGTTGTCGTCGGTGGTGACCACGTCGAACTCGGGGGCGTCCACCCGGGTGAAGCCGTACAGGGCGCTGACCACGCGCAGTCGGGGCACCAGCACCACCTCCGCCAGGCGCTCGCGGTGGTTCTTCGCCACCCTGCCCACGTGCTTGGTGGTGAAGTCGGGCAGGTCCACGTCCTTGGGCTGGGTGAAGGCCTCCCATTCGGGTCCGGCCAGGTCCACCTCCTCGTCCTCGCTCGGCGGTGCCGTGTCATCCGACTGCGCGTCGGCCGCTTGGGCCTGGACTTCGTCCCATACCGCGTCGAAGCCGAACTCGTCGAGGTCGGCCCAGAAGACCATCTGCCGGATCGTGTGCTCCACCTGCTCCTTCGGCAGAACCGCCAACGCCCCGAGCGTGGTCATGTGCTCGGCGACGGCGTCCTTGAGCGCGGTGTCGCCCTGCGGCAGGCTGAAGACCCGCATCTGGGTGGGGAACCAACTGTTGGTGGCGCCCAGCACCATGGTGCGGGGTTCCTGGTCGCAGGACTCGAACGCGGCCAGGTGGGGGTGGCGGCCGCGGCAGCGGGGCAGGTTCACCGCGTTCTCGGGGCCGAACGCCTCACCCATGGAACGGCCGCCGCCCTGGTTCGGGTCGTCGTTGCATCCCTCGCAGATCACCAGGACGCTGGCGGCCTCACCCGTGGTGCCCTGCTCGACCAGTTTGAGGGTGTGTTCCCCCGCTTCCGGGACCTGGCCGCGGTGGGCGAAGTACACCCAGGGGAAGTCGTCCAGGTGCCCGGCTTCGCAGGCCATGACGAACCGGGCGGGGACGGCCGCAGGACGTCTGTTGCCCTCACCCCGGCAGCCGTGCACGTAGCGGGTCCGGTCCGGGCTGTAGGGGGTGGAGATCAGGTCGAAGGCGCCCGAGTCCGCGGAGGACAGACGGTGGCACTTGGTGCAGCGCAGCCAACGGGGGAAGGCGGACACCGGCACGCCGATCTTGGCCCATTCGTCGAAGACGTTGGCGGTGGAGGGTACCCAGGGAGGGCTGCGCAGCTCCTTGACCTGGGGTCCGAGTTTGCGTCGGACCGCGTCCAGGAGCCGGTCCTCCTGCAGGGGTGCGGCGTGGGCGCTCTTCCAGGCGTCGAGCCCGCGCACCACCACGGACAGGTTCGGCAGGTCGACGAGAGCGCCGATGCCGAAGGTGTGCAGGAGCTGGCTGGTGCGCAGCTCACCGACGCGGATGGGATCGTTGTTCATCGCAGGGCCCCGTTCTGGTCGTCACCGGCACCGTTCTGGGCCTGGAAAGGATGTTGGCTGTCCTCGCCCAGGCTGTCCTGGGGGTCGAGGACCAGACGGATCCCCGGTTCCACCTCGCGCAGGGAGGTCGGGCAGGTGGTGGTGGCCCAACGGCCGTCCTCGGGGTGCCGGATCAGCCCCACGTCCTCCTTCTTGCTCCTGGTGTAGCCCAGGGTGAAGCTCTCCAGGGTCTGCAGGCCGCGTTTGTCGTTCCACAGGTCGAACCGGCGGTCGACCTCCTCTTCGATCGCACGGATCGTGGCCTTGTCACCGGTGACGTCACGGGCCCGTCGTTTGACCTCGGCCGCCAGGTGGTCGGCGGTGCGCCCGGTGCGGTCGAAGTGGCCGGCCCCGGCGTTCGGGTTGAGGAGAGGGTCGTAGCCGCGGACCATGGCGATGAGCAGCCCGGTCAAGCCCCGGTCGATGGCCCGGGCCGCGAAGGGGGTGACCGACAGCGCCTCCACGTGCCGGTACAGGTTCGCGTGGAAGTCGGCGAACTGTTCGTAGTGCGACAGGTCCCGGGGGCGCGCCCAGTTGTAGACGGTGAAGACGATGCCGGGGTGTCGGCGTCCGACCCGGCTGGTGGCCTGGATGTACTCGGCGGTGGACTTGGGCTGGCCGTTGACGACCATGGTGCCCAACCGGGAGACGTCCACGCCCACGGCGATCATGTTGGTGGCCAGCAGCACGTCCAGCGGCTGCGGCCCCTTCGCCTCCTGCTTGCCCTTGCCCTTTCCCGTGCCCTTCTTGGCAGCGGCGTTCAGGGCGGCCTGTTCGACGGCATCGGGGAAGGCGACCCCGAGGCGGTCGAGGATGTAGGGGATGTCGTCGGAGTTGCGCCGGGAGGTGAGCTCCTCCACCCAGGGGGCGCGCCGCCGGGCCAGGCCGCGCTGGTCGGCGCGGCTGAGCCTGGTCGCGACGTCGTCGTCGACCAGGCGGCGCATCCCGCCCAGGTCGCGCAGGCTGTTGAAGTAGCCGACCAGGGTCATGTACGGGTCGGTGATCTCGTTGTGGCCGTACTTCAGGTGCAGTTTCTGGGCGGCGGCCAGGACGGCGACGTAGACCCGGATCTGGGTCGACTTGATCCGCACCCCGTGGGCGCACAGCCCCACGTAGCGGCGCCCGTCGGCGGTGTGGGCGGCAGTGTGGTCGTCGCTCTGCCCCGGCACGAGGACGTCGCTGGGGTCGACGGGGCGCTGCCGGGAGAAGAACGTGTCCGAGGCGTCCAGGCCCTGGGGCGGGAAGATCCGGGTCTCGCCGCGGGCGAAGAGCATGCCGATCTGTTCCTTGGCGCGGCGCACGGTGGCCGTGGAGGCGATGACCTTGGGCCGTACCTTGTGGCGGGTCTTGCTGCCCGGAGCTGTGTACTCCCAGCCGGCGAGCAGGTCCACGGCGGTTTCGTACAGCCCCACCAGAGAGCCGAGCGGGCCGGTGATCAGGTGCAGCTCGTCCTGGACGATGAGGTCGGGCGGCCGGACGGCGGACGCGGGACCGACCTTGGCGATGGGCAGGTTGACCCCCTTGGACACGGCCTTGTGCTGGAGGGAGCCCTCGCACACCTTGTCGTGCATCTGGCCGGCCAGGTACCCGTGCCGGGTGCAGTACCGGGAGGCCCGACCGAACAGGCTCTGGGCCTCCCCCTTCCAGGTGAGCTGGGCGAACTTGTCCACGGTGGCGATGACGAGCGAGGGGACGAGCCGGTAGATCTCCTCGTCCACCACGAGCACCGGCAGCCCCTCGCCGTGGCTGAGGTAGTCGCCGAAGGGGCACTCCAGGTCGGGACAGATGATCCGGGTGCGCCGGGCCTGGCCCTCGGTCTCGATGTGCTTGCCGGGTTCGATGGTCGATCCGCACCAGGGGCAGCTCGTGAGCTGGTGCGGGGAGCCCTGACCGCCGCCGCCCCGGTTGGCCCGCTTCTCCCGGACCCAGTCCTGGGCGCCGTCGAAGGTGTTGGGGGTGACGCGGCCACCGACCCACAGGCCCAACCGGAACGGCACCGCGCCCCAGCGGTCCTCGTCCTGGCGGCGCTCCACCTCGCAGGCGCAGATGAGCGCGGCGGCCCGCTGGAACTGCTGGATGGTGAGCAGCCGGAGCGTGTAGCGCATCAGGACGGCCACACCGGTGTCGGAGTGCGGGGCGTTGCCGCCCTGGGCCGCGTCCCCGTGCTGGAGGCGGCGGACGGCCAGGGTGTAGGCGGTCAGACCGAGGTAGGCCTCGGTCTTGCCGCCACCGGTGGGGAACCACAGCAGGTCGGCGACACGCTTGCCGCCAGGCCCGGTCCCGGAGCGTTCGGGGTGGGCGGGGTCGGTCAGGGAGGGCAGGTTCAGCAGCAGGAACGCCAGCTGGAAGGGGCGCCAGCTCCGGTTCTTCGGAATGTCCGCCCCGTGCACCCGGGTGGCGATGGCGATCTTGCCGTCCCCGTCGGCGGCGATGCTCTGCACCCGCTGGCGGTGCATGGCCCGGTTCGCGAACCGGAACGCGGCGAGCGCGGCCGGGTCGGACTCGAGCAGGTCGATGGCGGCGGCGATCCGGTTCGCGGCGTGTTCGGCCTCGTCCATGTTGGCCTTGGCCTGGCGCCGGAAGTCGGTGCCGTCGTGTCGCAGCCGGGCCTCGGAGGCGTCGATGCGTTCACGCTGCCGCTCGATCCAGGCCCGGTAACCGTTGACCAGCGGGTCCAGCGAGGATCGGAGGTCGACAGCGCCCTCGCCCTCCTGCCCGAGGAGCTTCATGTCAACCACGAGGTCGGCCAGCTCGGGCAGGTCCTCGTCCTTGTCGGCGCTGGGGACGTCGGTGTGCCGCAGTTCGTATCCGGGAGTGGCGTTGGTGGCGACCCTGACCGCGCGCATCGGGTCGTCCGCGGCGGTCCGGACGTCCACCGCGACGCTGTGGCCGACCGCGAACTGGGCGTGGAACCGGTGGGTCATCGCCAGATTGCGCTGTTCGTCGCGGTCCCGCTGGTCACCACCGGAGAAGTTTTCCGGCCGGGGGACGAACACCGGGCTGGTGCCGTCGGCGGCGGTCAGCGAGAGCTCGGCCTGGAAGAGCCACAGGTGCTGTTCCTTGCTCTTGCCCTGCTGGGCGTTAACGAGGAAGACAGTGACCAGTCGGCGGCCCTCGTAGGTACGGACCCGTCCGCGCAGCACCACCCCGGGCTGTTCTGGGTCGAGTTCGATCGGGCCCAGGTGGCCGTCCTTCTCCGGCAGGCTGAGGGGGACGCCGGCGGTGTGCGGGAATCGGCGGTAGAAGCGGGCGCGGCCTTCGGGGGCCTTCACCTTGTCGTAGTGCGCCCAGGAGGCGTGGGCGTGCAGCTCGGTGGTGTCGGGTTCGACGCAGACGGTGAAGCCGTGGGCGCTGCAGAACATGCTGGCGGCCGCGGGCACGTCCGCCCCGGGGTCGGTGCTGTCGGCCTCCCCGCTCCCCGCGGAGTCCTCGATGCCGGATTCGGCGAGGGTGTCCTGCTCGTCGGGTTCGATGACCGCGCCGTTGGGGGCGAGCCTGCCGAGGATGTAGCGGTCGGTCACCCGCTCGGAGGTGGGGAACTCCTCGTGCTCGTCACCCCCGATGGGGCCGTGGAGGTCACGGATGACGAGGTCTTCGAGTTCGGCGCGGATCTCGCGGGGGGCGGGGGCGTGCAGCACCGTGTGGTCGGCCATGAGGCCAGCCTAGAACCCGGTGGGGACAGACTGACCGGCAGCCGTTCATCTCTGCCAGGATCTCAGGTATGGACTTCGACAAACGCGTCTATTCATGGAAACACATCTGGAACCAGAAGATTCGCCAGGATCCCCATTCCCAGCACAGTCCTGACGACTATACCTATGACGGCGACTTGGAGGCCCGAGGTGTCGCCGCCCTCTACGAGATGCGTGGCCTGATCATCGGGCAGGCCGCGCAGATCGAAGACCTCCTCGGCGCGATCGTGGTCGAGCGCCGTTCCCGCGCTCGGGTTTGCCGGCACTCCCCGGACAGTCGGGAGCGCCACCGCATCGACGACGTGTTCGACCAGGTTGCCACGACATTCTGCGAACTCGGCTTGTGCACCAAGTTCGAGAAGGAGTTGTCCCTGGTGAAGTGGGCTTTGGAGTTCCGGGATCTCCTCACCGGGACGGTGATTAGCTACGGCTTCTCCAACGGACCCAATGGTTTGGAACATGTCGTCAACATGAGCATGGACGTTCAGGGGAGGGGAGAACTCGGGTTCCCCGTACCGCCTGGTGATGAGGCGGAGGACTGGTTCAATCTCAGCGGTAATGACCCGGACGAGCTCGAGTACGTCAAGGCCTTCCACC
Organism: Nocardiopsis sp. EMB25; assembly: GCF_026797795.1. Lineage (NCBI taxonomy): Bacteria > Bacillati > Actinomycetota > Actinomycetes > Streptosporangiales > Nocardiopsidaceae > Nocardiopsis > Nocardiopsis sp. EMB25. The sequence continues at coordinate 320,342 of NZ_JAMTDN010000001.1, read as the reverse complement.
GCACCCGTGAGGCGCTGGAGGCAGCGGTGGACCTGTGGATCGCCTTCGACGACGCTCTTCCCGAAACCCCGATGAGACGCCTGCTCTGATTTGACGGGGTGGAGCCCTCTACACCCCTGCACCGGGCAGAGACCCGGGGCTCCGTTCCCGGCGCGGTCGGCGGGAGCGCTGGGAACGGAGCCCCGGTGTCAGCCTCTGCGGGTCAGAGACGGGGATGGCCGGCCTGGGCGTGCGCCCACAGGTGGGCGAGCAGGTCGTCCCAGCTCCTCGCCTCGTACAGGCCGCTGCGGGAGGCCACCCAGAACGACTGCGTGCTCTCCCCGAACCACACGATCTGGCGCGGGTGCCGGGCCTGGAGCCGGGCGGCCTTGTGGTGTTCGAGGGCGAACTCGGCGCGGTGCCCGCCCAGGCGGGGCAGGGTCTGGGCCCGGCAGGACCGGCAGGTGCGGTGATCACACATCGGGCAGACGGGTCCGACGAGCGGGCGACGGCGCGGCAGCCTCGGGAGGGGACGGAAGTCGTCGGATCGCCGGGGCCGCGGGATAGGGTGACGCATCAGATCCTCTTTTCCTTACCTATGCGCGGTTTGGGTTCTTGGGGGATTCAGGGCCCGGGAAGCGTTGGCGCGCTCTCCTGGGCCCGTCTCATGTCATCGACATGGCGGAGTCCGAAGCTCAGTTGAGGGCGACGGTGCTCCAGCCGCTGCGGGTGAGGTCGTAGGCCAGGTACAGCCAGACGGTGCGGTACTCGGCGTTGCCGTTGTCGCCCCAGTCCGTGGCGAAGGCGTCCACCATGGCCAGCCCGCGCCCGGACTCGACGCCCGGGTTCAGTGCGTTGGAGGCGGGAGACAGTCGAGCGTCGCGGGTACACAGCCCGCCCCGGTCGCAGCAGGTCAGGCGCATTCCTTCCTTGTTTCGGTGTACGCGCAGGGTGTAGGTGCCACCGGGACGGCCGGAAAGGCTGTGCCGGATGGCGTTGTTGGCCAGCTCGCTGCCGAGCAGGGTGAACAGGTAGCGGTAGTCAGCGGTGCAGTCGGCCGCACAGGTGTCCAGGAACGCGCGGACCAGGGGCATCAGGGCGGGGACCCCGGCGAAGTCGTAGCTGCGGGCCCGGTAGTTGGGCCGCTCGGGCCGTCCGGAGAAGTAGTGGCGTTGGAAGGGCCGGATGAAGCTGGCCAGCGGCACCGTGGCCTCGCCCTGAACGGGCACGGGGGCTGGTGCGAGGGCGGTTTCGGGCATGACGAACACACTCCTTGGCACAAAAATGAAGAAAAGGGGTGAATACGGACGCCCGTTGGAAGATTCATGGTTCCCATGACGCACAGAACGGGCCGGTCATAGCCTTCAGCTCAAGAACCCGACCGTGAGCCTCCAACTAGATTCCATCCTAGAATGAGAATCCCATGAGTCAAGCCTTTCCAGCGAGACTCCCGTTATGTCCGATTGGAAGTCCCCTATGACACAGAAAAGCCCTAATATTCGCCGACGCCGCCTTGGTCATGTATTGCGTGGCTTGCGGGAAGAAGCCGGACTCACGCTTGACGCTGCGGCCAAGGGCGCCAGGGTTCCTCGCTCCACCCTGGGCCGCATGGAGACCGCCGAAGCGCGCCGCCTGCGCCACACGGACCTGAACGCGCTCGCTGACTTCTATGAGGTCGCCCCAGAGACACGTGAAGGCATGCACAGTCTGGCCCGTGAGGCCAAGGAACTCGGCTGGTGGTCCAAGTACAAGGACGTCTTCGGCGAGCGCGCCCTGCCGGATTGGGAGGCGGAAGCAGCGGCCATTCGAACCTTTGAACCACAGCTCATCCCCGGCCTCTTCCAAACTCCCAGCTACGCGTCAGCGATCTTCCGAGGCGGCCGAGCCACAGCAGACGAGGACATCGAACGCTTGGTCGAAGCACGGGTGAACCGGCAACAGATCCTCAACCGAGTCCACCCGCCTCGGATGACGGCGGTACTCGATGAGGCCGCACTGCATCGCCTCGTAGGCGGCAGTGCAGTGATGAAGGAACAGCTGGAGCACCTGAGCCACCTCGCCGTTCGACACAACATTGATGTCCAGGTGCTGCCCTACTCAGCTGGGGAACACCTGGGCATGGAGGGTTCCTTCACCATCCTGGAGTTCCCTGAACCGAGGGATACCCCCATCGTCTACGTGGGGACAGCCACCACGGGCCTGGTCCTGGAAAGCCCCGAGGAGCTGGACGTGTATAACGTTGCCTTCAGCAACATCCAGGGGGTAGCGCTGTCCACCTCCCTGTCCGCCAAGTTCATCGACGATGCCGTCACAGCACTGGAGAAGCAGACATGAGCCACCGGCTTGAGTTCCGTAAGAGCAGCTACAGCGGCCGGGACCAGAACTGCGTCGAGGTTGCTCAGATCCCCGGCGTCGCGGCCATCCGAGACTCGAAGCACCCCGACGCCGGACATCTGCCCTTCCCCCAGAGCGAGTGGACGTCCTTCCTCACCACCGCGCTCAAGTAGCCCACCCCTCGAAGCCTGGCCCGGGAGCGATGCCCGTGCCAGGCTTCGGTGATTCAGAAGATAGTGCCCTCGGGCGGGAACAGACCGTCCTGAATCACTGGCACAGCGGCATTCTTCGTCTTGGCCGTCTTGCGGGACTTCTTCTTCGGCGGCCAGATCCCCTTGCGCTTCTCTTCCTCGTGCCGATCGAAGTTCAGTTGGAGCAGTCGATCCAGGATCTCTACGCGAGCGGCGGGACTCACCGTCCAACGCACGCCCTGATCGGTCTCATGGTGACCATGCTGCAGGTCGAGATCGCTCCAACCGCAGGCCTCCTTGTAGGCCTCTTTGACCGCCTCATCGATCTCAACATGGATCTCACGGAGCCGGTCAATGTCCACATCACCCTGCTTGCCCTCGTCATGTACGAGGTTGTAGAGCTTGGTGAGTCCAAAGTTCCGCCGCAGCATGATCTCGCCACGTTCCCGGTCAAGCGTCCCACCCAAAGCGGCCATGCGCTCCGTCGCATGCGGCATCGGGAAAGTCTCATATACATCCGAAGGAGAATAGTTCAGGTCAGCCTTCATTGTCGATGAGCGAGCCCACGCCCAGTGGTAGTGAAAAGCACTGGACAAGATCGACAAGTCGCTTACTTTAGATTTCGAAAAAACAGCAAGCTTATGCGCAAAGACATTTCCTGTTGAAATCAGGACAGGCATGACCGTACGACTCACCAAAGTAATCACCAGAACACGTCCCAGATCACTAATCGAATCATATAGCTCCGGCGCGCGCTCTGCGAACCGCCACCAATAATCACGCCTCGCAGACCGCTTGTTCTTAGCACGAACCGGCTTGACATCCCGCTCAATGATCTCGAACGGCTCTGGGTACTCCCTGGCCTCTTCCTCGGACATCGAACCGAAATTGATCACCCACCGACTCGGGGAACAGTCGGGCCGCGAGTTGAGATCCTTTCCGATCAGGTACGGGAAGATAACTTCGCGGTTCTTCGGGTTTTTCTGGATCAGCTCTCTGGCCTGATCTGGCTCCAGAACAAAACCCTCACCCAGCACGTACGAACCAATGAACGACGCCTCCGAATTGGCAACCAAACGCCACGGGTTGCCTGTCACCCGGGACTGCGGGTCGAGTGAAGGTGTGATCCCCGGAACCGATGCGTCACTCAAGACTACTTGCTCTCGTTCTCCGCTGTGACCTGCCCATACCAGCGACACGTGAACGTTGGCACTACCCGGCCACTTCTGGCTCTTCACCGCCCGGTAGACCTGCCAGCCCTCCCGCTCCACCACCTGGTCGAGTCCGACCTCACGGGTATCACCCTGCGCGATGGTGTTGGTGGCGATGATCCCGGTCCGTCCGTTCGGGGCCAGATCCAGGTTCCGCAACAGGAAGTACGAGCACAGGTCGGCACTCCCCCGCTTCCCCTTGGCGATGTCCACCACCAGGTATTCGCGAACGTCCCGCCCGATGTTTCCGGTCAGCCTCTGCCCGCCAATAAACGGCGGATTCCCCACCACCGCATCGAACCCACCGTTCCCCATCACCTCGGGGAACTCGATGGCCCAGTGCATCGGCTTGATCGGCTGGTCCCTGTCCCCCCGCAACCAGTCACGGATCTTGGACTTGGTCGCCTCTTCCTTGTAGAAGTCGTACGCACCCTCGTCCAGCAGCTCCAGGAACTCATCCGACAAGAAAGTCAGCAGCCGGTTGTACGCGTCCTGCCAGTTGTACTTCTTGTCCTCCGCGTCCTGGAGCTTCTTCTCGTAATCCTCCAGGTCGAGTTCTGCGTACCGCTCGGCCGCCAACGCCGCCGCGACCACACCGTCGCACGCCAACCGCAACTGCGTGAGTCGCGCGTCGGCCTCCGCGTTCAGCTTTTCCTTCTGCCGTACTTCCTCCGGGTCGTTCACCGGGGGCAGCGACTCAATCTCCCGCCGCAGCTCGGTGACCTCGCCCAGCACCCGGTCGATGTATTCACCCACGTCACCCGAGAGCCGAGCGTTGATCGCCCGCCCTTCCTCCGGATCCGTGTGGAAAGCGCGCACCTGTTCCTCGTTGACCAACCCGACCAGTGAGTCCCCGCTCTTCAGCGCGTGGTCCAGGAAGCTGAACGGCTTGTCCCTGGCCAGGGTCTCCAGCCACATCGACAGCTTCGCCAGCTCCACCGCCATGTCGTCGCGGTCCACCCCGTAGATACATGAGGCCGCCACCCGGCGCTTGGCGTACAGCCTCACGTCTTCGAGCTCGACGGAGCCCTCACCCCGCTCCTCGCTGTCTCCCCCACTGGCCTCCCCGCCACCCCGGCGCAGCTCCTCCGGAAGCCCGTCCCGCTGCCAGGCCTCGACCACCCGCTCCCCCAGGTACCGGGTCGCCGCCACCAGGAACGCCCCACTCCCCGCCGCGGGATCGACCACCTTGAGCTTCAGCAGCTCGTCCGCGGGCTTGACCCGCCACTCCGACTCCGGCGCACCGTCAGCCGGCCCCGGCTGGTACACCAGCGGTTCCAGGGTGTACCGCACCACCTTCTCCGCCAGCTCACGCGGGGTGTAGTGCGTCCCGGTCTTCCTGCGCTCCCCCACCTGCGTGAAGACCACCGACCGGTCCGGGAACACCGTCGGATCATCACGCAGGTCGGTCCGGAGCAGCCCCCAGAAAGGCAGGGTCCGCTCGGTCAGCTCCGCGTCGCTGTCCCAGGCCGAGTGCAGCCTCGAACGTTCCTCCGGTCCGGGCTTGGCCGCCAGCATCTTCTTGAGCTGGGTCCGCGTCGCCTTGGTCTCGTCCTGCAACCAGTCGAGGAAGACCTCCTCCCCCTCCGAGTAGGCTTCCTCCACCTCCCACAGCGGCAGCTCCGGCTCCAGCTTTCCCCTGAGCCCCACGTACGGGCCCTGGGTCTTGCGGACGGAGAACTCCAACAGGCCCTCGTACACATGGCCGATGTCCTCCACCCCCAGACCCTTGTACGAGATCCGGGTCGGGGTGCCCTTCCTGGTCTTCGGCTTGAGCATGACCAGAGCGTCGAGGATCTCAAACACCACCCGGTCGGCGACGGCGAAGCCCTCCAGCCACTCATACGTCTGCGGGTCGAAGAGCGATCCCCCGTACGGCGGCAACCGCAGGTCCGGGTGCTCCGAGCCCTTGTGGATCCCGTTGAACAGGGCGAGCAGCCGCGGCCAGGCAGCGGCCCTGCGGTCCACGACCTCCTCGCCCAGCTGGTCCCGATCGGCGGTGAGCTGGTCGTGCAGACGGCTGACCGAATAGTGGTCGGCGTACAGGTCGTCGGTCGGCAGCAGCCGCTGCTCCTCCGCGTACAGCAGGAACACCAGCCGCATGAGGACGGTGAGCGCGCCCTTGTAGATCTCCCGCTCACCCACGTGCTCCAGGAACCGGCCGCTGGACTCCCGGTCCAGCCGGGCGATCTCGGCGACGAGTAGCTCCACCGCGCGCAGGACCTGGTTGCCCAGGTCCTCGGTGAGGTCGCTCTGCTTGTCGAAGGTGCGCTCGAACAGCGCCGCCGCCGCGTTGGTGAGCTCTCCGCCCCTGTCCCGGGCGGGCAGCCGTACCCGCTGGCTCTCCAGCAGCGCCGCGAACGCCTGGAGCAGCAGGGGTTCCTCACCCCACAGGTCGGCGTCGAAGACCCCCACCGAAGTGGGCTTTCCGGGAAGCGCGTGCACGAGCGCCCAGTACTGGCCGTCGGTCACCAGCGCCAGCGGCACCCCGGACTCGCGGCAGCGGGCCGCGGCGGTCTCCACCGGAGAGGGACGGCCGCCCTGGGACCGTGCGGGTTCGGTGCCCAGGGGCAGCCGGTAGAAGTACAGGCGTTCCTCGCGCCCGCTCGGCCCGGGACCGAAGAGCGCGAACTCGGGGGCTACCCGTGCGCCCTCCGCCGTCGGCTGCGCACGCTGCCCCTCGTCCCAGTCGAGGAGCTCGCCGAGCACCAGCTCGATCCATGCGGGAACCAGGGCACCGGTGCGTTCCCGGTCAAGCTCGTGCCACCCCTGACGCAGGGTTCGGCGCACCTCGGTGTCGACCGCGGGCAAGCCGTCGGGAAAGGCTTCGAGCAGGACCTCCGCGGAGAGGAAGGGCCCGTCGGGTGAGAGGAGCCCCAGCCACTCGGTGTGCTGTTCGGCGGGTCGGATCGAGGGCGCGCGACGTCGGCGAGGTCCAGGCATGCTTTGAAGGTTATCGGCCACCCACGGTCCGGCCACAGCCCTCCTGAACGCCCCCTGCCCCGTGATCTTGCTACCAGAGGCAGGTTCGGCGCCGATCTTGCCTCTGGTAGCAAGATCATGACAGGTGGGGAGTTCTATCTACCCCAGGAGTTTCTTCGCCCTGGCCCAGGTCTCGAAGCCTCCCTTGGCGAAGGGCAACCGCATGCCGGACTCCCGCAGGGTGTCCGCCAGGGTCGAAGCGCCCGCCAGGGTGTAGTCACCCCGCGCGCAGGCGTCGGCGACCAACCGCATGGTCCCGCAGACGGGCAACCCATAGCGCTCAGCCGTCTTACGGGCGTCCCTGTCGTCCATCACCAAGGTTCCGCCCTGCAACTCGGCGTAGGCGCACAGCATCGTCTCGCCGATGTTGTGGTCGTCCTTGAGCGACATCCGGGTGCTCCAGACCCCGAATGCGTGCAGGAACTCCAGGGAGTCCGTCGGCACCGTGCGGATCCAGGCGGCGCACACCACCACAGTGTGCGCATCGAGATCATTACGCCTCACCTCGTCCAGAACCGACTGGGTGGTCAGACAATCACGGTCCCTGACCAGATCACCGAGCACGTCCAAGCGATCGGCTTTGGCGGCGTGCAGCAGCGGAGAAGCGTCGAACAGGAAGGGCTCGTCGAAGGAGGTCAACCCGTCAGTCCTCGCTGAGGTCTCGGAGTTCGATCTGTCCGCGCATCATCTCCACCGCGCGGGCGGGCGTGATCGTGTTCTCCCGCAAAGCGGTGATCACAGCGGACGAATACCTCGGAGAGACCCGGATGGAGGCCAGGTCAGGTTGTGGTTTCCACCCCACCGCCTCCCGGAGCTCGATCTCTGTGGGCACACGCCCCCGGAGCCGACGGAGCTCACCGCTGTCCAACGCACCGACGTGCCGAAGTTGCGCGATGGTGAGGCTCCACGACACCCGGTACTCGGCCGTCACCTTGACCAGTGCGTGCCGTCGGACCTCTTCGTCTTCTATTCCAAGGACGTACTTCATCTGCTTGCTCGGCAACAGGAACTCCGCGGCGAAGACCTCCACCACACGTTCCCGCTCCTCGCGTGAAGTGTGCACGCCGAGATCGTTGGAGTACTCATCGCCCAACACCATGTGCCCCAGTTCGTGAGCGGCGGTGCTGCGCCGTCGGCCGGGTTCCTGGTCCAGGCGAACGACCGCGACCGCAACATCGCCGTCCACCAGCGAAGCACCGTCCGACGACAACGGAGCCACCGCCAGAAACTGACCGGCACGCTCACAGGCATCGGCCACCGACTCGATGGGAACATCTCCCAGGCCGAGGTGTGTCCTGAGCCAGCGGGCCGCGTCCCTGGCGGCGTCGTGGTCCGTGACCCTGCGCGAGTAGAGCGCCAGAGGAACCCGGTTCAGCGCGCCCAGGTCGATCAGCTGGCGTACGTCCCGCAGCCACTGGGCGAGTTCAGCTTCGTTTCGGTACGTGTCACGCGCGGCAGCGCTGTCGCTCAGCTCCTCCGCTTCGGCGACGGTCGCCCGGCGCGAGACCACCTCGGGGGTGGGTGAGAGGAAGTGCGTGACTGGATACCCGAGCACTCTGGCGATAGCGGTCAACTCCATCGCGTCGATGCGACGGGCACCCTTCTCCAGCTTGGAGATCATGCTGCGTTCCAAGCCCACTTGGTCGGCCAGATCCTGTTGGGAGAGCCCCATGGAAGCACGGCTGTCCCGCACACGCTCGCCGATGCTCTCCCAACTCAGCTGATCCATCATGTGTGCGATCATCGCACAGTGCTCGTAAGTTTTTGAACAGCGCTGATCAATTCCGACTGACAAAAAACCTCAAAACTTCGCAAATCTCATCGCGCAGTCTTCGAGTCGGTCTGATCACCCCTTCACCGATGCCGGAACCAGGAAGGTAACCGCCACCGGGAACCAGCGCGCCCTGCGGTCGGCGTAGCGGTGGCGCAGGGCCGCCTGCTCCTGGACCTTGCGTTCGGGAACCTCGTCCAGGCGAGCTCGAAGCGCCTCGCGGTCCTGCCGGAGCTGCTCCTTCTCACGAGGCTCGAAGAGGCTGGTCTGCTCCCAGCGCGGGGTGTCGTCCAGAGCCGCCCTGATCCCTTCCGCCAGTTCGTCCAGCACCAGGCCGATCGCGGCGACCTCCTCCTCACACTTGCGGTCCAGGTCCCGCTGGACCGCCCTGAACCGCTGATTGGCGCGCTGGTGCAGCGCGCCGCCCACCGCCTTGTCCAAGGAGGGCCACAGGTCGGCCAGCCGCTCCAGGACCGGTTCGGGAGCCAGGCGTTCGGTGGCGACCTCCATCCAGCGGCCGATCTCCTCCTCCTTGGCCCGCACGAACGAGCCCTGCTCGATCCGGCCACCGGCGAGCAGGACCTCCTCGTGCAGCCGGGTGCCCTCCGCACCGGTGATCACCACCCGGCCGTGGGCGACGACCGCGGGTACCCGCAACACGTCGGACTCCACTACCCGCGCGGTGACCCGGCTCAGCTTGGACCCCTGGGACCACAGCTCCTCACGGAGCAGGGTCAGGCACAGGTCCACCAGGCGGTGTTTGAGGTGCAGCAGAACCAGGTCGTTGCGGCCCACCACCGCGTCCGGGTCGAAGGTCACCAACCGCTCCACACCGGTGACCGGATGCGCCAGACCGGCGTTACGCGCGCTCGCCCAAGCCCCGGCCAGCTCCGGTAGGCGGAAGCACTTGGCGGTGACGTCCTCCGGAGGTTCGGCGTCGATGAGGTCCTTGCGGTGGGCCAGGTCCAGGCCGGTGCGGACCACCCGCTCCAGGGTTTCGGGGGTCAGGTCGAGACGGTCACGGCTCCCGGTGAGCGTGGCCGCCAGCTCCTCCACCCGGCGGTTGAGCTCCCGCTGAGTACTGAGTCGGGCCACCCCCGCACGCGAGGTGATCGTGCTGTCGGTGTCGGCCCACTCCGTCCGCTTGCCGAGCATCTTCTGTTCGACCTGGTGGGCGATGACGTCTCCGGCGCTGCCGAGATCCTCGCGGATTCGGTCCACCTTCTCCACCGCGGTGCGCAGGAACCCGAGTTCGTCCTCCAAAGAGCCCGGTTCGGCGGCCTCCCACCCCTTGGGGACGAAGTGGGTGACCTCCACCTGATCCGCCTTCTGACCGTGGCGGTCCACACGGCCGTTGCGCTGTTCGAGCCGGTTGGGGTTCCAGGGGATCTCCCAGTGCAGGATCCGGTGGCAGTACCGCTGGAGGTTGATGCCCTCGCTGGCGGAGTCGGTGGCCACGAGGATCCGGACCTTGTCGAGGTCGGGGCGGTCGGTGAAGACGTTCTTGACCCGCTCACGCTCCTCCGGGTCCTGGCCGCCGTACAACTGGGCCAGTCGCTCCCCGCCCTTGCCGCCGTACCCGGCGGCGATGAGCCGCTCGCGCAGCCAGCGCTGGGTGTCGCGGTACTCGGTGAAGATGATGACCCGCTCGTCGGTCCAGTCCGCCTGACCGTCCGATCCGCCGGGACCGCCCGGTCCGATCGGCTCTCCGTCGACGCCGGGGTGGAAGAGGATCGGATCCAGCCAGGAGCGCAAGGCCGCGAACCGGGCGTCCGAACGGCCCTGGGCTTTCTCCGCCCAGGAACGCAGGCCGACGAGCAGGCCGCGTTCGTGTTCGGTGAGCCCGGGGGCGCCACGACTCACCGTGCCGAACACCTCCGCCTCGGCCTCCTGGTACTCCTCCTCGTGTTCGGAGGTGGCCGACAGGCGTTCCTGCAGGACCGGCAGGACTTCCTGGGCCGGGGCCTGCTCAGAAGTACCGGAGGCCTCGTCCGCGGCGCCTTTGGCATCCATAGTCGCCAGGTGGGTGGTGACGGTACGGGCGAAGGCCTGCGGTGAGGAGAACAGGCGCTTCTTCAGCAGGGTGGTGACGAAGTCGACCGTGTGCCGGCCGGTCTTTCCGACCCGGTCGCGGCGGCTGTCGGCGTACTCCACCAGGGCGCGGTGCGCCTCGCGTTCGGCGCCGGAGTAGTCCACTTCGGTGTAGCCGAGCACCCGTGCGGGGAAGCGCGCGGCGCCGTCCCAGCGTTTGGGCAGGTCACGCTTGAGACGGCGGACCATGGCCCGGGCGAGCTGTTCGTCGGAGGGCTCGACCCCGCGGGCGAAACGCTGGTCGTCCAGCAGCTCCAGGAGAGCGGAGAACGACTCGGGATAGCCGTTGTGCGGGGTGGCCGACAGGAACAGCCGGTGTTCACAGTGGGGTGCCAGCTCCCGGATCGCCTTGGTACGCAACGAGTCGACCGCGTACTTGCCGCTGCCCGCGGGGGCCACGTTGTGCGCCTCGTCCACCACCAGCAGGTCGACGGTGCGTGGATAACGGGGACTGGCGGGCAGGATCTCGCGGAGCATCCGCCGGGGGCGTTCGCGCTTGAGCCAGTCGATGCTGACGATCAGGCGGGGGTAGTGGGTCCAGGGGTTGGCGTACAAACCGCGCTCGCGGCGCAGCCGGCGGACCAGGTCGGCGTCGACCACTCGGAAGTCCAGGCCGAACTTGTCGCGCATCTCGTCGTGCCACTGGGTGGTCAGCCCGGCCGGGCACACGATGAGCATGGTGCGGGCGCGGTGGCGCAGCTGGAGTTCCTGCATGACCAGTCCGGCCTCGATGGTCTTACCGAGACCGACGTCGTCGGCGATGAGCAGGTTGGTCCGGGGCATCGACAGGGCCCGCACCACCGGTTCGAGCTGGTAGTCCTCGATCTCGATCCCCGAGCGGAAGGGCGCCTGCAGGGAGGTGTTGTCGGCCGAGGTGATCGCGCCCCAGCGGACGGCGTGCAGGAAGGCGTCCAGGCGGACGGGGTCGTCGAAGCCGAGCGCGGGTGCGGGCAGGTCCCTGCCCTCGTGGATCCGGGTGCCCACCTCCAGCTCCCAGAGGACCTCGATCCGGTCGGTGGAGGCGTCGTCCCCGATACTCACCAGGGACACCATGTGCTGGGGCTTGCCGGTGATCCGGGTGGGATCGCTGGAGACGATGTGGGAGGCGCGCACCTCGGAGACCACCCACTGGCGGTTGCGGACGGTCACCAGCTGCCCGGTGCTGGGGGCCGGAGTGCCGCTCTCATCGTTCGCGTCCTCGGAGTGGGGACCGAGGACCTCGATGTCCGCCGCGCCCTGGGGAGTCATACGTGCGCCGCCCTTCGTCGTGTGTGCCTCCGTCATACCAGGGGCCGGTGTCAGGGGTGGCGACTACCGCGCGGCTCCAGGCCGTTCCCCGTACTTACGACGTTCCGGGAACACCGCACCATTGACCGATATCGGCCACCGGACGGACAGGTCGGTACCGGGTGCCGGGAAGCCCGACCTCTCAGAGGTTCTCGTCCCTATGCTGGTATGGCAGGTCCCTCCCCTGGACGCCCCTCCTCCACCCCCTGTCCCGGAAAGGCTCCCGTGCCTCAGCTCGCGATCGCCAAGGACTTCCTCACCACCTACGCGGTGCTGGACAAGAAGCTGCGCAAAGCCGTCGACGAGGCCTTGGACAAGTTCGCCGACACCTATTTCGCCGGCGGTCACCTGGAGAAGATCACCGACAGCCGGGACTCCCGCTGGCGGACGCTCCGCATCAACCAGGGCTACCGGGGCGTCGTCCTCGCACCCGATTCCGGAGACGTGTTCCTCCTGGTGACCGTGCTCGCACACAAAGAGGCCTACCGGTACATCCGCAACCGGCGCCCCTCAGTCAACCAGGCGCTCGGCGTCCTGGAGTTCCGGGACGAGACCGCGCTGGACACCATGAGCACCGCGCTCACCCCGATGGTCGAGGCTTCGGACGACACCCTTTTCCGGGAGGTCCCGGACAAACACTTCACTCAGCTGGGTATCGACGAGGACACCGTCCGGATCGCCAGACTGCTCCCCGATGAGAGCTACCTCGACGCTCTGGCGATCATGATGCCCAAGGCCCAACACGACGCCCTGACCGCGCTGGCCTCGGGGATGTCCCCTGAGGAGGTGTGGGACCTGCTCAGCCGTGAGCTCGCCGAGGAGGTCACCGCGCAGGAGGTCGACCCCGACGACCTGGTCTCGGCGATCCGGCGCAGCCCGGACCAGGCGGTGTTCGTGGAAGGTCCCGAGGAACTACGGGAACTGCTGGAGCACCCGTTCGACGTGTGGCGGACCTTCCTGCACCCGCGGCAGCAGCGCATCGCGTGCAGGGATAAGTTCGCGGGTCCGGTCATGGTCACCGGCGGCGCGGGTACGGGCAAGACGGTGACCGCGCTGCACCGGGTAGCGCACATGGCCGAACGGTACGCCGCCGACGGGCGCCAGCTCTCCCTGGGCACCGGAGAGGTCACGCCGGAGCAACCCATCCTGCTCACCACCTTCACCACGACCCTGGACTCGGCTCTCCGCTCCCAGCTCGAACTGCTGGTGCGCAACGAGGACCGTCGGAAGCTGGTCGACGTGCGCAACCTGGACAAGGTCGCCCACCAGGTGGCGCGTCAGGTGTACGGCAGGCCCGACTTCCCGAACTCACGTGAACTCGTCGCTCTCTGGGACCGCCACGCCGAGGGATCGGACGTGTCGGGACGGTTCCTGCTGGAGGAGTGGGAACACGTGATCCTCGCCCAGGACCTGCGTACCGAACGCGACTACCTACGGGCCCGACGGCACGGCCGGGGACGCTCCGGCCGTATGAGCGCCGAACAGAAGCGCCGGGTGTGGCGTTCGGTCCTGGGCGCCACCGAGGAGATGCGCGCCAACGGGCAGTGGACGTTCACCTGGCTCGCCTCGGAGGCCGCCGACATCCTCAACCGCACCGGCGAGCGTCCCTACCGGCATGTCGTGGTGGACGAGTCACAGGACCTGCACCCGGCCAAGTGGCGACTGGTGCGTGCCTTGGCCCCCGAAGGCCGGGACGACCTGTTCGTCGCGGGCGATCCGCACCAGCGCATCTACGACCACCGCGTTTCCATGGCAGCGGTCGGGATCAACGTGCGCGGCCGGAGCCACCGCCTGACCGTGAGCTACCGCAGCACCCAGGAAATTCTCTCCTGGGCCGTTCGGGTGCTCGGCACCGCGCCGGTGGAGGGGTTCGACGGGGTGCGATCTCACCTGGCCGACTACGCCTCGCCCCTGCACGGCCGGACTCCAGCCGTGCACGCTCACCCCACGGAGCAAGCGGAGCTGGAGGCACTCACCCAGGTGGTCACCGGGTGGCTCACCTCCGATGTCGAGCCCGGGACCATCGCGGTCGCGGCCCGCACCGAGGCTCTGGTCAGAGAAACCAGAGCTGCTTTGGAGGCCGAGGGCATCGACACTTGCGGTCTGGCCCAGGACTCCGGAGTTCGGGTGGGCACGATGCACTCGATGAAGGGGCTGGAGTTCCGCTGTGTGGCGGTGGTCGGTGCGGGTGCGGCCTACCTCCCCCTGGAGTCAAGGGTCACGGACATCTCGGAGGACCCCTTGGCCCACGCCCACGACCTGCAGCGCGAACGGAACCTTCTGTTCGTCGCCTGTACGCGGGCCCGGGACACCCTGTACGTGTCGTACTCCGGCGAGCCCAGCCCGTTCCTACCGAAGTAAGAGTCCGCCCCCGACAGCCCGTCCGAGATTGCGGAGACATGCAGGCCAACGAAACCACCTTCCGAAACATGGTCGAAGGAACCAAGCAGTTCCAGGTGCCGCTGTACCAACGCCCCTACTCCTGGGGCAGGGAGGAACTGGAGCGGCTCTGGGGCGACCTCACCGAACAGGTCGACCGCGACGAGGAGGCGCGCCCGCCCCGGTCCGCCGGGCACTTCCTGGGCTCGGTCGTGCTCGCGCCCGGGTCGTCCTCGGCGAGCACGCTGACCCGTTGGCTGGTCATCGACGGACAACAGCGGCTCACCTCACTGTCCATCGCGCTCGCGGCCATCCGCGACCGGCTGCGTGAGGTGGAGGTGCTCGAGGAGGGTGACCCCAGCGGCGCGGACCGGATCGATGACGTCTACCTGGTGAACAAGTACAACAAGGGACCTGACAAGTACCGGATCGCGCCGACCCAGGCCGACCGGTCCGCCTTCGCGGCCGTCGTCAACGGGCACCCCGAAGCGGGCGGTGACGACAGGGTCGGGTTCGCCTACAACTACTTCGCCCGCCAGGTCAGGCACTACACCGAGGAGGATCTCCTCCGGATCGAGGAGATCATCGGCCACCGGCTCAGCCTGGTGGACATCCAGGCAGAGGCGGGCGACAACGTCTTCCGGATCTTCGAGTCCCTGAACAACACCGGTAAGGGACTCAGCCAGACCGACCTGTTGCGCAACTACGTCTTCATGCTCCTGCCCGACACCGGACAGGAGGTGTACGACGAGGTCTGGTTGCCGATGCAGGACGAACTGGGTCCGGAGACACTGGAGACCCTGGCCTGGCTGGATCTGGTACTGCGTGGGGACGAGCGGGCGAAACAGAGCGAGGTCTACCACGGGCAGAAGGAACGCCTGGAGAAAGTGTCCCACGCCGGTGGTGAGAGGGCCCTACGCGGCGAGGTCGAACACCTGTGGCGTCTGGGGCAGCTGCTGCAGCGCGTACTCGACCCCGTCTTCGAAAGCGACCCGGAGCTGGCCGAGGTCCTGACCCGCCTCGAATCCTGGGGTAACAAGATCTACCGACCGCTGGCGCTACACCTGATGGTGCTACGCGACCAGGGGCACACCGACACCGAAGAGCTGATCCGCGCACTGGGGTATGTGGAGAGTTTCCTGGTCCGACGCATGATCGCCGGTGTACCGACCCAGGGGCTCAACAGGATCTTCATGTCCTCACCCAAGGAGATCCAGCCGGGTGGCTCGGTCGCGGACTCCGTGCACCGGTACCTGTCGGATCCGCGTCGGCGCTGGCCGTCCGACAAGGCACTGCGCGAGGCGGTGGCACACCGCAATTTCTACTGGTCGGGTCAGGCCCTACAGCGCACCTTCGTACTGCGCAGGTTGGAGGAGGCCTTCGACTCCCCCGAGCCGGTGGACTTCGGCAAGGCCAAGGTAAGTATCGAACACGTTATGCCGCAGAGCATGACCGAGGAATGGTACGAGGTCCTGCGCAAGCAGACCGACCCGGACGAGACCGAGAACGAACTGCACGGACGTCTGCTACACACTCTGGGCAACCTGACCCTGACCGCGCAGAATTCGAAGCTGTCCAACCACATGTTCGAGCGCAAGCAGAAGATCTTCCAGTCCAGCGGTCTGAGCATGAACCGCCAGATCGCCGATGCTCCCAGTTGGGGAAGGCCGGAGATCGAGGCACGTGCCGCCCTTCTCGCAGACCACGCCTGTGCTCTGTGGCCTGCGCCCGCCTCCTCCGGTACTCAGGCACCGGAGGAGATCGGTGATGACCTCGCCCAGCAACTCGAACACGCGCTGGCGATGCTGGCGTCAGGCCGCTGGACCACGCACCGCGAACTCGCGGTACTCGTCGGGGCCAAGACGGCGACCGTGGCCCGGTATCTGAGTGCCAACCCGGGCACAGCCCACGAGGACCGGGCCTACCCCGACACCAGGGCCGCGGAGGAGGCGGGATCAGGGCATGAGGGGTTCGTGCCAGCCGCCGCACTGGCTGAACTGGTCGGACTCGAGGTGGACGAGTTCGTCGAACGGGAACGACAGTTCCACTCACTGCTCCTGGAGAACCAGCGGCCCGTGGTCGTACGGGCGGCTCAGGCCCTGATCGACGAATGGAACGCCGCCGGTGGTGACCTGCTCTGGGGGAGCGGCGCCGACACCAGCTGTTTCCTCCTCGCCTGGGACGAGAGCGTGAACGCCGACTGGCGATGGGCGATCGTGCTCTATCCGGCGTCGGGACGCGCTGAGGTGGTCTTCCAGCACATGGCGCGCCGCCCTCCGTTCGACGATGTGGCTCTGCGGAGGGAGTTGCTGCACAAGTTCAACGCGATCCCTGGAATCGACCTGCCCGAGGACTCACTGAACCGACGACCGAGTTTCCCGCTCGAGGTCCTCGTTGACGATGGCGGGGAGCGAGTGCAGCAGGTGCTGTTGTGGTTCCGTGAGCGCTGCCAGGAGTGGCTGGACCAACAGATGTGACCCTGGCACAGGGTTCACTCGGTGCACCCGTGGGGGTGCACCGGGGACGGCCAAGGATGTGCACCCGGAGGGTGCACACCTTCCAGCGGAACGCGGGGCAACCCAACACAACCAGGGGACCACCTCCCCCACTACCTGCGACTTCTCGTGTTTTCGCAGTTCAGGACACTCACCGACCGCAGTTCAAGTCCCGTCACTCACCCCAGGAGCTTAAGGCCCTGACCAGCACAAACGCGCTTAGGTCAGGGCCTTTCGCGTTGCCGGGGGTGCACCAGCGGGTGCACGGCAGCGAAGATTCTCCTGGTGGGTGTCCCCCACCCACCCCGTCAACTCACCCCCGCGTGGGGGACATCCGGCCCCCACAGGTCCGCGCGGAGCCCGCCGTCACGGGCCGGTGGGCCTCTGGACATCGGACCCCAGGTCCACGATCACCTGTGCTCCACCCGACCGGAGGTTGACCAGGGTGATCGTGGCCCCGATCACACGGGCCTGGCCGAAGGCGATGGTCAGCCCCAGTCCGTGCCCACCCGTGGCGTCACCCCCCTTGCGGAAGCGACTGGGCCCGTCGCGCAACAACTCCTCGGAGAAGCCTGGCCCGTGGTCGCGAATCGTGATCCGGGGGCCGTCGACCTCCACCTCCACCGGCAGGGCACCATGCGCGCAGGCGTTGGCGACCAGGTTGGCCAGGACACGCTCCAGACGCAGCGGATCAGTGCGTACGACGGCGTCGTCGCGCACGAGGACACGAACGTTCGGGTCCACGCCTGTGGCCCGGCGCACGGTGAACTCGCCCAACGCCACCTCGGCCGGGTCCGGGCACTGGGTGGCGGTGTCCAAACGCGCGACCTCCAGGACGTTTTCCACCAACGTGCGCAGAGCGCGCGCCCGGTCCCGCACCAGTTCCGAGGGGCGTCCCGGCGGCAGAAGGTCGGCGGCGGTGGACAGGCCGGTGATCGGGGTCCGCAACTCGTGGGCGATGTCCGCGGTCACCCGACGTTCGGCGTCCAGACGGCTCTGGAGCGCATCGGCCATGGCGTCGACGGCCCGCGCCAGATCGGCGGCCTCGTCCCGCAGACGTCCGCCGACGGCGTCCTCCACGCGTGTGCCGCGTTCTCCGTCGGCGACCCGGCGGGCCGCGATCGCGGCCCGCCGCAGCCGGGCCGAGAGCCGTGCGCCGATGACGACACCGGCTCCCGCGCCGAGCGCGATGACGGTCAGGCCGCCTGTCACCAGGACGCGGTCCAACCGCGCCAGATCGTCCAAGCGCGGGCGGTAGGTGGAGCGCAGGGACAGGATCCGATCCTCACCGACGGCGGTCGCGGCCCAGACCGCCCCGCCGTCGTCGTCGGGGCCCACGTAGGTGGCCGTCGCGCCGTTCTGGACGCCGACGCGCAGACCCGCGGGCAGGTCGGGATCGTCCAGGCTGCTGCCCAGGGTCGGGCGACCGTTGCGCCGGTACTCCTGGACCGCCAGTTCGAGCCGGTCGGTCTGGAGCCGCCGGGCCTCATCGGCCTGCTGGTAGGCGTAGGCGAAGTGCACCGTCAACCCCAGGGCGAGCGTGACGAGCACGCTGACCAGCGTGATCGTGATGGTGATCTGCCACCGCAGGCTCATCAGGGCTGCCCGGTGAACTTGTAGCCGAAACCGCGCACCGTCTCGACGTACCCGCCACCGATCTTGGTGCGCAGGCGCTGCACGTGGACGTCGACGACACGGGTGTCCCCGCCCCACGCGTAGTCCCACACGCTCTCCAACAACACGTCCCGGCTGAGCACGGTCCCGGGCGACCGCGCGAACCGCAGCAGCAGGCGCATCTCGGTCGGGGTCAGCGCGACCGGTCGGCCCGCGGACAGGACCCGTACGGCCTCCGTGTCGATCTCCAGGCCGCCGAACCGCAACGGACCCCGACGGTCCTGGTCCGCGGTGGCCGGGCGTTCGGTGCGGCGCAACACCGCCCGAATCCGTGCGGTGAGCACGGCGCCGTCGAACGGCTTGGTGACGTAGTCGTCGGCGCCCGCCTCCAGCCCCACCACGATGTCGACGGGGTCGTCGCGGGCGGAGAGCATGATCACGGGGACGAGGCTGACCTCGCGGATGCGACGGCACAGGCTCACGCCGTTCATCCCGGGCAGCATCACGTCGAGCAGGGCGACGTCGGGGCGCCGGGCGTGGAAGACCTCCAGACCGGTCCTGCCGTCGGACGCGACCGCCACACGGAACCCGTCGCGTTCCAGGCTGAGCTGGGTGGCCTCCCTGATGACGTCGTCATCCTCGACGAACAGTACGTGCGGAGCCTCCACGGCGTGTCCCTCACTCCCCGGCTTCGACGAGCCGCTCCCCGGCCCATTCGAGCATCGTGCGCTCGGTTCCCTGCGGGCAGGCAGAGTCATCGGCCCCCACAGGCCGCGGTCCACGAACAGGCCCGCGTCCCCGTCGACGTCGACCCGGCTTCCCGCCGACTCCGACGAGAAGACCCGCTCGCTCCGGTCGGTCCAGAGCCGGTAGACGTAGGAGGCGATGTAGGGGTTGCAGGCCGGAGGGGCCGAACAGTCCTGCACGTTGACGATCACCGCCCAGACGTCGGTGTCGGGGATGCGGAGGTACTCGGTGTAGACGGGGTACCACCCCCGCGACCACGCCTCGTCGCCCTCCCCCTGGCACGGCCAGGCGAGGACGTCCTTGACGCCCTGGTCGACCCCGGGGTCGTCGCGCAGCACCTGGACCGGGTCGACGCTGACGGCCTCGCCCCCACGGGTGCCCTCTCCAGGGGAGGGCGTGGAGGGAAGGGGGGCGCCGTCCGAGGCGGGCACCTGTTCGATCCGCACCCCGGTGTCGACCGGCCCGCACGCGGTCACGGCGAGCGCGCACACCACCGCGGCCGGGACCGCGCCCGAGATGATCTTCACGCCGTCGATGCCAGTACCGCTCGCCGTGCCGTTACACGATCTACGGCTCTCCGACGGGACAGCGCAACACGCTCTCGGGGGGTTCGAGAAACCCGCTTCCTAGCGTCGGCCCATGGACATCCCATCGCATCCTTCCCGGGCCCTGGCGGTCAGTGTGGCCTGCGTGACGTTCCTGGCGGCGGCCTGCGGCGTCGTCGGCGCCGAACTCCGCTCGTCGCACCGGGCCGCCGGGGCGGAGGAGGGGCCGGACACCGGTGTCGTGTACAGCGTGCGCACGACGGACCCCGTCGTCTTCCTCACCATCGACGACGGTGCCGCGCGCTCGCCGGAGATGGTCGACGTGCTCGTCGACTCGGGAATCAGCGCCACCCTGTTCCTGACCGACGGCTACGTCCGCCAGGACCCCGATTTCTTCCGGCGGCTCAGCGAACGCACCGGTTCGACCATTCAGAACCACACACTCGACCACCCCGACCTCGCCGACGAACCCCCCGACGAGCAGCGCCGGCAGATCTGCGCCACCTCCGACTCCTACGAGCGGGAGTTCGGCCACAGACCCGCCCTGCTGCGGCCGCCCTACGGCAGTTTCGACGACCACACCCTGCGCGCGGCACAGGAGTGCGGCATCGACGAGGTCGTGCACTGGAGTGCGGAGGTCCGCGAGGGCCGAATGGAGTTCGCGGCCGGGGACCGGCTCCGCCCGGGCGACATCGTGCTGATGCACTTCGGGGAGGACTTCGCCGAGGACGTCGCGGAGTTCGCCGCTCAGGCCGACCGGGTCGGCCTGAGCCCCGCGCTGTTGGAGGACTATCTGTGAGGGACGTAGCGGGACCGGCCGCGAGGCGTCGGCCCGCGCCTCGGTCTGGCCGACGGCGAGATCGGCGCCCCGACCCCGGCCATCGGCCCCGTCGCCGCGTCGACGATCGTCCGCGCGTCGTCAGCGGCCGACGGCGTTCAGGTAGCGGAGCACCGCGGCGACGCGCCGGTCCGAACGGTCGTCCGGGGCCAGGCCGAGCTTCCCGAAGATGTTGCGGATGTGCTTGTGCACGGCTCCCTCAGTGACGGTCATCCGCTCGGCGATCGCCCCGTTGCCCAGGCCTTCGGCCATGAGGGCGAGCACGTCGCGCTCACGGGGGCTGAGCCGTGCCAGGACGTCGTCGGCGTGCTTGCGGGCGAACAACTGGGCGACCACCTCCGGATCGATGGCGATCTGCCCGCCCGCCACCCTGCGCAGGGTGTCCAGGAACTGGTCGACCCGGCCGACACGCTCCTTGAGCAGGTAGCCGATACCCGAGGTCCCGCTCTCCATCAGCTCCGTCGCGAAGGACTGCTCGACATAGGCCGACAGCACCAGGACCGGCAGACCCGCGCGGATGTCGCGGGCGCGTACCGCCGCCTGGACGCCCTCGTCGGTGTAGGTCGGGGGCATCCGCACGTCGATGATGGCGATGTCGGGTTCGTGCTCGACCACGGCGTCGAGCAGCGTGTCGGCCTCGCCGACGGCCGCGCAGATATGGAAGCCCTCGTCCCGCAGCAGGGCGGCCATCCCCTCCCGGAGCAGGGCGTCGTCCTCGGCGATCACGATCCGCACGGCAGCTCCACCCAGATGTCGGTCGGCCCGCCTCCGGGGCTGTCCACGGTGAGCACGCCGTCGTGTGCCTCCACCCGGCGCCGGATTCCGACCAGGCCGGTCCCGGCGCGCTCGTCCGCGCCTCCCCGCCCGTCGTCGTGGATGTGGATACGCAGGACGTCCTCCTCTTCGCTGACCCGGACGCGGGCGTGTCCGGCCCCGCTGTGCCGAGTGACGTTGGTGACCGCTTCGGCGACGGCGAAGTAGGCCGTCGCCTCGATGGACGAGGCCAGGGGCCCCAGACCGTCGACCTCGACCGTGCAGGGAACCGAGCAGCCCGTGGCCAGCGCGCTGAGCGCCCCTTCCAGATCATGGCTCTCCAGGGCCGGTGGGAGGATGCCGCGTACCAGACCGCGCAGTTCGGCGAGAGCGTCCTCGGCCGCGGCCTGGGCTCGCTCCATCGCCGCCTCCGCTCGCTCCGGGGCGGTCCTCAGCGCCCGCCGTGCGGCCCCCAGCTGGATGATGACGGCGACCAGGCGGCTCTGCGCTCCGTCGTGCAGGGATCGCTCGATCCGGCGGAGTTCGGTGGTGTGCGACTGCAGGGCGGCGGCCCTGGTGGCCGTGAGTTCGGTGATGCGTTCGTGGAGGACCACCCGTGAGTGCGGCCGCAGCAGTCGGCGGCCGGGCCACGACTGGAGCCAGGCCAGGATCGGCTCGATCCCGAAGGTGATCGCCCCCCAGCCCACCCCCAGCATGCCGACGGCCAGGGCCGCGTACCAGTCGTGGGCGGGGACGCCGATGGATGCCCCGGCCGCGTCCGGGGGCAGCAGCCACCACCACAGGGGGAAGGTGCCGTCCCGGACCGCGACCACCGGAAGCAGGACCCCGAGAAGGCCTGTCAGGAGTCCCAGCGTGGAGTGGCAGGACAGCCAGACCAGGTCACGCCGGACCTGGACGTCGTGGACGAGGGCCCGGAACGCGTCGACGGGGGTGGTCGGGGCGTCGGCCGACGCGGGTGACGGCACCGGCGGCCCCCAGCGGGTGAGGCGGTGCCGTTCCCGGTTGGCCACCGTGCGTAGCAGCCGCAGGGCCGAGGGCAGCAACAGCAGGCCGACGCCGAGCGGGCTCGTGAGGAGGACGACGCCGAGGACCGCGAGGGCGAACAGTGCCATCAGGGCGGTGATCAGTCCACCGGCGAGGCGCTCCAGGCTCAGGAACACGTTGTTGAGCCCGGTCACCACCAGTTCCCGGAACGGCCTGGTGTCGTTGTCTGCGGGGGGCATGCTCACTTCCTGGCCGAAGCCGAACCGACGCAACCCTACCGGCGCGAAGCGCCCGCCGGATGGGCGGCCCGAAGGAGTACAGCCTGCTATACCCCGACTGTTCAGCGTGCGGGATCGTCCCGCGGGGGGTCGGGATTCTAGTGTCGTACCCGTCCACGGCGAGGATCACTCGGCCGTACGGACCCGTCCCGACCGCTGACTCCGGATCCCCAGGAGATACCAGATGAGTGACCCCTACCGTTTCGCAGAGAGCCCGGGCAATGCTGGACGGCGCCGTGACGGCGCTCCCGCCAGGCGGGGCCGACGCGCGGTGCGGGCCGTGCTGTGGCTACTGATCATCCTCGGCGCCACGGCCAACGCGGTCACCTCCCTCGGCGGTTTCCACCCGATGATCAGCGTCGGGTTCGGGCTTCTGACCGTCCTGTTCATCGTCCTCCTGGTCATGCACCATCTGCGTCACCGCAGGTAGCCCGGCACCAAGAAGAAAGAAAAGAACAACCCTTCGCCTCCTTCGAATCGCATACACCAACCGCCCGGCGGCACCGGGCGGTTTTCTTGTTTTCTCCGGACAAGTTCGGCCAACCGAAGGAACGATTCATCGCACCATCCCATCGAAACATTTCCGAGAGCAACCCACGCGGTCGGCATCAGACGCACAGGCCAGACGAAGTAACTTTATCGATTTCTCCGATCTTTCATTCGATCCGCCACCCAAAGGGCCCCCAACACAACGACAGCGCAACGCGAGGCACACCCGCAGAACGGTGAGCCAGTCCCGGAAACACCCACCGCGGCCCAAGACGGATCATCAGAAGCGATAAACAAGGCGAACCGCCCGGTCACCACCCGTTCCCGCTTCACGCACGGTTCGGTCCCCAAGGTCTTCACCGCGGCGCTCGGCCCGCCACCGGCTCGGACGGGCCCAGTGGGACGGAGTCTCAGCCGCGGCCGAACACGGACAGGGTCGGGGAGCCGTCCGCGAGGGGCGGCCGGTGGTCGCCGACCGCCGGCTCCACCTCATCGAGGGCGCCCAACGCGCCGACCAGGGCGACGGGCAGTCGGACGCTCTCGGGGAGGTGTTCGGAGGCGGCGATGGGCGTAGGACGCGACCACGGGATCGTGGGTGACCACGAGGACCGTCTGGCCCAGCGCGACGGCCGTGTCCCGCGACGGAGACAGCTCCCGCGCGCCGGTGCGGGAGTCCAGGGCGCCGGTGGGATCGTCGGCCAACACCAGGTCGGGGCGGGTGATGAGGGCGCGCGGCGGCCCGGCCAGGGCCCGGCGCAGGTCCTCGTAGGCGGTCAGGACGCACCGCTCAGACCGGTCTCGTGCGGGATCCGCTGAGCGGGCCGTGGCGGCGCTCCCGGACGGGGTGGGCGGCACACAGGGTGCGCGGTTCGGGGGTGAAGCCCGGCGGAGTCCCCGGTACGTGACAGGGCCTCGTCCAGGACCTCCGCCGCCCGGCAGGGGGGGTGCTCCCGGAGCAGCCGGGAGCCCTCGGCGACGAGTCGCTCGAAGGCGTGGGCGTCGACCTCCCCAGACGGCACGTCCAGGCGGTACCCGCCGCCGTGGGCGACCGGCCCGTCACCCATGCGTCGGGGCGGGGCGACCCGTGCCGCGGACCCCCGTGTGACCGGAAGCGGTCAGCGCCGCACCCCGGGAGAACCGCCCAGCTCAGGCCCTACGCCCCGACCCGGTTCCGCCGTTCACGCAGGTGGGCGGGGATTGTCCTGCCCGTCCGGGCGCTGTTAGCGTCCTGCCTGCCCGATCACCATCCGTGACCGGACCCGCGAGCTCCCCGTCCGCCCCTCGGGGAAGACCACCGCGCCCGGACAGCGCCGTCCACTCCCCCGGCGGGCCCGCCGGCACACTCCCACCGGCGGGCCCGCTCCCTCCCTCCAGAGGGTGGGTGGCGCGGAACCGGGACAGCGGGAGTGCCTCCGACGAGAGTGGAGTGGGTGTGGACAGCGGTTCGCGTTCGAAGGTCACCCGCCGGCGCCCGCGCGGTCGGCGACCGTTCGGTGTCGGCGTGGCCACGGGGTTGGCTCTACTCCTGGGTCTGGGAAGCGTGCTCCAGGAGCTCCCGGACCTCATACCGGGCGGTGACGGCCTGATCGCGGCGGCGCTCGCCGTCCTGGGCGGGGGCGTGGCGGCCACCGCCCAGGCGATGCTCGAACGGACCCCCAGCACACCGGGCCCAGCGGAGGAGCCCGCTCTGCGCAGGCGGCTGCCCCCTCCCGTCGAGTACTTCACCGGTCACTCCGACCTCATGGACGAGCTGCGACAGGCCTTCGACCGCTTCCGCCCCGCGGGCGCCCGGCGTCTGCTCCGCCGCCCGCGGCGTCCGCACCGCGGCCCGTTGGCCGTGGTCATCACCGGTGAGAGCGGCACCGGGAAGAGCCAACTGGTCGCCCAGATCGTCGACGAGGTCTCCAACCGCTTCCCGGACGGCAAGTTGGAGTTCGAGCTCTACGGCGGCACCGACCCCGAGGGACCCACCACACCCCGTCCGGCCAGGCGGGGTCTCCTCAGCCGCGGCTGGCCGCGCCGACGCTCCGGTGACGAGGTTCCCCACGACATCGAGACGGGCGCCCCCGTCCGCCGCGGGCCTCGGCGGCCCGAGGACGTCCTCGCTCAGATGCTCACCGAGATCGGTGTCCGTTTCCCCGAGGACGCCGACCTGGACGAGCTCAGCGGACTGTGGCGAACGGAGACCGAGGAGCGCAGGTTGCTCATCGTCCTCGACAACGCCGAGGACCACGCCCAGGTCGAACCGCTGCTGCCGCTCGGGCGCGGCTGCGCCGTCCTGATCACCAGTCGCAACGGTTTCCCCGACGCGCCGCACACCATGCTCCGCCGCCGCCTGGATCCGCTCTCCCCCGACGAGGGTCTGGAACTACTGATCAGACTGGTGGACGGCTCCACCCGCCCCCTCTCGGAGGCCGACCGCGCCGCCCTGCCCGACCTCGCCGCCGCCTGCCACGGGTTCCCGATGGCCATCTGCCTGTCGGCCACGCAGATCATCCAGGAACGCGGTCCCAGCGCCGCCGACCAACTCCGCCACATGAAGGACCCCGTCCTCTGGCAGACACTGCCCGGCCCGAAGGCCATCGCCTCCTCACTCGCCTCCAGCCTGCGACGCTGTGAGCCCCGCGAACGGCTACTGCTCAACCGGCTGGCGGGTGCTGGCCTGACCACCTTCACCGCGTGGTCGGCCGCCGCCCTGCTCGGGGTCTCGGAGGACGAGGCCAAACCGCTCCTCCTGGAGATGAGCCACCGCCACCTGGTCACCTACCTGTACGAGTCGGGCGGCTTCGACCGGTTCCAGCTGCACGACCACGTCCGGGACACCCTGCTCCTGACGGGTCCGCACGTACTCGGTGTCCCCGACGGGGAACTGGCGGACTGGTCTCGGGAGGAGCTCGAACGCGCCGTGGAGCGGCTGCTGCTCGCCTTCGACCGGGTGGCGGCGGAGGCGGCGCGGCGCGCCGCCCCGCACGAGTGGAGTTTCGGCGGCGCCCTGCCCGGACACGACGCCCCCGGGGACGATCCCTGGGAGCCGCGGCAGTCGGGTCTGCCCGCGTCGACCGACCCCATGGCCTGGCTGGACTCCGAGTACCGGGGCTTCGAGGCCTGCTTCCAGTGGACGCGGCCCGGGGGCGGCCCCGGCTCCCGGGCCTCCCAGGCCAGACGGCGGCGGCACGCACGAGCCGTCGGGTACGGGTGGCGGCTGCGCCGCGCCTTCGCCGTCCTCTGCCGGACCGGCCACACTCGTTGGGAGGCCATGCGGGAGGCCACCTGGGAGGCCGCCGCGCTCGCCCTGGAGATGGGCGACCCGTTCGCCTATGGTGTCTCCCAGCTCGACCGCGCCGAGGTGGCCAGCGGCCACGGCGACCACGACGCCGGACACGAACGCGCCCTGACCGCGCTGTACGTCCTGGAGCAGCTCGCGGGGGTCGACCCACGCTGGCCGGCACGTGCGCGGCGCTCGGTCGGGGTGAACCTGTACCGGAGCGGCGACCTGGACGACGGCCGAGCCGAGATCGAGGAGGCCGTCAAGGTCTTCGCCGAACACGACGACCGCTGGTGGCAGGTCCGGGCGCTGTGCAACCTGGCCGAGGTCGACCGCTTCCAGGGGCACCTGGAGCGCGCCTACGACTTCCTGGTCCTGGCGCAGGAACTGCTCGTGGGCTCCCAGGACGTCCCCGAGCAGTGGGCCCGGGTCCAGTTGCAAAAGGGCGAGGTGCTGCGGCTACGCGGGTTCGCGCTCAACGCCTGGTTCGTGCTGGAGGACGAACGGGAGCGGATCGCCCACCTGCCCCACGGCGACTGGTACCACGCCCGCTACCTGCGTTCCCTGGGCCGTCTGTCCACCAACGAACTCAACCGGGAGGCCGGGGCGTGCGAACTGCTGCTGAGCCCCGACCGCGGACGTGAACGGCGACGGCTGACCGCGCGCGACCCGCGATGGCCGAGCCGGCAGCGGGCCCGGGTCACCGAGCTGTTCGTCGACGGTGACGAGGCCTACGCCGAACGGTTCGCCGAACCGCCGCCCCCGTCCGGGCTGTTCCGTCGACGCCCGCGGGTACGGGACGCCTGGCAGGCTTCGGAGCAGATCTCCCGGTTGCTGGCGGCGGAGCGGGCCTTCGCCCAGCTCGGTGACGCCTGGGGACGATGGCGCACGTGCCTGGTGCTGGGGGAGACCCGGATGGCCCAGGACCGCGGGGTCGGCAAGGAGGAGATGTTGCGGGCCGCCGCGGGCTTCCACGAGTTGGGCGACAAGTGGTGGCATGCCCGCGCGCACCGGCAGGCGGCGGAGGCGCTCCAGCAGGCCGGTCGGTTGACCGAGGCCGAGGAGCTGGCACGGGTCGCGGTCGAGGGGTACGGGGGGCTGCGCCACCGTTCCGGACAACTGCGGGCGATGAAGCTGCTGGCCGCGACCCTGACCGACCGCGACCTGTTGGAGGCGTGGCGGACGCTCAGGGAGGCGGCGGACCTGGCGGAGGAGGGCGTCCATCTGGGGGTGGTACCAGACTCGCTGCTCCAGGAGATCCGGAACCAGCTGAGCGTCACCGAGAACGGCCTGAACTACCCCCAGGGCACGAACCCCGCCCCGGGCCGGGAGCGGTCGGAGGGACGTCGGGGGCACGCCTCGGGCGGAGAGGGCCCGGCCGGTCCCGACAGCTCCCGAAACCGTGAACGGGGAAGGGAACACGGACCCCGGAAGTCCATTGGGTGAACTCCGGACTGAGGTTGCGCCAACGCCCACCGTGTCGGCTTTGTCCACAGTGAAGGCAACGGCAACATAACGGAATGCGCCCGAACCTCGTGTGGCGTCCGACGCCACGAACCACCCCCCGGCCGAGTGACGGGGCCGGACACACACCGCCCGCGGCCGCGCCGGGCGGCCGCCGGTTCCGCCCCGAGGTGCAGGGGTTGCGCGCCCTGGCCGTGCTGCTGGTCCTCGTCTATCACCTGGACCCCCGTCTGCTCCCGGGCGGCTACGTCGGCGTCGACGTGTTCTTCGTGATCTCCGGTTTCCTCATCACCTCGCTGCTGTACCGCGAGGCCACCGGAAAGGGCCGTGTCGCGCTCGGCCGCTTCTACGTGCGACGGGTCCGACGGCTGCTGCCCGCCGCGACGGTCGTGCTCGTCGCCACGGGGGCCGCCTCACTCGTCCTCCTCCCGCTGCCCCGGCTCGCCGACACCGCGTGGCAGCTGGTGGCCTCCGCCGCCTACGTCGAGAACCTCTACCTGGCCGACCAGGCGGTGGACTACCTGTCCGCCGAGGCACCTCCCAGCCCGGTGCAGCACTTCTGGTCGCTGTCGGTCGAGGAGCAGTTCTACGTGGTCTGGCCACTGCTGTTCGCCGTGTGGGCCCTGGCCCGGCGGCGTCCGCGCGCCGGTACGGGGTTCTTGGTCGTGGTCCTCGGCGCCCTGTTCACGGCGTCCCTGGCCGCCTCGGTCCTGCTGGCCGTGGAGGGGACGGCCGCGGCGTACTTCCTCCCCACGACACGGGCCTGGGAACTGGCCGCCGGAGGGCTGCTCGCCGTGGGGCTGGCGCGGGGCGGTCCGCCCTCCTGGCTCAAGCTTCCCTTGGGATGGCTCGGGCTGGCCGCCATCGCCGCGTCCGCCGTGTTCTACGACGCGGGCACGGCCTTCCCCGGATGGGCGGCGGCCCTTCCCGTCCTCGGCGCCGTCGCGGTGATCGCGGCCGAGGACTCCCCCGGTCGTCCGGCCGCGTCGGCGTTGCTGAGCACGGCCCCGGCCCGCTTCGTCGGGGACGTGTCCTACTCGCTGTACCTGTGGCACTGGCCGCTCATCATCCTCACCCTCGCGGTGACGGGGCGCGAGCGGTTGGGGGTGCTCGACGTCGTGCTCGTGGCCGCGCTGTCCCTCCTCCTGGCATGGGGCACGAAAGCGTGGGTGGAGGATCCCGTGCGCGACCGCGGCCTGGTGCCCGACGGGCGCCGGGCACTCGTCGTCGCCCTCGCGGGGGTGCTCGTGGTGAGCGCCGTGGCCGCCGCGGGTCTGGTGCGGGTGGAGCGTTCCGGATCGGTGGTATTCGATCCCGCCGTGCACACGGGGCCGGCCGCGATCGACCGGCCGGTGCCCTCGTCCGGTGAGCTCATGTACCCGACCCCGCTGGACGCCGCCGAGGACCTGCCCGCGGTCTACGACGACGGCTGTCAGGCCTCCCAGGACGACACGACTCCGGACACCTCGTGCGTCTACGGTGTCGAGGACGCCGACCGGACGGTCGCGGTCGTGGGCGACTCACACGGCGCGCAGTGGATCCCGGCGCTGGAGGAACTGGCGCTGGAGCGCGGCTGGCGGCTGGTGGTGTTCACGAAGTCCGCGTGCGCGTTCACGGACACACTGACCACGCGGGGGGAGGCACGGCCCTACGAGGAGTGCCGGACGTGGAACCGCGCCGTGGTCGACGAACTCATCGACCTGCGTCCCGACATGGCGATCACGAGCTCGTCGGTGATGGCGGACCCCGCCGACGCCGTGTCTTCGGGGGACGCCCAGAACATGATGGCCGAGGGCATGAGCCGGCTGTGGGACCGGGTGGGCGCGGCCGGGGTGGACGTGGTCATGATCCGGGACACGCCTCGCACGCGTGAGGACGTCCTGGAGTGTCTCACCGCCAACACCGACGACCTGTCCCGGTGCGACCGGTCCGAGGAGGAGGCCCTGGAACTCGACGACCCCCAGGAGAGAGCCGTCCGGATGATCGACGGCCACGCCGACCTCATCGACCTCAGCGACCGGTTCTGCGTGGCGGGCACGTGTCCGGCGGTGGTGGGGAACGTGGTGGTCTACCGGGACTCCCACCACATGACGGGCACCTACTCCCGGATGCTCAGCGCGGATCTGGGGGAGCGCCTCGACGCGGTGTTGGACTGACGCGAACGCCTGTCCCCGGCCCCGGGAGCGGGCGGATCGCCGTCCACCCGCTCGTACGGGCCGCCGTGGCGTGGGTCGTGGTGGCTCAGGGGCCGCCGTCGGCCTCGCTGTCCTCGGTGGCCCGGAGGGTGTCGGCGGTTTCGGGGAAGATCCCGCGGAGGCGGCTCGCGACCTCGGTGAAGCCGCCGCGCTCGAGGACGCGCACCTGATCACGCGCGAAGGCCGCGCGCTCGTCCGCGTCCTCGGCGGAGTCGATGAGGCCGCGGAGGATGGCCACCTGGACGTCCTCCTCCACGGGGTGGGGACTGGGAGCGTCGTCGGCGGGCCACCAGTAGCTCTCGTAACCCTCGCCGTCGACGTCACTGCCCGGTCCGGGCGGCGGGGGCAGGTCGGGCCCGTCGAAGGGGGCGAGTTCCTCGTAGTCGGCGGCGTAGTCGGGCTCGTCGGCTCCCACGAGGTCGACCGACGGCGCGCGCAGCGGGGGCGGGAGCTCGGACAGGTCCTCCTCGGCCGCGCGGATCGCCTCCCGCAGCGCGCGGTCCTTACGGAGGGCGGCCATCCGGCACAGCCGTTCGACGTCCTCGTCCGGGAGACGTAGCCGCACCTCCTCGGCCCACACGACGATCCCGGCGCCGGTGACCGCCCGCTCGACGGCCAGGAGCGCCCCCAGCTCGCATTCGGCCAGGCCGTGGTCGACGGGGGCGACCTCCCGTGCGAGCTCGGCCGCCCGGGTCACCACGGCGTGTACGGCCGGACCGGCGGGGTGACGCAGGCGCAGGTCCACGTGGCCGTCCCAGCGCCAGTGGACGACGGCGGAGAAGTCGAACCGGTGGTCCTCGACCGCGCTGGGCAGCGCGACCGTGCGCACCCGCGTGCCCGGAGCTTCGACGTCGGCGGACCCTCGTGCGGTGGGTACCCCTCCCCCGGGCACGGAGGCTTCCGAGGAATCGGGGCCGGAGACAGCCGCCCCGGAGGCGGCGAGGCCGGGACGGACCAGGACGGCGCCCACCACGAGGAGGACGGCCGGTATCCACAACAGGGTCCACGGAGACGGCAGGAGGTAGGCGACGACGCAAAGGACGGCGAGCGCGACCGCGGCGGCGACCAGGACACGCGGACGGAGGACGGGGGACACGTGGAACGTCTCCTCTCGCGGTACGGCGTCGGGAATCGGGCTCGCGACCGGGGGATCAGCGCGGTGCCGCCCCCGACAGTCTGCCCGAGTCCCTGACCGGTCGGGGCGGGAACGGCGCTCCGGCCCGGGTGTGGAGCGATACAGCGGTGCCCTGGACGCCCCGTCCCGCACCCGGAATCCGTCCCGTGTGCCCCCGCACGCCCCCCGGCGGGCGGGATGTTCGGGATCGGCGTGTCTCCGCGGCCGTGTAGCCCTGTGGTGTCATCGGGCGTCCGGCACCTGCCCAGGTCCGGTTGGCGGCCGACCCGGTCCCGTCGGGGGCCGCTGCCGCCCCGAGGCCTGCGGGAAACCCGGAGGAGCGTGCCCGCCGGGAACCGGTCCCGGCACGGTGCCGCCCCCGGACGGACCCCACCGGGGAGGGGCGGTGTACGGCTGGCCCGTGGCCCCCGGGGGTGCTCCGGTTCCCCGAGGAGCGCCGACCGGCGGCCCCGAAGTCCTTCCGCGGTCCAGGACGATCTCAACGACGCCGAACACCGCCACCGTGAGGAGCACCAGGAAGGTGAACCAGAACCCCACACCGGTGGTGGTCTGGATCGTGGCCATCGACACGTCCACCTCGGCTCCGGACGACACCTCCTCACGGGCGCCCGCGTGGGTCACCGCCTGGTTGACGATGACGAGCACGAGCGCCAGACCCGAGGCCGCCGTGGCCGCCACCGAGCGCAGGAACGGTCTCGGCAGCACGGCGCTGGTGACGGCGCCCGCGACGACCAGGAGCAGCGGGAGCAGCGCGAGTACCCGGACCCCCGACCGCAGGTCCTCGCGGTCGGCTTCGGAGAACTCCCCGGCCAGGGATCCGTCGATGCTCGGCAGGCCGTTGAAGGCCAGGTCGTAACCGCTGTAGCTGATGGCGAGGTCGCCCATCACCCCACTGCAGGAAACCGTGAAGAACGGCATGGAGAAACAGAGGAGGACAAAGGCGAGTCCGCTCGGGCTGATCAGTCTCCTGGGCCATGAGGTCGGGGACACGTGGATTCTTTTTCCTCTCATCGCCCGAACCCTCCGGGCACGCGTCAGGGGGTGGGGGCGGAGTGCGAGACCCCGCCCACCACTAAGGTGGCAGCCTTCACCTCCGCGATCAAACCGGCCTGTGGACAAGTGGATGGCCGGACCTTCGCGTGTTCGGCCTCTCCGCTCCGTTCCGGCCCCCGGAACAGAGTGCGAGCACGATCGGGTGAACCGGGGACACCTCCCTCCGCGGGTGACCCGCACGTGCCCGACACCGTCCCGATGACCGCGGGTCCCCCCTCCGGCGCCGTGCCCGAAACACCCCGCGAACAAAGACGAAGGGACCGTTTTCCAACGCCGGGCTCCAGGGAAACAGGAAAGCCCTTCAGCGGACGGTGTCCTCGCGCCTTCCCACGGCACCGCCTTTCTCCGATTTCGGTCGCACTTCTGGCCGGTTACGGCCAATGAACCGGCGCCCTCGCGAGGGGGATCATCCCAGGTCGAGACGTGCGTCCCCTGCCACCCCTACCGCGCGCGCGTATTCACCGCGTGAAACCCCGCCTCCGGGAGTATGCTCGTGCACGTCCCGGTCTTCTCCGGCCCCCTTCCGCCCCGATGGTCCGCCCGGCTCCCCCGGATACCGGCGCCGTCACGCGCGCCCTCGCACACCGTGGTGAAAGGCAGCATCGATGGAATCACCCGACGACGCCCCGGACGCCCGTCCGCCGCACCCGACGGACACCTCCGACCCGGTCGCCCCCGGCCCCGACGCCTCCGCCACGGTTCCCGTACCCGGCTGGGACCGGCTCTTCGCGCGACTCACGGCCCTCGACGAACGTCTGGCCGGACTGGACGAGCGCGCCCGCCACCGCGAGTCGGTCATCGACCGGCTGCACGCCGAGAACCAGGAGCTCAAGTCGGGTGAGCGACGCGCTGTCCTCGACCCGGTGATCACCGACCTCATCCACCTGTACGAGCAACTCGACCGTGAGTCCTGCGGCCTGCGCGAGCGCGACGAGGGCCGCCTGGCCGACCTCCTGGCGAGCCTGGCCGACGACGCCCTCCTGGCCCTGGAACGGGTCGGAGTGGAACTCGTCGAGGCCGAGGCCGGCGACCCCTTCCAGTCCGACCTGCACCGCCCCCTGTCCACCGTCGACGACCCCGACCCCGAGCGCGCCCACACTGTCGCGCGCGTCGTCTCCCACGGCTTCCGCGACGCCGCCACCGGGCGAGTCCGCCGCAAGGTCCAGGCGCACTTCTTCCGGCACGCCGAACCCACCCCTGACCACCCCTGACCAGGAAGGGCCCATGACCACCTACGGAATCGACCTTGGCACCACCTACTCCTGTGTCGCCTCGGTGGACGACACCGGGCGCGCCGCCATCGCCAGGAACGCCATGGGCAACGACACCACGCCCTCGGTGGTCTACTTCGAGTCGGCGGACAACGTGGTCGTCGGCGAGGAGGCCAAGAACACCGCGATCCTTTTCCCCGAACAGGTCGTCTCCCTGGTCAAGCGGCAGATGGGCGAGTCGGCCGGTTACGAGTTCCACGGCCACACGCACACCCCGGAGACCATCTCCGCGCTGATCCTGCGCGAACTGGCGCGCGCCGCCGGGGAGCACGACCGCGGAACCGTCGAGGACGTCGTCATCACCGTCCCCGCCTACTTCGGTATCACGGAGAAGGAGGCCACCCGCAGGGCCGGGGAGATCGCCGGCCTCAACGTCCTGGACATCGTCCCCGAACCAGTCGCCGCCGCCCTGCACTACCAGAGCCTGGACACCGACGCCGGGGTCCGGCATCTGCTCGTCTACGACCTCGGCGGCGGCACCTTCGACACCACCGTCATCCGGGTCGAGGACAACGACGTCCGCGTGGTGTGCACCGACGGCGACCACCGCCTCGGCGGAGCGGACTGGGACGAGAAGCTCACCGACTTCCTACTGGAGCGCTTCGTCGCCGAGCACCCCGACCCCGACCCCGGCGGCGACGAGCAGTTCCTCCAGGACCTGGCCACGGCCGCCGAGCAGATCAAGAAGTCTCTGAGCACCCGCGAGAACGCCCGACACAACCTGCGGTTCGAGGGATCCGCCGTCCGGGTGGAACTCACCCGCGACGACTTCGAGGAGCTCACCTCCGACCTGCTCGAACGCACCCTGGCCATCACCGAGCGCACGATCGGGGCCGCCCGCGAACGCGGAGTCACCCACTTCGACGACGTCCTGCTCGTGGGCGGTATGACTCGCATGCCAGCCGTCGCCCGGACTCTGCGCGACCGGTTCGGGTTCGACGCCCACATACACGAGCCCGACCTCGCCGTGGCCAAGGGCGCGGCCCTGTTCGCTCTGGTCCGCCAGGTGAAGAACGTCATGGGGACGGCCGCCGACGGCGGCGACCGTGCGCGCCGGGCCGGAGAGGTGGCCGCCGCGCTCAACATCCCCACCGCTCAGGTCGAGCAGCTGGCGGACAAGTCGATCACCAGCGTCTCCCCGCGCGCGTTCGGTGTGAAGGTCGTCGACACCGACGACCCCGTCTTCGCCCGCGACCCCGGCTCCGCACGCCGGTTCGTCAGCCACCTCATCCAGGCCAACGAACCCCTGCCGACCACGGCCCAGGACGGTTTCGCGACCGTGTCGGACCACCAGGAGTCGGTGGAGATCGACGTCTGGGAGCAAGCCGGTTCCGTCGCCTCCGAAGCGTTGGAGCACAACGCCCACATCGGTGACGCCCTGTTGTCCGGCCTGCCGAAGGGCCCCGCCGGCACTCCGTTCCAGGTCGAGTTCCACCTCACCGAGACCGGTCTGCTGCGCGTGCGCGCCTGGGACCCCGCCAACGGGGGCGAGGTCGACTTCGACATCCAGATCGGCGGAATGACCGAGGAGAGCGTGGAGCAGGCCAAGAGCGCCGTCGCGATGATCCGCACCTCGGGGTGACATCCGGGCGGGGGACCGGGGAAGACGCGAGGGCGAAGGCGAGACGAGAGGAGCGGCGGTAGGCGATGCCCTGGGACGGACAGGCCCGCAGACGGTACGAGGAAGAGGTCCTGGCCGCCGCGCGCGTGAACGGCGTCCCCGACGACCTGTTCACGCGCTACGGCATCGACGCCCGCCTCGAACAGAGGCTGCGCGCCTCCCCCGAGGAGTTCACCGACCACGTCACCGGGATGTGCGCCTACTGGCGGGGCCTCCAGGGCAAGCGCCGGGCCCTGCGCAGGGTCCTGGTCGACCTCGTGGCCGCGCACGGCCGGCTGGACCGTGAGGGCGCCCTCACCCACGCCCACTTCCAGCGGGTCCGCCGTGAGGCCGTGGAGCGCGCCCGGCGGGAGTGGGCCGACATCGCCGGGAGCCTGACCACCGCGGTCCTGGACCGCGACACCCTCAGGTCGATGACCGGATCCGTGGGCATCACCGAAACGGAGGCCGAACGGACCCTGACCGACCGGGGTGTGCGGGTGGTCGACCACCTGCCCGAGCTACCCGCCGCACCGCCCATCCGCACCTTTCGCACCCTGCGCGACAACCTGCGCACCCGGGGCGTGGCCTTCTCCCCGATGGTGGTGTTCGGCGAGGAGCGCCTCGCACGGGGGTTCACCGTCCTGGACGGATTCCGCCTCAAGGGTGACGACGGCCGGGACCCCGGTGGGGAGAGCACCCTCAGCGACGCCGCGTTGACCGCCGCCGCCCGCCGCGTGCAGGTGGAAGCTCTGACCGACGGCAAGTCGGCGGCTGAGAACGTGCTCAGCATCCTGCGCGCGGGCGGTGATTCCTCCGTGCGTGACGCCCTCGTGCTGTGGGAGGTCGTCAGCGACCTGCGCGACCGCCCCGCCGCGCTCACCGAGACCGGCATGGTCAGGCACTGGGTGCGCCGGGGGTTGGACGAACACGAGGCCCTGCTGCTGGCCGCCGCCGTCCGCCGCAGCGACACCGGAGCCGATCCCGCGGCCCACGCCGAGCAGGACGTGCGTGCGCTGCTCGCCGACCACCAGTTGCGCCAGGCCCAGGCCGCCGCCGTGGACCTGCCCGGGGACCACGAGTTCCACGCCCGGCTGCGCGAGCGCGCGGACAGGGTCGAGGAACTCACCGCCGAGGCGGAGCGCCACCTGCGCTCGGACGAACGGGAGGAGGCCGCACGCGCCCTGGCCGCCGCCGTGGATATCGCGGCCGACGACGACGTGCTCGCCGCGCGGCTGGGCGAGGTGGAGCCGCTGCCGCCGCGCGGGGCCGCCGCCCGCGTGGACGGCCACCACGTGGTGGTGTCATGGCAGCCCAGCCCGAGTCTGGCGGGGTCGGTCACGTACCGGGTCGCCCGGCGGACGGGCCGTGGCGGGAGTGCCCGCGAGGTCGTGGTCGGCGAGGTGTCGGGCACCGGGCTGACCGACGACGGCATCCCGGTGGGCAGCGAGGCCCGGTACACGGTGGTCGCCGTACGCGGGGGACGCGGCGTCTCGACAGCCGTGTCGACTCCGGCGGTGATGATCACGCCCGAGGTCGCGAACCTGCGGGTGCACGCGGGTGAGCGGGTGGTGACGGCCTCGTGGCGGCCGCCCGCCGAGGCGGTGCGCGTGGAAGTGCTCAGGGCGGAGGGGGCGCCGCCGCGGGGACTGGGTGACGGAGTCCTCGTGGAGACGGAAGGCGACGGGTTCCGCGACGGATCGGTCCGCGCCGACGTGGAGTACTACTACCGGGTGCGCGCGGTCTACCTGACGTCGAACGGGCAGGCGCGGGGGTCGACCGGGCTGGTCCGCCGGGCGTGTCCCGGGCCGCGGCCCGTCCCGGTGGGCGACCTGGAGGTGGCCCCCGGGGAGGGGACGGGCTTCGTCGCGTCGTGGACACCGCCGCCCCGGGGCCGGGTGGTGCTGCGGGTGGGCCCCCGGCGACCCGCGTGGCCCCCGGGCCAGGAGGTCGGCGCCGACCAGCTGGCGGGGTTCGGGCACGAGGTCCTCGCCGAACCGGAGACCGGGTCCGACGGCCGCGCGCGCCTGCCGGTGGTCCTGGGGGCGGGAGCGCACCACGTCCTGCCCGTGACGGTGGTCGGCGACCACACGGCGGTGGGTGAGCACGTGCGGATCACGGCCGCTCCCCCGGTCCGGGACCTGCGGGCCGAGCGGTTCGACACGTCCGTCCGGGTGGGTTGGACGTGGCCGGGCGAGGCCACCACGGCGGTGGTGACGTGGCGACCCGACACGCCGCGGGTGGACGACGACGCGCGGGGCCGCGCGGAGACCGCGGGAGAGCTGCGGCTGAGCCGCCGCCAGTACGCCTCCGAGGGCGGGTTCGAGGCCCGGGTGGGGCCGGGCGCGGTCCGGGTGTCGGTGCGCATCGTGGTCCCCTCGGGCACGGGGGAGTCCGTGAGCGCCCCGGTGACCGTCGCCGTCCCGGGCCGGGCGGTGCTCGACTACCACGTGGCGTCGGCCGGTCTGTTGGGCCGGGACCGTGTGGTCAGTGTGACCGCCGAGCACGCGTGTGACATGCCGGAGATCGCCGTGGTCCACGCGCCGGGTCCCGTCCAGCCGCACTCGGCGGAGCAGGGAAGCGTTCTGGCCACCCTGCCGTCCGGCCGGTTGGCGGCCGGCGAGTCCGTCTCGGTGCGGGTTCGACCGCCCAAGACGTCCGGGCCCGCCTGGCTGATGTGTTTCCCCCTCGGCGCCGACGTCCGGAGCGTGCGTCTGCGTCAACCCTCAGTGAAGGAGCTCCGCCTGTGATCTCGTTCGAGGGGCGCCGACTGGTCTGCCCGTACTGCTACTCCGGCTTTGGTGAGCGGGAGATCCGGTTCCGCTGCACCGGGCGGCCCGGCCCGGGGGGCACGCGTTGCGAGGAGGCGGAGGACGCCGCGATCCGGACGCACCTGGGGCGGCGCGAGCGGCTGCCGCCGGTGTTCGAGTCCGACGGGCGCCGGGCGCGGGCGGTGTGCCCCACGTGCTCGGCGGCCACCGGCAAACAGGTGTGCCCCACCTGCCACACCCAGCTCCCGGTGAACTTCGGTCGGATCCGGGGCCGCCTGATCGCCCTGGTCGGCGCGCGTGACACGGGCAAGACCGTGTTCATGACCGTTCTGATCCACGAGCTGATGAACCGGGTCGGCGCCCGCTTCGACGCGGCGGTCGGCGGTTCCGACGACCACACCCGGCACCGGTTCCGCTCCGACTACGAGACTCCGCTCTACGACGACGCCCGGCTGCTCGGCGCTACCCGCCGCACCGGTGTCACCCGCGAACCCCTGGTGTTCCGGTTCACCACCCGGAGGAGGGGGCTGGCGGGCACCCGCCCCCAGCACACCCACCTGTCGTTCTTCGACACCGCGGGCGAGGACCTCAACACCGAGGAGAGCGTGGAGACCAACCTGCGCTACCTCAACAGCGCCGACGGGATCATCCTCCTGCTCGACCCGCTCCAGATGGAGGGCGCCCGGCGGCTGGCCGCGTCCGGGACCCGCATGCCCACCGGGAGCGGCACGGAACACCGGCCGGTGCACATGCTCGAACGCGTCACCGACCTGCTCCTACGCAGGCAGGGCTCGCCCAACAGGCTGATCCGGGTGCCGATCGCGGTGTGCCTGACCAAGATCGACGCCCTGCGCGACCAGGTGGACGACGGGTCCCCGTTGCACCGACCCGAACCCGCGGGACCGTTCTTCGACGAGTCCGACAGCCAGGACGTGCACGCCCAGATCCAGCAACTGCTCCACCTGTGGGACGGCGGCGGCGTCGACGGGCACGTGCGCAACCACTACCGCAACGCCCGCTACTTCGGGATCTCGGCACTGGGCGGGAGCCCGGACGGTGAGAACCGCGTGCGGGGCGGGGTACGCCCCTACCGGGTGGCCGATCCGTTTCTGTGGATGCTCAGCGAGTTCGGGGTGATCCCCTCGCGTGACCGTGCCTGAGGGGCAGCCGACGGAAGGGAAGGGGACGCGCGATGGGTGTCGCCCAGCTGTACTACACCTCGTGTGAACACGGCCTGGCGGGCTACGCGGGATACCAGTTCAACGCCGCCACCCCGGGTGTGGACGCCCACGTCCTGCGGGAGGTGGAGCGCTTCACCGTCTACGAGCCGCCCCGGTCGGCCTCCCCCGACCGGGTGGACGAGCATCCGGTCAACCTCTGCTACGCACCGGACGTGGGTGGGAGGGCCGTCCTGAGCCGGGTGGTCTCCAGCGGCGCCGACCCCTCCGGACGTCCCGGCAACTACTTCGCGCACAGCCTGGTGGCCACGGCCGCGGTGGACGATGACCCGCTGCCCGCCGAGCTGTGGGGGGCCGGCTTCTGGACCGCGACGCCCGTCACCGACCCGGACCTGCCCGTCCTGGACCTCCCCCCGGGCCCGCTCGACCGCGAACGCTCCGACGCCTGGGCCCGGCGTTGGCCGTCGGCCCTGGTGGCGCGACTGCTCGCCGCCGCCGACGCGGCGATCGACGGCGGTCCTCCCCTGGTCCTGGTCGCCGACAGCGCGTCGGTCGCGCACTGGGTGGCCGCCCTGACCCACCTGCTGCCCCCCGCACGGGCGCGCGATCTGTCGTTCGCGACCTACGCCGCTGATCCGCACGACACGTTCGTGCACGTCATAGGGGTGCCAATGGACTCGGACACCGCGTCGCTGCGCGGGCGGTTCACCGTGTGCGACCCCTCCGCCGACCCGCCCGACGACCTACCCGAGCCCGCCCCGGAGACTGCGGCGTTGGCCGACCGGCTGGCGGATCTGGGCCCCAGGAAGGCGCTCGGGCTGTGGCGGGCGGCCGAGGTCCACTCGTCGGGGCGGGAGGCCTCCCTGGCGCAGTGGCGTCCGGTGGTCGCGGCGGCCGCGGTCCTGGACGGCGACGGGTCCCCCGAGGTCGATCTGCCCGCGGTGCGCGCGTGGCTGTCACGGGCGGTCGGCTGGTTGCCGCCGGAGGTCGCCGCCGCGCTGGTCACGCGGGTGTTGGACGCCGGGGGCGAGCGGCTGGACGGTACCGCGCTGGCGGACCTCCAGCACGTGGCGCACCGGGTGGGCGCGGAGGAGGTCACCGACCGCCTCGAACGCGTGATGCTCCGCCGCTCGTTGGACGGCATCGCCGCCGGCCGGTCCGCCCCGCCGATGGCGCCGATGCGCTCGGAGTCGGTGCGTTCGGCGGCGGGCGACCACGTCGACGCACTCCTGGACGGCGTCCGGGGTGAGGTCTCGCCCGACCGTGCTCTGGAACTGCTGCGGTGGGCG
Source organism: Nocardiopsis sp. EMB25 (assembly GCF_026797795.1). NCBI lineage: Bacteria > Bacillati > Actinomycetota > Actinomycetes > Streptosporangiales > Nocardiopsidaceae > Nocardiopsis > Nocardiopsis sp. EMB25. The sequence goes on along the minus strand of NZ_JAMTDN010000001.1, from coordinate 280,132 downwards.
CGGTCAGGCGGCCTGTCGCCTTCGGCCGCGGGACTGGAGGGGTACGGGGGCCGGGTGATCGCTCCCCGGATCGCCGAGACCACGCCGGGCGGCGAGCCCGAGACTGCGGTGCGGTCCCTGGTGGAGAGCTACGACGACCTGCGTCGCGGGGCGGCGGCGCGGTTGGCGGCCCTGCCCCGCGCGCGGGTGGCCGAACTGGCTTCCGGTCCGGTGGGCGCGTTGTTCGCGCACGACCGCGACGCGGCGAGCACCCTGCTGCGGGAACTGCGGCGGCTGGGCGCCGACCGTGGAGCGGACCCCGCGCGGCTGCTGGCCGACGTGGTGGAGTTGAGGCGGGAGGGGCGTGCCGCGGGAGCCCCGGGGATCGCCTCCTCCGACCTGGACGCCGAACTCCTGACCCGCGTCTGGGGTACCGGCCACGGCCCGAAGGAGGCGCTGCTCACGCTGCGGGCCGTGCGGTCCCCGGCCGAGGTCGGCTCGGACGTGGACGAGTGGGTGACCGAGGCGCTGGTCGCCGTCCCCGACGCCGATCAGGCCGGGGCGTGGCGGGAGCTGGTCGGGGCGCTGGACGGCCACTGGCTGCGCGACGGACTGCCGCCGGTCGCGGAACGCGTGATCACCGAGTGGTCCTCTTCGCGAGCCGCCCTCGACGCACTGCGCGGGGTCCCGGAGGTCCGTGCGGCGGCGGAGCTGACCGCCGTGTACGGGGGCGCCGGGGGAGCCCACCCGGTGGTGCGGGAGATGGCGCACCGCGCGGTGGCGGACACGCTGGCGCGGTGGCGACGGTCGACCGCTCTGGCGACGGCCCTGCGCGACTGCCCGGACGCGGTGTTCGAGGGGTTCCTCTCCAGGGTGTTCCCGAGTCTGAAGGGCCGGAGCCCAGACGCGGACCGGGCCGCGTTCGTGTTCGCCGTCGCGCGAAGCGAGCGGCTCCGTCAGTACCGTCCCGACCGGGCCGAGGACCTCATGAATCGGGTCCTGTCCCCGACCGTGGGCTCATGGGGGCGCCGCCACACCGCCGCGATCCGCCAGCGGCTCAGCGAATCCGCCGCGGAGGACTTCGACGTCTGGCACCGTGGCCAGCGAGAACAGCGGAGCGGACGCTCCGGGGGGCTCCTGGGCAGACTCGGCCTGCGGGGAGGCGGTCGACGGCCATGAACCGCCCCTCCCCCACATCCCCCTCCCCTTCCCCGTCCTGGCGGTCGCGCGTGCCGACACGGTGGTTCCGGTCCCGCCGGGACGACGGTGACGGCGAGATCGCGACGGGCTGCGGTGGCCTGATCGCGGCCGTCATCGTCATCGCGGTCGTCGCGTACTTCTGGCGGATCATCGTCGCGGCGCTGGTCAGCGCGATCATCGTCATGGGCGCCTGCGCGCTGGTCGTCGGACTGGTCGTCGTGGTCTGGCTGTACTTCACCGAGGTCTTCCGCGTCATGTTCACGGCCGAGCCGGAGGAGCCCGAGCCGGGGCCCGGGCAGGACCCCGCCCACCTCGCCTACCACGGCGGACCCGCCTGGTACGACCTGCGGGAGATCGTCGGGAACCTGTGGGGGACCGCGGCCGCGTGGTCGCTCCTGCTCGTACCGCACCTGCTGCCGCACGCCGTCGTGGTCGCGGCACACGTGGCCCTGACGTGGGTGGCGGTCGGGGTGCTCCGGGTGGTCGACACCGGTCTGCTGCTGGTGCGCGGCGTCCGGATGGTGTGCCCGCACTGCTACCACCGTCTGGGTTACCCGGCCTACCAGTGCGTGCACTGCGGCCGCAGACACGCCCGGATCCGCCCCGGCCGTCGCGGGGTGGTGCGGCGGACGTGCCTGTGCGGGACCCGGATGCCCACACTGCTCTTGTTGGGCTCGGCCGACCTGAACGCGACCTGCCCACACTGCGACCGTGCCCTGGAGCACCGGCCGGGGGAGGCACGGGAGTTCGTGCTCCCACTGTTCGGCGGAACGGGCGCGGGCAAGACCCGGCTCATGCACGGGCTGAACCTCACCCTGTCCCAGGCCACCGAGGAGACGCCGGACGCATACGTGGAATCGGTGGGCGAGGAGGCGCGGCACCGACTCCGTGACAGTGCGACGGTCCTCTCTCCCGCGGTGCGGACCAGCCCCACCCCTCCGGGCCGGGAGGTTCGGGGGATGACGGTGCGTGTGGGCGTGGACCGGCGAACCCTGATGGTGCAGCTGTTCGACGCGGCGGGTGAGCGGTTCAACCGGTCGGACACCGCCGAGGGGCTCACCTACCTCGGCAAGGCGTCGACGTTCGTGCTGGCGGTGGACCCGTTGGCGATCGAGTCGGTGTGGCGGTCGCTGTCGGCGGACGAGCGGGACCGGCTGGCCGGGGATCGCTCGCACACCCGGGATCCTGAGCTGGCCTACGAGCAGGTGCTGGAGGAGATCGAACGCCAGTACCGGATGGTGCGGCGCCGCACGCGCTCCGCACGCCTGGCGGTGGTGGTCACCCGGGGCGACCTGGTCGGGACGGCGTCCGTCGCGCCCGGGGAGGAGGGGGTCGACGTGTGGGCCCGCGACGCGCTGGGACTGGCCAACCTGCTGCGGTCGGCCAACGCGCACTTCGGGACGGTACGGGTGTTCCTGACCTCGTCGGTCACCGACACGAGCGGGCGGGCCGACGCCAGTCTGGGTGAGCTGCTGCGGTGGACGCTGGAGGAGGAGTCCGAGGTCTTCACCTCGCTGCTCGACCCGGCCGGGGCCCCGGCCGAGGGAGGTGTCCGATGACGCGCAGGGGGCTCGCGCACCGGCCCGCACGGCTGGCCATCGCGGTCACGGTGTACCTGGTGACCGGAGCGCTGACACTCCTCGCCCTCTACTGGACGGTGGTGGTCGCGCTGCGGTGGCTGTCCGGTGTGTGGGGGTGGGCGCTGGACTGAGCGGAGAGGACCGCGACGGTTCCGGCGTTCCCGGAGTCCTCCCCTGTCCGGTCTCGCGGGTGGCGGGCGGCGATGCCGATGGCGATGGCGGCCGGGAGGAGCGGGAGACGCGTGGTCCGCTGCCTGGGTGTGCGGTACCCCGGTCTGGTCTCCAGAGTGCTGGGCGTCTCGGGCCGGTGTTCGTCCATCGCCGCCCGGACCGCCTCGTGCGGATCCAACTCCGGGTGGGTGGCGCTACCGCTCAGAACGGTCAGCAGACGCTCGGCGGTGGGCCGGTCGGACTCGCGCGGGCTCAGCGCCGCGGCGACGGAACCGCGCAGGTCCTCGGGCACCGCGTCCAGGTTCACCGCGCCGTCGTCCAGGGCCCGGAGGAAACGTTCCTGGAAGCGTCGGATCGCCGTGTCAGGGTCGTCGCCCTCGTCGAGACCGAAGGGGAGGACCTCCTGGTCCTCGTCGAGAAGTTCCGCGCCCGTGGCCGCGGCGAGCACCACCAGACCCCAGGAGAACACGTCGGAGGCCGGGGCAGCCGGGTCGTCCGGGCCGATCTCCAGCGGCGGCTCCGGGTCGGCCCCGCTCAGCGGGCGCGCCCGCTCCTCGATCGCCGCGCGCCGCCGGACACGGAAACCGCCGAGCGCCTTCGGATCCTTCCGGCGCCGACAGGTTCGGTTGGTGGGACTTGGCGGCACTGGGGGATGGCTGCACGGACGTCCGATCTGTGGTGCCTTGTGGGGATTTCATCCCGTACACACCCGTGAGCAGCGATGACGCACCGCGCCATCGCCCCGCAAAACGAACGTGCCCGGGGGGAGGGCCCCACCCGGGCACGTTCGGTTCCGACCGGTTCAGTGGCTCGAGGCCGCCCGCGGGTTGGCGTGCTGGAAGGCCTGCTGGGCCTGGTCGTCGCGCTCCCAACGCACGAAGCGCTCACTCTCGCCGAGCAGCATCGTGGTCAGCCACACCGCGACGCCGACGTCGTCGGCGACGCCCAGGATCGGGACGATGAGTTCGGGGATGAAGTCGATCGGGGAGATGATGTAGAGGAACAGGGCGAGCATCCCCGCCAGCTTGACTCCGCTCAACTCCGGGTACCGGCCGCTCAGTCTGGCTCCGACCATCCTCGGGACGGCGCCCATCCGCTGCCACACGGAGATGCGGCCGTCGGTGTTCTGGATGACCTGCCAAGCGGCTGCGCCGGCCGCGGCGCGGTTCTCCTTACGCATCGCTCGCCTCCTCGGGGCAACGTGGCTTCTCACGATATGACGCGTATCCTGTCGGATTAGTTCCCGGCCGGCGCCGACCCGACCCCCGATACCAGCCGCCGTGCGGGGCGTCCCGTCACACCCCCGCCGGCTGGCGCTCCGCTTGGTCCTCCGCCTTCGCCGGCGACGAGGGGTCCCGCGGCCGGGACCGCCGCGCGAGCAGCGGGGACAGGGCGATCAGCACCCCGACCAGAGCCACGGAGGTGACGAAGATAAGGCCGGGCTGGAACTGCTCGAGCATCCCGGCGGCCCCTCCCCCGGCGCCCTCCCCGGTCGCGTGGTCCACCGCGATGACGGCGGTGGTGATGGCGAGGACGAGAGCGCCGCCCACCTGCGCGGAGGTCTGCACGAGCCCGGCGGCCAGTCCCTGTTCGTCGTCGGCCACACCGGAGGTGGCCTGCACGTTGATCGCGGGGAAGGCGAGCGCGAATCCGACACCGAGCAGCAGCGCGGTCGGCAGGAGCATCGGCAGGTAGGAGAACTCGGCCTCCACCCGCAGGAACAGCAGGTACCCGGCGGACAGGGCGATCAGCCCGCCCGCGATGAGCACGGGGGTGCCGAAGCGGTCGATGAGCCGATCGGCGAACGGCGCGCTGAAGGCGACGAGCAGGCCGGCGGGCAGCAGCGACAGCGCCATCTGCAACGGGCTCTGTTCCAGGGCCTGCTGGAGGAAGAGCGTGAGCAGGAACTGGAAGCTGATGAAGGATCCCATCAGCGCCACCGCCCCGACGTTGGCCCGCACGAGGGTGCCGCTGCGCAGGATGCCCAGGCGGACCAGGGGGAAGCGGACCCGGCGCTCAACCCAGACGAACAGGGACAGCAGCGCCGCGACCACGACGAACGACCCCAGGGTGACCGGGTGCCCCCATCCGGCCTCGGGGGCGGTGACCACGGTGTACACGAGCAGCAGCATGGTGGCGGTGAGGGTGGCCGCCCCGGCGAGGTCGTAGCCGCCCCTGGCGCCGGGCCGGTCTCTGGGGATCAGGAAGGCGCCGGCGACCAGGGCCAACAGCGCGAACGGGGCCGCGAAGAAGAAGGTCCAGCGCCAGCCGAGGGACATGAGCAGTCCGCCGAACAACAGGCCGGAGGAGAAACCGCTCGCGCCGAAGACGGTGTACACGGACAGGGCGCGGTTGCGCTGGCGGCCCTCGGCGAAGGTCGTGGTGAGGATCGACAGGCCGGTGGGAGCGGTGAAAGCGGCCGCGATGCCCTTGACGAAGCGAGTGGCGACGAGCAGGGCGCCGCTGTCCACCAGGCCGCCGATGACCGAGGCGAGAGCGAAGACGCCCAGGGCGATGAGGAACACCCTGCGGCGGCCCAGGAGGTCGGCCGTGCGACCGCCGAGCAGGAGGAACCCGCCGAAGCCGAGGACGTAGCCGCTGATCACCCACTGGAGGGTGGCGGTGGACAGTCCGAGTTCAGCGCCGATGGAGGGTAGCGCCACGGCGACCATCGACACGTCGAGGCCGTCGAGGAAGAGGGCGAGGGACAGGACGATCAGCAGCGCCCACAGGCGTGGCGACCACCGATCCGCGTCCCCTGTGCGCGGAGAGGCGCTGTGGGTCTGTGGAGAGGTCATGTGACGAGACATTACATGCGTACGCATCTAATGTCTAAGCATTAAATTCCCTTGCATGAGATGTCACCGCGTGTTAGGATCCCGACCATGCCCCTGACACCGGACGGCGATCTGTGCGAGCGGTGGCGGCAGTTGATGGCCCGCTACCACGACGTCTCGTGCGCTCTTGAGCGGGCGCTCAGCCAGCAGCACGAGCTGGGGGTCAGCGAGTTCGAGACGCTCGATCTCCTCGTCAAGTCCCCCCACGGCAAGCAGTTCGTCCACGAACTCCACGCGGGCATCCACCTGAGCCAGAGCGCGCTCTCCCGTACCGTCGCGCGGCTGGAGAAGCGCGGCCTGGTCACACGGGCGATGTGCACCAACGACCGCCGCGCGGTGAGCGTCACGCCCACCGAGGAGGGCCGCCGCCTCCACGCCGAGGCGGCCCCCACGCACGCGGCCGTTCTCGCCGACCACCTCGGCGAACTCCAACCTCAGGCATAACTCCGGCGACAAGCACCTGCGCCGCGGATCGAGGTTCGTCCACAGGCCGGGAGGAGTCCGTTGAGACGGCCGCGGGTGTGCGGCATCCTCGAAGGGAAAGACACCAGGACACCGCGTCCGCCCCTCAACCCGACACCACCCGTACGAGTGCGCACCGCGAACCGCTAGCGGACATGCACCCCTTTGTCTACGCTATGACCACATGCGGTCACCCCGCGTGTGAGTCACCTGTCAGCACACGCCTACCGCCGTCAGGGCACGATCTACCTCGGCCAGGACCGGAGCGCCCCACAGCGACCAGCTCCCGACCCACACCCACCCTCCGCCACCCGAGCCCTCCCGTGCTCCGTGCCCAACGGAGACGAACACGAGGTCTCCCCCGTCGACCCACACATTCGTTACGATGCGACCGAGTGGCACCTTCGGCGCGGGACGCCGCTCCCCGTCCCGGAGGACCCACATGCGCAGAACCGATGGAGCTTGCCCAGTGTCCAATGCCCTACCGCGATCGGCCACGACCATCGCCCTGTTGGCGGACATCCCGAGCACGGGGCACGTGGGCGAGACACGGGCGCACAGGTTCCCCCTGCGGGGCCAGGGGGTCGGTGAGCGCAGCGCGGCGTTCGTCGCGTTCGCCCGTGAGGAGGTCGCGGCCGGCCGCAAGGTCATCGCCCTCCACCCCGCCTGGCGGTCCGCCGACGCCGAACGGGCGGTCAACTTCGCCCGCGCGTCCCTGCGCACCGACCACGTCGCCGGAATCGCCGTCGACCTGTCGCCCCTGGCGCTGTCCCTGATCGCCGACCAGCTCGCCTACCTCGCCCCCTATCTCCCCCCGGGGATGGTCGCCGCGCTCTGCGACGAGCTCCCCAAGCACATCCTGGCGGGCGCCTGGCTGCGCACAGTCTCCGGTCTGTCCACCATCCCCACCTCCTTACGGCAACACGTGGGCTCCTTCGCCCCTTCGGTATCCTTCCTCGCCTACTGCGCACCCACCCCCCGGGTGGGTCGTCTGCGCCCCGCCGACGTCCCCGGCAGCCTTCCGTTCCGCCCGGTCCCCCCGGTCCAACTACTGAGCTCCACCCCCGACCCCGGCATCACCGGCGTCTTCGACGAGCACCTGCCGCAGGCCATCCAGCCCGTGGCCACCCGCTCCCTGCCCGCCCAACCGCTCGGTCCCGCGTACTGGGGCACGGGCAAGTACGTCGAGTTCGTCGCGCTGAGCGCCCACCCCCAGGCACTCGCCTACGCGGCCAGCTCCCTGCGCACCGCCGCCTGCTCCTGGTGCGGCGAACCCATGGCGGCCGAGCTTTGTCCCTTCTGCGCCGCCACCGCCACCCGCACCCCCGCCGCGCCTGCGACGCCCCCGGCCACCGCACGGACCTCCGCACCGACCCCGCACCACCCCCCGCCTCCTGGGGGCCGTCCCCCGGGGGAGCCCCGGCCCGAGGGCCGGGAGCCCCAACCCGACACCCCGCGCACCTACTCCCGATAGCGTTCTCCCCCGATCGCGCGGACCACCCACGACGACACAGGAAACGGAAAGCCCCCCTATGAACCCCCGTCAGCGACGAGGCGTCCTGCTCATGATCGTGGCGGCGATCGGTGCCGTCGCCGTGTTCGCCTCCGTGTTCACCTACCTCAGCTCCCAACAGGAGCGGCTGGGCGACACCGCGACCGTGCTGCGTCTGACGGAGGACGTGGACGCCTACCAGCCCATCGGGCCGGATTCCGTCGAACGTGTCCAGGTGCCCAGCCTGTACTTCGACCCGGAGGTCTTCATCAGCGACCTCTCCGAGATAGAGACGCCCTCGGACCAGCAGCTGGTCGCGGCCTCGTTCATGGAGGACGGTGTCTACCTCCAGCGCGGCATGGTCATGCCACAGCCCACTCTGACCTCCGGTGAGCGGGAGATCGCCATCATGGTCGACGCCGAGACGGGTGTTGCGGGCAAGGTCCGGCGGGGCTCGATCGTGGACATCTACGGCACCTTCCAGGCGCGCGACCATGGAGAGGCCTGCGCGGTACGGGTCATCACCGAGGTCGAGGTCCTCGACATCGGTGAGCTGCGCACCCAGGAGAACGCGACCGGCGGCGTCGCCGGAGTGGTCCCGGTGACCTTCCGCCTGGAACCCGAGGACGCCCTTCAGCTCGCCTACGCCGAGGACTTCTCCACCAAACTGCGACTGGCCCTGGTCAGCCCCGACGGCGGGGGATCACCGGGCGACGCCGAGTTCTGCAGTGGCGACTTCGCCGACATCGTCGGCACCCAGGAGGACGACACCACGACCGACCAGCGGCGCGCGCCGCGGGGGGAGTAGACGTTGAGTTTCCGAGTCCTGGCGGGCATGCCCAACTCCGAGGCGGAGATGGTGCTGGCCGCGCGCTTCGAGGAACTGGGCACCGCGGAACTGGTGGCCACCCGGCCGACCACGTCCGCCCTGATCGACGCGGCCGGGGAGTTCCCTGAGCTCGACGTGGTCCTCGTCCACCAGGACCTGGGGCCGGCGCCGGTGTTCGACGCCATACGGGACCTGTCCCACCGCCACCCCCAACTGGCGATCCTGCTGGTGTCCACGACGATGGACCCCGACACGTTCACCGGTGCCATGGAGGCGGGGGCCCGCGGCGTGCTCTCGGAGGACTCCGGCATCGCCGAACTCGAGGCCCGCGTGTCCAAGGCCGCCGAGTGGTCACGCACGCTGCGCCGCCACCTGGAGTCGGCCTCCCTGGACCTGCCCGCCTCGGGGGTGCGCGGCCGCATCGTCACGGTCAGCGGCGCCAAGGGCGGGGTGGGTACCACCACGTGCGCGGTACACCTGGCGATGACGGCCGCCGCCGCGGGGCGCGTGGTCTGCCTGGTCGACCTCGACCTCCAGACCGGAGACCTGCCCGCCTTCCTCAACCTGCGGCACCGGCGGTCCATCAGCGACCTGGTGGACGCCGGGGACGACATCAGCCCGGGCATGCTGTCGGAGACCCTGTACGTGGACCCGCGCGGACCGCACATCCTGCTCGCCCCCGAGCACGGGGAACGCGGCGAGGACGTCGACGCGCGCGCCACCCGCCGGATCCTGTCCGCGCTGCGCTCCCGGTACGAACTGGTGATCGTGGACTGCGGGTCCACCATGAACGAGGCCACCGCCATGGCCGTGGAGCTGGCCGACACCGCCACCGTCACCGTCACCCCGGACGTCCCGGCGATGCGGGGCGCACAGCGGTTGATGGCGATGTGGGAGCGGTTGCAGATCCGCACCCAGGACTCGGTGTTCTCCCTGGTCACCAGGCACAGCCGCAGGAACGAGGTACAGCCGGACTTCCTGCGCCAGCTGCTGGGCACGAAGGTCCTGCGCACACCCGTCCCGGCCAACTACCGCGCACTGGAACCCGGTGAGAACAACGGTGACCCGACCAAGGTCACCGATGAGTCGCTGCGCAAGGCGTTCGCGCGCCTGGCCGCGGAGCTGGACCTGCTCCACGCGCCCGAGCACGGAGCTGGCGGCGGGCAGGCCGGGGCGCCGGTTCCTCCCGGTGGAATGGGCGCGCCGCCCCTCTCCCCGGCCGTGCCCCGCGACGGCTCGCCGTCGACCCGCGATGTGTCCGGGTTCCTCAACGCCACGATGCCCGAGCCCGTACGCGCCTCGGCCGAAGGCCGCACGGGGCTGTCCGGCAACGGCCACCAGCCCGGGCCCGGGACGCCCGGCGCGGGGGGACCGGGTGGGTTCGGTGTCTGACGACCCGATCGCTCGCTCCCCCCGAGTCCGACGCCGCACGAACCCGGGCCCACGTCCTGGGCCGGGCACGCGCCCGCGCCGTGACGACCGGGGCGGCGTCATCGTGGAGTTCGCCGCGGCGGTGCCGTTCCTCATGCTGGCCCTCGCGCTGGTGTGGCAGGTCCTGCTGCTCGGTCTCACCTCCATGTACGCCTCACACGGTGCGGCCGAGGCCGCACGGCAGGCCGCGGTGACCCCGGACGACATCGAGCGCATCGACGAGGAGACACGCAAGCGGATCCGGCCGCCCTGGGACGGGGAGGACGTGCTGAGCGTGTCGGTCGTCGAACGCGACGGTGCCCGGTACGCCCAGGTCACGATGGCCATGCCAGTCTTCCTCCCGGGGGTGGGCGGTCCCTGGGACATCACCGCGGAGTCCCGGGTCGTGACCGAGGTCGAGCCCAGGGTGGTGACGCCGTGAAGCCCCCGTCCCCGCGACGAGCGCTGCTGGGCCGGGTACCCCGCCGCGACTCCGACCGAGGCGGCCCGCTCCTGGAGTTCGCCGCCATGTTCCCGATCCTGCTCATGGTCTGCGTCCTGGCGATCGAGGTGTTCTTGGCCTTCGTGGCGGTCGAACGGTTGGAGTCGGCGGCCCGTGCCGGGGCACGGGTCGCCGGCACCGAACAGCTCGACGGGGCGGAGACGGCGGCGCGCGAGGCTCTGCCGACATGGCTGGACGGCGCGACCGTCACCAGCGGCGTCAACGAAAGCGACGGGTACTACGTGGAGGTCTCGCATCCGATCCCGATCGTGTTCTCGTCCGTGGGGTTGGACCTGACGCTCAGCCGCCGCGTGGACATGCCGCATGTCTGACACGGGCCTGGTGCGCGGCCCTGCCGACGCAGCGGTACCGGAGGGAAGGAGAGGAACGCCGTGGGTCTGAAGGACCGGTTGGAGGAGGACCGCGCCAACGAGGGGCGCGGCGACCGCGGGAGCGTGACGCACTGGCGGCGGCGCCTTCTCGAGGAGATCAACCTGGAGGACCTCACCCGCCTGACCCTGGCGCAAAGGCGCGTGCGGTTGGAGAAGGTCGTCGGGCACATCCTGTCCCGTGAGGGGCCGGTGCTCTCCGACCGCGAACGCTCCCTGCTGATCCGTCGGGTGGTCGACGAGGCGCTCGGGCTGGGTGTGCTCGAACCCCTCCTGGCCGACGAGACCGTCACCGAGATCATGGTCAACGGCCCCGACAACGTGTTCATCGAGCGCGCGGGGCGCATGCAGCGAGTCGACGCCACGTTCAACGGCGAGGAGCAGCTGTACCAGACCATCGACCGGATCGTCTCCCTGGTCAACCGCAGGGTGGACGAGTCCTCACCCATGGTGGACGCCCGTCTGCCCACGGGTGAGCGGGTCAACGTCATCATCCCCCCGCTGTCGCTGTCCGGCCCCATTCTGACCATCCGGCGCTTCCCCAAGCCGTACCCGATCGACGAACTGGTGCGGATGGGGAGCCTGGACCCGGCCACGGGGATCCTGCTGTCGGCGATGGTCCGGGCGCGGTTCAACATCGTGGTGTCGGGGGGTACCGGCACCGGCAAGACGACCTTCCTCAACGCGATGTCGGCGTTCGTACCCACCAGCGAGCGCATCGTCACCATCGAGGACTCGGCCGAACTCCAGCTCATGCAGGACCACGTCGTGCGCTTGGAGTCGCGGCCGGCCAACATCGAGGGCAAGGGTGAGATCGCCATCCGCGACCTGGTCCGCAACGCGCTGCGGATGCGGCCGGACCGGATCATCGTGGGCGAGGTACGCGGGGCCGAGACCATCGACATGCTCCAGGCGATGAACACCGGCCACGACGGGTCGCTGGTCACCGTGCACGCCAACTCCGCCGACGACGCGATCCACCGACTCCAGACCCTGGCGACCCTGGGTGAGGGCCTGGTCCCCTACGACGCGATCCGCGACCAGATCAACAACGCCGTGGACGCCATCGTGCACCTGGGCCGCTGGCCCGACGGGTCGCGCCGTGTCAACGAGGTGTCCGTGGTCTCCTCCCGCCGCCGGGAGGAGTTCCGGCTGGAACCGGTGATGACCTTCGAGGCACTGCCGATGGGCCCCAACCGGGCCGTCGAGGGCGGGTTCCGGCACCGGCCGCTCCCCCGCCACGTCGCCGGGCGCATCTACCAGGTGGGCGAGAGCGTCCCGGCCGCGTTCGGTGTGGTGCCCGACGAACGCCCTGGAGGCGACCGGTGAGCCGCCCCTCCACGCCCGATCGGGCGCACATGTCCCATCGATCCCGAAGGGAGCCCCGGTGACCTGGCAGTTCGTGGCCACTCTCGGTGGTCTGGCCGTGGTGCTCGCACTGGTCCTGTGGGCGCTGTGGGAGTTCGTGGCCAGCGCCGAGACGCGGCGGCTGATCGCCGCGCGCAGCGCCCTGACCCAGGCCGAGTACGAGGCGTCGACCCTGTCGGCGCGGTTGGACGCGGCGATGCACCGCACCCAGTGGGGAGCGCGGCTGCACCGGAGGATCACGCGGTCGGGCGCACAGGTCAGGCTGTCGACCTTCGTGGGCGCGCTCGTGGGCGGTTCCCTGCTCGCCGTGATCGTCGTCTGGCAGGTCCTGGCTCCGGTCCTCGGCCTCCTCGCGGCGGGCGGGGTGGCGTTCCTGTTCTTCTCCTACCTGAACCGGGCCGAGGCCAAGCGGCGTGAGGAGTTCACCGCTCAGTTGCCGGACCTGGCACGGGTGTTGGGTAACGCGACCTCGGCGGGGCTGGCGCTGCCGACCGCGGTGTCGATGGCCGCGGAGGAACTGGACGGTCCCGCGGGCGAGGAACTGGGCCGGATGGCCGAGTCCATGAAGGTGGGCGCGAGCTTCGAGGAGGCGGTCGCGGAGCTGCGCGAGCGGATGCCCTCCCGTGAACTCGGAGTGCTGTTGTCGACGCTGGTCGTGGCGTCCCGCTCCGGCGGTTCTCTGGTCACGGCGCTGCGCAACATCTCCACGACGTTGGAGAACCGCAAGGAGACCCGGCGCGAGGTGCAGACCATCCTGAGCGAGACGACGAGCACCGTGTGGGCCCTGGGATTCATGTCGGTCGGCGCCCTGTTCATGATCAACGCCATCGAGCCCGGGATCATGCGGACGATGACGACGTCCGCCGCGGGGATCGGGGTGCTGCTGGTGGTGGCCGCGCTCTACGTCATCGGGTTCCTGTTGGTGGCCCGGATCACCAAGTTCGACCTGTAGAGGGGCTTCTCCGATGAGTGTCGTGTACTCCCTGGTGCCGTTCGCGGCGGCGCTGGCCGCGGCGCTGGTGGTGCTGACCGCCTGTTACGGCGGGTATCTCACCCTGTCCCAGACCCGGGTCCGGGTGGACGATCCCACGGCGTTCGCCCCGCGCACCCGGTCGGACCGGACCTTCGTCCTCCACCGGATCACCGAGGCGATCGGGCGGCCGTTCTCGCGGTCGCTGCTGTCCTCGCTGAGTGAGCGGATGCGCGCGTCGATCACGGAGCGGATCGAGGCCGCGGGCCGCCCCGAGGGGCTCACCCTCGAACGGTACACGCGGCGCAAGATCGGCGAGGTGGCGCTGTACGGCGGTGTCGGTGTCCTGTTGCTGCTGTCGGGCAATCCCCTGATGGCGCTGATCGTGCTGGCGTTCGCCGGTCTGACCGATCTCAACCTCTACGTTCAGGGGCAGGAACGCTCGGACCGGGTGCAGTCCCAGCTGCCGGACTTCCTGGACGTGCTCGCGGTGACGGTGAGCGCGGGCATGTCCTTCCGGGGCGCGGTGGCCCGGGTGGCCGAGTCCATGCCGGGTGTCCTGGCCGACGAGTTCTCCCTGGTCCTCCAGCAGATGGAGCTGGGAACCCCGCGCCGGGAGGCGTTCGAGACGCTGCGGAGGCGCAACCGCAACGAGTCGCTGAGCAAGTTCGTGACCGCGATCCAGCAGGCCGAGGAGCTGGGTGCGCCGTTGAGCGACACCCTGGTGGACATCAGCCAGGACATGCGCCGAGCCGACGCCCAGTACATGCGTCGCAAGGCCCAGCGGATGAACCCGAGGGTGACGTTGGTGACCGCGGTGACGCTGCTGCCGGGGTTGCTGATCCTCGTGGTGGGCTCCATGTTCCTGGGGACCGAGGTCAACATCGGCGCCATCCTGGGCGGCTGACCGCGGTCCGCGCGGCACCGGCGCGGACCGCGGAGCCCGTGGGACCCGTGGGTCGCGGACTGACCCGGTCTCCGGGCTCGTCGGGCCGTGGCCGCTACGCGGGAGCGACCGGCGGGAACGGGATCGCCGCCAGCGTCGGGAACAGTTCGGCCTCCTCGTAGTCCAGGTGGGCTTCCATCTCCTCGGTCATCCGGGCGAGGTCGGCTCGGAACCGCTCCGGATCGGCCGTGGACAGGTCGGCGAGCAGACCCTCCAGTTCACCGCGCAGGCGGTTGACCGTGCGGTGCTCGGCCTTCAACCGCTCCACCACGTCCGCGAGGTCGGGGTTGCGCTCCGTCATGTGGGGGAACATGAACTCCTCGCCGTCGTGGTGGAAGCTCAGGGATTCGCAGAAGGCCAGGCAGTGCTGGCGCAGCTGGAGGCTGAGCCCCAGCGGTGTCGGCCTCCCGGTACCGGTGCCCCGGTCGGCCAGGTACGCCTCGGCCTCGGACCGGACGTGGCTGAGCTGTGAGCGCAACCAGGTGTGCACCTCGACGAGTTTGTCGGCGAGGTTGGTGACCTCGCCCCAGACGTAGTGGCGCTCCAGCGATACGACCGGGATCATCCGGTCAGTCCCCTTCTGGTAGTCGCCGTAGCCCGGAATCCGCTCGACGATCTCGGTGAACAGTCGGTCCCGTTCCTCACCCTCCATGGGGACGGCGACGGCACCGAACTCCTCCGTTCCCAGCTCCACACGCACCATCGGGTGGGCGATCAGGTTGTGGTACCAGGCGGGGTCGCGGTCGGATCCGCCCGCCGAGGCGACGACGAGCAGGCGGTCACCGACGCGCGCGTACCCCAGCGGGGCGGTGTGCTCACGGCCGGAGCGCGCGCCGACCGTGGTGAGGAGCAACAGGTCGCCGCCCTCGAACATGCCGCCGACGCGGCCGCCGTTCGCGCGGAACTCCTCCACGACGAGGACGTTGACGTCGCTGACGTGGGGTTCGGGCCGGGCATGGGGGTTCTGTGACATGCGTTTCTCCTTCGACGATGGTGGTGTGGCGACCATCCCCGAGGACGCCCTCGGCGGCCCGGGCGCACGGGTGGCGGGGCAGGGCCGTCCACGGCCGAAGAGCCCTGCGGCGGTGCCGCCTGGCGGGTCCGGGTGGACGTGACAGGGATCCGGGCATGCCGGTGACCGGGAGGGGACGAGGAGGTCGCGGGGTCGGGTCAACGTCGCCGACGTGGCCTGGGGCGCACGCCGCCGGGACGGACCTCAGACGCGGTGCGCGTGGTGTGTTCTACTCACTGCTGGCTCCCCACAGGTCAAAGGTGCCTCCATACCGCCCGGCCGGCCCACTTCTCTTGGCCGGGGGCACGCGACACGTCGGGCAGCCTACAAGACGGATCCGGGTGGGGCCAGCACACCTGGAAGGCGACTCCTCAGCCGCTCTCCCCGGGCCGTCGGGGTGCTGCCCGGCGCCGCCACACCACCGCGACCACGCTCGGACGGGCCATGCCCCCAGCCAGTGACCACGACGGGTGCGGCACCGCGGAGGCGCCGCACCCGAGGTGTCGGAGGGGTGTGGGTCAGGAGGCCGGTTCGGCGGCCCGTTCCTGGTCCTGGGCCGCCTTCCGGTATCGCCGCCGTAGGACGACGAGGCCGGTGTAGAGGCTGGCGAGCATGATCACGGCCATGAAGACCAGCATGCCCACCGGGCCCACCTGGGGGCTGACGATGAGCGGGATCGCCGCCGCGGTGATCAGCCCGCCACCGAAGAACGGCTCGAAGATCAGCTGCTTGTAGCCGAAGGCCGGGTAGGCGGGGGTGCGCATCTCCGGGTCGACGACACGCATGAGCACCAGGCCGGTCGCGGTGACGCCCAGGGACTGGCCGAACTCGCCGATGCCCCGCTCGAACCAGTGGCTGGGCATCATCCGGGGCGCCAGGACCAGGAACGCGAACAGGCACCACAGCAGACCGGCCAACGTGAGCGTGGCGAACGCGGCGAAGTTCTCCGCGATGGCGCTCAGGGACAGCGTGGCCATGGCGGCGATGATGAGCATGTCGAGGGACAGTCCCTGGATGCGCTCGACCGTTTTGTGGTCGACGACCTCGTCGCGGTCGAACCGGTCGATGAGGAGCTGGAGCAGGATGCCGCCGATCATCGCCATCGGGAACAGCGGAACGTAGGCCATGATCTCGATGTGATCCGCCCACAGCGCCTGCTCCAGTGCCTGGAGTCCCATGAGCAGCAGTTGACCGATGAGCACGGCGAGGGCGACGAGGCCGAAGTGCAGGGTGAGGGGGTCCATGGAGGAGGGGTGAATCGTCATCGTCGACCCCGCCGAACGCTTGTCCCGTTCGACCAGCCCGGCCTGCTCGTTGTCGGTCCCCTTGGCGTCGGAGCTGATCACGGTGGTCTTACCGCGCCGGGCTCCCCAATTGATGAGGATGATCCCGACGATGATCCCGGACAGGAGCCCGACCGTGGCCATGCCCAGGGCGAGGTCCTGTCCCTCGGCCCAGCCGACCTCCGCGAAGGTTCCGCCGAGGCCCGCGGCGGTACCGTGCCCACCGAGGAAACCGATCTCGATGAGCGCGCCGGAGATCGCGGGCACGTCCAGGAACGGTACGAGGACCAGCAGCGCGAGCGTGAGGCCGATGACGTACTGGCCGCTGGCGACGGTGACGCCGAAGGCGAGGTTGGGTCCGGCGAGCCTGGCGGCGTCACGCAGGCGGGGCATCCGCTTACCCAGGAAGAGCCCGGCGAAGACCACGGAGATCAGCAGCCCGGGCAGGGATGACCACACCGCCATCACGTCGGTGCCGAACAGCCCGCCCTCGGCGGCGCGCTCGGCGAAACCGACCGCCACGCCCTGGTCGGCGAGCAGCCCCATGAGCCGCCCGAAGACGTCCGGTCCGAGAAGCAGAGCGATCCCGCCGCCGATGATCGCCCCAGGGAGATAGAGCCTCTGCGTCAGCTTCCACTTGACCCGGACGAGCTTCGAGACCAGCAGCAACACCCCCAGCAGGAGGAGCGCGAGGCCAATGGTGTCAGGGGACATCTCTACCTCTCATGATTACGCGTACCGCGGGGCGCGGGTGTTCGATGCGACTGCGCGGGACGGGCCGCGGCCCAGAGCCTCGCGGGGAGGCGACGATCGCGTGGCGAAGTGACATGGTCACGGCGAACGCCCGGGGCAGCCTATACGCCGTGACGTCATGGTCAGCACAGAGTGAACAGATCGTCGAACTTAGGAACCGGGTACCGAAGTCGTGTCACCACGTGGCTCCGCTCGTGGGGAGGGTGCGCCGAAGGCCGCGGGCCAGACACGCGCTGTGTCCGGTCTCACGCGGTGGAGCGGGGTCGGTTCGGGGAACGGCCCCACGGTCCGCACCGGTCTCCCGATAATACGAAGGGCGATCAGTGTGCGACGGCCGCGCGGGGTGGCCCGCCAACGCGCGGGAACGGCGGATCCCGTCGCCCCGGGCCCACCCGTCGCGAGAGGAGCGCCCATGAGGAGAGTCACCTCGGACGAGACCCGTGTGGACGCGTACGGCACCGTGACCCACGAAGGCGCGCCCTTCACCGGTGTGTCGGTCAGCAGGACCATGGACGGTCGTCTGGAGGAGTCGGTGGCCTACCTTGACGGCGTCGAGCACGGCCCGTGGTTGGAGTGGTATCCGGACGGCACCCCGCGCGCCCAGGGCCAGTGCGACCGCCACCTGGGAGTGGTCGGCCTGTGGCGGGAGTGGCACCCCAACGGGCGGATCTCCCTGGAGGAGGTCTGGACCCACGTCGGCCACCTGACCACGAGTCGCGCGTGGGACGAACGCGGCGCCCTCGTGCGGGACTCCTTCGCCACCGAACCCGCCAGCGGGGTGGTGAGGGTGCCGTCGGACGCGCTGGAGGAAGGCCGGGAAAGGCTGCTCTTCGAAGGCGCCCCCTTCACCGGTGAGGCGTTCACGACCAACGCGCCGGGGCTGGTCGTCGCGTTGGACTGTTACGTCGACGGGACCGTGGAGGGCGCTCGGTTCACCTGGCACCCGAACGGCCTGATCCGCTCCGAGGAACACGTGCGCGGAGGGGTTCGGGTCGGAACGTGGCGGCGGTGGAGCGCCGACGGACGGCCCACGGCGGTGGACGGGTTCGACGACACGGGTGCCCTCGTGCGACGGGAGCGGTGGGAGGAGGGCGAAGGCTCCCAGACGACGGACGCCCGGGAGCGCGGGTGTCAGGTCCAGCAGTAGGCGAAGGGCGTCGCGAACACGCCCTGGAAGCTGACGTGCATGAGTCCGCGCACGCGCAGCCCCCGGTAGAGGCGGAAGGTGTGGTTCGAGGTCTGCCCCGCGGAGATGGCCCGCAGTGAGGAGGTCGGTTCGACGCTGAGGTCGGAGTACTGGACCTGGAACTTGGCGGTGATCCGGGAGCCGCTGGACTTCTGGTACTCGACCAGGGCGCTCCGGCAGGCGACCGTGATGATCCTGAGCACGCCGTGGGTCAGGTAGAGGCGCTCGACGTCCGCCGTCGAGAGGTCGGATCCTTCGTAGGTCTCCTCGAGGTAGGCGTCGACGCTCTCGACGTCGCCGCCCTCGCCCACCTCCAGGACCTCGCTGTCGTTGGTGACGAGGATCTCGACCTCCCGCACGGACACGTCCGGAGAGGACAGGTCCACGCCGTCGAGGGCGTCGGCGGACTCGTCCGCGGCGGGGGCCGCCAGTGGCGGGGTCACTGTGGGACGGATGTCCGGGGCGGTGGCCGTCGGCGCTGCGGAGTCCGGTGTGGCGACCGGTGCGGTGGCGGGTGTCCGTGCCTCAGCGGGGGCGACGGCCAGCAGCGAAGCCGCGACGGCCACTGCGACCAGCGTGGCCAACCGGGGCGCGAGGGTTCTGGCGAGGCTCACGTTCACGTCCTTCGGGGGGTGGAAGATGTTCACGTGTCACGTGGGCGGCGGCGGAGACGGACGGAACCGGTGGAGCGACGGCGCTCCCGTCTCACAACCGCCCAAATCCCCGTGAAACTACCACGAGAGACGAATCGGTTACGGATCAAGCTCGGTCCTGGCCGGTGTCGGCCACACACACCGCGCGAACGTGACGAGCGGACAGAGCCCGACACGAAGAACCCGCGCCCCGAAATCGTTGTCCTGGCGAACCCGCGCCCCATGCGGGACCGGAACCCGCTCGACACCCCCGGCTACGCTCAACAACCGCACCCCTGCCAGGAACCCGGACCCGTCGGGGCCACCGGGGTCACAGACCGCACTCGGCCCCGTCTGCGTCGGCGGCACCGGCATCGCGACAGGCCAGGACGCACTCCAACAGCCCCGGGAAGCGGTCCTCCAGCTCCTCGCCCCGCAGCGAGACGAAGCACCGCGTGCCCTCGGTACGGTTCTGCACGAGACCGGCGTTGCGCAGGATCTTCAGGTGATGGCTCAGCGTCGACCGGGCGATCGGCAGGTCGATGTCCCTCCACGCCCGCTCGCCCTCCATGGCCGCGAGCATCCGCACGATCCGCAGACGTGTCGGCTCCGCGAGCGCCGAGAGAACCGCGACCAACTCCACGTCCTCGACTGCGGGGTGCGTGTGCTCCCTGGGGGACAAGGCACACCTCCTCGTACGGGCCCGGCGCAGGCCGGACGGGATTTGGAACGTGGTCAGTGATGAGTGTAGCTTCGATATTCGATATTCGTCGAACATCGAATGTGCACGCCCACCCGACCCGGACCACATGCTTCCGCCGGGGGGGCGCCCACCGCCGGAACCGTTCGTTTGCTGGGGGAAGAGGGCCACCATGTCCAGAGTCGCGCTGTCCGTGCTCGACCACGCCACGATCATCGAGGGCTCCGACCCCGGGGACTCCCTCCGCTCCGCCCGGGAGCTCGCGCAAAACTTGGAGAGCTGGGGCTACACGCGCTTCTGGCTCTCCGAGCACCACAACATGCGCGCCATCGCCAGCGCGGCCACCTCGGTCGCGCTGGGATTCATCGCCGAGGGCACGTCCACGATCCGGGTCGGCGCGGGCGGGGTCATGCTGCCCAACCACTCCCCGTTGGTGATCGCCGAGCAGTTCGGGACGCTGGAGTCCCTCTACCCCGGACGGATCGACCTCGGCCTGGGCCGGGCACCCGGCACCGACCCCCGCACGATGCGCGCCCTACGGCGCGACCGGAGCGCCTCCTCAACCTTCCCCAGCGACGTGCAGGAGCTGCGTTCCTACTTCGAACCGGCCGAACCGGGCCAGCCCGTCCGCGCGGTCCCGGGCGAGGGACTGCGGGTGCCGCTGTGGATCCTGGGCTCCAGCCTCTTCGGCGCCCAGCTCGCCGCTCAACTCGGCCTCCCCTACGCGTTCGCATCGCACTTCGCGCCGGAAGCCCTGTACGAGGCGCTCAAGGCCTACCGGACGGAGTTCCGCCCGTCCGAGCAGGCGAGCGAACCGTACGCGATGGCGGGGGTGAACGTGGTCGTCGCCGACACCGACGCCGAAGCCAGGCGGCTGTTCACGTCGATGCAGCAGCAGTTCCTCGGCATCGTGCGGGGCGACCGCGGTCTGCTGCGGCCCCCGGTGGAGAGCCTGGACACCCTCTGGCGACCGGGCGAGAAGGAGCGCGTGGACGCGACGCTGCGGTACTCGTTCGTGGGGTCGCCGGAGACGGTGCGCGCGGGGTTGGAGCGGTTCATCGCCGACACCGGGGTGGACGAGTTGATGGTGTCGACGATGATCTACGACCGGAAGGCGCGGCTACGGTCCTACGAGGCGCTGGCGGACATCTTCGATCTGGAGGGGCCGGGCGTGGAACTGACCTGAGCGGTGCGAGGGCACGCGGCCGGTGAGGGCTCGATCGGCGTGGCCCGCGGGGTGGGGTGTCACTCACCGCCACCCCCACCGCCGCCGTCGCCTCCTCCTCCACCGCCGTCGCCACCACCGAACCAGCCGCCGCCGTCGCCGCTGGAGCCGCTACTGGAACTACCGGTTCCCGTGGCGAGGCCGCCTCCCCAGCCGTCCCCTGAGCCCGAGAAGCCTCCGGCTGAACCCGACGACCCCTGGCACAGTTCCGCGAACCAGCACAGGTTGCCGAGGTCGTAGGACTCCGAGGAGGAGTATCCGGCCGGGACACCGTCACCGGAGTAGGAGCGGTCAGCCGAGGACCCGGTCGCCCTGATCGGGGCACGGCCCGGTGCGGAGGTGTTCGCGCGCAGGGACCGGAACCCGGTGACGGCGGTGTGGCGCAGCGCCCGGTCCTGGCTCATCGCGCCCGAGGCCGTGTACCGACGGACGGCCTCCCGCACGACGCTGTCGCCGTGCGGGGTTCTGATCGAGGAGCTGACCCCACCGGTCGCGGCGAGGACCAGTCGAACGACGATCGCGCCGCCGACGGCGCCCATGCAGCCGATGGCGATCAACCAGGTCCACCCCGGCGTGGTGGCGGATCCGAAGAGCAGAAGGATGATGGCGAGGGTGAGGGCGACGCCGATGACCACGTTGGCGGTACCGGCCCTCTGCTTCCTGCGCGCCAGGAGTTCCCGGATCTCGGGAGAGTCCACGATGAGACCGCGTCGGGCGAGGCCCCTGCGAAGTTGATCGACGCCACGACCGATGACCACGCGACGGACCATCTCGCGCGCGCTGACGCCCACCCGGTCCTGGAATGCCCCGACGATGGCGCGCCGAAGCGGATCCCGCTCGTTGGGGTCGTTCCGCTGGGGGCCGACGAGGGTGAAGAATCCACCCGCCGACTGTTGACGCACACGCCCGCTGAGGAAGGCGTCCGTGACGGCCACCTCCGCGGCCCGGATGGCGCCCCCGAGGAGGAAGCCGAGCTCGTCGGGGGTGAGATCGTCCGGGTTCGCAGGCGTGCCGGACCCCGGATTCCTCCCGCTCTCCGACCTGATCGCGGCACGGACACGGAGCACGGTCACGAGGGGGAAACCTCCGACGACCAAGCCAGCGCAGACGGCCACGGCCACCGTCAGGGAAAGCACGGCATCATCGGTCACGTCACTACCCTCCTCACTCGGAACCGGCCCGTCTGGAGAGGACGGGGCCACCCGACCAGGACATCCAACACCATGGGCGGATCGTCTGCCCTAGTGGGCATGGATGTTCACCCCGGCCCCATGGCGTGTGGGGACATCGCGTGCGATCATGGTCACCCGCTGAGCACCCATCGTGACCCCGGATGGCAGGACAGTGATCGAGCCTCCTCGCGCGCACCGGCGCTCACCCGGGCCAGAACCCAGGCCTGTGGACGGTGTGTGTTCCCGATCGACCAGGGGAATCATGAACGCGTGTGGCCACATCCGGCCACCCGGAGCGCCCTGGCCCGGTCATGTATCGGATAGTGGGACCCGGCGGGTGTGCGTCCCCCACACGCGAACCCCGGGCGGTCCCGCGTGAGTCGTCGTTCCGCCACAAGAGACCACGCTGACGTGGTGCACAAGACCCTCTCCCCCAAGGAGCCACCTCCATGAGCAGCCTGACCAAGCTCTGGGTTTTCCTGAGCACACGCGCCGTCCCTTCCCCCCGGAGGGATGACAGGGGGGCCGGAATGGTCGAGTACGCCGCCATCGTCATCCTCGTCGCGGCGATCGCGACGGCGATCTTCCAGTTGGGACTGATCGACAACATCAGTGGAGCGATCGGCAATGCGGTTGATGACGTCCTCGATGGGCCACAACAACCCGTGGCACCTGCCCCCACAGCTCCAGCCAACAACTGAGAAAACACCACACTCCAACAAGAAACCGCCAGAAAAAGTGGGAAGAATTTGACTTCTCATCCATCCCCACCTCCATCAGAGAATCGCCAGCACCCCCTTTCCATTGGCGCGGCATTCACCGCAGTAGCACTTCTTCTCTCAGGCTGCGTAGTAAGCCCTGACGAGACGTCCACTCCGACCGAACAAAGCACCGGAGATCCCACCCCCCAGGTTTCAGCGAGCCCCCCTCGCGAAGAATCCGAGGGAATTATCCCTCTGGCAAGCAGCATAACCTCCTCAACAGAACTTGGAGACTATTTAAAGATTGACATCATAGCCCTAGAGAGGCTCCAGAATGACATTCTCAGGCTCAGAATAGAAATCACAAACAATTCCAATTCTCGATATCGACTTTACGACGGACTCGGAGAAGATGGAGATACCTATACGGCCAGCGCCGTAACTCTAATCGACGCAGAGAACCAGCGGCGCTACCTGAGCTACGACCAAAGCAACGGTACGTGTCTATGCCAATCGCTGAGCGGAGCAGTTCAAAGCGGGGAGACGGTAAGCCTGTGGGTGGCTTTTCCAAATCCTCCGAACTCCACCGAAAGAATGACCGTACTCACACCACTCACGCCACCGATATTTGACATTCCAATAAGTGATTCACTTGAATCCATCGAACACCAAGGGATATCGGATCCTGTAATCCTCGATCTCACCATGATTTCTGACGACCTCGAGGATCAAACTGGACGAACAGAAAGCAACGACGAGGTCAGCATCATCCTCTCTTCGGATGTACTGTTTGACACGAACAGTGCCGACCTCAACCAGGAAGCTGAGGAAATCCTCGAGCAGGTCGCCATTGAGATCAGTGATTCAACTTCGACCATTGTGAGCGTGGACGGCCATGCTGACAACACCGGAAACGAGTCCGTGAATCAGCCCCTGTCTCTCGAACGGGCCCAAGCGGTCGAATCCTCTCTCGCTGATCTTGTGACACGAGAGGGAATTGAGTTCGACGTCAATGGATACGGGTCCAGCGAACCCATAGCGGACAACTCCACCGAGGAGGGTCGCGAGAGAAATCGTCGAGTCAGTATCACGTTCGAGAGGTAGGGGAAACGCGCCGATGAGGAAATCAACTCGTAGAGTGGGAGTTCTGAGTCTAACAGCTGTCCTCCTCACCAGCACTCCGATTACTACAGGGGCTTCTTCAAGCCCTCTGAGAGTAGTAGATCTAGTCACACTCGGCAGCTCCCAAGGAAACAGAACTTTGTCAAGCGGCCTGAATGCTCGAGTACACCAGGCCGAGAGAAACGAATCCGGAAACATGCTCTCGATTGTTTGGAGCATCCAAAACTCTAGCAGTCAAGACATATCAATCAACTGGATATCAGACCGGTCATACACTTACACTGGAGCATACTTTTCCGGCGTAACTGCCATGAGTTCAGATGGCTCCAACCGCTTCCACCCGGTCATGGATGGCGCTGGTGCCTGCGTATGCTCCGGGGACACTTCAAGTGACTTCAAACAGCGAATTCGAGCAACTGAACAGGTCGCCTACTGGTCGCTCTTCTCCGTTCCTTCTGACGTCGAGAGTGTGACGGTCGAAATCCCCGGCTTCGATCCGATCGAGGACGTCCCCATATCCTGACCCCTCCCCCTTCCCTCCCCTTCCGGCTCCCATCCCATGACTGGAGGCGGCGTTGCCCACCCCCCACGACCCCTCTCTCGGGGACACCCGACGTCCCTCCCCCACCGGTCCGCCCAGGCGGTCCGGCGACCGCAACGGTCCGCCGCGTGTGCGAAACCTTCTCCGGACCGCCGTCGGCTGGGCACGCCCCCCACGCGGACCGGACGGTGACGGGGGAGCCGCGTTCACGGAGGTCGCGGCCGTCACCCTGCTCGTCGCGGCGGTCATGCTCGCCGTCTACCAGCTGGAGCTGAGCAGGACGTTCAACGAGGGTGTACGGCAGATGGTGTGCCTCGTCGAGGGGCCCGACTGCGGGGACGAGACCTGGGTGGAGGCCGACCGCCCCGAGGAACCGGACACCTACGAGTGGAAGGGCGACTCCCCCAACACCTCCGACAACCAGGCGATCGGGATGAGCCAGGCCCGTGACCGCGGTTGGACCGACCAGGAGTGGGAGTGCCTGGACAGCCTGTGGTCCAACATCTCCGGTTGGGACCACACCCTCATCGACTCCGAGACCGGCGCGGTCGGCATCCCCGGCTTCCGCGGCGGCGAGCACGGTGCGATGCCGTCCGGCTTCACCGAGAGCGCGTCCGCCCAGATCACGTGGGGCGTCGGGTACATCGCCGACACCTACGGAGCCCCCTGCGCGGCCTGGAGCCAGTGGCAGGGCACCCGCTCGTACTGACCCCGGTTCCCGTCTCACCCGTTCCTTCGCCGCGCCGACCGCCAAACCTGGTGTGTCCCATGTCACTCTTTTCCGCTGCTTTGTTGAGGGCGGCGTGAATGGGCCGCAAAGGGGCCACAGGGCCGGGCAAACCTTTCTCAATTTCCTCTGATATCACTTATTTCACAACAAATACCCCCATAATCTGATCCTCTGGCAGCCCACTGGTCAGGGAGATCTCGGGGGAAGCGGTGAAGATCGCCTATCTGATCAACGACATGTACGGCATCGGTGGCACGGTCCGCACGGTGGCCAACCAGGCGGCGGCGTTGTCCGCACGGCACGAGGTCGAGATCGTCTCGGTGTTCCGGCACCGCGCCGAACCCGTCCTGCCCGTCCCCGCACAGGTGCGCCTACGGCCGCTGGTCGACGTCCGTCAGCACTCCGGGACCACCGGGATCGGTGGACGTCCGCTGTACGAGGGATCGGAACGGGCCGGGCTGCCGCCGCTGCTGTTCCCCCCGGAGGACGCCCGCGGGTCCACGCACAGCCGGTTGACCGACGACCGGATCGAGGAATACCTCGCCACCACCGACGCCGATGTGGTCGTGGGCACCCGCCCCGGCCTGAACATCGCGATCGCCCGCGCGGCACCCTCCCGCGTGGTCAAGGTCGGTCAGGAGCATCTCACCTACGATCAGCACTCCCTCCCCCTGCGCAGGGTCATGGAGCTGGAGTACCCGCACCTGGACGCGTTCGTCACGGTGACCGAGGCGGACGCGCGGACCTACGCCGACCGCATGCCGCTTCCCGGGGTCGAGGTCCTGTCCATCCCGAACGCCGTGCCCGCCCCGCCCTTCACCACCAACGGCCACGACTCGCGCACGATCGTCGCCGCGGGCCGCCTGGCCCCCAGCAAACGGCACGACCTGCTCGTACAGGCCTTCTCGATGGTGTGCGACGACTTCCCGAGCTGGACGCTGCGCATCTACGGTCGGGGCGGCCTGCGTGACACTCTGGTCCGTCTGGTGGGTTCTTTGGGCTTGCAGGACCGGGTGTGGCTGATGGGTCCTCACCCGAGGGTCGAGGAGGCGTGGGCCCAGGGGGCGTTCGCGGCGGTGACCTCCAGCGAGGAGCCCTTCGGGATGACGATCGTGGAGGCGATGCGGTCGGGTCTGCCGGTGGTGAGCACCGACTGCCCGCACGGCCCCGCGGCCATCATCCGCGACGGGGAGGACGGGATCCTGGTGCCGAACAGGTCCGTACAGGGCATCGCGCACGGCCTGGAGGAGCTCATGGCCGACGACGGTCTGCGGCACCGGATGTCCCGGGCGGCGTTGGCCGACTCCGCCCGTTTCGACCCGGCCAACGTGGTGCGCGAACACGAGCGCCTGTTCGCGCGGCTGACCGGGGAGCGGCTGTCCGCCGCCTCACTCGTGCCCGCGGCCCGTCCCGAACCGCCCGCTCCGTGCCGCGTACGCGCCCGCGCGTCGGACGGGGCGGCGGTGCTGTCGTTCGCGCACCCGCCGGAGCAGCTCGTGCTGGTGCGGGACCGCGAGCGCGTGACACTGGCGCCCGACGAGGACGGGAAGGTGGTGGTGGACCCGGAGGCCGAACGCCTGTCGACGTGCACGTGGGACGTCCTGCGTGTGGACGGGGGCGGGGAGGCGCCGATCCTGGACGTGGAGATCCGCCAGGAGGGCTACCCTCTGTCCGCCGACCACGTGGAGAACCTCTCGCTCGTCCTCCCGGCCCGCTCGTCCAGGGGGCGGCTCGTCCTCCACGTGCGACGCTCGCGGCGGCACGCCGAGGTGGAGCACGTGGAGGTCGCCGACGGACTGATCACCGTTCAGGGGAGGGTTCTGGGGCACACGGGGGCGGACGCACGGGCCCGGCTCGCGGTGCGCAACCGCACGGCGCCCAGGATCGTGCGGGAGTTCTCCGCGCCCGTGGCGGCCAGCGGACGGTTCACGGGGGTCATCGATCCGGAGGCCGTGGTGCGGGGCCGGCACGGCGAGTCGGAGAAGTGGGAGCTGCGCCTGGTGTCGTCCGACGGGTCGGAGTGCACGGTGGGGCGCCACCTCTCCGGGGTGGCGGGTTACCGGAGGATCATCGAATACCCCGCGCACCACGTGACGGCGCGCCGAGGGTACGGCTCGCGGGTACGGCCCTACTACACGGTCAACGACCGTCTGGGACTGAGGACGGCGCCCGCGGCGCCGACGTTGGGCGTGGACGAGGTCCGGGTCCACGCCGTGGGTCGCCACCGGGACCGGCTCCGGTTCGACGTCCGCCTGGACACGGCTCCGCCGGAGGGCATGGAGTGCGCGGTGGAGGTGGTGCGGGGCAGCGGCGCGGGACAGCGGTTCCCGCTGCATGAGGTGACCACGTCGTCCGGGGGGCGCCTGGTCGGAACGCTGCCGCTGCTGAACCGAGCCGAGTACGGTGCCACCTCGATACTCAAGGCCGTGTGGCAGTTGCGGTTGCTGATGGGCCCGGAGGGGGCGCTGGGACGGGTGGGCGCGCGGTCGGTTCCTCAGCGGACCATCCGCAGGTGGAGCCGCGGGCCGTTCGTCCGGTCGGTGACCGTGGGGCCGCAGGGCGGCGGGGACCTCCAGGTCACCGTGGCCGACGTGCACATGGTGGAGGCGGTCAACCGCCACCTGCGCTGACCGTTCCAGAAGACTTCGGAAGGCCTCGGGGAAGGGGCCCGCACGGCCCGGTGGGCGGATCGTGCGGTGACCGGACCCGTGGCCGCCCCTTCGTCCACAAGGCCTACCGATCACGGACAGGGGTGGATAAGCTACGCGGGAGGACGGCCGACCCCCGAGGCCCCTCCACGACCGAACCGCCCCGGTCTCCCCGCGTCCGCGGGGCGGGACCCCTCCCCCACGGAAGTCAGTCATGGGACTGCGACGGACCTCCCCACGCGCGACGCCCTCCGCGCGCCCTCACCGCCACCTCCAGGGCCGTGACGACCACGGTCAGGCCAACATCCTGCTCATCTTCGGTCTCACACTCGCCCTGCTCGCCCTCACCGTGCTCTTCGTGCGGGTCGGCGCCGCCAACGACTCACGGTCCCAGACACAGACCGCGGCGGACGCGGCGGCGCTCGCGGCGGCCAGCGCCCTCCAGGACAAAGCCGCCGAGGAGCTCCTGGCCGGGGAGTACCCCCTGCCGTGGTTCGACGAGGAGGTCGCCCAGGCGCGCGCCGACGAGTACGCGCGTGCCAACGGGGCGGTGCTCACGGATATCCGGGCGAGCGACAACTCCATGGGGCGTAGCGGCAACATCATCCGGGTGGAGGTGCGCGGCGCCATCTGCCAGCGGGAGCTGGAGGAGGACGCTTCACGAGCGTGGAACGACGTGGTGTGCGACGGGTCGGAGGAGGAGACCGACACGACCGTCGGCAACGCCTCCGCCATCGCCATCGTCGAGCCGCCCTACGAGTGCTCCCGGGGTGACGGCCGCGTCTCGTGCGGGGAGAACGACCTCGACGACCTCGACGCGGCCCGGGCACTGATCGACGTGCATCTCATCGATCAGGAGGGGCGGTACCGGTTCGACCCCACCCTCACCTACGCAGGAGGCACCATCGTGGACTGTCCCTCGCTCGGAGAACTGGACCCCACCATGTGCTCGGTGCACCAGACACTGCAGGAGGAGTTCGGCGGCTTCTACCTGACGGCCGGGGGATGGCGCTACGAACCCGGCAGCGACCACGGCCAGGGGATGGCGGTCGACTACATGATGGCCGGGCTCGGCGGCCGGCCCACCGCCGAGATGCACGCCACGGCCCTGACCGTGATCAACTGGGTGATCCAGAACGCCCAGCAGCTCGGGGTCAAGGGCCTCATCTACGACCACCACATCTGGAACGCCGCCCGGGACCCCGTGGGCCCGTGGGAGCAGGTCAGGCGCTTCCACCAGGACACGGGGAACAACACCCAGGACCACGTCGACCACATCCACCTGGCCGCGGGCCCCGGCCGCATGCTCTGACGCTCGCCTCGTCCACAGGTTCGGACCGGCTCTTGTGGTGCGCGGCCACACCGCCGAACCTGGATGTATGACCGACAGTGATGACCCCGTCCCCGACCGTTCCCTCCTACTGCGCACCCTCCGCCCCGTCCTCGCACTGATCTCCGCCGACGCGGTCACCTGTGACGTCACCGCCGCCTACGTCTGGGGGATCAACGCCTACCCGTGGGGCACCCGGGTCACCAGGACCCGTCTCCACGTGGCCGTCCCGACCGGGGTGAGGGGGGTCTGTCGCCAGGCCGTGACCGCGCACCGGGAACGGATCCCGGACGCGGACCGGACTCTGGTGGAGGCGGTACGGGTCACCACTCCCACACGCACCGCCTGCGACGTCGCCGCCCGGGCGCCCTCCCTTTCCGCGGCCACGGCACGACTGGACTCCTTCCTCGCACGCGGTCTGGTCAGCCGGGCTCAGCTGAGCCGGGCCGTGTGCGGAGCAGGCCCCCGGAAGCGGTTCCAACGCCTGTCGTCGGCCCTACGGCTGGCCTCGGAGCACAGCCAGTCCCCCGCCGAGTCCCACCTCAGGGTCCTCCTGTCCCTCGCCCACCTGCCCACCGCCACCCCCCAGTGCCCGGTACCCACGGTCGAGGGGACGCTCCACGCCGACCTGGGCTGGCCCGAGTTCCGCGTGGCGCTGGAGTACGACAGCGCGGAGCACCACTCCGACCGCGGAGCCCTGATCAGGGACGAGTGGCGGTACGCGGTCATGCGCGACGAGGGCTGGAGTGTGCTCTCGATCAGCCCCCACGACCTCCGCCGCCGCCCGGACCGGCTGCTCGCCCGGATCGCGGGTGAACTCACCGCGCGTGGCTGGCGTTGCACGGAAGAGCAGAGGCGGAACGTGGAACGAGCGATCCGTCGGTGCGGCCGAGGGAGCCCACATCCGTTCAGGGGAGGTTGATCCGGTGGACCGGCACCCCGCGCACCCGGCACCGGGCTCCCCCGTTCGGCCGCAGCCGCACAGGTACCGCCCCTCGCGGTCAGGCATGAACCCTTCGCGAGGAATGCCCGAAAGCCCCACCCGATCCCCGGCCACAATCGGCCAGAACTCGGACACCAAGAGCGACCACCCGCCCGGTCACGGAACGGATCGGAGCCGGATACGTGCACGGAAACGCCACGAGAACGTGCGCGGACCCGTATCTTCGGTGTCCCAGGGCCCCTACCGAGGGCACCACGCGGTCACTGGGCGTTTCGATTCGTGGCGGCGGTGGGTCCCCCTATCCGTGCCACCATCGAACGGAACAGTGAGTCACCACGTCACACCCCATGCACACACGCCCCCGGAGTCAGGCGACGACGGTCCGCAACAACCCCCCGCGGCCGCACCGGCCGTTCATCGAACCGCAGAAACGAGGCCGAGCCCGTGTCGATGTCGATACCGGACACCTCACCCGCCGAGGACGTTCTGGAGCAGGACCAGGCCCCCGTCGGAACGCACCCCGACTGGTGGGTGTCCCTGGCCGTGGTCCTGGTCTGCCTCGCGGTGGTTGCGACCGGCTGGGTGGTCACCAAGCTCACCGTGGTGGACGGTTCCCAACCCCGAGACCTCGCCGACGGCCCCGGTCCCGTCACCGTCGTTCCGGAGCCGTCGGCCGACGGCGTGGCCCCCGATGACGCCCGCGCCTTCATCGGTGTGGCCACCGACATCGTGGACGGTGCCAGCGCGTTCCGGATCACCTTCTCCGTGTACGAGATCGACGGTTCCGGCGAGCGGCCCGGCTCGCCGGGGGAGGGCCAGGAGGAGCGGGGCGGCGACACGGCCCCCACGCCGCCTCCCGACGCCGCGCCGGAGGACGTTCTGGGTGCGGGACGGGTGGTCTACGACGCCAGGCGGAACCCGAAGTTCGAACACGTCTTCCGGACCGTCACGGGAGCGGAGGTGGAGCGCTACCAGATGGGCGCCGGACAGCTGCTGATGACGGCCGACGTCGGAGTGCCCGGGCTGGTCGTCCTGGACCCGCCCGACGAGGCCGACCGCTACCTGTGCTCCGACGCGTTCGTCTCGGTCCACCTGGAGGAGATCCTGGCCACCTCCACCGACCTCGTGTTCGCCGGCGGGGAGAAGGTGGAGCTCGAGTCGTCGGGGCAGACCATCACGCACGACACCTACCTCTACACCGGCACCTTCACCTCCCTGCGGGGCGGCTATGACACCGCCACGGGCAGCAACACCCTCACCGCCGTGGAGGGCACCGAGTTCGAACTGTGGATCGACGAGGAGGGGTACCCGCGAAGACTCGTCCTACGGTCGGCGGACGGAATCGGCGAGACCCACGAGTACCACTCGTTCAGCTGACACCAGCACCCATGCTAACCAGGTCGGGAACGGTCACGGTGTCGTCCGGTTCGTAGTCGTAGGGAGGGTCGGGGACCTCACCGCGCAACTCGGGCTGCGCCGAATCCACGAGCAGGTTGTTCCGGGTGACCAGGTTGCCGGGTTCCTCTCCCCCGCTGGCGGCCGACAGGGCCGTGCCCTGGAAGTAGTTGCCCTCCACCAGGACGTTGGCGTCAAGGCCGGAGTCGACGCCGTACTCGCTGTTGGACCGGAAGTAGTTGTTGAACACGTGGACGTGTTCGGCGTCGCGGACACGCGGGTTGCGGGCGGAGGTCCCGTCGAAGAAGTTGTGGTGGAGCGTCACACGCAGCGTCCCGGGTTCCTCGTCCTCGCCACCGATGTCCACCGCCGCCTCCGCGTCCCGGAAGTGGTTCCAGGACAGGGTCACGTGGTCGGCCCCGCCGCTGACCGCCACCAGGGCCGAACCCCCGCCACCGACGAACGTGGAGCCGTCCACCCACACGTGACGCGCTCCGCCCCGGATCGCGACGGCCGTACCACCGCTCTCCACCCGCAGGTTGGTCAGGACGACGTTGTCGGACCCGTCGACCACCAGTCGTCCACCCGTGAACTCGGCGCCGCCGTCGACGCCCACGAGGGTCTTGTCCGAACCGACCGCCATCGCGCCGTCGAGGTCGATCTGCCCGCTCACCTCGATGGTCAGGGGCTCCTCCTCGGCGAGCAGGTCGGCCAGCTCGTCGGCGTCGGAGGCGGTGACGGTCTCCCCGTCGGCGCCTCCCGTCACTCCCGGCAGCTCGTCCCCGTCCGCCTCCAGGGACTCTGCGGCCCACCCCACGGGGACACGGACCGGTTCCTCCTCCTCGGCCTCCTCCGGGGAACTGGACTCGTCCGCCTCGTCGGACCCCGGGGCGTCGGACCCGGACTCGCCCGCGGTCGGCTCGGCGGCCGCTCCGACCGGTGCTCCGGCCGTGTCCTGGGCGGGTTCTCCACCGCTCGTGCAGGAGGCGAGCGCGGAGCACAGCAGCGCCGCCGCACACGCGGCGGCGAAGGGGTGAAGTCTCATCGAGGGCTTTCCAACGAACGGAACCGGGGGGTCTCTCGGACGTCAAGAGACTGTCACAGCCCGCCTCCGAGTCCCAACCCGAGGTCCCCTTGACACGTGAACCCGCAGATCGGCACCGGGGACAGCTGCGGGCGCCGGCCCCCTCGCGGAGGCCGGCGCCCGGGTGTTCACCGTGTCGCGGCGGTCACGCCCCTACTCGGCGAGCCAACCGATGTCCTCGTAGACGTAGTCGGAGGCCACGCCGTACTCACCCCAGTTACGCAGGTTCTCGTCCATGACCCAGAGACCGGGACGCTCGAACATGGGAATGGTCAGGACCTCCTCCCACACCGCGGCGTCGATCTCGTTGGCGATCTCGGCATAGCGGTCCGGGTCGGTCTCGCCCTGGAGCTGGCTGAACAGGTCGTTGATCTCCTCCGTGGAGTGGAAGCTGAGGTTGTTGCCCCACTCCGCGTCCTCGCCCTCGCCGCTCACCGGGCCGCCGTAGTTGCCCGCGGCGTCACCGGGGTAGGGGTTGGAACCGACGAAGACGAAGGTGGCGAGCTCGTAGTTGCCGGGGATGACGTACTCGGAGAACAGGGCGTTGCCCGGCACCTGCTGGACGTCGACCTCGACACCGATCTCGGCGAGCATCTCGCGGCCGATGTCGGCCTCGTTCTGGGCCAGGGTGAAGTCGTCGGAGGCCACCCAGGTCAGCGTCAGGGTGTCGCCGTCCTCGTTGGTCCGGAACTCCGCGCCCTCCTCCAGGGTCCACCCGGCCTCGTCGAGCAGCTCGGCGGCACGCTCGGTGTCGTATCCGCCGAGCTCTCCGCTGTTGTCCTCGAAGCCGTACTGCGTGGAGCGGAGCAGGCGGTTGACCTGGCCGGTGATCGGCCACTCGATCGGGCCGAGCGCGGCCTCGGCGAGCGTGTCGGTGTTGATCCCCAGGGCCAGGGCCTGACGGACGCGAACGTCCTCCAGCTCCGGGCTGCCGGCGTTCACCGAGACGAAGCGGTGACCGTGGTTGACGGCGCGGGTGAAGTAGGCGCCGTTGCCCTCGCGGTCCTGGAGCAGCTGGTACCCGGCGGCGTCGTAGCCGAGGTAGAACCCGTCGATCTCATCGTTGTCGAACGCGGTCGGCTGACCGTCGATGGCCATGGCGTCGAAGATGATCCGGTCGAGCTTGGCGGGCTCGCCCCACCAGTCGTCGTTCCGGTTCACGGTGATGCGCTCGGTGGTGTCGTCGAACTCCACGTCGCCGAACGGGCCAGCGGTGACCGGGTAGTCCTTGAAGTAGCCCTCCTCGAAGAGCTCCTCGTCCTCCATGTACTCCGCCGGGTAGAGCGGGGAGAACAGGGAGGGCCACTCGGCGTAGGGCTCGGAGTAGACGAGGGTGAAGGAGTACTCGTCGTCGCCCTCGACGAACTCCTCGACCAGCTCGTAGCCGGTGGTGCCGCCGAGCTCGAAGTCGCCGTCGCGCTGACCCGACCAGGTGAGGTACTGGGCCTCGTAGTCGGCCGAGGTGATCGGCTCGCCGTCGGACCACACGGCGTCCGGGTTCAGCTCGTAGACGACCTCCAGGCCGTCGTCGCTGACCTGGGCGTCCAGGACGTAGTCGGTGATCGGCTGGGGCAGACCCTCGGCGTCCCAGCGGAACGCGCGCGGCATGACGGCACCGGCGACACGGCGCACGTTGGCCATGTTGCCCTGGGTGTGCGCCATGTTGTGCTGCTCGTCGTAGTTGGTGAGGGCCCAGACGAAGTCGCCGCCGTCCTTGAGGTCCTCACGGGGAGCGGGGTTGAGGTCCTGGGCGGGCAGTGCCGCCAGTTCCTCCTGGGCCTGCTCGGGGTCGTTCTCCTCGCCGCCACCGCCGCACGCGCTGGCGACCAGCGCCAGAGCGGCGACGGGGGCGAGGTAGCGCACCTTCCCGATTCGCATGGGGATCTTCCTCTCAGGGGTGAGATGACCAGCGCGCGGGGCGGCGCTGGCCGTGCCGTGTCGAACCGCCGTCAGACGGCCTGCCGTCCCTCCGCGAAGTGGCAGGCCGCGCCCTGGTCGCCACTGTTGGTGGGGAGGATCTGCGGTTCGACCGTCATGCACTGCTCCTGCTCGTGCTCGGAGAGAGTGATGAACTTCTGGCACCTGGTCCGGAACCTGCACCCCGTTGGTGGGTTGGCGGGGCTGGGCAGGTCACCGTCCAAGACAATGTGCGTGCGTGTCCGCTCCTTCTCCGGATCGGGGATGGGGATGGCGGACAGCAGCGCCTGGGTGTAGGGGTGTGAGGGCCGGGTGTAGATCGAGTGCGTGTCGCCGATCTCCACGATGCGGCCGAGGTACATGACCGCGACGCGGTCGGCGATGTGCCGGACCACGGACAGGTCGTGTGCCACGAACAGGTAGGCCAGACCGAGCCGGGCCTGGAGTTCCTCCAGGAGGTTGACCACACCCGCCTGGATGGACACGTCCAGGGCGGACACGGGCTCGTCCAGCACCAGCAGCTTGGGTTCCAGGGCCAGTGCGCGGGCGATACCGATGCGCTGGCGCTGGCCGCCGGAGAACTCGGCCGGAAACCGGGTGGCGTGCTCGGTGTTGAGGCCGACCAGGTCGATCAGCTCGTACACACGCCGGCCGACCTCGGCCGCGGACACGCCGTGCGTGCGCAGTGGTTCGGCGATGATGTCGAAGACCGGCATGCGCGGGTCGAGCGAACTCATCGGGTCCTGGAACACGATCTGCATGTCCCTGCGCAGGGAGAACCGCTTGGGCCGGTTCAGCCCGGCCACGTCCTGGCCCATGACCTCGACCGTGCCGCTCTGCGGACGCTCCAACCCCATGATCTCCATGAGGGTCGAGGACTTACCGCAGCCGGACTCGCCGACCAGGGCGAGGGTCTCCCCCTCCCTGATGTCGAAGTCGACCCCGTCCACGGCGTAGACCGTGCCCACCCTGCGCTTGAACACGGTGCCCTTGGTGAGCGGGTGGTACTTGATCAGACCGTCCACCCGCAGCATCTCGGCCCGGTCCTCCCTGCGCACGGAGGAGGCGGGCACCTCGGGGATCTCGGGGACCGGGTAGATGTCCCGGGCCGTCCACTCGTGCTCCGCGATCTCACCGGACCGCACGCACGCGGACCGGTGTCCTCCGGTGTCCCGATCGCTCTCGTCGGCGGGGACGGACCCGCCGTCGTGCAGGGCGCGGAGCACCTCCGGGGACGGCTGGTCGCCGATCGGCAGGAGGTCGGGCTCGGCGAACTCGCACTCGGGCCGGGCGATCGGGCACCGGGGCGCGAAGGGGCACCCCGGAGGCAGTGACGACAGCGACGGCGGGGTCCCCTTGATGGGGACGAGCGCGCCCTGGCGGTCGAGGTCCATTCGTGGAACCGCGCCCAGAAGGCCCATGGTGTAGGGCATCCGGCTGCCGTAGTAGATCTCGTCGACCGTGCCCATCTCCACGGGGCGGCCCGCGTACATGACGAGCACGCGGTCGACGAACCCGGCGACGACGCCCAGGTCGTGCGTGATCATCACGATGGCGGCGCCGGTCTCGCGCTGCGCGGTGCGCAGGAGCTCCAGGATCTGCGCCTGGATGGTCACGTCCAGCGCGGTGGTGGGCTCGTCGCAGATGATGACGTCGGGGTTGTTGGCCATCGCCATCGCGATCATGACGCGCTGGCGCATACCGCCGGAGAACTCGTGCGGGAACGAGCGGTACCGCTGTTCGGCGTTGGGGATGCCGACCAGTTCGAGGAGCTCGACGGCGCGGGCCCTGGCCTTGTCCTTGGGAGTCCTGGGGTCGTGGACCAGCACCGCCTCGGCGAGCTGGTCGCCGACCGTGTACACCGGGGTGAGTCCGGACAGCGGGTCCTGGAAGACCATGGAGATGACCTTGCCCCGCAGCCGCGCCATGTCGCGGTCGTCCAGGCCCAGGATCTCCCGGCCGTGCAGGCGGACGGACCCGGTGATCTTCGCGTGGTCCGGAAGCAGGCCCATGGCTGCCATCGAGGAGACGGACTTGCCGGAGCCGGACTCGCCGACGATACCGAGGACCTCGCCTCGGCGGACCGCGTAGCTGACGCCGCGCACGGCGCGCACGTCGGGGTTGCCGTTCATGCCGGGGAAGGTGACGGTGAGGTCGGTGACCTCCAGGACGGGGGCGCCGTCCGCGCGCCCGTCGGGCACGGCGTCGGTGGTCGTCACGGTGTCAGTGCTCATGTGTGTCTGTCTCCCCCAGGACGTGTTCTGTGGATGCCGTCCGTCACGAGCGGCGTATCCGGTGGTGCTATCGCAAGGCCGAAGAAGGAGTCAGCCCGGGCTTGGCTGTCGACTGATGAGAACGCGGCGAGAGTGCCGCTGGGGCGACGCGCAGGAGGGCGAGTATTCACGGAGCACGTCCTAGGACCGGCGCGACTTGGACGACGGGTCGAGGGCGTCGCGCAGCCCGTCCCCGATCATGTTCACGGCCAGCACCATGACGACCAGCAGCAGCGCGGGGAACGCGAACATCCACCAGGCGGTGGTGGCGAACCGCGAACCGGCGGCGATCACGACGCCGAGGCTGACGTCGGGTGCCTGGACACCCAGACCGAAGTAGCTGAGCGCGGTCTCCCCGATGATCGCGGCGCTGACCATGATGGTGGCGTCCGCGATGAGCAGGGATGACATGTTCGGCAGGATGTGGCGCAGGATGATCTTGTGCGGGGGGACGCCCATGAACCGGGCGGCGTGGATGTACTCGCGTTCACGGAGTGAGATGGTCAGTCCGCGGACCATCTTGGAGGTGACCATCCAGCTGAACACGGCCAGCAGGATGACCAGCACGAACCAGCCGCCGTCACCGGAGAAGTGGGTGGACAGGATGGCCAGGATGACGAAGTTGGGCAGGACCAGGGCCAGGTCGGCCACCCACATCAGGCCCTTGTCGACGAAACCGCCGAAGTACCCGGCGAAGGAGCCCACGACGGCCGCGACCCCGGTGGTGAGGACGGCGACGAGCAGACCGATCATCAGGGACTTGCGCAGGCCCGCGGTGGTCTGCGTGAAGATGTCCTGACCGGTGCTGTTGGTGCCCATCCAGTGGTCGGCGGACGGCCCGCCGAGGATGTCGCCGAAGTCGCGCTCACCGATCCCCCAGCCGCTGACGAGCGGGCCGACGAAGGCGAACAGCGCGAGGAGGGCGAGCAGGACGAGGCCGACGATGACGCGCCGGGTTCCGAGGAGTTGGCGGCCCAGGTCCTTGAACCGGTTGGGAGCCGGGGGCACGGTCGGCGCCTTCACGGACTCCGTGCTCTCTTGGGTCGTGCTCATGGCGTGGTCTCCAGCAGGGGCGCCGCGGCGATGCGGGACGGAACGTGGCGGGTGGGGATGCGGTGGATCGGTGTCACGGTCACACCCGCACCCTCGGGTCGAGCCAGGCGTAGAGGATGTCCGACAGGAAGGACGCCGCCATGATCGTGATCGCCATGAACCAGGAGACGGCGGCCACGACGTGCACGTCCTGGCTGAAGATCGAGTCGATCATCCAGGCGCCCATGCCGTGCCAGCCGTAGATCTTCTCGGTGAAGGTCGCCCCGGACACCAGGGCGCCGAAGGTGAAGGTGAAGTAGGTGATGGTCGGGATCAGGGCCGTGCGCAGGGCGTGTTTGAACAGAGCCGCCCTGCGGGTCAGCCCCTTGGCCATCGCCGTGCGTACGAAGTCGGCGCCCAGGACGTCCAGCATCATGTTCCGCTGGTACCTGGCGAAGGCGGCGAACAGCGCGACGGCCAGGACGAAGGTGGGCAGGATCGCGTGGTGAACGCGGTTGAGGAACAACTCCCACCCGTTGCCCTGGAAGCCCGCCGAGTACTCACCTGAGTAGGTCAGCAACTGGAAGCCGAGAAAGTCGTTGATGGCGTTCGCTCCGACCTGCACGGAGAGCGCGATGACGACGGTGGGCACCGACAGGACGAAGAACGACGCGGCGGTGGCCGCCTTGTCGAACCCCCGGTACTGGCGTACGGCGGCGTAGGCCCCGATGATGATGCCGATGGCGCTGCCGAGGATGGTGGCGACGGTGATCAGGCGCAGGGTGACCCCGGCCTTCAGCCACATCTGGGAGGTGACGTCACCACCCTGGATGGTCTGCCCGAAGTCGCCGACGAGGACACCGCTCATCCATGTGACGTAGCGCTGCGCGATCGGCGTCTGGTCGTTGAGGTTGAGCGCGTCCAGTTGGGAGTTGACCGCCTCAGGGGACGGTGGAGGCTGCATCTGCTCGAAGTACCCGCGTGGGTACAGGTTGGTGGCCGCGAGCAGGTAGGCGAAACTCGTCGCGAGAAAGATCAACACGACGTAGTTCAGTAGCCGCCTGGCCAGGAACTTGCCCAAAACTATCTCCGAACCTCACACCGAGCCCGGCGCTCGTCATTGGTTCCGACTGGTCGTGACCGGTATGTCCGTGGCACCGGGGGCGCGTTGCTCGGGTGGATCCCACCGTTAAGCGTTCGCGATCCCGGGACCACTGGCGAGGTGACACCCAGTGACCGACGAAACACGCTTCCTTCCGATTCACGGTCCGTGACCGGAATGTCAAGAGTCTGCGGGACGACTGGACACTCGGAGGTCACCGACCCATCAAGAAAAGACAACGGTGCCACTTTGAGCCCCATCCTCCGAGCGAATTGTCAAGGCTTGTACTCACAGTGATAGACACGCACCACACCGCCACCATCAACCACAGTGACCTGCAAAAACAAGCTCCTACACCATCGAGCCGACAGCAAGTGTGCGGCATATCGGCCAAAGTTCACAAAACGGGACAACAGCGAAAAAATGGCGAAACGTTCCGGAAACCTGCACGTCGCAGTCACCATCCTGGCATCGCCACACCCCCAGCCACTGACGCCAGGGATGTCATTAACCGCCCTTATAGCAGGACCGAATCCAACTACTGTGAGTAGTTGAAGTTAACGATGGCTAACGTCCGGAGGCGACTTCACCTTCACACTCATCCCCCTCCGACGGGTCGCGCCGACCGCTCCGCCGCCCTCGGGCGCGGTAGGAGGGGGGCCGCCGACCCCGACCTCGCCACACCCCACCAGGTACCCAATGAACGGGCGGCGTCCCCGGCCACTCCCAGGGCCGTCCAGGTCACCGGGCCCACCGGGGCCACACCCCGACCCCGGTGCCACGCCCCCAGATGCGGCAGGACGAGCATCGCGCCCACGACTGCCCCCCTCCTCCGGTCGGCCGCCCCCGCGCCGACCGCCGCCGCGGCCAACACCGGCCACCAGGCGCCCCGGACCCACCGGCCCCCGGTTCCGACCGCGGACACCAGATCCCGTCCCGACAGGAACGCCGCCTCCGGCAACCGGGTCCCCGAGCCACCGGAGAGCCGCCACGCGCCGTACGCCGTTCCGAGAGCCATCGCGCCCAACGCCGGCACCGGACGTCCGGCGAACAGGAGGGCGAGGGCCGCCGCACTGGACCAGGGCAGTTCGGGTCCGGCCGCGCGCTGGCCGCGGCGCCGCGTGAGCGGCCCGGTCGACGCACCGCGCGTGAAGCACGCGCGCAGGTAGCCGCCCAGAGCCTCGACCGGCGGGACCCACACCCGCGACCGGGGCTCGTAGCGCACCGACCACCCGCGTTCGACCAGGCACCACAGCGCGTCGAGCTCGGCGCCTTCGTCCAGGTCGGAGGCGAGGAGATCGGAGTCGACGGCCGCCCGGCGCAGGACAACCGAGCGCACGGGGCTCAGGGGGTCGGCACGGGTGTGTTCGTTCGCGGCTCCCGGCAGTCCCCGTCCGCCGGTCGCGTGCCCCCAGGGCGGAACCGGAGCCGGGTCGGCTCCGCGATCGGCCCCGATCCGGGCGGCGGCGACGGCGGCCACGGTCATCTCCAGATACGTGGGGGCGGTGGCCCGAGCGGTCAGCGCACGGGGGAGGACAGCCGCCACACCGGGGTCGGCGAAGTGTCCCAGGGCCGCTTCGAGCCAGCCGGGGCCAGGGCGCGCACCCGCTGCCACGAGCGCCACGTGGGGTGCGGTGCACGCGCCCAGCGCGGTGTCAAGGGCAGCCGTTCCGCCCGGAGGGCCGGGGACGGTCCGCGCCCCTCTGCTCCGGGCGGCCCACCCGCTCGCACCAGCGGCGCCGATGACGACGGGACGCAGGTCGGGGTAGGCAGTCGCGAGG
This sequence comes from Nocardiopsis sp. EMB25, assembly GCF_026797795.1. Classification (NCBI taxonomy): domain Bacteria; kingdom Bacillati; phylum Actinomycetota; class Actinomycetes; order Streptosporangiales; family Nocardiopsidaceae; genus Nocardiopsis; species Nocardiopsis sp. EMB25. Next base: position 239,435 of record NZ_JAMTDN010000001.1, on the reverse strand, counting down.
TCGTCCAGCGTGCGGGCCAGGTCGGCGGGGGAGGTCGGGCCGACGATGGCCACGTCCACGGTCGCGGGGCCGACGGGGATCGCGGTGTCCACGGGACGGGGGTGGGCGAACCCCGCGTCGATCAGGCGCCGGGCGAGGATCCGTTCCGCACGGCCGGTCGGGGCGGCCCCGCTCGACCAGCGGATCAGCGCGCTGGCCTGGCCGGTCGTGAGTCGGAGCGCGCGTGGGGGGTGTCCGCCCAGAAGCACGTGCCCTTCATCGGCGAGACGGACGGAACGGTCGATCTCGACCCCCAGCCCAGAGGGCAAGGGGGAGCCGGAGAGGATACCGCGCCGCGAACGGCCGTTGGGAGTGTCACCGCGCCGCAGGCGACCGTTGAGGGTGCCCCACAGACTCGCGAAGCGGCCCATGGGCGGTGGAGGGTGACGAAGAGGGGAACGCCGCGCCGCAGGCGTCGCTTGAGGGTGCCCCGCCCCGCCGCGAAGCGGCTCCTCGGGCGGTGGAGGGTGACGGGTGGGCATGGGCCCCACCCTGTCGCTTCGGACATCCCGGGCACAAGACCGTGCGAAGCACCAAAATTCAGAAGACCTTCACAGAATCGTTACCTCGCCTCGTGAGCCCCACCAGTCACGAAACACCGCCGTAGCCCGCTCGAGATCCTCGTCACGACCTCACCAGTTCTCCTCTTTTTCCAGGTCAGCGAGGGATATTCTGTCCAGGCCAGGTCGACCGGGTTTCGGAGGAGGTACAGAGCGTATGCTAAGCGCGAATACGCCCTCCAGTGTCGTGGGGCACATCCCTTACCAAACATGACCAACCATGACGGGCCTTCCCTCGGCCCCACCCCCGTCCGGCGGGGAGCCCCGCGGCTCCTCCCGTTCCACACGCCGACCCCCGCACACCGCGCGCCCCGTGGCACCAGACCACTTCCCTCCCTGACCCAGGGGGCACCGATCCGTGTGTCAGTACCGCGCCGTGACCCGCATCCGCGGGCATGGACGCCACGAGGGCCCGGCGCACCTTGCCCCGCCCGCCGCGCACACACGTCATCGGGAAGTGAAACCCACCATGTGTGACACCGCCGCAGCCCAGGGTCCCCTGGTCACCCAACACGCTCCCGCCCCTGGGACCGCCCCCTCATCGCCGGACCCGCTCTCGTCCCCGCGTTCCACGTCCCGTCCGTTTCAAGGTCCGACGAGATCCATGGAAGAGCCCACTCCACACAACACCGACACCGCCACGAGACCGGTCAGGCGCCGGTTTCCCGGCCTGCCGAGCCAGATCGCCTACGCGCGCCGGTTCGTGGCGCGCCACCTGGCGTCCTGTCCGGACCTGACCACGGTGACCCTCCTGACCAGTGAGCTCGCCACCAACGCCATCACCCACAGCGCGTCCGGCCGGGCGACGGGAAAGTTCGAGGTCTGCGTGCACCAGGCCCCCGGGTGGGCCCGGGTGGAGGTGCGTGACCTGGGCAACCTGGAGGAGTCGCCGCGTCCCCAGCACCGGGACCCCTACGACACCGAGGAACACGGTCGGGGGCTGGACCTGGTCGAGGCGCTCTCCAGCGCGTGGGGCACCGAGCCCCGCGGCGACGGGATGGGGCGCAGGGTCTGGTTCGAGCTGGTGTGGGAGCGCGACGGCGATCCGCTCTGAGAACCGTCGGTGACCGGAGTCTCCCGACGGCCTCGGCGGTACGCCGCCGCGCCTGAACCGTGCGTCGCCGTCACTCCCCCGCCGTCACCGACTCGTCCGCGTCGCCGGTGTCGGCCGACGCGGGAAGCCGGAAGCGTTCGTACAGCTGTCGGGCGTAGTCCTTGGCTTCCTGGGACGGTTCCTCGCCCAGCTCGTCGCGGACCAGGTCATCAAGGCTCTTGTTCGATTCGTCCATGTGACGCAGACTGCCTGGAGTGCCCGGAGAGCACAAATCAACGCCCCGATAACCCCCTGAAACCGGCACGGTTCACGTCTCCCGCCGGGCGCGGGAACGACGAAGGGGGTGCCCCGCACCGAGTGCGGGACACCCCTCAACGGACGGATCGCGCCGATCCGGAAGGACCGGGAGCCGTCAGCGCCCGACGGGTTCTCCGGTGGGCTCGTCCGAACCGCTGGCGCCGTTCCGGCCGTCGGAGCCGTTCATCTCCGGTACGGACCGGCTGGCGGCGCCCTCGCCGCCCCTACCGGCCGCGCGCTTGGCGCGCCGGCGCTCACGACGGGCCGCCCGCTTCCGTGCGCGGCGCTCCTTGCCCGCCTCCACCAGCTGGTAGAGCACGGGAACCAGGATCAGCGTGAGCAGGGTGGACGAGACCAGACCGCCGATCACCACGATCGCGACCGGGCCGGAGACGAACGCGCCGCCACCGGTGAGGCCGGTGGCCAGCGGAACCAACGCGGCGATGGTGCCCGCCGCGGTCATGAGGATCGGCCGCAGGCGGTGCCGGGTGCCCTCGACGATCGCCTCGCCCAGCGGCATGCCGCCCGCACGGTTCTGGTTGATCAGGTCCATCAGCACGATGGCGTTGGTGATCACCACGCCGATCAGCATGAGCATGCCGATCATCGCGGCCGCGCCGAGCGGGGTGCCGGTCAACATGAGCAGACCCAGCGAACCTGTCGCCGCGAAGGGAACCGACACCAGTAGCAGGAGCGGCTGGATGAGGCTCTTGAACGTCGCCACCATGATCAGGTAGCAGATGACGATCGCCGCGAGCAGCGCCGTGAGCAGCTGCATGAGGCCCTCGGACTGGTCCTGGCTGACCCCGGCCAGCGTGGCGGCGGCGCCCGAGGGCAGGTCCAGCTCGTCCAGGGCCCGCGCGATCTCGGCGCTCACCGCGCCGAGGTCGGAGGCGGTCGGGCTGGCCGACACCGTGGCGCTGGTGACGCCGTCGATCCGGGTCAGCTCCGGGGGCTGCACGACCTCCTCCACGTCGGCGACGCGGTCCAGGCTCACCTCCTGCCCGGTGGGCGTGGTGAGCGTGAGGTCCTCCAGCTCCGCACGGCTCTCCGGAGCCTCGTCGACCAGCACGACCACGTCGCGGCGGACGTCGTCGACGGTCGCGGAGCCGACACCCTGGCCGTTGAAGGCGGCGGCGACCGCCTGGCCGACCATGGCCTCGTTCATCCCCAGCTCGGCGGCCTCCTCGCCGTCGACGCGCACCTCCAGGGCCGCCTGGGAGGCGGAGACCCCGTTGACCACGTCGTCGGCGCCGTCGATGTCGAGCAGGGCCTCCTCGACCATGTCGGCGGCCTCGGTCAGGGCCTCCTGATCCTCGGCCGTGACCCGGACCTCGATACCCGAGCCGCCCATCCCGCCCGAGGCGTCGAGCCTGGGCTCGTACTCGGTGTCGAGGGCGGCGAACTCCTCCCGCAGCACCTCGCGGTTGCGCAGCTGGTCGGACTCGGGGTCGGCGGTGACGGTGTAGCTGATCTGGTCGGTTCCGGCGGCCATCATCGGGTTGCCGTTGCCGCCGACGCTGACCTGGTAGTCGTCCACCCAGGCCATTCCGTCGAGCAACTCCTCGACCTTGGCGGCCTCGGCGTCGGCGGTCTCCAGGGAGGTGCCCGGCTCCAGGTCCTGCACCGCCATGTAGGTGTTCTGCTCGGCCTCGCCGAGCCAGTCGGTCTCCATCGTGAGGGCCATGGCCACGGTGCCGGCGAAGATCACGGTGGCGCCCGCCAGGACGATGGCGGTGGCGCTCTTCCGCTTGGTGGTGATCCACCGGATGATCGGGACGTAGATCCGCTGCAGTGGCGTGCGCAGCTCCGCCCGGGACTGTTCGCGCTCGATCTCCTCCTGAGTGGTGTCACCGACCTCCTTGGGCCGCATGAACCAGTAGCACAGGACGGGGGTGAGGGTCAGCGCGACCAGCAGCGAACCGCCCAGGGCGATCGAACTGGTCACGGCGAACGGCGTGAAGATCTCACCGGCCTGGTTGTCGACGAAGGCCATCGGCAGGAACACGGCGATGGTGGCGAACGAGGAGGAGGCCACGGCCGTGGCGACCTCGCGGACTCCGTCCTTGACCGCCGCCGCGCGCTCCTTGCCGTAGCCCATGTGGCGGCGGATGTTCTCCAACACCACGATCGAGTCGTCGACCACCCGGCCGATCGCGATGGTCAGGGCCGCCAGGGTGAGCATGTTCAGGGTGAACCCGAACGCCTGCATCCCCAGGAAGGTGACCAGGATGGACACCGGGATCGACACGGCGACCACGATCGTGGAGCGGATCGACAGCAGGAAGACCAGGATCACGACGACCGCGGCGACCAGACCCATCCAGCCCGCGTTGAACATGTCCGAGATCGACTCGTTGATGAAGGGGGCCTGGTCGAAGACCGGTGTGAGGTGGATGTCGTCCCCGAGCAGGTCGGCCTGCTCGTCCAGCACGGAGTTCACGCCCTCGGAGATGTCGACGGTGTTGCCGTCGGGCGTGGACAGGACCATGAGCATGACGGCCGGCTCGCCGTTCACGCGGGAGATCTCGGTGGACTCCCGCGGGACCAGCGCGACGTCGGCGACCTCGGAGAGCTGGACCGGCTCGGGTGCGGCGGACGCGGCACCCGGCACGGCCGCCGCGGTGCTCTGGGCGGGCCGGATCCACACGTCCTCGATCTGTTCGAGGTCGGTGTGCCGCTCACCGGTGGTGACGCTGAGCGTGCGGTCGTCCTCGTCGAGGGTGCCGCCGGCCATGAGCAGGCCGCTGCCCTCCAGTGCCTGGGTGAGGTCCCGCGTGGTGAGGCCGGCCGACTCCAGTTCGTCCGCGTCGGGGGTGATCTCGACTCGCTCCTCCTCGACACCCATGAGCACGGCCGAGCGCACACCGGAGACCGACTCGATCTCCGGGAGGAGGACGGTCTCCACGGTGGAGGCCATGTCCTTCTGGTCGAGTTCGTCACTGCTGACCGCGAGGACCTGGGCGGGCAGCATGTTGGTGTTCATGGACATCACGTTGGTGTCCACACCGTCGGGCAGGAAGCCGGAGACCTGGTCGATCGCGGCCTGGGTCTCGCGGACCAGCACGTCCTGTTCATGCCCGTAGTCGAACTCGGCCTGGATCGTCACGGACCCGGTACTGCTGGTGGAGGTGACGGCCGTGATGCCCTCCACGCCCTGGACGGCCTGTTCCAGCGGTTCGGTGACCTGGCTCTCCACGACCTGGGGGGTGGCCCCCTCGTAGGAGGCGGTGACGGTCACCATCGGCAGCGAGAACTCGGGGAAGAGCTCGCGTTTGGCGCCCACCGCGGCGAGCACTCCGAAGAACATGACCGCGAGGGTGATGAGGAGGACGAGCGCCCTGTTGCCGAGGGAGATGTTCGACAGGCGGTTCACGTGTGCGTCCCTTCCGTTCCGCGGGCCGGTGTCCCCGCGAGGGATCGACCCGCGGCGCGGGTCGTTGTCGCCGATCTGGACATGAGGGGTTATCGCTCCTAGTTCGCTGCCGTGTGGTGGTGGGCCGTCCCGCGACGGGGGGCACGCACCGGCGCACGCGGACGGCGTCGTTCGGTCGGACCCGCCGTCGGGTGTCGCGGATGTCGTGGATGTCGCGGGGGTGGTGGTCTTCCGAGGTCGGGGCCCGGGTGTCGGGCGCCGCTTCCGTCGGGCGCACCACTCACCATACGTCGCGTTATATCGGGTCCTCAGCTCTGTCGGCCCGGTTCAGGGATCTCTCAGGGAGACGTCAGCCTTACGTCAGGGTCGGCACCTGACCAAAGTTGGGGACATCATCCGAAAGATCGGAGTGTCCGCGGCTGAGGTGGGCTTCGACGTGCTCCACGAGGACGTCTGAGCGTAACGGTCGGTTCACCGTCGATTTACGGGCCTCCGGAACGGGGGAGGCCAAGGAGGGGGTGTGTCGCGCACGCGTACGGAGCGTTCGACGCCGGGCCGTGGGGGCACCGACCCCGGACCACGGACGGCGACTCAGGCCACGGAGGAGCGATCGTCCGCGGGCAGGTGCGGCTGCGTCGTTCCCCACACGACACGCAGCAGGTCGTCCAGTGCGTGGGCGAGAGAGTCGTCGACGAGCTCGTAGCTGACCTGACGCCCGCGCGCCTGGGTCCGGACCAGACCGCAGTCCCGCAGGCAGGCCAGGTGGTTGGAGACGTTCTGGCGGGTGAGCCCCAGCTGGTCGGCGAGGCCCGCCGGGTAGTTGGGGCCGTCGAGGAGGGCCAGCAGCAGACGGCTGCGGGTGGGGTCGGACAGGGCGCGCCCCAGGCGGTGGATGGCGGACAGGCGCTGCTCGGAGGTCAACATGAAAATCATTGTACACAGGTTGCTGTATAGACAGCTTCGACTGTATAAACAGTGGTGACTGAATTGTTTGTCGATGTCGGAGCGCGACCACCGACACCGCCGTCCACGAAAGGGGTCAGCGATGGGTGCCGGACACGGGCACGGACACGGCGCGATGACCGCCGGGGCCGCCAACAGCAAACGGTTGGCCCTGGCCCTGGGACTCATGCTCACCGTCGCCGTCGTCCAGGTGAGCGGCGCCGTGTTCAGCGGCAGCCTCGCCCTGCTCGCCGACGCCGGTCACACCGCCACCGACTCCTTCGGGGTGGGCTTGGCGCTGGCCGCCGTGTGGATCGCCACCCGACCCGCCACCAGCAAGCGGACCTTCGGCTTCCAGCGCGCCGAAATCCTCGCCGCGGCCGTCAACGCGCTCGCGCTGTTCGGCCTGTGCGGATTCATCGTCATCGAGGCGGTCGACCGGCTGCGCTCACCCGCCGAGGTCTCCGGCCCCGGCGTCGTGCTCGTGGCCGGCATCGGCCTGGTGGCCAACGTCGTGGCACTGTTCGTCCTGCGGTCGGGGGCGGAGGAGAGCCTCAACGTCCGCGGCGCCTACGTGGAGGTGTTGAGCGACGCCCTCGCCTCGGTCGGCGTCATCGTCGGGGGCGTCGTGCTGTGGCTCACCGGCTGGAGCCGGATCGACACGCTCATCTCCCTCGCCATCGCCGCCGTCATCGTCCCCCGGGCGTGGGCGCTGCTCAAGGAGGCCGTGCACATCCTGCTGGAGGCCACCCCCAGGGGCATGGACCTCAGCGAGGTCCGCGACCACCTCCTGGACCACCCCGCCGTCGTCGACGTGCACGACCTGCACGCGTGGACCATCACCTCCGGCGTTCCCGTGATGTCGGCCCACGTGGTCGTGGACGAGGTGCACCTCCAGGACAGCGGTCGGATGCTGGACGAACTCCACACCTGCCTGACCGGACACTTCGACGTCGAGCACTCGACCCTGCAACTGGAGCCACCGGGCCACGCCGCCCACGAGGGCGCGCGACACGCCTGAGCACCACGGGTGTCCCGGGTTCGATGGCCCGTGCGGTCCTGCCCTGATGGCAGAATCGTTCGGGTCCGGACAAGGCGTACGTGGAAACTCGGGTGGAAACGGGATCATGGGGTGGGTTCCCGATGCGGTGCGCGCTCGCGCCGCACAGACGGCCAGCGCCACGCGGCGGCGCGTCGCCCGCCTCATGCACCGCCTTCCCCCGATCGCCCGGCGCTGGTCCGCCGAGCAGCCGACGTACCGGCCGCGCAGTGCGTGGGGGAAGCCCGCCAGGGCCTTCCTCCTGATGTTCGTCGCGGCCGACCTCATCGGCGCCGGGCTGCTGATGACACCCGCCGCCTCGACCGACGGTGAGGGGCTGGACTTCGTCGAGGCGGTGTTCACCTCGACCACGTCCCTGGCCGTGTGCGGGCTCTCGGTCATCTCGATCGGAGACGACTTGTCGGTCTTCGGTCAACTGGTGGTCACCGCGCTGATCCAGGTCGGCGGGATCGGCATCATGACGTTGGCCTCCCTGCTCGGCTCGGCGCTCGTGCAGCGCTTCAGCCTGCGCATGCAGCTCAACGTGCAGGCGGAGAATCGGGCGATGGCGGTCGGGGACGTCCGGGGGATCGTGAGCCGGGTGGCACTGGTCGGCCTGGTGATCGAGGCGGCGACGTTCGTGGTCATCATGCCGCGGATGTGGCTGGGCCACGGGATGGGTTTCGGGGAGGCGGCCTACTCGGCCTTCTTCCACTCGGTGTCGGCGTTCAACAACGCGGGGCTGTCGCTGTACGACGACAGCCTCACCCGGTTCTCCGGGGACCCGATCATCCTCGGAGCCGTGGCCGTGGCGGTCATCCTCGGTGGCATCGGCTTCCCGGTCCTCCTCGAGCTGCGCCGCCACTGGCGCGTGCCGAAGCGCTGGAGCCTGCACACGCGGCTGACCGTGGTCACGAGCTCCGTGCTGTTCGTGGTCACCGGTGTGCTCGTCATCGCGATGGAGTGGGGCAACCCGGACACGCTGGGCGGACTGCACTGGTGGGCGCGGATCACCGACGGGTTCTTCCACGGGGTCATGCCGCGCAGCGGCGGCTTCAACGTCACCGACACCGGGCAGATGTACGACTCCACGCTGCTGCTCACCATCATGATGATGTTCGTGGGCAACGGCAGCGCCGGAACAGCGGGCGGCATCAAGGTCGCCACTCTCGCGGTGCTCTTCCTCGTCCTGTGGTCGGAGGTGCGTGCCCATGACCGGGTGCACGTCTTCGGCCGCCGCCTTCCCTCCGACATCATCCGCCAAGCCCTCAGCCTGACGTTCCTGTCCATGACGGCGGTCGCGGGAACGACCGTGTTCTTCCTGCACACGACCCAGTTCTCGTTCATGGAGACCCTCTTCGAGGTGGTCTCCGCGGTGGGCGTGGTGGGGCTGTCCACGGGCATCACCCCAGAGCTCCCCCCGTGGGCGCAGCTGCTGCTGGCCGTGCTGATGATCGCGGGCCGCATCGGACCGGTGACGTTCGTCACCGCCATCGCCTTCCGTGAGCGCAAGCGCCGGTACGACCTGGCCGAGGGCCGGACGATGATCGGTTGAACACCACCCACCCGTAGTCACCGAAGGAAGACCCCGTGCCGTACACCAAGAAGGAATCCGACAAACGCATCCTGATCATCGGGTTGGGCCGGTTCGGCAGTTCCATGGCGCTGGAGCTGATCAACCACGGCTGGGAGGTGCTGGGCATGGACTCCAGCCCGCGGCTGGTCCAGATGTTCGCCGACGCGCTCACCCACACGGTGATCGCGGACGCCACGGACGACGAGGCGCTCCGGCAGATCGGCGCGGCGCAGTTCACCCACGCGGTCGTCGCGATCGGGTCGCACCTGGAGGAGAGCATCCTCGCCACGTCGCAGCTGGTCGACCTGGGTGTCCCCGACATCTGGGCCAAGGCGGTCAGCCGCCGCCACGGTCGCATCCTCGAGCAGGTGGGCGCCCACCACGTGGTCCTGCCCGAGCACGACATGGGTGAGCGGGTCGCGCACCTGGTGTCGGGACGGATGCTGGACTACGTCGAGATGGAGGAGGGGTTCTCGCTCGGCAAGACCAAGGCGCCCAAGGAGCTCATCGGCCTCCCCCTGGCCGAGACCAGGGTCCGGCAGAAGTACGGGATCACGGTCGTGTCGGTCAAGCACCGCGGCGCGGCGTTCACCTACGCCAGCAGGGAAACCGTGCTGAGTAAGGGGGACGTGATCGTGGTCGCCGGTCGTACCGAGGACGTGGAGCGGTTCGCCGAGGCGGACTGAGCCGCGCGGGCTCGGCCGACCGGGAGCGGATCCACCGACCTGGGATCTTCCCCACCAGTCGGACAAATTGACAACCGTTTTCATTTTCCCGCATGATGGGTCCCATGCGAACTGGGACCACCGTGCGGGCCGCCGCCCTCGGCGCCGCGACACTCATGATGATCACCGCGTGCGGCGGCGGCGAGGGCGGGGCCGACGGCGCGGAGGACGCCGCGTTGACCCTCGTCACCGGCGTCTACCCCCTGGAGTGGCTGGCCGGGCGGGTCGGCGGCGACCGCGTGGCCGTCACGCAGCTCACCGAGCCGGGCGCCGAACCCCATGACCTCGAGCTGACCGGCCGTCAGATCGGTGAGGTCAGTGAGGCGGACATCGCCTTCTACGTCTCGGGACTCCAGCCCGCCGTGGACGAGGCGGTCGAGCAGGAGGCGGCGGACACCGCGCTCGACGTCGCCGACGTGGTCGAACTCCACCCCATCGGTGATGACGGCGGCCACGAGCACGAGGACGAGCACGCCCACGAAGAAGAAGGCGAGCACGCCCACGAGGAGGAGGGCGAGCACGAGGCGCACGCCGAGGAGGACGAAGAAGGCCACGAGGAGGGCGACGGGCACGACCACGGCGAGTTCGACCCCCACTTCTGGCTCGACGTCGATCTCATGGCGGAGGCCGCCGCCGCGCTCGCCGACCGGATGGCCGAACTGGACCCCGACGGCGCGCAGACCTACGAGGAGAACGCCGAGGCAGTGACCGCGGAGCTGACGACGATCGGCGAGGAGTACGACGCGGGACTGACCGACTGCGCGCGCCACGAGGTGGTCGTCGGACACACGGCCTTCGCCTACCTGACCGAGGCCCACGGGCTGGAGCAGATCGGCGTCAGCGGGGTCGACCCCGACACAGAGCCCTCCCCCTCGCAGATCGCGGCGATCGCGGACATCGTGGAGGAGAGCGGCATCACCACGGTCTTCACCGAACCTCTGATGCCCGCCGCGACCGCCGACACCATCGCCGCCGAGTCCGGGGCCGAGGTCGCCGTACTCGACCCGTTGGAGGGGGTGACCGACCAGTCCCCCGGCGACGACTACCCCTCGATCATGCGCGGGAACCTGGCTGCACTGACGGCGGCCCTGGAGTGCTCCTGACCACTACCTCCCGGTCCATCTGAGACGCGCCGAGCCACACCCCTCCCCCTCCCCGAGCCCCATCGGTCACCCGACCGGTGGGGCTCTCACTTGTGCCTCTGGTGACCTTTCCCTGGGTGTTTTTTCCGCCTTTCTAGACTTTTGTCGGGTGCACTCACCCCCGAACGGAGCCATTCGATTACATGGCGCTTACATCATGCGAAAGCCGGGGACAAGTGGCCGCCGTCACGCTAGTCTTGTGAATGTGACAGTGCTGATGCACGTGCATATGTCAGTGCATCGGCACAGCACCTCCCCTCAAGTGGCAAAGGAGCAGGACAGCATGAGCGCACACAACGGCATCTCCGCGACCGAACTCACCGGTGCGGCGTGGCAGAAGGCGAAGCGCAGCAACTCCCAGGGCGCCTGCGTGGAGATGGCACGACTGAGCGACGGATCGATCGCCGTACGCAACTCCCGCTTCCCTTCGGGGCCCGCCCTGGTCTACACCCAGGAGGAGATCGACTGCATGATCCTGGGCGCCAAGGACGGTGACTTCGACAACCTGCTGAGCTGACCCGAAGGACGAAACGATCCGACGGCGCGCGTCGGAGGCTCCGCCCCCGAACGCCCGTCTCTCCCGAGCGGCGGCACCGGGGACTCTCTCACCCCGATCGGGCGGCCGCGAACCTGGGGGCTCCACCGCGACGGTGGAGCCCCCAGGCCCGACGGGGCCACGATCCCACGGCGGGCCAGGGCATCGGCCCCGCACCCCGTCGACACACGGCTGGCGGTCAGTCCCTTTCCAGGTCCGCCAGCATCTCCTCAAGCATCTCCAGTGTCTCGTCCGGTGTGGCCGCCGCGACACTCAGTCTGGTCATCGCCTTGGTGTAGGCCTCCACCACGTTCCGACGGTCGACGATCTCCCCGTCGGTCAGCTGCTCCAGGTAGAGCAGGTCCGCGAGCTCGAAGCGGAGTAGCGGAGCAGGGTGAACGATCCCGCCTCGGCGGCGTGCGCGCCGACCTCGAAGGGGACGATCTGGAGGGTGATGTTGTCGTAGTCCTTGCAGAACTCGATCAGCCGCCGGAGCTGGCCGCGCATAATCTCCCGGCCCCGCGGCTTTCCCCCGATGGGCCGACGGACCGCGGCCTCGTCGAGGATGACCCACATGCGCATGTCCTTGTCGCGGTCAAGCCGCTGCTGTCTGCGCAGCCTGGCCTCGATCCGCTGCTCGGTGACCATGTCGGTCTCCACGCCACCGGAGATGATCTCACGCGCGTACTCCTCGGTCTGGAGCAGGCCCGGCACGAACTGGGACTCGTAGATCCGGATGTGGTCGGCGGCCTCCTCGAAACCCACGTAGCGGACGAACCACTTGTGCAGGGAGTCGCCGTACTCCTTCCACCAGCCCGGCTTGTTGGATTCGCGAGCCACTTCGAGGAATTGCTTGATGACCTTACGGTCGGTGACCCCGTACATCTTGAGGAGGTCCTCGATATCCCGGAGCTTGAAACCGACCCGACCGAGTTCCATCCGGCTGATCTTGGACGCGGACGCGCGAATCCGGTTCCCTGCGTCCTCGCGAGTGATACCGCGCTGTTCGCGGTACTGCCGTAGCTCGTGCCCGAGGAGCATGCGACGCACGGTGGGGCCACTCCCCTTGCGCAATCGAGCGATATCCACGTTCGCCGCCTCTCTGTCATTCCCCGAACAAGGGTATCCGGACCGGTGGGACTCCTTTGCCGTGCGGTCAGGACACTACACGTACACGATATAGCCATGGTGGCCGTACACACGGAGCCCCATCGGGTCACTGTCCCGTGTCCGACCGCCCCTCGAGCGGTCGCGGCGGCGGGGCGGCCGCCCACCGCGCCGGTCGGCACGTCACGCGAATTGCGCCCAAACGAACTTTCCGGTGGGGGGTGTCGGAATCACTCCCCACTCTCGCGCGAAAGCACTGACGAGTGCAAGCCCCCGCCCTCCTTCGAGGGTCAGGTCCGGCTGCCTTCTCCTCGGCCACCGTTCCCCGCCGTCGCGAACCGCACAGATGAATTCTCGCCCGCTGCGCATGAGCGAGAGCTGAATACCGCCCTCACCCGGCCGAGCCACCGGCAGGGGGCCGCCGTGTCGGACCGCATTGGTCACCAATTCGGAAACAACGACCGCGACATCATCGGACAAGTACCCCATCTCCCATTCGCGGAGAAGGGCCTCGGATATCTCGCGCGCGGCGCCCACGGCGTACGGCCGGGGCTCGAAGCCCCACGTGACGGCGTCGTGCCGGTCACCGCACACGGGCGTGTTCCACCGGCTGGAACCGTGCTTCAGGACCCTGAACCACCATCCACCGGCCGGTTCCGCCACCGCCTCCGCACATTCCATGCCTTCCACTCCTCCCCGGTGCGTGTGCCCCGAACCCGTTCGCCCCGCGCTTACGGATATGGCCGTGAAACCCTCCCCCACGCTGGGGAACGGCGCGTCACACCGCTCGGCGCGTGCCGCTGCACGGTTCGAATGCACGTGCACCCTGGCCTTGGAGGCAATCGTAGGCCAAGCCCTGACAATGTGCAGGGAAACGGGGACACCAATCCCCGACGAGGTTTCCGGCGCATGTCACGGCCTTCCCCGCACGACCCGTTCACACCACCCCGACTACCTACCGACCGGTAGGGATGGCGATAGGATTCGCTCGCGCCCACCTCGTGAACCTTGGAGGTAACACCATGTCCCCAACACCCCGTGTGGCCATCGTGACCGGCGCCGCCCGAGGCATCGGCGCGGCCACCGCCGAACGGCTGGCACGTGAGGGCCGGGCCGTGGCCGTGCTGGACCTGAAGGAGTCGGACGCCCAGGAGGTCGTGGACCGCATCACCGCCGAGGGCGGTCGCGCGCTCGCGGTGGGCTGCGACGTGTCCGACGCCGACCAGGTGGCCGCCGCGGTCGACACCGTCGCCGAACGCCTGGGGCCGCCGCAGATCCTGGTGAACAACGCCGGTGTCCTGCGCGACAACCTGCTGTTCAAGATGTCGGTGGAGGACTGGGACACCGTGATGAACGTGCACCTGCGGGGCGCGTTCCTCATGAGCCGGGCCGCCCAGGCGCACATGACCGAGCACACGTGGGGCCGGATCGTCAACCTGTCCAGCTCCTCGGCGCAGGGCAACCGCGGCCAGGCCAACTACTCCGCGGCCAAGGCCGGCCTGCAGGGCTTCACCAAGACCCTCGCGATCGAACTGGGCAAGTTCGGCGTCACCTGCAACGCGGTCGCGCCCGGGTTCGTCGAGACCGACATGACCCGGGCCACGGCCGAGCGCGTCGGCGTCGACTACGACGCCATGAAGGAGTTCAAGGCCGCCGAGATCCCGGTGCGCCGGGTGGGGGAGCCCGCTGACATCGCCAACACGATCGCCTTCCTCACCGGTGAGGCGGCCGGGTTCGTGTCCGGCCAGGTCATCTACGTGGCGGGCGGCCCTCTAGGATGACCTAACCAGGGAGCCGCCAGGTTAGTACATAGTGCGCAACCAGCGGGCCGCTCTCATGAGGAGAGTACAGCCGCTCGGTTAGCGCGTAGTACATCAGCGGCGGCCCGTTCGGCTTGACGCTCGCGTGGGAGGGGCCCGGACCCCTCCCACGTCTCTGTCCACTTCCGAATAGGTCAGGCCGCGTGCGGCTCGAACCAGACCGAGTCGATGTCATGTCCGGCCGTCAGTCGGACATCCGCGTTGAGCGCTGCCGCGAGTCGGCGCAGCAGGTCGACGGTCGGCGCAGTCCCGCCTTCCTCGATGCACTCGATCTCGTCGGGAGTCATGACCGCCCGTTCAGCCAGCTCATCAACGGAGAGCCCCAGAGCCGTCCGCCGGTCATACAGTGCCTTACCGAAAGCAAGGGCCTCCCGAATCGCGATCCGCTCCGGGTCTTCGGGCCGAGGATCCGGACGCACCCAACGCGTGTGGTAACCAGCCATCACACCCGCCTCTCGTAGCTCTCAACGACCGGCCCGTCATGCTCGTTCGCGCAGATCTTCTGGGCCCGAACCGCCCTGTCGATCTGCCGTTGATCATGCTGCTTCGTTTTACGGAAGACTGTGAGCAGTACGATCCTGCCGTCAGGCCTGCACCAGTACGTTACACGGGCGGCCACTCCTCGCAAGCGAAGGCGTAGCTCCCATACCGGACCCTCCAGATGGTCTGACCAAGGACCGCCCAGCCCACTCCCCCGCTCGGCCAACATCCCAGCGACCTCGTCCACACGCTTGAAGTCACTGTCGCTCAGACTGTCAAGCCAGTCACGTACCTCTGGCTCTATCTCGAAGTCGTGCAGTTCACGCACTCTGGGCTCCCACCGTGTCAGAACTGCGCCAACACTAGCGTCCGATCACCCACGGTCACACTCTCTTCGCGGAATCTCTGGGCCCATCGGGGTCAGCTCAGCGGTATCCAGGGGCGGCAGGAAGCCCTCCCGGTTCCAGGTCAGTGGATAGCGCACAAGCGGCGAGACGCTCGACTGACGTCGGCCCGGAGACGGCCACCGGCTGACCGCTCAGCCTGACGGTCGGGTGGGAGGGGGCCGGCCCTCCCACCCGACCGGTTTCCCGAAGCGGGCACTCAGGCGGGTTTCTCCAGCAGGGTGATGCAGTCGCGGTACTTGGTGACGTCGTACTGTCCCCGGTCCCCCCACGAGTCGCGCTGCCGGGTCACACGCAGACCCGCCGCCCGCGCCCAGTCGGCGAACGCCCGTGGTGACACGTCGGAGCGGTTGCCGTCGTCGCGCCAGCGGCGCTGGCTGACCCAGCGTTGGACGACCTTCCCCGGGCGTCCGGCGCGTCGGGTCAGGGGGGCCAGACGCAGTGTCCAGTCGGGTTTGCCGGCGTGGTGGATGACCGCGCTCCCGCCGGGTTCCAGGATGCGGGCGATCTCGTCGAGGTAGCCGGTGATGACGTCCTCGTCCAAGTGCACGAACACGTCGAAGGACCACACGAAGCCGAGCGACGCGTCGGGAACGGGTTCCATGCCGCAGTCGGAGGTGTGATGGGTCCGCAGTCCCCGTCGGTCGCCGAATCGCTCTCGGCAGTGGTCGAGGCAGTTCTGGTTGATGTCGACGATCCAGACCGTGCGGGCGTGTTCGAGCAGGTGCTCGGTCCAGCGGCCTCGACCGGGACCGATCTCCAGGACGTCGCACCCGGTGGCTCCGGGGGCGAGCAGCGTGTCGACGAGGGATCCCTTCCAGGCCGCGTAGGGCTGGCGGCAATGAGCGGCCATCCATTCCCATTCATCACCGTTGTGGTCCCATGTGTGCTTTTCTCCCCAGATCTTTCGGTTCCACTCGGTCGTCGGCATTTTCTACTTTCCCTTCCCGTTCCCGATGGGACGATTCCGCCTCAGCATGCACAAAGACCTGGGAAGACACTGACCTCAACATGCTGAGGCAGGCTTTTCCGCGCACCGGAGAATCGACCGAGGAAAAGTCAATACGACCACGCCCCACCGGTCAAACGGACACACGTTGTCGACGCTTCGATGGTGAGATATCCCAACGCCCTGGGGGCGAGAGGGGCGGTCAGCCGACGGCCGTCTCCCGGCCTCCGAGTCCCCTCCCGGCCCCGGGGTTCTCGAACTCCCCGATCACGGCGGACACCAGTTCCTCGACCAGGTCGACACCGCTGAAGTAGTCGGGGTGGTCGTCGGAGAGGACGGCGACGAGGTACTCGCGGTCGGGCCCCACCACGTAGCCGACACTGTTGATGTTCCACAGACCGTGGTTGCTCTCACGGGGAACCCAACCGTTCTTGAGCCCCACCGTGTCACCGGGTCCGGCCGCGGCGCTGATCCCCCACGCCTGTTCGGGGGCGACCGACTCCATGAGGCCGCGCACGTACGCGCGGTCCTCCTCCGAGAGCGGACCCTGGTCGGCGTGTAGGGCGCGCAGCAGGCGGAGCTGGTCGGACGCGGTGGTGCGGGTCGCGCCCCAGACGCCGCGCGGGTGGGGTTCGGTGCCGGTGAAGCCGAGTGTCGCGGCTCCCGCCTCGAATCCCTCGGTGAAGCCGAGACGCGAGTAGAGGCCGTTGGTGACCCCGTTGTCGCTGTAGCGGATCATCCGCTCCGCCTGGGCGCGCTCGGAGGCGGTCAGCTCGCGCCCCTCCGCGTCGGCGCGCAGGAGCAGCATGGTGAGGATGGTCAGTTTGGCCGCACTGCCCGTCTGGAAGGGGTCCTGCGGCGCGTGGCTGAACGTGGTTCCCGTACGCAGGTCCTGCACGGCGATGCCGCACCGCACACCGTGTTCGGCGATGATCGCCGCGACCCGTTCGGAGAGTTCCCCGCGCTGCTCCGGGGTGAGCACGGCGCTCCCGGAGACGGGTTCGGGGGTGTCCCCCGGCGCCGGCACGACGTCCCCGGCGACCACGCCGCCGGGTGGTTCCGGGACGGTGTCCCCACGTGCGGCGGAGCCCGATCCCGGCAGGACGAGGGCCATGGTCGCGGCCACCGTGACCGCCGCGAGCGCGCGCGGCCAGGTGCGCGGGTCGGCTGGAGGACGCCGGGGCACGCTATCACCGGTCCGTTGGCGGGGAGGAATGGGCTGTTTTGCCCATTATCTACCCACAAGTGAGCACTGCGCTTAGCCGATATTGAATCGGTATGGCCGGATACGGCCCCGTTTCGGAACGTGTGCCCCCGGGTCACCCCTGTCGGCGCGTCTCCTCGTCGATGCCGCGTGCCACGAGCGCCTCGCCGGTCGCGTCGGCCATCCTCAGCAGCTGGACGATCACCGGCACCACCAGCAGGTACGGACGTCCCGACAGGCCCCGGGCCACGTAGCCCTCACGGGCGGTCCGCCAGGCCACCAGGACCATGGGGATGGAGCGCACGGTGAGTGCCAGGACCAGGGCGACACGGTCGGGGTTGGCGCCCACGCGGCGCAGTGGTCGGGCCAGGCGCTCGAAGAGGCCGAGCATCTCACCGACACGGGTCGTGAGCGTGACGGCGTTGGCCAGCAGCACGAGGGCGGCCAGCTGCGCGCAGAGCCGAAGAGCCGTCTGCCAGTCGCCGAACAGCGTCTGGAACACACCGATGGCCAACAGGAACGGCCACAGGGCACGCAGGACCCCGAACGCGTGGCGCGGCGGCAGGCCGACGACCGGGTACAGGACGAGGGCGGCGCCGAGCGCACCGACCGCCAGCCAGTGGTGGGCCGCCACGACCAGGGCGGCACCGACGACCAGCAGCGCCAGGAGTTTGGGACCGGCCGGGATCCGGTGCAGCGGCCCCGAACCCGGCACGTAGAGGCCGGTCACCGGTCGGCCTCCTCCCGGTCCGCCCGTTCCATCCGGTCCACGTAGAAGGGCACCGCCTCTCCCGGAGCGCCGTCGAAGACCACGCGCCCGTCGTCGATGACGAGCACGCGGTCGAAGCCGGTGAGCAGGTCCAGGTCGTGGGTGAAGAGGACGACCTGCTGGTCGAGGCGTTCCAGGGTGCGGTGCACCATCCGGGTGTTGCGCAGGTCGAGCAGCGTGGTGGGCTCGTCGCAGACCAGTACCTCGGGTTCGGTGACCAGCACCGACGCCAGGGCCAGGAGCTGCTTCTGGCCGCCTGACAGCAGGTGTCCGGGGTGGTCGCGGTGGCTGTCCAGGCCGAACCGCTCCAGGATCCGGTCCACCCTGCGGGCGGTCTCCTCGGCGCCCAGGCGCAGCGACCGCAGGCCGATCTCCACGTCCTCGGCCACCGTCGGCATGATGATCTGGTGCGAGGCGTCGGAGAAGACGAACCCGACCCGACGGCGGACCCGCCTGGCGTGCCGCCGGGTGTTCCACTCCCCCAAGGACACCGTGCCGACGTCCGGGACGACGAGGCCGTTGAGGGTACGGGCGAGTGTGGACTTGCCGGACCCATTGGCCCCGATCACGCCGATGCGGTGCTCGGCGAGATCGAGGGTGACGTCGCGCAGTACCGCGCGGCCGTCGTAGGAGTGGGACACCCCCTCCAGCCGGAGCATCAGGCGGCCTCTTCGAGCACCGGGCGTCCGGCGGGCGGGATCGGGTAGGCGCGGAAGACCGTGGCGGCGATGAGGGCGGTGACCACGGCCTTGACGGCGTCGCCGGGCAGGTAGACGAGCATCGAGAGTCCGGCGGCCAGGACGCCGTCACCGAGGGCGACCGCCATCCAGGGCACACCGATCGCGTAGATGACGAGGATGCCGCCGACCAGGTTGATCCCCAGGCCCTTCCAGAAGGAGTACTTTCCGCCGCGGATCATGAGGTCGGTGAGGACGCCGATGACGAGGGCGGCGAAGATCCAGCTGACGATGAATCCGGCGGAGGGGCCGGCCAGGACCGCCAGACCGCCGCGTCCGCCCGCGAAGAGCGGGAGTCCGGCCAGGCCGAGGGCGAGGAAGGTGGCGACGGCGAGGGTGCCGCGCTTCCAGCCCAGGAGGGTGGGGGCGAGCATGATGCCGAGCGTCTGGAGGGTGATCGGCACGGGGGAGAAGGGGATCGGGATGGCCACGGAGACGCTCAGGGCCGCGATGAGGGCGGCGAAGACGGCGATGAGCGACAGGTCGCGGGCGGTCAGGCCCTTGTAGCGAACGTGTGTGGTCGTGGGGGTGGGCATGCGGAGTTCCCCTCAGGGAGGTAGCGGGTGATGGATCCCAACTATTGTCCGGTATGCCCGGTTCGCAGATGTAG
Organism: Nocardiopsis sp. EMB25; assembly: GCF_026797795.1. Taxonomy (NCBI): domain Bacteria; kingdom Bacillati; phylum Actinomycetota; class Actinomycetes; order Streptosporangiales; family Nocardiopsidaceae; genus Nocardiopsis; species Nocardiopsis sp. EMB25. Next base: position 220,070 of record NZ_JAMTDN010000001.1, on the reverse strand, counting down.
GCCGGGGCGCACAGAAGGCCGCGCCCCGGTGTTGTGGGAGTCCGCCTGAGACGCGCGTCACTTCCGGCGCGGGCCTGCGTCCCCGCGGAGGGAGGTCAGGAGGACGGTCCAGTCGGAGCCGGGGAACGAGAGATGGCCGAGGGAGCGGTTCTGCGTGTCCCGGACATGGACGCCTGAGTCCGTGTCCGCGACCTCGACACAGGCTCCGGTGTTCGAGCTGTACGACGACTTGCGCCATGAGAGTGCGGTTCGTTCCATGATGCGACCCCTTCGCTACGTGTACTTGGCGAGCGAGCGCTCGATCAACTCCAACGACTTCTCACGGCTCAGAGCCCGCTCCCGCAAACCGTCGAAGATCCCGGAGAAGTGCGCGACGTCGGCGAGGTCCTCCAGGTAGAGCGCGCCCAAGCCGTACTCGATGTAGACGACATCGTTGTAGGTGATCGCCTTCAGCCCCGAGTCCGGGAACGAGAGGATCATGAACGAGCCGTATCCGGCCGGGTGCTCGCCCGCGTTGAAGGGCAGGATTCGGCACGTCACTCTGGGCAGTTCGCAGCATTCCTGGAGATGACGAAGCTGGGTCGCCATCACCCTGGGTCCGCCCACCTCGCGGTAGAGCGCGGACTCGTTCATGATGACGTCCAGCGTCGGGGGATTGTTACCGGTCAGCCGTTCCTGACGGGCTTTCCGCAACGCGGCGTGCTCCCGCGCCTCGTCATCGGAGACAACATCCACGGCCGTACGGGCCAGAGCGAACGCGTACTCCTCGGTCTGGAACAGCCCGTGGATCAGCTCGGTCTGGTAATCGCGGATCGTGTCGGCCTCGGTCTCCAGCCCAACATAGGAGTCAAACCACGCTGGCGTCGTCTTGTACGTCTGCCACCAACCCCGGCGACGCGCGGCGTGCGCCAGCTCGAAGACAGCATCGCACTCCTCGTCGGTGCCTCCGTAGTACTTCATGAGGACCTGCGCGGTACCGGGTTGGATCCTGGTCGTCGCGCTTTCGACCTTGCTCAGTGTCGCCGCGTGCATGCCTGCGTGCTCGGCCGCCTTCGCTGCCGTGATCCGCGCGCCCTCCCTGCGCTGACGCAGCACTCTGGCCAGGGTCCGCCGCGCGACCGTGGGGCTGGCGTCCGCCACCCGACACCTCCTGATGCAGACATGGACGTCCACAGTTTCGCTGATCCAATGCACGGCGCCAACTTTTCGCAAGTTGCCAATAATAGAGATTCTAAAGACTCTCTTGCCAATATCTGTGTTGCCGTGCACACTAGCAGTGATGACGGTGGCCGTCCGGAGGCTCGCACCGGCGCCGAACACAGCGAGCCCACACGAAAACGGCCCTGATCAGGTGCTGGCACACCTGGTCAGGGCCTTGGCCCACAACCTGAGTTAGCAGGTGCGGACTCATGTCCAAACGTACCGAATCCTTCCCCGAACCCCGTCGACGACTGCCGCTGCGACGCTGCTCCTTCCGGTTCGCTGGTCGGCCCGAGAGCGTCAGCGAGGCCCGTCAGTGGCTCGACCGGCGGATCGCCCTGGCAGACGCGCCCGAGGAGACCGCAGACACCGCGCGTCTCCTCCTCTCCGAACTCGCGACCAACAGCGTCCAGCACTCCCCGAGGCCTCCGGGCGAACTCGGCGGTTTCTCCGTCCGGGTGTTCTTCCTCCACGGCTGGCTGCGGGTGGAGGTCCACGACGCGAGCAGGCGCGCCCCCCAGTCCTCAGGGCTGCCTCCCCCGACGCCATGGACGAGAGCGGTCGCGGCCTCGTCCTGGTGAACGCGCTCGCCTCGCGGTGGGGGCGTTTCCAGTCGGTCCTGGGCCCCGGCATGTTCTTCGAGCCGCGCTGGGACGTCCCCGAACTCCTCGCCCCCGTGGTCCCCCTCCAGCGGAAGGGCCGGTGACCGCGATGACCATGACCGTGGAACGGGAGATCACCGGGCTGCCGGTGGCCTGGGAGGTCCACCGCCTCCAGTCCGCCTACCGACGACGCGGATGGACGATCTGGCACGGGGAGTCGACCGGCCAGTACTGGGCGGCGCACACCGGCCGGACGGTGCTGGTCAGCGGTGACAGCGCCGAGGAACTGGTGGCGGAGATCGAAAGGATCCAGCCCCGTCCGCACCCGTCGTGGCGGCTGGTGCCCCGACCACGCCGACGCGGTGCCTGATCACTGACCGTGGCCCGGGGCTAGTCTCCCGGGCCACACTCGTTCCGCGATTTCGGCCATCGCGGCAACGTGCACGACCCGTTGAATCCCGGCCCTACTCGCTGCGCTGGATCCGCTTGATCGGCACCGGGAGCACGCAGACCGGATCGGGGACCGCCAGGCGGTGACCCGTGTCCGCGGGGATCCCGGTCCCGGGGTCCACTCGCAGCGACATCAGGGAGTCCCCGTTCTGGGCCGCGGCCACGATGTGGTCGGGGTCGCCGTGGTGCCCTCGCACGACGGTGAAGTGGCGCGGCCACGCGCCCAGAGGCGTGTCGGCCAGGTGCTCCAGCCGGTCCCCGCCGTCGTGGACGGCGAAGGTCGACAGCACGTCCGCGCCCCGGTTGGACACGTACACGCGCTCGCCGTGCACGGTGACCTCGGCCGGGAAGTTGGTCCCGGCGGCTTCCTCCGCGGTGGCGGGGACCGACCCGACGTGCTCACCCGTGCCCGTGGCCGGGTTCCACCGCACGACGTGCACCCGCGAGTCCAGCTCGCCGGACACGTACACGCGGGCGCCCGAGGGCGCCGCCGCCATGTGGCGCGGACCGGCGCCGGAAGGCAGCACCACGGCTCCGACGGCACTGTCCCGGGAGTACACGCGCAACTCGTCGGTGCCCAGATCGGCCACCAGCACGTGGTCACCGACACATGCCGCGCTGTGCGCGTGCGGACCCTCCTGGCGGTCGGCGACCGGGCCGCCGCCCGTGTGCCCGAACCGCGCCGTGCGCTCCCCCAGGGCGCCGTCCGGCGCCAGGTCGTGGAAACCCACGACACCGTCGGCGTAGTTGCTCACCGCGAGTTCCGAGCCCCTCGCCAGCACATGGCACGGCGACCCGCCGCCGGAGGGCACGGAGCCCAGTTCGGTGAGCGTGGCGTCACCCGCGACGCGGAAGGCGGTGACCGTACCCTCGGCGCGCTCGTTGACCGCGTACACGGCGTACCCCTGGGCGCCCTCGGCCATGGTGTTGAGCGCCAGGAAGGACGGCCCGGGGGTGCGCGCGGCGACTCCGCCGTCGGTCAGCTCCCCCGTGGCGGGGTCGAACCAGACCCGGTGGACGCCCCCGCCCTTGCCTGGCGGATCGGAGTCGGGGGTGTAGGTACCCACGAAGAGGAGACGCCACCGCTGGTCCACCGAGCAACCTCGTTTCCTTCGCACATGCGCCGAAAGTGGTCTATACCACCAGCGGCATGCTATCGTCCGGCCGCCTTCACCGCCTCCAGCGCCTTCATGATGCGCTTGTCCGAGACCGGGTAGGCGGTCCGCAACTCCTGCGCGAACAGGCTGATCCGGTACTCCTCCAGCATCCAGCGCAGTTCGACCACGTCCATGTCGGCCGCGCGCCCGGCGGGCAGCGCGCCCACGACCTTGCGCACGGCCTGGCGCATCTGCTCGACCTTGGCCATGTTCACCTGGTCGCGGCGCGGGTTCTCCGACAGCTTGTTCAGCCGGTACTCCACGCCGCGCAGGTACCGGTGCAGGTCGTCCAGGCGGGACAGGCCGGTCCGGGTGACGAAACCCTCCGAGACCAGGTCGCCGAGCTGGCCCTGCACGTCGTTGAGCGAGGGGAGCACGGCCAGGGACGTGGTGCCCTTGACCTTCTTGGACGCCTTCCGCCACACCACGAGGGCGCGGGCCACCCTGCCGAGCAGCTCGGCCAGGGCGTCCCCGAGGTCGGCCCGGATCCGGTCGGCGAGCTTGGCGAAGTCCTCGGCGTTCCACACCGGACCGCCCTCGCGCGCCAGCAGGTGGTCGACGGCGGCGGCCTCGCAGTCGGCCATGAGCTTCTTGACCGACCCGTGCGGGTTGTCGGCGAGGGCGAGCTTGTCCGGGTTGTTCAGCCCCTTGCTCACCGCGAGCGCAGGAGAGGGGATGTTGAGCAGGAGGAGCCTGCGGGTGCCCGCCCACATGGCGGCGCGCTGCTCGGGCTGGGTGTCGAAGATCCGCACGGCCACGCTGTCGCCCTCGTCCACCAGGGCCGGATACCCCTTGACCTTGGGTCCGAGCGCCTTGCGTTCCAGCGTCCGCTCCAGCGGACCGAAGTCCCAGGAGGTGATCCCCTTCCGCTCCACGCCCTTGGCCTCGGCCGAGATCGCCTCCCGGAGTCTGGGCTTGAGCTTGGCGCGGAGTCTCTCCAGGTCCTTGTCCTCGGCGAGGGACCGGTTCCTGCCGTCCACCGCGCGGAAGGTGATGCGCAGGTGGTCGGGCACCCGGTCCAGCTGGAAGGCGCTCGCGGGGACCTTCTCCCCGGCCATCCGGGTCAGCTCGTCGGCGAGCGCGCCCACGAGGGACCCCTGGTAGGGAACGAGCCCGGCACGGGCCTGGGCGGCGTTGTCCGGGACCGGGACGAAGTTGCGGCGCAGCGGCTTGGGCAGCGAGCGGATCAGCGCGGTGACCAGGTCGTCGCGCAGACCGGGGATCTGCCAGTCGAACCCGTCGGCCTCGACCTGGTTGAGGACCTTGAGCGGGATGTGCGCGGTGACGCCGTCGGCGGCGCTGCCCGGCTCGAACTGGTAGGTGAGCGGGAAGGCGAAGGGCCCCTGACGCCACACGTCGGGGTAGTCGTCCTCGCTGACATCGCCCGCACCGTCGTTGATCAGCTCATCGCGGGTGAAGTCGAGCAGGGCGGGCTCGGTCCGGCGCTCCTTCTTCCACCAGGAGTCGAAGTGCGCCGCCGAGACGACGTGCTCCGGGACGCGGCGGTCGTAGAAGGCGAACAGCGCCTCGTCGTCGACGACGATGTCGCGGCGGCGGGCCCGGTGTTCGAGGTCCTCGACCTCCTCCAGGAGCTTGCGGTTGTCATGGAAGAAGTGGTGCCGGGTGTCCCAGTCGCCCTCGACCAGCGCGCGCCGGATGAACAACTCGCGGGAGAGCGCGGGGTCGATCCGCCCGTACTGCACCTTGCGCTGCACGACGATCGGCACACCGTAGAGGGTGACGCGCTCGAAGGCCATCACGGCGCCGCGCTTGCGCTCCCAGTGCGGTTCGCTGTAGTTGCGCTTGACGATGTCCCCGGCGAGCTCCTCGGCCCACTCCGGTTCGATCTTGCCGACCATGCGCCCCCAGAGCTTGGAGGTCTCCACCAGCTCGGCGGCCATGACGAAGCGCGGCTGCTTCTTGAACAGCGACGAACCGGGGAAGATCGCGAACCGCGCGCCGCGCCCGCCCAGGTACTCGTGTTTGTCGGGGTCCTTGAGGCCGACGTGCGAGAGGAGTCCGGCCAGCAGGGACATGTGCACGGAACGGGTGTCGACCGCGTCCTCGGGGAGGCGGGGCACCTCCACGTCCATGGAGCGCAGCACCTGCTTGAGCTGGCCGTGGATGTCCTGCCACTCGCGGACGCGCAGGTAGTTGAGGAACTCCTCGCGGCACAGCTTGCGGAACTGGTTGCCCGACAGCTCGCGCTGCCTCTCGCGCAGGTACCGCCAGAGGTTGAGGAAGGCCAGGAAGTCCGACTCCTTGTCAGCGAACCGCGCGTGCGCGGCCTGGGCCTGCTGCTGCTTGTCGGTGGGACGCTCGCGCGGGTCCTGGATGGACAGGGCGGAGGTGATGACCAGGACCTCCGCCAGACAGCCCCGTTCCTCGGCCTCCAGCACCATCCGGCCCAGCCGGGGGTCGATCGGCAGTTGGGCCAGGCGGCGGCCCGTGGGGGTGAGGCGGCGCTTCTTGCCGGAGGGGTCCGGGTGCAGGGCGCCGAGCTCGGTGAGGAGGTTGACGCCGTCCTTGATCTGGCGGTGGTCGGGGCCGTCCACGAACGGGAAGGCGGCCACGTCGCCCAGGCCCAGGGAGGCCATCTGGAGGATGACCGAGGCGAGGTTGGTGCGCAGGATCTCGGGGTCGGTGTACTCGGGTCGGGAGAGGAAGTCCTCCTCCGAGTACAACCGGATACAGATGCCCTCGGACACTCGGCCGCAGCGACCCTTGCGCTGGTTCGCCGAGGCCTGGGAGACCGCCTCGATCGGCAGGCGCTGCACCTTGGTGCGGTGGCTGTAGCGGGAGATGCGCGCCGTGCCGGGGTCGATGACGTACTTGATGCCGGGGACGGTCAGCGAGGTCTCCGCGACGTTGGTGGCCAACACGACGCGGCGGCCGCGGTGGGAGGTCCACACGCGTTTCTGCTCGGCCACGGAGAGGCGGGCGTAGAGCGGGAGGACCTCGGTGTTCGGGAGCTTCTTGCGCTCCAGGGCCTCGGCGGTGTCGCGGATCTCGCGCTCACCGCTGAGGAAGACGAGGACGTCGCCGGGGGCCTCGCGGCCCAGCTCGTCGACGGCGTCGAGGATCGCCTGGGTCTGGTCGCGGTCGGTGCCGCCGCCCGGGTTCTTCTCCTCGGGGTCGAGGATCTCGTCGGAGATCGGCCGGTAGCGGACCTCGACGGGATAGGTGCGGCCGGAGACCTCGACGATGGGGGCGTCGTCGAAGTGGCGGGAGAAGCGCTCGGGGTCGATGGTCGCCGAGGTGATGACGACCTTGAGGTCGGGGCGCTTGGGCAGCAGCTGCTTGAGGTACCCGAGGAGGAAGTCGATGTTGAGGCTGCGCTCGTGGGCCTCGTCGATGATGAGCGTGTCGTAGGCGCGCAGCATGCGGTCGTGCTGGATCTCGGCGAGCAGGATGCCGTCGGTCATCAGCTTGACCAGCGTGCTGTCGCTGGAGGAGTCGGTGAAGCGCACCTTGTAGCCGACGGTCTCACCCAGCGGGGTGCCGACCTCGTCGGCGATGCGTTCGGCGACCGTGCGGGCGGCCAGGCGGCGGGGCTGGGTATGGCCGATGGTGCCCATGACGCCGCGTCCCAGTTCCAGGCAGATCTTGGGCAGCTGCGTGGTCTTCCCGGAACCGGTCTCACCTGCGACGATGACGACCTGGTGGTCGCGGATCGCCTCGGCGATGTCGTCGCGGCGGGCGCTGACCGGGAGGGCCTCGGGGTAGGTGAGTTCGGGCACGGCCTCGCGCCGCAGGTCCACACGGAGGACGGCCTCGTCGATGTCCCGACCGATCTGCTCGGTCACGGAGGCACGACGGCGCTCGTCACGGATCTTGGCCAGACCGTCGATACGGCGGCGGAGCCGGTGCCGGTCCGTCGGCATGAGGTCGCGCAGCCGGGCTCGCAGTGTGTCCGCGCCGGGCGCGGGCGTGGTGGTGCTCATCAGTTCTCAAGGTTATGAGGGTCGGCAACCGGTTTTTCACCCGGCTCGGCCCCGCGACCGCGCGCGGCCGCGGCGAGGTCGGGCGGACGGGAACGGGAGGGCCGCTGGGGCAAACGCCGAACCCTCCCCGTTTGTTCCGGGTCCCCGTCTCCCCGCCCGACCGGGAACGCCGGCTGCGGGCGGACTCCCGCGCCGGGGTGACGACGCTCGCCGGTAGTGTCGGGCCCCGGAACGAGAAGGAGTCGCGGACACATGGCCCAGCCGTCTCCAGGAACGTGGAGCGTCGGGTTCGCGGCCTGGCGTGACCCGTCCGTCCCTCGGCACCACGCGACGCACAGGCGCTACGTCACGCTGGCCGAGCTCCTCGTCGTCCTCGGCGGCTCGACGATCGACCTCACCTGGAGGGCGTTCGTGGAGAGCCCCCACCTCCGGGATGCGCCGAGATCGAGAACGCGTGCTCCGAGGGCGGTGTCGGAACCCTGGAACTCCTGGCCCTGGCCGCACCGGACGTCCAGACCGTCGACGGGGTGTTCGAGGGGTACGCCGACGGCGAGCCGAGGGTGACGCTCAACGAGGTCGACAGTTCGCTCTGGGAGGTCACCACCGCGGACCCTTCCGTGATCCGACTGCTGCGCGAGCGCTACCCGGACGCCGTGACGACCCGCGGGGCCGCCGCCCGGTGACCGCGCCGGCGGGGCCGGACACACCGATCCCCTCCCGCGTGCTATGCCAGGATGGTCCGTATGCCCAAGGACACGCGCACCGCCCTGGTGGCTTCGGCCAGCGCCCTCCTGGACTCGGGCGGGATCGACGCGGTCACGCTGCGAGAGGTCGGGCGGCTGACCGAGGTGTCCCACACGACGCCCTACAAGCACTTCGCCGACGAGGAGGCGCTACTCGCCGCCGTGGCCGCGCGTGAGCTCGAACGGCTGAGCGATGTCGTCGACGACGCCGCCCGCCAGTCCCGGAACTCGCGGGACGCCCTGCGAACCGTGCTGCGTTCCTACACCGCCTGGGCCCTGGACCACCCGGTGCGGTTCCGGCTGGTCTTCGGTTCCTGGGCCCGCCCCCAAGAGGACCTCGACCGCGCGGCCGACCGGGCGCGGGCCGCGCTGACGGCCGTGGTCAGCCAGTGCCAGCGCGACGGCGTCGTCCCCGGCGGCGACCCGGAACGGCGCACCGCGCTCCTGCTGGCCGTGGTGCACGGGGCGATCACCCTGTACCTGACCGGGCACCCGCCTCGGGACGGCAGGGGACGGGCGGACCCGGACGACCTCGTCGACGACCTGCTCGACCTGCTGGGCTCCGCCGCCGGATGATCCCCGCCCTTGACGGGGTGTCCGGCACTCCGCGGGATCATTGACATCCTGTCCCCCGCCAGAGCGGCGTCACCGGGCTAGTGTTGCCTGCCATGACGACGAACGACCAGGCCACCGCCCCCTTCGCACTGCACGTCCCCGACGCCGAGTTGGAGCCGGAACCGCTCGACCCCGGGCAGGTCGTCTCCGGCGACCCCGTGGTCACCGGCACAGTGCTGTGGGAATCCGCCGACGGCACCCAGGTCCGGGGCCTGTGGCAGATCACGCCCGGCGTGGTCACCGACACCGAGGCCGACGAGCTCTTCGTCGTGGTGAGCGGGCGCGCCACCATCGAGGTGGAGGACGGCCCCACCCTGGAGGTCGGCCCCGGCGACGCCTGCGTCCTGCGCGAGGGCGACCGGACCACCTGGACCGTCCACGAGACGCTGAGGAAGGCCTACCAGATCAGTCTTCCCCAGCGCTGAGTCCGACCGCGCCCCAGCTGCCGATCAGCCGCAGGACCTCCTCCGACGGCGATCCGGGTTCGGCGTGATAGGTCACCAGGAACTGGTAGGGGTCGTCCGGCAGGGCGAACGTCTCGAAGAAGAGCGTCAGCTCCCCGGCCACCGGGTGCCGGATCCGCTTGGCCCCGTGTCCCCGCTCCTTCACGTCGTGCGCCGCCCACAACCGTCGGAACACGTCGCTCTTCATCGACAGCTCACCGACCAGTGCGGCCAGCTGGGCGTCGTCCACGTGGTATCCGGCGTCCATACGCAGCTGGTTGACCGTGTCGGACGCCTTGGTCTCCCACTCCACGAACATCTCACGGTAGTCCGGACGCAGGAACACCAGGCGCGCCCAGTTGCGCTCCCGGGGTGGCAGTGCGCCCCAGTCCCCGAACAACGCCGTCGCCATCCCGTTCCAGGCGAGGATGTCCAGGCGGCGGCCCATCACGTACGCGGGCACCCCGGTGAGGCTGTCCAGCAGCTGTCGCAGGGAGGAGCGCACCTGCTGCGTACGCACGGCGGGCTTCTTCCCGTGCCGCCTCGGCTGGGCCAGGTGGGTCAGGTGGGCGTGCTCGGCGGCCGTCAGCCGCAGGGCCCGCGCGATCGCGTCGAGCACCTCCGAGGACACCCCCTGTCCCCGTCCCTGCTCCAGGCGGGTGTAGTAGGCGACGGAGACCCCGGCGAGCTGGGCCAGCTCCTCCCGACGCAGCCCCGGCACGCGCCGGTAGCGGCCGAAGTCGGGCAGGCCGACGTCCTCGGGTTTCAGGCGCGCACGCCGGGAGCGCAGGAACTCGCTGAGCTCAGCGCGCCGGTCGAGCGGCGGGTCGGTCTCCCTGAGGGGGTCGGCCCCGGAGACGGGGACGGTGCCCGCGTGTGGGGTGGTCCCGGGATGGGGGGCGGTGTCCATGCGGGAGGTGGCGTTCCCCTCGACTGGGTGCTCGTCCATGCCCGCCAGTATTCCCGATCCCACGCCCCTGAGGCTGGCCCCGCCAGTGGTAGGAACGCCCGTCTTACGCTGGACGGAGGTCTGGGTGCGCCCCTGACGGCCCGGCACACTCGGTCGTGCGTCCGCCCCGAAGGAAGGGACGGACGGTGAGCGAACCCGAGGAGAACCCTTTGACCACCGTCGCCGCCTACGCCGCGCCCGCCGCCAAGGCCCCGCTGGAGCGCACCACCATCGAGCGGCGCCCCGTCGGCGAGTCCGACGTCCGGATCGACATCAAGTACGCCGGCATCTGCCACTCCGACATCCACCAGGCCCACGAGGGCTGGGGCGAGTCGATCTTCCCCATGGTCCCCGGCCACGAGATCTCCGGTGTGGTCGCCGAGGTCGGCCCCGGAGTGACCCGGTACGAGGTCGGTGACCGCGTGGGGGTCGGCTGCTTCGTCGACTCCTGCCGCGAGTGCGACCAATGCGAGAAGGGCCTGGAGCAGTACTGCGCCGAGGGCATGACCGTCACCTACAACGGCCTCGACCGCCAGGGCGAGCCCACCTACGGCGGCTACTCCACCGGCATCGTGGTGGACGAGAGGTACGTGCTGCGCATCCCCGACTCCCTGCCCCTGGACACGGCCGCGCCGCTGCTGTGCGCGGGCATCACGTCCTACTCGCCGCTGCGCCGGGCCGAGGTCGGTCCCGGATCGAAGGTCGCCGTCCTGGGCCTGGGCGGCCTGGGCCACATGGGCGTGAAGTTGGCGCACGCCATGGGCGCGGAGGTGACCGTGCTCAGCCAGTCGCTGCGCAAGCGCGACGACGGCCTGCGCATGGGCGCCGACCACTACCACGCGACCAGCGACCCGGCGACCTTCGAGGCGCTGGCCGGGACGTTCGACCTGATCCTGTCGACGGTGTCGGTGGCGCTCGACTTCGACCAGTACCTCGGCCTGCTGCGGCCGGGCGGTGTGCTGGCCAACGTCGGCGCCCCCGACGACCCCGTCTCGCTGAACCTGTTCTCCCTGATGACGGGCGGCCGCAGCCTGGTCGGGTCGATGATCGGCGGCGTCTCCGAGACCCAGGAGATGCTGGACTTCTGCGCCGAGCACGGCCTCGGCGCGCAGATCGAGGTGATCCGCGCGGAGGAGGCCAACCAGGCGTGGAAGCGCGTGGTCGACAGCGACGTGCGCTACCGGTTCGTCATCGACACCGCCACGATCTGAGCGATCGGGTGGGAGGGGCTTCACCGGGTGCCCGCCCCTCCCCCCGGCCCGCCGGTCAGAACCCCTGTCCGGTCAGCCACGCGTGCACCGCCCGCGCCGTCGCCTCCCCGTGCTCCTCCAGCATGGTGATGTGGTCTCCCTCCACATCCAACGCGGTGTGCGGAACCGGCCAGTCGAACCGCCAGTCGTCTCCCCCGATCGGACGCCCCCCGGAGTCGCGGACCCGTTCCCTCGGGCGGACCGCCAGGATCGGAGCCGTGAGCGGACCCGGAGTCCAGTCCTGGAACAGGGAGAGGTAGCGGCCCATCGCGGTCACCCGGTCCGCGTCCATGAGCCCGAAGCGCTGCTCGCGTTCGAGCACACCGGTCTCGATGATCGCCATCGTGCTCCGCTCCTGGGGGGTCGGCGTGTCCATGACGACCACCGCCTCCGGAACGACACCCTCCTCCTGGAGGCGTTCCGCGACGGCGTGCGCCATCCACCCGCCGGAGGAGCGGCTGGACAGGACGAAGGGCGCCCCCTCCGCGCACGCGCGGACGGCCCGCGCCTGGAACTCCACGGCCGCGTCGCGGTGGGAGGGCAGCGGCTCTCCCGGGGCGAAGCCCGGCTGCGGGAGCACGACCGTCTCGCGCACGCCCTGGAGCCCGGCCCCGAACCGCGCGTACTCCTGCACACCGGACACCATGACCAGGGAGGGAAGGCAGAGGAGTCGTGCTCCGGAGCCGCCCTGGGAGATCTTCAGCGGTTTGGGGGCCGCGCCGAACTCCTCCACCGAGACGAACTCCGGCCGGAAGGCCGCGGCCGCCCGGATGAGCGCGACCCCGTCCTCGATACGGCCCTGTCGGCAGGACTCACGGAACAGGGTGACGACACCGCCGAGGGCCTGAGCCGTTCCGGCCTCCGAGCCGCCAGTGGCCGCCGGTGCCGCCGTGTCGGCGGATGCGTCACCCGGGCCGGGAAGCTCGGAGTCCAGGTGACGGGCCAGCGCGAGCGGCGTGCGGTGGGCGAAGACCACACCCGCGGGCAGGCGCAGATCCGTCGCCTCCCTGAGGCGGTTGCGCAGCTCGACGGCGGTGAGGGAGTCGAAGCCCAGTTCGAGGAACTCCTGGTCGGTCCGGATGTCGTCGGCCGCCGAGCGGCCTAGGACGTCGGCGGCGTGTGAGCGGACCAGTGCGATCAGCGCCTCCCCGCGTTCCCCTGCGGGCAGGGCCAGCAGCGTGTCGGCACTGGTCGCGCCTCCGTCCCCGGTCGCGGCACGGCGGCGGGGCGGCGGCACGAGTGCCTGGTAGAGCGGCGGCACCGTGCCGGTGCGCGCCACGCGGCCCCGGATACCGGGGACGTCCAGTGGGAGGGGCACCACACAGGGCAGGTCCATGCCCATGGCGTGGTCCAGGAGGGCCAGGCCGTCGTCGGTGCCGATGGGCCGGGCCACGCCCATGCGCGACAGCCGGGCCATGTCGGCGGCGGACAGGTGCGCGGTCATGTCGCTGCGCTGGTCCCACAACCCCCAGGCCAGGGACAACGCTGGCAGCCCGCGTGAGCGCCGGTGGTGCGCCAACGCGTCGAGGAAGACGTTGGCCGCCGCGTAGTTCGACTGTCCGGGGCTGCCCAGGACACCCGCCGCCGAGGAGAACACGACGAACGCCGCCAGCGGCAGGTGCTCAGTCAGGCGGTGGAGGTGGAGGGCCGTGTCGATCTTGGGCCGCAGCACGCGGTCCAGGCGTTCGGGGGTGAGGGAGGACAGCGCTCCGTCGTCCAGGACTCCGGCGAGGTGTACCACGGCGACCAGGGGCCGGTCGTCGGGCACGGTGGCGACGGCCTCCGCCAGGGAGTCGGCGTCGGCCGTGTCGCAGGGGACGAACTCCGCGTGCGCGCCGAGCGCGCGGAGGTCGGCGGCCAACTCCCGGGCTCCCGGCCCGTCGCCCCCGCTCCTGCTCAGGAGGAGGAGGCGCCGGGCGCCGTACGCGCGCACAAGATGGCGGGAGACCATCGCGCCCAACGTACCCGTGGCACCGGTCACCAGGACGGTGCCGTCACCGAGGTCGGGAAGGGCGTCCGTGCCCGGCTCCGTGGCGGGGCGGGGCCGGACCAGGCGGGGGGCGCGAAGGCCGCCCGCACGGATCGCGACCTGGGGTTCTCCGGTGGCCAGGGCGGCGGGCAGGAGGGCGGCCGCCCCGGCGGGGTCGTCGACGTCGACGAGGCGGATACGGCCGCTCCATTCCGCCTGGACGGATCGGAGCAGCCCCCACAGCGGCGCGTGTTCGAGGTCCTCCACGGTCTCGTCGGGCAGGACCGCGACGGCTTCGCGCGTCACGACCACCAGCTCGACGTCCTCCCGGTCCTCGTCGGCGGTCCAGGCCTGGAGGAGGGCGAGGGTCTCGCGGGCGGTTCGGCGGACGTCCTCCCCCGTCGGGACTGAGCCGGGTCCGGCCAAGGGCAGGACGACCGTGTTCGCGCCCCGCGTGAGCGTCGGCGCAAGGGGGTCGGGTTCGCGGACGGCCGGGACACCCGCCGCGCCCAGGGACTCCCGCAGTGCCAGGGGGTCGGCCCCGGCGACCGTCAGCGCGGGACCGGGCTCCGGCCCGGGGGCGGTGAGCGGCACCCACTCCAGGGCGTACATGTCCGCCGGACCGCCGGCCTCGGCCGCGAACCGTTCGGGGAGGGGGCGGACGAGCAGCGACTCGATCGCGGCGATCGGCGCGCCCGACGGGTCGAACAGCTCGATCGCGTACTCGTCCGCGCCGCGCGCGGTGACACGCACCCGCGCGTCCGTCGCCCCCCGCGCGTACAGGGACACCCCGGACCAGGAGAACGGAAGCCGGACGCCGGCGCCGTCCTGACCGGTCAGGGACAGGGCGTGCAGCGCGGCGTCCAGGAGGGCGGGGTGGACGGCGAAGGAGGAGGCGTCCTCGCGCAGGTCGTCCGGCAGGCCCACCTCGGCGTGGACGGTGCCCCCCGAACGCCGGGCGGTCCGCAGCCCGCTGAACGCGGGCCCGTAGCCGTAGCCGCGTTCGGCCAGGTCGGCGTAGAGGTCCGCCCCCGCCACCTCCGCGGCTCCGGTCTGCGGCCACTCCCGCTCGGGCCCGGCCGGCGCCCGTTCGCCGGGCGTGAGCGCACCCTCGGCGTGGACGGACCACGTGCCCGTGTGGTCCCCGTCCGGCAGGGAGTGCACGCGCACTGCGCGCCCGCCGTCCGCGTCGGCCGGATCGACCGTCACCTGGACACGGACACCCCGCCGTTCGGTCAGGACGAGGGGCGTGTTCAGGGTGAACTCGGCGACGGAGAGCCCGCCGATCCGTTCCGCCGCGAGCAGGGCCAGTTCGAGGAAGGCCGTGCCCGGAAGGACGACCGTCCCCGCGACGGTGTGGTCCGCCAGCCAGGGATGGGTGTCGAGGGAGATCCGACCGGTGAATACGTGCCCCCCGGAGCCGGACAGGGCGAGGCTCGCGCCCAGCAGGGGGTGGTCGGCGGGGTCGAGTCCGACGGGGTCCAGCGCCCCCGGCTCCCGCCCCGGCGCGAGCCAGAAGTGCCGCCGCTGGAAGGCGTACGTGGGCAGGTCCACGCGTCGGGACGACCGGTGGACGGCCGACCAGTCGACGGGGACTCCGACCGCGTACGCGCGGGCGAGCGCCGCGAGGAACCCGTCCCGCCCGCCCTCACCGCGCCGGAGCGTGGCCAGGACCGCGGGGTCGTCGGCCCCGGCCGCGTCCAGCGTCTGTCCGATCCCGTAGGCCATGACGGGGTGCGGGCCGACCTCCACGAAGGCGGTGTATCCGGCCTCGTGGAGCCTCCGCACGGCCGTGTCGAGCCGCACGCGCCCGCGCAGGTTGCGGTACCAGTAGTGGGGGCCGAGCTCCGTGCCGCCGAGGGGTTCCCCGGCAACCGACGAGTAGAACGGGACCTCGGCCGCCCGGGGCGTGATCCCGTCCAGGGCGGAGAGGACGTCCTCCCTCAGGGCGTCGACGTGCGGCGAGTGCGAGGCGAAGTCCACGTCGACGCGCCGGTGGTGGACCCCGTCGGCGACGCACCGCGCGGCCAGCTCCTCGACCGCGTCGATGTCCCCGGCCACGACGACCGCGGACGGGCCGTTGACGGCGGCGACCACCAGTCGGCCGTCCCACCGTTCGAGTACGGCCTCGGCCTGGTCGACGGGAAGGGAGAGGGTCAGCATCGCTCCCGTCCCGGCCAGCCTGGCGACCAGGCGACTGCGCAGGGCGATGACGCGGGCGGCGTCGTCGAGTGACAGGGCTCCCGCGACACACGCGGCGGCGACCTCGCCCTGCGAGTGCCCCACGACCGCGGTCGGGCGGACGCCGTGCGCGCGCCACAGCTCGGCCAGGGACACCATCATCGAGAACAGGGCCGGTTGGACGACGTCGGTGCGGGTCAGGTCGGGCTCGGCGGGGTCGCCGCGCAGGACACCCGACAGGGACCAGTCCACGTGGGGGGCGAGCGCCTTCTCGCACTCGGCGATCCGGTCGGCGAACTCCGGTGAGGTGTCCAGCAGGTCGCGGGCCATCCCGGTCCACTGCGTGCCCTGTCCGGGGAAGACGAAGGCGACCCGGTGCGTGTCACGGGCCCGGCCGCGGGCGACCGACTCCGCGTCGCCGCCCTCGGCGACGGCCCTCAGACCGGAGAGGAGCTCGTCCGGGGACGCCCCGACGACGACCGCGCGGTGCTCCAGCTCGGCCCTGCCGACCGCGAGCGTGTGCCCGACGTCGGCCGGGTCCAGGTCCGGGTGCGTCTCCGCGTGGTCGAGCAGGCGGGCCGACTGCGCGGAGAGCGCCGCAGCGCTGTGTCCGGAAACGGGCCAGAGGACGGTGTCGGGGCGGCCCGCGGACGAGCGGGGGGCGGAGGCCGTCTCGGGCTCGGGCGCCTCCTCCAGGATGACGTGCGCGTTCGTGCCGCTCATGCCGAAGGAGGACACGGCGGCCCTGCGGGGCCGCTCGCCCCGGGGCCAGGGGCAGCTCTCCGTCAGGAGGCGGACGTTCCCGGCGGCCCAGTCGACGTCGGGGGTCGGCTCCTCCAGGTGCAGTGTGCGCGGCAGGACCTCGTTGCGCAGGGCCATCACCATCTTGATGAGCCCGCCGACCCCGGCGGCCGCGACGCTGTGCCCGATGTTGGACTTGAGCGAACCGAGGCCGAGCGGCCGGTCGTCCGACCGCCCCTGTCCGTAGACCGCGATGAGGGCCCGCGCCTCGATGGGGTCCCCCAGCCGGGTGCCCGTCCCGTGCGCCTCCACCGCGTCGATGTCCTCAGGGCGCAGTCGGGCGTCCCGCAGCGCCTCGCGGATGAGCCTCTGTTGTGCGGGCCCGTTGGGGGCGGTCAGCCCGCTGCTGGCCCCGTCCTGGTTGACCGCGCTCCCCCGCACCAGCGCCAGGACCGGGTGGCCGAGGCGCCGCGCGTCGCCGAGCCTGGCGAGGAGGACGACGCCCGCGCCCTCGCTCCAGGTGGTGCCGTCGGCGGAGGCGTCGAAGGACTTGGCCCGCCCGTCCGCCGCCAGGCCGCGCTGACGGCTGAAAGCCAGGAAGGATCCGGGGTCGGACAGCACCGTGGCTCCCCCTGCGAGGGCCAGGTCGCACTCGCCTCGGCGCAGCGAGGCCACCGCCAGGTGCAGGGCGCTGAGGGAGGACGAGCACGCGGTGTCGACGGCCAAGGCCGGACCGGACAGTCCGAGCGTGTAGGAGATCCGCCCCGCGGCGACGCTGGTCGCCGTGCCGGTGAGCAGGTGTCCCTCCATGCCGTCGCGGGCGTGGATCAGCCGCGGCCCGTAGTCGGGGGCGGTGACACCGACGAAGACGCCGGTGGGGGTGGCGCCGAGCGAGGTGGGATCGATCCCGGCGCGTTCGATCGCCTCCCAGGAGGTCTCCAGCAGCAGCCGCTGCTGGGGATCCATGGTGAGCGCCTCCCTCGGCCCGATCCCGAAGAAGGCCGCGTCGAACTCGCCCGCGTCGTGGACGAATCCGGCCTGCCGGGCGTAGCTGGTCCCGGGGGTGTCCGGATCGTCGTCGAACAGGCCGGACAGGTCCCAGCCGCGGTTGGTGGGGAAGTCCCCGACCGCGTCGGTCTCCGAGGCGACCAGGTTCCACAGGTCCTCCGGGGACCGGACGTCACCGGGGAACCTGCACCCGACGCCGAGCACCGCGATCGGCTCGGCGAAGGCGTCCGTGAGCCTCCGGTTCTCCTCCCTCAGGCGCTGGGCCTCCCTGACGGAGTCCCTGAGCGCCCTGACGACCTTGTTGTCCGCGTTCCTCATCCCGCTCATCACGCCCCGATTCACGCTCGCGCCCGGTGTCACTTCTCGTAGACCATGCGGATCAGGTCGTCGATGTCCACGCTGTCGACGTCCTGGGCGCCTCCCCCCTCCTCCGCGGTGCCCTCGGGCACCGGGCCGACTCCGCCGTCCAGTTCGGCCGCCAGGTGGGCGGCGACGGCACGCGGGCTGGGATGGTCGAGCAGGACGGTGGTGGGCAGGTCCAGGTCGGTGAGGGCGCTCAGCCGGGAACCCAGCCGTACCGCCGTCAGGGAGTCGAAGCCGAGGTCGAGGAAGCCCCGGTCGGCGGGGACCTCACGGACATCGTCGTGGCCGAGCAGGACCGCGCTCTCGCGCCGGACCGTCTCCAGCAGTTCCTCCTCCCTCACCGCAGCGGGCATCGCGGCCAGACGTGTCCGCAGGGCTTGTGCCTCGGCGGACGCGTCGGGCGTGTCCTCGTGGTCGGGCCCGGGGTCCCCCACCACGGCGGCCCGGCCGGACGAAGGGGTGTCCAGCCAGTAGCGACGGTGTTGGAAGGCGTAGGTCGGCAGGTCGACGGTGTTCGCCCCGTCGAAGTAGGTCGACCAGTCCACGGGGACGCCCACGGCGTGCAGTTCCGCCAGCCCGGTGACGAGGCTGTCGGGCTCGGGACGCCGTGTGCCCAGAAGGGCGACCGCCCGCCGCCCGTCCCCGTGTCCGAGGACGGGCTGGACCATGGACGTCAGGGCGGAGTTCGGCCCGACCTCGACGAACGCGGTCACCCCCTCGCCCTTCAGGAAGTCCACGCCGTCGGAGAAGCGCACCGTCTCGCGGGCGTGCCGCACCCAGTAGTCCGGTGACCACACTTCCTCACCCGCACGGACACCGCTCAGGTTGGACACCAGCGGGATGGTCGGCCGCTCGTACCGCACGCGTCGGGCGACGGCCCGGAAGTCGTCGAGCATGGGATCCATGAGGGCGGAGTGGAAGGCGTGGGAGACCTCCAGGCGCTTGGCTCGGAACCCGCGCCGGGAGAACCTGGCGGTGACCTCGGTGACGGCCCGCTCCTCCCCGGAGACGACCACGGAGTCCGGGGCGTTGACCGCAGCGACGCACGCGCCACCGCCCACGTCGGTCAGGACCTCCTCGACCTCCGCCACGCCCACCTGGAGGGCGGCCATGGCCCCGCCCGAGGGGAGCGCCTGCATGAGTCTTCCACGCGCCGCGACCAGGGCGGCCGCGTCGGACAGGGACATGACCCCGGCGACGTACGCGGCCGTGATCTCGCCGATTGAGTGTCCGGCAACGTAGTCGGGCCGGACCCCCCAGGACTCCAGCAGCCGGTACAGCGCGGTCTCGAACGTGAAGAGACTGGCCTGGGTGAAGGCGGTCTGCGTCAGGGACTTGTGCTCCGGGGCGCTCTCGTCGGCCCACATGACGTCCCTGAGAGGAAGGGGCAGGTGCCTGTCGAACTCCTCCACCACGGCGTCGAACACCTCGGCGAAGGCGGGGAAGGCCTCGTACAGGCCGCGCCCCATTCCCGCGCGCTGCGCACCCTGCCCAGAGAACAGGAACGCGGTCACGGCGGGGTTGGCGGCGCGACCGGTGACGGCCCCTGGCGCCGGTTCGCCGACGGCGACCGCGCGCAGTCCGCGCAGCAGGGCCTCCGTGTCCGCGCCCACCACGACCGCTCTGTGATCGAGCGCGGACCGGGTGACGGCCAGGGAGTAGCCGACGTCGAAGGGGTCGGCGGTCACCTCCCGCGACGCGGCCAGCCGCGCCGCCTGCGAGCGCAGGGCCGTGTCGGTTCGGCCCGAGACCAGCCAGGGGACCGGCCCCCGGTGCGGCCGCGGCCCGGGGCCGGTCCCCCGCTCCTGCTCGGGCGGAGCCTGTTCGATGATCATGTGCGCGTTGGTCCCGCTGATGCCGAACGAGGACACCCCGATCCGCCGGGGGCGATCGACCTCCGGCCACTCTCTGGTACTGGTTGCCAGGGCGACCCCGCTCCGCTCCCAGTCCACGTGGGGTGTCGGTTCCTCGGCGTGCAGGGTCGCGGGGACCAGTCCGGCCCGCAACGCCTGCACCGCCTTGAGGACCCCGGACACCCCGGCCGCGGCCTGGGTGTGCCCGACGTTGCTCTTGAGTGAGCCCAGGAGCAGCGGGGACTGACCGTCCCGGCGGCCCCGGCCGTACACCTCCACGACGGACGACGCCTCGATGGGGTCGCCCAGGACCGTGCCCGTGCCGTGTGCCTCGACCGCGTCCACCTCCTCCGGGGCGAGGCCGGCGTCCGCCAGCGCGCTTCGGATGACCCGGCTCTGGGCGGGTCCGCTCGGGGAGGTCAGTCCGTTGGAGGCACCGTCCTGGTTGACCGCGCTCCCGCGGATCACCGCGAGGACGGGGTGGCCGGAGCGGCGGGCGTCCGAGAGCCGTTCCAGGACGATCATCGCCGCGCCCTCGGAGAAGCCGGTGCCGTTCGCGCCGGAGCCGAAGGCCCGGCAACGGCCGTCCGGGGAGAGCCCGCCCTTGCGGGTGAACTCGACGAGCAGGCCCGGACTGGCCATGATCGCCGCGCCCCCGGCGAGCGCCATGGAGCAGTCACCGTCCCGCAGCGCGCGGACGGCCTGGTGGATGGCGACCAGTGACGACGAGCACGCGGTGTCGACCGTCAACGCGGGCCCGTGCAGCCCGAGCGTGTAGGCAATGCGGCCGGAGGCCACGGAGGGCAGGGTACCGGTCAGGGCCAGCCCCTCCTCCACGGAGTCGGCCATGCGGGGACCGTACTCCTGCGCGGTCAGCCCCACGTACACACCGGTGTCGGTGCCCGCCAGGGTCGAGGGGGCGATCCTCGCCCTCTCCACCGCCTCCCAGCTGACCTCCAGCAGCTGCCGCTGCTGCGGGTCCATGGAGACGGCCTCCTTGGGCGAGATCCCGAACAGCCCCGCGTCGAAGGCGGCGGCGTCGCCCAGGAACGCTCCCCCCCGCATCACCGAACGCGCTCCTCCGGGGCCCTCCCCGAGCAGCTCATCCAGGTCCCAGCCCCGGTCCCGGGGAAGCTCACCGACCGCGTCACCGCCCTCCGAGAGAAGCGTCCACAGCGCCTCGGGGGAGTCGACCGCTCCGGGAAGGCGGCACGCCATGCCAACGACGGCGACCGGCTCCCCGTGCACGGCCCGGTCACGCTCCTCACGCAGGCGGGCGTTCTCCTTCAGGGCCGACCTGAGTGCGGCGACGAGACGCCCGTCATCGTTGGTCATCAGCGGACTCCTGTCCTCCGGTCGCGGATGATGGCCGCCCCTGGAGCGCCAACTCGACGAGGCTGTCAACGTTCATGGTGTCGATCTCCTCCTCCTGCTCCGCGTCCCCACTGGGCACGGGTGCGTCTGCCGGGTGCCCCTGCCTCGGAACATCGGGTGTGCCAGGGAACAGCAGCCCGGCGACGAGGTCGGCCATGGCCCGCGGCGTGGGGTGGTCGAACACGGCGGTGGCGGGCAGACGCACGCCCGTGGCCGCGCTCAGGCGGTTGCGCAGTTCGACTCCGGTGAGGGAGTCCAGTCCGAGTTCCTTGAACGGGCGGTCGACGGGGATCCTGGCGGTACCGTCGTCCCCGTCGTGGCCGAGGACGACGGCGGTGTGGGCGCACACCTGCGCGAGGATCAGCCGACCGCGCTCGGCCTCGGGAAGCCCCGCGAGACGCTCGGGCAGCAGCGGAGGCTCCTCCCGGACCGCCGGTCCCTCACCCGCCCCGGTCCCGCCCGGTCGGGCCACCTCCCGCAGCACCGGGAGGTCCGCCGCGCCCTCGGTGTCGAGCAGCGCGGGCACGAGCACCGGTGCCTCGTGATGCAGGGCCGCGTCCAGTTTGGCCAGGGCCGGGTCGGTCGGCATCGGCAGGAGTCCGCCGCGGCCGAGCACGCCGATGTCCCTGTCGCCCAGGTGGGACGTCATCCCGCTGGACTCGCCCCACAGACCCCAGGCGAGGGAGACGGCGGGCAGGCCTCGCTCACGGCGGTGGTGGGCCAGGGCGTCGCAGAACACGTTGGCCGCCGCGTAGTTCGCCTGCCCCGGGTTGCCCAGGACCCCGACGGCCGACGAGTAGAGCACGAACGCTCCCAGTTCCTCGTCGGTCGTCAGTTCGTGCAGGTTCCAGGCGGCGTCGACCTTCGGGCGCAGCACGCGGTCGACCTGCCCGCCGGAGAGCGACGCGACGGTGGCGTCGTCGAGGACACCGGCCGTATGGACCACCGCCCGGAGGGGGCGGTCCTCGGGGATCCGTCCCAGGACCTGTTCGAGGGCCTTCCGGTCCGCGGCGTCGCACGCCACCACGTCTACTCGGGCTCCGAGCGCCTCCAGTTCGGCCGTGCGGGCGTCCTGCCCCACGGTCTCGGGGCCGCCGCGGCTGATGAGCAGCAGGTGCCGGACGCCGTAACCGGTGACCAGGTGCCTGGCGAGCCTGTGCCCGAGCGTCCCCGTTCCGCCCGTGACGAGGACCGTTCCCTCCTGGGGGAAGGGAGTCGGTACCGTCAGGACCAGCTTGCCCACGGTCTTGCCGTGCTGCAGTTCGTGAAGTGCCCGCCCGGTCCGCCGCACGTCGTCGACGGTGGTGCGCAGGGGCTTGAGGGCACCGCTCGCGAACAGCTCCAGCACCCGGACGAGTATCTGTCCGATCCTCTCCGGATCGACCTCGGGCAGGTTGAAGGACTGGTAATCGCGGCCCGGGTAGACCACGGACACCTCCTCCCGGGACCGCGGGTCGGTCTTTCCCATCTCCACGAAGCGCCCCCCGGGACCTTCGCCGTCGCTCGGGACGCGAAGCATCCGGAGGGAGGCGTCCACGAACTCCCCACTCAGCGAGTTGAGGACGACGTCCATCTTCCGACCGTCGTTGGCGGCGATCAGCCGCTGTTCGAACTCCAGAGTGCGGGAGGAGGCCAGTCGGTCCTCCGTGAGCCCGTACTCCGCCAGCCCGGCCCACTTGTGCGGGCTGGCCGTACCGAACACGCGCGCACCCATATGCTGGGCGAGCTGCACAGCCGCCGTTCCCACGCCGCCGGCCGCGGCGTGCACGAGGACACTCTCACCGGGACGGACCGCGGCCACGTCCACCAGCCCGTAGTAGGCGCTCAGGTACGCGACGGGAACCGCCGCGGCCTGTTCGAAGCTCCATCCGTCCGGCATACGCGCGACCCTGCGGGCGTCGGCGACGGCGACCGGGCCGAAGGCTCCGCCGAACATCCCGGCCACCCGGTCCCCAGGTTCCAGGTCGTCCACGCACTCACCGGTCTCCAGGACGATCCCGGCGCCCTCGATGCCCAGACGGCCGTCATGGTCGACCATTCCCAGGGACACCGCGACGTCACGGAAGTTCACCCCGGCGGCCCGTACGGCGATGCGAACCTGTTGGGGGCCCAACGGCACGCCGATCTCGGGTGCGGGCACGACGTCCAGGTCCTCCAATGCCCCGGTCTCGTCGGTCGACAACTGCCACATGGGCACGGGCGGTTCGAACGCGGCGTCGGCCTGGACCAGACGGGGTACCAGAACCGTCCCTGATCGCAGGGCCAGCTGGGGCTCGTCCAGGCCGACCGCCGCGGCCAGCATCCGGTGCGAGTCCTCCGAGCCGTCCGAGTCCACGAGCACAATCCGGCCGGGGTGCTCCCGCTGCACGGTCCGCAGCAGACCCCACACGGGGGAGGCGGCCAGACCGGTGAGCCGGGTGTCCGGGCCGGTGGACACCGCGCGCCAGGTCACCACGGCAAGGCGGGCGTGCGCGAACCGCTCGTCGGCCAACCAGGAGCGGACCGTGTCGAGCACGAATCGGATCCCCTCCCGGACCGCGTCCGGCACGGAGGCGTCCTCCGTGTAGACGGCCGCGGCGGGCAGCTCGGTGGAAACCACCGGGGGCACGGGATCGTCCGGTCCGAGGGAGGCCAGGTCAGGCAGCCCGCTCGGTACCGACACATCCGGATCGGGCACGTCCGCCCTGCGCCACCTGAGTTCGTACAGCTGCGGCAGTTCGCCGGGTCCCGGCTCGGGCAGGGAATCCCGGTCGAAGGGTCGCAGGACCACCTCGTCGACGGAGACGAGCGCGGTGCCGTGCTCGTCGGACACCGCGAGGCGGTAGCGCCCGGAGCCGAGTTCGACGCAGTGCACGCGGAGGAGCCGGGGGGCGGCGCCGTCCGCGACGGCGGCCAGCCGCACGCCCGTCCAGGTGAACGGAACCATCAGGGTCCGCTCGTCAGAGGTGCCCCTCAGGAGCGCCGCGTGCAACGCCGCGTCCAGCAGCGCCGGGTGCGGCCCGTGGAAGGGAACTGCCATGTCCAGGACGTCGGGTGCGACCACCTCGGCGAGGATCTCCGCACCGTGCCGCCGCACCGCCCGCAGTCCCCGGAACGCGGGGCCGTAGACGTGGCCGCGCCGTTCCAACAGTGCGTAGTCGGCCGTGCCCACCTGGGCGTCGGAGTCTGGGACGGGCGCCACCTGAGCGGCCTTCTCCGTGAGTGCGGCCGTCGGGTCCAGGAAACCCGAGGCGTGGCGTGTCCACGTGGTGTCCCCCGCGTCCCCGGGGCGCGCGTGGACGTGTACCTCCCGGCACCCGCCAGCGTCGCGGGGACCCACGGTCACCTGAACGGACACGGCCCGCTCGCGGACGATCACCAGCGGCGCCTCCAGCGCCAGCTCGGCGACGGTTCCCGCGCCGACCCGGTCCGCGGCACGAGCGACCAGGTCCACATAGGCCGTGCCGGGCAGGACGACGCGGCCCAGCAGGCCGTGGTCGTGGACCCAGGGGTGGTCGGCGGGGTCGATCCGTCCGGTGAACACCGTCCGCCCGTCCGCCAGCGACAGACCGTCGTCGAGCCACGGCAGCCGCTCCGGCTCGGGGGCGGCGGGTCGCGGCTGGCTCGGCACGGCCCAGTGGCGGACGCGTCGGAAGGGGTCGTCCGGCACGGTGACGGGGGCGCCCTCGTCGGCGACGCCCTCCAGCACCACGTGTGCGTTGGTCCCGCTGATCCCGAAGGAGGAGACGCCCGCCCGGCGGGGCCGCCCGGTGTCGGGCCAGGGCTCCGCCTCCCGGAGGAGGCGCAGGCCGCTGTCCCTCCACCCGACCCTGTCCGTGGGTTCGTCCGCGTGCAGGGTGCGGGGAAGTCGCCCGTGCCGTAGCGCCTGCACGGTCTTGATCACCCCGGCCACCCCGGCGGCCGCCTGGGCGTGGCCGATGTTGGACTTGAGCGACCCCAACCGCAGTTCGGATCCGGGCTCACGGCCCCGCCCGTACACCGAGCTCAGCGCACGCGCCTCGATCGGGTCGCCCAGCCGGGTCCCGGTCCCGTGTGCCTCCACCGCGTCGACCTCGTGCGGTGCCAGACCCGCGGTCTCCAGGGCCTGCCGGATCACCCGCTCCTGGGCCTCCCGATTGGGCGCGGTCAACCCGTTGCTGGCCCCGTCGGAGTTGACGGCGCTGCCCCTGACCAGGGCCAGCACGGGCCGCCCGTGGCGACGCGCCTGGGAGGCGCGCTCCAGAAGAAGCATGCCGACCCCCTCGGCCCAGGCGGTCCCATCGGCACCAGAGCCGAACGCGCGGCACCGCCCGTCCGGGGAGAGGCCGCGCTGAGCGGAGAACTCCAGGAACATGCCGGGGGTCGCCATGACGGTGGCGCCGCCCGCCAGGGCCATCTCGCACTCGCCGCGCTGGATCGCGGCGACGGCTTGGTGCAGCGCCACGAGGGAGGCCGAGCACGCCGTGTCGATGGTCAGGGCGGGGCCGCGCAGGCCCAGGACGTAGGCGACACGCCCCGAGGCGACGCTCAGGGTGCTGCCCGTGAGGCGGTATCCGCCGTCGCCGCCCGCTCCCGGATCGGCCAGTCGGGAACCGTACTCGGTGGGCATGGCCCCGACGAACACGCCGACCTGCCGGTCGCGCAGGGCGTCGGTCGACAGCCCGGCGCGGTGGATCGCCTCCCAGGAGGTCTCCAGCAGCAGGCGCTGCTGGGGGTCCATGGCGTCGGCCTCACGGGGGCTGATGCCGAAGAAGTCGGGGTCGAAGAGGTCGGCGTCGTACAGGAACCCGCCCGAGCGCGTGTAGGTGCGCCCGGGGACGCCCGGCTCCGGGTCGTAGAGGCCCGCCAGGTCCCAGCCGCGGTTGTCCGGGAAGTCGCCGATGGCGTCCACGCCGTCCTCGACGAGCCGCCACAGCTGCTCGGGGGAGCCGACCCCGCCCGGCAGGCGGCACGCCATCGCGGTGATGGCGACCGGATCGTCGTCCTCGGACGGGACACCGGCGGCGGAGGCGGCCTCGGGGCGGGGCGGGGCCGGGTCGGTCCGGTCCGCTCCGTGTGCCTCCCCGCCCAGGACGGAGTCCAGGTGGGCGGCGAGCGCCGCGGGGGTGGGCAGGTCGAACAGGACGGTGGCGTCCATGCGGACACCGGTCTCCTCGCCCACCTTGGCTCCGAGTTCTCGGAGCATGATCGAGTCGAAGCCGAGGTCCCGAAAGGCCCGGTCGTGGTCGGCCTCGCCCAGGGCTGCGCGTTCCAGGACCCTCGCGCACAGCGCCGCGACCAGGGCACGCGTCCCGCCCACCCCGTCGCCTCCCGGCCCGGAGGCCCGTGCGAACGAGTCCGGGCTGTCGGGTTCACCCGCGAGCGCGGTCCCGGGCCAGAATCGCCGACGTTGGAAGGGGTACGTGGGCAGATCGACCGGGCGCGCGTTCGTCCGGGAGAACAGACGGCCCCAGTCGATGTCCAGCCCGTAGGTGAAGGCCCTGGCCGCCGCTGTGAGCAGCTGGGCCTGGTCGCCCCGGTCTCGGCGCAGCGTCTTGAGCACTCTGCCCTGGATCCCGCGGTCCGTCAGGGTCCGCTCGATCGCGTAGGCGAGCACCGGGTGCGGCCCGACCTCGATGAACGTGGTGTGGCCGGCGTCGACGGCCGCCTCTGTC
The DNA here is from genome assembly GCF_026797795.1 of Nocardiopsis sp. EMB25. Classification (NCBI taxonomy): domain Bacteria; kingdom Bacillati; phylum Actinomycetota; class Actinomycetes; order Streptosporangiales; family Nocardiopsidaceae; genus Nocardiopsis; species Nocardiopsis sp. EMB25. The sequence continues at coordinate 193,595 of NZ_JAMTDN010000001.1, read as the reverse complement.
GCCTCGGCGAACCGAACCGTCTGGCTCAGGTTGCGGTACCAGTACTCGGCGTCGAGGACGGCGTCGTCCTCGGCCAGCCGGTCACCGGTCAGGGTCGAGAGGAACGGCACCCGCGGACGACGCGGAGCGAGCCCCGCCAACAGTTCGGCCAGGACGTCGCGGAGGCGCTCCACGTGCGCGGAGTGGGAGGCGTAGTCGACGTCGACGAGGGCCCCGTGGACCCCGTTGTCCAGGCAGGCCTCCACGGCTCGGCGCACGGCCACGGGGGCGCCGGAGACCACCACGGAGTCAGGGCCGTTCACTGCGGCCAGGTACAGGTCGTCCGTCGCCGCGACCAACTCCTCGGCCCGTTCCCGGGACAGACCGAGCGAGGCCATACCCCCGGTTCCGGCGAGCGCGGTCAGCGCGCGGCTCCGCAACGCCACGACGCGGGCGGCGTCCTCCAGGCTGAGCGCACCGGCCACGCACGCCGCGGCGATCTCCCCCTGGGAGTGACCGATCACCGCGGCGGGGCACACCCCCAACTCGGCCCACACCTCGGCCAGACCCACCATGACGGCCCACAGCACCGGCTGCACCACGTCCACCCGGGTTCCGGGACCGACGAACGACGGTGCGTGCGGGTCGCCCCGCAGCACGTGGACGAGTGACCAGTCCACGTGGGGGGCCAGAGCACGCTCGCACTCCAGCACCCTCCTGGTGAACGCCTGGGCGAGCGGACCGTCCCCGTCGAGCAGATCACGTGCCATGCCCGCCCACTGGCCACCCTGGCCGGGGAAGACCAGGACCGGGCCGGGGCCGTCGGCAGCGGACTCAGGGGGCCGTTCCAGGCGCACGGACTCCAGTTCACGCGCGCCGCTGCCACCGCCGGAAGCGAGGATCACGGCACGGTGCTCGAACACCGTGCGGGTGGTGGCCAGGGACAGGCCCACGTCCTCGGCACGCAGCCCCGGTCGCGCCGAGACGTGCGCGTGCAGGGCAGCGGCCTGGGCGCGTAGCGCGGCTTCCGAACGGGCGGAGAGCACCCACGGGACCGGGTCCAGAGTGCCCTCCCCGACCCCCTTGCCGCTGGTGTCGGGTTGGTGCGGCGGCGGAGGACCCACGATCACGTGGCAGTTGGTCCCGCCCATCCCGAAGGAGGAGACCCCGGCCAGCGGCGCGTCGGCGGGCCAGGGCTCCCGACCGGTCTGAAGGGACAGGCGCAGGCGGGCGAGGTCGATGTCGGGGTGGGGGGACTCGAAGTTGCGCGTCGGGGGTAGCTGACCGTGCGCCACGCTCAACACGGTCTTGACGAGACCGACGATGCCCGCGGCACCCTCCAGGTGACCGATGTTGGTCTTGACTGATCCGACGCGGAGCATCTCGGCCCGGCCCGGGGCGAAGACCGCTCCGAGGGCGGCCGCCTCGACCGGGTCTCCCGCCGGGGTCCCCGTTCCGTGCAGTTCGACGTAGCCGACCTGGGAGGTGTCCGCTGAGGCCCGCCGCAGGGCGGCGCGCAGGACCGCCTCCTGTCCCTTGACGTCGGGGCGGGCCAGGTAGGAGGTGCTCCCCGAGTTGTTGACCGCGCTCCCGCGAAGCACCGCGTGGACCCGGTCGCCGTCAGCCAGGGCGCGGTCGAGGGGCTTGAGAACCACGACGGCCCCGCCCTCACCTCGCGCGTAACCGTTGGCGCGCGCGTCGAAGGCGTGGCAGCGGGCATCCGGAGAGAGCCCGCCGAACCGGGCGACGCTCTCGGTGCTCTCGGGGGTCAGGATGAGGTTCACCCCCCCGGCGAGGGCGGCACCGCACTCGCCCCGGCGCAGGCTCTCCATGGCTATGTGCACGCTCACCAGGGAAGAGGACTGCCCACTGTCCACCGTCAGGCTCGGCCCGGACAGTCCGAGCGTGTAGGAGACCCGGTTGGCGATCATGCCGCGCTGGGTCCCGGTCAGGGTGTGGTGGCCGACAGTCGTGCCTTCGCGCTGGTGGAGGAGCGCGTAGTCGGAGGCGATGGCCCCGATGAACACACCGGTGGCCGTCCCACGGAGGGCATCGGGCGCGTTCCGGGCGTTCTCCACCGCCTCCCAGCCCAGTTCGAGCATGAGCCGCTGCTGGGGATCCATGGCCAGGGCCTCACGCGGCGAGATGCCGAAGAAGGCGGCGTCGAAGTCCTCGACCCGGTCCAGGTAGCCTCCCCAGCGGTGATCGCGCTCGGGTACCGTGGCCCCCAGGCGCTCCGGCGGCCTGGTGATGGACTCCCGTCCCTCACACAGCAGTCTCCAGAAGGCCTCCGGGGTCGACGCTCCTGGGAGACGGCACGCCACTCCCACGACCGCGACGGGGGTGTCCGCGACCTTCGGCGCGGTGGACGCGTGGTTACTGCTCATCGTGTTCCCTCCGATCACGCTTCGTCCTCACGTGGTGCGTGGACGAGGACTCACAACGGCGCGGGGACCGGCTTCGTGTCCCGTGCAGATGCACGCGCCTGGTCACGTTTTTCGCAGGTCAGAATGGATTATCGGGAGTGTGTCGACAGCTTCGTCCAAAATTGTCTCAGAGCACGCCACCACAGCTACCGCCGAGACGGAGGGAGCGAGGGGGGAAGACTCCGGGGGACATGGGGCATCCTTCCTAGCCGACACCGTTCGGCCAGTAGGAGGAGGACCGAAACCACGGGCGCCGGACACACCACACATAAGAGGCGCACCAGCACCACTCATCGCTATGTGTCACTAACTGACATCAACACGAAGGATCGTAACCGCTGCTCACGATGCATGACAACGAACACTTCGTTTTCGGTCTGCCCTCCTGAGCATTCAGTCATCGACGTAACCAGAGAGACATCTCAGGTGAACACACGGCAAGACGCCCGGTGTCCTGACAACACCGGGCGTCTGGTAGTCGGCGGGAAGGTCAGTCCCCGTTCCGGGCACGGACCTCGGCCAGATATCCCAGGGCCAGCTCGGGGTCCAACAGCCACTTCCCGTAGTCCGGCGGGTAGTCCCACCCCTGAATCCACCGGTCGGCGATCTCCGGATAGGCGATGGCACCGTCGATCAACTGGTTGAAATAGTCCGGCACGTCACCGGCGTCCCACATGGTGGAACACAGTTCGGCCCAGTGCTGGTTGTGAATGCCGAACTCCCAGAACCGGTCGAAGGTCTTGACCAGGAATCCCTCGTCGAACGGCTGGTCACCGTGCTCGATGATGCTTTCCAGGTAGGCCCTGGCGCACCTGGTCGAGTTGTTCCAGCTCTGCCCGACGAAGGGGTCCATGGTGACGACCACGTCGGCCATCCCCAAGACCAGGCCGCCCGAGGGGAGAACGCCCACGGGGTTGCGGACCTGCGGAGTCAACTCCTCGACCAGCGTGCTCCTGCCGTCGACCAGTACGGCGTCCTTCACCCGCTCGAAGAACTCCGGCGCGTACCTGCGCAGGAGATCCTTCATCCGCCTCAGCTGCTCCTCCGCGCCCGGACGGTCCGGCCAGGCGTCCATCGGGCCGTGCTTCTTGTCCACCAACAGCAGGTTGTGGCACGGTCCGTCCTGTGTGAGGATCGGGATGAACATGATGTTGCCCGCCTCAGCCGTGGTCCCTTCCCACCCGATGTTCTCGGGCTGCCCGGGATCCGGCCAGACGTCGTAGATGTAGGCCTGCGCGATGGACCGGGGCCTGGCACCGCTGAAGCGGCTGGTGTCGCTGTCGAAGAGCTGCCCGAGTTCACCGGTTCCCACCGCCACGACGATGAGGTCGAACATCCGGGAGAAGTAGTCCAGGTCGGTCACGGTCACGCCGTGGATGACGACCTTGCCGCCCCTGTCCTCGAAGTACTCAAGCCAGTCGGCCATCTTGACCCGCCGGTCCACGGCGACCGTGTAGTCGTTGCCCGCGCTCGACCTGCCCTTGAACACCTTGTGGGGCGCGTCCTTCGGGTACAGGAAGAGCTTGTGTTCCCTGATCTGCGGCGACAGAGCGCTCCACAGATCGAGATCCTGCTGACGCTCGTAGTTCAGGGCCGTCGGGAAGGTGAACTGCGAGATCGACGGCTTGCCGGTGCGGATCTCCATGGAGGACTGCCCCGTGATCACCGTGACGTCGTAGCCTTCGGTCAGCAGCCCATGGGCCAGGTGCAGACCGGCGTGGCCCGCTCCGACGATAAGGATCTTGCGCATCTGTCGCTAACTTTCCTGGGGAGTCTACGGGGGCGGTGGGGAGGGCGTGGCGGCTCCCCGCACGTCAGCCGACGGGCTCACTCGCGCGGTTGTGCTGCAACGCGTACCGGAGCAGCGTCTTGAGGACGTCGCCGCCGGAGTTGCGCTGGCGCGCGTCGAAGTCGATGATCGGCACCTCCGGGCTGACCTCCAACGCCTCACGGACCTGTTCCGCGGTGTAGTCCAACCGCCCCTCGAACTTGTTCAGCGCCACGATGTAGGGGATGCGCCGGTTCGTCTCGAAGTAGTCCACCGCGTCGAAGGAGTCCGCGAGCCTCCGGCAGTCGACCACGACGACGGCACCCACCGCGCCGCGCACGAGATCGTCCCACATGAACCAGAAGCGCGCCTGTCCCGGCGTGCCGAACATGTACATGACCAGCTCGTCGTCGATGGTGATGCGACCGAAGTCCATCGCGACGGTGGTCGTCGTCTTGTCGGGTGTGATCGAGGTGTCGTCATGACCGATGCTCGCCTCGGTCATGATCGCCTCTGTCGTGACCGGTGGAATCTCCGAGACCGAGCTCACCAAGGTCGTCTTGCCGGCGCCGAAGCCACCGGCGATGACGATCTTGCTCGACATCTTCTTGCGATTCGACCTGTTGTCACTGGAAAAGTCGTTCGAGACCACGAAGAGCCCTCTCCAGAACCTGGTTTTCCGATGGACTACTGCCGGTGATGGTCGGGTGGATGTACACCATGTCCTGCTCTGCCAGGTCGCTGACCAGGACCTGGGTGACGCCCAGGGGGATGTTCAGCTCCGCCGACACCTCGGCGAGTGACCGCGTCTCCCGGCACAGTCTGTAGATGTTGATCGACTCCGGCATGAGGGTGCTCGGAGGTTCCTTCCCGGGCTCGGACGTCGAGACCAGGGTCTGCACCATCAGCGGATGCCGCGACCGCGTCCGCCCGCCCGTGAAGGTGAACGGGCGGACGCGGTTACTCCTTCGCCTGCGGAAGCTCATGTCAGTGGCAACCTTCTCGTGATCCCTGCCGAACCGCTACGGGTCGCCGGCTCAGTTCTGGATGACCTCGCGCAATTGCGTTCGCAGCTGGGGCGTGAGCACGTGCGCGACGTTCTCCACGAGCTTGGTCATCTGGAAACCGATGAGCTTGAGCTCGCTGCCCGGGGAGGTGAGGACGGCCATGCACGAACCGTCGCTGATGGCCATGATGAACAGGTGGCCCTTGTTGAAGCGGACGAGGAGCTGCTCGCACTCACCGCGCTGGAAGAGCCCGGCACCGCCGACGGCGAGGCTGTGCAGGCCGCTGGCGATCGCCGCGAGTTGTTCGGCGTGTTCCTCGGGGAAGTCACTGGAGTGGGTCAGCACCAGTCCGTCGGACGAGACGACCACGGCGTGCTCGACTCCGCGGACGTCCCGGACGAACCGGTCGATGAGCCAGGAGAAGTTCTCAACGCTGTCGTTAACGGGTTCGGTCATCGCTTACCTGCCTGGGCCGAGGGTCGTGTTCGGGGGTTCGGGGGGTGCGTGTCGGCACCCGGGGGACGGGCCGGGGAGAGAGGGGGATCACGTGTCCTCTCCGTCCGGCCGGTCCTCGAGGGCTTCCCGTTCGCCGTCGAGGAAGTCTCCGAGTTCGTCGCGGATCTGCTCCGCCCGCGCGTCGCCCGTCAGCTTCGGGGGCGTGTCGGCGGGCGGTTCGGCGGAGTGGTCCGGCGGGGGCATCATCCGCAGGGGCGATCCGTGCGGGGTGGCGCTGCGGCGGGGCAGCCCGGCCGAGGTGACGGCGGAGTTGCCACCGCCGAGGGGCTTGGTGGACGAACTGCCGTTCACACCGTTGGTCCCGGTCGTGGTCGGGGTGATCACGGGGGTCCTCGGCGCCGTCGCGGGGGGCACCGTCGAGGTGCGGGCCTGGCCCGGGATCGGGGGGGTGGCCACGCGCAGGAGGTCCTTGGGGATGATCGCGTAGGCGTTGACACCGCGGAAGGAGCGCGACTCCAGACGGGCCTCCAGTCCGTGCCTGCGCGCGATCCGGCTGGCGACGTACAGGCCCATGTGGCGCGGCACCTCCTCGTCCAGCACGGGTGCGCCGGCGAGCCTCTGGTTGAGCTCCGCGAGCTGGGCCTCGGGGATGCCCACCCCCTCGTCCTCGACCACCATCATCAGGCGGCCGTCCTCGAGTTCGCGGGCGCTGACCACGACCTGGGAGTGCTCGGGAGAGTTGGCGGTCGCGTTGTCCAGCAGCTCGGCGAGCAGGTGGCTGATGTCGTCGGCGGCCATACCGGTGATGGACGTCTGCGGGAGCTTGCCCAGCCGCACACGCGGGTAGTCCTTGATCTCGGAGGTCGCGGCGCGGGCCACGTCCAGGAGCGGGACGATCTCGTCGTGGGCGTCGGACTCGCCGCCGTCGTGGCCGGTCAGCACAAGGAAGTTCTCCCCGTTGCGCCGCATACGGGTCGCGAGGTTGTCGATCTGGAAGAGCTTGTCGAGCAGGTCGGGGTCCTGGGCGTCGGTCTCCAGTTCCTCGACCGTCTCCAGGAGGGCGTCGACCAGCGACAGGTCGCGCATGGCCAGACCGGCCAGAGCCTCGTTGAGCAGCCCCTCCCGGTCCGGGACGGGGCCGTCCTGCTCGGCCCCGTCCACCGACGTGGTCTCGGGGACCTCCTCCGTGTCGGCGGACGCGTCGTCCGCGGTCGGAGCGGTGGCCTCCTCCGCCTCGGCGCTCCGCGTGTCGGGGGTCTCCTCGTCGGCGTCCGGCCCGGTCTCGCGCTCGACCTCCGCCCGGTCCTCGCGGGGTGCGCGGACGCGCGTGCGCTCCTCACGCTCGGGCTCGGAACGGTCGGAGTACGTGGCCGGTTCGGCGGTGATCACCTGCGGCGCCTGACCGGAGGTGAGCACGATGACGTGCTGGACGGGCTGGCCGTAGGCCGGGAACTGGCCGGGGAGGATCACCGGCTGACCGGGGAACACGTAACCCGGCGGCTGGTACGGGGCCGGGTAGGCGCCCGGGTAGGCCATCATCGGGTGCGGCGGCGGATAGGGAGCCGGGTAGTGCGGGGGCGGCGCGGACCGCTGGTACTCGGCGGGCCGGGGGTAGCCGGGATGCCCGCCGTCGCCCCAGGCGCCGCGCGGGTCCGGGTATGCCGGGTACACCGGCTGGGCGGGCCCGACCTGGTCCGGGTGACCGTGGTGGGGCTGCGGGCCCGTTTCGGGCTGGTACCCGGGCTGCCCCTGGTGGGGAGGATAGGCGTGGTGTGCCGCCCACGCCGCGGGCGCCGACTGCCCGGGGTGTTCGGACCGTGTCGAGTGACCCTCGTACACGGAACGGGGCCCGGCCGGGGCGGCCTGGGGCGCGGGACCCTGCGGGGCGACCGGCGGGCGGTCGGCCCGCGGCCACGTCCCCGGGGCGGGCGCCTGCTCCGGGGCCACGTGTTGGCCGGTCGTCGTCTCCGTGTTCCGGGATTCCGCTGTCCCGTACGGGTTCGGCTGGTCGTCCATGCGCGAACCTCCCTCCAGGGGGTCGGCCCCGTGCTGCCCGGTCTCCGACGCGCGCCGGTCCCGTTCGCCCGAGGGTTCCGGGGCGGCGGATCCGACCGGGTCGATCTCGCCGGTGCGCGGGGTGTGGGTGGCGCCCGTGTCGCCGGTCCCCTGTCGGGCGGGGGTCCGGCTGGTGGCGGCCTCCGAGGTGTGTCGGGGTGTGTGGGTGTGCTGCGCCGCGTGGTCCGCGGGGGGTGTCGGGGCGACCGGTTCCCGCCGGTCCTTCTCGACGGGTTCCGCGGCCGCCCGGGGTTGTGGTCCGGTTGCGGGCCGCGCGGTGGCGCCTGTGTTCGGGGTGGTGTCGCTCATGTGTCGTGGGGAGTCCGGGGTCCTGGGCCGACCACGCGGATCGGGCTCGTCGAGGCCCACTCCGCGCCACTGCCCGACCGGGTGGGCGCCGGTGTCGACGTCGTCGACCTCCAGGCGCCGGGTGGTGTAGGGGTTCGGGACGCTCGTGCGCGTCGCGGGACGGTAGCCCTTCTCGGCCGACGCGGAGAACGGCCCCACGGGCCGGTCGGACGGGTCGTCACCGTCCGCGGGAGTGGCACCGGCGGAGCGCTGGTCACCGCCTCCGCCCTTGGTGGGCTCGGCGGACCGCGAGTGCGGATGCACGGGCTGATGCACGGGATGTCCTCGCTCGGTCTCCGGTGACGGGGGGTCCTGGGACTTGACCATCCGGGAGATGGCCCGGCGAAACCTTCCTCCTCGCCCATCCTCCGTCGACTTCATCTCGGCCAGGGGGTTGCCATCGCGTTCGTGCGGTGACGGGGCCTGTGCCACAGTCTCGTCTCCTCGCATCAGGTGGGCGGATCGGCGGTGGCCCCGCTTCACCACCCTGACCAGGGAGGTGCCGCCGCGAGGACCGCGCTGGGACCCCGTGGCGACGGGCGTCCCGTACGCCGGGGGAACGCCGGAACGGGCTCCGCGATGGAGGCGGCACGCACGATCGGACGCCCGGACAAGGAGAGTAACGCCCTATCCGGAGACAAGTATCCACGTCCGACACAATTCCTGTACATCCACCGAGAACCGTCGTTCGGATCGTCAGACTAACAAAGGCCCTCCAGCTTGGCAGGAGAATCCGAGAAGCACGCGAAAAGACCTCAACACACCACCGGTGACGTGCGACAACGCAGACAAAGTTATTTTATCCCTTAGATCCCTATTGTCTGATTTGCCGCCTTCACGACATTAGTCACCCGATCCAAGGCATGTGTCCCGAGTCACACAACCAACTGTGGCCACATGACTCGCATCCGCCATACACACGTCTGAGGGACGGGACCGCGCGGCTCCGCCCCTCACCGGTCACCGGCGGCCGGGTCACTCCCCCGTCGGCCGCAGATTCCCCTGGATCAGCGCCAGCATGACGTGGTTGTCCTGGTACATCTGGTTGGCGTCCGACGGAAGCTCGGTGTCGAAGCCCTCGACCCGCACCCCGTTCAACGCGGGGGCCAGATACCGGAAGGTCCAGATCGGGATCCGCGGCAGCAGCTCGTTGAAGGCGGTGGCCATCGTCAGGAGGGTCTCGCGCTGCTCCTCCAGCGACTCGGCCTGCTTGGCGTCCTCCACCAGCGCCGCCAGGTCGAGTTCACCCATCGACGGGCTCTCGACCTCCAGGTCGAAGGACTGGCCCGGCGAGTCCTCGGTCCCCGCGTTCTCCAGCAGGAAGTTCATCTGGAAGGCGCCCCAGTAATCCGGGATCTCGGGATTGCCCCAGTGCCGGACCGCCACCTCGAAGTCACCCGCGCCCCAGATGCCCCAGGGGTTGTCCGAGGGCACGTTGGTCGCGGTGGTCGGGATCCCGAAGCCGTTCCAGGCCTCCTCCACCTGCACCGCGGTCAGCTCGAAGTCGCTCCAACCGGACACCCCGATCACCTCGAAGCTGGCCTCGTCGCCGTTGGGCAGGTGCCAGATCCCGTCCTCCAGGGTCCAGCCGGCCTCCTCCAGCAGTTCGGTGGCGCGGTCGGGGTCGTACCCGTAGTGGGTGAACCGGCCCAGCTCCTCCTCGGTGAAGATCTCCTCCGCCTGGACGTCCACGAGCCCCGCGTAGTACCGGACTCCCTCGTAGGCCTCACCGCGCGCCACCCGGCCGATGGTGTCGCCGTCGAGGACGTGGGCGAGCGCCTGGCGGACACGGACGTCCCTGAGCTCGGGTTTGGCGGCGTAGTTGAACATGATGCCGCAGCCGTCGTAGCCGGTGTGCTCCACCCAGCGAAACCCCTCCACGCTCTGGAAGGCCCGCTGGTCGGCGGCCGTGGGCGCCAACGACGAGTAGTCCACCTCACCCTGCTGGAACAGCAGCGCGGCCTGGCGGTTGTCGCCCCGGTGGATGAGGACCTCGTCGAAGCCCACCTCGGTCCCCCGATAGCCGTTCTCGTTGCGCACCAGCGTGATGCTCGCGTCCGACATCCGGGACCGGTCGAACATGTACGGCCCGCTGCAGACGATCTCCTCCGGGTTGAACTCGATGAACTCGGCGTTGAACGCGCCGTGCTCGTCATCGCCCTGGCGGACCCCCGCGTTGACCAGTTCGACCGCGCGCGGACCGAAGTCGGCATAGGTCGTCTTGCTGACGAACCGGCGCTTGAGGATGCTGCGCTCGATGTTGACGAAGGGGTCGTCGAAGGCCAGCCGGACGCTCAGGTCGTCGAGCTGTTCGAGCTCGGTGACCTGGGGGAAGCCCACGGACCACGGCGGCGTCTCCAAGATCGCCATCGCATAGGTCTGGATCACGTCCTCGGCGTCGAGGTCGGTGCCGTCGCTCCACCGCAGATCGGGGCGCAGGGTCACGATGAGGTGGTCCCCGTCCCACTCCGAGCCCTCCAGCAGGAGGTAGTCCCACGTGTGCTCACGCCAGTCGTACATGGCGCCGGTGGTCAGGAACAGGTCCTCGTAGACGGAGTTGAGCAGGAGCGCCCCGTCCTCGACCGCCATGTTGCGGGTGTTGGAGTCCAGGTCGTAGTCATAGACCCCGGTGAACTGGGTGGCACCCGACTCCTCCTCGCCCCCGGAGCAGGCGGTCAGGGCACCGGCGCCCGCCGCCCCGGCCGCGCCGAACCCGACCGCCTTGAGCAGTCGCCGGCGGCTGAGGTCCCGCATGAGCATCTCCGGTGAGGGGGTGGGGGTCATTCTTGTCGCTTCCTTTCCAGTAGGACGGCGAGCAGACCGAGAGCGACGACGAGCAGGCCGACACCGACGGTGACGACGCTGATGACGAACTCGGCCGTGCCGGGGGGGTTGAGGAAGGCCGTGAGGGTGCTGGCCAGGGCGAGGAAGGCACCGACGGCCAATCCGAAGCGGCCGATGAACAGCACCCGCTCACCCCCTCGTGACGACGTGGCAGGACAGCAGCCGGTCCTGGTGGCGGACCAGCGACGGACGCAGCGTGTCGCAGCCGCCCGCCTCGTGGAGGGGGCACCGCGGGTGGAAGTCGCAGCCGGGCGGTAGGTCGGTCAGGTCGGGGACGTCGGCCGAACGCAGCCGGAAGCGCTCCTTGCCGTGGACCAGGTCGGGGTCGGGTTCGCACACCGCCGAGATCAGCGCCCGGGTGTAGGGGTGGCTCGGCTCGCCGACCACGCGCGGGGTGGGTCCGTGCTCGACGACCCGGCCCAGGTACATGACGGCGATCTCGCCCTCCCAGGCGAAGTACTTGGCCACGGCCAGGTCGTGGGTGATGAAGAGGAACCCGACGCCGAGCTCGTCCCGGAGCCGCCCGAGGGTGTTGAGCATGCTGACCCGGATCGACACGTCCAGCATCGATGTGGACTCGTCGGCGATGACCACCTCCGGGTTCATCGCCAGGGCACGCGCGACGGCGACCCGCTGGCGCTGCCCGCCGGACATCTGGTGCGGGTACTTGTCCAGGTAGTCCTCGGCCGGGGTGAGGTCGACCCGTTCCAGGAGTTCGGCGGCGGTCCTTCGCGCCTCGGCGCGGCCGCCGACCCTACGGTGGCGGCGGAGCCCGGCCGTGACCGTCGACCACACCGTGCGCACCGGATTGAGCGAGGCATAGGGATCCTGGTGGATGTACTGGACGGAGCGGCGGAACTCGGCGCGCTCCCGCTTGTCCATTGCGGCGACGTCGCGTCCCCGGAAGAGCACCGCCCCCTCGGAGGGGGCGGTCAGCCCGGCCGCGACCCTGGCGGTGGTGGTCTTCCCGCAGCCGGACTCGCCGACCAGGCACACCACCGATCCGGGGCGCACGTCCAGGTCGACCCCGGCCACGGCGCTGATCCGGCCGCGCGGGGTGTCGAACTCCCGCCGGACGCCACGCAGGCTCAGCACAGGCTGGTCAGTCACGGGTGGCCCCCTCGGCGAAGAGTGCGGTGTCGGTCGAGCGCAGGCAGGCCGCGGAGTGGCTCATCCCCCGGTCGCGCTCCTGGAGCAGCTCGGGTTCGGGCCGCACCCGGGAGCACCGGTCGAGCGCGTGGGCACAGCGCGGCGCGAACGAGCATCCGGGCGGGAGTGCGGCCAGGCTGGGCGGGCCGCCGGGCAGGGATTCCGGGATGGTGCGGCCGCCGGAGACGGGAGGCACGGAGTTGATCAGCGCCGAGGTGTAGGGGTGGCGCGGACGGTGGAAGATGTCGTGCGTGCTCCCGGTCTCGATCAGCCGCCCGGCGTACATGGTGGCGACGCGGTCGGACAGCTCCGCGGCCAGGCCGAGGTCGTGGGTGATGAAAACCATCGAGAAGCCGAGCCGCTCGCGCAGTTCGGCCAGGCGCTCGACGATGGCGCGCTGGGTGAGCACGTCCAGCGCGGTGGTGGGCTCATCGAGGATGAGCAGCTGCGGTTCCAGGGCCAGGGCCAGCGCGATGAGGGCGCGCTGGCGCATGCCGCCGGAGAGCTCGTGCGGGTGCGCGCGCAGGACCCGGGCGGGGTCGAGCTGGAGCATCTCCAACAGTTCGGCGGAGCGTTCCAGGATCCGCGCGCGTGGTCGCCGTCCGCGCCCGTTCTCGTGGGCGCGGAAGGTGTCGGTGAAGTGGTCCTCGATCCGCAGGACGGGGTTGAAGGAGTTCATCGCGCCTTGGAAGACCATCGCCGCCTCGTTCCAGCGGAACCGGCGCAGCTCCTCCTTGCCGAGGGTGCGCACGTCCACGCGGCGGCCGTCCTTGCGGCGGAAGAGGATCCGCCCGGCGGACACCCGCCCGGTGCGCGGAAGCAGGCGGAGCAGCCCCAGGCCGAGGGTGGTCTTGCCGCAGCCCGACTCCCCCACCAGGGCCAGGGACTGCCCGGGGTGGAGGTCGAAGGAGACGTCGCGGACGATGGTGGTCCCGGTCCGCCTGCCGGTGCGGTAGCCGATGTCCACGCCGCTGACGGACAGCAGGGCCCCGGTGTCCTCGCCCGGGTCGGTGCGGTGGTCGTTCACGTGGCTCACCTGTCCCGGAGTCGCGGGTTGAGGGCCTGTTCCAGGGACCGGGTCATGGTGACCAGGCCGATCTGGAAGAGCATGATCATCACCATGGGGGCGATGAGGAAGGGCATGGCGGTGGGTAGCAGGAACGCGTTGTTGTTCCAGGCCTGCTGGATCATCAGGCCCCAGTTGTCGGCGGTGCTGGGCAGCAGACCGAGCAGGTACATCCCGACCACCGCGTAGATCGCGTTGGTGATCGCGATGATGAAGTTGATGAAGATGTAGCCCGCCATGTTGGGCATGACCTCGACGAAGAGGATGCGAGCGGTCCCGAGGTCCTGCAGGCGGGCGGCTTCGACGAACTCGCGTTCGCGCAGGGTGAGCACCTGGGCCCGAATGGAGCGCATGAGATGGGGCCAGGTGACCAGGCCGATGATGAGCGCGACCACCATCGGCGAGGCGGTGCGGTAGAACGAGGCGACGACCAACATCAGCACGATGAACGGGATGGTCATCGTGATGTCGGTGAGCTGGAGCAGGAAATGGTCGACCCGGCCTCGCACGTACCCCGCGATCCCGCCGAGGACGACGGCGACGGCGACGGTGATGACGGCGGCCAGGACACCCACCCAGATGGGTTCGCGCCCGCCCAGCACGAGCTGGACGAAGGTGTCCTTGCCCTCGTGGTTGGCGCCGAGCCAGTGCTCGGCGGTCATCGGCCCCCAGATGAGGCTGACGTCCGTGGGGTTGTCCGTGTCGACGACCAGTGGCCCGACGAAGGAGAACAGCAGGACGCCGACGACGAGGCAGAGCCCGACGAATCCGCTCGTGCTGTGGGTCAGCCCCCGCCAGATGCTCCCCCAGACACCGGCTGCGGGGGTCGACGTGGTGGCGGTGGTCATGGTCGTGGCCCTCCGGGGCGTGTGGTGTGCGTGTCGCGCGTGGATCGGTGCATGGCGGCGGCCCTAGTCGCGGATGCGCGGGTCGAGACGGCTGTAGAGCAGGTCCGCGATGAGGTTGGCGAGGACCACGCACGAGGTGATGATGACCAGCAGGCCCTGGAGGAGCGGGTAGTCGCGGTAGTTGACGGCGTCCAGGAGGAGGCCGCCCACGCCCTTGTAGACCAGGACCTCCTCGACGAAGATCGCGCCGCCGACGAGGACGCCGAAGGAGATCGCGATCTGGGCCACCAACGGCAGGATGGCGTTGCGCCCGACGTAGGCGGAGGCGATGCGGGTGTCCCGCAGCCCGCGGGCGCGGGCCACGGTCACGTAGTCCTCGCTCAGGACCTCCGTGGTGGAGGCCTTCATGATGAGCATCCAGACGCCGATGATCGCCAGGACGTAGGTGATGATCGGCAGGAGCGCGTGGAGGAACGCGTCACCGACGAACTCCGCCGTGAAGCCGGGTTCGATCCCGGGGCTGAGTGTCCCGCGCAGGGCGATCGGGTTGAACCAGCCCAGGTACATCCCCCCTCCGGCCACGAGCACCATGGCGATGAGGTAGTTGGGGACGGCGCCGAGCACGGAGGCGACGACGCTGAGCACGTGGTCCAGGAACCGGTTGCGCCAGTAGGCCATGACCATGCCCAGGACGAGGCCGAGGACGATGGCGATGAGGGTTCCGGTGCCGATGCTGAACAGCGTCCAGGGCAGGTAGGCGCTGATGGCCTCCATCACGGTGACGCCCGGCCGGTTGATGGTGTCGCCCAGATCGAAGGTGACCAGACCGACGAGGAAGTCCCACCACTGCTCGTACAGGGGCGCGTCCACGTCGTAGGCCAGAGAGTACGTGGCGATCGCCCGGGCCTCCTCCATGCTCATCCCGCCCTGGGTGAGCCGCCCGGCCATGACGTCGACGGGGTCGCCGGGCATGGCGCGGCCGAGGAAGAAGGTCACGTTGGCGACCACGAACACGACGGTCAGGGCCTTGCGGACCTTGACGACGGCGTAGTGGCGCCAGATCCGGAGCCAGAGGGGGCGGGCGTCCTTCCGGGCGGGGACGCGCCCCACGGGTGGCGACGGTGGTGGGGAGGCCGCGATGTCGGTGGTCACGGTGCTCCTTCGAGCGGGGGTCGGGTCGTGCGTGGAGGGCTCATTTATTTATTAGGAAAGTTTCCTAATAGAAGCTCACCGTAATCGGCGGGATGTGTCGCGCGCCACCCCCGTGACCAAACGGCGTCTGGAGCGCGACACGATCAGTTCCACAAACGACGCATTGAGTGACGTTCACTCATAATTCGGGCTGTCCACATCCGGCCAACCCGTGACTTACACAACTTTTGTCAGTGTTGCCCCGCACCGCTCGCTTCGTACGGTGACGGTTCCGACGACAGCCACCCGAGCACCCCCACGGCTCGGGCGAAGAGCGGAGGCGACACGTGCGCGGAGCACGCACGATCACCACGTCAACCGTCGGCGTCCTCACGGGCGCCCTCACCCTCACCCTCGCGGCGGCCGTCCCCGCCGCCGCCGACCCCACCGCATCCGCCGACCCGCTCGCCGAGTTCCACGACCAGGAGGTCGTGTGGGCGCCGTGCGAGGAGCCGATCCTCGCCGGGCTGGAGTGCGCCGACGTCCAGGCGCCCCTGGACTACGCGAACCCCGACGGCGAGCGCGTCACGATCGCGATCAGCCGCGAACGCGCCGCCGACCCCGAACGGCGTCGCGGGATCCTGCTCACCAACCCGGGAGGCCCCGGCGGCACGGGCCGCACCCTCCCCCTGGCCGACGACCCCGAACGCGGCATCTACTACGGACTCGGCGACGAACGGGTCGCCGAGGTCTACGACGTCATCGGCATGGACCCGCGCGGCAGCGGCGCCTCCACCCCCAGGATGGAGTGCGAGGTGTCCCAGGCAGCGATCGTCCCGCGCCCCGACGACGCGGACTTCTCCCGGATCACGCGCGAGGCGATCGCCGCCGAACGCGCCTGCCAGCAGGCCGACGGCGCCACACGTCCGTACATGACCACCGCCAACACCGCGCGGGACATGGACGTCATCCGCGCCGCCCTGGGCGAGGAGAGGCTCAACTACTTCGGCGTCTCCTACGGCACCTACCTGGGGGCGGTGTACGGCAGCCTGTTCCCCGACCGGTTGGACCGCAGCGTCCTGGACTCCTCGGTGCACCCTGACGGGATCTGGCGCGACGTGTTCACGCGGATGGCCCCGGCCTACACCGCCAACGTCGAGCGCTACACACCCTGGATCGCCGAACGCGACGACGTCTACGGCATGGGTTCGACGCCCGAGGAGGTCGTGGCGACCTTCGAGGAGACGTCGCGGCGGCTCCGGGAGAACCCCCGCGACGACGTCCCCGGGCTCCCTCCGGGGGAGACGTTCGGCACCGCCGACTTCGACTTCGCGGTCGGCTACTACGCCCGGTTCCAGAGCGAGTGGGACGTGTCCGCCTCCGTTCTCTGGTACCTCGTCCACGACGAGCCCTTCCCGCCGTCCGCGGGGGCGGCGGCCGCGGAGGAGCCGGAGTACGAGTCGTTCAACGCGGGCCTGCTCATCGCGGTGCAGTGCGAGGCCGAGTGGCCCGACCGGATCTCCGGGTACTACCGGGACATGCGGGAGGTCCGCGAGGAGCACCCCTTCGGCCTGGGCGCCTACCAACACCAACCGCAGCCGTGCACCTTCGCCTCCTACGACCCGGTCGAGCCCCTGGTCGACCTCGAGCGCGACGGCCACCCGGCCGGGCTGGTCATCGCCGGTGAGTTCGACGCCAACACCGCCTACGACGGCGGCCCGGCGATGGCCGAGCGGCTCGACAACCCCCTGATCACCGTCGCCGACGACGGCGGGCACGGCTTCTACTCGATGCCCGGGATGTCCTGCGTGACCGACGCCGTCGACGCCTACCTGGTGGACGGGGCCGCTCCCGAGGAGGCCACCTGTCCGGGCCTCCCGCGCCCGTCCGACGCGCCCCGGAACCCGGCGGAGACCGCCGGGGTCGGCGAGGCGCTGGCCGGGGTGCGGCAGGCCATGACGGACGCCTACGCGCTGTCGGCCGTCCGGCGGTAGGGAATACCCTCCCTCGACGCGGCCCGTCCCGGAACCACCGGATGCTGTTGGCGAATTCTCGGTTTGGGCCCCGCCCAACGCCGGTCTTCGAGACCCTTGCGGTGGAGAAGACCGGCGTTGTCCTGGAAGGCGGATCGATGTCGATGAGCCCGAGGAACCCGCACCCGATCCCCGCACAGACCGCCCACATCGCGCGAGCGGCCTTTCCCAGGGCAAGCCTGGCGATTCGGGTCCGGGACGAGCTGGGAGAGTTCTTCCACGACGCCGACTTCGCCGACCTGTACCCCCGCAGGGGGCAACCGGCCTGGCCACCGGGCCGGTTGGCACTGGTGGCGGTGCTGCAGTTCGTCGAGGGCCTCACCGACCGCCAGACCGCCGAAGCGGTCCGGGCCCGCATCGACTGGAAATACGCCCTGGGCTTGGAGCTGACCGACCCCGGTTTCGACCACTCGGTGCTCTCGGAGTTCCGCGACCGGCTGATCGACGCCGGCGCGCAGCACCGGGTCCTGGACTCCGTCCTGGCCGCGGCCCGCGATCACGGGCTGCTCACCGGAGGCCGCCGGATGCGCACCGATTCCACGCACGTGCTCTCGGCCGCCCGGGACCTGAACTGGCTCGAACTGGTCGGTGAGACCCTGCGCCGGGCGTTGAACGCCGTGGCCTCCCAAGAGCCGGACTGGCTGGCCACCCACGCGCCGACGGAGTGGTTCACCCACTACGCCACCCGGGTCGAGGACTCCCGGTTCCCCAAGTCCCCGGCCAAACGCGCCGAGGTCGGGCAGCGTATCGGCGATGACGGAACGCACCTGCTGAACGCGGTGGACACGGCCCAGGCGCCGCCCGGCCTGCGGGATCTGCCCGAGGTGGAGTGCCTGCGCCGGGTGTGGGAACAGCATTTCCACCAGGTGGAGGGGCAGGTGCGGCGGAGGGCCCCAAAAGAGCGGCCTCCCAGCGCCGAACGCCTGGTTACCCCCTATGACCCGGAGGCCCGCACCGGGGCCAAACGTGACCTGCTCTGGTCCGGTTACAAGGTCCACCTCACCGAGACCTGCGAGGCGGACGCCCCGCACCTGATCACCAACGTCACCACCACCGATGCGTCGGTCTCCGACGACCGTATGGCGGCCGTCGTCCACGCGGGCCTGGCCGAACGCGGTCTGCTGCCCGCCGAGCACTGGGTTGATTCCGGATATGCCAACGCCGCCGCCCTGGCCACGGCCCGCCGCGATCACGGGGTGGAGTTGCACGGGCCGTTGAAGTCCGTCACCAATGCCCAGACCAGAGGTGATGCCGCCTATTCCCAGGACGCGTTCGTCATCGACTGGGACGCCCAGAGTGTGAGGTGCCCCCACGGGCGCACCAGCACCGGTTGGGGGCAGGGCCGGTCCCAGGCCGGTCTTGCTGTGATCCGGGTGAGGTTCTCGCCTGCTGACTGCCGTACCTGTCCGGCGTTGCGTGATTGCGTCAGCTCGCCCAAGGCTCAACGCCGTGAGCTGACGTTGCGGCCCCGCGCGGACCACGAGGTTCTCCACGAGGCCCGTGTTTTGCAGAGCACAGGGGAGTGGAAGGAGCGCTACAAGGTCCGGGCCGGGGTCGAGGGCGCCGTTTCCCAGGGGGTGCAGGCCCACGGGCTGCGCAGATCCCGTTACCGGGGTCTGGCCAAGACCGGCTTGCAGCACCAGATCACCGGCGCCGCGATGAACCTCGTGCGCATCGATGCGCATCTGAGGGGCATGCCCCGAGCCCGGACCCGAACCAGCCCGGTCGCAGCGTTGCGTCCCGCCGGGTGAAGCCCGGCAGGACGCAACGTCAGGACCCGGAATTCGCCAACAGCATCCGGGCGCCGGGGCGGGCCGTTCACGCGGTCGGGGTCAGCGGCGGGCGCCTTCCAGGCTGCCGGCCACCTGGTCGCCGTTCCTCTCGTGGACCAGGCAGAGGATCTCGCGGTCGTCGTCCTCGTTCCAGCCGTCCTCGGTGGGGAAGAGCGACCTGTGCGCCAGTTCGGACCGCGTCGGCTCGACACCGACGAAGTCCTCGAACTCCTCCCCGCACCGCTCGGAGGTCATCGAGATGACCTCCTCCTCTCCGGGATACTCATCGCCGTCGAGGTCACCCGCGTAGTAGATCTCGTAGAGATGCGGTTCGTCGCAGTGGACGACCGGCACCTGGGAGATCCCCTCGCGGCCCTCGAACTCCGCGACGCAGTCGCCCTCCTCCAGCGCGAAGACGCTGACGTACTCCGGGCCGGGGGACTCGGTGGGCTCGGGCGTGTGGGTGGGCTCAGGGGGCGGGGTCGGACGCGGCTCCGGGCTGGAGGTCTCGGTGGGCTCCGGTTCGAGGGTCCGGCCGTCGCTCAGGGCGGGGGGAAGCAGGGGGACGGGGCCGCACGCCGACAGCGCCAGGGCGGCGCCGACGGCCAGGAGGCCCAGGGCGGTTCGGCCGGGTATCGGACGGCGCGTATCGAACACCACGGTCACTCCACGGGGTCGTCGTACTCGCACCGACGGGAGGCCGGTGACACCCGTACAGACGCACGGAAGGGGAGGAACGTTCGGCATGTCACCGAATCGATAGGTGCCGGGAGTATCGGCCCCCGAGCCGTCGGAGGACCGCCGGTGACAACGAGGGGCGGGGCCCGTGTGGACCCCGCCCCGGCACGGCGCTCCGCCGCCGGCTAGCGGTTGGCGCCCTCGAGCGTGCCGGTGATCAGCTCGCCCTGGGTGTCCAGGTAGCAGACCACCTCGCGGTCGTCGAGCCTGTTCCACCCGTCCTCGGTGGGTGTGAAGGCGTCGATGTAGATGTCCGACATCGTGTACTCGATACCGACGAAGTCGGTGAAGGCCTGGCCCGAGCAGGTCTCGCCCGCGTCGGTGCCGATCGCGTCCGCACCCGGGTAGTCGCCCGCCGGCAGGTCGTAGGTGTAGAAGATCTCCGCGTCGTGTTCCTCGGAGCAGTCGAGGATCGGGACCTCGGAGACGCTCTCGCTCATGAAGGCCGTGTTCAGGTCGTCCACGATGAAGCAGTCGCCGACGGCGAGCTGGAACACGTCAGTGTCCTCGGGGCCCGCGGGGGCGGCCTCCTCCGTCGCGGCGTCCGTCTCCAGGTCGACGTCGACCTCGGGCACCTCCGGGACCTCAACGGACCCGCCACCGAGAATGTCGGCGATGGGGGCACAGGCCGACAGCGCCAGGGCGGCACCGGCGGCCAGGGTGCCGAGGGCCATTCGGCCGAGCATCGTGTGGCGCTTTTCGGACAGCATCAAAACTCCAGAAGATTGAGGTTCACATCCCGACCGTTTCCAGGTCGGGTGGGCGCACCTAGAGCAGACGCGCCCAAGACGGGGAAGGTTTCGGCGGAGCCGGACAATTTCGGACCGCAGCCGGGCAATGGCAGGCGGTACATAGTGACCACAGCAGGGCAGCCGAGCGGGGGGACGGGTCGGATCCGGGGCCCGCCCCAGGGCTGGGCACACACGCGGGCCTTCGCTCAGGGCAGGGGGCGAGGGACCGCGGGCTCCGGACGACTAGCGGTTGGCGCCCTCGAGGGTGCCGGTGACCATCTCCTCGGTGAACACGTAGCAGATGATCTCCCGGTCGTCGAAGTTCTCCCAGCCGGTGGCGTCCGGGAAGAGCGCACCGGCGTAGATCTCGGACTCGGTGTAGGGGACACCGACGAAATCGGTGAAGTTGTCGCCGTAGCACACGTCCTCGACCGCCGCGTCGACAGCAGCCTCACCCGGGAAGTCACCCTCCGCCATGTCCTCCGCGTAGAAGAACTCGGAGTCGTGCGGCTCGGCGCAGTCGACCAGCGGCACGTCGGAGACCTTCTCGCTTCCGAAGGCGGCGTTCAGTTCCTCCTCGACGAAGCAGTCACCGACGTTGAGCTCGAAGACGTTGCCGCCGCCGATCACGGAGAGCAGGGCGCCGCAGCCGCTGAGTCCGAGCACGGCGCCGACGGCCGTCGCGGACACCAGGGTGGTGCGGATAGCGGGGGAGACGGAAGACATGAGGGTACTCCGGGTGTGTTCAGGGGTGATCTCGCGCGGGGGGGCGCGAGTCGCAAGAGTTCCCCACCGGGCGGGGAATGTCAATTCGAAATAAAGAAAACGACGAATAGCGAATGGATGACTACCACCAGTGATACTTGCAGGTCCTGGCGGAGAGATTTCCTCGCCCAAGGGGTATGGGAACAATAAACCAGGCCTGTGACAGAACGCGGATCCGGGGCTCGGCCGGAGTGGCCGGGGCGCGGAACACCATTCGCCGCGAGTGGGGAAACCGTTGAGCCGTGGGCCCTTCCGGGGTTCGACGGTGGTTCGGCACACCGCCGGAGAAGACCCGGCGGGGCGAGGGGTGGCCGTGGGCGGAATCACACCCCGCACAACACGAAGGCCCTGGTCGATCGACCAGGGCCTTGTCTGTGCGTCGTCAGGGACTCGAACCCCGGACCCGCTGATTAAGAGTCAGCTGCTCTGCCAACTGAGCTAACGACGCTCGTCGTCTCGGGGGCCTTCGGCCCGCCGCGGCAACGGATTCAACTCTACCGGATCTCCGGACCGCCCCGAACCGGCGGCGGCTCCGTGTGGGGCACGCCACCAGGGTGAACGCGGGCGGCGGAGAAGACGAACGGTCCCGGTCGGGGGGCGTGACCTCCCGACCGGGACCGTTCCGGCGTGCGTCATCAGGGACTCGAACCCCGGACCCGCTGATTAAGAGTCAGCTGCTCTGCCAACTGAGCTAATGACGCTCGTCGTGTTCCAGGGCGGCCGGTGGGCCGTCCTCCCTGGCGACAACGACAACCTTAGCAGGACCTCGGGGCGGCCGCGAACCGATGGAACGGCCACTCAGGACGCCCCTGACCCGTGCTCGGGGCCGAGGCGAGGCGACGGCCCGGAACAAGGGGGCCTAGGTGAGAGCGAGGAAGACGATGACGGCCACGGCGATGACGAGGACCACACCGACACCGGCCAGGACGAGCGGAACGATCGGTCGGCGCGCGGGCTCGTCGGTCACGGGATTCTCATCGACGAAACGGCGGAAGTGCTGTGTGTTCCCCGCCGGGTCGACGTTGGGATCATTGTTCTGTGTCATGTGATCGACACTAGCGACTCACGCGGCCCGTGAGGACCCCCGAGAACGGATCGAACCGAGATCACAACCGCCCCTTGGGTTTCTCACGACCCACCGAGATCCTCTTCTCCCGCGTGGCCGGCGAAACTCACCCAGGCGAAAGCGGCGCGTAAGACCGGGGCTCGAGACTCGTGTCCGGTGGGCCGGGTCCGGCCGGTACTTCCCCGCGGCCGAGGCGGCCCTCCTCGGGCCCGGCGCGCAACACCGCGGCCATCCGAGCCGTGGGTGTCCCACCGCGCGCCGGGTCCACCCCCTCCACCGCCCGCACCAGGTCGTCCACCGACCGGCTCGGGCGGGTGTCCAGCCACGCGACCGCCATGCGCAGCGACAGCGGCAGGCAACCGGCCAGCCGGGCGAGCCGCTCCAGCCCCTCCCCGGAACAACGCTCGGGCGCCACCAATGACTCCAGGAGCGCGACCGCCTCCTCCTGCTCCAGGGCGCCCACCGGCAGCACTCGCAGCCCGTCCCGAACCAGCAGGTCGGTCAACCAGTACCGGCTGGTGACCACCGCCGCGCACCCGGTCCCCCCGGGCAACAGAGGACGTACCTGCCGGGCGGAGACCGCGTTGTCCAGGACGAGCAGGACGCGTCGGCGGGCGGTGAGCGTCCGCGCCCGCGCCGCCACCTCGTCCGCTCCCAGGTCCGGGGGGACCTCGGCGCCTCCGGTCAGGGAACGCAGCAGGCGGCGCAGCACCTCGGCCGGATCACGCGGCCGCCCGTCCTCACCGCGGAGGTTGACGTAGAGCTGCCCGTCCGGGAAGTGCGCCGCCGCGCCGTGCGCCCAGCGCACGGCGAGGGCGCTGCTCCCCGCACCCGCCGGTCCGCGCACCAGCACCCCGCCGGGCATCAGACCGCAGGGGTCGACCAGCCGGTCGAGTTCGGCCAGTGCCCGTTCCCTACCCACCAGGGGCGTGACCGCCGCGGGCAGTTCGGCGGGAACCATCCCGGAATCGGGGGGATCGGCCGCCCGCCCCGACCGCAAGGTCCCCTCCAGGCCCGCCGCGTCCGCACCGCCCAGGGCGCGGGGGCGCGGAACGCGCGGCACCCGGTCGAGGTCGCCCCGCAGGATGCCGTGGAAGGTCTCCCGAAGTTCTCGGCCCGGATCCGCTCCAAGGCGTTCGGCCAGGACCGCGCGTGTACGCGCGTACACGCGCAGTGCCTCACTGGAACGCCCCGCACGGTAGAGGGCGACCATGCGGATGCGGGCCAGGGGTTCGCGTTCGGGGTGGTCGGCGGCGACCGGGGCGACCCGACGCGCGACCTCCTCGTGGTCACCGCGGTCGAGTGCGGCTCCGAACCCCTCCTCGGCGACGCGCAGCAGCTCCTCGTGCAGCGGAGCGACGTCGCGGGCGTGCAGGACGGTGCTGGTGACATCGCCCAGGACGGGGCCGCGCCACAGCCCCAGGGCGTGGATCAGCAGGTCGGTTCGGGCCCCCGGGGAGTCGGCCGCGCCGGCCCGGCGGACCAGGGATCGGAAGGTGAGCAGGTCGGATTCGGTCTCGTCGAGCTCGATCCGGTAGCCGCCCTCGCCGCCCAGGATGAGCGGTCGGCCGCAGTGCGTGTCGAACAGGGCGCGGGCACGGGCCACGTGCACCTGGAGGGCACTGCGGTTGGCCTGGTCCGGCGGGACCCCCCACACGCGTTCGACGAGGTCCTCCACGGCCAGGGTCCGCCCCGCACCGAGGAACAGGGATGCCAGCAGGGCCCGACGCTTGCCGCCGCGCAACGGGAGCGCGACCCCGTCGACCTCGGCTCCGAGACGGCCGAGGACCGTGACGCGAAGGCTCCCGGGCGGACGCCCCCTCGAGGGCGGTTCCGCGTGTCGGGTGTCGGCGGTCGTGGCGTACCGGCGTCTCGCCGAGTCGCGTCGCGACACAGCACCATCCCCCCTGCCAAACGGCGCCAACCTCAGCGGCGAGCCGTGACGCCCGACCCCAGAGTGCCCTCTGAACTGGGATTTCGCAATCTCCACCCAGGTACTTGCCGCCGGAGGCGTGCCTTGTCATCCTTGATTCTCCCGCTTTTTCCCTTCCGCGCGTTGACTCTGCACCACGACCGAAAGAAACTTTCCTCCATGGCGCAAATCCCGAAGTCTTCCGGCGACCAGGCCGCCGGGAACGCCCCCGCCCCCGCGGTTCCCACCACGGTCCTGCGGATCCGGTCGCTGATCCCGTCGCTCGCCCCGGCCGAGCGGCGGGTCGCCCAACGGATCGTCGACGACCCCGAGCGCGCGGCGGCATCGTCCATCACCCAGCTCGCCAAGGACTGCGCCACCTCCGAGGCCACCGTGATCCGCTTCTGTCGGACCATCGACTTCAGCGGTTACCGCGAGCTGCGTCTGGCCCTGGCCACGGAGGCCGGTCAAGCGCGCGGCGCCCGCTCCGGGGCGCCCGAGATGGCCAGCGACATCGACCCGGACGACACCCTGGTCACCGTGGTCCAGAAGATCGCCTACACCGACGCGCGGGCCGTCGAGGAGACCGGGGCGGCACTCGACGTCGACGTGCTGCGCTCGGTCATCGACGGCATGGCGGCGGCCCGACGGATCGACGTGTACGGTGTCGGCGCGAGCGCCTTCGTCGGTGCCGACCTGCAGCAGAAACTGCACCGGATCGGGATGACGTCCTTCGCGTGGGCGGACGCCCACGTCATGCTGACCAGCGCGGCACTGCTCGACGAACGGGACGTGGCGATCGGCATCTCCCACAGCGGCACCACGATCGACACCGTGCAGGCCCTGACCGAGGCGGGACGGCGCGGAGCGCGGACGGTGGCCATCACCAACTTCCCCCGCTCCCCCATCGGCTTCGCCGACCATGTGCTCACCACCGCGGCGCGCGAGACCACGTTCCGGTCGGGAGCGACCGCGAGCAGACTCGCCCAGCTCACGGTCGTGGACTGCCTCTTCGTGGGACTGGCTCAGAGCCGTTACACGGAGAGCCGCACCGCCCTGGAGACCACCTACGAGGCCGTCCGGGGGCTGCGCATCCACGACGACCGCAGACGCCGCAGAAACGGTGAGGTCCCCGACGCCGCGGGCGCGGGCGACGAGTGATCCGAGCCGTCCCGCACCGCACCACGGTGACGGTGCGGGGACGACCACTCACGGAAGGGAACGGCTGCCGGTGCGGACCGAACAGGAGAGCGCTGTGCACAGCGGTACGGACGACGGCCCCGGGGAACACCGCGCCGCCTGGCCTCCGGGAGGCGGCGACACCGTGATCGTCCGGTCGCCCACCGAGGCCCGCAACTCGGGGACCCACGACATCGACCTGCTCTCGTCGCTGGACATCCTGCGGCAGATCAACGCGGAGGACACGACGGTGCCGGCCGTCGTGGCCGCGGCCCTGCCGGAACTGGCGCGCGCCGTCGACCTGGGGGTGGCGGCGCTGGAGTCCGGCGCGGCCATCCACTACTTCGGCGCCGGCACCTCGGGGCGGATCGCGGCCCAGGACGCCGCCGAACTGCCGCCCACCTACGGCGTGCCCGCGGAGTGGGTGATCGCCCACCACGCGGGGGGCGGTGACGCCCTGGCGCACGCGGTGGAGGGGATCGAGGACGACTGGGAGTCCGGGCGGATCGACGCGGCCGGTGTGGCGCCCGGATCACTCGCCGTGGGACTGGCGGCGAGCGGGCGCACCCCCTATGTGGGCGGCGCGTTGGAGGCGGCCCGGGAGCGGTCCGCGGCGACGGTACTGATCAGCGCGAACCCGGGTTCACCGCTGGCCGCGGGCGCGGACGTGCACGTGGGGATGGACACCGGCGCCGAGGTGATCGCCGGGTCCACGCGGATGAAGGCGGGTACGGCGCAGAAACTGGCGCTGAACGCGTTCTCGACCGCCGTCATGGTGCGGATGGGGCGGACCTACTCGAACCTCATGGTCGGTGTCGACGCCACCAACAGCAAGCTGCGCGGACGCGTGGTGACCATCCTGTCGCAGGCGACCGGACTGGGCGAGCGGGCGTGCGCGAAGGCGTTGACCGCGGCCAACGGCGACACCCGCGTGGCGCTGGTGTCGCTGTTGGCCGACGTGGATCCGACGCGGGCGGCGCGGGCACTGTCCACGGGTGGGGGTCGTGTCCGCGCCGCCCTGGCCGAGCTGGGTGCGCCCGACCAGACGGTGTGACCGTGTTCTCTCTGGGCCTGCCGCTTCGCTTCGGGTGACCGCTAACCCTCCAGGGCCGTGTCGAGGAGGCCGAGCGGCGGCGAGCCCAGGTCGAGCATGGCCCGGTGGAACCGGGCGAGGGAGAACCCGTCGCCCCACCGCTCCCGGGCCCGCTCCCGGAGCGCGAGGATTTCCAGCTTGCCCCAGGTGTAGCGGCCGTAGGTGGGGTCGAAGGTGGCCCGATTGGCCTCGGACAGGGCCGCGGGCCCCTGGAGCGGTGTGTCCGTCGAGAAGCGGGTGGCCGCCTCCTCCACGGTCATCCCTCCGGTGTGCACGCCGATGGCGACGGAGAGGCGGGTCACGCGGATCAGGGCCTCCAGCCACACGCCGATCTCGTAGTGGGTCCCGGTCCAGCCCGGGTCACCCAGGCGTTCGGCCGCGTACGCGCCGAAGCCCTCCTCCAGGCACATCTCCTCGGCGTAGTGCGCCCACCCCTCCGCGAAGGTCATCGAGTGCAGGGCACGGCGGACCGCGCTGGGCGCCCGGCGCAACGCGCGGCCGTGGGAGTAGTGGCCGGGTGCCACCTCGTGGACGCTGACGGCGGGGAGGGTGGTGTGGCTGAACATCTCCAGCCACTCCGCGGCCTCCTCCGCCGACCAGGCGGGATCGGGCGGGGTGATGTGGTAGAAGGACGGGGTGTCCGCCTCCCACGGCCCCGACCAGGCCATCATCGCGGTGGCCCACCGCTGGGAGGGCGGGGAGGCGTCCACACTGCACTCGCCGTCGCCGTACGGAGCCAGGCCGCGTTCGGCGGTGAAGTCGAGGGCGAGGCGGGTCCAGCCGCGTGCGGCGTCGAGGACGCCCTCGGCGTCCGGGTGCTGGCGCGTCAGTTCCCGGCTGACCTCCATAGGGTCACGGCCGGGCGCCAGGCGTCCGGTGGCCTCGGCCAGCCGTTCACGCAGGCGATCGCGTTCGGCGTCGGCTCGGGCGGCCAGGCCGGCGAGGTCGACGGTGGCGGCCTCGGAGACGCCCATGAGCCTGCTCAGGCCGTCCGCGCCCAGCGCGGCGCTGCCGGGCCCGGAGACGGCGGCCTCCTCCACGTGGGCGACCAGACGGGCGTGGGCGGCCAGGGCGGTGCGGCGGACCTCGCTGGGAACGGTGTCGGGCAGCCCCTCGGCCGCGCCCCTCACCGCGCCCAGGAGCGACCGGGCGACGGGGGCGGAGAGGCGGTCCAGCGCCTCGATCGCGTGGTCCACGGTTTCGGGCCACTGCTCCAGGTGGGCCGTTCTGGCGCGGTCGCGCTCCTCCTCGGGGGCGTAGGCCCTGTCGTAGCAGGAGACGTCGAGCTCGCCGAGGTGGTGGAGCGGGTTGGCGCGGTGCAGCTGGAGTTCACCCAGTTCCACGCGGAGTCCGTCCTCGAAGGCGGCCAGGTGGGCCTCGTCGTGGGGGTCGTCGAGGCGGGCCCCGCCGAGGGCGGCCAGGCCCGTGCGGACCCCCTCGGGAGACAGGTCGGCGACGACGCCGTCGTACTCGTGCATGCCCGCGCCCTCGCGCATGGCACCGGGGGTGAGGTCGGCCAGCGCCCGCAGTCGCGGAAGAAGTTCGTGTCCTGGTTTCTCAGACATCCGATGACCCTAAACCACCGCCTCCACGGGCCCAGAACCCGGTTCGGCGAACGCCCGCGAACGGCGGGAACGTGAACACGGGGCGAACCCGGAACCCGACCGCCCGTCGGATCGTCTCCCCGGATGTGACGACCTCTGACTCCACACCTTCCGAGCCCGCCGACGACCGCGAGGAGCCCGTGGACCGGGACGAACGTGACGAGGACGACGCCGACGCGCCCGGGCGCCCCTGGCGGCGGATCCTCGGTGCTCTGACCGTGGCCGCCGTCCTGGTGGGCTGCGCACCGTTCGTGTGGTCGCTCGTGTCCACCTCCGCCGACCGCCACTCCGCCGCGACCGTGCCCGACCGCCCGGTGGCCCTCGTGCTCGGCGCGGGGGTGCGTTCCGACGGGCACCCGACCCTGTTGCTCGCCCGCCGCCTGGACACCGCCGCCGACCTCTACTTCGACGGCCGCGTCCAGGCGATCCTGGTCAGCGGGGACAACAGCGTCGAGCACTACAACGAGCCCGACACCATGCGCGGCTACCTGGTGGCCGCAGGGGTCCCCGAGGAGCACGTCGTCGCCGACTACGCGGGCTTTTCCACCTGGGACTCCTGCGCTCGGGCCAACGAGGTGTTCGGGGTGGAGGCGGCCACGGTCGTCACCCAGGACTTCCACCTGCCGCGCGCCGTGGGCCTGTGCCGGACGGCTGGGATCGACGCGGTGGGGGTGGCCGACTCCAGCCTGCGCGAGCGCACCGCCGCCACCGTCTACGGCTGGCTCCGGGAGGTCCCCGCGACCGCGGCCGCGTTCCTCACGATGGCGCTGCGCCCCGATCCCGTGTTCCTCGGCGAGTACGAGTCCGGGGTGGACGACGCCCTGGCCGCCGCCTAACGTCCACCGAAGAGGCGCCCGAACAGGCCTCCGCGCTCGGCTGTCCGCCCCGGGGGCCCCGTCTCGGGGGTCTCGGCGGCCCGCGGTTGCGCGGGCTCGGGTTCCACTCCGACGAGTTCGCAGAACCGCGCGGGGTCCTCCGGCAGCGCCCAGGCGCCCAGGGTGTCGGTGAACTCCTCGTCCTCCCAGGCGGAGGCGGGCAGTTCGGCGATCGCCCACAGGACCTTGAGTGTCTCCTCGTCGTAGTCGGCCCGGGCGTGCTCCTCAGCCGAGTACTCCCGGGAGCGGGGGCCCAGCACCGTCTCCAGGCCGACTCCGGTGACCAGTGCGCGTGAGTCGGACTCGCCCTTGATCAGCCCCGGCAGCATGTCCAGTCGCAGTCGGCGGGCGCGGTCTCCGGCCCGGCCGAGCGCCAGGAACCCGAGGACCTGCGGGGACCGCGTGCCGCAGTGCGGCCAGGACTCGTTGAACAGGCCCTCGTAGCCGACGTGGGTACCGCCGCCGCGACCGATCCGGCGCAGCCCCTCGCGCGGGGTGTTCTCACCGTGGATGAGCACCGTCGCCACGGAGGCGGCGAAGGCGTTGTAGAGGTTCCCGCCCGCCATCTCGTGGGCGAGCGCGACGGTGATGTCGACGTCCTCGGGGCTGGCGAGCAGGCCGAGGGCGAAGAGTTCGGCGGCCAGCGGTTCCCCGTTGTCGATGCCGTTCCTGAGCTCGCTCAGCGACGCGGGCGCCTGGGGCGCGCCGCGCAGGTCCTTGGCGAGCAGGAACTGGGAGGCCCCGGTGATCTCGGCCGCGATGAACTCGGCGTCCTCGTGCAGGAAGGCGAGCACGTAGCTGACCCACTCCCCTGCCCGGTCCAGGCCGCCCCTGTTGCCGCTGCCCCGCAGGAGGGAGACCAGGTCGGGGACGCGCGCGCGGATCGCCTCGTGGGTGTCCAGTTCGGCCTGGAGGACGGCGGCGCCGTCGGGCTCCCGCATGACGGCCAGTCGGTTGCGCATGCGCCGGTACTGCTGTTCGTCCGGTGCCTCCTCCATCCAGCTCCGGTACTGCTCGCGTACCTTCTCCGCGTCGTTGGAGGCCGCCCAGGCGACCTCGTCCCGCCACTGCTGGAGGTCGCGGGGCTGCGGGAAGTGGTCCTCGGCGTGGCCGCTCACCAGTTCCAGGAGGAGGCTGAGCGGACGCCAGCGGTCGGTGATCGGGGTGTCCGGTGAGCAGGCGATGTCGACGAGGAAGTCGACCGCCCGGGGCGCGGCGCGGTGGCCGGGCGCGGGGAAGTGGATGATGTCGTGGAGCTCGGAGAGCGCCGCGTCGCTCCCGGCGAGGGATTCCAGGAGTTGGGGGACTCGCTCACCCCCCTCGGGGGCCAGAGCGACCCAGTCCACCTCCCGCGCGCCGTCGTGTGAGCCGTTACCCGTGGTCGCGTTCATTGTGTTCGTGGGTGTGGACCGCCCGTCCTCGGCGGGGAGGCGGCACCCACCTCCTTCCTGCTGGGAGCCTACAAACAAGCAGATGAAAGGTGGGAAACGCGGAGCGTCGTCCGTGCGAACCGGAAGGGCTCGCGGTCGGCTGCCGTCAGGGCTCCGCGTGGGCCGGGGCGGGGCGGCGTACGGCGTCGCGCAGGGCCTTGACGGCCGCGCCGACCTCCCGTGTGTAGCCGATGACCGTGGATCGCCGGCGGGCCCCCAGACTCGGGTCGCCGACGCCGACGGCGTCGATCCCGGCCGCGCGGGCGAGCGCGACGGTGCGTGGCAGGTGGAAGGACTGGGTGACCATCGTGGCCGCGTCGACCCCGAACAGGTCGCGCACCCGCACGCAGGTGTCCCAGGTCCGGTACCCGTAGCGGTCGGCGTCGATCCGGTCGGCCGGAACTCCGTGGGCGACCAGGTACCCGGTCATGGTGTCGGTCTCACGGCGGGAGACCTCGCGGTTGTCGCCCGAGACGATGATCCGTTCGACCCGGTCCTCCTCGAACAGGCGCACGGCGATGTCGAGCCTGCGGGCGAGCAGGGGCGAGGGCCCGTCATTCCAGGCCGCGGCGCCCAGGACGACGGCGACGGGCCGGTACGGCACGGTCAGCGGGCTCCTGCGCCGGCCGGCGCTGGCCAGGTACGTCCACGCGAACGGCGCCAGTGCCAGGGCCGGCGCGCCGACCCCGATCGCCACGATCCACACAGCCACCACGGCCGCCTTCCTCTTCCGACGCGTGTGCGCACCCATCATGGCCTACCGGCGGGGTGCCGGCGCCGGGGCCGTCGGACGGCACGGGTCGGAGGCACCGACCGTCGCTTTGTCGTTCCTCTGAGCCATCATGGGTGCGCCCGGTCGAGGCCGGGCGGCGCCGGAACCCACCGCACGAGGTTCCCGGTTCCGGAGCGCTTTGCCACCGACCGGCACCGGGTACCGGATGTCCAGGGTGGTTGAGGACTCTGCCGGGGTAGGACGGACCCCGGCAGGGCCCTGAACCACGCGTGGTCCGCGTGCTCCGTGCCGTACACGATCCCGCGCGGGGGCGGGCACGGACAGGGCGTGTCCGGATCCGGCCATGCCGTTGGCGGTGTGATCGGCCGACCGGGCCCTCCCCCGCCGTCCGCGCTCCGCGGCGTACCGGCCGCCCCGGTTCGCCTCGTCCGGCCCGTCACGGCGCGTTCCCGTTTTCGGTCGTCGTCGTCCCCGGTCGAGGACACCTCACCTCCCCCACGACCACCGACCGGAACAGGGCTTCGATCACCCAGTGCCCGAGTTTCGGACAGGACGATAAGGCACTTACGGACTTAGGAGGCACAGGAAGAACCGCAGGTCACGGGGCCCACCGCGACGAGCCCGGAGAGAGTCTCCCGAACGCATCGAACTGACTTCCGTAAACGTGCTTTTGACCTGCATGAACACGATGCCTCACACTCGCCTCGAACATGCCGAGAATCGCCTTCATCGCGGCGTTTGCCGGAATTCCGCCGCGAGCATCATTCACGTAGAGCGACGGCGCGCCGAACGCCGCCACCCGCCCGACACCATCCGCTCCGACCGCCCAGTACAGCCCGACACCACTTGGTCGAAGACCGGAGGAAACCACGACGTGTCCGCCCTTGCGATCGCCCCGACGTTTCTCAGCGACTTCTCCCGCCTCACGCCCGACGTCCAGCTCCTCGCGCTGAGCGCGATGCGCGCCTACCAGGCAGGCGACCACCCGGCTCTGGAGACCGTCGAGGGCGCCGCCGACCCGCGCGTCCGGGTCGTCAGCATCGCCCCCGACTGGTCCGGCGTCGTCCTGCCCAACCCCGAGGTCGAGGAGCGCGATCCCGCCGACCGGCCCGAGGACGACACCCCCCGGTACCGCCTCATCGCCGTGCGCCCCCGCGACGAGGCGCTCCGCTTCGCCCGCGGACTGCGCCCCGGCGTCCCCACCGTCGCAGGCCCCGGGAACGTCGACCCCACGCCCACCGGTCCGCCCGAACTGTCCGGGGCCCTGCGCGCGCCCTTCGACCAGTGGCAGATCACCCTGCACCCCGACCAGCACGAGCTCGCCGAGGCGCACTTCAACGGGTCCACACAGGTCACCGGCGGCCCGGGGACCGGAAAGACGGTCCTGGCCCTGCACCGCGCCGCCCACCTGGCCCTGCGCGACGCCGCCGCCCGCCCCGACGACCC
This sequence comes from Nocardiopsis sp. EMB25, assembly GCF_026797795.1. Lineage (NCBI taxonomy): Bacteria > Bacillati > Actinomycetota > Actinomycetes > Streptosporangiales > Nocardiopsidaceae > Nocardiopsis > Nocardiopsis sp. EMB25. The sequence goes on along the minus strand of NZ_JAMTDN010000001.1, from coordinate 161,141 downwards.
TCGCGAGTCGGTCCTGCTCACCACCTACAACCGGTCGCTCGCCCAGACCCTCTCCGACCGCCTCGACCAGCTACTGCCCGACCCCGGCACCCGCTCCCGCGTGCGGGTGGCCACCATCGACAGCCTCGCGCGCTCCGTGGTCCAGGCGCACTCCAGCGTGGCGCCCCACCTCATCAGCGGGGACGAGCTGGCCCAGCGCTGGCGCGCGGTGGCGGTCGCCGACGGACTGCCCTTCTCGGGCCGCTTCCTCGTCGACGAGTGGGAACAGGTCATCCTCGCCCAGAACCTGGAGCTGCTGCCGCAGTACATCCGCTGCGAGCGCAGCGGTCGGATCCAGCACCTGGCCCCCGAGCACCGCCGTCAGGTGTGGGAGACGGTCCGCCGCTACGTCGGAGCCATGCGTGTGGAGGGTCTGTGGTCGCACCCCCAGCTGGCGGCCGAGGCGGCGCGGCTGCTGGAGCGGGGCGAGCCGCTGTTCCGGCACGCCGTGATCGATGAGGCCCAGGACCTGCACCCCGCCCAGTGGCGGATGCTCCGCGCCGCCGTGCCGGAGGGCCCGGACGACCTGTTCATCGTCGCCGACCCGCACCAGCGGGTGTCCGACAACCGGGTCTCCCTGGCCTCCCTCGGCATCAACGTGCGCGGACGCGGACACCGGCTGCGGGTCAGCTACCGGGTCACACAGGAGATCCTCGACTGGAGCATGCCGATCCTGGGCCGCCGTGCCGCCCTGGGGATGGACGACGACGCCGACACCCTCGCCGGTTACCGTTCCCTCCTGCGCGGTCCGGCCCCGGTGGTGCGCGGGTGCGCCAACCGCGCCGAGGAGATCAGCGCGCTCGGCGACTGGGTCCGGGTGTGGCTGGAGGCCGGGGTCGACCCGAGCGATATCGCCGTGGCCGGACGCAACCAGTGGGTGGCGCGCGGTGTCGCCAAGGAACTGGAGGCGCGCGACGTGCGCACCGCACCGTTGGAGGGCCCCGACGGAGGCGAGGCGGTGCGGGTCGGCACGATGCACCGGCTCAAGGGACAGGAGTTCCGCTGTGTGGCCCTGGTGGGGGTGAGCGACCACCTGCTTCCCCCCAAGGCGGCCATCGAGGCGGCCGACGGCGACCAGGTCGCCCTGGAGCACACCTTCCAGCGGGAGCGGACGCTGCTGTTCGTCGCCGCGACGCGGGCCAGGGACGCGCTGTACGTGTCGCACGTGGGCCGGCCCAGCCGCCTCATCGCCGACTCCTGGTGAGCGGGTGACGGGGGCGCCGTGCTCGGCGCCCCCGTCGGATCCGGTCCTCAGGCCCCGCTGTAGCGGCCGTCGAAGCCGGGGATGGTCATGAGGTCGGTGCTGGCCATCGGGTTGGCCACGTCGACGTCGGTGACGATCATGTACGGGAGCAGCAGCGGGGGCGGGAAGTCCGGGGTGAAGGTGAGCGGGATGCCCAGGATGTGCACGTGCATGCGGGTGACGTGCATCTCCACGCTGCCCTCCATGGTCAGGGTGGGCAGTCCGAGGCTCATCCGGGTCCCGGCGTCCTCGAACCACAGTTCGGCGCCGCGCAGGTCCGCCCGGCTCATGGAGAGCCGGAGGTAACGGCGGGGACCGTCCGCGGTGGGGCACTCCACGACACCGTCGTACCTGGCCCCGCTCATCGTGAGGCGGTCCGCGTTCAGACCGCCGGTGCTGGTCGCGCCGGAGAAACAGTCGTAGGTCTCGTCGACCACGGCGTCCGGAAGGTCGCCCTCCTCCTCCGCGGCCTGGCAGGCGCGGACGGCCGACAGGAGTTCCTCCTCGGTCTCGGCCTCTCCGGTCGTACCGGTCACGATCGGGCAGTCGGACGGGTCGGCGTCCTCCTCGCTTTCCCTCTCCTCGTCCTCGGCGCCGTCCTCCGCCCCGGGATCGGCCGGGTCACCGCCGTCACCGGGCCCCTCCGGGGGGTCGTCGGGGTCGCCGTCAGTGGGTTCGGCCGTCGGGTCGGCGGAGGGATCCTCTGAGGGGGTGTCGGAGGGGCCGTCCGTGGGAGAGGTCCCGTCGGAGGGAGCATCGGAGGGTTGCTCCTCCTCGTCCCCCGGCGGGAAGAACCAGTCCCAGGGCCAGTCGGTGGGCGCCTGGACGGCCGTGACCGTCAGGGCGAACGCGAGCGGCAGCGCGAGGGCGGCGAGGGGACGGGTCCCGCCTGAGGCGACGGTCCCGTCGGCGCCGCCCTCCCCACCGTCGTCCTCCTCCGCGTCACCGTCCCCGGTCACCGTGTCGGCGCCGCGGAGAGGCCGCGTGCGGCGGCGACCACGTGGTCGCCGCCGCACGCGTGGTGCCCACGCGAAGACGAGCGAGGCGCCGACGATGCCGAGCAGCATCCCGATGACGAACCCACCGAAGTTGGACGTCACGAAGGACACGAGCGCCAACAGGAGCCCGACCAGCCCGAAGAAGGTGTGCTGCACCGGCTGGAGCCAGCTGAGCACCCCGATCGCGATCAGCAGGACACCGATGAGGGTGCCGGACACACCGGCGATACCGGCGTAGATGATCAGGTCGATCGGCAGGATCAGGCTCTGCGCGGCGGGTGCGACCAAGAGCTCCACACCCGCGGCGACGAGCAGCAGGCCGCCCCAGAACGGTCGGGTGCGCCGCCAGGAGCGGAACCGTCCCCAGACCGCGCTGAGCGCGTCGAGTGCGTGGGCCATGGGATCAGAAGCACTCGTGGTTGCCTGGGAGGACCGCCAGGTTGAGGCCGCTCAACCGCAGGGAGCCGGAGGTGACGGCCCAGGTGGTCAGCTCCACGTCCGCCACTCGGATCTCGTCCGCCTGGAGGCCGAACCCGCCCGCCGGTCCCTGACCGCCCTCGGCCTTGTCCAGCGTGCTGGCATCGCGGCCGATCTCGATCTGGTCGAACTCGGCGTCGCCGCGCAGCTGTTCGAGGTCGAGCACCAGGTCGGTGCCGTGGACCGGGTCCGCCTCACCGGCGGTGATCACCAGGGTGGCCTCGCCGATGCCCAGGTCCCACAGGGAGGACATGCACAGGTTGTCCAGGTCGGCGGTGTTGACCGTGGACAGTCCGACGGCGCGGCCGGAGCCGTCGACGGACTCGGCGACGTCGCCGTACTGGGTGAAGCCCTGCCCGGTGAGCTGGTCAGCGGACATCTTGAAACTGTCACCGGAGACGGCGAACGAGGCGGCCAGGAGCCCCTGTGTCGTCATCCCGCCGAGGACGGCGGCGGCGGCCAGGCCGGGCACGGCGATGAGGGTGAACCTCCGCCACCGCGTACCTCCACCGCCCTCGTGCTGCTCAGGCGCGTCCTGAGGCGCCTGGGGCGCCTCGTCGGAAGGCTTGGGCATCTGCAACCTCCAGGGTTTCGCCGCCGGGAGCGGCGAGGGGGAACGTGTGTTGCGCCGACGCGCGCCTCGCGTGTTACATGGAACACACCCTACTCGGCGGTAGTGACGAACGTTACAATAGAAAATGTCACATTTCCAGATGGCGTATTCGATGTTGCAGACTCGTATCCGGCGCACTACGGGACCGCGACACTTGAACTGAGAGAGGCCCCGTGTCCCCAGAGCGCAACGCACAACCGCCCGTCCGCTCCCCCGAACACACCGCGGACCAGTACGACTACGACGTCATCGTGGTCGGCTCCGGCTTCGGAGGATCGGTGAGCGCACTCCGCCTCACCGAGAAGGGGTACCGCGTCGGCGTCCTGGAGGCCGGACGCCGGTTCACCCCGCGAACACTGCCGTCGTCCTCCTGGGACGTGCGCAACTTCCTCTGGGCCCCGCGGCTGGGCATGTACGGCATCCAGCGCATCCACCTGCTGCGCGACGTCATGATCCTCGCCGGAGCCGGCGTCGGCGGCGGTTCGCTCAACTACGCGAACACGCTCTACCACCCGATGGACGCGTTCTTCGAGGATCCGCAGTGGCGGCACGTCACCGACTGGAAGTCGGAGCTCGCTCCCTTCTACGACCAGGCCCGGCGCATGCTCGGCGTCCGCACCAACCCCACCGTCACCCCCTCCGACGTCCATCTGAAGGCGGTCGCCGAGGAGATGGGCGTGGGCCACACCTTCCGCCTGACCCCCGTCGGAGTGTGCTTCGGCGACGGTGCGGACGGCGACGGCGGCAAGGCCGCGCCCGGTGAGTCCGTCGGCGACCCCTACTTCGGCGGCGCGGGACCCGAGCGTCGGGCGTGCACGGAGTGCGGCGAGTGCATGACCGGTTGCCGGCACGGCGCGAAGAACACGCTCACCGAGAACTACCTGTACTTCGCCGAACGGGCGGGCGCCGAGATCCACCCGCTGACCACCGTCGAGCGCCTGCGGGAACTGCCCGACGGCGGTTTCGCCGTCGACACGGTCCGCACCGACGCGCCGCGCCGCAGGGAGAACGCCCGTACGTTCACCGCCGGGCAGGTCGTGGTGGCCGCCGGGACGTACAACACGCAGACCCTCCTGCACCGGATGCGCGACGCCGGACTGCTGCCCCGCCTGTCCGCCAAGCTCGGAACACTGACCCGCACCAACTCCGAGGCGCTCGTGGGCGCGATGAGCCGCCACGTGCCGCCGCCCGAGGACCTGACCCAGGGGGTGGCGATCACCTCCTCCATCCACCCCAACGAGAACACCCACATCGAACCGGTCCGCTACGGCAAGGGCTCCAACGCGATGGGCCTGCTCACCACGATCCAGGTGCCGGGCGGCGGGAGGGTGCCGCGCTGGCTGCGCTTCCTGGGCCGGGCCGCGCGCCAACCCCACGTCTTCGCGCGCAGCCTCTCCAACCGGCGCTGGTCGGAGCGGATCATCATCGGCCTGGTCATGCAGTCCCTGGACAACTCGCTGACGACCTCGGTCAAACGCGGTCTGTTCGGCGGCCGCAAGAAGCTGACCTCGCGTCAGGGCCACGGGGAGCCGAACCCGACCTGGATCCCGGAGGGCCAGGAGGCCGCCACCCGGCTCGCCGAGCGGATCGACGGCTACCCCGGCGGCACCATCGGCGACGTGGCCAACATCCCGATGACCGCGCACTTCCTGGGCGGGTGCCCGATCGGGGACAGCCCGGACAACGGTGTGATCGACCCCTACCACCGGTTGTACGGGCACCCCGGCATCCACGTCGTGGACGGCGCCGCGGTCACCGCCAACCTCGGGGTGAACCCGTCGCTGACCATCACCGCCCAGGCCGAGCGCGCCATGTCGCTGTGGCCGAACAAGGGCGAGGAGGACTCCCGACCCGGGCAGGGAGAGCCGTACCAGCGGCTGCGGCCGGTCTTCCCGCACGCGCCCGCGGTCCCGGCCGGCGCCTTCGCGGAGCTGCGCTACACCACCCCGCTCCCGCTGTCGGTGGTGAACGGAGGCGACGAGACCCCGTCCGACCGGAGGGCGCCCCGGGAGAGCGCCGACGCCGAGGGGGACGGCGCCTGAGCGACCGACGGGAGGGCGGTGCCGCGGTCCGCGCTCAGGCGGGTCCCGCGGGACCGTCCTCCTTGGGGTGGGTGCTCGGCTCGCCGCGCAGGTGTTCCATCGCCAGGGCGAAGTGCTCGCCCATCACGTCGTTCATCTTCTCCGCCATCTCCTGGGCCAGGACCGCGTCCACGGCCTGCTGGGCGAGCGGGCGCAGCCGGCGGATCAGCTCGGCGATCTCCGCGACCTCCTCGCTTCCGGTCTGTATCACCGTCAGCGGCGCGTACTCGGCGAGTATGTGCTCGGCGACCAGGCGGACCATGTGCTCGGCCACGTCGCCGACCTTGGCGCGCAGGTTCTCCGCTATGTCGAGGACCGAGTCCACGCTCATCCCCATCCGGACCAGTTCGGCGCCGGCGTGCAGCAGACGCGGGCTCGAGGCCCGAAAGCGCAGGCCATCGCGCTCGATCACCCCCAGGTCGACGGCCCGCTTTATCGTTCTGGGCGTCACGCCCTTGCCGAAGAGGTCGCGCAGCTCCCCCACGGTGATGTAGTCGGCGATCTCGTCGCTCCAGGCGTCCCCGACGGCCGATTCGAAGCCGAGGATGTCGGAGAGGTTCCCGCCGCGCTCCCAGACCGCGAACATCTCGCCGATGTTGGCGAACGTGTACCCGCGCCGCAGCAGCTGGCCGATCAGCCGCAGGCGTGCCAGGTGCGCCTCGGAGTAGATACCCACGCGCCCCTGCTTGCGGGGCGGGGCGAGCAGCCCCCGGTCCTGGTAGACCCGGACGTTGCGCACCGTCGTGTCAGCGAGTCGGGCGAGTTCGTCAATGCGGTATTCGGCCATGGGTCAAGCGTAGAGACCGCCGCCCGCGCTGTCGGCCGGTTGCCGAGGTGATCGGAGCACGACAGGGCCGACGAGGCGGGGCGTTCCCGCGCCAACCGGCCCCGTTCGCCCCCGCGGCCTCCCCCTCGCCCTGAAGCTACTCGCAAGTAAATTTCCCGCCTCACCCCATTGCATTGTGACAATGCTCGTTGTAACGTTCCGGCAATGACTGTGGAGGAGATCACATGACGACCCCCCTGCCGCGCCACCTGCGACGGCTCCCCGGCCAGAACGCCATCGTCACCGGTGCCTCCGGAGCGTTCGGCTGCGCCACCGTGGCCGTCCTCCGTCACCTCGGGGTGAACGTCGTCGGCCTCGACCGCAAGCCCGCCCCCGGCGTCATCGGCTGCGACATCACCGACGACGAGCAGGTCCGCTCCTCGGTCGCCGAGGCCGTCGAACAGCTCGGCGGACGGCTCGACCTGCTGATCCACTACGCGGGTGTCGGTCCGGCGGTCGACATCGGCCGGGAGCCCGACGTCCACGTGCACCAGGCGCTGGAGGTCAACCTGCTCGGCGCCTGGCGGGTCACCTCCGCCGCGATGCCCGCGCTGGCGGAGAGCGGGGGACGGGTCGTCCTCACCTCGTCCCTGCTGGCCAACCTCCAGCTGCCCTTCGCCGGGGCCTACACGGTCTCCAAGCGGGCCCTGGCCGCCTACGCCGACTGCCTCCGCGCGGAGTACGGCACCCACGTCGGGGTCACCACCGTCTACCCCGGCTACGTCGACACACCCATCCACGACAGTTCCCGGGCCACCGGTGTCGCGCTGGACGGCCTCGTCCCGGCCGAACGGGAACGGGACACCGTCATGTCGGTGATCCGGGCCGCCGGAGCCAAGAGGGCCCCACGAGACGTGGCCTCCACCGGCCTCGGCACGGTCGCGCTGCACCTGACCCGGCACTTCCCCGGCACGACCGAACAGATCGTGTCGCTCCAACTGGGCCTGCTCCTCGCAGACGGCGCCTTCGGCGACGCGGAGATCGCCCAGGGACTCCACGCCCGTCACGGCGGCGCCAGCCCCCGGCCGAACGTGTCCTGAGGAGGGACGAGATGACCACACAGACGCCCACCAAGCCCAAGCTCACCGACCGCGAGGACATCGCCAAGCGCCTGCTGCGCGGTTCGGCCAAGGCCTCGTTCGACCCGCTCGTCGAGATCGACTGGGACGCCCCCGTCGACCCCGACATGTGGGCCATCCGCCCCGAGCGCATCTCCATCTACGGCACGCACCTGTGGGACCGGCTGAGCGAGGAGAAGCGCAAGGAGCTCAGCCGCCTGGAGATCGCCTCCGTCGCCACCATCGGCATCTGGTTCGAGACCATCCTCATGCAGATGCTGGTACGGCACGCCTACCACAACGACCCGACCACCAACCACGTCCAGTACGCCTACACCGAGATCGCCGACGAGTGCCGCCACACCGTCATGTTCGCCAAGATGGTCGGCAAACTCGGCTGGCACACCCACCGGCTCGACCCGGTCGCCTACCACCTCGGGAGGGTGTTCAAGGCGATCGCGCACGGACCGCTGATCTTCGCGGGCGCGCTGTTCGTCGAGGAGGTCCTCGACCAGCTCCAGCGTGAGGCCGTGCCGGACGAGCAGGTCCTGCCCCTGGTGCGTGCCGTCTCCCGGATCCACGTGGTGGAGGAGGCGCGGCACATGCGCTACGCCCGCGAGGAGTTCGCCCGCGACTGGGCAAAGCGCGGCCCCGTCAACAGGGCCTACAGCCGTCTCATCCTCGGCCTGGTCACCTACTACTCCGCCACGCGGCTGATCAACCCGAAGGTCTACGAGCAGGTCGGGCTGGACCCCAAGGAGGCCTACCGGGTCGCCAGGACCAACCCGCACTGGATCGACACCAAGACCTGGGCGGCCCGCAAGGTCGTCGGAACCCTGACCACCGCCGGAGCCATCTCCGGCCTCGGAAGGCACTTCTGGAGGAAGGCCGGACTGCTCGGTCGCTGACCGGGCCCACGAACGCCGGGGGCGGAGGGCGAAACGCGCCACGTCCTGCGCCCCCGGCTCCCACCTCCCGGGGGCGAACGCGCCGCGCCCCCGGGAGCCCTACGCCCCCGACCCGACCGCGGAGCCGATCCGGTTCGCACGAAGGGACCTGAACATGACCGAAGAACCACCGCACTTCCGGGTGGCCGTCATCGGGACCGGCTTCGCCGGGATCGGCATGGCCGTCCGCCTCAGGCAGGCGGGCCTGACCGACTTCGTGGTCCTGGAGCGCGCCGACGACGTCGGCGGCACGTGGCGGGACAACTCCTACCCGGGCGCCGCCTGCGACGTCCCCTCGCACCTGTACTCCTTCTCCTTCGCCCCCAACCCCGGATGGAGCCGTTCGTTCTCCCCGCAGCCGGAGATCTGGGAGTACCTGAAGCGGGTCGCGGGCGAGTACGGCGTCGACCGCCACGTCCGCTACGGGCACGACGTCGAAGCCGCACGCTGGGAGCCGCGCCGCAACCGGTGGCGGATCGAGACGACCGGCGGCACCGTGACCGCCCAGTTCCTGGTCAGCGGCGCCGGACCGCTCGCCGACCCGTCCTTCCCGGACATCAAGGGACTGGACACCTTCGAGGGGACCCTCTTCCACTCGGCGAACTGGGACCACGACCACGACCTGACCGGACGCCGGGTGGCGGTCATCGGGACCGGGGCGTCGGCGATCCAGTTCGTGCCCAGGATCCAGCCGAGGGTCGGCGCGCTCTCCCTCTTCCAGCGCACCGCGCCGTGGGTGATGTTCCGCCACGATCGCGACATCACCCGGTTGGAGAGCTGGCTGTACCGCAACCTCCCCCTCACCCAGCAGATCGCGCGCAAGGGCATCTACTGGGGCCGGGAGAACTACGTGTTCGGCTTCGCCAAGAACCCCCGGCTGCTCGGAGTGGTGGAACGGCTCGGCCGGGCCAACATCAACCGCTCCGTCAAGGACCCGGAACTGCGCGCCAAGCTCACCCCGGACTTTCGGGCGGGGTGCAAGCGCATCCTCATGTCCAACGACTACTATCCCGCGTTGGCCCGGCCCAACGTGGACGTCGTGACCGATGGGATCGTCGAGGTCCGGCCGAACGCGATCGTCACCCGCGACGCGTCCGGCCGCGAGACCGAGCACGAGGTCGACACGATCATCCTCGGCACCGGGTTCCACGTCACCGACCCCCCGATCGCGCATCGGATGTTCGACTCCGACGGGGTGTCCCTGGCCGAGCACTGGGGAACCACCGCCCAGGCGTTCCGCGGCACCACCGTCGCCGGGTTCCCCAACGCCTTCGTCCTCGCCGGACCGAACACCGGGCTCGGGCACACCTCCCAGGTGTTCATGATCGAGGCCCAGATCCGGTACACGATGCAAGCGCTCAAGTACGTGTGCCGCAACCGGATCGATCGCATGGATGTGCGCCCCGAGGCCCAGCGCGCCTACAACGACATGGTCGCCAAGTCGATGGAGGGCACCGTGTGGGTGTCCGGTGGCTGTGACAGTTGGTACCTGAACGAGGAGGGCCGCAACACCACGCTGTGGCCGACCTTCACCTGGAGCTACGCGCTGCGGACCCGGTGGTTCGACCCCCACAACTACGACCTGCGGCTCAACCGCGCGGCGGTGGCGCGATGAGCGGGTTCGACGACGGGGAAGAGGAGTACCGGGGGCCGGTGACCGTCACCCTGCCCGACGGGGAGATCGAGGTCGACGCCCACCTGGCGGGCCACTTCTCCCCGCTGACCGGCGACTACCGATGGAAGGGACGGCTGTCCGCCCACCCCGGGGTGACCGCCGCCTTCGAGAGCGGGGTGCGCACCGTCCGGGTCCGGACCCCGGACGGGCACGAGGGCACCGGCGACTTGGACGAGCCCAACCTCTGGGGCGGACATCCGATCAGCGGTGCGGGCCCCCCGCCGTTCAGCGTCCCGGACGTGACCATCGACGACTGATCGTGCGCCCTCCCCTGCCCCCGACCCCCGACCGAGAGGTGCCCCCCGATGGCGACCCGACACCTGGGCCAGGCCCGGGAACTCACCGTGCGCTCCGCCGACCACACCCGACTGCACGTCGAGGTGCGCGGACCCGAGGACGGCCCGACCGTGGTCCTGGCCCACTGCTGGGCCACCTCGCTGGCGTCCTGGGGTCCGGTGGTGCGCGCACTGGACCCCGGGCTCCGCGTGGTGCTGTACGACCAGCGCGGCCACGGACGCAGTCAGACCCCGATCACGAAGGCCGGATACGGCACGGACCAGCTCGCCGACGACCTGTGCGCCGTGTTGGAGGCCACCGTCCCCGAGGGCCGCAAGGCCGTGGTGGCCGGGCACAGCATCGGCGGCATGACCGTCATGGCGGCCGGACCGCGCGCGGTGTTCGCGGACCGGGCCGCCGCCGTCCTGCTCACCAACACCGGGTACACGCAGCTGGTCAAGCGCTCCACCGCGTTCCCCCTACCCGGGCTGCTCGGCGACCTGGGTGCCCAGGCGTTCCTGCGCACGACGCTGCCCATGGGTCCGACCAGCCCGGTCACGTCGGCCGCGTTGGCCTACCTGGTCCTCGGGAGGAACGCGGACCGCCGTGCCAGGCGGTTGACCGCACGGATGGTACACGCGTGCGAACCCGTGGCGCGCGGCCGTTGGGGCCGGGTGCTCGCGACCTTGGAGTTGGAGGAGTCGGCCCGCGCGATCACCGCGCCGACCGTCGTCGTGGCGGGGGCGGAGGACAAGTTCACGCCGCCGTGGCACGCGCACCACACGGTCGACGCCGTCCCGGGCGCCGACGGCCCCGTCGTCGAACTCCCGGGGGTCGGGCACATGGGGCCGTTGGAAGCACCCGAGGCGCTGGCCGAACTGCTGGAGAAACTGACCGCCGACCACGTGGGGGCGGACCCGGTTCGGGACTGAGGCGGATCCGGAACCGGCGGACACCCGAGCCGGGTTGCGCACCGGCGGCCCGGGAGGTGCGCGAGGCGTCTTCCGGGACCGCCGCCCGACCCGCTATCTCTCGAGGAAGGCCAGCAGTGCCTCGTTGACCTCCTCGGCGTGGGTCCAGAGCAGGCCGTGCGGAGCCCCTTCGATCTCGACGTAGTCGGCTGAGGGCAGGAGCGCGGCGAACGGGCGGCCGGTCGCGTCGATCGGCAGGATGTCGTCCGCCGTGCCATGCAGGATCAGCGCGGGGACGTCCACCTTGGGGATGTCGTCGCGGAAATCGGTGAACCACGTCAGGGGGGCCGCGGCGGCGGCGACCGCCCCCGAGCCCGCCGCGACGTTCCAGCTGCCGCGGACCGCCTCCTCACTGATCCTGGTGCCGAGGTTCTCATCGAGGTTGTAGAAGCTCTGGAAGAAGTCGGTGAAGTAGGCGTACCGGTCGGCCTTGACGATCGAGACGATGCCCTCGAAGAAGTCCCGCGGAGCGGCGCCGCCGGGGTTGTCCTCGGTCTTGAGCAGGAACGGTTCCAGGGAGGCCAGGAAGGCGACCTTGGCCACCCGGTCGGAGCCGTAGGTGCTCAGGTAACGGGCGACCTCGCCGGTCCCCATGGAGAAGCCGACCAGGACCGCGTCGTCGATGTCGAGCGTGTCCAGGACCGTCTTCAGGTCGGCGGCGAAGGTGTCGTAGTCGTAGCCGGTGGAGGGCTGGGAGGACTGGCCGAAGCCTCGGCGGTCGTAGGTGATGACCCGGTATCCGGCGTCCAGCAGGGCGGCGGTCTGCTTCTCCCAGGAGTGGCCGCTGAGCGGGTAGCCGTGGATGAGGACGACCGGCTGTCCGGTGCCCTGGTCCTCGTAGTGGAGCTCGATCGGAGTGCTGTTCTCGGTACCGGCGGTGATGCGCCCCATGATGGACCCCTTCCACTCCTGAGAACGATCGTTCTCAGGCAGACCGTGAGCGAGAACGGCCGTTCTCGCTTTTTTCCGAAGTGTAGAGAACGATCGTTCTCATGACAAGTAGACTGAAGGCATGGACGACGAGGAGTACCGCCAACGCATCATCGACGCGGCCGACAGGCTCTACTACGCCCGAGGTTTCTCAGCGGTGGGCATGGACCAACTCAGAGACGCGGCCGGGGTGTCCCTGCGCCGCCTCTACCGGCTCTTCCCCTCCAAGGACGACATCGTCATGGCGGTCCTGCGCGACCGGCGCCGCGCGTGGGCCCGGGGCCTGGGGGAACACGTGGACGCCGCGCCCACGGCCCGGGAGAAGCTGCTCGCGGTCTACGACTTCCTCTCCGACTGGTTCTGCGAGGAGGACTTCCGGGGGTGCGGGTTCATCAACGCCTTCGCCGAACTGGGGGCGGTCAACTCCGATGTCGCCGACATCGCGCGCGAGCACAAGACCTCCTTCCAGGACTACCTGGCCGAACTCGTGGGGCGGATCGGCGCCGACCCCTCCCTGGCGACCCAGCTCGCGCTCCTGGCCGAGGGCGCGCAGACCACCGCCGCCATCACCGGCGACGCCGGGGTGGCCGACCAGGCACGCGCGGCCGCCCGGATCCTCATCGACGCGGCGCTGGCACGCTCCGACGCGAACGGGCGGACCGCGCGGACCGGCACGACGATCGAGGCGTGAACCCGCGTTGAGGGGGAGCGTCGCGATGGTGTCCCCGCACTCGCCGAGCGGCTCCGCTCAGGCCGGGTCCCTCGTGAGCATCGGCACCACGTGCTCCGACACCTCCGAATGCACCTGGTGCAGGCGCGTCTGGACAGCCCTGCGCAACTTGGCCAGACACTCGACCAGGGTGATGTCGTCGCCCACCAGACCGCCCTTGGCCACCACCGGCGTCCCGTCCAGCGGCCCTCCGCTGAGGTGTCCGTGCACCGCCAGCGGCACCACCTCACCGCCCACGTCCACCGCGTGCACGTCCAGCTCGTCCAGCAGGCTGGCGGTCAGGTCGCCCCCGGTCAGGTACAGCCCGCTGGGCAGGGCGTGGGCGCCCGTGGTGTCCGCGATGTCGTGGATGACCCCGGCCACCAGGCGCGCGATCCGCCCCGGCAGCTCGGCCCGGTCCTGGACCGGCAACTCCCGTACGCGCTCGGCGGTCGTCACCACGCGCAGCACGCACAGCTCGGGGAACCCGGAGGAGGACAGCTGCTCGGCCAGCTCCTCGGCGACCGCCTCGGCGTGGTCCCCATCCGGGTCGCTGAGCGCGAGCGCGTCCAGGTCGACGAACCGCACCGCGCCGGTCCGCGCGACCGTGGCGAGCTGACGGCGCGTCAGGCCGGTCGTGCTGCCCGCCACCCCGAGCAGCGGCCCGCGCGAACCCGCCTGTCCGCGCAGCCGCAGCGCGTAGGCCAGCAGTGCCCCCGTGGGCCCCGGGTCGGCCGACACCCACACGACGCCCTCGCTGTGGTGCGCCTCGGCGGCGGCCTCGGCGATGTCGGCCAGGTGCTGCTCGGTGCTCGCGTCACACACCACCACGGGTTCGTCGCCCGCGAGGAGCTCGGCGGTGAGCATCGTCTGCGTGACCTGCCGGACCGGTACGTGCCGCACCGCCAGGTCGGTCTGGGCGGCGAGGATGTCGGACACCACGCTGGTGGTCATCGGAGTGAGGGGGTCCAGGGCGAGGTCGGTGCGCTCCAGCGGTTGACCGTTGAGCAGCTGCACCCCGTCCTCCGTGATCCGCCCGGAGCCGGGAAAGGCGGGGGTGAACAGGACCCGCACGCGGGTTCCGGCGGGCACCCGTTCGCGCACGGCGTCGTAGGTGGCCTCCAGTTCGGCCCCGATGTTGCCCCGCAGCGTGCTGTCGGTCCGTTTGACCACCAGGCCCACCGGCCACACCGCCTCGACCACGTCGGTCACCAGGTCGGCGGCGTGTTCGGCGGGCACGTGGCGGCTGTCCAGGTTGGCCACGACCACGTCGTAGTCGCCCTCCACCCGGCTCACGTGCTCGGGTGTCACCGTGGCCACGCGCATCCCGGTACGCGCGAAACGGGCACCGGTGGCGTTGGCTCCGGTGAGGTCGTCCGCCACCACGAGGACCTGGGCCACGGCACTGCTCCTTCGCACGAAACGCTGGGGTAATCTCCCTCCAACATAGGGCCAAAGACCGCCGTGCGGGGCCTCACCTCGGACGCCGACCGCCAGCGGGCGGAGGAGGTGGGGTGGGGCGGGTGGAGGCACGGAGCCACGACGGGAACCAACTCATTGGTTGTCGCCCCGGATCCCCGCCCCGCCCCCTTCCGGCCACACACGCACCGATTCCCCATTCCAGCAACCGACCGGTTGGCCTAACCTGTCACCATGCGCAACACCACCCGCACCGAGACCACCCGCGCCCTCCTCCTCCAGGCCGCGCGGCACGAGTTCGCCGAGCACGGCATCGCCGGTGCGCGCGTGGATCGCATCGCCGAACGCGCCGGGGTCAACAAACAGCGCATCTACGCCCACTTCGGCGACAAGGAACAGCTCTTCCGCTACGTGGTCGTGAAGGCCCTCAACGAACTCTCCAAGGCCGTGACCGTGACCGACGACCAGGACCCCGCCGCCTACGTCGCCCGCGTCTTCGACTACCACCGCGCCCATCCCGACCTGCTGCGGCTCCTCCTGTGGGAGTCCCTGCACTACGGCAACGCCCGACTGCCCGCCGAGGAGGAGCGGGCCGAGCTCTACGACGCCAAGGCCGCCTCCCTCTCCGACGCCCTGAGCGTCGACACGGAGGTGTCCGACACCCGCCAACTGCTGCTCACCCTGATCGGCCTGGCGGTCTGGCCGCAGATCGCGCCGCAGATCGCCCGGCTCGTCCTGGGCCCCGACGCGGCCAGCGACACCGAACAGGAGCGCCTGCGCGAGTTCCTCGTCGACTTCACGCGCACCGCCCTCGGCCACCCCCCGGCCGCCACCGACCCCGCCGACACCTGACCCCGCGCGCGGCGGGTGCCGTCACCGCCCCCGGTCGCGGCCCTCTTCGCTCTGGCGGACGCCCCAGAGGCGCAGCCCCGGATCACCGCGTCCGCGGGGACACCACGGATCCCGTCTCGGCGCTGCGCCGGGCCGCCTCGATGACCTCCAGTCCGTGGATCACCTCGTGCGGGTCGACCGGCAGCGGCTCCCCCTCCCCGACCGCGTCCCGCACCGCCGCGTAGAACTCCGGGTAGGCACCCTTCGCGCTGGGCACCCGGCGCCCTCGGCCGTCCGCCCCGAGGGTTCCCCACGCCTCCTCCGGCAGCACACCCCAGTCCGGGGCGTCCGGGCGCTCACCCGCCCCCAGCCGGTCCTCCTGGCCGTCCATGCCGTGGCTGGTGAACGCCGCCTCGTCACCGAGCACCCGAAAGCGCGGCCCGTTCTGGGCGGCGAGCGCGCTCATCCACAGGTGGGAACGGGTGCCCCGCTCGTGCGTGAGCGCGAGGAACACGTCGTCGTCCGCGCCGCCCCCGCCGCGCAGGGCATCGACCTCGGCGTAGACCGAGGCGACCGGGCCGAACAGGTTGACCGCCTGGTCGATCAGGTGCGGTCCCAGGTCGTACAGGATCCCGGCGCCGTCGGCGACCGAACCGCTGTCCCGCCACGTCCCCTTGGCCTCGGGGCGCCAGCGCTCGAACCTCGACTCGAACCGGTGCACCCGCCCCAGCGACCCCTCCTCGACCAGGTGCCACAGCGTCAGGAAGTCGGCGTCCCAACGCCGGTTCTGGTACACGGTGAGCGCCCGTCCGAGCCGTTCCGCCAGATCGGTCAGCTCCCGCGCCTCGCTCGCGGTGAGCGCGAACGGCTTGTCGACGACCACCGCCAACCCCGCCTCCAGTGCCGCCCTCGCCAACGGGGCGTGCGTGTGGTTGGGGGTGGTCACGACCGCGATCTCGTACCGATCCGCGTCCGCCCACAGGTCGGCGGCGGTCGGGTAGACGGTGACACCCGGGTAGCGGGCCTCGGCCGCCGCGCGGCGCTCGGGGTCCCCGGTGACCACGGCGGACAGGCGCAGCCCCGGGACCGCGTCGATGATCGGCGCGTGGAAGACCTCGCCGCCCTTCCCATAGCCGACCAGCGCGACGTGCAGCTCAGGTCCACCGTGTGCGCCCAGCTCAGGGCGGTGGGATGCGTCAGACATGCGCCCAATCTACGGCCTGTCGGTACAACGGGATCCAGCAAGACCGGACTGCAAGTTTTCGTATCGTTACGCAAGTTTTTGCGACAAGTCTGGACATGTGAATGAGACGGGACTTTCATCATCAGTAGATGACCTACGCCACACCGATGCGGTCGTTCGCCCCCAGGAGCCCGTGGGCGGACGACGGAAGGGTTGCCATGCGACACACACGGAGCAGTACACCGAGGCGCCACGCGCTCCTGGCGGCCGGCTGCGCGGTCCTCCTCGCCTCGGGCTGCGGCTACCTCAGCGGCGAGGACGACGGCGGCACCGTCGACACCTCCGGTATGGACTGCTCCCCCTACGAGCAGTGGGCGGACATCGGCGGCACGGTCACCATGTACGCCTCGATCCGGGACGAGGAGGCCGAGCGCATGAGGCGCTCCTGGGAGGAGTTCTCCGCCTGCACCGGGATCGCCATCGAGTACGAGGGCAGCGGCGAGTTCGAGGCCCAGCTGCCCATCCGCCTGGACGGCGGCAACGCCCCCGACCTCGCGCTCATCCCCCAGCCCGGCCTGCTCCAGCGCGTGGTCGAGGACGGCCACGCCCTCCCCGTCTCCGACGGCGTCCGCGCCAACGCCGAGGCCGGCTGGGGCGAGGACTGGCGGGGCTACGCCACGGTCGACGGTGAACTGTACGGCTCCCCCTACGGCGCCAACATGAAGTCGATGGTCTGGTACTCTCCCGCGTTCTTCGACGAGAACGGCTACGAGGTCCCCCAGACCTGGGACGAGATGATGGCGCTCACCGAGGACATCGCCGCCTCCGGCACCAAGCCGTGGTGCGCGGGCTTCGAGTCCGGGGACGCCACCGGCTGGCCCGGCACCGACTGGATCGAGAACGTGCTGCTGCGCACCTCCGGCGGCGACGTGTACGAGGACTGGATCTCCCACGACATCCCGTTCGACGCCCCCGAGATCGAGGAGGCCTTCGACCTGACCGGCGACATCCTCCTCGACGAGGAGTACGTCAACGGCACCTTCGGCGGACCGGACAGCATCGCCGTCACCTCCTTCCAGGAGGCCGGGCTCCCGCTGCTCGACGGGGGCTGCGGCCTCTACCTGATGGGCTCCTTCTACGCGGCCAACTTCGACGAGGGCGTCGAGATCGCCGAGGACGGCGACGTCTACGGGTTCGTCCTGCCCCCGCTCGAGGAAGGCGCCCAGGTTCCCGTCATGGGAGGCGGCGAGTTCGCCGTCCCCTTCAGTGACCGCCCCGAGGTCAACGCCTTCCACGAGTACCTGTCCACGGCCGACTACGCGGACAGCCGCGCCTCCGAGGGCGCCTGGGTGTCCGCCCACCGGGACCTCGACCCCTCCACCCTGACCGACCCGACCGACCAGTTCACCCAGCAGGTCCTGACCGACCCCGACACCGTGTTCTACTTCGACGCCAGCGACTCCATGCCCTCGGCCGTCGGCACCGACGTGTTCTGGAGCGGCATGGTCGACTGGGTGACCGGAACCCCCACCGGCGACGTCCTGGAGTCCGTGGAGTCCGCCTGGTAGGACGCCCCGACACGGCCCGGATCCGCGTTCCGGGCCGCTCCCGCCCGTACTCCGCCCGCCCGCGCCCGGGATCCGACACCGGTCGGGTCCCGGGCCCGGCACCGACAAGAGGCCCTCATGGAGTTCTCGTTCCTCGACGAGCTGCCCAAGATCGTGTGGATGCTCATCGGGATCGTCGCCTTCCTCGGCGTCATCGGCCTGGTGCTCGTCCTCCTCGACGCCCCTCGCACCAAACGCGACCGCTGGCAGGCCGTCGCCTTCCTCGCGCCCGCGCTGATCCTGCTCATCGGCGGACTGGTCTACCCGGTGCTGCGCACCACCGTGCTGTCCCTCCACGACCGCTCCGGAACGGAGTTCGTCGGGCTGGCCAACTACGTCTGGATGTTCCAGCGGCCGGAGATCCTGCTGGTCCTGCGCAACACCCTGCTCTGGGTGCTGTTCGCCCCCCTCCTGGCCACCGGCATCGGGCTCGTCTACGCGGTCCTGGTCGACCGCTCCCGGTTCGAACCGGTCGCCAAGTCCCTGGTCTTCATGCCGATGGCGATCTCGTTCGTCGGCGCCAGCATCATCTGGCGGTTCGTCTTCGCCTACCGTCCCGCCGACCAGGAGCAGTACGGGCTGTTCAACCAGATCATCGTGTGGTTCGGTGGCCAGCCGCGCCTGTGGCTGTTGGAACAGCCGGTCAACACCTTCCTCCTCATCCTGGTCCTCATCTGGGTCCAGGCGGGCTTTGCCATGGTGGTCCTGTCCGCCGCCATCAAGGCGATCCCGGCGGAGATGGTCGAGGCTGCCCGGATCGACGGCGCGGGAGCCTGGCAGCTGTTCACCCGGATCACCCTGCCGACCGTGTGGCCGACGCTGTTGGTCGTCCTCGTCACCATCACGGTGCAGACCCTGAAGATCTTCGACATCGTCCGCACCATGACGGGCGGCAACTACGGCACCAGCGTGATCGCCAACGAGATGTACAGCCAGGCCTTCCAACAGGGGCAGGTCGGCCAGGGCTCCGCTCTGGCGGTGTTCCTCTTCCTGCTGGTCATCCCGCTGGTGATCGTGCAGATCCGACGCACACGCAAGGCGAGGGAGCTCGCATGACCCAGGCCACGACCCCCACCGCCCGAAACGCGACGGAAGAGAGCCCGGAGCGTACCGCCTCCCAGCGAACGGGAGGCCCCGCCGCCCGTGTGCGCGCCCGCCTGAGCGGAACGGCGGCCAGCGCGGCGGCGGTGGTGATCGCCGTGCTCTGGACCGTACCGACCGCCGGGCTGTTCGTCTCCTCGTTCCGGCCCGCCGAACAGATCCGCACGACCGGTTGGTGGACGTTCCCGACCTCCCCGGAGGTGACCCTGGACAACTACCGGGACGTCCTGTTCGGGACCGCGGGCGACGGGCGGCTCGCCAGCCACCTCGTCAATTCCGTCGTCATCACCCTGCCCTCGACGGTGTTCGTCCTGGGTCTGGCCGCCCTCGCCGCCTACGCGCTCGCCTGGATCGACTTCCGTGGCCGCGACTGGGTGTACCTGGGGATCTTCGCCCTCCAGATCGTCCCGCTCCAGATGTCCCTGGTCCCGCTCCTGCGGTTCTTCTCCCAGGGAGTGAGCGTCGGCGGGGTTCAGATCCTGCCCGCCTGGGAACTCACGGGAGCCATGGCGTTCACCAACGTCTGGGTGGCGCACACGATCTTCGGGCTGCCGCTGGGGATCTTCCTGCTGCACAACTTCATCGCGCAACTGCCGCGCTCCCTGTTCGACGCGGCGCGCGTGGACGGGGCCGGGCACGGCAGGATCTTCCTCCGCATCGTCCTGCCACTGCTCACTCCGGCCCTGGTGTCACTGGGGATCTTCCAGTTCCTGTGGGTGTGGAACGACCTGCTGGTGGCCCTCATCTTCACCGGGGGCGACAGCGCCACCGCCCCGCTCACCGTGCAGCTCGCCGAACTGGCCGGAACCCGGGGCGAGGACTGGCACCGACTCACGGCGGGCGCGTTCGTGGCCATGGTCGTGCCGCTGATCGTCTTCTTCCTCCTCCAGCGCTACTTCGTCCGCGGCCTGCTGGCGGGCAGCGTCAAGGGATGAGCCAGTGTTTGTTTTGGGCCTGCCGCTTCGCTTCGGCCCGCCCGTCGCCCTCCACCGCCCGGGGGCCGCTCCGCGGCGGGGCGGGCACCCTCAACCGACGCCTTCGGCGCGGTACTCACTCTGTTCGGGCGCCCTCAGGGCAGGGATTCTTCATCCTCGGCGGCGCCTGTCGCTCGTTCCTCGCTACGCGGCTCGCCTCGTCTTGCAGAACCCCGCCGACGCCCGAACGGCACCCCCCCTGGGGTGACCCATCAGCGAAAACCCAAGGCAAGCACGGCTCAGCCGCCGCGCAGCGCCGACCGCGCGGCCTCCAGGACCGTGGTCCGGTACGCGGCGCCGAACAGGCACACGTGCACCAGAAGCGGGTGGAGCTGGTGCAGCGCCACCCGGGAACGCCAGCCGTCGGCCAGCGGCGCCACCTCGTTGTAGGCGTCCCGGACCCGGTCCAGGAACGGCAGACCGAACAGCGCGAGCATGGCCAGGTCGGCCTCCCGGTGACCTCCGTGCGCCGCCGGGTCGACCAGCACCGCGTCCTCGGCCCGCCAGATGATGTTGCCGTTCCACAGGTCGCCGTGCACACGAGCCGGAGGTTCGGGGGCTCCGGCCAGGTCGGGTACGGCCTCCACCACCCGGTCGACGATCCGGGCGTCGGAGGGGGTCAGCGCCCCCTGGTCGACGGCCTGGCGCAGGTAGGGGCGGAGCCGCTGCTCGGCGTAGAAGCGCGACCAGTCCGCGGAGGGCGTGTGGTCCATGGGCAACGGGCCGATGTAGCCGGGCCAATCCGCCCCGAAGTGGTCCGCGCCGGTCAGGTGCATCCCGGCGAGCTGGCGTCCCAGCCGCTCGGCGGCGGGGGGCGAGGGTTCGCACTCCGTCACCCACGGCAGGACGAGGATACGATCATCCCAGGCCACGACGTCGATCGCGGGTGACCCGAGGCCGCGCCCCAACCAGTCCAGCCCGCGCGCCTCGGCTGTGAGCACCCCGCTGGCCGGTGCCCCCCGCGGCAGGGACTTGACGAACAGCCGGGTGCCGTCGGTCAGTTCTGCGTAGGAGATCTCCCAGTCGTGGCTGCTCCCGGCCCACGCGGCACGACGGACACCCCGACCGAGCAGGACGGTGAGGCGGTCGGCCATCGTTCCGGTGACGGGATCCCGGCGGTGGTTCTCGCGGGGCCCGTCGCCGTCACCACCGCCGACGGGGCACACGATCGGGTCTCCGTCCACCCGCGTTACCCACGCAGCCGGACGACGAGTTCACCGGTCAGACCCTTGGCGGCGGACTCGACCATGTTGAGGACGGCCGTGAAGCCGTCGTCGCCGCCGTAGTACGGGTCGGGCACCTCGGGGTTGGGGCCGACCCCCGGTGTGAACGAGCGGAACAGGCGCAGGCGGTCAACGGAGAAACCGAGCTCAGCGCCCCGCTCGCCCACGACCGTGCGCAGGTCCTCCAGGTTGTCCAGGTCCAGGGCCAGGACCAGGTCCCGTTCGGCGAGCAGCGACGGGGTGAACTGCCTGGCCGTGTGGTCGGTCAGGTACCCGTGGACGCGCAGAGTGGACGCGGCGCGCGGGTCCATGCCCCCGCCCACGTGCCAGTCGCCCGTCCCGAAGCTGTCGACGGCGACGAGATCGCCCAGACCCGCCCGTTCGAGGTCGGCGGCCAGGACCTTCTCGGCCATGGGCGAGCGACAGATGTTCCCCAGGCACACGAGGCTGACACGGTACGGCCCGGCGGGGTCACGCGGTTCCGGCAAGCTCATACCTCTTACCGTAACGAAAAACCGCGCAGCTCACGCGCTCGGCGTCCCGAAGAGCCGAAGCAGTGTCCTTGCGGGTCTTCGCCGCGTCTCTCCCTCCGCGGGCTCAGGGGCCGTCGTTCGGGCGCCCGAACACGGGCCGCGGCGAAGCGGAGGACCGAGACGGACACCGCCTACCCCTTGGGCAGGCGCACCACGGTGACGAAGAAGTCGTCGATCTGGCGGACCACCTTGATGAACTGCTCGAAGTCCACCGGCTTGGGCACGTAGGCGTTGGCGTGCAGGCGGTAGCTGCGCAGCACGTCCTCCTCGGCCTCGGAGGTCGTCAGCACCACGATGGGGATGTGCGCCAACTCGTCGTCGGCCTTGACCTCCTCCAGGACCTCGCGTCCGTCCTTGCGGGGGAGGTTGAGGTCGAGCAGGATCAGGTGCGGGCGGGGCGCGTCGGTGTACTCACCCTCCCTGCGCAGGAAACGCAGCGCCTCCACGCCGTCCGAGACCACGTGCAGCCGGTTGCCCAGCTTGTGTTCCTCGAACGCCTCCTTGGTCATGAGGACGTCCCCGGGATCGTCCTCGACCAGCAGCACCTCTATCGGATGCACCAACATGACCTCGCTCAAGCTTCCAGACCCCTGCTCAGGGCCCCGCCCCGTCACCGGGGGGAACCGTACCGTCATCGGTGACGGACCGGGAGGACGACGTCCCACCGGGCTCCGCGCCCGGCTCCGCGCCGTCCACTCCGGAGGCGTCGGTGCCCGCGGGCCGCCGAGCGGCCGCCGGTGCCGGCTCCACGTCCGTGTCCGCGGTCGTGGCTCCGGCGTCCTCCGCCCCCTCGTCCCCGATATCGTCGCTGACGTCCTCGACGGTTCCCGTGTCGGCCGTCACGTCCTCGTCGGGGTCCGCGGGCAGGGACCAGCATATGCGCGTTCCGGTCCGACCGGTGTCCTCCGACCCGTCGTCGGTGTCCAACCAGATCCGACCGCCGTGGAACTCCACGATCTTTTTGCACATCGCCAGGCCGATACCCGTTCCCGTGTACTTGTCACGGGTATGCAAGCGCTGGAAGATCACGAAGATGCGCTCGGCGTACTGCGGTTCGATCCCGATCCCGTTGTCGGTGCAGCAGAACACCCACTCGTCACCGTCGCGCTCGACGCTGATGTGGACCCGCGGGTCCTCCTCCGCGCGGAACTTCACGGCGTTGCCCACCAGGTTGAAGAACACCTGGGTGAGCAGTGTGCGGTCACCCTGGACCGTGGGCAGGGAGTCGCCCGTGACCTCGGCGCCCGCCTCCTCCAGCCTGGTCGACAGGCTGCTCAGCGCGTCGCCCAGCGCCACGTCCAGGTCCACGGACGCGAAGTCCTTGGTCCTGCCGACCCTGGAGAAGGCCAGGAGGTCGTTGATGAGGGTCTGCATGCGCTTGGCTCCCTCGACCGCGAAGTCGATGTAGGAGTCGGCGCGCTCGTCCAGCTGCCCGTGGTAGCGGCGTTGCAGCAGCTGGCAGAAGCTCGCCACCTTGCGCAGCGGCTCCTGGAGGTCGTGGGAGGCGACGTAGGCGAACTGCTCGAGCTCCAGGTTGGAGCGGCGCAGTTCCTCGGTCTGGTGTTCCAGCAGCGTGGACTGCTCCTGGAGCGTACGACGCGCGTTGGCCACCTCGTCGAGGTCGTGCACGATGCGTTCACGCATGGCGTCCACGTCCTGGCCCAGCCGGACGATCTCCGGCGGCCCGTGCAGGCTGATGCGGTGGGCGTAGTACCCCTCCGACACCTGCCTCATGTGCCCGGCGAGCTCTTCCAGAGGTCGCAGGACCCACTGCTGGAGCATGACCCACAGGAACACCGACAAGAACACCACGACCAGACCGACCAGGACCAGCAGCGCGACGACCTGCTGCGTGGCCGTCGTCAACCCGGTGCGGGCCTCGTCGATCTCGTTCAGGAGCTGCTGGTTGGTGGAGTCGCTGACGCGGTTGAGCTCCAGGAAGAGCACCCGGCCGTTCTGGAGGTCCTCCTGGGAGGGGGTCTCCCCGTTGCTGACCTGTTCCAGGACGGGCTCGGCGAACTCCGTGGTCCACGCCTCCCCGGCGACGAGCAGGTCCTCGACGTTGGAGGCCACGGTGGGGTTGTCCTCGGCCCGGTGGGCGAGTTCGGCGCGGTTGTCCAGCAGCTCGACGTTGGCCTCCACGTAGGGCTCCAGGAACTCGCGGTCCTGCGTGAGGATGTAGCCGCGCAGGGCGTGGTCCTGGCTGAGGTAGGCCGAACGGGTCTGTTCGACGGCGTTCACGGCGGGGTTCAGCGAGTCCACCTGCAGCGTGAGCGAGTCACGGGCGTTGAGCGCGGCCAGCGTGATCACCGACACGGCCGTGACCAGCACGACCGCGACCACGGTCAACAGGCTGGTGACGCGGCGGCGCAGGCTCCAGGAGGCGCGTGGTCCGGCCAGCCCGCGCGGCACACCGTCCACGAACAGGACTCCGCCGACCGGCGTGCCCGGGGAGCGGCGGGGCTCGTTCTCCTCGGACTCCACGACCGCCTCCCCGGTACGACTCACTCGGCGTCCCCGTCCACACCGTGCGCGATGAACAGCATCGCCACATCGTCCTGGAGCGGACCGCCGTTGCTGCGTTCGGCCTCGTCCACCACGTACTCGGGCAGGAGGTTCAGGGACACGCCCTGGTCGAGGACACCGCTGACCATCCGTCGCAGACCCGCGACCTCCAGGCGCGCGGGCGGGCCGCCGTCGTAGGCGTCGACGAGGCCGTCGGTGTAGAAGAGCATGCTCGCGCCCACCGGCAGGACGACCTCGTCGACGTCGGCCTGCTCGACGGGGAAGACACCCAGCGGCGGCTGCGGGGAGGCCTGGGTCTCCACGACCGAGCCATCCTGGATGACCAGGGGCGGAGGGTGGCCCAGGACACGGACGCGAACGCGGTCGGTGCCGCTGTCCAGGCTGGCCATGCACAGCGTCGCGTACATCTCCTCCTGGGCCCGCTCGCTGACCAGGATCTCCTCCAGGTTCGGCAGGACCTGGTCCTCGTCGACCCCGGCCATGACCAGGGTGCGCCAGGCGATGCGCAGACTCACTCCCAGAGCGGCCTCGTCAGGGCCGTGGCCGCTGACGTCGCCGATGATGACGTGCGTGGTGCCGTTCTTCTCGACCGCGTCGTAGAAGTCCCCGCCGACCACGGCGCGCTTGCGGCCCGGCCGGTAGTAGGCGCGGTGGCTCAGGGGCGAGCTCTGGAGCAGGACCTGGGGCAGGAGGCCGCGTTCGAGGCGCGTGTTCTCGCGGGCGCGCATGCGGGCCTCGTTCAGCTGCCGGGCGTTGTCGTCGGCGCGGCGGCGCTCCAGTGAGTAGCGCAGGCTGCGGCCGAGGAGGGAGCCGTCGACCTGGCCCTTGACCAGGTAGTCCTGGGCTCCGGCGGCCACCGCGGCCACGCCCTCGTGCTCGTCGTCCAGGCCGGTGAAGACGACGACGGCGGCCGAGGGCGCGCTCTGGAGCACCTCGCGCAGCAGGTCCAGGCCCTGGGCGTCGGGAAGGTTGAGGTCGAGCAGGACGCAGCCGCGGAAGTCCTTGAGGGGCGCGCGGGCGTCCCCGAGCGTGGTGACCCACGTGATGCGCGTGGCCAGAGGGGTGTCGGCGAGCAGCTCCTCGGCGAGGAGGGCGTCGCCCGGATCGTCCTCGACGAGCAGGATGTCCACCGATTCGACGGGTGCCTCCGGACGATGTGCCGGGTCGGCGCCGTCACCGAGGGCGGCGCCGTCATAGGCGGCGGCGCCGTGTGTGGTGGCGGTACCGGCCGCCTCGTCACCGATCACCGTCACGGGATCGTGCCCTGTTCTCCTGGTATCCACTCATCGCCTTTGATCTGCTGGCTCGTGGGGCGCTGTCGCACCGCGTGTCCCGGGGTTGGACACCTCGGGTCTTCCCGGCGGTTCGGACCCGCACGACAACCAAACGATAAACGCCACGGCGACCTGTTGACCAGCGGGCGTGACGAGACACATCCAACGTCGGCGCGTTCAGGGGGCATCCCTTCGCCGCACGTAGGAGCCCCGGAGGCGCGCGGGAATGCACGTGCAGGCCCGCTGCAAAGGGTTTTGGCACACGCATCAGCGCGTGCATGGGGAACATGCGGGATGTGATGTTCCGCTCGGCCCGGCGTGCATCGGCAATGTATCTGACACGGTGTCATATACCTCTTGACACGCCGCCCCGTCTTGATGACATCATGTCATGAAATTTCCGAGACGGAAGGCGGAAGCCCGGATGAGCGCGACGGCCCAGGCCACCACGCCCCAGGAGTCCGGGGCCCCGTTCTCCGAACGGCTCAAGGCCGCGACCTGGAGCGACCACGGGGCGGCGGAGCACCACGGATTCACCCAAGCCCTCATGAGCGGCACGCTCCCGATCGGCGGCTACACCGCCATGGTCGCGCAGCACTACTTCGCCTACGCGGCCCTGGAGGACCTCGGCCGCGCCCTGGCCGACGACCCGGTGGCGGGACGCTTCCACTGGCCCGGACTCCCGCGCGTCCCCGCGCTCGCCCTCGATCTGGAGCACCTCCTCGGCCCCGGGTGGCGCGACCAGATCTCCCCCACCCCCGCCACCCGCACCTACGTGGCACGTATCGAGCAGATGGCCGACCATCCCGAGGGGTTCGTCGCCCACCACTACACGCGGTACATGGGCGACGTGTCCGGCGGCCAGTTCATCCGCCAGGTGGCCGCCAGGACCTACGGGCTCACGCACGAGGGACTGTCCTTCTACGTCTTCGACGAGCTCGGCAGCCTGCCCCGGTTCCGCTCCGGCTACCGCGAACGACTCGACTCCCTGGACCTGGCCCCGGCCGACGCCGACCGCCTCGTCCGCGAGACCCGCCTGGCCTACCAGCTCAACACCGAGGTCCTGGCCGACCTGGGACGTGTGTGGCGACCCCGGTAGGAAACCTCCTCCCCGCCTTCCTCGTCCTTGCGGCGGTCACACCGGACGCCCCCGCCCGGCGCCGCGGTACGCACCCGGGGGCCGCGACGCGTGACACCATAGGAGGATGCCCAAGATCACGGCACCGACCATCGCCGCGCACCGTGCCCGCACACGGGAGCGCATCATGGCGGCCGTCGACGAGCTGATCCGGTCACAGGGGATCGACCGCGTCTCCATGACCCACGTGGCCAACGCCGCGGGCATCACCCGCACGGCCCTGTACAACTACTTCCCGGACAAGGCCACGCTGCTGCTGGCCTTCACCGAGGAGGTCAGCAGCGCGTTCGTCGACCAGTACGAGCGCGAACTCCCGTCCGGTGTGTCGGCCGCGCGCAGGGTCTCCGCGTTCGTCCGCCTCCAGCTCGAAGGCATCGTCGCCCACCCGCATCCGCCAGCGGCCGAACTCGGGGCCAGCCTCGGCCCGGACGCCTACCAGGCACTCGCCGCGCACGTGGCGCCTATGCAGCGCCTGCTCACCGGGATCCTGGAGGAGGGCACCGCCGCCGGCGAATTCGACCCGCTACCCCCCGAGGCGACCGCACGGCTCACCCTGTCCATGGTGGGGTCCCAACGCATCCCGCTCGTCAGCGGGGAGATCGACCTGGACGAGACCCACGCGCTCGTCACCCGGTTCGTCCTCCGGGCACTGGGAGTGCCAACCGAAACCGTCGACACGATCCTGCCGAAATCGACGCGCACCGTAACCCACGGTACGAGTACGTGAGCACAGCGCGATAAGGGCGGGTCCGTAACGCGAGCGGTCAACCCCTCCCAGGCGGACCGAGTCGCGACGTGTCGGCGCCTTCGGTAAGAATCGGGCTGCCCGCCCCTCCCGGGCGCCCGACCACCCCGCCGAGTCGTGAGGCCCTCCCCGACGTGTCCCTCGTGCTGATCCTGTTCGGCACCGCCCTGGTGTCGCTCGCGCTGTTCAACAAGGTGCCCCGCTACGTGGCGCCGAGCCGTCCCACCACCGGGCGCGGCGCCGCGCCCGCACGTGGGGGCACGGCGACCCGTCGCGCCGCGACCGGGCCCCGGGCCGGCGTTCGCCCCCGGGTCCGGCTGGTCTCGGCGCGGCTCACCGAACAGGGACGCGCCCTGTGCACGGCGGTCGGGGGAAGCGCGCTGATCGTGGCGTTCTTCCTCACCCTCTCCGGCCTCTGAGGCCGCCGAACTCCCCCGCCATGCGCACGAGCAGCCCGCCGACGGCCGTGGCCGCCACCCCGCCCGTCACCGCCGCGGCCGTGGCCAGCCGCGCGCGCAGGCGGCTGTCGCGGTGAGCGGCCAGTTCCGCTTCCGCCCGGGCCCGGGCGTCGAACGCGCCCCCGCACAGCTGCGCGTCCAGCTCCACCGCCCGCCAGGACGACGACCAGGGGCTCAGTGGCGCGAGGCCGCCGGGCACGGCGTTCGTGCGCGGCTTCCACCGCACGGAGGCGGAGGCGGCTCCCGTTCCGGAGATCGGGAGAATCCGCGGCTCGGGACCGCTGTAGCGGAGTTCGCCGGGGGCGTTGGTCAGCAGTTCCGCGAGCAGCTTGGCGCAGGCCCGGGCGTCCCCCAGAGCGGTGTGCTGACCGGTCGGCCAGTCCCCGCTGAGCGCGTGGGAGGCCCGGGCGAGCGAGTACCGCCCCAGGTCGAGTTGGGAACGCAGGGCCCGCAGCGTGCACAGGCCGGACTGGCCGGCGGGGAGCCCCGCGGGGATCAACTCCGAGGCCAGGAAACGCTGTTCGAAGTCCAGGTTGTGGCTGACCACGACCGCGCCGGAGATGAGTTCGGTCAGTTTGGGCACCAGCTGGGCCGAGGTGGGGGCGCCGACGGTGTCGCTGTCGCCGATGCCGTGGAACTCGTGCCCGCTCACCTCGGCACGCGGGTCCACCAGCGTGTTGAACTCCTCGATCACCGTTCCGTCACCGCGCACGCGCACCACGGCGATCTCGACCACGCGCGCACCCGTGCTCGGGTCCAGCCCCGTCGTCTCGGTGTCGAGCACCGCGTACTCCAGGTCCGCCGCCCGCAGGCCGACCCGTCTCCGGGTCAGCGCGCCCATTCGCAGCGTTCCCATCGCGTGCTCCACTTCCTCGTCACCGCCGATCCACCGGTGTCCGGACCGGTCCGTGCTCGAACCGACCTTACTCCCCGTGCGCACCGGTACCACGGCCGTCCGAGGAGCCGACCGGGCCGCGTGTGGCCGGGGTACACGTGTGAGCGGGAACGAGAGGCCGACGGAGTGGTCGATCCCACCCCGCGACCGGAAGAAAGGCTGATTATGTAACGTTCTTAGTCGTGTCCACAGAAACATGGACACTCCCCGCGCACCTGAACCTCAACGGCGAGGAGAGCCCGCATGACCGACACCCCGCAGCCGACGCTGAGCCCGCACCCGGAGTACGTGCCCCTCGCCGAGGCCACCCGCTCCGGTATGCGCGAGAGCGTCCACTACGGCGCGGTGGTCGCCCTGTCCGCGACCGGACGGATCGCGGTCGCGCGCGGGCCCGTCCACCAGCCGATGTTCCCCCGCTCGGCCGCCAAGCCCTTCCAGGCCCTGGCCATGCTGCGCGCGGGCGCCCCGCTGGAGGGCCCCTCCCTGGCCATCGCCGCGGGCAGTCACGGAGGCGAGGACCTGCACGCCGCCGAGGCCGAGCGCATCCTCGCCAAGGCCGGTCTCACCCCCGACGCACTGCGGTGCCCCGCCGACATCCCCGGCGGGCGGGCCGCGCGCCGCGCGTTCCTGCGGGCGGGCCGCGAGCCCGAGCGCCTCCTCATGAACTGCTCCGGCAAACACGCGGGCATGCTCTCCGCCTGCGTCGAGCGGGGCTGGAGCACCGACGACTACCTCGACCCCGGCCACCCCCTCCAGGTTCTCGTCCGCGAGACCATCGAGGAACTGACCGGGGAGCACGTCGCGCACACCGCCGTCGACGGCTGCGGGGCTCCCCAGCTCGCCGTCTCCCTGGCCGGACTGGCCCGCGGCCTGTGGCGGATGCGCACCTCCCCCGAGGGCAGCCGGGAACGCGCCGTCACCGACGCCATGAGCGCCCACCCGGAGTACGTGTCGGGTACCGACCGGATCGACACCGAGCTGATGACCCGGGTTCCGGGGGCGGTGGCCAAGATCGGCGCGGACGGGGTACACCTCATCGGCGCGCCCACCGGCGAGACCGTCGCGGTCAAGATCAGCGACGGCGACGCCGAGGAGCGGGCGCGTACCCTGGTCGCACTCAACGCGCTGCGCACCATCGGCGTGGACGTCTCCCCCGTCCAGGACCGGCTGCGCGTCGAGATCTACGGCGGCGGCGCGCCCGTCGGGGAGGTCCGCGCGCTGTAGACCGGACATCCGACCCCCGGTGGGACTCGACTTCGGAAGGGCACCACAGTGCCGGACACCCTCAAGGACATCGTCATCGTCGGCGCCGGTATGGCGGGGCTGCACGCCGCGGAGGCCCTGCGGGAACAGGGCTTCGACGGACGGCTCACGGTGGTCGGTGAGGAACCGTACCGCCCCTACTCGCGGCCCCCGCTGTCCAAGGAGGTCCTGACCGGGGTCGGGATGGACCCGTCGAACGGCGGGCCCGGCTGGCTCGTGGGCCACCGCTCCCTCCGGTTGCGCGACGACGCCGACGTGGACGCCCTGGACCTGGACCTCCGCCTGAACACCCGGGCGGTCGGGCTCGACGCCCGGGCCCGTGAGATCGACGTGACCGGCCCGGAGGGCGGCGGGACCGTGCGCTACGACGGCCTCGTCATCGCGAGCGGTGCGCGGGCCCGACGCCCCGACACGCCCCTCGGCGGCGTGCACGTCCTGCGCACCCTCGACGACGCCGAGGCCGTACGCGCGGCCTTCGACTCGGGTGGGCGCCTCGTGGTCGTCGGAGCGGGGTTCGTCGGAGCGGAGGTGGCGGCCAGCGCCCGTGCCGTGGGTATGGAGGTGACCCTGGTGGAGGCGGCGCCGACGCCGCTGACACGGGTGATCGACCCGAGGATCGGGCGGATCCTGACCGAACTGCACCGGGAGAACGGGGTCGACGTGCGCCTCGGGGTCGGCGTGACCGGGTTCGAGGGCGCCGACCGCGTCGAACGCGTCCGGCTGGCGGACGGGTCGTCGATCGAGGCGTCCCTCGTGGTGGCCGGGTTGGGCGTCCACCTGAACACCGAGTGGCTGCGCGGTTCGGGTGTGGAACTGCTCGCCGACGGCGCGGTGGTCTGCGACGAGTTCTCCGCGACGTCCGCGCCCGGCGTGTACGCCGTCGGCGACCTGGCGAACTGGCCGCACCCCCGTTACGGTGGCCGGATCCGGCTGGAGCACTGGACGAACGCCAGCCAACAGGGCGCGGCGGCGGCGAACAACCTCCTCGCGGGCACGGGCCGGACCCCCTTCACCCCGGTCCCCTACTTCTGGTCGGACCAATACAAGATGAAGATCCAGCTGCTGGGGCAGGGCGCACCCGCCGATGAGGTCGCCTTCGTGCACGGATCTGCGGAGGACCGGAAGTTCGTGGCCTTCCTGGGCCGGGACGGGATGCTCACCGGGGTGCTGGGACTGCGGTCAACGCCCCGCACCATGCGGTACCGGGGCCTGCTGGAGAAGCCCACGCCATGGGATGAGGCGCTGACCGCCGCGGGGGCTACTCCTTCACGGTGATGGCCTGCTTGGGGCACAGGCGCGCGGCCTCACGCACCTTCTCGTGCAGTTCGGCGGACGGCTCCTCGGTCAGCAGGTAGAGATAGTCGTCGTCGCGGACCTCGAAGACCTCGGGGGCCGCTCCCATGCACAGGGCGTTGCTCTCGCACTGGTCGAAGTCGACCTCGACTCGCATGACTGTCCCTTCCTCGCGCGGATTGCGGGTGCCTCGACTCTAATGCCGCACCGGGCCCCGGCCCACGAGGCCCGCGGCCCCCGAGGGGGTGTGCCTTGGGCGCGCCGTGTGAACCTTCTCCCCGTTTGGGCGGTCCTACCTCCCACAATCCCACGGGGCCCAGGAGCCCCGTACGAGGAAGGGGACGCGTTGACCGCCTACAAAGGCACATCAGAAGAAGCACGGCTGGGGCCCCGACCCCCGGTGGCGGCGCCGTCGGATTATTCGCCCTATGATCCGCTCGTCCACCCGTCCTACCGCAGACCGAGGCCCCCGCTCCCCCGGCCGCCGGGCTGGCTCCCCGTCGCGGTAGTGGCGGTCGGCGTCGTCGCCGCTCTGCTCGCCACGCTGAACCGACCAGGGATCGGACTGGTCATCACCGGCGTGGCGGCGGGGCTGACGGCGCTCGCCGCCCTCATGGCGCGGCCCGCCCTCACGGAGGACGACTCCGAGGAGTCGGCCGAGGCCCGGACGGGCCCCGAGGGCTCCCAGCCGACCGACGAAGCCGCGACGGCACGGGAGGCCCTCGACGGGGACACCCCCGCGGAGGAGCCCGAACCGGACACGGCATCCGAACCCGGCGAGGCAGACGGCCACGACGCGGCCGCCGGGTCCGAGGAGTCCGCTGGTCCCCTGGAACGCACGGGAGCCGAGGGGGCGGAATCAACGGCCGAGGCCGGAGGACACGGAGCGGCCGCCGAGGCCCGGAAGGCGATGGACCCCGAGGACTCCCAGGCGACCGACGAAGCCGCCACCGTGGCACCGGAGCCCCCCGAACCAGACGCGGCCACCCCCGAAGCTCCCGGGGGCACTGATGCCGGTGAGGCCGCCGAGGCCCGGGAGGCGACGAATTCCGAGGACTCCCAGACGACCGGCGAGACCGCCACTCCCCGGAAGGGCGACGGGACGGACACGCCCCGGGAAACCTCCGAGCCCGGCGCGGCCGCCGGGAACGAACGGGCGAACCCGCCGCACCGCCCCCAGGGACCCGGCGGCGCCCCCTGGCCCTCCCCGGGACACCCGCCCCACCCCGCCCACGGCCCCCACCCCGCCCAGGCGTACAACACCGCGTGGGGACACTCCCCCTGGCCGCCGTACCCGCGACAGCACCCCCACCGGGCCGCGCCCGCCCCCTGGGGAACCGCCCAGGCTCCCCCACCCGTGGTGCCCGTCCCCGAACCGGAACCCGAACGCCACAGCCGTGCCTGGTCGGCGGTCTTCGGCGTGCTCGCCGCCGTGCTGCTGGCCACCGCCGCCGTCCGCGACGCGGGCTGGGTCCTCGTGTGGACACTGACCGGCGCCCTCCTCCTGGCCTCGCTGGCCTTCGCCGTCCACAACCCCGCCTCCCGGCGCGGCCCCGTCAGCGTGCTCGTCGGGAGCCTGGCGCTCTTCCGGCACCTTCCGGCGAGCCCGCGCCTGCTGTTCAGCCCCCTGCGCTCCGGCCGGGCCCGAGGGCTCGTGGCCCCCGCCGTGCTCACCGCGGTCGTCACCGCCCTGCTGCTGACCGTCTTCGGCGTGCTCCTCGCCTTCGCCGACCCCGTGTTCGCCAACTACTTGGCCCGACCGTTCGAGAACATGGACCTCGGGACGGTCGTCTCCCGCCTGTTCGGCGGCGCCCTGACCGTCCTCTTCACGGGTTCGGCCGTCCTGGCCGCCCGGCGGCGCCCGGCGCCCCGCTACGGGCCGGTCCCACCCCCCGAGTCCGGACCGAACTGGCCGATGTGGGTCTGGAGCATCCCGCTCGGCTCCCTCATCGCGCTGTTCACGGCGTTCGTCGCGGTGCAGGGCGCGGTGATGTTCGGCGGCGACGACTACGTCCAGTCGGTCACCGGGCTCATCTACGCCGAGTACGCCCGGCAGGGCTTCTTCCAGCTCGTCGTGGTCAGCTTCCTGGTCCTGGGCGTCATCGCCCTGACCACGGCGCTGGTCCCGGCCCGGGAGAGGGCCGTGCGCACCACGCGCAACGTCCTGCTCGGTCTGCTGTGCCTGCTCACCCTCGTCATCCTCGCCTCGGCGATGATGCGGCTCCAGCTCTACATCGACGTCTTCGGGCTGACGCGCATGCGGGCCGGCGCCGAGGCGTGGATCCTGTGGAGCGGCGCGGTGTTCGTCCTGGTCATGGTGGCGGGTCTGGTCAACACGCTCGGCCGCTCCACCACCTGGCTCCCGCGTGCCACGGTCGCACTCTCCGCGGTCGCACTGGCCGTGTTCGCCTACGGGAACCCGGATCTGCGCATCGCCGAGAGCCACCAGGACCTCGACCTGACCACGGTCGACACCTGGTACCTGGACACCCTGTCCGCCGACGCGGTCCCCGGACTCATCGAGTTGGAGGAGGACGACCGGGTCTGCGCGCTCCTGGCGCTCCAGGACCGCCTGGAGCGCCCCGACCACGGGGGCCTCGCGTCGTGGAACCTGTCCCGCAGCCAGGGACGGCGGCTGTTGGCGGAAGCGGGGCCGTTCGACTACGTCGACCAGTTCAACGCGAACTGCATCGACTCCTACCGTCCCTGACACCCGTCGGCGGCGACGGCCGCGCTCCGGGTTCCGGGCGACGAGCGCCCGGAACCCGGACGGCCCGCTAACCGGCGAAGCGGTCCGTGGCCTCGATGAGCCGGTCGAGGATGCCGGGCTCGTTGTAGGCGTGCCCGGCGTCGTCGACGATGTGGAACTCCGCCTCCGGCCAGGACCTGTGCAGGTCGTAGGCGGTGTGGACGGGTGTGCAGACGTCGTAGCGCCCCTGCACGATCACCCCGGGGATGTGCCGGATCTTCTCCGCGCCGTCGATGAGCTGGTTCGGGGTCAGGAAACCGCGGTTGGAGAAGAAGTGGTTCTCGATCCGCGCGAACGCCAGCGCGTAGTCCTCGTCGGCGTGCTGGCTGCGGATCTCCTCGTTGGGCAGCAGGGTGACCGTGGACCCCTCCCACACGCTCCACGCGCGGGCGGCCGCGAGGCGCACGTCGCGGTCGGGGTCGTTGAGGCGCCGCTCGTAGGCGGCGATGAGGTCGTCGCGCTCCTCCTCGGGGATCGGCGCGAGGTAGGACTCCCACAGGTCCGGGAAGAGCATGGACGCACCCTGCTGGTAGAACCAGCGCAGCTCCTCGTCGCGCAGGGTGAAGATCCCGCGCAGGATGAGCTCGCTGACCCGCTCGGGGTGGGTCTGCGCGTAGGCCAGCGCCAGGCAGCTACCCCAGGACCCGCCGAACACCTGCCACGTCCGCACGCCGATCATCTCGCGCAGACGCTCCATGTCCTCCACCAGCGTCCACGTGGTGTTCGCGGACAGGTCGGAGTCCATCCGGCTGGCGTGGGGGACGGACCGACCGCAGTTGCGCTGGTCGAACAGCAGGACGCGGTACCGCTCCGGGTCGAACAACCGCCGGTGGGCGGGGTTGCAGCCCCCGCCGGGGCCACCGTGCAGGAACACCGCGGGCTTGCCCGCGGTGTTGCCGCACAGCTCCCAGTAGACGCGGTTTCCGTCGCCGACGTCGAGCATTCCGGAGTCGTACGGCTCGATGGACGGGTACAGGGTGCGCAAGGCTTGTGACCTTTCCGAGTGCGAACCGCCGGACGGTCGTCCGGCGGGCAGAACAGACATACGAGGGGGGCGGGTCCTCCACGCCCCGGTTCCCGGCCGAGGCCGTACGGACACCGTCAGAGGCGTCCGAGGAGTTCGGCCTTCTTGGCACCGAACTCCTCGTCGGTGAGCAGCCCCTCGGCGTGGAGCCGTCCCAGTTCACGGATGGTGGCGAAGATCGTCTCCGCGTCCTGCTCGGTCGAGGGGGACGGACCGGCCCCGGGCAGTGCCGCCGCCTCCGGAACCGGGGACGGGGTGAGGTGGGCGTTGATGGTCGCCGCCATGAGGAGGGTCTCGTCACCGCCCTTGGTGCCGTGGGAGGCGAGGGTGAAGAAGTCGTGCTCGATGTCGGTGGCCTCCGAGACGGTCACGCCGCGCAGTTCGATGCGCAGCAGGCCCTCGGTCAGGTCGACCGGCGGGAGCCAGCGGGCCTCGGCGATCTCGGTGAGCCGGAACTCGCGCGCCTTCTCCTTCTCCTTGGCCGAACCGGCCATCAGGCCGTCCCACTGGATCCGGACACGGGTGCCGTCGAAAGTGGCCGACCCCTCGGCTGTGCGGGCCTGGAACGGCAGGCGGGCGACCAGCCCCCGGGCCACCTGTCGCGGGTCGGGGACACCGTCGGCGGTCTCCCTGGCCAGGCGGACGGTGGAGGTGAGTTCGTCGGCCACGTACTCGGCGACGAGTTCCCTGTCGTGCGGCCCGGTGAGCAGGAGCGGGGACGTTCCGCCCCGGCCGGGCACGCCCAGGTTCGCGTACGGGTCGGCGCCGTCGACCAGCCGCAGCCGCAGCCGCCACCCGCGTTTGCGGTCGCCGCGGTCGAACTCGATCTCACGCACCGCCGCCAGCGGAACCGCGCACTCCCCCAGGTGCTTGAACAGGGTGGGGACCCTGCGCCCCGAGTCAAACCCGAGCCGAACCGTCTGCCCGTCGAATCGCCAGGTTCCGTGGTGTCCGCGCAGTTCCTCCATGCGGCCCATGGTAGGGCGCGCGGACCGCAGGCGTCGCCCGCGCGCTTACCGGGTAGGACCTGCTGGGCACACCGTTCACAGCGCCCCACGCGGGCCGAGCGCGCGGACGGGCCACCCCGTCCGCGGATCCCGAACCGGAGGTCGCCGACGATGTCGAAAGAGAGGGCCGCCGAGGGCGCGGCGGAGTTCCGGGCCGCCCGTGACCTGCTGCTCCGGCACCGCGAGGACCAGCCCAGAGCGCACCGGGAGTTCAGCTGGCCCCGGCCCGACCGGTTCAACTGGGCCCTGGACTACTTCGACGCGCTGGCCGAGACCATCCCCGACCGCACCGCGCTGTGGATCGTCGAGGAGGACGGGAGCGAGGCCAAGTACACCTACCAGCACCTGTCCGAGCGCTCCAACCAGGTGGCCAACTGGCTGATCGGCCAGGGCGTGCACCCGGGCGACCGGATCATGCTCATGCTCGGCAATCAGGTCGAACTGTGGGAGACCACACTCGCGGCGATCAAACTCGGTGCCGTCGTCTGCCCGACGGCGCCCATACTCACCGAGAGCGACCTCGTCGACCGGCTGGACCGGGGCGACGTCGCGCACGTGGTGTGCTCCCCCGCGGAGACCGAGAAGTTCGCGCACCTGCGCGGCCACTGGACGCGCGTCTGCGTCGGGTACATGGACGGCTGGCTGAGCTACCCGGACTCGGAGCACGCCGCCCTGGACTTCACGCCGCCGCGCCCGGTCGGCGCCGACGACCCCCTGCTGCTGTACTTCACCTCCGGCACGACCTCCCGGCCCAAGCTGGTCTCCCACTCCCAGCGCTCCTACCCGGTCGGCCACCTGTCGACGATGTACTGGCTCGGCGTCCAGCCCGCCGACATCCACCTGAACATCTCCTCCCCCGGCTGGGGCAAGCACGCCTACAGCAGTGTGTTCGCCCCGTGGAACGCCGAGGCGACCTCCCTGGTGGTGAACCAGGCCCGGTTCGACCCCGAGCGGCTGTTGGACCAGGTCGTCCGCTGTGGCGTGACCACCATGTGCGCGCCGCCCACGGTGTGGCGCATGCTCATCCAGACCGACCTGACCTCCTGGAGCGTGCGGCTGCGCGAGGCGGCCGCCGCGGGCGAGCCACTCAACCCGGAGGTGGTCGACAAGGTGCGCGACGCCTGGGGGATCACCGTCCGCGACGGGTTCGGGCAGACGGAGACGACCATGCTCGTCGGCAACGCTCCCGGGCAGTCCGTCGTGCCCGGGTCGATGGGCCGCCCGCTGCCCGGCTACGACATCGTGCTCACCGACCCCACCACCGACGAGAGGACCGAGACGGGGGAGATCTGCGTCGACCTGTCCGGGGACCCGGTGGGGGTGATGACGGGGTACGCCGACGGCACCGACATGACCCGTGACGTGACCCGGCTCGGCCTCTACCACACCGGTGACCTCGCCGCCCGGGACCCGCGCGGCTACATTACCTATATCGGCCGGATCGACGATGTGTTCAAGGCTTCGGATTACCGCATCTCACCATTTGAACTCGAAAGTGTGCTCGTTGAGCACGAATTCGTCGCCGAGGCCGCGGTCGTCCCCTCCCCCGACCCGCTGCGCCTGTCAGTGGCCAAGGCCTACATCGCCCTGGCCGAGGGCGTGCCCCCGGACGCGGACACGGCCCGCGCCATCCTGACCTACTCCCGAGAGCGTCTCTCCCCTTACAAGAGGGTGCGCCGCCTGGAGTTCACCGATCTTCCGAAGACCGTCTCGGGTAAGATCCGACGTGTACAACTACGGCGGGCCGAAGCCGAGCGCGGCACGGTCACCGACGGCCAGCGCAACCAGCGCGAGTTCTGGGAAGAGGATCTTCCGGGGCTGAAGGACTGATCTGCGCCCCCGGAGCGGAATGGACTCAGGAATTTCCGTCCCACATAGTGAGACGAATCTTTTCCGTGTCTCGTCCGTGTGGTGTTTCCCATCCCGTGTGCGACGCCGACACCCCACACGACCGCGTTCGACCGGCCCGGGCCGCGCTACTGTCAGTCGCGGCGACAGCCAGCACCGACCGAGGGACCGAGGGGAACACGATGCCGAGCACCAACGACACACGGGTGGCGAGTTACCAGCCACTCATCGCCCCCGGGGACCTGCTCAAGGAACTGCCCCTGGGCCACGAGCGCAACTCCCTCGTCGAGGAGTCGCGCGCCGAGGTCAAGCGCGTGCTCGACGGAGAGGACGACCGCCTCCTGGTCGTCGTGGGACCCTGCTCGGTCCACGACCCCGAGTCGGCGATGGACTACGCCCGACGCCTGATCGGCCTCGTGCCTTCCCTGCGCGACGACCTGTGCGTGGTCATGCGCGTGTACTTCGAGAAGCCGCGCACCACCGTGGGGTGGAAGGGCCTGATCAACGACCCGCACCTGAACGACACCTACGACGTCCACCACGGCCTGCGCATCGCCCGCCAGCTCCTGCTGGACATCAACTCTCTGGGACTGCCCGCGGGCACCGAGTTCCTCGACCCGATCACGCCCCAGTACATCGCCGACGCCGTGACCTGGGGCGCGATCGGCGCCCGCACGACCGAGAGCCAGGTGCACCGCCAGCTGAGCAGCGGGCTGAGCACCCCGGTCGGCTTCAAGAACGGCACCGACGGCGACGTTCAGGTCGCCGTGGACGCCGTCGGCGCGGCCGCGGCCTCGCACACGTTCTTCGGCGTCGACCCGACCGGCGCCGGATCGGTCGTGGTCACCGAAGGCAACCCCGACTGCCACGTCATCCTGCGCGGCGGACGGAGCGGCCCCAACTTCGACGCCGAGCCGGTCGAGGCCGCGCTCGACGTCATCGGCCGAGCGGGCCTGCCGCGCCGGCTGATGATCGACGCCAGCCATGCCAACAGCGGCAAGGACCACACCCGCCAGCCCGGTGTCTCCTCCGCCATCGCCGAGCAGGTCGCCGGGGGGCAGACCGGCATCATCGGCGTCATG
This sequence comes from Nocardiopsis sp. EMB25, assembly GCF_026797795.1. Taxonomy (NCBI): domain Bacteria; kingdom Bacillati; phylum Actinomycetota; class Actinomycetes; order Streptosporangiales; family Nocardiopsidaceae; genus Nocardiopsis; species Nocardiopsis sp. EMB25. The sequence goes on along the minus strand of NZ_JAMTDN010000001.1, from coordinate 122,125 downwards.
CTGGAGAGCTTCATCGTGGAGGGCGCCCAGAAGCTGGGCGACCCGGCCGCGCTGACCTACGGCCAGTCGATCACCGACAAGTGCATGGGCTGGGAGACCACCGAGCACGTGCTCTCCGAGCTGGCCGAAGCCGTGCGCCAGCGCCGCAAGAACGCCGCCTGAGCCAGGTCGGACGCGGACGCCGCGAAGACACGGTGTGGGCCCGGCGCGCGCCGGGCCCACACCGTGTCACGAACACGCGGGGCGGCGACCCACCGCCGGACACATCAGGCGGCGGCCTCCGGCGGCAGCACACCGAGTTCGACCAGCAGCTCCCGACCGACCCGCTCACGCAGCTCCAGCTGTGACTCGTCCTCGATGTCCACCCGCAGGGCGAAGGTGTGCACATCGTCCCCGTACTCGACCCAGCCGACCCACCACCCCGGCGACGGGTCCACGGTCCCGCCCCATCCGGTCTTGGCGAAGAGGGCGTGGTCACCGACCTCGTCGACCATCGCGATCTCGCGGACGGCGCGCTGGTGCCGCTCCTCCACCGGCAGCTCAGCCCGGGCCAGGCTCGCCAGGAACACGGTCTGCTCCATGGGGGTGACCTCCAGCGGACCCTCCAACCAGAACCGGTCCACCGCGTCCGCGCCGCCGATCTCGCGATTGCCGTAGTCGAACCGGTCCACCCAGGCCGCCATCCGGTCACGACCGACCCTGCGCGCGATCTCCTGGTAGACGGGCACGTTGGACGCGGGCAGGGCGTCACGCATGCTCATGTCCCGCTCCCACTCCGGGACCGGCTGCGGCTCACCGCCGTAGGGGACGACCTCGTCAACGTCGGCAACCGCGCCCGCCTGCAACGCGATCACCGAGTTGACCAGCTTGAACGTGGACGCGGGCACACTGCGGCGGTGGGCCTCCTGCGGATCGACGACGATGGCCGACCGCTCACTCGTGTCATAGAGGACGAAGGTGCCCTCCACCCCCGCCTCGTCGAAGACCCGTTCCAGGTCCTCCCGCTCCACCGAGGGAACGTCGCCACCCGCCCGGTCGACGGGCCGCGCGTCGCCGCGGACGTGACCCGCGGTCTCCGGAACCACTGTGGAGCACGCCGCTCCCACCAGAACGGTCACCGCACCCGCCGCGACCGTCAGCACCACCCGACGGCCCGAAACCGCCGTCCGTCTCCCCCACCCGATGTCGGTACCCACTCGCGCCTCCCCACGCGTCGGTTCCCGTTCCACCGAACCCAAGCTAACGGCTGCGCCCCCGCGGTAGGGAGGTTTCGGCCGCGCGCCGTGTAAGACCTCGGCCACCCTTGGGAGCCGAGAGCGGCCACTGCTAGGCTGATCATGTTGCTGACCCCGTACGGGAGAGCGCCCGCGTAGCCAATGTGGGCCGCCGAAGGAGCAATCCCTCCCCGATGAAACCTCTCAGGCACAGTGGACCGTACGGGCGAGACCACTCTGGAAAGCAGGGACACGCGTCCCTCGCCGAAGGTGCAAGCCACGCCGAGCACGTGGTGAAGCTCTCAGGCACAGATGACAGAGGGGGAGGATGGCAACGCCACACACGACAGACGCCCATCCTCTCGGGAGTGCCCATGTCAGAGCCCGCGTCCGCGCCCCGCGCGACAGCGCTGCGCGAGATCCACGAACAATCCGGCGCGACCCTGGTCGACTTCGCCGGATGGCTCATGCCGCTGCGCTACGCCAGCGAGACCGCCGAGCACACGGCGGTCCGCGAGGCCGCCGGGCTCTTCGACCTCTCCCACATGGGTGAGATCCACCTGTCCGGGCCGCAAGCCGCCGAGGCCCTCGACCACGCCCTGGTCGGCCACCTGTCCAAGGTGAAGGTCGGCCGCGCCCGTTACACCATGATCACCGCCGCCGACGGCGGAGTCCTGGACGACCTCATCGTCTACCGCCTCGGCGAGGAGGAGTACCTCGTCGTGGCCAACGCGGCCAACGTGTCCGTGGTCGCCGAGGCCCTCACCGAACGGGCCAAGGCCTTCGACGTCGAGGTCACCGACCAGTCAGCCGAATACGCGCTGATCGCCGTCCAGGGCCCGCGCGCGGTGGACATCCTGGCCCCGCTCACCGACGCCGAGCTCGACGGGATCCGCTACTACGCGGGCTACGAGCACACCGTGGCCGGGGTCCCCGTGCTGCTCGCCCGTACCGGCTACACCGGCGAGGACGGGTTCGAGATCTTCATCCGCCCCGCCGACCGCGCCCCGCACGTGTGGAAGACCCTCATGGCGGCGGGCGCCGAGTACGGTCTGGTCCCCGCCGGACTCTCCGCTCGCGACACCCTGCGCATGGAAGCGGGGATGCCGCTGTACGGGCAGGAGCTCACCGCCGACCTCACCCCCTTCGACGCCGGTCTCGGCCGCGTGGTCAAGTTCGACAAGCCGGGTGACTTCGTCGGCCGCGCCGCCCTGGAGGAATCCGCGCGCACCGCGCGCGAACGCCGCCTCATCGGCCTCGCCTCCCGCGGCCGCCGCCCGCTGCGCAAGGGCCAGGACGTCCTGCGCGACGGCGCCGTCGTCGGCACCATCACCAGTGGCGCGCCCTCACCCACCCTGGGCCGCCCCATCGCCATGGCCTACGTGGACGGCGACCTCGACACCACGACCGGCGCGTTCACCGTGGACGTGCGCGGACGCGGTGAGGACGTCGACGTGGTCGAGCTGCCGTTCTACAAGCGGCAGTCGTGACAGCCCGGGCCCCACACCCCTGGGGCCCACCCACCCCCACGGCGGGATCCCCGACCCGGGGACCGGCACGTACGGGGTGTGACCAGGCGTAGGCCGGGCCGGGGCGCCGCACGCGCGCACGGCAGGATGAAGGTATATCTCCAAGGAGAGTCGAAGTGAGCGTTCCCACGGAGCTGGGTTACACCGACAAACACGAGTGGGTCCGGATCGAGGACGGTGTCGCCACCGTCGGGATCACGGAGTTCGCCGCCGAGTCGCTGGGCGACATCGTGTACGTCGAGCTCCCCGAGGCGGGCACCGAGGTGACCGCCGGGGAGACCTGCGGCGAGGTGGAGTCCACCAAGTCCGTCAGCGACATCTACTCGCCGGTGAACGGTGAGGTCGTCGAGGTCAACGAGGCCCTCGAAGACACACCGGAGACGGTCAACTCCAGCCCCTACGAGGAAGGGTGGCTGTTCCGGGCACGGGTCTCCGGGGAACCCTCCGACCTGCTCTCCGCCGAGGAGTACCAGGCTCTGACCAAGGATGAGGAGTAGGCCTCCGATGGCTACCGACAAGACCGTGCTCAACCAGAGCCTCAGTGAGCTGGACCCGGAGGTGTCGGCGGCGGTCGACGCCGAGCTGGCGCGCCAGCGCGAAACCCTGGAGATGATCGCTTCGGAGAACTTCGCTCCGCAGGCGGTCCTGGAAGCCCAGGGCACCGTTTTGACCAACAAGTACGCCGAGGGCTACCCCGGGCGCCGCTACTACGGCGGCTGCGAGCACGTCGACGTCGTCGAGCAGCTCGCGATCGACCGCGCCAAGGACCTGTTCGGCGCCGAGCACGCCAACGTCCAACCCCACTCGGGCGCCCAGGCCAACACCGCGGTCTACTTCGCCCTGCTCAAGCCGGGCGACACCATCCTGGGCCTGGACCTGGCCCACGGCGGCCACCTGACCCACGGCATGCGCATCAACTACTCGGGCAAGATCCTCAACGCCGTGGCCTACCACGTGCGCCCCCAGGACGGCACCGTCGACTACGACGAGGTCGCCGCCCTGGCCAAGGAACACCAGCCCAAGATGATCGTGGCGGGCTGGTCGGCCTACCCGCGCCAGCTCGACTTCGCGCGCTTCCGCCAGATCGCCGACGAGGTCGGCGCCCTGCTCATGGTCGACATGGCCCACTTCGCGGGCCTGGTCGCCGCCGGCGAGCACCCCAACCCGGTCCCGCACGCCGACGTGGTCACCACCACCACGCACAAGACCCTGGGCGGCCCGCGCGGCGGACTGATCCTGGCCAGGAAGGAGCTGGGCAAGAAGATCAACTCCGCGGTGTTCCCGGGCATGCAGGGCGGCCCGCTGGAGCACGTGATCGCCGCCAAGGCGGTCGCGCTCAAGGTCGCCGCCGGCCAGGACTTCGCCGAGCGCCAGCACCGCACGGTGGCCGGCGCCCGACTGCTCGCCGAGCGGCTGACCCGCCCGGACATGGCCGAGGTCGGGGTCAGGGTGCTGACCGGGGGCACCGATGTGCATCTGGTCCTGGTGGACCTGGTGGACTCGGCGATCAACGGCCAGGAGGCCGAGGACCGGCTGCACTCGGTGGGGATCACGGTCAACCGCAACGCGGTGCCCAACGACCCGCGTCCGCCGATGGTGACCTCGGGTCTGCGGATCGGCACCCCGGCGCTGGCCACCCGCGGGTTCGGTGAGGACGACTTCGCCGAGGTCGCCGACATCATCGCCGAGGCGCTCAAGCCCGAGTTCGACGCCCAGGCCCTGCGGGGCCGTGTGCGGGCGCTCGCGGACCAGCACCCGCTCTACCCCAACCTGTAACACCCACCGCGCGGGGCGCAGCGCGCCCCGCGCGGCCCACACGCCACACCTGTGCTCGACGAGGAGGACAGCCATGGCCATCAGTGTCTTCGACCTGTTCACCATCGGTATCGGACCGTCCAGCTCGCACACGGTCGGCCCGATGCGGGCGGCCCTGACCTTCGTCGAGGGTCTGCGGTCGCGCGGCGAGCTGTCCGTTGTGGCGCACGTGCGGGCGGAGCTGTACGGCTCCCTCGCCCTCACCGGCAAGGGGCACGGCAGCGACACCGCCGTGATCCTGGGGCTGATGGGACACACGCCCGAACACGTGGACGTGGACGCGGTGCCCGCGCTCGTGGAGCGGACGCGTGCTGAGCGGACGCTGTCCCTGGGCGGCCCGGAGGGGCCGGCGGTCGCGTTCGACCCGGCGGTCGACGTCGACTTCCGCCGCAAGGAGAGCCTGCCGGACCACCCGAACGGCATGCGGTTCGTGGCGCTGGACTCGGTCGGCGCCGAGATCTCGGCGAAGGTGTACTACTCCGTGGGCGGCGGGTTCGTCGTCGACGAGCGGGCGGCGGGTGCCGACCGGATCACCGTGGACGAGACCGCGCAGCCCCACCCCTTCGCCACGGCTGAGGAACTCCTCGGCCTCTGCGCGGAGACCGGGATGTCGATCAGTGCGATCATGCTCGCCAACGAGCGGGCGTTCGGCCGTACCACCGCGGAGATCCGGGCCGAACTGCTCACGATCTGGACGGCGATGCGCCAGTGCGTGCGACGCGGCGTGCTGACCGAGGGAAGCCTGCCGGGGGGGCTGAAGGTGCCGCGCCGGGCGCACCGGCTGTACCGACAGCTGGGCGGGGTGTGCGACGACTCGGGCTTGCTGCCGCCCGCCTCGGTGGACTCCGACCCGATGCGCGGCAGCGACTGGATCACGCTGTACGCCCTGGCCGTCAACGAGGAGAACGCGGCGGGGGGCCGGGTGGTGACCGCCCCGACCAACGGCGCGGCGGGGATCGTTCCCGCGGTGCTCCACTACTACCTGCACTTCAGCCCGGGCGCGGGCGACGAGGGCGTCGTGCGGTTCATGCTGACCGCGGCGGCGATCGGCATCCTGTTCAAGCAGAACGCGTCGATCTCGGGGGCCGAGGTCGGCTGCCAGGGCGAGGTGGGTTCTGCGTCGTCGATGGCGGCCGCCGGTCTGGCCGAGGTGCTGGGCGGGACCCCGGCCCAGGTGGAGAACGCGGCGGAGATCGCGATGGAGCACAACCTGGGGCTGACCTGCGACCCGATCGGCGGACTGGTCCAGGTGCCGTGCATCGAGCGCAACGCGCTGGCCTCGGTGAAGGCGATCAGCGCGGCGCGGATCGCGCTGCGCGGCGACGGCAGCCACTTCGTCTCCCTGGACAAGGTCATCAAGACCATGAGGGACACCGGCCGCGACATGCACGACAAGTACAAGGAGACCTCGCGCGGCGGCCTGGCCGTCAACGTCATCGAGTGCTGAGGGCGTCTCAGGCCACCACGTGGAAGGTGCGCAGGGCCGCCGCGATGTCCTCGATGTCGCCGAGCCTTCCCGTGGCGACGTCGAGGACGAACGCCTCCGCCCTGTCCTCGTCGACGGGTTCGATCAACGGAGCCCCGTTCACCTCCAGAAAGGTGGCCGCGCAGTTCCACGCGGCCCGCTTGTTGCCGTCGACGAACACGTGGTTCCGAGCGAGGGAGTGCATGAGTGCTGCGGCCTTGTCGAACAGCCCCGGATAGTGCTCCACGCCGAACGATGACGAGCGCGGACGATGTGTCGCGCTCTCAAGGAGCCCGTAGTCCCGTACCACCGCGTCACCCTGCTCGTTCTGTCGCAGGGTGAGGGTGGTGATCTCGACTATGAGGGACGCGTTCAGATAGATGACGGCGTCTGAGGGCATCTACTGGGCGAGCCTCCGGTTCAGCTCAGCGGAGACACGGGTCACCCGCGCTGCTGCCTCCATAACCCGACGACGCTGGATCGCGTCGAGGACACTCTCCTTGGCGAGCTTCTTGACGCTGGTCGACTCAGCCGCGGCCGCCTGGCGGATCTGCTCCATCTCTTCTTCGGAGAATTCGATGTTCAGCGCAGGCATACTCCCACCCCACTTGGTACCTAACCTGGTACCAGGTTACATCCGTCAGGAGTGACCGCACAGGCGTTGTTGACCATCGCACCCGCCAAGGTCATCAAGACCATGAGGGACACCGGCCGCGACATGCACGACAAGTACAAGGAGACCTCGCGCGGCGGCCTGGCCGTCAACGTCATCGAGTGCTGAGGGCCGACGACACGCTCCGTCAATCGTAGACGGTCGACCGATGGTCGACGTGAACGACCACGACGACGAGTCGCCCCTGGTCAACGGTGTAGATCACGCGGTAGTCGCCGACACGGAGCCGCCGGTGCCCGGGAATCCCCACGAGGGCCTTGGTGCCGAACGCGAATGGATCCGTCTCGAGTTCGGCGAGCTTCCGCAGGATCGACATGGCCTGATCACGGGGTATCTTCCGAAGCTCGGCCTGGGCCTCGACCTTGAAGGCCGTGACGTACTTAGTCATCGCGCTCGAGCGTCTCCGCCATCACCTCGGCCATGGATACCAGCGGCGAGTCCCGACGCTCCTCGATGAGCCGCCGGAGCTCGTCCTCGTCGCTCCGTCGCGCCTTCTCCAGGACCTCCATGGGAACGAACGCTCCCACGGCCTTGCCATTGCGGGTGACGACCGTGGTATCACCGGCTCTCGCGCGGTCGATGACCTCGGCGAGGTGAGCTCGAAACTCTCTGGAGGAGATTGTGTCATTCATGGCTACAGAGTAACCAATGAACTTTGTGTACACAATGTATCAGGCGAACCGGATACTGCGGTGGAGGCCTCCCACGGCCCTGACGACCGCCACCCCGGTTCCCGCGTGTGGATCCGTCTCCCCGGACAAGGCCATCAGGACCATGAGGGACACCGGCCGCGACATGCACGACAAGTACAAGGAGACCTCGCGCGGCGGCCTGGCCGTCAACGTCATCGAGTGCCGACGGACCTCGCGGTTCAGGAGACCGCGTGGAAAACCGTTCTCAGCCGCCCCCGGACGGCACCAGACCGCTGATCCGGTACCAGGTGGGGGAGTCCCCGCGTCCGCACAGGATGTCGACGCGCAGGTCGTCGTCGGCGAAGCGGGCGGCCTCCTTCCCGCTTCGGGGGCCGGGCGTTCCTCACGCCAGGCCGCGGCGCGGAACCCGCGCCGGGGCGGCCACCGACATCCGGATGACCGTGGGGATCCGCTCCAGGTCGAGCGCCTCGCCCAGGTTCGCCAACGCCTCCGAGCGCACCCGCTCCCACACCCGTGTCACGTCCGCGTCCTCCTCCAGCAGGAGCGCGAGCCGCAGGTGCGGCGCCTCGCTCGACTCGGTCAGCCGGGCCCGCGCCCGACGTACCCCGGGGTACTCGGCGACCTCCTGTTCGAGGGCGCCGCGCGCCACGCTCTCGCTCATCTCCACGCGCCCGCCCGGGCCGTGGTCGAGCACCACCCTGCCGACCGTGTCGTTCATGCCCTGCACCAGCAGCCACCGCAGGGCGAGGAACCCGGAGAGGAAGGCCACCGCGACCGCCGCGTAGGGCACCCACCGCTGGTCGAGCAGCTCCCTGACCCGCGTACCGGCGATCGCCTCCCCGGCCAGGTCCGGCCCGAGGACGCCCCGGCCCGCGGCCAGCGCCGCCAGACCGACGATCATCAACAGCAACCCGACGGCCAGCAGGCCCACGCGGTTGCCCCTGGCCGACCGGCGGTTCATGTCCCGACCCATGTCAGTCCTCCGCGTAGCGCACGTGCGTGACGATCCGCATGCTGCGCAGCGGAGCCAACTCCTCCAACCGGCGCTCCACGGCCGCGGTCACCTCGGCCGGAAGCCCCTCCCAGTCGGGTGTGTCCGTGCGCACGTGGACCCGTATCCGCTGCCCCCTCAGCACCACGTGCACCGAGTCGACCCCGCTGACCTCCTGCGCCGCCGACGACACCGTCCGGCGCAGGGCCGGGCGGGTCAACCCGACCACCAGCGCCGGGTCGTCGGTGCGCAGCGCGGTCCACCGCCCGTTGCCGGGGGCCAACGCGATGACGATCAGGGCCAGCCCGATCGCGGCGAGCACCGCCGAGGCGATCTGGACCGACGGCTCGGACCACGTCGTGGTCTCCGCGTAGTCCGTCGCCGCCCCGACCGGGATCATCCGCAGCGGGCTGCCCGCCAGGGCGGAGATGACCTCGGCGGCCGACACCACGGCCAGCACGAGGATCACCGCCCCCGTCATCACCGCGGGCCAGGACCTGCGAGGACGGAACGTGTGGACCGCCACGCGTTTCGCCCGCCGGTCGATTCCCTGGTCGGGACGGCCCAGGGCCTCTTCCACGGTGGTCATGTCAGCGCACCAACTCCGTGATCTCGATGTCGACGTGGTGGACCCGTCCTCCCGTGGCCCACTCGACCCGCTCCCTGACGTGCGAGCGCACCCGTCCGGCGACCCGGCCCACCGGATCCCGGTAGCGCACCACGATCCGCAGCCGCAACCGCACGACGCCGCCGCCCATCCGGGCCCTGGCCACACGTGACCGGGCGGGTTCGGCCCCGGGAACCTCCCGGATCGCCTGCAACGCGACCCGCTCGACCACGCGCGGCGGGATGCCCGTCCGTCCTCCGGGGTCTCGGCCGACGACGCCCTCCGGCCCCGGCCGGCTCCGCTGCCGCGGGACCGTCAGTCGCCCGTCGCGCCACCGTTCCACACGCGCCCCTAGGCCGAGCGCCGCGTGAACACCTGGGCGAGGTCGATCTCGCCCTCCACCGCCCGCCCCGCGACGAACCCGGCGATCCCCAGGCCCAGCACCAGACCGAAGGCCGCGAACCCGCCGAACGCCCCGGCCAGACCCAGCACCGTCCCGAACGCCAACCCCACGATCGGCCACATGGCCTCCCCCTCTCGTGTCCAACCGCCTCCAGCGCCCGCGGCGACCTCAGCCACCGGACGGCGCGTCCCCTCCGAGCCCTGCCACCACGTCCTCCACGAACACGTGGACGGCGCGTCCTCCGGAGAGCGGCCCCAACCCGTCCCGTACCTCGGTGACGACCCCCGGGATCGGCCTCCCGAACCGCACGACGAGCCCGACCTCGACCGCCCCCGACCGGACCGCGACGCCGTGGACGAATCCGCCGCGCGCCGGAGTGCTGATCGTCCCGAACGCTCCCGCGGACAGCCCCACCACGTCCGGGAAGCAGAGCGCGGCCTCGGCCAGGCGCGCGGCGGTCTCCGCCGGTTCGTCGTCCTCGCCCACCGCTACTGGACCCGGGGCGCGCCGCCGCCCCCGCCCTGCTCGGCGCCTGCGTCATCACCGTCGTCGGGCAGGTGGATGTCGTCGACCCTGATGTTGATCTCGGTGATCTCCAACCCGGTCATCCGCTCCACGGCGGCCGTGACGTTACGGCGCACCGCGGCGGCCAGGTCCTGGATGGCCACGCCGTACTCGACGACGAGGTCGATGTCGACGGCGGCCTGGCGCTCCCCCACCTCGACCGAGACCCCTCGGGTCACCGACCCGCCGTCACCGCTTCGGGTCACCGCGTCGCGCACGGCTCCGACCGCGCGCGCCGCGCCTCCGCCCATGGCGTGGACGCCACCGATCTCCCGCGCGGCCATCCCGGCGATCTTCGCGACCACGCCGTCGGCGATGTGCGTGTGTCCGGCGCCTCCGGCGCCGCGCTCGCCCTGGGCCGCGTCGCGGGCCCCGGGCACCCTTGCCTCGCTCCTGGTATCCGACACCGGTCCCCCTCAGCAGTGTGCACCAGACCCGTGGCCGCGGCCGGTGTCGGAGGTCGGTGGCCTGGGGCCACCTCCCTGACACGCGGTTACCCATTTCTGTCCTCCCCCTCGGGCGAAGCACCCCAGGAGTAGCGGACCGAAACCCGGTCACCGTTTCCGACCTGTGTACCGACGGGAATCTACCTCAACACACCATATACGTACTGTTCGTGGTCGACAAGATACAGTGAGTGAGATTTCCCAGGTCAGAAAGGTAACGGCAATACCATCCTTGCCCCAAAACCGCGCCGCGAACCTTGTGGACGGGAAAACGAGAGGGCGCCCGAAGGCGCCCCCCTATGCGTCCGAAAACGGCTCCGACCCGGCGTGCCGCCCCGGGAGAACCGCACACGCGTCAGTCGAAGATGACCGTCTTGTCCCCGTTCAGCAGGACACGGCGCTGGGCGTGCCAGTTGACCGCACGCGCCAGCGCGACCGACTCCAGGTCCCGGCCGATCGCGGTGAGCTGCTCCGGGCTGTGGGTGTGGTCGACCCTGGACACCTCCTGCTCGATGATCGGCCCCTCGTCGAGGTCGGCGGTCACGTAGTGGGCCGTGGCGCCGATCAGCTTCACCCCGCGCCGGTGTGCCTGGTGGTAGGGGCGCGCGCCCTTGAAACTCGGCAGGAAGGAGTGGTGGATGTTGATGATCCGGCCGGACATCTTGGTGCACAGCTGCTCGCTGAGCACCTGCATGTAGCGGGCCAGGACGATGAGGTCCACGTCGTAGGAGTCGACCAGCTCCAGGAGCCGCGCCTCCTGCTCCCCCTTGGTCGCCGAGGTCACCGGCAGGTGGTGGAAGTCCACGCCGTAGGAGTCGGCGAGGAACTCCAGGTCGGGGTGGTTGGACACCACGGCGGCGATGTCGACGTCCAACAGCCCGCTGCGCTGGCGGTAGAGCAGGTCGTTGAGGCAGTGCCCGAACTTGGAGACCATGACGATCATGCGCGGGCGGATGTCGCGGACCTGGAGGCTCCACTCCACCACGGGGTCACCGCCCCCGTCGCCGAAGTCGCCGGCCAGCGCCGCGAACGCGCCCCGCAGAGCGTCCTCGCCGACCGCCGCGCCGTCCGTTCCACTCTCGGCCACGAACTGCATCCGCAGGAAGAAGCGTCCCGTGTAGTGGTCACCGTACTGCTGACTCTCGGTGATGTTGCAACCGTGGTCGGACAGCAGGTTGGCCACCGCCGCGACGATGCCCCTGCTGTCGGGACACGAAAGGGTCAGGACGTACTCGCGCTCACTCATGGAAAAAACCACTCCAGGGATCGGACACCGGCTGATCAGCCAGGATGCTCCAGGATATCGGCACCTGTCGAGCCGCGCGCGGGTTCGGCCGGGTCGTGGCCGCCACACACGCGTCCGGGAACGGCCACTCCAAGGAATATGAAATCTATTCATGTTCTGGCATCCTCAAAACATGACAAACCCGCGCGAGAAGTACGAGGCGGCCACACGCGAACTCCAGGCCCCCTTCGCCGTCGTCGACCTGGCCGCCTTCCGCGCCAACGCGACCGCTCTCACCCGACGTGCCCACGGCCGCCCCATCCGCGTCGTCAGCAAGTCCCTCCGCTGCCGCCACCTGATGCGCGCGGCCCTGGAACTGCCCGGCTACGCGGGGGTCATGGCCTTCACCCTCCCCGAGGCACTCTGGCTGGCGACCGACGAGGAACAAGGCCCGATCAGCGACGACATCCTCGTCGCCTACCCCACCGCCGACCAGGACGCCCTCGTCCAGCTCGCGCGCACGCCCTCGGCGTCCCGCGGCATCACCCTCATGGTGGACTCCACCGCCCACCTGGACCTCATCAGCACCGCGGTCGCCCGAGCCGCCGACGAACGCGGCCCCGACGCACCCCCCATCCGCGTGTGCCTGGACATCGACACCAGTTGGCAGCCGCTCGGCCCCGGACTGCGCGTGGGCACCTACCGCTCCCCCGTCCGTACCCCCGCTCAGGCCGCCGCCCTCGCCCGCGCCGTCGTCCGCCGCCCCGAACTCCTCCTGGACGGCGTCATGGCCTACGAGGGTCAGATCGCCGGGGTCGGCGACGCCCCTCCCGGCAAACCCCTCCTCGGCCGCCTGCTGCGCACCGTCCAGCGGCGCTCCGCGGTCGAACTCGCCCGGCGCCGGGCCGCCATCGTCCGTGCGGTCCGCGAGGTCGCCGACGTCCGCTTCGTCAACGGAGGCGGCACCGGCAGCCTGCACACCACCGGCCGGGAACGGGCGGTCACCGAGCTCGCCGCCGGCTCAGGGTTCTACCATCCCCATCTGTTCGACCACTTCCGCGCCTTCGACGGCCGTCCCGCAGCCCTGTTCGCGCTGCCCGTCGTCCGCCGCCCCTCCCCCGGCGTGGCCACCGTCCTGGGCGGCGGCTACCCCGCGTCGGGCCCGGCCGACCAGCACCGCGCACCCGTGCCGTACCTGCCCGAGGGGCTCTCCTACACCGCCAACGAGGGCGCCGGCGAGGTACAGACCCCACTTCTGGGCGCGGCCGCGCACGACCTGGAGGTCGGCGACCGCGTGTGGATGCGCCACGCCAAGGCGGGCGAGATGTGCGAGCGCTTCGCCGCCCTGCACCTCGTCGACGGCGACACTGGCGAGTACCTGGGCGACGCCCCCACCTACCGGGGCGAGGGCCGCACCTTCCTCTGACCGAACCCCGCGCACACGTCGGGCCCGGACGGTGTCGTCCGGGCCGTGTTCGTTCTGGGCCCGCCGCTTCGCTTCGGCCCGCCCGTCGCCCTCCACCACCCTCAACGGACGCCTCCGGCGCGGCTTCTCCCTCTTCGTCGCCCTCCACCACCCTCAACGGACGCCTCCGGCGCGGCTTCTCCCTCTTCGTCGCCCTCCACGGACGCCTACGGCGCGGCCCCGTCCATCAGCACCCTGCCGGCGCCCGAACGTCGAACCCCCTCGGGTGACCGCCCCGAGAGAACGTCCACGCCTACTTACTCCGGCGGACCGCCCAGGCCACCACGCCCACGGCGATGACCGTGCCCACGCCCGCGGCCAGGATCAGCGCCTCAGGGGGAAGCTTGCGCCGCGCCTGGTAGGTGGTCACGACCTCCTCGTCACCCCGAAGGAGGATGCTGCCCTCCTCCGGCTCCACGAGGTGGCTCTCCACCCGCACCGCGCCGCCCCCCGCCACCAGCGCCCGGGCCTCGTCGGCGATCCGGGCGCCGTGCTCACGGACCCGACTGATCTGCCTGCGCGCGATGTTGGACGGGCGGGCCTGTTCGGACAACTGGTCCAGGGTCTCAGCCAACCGCCGTTGTTCGCGGTTGATCTCGGCCTCGATGTCGGCCGGGGTCTGGCGCGGCTCGGTGTCGCGTCCCGTCATTGGGTTGCCTTCCTCCATCAGCGCAGGGTCGAATGGGAGTCCGTGTCCGAGCCGGTCTCCCGGCTCTCTTCCTCCGCGCCGTCGGACGGACCGGAGAATCTCAGCGCGCCATCGATTCCGTCGACCACGCGGAAGAAGTCCCGCGTGGACAACCACAGTTTATAGATGATGGCGATCTCGAACGCGAGCAGCAAAACGCCCGCCACCGCGGCGATCCAACCGATGACCGCGGGCATCGCGGTCACCGCGACGGCCACCGGGGCGATCACGAACACCGCGATCTGGAACTCGATGCCGCTGAACAGGTGGGTGCGCACCCGGCGGTCGTTCAACGCCCCCCAGAACCTCGTGTACCAGGGGAACCGTGTCCGGAACTCCTGGTGCAGGTCCACCTTGGGCAGGGTCATGTCGGGCTGCTTGCCCGCCGTCCGGTGGTTGCGCGTCTCCCGCTCGTTCTGGCTGCGCAGGATCTGTTCCAGGACGTCGATCCCGTGCCGCAGGACCGCCTGCTCACCGCCGTCGCTCATCGCGCCGCCGCGCCGCTCACCGGTGAGCTCCGAGCCGTCGTCCTCCTCCGGCTCCAGCATCGACAGCGTGGCGCGCGCCCGCTCCAGGGCCCCCGCCAGGTGGGAGCGCATCTCACGGCGCAGCTTGTACACCTGGAGAGCGTTCAGGTACCGCAACATGTCCAGGAAGACCACGGCCAGGGCCAGCCACACGAACACCACGGGCGCGGAGTCCGGGTTGTTCTCCGTCGCCACGACGTACTGGCCGCCCATGAGGGCGACGGCGCACACCAGCACGCGGAACCGGTCGGAGACGTAGTCCATCCACGATCCGAACAGCGACTCGGTGTCGGTGAGCCGGGCGAGCTTACCGTCCGTGCAGTCCACCAGGAAGCACAGGAAGTACAGCAGTGCGCCCAGGGCGAGCGCCTCCCGGTAGCCCAGCGCGAAACACACCGCCGCGCCCAGCCCCAGGAAGAGCGCGAGCACCGTCAGCTGGTTGGGCGTGACCGACGTCCGGTTCGCCAACAGGCGCACGAGCCGGATCGCCATCGGGTCCATGAGGTGGACCGTCCACCAGGAGTCGCGCTGCTTGAGGGTCCGCGTCCTGACCTCGTCGAGTGTGAATCCAGGCATCGTCGGCAATGACTCCCAAACGCGAAGCGGGTCTGTTCCGGTCCCGTGGGGCTTCGAGGCCGCCTTACCGGAGCGGGCGTGTCGCCCGAGTGTACGTACAGGTCCGGGTCGCGACGGACCGGACCGAAATCCTGAGTTCGGTCAACGATAGGCGATGAAACCGCCGATCACCGCCGTCGCGGAGGAACCGAACCGCAATCGCAACCGAACGACGCCCGAGCCGGCGGCCCCGGCCTCCGAAGCGGCGGCCCGCGTCCCGGGGCCGTAGTGTGAGGACGAAGGACAACGGGGCGCACCGCCCCGCCAGCCACAGATTGGAACACCACGTGAGCGACCCGATCCGTCTGGAACCCGGCGACCAGGCCCCCGACTTCACCCTCACCGACGCCGACGGCAAGCCCGTCACGCTCAGCGAGGTCCTGACCTCCACCGGCAAAAGCGCCGTTCTGTACTTCTACCCCGCCGCCATGACGCCCGGCTGCACCACGGAGTCCTGCGACTTCCGGGACAACCTCCGCGACTTCGACTCCGCCGGGTTCACGGTGCTGGGCATCTCCCCGGACACCACGGACAAGCTCGCCAAGTTCCGGGACAAGGAGGGACTCACCTTCCCCCTGCTCGGCGACCCCGACAAGGACACCCTGCGCGCCTACGGCGCCTACGGGGAGAAGAAGAACTACGGCCGCCTCGTGCAGGGCGTGATCCGCTCCACGATCGTCGTCGGCGCCGACGGCAAGGTCGCCAAGGCTTTCTACAATGTGAAGGCCACCGGCCACGTCGACCGCGTCAAGCGCGAACTCGGCGTCTGAGGCCCCGCACCGGCGGTGCCCGGTCCCCCTCGGGCCGGGCGCAGCACCCCCTCCGGGCACCGGTACAGTTGTCCCGACGGGGCCGTAGTCCAACTGGCAGGAGACGGCAGCTTTAGGTGCTGTACAGTGCGGGTTCGAATCCCGCCGGCCCCACTGAGGTTCGCGGCGGCCCCGTGGACGGGAACAACCGTCCTCGGGGCCGTGCTCGTTCTGGGCCCGCCGCTGCGCTACCGGCCCAGGAGCGCCCACAGCACGACGGCCAGCAGCACCACGATCCCCAGTACGACGGCGATCACCACCGGCAGACGGCTGCTCTCGGCGTGCTTGCCGGAACTGGTCAGGCCGAGCGTGTCCGTGGAGTCGCGGATCGAGGTCATGATCGAGTTCATCGCCTCGGGACTGTGGCGCAGCCGCTCGTTGATGGACTCGGCCAGCACGTGCGCCCCCGCCCGGAAGTGCTCACGGGCCTGCTCACGGGCCGATGAGTGGGGGTCCGGGAGCTCCTCGCCACCGGGACGCGGTTCCGCGGGTATCGCGGGACCGTCGGCGGCGCGCTCGGGACTGGTCTCGGGCGCCCACGGGGCCAGCGCGGCGATCCGCAGCATCTTGGTGGCGTTCTCCGCGGTGAGCCGTTCGCTGGGCTCGACGCGCAACAGTCCGGCCAGCACCGGGGCCAGCGGGCCGGCGTTGGCCGCTTCCGCGGGCTCGTCCAGCTGCTCGCCCCGCAGGATCTTGATGTAGCCCTTGCGGTCGTAGGGCGGATGCCCCTCGGCCGCCGCGTACAGGGTCGCGCCCAGGGACCACAGGTCCGACTCCGGCCCCACCGGACCAGCCTTGGCCCGCTCCGGCGGGATGTAGGCGGGCGAGCCGATGATGCGCCCGGAGGCGCTGAGCGCCGACTCCCCGTTCCACGCGGCCAGGCCGAAGTCGGTCAGCACCACGCGCCCCGACTCGCTGATCATCACGTTGTCGGGTTTGACGTCACGGTGGACGATGCCCTCGGCGTGCGCCACCTTCAGGGCGTCGATCAGCTGGAGCCCGATCTCGGCCACACGCTGATAGGGCAGCGGGCCGCCCACCTGGATGATCGCCTCCAGGGTGGAGGCCTCCACCAACTCCATGACGATCCACGGGCGGTCGTCCTCGTCCACGACGTCCAGGACCGTGACCAGGCTGGGGTGGGTCAGGCGCCCGGCGACGCGGGCCTCACGCGTGGTCCGCTGCAACAGCGACTCACGTTCGGACCGGCTCAGGTCGGCGGGCAGCCGCAGCTCCTTGACGGCGACCTCTCGGTCGATGACGAGGTCGGTGGCGCGCCACACGGTGCCCACGCCGCCCCTGGCGATCTCCGAGGTCAGTTGGTAGCGCCCTTTGAGCAGCCGTCCCTCAGGTTCGGCTTCGGCCATGCTGGCATCCTCCGGGCACGCCGCGTCGGGCGACGCCTCGGGCCGCTGGGTGTGGGGGTTGTCTAGGGAGGACAAGGTTATCCACGGGTCCATTCACCGGTCATGGCGGCCTCCTGCGGAGCATTGCGGTCGCTGTCACCACGTAGGTGCACGGATCACTCGTTATATCAGGCGCACCCGGGGTCCATGCTGGTCGTTGCCGGAACACTGATACATAGGTTCGTTTTCGTTATGTCCGGTAGGCGGGCACACATGCGGTGACCTACCTCTCCTTGACCGTTCCTTGCCCGGGGCCGGGGGCGAGGACGGGCGCGGCGCCCGTGTCCGGACGGGTACCGCGCCCGCGCACGGCGTCAGGACCAGAGCGACTCGGGAGTGCGCACCTGGACCGGGCCCACGGCGATGTCGGTGAGGGGCTGGCGCAGGCGCTCGGCGTCGCCGACCACGACCACGACCGCCTCCTCCGGGTGCAGGTACTCCAGGGCCGCGGAGTCCAGGTCGGACCGGGTGAGCCGCTCGTACCCGGCCCGGTTGCGGTCGACGTAGTCGTCGGGCAGGTCGTGCACGACGATGTCCACGAGCGCGCCCGCGATGGCACGCGCGGTCGAGTAGCTCACCGGCAGGCCCACGATGTTGGACTCGCGGACCGCGGACAGCTCCTCCTCGGTGACCCCGGACTCGCGGAGCTTGGCGAACTGCTCCAGGGACGAGGTGATCGAGTGCGCGGTGGTGTCCGCCTCCACCTGCGTGGACGCGAAGAAGACCCCGCTGTCGCGGCGCAGGTCGAACCGCGCGCCGGCGCCGTAGGTGTAGCCCAGACGCTCGCGCAGCTCCATGTTGAGGCGGGAGGTGAACATCCCGCCGAGCACCTCGCCGATGCCTTCGGCGCGGGGCAGGTCCACCTGGGAGCGCGACGGGGACCGGTGCGCGATGACCAGGGCCGACTGCACCGATCCGGGCCGGTCCACGATGAGCAGGCGGGGCAGCTCCCCGGGCGGCGGGGCGGGGGCGGTGAACTCCGGCTCCGGCAGGGAGGCGACGTCCCCGAACACGGTCTTGCCCAGGGCCTCCAGGTCCACGCCGGTCAGGTCGCCGACGACCACGAGGGTTCCCGCGACGGAGGCGACGAAGTCGTTGTGGAAGCGCGCGACCGTCTCGGGCGTGACGTCGGCGAGACGGACGGGGCCGCCCGCCAGCGGTGTGGCGTAGCGCCCGGTGAACAGCTGTCCGCCCAGGCTGCGCATGGCCAGCGTGGACGCGGACGCGCACTCCAGCCAGAACCGCTCCAGGAGCTGGTCGCGGCGGCGGACGACGTCGTCGGCGGCCAGCGCGGGACGGCGCACGGCGTCGGAGAACAGGCGCACCGCCTCGCCCAGGCGGTTCACCGGGACGTCGAGGCCGGTGATGAAGGCGTCCCAGGTGACCCGGGAAACCCACTCGGCGCCGTGGCGCTCCAGGGCCGGGGCGAGGGAACTGTTGCCGTCGGGGCCGTCCTCCAGGACCTCGCTGGTGAGGGCGCTGACGCCCATGGCGTCGAGCGGTTCGGCGGCGCCACCGTGCGGGTGGACGAGGCGGAGGGAGGCCAGCTGCTGGCCGGGCACGTCGACGGCGACGACCGTGCCGCCCCCGACGCTGATCCGCTGGGGCTTGGGAAACGAGTAGGACGCTGGGGCACCGAGGTCCGGACGGGTGTTCGGCATGCTCTGCGGCTCTTTCTGCGGCTTGCGGTGACAGGGCCTGTGACTAGGAGACGGCGGGCTCGGGCTCCGGGGACGTCTCGGCCGCCTGGGGGTCGAAACGGACCACGAGCAGGTTGTCGTCCACCAGCAGGCGCTCGACGGCCGAGCGCACCTCCTCCGCGGTGATGTCGACCCAACGCTCGGGCCAGGTGAAGACCAGCTCGGGGTCGCCGAGCAGTTGCGTGGCGCTGCCGATGGCGTCGGCCAGGCCCGCCGGGCTGGAGATCGACTGGAGGTGGTCGCGCTCCAGGACGGCGCGGGCGCGGTCGAGCTCCTCCTCGGTGATACCGGTGGCGAGCTTGGCGATCTCCTCACGCATCGCGGTCTCCAGCTCGTCGCCGCTGACACCCTCGCGGGCGAGCATGTTCACCAGCAGGAGGCTGTCGGTGTAGCGGAACGACAGGATGTCGGCGGCCGCCCCGCCGTCGTCGGCGGCGATGGGCCGGTCGACCACCAGGGCGCGGTACAGACGGCTGCCCTGGCCCTGGCCGAGCACGGCCGAGGCCAGGTGCATGACGTCGAAGTCGCGCGTGCCGTAGGGGGCGACGCGGAACCCGGCGAACACACCGGCGGCGGGCACGGTCTCGGTCACCGCGTCGCGGACCGGGCCGCCCAGCGGCGCGGGCAGGGCGGCGTCGGGCGCCTCGGGACGGGTGTCACGGGCGGGGATGGGGCCGAAGAACCGCTCGACGCGGGCCAGGACGTCCTCGGGGTCCAGGTCGCTGACGACGGTCAGGACGCAGTTGTCCGGACCGTAGTGCGCCTTGTGGAAGGACTTGACGTAGTCGAGGTCGGCCGCGTCCAGGTCCGCCATGGAACCGATGGTCGGATGGTGGTACGGGTGCCCCTCGGGGTAGGCCAGGCGCAGGATGCGCTCCAGGGCCGTTCCGTAGGGCTGGTTGTCGTAACGCTGGCGCCGCTCGTTCTTGACGACGTCGCGCTGGTTGTCCAGGACCTCCTGGGTCATCCCGTCGCGCAGGGTCGACAGGCGGTCGGCCTCCAGCCACAGGATGAGGTCGAGCGCGTGCTCGGGGACCGTCTCGTAGTAGTTCGTGCGGTCGGTGGAGGTGGAGGCGTTGATGTCGCCGCCGAGCCGCTCGACCACCTCGAAGTGCTCACCCTTGACGACGTTGCCGCTGCCCTGGAACATCAGGTGCTCGAACAGGTGCGCGAACCCGGTGCGCCCAGGCACCTCGTGGCGGGAGCCGACCCCGTACCAGAGGTTGACGGCGGCGACCCGCCCGGTGGACGCCGGTGCGGTCACCAAACGCAATCCGTTGTCGAGCGTGTACTGACCCACACGTCCCGCCGCTTCATTGGTCGTCACCAGTGTTGCACCCCGATTCGCGCCGTAGCCGAACTGTCATCGTCACTTGACGACTACGACCCTACGGCCTCTGGAGGGCTTCCGGACACCCATCGCGTGATCGGCCGCATACGGAGGTGGAAGCGGCGGGGCCGGCCGGACTCAGTCCTGGTAGCCGGTGGTGTCCATGGACTCGGCGACAGCGGTGTACACCTCGTCGTACTGGGGGTCCGCTGACCAGACGTAGAGCAGGACGTCGCTGATCGGCAGGAACCACATACGCACCTCGAAGTTCTCACCGTTGACGCACCGCACCTCCCACACGGACTGGTGGGAGACCAGACCGTCCGCGTGGTCCTCGAAGAAGCCGGAGAAGGTGAGCGCGGCGCCCTCCACCCCGATGTTGCCCGAGGCAGCCGTGTTGAGGCTGCGACAGTTGTCCGGGTTGGCGGCCCACCCGTTCTCGTCCTTGAAGGCCTCGCCCTCGTTCGGCCAGCCCTGGGGGTGGTTGGCCGCCGCCCGGGGGACGAGCCGCACCGAACCGTAGGCGCACGCGGCCTGCCCGGGCGGGGTCATGCACAGCGAGTCACCCTCGTTCTGGACCTCCCACCCCTCCGGCGCGTTGATCGCGATCCCCGCGACGTCCACCGGGCTGAAACCCTCGGGGCCCGCGCTCGGGGGATCGACCGCGGCCATGAGACCGCTGTCGCCCAACCGCATCTCGGGGTCGCCCTCACCGCCACCGCCGCCGGAACAGGCGCCGAGCACCAGCATCGCCGTCGCGGCCGCCGCCACTCCCACACCGGTGCGCGCGGCGGGTGTCCGCCACCGTCGACCGTGGACGGCCCCGTCCTTCGTGCCCGCCATGCGTCGTCCCTCTCAGCCGTGCGTCCCGTGCTCAGAACACCCATGACCATAAGGCATATCCGGCGAACACGCCCTGGCGCTCCCGCCCACCGCCCGTGCACTCCCCAGGCCCCCGCGGCCAGGGGGCGCGGTCCGCGCGGCGGCACGGGGGAAGTCCGCTCACCGGCCATTAGTCTGGGTTCATGGTGGACCTGTCGAAGATCACGGAGCCCTTGTCCCTCCCGCGTCTGCGCCCCGGCCCGCACGGGCCGCTGGTGCTGGAGCTGGACCTGACCGAGGGGGTCGCCGACGAGGCCCCCGGAGACCCGATCGGCCAGCTCATGAACCGCCGTCGGCAGCACTTCCTCGACGTCGTCGAGGGCATCCGGCGGGGTGCGCGCGACCCCAAGGTGGCGGCCCTGATCGTGCGCATCGACGGCCGCCCGCTCGGGTTCGCCAAGACCCAGGAGCTGCGGGACTCGGTCGCCGACTTCCGGGCCTCGGGCAAGACCGCGATCGCCTGGGCCGACTCCTTCGGTGAGCTGGGCTCGGGCAACCTCCCCTACTACCTCGCGTGCGCGTTCTCCCGCGTGGTGATGTCCCCGACCGGGGTCCTGGGGCTCACCGGCCTGATCATGCGCAGCACCTTCGTCAAGGGCGCCATCGACAAGCTCGACGTCCGGTACGAGGTCGGCAAACGCCACGAGTACAAGAACGCCCTCAACGGGGTCACCGAGACCGGCTTCACCGACGCCCACCGCGAGGCCACCGACCGGATCGTCACCTCCCTCAGCGACCAGATCGTCGAAGCCGTCGCCGAGGCGCGCGGGCTGACCGAGGACAAGGTACGCGAGCTCGTCTCGGGTGGTCCGTTCATGCCCAAGGAGGCGCTCGACACCGGTCTGGTCGACGCGCTGGCCTACCGCGACGAGGTGTACGAGGACCTCCTGGGCCAGGTGCGCGAGGAGCACCCGGGCAAGGACGAGCCCGAACTGCTCTACGTCGCCCGCTACCACCGCAAGCACACGCCCGTACCGAGGCCCACGGTGGGCGAGGGCCCCGGGTACATCGCGCTGATCTCCGCGAACGGGGCGATCACTCTGGGCCGGTCCCGCCGCTCCCCGCTGGGCGGGGGCACGATCATGGGCTCGGACACCGTGACGGCCGCCTTCCGCGCCGCGCGGCGCGACCCGCGGGTCAAGGCCGTCGTCTTCCGGGTGGACAGCCGCGGCGGCTCCCCGACCGCCTCCGACGCGATCCGCCGCGAGAGCGAACTGACCGGCAAGGCCGGAATCCCCGTGGTGGCCGCCATGGGCGACGTCGCCGGGTCGGGCGGCTACTACGTGACCCTGGGCGCGGACGCGGTCGTCGCCCAACCGGGCACGATCACCGGGTCGATCGGCGTGATCACCGGCAAGCCGGTGTTCGGGGCGCTGATGGAGCGGTTCGGCGTCACCACCGATTCCGTGAGCAGCGCCGAGCACGCGGGCATGTTCGACACCGACCGCCCGTTCACCGAGTCCGAGTGGGAGCGCGTGAACGCGCTGCTGGACGAGATCTACGACGACTTCGTCGGCAAGGTCGCCCAGGCGCGCGGCATGACGCGCGAACAGGTGCACGAGGTGGCCCGGGGCCGGGTGTGGACCGGCCGGGACGCCCTCGAGCGCGGGCTGGTGGACGAGCTGGGCGGGTTGGCGACGGCCGTGCGCCTGGCCCGGGAGAGGGCCGGGGCGGGACCGCTGCCGCTGCGGACCTTCCCCCGCACGCACCCGCTCGACCGGTTCCGTCCGCACGAGTCCAGTGAGGACCTGGCCTCCGCCCAGCCGCAGTCCACGCTCAGCCCGTGGGGGGCGCTGGAGAACGCCGCCCTGGCGATGGGACTGCCCGTGGGCGGTCCGCTGTCGATGGCCGACGGTTGGGAGATCCGTTGACGGGCCCGTTCCTCGACGCGATGGCGCTGGTGCCGACCGGTGTGACCGTGGTGACCGTCGCTGACGGCCGCGACGACGTCGGTGCGACGGTCAGTGCCTTCGGGTCGGTGTCCGCGGACCCGCCGATCGTGTCGGTGAGTGTGCACGCGGACGGGTACATGGCCGAGGTGATCGAGGAGGTCGGTGCGTTCGCGGTGAACGTGCTGGGCGCCGGACAGCGCGCCCTGGCCGGCCGGTTCTCGGCTGAGGGCCGCCCCAGCGCGCGACTGCTCGTCTCCGGGCAACCGCACCACCGGGGCGAGCGCACGCGTGCCCTGGTGCTGGACGACGCGCTGGCCGCGCTGGAGTGCTCCGTCCGCCATCGGGTGGCGATCGGCGACCACGTGGTGTTCTTCGCCGACGTCACCGGACTGCCCGAGGTCGGGGGAACGGGCCCGGCACTGGCCCGGTGGTCGGGCCGCTACCACTCGTTGGCCTGACCGCCCCGCTGAAGTATGTGGATTTGATGAATCCTTGAACCTTTTGTGTCTCCGCGCATCCCATCTCTTGGATGGTCAACGGATGGCATGGAGGTTCACACGTGGCGGCCAGGAACCACGCGGCGGGGGTGCGCGGACTCGGCATCGGGTTGACGGCGCTCGCCCTCGCCGCGACCGCCTGCACCACCAGTGAAGCGGAAACCCAGAACAACGCGTCGGGGTCCGTCGAGCTGAGCATCACCCCGGGGGCCGGGGAGGTCGCGCCGAACACCCCCGTCCGCGTGGCCGCCGAGGGCGGCACCATCACCGACGTGCGGGTGGAGCAGGAGGTGGTCGACGGGGCGAGCTCGCCGGACGGGGACGAGACGGGGGACGGCGACCTCTACTCGATGACGGGGTCCCTCAACGGGGACGCCACCGAGTGGGTCAGCGACTGGGCTCTGCGCCCCGGTGCGGAGGTGACCGTCACCGCCACCGTGGCGGAGGGATCGGGCGGGACGACCGAGGAGACCGCCGAGTTCACGACCGCGCCCGCCGTCGCCGGGCAGCGCCTGGAGCTGGTGAGCAACTTCCCCAACAGCGGGCAGACGGTCGGCGTGGGCATGCCGATCGTGGTCAACTTCGACCTGCCGGTGACCAACAAGGCCCAGGTGGAGAGCGCCATGGAGGTCGTATCCGACCAGGGCGTCACCGGGGCCTGGGGATGGCTGGACAACGACACGACGGCGGTCTTCCGGCCCGAGGAGTACTGGGAACCCCACCAGAGCGTCGCCGTGGACATGCACCTGGCGGGGGTGGAGGCCGCCGACGGCGTGTACGGCATCAAGAACCACCGCCTCGAGTTCGAGATCGGCGCCGAGCGGATCCTGACGATGCACGTGCCCGACCACGAACTGGTCGTCACCACCGACGGCGAGCAGGAGCGCGTCATCCCGGTCAGCAACGGCGCCGCCACCGTGCGGTTCAACACCACGACCAGCGGCAGCCACGTCCTGATGCAACGGCAGGAGACCGTGACCATGGACTCCTCCACCACGGACATGCCCGAGGACATGGCCGGCTACAACACCACGGTCAGGTACGGCATCCGCACCACGAACTCGGGCGAGTACCTGCACGAGGCGTCCTACAACACCAACATCGGCATCGCCAACACCTCCAACGGGTGCACCAACCTGCGTATGGAGGACGCCCGCTGGCTGTACGAGAACACCGCGCTGGGCGACGTCCTGGAGACCACCGGCACCGACCGCGAGGTGGAGTGGTACAACGGCTGGGGCTACTGGCAGCTGTCCTTCGACGAGTGGCAGGACAAGGGCGCGACCGGCGCCTACGCCACCACCGGCGGCACCCCCGGCTCCGTCCACGGCGAGGGCCTGTAGCCACCACCGCCCCCGGAACGCAGGAGGGCCGCACACGGATCATCGTGTGCGGCCCGTCCCGTCCTCGGGAACGCCTCACTCCGAGCGAGGCGGCAGGCCCGAAGAAAGCTAGGCCAGGCCCTCCTGGGACAGCCACTCCTCGGCGACGTCCGCCGCGTTCTCGTTGTCGACGATCACGCGCTCGTTGAGCTCGGTGAGCGACTCGGTGGTCAGCGCGGCGGACACCGCGTCGAGCGCCTCACGCGCCTGCGGCCCCACCTGCTCGGAGTTGACCAACGGGGTGACGTTCTGCGCGCCGAACAGGTTCTCCGGGTCCTCCAGCACCACGAAACCGTTCGCGGCGATCTGGGGGTCGGTGGTGAACAGGTTCGCGGCCTGCACGTCACCGTCGAGGAGCGCCTGGGTCAGCAGGGCCACGTCGAGCGAGCGGAAGGAGCCGAACTCGATCCCGTAGACCTCCTCCAGGCCGACCACGCCCTGCTGCCGCGTCTCGAACTCCGGCGGCCCGCCCAGCGTCAGCTCCCCGGAGACCTCGGCGAGATCGGCCAGGCTGGCCAGGTCGTACTCGTCGGCGGTCTCCCGGGTGACCGTCACCGAGTCCTTGTTCTCCGCGGCCGAGGAGTCCAGGATCTCCAGCCCCTCCGGCAGCGCCTCCGCCAGCAGCGCGTTGGTCTCCTCGCTGGTGCCGCTGGGGGCGTCCTCGTCGAGGTAGGCCAGGATGGCCCCGTTGTACTCGGGGAAGACCGCC
Organism: Nocardiopsis sp. EMB25; assembly: GCF_026797795.1. Taxonomy (NCBI): domain Bacteria; kingdom Bacillati; phylum Actinomycetota; class Actinomycetes; order Streptosporangiales; family Nocardiopsidaceae; genus Nocardiopsis; species Nocardiopsis sp. EMB25. The sequence continues at coordinate 96,638 of NZ_JAMTDN010000001.1, read as the reverse complement.
AGGTTGCCGGACTCGATCTGCGAGTAGTACACCTCTCGGCTGCCGATGCCCATCTGGTAGTCGACGTCGACCCCGGCGGCCTCCATCGCCCGCCCGTAGATCTCCGCCAGCAGCTGGCTCTCGGGGAAGTCGGCCGACCCGACCACGACGGAGCCGTCGCCGCCGGCGCCCTCCTCGCCGGAGCCGCCCTCCTCGTAGGGGTCGCTCCCACCGCACGCGCTCAGCAGCAGCGCCAACGGGAGCCCGGCGAGGGCGATTCTGTTCCGCATGTCCCAACCTTCTCTCTCACGGTGTGCGCGCCTCAGCGCGCCGACGCCGTCTCGGCGCGCAGTCCGGGTGCGACGAGCAACCTCCGCAACCCGGCGAACAGGAGCGTGGTGGCCACGGCCAGCGCCACCACGAGCACGGAACCACCCAGCATCATCGTCAGGTCCTGGCGGGCCTGTCCGTCCACGATGTACCGCCCCAGGCCGCCCACACCGACGTACGCGGCGATGGTCGCGGTCGCCACGACCTGTACCGCGGCGGTGCGCATACCGATGAGGATGAGAGGCGTGGCCACCGGGAGTTCGAGCCGCATGAGCACCTCGCGGCCGCGCATGCCCATCCCCTGGGCGGCGTCCCTCAACCGCGGCTCGACCCCGCGCACCCCCTCGTGGGTGTTGACGAGGATCGGCGGTACGGCCAGCGCGACCAGGGCGCACACCACCGGAACCAGGCCGATGCCCGCGAACAGCACGACGAGGAAGAGCACCCCGATGGTCGGCAGGGCGCGGGCGAAGTTGGCGAGGCTGGTCGTGGCGAACCCGCCCACGCCGGTGTGCCCGGTGAGCAGGCCCAGCGGCACAGCGACAGCGCTCGACAGCACCAGCGCGAGTGCCGAGTAGTACACGTGCTCGACCAGCCGGGCCGGGATCCCGGAGGCTCCGGACCACTGCGCGGGGTCGGCGAACCACTGGTACAGATCGATCAGGATGTCCACGGCTACCTCTTCCCCGCCTGCGCGGAGGCCGCCCGGACACGCCTGGTCCGGGCCCGGTCACGGTGGGCCCACGGTGTGAGCCGACGCTGAGCCAGAACGAGTACGGCGTCGGTCACCAGCGCCAGCGCGACGGTGAGCAGGATGCCGGTGACGATGGGCGCGTCGAACTGGCGCCGGAACCCTTCCGTGAGGATCAGCTGGCCCAGTCCGCCCAACCCGACGAGGGAGGCGACGCTGACCATGCTGATGGTGGCCACGGAGGCGACCCGTAGCCCGGCGATGATCACCGGGACCGCCACCGGCAACTCCACGGACACCAGTCGGCGCAACGGCCCGAAGCCCATCGCGACCGCCGCCTGACGCACGTGGTCGGGTACCTGCCGCAACCCGTCCACGACGTTGGGCAACAGGATGACCAGGGTGTACAGCGCCAGCGGGACGATCGCCGTCCACTCACTGAACCCGGTGTAGGGCAGCATGAGGAAGAACAGCGCGATCGAGGGCACCGCGTACAGCACGTTCACACCGGTCAGCACCGGCGGATAGAGCCGCCTCCACCGCGCGCACGCCAGCCCCAGGGGCAGGGCCAGCGCCAGCCCGATACCGATCGACACGTACGACAACCGCATGTGCTGGACCAGCCTCGGTCGGATACCGCGGTCGGGTTCACCCGGTCGGCTCCAGTTGTCGACGCCCCACTGGGCGACGCCCGTGACCCAGTCCCAGGCGGCGGCCCCCGCGTGCGCCGCCTCGGCCGCGCTCACTCGGTCACCGACCAGATCGCCGTGCCCAGGTCGTCCTGCGAGACCACGCCGACCACGCGTCCGTCCTCGTCCACACCGACCGCCCTGCCCGCCGGGGAGAGCACCGCCGCGTCCAGGGCGGCTCGCAGCGAGTCGGTGCCGATGTTGAAGGTGTGGCCGTAGGGCGCCAGATCGAGGTCGCCGAGCGGGACCCCGGCGGGCACCCGGGAGAGGTGGTCGGTGCCGACCCAGCCCAGGGGCATGCGCTCGGCGCTGACCACCAGCACCCACGGGCTGCCGTGGCCCGCGGCGATGTCGCGCGCGTCCTCGGCCCGGGTCTGGTCGTCGAACACGGTGTCCTCGTGCGGGGACAGGTCGCGCGCGGGGAAGAAGGACAGGCGGCGCACGCCCCGGTCGTAGCCGATGAAGGACTCGACGAACGCGTCGGCGGGCTCGGCGAGCAGGCGTTCGGGGGCGGCGTACTGCGCGAGCACGCCTCCCGGCCGGAAGACGGCGATGCGGTCGCCCAGCCGGACGGCCTCGTCGATGTCGTGCGTGACGAACACGATGGTCTTGTGCAGCTCCTGCTGGAGGCGCAGGAGTTCGTCCTGGAGGGTGGTCCGCACGACGGGGTCGACGGCGCTGAACGGCTCGTCCATGAGCAGGATCGGCGGATCGGCCGCCAGGGCTCGGGCGACGCCCACGCGCTGCTGCTGCCCGCCGGAGAGCTGGTGCGGGTAGCGGCGGGCCTGGGCCGGTTCGAGTCCGACGAGTTCCATCAGCTCGGCGGCGCGCGCCCGCGCCCTCGCCCTGCGCCAGCCCAGGAGCAGGGGCACGGTGGCGATGTTGTCCAGGACGGTGCGGTGCGGGAAGAGGCCCGCCTGCTGGATGACGTAGCCGATGGACCTGCGCAGCACGGCGGGGTCCTGGCGCCGGATGTCCTCGCCGTCGATCCGGATGGTCCCTCCGGTGGTCTCGACCATCCGGTTGATCATCCGCAGCGACGTGGTCTTGCCGCTGCCGGAGGGACCGACGAACACGGTGGTCGCCCCGGTCTCGACGGTCAGGTCCAGGTCGGCGACGGCGACCGTGCCGTCGGGGTAGTGCTTGCTGGCACCCTCGAACGTGATCATCGGCCGGGCTGCCTCCATTCGGGGGCGGGTGGTGGTCGGAGGCGTACGCAGGATCGCACGCTACCCAGGCGAAGGTAGATCAAACGGACGACACGCCGGACCGCTTCGGACACCTGTGCGACGTGAGATGTCCGACGCCGCGCACCGGAATGCGCGCTCAGGTCCGCTCAGCGGCCCAGTCGGCGAGCTGGTGGAGGTCGTCGGCGACGGTGTCGGCCCTTCGCGCCTCGGGGGTGGCGGCGTGCCGGTAGCCGTACAGACCGCGCCGCAGCAGGGCGGCGCGCATCCCGGCCGCGCGCGCGGGCAGGACGTCGTTGTCGACGCGGTCGCCGACGTACAGGATCTCGTCCGCGCCGATCCCGGGCCGGGCCGCGTCGGCGAGCTTGAGGACACGGTCGAAGAAGGCGGGGTCGGGCTTGCTCACGCCCCAGTCGTCGGAGATGCCGATGCCGTCGACGCCGAGGTCCATGGCGGCCAGCGCCGGTCCGGCCTCGGGGGGCTGGTTCCCGGCGATGACGAGGGACAGACCGGCCCGGCGCATGGTGTCGAACGCCGGGCGCACGTCGGGGTACAGGTCGCGTTCGCCGAAGTGCTCGCGCTCGCCCCCGGGGTCCTCGGCGCGCCAGCGCGCGCTCTCGGCCGCCAGGTCGAATCCGGGCACGACCAGATCGAACGCGTCGGTCAGAGTACCGCCCGAGGCGATGACACCGCCGATGGTGCCGAAGAACGCCATGTGCGGGACTCCGAGGCGGTCGGCCCAGCGAGCGAAGATCCGCGTCTCGTCGACCAGCGTCTCGCCGACGTCGAACACCACAGTACGAATTGCCACGGACAGGGAGTGTACAAGGCGTGCCGGACCACGGTCGTGTTTGTTCTGGTCCTCCGCTTCGCTTTGGCCCGCCCGTCGCCCGCCACCACCCTCAACGGACTGTGAGGATGTGTGGTGGCTTCTCCAACGGGCTCTGACCCACCAACGGACTGACGCCCTCAGCGACTGTCTCGCAGACGATCTGTCGACCCGTACGGGGAAACCACCGCACACGACCGGACGGGCATGTGACCTCATAGGAGCTTGGCCCAACAAGCCCCACCACAGTCTTGTCCGCCCGCCCGGCCGACGCGTGCCACCCCACCGGAACCAACGACAGGACAGCGGTAACCAGCATGACCGATCAAGCCCTGAAAGTCACAGCGGGCGTGGACACCCACCACGACACCCACCACGCCGCCGTCATCGACCACCTGGGCCGCCACCTGGCCGACAAGGAGTTCGACGCCACCGGCACCGGCTACCAACAACTGCTCACCTGGCTGGACTCCTTCGGCCCCCTGGCCGCCATCGGCGTGGAGGGCACCGGTTCCTACGGCGCTGAACTCGCCCGCACCCTGACCCGCACCGGCCTGAGGGTCGTGGAGGTCGACCGCCCCGACCGCAAGACACGCCGGTCCAAGGGCAAGTCCGACCCCATCGACGCCTACGCCGCCGCCCAAGCAGTGGCCTCCGGCCGGGCCAGCGGCACCCCCAAGACCCGCGACGGCGCTGTGGAGTCCATCCGCGCCCTGCGCGTGGCACGCCGCTCAGCGGTCAAAGCCCGCACCCAGGCCCTCAACCAGCTCCACCAGTTGCTGGTCACCGCTCCCGAACAGCTCCGCTCGACGCTGCGCGGGCTCTCACCCAAGGCCCTGGTCCAGGCGTGCGCCCGGCTGCGGCCCGGGCCGGACCTGGCCGACCCGACCCAGGCGACCAAGGCCGCGCTGCGCCGCCTGGCCAAGCGAATCGGTGCCCTGGACGAGGAGATCACCGAGCTCGACACCCACCTCAAGCCCCTGACTACCCAGACCGCTCCTGGCCTGCTGAACCTCAAGGGGGTGGGCCCCGAGGTGGCCGGGCAGCTACTGGCCACCGCCGGGGACAACCCCGACCGGCTGCGTTCGGAGGCGGCCTTCGCCCACCTGTGCGGGGCCGCACCGATCCCGGCCTCCTCCGGCAGGCGGGACCGGCACCGGCTCAACCGGGGCGGTGACCGGGCCGCCAACCACGCGCTGCACACCATCGTGCTGACCCGGATGAGCTGCGACGGGCGCACCCGCGCCTACGTCGAACGCCGCACCCGCGATGGGCTGTCCACGAAGGAGATCATGCGCTGCCTCAAACGCTATGTGGCCCGCGAGGTCTATCCCGTCCTGATGCGGTCGATCCGCACCACCAGCACCGTCTGCGGCACCCCACGCAAAGACCTCACCCAAGCCGTTTGACACCCATAGGAGCATCGCCTGCGGCGCAGTCCCATCCACAAGAACCCTGCCAGCGCCCGAACGAAACCCCCAGGGGTAACTGTTCCAGGAAACAGACCCGTGTTCGGGGCCTCAGCCGCGTTCGGGCGGGCGCAGGACGGCGAAGGCGTCGGTGATCTCCAGTTCGCGGGCGCGGAACCGGAAGAGCGCGGCGGGGCGCCCGCCCGAACGGCCGGAGGGGACGGATCGGCCGGTCTCCTCGATCTGGCCGCGCCGCAGCAGGACGCGGCGCAGGTTCGTGGCGGCCACGTCGTAGCCGAGGGCCGCCCGGTAGTAGCCCGACAGCTCCGACATCGTGAACTCCGGTGGCGCCAGGGCGAAGCCCACGTTGGTGTAGCCCAGTTTGGCGCGTAGTCGCAGCCGCCCGGAGCGGACGATGGCGGCGTGGTCGAAGGCCATCGGTGGCAGATCGGCGGCCGGGTGCCAGCCGGTGTCCTCGGGCACGACGGGGTCGATGTGGGCGGGGACCAGGCCGAGGTAGGCGGTGGCGAGTGTCCGGCGGCGGGGATGCCGGGTGGGGTCGCTGCGGGTCTCCAGCTGTTCGAGGTGGGCCAGGTCGCGCACGTCCACCTTCTGCGCGAGTTGGCGCCGGATGGAGGAGCCCAGGCTCTCGTCCGGGCCCAGCCTGCCGCCGGGCAGCGACCACTCGCCCTCGCACGGCGGCAGTGCCCGCCGCCACAGCAGGACGCACAGCTCTCCGGCGCGAATCTGCAGGACGACGGCCAGGGCCTCGTGAGCGGAGAGCGGTTCGCTCTCCTCCGTACCACGCGTGGCCACCTGTCCGTTTCCTTTAAGGATGTCCACCCTGTCCCTTCCGTTCCACGCCATGTTAAGCTGAATCAGGTTTGTGCCTGACAGGCTAAAACCTGTCCACCAGCACCGACCACCACTGGCACGGAGCCCGTACGACGTGCCCACAGCCTCAAGGAAGTAGTAGGACATGGCACCGGTCACCGCCACGGCGGACACCATGACCAGGCAGGAATGGGCCGCCGAGGTCCGCCGCCTGGCGGACGAGCGCGACGCCGTCATCCTCGCGCACAACTACCAGCGCCCGGAAATCCAGGACGTCGCCCACCACACCGGCGACTCGCTGGCCCTCTCCCGCCTGGCCGCGAACGTCGACGCCAGCACCATTGTCTTCTGTGGCGTGCACTTCATGGCCGAGACCGCGAAGATTCTCGCCCCCGAGAAGACGATCCTGCTGCCCGACCCCAACGCCGGGTGCTCCCTCGCCGACACCATCACCGCCGAGGACGTGCGCGCCTGGAAGGCCGAGCACCCGGGCGCGGTCGTCGTCGCCTACGTCAACACCACCGCGGCGGTCAAGGCCGAGACCGACATCTGCTGCACCTCCTCCAACGCCGCCGACGTCATCCGGTCCATCCCCGAGGACCAGGAGATCCTCTTCCTCCCCGACCAGTTCCTGGGCGCCCACGTCAAGCGCGTCACCGGCCGGGACAACATCCACGTGTGGATGGGCGAGTGCCACGTGCACGCCGGGATCGACGGCCACACCCTGCGCGAGCGGGTCGCGGCCGAACCCGACGCCGAGGTCTACGTCCACCCCGAGTGCGGCTGCGCCACCTCCGCCCTCTACCTCGTGGGCAGCGGCGCCGTCCCGGAGGACCGCGTCAAGGTGCTCTCCACCGGCGGCATGCTCACCGCAGCGGAGAACACCACCGCCAAGAAGGTGCTCATCGCGACCGAGACCGGAATGCTGCACCAGCTGCGCAACGCCAACGCGACCACCGAGTTCGAGCCGGTCAACAACCGCGCCGAGTGCCACTACATGAAGATGATCGACGCCGACAAGCTCCTCGGCTCGCTGCGCCACGGCACGACCGAGATCACCGTCGACGCCGAGACCTCCGAGCGCGCCCGCCGTTCCGTCGAGCGGATGATCGCCATCGGATCCCCCTCCCGAGGCGGCGAGTAGCGGTCGGTTCCGGAACCCGACCGCTCCGTGACCGGCCCGGAACCGCACCGGGCCGGTCACGTCCCCGTCCGCGATAACAGAACCCTCACCTTCATGGCGAAGGTCACCGAAACGCCCGCGCCGCGCGCCTGCCCCCGCTACCGTCTCGGGTGAAGCGGGGGGAGAATCGTGACCAGAGGCATCGAAAGCGACGAACCAACCCCGGAGGCGGTCGAGCAGCTCTACGACGCCTTCGCACCGGCCCTGTACCGGTACGCCTGGTCTCTGCTGGGCGGCGGGGCCGATCCGAACCACGCCACCGAACCGGTGGGCGGCACCGCCTCCAGGGAGGCCGCCGACCGTGTCGCCGAGGCCGTGCACGACGGCCTGGTCGCCAGTGTGGTCCTGGCCGACGAGCTCGCCGACCCCGCGGACCGGGGCCCCTGGCTCTACGCCCTGGTCCGCTCAGCCTGCCAGCGCCGCGGCTTCGCCCTCACCTGCCCCTACACCCGCCTGGCCACGATGCCCGCCGAGGCACCCGCGGCACGCATGTTCGCGCGACTGCCCGCCAGCCACCGGGAACTCGTCGAACTCAACCTGCGCCACGCGCTGCCGGTCTCGGCCATCGCCCGCATCCTCGGCCTGGACACCCAGCTGTGCGGCGAACTGTCCCGTTCCGCGATCCGCCGCGCCGCCGACGGGCTGTCCGACCTCGACGGGAACGACGGTGAAAGGCCCGACTCACCGGCCGCCACGTGGCGCGCCCGGGTCCAGGAGGTGTCCTTCACCTTGGCGCTGCTGCGCCCGCCGGGGCCTCCCCCGGGCCTGCGCGACCTGGTCGTGCGCACCTGCGTGGACCCCGACCACGCGGAGCGGCGCGAGCGAATCGGCGCGGCCATGCACCCGCTCACCAGCGACGGGTACCCGGTACACCGCGCCCGCGCCAGCGAGGACGTCGAGGAACCCGCCCCGGAGCCCGCCGAGCCCGCAGCCGAACAACTGCCGCGCGCCCTGCCCGGAGACCGTGTCACCACCCGTGACCACCCGGTCCGCGCCGAGACGACCACACCGCTGCCCGGGCCGTCGACCGCCCCGGGCGCCGAAGACGACGGCGCCTCCCCGCGCCGATGGCCGCTGCCCGCCGTCTCCGGGGTGATCACGGTGGTCCTCGCGGTCGCCCTGTGGTGGTGGGCCAGCGCGCTCGGCGCTCCCTCCACGATCATCGGCACCGACAACGCCGACGCCGAGCGCAGCCCCATGACCCAAGACCTGGAGGCGGCATCCACCACCTCGGACGGCAGACCGGTCGCGGAACCGGACACGGGCGCCCCCGACCAGGCGCACGACCCCCAGAGCGGCCACCAGAGGGGAGACGACGCGGCGCCGTCCGGGCACCCCACGAAGGAGCCGGTGCGAGGGACCGAGCAGAGCGATCCGCCCCCGCAGGCGCCCTCCCCCTCGCCCTCGGAGGCACCGAGTTCACCCTCACCGGAGGAGTCGGGGGGTACGCAGGACGAGGACCCCTCGCAGAACCCGGAGGACGAGAGCACCCCCGTCCCCGACGGCGAGAAGTCCGAGGACGGGTTGTTCGACGGGCTGCTGGACTTCCTCTTCGGCGACGGCTGAGCCCCGCCGGTTCCCGAACCCGGTCAGAACGGGGCGAGCAGGTGCTCGGCGGCCGTGTGCAGGCGCCGCTCGACCTCATCGACGTCACGGCGGCCCTTGAGGATCTCCACCAGTTCGAAGATCCACACGCTGGTCAGCGAACCGACCAGGACGTACCCGACCTCGTCGCGGTCGACCGGTGCTTGGCCGTCGCCACCCTCGACCGGCTCCTCGGCGGGCGCGACCCCCTCCAGGTCGCCCGTGGCCACGCGCCACACCAGGTCGGAGATACGTGTGTCGAGCTCGATCTTGACCTCGGCCATGATGAGCGACCGGACGAGCGCGTCGGCCAGTTCCGGCTCGCGCATCAGGCCCCGGGTGGCGCGCAGCAGGACGTCGACCGCGCGACCCGCGGGGGTGTCCGCGGTGGGCGGACGGCGGACGATACCGCCCTCCAGCAGGTCGAGCTCCTCGGTGACCACCGCGACGACGAGGTCCATCTTGGAGGGGAAGTAACGGTAGAGGGTGCCGAGGGCGACCCCGGCACGCTCGGCCACCGAGCGCATCTGCATGGCGTCGACGCCGCCGCGCACGGCCAGGGCCGCGGCGGTCTGCACGATGCGCTTGCGGCGCTGGGTCTGACTTCGCGACATGGTTCCAGTCGGCGCCTGCACCGCCACAGGGTCTCTCCCGTTCGTCATCAGTCGCGCGCCGTCCGCCGGCCGCGCCGCCGTTCGTGGAGCCGGCGCCCGCTCTGGGCTCCGACCGAGAACACGTTATCTAAGGATTTCCCGTTCGTGGAGTGCTTCGAACCCATGATCCTCGCCTCATTGCCCGACGTGGCAGTAGCAATACGAAGAGATGGACAGGGTTTTCGGATCCCTCGATCGCATTTGTAGAATATGTTCTATTTGCCGCCGATGTGACAGTCCGACACCTCCCGGACACACCACTCCACCATCTCCCTCCACCCGAACCCCGCGCGCCCCCGCCCGGGGCGCCCACCCCTAGAATCGAATCAGATTCGGTTTCTAGTGGAGAGGTCGCCCCGAGCATGAACGACGTCCCCCCGGTCGAAGACCTCGGCAACGGCGTGTGGAGCCTACCGGTACCCATCCCCCACAGCCCCCTCGGCGCCACCCTCGTCTACCTGGTCGAAGGCGACCGAGGCCCCGTGCTCGTGGACACCGGATGGAACCACGACGACTCCTGGGACGGACTCGTCCAGGGCGTCAAACAGACCGGACACGCGGTCGAGGACATCCGCGGCGCCGTCCTCACCCACTTCCACCCCGACCACTCCGGACTCACCGCCCGTCTGCGCGCCTCCTCCGACGCCTGGATCGCGATGCACCCCGCCGACATCGCCGTCACCGAACAGCTGGCCGCCACCGGCGCGCGCGAACGCGCCGACTCCGTGGCCGAGCAGTTCCGCGCCGCCGGGTTCCCCGACGAGGACGTCGACGCCTTCCTCGCCGACCCCCACGTGATCGACCCCTCCGCTCTACCCGACCTCGCCCTGGACGACGGCGCGGCCGTCGACCTGCCCGGCCGCGACCTACGCACCCTGTGGACCCCCGGGCACACACCCGGGCACCTGTGCCTGCGCCTGGCCGACGCCGACATGCTCTTCACCGGCGACCACGTCCTGCCCGGCATCACCCCGCACGTGGGCCACTTCCCCCTGGACACACCCGCCGGGGACCCGCTCGGCGACTTCCTGACCTCCCAGCGAACCGTCGGTGCCCTCCCCGGGGCCGACCGTCTGCTGTGCCTTCCCTCACACGAGCGGCGGTTCACCGGCCTGCCCGACCGCACCGCGACGATCGTCGCCCACCACGAGGAGCGCCTCGACGCGATGACCGCGCTCCTGGACGAGGGGCCCGCCACCCTGTGGGAACTCACCTCGCGCCTGCGCTGGAAGCGTCCCTGGCAGGACATGCGTCTCCTGGCCCGCCACATGGCCGCCGCCGAGACCGCCGCCCACCTGCGCACCCTTGAGGAACGGGGCCGCGCCGCCCGACACGGAACCGACGACCGTCCCCGATGGGTCGCCGTCACCGGCCAGGCGAGCCACACATAGGATCCCTTACCAACCAGCCCGGCACCGATCCGCACAAAACTCCCGAGTAACATATGGGACGCCTGTTCACCGGCGAGCACGCGCGCCCACACCGGGACGCCCCGCCATCGAAGGCTGCCCGACGGCGCGACGGCGACCGGGCCCGCGACCCAACGAAGAGGTGGACTCTTGACCCAGTCGGGCACCAGCACGGGACCGAACCCGCACCCGTCCGGCGACCGCCCCCTCCGCGTCGCACTGCTGTCCTACCGCAGTAAGGAACACTGCGGCGGCCAGGGCGTGTACGTGCGCCACCTCTCGCGGGAACTGGCCGCCCTCGGACACGAGGTCACCGTGTTCTCCGGCCAGCCCTACCCCGTGCTGGACGAGGGCGTCACCCTGGAACGGGTCCCCTCCCTCGACCTCTACAACGACGTCAACCCGTTCACCGCACCTCCCGTGCGCGAGTGGCGCGACTGGATCGACGTCCTGGAGGTCGCCACCATGTGGACCGCGGGCTTTCCGGAACCGCTCACCTTCTCCCTGCGCGCCAACCGTGAACTGCGCCGCCGCCTCACCGACTTCGACGTCGTCCACGACAACCAGACCCTCGGCTGGGGCCTGCTCGGCATCAAGTCCGCCGGGCTCCCCCTGGTCACCACCATCCACCACCCCATCAGCGTCGACCGCCGCATCGAACTCGACGAGGCCCGGGGACTCCAGAAACTCTCCAAACGCCGCTGGTACGGGTTCGTCGCCATGCAGGCCAAGGTCGCGCGCAAGCTCGACCCGATCCTCGTCCCCTCCCGCTCCTCCGCCGACGACATCGCGCGCGAGTTCGGCGTCGACCCCGCCGCCATGGAGGTCACCCCCCTCGGTGTGGACACCCGCTACTTCCACCCCCGCCCCGACACCGAACGGGTACCCGGCCGCATCGTGTGCACCGCCAGCGCCGACAGCCCCCTCAAGGGTGTGGCCACCCTGCTGCGCGCCGCCGCCAAACTCGCCACCGAGCGCGACGTGCGGCTGACCATCGTCAGCAAGCCCAAGCCCGGCGGCCCCACCGACCGCCTCGTCGACGAGCTGAGCCTGCGCGACCGCGTCGAGTTCGTCAGCGGCATCGACGACACCGCCCTCGCCGAACTCATCGCCAGCGCCCAGGTGGCCGTCGTCCCCTCCTTCTACGAGGGCTTCTCCCTGCCCGCCGTCGAGGCCATGGCCTGCGCCACCCCCCTCGTCGCCAGCCGCGCCGGAGCCCTGCCCGAGGTCGTGGGCACCGACGGCGACGCCGGACGCCTCGTCCCCCCGGGCGACCCCGAGGTCCTGGCGAGCGAACTCGCCGCCCTCCTGGACGACGACCAGGAGCGCGCACGCATGGGCGCCGCCGCCTGGCGGCGCGTCCAGGAGCGGTTCACGTGGCGGGCCGTCGCCGAACTCACGGCCCAGCGCTACGCCTCCACCATCGACGCTGTCAGGGGCTCTGGCCGGGGACCCGCGCACACCACGCCTGACCGCGCATCACACCTGTAGGGAGCCTCCACTGATCACCGTCGACTTCAACCTGTTCCCCGTCGGCCCGGGTAAGCGCGTACTCGACCTGGGCTGCGGCGGCGGCCGCCACGCCTTCGAGATCTACCGCCGCGGCGCCGACGTCGTCGCCTTCGACCAGAACGTCAGCGACCTGGCCGAGGTCGAGACGATGTTCGCCGCCATGCGTACCGAGGGTGAGGCCCCCGAGGGAGCCACCGCGGAGACGGTCAAGGGCGACGCCCTCGACATGCCCTTCGACGACGCCAGCTTCGACCGGGTCGTGGCCGCCGAGATCTTCGAGCACATCCCGCACGACACCGCCGCCATGAAGGAGCTCTTCCGGGTGCTGCGGCCCGGGGGGATCGCCGCCGTCACCGTGCCGAGCTTCCTGCCCGAGCGGCTGTGCTGGGCGCTGTCGGAGGAGTACCACACCAACGAAGGCGGTCACATCCGCATCTACACGCGCGCCGAGCTGGAGGCCAAGCTCAAGGCCACCGGTTTCGAGATCGGCCCGCACCACCACGCGCACGCGCTGCACTCGCCCTACTGGTGGATCAAGTGCGCCGTGGGCACGTCCAATGACGACCACCCGGCGGCCAAGGCCTACCACGACCTCCTGGTGTGGGACATGCTCCAGGCCCCGAAGGTGACCCGCGTCGCCGAACGCCTGCTCAATCCGGTCATCGGCAAGAGCGTCGTCGTGTACGTGCGCAAGCCGTGATGCGCACCGAACTCGCCCTCCCCGATGTCCTGACCGCCGACCAGGTCCTGCGCTCGGCCGCCTACCTGGTCCGCGCCCAGGAGCCCGACGGCGCGATCCCCTGGTTCCCCGGCGGCCACACCGACGTGTGGGACCACGTCGAGTGCGCCATGGCACTGACCGTCACCGGACGGACCGTGCCCGAGCACGCCGAGGCGGCCCGCCGCGCCTACCTGTGGCTGGCGAAGACCCGGCACCCCGACGGGGGCTGGCCCGCCAAGCTCCGCCAGGGCGCGCCCGCCACAGCCCTGCGCGAGGCCAACCACGCCGCCTATCCGGCGGTCGGCCTCCTCCACCACCTCCTGGTCACCGGGAACGTGGCGTTCGCCGAGCGCACCTGGCCGGTGGTGGAGAGCGGGCTGGGGTTCGTGCTGGACCTGCGGGGCGAGCACGGGGAGATCATGTGGGCGCGTTCGGAGGACGGTTCCCCGGGCGACCACGCGCTGCTCACGGTGTGCTCGAGCGTCTACCACGCCCTGCGCTGCGGCGCCGCCCTGGGCGCCCGGCTGGGACACGAGCGGCCGGAGTGGGAGGCCGCCGCCGACCGGCTGGAGACGCTCATCAACGAGCGCGAGGACCTGTTCGCGGACCGGGAGCGGTTCTCGATGGACTGGTTCTACCCGATCCTCAGCGGGGCCGTGCGCGGTGTGGCCGCCAAGGAGCGCCTCCAGGAGCGGTGGGACCGGTTCGTCGTCCCGGGCCTGGGTGTGCGATGCGTGAGCGACCAGCCGTGGGTGACCGCCGCGGAGTCCTCGGAGCTGGTCCTGGCGCTGGCCGCCATGGGCGAGCGCGAGGCCGGGGAACGTGTGCTCAAGGACGTTCAGCACTTGAGGGACGCCGATGACGGCGTCTACTGGACCGGTTACCAGTTCGCCGAGGACGTGCGCTGGCCGATCGAGCGCAGCACGTGGACCTCGGCCGCGGTGATCCTGGCCGTGGACGCCCTGACCGGCGCGACCGGCGGTTCACGGGTCTTCCTGCACACCTGGGACGAGGCGTAGGGCGCCGGGCCAACGGCCCCGGACACGAGAGGGCCCCGCACCACCCGCGTCGGTGGTGCGGGGCCCGTCCGTCATCCGCTACCGCGGTCGCCCCCTGGGAAGAACGGGTTCTCCGGGTCCTCCGGTTCGGTCGTGTCCCCGGGGTCGCCCGGTTCCGGGTCGGTGGGCTGCTCCGGGTTCCCCGGGTCGGGCACCTCGGGGACCTCCGGGATCTCGGGCTGCTCCGGGATCTCCGGAACCTCCGGGACCTCCGGCGTGGTGGGTCCCTCGTCGACCGGGGCCTCGGGGGCCTCGGGCGTCACCTGGGGCGCCCAGTACTCGTTGTCCCCGCCGAAGGCCGGGTCCGGGAAGGACGCGGGCTCGTAGTTCTCCATCACCGCCGTCATGTAGCTCTTCCAGATCTGCGACGGCAGGCCCGTGCTGGAGATGCTCTGTCCGGGGATGGTGAAACCGCGGTTGGCGTCGTTGTACACCCCGACGGCCGTCGACAGCTGCGGCGTGTACCCCACGAACCAGGCCGCGGCGGTGCCGCCGTTGACCTCGTCCCTGACGGTCCCCGTCTTGCCCGCGACGGGGTGGTCCGGGTCCCACAGGTTCGCGTTCTGGCCGGTCCCGTTGTTGGCCACGCTCTCCAGGACGTAGGTGAGGTCCGCGGCGGTGGACTCGGAGAGGGCCCGGTTGCTCTCCACCTCCGGGCGTTCGTTCTCACCCTCGCGGTTGACGATCTCCCGGACCACGTGCGCCTCGACGTGCGTCCCGCCGTTGGCGAAGGTCGCGTACCCGCTGGCCTGGTCGACCGGCCGGACGCTGCTCGGTCCCAGTGCCATGACCGGGACGAGCTGGTTGTCGAGGATGCTGCCCTCCGGCAGCCCCGCGGCGTAGGCGGTGTCGCGGATCTCCTCGAAACCCACCTCCTGGGCGAGGTTGATGTACCCGAGGTTGTTGGAGACCTCGGTCGCCTGGCGCAGCGTCATGATGCCGCCGGGAGAGTTGCCCGCGTTCTGGATCGAGGCGCCGTTGATGACCTGCGGCCCGCGCCCGTCCACGGTGGAGTTGAAACTGTGGCCCTGCTCCAGCGCGGTGGCCAGCACGTACGGCTTGAACGCCGACCCTGCCTGCGCCGTGCCCAGGAACGAGCTGTCGTACTGGTTGGCGTTGTAGTCGTGCCCGCCGAAGAAGGCCAGGACCTCGCCGGTCGCCGGGTCCACGGTGCTCAGCCCGATGTTGATGCCCTCGGGGAGCTCCTCCTGCGACACCTTCTCGTCGACGGCCGTGTAGGCGGCCTCCATCATGTCCTGGTCGAACGTGGTGACGATCCGGTAGCCCTGCCGGTTGACCATGTCCTCGGTGTAGCCGAGCCGTTCGAGCTCGCTCATCGTCTCCTGGAACATGTAGCCCCGGTAGCCGCTGAGGTCCGTGGTCTGACGCTCCGGCTCGGGGGCCGGGAACTCCATCGCGTCGGCCTCGGCCTGGGTGATCGCCCCGGTGGTGACCATGCCGTTGACGACGTACTGCCAGCGCTGCTCCATCTCGGGCGTGGTCTCCACGTCGGCCTGACCGAAGGGGGTCGGCTGCTGGATGGCGGCGGCCAGGAAGGCGGCCTCCTCCGGCGTGAGCTCGTCGACGCCCTTGTGGTAGTAGGCCTCCGCCGCGGCCTGGATCCCGTACGCCTGGCGGCCGAAGTAGATGGTGTTGAGATACTGCTGCATCACCCACTCCTTCGACTCGCTCTGGTCGATCTTGATGGCGATGATGATCTCTTGGATCTTCCGCGCGATCGTCCTGTCGTTGGAGACGCCCTCGAAGTAGTTGCGCACCATCTGCTGGGTGACGGTGGAACCGCCCTGGACCTGCTGGCCGGTGACGGTCGACCAGACCGCACGCGTGGTACCGCGCACGGAGACGCCCGGCTCGGTCCAAAAGCCCCGGTCCTCGGCCGAGATGACGGCCTCCACCACGTGGTCGCCGCCGGCGGTCATCTCGTCGTAGGAGATGATCTCCCGGGCGACGCCGCGCTCGGCGAACACGGTCTCACCGTCGGAGAAGTAGAAGGTCGAGCCCTCGTCGACGGCGTCGGCCTGGGCCGCGTCGGGGACTTCCACCGTGGTGTAGAAGTAGGCGAACACGCCGCATCCGGCGATGACGCCGACCCCGATCAGCACGAGGCAGACGCGGAGGATCCGCCACCACAGCGGGGCCTTCCTGCCCTTCTTCCCCTTCTTCCCCTTCTCGCCCTTCGCTGCTTCGACCTTGGTCTCGGTCACGACCGCCCCGGTGGCGGCCTCAGCGGCGGCCCCGGTGGTCTGCCCCTGCTCCGGTCCTTGGCCCGGGTTCGGGGCCGGGACGGGTGCCGGAGCAGGAGTCTGGTCCTCTGTCTGACTCTGGTCCTGGTCCTGGTCCTGGGACACGATGTCGGACAGCCGCTGGGGGGTCGGCCACATCGACTCGTCCTTGTCGGCCGGTTCGTCCACCGGCTGGAAGGGCTGCGTCGCGGGACCGTTCTCGGCCGTGTTCTCCTCGGCGGCGGGGGAAGCCTCGGAGGTGGCCTGCTCCGCGGGTGCGGAAACCGTCGCGGCCGCCGTGCCCTCCGTCGACTGGGTGTCGTCGGCGTTCTCGGAGGAGGCAGCGTGGTCGTCGGAGGGCGCGGCCTCGGCGGGATGGGGCGCGGCCGGCGTGTCCGGAGAGGCGGCGTCAGCGTCAGCCTCGGCATCACCCTCGGGAGAGGTCACCGGGTCGTTGCCGCCACTGGCGGTGGACGGCGCGCCCTCCCCTTCGGAGGTCTCCGGGGAGTCAGTGTCCTCGGGCTCCTCTCTGTTGCCGAAACCCCGGTCCTCCAGGTGTTGGGCCACCCGGTCACGCAGGAAGGAGCCGCTGGTCTTGAAGACGCCCGGATCCGGCTGGATCAGCTCCTCGGAGGGTTGGTCCCCGTCCGCGGTGGGTACGCCACTCTCGGAAGTCGCGTCAGTGGGCAGTTCTTCGGAAGAGGTGTTGGTGTCCGGCATCTCAGTCTCAGGACGCTGCCCATCCGCCCCGCCGTCGCCGTGTGTGCTCTCGCTCAGTTCCCCGCCCCCATGGCAAATCACGTCCGGCACGGTGCCGTCCTGATATTTGACGCGCCTGTGCCCCGGATCGGTTCGGTAAGAATCAGGACTGAAGCGGTGACTCGGGGAATACCGCCACGTTCGCTCAACCCTCTCCCACACGATACCGGGGCGTAACAGCGTGATCGTCGGTCAGCCGAGCCAGCTGGAACTTCTTACCAAAGGCTTAACGTCTGGACCGGCGTGTCACAGCGCACGTTCGAGGACACGCATGGAGCCGACCACACGAACCTCCTTGAACGCACCCGAGTCGAGGGCGCGGCAGTAGATGTTGTAGGGGGGTCGGCCGCCGTCCGCGGGGTCGGGGAAGACGTCGTGGATCACGAGTGCCCCGCCCGGAGCGACGTGCGGGCTCCAGGACGCGTAGTCGGTCTGGGCCGCCTCCTCACTGTGACCGCCGTCGATGAAGAGCATCCCGAGTGGGGCGCCCCATACGGCGGCGATGTCGGCTGAGGGACCGACCAGCGCGATGACCTCGTCGTCGAGTCCGGCCTGGGTGATCGTGCGCCGAAAGTGCGGGAGGGTGTCGAACTTCCCCGTGACCTCGTCCACGAGGGTGGCGTCGTGGTACTCCCAACCCACCTGGTGCTCCTCGGACCCCCGGTGGTGGTCCACGGTGTACGCCTTCCGCCCCGTCTGCCGTGCGGCGGCACCGAGGAAGATGGTGGATTTGCCACAGTAGGTGCCGATCTCCACGATCGGGCCGAGATGTGCGTAGGCAAGCGCGGCCTCGTACAGGGCGGTGCCTTCGTCGGTGGGCATGAAGCCCTTGGCCGCCTCAGCGGCTGCCAGGAGTTCAGCGGGAATCGTCGTCATGGGTCGATTCTCCCAGCCCCGGGGCGAGCCCCCTCCCCCGGCCGGGCGTTCCGGGCACCCCGTTCACGAACGCACAAACCCCGGCACACAAAAAAAGGGGGCCGCCCACCAAGGACGACCCCCCAAGAAAAACCGTGGCAGCGACCTACTCTCCCACCCCACCACAGGGCAGTACCATCAGCGCACAAGGACTTAACGACCGGGTTCGGAAAGTTACCGGGTGTAACCCCTCTGCCATAACCACCACGGAAACCCAACACCACCACAACCCCCACCCCCACAAAGGGAACCAAGGAGCCACAGCGGAAAACCGTGTGAAACAGTATGCGCGAACACCCAATTATCTGCAGCGGACAAGCCCTCGACCTATTAGTACCGGTCAGCTCCACCCCTCACAAGGCTTCCACACCCGGCCTATCAACCCTATCGTCTCTAGGGAGTCTTACCCTCTCAAAGGAGGCAGGAGACCTCATCTCGAAGCAAGCTTCCCGCTTAGATGCTTTCAGCGGTTATCCCTCCCGAACGTAGCCAACCAGCCATGCCCTTGGCAGGACAACTGGCACACCAGAGGTTCGTCCGTCCCGGTCCTCTCGTACTAGGGACAGCCCTTCTCAAGTCTCCAACGCGCACAGCGGATAGGGACCGAACTGTCTCACGACGTTCTAAACCCAGCTCGCGTGCCGCTTTAATGGGCGAACAGCCCAACCCTTGGGACCAACTCCAGCCCCAGGATGCGACGAGCCGACATCGAGGTGCCAAACCATCCCGTCGATACGGACTCTTGGGGAAGATCAGCCTGTTATCCCCGGGGTACCTTTTAGCCGTTGAGCGACACCGCTTCCACACGCCGGTGCCGGATCACTAGTCCCAGCTTTCGCTCCTGCTCGACACGTCCGTCTCACAGTCAAGCTCCCTTGTGCACTTACACTCAACACCTGATTACCAACCAGGCTGAGGGAACCTTTGGGCGCCTCCGTTACTCTTTAGGAGGCAACCGCCCCAGTTAAACTACCCACCAGACACTGTCCCCGAACCGGATCACGGTCCAAAGTTAGATGCCCGAAACAGTCAGAGTGGTATTTCACCAACGCCTCCACCGCCACTAGCGTGACAGCTTCACCGGCTCCCACCTATCCTACACAAACCATCCCAAACACCAATGTCAAGCTATAGTGAAGGTCCCGGGGTCTTTCCGTCCTGCTGCGCGAAACGAGCATCTTTACTCGTAGTGCAATTTCACCGGGCCCATGGTTGAGACAGTGGGGAAGTCGTTACGCCATTCGTGCAGGTCGGAACTTACCCGACAAGGAATTTCGCTACCTTAGGATGGTTATAGTTACCACCGCCGTTTACTGGCGCTTAGATTCCCAGCTTCGCGGGCCGAAACCCACTAACCAGTCCTCTTAACGTTCCAGCACCGGGCAGGCGTCAGTCCGTATACAGCGTCTTACGACTTCGCACGGACCTGTGTTTTTAATAAACAGTCGCTTCCCCCCGCTATCTGCGACCCCACCCAGCTCCGACCGAAAAGATCTTCACCAGACAGGGCTCCCCTTCTCCCAAAGTTACGGGGACAATTTGCCGAGTTCCTTAACCATGGTTCACCCGAACGCCTCGGTATTCTCTACCTGACCACCTGCGTCGGTTTAGGGTACTGGCCACACACGAACTCGCTAGAGGCTTTTCTCGACAGCATGGGATCACTCACTTCACCAAAAACGGCTCGGCATCACGTCTCAGCCACACGGTGCGCGGATTTACCAACACACCAGCCTACACGCTTACCCCCGGACAACCACCGCCGGGTAGAGCTACCCTCCTGCGTCACCCCATCACTTACCTACTACAACATCGGTTCCCAGACCAGAAAACCCAAGCTCCCCGAAGGGACCCTAGGCATCCAGCGTGGTTAGCATCCGTCGCCTCGATACTGGACGCTCGTGCACGGGTACGGGAATATCAACCCGTTATCCATCGACTACGCCTGTCGGCCTCGCCTTAGGTCCAGACTCACCCTGGGCGGATTAACCTGCCCCAGGAACCCTTAGTCAATCGGCGGCAACGTTTCTCACGTTGCTTTCGCTACTCATGCCTGCATTCTCACTCGCACACCCTCCACCACACGATCACTCGGCAGCTTCACCGGATGCACGACGCTCCCCTACCAACCCAGCCAAACGACTGGGCTCCACAGCTTCGGCGGTGTGCTTTAGCCCCGCTACATTATCGGCGCAGAACCACTTGACCAGTGAGCTATTACGCACTCTTTAAAGGATGGCTGCTTCTAAGCCAACCTCCTGGTTGTCTCAGCAACTCCACAACCTTTCCCACTTAGCACACGCTTAGGGGCCTTAGCTGATGATCTGGGCTGTTTCCCTCTCGACTACGAAGCTTATCCCCCGCAGTCTCACTGCCGCGCTTCACTTCACCGGCATTCGGAGTTTGTCTGACGTCAGTAACCTTGTCGGGCCCATCAGCCAAACAGTAGCTCTACCTCCAGCAAGAAACACGCGACGCTGCACCTAAATGCATTTCGGGGAGAACCAGCTATCACGGAGTTTGATTGGCCTTTCACCCCTACCCACACCTCATCCCCCAGGTTTTCAACCCTGGTGGGTTCGGGCCTCCACGAGGTCTTACCCCCGCTTCACCCTGGACATGGGTAGATCACTCCGCTTCGGGTCCACAGCATGCGACTCAACGCCCTCTTCAGACTCGGTTTCCCTACGGCTACCCCACCCGGGTTAACCTCGCCACACACCATGACTCGCAGGCTCATTCTTCAAAAGGCACGCCATCACCAACCCGAAAGTCAGCTCTGACGGCTTGACAGCACACGGTTTCAGGTACTATTTCACGACCCCTCACCGGGGCACTTTTCACCTTTCCCTCACGGTACTAGTGCACTATCGGTCACCAGGACGTATTTTGGCTTAGCAGGTGGTCCTGCCAGATTCACACGGAATTCCTCGGGCTCCGCGCTACTCGGGAGAACATCAACACCTAACCAACGACTTCATCTACGGGACTCTCACCCACTACGGTGCTGCTTCCCAACAGCTTCAACTATCGTCGATATCAGCGCTCCAGGCCGGCAGACCTGAAAAGATGCACCCCACAACCCCGCACACGCAACGACTGCCGTCTATCACACGCGCACGGTTTAGCCTCTTCCCCGTTCGCTCACCACTACTCAGGGAATCACTGTTGTTTACTCTTCCTACGGGTACTGAGATGTTTCACTTCCCCGCGTCACCACCAACTGCCCTATACATTCAGACAGCGGCAACCCGACACAACTCGGGCTAGGTTTCCCCATTCGGACACCCACGGATCAAAGCTCGGTTGACAACTCCCCGTGGACTATCGCGGCCTCCCACGTCCTTCATCGGCGCCTGGTGCCAAGGCATCCACCGTATGCCACTATCACTTGGCCACTACAGATAACAAGATGCTCGCGCACACTATTCACAAATCAAAACACCAACCGCATACCCAAACACCACTCACACCAGAAGCAAGAAGACTCATCGTCTCCCACCACCAGAACAAGAGTTCTCCGGGGCGGTCCGCGGGAACCAACCCAAGGGTTGCTTCCTCAGACACCCAACAGCGCGCCCCCGGGCGCTTCTAGTCGCCCGGGGCAAAGTTCGATTCTCATCTAAGCCACTCCCAACCGGTTCCACCAAGGGAACCCGGCGGGTCCACTTTCGAGTCCGACCAGCACATAGGAAAAACGCTGGTCTGTGAAAGACTCCTTAGAAAGGAGGTGATCCAGCCGCACCTTCCGGTACGGCTACCTTGTTACGACTTCGTCCCAATCGCCAGCCCCACCTTCACTCATTCCCTCCCACAAGGGGTTGGGCCACAAGTTTCGGGTGTTGCCGACTTTCATGACGTGACGGGCGGTGTGTACAAGGCCCGGGAACGTATTCACCGCGGCGTTGCTGATCCGCGATTACTAGCGACTCCACCTTCATGGGGTCGAGTTGCAGACCCCAATCCGAACTGAGACCGGCTTTTAGGGATTCGCTCCACCTCACGGTATCGCACGCCCATTGTACCGGCCATTGTAGCATGTTTGCAGCCCAAGACATAAGGGGCATGATGACTTGACGTCGTCCCCACCTTCCTCCGAGTTGACCCCGGCAGTCTCCCATGAGTCCCCACCATTACGTGCTGGCAACATGGAACAAGGGTTGCGCTCGTTGCGGGACTTAACCCAACATCTCACGACACGAGCTGACGACAGCCATGCACCACCTGTCACCCACCAACTAAATGACCCCACATCTCTGCAGGTCCACGGGTGATGTCAAACCTTGGTAAGGTTCTTCGCGTTGCGTCGAATTAAGCAACATGCTCCGCCGCTTGTGCGGGCCCCCGTCAATTCCTTTGAGTTTTAGCCTTGCGGCCGTACTCCCCAGGCGGGGCGCTTAATGCGTTAGCTACGGCGCGGAAACCGTGGAAAGTCCCCACACCTAGCGCCCAACGTTTACGGCATGGACTACCAGGGTATCTAATCCTGTTCGCTCCCCATGCTTTCGCTCCTCAGCGTCAGGTAAGGCCCAGAGACCCGCCTTCGCCACCGGTGTTCCTCCTGATATCTGCGCATTTCACCGCTACACCAGGAATTCCAGTCTCCCCTACCTACCTCTAGCATGCCCGTATCCACTGCAGAACCGGAGTTAAGCTCCGGTCTTTCACAGCAGACGCGACACGCCGCCTACGAGCTCTTTACGCCCAATAATTCCGGACAACGCTCGGACCCTACGTATTACCGCGGCTGCTGGCACGTAGTTAGCCGGTCCTTATTCCCCACCTACCGTCAACCCCGGGAGAACCCGGAGCCTGCGTTGGTGGTAAAAGAGGTTTACAACCCGAAGGCCGTCATCCCCCACGCGGCGTCGCTGCGTCAGGCTTTCGCCCATTGCGCAATATTCCCCACTGCTGCCTCCCGCAGGAGTCTGGGCCGTGTCTCAGTCCCAGTGTGGCCGGTCGCCCTCTCAGGCCGGCTACCCGTAATCGCCTTGGTAGGCCGTTACCCCACCAACAAGCTGATAGGCCGCGAGCCCATCCCTGACCGAAAAACTTTCCACCCTCCACCATGAGGTGGTGGGTCGTATCCGGTATTAGACGGCGTTTCCACCGCTTATCCCGGAGTCAGGGGCAGGTTGCTCACGTGTTACTCACCCGTTCGCCGCTCGTGTACCCCGAAGGGCCTTACCGCTCGACTTGCATGTGTTAAGCACGCCGCCAGCGTTCGTCCTGAGCCAGGATCAAACTCTCCATAAAGGTCACTCAACCCTGCCCGACCACCTGAAAGGGGTCTGGGCGGGTAAACCTAGAAGTAATCCTGACCAACCACTCTCGTGGTTAATCAAAGGAACCCTTCACACCGAACACGTGGTTCGTGTGTGACGGGGCCAAAACAAACATGGCTTAAAGAAAATCAAACACGCGCTGTTGAGTTCTCAAGAAGCAACCGCTCTTCCCGTACAAGCCCCGGACGGTGTGTCCGGTCGCTCTTCCGTGGAAGGCGTCTGCGTTTCCGCTTTGTTGTGTCTTTACTTTATCAGGTGTTCCGTGTCCCGCCAAATCGGCGGTTTCGGATCAACCGAACGGGGTAAAGCACCCGTTTTGCTTCATTCACCCTAGCGGACGGATTCGCCCGTTCGGGTTGGTGAAGCGGCTCCCCGAGCTTACCCGCTCCAAGCATGTGCTCGGACCGGTTCGATCGGGAGGAGGTCTGTGAGCCGCGGCCCGGTTCCGAGTCGACTGATCGCCGCTCGCCGTCCCGCGAAGACTTGCCGAGTCTAGACAATGGGCCCGGAAGCGTCAACTCCATCTGTTTGGTGGAGGGTAACCCCCGCCATCGGATGTCCCGCGTCGATCCTCATCCTGGCGACCGGTTCACGGACTAGCGGCGCCTCCGGGCGAGTCGATCCTCTTTCGAGGACCGGCTGTCTGTGACCTGGACCATGTCCAGGCAAGATCCATCCTCCCCAGCTCACCCCAGACTCAAACCCCCCGATCCCAGATTCCTCATGGGAACCCTCCATCCCCCGCGACAGCACGGACCCGGGGCGGTCCAGAGACTCCCAAGCCCCTGAACCGCCCCGGGTCCGTTCACGTGCGGCGCGCTCCGCACACCCGTCGTCGACCGTGCGGGAGGCACGCGCCTCAGATCATCTCGGCCAGCTCACGCGCCAGCTTCCGGAACGCGATCCCCCGGTGGCTGATCGCGTTCTTCTCCTCCGGGGACATCTCCGCGGTGGTCCTGGTGTGTCCCTCCGGGGCGAACACCGGGTCGTAGCCGAACCCGTGGTCCCCGCGCCGTTCCCGCAGGAGTCGGCCGCGCAGCACCCCCTCGGCCACCACCTCGACCCCGTCCGGCATCACCAGCGCCGCGGCGCACACGAACCGTGCGCCCCTGCGCTCGGCGGGGGTATCGGCGAGCTGGTCGAGCACCAGGTCCAGGTTCGCGCGGTCCTGGTCCTTCTCCCCGAACCGCCCCGACCACCGTGCCGACAGCACCCCGGGCATGCCCTTGAGCTCGTCGACACTCAGTCCCGAGTCGTCCGCCACCGCGGGAAGACCCGTGTGCGCGGCGATGGCGCGGGCCTTGAGCAGCGCGTTGCCCGTGAAGGTCGGCTCGGTCTCGGGGACCTCCGGAGCGTCCGGGAAGGAGTCGAGCGCCAGCACCTGGGCCTCGACGCCCGCCTCGGCCAGGATGGCCCGCATCTCCGGGACCTTCTTGGCGTTGCGGGTGGCCAGTACGATCCGCACCTCTCCGCCTCCTCCGGGCACGCTCCCGATCCGCCTGCCGATGCCGCCTCGCGTCGAACCGGTGGGATGGGCCGTGTGAGCCGTGGTCACTCCGCCAACGCCTTCTTCTGGATCGCGGTCAGCTCCTCGCAGCCGCTGACCGCGAGATCGAGCAGGGAGTCCAGGAGTTCCCGGTCGAAGGGGGCGCCCTCGGCGGTGCCCTGCACCTCGACGAACTTGCCCTCACCCGTGACGACGACGTTCATGTCGGTCTGGGCGACCGAGTCCTCCAGGTAGTTCAGGTCCAGTCGGGGCTGGCCCTGCACCACGCCGACGCTCACCGCGGACAGCGAGCCGGTGAGCGGGTTGTTCTTCAGCTTGCGGCGCTTGCGCAGCCACTTCATCGCGTCGGCCATGGCCACGTAGGCGCCGGTGATCGCCGCGGTCCGGGTTCCGCCGTCCGCCTGGAGAACGTCGCAGTCCAGGGTGATGGTGTGCTCGCCCATCGCCTTGAAGTCCACGACGGCGCGCAGGGAGCGGCCGACGAGGCGGGAGATCTCGTGCGTGCGGCCGCCGATCTTGCCGCGGACGGACTCACGGGCGCCCCGGGTGTCGGTGGAGCGGGGAAGCATCGCGTACTCGGCGGTGACCCAGCCCTCGCCGGTCCCCCGACGCCACCGGGGGACACCGTCCTCGACGGTGGCCGCGCACAGGACTCTGGTGTCACCGAACTCGATGAGTGCGGAACCCTCCGCGTGGCGGAGCCAGTTGCGGGTGATGGTCACGGGTCGGAGTTGGGTCGGAACGCGTCCGTCAGGTCGAGCCATGGAAAGAGCGTATATCCGTGGAGTGTCCATCGGTACGGGAGCCGCGAAGTGTCCGCCTCGGCGAAGGGCGCGCCCTTTGCCGTCCTTCGGCGGTCTTGGTCCGTCGACCATGCCCGGCACGGCCGACGGATCCGCTTCCCAACCCGGCCCTCAGCGGCCCTCAGGCCCCGACGATGTGAGTCTCACCGCTGCGCGCCAGCCCGATCGGACCGTCGTAGGTGGATCGTGCCTCGGTGAGTGTGACCTCGTCGTCGTTCCACGGCACCAAGTGGGTGAGGAGCAGTTTGCGCGCACGTGCCCGGCTGGCGTGCTCGCCCGCCTCGCTGCCGGTGAGATGCATGTCCTTGGGGTGTTCCCGGTGGTCCTGGAAGGCCGCCTCGCACAGGAACAGGTCGGTGTCGGTCGCGAGCTCGATCAGGGAGTCGCAGGCCCCCGTGTCACCGGAGTAGGTCAGGGTCCGCCCCCGGTGTTCCAGTCGGATCCCGTACGCCTCCACCGGGTGGTTGACCTCGTCGACGCGGGCGGTGAACGGACCGATCCCGAACGTGCCGACGGTGAGCTCGTGGAAGTCGAAGGCCTCGGTCATGCCGGGGTCGGGGTCGAGTCCGTACGCCTCGGCCATGCGCAACGCCACGCCCTTGGGGCCGTACACGGGGATGCGCGGTTTGACGCCGCCCGGCGGGAACATGCGCGCGACCCAGTACGAGCACAGGTCGAAGCAGTGGTCGGCGTGCAGGTGGCTCAGGTACACCGCGTCCACGGAGTAGATGTCGACATGCCGCTGGAGCGCCCCCAGCGCCCCGTTGCCCATGTCGAGGAGCAGACGGAAGCCGTCCGCTTCGACCAGGTAGCAGGAGGCCGGGCTGTCCGGCCCGGGGAAGCTCCCGGAGGACCCGATAATCGTGAGTCGCACGTCGTCGTCGCCTTCTCGATGGGCCGCGCGGCGTCCGTGGCACCCTCGTCGTCCCTGTCGACGCTGAGCGCGGATGGCGGCTGGTTCTGCGGATGTCCCGTTGTTACGGGTGTACCCCAATGGCCGCCCGGGTGGTACAAAATGTGGCCTGCATCTCAGGCGACGTGCGTCACGTGTGAATTTTTCACACGACCTGACCAATGATGTCCGGTTCGGTCACATCCCGGAGCCACCGGTGTCCGACGCGGTCGTTCCCGACACACCGAGGGCCGGCGCCCCGTTCGGGGCGCCGGCCCTCCCGGCCGGCACGGGCCGACGGTCGAGTCGAAGGGCCTCAGGCCCAGAGCTGACCCTCCAGGCGCTCCTCGGCCTCGTCGAGCGTCCCCTCGTAGGCACCGGTGGACAGGTACTTCCACCCGGCGTCGGCGATGACGAACACGATGTCAGCGCGCTCACCCGACTGCTCGGCCTTGCGCGCCATCCCCAAGGCGGCGTGCAGGGCGCCGCCGGTGGAGATGCCCGCGAAGATCCCCTCCTGGTCGAGGAGCTCCCGGGTCCGCTTGAGCGCGGCGTCCGAGGGGACGGAGAAGCGTGTGGTCAGCACGCTCTCGTCGTACAGTTCGGGGACGAACCCCTCGTCCAGGTTGCGCAGGCCGTAGACCAGCTCGCCGTAGCGCGGCTCGGCTGCGACGATCCGCACGTCCGGCTTGTTCTCCCGCAGGTACCGGCCCACTCCCATGAGGGTGCCGGTGGTCCCCAGCCCCGCCACGAAGTGGGTGATCTCCGGCAGGTCCGCGAGGATCTCGGGGCCGGTGGTCTCGTAGTGGGCCCGGGCGTTGGCCGGGTTCCCGTACTGGTAGAGCATCACCCAGTCGGGGTTGGCCCTCGCCATCTCCTTGGCGACGCGCACGGCCTCGTTGGACCCGCCCGCCGCATCGGAGAAGTGGACCTCGGCCCCCCACATACTCAGCAGCTGCTTACGCTCGGCCGACGTGTTCTCCGGCATCACACAGACCATGCGGTAGCCGCGCAGCTTGGCGACCATGGCCAGGGAGATCCCGGTGTTGCCCGACGTCGGCTCCAGGATGGTGCACCCCGGGGAGAGCAGCCCGTCCTTCTCAGCCTGCTCGATCATGAAGAACGCGGCGCGGTCCTTGATCGAGCCGGTGGGATTGCGGTCCTCCAGCTTCGCCCACAGCCGGACGTCCGGTGAGGGCGACAGTCGGGGCAGGCCGACGAGCGGCGTGCCACCGAGGGAGTCGAGCAGGGAGTCGTAGCGCATACCCGGCCTAGCGGCTGCCGCCGGCCACGGCCGGCAGAACGGTCACGTTGTCGCCGTCGGACAGCTCGGCCTCCAGGCCGCCGACGAAACGGACGTCCTCGTCGTTGAGGTAGACGTTGACGAAGCGGCGGAGCTTGCCGTTGTCCACCAACTTCTCACCGATGCCCGGGTAGCGGCTGTCCAGGTCCTTGACGAGCGCTCCGAGGGTGTCGCCGGAGCCCTCGACGACCTTGGCGTCGTTGGTCAGGTTGCGGAGGATGGTGGGGATACGGACCTCGATGGCCATGAAGGTGTCTCCGTTAGCGGTCGTTGTTGTGCGTTCATTCCCAACAGGGGTCCGGCCGCTCCCATTCCGACCGGCCGCCCCGCTGGTACGGGCCCTGCGGGTCTACTGGTCCGCGGCGGCGCCGGTGACCTCCACCGGCTCCTCGGTGACCTGACCGTCGACGATCCGGTAGGAGCGGAACTCGACGGTGTCGGGCTCGCGTGTGGACACGAGCACGTAGTGGGCGCCGGGCTCGGATGCGTAGGAGATGTCGGTGCGCGAGGGGTAGGCCTCGGTGGCGGTGTGGGAGTGGTAGATCACGACGGGTTCCTCGTCGTTGTCGTCCATCTCACGCCAGACCTTCAGCTGCTCGAGGGAGTCGAACCGGTAGAAGGTCGGGGACCGCTCGGCGTTGATCATCTCAATGAACCGCTCGGGGCGGTCGGAGCCCTCGGGACCGGCCACGACACCGCACGCCTCGTCCGGGTGGTCACGGCGGGCGTGGGCGACGATCTGGTCGTAGATCGAGCGATCAATCCTCAGCATGCGTCCCAGGGTACCCAAACACTGTTCCCTACCAACCAGATGGGTATTAATGATTCCGGCCACTCCTCGGGCTCACCCGCCGCTGGTGGGGCGGCCTCCGCGCGCCGTCCCGCAAGAACTAGGCTCGTGCGCATGAGCGAGGACAGCAGCAGCGGGCTGCTCACCGACCACTACGAACTGACGATGCTGCAGGGGGCCCTGCGCAGCGGTGCCGCCGGGCGCCGGTCGGTGTTCGAGATGTTCGGACGCCGACTCCCGGAGGGTCGCCGGTACGGGGTCGTGGCCGGGACCGGACGGTTCCTGGACCTGTTGGAACGGTTCCGGTTCGACACGGCCGAACTGGACTTCCTGTCCGACCGGGGCGTCGTGGACGAGCGGACGCTGGAATGGCTGGCCGACTACCGCTTCTCCGGGGACGTGTGGGGCTACGGCGAGGGCGAGGCCTACTTCCCCGGTTCCCCGATCCTCGTCGTGGAGGCGCCCTTCGGCGAGGCCGTCATCCTGGAGACCCTGGCGCTCTCGGTCTTCAACCACGACAGCGCGATCGCCTCCGCCGCCTCCCGCATGGTGGTCGCGGCGGGCGGCCGGCCGCTGATCGAGATGGGCTCGCGCCGTACCCACGAGCGGTCGGCGGTCGCGGCGGCGCGCGCGGCGTACGTGGCCGGGTTCGCCACCTCCTCCAACCTGGAGGCCGGACGCGCCTACGGGGTGCCGACCGGCGGCACCGCCGCGCACGCGTTCACCCTCCTGCACGACAGTGAGCGACACGCCTTCCAGGCCCAGCTGGACTCGATGGGCGCCGAGACCACGCTGCTCGTCGACACCTTCGACGTCGAGCGGGCCGTGCGCACCGCCGTGGAACTGGCCGGACCGAAGCTGGGCGCGGTACGGATCGACTCCGGTGACCTGGCAGCGACCGCCGGGCGGGTGCGCGAGCAGCTGGACTCGCTGGGGGCGACCGAGACCCGGATCGTGGTCACCGGCGACCTGGACGAACACTCCGTCCAAGCGCTGGCCGTGGCGCCGGTCAACGGCTACGGCGTGGGCACCGCGCTGGTCACCGGCTCGGGCGCCCCCACGGTGTCGCTCGTCTACAAGCTCGTGGCCCGGGCCCGCGGCACCGCCCCGGAGGCACCCCTGGAGCCGGTGGCCAAGCGCTCGGTGGGCAAGCCGAGCCGGGGCGGTCGTAAGTGGGCGGTGCGCCGGTTGGACGACCGGGGTACGGCCGTGGGTGAGGAGGTCTACCCGTACGAGCCGTCGGGGGACAGGGGCACACGTCCCCTGCTGCGTCCCCTGGTTCTCGGAGGCGAGGTGGTCGGGCACGAGAGCGTGCACGAGGCGCGGCAGCGGCACCGGGAGACCCTGGCCGAGCTCCCCGAGGAGGCGCTGCGGATGTCGCGCGGCGACGTGGCGCTGGCCACGGTCTTCCACTAGGCGGGGAACCGCGAGGAAGCGAGAGGACTGACGATGAAGGCACTCATCGTGGTGGACGTGCAGAACGACTTCTGCGAGGGCGGCAGCCTGGCCGTGACCGGCGGGGCCGCCACCGCCGCCGCGGTCACCGAGTACGTACGCGCGCACGCCGACGACTACGACTTCGTGGTGGCGACCCGGGACTGGCACATCGATCCGGGCGCGCACTTCTCCGACGAGCCGGACTACGTGCGCAGCTGGCCCAGACACTGCGTCGCGGAGACACCCGGGGCGGACTTCCATCCGGCGTTCGACACCGCCCGGGTGGACGCGGTCTTCAGCAAGGGGCAGTACGCGGACGGCTACAGCGGGTTCGAGGGCACGATCGGCGACGACGGCACGGCCCTGGCCGACTGGCTGCGGGGGCACGGAGTGGACGAGGTGGACGTGGTGGGCATCGCCACCGACCACTGTGTCCGGGCCACGGCCCTGGACGCGGCCCGCGAGGGGCTGCGCGCCCGGGTACTGCTCGGACTGACCGCCGGTGTCGCGCGCCCGACGGTGGACGAGGCGTTGGACCGGCTGCGCGCGGCCGGTGTGGAGCTCGAGGGCGAGCCGGCGGTCGGCTAGGTGTCGGCCCCGCGAGGGAACCCGCGGGGCCGAACGCGCGTGTCAGGCGGCGCCGATGGCGGTCCGCACCCGGTCGAGCGTGGCGCGGGCGCGCACGCGGGCGCGCTCGGAGCCCTTCCGGAGGATCGCGTCGATCTCCTCCGGGTTGGCCATGAGCTCCTCGTAGCGCTCCCGCTTGGGCCCGATCTCGGCGTTGACCGCCTCGAACAGCTCGTTCTTGAGCTCCCCCCAGCCCATGCCGCCCGCCTGGAGGCGCTTGCGCACGTCGGCGACCGTGTCGTCGGCGGCGAAGTGCTGGAGCAGCTGGAAGGGAACGGAGCCGTCCGGGTCCTTGGGCTCCTCGACCGGCGTGGAGTCGGTGGGGATGCGCCGGATGGCCTTCTTGAGCTTGTTCTCCGGCAGGAACAGCGGGATGTGGTTGTCGTAGGACTTGCTCATCTTGCGGCCGTCGACGCCGGGCAGGATGCTCGCGTCGCTGTCGTCGATGACGCCCTTGGGGATGGGGAAGGAGTAGGCGTCGCCGAACCGGTGGTTGAAGTACCCGGCGATGTCGGCGGTGTACTCGATGTGCTGTGTCTGGTCGCGGCCGACGGGCACGTGGGTGCCCTCCATGACGAGGATGTCGGCGGCCATGAGGATGGGGTAGTTGAACAGCCCCATGTTGATCCCGGCGTCCAGGTCGGTCACCCCGGCCGCGACGTTGCGGTCGCGCGCGGCCTTGTAGGCGTGGGCGCGGTTCATCAGGCCCTTGGGGGTCAGGGCGCTGAGAACAGTGGTGAGCTCGAAGGTCTCGGGGACGTGCGACTGCTGGTAGACGATGGTCCGCTCGGGGTCGAGCCCGCATGCGAGCCAGGTGGCAGCGCCCGACCGGATGCTGTGCCGGAGCTCCTCGGCGTCCTTGATGGTGTTGAGCGCGTGGTAGTCCGCGATGAAGTAGTACGTGTCGTACTCGTGGGACGCCGCGAGTGCGGGCTTGATCGCGCCGACGTAGTTGCCCAGGTGGAAGTCACCGGTGGGCTTGATCCCGGTCAGGTAGGTGTTCGCTGCCATGGCCCCAGCCTATCGGCGCGCGTCCGCACACCTGGCTCGGATTCCCGGGAGCCGGTCGCCCGACCAGCGGGACAGCCGTGCCTCGTGCCCTGGGCGGCGCCGATGACGCGCGGGCGGCCCGGTTCCGCGGGGCCCGCCCCGCGGAACCGGGCCGCTCCCGAACCCGTCCGCCGTCAGTCGACGCTCTCCTCGCCCTCGACCGTGCCGTCGGGTTCCGCGGTGGTCCGCACGTCCCCGGATGACCTCCCCGTCGCGAGGGCCGCCCTCCGGGGGTCGACCTCCTCCTCGTTCGCACCGGAGCGGAAGGCTCTCCAGTGGTCGGCCATGCGCTTGCCCTGACCGCGCGTGAAGTGGGTCATGCAGGCGTCCTCGGAGTAGTTCATGAAGTTCGTGATCGGGTCCTCGCCCGGGTCCCTGCGGCAGGTGTCGCGGCCTCGGGGGCAGCCGGAGGCGGCCTCACGTTCGTAGGCGGTGTCGTCCACGTAGTCGCCGGGCTCGTCGCAGCCGTTCTGGAAGGTGTGGAAGAGCCCCAGCCAGTGGCCGATCTCGTGGGTGGCGGTGTGCCCGTGGTTGAAGCGGTACCGGTCGCCGCCGGGCAGTGTGTCGTAGGAGATCACCACGCCGTCCCGCTTGGGGTGGGACTTCTGGTCCTGCGGGAAGGTGGAGTATCCGAGCAGGCCACTGTCGAGCTTGGTCGTGTAGAGGTTGAGCGTGTCGGCGCCGCCCCGGTGGAGGCGTTCACGGATCTCGTCGCGCTGCCTGCTGAAGTCGCGAAACCACCCGTCGTTCACCGTGCGGTTGATCTCGCGCAACCGGAAGCGGAAGCCCGTGTCGGCGCCCTCGTCGCCGAAGGCGTACCCGCCGCGGTAGGCCCGGTTGAGCACGTCGATCTGCCGCCGGATCTGCCAGTCGCCGAGGTTCCCGCGCCCGTCGGAGGCGGAGATGACGTGCACCACCACTGGGACGACCCGCGTCGGTTCGGCCTCATGGCCCCGCAGCGGGCGCAGAGCCTCGCGCAACTGCCGCTCGTACTCGGCCGCCTGCCCCACGGAGACGTCACCGCCCTCGGGCAGGAGGGTGGAACGGCTCGGGTCGGCCAGCCGGGCGTCGATGGCCGGCGTGCACTCGTCGAGCCGGTTCCCCGCCGCCACCGTCGCCGTTTCGGCGCTGTCCGCCCCGGCTCCGGCGGGTTGGTACGCCGTGCCCGCCACGATCCCGGCGAGGGTGACCCCGCACAACACCAGTCCTGACCACAGTGCGGTTGCGCCACCGCCGAGGCTTCGTCCAATCACCAAACGGACTGTAGCTATAAAATCACTCTAAGCTGACAAGGCGTGCGTGAGCTTGCAAAGTGTTTGCCCGCACCTGCTACTTCCGGCCGACCGCCCAGGTACGGAGCTTGGCGATGCGCTCACGAATCTGGGCGGGGGAGGCCTGGGCCACGGGCGGGCCGCCGCAGGCCCGGCGCAGCTCGTTGTGGATGATCCCGTGGGGTTTGCCCGTGCGGTGGTGCCAGGCCCCGACCAGCCCGCTCAGTTCACGCCGCAACTCGGCGACGACCTCGTGCGTGGGACCCTCGTCAGGCTCCTTCTCGATCTTCTGCCTGGCCTTGAGCTCACTGGCCTTCAGATCGGCCTTGCGCTTGCGCAGCAGCTGGGAGACCTGGTCGGGCTCCAACAGGCCGGGCAGGCCGAGGAAGTCCTCCTCCTCGGTGGAACCGGGCACACTGCCGTACTCGGCGCCGTCGAAGAGCGCGCGATCGAACTCCGCCGCCGACTCCATCGTCTCGAACGGCAGTTCCTCCCCCGCCTCCGGGGTGTCGCGCTTCTTGTTGGCCTCCTTCATCAGGTCCTGTTCCGGGTACTCCTCGTCCGAGGGTTGCCGGTCCAGGACGTGGTCGCGCTCGCGCTCCATCTCCCCCGCGTACTCCAACAGCGTGGGCACCGAGGGCAGGAACACGGAGGCGACCTCGCCGCGCTTGCGCACGCGCACGAAGCGGCCGATGGCCTGGGCGAAGAACAGGGCGGTGCTCGTGGAGGTCGCGTACACGCCCACCATGAGGCGCGGTACGTCCACGCCCTCCGACACCATGCGCACCGCGACCATCCATCGGTCGTCGTTCTCGGAGAAGCGGGAGATCTTCTTGGAGGCCGTGGGGTCGTCGGACAGGACCACGGTGGCGCCCTTGCCGGTGATCTGCCGCAGGATGCGCGAGTAGGCGCGGGCGTTCTCGTGGTCGCTGGCGATGACCAGGCCCCCCGCGTCCGGGTGCGTCTTGCGCACCTCGGTCAGACGGCGGTCCGCGGCCTGCAGCACCTTCTTGATCCAGTCGCCCTTGGGATCGAGGGCCGCGCGCCAGGCCTGGGAGAGCGCGTCCTGGGTGAGCGGCTCGCCCAGCCGCGCGGCGAGTTCGTCGCCCGCGCGGGTGCGCCAGCGCATCTCGCCGGAGTAGGCCATGAAGATGACCGGGCGCACGACCCCGTCCTCCAAGGCGGGGGCGTACCCGTAGCTGTAGTCCCACGAACAGCGGCGCACCCCGTTCCCGTCCTGGACGTAGTCCACGAACGGGATGGGGTTGATGTCGGAGCGAAAGGGGGTTCCGGTCAGCGACAGGCGCCGCGCGGCGGGGTCGAAGGCCTCCCTGACCGCGTCTCCCCAGGAGAGCGCGTCACCGGCGTGGTGGACCTCGTCGAAGATGACGAGGGTCTTGCGCGCCTCGGTGCGGTTGCGGTGCAGCATCGGGTGCGCGGCGACCTGCGCGTAGGTGACCGCCGCGCCGATGTACTGGCGGCCCAGCGCGCCCTGACCGTTGCGGAACTCGGGGTCGATGGGGATGGCGAACCGGGCGGCCGACTCGGCCCACTGCTTCTTCAGGTGTTCGGTCGGGCACACGATCGTGATCGAACGGACCGCGTGCCGCCGAAGGAGTTCACTCGCCAGGGTGAGGGCGAAGGTGGTCTTTCCCGCGCCGGGCGTGGCCACGGCCAGGAAGTCGCGTGGTTCCCGGCGGAAGTACTCCTCGAACGCTTCCCGCTGCCAGGCGCGGAGCCCGCGCAGGCGGTCCTGCGTGGTGGTCTGCGTCACCGTCATGCTGTCCGTCCCCCGTTACTCACCTGGTAGAGGTTAGCGGCCCCCGGGGACCGGTCCGGGAGCCGCTCCAGTGGTACCGCGCACACGTGGCCGCGCGCGGCACCGTCACTCAGGCGGCGCGGGAACTCAGGAACTCTCCGACTCGGAGGGCTCCGGGGAACCCGACTCCGAGGGGGACTCCGCGCCGGGCAGCGCGTCCGGGGCGCCGGCCCCCTCGGGAGCGGCGTCCGCGCCCTGCACCTCGACCGCGCCGTCGTTGAACGGCATGTGCGGCGAGAGCTTCGGGAAGGCGAAGAGCCACAGCAGGGCGGCTGCGGCCGCCACCAGGCCCACCGACAGGATCAGCTTGGACGGCCAGGGGCCGGGCAGCACACGCCAGATCAGTCCGTACATCCGCCTCTACTCCTCGTCCTCTTCGGCGTCCGGCGCCATGTGGGCGATCGACTCCGGCATGCCCTCGGACTTGGGGGTGGTCTCGGTGAGCTCGGCCCAGACGATCAGCCGGTGGGTGTTGTTGAGCTTGGGGGCGCACGTGGTGAGCGTGATCAGGGACCGCTCGGGCTCCTCGTCACTGGCGTCGTCGAACGGGTCCGGCTCGATCACCCACACGTCGGTGGGCAGCACCGTCTGCTCCTCGAACACCTCGTAGGTGTAGAAGTTCTCCGCGTCCTCCAGGACCATGACGTCGCCGTCCTCCAGCTGGTCGATGTCCCAGAACAGACCGGGGGTGCGGTGCGCGGCGACGGAGTAGTTCCCGGCCGCGCCGGGCTCACTGTCGTACTCGGTGTAGTGGCCGGGGCTGTTGAGGATGTCCTGCGGTGTCGTCCCGTTGACCACGACCCAGTCGAGATCGAGGCTGGGCAGGTACAGGCGGCTGTCCGCGCTGCCGGGCAGCGGTTCGGACTCCGGTCCGGGCTCGGACTCCTCTTCCTCCTGCGCGGCCCAGACCTCCTCCAGCCCCTGCGCCAGCTCCTCCTGCTCACGCTCGGTCTCCCACTGGCCGCCGTAGACCTCGTAGGAGGCGTAGAAGAGCATGAGCAGGCCCGCGGTCAACAGGATCTCGCCGATGGTTCGGACCACGCCGCGGACGATGTCGCCGGGAGTGTGGCGGGGAGTGCGGGGCCTGCGGCGCCTGCCTCCCGAACCTCGACGGCCCCGCCCGCGACGGGGCTCGGGGGCGTCGTGCTTGTGCCGTTCAGTTGTGGAGACCAATAGGACCTACTCCTGTGGACGCTTTCGGGCGCTCCGACACCTACCTGCGGGGAACGACCAGCGGGGCCCCGGTACGCGGATGCGGCAGGACGTCGACTTGGTGCTGGTACACGTCGCTGAGGAGCGACGCGGTGAACACGTCCGCGGGTGTGCCCCGTGCGGCGATCCGTCCTCTGGACAGCACCGCCACACGATGGGCGTAGGCGGCCGCAAGCCCCAAATCGTGCAGGACCACGATAACGGTCCGACCGTCCTCCGCGAGCTCACGCGCCACGGAAAGGACGAGTTCCTGGTGCCGGATGTCGAGCGCGGCGGTCGGCTCGTCGAGCATGAGCAGCTGGGTTCCCTGTGCCAGGACGCGGGCCAGCATGACCCGGGCCCGCTCACCGCCGGAGAGGCTCGGAAAACGGCGTTCGGCCAGGTGGGGGATTCCGGTTCGGGCCATCGCGGCGGAGGTCTGTGCCGCGTCGGTGTCCGCGTCGCACAGTCCCGCCCAGGGGGCCCGGCCCATGGCGACGAGTTCGGCGACGGAGAACGGGAAACTGACCGACGAGTCCTGCGGGAGGACGGCCCGGCGCAGGGCGAGTTCCGGTGGGGTCCAGTCGGCGAGCGGCCGGTCGAACAGGTGGACCGAGCCGGAGTCGGCGGCGCCGGTGTCCCGGGGGCCGACGTCGCCGGACAGCACGCCCAGGAGGGTGGACTTGCCCGCGCCGTTGGGGCCGACGAGGGCCACCAGTTCTCCGGCGCGCACGGTGAGGTCGACACCGTCGAGCAGGGTGCGCCCGCCCCGCCGGACGGTGAGCCCCTCCGCCCGGACCACGGCCGTACCGGGTGGGGCGGGAGCGGGGTGCTGGGGCGGACGGGACAGGGGCGCGACCGCGGCGGCGGTGCGCCGACGGAGTCGGGACCAGGCGCTCACGACCAGCCTCCCTGCTTGGCACGGGTGCGATGCAGCAGAAAGAAGAAGAACGGTCCGCCGAGGGCGGCGGTGACCACGCCGAGGGGGATCTCGGCGGGGGCGGCGGCGGTCCGGGCGAGCAGGTCGGCGGACATCAGGAGCAGGCCGCCGCCGAGCGCGCTGGAGGGCAGCAGGATCCTGTGGCCGGGCCCTGTGACCATGCGGACGATGTGCGGCACGACCAGGCCGATGAACGCCACGATCCCGGCGAAGGCGACGGCGGCCGAGGTGAGCAGGGCCAGTGCGGCGATGACCACCAAGCGCATGCGTTCCACGTCCACCCCAAGATGGCGGGCGGGCCCCTCCCCGAGGGCGAGGAGGTCGAGGCGGCGCGCGTACAGGGGGATGACCGCCAGCCCGAGGAGGAGGCACGGGGTGATGGCGGCGACCTTGGCCCAGGTCGCGGTGGAGACGCTGCCGAGCTGCCAGAAGGTGATCGTCTGGATCTGCGCGTCCTGGGAGAAGTTGGTCATCAGACCGATCGCCGCGCCCGCGACGGCGTTCACGGCGACACCGGTGAGCAGGAGGGTGACCACCTCGGTCCGCCCGTGGGAGCGCGCGAACACGTACACGAACAGGGTCGTGGCCAGGCCGAAGACGAAGGATGAGGCGATGATCGTCCAGTGGCCGAACACGGTGAGGCCGCTGAAGATGACGAGGATCGCGCCGACGGCGGCGCCGGAGGACACACCGATCACCCCGGGTTCGGCGAGGGGGTTGCCGAAGATCCCCTGCATCATCGCGCCCGCGGCGCCCAGCGCGGCGCCCACGGCGGCGGCGAGTGTGACGCGGGGTAGGCGGACGTCCCACAGGACGGTCTGTCCGATCCGGTCGGGCGGTGTGCCGAGGTCGAGGCCGACCGCGTGCAGGAGGGAGGCGGCGACCTGGTCGACGGGGACGGGGTAGGCGCCGAGGCCGGCGGACACGAGGGCGACCGCGACGAGGGCGGCGGTGAGGCCGGTCAGCAGCAGGGTGGCGCGCACGCGGTGCCGTACGCGGCGGCCCCCGGGGGCGGGATCGGACGCGGTGGGTTCACCGGCGCCGGTCGGGGTGGTGGGCGCGGTCACTCGCCGGCTCCGCCCGTAACGACGGCGGCCAGTTCCTCGGCCAGTTCGGCGACGACCTGCGGGGTCCGGGGCCCGAAGTTGAGCAGGACACCGTCCTCGAAGTCGATGACGGCGCGGTCGGCTCCGGCGGGGGTCTGGGCGACCCCGGGGATCTCGACGAGCCCGTCGATCCCGCCGACCGACTCCAGGCCTGCCGTCATGACGAGGATCACGTCGGGTTGGGCGGCGATGAGCGCCTCAGCGGTGATGGGGGTGAAGGGTGTGGTCAGTCCCATCTCGACCCCGGCGTCACGGACGCCGATCTCGGCGAGCATGGCGTCGGCACCGGAGCCGGGTCCGCCCAGGAGGTAGACCCCGGCCGTGCCGCGCAGGTAGAGGAAGGCGACGCTCGGGTCCCCGACGGCCTCGCCGGCGGAGACGCCTACCTCGGCCATCTGCTCCCGGGTCCGTTCGGTGAGGCGGGCGCCGCCGTGGGGCACGCCCAGAGCCTCGGCGACCCGGGAGAAGCGCGGGTACATCTCCTCGATCGTCCACGCCTCCTCGACGATGACGACCGGTACCCCCGCGTTCTGGATCTGCTCGATGGTCTCGGGCGGTCCGCTCTGGGTGTCGGCCAGGACGACGGTGGGTTCGAGGGCGAGGGCGGACTCGGCGGAGATGTCGTGCCCCTCACTGATGACGGGCAGGTCTGCGGCCTCGTCGAAGGTGGCGGACACGTCACGGCCGACCACGTTGTCACCGAGGCCGAGGGTGAAGACGATCTCGGCGAGACTCCCGCTCAGGGGCAGGATCCGGCTGACGTCGGTGACCTCGACGTCCTCGTACTCCAGGGGGTCCTCGCTGGTGCGGTAGGGGTCGTGCACGACCGAGGAGACGGTGACGGGCAGCTCGGGGGCGTCGGGGTCGGCGAGGATCTGGAGCCGGTTGTCGGCGAGGTCGGGGATGTCCTCGCCACCGCTTCCGGAGGGGGTCCCGTCCGGGGCCACGCCCGCCGGGGAGCAACCGGCGAGTGCGGCGGCGAGCGCGCAGGCCGCGGCCAGAACGCGGGCGGACACGGGGGCGGCGCGGCGTCGGCGCCGGTGCGCGCGGGAGGGCCGGGTGTCGGCGTGGAGCATGGCGATCGCTTTCGGTCGTCCGGGCCGGGGCGAGGTGGGGGCTGTCGGGTGCGGTTGGCCTGCCCGTTTTTATGACACATCGTCATTATCTTGACAACCCCAGGGCTCCGGTGGTCCACTGTTCTCGCTTGAACGCCGACTTAGGTAAGGCTCACTTCAGATAGGTAAGCATAACCTAAGTACACTTCCCCACGTCTCGCGGGTGAACGCCCCACCGAACACCCGCACGAACGCGAAGGCCCCTGATGCGTAGGAGAATCGCCGTCGCCGCGGCGACGGCTGTCATCGCCGCCACGCCCGCCGTGGCGGCGTCCGCCGAGACGGTCTCCGACGAGGAGAACGGCCATGC
Organism: Nocardiopsis sp. EMB25; assembly: GCF_026797795.1. Lineage (NCBI taxonomy): Bacteria > Bacillati > Actinomycetota > Actinomycetes > Streptosporangiales > Nocardiopsidaceae > Nocardiopsis > Nocardiopsis sp. EMB25. The sequence continues at coordinate 57,207 of NZ_JAMTDN010000001.1, read as the reverse complement.
CCGGGTCACCACCGTGGACCGGACCGAGGGGCTCTCCCCCGAGGGCGACACGGTGACGGTCTCCGGGATCGGACACGCCCCCGGGTCCCGGCTCGAGGTCTCCACCTGGGCCGTCCCCGCCGGGACCGCGACCGACGCCGACCCGGAGGTCGACCCGGCAGCGGTCCACGACGCCGACGACGCGGTCGCCGTGGACGTCGGCGAGCGCGGCGCCTTCACCGTGACCCTCGACACCGACACCGGCTTCGCCGTCGACGCCGGGCTGGACACCGTGGAGGACCTCTTCGAGATCCGTCTCGTGGAGGTCGGCCCCGCCCCGGAGGCGACGGAGCCACCGGGGCCGACGGAGGACTCCGAGGGCACGCGGCCCCCGAACGCCACCGAGGACACCGGGGAGACCGACACCGCCGACACGGAGGCCGAGGACGCGGCCGCCACGGACGGCGCGCACGAGGACGCCTCGACCGCACCGGGCGCGGGCACGATCACGCCCGTCCTCCTCCCGAGGGCTCCGGCCCCGGCCCCGGTCGTCGGGCGGGTCCCGATCACCTTCGCCGCCCCTGAAACGGCGCCGAACACCCAGCCCCAACCCCACACACGCCCCCGGACCCAGACGACACAGCCCCGGACCACCGCCCCCACCACCCGGGCGGACCCGACGCTGAGCGTCTCCCAGACCACCGGCCTCGACCCCGACGGACAGACCGTCACCGTGACCGGCACCGGCTACGACACCTCCAAAGGCATCTACGTCGCCCTGTGCGACATCAGCCGGGCCGGTGCCGACCAGGCGCCCAGCCCGTGCATCGGCGGTGTCGACATGGACGGGTCCAGCGGATCGTCCGTGTGGGTGTCCAGTAACCCACCGCCCTACGGCGAGGGGTTGGCCGTCCCCTACGACGGCGGCGGCGCCGACGGGGGTTTCTCCGTCGAGCTGACCGTGCGCGCCGGCGACGCCAACACTGACTGCACGGACGCCTCGACCGAGTGCGCCGTGGTCACCCGCAACGACCACACCCGCTCCAGCGACCGGAGCCAGGACGTGTTCGTCCCGATCACGTTCTCCGGGCAGGGCGGCACGTCACAGGACGGGTCCGATCACGGATCGGGCTCCGGCGGTTCGGGATCGGACTCCGGTTCCGGGTCGGACGACTCGGGCTCCGACGGTTCCCGCGGCGCGGTGGGCGGTGGCAACGAGGGCATCGGAGAGCTGCCCACCACCGGATCCGCGCTCTGGGCCCTGGTCCTGACCGCGGTCGTCACCACCGCCACCGGAGCCACAGCCCTGATCGTCACCCGTCGACGGCGGGACACCGCCGCCACCTGAGGCACGCCACGTGGGCGCCCCCGCCACGGGCAGCGTCCACCCCACGACGTCACCCACTCCGATCCGGTGTCCGGCCACCGGGCCACGGGTCGGCCCCGTCCCCACCCGGGACGGTCCCTTCCACCATCTCCTTCGGAGGTAACACCCCAATGTCCCTGACCATGGCTCCCCACACGTCCGACCGTGCCCGTCGCACGCTGCGCGGCCTCGCCACAGTCGCCTCGACCGCCGCCCTCGGCGCCGTGCTCGCCCTCGCCCCCTCGACCGCCATGGCCGACGCCGGTCTGACCGGCGGTTCGGCGGACTGGGGCGTCAAGGAGTCCTTCCGCGACTACGTGACCAGCTTCATCGCCCAGGGCGACTACGTCGGCGTGGACGGCGCCACCGTCAACACCGGCGGGACCGTCGACTTCCCCGGAGCCGGCGGCGCCCTGGCCACGGACGGGTCCTTCGACGCCTCCTTCTCCGGCGGCGTGGTCCTCACCGGCCACGACTACGGCAACGGATCCGTCCTGGAGGTCCGGGTCCACGACCCGCGCGTGGAGTTCGACGGCACCGACGCCATCGTCTACGCCCGCGTGGTGAGCCGCACCTTCGACGGCCCGCTCCAGACCACTCCGAACCCGCTCGTCGACTACGGGGAGATCGCGGTCACCGAGCTGACCGGCGAGAGCGTGACCGACACCGGCACGGAGCTGACCTTCGACTCCACCGGCGGCACCCTGCACGCCGACGCCGTCGACGCGTTCGCGGGCTTCTACTCGGCCGGAACCGCGATGGACCCCATCTCCTTCACGGTCGAGACGAACTGACGCAGGTCCGGACCGAACGACGGCGGCGCGGAGTCCCACCCCGCGCCGCCGTCCTCTCCCCCCCACCTCACACCGGCAATCCCCCGACACGATTGGAACCAGCCGCCCCATGATCACCACCCCGTCCAACGGGACTCGGGCCCCGGGGAGGACCCGACGCCTGCTGAGATCACTGACCGCCGCCACGGGAGCCACCGTCGTCGGTGGCACGCTCGCCCTGGCCCCCGTCCAGAGCGCCTCGGCCGAGGAGACCGTCACCGTCGAGGGCGGCTCGGCCGCCTGGGGCGTCAAGGAGTCCTTCCGCGACTACGTGTCCGGCTTCATCGCCCAGGGCGGGTACGAGGGCTCCGACGGCGCGACCGTCCTGGCCGACGGCACCGTCGACTTCCCGACCGTCGGAGGGGAGGTGTCCAAGGAGGACTCCTCCGGCCACGTCGACTTCGGCGGAACGGTGGCCTTCACCGGGCACGACTACGGCAACGGGCCCGTCCTGGAGATCCGCCTGTCCGACCCGCGCGTGGAGTTCGACGGCGACGGCTCCGCGCTGGTGCTGGCCGACGTCGAGAGTCGCCCCTTCGAGGGTGTCCAGCAGACCACGCCCGCCCCTTTGGAGGACTTCGGTCAGGTCCCCGTCGCCGAACTGAGCGGTGTCGAGCTCTCCGTCGAGGAGGAGGACCTCACACTCACGTCCACGGCCGGCGGCCTGCGCGCCGACGCCGTACCGGCCTTCGCCAACTTCTACACCGCGGGCACCGCGATGGACCCGCTGGCCTTCACCACGACACTCCAGGCCGGTGAAGAGCCGGTCCCGCACGACCCCCGGGTCACGGTGACCCCGTCCACGGCCCTCGACCCCGAGGGTGACGTCGTCACGGTGGAGGGCACCGGCTTCCGTCCCGGCGCGGGGATCTACGTCGCGCTGACCGGCGTCCCCCGGTCGCCGGACTCCCACCCCCGGCACTGGTACGGCGACGGCGTCTGGCTGCGCGACGCCGCCGCCCCGGCCGAGGACGGAACCTTCAGCACCGAGCTGGACGTGGTCGGCGCCTTCGACAAGGACGGCACGTCCTACGACTGCGCCGAGGAGCAGTGCTACGTCGCGGTGTTCAACGACCGCCACGACCTCGACAACCGCGACCAGGACGTGTGGGTCCCGGTCGCCTTCGCCGCCGACGACGACGGGGACGGGGAAACCCCCGGGGAACCTTCGACCGTGCACTCCGGACGCGCCGACTGGGGCGTCCGCGAGTCCTTCCGCACCTACATCGAGGGCGACATCGCCCAGGGTTCGATCAGCACCGAGGACGGCGCCGCCCGCAACGACGACGGCACGTTCGCCTTCTCCGGCGGCGAGGGCGAGGTGGACCTCGCCGCGGCCACCGCCGACCTCGACTTCGAGGGGACCGTGCTCTTCGAGGGGCACGCCTACGAGGAGGGCGACCCGCTCCTCCACATGACCGTCACCGACCCGCGGGTGGTGATCGACGGCGCGTCCGGCGTGCTCTACGCCGACGTGGTGAGCAAGTCGCTCGACGACGAGGAACTCATCGCCTACGACGACGTGGCCTTCGCCGACCTGGACCTGTCGGGAGTCGAGTACACCCTCGCCGAGGACGTCCTGACCTGGGACGCGATCCCGGCCGCCCTGACCGCCGAGGGGGTACCCGCCTTCGCCGACTTCTACGCCGAGGGTGAGGAGCTGGACCCGGTCACGCTCACCGTGGGTGTGTCCGAGGACGCCGACGTGCCCGGCGGTGACACCGGAGGCGACGGTGACGACGGTGACGACGGAGGCGACGGAGGCGACGGCGGTGGCGGAGACGGGGACGGGGACGGGGACGGCGGTGACGACGGCGGCGGTGACGGAGACGGCAAGCCGGGTCTGCCCAACACCGGCGTGGCCCTGACCGGTCTGCTCGTCGCGGCGGTCGTGACGATCGGCGCCGGTGGTGCCGCGATGGTCGCGTCCCGCGGGCGCGCCCCCGCCGAGGCGACCACCGAGTCCGAGGGCTGATCCCGCCCCACCGCGCGGCGTCCCCGGCGCGGTGGAGACAGAACGGGGGACGGGAGGGCCCCAGCACACGTCCTGTGCCGGGGCCCTCCCGTCGGAGCACGAGGCGGGCGCTGGGAGGCGCCTACTTCACCAGCTCCTCGTAGGCCTTCTTGCACTCGGGGCACACGGGGAACTTCTTGGGGTCCCGGTTGGGGACCCACACCTTGCCGCACAGGGCGATCACCGGATTGCCCGTGACGGCGCTCTCGGTGATCTTGTCCTTTTGCACGTAGTGCGCGAAGCGCTCACGATCACCGTCGTCGTGCGAGGTGTCCGGCTTGGTTTCGCTGTCCGGCAGAACCTTGTTCAAGACATCCATCGGCATCGTTCCTCACACCTTTCCACGTCTGCGTTCCACGGTATAGGGTGCCGCGCACCCGACGGCGATCGTTCGGCGCCGCTCAGTTCAGCGTGGGGTCCTCCGGGTAGGTCGACAACAATGCCAGATCACCGCCCTGGCGCCGCAGCACACGCGACCACAGCCGTTCCGGAGCGATGGTGAAGACGTCGTCGGTGATCGCGGGGACGACGTACCAGGCGCCCTCGTCGATCTCTCCCGCCAGCTGACCCGCGCTCCACCCCGCGTAACCGGCGAAGACCCGGAACGCGCCCAGGGCTCCGCCCAGCAGTGACGGCGACTCGTCCAGGTCCACCACGCCCACGCCGTCCAGCCCCAGGTTCTGGTCGAGCCCCTCCAGCGGGGACCAGCCCGGTGGAGGGTCGTTGCTTCCCGCCACGCCCAGGGCGATCCCCGCCCCCTCGCCGACGGGGCCACCCGAGAACATCACCGCGGGCTCGCTCGCGTAGGCGCCCCAGGGGGTGATGACCTCGTCGACGGAGGTGTCCAGAGGACGGTTGAGGATCACCCCGAGGGTGCCGTCGGCGGTGTCGTCCACGACGAACACCACCGAGCGGCGGAAGGAGTCCTCCTGGAGGAGAGGGGCGGCCACCAGAAGTCGCCCGGTCAGTCTTGGCTGGTCCATGGTGCACCCTTACCCAGGTTCACACCCCTACCCGGGGTTTCGTGAGTGGTGACCGCCCCTCTCCGCGGGCGCGTGTCCGAAGGTCAGTTCCCCCGGCCGCGCTGGGCGACCTCGCGCACGGCGGTGGCCACGTGCGCGGACAGGTCGGAGTGGAAGACGCTGGGGATGATGTAGTTCGGGCCGAGCTCGTCCTCGGTCACCACGTCGGCCAGGGCCTCGGCGGCGGCGACCATCATGTCCGAGGTGACCTCGTGGCTCTGGGCGTCGAGCAGGCCGCGGAAGAAGCCCGGGAAGACGAGCACGTTGTTGATCTGGTTCGGGTAGTCGCTGCGGCCGGTGGCGACGACGTCCGCGTGCAGGTGGGCGACCTCGGGGTCGACCTCGGGGTCGGGGTTGGCCAGCGCGAAGATGATCGAGCCGTCGTTCATCTCGGCGATGTCGTCACCGCTGAGGAGGTTGGGCGCGGAGACGCCGATGAAGACGTCCGCGCCGGCCACGGCGCCCCTGAGGTCGCCGGAGTAGCCCTCGGGGTTGGTGTGCTCGGCGATCCAGCGCAGGTTGTCGTCGAGCTGTTCGCGTCCCGTGTGCACGGCTCCGTGCACGTCGCAGACGATGACGTCCTTGGCCCCGGCGTGCATGAGCAGCTTGAGGATGGCGGTACCGGCCGCACCCGCGCCCGACATGGCGACGCGGACCTGGCTCAGCTCCTTGCCGACCACGCGCAGAGCGTTGCGCAGGGCGGCGAGCACGACGATGGCGGTGCCGTGCTGGTCGTCGTGGAAGACGGGAATGTCGAGCAGCTCGCGCAGGCGGGCCTCGACCTCGAAGCAGCGGGGGGCGGAGATGTCCTCCAGGTTGATCCCGCCGAAGCCGGGGGCCAGAACCTGGACGGTGCGAACGATCTCGTCGACGTCCTGGGTGTCCAGGGCGATCGGCCAGGCGTCGATGTCGGCGAAGCGTTTGAACAGGGCGGCTTTGCCCTCCATGACCGGCATGGCGGCCTCGGGACCGATGTTGCCCAGTCCGAGGACGGCCGAGCCGTCGGTGACCACGGCGACGCTGTTGCGCTTGATGGTCAGGCGGCGGGCGTCGTCCTTGTTGGCGGCGATGGCCTGGGAGACGCGGGCGACACCGGGGGTGTAGGCCATGGACAGCTCGTCGCGGTTGCGCAGCGGCACCTTGGAGGACATCTCGATCTTGCCGCCGAGGTGCATGAGGAAGGTCCGGTCACTGACCTTGTGGACGGTGACGCCCTCGACCGAGCCCAGGGCGTCGACGATCGCCTGGGCGTGGTCGGTGTCACGCGCGGCGCAGGTGACGTCGATCCGAATGCGCTCGTGCCCGGCGGCCGCCACGTCCAACGCGGTGATCATGCCGCCCACGTGCTCGACGGCGTTGGTGAGACTGCCGACGGCGCTGCCTCCCGCGTCCAGTTCGAGCCGGACGGTGAGGGAGTAGGAAACGCTGGGAAGGCTGGCCACGTGTTGCTCCTTGGCTCTTGCTTGGTGTCGTGCGTCCGTGGGGTACACGGACGGCCCCGTATGTCCCGGGGCGTCGGCGTTGACGTCGGCACCCGGGAGGCCCGCCCGTCGCCCACCACCGCCCAAGGGCCGCTTCGCGGCGGGTGGGACGCCCTCAACGGAGGCCCGTGGCGCAGAACCCCGTCCGGGTCCGGGGTGCGGACCCCGTCCCCGCGATCCGTCCGTTCCGGGCGGTGCGCCGTCCCCGCGCCGGGCGCGGCTTCGACACGCGTGTCCGCACGGCGGAACGTGGGTTGTCCTGCGTGCCCACTGCGCGCGGTGTCTCCATTCATGGTGCACCGCACGGTGGACCGCGGTCACGGCAGGGGGTTGGTTCGTGCACGCGACCGGGTCGCCTCACCCTACCCGAGTCAAGGCGAGATCGTCAGCAGTAGGCGACAATTCGACCTTCAGTAAAAAACTCCACAATTTTCCATGACTGGGGTGCAACCCCGGAGCGACGTCATGGGGACCGGCCGTCGCCGGGGCCCTCACCATCGGCGGCGTCATCGTTCCCGGTGCCGTCCGCCACACCGTCCGCCCTTCGGCCCCGGGCCGCGTGGACCACGACGTCCACACACGCCGGGATGGTCAGCGCGGTTCCGTCCAGGATCAGGTGGTAGAGCTCCGGGGAGGCGGGATCGACACGGTAGAAGCGGCGGACGTAGGCGGCACGGGCACGGTCGTTGTCGTCGAGCAGGCGGAGCGTGGGCGGAGTGTCGCACCAGTCGTAACCCCCTACCTCGTCGCGGTTCCCGGTCTCCCACAGCTCGCGGGCCCGGCGCAGGCGGGCCTGCCGGTCGCCGTCGACGCGCACGTGCAGGGCGGTGGGGTGGTCGGCCAGGACCACGGCGGCGGCGCGACCGAGCACCACTCCCCCGGCGTGGCCGACCTCATTGATGACGCGTTCGGTCTCCTCGACGAACTCGTGGTCGTACAACAGGCGGCCGTGGGTGTCGGTGGGCCCGCTCAGGGCGGTGTCCACGCCGCCGAGCGTGACCGTCGGAAGCCGCGCGGCACTGGCGAGGAGGCGTTCGAGCCCGCCCGGACTGCGGCCGTCGTGGCGCAGGGCCTCCTCCAGGGAGCAGCCGACGTGGGCCGCCACCGCGGTCGGGACGGCCCTGTCCAGGAAGGGGACCCCGAGTCGGGCGGCGACGGCGGGGCCGATCACGCCGCCTCCGGTACCGAAGGTCGCCGAGATCGTGACCACGGGGCCGCCGTCACGGGGAGCGTCGTCGTTCATGGGCACCTGCCGGGTCGCCATCGGGCCGTGCGACCCGCCGTCACCGGGTTCGTACCCGCTACCCGGTCGGCTACCCCGATGTCCACATGAGCAGAAGAAAGCGACGATTTACCGTTATGTCCAAGTATGTGACACCCCGGGTATCGCCGGGTGCCGACGACGGGATTTCCCACCCGATGCCGGCACCCCGCGACGCCCCGGGACGTGCGCTCAGAACAGCGCCGAGGTGAGCTTGCGCCGGGCCGCGCCCACGCGCGGGTCGCCGGGCGGCAGCAGCTCGAAGAGCGTGAGCAGGTGGGTGCGCGCCTTGTTCCGGTCGTCGTCGCTGGTGCGCTTGACCGTGGTGATCAGGCGGTCGAACGCGTCCTCGAACTTGCCGCCGTACATGTCGATGTCGGCGACGGCGCACTGCGCGGCGACGTTCTCGGGGTCGTCGGCCGCGGCCTGGCGCACGGCACCGGCGTCCACGTCCTGCAGACGGCCGACCAGACGGACCTGGGCGAGCTTGAGCTTGGCCTCGACGTCGTCCGGAGAGGCCTCCACGGCCTTGGCGTAGGCGGCCTCGGCGGCGGCGAGGTCGCCGCGCTCCAGAGCGGCCTGGGCCTCGGCGTCGACCGGGTCGACGGCGGGCTGCTCGGGCTGCTGGGCCTCCTCCGCCGAGGGCTCGCCCTCGACGGTGCCGGGGTGGCCCGGGGGCAGCATGCCCTGCTCGGCGAGGGCGGAGAACACCTGGCCGAGCCAGTCGCGCAACTGCTCCTGCGTGGCCGGACCGGCGGGACCGGGCATGACCTGGCCCTGGACGGCCACGATGATCATCGGGGTCGTGGGCACGCGGAGGGCTTGGACGAGCTGCGGGCTGGCCTCGCTGTCGAGCTTGGCGAGGAACCAGTTGCCGCCGGAGGCGGAGGAGAGGCGGTCGAGGGCGCTCTCGACCTGTTTGGACTGCTCCGACCACCCGGCGAGCACGGCGAGGACGACCGGGGCGGACATCGACCGCTCCAGGACCTCGGCCTGGAAGTTCGCCTCGTCGACGTTGACGGCGTACGGGTTGGATCGACCGGCCGACTCCTCGGCGCGCTGCTTGGCCTCGCGTTCCAAGGCCGCCTTGCGCGCCCCGAGGTCAACCGCACTGTTCGGTGAAAAGTCCGAAGGCTGCATACTTCCATCCTGCCCCATGCGCGGAAGAGCGGGTGACGCCCGGAGGAAGCTGTGGAGGACGGGGCCGGACGGCCTCCCCCGCCCCGGCGTGGACGCGACCGGCCCGGGTGGGATCGGGGGCCTTCCCGAACCGGTCACCGGCCGCCGGGAAGTTCACTCCTCGACCTCGGCCTCGGCGGTGTTACGGGCATCGCGGGGTTCGTAGATGTCGCCCGCCCGGAGGTACCGCATTCTGCCGTCTCCACGGCTCCACGCTGAACCAGACTGATCCGTCACCGCCAGGGACGCTGCTATAACCACCTGGACAGCTCCTGCGCCTGACAACACCGCGACAACCTGTGAACTATGGGTGAGCTTCAGTGAGAGCTGCGACGGCTCCGGGAACTGCGCGGGCTGCCACAGACCCGGGTGGCGAAGGAGCAGGGCCGGTCACAGCATGAACGGAGATCGGTGCGTGGAGGCCCGCGTAGCCACCGCCGGAGCCGACATCCGCGACACGCGGAACCGCGACACGGGCCACCTCTCCTTCCCCGCCTCCGAGTGGCCGTCCCTGGTGCGCGGGGCTCAGAAACGCGGGTCCTCGGTGTAGGTCCCGAACTCCTCCCCCATCGTGGCGCAGATCTCTCCCAGCGTGGCCTCGGCGCGGGCGGCGTCCATGATGAGCGGCACCAGGTTGCCGTCGTCGGCCCGAACGCCCTCCAGCAGACGGGCGAGGGCTCGGTCGACGGCGGCCCCGTCGCGTCGTTCGCGGCGATCGGCGAGCTCCCTCTTCTGCTCTCGCTCGACCTCGTGGCTGATCCGCAGGATGTCCAGCTCCCCGGACACCGTGCTGGTGTGGCAGTTGACCCCGACGATCCGCTTGTCGCCCTTCTCCAGCGCCTGCTGGTACTGGAAGGCCGCCTCGGCGATCTCGGAGTTGAAGTACCCGTTCTCGATCCCCGCGAGGATGCCGGAGGTCATCGGCCCGATCTCGTGCTCCGCCCCGCGCCCGCCGCCCATGCGCAGGATCTGTGCGAAGATCCGCTCCGCCTCCGCCTCCAGCTCGTCGGTGAGCGACTCCAGGTACCAGGAGCCGCCGAGCGGGTCGGCGACGTTGGCCACCCCGGTCTCCTCCATGAGCACCTGCTGAGTGCGCAGCGCGATCTCGGCGGACTGCTCGGTGGGCAGCGCCAGGGTCTCGTCGAGCGCGTTGGTGTGCAGGGAGTTGGTCCCGCCGAGCACGGCGGCGAGCGCCTCGACGGCGGTGCGCACCACGTTGTTGTACGGCTGCTGGGCGGTCAGCGACACCCCCGCGGTCTGGGTGTGGAACCGCAGCCACCGCGCCTTCTCGGTGGTGGCCCCGTAGGTGTCGCGCATCCACCGCGCCCAGATCCGGCGGGCGGCGCGGAACTTGGCGATCTCCTCGAAGAAGTCGATGTGGGCGTCGAAGAAGAACGACAGACCCGGCGCGAACCGGTCGACGTCCAGGCCGCGGGACAGGCCGAGTTCCACGTAGCCGAACCCGTCGGCGAGCGTGTAGGCGAGCTCCTGTGCCGCCGTGGCCCCCGCCTCGCGGATGTGGTAGCCGGACACCGACAGCGGCTTGTACGCCGGGATGTGCTCGGCGCAGTACTCCATGAGGTCGCCGATGAGGCGCAGGTGCGGCTTCGGCGGGTACAGCCACTCCTTCTGGGCGATGTACTCCTTGAAGATGTCGGTCTGGAGCGTGCCGTTGAGCGTGCCGATATCCACCCCCTGCCGCTCGGCGGCGACGAGGTACATGCAGAACACGGGGACGGCCGGGCCGCTGATCGTCATCGACGTGGTCGTCCCGTCGAGCGGGATGCCGTCGAAGAGCAGGTCCATGTCGGCGACCGAGTCGATCGCCACCCCGCAGTGCCCGACCTCGCCCAACGCGTGCGGTGAGTCGGAGTCGTGCCCCATGAGGGTGGGCATGTCGAAGGCCACGGAGAGCCCGCCGCCACCGGAGGCGAGGATCATCCGGTAGCGCTCGTTGGTCTGGCGGGCGTTGCCGAACCCGGCGAACTGGCGGATGGTCCAGGTACGCCCCCGGTACCCGGTGGCGTACAGACCGCGCGTGTAGGGGTACTCGCCCGGCCAGCCGATCCGCTCGAAACCGGGGACCTCGGAGCCGGGGGGCGGACCGTACACGGGATGGAGGGGGCGCCCGGACAGGGAGCTGAAGTCCGCGTCGCGCACCCGGGCGGAGTCGTAACGGCGCTGCCAGCGTTCACGACCCGACTCGATCTCCTCGGATCCGCCGTTGGGAGTGGGCCCCGGTGTGGTGTCCGTCATACCAAGATAGTAGGACGTCCAAGTAAGTCTGTACAGAAGGCGCGCCCATGGCGCTTCCTCGGCGCCGGACGGGCGTCAGCGACCCTCGGCGACGACGGGTTCGGGGAAGTCCCCGAAGTCGATCCTGAGCTTGGTGAACATCTCGTGCATCCGCCAGAGCTCCTCGTCGGAGTAACAGCCCAGGGCGAAGTCCATGTTCATGAGCGCGTTGGTCGCCTCCTCGGTGACCTCGCGCCCGGCGTCGGTGATCTCGGCCAGGACACCGCGGCCGTCGCTCGGGTTGGGACGACGGCGGACGAGCCCCTGCCCCTCCAGCCGGTCGATGGTGTTGGTGACGCTGGTCGGGTGCACCATGAGCCGCTCACCGATCTTGCCGAGCGGCAACGCGCCCGAGGTGCTGAAGGTGAGCAGGACCAGGGCCTCGTAGCGGGCGAAGGTCAGGCCGAACGGCTTGAGGGCGCCGTCCAGCTCCCCGATCAGGATCTGCTGGGCGCGCATGACGGAGGTGACGGCGGCCATGGCGGGCGAGGCGCCCCACCGACGCGTCCAGTTGTCGTGCGCGCGCTCGATCGGGTCGAACGGAAGATTCAACGGGTTTCCCACTCCGCCACTCTAACCGGGCCGTCTCAACCCGCCGTGCGCTCCTCGGACGGAATGCTACTCACGGGTAGACATCGGCGCCGACGACGGCGACCCGGATCACACCGGCGAGGGTCCGCCGCCGGGGAGGCCGACGGACAGCGGTACAAACCCGTCGGGACCCGCCCTCCGATGCGCTCGAATACCACTCGATCCAGAGGAAGACAAGATGCCCCCCTGGCCGCAAGGGGACAGTTGGGGCACCCGATACCGGTCCGGCCTCCCAGCTCGGAAAAGCCGGCTTGACCCAGGAGTCAACGCGCCCCGCCCCCGGGGAAGGCGAAAAAAGGCCCCGCGCTCTCATTGACTCGTGAGGAAACTATTAGTTAAGTTTCCTAAAAATTAGTTCCCCCACGTCAGAGACGCTATGGCCCGCTCACCACCGTCCTTGACCTCACTCAGATCCGACGCATCACCACTCCGCAAGGACTCCCTCCGCTGCCCGGAGCGCCCGCTCCCCTGCGGTCAGCCCACAGTCCCTCCCCCCATACTGGAGACCCCTCCGTGAGAGCACGCCATCTGAGAAACCGGCTCGCCGCGTTGGCCGCGGCACTGCTGGTGGCCCCCCTGGCCCTGGCCCCGACACCGGCCGCCGCGGCACCCGGCGAGGTGACCGTCACCTACGTCGAGACGTCCCGTTGGGACAGCGGTTACGGCGGACAGATCACCATCCAGAACGAGACCACCAGTGATCTCACCGACTGGACGGTGAGCTTCGACACCCCGTCCGGTGTCCAGATCACCAGCCTGTGGAACGCCGTCCACACCGTGAACGGCAACACCCACACCCTTACGCCGCCGTCCTGGGGCGCGCCCGTTCCCGCGAACGGGTCGTACCAGATCGGCTTCAACGGCACCCACGGCGGCGGTGACACCACCCCGGTCAACTGCACGGTCAACGGCTCCCCCTGCTCCGGCGACCCCGGCGAGCCCGACACCGAGGCGCCGTCCACGCCCGGCGGTCTGACCGTGGGCGAGGTCACCTCGAACACCGTCGCCCTGTCCTGGGACGCGGCCACCGACAACGTCGGCGTCGCGGGCTACGAGATCGTCTCCGGCGGCCAGGTCGTGCGTTCCGTCAACGGGGACACCCTCACCGCCACGGTCGGCGGCCTGGAACCCCTGACCGAGTACAGCTTCACGGTGCGCGCCTACGACACCTCCAACAACCGCGGCGCGGACAGCGCCGCGGTCACCGCGACCACCCTCGAGGGCGGCGGCACCACCCCGACCGGCGAGCGCCGCGTCGCCTACTTCACCCAGTGGGGCATCTACGACCGGGGCTACCTGGTCCGCAACCTGGAGACCTCCGGCACCGCCGCGAACCTCACCCACATCAACTACGCCTTCGGCAACATCAACGCCAACGGCGAGTGCTTCATGGCCAACCAGCTCGGCCAGGGTGACGCCTGGGCCGACTACGGCCGCTCGTTCCGCGCCGACGAGAGCGTCGACGGTGTCGCCGACACCTGGAACCAGGACCTGCGCGGCAACTTCAACCAGCTGCGCAAGCTCAAGGAGATGTACCCCGACCTGAAGGTCAACATCTCCCTCGGCGGCTGGACCTGGTCCGAGCACTTCTCCGACGCCGCCCTCACCCCCGAATCCCGACAGCGCATGGTCAGCTCCTGCATCGACCAGTTCCTGCGCGGGAACCTGCCCATGTTCGACGGCGCCGGCGGCCCCGGCGCGGCCGCCGGAATCTTCGACGGCATCGACCTCGACTGGGAGTGGCCCGGCAGCGCCGGCCACGAGCACAACACCGTCCGCCCCGAGGACCGGGAGAACTTCACCGCCCTCGTCCAGGAGTTCCGCACCCAGCTCGACGCCCTGGAGACCGAGACCGGCCAGCCCTACGAGCTGACCGCGTTCCTGCCCGCCGACCCGGAGAAGGTCGAGGCCGGCTTCCAGATGGGCCAGCTGATGCCCAACTTCGACTTCGTCACGGTGCAGGGCTACGACTACCACGGCGGTTGGGAGAACGCCACGGCCCACCAGTCCAACCTGGTGTTCGACCAGAACGATCCGAGCCCGCGGCAGTTCTCCAGCGAGATCGCGATCCAGGAGTACGTCAGCCGGGGCGTCGACCCCGCCGACATGGTCCTCGGCCTGCCCTTCTACAGCCGCGGCTGGACCGGCGTCGACCCCGGCCCGAACGGGGACGGCCTCTTCCAGAGCGCGACCGGCCCCGCGCCCGGCACCTACGAGCAGGGCATCGACGACTGGAAGGTGATCAAGGACCTGCCGGGCTTCACCCTGCACCGGGACGAGACCCATGGCGCCGCCTGGCTGTACGACGGCAACACCTTCTGGACCTACGACGACGAGATCGCGCTGACCCAGAAGACCGACTGGGCGCAGGCCCAGGGCCTGGGCGGCGTCATGATCTGGTCCATCGACGGTGACGACGCCAACGGCACGCTGATGAACGCGGTCGACGCGGCGTTGGCGTCCTGACCCACCCCTCGGAGACCGCCCGGCACGACGGGGGCGGCTGACGTCAAGGGATGGCGGTGGCCGGAAGGGGACACGATTCCCCTTCCGGCCACTGGTCCGGCCCCCATGCTGGTCGGGTTCTCCTCACGAGCACCATTCGTGCTCTGCGTGACCATGAATCACACAGTGTTCCTTGACGACACGAAGAATTGTTAGTTAAGTTTCCTAATAGTTGATCCGCCCGTGGCTCAGGTCACATCCAGCCCTCTCATGGGGCCGCGTGTGATCACCCCCAGCCCCACAGGAGATCCAACCCGTGAGTACACGACGATCCAGCCGCCCGCTGGCGGCCCTGTCCGCCGCCGCCCTGACGGCGCCCCTCGCCATGGCGGCCACGCCCGCGTCCGCCGACGAGACCTCCGCCGCCGAGCCGGGCGACCTGACAGTCGTCTTCGCGGAGTCCGCGCGGTGGAACACCGGGTACAGCGGCCAGGTCACGGTGACCAACACCTCTGACGTCCCGGTCACCGACTGGACGATCCGCTTCGACCTCCCCGACGGCAGCAGCGTCCACGAGATGTGGAACGCGGACCTGGCGGAGTCGGACGGCGGGTACACGGTCACCCCGCCGCGTTGGGGTGCCACGATCCCGGCTGGGGGCAGCTACGGCTTCGGGTTCAACGGCCTGCACGAGGACGGAGCGACCGCCCCCGTCCTGTGCCTCGTCAACGGCGTCCCGTGCGACGGCGACACCGGCCCCGACCACGACCGTCTCAGTGTCGCCTACCTCCCCCAGTGGAGCGCGGAGGACCACGGCTACCGCGTCCGCGACCTCGTCACCTCCGGCACCGCCGCGCGGCTCACGCACATCAACTACGCCTTCGGCAACATCGACGCCGACGGCGAGTGCCTCATGACCGACGAGGAGGGCCTGGGTGAGGCCCGCGCCGACTACGGGACGCCCACCAGCGCGGAGAACAGCGTCGACGGCGCCGCCGACGACCCCGGCCAGGACCTGCGCGGCAACTTCGAGCAGCTGCGCAAGCTCAAGGAGATGTACCCCGACCTGAAGGTCAACATCTCCCTCGGCGGCTGGACCTGGTCCGAGCACTTCTCCGACGCCGCCCTCACCCCCGAATCCCGACAGCGCATGGTCAGCTCCTGCATCGACCTCTACCTGCGCGGCGATCTGCCCGTCATCGACGGCGCGGGGGGAGAGGGTTCGGCCTACGGGATCTTCGACGGCATCGACCTCGACTGGGAGTGGCCCGGCAGCGCCGGCCACGAGCACAACACCGTCCGCCCCGAGGACCGGGAGAACTTCACCGCCCTCGTCCAGGAGTTCCGCACCCAGCTCGACGCCCTGGAGGCGGACACCGACCGCGAGTACGAGCTGACCGCGTTCCTACCCGCGGGTACCTGGCGGATCGACCTCGGCTACGAGCTCGACGAGCTCATGACCGACTTCGACTTCGTCACCCTCCAGGGCTACGACTACCACGGCACCTGGGAGAGCACGACCAACCACCAGTCCAACCTGGTCGGCGATCCGGCGGACGGGGGACCCGTCATCTCCACGCGGGACACGGTCCAGGCCTACGTCGACCGCGGTGTCGACCCGGCCGACATCGTCCTGGGCGTGCCCTTCTACGGGCAGGGCTGGACCGGCGTCGACCCCGGACCGAACGGGGACGGCCTCTTCCAGAACGCGACCGGCCCGGCCCGGGGCGACGCGCGCTGGTCGGCTCTCAAGGAGCTGGAGGGCTTCGACCTGTACCGGAACGACGACCTGGGTACGGCCTGGCTCTACGACGGCAACACCTTCTGGACCTACGACGACGAGACCGCCATGGCCCGGAAGACCGAGTGGGCCGTCGACAACGGCCTCGGCGGTGTCATGGTCTGGTCGATCGACGGCGACGACGCCGACGGCAGCCTCATGGCCGCCATCGACACGGCACTGGTCGAGAACCGGTGACCACGGACTCCCGGGCGGATCCCTCCGCTCCGGGACGGGCGTCGGTGCTCTGATCCGGGGAGCACCGCCGCCCCGGCCGACGCGGACCGATGTGCGACGGTCCGCGTCGGCCCCTCTCATGTCCGGGGACCCGAACGCCCCCCGGGGGGGGGGCGGCGCCCGGCGTGTTCGGGGTCAGGACCTCACCGGGGGTCGGCGCCCAGGTCCTCGAGCAGGAGGTCGGCCGCGGTGTAGGGATCGCGCTCCCCCTCCGCGACCTCCTTGGCCAGGGCGTCCAGACCGCCGTTCTCACCCACCCCGCCCATGCGTGAGCGCAGCAGGTCGAGCGCGATCCCCTGGACCTCCTCGCGGGCGCGGGCACGCCGCCGCGAGGTGAGTCCACCCGTGGACTCCAGATGGGACCGGTGCTGGTCCACCCGCTCCCACAGCTCCTCGGTGCCCTCGCCCTCGGCGGCCACGGTCATGACGATCGGCGGCTTCCACTCCTCGTCGGTCCGGTCCACCATCGCCACCATCTGCCGCAGTTCGCGCAGGGTGACCCGGGCGCCGTCCCGGTCGGCCTTGTTCACGGCGAAGACGTCGGCCACCTCCAACACCCCCGCCTTGGCCGCCTGGACCGAGTCGCCCATCCCCGGGGCGCACAGCACCACGGTGGTGTCCGCCAGCCCGGCGATCTCGACCTCGGCCTGACCGACGCCGACCGTCTCCACCAGGATCACGTCGAACCCCGCCGCGTCCAGGACGCGCAGCGCGTGCGGCGCCGCCCAGGACAGTCCGCCCAGGTGCCCTCGGTTGGCCATGGAGCGGATGTAGACGCCGGGGTCGGTGAAGTGCTCCTGCATCCGCACGCGGTCCCCGAGCAGGGCACCGCCGGTGAACGGCGAGGAGGGGTCCACCGCGAGCACCGCGACCGACAGCCCCCGGGCGCGGACCACGCGCACGACGGCGTTGGTCGTCGTGGACTTGCCCACCCCCGGGGCCCCGGTGAAGCCGACCACGCGCGCCCGCCCGGTGTGCGGGGCCAGGGCCGCCATGATGCCGCGCAGCTCCGGCGCCCCGTTCTCGACCAGGGTGACCGCGCGGGCCAGTGCCCTGCGGTCGCCCTCCCGAAGCCGTTCCACCAGGCGGGCTGCGTTCATGGGACTCCTCGTCGGTTCGGCCCCGGCCGGGACCCGATGGGTCGTGCCTACTGCGCGGGCACCGTGAACAGCAGGGCGTCGCCCTGGCCGCCGCCACCGCACAGGGCGGCCGCGCCGAGCCCACCGCCACGACGGCGCAGCTCGTGGACCAGGTGCAGGGCGATGCGGGCACCGGAGGCGCCGATCGGGTGACCGATCGCGATGGCACCGCCGTTGACGTTGACGATGTCCTCGGAGACGCCCAGGTCCTTCGTCGACTGGATGCCCACCGCGGCGAAGGCCTCGTTGATCTCGATCAGGTCGAGGTCCTCGACGGCCCGTCCGGCCTTGGTCAGCGCGTGCTGGATGGCGTTGGAGGGCTGGGAGTGCAGGGAGTTGTCCGGACCGGCGACGTTGCCGTGCGCGCCGATCTCGGCGAGGACCGGCGCCCCGAGCTCCTCGGCCTTGGCCCGGCTCATCACGACCACGGCGGCGGCGCCGTCGGAGATCTGCGATGAGGTTCCGGCGGTGATGGTGCCGTCACCGTCGAAGGCCGGGCGCAGTTTGGCCAGGCTCTCGACGGTGGTGTCGGGACGGACGCCCTCATCGGTCCCGAAGACGACCGGGTCGCCCTTGCGCTGCGGAATCTCCACGGGGACGATCTCGTCGGCGAAGCGGCCCTCGGCCGCGGCCGCGGCGGCCCGCTGGTGGGAACGGGCGGCGAAGGCGTCCTGCTCCGCGCGGCCGATGCCGAGCTTGGCGTTGTGCCGCTCGGTCGAGGCGCCCATGGACTCGTTGTCGAAGGCGTCGGTGAGACCGTCGTGCGCGGTGGCGTCCAGGACCTCGACGGAACCGTACTTGAAGCCCTTGCGCGACTTGGGCAGCAGGTGCGGGGCGTTGGTCATGGACTCCATGCCGCCCGCGACCACGACGTCGAACTCGCCCGCGGTGACGAGCTGGTCGGCGAGGGCGATCGCGTCCAGACCGGACAGGCACACCTTGTTGATGGTGACGGAGGGAACGCTCATGGGAATTCCCGCCTTCACGGCGGCCTGGCGGGACGGGATCTGCCCGGCACCGGCCTGGAGCACCTGTCCCATGACCACGTATCCGACCTGTTCACCGCTGACACCGGCACGCTCCAGGGCGGCCTTGATCGCGAAGCCGCCCAGGTCGGCGGCGGAGAACCCGGCGAGGGAGCCGAGGAGTCTGCCGGTGGGGGTCCGTGCCCCACCGACGATGACGGAACCGGGCATCTTAACTGGCCTCCATGTGATCGGTGACGCACCTGGTCTGCAACGATACCCACACAGCGTTCGGCGACATCCGAGAGGTTCACGCTCATGAGTGACGCACCCGCCCCCACCGCCCCCTTCTCCGGTCTCACCAGGCTCGACCATGTGGGCATCGCGTGCCGCGACCTCGACGCCTCGATCGAGTTCTACCGCAGCACCTACGGCTTCGAGGTCGAGCACGAGGAGGTGAACGAGCAGCAGGGGGTCCGCGAGGCGATGCTCCGGATCAACGGCACGGACGACGGTGGCGCCACCTATCTGCAACTGCTCGAGCCCACCCGCCCGGACTCCCCCGTGGCGAAGTTCCTCGACCGCAACGGCGAGGGTGTGCACCACGTGGCCTTCGGCACCTCCGACGTGGCCGCGAGCGCCGCGACGGTGGGGAAGCGCGACGTGCGCGTCCTGGACGCCGAGCCGCGCCACGGGACGATGGGGTCGAGCATCGTGTTCCTGCACCCGAAGGACTGCGGAGGGGTGCTCACCGAGCTCGTGCAGAGCGCCGAGTGACAGTCGCTGGGTCTGCTTTGGTCCTCCGCCGCGCTTCGGACCGTGTTCGGGCGCCCGAACGGCAACCCCCTGGGGTGGCCGCCCGGACGGAAAAGTCACGGGGACGTTCCGGACACGTCACGGCTTGGGTCGTGGGGGACGAGTTGCCCACAGGCCCACCGGAAGTTACCCGAAACCCTCTTCCCAGGCGTTCCACGCTTGATAAAGTCGCCTAGCCGCCGGAGTGTTCTTCCGGCCGAGGTTCATGTCTTGCAGTCCGGTAGCCGCACACCTGGATACCGCCCGTCCACCGGGGACGACGCGGCCGCCGTCCGCCGCCCCCCGGCCGCTCGCAAGTTAGCCGTCTCGCACCCGTTCAGGATTCCGCCACATGTCGTCAAACAACATTGACTCCCAACTCAACAACATCTTCAACGAGGACAACACCCCGCCCGAATTCGACGTGGTGCTGCGTGGCTACGACCGCACCCAGGTGGACGACTACGCGGCCAGCCTGCGCGGCGAGCTGGAGGAGTCCAACAAGAAGATCGAGAAGTTCAAGGCCGAACTGGGCGCCAAGAACCGCCAGCTCCAGGAGCGCGAGCGCCCCTCCTACTCCGGCCTGGGCTCGCGGATCGAAGAGCTGCTGCGCCTGGCGGAGGAGCAGGCCAACGAGCTCGTCCAGAGCGCCCAGATCGACGCCAACGACATCCGTTCGGCCGCCAAGATCGAAGCCGCCGAGATGCGCGCCGCCGCCGAGTCGGAGGCGACCGAGGTGCGCACCCTCGCCCAGCGCGAGGCCGACGAGCAGCGCCAGACCGCCGAGTCCGAGGCCGAGGAGATCACCACCACGGCCCGCCGCGAGGCCGACGAGCTGGCCTCCACCACCGAGCGCGAGGTTCAGAAGAAGCGCTCCGCCGTCGACCACGAGATCGCGGAGAAGCGCGCCACGTTCGAGGGTGAGATCGCCAAGCTGCGCACCACCACCGAGCGCGAGTGCGCCCAGGCGCGCGCCGCCGCCAAGCGCGAGCGGGACGAGACCATCCAGGCCGCCAAGAGCCAGGCCGAGGAGCTGCGCAAGAACGCCGAGCGGGCCGCCGCCGAGTCCGAGGCGCGTCGGACCGAGGCCGAAGACCAGTTCGAGCTCCAGCTCGCCGACCGCCGTGCCGAGGCCGAGCGCCAGGACGCCGAGCGGCTGGCCGCCGCCCAGGCCGCCACCCAGAAGATGGTCAGCGAGGCCGAGGAGCGCGCCAACAGCGCCGAACAGCGGGCCACCAAGGCCAGTCAGCAGGCCGAGCAGACCCGCCGCGACGCCGAGAACCACGCCAAGCAGCTGGTCGGCAACGCCAAGAAGAACGCCGCGCAGATCGAGTCGGAGGCCAAGTCGAAGGCGGAGCACCAGCTCTCCGACGCCAAGGCTGAGGCCAACCGGATCATGACGGCCGCCAAGAAGGAGGTCGACGACCTCAACGCGCAGCGCGACAGCATCCAGTCGCACCTCCAGCAGCTGCGTCAGCTGCTCGGCGGCGGTGGCGCACCGGCCCCCGCTCCGGCCGCCCCGGCTCCCGCCGCGATCGCCCCGCAGGAGAGCCCGGCTCCGGCCGAGGAGGCCAAGCAGCCCGCCCACTCCGGCAAGGGCTCCGACGACGAGGACTGGTGGCAGGAGTAGCGGAGGAACCCTGGGGCCTGTTCCTCTGAACGGTCACCCCAGGGGTTCGCCGTTCGGTCCGAAGCGCAGCGGAGGACCACAGCGAACACCGCGAGGGGCCCGCGTCCGAATCACCTTCGGACGCGGGCCCCTCGTGTGTCGTTGGTGAAGGCGCGGGTCAGCCCAGGGGGGCGACGTCCTTCTCGTGGGGCCCGTCCCACTCGGTGGGCAGCGGATGAGCGGCCGGGTTGACGTTCCGGACGATCTCGTCCAGCACCCGGCGCACGTACGGCTCCCCCACCCACAGGTGCCGAGCACCGTCCACACCGATGATCCGTGCCTGGGTGAGCGGGGCGAACCGCTCGCGCGCCTCGTCGGGGCGCAGGTAGTCGTCGTGCTCAGGCACCAGCGCGACCACCGGCTTGCCCGAGTCCGCCCACACCTTCATGTCCGCCTCACCCGCGCGGTGCAGCGGCGGGGACAGCAGGATCGCCCCGGTCACCTGCGGGTCGCACCCCCACTTGAGCGCCAGCTCGGTCCCGAAGGACCAGCCGAGCAGCCACGGGTCGGGCAGGCCCTCGAACTCGGTGAACTCGATGGCGGCGAGGACGTCGTGCCGCTCGGTCTCGCCCTCACCGAAACCGCCCTGGCTGGTGCCGTGACGCGACGTGGTACCGCGGGTGTTGAACCGCAGCACGGCGACATCGGCCAGGGCGGGCAGGCGGAAGGACGCCTTGCGCAGGACGTGGCTGTCCATCATGCCCTCGGCGGTGGGCAGCGGGTGCAGGCACACCAGGGTGGCCACGGGGTCGCGGCCCTCTGGTGTGGCCAGCTCACCGACCAGTTCCAGGCCGTCGGCGGTGTGCAGGGTGACGGGTCTGCGCACGGCGGGAAGCACCGTGGTGGCTCGGATCTCCATGGCTCCTCGAATCCGGGTCGGGCCTCAGTGGCGGGGGGACCTGCGGGCACGCCGGTCCCAGCAGGAGGAATGCCAGTGCCTCCGGTCGTCGCCGTCGCCGTAGGGGCGCCAGGCCACGACGTGGGCCATACCCACGGGAATCTCCTGGACGCACCCGGGGCAACGGTAGACCTTGGTGGCGGACGCACCGGGGATCCGGCGCGTGACCCACTCCCCGTCGGGACCGGTCTCCCGGCGCTGCCCCCCGGTGATGCGCAGCATCAGAGCATCCTCGTCGGGCGGTCCTGCGGGACCGCCGCGACCCCGGGAGGACTTACGGCGGGGGGAGTTACGGCGCGGGCTCACGTGTTCCAGGGTAGAAGAGGCCGATCAGTGGCCGCCGCCACACCCCGTGGCGGCGGCCCTGCCCGTGCCTCTTACGCGCTCACACGCTCGTACGGGGCTCGGGGCGGGCGCGCGGAACCCGATACGCCCCTCGCCGTGCCTATGACGGCCTCGCGAGCTCAGCCGGGGCTCAGTGGTCGTGGCCCTCGTGCTCGATGTCGGGCAGCTGGTCCACCAGCAGCGGCGCGGGTACCGCGATGCTGGTCAGGCTGTACTCGCTCATCGCGACCAGGGTGGTGACGACGGACTCGGCACCGCGCTCCTCCAGCAGTTCGGTGGGGCCCTTGGGGTAGCCGCAGCCGAACCGCATGGCGGTGTCGACATCGCGGGCGGAGGCGTAGCCGTCGCCGATCATGCGCAGGGCGTCGTCGATCTGGGGGGCGACGAGCATCTCGCCCAGGTCCAGGTTCTCCTCCTCACGGACCATCTCCGCGAAGCGGCCCGTGGGCTGGGGTTCGGCGGGGTCGTCCTGACCCGTGTAGAAGCCCTGGCCGGACTTGCGGCCGAGGCGCCCGGCGGCCACCATGCGGCGCAGCAGCGGGGCGGCGACGTAGCGCGGTTCGCGGTACTCCTCCCAGAGCACGTCCATGACGGCCAGGCACACGTCCAGGCCGACCAGGTCGGCGAGGGTGAGCGGGCCCATGGGGAGTCCGGCGGCCTTCTGGACGGAGGCGTCGATCTCCTCGCGAGTGGCCACACGGCGCTCGTACAGGCGGATGGCGTCGTTGATGTAGGGGACCAGGAGCGCGTTGGCCACGAACCCGGCCCGGTCGCCGACCGTGACGGGGGTCTTGCCGATGCGCTTGGCGACCTCGGTGACGATGTCGACGGTCTCCTCGCTGGTGGAGACGGTCGTGACCACCTCGGCCAGCTTCATGACGGGGGCCGGGTTGAAGAAGTGCAGCCCGACGACCTTCTCGGGACGACCGGTGAGCGCGGCGATCTCCGTGACGGACAGGGAGGAGGTGTTGGTGGCCAGGATCGTCCCCGGGGGGCAGATCCTGTCCAGGTCACCGAAGACGTCGCGCTTGATCGCCATCCTCTCCGGCACGGCCTCGACGACGAAGTCGGCGTCCGCGAGGTCCTCACGTGAGGTGGTGAACGTCAGGCGGGCGTCGATCGCCGCGCGCTCCTCCTCGGTGATCTTGCCCCGGCTCACGGCCCGGGAGAGGGACGTGTCGACGTGGCCGCGGCCGCGGTCGAGGGCGGCCTGGTCGATTTCGACCCCGGTGACGTCGAACCCCGCACGGGCGAACACCTCAGCGATGCCCGCGCCCATCGTGCCGAGTCCGACGACACCGACCTTCTCAAATTCCTGCACCATGCGCCCCACCTTAGACGGAGGCGCGGCCCAGCACGGGGGCGGGACCACGCACTTTCTGGTTCGCGGCCCCGCCCCGCCAGTGGTCCGACGACCGAGGCACACGGTCGGGGTTCGGGGCGGGGCCGCCAGCCCTAGGTTACTCTCCAGTAACCCACCGGGTGGCACCAGCGTGGACGGTGTCACCCGACTTCCGGCCCGTGGGCTTCACGGAAGGCGGTAACGTGGCCGCCGTGCGTCTCGTCATCGCCCGGTGCAGCGTCGACTACGTCGGCCGACTCACCGCCCACCTGCCCATGGCTCCCCGCCTGATCCTCATCAAGGCGGACGGGAGCGTGTCCATCCATGCCGACGACCGCGCGTTCAAGCCGCTCAACTGGATGAACCCGCCGTGCAAGCTCCGTGAGGAGACCGTCGCCGACGGACCCGACGTCTGGACGGTCACGCACAGCAAGTCCGGTGAGAAGCTCGTGCTGACCGTCGAAGAGGTCATGCACGACACCTCACACGAACTCGGCAAGGACCCCGGGCTCCAGAAGGACGGCGTCGAGGCGCACCTCCAGGAGCTGCTCGCCGAACACATCACCACGCTCGGCGACGGCTACACGCTGATCCGCCGCGAGTACCCCACCGCGATCGGCCCGGTCGACATCCTGTGCCGTGACGGGCGGAGCGCGACCGTGGCCGTGGAGCTGAAGCGGCGCGGCGACATCGACGGCGTCGAGCAGCTGACCCGCTACCTGGAGCTGCTCAACCGGGACCCGCAACTGGCCCCCGTGCGCGGCGTGTTCGCCGCCCAGGAGATCAAGCCGCAGGCGCGCGTGCTCGCCGAGGACCGCGGGATCTCGTGCGTGGTGCTCGACTACGACGAGCTGCGCGGGATCGAGCCGGACACCCTCCGCCTGTTCTGAGCCCCTCCGCGACCGGTGTCCTCCGTTCGGAGGACACCGGTCGGCCCGCTCGGCGGATACCCGGGGCGGCGCCCGCGCGCCAGGATCGGGGTATGGAGACCGAACACCGCGGACCCGCCGTCGAGGTACGCGGACTACGCAAGGAGTACGGCGGCCGCCCGGCCGTCGACGGCCTCGACCTGACCATCGCCCGGGGCGAGGTGTTCGCCCTGCTCGGCCCGAACGGCGCGGGCAAGTCCACCACCACGGAGATCCTCACCGGCTTCCGGACCCGCGACGCGGGAACGGTACGCGTGCTGGGCGCCGACCCGGGCCAGGCGGCACGCCGGTGGCGCTCGCGCGTCGGCGTCGTGTGGCAGAACGAGACCGAGGTCCCCCAACTGACCGTCTCGGCGGTGGTCCGGCACTTCGCCGGGTACTACCCCCGGTCGCGCGACATGGACGAGGTGCTCGCCCTGACCGGGCTGGCCGAGCGGTCCGACGCCCTCGTGGCCGCACTGTCCGGTGGCCAGCGGCGACGCCTGGACGTGGCCCTGGGCATCGTGGGCCGCC
This sequence comes from Nocardiopsis sp. EMB25, assembly GCF_026797795.1. Classification (NCBI taxonomy): domain Bacteria; kingdom Bacillati; phylum Actinomycetota; class Actinomycetes; order Streptosporangiales; family Nocardiopsidaceae; genus Nocardiopsis; species Nocardiopsis sp. EMB25. The sequence goes on along the minus strand of NZ_JAMTDN010000001.1, from coordinate 32,129 downwards.
CCGAGGTCCTCTTCCTCGACGAGCCCACCACCGGCTTCGACCCCGGAGCGCGCCGCGACTTCTGGCGGATGGTCCGGGGCCTGGCCGAGGACGGCACCACCATCGTGCTGACCACCCACTACCTGGAGGAGGCCGAGGCGCTGGCCGACCGGGTGTGCGTGATCACCGAGGGTCGGATCCGCTCCGAGGGCACCCCGGCCTCGCTGGGCGGGCGGTCCCGTGCGCGGACCGTCGTCACCTGGCTGGACGAGAACGGCGAGCGGCGCGACGTTCGGACCGACGAACCGACCCGGGTGGTGCGGGACCTGATGGAGACCCACACCGGGGAGATCCCGGGACTGACCGTGCACCGCCCCACTCTGGAGGAGACCTACCTCGGGCTGATCGGTGCCGACACACCCGCCACAGAGCCGACGGAGGTACCGGCGTGACCACGATGACCACCGGGGAACGCCCGCTGCCCGGTCCGCTGCGGATCGGACTGTCCCGGGCCTGGCTGGAGGTGCGCGAGTTCACCCGGCACTGGGAGAGCGTGGCGTTCACGTTCGCGCTCCCCGCCCTCATCCTGCTGTTGTTCGGGACGATCTTCGACGGCGCCACCGGGACGGAGATACCCGCGGCCGACTTCTACCTCCCCGGTCTGATCGCGATGGGCCTGATGTCGGTCAGCTTCCAGAACCTGGCCATCGCGATCACCCTGGAGCGCGACAACGGAACCCTGCGACGGCTGCGCGGCACGCCGATGCCCCCGTCGGCCTACTTCGTCGGCAAGACCGCACTGGTGTTCGTGCTGGCGCTGGGCCAGGTCGCGGTCCTGCTGGCGATCGCGGTCGGGGTGTACGGCGCCGACCTTCCCGCTGGTCCGAAGGCGTGGGCCACGATGGCCTGGGTGTTCGTCCTCGGCACGATCGCCTGCTCCCTGCTGGGGATCGCGTTCAGTTCGCTGGCCCGCAGCGCCAAGAGCGCCTCCGCCATCGTGATCGTCCCCTTCCTGGCGTTGCAGTTCACCTCGGGTGTGTTCGTTCCGCTGATGGTGCTCCCCGACTGGCTGGTGAACGTGGCCTCACTGTTCCCCCTGAAGTGGATGGCGCAGGGTATGCGCGCCGCCTTCTACCCGGCGCAGGCGGCGGCACTGGAACCGGGCGGGTCCTGGGACCTGACGACGGCGGCCGCCGTTCTGGGAGTGTGGTGTGTGGTCGGCCTCGCCCTGACGCTGGCCACGTTCCGTTGGAAGACGGGGAAGGACGGCTAGGCGGCGATGACGGAGGAACGGGAGGACGACCACGCCTGGCACGTGGACCGGGCCTGGGGCACCTACTTCACGGGGTCGACGGCGGTGATCGCCGTGATCGCGGTCATGACCGGCGACGGCTGGCGGGGTTGGGTCACGGCCGCACTCCTCGGCGGTGTGGTCGTCTGGTACCTCCTCCTCGGGCGCCGTCTGCTGCGCCCGCAGGAGTTCCACGGCAGCCCGCGCACGATCCCGTTCCTGGCCGGTCTGGTCGCGCTGATGGTCCCGGCCCTCGTCCTCACCCCGACGGCCACCTTCGCCATGTTCTCCGTCTCGCCGCTCGTCTTCATGACCGGCGGCGCGTGGCTGGGCACGGCGACCGCCGCCGCGCTCCTGTTCGGTCCGATCCTGTTCCGACTCGTCTCCGGCTCCCTCCCTTGGAAGGCAGCGGCACCGGAGCTGCTCATCTTCCTGGTCATCCTGTTCTTCTCGCTGTGGTTCGCCCGCTGGTTCGAACGGGTGATCGTGCAGAGCCACGAGCGCGCCGACCTCATCGCGGCGCTGCGCACCAGCCGGGAGGAAAGCACCCGCCTGTCCGAGGAGGCGGGTGCCCTCGCCGAGCGCGAACGACTGGCCCGTGAGCTGCACGACACGCTCGCCCAGGGGCTGACGAGCATCATCGCGCTCAGCCAGGCGGTCGAGTCGGAGCTGGACACCGACCCCGACCTGGCGCGGCGGCACCTGGCGCTCATGCGCGAGACGGCCACCGAGAACCTCGCCGAGGCGCGCGCCATCGTGGCCGCCCGTCAACCGGTCCAGTTGGAGAACGAGACCCTGGAGGCGGCGCTGTCCCGCCTCACAGAGCGGTTCGGCCGCGAGTCGGGCGTCACCGCGCGGCTGAGCGTGAACGGCGATCCCGTCTTCCTGCCCGGCGCCCACCAGGTGTGCCTGCTGCGCACGGCTCAGGAGGCGCTGGCCAACGTCCGCAGGCACGCCCGAGCCGGGCGGGTCGGCGTGACGCTCGGTTTCGCCCCGGAGTCGGTGGAGCTGTCCGTGACCGACGACGGGCGGGGCTTCACCCCGCTCCCCGACTCGCGCGGACACGGTCTGCCCGGGATGCGCGCCCGGGCGGAGGCACTCGGCGGTCGGGTCCACGTCGCGAGCGCGCCGGGCACGGGCACGACCGTGCGCCTACTCCTTCCGCTGGATCCGGAGCCGGGGGACCCGGCCGCCCCTGCGGCACCCGACTCCGCCTGTGAGAGGAGGGCCGTGCCGTGAAGGTCCGCGTCCTGCTGGTCGACGACCACCCCGTGGTCCGGGAGGGCATCCGGGGGATGCTCGGCGCCGAGGCCGACCTGGAGGTCGTCGGTGACGCCGCCAGCGGCCCCGAAGCGGTGGCCCGGGCCGCCGCGCTCACCCCCGACGTGGTCCTCATGGACCTGCGCATGCCCGGCGGTGACGGGGTGGCGGCCACCGAGCGCATCCGCTCCGAGCATCCCGACTGCCACGTCCTCGTGCTCACCACCTACGACACCGACACCGACATCCTGCGCGCGGTGGAGGCCGGGGCCACCGGATACCTGCTCAAGGACACGCCCCGGGCGGAGTTGGCCGAGGCCGTGCGCGCGGCCGCCCGAGGCGAGACGGTGTTCGCCGCCGCGATCACGGGCCGTCTGGTGGCGGGGGTCCGGCGGCGCACCGAGACGCCCGCGCTGTCGCCGCGGGAGACGGAGGTCCTGCGTCTGGCCGCCGACGGACGCACCAACGCCGAGATCGGCCGGGCCCTGCACATCAGCGCGACCACGGTCAAGACGCATCTGATGCGCGTCTACGACAAACTGGGGGTGGCCGACCGCACCGCGGCCGTCAGTCAGGCCATCCGACGCGGTCTCCTTCCCGGCGCGTGAGTGCACCGGATCAGGGGAGGGTCAGGGATCGTCCCCGATGCGGCGGAGCCTTCGCCGGCTCGACAATCGAACTATGGTGGAGCAGATGAACGAGATCACCCCCTCGGACGAAGGCAGGATGCGCGCCTCCGACGCCGACCGTGACGCCGTCGCGCACCGACTCCGCGAGGCCCTCGCCGAGGGCCGTCTCGACACCGAAGAGCACGGCGAACGCCTGGAGGCGGTCTACCGAGCCAAGACTCTCGGTGAACTCGTCCCCATCACCGAGGACCTGCCCGTGCCCAGCGCGGACACCGCCCCCGCGACGCCCAGCGCCCCCGCCTCCCCCCAGGCTCTGCACGGCACCCGGCGCGTCACCCAGGCCGCGCCCACCAGCCGTGTGGCGATCGCGGTCATGGGCGGCGCCGACCGCTCCGGGAGCTGGGTGGTCCCGAACCACTTCGTCGCCGCGACCTGCATGGGCGGGATCGACCTCGACCTGCGCGAGGCACGGTTCACCCAGCACGAGACCACTATCTGGACGGGGTGCGTCATGGGCGGCATCGACATCGTCGCGCCCGACGACATCGAGGTGCGGGTGCACGGCCTGCCGATCATGGGCGGGTTCGGCGGCGGTCGCGGGCAGCGCCGACCGGCCGCCCCCGGCGCGCCGATCGTGCACGTTCGCGGCATCGCCGTCATGGGCGGCGTGGACGTCAAGTACAAGCGACGCAAGCACCAGCGCGACGCCGACGGCTGAACACGGAGCGACGGAACCGCGCTCGAGGCAGACGTTCTGCTCGGATCGAGCCGTCTATCCAACCACAGTGATCACCCATACGTAAGACCTGTGGCTGATTGTGGCAATTTCCCCCATCAGTCCTTGCCCCGTGCCTCCGTCCGATGACAGGCTGCACCGGTCGCTACACCCACCACGGGTACCCCCGTCCCCGCGCCCGCGGTGTGACGGCCCCGTACGACGGAGGAGGCTCGTTGCGACCGACCCATGACCGCGTTCGACGACAGCGCCGAGGGGACTCCCCCTCCCCCACGGCACGGCGTACGGCGACGGCCGGTCTCATGGCCGTGCTGATGGCCGCCGGAACCCTCGCGGCCGGAGCACCGGCCCACGCCGCCCCCGGCGGGGAGCCGGGCCCGCCCGATCACGCCCGCATCCCCGACCACGCGGGCGACTCGCTGTCGGAGGCGGTGACCGCCGAGGCGATCGAGCAGCACCTGGAGAACCTCGCCACCATCGCCCACTACAACGGCGGCAACCGCGCCTCGGGGACAGCCGGCTACGACGTCGCCGCGCTGTACGTCGAGGACCAGCTGGAGCGTGCCGGGTACGAGCCCTACCGCGACACCTACGAGTACACCGCCTGGGAGGAGAACTCCGAGGCCGTCCTCAGCCAGACCGCCCCCGAGCAGGTCGACCTGGCGAGCGGGACCGACTACCTCACCATGAGCTACTCCGCGGCGGGCGACGTGACCGCCCCCGGCGTCCAGGTGGACGTCGACGGCGCGGACAGCGGGTGCACCGCCGACGACTTCACGGGCTTCCCGACGGGCGCCGTCGCGGTGACCATGCGCGGCGGCTGCTCCTTCGCCCAGAAGACCCAGAACGCGGCCGACGCGGGCGCCTCCGCGGCCCTGGTGATCAACAGCTCCGACGAACTCTTCGCGGGCACCGTCAGTGAACCGTCGCAGATCCCGGTCCTCGGGGTGTCCGGTACCGCGGGCGCCGACCTGCTGGCCGCCGGGGACGCCCTGGAGCTGCGGGTGATGGTCGATTCGACCGTCCAGACCCGGGAGTCCTTCAACATCCTGGCGGAGACCCGGCACGGACGCGACGACAACGTCGTGGTCGTGGGCGGCCACCTCGACAGCGTCGAGGAGGGCCCGGGGATCAACGACAACGGCAGCGGCACGGCGTTCGTCCTGGAGACCGCCATCCAGCTCGCCGAGCAGGCACCGACCAACAACAAGGTGCGCTTCGCCTTCTGGGGCACCGAGGAGAGCGGCCTGATCGGCTCGACCCGGTACGTGGAGGGGTTGAGCGAGAGCGAGCTCGACGACGTCGCGCTCTACCTCAACTTCGACATGATCGGCTCCAGCAACTACGCCCGCTTCGTCCTGGACGGCGGCGGTGCGCTGGCCGACTCCGAACCCGCGCCGTCCGGTTCGGGGGCGATCGCCCAGGTCTTCGAGGAGTACTTCGACTCCCAGGACCAGGTCAGCGAGCCCGGTGTGCTGAGCGGGCGCACCGACTACCGGGCCTTCGCCCTCGCCGGTGTCCCGATCGGCGGCCTGTTCAGCGGCGCCGACGGTGTCAAGACCGAGGAGCAGGTGGAGTGGTACGGCGGTACGGCCGGGGAGACCTTCGACCCGTACTACCACACGGCCGAGGACACGTTGGAGCAGGTCAACAGTGACTCCCTGGGCGAGCTGTCCGCCGCGGGCGCCCACGGCGTCGAGTTCTTCGCGGAGAGCACCCTGCCGGTGAACGGTGTGTTCCGGACCGCCGCGGCTCCGGACTTCGCCCGACTGGGTGAGGACTGGGTCCGCTAGGACGTGTCGGGGTGGACGGCGTGAACCCCCCGGTTCCACGCCGCCCACCCCGAACGGTGCCTCCCCCTCCACGGCGCGCCCGGGTGGCCCCCCTCATCATGTTCCACTCGGGATCGCCGATACGGACACCGTGCGGAAACTACTCTCAGTAGCTCCCTATGTGCAACAAGGTATCAGTGACATGGGTCACCTTCACCCCATGATGCCGAACAGTTATCCTCCGTAACTCCACTTTCCTCGGCCCCACAACCCCAAGCGGGCGGGAACGCGCGTCTTCTCGCAGGTCAAACGCCAGCAGGAGGCACTCTGACGAGTGCGACAGGTCGTGCGCACCGACGCCGAATGGGCGGAGGCGCTCGCGGCGGTCAGGGGAGCACTCCGGCCCGGCGGCTCGTTCTCGTTCGAGACCCGCGGGCCCTGGCACCGGGTCAGGAAACGCCGCGGAAGAAGGCGCGGATGTCGTCCGCGAGCAGCTCCGCCTCCTCCATCGCGGGGAAGTGGCCGCCCTCGGTGAACTCGCTCCAGTGGCCGATCGCCTTCCACGGGTCCATCGCGCGGCGCATGACCGGGTGGGTGTCGAACACGGCCCATCCGGACGGCACCCCGGATCCCATGACCACGTCGGCCCCGGAGTGCTCGGACTCGTAGTAGAACTGCGCGCTCGACGCGCCGCTGCGAGTGAACCAGTACAGGCTGACGTTCGTGAGGAGCTGGTCGCGGTCGACCGTCTCGTCCGGCGTCCGGTGGACGCCGTCGGCCCTGGTCTTGAACTTCTCGGCGATCCACGCGAGCTGACCGACCGGCGAGTCGGTGAGAGCCGCGCCGATCGTGTCGGGACGGTGGCTCTGCGTCTCGAGATACCCGCGATCGGCCGCGTCCTCGGCGCGCACCGCCTCGATCTGGGCGATCTCGTCATCGGACAGGCCCTCGGGGAAGGGGAACTTGTCGCCGAGCAACCCGAGCCACCGGGGGTCGGCGCCCAAGTGCGTGCCGATGAGGCGCTCCGGGTAGAGCGCCGCGAGACGGCCGGCGGTGCCCGCACCCATGTCCGTGCCGTGGGCCGCGAACCTCTCGTAGCCCAGACGCGTCATGATCTCGGCGTAGGCGTCCGTCGTCCGCGCCAGATCCCAGCCGGTCCCTGACAGCGGGGTGGAGAACCCGAAGCCGGGCGGCGACGGGATGACCACGTGGAACCCATCGGTCAGCAGCGGGATGAGTCGCTGGTACTCGACGAACGAGCCCGGCCAGCCGTGGTTCAGGATCAGCGGGGTGGCCTCCGGGTTCGTCGATCGCACGTGGACGACGTGGAACGTCTGGCCGTCGACGACCGTCGTGAACTGTTGGTACTCGTTGAGCTTCTCCTCCTGCGCACGCCAGTCGAACCCCTCACGCCAGTACTCGGCGAGCTCTTTCAGGTACACCAGCGGGATGCCGCGGCTGAAGTCGGCGCGATCGTCCCGGCCCGGCACGGGGATCGGCCAGCGCGTGTGCGCCAGCCGGTGACGCAGGTCGTCGACGTCGGCCCGCGAGATGTCGACGCGAAACGGTGTGAGTGCGTTGTCCTCGTTCATGGCACCGACGTTCCCAGGCAATGCGGCAGGTGAGCTTCCGCGATTGCTGAGATGGTGGAGAACATGTTGCAGACCTCGGCCCGCCTGCTCGAACTGCTGTCATTGCTCCAGCTCAAGCGCGACTGGACGGGCTCCGAGCTCGCCGGCCGGCTCGATGTGAGCACGAGGACCGTGCGCGCCGACATCGACAAGCTGCGGTCGCTCGGCTATCCCGTGGACGCGCGCCCCGGCGTCGCGGGCGGGTACCGGCTGGCCGCCGGGACGGCGATGCCCCCACTGCTGCTCGACGACGACGAGGCCGTCGCCGTCGCGGTCGGACTGGGTGCGGTCGCGACCCAAAGGCTCGGCGTCGAAGAGACGTCGCTCACCGCGCTCGCGAAGCTGGAGCAAGTGCTGCCCTCGCGCCTGCGTCGGCGCGTCGAGGCGGTACGCGGGGCGATGAGCGTCGTCCCAGGGTCGCAGCCGCCGCTCGATCTCTCGGTTCTCGGCGCGGTCGCCGCCGCGATCCGCGGCCACGAACGGCTCCGGTTCGGGTACACCAAGCCCGGGGGCGGCCACGGGGCCCGCCACACCGAACCGCAACGGCTGGTGAGCTGGGGGCCGCTCTGGTACCTGCTCGCGTGGGATCTCGACCGTGACGACTGGCGGGTCTTCCGTGTCGACCGCATGGTCGCGCACGCACCGACGGGCGCGCGGTTCCGGCCGCGCGTGATCCCGGAGGACGATGCCGTCGAGTACGTCGTCGGACGCGTCAGCAAGGCGGCCTGGAAGTACCGCGCCCGGGTACTCGTGCACGCTCCCGCCGCCAAGATCGCCGCGAAGATCCCCATCCCGGTCGACATCGAGGCGGTCGACGAGTCCACGTGCCAGGTCGAGTTGGGTTCCGACGACCCGGACCGGCTCGCGTTGTGGATGGCGCAGCTCGACGTCGACATCGAGGTGATCGACGGAGACGGTCTCGCGGCGGCGTTCGATCGCCTCGCGACGAGGTTCCGCCGCGCGGCGGGTGGCGCATCCACGATGTGAGCCTCGGCCGTCGGTCCTTCGACGACGTCGTCCAGGGCCGGCAAAGGAGCCCTGGGAAACTCCACTTCCCACGCATCACCGCCGTACCAGCCCAGCACCGGGCCAGCGGCGGTCCAGTGGTCCGGGCATAGGCTGGGCCCATGACCAAACGGGACACGGACACACCGGTCGTACTGTCGAAGATCTACACCCGCACCGGGGACCAGGGCACCACCGCGCTCGGCGACATGAGCCGGACCGGTAAGAACGACACGCGACTGGTCGGATACGCCGACACCGAGGAGGCCAACGCCGCCATCGGCGTCGCCCTGGCCATGGGTGAGATCCCCGACGACGTGCGCACCCTGCTCACCCGGGTGCAGAACGAACTCTTCGACCTCGGAGCCGACCTGTCCACGCCGATCGTGCCCGACCCGGAGTTCCCGCCGCTGCGCGTCCTGCCGGAGTACATCACCCGGCTGGAGGAGGCCTGCGACGCCTACAACGCGGAGCTGCCCACGCTGCGCAGTTTCATCCTGCCCGGGGGCTCCCCCACGGTCGCGCTGCTGCACACGGCGCGCATCGTGGTCCGCAGGGCCGAGCGCAGCGTGTGGGCCGCGATCGAGGAGCACGGCGACACCGTCAACCCGCTGACCGCCCAGTACCTCAACCGCCTGTCGGACCTGCTGTTCATCCTCGGCAGGTACGTGGCCTCCGACGGCGACGAGATCCTGTGGAAGCCCGGCGGGGAGCGTTAGCGCGCGAGCTCGCGTTCGACGGCCTCCACCTTGCTGTGCAGGCCGTCGACCACGCCCTCGCGGATGTCCGCCTTCAGAGTGAGGCTGATGCGGTGCGCGCCCTGTCCGGCCGCGTCGACCGCGCGCCTGACGACGTCCATCACCTCGTCCCACTCACCCTCGACACTGGTGAACATGGAGGTGGTCTCGTTGGGCAGCCCACTGTCGCGTACCACCTTCACCGCGCGGGCGACAGCGGGAGCGATGTGCTCGTCGGTACCGAGCGGGGTCACAGAGAAAGCGACGATCATGGGGCCACCCTAGGCGTCCCGTCACCCTCTGTGAAGGACGACACTCACGCCTCCCACTGCGTCCCCGGAGGCATCGACTCCATCCAGGACAGGAAGCCCGTCAGCGCGGCGTCGCCCATCGCGATCTCGAACTCGGGCTCCAGCGGATCCGCGCCGTCCGCACCCGTCCAGGCGACCTGGACGACGCTCACATCGCCCGGAAGGTGGGCGCGGTCGTCCTCGTCGGGGGACCGACGCCCCACAACGACGAGACCGCGGCGCGACAGCATCGCTGTCGGCCGCGGTCTGAGCGAGAAGATCGGGAACCAGCCCAGGCTCTCCGTGCCGTACCGGCCGAAACCGATACGCCAGGAGCCCCGGCGGCCCCGTACGCCGGGGGCACGCAGATAACACTCCACGGCCCCGCCTCGCCGTACCAGGAACCACCGGCGCAGGGTGATTCCGGCGAGCACCGCGATGAGGACCAGGAGCAGGACGAGGACGACCCACTGTGTCGACCCCGGCCACGAGACCATTCCCGCCAGAGCGGATTCCCTCTGCTCCATGTCCCCCCTCGGTCCCAGGTTCGCTAGGCGACGTCCTCGCCAGCGGCACGCAGGCGGCTGCGGGCACGACCCTGGGCGTCGTTGTCGCCCTGTTCGGTCGCGCTCGAGAGCGCGGTCCGCGCACGGTCCACGTCGACGTCCTCCGCCAGCTCGGCGGTCTCGGCGAGGATGGAGACCCGGCCCTCACCGGTGACCGACACGAAACCGCCGTGCGCGGCCGCCCGCACCTCGCCGGTCTCGCGCGCGCCCAGGACGCGCACGACCGCGTCTTGGGCCAGGAGCGCGAGCACGGGCAGGTGCCCCGGCTGCACACCGATCTCGCCGTCGACGGTCTTGGCGATGACCATGTCGCCCTCGCCCGCCCAAACCTCACGTTCGGGAGAGACGATCTCGACGAAAAGCTTCTTCGACACTGCCACAAACTCCTCGGCTAGCGGGCGAGTTCGGGCGGGTCGACCCCGTCACGGAGTCGACCCGCCCGCAAGAAACTAGCCCTGCAGCTTCTTGGCCTTCTCGACGGCCATCTCGATGTTGCCGACGTCGAGGAACGCCTGCTCGGGCAGGTGGTCGTACTCACCGTCGCAGACCGCCTTGAAGGAGGCGATGGTCTCCTCCAGCGGAACGAACACGCCCGGGTTGCCGGTGAACTTCTCGGCGACGAACATGTTCTGCGAGAGGAAGCGCTCCAGGCGCCGCGCCCGGTTGACGATGATCTTGTCCTCTTCGGACAGCTCGTCCATACCGAGAATGGCGATCTGGTCCTGCAGGTCGTTGTTGCGCTGCAGGATCTCCTTCACGCGCTGGGCCACCTGGTAGTGCTCCTCGCCCACGTACTGCGGGTCGAGGATGCGCGAGGTGGAGGCCAGCGGGTCCACCGCCGGGTAGATGCCCTTCTGCGAGATCGGGCGGGAGAGCTCGGTCGTCGCGTCCAGGTGGGCGAAGGTGGTCGCCGGAGCCGGGTCGGTGTAGTCGTCCGCGGGGACGTAGATCGCCTGCATCGAGGTGATCGAGTGACCACGCGTCGAGGTGATCCGCTCCTGGAGCTGACCCATCTCGTCCGCCAGGTTGGGCTGGTAACCCACGGCCGAGGGCATGCGGCCCAGCAGCGTGGAGACCTCCGAACCCGCCTGGGTGAAACGGAAGATGTTGTCGATGAACAGGAGCACGTCCTGCTTCTGGACGTCGCGGAAGTACTCCGCCATCGTCAGAGCGGACAGCGCCACACGCAGACGGGTGCCCGGAGGCTCGTCCATCTGGCCGAAGACGAGAGCGGTGTCCTGGAGGACCTCCATCTCGTCCATCTCCAGGAAGAGGTCCGTGCCCTCACGGGTGCGCTCGCCGACACCGGCGAACACGGACACACCACCGAAGTTGCGGGCGATACGGGTGATCATCTCCTGGATCAGCACGGTCTTGCCGACACCGGCACCACCGAACAGACCGATCTTTCCACCACGCACGTACGGGGTGAGGAGGTCGATCACCTTGATGCCCGTGACCATCATCTCGGTCTTGGACTCGAGCTGGTCGAAGGCCGGGGCCTCGCGGTGGATCGGCCAGCGCTCGGTGACGTTCAGCTCCGAGGTCGGCACGTCCAGGGACTCGCCCAGGGTGTTGAACACGTGGCCCTTGACGACGTCGCCCACGGGGACGCTGATCGGGGAGCCGGTGTCGCGCACCTCGGCGCCGCGCACCATGCCGTCCTGCGGGGCCAGGGAGACGGCCCGCACCAGGTTGTCACCCAGGTGCTGGGCGACCTCCAGGGTGACGGTCTTCTCCTTGCCACCGACGGTGACGTCGGTGTGCAGGGCGTTGTAGAGGGCAGGGAGGGAGCCGACGGGGAACTCCACGTCGACGACCGGGCCGGTGACCCGGGCGATGCGGCCGGTGGCGGTGCCAGCCCCAGCCGTCCCTTCAACAGTCGCAGTCACTTTTGTTACTCACTTCCCGCGCTGGCAGCAGCGAGCGCGTCGGCACCGCCGACAATCTCACTGATCTCGTTGGTGATCTCGGCCTGACGCGCCTGGTTGGCCAGACGGGTCAGGTTCTTGGCGAGCTCCTCGGCGTTGTCGGTCGCGGCCTTCATGGCCGCGCGACGGGACGCCTGCTGGGACGCGGAGGACTCCAGGAGCGCGAAGTAGATCCTGTTGGTGACGTACTGCGGCAGCAGTCGGTCCAGGGCCTCCTCCGCGGACGGCTCGAACTCGTACAGGGACAGCGGCCCCTGCTCGGCCTCCAGCTCCTCCTTCGACACCGGCTCGACCTCCAGGGGGAGGGTCCGGACGGTGTGCGCCCGCTGGGTCAGCATGGAGACGAACTCCGTCGAGATCACGTGGATCTCGTCGACGCCGCCGTCGGCCGCGTCGGTGGTGAACTTCTCCAGCAGCGCGGAGCCGATCTCCTGGGCGTGCGCGTAGGTCGGCCGTTCGGTGATGCCCTCCCACGTGGCCTCGACCGGACGGTCGCGGAAGTTGTAGAAGTTCACACCCTTGCGGCCCACCATGTAGGTCAGGACCTCCTTGCCCTGCTCCTTCAGGAGCTGGGTCAGGGAGTCCGCCTCCTTGAGCACGTTCGCCGAGAAGGCGCCGGCCAGGCCCTTGTCACTGGTGATGACGAGGACGGCCGCGCGGGTGGGCTTGTCCGACTCGGCCAGCAGCGGGTGGTCGCTGACCCTGGCGGTCAGAGCCGACACGGCCCGCGTGATCTCCCGCGCGTAGGGTCCGGCAGCCTCCGCCGCACGCTGCGCCTTGGTGATGCGCGTCGTGGCGATGAGCTCCATCGCGCGGGTGATCTTCGCCGTCGCCTTGGTCGAGCGGATCCTCCGGCGATAGACGCGAAGCTGTGCACCCATGGGTTACTTCCCGCCCTTGGCGACCTTGATGGTCTCCTGGCCGACCTTCTCCTCGTCGAGCGCCTCGGCGCCCAGCATCGTGCCGGCGGAGGTCTTGAAGCCCTGCTTGAACTTCTCAACCGCGCCCTCGAGGGTCTTCTTGTCCGTGTCCTCGAACTTGCCGCTGTCACGGATGCTGGCCAGGACGCCCGCGTGCTCGCGGTCGATGTAGGCCAGGAAGTCCTCCTCGAAGCGGCGCACGTCCTCGACCGGGACGTCGTCCAGCTTGCCGGTGGTACCGGCCCAGATGGACACGACCGTCTTCTCCATGGAGAACGGCGAGTACTGGCCCTGCTTGAGCAGCTCCATCATCCGGGCGCCGCGCTCCAGCTGCTGCTTGGAGACCGCGTCCAGGTCGGAACCGAAGGCGGAGAAGGCCTCCAGCTCGCGGTACTGCGCCAGGCTGAGGCGGAGCGTGCCGGAGACGCCCTTGGTCGCCTTGGTCTGCGCCGCGCCACCGACACGGGAGACCGAGACACCGACGTTGATCGCCGGGCGCTGACCCTGGTTGAACAGGTCGCTCTCCAGGAAGACCTGGCCGTCGGTGATGGAGATGACGTTGGTGGGGATGTACGCCGAGACGTCGCCCGCCTTGGTCTCGATGATCGGCAGCGCGGTCATCGAACCCTTGCCCATCTCGTCGGAGAGCTTCGCGCAGCGCTCCAGGAGGCGGGAGTGCAGGTAGAAGACGTCACCCGGGTAGGCCTCACGGCCCGGCGGGCGGCGCAGCAGCAGGGACACGGCGCGGTAGGCCTCGGCCTGCTTGGTCAGGTCGTCGAAGACGATGAGGACGTGCTTGCCCTCGTACATCCAGTGCTGGCCCAGGGCCGAACCGGTGTAGGGGGCCAGGTACTTGAAGCCCGCGGGGTCGGACGCCGGAGCGGCGACGATGGTGGTGTACTCCATCGCGCCGGCCTCCTCGAGGGCGCCGCGCACACCGGCGATCGTCGAGCCCTTCTGGCCGACCGCGACGTAGATGCAGCGCACCTGCTTGTCGGGGTCCCCGGTCTCCCAGTTGGCCTTCTGGTTGATGATCGCGTCGATGCAGACCGCGGTCTTACCGGTCTGGCGGTCACCGATGACCAGCTGGCGCTGGCCGCGGCCGACCGGGGTCATCGTGTCGATCGCCTTGATACCGGTCTGGAGCGGCTCGTGGACCGGCTTGCGCTCCATCACCGTGGCGGCCTGGAGCTCCAGCTCACGCCGCTCGGTCGTCTCGATCTCGCCCTTGCCGTCGATGGGGGCGCCCAGGGGGTCCACCACGCGGCCAAGGAAGTTGTCGCCCACCGGCACCGAGAGGACCTGGCCGGTGCGGCGCACCTTCTGGCCCTCCTCGATGCTGGTGAAGTCGCCCAGCACGACAGCACCGATCTCACCGATCTCCAGGTTCTGGGCCAGGCCCAGGGTGCCGTCCTCGAACTTCAGCAGCTCGTTCGCCATCGCCGAGGGAAGGCCACCGACGCGGGCGATGCCGTCACCGGAGTAGGTGACGGTTCCGACCTCTTCCGCGCGGGTGGCGTCAGGCTCGTACGACTGGACGAAGCGCTGCAGCGCGTCCCGGATCTCATCCGGCCGGATCGTCAGCTCCGCCATCTCTGCGTTGTCCTTGCTCTCAAATGGCGCCGGGCTGGCGCCGTGCGTGCTTGCCTTGCGTGTTCGCGTGTGTCAGCCAGCCAGACGGCGCTGGACCTCAGCGATGCGCCCGGCGATGGTGTCGTCGATGACCTCGTCGCCCACCTGGATGGACAGTCCACCCAGGACCTCGGGGACGATCTCGATGTTCAGGTGGATGTCGCGGCCGTACTTCCGGCTGAGCGCGGTCCGCAGGCGCTCCTGCTGGGCCTCGCTCAGGACGTGTGCGGCGCGGACCACGGCGACGTAGTGCTGGGCCCGCTCGGCGACCAACTGCCCGAAGTGTTCGAGCGCCTGCTCCAGGGTACGTCCCCGCGGGCGGGTGACCGCCTCGCCGACCAGGGCCAGCGTCGCGGAGTTGACCTTGCCCGAGAGCAGGTTCTCCACCAGCGAGCGCAGGTGCTCGGCGGCCACACCCTCGCGGGTGAGCGCCGCGCGCAGCTCCGGCTGGGAGACGACGATCCGCTGGAAGCGGAACAGTTCGTCCTCCAACTCGTCCAGGCGCGAGCCCTCGACGGAGGCGACGGTGGCGTAGACGCCCATGCGCTCGACGGCCTCGACCATGTCGGCCGCGGAGGACCAGTCCTGCTGGACGACGTCGCCCACCACGATGAGCGTGGACGGCGACACCTTGGTCTCCAGCAGCTGCCCGACCAGGGCGGTCTTGCTCTCGGCCGGGTTGGACTGGTCCGCCAGCCAGCGGCGGAGCGAGTGCTCGCCGCCGAGCAGGGCGACGACCTCGAAGAGCTCGCCGCCGAGGGAGGCCGCGTACTGGCCGGCGTCGGCCGACGCCAGGACGTTCTCGTCCAGGCGCCGGGTCACCTCAGCCAGGGAGGTACGGCTGATACCACGCATCAGCGCACCTCGGCCTGCGTCGAGCCCTCGCTCTGCTCCAGCTCCTCCAGGAACCGGTCCACCACGCGCGAGCGCGCGGCGTCGTCGCTGAGGGTCTCACCGACGATGCGGGTCGCGAGCTCGGTCGACAGGGCGCCGATCTCACCGCGGAGCTGGACGATCGCCTGCTGGCGGTCGGCCTCGATCTGGGCCTGGGCGGCCTCGACGATCCGACGCGCCTCGACCTGGGCCTCCTCGCGAGCCTCGGCGATGATCGCCGCGCGCTGCTCCTTGGCCTTCTCCAGCTCCTGGGCGTACTCGCGGTGCGCCTCCTCGAGCTTCTCCTTGTACTGCTGGCGGATCTCGTCCGCCTCGGCCTCGGCCTTCTGAGCGCGAGCGATGCCACCCTCGATCTGGTCGGCACGCTCGTCAAGCGCCTTCGTCAGCTTCGGCCACATCTTGTAGACGACGGCCAGGATGACGAGGAAGGCGATGAGACCGAAGGTGAACTCGTCCCAGTGAATGCGCAGGACGTTCTCATGTTCAGCTGCCAAAATCACGGTTGGCATCCCCTTCGCGTTCGATTAACCGGTGTCTAGCCCTGGGCGAACGCGAGAACGAAGCCGAGGATGGCGAGGGCCTCGATGACCGCGAAGCCGAAGATCATCTGGCCCTGGAGGACGCCGCGCGCCTCGGGCTGACGGGCGATGGCCTGCACGCCGAGACCGAAGACGAGGCCGACGCCGATGCCGGGGCCGATGGCGGCGAGACCGTAACCGATGGTGTTGATGCTGCCGGTGATGTCCATGCTGATTTTCCCTTTACTTCTCGCCGGCGACCATGGTGCCGCCGGTGTGGGTGACGATTCGGACGGGGTCTTGGGGTGCGCGGAGACACGGGCCGTGCGGCCGGACTCCTAGTGCGCGCCCTCCAGCGCCTCACCGATGTAGATGGAGGACAGGAGGACGAAGACGTAGGCCTGGACCGCCATGATGAACAGCTCGAAGGCCGTGAAGACCAGGAAGCCGACCAGGGCGATACCGGAGTAGCCCACCGAGATGGCGCCGAAGAGCGGGCCCATCGGAGAGGTGGGGTTGAACATGTAGAACCCGGCGGCCGCGAACAGCGCGAGCAGCAGGTGCCCGGCGAACATGGTCGCGAACAGACGGATCATGTGCGTGGCGGGCCGGATGATGAAGTTCGACAACGCCTCGATCGGCACGACCACCGGCAGGATCCATCCAGGGACACCGCTGGGGACCAGACGAGCCTTGAAGTGGCCGCCGAACCCGTGGTGACGGATGCCGATGACGTTCCACAGCAGGAAGACGATGATGGCCAGGACCGCGGGGAAGGCCAGGTTGGAGGTCACCGGCAGCTGAAGGCCGGGGATGAGACCCATGATGTTCATGCTGAAGATGAAGATGAACAGGGTCACCATCAGGGGGAGGTAGCGGTCCCCCTCCTTGCCGATGGCGGTCCGGGTGACCTGGTCGCGCAGGAAGCCGACCAGCAGCTCGGCCACGCTCTGACCGCGGCCGGGGACGACCTTCGCGTTGCGCGTGGTGAAGTACCAGAAGGCGGCGGCGACCAGCAGGGCGACGACCGCGACCAGGTAGTACTTGTTCAAGCCGGAGGTTCCGGGAAGCCCGAAGTCCAACCACGGGGTGGGGAAGAACAGGCTGACTCCCGGGGGCTCGAACCCACAGCCGAAGTCGTTGAAAATGTGGCAGCCTTCTTCGGACGCCGCGACGACGCTCACGTCAGCACCCACGGCGATCCCTTTCGTCGTGACGCAACTCAATCCTCAGGGTTGTGTTCGGTACGGTGCCGCGCCGAGCGCGGGCGGGCGCACCTCGATGTTCGGTCAGGACCGGACATGCTGGGCGTAGATGAGGTAGATCCCGCCGACCAGGCCGATGACCATCCCGATGGGCAGGAACAGGGCGGAGAAGCCCAGTGCCCAGTCGGCGACCCAGCCCACGCCGCCCCAGAAGGCGAGGCCCCCCAGCAGATACGAGACGAGAGTCGTGCCGTTCGGGGCCGACGGTCCGTCGTCCCCTTCTCGGTTCTCGTTCATCTCGCTCCGGAAGATAGCAGTAGGTCAGCGGGCTGCGCACACCACCCCGCCCGCGCGGGTTCACTGGTGTACCCCACTGTCCTCGGTGGTGGCCTCGTCCTGTTCCCCCTCGGGGACGATGGTCGGCTGCTTGCTCCGCTTGATGGCCACGGCCTGAGCCGCGAGCCACGCGATGACACAAGCGAGCGCCGACCACCCGAAGACGGTGGTGTCCAGGGCCGTGGTGCCCCTGAACAGGAGGAGGATGGCCAGCAGGATACCGAGCTTGGTCGTGTAGACCAGGAACGCCACGGGGAGCAGCAGTTCCGGCCGTCGACCGCCGGTCCAGGAGATGACGAAGGCCGAGACGGCGAAGGCGCCGATGACCAGCACCACGCCGAACAGCGCACCGAACAGGCCCTGGGTCCCGGCCAGAGCGACACCGACGATCAGCGCGACCACGCCGACGACGGCAGTCGGAAGCGCGGCGCCTCGGAGAATCCGGGCGTCGTGTTCCTGCATGACAAAGCTCCGTGGGGTTCAGTGGGATCCTGCTCGTGAAAGCTATCACAAGGTTTTTGGTGCCGAATCCCGGGGTTCCTTAACGCACCCTTAACGCCGCGCGAAGGCCCTCGTGCGGGCGCTTTCCGGGACTGATGTCACCTTCACCACACCACACCCGAAGTCCGGCATCGCAGGTCAGAGACACCACGTTTGGGGAACCCCGTCCCCACGCGTGACCGTTCCTTCATCCATCGGATGTCGGATGGTGATGACGGGCCGCCGCGACGCTCCGACGGCCGCCCCACGGAAGCAGCCCCCGGCGGCGCAGCCGCGGCAGTGCGATGAGTCCGACCGCGCAGGTGGCGACGAGGGCGGTCACCGACAGAACGATCGCGGGTGAGTCGAAGATCGACAGCGACACCGAGGCGAAGGCCACGATCCCGGCCCACAGGTACATCAGGAGCACCGCGCGCACGTGGCTGTGCCCCATGTCCAACAGGCGGTGGTGCAGGTGACCGCGGTCCGGGGCGAACGGCGACTTGCCCGCGAGGGTGCGCCGCAGCACCGCCAGCACCAGATCGGCCAGAGGCAGGGCGATGACCAGCAGCGGGAGCAGGATGGGCAGGAAGACCACCAGGCCCGAGGAGTTGAACTCCTCCCGGGCGGTGTTGGCGTCGAACTGTCCGGTCACCGTGATGGTGATCGAGGTGAGCAGCAGTCCCAGCAGCATCGACCCGGTGTCGCCCATGAACACCCGGGCCGGGTGGAAGTTGTGGAAGAGGAAGCCCACACAGGTGCCCGCCAGGATGATCGCGATCATCGCCGGGTAGGACTGGCGGACGAACCCCTGGTCCACCGCGACCACGTAGTAGTAGGCGAAGAACGCCATGGAGGAGATCGCGACGATGCCCGCCGCGAGCCCGTCCAGTCCGTCGGCGAAATTCACCGCGTTGATGGTCACCACGATGAGCAGGACCGAGATCATCGCGCCCAGCCACGGCCCCAGGGACAGCTGCGTCCCGGGCAGCGGCAGCCACAGCAGCTGCACTCCCTGCGACACGAGGATCCCCGCGGCGGCGACCTGCCCCGCCAGCTTGCTGAGCGCGTCCATGCCCCAGCGGTCGTCGACGATCCCGATGATCGTGATCAGCCCGCCCGCCAGCAGCAGCCCGCGCCAGGTGTGGGCGACGAAGACGTTCTGCAGGTGCGGCAGTTGAGCGGAGATCAGCAGCGCCGCGGCGAAACCACCGTAGATCGCGATCCCGCCGAGGCGCGGGATGGGTTCGGTGTGCACGTCGCGGTCGCGGACCGGCGGCGTGGCACCGAACCAGATCGCGCCCCGCCGCACCAGCGGAACGAGGAGATAGGTCACCGCGGCGGCGATGACGAAGGTGAGTGCGTACTCCCGCACGTCCGGGCCCCTCTAGTTCTCGGTGCGGTCGCCGTCCGCGGTCCGGCCGCCGTCCACGGGCGCCTCGGAGCCGGTGGGAGCGGAGTCCGCCGGGGCCTCGGTCCCCCGCGCGGCGGGGGTCCTGGCGTTCTCGGAGGCCTCGGGGGTATCGGTCGCTTCGGAGGTTTCGGGAGCGTCGGTCTCCTCGGGGGTCTCGGACCCCTCGGAGCCCTTCGCCTCCTCGTCCTTCTTCGGCCTGGTCCGTCCCTTGCGCAGCTCACCGATGACGGTGCCGCACACCCCGCGCAGCTGTTCGATGGTGATGGCGCCGGAGCGCAGCACGCGCGGGACCGCGTAGGTGAGGTCGACGATGGTGGAGGCGACCGGCGACTCGCTCACGCCGCCGTCGAGGTAGACGGCCACGTCCTCCTCACCGAGCTGTTCGATCGCCTCCTCCACACGGGAGGCGGCGGGCTGGCCGGACTTGTTGGCGCTGCTCACCGCCATCGGCCCGACCTCCTTGAGCAGTTCCAGGGCGACCGGGTCCATCGGCATGCGCACGGCCACGGTGCCCTTGGTGTCGCCCAGATCCCAGTTCAGGCTCGGAGTCGCGGTGCACACGAGGGTCAGCGGACCGGGCCAGAACTCCTCCATCAGGTCCCGGCCGTGGTTGCCGAGGTCCTCGACGAGTGCCATGGCCGCGCGCATCGAACCGACCAGCACGGGCGGCGGCATCTCACGGCCGCGCCCCTTGGTGGCGAGCAGACCCGCCACCGCGGTCGGGCTGAAGGCGTCGGTGCCGATGCCGTACACGGTGTCGGTCGGCAGCACGACAAGGTCGCCTCGGCGTACCGCTGACGCGGCGTCGGCGATGCCGTCCTTGCGGGCGGTCTCGTCCGAGCAGTCGTAGATGCGGCTCACCAGCGTTCACCTCATTCTCAAGCGGATCGGGTGGGGGTGGAGGTCTCGTTCGGGCGCCGCCAGGGGTCTGCGAGACGGGGCGGGCCGCGAGCGAGGAACGGGCGGCGGGCGCGGTCGAGGATGAAGACACCTGGCCTTTCGGGCGCCCGAACACGGTCCGAAGCGAAGCGGCGGGACCGAAGCAGACACAGCCTAGCCGTCCTCGTCGGCACGGCGCATGACCACGAAGCGGTCGCGTCTGGCCATGTCCTTGCGGTTGAGGACGTCACGCCATCCCTTGTCCTCAGGGAACAACCACGGGATGTCGATGCCCTGGCCGTCGTGGTGCTCGACGGCCATCGCACCGCCGGGGCGCAGCAGGCGGCGACCGACCGCCTCCAGGTCGCGGATCATGTCCAGGCCGTCCTCGCCGGACCACAGCGCCGGGGCGGGGTCGTAGTCGCGCACCTCGGGCGGGATGTCCCCGGCCTCCCGGGTCGGCACGTACGGCGGATTGCTGATGAGCAGGTCGACGCGGCCGTTGAGCTCGGGCAGGGCGGCGCGCATGTCGCCGAGGTGGGGAGTGACCCGGTCGGCGTGGCCGCTGGCGTCGATGTTGCGGCGGGCCCATCGCAGGGCGGCGGGGTCGATCTCGACGGTGTGCACGCGCGAGCGCGGGACCTCCTGGGCGATGGAGATCGCGATCGCGCCGGAGCCGGTGCCCAGGTCGACGACGAGCGGGTCGGCGACGTCCATGGCGCGCAGCGTGTCGATCGCCCAGTCGACCATGATCTCGGTCTCCGGGCGGGGGACGAACACACCGGGTCCCACTTGGAGTTCCAGGTAGCGGAAGTAGGCGCGGCCGGTGATGTGCTGGAGCGGTTCACGTGCCTCGCGGCGGGCGACGCACTCCCAGTACCGGGCGTCGAAGTCGGCGTCGCGTACCGCGTGCAGTTCCCCTCGACGAACACCGTGGACGAACGCCGCGAGCTCCTCGGCGTCCGTGCGAGGCGATGCCACGCCCGCCTCCGCGAGTCTCAGTGTCGCGCGGGCGACCTCGTCGAGCAGGAAGTTCATGATGACTGGGCCGCTTCGAGCCTTTCCTTGGTGTCGGCGTCCACCAGAGCCCTGATGACCCCGCCCAGCTCCCCGTCGAGGACCTGGTCGAGGTTGTAGGCCTTGTAGCCGACGCGGTGGTCGGAGATGCGGTTCTCCGGGAAGTTGTAGGTGCGCACGCGCTCGGAGCGGTCGACCGTGCGGACCTGGCTCTTGCGCTCGGCGGCGGCCTCGGCGTCCGCGCTGGCCTGGGCCTCGGCGTAGATGCGGGCGCGCAGGATGCGCATGGCCTGCTCCTTGTTCTGGAGCTGGCTCTTCTCGTTCTGGCAGGAGGCCACGATCCCGGTCGGGATGTGGGTGATGCGGACCGCCGAGTCGGTGGTGTTGACGCTCTGGCCGCCGGGCCCGGAGGAACGGTAGACGTCGATCCGCAGGTCCTTGTCCTGGATGTCGACCTCGATCTCCTCGGCCTCGGGGACGACGAGCACACCGGCGGCGGAGGTGTGGATGCGGCCCTGGGACTCGGTGACCGGCACGCGCTGGACGCGGTGCACGCCGCCCTCGAACTTGAGCATCGGCCACACGCCCGTGCCGGGCTCGGGGGTGCCCTTGTTCTTGAAGGCGATCGTGATGTCCTTGTACCCGCCCAGGTCGGAGTAGGTGGAGTCGATGACCTCGGTCTTCCAGCCCTGGCGCTCGGCGTAGCGCAGGTACATGCGGACGAGGTCGCCGGCGAACAGGGCGGACTCCTCACCGCCCTCACCCGCCTTGACCTCCATGATGAGGTTCTTGTCGTCGGCGGCGTCGCGCGGGATGAGCAGGTAGCGCAGACGCTCGGTGAGGTCCTCGGCCTCCTGGGTCAGCCGGTCGGCCTCCTCGGCGAAGGACGGGTCCTCGGCGGCGAGCTCGCGCGCGGCCTCGATGTCGCTCTCGATCCCCTTGAGCGCCCGGTAGGCCTCGATGATGGGGGTGAGCTGCGAGTACCGCTTGCCCAGTGTGCGCGCCTGATTCTGGTCAGCATGCACCTCGGGGTCCGCGAGCTGCTGTTCCAGCTCGTAGTACTCCCCCAGAAGATCGTCCAGCTTCACTTCCGCCACGTCCCCGTCTTGTTCGTTCGCCTCGCCTCACCGTTCCCCGTGCGGGGATGGACCCGTCCCGTGGCGCCGGCCCGCGTGGGCGGCGCCACGGGAACGTGGGCGGCGCTACTTGCGCTTGCCGAAGCGCTTCTCGAAGCGGGCGACCCGGCCACCGGTGTCCAGGATCTTCTGCTTGCCGGTGTAGAACGGGTGGCACTCGGAGCACACGTCGGCGCGCAGCTTGCCCTCGGTGATGGTGCTACGGGTGATGAAGTGGGCCCCGCAGGTGCAGGTCACCTCAGTCGCCACGTATTCGGGGTGGATGTCGGCCTTCATGTGTGTCTCCTCGTTAGGGCGACCGCCGGACGCATGCCAGGCGCACCACCGGCGGGGGTGGCGCGTTCGTCGTGGGTCATGCGCGAACCGGTGCCGCGTAGATCCAGGTGGTCGGGTGGCGGGCCCCTCGCGGAGGGGCGGGCCGGTCCCGGTTACCAGTCTGCCAGACCCTCAACGCTCCCGGGACCAGTGCCCATTCCCATGCGCGGGGGCGCGGAGGGCTCCGGCGCACGGCCGACGGCCCCCACCCGAAGGGGCGGGGGCCGTCGGCGTCGGGGTCGGCCACGAACGTCTAGCGCTCGGGACCGACGGTGGTCTGCTGCACCTGCATCAGGAACTCCGCGTTGCTCTTGGACTCGCGCATCTTCTCCAGCAGCAGCTCGATGGCCTGCTGGGTGTCGAGCGCGTGCAGCACCCGGCGGAGCTTCCAGACGACGTTCAGCTCCTCACGCGACATCAGGATCTCCTCCTTGCGCGTGCTGGAGGCGTCGACGTCGACGGCCGGGAAGATCCGCTTGTCGGCCAGGCCCCGGTTGAGCTTGAGCTCCATGTTGCCGGTGCCCTTGAACTCCTCGAAGATCACCTCGTCGGCGCGCGAGCCGGTCTCCACCAGCGCGGTCGCCAGGATGGTGAGCGAGCCGCCGCCCTCGATGTTGCGGGCGGCGCCGAAGAAGCGCTTGGGCGGGTACAGCGCCGTGGAGTCCACACCACCGGACATGATGCGCCCGCTGGCCGGGGCGGCCAGGTTGTAGGCGCGACCCAGGCGGGTGATGGAGTCCAGCAGGACGACGACGTCCATGCCCATCTCCACGAGCCGCTTGGCCCGCTCGATGGCCAGGTCCGCGACGACCGTGTGGTCCTCGGCCGGACGGTCGAAGGTCGAGTGGATGACCTCGCCCTTGACCGTGCGCTGCATGTCGGTGACTTCCTCGGGCCGCTCGTCGACCAGGATCACCATGAGGTAGCACTCGGGGTTGTTCTCGGTGATGGCGTTGGCGATCGCCTGCATCACCATCGTCTTACCGGCCTTGGGCGGCGAGACGATGAGCCCGCGCTGCCCCTTGCCGATGGGTGCGACGAGGTCGATGATGCGCGTGGTGAGAACGTTGGGCTCGGTCTCCAGGCGCAGCCGCTCCTGCGGGTAGAGCGGGACGAGCTTGGAGAACTCCTGCCGGCCCTTGGCCTGGTCGGGCGACATCCCGTTGACCGAGTCCAGCCGCACCAGGGCGTTGAACTTCTCCCGGCGCTCGCCCTCGCGCGGCTGGCGGACCGCACCGATGATGTGGTCGCCCTTGCGCAGGCCGTGCTTGCGCACCTGGGCGAGGGAGACGTAGACGTCGCTCTGCCCGGGCAGGTAACCCGTGGTCCGGACGAACGCGTAGTTGTCCAGGATGTCGAGGATGCCCGCGACCGGCAGCAGGACGTCGTCGTCGCCGATCACCGGCTCCTGGTCCTGGCCGCCGCCGCGCCCGCGGCGGTCCCGGCGGTCCCGGCGGCGACCCCGCCTGCGGCCGCCACCGCCGCCGAAGTCGTCGTCGTCACCGCCGCCGCGACCCTGGTTCTGGCCGCCACCGCCCTGCTGGGCACCGGTGTTGTTCTGGTCGTCACCGCCGCGGTTGCGGTTGCGGCGGTTGCGCTGGCGCTCGCGACCCTGCCCGGACCTCGTCTCACGGTCCTCGGAGGTGTCGGGGCCGTTCTTCTGGGGGGTGCTGGATGTCTTGGTCACGCTGCTCGCGGAGGTAGTGGAGTCGGTGCCGTCCGCCGACCGGGGCTGGTCACCGGACTCGTCTCCGCGCCTGCGGGACGAACGGCGGCTGCGGGACGGCTTGTCGCCCCGCCCACCCTGGGATTCGGCCACGGCCTGGCCCGACGGCCGCTCACCCGCACTCGTTCGTGCGGTGTCGCCGTTGTCCGACGTAGCGGAGGTCATGGTCTTGGCTTGGCCGTCGGTTGCCTCGACCTTACCGGCCGCGGGCTCCGCATCGGCCTTCTTCGCGGATTTGGCCTTCGTGGGCGCGGCGACGGGGCCGCCCTGCTTGGCCTCGATCGCGGCGATGACGTCGCTCTTACGCATGCGCCCCGCACCGGTGATGCCCATGCTCGACGCGAGCTTTTGCAGCTCGGGGAGCTTCTGGGCGGCGAGCCCGGTCCCGCGCGTGGCCGCTCGGGACCGCGACGACGCCGACGCTCCCGAGGGGGCGGCGTCGCCGGCCTCCGCTCCGGAGGCGCCGGTGGTGGCTTGACTGTCGACCGCCGCGTCCGTGTGGAGTTCGGTGGTGTCGCTCACTAAGGGTCCTTCCCAAGGAGCGGGCCTCGGCCGTCAGCTGGTGCTTGGGCGGCCGGCCCGGTGGTGCTATCCGGCAGGGGCCGGGTAGGGCTTGCCCCACGTGGATGCTGGAAACCGGCGGATGACGGTCCCCTACCCAATCGCGGCGGGCTCTGGGTACAGCCAGACGTCGGGGCGGATGGCTCGGTGGTGATGCCCGTCAGCCGTGGTGGCACGCTCATCCGAGGAGGAGGTGCTGACTTTGGTGACGTGGGCACAGTCGCGGGGAAACCGCTGACTCGACACAGTGGCCGCCGCCTCCGAACGATCGTCAGATCCGACCGTCGGAGTATGGTTCGCGGAAGCCGCTGTGGCGGATGAGCACTCGCCCCGCAACGGGGCATCTGGTGCTTCACCTAGCCTAACATCACCAGAGGCCACGGCTATTCCTCAACACAGGTGCTACGGATGGGGAGTGGGGTCCGCACCCCCGCCGGCTCGACGCGCAGGGGGCGTATGTCCCAATCATTACCCGCCCGCCGACTGATCGAATCAATCTGGTGGGCGATTTCCGGCGATTCCTCGCGCGCCTCGCCCTCCGAAACGGCGCACAGGACGAGCACCGTCGGCCCCGCGCCGGAGACCACGGCGGGCAGCCCATCGCGTTCACGCAGGTCACGGATGAGTTCGAGGGTACGCGGCATCGCCGGTTCCCGATAGGACTCGTGTAGCCGATCCTCGGTGGCCGCGTACAGGGTTTCGGGGTGGCCACAAACGGCCGCCGTCATGAGCGCGGAACGTCCCGCGTTGAAGGACGCGTCGGCGTGCGTGACGCGTTCCGGGAGCAGTCCGCGCGCGCGTTCCGTGGACAGCCGCCACGAGGGAACGCACAGGACGGGCAGGATCCGGGCGTCCGGAGCGAGGGAGACCGCGCCCCACCCCTCCTGGCCGCGGTAGGCGACGGTGTAGCCGCCGTACACGCAGGGGGCCACGTTGTCCGGGTGGCCCTCGATATCCGCGGCGATCCGGTAGATCCAGTCCCGGTCCGGGCCCCCGCCCGGACCGGTCCGGCCCAGCAGGGCGGACGCCGCGGCGACGCCGCCGACGATCGCTGAGGAGGAGGAACCGAGCCCGCGTGCGTGCGGGACGTTGTTGACACAGGTCAGGTCGATCCCGGGTAGTTTCTCACCGGCCCGGTCGAAGGCTTCGCGCATGGCGCGCACCACGAGATGGCGCTCGTCGAGGGGAACCTCCCCCGCACCCTCGCCGGTGACCTCGACGTTGATCCGGTCATCGTCGCGCAAGGCGGCGTCGAACCGGTTGTACAGCCGTACGGCGAGGCCGAGGGCGTCGAAGCCCGGGCCGAGATTGGCGCTGGTGGCCGGCGCGTGGACGGTCACCCGTGCGGGGCGCGGTGGGATCATCGTGGTTCCTTCTGAGGGGGATTCCCCGGGGCGTCAGACGAGTCCGAGTGCCTCGGCGGCGGCCCGGGCGTCCACCGGGACGGTCGTGGCGGAGGCGGCTCCGGCCAGGGCCCAGTCGGGGTCCTTGAGGCCGTTGCCGGTGACGGTGCACACCACGCGGCTGCCGCGCGGCACCCGCCCGGCCTGGGCGGCCTTGAGGAGACCGGCGACGCTGGCGGCGGAGGCGAGTTCGACGAACACGCCCTCCTCCGCGGCGAGCAGCTTGTAGGCGGCCATGATCTCGCGGTCGGTCACCTTGTCGATGAGGCCGCCGGACTCGTCGCGGGCCTGCTCGGCGAGCTTCCAGGAGGCGGGGTTGCCGATACGGATCGCCGTGGCGATGGTGCTCGGGCTGGTGACGGGCGCGCCGTCGACGATGGGAGCGGACCCGCTGGCCTGGAAACCGAACATGCGCGGGCGCCGGGTGGAGACCCCGTCCTCGGCGTACTCGGTGTAGCCCATCCAGTAGGCGCTGATGTTGCCCGCGTTGCCCACGGGGATGCAGTGGATGTCGGGCGCGTCACCGAGGGCGTCGACGATCTCGAAGGCGGCGGTCTTCTGCCCCTGGAGACGGTAGGGATTGACCGAGTTCACCAGGGCGACCGGGTAGTCGACGCTGAGCTTGCGCGCCAGTTCGAGGCAGTCGTCGAAGTTGCCGTCCACCTGGAGCAGGCGGGCGCCGTGGACGAGGGCCTGGGCGAGCTTGCCCATGGCGATCTTGCCCTGTGGCACGAGCACGGCGCAGGTCATGCCCGCGCGGATGGCGTAGGCGGCGGCGCTGGCGCTGGTGTTGCCGGTGGAGGCGCAGATCACGGCCTTGGCGCCCTCCTCGGCGGCCTTGGTGATGGCCATGGTCATACCGCGGTCCTTGAAGGAACCGGTGGGGTTGAGGCCCTCGACCTTGAGGTGGACGTCGCAGCCCGTCAGCTCGGACACACGCGTGGCCGGGAGCAGGGGCGTGCCACCCTCCTGAAGGGTGACGACGGGGGTGTTCTCGTTGACGGGGAGGCGGTCGCGGTACTCCTCGACGACCCCTCGCCACGCCCGTGCCATGCTCACGACTGTTCCCTTTCGGGTGGATGCGGCTTCGCTTGACGCGCAGATGGACTCGGCGGGGCGTTCACCGTCGCGGTGCCGCCGCCACCAGCTACGAGTCTATGACCCCACCCGGAGTATCTCGAATCGCGGTCGGATATCTCACCATGCGGACCAGCGGGTACGCCTCACCGGCCCTGGGCCGTGTTCGTTTCGGGCCTCCGCTCCGCTTCGGACCGTGTTCGGTCGCCCCCGGGGCAGGGATGCTGCCCGCCCGTCGCCCGCCACCAGCCCCAACGGACGCCTGCGGCGCGGTCCCATCCATAACCACCCCGCCGGCGCCCGAACGATAACCCCCTCGGGTGACCGTTCGGGACCGGGCACGGAGCGGTGTCAGTCGGCGAAGGTCTCCACACGCATCACACTGGCCACCTCGCGCACCAGCTCGTGGCCGCGCAGGCGCTCCACGGTGCTGCTGAGCGCGGAGTCGGGGGCCGGGTGGCTGACCAGGACCAGCTGAGCGTCCTCGCCGCTGCCCTCCTGGCGCACGTTCTTGATCGAGACCCCGTGGTCGGCGAAGACCTCGGCGACCTTCGACAGGACACCCGGCCGGTCCGCGACGTCCAGGGAGACGTGGTAGCTGGTGATCGTGTGGCCCATGTCATGCACGGGGAGCCCCGTGTCGTGCGCTCCCTCGGCCACGCTGGTGTGGGCGAGGCGGTTGCGCGCCACGGCGACCAGGTCGCCGAGCACGGCGCTGGCGGTGGGCGTGCCCCCGGCACCCGCGCCGTAGAACATGAGCCTTCCGGCGGACTCGGCCTCGACGAACACCGCGTTGTAGGCCTCCTTGACGCTCGCCAGCGGGTGCTCGACCGGGAGCATCACCGGGTGGACGCGCACGCCCACGGACCCCCCGTCCTCCGAGCGCTGGCAGATCGCCAGGAGTTTGACGACGCAACCCATGGCGCGCGCGCTGGCGATGTCGGCGGCCGACACGGCCGTGATGCCCTCGCGGTGGACGTCGGCGGCGGTGACCCGCTGGGTGTGGAAGGCCAGGCGGGCCAGGATCGCGGCCTTGGCCGCGGCGTCGAAGCCCTCGACGTCGGCGGTCGGGTCGGCCTCCGCGTAGCCCAGGGCCTGGGCCTCCTCCAGCGACTCGGTGAACCCGGCGCCCAGGGAGTCCATCCGGTCGAGGATGTAGTTCGTGGTGCCGTTGACGATGCCGAGCACCCGGTTGACCCGATCCCCCGCCAGGGAGTCGCGCAGCGGACGCAGCAGCGGGATCGCCCCGGCCACGGCGGCCTCGTAGTACAGGTCCACACCGGCGTCGCGGGCGGCCGTGTGCAGCGTCTGACCGTCCTCGGCCAGCAGCGCCTTGTTGGCCGTCACCACGGACTTGCCCGCCTTGACCGCCGCGAGGATGAGTGAGCGCGCCGGTTCGATCCCGCCGATCACCTCCACGACGAGGTCGATGTCGGGCCGGGTGACCAGTGCCGTGGCGTCGGTGGTCAGCAGCGCCGGATCGACACCGCGGTCCCGGTCCATGCGCCGGACCGCGATGCCGCCGACCTCGATCCGCGTGCCCACACGCGCGGCCAGCTCGTCGGACTGCTCCTCGATCAGGCGGACGACTTCCGCGCCCACAACGCCGCATCCGAGCAGCGCCACCTTCATCGCCATTTGGGCGTGACTCCCACTTCTCTCGTGTCCTACCGTCGCGCGGCCGCGCCGCGTCGGCGGCCGGTTCAGCCTACGTCGAGGCGGAGGAGGTCCTCCTCGGTCTCCCTGCGTACGATGACCCTCGCCTTCCCGTCCCGGACCGCGACCATGGCGGGTCGGGGCAGGTGGTTGTAGTTGCTCGCCATGGAGTAGCAGTAGGCGCCGGTGGCGGCGACCGCCACCAGGTCGCCCGGCCTGAGGTCGGCGGGCAGGTAGAGGTCGTGCACGATGATGTCGCCGCTCTCGCAGTGCTTGCCCACCAGGCGGGAGAGCATCGGTTCGGCGTCGCTCTCGCGGGACACCAGTTGGCTGGTGTACTCGGAACCGTAGAGGGCGGTGCGGATGTTGTCGCTCATACCGCCGTCGACGCTCACGTAGGTGCGGATGCCCTCGACGTCCTTGACGGTGCCGACCTCGTAGACGGTGATCCCGGCGGGGCCCGCGATGGCGCGGCCCGGTTCGACCGCGATACGCGGCACGGGCAGCCCGGCCTCCTCGCACTCGCGGCGCACGATCGCGGTGAGGCTCTCGGCGATGCTCTTGGGGTCGAGCGGGTCGTCCCCGGAGGTGTAGGCGATGCCGAGGCCACCGCCGAGGTCGAGTTCGGCGAGGGTGACGCCCAGGTCCTGGTGGACTCCGGTGAGGAAGCGGGTGAGGCGGCGGGCCGCGACCTCGAAGCCGGAGGTGTCGAAGATCTGCGAGCCGATGTGTGAGTGCAGGCCGACCAGTTCCAGATGGGGCGCGTCGAGCACGCGGCGGACGGCCTCGGCGGCGGCTCCGGTGCTCAGCGCGAAGCCGAACTTCTGGTCGTCGTGCGCGGTGGCGACGAACTCGTGGGTGTGGGCCTCGACGCCGGTGGTGACGCGGATGAGGACCTTGGGTCGGCGGTCGAACTCGGCGGCGACGGCCTCCAGGCGCTCGATCTCGTCGAGGGAGTCGATGATGACGCGGCCGACCCCGACCTCGACGGCGCGGCGCAGCTCCGCGGTCGACTTGTTGTTGCCGTGCATGCCCACCCGTTCGGCGGGGACACCCGCGGCCAGGGCGACGGCGAGCTCGCCCCCGGAGCACACGTCGAGCTTGAGGCCCTCCTCGACCACCCAGCGCGCGACGGCCTTGGTCAGCAGGGCCTTGCCCGCGTAGTAGACGTCGGCGTCGGTGAAGGCGTTGCGGTAGTCGCGGGCGCGGCCCCGGAAGTCCTCCTCGTCCACGACGAAGAGGGGGGTGCCGTACGTCTCGGCGAGTTCGCGCACACCGACGCCGCCGACGGCGACCTCGCCGTCCGCGCGCCGCGCGGTGGCGGGCCACACCCGGGGGTCGAGTCCGATGAGGTCCTCGGGCGGCATCGGCGGGTTGTCCTCCGGCAGGATCTCCGCGTGGCGTGATCCGGCGGGGTGGGCGTAGCGGCTCATGATGGGCTTTCGGCTGGGATGCGGCTGTACTGGCGGTGGAGGCCCCCACCTATTGTCCACTTACCCGGTAGGGACAAAGGAATTGGGTCGGCCCGTCGGGCGGGGCGGGATGTCTACAGCCTTGTGGGCGCCGACACCCCGAGCAGGAAGAGCCCGGTGCGCAGGACTCCGGCGACGGCGGCTGGCAGCGCCGGGTCCGCGGCGGCCCCCTCCGCCCCCTCGGGATCGGCTGTGGGGCACGTTCGCCACTCATCGTAGGCACTGGCCAGTGCCTCCAGGTATCTGACCAGGATATGGGGTTCCTCTCGGCGCGCCGCCGTGTCCACCGAGCTGGCGCCGTCGAAGAGGAGGCCGCGCACCCTGGCGGCGTGCCGTGGGCAGCCCGCGAGGGGGGGAGCCCCCTCCCGTGCCCAGCGGGCCCGGCTGAGCGCGTGGGCGTGGGCGTAGCGCAGGCGGAAGGCGGGGTTGGCGTCGGTGAGACGCGCCCAGGCTCCCGGACGGTCCGCTGAGGGGAGCACGGGCAGGTCGCGGCCGGTCGTCTCGGCCTCCTTGGGGCGCTCGGGGATCGAGCGGCAGAAGGCGACACGCGCACTGGCCTCGCCGATGGTGCCGAGGACCCGCGCGGCGGGGGTGATCGGCTCCGCGCTGCCCCCGTCCAGGTAGGGGTCGCGCCAGGAGACCTCGGCGTCGCCGGGCCCCGGCGGAGGGGGCTCCCCCCCGACCGCGAGGGTCAGCCGTTTGCGGGCGTCCGCCCTGGCCAGGCGCCGCGCCTGGGCCACGGGAACCGCGTCGTGCAGCGGCGTGTCCGGCCACTCCCCGGCGCCGTCCCAGGCACGGCCGGTGAGGAACCGGGGGCCGTCGGCGGCCGCGGCCAGTAGGTCGCGGGACTGCTCGTGGGTGAACACGACGTTGACGAACCCGCGCGCGTCGGTGAACGTCCGGGCGAAGTCGACCAGGCCCTCGTCGCGCATGAGGGGGAGCTGGGCGGCGACGCGTCCGGCGACCGTCAGCGGCCGGGAGCGCCGTGCCCCGTCGTCGACCAGGCGCATGAGTCGGAGCGGCAGCGCGCTCGCCGCGTCAGCGCCCTCGTCGGCGTGGTCGTTGCGCGGCCACACGAGGGGGACGGCGTCGGGGGCCAGGCCGAAGGCGCGGACCGCGGCCCGGCGCAGGGCGGTTTCCAGGGTCCAGGGGGTCACGCGTCGTCTCCGTCGACGAGGCCCCGGATGACGTCGACCAGGTCGTCGGGGTCGAAGGGCTTGGTGACGTAGGCGTCCACGCCGATCCGTTCCCCGCGTCGGTGGTCGTCCCCTTGGGCGCGGGCGGTGACCAGGACGAGCTTGCAGTCCCGGGTGCGCGCGTCGGCGCGCAGGGACTCGGCCGCCGCCCAGCCGTCCAGGCGGGGCATCATGACGTCGAGCGTGACGACGTGCGGATCGATGTGCCCGGCGCGGTCGAGGCAGTCCTGCCCGTCGACCGCGGTGAAGACCTCGAACCCCTCCAGTTCGAGGTTCAGTCGGATCAGTTCCCGGATCACCTCGTCGTCCTCGACGACGAGAACCCGTGCGGGTAGGGCGTTCACGGGCGCGACACTACCGCTGTGGGGGGACGGGGCACCACTGGATTGCCGGGATCGGCGCGGCTCGGGGGAGCGCGCGCATTCGATTGGACGAACCGCGCGGAGCCCCTGCTACAGTTGTTCA